>NZ_CP086067.1:0-4466844 GCF_020783375.1 Stutzerimonas chloritidismutans | reverse complement strand
GGAAGCTCCTATCGACTCAGTCGAGGTAAGACGGCGGCCATTGTAACGGCACGCCCTCAGGTTATCCACAACAAACCTGAAGCGCAGGACGGAATACCCTAGGTCTGGTCAACCACTCAACGCATGGAAAAGCATTGTCGCCAAGTCTGTTGATAAATACCCCTGAGGGCAGTGGTCAAGCCTGTTCAAAAGCACTGATTAACACCGCCTGTGGATATCTTGAGTTTTAATCCCCAGCTTGCGCAGAGCCTCTGCACGGGGTGAGCACCGCTTTCGCACCAAGTTTGCATCCGCGGGAGCGCCCGTCTCCTAAGGTCTGTAGCCATCTATCCACAGAAAAGGTGCTGCACATATATAAGCATTACATCTTAAGAGCTTATATTTCTTTTCTACTTATTTTTTTCATCCATGCAGGGCTGGTTGGAAATTGACCTGGCTCGATAGCTTCTCTACAATCGCCGGTCTCTTAAAAGGGGGCCATTCCGGCCCGCAATGGATCACCAGGTAAACGCACCATGAAACGCACTTTCCAGCCCAGCACCATCAAGCGCGCTCGTACTCACGGTTTCCGTGCACGTATGGCCACCAAGAACGGTCGTCAGGTTCTGTCGCGTCGTCGCGCCAAAGGCCGTAAGCGTCTGACCGTCTGATATCGGAACAGGTAGTGAGTCGGGGCTTCGGCCGGGAAAAGCGTCTGCTGACTCCCCGCCAATTCAAGGCAGTCTTCGACTCCCCTTCCGGTAAGGTGCCTGGCAGGAACGTCCTGCTGTTGGCACGCGAGAACGATCTGCAACACCCCCGCCTTGGGCTGGTGATCGGCAAGAAAAGCGTCAAGCTCTCGGTCGAACGTAACCGCATCAAGCGGCAGATACGTGAGACCTTCCGCCATCACCAGTCGGATCTGGTGGGCTGGGACATCGTGATCATCGCCCGCAAGGGATTGGCTGATCTGGACAATCCCGAACTGGCGAAGCAATTCGCCAAGCTCTGGAAGCGACTGTCACGCAGCCCATCCAAGACCTCCGTCGAACCTGGAGCCGCCAACAGCACCCATGCGTAAATTGGCCATCGCTTCGATCAGGGTCTACCAGTACGCCATCAGTCCGATGATGGCCAGTCACTGCCGTTTCTATCCAAGCTGCTCCTGCTATGCACTCGAGGCCATCGAAACTTATGGCCTGTTGCGTGGCGGCTGGCTGAGCCTGCGCAGGTTGGGGCGCTGCCATCCGTGGAATCCCGGTGGCTACGATCCCGTGCCTTCTCATAACACTTCCAATTCATCTCCGATGGCCGAGTAACCATGGATATCAAACGCTCGATACTGCTCGTCGCTCTAGCAGTCGTTGCCTACCTGATGGTTCTTCAATGGAATCAGGACTACGGTCAGGCTGCCCTGCCGACCGAAACCGCGCAAAGCCAGCCGGGCGTACCGGCTCTTCCGGATAGCCCCGCCGCCAACAGCGAAAGCACCGCTGGCGATGTGCCCGCGGTTGCCGGCCAGCAACAGGCCAGCGCCCTGCCGGCTAATGCGCCGAGCAGCCAGCTGATTCGTGTGCGCAGCGACGTGCTTGACGTGGCCATCGATCCGCGCGGTGGCGACATCGTCGAACTGCATCTGCCGCAGTACCCGCGTCGTCAGGATCGTCCCGATGTGCCGTTCCAACTGTTCGAGCGTAGTGGTGAGCGAGTCTATGAAGCACAAAGCGGCCTGATCGGCGACGGCCCGGACAAGGCCAGCGGGCGTCCTCAGTACAGCAGTGAGAAAAGCGAGTACCAACTGGCCGAAGGTCAGGATCAGGTGGTCGTCGATCTGAAATACAATGCTGATGGCGTCAACTACATCAAGCGTTTCACCCTCGAGCGCGGTAACTATGCGCTGAAGGTGAACTACCTGATCGACAACCAGAGCGGTCAACCCTGGACCGGTTACCTGTTCGGTCAGCTCAAGCGCGACAACAGCGGCGATCCCTCCTCAAGCACCGCCACTGGCACCGCTACCTACCTTGGCGCTGCGCTGTGGACCAAGGACGAGCCGTATCGTAAGGTCTCCATGGGCGACATGGATGAAAGCAACCTGCGTGAAAGCGTGCAGGGTGGCTGGATCGCCTGGCTGCAACATTATTTCGTCACCGCCTGGATTCCTCAGCCGGACGATACCAACCAGGTGCAGACGCGCAAGGATAGCCAGGGCAACTACATCATCGGCTTCACCGGCCCCGCTGTTACCGTACCTGCCGGCGCACAGGGCGAGACAGGCGCCACGCTGTATGCCGGCCCGAAGAGCCAGGACAAGCTGGAAGAACTGTCCCCCGGTCTGCGTCTGACCGTCGACTACGGCATCCTCTGGTTCATCGCTCAGCCGATCTTCTGGCTGCTGGAAAACATCCACGCGCTGCTGGGCAACTGGGGCTGGTCGATCATCGTTCTGACCATCGTCATCAAGCTCGCCTTCTTCCCGCTCTCCGCGGCGAGCTACAGGTCGATGGCGCGCATGCGCGCGGTGTCGCCGAAAATGCAGGCGCTGAAGGAACAGCATGGCGACGACCGCCAGAAGATGTCCCAGGCGATGATGGAGCTGTACAAGAAGGAAAAGATCAATCCGCTGGGCGGCTGCCTGCCGATCCTGGTGCAGATGCCGGTATTCCTGGCCCTGTACTGGGTCCTGCTGGAAAGCGTCGAGATGCGCCAGGCGCCCTGGATGTTCTGGATCACCGACCTTTCGATCAAAGACCCGTTCTTCATCCTGCCGATCATCATGGGCGTGACCATGTTCATCCAGCAGCAGCTGAACCCGACACCGCCGGATCCGATGCAGGCGCGAGTGATGAAGCTGCTGCCGGTGATCTTCACCTTCTTCTTCCTCTGGTTCCCTGCCGGTCTGGTGCTGTACTGGGTGGTCAACAACGTCCTGTCCATCGCCCAGCAGTGGTACATTACCCGCAAGATCGAGGCCGCGGCGAAGCCCGCCTGACGCCTCAACCGCCAATGCAGAACGCCCCTTGATTGGGGCGTTCTGCTATCTGCCGTCCAGAAAGGAGGCCGCATGAATCCAGTTCGCGACACCATTGCCGCCGTCGCTACCGCGCCGGGGCGCGGAGGAGTAGGCATCGTTCGGGTATCAGGGCCACGGTCCAAGGCTATCGCCATTACCCTGACCGGCCGTGAGCCAACGCCGCGGCATGCACATTACGGTGCATTTCACGCAGACGACGGCGAGGTGATCGACGAAGGCCTGCTACTGTTCTTTCCGGGACCGCATTCGTTCACCGGTGAGGACGTACTCGAACTGCAGGGGCATGGCGGCCCGGTTGTCATGGATATGCTGCTGCAGCGCTGCGTCGAACTCGGCGTTCGTCTGGCTCGGCCAGGCGAATTCAGTGAACGCGCATTCCTTAACGACAAGCTCGATCTTGCCCAGGCCGAGGCGATCGCCGACCTTATCGAAGCGAGTTCGGCGCAGGCCGCGCGCAATGCGGTGCGTTCGCTACAGGGCGAATTCTCTCGCCGCGTGCATCAGTTGACCGAAAGATTGATTCAGCTGCGTATCTATGTCGAAGCGGCGATCGATTTTCCCGAAGAAGAGATCGACTTCCTCGCCGATGGGCATGTCCTGGCACAATTGGATGCCGTGAAAGCCGAGTTATCCACAGTGCTGCGCGAAGCCGGGCAGGGCGCCTTGCTGCGCGACGGAATGACCGTGGTGATCGCAGGGCGCCCCAACGCCGGCAAGTCCAGTCTGCTCAACGCACTGGCGGGCCGTGAGGCCGCCATTGTCACCGATATTGCCGGCACCACCCGCGATGTCCTGCGCGAACACATCCTGATCGACGGCATGCCGCTGCATGTCGTCGATACCGCGGGCCTACGCGATACCGAAGATCAGGTCGAGCGGATCGGTGTGCAGCGCGCGCTCAGCGCCATCGGCGAAGCGGACAGGGTACTCCTGATGGTCGATGCCAGTGCGCCTGAGGCGCAGGACCCACTAGCCCTTTGGCCGGAGTTTCTCGAATCCAACCCTGCGCCGAACCGGGTGACGCTGATTCGGAACAAGGCTGACCTGAGCGGTGAGCCGATCTCGATTCGCTTCGACGACAACGGACAGGCAACCCTGAGCCTGTGCGCACGATCCGGCGAAGGTATCGAGTTGTTGCGCGAACACCTCAAGCAGTGCATGGGCTACGAGCAGACCGCTGAAAGCAGCTTCAGCGCCCGACGTCGCCATCTGGACGCACTGCGTCTGGCTGACCAGTATCTGGAGCATGGCCATGCCCAACTGACGCTGGCCGGCGCCGGTGAGCTGCTGGCAGAGGATCTGCGCCTGGCACAACAAGCACTCGGTGAGATCACAGGCGCGTTCAGCTCAGACGACCTGCTCGGGCGAATCTTCTCGAGCTTCTGCATCGGCAAATGACACTGCACGGGCGCTAACCACGCCCGCCCCCTTTCATGCACAACGCTACGCTGAAAATTCGTGGCGATGGCATTCGGCTGCCGAAAATTCCCGCCATGAGCCCTGTGGAAAAGGCCGCCTAAGGGCAGTAGAAAAGTCATGGCGTAAGCTGGTGAAAAACCCCTCTGTGCATAAGATTAACTTTAATCCACAGGATGCTGACGGTATTCACACCGTCAGCGCCCAGCCGCAGCACAGGTTTATCCTTCGCCACAAGGAAGGCCTGCCGAGGGCTCCACGTGGTTATCCACAGAAATGAGCTTCACCATTTATAAACACATAAATAAGCTTCTTATATATTTCTTCTCTATTTCTAATGTTTATCCACCGACTCGCCTCCGCCAGATGGTTGGTCATTTTTTGCTCAGAGCCCTTCTTTAGCACTGGCTAAATCCCTATACTTCGCGGCTTCCCGAATTCCCATCTGAACAGGCACGAGGTGCGTGGTGGACTTCCCTTCCCGTTTTGACGTGATCGTTATCGGCGGCGGCCATGCCGGCACCGAGGCTGCGCTGGCAGCGGCACGCATGGGCGTGAAGACCCTGCTGCTCAGCCACAATGTGGAAACCCTCGGCCAGATGAGCTGCAACCCGGCCATCGGTGGCATCGGCAAGAGTCATCTGGTCAAGGAAATCGATGCGTTGGGTGGGGCCATGGCGATGGCCACCGACAAGGGCGGCATCCAGTTTCGCGTGCTCAACAGCCGCAAGGGGCCAGCCGTTCGAGCCACCCGAGCGCAAGCTGACCGCGTGCTTTACAAAGCTGCTATTCGTGACACTCTGGAAAACCAGCCGAATCTGTGGATATTTCAACAGGCGGCGGACGACCTCATCGTCGAGCAGGATCAGGTCCGGGGTGTCGTGACCCAGATGGGTCTGCGTTTCCTCGCGGATTCTGTGGTGCTGACCACCGGGACCTTCCTCGGTGGACTTATCCACATTGGCCTGCAGAACTATTCAGGCGGGCGCGCAGGCGATCCGCCTTCGATCGCCCTGGCTCACCGGCTGCGCGAGTTGCCGCTGCGCGTCGGTCGGCTGAAGACCGGTACGCCGCCACGTATCGATGGTCGTTCGGTGGATTTTTCTCTTATGACCGAGCAACCGGGTGACACACCGCTGCCGGTGATGTCGTTCATGGGCAATCGTGAGCAGCACCCGCCGCAGGTCAGCTGCTGGATCACTCACACCAACGCGCGAACGCACGAAATCATTGCCGCCAACCTCGATCGTTCGCCGATGTATTCCGGCGTGATCGAGGGCGTCGGGCCGCGCTACTGCCCGTCGATCGAAGACAAGATCCATCGTTTTGCCGACAAGGACAGCCATCAGGTCTTCCTCGAGCCCGAAGGCCTGACCACTCATGAGCTGTATCCCAACGGCATCTCCACCTCGTTGCCGTTCGATGTGCAGCTGCAGATCGTGCAGAGCATCCGTGGCATGGAGAACGCCCACATCGTGCGGCCGGGCTATGCCATCGAGTACGACTACTTCGACCCACGTGATCTCAAGTACAGCCTGGAGACCAAGGTGATCGGCGGGCTGTTCTTCGCCGGCCAGATCAATGGCACCACCGGTTACGAAGAAGCTGGTGCCCAGGGACTGCTCGCCGGAGCCAACGCTGCGCTGCGGGCGCAGGGCAAGGACAGCTGGTGTCCGCGCCGCGATGAGGCCTACCTAGGCGTGCTGGTCGATGACCTGATCACCCTCGGTACCCAGGAGCCCTATCGGATGTTCACCTCGCGTGCCGAATACCGGCTGATCCTGCGTGAGGACAATGCCGATCTTCGTCTGACCGAGAAGGGCCGCGAACTGGGTCTGGTGGACGATGCCCGCTGGGCTGCGTTCTGCGCCAAGCGCGAAGGTATCGAGCTCGAGGAGCAGCGCCTGAAGAGTTGCTGGGTTCGTCCCGGCACACCACAGGGAGATGCCATCGCCGAGCGTTTCGGCAGCCCGCTGGCCCGCGAGTACAATCTGCTCAATCTGTTGGCTCGTCCGGAAATCGATTACCAGAGCCTGATCGAACTGACCGGTGACGGTGCGCAGGATCCTCAGGTCGCCGAGCAGGTCGAGATCAAGACCAAGTACGCCGGCTACATCGAACGGCAGCAGGACGAGATCGAACGACTGCGTGCCAGCGAAAACATCGCCTTGCCGGAGAATCTCGACTACACGACGATTCCGGGCTTGTCGAAGGAGATTCAGCACAAGCTCGGTCAGGCAAGGCCTGAGACGCTCGGGCAGGCCTCGCGTATTCCGGGAGTCACTCCCGCTGCGGTGTCGCTGCTGATGATTCATCTGAAGAAGCGCAATGCCGGCCAGCAGCTGGAGCAGAGCGCCTGATGAGTCTGGTCAGCGAATCCCATGCCGCCGAACTCGTGCGCGGCGCCCAGGCGCTCGGTGTCGAGCTGAGTGAAGGGCAACAGCAGCAGTTGCTGGCGTACCTGGCACTGCTGATCAAGTGGAACAAGGCCTACAACCTCACCGCGGTGCGCGATCCCGACGAAATGGTTTCGCGACACCTGCTCGACAGCCTGAGCGTGGTGTCCTTCGTTGCCGAGTCCGGACAGACCTGGCTGGACGTCGGCAGCGGTGGTGGCATGCCTGGCGTGCCGCTGGCGATCATGTTTCCTGATCGCAGCTTCACGCTGCTGGACTCCAATGGGAAAAAAACGCGATTCCTGACGCAGGTGAAGCTGGAGCTGAAACTGGCCAACCTCGAAGTCGTGCACAGCCGCGTCGAGCAGTTCCAGCCGGCGGAAGCCTTCGACGGCATCACCTCGCGCGCCTTCAGTTCCCTTGAGGACTTCGCCAGCTGGACGCGGCATCTGGGCAATACCCAGACGCGCTGGTTGGCGATGAAGGGCGTGCAGCCGGACGACGAACTGCAACGGCTGCCCGCCGACTTCCGCCTCGATGCCTGTCACGTACTCAAGGTTCCCGGTTGCCAAGGCCAGCGCCATCTGCTGATACTGCGCCGCACTTCATGACCCGGACAGACACTGACCATGGCTAAAGTTTTCGCCATTGCCAACCAGAAGGGCGGTGTCGCCAAGACCACCACCTGCATCAACCTTGCGGCTTCGCTGGTTGCCACGCGTCGCCGCGTGCTGCTGATCGATCTCGACCCCCAGGGCAACGCCACCACTGGTAGCGGTGTGGACAAGCTCGGACTGGAGTACTCGATCTACGACGTACTGATCGGCGAATGCAGCCTGGTGGATGCCATGCAGTTCTCCGAGCATGGCGGCTATCAGTTGCTGCCGGCCAATCGCGACCTGACCGCGGCGGAAGTGGCCCTGCTGAATCTGCCGGCCAAGGAAAAACGCCTGCGTGAAGCACTGGCACCGGTGCGGGAGAACTACGACTACATCCTCATCGATTGCCCGCCGTCGCTGTCGATGCTGACCATCAACGCGCTGGCTGCGTCGGACGGCGTCATCATTCCCATGCAGTGCGAGTATTACGCGCTCGAAGGGCTTACCGATCTGGTCAATTCGATCCAGCGTATCGGCCAGGCGCTCAACCCCAGCCTGAAGATCGAAGGCCTGCTGCGCACCATGTACGACCCGCGCAGCAGTCTGACCAACGATGTATCCGAACAGCTCAAGGCGCATTTCGGCGACAAACTCTACGACACCGTTATCCCGCGCAACGTCCGGCTCGCCGAGGCCCCCAGCCACGGCATGCCGGCGCTGGTCTACGACAAGCAATCCAAGGGCGCTCTGGCCTATCTGGCCCTGGCCGGTGAACTGTCGCGACGCCAGCGCCAGTCGGCGCGTGGCGCCCCCGCATAAGGACTACTCATGGCGACCAAGAAAAGAGGCCTAGGCCGTGGACTCGACGCCCTGCTCGGCGGCGCCAGCGTTTCGGCAATGCAGGAAGAGGCTGCGAAGGTCGATACCCGTGAACTCCAGCACCTGCCGCTGGACCTGATCCAGCGCGGCAAGTACCAGCCGCGCCGCGATATGGACCCGCAGGCCCTGGAGGAGCTGGCCCAGTCGATCAAGAACCACGGCGTGATGCAGCCGATCGTGGTGCGTCCCGTCAGCGGTGGCCGTTTCGAGATCATCGCCGGTGAACGTCGCTGGCGCGCCAGCCAGCAGGCCGGGTTGGAGAAGGTGCCGGCGCTGGTTCGCGAAGTGCCGGACGAGGCGGCCATTGCCATGGCGCTGATCGAGAACATCCAGCGCGAAGACCTGAATCCGATCGAAGAAGCCGTCGCACTGCAGCGCTTGCAACAGGAGTTCCAGCTGACCCAGCAGCAAGTTGCCGACGCGGTAGGCAAGTCGCGTGTCTCGATAAGCAATTTGCTGCGCCTGATTGCGCTGCCGGAAGAGATCAAGACGCTGCTGTCACACGGTGACCTGGAGATGGGCCACGCGCGAGCATTGCTAGGTCTGCCGGCGGAACAGCAGGTCGAAGGCGCGCGGCACGTTGTCGCACGTGGGCTGACCGTGCGCCAGACCGAAGCCCTGGTGCGTCAGTGGTTGAGCAGCAAGGAAACACCGAAAGCCGAAGTCAAGGTCGACCCGGACATCAGCCGTCTGGAGCAGCGCCTGGCGGAACGCCTGGGCTCTCCGGTGCAGATCAAGCACGGACAGAGGGGCAAAGGGCAGCTGGTGATCCGCTACAGTTCGCTGGATGAACTGCAGGGTGTATTGGCCCACATCCGCTGATACAAATTGTTTGTAGTGCCGGTCGGAAAATACTACCGGAGAGTTGAACCCTGGCTGGCCTGCTCCTATACTCGCCGCGCTTTTTTGACTGCGGACAATTATTTACGCGGCCTGCTACAGCGATGGAATTCAGGTGAACATACGCAACAGAACACCCTTCCATCGCCTTCCGGCATTTCGCGTATTGCTGATGCAGGCAATGGTCGTAGTAGTGACCGCTGTCTCATGTGGCCTGGTTTTTGGTATGGTCGCCGGCTACTCCGCGCTGTGCGGTGGTTTGATTGCGCTGTCAGCGAACGTGTATTTCGCGTACAAGGCCTTTCGTTACTTTGGCGCACGTTCGACTCAGGCGATCATCCAGTCGTTCTGGTCTGGCGAGATGGGTAAACAGATTCTGGCAGCAGCGCTTTTTGCGTTGGTGTTCGTGGGAGTGAAACCGCTGGAACCGATCGCCTTGTTTGCCGGCTATCTGCTGGTTCTGGGTGTCGGAGCAAGCGCGCTCCTGCTGATGAAAAACAATCCGAAGCATTGAGCATTGAGGCGTTTATGGCGAGTACCCCCGCTGAATATATCCAGCACCACCTGCAAAACCTCACCTACGGCAAGCTGCCGGCAGGTTACGAGCGTGCTGATGGCTCCGTTCTCGATCAGGCCACCTGGACCATCGCTCAGACGGGTCTGGAAGCTCGTGACATGGGCTTCATGGCATTCCACCTGGATACCCTCGGCTGGTCGCTGCTGATGGGCGCCATCTTCATCCTGCTGTTCCGCAGCGCCGCCAAGTCCGCCACGACCGGTGTACCGGGCAAGCTGCAGAACTTCGTCGAGATGTGCGTCGAGTTCGTCGAAGGCGTGGTGAAGGACACCTTCCACGGCCGCAATGCTCTGATCGCTCCGCTGGCGCTGACCATCTTCGTCTGGGTGTTCCTGATGAACAGCCTGAAGTGGATTCCGGTCGACTACATCCCTGGGCTGGCCAGCCTGCTGGGCCTTCCGGCGTTCAAGATCGTGCCAACCGCCGACCCGAACGGTACCTTCGGTCTGTCGCTCGGCGTGTTCATTCTGATCCTCTTCTACAGCGTCAAGGTCAAGGGTTTCGGTGGCTTCAGCAAGGAGCTGGCGTTCACTCCGTTCAACCACTGGTCGCTGGTGCCGTTCAACCTGTTCCTCGAGATTCTCGGCCTGCTGACCAAGCCGCTCAGCCTCGCGCTGCGTCTGTTCGGCAACATGTATGCCGGTGAGGTGGTGTTCATCCTCATCGCTCTGCTGCCGTTCTACGTGCAGTGGACCCTGAATGTGCCTTGGGCGATCTTCCATATCCTGGTGATCCCGCTTCAGGCCTTCATCTTCATGGTACTGACGGTGGTGTACCTGAGCTCTGCCCATGAAGAACATCACTGAAAACCGCTAACGCTTTAACCGAAAAACCTTAACCCCCCTTAGCTTCAGGAGCTTTACATGGAACTCGTCTACATCGCCGCCTCCATCATGATCGGTCTGGGTGCCCTGGGCACCGGTATTGGCTTCGCCCTGCTGGGCGGCAAGCTGCTGGAATCCACTGCTCGTCAGCCTGAGCTGGCTCCCCAGCTGCAAACCAAAACCTTCCTGATGGCCGGCCTGCTCGACGCCGTGCCGATGATCGGCGTTGGTATCGCGATGTACCTCATCTTCGTTGTCGCCGGTTAATCACTTTCCGGTTTGAGATGGGGTTCGCCGGGCGAGCCCCGTCGCCGTGGAATGACTCCCGCGTTGAACGAGATAGCACGAGGTAAATCGCTGTGAACATTAACTTGACGCTGTTCGGTCAAACGCTCGCCTTCGCTATCTTCGTCTGGTTCTGCATGAAGCTCGTCTGGCCGCCAATCACGGCAGCCATGGCAGCGCGCCAGAAGAAGATCGCTGAAGGACTGGATGCGGCAGGCCGTGCGCAGCAAGACCTGAAACTGGCTCAGGACAAGGTGTCCAACACCCTCCGCGAGACCAAGGAGCAGGCAGCCCAGATCATCGAGCAGGCGAACAAGCACGCCAATGCGATCATCGAGGAAGCCAAGCAGCAGGCACGTGTCGAAGGCGAGCGACTGGTCGCCGGCGCCCGCGCCGAGATCGAACAGGAAGTGAACCGTGCCAGGGACCAACTGCGCAATCAGGTAGCGGCTCTTGCCGTCGCCGGTGCAGAGAAGATCCTGGAGTCCCAGGTGGACGCCAAGGTGCACAACGAGCTGGTCGAAAAACTGGCCTCCCAACTCTAAGCGAGGCAAGCGATGATCAATACCCAGACGCTTGCTCGGCCTTACGCGAAAGCCGCTTTCGAGTTTGCCAGCGCCGCAGGAACGACCGAGTCCTGGTCGAAAATGCTGAACCTGGCCGCCATCGCTGTTGAAGTCCCAGAAGTCGCAGCGTTGCTGAACGACCCCCGCCTGACCAGCGAAAGCAAGGTCCAGGGGCTGGTGCGTCTACTCGGTGACGACGCCGACGAAGCTTTCCGCAACTACGTCCAGACCCTTGGCGAGAATGATCGCCTGTCGGTACTGCCGACCGTGTGGGAGCTGTACGAGGACATCAAGGCGCAAGCCGAGAAAACGCTCGAGGCAGAAGTTGAAACCGCCTTCGAGCTCAGCAACGAGCAACTCCAAACTTTGGCTGCCGCCCTGTCGAAGCGGCTAGATCGCACCGTCAACCTCCAGCAGGCCGTGAATCCTGCGCTGATCGGCGGCGTGTTGATTCGCGCCGGTGATGTGGTTGTCGACGGTTCGGTCCGCGGCAAACTGAGCCAGTTGGCCGAATCGTTGAAATCCTGATTTGAGGGTCATGGCATGCAGCAACTGAATCCTTCCGAGATTAGTGAAATCATCAAGCAGCGCATCGAGAAATCGAATGTCGCTGCTCAAGCCCGTAATGAGGGCACCGTCGTCAGCGTTTCTGACGGTATCGTACGTATCTACGGTCTGGCCGACGTCATGTACGGCGAAATGATCGAGTTCCCTGGCGGCATCTTTGGTATGGCACTGAACCTGGAGCAGGACTCCGTAGGTGCCGTGGTTCTGGGTAACTACCTGGGCTTGACCGAAGGCATGAGCGCCAAGTGCACCGGCCGCATCCTTGAAGTTCCGGTTGGTCCGGAACTGCTGGGCCGCGTTGTCGACGCACTGGGTAACCCGATTGATGGCAAAGGCCCGATCAACGCTCAGGCAACTGACGCGGTCGAGAAGGTTGCGCCGGGCGTGATCTGGCGTAAGTCCGTCGACCAGCCGGTGCAGACCGGTTACAAGTCGGTCGACGCCATGATCCCGGTAGGCCGTGGCCAGCGTGAGCTGATCATCGGCGACCGTCAGATCGGCAAGACCGCCCTGGCCATCGATGCCATCATCAACCAGAAGAACAGCGGCATCCGCTGCGTTTACGTTGCCATTGGTCAGAAGCAGTCGACCATCGCCAACGTGGTTCGCAAGCTGGAAGAGCACGGCGCGCTGCACAACACCATCGTTGTTGCTGCGTCCGCCTCCGAATCCGCTGCCCTGCAGTACCTGGCGCCTTACGCTGGTTGCACCATGGGCGAGTACTTCCGCGACCGCGGTGAAGACGCGCTGATCGTGTATGACGATCTGTCCAAGCAGGCCGTGGCGTACCGCCAGATCTCCCTGCTGCTGCGTCGTCCGCCGGGACGTGAAGCCTATCCGGGCGACGTGTTCTATCTCCACAGCCGTCTGCTGGAGCGTGCGTCGCGCGTTTCCGAAGAGTATGTCGAGAAGTTCACCAACGGTGCCGTAACTGGCAAGACCGGCTCGCTGACCGCTCTGCCGATCATCGAAACCCAGGCGGGCGACGTTTCCGCGTTCGTTCCGACCAACGTGATTTCCATCACCGATGGTCAGATCTTCCTGGAATCGGCCATGTTCAACGCAGGTATCCGTCCGGCCGTCAACGCCGGTATCTCGGTATCCCGTGTTGGTGGTGCTGCTCAGACCAAGATCGTCAAGAAGCTGTCCGGTGGTATCCGTACCGCTCTGGCTCAGTACCGTGAACTGGCTGCGTTCGCGCAGTTCGCTTCCGACCTCGACGAAGCGACCCGCAAGCAGCTGGAGCATGGTCAGCGCGTTACCGAGCTGATGAAGCAGAAGCAGTACGCGCCGATGTCCATCGCCGACATGTCCCTGTCCCTGTACGCCGCCGAGCGCGGTTTCCTGACGGACGTGGAAGTGGCCAAGGTTGGCGCCTTCGAGCAGGCCCTGATCGCCTTCTTCAACCGCGAGTTCGCCGATCTGATGGCGAAGATCAACGTGAAGGGTGACTTCAATGACGAAATCGACGCAGGCCTGAAGGCCGGTATCGAGAAGTTCAAGGCCACTCAAAGCTGGTAAGCCGCAGCGGGAGCCGTGAGGCTCCCGCCTGCTAACCCGATAGGTGTCAAATGGCAGGCGCAAAAGAGATTCGCAGCAAGATTGCGAGCATCAAAAGCACGCAGAAGATCACCAGCGCCATGGAAAAGGTGGCGGTCAGCAAGATGCGCAAGGCACAGATGCGCATGGCTGCCAGCCGCCCTTATGCGGAGCGGATCCGGCAGGTAATCGGCCATCTGGCCTTTGCCAACCCGGAATACCGTCATCCGTTCATGGTAGAGCGTCCGGTCAAGCGTGTCGGCTACATCGTCGTGTCGACCGATCGTGGTCTTTGCGGTGGCCTGAACATCAACCTGTTCAAGGTCCTGATCAAGAACATGAAGGAGTGGCACGATCAGAAGGTCGAAGTCGACCTCTGCGTGATCGGCAACAAAGGCGCGAGCTTCTTCCGCAGCTTCGGCGGCAACGTCGTCGCAGCGATCGGCAACCTCGGCGAAGAGCCGTCGATCAATGATCTGATCGGCAGCGTCAAGGTCATGCTGGACGGCTTCCACAATGGCCGTATCGATCGCTTGTACCTGGTATCCAACAAGTTCATCAACACCATGACCCAGAAGCCCACGGTCGACCAACTGCTGCCGCTGGCCGCAGACGAGAACGCCGAGCCGGTCAAGAAAGGTCAGTGGGACTACCTCTACGAGCCGGACGCCCAGCAGCTGCTGGACGCTCTGCTGGTACGGTTCATCGAGTCCCAGGCCTATCAGGCGGTGGTTGAGAACGGCGCAGCCGAACAGGCCGCGCGGATGATTGCCATGAAGAACGCAACCGACAACGCCGGTGAGCTGATCGGCGACCTGCAACTGGTCTACAACAAGGCCCGTCAGGCTGCGATCACTCAGGAAATTTCGGAAATCGTCGGCGGCGCTGCCGCGGTTTAAGAACGGTTCAAATATTCAGAGGAACCAAACATGAGTAGCGGACGTATCGTTCAAATCATCGGCGCCGTTATCGACGTGGAATTTCCGCGCGATGTGGTACCGAACGTCTATGACGCGCTGAAAGTTCAAGGCGCCGAGACCACCCTGGAAGTCCAGCAGCAGCTGGGCGACGGCATTGTCCGTACCATCGCCATGGGTTCGACCGAAGGCCTCAAGCGTGGCCTGGACGTCGTCAACACCGGCACCGGTATCTCCGTACCGGTCGGTAAGCAGACTCTGGGTCGCATCATGGACGTCCTGGGTAACCCCATCGACGAAGCCGGCCCGATCGGCGAAGAAGAGCGCTGGACCATCCACCGCGCTGCTCCGTCCTATGCAGAGCAGGCTGGCGGCAACGAGCTGCTGGAAACCGGCATCAAGGTTATCGACCTGGTTTGCCCGTTCGCCAAGGGCGGTAAGGTCGGTCTGTTCGGTGGTGCCGGTGTCGGCAAGACCGTAAACATGATGGAGCTGATCCGTAACATCGCGATGGAGCACAGCGGTTACTCCGTGTTCGCCGGTGTGGGTGAGCGTACTCGTGAAGGTAACGACTTCTATCACGAGATGAAGGACTCCAACGTTCTGGACAAGGTTGCCCTGGTTTACGGCCAGATGAACGAGCCGCCAGGAAACCGTCTGCGCGTGGCACTGACTGGTCTGACCATGGCCGAGAAGTTCCGTGACGAAGGTCGTGACGTTTTGTTGTTCGTTGACAACATCTACCGTTACACCCTGGCCGGTACCGAAGTATCCGCACTGCTGGGCCGTATGCCTTCCGCGGTAGGTTACCAGCCGACCCTGGCCGAAGAGATGGGCGTTCTGCAGGAGCGCATCACCTCCACCAAGAACGGCTCGATCACCTCGGTACAGGCCGTATACGTACCTGCGGATGACTTGACCGACCCGAGCCCGGCGACCACCTTCGCCCACCTCGACGCCACCGTCGTACTGTCGCGTGACATCGCCTCCCTGGGTATCTACCCGGCGGTCGATCCGCTCGACTCGACTTCGCGTCAGCTGGATCCGCTGGTCATCGGTCAGGAGCACTACGACACCGCTCGCGGCGTTCAGTACGTGCTGCAGCGCTACAAGGAGCTGAAGGACATCATCGCGATCCTCGGTATGGACGAACTGTCCGAGACCGACAAGCAGCTGGTATCCCGTGCTCGTAAGATCCAGCGCTTCCTGTCCCAGCCGTTCTTCGTGGCCGAAGTCTTCACTGGCTCGCCAGGCAAGTACGTTCCGCTGAAGGAAACCATCCGTGGTTTCTCCGGCATCCTCAATGGCGACTACGACCATCTGCCGGAACAGGCGTTCTACATGGTCGGCAGCATCGACGAAGCCATCGAGAAAGCCAAGAAACTGTAACTGGCGCGCCCGTTCGCGGGCGCCAACCAGCCTGACCGGCAGCTGCGGGTCAGGCTGATTACCGAGGCATGAACATGGCTATGACAGTGCATTGCGACATCGTCAGTGCGGAAGAAGAGCTGTTCTCGGGGCTGGTGGAAATGGTCGTCGCCCACGGCAACCTGGGTGACATCGGCGTTCTGCCGGGTCACGCGCCGCTGCTGACCGATCTCAAGCCGGGTCCGGTTCGAGTGATCAAGCAGGGTGGTGACGAGGAGATCTTCTACATCTCCGGCGGCTTCATCGAAGTGCAGCCGAACATGGTGAAGGTTCTCGCCGATACCGCTACGCGCGCCAAGGACATCGACGAAGCTGCCGCTCAGGCTGCCGTCAAAGCTGCCGAGAAGGCCCTGCACGAGAAGGGCGCGGAGTTCGATTACGGCTCCGCCGCCGCTCGCCTGGCCGAGGCCGCAGCCCAGCTGCGAACCATCGAGGCAATGCGCAAGAAGTACGGTCGGCACTGACCGACTCGCGACTTCATCGCGCACGAGTAAAAGGGTAGCCTTGGCTACCCTTTTTCTTTTTCTGCCATTTGTCGGCGCAGCTGCACCCTGACTACTTATGGGTGAACTGCCGGGCCGATACCGTTCAGGAATCGCTGCATGTCTCTCGATATCGTCATTCTCGCCGCTGGCCAGGGCACCCGCATGCGCTCGGCCCTGCCCAAGGTGCTGCACCCGGTTGCCGGAAAATCCATGCTTGGGCACGTCATCGATACGGCCCGCGCGCTGCAGCCACAGAGCATTCAAGTGGTCATCGGCCACGGTGCCGAGCAGGTGCGCCAGCGGCTGGCCGGTGAAGACCTCAATTACGTGGTTCAAGCCGAGCAGCTGGGTACCGGGCATGCAGTGGCCCAGGCGTTGCCGAATCTGTCGGCCGAGCGTGTGCTGATCCTCTACGGCGATGTGCCGCTGATCGAAGCCGAAACGCTACACCGCCTGCTGCAGAAGGTCGGGCCGGAGCAGCTGGCGCTGCTGACGGTTACGCTGGATGACCCGACCGGCTATGGCCGGATCGTCCGTGACGCGCGTGGTGAAGTGCAGGCCATCGTCGAGCATAAGGATGCCAGCGACGAGCAGAAGGCGATCCGCGAAGGCAATACGGGGATTCTCGCGGTTCCGGGAAGTCGTATCGGCGAATGGCTGGGTCGCCTGTCCAACAGTAACGCCCAGGGCGAGTACTACCTGACGGATGTGATCGCCATGGCCGTGGCCGATGGCCTGCGCGTCGCCACCGAGCAGCCGCTGGATGCAATGGAAGTGCAGGGCGCCAACGACCGCATCCAGCTGGCCGAGCTAGAGCGCCACTACCAGCAGCGCGCGGCCCGGCGCCTGATGGCGCAAGGCGTCACGCTGCGCGATCCGGCGCGCTTCGACGTGCGCGGGGAGCTCAGTGTCGGCCGTGATGTGCTGATCGATGTGAATGTGGTGCTGGAAGGCACGGTGGTCATCGAAGACGATGTGCAGATCGGGCCGAACTGCGTGATCAAGGACAGCACCCTGCGCCGCGGCGCGATCATCAAGGCCAACTCCCATCTGGAGGGTGCGGTAGTCGGCGAGAGTGCCGATTGCGGCCCGTTCGCGCGGCTGCGTCCAGGCAGCGTGCTCGGCGCCAAGGCGCATGTCGGCAACTTCGTCGAGCTGAAGAACGCGACCCTCGGCGATGGCGCCAAGGCCGGGCATCTCAGCTACCTCGGTGACGCCGAGATCGGCGCGCGGACCAACATCGGTGCCGGTACCATCACCTGCAACTACGATGGCGCCAACAAATTCAGGACGGTGATGGGCGAGGACGTTTTCATCGGTTCCAACAGTTCGCTGGTTGCACCGCTGAATCTCGGTGATGGCGCAACGACCGGCGCCGGTTCGACGATCACCGAGGACGTGCCGGCCCATACCCTGGGCCTCGGCCGCGGTCGCCAGCGCAATATCGAAGGCTGGCAGCGACCGAAGAAGCAGTCGTAGATCCGCGTTCGGCGCGGGATGCGGGCCTGCTTCCCGCTGTTGGTGGGTGACGCCGGATCGCCAGCAGCTTGCAGCCCGTAAGCACTTATGTTTTGATTCGCGCCGTTATCTTTCGAATCGAAACATATCTATGTCGAAGCGCAACACTCCACAACGTCGCCACGCGATCCTCGCCTTGCTCAACGAGCTCGGCGAGGTCAGTGTGGACGAGCTGTCGCGGCGCTTCGAAACCTCGGAAGTCACCATCCGCAAGGACCTCGCCGCACTCGAGAAGAACGGCCTGCTGCTGCGCCGTTACGGCGGGGCGGTACAGTTGCCACAGGAGCTGATCGGCGACAGCGTGCAGCCGGTGTCGCCCTGGAAGCAGGCAATTGCCGCCGCCGCTGTCGGCTGCATTCGCGAGCATGCGCGGGTCATTATCGACAGCGGCACCACCACGGCGGCGATGATTCCGCAACTGGGCCACAGACATGGCCTGGTGGTGATGACTAACTCGCTGAACGTGGCCAATGCCCTGCGTGAGCTGGAGCATGAACCGGTGCTGCTGATGACCGGCGGCACCTGGGACCCGCATTCGGAGTCCTTTCAGGGCCAGGTCGCCGAGCAGGTGCTGCGCTCCTATGACTTCGACCAACTGTTCATCGGTGCCGATGGCATCGATCTGGAGCGGGGCACCACCACCTTCAACGAACTGCTAGGGTTGTCCCGAGTGATGGCCGACGTCGCGCGCGAAGTCATCGTGCTCGCCGAGGCCGACAAGATCGGTCGGCGCATCCCCAATCTCGAGCTGCCCTGGAGCAGCGTGCATACCCTGATTACCGATGAGCGCCTCAGCGACGAGGCGCGCAGCAGCATCCTGGCCCGCGGCGTCAAACTGATCTGCGTGGCCGTCGAAACCAATCTGGAGACTTGAGCATGTGTGGCATCGTTGGCGCCGTCGCCGAACGCAACATCACCGCGATCCTTCTCGAGGGCCTCAAGCGCCTGGAATACCGTGGCTATGACAGTGCCGGCGTCGCCGTGCTGGACGAGAACGGCACACTCGAGCGTCTGCGCCGGAACGGTAAGGTCGCCGAACTGGAGCAGGCTCAGCAGCAGACGCAGCTGGCCGGCCGCCTGGGCATTGCGCATACCCGCTGGGCTACCCATGGTGCGCCCTGCGAGCGCAATGCCCATCCGCATTTCTCCGGTGACGATCTGGCCGTGGTGCACAACGGCATCATCGAGAACCACGAGGCGCTGCGGGCCCAGCTCAAGGAGATGGGTTACGTATTCCTCTCGGATACCGACACCGAAGTCATCGTGCACCTGCTGCACCACAAGCTCGATTCGCTCGGCGACCTCACCGCTGCGCTGAAGGCGGCGGTCAAGGAACTGCATGGCGCCTACGGACTGGCGGTGATCAGTGCGCGGCAACCGGATCGCCTGCTCGCCGCGCGCAGCGGCAGCCCGCTGGTGATCGGTCTGGGCCTGGGCGAAAACTTCCTCGCCTCGGACCAGCTGGCGCTGCGTCAGGTCACAGACCGTTTCATGTATCTGGAAGAGGGCGACATCGCCGAAATCCGCCGCGATGCGGTGCAGATCTGGGATGTCGACGGCCAGCCGGTGCAGCGCGAGGCCGTGCAGTACCACGAAGGTGCCGAGGCGGCGGACAAGGGCGAGTACCGCCACTTCATGCTCAAGGAGATTCACGAGCAGCCGAAGGTGGTGCAGCGCACCCTGGAAGGCCGGCTAGGCGATCATCAGGTGCTGGTGCAGGCGTTCGGACCGCAAGCCGCCGAGCTGTTCGCCAAAGTGCGCAATGTGCAGATCGTCGCCTGTGGCACCAGCTATCACGCCGGCATGGTCGCGCGTTACTGGCTGGAGGAGCTGGCCGGCATACCCTGTCAGGTCGAGGTTGCCAGCGAATTCCGCTACCGCAAGGTAGTGGTGCAGCCGGACACCCTGTTCGTCACCATCTCCCAGTCCGGCGAGACGGCAGATTCGCTGGCAGCGCTGCGTAACGCCAAGGCGCGCACCGAGCAGGAAGGGCGCTATCTCGCCAGCCTGGCGATCTGCAACGTCGGCATCAGTTCGCTGGTGCGCGAGTCGGACCTGACCCTGCTCACCCAGGCCGGCCCGGAAATCGGCGTGGCTTCGACCAAGGCCTTCACCACCCAGCTGGTTGGCCTGTTGTTGCTGACGCTGTCGCTGGGCCAGGTCCGGGGCACGCTTTCCCCTGCGCTCGAGGCCGAACTGGTCGACGAGCTGCGCCGGCTGCCGACCCGCCTGGGTGAGGCGCTGGCGATGGATGCTACGGTGGAGAAGATTTCCGAGCACTTCGCCGAGAAGCATCACACCCTGTTCCTCGGCCGCGGCGCTCAATATCCGGTGGCGATGGAGGGTGCGCTCAAGCTCAAGGAAATTTCCTACATCCATGCCGAGGCCTACCCGGCCGGTGAGCTCAAGCACGGCCCGCTGGCGCTGGTGGACGCCGACATGCCGGTGGTCACGGTGGCGCCGAACAACGAGTTGCTCGAAAAGCTCAAGTCCAACCTGCAGGAAGTGCGCGCCCGTGGTGGTGAGCTGATCGTCTTTGCCGACCGTGAAGCCGGGTTCGACAACGGTGAAGGGATCTTCGTGGTGAACATGCCGCATATCCACGATGTTCTTGCGCCGATCCTCTATACCCTGCCGCTGCAACTGCTGTCGTACTACGTTGCCGTGCTGCGCGGTACCGATGTCGACCAGCCACGTAACCTCGCCAAGTCCGTCACGGTGGAGTGACCGGCGAGCGCGCCAGAGAGCGTGTGTTGTTGTTGCGTAAAGCAAAGGCCCTGCGGGGCCTTTGTGCTTTCAGCCGTATTCGCAGTCGTGTTCCAGCGCGGCAGCTTCGGCGAACAGGGCGAAGGTCTGTTCGGCGGCGAGCAGCATCGGTTCCCAGGCGTAACTGGCAGCATGCTGTTCGAGACGGGCGAGGAAGGCCGGCCAGAGCCTGGCGACCTCACCATGCTCGAGGTAACGAATGGGGACGGTCTGGTTGGCCTGACGTACACGCCGTGCGAGCACGCGGCCACCCAGGCGAGACCCTTCCAGCACGTAGGCGACGCCCCAGCAGCTGGCGAAATCGTTCAATGACGGTATCGACAGCGCTGCTGGAGACGGGCATTCCAGTTCGGCCAGATCGGCCCATAAGGCATGACGGCGCACCCGCATCGGCCAGTCGTCGAGCAGAGCGGCGAAACCGGCGCGCTCCAGCGCGATCTCCGCGGCGCTGAGGACCCGGCTGTGGGCACGCAGGAAGCGACGATAATCGTCTGGCTGCTCGAGGCTGAAGTCCGAGAAGGCGGCATCTACTTGCTCATGTAGTGGCGCCGTGGCCTGTCTGAGGCGTGCGCGCAGCTCAGCCATCGGTCAGGCTGCCTTCGTTCAAAGCCAGATGAATCTTGCTCGCCAGTTGTTCCTCGCGGAACGGTTTCTGGATGATCGAGTAGCCGGCCAGACCCAGTTCGCACAGCTCGGCGTAGCCGGTCACGAAAATCACCGGCAGCTCGGGGTAGCGCGTGCGCACGGCACGGGCCAGTTCGCCGCCGTTCATGCCGGGCATGGCGAAATCGGCCAGCAGCAGATCGACCTCGATATCACCGGCCAGCAGCTGCAAGGCATGGTCGCCGCTATCCGCCTCGGTCACTGCGAAGCCGAGGTCCTGCAGCATCAGCGCGGTCACCTCACGCACGCTCGGATCGTCGTCTACCAGCAGGATGCTGTGCTGTGCATTGTCCTCGCGCGTCCCGGCGCTCACCGCCAGGATCGGCTCCAGCTGCTGCGGTGCCGCGGTGCGGGGCAGGAATACCTTGACCGTGGTACCCACGCCTTCGCGGCTTTCGATACGGGCACCGCCACCGGATTGCTTGGCGAAACCGAAAACCTGCGCCAGGCCGAGGCCCGAGCCCTTGCCGACCTCCTTGGTGGTGAAGAAGGGCTCGAACGCCTTGCTCAGCACTTCCTCGCTCATGCCGGTGCCGGTGTCGGTCACCGACAGCACCACGTACTCACCTGGGCCGGGATCTTCGGCGCGCAGTGCCGGTTCGCTGATCACCACGTTGCGCGTGCCCAGCGTCAGACGTCCGCTGTCACCCATGGCATCACGGGCATTGATCGCCAGGTTGAGGATGATCATCTCGATCTGGGTCGGGTCCACCAGCGCGTGCCAGATGTTGGCCTGGGTGTCGGTCTCGATGCTGACGCTGCCGCCGAGGGTGCTTTTCAGCAGGCTGAGCAGGCTGACCAGCGTATCGTTGAGGTCGACTGCCGCGGGCGTAAGCTGCTGGCGCCGGGCAAAGGCGAGCAGCTGGCTGGTCAGCGTTGCGCCGCGCTCGCCAGATTCGCGGATGTACTGCAAGCGACGCAAACTGCGTTCTGCCGGTGCGCCCTTCTCGAGATCGTTCTGCAGAAAGCTGGCGCTGGTGAGGATGACCGTCAGCAGGTTGTTGAAGTCATGGGCGACGCCGGCGGTCAGCTGGCCGACGGCTTCGAGGCGCTGCATCTGCTGCAGGGTCGCCTCGACACGTTCGCGCTCTTGGATCTGCGCGCGGAGCTCGCGGTTGGCCTCGGCCAGTTTGTCGACCGCGGCGATTTCGCTGGTGATGTCCCGCGCCGCCGAGTAGACGCGGCCGTCATCGGCGACCACCGACCAGGACAGCCAGCGGTAGCTGCCATCGCGATGGCGTAGGCGATTGACGAAGCGGTTGGTGACCTTGCCTTGGCCGACACGGGCATTTTCTTCCTGGGTCGCCTGCAGATCATCGGGATGCACCAGCCAGGTCAGCGGGTGCTGCATGAGCTGTTCCAGCGGCCAGCCGAAGGCATCCTCCCAGATCGGGTTGAGCGCGACCGGCATCATGTCCAGGCGGGTGACCGCCAGCAGGTCACGGGACAACTCCCAGGTGCGGTCACGTTCGCGGGTGCGCTCCTGCACGCGCTCGCCCAGGGTTTCGTTCATCTGCCTGAGGGTCTGGGTCGCCAGTTGCTGCTCGGTGATGTCCATCACCACGCCGACGAAGCGCGAGCATTGCCCGCCTTCGAAGAACGCCTGGCCGCGGGTTTCCATCCAACGCAGGCTGCCGTCATCGAAGAGCACGCGATAGGTGGTGCAGAATTCACCACCGTCTTCACCGGCGATGGCACGGGCGATTTCCTCGCGTATCCGCTCGCGGTCCTGCGGGTGGCAGAGGCGTTCGAACAGCGGCATGTCCACCGGGTCCTGTTCACCGATACCGAGCATGGCCCGGCAGCGCTGGTCCCAGATCAGCGCGCCACTCTGTGGTTCGTAGTCCCACATGCCCAGGCGTGCCGCATCGATGGCCAGGCGCGCGCGCACCTCGACCTCGCGCAAAGCCTGTTCGGCCTGCAGACGGCGGCGCCGTTCGTTGACTTCGGCCAGTGCACGTTCCACCGCCTTGGGCAGAAAGCCGAGGTTCTGCTTGAGCACGTAGTCGACGGCGCCGGAGCGCATCATGTTGACCGCGTGCTCCTCGCCAAAAACGCCGGAGAGAAAGATGAAGGGGGTCTGTGGCGCCAGCCGACGCGCTTCCTGTAGGGCCTGGCTGCCGGAGAAGCCTGGCAGGATGAAGTCCGCCAGGATCAGATCAAAAGCGCGTCGCTGCAGCGCTTCCACCACGCCGGCATGGCTGTAGACCAGCTCGGTATGCAGAGTGTAGCCACTGCGCTCCAGCGCCAACTGGGCGAGTTCGGCGTCGTGCGGGCTGTCCTCGATGAACAGGACGCTGATGTTCTTTGACGCTGGCATATCCATCCTGTCGAGGAAGCAGGAATCATCGAAACGGCCCGCCAGGCGCGGGCCGGCAATGCTCGTTCAGTTCTTTTCGTCTTTGTTGCGCGCGCGCTTGAGTCGCAGCGAACCGGGTGGTGGCTCGTTGAGCACGGCCCAGAAGATGCCGAGGTCGGAGATTGCGGCGACAAAATCTTTGAATTCGACCGGTTTGACGACGTAAGCGTTCACCCCGAGCTCATAGGCTTTCATCAGGTCGGGTTCTTCCCGCGACGAGGTCAGCATGACCACCGGAATGCTGCGCAGCTCGGCGGTCTCGCGGACGGTCTTGAGCACTTCCAGGCCGTCGACCTTGGGCAGTTTCAGGTCCAGCAGCAGCACTGCCGGATTGCCATCGGCGCGATCGGCGTAAGCGCCGGTGCGCTGCAGGTAGTTCAGCGCCTCGGCGCCGTCACGCATGATCACCACCTCATTGGCCAGCTGGCTGCGCTCCAGCGCGATCAGGGTGAGTTCCAGGTCGTGGGGGTTGTCTTCGACCAGCAGTATCGGTTTCAGCATCAGATGTCTCGGTCCAGGAGGGACGATGTGTAGGACAGTTTGGGGAGTGAGAAGTAGAACGTGGCGCCCTTGTCCAGCTGGCCTTCGGCCCAGACCTGGCCATCGTGGCGCTCGATGATGCGGCGCACGCTCGCCAGGCCGATGCCGGTGCCTTCGAACTCCTCCATGCGGTGCAAGCGCTGGAACACGCCGAACAGCTTGTTCGAGTACTGCATGTCGAAGCCGACGCCGTTGTCGCGCACATAGACCACCACCTCGCCGGCGCGTTGCTCGGCGCCCACTTCGATGACGGCCACCTCCCGGGTGCGGCTGTACTTGACCGCATTGTCGATCAGGTTGCGCAACACCATGTGAATGAAGGCGGCATCGGCGACGACGACCGGCATCGGCAGTAGGTGCCATTCGATTTGGCGACCTTCGCAATCGGGTACCAGCTCCTCGCGAATCGAGGCAACCAATGCAGCGAGGTTGACATCCGACAGGCGCAATGCCGAACGGCCCATCTGCGAGAAGCTCAGCAGGTTGTCCACCAGCGTGCCGGCAAAGCGTGCGGCGTCGGCAATGTTGTCGAGAAAGCGCATCCCGCGTTCGCTCAACTGCTTGCTTTCCATCTCGCTGAGCAGCTCGGTGTAGCCGGCGATGTGCCGCAGCGGTGCGCGCAGGTCGTGGGACACGCTGTAGGAGAAGGCCTCCAGCTCCTTGTTGCTGGCGCGCAACTCGCCGGCCAGCTGGGCCATTTCCTCGGCTTTGCGCAAGACGATACCGAGCACCGCATTGCGCAACTCCAGCGCGCCCTCGATCACCACCTGATCCCAGGGCTGCGCATAGCCGCGCAGGGTTTCCTGCCATTGTTCGAAGCTGTGTCGCGGAGTGAGCGCACCGCTCTGACGGTCGATCTGTTTTTCCGGCTGACCGGCCCAGTTGACGGTCTTGATCTGCTCGTGGCGAAACCAGATCAGATAGTGCGCGTGCAGGCGCGAGATGGAGATGGCCATGACCCCGGCACAGCGCTCGGCGAGCGCCGGCATGCCGGGGATGTCGCGGCCGACGCAGTCACTGTGGAAGACCAGCTCGTCGCGCCGTTCGCCCAGCCACTGCGCCAGCTGCAGGATCTGTTCATGCTCCGGCGTGTCGCCGACGGTTTCGCACTTGTCGGCGGAGATGATCGCCGCGCCGTCGGCACCGGCGAACCCCAGCACCACCTCGGGGAGATGGCGGAAACCCTCGACCACGCTGTCGCGATCGGCCATCGCCGCGAGCAGGTGGACGATCTGGTGGCGCAGTTCCAGCTTGCGCTGCGCGAGGGTCTCGCTTTCCCTCGCCTCGATCTGCAGCGAGAGGATGCGGCCGAGCAGCTCGCAGGCGGTGCGGGTCTGGTAGCTGACCGCACGCGGTTCGGCATCATGGCAGGAGATCAGCCCCCAGAGGCGGTCGCGAATGACGATGGAGATCGACATCGACGCCAGCGTGCCCATGTTGCGCATGTACTGCAGATGCACCGGGGAAACGCTGCGCAATGCGGCGAAGCTCAGGTCCAGTGGCGCGCCGGAGACCGGATTGAGCGCCGGCACCAGTGGCGAGGGTTGATAGTTGGCATCCTGGATCACCCGGATCAGGTTCTCGCGATACAGCCGGCGCGCCTGCTGAGGAATGTCGGCGGCCGGGAAGCACAGCCCGAGGTAGCTTGGATAGCCGGGGTCGGCGACCTCTGCCAGCACCACGCCGTTGTCTTCGGCATCGAAGCGATAGGCTTTGACGCGGCCGAAGCCGGTGATGCGCTTGACCTCCCGAACCGCCAGTTGGCAGAGCGCTTCGAGCTCGCGGCTGTCCTGCAGCTGGGCGACGAAGGTGCGCATCAGCGGGTAGAGGGTGTCGTAGGCCTGGCCCGAGGTTTCCGCGCGTTCGAATTCGAGGATCAGCTGGCCGCGATGGCGATGGCCGAGCAGGGCGAACGCCTGGCCGGCGACACCAGTGAGACCGATGCTCACATCGCTCAGGTGAAAGGGGTTGTGGTCGTCTTCGCTCAGTGCCGTGAGACCGGCTTCGAGGCGTGCGGTGGGCAGCAGGTTCGACAGTGGCTGACCGAGTAGCGAGCGGGCGTCGATTCCGAGCCAGTGCTGAACGTTTTCACTGGCCTGCTGCACGCGCAGTTCGGGTTCGCTGACCACCAGCAGGAAGCCATGGGGCTGGATGCTACCGGGGATATGGATCGGCTCGTCGGCGCATCGGTCGATGGCCTGGAGCAATTCCTGGGCTTCGGTAGTGGTCATTGCGTGTCCTTGTTCAGGTCCGAGCGGACCAGACGTGTCTGGCAGGCACCAATGCAAATTGCTACCTAAAATTCCGCAATTGTGCGTACTGAATCGGGCAAGTCGCTGTGAAGGTCTTAACCGAGCGTTTCGCTAGGCCATGCACTTTAACGCGACAGAACTAGCTCGCCAATCCGGCGGGCTGTATAAACGGGCCTTGCCCAGGGGCATACGACAGGAGGTGGGGTGTGGAAGAAGTCATCGAACAGCTGCGCGAGCTCAACGAGCCGGTGCCGGTACCGCTGGAACTGCCCGACGACGATCTCTTGGTGGAGATCGAGGAACAGCTGTTGATCAACCTCCCGTTTGGCCTGCGCGAGTTCCTGCTTCAGGTCAGCGATGTGATTTACGGGCGCCTGGAGCCGGTCACCGCCACCGATCCGCAGTCACACACCTACCTGCCGGAAGTCGCCGCCAATGCCTGGGATGCCGGCGTGCCGCGCGATCTGATCCCGATCTGCCAGGACGGGCGCGACTACTACGTGGTCGATCTGGAAGGCGAAGTCACCCTGTGGGACGGCGACGACTGCGAGCTGACCGATGAGGAAACCTGGGAGACCGTCTGGCATTGGGCGCGCGACGTCTGGCTGGAAAGCTGAAGCGGATATACGACGGTATCGACACGGCGTCGCCGCGACGGCCTGTTAAGCTGTGCGCCCGCCGGACACTTTCCGTTACTTCATGCTGACTCTGAGCAATCTGTTTCTGTTCATGCTGCTGGCTGCCGCCGGCGCCTGGCTGTGGCACTCCCACGGTATTCGCGAGCGCGCCCTGCAGGCGGTGCGCCGGCACTGCCAGAAGCTCGATGTGGAATTGCTCGACGGCAATGTAGCCTTTCGCAAGCTGACGCTGTTGCCGGATGCACGCGGCCAGCGCCGGCTCGCGCGTATCTACGGTTTCGAGTTCACCGTCACTGGTGAGCAGCGCCACCCAGGCACCATCGTCATGTTCGGTGCGCAGGTCGGTCGTATCGAACTGGCGGCGCATCCGTTTCAGCCCGCCGACGAGCCGGGGAGGGTGATTCAATTGGACGACTGGCGCCGCCCCCGCGAATGACAGGTCATTCGTCGATAAGGCACTCGACCATGCCCTGTTGCAGTTCCGCCTGCGACTGAGGTTCGCTGAAGATCAGCTCTATCCTTGAGTCCCGCCGCCATTCGCTGCTCCTGAAGACCAACGCCTGACCGTCCAGTGCGTTGGCTGACTGCCAATTGCTGCGGCCGTGGGCCACCAGCTTGGCGCGACGCCAGGGCCAGCGCGTCAGCCATTGCGAGAGCTGGCCGAGATCGAAACGCTGGCTCGGGTGCCAGCGCCAGCCGATGCTCCACTGCTCTGCTGTCGCCTGAACCTGGCAGATCGGCTGGCGCGGATCGAGCCACACCTGCGCCAGCGTCGCCGACCCGGAGGGCAGGGTGGTCGCGCGTGTCGGTTCACTGGCGCGAGCGCCGATACCGGGAAGCTGTTCCAGGGACAGCTGGCCTTGCGTGGTCCAGTAAAGCGGCTGCCCAGACAGCTGCTCGGCCAGTCGGGTACGGCTGGGTTGGTCCAGCGTTTCGCTCTTGTTCATCAGCAGCAGGCCGGCTTGGGCCAGGGCCTGCTGCTGGCTGTCGGGCAGGGGTTCGCCGCGGCTGAGGGCGGCGGCATCCAGTACCAGTACGGTTGGCTGGACGCTCAGCACGTTCTGCCATGGCGGTTGCCTGAGCTGCCGCAGCAATTCCGCCGGGTGGCCCAGGCCGGAGGGTTCGATCAGCAAGCGGTCTGGTTCTGCCTGACGCAGCAGGCGCGCCAGGCCGACCTGGAACGGCACGCCGTTGACACAACACAGGCAGCCGCCGGGGATCTCCGCCAGGCTGATGCCGTCTGCTTCGGTCGTCAGTAACGCGGCATCCAGCCCGATCTGGCCGAACTCGTTGATCAGCACCGCCCAGCGTTCGTCGGCGGGCTTCTGATCGAGCAGATTACGGATCAGGCTGGTTTTGCCGGCGCCGAGCGGGCCGCCGATGAGATGGGTCGGGATATGTTCGAGCATGGCGGCTATGGTGCGCATTTTGCGCTGGGTCTGAAAGGGGCGGGTGGCTCATGTTAAAGTCGCCGGCGATTCTCGGAGAGGTGAAATCGTGCGGTTACCGTTCTTGCTGACAGCCCTGTGCAGCCTGCTCGTCGCTGGCGATGTGATGGCCGAAGCGTGCGTCATTAACAGCCACGACGACCGCGTGGCAGTGAAGCTTTGCCAGGCAAACATCAACATTCCCGCAGAGCTGTTCCGCACCGGCTTCTGTCAGCCGCAGCTGAAGGATCACGAGGTCGAAGTCGAGTTCGTCGATCAGTGCCCGGACGGGGCCTTCGGTGTCTGCCGCAACGCGCAGGTGTCGAACATGCCGTACCGGCAGGACATTCACTATTACGGCATCGCCAGTGATGCGCGCTTTCTCCAGCCCGCTTGCGAGCAGAACAACCAGGGCAGTTGGGAGAAGAGCTGACTCCCGCCCAGCAGCCATGGGGGTTTCACGTGGAACCCCGGCTGATTTCCCGGTTGCCTTCTACCGAGCCGGTTTCAATGCGCCGCAATCGTCCGCTATCCAGCGCGCGTGGGATTCGATTCGCGAGGTACCAGTCTCGGTGCCCTGGCGGTATTGGCTTTCCACGGTACTGACGAGCTCCTTGTCGCTGATGAAGCGCGTCTCGCCCTGTCCTCGGGCATCAGGGCACTCGAACCTGAATTTCCACAGCTTGTCGCCACGCTCGGTGATCTCCTGGGTACAGGCCGGGTCATCCTGAAAGGGCAGCTCATCGGACTCAACCTGGGCCTTGCTTAGACAGATCTGCACGCCCTTGCCGCCGAGTTTCACGCCCTGCGCGGCCAGCATCTCCTCCATCATCCGGCGCTGGTCGGGGGGCAGGTTCTCCATCTGCGCCAGCATCGCGTCCATGCCGGGCATCTGTTGGCCGTCCACCTGTATATCGCCGCTGCTGAATTCCCAGAGGCCCGGCAGAATCTGCGCATGGGCTGGCAGCAGTGTCAGGGAGAGAAGCGCGAAAGCGGCCAGACGTGGCAGTTGAGTCATGAGCGTGCCTCCGGAGATGGGTTGTCCCTTCAGCCTAGTCGAGCTTTTTTCTGCACCGTGCTCGAACGGACGTCGGTCGACAAAAGAACGCGACACAGCGATTGCCGATGGATTTGTGCTGTTGAGAAGCGTTAGCATTAGCGCTTGCAGCGCTCATGGGAGGCCGCATGGCAACTGAAGGTATGGTTCGACAGCAGATGCTGCATCGGCTCTATGCCGAGCATCACGGCTGGCTTAACGGCTGGCTGCGGCGCCAGCTGGGCTGTAATCAGCGGGCGGCCGACCTCGCGCAGGACACCTTCGTGCGGGTGATGACCAAGGATCAGGACATGGGCGCCATCCGCGAACCCAGAGCCTACCTGCATACCATCGCCAAGGGCCTGTTGATCAACCATTGGCGGCGCCGACAGATCGAGCAGGCCTATCTTGATGCGCTGGCACTGCAACCCGAGCCCGTGGCGCCATCGCCGGAATCCCAGGCGTTGATCGTCGAAACCTTGCTGCAGGTCGACGCCATGCTGGCCCAGCTGCCGGCGAAGGTGCGCAGCGCCTTTCTCATGTCGCAGCTGCAGGGCATGACCTACGCCGCAATCGCCATCGAACTCGGCGTTTCCGAGCGGATGGTGAAGAAGTACATGGCTCAGGCCATGTTGCATTGCCTGCTGCTGGTGGCGGAGGACTGATGGGCATCGATTACCGCGTGCTGCAGGAAGCGGCGAAGTGGTTTGCCGTGTTACAGTCCGGTGCGGCCAGCGCTGGCGAGCGCCAGGCCTGGAGCGCGTGGCTGGAACAGCCGGAACATGCCCGCGCGTGGGCCAAGGTCGAACGCATCAGTGGCCAGTTCCAGCCGCTGGCCGACGATGCCGTCGGGCGCACCGCCGGCGCGATGTTGCACAGCCGCCAATCGAACCGTCGCCAGGCACTGAAGGTGCTGTCCGTGCTTTGTGGCGGCGCGGCACTGAGCCTGGCCGGCGGATCGCTGCCCTGGCGACAGTGGACGGCCGATGAGCGGACCGCGGTTGGTGAGGTGCGCGATCTGCGCCTGGCTGATGGCTCGCAGCTCTGGCTGAACACCGATACCGCGGTGGATATTGCCGATGACGCGACCGCGCGCAGGCTGGCGCTTTACCACGGTGAGCTGCTGGTCGATGCCTCGCCCAGCCAAGGCGGGCGGCCGTTGCTGCTGACCAGTCGTGAAGGTCGCGTGCGCAGCGAGCAGGCCGCGCGTTTCTCGCTGCGCCAGGAAGATGGCCATACCCGCCTGAGCGTGTTCGCTGGCGTTGTGGATATCCAGCTGGACGGCTTAGGCATCACCCGTGTGGCGGCCGGGCAGCAGACCGATTTCAGTCGCCGCTACATCGCCCCCCTGTCGGCGGCCCGTGCCGAACATCAGGCCTGGGCGAGCGGCGTATTACTGGCCGACAACCAGCGCCTGGAAGATTTCCTCGTCGAACTGTCGCGCTATCGACACGGCTATCTCGGTTGCGATCCGCGTATCGCCGATCTGCGTGTGGTCGGCGCCTTTCCCCTCGGTGACACCGAGCGTGTGCTGGATGCGCTGGCGGCGACGCTGCCGGTGCGCATCGAGCGGCGCATGGCCTGGTGGGTCAGCCTCGAACCTGCCGCGACACGAGGTGGCGTGTAGTTCGTTGCGGACACGAATAAAAAATATTCGCATCTGCAGTTCCCTTTCTTCGATCTGGTTGGGCATAGGGCTAAATCCGTCACTCGAACAGGAACACCCATGCGCTCGACCGCCTTGCCGTTCATTCCCAATCGCTCCCGCGCCTTGGCGCTCGGCATTCGTGCCGCGCTGCTGTGCCTGCCGCTGGCCAGCGTCGTGCCCGGCGCTGCCATGGCGCAGTCTGCGACCCAGCAGGTGGTGCGCAGCTACGACATTCCCGCCGGCCCGCTCTCCAGCGCACTGAGCCGTTTCGCCGGTGAAGCAGGTGTGCTGCTCTCGGTGGATGGCAGCCTGCTGCAGGGCCTGGACAGCAACGGCCTGCAAGGGCAGTACGGCGTTGACGACGGTTTCGCTGCGTTGCTTCAGGGTAGCGGCCTGCACGCCGTCCGCGACAGCCAGGGCAACTACTCGCTAGCGCGCCGTAGCGCGCAGACCGATGCCGTCGAACTGCAACCGATGACCGTCGAAGGCTTCGCCCTGGGCAACGCGCTGGGTTCGATGGAAGGCTACAACGCGACCCACAGCAGCGTGGCGACCAAGACCAGTATGCCGTTAGCAGAGACTTCGCAGACCGTTTCGGTGGTCACCCGCCAGCAGATCGAGGATCAGGGTTCACGCTCGATCGCTCAGGCGGTGCGCTATACGCCGGGACTGATGAGTACGCCGTACGGTGCGACGACGCGCTACGACTATGTCGCCATGCGCGGCATCACCGATGGCTCGGTGGACAACCTTTACCTCGACGGTCAGAAGCTGCTGGGCGACAGCGGCACTTACAGCAGTCTGCAGGTCGATCCGTACTTCATCGAGCGCATCGACATCCTCAAGGGACCGTCCTCGGTGCTCTATGGCCGCAGCCTGCCCGGGGGGCTGGTGGCGATGACCAGCAAGAAGCCGCAGAAGGAAGCTAGCCGCCAGCTGCAGTTCTCCTACGGCAGCAATGATTACAAGCAGGCAGCGTTCGACTTCACCGGGCCTCTGGATGACGAGCGCATCAGTTATCGATTGGTCGGCGTGGCCAAGGATGCCGACAACCAGGTCGATGGAATCGAGGAGCAACGCTTTGCGGTGATGCCCTCGGTGAGCATCGACTTCACCGAAGACACCCGCCTGACCTTGCTGGCGATGCTGCAACGCGATCCGGAGAGCGGCTACCACGGCGGATTACCGGCCGATGGCACGGTGACGTCGCGCAACGGTCAGCGCATCTCGCGCAGCTTCTTCGAGGGCGATGAGGACTACGAGAAGTTCGAGCGCGACCAGCAGATGATCGGCTATCAGCTCGAGCATCGTTTCAACGATGTCGTTTCGGCGCGGCAGAACTTCCAGTACCTGGACTCCACCGTGGACTCGGGGCAGGTTTATCAGTACGGCTACGTGGCCCCAGGTTCCGATGAACTGGTGCGCTACTACACCGGGGCCGACGAAGCGCTGCACGCCTGGACCATCGACAACCAGTTGCAGTTCCTCTTCGATACCGGCGCACTCAGCCATACTCTGGTGACCGGCCTCGACTACCAGCGGCGCAAGGCCAAGGTGGTTTACGACGCAGCCTACGGCCTGCCCTCGGTCAATCCCTACACCGGTGCCGTAGGTGCGGGCAGCCCGGTGTTCTACCACCAGTACGACGAAACCCGTGAGCTGGAGCAGACAGGCCTCTATGTGCAGGACCTGATCAGCCTCGGCAACTGGCGCTTCTCGCTGGGTGTTCGCCAGGATTGGGTAGACGTCTCGTTCGATCACACCAACGATGCGAGCTACGGCGATCAGTCCGATAGCGCCAAGCTCGAGCAATTCACTGGTCGCGTTGGTGTGCTCTATGCCTTTGATAACGGCCTGTCGCCCTACGCCAGCTACTCCGAGTCGTTCAATCCCAACGCCACTGCGGCCTATAACGCGAATGGCAGCGGCGGCTTCGACATCACACTGCTTGATCCGACTGAAGGCGAACAGTACGAGGTGGGCCTGAAGTATCAGCCGCTGGGCACCGATGATCTCTACACCATCTCCTACTTCGACTTGAAGCAATCCAACCTGGCGAACAAGGATTCCAACGAGAACTTCTACCGCGCGGTTGGCGAGCTCACTTCCAAGGGCCTGGAAGTCGAAGCTCGTCTGCGGCCGCTGGAACAGGTCAATGTCATCGCCAGCTATACCTACATGGACGTCGAGTATTCCAAGGACTTCACCGGTGCTGCCGGCGTCAACAATCGCGGCAACACGCCCAACGCGGTGGCGCGCAACATGGCCTCGCTGTGGACCGACTACACCTTCGACCGAGGGCCGTTGGCCGGGCTGCAGGTTGGCGGTGGCGCACGCTACTTCGGCAAGAGCTGGGCTGACGCGGAGAACACCCTGCGCATTCCGTCCTACACGCTGTACGACGCCATGCTTGGTTATGACCTGTCTCGCGTCGGGCTGCAGGGTGTCGGCGTGCGTCTGAACCTGAACAACCTCACCGATGAGAAGTACGTCGCCGCGTGCAACAGCCTGAGCCAGTGCTACTACGGCGAGGAGCGCAATGTCATGGCTACCGTGACCTACGACTTCTGATCAACGCTGAACTGCCGCCGGCCCCACAGGGCCGGCGGCTTTGTGCTTTCTGAAGGACGGACAACCGACGATGCGTTCCATTCTCGTGCTCCTGCACCGCTACATCGGCCTGGCCACGGCGATCTTCCTGTTTCTCGCCGGCATTACCGGCAGCATCCTGGCCTTCCATCACGAGCTGGACGAATGGCTCAACCCGGAGTTCTACCACACCACCAGCGAGGGCCCGGTGCTGGCGCCGGGAACGTTGGTGGAACGCGTCGAGCAGGCCAACCCGCGCATGCAGGTCTGGTACATGGAGTTTCCCAGTGAGCCCGGTCACGCCGCTTTGATGGCGCTGGTGCCGCGTAACGATCCGGCAACTGGCAAGCCGTATGGCGAGCGCCCGGTGGTGCAGTACGTCGATGCGGTGAGCGGCGACCCGGTGGGCACGCGCTACTGGGGCGAATGCTGCTTCTCGCGCAAGAACTTCGTGCCCTTCATCCTCGAGTTTCACTACAACCTGTCGCTGCCGGGCAACTGGGGGCTGTGGTTGATGGGTATCGTGGCGATCGCCTGGGTGATCGATTGCTTCGTCTCGCTGGTGCTGACCTTTCCTCGTGGCCGGCCGTTCTTTTCCAAGTGGTGGACGTCCTGGAAGATCAAGCGCCAGCGCATGAACCACGACGTACACCGCGCAGGCGGCCTGTGGCTGTGGCTGCTGCTCACGCCGGTGGCGGTCAGTAGCGTGGCGATGAACCTGCCGGAGCAGGTGTTCAAGCCGGTGGTATCGCTGTTCTCGCCCGTTGAGCCGAGCGTCTACGAGGCCCGCGGGCGGATGCCGGCTGAGCAGTTGGGCACCACCGCTTACGACTTCCACCAGGCGTACGACTACGCCATGCAGCACGCCGCCGAACTCGGCCTGAGCGAGGCAATCACCGAGCTGTACTACAGCTTCGAATACAACTTCTACGGCGCCGGCTTCGGCGAGCACGACAGCAACCAGGGCAACGCCTGGCTGTTCTTCCACGGCACCGACGGTCGTCTGCTGGGGCAGGAGATTCCCGGCCAGGGCACGCTGGGGCAGCAGTTTCATCTGCTGCAGCCGGCGATCCATGGCGGGCGCATCCTCGGCCTACCAGGGCGCATCCTCATCGCCGTTCTGGGCGTGGCGATCGCGGTGTTGTCGGTCACCGGTGTGGTGATCTGGTGGCGCAAGCGACGAGCACGCATCAGCGCGGTGCTGCGTGAACCTCGCAGGGGAAGCGCGGCGTCGGTAAGTTCGGTCGGTGAGCCATGATGGCCATGAGGTGAAGCGTCCCCTCAACCCTATGCTGGGCGCCCCAGCCGTCCCCCCGGAGGGGGCGAGGGGGTGGATCGCAGAGGTATGTGAGTATTACGGCAGTGTTTGATGATTGTGCAGCCAAAGATGGTTGCTGCGCCGTGCTGACGTCCGAAGCGTGCCGCCTCTGGGCCGGGTGTTGATTCGCCAGAGCCTGCGCCATCATCGAACAGTCCCCTCGCCCCTTGGGGAGAGGGCTAGAGGGGGCGGGCTTCCAGGCCCAGCGCCAGCTATGGTCGGTACACCGCGAGCGCCAACAGGCTCGCTTTCCTCACTCCGCCTGCTTGACCAGCTCAGGCAACTGCTCGGCCAGTTTCTGCACCCGCAAAGGCGAGCGGATAAAGCCCTGCTGCCGACCATCCGGGCCGATCAGGACCAGGTTGCCGCTGTGGTCGACGGTGTAGTTTTCCTTGCTGGTATCGCCGGGTATGAAGGGAATGCCGACGCCGTTGGCTAGGGTCTGGATGTCGTCCAGCGGGCCGGTAAGCCCCTGGAAACCGGCGTTGAAGTAGCCGAGGTATTCCTTGAGTTTTTCCGGCGTGTCGCGATTCGGATCGACGCTGACGAGGATGATGCGCAGCTGGTCGCGCACGGCGTCCGGCAGCATGCCGTTGAGTTGGCGCAGTTCGGCCAGGGTAGTGGGGCAGATGTCCGGGCAGAAGGTGTAGCCGAAGAACAGCAGCGTCCACTGCCCGTCCAGTTCGTTCAGTTTCACCGCTTCGCCGTCCTGGTCCGTCAGGCTCAGCGACGGCACCGTGCGGCTCTGCGGCAGCACGACGATGCCGGCATCCAGCAACTGCGTGGGGTCGAGCTGGCGCTGGCTGTTGAGCACCTTGGAAACCGTCAGCCCGACGACCAGCGCGATCAGCGCCACGAGAATGAAGACGGTTTTCTGGATGCGGGTCATGGATGTCCTTTGGGCGACTATCTAGAAATCGAGCAGCAGATAATGATCAACCAGCAGCGCGATGAACAGCGCGAACAGGTACCAGATGCTGAATTTGAAGGTCTTGATTGCCGCATGTGGCCGGCTGTCGCGGTACAGCGCGATCGTCCAGTAGAGGAAGCGTGCACCCAGCAACGCTGCGGCGGCGAGGTACAGCGGGCCGCTCATGTGAATGGCGAACGGCATGAAGCTGACCGCCAGCAGCATCACCGTGTAGAGCAGGATATGCACCTTGGTGTAGTGCACGCCGTGGGTCACCGGCAGCATCGGCACGTTGACCTTGGCGTACTCGTCCTTGCGGTGAATCGCCAGCGCCCAGAAGTGCGGCGGCGTCCAGGCGAAGATGATCAGCACCAGCAGTAGCGGTTCGGCGGTGACCTGGCCGGTCACCGCGACCCAGCCGAGCAGCGGCGGTGCGGCGCCGGCGAGTCCGCCGATGACGATGTTCTGCGGCGTGGCGCGTTTGAGAAAGCCGGTATAGATCACCGCATAGCCGATCAGCGAGGCCAGGGTCAGCCAGGCGGCGAGGGCATTGGTGAAGGTCAGCAGCAGGGCCAGCCCGCTGACGCCGAGGACGAAGGCGAAGGTCAGTGCCGCCGCTGGCGAGACCCGGCCTTCGGCCAGGGGGCGTTTGTGGGTGCGGGCCATCACCGAATCGATCTGCCGGTCCACCACATGGTTCACCGCCGCCGCGCCACCGGCACACAGGGCGATGCCCAGATTGCCGAACAGCAGCACCGTCCAGGGCACGCCGGCGCGGGTGGCGAGGAACATGCCCACCAGCGAGGTGATGAGCATCAGCAGCACCACCTTCGGCTTGGTCAGCTCCAGGTAGTCGCGCCAGCTGGCCTGGGCGCTGCGTTCGCTGAGTAGAGTCGCCATGGGGGTTCTCCTTGTGGTCATGCGCGGGGCAGATCGAGCTGCCCCGTCGTGTTCGAAATCGATGCTGGCTCGGTTTGCCGGGCGGCATGTGCAGGCTCGCGCAGCCGGTAATTGACCAGCACCAGCACCAGCAGCAGCGCGGCACCGCCGCCGTTGTGCGCTACGGCGACCGTCAGCGGCAAGTTGAGCAGCACGTTGCTGATGCCCAGCCCGACCTGCAGCGCCAGCGCGGCGATGAGCAACCCGGCCAGCCGGCCGAGGCCGCGGCGTATGAGCATGGCAGCGAGCAAGAGCAACACCAGCGTCACGCACAGCGCGCCGATGCGGTGGGTAAGGTGGATGGCCGTGCGCGCCTCGCCATAGAGCAGGCCGCCGAGGTAATTCGGGCCGATGTCGTGGTGGGCCAGGTTGAAGGCGTTGGCGAAGTCCATCCGCGGCCACCATTCGCCATGGCAGGTGGGGAAGTCGGTGCAGGCGACGGCCGCATAGTTGCTGCTGACCCAGCCGCCGAGGGCGATCTGGGCGATCACCGCGAGTATGGCGATGCCGGCGAATTTGCGCAGACGACCGTCGATGGCTGGCAACGGAGCAAAGGCGCCGGACAGACGCAGGCACAGCAGGAACAGCAGGCTGAGGGTGGTGAAGCCGCCGAGCAGGTGCGCGGTAACCACCTGCGGCCAGAGCTGCAGGGTTACCGTCCACATGCCGAAGATTGCCTGGGCGATGACCACCGCGAGCAGCAGCAGCGGCAACTTCACTGGCTGCCCGGGTTGGCCGCGACGGCGTACCGCCTGCGCCGCCATGGCGAGAATCACCAGCCCCAGCGCGCCGGCGAAATAGCGATGGATCATCTCGTTCCAGCCCTTGGTCACTTCCAGTGGCGCCTCGGGAAAGCGCAGCGCGGCGAGGTTCTGCTTTTGCTCGCTCATGGGCACGGCGAGAAAACCGTAGCAGCCTGGCCAGTCAGGGCAGCCGAGGCCGGCGTGGGTCAACCGCGTATAGGCACCGAGCAGCACGACCACCACCGCCAGCAGCGTGGCGATCAGGGCGAGGCGGTATCCGGGTTTGGCCATCGGTTTCTCCTTGGGCGGCCAGTTTGGGACCCCAGCGAAGCGGCAGAGTGCGTCAGCCGATCTGCGAGATCTTCAGCAGGTATTTCAGGTCATCGAGGATTGCCTTGCCGTCGGCTTCGGCGTCGTATCGCAGCACCAGGTTGCCGTGCGGATCGACGATCCAAAGCTGCGGCGTGGCCGGTGCTTCGGGGTTGCGGGCATACACGCCGGCGTCGAGGCCATGGCGTTGCAATTGCGGATACTCGCGACGCAGGCGTTGCTCGTAGGCCTCGTCCAGAGCGGTGGCGCTGGCCAGGGCGTGGCTGGCGCGGGCGGCTTCGCGAGCCAGGCCGATATTGATCTGGCGGGCCAGGTAGACCAGCTGCTGGCACTGCGTTTCGCAGCCCTGCGGGGCGGTGACCAGCAGCTCCCAGCGCCGTTCGGAGTCGGCTGCAGTCACGCCGATGGCTGCGCGGTCCTGACCGTTGGCGATCAGCACGCCGTCGTAGCTGCGGGTCTGTGGAACCCAGAAGCCGAAGCGATACATCGCCGACGCCAGTAGCATCGGGCCGAGTACCACGGTGATTATCAGCAGCAGTTGCAGCCGGCCACGACCGCGCTTCGGCTCACGGCCGGCAAGGGTTGGATTCATCGTTGTCACTGTGCTTCTCCCGTGCCTGATGCACGCCGAAGTAGATGAACAGCGCCAGCAGGGCGGCTGCCATGGCAAACCACTGCACGGCGTAGCCCAGATGCTGCGACGGGCGCATGCTGGTGATCGCCCAATCGGCGCGGTAGGCGCTGGGGCCGGGCTCCAGACGCAATTCATGGATCACGCCTTCGCGGCCGGCCTGCTGCCACATCGCCTCGATGTCGACGTGGTTGATCAGGCGCGGCCAGCCCTCGGCCGTGCGGTGGCTGAAGATGAACGGCTTTCCTGGCGGTACGTAGACCCAGGCTGCGAGCTTCAAAGACTGCGCTGGTGTGTCGAAGGCCGGCGGCACGCGGCGATCGGGCCAGGGAATCCAGCCGCGGTTGACCATTACCCAACGGTCGCTGAGCTCGTCATGAAAGGGCTGCAGCAGCTCTACGCCAACCTGGCCGTCACGGGTGCGGCTGTCGAGCAGGAAGCTGTGCTCGGCATCGAAACGACCCTGCAGATGCACGCGGGAAAAGGCCGGCTGGGCGCTGCTTTCGATCTGCTCCGGTGACAGCGGCGCAGCTTGCTGCCTCGCCTCCTGGCGTGCCAGCAGATCGCGCTTTTGTTCGCCGCGCTCCAACTGCCAGAAGCCCAGCCAGACCAGTACCGGCAGCATGGCCAGCACCAGCAGGGTAGGCAGCAGCCCCGGCCTGAAGCTGCTCATGCCCGGCAGCCTGATGTGTCGATACGGCTGGCTATACTCCACCCCCAATACCCCTGTCGTGGAATCGCTCATGCTCAAGGCGGCGATCGTTCTGTTGTTAGTGGCCACGCTGGTCAGTCTGTTCAGTGGGTTGTTCTTCCTGGTCAGGGACGAGGGCCGCACCTCCCGCGTGATCACGGCCCTGTTCATCCGGGTCAGCCTCAGCGCACTGACCGTTGCGCTGATCGGCTGGGGTTTCTATACGGGGCAGCTGCGCCCCGCCTTTGGTTTCTGATTCGCTAGATCACATAGACGAAGACGAACAGCGCGATCCACACCACGTCGACGAAGTGCCAGTACCAGGCCGCTGCCTCGAAACCGAAGTGCTGTTCCGGGCTGAAATGCCCGCGCAGGATGCGCACCAGCATCACCGTGAGGATGATCGCGCCCATGGTCACGTGGGCGCCGTGAAAGCCGGTGAGCATGAAGAAGGTTGCGCCATAGATGCCCGAGCCCAGGGTCAGCCCCAGTTCGGTGTAGGCATGCACGTACTCCTCGATCTGCAGGACCAGGAACGCGGCGCCGAGCAGCACGGTCAGCGCCAGGCCGATATTCAGGTGCTGGCGATTGTTCTTGCGCAGCGCGTGGTGCGCCCAGGTCAAGGTGAAGCTGGAGCTGACCAGCAGGATGGTGTTGATCAGCGGCAGGCCCCAGGCACTGATGGTGCCTTCCGGTGCCGGATAGAGCTTGGGATCTGGGGTGTTGAGCAGTGGCCAGGTGTATTCGAAGTTGGGCCAGAGCATGTTGCTGATGCCCTTGTCGCCTTCGCCGGCCAGCCAGGGGCCGGCCCAGTAGCGGATGTAGAACAGCGCGCCGAAGAAGGCGAGGAAGAACATCACCTCCGAGAAGATGAACCAGCTCATGCCCCAGCGGAACGAGCGGTCCATCTGTGCGCTGTACAGCCCGGCGCGGCTTTCCTTCACCACGGCGCCGAACCAGCCGAACATCATGTAGGCGATCAGCAGCGCGCCGACGAAGAAGATCATCGGCCCGCTGGACTCGTCACGCCCGGCTTTCAGGTCGTTGAACCAGCTGCCCAGGCCGTAGAAGGTGACCAGCAGGGCGATTGTGGCGATGATCGGCCATTTGCTCTGATCAGGAACGTAATACTGCTCGTGGGTGGTCTGTTGGCTCATTGCAGACTCTCCTTGGCCGGGGCCGATGTGGCGTTGACGGCCACCGGCGGCTGGCGGGACGTGATGTCGAACAGCGTGTAGGCAAGGGTCAGGTTGTGCACGTCGGCGGGCAGGTCGCGATCGACGATGAAGCGCACCGGCATTTCGATGCGCTCGCCCGGTTGCAAGACCTGCTGGGTGAAGCAGAAGCATTCGGTCTTGTGGAAGTAGGCCGCCGCCCGCGACGGCGAGACGCTGGGGATCGCCTGGGCGGTCATCGGCTTGTCGGTCGGGTTGTAGGCGACGAAACGAATCTCCTGGCTGGCGCCCGGGTGCACGCTGAGCTGGTCAGCCAGCGGGCCGAACTCCCAGCGCATGCCGGCCGCGTTGGTGGCGAGGAACTGCACCCGCACGGCCCGCGCCGCGTCGGCGCTCTGCGAGCCGGTGTAGGCGCCGGCGGTCTTGCCGTTGATGCCGAACGCCTGGCACATGACGTCGTAGATCGGCACCAGCAAGAAGCCGAAACCGAACATGCCGGCCACGACGAACAGCAGGCGGCGGACCAGGCGCCGGGTGGGCAGGGACTCGTTCATGAGAGCCTCCCCGTTTGGTGGGAGCGGGCCTTTTCGCGGTCGACCTGGCAGACCCGTCCGGGCCTGCCAGCGACGCCCTGTTGCCTGCTCACGGCGTCAGCTCCCCGCCGGTGCCCTTGCGGTGCTCGTGCACATCGCTCATGTCCGGGGGTGTCTGGAAGGTGTGGTAGGGCGCCGGCGACGGCACGCTCCATTCCAGCCCCTCGGCGCCGTCCCAGGGCTTGGCTGGTGCCGGTACGCCGCCGCGAATGCACTTGATGACGATGAACAGGAAAAGCAGCTGGGTGGCGCCGAACATGAAGGCGCCGACGCTGGAGACCATGTTGAAGTTGGCGAACATCATGTTGTAGTCGGGGATGCGCCGCGGCATGCCGGCCAGGCCGACGAAGTGCATCGGGAAGAACGCCAGGTTCATGCCGATGAAGCTCATCCAGAAATGCAGCTTGGCCAGGGTCTCGTCGTACATGTGCCCGGTCCACTTGGGCAGCCAGTAGTAGGCCGAGGCGAAGATGCCGAAGATCGCTCCCGGAACCAGCACGTAGTGGAAGTGCGCCACCACGAAGTAGGTGTCGTGGTACTGGAAGTCTGCCGGGGCGATGGCCAGCATCAGCCCGGAGAAACCGCCGATGGTGAAGAGGATGACGAAGGCCACGGCGAACAGCATCGGCGCCTCGAAGGTCAGCGAGCCGCGCCACATCGTCGACACCCAGTTGAACACCTTCACCCCGGTGGGCACGGCGATCAGCATGGTGGCGTACATGAAAAACAGCTCGCCGGTCAGCGGGATGCCGACGGTGAACATGTGGTGCGCCCAGACGATGAAGGAGAGGAAGGCGATCGCCCCGGTGGCGTAGACCATCGAGGTGTAGCCGAACAGCGGCTTGCGGCTGAACGCCGGGATGATCGAGCTGACCGCACCGAAGGCCGGCAGAATCATGATGTACACCTCGGGATGGCCGAAGAACCAGAACACGTGCTGGAACAGCACCGGGTCGCCGCCACCGGCCGCGCTGAAGAAGCTGGTGCCGAAGTGGATGTCCATCAGCATCATGGTCACCACGCCCGCCAGCACCGGCATCACCGCGATCAAGAGGAAGGCGGTGATCAGCCAGGTCCAGACGAACAGCGGCATCTTCATCAGCGTCATGCCTGGCGCGCGCAGGTTGAGGATGGTGGCGATCACGTTGATCGCGCCCATGATCGAACTGATTCCCATGAGGTGGATGGCGAAGATGAAGAAGGTCACCGACTCCGGCGCGTAGGTGGTCGACAGCGGTGCATAGAAGGTCCAGCCGAAGTTCGGCCCGCCGCCTTCCATGAACAGCGTCGAGACCAGCAGGCCGAAGGCTGCCGGCAGCAGCCAGAAGCTGAAGTTGTTCATCCGTGGCAGCGCCATGTCCGGCGCGCCGATCATCAGCGGGATCATCCAGTTGGCCAGGCCGACGAAGGCCGGCATTACTGCGCCGAACACCATGATCAGGCCGTGCATGGTGGTCATCTGGTTGAAGAATTCCGGCTGCACGATCTGCAGGCCCGGCTGGAACAGCTCGGCGCGGATGACCATGGCCATCGAGCCGCCGAGCAGGAAGGCGCAGAAGCTGAACCACAGGTACATCGAGCCGATGTCCTTGTGGTTGGTGGTCAGCAGCCAGCGCGAGAGACCCTTGGCCGGGCCGTGGTGGTGGTCATGTCCGGCATGACCATGATCGTCGATCACTGCACTCATCACCGAATCCTCTTACTGGGTGGCTTCTTCGGCCTGTTTGAAGTCGAGCACGTCTTTCGGCGTGACCATTTCGCCGGTCTCGTTGCCCCAGGCGTTGCGCTCGTAGGTGATGACCGCGGCCAGGTCGACTTCCGACAGCTGCTTGCCGAAGGCCGCCATGGCGGTGCCCGGCTTGCCGTTGACGACGATGTCGATGTGCGCCTCGATATCGCCGGTGGCGATAGTCGAGCCCTTGAGGGCCGGGAACATCGGCGGGATGCCTTCGCCGCCAGCCTGGTGACAGGACGCGCACGAGGTCTGGTAGATCTTCTCGCCGCGTTCGGTGAGTTCTGCCAGCGTCCAGTCCTTGCTGGTCAGTTCGGCCACTTTGGCGGCCTCTGCTTTCTTCTCGCCGAGCCAGGCGGCGTAGTCCTCGGCGGATTTGACCTCCACCACCACCGGCATGAAGCCATGGTCCTTGCCGCACAGCTCGGTGCACTGGCCGCGGTAGATGCCGGGCTCTTCGACGCGGGTCCAGGATTCGTTGATGAAGCCGGGAATGGCGTCCTTCTTCACCGCCAGATCCGGCACCCACCAGGAGTGGATGACGTCTGCCGCGGTGATCAGGAAGCGCACCTTGGCGCCGGCGGGAATCACCAGCGGCTCGTCGACTTCCAGCAGGTAATTTTCGCCCTTGGGCGCCTGGTTGTTGATCTGCTCGCGCGGCGTGGTGAGGTTGCTGAAGAACTCCACGTCCTCGCCCAGATACTTGTAGTGCCACTTCCACTGGTAGCCGGTGATCTGCACGTCGACGTCCGATTCGCTGGAGTCGTAGATGTGGATCAGCGTGCGCGTCGCCGGGATCGCCATGCCCACCAGGATCAGTAGCGGGATGACCGTCCAGAGCACCTCGACGCGGGTGTTTTCGTGGAAGTGAGCGGAATGCTGACGCTTGGAGCGGCGGTGCGCGACCATCGACCAGATCATCACGCCGAATACCAGCACGCCGATGACCACACAGATCCAGAAGATCGTCATGTGCAGATCGAACACCGAACGGCTGACGTCGGTGGCGCCGGAGCGCATGTTCACGTCCCAGGCCGCCTGGGCCTGGCCAAATATTGCCGAAAGCCCAAGCCCCATCCAGATGCATGGATGTCGAGACATTGCGGGTTCCCCTTATGATTCTTGTTATCCCGCCGACCGCCATCGCACCGCCGAAAATCGGCTGGCCGGGGAAACCATTCCCGTCATGCCAGCTACGTTTTCGATCGGTCCGATTCTGCCCAACGCCACCCGCGAAACGCTCGCTGGCGACATGGACGCTTGCACGCGCAGTCGGAACTCAATCAGGTACGCCTACGATTCGGAGTATAGACAGCGATCCCACTCTGGCAATTTAAGCGCGGGGCGCGTCTGGCTCGGGCTGTGTGGGGGCATCGTTCTTCTTCACCCCACGCAGGTTCATCAGCGCCAGGCAGACCTGCAGGGTGATCAGCGCCCAGGCCTCGGCGTGCCAGCCCCAGATCACCCAGAGCAGGTTGCTCAGCAGAAAACAGCAGAAGCCGACGAAGCGCCGGCCGGGCTGCAGCGAGCCGATCAGCCAGGCGGCGATCACCGTGACCACCATGGCCGGCCATTGCAGCAGATCGATATAGACGTCCAATTCAATCCTCCAGAAGCGCCGGCAGCGCATGGGCTTACCCGATGCGCTGCCGGCTAGATGCACGTTGTGCATGGTCGTGTCTGAAAGATGAGGGGGCTGGTCGCCCTGATTAGTTCCCGTCGGCCGCCGCGGCAAGATGCACGGCCTGCCGGCGGCGACCTTCGACCCGCCGAGTCAATGCCCGCGGCTCGATGATCAGCCGTGCGCCGCTGGCCTGGTTGGCGCGCTGCCATTCTTCCAGCAGCTCCATGCAGGCATGGTCGATGTACTGCAGGTGTGTCATCGGCACATGCACGCAGGCATTCTTCGGTACGCCATCCAGCGCGCGGGCCAGTCGCGGCACCTTCAGAAAGGTCGCTGCGCCCTGCATGCGCAGTTCGACCCGGCGGCCTTCCTGCACCACCGTGACCCTCAGCCGCGAAGCCTGCCAGGCCAGTTGCCCCAGGGTCAGTGCGAAGCCCAGCAGCACGCCGGTCAGCAGGTCGGTGGCGACGATGGTCAGCGCCGTGGCGAGATGGATCAGCATGGCCATGCGCCCGTAGCGGCCGAGCTGGCGCAGCGCGTTCAGGTCGATCAGCTTGAGCCCGGTGTAGACCAGCACACCGGCCAGGCTGGCGATTGGAATCTGCTCCAGCAGCGCGGTCAGCAGCACCACCGCGGCCAGCAGCCAGAGCGCGTGCAGCATGGCCGACAGCCGCGTGCGCGCCCCGGCCTGCACATTGGCCGAGCTGCGCACGATCACGCCGGTCATCGGCAGCGCGCCGAGCACACCGCAGAGCATGTTGCCGACGCCCTGGGCGGTGAGCTCGCGGTCGAAATCGGCGCGCGGGCCCTGGTGCATGCGGTCAACCGCCGCCGCCGACAGCAGGGTTTCGGCGCTGGCGATAAAGGCCACGGCCAGCGCCGCGACCAGCAGACCGGGATCGGCGAAGGCCAGCAGATCGGCCGGTTGCAGCCAGCTGATGGCATCGGCGAGATTGTCCGGCACCTCGACACGGCGCACGTCGAGCCCCAGCCATAGCCCCGCCAGCGTTGCCGCCGCGACGCCCAGCAGCGCGCCGGGCAGCAGGCGTAGGCGCTGCGGCTTGAGCCGATCCCATGCCCACATGCAGGCGATGGTCAACAGGCCGAGAGATGCGGCGATCAGCCCGTTACCGCCGCCGGAAAACGGCAGCGCGGCCCATAAAGCGGCGGGAAAGGCGCTGATATTGTCCAGTCCGGAGGCTTCCGGCTGCCCGTCCAGCATCATGTGCAACTGCGACAGCACGATGAGGATGCCGATGCCGGCCAGCATGCCGTAGACCACTGCCGGCGCGGTGACGCGGAACCAGCAACCCAGCTTCAGCCGACCGGCCAGCAGTTGCAGCGCACCGGCCAGCAGCAGGATCGGCCCGAGCATGGCCGCTCCGTATTGCTGCACCAGTTCGAACACCAGCACCGTGAGTCCGGCGGCCGGGCCGCTGACCTGCAGGGGTGCACCGGCCAGCCAACCCACCACCAGCCCGCCGACGATGCCGGTGATCACGCCTTTGGCGGGCGGCATGCCCGAGGCGATGGCGATGCCCATGCACAACGGCAGGGCCACCAGAAAAACCACCACGGACGCCATCAGGTCACGCGGCAGCGTTGTTTTGAGCGTTTCTGCATTCATTCGAAAATCCTCGACACGCGGCGACGCCTCCGGGACGCCGCCTGAAGCGACAGCCAATGCCTTGTGGCCGGCAGTTCAGACCTGCAGGTAGCGCGGTGCGGGCGTTGCCACCGGTAGCGGGCCGTCGCCGTCCAGCGGCGCGAAACGGCCACTGGTGGCGTCGTAGGCGAGGATTTCGCTGGTCTCGATGCAATAGACCCAGCCGTGGATCGACAGCTGACCGCCGGCGAGGCGCGCGGCGACCGAGGGATGGGTGCGCAGGTGGTCGAGTTGGGCCACCACGTTCTCTTCGGTGAGCACGCCGAGGGCTTCGCCGGCGGCGCAGCTGCAGTTCTGCTCCACCAGGCTGCGCGCCACTTCGCAATGGCGTAGCCAGGCCTTCACCGTGGGCATCCGCTGCAGGCCGCTGGGGTCGAGAACCGCTTTCATCGCGCCGCAGTCGGAATGCCCGCAGACGATGATGTGCTGCACGTTGAGCGCCATTACCGCGTACTCGATGGCGCTGGAGACGCCGCCGTTCATCTGGCCGTAAGGTGGCACCACATTGCCGACGTTACGGGTGACGAACAGGTCGCCGGGCGAACTCTGGGTGATCAGCTCGGGAACGATGCGCGAGTCGGCGCAGGTGATGAACATCGCACGCGGCTGCTGGGCCCTGGCCAAGCGGGCGAACAGCGCCTGCTGTTCGGGATAGACCTCGGTGCGAAAGCGGCGAAAGCCATCGACCAGATGGGCGAAGGATTCGTCGGCGCTTTCGCCACGTGCGGATGGTTCGTTGCGCTCGGCGCGAGCGGTGAATATTTCACGCATGGTGGTCTCCTGATGCAGGGCAAGGCATGCCAGCACTCATCCAGGCCGGTTGTGCGGCTGGTGACTGGCTGGTCACATTTGCCCCGAGGCTAGTCAGCGAGACTTAACTGAAACTGAACGAACCGCTCTAGGACGAGCCTTTTCGGCTTTCTGATTCCTGTCGTAGTGATGGCGCTGGCGGCGCTTTCGAGGTCTCAGAGCAACGACATCTGCGAACCCGGCACGGCAAAACGGCTGCAATCCAGGCCGTAGTTCTGATCCCGTCGATTGAAGCCCAGGCGCTTGCACGCCAGCTGAAAGCGTTGCGCCAGCAGCTGGGCGAATTGGCCTTCACCGCGCATGCGGCTGCCGAAGCGGCTGTCGTAATCCTTGCCGCCGCGCGATTGGCGCACCAGGCTCATGACATGGGCAGCGCGCTGCGGAAAATGCTCCTGCAGCCATTCATCGAACAGCGTCGCCACTTCGTGGGGCAGGCGCAGCAGCACATAGCCGGCCGAGCGCGCACCGGCTTCGCGGGCGGCTTCGAGCATCCGCTCCAGCTCCATGTCGTTGATCATCGGAATCATCGGCGCGCACATCACGCTGACCGGCACGCCAGCCTCATGCAGGGTGCGCAACACCCGCAGCCGCGCCGAGGGTGAGGCCGCGCGCGGCTCCATGATGCGTTTCAGCTCGTCGTCCAGCGTGGTCAGGCTGACCGAAACGCTGACCAGCCGCTGCTCGGCCAACGGCACCAGCAGATCGAGATCGCGCAGCACCAGCGAACCCTTGGTAATGATGTGCACGGGGTGCTTGAAGCGCAGCAGGATCTCCAGCGCCTGGCGCGTCAGCCGCTGCTCGCGCTCAAGCGGCTGATAGGCATCGGTGTTCACTCCCAGGGCGATCGGTTGCGGCACGTAGCCCGGCTTGGAGAGTTCCTGTTCGAGGCGCTCGGCGAGGTTGGTCTTGGCGATCAGCCGCGTCTCGAAATCGATGCCTGGCGACAGGTCCCAATAGGCGTGACTGGGCCGCGCGAAGCAGTAGATGCAGCCGTGTTCGCAGCCTCGGTAGGGGTTTACGGAGCGATCGAAACCCACGTCAGGCGACTGGTTACGGGTCAGTACGCTCTTGGCCGTCTCCAGGCGCACTTCGGTGGCGCGGGTCGGCGGCACGTCCTGTTCCCAGCCGTCGTCGTATGCCTCGCTGCGTGTCGGCGCGAAACGGTTGTCCGGGTTGATCGCAGTGCCGCGGCCGCGTGGTGTGGCACGGGGGAAGCTCATGGGGTGTCGGTCCGATTACTGTTCATTCATACAGTAATCGTCTCGACGACAGCGCGCCAGCGCCGCTGATCGGTGCTGCCTGCTACCGCCTGTCGGTTGGCTCGGGAACATTTGCGCTGCGCTCGGGACAAAGGGGCTGACCGGGTAACGCTTGCACGCGCGAGCGACGCCTGTCGTGGCGGCCGGCAAACAACAAGGACGATCGGAGCGCGGTGCGCGACCGATCCGGCAGTACCGGCATGCACCGCTTGCGTGCGCCCCTTTTCTTAGTCACTGCCGTTACTCGTCAGGAGCAGACCATGCATCCCACCGGCTCTTTCCACACCCGGGAGAATAATTTCGACTTCCTGCGCTTCTTCGCTGCGGCGCTGGTGCTGTTCGCCCACAGCTATCCGCTGGTTGGCCGCCGTGGAGATGAACCCCTGACGTTGCTCACCGGCTACGAAAAGGGCGGCTCGATCGCCGTCGGCATCTTCTTCGTCATGAGCGGCTATCTGATTGCCTCGTCCTGGCTGGCCAGCAGCAGCCCGAAAAGCTTCCTGATCAAGCGGGCGCTGCGCATCTTTCCGGCGTTGATCGTCGCGGTATTGCTCTCGGTGTTTGTCATTGGGCCGCTGGTCACCCATCTGACCCTCGGCCAGTATCTCGCGGCCGACGGCACCTGGACCTATCTGCAGAACATCCTCTTGGTGACACGCTACGAGCTGCCCGGCGTATTCACCGGCAACGTCTACCCCGACGTGGTCAACGGCTCGCTGTGGACGTTGCCGCTGGAAGTGCTGATGTACATCGGCGTGATGATTCTCGGGCTAACCGGTTTCCTCAAGCGCCGGCTGATCTTCCTGCCGATTGCCGTGCTCGCCGTCGGGCATTTCTGGCTGCTGGGCAAGCTGGGTATCGAGTCCTACTTCATCAAGAACATCTTCAAACTGGGGCTGCTGTACTACAGCGGCTCGGCACTGTTCCTCTATCGCGACGACATCCCCTGGCGCGGCTGGATCGCGGCGCTGTTGTTCGCCGCGCTGGTGGCAACCTTCCGTACCGACATCGGCCCGCTGGTTTACTTCATCGCACTGCCGTATCTGGTGCTCTATCTGGCCTACGCGCCGCTGCCGCTGATCTCGCGTTTCGGCAAGTACGGCGATTTCTCCTATGGCCTGTACATCTACGCCTTCCCGTTCCAGCAGCTGACCATCTACCTGTTCGGTCCGCAGGTCGGCGTGCTCGGCCTGACGCTGATCGCTTTCGTGCCGACGCTGATCCTCGCCGCACTGTCCTGGCACCTGATCGAAGCGCCGGCGATGAAGCTCAAGCGTCTGTTTGCTTCGCCACCACAGCCGGGGCGGGCGACGCCGAAGGTCGAAGGCTGATTTGGACTGATACAAAAACACGGAACCCGCCACTTGGCGGGTTCTTTGTTTTAGAGCTTGGGCGCGCCGAGTCTTGGCAGCGAAGTGAAGTCTTTCACCTCATGACTCGGCGCACCTGCAGATCACGGTAACCGGCTGTTGGATCGCCCTGTACCTCCAGACGCCCTGCGGCAGCCAGTACACGGGCGCGCCAGTAGAGGAAGAAATCCGTGGGAAAGAAGCCGTCGCAATGGCGCATGACCTCGGCCATCGCACGCGCCAGCGGAGCGAATTCGTCCGGGCTGGCAGCGACCAGCGCCGCGTCGATCAGTCGATAGTCTTCGCCCCGAAACGCCCCCTCGAACCAGCGGCGAATGTCATGCGAGCTGGCGCACTGCTCGTGCCAGACCGCAGCGAGTTCAGCCTGGCGAGACGCGGGAACCGCCTGTGGGCTGTATAGCGCCGCCAGTGCCTCGGGCGAATGCATGGACACCGCCTTGCGCTGGCCGGCGCGGCTGTCTCCGGTGCCGCAAGCGACTTCGTGCAACCCGCAGCTGGAGCCCCGCAGCAGCGCGGCGATGCGAGCCAACAGCAGCTGTTCGGATGCGCTGTCGCCGTGCCAGACCGTTACGGCTGCAGCCTGTTTGGCTAGGTTGGTTAGCCAGAGCGCATCAGCCGCCAGCTCATCGGCGAACACCGGGCGTGGCGCCACCTCTGCGGGCCAGACCTGCTCCCAGAATGCGGCGCGAGCAGCGCAAGGCGCACGATCCACATCATTCAGCGGTCCGACAGCCAGGTCGTCGCGCAACACTCGCACCTGTGCCTCGGGCTCGAGCCTGGCCAGCAGCGCACGTACGCTGTCGCCGGCCAGGTCGCCGCAGGTCAGGTGCAGCACAGTGGCTACTCGGGCTTCTTCAACTTCGGATTAGGGAAAAACTGCACCGACTGCACCTGCGGGTTGGCCGGCTTGGGCTGGACCTTGTTCACCCGCGTGCCCAGCTCCATCGGTACGGACTGGCCCTGTGCGTTGAGGGTGTCGGCGTAGCCGCAGTCGATGCATTCGCGGTGCGGCACACCGTCAACGTCCCACATCTTGATGCAGTCCGTGCCGCTGCATGCGGGGCACACGGCCCCGGCGATGAAGCGCTTGGTGGTGACACGGGTTACTTCGTCGTTCATGCCGCGGCCTCCGCTACCAGCCCGAGGTGGCGCAGCAGGGCGTCGATGGACGGCTCGCGGCCTCGGAAATCGACGAACAGTACCATCGGCTCCTGGGAGCCGCCACGGGCCAGGATCGCCTCGCGGAAGGCGCGCCCGGTCTCGGAGTTGAACACGCCTTCTTCCTCGAAGCGCGAGAAGGCATCGGACGACAGCACCTCGGCCCACTTGTAGCTGTAGTAACCGGCGGCATAACCGCCAGAGAAGATGTGCGCAAAGCTGTTGGGGAAGCGGTTGTAGGCCGGTGGGCGCATCACCGAGACCTCGTCGCGGATGTGCTCGAGTACCTGCAGCACGCTGCGACCGTCGCCATGGGTGGCGTGGAGTTCGAAGTCGAACAGGGAGAACTCCAGCTGGCGCGCCATCATCATGCCGGACTGGAAGTTCTTCGCCGCCAGCATCATGTCCAGTTTGTCCTGCGGCAGGCGCTCGCCGGTCTGGTAGTGGCCGGAGATGTGCGCCAGGCCTTCGGGGTCCCAGCACCAGTTCTCCATGAACTGGCTCGGCAGCTCCACGGCATCCCAGGCTACGCCGTTGATGCCTGAGGCACCGGCGTGCTCGACCTGGGTCAGCAGGTGGTGCAGGCCATGGCCGAACTCGTGGAATAGCGTGGTGACTTCGTCGTGGGTCAAGAGCGCAGGGCGCTCGCCCACCGGCGGGGTGAAGTTGCAGACCAGATTGGCCACCGGCGTCTGCAGCGTGCCAGCGGCAGTGCGGCGCTTGTCGCGGGCGCCATCCATCCAGGCGCCGCCGCGCTTGTTCGGCCGCGCATAGAGGTCGAAGAAGAAGCGCCCGACGTGCTGGCCGTTCTCGGTGATCTCGAACAGGCGCACTTCCGGATGCCAGCCGTCGAAGCCCTCCAGCTCGTGAATCTCGATGCCGTACAGGCGCTGGACGATACAGAACAGCCCGGACAGCACCTTGTCGATCGGAAAGTAGGCGCGCAGTTCTTCCTGGTTCAGGCTGTAGCGCTGCTGGCGCAGCTTCTCGGCGTAGTAGCCGAGGTCCCAGCTCTGCAGATCGTCCAGACCCTGCTCGGCGGCGAAGGCGCGCAGTTCGGCCAGATCACGCTCGGCGAACGGTTTGCTGCGTACCGCCAGGTCGCGCAGGAAGCTCAGCACCTGCTCGGTGGATTCGGCCATCTTGGTCGCCAGCGACAGTTCGGCGAAGTTGCCGTAGCCGAGCAGTTGCGCCAGTTCGTGGCGCAGCTCGAGAATCTCGGCCATTACCGGACCGTTGTCGAACTGCCCGGGGTTCGGGCCCTGGTCCGAGGCGCGGGTGCAGTAGGCGGTGTAGACCTCCTCGCGCAGGTCGCGGTTGTCGGCGTAGGTCATCACCGCGTAGTAGCTGGGGAATTCCAGGGTGATCAGCCAGCCGTCGAGGCCCTTGGCCTTGGCCGCCTCGGCCATCTGTGCCTTGGCCGAGTCGGTGATGCCGGCCAGCAGGCTTTCGTCGGTGATGTGGCGGGTCCAGGCCTGGGTCGCGTCCAGCAGCTGGTTGGAAAACTTGCTGCCGAGCTCCGCGAGCTTCATCTGGATGGCGCCGAAGCGTTGCTGCTCGACCGGCGGCAGGTCGATGCCGGACAGGCGGAAGTCACGCAGCGAATGCTCGAGGATGGTCTTTTGCGCCACTTCGAAGCCAGCCGCCGCGGGGTTTGCAGCCAGTGCCTGGTAGGCCTCAAACAGGTCGCGGTTCTGTCCGAGTTCGGTGTAGTAGGCCGACAGCTTGGGCAGGCAGGCCTCATAGGCGGTGCGCAATTCCGGGCTGTTGCACACGGAATTGAGATGACCGACCGGCCCCCAGGCCCGCGCGAGGCGATCGTTCAGCTCGTCGAGGCCGACCACCAGGGTCTGCCAGTCGAGGCTCTCGGCCGGGCGGCTGAGCAGTTCCTGGATCGCCACGCGGTTGTCACCGAGGATGGTGTCGATAGCCGGCTCGACGTGCTCCGGGCGAATCTCGGAATAGGGCGGCAGGTCGAATTCTTGCAGCAGGGGATTGTTCGCGCTCACGGGGACACCTTGTGACGAAGAGGATTGCAGGCCGCTCACTGGAGCGAGGCTGGACAGGCCAGCGCGCAGGCAGATGTCCTAGATGGACGCGCTGCCGCGCTTTTTCAACGCCGGGCGACGAAACGCGCCGCCGGGCAAGCAGCCGGTAGTTAACTCTGACCACGCCGGGCGGCATGCTGCTCAGGCCTGGTTTAACGCGGCAATGCCGGCCATCTTAATTACAATCGGCCCTCCCCGCAGCCAAAGAGGTTTCTATCGTGGCGATACGCAGCTACCACAACAGCACTCCACAACTGGGCGAGCGCGTGTTCGTCGACGACTCCGCGGTGGTCATCGGCGATGTCGAGATCGGCGCCGACAGCTCGGTCTGGCCGCTCACGGTGATCCGCGGCGACATGCACCGCATCCGCATCGGCGCGCGCTCGAGCATCCAGGACGGCAGCGTGCTGCACATCACCCACGCCGGGCCGTACAACCCGGATGGCTTCCCGCTGACCATCGGCGACGAAGTCACCGTAGGCCACAAGGTCACCCTGCACGGCTGCACCCTGGGCAATCGCATCCTGGTCGGTATGGGCTCGATCGTGATGGACGGCGCGGTGGTCGAGGATGAAGTGATTATCGGCGCCGGCAGCCTGGTGCCGCCGAGCAAGACGTTGGAAAGCGGCTATCTCTACGTTGGCAGCCCGGTAAAGCAGGCCCGTCCGCTGACCGAAAAGGAGCGCAGCTTCTTCAGTTACACCGCCGGCAACTACGTGAAGCTCAAGGATCAGCACATCGCCGAGCGCGACTGATCCTGCTCACTTGGCGAACAGCTGACTCATGTCCTTGAACGCCTTGAACTCCAGCGCATTGCCGCAGGGGTCGAGCAGGAACATGGTCGCCTGTTCGCCGACCTGGCCCTGGAAGCGCACGTAGGGCTCGATGACGAAGCGCGTGCCGCGCGCCTTCAGCCGCTCGGCCAGTGCCTCCCATTGTTCCCAGCCAAGCACCACGCCGAAATGCGGCACCGGCACGTCGTGGCCGTCCACCGGGTTGCTGTGGGCCGCCTCCTGATGCGGCATCTTCGGCGCTTCGTGGATCACCAGCTGGTGGCCGAAGAAATCGAAATCCACCCAGTGTTCGCTGCTGCGACCCTCGGCGCAGCCGAACGCCTCGCCGTAGAAGGTGCGGGCGGCCGCCAGATCGTGGACGGGAATGGCAAGGTGGAAGGGCGAAAGCGTCATAGATGGCACTCCTGAGCATGGGACGCTTCGAGTCTAGAGCCTTTTTCCACCGATCGGCCTACGCTCAGCAGAACGGAGACGAAAGGAGGGACGTCGATGCGAGCCATGTTGCTGGAACAGATTGGCCAGCCGTTGCAGCTGCGCGAGCTGCCCGAGCCGCAACCGGGGCCCGGTGAGCTGCGGGTAAAAGTGCTGGCCTGCGGCGTGTGCCGCACCGACCTGCACGTGGTGGATGGCGAATTGCCGGAGGTGCCGCTGCCGATCATCCCGGGTCACGAGATTGTCGGCCGCGTCGATGCGTTGGGCGAAGGCGTCAGCGGCTTCGAACTGGGCCAGCGGGTCGGCGTTCCCTGGCTCGGGCATACCTGCGGCACCTGCGGCTATTGCCAGCACGCTGAGGAAAACCTCTGCGACGCGCCGCAGTTCACTGGTTACACCCGGCCCGGCGGCTATGCCGAATACGTCGTGGCCGACGCGCGCTTCGCCTTCGACCTTGGCGAGGAGGGCGACGCCGTGGCGCTGGCGCCACTGCTCTGTGCCGGGCTGATCGGCTGGCGTTCGCTGGTCAAGGCCGGCGACGGCAAGCGTCTGGGCCTGTACGGCTTCGGCGCCGCGGCGCATATCGTCATGCAGGTGGCGCGCTGGCAGGGGCGGGACGTGTATGCCTTCAGCCGCCCGGGCGATGTGGCCGCGCAGGACTTCGCCCGTTCACTGGGTGCGCTCTGGGCCGGTGATTCCAGCCAGGCGCCGCCTGTACCGCTGGATGCCGCGATCATCTACGCACCGGCCGGCGAGCTGGTGCCGGCCGCATTGCGCGCCGTGCGCAAGGGCGGCCGGGTGGTCTGCGCTGGCATCCACATGAGCGACATCCCGAGCTTTCCCTACGACATCCTCTGGCAGGAGCGCGAGCTGGTTTCGGTGGCCAACCTGACCCGTCAGGACGGCCTGGACTTCTTCCCGGTCGCCGCGCAGGTCGGCATCCATACCGAAACCCATGCCTACCCTTTGGAACAGGCCAACCAGGCGCTGGACGATCTGCGCCATGGGCGGTTCCAGGGCGCGGCAGTGCTGGTGCCGTGAAGAGCATGCTGCGCGAACCATTTCGTGGGCCCGCGTCCTGATATGGCTTGGTCGTAGGGTGGATCGCGCTTTATCGATCCACGGGGTGGCCTCCACCGAGTGGCCATCGCTGAGCGGCGCCGCGGTGGATGTAAAAGGCGACATCCACCCTACGGCCGAAAACGAAAAACCCCGCCGAGGCGGGGTTCGTTCAGGACCGCGCGGTCACGGTCAGAAGGCCGGAACGACGGCACCCTTGTACTTTTCCTCGATGAACTTGCGCACTTCTTCGCTGTGCAGCGCGGCGGCCAGCTTCTGCATGGCGTCGCTGTCCTTGTTGTCCGGACGGGCAACCAGGATGTTCACGTAGGGCGAGTCGCTGCCTTCGATGACCAGGGCGTCCTGGGTCGGGTTCAGCTTGGCTTCCAGCGCGTAGTTGGTGTTGATCAGCGCCAGGTCGACCTGGGTCAGCACGCGCGGCAGGGTCGCCGCTTCCAGCTCACGCACCTTGATGTTCTTCGGGTTCTCGGCGATGTCCTTCGGCGTGGCGGTGATGCCGGCGCCGTCCTTCAGCGTGATCACGCCGGCCTTGGCCAGCAGCAGCAGGGCGCGACCGCCGTTGGTGGCGTCGTTGGGGATGACCACGGTGGCGCCGCTGGGCAGCTCGTCCAGCGACTTGACCTTGCTCGAGTAGGCACCGAAGGGCTCGATGTGCACACCGGCGACGCTGACCAGATCGGTGCCCTTGCCCTTGTTGAATTCATCCAGGTACGGCTGGTGCTGGAAGAAGTTGGCGTCCAGACGCTTTTCGGCAACCTGGATGTTCGGCTGCACGTAGTCGGTGAAGACTTTCACGTTCAGCTCGACGCCCTGCTCGGCCAGTTGCGGTTTGACGAACTCCAGCAGCTCGGCGTGCGGCACGGCGGTGGCGGCCACGGTCAGGGTTTCGGCGGCCTGTGCGGAAAATGCCGCGACGGTGGCCAGGGCGGCAATCAGTTTTTTCATCGTTCGGTTCCTTCGTAGGTAGATCAGGGTGCGAAGTTCGCTCGCCCTAGCAAGCCGTCGAAAAACTAGCTGCGTTGGCAATACTGCGTTAAAAACAGGCTCGGACTGCTCATTTAGAGTACTAAACTCCGCGTCCTCACCTGTTTTTGCCTTGTCTTGCCTGCCTCGCCTACGTTTTTTCAACGGCCTGCTGATGGTTCATTTGCGCGAAAAATGGGTGACCAGTCTGTCGCCGACGCTTTGCAGCACCTGCACCAGCACCAGCAGCAGGACCACGGTGACGACCATCACGTCGGTCTGGAAGCGCTGGTAGCCGAAGCGGATGGCCAGGTCACCGAGGCCGCCGGCCCCCACCACACCGGCCATTGCGGTGTAGGACACCAGGGTGATGGCGGTGACGGTAATGGCGGCGATGATGCCCGGACGCGCTTCCGGCAGCAATGCGCTGAAGATGATCTGCCGCGTCGTGGCACCCATCGCCTGGGTCGCCTCGATGATGCCGCGGTCCACCTCGCGCAGCGCGGTTTCTACCAGGCGCGCGAAGAACGGCGCAGCGCCCACCACCAGCGGCGGGATGGCGCCAGCCACGCCCAGCGAGGTGCCGGTGATCAGCACGGTGAAGGGGATCATCACGATCAGCAGGATGATGAACGGCAGCGAGCGCAATACGTTGACCACGAATGACAGCGCGGCATACAGCGGCGCGTTTTCGAACAGCTGGCGCGGACCGCAGAGAAACAGCAGCACGCCCAGCGGCAGGCCAAGCAGGATGGTGAACAGCAGCGAGCCGCCGAGCATCAGCAGGGTGTCCAGCGTCGCCAGCCAGATCTCGTACCAGTCGACATTCCCTAACAAGGAGCTGAAAAGGGCTTCCATCAGCGCAATACCTCCACGTGCACGTCAGCGGCCTGCAGTTGTGCCATTGCCGCTGCCATGTCACCGCCGATCAGCGCCAGCGTGAGCTGGCCGTAGGGGGTGTCCTTGATGCGATCGATGCGCCCGGACAGGATGCTGTAGTCGACCCCGGTTTCACGGGCGACCGTGCCTAGCAGCGGCTTGTAGGTGGCGTCGCCCTGGAAGGTCAGGCGCAGGATGCGGCCCGGCACATGAGCGAAATCGTCGTGCAGCTCGCTTTCATCCATCGCCTCGTCTTCCAGCACGAAGCGCTGGGTGGTCGGGTGCTTGGGATGCAGGAACACTTCGGTGACCGGCCCCTGTTCGACGATGGCACCGGCATCCATCACCGCGACGCGGTCGCAGACGCGGCGGATGACGTCCATCTCATGGGTGATCAGCACGATGGTCAGCTTCAGTTCGCGATTGATCTCGGCCAGCAGCTGCAGCACCGAGGCGGTGGTCTGCGGATCGAGGGCACTGGTCGCCTCGTCGCAGAGCAGGATGCTCGGCTCGGTGGCCAGCGCACGGGCAATACCGACGCGCTGCTTCTGACCACCGGAGAGCTGCGCCGGATACTTGCGCGCGTGGTCCTTGAGGCCGACACGGTCGAGCAGGGCGGCGACGCGGGCGTCGATCTCACTGCGCGAGCGGATGCCGGCCAGGCGCAGCGGCATGGCGACGTTGTCGGCCACGGTCTTGGACATCAGCAGGTTGAAGTGCTGGAAGATCATCCCGACGCGCTGGCGGAAGCGCCGCAGGCCGTCGGCATCGAGCGCGGTGACATCTTCGCCGTTGACCAGGATGCGCCCGCCGGAGGGTTCCTCGAGGCGGTTGATCAGACGCAGCAGCGTGCTCTTGCCGGCGCCAGAATGGCCGATCAGGCCGAAGACTTCACCGGAGGCGATCTCCAGCTGCGTCGGCTGCAGGGCAGGGACGTCTCTGCCGCCGGTCCGATAGGTTTTGTGGACTTGATGGAATTCGATCACGGGCGAACCTTGTGGGTGCGGCGTTCGTTGCCGGGATATTCGGCGAAAGCCGGGCATTCTACCCGTTTGCCGGCGAGGTCGCTTGTCTGTGCCGCTGCGATTGAGCAAATGCATCGGGCTTATAGCCAAAGCAAATCGGTTCGGCCGGCAACCATGTAGCCGCTATAGGGGTCACTAACCGGTACGCCGTGAAATGATCACGCATCAGGTCCAGACCGTGGCCCGATCGTTCGCGGTTCAGCTCACCGCTAATGGAGGCCCATCATGACCGAAAAGACCCCTAAACAGAGCGAGCTGGCCGGCACCGATACCGTCGACCGTGCCAACCACAACGCCAAGCTCGACCAACTGGAAGAATTTCGCAGCGACGCCACCGGCGAGGCGCTGCGCACCAACCAGGGCGTAAAGATCGCTGACAACCAGAACACCCTCAAGGCCGGCGACCGTGGGCCCTCGCTGCTCGAAGACTTCATCATGCGCGAGAAGCTCACCCACTTTGACCACGAGCGCATCCCCGAGCGCATCGTGCATGCGCGTGGTTCGGCGGCGCACGGTGTGTTCGTCAGCTACGCCGACCACAGCTGGCTGACCAAGGCCTCGTTCCTCGCCGCCGAAGGCAAGGAAACCCCAGTCTTCACGCGCTTCTCCACCGTGCAGGGCTCGCGCGGCTCGGCAGACACCGTGCGCGACGTGCGCGGCTTCGCCACCAAGTTCTACACCGACGAGGGCAACTTCGATCTGGTCGGCAACAACATGCCAGTGTTCTTCATTCAGGACGCGATCAAGTTTCCGGACTTCGTGCATGCGGTGAAACCCGAGCCGCACAACGAGATCCCGCAGGCACAGTCGGCTCACGACAGCTTCTGGGACTTCGTCTCGCTGACCCCGGAATCGGCGCACATGGTGCTCTGGACCATGTCCGACCGCGCTCTGCCGCGCAGCTACCGGGCGATGGAAGGCTTCGGCGTACACACCTTCCGCCTGATCAATGCCGAGGGCGTCAGCCGCTTCGTCAAGTTCCACTGGAAGCCGGTGGCCGGCGCCTTCTCGCTGGTCTGGGACGAGACGCTGAAGATTGCCGGCAAAGACCCGGACTTCAACCGCCGCGACATGTGGGAGTCCATCGAGATGGGCGACTACTTCGAGTGGGAGCTGGGCGTACAGGTGGTGGAAGAGGCCGACGAGCACAAGTTCGATTTCGACCTGCTCGACCCGACCAAGATCATTCCCGAGGAGCTGGTGCCGGTGCAGAAGCTCGGCAAGATGACCCTCAACCGCAACCCGGACAACTTCTTCGCCGAAACCGAGCAGGCCGCCTTCCACATCGGCCACATCGTTCCGGGCATCGACTTCACCAATGACCCGCTGTTGCAGGGCCGGTTGTTCTCCTACACCGACACCCAGCTGCTGCGTCTCGGTGGGCCAAACTTCCACGAGATCCCGATCAACCGTCCGCTGTGTCCGTTCCACAACAATCAGCGCGACGCCTTCCATCGCCAGACCATCCACAAGGGCCGCGCCAACTACGAGCCCAACTCGATCGACAGCGGCTGGCCCAAGGAAACCCCACCGGCGGCCCAGGGCGGCGGCTTCGAGAGCTATCCGGAGCGCGTCGAGGGCCACAAGATCCGCAACCGCAGCGAATCCTTCGGCGACCACTTCTCCCAGGCCACGCTGTTCTGGAACAGCATGAGCGCGCCGGAGAAGGAGCACATCATCGGCGCCTACACCTTCGAGCTGGGCAAAGTGGAGCGGGTGTTCATCCGCGAACGCCAGGTCAACGAGATCCTCGCCAATATCGACCTGGAGCTGGCCCGCCGTGTCGCCGAGAACCTGGGTCTGCCGGCGCCGAGCGCACCGACCGTGGCGCCGAAGACGCCAACCCCGCAGGATTCGCCGGCGCTGAGCCTGATGAACCATGCACCGGGCAACATCAAGTCGCGCAAGGTGGCCATCCTGGTAGCCAACGGCGTCGATGGTGCGGCGATCGATGCGTTCAAGGCCAAGCTGGCCTCGGAGGGCGCGCTGGCCAAGATCATCGGCCCGTCACCGGCGCCGGTGAAAACGGCGGACGGCAAGATGCTGCCGGTCGACGCCGCGATGGACGGCATGCCCTCGGTGATGTTCGACGCCGTGTTCGTCCCCGGCGGCGCCGATGCGGCGGCGGCCATGGCCAAGTCCGGCGAGGCCAAGCACTACGTGCTGGAGGCCTACAAGCACCTGAAACCTATCGTCATGCTCGGTGCGGCGCGGCCGCTGCTGGCATCGCTGGGCCTGCAACCCGACAGCGGTCTGCTGGAGGGTGACGATGTGGACGGTGTGTTCGGCAACTTCGCCCAGGCTCTTGGCCAGCATCGGGTCTGGGCCCGCGAGGCTGCGGCGGAGGCAATTCCCGCCTGAGGTTTGCGCAAGGTTCGGCGCGGGCGCCAGCCCGCTCGAAACGTGCTGCGAGCCATCGACCACAGAACGCCGGCGCATGCCGGCGTTCTGCTTTTTTTTTACTTGGTTAAATCGCCGCAAAGGCCGCAATAGACACAGGTCATGGTCTCGCTGATCTGGCTTGCCCATGCTGAAGGCGTCTGTCAGCGGATGGAGCCATACCATGAGCGATACCCCTAACGTAGCCCTTCGCCAGGGTCTGCTTGGCATCCCGATCGGTCTGTTGGTGGCCGTACTGGCGCTGATTGGCGTGCTGCTGATGCCACTGCCTGCCGACCTGCCCGTGGCCGGCCAGCGAGTGCTGGCGATCCTGGTGTTCGCGGTGGTGGTGTGGATCACCGAAGCGGTGTCCTATGAGGTCAGCGCTATCATGATCACCGCGCTGCTGGCGTTCCTCATCGGTACGGCGCCTACGCTGGAAAACCCCGAGGTCGCCTACGGCACCTCAAAGGCGATCGGTATGGGGCTTTCCGGCTTCGCCAATCCGGCATTGGCGCTGGTAGCCGGAGCCCTGTTCATCGCTGCGGCGATGACCCTGACCGGGCTCGACCGGCGCATTGCGCTGATGACCCTATCCAGGGTCGGCACCAGTTCGCGGCATATCCTCGGCGGCACGCTGGTGGTCATCGTCCTGCTCAGCCTGGTGGTACCCAGCGCCACGGCGCGCGCCGCCTGCGTGGTGCCGATCATGCTTGGCATCATCACCGCATTCGGGATCGACAAGCGTTCGAACTTCGCCGCCGGCATGATGATCATCGTCGCCCAGGGCACCAGCATCTGGAACATCGGCATCCAGACCGCAGCGGCGCAGAACCTGCTGCTGGTGGGCTTCATGGACAAGCTGCTGGGTGAACGAGTCAGCTGGATCGACTGGCTCATCGCCGGCGCACCCTGGGCCGTGCTGATGTCCTTCGTCCTGCTGGTCATCGTGCTCAAGCTGCTGCCGCCGGAAACCGAGCGGATAGCCGGTGGCAAGGAAGCCGTGGCACGCTCGCTCGCCGAACTTGGGCCGATGACCTCGGCGCAGAAGCGCCTGCTCGCCGTGTCCATTGGGCTGCTGCTGTGCTGGGCCACCGAGGGCAAGTTGCACAGCTTCGACACCACCAGCACCACCTATGCCGGCCTGGTGATTCTGATGCTGCCGCGCATCGGCGTGATGAACTGGAAGGAGGTTCAGGCGCGGGTGCCCTGGGGCACGGTGATCGTCTTCGGTGTTGGTATCAGCCTCGGCACGGTATTGCTCACGACTCAGGCCGGACAGTGGCTGGGCGCGCAGGTGGTCGCTCACACCGGGCTTGGCGTGGTGGGGCCGCTGGGCATTTTCGCCATTCTCGGTGCCTTCCTCATCGTGATCCATCTGGGCTTTGCCAGTGCCACGGCGCTGACATCGGCGATGCTGCCGATCCTGATCTCGGTGTTGCTCAGCCTGCCAGGGGATTTCAGCCGGCTGGGGATGACCATGCTGCTCGGCTTTGTCGTCAGCTATGGCTTCATCCTGCCGATCAACGCGCCGCAGAACATGGTTTGCCTGGGCACCGAGACCTTCAGCGCCCGGCAATTCGCCAAGGTCGGCGTGCTGGTAACGCTGATCGGCTATCTGAGCATGTTGCTGTTCGCGATGACCTGGTGGCGCTGGCTGGGTTGGATCTGAGCGGCACTACATTTTGGATCGACGCCTGGCAGCACTGATGCGCTAGGCATTCTTGCCCGGTAGCGCCTCCAGCTCGCGCCAGTGCAGGAACAGGCGCAGATCGAACTCGATCTGCCCATAGCCCGGCAGCATGTGTTCGCAGAGCTTATAGAAGGCGCGGTTGTGCTCGCTCTCACGCAGATGGGCGAGTTCGTGCACCACGATCATCTGCAGGAATTCCGGCGCCGCCTCGCGAAACAGTGCGGCGACGCGGATCTCCTTCTTCGCCTTGAGCTTGCCGCCCTGCACCCGTGACACCGCGGTATGCAGGCCCAGCGCGCGATGTGTCAGGTCCAGGCGATTGTCATAGAGCACCTTGTCGATCGGCGGCGCGCTTTTCAGATAGTCCTGCTTGAGCTTCTGCACGTAGCCGTACAGCGCCTTGTCACTCTGCACTTCGTGCCGTGCCGGGTAACGACGCTGCAGATAGTCACCCAGGCGCCGCTCGGCGATCAGCTGGCGAACCTGCGCCAGCAGCGGCTCCGGGTAGCCGCGCAGGTATTTCAGATCGGTCATGGCCTCAGGCCCTGCGAGGCCAGGCGAAGCTGAGCAGGAACAGCGCGGCGGCGCTGACCACGATGGACGGCCCGGCGGGGGTGTCTTCGAACCAGGACAGCGTCAGACCCAGGCACACCGCGACGATGCCCAACACGCTGGCGCCAAAGGCCATCTGCTCCGGCGTGCGCGCATGGCGTTGCGCGGCGGCGGCGGGAATGATCAACAGCGAGGTGATTAGCAGCACGCCGACGATCTTCATCGCCACGGCGATCACCACGGCGATCAGCAGCATCAGCGCCAGGCGGATACCGGCCACCGGCAACCCTTCGACCTTGGCCAGCTCCTCGTGCACGGTGATCGCCAGCAACGGCCGCCACAGCGGAATCAGCATCAGCAGCACCAGGGCGCTGCCGCCGATGATCCAGGCCAGATCGCTCGGCCCGACGGCGAGCAGATCGCCGAACAGATAGCCCATCAGGTCGATGCGCACGTCATCCATGAAGCTCAGCGACACCAGGCCCAGCGACAGCGTGCTGTGCGCGAGAATGCCGAGCAGCGTGTCCGAGGCCAGCGGCTGGCGCTGCTGCAGGGTGACCAGCAAGAGCGCGAGCAGCACGCAGCCGACGGTCACCGCCAGGGTCAGGTTGACGTCGAGCATCAGCCCGAGGGCGACGCCGAACAGTGCGGCGTGGGACAGGGTGTCGCCGAAATAGGCCATGCGCCGCCAGACGACGAAAGAGCCGAGCGGGCCGGCGACCAGCGCCAGGGCGAGGCCGGCGAGCAGGGCGTTGAGAAGGAAATCGGGCATGTCAGTGCTTGCAGTTCGGGCCGTGGACGTGGGGTTTGCCGGTCACCACGCTGCCGTGCAGGTCGTGGCTGTGGTCGTGCTGGTGGTGGTAGATCGCCAGACTGCGCGCGTCCTGGCCGAACAGTTCGACGAAGGCCGGGTCGCTGCTGACCTGCTCCGGGTGCCCCGAGCAGCAAACGTGGCGATTGAGGCAGACCACCTGGTCGGTGGCGCTCATCACCAGGTGCAGGTCGTGGGAGACCATCAGCACGCCGCAGCCGTAGCGGTCGCGCAACACGCCGATCAACCGGTACAGCTCGGCCTGGCCGGCGACGTCGACGCCCTGCACCGGTTCGTCCAGCACCAGCAACTCCGGCTCGCGCAGCAGCGCGCGGGCGAGCAGCACACGCTGCATTTCGCCGCCGGAAATCTTCTGCAGCGGGCTGTCGATGACGTGTTCCGCACCGACTTCACCCAGCGCCGCCAGTGCGCGGGCACGATCGACGCCAGGTACCAGGCGCAGAAAGCGCAGCACCGACAAGGGCAGGGTGGCATCTACGTGCAGCTTCTGTGGCATGTAGCCGACGCGCAGCTTCGGCTTGCGCCAGACCTGCCCGCGATCAGGTTTCAGCAAGCCCAGCACGGCGCGGACCAGGGTGGTCTTGCCGGCCCCGTTGGGGCCGATCAGGGTGACGATCTCGCCGCGATGCACCTGCAGTTGCGCGCCTTCCAGCACATTCTGGTTGGCGAAGCGCACGTGGATGTCATCCAGCCGCAGCAGCACCTCGCTCATGCGGCTTCCCGGCAGTTCGAGCAGAGGCCGACCACTTCCACGGTCTGCCCCTCGACGGCGAAGCCGACGCTGCCGGCGGCGCTGTCGATGGCCTCGGCGATGGCGCGTTGCTCGAGTTCGATGGCGGTGTGGCAGTGCCGGCAGATGAGGAACTGGCCCTGGTGCGGATGCTCCGGATGGTTACAGCCGATGAAGGCGTTGAGCGACGCGATGCGATGCACCAGGCCGTTCTCCAGCAGGAAATCCAGCGCGCGGTAGACGGTGGGCGGCGCGGCGCGGCGGCCATCCTGCTCGCTCAGTACGGCGAGGATGTCGTAGGCGCCGAGCGGCCTGTGGCTTTGCCAGACCAGCTCCAGCACACGCTTGCGCAGGGCGGTCAGGCGCACGCCCTGGCGCGCGCAGAGGCTGTCGGCTTCGGCCAGCGCGTGGCTGACGCAATGGTCATGGTCGTGGGGCGTACAGGCCAGCGGGGTCTTGGACATGAGCGGCGACGTGTTGGGGTAGAGACGTTATTATGTACCAATTCCCTCCGTACGAGTGACGCCCGTGAATCGTCTTTTTTCCCTTCCCTTGCTCGCGGCGCTGGTTGCTGGCGCCGCGTCTGCCCACGCCGAAGTCCGCGTGCTGACCAGCATCAAGCCGCTGCAGCTGATCGCCGCGGCGGTTCAGGATGGCGTCGGTGAGACTGACGTTCTGCTGCCGGCCAGCGCTTCGGCGCATCATTACTCGCTGCGACCGTCCGACGTACGGCGTATCCGCGATGCGCAGCTGTTCTACTGGATCGGCCCGGATCTGGAGAGCTTCCTGCCGCGCGCACTGAGCGCTCGCGAAGGCACGACCGTGGCGGTGCAGGACCTGCCGCAGCTGACCCTGCGTCGTTTTGGTGATGCGCACGCGCACGACGGGGCTGAACATCACGATCACGACGATCACGACGATCACGACGATCACGACGATCACGACGATCACGACGATCACGACGATCACGACGATCACGACGATCACGACAGCCATGACCATGATGCTCACGAGCATGACGAAGCCGCACATGGCGAGACCGCCCATGCCGACGAGCACGACCACGACCATCGGCCGGGCACGCTCGATGCGCACCTGTGGCTGCTGCCAGCCAACGCACTGGTGATCGCCGAGCGCATGGCTGCGGACCTGGCCACCGCCGACCCGGCCAACGCACAGCGCTACCAGGCCAACTCGGCGGCCTTCGCCCAGCGTATCGAGGCGCTCGACGCCCGCCTCAAGCAGCGCTTCAGCAAGGTGCAGAACAAGCCGTTCTTCGTTTTCCACGAGGCCTACGACTACTTCGAGGCGGCCTACGGCCTGCGCCATGCCGGCGTGTTCAGTGCCGGTGGCGAGTCGCAACCCGGCGCCCGGCATGTCGCGGCGATGCGCGAGCGCTTGCAGCAGGCCGGGCCGAGCTGCGTGTTCAGCGAACCGCCGGCGCGTCCGCGACTGGCCGAAACGCTGACCGCCGGCTTGCCGGTGAAGATGGCGGAGCTGGATGTGCTCGGTGTCGGCCTGGCGACCGATGCGCAGGGCTACGAAAAGTTGCTGGAAGGCCTCGGCGACACCCTGGCCGGCTGCCTGGAATCGCTCTGATCCAGTGCCCGGCCTGATCCGTCAGGCCGGGCCACGCTTCTCGGGGCGCTGCGTCAGCCGGCCTTGCGAATACCGTCGGCGAGCAACTCCATCATCTGGTCGATCTCGGCCTTCTCGACGATCAGCGCCGGCGACAGCGCAATGGTGTCGCCGCTGGCGCGTACCAGCAGGCCCTTCTCGAAACACTCCCGGAACACCTCGTAACCGCGCTTGCCGACGCCATCGGCATGGGCAGCGAACTGGATACCCGCGACCAGCCCGACCGTGCGGATGTCGATCACGTTGGGCAGGTCCCTGAGGCTGAACAGTGCTTCCTGCCAGTAGGGCTCCAGGTCGATGGCCTTCTGGAACAGGTTTTCCTGCTGATAGATCTGCTGGGTCGCCAACGCCGCCGCGCAGGCCACCGGATGCCCGGAGTAGGTGTAGCCGTGGAAGAACTCGATGACGTTTTCCGGTCCCTTCATGAAGGCATCGAACAGGTGGTCGGCGACCAGCACCGCGCCCATGGGAATCGCGCCGTTGGTCAGGCCCTTGGCGCAGGTGAGGATGTCCGGCGTCACGCCCCAGCGCTGGGCGGCGAAGGCTTCGCCGACACGGCCGAAGCCGGTGATGACCTCATCGAAGATCAGCAGGATGCCGTGCTTGGCGGTGATCTCGCGCAGACGCTGCAGATAGCCCACCGGCGGCAGGATGACCCCGGCCGAGCCGGACATCGGCTCGACGATCACTGCGGCGATGTTCTCCGCGCCATGCAGCACCACCAGCCGCTCCAGTTCATCGGCGCGCTCCACGCCATGCTGCGGCAGGCCCTTGCTGAAGGCGTTGCGCTGCAGATCGAGGGTGTGCGGCAGGTGATCGACGCCCGGCAGCATCGGGCCGAAGGCGCGGCGGTTGTTGGCCATGCCGCCCACCGACATGCCGCCGAAACCGACGCCGTGATAGGCCAGCTCGCGGCCGATCAGCCGCGTACGCGAGCCCTGACCGATGGCGCGCTGATAGGCGAGGGCGATCTTCAGCGCGGTATCCGCCGACTCCGATCCGGAGTTGGTGAAGAACACCCGGTTCAGTCCTTCGGGGCTGATGGCGGCGAGTTTCTCGGCCAGCTCGAAAGGTAGCGGATGGCCCATCTGAAAGGTCGGCGCGAAGTCCATCCTGGCGATCTGCTTGCTCACCGCTTCGCTGATCTCGCGCCGGCCATGGCCGGCATTGCAGCACCAGAGCCCGGCCGTGCCGTCGAGTACCTGGCGGCCGTCGCTCGCCGTGTAATACATGCCCTCGGCGCTCTCCAGCAGGCGCGGCGTGGCCTTGAACTGGCGGTTGGCGGTGAAGGGCATCCAGAAGTGATCGGGCGAGGCGTCGGGGTGGAAATCCTGTGACATGGGGCTGGCTCCGGGTGGCGAGCGGCTATGCTGCGACGGCGAGCCGCAGGGTTTTCATCGAGTCTATGTTTAATAAAACGAACAAAACAAGGCGATAGACCGGCCGTTCGTAAAAAATATTGATAGGGTCCGCGCCGCTGGTTTAGGGTGCCTTTTCCACAGCCCGAAGACCTGACTAGAGAGGATGCACCATGCCCACCCTGACCCTCGCCGACTGGCAACAGCGTGCCCGCGACCTGCACATCGAAGGTCGCGCCTTTATCCAGGGTGAGTATTGCGCCGCGGCGGACGGCGGCCAGTTCGACTGCATCAGTCCGGTGGACGGGCGGGTGCTGGCGCAGGTCGCCAGCTGCGACCAGGCCGACGCCGAGCGCGCGGTGGCCAGTGCCCGTGCCGCATTCGATGCCGGCAGCTGGTCGCGTTTGGCACCGGCCAAGCGCAAGGCGGTGCTGATCCGCTTTGCCGGTCTGCTGGAAGCCCACCGCGAGGAGCTGGCGCTGCTGGAGACCCTCGACATGGGCAAGCCGATCGGCGACTCGCTGGCGGTGGACATCCCCGGGGCCGCGCGGGCGCTTCGCTGGAGCGGCGAGGCGATCGACAAGATCTACGACGAAGTGGCGGCCACGCCCCACGACCAGCTCGGCCTGGTCACCCGCGAGCCGGTCGGCGTGGTGGCGGCCATCGTGCCGTGGAATTTCCCGCTGATGATGGCCTGCTGGAAGCTCGGCCCGGCGCTGGCCACCGGCAATTCGGTGGTGCTCAAGCCGTCCGAGAAGTCGCCGCTGACCGCCATCCGCATTGCCCAGCTGGCGATCGACGCCGGCATTCCGGCCGGCGTGCTCAACGTGCTGCCGGGCTACGGCCACACCGTCGGCAAGGCGCTGGCGCTGCACATGGACGTCGATACCCTGGTGTTCACCGGTTCCACGCGGGTCGCCAAGCAGCTGATGATCTATGCCGGCGAATCGAACATGAAGCGCGTCTGGCTGGAGGCCGGAGGCAAGAGCCCGAACATCGTCTTTGCCGACGCGCCCGATCTCGAAGCAGCAGCGCAAGCCGCGGCCGGCGCCATTGCCTTCAACCAGGGCGAGGTCTGCACCGCCGGTTCGCGCCTGCTGGTGGAGCGCTCGATCAGGGAGCGCTTCCTGCCCATGGTGGTCGAGGCCCTCAAGGGCTGGAAGCCGGGCAACCCGCTGGACCCGGCGACCAATGTCGGCGCGCTGGTGGACAGCCAACAGCTCAACACCGTGCTTGGCTACATCGACGCCGGGCGCCAGGCCGGCGCGCAGGTGCTGATCGGCGGCCAGCGCACGCTTGAGGAGACTGGCGGACTGTATGTCGAGCCGACCATCTTCGATGGCGTCGACAACGCGATGAAGATCGCGCAGGAGGAAATTTTCGGTCCGGTGCTGTCGGTGATCACCTTCGACAGCGCCGAGGAAGCGGTGGCGATCGCCAACGACACGCCCTACGGCCTGGCCGCGGCCGTGTGGACCGCCGACCTGTCCAAGGCACACCGCACCGCGCGGGCGCTGCGCGCCGGCAGCGTGTGGGTCAATCAGTACGACGGCGGCGACATGACCGCGCCGTTCGGCGGCTTCAAGCAGTCCGGCAACGGTCGCGACAAGTCACTGCATGCCTTCGACAAGTACACCGAGCTGAAGGCGACCTGGATTCAGCTCTGACGGCATCCGTAGGGTGGATGTCGCCTTTTACATCCACCTTGTTGCACAGCCAGTGGATCGATGAAGCGTGATCCACCCTCCGATTTGGTTTTTTGAGCGTTCAGCTAGCTTTGCCCCCACTGCCCGCTGCGGCGCATCGCGCCCCAGTGGTGCTTGCGTCGCGAGAACCATTGCCAGAGGCCACGACAGCGCCAGACGGTGTTCAGCTGGCGGTAGCCGAAGTTCTCCAGCACGGCCATCAGAAACAGCTGCAGCATGTCGCGCCGACGGCTGTAGACGCGGAACGACATGGTTTCCAGCAGCAGGCCGTTGACCGACAGCAGGATGCCCATGCCGATCGCCACCAGCAGGAAGGCCGCCAGCGCCGCGTAGGACACCGCACCGAAGGCGAAGCCGGCGAGCATGAAGCCGTAGCCGACCAGCTCGATCAGCGGGCCGATCCATTCGAACAGCGCCATGAACGGCCAGGCCAGCCAGCCCGGCGTGCCGCCACGCAGGCTGAAGGCCAGCCGGGCATGCCGACTCAGGCTTTCGGCCAGGCCGCGTTGCCAGCGGCTGCGCTGGCGGCCCAGGGTGCCGAGGTCTTCCGGGCATTCGGTCCAGCAGATCGGATCGGGCAGGTAGCGGATGCGGTAGGGGATGCGCTTCTCGCGGTGATAACGGTGCAGCCGCACCACCAGCTCCATGTCCTCGCCGACGGTATCGGTGCGATAGCCGCCGACCGCCATCACCCGTTCGCGGTCGAACAGGCCAAAGGCGCCGGAGATGATCAGCACGGCGTTGAGCGGCGACCAGCCGAGACGGCCGAAGAGAAACGCACGCAGGTATTCGACGATCTGGAAGCGCGCCAGCCAGTTGCGTGGCAATCCGGCTTGGATAAGAAAGCCGCCGCGCACCTGCGAGCCATTGGCGATGCGCACGGTGCCGCCGGCGGCGATGGTGCGTTCGTCCTCGAGGAAGGGCTGCACCACGCGCAGCAGGCTGTCGCGCTGCAGGATCGAGTCGGCGTCGACACCGCAGAACAGGCCGTAGCGCGCGGCATTGATACCGGCATTCAACGCATCGGCCTTGCCGCCGTTGGCCTTGTCCACCACCCGCAGATTGGCGTAGCGCCGCGAACGATAGATGGCCTGCACCGGTTGGTGGGCCACGGCCTGGCGCAGCGGCTCGGGGTGCGGCACCAAGTCGAATTCCTCGATCAGCACGGCGAGGGTGTTGTCCTTCGAACCGTCGTTGATCACCACGATCTCGAACTCGGGGTACTGTAGCTGCAGCATCGAGCGCACCGAGGTGCGGATCGTCGCCTCCTCGTTGAAGGCCGGCATGAGCACCGACACCGGCGGTTCGACGCCGAGATAGGGCGCCAGCTCGCCGGTTTCCGCGCGCTGGCGGATGTAGCCCATCAGGCTTGCCATCGACAGCATGTTCAGCAGCAGGTACATGCCGTTGAGCAGCAGGAAATAGAGGATGAATGCGACCTGCAACCACCACAGCCAAGTATCGGTCACCGGCGCACCTCCGCGATGGCGCGGCGCAGGGCGTCCCTGCCGTAACGATCACGAACCTGTTCAAGCATATGCTGCAGCCCCTCCAGCGTTGCGCCCGGCATCGCCGCCAGGCTGTCGGCCGCCGCCTGGCGTACCCACCAGCTGCTGTCCGATAGCAGCGGCAGGAACAGTTCGCTGTCTTCGCGGCGTGCCTGTTTGTGCAGCGCCTGCAGCGCCGCCAGACGCACGGTGTCCTGTTCGTGCTGCAGGGCGCGTAGCAGGCGGTGGCGGTCGCGCGGGTCGCCGAGTTCGCACAGGCAGCGCAGCGCTACCTGCAGATATTCCGCCGGTGCGCCTTCGTCCAGCCGAGCTCGGGCCCAGGGCGCGGCGTGGCGGGGATCGCCCTGCACGAGCAGCGGTACCAGACGCTCGCGACGCGGATCTTCCGAGGAGGACAGCACGATCAGCAGCGGCGTGGTCACGGCCTGTTCGCCAGCCTGCTGGCAGAGGCTGATCAGCCGCGGCAGGGCCCAGTCGGGGCGATTCACCGCCGCCGGCAGGATCAGCTCCATGGCTTTGCTGGCGTCCATCGCCACCAGGGTCTGGGCGGCGGAGAGGGCGACGATGGAGTTGCGGCTGAGCAAGAGCGACTGTACTGCGTCCCAGTGTGTCGGTTCAGCCAGATGGCGCAGGCAGGTCAGGCCGATCAGCTTGCTGCGCACCCGCCCGCGCAGCAGGTTCAGGGCCTGGCGGTCCATGCCCAGGGCGATCAGGGCGCGGTTCATGCGCTCGCGGGCGGCGCCGCGCAGCTGCAGCTGGGTGCGGTTCCACTGCAGCAGGAACCACAGCTGCCGCCGCCTCGGCAGCGGTGCATGGCTGGGCGGGAGTTCGTCGCTCAAGCTGCAGAGGGCGAAGAAGGGCCGCCACTGTTCGTTGAACTGCTGCCGGCGTACGGTGCGCCGGCGTGATACCTCACCGAGCAGAAGCACCTGCAGCAACACCAGCACGGTCAGTGTGCCGAGGCCGAGGGCGCAGTACAGCGCCAGTTGCAGCATGCGGTCTTCCGGCCAGAGCTGCGTCCAGGCGTTGGCCAGTGCTTCGCACAGCCAGGGCGGACAGCGCGCCAGCCATTCAGAAAGCATGACGCAGGCCGAGCTGCAGCCATTGCCGGTCGTAGTAGCTGCCCTGCTGGTGATGGCCGATCTCCCAGCTCAGCGCCCAGCGGCTGTCGAACCAGTGGCGACCTTGCAGGCTGATGGCGCGCACGTCGCTGGTGATCAGCTGCTGTTCCTCCACCGCTTCTTCCTCGCCGACGGTCAGGCGCAGGCCGGCGTAGCTCAGGCCCTGGTAGTAGTAGTCCAGTGCCAGGTCATGGCCGATCGGCGTGCCGGCGTTGGCGACGTCGGTGACGTTCAGCGTGTAGCCGGCGCGCCAGGCATTCCAGTAGCGCTCGGCGCTCAGCGCCAGGCGGTCGACCCGGGTCGTCTCGTATTCGGTGCGACGGACACTGACGGCGCCGAGGTAGCCGCCCGGTAGCCGCCGCTGCAGGCGCAGATCGGCATGCCACTCGGGAAGGAAATAGGGCGACGGCTGGTAGCCGACCTCCGGTTGCAGGGTCCAGTTCTCGTCCAGCGCAATGACGGCGCCGGCTTCGACGCCTTCGTCCCACTCGCCGAAGCGTTGCTCGCGTGTCAGCGCGCCATACCAGCCGAGACTCTCCGGTTTCGTCGAGGCGTAGTCCAGGCGCTGGCTGCGCCAGTTGTCAAAGCCGCTGTCGAGCCAGTCCTGGCGAGCGGATATTTCCAGTTCGTGGCGTCGCCTGGTCGCGGCGTCGACCACCGGCACGGGCGCCGCTGCGGTGCTGGGCACGGTCAGCGCAGCACGGGCCTGCTGGATCACCTGCTGCACCTCGGCATAGTCCGGGGCGAGCTGGGCGGCGCGCTCGAGCGATTCCAGCGCCCGTTGCGGATGACCAGCCCAGAGTAGCGCCTGGCCCTCGCCGAGCAGATAGTCGGCGTTGTCCGGCTGTTGCTGCAGCAGGCGGCGATAGATCGGCAGCGCCTGTTCAGGGCGGCCTTGCCAGCTCAATACGCGGGCTAGCAGGAACTGCGCCGCGGTGTCGTCCGGCTGCCCGGCCAGATGCGCCTGCAGCGTGGCCTCGGCCGCGTCCAGTTGTTGCGCCTGGACCTGCCGCTCGGCGGTAGCGACGTCCGCCAGCGCCGCACTGCACGGCAGCGCCAGGGCAATCAGCATGGCCGCTCGCTTCATCGGCGGCCCCTCAGCAGTCGGCGGATGCGCGCCAGCAGTTCCTCCGGCTGGAAGGGCTTGGTCACGTAGTCGTCGGCGCCGAGTTCCAGCGCTCGGACGATGTCCACTTCACGGGCCTTGGCCGTCAGCATCAGCACCGGCACGCTGTCCCAGCCGGGCTGCGCCCGCAGCCGTTCGATCAGCTCGAGGCCGTCGTGGTAGGGCAGCATGATGTCCATCAGCGTCAGGTCCGGCGGTTCGGCCCGGGCGAAGTGCTCCAGGGCCTGGCGGCCATCGGCGGCGTGGTCGACCACGAAGCCGTGACGTTCGAGCATGTAGCGGATGAGAAAGGCGATGTCCTCTTCGTCTTCCACCATGAGAATGCGTTTGCTGGCGGATTCGCTCATGGGTGAGCCTCGTCGGTTTCGTGTGTGTGCCCCGGCGGCCAGTGTTGCAGCAGGTGCTGGATCAGCCTGGCCAGCTCGTCGCCGTCGTGACGGGATTTCACCAGTTGGCGCAGCGCCAGGCGGTTGTCCTGAATCGGGGTGTCGAGCGCGGAAAAGATGATCACCGGCGGCGGTGGGACGCTCTGCGCCAGCTGGTCGAACAGCTCGGTGCCCTGGCCGTCCGGCAGCATCAGGTCAATGATCGCCAGGTCGAAGGTTTGTGCCGCGATCAGCTCGCGCGCGTCGTGCAGCGTCGCGGCGCCGGAAAGATCGACATCGAGCGCGGCGATCTGCCTGGCCAGCAGCACCCGCAGGTCGTCGTCGTCCTCGACGTGCAGGATGCGCGGTTTGTGCCCGCCGAGCTGCAGACAGGCGCGGATCACGTCCATGACCCGCGAGGGGTCGATCGGTTTGTGCAGCCAGTCGATCACGCCTACCGCGCCGCCGCGCAGCGTGCCGTCGTCATCATCGCGGCGCTGCGGCTGCAGGCTGACGATCAGCACCGGCAGGTTGCGGTAGTTGTGCTGGCTGCGCAGGCTCTGCAGGAAGGCCGCGCTGTTTTCGTCATCCAGCGCCGGGCTGAGGGTCAGTGCCTCGACGTCGAACCGCTGCAACAGCTGACGCGCCTCGGCTGCGCTCCCGCTGATCAAGGTGGCGTAGCCATGTTGTTGCAGCGCTCTGGCCAACTGCTCGGCGGCCCGCGCATCCGGCTCGAGGATGAGGATCAATGGCGCGTCGTCACGCTGAGCGGCGCTGGCTGGCGCTGCGGCGGGTCGCTGCAGCGGCGTCGCTGGTTGCTCCTCCAGCGGCAGCTGCAGCCAGAAGCGCGAGCCGTGACCTTCCTGGGAGTCGAAACCGATCTGTCCGTGCATCTGCTGCACCAGCGAGCGGGTGATCGCCAGTCCCAGCCCGGTGCCGCCGCGCTGGCGGGCGTCGGAGGAATCGGCCTGGGCGAAGCGCTCGAAGATGCGCCCACGGAAAGCCTCGGGAATCCCCGGCCCCTGATCCTGTACGCCGAGTTCCAGCACGTTGTCATGGTGACGTAGATCGACCGTCACGCTGCCGCCGGCGGGGGAATGCTTGATCGCGTTGGACAGCAGGTTGGCCATCACCTGGGCGAAGCGGTCGGGGTCGACCATGGCGTCGCTCGACAGCGACTCATCGGCGCCCACCAGCCTGAGGTTGACGTCGTAGTCGCGGGCGTACGGCTGGATATCCGACAGCGCCTGCTGCACCAGCGCGCGCACGTCATGGTGGCCGAAGTTGAAGGCCAGGCGTCCGGCTTCGAGTTTTTCGATGTCGAGGATGTCGTTGATCAGGCGCACCAGGCGTTCGCTGTTCTTGTGAGCGATATCCAGCAGCGGGCGGGCGTCGTCGCCGATATGTCCGGCAATGCCTCCGATCAGCATACCGAGGGCGCCGCGGATGGCGGTCAGCGGCGTGCGCAGCTCGTGGCTGACGGTGGAGATGAATTCGGTCTTCATCTGCTCCATGCGTCGGCGCAGGGAGATGTCCACCGCCACCGTGACCACATGACAGGTACGTGTCGAGATCCGCAGCGGGCGCTTGACCACCTGGAACCAGTGCTCCGCTCCATGGGCGTCGGTCAGCGCGACCTCGGTGCTGCGCAGATCGCCGCTGCCTCCCGCCAGTTCGGCCAGCTCTTCGTCACCCAGCAGCAGCGGTTGCAGCCGCACGGCAGACGGCACCTCGTCGGGGCGGCGCTGCTCGATGTCCTGCGGGCGCACGTCCAGCAGGGCCGCGAGCGCCGAATTGCAGAGCAGGAAGCGGCCCTGGGCGTCGCGAACGAAGATCAGGTTATCGTCGGTGTCGACCACGCGGCGGAGAAAGACCTGCTGGTCGTGCAGGCTGTCGCGGTTGCGCTGCAGTTCGCTAACGTCGCGCGCGATGGCCAGATGATCGCCCAGCCCGGTGGGCATCAGACGAACCTCGAAGGTGCGCTGGGTCTGCAGCTCGCACCAGGTCTTCTGGCGCAGTGCGCCCTCGTCGGTCTGATAGAGCAGCTCGATGAGCAAGGGTTCGATCGCTTCCGGCGGCGGTGCGCGGCGCGGGGTGCCTCGCGAAATGCTCGACACCTGCTGCCGCTTATCGACCGCGTAGAGATGGTCCGGGATGGCCTGCAGCAGCGCCCCGAGGCGTGCCTCGCCGGCCTGGGCGCTGCGGGCGAGCTGCTGGCGAATCTGCAGATTCCGCTGCAAGGCCCAGAAGGCCGCCAGAAACAGCCCGATCACCACCAGCGTGCCGATCAGTGCCAGTTGCTGCGCGCGCTCGGTGGTGCGTGCCACGGCTGCGCTGGCGGCGGCCAGGTGGCTGCGCTCGTGCTGCTCGACGGCGTTGAGCAGTGCGCGCAGGCGGTCCATCAGCAGGTGCCCGCCGGCCTCGCGCAGACGCTCCACGGCAGCCTGCAGCCCGGCCTCGCGGCGGGTTTGCATGTTGCCGGCGGCAACTTCGAGGCGGTCGGCGATGGTCGCATCGAGGGTCCGGAACCAGCGTCGGTCGGGATAATCACGTCCTTCGACCTGGCGCTGCAGGCTGCGTCGGTTGCCTTCCAGTTGTCTGAGGCCACGTTCGTAGGGTTCGAGATAGGTGGGGTCGCCGGTGAGGATGAAACCGCGCGAACCGGTTTCGATGTCCTGTAACGAAGAAAAGATCGCCTGGACCGAGGTGATGATTTCCAGGCTGTGGCTGACCGAGCGATTGGTCTGCAACAGCGCTTCCTGCGTGCGCTTGCCTTGCCAGCCAAGCGCGACGAGCAACAGAAACGCAGCGAGAAAGGCGATTGAATGCCAACCGATCGCGAGTCTTGCGGGCAAATCGGACTCCTTCCGCCGGGGATGACTGCACAGAATCCCCAGTTGCCTCGCTACCGCGTGGTCACCGGGATGAACTCAGTGTAGTCAGACCTGCACGAACCACAGCGGTTCGCCGCCGAAAGGGCCGGGCGCTCAGCGCTGGGCGATCTGCACCTGGTTGCGGCCGTTGTGCTTGGCCACGTACAGCGCCTGGTCGGCATGCTCGAGCAGCAGGCCGGAGGCGCTGTGGCCGTCGGTCTCGCAGATGCCGGCACTGAAGGTCACGCGGAATTCCTGGTCGCCGGCATTGAAGCTCAGCGCGGCGAAGCGCACACGGATTTCGTCGAAGATGCGTCGGGCCTGCAGGGCCGCGCATTCGGGCAGCACGGCGACGAACTCCTCGCCCCCGTAGCGGCCGAGGCTGTCGATACGCCGCAGACGCTGACGCAGCAGGTTGGCCAGGGCGCGGATCACGTTGTCGCCGGCGGCGTGCCCGTAGGTGTCGTTGATCTGCTTGAAATGATCGAGGTCGAGCATCACCACGCTGGCGGGTTTGCCGGTGCGGGTGGTGCGCTGCACTTCCAACGCCAGCTGTTCCTTGATATCGGCGTGCTTGAGCAGGCCGGTCAGGCTGTCGCGGGCCAGCGCCGTACTCAGCGAGCGCGCACGCTGGGCGTGGGAATACACCGCGGCCACCAGCGCGGTATCGCTGATCGGCTTGGTGATGAAATCGTCGCCGGCCTTGAGCAGCGCCGCCATCTGCCGGTGGGTATCGGTCTCGGCGGAAAGGTAGATGATGGTCACCCGCAGCCATTCGTCATGCAGGCGGATCATCTGCGCCAGCTCTGGCCCCGAGCAGTCCGGCATGTTGACGTCCAGCAGCAACACCTCGGGGTTGAAGCTGCGCATGGTCTCCAGCACGCGGGTCGGTTCGGTAAGGATCTGCACCTGCATCTGCGCGTTGCGCAGCACCAGGCTGTAGCGTGCTGCCAGCTCGGCGTCGTCATCGACGATCAGCACGCGGAAGGGTTCGCCCTGCTGCCGATCGAGGCAGCGCTCCAGGCTGTTCTCCAGCTGGGTGATATCCAGCGGGCGGACGAAGAAGCCCTGGGCGCCGGCACGCACCGCGGCCAGCTGGCTGGCGAAATCGGCCCGGTCGTGGATGACCAGCAGCGGTAGTGGTTGCTCGAGGCCTTGCTGCAGAGCGGTCAGCGCCTCGAAATCGCCTTCTTGTTCCACGCTGACGATCAGCGCGTCGGGCAGTTCATCGGCCACGGCCTCTTGCAATGCGGCGAAGTTGGGCCACTGGCTGACCAGATAACCGAAGTTGCGCAGGGTCACCGCCATGCTGGCGCCCGCGACCGGATCGGCCTTCATCAGGTAGATGCGACAGCCGGGTGCAGGCTCCTCGTGGTGCTCGGGCAGTTCCGCCGCGCCGTCGCGTTCCTGGCCGGGGGTTTCGCTGGCCAACTGCAGCACCGCGCGGGCGAAGGCTTCGGCCGCGCGGCTGCCGGGCTTGGCCGAATCCAGCCAGCGATCGGCGCGCTGCTCCAGCTGCCTGGCGCGCTCCCCGAGCTTGGCGAAGCCGAAGGTGCCGGCGGCACCGGCCAGCCGATGCAGGCGCTCGCGGATGCTCAGCATCACCAGCCGACGGCTGGCGGTGGCACGGGTCTGCTGCAGGTCCTGGGCGAGCGCGGCGAGGTCGGTCAGGTCGGCCTGCAGGCGCTCGCCGAACTGCTGTTCCAGCTGCGCCAGCTGCTCCTGCAGCACCAGGCGGGTGCGATCATCCATGCTCGGCCTCCCAGATCTGCCGCAACTGGGTGGCAAGTTGCAGCGGGTCGAAGGGCTTGCCCAGCACCTGGCGCACGCCGAGCTGACGCAACTCCTGCAGCCGTTCGGGCTGCAGATGGCCGGTGAGAAACACCACCGGCGTCTGCTGCAGGTCGACCAGATCGGCCAGTTGGCGAACCAGCTCGATGCCGTCCATCTGCGGGAGCATCACATCGAGCAGGATCAGGTCCGGAGCGAAGGCCTGCACCTGGTCGAGCGCGGCTTGGCCGGACTGACAGCTGAGCACTTCGAAGCCGCCGAGCTTTTCCAGAGCAATGCGCGTCACTACCTGGATGGACGGTACGTCTTCGACGTGCAGGATGCGCTTGAGCTGTTTCATCACGGGCTCTCCTTGGCCTGGTCTTGTGCGGGTAGTTCGAACCAGAAGCAGGCGCCCTGGCCGGGCTCGGATTCGAAGCCGATCTGCCCGCCCATGTGCTCGATCAGCTCCTTGCTGATCGCCAGGCCCAGCCCGGTTCCGCCTTGCTGGCGGCTGTCGGACGAGTCGGCCTGGGCGAACTTCTGGAATACCCGCGCACGAAATTCATCGGAAATTCCCGGGCCCTGGTCTCGGACGCTGACCCGTACCCGGCCGTCACTGACCCGCGCCGACAGCTCGACCCGTTCTCCGGCAGGGGAAAACTTCGCTGCATTGGACAGCAGGTTGCTCAATACCTGCTGCAGGCGCATGGCATCGACCGTCACGCTCACTGCCGGGCAGGCGCCGAGGTGCAGCTGCACGCCATGCCGTTCGGCGTAGCTGCCGTTGCTGCGCAGGGCCAGCTCCAGCTGGGGTTGCAGCGCTTGTTCGAGCATGTCGAAGCGCATCTTGCCGGCGTGCAGCTTGTCCATGTCCAGCAGGTCGTCGATCAGCGCGCTCAGGCGCTGGCTGTTCTGCTGGGCGATCTCCAGCAGTTCGTGCATCGACTCGGGCACTTCGCCCATGACGTTCGAGCAGATCAGCGCCAGCGCGCCGGTGATGGAGGTCAGCGGCGTGCGCAGCTCATGACTGACGGTGGAGATGAACTCGCGCTGCAGGCGTTCGATGCGCTTGCGTTCGGTGATGTCGTGCAGCACGACGACCGCGCCCATTCGCTGGCCATCGGAGGTGTACAGCGGGTCGGCGTTGGACAGTACGTGCCGCGGTGCGCCATTGCTCAGCAGTACCATCTCGTGGTCGATGACGTGCTCGCCATTGAGGGCGCGGCGCAGCGGAATCTCTTCGGGTTCCAGCGGGGTGACGCCATCGGCGCGGTACAACCGGTAATGGCGGGCCCATTCGCTCGGCGATAACGGGGCGACATCGGCGCCATGCCACTGCTTGGCCTTCTCGTTGAACAGGGTCAGATTGCCCTCGGCATCACAGGCGATCACCGCTTCGCTCAGCGCCTCGAGCAAGCGCCGGTTCATTTCCTGCTGCTTGTCCAGCTCCAGCTGCTCGGCCTTGCGCGCGGTGATATCGGTAACGAAGCCGTGCCAGAGCACCGAGCCGTCGACCTGCTGCAGCGGGGTTGCCCGCGCCTCGACCCAGATCAGCCCCTTGTGCGGGTGCTCGACACGGTGCTCGCTGTGCCAGGGCGTGAGTTCACGAGCCGCCTGGCGGATGCTGAGCAACAGGGCGCTGCGGTCGGGGCCGTGGACCCGGCCGACGATCGGCGCAAAGCTGCTGGCCAGCTGCGCCGGGCTGAGCCCGTAGATCTGCTCGACCCCTTCACTGACATAGGGAAAGCACGCCGGCCCATCGGCGCGCCAGTGGAACTGGAAGAGCATGCCCGGGACCTGCGCGGCGATCTGCTGCAGGCGCAGTTGCAGCTGCTCCTGATAGGCCAGGTCGTAGGCGTTGATCAGGTAGCCGCGCAGGTGCTCCTGCTCGTCATGGATCGCAGTCACGCCCAGCAGCACCGGCACCTCGTTGCCGTTCTGGTGGCGCAGGCGCCATTCGGACATGTCGCGCCGCCCGCGGTGAAGCGGCGCGGTCAGCACCGAGAAATCGGCCTCGAGCGGCATCTGCAATTCGCTGGAAAGCAGCAGCGCCCGGCGCTGCAGTGCCTCCGGGCAGAACAGCGCGGCGGTCAGCGGATGGCCGACCAGCGCCTGTTCGCTGTAGCCGAGCAGACGCTCGGCGGTCGGGTTGACGCTGGTGACGACGCCGTCAGGTCGGGTCACCAGTACCGCGCTGGAGGCACTGTCGAGGATGGCCTGTTGCAGCGCCGCCTGCTCGGCGTGGCGGTGCGCCAGCAGATGCTGTTCGAACAGGCGGATCACCTGGCGTCCGAGGCGCTCCAGGGTCTCGCGCTGTTCCGCGCTGAGCCGCCGCGGCTGGCGGTCGATCACGCACAGGGTGCCGAGGTTGTAGCCATCCGGCGAGGTCAGCGGCGTGCCGGCGTAGAAGCGGATCTGCGGGTCGCCGAGCACCAGCGGGTTGTTGCAAAAACGCGGGTCCTGCAGCGTATCCGGTACCTCGAAGATCTCGTCGCCGGCGATGGTGAAGGTGCAGAAGGAGATCTCCCGCGAGGTCTCGCTGACGTCGAGGCCGACCCGGCTCTTGAACCACTGGCGGCGGTCGTCGACCAGCGAGATCAGCGCGATCGGCGTGTCGCACATCTGCGCGGCAAGCGCTGTGAAGTCATCGAAGGCGCTGTCCTCGGGCGTGTCGAGGATTTCGTAGCGCAGCAACGCTGCCAGGCGTGACAGCTCGCGCGGCTGGGCGGTCGATGGCATCGGCGTCGTGCTTTGTTGCGGTGACTCCATCGTCGCGCCTTGCTGGTTCGGTGGGGGGCGTCCGGTCGGCAGCGTTTCACGACCGGGGGATTAAGCAGTTCTGCCTAGTATCGGCCACTCAGCCAGATGCTGCGAATCTGCTCGGCCAGCTGCATCGGGTCGAACGGCTTGACGATCACGTCGCGCGCGCCCAGCTTGCGCAGGTGCTCGATCTCGCTCGGCTGCACCTTGGCGGTCATGAATGTTACCGGAATCCGTTCCAGGTCGATGCGCTCGCGCAGCCTGAGCAGCGTCTGCGGGCCGTCCATGCCCGGCATCATCACGTCCAGCAGGATGAAGTCGGGGGCGAAGGCTTCGACTTCCTCCAGCGCCTGTGCGCCAGAGGAGCAGGACAGCACCTCGTATCCGCCAACGGCCTCCAGGGCCAGTTTGGTCACCGCCTGAATCGACGGATCGTCTTCAACGTGCAGGATGCGCCTTAGCTCGGCCATTGTGCCTCCGGGGGTCGTTTGCGTGCGCGTCCGCTTAACGGAAGCATCAGGATCGATCTTGCGCCAGCGGCGCGACTGGTAATTCGCACCAGAAACAGGCGCCTTCGCCAGGCTCGGAATCGAAACCGATCCGGCCGTGCATGTGTTCGATCAGTTCCTTGCTGATGGCCAGGCCCAGGCCGGTGCCTTCCTTCTGGCGGCTGTCGGAGGAATCGGCCTGGGAGAATTTCTGGAAGATTCGTGTGTGGAATTCAGGGGCGATGCCCGGTCCCTGATCGCGTACCGAGATTCGCACCCAGTCATCGCGTCGCTCGCTGCCGAGCGTAACGGTGCCACCCTGCGGCGAGAATTTGACCGCATTGGAGATGAGATTGGCCAGTACCTGCTGCAACCGGTCGTCGTCTGCCATCAGCTGCACGTCCGGCGCGGGCAGCAGCTCCAGCGTGACGCCATGCTTGCTGGCGTAGCCCTGATTGGCGGCGATTGCCTGTTGCAGCTGCGCCGGCAGCGCATGCGCGCGCAGGTCGAGGGTCATCTTGCCGGCGACCAGCTTGTCCATGTCCAGCAGGTCGTCCACCAGGCGCCCCAGGCGCAGGCTGTTCTGGTGGGCGATGCTTATCATCTGGCGCATGTTTGGCGAGGGTTCGCCCAAGGCACCGCCGACGATCAGGCCGAGGGCACCGGAGATCGAGGTCAGTGGCGTACGCAGCTCGTGGCTGACGATGGACACCAGTTCGCTCTTCATCCGCTCGATGCGCTTGCGTTCGGTGATGTCGCGCACCAGGCCGATGAATCGGCGCTCGCCGTGGTGGTTGATCTGCGACACGCGCAACTCGATGGTGAAGGTTTCGCCGGTACGCCGCAGGGCGGTGAGTTCGCGGTTCTGTTCCAGCGCGCGAGGAATGCCGCGTCTTTCGTAGGTCTCCAGATAGCCGTCGTGGGCGGAGCGGTCCGGTTCGGGCATGAGCATCGACAGGTTGCGGCCGATGACCTCCGCGGCGCTGTAGCCGAAGATCTGTTCGGCGGCATGGTTGAAGGTTTCGATGATGCCGCGGGCGTCGATGATGATGATGGCGTCGATCACGTTGTCGATCAGCATGCTCAGGTAGCGCTCGCGCTCCTGCATCTCTTCCTTGGCCAGCGCCTGATCGGTGACATCCCAGATGAAACCGTCGCACCAGCCCACCGGGTCGTCACGCTCGTGCAGGACGCGGGCTTTTTCCCGCACGTAGACGGTGCGGCCTTCGGCATTGGTGAGTCGGTAGATGCCCTCGAAGGTGTCCTGCTCGGCGTGTTGCCGGGCCAGCTCGAGGTCGTCTGGGTGGATCAGGCTGGCGTAGCTGCGCACGCGGTCGCCGACGAAATCGCTGGCCGGGTAGCCGGTCAGGCGTTCGATGCCGTCGCTCAGGTAGCTCATGCGCCGGCGGCCGTCGTTGCGGCAGCGGTAGACCACGCCCGGGAGGTTGCTGACCATGGCGCGGTAACGGCTCTCGCTCTTCTGCAGCGCGCGGGTGGCTTCCATCAGTTCGGTGATCTCGGTGACGAAGCCGTGCCAGAGCACGGTGCCGTCAGGGCGTCGCTCGGCGGTGGCACGTCCCTCGGCCCAGAGCAGACCGCGTTGCGGATGCTGGATGCGGAACTCCACCGAGCCGGTTGTCGACCCAGCAGCCACACGCAGCAGCGCGGCTTTCAGGCGTGGCAGGTCCTGCGGGTGAACGTGCACCAGGGCCTGGGAAGCATCTTCCAGTAGCCGCTGCGGGTCGATGCCGTAGAGGTCGCGTGCGCCCTCGCTGGCATAGAGAAAGGCATAGCGGCCGTTGGCGAAGCGCTTGAGCTGGAAAACCACACCGGGCAGCAGGCTGGCGATCTTCTGTGCGCGGTCGAGCAGGCGCTGGCGGCGTCGGCCCTGCTGTTGCTGGCTGAACTGATGCTGCAGCTGCGCGCCGATGCGCCGTTGCAGCAGTACCGCCAGGGTCAACAGCAGCGCCTCGGCGATCAGCCAGGCCAGACTCCATTTGATCAGCAGCCGGCGCTCGGCCTGTTGGTGCTCCTGCTGCATCGCGGTGATGTCGCGCCAGACCAGCGCCGCTGCCAGCAGCGGCGCCGATGGCTGGGCCCGACGGTCGCTGTGCAGGGGAATCTGATTGAGCATATAGGTGCGGCCGTCGGCACTCAGCAGGCGCAAGGCCAGGCCGCTCTCCGGCTCGGGCAGCATGCTCTGCTGCGCCCAGTGCAGAATCTGTGTCGCCGAATGTTCGATCAGCAGCCAGTCGCCGTCGCTGCGCAGTTGCACGCCGCTGGGGGCTTCCACGTCTGCCGCCTGCAGTGCCTGGCGATTGACCACCAGCGCCAGTCCGGCAGCCAGCTGATCGCCCAGCTCGGGCAATTCCGGCAGCACGTTGTAGCCGACTTCCAGGGCGCCGATGATCTCGCCGGACTCGCTGTCGGTGGCACGCAAAGGAACGATGGCGCGACTGCTGGCGCCGAGCGCATTGACCTCCATGCCGTACTGCATGCTGCCTTCGCTCATCGCGCGGCGCAGCATCGGGCGCTGCGCCGCCATTGCGTCACCGAAGCGCTCCGGTTGCTGCATGCGCAGCAGGGCGACCCCAGCGTCGCTCCAGAAGATCTGCAACTGCAACGCGCCGTGGCGTTGCATGGCGCTCCAGGCCGGGCTCAACGCGGCGCGCAGACGCTGACGTGCCAGCTCGATACGTGCATCGTCCATGGCCCGGCCATCACGTAGCGCCGTATCGATCTGGCGTACCTGGCGCAGCACTTCGGCATTGCCGGCCAGCGCCGTGGCGACCATGTCGGCCTGCCGCCGCTGATTGAGCTGCGCGCTCTGCAGTGCCAGGCTCTGCAGTTCGCCGTGGGTGTCGATTTCCAGGTGCCAGGCGGCATCGCGCGCGCGGTAGTCATTGAATGCCAGGCTACCGAACAGCAGCACGAGCAGCAGGCTGCCGAGCGTGAAGATCCAGTGGGGTGTGGTGATGCCGGCGTTCGTCATCGGCGGGCCGGCCAGAGGCGCGAGGTGCTGCGCTCGACGTACGACGTTTGCATGAGCCGCAACTTTCCAAGGCAAAAAAGAAACAATGATAGCTCTATGCCAGTACGGCCGATAGCGTCTTTCGGGAATGCACGTCAGCATGGCGCCACGTACCGAAGCGTAGCGATTGCAGCCGAATCTGGCTAAAAAATCACCAGCTTTTAGACGGTCGGTCGGGCTGTTTCCTAGACTCGCCGACGCCTGGTGTTAGGCTGAAGGCAGGTGGACGCCAGCGGACGTCGCTGGTGCACCGTTCTGCAAGAGGCACCCCGTTATCATGTGGCACACCGGTTTACTCGACCTGTCGGTCTGGCAACTCATCGCGACCACGCTGCTGCTGACTCACGTCACCATCGTCAGCGTCACGGTCTACCTGCACCGTTACTCGGCGCACCGCTCGCTGGAGCTGAATCCGGCACTCAAGCATTTCTTCCGCTTCTGGCTGTGGCTGACCACGGCGATGAACACCCGCGAGTGGACTGCCATCCATCGCAAGCACCACGCCAAATGCGAGACCCCCGACGATCCGCACAGCCCGGTACACAAGGGGCTGACTACGGTCGTGCGCAAGGGCGCCGAGCTGTACATGGAGGAGGCAAAGAACGAGGAAACCCTGCGTATCTATGGCAAGAACTGCCCGGACGACTGGATCGAGCGCAACCTCTATTCGCGTTTTCCCAATACCGGCATCGTGCTGATGCTGCTGATCGACCTGGCGCTGTTCGGCGCGCTCGGCCTCACTGTGTGGGCCGTGCAGATGATCTGGATTCCGTTTTGGGCCGCCGGTGTGGTCAATGGTCTCGGTCACGCGGTCGGCTATCGCAACTTCGAATGCCGTGATGCGGCGACCAACCTCGTGCCCTGGGGCATCCTCATCGGCGGCGAAGAGCTGCACAACAACCACCACACCTATCCGAACTCGGCCAAGCTGTCGGTGCGCAAATGGGAGTTCGACATGGGCTGGGCCTGGATTCGCCTGTTCAGCCTGCTGCGGCTGGCAAAGGTCAACCGTACTGCGCCGATCGCCCACCGCATCGAGGGCAAGCAGCAGCTGGACATGGACAGCGCCATGGCGATCCTCAACAACCGTTTCCAGATCATGGCGCAGTACCGAAAGCTGGTCATCGTGCCGCTGGTGCGCCAGGAACTGGGCCGCGCCGACGCCACGCTGCGTCATCAACTGCGCCGGGCCAAGCGTCTGCTGGCGCGGGAGCCGAGTCTGCTGCAGCAGGAACAGCAGGCGCACATCGACGACATGCTGGCGCAGAGCCAGTCGCTCAAGGTGATCTACGAGAAGCGTCTGGCGCTGCAGCAGATCTGGACGCGAACTAGCTCGAACGGCCACGAAATGCTGGCGGCGATCAAGCAGTGGGTGCACGAAGCGGAAGCCAGCGGCATCCAGTCGCTGCGCGAGTTCGCCGAGCATCTGCGCACCTATTCACTGCGCCCGTCGGTCGCCATCGCCTGACCTTCCATCGGCTCAAGCACAAGGCCTGCAGCCGGCCGGAACTTTGCTTCTGGCCGGCTCTCTGAACAGCATTCTCAACATGCAGTACCGTCGCAATCGCGACGGTCGTTTCAGGAAGAAGGCTATGCGGCTGGCGAGTAATCAGGGTGATTCGGGTATGGGCATGCTACCGGGCGGCGATGCGCAGACATTGCTGGCACTGATGCATGCGCGCGCGGAGGCTGCCCGCCTGGGCGAGCGCGAGCAACTGTTCAGCACCCTGCTGGGCGGCGTCAACGCCGTGCTCTGGGCGTTCGACTGGCAGGCGCAGCGGATGATCTACGTCAGCCCGGCCTACGAGCGCATCTTCGGTCGCTCGCCGGCCCTGCTGCTGGCCGATTACGGCGAGTGGCGCAATGCGATCTATCCGGATGACGTCGAGTTCGCGCAGAAGAGCATGCTCGCTGTGCTCGACGAGGGCGCGGTGGAAACCCGCGAGTACCGCATCATCCGTGGCGACGGGCAGTTGCGCTGGTTGAGCGACAAGTGTTTCCTCGGCCGCCGCGCCGATCGTGGCCAGGGCCCGATCATCGTGGGTATCGCCGAAGACATCACTGAGAAGAAGCAGCTCGAAGGCGAACTGCAGCGCCTGGCCACTACCGATGTGCTGACCCAGAGCAGCAACCGCCGGCACTTCTTCGAATGCGCCCGCGGCGAGTTCGAGCGGGCGCGGCAGTTTGCTTCCTCGCTGGCGTTTCTGCTGCTGGATATCGATGACTTCAAGCGCATCAACGACACCCACGGCCACCAGATGGGCGATCAGGTGCTGCAGAAGGTGGCCCGCTGCGGCGCCGCCGTGCTGCGCCAGAGCGACCTGTTCGGGCGTATCGGCGGTGAGGAATTCGCCGCGGTGCTGCCAGGCTGTCAGCCGGATCTGGCCGAACAGATCGCCGAACGCCTGCAGCGCGAGATCGAACGGGTGGTGTTCACCGCCGACAACGGCGAGCGTTTCCGCGTCACTGCCAGCCTGGGCCTGACCTACCTGAAAGCCAGCGATCCCGAGCTGAGCAGCGTGTTCGCCCGCGCCGACGCGGCGATGTACACCGCCAAGCGCCTGGGCAAGAACCAGGTCATCGTCGGCTAATTTCGGCGGGCTGGCCGGGCTGGCTTGCCCGGCGCGCTCTGCCGTCACTGGCCAAGTTGCTGCCCGAAGCTCTCCATCTGCTGCTTGAACTCGGTGCATTTGGCCTGACGCTCGGACGCGGGGACATCCGTCCACTTTGCCTCGCTCTCCTTGACGCCGTCGGCAAAGGCCGTATCGAAAGTTGCCGGGTCCATCCCGGCGCGGGTCGCCTGGGTTTTTTGCTGCTCTCTATGCTCGGCAAGTTTCTCGTCGGTGTAGTCGTCGCAGACTTTAGCTGTCACATGCATGGCGCCACCAAACTTGGCCAGCTGCGCGTGCATGTTGGTCATCATCTGTTGATTCGGCTCCTGCGCCTGAGTGGTCGAGCTGATCAGCGTGAGCGCTGCGGCGAGCGCCAGGGATGGCAGGTGGATGGCTGAAGACATGATTGCTCCTATGATCAGTACTTGTTTATTCGGTGCGTGGCGAGGCCTCAGTGGTTTCGGCCTGATGGTTGTGATTCGACTCAGCGAAGCATTCGGTGAATGGCAATGGCTGCCTCGATCGCCTGGTCGTTGGTGATGTACTCCATGCTCTCCACTTTCTGCAGGGCGATACCGGCAGCCGTAGCGGTGACGGTGACCCGGCCGACGACCACCTGAGGGCCGATGATCCCCAGCTGAGCGCTGGGGTCCATACGCTTGCTGACATCTACCACAAAGCCGCCGATGTCCTCGGCGCGGGCGTCGTCATGGACCATGCCCAGTTTGCGAAGCATCTGTTCGTCCGAGGGGGTTTCGTCGACAGAAATGGCGATGGAAAGGCCGCCGCCTTTGACTTGCTGGGAGATATCGCCTCTCTGCATATCCCGAGAAAGCCAGGAGCAGCTGATGCCATAGACGGTCACGTTGTCGTAACGGCCCCCATCGTCCTGATCCACTAGGGCCAGACCATCCAAAAGCGGCGTGAGTCGTGCCGCGATCCGTTCACACTTGGGCAGCTGCTCCAGCGTCGGAGCGGCATTAGCGGCCTTGGAAATGGATGCTGAGCCCTCTTCTTCGCTGCAGCCACTGGCTGCAAGGGCGAGCGACAGCAGCACGAACTGGACTGAACGGGGGATCGACAAGAGGTGTTTCCTGACGGGGCACTGGGATGTGTGACCGCACCAACGGTCAAGCGAACCCCAAATGTAGACCAGATCGACAGGGCTTCAAGTCAGCGGGGGCCTGCCGGCTCTGGCATCAGCGCGACTTGCGGTATACGTCGTCGAAACGCACGTTGAGCCCGCCGCAGCGGCTGTTATCGGTCACCACCAGATTGCCGGCGACATGCTGCAGGGTCACCTGGCAGTCGTACTCGTCATCGCCTTCGCTGATCTTCAGCAGGTCGTCGGAGGGACGACCATGGCCGGAGAATGCCCCGACATGAACGATTGGCTCTCCGTAGCTGTTGAGGCCGCCTTGCCACATGGCCTCGCCTTCAACGGCGAAGGGCCCGTCGGGGGAGGGCTGGGTAATGAGGATGCTGTTGCTACCCGCGATGGGGTGCCAGCGGCCGATCCAGTCGCCGGCCTTGGGTACCGGCGTAGCGTGGTCGGTACGGACGTGGTGCGCGGGCAGCCAGCCGACGAACTCGCGCTTGCTGGAGAAATACCAGGCGCAGGCCCAGCCATTCGTCTCCTTGCCGACCAGCAGCTTGTCACCATTCACCAGATAGGCGCGTCGGATGCAGTATTCCTGCTCCGGGCAGCCAACCGCGTCATCGCGAAAATGCACGGGTTGATCTGCATTGGCCACAACCTCCGCATGCCTTACCGCGCCGGCGAAGGCCGGAAAGAAGCCATTGCGGCAGGAATACGGCTCGATGGCCTGCGCTGATGGCGCCAGTAGCATGCATAGCAGGAAGGCTCTGATTCGCACGGTGCGCGGTCTCCTCATTACCGCCATGTTGACCCGCCCAGGGGGATCAACTACATGGCTGATCGGTTCAGCGGTGCCGGCTGCTGCTGGGTGATGCAGTGGATGTTGCCGCCGCCGAGGAGAATCTCGCGGCCAGGCACCATGACGACCCGGTGCTCCGGAAAGACCTGCGTCAGGATGCGCTCGGCTTCGGCGTCCAGCTGGTCGCCGAAGGCTGGGGCGATGATGCCTCCGTTGACGATGAGGAAGTTCACGTAGCTGCCCGCCAGACGTATCGACGGGTCGCGCGGCTGGCTGCCGTCCAGCGCGAGCACCCCGGCGCATTCTTCGGTGGTCGCGTGCAGCGGGCCGGGGATTGGCATCTTGTGCACCGTCAGCGTGCGGCCCTTGGCGTCGCGAACGCTCTGCAGCACGGCCATGGCCGCCTGACAGCGCTCGAAGTTGGGGTCGTTCGCATCGTCGGTCCAGGCCAGCAGTACTTCGCCCGGGCGCACGAAGCAGCAGAAGTTGTCGACGTGGCCGTCGGTTTCATCGTTGAACAGGCCGTGCGGCAGCCAGATGATGCTGTCGACCGCCAGCTGTTCCCGCAGCACGCTCTCGATCTGCTCGCGGGACAGATGCGGGTTGCGATTGCGATTGAGCAGGCATTCCTCGGTGGTGATCAGCGTGCCCTCGCCGTCGACGTGGATCGAGCCGCCCTCGAGCACGAAGCCCTCGGTGCGGTAGCGGTCGCAGTATTCGAGTTCGAGGATCTTGCGCGCCACTTCGTCGTCGCGCTGCCAGTCGGCATAGAGGCCGCCGTCTTCACCGCCCCAGGCGTTGAACGTCCAGTCGACGCCGCGCAGGCCGCCTTGGTCGTCGATGACGAAGGTCGGCCCGGTATCGCGCACCCAGGCGTCGTCGGTGCTCAGTTCCACCACGCGGATGCGCGGATCGTCCAGTGCCGCGCGGGCTGCGAGGTACTGCTCGGCGCTGGCGCAGACGGTAACCGGCTCGAAGCGTGCAATGGCCTTGGCGACAGCGGTGAACGCGGCCTGCGCGGGCGCGCCGTTGTTACGCCAGTTGTCCGGGCGTTGCGGCCAGACCATCCAGGTCTGGCTGTGCGGTGCCCATTCGGCGGGCATGAAGTAGCCATCGGTACGCGGCGTGGTGGTCAGGGTGGTCATCTGCATCTCTCATGAAGCGGGAAAGGACAGGCCTTTCCCGTGGTTCGTAGCGGCGGGCGCGCGGCTCACTCTGAAGGCTGCGAGCCGTCCAGGGTCCGGATCGAGCCGTAGAGATTCGGCCGGCGATCGCGGAACACGCCCCAGGCGCTGCGGATGTGTTCGAGCTGGTCGAGATCGAACTGGTGCACCAGCACGCCCTCGCTGGTTTCGTCCATTTCCTCGACCTTGGCCCCGAACTGGTCGGCGATGAACGACGAGCCGTAGAAGGTGATGTCGTAGCCGTCCTGCTCTTCGCGGCCGATGCGGTTGCTGGCGATCAGCGGCATCAGGTTGGCGCCGGCATGGCCCTGCTGCACGCGCTGCCAGTGGTCGCGCGAGGTGATGTTCGGGTCGTGCGGCTCGCTGCCGATGGCGGTCGGGTAGAACAGCAGTTCGGCGCCCATCAGCGCCATGCTGCGCGCGGTTTCGGGGAACCACTGATCCCAGCAGATGGCCACGCCGATTTTGGCGTAGCGGGTGTTCCACACCTTGAAGCCGGTGTCGCCCGGGTTGAAGTAGTACTTCTCGTGGTAGCCGGGGCCATCCGGAATGTGGCTCTTGCGGTAGACGCCGAGCAGCTTGCCGTCGGCATCGATGATGGCGATGGAATTGAAGCGGGCGCGTCCGGCCAGCTCGAAGAAGCTGATCGGCAGCACCACCTGCAGCTCGGCGGCGACCTTCTGGAAATGCTGGATGGCCGGGTTTTCCTCGACCGGCGTCGCCAGCTGCAGGTACTCGGCATTGGGCTTCTGGCAAAAGTAGGGCGTCTCGAACAGCTCCTGAATGAGGATGATCTGCGCGCCCTTGGCGGCGGCCTCGCGCACCAGCTTGTCGGCATTGGCGATGTTGGCCTGGCTATCCCAGGAACAGGCCATCTGGGTGGCGGCAACGGTAACGACTCGGGACATGGAAACCTCGCGGCTGCAGTTGAAAGGGCGACGGCTATCGAAAGCGCAAATTTATTCGATAGTTATCTGGATTGATAGGGGGCTGAACGCCGATGGAAAAGAAAGGGCTGACCGTTTATCGATATTTATCGGTCAGTGGCTCGGTGTTTCCCGCTTAGGCAGGCATGGCGGCAGATACAGGCCGAGATAGGCATCGAATACACGCAGGCCTTCCTCGGCCATGCGTGGCGTCAGGCTGCCGTACAGCTGTATGGATCGAGCATAGACGCGGTCGCCGAGTTCCACGGCCATGGCGAACACATCGATGTCCTGCGGCAGAGGCGGCAGGGCGAAATGTCGCTCGAACACGGCCTGCATCGCCTGGCCGAGTTCCAGGTCCAGGCGCTGATCGGTCTGCGTCACCTCGCCGAAGCCGTGCTGCACCAGGATCAGCTGGCGGGCGGCGCTGTCCTGTTCGTAGACCCCGAGCATGCGCTGTTCGATCAGCCGCGACAGGTCGCGCCAGCTGCTCAGGCTCTGGTGATCGATGGGCTGCTCGAGGCTGGCCCTGAACGTCGCGTGCACATCGGCCGTGAGCGCCGCGAGCAATGCCGGCACGCCGGAGAAGAAGTGGTAGACGGAGGAGGGCGGAATGCCGGCGCGCTCCGCCACCGCGTACACCGATAGCGTCGCGGCACCCTGCTCGGCGAGCAGTTCACGGGCGCTGGAGAGAATCTGGCGGATGCGCGCCTGGCTGCTGGCGCGCGGGCGGCGACTGGGCGTCGCGGGGCTGGGCTTGGTCATCGGCCTATTTGAAGCCAGCACGGCGGCGGATGCAAACCGCCGTGGCGGTCGCCCCGCTGCACGCGGGCCTGCGGCTAGACGGTATGCAGATACCAGTTGTACTCAAGGTCCGAGATCGAGTGCTCGAACTCGGCCAGTTCGCTTTCCTTGCAGGCGACGAAGATGTCGATGTAGTCCGGGCTGATGTAGCGCGCCATGATCTCGCTGTCGTCCAGCTCGCGCAGGGCGTCGCGCAGGTTGGTCGGCAGGCTCTGCTCGACCTGCTCGTAGGAGTTGCCCTCGATGGGGTCGTCCGGCTCGATCTTGTTGGTCAGGCCGTGGTGCACCCCGGCGAGGATGCCGGCGAGCAGCAGGTAGGGGTTAGCGTCGGCGCCGGCGACCCGATGTTCCACACGCACGGCGTCGGGGCTGTCGGTCGGCACGCGCAGCGCCACGGTGCGGTTGTCCATGCCCCAGCACGGCGCATTGGGCACGTAGAACTGGGCGCCGAAACGGCGATAGGAATTCACGTTGGGGCAGAGGAAGGCCATCGAGGCCGCCATGGTCTGCTGCAGGCCGCCGATGGCGTGACGCAGCGGCTCGCTGTCCAGCGGATTCTCTGTGGCGAATATGTTGTTGCCATTCTTGTCGAGCAGCGAGATATGCACGTGCAGCCCGTTGCCGGCCTGGCCCGGATAGGGCTTGGCCATGAAGGTGGTGTCCATCTCGTGGTCGTAGGCGATGTTCTTGATCAGGCGCTTGAGCAGCACCGCGTAATCGCACGCCTTGATCGGATCGGCGACGTGATGCAGGTTGACCTCGAACTGCGCCGGGGCGCTTTCCTTGACGATGGCGTCGGCCGGAATGCCCTGTTCCTTGGCGCCTTCGAGAATGTCCTGCAGGCAATCGACGTACTCGTCGAGATCGTCGATCAGATAGACCTGGGTCGAGTGCGGGCGCTTGCCGGAGATCGGCGAGCGCGGTGGCTGCGGCCGGCCGTTGATGTTCTCCTGATCGATCAGATAGAACTCGAGCTCGAAGGCGGCGCAGATGGTCAGGCCCAGCTCGTCGAACTTGCTCACCACCTGGCGCAAGACCTCGCGCGGGTCGGCGAAGAAGGGGTCGCCGTCGCGCTCGTGCATGGTCATCAGCAGCTGCGCAGTGGGACGCTTCTGCCAGGGTTCCTTGCACAGCGTGTTGGGGATCGGGAAACAGGTGCGGTCGGAGTCGCCGATATCCATGCCAAGGCCGGTGCTTTCAACGGTGATTCCGTTGATGTCGAGGGCGAACAGCGAAGCGGGGAGGTTGATGCCCTTTTCGTAGACCTTGTGCAGGCTGGCGCGCTCGATGCGCTTGCCGCGCACGACTCCATTCATGTCGGTGATCAGCAGATCGACGTACTGAACCTCCGGATGTTCCTTGAGAAATGCGTTAGCTTCGTTGAGCTGAACGGCACGCGGCGGGGCCATGATGAATTACCTTAATTGTTAAAAATTTCAATCATCAGATGCTTGTCTGGGAGTCAATCGAAAAGCCTGTTCACTGTCAATAGTAGCCCGCCAGCGCCCCATGAGTGCCCACAATGGGCCTTTTTTGGGGCATCTCCGGTGCGCTGAATCCATCGCGCGCCGGGCTAATGCTCGGGCTATTGTCTATAAAAATGAACAAGACTACTCTCCGGTATGCCCCATTCGAACGACGAGTATCCCATGCCTCGCAAGCCCCTGATCGGCGTTTCGGCCTGTACCAAGCAGATCGGACATCACAGCTTCCACATCGCCGGTGACAAGTACCTGCGTGCCGCGGCGATTGCCGGCGTGCCGCTGGTGATTCCGGCGCTGGATGAGCTGATCGATCCGGCATCGCTGCTTGAAACCTTCGATGGCCTGCTGTTCACCGGCTCGCCGTCGAACGTCGAGCCACATCACTATGGCGGCCCGGCGAGCGAGACGGGCACCCATCACGATCCGCTGCGTGACCGTCTCACCCTGCCGCTGATTCGCGCGGCTGTCGAGGCGGGCATCCCGGTGTTCGGCATCTGCCGTGGGTTTCAGGAAATGAACGTAGCCTTTGGCGGCAGCCTGCACCAGAAGGTTCACGAAGCCGGCCCCTACCAGGACCACCGCGAACGTCCGGACGATCCATTGGAGGTGCAGTACGGACTCAGCCATCCGCTGCACGTGCAGCCGGGCGGGCTACTCGAGCAGCTGGGCCTGCCGGCGCAGATCCAGGTCAACTCGGTGCATGGCCAGGGCGTCGAGCGGCTTGGAGCCGGTCTGCGCATCGAGGCGCTGGCGCCGGATGGGCTGATCGAGGCGTTCTCCGTCGAGCAGGCGCGCAGCTTCGCCCTCGGCGTGCAGTGGCACCCGGAGTGGAAGGTTCACGAGCATCCGCATTATCTGACGCTGTTCCGCGGCTTCGCCGAAGCCTGCGAGGCGCGCGCCCGACAACGCTGACGGCCGACCCAGGCGGCCCTCCCCAGCAACCCCGAGGTCAACATGAGTATCCAACTCGACCAGCTCACCGGCTGGCTGAAAGAACGCAAGATCACCGAAGTGGAATGCCTGATCAGCGACCTGACCGGGATCGCCCGCGGCAAGATTTCACCCACCAACAAGTTTCTCGACGAAAAGGGCATGCGCCTGCCGGAAAGCGTGCTGCTGCAGACCGTGACCGGCGATTACGTCGAGGACGACATCTACTACGAACTGCTCGACCCGGCCGATATCGACATGTTCTGCCGACCCGACCCGAACGCGGTGTTCCTCGTGCCCTGGGCCATCGAGCCCACCGCTCAGGTGATCCACGACACCTACGACAAGATGGGCAACCCCATCGAGTTGTCGCCGCGCAACATCTTGAAGCGCGTGCTGAAAATGTACGCTGACCGCGGTTGGCAGCCCATCGTCGCGCCGGAGATGGAGTTCTACCTGACCAAGCGCTGCGAAGACCCGGACCTGCCGTTCCAGCCGCCGATCGGCCGCTCAGGCCGCCAGGAAACCGGCCGCCAGTCGTTCTCCATCGACGCCGCCAACGAGTTCGACCCGCTGTTCGAGGACATGTACGACTGGTGCGAAGCGCAGGGCCTGGATCTGGATACGCTGATCCACGAGGAAGGCACCGCGCAGATGGAGATCAACTTCCGTCACGGCGAAGCACTGCACCTGGCCGACCAGATCCTGGTGTTCAAGCGCACCATGCGCGAGGCGGCGCTCAAGCACAACGTTGCCGCCACCTTCATGGCCAAGCCGATGACCGGCGAGCCAGGCAGCGCGATGCACCTGCACCAGAGCGTCATCGACCTGCAGACCGGGCGCAACATCTTCTCCAACGAAGACGGCTCCATGAGCCAGCTGTTCCTGCACCACGTCGGCGGCCTGCAGAAGTACATCCCCGAGCTGCTGCCGATGTTCGCGCCGAACGTCAATTCGTTCCGCCGCTTCCTGCCCGACACCTCGGCGCCGGTGAACGTCGAGTGGGGTGAGGAAAACCGCACCGTGGGCCTGCGCGTGCCGGACTCCGACCCGCAGAACCGCCGCGTCGAGAACCGTCTGCCGGGTGCCGATGCCAATCCTTATCTCGCCATCGCCGCCAGCCTGCTGTGCGGCTACATCGGCATGGTCGAACAGCTGCCGCCGAGCCAGCCGGTCAAGGGCCGTGGCTATGAACGGCGCAACCTGCGCCTGCCGCTGACCCTGGAAGCAGCGTTGGAGCGGATGGAAACCTGTCGCGAGCTGGAGAAATACCTGAGCCCGAAATTCATCACCGGCTACGTCGCGGTCAAACGCGCCGAGCAGGAGAACTACCACCGCGTGATCAGCTCATGGGAGCGGGAATTCCTGATGCTGTCGGTGTAGGGCCGCTTCCGCCGGAGCCGGTCGTAGGGTGGATGACGCTTTTCTCGTCCACCGAACATGCACGAACTTTTATCGAGAGGTGACTGATGAGCGATTCGCAAACCCTGCACTGGCAAGCGCTGAGCCGCGACCATCATCTGCCGCCGTTCACCGATTACAAGGCGCTGAACGCCAAAGGCACGCGCATCATCACCAAGGCGTCAGGCGTCTATCTGTGGGACAGCGAAGGCCACAAGATCCTCGACGCCATGGCCGGGCTCTGGTGCGTCAACCTGGGCTATGGCCGCGAGGAGCTGGTCGAGGCCGCGACCAGGCAGATGCGCGAGCTGCCGTACTACAACCTGTTCTTCCAGACCGCCCACCCGCCGGCCGTGGCGCTGGCCAAGGCGATTGCCGACATCGCGCCGGCCGGGATGAACCACGTGTTCTTCACCGGCTCCGGCTCGGAGGCCAACGACACCGTGCTGCGCATGGTGCGCCATTACTGGGCGATCAAGGGCCAGCCGGCGAAGAAGGTGGTCATCGGCCGCTGGAATGGCTATCACGGCTCGACCATCGCCGGCGCCAGCCTCGGTGGCATGAAGGCCATGCACGAGCAGGGCGACGGCCCGATCCCCGGCATCGAGCATATCGACCAGCCCTACTGGTTCGGCGAGGGCGGCGACATGAGCCCGGAAGAGTTCGGCGTGCGCATCGCCGACCAGCTGGAGCAGAAGATCCTTGAGGTCGGCGAGGACAAGGTCGCCGCCTTCATCGCCGAACCGATCCAGGGCGCCGGCGGCGTGATCATCCCGCCCGAGAGCTACTGGCCGCGGGTCAAGGAAATCCTTGCGCGCTACGACATCCTCTTCATCGCCGACGAGGTCATCTGCGGCTTCGGCCGTACCGGTGAGTGGTTCGGTAGCGACTACTACGGCCTCGAGCCGGATCTGATGCCGATCGCCAAGGGCCTGACCTCCGGCTACATCCCCATGGGCGGCGTGGTGGTGCGCGACGAAGTGGTGCACACGCTCAACGAAGGCGGCGAGTTCTACCACGGCTTCACCTATTCGGGGCACCCGGTGGCCGCCGCGGTGGCGCTGGAGAACATCCGCATCCTGCGCGAGGAGAAGATCGTCGAGCGGGTGAAGACGAAGACGGCACCCTATTTGCAATCCCGTTGGCAGGAACTGCTCGAGCATCCGCTGGTAGGCGAGGCGCGTGGAGTCGGCCTGCTCGGCGCGCTCGAGTTGGTGAAGAACAAGAAGACCCGCGAACGCTTTGCCGATCCCGGTGTGGGCATGCTCTGTCGCGAGCACTGCTTCCGCAACGGCCTGGTGATGCGTGCGGTTGGCGACACCATGATCATCTCGCCGCCGCTGGTGATCAGCGAAGAGCAGATCGACGAGCTGGTTGGCAAGGTGCGGTTGTGCCTCGACGCCACGGCCAAGGATGCGCTGGGCTGAGCCGTGCGGCGGCCCGCGCCAGCTGAGCTAAGGTTGTCGTTTGCACCGCTGTGCGTTCGGCTTGTTGAAAAGAGGGTCCTGACCTTGCCAGACTGCGCGCGTGCTGGAGGCCAGACCTGCCGAGGGGTGTGTCGATGCCGCCACACCGCCAGGCCGCCGCGTTGTTCATGGCCTGTTCCACTGCCCCGACATTAATGATGACAATAGGAGCTGCACGGATGAATCCCTTCGCCAAGACACTACTTGCCATGACGCTGGCCGGCACCGTTGCCGGGGCTGCGCAGGCCCAGGAAAAGGTTCTGCACGTCTACAACTGGTCCGACTACATCGCCGAAGACACCCTGGAGAACTTCACCAAGGAAACCGGCATCAAGGTCGTCTACGACGTCTTCGACAGCAACGAAGTGCTGGAAGCCAAGCTGCTGGCCGGCAGCTCCGGTTATGACGTGGTGGTGCCGTCCAACCCCTTCCTCGCCAAGCAGATCAAGGCCGGCGTCTTCCAGAAGCTGGACAAGTCCAAGCTGCCGAATTGGGAAAACCTCGACAAGGACCTGCTCAAGGCGCTGAATCCGAGCGATCCGGGCAACCAGTATTCCGTTCCCTACATGTGGGGCACCATTGGCATCGGCTACAACGTCGACAAGGTCAAGGCCGTGTTGGGTGACAACGCGCCGGTGGATTCCTGGGACCTGGTGTTCAAGCCGGAAAACATCGAGAAGCTGAAGTCCTGCGGCGTTTCCTTCCTCGATTCGCCGACCGAAATCCTGCCCGCCGCCCTGCATTATCTGGGCTACGCCCCGGACAGCGGCAAGGCCGACGAGCTGAAGAAGGCCGAAGAGCTGTTCATGCAGATCCGTCCGCATGTGGCCTACTTCCACTCTTCCAAGTACATCTCCGACCTGGCCAATGGCGAGTCCTGCGTGGCGATCGGCTATTCGGGTGACATCTATCAGGCCAAGGCGCGCGCCGAGGAAGCCGGCAACGGCGTCAACGTCGGCTACAAGATTCCCAAGGAAGGTGCCGGCAGCTTCTTCGACATGCTGGCCGTACCGGCTGACGCGAAGAACGTCGAGAGCGCCCACGTCTTCATCAACTACCTGATGAAGCCGGAAGTCATGGCGTCGATCACCGACTACGTGCAGTTCCCCAACGGCAACGCCGCGGCCACCCCGCTGGTGGATGAAGCGATCCGCACCGACCCGGGCATCTACCCGAGCCAGGACGTGCTGAAGAAGCTGTACACCTTCCCTGACCTCGATCCGAAAACCCAGCGCGCCATGACCCGCAGCTGGACCAAGATCAAGTCGGGCCGCTAATACGACCGATCCGTTGCCGGGCCGCATGGAGCATGCGTACCGGCACCGGAGCCCGGTTGAGCGCAGCTCGTCGCGTAGCCACGTTCCCTGTCTTTTGTGATGCACCGACATTTGCATCAAATCTGTTGATTTTCAGAGGTTTTTCCAATAAACAGCCCGCCTTTCCCGCCGGGATCACGCGCGGCCTGTAACAAGAGGACTCATCCCATGCGCTCGACACTCAAGTCGTTGATCGTCGCCGCCGCCGTAGCCGGTGCGGCCACCGCCCAGGCCGCCTCCGTGCATATCTACAACTGGTCGGATTACATCGGCGAAACGACGCTGGAGGAGTTCGAGAAGGAGACTGGCATCAAGCCCGTCTACGATGTCTTCGATTCCAACGAAACCCTTGAAGGCAAGCTGCTGGCCGGCCGTAGCGGCTACGACGTGGTGGTGCCTTCCAACCATTTTCTCGGCAAGCAGATTCGCGCCGGTGCCTTCCAGCCGCTGGACAAGAGCAAGCTGCCGAACTGGGAAAACATCGATCCGGCACTGCTCAAGCAGCTGCAGAAGAACGATCCCGACAATGCCCATGCGGCGCCCTATCTGTGGGGCACCAACGGCATCGGCTACAACGTCGAGAAGGTCAAGGCCGCACTGGGCGTTGACACGATCGACTCGTGGGCGGTGATCTTCGAACCGGAGAACGCCGAGAAGCTGGCCAGTTGCGGCATCGCCTTCCTCGATTCGGCCGATGAGATGATCCCGGCCATGCTCAATTACCTGGGGCTCGACCCCAACAGCGAGAACGCTGCGGACTATCAGAAGGCCGAGGAGAAGCTCCTGGCCGTGCGGCCGCATGTACGTTATTTCCACTCGTCCAAGTACATTTCCGATCTGGCCAATGGCAATATCTGCGTCGCCGCCGGGTTCTCCGGTGATGTGTTCCAGGCCGCCGCCCGCGCCGAGGAAGCCGGCAAGGGTGTCGAGATCGCCTATGCCATTCCCAAGGAGGGCGCGAACCTCTGGTTCGACATGCTCGCCATCCCCGCGGATGCCAGCAATGTCGAAGAAGCCCATGCCTTCATCAACTACCTGCTGCGCCCAGAGGTGATTGCCGCGGTGAGCGACTACGTCGGTTACGCCAACCCCAATCTCAAGGCGGGCGAGCTGATGGACCAGGAAGTGCGTGGCGATGCGTCGGTGTATCCGCCGCAGGAAGTGCTCGACCGGCTGTACGTCTCCGCTGAGCTGCCGCCGAAGATTCAACGTCTTTCGACGCGCTCCTGGACCAAGGTGAAATCCGGCAAGTGAACTCCATGGCCTGTTCCCGTTTCGTCTGCGGCATTGCCGGTGACGAATCGGAACCGGCCGATCGGGAGCATGTCAGGCGACGCGCTCTCTGCAACGACCATTAGATCCCCGGCGCAGGCCGGCCAACCTTTTTCATTTCGGGAGTTCGCGCATGGCCGTTGCCTCCAGCGCCTACAAGAAAGCCCTCAGTGGCGAAAGCAAGAACAAGCAGGTGCTGCTGAAGATCGACCGCGTCACCAAGAAGTTCGACGAAACGGTGGCGGTCGATGATGTCTCGCTGAGCATCCATCAGGGCGAAATCTTCGCCCTGCTCGGTGGCTCGGGTTCGGGCAAGTCGACCTTGCTGCGCATGCTCGCCGGCTTCGAGCGGCCCACCGAGGGGCGCATCTTCCTCGATGGCCAGGACATCACCGATATGCCGCCCTACGAGCGGCCGATCAACATGATGTTCCAGTCCTACGCGCTGTTCCCGCACATGACGGTGGAGCAGAACATCGCCTTCGGCCTGAAGCAGGATGGCCTGCCGAAACAGGAAGTCGAGGCGCGGGTGAAGGAGATGCTCGGCCTGGTGCAGATGACCCAGTACGCCAAACGCAAGCCGCATCAGCTGTCGGGCGGGCAGCGCCAGCGTGTCGCCCTGGCGCGTTCGCTGGCCAAGCGGCCGAAGCTGCTGCTGCTCGATGAGCCTATGGGCGCGCTGGACAAGAAGCTGCGCTCGCAGATGCAGCTCGAGCTGGTGCAGATCATCGAGCGCGTCGGCGTGACCTGCGTGATGGTCACCCATGACCAGGAAGAGGCCATGACCATGGCCGAACGCATCGCCATCATGCATCTGGGCTGGATCGCCCAGGTCGGCAGCCCGATGGATATCTACGAGACCCCGGCAAGCCGCCTGGTCTGCGAATTCATCGGCAACGTCAACCTGTTCGACGGCGAGCTGATCGAGGACATGGGCGACCACGCCGTCATCGCCAGCCCAGGCCTTGAGAACCCGATCTACGTCGGCCACGGCATCAGTACCCGCGCGCAGGACAAACAGATCACCTACGCGATCCGCCCGGAAAAGCTGCTGATCGGCACCGAACTTCCGGAACTGGAGCGCCCCGGCTACAACTGGGCCAAAGGCGTCGTGCACGACATCGCCTATCTTGGCGGCCACTCGGTGTATTACATCAAGCTGCCGTCCGGCGGTGTGCTGCAGGCCTTCATGGCCAACGCCGAACGTCACGTGAAGCTGCCGACCTGGGAGGAAGAGGTGTACGTGTACTGGTGGGATGACAGCGGCGTGGTGTTGCAGGCATGAAGCGCTCGCCCCTGAATACCGGGCGCCGACTGGTCATCAGCGTGCCCTTCCTGTGGCTGATGCTGTTCTTTCTGCTGCCCTTCGCCATCGTCCTGAAGATCAGCTTTGCCGAAGCGGATGTGGCCATTCCGCCGTACACCGACATCTTCGCCTACGCCGACCAGCAGCTGCAGGTGCTGATCAACCTGGGCAACTACATCTTCCTCAGCGAAGACGAGCTGTATCTGGCGGCCTATCTGGGCTCGCTGCGGATCGCCTTCTTCAGCACGCTGCTCTGCCTGCTGATCGGCTATCCGATGGCCTACGCCATTGCCCGTGCGCGCAAGGATCTGCAGACGGTTCTGCTGCTGCTGATCATGATGCCGACCTGGACCGCCATCCTGATTCGCGTCTACGCCTGGATGGGCATCCTCAGCAGCAACGGCATCCTCAACGGACTGTTGCAGGGCCTCGGCCTGATCGACGCGCCGTTGCAGATACTCAATACCGACGCTGCGGTATACATCGGCGTGGTCTATTCCTACCTGCCGTTCATGATCCTGCCGCTCTACGCCAACCTGGTGAAGCACGACCCCAGCCTGCTCGAGGCTGCGTCCGACCTCGGCGCGCGCAACCTCTCCAGCTTCTGGAAGATCACCGTGCCGCTGTCGAAGAACGGCATCATCGCCGGCTGCATGCTGGTGTTCATTCCGGTGGTGGGTGAATTCGTCATCCCCGAGCTGCTCGGCGGTCCGGAGACGCTGATGATCGGCAAGGTGCTCTGGCAGGAATTCTTCAACAACCGTGACTGGCCGGTGGCCTCGGCGCTGGCGGTGGTGATGCTGGCGATCCTGCTGGTGCCGATCATTCTGTTCAATCGGAACCAAGCCAAGGAACTGGAGGGCAAGCTATGAAGCGCTGGAGCTTTTCCAACCTGATCCTGGTGCTCGGGCTGCTGTTCATCTACCTGCCGATGGTCATCCTGGTCATCTACTCGTTCAATGCCTCGCGGCTGGTTACGGTGTGGGGTGGCTGGTCGCTGAAATGGTACGCCGGCCTGCTCGACAACTCCCAGTTGATGGGCGCGGTAATGCGCTCGCTGGAAGTCGCGGCCTATACCGCGATTGCCGCGGTGGCTCTGGGCACGATGGCGGCTTTCGTCCTCACCCGTATCCCGGTGTTCCGCGGCCGTACGCTGTTCGGTGGCCTGGTCACCGCACCGCTGGTGATGCCGGAAGTGATCACCGGTCTCTCCCTGCTGCTGCTGTTCGTCGCCATGGCGCAACTGATCGGCTGGCCGGCGCAACGCGGGCTGGTGACCATCTGGATCGCCCACACCACGTTCTGCTCGGCCTACGTCGCGGTAGTGGTGATGGCGCGCCTGCGCGAGCTGGACCTGTCCATCGAGGAAGCGGCGATGGACCTCGGAGCGCGGCCGTGGAAGGTGTTCTTCCTGATCACCATGCCGATGATCGCGCCCTCGCTGGCGGCCGGCGGCATGCTCTCCTTTGCTCTTTCGCTGGACGATCTGGTGCTCGCCAGCTTCGTCTCCGGTCCTGGTTCGACCACGCTGCCGATGGAGATCTTTTCCGCCGTGCGCCTGGGCGTGAAACCGGAGATCAACGCGGTGGCGAGTCTGATCCTGCTCAGCGTGTCGCTGGCGACCTTTCTCGCCTGGTACCTCAGCCGCCGGGCCGAGAAGCGCCGTATTCGCGCGATGCAGCAGGCGATGGATGAAACCGCTGGCAATCCCACCTGGCGTCAGGTGATCGACAGCCGCAAGGTGCTGGTGCCGCCCTCGGCGCATACCTGATGATGGTTTGAGCAGCAAAACGAAAAGGGCGCATCGATGCGCCCTTTTCGTTTCAGATGGAGTGTCCCCTGCCGCAGAGCGGTAGGGTGAATAACGCGAAGCTTATGCACAGCCGCGCCTTCTCCGTCCCCGAGCCCGCATTCACGGCCCGGGTTGTCTGTTCGCCTGCAGCGAATACCGCGTCCAGTTGCAGATCACCGCTCAGGTCCGGCAGCCCGAACCCGTGCTGTGTTTATCCATCGGTTCTTCACATCCCGTACCACCGTCCGGGCGCGGGCGCAGCCAGATCGGTGCCAGGTAGCGCAATGCCAGGCCAAAGACTGTCAGCCAACCGAGCCCGGCGAGCATGTTCAGCAGCGGCACGGGAGCGCCCGGCAGCCCCGCACTGGCACGCAGCAGCGCGGCGAGCACCAGCAGGCAGGTTGCGATCGGCACCCAGCGCCGCTGATCCAGTGCATAGCCACTGTGGGTACGCCCGGCGATGCACAGCACCGCGAGAATCGAGACGCCCATGGCCCCGAGTGTCAGTAGATGGCGGCCGGCGCTGCTGGCAAAGCCGTCGGCTAGCAGCGAGACACCCAGTGCGCCATAGCCCAGCGCCATCAGCCAATAGACGCTGTAGAGCATCAGCGACCAGCGCTCCAGCAGCGCTCGGCCGATGTGCCAGTCGTTGAGCAGATTGAACATGGCGGCGGCTGTGGCCAGGGCCAGCCAGCCGTTCAGCGGGGCCGGCAGTGCCAGCCATTCGGCGAGAGTGAACAGGCTGATGCAGAAGATCGCCAGGTTGCGTCGTGGCGGACGCGCGCGGTAGTCGTCGTCCACTTCATGGCCGGCATCCCGGCGTGCCTGAATGGCATCGTTGAGGATGCGCATGGAGATTCGGCTCATGGCCACCACGATCAGCACCATCATCACGCCGATGCCAGCGTACAGCCAGCGCATCGGGTATCGGCCGCCGACGGCATCGAAATGAAAGCCCACGGTCACCAGCGCCAGCGCGCCGAGTCCGCCGAAGAAGCCGTACTGCCGGCGCAGCGGGTCGCCCAGCAGTCGCGGTGCGAGCAGCACAAGCAGGGCGATGGCGAAGGCACTGTTGAACACCGCCGCCGGCCACGGCCCCATAACGCCGGAAAGCCAGAAGCTCAGCCTGGCGGCAAGCCACAGCAGTAGAAAGCCGAAACCTACCTGCCGACCGAATGCCGCGGTGGCGGTAAATTCCGGCACCGCGGTGAGAACGAAGCCGGCGACTGCCGCCAGGCCGAAGCCGAGCAGCATTTCGTGGGCATGCCAGACCATTGGTCCACCCGGCACGCCTGGCAGCGGCAACCCGAACCCGAGAAAGCCCAGCCAGAGTGCGATGCCGGCCACGGCCAGCAGCACGGTGGCGAGAAACAGCGGACGGAAGCTGCACAGCAGCAGCGGCCAGTTGGCGAGTCGCGGCGATAAGGTTTTCAGCATCGTGAGCGCGCTCTGCTGGCGGAGGGTAAGGGGGCCTCCTCGCGAATGGCGACTTTGGCGGCGCCAGGCAAGGTCTGCGGCGCGCGGCTGGCCAGGCCGAAACTTTCCCGCACGGCCGGCAACTGCAGCAACTCGGCGGTGTGTTGGTAGATCCAGGCATCGCTGCGCTGCACGGCTGGCAGATCCAGCTCAAGGTGGCTGACGATGCGTCCCGGCGCTGCCGCCATGACCAGGATACGGTCGGCCAGACGCACGGCTTCCATCAGATCGTGGGTAATCATCAGCACACCCATGCCGCGTGCGGCCTGTTCGGCCAGCAGCAGGGCATAGAGGTCTTCCTTGAGGCCGATATCCAGCGCGGCGAAGGGTTCGTCGAGCAGCAGCAGATCCGGCTGCAGCACCAGCGCCCGCGCCAGGGACACGCGGCTTTGCATGCCGCCGGAAAGCTGGTGCGGAAACTTGCCGAGATCGCCTGCGGCCAGCCCCAGGCGCAGCGCGAGGGAACTGGCCTGCTGCAGGCGTTGCTGTCGCGCCATGCCTGCCGCCTTGAGCCCCAGGGCGATGTTGTCGAGCGTGGTTTTCCACGGCAGCAGCCGCGGTTGCTGGAACATGCTGGCGGGGTTGCCGAAACTGTTGTCGATACGACCTTCCTGCACGTCCAGTAGCCCCGCGCAAAGATGCAGCAGGGTGGTCTTGCCGCAGCCGGAGGGGCCGACCAGGGCGACCACTTCGCCCGCCGCCAGGTTGAAGTTGATGCCGCTGAAGATCTCATCGCGGCCGAAGGCGTGGGCCAGGCCGTGGATGTGCAATTGCGTCATGATGCCACCTCGCGCCAGCGCTCGACTTCGCGCTTGATCGGTTCCAGCAGCAGGTACTCCACCGCCAGCAGCAGACCGACCACCGCGGTGATCCAGGCCATGGTCGCGCTGGTATCCAGGTGCGAGCGTGATACCGCCAGCGCGGCGCCGACGCCGTCCTGGGTGGCGAGCAATTCGGCCATCACCACGATCTTCCACGCCATGGCGAGCGCGGTGATCCAGGCGGGAAACAGGTAGGAGACGACGTGCGGCAAATAGACATCGAGCAACAGCATCCGCCGCGGCAGACGGAATGCCAGGGCCATGTCCTTGAGCTGGTTATCCAGCGTGCGGGTGCCTTGCAGTGCGCCGATGAACACCAGCGGAAAGCTGGCGATGAACACGGTGAACACCGGGGTGCCGTCGCTGGCGCCGAACCAGAGCATCGCCAGTACCAGCCACGCGATTGGCGGCATGCCCATGAGCACGGTGACCAGCGGCCGCGCCATCATCGAGGCAGTCATGGAGACACCGGCGGCAAGCCCGAGCACGCTGCCGACTGCCACGGACAGGGCAAAGCCGAGCAGCGCCCGGCGACTGGTGGCCAGCAGCTCCGGCCAGGCGGCACCTTCATCGATCAGCTGGAGCAGGCGGGCAAAGGTCTCCAGCGGCGCCGGCAGCACCAGCGCGCCATAGTGACTGGCCGCTGCCTCCCAGGCGGCCAGCAACAGAAACAGGCTGGCCAGCGCGCCCCAGCCGCTCCACAGATAGCCGGGCAGGCTGGTTAGCCAGCTGCGCAGGAGGCTCATCGCTGATCGCTGACTGGCGAGTAGAAGTCATCGGCCGGCAGCTTGCCGCCGATCAGCGCCGGATTCTTTTGCAACAGCAGCTCGAACAGATACTCCACTTCCGCCCGCGCCTCAGCGGCGGGCACGGCCTCCATCTGCGCCACGGCCAACGAATCGGTCACCGCTTCGGCGCTGAGCATCGGCAGATGCGTGGCGACCAGCTGCCCGCAGCGCTCGGCGTTGGCGCTGCACCATTGCAGCGAGTCGGCGTAGGCCTGGGCGATCCGTGCGGCGATCTGCGGCTGGTCCTTCACGCTGGCCATCAGCGCGATGCCCGCCTGCGGGATGCGTGCTTCGCGTTGCAGCAGGCGGCCCCACTCCTGTTGCAGGTCGACACTGCGATACAGATCCGGCGCAACCAGCCCCAGCGGCCCTTCGCTGGCCTTGCGCAGGGCCATGGAGATGGCCGGCTCGGCCAGCAGGGCATGGTCGGTACGACGCATCAGCAGCAGCTGCATGGCGTCGATCGGGGTGGCGACGTAGCGCAAACGCAGGTCCTTGCGCACATCGATGCCGGTACGCTCGGCCAGCAGGCCGAATAGGATGTCCGGCATGTCGCCGCGGAACGGCATGGCGATTTCCTTGCCGCGCAGGTCGTCGAGGGTGCTCAGGCCCTGCTCGCGGGATACCAGCCAGAGCAAGCCCCAGGTCGAAACGTTGAGCATGCGCAGCTTGGCGCCGCGGTTGTACAGGTTGGCGGCGACGTTGACCGGCATGGCCAGCACGTCCGCCTGCTGGTTAAGCGCCAGCAGGCGCAGCTGGTCGGGATCGCGCCAGCTGACGAATTCCACCTTGTCCGCTAGGTCGTCCAGTGCGCCGGATTCGACCATGTGGATCAGCGGGTTCGATACCGACGAGGAAGGGCCGGCCAGGACCAGGCGCGGCAGCTTGTCCGCCAGCGCTGGTGCTCCAGCCGCCAGCAGAATGACCATCAGCAGATGGCGCAGCATCAGAAGCTCCCGCTCAGCGCGACGGTGATGCCGCGCCCGGGTGCTTCCAGCTCGTTGCCGCTGATGCCGTCAGCCAGATGCTCGTGGTAGGCCTTGTCGAACAGGTTGCTAAGGCGCGCGTCGAGGTTAGCGGTCTGCAGCACGCCGATCTTGCCGAAGCCCCAGCCGAGGCTGGCATCGGCAGTAACGAAGCCTGCGGTACGATCCTCGCCACCGCGGGTGAACTCGGTCGCCACACGATCCTGCTCGGCGACCGCACGCAGCTGGGCATGCCAGTAGAGACCGCGCTCGGCTGGCTGGCCGATGCCCAGGGTCAGCTCATGGGCCGGCATCTGGTGCAGTGGTTCGTCGTCCTGTTTGTTCTCGCCGCGCAGCCAGGTGAAGCTGCCGTCCACCACGAAGGCGCCGACGGCCTTGCTGGCGCTGCCTTCAAGGCCGTAGATCACCACCTTGTCGAGATTCTCGGTGCGCTTGATCGGCAGCCCGTTCGGGGCGTTGGTGCCGGTCACGCGGCCGGCGATGTAGTCGTCGATGCGGGTGTGGAAGGCCGCCAGCTGATAGGTGAAATCGCCATCGTTACCCTTGAGGCCAAGCTCGAAGCTGGTGGAACGCTCCGGGTCCAGCTGCGGGTTGCCGACGTGGAAGTAGCCGTCGCCGCGCGGCGCGTCGTCGTAGCGCTCGCGCATGTCGGCGGCGCGGTAGGCCTGGCCGACGTTGGCGTAGAGGTTCAGGGTGTCAGTCAGCGGATGCAGCGCGCCCAGCGACCACGACAGGTTGTGGTCGGTGCTGTCCAGGCCGCTGGTTGTAAATGAAGGACCGTTGCCCTTGGCTCGGGCGTCGGCGCTGATGCGGTCGTAGCGGGCGCCGGCGGTGAGGCGCGTTTGGCCCAGGTCGAATTCATCCTGCACGAACAGCCCGTAGGATTCGATCTCGGCGTCCTTGAAGGGGTCGTTGCGCTGGTTGTTGTTGAAGGTCGGCGGGCCATCCACGTAGCGCTCCGGATCGCCGGTCATCTTCCAGCCGTCGACGCCCACCGTCAGCAGGTGATCGGCTACTGGCACCACCCAGCTCGAGCGCAGCCCGTGAGTAATGAAGCTGACGTCGTTGCGAACGTAGTCGCGATCGAGCCGCTCGGAGTAGGCACGGATCTCCCGGTAGACCTCCTGACGATAGAGCTCGGTGGTCAGAGTGCCTTCACCGAGGCCGTTTTCCAGGCCGATCTGGAACAGCTCGCGCTGCTGTTCCGGCGAATGGATGGTCGCGGTGCCGAGTGGTACCGGGATGCCGGCGCCGCCCGGCTGCCCGCCGGTACGCGCCGAGCCCGGGTACCAGACGTCGCGGTCGGTGTGGCGCTGGATGTTCAGGTTGACGCTGACATCCTCGGCCAGCCGTTGCTTGTACTTGAGCAGCAGGGTATCGGAGCTGTAGCCGGTGTTCTCTTCGGTACCGTTGGGGCTCTTGTAATCGTTGACCTTGCGCCCGGCAACGCCCAGCACCAGGGCATGATCGGAGCTGGAGTCGCGCAGCAGCGTAGCGCCGGTAAAGCCCTTGTCGACGCTGCTGGCGCTGGTGGAGAAGCGTCCGCTGCGTTCGTCCTGCTCGGTGAAGCGTGCCTGTGGCGTGATCAGGTTGACCACCCCGCCCATGGCGCCGCTGCCGTACAGCACCGAGCCCGGACCCTTGACCACTTCGGCGCGTTCCAGCAGGCCGAGATCGAGCATGGAGGCCAGCGAGCCCTGCGGCTGGCCGGAATTGACCCGCACGCCGTCGACCATCAGCACCACGCTTTCCTTCTTCATGCCGCGCAACACCGGGTTCTGTCCCCAGGCGCCGTCGCTATGCACGGCGAGCCCGGGCTTTCCGCGGAACAGGCTGCCGGCCGGCGCTGCCGTTTCGGTTGGCTGAGCCTGCAGCACCTCGATGGCTTGCGGAATGTCCTGCGTTGCGGCCTCGTAGCCCTTGGCGGTGACGACGGTTTCCTGCAGCTCCAGCGGAGCGGCGAAGGCGGACGCGCTGCTGACGGCCAGGCAGGCCAGGGCGAGTGGGTGAAGGCGGAGAATCATCGAAGGGCTCCCGGATAATTCGTCGGCGGTGATGCCGACTTGGATGGGAGCAATTCTCGTTTAACTGATAATAATTATCATTTGATCGCGATCAAGTTTACCTGTCGCAAGCGCGCTACTGCTGCCAGTCGCAGAAACAGGCCACCGCCAGCGAATGGGTGGCGCGCACCTTGCGCCCGGCCAGCACGGCATCGAGGATAGGCTCGACGAAGCTGTTGTCCGAACTGCACACCGCACCCTCGCTGTAGGGGCCGATATAGACCAGCTCCCCGCTTTGATCCCAGATGCCTACAGCGGGGCTGGCCGGTAGTTGCTCGGAGCCGGGCGGGGCGCTCAGCGGTTTCAGTGCTGCCAGCGGCTGCGGCAAGCGGCCCTTGCTGCCCGGCTTGCGTACTTCGTAGAAGTCCACGGGTTGTCCGGCAAAGCGCTTGAGCAGTTCTTCCAGGTGCTGCTGATTGCCGACGTTGCACGGGCATCCCGGATCCCAGAAATGCACGAAGCGCACTGGTCCTGGGCCCTGCAGCTCGGCCGGCAGGCGAAGGGCGTCGCCGGAGAACAGCTCGGCGCGCTCGCCGTCGAAGGTGCGCAGGTAGCGCGCCTCGAACCACCAGAACGCAGCCAGCATGGCGCCGCCCCAGAGCAGGGCGATCAGTGCGGCGATCAGGTATTTGCGACGAGCGCTCATGGCGGGCTCCGATGTGGGTGCGCAAGCTTGCCATGGGGCGGCGCAGAGCTGAATATCCCAGGTCAACGCAATCGAAGAATTTCCATGCCCTCGCGTATCGATCCCGAGCGCCTGCGTAACAGCCTGCCCGCCCTGTCCGAGGCGGTCGCCGCAAGCGCCGAAACTCTCCAGTACCAGACCTATTACGGGCTCGACCTGCCGCATCGCACGCAGGTCCAGCGTCGCCTGGGGCGCTTTCGCGTGCATGACTACGATGTCGTCGCCCAGGCCTGGTGGCCGGAGCAGCCCCACGCCAGCCTGCTGATCCTGCACGGCTACTACGACCACATGGGCCTGTATCGCCATGTGGTCGACTGGGGACTGGAGATGGGGTTCGCCGTGCTCGCCTGCGACCTGCCGGGCCATGGGCTGTCCAGCGGTCCCCGGGCGAGCATCAACGAGTTTGCCGAATACCAGGCGGTGCTGAGCGGTCTGTTCGAACAGGCACGCCAGCTCGATCTGCCGCGTCCCTGGCACCTACTTGGCCAGAGTACCGGCGGTGCCATCGCACTGGATCACCTGCTGCATCAGGCCGAAAACCCCGACCTGGGGCGCACCATCCTGCTGGCGCCGTTGGTTCGCCCGCGCGCCTGGCTGCGCTCGCGCATCAGCTACGAGTTGCTGCGACGCTTCGTTCAGCAGATCCCACGAACGTTCAGCGAGAACTCCGGCGACCCGGCCTTCCTCGAATTCGTCCAGAGCCAGGACCCGCTGCAGCCGGACATCCTGCCCACGGCCTGGGTCGGCGCCCTGTCACGCTGGATTCCCCGTATCGAGGGTGCGGCTGACAGCAGGCACGCGCCGTTGATCATTCAGGGCGAGGCGGACATGACCGTGGATTGGCAGTACAACCTGCCGATTCTGCAGCGCAAGTTCCCAAGTGCTGAGGTGCTGCGACTGCCCGAGGCGCGCCACCATCTGGTGAACGAGCGCGAGGAATTGCGCCAGGCGTACTTCGACTTCCTGCGCGAGCGCCTCAGATAGCGGGATCAGATGCCCTGCTGCGGCTCCAGCTCGGCGCCGCTCATGCCCACCGCCAGGCCGGCGCGTAGCGCCTGCAGCGCGGCCTGGTAATAGGCCTTGCCTTCGTCCGACTGGGCGAATGTCACATATTCCTCCAGTTCGGCATCGGACAGGTCGCGATAGACGTACAGCAGCGTGTTGTCGAGATCGGCCTCTATCTGCTCGATCATGCGTTGGCGCTGGCTGCTCAGCAGGCTCTGCGCCTGATTTCCACCGAGCAGGCCGGGAATCATCTGGCTGAGACTGTCGGCGGCGACGCCGGCCAGTGCCAGGCTGACTTCCGCGCCCGCTTCGCTGGCTGGCAGCGCCTGGGCCAGGTGGCGGATCAGCAGTTGTCGGTTGCTGCCGGCTTCCACCCGCGGCAGGCCGGCGGCGTGCTTGGCCAGCTGTTCGCGCCGTGCGGCGAGCACTTCGGCCGAGACGATCTTGCGTCCCAGGGTCGACTGGAAGAATTCCAGCGCCGGCTGCGGCTCGGCCAGGTTGCCGCGCAATGCCTGCTGCGCGCGCTGGTCGATGGCATGGGCGGCGAAGCGGCGGTTGCTGTTGGTCACCAGTGCCTGGAATACCGCCGGTGGCAGGGTGTCCTTGTAGCGTTGCTGGGCCGCGGTCAGGGCATCGCCGAAATTGGCGCGCTGTTCGGTCCAGCCGGCGGTTTCGTAGAGTTCCTGATAGGTGTCGGCGAAGCTGCTGAAGCTCAAGGTCAGCAGTACACAGGTCAAGAGGGCGCGCATGGAAGCTCCTGTCTGGCGGGCGGTTCATTTTCCGTGCGTCGACGCGTGCTTGTCGAGGCGCATGGTTACTGCTGCCATTTGGCGCAGCGACGCAGCTTGTAGCGGAGTCTCAACAGACCCTAGACTCCTGCGGTATCCCTTCGGAGTCACTTCCTTGCCGTTCTCTTCGATCATCGACGACCTGGCCGAGCGCGGCTGGTCGGTGCAGAGTTCTTTCCTTCCCAGTGATGTGACCCACAAGCTGGCCGACGAGTGCCGCAGGCGGGAAGCCGAGGGTGCACTGGCACCGGCAGGGGTCGGCCGCGGCGAGGCGCAGGCGGTGCGCGAAGGCATTCGCAGCGACCATATTCAGTGGCTCGAACCGGGCCAGTCTGCAGTCTGCGACGACTACCTCGAGCTCATGGACGGCTTGCGCCAGCAGCTTAACCGCGAGTTGTTCCTCGGGCTGGAAGAGTTCGAGTGCCATTTCGCCTTCTACCCGCCGGGCGCCTTCTATCAGACGCACCTGGACCGCTTTCGCGATGACGACAGCCGCTCGGTGACCGCCGTGCTCTATCTGAACCCGGACTGGCAGCCCGGCCATGCCGGCGAACTGCGCATGCACATGCCCGACGGCTCGCAACTGGACGTGCCGCCGCTGGTCGGCAATCTGGTGGTCTTTCTCTCCGGCGATTTCCCCCACGAAGTGCTGGTCACCCAGGCCGACCGTCTGTCGCTGACCGGCTGGTTCCGTCGGCGGCCGGCTGATGTGCTGGCGCTCTGACGAGCCCGCGTCGACATTCGCGCGGACGAAAAAAAGCCCGGCGCAGGCCGGGCTAAAGGGAAGTTTCTGCTTCGGGCTACATGCCGAGCATGTTCGGCAGCGCCAGAGAGATCGACGGCACATAGGTGATCACCACCAGGAAGCTCAGCATCAGTGCCAGCCATGGCAGCACTGCGCGGATCACCTGGGTCACCGGCATGCCCGTCACCGCGGAGGCCACGAACAGGTTCAAGCCCACCGGTGGCGTTATCAATCCGATCTCCATGTTCACCACCATGATGATGCCAAGGTGGATCGGGTCGATGCCCAGCTGTATGGCAATCGGGAACAGGATCGGCGCCAGGATCAGGATGATCGCCGACGGCTCCATGAAGGCGCCGGCCACCAGCAGCACGATGTTCACCACCAGCAGGAACATCCACGGCTGCAGACCTGCCTCGATGACCCAGGCAGTGATCGCCTGCGGAATCTGCTCGGTGGTCAGCACGTGGGCGAAGAGCATGGCGTTGGCGATGATGAACATCAGCATGATGCTCAGCTTGCCCGACTCCAGCAGTACCTTCGGGCATTCGCGCAGCTTGAGGTCCTTGTAGACGAAGATCGCGACGAAGGCCGAATACACCGCCGCGACGGCCGCCGCTTCAGTGGGCGTGAACATGCCCGAGTAGATGCCGCCGAGGATGACTACCATCAGCAGCAGGCCCCAGACCGCCTTGCGCGCGGCGGACAGCCACTCGCGGAAGCTGGCGCGCGGCAGTGCCGGCAAGTTCTTCTTCACCGCGATGATGTAGATCGCCACCATCAGCGCAACGCCGAGCAGGATGCCCGGCACGACACCGGCCATGAACAGCTTGCCGACCGAGGTCTCGGTAGCCGCGGCGTAGACCACCATGACCACCGACGGCGGGATCAGGATGCCCAGGGTACCAGCGTTACAGACGATGCCAGCGCCGAAGGCCTGCGGATAACCGGAGCGCACCATGCCGGCGATGGCGATGGAACCCACCGCGGCCACGGTGGCTGGCGACGAGCCGGACAGCGCTGCGAAGAGCATGCACGCCAGCACCGCACCGATCGCCAGCCCGCCACGGATGTGGCCGACACAGGCGTTGGCGAAGTCGATCAGGCGACGCGCCACGCCGCCGGTGGTCATGAAGGCGCCGGCCAGGAGGAAGAACGGGATCGCCAGCAGGGTGTAGTGCTCGGAGGTCTCGAACAGCTTGATCGCCAGCGAGCGCACCGAGTCCTGGCTGAAGATCATGATGGTCAGCGAACCGGCCAGACCGAGGGATACGGCCACCGGCACGCCGATGAACATCAGCACGAAGAGGGCGACGAACAGGAACAGGATGGTCATTACTTGGGCTCCTCTTCGCCGTGCTTGAGCGCATCGGCCGCTTCATCGGCGAGGCCGAGGCCGGTCTGCTCGTTGCGCAGGATACGCACGAAGATTTCGGCGAAACGGATGAACACCATGGCGAAGCCGAACGGCACGATCATGCCGATGTGCCACTGCTTGACGCCGACATGGCCCAGGTCTTCCGCGCCGATGTTGGCAACGAACAGCGCCTGGATCCATTCGAAGCTGGCCACGGTCAGCAGACCGGCGTAACCCAGGCAGAGCAGGCAGGCGATGATGCCGATGACGCGCTGGATGTGTCGCGGCGCCAGCTTCACCAGTGCATCGACGCCGATGTGGCCGGCGGTGCGCACGCCATAGGCGAGGCCGGAGAAGATCAGCCAGGCGAACAGCGCCTTGGTCAGCGCGGTGCTCCAGGTCATGGACTGGGCCAGGCCGATGATGAAGTCACCGATGGCGAACCAGAAGTCGGCGCTTCCCTCGAACCGGTCGCCCAGGTCGTAGAAAAGTGTGTAGAGGTTGTTGAGGATCACGTAGACGAAGGTCACCAGTGTCATGGCGGCCAACAGAAAGGCGATGAAACCTTCCTCGAAGTGGTCCCAGACGCGCCAGAGGGCGTTCATGGATGACATCTCCCGATGGACTGCTTGTTGTATCGAAGGCAGCACGGAGGTGCGCCGTGAACCAGCCGGGGCAGGCTGGGAGACAGAGCAATGAAAAACTCTTGTTGTCGCCATCGAAGCGGCTGGGCCCGGGATCGCCTTGGCCTGACCTGTCTGCCCTTGGTGCGGGCTTCGTCTTCGCTAGCTGCTTTGTTTTTTCACTGAGCTGTCGGGTATCACTGGGTGGTGCAGCAAAGGGGCGGGGTGTCCGCCCCCCGGCAAAGGCTTATTTAGCCTGGTTGGCAGCTTCGGCGGCCTTGATCAGGTCTGCACCGATTTCGCCTTCGAACTTCTTCCACACCGGCTTCATGGCTTCGCGCCACTTGGCACGCTCTTCCGGGGTCAGCACCAGAATTTCGGTGGTGCCGGCGGCAAGAATGTCAGCCTTGGCCTTCTGGTTCAGGGCGTCGGCTTGCTTGTTCACTTCAACAGTGACTTCTTCCACGATCTTTTGCAGCTCGCCACGTACATCGGCAGGCAGGCCGTCCCAGAACTTGGTGTTGGTGATCAGCATGTAGTCCAGCAGGCCATGGTCGGACTCGGTGATGTGCTTCTGCACTTCGTGCATCTTCTGCGAGTAGATGTTCGAGTAGGGGTTCTCGGCACCGTTGACCACGCCGGTCTGCAGGCCCTGGTAAACCTCGGCGAAGCTCATCTTGCGCGGGTTGGCGCGCAGCGCCTTGAACTGCTCGTCCAGCACTGCAGAAGCCTGTACGCGGAACTTCAGGCCGCGCGCGTCTTTCGGCTCACGCAGTTCCTTGTTGGCCGACAGCTGCTTCATGCCGTTGTGCCAGTAGCCCAGGCCGGTGATGTTCTTGTCTTCCATGGAACGCAGCAGGCCCTGGCCAGCCTCGCTCTTCTGGAAGCGGTCGACTGCCGCGATGTCGTCGAACAGGAACGGCAGGTCATAGACCTGAACGCCCTTGGAGTAGTGTTCGAACTTGGCCAGCGACGGAGCGATCAGCTGAACGTCACCCAGCAGCAGGGCTTCCATTTCCTTGCCATCACCGAACAGCGAGGAGTTCGGGTAAACCTGTACCTCGACCTTGCCGGCCAGACGCTCTTCCACCAGTTTCTTGAACATCAGGGCGCCCTGGCCTTTCGGCGTGTTTTCGGCGACCACGTGGGAGAACTTGATGGTGATCGGGTCAGCCGCGTGGGCCAGACCAGCGATGCTCAGCGACAGGGCGCATGCCAGCGCCTTGGCAGTCAGTTTGAACATTGATGTTTCCTCTTGTTGTGGGTGGGAGGCCACACGGCATCCCGGCAGTAACCAGCTGGACAAGTCTAGGCGCTGAAGCCCGGGTGCGATGCTCTATCGCGACTCGTTCCGTCCGGTTCATTGAGTTTCAGGAGCAATGCCTGTGCCAAGAGCTGGCAGAGCCGCCTGAGGGCAGCGAGTTTACCCAGCAATAGATGAAGGTTTGAATGGCCAATTGCCAACAAGCGCGTCTAGGTCGCACCTTTGCGCGGGATCGCCGGTGCTGGCGCGGGCCACGCACGTGCCGTGGTCTGTGCCGGCGAGTTCGACCCCTGGTCAGCATCGAAGATGGCGGATTTCCGCCATCTAGTCGTTTTCATCGGGCGAGCTTCCGCCAGCATCGGTAAAACTCAGCCCGTGCTTGCGCAGCTTGTCGTGCAGCGTCTTGCGTGGCAGGCCCAGGGCTTCGGCGACGCTGCGCAGCGAGCCATGCGGGCGATTCAGCTCATCGGCGATCAGTGCGCGCTCGAAGGCCTCGACCTGCTCGCTCAGATTGCCACCTCCGGCTATCCCGGCAGCCGGTTCGCCGGCCGACTGGTCGAGCCCCAGGCCAAGGCCCAGGGCGAAGCGCTCGGCGGTGTTCTGCAGCTCGCGCACGTTGCCCGGCCAGGCGTGACGTAGCAGTGCAGCGCGTTGTTCCGGCTGCAGCTCGCGGATTGGCAGGCCATGGCGCTGGGCGGCGGCTTCGGCGAAATGCTGGAACAACAGCAGGATGTCCTCGTTGCGCTCGCGCAGCGACGGAATTCGCAGCGGCGCGACGTTGAGCCGGTAATACAGGTCGGCACGGAACCGGCCCTGATCCGCGGCCACCCGCAGGTCCTCCTTGGTCGCGGCGATGACCCGGATATCCAGGGCGATCGACTGGTTGCCGCCGAGCCGTTCGACCACCCGCTCCTGCAGTAGGCGCAGCAGCTTGACCTGCACATCCAGGCTCATGCTCTCGATCTCGTCGAGGAACAGCGTGCCGCCGTTGGCGAATTCGAACTTGCCGATGCGCCGCTTCTGCGCGCCGGTGAAGGCGCCCGGCTCGTGGCCGAACAGTTCGCTTTCCACCACCGATTCGGCGAGCGCCCCGGCGTTGATCGCGACGAAGGGGCCGCTGCGCCGGCTGGACAGGTCGTGCAGCGCCCGGGCGACCACCTCCTTGCCGGCGCCTGTTTCGCCGAGAATCAGTACATCGGCCTGGGTCCCGGCCAGCGCGCCGATCTGTTCGCGCAGACGCAGCATCGCCTGGGATTGTCCGAGCAGGCGCGCCGAGAGCTGCTGCCGGTCGGCCAGGGCCAGGCGCAGGGAGCGGTTGTCCAGTACCAGTTGGCGTAGCGCCAGGGCACGACGCACGCTGTCCAGCAGCGCTTCGCTGGGGAAGGGTTTTTCCAGGAAATCGTAAGCGCCGGCGCGCATCGCCTGCACCGCCAGCTGAATATCACCGTGCCCGGTGATGAGGATCACCGGCATCTCGCTGTCGCGCGTGCGCAGTTGTTGCAGCAGCTCCAAGCCATCGATGCCGGGCATGCGAATGTCGCTGACCACCACGCCTGGCCAGTCCGCTGGCAGCCGCGCGGCCAGGTCGCGGGCATCGCCCAGGCTGACGACCTTGAGACCGGCCAGGTCGAGGGTCTGGCTCAATGCCTGACGCAGGTGCGGATCGTCGTCGATCAGCAGCACCTGCGCCTGGGCGCTGATCGGCTGGTCACTGCTCATTGAAAATGGTCCTCGGTGGGGAAGGCGACGCCGGGCTCGGCGCAGCGCAGAAACAGGCCGAGCTGCGCGCCACCTTCGGGATGGTTGCTCATGCGCAGCTCACCGCCCAGGGCGCGGGTGAGGGTATCGCAGATCGCCAGGCCGAGGCCCAGCCCCTGCGCGCTGGTCTTGGTGGTGAAGAACGGCTCGCGGGCTCGCTGCAGCGCTTCCTCGCTGAAGCCGGGGCCGTTGTCGCGCAGGCTGAGCAACACGCCGTCACCCTGCTGTTCGGCGCGCAGCCAGATGCGTCGCGGTTGCGGCCGCTCGGCCAGCGCATCGAGGGCGTTGGCCAGCAGGTTGGCGAGGATCTGCCGCAGCCGCGTCTCGCCGGCCTGCACCCACAGGGTGGCCTCCGGCAGGTCGCGGATCAGCTCCACGCCCATGGCCTGGCGGCGCTTGGCGAGCAGGGCCAGGGCGTCGTCCAGCGCCGGCTGCAGCGCGACCCGCTCCGGCGCGTGCTGGTCGCGACGGGCGAAGGCGCGCAGGTGGGCGATGATCGACGCCATGCGCGCGGTCAGTTCACTGATCAGCCGCAGGTTGTCGCGGGCTTCGGCGTTGCGCTGCTGGTCGAGCAGCACCCCGGCGTTGTCGGCATAGCTGCGGATCGCCGCCAGCGGCTGATTGAGTTCGTGGCTGATGCTCGCCGACATGGTGCCCAGCGCCGACAGCTTGCCGGCCTGCAGCAGTTCGTCCTGGGCGCGCACCAGTTCCTGCTGCGCCTGCTCGCGCTCCAGTACCTCGACCTTGAGCCGGCTGTTCAGCGCTTCCAGGTCGCGCGTGCGTTCCAGCACGCGCTGTTCGAGCTGCTGGCGCGCCTGGCTGTCCAGCGCCAGACGTTCGATGAAGTGCCGGCGGCGCTGCATCAGCAGGCCGATCCAGAGCAGCAGCGCCAGCAGTGTGGCGGCGCCGATGGCGACCACGGTGCGCACCGGTCGCTCGATCAGGTTGATCGGCGCGAGGATGCGCACCGTCCAGCCGGTCTCCTTGAGCTCACGGCTCTGGATCAGCCAGGCATCGATGTCCAGCGTCAGGTCCTGCGGATAGAGGGTTGGATAGGGCTGATCGAAGGCGATCTGTTCGCGCTCGTCGACGCCCAGCCCGCGGGTCGCGCGGAAACGCCATTCCGGGCGCGAGGTGAGAATCACCACGCCGAAGTTGTCGGTCACCAGCAGCTGCTCCGGGGTGTTGCCCCAGAGCGTCTCGGTATGGTCGAGGTCGACCTTGACCACCAGCACGCCGAGGATGCCGCGCTCGTCGCGCACGGCGGCGCCGAAGTAGTAACCGCGCTTGCCGGAGGTGGTGCCTAGGCCGAAGAAACGCCCCAGGCGACCTTCCATGGCCTGGCGGAAATAGGGGCGGAAGGCGAAGTTGCGGTCGACGAAGCTGTCTTCCTCGTCCCAGTTGGAGGCCGCCAGGGTATTGCCGTCCGTGTTCATCAGATAGATCACGTCGGCCCCGGTCTGGTTGCGCAGGCGTTTGAGCAGGCGATTGGCATTGTCCCGCACGGCCGGCGCTTCGGCCTGCTGCAGGACGGCGCGCAAAGCCGGCAGGTCGCCGAGGATGCGCGGCAGCACCTCGTAGCGGTTCAGCGTGCCGAGCAGGTTGGCGACGTAGAGGTCGAGGGTCTGACGATTCTGCTCGGTCAGCTCGTTGCGGTAGTAGCGCTCGGCGAGCTGCTGCAGCGGCCAGAGCAGAGGCGCAAGCAGCAAGGCCAGCAGGGCGAGGTTGCGCCAGCGAGGGCGGCGGGGTGGATGCAGTGCAGTCATGCGTGGGCGCCTGGATGTCGGGCGCATTATGCACGCAGAGCGTGCCGGCGTTCAGCGTCGCTTATCGAGCTGGCCGGATCGGAGCAGAGTGGCAGAGGCAGCCGTGAGGCCTAGCCGCTGTTGCCTCAGCGACCGGCTGCAGCGGTCTGGGGCGCGTTCGCCGCATCGAAGTGCCGGGATTGGGCAATACATTCGTGCAGCGCGGTTTCCCAGTCCGGCAGGCGGATGCCCCAGTCCTGTTGCAGGCGTGCGCAGTTCAGGCGGGAATTGAGCGGACGCTGGGCGGCGGTCGGGTAGTCCTTGGACAGGATCGGCGTGATCTCGGCGCGCAGGCGGCCCTGCTGGCGAAGCTGCTCGGCAATGCTGCAGGCGAAGCCGTACCAGGAGGTCTCGCCGCTGGCGGTGAGGTGATACAGACCGCTGGGGCCCGCTTCGCCTGCACTTCGCTTGCGTACCATTTCTGCCGTGGTGCGGGCGATGGTGGCGGCCCAGGTCGGCGCGCCGATCTCGTCGCTGACCACTGACAGCGCATCGCGCTCCTGCAGCAGGCGCTGCATGGTCAGCAGGAAGTTCTTGCCGTGCTGCGAGTAAACCCAGCTGGTACGCAGGATCAGGTATTCGCCGCCGACCGCCTGAATCGCTTGTTCGCCGGCCAGCTTGCTCGCGCCGTAGACGCTAAGCGGTTGCGGTACGTCCGCTTCGCAGTAGGGTTCGGCCTTGCGACCGTCGAACACATAGTCGGTGGAATAGTGGATCAGCGGCACGCCAAGACGTGCAGCCTCTTCGGCGAGCACCTGTGGCCCGCGTGCGTTGACCGCGAAGGCCAGTTCACGGTGGCTTTCCGCCGGATCGACGGCGGTGTAGGCCGCCGCATTGATGATCAGATCCGGCCGCAACAGGCGTACTTGTTCGCGAACCTGATCCGAGTCGGACAGGTCCAGTGCGTTGTGCCCAAGCGCCAGCAGCTTGCCGGCGCCCGCCAGCTCCAACTGCAGCTCACGGGCGAGTTGCCCCTTGCTGCCGGTGATCAGGATTTTCATGGAAACAGCTCCGCATCGCTGAGGCGCTTGCCAGCCTGGTCCTTCGCGGACAGTTGTGGTGCTTCGTCGAACGGCCATTCGATGCCGAGCTCCGGATCGTTCCACAACAGGCTGCGCTCATGCTCCGGCGCGTAGTAGTCGGTGGTCTTGTAAAGGAACTCGGCAGTTTCGCTGAGCACCACGAAGCCATGCGCGAAACCTTCGGGGATCCACAGCTGGTGCTGGTTCTGCGCACTCAGGTGAGTGCCGAACCAGCGACCGAAGCTCGGTGAGCTCTTGCGCAGATCGACAGCGACGTCGAACACCTCGCCGGCCACCACGCGCACCAGTTTCCCCTGCGGCTGCTGGATCTGGTAGTGCAGACCGCGCAGCACGCCGCGCTGGGACTTGGAGTGGTTGTCCTGGACGAACTGGCGCTTGAGCCCCGTGGCCGCTTCGAAAGCGGCCGCGTTGAAGCTCTCGTAGAAGAAACCGCGTTCGTCGCCGAAGACCTTGGGCTCGATGATCAGTACGTCGGGAATGCTGGTTTCGACGACCTTCATGCGTCTTCACCCGCCAGTTTGAACAGGTACTGCCCGTAACCGGTCTTGCCCAGAGCGTCGGCGCGGCGCAGCAGCTGCTCGCGATCGATCCACTTGTTCTGGTAGGCGATCTCTTCCAGACAGGCGACCTTCAGACCCTGGCGATGCTCGATGGTCTGCACATACTGCGAGGCTTCCAGCAGGCTGTCGTGGGTACCGGTGTCGAGCCAGGCGAAGCCACGGCCGAAGCGCTCGACGTTGAGGTCGCCACGTTCGAGGTAGGCCATGTTGACGTCGGTTATCTCCAGCTCGCCGCGTGGCGAGGGCTTGATCGACTTGGCGATCTCGATGACGTCGTTGTCGTAGAAGTACAGGCCGGTCACCGCGTAGCTGGACTTCGGCTTCTTCGGCTTCTCTTCGATGGACAGTGCCTTGCCGCTCTCATCGAAGTCGATGACGCCGAAGCGCTCCGGGTCCTTGACCCAGTAGCCGAATACGGTAGCGCCGCTTGGCTGGGCGGCGGCGCGCTGCAGCTTCTCGGTGAAGTGCTGGCCGTGGAAGATGTTGTCGCCGAGGATCAGGCACACCGAATCGTCACCGATGAACTCTTCACCGATCAGGAACGCCTGGGCCAGGCCATCCGGCGAGGGCTGCTCGGCATAGCTGAAGTTGACCCCGAACTGGCTACCGTCGCCCAGCAGGTTCTTGTACTGAGGCAGGTCCTGCGGGGTGGAAATCAGCAGGATGTCGCGGATGCCAGCGAGCATCAGCACCGAAATCGGGTAGTAGGCCATCGGCTTGTCGTAGATCGGCAAGAGCTGCTTGGATACGCCAAGGGTGATGGGGTGCAGACGGGTGCCGGAGCCTCCGGCGAGGATGATTCCTTTCATGCGTTCTCCAGGGCGCCAAGGCGCTCGCGTTGATAGCTGCCGTCCTGAACACGACGGCACCATTCGAGGTTTTCCAGGTACCACTGCACGGTCTTGCGCAGGCCGGTCTGGAAGGTTTCCTGCGGCACCCAGCCGAGTTCACGCTCGATCTTGCTGGCGTCGATGGCGTAGCGCAGGTCGTGGCCCGGGCGATCCTTGACGAAGGTGATCAGGTCTTCATAGCGAGCAAGCCCGGCAGGCTTGCTCGGCGCCAGCTCTTCCAGCAGTGCGCAGATACCGCGCACTACCTCGATGTTCTTCTGCTCATTGTGGCCGCCGATGTTGTAGGTCTCGCCGACCACACCTTCGCTGACCACCTTGAACAACGCGCGGGCGTGATCCTCGACGAACAGCCAATCGCGGATCTGCGAGCCATCGCCGTAGACCGGCAGTGGCTTGCCATCGAGGGCATTGAGGATCACCAGCGGGATCAGCTTCTCGGGGAAGTGATACGGGCCATAGTTGTTCGAGCAGTTGGTGATCAGCACCGGCAGCCCGTAGGTACGCTGCCAGGCGCGGACCAGGTGATCCGACGAGGCCTTGCTGGCCGAGTAGGGCGAGCTGGGCGCGTAGGGTGTGGTCTCGGTGAACAGGTCGTCGACGCCATGCAGGTCGCCGTAGACCTCGTCGGTGGAAATGTGGTGGAAGCGGAAGGCCTCGCGCCGCTCGACCGGCAGGCTCTGCCAGTAGGCGCGGGTGGCCTCGAGCAGTTGATAGGTGCCGACGATGTTGGTCTGGATGAATTCGGCCGGGCCGTCGATGGAGCGGTCGACGTGGGACTCGGCGGCCAGATGCATGATGGCGTCCGGCTGGAACTCCAGCAGCGCCTCGCTGACCCGCTCACGATCGGCGATGTCGGCCTGGATGAACTGATAGCGCGGGTTGTCTTCCACGGCTGCCAGTGACTCCAGGTTGCCGGCATAGGTCAGTTTGTCCAGGTTGAGCACGCTGTGCTCGGTATCGAGAATGAGATGGCGGATCAGTGCGGAGCCGATGAATCCGGCTCCGCCAGTAACGAGAATGCGCATAGTGATGGGGCTTCCTTGGCGCGCTGTCGAGCGTCAGGCTCTTAGCATGTCGGCACGATAGACCGGCCACTGATACAAAAATTCCCGAGCGCTTCGGGGCGTTGGGTAACCGTGTAGTTACCAACATAAACACAGGATGCTGGCGTGATGCCATAAAGCTCTGGGCTAGAGCGGTTGGCCTGGCGACGCGAGCGTATTGAAGGAAGCGTAGCCGCTAGCGCAACGACACCCGTAGTCGCGATAGCGCGCCAAGAAAGAACACCGTACCGATCACGCCCAGCGCGAGCAGCTGTGGCCAGACGATGGACGGGCCGGCGCTGCGGAACAGGATCGCCTGCGCCAGTTCGACGAAATGCGTGGTGGGCGCCACCAGCATGATGTTCTGCACCAGCTCGGGCATGCTCTCGCGCGGCGTCACCCCGCCGGAGAGGATTTGCAGCGGGATCAGCGTGAGGATCACCAGCAGGCCCAGCTGCGGCATGGAGCGCGCCACCGTGCCGAAGAAGATGCCCATGGAGGTGGCGGCGAACAGGTGCAGCGCCGCGCCGCCGGCGAACAGCCACAGCGAACCCTGAATCGGAATATCCAGCCAGCCTTCCACCACGAAGCGCAGGGCGAACGCCGCTGCGGCCAGCACCACCAGGCCCATCGCCCAGACCTTGCCGAGCATGATTTCGAATGGGGTCACCGGCATCACCAGTAGGTGTTCGATGGTGCCGTGCTCGCGTTCGCGGATCAGCGCCGCGCCGGTAAGGATGATCGCCAGCATGGTGATCTGGTTGATCACCTCGTTCACCGCGCCGAACCAGGCGCGGCTGAGGTTGGGGTTGAACGCGGTGCGCACCACCGCTTCGACCGGCAGTGCGTCGCTGCTGCGGTAGCGACGGACGAACTCGGCGGTCTCGCTGGCGATGATCTGCTGGATATGCCCGGCGCCGGTGAACGCCTGGCTGACCTGGGTGGCATCGACGTTGAGCTGGATGGTCGGCTGGCGGCCGGCGAGCAGGTCCTGCTGGAAGCGCGGCGGAATGTTCAGGGTGAAGGTGTAGAGGCCATCGTCCATGCCGCTGTCCATTTCCTGCAGGCTGATCGCTTTCGGCTCGATGAAATAGGGCAGTTGAAAGGCGTTGATGATGCGCAGTGAGGCTTGCGAGCGATCCTCGTCGACCACCGCGATGCTCGCCCGGTGCGGTGCCTCAGGCACAGCGGTGGCACCTTCGTAGATGGCCAGGGTGAACGAATAGATGATCAGCACCAGCATCGCCGGGTCGCGGTAGAGGCTGCGCAGCTCCTTGAGGCCGAGCTGGAAGATGTTGCCGAGTTTGCGTCGCAGGCCGCCCATGTCATTTCTCCTGCTTGCGCAGGCCGGCGACGCTGAGCAGGGTCAGCAGCGGGATCGCCAGCAGCATGGGAATGAAATAGGGGTACAGCTCGGCCAGCCCGAGCGACTTGGAGAATACCCCGCGGCTGATGATCAGGAAGTGGCTGGTCGGGTAGAGCTTGCCGATGAACGCGCCGGCGCCCTCCATCGCCGAAACCGGGTGGATCAGTCCGGAGAACTGGATGGCCGGCAGCAGGGTGACGATTGTGGTGCCGAAGATCGCCGCGATCTGGCTGTTCAGGATCGACGACATCAGCAGGCCCAGGCCGGTGGCGCAGGTGACGTAGAGCAGCGCGCCAAGGCAGAGGGTGAGGATGCTGCCCTTGATCGGAATACCGAAGACGAACACCGCCAGCAGCGCCAGGGTGGCGAAATTGAACATGCCCAGAGCGATATAGGGCAGTTGCTTGCCGAGCAGGAATTCCAGGCGGGTGGTCGGCGTGACGTAGAAATTGGTGATCGAGCCCAGTTCCTTTTCGCGCACCACGCCGAGGGCGGTGAGCATCGCCGGGATCATCATCAGGAGCAGCGGGATCATCGCCGGTGCCATGGCTGGCAGGCTCTGCACGTCCGGGTTGTAGCGATAACGAATGGCCACGTCAGCCGGTGCCAGCTGCCCGTCGACGCCCGCCTCGCGGGCCAGCTGCTGCAGGTAACTCAGGTGGATGCCTTGCACATAGCCCTTGATGGTGTCGGCGCGCATCGGCATGGCGCCATCGATCCAGAACGCGACTTGCGGCACGGCGCCGCGCTTGAGGTCGCGGCCGAAATTCGGCGGAATCTCCACGGCCAGGCTGATGTCGTTGCTGCGCATGCGCTGATCGAGCTCGGCATGGCTGGCCAGCGGCGCCTGCTCGATGAAGTAGCGCGAGCCGGCCATGTTCAGCAGGTAGTGCTGGCTGGTGGTGGTCTGGTCGCGGTCGAGCACGGCGTAGGTCAGGTTCTCCACGTCGAAGCTGACCCCGTAGCCCATGATGAACATCAGCAGCACGCTGCCGAGCATCGCCAGCGTCGCCCGAATCGGGTCGCGGCGCAGCTCCATGGCTTCGCGGCGGGTGTAGCTGAGCAGGCGGCGCATGCTGAAGCGGGCCGGGCGGCCGCTATTGCCTGTCGGCTGGGTGGGATTTCCCGTTGCGGCGGTTGTCGCTGCCGGCTGGTCGGCGGCATGTGCGGCGGCGGCCTCTTCAAGGTAGGCGATGAAGGTCTCTTCCAGCGTCGGCAGGCCGCGCTTGGCCATCAGCGCCTGCGGCGTGTCGCTATCGAGCACCCGTCCGGCATGCATCAGCGATATGCGGTCGCAGCGCAATGCCTCGTTCATGAAGTGGGTGGAGATGAAGATGGTCACGCCGTCCTCGCGCGACAGCTGCACCAGCAACTCCCAGAAGCCATCGCGGGCCACCGGATCGACCCCGGAGGTGGGCTCGTCGAGGATGAGGATTTCCGGGTTGTGGATCAACGCCACGGCCAGCGACAGGCGCTGGCGCACGCCCAGCGGCAGGCTGCTCGGCAGGCTATCGGCATCGCCGGTGAGGTCGAAGCGGGTGAGCATCTCCTGCACGCGCGGCCCGCGCCTTTCGGCCGGCAGGTGAAACAGTCGTGCATGCAGGTCGAGGTTCTGCCGCACCGTCAGCTCGCTGTACAGCGAGAAGGCCTGGGACATGTAGCCGACGCGTTGGCGGGTCTGCATGTCGTGCGGGTCCACCGGTTTGCCGAACAGCAGCGCCTCGCCCTCGCTGGCCGGCAGCAGGCCGGTGAGCATCTTCATGGTGGTGGTCTTGCCGCAGCCGTTGGAGCCTAGAAAGCCGAATATTTCGCCGCGGGAGATGCGGAAATTGACCTGGTCCACCGCGACGAAATCGCCGAAGCGCATGGTCAGCCCGTGGGCCTCGATGGCAATGCTGTCACTGTGCGGCTGTGGCGGAATGACCAGTTCGCGATGCTGGCTGCGCTTGGCTTCCGGCAGGAGGCGGATAAAGGCTTGCTCCAGCGAGTCGCTGCCGGTGCGCGCCAGGAGCTCGGCCGGTGTGCCGGTGGCCAGCACCTGGCCGGCGTCCATCGCCACCAGGTGATCGAAACGTTGCGCCTCATCCATGTAGGCGGTGGCGACCAGTACGCTCATCTGCGGGCGCTCGGAACGGATGCGCTCGATCAGCTCCCAGAATTGCGCGCGCGACAGCGGGTCGACGCCGGTGGTGGGCTCGTCGAGGATCAGCAGGTCGGGGTCGTGGATCAGCGCGCAGCAGAGGCCGAGCTTCTGCTTCATGCCGCCGGAGAGCTTTCCCGCCGGGCGCTCGACGAACGGCGCGAGGCCCGTGCTGCGGGTCAATTCGGCGATGCGCCAGTGGCGCTCTTCGGCGTCCTGGCCGAACAGCCGGCCGAAGAACTCGAGGTTCTCGAACACCGTCAGCGTAGGGTAGAGGTTCTTGCCCAGCCCCTGGGGCATGTAGGCGATGCGCGGGCAGACCGCGCGGCGGTGGCCGGCATCGCCCATGTCGCCGTCGAGTACCTGCACATGGCCCTGTTGCAGCTTGCGCGCACCGGCGATCAGCGCCAGCAGGCTCGACTTGCCGACCCCGTCCGGGCCGATCAGGCCGACCATGCAGCGCGCCGGCAGCGACAGGCTGAGGTTGTCCAGCGCGCGGGTCTTGCCGTACTGCAGGCTGACTCCGCTGATCTCGGCGACCGGGGCAGGGGACTGGTTCATTGGCCGACATTGATCTGCAGGTGCGCCGGCCATTCGGCGTCAGCGTCAAGCTTCAGATAGGCCATTCCGGGCAGCCCGGTCTTGACCTGCTCCATATGTTTTCTCAGGAGTTCCGGGTCGATCCGCGCCTTGACCCGGAACATCAGCTTCTCGCGCTCGCTCTCGGTTTCCACTGTCTTCGGCGTGAACTGCGCGACGCTGGCGACATAAGTGACCTTGGCGGGAATCACGTACTGTGGCGCCGCATCGATCACCAGGCGCACCTCGCTGCCCATCGCCACCCGGCCGGCCTGGCGCTCGGGGAGGAAGAAGGTCATGTAGACGTCGGCCAGGTCGACCAGATTGAGCAGCTTGCCGCCGGCGCCGAGTACCTCGCCCGGTTGCGCCACGCGGTACTGCACGCGCGCCACGCGATCGGTCTTCAGTTCGCTATCCGTGATGTCCGCCTGCAGCCGCACCACGCTGGCCTGTGCCGCCTCCAGCGCAGATTGCGCTTCGATGACCTGGGACCTGGCGGCGGCGATGCCGGCATCGGCCGAGAGCACCTGCGAGCGCGAAGCAGCCAGCGCAGCCTGCGCGCTTTGCATGGCGGCGAGGTCGTCGTCCAACTGCTGGCGCGGCAGGGCGTTGCGGCCGACGAGGGTAGCGGTGCGCTGGTGGCGTTTCTGCGCCGCGGTCAGTTCGGCGCGCCGCTGCAATACCACTGCCTCGGCGGTGGCCTTCTCGCTCTCGCGCTGGGTGACCAGCGCCTGGGCGGTGAGGATGGCGTTTTCCGCCTGGCGCACCTGGGCGCGGGCCTGGTTGAGCTGGGCGTCGAGCACTTCGGTATCCATGCGCGCGATGACCTGGCCCGGCTGGACGAAGTCGCCCTCGTCGACGGTGATCTCGCGGATGCGCCCACCGAGCTTGGTCGCCACATCGATCTCGGTGGCCTCGATCCGGCCGTTGCCGCTGGCAAAGCCCTCGCCCAAGCCATCCGTGCGCAACTCCGACCATGCCAGCAGGCCGATTACCACGAGCGCGACGAGCGCGAACAGCACCCGTCGAAGATTTTTCTGGGCTGGCGCTTTCATGGGCGTTCCTTACGTGAAGCGATAGTTCGCATGCTAAGCGATTGCCCTGAAGGTTACGCTTAGCCTGAGTCAATAAAACTGCGGTTCAGCGCCTTTAATCGACTTTTTCGCCGGTTTTCACTGCGCGGGATGGCTTTTTGCTACCGCCACGACCCAGCCTTGCAACTGCTGACTCAGCTCGTCGCTGGCCTGGGCGAAGGCATCTACGACGCTTTCCAGTTGTGGGCTGTGGGCGGGCTGGAGAATGTCGAAGCGGCGGCTGGCGAGAATCCGCTGGTCAGCGGTCGAGGCGAGCTGCGCGTCGAGACGGATCCGCACATGAGGGCGGCCGTCGATGTACTCGCTTTGAAACGCCCTCAGATCGCTGAACAGCTCCAGCTCGGCGAACAGGTTGCTTTCCTCGTTGCTCACTGCCGCTGCCTGCCCGCCTTGCCTGAACTGCTCGACCAAGCGGTCGCGCAGTAGCGTCGGTGCCGCATCGCCCCAGCGCGCGCCCTGATAGCTGCTGATCTGGTTGCCGTTCGGCACCACGGCGATGCGTGGCCCGGCAAGGATGCGGCTTGCATGGGGGGTATGAATACGCAGTGCCTGGCGCAAGGTGCCAGTGGACTGATTTGCCGGCACGTCGCCGGTCGGCAGCAGAAACACCCGGATTGGTTCGGCGTCGGGCAGCAAGGTGCAGGCCGAAAGCGTGCCGAACAGCGTCGCGAGGGCGAGGGGGCGGAACAGCGCTAGGCGGCTCATGGGGTGAACTCCTGAATCTTCTCGCGGCCGAGGAGGAAACCGCTCGGATTGTCTTCGAGGCGCTGGGTGACGCGACGCAGCGCGCCGAGGGTGCCGCGCAGTTCGTTGATCGCCGGGCCCAGATCGCTGAAGCCTTGCAGGCCGTTGTTCAGCGCGCCCTGGTTGTCGGACAGCAGCGAGTCCAAGCGCGAGGTGGCACGCTCCAGCGCGCCCATCGATTCACCCGCGCTGCTCAGCAGTTGGCGTCCTTCATCGTCGATCAGGCCGTTGGCGTTCTGGGTCAGGCGGGTGATTTCCTCCAGCGCAGTGTTGGTCCGCTGGCCCAGTTGGGCGAGCTGGGTCAACGCTTCGCTCAGATCGCCACGCTGTTCGGCCAGCACGCTGGTCGCCTGCTCCAGATTGGCCAGGGTGCGACCGATGCGACCGGCATTGTCTTCGGAGAGCATCAGGTTGGCGCTGCGCAGCAGGTTGTTGATGTTGGTCATCAGGTCTTCGCCGTTCTCCAGCAGCGCGCTCAGCGGCGATGGGTCGGCGATGATCAGCGGCGGCTCGCCGCGCTTGCCCTCCAGCGGCGGACTCTGCGGCGTGCCGCTGTGCAGCTGGATGATCATGCTGCCGGTGATGTTGGCCAGCGCCAGGCGGGCGCGGGTGTCCTGCTTGATCGGCGTGCCGGAATAGACGCGGATGCGCGCCCGCACCTTGCGCGGGTCGTCCGGCTCGAGCCACAGCGCTTCGACGTCGCCGACCTTGATGCCGCTGTACTCCACAGAGCTGCCGTTGGACAGCCCGCTGACCGCGCGATTGAAGCTGATCTCGTAATAGTTGTATTCGCGATCCATGCTCGACTTACCCAGCCAGAGGGCGAACAGCAGGGCGCCGCCGACTGCCAGGACGGTGAACAGGCCGATCAGCACGTGATGGGCGCGGGTTTCCATGTCAGTTCTCCTGCAAGTCGGCAGCCTGTTGAGCCGCCCGGCCACGTGGGCCGTGGAAGTAGTCGCGAATCCAGGCGTCGTCGGTGGCTTCCACCACCTCCAGGCGATCGGCCACCAGCACGCGCTTGCGCGACAGCACGGCGACCCGGTCGCAGATGGTATAGAGCGTATCCAGATCGTGGGTCACCAGAAACACGCTGAGGCCCAGCGCGTCTCGCAGGGTCAGGATCAGCTGGTCGAAGGCTGCCGCGCCGATGGGGTCGAGGCCGGCGGTGGGCTCGTCGAGAAACAGTACTTCCGGGTCCAGCGCCAGCGCGCGCGCCAGGGCGGCGCGTTTGATCATGCCGCCGGACAGCTCGTCGGGGTACTTGCAGGTGGCGTCCGCCGGTAGGCCGGCCAGCGCCAGCTTCAGCCGCGCCAGGTGCTCGGCATCCTTGCGTTCGAGGCCGGCGTGCTCGATCAGCGGCAGGGCGACGTTCTCCTGCAGATTCAGCGAGGTGAACAGTGCGCCACGCTGGAACAGCACGCCGAAGCGTCGTTCCAGCTGTGAGCGGCGCTCGGCCGACAGTTCCAGCAGGTTCTCGCCAAATACCGTTACGCTGCCGGCGTTGGGCCGGCGCAGGCCGACGATGCTGCGCAGCAACACCGACTTGCCGGTGCCAGAACCGCCGACCACGCCGAGAATCTCGCCACGGCGGATGTCCAGGTCGAGATTCTCGTGCACGGTCTGGCTGCCAAAACGATTGACCAGTCCGCGTACCTGAATCAGCGAGTCGTTGCTCGTCACCAACCCATCTCCATGAAGAACAGCGCGGCGATGGCGTCCAGCAGGATCACCATGAAGATTGCCTGGACCACGCTGGAGGTGGTGTGCTCGCCCACCGACTGCGCACTGCCGCTGACCTTGAAGCCTTCCAGACAGCCGATCACCGCGATGATGAAGGCGAATACCGGGGCCTTGCCCAGCCCGACCAGGAAATGGCTGACGGCGATATCGCGCGCCATGATGTTGAAGAACATCGTCGGCGAGATGTCCAGCGCCAGCACGCACACCACCAGCCCGCCGGCGATGCCGCTGAGCATGCCGACGAAGGTCAGGATCGGCAGCGTGATCAGCATCGCCAGCACCCGTGGCAGCACCAGCAGCTCGATCGGGCTCAGGCCGAGGGTGCGGATCGCGTCGATCTCTTCATTGGATTTCATCGAGCCGATCTGCGCGGCAAAGGCGCTGGCGCTGCGTCCGGCGAGCAGGATCGCCGCCAGCAGCACGCCGAACTCGCGCAGGAAGGAAAAGCCCACCAGATTGACGGTGTAGATAGTCGCCCCGAAGTCGGCGAGCACGGTCGCGCCGAGAAAGGCCACCACCGCGCCGACCAGAAAGGTCAGCAATGCGACGATCGGCACCGCGTCCAGCCCGGTCTGTTCGATATGCACGGCCAGTGAGGTCAGCCGCCAGCGCCGCGGTCGCGGCAGGGTCAGCAGCAGCGTCTGCAGGGTCAGGCCGATAAAGCCGAGCAGCATGCGCTGCTGCTTCCATACCGCAGCGACGGTGCGACCGACGTGGGCCAGTATGTCGCCGAAGGCATAGCCACGCGGCGGCTCGGCGGCATCCGGTTGATCCAGGGCGCTGGCAACGGTGCGCAGCAGCGCCAGGCGTTCGGCCGGCAATTGCGGCGCCCAGGCTTCAATGGCGGCGATCCGCTCGGGTCCCAGCAGTTCCACCAGCAGGCCGGCGCCTGCCGTATCCAGTGCACCCAGCCCGCTCAGCTCGATCTGGCTGCGCTCGTCGATCCGCGCCCTGAGCCGCTGCACCTCACGACGCAGCGCTGCGTAATGGGCGAGGGTCCAGTCACCGACGATGTGCGCCCGCAATGGTGAAGCCCCTGGATCGAGGGTCACCGAACCGGGAGACGAGGACAGGGTGGCGCTCATCTTCTGCAAACGGGTGCCTATGTCGGGCGATGGAGTCCCGATTGATGCTAGCAGGGCTCTGCCCGGCAAGACAGGACCGGGTGGCCCGTGGTCGGCAACGGCCGGCGGATGAACCACGACGGTCGCGTCAAAGTGCGCCGTTACGCTCGAGCCGATAGCTGCTGATCGCCTCGTACACCGCCTTGCGCAGCCGATTGATGCCGCCGATGGGGCGATGCTCCGGCAGTGCGTGCCAGGGGTTGAAGCTGAGGTTGTCGCAGGCGAGATTCTGCTCGGGGCTGTCGAAGTCCTGCGGCGGCAGGCGGATGTCGGCGACCGTCTCGAATGGCGCGATGGCTTCGTCCCACTCGATGCTGGTGTCCTCAATGGGCATGTAGTGCTCGGCGTTCTGCCGCTGCACCTGCAGGGCGAAGCAGGCGGGCGCGCGGTCGAGGGACAGCTGCTGGTAGAGCGCACTGCGCAGGAAATTCGGCAGGTCGCGGTTCTGCTCGGGCAGCTGGTAGGTCGGGCAGTTCTCCGGCGTCGGGATGACCCGGTACTTGATGTTATGCGGGCCGAACTTGTAGGGCGCCACCGAGCTGTAGGTGGTGGCAACCGGGCTTTGCGGTGCAGGCGCCAGGGTCTGCAACGCGATAAACAGATGGCGCAGCTCCCAGCTGCGCGGATCAACGCTCGGGAAGAACGCCAGCGCCTTCTTGCCCTGCGCCTGGGCGGCGAAGTTGCTGCGGTATTCGGCAACGTCGCGGACGAAGAACACCGGGTGGTTGAACATCACGAAGTCCTGCTCACTGGCGTGGCGCGGGTCGCGGCTGAGCTTTTCCCCCGGCACGTCGAGCAGCTTGATCGCCATACCACGCGCGTCCCGGATGCGGTCGAACTGCGGATAGGCGTTGCCGTTGGACAGTCGCACCCAGGCCTGCCAGGTCTTGCCCGGTTCGCTGAAAACGCCCTGGCGCAGCGTCGGCTCTAGGTCAGCGCGCACGCTAACCTCGGCGCGCACGCAGCCGTGGGCCTTGGCATGGGCGTCGCGCAGCACACGGGTGTTCTCGCTGTGCTGCTCCACCACGGCAATGGCGTCGGCGATGATCGCCTGGGTGTCGGCCGCTTCGCTCGGCGCGATGACTTCTCCGCTGGAGACGGGGCCACGATGGGTGAGGTGAAAGTGGACGGCGGCAATCGCCCAGCCTGCCAGGCCCACGGCGGTGGCGGCGAGCAGCAGCCGGCCCAGCAGGCGACCGATCCAGAGCCAGAGTCTTGTCAGCATGAAACAGATCCTTGTGCGGGGGCAGGTCAGGGGCAGCTTGGGCCGGGGTTGTGGGGGCGCGCCGGCAATTCCTCGAGGCGCGGTTCGACGCGGGGGTCGCCGAGCACCTTGAGGTACTCGACCAGCGCCCAGCGCTCGTGCGGTGCCAGTGCCCGCCCGATCACGCCGTTGCCACGGCAGCCGGCGCGGAATTCATGGCCGCGGTTGCTGTTGCCGGTGATCGCGGTATCCAGCAGAAAGCCACCGTCGAAGCGCTCGGTGCGGATACCTACGTGCTGCGGATCGTATTCGCGACTACCCACCCAGAACTGCTTCTGCCGTTCGGCGACCGGCGACAGCAGCTGGAACAGGGTGGGGACCGAGCCGTTGTGCAGGAACGGCGGCGTCGCCCAGATGCCGTCCAGCGGACGTGCCTTGTAGCTGCGCAGTTCCTGCACGCCAATCGGCAGGCCGAAGCCGTCGAATTCCGCGCGTTCGGCCTCGCCGATGCCGGCGTCACGGTAGGCGCGCTCTTCGACGTAGGCCGTGATATAGGCCAGCCCCTTGGCGCTGGACAGGCTGGCGAGATCGAGCGGGCCGGCTGGCGCGCCATACAGCTGCACATCCAGACGATCCAGCTCGTCCTGAGTCCAGCCCAGACGGGTCAGGTCGAAGCGGTGGTCGGCGATATTGTCGGCCGTGGTCGGATCGGTACCGACGAAGGAGGTGGGGATCACCTTCATGCGCCACTCCGGGTCGCGCTCGGCAGCGAAACGCTTGTCGACCGGCTTGGGCCTGGCGTCGTGGCAATGCGCGCAGTTTTCCTTGTACAGCGCGCGACCGAGGCTGGCCTGCGTGAGATCGATCGCGCCCAGCACGTCTTCGGGCCAGCGGGGCGGGGCCAGCTGCATGAGCGTGGTTTCCAGCCTGTGCAGGTCGCGTACGCGAACGCCCGATGCGTAGCGCTCGGCTTCGGCGACGGGCTGGCCGTTCTCATGCAGCAGCCGCAGCGTGGCGCCAACACCCAGCGCCTCGCCGATATTGCGCGCCATCGGCTGCATGGCCGAGCCGTTCCACTGCACCCAGTCGAACTTCCAGATATCCCACAGATGCGGGTAGCTCACCGGCGCGTTGGCCACGCGGTAATTCGCCGGATCGATGGTGTCGCCGAACACGCTGTTGGCGATGCGACCGAACGCATCGGTACGACCGAAGCCTTCTTCGGTAGGGTAGAGCCCGCGGTGCCAGTCGTTGTAGGCGGTGCCGAGCAGACGGTTGAGCACCTGCTTGAAGTCGTGGCGCAACTGCGCGCGGTCCTGCTCGTAGCGCTCGCCCAGCACCTGCTCGGCGAAGCGACGGAACTTGAGCGGGTTGTAATAGGTGAAGGCCATGCTCATGCCCAGCGCCTGGCCAAAGGCTCCACCGCGCAAGGTCGGCACGGTGGAGGCCAGCGAATGCATCGCCGCGCCGCCGTCGATACGAATGGCCTGATCCCCATAGCGCAGCTCGCCGGTGTGGCAGGCCGCGCAGGTCACATCCAGATAGGCGCGACCGGTCTCATCATCCTCGTGGCGGGCAAAGCCGACTGGCAGGTTGCCGGGGTTCAGCGCGGTGGCTTGCTGTGCGGGATCGACCAGAAAGCCGAAGCGCGCGAGGTAGTCGGGCGTGGCGAACCTGTCCCGGCTGAAGGGCAGCTCCAGCGCACGGAACCAGTCGTACTCCAGTCCTTTAACCTGGGTGCCTTGCGGCGTGTAGTAATAGGTCTGCCGCTGCGTGGTGTCCCACTGCTCCAGATAATGCAGCGCTTCGGGCGCTTCGTATTCTGGAAGGTTCGGGTAGGCCACAAAATACAGCCCGACACCCACGGCCAGCACAGCCAACAACAAGACAGCCCCCAGGGCTCGGCGCAGCAATCGCATCGGTACATCCTTGTAGCGTCATGGCGAGTGCGCTTTTATGGCAGGGTTGTGGGGTGATGGCAATAAGATGTCGTATGTTTTGCACCACAGGCAACAAGTGGTCGCCGCTTTAGGCAATTATTCAACGTCCAGCAGGTTTCCGCGCACGGAGGCTGGAATGCATGAGATATAACTTAGGTATTTTGAGTTTTTCTTCACTAGGATGCCGTGCTCGGGTATTTGGACGTCAGTCACTCTGTTAATTGTGGATATAACCGTATACGAGTAGGAGCTATTGGTGAACGTGACAGAGTTACTCAGTTCGCTGCCGGTCGCGTTACCTATTGATATGTAAACCTCATCCACCAATCTATTTAATTCAAGGTCGGGTGTGCGGCCCGGATGCCCAAATTTATAGCTGATCGTATTGTTCTGTTTATATAACTCTAGGGTTTTGTCGGATTTCGATTTGCAGTAAAAAAATGGTGGTAGACGTTCCGTTGCTGCGGTAAGTGGGACAGTCAGCACCGCTATAATAGTATAGGTTATGGCGTGTATGAATCTAAGCATGAATAATGGGTGGGTGCATCAGGCGGTGAGAAAATTTAGTTTTTCTTAATAGCTTGCAATAGCTCTGTAGCTGTCAGGCGCTTCAATGAATGTGCTACAGGGTCCGTTTCCACATCCAGCGCTGATGCTGTAACACCATCGACGTCATACACCAAATAAGCGTTACCGATGGTCACTACATAAGTTTTCCCGGCTACTGAAGCTATGGTTTTCGGAGTAGCAGACATTAGATCTTCAATCGAGTCGTAGCGCAGCCCAACAAGCACATCGCCTAGCTTGCCGAGGGGTGTTACAGCGGCTTCAGCAGGCTCGGCCATAACAGATTGTAGGGACACTCTATTAGATTCCTCAATCCAGGCGTCTGTGTAACGGAAAGCTGTATCCTGGTAATCGCTCGATAATATTTTTTTAAGGTTGCAAACAGCTTTTCGAATGGAGGCACCATTCTGCCCGGTGCGAATATTGCTGTATATGCAGTCGATAAGAGGGATATTATCTTTGACTTTTAGGGTATAAAAGACTTCGAAATGTGTATTCGATCCAGAGTTTTCATAGCTCAGTGCGGGCCCGCCATTGAACCGTACCAACGTTCTGGCTGTCTGCCCTGCGTAGCCAACTATATCGGTGATAATTGTCGTTTCCGTTCCCTGCTTGATCGTCAGAGTGCCCGCTTCCATGTCTGCTGTATAGATGTCCGGCACCCCGTCGTCGTTGGATGAAATGGTGTAAGTGCTTGCGTGTGCGCTGGTAGTCATCGTTAGTGAGATAAGCAGAGCTAAAAACCGTACGTGTCTCATGGAGCGAAGCTTTTCTTTGCCGAGGACGTTTTTCTTAGGATGGATTCAAGCTTTCTTGCATAGCCGGCTATAAGTTGATGCTGATCAGAGCCGTTGATTATTCTGCGAGCCTCTACATAATCTACCTCAACAGAATTAATATAGTCGCTTAGTTTTTTTCCGGTAAAAATTACCTTCTTTCATATCTTAGATCATAATCGGACAGAATGTTCGGGCTCGGCTGCTTTATCCGGTTGGCTTACGAAATTGGCATCGGCTTGTAGAGTGCGGGCGGATCGTAAGGAGAACTAGAAGATTGATCGTTATGTTCTCCGTCCACCAATCCTTGTTCTGCTTTTTTGAAGATGGAGTACCTATAAGCCATCAGCTCCCATGGGAGTAAGATATTTTCGCTCGAAGTATTTCTGGCTTATTAATCTAGTTGTGGTTGTATTTGTTTTTAAATCAGTTACGCGTTCAACCCCTGTAAGCTTCTCATACTCGAATTCGGCAGAGTGCTTTTCGTGGCCCGCTGATTTGGAGGCGATGTAACGACAACAGCCATCTCGAGATAAGGATAGTATTGCCCTTTCGCTATGCAGGACCTTAGGGCTCGACAGCATTGACATTTCCTCAGAGTATTCAAATGCTTTTTTGCTTGGCTCGTAAGTCCATGCAATGTAAGTTGTATTGGAACCAGTGCTGCTCTCGAGTACTCTCAAATCAGGGAAGCCGTCGAAGTTGTAGTCCTCGAACACGATCGATGTGGTATCCGTTAGGGTCTCTATTTCAAGATTTTGGGTTCTGCCGTCTATAAATTTAATTGCTATATTAGTACTTGGGTGATTTTTTGAAATGTCTATTCCGTTAATGAGATTTTTGTAGCTTTTGCTGAGGGCGCTGGCATGAATACTGTGGCTAATCCTGTCACCTTTCCAGGTGCCCTTCATCAATTGATTGTCAAGCTCGGCACTTATCTTTGCCTTGCCTAAGGTGGACTTTTCCATCAATATTATATGGTTGTTTTCAATTGAGCCTCGCAGCGGTATGGCTGTGCCATATTTTTTATAATGGTAGCCTCCTACAATATCGCCGTCAGTTTCCGATAGCGTCATAAAAATTTCGCTTCCAGCGACCTTGCCTTCATAGGCTATTATCTCTGTCACAGATGCAGTTTCAGCATGGCATACGTGCAGATAAGCTAATGAAAGAACTGCAGTGATAACTCTCTTCATAAAATTCCCAAAGCTCGCTTTGCTCGTTCCAGCATTTGCGCGCGGTGATGCATGTTGTTAGGTTCTTTGCTTCTGTTTGGGTAGAATGGTCTGTCCTGCCTTGCCCATCCATTCACGTAGACTGATACCCAGAATAAGTCATCGCTATCAGCGGCTGCATTTAAGTTAGGTTTCAGCTTAGCCCAGTAGTAGCCGGATGCGAGTGCTGCTAGCTTTGGATTGCACGCCAGCTGCTCTGCGCGCTCAGTGGAACTTGTAATATCGAGGTTTTCGAACTCTTTTATGTTTTTTAGAAAGGCTTCGCAGGCTTCGTAATTGCTTCGCCCAGTTATTTGCAAGAGTCCGCGCCCCTTAAATTTTTGCCCGTCGCCTGCTTGGGTGTTGCCTAGGTCTGAACGACCTTCGTATTGTTTGCCAGAGCTGAGTTCCGCAGAGTACCGCAGCTCTCCGGTTTCATGCCCTATTTGAGACAAAAAATGTGCTATACGAAGAGGTGTATTTATTTCAAATGCTTCAAGCGTATTGTTGATCGGAAGAAGGTACTTATCGAGTATCTCGTCGGAAGCTGAGTTCATGATATACGCAAGCGCTGCTCTAGAAACCAGAAGAGCCCTGTTGGCGAAGCTTGATAAGAAACCGTTTGGTGAAATATTCCACATTATTCCGCTCGTAGGAATCCCATGTCTCCCAGCCAGATCGTTCCACCAACTCAACGTCTTGATTCGCTGCTTTTCCACCTCCCAAACAAGGTTCGGTTTTCCGGGCTCCTCCGCTAACAAGGGATCAAGCTCATCCCACTTGCCCTTGTTCCAGAACCACTCGCTTTCATATTTGGCGACCAATTGGCCAAGCACTTGGGCGTGCCAAGGCCTGGTCAGCGCGGCTTGGATTTCAGCGCTGGTCAATACGCCATCCTTGTTGGTATCGGCGATATCGTAGAGTCGAGCGAGCGTTACGATTGGACCGCCATCGGCTTTGCTGATCTGCGCCCGGTAGTTGTGCTGTTCGTCTGCGCTTAGCAGGCCTCTGGCATTGAAGGCGTAGGCGAGCTTTTCGATGGGCGTTCCGGTTTCCTCGAAGCACTGGAAGCCTTCCCATTCCCAAGGGCTGTGACGAGTAGTGATCAGCTCCTGTTCGGCGAGCCAGCCGTCGATGGGATTGCCGTTGGCGTCGGCGAACAGGCCGTCCAGCTGCCACCAGCGCATAATGTTGTCAGCACCATCCTTGACCTGGATTTTTCTCGAAGCGGAGAGTCCATCCAGCAAGGACTGCGGAATGATCAGGTCGACGCCGATCTGCGTGCCATCGTCGTCCAATTTGGGCGGGTTCTCGGCATTGATGTCGTTCCGGTGCGGGATCAGCTTGCTTGCGCCTTGATAGACCTTGAGCAGGGTCTTCTGGTCGTCGGGCAAGCGGCTCGCCCAGGCGCGGCTCCGGGCGATGAATGCAGGCACATCGTCGCAGCTGAATAGTTCGACATGGACCATGTGCTGAGCGGCGCTGTCGTGGTTCTGGTACAGGCCGGGATGGCCAATAAGTTCACCCGCCTTGATCGACACTCCGCTGTCGAGAACGACGACCTTGCCGCACTCCGCTGGCTCGCTGTGCGGTTTGAGCCAGTCGGAGGATACATAGCCGGGCAGTTGCCCCTCGTCGTCAGCTGATAGGGCGGGTTGTGCCGTCCCGCTGATCAGACTGACCAGCTTGCTGAATTCGCCCTCCGCTCTGCCGATGGTGATCTCGGCACCCTTGGACAGCTCCGACAGCTTAGTGGTGTTCTTGCTCGGCCCGGAGCGGACGCTCAGCCCATCCTGCTGCGTATTCACGGTGTAGCGTTTGGTTTCCCAAAAGGTGGGGCGCGGCAGGTCCGGTTGCGCTTGGTAGCCCGCCCAATCCAGCAGGTGCATGTACAGGCTGTAAAGAGTGAGGCTTGGAGGAGTTTGCCCTTCGGCGATGCTGCCGTCAGCGTTCTTCAGTGGCGGCGGCTGCAGGCTGTGCTTGACCAGAACGAACCCCGTGGAAAAGGGTGCACGTTGGACCAGGGGGATGTCGTCGGTGAATTCGCTGACTGGGTAGCGCTCGTCGATGCGGTAGGCAATCACCTCTCCGTCGGCGATACAGCGCACGCTCGACTGGTCGAATGCAGCGGCCGTGCCTTCGTCGAAGTGGACGCCGCCATGCCATAAGCCGTTCTCGCCGGTGGGGTAGAACCCGCCCTTGGCCTGGGCCATATGCGTAAGCAGCTGCAGCGGATTGTTGCTGCTGTCCTTGCCAGGAAACGGGTATGCCCAGCTGATCGGGTTGGATTGGTTCATGTTCGATGCATCCTTGCGTTCGAGCCGGCGGGGCAGCCGGCTCTGTCCTTTTCTTAGCCTGAAAAATTGAGCGAGCGCTTGCGTTTGCTGAGCAGGCTGTCCGCCTCAGCCGGCATTGCCTGCTCCAGTAGGCTTCCGGCCTTGTCGCTATCGGCCATTCCCGGCAGTACCGGTGATTTGATCTTGATCCCCGAGCCCTTGCCCGGCGAGCCGCCGGCGTTTATTCGTGCCAGCGGGCCGGAGACGGTGATGCCGCCCGGGTCGAGCTTGATGAAGCTGCCGCCGGCCTTGAGGGTCAGTTCGATGCCGGCTTCGATGACCATTTTCTGCCCGGCCTTGAGGTGGATCTCGCGGCCGGCCTTGGTCAGATGGGCAGTGCCGAGCTTGATGTGCTGGGTCTGGCCGACAGTGAGGTGGTCGTCGGGTTTGACTTCGACCTTGCGGTCGCCGGCAACGGTCAGGTGCTCCTCGGCGCGGAATTCGCTGTAGCTGTTGGCTTCCACGGTGTCGTGGCGCTCGTGGCCGACGCGGATCTTCTGATCGTGCTCGATGTTTTCGTCCCAGTCGCGCTGGGCGTGGAGGTAGATCTGTTCGGCGCCCTTGCGGTCTTCGATGCGCAGTTCGTTGTAGCCGCCACCACCTGGTGAGCTGAGGGTCTTGAACACCGTGCGGGTCTTGTTCGCCGGCAGGTCGTAGGGAACCTGGTGTTCCTTGTGGTACAGGCAGCCGGTCACCAGCGGTTGATCTGGGTCGCCTTCGAGGAAGGTCACCAGTACTTCCATGCCGACCCGCGGGATCGCGATGCCGCCATAGCGGTCGCCGGCCCAGCTGGAGGAGACGCGCAGCCAGCAGCTGGTCTTGTCGTCGGCCTGGCCGTGGCGGTCCCAGTGGAACTGGACGCGCACGCGGCCGTATTCATCGCAGTGGATTTCTTCGCCGGCCGGGCCGGTAACTACGGCGGTCTGGCTGCCGAGCACCTTCGGCTTCGGATGGTTCAATGGTGGACGGAAAGGAATGTCCCAGGGCGTGGCGCTGAAACGGTTGCGGTAGCCCTGGGCAAAGCCGTCACCGGTATCGACGTTATTGGTGATCGACTCTTCCAACACCTGCGGCTGCTTGCCTTCATGCAGCACCTCGGTGAGCAGCCAGAGGTCATTCCATTCCCGGCGTGGATGGTCGGATATCTCCAGCAGATGACCGCTGACCAGGCTGGGCTGATCGCTGCTGCCCTCGGCGAGGTGGCAATCGCTGCGAAGGCGCTCCAGAGCGCGTTGCGACAGGTGCTTGCCACGGGCGCGCTCGGTGAAGCGACCCGGATAGTCGTAGTCTTCGAGGTCTGGTTGCGAGTTGGAGGCCTGTGCTGGCTCGGCGCGATAGGCCGCTTCCATCAGTAATCTGGGCTGCTCGAAATCATAGTCACGACGGCTGACGCGGCTGGTGCGTGTCGCGACACGCACGGCGAAGCGCTTGATCACCGGCTCGTCGGCCGTCATGCCGTTGTCCTGCAGGTAGGCGGTCGGCTGGCCGAGTCTGGCGAAGCTGGTCTGGTCATCGCCGAAAACCAGCACATGACCTCTGGTGCTGTGCTCGAAGTGGTAATGGATACCTTCTTCCTCACACAGGCGCTGGATGAAGTGCAGGTCGGTTTCGTCGTACTGCACGCAATACTCGCGCGGCGGGTAGATCACCGGGCCGAGCTGGAAGCGGTAGGCATCGGCCTGGATGCCATGCTCCTTGAGCACCTGGGCGATGATCTGCGGCACGCTGAGGTGCTGGAAGATGCGCTGGTTGATGCGATGCGCGAGATAGGCCAGTTGCGGTACGAGCGTAAGGCGATAGCGGGTCAGGCGTTTGCCCGATTCGCCCTGGGCGATGCGGTGGACCAGGCCGTGAATGCCCATGCCGGCGGGGTCGAAAGCGAGAAAGGCGGGCTTATGCAGCAGCGCCTGCAGATCCAGATCAGGCAGCTCGCTGATCAGCTCGAGGTCGAAGCGGTACGGTTGGCTGATGGCTTCCCGACCACTGAAGGCTAGGACCTGCAGATCGTGCTCCACGCCTTCGAGCGTCAGGCTGAAGTGGGTTTCATTGGCCGCGTTGAACATGGGGCTTTCCTTGTCCTGATGTCATCCATGGGAGTGGCCGAACCAGCGCTGCAAGCGGCTCGGTGCGGGGCGGCTGAAGGCGTGCAACAGACCTGCCGCATCGATGCTGCGCTGCGCTTCGTCGAATGCCAGCGCCAGACGCAGTGCCGGCCAGCAGTGCGCGGGCAGCTGAGGCGGCCGTTGCAGGGCGCGGTCCAGTTCCATCGCCTTGGCCTGGCGGGCGCTGAGCCGACGATATGGGTGGCTGCCGCTGGCCAGTTCGTAGAGCACGCAAGCCAGCGCATAGATATCGGCGCTGGCGGTCAGCTCGCCGCCATCGAGCAACTCCAGTGCCGCATAGCGCGGCGTCCAGGCCGCAAAACGCGTGCGACACAGGCGCGGCAGACCGGGAAGCAGCCCTTCCAGCGGCTGGCCGAGGCCGTAGTCGAACAGGCGCAGGCCGTCCTCGGCGAGCATCACGTTGCTCGGCTTCAGGTCGCCATGCAGCACGCCCAGGCTGTGGGAATAGCTCAGCGCTTCCAGCAGCGGTAGCGCGATGCCCTGCAGTTCGCTCCAGGCCATGCCCTGCGGGCGTTCGCACAGCAGTTGGTCGAGGGTTGGCCCCTTGAGCAGTTCCAGGGTGATGAAGGCGCGCTGGCTGGCCGGGTCGATATCGAAGTTGTACAGGCGCACCACATGCCGATGGCTTAGGCGTGTCGTCAGTGCGTACTCGCTGTAGAGCAGCGCGCTGGCGTCGGGGTATTCGGCGAAATCCTCGCTGAGCGTCTTCAGCGCCACGTAAGGTTCCGGATCACCAAACTGTTCGCGCAGCAGATCGCGCGCGCGATAGACCGCACCCATGCCGCCGACGCCGAGTAGGCGCTCGATCCGGTAGCGGCCACCGAGCACGTCCGGCAGCTCGCCAGGGGCTGTCTTCGGTTTGACCGCTGCTGGCGTGGCCGCGGTGGACGCCAGGGCAAAGTAGGTGAGGTCGCTGGCCTGCAATTGCGGTGCGTTCATCGGCGGATCACCACGGCGCTGAGGTTGTCCCGTGCCGGCCCCTTCAATGCCTGGCGAAACAGCCGCTCCAGCGCCAGGTGTGTGGATGGCAGGCTAAGTGCCGCACCGAGGGCGTCGGCGGACATGCTCTGGTAGAGGCCATCGCTGCATAGCAGCAGCGTGTCCCCGGGAAACACGTCGAACTCGAGGATATCCAGCTCCAGCTCTTCACGGGCCCCGATGGCGCGGGTCAGCGCATGGGCCGCAGGATGCCTGGCTGCTTGTTCGGGGGTCAGTTGTTGCTCGTCGAGCAGCTGCTGCAACAACGAATGATCCCGCGATAGCTGATAAAGCCGCCCGCTGCGCCACAGATAACAGCGGCTGTCGCCCGCCCAGATGCATGCCGCGCGGTCATCCTCCACGAGCAGGGCGACCACGGTGCTGCCGATCACCGGGTCAGGGCGTTCGGCGGTGACCGTCAGTTCCTGGCTGAGCCGGCGATTCAGCTCGTGCAGGCAGCACCGCAGCGCCAGCATCCGCTCAGGCAGGTCGCCCGTAGTGGAAAGATCGGCAAGCTGCTCGACGATCAGGCGACTCGCCAGTGCGCCGTTCTGGTGTCCGCCCATGCCGTCGGCCACGGCCCACAACCCGGCCTGCGGCAGGTCGAGGAAGGCATCCTCGTTGCGCGCCCGCACCTTGCCGGTGTCGGTGCGCGCCGTGCTGCGCCAGCTACACGCCGTCGCGCTCATCACAGCGTCGCCGGCAGCTTGAAGCCGCGCAGCAGCGCGAGGTCGAAAGGATTCGGCGAGCGCTGCGCGTGCAGCAGGTAGTTGGCGCGCAGGCCGCCGAGATCGGCCTTGAGCATCAACACGTCGCGGCCGCTGTGATAGTCGACCTGCATCAGGTCGATCAGGCGGAACAGCGACCAGGGGCCGGTGTTCTTCTCGATGCCGACGCGAAGCCCGCCCAATTCTTCCACCACCAGGCTGGTGCGTCCGTCGTCGGCTTCGGCCGGCCAGCGGAACGCGGTCTGCACGATTGGACCGTGGCGATACTCCATCTGCTGGTTGCCGAAGCGGAAGTCGGCACGACCGAGGCTCGAATCCAGCGAATAGGGCTCCAGCTTGAACAGGATCAGCGGCTCGTTGGGGTTCTCGGCGAAGAAGCTGCGGCGAATGGTCTGCGCCCGGCTCATCTGCGCGAGGAACTGCTCGGACAGTGGCATGCCGCGACCGTCGACCCGGCGCAGTTGGTACTGACCGGCGCTGCCGCTGACGAAGGGTTTGAGGTAGCGCTCGAAGAAGCTGTCTGCCAGACCCTGGGCCTTGAAGAACTCGCGGAAGTCAGCGAGGGCGACGTCGCTGGCGCTGTGTGCGCTGAACGGATAACGCTCGCGCAGCGAACCGCGGTAGCTGGCGTAGAGCTCGTTGCGATAGCGCTGGTTGAGGTAGTGATAGGCGTCGCTGAGCACCAGCGACCAGCTGTCCTCGGCCAGCAGACCAAGCCACTTGCCGACTGGTTGCGGGAGCCGTGAAGCACTGCTGCGCAGCTGGTTGATGGCGTCGCGCTGACCGCCCATGCGCGCCTTGGCCATCTCGAATGCGGCCTGTTCCGGTGCGCTGGCGTGGGCCAGTGAGGCCAGCTGCAATTGCAGGGCGTCGAGCGCCTGCAGGCTTGCCGTCAGCTCCGGCCCAGCCGCGCCGTTTTCGTCGAGCAGCTGGTGCAGCGGCGCGAAGCGGCGTTCGAGGGTCTTGCGTGCGGTGTCCGGTACGTTCTTCAGCAATGCAGCCTGTGCCTGCTCCGCCGCGGCGGTGGCAAGCTTGGCCGCCTTGCCAAGCTTGCCGCCAGCGTTCTGGGCGGCATCGGCCAGTTCGCCGGCCTCCGCAGTCGCTTCCGCGAGACCGGCGAAGCGGGTGTTGTCGCGCACCGCCAGCAGTAGTTGCAGCAGCGGCGAGTTGGCTGCGGTGAGCCCGGCGAGCTGCGCGGCACCCTGCGCCGCACTACCGGCCGGGAGGACGTTCAGCTGGGCGATTGCTTCGCTCCAGTGCGTGGCGTAGTCACGGAAGTAAAGCTGCTCCATTTCCACCAGCAGGCGGCCGAGGTCCTTGGCACTGAGGCTGTCACCTTCGCCCAGCACCCAGTTGTCGCGCAGGATTTCGCTGACCAGCTCGGCGCCTTGGGCGGCGAACAGCTTCTGATAGCCACGCTGGGTATAGAAGCCGGGAATCGCATAGTTGCCGCCGACGAACAGTGACGCCTGCGGGCCGAGCTGCGTGTTCAGACGGTAGTCGGGAAGGTTGCGCGCCTGATCGCGCAGCATGCGGTAGACCACTGCTGCCAACGATTCGCTGCGCAGCTGGGCGCGGGCCTTGGCCACCAGATTGTCGTTCAGCTGATAGGGCGCGAACGACTCCTCCAGCAGACGAGCAAAATGGGTGTTCAGGCCTTGCTGGGCAACTGCGTTGCCGCTATGGCGCAGCGACCAGTCGGCGGCCAGCCAGTCCTTGAGAAACGCCGCATCACGGCGCTCGGCCAGGTTCAACATGAGGTACGCGCGCAGGCTGCCGAGCAGCTGTTCGCGGTCGTTCAGGTTGGCGCGAATCTGCGCTTCCAGCTGCCGACCGACCCGTGGCAGCAGCAGCGTTTCCAGATTGCGACGGTAGGCGTCGTGCAATGTCGGGTCGACTGCCTCGCCTTGGTACAGGCCGCCACGGCGTAGCCAGGACACATCGTCCCTGGGCGGAAATATCTGGGTCGCCACGTAGCTCGCGTCCAGCGCCTTGAGGGTGCGCAGTGCCTCGTCTTCCGCTTCGATGGTCTTGCGTTCGCCACCCAGCGTCTGGGCGATGCCGCGCAGCTGTTCGAGGCGCTCGTGGTTGCTGGAGAAGTTCAGTGCCCAGGCGCCGCCGAACAGCACCAGGCAACCGAAGGCGCCTGCATAAAGCGCGCGCTGGCCCCAGTCGATGCGGCGAACCTCGCGCTGATCGAGGCCCGCCAGTTCGGCTTCGGGAAAGATCACCCGGCTGAGCAGTTGATTGATGAAGCGTGCACGGCCGCTGCGGAAGGTCGGCAGTGCGCTGCTGGCCAGGCCGAGCTGGCGGCCGATGCCGGCAGTGAGCGGGTCGAGACCTTCGCGTAGCTGCGGCGCGCTGGTCAGGTAGAAGCCACGTAGCTGGCTGGCACGCTGATAGCGGTTGCCGGCAAACGCGAGTTCGATGAACAGGCTCAGGCGCTCGCCGATCTGCCCCAGCTGATGCGGAAAGTCGAGGATGCGTCCGCGGCGCTGGGTGTCACGTTCCTGGTGCATGCGCATGATTACCTGGCTGTTCAGCCGGCGCAGCAGTTCCTCGAACTCCTCGCGTACCACCTGCGCATCGCTGCCGTTCTGCTCCTTACGGAAGCTGGCGCCGAGCACCTGATCGCTTTCCTCGCGGGACAGCTGATCGAAGAACTCGTCGAAACCGAGAATCCGATCGGCCTTGCTCAGCACCAGATAGACGGGGACATCGACGCCCAGGCGCTGGTGGATCTCATGCAGGCGCTGGCGAGCCTGACGGGCAAGGTTCTCCAGCTCCAGTTCATTGCCGCCTAGCAGCTGATCCACCGGCAGGTTGACCAGTACGCCGTTGAGCGGTCGGGCACGGCGCTTGCGCAGCAGGCCGAGCAGAGTGTCCCAGGCGCTACCGTCGACGGCGGCGTCGGGCTGGGTCAGATAGCGGCCGGCGGTATCGATCAGCACGGCATGATCGGCGAAGTACCAGTCGGCGTAGCGAGTGCCGGAGACGTCCTTGGTCAGGCGCTGCTGCTCGCTGCGATTGAGCGGGAAATCCAGCCCGGAGAAATCCAGCAGGCTGGTCTTGCCGCTGCCCTGCGAGCCGATCAGCAAGTACCAGGGCAGCTCGCTGCGCCATTTCTCGCTGCGCCCGCGGTAGAGGCTGGAGGTTTTCAGGGTGCGCAGCGCCTGTTTGAAGCGATGGCGCAGTTCCTGTTGCTCCTCGCCGATCAGACCGTCGCGGCGCAGCTGCTCCTGAATGTCCTGGTCCTCGGCATCGCGCTTCTTGCGCGCGCTGGCGCGCCAGCTGGCGAAGACCATGGCCAGGCCCCAGCCGAGGAACAGGACGCTGATGCTCAGCAGTCGGCTGCTGGATGACTCCCAGAAGCGGTGGTCATTCACCGCCAGCAGCGGCCCGACGAACCACACCAGAACCGCCAGCAGCAGGACCAGCAGCAGGCTCCAGACCCAGGTTCGGCGCAGCACGGCGCCGACTTTGCCGAAGAACGTCTTCATCTCATTTCATCCCTGAAAAGGTGGAATCGCCGGCATCCATGTCCAGCGAGCGATAGGGTTGCAGCACGCTCTCGCGTTGTTCGCCCAGCACCCAGGCGAAACCGCCGTAGATCACCCCGAGGCACATCAGGGTGAACAGCGCGACCATCCACCAGGGCACGATGCGCACCAGGCGCCGGCGGGTGTCCTTGAGGCCCTCCCAGTGCGGCGACAGCTCGCGCGGTATGTCGCCACGCATCTGCCTGATCTGCCGGTAGAGGCTGTCGCGCACCGCTTCCAGCTCGAGCATGCCGCGCGGCAACACGCGGTACTTGCCCTCGAAGCCGAGGGACAGGCACAGGTACATCAGCTCGAGCATCGGCAGGTGCTTGACCGGGTTGCGCGATAGCCGCTCGAGCAGCTGGAAGAACTTCTCGCCGCCGAAGGTTTCGTTGTGGAAGGAGGACAGCAGGCTCATCTGCGACCATTCGCTCTCGTTGCCCCAGGGCGTGGTCACTACGGCCTCGTCGAGAATGGTGCAGAGCACGTAGCGTGCCGCCATCACCTGACTGCTCTCGGCGCCGTCGTGCAGTGCGCGGTGCTCGAACAGCTTGATCGCGCTGCTCAATTGCCGGTGCAGTGCCTGCAGGTCTTCGCTGTCCAGGCTGTGCTTGAGCCGTACCACTTCCGAGAGCAGCGGCGAGGCGGCGGCCACCAGCGGATTGAGACTGATGTTGAAGGTTTCCGCCGGGCGCAGGCGGGCGGCGTAGATCATCCGCTCCTCCAGCTGCTCGAAGCGCGGCGGGGTGTCGAAGTCGGTCAACGGGCTCTGTGCCGGGGCCTCGCCGGCGCGGTTGACGATGACCGTGTGGTCGTTCTGTCCGTAATCCATTTCCTTGATCATGTCGCTCAGTCCCTGACCGCCCAGAATTTCAGTTCGAGCCCGGTGAAGTCACCGGACACATGGAAGGCAAAGCCGCCGGAGCGCTCCAGCTGCGCCTGGTCTTCGGCGCTGAGTTCCAGCGAGAAATAGGTCTTGCCGGCATGGAAGGGGATCTGCCGCGGCGCCACCGGCAGCGGCTTGATGCGGATGCCCGGCAGATGCAGGTTGACCAGCTGGCGGATGCGCTCCACCGGGCCGATCTTCAGGTGCGCCGGCAGGCGGGTGCGCAGGGTTTCCGAATCGCACTGGGCGCTGGCGGCGAGCACGAAGGACGCCGTGCCGAGCAGCTTGTGATCGTGCAGTGGCGATACCTGGATGCCGTACTGGCGCTGCTGCAGCAGCAGTTCGATGGCGTGCTGTTCGAGCACCATCGACAGCACCTGGCGGATCGCGTCCATCAGCTTGCGGAAGCTCGCGCCCTGGTCACTGTGCTGGTAACGACCCTCCAGGCGCGGACGCTTGCTCTCGCTGGAGAAGGTCGCCAGCTCGCCGAGCAGGCCAAGCAGGTCGCGGTAGATCTGCTCCGGGTGCACCTGCTCCACGCCCAGGTAGTGGCGCAGCACCGGTTCGTGGCGGTTGATCAGCTGCAGCATCATGAAGTCGCCGACCTCGGCGCCACCGACCTTGCCGGTGGCGCTGATGCGCTCGGCGAGGGTATCGCCGCGGTGGGCGAGCATGCTGATCACTTCCTTCAGGCAGGACAGCAGATAGCCTGAGGCCTGGAAGTTGACGTAGGTCGGAATGAACTCGGGGTCGAGGCTGATGACCCCGTCCGGCGTGGTGTCGAGCACCTCGCACAGCTGCAGTTTCACGTAGGCCTGGTCGCTCTGCTGCTCGCCCAGCAGCAGGCGGAAATCCGGCAGCCCGGTGCTGACCTGGCTGGTGCTGCTGTCGCCGGCATTGGAGTCGGCGACATCCAGCTCATGGGCGGTGTAGCGGGCCAGCACGTCCTTCTGTTCGGGACGACGCGTTTCGATGTGGTTGCCGGTAACCAGTGGCAGCGCGAGGTATACCGGTGTACTGCCGGTGTTCGGCGGAATGTCCAGCGCCAGTGGCTCGCGCTCGCTGCCCAGCTCGAACAGCGTACCGTCCGGCAGGATGCCGCTGGCCTGGCTGAGCACCAGCTTGCCCATGTTGAGGAACTGGCGGTCGATCTCCAAATTGAAGAAACCCCAGGCATAGCTGCCCAGCTTCTGGGTGCGCGCCTTGAGTTGGTGATCGTAGTAGCGATCGTTCTGCTGGAAGTGTTGCGGACGCAGCAGCATGCCTTCCTGCCAGACAACCTTGTGCAGGCTCATGCTTATTTTCCTTCTTCGGCGAGCGGGTCGAACAGCGCGATGCCGCGCTCATCCAGGCTTAGGGCGACACGGGTGCGCTCTTGCGGCGGCACGGCGATGACGTAGCGCCAGCTGGCTTCCGGCAGGTCGCGGTAGGCGGCCAACACGCCGACATAGCGGCTGCCCTCCTGCACCGATAGCTTCAACTCGCGGCTTTCGCCGGGACGCAGTTCCACTTCCTCGGAGGTCACCAGGTCTGGCGCCAGGGCTTCCTTGGGCCGCTGGTAGAGGGCGAAGAAGTCGCCGTTTTCGAACGCCACCGGATGCTTGAGCTCCAGCAGGCGCAGCACGATCGGCGACGGCCGGCCGTTGAGGTCGGGATTGAGACGGTCGCTGCCGTGCAGTTCGAGGTCGAGCTTGGTCAGCTTGGAGTATGGCGACAGCGCCGAGCAGCCGCCCAGCACGAGCAGCGATGCCAGCATGGCCAGGGTGATGCGACGAGGCATGGGATCATCCTTGATGGGTTGAATCGAGCGTGGCGATCAGGCGCACCTGCTCCTCATAGGTCTTGGCGAAGTCGCGGGCGAACAGCCGTTCGCTCCAGTCGGCGTCCTGGCCGAGGCTGTGATGCAACCGGCGGTAGGCGCGCCAGCGACTGCCGGCGGTGGCGATCAGTGGCTTGCGGCCCTCGCGTTCGAAACGCAGTGCCAGCTGCTCCGGTGCCAGCTGTTCGAACATGGCGTGAACGGCGGCGCGGCTGGCCGCTAGCAGTGCCACCTGATGCGCCTGCAGGTCGCGGAAGGCGCGGCCGATGGCCTGTTCGGCCGGTAGCTGACCGGGTTTGCCACCGCGCAGCAGGGCGCTCAACGCTTCGCCGGCATCTGTGCTGTGCTTGAGCGGGTTGTTGCCGGCGCTCTGCACGGTGGTCAACGCCAGGCGCAGCTCGTTCTTCAGCTCGCTGCGGGTGCGCAGGCTCTGCTGCAGCCCGCCGACGCTCTGCTTGAGCAGCCGTGCGGCGTTCAACGCCAGGGCTTGGCGCTGTTCCTCGTCGAGATCGTCGAGATCGATGCCCAGCGCCTCGCCGAAACGCGCCCAGAATCCCTGCGGCAGTCGTTCGGGCTCGGCTTCGCGCTTGGCTTCCGGCGCTGCCTGCGGCATGACCAGCTCCGGCAACGGCAGGCTTTCCATGTCGATGCGCGCGTAGTCGCGCTGCTGCGCCTGGCGCTGTGGCGCCACCAGTGCAAGGTCGAGGTCGTCTACCTCGGCATAGGCGCGCTCCTGCTGATCCATGGCAACCAGCGGATCGAGGTCGAGGAAGGCGTCGTCGGGGATGATGCTGCCGGCCGGCTGCGGGCGGCCGATGTCGCCTTCGAACAGTGCCGGGTCCTGAATCAGCCGGGCGCGTATCTCGAAGTCGCCCAGGCAGTAGACGCTGCCATGCTCGATGCGCTGCGGCTGGCCCTTGACCAGGCTGGCGCCGCTGTCCTTGAGCTGAATGCCGTTGCTGCTGGTGTCGGTGAGAAAGAAGGCGCCGTCGCGGTAGCTGATCACCGCGTGACGCCCGGAGAGGACGCGCTTGCGATCCGGGATCACCCAATCGCAGCCTTCGGCCCGGCCGATCACGCCGCCGGCCTGCTTGAAGGTTTTGGTGGTCAGCAGCCCCGGCACGAATTGCTGGGCACCCACCATATCGAAGACCAGTTCCATGGTCGTGTCGCTCCTTGCGGTCACTGGCCGCGATTCAAAGCCTGCGGGTCGCCCAGCGGACGATATTGGTCATCGTTGAATTTGTAGTTGCCGTTGCAGCCGGTGAGCAGGGCCGCGGCGAAGAGCGAAACGAGGGCGTAATAGCGCACGGGCACGCGATTTCCTCCTTGAAGTCGTGTGTGGGGGCAAGGTGCGCATGGCGCGACCTGGTCGGCGCATTGAAGTTCAGTTGTCCTGCAGGCTCGGTGATCGGGTTCACAGAACACCCGTTGGATGCGTCTAAAACGAGCGTGAGGTCAGGTTGGCGCAGGCCGATGGCGCCGCATGGCAGGTTTCCCTTGCATCAGCATCCCGATGCAGGCAAGGAGACCTGCACTTGCCTGTGTTGGCTTTTGGCCGATCGAGGGCAACGGTCTGAAGATGGTGCGCAGAAACGACAAAGCCCGCAGTGAGCGGGCTTTGTCGGAGCGCTTCGAGCGGGACTCGAAACGACTATCTATATGGCGCATCCGGCGGGATTCGAACCCACGACCCCTGCCTTCGGAGGGCAGTACTCTATCCAGCTGAGCTACGGATGCGTTGCGGGGCGCAATCATACGCATGTCGTTGACGGGCGTCCATGCTGGTGCGGCCGGACGGATACGGTCCAAGTGCGGCTTTTTCGCAGCTGCCCGAGGCTGGTCCGGCTGGTACCCTTGCGTGTCGCGGCCGGGGGCCGTGGGTGTTCGAATGGCGAGGGGATGGAGATGTCGGGCCATATCAAACTCTGGGATGCGCCGCTGCGGCTGTTTCACTGGTTGTTCGCCGGTACGGTGATCGCAGCCGTCGTCACCGGCTGGGTGGGCGGCAATCTGATGCCCTGGCATGGCCGGCTCGGTCTGCTGGTGCTGGGGCTGCTGGTATTTCGTCTGGTGTGGGGCTTCGTCGGGTCGACCTACGCACGCTGGTCGCGGATCTTCGCGGCAACCGTCGGTGTGAAGGACTATCTGCAGGGCAACTGGCGCGAGGCCGGGCACAACCCGCTCGGTGCTTTTTCGGTGCTAGCCATGCTGCTGCTGGTGAGCTTTCAGGTGACCAGCGGCTTGATGGCAACCGATGACATCGCCTTCCAGGGCCCGCTTTATGCGTTGGTCAGCAGCGAAACCGGCAGCGCGCTGAGCGGCCTGCATCGGCAGGCAAAGTGGCTACTGCTGGTGCTGATCGGCATGCACATCGGGGCCATCATCTATTACACGCTGGTGATGCGCCGTCCGCTGGTGCGCGCGATGATTGCAGGAAGAACGCAGCGCGAGCACCCGACCCAGCAGGATGCCCGCGGTGGCTCGCTGTTTGCGGCGGTGCTGGCGATTGCGCTGGGTGCGGCCTGCGTATGGGGTGTGCAAGCGGTAGGGGATTGGCTGGAGCCGGAACCCGCCGCGGTCGCACCGAGCCTGGACTGGTAAGCCAGCCGACTGGCAGGTATCGGCTGGCTGCGCCGGGTCAGTCGGCGCGGAACTTGTCGTGGCAGGACTTGCAGCTGCCGCCGACATCGCCGAAGGCTTTCTTGATGGCGGCCTGATCACCTTCCGCTGCAACCTTGGCGAGCTGGTTGGCGGCGGCGGTGAACTTGCGGCCGATCTGCCCGGCTTCGTCGAGGTTCTGGAAGAACTCAGGCTTCAGGCGGGTGGCCTTGCCCAGTTGCTCGGTGGTGGTATCCGGGCTGTACAGGCTGCCCATGCCGGAATTGGCGATGGCGGCGATGGCATTGGCGGCGGCGGCGACCTTGGCCTGGTCGTAGGGCTCCTTACCGTCGACCACCTGGGCCTTGATCTTGCCCATGTTCCAGGAAATGAACTGGTAGCCTGCCTGGCGGGTTTCGACCATCTCTTCCGGCTTCATCTGCGCCTGGACGGCAGTGCTGGCCAGCAGGGCGGCGGCCACGGCGCCTGTCATCAATGCTTTCACGGTAACTCCTTATCGATCCTTGGTTATCGGCGGCCGAGGCCGCTCGCGCGCAACTATACCCCGGCCAGTAGTAGGGTTTGGGTAACAAGTCGTGACAGGCGGTGCGATGTATCAGGCTGGTCAATGGCGCGACAACGTCATGCGTCATGAGCTTGCCGGGCCAGTGGCTGCGGTCCTAGCATGGCCGTTCGCAGTGCAATGCGGCGACAGGAACCGGGCGGCGAAGGACGGTTCAGATGATCGTCGTATCAGCCAAACTTTCCGCAGCGGGCCTGCCGCTACGATGCCCGAGGAGACTGCCATGCAACTCAAAGACACCGCTCTGTTCCGTCAGCAGGCCTATATCGATGGCGCCTGGGTCGATGCCGACAGCGGCCAGACCATCAGCGTGAACAACCCGGCCACCGGCGAAACGCTTGGCACGGTGCCGAAGATGGGCGCCGCGGAAACCCGTCGCGCCGTCGATGCCGCCGAGCGTGCGCTGCCGGCCTGGCGTGATCTGACCGCCAAGGAGCGTTCGCAGAAGCTGCGCCGCTGGTTCGAGCTTTTGATGGAGAACCAGGACGATCTGGGCCGCCTGATGACCTTGGAGCAGGGCAAGCCGCTGGCCGAGGCCAAGGGCGAGATCGCCTACGCCGCCTCCTTCATCGAGTGGTTCGCCGAGGAAGCCAAGCGCATCTACGGCGATACCATTCCCGGCCATCAGAAAGACAAACGTATCATCGTCATCAAGCAGCCGATCGGCGTGACCGCGGCGATCACCCCGTGGAATTTCCCGGCAGCGATGATCACCCGCAAGGCCGGCCCGGCACTCGCAGCTGGCTGCACCATGGTGATCAAACCCGCTTCGCAGACGCCGTTCTCGGCACTGGCGATGGTCGAGCTGGCCGAACGCGCCGGGATTCCCAAGGGCGTGCTCAGCGTCGTGACCGGCTCGGCCGGCGACATCGGCAACGAGCTGACCGCCAACCCCAAGGTCCGCAAGATTTCCTTCACCGGCTCCACCGAAGTGGGTGCCAAGCTGATGGAGCAGTGCGCGCCGGGGATCAAGAAGGTGTCCCTCGAGCTGGGCGGCAATGCGCCGTTCATCGTCTTCGACGACGCCGATCTGGACGAGGCGGTGAAGGGTGCCGTGCAGTCCAAGTATCGCAATGCCGGGCAGACCTGTGTCTGCGTCAATCGCATCTATGTGCAGGATGGCGTGTATGACGCCTTCGCCGAGAAGTTTCAGGCGGCGGTGGCCAGGCTGCGGGTCGGTAATGGCCTGGAGGAGGGCACGGATCTCGGCCCGCTGATCGATGATCGCGCTGCCGCCAAGGTCCGCGAGCATATCGAGGATGCCGTCGCCCAGGGCGCGCGACTGGTGGCGGGCGGCCAGGCCCATGCGCTTGGCGGCAGCTATTTCGAGCCGACCGTGCTGGTCGACGTGCCGGACAGCGCCAAGGTGGCCAAGGAAGAGACCTTCGGCCCGTTGGCACCGCTGTTCCGCTTCAAGGACGAGGCCGATGCGATCGCCAAGGCCAACGACACCGAGTTCGGCCTGGCCTCCTACTTCTACGCGCGCGATCTGGGCCGGGTGTTCCGCGTCGCCGAGGCGCTGGAGTACGGCATGGTCGGCATCAATACCGGGCTGATCTCTACCGAAGTGGCGCCGTTCGGCGGCGTGAAGTCCTCCGGTCTCGGCCGCGAGGGCTCGAAGTACGGCATCGAGGATTACCTGGAAATCAAGTATCTCTGCATGGGCATCTGAGCCACCTGCGACAGCTGGCCTCAGGGGGCGAGGCTGGCTGTTTGCTATAGGTCCGTGCAGAATCCCGCCCCCACTGGCGCTATCCCCCTCAAGGATCTTTCGCCATCTACCTACACCGTCGCTAGGCTGTGGTGACATCTCCAGCGAGCAGTGCAGTGAGCATCTCCGCCCAAGTTTCATTCGTTCTGGTTGCCTACAACGAGCCCTGGCGCGCGGATCAGCTTTGTCAGCTGGTGCGCGAACTGCGCCCCGGCATGCGCGTGCAGCCAGCGGCCGATGGGCATGCCGCGCTGGAACTGTGCAAGCGTCAGGTGCCCAGCCTGTTGATTGTCGATGGTGAGCTGGATGGCCTTGATGGCCGCCAACTGCTGCGCGAACTGCGTCGCCACGGTCCGACCCAGCGCCTGCCCTGCGTGCTGATCAGCGCGCGCACCGATACCGCCAGCGTACGCACCGTGCTGCCGCTGGCACCCGCCGCCTACCTGGGCAAACCCTATGATCTCGACGACCTGCGCCAGCGCCTGGACAAACTGTTGCCGCGTTCGGCCGGTCGTGCAGGGATAACGACGCCCGCATCGACAGACAGCGTGGATAGTTTTCTCGAGCGCATGCGCCCGCATAACCGCGGCGCGCCGCTGCAGGAGGGGGTGCTGGTGGCACTGCAGCGTCTGCAGAGCGGCGATCAGGATTTCGCCGAGCTCGAAGAGCTGTTGACCCGCGACCCGCAGGTGACCGCGCGGCTGATCAGCGTCGCCAGCAGCGGTACGCAACAGGCCGCACCATGCCTCAGCCTGGGCGAGGCACAGCGCCGACTCGGCGCTGCGCGCAGTCTCCAGCTGGTGACCGAGCTCGCCCTGCAGCACAACGCCCGACTGATCGAGCCACGTCTGGCCGAACTGGGTGCGCAGCTTGGCGCGCAAGCGCTGCGCACCGCACGTCTGGCCAGCTGGTTGGCGCGGCAGCTGAAGCTGGACAGAGAGCTCTGCTTCAGCGCCGGCCTCCTGAGGAACATCGGAGAACTGGCGCTATTACGCAGCCTTCAGGACTGGCTCGACAGTGGCGGTGAGCTGGATGAGTCGAGTCTTCAACGCTGCCTGCGGGAATGGGCCGCAGGCTTTGGCTCGGCGTTGCGCGCGCAATGGGCGCTGCCGCTGGAGTTGCGCCAGGTGATCGCGGCCTACTACGCACTGGGCGCCGGCGCACTCAGCCGCGAAGCGCTGGTGCTCAACCTGACGCGGCTGCTGATCGATCTGCCGGAAGGCCGCGAGCCCGCCTCCCTTTCCTGCGAGCGGACGGTGCGTTTGCTGCGTATCGACCCCGACCTGCTCGCTCGCGCACCGCGGCATGCCGTTTCCGGCTGAAGCCGCCGCGCCCGCTTTGGCGGCGACATTCCTCTGACTGATAGTGCTGTCCGACGCCGGTCCGGCTGCCGGCAATATCAAGCGCTGACGCGCATTACGCGCCTTTGCCCCGCCTGATTGCTGGGCAATGCCTGCCTATCGACATGCGTAACGTGACTCCTTTATTCTGCTGTGCGAAACATGATTCCGTGAAATTACAATTCCAATCAGCATTTCACTCAGCGGAGGCCAGTCATGACAGATGTCGTACGGCTCGAAATTCAGGGCGATATCGCGCTGATCACGGTCAACAACCCGCCGGTTAACGCCCTCGGCCAGGCAGTGCGTGAAGGCCTGCTCAATGCCTTTCAGCAGGCCGAAGTGGACCAGCAGGTCCGTGCCGTGGCGCTGGTCTGCGAGGGCACTACCTTTATTGCCGGCGCTGACATCAAGGAGTTCGGCAAGCCGACGCAAGCGCCGAACCTGCCGGAGGTGATCGAAGCTATCGAAGGCTGCAGCAAGCCTAGCGTCGCCGTCATCCATGGCACCGCGCTCGGTGGAGGGCTGGAAGTCGCGCTGGGTTGTCATTACCGCATCGCCCGCAAAGACGCCAAGGTCGGTCTGCCGGAAGTGAAGCTGGGCCTGTTACCCGGTGCCGGTGGTACCCAGCGCTTGCCGCGTCTGGCAGGGGTTGAGAAGGCGCTGGACATGATTGTCAGCGGCACACCCATCGGTGCGGCGGAGGCGGTCGAGCACCACATCGTCGACGAGCTGTTCGAGGGTGATCTGCGCGAGGCCGGCCTGGCTTATGCGCGTCGGCTGGTAGACGAAGGCCGCGGCCCGCGCCGCACGGGCGAGCATACCCAAGGCCTTGAAGGCGCCGACAACGAGGCACTGATCCGCGCCAAGCACGCCGAGGTGGCCAAGCGCATGCCTGGGCTGTTCTCGCCGCTGCGTTGCATCGCTGCAGTCGAGGCGGCAACCAAGCTGCCATTGGCCGAAGGCCTCAAGCGTGAGCGCGAACTCTTCGCCGAGTGCCTGAACTCGCCACAGCGTGGTGCCTTGGTCCATTCATTCTTCTCAGAACGCCAGGCCGGCAAGATCAATGATCTGCCATCCGATGTGAAACCTCGCTCGATCAAGACCGCCGCGGTGATCGGCGGCGGCACCATGGGTGTCGGTATCGCCTTGAGCTGCGCCAATGCCGGGGTTCCGGTGAAGCTGCTGGAAATAAATGACGAAGCGCTGCAACGCGGCCTGCAGCGTGCCCGGGATACCTATGCAGCCAGCGTCAAGCGCGGCAGCCTGACCGAGGAGGCGATGGAGAAGCGCCTGGCGCTGGTCGAAGGCGTCACCGAGTACGCCGCGCTGGCCGATGCCGACGTGGTGGTCGAAGCGGTGTTCGAAGAGATGACCGTGAAGCAGCAGGTCTTCGAACAGCTGGATGCCGTCTGCAAGCCAGGCGCCATTCTTGCCTCCAATACCTCGTCACTCGATTTAAACGCCATCGCCGCCTTCACCAAACGTCCCGAGGACGTGGTCGGCCTGCATTTCTTCAGCCCCGCCAACGTTATGCGTTTGCTGGAAGTGGTGCGCGGTGAGAAGACCAGCAATGAGGTGCTTGCCACCGCCATGGCCATCGGCAAGCAGCTGAAGAAGGTCTCAGTGGTGGTCGGCGTTTGCGACGGCTTCGTCGGCAACCGTATGGTCTTCCAGTACGGCCGCGAGGCGGAGTTCCTCTTGGAGGAGGGCGCCACGCCGCAGCAGGTCGACGCTGCCCTGCGCAATTTCGGCATGGCCATGGGGCCGTTCGCCATGCGCGATCTGTCGGGCCTCGACATCGGCCAGGCGATCCGCAAGCGCCAGCGCGCGACGCTGCCGGCGCACCTGGATTTCCCCACCGTCTCCGACAAGCTCTGCGTCGCTGGCATGCTCGGGCAGAAGACCGGCGCCGGCTACTACCGCTACGAGCCGGGCAACCGCACGCCGCTGGAGAACCCCGAACTCGTGCCTATGCTGGAAGCAGCGTCGCAGGAGAAAGGCATCGAGCGAAAGGCGCTGGACGAGCAGTACATCGTCGAGCGCTGCATCTTCGCGCTGGTCAACGAGGGCGCGAAGATTCTCGAAGAGGGCATCGCTCAGCGTTCCAGCGATATCGACGTCATCTACCTCAACGGCTACGGCTTCCCGGCCTTCCGCGGCGGGCCGATGTTCTATGCCGACAGCGTCGGCCTGGACCGGGTGCTGGCGCGGGTCAAGGAACTGCACGCACGTTGCGGCGACTGGTGGAAGCCAGCGCCGCTGCTGGAAAAACTGGCCGCCGAAGGCCGCACCTTCACCGAATGGCAGGCCGGGCAATGAACGCGACCCGCCTGCAATCCGAACGCACCATGAGGACATTCCCATGAACGTCAACTACACGGCCGAAGAGCTCGCCTTTCGCGATGAAGTGCGCGTCTTCCTGAAAAGCGAGCTGCCGGCGGACATCGCCGCCAAGGTCAAGCTCGGCAAGCACATGTCCAAACAGGATCACGAGCGCTGGCAGCAGATTCTGGTCAAGCGCGGCTGGTACGCGCCGGGCTGGCCGGTGGAGCTGGGCGGCACCACCTGGGGCCCGGTGGAAAAGCACATCTTCGATGAGGAGTGCTCGGCCTTCGGCGCGCCGCGTACCGTGCCCTTTGGGGTCAACATGGTCGCCCCGGTGATCATCAAGTTTGGCACCCAGCAGCAGATCGACCATTACCTGCCGCGCATTCTTTCTGGCGAGGACTGGTGGTGCCAGGGCTATTCCGAGCCGGGCGCAGGTTCCGACCTGGCGAGCCTGAAGACCCGCGCCGTGCGCGACGGCGACCACTACGTGGTCAACGGCCAGAAGACCTGGACCACCCTCGGCCAGCACGCCAACATGATCTTCTGCCTGGTGCGCACCGACCCCGAGGCGCAGCAGCAACGCGGTATCAGCTTCCTCTTGATCGATATGAAAAGCCCCGGCATCAGCGTGCGGCCGATCATCACCCTGGACGGCGACCACGAGGTCAACGAGGTCTTCTTCGACAACGTCCGCGTGCCGGTGGAGAACCTGGTCGGCGAGGAAAACCAGGGTTGGACCTGCGCCAAGTACCTGCTGACCCACGAGCGCACGGGCCTGGCCGGCATCGGCTCGTCCAAGGCGGTGTTGGCGCATCTGAAGCGCATCGCGATGAAGGAAGTCTGCGATGGCAAGCCAATGCTCGAAGACCCGCTGTTCCGCGCCCAGGTCGCGGAAGTGGAAATGCAGCTGATGGCCATCGAGATGAGCACCCTGCGCATCCTCGCCGCGGCGAAGGAGGGCGGCGTGCCCGGCGCGGAGTCCTCGATCCTCAAGGTCAAGGGCACCGAGATTCGCCAAGCGATTACTCACCTCTTGCGCAAGGTCATCGGCCCCTACGCGTTGCCATTCCTCGAAGAGGAAATGCAGCTGGACTACGACGGCGAGCTCCTGCACGCCGACTACAGCGCGTCGCTGGCCGGCGACTACTTCAACATGCGCAAGCTGTCGATCTTCGGCGGCTCCAACGAAATCCAGAAGAACATCGTCTCGAAGATGATTCTCGAGCTGTAAGGGGGCACCGCAATGGACTTCAAACTGACTGAAGAGCAGCAAATGCTGCAAGACACCGCGGCGCGCCTGGTGCGCGACGCCTACCCGTTCGAGCAGCGCGAGAAATTCAGCGAGTCGGAACTGGGCTTTTCTGCCGAGTTCTGGGGCCAGCTGGGCGAGCTGGGCCTGACCGCCGTACCGTTCGCCGAAGAGATCGGCGGCTTTGGCGGCGGCGGCGTGGAAACCATGTTGGTGATGACCGAGCTGGGCCGCGGCCTGACGCTTGAGCCCTACCTGCAATCGGTTATCTATGGCGGCGGCCTGCTTAACCAGCTGGGCAGCGACGCGCAGAAAGAAGATCTGCTGCCGCAGGTCGCGGCCGGTTCGCTGCAACTGGCGGTGGCCTTCGATGAGCCGCAGAGCCACTACAACCTCCACGACGTACAGACCAAAGCCGAGGCGGTCGACGGCGGTTATCGCCTGTCCGGACGCAAGGCAGTTGTCATCGGTGGACACAGCGCCGGGCAGATCATCGTCTCCGCGCGCACCGCCGGCGACAGTCGCGACGAAGCCGGCATCAGCCTGTTCCTGGTCGATCCGAATGCTTCGGGCGTGAGCCGCCGGGTCTACCCGACCATCGACGGGCGGAAGGGCTGCGAGCTGTTCCTCGACAACGTGCAGGTCGGTGCTGACGCCGTGCTCGGCGAAATCGGCAACGCGCTCCCAGCGCTGCGCTACCAGCAGGGCCGCGCCATCGCCGCGCAGTGCGCTGATGCGCTGGGCAGCATGGACGAAGCCTGCAAGCTGACCCTGGACTACCTGAAGACGCGCAAGCAGTTCGGCGTACCGATCGGCAAATTCCAGGTCTTGCAGCACCGCATGGTGGACATGCAGACCGAGCTGGAGCAGGCCACCAGCATGGCGATCCTCGCCGCGACCTTTGCCGACGGCGAAGACAACGACGACCGCCGTCGCATCATCGCCGCCGCCAAATACATCTGCGCCCGCGCCGCACGCAAGGTGGCCGAGGAAGCGATCCAGCTGCACGGCGGCATCGGCATGACCTGGGAATACAACCTCGCCCACCACGCCAAGCGCCTGGTGATGATCGCCCACCAGTTTGGGGACGATGATCATCACCTGAAGGCCTATACCAAGTTGATGCAGGTGGCGTGACGCGCCAATCGCGACACACGACCGGGCCCCTGTGGCCCGGTTTTGCTTTGCAGAGATAGGGTCAGGTGCTTAGCCGACTGCGGGCAGGTGTGGCGGAGGCATCGTCTTCACTTTCGTAGGGCTTCAGCTCGCGCCAGCAACCAAACGGTGGGCTGAAGCCCACCCTACGGCGCTGCGCGCAAGGTGGCAGTCTCGTAGGGTAGACGTCGCCTTTATATCCACGCGAAGCAACTTGGGTTGCGTTTTGGTGGGTTACCCAGTGGGCGGTGATCGCACCGGGTGTTAGTCATTTGATCTGGACGTAAAAAAGCCGGGCAATTGCCCGGCCTTTCTGCGACGCGATCAGCTAGCGATCAGATGCTGTCGAGTTGCGGGTTCAGGCGGTCCAGCAGGCGCTTGCTGCGGCGGCCGTTCTGCAGGTCGCCCAGATCCGTCAGGCGCACGCGATCCTTCGGCTCGACCTTCAACTCCACGCCGCTGACGTCGCCGAGCAGAGCCTTCCTGAGCAGTTCGCAACTGTCTTCCATGCCCTTTGGCAGGTCCTTGAATTCACGGCTGCAGTCCTTTTCGGTCTGTTCAACGACCTTCTCATAATGCGCCTTGCGCTGTTTTTCGGCGCTGCCTTCGGTGGGGTTCATCGGGGTGTTGTAGCGCTGATACAGAGCAATGCTGCGCTCGGCCATGCCGCGATCCTTGACGCTGAACGAGGCGCTTTGCAATTCGGCGCGCTCGACGCTCGATGCCAACTCACCCAGCTCGCTCATGAATGCCCGCTGCCCCCGGTCGTCGCCACCGAAGCTTTCGCTCAGGCGCTGCAGCTTGCGATTCAAATCGCGCAGGTTGCTCAGGCGGTAGCTGACACGTGAATCGAACAGTTCTGGCAGATCGACCGCCAGCTCTGTCTCCAGGGTGCCGGCATCGTCATCGATATCCACGTAGATCTCGACGTCGTAGGGCTTGAGCTCGGCCAGGCCGCTGATCAGTGCGGGTTCGAAGCCGCGAGCGCTAGCCATGCCTCGGCCGAAGCCGCCGCCGGCCATCGCGCCGAGGCTGCTCAGGCCACCGAGTGCGCGAGTGTCGGCCTCGACGCCGTTGAAGCGCAGGCGCAAGCGGGTCCGCTCGTCGTTGATGGAGCGGTCGCTGATGATGACTTCAGCCACCTGCAGGCTTGGCTCGCGTCCACCGGCTTCCACTTGCAGCTCGGAGATTGTCACGCGGCCGCCGAAGGGGCTGGACGAAACCGACTTCCAACGCAGGGTGTCCTCAAGCTCGTGCTCGTAAACCCAGTCTTCGATCAGCTTTTCTGCCTGGCTGCTGCTGTAGGCGCTCAGGCCAAAGTAGCCGGCCACCAGTACGGCAACGGCAGCGCCGGCGATCAGGGGTAGGCGCTTGCTCATTCGTCATCTCCTTGGGGCTCGGCACGTTCGGGCCAGGCTTGTTGTATCAGCGACTTGGCCTCTTCCGGCGTCCAGTCCGGGTCACCGATTTCATGGCGTGCAAGTTTCAGCGGGTCGCGCAGATCGGCGCAGCCCTTTTCGCTGCAGGCTTGCAGCGTGGTCGCGCTGATCAGCGTCAGCGGCAGGTTTTGCTCATCCTTGCGCGACGCGTCCAGCCGAGCCTCGCCCTTGACCAGGAACCAGCCCTTGTCGGCGCTTTGCTCGCTGTCTTTGGTATCCAGTACGGCGGCGTACGGATAGTCGACCTCCCAGCCACCATCGGTCTTGCCATCGATATGCACGATCTGGCTGTAGCCCTGTGCGCGGCCTTGCATCATCGCGGCATAGCCACCGCCACTGAACGGCGAGTAGCTGGCATCGCTGAGGATGCGTCCATAGAGCTCTTCGGGTTTGCGAGTTTCGCGGCGCAGTTGACGATACAGCTGCAGCTGTTGCTCTGCCTGGCGGGCCAGCAGCTCGCGCTGACGCTGGGCTTCACGCTCGCGCTCCAGCTCGGCTCGGCGCTGCAGTTCAGCTTCCTTGCGCTCGTACGCGAACAGGTGGTTATCGGCCCGAGCCGGGTCGTATTCCCACTTCTGCGTACGGTAGTGACGTGACAGCGATATGTCGTAAAGCCAGAAATCGCGGTCGCCTTTGTGCAGCCCTTTTTCCAGATCCCGCATGCCGTAGAAATGGATCGCCCTGATCTTCGGCGCGCTCTTGTCTAGGTGTGCGGTGGCGAGGTCGATTGTCCGGCGAATGCTTTCCAGGTCGCGGAAAAGGTCACGGGTTTCGGTCAGAGCGATCAGCGTGACGCTACCGGCATTCCAGTGGCCGTTATAGCTATGGCCCATGCGCAGCAGGTAATGCACCTTGCTGGCAGGTTCGCTATGCAACAGCAGCAACAGGTTCTTGCGCTGGTCGATGCCCACTACCGGAAGCTGCGGCGCGTCGCCGTAGATTTCCAGGCCATCCAGGAAGCTGCCTTTGAACTGATGCAGACGCACGCCATCGCGGCGGTTGAGCGTCAGCGAGCCGGTGCCCTGCGCGTAGCCGTCCGGGCCGCATGTCACGCCGCTGGATGTCGCGGAGATATTCGCCATGTCGTCCTCCGGCTTGAACCCCAGGCGGAAGCGGCAGCCGTTCTGATCGGTGATCTCTGTGATGAAGTCGGCCTTGGCAAAAACATCCCGGGCCAGCGGCGGTTGCCAGCCGTTGACGCTGAACTCTTTGGCGATAACCGGGGCGGGGGCCACGGCCTGCTCAACCGGGGCTGGCCTTTCTGCCGGCTCAGCGGGTTGGGCGTCCGCTAAAGGTGCTGTCGGCGCTGGGGATGCGGCTGGGGGTTGTGGTGCTTCGGCTTCGGCTTGCGTCGGTTTGGCCGGTTCCGGCTCTGCGGTGGCCGGAGCGGTCTCGCGCGCAGCAGGTGCAGCGGAAGCGGGGGCTTCAGCAGGCGCTTGGGCGACGGTTGGCGCAGGGGCTTGCTCGGCTGCAGGCTGCGGAGCTGCCGGGGCAGTATCTGCTGCTTGCGCCAACCAGCCGGCGGCCTGGCTGGCGCTACCGCTGGCCTGGGTCTTGCCGGTGCTGTCTACACTGGTCCAGCTCAGTTGCGTGGCGCTCGAGCACTGAGTGGCGAACAGGCCGCCAAGTTTTGGTAGCAAGCGGTTGATGGAGTCTTGGTCTGCTGGGCCGGCAAATGCGAAACGAAGCTTCAGGTTATCGCTGCACCAAGGCTGGCCATCGGCGTGGTCGACAAAGACTTCGACGTTTTCCGCCTTCGAATAGGCCAGCCGGTGGCTGGCTGCCTGGGCCGAAGCCGCTACGGCCAGGCTTAAGGCCAGCAGGGAAATGTGGCGTACGTTCATCAGATCAGCTCCCAGGCACCGTCGGCCGCCTGACAGGCCTTGGCAGTCTGCTGCTCATTGCTGCCCTGGGCTGTCACGTCGTACTTGATCGTTCGGCACGTGGCCTGGGCCGTCATGGCCTGCTCGACCGGAACAGCATCCAGATCGATGGCGTCCAGATCGATGCCCTTGGAGGCTGCGCTGGCGAGATCGAGGCTGTCGAGATCGGTCGCCGTTTCGGCTGCGGCGGTCTGGGTCGACTGGGCAGGCTTTTTAACCTGAGCCACCAACGGCGCGTAAACATAGCCGATGGTTACGCCGCGGCGGCCCACCATGATCCAGTCATTGTCGGTGCGGCCAATCGCGGTAAAGGTGGTACCGGTTGGCAACCCTGCAACCTTTTCGGCTTTGAGGTCAGGCGCATTGCGTACGTTCGCCGATTTAACCGCCTGGTAGGGCTGGTTGATGAGGGTCATGTTCGCTACCGGCTGCACTTTGGGAGTGCGCTTGACTGCGACTTCACGTTGTACGGTTTCGGTCTTGATCGGGGTAATGGTGGCTTTGGCATCGCTGTGGCTCGACGACCACTGAGTGGCCTGGCCATCCTGGGTGTACTGCAGCGCTTGCTGGGTCTGCAGCGCAAGCGCCTCGCGATCTCGCACGTCAAGCTTCGCGCCGATAGTCTTGCCCAGGTAACCGCCGGCCAGTGCGCCTGCGATCATCGCTGCGGTGCGACCGCTACCGTTCCCAACCTGGCTACCGATGAGAATGCCTGCTGCGGTGCCGACCAGGGTGCCGATGTTCTCTTTGTTCGCCCACTCGTTCTCGGCCATGTTGGCGCAACCGGCGCTGAACACGATGGCGCTGCTGAGCAACAGCACGCTGGTTTTTTTTGCGAAGCCCATGAGGTAGTCCTTATCTGAATGGCTGGCAGGTAGCATTCAGGACTGACGCGACGGCCGTTGCAGTGCCGACGGGGCTGCCGTTTCAATCCCTGAAATGGCCGGCAATTACACACAAATATGGCCTGCATCACAAACTCAAAAGCGTCTAGGACGGCAATCCGAGTGCGAACGGCTGAAGCTGCAGGGGTTTGGCAGTGTCGTGGCGGTCGGCTTTCAGCTCAACTGGCCGACAATCCGACGGGCTGAAGTTGACGCCGTACAAGGCTTATTGGGCAGTAACGATCTGACCGCCGGCGACCAGTGCACGCAATGAATGTACTGGCCGCCATGCGTCGATCTGTCACGCCGGGGCTGGTGTGGCTACACCCTGCGGCTTCCACTCCTGCAAACGATCCAGGCTGCCGCGATAATGCTTGAGCCCCATTCCGAGCAGGATGATGGCGCCGACCAGCGCAACGCCGGTTACGATCAGCAGCGAGTAACGCAGGGCGTTGTCGTCGCCGAAGACGAAATCGGTGCCCAGCGCCACCGCGGTCGGGCCGATGCCGAGGCCGACCATGGTAATGACGAACAGGTACACCGCCGACGCCTGGCCGCGCATGGAGTTGGGCATGATCTCCTGGATCGCCGCCGGGCCGACGCCGAAGGGCATGGCGATGGTGAAGACGTGCAGGGCGATCAGCGCCAGCGCCAGTTCGCCGGTGCCGGCCATGTAGGCGAGATTGAGTGGCAGGGTCAGCGCGGCGGAGATGATGCCGACGCGCAGCGGTGCGTCGCGATAACCGCGGCGGTGCAGCAGGTCGGAGAGCCGCCCGCCGGCAATGATGCCGATCGAGCCCGCCACCGCCACCACCGAGCCGTAGAGCACGCCGACGTCGCTGGCCGACCAGCCGTAGGTGCGGATGAAGAACGTCGGAATCCACGCCGAACTGCCGTAGGCGGCGAAAGCCAGGCAGGCGAAGCCGAAGTTGTGGCAGAGCACGGTGCGGCGGTTCTGGCGAATGTAGCCGGCCACCTCGCTGAGTGGCACCTCGACGCCGGCGCCGACGCCCTTGCGCGACGGCTCGCGGATCAGCAAGAGCACGGCTGTGAACAGCACGCCGGCCGCGCCGAGTACGAGGAAGATCAGCTGCCAGGGGCGTACCATGCCGAGCACCGGTAGCTCCACATCACCTTGGGCCGAGGCGAACTTGACCACCAGCCCGCCGAGCAGAAAGGCCAGACCGGAGCCGATGTAGATGCCCATCGAATAGACGCTCATCGCGGTGCCGCGCAGCTTGGGCGGGAAGCTGTCGGCGATCAGCGAGTAGGCCGAGGGCGACAGCGCGGCCTCGCCGACACCGACGCCGATGCGGAACACGAGAAACTGCCAGAAGGTGCGCGCCGTGCCGCACAGGGCGGTCATCAAGCTCCACACCAGCACGCCGATGGCGATGATGCCGCGGCGGCTCTTGCGGTCGGCCAGGCGCCCGATGGGCACGCCGCAGATGGTGTAGAACACCGCGAAGGAGAAGCCCATCAGCAGGCTCATGTGGGTGTCGGTGATGTCCAGGTCACGGCGGATCGGCTCGACCAGCAGGTTGAGGATCTGCCGATCGACGAAGGACAGCACGTAGGCGAGCATGAGGATGGCGACCGTGACCCAGGCGCGGGTTTGCGAGGGGTAGCCGTTATTGTTGTTGTGCATGGCAAGGCTCCATTGGCGAGGAGGGCTGTAACCAGCCCATCCTCACTTTTGTCGGAGATCCGCCATCCGGCAAGGTGAATAACCCCTGCATATGTTTCGAAATATGCTAGCAGTGTTCCGCTCTGCGAAATTAATGCGCTTGGAGTCAGGCCACCGTTTGTTGTTGGCTCGGCATCAGCTCCGGCAACAAGCGCGGCGTCCACAGGTTGTCGGCGAAGCCGCGACGGAAGAAGCCGAAGTGGCCGATCCGTGTGGCGCCGATTTCCGCGGGCGCGATGCGCTGCATGGTTTTCGGTGCCGAGCTGTAGAAGCCATGCAGGGATTCAGTGTTGCGCGCCGACATCATTTCGTCGTCGCTGAAGGACAGCGAGGTCAGGGGTGTGCGCACCGCCGCGAAGGCCTGGCGTACGGGCTCGCCCTCGACACCGACCAGGTAGTCCGGATGCAGGCACCAGCGCCGCCACTGGCGAATCACCCCGGCGGGCAGGTCGCCGACCGCCCCGATGCGACCGCCCGGGAAGTAGCCGGCCACGGCGGTCAGCACGGGCGCCAGACCATGCCAGAGCAGCCAGGCCTTGTTGCGGATCTGCGGGCTGTTCTCGCGCCAGTAGCCGCTGCCGGCGGCAATGGTGACGATGCGGGTCAGGCGCTCATGGCCTTTGACCAGCGGCAGGATCTGCGCGCCGACACTGTGGCCGATCCAGTACAGCGGCAGCTCACCGGCAACCTCGGCCGCCGCGGCGAGCACCGCGCTGCAGTCGTGGCGCGCCCAGTCGAGGATGTCGACGTTCAACTGGCGGAGCGGCACCCGCCGCGAGCGGCCCATGCCCAGGTAATCGAAGGTCACCGCCAAGTAGCCTTGGCCGGCCAGCCAGTTGGCGAAGTCGGTGTAGAAGCGCTGCGGCACGCCCATCGCCGGCGCGATCAGCACGACGCCGCATGGCAGGCTGCTCGGCTGATACCAATGGCTGGACAGGGCATGGCCGTTGCCGTTGTCGATGGAGCGTTCTTCAACCTGTATCGTCGCCATCTTGTTGTTCTCCGCGCTTCTGCGATTGCTGCGATCGGTGCAGTATACGAAGTGTAGAAGATAATTCTAGAAAAATATTCTAGTCAGACTGGAGGCCGGATGGCCCGTAGTAGCCGCAAGCAGGAAATCCTTCAGGCCGCACTCGCCTGTTTCACCGAGTTCAGCGTGGAGGCGACCACCATCGAGATGATTCGTGATCGCTCCGGCGCCAGCATCGGCAGCCTCTATCACCACTTCGGCAATCGCGAGCGGATCATCGCCGCGCTGTATCTGGAAGGCATCGGAGAGTACGCCGCGCTGCTGGAAGCCGGGCTGATCGAGACGCTGGATGCCGAGGCCTGCGTCCGGCTGTTCGTCACCAGCTACATCGACTGGGTGGTTGCGAACCCGGATTGGGCGCGCTTCGTCCTGCACAACCGCGGGCGGGTCGAGGCGGGCGAGATGGGCGAGCAGCTGCGCGAGGTCAATCGCACCCACGGCGAGCGGGTTGGGGCAATTCTGCGGCGCCATCGCGAAAGCGGAGCCTTTCGGCGTATGCCCGGCGACTGCTTTCTCGCGGTGGTGATCGGACCCTGCCACGACATGGCGCGCAACTGGCTGGCGGGGCGTTCCCGCACCGCGCTGGCCGACTGCCGCGAGCTGCTCGCGGACATCGCCTGGGCCAGCGTCAGGGCCTGACGATCAGACGCCGAGGCTTTCGATATCCCGAGCGAGCATTTCCAGCTGGTGGGCCAGCGAGTTCTTCAGGGTTTCCTCGCTGAGCTGGAATGACGGCGCGCCGCAGGTAAGCGCCATGATGCTGCCGTCGGCCAGGTGCAGCGGCACACCGGCGGCCATCACGTTGCGGTCCCAGTCGCCGAGCGACAGGCAGAAGCCGTGCTGCACGAACTCCTCGAACGAGGCGTGCAGTGAAGCCTCGATGGCGGCCCAGTTATCACCGTACTTGCTGGCCAGAGCGGCCATCAGATGCTCGCGTTCCTTCTCCGGGGTGGCGGCGAGAAAGGCGCGGCCAGCGGCGGTGGTGGCCAGCGGCAGACGCACGCCGGCGTCCATGCGCAGGGTGGTGACCTCGGCCGGGCGGCAATTCTCCACGTAGATCATCGACAGCCGGTCGCGGCAGGTCAGGCCCACGGTGGTGTTGGTGCGGCGGGCGAACTCGTCCATGTACGGTTTGGCCAGCTGGCGCACACGCAGATTGGATACGTAGGCGTAGCCGAGCGCCAGCACGCCGGAATCGAGCTGGTACTTCTCCAGCTGCTGCGAATAGCTGAGGTAGCCGAGCTTGGTCAGGGTGTAGGTCATGCGCGACACGGTGGGCTTTGGCAGCCCGGTGATGCGTGCGATGTCCTGATTACCCATCACCACCGAGCCATGGGTGAAGGCACGCAGCACGTCCAGCCCGCGGGCGAGGGCCTCGACGAACTTGCGATCCTTGGGTGTGCCGGTGTCTTCGATGTCGTCGCTCATGGTCTCGGTCTGTCTGGCTAGTGGGCAGCGGTGGCGAACGATAGCAGATCGCCCGACGCCGGGCAGTGCGGCCATTGACGATCATTGCGACGGAAAAAGCGATCTACTACTATCGGATTCGACATCCAGTTTCGCACAGTAAAACAATAATTTATTTTGGAGAATGTCGATGTCCGCTTCCGTGCAAGGCTACGTGGCTACCGAACTCGCCCGTGGCGGCTACCAGAACGTCCATGACCTGCTGGCTCAGGCCTGCGCGAAGCATCCGCAGCGCGCGGCATTTTCCTGTGGCGACGACCAGCTCACCTACGCCGAGCTGGGCAGTCTTGCCGATGCGTTCGCGCGCTACCTGCGGCATCACGCCGGCCTGCAACCCGGTGACCGGCTGGCGCTGCAGTTGCCCAATTCGTTGCAATATCCCATCGCCGTGTTTGGCGCACTCAAGGCCGGGCTGGTGATCGTCAATACCAATCCGCAGTACACGGCCGCCGAAGCCCGCCATCAGTTCCGCGATTCCGGCGCCAGGGCGATCCTTGTGCTCGATCGGCTGCTGCCGCTGGTACGCGCGGTGCAGGCGGACACCGAGCTGGAGCACGTAATGCTCACCAGCGTCGAGGATCTGCAGGCGCCTGTCTATGACAGCCAGGAGCCGGGAACAGAGCGCTTCATGCAGGCCCTGCGGCTGGGGGCGGAAAGCCCGCCGCTGGAGCGCGAGGCAGGCCTCGACCGGCTGGCGCTGCTGCAATACACCGGCGGCACCACCGGTGTGTCCAAGGGCGCGATGCTCAGTCACCGCAATCTGCTAGCCAACGTGCTGCAGACCATCGAGCTGTTCGACAAGCCGGGTCTGCTGGAGCCTGAAAAGGACGTGCGCATCGCACCGCTGCCGCTGTATCACATCATGGCCTTTGCCACGAACTGCCTGAGTTCGGTGGGCATGGGTCTGCACACCGTATTCATCCGCGACGGGCGCAATCTGGACGAAACCATCGGTGCCATGCAGCGCTATCCGTTCAGTCTGCTCAGCGGCATCAATACGCTGTTCGTCGGGCTGATGAATCACCCGGAGTTTCGCAGCATCGATTTCTCCAATCTGAAGTGGGCGACGTCCGGCGGCGCGCCGCTCAACAGTGAAGTCGGGCGTCGCTGGCAGGAACTGACCGGGGCGCCGATCCGCGAAGGTTTCGGCCTGACCGAGGCCTCGCCTGTTGTGGCGACCGGTACACAGCTGAGCCCTTACCGCGAGGGCTACATCGGCCAGGCGCTGATCGAAACCGAGCTGCGCACCGTGGATGACGAGGGCAACGACGTAGCACCGGAAATGCCGGGCGAGCTATGGCTGCGCGGCCCGCAGGTGATGCAGGGCTACTGGCAGCGACCGGACGAGACGGCCAAGGTGCTCACGCCCGAGGGATGGCTGAAGACCGGCGACATCGCCTTGCTGGATGCCGCGGGCTTCGTGAAGATCGTCGATCGCAAGAAGGACATGATCCTGGTCTCCGGCTTCAACGTCTTTCCCAACGAGATCGAGGATGTGCTGATGCAGCATCCATCCGTGCGTGAATGCGTGGCGGTCGGCGTACCGGATGCGCGCAAGGGTGAGGCAGTGAAGGTCTTCGTCAGCCTCAAGGACGATGCAGCCGACGAGCAGGCGTTGCTCGAGCATTGCCGGCAGTACCTCACCGGCTACAAGATGCCGAGCTATCTCGAGCTGCGCGACGAGCTGCCGAAGACAGCCGTGGGCAAGTTGCTGCGTCGGCAGTTGCGCGACGAGGCGCGGGGGGCAGGTTGCTTGCCACCTATATATAGAAGGTGAGCTGACGAACGGGTAGCGGCGCTCAGGCCCCGGTCGGCATCGAACAGCAACTCTCGAAGGCACGGCAGTCGGGCGGAAATTTCAATCCGCGCTTGTTGCCCTAGGGGGTTTCTGATATAAAGCAGCGCTCTTTTCTAGGGGCCCGGTATCTTCGTTCGCAACGTGGCCGGTAAGACCCCCATGAAACGTGGCGCTGAGCGCCGAACTGACAAGTGAATTCAAGCGGCCAACCCATGCCGGGTTGGGCATGTGGTTTTAGAGGGCTGAGGCATGTCGAGAGTCTGTCAAGTTACCGGTAAGGGTCCGGTAACCGGGAACAACGTTTCCCACGCAATGAACAAAACCCGTCGTCGTTTCCTGCCGAACCTGCAGCATCATCGCTTCTGGGTCGAGTCGGAGAACCGCTTCGTCCGTCTGCGCCTGAGTGCCAAAGGCATGCGCATCATCGACAAGCGCGGCATTGACGTCGTTCTGTCCGAGCTGCGCGCCCGCGGCGAAAAGGTTTAAGGAGAGCAATCATGCGTGACCTGATCCGTTTGGTGTCCAGCGCCGGTACCGGCCACTTCTACACCACCGACAAGAACAAGCGCACCACCCCCGACAAGATCGAAATCAAGAAATTCGATCCGGTCGTACGCAAGCACGTGATCTACAAGGAAGCCAAGATCAAGTAATTGATCGGCCCTTGAAGAAAGAACCCGCCTCTCGGCGGGTTTTTTCGTTTCTGGCGAACGCTTGGTGTCGGTGCCTGACACCAGTCGTCGTTCGCGTTGCCTAGTTTGATATGCATCATGTACGGCGCCTGTCGAATTCGCCTATCGTGCGAGCTTTCTTTTCTCCCACTTTCGGCACGAGGATGCGCAGCGCATGGCGAAGACGGACGGGCCCATCGCGGCAGACAGCAAGAGCACTTCCAGCATCGCCCTGCAGGCGGCTTCCGAAGATATCTGGGCACAGAAATACCGTCTGACCAGCAAGGACGGCACGCCGATCGATGACAGCGTCGACGCCACCTGGCAGCGCGTCGCCCGGGCCCTGGCTGACGTCGAGCCGGCCAAGCAGCGCGAGCACTGGCACGAGCGTTTCCTCTGGGCGCTGCGCAACGGCGCCATCCCGGCCGGACGGATCATCTCCAACGCCGGCGCGCAGGATTACAAGCCGGCTACCTCGACCATCAACTGCACTGTCTCGGGTTCGATCACCGACTCGATGGATGACATCCTCGGCAAGGTCCACGAGGCCGGTCTGACGCTCAAGGCCGGGTGCGGCATCGGCTACGAGTTCAGCACCCTGCGTCCGCGCGGCTCCTTCGTCTCGGGTGCTGGTGCGCACACCAGCGGCCCGCTGTCGTTCATGGATATCTTCGACAAGATGTGCTTCACCGTGAGTTCGGCCGGCGGCCGCCGCGGCGCGCAAATGGGCACCTTTGATGTCGGCCATCCGGATGTGCGCGAGTTCATCCGCGCCAAGCGCGAAGACGGCCGACTGCGCCAGTTCAACCTGAGCCTGTTGATCACCGATGAATTCATGCAGGCGGTGGAGGTCGACGGCGAGTGGCCGCTGATCTTCCCGGTGCACGCCAAGGAAGCCGCCGAGCTTGACCTGGCGGACGCCGAGCATGTGCTCTGGCGCGAATGGCCGGTGCATGACGGCTACATCGTGCGTGACGACGGCCTGGTGGCCTGCAAGATATACGGGCGGGTCAAGGCGCGGCATCTGTGGGACATGATCATGGTCTCCACCTATGACTACGCCGAGCCGGGCTTCATCCTCATCGACCGCGTCAACCAGCTGAACAACAACTGGTGGTGCGAAGCGATCCGTGCGACCAACCCCTGTGGTGAGCAGCCGCTGCCGCCGTACGGGTCGTGTCTACTGGGCTCGATCAACCTGACCCACTTCGTCATCGACCCGTTCGGTGCGGACGCGCGCTTCGACTGGGACAAGTACCGCGAGGTGGTGCGCGTCTTCACCCGCATGCTCGATAACGTCGTCGAGATCAACGGCCTGCCGCTGGAGCAGCAGCGCCACGAGATCGAAAGCAAGCGCCGCCATGGTATGGGTTTCCTCGGTCTCGGCTCGACCTTGACACTGCTCAAGCTGCGCTATGGCAGCCCGGAAGCCTGCGTGTTTACCGAGGAAGTCGCCCGCGAGATGGCGCTGGTCGGCTGGGAGCAGGCGCTGGAACTGTCCAAGGAGAAGGGTCCGGCACCGTTGCTGAGCCAGACCTTCGAAGTCACCGCCGAAATGCTGCGCAAGCGTCCGGAGATGACCAAGGACGGTTACAAGGTCGGCGACCAGATTGCCGGTCGCGTGCTGCACGCCAAGTATTCGCGTTACATGCAGAAGATCGCCGAGTACGCGCCTGAGCTGATCGAGGCGCTGGCCGAGCAGGGCGCGCGCTTCACCCACCACAGCTCGATCGCGCCTACCGGCACTATCAGCCTGAGCCTGGCCAACAACGCCTCCAACGGCATCGAGCCGAGCTTCGCCCATCACTACTCGCGCAACCTGATCCGTCCGGGCCGCAAGGCCAAGGAGAAGATCGAGGTGTTCAGCTACGAGCTGCTGGCCTATCGCACGCTGATCAACGAGCGCGCCAAGCCGGGCTCCGACGAGCCGGGCGAGAAGCTGCCGGACTACTTCATCACCGCCGATGACGTCAGCCCGACCCAGCACGTGGATATCCAGGCCGCCGCGCAGCGCTGGGTCGATTCGTCGATCTCCAAGACCGCCAACGTGCCGACCGATTATCCGTTCGAGGCGTTCAAGGACATCTACCGCTACGCCTGGCGCCAGGGCCTCAAGGGCTGCACCACCTTCCGCTTCAATCCGGCGGCCTTCCAGGGCGTGCTGGTCAAGGAAGCCGATCTTGAAAAGACCCTGTATCGCTTCACCCTCGAGGACGGCAGCGTGGTCGAGCTCAAGGGTAACCAGGAAGTCGAGTACGACGGCGAGGTGAACACCGCCGCCAACCTGTTCGACGCCCTCAAAGAAGGCTATTACGGCAAGTACTGAACCGGACTGCCAATCGTATAAGCGCCGGGCCATCGCTGCGCCCGGCAGGAGAATCTGCACAATGACCGTAAAGATCACCCAGCGCATCAAGGGCTTCAAGGTCGTCGACGAGGCCCTCGAACGCCCCGCGGCCGCTGCCGCCAGTACCGATAACAAGGCGAGCAAGGCCGTCAATGTGGTGGAGATGGACGAGAGCCTGCAGCGTCCGGAAACCCTGATCGGCATGACCTACAAGATCAAGTCGCCGCTGTTCGAACACGCGCTGTACGTCACCGTGAACGACATCGTGCTCAACGCCGGCACCCCGCACGAGCAGCGTCGGCCGTTCGAGATATTCATCAATTCGAAGAACATGGACCACTTCCAGTGGATCGTGGCGCTGACCCGCATCATGTCTGCGGTGTTCCGCAAGGGTGGCGACTGCACCTTCCTGGTCGAGGAGCTGAAGGCGGTGTTCGATCCGCGCGGCGGCTACCTGAAGAAGGGCGGCGTCTACATGCCGTCGATCGTGGCCGAGATCGGTGCGGTGCTGGAGCGCCATCTGATCGCCATCGGCATGCTCGAAGGTCATGCGCTGGACGAAACCCAGCTCAAGTACCTGGCCGAGAAGCGCGCCGCCTACGAAGCCAGCCAGGGCGCGGTGGCGGTCGAGCCGGGCGAGGGTTTCCCGGCCGGCGCGCAGCTGTGCAACAAGTGCAACACCCAGGCCGTGGTGCAGATGGACGGCTGCGCCACCTGCCTGAACTGCGGCAACTCCAAGTGCGGCTAAACGGCTTGCGCTGATTTCGCCTGCCGTGACGCTCGTCAGGCCCGCTTTACCCGGCGGGCCTGGCTCTGCTAGTTTTCGTTCTCCATACCGCCGTCCGGCCGTTGAACCAATGTCTTCCACTGCTCGCAGCCTGTTACTCCTGAAGCCCGTCGATCTCGGCGCGGCCCGGTTGTGCGCACTCGCTCCACCTCCCTCTGTCGTTGCCGATCCGGCAATCGCGCCACCACCTCCACAGGCGGTTGCGCTGGGCTGATCCGCCCACACTTCGCAGCTCCGGTTTTCGCTTCCGATCCTTCTGGGTCGGTGTGCGCGCGCTTCGGCGTCGCTGGAGCCTGTTTCGCTTCGACAGGTAATCACTGATGACTTTCAACAAATCGTTGTGGACGTCCTACGGCGTCATGACCGTGTTCGTGCTGCTGTGGGGCAGCGCGGCAATCTTCACCCGCTGGGGGCTGGACCACGGCACCCCGTTTGCCCTGCTGATCGTGCGCTTCGCGCTGGCGCTGGGTGCCGTTCTGTTGATCGGCCTCTACCGCCGACGCTGGCGGTCGGCGCCTGGTACTGTCTGGCAGACGGCGGCCACCGGACTGCTGATGATCGGCTGCTATTCGATCTGCTATTTCCAGACCATGGCCCATGGCGTGACGCCGGGTGTGATCGCGACGCTGCTTGGCGTGCAGCCGATTCTCACCCTGTTGCTCCTCGAACGACGCTTCTCGCCGCTGCGTCTGCTGGGATTACTGGTGGCACTGGCCGGATTGGCCGCGGTGGTCAGAGTCTGGTGCTGGCGCGCTTCTCGCTCGCCGGGATGCTCTTCGCCCTCGGCGCGCTGCTGTGCATGACAGTGGGCGCGATCCTGCAGCAGCGCGTTCGCCAGAGCCCGGTGGAGGTGCTGCCGACCCAGTACGGGGTCAGCCTGCTGCTGTGCCTGGCGTTCGTGCCGTTCCAGCCGATGCGCCTGGAAGCGGTGACGGGCTTCATCATTCCGGTGCTGTGGTTGGGTCTGGTGATCTCGGTGGCGGCGCAGCTGCTGCTGTACCGCATGATCCAGACCGGCAATCTGGTGAACGTCACCAGTCTGTTCTACCTGGTGCCGGTGGTGACCGTGGGGATGGATTACCTGTTCCTCGGCAATCAGCTGTCGCGCACCGGCTTGCTGGGAATGGGGGCGATTCTGCTGGGGTTGGCACTGGTGTTCAGGGCGGCGCCGCAGCCGCATCGCGTATGAACAAAGGCCGGGCGTTGCCGCCCGGCCTTTCGGCAGCTTCAGCTGACCACGCGGTAGCACGGGGTGTAGGGCACGCCGCCGGGCAGTTTCATGCGGTGCTGCTCGACGAAGGCCTGCAGCAGCTTGTCCAGCGGTTGCATGATCGCCGTGTCACCGTGGATCTCGTAACGGCCGTATTGCTCGATGCGGCGGATGCCCTTGTCCTTGACGTTGCCGGCGACGATGCCGGAAAACGCGCGGCGCAGGTTGGCGGCCAGCTCGTGGGGCGGCAGGTCGCGGCGCAGCGGCAGGCTGGCCATGGCCTCGTGGGTCGGATCGAAGGGTCGCTGGAAACCTTCCTCGATCTTCAGCAGCCAGTTGAAGTGGAAGGCATCGTTGCGCTCGCGGCGGAACCGTCGTACTTCGCGCAGGCCCTCGGTCATCTGCCGGGCCACTTCGGTAGGGTCGTTGAAGACGATCTGGTAGCGCTTCTGGGCTTCCTCGCCAAGGGTCGCGCCGACGAAATCGTGCAGCTGCTGCAGATAATCCGCCGCATCGCTAGGCCCAGTGAGAATGACCGGGAACGGCACTTCACGATTGGCCGGGTGCAACAGAATACCGAGCAGGTAGAGGAACTCCTCGGCCGTGCCGACGCCGCCGGGGAAGATGATGATGCCGTGACCGACGCGGACGAAGGCTTCCAGACGTTTCTCGATGTCCGGCAGGATCACCAGCTCGTTGACGATCGGGTTCGGCGCCTCGGCGGCGATGATGCCCGGCTCGGTCAGCCCCAAATAGCGGCTGCCAACGCGGCGCTGTTTGGCGTGGGCAATGGTGGCGCCCTTCATCGGCCCCTTCATCACGCCCGGACCGCAGCCGGTGCAGACATCCAGGCTGCGCAGGCCCAGCTCATGGCCGACGCGCTTGCTGTACTTGTACTCTTCGGTGCTGATCGAGTGGCCGCCCCAGCACACCACCATGTTCGGCTCGATGCCCGGACGCAGCGTGCGGGCGTTGCGCAGCAGATGAAAGACGTAGTCGGTAATGCCCTGGGAAGTGCTCAGATCGATGCGCGCGCTGCTCAGTTCGCTCTCGGTATAGACGATGTCCCGCAGCGCGCTGAAGAGCATCTCGCGGGTGCTGGCGATCATCTCGCCATCGACGAAGGCGTCGGCCGGCGCATTGAACAGCTCGAGGCGTACGCCGCGATCCTGCTGCAGGATTCGCACCTCGAAGTCCTCATAGGCTTCGAGGATGGTCTTGGCGTTATCGATGCGCGTGCCGGTGTTGAGGATTGCCAGGGCACACTGGCGGAACAGCTTGTGCGTGCTGCCGGAACCGACTTCGCTCAGTTGCTGTACTTCGCGTTGCGACAGGGTTTCCAGGCTGCCTTTGGGGGTAACCGAGGCGTTGATTACGTTGCGTTGGGTCATTGGTGATTCCTGAATTCGATGGCGACACCATCGCGGAGCTGGTGCACCGAAACGGCGGCTGCGTGCTGCCATCTTAACGCGGTGGCGCAGCGGCGGTGGGCGATCCGTTCGGTAGGCGAGAGGCAAATCGCTCCGAGAGCCGTGGCAGGTTCGACCCTCGGGGCGATCGGCGGTTCGCCGGGCAGCGCAAGTGCCAGGCTGGTCAGGTCCAGCCGTAGCGCACCAGGTGGAAGAAGATCGGCGCGGCGAAGCAGACCGAATCGAGCCGGTCGAGCATGCCGCCGTGGCCCTCGATCATGTGCCCCCAGTCCTTGACGCCACGGTCGCGTTTGATCGCCGACATCACCAGGCCGCCGAAGAAGCCCAGCAGGTTCAGCAGCAGCGCCATCAGCGCCGCCTGCCACCAGGCGAACGGGGTGATCCAGAACAGCGCCGCGCCGATCAGTGTCGCGAGGAAGATCCCGCCGACGAAGCCTTCGACGGTCTTGGACGGCGACAGACGCGGCGCGATCTTGCGCTTGCCGGCCAGCTTGCCGCAGACGTACTGCAACACGTCGGAGAGCTGCACGACGATGATCAGCCAGGCGATCAGCAGCAGGTTGCGACCTTCGTAGCCGGCAATTTCCAGGGTGAGCAGGGCAGGGACGTGGGAGACGCAGAAGACTGCGATCATCAGGCCCCATTGCACCTTCGAGGCACGTTCGAGAAAGCGCGTGGTGTCGCCACCCAGCGACGCCAGGATCGGCAGCAACAGGAACACGTAGACCGGAATGAAGATGGCGAACAGGCCGTACCAGCCGACCGCTACCAGCAGATACTGTAGCGGCAGCACCAGGTAGAATGCCGCGACCAAGGCCGGATAGTCGCTGCTGCGTGTCGGCGTCAGCGTCATGAATTCGCGCAACGCGAAGAACGACACCAGGTAGAAGAGGATCACCACGGCGGTGTGGCCGAGCCAGAAGGCGATACCGATCAGCGCTACCATCACCCACCAGGCATTGATGCGGGCGTTGAGGTTGTCGATCACCGGACTCTCGCCGCCGCTGCGACGCTTGAGGACGAAGCCGATCAGCGATGCCAGGGCGAGCAGGGCACCGATACCGGCGAACAGCAGCAGGGTATTGCGATCCATGTCAGTCTTCCTTCGGGGCCAGTTCTAGCAGAGCCAGGCGAGCGCGCTGCAGAAACGCGTCTTTGTCCTCGTCCTTTTCGATACTCATTGGTGCACCGAAGCTGACGCTGCACAGCAGGGGCAGCGGCAGGCTGCGGCCCTTGGGCATCACCCGATTGAGGTTGGCGATCCACACCGGCACCAGCTCCACGTCCGGACACGCCAGGCCCAGGCGATACAGCCCGCTCTTGAACGGCAGCAGGCCTTCTTCCAGATTGCGCGTGCCCTCGGGGAAGAGGATCAGTGAATCGCCGCCGGCCAGGGCGTCGAGCATTGGTTGCAGCGGATTCGACTCCGGGCCGCTGCGCTCGCGCTCCACCAGCACACCGTTGAACAGGCGATGGATGACGAAGCGGCGCAGCGCGCTGCTCTGCCAGTAATCGGCGCCGGCGACGGGCCGGGTCCTGCGCCGCAGGTCAGGCGGCAGCGATGCCCAGAGCAGCACGAAATCACCGTGGCTGCTGTGGTTGGCGAAATAGATGCGTTGCCGGTTGAGCGGCGCGCAGCCGATCCAGAGGCTGCGCGTACCGGTTAGCAGGCGTGCAACGGAAGTGATCGCGAAGGCGAGCAGGGCGCCGAGCATGGGAGGTTCCTCGGTATCGGGCGGAAAGTCGGTGGTGCGGGCGGGTGGCGGTTCAGTCCGCTTCGGCTGGCGCCGCTGCGGTTTCCGCCAGGCCTTGTCTGACCCGGTTGCTCAGCGTGAGGATCGACAGCCCGGCGATCAGCAGCAACAAGCCGTTGATCCAGGCGGCTGGCAACAGGCCCAAGGCGACGCCGGTGGCCAGCACGCCGAAGGCGAAGGCCCTGTCGCTCTTGCCCATCGGGCCGTCGTAACGGCGTGAGGCGCCCACCATCGGACCGAGCACACCGGCGTACTCGGTCAGCGCTGCGAGCACCACCACCAGCACCACGGCAGCTGGCCAGACGCCGGTCACCAGCGCGAGCGGCAGGTAGAGCGCCGCATCGGCGGCCACATCGCAGAGTTCGTTGAGGTAGGCGCCGAGCTTCGATTGCTGGCCGAATTCTCGCGCCAGCATGCCGTCGATGGCGTTCAGTGCCATGCGCAGCAGCATCCACAGTGGGATCAGCAGGAAGATCCAGAGGTGCTCGATCAGCAGCGCGACCGCCGCTGCGACTGCCAGCGACACGACCAGCGCTGCCAGCGTGACCTGATTGGCCGTGATGCCGCTGTCATGGAGGCGCTGGACCAGTGGGCGTAGTAGTGCCTGAAAACGGGGCTTGAGCTGATAGATGGAAGGCATGCATCGATTCCTTTCGATGATCGGCGAGTCGCGCGTTTCGGCTAACGCCAGCGCGCATCCTGTGCGCCCGGCACTTTGGGGTAAAGCCCCGGCGGTCGCAAGCTGCGCTGGAAAATTTGCGAGGTGTTGAACGCTTTCGCGCGGGGTTTGTGTCTGGGATTCGATTTAGAAAGCGAAAGGCAGCGCGCTGGACGGATGCTGGCGCGCCTTCAGCAGCCGGTAAAACTCATCGGGATCTTTCACCTGCACGTCCGTCTTGCCTTCGTGACGCTGCGCCGCGATCAGTCGCGATAGCCAGAAACGCACGCAGGCCACGCGCAGCATCGGCTGCCAGAGCTCGGCTTCGGCCGGGGTGAAGCGGCGCAGTGCGGAGTAGGCCGCCAGCAAGGGTTCGCTGCGCTCGCCGTCGATCTCGCCGTTGGGGTGCGAGCACCAGTCATTCACCGCAATGGCCAGGTCGTAGAGCATCGGCCCGGAGCAGGCGTTGTAGAAGTCGATCACACCGGTCAGGTGGCTGCCTTCGAACAGCACGTTGTCGCGGAACAGATCGGCGTGCAGGTTTGCGCGCGGTAGGGCGAGGAGTTTCGGCCGCAGCTCGGCGATCTCTGCCAGGCCTTCGCGCAACAGCGGCAGCTGGTCCTCGGACAGGCTCAGCGCCAGGCTTGGCCCCTGTTCCTGCATCCAGTCCAGGCCGCGGTCGCTGGCGCGTTCGAGGATGTGCTCGCGGGTGGCCAGATGCAGCCGCGCCAGCAGTCGGCCGACCTCGGCGCAGTGGTGCGGGTTGGGCGCCATCACATGCTTGCCGGGCAGGCGCGGCTGCAGCAGCGCGGGCTTCTCCGCCAGTTCGCGCAGTGCGTCGCCCTCCTCGCTGCGCAGCGCGTAGGGCACCGGCAGGCCGGCGCGGTGCAGCACGTCGAGCAGCTCGATGAAGAACGGCAAATCCTGGGTCGGACCACGCTCGATCAGCGTCAGGACGTATTCGCCCTGTTCGAGGCTGACGAAGAAATTGCTGTTCTCGCTGCCTGCGACGATGCCCTGGAAGTCGCGCAACCGGCCGAGCCGGTACGGCGCCAGAAAGGCTTCCAGTTCATCGCGTTGCAGGGGCGTGAATACCGACATGCTGTCCTCCCGACGGTTGATGGGTTACCAGCTGAAGATCTTCCAGGAGGGGATCAGCATGTCCGGCTGATCGGAACGGACGAAGTTGCCGTCGTTGCCGTCTGCGCGCACCAGAAAGTACGGTTTGCCATGCTTGGGCGTGACTTTCACGGCATAGAGGAAGCCATTGACGCGGTATTCCTCGACGGTACGGTCGCCTTCCTGACGGATGGTTACGTCGGGCTCGCCGTCGACCGACTCCTGGGCAAAACCGGCCAGGGGAGCGCACGCCAGCAGGCTGGCCAGCATCAGGTGTTTGAGAGCGCGCATGGTAACCTTGTCCCTTTGTCGATAAGTGGTCCTTGGCATTCTAGCTCCGGGCCCGCCGAAAAGGTTGATTCCGCTCATGAGCCAAGCTCCCCTCATCCTGGTGGACGGTTCGTCCTACCTCTATCGCGCCTTCCATGCCCTGCCTCCTCTGACCACCTCAACCGGCAAGCCGACCGGCGCGGTCAAGGGCGTGCTGAACATGTTGCTCAGCCTGCGCCGGCAGTATCCGGACAGTCCGTTTGCGGTGGTTTTCGACGCCAAGGGGCCGACCTTTCGCGACGCGCTGTTCGAGAACTACAAGTCGCACCGCCCGCCGATGCCGGATGATCTGCGCTCGCAGGTCGAGCCGCTGCACGCCAGCGTTCGCGCCCTCGGCATGCCGCTGCTGTGCGTGGAAGGCGTGGAGGCCGACGACGTCATCGGCACCCTGGCGCGCCAGTGCGCGGCGCTCGGCCGCGACGTGATCATCTCCACCGGCGACAAGGACATGGCGCAGCTGGTCTGTCCGCACGTCACGCTGGTCAACACCATGACCGGCAGCGTTTATGACATCGAAGGCGTGAAGACCAAGTTCGGCGTCGGCCCGGAGCTGATCATCGACTTCCTTGCGCTGATGGGCGACAAGGTCGACAACATTCCGGGCGTGCCAGGCGTGGGTGAAAAGACTGCCTGTGGCCTGCTCAACGGTATTCCCGGCGGGCTCAAGGGGCTTTACGACAACCTCGACCAGGTCGCCGGCCTGCCGATCCGCGGCGCCAAGTCACTGGGCGCCAAGCTCGCCGAACACCGCGACGCCGCCTTCATGTCTTATGAGCTGGCGACCATCAAGCTCGACGTGCCGCTGGACGTCGAGGTCGCCGACCTGATGCCCGGCGAGCCGCACCGCGAGGCGCTGATTGCGCTGTACCGCGAGCTGGAATTCAAGAACTGGCTGGACGACCTGCTGCGCGAGGCCAAGGCCGCGGGCGAGAACTGCGAGGTGCAGCCCGAAGGCTGCTCGATCCAGGCCGAAGCCGAGTACACCACGATCCTCGATCCGGCCGAGTTCGATGCCTGGCTCGAGCGCCTGAAGAACGCCGAGTGCTTCGCCTTCGATACCGAAACCACCAGCATCGATGCTCAGCGCGCCGAGCTGGTCGGCGTGTCGTTCGCCGTCGAGCCGGGCCAGGCGGCCTATGTGCCGCTGCGTCATTCCTATATGGGTGTGCCGCAGCAGCTCGAGCTTGATGCCGTGCTTGGCGCGCTCAAGCCGCTGCTGGAGGATCCGGCGAAGACCAAGATCTGCCAGCACGGCAAGTACGACATGAACGTGCTGATGCACTACGGCATCGAGATGCGCGGCATGACCTTCGACACCATGCTCGAATCCTACGTGCTGGACGCCACCGCCACTCGCCACGACATGGATAGCCTGGCGCTGAAATATCTCGGCCGTGGCACCATCCGTTTCGAGGACATCGCCGGCAAGGGCGCCAAGCAGCTGACCTTCGACCAGATCGCCATCGAACAGGCCGGCCCCTACGCCGCCGAGGACGCCGATGTCACCCTGCGCCTGCACCAGACCTTGCTCGGCAAGCTGGAGCAGACGCCATCGCTGCTCAAGGTGCTGACCGAGATCGAGATGCCGCTGGTGCCGGTGCTGGCGCGCATCGAGCGCAACGGCGCGCTGGTCGATGCGCAGTTGCTCGGCCAGCAGAGCGTCGAGCTGGGCGACAAGCTGGTGCAGCTGGAACGCGAGGCCTTCGATATTGCCGGCGAGGAGTTCAACCTCGGCTCGCCCAAGCAGCTCTGCGCGATCCTCTATGACAAGCTCGGCTGCCCGGTAATCTCCAAGACCGCCGGCGGCCAGCCGTCCACCGCGGAAAGCGTGCTGGCTGAACTGGCCGAGCAGGATTACCCGCTGCCCAAGGTGATCATGCAGCACCGCTCCTTGAGCAAGCTCAAGGGCACCTACACCGACAAGCTGCCGCAGCAGATCAACCCCCGCACCGGGCGCATCCACACCAGCTACCACCAGGCGGTGACCGCCACCGGGCGGTTGTCTTCCAGCGATCCGAACCTGCAGAACATCCCGATCCGCACCGCCGAGGGCCGGCGTATTCGCCAGGCCTTCATCGCGGCGCCGGGCTACCAGCTGCTGGCGGCCGACTACTCGCAGATCGAGCTGCGCATCATGGCTCATCTGGCGCAGGATGCCGGTCTGCTGCACGCTTTCCAGAACGACCTCGACGTGCACCGCGCCACCGCTGCCGAGGTGTTCGGCGTGCCGCTGGAGCAGGTCAGCAATGACCAGCGCCGCAGCGCCAAGGCGATCAACTTCGGCCTGATCTACGGCATGAGCGCCTTCGGCCTGGCCAAGCAGATCGACGTCGGCCGCAAGGAGGCGCAGGAGTACATCGACCGCTATTTCGCCCGCTACCCCGGCGTGCTCGCCTATATGGAGCGCACCCGCACCCAGGCCGCCGAGCAGGGCTATGTCGAGACGCTGTTCGGCCGGCGCCTGTACCTGCCGGAGATCAATTCGAAGAATGGCGCTATGCGCAAGGGCGCCGAGCGCACCGCGATCAACGCGCCGATGCAGGGCACCGCAGCGGACATCATCAAGCGCGCCATGATCGCCGTGGACGGCTGGCTGCAGCAGAGCGGGCTGGATGCGCGGGTGATCCTGCAGGTACACGATGAATTGGTGCTGGAAGTGCGCGAAGACCTGGTCGAGCAGGTCCGCCAGCAGATCTGTCCGTTGATGAGCGAGGCGGCCCAGCTGGACGTACCGCTGCTGGTCGAAGCGGGCGTTGGCAACAACTGGGACGAGGCGCACTGACCGGGCTGCCGAAAAATGTCGGTAGTCGACGAAATTTTTTTAGTCCGCGTTGAACTTCCGCTGCAACCATCCGGTCAGAGCATGCGAAGGGTGTAAAAGCCCTTCGATGCTCCTTGTTGTGTTAAGTGTTGGCAGATCTCTGGACCCCGCCCTAGCGGTCCGGATTTGGACCTCGAACTTCCCCCTCCCCCAATGAAGTTCGAGGTTTTTTTTGCCTGCAGAAAAGTGGATGAGGCCTCACCAGGGGCAATGGCCTGCGCAATTTCTTGCGCAGCATTCTGTGGATAAGTTTGTGGGTAAGCTGTTCGCAGTGCGATGAGTCACGAGCTTGGTGGGCGTTGCGCAACTTGTTGCCATGTCTGCGCAGGAACTTGCGCAGCTTTCTGTGTCGGGCATCACTTCTGCTATTCGGGCTGTGTGATTTAAATTAGATATCTTTTTGATAAATAAGCAGTTTTTTATTTCTGGCATGGCGCTTGTTGTTACGAAATGGCCATTTGGCACTCATTTCAGACAAGGAGAGCACCCATGCCAACACCCGCGTATCTGTCCCTCGAAGGCACCAAGCAAGGCCTGATCACCGCCGGCACCTTCACCGAGGACTCGGTTGGCAACATCTTCCAGGAAGGCCATGAGGACCAGATCCTGGTGCAGGCCTTCCAGCATCAGGTCATCATCCCGCGTGACCCGCAGTCCGGCCAGCCGACAGGCCAGCGCGTACACAAGCCGCTGATGATCACCAAGGTATTCGATAAGTCGTCGCCGCTGATCTTCAACGCTCTGACTTCCGGCGAGCGCCTGAACAAGTGCCGTCTGGAGTGGTACCGCACCTCGTCCACCGGCACCCAGGAACACTACTTCACCATCGAACTGGAAGATGCGGTGATCGTCGACGTGCAGTCGCGCATGCCCAACTGCCAGGACCCGAACATGTCCCATTTCACTCATCTGGAAGACGTGTACTTCACCTATCGCAAGATCGTCTGGACCCACGAGGTGTCCGGCACCTCCGGCTCCGACGACTGGCGCACCCCGATCGCTGGCTGATTCGCCGCGGTCCCGCTTCGGCCAGGCTCGCCTGGCCGAACGCTTTTTGCGAAGCACTGAACAGATTCAGCCATTGTCGTTCTGGAATGCGCGAACCATGCATTCTAGAGCGGCCGGCCTGTGTTACACGGGGCTCCGCAAGCGCCCATGCGCTGATACATGGACTGAACAGGAGGAACATGGATGTTCGCCCCAGCCAACCAGGCCCACTTCACGCTTTCCCTCGAAGGCATCGAGCACGACTTCAAGGTGCTCCAATTCCAGGGCCGCGAGGCCATCAGCCAGCCCTATCGCTTCGACCTGGAACTGGTCAGCGAGCACCCCGATCTGGATCTGGAAAGCCTGCTGCATCGCCCGGCCTTCCTCGCCTTCGCGCCGGATGGCAGCGGTATTCATGGGCTGGTGCATCAGGCCGCCCAGGGTGAATCCGGCAAGCGCCTGACCCGCTATCGACTGACGCTCGTGCCGCAGCTGGCCTACCTCGCCCATCGCACCAACCAGCGCATCTTCCAGCACCTGAGCGTGCCGCAGATCGTCGGCCAGGTGCTCGAGGAGCATGGCATCCAGGCCGATGCCTACCGCTTCCAGCTCGGCCCGGTGATTTACCCGCCGCGCGAATATTGCGTGCAGTACGACGAAACCGACCTGCACTTCATCCAGCGCCTGTGCGAGGAAGAGGGCATTCACTATCACTTCCAGCACAGCGCGGCCGGTCATGCCCTGGTCTTCGGCGATGACCAGACCGTCTTCCCCAGGCTCGCTGCCACCGCCTATCAGCAGGACAGCGGCCTGGTCGCCGACCAGCCGGTGATCAAGCGCTTCGGCCTTCGTCTGGAAACCCGCACCAGCCGCGTCACGCGCCGCGATTACGATTTCGAGAAGCCACGTCTGACTATGGAAGCCGCGTTCCACAGCGACTTCCAGCCCGACCTTGAAGACTACGATTACCCCGGCCGCTTCACCGAGCGCGCCCGCGGCAAGCACCTGTCGCAACGCGCCCTGGAACGCCATCGCCACGACTACGAGCTGGCCGAAGGCGAAAGCGACCAGCCGCAACTGGCGAGCGGGCACTTCCTCCCGCTCGGCGAACACCCCCGCAGCGACTGGAACCAGCTCTGGCTGCTGACCGAAGTGCTGCATGAAGGTAAGCAGCCACAGGTGCTGGAGGAATCAATTACCAATGTCCCAGCTCACGACGGACTGGCCCCCTCTCCCCTATGGGGAGAGGCCAGGGGTGAGGGGGCTCTTACCAGCTCCGGCTTCCATCAGGGCTACCGCAACCACTTCACCGCCACCCCCTGGGACATCCCCTTTCGCCCGGCTCTGAGGCATCCGAAGCCGAAGGTGCTCGGCAGCCAGACCGCCGTAGTTACCGGGCCGGCAGGCGAAGAAATCCACTGCGATGAATACGGCCGCGTGCGCGTCCAGTTCCACTGGGACCGCGAAGGCCAGGCCGACGACAAGACCAGCTGCTGGCTGCGCGTGTCGTCCAGCTGGGCCGGCGACCGCTACGGCGGCATCGCCATCCCCCGCGTTGGCATGGAAGTGCTGGTGACCTTCCTCGAAGGCGACCCCGACCAGCCGCTGGTGACCGGTTGCCTCTACCACAAGGAACACCAGGTCCCCTACGACCTGCCGGCGAACAAGACCCGCACGGTGTTCAAGACCCTCAGCTCACCAGGCGGTGGCGGCTACAACGAACTGCGCATCGAAGACCGCAAGGGCGCCGAACAGATCTACCTCCACGCCCAGCGCGACTGGGACGAGAACATCGAGCACGACCAGAAGATCCGCGTTGGCCACGAGCGCCACGACACCGTGGAGGCCAACAGCTACAGCGAATTCCGCGCCGAAGAACACCGCACCACCCACGCCGACCGCAAGACCGAAATCCGCGCCAACGACCACCTCACCGTGGGCAATACCCAGCACGTGAAGATTGGTACCGGCCAGTTCATTGAAGCCGGCCAGGAAATCCACCTGTCCAGCGGCCTGAAAGTCGTCCTTGAAGCTGGCAGCGAACTGACCTTCAAAGCCGCCGGTAGCTTTATGAAGCTCGATGCGAGCGGCATCACGATGGTGGGGCCGGTGATTCGAATGAACTCCGGGGGAAGTCCGGGTAAGGGCTCGGGCGCGGCGCCAGTGTTGCCGGGCAAGGTGAGGGCGGCGGATGCCGACAAGGCCGGTGAGTTACTGATTCAGGCGCAGAAACATGCGTTGCAACAGGCCGCGCGTACCGCCCTGCCGATCTGTGAAATCTGTCAGCAGACCGAGGCCAAAGTATGACGGCCCAATCGCTGCTGCATAGCTACCTATTACTCGATGGCGCGCAGATCGAAGGACTGGCTGTCCGAATTTACGGCCTGGAAGAATCCCCCTCGCTGCATCTGCTTTATCAACACAGCACCTATGAACCGTTGGCAGAAGTCGGCCCGCTGCTGGTAGCGGTACGGCCGCACAGCGAACTTGCGCAGGTATTCCAGCAGGAGTGGCAAGCAACGGCTGGTATCTGGCTCGAGTCCGATGCGAGCGAAGACGATCTGGTCGAGCACCTGCGCAGCTTGATTCATGTGCGCCTGGAAGGTGAACAAACGACTCTGTTCCGCTACCACGACCCACGCATCATGGCTTTATGGCTGGGCCCGCTGAATGCGGACGAGCGCGATCCATTGATGGGGCCGGTGCAGCGTATTCGCCTACCGGCAGATTCTGGCGCGAAACTGGCGCTGCTACGCGAGAACAAGCCGCAGACCTTTGCGCGCTATGACGACACGCCTTGGCTGCGGCTCTCCCAAGAACAACTGGAACAGTTAAACCAGGCCAAGCACGCCTGCTTCGATCAGCGTCTGCTGGCCCATCTGCAGCGTTTCTTCCCTGAATCGCTACAGGGCATGGATGCTGCCGCCCAGCAGCAATTCGTCACCCTGTGTCGTCAAAGCGCGGCACGATATGGCTATAGCGCGGCCGATGAAGTCGCCCGTTGGGCGAGCTTGTTGGCCGAGTTGGGCAGTGATTTTCCGCAGGCTCCCGAACACGACACTTATTGCCAACTGCTCGAACAGCGTGACTTGTTGCCGGCACAGCGCCTGGACAACCTCATCGCCGAGCTGCAATGCCAGTTGCTGCGCACCGACAAGGAGTCAGTCGCATGACCGCCCGAGCTCAGGATCGAACGTTACGCCTGGCCCACGCCGACCAAGCCGCGCAACAGGACTTCGAAAAGGACGACCTGTCCAGCCCCATGGCCAGCTGTCCGGCGCGCCAGGCCGAGGTTTTTATCGTTCCCGTACGCTATGCCCTGGCCGAACAGCCAGCCGCGCATAAACGCTGTAGACCAGCGAGCGGAACCCAGAGCCATCCCATGGTCCTGCGCCGCTTGCGCCCCGGTTACCTTTATCTCTGGCACGACCAAGGACCGCTGCGCCGCTTTGCCGTGGCCGCCGACGGCCAGTTGCTGGAGCAGGGACTGGATGACGCCGCAAGCGCCGTAGCCAACGGCAGCAGCGCTGGCATCGCACTAAACAAACAATACGACGCCCTGTTGCTTTATACCGAAATCCCTTTGACCGCTGCCGTCCACCAGCGCCTTGCGGGCGAGCCGGACGAGCGTCGCGCCCGCATGCGCCGCATCAGCCTGACTCAAATCGCGCGCACCTTGGAGGCCGACCATTGCCCGACCTTGGATAGCGCCGAACAGGTCATGGCCGAACTGATGCCCGAGATTCGCGAGCGGGCCCTGTCCCACGACTACGCGCAGAACGGCGACGACTATCGCGGGGGTGTGGATACCCTCGGCAAGCAGATGATGGACGAACCTACCCCCGAGCGCATTCAGGCGTACGTCCATGCCCGTACCTGGCTGCACGAGCGCGAACGGGCAGCCGCCCGTCAGCCAGAAGCTGCCGAACACGCGCCCGGCGAATGGAGCGCGGAACCATGGGACGTGCCGGCAACGGTTACCTGGCTGAGCAGCGCGCGCAGCCAGGCTGGCGAGCTTCACGGGGTGTTCGCCAGCCTGGACGACGATCTGGGTGTATTGCGTGATCTGAATCATGAGCAAGGCATGGTCAATCAGCGCGAAGAAGACTGGGATCAGGAGCACGCCCACAAAGGGATGATCGCCGGCTTTATCAACAGCCTGATCAGTGAAGACGGCGCAGAGCTGAGCAACCTGATCAACTACCGTTACCGCGATCGCGATATCCAGCTCACCCCGGAGCAGGGCGATATTCTGCTCAAGGCCCGGCGCGAACTCACCCCTTTGCTCGACGAAGAGACCGCAGTCAATCAGCGTCAGCGCCACAGAATTGGTCATGCTGCCGCTGATGCTCGCATTGCCGATATTCATCGCCGTGAAGAAGTGGTTCTGGCTCCTACCCGGGAATTTATTCCACTGGATCTGCACGGACAGTTGCAAGGTGTGGTCATGGCCTACCAGGCCAATAAGGTCCACAACATGACTGACGCCAAAAGCAGCGCTCAGGTTGCTGACCGTGTGCAATTGGCAGCTATGCAGAAATGGATGGCCGAGATCGCCGAGCCGCACCGCCAATGGCTGTTTGCCCGCCGCGAGGTGCTTTATAAAGACATGTCCACCTACCTGGCGCGCCACGGGAGCGCGCTCTGGTATGCCGATTACGACAACGGCGCACACTGCTCCTGGCTCAGTGAACTCAGCCTCAACAGCCTGAGTGCCTTGTGCAGCAGCGGTCCTGGCACTCAGCTGGCCGTAAATCTGCTGCGCTCGCCTTCGGTTGAACAACCTTTCAGCTTGCTGGCCAGTGGTTTCAGCCCCTCGTTGATGGACCTGGCAGACCGTGGCGCCGAGGTAGAAGCAGCCCTCACCAGTGCCAATCAGGCGGCTATTGGCCAACTGATCGGCAGCCTGGTGGCCAGTGGTAAATATGCCTGGCTCAGTGAGCTCGGCGGCCCAAGCGGCGCAGACTGGGGGCAGTCTGTATCGCGGTTGTCTGCGGCCTTTGCTGCGTTGGAGGCCGAGCACCTGGCCAGTAGCGCAGCCCCGAGCAATTTGATCCAGCGCTTCCCCGATCCGCTACGTGCGCTGTTGGTGATTGTAAGGCTGTGCTCGGACAGCGCCATCAAGGCCGGCAGCATGGGCTTTAGCCTCAGCGGTACGGTGGGGCAACGTCTGTGGGACTGGGGTCGGCTTGCCGGGCAAAATCTGCAGAAAGGTCTGACCCCGGCTGTCACCGGTATCAAGAGTTTGAACACCCTGGGTGGCGTGCTGCCACTGGCGGCTCTGCTGCTGCATATGAACAACGTGCAGGTACTTAATCAGCGCGACCAGGGGCGCGAGCATGATGAGGTGCGTAGTCGTGAACATCTGGCCGAAAACCTCAAGGTAGGGGCGGCGCTATCGGCAGTGATCGGTGCGGCGTGGGAGGCGACTGGGCGGGTTGAAATCAGCAAGTTCGGTGCTAAGGCTCCCATCGTAACGCTGTTTGGTTTTACTACTGGTGTATTGGCCACTCTTGGAGCCGTTTTCGATTTACTCAAACTTTCCGCTGAAATGCATAAAGACGGTGCCTATTGGACGGCTGATCATTGGGCACGTTTGGGGCATGATGGTGCAGTCTTCGGTGTAATGAGCGCTCAAACCGGCCTGGGTGGTTATGCTACCTATATGGCGCTGACTGGGAAATGGACCACCGAACAGGCGATCAAGTGGTTCACCTTGCGCATCGTGCCAGTGAACTGGCTACTGCTGATTATCGAAGGACTGTACCTGGCCTGGAACTATTTCAAGGACAGCGAGCTGCAAGCCTTCCTTGAGCAATGTTACTGGGGGCAAAAGCGGCGCTGGGGCGACAGCCCGGCGCAGCGCAGCGAGGAGCTGCAAACCCTGATTGACCTGCTGTTTAAGCCCAAGCTATTGGCCTCCGCGAGCCTGCATAGCCGCCAGATTGGGCAGAGTGATCACAGCATCGTGATCGAGAGTCGAACCGACAGCCTGCAACTGTTTCTACCGGGGGCCAATCCCGAACGTACTCAGCTGTATGTAAAGCTTGCGGCATTCGACAACCGCAACACCCCCACCGACTGTACCCGGCAGTGGTTAGGCAATCTGGAAAGCCAATGGTTACCTATTCATCAGGGTATGGGCTTGCGCTTGAGCGGTGCACTGCCCAAGCGCGCCGACAGCCATTACTGGCAGCTTCAGGTTTTGTACCATAGCCCGTTGGCTATGCAGGCCGGCACACTCGGCCCGCAGCAAATGGTGGTCGGCGGCGGCATGGGTCTGCGCTATATCATCCGAGGCACTGCAGTCGTTGAGCATGCCTCCAATGACGGCCCTTTGCTTATCGATAGCTGTAGCACCGTACCAGTGAGCGCTGAGCAGCTCCAACCCAAGGAAAGTCAATGACCGAACACGCCCAGGGGCTTCTCCGGAAGCAGGAGCATCTGGCCCCATTACCCATTCCAACCGGCCAACCCGCCAGCGACCTGATGAATATCATCTGGCGTAAAAATCAGGTGTTTTTGGATATCGGCAGCTTTTCCATGGGAGCGGGTTGGCTGACGTTGCATATGGGGACATTCTTATTTGTCGCTGTTGCTATTTGGGCCGCTTTAGGTGGGGATATTGTGGCCAGCCTGGTGGTTTTAGGGGTTATGGGGGGGCTTATGGGCACCCTTTGGTACTTGTTTATCAAGCAGTACCGCAAGCCACTGATCCCGCCGATTCGCTTTAATCGCCAGCGCCGCGAGGTCTGTATCACCGAACCTGATGGTAGCTACTGGTTTGTTCCCTGGGAGCGAGTACATGCCATTGCCCCCAGTGCGCTCAGCCTCAATACCGGCGGCGCCAGCAAGCACGGCAGCCTGCTGCTGTGGTTCCCGCTCAAGGGGGAAGAGCACGAAGACTACGCCCCCGACAAACAAGGCTGGGTGCTGATGGTCAATACCGGCGGTGGAATTTCCTCCATGGCGCAGTGGGAGTGTATTCGCAGCTTTATGGAGGTAGGCCCGGAGGCAATACCCGAACCGCTAGAGAATATTTGTGGCTTGAGCTTAAAACAGATTTTTTGGCGCGAGTTCGACAAGTCCTGCCAGGAAAGAGGGCTTTTCCTCACTGTGGTTTGGGAAATTGGCATCATGTTCCCCATATTCAACCCGATGGGGGCCCATTGGATAACGCGTAAAAAACTCGCTCATATCCCCGAGTTAACAGCGCCTGAAGTGATTGAGTGGTCCAAACCGCTACCCCGCGAGCAATGGGCCAAGCGCTCGCCTGAGTTGGAGCAAGCCATCGCAGAGCGAGAGGCGGCGCTGGCCACTGCATGACCACGCCCTCGCCAGTAACAGCGATAGGGGCTGCTCACGAGACCTCTTGATAACGCCAACATCGAGCCCGCCGCCCAGGGTCTTTCAATACCAGCTGCGCAAGAACGATGTCTCTATCGATATCGGGAGAAATGCATAACTCAGGGCGTCGCTCACAGCGATGGGCCCTGTCAAGGCAACTCCAACCCACCCCCAGCCTTGTGTAACCCACGCAGATGCTCGCCGATCTGGGCCAGGTTCACTTCGATCGCTTCGAGTTCCTCCCGCGGCTCATCCCCCAGCAGCACCCGGACTTCCTGGTCCAGCTCTTCGCTCAGCTGATTCAGGCGCAGTTGGCGTTGTTCGCTTTCGCGTTCGAGGCGGGCCCATTCGCTGGGTTGTGGCAGGCCGTAGCCTTGGCCGTCGAGCAGTTCGGCGGGGCGGCTGAGGTAGCCGCTGTTGGCTAGGATTTCCTGCAGGGCGCCGTCGGCTTTGTTCAGGCTGGCGTCGCGCCCGCGGCCGCCGAGGTAGCGGTTCTTCAGCTCGTCCTGGGCGAGCAGTAGCTGACGGCGCAGCGCGGCCTGTTCGACCAGCAGCAGGGCGGCGGAGGCGCGTAGATCGGCGCGGTCGATCCATGGCTGGCGGTCGGCGGCACTGAGTTCCAGCCACTGTTCGACGCTGTCCTGCGGCAGGCCCAGGCGTTCTTTGAGTACGGCGAACATCGCCTGATAGCGGTCGCGGTAGGAGTCGAATCGATAGCCCAGGCGCAGCGCCTCACGCGGATCGTCGAGCACGCTGGCGTCGGCCAGGTCGCGGTGGATCAGCACCTCCAGCAGCCCGTTGGGCATGATGCTGTCCAGGGCGACGAGTTCGTCGCGTGTGGTTCCACTGCGTAGCAGCTTGAGGGTTTCCACCGCGCAGTTGTTGGACAGGAAGTAGTAGTCGCCGTCGTAGCTCCAGTGCAGCTCGGCGCTACGCTCGACCAGTGCGCGAATCTCTTCGTGCTGCAGCTTCAGCGGCACCGAGGCCAGCCCGCGCAGCTCCACCTTGGTGTATTCGTCGATCACCTGGCCCAGGGGCAGGATGAACAGCCGCGAGGGGTAGACGCCGGTGAGGCCGTCCCAGCTGGACAGCTGCACATCGTCGACGAAGGCGCGGAAGGACAACACCAGGTGGTGATCCAGATCCAGTCGGCAATCGGGACCGGGCTCGCGGCCGGGCGCGCAGATCACCAGGCGCAGCATGCTGTGGCCCCAGCGGCTGACCCAGGCCTCGTTGGCTTCGGCGAACAGGTAGTCGACCTCGTAGACGCGTGACGGATCGAGGCTCAGCAGTGGCGTGCGGCCGAACTCGCGGCCCGCGTTCAGAAATGGGTAGTCATCGGTGCAACCGGCAGCGTTTGCTGGCGCCCAACCGAAGTGTTCACGCAGGTAACGGTGCAGCGAAGGGCGACGGCAGGCGTAGCTGGGGTCGAGCAGGAAGTATTCGAGGTTCACCGCGACGAATTCCAGCGGGCTGGTCAGCTCGTACGGATCGGGGCTGCGCGCCAGCTGCGCGTTTTCCCGTTCGCGCAGGCCGCGCTTGCCGACCCGTTGTGGCCAGCCGGCCAGATCGAGCAGGCGCGGCTCATCGCTGAGGGTGAAGCGGCGGTCGATCTGTCCCCGGCAGTGATCCGGCAGGCCGACCTGCCCGAGGTGGCTGGCGCGCTGACGGCACTGGCCCTGCAACAGGTGCTCACTGGGCGACCACAGGCGCGCGCGGTCATAGAGATGCGCCACTTCGTGAATGACGGTGGCGAGCAGCTCGCGGCGCACCGTCCCGTGGGGGCGATTGGTCTTCTCGCTGGCAGCGCTGCCATCGGTCAGTGTCGGCAGTAGACGGCGATTGAGCTGAAGACGGTTACCGCCGGCGCGGCCATAGGCCTGTTCCGGCAGATCATCGCGCCATTGCACCCGCACCTCGCGATCGAGGCTCTGCACCAGGCGGGGTGGCAGTGCGGCCATGGCTTCGTCCAGCAGCGCCTGGCTGGCAGCGCGTTGCTCGGCGTCCAGTGTGCGTGAGTCGAGAACCAGGCGCAGGTCGGCCTGGGCTACACCTGTAGCAAGGCTCAGGCAGCCTGCCAGCAGCCAGGCGCCGAGGCGTATCACAGGGCGAGGATGGCTTCGGCCAGTTGCAGGTCGCTGGCATTGCGCGCTGCAGGGAGTTCGTTGCGCAGGGTGCCTATCGCGGCTTCCAGATGCGCACCGCGGATCTCGCCGGCGCTGGCGACGAAGCTGGCGGCGTCTTCACGCGCTTCGACGACGACCTTCATGTCACTGATGCGGCTGGTCACATCGGAGGTGAAATTGATGCTGCGGTCCAGGGCACGCACGACGATGTTGCTGGTGGCGACGAGGGTCTGCGCCTGGGCTGTGCCCGCGGCGACGGCCAGCGCCAGCGGGGCGGCGAGCAATAGCTTGTTCATCGGTTGGAATCTCTCACGGTCGGGGCACCGGCAGGCCGGTGCGATTATTGGACGAGGATCGCTTCGGCCAGTTCCAGGTCGCTGGCGGCAAGCTCCGGGTGTTCCTGGCGCAGCCGCGCCATGGCCGCTTGCAGGCGAGCCGCGGCGAGCTGGCCGTCGCTGGCGACGAAGCCGGCCGCGTCTTCGCGGGCCTCGGCGATCAGCTTGTTGTCGAAGGGAGCGCTGGTCAGCTGGCTGCTGACATAGCTGGTCTGCACGACACCTGCGGTGGTGACATCGAACGCCTGGGCGGTGCCAGCGGTGAGGCCGAGAAATAAGAGAACGATTGAATACGAACGCATGCGGAACCTGTTGCCGGGAAAAACGGCGCCAAGGCTAGCGAAACGCCGGCTGTAGAGCCAGCGCCCGGTTGCTTCCGCAGGTTGCAGCAGCGCTCATGCGCTGCTGCACGCATCAGAGCGCCAGGATCGCCTGAGCCAGTTGCAGATCGCTGGCGCCCAGTTCTGGCTGCTGGCTACGAATGTGGCGCAGCGCCGCTTCGAGGTGGGCGCCGCGCAGATCGCCCTGGCTGGCAACGAAACGCGCCGCATCGTCGCGAGCATCGAGCACCAGTTTGTCGTCGCGCAGCGACGAGGTCAGGTCCGAGGTTGCGTCCACGGTATTGATCAGGCCGCCGACCACCATGTCGGTGGTAGCGGTGAAGCTGGCAGCGGACGCGCCGCCGCTCAGCAGCAAGCCGGCAGCGAAGAAGGGGAGCAGGATTCGGGACATGGCAGATCTCCAGTGGTGAGGCTCTAGACCGCACCATGGGTGCGACGTTCCCGTTGCTGCGGCCTTGTAGCACGCAGCATAGGCTCGAATCGGTGGGCGCGGAATGCTTCAGCGCCAGAACGGCTTGTCCAGCTCTGCCGAGCGGTCGCTATGGCTGATGCCGACATCGGCCAGCTGGCGGTCGTCAAGCTGCGCCAGTTGCTGGCGGGTACGGTAGTTGCGTTGCCAGCGCTGCAATACTTGCACCAGCTGTAGCCAGTTGCGGCGGGCGCGGGTGGCGACATACGGACGAGACAGCGTGCGATCCATGCTGCGCTCCTTCCCGGTGTGACCGGGTACGGGTTATGGGAGAACAGGATCGCGCGCGTCAGCCAAGTGCAACAGCCACAGGGATTCTCGATTGTGCCGGTGCAGTTCCAGAAATGGATGCAACTGTATTGGTCGCGAACGCGCCAACTGTTTTCGCTGCGCTGCTTATCGGTCCGGTGTGCGTGCCAGAGCCCCTGGTGTGGTGCCGAACTGTTGGCCGAACGCGGCGATAAACGCCGAGGTGGATTCGTAGCCGCAGGCCAGCGCGACATCGGTAACCGGCTGGCCCTGCTCCAGCAGAGGGAGCGCGCTGAGCAGGCGCAGACGCTGGCGCCAGGCGCGGAAGCTGAGGCCGGTGTCACGCTGGAACTGGCGGGTCAGGGTTTTCTCCGAGACCTGCAGGCGCTCGCTCCATTGCTTCAGGCTGAGTGAAAGATCGGGCTGCTCATAGAGCGCTTCGCACAGCTGACGAAGCCGGGCATCCCCGGGCCAGGGCAGGGAATAGCCGATTGCCGGCGCCGCCCGCAGCTGGTCCAGCAGCACCGCTGCCAGGCGGCCTTCGGCACCTTGCTCGTCGTACTGCGCCGGCAGCGCGCCAAAGGCGCGGATCAGCTCGCGCAGCAGTGGGCTGACCGCGAGCACCTGGCAATGCTCGGGCGCCCAGGCCACGGCGCGCTGGTCGATGTACAGGCTGCGCATCTCGGTATGCGGCGAGCTGATCACCTCGTGCAGCAGGCCCGGCGGGATCAGGATGGCGCGCTGTGGCGGAGCGAGAAAGCGCCCGCGCTCGGTATGCACGCGCAGCACGCCGCTGATGGCGTAGGATAGCTGTGCCCAGGGATGGCTGTGGAGTGGCGTGGTGGTGCGTTCAGCCAGGGATTCACTGCGGGCGAAGAGCGGGCGCGGCAGTGCATCCATGGCTGGGATGCTGCGTTGCACGAGGCTGCTTTGTCCTTTTCTCGACATTTGTCTGACTTATGGCGTTAGTCGGATATGCAGCGCGACAGTAGACTCGCTGGCAACCTGCCGCAAGCCACACAATCAGGAGCGCCCATGGCCAGACCTCGCCTGTTACCGGACAACTTCACTCTGGCCCTGCTCGGTGCGGTGGCCATCGCCACGCTGCTGCCAGCGCGGGGGCAGGGCGTGGCGGTATTCGAGTGGATCACCAACCTGGCCATCGGCCTGCTGTTCTTCATGCACGGCGCCAAGCTCTCGGGCAGTGCGATCCTCGCCGGCATGGGCCATTGGCGCCTGCATCTCCTGGTGTTCAGCTGCACCTTCGTGCTGTTCCCGCTGCTCGGCCTGGCGCTGCGCCCGCTGCTGACGCCGATGATCGGCGCCGAGCTGTACCTGGGCATGCTCTACCTCTGTGCCTTGCCGGCCACGGTGCAGTCGGCCATCGCCTTCACCTCGCTGGCGCGCGGCAACATCCCTGCGGCGGTATGCAGCGCGGCGGCTTCCAGCCTGATCGGCATCTTCCTCACGCCGCTGCTGGTACTGCTGCTGATGGGCGCGCAGGGCGAAGGCGGCTCGACGCTGGATGCCATCGGCAAGATCGTCGTGCAGCTGCTGCTGCCGTTCATCGCCGGGCAGATCGCGCGGCGCTGGATTGGCGACTGGGTGGCGCGCAACAAGGGCTGGCTAAAGAACGTCGACCAGAGCTCTATCCTGCTGGTGGTCTACACCGCGTTCAGCCATGCGGTGGTCGAGGGCATCTGGCAGCAGGTGCCGCTGCCGCAGCTGCTGGGGCTGGTGCTGGCCTGCTGTCTGCTACTCGCGTTGGCCCTGCTGATTACCTGGCTGGCGGCGCGCTGGCTGGGCTTCGATCTGGAGGACCGCATCACCATTCTCTTCGCCGGCTCGAAGAAGAGCCTGGCCACCGGCATCCCCATGGCGCAGGTGCTGTTCGCCGGCGGTGCGCTGGGCACGCTGATCCTGCCATTGATGCTGTTTCACCAGATTCAGCTGATGGTCTGCGCGGTACTGGCGCAGCGCTATGCGTCGCGACCAGAAACAGCAGCGGTCGCAAAAGCGGGCTGACTCGAAGCCAATCGGTGGCGGATTCGTGACTGCAGCGCAAAGATCATTTGCCCGTTACGGTCTGGGAGCGGTGCGCAGGGGTGGCTAAGCTGCGCGCCATTCTGTTGCTGAGGCATTCCCATGAAGAAGATTCTGCTACTCAACGGCGGCAAGGCCTTCGCCCACTCGGCCGGCCAGTACAACGCCACGCTGCATCAGGCAGCCATCGAAACCCTGACTGCGGCCGGCTTCGAGGTCCGCACCACCGAGATCGACGCCGGCTACGACGTGCAGCAGGAAGTCGAGAAGATTCTCTGGGCGGATGCGCTGATCTATCAGATGCCCGGCTGGTGGATGGGCGCACCCTGGACGGTGAAGAAATACCTGGACGAGGTGTTCACCGCCGGCCACGGCAGCCTCTACGCCAACGACGGCCGCACCCGCTCGGACGCGTCGCAGAAGTACGGTAGCGGTGGTCTGCTGCAGGGCAAACGCTACATGATTTCCGCCACCTGGAACGCGCCGCAGCAGGCCTTCGACGACCCCAGCGATTTCTTCGCCGGCAAGGGCGTGGATGCCGTCTACCTGCCGTTTCACAAGGCCAACGAGTTTCTCGGCATGCAGGGCTTGCCGACTTTCCTCAGCGTCGATGTGATGAAACGGCCGCAGATCGATGCGGATGTCGAACGCTATCGGCGGCACCTGGGCGAGGTGTTCGGCTTCAGTGTCTGACCTTCGCGTCAGGCAAAGAAAAACCCCTCGCGGCGTGGGCCGGGAGGGGTTTTTCGTTTCAGCGCGAGGCGATCATTCTACGGCCTTGACCATATCCTCGACCACCTTCTTGGCGTCGCCGAAGACCATCATGGTCTTGTCCATGTAGAACAGCTCGTTGTCCAGGCCCGCATAGCCGCTGGCCATGGAGCGCTTGTTGACGATGACCGTCTTGGCCTTGTACGCCTCGAGGATCGGCATGCCGGCGATCGGCGACTTCGGATCGTTCTTCGCCGCCGGGTTGACCACGTCGTTGGCGCCGAGCACCAGCACCACGTCGGCCTGGCCGAACTCGGAGTTGATGTCCTCCATCTCGAAGACCTGCTCGTAGGGCACCTCGGCTTCGGCCAGCAGCACGTTCATGTGCCCCGGCATGCGGCCGGCGACCGGGTGGATCGCGTACTTCACGGTCACGCCCATGTGCGTCAGCTTCTCGGCCAGCTCCATCAGCGCGTGCTGCGCGCGGGCCACCGCCAGGCCGTAGCCGGGAACGATGATCACGGTGTCGGCGTTGGTCAGCAGGAAGGCGGCGTCGTCGGCCGAACCGGACTTCACGTTGCGCTCCAACTGCGCGCCCGCCGGGCCGCCGGCATCGGCGTCGGCACCGAAGCCGCCGAGGATCACGTTGAAGAACGAGCGGTTCATCGCCTTGCACATGATGTACGAGAGGATCGCGCCGCTCGAGCCCACCAGCGAGCCGGCGATGATCAGCATCGAGTTGTTCAGGGAGAAGCCGATACCGGCGGCCGCCCAGCCCGAATACGAATTGAGCATCGACACCACCACCGGCATGTCCGCGCCGCCGATGGGGATGATGATCAGCACTCCAATGACGAAGGCCAGCGCCACCAGGATGGCGAAGGCGGTCAGGTTGCCGGTGAAGGTGTAGACCAGACCCAGGCCGACGATCGCCAGGCCCACGGCCAGGTTGACCATGTGCTGGCCCTTGAATACCACCGGGGCGCCCTGGAACAGGCGGAACTTGTACTTGCCGGACAGCTTGCCGAAGGCGATCACCGAACCGGAGAAGGTGATGGCACCGATGGCCGCGCCGAGGAACAGCTCCAGGCGGTTACCCACCGGAATCGCGTAGCCGATCTGCTCGACGATGCCCAGCGACTGCGGCTCGACGACGGCTGCGATGGCGATGAACACCGCGGCCAGGCCGATCATGCTGTGCATGAAGGCGACCAGCTCGGGCATCTTGGTCATCTCGACGCGCTTGGCCATGACGGTACCGACGCTGCCGCCGATCAGCAGGCCGACGATCACGTAGCCGATGCCGGCGGTGGCCAGCTCGCTGCCGAGCTTGAAGATCAGGCCGACCGTGGTGAGCACGGCGAGGCCCATGCCTATCATGCCGAACAGGTTGCCGCGTCTCGAGGTGGTGGGGTGGGAAAGGCCCTTCAGTGCCTGGATGAAGCACACCGAGGCGACCAGATAGAGCAGGGTGATCAGGTTCATGCTCATGGCTTACTTGCCCTCCGCCTTGGCCGCGCTGCGGTCCTTCTTCTTGAACATTTCCAGCATGCGACGGGTGACCAGGAAGCCCCCGAACACGTTGACCGCGGCCAGCGCCACGGCGAGCGTGCCCATGGCCTTGCCCAGCGGGGTGACGGTGAGCGCTGCGGCCAGCATGGCGCCGACGATGACGATCGCCGAAATCGCGTTGGTGACTGCCATCAGCGGGGTGTGCAGGGCCGGGGTGACGTTCCAGACCACGTGGTAGCCGACGTAGATCGCCAGCACGAAGATGATCAGGTTGTAGATGCCGTCCGAAATCAGATCCATGTTCGCGTCTCCCTTAACCGTTGGTCCGCACGACCTGGCCGTCGCGGCACATCAGGCACGCGGCGACGATGTCGTCTTCGAGGTTGAGCTGGAACTGGCCGTCCTTGTCGATGACCAGCTTGAGGAAATCCAGCAGGTTGCGGGCGTACAGCGCCGAGGCGTCGGCCGGCACCAGCGTCGCCAGGTTGGCGTGGCCGACGATGGTCACGCCGTGGCGCACCACCACCTGATCGATCTCGGTCAGCGGGCAGTTGCCGCCGTGGCCGGCCGCCAGGTCGACGATCACCGAGCCGGGCTTCATCTGCTCGACGGTGGCTTCCTGCAGCAGCGTCGGCGCCTTGCGGCCCGGGATCAGCGCGGTGGTGATGACGATGTCCGACTGCAGCGCGCGCTCGTGCACCGCCTGCGCCTGACGCGCCATCCACGAGGCCGGCATCGGCCGCGCATAGCCGCCGACGCCTTCGGCGCATTCGCGCTCCTCGTCGGTCTCCAGCGGCACGTCGACGAACTTGGCGCCGAGCGATTCGATCTGCTCCTTCACCGCCGGGCGCACGTCCGAAGCCTCGACCACCGCACCCAGGCGCTTGGCCGTGGCGATGGCCTGCAGCCCGGCGACGCCGGCACCGAGGATCAGCACGCGTGCGGCCTTCACCGTACCGGCGGCGGTCATCAGCATCGGCATGAAGCGCGGGTAGTGATGGGCACCGACCAGCACCGCCTTGTAGCCGGCGATGTTGGCCTGCGACGAGAGCACGTCCAGGCTCTGTGCACGGGACGTACGCGGCGCCGCCTCCAGGGCGAAGGCGGTGACGCCGCGGGCAGCCATGCGCGCGATGCAGTCATTGTCGAACGGGTTGAGCATGCCCAGCAGCACGCTGCCGGACTGCATCTGCGCCAGTTCGGCATCGTCCGGCGCATTGACCTTCAGCACCAGCTCGGCGGCGAACGCCGCGGCGGCATCGCCGATGGTTGCGCCGACCGCTTCATAGGCGCTGTCCGGCACGCTGGAAAGCAACCCGGCGCCGCTTTGCAGCGTCACCCGGTGCCCTTGGCCGATCAGTTTCTTGACGGTTTCCGGGGTTGCGGCGACGCGCGTTTCCCCGGAGTGGGTTTCGAGAGGAACACCGATGTGCATTGTTGTTGTTCTCCTGCGTGATCATGACCGGTGCTGCGGCGAACCGCGCACCGACGTGCTTTTCACCCGCCCGCTGCTCTGGCGAACGGGGTATGGAACAGGTGAAGCCAGCCGGGCGATGCGCAAAAAAACGGATCGCCCGGCGCGGCATTCTGCAAGCCTTGAAAAAATCAAACAACTGTTTCAATCAAACGATTGTATTTGACGCGCCGGTCGCAGGATGACTGCCTGTTTTCCGTGCTTCGCTGCAGATTGCGTCCTGTTTGGCTCTGCGTACGACCAGTTCGTCCGCGCCAGGCACACGACACGGCCGCATCATGAATGACGCGCCATTGACAGGGTATTCGTCAGCGGTGCCATGCATCTCCGACCTTGGTGTCGGGTTAAGTCGGGTATGCAGGAAAAACGCGCGCACGTTGAAATGTCATTCAATCCTTGTAGTCCAACTAGGCTGGTTGGACCCGATTGGAGTGTTTCGAACGCAGTGACGTCGGGTCGCTGCGTATCGCTGGTGGAGCTGGACGATGCCCGAACTCGATGTAAACGAAGTCACCACGCTGCTCGAGCAGCCGGCCCAGCGCCGCTTGCCGTTCGCCTTTGCGCGTCGGCACGGCGTGATCCTGCTGGAGCGTGGCGGCGAGCTGCGCCTCGGCCTGCGCGAGGGCGCCGCGCTGACGGCGGTGCAGGAGGCGCAGCGGGTCGTTGGTATGCGTCTGCCGATGCAATGGCTAGCGCAGGCTGATTTCGATCAGGCGCTCGGTGCCGCCTACCAGCACGATTCCTCGGCGGCGATGTTGATGGTCGAGGGGCTGGGCAACGATCTGGACCTGGCCAGCCTTGCTGACCAGATCCAGGAAACCGAGGACCTGTTGGAGCAGGAGGACGACGCGCCGATCATTCGCCTGATCAACGCCATCCTCGGCGAGGCGATCAACGAGAACGCCTCGGATATCCATATCGAAACCTTCGAGAAGCGCCTGGTGATCCGCTTTCGCGTCGATGGCATCCTCCGTGAAGTGGTGCAGCCCAAGCGCGAACTGGCGGCGCTGCTGGTGTCGCGGATCAAGGTCATGGCCAAGCTGGACATCGCCGAGAAGCGCATCCCGCAGGACGGGCGCATCTCGCTGCGCGTAGGCGGCCGCGAGGTCGACATCCGTGTTTCCACGCTGCCCTCGGCCAATGGCGAGCGGGTGGTGTTGCGTCTCCTGGACAAGCAGGCCGGTCGCCTGACCCTGCGCCATCTGGGCATGAACGAGCAGGATCGCGACCACCTGGAGCGGGCGGTGAAGAAACCGCACGGCATCATTCTGGTCACCGGCCCCACCGGGTCGGGCAAGACCACCACACTCTACGCCGCGCTGACCACGTTGAATGACCGCACGCGCAACATCCTCACCGTCGAGGACCCCATCGAGTACCACCTCGAAGGCATCGGCCAGACCCAGGTCAACACCAAGGTCGACATGACCTTCGCCCGCGGCCTGCGCGCCATCCTGCGCCAGGACCCGGACGTGGTGATGGTCGGCGAGATCCGCGACCAGGAAACCGCCGACATGGCCGTGCAGGCCTCGCTCACCGGCCACCTGGTGCTCTCCACGCTGCACACCAACAGCGCCATCGGCGCCGTCACACGGCTGGTGGACATGGGCGTCGAGCCGTTCCTGATCTCCTCCTCGCTGCTCGGCGTACTGGCCCAGCGCCTCGTGCGGGTGTTGTGCAATGACTGCAAGCGCGCCTACGTCGCCGATGCCGCCGAGTGCGAGCTGCTCGGGGCCAGCCTGGCCGAGGCGCCGACGCTGTATCACGCCGAAGGCTGCGAGCAGTGCCGGGGCCTCGGTTACCGCGGGCGTACCGGCATCTATGAGCTGGTGCTGTTCGACGACGCCCTGCGCACCATGGTGCACACCCGCGCCAGCGAGCAGGACATGCTGCGTCACGCTCGGGTACTGGGGCCGAGCATCCGCGACGACGGCCTGCGCAAGGTGCGCGAGGGCGTGACCACCATCGAGGAAGTGCTGCGGGTGACGCGTGAGGAGTGAGGGGATGGGGTTGTTTCCGGCTCGCCTGGAGAGGCATCTGCAGCCTGACCGACGCTGCACGGTGACGCCATTCGCGGCCAAGGCCGCTCCCACGTGTGTGTGCTGCCTGTGTGGAAGTGGTCTTGACCGCCAATCGCCCCTGTTGGAGACCGCCTGATGGCCGCCTTCGAATACCTTGCCCTCGACCCGCGTGGCCGTGAGCAGAAGGGCCTGATCGAAGCCGACAGCCCGCGTCAGGCGCGCCAGTTGCTGCGCGAGAAGCAGTGGGCACCGCTGGAGGTGAAGCAGGCCAAGTCCAAGGAAGACGTCAGCCGTGGCGGTTTCAGCTTCGGTCGCGGCCTGTCGGCGCGCGATCTGGCATTGGTCACCCGGCAGCTGGCGACGCTGGTGCAGGCCGCGCTGCCGATCGAGGAAGCCCTGCGCGCGGCAGCGGCACAGTCCACCTCGGCGAAGATCAAATCGATGCTGCTGGCGGTGCGCGCGCGGGTGATGGAAGGCCACAGCCTGGCTGCGGCCTTGCGCGAATATCCATCGGCATTTCCCGAGCTCTATCGCGCCACCGTGGCGGCCGGGGAGCACGCCGGCCATCTCGGGCTGGTGCTCGACCAGCTGGCCGACTACACCGACCAGCGTCAGCAATCGCGGCAGAAGATCCAGCTGGCGCTGCTCTATCCGGTGATCCTGATGGTCGCCTCGCTGGCCATCGTCGTGCTGCTGCTCGGCTACGTGGTGCCGGACGTGGTCAAGGTATTCGTCAACACCGGGCAGGAACTGCCGGCGCTGACCCGCGGGCTGATCGCCACCAGCGACGTGGTGAAGAACTGGGGCTGGCTGATCGTGCTCGGTCTCATCGCCGCGTTCCTCGCCATGCGCGCGGCATTGCGCGACCCGGCGCTGCGCCTGCGCTGGCATGCGTTCATTCTGCGGATACCGCTGATCGGTCGACTGAGCCGGGCGACCAATACCGCGCGCTTCGCCTCGACCCTGGCGATCCTCACCAAGAGCGGCGTGCCGCTGGTGGAGGCGTTGTCCATCGCTGCCGCGGTGATCGCCAACCTGCGCATTCGCGAACGGGTGGTCGAGGCGGCGCAGAAGGTGCGCGAGGGCAGCAGCCTGACCCGCGCCCTGGATGCCACCGGCGAATTCCCTCCGATGATGCTGCACATGATCGCCAGCGGCGAGAAATCCGGTGAACTGGATCAGATGCTGGCGCGAACCGCGCGCAACCAAGAGAACGACCTCGCCGCTCAGGTGTCTCTGCTGGTCGGCCTGTTCGAACCGTTCATGCTGGTGTTCATGGGGGCTGTGGTGCTGGTCATCGTGCTGGCGATCCTGATGCCAATCCTCTCTCTCAACCAACTGGTGGGGTAACGACAATGAAGTTGCAACGACGCACGCAAGGGGGCTTCACTCTCATCGAAATCATGGTGGTGGTGGTCATCCTTGGCATCCTCGCCGCGCTGGTGGTGCCGCAGGTGATGAGCCGCCCGGACCAGGCCAAGGTCACCGTGGCCAAGGGCGACATCAAGGCCGTCGCCGCCGCGCTGGACATGTACAAGCTGGACAATTTCGCCTACCCGAGCACCCAGCAGGGGCTGGAGGCGCTGGTGAAGAAGCCTTCCGGCAACCCGCAGCCGAAGAACTGGAACCGCGACGGTTACCTCAAGCGCCTGCCCAAGGACCCGTGGGGCAACGACTACCAGTACCTCTCGCCAGGTACCCAGGGCCAGTTCGACCTCTACTCCTTCGGCGCCGACGGCAAACCCGGCGGCAGCGACCTTAACGCCGACATCGGTAACTGGGACCTCTAATCGATGCGGCAGCGCGCCCGCGCCTTCACGCTGATCGAACTGCTGGTGGTGATCGTCCTGCTGGGCATTCTGGTCAGCGTGGCGGTGCTCAGCGTCGGCGGTTCGAGCACCTCGCGCGAGCTGCGTGACGAGGCGCGGCGACTGGCTGCGCTGATCGGCGTGCTCAGCGACGAGGCGGTACTCGACAGTCGCGAATACGGTCTGCTGGTCAACAGCGAGGGCTATCGCGTACTGCGTTACGACGAAGCTGCCACGCGCTGGCTGGAAGTCGAACGGCGCAAGGTGCACAAGGTCCCGGAGTGGATGCGCCTGGATCTGGAACTGGACGGCACGCCGCTGGAACTGGTGGCCCCAACCCAGCGCGAGGACGACCGTGCCGGGCTGTCGAGCGAAGGTGAGCGAACCGAACGTCGTGCGCCGCGGCTGGAGCCGCAGTTGCTGATTCTTTCCAGCGGCGAGCTGTCGCCGTTCAGCCTGCGCCTGTCCGAACGCAAGCCGCGCGGCGGCGGCTGGCTGGTCACCAGCGACGGCTTCCGTCTGCCTGAGGCGCAAGTCATCGAGGACAGGCGATGAGCAGGCGCCTGGCCAGGGCCGGCCGCGGTTTCACCCTGCTGGAAGTGCTGGTGGCACTGGCGATCTTCGCCAGCGTGTCGGCCGTGGTGCTCACTGCGGCCGGGCGTAGCCTGACCAACGCCGGGCGGCTGGAGGAACTGACCCTGGCCGGCTGGATCGCCGACAACCGCATCAGCGAACTGCAGTTGCAGCAGATCCCGCCTGCCATCGGCCGCGAAACCCAGGCGCTGGAATACGGCGGCCGCCAGTGGCAGACCCTCAGCGAAATCGAGGCCAGCGCCGATCCAGGCCTGCTGCGGGTGACCGTCTGGGTTGCGCTGCAGACATCGCGTGGCCGCAGCGATCCGGTACCCGAGCGCGCGGTCACCAGCCTCACCGGATTCATCGGTGTCGGCCCGGGAGCCGCGCGCCAATGAACGGTCATGCGCGCACCAGCGCCGGTTTCACCCTGCTCGAACTGTTGATTGCCATCGCCCTGTTCGCGCTGCTTGGCCTCGGCACCTATCGCATGCTCGAAGCGGTGCTGCAAAGCGATGAGGCGGTGCGAGCCCAGGAGCTGCAGCTGCGCGAGCTGAGCCGTGCGGTGTGGGCCTTCGAACGTGACCTGCAGCAGGTGGTCGGGCGGCCGATCCGTGATGAGTTCGGCGACGAGCGCAATGCCTTCATCGGTCAGCTCGATGGCGAAGACGGCGCGCCGGTGCTGGAGCTGACCCGTGCCGGCTGGCGCAATCCCACCGGGCTGCGTCGCGCCAATCTGCAGCGGGTGCGCTGGCGCCTGGCTGGCGACAACCTCGAGCGCGTCTACTGGGTGGTGCTGGACCGTGACCTCGACAGCGAGCCGCGCGTACAGCGGGTACTGGAAGACGTGCAGGGCCTGCAATTGCGCTACCAGGACGAGGAGGCGGTGTGGCACGAGGAGTGGCCGCCGTTCGATTTCGGTCGCGGCAGCCCGGAGAACGCCGCCGAGCGCCTGCCGATCGCCCTGGAATTGAATATCGAGCACGCCCGCTACGGCCGTATAACCCGTCTGCTGCGCCTGCCCGACGCCGTCGAGCAGGCGACGCAGCAGGCGCTGCCCGGCGCCGAGGGCGTGCCCGAGCCGTTCGAAGGGGAGCTGCCGCAATGAAGTACCAGCGCGGCGTGGCGCTGATCACCGTGCTGCTGGTGGTGGCCATCGTCACCGTGGTCAGCGCAGCAATGGTGGCGCGTCAGCAGCTCAGCATTCGTGCCAGCAGCAACCAGCTGCAGGCACGCCAGGCCTGGCACTACGCGCTGGGCGGCGAAGCGCTGGCCCAGGCCATGCTCGCTCGCGATCTGCGGGCTGGCGCGACGGGCGAGACAGGCGCCAATGGTGAGGCCGCGGCCGTCGATCATCTGCTCGAGCCCTGGGCGCAGCCGCTACCGGCGTTCGAGATCGATCAGGGCGAGATCCTCGTGCGTATCGAGGATCTCGCCGGCCGCTTCAACCTCAACGACCTGCTGCGCGACCAGCAGCCCAACCCCGCCGCGGTCGAGCAGTTCCGCCGGCTGCTGCTGCGTCTGCAGATCAGCGCGCCCTATGCCGAGCGCCTGCTCGACTGGATCGATCCCGACCAGCAGGCGAGCGGCGAATTCGGTGCCGAAGACAACGCCTATCTCGCGCTCGACCCGCCGTACCGCAATGCCGGGCGCCGGTTGCATGACCTGTCCGAGCTGCGCCTGCTGCTGGATATGCGCGAGGAGGATTTCCAGCGTCTGGCGCCCCATGTCGCCGCGCTGCCGCCCAACGTGCCGCTGAACGTGAACACGGCGAGCGCGATGGTGCTTTCCAGCCTCAGCGACAACCTCAGCCTCGGCGCGGCCGAGTCGCTGGTCGAGCTGCGCCGCGCCGCGCCGTTTCGCAACAGCGCGGCGTTCCTCGCGCAGCCGGCGCTGGCCGGAACTACGCTGCAGGGCACTGCGCTGGCGGTTGGCAGTCAATTCTTCCAGGCCACCAGTGAAGTTCGCCTGGGCGACCGCCGGCTGGCGCTGGTCAGCCTGTTGCAACGTGAGCAGGACGGCAGCGTCCGCGTGCTCGCGCGAAATCTCGGTCAGCCTGCCCGGCAGACCCTCCCATCCGACGGAGAACGCTAGACCATGGATTGCCTGTTTCTGCCCGCCGACAGTCCGGCCCGGCTCGATGCCGAGACCCGCGTCTACTGGCTGCCAAAGGACGAACCCGGCCGCTGGCAGCCACTGGGCGAATGCGCCGCAGGCAATGGCGCGATCAGCCTGATCCTGCCGGCGGAAGTCTGCAGCTTTTTCGCCGTCACCCTGCCGACGCGCAAGGCGCGCTGGATGCAGCAGGCGCTGGCCTACGCCGCCGAGGAACTGCTGGCGGAAAACGTCGACGATCTGCATCTGGCCCTCGGCGAAGCACTGCCGGACGGCCGCCTGCGGGTCGTAGCGATCCGCCGCCAGCTGCTGGATGACTGGCTTGGCCAGTTGCGCGAGCTGGGCCTGCTGATCGTGGCGATTCATGTCGACGCCGATCTGCTGCCGCGGGAGGGCACGCAGCTGTTGTTCATGGGTGAGCGTGGCCTGCTCGGCGGCGTCGGCGAAACGCGCTTGGCCTTCGCCACCGAGGATTGGCCGCAGCTGTCCGGCCTCTGCCCGGCGCCATGGCATGCCCAGGGCAGTGAAAGCGAGCCGCCGCTGGCGCTCGACGACTACCGGCAGGTGGACGATCCCTATGCGTTTCTCGGTTCGCAGCGCGCGGCAGCGATCAACCTCGCCCAGGGTGACTTCGCCGTGGAGGTCGGCAACACCGGCCTCGGTTACTGGAAACCGCTATTCGCCGTCGCCGGCCTGATCCTGCTGGTGCAGCTGGGCTTCAACCTGAGCCAGGCCTGGTATTTCCAGCGCCAGGGTGATGCCTACGCCGAGGCCAGTCTCGCGCTGTATCGCGAGCTGTTTCCCGAAGACATCCGCATCGTCAACATGCGCGCGCAGTTCGATGATCATCTGGCCCGCGGCAGCGGTGGCCAGGCGGGCTTTCTGCGCCTGCTCGACCACGCCGCCGCGGCACTGGAGGACGGCATTCCGGTGACCATCGGCCAGCTCGACTACAACCAGGATCGCGGCGATCTGGCGCTGCAGGTGCAGGCCATGGACTTTCCCACGCTGGAAACATTGCGCCAACGCCTGGGTGACACCGGTCAGAGCGTGCAGCTGGGCTCGGCCAGTCGAGAAGGCGATGGCGTCAGCGCGCGCGTGGTGATCGGAGGCTGATGATGAATCTCAAGCAACAACTGGCCGTGCGCCTCGCCGATTCGCCGCTGTGGCAGCGCTGGCAGCGCCTGGCGCCCCGCGAGCGCACCTCGCTGAGCCTGCTCGGCGCCTTTCTGCTCGCCGTGCTGTTCTATCTCTGGCTGTGGCTGCCGGCGCAACGCCAGGCCGCCGACGCTCGCGCGTATTACCAGACGCAGCGCGAACTGCATGCCTACATGGAGCAGAACACCGAACTGGCGCGGCAGATGGAGCGCAGCAACCAGGTCGAGCTGGCGCCGGAGCAGCTGCAGGGGGTGATCACCGAAAGCGCGCAGCAGGGCAACCTGCGAATCGAGAGCTTCGACAATGGCAGCGACGGCAGCGTGCAGGTGAGCCTGCCGGGGGCATCGTACGCATTGCTGTTGCGCTGGTTCGACACCCTGCAGGGGCAGGGCGTGAGCATTGCTGACGTCAGCCTGGAGCGCGCCGGTGAAGGGCTGGTGAATGCGCGGGTGAGCTTTCGCGCGGGGAGTTGATGGCGCCCTGACCCATCGCCGGGCCTGCGCGAGGCACAGACCCGGCGGCGCGGGCTGTCAGTGTGGCGAGTTGAACTGCATCGCCAGGGCGCGCAAGGCGGCTTCAGCGGCGAGTACCTTGGCAATCGCGTCGTTGGCCTTCTCGCGGGTGATACCCAGGCGATCGAACAGCTGCTGCGGCACCTCGGCATCCGGCCCGCTGCCGATGCCGCGGTTGCGCAGCATGCGTACCGCCAGGCAGACCAGGTTCGGATAGGCCGCATCTTCGCCGTCATAGCCGGGGTCGTTCTGGAAACGCAAGGCGGCCGCCAGTTCCTCGGGCATGCCCCACAGACGCATCAGCCAGGCACCGATCTGTTCGCGGGTGATACCCAGCAGATGCTGCTCGACGTGACTGTGCGACAGGTGCGGGTTGGCTTCCAGGTGCCGGCAGATCAGCGAAAAATGCGGTGGAAAGACGTGCGCCAGTACCAGATAGCCGAAGTTGTGCAGCAGTCCGGCGAGGTAGCTCAGGCCGGGCTCCGGGCGCTGTTCGCGGGGAATCGCACGGGTCAGCCCCTCGATGACCGCGGCTGTATAGATCGCCTGTTGCCAGTAGGGCGTGGCGTCCTGCGGCTTGTCGTCCGGCAGGCTGATGGTCTTGCCCAGCGCTAGACCAAGGGCCAGGTTGATCACCAGGTCGAAGCCGAGCACGCGGACGATGGCGTCTTCCACCGAGCGGATGCGCCCGGGAGCGGCGTAGTAGGGCGAGGCCGCCCAGCTGATCACCTGCGCCGCCAATGCCGGGTCGGTTTCCACCACGCCGGTGATGTCGTCGACCGTGGCGTCGGGGTTGACCCGCAGCTTGATGATTTTCTGCGCCGTATGCGGCAGCGGCGGAATCTCGATGGTTTCTTCCAGACGCTTCTGGATGCGTCGCGCGGTGAAACTCTGCACCGCCTGACTGATCTCGGCGCGGTCGTCGTCCGGGCGGTCCAGGTTCGGCCGGATGCTGCTCAGCGGTACGGCGAAACTACCGGCCGTGGCCTTGCTCAGCAGACGCTTGAAGTCGCCACTGCTGACCTCCACCAGCAGGCCAGGCTGGCCGGATTCAACCAGTAGCCGTGGCTGTTGCATCAGGCACTCTTCGTACAGGCAGGGCGAGCTGGTCAGTGGCGGCAGGCCGGGCAGGCGGCTCAGCTCGTGCTTGGCGAGCATGCGCGCCAGCCGCTCCGGCTTGACTGCGGCCAGCTCGCGGCCGGTGAGTTCGGCCAGGCGTGCAAGGTCGAGCAGATGATCCTGCGGGAAGAGCACCAGCATCGCGCCGATGCTGTCGTCCAGGAGCACCGCCTGCACCCGCTGCGCAGCGGGAATGTTGGGGCGATCGCGCTGGATCTGGTAACTCACACCGAGGTCTTTCAACAGCTTGGTGATCAGGAGGGGCAGTTCGGAGCAGCTTTCGGTGTCGACAGCAGAATTCATGAGCGGACCCGTTGTAGTGACCTGCCGGAGTATAGCGAAGCCGTCAGCCACGGATGATGTGGCGACGGATGGTTGTCATACCTGGCCGTATTCCTGGCCATGACGCAGCCAACGCTCGAGCAGCGGGCTGACGTGCTGCGGCCAGCGCGCCAGCAACTCCTGGGCGGCATCGCGCACCGCCGGGAGCAGCTCGGCATCGCGCATCAGATCGGCGACCTTGAACTGCAAGAGGCCGGTCTGGCGGGTACCGAGCATCTCGCCGGGGCCGCGCAGTTCCAGATCCTTTTCGGCAATCAGGAAGCCGTCGCAGGTTTCGCGCATGATCGCCAGCCGCTCGCGGCCCAGTTGCGACAGCGGCGGATGGTACAGCAGCACGCAATGACTTGCCGCACTGCCACGGCCGACCCGCCCGCGCAGCTGGTGCAGCTGGGCCAGGCCCAGGCGCTCCGGGTTTTCGATGATCATCAGGCTGGCGTTGGGCACGTCGACGCCCACTTCGATGACGGTGGTGGCGACCAGCAGTTGCAGCTCGCCACGCTTGAACTGCTCCATCACCGCGGCTTTCTCGGCCGGTTTCATGCGCCCGTGGATCAGCCCGACGCGCAGCCCGACCAGCGCCGCCGAAAGGTCTTCGAAGGTGGTTTCCGCCGCTTGGCAGGTCAGCTCTTCGGATTCCTCGATCAGGGTGCACACCCAGTACGCCTGGCGCCCCTCGTTGCAGGCGATGCGCACCCGCTCGATCACCTCCAGGCGCCGGCTATCGGCGATTACCAGGGTGTTCACCGGCGTACGCCCTGGCGGCAGTTCGTCGAGGATCGAGGTATCGAGATCGGCGTAGGCACTCATCGCCAGGGTGCGAGGGATTGGCGTGGCGGTCATGATCAGCTGGTGCGGGCAGAGTCGACCGTCGATGCCTTTCTGGCGCAGGGCCAGGCGCTGCTGCACGCCGAAGCGGTGCTGCTCGTCGATGATCACCAGCGCCAGGCGCTTGAACACCACCTCGTCCTGAAACAGCGCGTGGGTGCCGACCACCATCGGGCAGCCGCCGGCGATCTGTTCCAGCGATGCGGCGCGGGCCTTGCCCTTGAGCTTGCCGGCGAGCCAGGCGACCTCGATGCCGAGCGGTTCGAGCCACTTGCTGAAGTTGAGAAAATGCTGCTCGGCGAGGATTTCCGTCGGCGCCATCAGCGCCACCTGGTAACCGGCCTCCAGCGCCTGCAGCGCCGCGAGGGCGGCGACCACCGTCTTGCCGGCGCCAACATCACCCTGCACCAGGCGCAGCATGGGCTCGTCCTGGGCCAGGTCATAGGCGATCTCGGCACCGACGCGCTGCTGCGCGCCGGTTGGGGCGAAGCCGAGGTTGGCGAGAAAGCGCTGTGGCAAGGTTTTCGCTGCTGGCAGCGCCGGTGCCTGCTGGGCGCGAACCCGCTCGCGCAGGCGCTGCAGCGAAAGCTGATGGGTCAGCAGTTCCTCGAAAGCCAGGCGATGCTGGGCCCAGTGCCGGCCTTCGGCGAGTTCTTCCAGATTGGCGTCGGCCGGCGGCCGGTGCAGGTAGCGCAACGCCTGATCCAGTGGGCCGAGCCGGTACTCGCGGGCCAGCTCGGCGGGCAGCCAGTCCGGCAGGCTGTGCGGGCCGAGCCGCGCCAGCGCCTGCTCGCTGAGGTTGCGCAGGCGCTGCTGGGTCAGGCCTTCGGTGGTCGGGTAGATCGGCGTCAGGGTCTGTTCCACCGGTGCCGGCTCGCCGGTCAGTGCGCGGTATTCCGGGTGGTAGATCTCCAGCCCCGAGGCACCGGGACGCGCCTCGCCGTAGCAGCGCAGCTGGGTGCCGCGCTTCATGGCTTCCTTCTGCGCCTGGCTGAAATGGTAGAAGCGCAGGCTCAGGGTGCCGCTGCCGTCCTGCAGGCGCACCAGCAGGCTGCGGCGGCGACCCATGACGATATCGGCGCCGGACACCACGCCTTCGATCACCGCGTCCTGCCCCGGGCGCAACGCGCCAATGGGCACCACGCGGGTGCGGTCCTGGTAGCGCAGCGGCAGGTGGAAGAGCACGTCCTGCAGGGTTTCCAGGCCGACCCTGGCGAGCTTCTCGGCCAGCGCGGCGCCGACGCCCTTGAGTGCGGTGACCGGAACGGTCGCCAGTTCGCTCATGGCCTCAGGCTTTCGCCGATGGCGGCTTGCCTACCGAACACAGGCGGATCGAGTCAGCGAGGATCTCGATGGCCTTGGGCCGCGGAAAGCTGGCGCGCCAGGCGATCGCCACGGTGCGGAACGGCACCGGCGGCGTCAGCGGGCGGGTCTCCAGCACACCGGGGGAGTAGTGGTGGCTCTCCACCGCCGACAGCGGCAGGATCGACACGCCGAGGCCCGAGGCGACCATGTGGCGGATGGTTTCCAGCGAGCTGGATTCCACCGTGGTGTGGCTCGGCGCCTCGCCCTTGCGGGTGGTCGGACAGGCTTCGAGCACCTGATCGCGGAAGCAGTGGCCTTCACCGAGCAGCAGCAGGCTCTTGTCGTTGAGCATCTCGGCGTCGATGGTTTCCTTTGCCGTCCACGGATGGTCGGCCGGCATCAGTACGTAGAACGGCTCGTCGTAGAGAGGCTTGGTCAGCACGTCGGCTTCCTGGAACGGCAGCGCGACGATGATCGCGTCCAGTTCGCCGGTGCGCAGCTTGTCGCGCAGGATGTGGGTGAAGTTCTCTTCGATGTACAGCGGCATGTCCGGCGCCACACGATGCAGCTGCGGAATCAGGTGCGGGAACATGTAAGGGCCGACGGTGTAGATGGCGCCGACCTTCAGCGGTGCGGCCAGCTGATTCTTGCCGACCTGGGCCAGCTCGCGAATGCTCTGTGCCTGCTCCAGCACCTTCTGCGCCTGGGTGACGATGCCTTCGCCGACGGGGGTCAGGCGCACTGCGCTCTTGGTCCGCTCGAAGATCAGCACACCGAGCTCGTCCTCGAGCTTCTTCACACCGACCGAAAGGGTCGGCTGACTGACGTGGCAGCGTTCAGCGGCGCGGCCGAAGTGCTGTTCCTGGGCAAGGGTCACGATGTAGCGCAATTCGGTCAGAGTCATAGTCAGCATCCATCAATGTGCCGGCAAGCATAGCCTTTTGCGCAGCGCAGAACCAACCGGTCGGCCAGGCTTCGAAAGTCGGTACACTGCGGTTTCGTGCGGCCCGCGCGGCGGGTTACAACTGAGGGAGCAGAACATGGGCAAGCGCCTAAGCGTATTGATCGCAGGCTGTGGCGACCTTGGCAGTCGTCTCGGTCTGCAACTGAGTCGGGACGGCTGGACGGTGTATGGCTTGCGGCGCAACGCCGCCCAGCTGGCAGTGCCGATCCTGCCGGTCAACGGCGACCTTTCCGAACCGACCTGTCCGCGCTGCTGGCCCAACGGCTCGCTGGACTATCTGGTCTATGCGGCATCCGCCACCGAACATGACGAAGCCGGCTATCGCCAGGCCTATGTCGAAGGCCTGCGCAATGTGCTCGGTTGGTTACAGCAGCGCGGCCAGCGCCCTCGGCGGCTGCTGTTCGTTTCCAGCACCGGTGTGTATGCCCAGCGCGACGGCGAGTGGATCGACGAGGACTCGGCCACCGAGCCCGGCGGCTTCACCGGTCGGGTGATGCTCGAGGCCGAACAGCTGGCGCTCGACAGCGCCCTGCCGGTAACGCGGGTGCGTCTGGGTGGGCTGTACGACCCGAAGCGCCCCTGGCTGCAGAATCAGGTGCGCGCCGGTTTGCGTGTCGAGCGCGATCCGCCGCAGTACAGCAACCGCATCCATCGCGACGACGCCGCCGGGCTGCTGGCGTTTCTGCTGCAGAGCGACGCCAGTGGTGCTGCGCTGGAGGATTGCTATCTGGGCGTCGACGATGACCCGGCACCGTTGCACGAGGTGGTCGACTGGCTGCGCGAACGCCTGGGCGTCACCCACTGGGCCGAGCAGAGCATGACCCGCCGCGCCGGCAGCAAGCGCTGCAGCAATGCCCGCGCCCGTGCGCTGGGCTGGAAACCCAGGTACCCCAGCTATCGCGACGGTTACGCTTCGCTGGATCGCAATCGGCATTAGTGCAGCCCGTCGGTAATCGGGCAACTCTGGTGCGGCGCTGCTTACTAAAACCCTGACAGCACGCCGCACCGTGACAGAGGAGCAACAGCGAGGCAGCAAAGGAGAATCACCGAGACGGCGTTTCCGAAACCCGACAGGAGATTGTCCATGAGAGCCCTCCGCTGGCACGGCAAGCACGACATCCGCTGCGACAACCACGTCCCCGATCCCTCCATCGAAGACCCTCGCGACGCCATCATCAAGGTGTCGTCCTGCGCCATCTGCGGCTCCGACCTGCACCTGTACGACGGCTTCATGCCCGGCATGCAGCACGGCGACATCATGGGCCACGAGTTCATGGGCGAGGTGATGGAGGTCGGCTCGGCGAACAAGAAGCTCAAGGTTGGCGACCGCGTGGTGGTGCCCTTCACCATTGTCTGCGGCGAGTGCGACCAGTGCCGGCGCGGCAATTTCTCGGTGTGCGAGCGAACCAACCGCAACAAGGACGTGGCTGACAAAGTCTTCGGCCACACCACCGCCGGGCTCTATGGCTACACCCACCTCACCGGCGGTTATGCCGGTGGTCAGGCTGAATACGTCCGCGTGCCCTACGCCGATGTCGGTCCCGTGGTGATCCCCAATGGTCTGACTGACGAGCAGGTATTGTTCCTCGGCGACATTCTCCCCACCGGCTGGCAGGCCGCGGCGCAATGCGACATCCAGCCCACCGACACCGTGGCAGTCTGGGGGGCCGGGCCGGTCGGCCAGTTCGCCGTCCGCAGCGCGGTGATGATGGGCGCCGAGCAGGTCATCTGTATCGACAACGTGCCCGAGCGCCTGTCCATGGCCCGCGCCGGCGGCGCCATCACCATCAACTTCGATGAGGAAAGCGTGCTCGAACGCCTCAAGGAGCTGACCCGCGGCAAAGGCCCGGAGAAGTGCATCGACTCGGTGGGCATGGAGGCGCACGCGGCGCGTTCGATCGATTCGATGTACGACCGCGCCAAGCAGGCGCTGATGCTCGAGAGCGACCGCCCGCACGTGCTGCGCGAGATGATCTACGTCTGCCGCCCGGCCGGCATCATTTCGATTCCTGGCGTCTACGGCGGGCTGATCGACAAGATCCCGTTCGGCGCGGCGATGAACAAGGGCCTGACCTTCCGCATGGGCCAGACCCACGTCAATCGCTGGACCGACGACCTGCTGCGGCGCATTCAGGAAGGCGAGATCGATCCGAGCTTCGTCATCACCCACAGCGTCAGCCTCGAGCAGGGGCCTGAGATGTACAAGACCTTCCGCGACAAGCATGACGGCTGCATCAAGGTCGTTCTGAAACCCTGAATCCTGCAGATCGCCGATCCCTAAAGTAGGGATCGGCCGAGCCACGTTATCGAGCGAGGAGTCTTTATGAGCATTCCACGTCAAGTCACCCGGCCCAACCATTCCGCGCGCACGCTGGCGCGGGGGCTGGGCTGGTTCAGTATCGGTCTGGGCGTCGTCCAGTTGGTGGCGCCGCGGCAGGTCGCACGCTTTATCGGCATGTCCGGCAGCGAAGGGGTGGTCCGTGCCTGCGGGCTGCGCGAGATCGCCACCGGTGTCGGCATCCTGCTGGCGGATGATCCGAAACCCTGGATCTGCGGCCGTATCGGCGGCGATGCGCTGGATCTGGCTGGTCTCGGCTGGAGCATCGAGCACGGCAACGAGCCGGCCAATGCCGCCATCGCCGCCGGCGCGGTGGCCGGTATCACCGCGCTGGACCTGAGCTGCGCCAAGGGTCTGGATGCCGAGCAGGTGCCGGTGGTCGAATGGGACTACAGCGACCGCAGCGGTTTTCCCGGCGGCACTGCGCAAATGCGTGGCAGCGTCGAGGCCGAGTTCGCCGCCGCGCGGGCCGAGCCCAACGGCTATTCGCAGGCGCTTCATTGAGCTGAAACCCAGGGTCGGCTGGGTATTGCCTGGTCGACTCTGAGCGCGACGATCCGCCGCATTTGCTATGGTGGCCGGCCGTTTCGGTCGCGGCCTGCGCCGCGCCGCCAGCTTGCAGATGAGAGTCCATGTCTTCGGTCGTCAATGTCGTCCTGCCCGTCTTTGCGCTGATCCTGCTCGGTTACCTGTGCCGCCGTAGCGGCAGGATGGGGCCAACCGGCGCTTCCGAACTCAATCGGTTCGTGGTCTGGCTGGGCCTGCCGGCGCTGCTGTTCAGCGTGGTTGCCACCTCGACCTGGGAGCAGCTCTGGCAACCCGGCTTTATCGCCGCCTTCGCCATCGGCTGCCTCGGCGTGTTCGCCTTCACTCTTGCGTATCGCATGTTGCAGAAGCAGCCGCTGGTCGACGCCAGCCTGGATGCGCTGGGTGCGTCCTACGCCAACACCGGCTATGTCGGGATTCCGCTGTGCATGCTGGTGCTGGGCGACGAGGCGCTGCAGCCGGCGATGGTCGCCTCGATCGTGGTGGTCTGTGTGCTGTTCGCCATCGCCCTGGCCTGCGTCGAGACCGGCCTGCATGCCGGGCAGGGCGTGTTGCGCACGCTGGGCAAAGTCAGTAGTGCGCTGGTACGCAATCCACTGGTGATCGCGCCGCTGCTCGGTGCGCTGTGGGCGGCGACTAGCCTGCAATTGCCGGTGCCGCTGGCGACATTGCTCAAGCTGCTGGGCGCGGCGGCGGCGCCCTGCGCACTGGTGTCGCTGGGGCTTTTCCTCGCCCAGCCACAGCCCGGAGGACGGGTGCAGGGCGTGTGGCCGCTGGTGGGACTGAAGCTGGTGGTGCAGCCGCTGATTACCTGGTATCTGGCTTTTCAGGTATTCGAGCTGCCGACGCTGTGGGCCTATTCGGCGTTGCTGCTCGCCGCGCTGCCGACCGGGACTGGCCCGTACATGCTTGCCGAATTCTATGGGCGCGAGGGCTCGCGGGTGTCGCGGGTGGTGCTGCTGTCGACGCTGGGCTCGCTGATCAGCCTGTCGCTGATTCTGGTGTTGTTGCCGGTCTGATATGCGCGCTCACTTGCGCGTGGATAAGCCTGCGGCGTTATCCACCCTACGCCTGGCCGGTCGTAGGGTGGATGGCCACCCCGTGGAAAACCGCGAAGCGTTTTCCACACGGGAGCGTTCAGCTCGCCGCCCGCGTCACTTCCAGCACCACGGCAGCGATGCGATCGCACTGGGTGTAGGCCCCGCCAAGCAGCTCCTCGCCGAACACGTCCGGGTCGATCTCACGGTAGCCCCACTGCAGGTCGGTACGCTCCAGGCGCTGGCGCACCTCGGCCAGGAAGGGGTCCTGGTTGTCGATCATGGCGACCCCGGTATACAGCAGTAGCGTGCCGCCCGGCGCCAGCCGGCCGAGCGCGGCATCCAGAATCGCCAGCGACAGGCCGGCGCCGAGCGGGCCACCGCCGTGGCGATAGGCGCGCTGGTCGGCATCGACCAGATAGGGCGGATTGGCCAAGACCAGATCGAACTCGCCCTGCGCGTTGCTCAGCAGATCGCTGCGTTCGGCGCGCAGGTTGTCCGCTCCAGCCAGCGCCGCGTTGATGCGGGTCAGGCGCAGCGCTTGCGGATTGATATCCACCGCCAGCACTTCGGCTTGCGGTCGCGCCAGGGCAGTGAGAATCGCGCCGGCACCCGAGCCGCAGCCGATGTCCACCACGCGGCGGATTTCGCCGGCATGCTGATTCAAGTGGCTGCAGATGGCGCTGGCGAAGCGGTAGGTGTCCGGCCCGAAGAACACCGCATCGCTGGCTTCGGTGGGAAAGGCTGAGTGCAGGAACAGCTGGCCATCGAGGCTGGACAGGCGCACCTTGGAGCGCCAGCGCGAGCCATAGGGCTCCAGCACGTCAGCCTGATCCATCAGGCTGAACAGCGGTGGTGGCAGCAGTTCGTGCTGGAACGGGCGGCTCCAGCCGAAAACCCCGGGCAGGTCGTCGGCGAGCGCATTTTCCGGGCGCTGATTGACCCGTTCATGGGTCAGCGGCGTGGGGGTGATGAAGTGATAGCCGCGATCCCGCAGGGCCTGGCCCAGGTGCAGCAGCGCGCGGTCCTGCGCATTGTCCATGATCATCGTCGCGTTCCTTGGTGTGCCTTCAGTTGAACAGTCCGTTGAACAGCCGCGTGGCCAGCAGGCCGGCGGCAGTGTGGTGGCGTTGTGGGGCGAGAAGCGGCAGCAGCAGGCGCATGCGCGCGGCGCGATCGGGCAGGCGTGCAATCTGTTGCTCGAGCAGCTGCAGTTCCTCGTCGAAATCGTTGCCGCTGACGCTTTCCGCCGGTTGCAGCGCACCCGGCTCCTGCGGCACACGCCGGGCGTTGAACAGCGCTTGGCGCTGCAGCAACGCACCGCGCGGGCTGCGCTTGCTGTCGGCCTGCCAGTCGCCAGCGATCCAGTCATGGATCATCTGCTGCTCGTAAGCGCTGAAGACGCCGAACATCGGCGCCTGTTCGCCGGCGATCAGCTGCCAGAAGCGGCTTTCCTGCGGGTCATGGCCGCGCTTGATCCAGCCGCGCTTGTCCAGCACTGCGAGAAACTGTTCGACGTCTTCGGCCAGCCACTGATTGACCGTGCGGCCTTCGAAACGGCAGTAGTCGGAGTGCACGAACTGGCCGACCGCCGCCTTCTTCTCGAGGATGCGCTGCACCTCCCGGGACAGATCGAAGTCGCCGATCACCGAGACGGTGCTGGCGCCGAGGTCGTTGAGCCGGTAGCCGTTGCGCACCCGTCGATAGAACTCCGCGCTGTCGCCGACCTGCGGCAAGGCATCCAGCACGCCCTGCACGGCTTTCTTGGCGTGGCCGTTGTCGGCGTTGTCGACGGTGACATGCAGGGTGAAGTAATAGGGATCGATGCCCAGCTCGGTCAGCTCGTAGGAGGTGATCAGCAGGTGCAGCGGTAACTGTTCGTAGCCCAGGTTGAAGCCGATCACTTCCGGCAGGAACTGCTCGGCATGCTCGGCCAGTGCCAGCTGGATGGCGCCCTGGACGAAGTGCTCGTCGTCCAGCTCCTGCCAGTCATCGCAGCCCTGGCTGGCCAGCAGCTTGCGGTAGAGCACCACATGGTTCTTCTCCGGCAGGCCTTCGCCGAGCTCTTCCAGATAGGTCTGGATCAGCGCGGTGAAGCGCGCATCATCCCAGCGCTGCAGCAGGCCATAGAGCCAGGCGCCATCGACCAGCTTGGTCGGCGCCACCCCGCGCAGGAAATGCAGTGCATGGGCCTTGCTGGCGAAATAGCGGCGCGGACCGCCGGCACGGCGCTGGTCCAGGTAAGCCTGATACTGGCGTCCGACCGCTTCGGTGCGCCGCATGACCCAGGCTTCCAGGCTGGCCGGGTCCTCCGGCAGGTCGGACGGCAGCGCAGCGGCGGCCTCGAGCTGCACACGCAGGTACTCCGCAGCGTTGTCGCGTGATTGCGCGTCGACCTCGCGGGCAAGGGCGAAGTACAGCGCCCGTGAGGGCTGATCCTGCGCTGGGTGAAGGGCAGGAGTGATCGGCAGGCTGCGAGAAGTCAGTTGCATGATTCTGTTCTATGGCAGTTCTAGTCCAGTTTTGGCTGCCGGGCCTGTGGTTTAGTTCAGCTGCACCGCCGAGCGGCCATCGGTCCAGAAAAGCACCGCTGCGCTGCAACTTCCGCGGCTACGTCTCCTCCCAACCGATAGAGCCACCCGGACGCGCCGGGCATGGCCACAGGTACGCGAGGAGCAGCTGATGAGTCAGAACGACCAGGGTCGCGAGAGCATCGAGTCCATCGACCAGAGCGGCGATGCCCACGAGCAGAATCCGGAAACCACGTCCACCCAGGGCGAGGTCGCCGGTGGTGACGAAGCCGACGTACCCGGCGGCGCCTACAACGTGCCGCCGGGCCTGGCCGAGGAGGTGAGCGAAGAGGACGCCTCGCGCGAGTCGCAACGCAAGCCTTGATCAACGAAGGGGCTGATCTGGATCGCAGGGTTTGGCTGATCAGGGCGAGTGCGCTTAAGTTTTGTCGGCAATGGGTCGCCTGCTGGCTCTATCACTGCCATCTGCCGAGCAACGGACATGCGCCAACACAGTCGCTTCAGCTTCCGCCATATCAGCCGCATCCAGGTCAGCAACCGTTTGAATGGCGAACCCATGGGCTACGTCGCCGACCTCTCGCTGGGAGGACTTCGCCTGGTCGCCAGCCAGCCACTCGCGGTGGGCGGCTGCTATGAGATGGTGCTGCATGTGCCGGGTCACGGCGAGCGTGTCCGGCAGGTCGAGGCTGTGGTGATCTGCCAGTGGTCGCGCAAGGATTCACGCCGCGACAGCTTCGAAATGGGCTTCGCCCTGGACCGGCCCTCCGCCGAGTTCACCGCGCTGGTTGCCGAACAGGCACCGCAACGACGCAAGCTCTACTGAGGACCGTGCTCCGTTAGCCGAGGGTGCCGAGAATGTTGACGCCGACGCGGTCAGGAATCTCGTTCTGCGAGAGCACGTGCAGGCCCGGGCTGAACACGCGGGCGTAACGCGCGAGTAACGGACGCAGCTGCGGCATCACGGTGAGGATCGGCGGATGGCCGTCCTTGCGCAGTTTTTCCTTCACTACCGGCATGCTGTTCTGCAGCTGGTTGAGCAGGCTCGGTTCCACCGGAATGTTGTCCAGGCTTACCGGCCCCGCTTGCTGGGCAATGGCCAGGGCGTTGAGCAGGGTATTTTCCAGCGCATTTTCCAGCACGAACACGCCGAGTTCTCGACGATCGCCGGCGACCATCGAAACGATGCTGCGGCGCAGTGCATAGCGCACGTCGGCGGCGAGCAGCACCGGGTCCTTGGTGGTCTCGCTGCATTCGAGCAGGGTGCTGGCGATGGTTTCGATGTCGCGCAGCGGCACTTCTTCCAGCAACAGCTGACGGTACACGCGCATCTGTTGGGTGTAGCTCAGGGCGGCTTTCAGGCTTTCGGCGAGCTTCGGAGCCTGTACGGTCAGGCGCTGCATCAGATGCTCGACGTCGTCGTGCTTGAACAGGTCCGGCAGATGCTCGCGGATCACCTTGTTCAGGTGCGTGGCGATGACGCTGGCGCAGTCGATCACCTGATAGCCGAGGTTCAGCGCACGGGACTTGTCCGTCGGCTGGATCCATACCACCTGCATGCGATAGGCCGGGTCGGTGCCGAGGATGCCGTCGATCTCGCCATACAGCTCCGGCGACGGGATCGCCATCAGGCGGTCGGCATGCAGCTCGGCGCCGTCGATTTTCTCGCCGTTGATGTAGATGTCGTACTGCGAGGCCTTGAGCCTGAGGCTGTCGCGGATCTGCACTTCCGGAAGGAGGAAGCCGAGGTGCTCGGACAGCGTCTGGCGCACGCCGCGTACCCGCGCCGGCAGCGGTGCACCGGAGGCTTCGTTGACCAGCCCGACCAGCTTGTAGCCGAGCGATACCGACAGCCGTTCGACCAGCGGAATGTCTTCCCAGGCCAGCGATTGCGCCTTTTCCTTGTCCATCGCCTGGCCGATGGCCTGGATGTCTTTGAGATCGGCACCGGCCGCTGGCGGCTCGTGCAGCGAGACGCGCCAGGCAATGAAGCCGATCAGCGCGGCAAAGCCGATGAATGCCAGATGCGGCATGCCCGGCACCATGCCAAGCACGAAGAGTATTCCGGCCACGGTGTACAGCGAGGCTGGGTTGGCCAGGAGCTGGCGTTGCACCTGGCTGGTGATGTCGCTGGATTCGTTGATGCGGGTAACGATGATCGCCGCTGCAGTCGACAGGAGCAGCGCCGGAATCTGCGCCACCAGGCCGTCACCGATGGTCAGCAGGGCGTACTGTTTGAACGCCTCGCCGGCAGCCAGATCGTGGACGAATACACCGATGGCGAAACCGCCGAAGAGGTTGATCAGCAGGATCAGGATGCCGGCGATGGCATCGCCGCGGACGAACTTCGACGCGCCGTCCATTGCACCGTAGAAGTCGGCTTCCTTGGCCACTTCCTGGCGCCGCGCCTTGGCATCTTCCTGGGTCAGTAGGCCGGCATTGAGATCGGCGTCGATGGCCATCTGCTTGCCGGGCAGGGCGTCCAGAGTGAAGCGCGCGGTGACTTCGGATATCCGCTCGCCGCCCTTGGTGATGACGATGAAGTTGATGATCATCAGGATCACGAACACCACCAGGCCGACGATGAAGTTGCCGCCGATCACCACTTCGCCGAAGGCTTCGATCACCTTGCCCGCCGCGCCAGTGCCGGTATGACCCTCAAGCAACACCACCCGCGTCGAGGCGACGTTAAGCGTCAGGCGCATCAGCGTGGTGACCAGGATCACCGTGGGGAACAGCGAAAAATCCAGCGGGCTCTTGGACGACACGCTGACCAGCAGCACCAGCACCGCCATGGCGATGTTGAAGGTGAACAGGATGTCCAGCAGCTGCGGCGGCAGCGGCAGGATGATCATCGCCAGGATCGACAGGATGATCAGCGGAATGCCGATCCGGCCACTGCGGAAGGTCGGCGTCAGTTTCTGCATCAGGCTCATGAGCGCGCTCGGTTGAACAGTTCTTCGGGGATGTGGATGTTGCTGGCCAGTGCCGGTTTGCCCTGGCGTCTGCCCTGCCTCCAGGCCTTGAGCTGGAGGATGTAGGTCAGCACGTGGGCCACGGCGGTATAAAGCGGTGCCGGAATCTGCTGGTTGACCTGGGTGCTGTAGTAGATCGCGCGGGCCAGCGGTGGCAGCTCGATTACTTCCAGCGCGTTGGCCTGGGCCATCTTGCGGATGTACAGGGCCATCTCATCAACGCCGCGGGCGATGACGAACGGCGTTTCGGCCTTCTTCGGGTCGTATTTTAGCGCCACGGCATAGTGGGTCGGGTTGACGATCACCACGTCGGCATCCTTGATCACCTTGGTGATCTGCCGCTGCGCGAGCTGGCGCTGCAGCTGCTTGATGCGCGCCTTCACCTCTGGCCGACCTTCCTGGTTCTTGTGCTCTTCCTTGCGCTCCTGCTTGGTCATGCGCATTTTCTTAAGGAAGAAGAAGCGCTGCAGCGGGATGTCGATGAAAGAGAACAGCACGAACACCAGCAGCAGCGAAAACGCCAGATCGAAGGTCAGCGAGAAGGCGCCACCGATGGCGTTGAAGATGTCCGTGCGCTGCAGTGCGATCAGCCGTGGCGCGGCGTAGTACAGCTGCCAGCCGGCGATGCCGAGCAGCGCGGATATCTTCAGCAGCGACTTGGCCAGCTCGCTCCAGTTCTGCGCACCGACCATCCGTCCCAGTCCGGTGATGGGGTTGAGCTTGCCGAAGTTCGGCGCGAAATTCTTCGAGGCGAATACCCAGCCGCCCGGCACCAGGGCAAAGGCGATGACCAGGATCGGCGTCAGCAGCAGCGGCAGCAGCACGCTGATGAACACCAGCAGGTTGTGCAGCAGGATCACCTGCACATCGTCGATGCCGATCTCGCTCTGATGAAAGTCGATGTAGGAGTAGCTGAAGCTCTGCTGCATGCCGTCGAGGAACAGCCCGGCGCTGAGCTTGAGCAGCAACAGCGTGGCCAGCAGCGAAACGGTGGTGGCCACGTCCTTGGAGCGGGTGACCTGGCCGTCGTCGCGACTCTTCTTGAGTTTCTGCTCGGAGGCCTCTTCGGTCTTTTCCTGACTGCTGTTCTGCTCAGACATGGCCGCTGCTCCTGAGCAGTACGCCGATCTTGTCCAGCAGGTCGCGGGTCAGGTGCAGGTAGGCCTCGGCGAGGTTCGGCAAGGTCAGGTAAATCAGCGACAAACCGGCCAGGATCGCCATGGGAAAGCCCAGCGAGAACAGGTTCATCGCCGGCGAGATGCGATTGAGCAGGCCGAAGCAGAACTGCACCAGGGTCATGCAGAAGACGATCGGCAGGGCGATCAGCAGCGCCGCCGAGATCACCCAGGCCATCGACCAGGCGATGGTCTGCAGACCGTCGTAGAACAGCCCGCTGCCGATCGGCCAGTAGACGAAGCTCTGGTAGATGATGCTCACCGTGACCAGATGGCCGTCGATGGCGAAGAACAGCAGCGCCAGCAGGATGAAGTACAGCTGGTAGATGATCGACGCCGAGGACACGCCGTTCATGGGATCGTTGAACACCGCCATGGACAAGCCGAGCTGGGTCGAGACCACATCGCCGATCAGCGTGAACACGGTGAACACCAGCAGCAGCGCCAGGCCCAGCAGCAGGCCCATGGCGATCTGCTCGATGGCGGCCAGCATGCCTGCCAGCGACAGCGGGTCGAGATTGGGTGGCGTCGGCAACGCCGCGCCCAGCACCAGGGTCAGTGCCAGTGCCAGGAGGATGCGCACGCGCACGCTGATCGCCTTGTGACTGAACATCGGCGCCAGGCTGAACACGGCCATGATCCGGCAGAACGGCCACCAGTAGGCGAGCAGCGATTGCAGGTATTGGCCGGCGTGCATCAGGGGATCGTTGGACATGATTCAGCCGACCAGGCGACCCGCCTGCTGGAAGGTTTCGATGAACAGATCGCTCAGCGTGCGCAGGATCCAGTGCCCGGCGAACACCAGCATGCCGAGGGTGATGAGCAGACGTGGGAGGAAGCTCAGCATCTGTTCGTTGATCTGGGTGGCGGCCTGGAAAATGCTGATCAGGAGGCCGCCGAGCAGGCTCGGGACGATCAGTACGCAGACCACCAGGACGATCACGTGGATGGCGTTGGAGACGATATGGACGGCGGTGTCGGGGGTTAGCATTGGGGCACCTTTGAGGTGACGGTGAATGCACCGCTCGGCCAGGCGGCGAACTGTAGCTTTGGCTTTGCTTGTTGTGGGAGCGGCCTTGGCCACGAAGCGTTTGGGCTTGGGCTTCTGGGGTTAATGCCTATTGGCCGGGTTGGCAGGCGCATTGGTTTCGCCCTGCTGGGCGAGTCCCTTTTGGCAGTCGCCCCAAAAGGAACCAAAAGGTCTTGCCCCTGCATCCGGGTCTCGCTGCGCTCGACTTCCCTCACTCCATCGCTGCTCCGAGGGTCGCCGCGCAAGGGCCATCCATGGCCCTTCACGGCTCTCGCGGCATCCATGCCGCTCGCCCCTCTGCGCAGCGATTCCATTCGGCCTTCTGAAAGGGGCGTTTGGTGTCGCCTGTCAGGCCGTGCGCGTAGGAACAAGCGAAGCGATTTTTTGCTTTCGTTGCTTGGACACTTCCAGGCACCTCGGTCTTTAATCCCCTTCAGGAGGCCGAGCTTAGGCGTTGCGTAGGGGGTCGCGAGGCATGGATGCCGAGCGAGGAGCGATGGGCCAGGGATGGCCCTTCGCGACGACCCCCGGAGCAGCGCCGAAGCGAGGGAAGTTTTGCGCAGCAAAACCCGGATGTAGGGGTGGCCTTCTTTTTGGTTACTTTTTCTTGGCCAGACAAGAAAAAGTGACGCGCCGTGCAAGGCGCAACCTGTAGTTCCAGCCGAGGAAAGCGTGGCGCCGAATACCGATGTCAGAGCCGGCAAAGGCAAAGCTTCGCGGCCAAAGCCCACTGCCTCCCCACTCTCCAAACCCCACCGCCCGGCCAACGCCTTCATCCCCGTCACCTAAAACGGCTGAATACTGGTGGTCAACGTCCCCATCAACAGCGCCCAGCCGTCGACCAGCACGAACACCATCAGCTTGAACGGCAACGAAATCATCATCGGCGAGAGCATCATCATGCCCATCGCCATCAGCACGCTGGCCACCACCAGGTCGATCACCAGAAACGGCACGAAGATCATGAAGCCCAGTTGGAACGCGGTCTTCAGCTCGCTCAGCACGAACGCCGGCAGCAGCAGCGAGAAATCCAGGTCGTCGAGGTTTTCCGGCAGTTCCTCGCCGGCCAGGGCCACCATGGTTTCCAGGGAGTTCTTGTTGGTCTGCGCGAGCATGAAACCGGCCAGGCTGCCCTTGGCCGAGTCCAGCGCCTGTTCGAGGGTGATCTCGTCGTTCTGGAACGGCTCGTAGGCCTGGCTGTGTATGTCCTGCCAGACCGGGCGCATCACCAGCAGGGTGACGATCAGCGCGATGCCGATCAGCACCTGGTTCGGCGGGCTCTGCTGCAGGCCGATGGCCTGGCGCAGGATGGCCAGTACGATGATGAAGCGGGTGAAGCAGGTCATCATCATCAGCATCGCCGGCAGGAAGCCGAGCAGCGTCATGATGATGAGGATCTGCAGCTTCACCGAGAATTCCTGGCCGTTCTCGGTATCGTTCAGGTTGAACAGGGTGATCTCGCCGCCAGCGGCCTGGGCTGCCAGGGGCATCAGCCCGATCAGCAGCAGGGCGAGCAGGCTCAGGCCGCGACGCAGGTTCATGGCGTGAAGGCGTCCAGGCTGGTGCCGGACAGTTCGACGATGCGCAGGCCGTAGTTGCCGTTCATCACCACCACCTCGGCCTTGGCGAAGAGAGTGCCGTTGACCTTCACGTCCAGCGGTTCGCCGGCCAGCTTGTCGAGCACGATGACGCTGCTGGTATCGCACTCCATCAGTTCCTTGAGCGAGATCTCCGCCGAGGCGACCTCAAGGGTCACGTTCACCGGAATCTTGCCGAAAAAGCTCAGGTCCTGGCGCTGTGCAGGTGCCGCGGCAGGCGCTTCGAGCGCGGTGGCGTCGACGGCATCCAGGCTGAGGTCGCCTTCGTTGATGAGGTTTTCGAATTCGTTGTCGGAAAGATGGCCGTTCATTGGGGGTTCACGCTTTCAAGTGAAGTAAGGAACAGGGCCCCGTCCTCTTCGAAGATGGTGCCGCGATAGAGCTTCTGCTGGTTGATGCGCACCTCGTAGCGGTCCAGCGGGCGCAGCATCAGGATGTCGTCGAGCTGCAGCGCGAGAACCTGCGCCAGCGGCATCTGCGCCGACGCGACCACGCAATCGAGGCGCACCGGCAGGTGCTTGATGTGATCGATGGGATTGCCCGGCAAGCGTGCCGGGGCCGGGCCGGCCAGGCGACTGGTCAGCTCGTCGACCAGGTCGGTATCCAGATAGATGTAGATCGAGGAGCGACTACCGGTGATATGGCTGATGTACTCGTACTCGGCCACATACTCCCAGCTGGTCTCTTCATAATCGTTGCGGTAACTGTCGAGTTTGCCGAACGTCTCACCGGACAATATCGAGCGGGCGAAGATATCGGTGATATCCATGCCCAGACGATTACGCATGCGCTGTTCGGATGTGCTTATCGGCGGCGTGTCCTGACTGGCAATTACGGTGCCGCCGTAATAACACTCCAGTGCTTCAGTCAGTAATGCACGGTCAATGGAAAATCCAACTTTGCCCATGGCCGAGCGATAGATGCAGTCCGGCTCTTCGCTGCGCTCTTCCTGAACATCGATGCGGTTCAGTTCGAGATTGATCCGATAATTGCGCAGAAAATAATCGCCGATCAGTCGCGGATTCTTGTTGGTACTTTCCTTTATGTATTGCGGGATCTTGTGGTGATGCCGTCCCAGCTTCTGCGATTTCAATACAGTCAGGCTTTGGGCGGGCACGCCATGGTGGACTTTTGAATTGCCAGTCATGTTGTGAACTGTATTTCCTGGGGTCGGTGAACACGGCGGCAATACCGCTGGCCATTTATGCAGACGATTGCTGGCTGGCACGGGTGTTTTCCGGGCACGGCTCTAGCGTGCCGCCATCCTAGGCCTGGGCGCGTGAGAGCGTTAAATCAAGAGATATCAAATGAGCTTTTTTGAGGTCATCTGGCATCCATTGATTTCAATTAAGCAGAACTGATTGGGGGATTGATCTGGCGTCCTGATAGCGTGCGCGCACTTGTTCGGGAAAGCCGGCGAACAGCGCGCTGGATCATGCGGGTCAGAAGTCGAAGACGACGTTTAGTTCCGAAAAATTAAATAGATTTTATTTCGCGTATCCGTTTAACCACTCGGGTGGTGGTAGGTGGAGCGCAAGGTGGTCACATTGAAAAGTGTCAGTCAGGCAATGAAATACGCATGCGACGAGCTATTCGATGAATTGCCCAGAAAGAAGGTTGCGATTATTGGCGCCGCCCGCGATGTGGTATGCGACTTTCTTCAGGCAGGTTTGCGCCGGCAGGGTTGCGAGGTTACCCGCCATGACGATTTCGATGGATTCGGCAGAGGCAATAACACTGCCGTTTCCCTGGTTTTTGTAGTTGCTGGAAGTCTGCTGCCGCGCTCGTTATATGCGCAGGTGGAACTGCTCGCACGGCGGGTGCCCAATACAAGTGTGATTCCGGTTGTCGAATATGCCGACCAGGAAAAGGCCGCCACTCTGCTGGAACTGGGATGCGTCGATTACCTGCTGTCGCCGTTCAGTGAAACCCAGCTGCACGCGTTGCTGCGTCGACAGGCCTGCGCCGAAACGGCCCAGGAGAGCTTCGTTTCCTGCTCCCAGTCCGGTCGCCGACTGCTGGCCATGGCTCAGCGCGTTTCCCTGACCCGTGCGCCGATCCTTATCACCGGCGAGACCGGCACCGGCAAGGAACTGATGGCGCGCTACATTCATCGCTTCTCTGCCAGCCCGGACGCCCCGTTCATCGCGGTCAACTGCGCGGCGATCCCCGAGCAGATGCTCGAGTCAATTCTATTCGGCCACGAGAAGGGCGCTTTCACCGGCGCGGTGAGCGCCCAGCCCGGCAAGTTCGAGCAGGCCAACGGCGGCACCCTGCTGCTCGACGAGATCGGCGAACTGCCGCTGGGGCTGCAGGCCAAGTTGCTGCGGGTGCTGCAGGAGCAGCGTGTGGAGCGTCTGGGTGGGCGCCGCGAGATCGAGCTGAACGTGCGCATCATCGCCGCGACCAACCGCGATCTGCAGCAGGAAGTGGCCGAGGGTCGTTTCCGTGCCGACCTCATGTTCCGTCTCGACGTACTGCCGCTGCATATCAGCCCGCTGCGCGAGCGCAAGGAAGACGTGTTGCCGCTGGCCCGTCGTTTCATCAGTAAATACGCGCCGCAGGAAGCTCATGACGAACTGCTCACCGATGACGCCTGCCGCGCATTGTTGCAGCACGACTGGCCGGGCAACGCTCGCGAGCTGGAAAACACCGTGCAGCGCGCGCTGGTGCTGCGCAACGGGTTGTTCATCCAGCCACAGGACCTCGGTCTGGCCGCACCTGCTGCTGCACCGGCACGCGTCGAGAAGCCGCTGATGCTTGCGGCGGAAAACGGCAAGGCGGCACTGCGCGCCAGTGGCAAGTGGGCCGAGTACCAGCATGTGATCGACACCATCCGCCGCTTCGATGGCCACAAGTCCAAGGCCGCGGCGAGCCTGGGCATGACCTCACGCGCGCTGCGCTACCGCCTCAATGCCATGCGCGAGCAGGGTATCGAGCTGAATTTCTGATCCAGACACCTTTAATTGCTGAAACAGGGGAGAGCCAGCGATGAGTTCAATCACCCAGGTCCAGCAGCAAATGCTGGGTCGCATGCAGCAGCTCGCGGATGTCGCGGGGAGTCCGGCGATCAAGCCGGCTAACCAGGCGTCTGCCGATGCTGGCGGCCTGTTCATGGCCGCGATGCGCTCGGTGGATGCCCAGCAGCATCAGGCTGGCGCGGCGATGGCGGCGGTCGACAGCGGCAAGAGCGATGATCTGGTTGGCGCGATGATCGACAGCCAGAAAGCCAGCGTTTCGTTCTCCGCCCTGCTGCAGGTGCGCAACAAACTGACCACGGCGTTCGATGACGTCATGCGAATGCCGCTTTGATCGGTCGAGAGAGCTAAGACGTGCTGCAGAAAATCAAATCCAGGTTGCCCGCAGGCGGGCTGCAACTCGATCCGCGCGTGACGCTGGCCGGCATGGCGGTGATCGCCGCGGCGCTGGCAGTGGCCGTGGCGTTCTATCTGTGGCGCGACAACGGCTCGTTCCGCCCGCTGCATGGTGCTGGCGAATCGTTTCCGGCTGCCGAAGTGATGCAGGTGCTCGACGGCGAGGCGCTGCAGTATCGCATCCATCCGCAAAGTGGCCAGATCCTGGTGCGTGAGGATCAGCTGGCACAGGCGCGGCTGCTGCTCAACGCCAAGGGCGTGAAGGTCGCGCAGCCGGCCGGCTACGAGCTGTTCGACAAGGAGGAGCCGCTGGGCACCAGCCAGTTCGTCCAGGACGTGCGCCTCAAGCGCAGCCTGGAAGGTGAGCTGGCGCGCACGGTGATGGCGCTCAAGGGCGTGCAGCATGCGCGGGTTCATCTGGCTCAGGAGGAGAACAGCTCCTTCGTGGTCAGCAAGCGTGCGCCAAGCAAGGCCTCGGTGATGTTGCAGCTGGAGCCGGGCTACACGCTCACCCACGAGCAGGTTGGCGCGATCATCAACCTGGTCGCCAACAGCGTGCCGAACCTCAAGCCCGAGGATGTCGGCGTGGTCGATCAGTACGGCGCGCTGCTTTCGCGCGGTCTCAACGTCGGCGGCGGGCCGGCGCAGAACTGGCAGGCGGTCGAGGACTATCAGCAGAAGGCGGTGGCCAACATCGAACAGGTGCTGGCTCCGGTGCTCGGGCTGGGCAACTATCGCATCAGCGTCGCGGCCGATATCGACTTCAGCCAGAAGGAGGAGACTTTCCAGTCCTACGGCGATACGCCACGGCTGCGCAACGAGGTATTGCTCAACGAGAGCGCGCTGGATCAGCTTGCCCTGGGCATACCCGGTTCGCTGGCCAACCGCCCCGTGGCGCCGCCGAAGGAAGGCGAAGAACCTGCGCCGGCCAAGACGGAAACCAAGGGTGCCACTTCGCTGCGCGAGGAATCGACTCGCCAGCTGGATTACGACCAGAGCGTGGTGCACGTCAAACACGCCGGCTTCGCCCTGCGCCAGCAGAGCGTGGCAGTGGTGCTCAATGCCGCGGCCGCGCCTGAAGGTGGCTGGACCGACGAGGCTCGCGCCGAAATGGAGGCGATGGTGCGCAGCGCCGTCGGCTTCAAGCAGGAGCGTGGCGATCTGCTCAGCCTCAGTGTGCTGCCGTTCGCCGCCGTCGAGCCGATCGAGGAGGTCGTGCCCTGGTGGGAAAACACCCAGATTCATGCGCTGGCCAAGGTCGGCGTCGCCGGGCTGATCGCCCTGCTGTTGCTGCTGATCGTGGTCCGCCCGGCGGTACGCAATCTGACCCAGCGCAACGTCGCGGCATTACCCCTGAGCGAGGGGCTGGAAGGCAGCCTGATCGAACCGGGTGCGCCCGCGGCACTGGAAGGCGACAGCCGGCCGGCGCTGGCCAGCCCGCGCGAGCCCGGCGGACCGCACATCTTCGGTGAGCTAAATCCGCTCTCGGAGATTCGCCTGCCAGCCCCGGGTTCGGGGCTGGAGCTGCAGATCGAGCACCTGCAGATGCTCGCCAAGAACGATCCCGAGCGTGTCTCGGAAGTCATCAAGCACTGGATAGGGCGCAATGAAAGAGACCTCAACCCAGCCGGCTGAAGGCAGCCAGGCGTCCGCCCGCGAGATCAAGCCGCGGCCGGTGCAACTGCGCTCGGTCAGCTCGCTGGATCAGGCGGCAATCCTCATGCTGAGCATGGGCGATGAGATTTCCGCAGGCATCCTGCGCAACTTCTCCCGCGAAGAGATCATCAGCATCAGTCAGGCGATGGCACGGCTGTCCAACGTCAAGCAGCCTATGGTTTCCGACGTCATCAGCCGCTTCTTCGACGATTACAAGGAGCAGAGCAGCATCAAGGGCGCCTCGCGCACCTACCTGTCGGGCATGCTCGGCAAGGCGCTGGGCGGCGACATCACCCGTTCGCTGCTGGACTCCATCTATGGCGAGGAGATCCGCGCCAAGATGGCCAAGATGGAATGGCTCGATCCCAAGCAGTTCGCCGCGCTGATCGCCAAGGAACACGCGCAGATGCAGGCGGTGTTCCTCGCCTTTCTGCCGCCGGGCATGGCCACCGAGGTGCTCGAGTGCATGCCGGCCGAGCGCCAGGACGAGCTGCTGTATCGCATCGCCAACCTGTCCGAGGTCAACAGCGATGTGATTGCCGAGCTGGAGCAGCTGATCGATCGCAGCCTCAAGGTGCTCAGCACCCAGGGTTCGCAGGTACGCGGCGTGAAGCAGGCGGCGGACATCATGAACCGCTTCAAGGGCAACCGCGACCAGATGTTCGAGCTGCTGCGCGCGCATAACGAGGAGCTGGTCGGCAAGATCGAGGATGAGATGTATGACTTCTTCATCCTTTCGCGGCAGAACCAGGACGTGCTGCAGACCCTGCTGGAAGTGATCCCGCTGGACGAGTGGGTGGTCGCGCTGAAGGGCGCCGAGCCGGAGCTGGTCAAGGCCATCCAGGGCGCCATGCCCAAGCGCCAGGCGCAGCAGATGGAGTCGATCAACCGGCGCCAGGGCCCGGTGCCGCTGAGCCGTGTCGAGCAGGTGCGCAAGGACATCATGGGTGTGGTGCGCGAGATGTCCGCCGATGGCGAGCTGCAGGTGCAGCTGTTCCGCGAACAGACGGTGGAATGACATGACGGTCAAGGTGATCAAGGGTGCCGACCGCAGCTGGCGGCCGTTCCGCTTTCCGCCACGGGTGAAGACCCCGGCACAGGCCGCGGCTGGTTTCGCCGACGATCCGGCGGCCCTGCAGCGCGCGGTGGCCGATGGCTTCCAGGAAGGCATCGACAAGGGCTACCGCGAAGGCCTGGAGCAGGGTCGCGAGGCCGGCCATCGCGAAGGTTTCCAGCGCGGGGTCGAGGATGGCAAGGCGCTGGGCCTGGAAGAGGGGCGCCAGCAGGGCCGCCGCGCTTTCGATGAGGCGGGTCAACCATTGGATCGCCTGATCGAGGCATTCGAAGGCTTTCGTCAGGAGTACGAGCAGGCTCGCCGCGAGGAGCTGCTGGAGCTGGTGCAGAAGGTCGCTCGCCAGGTGATCCGCTGTGAACTGACCCTGCACCCGACCCAGTTGCTGACCCTCGCCGAAGAAGCGCTGAGCGCCATGCCGGGTGATCAGGAAGACGTGCGCATCCACCTCAATCCGGAAGAGTGCGCGCGCATCCGCGAGCTGGCCCCCGAGCGTGCCGCGGCGTGGCGTCTGGTACCCGATGAGAAGCTGCCGCTCGGCGAATGCCGCGTGTTGACTGCTCAGGCCGAAGCCGATATCGGCTGCCAGCAGCGCCTGGACTCGTGCATGGAAACCCTCGCCGAACACATTACGGCGCAGGGCTGACCGATGGCCCTGCGCGACAGCTTTCGCCTCGACGAGGCCCTGCGCTCGCTGGACAACGTGCAGCTGGCCAAGGTCAGTGGGCGGCTGGTGCGTGTCTCCGGGATGCTGCTGGAGAGCCTCGGCTGCCAGCGCATGACCGGCCAGCGCTGCTATGTCGAGCAGGGCGATGGCAGCATGCTGGAAGCGCAGGTGGTGGGCTTCAACCGCGATATCACCTACCTGATGCCGTTCAAGAAGCCGGTCGGTCTGACCGCCGGCTCACGGGTATTCCCGGCGCCGGATGATGCCAAGCTGCATATCGACGAATCCTGGCTGGGGCGTGTGGTAAACGGCCTCGGCGAACCACTGGACGAACTGGGCAAGCTCGGCGGCCGCGACCCGCTGCCGACCGAGCTGCCCTCGGTCAACCCGCTCAAGCGCAAGCCTGTCAGTGAAGCGCTGGATGTCGGCGTGCGCGCGATCAATGCCACCCTGACCCTGGGCAAGGGCCAGCGCGTCGGCCTGTTCGCCGGCTCCGGTGTGGGCAAGAGCGTGCTGCTGGGCATGATCACCCGGCAGACCAAGGCCGATGTGGTGGTGGTCGGGCTGATCGGCGAGCGTGGCCGCGAGGTGCAGGAATTCCTCCTGCATTCGCTGGGCGAGGAGGGCCTGAAGAAGGCCGTGGTGGTGGTCGCACCGGCCAACGAATCGCCGCTGATGCGCCTGAAGGCCACCGAGCTCTGTCACAGCATCGCCGCCTACTTTCGCGACCAGGGGCATGACGTGCTCCTGCTGGTCGACTCGCTGACCCGCTACGCCATGGCCCAGCGCGAAATCGCCCTGGCTCTCGGCGAGCCTCCGGCGACCAAGGGTTACCCGCCGTCGGTATTCGGCATGCTGCCGGAGCTCGTGGAAAGCGCCGGCAATGGCGCCAGCGACAACGGCAGTCTCAGCGCCATCTACACCGTGCTGGCCGAAGGCGACGACCAGCAGGACCCTATCGTCGACTGCGCGCGAGCCATTCTCGACGGTCACATCGTGCTCTCGCGGCGCCTGGCCGAAGCCGGGCATTACCCTGCCATCGACGTCTGTGCCTCGGTCAGCCGCTGCATGAGCCAGGTCGGCCAGCCGGCGCATCTGGGCGCGGCGCGCCAGCTCAAGGAGTGCTACAGCACCTTCGAGAAGATCAAGGAGCTGATCCCGCTCGGCGGCTATACGCCGGGGGCCGACATCAAGACCGATCGTGCGGTGCAGCTGGCGCCGACCATCGAGCGGTTCCTGCGCCAGGAAGTAGGCGAGGCCGCCGAACTGGAAGCCAGCGTCGCCACCTTGCAGAACATCCTCGGGAAACCGCGATGAAACAGCAGATCGAAACCCTTGGCAGGCTGGCCAGCCTGCGCAGCCACCGTGTGCGGCAGATGCTTGGCCGCGTGCAGTACCAGCAGAACCTCTGCCAGCGCTACCGCAACAACATCACCGGGCTGAGCCGTCTGTGCGGATTTTCCGTGCCGATGAGCACGCCGCTACAGCGCGATAATCAGCAGCGCTACAAGGCCACCCTGTACAAGATGGTGGAACTGCAACGCCGCGAACTGGCGGTTGCCGAACAGGCGCTGGAGCGCATACAGCGTGAGCTGCTGCAGGCCATGCGCAGCGAGAAGGTGGTCGAGCACATGATCGATGACAAGATGCAGCAATGGCAGCAGCTGCTTGCGCAGCAGGAACAGAAAATCCAGGACGGCCTGGCGGCGCAGAGTTGGTGGCGCCATCAGATGGCCTGACGTGTTGCGATCGGATGAGGTGCAGGAGCAGCAGTGCGGGAACGCCGCCCATCCGTGCCGTGCAAAATAGATTTAAGGTTTTCACCCAAGCGGTCGCCTCTTTGGCTGTAACCCCCGAGTTGGAACGCAATCATGGAAATCAGCCGGCATTTCAAGCCCGCCCTGACACCGGCCGCCGAGGCCAGCACCACCCGCCAGCCGGCTTCGCGGCCCCTGGCCGATACCGCAGTGCGCCAGTCGGAAAGCCTGCCGCTGGAGCAGATGCATGATGCGCTGCGTGCCATGCCGGACGTCGACCTCGATCGCGTAGCGGCGATCAAGCAGGCCCTGCAGCGCGGCGAGATCTCCACCGATCCCGCCGAACTGGCCGGCAGCATGCTCGCCTACCACCGCGGAAGCGATGCGTGAGCCAGCGCGACAAACTGCTTGCGGTCGTGGCTAGCGACCTCGAGCAGGATTGCGACGACTATCTGGCCCTGCGCGATCTGATGCAGGCGCTCTACGCGTTCCTGCTCGAGCGCGACAGTCCGGAGATCGATCGACTCAATCTGCAGATCACCACCCGCGTCGAGACCATCGGCATGCGTGCCCAGCGGCGGGCCAAGGTGCTCGGCGCCTTTCGCCTGCAATCCGATGCCGAGGGCATGCAGCGTCTGCTGAGCTGCTACCCGGAAGATCAGGCCGAGCGGCTGCGGCACTGCTGGCAGCAGCTCGGTGCGCTGGCCGCTCAGTGCCAGCAGATCAACGAGCGCAACGGCAAGTTGCTCGCCATGCATCATGAAATCCTTGGCCAGCTGCTGGCCGGGAGTCACGATGCGCGGCTCTATCAACCGCAGATGTACTGACGCGCGCGTGACCATCTGAGCGAGTCCGCCGCCAGCCCTCGCCCTGGCCCTTTCGCCAGCGGGGAGATGGGGCGGTCCGAGCGGCCTGCGGTCGTGACGTCTAGGCCGGCAGAAAGGTTCTGCCTGCCGCTTCGCTGCATTGCTGCAAGCCTCCACAGAAGTCCTGACGCCAGCAGGGTGTGATCGCAGGTTCCTGCCCGATCCGCCCTTGCCCCCCAAAACCGGGAGAGGAGGGCGTACCGCGTGCGCGGCGGCCGTGGCGTAGGACTGATCTGATGGAAGTGCCGGCTACTGCCTTAGCCATTGCAGTTCATGCGCAGCGGCGCGCACCCGCACGCTCAAGCGCCCTCTCTGCGGTGAGGGGCTGTCCCGATACGCCGCAACAGCCTTTCCCCTTCGCCAGAACACTCGGCCGGCCCGCAGATGTCGCGCCCCGGCATGACTTACGCGCATTTCTCGATGCGGCTTAAGTATCCCCCCCTTTTTCGTCGCCTTAACCCAAGAGAGTCCGCCATCGAAGGCGGAAACGGTGCTTCCTCGTTTCCTCCCGGTGCTGTCGTGCGGAAGCGCTTCTTCTGCGGCTAGCAGTGCAAAACTCTTGTAAATCAATGGTTTGTGACTTGGCACTCAACTTGCTCTACAGAGCACAGGAAGGGGATCGGTAATGGCGATAGATTCAGATTACGTAAAGCAGATGTCGACGCAGCTGGCGACCTACGAAGTTCAGTCTTCGCTGGACCGGCTCAATCGCAACGAAAGCAACTACAAGACCCAGCGTGACGCGCTGAGCAAGTTGCGCACATCCCTGACCACGTTCAAGTCGGCCATGTCGGGCCTGAAGACCGGCAACGCCACGATGCTGGTCAACAGTGCCACCTTCAGCCAGGACGGCTATGCCAGCGCAACGGTTGGCACCCAGGCCCAGGCAGGCAGCTATCAGTTCTATGTCGAAAAGCTCGCCAGCAAGCAGCAGGTCGCGGTACAGGGGCTGAGCGACGGCAGCCTCAGTGGAACCCTGACCCTCGAGGGGCAGGATTTCACGCTTTCCGATTACGCCACGCTCGACGATGCGGCCAAGGCGATCAATGCCGCGGATCTCGGCGTGCAGGCCACGCTGGTACGCAGCAATGGTGAAGTCAGCCTGGTGATGACCAGCGCCGAGAGTGGAGTAGCCAATGCCTTCGCGGTGTCGCTCGCGGGTACCACGGCCACGACTACCACGCTGTCCACGGCCGCTGACGCACAGATCCGCATGGGTGGGTCGTTAGGCAGCGGCGGCATCGTACTGACCAGTTCGAGCAACACCTTCGACAACGTCATCGATGGCGTCAGCCTCTCGGTGAACAAGGTGCACACCGCCAGTGACTCGGCCTTGACGCTCTCGGTTGGCCAGGATCAGAGCGCCACCAAGGGCAAGGCACAGAGTTTCATCGATGCCTTCAACGCGCTGATGACCAGTTTTGATTCGCTGACTGCCAGCGGCAGCGACAGCAGTGCCCGTGGCGCGTTGGCTGGCGACTCCAGCGTGCGCGCCATCGAGGGGCGATTGAACACGCTGCTGCGTAACGACTTCGGCGGTAAGAGCCTGATCGAGTTCGGTATCAGCGCTGATCGCAGCGGCAAGCTGACCATCGACGCCAAGCGTTTCGAGGCTGCAGTCGCTGCGGACCCGGCAGGTTTCGAAGCATTGTTTACCGGCAAGGACAACCTGCTCGACAGCATCGACAAGACCGTCGCCAGCTACACCAGCAGCACCAACGGCATGCTGAAGAACCGCATGGACACGCTGGACATGAGCCTGCGGCGCATCGACGAGCAGTTCGAGAACCTGCAGCAGCAATACGACACGCACTACAGCCGCTACCTCAAGCAGTTCACTACCATGATGCAGACCATGCAGAGCATGGAACAAACCAACGGATTGTTCGCCATGCAAAACACCTCGCAGGCGACGGGATTGTTCTGATGAGTTCCTATTTTCCCAACGAAAGTTACGACAGCTATCGCTCGGTTGACCTGGAAGCCCGTGCCGCTTCCGCGTCGCCCTACGAGCTGGTGCTGGTGCTGATGGATGGCCTGCTCGACGAGCTGGCCCGGGCGCGCGGGCATATCGAGCACAAGCGTTATCAGCAGAAGGGCGCTTCGCTGGAGAAGTGCATGAACATCCTCAACGGCCTCAATGGCGCACTCGACGAAGAGGGCGGGGGCGAGGTGGTGCAGGGCCTGTCACGCCTCTACGAATACTGCATCTATCGGCTTTCCGACGTCAGCGTGACGCTCTCGCTGGACGGTCTGGACGAGGTGGTGAAGGTACTCGAAACGCTGCGCGAAGGCTGGGAGGGCGTCAGTGCCGCACGCAAGTGACGAGCAGCGCCTGCTGGAACTGCACGTGCGCCTGGCCGCCGCGTTGCACAGCAGCGACTGGCATGCGGTCCGCGAGGTCGATCTGGCGATCCGGCAATGCCTAGAACAGCTGCCGCGCGGGCCTCTGCCCGACGCCGTTGATGCAGCCAGGCAGCAGCTCAAGCGCTTGCATGGGCAGGCGCTGACGGCCTGCGGCGAAGAATGCGAGCGCCTGCGCCTGCTGCTGGTGAACCATCTGGAGTACGCCGAAGGGCGTGCGGCTTATCAGCGTATCGACATGTACCAGGCGGGAGACGGCAGGTGATCCAGTTGATCTCGGGGACAACCGCGGCAGCTGCCGGTGCGGATCCGGTTGCACTGCCGTTGCGTAACGTGCAGCCGGCCTCGGTGAGCGAACATGGGCCGGCACGACCGGTGTTCGGGCCCGCTGGGCTGGCGGTGGGATTCCATCAGCGCATGCTGCTGGCGGCCACTGCGAATGCCGATCCGCAGCCGGTGCTCGCACAGCCGCTCGATCCGCAGGATCTGCCTGTACTGCAGGCCTCAGAGGCCGCGGCGGGCACTGACGAAGTCGCGGAAGAAACCTCCGCAGAGCTGTGGCTGCTGGGCATGCTCGATCAGCAGCAGGTCGTGGTGCAGGCGCGCGAGGCGCAGGCGACTCTTGCCTGGCCGTCGACAGCTGGGCAACAGCCGGCGGCGTCGGGCGGCTTGCTCGAGGAGCCGGCCGAACGGCAGCTGGAGGGCATCGCGACACGCTTGCCGGTGTTGCCTGCCGAGCATTACGCCGAACGTTCCGCTGATCGCGCTGCGGGTACCGCCGCATTGCGCCCGCCGCTCGATGGCTCAGCCGCACTGCCTGCTCAGGCGTCCGCTGCGCTGGCGGTTGGCGCTGAGCTGGGTGCTGTGCCACCTGCCGAACCACTGCTTGCTGCGGTCGACGCAGGCGAAGCTGGTGATCCGTCGGTCGTCGCCGTCGAGCGGCCGGCCAACAGCGTCACGCAGGGGGCGGAGCGGCTGCTCAAGCTTCAGGCGCCAGAGGCCAAGTGGGGCGAGCAGATGCTGCACGCGCTGCGTGAGCACGTTGAGGTGCAACTCCAGCAACGTCAGCAGAGCGCGACCATTCGCCTCGACCCGCCGGAGCTGGGCAGCATGGAAATCCACCTCAGCCACGATGCCGGCCGTCTCACCGTGCAGCTCAGCGCAGCCCATGCAGACGTCGCGCGGTTGCTGCAGCAGACCAGCGACCGGCTGCGCCAGGAGCTGGTGGCGCAGCACTTCGTGCAGGTCAACGTTCAGGTCGGCGCCGATGGCCAGTCCGGTCGTCAGGGCCAGCCGCGACAGCCCGAGAACGGCGAAAACGTGCTCGCCGCGGCCAATCACGCCAGCGGCACTGCGTCGGCACCCGACAGCAGGCGCTCCGCCGGCCGTGCCAGCGATGTGCTGGTCACGGTCTGACTGGCTCAACTTCAACTACAGGATTGTTAACAGGTTATGTCGACACCCCGTCTGGTTCTTCTGATGCTGCTGCTCAACGTCGTCACTGTCGCCGGCGGCGTGGGTGCTGCCTATTGGCTGCTCAAGCCTGGCATGTCCGACGGCGAGGTGGTGGCGGAAGCCATCGAACCGGTGGAGTACCAGTTCTATCCGGTCTCCAAGGTCATCGTCAGCCTGCGCGGCGACGGCCGCGAGCACTACTTCGTACTTGATCTGGCGTTACAGGCGGAGGCGTCGGACGAGCCGAAGAATTTCGAGCAGATTGAGCCGCTGGTGCGCAACTCGGTGGTGAGCTACCTCTCCGGGCTGGCTTTCACCGAGCTGCGCGCGATGCAGATCGGTGAACTGCAGACCCGTCTTGAAGAAACGCTGTTTGCCGATTTCGCCAGCAAGAAGGCCGAAGTGCCGTTTCGGCACGTGCTGGTCAACAAGCTGATCGTTCAATAAAGGCTCCGCCATGAACGCCACCTGTTCTATCGACTGTTACGGCGCCAGCCCGGCTGGCCACGCCCTGTTCGCGCCGGGCGCCGAGCAGCGCTGGTTGATGCAGTACCTGCCGCTGGTCAAACGCATCGTGCGCCAGCTTTCTTTGCAGGCGAACCAGGTGCTCGACCGCGAGGACATGGAACAGATCGGCATGATCGGGTTGCTCGAAGGCCTGCGCCGCTATGGCGAGCCGGACGAGCAGTTCGGGCGTTTCGCTGCGTTGCGCATCCGCGGCGCGATCCTCGATGAGCTGCGCCGCCAGGACTGGCGCCCACGCCAGGTGCGGCAGCAGGCGCACAAGGTACGCGATGCCATACGCGAGCTCACCCGTCAGCTCGGGCATACGCCCAGCGACGAGGAGATCAAGCGCTTCACCGGTCTGGACGAGAAGGACTATCAGGACTTCCTCTGGGCCGACTCGTCGGAGGCCATCGAAAGCCTCGACGAACTGCTGCAGAGCGGCCACGAGCATTTTCCGGATACCTCCGAAATGTTCGAGGAACGTTTGCTCAAGGAGCGGCTGCTGGAGCAGGCATTGAGCCGGCTGGACGAACGTGAGCGATTGGTGCTGACGCTCTATTACCAGCACGAGCTGAGCCTGAAGGAAATCGCGCTGGTGCTGGAGGTCAGCGATGCGCGGGTCTGTCAGCTGAGCAAACAGGCAATCGGCAAGGCCTGCCGTTTTCTAGGGTCAGCGAACCCCTAACCGAGAGAAGTCAGTGACGTCATGCAGAAAGTATTAGGTGCGTTCATCATCATCGGTTGTGTGCTGGGCGGCTACGCCATGGCCAACGGCAACATGCGCATGCTCTGGCAACCGGCGGAGGTCGTGATCATTCTTGGCGCCGCACTTGGCAGCCTGGTGGTTGGCAATCCCAAGGAAGTGCTGATCGAGATGCTGCATCAGATCAAGGGCGTGTTCGCCTATCAGCGCCGCGGCGAGGAGTTTCAGCGCCAGTTGCTGATGCTGCTCTACGAGCTGCTGGAAATGGTCGATGTCGGCGGCCTCAAGGTACTCGACTCGCACATCGAAGAGCCGGAGCAGAGCGACCTGTTCGTGCGCTATCCGCTGATCCTTCAGGAAAAGAACCTGATGGCCTTCATCGCCGACAACTTCCGTCTGATGGCGATGGGCAAGATCACCGCGCACGAACTGGAGGGCTTCCTCGAGCAGGAGCTCGAAGCCATGGAGCACGCCCTGCTGCAGCCGGCGCGTTCGCTGCACAAGATCGGCGAGGCGATGCCGGGTTTCGGCATTCTCGCGGCGATCATGGGGATCATCATCACCATGGGCAGCATTGGCGGCAGCGTCGCTGAAATCGGCGCCCATGTGGCCGCGGCGCTGGTAGGCACCTTCCTCGGCATCTTCTTCTGCTACTGCCTGATGGAGCCGCTCTCCAACGCCATGAGCCAGCGCATCAAGACCGAGCTGTCGGCGCTGGAATGCGTACGCACCACGCTCGTTGCCCATGTCGCCGGCAAGCCTACGCTGCTGGCGGTGGACGCCGGCCGCAAGCTGATCGAACAGGACGTCAAACCCGCTTTCCGCCAGCTGGAAAAATGGGTCACCCAGTATGAGGAAGAAAGGGACGCCGCATGAGAAGCAGGGGCAAGGGCGGCGCTGGCGGCGAGCACGAAATCATCATCAAACGCCGTAGCAAGAAGGGCCACGAGGATGAGCATGGCGGTGCCTGGAAGGTGGCCTTTGCCGACTTCACCCTGGCGATGATGGCGTTGTTCATGGTGCTGTGGATCATCCAGCCGCAGATGGAAATGTCCAATCCGTCCTACGGTGAAATGGAGAGCAATCCGCTGGTCGATGGCGGCGCCGGCATCTTCGATGGCACCAGTACCTCACCGCTGGAGCTGGATGGTATGCCGATCCGGCCGGCACCGAGCGAGCCGGAGCGGCAGCGTGATGAGCGTTCGTCCGATGCCGGTGAAACGCCTGCAGACGGCACCCGCCGCTACGCTTCGTCCGCCGAACTACAGGCGCTTGCGACGCTGATGCAGGAGGTCGCCGGGCAAGTCGACGCGCTGGCGAATCTGGAGGTGGACGTGGTGCCCCAGGGCCTGCGCATCCTGATCAAGGATGACCAGCAGCGTTTCATGTTCCAACGCGGCAGCGCCGTGCTCAATCCGCACTTCGCTCGGTTGCTCGGGGTTCTTGCCGGCGTGCTGAGCAAGGTCGAGAACAAGCTGATCATCAGCGGGCATACCGACGCCACGCCCTACCGGCTGCAGTCGGGGTACAACAACTGGAACCTGTCCGGCGACCGCGCCCTGCGGGCGCGCAATGTGTTGGTGGATGCTGGTCTGCCGGGAGGCTCGGTGCTGCAGGTGACGGCTCAGGCGGATGTTATGCCGCTGCGCCCGGACGCGCCGGAGGACGGTGCCAACCGGCGCGTGGAAATCCTGCTGCTGACCGATTCGGCCGAAGCGCTGTACAAGGAACTGTTCGGCGACAGCTACGGCAAGGTGCGCTTTTCCGAGAGCGGTGCGCAGTACAGCGGCGAGGTCGGTGCGGGAAGCTGATTGATTCGACGCGGCTGGACCGAACGGTCAGTCGGTGCGTCTGCTCAGCGCTGCGCCACCAGATGGTCGGCGCAGTAAACCTGCTGGGTTTCGACTCCGTAGAGGCAGGTTCCTACCTGTTCGAGGGTGATCCGCGCTCCCTTGTGTTTGCCATAGAGCAGATTGAACACCAGTTCGTCGTCGAGCTCGCTGGTGGCTATCAGGCTAGTGATCTCGCCTTCCTCGACGATCAGCCGAGCACGGCCAAGAAGATCTGTTTCCACCCGGCCAGACGCTTCGACGATAGCATTGCTATTTCGCGTCATCGAGTAGAAGCGGCCGTCGCGGAATACCACGCTCTGACTGACTGGCGCCAACTCCCCATTGCTGAGCAGGATTTGGCCTGTGGAGGCATAGCGGCCATCCAGGCTGGCGCTGTAGCTGGTGGTGCCCATGGCGACCAGCGCCCAGAGTGCCATGGCCGTCGGTACCATTACTCGTAGCAAGCGCTTGCTTGCGGCGCCGCTTTCGGAATGCACAGTCATCGCAGACATCCTTGCAGTGTTTCGTTCGAAATGCTGTTCACCTGGCTGCGGTGGACTTTCAGCCAGTTCACCTGGCCGTCCTTGCGCAGACAGCGCAGCTCGTAGAAGCCGGGTGACATATTGACGATCAGCCGACTCGGGTGGCTATTCAGGCCGGCGATGCTTGAAACAAGCAAACGGGTCTCCTGCATCATGCGTTCGAGCATGTGCTGGCTTTTCTCCACGTAGAGCACTTCCAGCTGGCCGATGGAATAGGCGTGGGTCAGCGAGCCCTTGGGCGCATGCATGAAGCGATAGCCCAGGGCGACCACCGCCAGCAGCAGCGCCATGGCGGTACCGAGCACGGTCGGTGCGAACCAGGGCGACGCCTGCAGCGCTGCCGCCGTCGGCTCCGTAATTTCACGTGTTTGCACGGTGCCAGTGCTCGGCGGTGCCGGCTCTGCCTCGCTGGCTTCGAGCAGGTGGTTCGGATTGAACAGGTAACCCCGCCGCGGCAGGGTCTGGATGATCTGGCTGGAACTGTCGGACAGCACCTGGCGTAGGGTATAGATCTGTTGGTTCAGGCTACCCTGGCCGACTACGCGGTTCTCCCAGGCATGGCGTAGCAGCTCCTCGCGCGAAACCACTTCCCCTGGTGTTTGCAGCAGTCGTTCCAATACTCGGCTGCCGGAGAAGCCGAGATCGACCTTTTCCGCGTCGTCACCGGTGATCAGCATGAGCTGGTAGAGCGAATGGTCGAAGCGCGCCACGCGGCCGTCCCGTCCGCACTTCAGAAGCGGACATGCAGTGCCATCGGTGGCCTTGGTGGTCAGAGATGAAATCATGGTGCCCTGAAAAGCGAACAGAAGTTTATGTGATCGGGGACAAGGGTTTGTCGTGAACTGGTTGGCAGTATATTGGCGCCGTTTTTTTGAACTTACAAGGGAACTAATCAGACTTATAGCTGTCATGCGTGATGGCTATATGACATCGCCTTAGTGTTTGCTCGACTTGTTAGTCAGTTCGGAGACCGCGCAGGGTGCGCCTTTGCTGGATTGGTGGAGGGAAGGGGGCGGTTGGTGGCGGTGCCTGACCATTGGTCGGATGGGCGGTCAGCGCTTGTTTAACACGCAAAAAAAACGCCCCGAACCAGTCGGGGCGTTTTTCATTTGTAGCAGAGCAGCGGGTAGGCTAGCGCGGGCCCGCCGACAATCATCAGCCCAGCAGGCCCATGACCATACCTGGCATCTGACCGGCTTGCTTGAGCATGGAGATGCCCGACTGCATGAGCATGGAGTTCTTGCTCATGTTGGCGCTTTCCATGGCGAAATCGGCATCCATGATCCGGCCCTTGGCCATCTCGGTGTTGTCCTTCATGTTCGCCAGGTTATTAATAGTGTGGTTCAGACGATTGATGTTCGCGCCAAAGCCAGCGCGTGCAGCACCTACATCAGCTAGCAAATCGTCCATTGTGCCAATGGCCGTGCTAGCAGTCGCCTGACTGGTAATCGCGCCAGGGGTACCAATAGCCGTAGCGATTGCTCCTAGCTCTGTACTTACGTCGACATCCATTGTCTCTGCGTCAGACGCTCCGATTTGGAAGGTGACTGCGCCAGCACCAAACTTACCAGCAGCATCTAGCAAAGTTGTGCCGGATCCGTAGCTGGTGTTATTGATGATGTTGGTCAACTCTTCGGCGAGGGCTTGGAATTCCCCATCCAGAGCAGTGTATTCGTCAGCGCCATTGGTGCCGTTCGCCCCTTGGGTGGCGAGATCTTTCATTCGAAGGACGATATCGGAAAATTCGCTTAATGCTCCTTCCGCTGTTTGCATCATCGAGATTGCGTCCTGCGCGTTACGTGAAGCAACACCCATGCCACGGCTCTGGGCATTCAGGCGAGTAGCGATCTGCAGGCCGGCGGCATCGTCGGAAGCGGAGTTGATGCGCAGGCCGGTACCTAGACGCTGCTGGTTGGTGGCCAGGGCGTTGTTCGACTTGTTCAGCGCGGTGTTGGTAACCAGTGCGGAGTAGTTGGTGTGAATGGACAGAGCCATGGTGATCATCCTTCGTGCGATTGGGCTGTTAGGAGCTGGCTTGACTGCCTGCTGAAAGGGTAAGGCGACAGCACTCGGCGAAGGATTAAATCCTGGCGTCAAAAAATTTAGAGCTTCTTTGAAGCGCAACAATTGAGGCGACCGCACCTCGCTTCGCATCGCGATCAGCCAGCCACTCCGTCGGAAAATGATCAGAAGGTGCTGGTAACGACCCCCGCTTCCACCACTTTCGCATCGATCACCTTGCCGCTGCGTGTGTTGCGCACGCGGATGACATCTCCGGGCTGGCCATCGGCTAGCGCTTCGCCGGAGGCGGAAGCTTCGATGCCGTCATTATTGGCAATCATCTTTACCGGTTCGCCACGCCGGACGGCCATGGCCTGCTCGAGCAGGGCAGGGGTGATGGTCTGGCCCGCGCGAATACGGCGTTTGGCGGCGAGGCCGACCAGCTCGTCGAGATGGTTGTAGTAGCCGCGCCGGGCCTTGGCGATATTGATGCGCTGCAGTTTCAGATCGTTGCTGGTAAGGGTCTGGCCGCGGTCGATGATGCCTGCAGCGTGTACCACTGGAAGGAACACGTGAGCCTGACCGGTGGCGCTGAGTGTCCAGCCGTCGGCACAGCTGACCCGCAGTTGCTGTCGTTCCATAGCCGAAGGCGCATCGCCGGTGGCCTGGACCAGCAGCGTGCCCGCGCATTCGGCCAGGTTGCTCGCGCTGGCTGGCAGGTTGATGTCGTGGCGCAGCTGCACCCCCTGCCAACCCTGGCGCGCTGCCTGCCCTTCGAGCATACGGCTGAGGTGCGTCTCGATGGCCTGCCTGATTTGAGCAGTGGCATCTGCATGCGCCAGGGGGGCGAAGGACAGCAGTAGGAAGGTGAAGAGGCGACAGGCGGAAGCGGCTTTTCCGCTTTCCGCGATAAGGCTTCGCCGATGCGGAAAAGAAGGCTCGGTTTCAGCCTGAAGCCGCTCTCTTTTATCTATATAAATCAAATGTTTACCTTGTTATGTCGGTCCGGCATGCTTTCTGCAATCACTCCCTTACCAAGCTGCGGGCGTTGTTCAAGCCCGCCCAGGCTGCAAAGGGTATCGGTGAATGAGTATACGGATTGATGACGCCCTGGGCGTCCACGAGCGGGCCCTCGGTTTGCGCATGCAGCGCAGCGAGATTCTGGCGGCGAACCTGGCCAACGAAGACACCCCGGGCTTCCAAGCGCGGGACATCGATTTCAGCAAGGAGATGCAGCGACTAGACAGCAGCATCCCGCCACGCATGACCCTGGGAGGCACTGACCCGCAGCTGCTGTTCCGCGTACCGGGCCAGGCTTCGCAGGACGGCAATACCGTCGAGCTGTCGACCGAGCAGGCGCAGTTCTCGCGCAACTCCATGGATTTCCAGACCAGCCTGACCTTCGTCACGATGAAATTTCGTGGCTTGAAGCAAGCCATCGAGGGCCGTTAAGCCATGTCATTCGATTCCATCTACCGCATCGCCGGCTCGGCGATGAATGCCCAGACCGTGCGCCTCAACACCGTGGCGAGCAACCTGGCCAACACCGACTCGGCAGCCAACAACGCCGCCGACGTCTACCAGGCGCGCAAGCCGATGTTCGCCGCTGTGTACGAGAACAACTCGCTGACCCGCGGCGTCGGCCTGGGCGGCGCCCATGTGCAGGTGCTCGACGTGGTGACCTCTGGTGCTGAGCCCAAGCGCCGCTACGAGCCGGGTAATCCCCTGGCGGACGGCGAAGGCTACGTCTACTACCCCGACATCAACGAGATCGAGGAAATGACCGACATGATGTCGGCCACCCGCAGCTTCGAGACCGGCGTCGAGGTGCTAAATCGCGTGAAAAGCATGCAGCAGAGCCTGCTGCGGCTGGGAGAATCCTGATGGCGGTGAACAATAATTTGCAGGGCAGCGGTCTTGCCGGCACCGCCGCCAACGAGTTGCCCAAGCAGGCGGTGAACGTCAGCGATTCCACGCAGATGGAGAACAACTTCATCAGCCTGATGGTCGCGCAGATCAAGTACCAGGATCCGACCAAGCCGGTCGACAGCACCGAGTTCCTCAATCAGTTCTCGGCGATGTCCCAGGTCAAGAGCATGGAAAACCTGGCGACCCTGGCGCAGAACAATCTGGTGCTGACTGACAACCTGCAGACCCTCACCGCCGCCGGCCTGGTCGGCCAGCAGGTGAGTGTGGCGGTCGAGTCGCTGGATCTCAGTGGGCAGGCCGTCAGTGGTGGCTTCGATCTGAGCCATGCCTCGACCCGTACCGCCGTGCTGCTGACCGACTCCAACGGCACCCAGACCCGCATAGAGCTGGGCGCGCAGTCAGCCGGCAAGGTGCCCTTCGTTATCGATCCGGCCAAGCACGGCCTTCGCGATGGCAAATACAGCGTCAGCATCGAATCGGAAAACGGCGAGTTCCCGCAGGTGGAAGTTGCCGGTCAGGTCTCCAATGTGCGCGTCAGCGCTGAAGGTCCGGTGCTTCAGGTCAATGGCGTCGGTTCGGTGCCTTTCTACAACATCCTTGAATTCGCCCAGGCCGATGCCGGGCTGCTCGGCGGCTGAGCCTCAGGGCTCGCCAGTTTTCTTTTCCTTTTACATATCGAGATCAGCCAATGAGCTTCAACATCGCCCTGACCGGCCTCTCCGCCGTCAACGAACAACTCAACACCATCGGCAACAACATCGCCAACTCCGGCACCGTCGGCTTCAAGTCTTCGCGGACCAACTTCGGCAGCCTCTATGCCGAGAGCCAGGCCATGGGCGTTGAAGTCACCGGCACCAGCCAGAGCATCAGCCAGGGCGGCGCGCTGACGACCACCAACCGCAACCTCGACCTTGCGATCTCCGGCGGCGGCTTCTTCGTCACCCGCGCGAGCAATGGCGACGTGGCCTACACCCGTGCCGGCGTGTTCGGCACGGACAAGGACAGCTACCTGACCAACAGCCTCGGCCAACGCCTGCAAGGTTATCCGGCTGATGCCACCGGCAACCTGCAGACCGGCGTGGTCAGCGACCTGCAGATGAAAGCCGGCGGTCTACCTGCCAAGGCCACCGACGCGCTGAGCTTCGTCGCCAACCTCGACGCCAATCAGGAAGTCCCAGCGGTCGCTTTCGATCCGCTGGTTGCCGACAGCTACAACTCCACCTACACCACCAAGCTGTACGACTCCCAGGGCAAGGAACATACCCTGACGCAGTACTTCGCCAAAACGGCGGACAACAGCTGGAACGCTCACTATTACGTCGACGGTACCGCCATCGCTGGCCCGCAACCGCTGACCTTTGACGGCGCCGGCACGCTGGCCGCGCCCATTGGCAAGGTCCCGCTGAACGCCGCTCTGACCGGCGGCGTCGATCCGCTGGCCATTCAGCTCGACTACAGCGGCACCAGCCAGTACGGCTCCGAGTTCAGTGTCACCAGCAACCGCGCCACCGGCTATTCGGCCGGTGAGCAGACCGGCATGAGCGTTGAGAAGGACGGCAAGGTCTACGCCAGCTACTCCAACGGTGAGCGCCTGCTCCAGGGCCAGGTCGTGCTGGCCAACTTCGTCAACGCTGAAGGCCTGAAGAACATCAGCGGCACCGCCTGGACCGAAACCGCCGCCTCTGGCGCGGCCATGCTAGGTGCTCCGGGCGTCGGCCAGTACGGCAACCTGGCCAGCGGCGCGCTGGAAAGCTCCAACGTGGACCTCACCCAGCAGCTGGTGGGCCTGATGGAAGGCCAGCGCAACTACCAGGCCAACACCCAGGTGATCTCCACCAACAAAGAACTGACCCAGGTCCTGTTCAACGCGCTCTGAGGCTGATCCATGGATCGTTTGGGATACACGGCGATGACCGCTGCCAGCCGCACGATGATGTCGCTGCAGGTGCGCTCCAACAACCTCGCCAACGTCAACACACCGGGCTTTCGTGCCGACCTCGAACGCGCTCAGGCGGTAGCGGTGGAAGGCTACGGCTACGACAGCCGGCATATGGCGGTGGTCGAGAACAACGGCGTGAGCCTGGCTGCCGGGCCGCTGATGGCTACCGGCCGCGAGCTGGATTTCGCGGTCAAGGGCACCGGGCTGATCGTCCTGCAGGATGGCGACGGCGAGGCCTATACCCGCCAGGGCAGCATGCAGATCGATGCCGAAGGACGCCTGACCCTCAACGGTCGCGCTGTCATGGGCGAGGGCGGGCCGATCGAGCTGCCCGAGCATGATCGTGTCGAGATCGGCAACGACGGCACCGTGTCAATCATGGCACCGGGCGACTGGATGATGGCCGAAGTGGACCGCATCCGCCTTGTCGACGTCGCGGCTGCGGACCTTATGAAGAACGAAGCCGGCCTGCTGGTCACCCGCAACGGCGAGCCCGCCGCGCCGAGCGAAGACGTGCGCCTGGCCAGCGGCTTTCTGGAGTCGAGCAACGTCTCGGCCATCGACGAGCTGGCCTCGACCATGAGCCTCAATCGCCTGTTCGAAACCCAGGTAAAGATGATGAAAGCCGCCGAGGACCTTTCCGACGCCGGCAACCGAATGATCCGCGGCAGCTGATCGGGAGATAACGCATGAATTCCGCACTTTGGGTCAGCAAGACCGGCCTGGCTGCACAAGACACCGCCATGGCGACCGTTGCCAACAACCTGGCCAACGTCAACACCAATGGCTTCAAGGCTGATCGCGCCGTCTTCGAAGACCTGTTCTACAGCATCGAAAAGCAGCCGGGCGCGCAGGCGGATGAGATCAACACCGTGCCGTCCGGCATTCAGCTGGGCAGCGGCGTGCGCGTCGCTGGCACCCAGAAGGTGTTCACCGAAGGCAGCATCCAGACCACCGGCCAGCCGATGGATCTGGCGATCGTCGGCCGCGGCTTCTTCCAGGTCGAGTCGCCCAATGGCGACATCCTCTACACCGAGAATGGCCAATTCCAGCTCAACGCCGAAGGCGTGATGGTCAACGCACAGGGCCTGCCGCTGACGCCAGCCATCGAAGTACCGCAAGGCAGCACCGGCTTCACCGTCGGCGCGGACGGCATCGTCACGGTGGTGCTGCCGGGCGACACCCTGCCCTCGGAGCTGGGCCAGATCACCCTGGTCAACTTCACCAACCCAGGTGGCCTGGAAGCGCTGGGCGGCAACCTCTATCGCGAAAGCGTTGCCAGCGGTGAAGCCGTCGAAGGCGTGCCGGGCGAAGAGGGTCTCGGCCAGCTCAAGCAGGGCGTGCTCGAAGGCTCCAACGTGCAGGTGGTCGAGGCCATGGTGGCGATGATCGCCATCCAGCGTGCTTACGAGGCCAACGCCAAGGTGCTCGATGCCGCCAGCGGCATGCAGCAGTTCCTCAACCAGACCGTCTGAGAACGATGATGCGTACGCCCATTCTGCTCGTCGCACTGGCCCTGTTAACCGGCTGCGCCAGCTTCAACGAGATGCTGCCGGAAGAGCCATCGACCGAGTACGAGCCGCTGGAGCTGGACTACAGCCTGCCGCCGACCACCGGTGGCGGTCTGTTTCGCTCCGGTTACAGCGGCTCGCTGATCAGCGACAAGCGCGCGGTACGGGTCGGCGACATCCTCACCGTCGTGCTGGACGAATCCACCCAGTCGAGCAAGAGCGCCGGCACCAGCTTCGGCAAGGAATCGAGCGTAGGCATCGGCGTGCCGACCATTCTCGGCAAGACCTACCCGGACGTTGAAACCTCAGCCTCCGGCGAACGCGAGTTCAAGGGCTCGGCCAAGAGCTCGCAGCAGAACACCCTGCGCGGCTCCATTGCCGTCAGCGTGCATCGCGTGTTGCCCAACGGCACCTTGCAGATCAAGGGCGAAAAGGCCCTGCGCCTGAACCAGGGCGATGAATACATTCGCCTGACCGGGCTGGTGCGCATCGATGACATCAACCGCTACAACCAGGTGTCCTCGCAGAGCGTGGCCAACGCGAAGATTTCTTACGCGGGTCGTGGTGTGCTCAACGACAGCAATTCGGCCGGCTGGCTGACGCGCTTCTTTGCCTCGCCGCTGTTCCCTCTTTAAGTGATGGCCCTTGGAATGACTAGCCCGATGCGATCCCTCAAGCTGTTTCTCGCCGCCGTCGCGCTGTGGCAACTACCGGCTCAGGCCGTGCCGCTGATGGACCTGGTGGATGTCGAGGGCATTCGTGGCAACCAGCTGATCGGCTACGGCCTGGTCGTGGGCCTCGACGGCACCGGCGACAAGAACCAGGTCAAGTTCACCAGCCAATCGGTGACGAACATGATCAAGCAGTTCGGCGTGAATCTGCCGCCGAACGTCGACCCGAAGCTGAAGAACGTCGCTGCGGTGACCATCACCGCCACGGTGCCGCCGTCCTACAGCGCAGGCCAGACCGTTGATGTCACGGTTTCCTCGTTGGGCGACGCCAAGAGCCTGCGCGGCGGCCAGCTGCTGATGACCCCGCTGCAGGGTGTCGACGGCGAAATCTATGCGCTGGCCCAGGGCGCGGTGATCGTCGGCGGCGTCAACGCCGAAGGTGCCAGCGGCTCCAAGGTCGCGATCAATACATCCAACAGCGGCCTCATTCCCAATGGTGCAACGGTCGAGCGGATGATCCCGAGCGACTTCACCGAACGCGCCGAAGTGATGCTCAACGTCCGTCAGCCGAGCTTCCAGACAGTCACCCGTGTCGTCGACGCCGTTGACGCCTACTTTGGCCCGGGCACCGCCACCGCACTCAACGCCACCAAGGTGTCGATCCGCGCGCCGGTTACCAGCACCCAGCGGATGAGCTTCATGGCCATGCTCGAACGTTTGGAAGTGGAAGAAGGACGCAGCCGGCCAAAAGTGGTGTTCAACAGCCGCACCGGTACGGTGGTGGTAGGTCAGGGTGTGCGGGTGAAAGCGGCAGCGGTTGCCCATGGCAGCCTGACCGTCACCATCAGCGAGCGGCCGCAGGTCAGCCAGCCGAATGCCTTTGCGGGTGGCGAAACCGTTGTCACGCCGCAGTCGGACGTCGCCATCGAGCAGGACCGCAAAGCAATGTTCAAGTGGCCGGAAGGCGCGAGCCTGGAAAGCATCATCAACACCATCAACAGTCTCGGCGCCACGCCTGACGACGTGATGAGCATCCTGCAGTCGCTGGAGCGTGCTGGCGCGCTCAACGCTGAACTGATCGTGATGTAACAAGGGCCCGGTAATCGGCCGCTCGGCGGCAGGTCGGACCCGCAGCAGATTCTGAATAGGTTTTGGCGCATGAGCATCGTATCCCTTCCGCAACACCTCGCTTCCATGCGCAACCGCGCCGACGGCCCGACCGCGGCGCGGCGCCAGCAGCTGGAAGTCGTCGCCGAACAGTTCGAGGCGATGTTCCTGCAACAGATCCTCAAGCAGATGCGCAAGGCCGGCGACGTGCTCGGCGCTGGCAACCCCATGCGCAGCCGCGAGCTGGACACCATGCGCGACTTCTATGACGAAGTGCTCGCCGACACCCTGGCCGGCAAGCGTCAGACCGGCATCGCCGACATGCTGGTTCAGCAGCTAAGTGGTGAAGCCGGCAGCGCGCCGACCGCCCTAGTCGGCCACGCTGGCAGCGGTTTGCAGGGTGGTGGCTTGCACGCGCTGCGTGGCACCTGGCAGCGCGGTGTGGATGCGCTGGACAATGCCTGGGAAAGCGGCAAGGCGGGGTTCAAGTCGCTGGTCGAGAGCGTCATCAAGCACGAATCCAGCGGCAATATTGCAGCGGTATCGCCCAAGGGCGCGCGTGGCCTGATGCAGTTGATGCCCGGCACCGCGCGTGACATGGCAGCCGAACTGGGGCTGCCGTTCAGCGAAGCGCGTCTGACCACTGATGCCGAGTACAACAAACGCCTCGGCAGCGCCTACCTGAACAAGATGCTCGACCGTTATGACGGCCACCAGGCCCTGGCGCTGGCAGCCTACAACGCCGGCCCGGGGAAGGTGGACGAATGGCTGAAAAGCCATGGCGACCCACGCAAGGGGGAAATCGGTACCGGCGCCTGGGTGCAGAAGATTCCTTATGCGGAAACGCGCAACTACACGCGCAATATCCTCAACGATCTACAGGCTGCCGCACCGGCGCCCAGGCCGGATCAGGCTGCGCTTCAGCCGGTAACGCCGGTCCAGTCGCAGGCGCCAGCTGCCGCTACAGCGGCATTTAATTCCGGGCTCGATCCCGTCGCCTTTACCGATAAGCAACCACCCGTCGCAGCGCGTAGCCATCTATCCGTGGCGTTCGCACAACCGATCCGGATCGAGCCGAAGGAAGTCCTGTTGTGAGTATTTTGGGTCAAATTGGCTATAGCGGCGTTCGCGCCTCGCAGATCGCCCTCACGGCGACCGGGCAGAACATCGCCAACGTCAACACACCGGGCTTCAGCCGTCTGACGCCGGAGCTGCACTCGCTTGGCGGGCAGACGTCGGTCAGCATCGGGGGCGGCGTCGAGGTCAGCTCCATTCGTCGGCTGTCCAACGATTTCCAGAACCAGCAGCTCTGGCGCGCGACAACGGACAAGCAGTACTTCAGCACCAGCCAGCAGTATCTGACCGCGCTCGAAGGCCTGATCGACAGCGAAGGCTCGAGCGTCAGCGTCGGCCTGGACAACTTCTTCGCCGCCCTCAGCGAAGCCAGCTCTACGCCCGAATCCATTGCCCTGCGCCAGCAGATCATTGGCGAGGCCAAGCAGCTGGCGCAGCGCTTCAATGGGCTGAACAGCAACATCGGTACGCAGCTCAATGCCCTGCAGGGCCAGCGGGTCGCAATGACCAGCGAGATCAACGGGCTGTCCGGCAATATCGCTGAGCTCAATGCCAAGATCCGCGAGATGGAATCGGCCGGGCGCGACACCGCGACCCTGCGCGACACCCGCGAAAACCTGGTCAAGGACCTCAGTCAGTACGCCGGCATCCGCGTGCAGGAAGCGCCGGACGGCACCCTCAGTGTGTCGCTGGCCAATGGACAGCCACTGGTGGCCGGCGCCACCGCCGGACAGTTGAAGATCAGTGAAAACGTTGCCGGTGAGCAGGAGATGACACTGGTCTTCGCCAAGACCACCTTTCCGCTCAACCCACAGGGCCTCGGCGGCGCACTCGGTGGCCTCTACGACATGGAGTATGGCGCGTTGCGCCCGGCTCAGCAGGACCTGCATGACATGGCGGCCGCCGTCGCAACCTTGGTCAACGACACGCTGGCCGGTGGCTTCGACCTCAATGGCAATCCAGGCCAAGCGCTGTTCAGCTACAACGCCGGCAGCACCAGCGGCATGCTGGCGGTGAACGCACTGGGCGCCTCGGATCTGGCGTTCTCGTCGACGGCGGGCGAGGTGGGTAATAACAAGGTCCTGCTGCAGATGCTCGAGCTGAAGTCGGCCGGCGTCGCGGTCGCCGGCAACACCGTACCACTCAACGATGCCTACGCTGGCCTGGTTGGCCGCGTCGCCAGTGCCAGTCGACAGAACCAGGCTGATCTCGGTGCGGCAACCACCGTTGCCGAACAAGCCCAGGCCCAGCGCGACAGCGTCAGCGCGGTCAACCTGGACGAGGAAGCGGTCAACCTGATGGCCTACGAGCAGGCCTACCAGGCCAACATGAAGGTCATCAGCACCTCCAACGATCTGTTCAACGCCGTACTGGCGATGTTCTGAGTCGGCACCTGCCGATTCGACTGAAGAGAAAGACACCATGCGCATCTCCAACGCCCAGATCACCGCCACCATGCACGGCTCGCTGAACGCCAGCTCCGAGAAGCTCGGCAAGTTGATGCAGCAGATGGCCACCGGCGAGCGCATGTTGCTGCCCTCCGATGACCCGATTTCCGCCGTGCGCGTGCTGCGTATCCAGCGCGAAGAAGCCACCCTGACCCAGTACCGCACCAACATCGCCAACGTCTCGGGCAACCTGTCCAAGCAGGAGGCCAACCTCAAAGCCGCGTCCGACACCATGCTCAGCGTGCGCGACTTGCTGCTCTGGGCCGCCAACGGCAGCAACACCAGCGAGGATCTGGCGGCAATCGCCAACGAGCTGGGCAACCTGGAAAAGACCATTCTCAGCTTCGCCAACGTGCGTGACGAAGAAGGGCGCTACCTGTTTTCCGGCACTCTCAGCGACCGTCCGGCGATCACCTTCGATGCCGCTACCCAGACCTACCAGCTGACTGGCAACGATCAGCATCGCCAGGCGGCAGTCGCCAATGGCGTGCTGGTCGAGGAAAACGTCACCGCGGCGCAGGTGTTCGGCGGTGGCGTGGGCATGCTCAACGATCTCAATGCCCTGGTGACGGCGCTCTCTGATCCGGCTCTCGATGCCAACGATCCGGCCGTACACGCGAGCATCACCGCGACCCTGAACAGTCTCGATGCGACCCACGGCGAATTGCTGGGCGCGGTCTCCGAACTGGGCGGACGGCAGAACACGCTGACGCTGCTGTCGAGCAGCAACGAGGACGTTTCGCTGGTGAACCAGAAGATCGAAGGCGAGCTGTCGCAACTCGATTACGCCACCGCCAGCATCGACCTGAACAACTATCAGCTGTCCTTGCAGGCGACGCAGAAGACCTATTTGAAGATCAACGGGCTGTCGCTGTTCGGCATGCTCTGACCGAGGTAGCGTGAATGAAGATTGGTAAGCAGCTCCCCGCTGTTTCCGCAATCGGTCCGCAGGAACGCCGCCAGGCCTTGTTGCCGGATGCGGTGAGCCCGCCGCGTGCGCCTGTGCCCGGCGACACCGCACATGCCGAGGCCGTCAACAAGAAGAGCACCAGCTTCAGCCTGCAGCTCAACCAGCAGCTGTCCTCGATGCAGTCGGCTGAAAGCTACCTGAACGACCTGCAGGGCCGCCTTTCGCAGCTCAAGCTCGCCTTGAGTCGGGAGATCAGTTCGCCAACCCCGAACAGCGGGCCGGACGCGATCCGTCATGCCATGCAGGAAGTCGAGCAACTGCTGCGTGAGCGCGGCCAGCGCTCGGTCAACTCCCTGGATGCCACGTTGAAGCTGCGGCTCAGCGAGCCGGTGCGCAGTCGCTTCAGCCTGCAGGGGCTGGATTCGCTGGAAGCGATCCGCCAGTCTGGCCGCGAAACCCTGCTGTTCAGTGGCGGTCGCCAGCTGGCTGAGCCGGTGGCCGTGGTGCTGGACGATGACATGAGCGACGAGCAGATTCTGCGTCGCTTCAACAGCAGCCTCGGCCAGGCCGGAATCCGGGCCGAACTGGATGACAGCGGCCGGCTCAGGTTTTCCGCACGGGAGAGCGACTGGCTGCAGCTCAAGGATCAGCTGGCGGTGCAGGGCGAGGACAAGCTCTTCGGCAAAGGCAGGTTCCAGCGTGTGCAGAGCCATGAAGAGCAGCTGCTACGCCTTCCCGACGACCCGGCGCTCGACTCGCTGCGCGAACTGCGGCGCATGCTCGATACCGTGGTTGCGGGGCTGGAAAAGGTCGGCGCGCTGCGCGAGCAGCTCGGCCAGCGCCAACGCGAGATTCGTGAATTTCTGGCGCAACAGGCCGATGTCGACGAGCAGCAGTGGGCGAAGGACTTTTCGCATTCGGTGTTCAATCTGATGCAGCGCAGCCCGTCCAGCTACGCCGCCGTCACCCAGACCGTTGTGGCCCAGGCCAATCTCAGCCGGTTCGCTGTGGTCAGCCTGTTGTCCTGACTCGCTCAGTTAGGGGTGAAAAACTTGATGTCCGACGGGCGCTCGACCGGCAGGGTCTGCAGCGTCTCGCCGAGCGTTCCGCTGTCCGGATCGCGCCCGATCACCACCACGTCATCGCTCAGCTGATTGGCGATCAGCAGGAAACGCCCGTCTGGAGCGATGGCAAATTCTCGTGGTTCGCGGCCTTCAGTGGGGCGGCGCTGGATTTCCCGCAGGGCGCCGTCGCTGTCGATGGCGAAGACGATGATGTGGTTGTAGTCGCCGCGGTCGCTGACATAGAGGAAACGGCCATCGGCCGAGGTGTGGATCGCCCCCGGTGAATGACGCACCTCGCTAGCGGCATCCTTCAGGTCCAGCAGTTGCCGGCGGATCAGGGTGCCGTCCGTGTAGTCGAAGCTCGCCACTTGGGCGCTCAGCTCGAGGGCGAGATAGGCGTGCTTGCCATTGGGGTGGAAGACCAGATGGCGCGGGCCGCTGCCCGCTGGCAGCTCGATGCTGGAGGGTTCGTCGGGTTGCAGGGGACGTTCGGCATTGCGCGGGTCGTAGCGGTAGACGAATACATGATCGGCGCCCAGATCGCTGACCAGCAGGCGCTTGTCGTCCGGGCTCGGTACGGCGGAGTGCACATGCGCCGCCTGCTGCCTCTCGGGGTGCACGCCGCTCGACTGATGCGCGAGAAGCTGCGTGACCGGCAGTGGCCGGCCATCCTCGGCCAGCGGCATCACCGCCAGGCTGCCGCCCGGGTTCGGTCGCGCCCCGTAATTGCTGATGAACAGGTAGCGCCCGTCATGGCTGAGGCTGGCATGGGTCGGTTCGTCGCCCAGGCTGATGTTCTGCCCGATCAGCTGGTGCTCGCCGCTGCTGTCGAGTTGCCAAGCGCTGACACGACCGACCGGGTCGGCGTGCGTTGGGCTGTTCTCGTTGGTGGCATAGAGGCGCCCGCGCTGCTCGTCCAGCACCAGCCAGGAGGGATTGTGGCTGGCGAGGGTCTGCAGCGGTTGCGGGTCGATCCGACCTTTCGCCGGATCGAAGCGCAGGCGCAGAACGCCCGGGCTGTCGCTGTCGTGCGTGTAGCTGCCGATCAGGATGTGCATGTCGTCGGTCTCGGCTCGCGCGCCGGCAGACAGCGTCGCGCCGATCAGCAGAGCGAGAGCGAGGCGAAGCAGTACGGGGCGTTTGCGCGCGGTCATTGATGTCATGCCACTATGACCACCGTGGGCGCCCAACGCTCCCTAAGACGTTGTTCGAACAATACCCGACTGTCAGGGTCTGATATGCACCTGGGCGGACGCCAGCCACCCGCGAATTCAGGAAGATTCATGGACCACTTGCTACCCGTTCAGCTCGTCGAATTGCAAAACGTCGCCGCCGATCTGGCTGAAACCGTCATTGCGCCGCTGGCGGCCGAGGTTGATGCCGACTGCCGCTGGCCCGCCCATTCGCTGCGAGCACTTGGCGACGCCGGGCTGCTCGGGCTGCAGGTGCCGAGCGAACTGGGCGGCCTGGGGCAGGGGCTGCTGGGCTTGTGCGTGATTACCGAAACCATTGCCCGCGCCTGCCCGTCGTCGGCGCTGTGCTACGGCATGCATTGCGTGGCGACCGCGGTGATCGCGGCCAAGGCCACCGAGCATCAGCGCGAACACTACCTGCGGGAGATCGCCGCGGGACAGCACATCACCACGCTGGCGCTCTCCGAGCGGGGCACCGGCGCGCATTTCTACCTGCCGGAAACCCGCCTGGATGCCGACGGCGAAGATTTCCTGGTCGACGGTACCAAGCAGTTCGTTACCAACGGAGACCATGCTGACTCCTACGTCGTGTCCACCGTCGCGGCGGGCGCCGAGGCGGGGGATTTCAGCTGCCTGATCGTCGACCAGGGCAGTGCCGGCATGAACTGGCTCGAGCCCTGGGCCGGCTTCGGCATGCGCGGCAATTCCTCGCGGCCGCTGCAGCTCGATCGCGTCCGGGTACCGGCGCGCAACCTGCTCGGCGAGCCGGGCGATCAGGTCTGGTACGTGTTCGAGGTGGTCGCGCCGTTCTTCCTCATGGCCATGGCCGGCACCTATCTGGGCGTTGCCCAGGCGGCGCTGGACGAGGCGAGCCTGCATCTGCGCTCGCGGCATTACAGCCATTCCGGCGAGTCGCTGCGGGATGTGGAAAGCCTGCAGATCCGCTATGGCGAACTCTGGACCGAGCTGGTCAAGACCCGCGCGCTGGTGCGCGAAGCCGCACGCCGGGGCGATGGCGCCCACCCCGAGGCGTTGTCATTCATCCTGGCGTGCAAGGCTGATGCGGCGGAGACCGCAGTGCACTTGGCCAACGAGGCGATGACTCTTTGCGGCGGCGCGGCCTATCGCGAGAACAGTCGTGTCGCCCGTCTGCTGCGTGACGCGCGGGCTGCGCACGTGATGACCCCCACCACCGGCCTGCTCAAGCTCTGGACCGGTCGCAGCCTGCTGGGGCTGCCGCTGCTATGAGCGAGCTGCTGCTCGATCAGATCGCGCTGCTGGAGGCAGGCGATGCCGCGTTGCGCGAGCAGATCGACAGCTGGGCGACAGCCCACGGTCTGCAGGTGCGCAGCCTTGATCCAGGCGCGTTGCTGCCCGATGAGAACGAGCCGGCGCTAGTGCTGCTGGCGCCCGGTCTGCAACGCCCGGTGGCGCAGGCCCGGCAGCTGCGCAGTCGCTGGAAGGCCACCCAGTTGCTGTTCCTCAGCGATGAGGCGGGCGTCGACTCGCTGCACCGCGAGCTGGGCCCGGCGCCGTTGCTCGGGCCTCACTGGTCGATCGTCACCCTCGGCGCCAGCGCGCTGGCGCAGCTTGATCAGGCCTTGGCCAGCGTGCGGCGGCGGGCGCGCCTGCGCACCACGTTGGCGCAGGCCAACGCGATGGTCGACGGCGGGCAGTTGAGCAAGCGTTCGTCACCCACGGCAGAGCTCTATCTGCATCATTTCATCGACGCGGCACGCGACGCCATCGTCGGTCTCGACCGCGCCGGGGCGGTGCTCTACTGGAGCGCCGGTGCTGCCGAGCTGTTCGGCCTGGGCCGTGGCGAGGTGCTACGCCGTGCGGCGAGCGGGCTGCCGTTCTGGAGCGACGAGCTGGGCCAGGCCCTGGCGCAGGTCCAGGATTGCGACACGACGCTGACCCTGCAGCATGAAGACGCGGCTAACGGGCGAACGCTGGAGATCGTCGTCGCCGCCGTGTGTTCTGCGGATGGCGCAGTGGTGGGCGCGGCACTGACCTTGCGCGATGTCTCGGCGCTGGTCGCGGAGCGTCGCGCCAACGAGCTGCATGGTCGTCAGCTCAGCGAGGAGCGCGCCCACCTGCAACGGCTTTTCGACCAGGCGCCGGGCTTCATCGCCATCACCGAAGGGCCGCAGCACGAGCTGAAGATCGCCAATCGCGCCTTCCACCAGCTGGTCGGCGCCCGCGAGCTGCTCGGGCGTCCGGCGCTCAAGGCGTTTCCGCAACTGGAAAGCCGCGCGCTCTCTGACTTGCTACAGCAGGTCTATGTCACCGGGCGGCCCTATATCGGCCGCGACATCGCCGTGCGCGTGCGCCCGCAGGCCGGCGGCAAGGCCGAGCGTCACTATGTGAATTTCATTTTCCAGCCGGTGTTCAGCGAGGACGAGCAGGTCAGCGGCATCTTCTGCCAGGGCCATGATGTCACCGCCCAGGTGCTGGCGCAGCAGGCGCTGCAGCGCTCCAGCGAGCAGCTGCAGGAGCTGGTCGAGGAGCGCACCCGCGAGCTGGAACTCAGCCGACAGGCGCTGTATCAGTCGCAGAAGCTCGAGGCCATCGGCAAGCTCACCGGCGGCGTGGCACACGACTTCAACAACGTGCTGCAGGTGATCGCCGGCAATCTGCAGTTGCTGCAGCCGCTGGTGGAGGCCAACCGTGGCGCGGCGAAGCGGGTCGATGCGGCCAGCTCCGCCGTCGAGCGCGGTGCCAAGCTGGCGCGGCAACTGCTGGCCTTCGCCCGTCGGCAGCCGCTGCGCCCGCAGCCGACCAACCTTAGCCGGCTTTTGCGCGACCTCGATGAGCTGCTGCGCCAGGCGTTGGGCGAGCGCATCGAAATCGAAACCGTGGTGGCGGGCGGGCTGTGGACGACGATGGTCGACCCGAACCAGCTCGAACAGGTGGTGCTGAACCTGGCGATCAATGCCCGCGATGCCATGCCTGATGGGGGCAAGCTCACCCTGGAGCTGGGCAACGCCATGCTCGACGAGCACTACACCGGTACCCAGATCGACGTCGCGCCAGGGCAATACGTGTTGCTGGCGGTGTCGGACACAGGCGTTGGCATGCCCGCCAACATTATCGAACAGGCCTTCGAACCGTTCTTCACCACCAAGCCCGAAGGCCACGGCACCGGGCTGGGGCTGAGCATGGCCTACGGCTTCGCCAAGCAGAGCGGCGGGCATATCCGCCTGTACAGCGAACCGGGTGCCGGCACGAGCGTGAAGCTCTACCTGCCGCGCACCGAGCAACCCGAGGTACAGGCGCAGCCATCCACCGTCGGGCCGGTGGTGGGCGGCAGCGAAACCATCCTGGTGGTCGAGGACGATCTGCCGGTGCAGGCCACGGTGATCGAGTTGCTCACCGGCCTCGGCTATTCGGTGCTGCGCGCCAACGATGCGCAGAGCGCCCTGAGCATCCTGCAGAGCGGCCTTTCCATCGACCTGCTGTTCACCGATGTGGTCATGCCGGGGCCGCTCAGCAGCACCGAACTGGCGCGCCAGGCTCGCGTGTTGCTGCCGGATATCGCCGTGCTGTTCACCTCCGGCTACACGCGCAATGCCATCGTGCATGGCGGGCGCCTCGATCCTGGCGTGGAGTTGCTGAGCAAGCCCTATCGGCAGGAAGACCTGGCGCGCAAGGTGCGCCAGTTGCTGGGCACGCAGCACAGCGACGACAAACCCGTCGAGCAGCAGTGGGTGATGGTGGTGGAGGACCAGCCGCAACTGCTGGTGCTGGCCTGCGAGATGGTCGAGGAGCTGGGCTACCGCGCCTGCGGCTATCCGAATGCTGAAGCGGCCGCGCAGGGGCTGCACGAACAGCGCTTCGATCACCTGTTGCTGGACGTCAATCTGCCGGGCCGATCAGGCCCCGACTTCGCTGCCGAGGCCTTGCGAACCCAGCCATGGTTGCGGCTGGTATTCGTCTCCGGTGAAGGGCGTATCGAAAGCAACCTGCCGGCGCGCTCGCTGCCCAAGCCGTTCAGCTTCGACCAGCTCGCCGAGATCCTGCAGGGGTAAGGTCGCCGCCGCGTGCCAGGGGGCGGGCGCCGCTGCGTGACAAGCCATGCAGGCCGATGGCGACGGGCGCCGCCAGGGCCAGCCAGCTCAGCCAGTCGCCCGCGCCTTCGGAGACCAGCCCGGCGATCAGCCCGAAAGTGGACATCACGCCGATAAGCACCGGCCACAGCCAGATGCGCATCATGAGCGTACCTCCGTCGTGCCGCGCTTGATCCACAGGTACAGGCCGCTGCCCAGCACGACGATAGTGAGGATATCCAGCAGCCCCCAGAGGAACTTGAGCGGCAGGCCGCCGTAGTCACCGAAGTGCAACGGTTCCGAGAGCTGCAGCACGGTGACATACCAGGGCCGGGCGCCGGCTTCGAGCACCTCGCCATTGGCCGGATCGACCAGCAGGGCCTGGGTCAGGCGGGAAGTCAGCGGCGTGTCGCCGCGCAGGATCACCGCGACGTGCTCCGGCGTGGCGCGCAGTGTGCCGGGGTAGGCAATCATCGACACCGCCATGTCCGGCGCTGCAGCCAGCACGCGATCGACCGCAGTCTGCAAGGAGCCATCAGCGGCAGGCGCATCACTGGCATCGGTGGCCAGCAGTACCCGCGTTTCACCGGCTTGCAGTGCGGCGACCTGTTCGGCCTGCCAGGCCTGGAAGATCAGGTCCGCCCAGGTATTGATCACCCCGGTAAAACCCACCGCCAGCGCCCACACCAGGGTGACGATGCCGAGCAGGTTGTGCATATCCAGCCAGCGGGTGCGTGCAGTGCGTTCCTGACGCACCTCGCCGAAGCGCAGCTTGCGCATGAAGGGCGCGTAAAGCACCACGCCGGAGACGATCGCCACCATCAGCAGCAGGCCCATGAAGCCGAGAAACAGCTTGCCGGCGAGCCCCGCGTAGAGGTCCACGTGCAGGCGGTACATCACGCTCATGAAGCCTTCGTCGAAGTTCGGCGCGCCGAGTACCTCGGCGGTGCGGGCATCGGAGAGGATCAGCGTCGATTCGCTTTCATCAGTGTCGACGCGGGTATCCAGCTTGACGTACCAGACGTCCGGCGCGTCTTCCTCGGCGAAAAAGTACAACGGCACGAGGCCCGGATAGGCCTTCACAGCTTCGGCCGCAACCCGGTCGACCGCAGCGCGCGGCGTGCCCTCGGGCATCGCCGGCGCCTCGATCTCGTTGCCGGTGAGGTGATCGATCTCGTGGGAGAAGATCAGCGGCAGGCCGGTCAGGCACAGCATCAGGATGAACAGCGTAGAGACGAGACTGGACCACTTGTGGACCCAGCCCCACCGCCGCAGGGTGACTGCCTGCATCAGAAGTCGACCGTAGCGCTGACCGAGAGCGTGCGCGGGGCGCCGAGGACGAGGTAGTTAGAGCCCGGATAGCCGCCAGCGGAGGCCCAGTAATCTCTGCCCGTGGCGTTGTCCAGACGGGCTCGCAGAGTCACATCGCGGTCGTCGATGGTCATGCGATAACGGGCGCCGAGATCAAAGCGGGTCCAGGATGGTAAGCGGAGGTCATTGCCGGCGCTGGCGTACTGCTTGCCGGTATGTATCACCAAGCTGGTAAGCGTCAGCCCCTGCACACCGGGCACGTCCCATTCGCCGCCGAGGTTGGCCTGCACCTTGGGAACGCCGATGGCATCGTTGCCATCGTTTGCGCCGTTCAGCGTCTTCCTCTGTTCGGCATCCAGCAGCGTTAGTCCCCCCAGCAAGCGCGTCCCGTAAACGGGTTCGCCGAAAACCGACAGCTCTATACCGCGATTGCGTTGCTCGCCGCCCTCGCGAAACACCTGATTTTCAACAATGCCGAAGGGTCGCTCGGTACTGAAAACCGCAATACTGCCGCCCAGATTGCCGCCATCATATTTAAGACCGATTTCTGTCTGTTTTGCGACATATGGCGCCAGCGAGGTTCCGGCATTGAGTACGGGCAGATTATTGGCCGTCGCCGTTGCGGTATCGCCCTTGGTCAGCCCCTCAATGTAGTTGGCATAAACCGATAGGTCGTTGTTCAGCTGGTAAACGATGCCGGCCACCGGAGTGGTTTCATAGGCGTCGTAACGATCGATGCGATCGCCTGTAACGGGCGCGTAGCTCCTGGTTTCGATGCCTTGCCGGCGGGCGCCCAGCGTGACCTGCAGGCGATCATCGAGAAAGCCCAGTGTGTCGGCTATCGCCAGACTCTGCGTGCTGACCTGTTCAGTGCGTTTTGGATCAGAAAGATCCCCTCCGGGGAAGGTCACCGTCGTTGGTAGCGGCGCAGCGAACGGGTCGTGGATATTGCCGATCACAGGACCGAAGAAGGTGAAGGCATTCTTCTCCTCGAAGTCGTGCATTGCGGCCGAGGTCACGATCTCATGTGAGACCGTTCCGGTTTGCACACGGAAACGCATGCCGATCTCACCTGTGTAAACGCGGTCTTTGCGGTGATTGTCGAACCGCGACGCCGTAGTTGAGCCGTCGGAGGTAGCCCTAGGGTTGGAGAGCCGATTCTGTTCTTCTCCGTCACGTATGCCAGCGGCCGCCCAGCCGGTGATCGAGTCGGCGAAATCATATTCGGCACGGAAGGTGCCGAAGGTCTGCTTCTCTTTCGAATAGGTCCAGGGCTGTGCAAAGTTGTCGTCGGCATCCGGAGCGCTGGGAATTCCACCATTTGGCGTCACGCTCGGCCTAGGATTGTCGAGGAAGTGGTACTGATGGCCGATGTCTGCCGACAAGCGCAGACGGTCACCTTGGTAGTCCAAGCCCAAGGCGAACATGTCCAGCGTCTGGTCCTCGTCCTCAACGCCTGTTTCGCCGGCGCGCTTGGCGGCGTTGAGGCGAACGCCAAACTGGTTCTGCTCACCAAAGCGGCGACCCAGGTCAGCGGCAACCGTGCCCTGACCGCCGGAACTGGCGCCAAATGTCATGCGAGTCAGGGGCTCGTTCGGTGCACGCTTGGGCAGCAGGTTGATAGCGCCGCCAAGACCCGTACCACCCGGTGCGGCGCCATTGAGAAAGGCGCTTGCACCACGGAATACCTCCGCGCGCTCGATGAACTCCGCGGCCACATACTGGCGCGGCAGCAGACCGTAGAGTCCGTTATAGGAAATATCATCGGAATACAGCGGGAAGCCGCGCACGACATACAGCTCCTGCATGTTGCCGAAGCCACGCGCCACGCGCACCGAAGGATCGTTCTGCACGATGTCCGACACGCTACGCGCCTGCTGGTCCTGAATCAGCTGCGAGGTATAGGACGTCGAGGTGAACGGGGTTTCCATGTAGTCGCGATTGCCCAGAATCCCTACTCGCCCACCACGGGCAACCTGTTCGCCGGCATAGGGTTGGGTCAGGCCATCGGCCGAGGCGTCGGCGCTGGCGGTGATTTCCACCGATTGCAGTTCGACCGGCTCGGCGGCAGTGCCTTGAGATTGATCTTCGAGTTGCTCCTGAGCCATGAGCGGCGAGCCAGCGAAGCTGGCGGCAAGGCAAACGGGCAGCAGTGCGGTTTTACGCGGGAAGCGAAGAGTGGGCATGGCGGACCTGACCGGACGTTGAGCTGTGAGGGTGGCGGATGACGGCGCGATGGGCAGTTGAGAGCCTGTGCCATCTGAGAGCCACTATCATATTTCAATGCTAACAATTCGCAACCGTATTCCGCTCGATGGAGCCGCGGCATGCTCACGCGCCGCTGGCGCAGGGCGTCTGGCATGCGGGCCGCGCCTGCGTAGAAAAAACTGATTGGGTCTGTCGATTCTGGAAGTCGCCGGACGACTAGTTGGTGAACCCCGTTCACCCGATCAGAGGAGAAGGACATGAATAGCCAGAACAGCGAGGTCGAGAGCGCCATTCGCCAGCTGCACGAAACGTTCGAACAGGCCACCAAGGCCAAAGATCTCGACCGGATCATGGCGCAGTACGCCGACGACGTAGTCGCCTTCGATGCGGTCGGCGCACTGCAATTCAAGGGCGTTGAGGAATACCGGGCGCACTGGCAGCGCTGCTTCGAGTTCTGCCAGGGCGAAGGTTTCTTCGAGACCCATGAACTGCATGTGGATGTCGGCGGCGAGCTGGCCTGCAGCCGCATGCTTACCCATTGTGGCGGACCCAATGCCGAAGGCGAGATGCAAACGGCCTGGATGCGCGGCACGCGGGTCTGGGCGCGGCGCAACGGTGAGTGGAAGGTGATCCACGAGCACTTTTCGATGCCCTTCGACATGCAGACCGGCCAGGTATGCATGGATCAGACACCGTCGCAGCAACAGACCGGTTGAGGCAGGCCCGCGGTCTTCGTCGCGCGATCGGGCGAGGTCGTTCAATGGCTGCTAGCTTTGCTCAGTTGCCGGCAGACGGAGCCCCGCCATGAACTACCTGTGCCTGATCTATTACGACGAACAGCGTGTGGATGCGATGACCGACGAACAGTGGCATGCGCTGGTCGCGCGTTGCGTGAGTTGCGGCGAGGAGCTGCGCGCCAGCGGCCACATGCTCGCCGGCGAACCGCTGCAGTCGGTGCGCACTGCGCGCACGGTGCGCGTGCGTGATGGCGTCACCTCGGTGGTCGACGGCCCCTTCGCCGAAACCCGCGAGCAGCTGGCGGGCTTCTACCTGATCGAGGCGGCGGACCAGCAGGAGGCCGAGGCCATCGCGGCGAAGATCCCGCCGGCCAGCCTTGGCTGCGTTGAGGTCCGGCCGTTGCGCCAGCTGCCGCAGCGCTGAGCATGCCGCTGACCGGACATTTCACGGCGGCGCGGGTCGAGGCGGTCTATCGCAGCGAGTCGCGGCGCGTGTTGGCCACGCTGATCCGTCTGCTGGGCGACTTCGATCGCGCCGAAGAGGCCTTGCATGACGCCTTTGCCGCGGCCCTGCAGCAGTGGCCGCGCGATGGGATTCCGGACAATCCGCGTGCCTGGCTGGTTTCCGCCGGCCGCTTCAAGGCCATCGATGCCCTGCGCCGCCGGGCGCGCTTCGATGCCTCGTTGCGGCTGCTGGCCGAACAGCTGGAAGACGCGGCGCAGGCGGTGGAGGTCGATGAGATGGAAGACGACCGTCTGCGGCTGATCTTCACCTGCTGCCACCCGGCCCTGCCGGCCGATGGCCGCGTGGCGCTGACCCTGCGTGAAGTCTGCGACCTGACCACCGAGGAGATCGCCCGCGCGTTTCTTGCGCCGCCGGCCACCATTGCCCAGCGCATCGTGCGCGCCAAGGCGAAGATCCGTGACGCCCGGTTGCCGTATCGGGTGCCCGAGCGCGACGAGCTGCCGGCGCGGCTGGAGAGCGTGCTGCGGGTGGTCTATCTGGTGTTCAACGAGGGCTACACCGCATCGGCCGGCGCCGAGCTGACCCGCGCCGACCTCTGTGCCGAGGCGATTCGCCTGGGCCGACTGCTCCTCGAGCTGCTGCCCAACGCCGAGGTGATGGGGCTGCTGGCGCTGATGCTGCTGCACGATGCCCGCCGGGCTGCGCGTACCGATGCTACCGGTGAGCTGGTGCGGCTGGATGAGCAGGACCGCAGCCTGTGGAGCCGCCAGCAGATCGCCGAAGGATCGCAGCTGGTGCAGCTGGCGTTGACCAGTCGCGCGTTCGGCCCCTATTCGTTGCAGGCCGCCATCGTCGCGGTGCATGCCGAGGCGCCGAGCGCCGCGCAGACCGATTGGCCGCAGATCGTCCGGCTCTACGATGTGCTGCTGCAGTTGAGCCCGTCGCCGGTGGTGGAACTGAACCGCGCGGTGGCCGTGGCCATGCGCGACGGGCCCGAGGCCGGCCTGCTGTTGGTGGATGAACTCCTCGGGCGCGGCGATCTGCAGGACTATCACCTCAGCCACGCCACCCGCGCCGATCTGTTGCGCCGGCTGGCGCGTATCGACGAGGCTCGCGAGGCCTATCGCAGCGCGCTGCGCCTGGTGCAGCTGGAGCCCGAACGGCGTTTCCTGCAGCGGCAGCTGGATGAGTTGGGCGACTGACCGTACCCAGAAACCTTTTGTGGGAGCGGTCTCGACCGCGAAAGGCGACCGGTGCGCTGATCCCATGCTCTAGCCCGCCGGGCGGCGGCACAAAGCTTCGCGGCCAAGGTTGCCCTAGGGTTTGTTTGGGGTGCGAGCTGGATGCTGATGTTCAATGCCGCTAAGCCTTGAATGGCCTGGCGACAAAGCCTGCGGGTCAGCTGCGGTGCGGCGTTCGAGGCGCTCGTTGCACGTTGCGCGGGGACCTCTGCCGGAAGTTCTGCAGCTCGGCCAACTGCTCAGCTATCCGTGCTGCCCGCCGGCAAATAGTCGCTGCGGCTCAGGCCGTGGCGCTGCATCTTCTCGTTGAGGGTACGCCGTGGCAGCTGCAGCTGGGTCATGACCTCGGTGATGTTGCCTTTGCACTGCTGCAGGGCGTTGTGCAGGCATTGCGCCTCGAAGGCTTCCATCTGCTCGGCCAGCGACTGGCCGCCGCTGCTCGCCGGGGCCGGCGCGCTGAGGCCGAGGGCGTGGCGTTCGGCGGCGTTGATCAGCTCGCGCACGTTGCCCGGCCAGTCATGGGCGAGCAGTTGCGTCAGCTCGCCGGGTGTCACCGGCGGGGCGGCGCGGCCGTGGCGCTGGGCGGCCTGGCTGGCGAAGTGTTCGAACAGCAGCGGAATGTCCTCGCGACGCTCGCGCAATGGCGGAATGTGCAGCTCGGCGACGTTCAGCCGGTACAGCAGGTCCTCGCGGAAGCGGCCGCCGCGCACCTCTTCCAGCAGGTCCGGCTTGGCCGCGCTGATCACCCGCAGGTCGACCTCGATGCTGCGGTTCGAACCCAGGCGTTCCAGGGTCTTTTCCTGCAGCACGCGCAGCAGCTTGACCTGCTGGGCCAGCGGCATGCTTTCAATCTCGTCGAGGAACAACGTGCCGCCGGCGGCGTGTTCGATGCGGCCGATGCGCTTGCCCTGGGCGCCGGTGAAGGCGCCACTCTCATGACCGAACAGCTCGCTCTCGAAGATGGTTTCCGGGATCGCCGCGCAGTTCAGCGCCACGAACGGCCCGCCGGCGCGCGGGCTGAAGTCATGCAGGCAGCGCGCGACCTGTTCCTTGCCGCTGCCGGTCTCGCCACGGATCAGCACGTTGACGTCGGTACCGGCCAGCTCCAGCACCTGCCGGCGCAGGTTCACCATCGCACGTGATACGCCGAGCAGCTGCGATTCGATACGCCCCTTGCGGGCGAACTGCTCGCGCAGCTGGCGGTTCTCGCAGACCAGCCGACGCTTGTCCATGGCACGGCGCACGCTGTCGAGCAGGCGTTCCGGGGTGAAGGGTTTTTCGATGAAGTCGTAGGCGCCCTGACGCAGCGCCTGCACCGCCATGGGCACGTCGCCGTGCCCGGTGACCATGATCACGGGCAGGTCGGCGTCCAGCGCCACCAGCTGTTCGAGCAGGCCGAGGCCGTCGAGATCGGGCATGCGCACGTCGCTGATTAGCACCCCGGGAAAGTCGCGATCCAGCGCCGTCAGCGCCTCGCGCGCGCGGGAGAAGGTGCGCACCTGGAAGCCGGACAGCTCCAGCCACTGCTGCACGGCCTGGCGGATCGCCGCCTCGTCGTCGATGAAGATTACCTGCCCGCTCATTGCCTGCTCCTCGCGGTCGCGTCGCGGCAGTTTACTCGGCGGCGCGCGCTTCGGCAGCCGGCAGCGTCAGAGTGAACACCGCGCCGTGCTCGTCGTTGCTGACTTCCAGCGTGCCGCCCATCTCACGGACGATGCCGTAGGATACCGCGAGCCCAAGGCCGAGGCCCTGGCCGACCGGTTTGGTGGTGAAGAAGGGCTCGAATACCTGATCCAGATGTTCGCTGGCAATACCGCCGCCGTTGTCGCCCACGCTGAGCTGCCAGCGGTCACTGTAGAGCTGACAGAGGATGCGCAGGCGTCGCTGCGGGCGCTCGGCCATGGCATCCAGCGCGTTGTGCAGCAGATTGATCAGCACCTGCTCGAGCCGGATGGCGTCGCCGCTGACCGCGGCCTCGGCCGGTATCTGGCGGAACACCTCGACCTGCTCGCTGCGAATGCGCGGCGAGAGCAGCTGCAGGGCCTGCTCCAGCACCTCGGCCAGGCTCAGACGCTGGCGCAGCCCGGCCGGGCTCTTGCGAGCGAAGGTCTTCAGGTGGCCGGTCAGCGCCGCCATGCGTTCGAGCAGGCCTTCGACATGCCCGAGGCCTTCGCGCACCTCGCCGTCGCGGCCGCTGTCGAGCAGCAGGCGCAGGCTGGCGAGCTGCATGCGCAATGCGGTCAGCGGCTGGTTGATCTCGTGGGCGAGGGCGGCGGACATCTGCCCGAGAGCGGCCATGCGTGCCGCATGCACCAGTTCGTCCTGGGCGGTGTGCAGCTCACGGGTGCGCTCGTGCACCAGGCGCTCCAGCTCGCTGCGGCTGCGCTGTTCGACGCGGCGGGTCTTGCCGCGTTGCGCAAGGTAGAGCAGCAGAAAGGCCAGCGTCATCCACACGCCAGCCGCGGCCAGGCGATAGCTGCGCACGCTGGCGACCACCATCTGTGGGTCGTGCAGCAGGTGCAGGGTCCAGTCGTCTTCCGGCAGCGCCAGGCGTTGCCAGAGGTATTCGCGGCGGCCGTCCGGGCCATCCACCAGGCGACGTTCGCTGCCTTCGGCGAGTTGCTGCACGCGGCTGCTCGGCAATGGCTGCAGCGTCTGTTCGGCGTAGCGCCGGGCATCGATCAGGCGGCTGCGCACCTCGTCGCTGAGCGGGCGCAGATAGCGGAAGCGCCAGGCCGGGCGGTTGGTGAGGATGACGATATCGAGCGAGTCGGCGATCAGCAGGATGCCCGGCTGGCCGACCCAGTCGCGCTGCATCTCTTCCAGCTCGAGCTTGACCACCAGCACGCCGAGCACCTCGCCGTCGGCATTCTTCACCGAGCTGGAGAGGAAGTAGCCGGGAATGCCGGTGGTGACGCCGACGGCGAAGTAGCGCCCGCTGTCGTTGCTCACCGCATCGCGGAAATATGGGCGGAAGGCGTAGTTGTTGCCGACGAAGCTGCTCCAGTCGCGCCAGTTGCTGGCGGCGATGGTCTCGCCGTCGCGGTCGAGCAGGTACAGCACCGAGGAGCCGGCTGCGTGGTTCTGCTGTTCCAGGCGCTGGTTGAGCTGGCGGCGCAGCGCGCGGTTGCCCGGTTCGGCGAGCAGCGCCTGGATATCGCTGTCCAGCGCCAGCAGCGCTGGCACCGAGCGGAAGCGTTCGACCTGGGTGTGGATCGCCTGGGCATAGAGTTCCAGCTGCCCCTGCGCTTCCTGGGCACGCTCGGCCCAGGCGCGCTGCTCGGCCAGGCGCCCGGCCCAGTGCATGCTCACCAGCAGGCCGATAAGGATCAGCGCAACGATCAGGGTTACCCGCAGGCGGTTGGACAGTGCTGGCATGACGACGCTCGCGACAGGACGCGACGATGGTAAGCGATAGTCGGCAGCGGTGGCGCATCGCCGAGCCTTGGCATAGCACCAAAGTCTTGATCTGCCCCAATAGAGGCATAATGCCATCATCGATATACTGCGGGGAGTTACTTTCAGCTTCAGCAGGGATCGCTAGTACGGAACGGCCAGCCGCTCCAGTCGAGGTCCGCCTTGCTCAGAAAAATCCTTGTCAGCCAACTCCGCTTCGGCATGTACGTCCATGCACTGGACGGCAGCTGGTTCGATCATTCCTTCTGGCGCAGCAAATTTCTGCTGACCGACCCCGCCGACCTGCAGGCGCTGCGCAGTAGCGGCGTCAAGGCGCTGTGGATCGATACCGGCAAGGGCGTCGATGTCGAAACGGCAACGCCGCCGGCTGCCGAGGCCCCACAGGCTGTCTCCGACGCCATGCCGATTGCGCCTCGACCGACCACAGCACCGGCCCAGCAATGCAGCGTCCGGGAAGAAATGCAGCGCGCCGCGCAGTTGCTCAAGCGTTCCAAGCAGCAGGTGACCTCGCTGTTCAACGAGGCGCGCCTGGGCAAGGCCGTCGACCCGCAGCAGTGCCTGCCACTGGTCGAGCAGATTTCCGCATCCCTGGCGCGCAACGGCTCGGCATTGCTCAGTCTGGCGCGGCTGAAGACCAAGGACGAGTACACCTACATGCATTCGGTGGCGGTCTGCGCGCTGATGGTCGCGCTGGGCCGGCAGCTGGGCCTGAGCGAACAGGAAGTCCAGGAAGCCGGCTTTGCCGGGCTGCTGCACGACATCGGCAAGATGGCCATGCCGCTGGATGTGCTGAACAAGCCGGGCAAGCTCAGCGACGACGAATACGCCGTCATGCGCAGCCACCCCGAGCGTGGTCACGCGATCCTGCTCGGCGCGGGAACGGCCATCTCCGACGCAGTGCTGGACGTCTGCCTGCATCATCACGAGAAGATGGACGGCACCGGCTATCCGCACCGGCTGGCCGGCGAGCAGATCAGCCGGCTGGCGCGCATGGGCGCGATCTGCGACGTGTATGACGCCATCACCTCGGATCGCCCGTATAAAACCGCCTGGGATGCCTCGGGCTCGCTGGCGCGCATGGCGCAGTGGCAGGGGCACTTCGATACCCAGATCCTGCATGCCTTCGTGCGCACGGTGGGCATCTACCCGTTGGGCTCTTTGGTACGGCTGCAGTCCGGGCGGCTCGGCGTGGTCATCGAACACAACGCGCAGCAGCTGACGGCGCCGCGCCTGAAACTGTTCTATTCCACCCGCGCCCGCGCGACGATCGTGCCGGTGGAGCTGGACCTCTCCAGCCCGCAATGCAGCGACCGCATCGTCGGCCGCGAAGACCCCGCGGCCTGGGGCTTCAGCAATCTGGATGCGCTCTGGACCTAGATTGGCGGTCGTAAACGGGGGGCGATGCGACTAGAATGTCGCCCCCCGAATGCGATTCGCCCGGCGAGTCGCTCAGAGAAGAGCTCGTAATGCCCATGACCTGGCTGCCTAGTCCGCCATAGCGCTGCGCCCCCTCGCGTCACTTTGCGACTGCCTGTCATGGGGTGGTCGTGCGCTGCTGTCCGTGCGTTTCGTCGACTGACAGCCGAATCAATCACACCAAAAAACTCGCCTTGTATCGCTGCCGGCCGCCCGTGGTCTGCATGGTGGTGCTTTTGCTCTGGATAGTCCGATGCTGCAAACGATCAAACAAAACTGGTTCTCCAACGTCCGTGGCGATGTGCTGTCCGGCCTCGTCGTCGCGCTGGCGCTGATTCCCGAAGCCATCGCCTTCTCCATCATCGCCGGGGTCGATCCGCGGGTCGGCCTCTACGCCTCCTTCTGTATCGCCGTGGTGATCGCCTTCGTCGGCGGCCGCCCGGGTATGATCTCTGCCGCCACCGGCGCCATGGCGCTGCTGATGGTGACGCTGGTGCGCGAGCACGGCCTGCAGTACCTGCTGGCGGCGACGCTGCTCTGCGGCCTGTTGCAGATCGGCGCCGGCTACCTGCGCCTGGGTTCGCTGATGCGCTTCGTCTCGCGTTCGGTGGTCACCGGCTTCGTCAACGCGCTGGCGATCCTGATCTTCATGGCCCAGCTGCCGGAGCTGACGGACGTCACCTGGCACGTCTACGCCATGACCGCCGCGGGCCTCGGCATCATCTACCTGTTCCCCTATGTGCCGAAGCTCGGCAAGGTCATCCCGTCGCCACTGGTGTGCATTCTCAGCCTGACCGCCGTGGCCATGTACCTGGGCCTGGATATCCGCACCGTCGCCGACATGGGTGACCTGCCCGACACCCTGCCGGTCTTCCTCTGGCCGGAAGTGCCGCTGACCTTCGAAACCCTGGCGATCATCTTCCCGTATTCCGCCGCGCTGGCCGTGGTTGGCCTGCTGGAGTCGCTGATGACCGCGACCATCGTCGACGACCTCACCGACACCGGCAGCGACAAGAACCGCGAATGCAAAGGGCAGGGCGTTTCCAACATCGTCTCCGGCCTGTTCGGCGGCATGGCCGGCTGCGCGATGATCGGCCAGTCGGTGATCAACGTGAAATCCGGCGGCCGCACGCGCCTGTCGACGCTGATCGCCGGCGTGGTGCTGTTGCTGATGGTGGTGTTCTTGAGTGACTGGGTCGGGCAGATCCCCATGGCCGCGCTGGTGGCGGTGATGATCATGGTGTCGATCGGCACCTTCAGCTGGGATTCGCTGCGCAACCTCAAGCGCTACCCGCTTTCCACCAACATCGTCATGGTCGTCACCGTGGTGGTGGTGGTCTTCACCCACAACCTGGCCTACGGTGTTCTGGCGGGTGTGCTGCTGGCGGCGATGTTCTTCGCCAACAAGGTCGGCCACTACCTGCACATCGGTTCGGAGCTGGATGCCGCCTGCAATCAGCGCACCTACAGGGTGGTCGGGCAGGTATTCTTCAGCTCGTCGGACAAATTCACCGGAGCGTTCGATTTCAAGGAAGCGCTTGGCAAGGCCACCATCGACCTGTCCCGCGCACATTTCTGGGACATCACCGCCGTGGCGGCGCTGGACAAGGTGGTCATCAAGTTCCGCCGCGAAGGCACCGAGGTCGAGGTGCTGGGTCTGAACGAAGCCAGCGCGACCATCGTTGACCGCTTCGGTGTGCATGACAAACCCGAGGCCATCGACAAGCTCATGAGCCACTGACCAGGAGAACGACAATGACCCACGTAATGGCTTGTATCGACGGATCACCGCAGGCGGCGGCGGTTTGTGACTGTTCGGCCTGGGCCAGCAAGCGCCTGGATGCGCCCCTGACGCTGCTGCATGTGCTCGACCGCCAGCAGTATCCGGTGTCGGGCGACCTGAGCGGTATCATCGGCCTCGGCAGCCGCGAATTCCTTCTGCAGGAGCTGGCCACGCTGGACGAGAAACGCGCCAAGCTGGCGCTGGAGGAGGGCCGCATGATGCTCGATTCGGCACGTCAGCGGGCGATCTCCGCCGGCGTCGCCCAGCCCGAGTGCCGGCAGCGCCACGGTGATCTGGTCGAGTCCCTGCGTGATCTGCAGGACGAAACGCGCCTGCTGGTCATTGGCCGTCAGGGCGAGGACAGCGGCGATGCCATCCAGCACATCGGCAGCCAGCTGGAAAACGTCATCCGCACCATGCAGCGGCCGATCCTGGTCGCGCCCGGCGACTTCAGCGCACCGCAAAGCGTGATGCTCGCCTTCGACGGTAGCGCCACCAGCCGCAAGGGCGTGGAAATGCTCGCCGGCAGCCCGCTGTTCAAGGGCATGCCGATTCATCTGGTAATGGTCGCGGCTGACACCGCCGACAATCAGGCCCAGCTGGAAAATGCCCGCGGCGTGCTGACCACCGCCGGTTTCAACGTGGAAATCGCCATCCGCGCCGGTGAAGTCGAGCCGACCCTGCATGCCTATCAGGCCGAGCACGGTATCGACCTGCTGGTGATGGGCGCCTACGGCCACTCGCGCATTCGCCAGTTTTTCGTCGGCAGCACCACCACCAACATGATCCGCACCACATCCACGCCGCTGCTGTTGCTGCGCTGATCGCCATCCGCTGCGCGCCCGTCTCGGGCGCGGCAGCCGTCAGCTATAAAGGTCCGCCCGGCTCCAGGGCAGCTCGTGTGAGCCATCCGCCAGCGGCTTGCTGGCGAGGATCTGGTGCAGGTTGATCCAGTTGTGGCGGAAGCCGTAGGCGCAACCGGCCAGATAGAGGCGCCAGATGCGCAACGCGCGTTCGGGAACCATCCGTTTTGCCTGCTCCAGCTGCGCTTCCAGCCGCTCACTCCAGAATTCCAGCGTACGCGCGTAGTGCAGGCGCAGGCTTTCCACGTCGACGATTTCCAGCCCGGCATCGCTGATGCAGCTGCTGATGTTCACCAGATGCGGCAGCTCGCCGTGGGGGAATACGTAGCGGTTGATGAACTCGCCGGCGCCATGCCCGACCGGGCGGCCGTCGATGTGCCGGGCGGTGATGCCGTGGTTCATCACCAGCCCGCCGGGGCGCACGGCGTCGAACAGCCGCTGGCAGTACAGCGGCAGGTTGGCGTGGCCGACATGCTCGAACATGCCGACGCTGACCACCTTGTCGAAGCGGCCATCCTGCGGCAGATCGCGGTAGTCCATCAGCTCCAGAGTGATCTGCTTTGCTAGGCCTTCCGCGGCCACCCGTTCGCGAGCCAGTTCGAGCTGCTCGCGGCTCAAGGTGATGCCGAACACCTTCGCGCCGAACTCGCGTGCGGCATAGCGAGCCAGGCCGCCCCAGCCGCAGCCGACATCCAGCAGGCGCTCGCCAGGCTTGAGCCGCAATTTGCGGCATAGGTGGCGCAGCTTGGCCTGCTGCGCCTGTTCCAGGTCCTCGCTGCCGGTTTCGAAATAGGCGCAGGAATAGACCATGTCCCTGTCCAGCCAGAGCCGATAGAAATCGTTGGACAGGTCGTAGTGATAGGAAATGGCTTCGGCGTCGGTCGCCTTGTCATGCGCCTCGCGCGAAGGCAGCGGAAAATCGTCCTGGCCCAGCGCCCTTGTGATCACATCGCCGATCCGAATGACCTCACCCACTGGCCCAAGCAGGTCGATCTGCCCCTCGACGTAGGCCGCGCCGAGCACGTCCAGGCTCGGCTGCCTCAGCCGGGTAACAAGGCTGGGATCCTTGATCACCAGCGTGACGCAGGGAGTAGGGCCGATCTCGATCTCGTTGCCATCCCATAGCTGCAGCTTCAACGGCAGGGCGAGTTCTTTAAGGGCCGGTAGCAAGGTTGCCAACATGCTCGATCTCCTTTTCAGTGCACGAAGAAAATCCTAGACCATCAAACGGCAACCGGTAGGCTATGGTGATGATAGTTTCGCGCTATGGTTCGAACGGCGGCGAACGTGCATTTGACGGCTTAACTCGCCGGGCTACCGCATGAGGGCTTATGAAACACAACGATTCACAACGCGTACTGATTCTGGTCGCCAGCGGCCCCAGTACCCCGGCGCGCTGCGCCGCGCCTTTTCATATCGCCACGCTGCTGGCCTGCATGGATGCCGAGGTAACCCTCTACCTCACCGGTGAAGGCACGCAGTTGGCGCGCCGCGAGGTGGCCGAATCGCTGCGCGCGGTGGAAGGTGGCGAGCCGCTGTTGCACTTCATCCGCAACGCCAAGCAGGCTGGCGCGCGCTTGCTGATGTGTCGCCAGCCCGGGGTTCAGCTCGACCCCGCCACGCTGATCGCCGAGCTGGATGAAATCTCCAGCGGCGGCGAACTGGCGCAGATGATCCTCGAATACGAACGGGTGCTGACCCTATGAATGTGCACGGCCTGGAATTCCCCGATTCGCTGCGCTACGCCCCGGAGCACAGCCTGTGGCTGCGCGAGGAGGCCGACGGCAGCCTGACCATCGGCCTGACCGCATACGGCTGCGCGCTGTACGGCCAGATCTTCGCTTTCACCCCCAAGCGCGTCGGCGCACGTATCGAGCGCGACCGCAGCTTCGGTGTAGTGGAATTTGCCAAGGCCGCCTCGTCGGCGCGCAGCCCGGTGAGCGGTGAACTGCTGACGGCGAACGAAGCACTGCTACAGCGTCCGGCGCTGATCAATCAGGATTGTTATGGGGAGGGCTGGATGGTCCGCCTGCAACCCGCGGACTGGGTCACCGTGCGCGACCAATTCCCACTGGGCGAAGCCGCCGAAGCCTCCATCGCCGAACGCATGCGGCTTGACAACTTCGACCCCGCCAACGCCCATGTGCAGGCGTTGCAATGGAAATAGCGGGCGCTTGAGGTGGGTTAGGAGCGGAGGCTTTCAGCCCGCCGCCCCGACGCTATGCCAGGGCGCAATTCTGGCAATTGACGCGGGATAGGCGCTCAGGGCTTGTCCGGTGTCGACAGGTCGAGCACCTTCACACAGCTCGCCTTGATCGCGTGGTCCAGCTGGCGGATGCAGATATCGATCGCCATATTGCGCGTGCGCTTGTTCGTCCACTCCAGCTCGGCCAGCGTCTCGATCAGATCCTGATGGCCGCTCTCGTTGACCAGCATGCCGTGCTGCACTGTCAGCGTCCGGCCCTGAAAGCTCAGCTGCACCGGGTCACGCCCGACGAGGGATGCACCTTCAGCCAGCAGGCAATCGATATGGTCACGCAGCGCGTGTAATGCACGGCGCTCATCTGGCGGGTTTCCCACGACACCTCTCCTATCCCTGGAAAGAAAAACCGCGATTGTGACGCGCTTCGCGCTAGAGCGCGATGGCTTTTTGATATTGCGAAGTGAGGCGGGCTGTCGCAGGGCGGTGGCGATGGGTAGAGGGTGTAGATGGCGGAAGGCAGTGAGAGTCGAACCCGTTTTTTGGGCCTGCAGTGACTGGCAGTCTTCGGCTTTGTTAGGCCTGCGGCATGTGCGTGGCAGCTTTGTTCCGCTCTCGACCGCATTGATTTCGACACTTTATCGACACGTTGAGAGTGCAAAGGGTGCTCAAGGTCGCACGCAGTGCAACCTGTGGATTTGGAAAGATTTCAGGCTTCTCGAAGCTCGTGTATAAAGATTTTTTCTTTCCTGAGAAAGCCGGACTAGGGCCTCGGAAGAGAAGCGCGCGAGATTTTATACACCATGGCCGTTCGAAGTCTCATACACGAATTAGTGTCTAATTATAGTTAAGCACCAGGCGGAATGGCGCTCGAATGGAAAACTGGAATTTCTACCAGGCTCATATTAATGAGCAAATTGCTTCCATATATTTGGATTTCTCTTTCGCCGACAAGGCACCAGACCCCTGTCGACCCAAGCTGGCTTGGTACTGGATAAAGATGAATCATCCTCGAACAGATGGGCTTAGCAGTGATGAGGATTTCGACAGATTGAACGCGCATGAGGATGACTTAGTCATCTACTTGTCTGGCTCTCGAACAGAATATGTGGGTCGAATTACCACCCAAGGCAGACGAGAATTTTATTTCTACATACCGGAGGAAACCTCCGTTAAGGATTTTTTCAGAGGGTTCATTGGAGAGGAGCCCAAGTTTCTGTACCAAGTCGGGGAGAAAGCAGATCCTAATTGGAACCACTATTTCGATGTGCTTTATCCAGGTCCAAATGGGTTAGTACAAATCGAGAGGCGAAATGCCTAACAAGCGCAACCACAGCGATGGCTTTTCCGCTGCGGCTTCGTCTTCACTACAAAGTCACCCCTGCTGCCGTCGTTAGAGCTACGGAAGGAATACTGCGTGAACGTCAAAGCTTCAGATATCGCTCCTGCTATCCGAACACGTGAAGGCTTAAGCCCGCCTCATGAACAAACGTTAGGCCTCAAGGAGTACTAATTGAGTATCATCTATTTAGTAAAGAAGAATGACGAGTTAATCTCGCACTGTAATTGCGAGGAGTCATTAGTTGGCGCTCCCGGACAACTCGATTGTCCGTGGTGCGGCTGCGGCTGGCTGTTTTCATGCACAAAATGTCGAAAGGCCTTTACCTTTGCTACAGGTGTTGAACTTGAAAAAACGTGGGATGAAATTGCCAAAGAAGATCTTTTCGGTTATAGCAAAAAAGAGCCTAGCGAAGAAGAGATCACCGAATGGATCGATTTAATGAAGGAAATGATGGAGCACATTGAGCCCGGTCGAAATTACATTTATCTTGACGGCCATTTTATTCCTGTTGACCAAGGTCGATTTGAAGCAGAAGGTTGGCATGCGAAGCACGATTTTCCGGAGCCTCCCCAGGTAACCGCGATTGCTGACCTCCAGATTATTGATGCTGTTTTGGCAAATAGAGAATACTGGGATGGGGCAAAAATTTAACAAGTATTGCTATTTGGACAGTTTGTTCCGCTGCACTGTGTTAAGCACTAAGAGCAAAGGCTTTAAAAAATGGATTGGACATACAACACAATCTGGACTGATCAGCTTCCGCCCAGTGAGCTCTGGATTGCTGATCTTAGCGTGAGCCCCTCTGCTAAGGGCTCTCTGGGTGGCGGCAGCTACCTTTTTGTTAGAGGCTTCAAGTCAGTTCTTAATAGTCTGGAAGATTTTCCCGTCAAAGGAAGCGTTAAGTATCTTCAACTCACTATGGCCAACATCACTTCACTTAAGGGCTTATCCTCTCTGGGAAAGGTGAAGAGGCTGGAGCTTGATTACTGTCTCAAGCTTCAAAGCGATGGTGGTATTTCTGAAGTCGCCGATTCTTTGGAGTGGCTGAATATCACCCAGGCAAAGAAGTTTCCGTTAGGCCAAGAGGTTATGGGGCTCTCTCAGCTTAAGGTGCTATGCTTGAATAACTGCGCCCCCTTGCAAGACCTAGAGTTTCTTAACTGCTTCCCAAACCTCTTAGATTTCAGGTTTGTAGAAACAAAAGTTATTAGTGGCGATCTGTCTCCACTGCTTAGACACCCAAAGTTATGCTCCGTAGGCTTCCTTGATAAACGTCACTACAATATGCGCTCTAGTGAGGTTGAGGAGAAACTGCGGGAGCGTCGTAACTCATCAATTACGATTGCTCACAACGGTCCTTATGAAACCTTCAAGTATAAAGCTCTTAGCGCTTAACAAGTTTTCAAGCCGACGCCGTTTCGCGGTGCGGTTTATTCAGGCGTTAGTGCTGCTACTTCAACCTGGCTCCCTGCGCTCGGGCATACCATCGCCTAGCTACTTTCCGTGTGATTGCTATCCCGCGCTGGGTTGGCTCAAGTTTCGGTTGGCCTCGTCATAGGTCGGGCTGGTCTGGCCGATCTCCGGGGCAATCTGTCCGCTGGCTAGCCATAGGGCGTATTGGGGGTAGATCTTCACCAGTACGTCTATCTCGTCTGCGCTTACGCGTACCGCGCCTTTGCTGACGTTCCGCCAGCGCTCGTAATCACCACCTTGTTCGCTCGCCCGCTTGGGGCCGATCAGCTTGAGCAACGCGCGTGCTCTATCGGATGCGCTGTGCATGCAGAAAATTTTCCTGAGTAGCTATTGCTCCATCATGCAAGATGGGTAACAATCGCTCCATGGGTAGTTGTTACCCATTTATTGATTGGTTATCAAAGCCGAACATAGTGGAGTAAAGCGGATGGATACGGAAGGTTTTGACCCGCAAAAGCTGCATGGCGCCCCGCCCCTGATGCCGTGGCCGAAGTTCGCCGAGTGGATCGGCATGGGCGATGAACCCATCGTGGTGCGCACCTGGTTGGACCGTGGCTATCTGCCTTCGAAGAAGGTAGGCAAGCGCACGATGGTCAACGTCGCCCTGCTACAGCAGCAGCTCCTCGAACAGGAGTGGACGCTATGAGCAAGGCAGACGACAGCCTCGACCTGTGCAGCCTCAAGACCTTCGCCGAAATGAGTGGGGTGTCCGTCGAAGAGGCCGCCGACTGGGCCGCCACCGGCACCATTCCGACTATGCGCCTTGCGGACTTCCGCATGGTCAACCTGGCGCGCCTGCGGGCCGACCTGAAGAAAGGCAAAAAGGAGTTTAAGGAAGGAGACTACAGCCATGCGTAAGCCCGGCATCACCCTGAATACAGAAGCCGCCATGGCCTACATCGGTGAATCCGTGTTGATGGAGCTGTACATGGACGAAGACGAACCGCCTTACTGGTGCTGCGTGCACGTCGTTGGCGTGGTGCTGGAGAAGGAAGGGGTCTGGGATTATCCCTACTTCATGACCATGAGCTTCACCAGTGACGGGCGCACGCCGAGCGAAATCCCGTTCATGGACATTTTCACCATCAGGGTGATGCGGCACCGCGACCGGCATGGTTCCGGCAACGTACTGGACCGTATTGCCCTCCCTAATGCCGGGAGGTCAGGGGCCGCGCTCCCGGCTCGTCGGGACAGCTTCACCGTCCCGTCGAACGGAAGCACGGGCGCAGCGCACCCTTGACCCTGCACGAATATGAAAAGCCTATCGCTGGGAGTGTGGGGTAGCTTCTCCACCCCACGCTCCCGAGCCCTCGGCGGCAAGAGCGGGATGACAAGGGCGGCGCCCTTGGTGTTATTCGTCCTCGCGCGCCGCGCCGATCTCAAACCTCCCCACCTGTTCGCGCTGGCCAGCCTCGCGCTCTACCTCGCCTGGGTCAGCACACCGCCGCCTGACCGCCCCCTGATGACCTTCATCCAGGAACAGACCTGTCCTGATGATCCGACCACGTCTTTCACCGACCCGGTGACCCGTATCGATAGCCCTTGCTGCGCGCTGGCCGAGCACTCTCACACGTGCCGAGGGACGAGGCGCGTGAGCGTGCGCAGCCAGCGCGCGCCTCCGCGCTGACGTCCCTGTAGCACGTCAGATAAATACAGATTAACTACCGCATTAGTCAGCATTAGGAAGTGAACCAAATGAGCAAACCAAAGGATTTTCTCCGCCTAGACATGCTTGCCCGTGAAGATCGCAACGGGCGTCTGTTCGTCGATCCAGGCACGGCGGCATTCGTGGATCTGTCCAAGGTCCGTTTACTCCGCTGCGGCGTCGATACGGTCCGCCAGCTGTACCGCGGGCTGATCCGCCCCGAGATCATGGCGCTGTTCGAGAAGCCGGGCGCGATGGTCGAGTTCGCCGGAGAGATCTGGCACGCCGGGCGTGTGGGCCGGGACTCGGGCTACCAGTACAAGCTCCAGAACGCTGACCTTGGGTTCATCCTGCTCATCAAGAACTTCAACGCCAAGCTGGAACAGATCGGCCCGCACCTGAAAATCGAAGTGTCACCGCACGCCATCGACGCGCTGTCGCCGGAACGGCTCCAGGAACGCATGGATTACTACGCTGCCGCCGTGATGACACACCGGGAGCGCAATCAGTGTGCCGTGCACCTCGCGTTGGATCTGCAAGGCTGGACGCCTCCAGCCGACCTGACGGCCCGCATGCACTGCCGTGCACGTGCCAACCGCGATATCTCGGGCATCAAGGAGATCCAGTGGACCATGGAAGCGGCGACCTACGGCAAGGGTCAATCCTTCCTGTTCGGCTCAGCCGGTGGCGTACAGCTCGGGATCTATAACAAGACGCTGCAAGCCCGCGCCCATGACAAGCTCGACTACTGGGAAAGTGTCTGGCGTCGCCGGGATTCGTTCGATGCAAAGGACCCGGAGAACTACAACCCAGCCCAGGACGTGTGGCGCGTCGAGCTGCGTTATCACCATTCCGTCATCCAGCAGTTCGCCAGCGGCTCGACCGACGTGAAGACCGGCCAAGCCATCGATACGGACTCTTTTGCCGCTTTCTCGGCCCATCTGGAAGGCCTGTGGCGTTACGGCATGAGTCAATTCAAGCTGCTCGCCCGGCCCGGCTACTTCGAACCCATCTGGACGCTGCTGCGTGAAGACGCACGGGTCGATCTGCCGGTCGATTCCCTGGTCGATGAGACGGAGTACAAGCGGTACTACAAGACCTCTCGAGGCTTCTCAGGCAAGAACGTGGAGCTGTTTCTGGGAAACTTCGTAAGCCTGCTGGCAAGGGAGCGAGTGGGCGCTAAGAAGGCATTCGAGACCCTAAAGCAATGGGATTGCTGGCCGGTCATCCGCGACCACTACGCCGCCAAGGACATGACCGAGCGGGATCTGTACAAGCACATCAAGAACCTGCTCGAGGAGCGGCATGTGAGGTGGGGCAGGGCGATCTGATGTTTGTTTGTCAGACACACAAACAAGCCAAACAGGCTGCCGTAGCTGCTCCCGGCCAAGGCGGTGATGGCCATGGCGATTGAGCAACTGCCGGATGGCCGCTGGAAAGTCGATGTAGAGCCGGTGAAGGGCAAGCGCTTCCGCAAGACGGTGAAGACCAAGGCCGAGGCGTTGCGATTCGAGGCGACCTGTCGTGCCAAGGTGATCGACAAGCCAGACTGGACGCCCAAGCCCAGGGACCGGCGCAAACTGCTTGAGCTGATCGGACGCTGGCGACTGCTGCACGGACATGGCCTGAGCGACATTCACCGCACTGAGCTGGTACTGAACCGCATGGCCCGCGAAATGGGCAACCCGGTCGCCAGCCAACTGAACGGTGCGATATATACGGCCTACCGTGCTGCACGACTCGCCTCCGGCATCAGCGGCAAAACGGTGAACATCCAGTTCGGCTACCTGTGCTCGGTGTTCAACGTGCTGCGCCAGCTGGGCGAGATCGACTATGAAAACCCACTGGCCTCGGTAAAGCCGCTCAAGCTCCAGGAACGCGAACTGACGTACCTGAGTGATGCCCATATCGACCGGCTGTTTCGCGCCATCCAGGAACACTGCCGCACGCCTCACACGTACATGGTCGCCACCGTGTGCCTCGCTACGGGCTGCCGCTGGGGAGAAGCACAAGCGCTACGACCGGAACGGGTGAGGGATGGTCACGTGCTGTTCGTGAACACCAAGGGCAAGCGCCGACGCTCCGTGCCGATCGATCAGGCATTGCATGACCGCATTCACCAGCACTTCCAGGAACACGGCCTGTTCACCAACTGCCGCGACAGCTTCGACTACGCGGTGAAAATGTCTGGCCTGAAGCTACCAGTCGGCCAGAAGACGCACGTCCTGCGACACACGTTCGCCTCTCACTTCATGATGAACGGCGGCAACATCCTCACCCTGCAAAAAGTCCTCGGCCACGCCTCGCTGAACATGACGATGCGCTACGCACACCTCGCGCCGGATTATCTGAAGGATGTGATCAAGCTCGGCCCGATTCGGGGTTTTCGACACTTCTTCGACACCCAAGCCGATGCCGCTCCGGTGGAGTAGCTGGAGGCCTCGTAGTTCGGGGCTTTCAGAGCGGGAATTGGCGGAAGGCAGTGAGAGTCGAACTCACCCGGGAGCGGCTGCCGCCCCCAACCGGGTTTGAAGCCCGGCCGCACCACCGGGTGCGATTGCCTTCCTTATCTGGTTTTGATGTGAGAAAGGAAGCGGCGACCAGCCTACCCCAGGCCTGACTGGACCGCCAAGGCGCTGTCCTGGCGGATTTTGCGTTCGTTGCCGAAGCGGCGGGTGAGGCCGATGCGGTCGAAGTGTTCGAGCAGCTGGATGCTGCGTTTGCGGCCGAGCTGGATGCGGTCGCGGAAGGCGGCGGCGCGGATCACGCCGCTTTGTGCTTCCAATTGCAGTACATGCCCCGCGAGTTGGCGAATGGTGAACTCGGGGTAGAACAAATCTTTCACCACCTGTTGCAACAGGCCGAGGCGGGCGAGCTTGCGCAGCAGGTTGCGCATCTGCGTTTCGTCGACGCCGAGGTCGCGGGCCAGGTCGCGAACCCAGGGCGGGTCGAACTGGCCGGCTTCGAGCAGCGGCCACAGGCGTTCCTTCAAACCTTCTTCCGTATCGCTCAGGCGCACCCGGTGATCGGGGCGGTGCAGCCAGGGGCCGCTGGTTTCGATGCTGCCGGCGGCCAGTGCCTGCTCCAGCAGGGCGATGAACACCGGCCGTTCCAGTTGCGGCAGCGCATAGCGGCGCAGGCGGTCGCGGTCGGGGCCGAGTTCGTCGGGTTGTTCTTCGTGGAAGCGTTGCAGGGCGCCGAGCAGGGTGACTTCGAGTTCGCTCCAGCGGGCCCTATCGAACAATCGTGGGCCCAGTCGTGTGCTTATCTCCAATACGCCGTGCGGCAGCTGCCAGCCTTCGCGCGGGCGGTTGAACTGGCGTTCCAGGTTTTGCGGGTCGATGCCGTTGGTGGCGCTGGCGAGCAGCGGCGGCAATGCCTGCTCGAGGCTCGGCTGGGCGAGGGCGCGAAGTTGCTCCAGCCGTGCGGCGCGGCGGCGATTGCGCGGTGGTGCGTACGGGTCGAGCACGCGGCCGCCGCCGAGGGTGCGCTGGGCGGACTGATCGCGCAGGACGATGCGGTCGCCATGCACGGCGTGGCTCGGTGCATTCAGCAGTAATTGGGCAAAGGCGCGTTCGCCCGGTGCCAGGCTCGCATCTTCGAGCAGGGCGACGCGCGCGGTGACGTCCTGGGCGCCGAGGTGCACGTGTACCGGCGTCCAGTGCTTGAGTTCGTGGGCCTCGCCGGGCAGCAACTGGAAGTCGATATCGATGCGTTGCGTCGGTGCATGCAGCAAGGGGTGCAGCAGCCAGTCGCCGCGATGAATCTGCTCGACGGCCAAACGCTCGCCGGCAAGATTCAGCGCCACCCGCTGGCCGGCATGGGCATCGCTGGCTTCACGGTTCTGCGCGTGCAGACCGCGGACGCGCACGCGTTTGCCGGTGGGGCCGAGCAGCAGTTCATCGCCGATTCGCACGCGCCCAGCAAAGGCGGTACCGGTGACCACCACACCGGCGCCAGTGACGCTAAAGGCGCGGTCGATGGCCAGGCGGAAGTGGCCGCTGTCGCCGCGTGCGGCGGTGCGCGCGGCTTCATTGATCAGCGCGGTGCGCAGGGCGTCGATGCCATCGCCGCGGATGCTGGAAACCGGAAAGATCGGTGCGCCGGCCAGTGGCCCGGTGGCCAGTAGGTCTTCGATCTGCTGCTCGACGTCGGCAATGCGCACCGGCTCGACGCGGTCGATCTTGGTCAGCGCTACCAGCGCGCGACGGATGCCGAGCAGCTCGACGATGGCCAGGTGTTCGCGGGTCTGCGGCATCACGCCGTCGTCAGCGGCGACCACCAGCAGCACGCAGTCGATGCCGCTGGCGCCGGCCAGCATGTTGTGTACGAAACGCTCGTGGCCCGGCACGTCGATAAAGCCGGTGAGGCTGCCTTCACCGAGGTCGGCGTAGACGTAGCCGAGGTCGATGGTGATGCCGCGTTCGCGCTCTTCGCGGCGGCGGTCGCCCTGTTGCCCGGTGAGGGCTTGCAGTAGCGCGGTCTTGCCATGGTCGATATGGCCGGCGGTACCGACGATCAACGGGCCAGCTCCTCTTGCAGGTGCATCAGCTGCTGGAGGAAGGCCGGCTCGTCGTCGAGCTGGCGCAGGTCGAGCCAGAGGGCGTCGTCGTCGATGCGCCCGAGCACAGGAATCGGCAGGCAGCGCAGGGCTTCTTCCAGCTGGCGCAGGCTGCGGCCGCGCAGGCGCTTGGGCTGCTGTGGGCGGATGCACAGCGCTGCGCTGGGTAGGCGTGCCACCGGCTGCGCGCCGCTGCCGATCATGCCCAGGGCATCGGTTACTGCGACTTGCCAGGTTTCGCCGAGCACGGCGGTCAGCGCCGGGGCGATGCGTTCAGCCTGGGTACGAATCTCGGCCTGCGGGCGGCTGAGCAGGCGCAGGCTGGTGAGGCGTTCGGCCAGGCGGTCGGGATCGCGATAGAGGTTGAGCACCGCTTCCAGCGCGGCAAGGGTCAGCTTGTCGACGCGCAGGGCGCGCTTGAGCGGGTTCTTCTTGATCTTCTGGATCAGCGCCTTGCTGCCGACGATCAGCCCGGCCTGCGGGCCGCCGAGCAGCTTGTCGCCGCTGAAGGTGACGATATCGGCGCCCTCGCGCAGCGCTTCCTGCACCGTCGGCTCCTTGGGCAGGCCCCAGCGCGAGAGGTCGAGCAGGCTGCCGCTGCCGAGATCTTCCAACAACGGCAGATCGTGGGCATGGGCGATGCACGCCAGTTCGGCGGTGGCGACGCTGGCGGTGAAGCCCTGCACGCTGTAGTTGCTGGTGTGCACGCGCATCAGCAGACCCGAGCGCGGGTTGATCGCCGCTTCGTAATCCTTGGCGTGGGTGCGGTTGGTGGTGCCGACTTCATGCAGCTTCACGCCGGCGCGGGCCATGATGTCGGGGATGCGGAAGGCGCCGCCGATCTCGATCAGCTCGCCGCGGGAAATGATGCCTTCCTTGCGTGCGCCGAGACTGTTCAACGCCAGCAGCACGGCGGCGGCGTTGTTATTGACCACGGTGACGGCCTCGGCGCCGGTCAGTTCGCGGATCAGTCCTTCGATGAGGTCGTCGCGGTCGCCGCGCTTGCCAGTGGCGAGATCGAATTCCAGATTGAGCGGGTAACGTGCGGCGAGGGTGATCGCCTCGATGGCTTCATCCGGCAGCAAGGCGCGGCCGAGATTGGTGTGCAGCACCGTGCCGGTGAGGTTGAACACCCGGCGCACGCGGCTGCGGTGGCGGCTGGCCAGGCGTTCGCCGGCGCGCCCGGCGAGTACCGCTTCGGACAATTCCAGTGCAGCCAGCTGGCCGTGGCGGGCCGGTTCTCGCAGTTCATCGAGCAGGTTGCGCAGGGTGCTCAGCAATGCCTGACGGCCGTAGCGCTGCTGCAGCGGCTGACAGGCTGGGTCGCGCAGCAGCTTGTCGACCGAGGGCAGGTGGCTGCTGCTCATGCATCGCCTCCCGGCGCCAGCAGCAGGTTGGGGGCCTGGCGCTGAAAGCCCTGCTCGGACAGCAGCATGTCCAGATCCAGGGTGGCGAGGTCGGCGGAGAGGCTTTCGCCATCCGGCGCCAGGTCAAGGTAGAGCTGTTTGAGATAGCCGTTGCACTCGGGGCAGACCTCGGCCTTGACGCCCTGAGGCGAGCCTTCGAAGTGCAGGTAGTCGAGCTTCTTGGTGCTGCGGCAGAGGCTGCATTTGACGCGCACGTAATGCCACTCGCAGGCGCACAGCGAGCAGACCAGATAACGCAAGCCGTTGAGCTGGCCGCGATGGCGGATGATGCCTGCCATCGGTGGCGCACCGCAGCAGGGGCAGTGGGTCTGGTCTTCGCGCTCGCGCAGGTCGGAGAGGTCGAGCTGCAGCAGCCAGTGGCTCCAGGCCAGCTGCAGGGCGGCGCCGAGGAAGGGCACCAGTGCTGGCGGCAGGCTGTCGTACTGGCCACTGACCAGTGCTACGGCCCATGCCTTGCGCTGGCCGCTTTCGGCCTCACGCAGTTGCTCGATGGCAGTCACTACCGCGGGGCTTTCCGGCGCCACGAAGGCATCCAGCCAGGCATCCAGCATCGTCAGCCAGGCATCGTCGCGCACCAGAGTATCGGCAGCCAGCGGCGGCAGGTTGTGTTTGAGGCTTTCACGGGTGCGGTGTTCGTCCAGCGGCGCGATTGTCGGCGGGTTGTCCGCCACCTGCTGTTGCGCCTGGCACACCGCTGCCAGCAGGCGCAGGTAGTCGGCGAACGGATGGCCTTCGGAGAGCCTGGTCAGGCTCTCGCTGCGCAGGGCGAACAGGTTGCGCGGTGGCAGGTTGAGGAAGGGTGGTTTGCTGGCAGCGGCTTCGATCTGCCCGGGTTCGAGAATGGTGCCTGCCACGCAGGACTCCTTATTCTTGGGGTTGTGCCGAACAGCATAGTCCGTCACCGGCTGTCGCTCGGCTTTCGATGATGCGCGAGGTCGAAGATTCCCGCGCGTGTGCGGGGAGTCTTCGGCTTACAGCGGTGTGCTTATTTGCGCTCGGTGATCTCCCTATACCAGGCCGGATGGTGCTTGCGCGCCCAGGCGCGGCTGACGGTGCCGTAGAGCATGGCGCCCATCGAGCCCTTGAGCCAGATGGCGGCGTAGATGTGCACGATGATGCTGACGATCAGCACAAAGGCGGCGATGGCATGCAGCAGGCTGGCCCAGCGCAGCGAGACGATGCCGAAGAAGCTGCTGAAGTACTCGCGCCAGATGACGATGCCACTGAACAGCAGCACCAGCATGCTGAGGATCAGCACCCAGAACAGCACCTTCTGCCCGGCGTTGTAGCGGCCGACTTCCGGCAGTTTGTCTTCGCGGTTGTGCACCACGTCGTTGATCTGCCTGAGCCACTGGCGGTCGCGTGCTTCGATGCGGTTATGCCCGGCGAAGCGGATCGCCAGCCAGAGGAAGAAGACGAACATCGCGACCCCGATGAAGGGGTGCAGGATGCGCGTCCAGGTGCCGCCGCCGAACAGTCCGGAGAGGCCGAACAGCGCCGGATGGAACAGCGCCAGGCCGGACAGCGCGGCGAGTACGAAGAGGATGGCAACGATCCAGTGATTGGTCCGCTGCGAGGGGTTGTAGCGTTCGATGTCGTTGTTGTTCATCGTTGGCTCCTTGAGCGATCGACTCCGAGGATGGCCCCGCGAACGGGGCCGCCGGATTCAGGGTCGCGGCTCCTTGGGGTCGACCACATGCACCGAAGGATCGACCTGGTGCACCACGGGCTCGCTGAGTTCGGCCTTCTCGTCCTCTTCCTCGACGCGAACAGGACCCACCCGCGTGTAGTGGAAGAACCCGGCCAGCACCGCCGCGCCCATGCCCAGCAGGGCCAGCGGCTTGGTCACGCCCTTCCACAGGCTGACCAGTGGACTGATGGTCGGCTCGTTCGGCAGGTCGTTGTACAGCGAGGGCTGATCGGCATGGTGCAGCACGTACATCACGTGCGTACCGCCGACGCCATCGGGGTCGTACAGGCCGGCCTGGTCGAAACCGCGCTCCTTCAGATCGGCGATACGCCCGGCCGCGTGATCCTTCATGTCCTCTTTGCTGCCGAAGACGATGGCCCCGGTGGGGCAGGTCTTCACGCAGGCCGGCTCGAGCCCGACCGACACGCGGTCGGAACAGAGCGTGCACTTGTAGGCCTTCTTGTCCTTCTCGGAGATGCGCGGGATGTCGAACGGGCAGCCGGTGATGCAGTAACCGCAGCCGATGCAGTGGTCCTGGTTGAAGTCGACGATGCCGTTGGCGTACTTCACGATGGCCCCCGGCGCCGGGCAGGCCTTGAGGCAGCCAGGGTCCGCGCAGTGCATGCAGCCGTCCTTGCGGATCAGCCACTCGAGGCTGCCGCTGCCGGGGTTCTCGTACTCGGCGAACTTCATCACCGTCCAGGATTCGGCGGTGAGGTCGATCGGGTTGTCGTAGGTCCCGTTGCTGGTGCCGACTTCATCACGCAGGTCGTTCCATTCCGAACACGCCACCTGGCAGGCCTTGCAGCCGATGCACTTGGAGACGTCGATCAGTTTCGCCACCTCGCCGATCTCGCGGATCGACGGCCGCTCGGTGGTCGTGGCGGAGCGGGCAATCACGTCTTGAGTAGCCATCATGCCTTCTCCACGTTGACCAGGAACGACTTGAACTCCGGCGTCTGGGTGTTGGCGTCACCGACGAACGGCGTCAGCGTGTTGGTCAGATAGCCGTTGCGTGCCACCCCGGCGAAGCCCCAGTGCAGCGGAATGCCGATGTGATGCACGGTCTGGCCGTCCACCGTCAGCGGCTTGATGCGCTTGGTCACCACCGCCACCGCCTTGATATAGCCGCGATTGGACGACACCTTGACCCGCTCGCCAGCGGCGATGCCGAGTTCCTTGGCCAGCACTTCGCCGATCTCGACGAACTGCTCGGGCTGGGTGATCGCGTTGAGCCGGCAATGCTTGGTCCAGAAGTGGAAGTGCTCCGTCAGCCGGTAGGTGGTGGCCGCATAGGGGAAGTCCTCCGCGGTGCCGAACAGCTCCATGTCGTTCTTGAACACCCGTGCGGCCGGATTGCTGATGGCCTGGACGTTATCCGGGTGCATGGGATTGCGGCCGATGGGCGTCTCGAACGGCTCGTAATGCTCGGGGAATGGCCCCTCGTTCATCTTGTCCACGGCGAACAGCCGCGCCACCCCTTCGGGGTTCATGATGAACGGGTTCATGCCTTCCTCTGGGCGCGAGTCGACCTTGAAGTCCGGCACGTCGGTGCCGCCCCACTTGGTGCCATCCCACCAGACCAGGCGTTTCTTCTGCGGGTCCCACGGGTCGCCGGCCGGGTCGGCCGAAGCGCGGTTGTAGAGGATGCGGCGGTTGGCTGGCCAGGCCCATGCCCAGCCCAGCGTCTGGCCCATGCCGTAGGGGTCGGCATTGTCGCGTCGGGCCATCTGGTTGCCGGCCTGGGTCCAGGAGCCACACCAGATCCAGCAGCCGCTGGAGGTGGTGCCGTCGGCACGCAGCAGACCGAAGCCTGGCAGCAGCTCGCCGGCCTTGGCCACCTGGGCGCCGGTCTGCAGGTCGAACACATCGCTCAGGGCCTTTCCGTTGTACTCCTGGGCGATTTCCTCGGCGGTCGGTTCTTCCGGCTGGCGATAGCCCCAGTCGATGTTGAGCAACGGCTCGGCGTAGGCGCCGCCTTCCTTGCGATACAGCTCGCGCAGGCGATGGAACAGCCCGCCCATGATCACCACGTCGGTCTGCGCCTGGCCCGGCGGCTCGGCGGCCTTCCAGTGCCATTGCAGCCAGCGGCCGCTGTTGACCAGCGAGCCGTCCTCCTCGGCGAAGCAGGTGGTCGGCAGGCGGAACACCGTGGTCTGGATGCTGGCGGTGTCGACGTCGTTGTACTCGCCGGCGTTGCGCCAGAACTCCGAGGTCTCGGTGGCCAGCGGGTCCATGATCACCAGGTACTTGAGCTTGGCCAGCGCGGCGCTGACCTTGGCCTTGTTGGGGAACGAGGCGATGGGGTTGAAGCCCTGGCAGAAATAGCCGTTGACCTGCCCCTGGTACATCATGTCGAAGACCTTGAGCACGTCGTAGCCGGGGATATCCAGCTTCGGCAGCCAGTCGTAGCCCCAGTTGTTCTCCGCGGTGGCGTTCTTGCCGTACCAGGCCTTCATCAGGCTGACGTGGAATTTCTCGTAGTGCTGCCAGTAGGACAGCTGCCCCGGGCGCAGCGGCTTGGCGGTGCGCTTGGCGATGTAGGCCGCGTAGTCCTGCTCGGCTTCCAGCGGCAGGGTCATGTAGCCTGGCAGCAGGTTGGAGAGCAGGCCGAGATCGGTCAGGCCCTGGATGTTGGAGTGCCCGCGCAGCGCGTTCATCCCGCCGCCGGGCATGCCGATGTTGCCGAGCAGCAGCTGCACCATGGCGCCGGTGCGGATCATCTGCGAACCGGTCGAATGCTGCGTCCAGCCCAGGGCGTACATGATGGTCATGACCTTGCCCGGGGCCGAGGTTTCGGCGATGGTCTCCCACACCTGCAGCATCTTGTCCTGCGGTGTGCCGCAGATGTTGCTGACCACTTCCGGCGTGTAACGGCTGTAGTGCTGCTTGAGCAGATTGAACACGCAGCGTGGGTGGGTCAGGCTCTTGTCGACGCGGGCGAAGCCGTCTTCGTCCAGCTCGTAGCTCCAACTAGCCTTGTCCGTATAGGTACGCCGATCGCCGTCGTAGCCGTTGAACAGACCATTCTCGAAGCCGAAGCCTTCCTTCACGATGAACGAGACGTCAGTGTAGTTGACCACGTACTCGTGCTGGATCCTGTCGTTTTCCAGCAGGTAGTTGATCAGCCCGCCGAGGAAGGCGATGTCGGTGCCGGTGCGGATCGGCGCATACATGTCGGCCACCGAGGCCGAACGGGTGAAGCGCGGATCGACGACCACCAGCCGCGCCTTGTTGCGCGCCTTGGCCTCGGTGACCCATTTGAAGCCGCACGGGTGCGCTTCGGCGGCGTTACCGCCCATGATCAGGATCAGGTCAGCGTTCTGGATATCGGACCAGTGATTGGTCATGGCTCCACGGCCAAACGTCGGGGCAAGACTTGCCACCGTCGGGCCATGTCAGACACGTGCCTGGTTATCGAATCCCAGAATGCCGAGTGAACGAACCACCTTGTGGGTGATGTAGCCAGCCTCGTTGGATGACGCCGAGGCGGCGAGGAAACCGGTGCTCAGCCAGCGGTTGACCGTCTGACCCTCTTCGTTGCGTTCGACGAAGTTGGCGTCGCGGTCGTCCTTCATCAGCCGCGCGATGCGGTCGAGGGCGTCGCTCCACTCGATGCGCTTCCACTCGTTGCTGCCGGCTTCGCGGACTTCCGGGTGGGTCAGGCGGTTGGGGCTATGGACGAAGTCGAGCAGGCCGGCGCCTTTCGGGCACAGGGTGCCGCGGTTGACCGGGTGATCGGAGTCGCCTTCGATGTGGATGATGTTCTGCGCAACGTTTTTGCCGCCGCTGCCCTGGCTGTAGATGATCAATCCGCAACCGACGGAGCAGTAGGGGCAGGTGTTGCGGGTTTCGCGCGTGTTGGTCAGTTTGAAATGCCGGATCGACTCGGCATACGCCGTCGGTGGGGCCATACCCAATGCCGCCATGCTCGACGCCCCAAGGCCCACACCGCAGACCTTGAAGAACTGTCGACGGTTCATATCCATCGGAGGTTCTCCTTCTTATCAGGCTGGTACGCCGATGCTTTGCCGGCGTCTGCTAAGCAGCTTAGTCAAGAATGGGCAAAGTAAAGGGCTAATTCCGCGCTCCGCTGCCTCGCGCTGCACCTATGAAAGAGCCTGGGTTGTGCCGCGAATTCACCCGTCAGCGGCCGTGACCAGCCGCTTTTTCCACTCCCGCGGCGAATGCCCGGCGTGCGCCTTGAACGCCCGGGAGAACGCGGCTTCGCTGCCATATCCCACTTCGAACGCGATCATCTTGATCGGCCGTCCGCGACGCAGGGCCTTCTGCGCCAGGCGGACGCGCCAGCCCTGCAGATACTGCCCCGGCGTGGTGCCGACGGTCTCGCGGAAGGCCGTGGCGAACACGCTGCGCGACATCCCGGCAACGCTGGCCAGCTCCTCGAGCGTCCAGTCCTGCGCCGGCGCTTCGTGCATCGCCACCAGAGCATTGCGCAGGCGCGGGTGCGCAAGCCCGGAGAGCAGCCCGCCATTCACCTCGTCGCTTTCCATCAGCTGGCGTAGAACCTGGATCATCACCACTTCGAGCAACCGCTCGACCAGTGCCACGCGACCGCAGCGTTGCTCGAAGGCCTCCTCGAACAGCAGCGAGAGGATCGGCTCGGCGCCCCAGACCTGATCCAGCGGCAGGCAGACGACATCGGCCAGCGCCGAGGCGATCGGGTTGCTGGTGCCGCCTTCGAACAACAGGTTTGCGCAGACCATGTCGGCGTTCTGCCCGGGGGCGATGATGAAACGGTGCGTCAGCGGTCGCGGAAACAGTAACAGGCTGGGGCGCGCGACCTGCAGCGATTCCCTGCCATAGCGCACCTCCAGCGTGCCGCTGCGCACCAGGTGCAGCTGTCCGTGCACGCCATCGCTTTGCAGCGTGTTGATGCCGCACAGGGGGCCGGTATTGAACACCTGTGCGCTCATCGGGAAGTGGGTCATCAGCGCAGCGAGCCGGTCGGCCATCTTCGTACTCCTGATCATGTTTTCCGGATTCTACGTCACCAATAGTTTTTTCTGGTGAGCAGAATAGCTCTCACCGGGCAACAACGCCCTGGCCTACCAGCAGAACAGGAACCGTAGCCATGACCCTCGAAAAGATTCTCTACACCGCCACTGCAACCGCCACCGGCGGACGTGAAGGTCGCGCCAGCTCCTCCGATCACGCGCTCGACGTGCAACTGTCCACTCCGCGTGAACTGGGCGGCGCCGCCGGCCCCGGCACCAACCCCGAGCAGCTGTTCGCTGCCGGCTACTCGGCCTGCTTTCTCGGCGCGCTGAAATTCGTCGCCGGCAAGCAGAAGGTCGTCCTGCCGGCCGACACCCGCATCACCGGCAAGGTCGGCATCGGCCAGATCCCCACCGGTTTCGGCATCGAAGCCGAGCTGACCATCAGCGCGCCCGGCATTGCCCGCGACGTGTTGCAGGAGCTGGTCAACCAGGCCCACGTGGTCTGCCCGTACTCCAATGCCACCCGCGGCAACATCGACGTAACCCTGATCCTCGCCGACTGATCCAGCCCACCGCACCTACTAACAGGAGACACACGCCATGAATGCCATCATCCGCACCTTCACCCTCCCGCTGCTGGCCATCGCGATGCAGCCAGTTTTCGCCGCGCAGCCGGAGCAGACCATGCAACCGACATCCAGTATCGCCAGCGCTCGCACCGCCAGCACCATCACCACGGTCGATGGCGTGCAGCTGTACTACAAGGACTGGGGCCCGAAGGACGGTCCGGTTGTCACCTTCAGCCATGGCTGGCCGCTCAACTCGGATAGCTGGGAATCACAGATGCTGTTCCTCGCATCCGAGGGCTACCGAGTGGTCGCTCACGACCGCCGCGGCCATGGCCGCTCCAGCCAGCCATGGGAAGGCAACGACATGGATCACTACGCCGACGACCTGGCCGCGGTGATCGAGGCGCTGGACCTGAAGGATGTCACCCTGGTGGGCTTCTCCACCGGTGGCGGCGAGGTGGCGCGCTACATCGGCCGCCACGGCACCGAACGGGTGAAGAAGGCCGTGCTGGTCAGCGCCGTGCCGCCGATGATGCTGAAAACCGCGGATAACCCGGGTGGGCTGCCGCTGGAAGTGTTCGACGGCATCCGCAAGGCATCGCTGGAGGATCGCGCGCAGCTGTACCTCGACCTCGCCTCCGGCCCGTTCTATGGCTTCAATCGTCCGGGGGCGAAGGTCTCCCAGGGGCTGATCGACAACTGGCGCGCCCAGGGGCTGCAGGCCGGGCACAAGAACACCTACGACTCCATTGCCGCCTTCTCAGCCACCGATTTTCGCGGCGACCTGAAGAAGTTCGATGTGCCGACGCTGGTGATCCACGGCGACGATGACCAGATCGTGCCGCTGGACAGCTCGGGGCAGGCGTCCGCCGCTCTGGTCAAGGGCGCGAAGCTGATCGTCTATCCCGGCGCGCCGCACGGCCTGACCGACACCCACAAGGAGCGCTTCAACAACGATCTGCTGGCCTTTCTCAAGGAGTGATGTGGAGCGGCTCGCAGCACCGCGCCACTTGCCGCTCAGAAACGACAAACCCCGCCAGATGGCGGGGTTTGTCTGTGGATTGCGCTCAGGCAGACCAGATTTTCTACACGACGCCGATCAGGCGTTCTGGCGGATACCAGCGACCAGCCAAGGCTGGTTCTCGCCCTGGGCACGTTCCATGCGCCAGCTTTCGCTGAACGGCTCGCCCTGGTCGAAGCGCGAAGTCTTCGCGGTGCCGGTGAAGGTCAGGGTCGCGGTGGTCTTCTCGGCATCGTCGTCGACGCCGTCGAGCTGGATTTGCAGATCGTCGATGTAGGTCGACTGATAGGCATCACCGATCTCGGCGCGCTCCTGCTTGAGGAAGCCCAGCAGCTGCGGGGTGACGAACTCGGAGATCTTGTCCATCTCGTTGGCGTCCCAGTGCTGCTGCAGCGAGAGGAAATGCTCGCGGGCTGCGGCGACGAAGCTCTGCTCGTTGAACCAGGCCGGGGCATTGATCACCGGAGCGGCGGCGACCGGAGCGGCGCTGCCACCGAAGATGGAGGTCGACGGCTGCTGCGGCATGTCACGCTGCATCGGCGCATGGCCGGCCATGGCAGGCTGCTGCTGGCGACGGCGGGCGGCGAGGAAGCGGAACAGCAGGAACGCGATCAGGCCGAAGATCAGGATATCCATGAACTGGATGCCCTCGAAGCCGTCGCCCATGAACATCGAGGCGAGCAGGCCACCGGCGGCCAGACCGGCCAGCGGGCCGAGCCAGCGCGAGGCACCGCTGGCGGCAGCGGGCGTCTGACGGCCAGCCTGATTCGGTGCGGCCTGGGTCTGCTGGGGCGCCTGGCGGGTCTGGTGGCTGGGCGCCGAGCCGAAGCTCTTGCCGCCGCCGAAACGCTTGGCGTGGGCGTCGAGCGCGAAGGTCAGGCTGATACACAGCGCCATGAAGATGCTAAGCACACGTTGCATTGAGTGTTCCCGCTAAAAAGAGTGGAGTACGCGCGCCATCCTGCCGAGGCAGGCAGGGGTTGGCCAGGGGCAGTATGTTACCGGCTTTTGCTTGCGACCGTTGGTCGCGCCAGGGCTGGCTCAGATAGGGTGGTGCGGTTGCGAAAACGGAGCCTCGCGGCTCCGTTCGTTCGAGCGCTGGATCAACGCCAGTTGTACAGCTCCTTCTCGGAGATCTCGTGCATCGGCTTGACTTGTTCCTGGAAGGCTTTCATCGACGCCCAGATGCGGCCGTTCAGCTCGCTCTGTTCGGCCAGCTCGCCGAGCACCAGCTCCGACTGCTCCTGCATGGCGCCGAGCACTTCGTCGGGGAAGCGCTTGAGCTCCACGCCTTGCTGCTTGAGCTGGTCCAGCGCCAGGGCGTTGTTGTAGACGTAGTCATCCATCATGTCGCGGCTGGCCGCACGGGTCGCCTCGGTGAGGATCGCCTGCAGGTCCTCGGGCAGGGTGTCCATCGCCTTCTGGTTCACCAGCAGCTCCAGCACCGCCTGCGGCTCCTGCCAGCCTGGGTAGTAGTAATACTTGGCGGCCTTGTGCAGACCGAAGGCCAGGTCGTTGTACGGGCTGACCCAGTCGGTGGCGTCGATCGCGCCGGTCTGCAGTGCGGTGAACACTTCGCCGCCGGGCAGATTCACGGTGGTCGCGCCGAGACGCGCCAGCACTTCGCCGCCGAGGCCCGGCATGCGGATCTTCAGCCCGCGCAGGTCGTCCAGCGCATTGATTTCCTTGTTGTACCAGCCGCCCATCTGCATGCCGGTGTTGCCGACCACCATCGGCTTCACGCCGAAAGGCGCATAGGCCTCTTCCCAGAACTTCTGGCCTTCGCCCTTGCTCAGCCAGGCGTTCATTTCGATGGCGGACAGGCCGAACGGTACCGAGGTGAAGAACTGCGCGGTGGGCACCTTGCCCTTCCAGTAGTAGGCGGCGCCGTGGCCCAGTTCGGCGGTGCCGCGGGAAACGGCATCGAACACTTCCAGCGCTGGGACCAGCTCACCGGCGGCGTAGACCTTGATGGTCAGGCGACCGTCGCTCATCACCTTGACGCGATCGGCCAGGCGCTCGGCGGCGGTGCCCAGGCCGGGATAGTTCTTCGGCCAGGCCGTGACCATCTTCCAGGTGTAGGTCCTGGCGGGTTCGCTGGCGGCTTGTTGGCCTGCGGTTTCGACGTTCTTGTCGTCATTGCAGCCGGCAAGGCCGAGGGTAGCAAGCAAGGCAGCGGCAGCACCGAACAGATGGCGGCGTTTCATGGGTCGGTATCCTTGGAAGATTCTTCTTATAGGAATGGCTTGTTGGTATGACGGGTTGACGTTAGCGTCAACCCTACAGGGCTTCAAGTTTTGCGTAACTGAGCATCAGCCATTTGCTGCCCTCATCCTCGAAATTCACCTGCACTCGGGCCTGGGCGCCGGAGCCTTCGAAGTTGAGGATGGTGCCTTCGCCGAACAGCGAATGGCGTACACGCTGGCCGAGGCTGAACGGCGTTTCCGGCACGCCGGCGCCGTCGAACAGCGACGAGCCACTCATGCTCTTGCCGCTGAACGAGCGCGTCACGGTATTGCTCAGACGTACTTCCTGGATCAGTGCCGGCGGCACTTCGCGGACGAAACGCGAGATCTTGTTATAGGTTTCGCTGCCGTACAGCCGGCGCGTTTCGGCGTAGGTGATCACCAGCTGCTGCATGGCGCGGGTGATGCCGACGTAGGCCAGGCGGCGTTCTTCTTCCAGACGGCCGGATTCCTCCAGGCTCATCTTGTGCGGGAACAGGCCTTCTTCCATGCCGACCAGGAACACCAACGGGAACTCCAGGCCCTTGGCGCTGTGCAGGGTCATCAGCTGCACGCTGTCCTCGTGGTCGCCGGCCTGCTGTTCGCCGGCCTCCAGCGAGGCGTGGTCGAGAAAGGCCGCCAGCGGTGACTGGACGTCGTCGTCCTCTTCGCTGTAGCTGTCGAAGGCGCGCGCGGCGGAGACCAGTTCCTCGAGGTTTTCCACCCGCGCCTGGGCTTTCTCGCCCTTCTCGTCGCGGTGATAGGCAAGCAGCCCGGACTGCTCGATGACCAGCTGCGCCATGTTGTGCAGCTGCATGCCTTCGACCTTCAACGCCAGGGTATCGACCAGCTCGACAAAGGCGTTCAGCGCGCTGGCAGCGCGGCCGGAAACCGCCTTGGTACCGACCGCCTGATGCAGCGCCGCCCACATCGACAGGCCCTGATCACGCGCCAGCTGGCGCAGGGACTCGACGGTCTTCTCGCCAATGCCGCGTGCCGGCACGTTGATCACCCGTTCCAGCGCCGCGTCGTTGTCGCGGGTCTGGATCAGGCGCAGGTAGGCCATGGCGTTCTTGATCTCGGCGCGCTCGAAGAAGCGCTGGCCGCCGTAGATGCGGTAGGGAATCTTCTCGCGCAGCAGCGCCTCTTCCAGCACCCGCGACTGGGCGTTGGAGCGGTAGAGGATGGCGATCTCGCTGCGGCTCATGCCGTCGCGGATGGCCTTCTCAATGCTCTCGACCACGTAACGCGCTTCGTCGTGCTCGTTGAACGCGGCGTACAGGCTGATCGGCTCGCCCTCGCAACCGGAAGTCCAGAGCTCCTTGCCGAGACGGCCCTGATTGTTGGCGATCAGCGCGTTGGCGGCCTTGAGGATGCAGGCGGTGGAGCGGTAGTTCTGCTCCAGGCGGATGGTTTCGGCATTGGGGAAATCCTGGCTGAACTGGTGCAGGTTCTCGATCCGCGCGCCACGCCAGCCGTAGATCGACTGGTCGTCGTCGCCGACCACCATCAGGCTCTCGCCGCCCTTGGCCAGCAGCCGCAACCAGGCGTACTGCACGGCGTTGGTGTCCTGGAACTCGTCGACCAGCACGTGGCGGAAGCGCCGCTGATAGTGATCGAGCAGGCCCGGGTGGTCGCGCCACAGGTCCAGGGCGCGCAGCAGCAGCTCGGAGAAATCGATCACCCCGGCGCGGGCGCAGGCCTCTTCATAGGCTTCGTAGATCTTCAGCTGGGTGGCGAGGAACAGGTCACCGCCGGCCTGGATGTTGCGCGGACGCAGGCCTTCGTCCTTCTGCGCGTTGATCCACCACTGCGCCTGGCGCGCCGGCCAGCGTTGCTCGTCGAGGCCGAGTTCGCGGATCACCCGTTTGACCAGGCGCTGCTGGTCGTCGGAATCGAGGATCTGGAAGTTCTGCGCCAGCTTGGCTTCCTGCCAGTGCGCGCGCAGCAGGCGGTGGGCCAGGCCGTGAAAGGTGCCCACCCACATGCCCTGCGGGTTCACGTGCAGCAGCTGCTCGATGCGCTGGCGCATCTCGGCGGCAGCCTTGTTGGTGAAGGTCACCGACAGGATCGAGTGCAGCGAGGCGCGCTCGACCTGGTGCAGCCAGGCGATACGGTGCACCAGAACGCGGGTCTTGCCCGAGCCGGCACCAGCCAATACCAACTGGCGGCCAAGCGGCGCGGCCACGGCCTGGCGCTGAGCATCGTTGAGGGAATTCAGGAGGAGAGAGAGATCGTCATGCATCGCGGCATTCTATTGGAAATGCCTGCGCTGCGCTCGCCCTGCGGTCCATTCGAAAGCGCAGTCTGCGGCAAACCGGCGCGGGCGCGGTCCTGGTCGATCGCGCCTGGCGGAACCTTCCGCTGGTCGGCTGGAGTACCGATCGCCGTTTTTCCGACGCACCATGGTATGACGCGGCGCCATCAACGTGCCATTATCGACGGTGGTATGGTTCCGAGGGAGCCTGTTTTAGGTGCAGTTATTACTAGAACAATATTCATGACCGATTCCATCCGAGCCGCCTGCCCGGCATCAACACAGCCATTATCCAGCGGGGCGTCGGCGGCCGATTATGCTGCCGAGCGTACCCGGCTGCTGTATCGAGGTTCCCGCGTGCCCGCCTGGCTATTGCTGCTGGCTACGCTGGTCCTCGGTGTGGTGCTCTGGGGCGAGCAGGGTGGTGTCGAACTTGTGCTGTGGCTGGGCTGGATGGCCGCGCTCGCACTGTTGCGCTTGCAACAGATCTTCGCCTTCAACCGGGTCAGCCCCGAGGCGCAAGCCGCACCCTGCTGGCGCTGGCGCTTTGTAGTCGGCAGTGGCGCTTCTGCGCTGAGCCTGTGCTATGCCATGGTCGTGCTGGTGCCGGCTGATGTCTTTGTTACCCAGGCGCTGCTTTATGGGCTGATCGGTTCGGTCGTCGTGGCCGCCAGCGTCGCCTATGGTGTTTGTCTTCCCGCTTTCTTCAGTTTCGCCGTGCCAAGTCTGTTGCCCACCGGCCTATTGCTGATGACCAGCGGCCACCCGCTGCAGCAGGGCTGGGGTTTGCTGGCGATGATCGTGCTGGCGACCCTCAGCCTGATCGGCTGGCAGATCAGCCGGCTGGTCAGCGATGGGCTCGAGCAGCGACTGCATAAGCAGCAATTGATCGAACGGCTGGAAAACGCCGGCCGCGAAGCCGACCAGCTCAATCGCCGCCTGGCCTCGGAAGTGGAGCAGCGACGCCATGCCGAAAAGCAGCTGCGCAGTGCCTACGATGGCCTCGAGCAGCGCGTCGCCGAGCGCACCGCGGAACTCGCGCAGCTCGCCGAAGAGCTAGGGGAAAGCGAGGCGCGGTTGAATCTGGCGCTGGATGCCAGCGGCCTCGGGCTGTGGGACTGGGATCTGCAGAACAACCATGTTCACCATTCCCGCCTGGAAGTGGTCTTCGGTATCGGCCGGCAGCACCGCCACGATGAGGATGGCTCGCCACTGCCGGACATCCATCCCAAGGATCTGGAAGGCGTGCGCGCCATCCTGATCGCGCACCTGAAGGGCGAAACCGAGCAGTTTGCCGTCGAATACCGTGCGTTGCGCGCCGACGGCAGCGAAATCTGGCTCGAGGATCGCGGCCGGGTGATCCAGCGTGACGCCGCTGGCCGTGCCCTGCGCATGATCGGCACCCGTCGCGACATCAGCGAGCTGCGCCGCCAGGCCGAACAGCAGCGCCTGGCAGCGACGGTGTTCGAGGCGGCCAGCGAAGGCATGGTGATCATGAACGATCACTACCGCGTGCTGGCGGTCAACGACGCCTGCTGCGCGCTGTCCGGCTACAGCCGCGAGGAATTGCTCGGGCACAGCGTGGCGCGCATCGCCGGTTCGCCGGAGAGTCAGCGCCAGTACCAGACCATGCGTGAAGCGCTGGAACTGCACGGTCACTGGCAGGGCGAGCTGATCGAGACCCGCAAGAGCGGCGAGGTCTACCCGCAGTGGGTGCAGCTGCGCGAAGTGCGCGATGCCAACGACAGCGTCACCCATGTGGTCGCGTTCATCTCCGACCTCAGTGTGCGGCGCAAGATCGAAGAGCGTCTGCGCTACCTGACCCATTACGACGACCTCACCGGGCTGGCCAACCGCGGCCTGCTCAAGGAGCGTCTGCACGAGGCCTGCCAGCGGGTGCGCCGCAACGGCCGCAACATGGCGGTGCTCTACATCGATCTGGACCGCTTCAAGCTGCTCAACGAGAGCCTCGGGCACGAGGCCGCTGACGCATTGCTGCGCGAGATGTCGCGGCGCATCACCCAGACCCTGGCCGATGCTGACACCATCGCGCGGCTGTCCGGCGATGAGTTCGTCGTGCTGTTCGACGCCTACGGCAGTCTCAGCAGCCTGGCGCATCTGGGCAGCCGGCTGCTGCAGCGAATCCGCAAGCCGCTGATCATCGATGAGCAGGAGCTGGTCATCAGCGCCTCCATCGGCGTCAGCCTGATGCCGGACAACAGCCGTGACGCGGAAGTCCTGCTGCGCCAGGCGAACATGGCCATGCAGCAGGCCAAGCATCTGGGCGGCAACACGCTGCAGTTCTTCACCGACCGGCCGCAGGCGTCGAGCATGCAGTACCTGCAGCTGGAGAATCAGCTGCGCAAGGCGCTGGAAGTCGGCCAGCTGGAAGTCTTCTATCAGCCACGTCTGAGCTTGGCCGACGATGCTCTGGAGGCCGCCGAAGCGCTGGTGCGCTGGCGTCATCCGCAGCGCGGGCTGGTCGCGCCGGCGCACTTCATTCCGCTGGCCGAAGAAACCGGTTTGATCATTCCGCTCGGTGAGTTCGTCCTGCGCGAGGCCTGCCGCCAGGCACGCCAGTGGCAGCAGGACGGGCTGGCTGAGATTCGCGTGTCGGTGAACCTCTCGGTCAAGCAGCTGCGCCAGGGCAACTTCGTCAGCCTGGTGCGCCAGGTGCTCGAGGAAACCGGCCTGCCGGCGACCATGCTGGAGCTGGAGCTGACCGAGAGCCAGTTGCTGGACGATATCGACAATGCCATCAGCATCAGCGAGCAACTTCGCGCGCTAGGGGTCAGGCTGGCGATCGACGATTTCGGCACCGGCTTCTCGTCGCTGAGTTACCTCAAGCGCTTCCCGGTGGACTACGTGAAGATCGACCGCTCGTTCATCAGTGAGCTGGAGCATTCCAGCCAGGATGCGGCGATTACCCGGGCGATCATCGCCATGGTCCACAGCCTGGAGCGCAAGGTGGTGGCCGAAGGGGTGGAAACCCAGGCGCAGATGGACTTCCTCAAGGGCAACCAGTGCGACGAGATTCAGGGCTACCTGCTCAGCCCGCCGGTGCCGGCCGAACAGTTCGCCGAATTACTGCGCTAGCAACGACGCGGTAACGCGCCGCCCGTAGCGGCGTCAGCCGCGGGTGGTGCTGCCTTCGAGTTCGCGCATCAGCAGCGCGTAGCGCAGATCGACGTCTTCCGGCACCGGCAGGTAGACCGTGTGACCGTCGCCAGGAGCCACCTCGATGGCTTCGCCGCGCTTGTTCTCCAGCTGCTCCAGGCGCAGGTTGAGGTTGCCCTGCGGCGTCATCAGTTCCAGCCGGTCGCCAACCGCGAAGCGGTTCTTCACCGTCACCTCGGCCAGGCCGTTGCGGCGTTCGCCGGTCAGCTCGCCAACGAACTGCTGACGCTCGGAGAGCGAGAAGCCGCGCTCGTAGTTCTGGTATTCGTCATGCACATGGCGGCGCAGGAAGCCTTCGGTGTAGCCGCGGTGGGCCAGCGACTCGAGGGTGTCCATCAGGGACTTGTCGAACGGCCGACCGGCGAGGGCGTCGTCAATGGCCTTGCGGTAGACCTGCGCAGTGCGCGCCACGTAGTAGTGGCTCTTGGTGCGGCCTTCGATCTTCAGCGAGTGCACGCCCATCTGCACCAGGCGCTCGACGTGCTGCACGGCGCGCAGGTCCTTGGAGTTCATGATGTAGGTGCCGTGCTCGTCCTCGAAGGCGGACATGAATTCGCCTGGACGGCTGCTGTCTTCGAGCAGGAATACCTCATCGGTCGGCGCGCCGATACCGAGGGTTGGGTCGGGGCTGGGAGTTTGTGCCGGCTGCACGACAATCGGCTCGTACTTGTGCACGATGTCGCCGACTTCGTTCTCCTTCGCCTCATGGGTCTTGTACTCCCAGCGGCAGGCGTTGGTGCAGCTGCCCTGGTTGGGGTCGCGCTTGTTGATGTAGCCGGACAGCAGGCAGCGGCCGGAATAGGCCATGCACAGCGCGCCGTGGACGAACACTTCCAGCTCCATGCCCGGCACCTGTTCGCGGATCTCGCCAATCTCCTCCAGCGACAGCTCGCGGGAGAGGATCACGCGGCTGACGCCCTGGCTCTCCCAGAACTTCACCGTCGCCCAGTTCACCGCATTGGCCTGCACCGAGAGGTGGATGGTCTGCTGCGGGAAGTGCTGGCGCACCAGCATGATCAGCCCGGGGTCGGACATGATCAGCGCATCCGGTCCCATCGCCACCACCGGCTCCAGATCCTTGATGAAGGTCTTCAGCTTGGCGTTGTGCGGGGCGATGTTGACCACCACGTAGAACTGCTTGCCCAGTGCATGTGCTTCGTCGATGCCAAGCTTGAGGTTGGCATGGTCGAACTCGTTGTTGCGCACGCGCAGGCTGTAGCGCGGCTGCCCGGCGTACACCGCATCGGCGCCGTAGGCGAAGGCATAGCGCATGGATTTCAGCGTGCCGGCAGGCGACAGCAGCTCGGTGCGGTAGGGGGTGCTCATGGCGCGGGACTCGCAGGAGGGCATCGAAGAAGCGCGGCATTTTACTGCGCTCGGCGGTCGATTGCGCGTCGTCTGCGATATTCGGGGTGAGGCGCAATGGCGCCCCGCCTGAGCGGGGCGCCGAGGATCAGGCGGCGGGCGCTTCCTTGAGCATGGCGTAGAGCCGGTCCTTGAGCTGCAGCTTCTCCTTCTTCAGGGTCTCGACCTCGCTGTCGGTGCCCGGGACGATGTGCGCTTCGATGTTCTTGACTCGCTGATCCAGCTCGTTGTGCTCGTCGAACAGGCGGGCAAAGGTCTTGTTTTCCGCCTTCAGGCGGGTGATCAGGTCGCGGTACTCGGGGAACATGGCAACTCCTGCGGCATGGATGAGCGGGTTGGGCAGATCGGCTCGGGCCGAGCTGCCTCGTGCTTCCATGGTCGTACCGGTGCTTGCCTGTGGTATTGACCCGCGTCATACGCAGTCGGGAAGCCGGACAGCAAAACGCCGGGACGAGCCCGGCGTTTCGGTCTTGCGTCTGGATCAGGCCGCAGCGATCACATCGCCGTGGTTTTCCGGCTCGATCAACGCGCGGTGCAGCGCGGCGATGGCGGCGTCGTAGTCCTCTTCATTGACCACGCACTGCATCTCTACCTGGCGGATCGACTGGTGGATCGCCTGGATGCTGATGCCGGCTTCGGCCAGTGCCGCCACGGTCTTGGCCAGGATACCCTTGACCTTGAGGTCGGAACCGATCGCCGAGACGATGGCCAGGTTGTGCACCGTGACCTCGGCCGCCGGGTACTTCTCCTCGATCAGCCGCGCCGCGCGGTTGATCAGCTTGCGCGAGCCGGAGGCGTAGTAGGTGATGCTGTTGGCATCGGAGTCCTTGTTCACCACGTAGAGCTTGAGCTGCTTGAGCAGCTTGCTGATCTCCATGTCGTGGCTGATGTCGCCGAGCATGTCCTGATCGAACACCTCGATGCCAAAGACATCCTTGCGTCCGGCGATGATCTCCACGCAGGGCTTCTCGCTCTTGTAGTCCTGGCTGATCAGCGTGCCGCCGTGCTCGGGCTCGAAGGCATTCTTGATGCGCAGCTCGACACCGGCACGGCGCAGGGTCTTGGCCGCGCGCGGGTGGATCGCTTCCATGCCGAGGTTCGACAGCTGGTCGGCGACGTCGTAGTTGGTGCGGCCGATCGTCACCACCTTGTCGGCACCGACCAGGTTCGGGTCGGCAGAAGAGAGGTGGAATTCCTTGTGGATGATCGCTTCATGCGCGCCGGTGGCGGCGGCGATCTGGGCGAAGGTGATCTCGCTGTAGCCACGGTCATAGGTGTTCATCAGGCCTTCGGCGCAATGCGTGTAGCCGGTGGCGACCACCAGTTCGCGGCTCAGGTCGAAGCCGGCAAAATGGCTGGCGATCATCTCTTCGAACGGCAGCGGCGCTTCCTGCTGCCAGCCGGTGAGGTCGGCCAGACGGGCGTTGACGCCGCGCTGCTTGAGCGCCAGCACCGAGTTGAACGCGCTATGCGCTTCACCGAGGGAGGCGAGCATCTCGCGCACCTTCATCAGGTGCTCGGAGAGCTGGAAGTGGCCGTAGGCGCAGAGCTTCTGCAGGCTGTGCATGCACTCGCTGGCGTCGTCGATGCGCGAATTGATGAACTGGTTGGCGGCGTGCAGCTCGTACTCGGAGCTGAACAACTCGGCGTTCTTCGCCAGCATGCGCTGGCGCACGCCTTCCAGCGCCTCGCGCCAGGCGCCTTCGCTCTGGGCATCGGCAAAACGCTGGTAGACGCCTGGCTCGCCGGTCTTCTTGTGTTCCAGCAGCAGATTGGTCATGCCGCTATAGGCCGAGACGACGAAGACGCGCTGGTACAGCGCTGCGCCTTCCCGGCGGCCGATGAAGATGTTGTCGAGGACTTCCTCGAAGCGGCTCATCGACGTGCCGCCGATCTTTTCTACGGTATGCATCTTTTTATTGCGTCCGAATCTGGCAGGCCGTTGACGGGCCCGGCGCGGCTGGCGCACCTGTCGATCAACGAGCTGGAAGTGAGTTCATCCCTGGGCCAATAAGCGATCGGCCAAGCCGGGGGATCGGGCCCGTCATCAGACGCGCCCGATCGCCTCAGAGATACTGTTGCGGCTGAATGTCCAGCGGCTTGAAGTTCTCACGCTCGGCGACGAAGGCCGGGCGGGGTTTCTGCTCGCAGAACGGCGGCTGCACGGCATTATCCACGTGGTTGTAGACGTAGAACAGATTGCTCCGCGCGCTGGGTGTGATGTTGCCGTTGGAGCCGTGCATGGTGTTGCAATCGAAGAACACCACGCTGCCGGCGGGGCCGGTGGCGCAGTCGATGCCGAAGCGGCTGGCCAACTCGCTCAGGCTGTTCTGGTCGGGTACACCGAACTCCTGCTTGCGCAGGGACTTCTCGTAGTGGTTCTCCGGCGTGGCGCCGACGCAGCGCACGTAGTGCTTGTGCGAGCCGGGCATGAGCATCAGCGGGCCGTTGTGCGGCTCGTTGTCGGTCAGCAGGATCGAGCAGGACAGGCAACGCATGCGCGGCATGCCGTCCTCGACGTGCCAGGTCTCGAAGTCCGAGTGCCAGTAGAACTCCTTGCCGGTGAAGCCGGGCTTGAAGTTCATCCGCGACTGATGCACGTACAGATCACCGCCGAGAATGTAACGGGCGATGCCGGCGGTGCGCTCATCGGCGGCCACGCGGGCGAACAGTTCGTTGTCGCTGTGAATGTCGAACACCGAGCGGACTGCGCCGCTGTCGGGTTCCTTGATGGTCTTGCCGGAGCCGGCGACGGCCGGGTCCTGGCGCATGCGCTCGAGTTCGGCGCGGAATACCGCCACTTCGTCGGCGCTGAACAGGTTGGGGATGACCAGGTAGCCGTCGCGCTCGAAACGCTCGATCAGCTCCGCCGCTATCGGCGCATTCTCCAGGTCGCTGCGGTAGACGACCGGATCCAGGCGTTCCTGCCAGCTGGGCTGGTCTTCCTGGCGCGAGGGATACAGGTCGGCTTGCATAGGGTTCACGCTTACCTCCTTTTCTTGTGATGGTGGGGCGGCTCCATGGCCGCCCCGGTAAACCGGTATCAGACGGTTTCGGCCTCCAGCGGATAGACGCCGCTCTCGTCATGTACTTCCTTGCCGTTGAGCGGCGGGTTGAAGACGCAGGCCATCTTCATGTCCTCGCTACCGCCGCGCAGCAGGTGCTCGTCGTGCTTGTCGAGGATGTACAGCGTGCCGGGTTCGATCTTGTAGATCTTCCCGTCGGCGATGGTCTCGATCTCGCCGTTGCCGCTCATGCAGTACACCGACTCCAGGTGGTTCTGGTAGTGGATGTGCGTCTCGGTGCCGGCGTAGATGGTGGTTATGTGGAACGAGAAACCCATGTTGTCGTCTTTGAGCAACAGACGGGTGCTGTCCCAGGTGCCGGTCTTGCTGTGGACCTTGCGGTCGGTCTGCTCGCACTCGGCGAGGGTTCTGACGATCATTGCAAATACCTCAGGAAGCTTGGTTTTCGGTCTGCTCGCTCATCACGGCGGCGAAGGCCTTGTCGAGGATGGCGAGTGCGCGGTCGATCTGCTCTTCGCTGATGATCAGCGGGCAGAGACACTTGACCACTTCGCTGTGGGCGCCGCTGGTTTCGATCACCAGGCCGTTCTCGAAGGCGTCACGGCAGACGGCGGAGGCGATATCGCCATCCGGGCAGCTGATGCCGATCATCATCCCGCGGCCCTTGAGGAACAGCGAATCCGGGCCGTGGCGGCGGACGATGCGCTGCATGCCGTCGGCGATGCGCTTGCCCTTGGCCTTCACGCTGTTGGCGAACTCGTCGTTCTGCCAGAAGTGCTCGACGGCTGCGGCAGCAGTGACGAACGCATGGTTGTTGCCGCGGAAGGTGCCGTTGTGCTCGCCCGGCTTCCACTGGTCCAGCTCAGGGCGCAGCAGCACCATTGCGAATGGCAGGCCATAGCCGGACAGCGACTTGGACAGGGTCACGATGTCCGGATGGATGCCCATTTCCTCGAAGCTGAAGAAGGTCCCGGTGCGGCCGCAACCGGCCTGGATGTCATCGACGATCAGCAGCATCTCGTGCTTGCGGCAGAGCTTCTCGAGCTTGCGCATCCACTCGGTCGACGCGGTGTTCAGTCCGCCTTCGCCCTGCACCACCTCGACGATCACCGCGGCGGGCTTGTCGATGCCGCTGGAGGGGTCGGAGAGCAGCTTGTCCATCATGCCGATGGTGTTGGTCTTGTCGCCGAAGTAGTTGGCGTACGGCATCCTGCTGACATCGGTGAGGCTGATGCCGGAGCCGCCGCGGTGATGCTGGTTGCCGGTCGCGGCCAGCGCGCCGATGCTGCAGCCGTGGAAGCCGTTGGTGAAGCTGATGATGTTGTTGCGCCCGGTGACCTTGCGCGCCAGCTTCATCGCCGCTTCGACCGCGTTGGTGCCGGTTGGGCCGGTGAACTGCATGCGGTAGTCGCCCATGCCGCGCGGTTCGAGGATCAGGCGGTTGAAGGTTTCGAGGAAACGCTCCTTGGCTGCGGTGTACATGTCCAGGCCATGGGTGATGCCGTCGTTCTGGATGTACTCGAGCAGCGCCTGCTTGAGTACCGGGTGGTTGTGCCCGTAGTTGAGCGTGCCGGCACCGGCGAGGAAGTCGATGTAACGCTTGCCGTCCCTGGTGACCAGTTCGGCACCCTGGGCCTGGTTGAAGACCACGGGGAAGGAACGGCAGTAGCTACGAACCTTGGATTCGTTCAGTTCAAAAGTTTTCATGCGTGCTCCTTGAGCTCTTCTTCTAGATGGGAAACGGTGAACGGGCCGGCGCGGTAGAGCACCTCGTCCTCGTGCTGACCGCCAAAGTGCGCGGCGCGGGAAAACAGCGTGCGCGTGGTGCAGTCGGCACCCAGCCGGTCGAATGCCCGCTTGAACAGTGCCTGCGACGCCGCGTTGTCCGGGGAAATGGTGGTTTCCATGAAGCGCACGTCGTGCTCACGGGCCACACGGGCCGTCAGCGCCAGCAGCATGCGCAGGGCCAGGCCCTGACCGCGCATCGAACTATCGACGGCGACCTGCCAGACGAACAGAGTGTCCGGGCGGGCAGGGGGGCGGTAACCCGAGATGAAACCAACCAGTTCGCCCTGGGCGTTCTCTGCGGCGATGGCGGTGTCGGCGAAATCGGAGCACTGCAGCAGGTTGCAGTAGACCGAATTGGTATCGAGGGGCTGGCAGCGCGCCACCAGCTGATGCAGGTTGTAACCGTCGCCGTCGGTTGGGCGACGGAGCACTACGGTAGGGAAACTCAAAACAATGCCTTTGGGGTTGTTGATTGAATTCCTTTTTAGGGTAGGCATATCCGGAGAAGTTTCTCAACCCGAACTTCTGAATATGCGAAGTTAAGAGCGCTGCATATATCGCTCAATCCCGCGTAATTACGGCGATTGCGCCGTGGATGTTTCAGTCTGTTTCATTTCGCCAGGCTGGCGGTGAAGGCTGATAGTTGCGGGGAAGTTTCGGGATTGCCGCGGGAAGTTCGATGGCAGTGATGCACAGAAGTTCGCCTTGAGTGGCCATGACGTAGCTGAAAGCTGCATGAATGCTGGCTTTTCTGTGGTTGAGCGCTCCCCGAATCGTTCGCCATGCACGCGCTGTTGGGCATGGTGTGCTGCGGGTAAGTGTGCGGGGAAGAATCAGGCTGAGAATCGACGCGGAAATAGCACTAAATGGCGGCGTGAACTACCGATGATATTCCGCTGATGTGACGTCTGTATGTCGGCGCGATATGGCCACGGCCGAGCAAGTTGCTCGGCGTAGTTGTGGTGGCCGCGATCGATGATTTCAGAAAGTCTGCCGATCCGCTCTATCTCGCGTTATGCGGGGCCTGTGGCGAAGTTGTCGAAAGTTGTGCCAGACAACTTCATTGCCACCAGCGATGACCCTGGCGTTCGATGAATTGATGGGCCTGTTCCGGGCCGTCCTCGCCGGCCGGATAGGGGCGCGGCTTGCGGTAGTAGCTGTGCCAGCCGCGCAGGATCGGATCGACCCAGTTCCAGGCCGCCTCTACCTCGTCACGGCGCATGAACAGCGTGGAGTCGCCTTCGATCACATCCAGCAGCAGCCGCTCGTAGGCTTCCCAGCGACGGGTGCTGCTGAAGGCGTGCGCCAAGTTCAGATCCAGCTCCACCGGTTCCAGCTGCATGCCCTTGCCGGGTGCCTTGGCCATCAGCTGCAGGCTGATGCTTTCTTCCGGCTGCAGGCTGATCACCAGGCGGTTCACTTCTCCCTTGCTGAACAGCAGGTGCGGCACCTGTTTGAAGGTGATGATGATCTCCGAGCGCTTGCGCGCCATGCGCTTGCCGGTGCGCAGGTAGAAGGGCACGCCAGCCCAGCGCCAGTTGTCGATCTCGGCCTTCACCGCGACGAAGGTTTCGGTGTCGCTGTCGTTGTCGATGTTCGGCTCGAAGTAGTAGGCCTGCACGTCGTGGCCACCGATGCGGCCGGCGCCGTATTGGCCGCGCACGGTCTTGTCCAGCACGTCGTTGCCGGTGATCGGCTTCAGCGCCTCGAGCACCTTCACCTTCTCGCCGCGGATGTGCTTGGCATCGAAACGCACCGGCGCCTCCATTGCCACCAGGCAGAGCAGCTGCAGGAGGTGGTTCTGCAGCATGTCGCGCATCGCGCCGGCGTTGTCGTAGTAGCCGCCGCGGTTCTCCACGCCGAGGGTTTCGGCGACGGTGATCTGCACGTGGTCGATATGCCCGGAGCGCCAGATCGGCTCGAACAGCGCGTTGGCGAAGCGCAGCGCCATGAGGTTCTGCACCGTTTCCTTGCCCAGGTAGTGATCGATCCGGTAGATCCGCGACTCAGGGAACACGGCGCCGATCGATTCGTTGATTTCCAGCGCCGAGTCCAGCGAATGGCCGATCGGCTTTTCCAGCACGATGCGCGCATCGTCACCGGCCAGCCCGGCGCTTTCGAGATTGGCGGCGATGGGTTCAAACAGATCCGGCGCGGTCGCCAGGTAGTACACCCGCACACGGCCGTCGGCCTGACCGAGGTGATGGGCAAGGCGCACGTAGTCGCCGCGCTGGTTGGCGTCCATGGCGAAATAGTCCAGGCGCTGGGCAAAGGCCTGCCAGGTGTCAGGGCTGAAGTCGCTGCGGGCGACCTGCGCGCGGCAATGCCGCTCGGCCAGGGCCAGGTAGCCGTCGCGGTCGAGCTTTTTGCGCGCCAGGGCGAGTATCCGTACGTCGGCGTGCAGGCGCCCGTCACGGTGCAGGTGGTAGAGCGCCGGAAGCAGTTTGTGCAGCGTCAGGTCACCGGTCCCGCCGAACACGAGCATGTCACAGGATATCGACATCGATTCTCTCCCAGGGCCAAAAAATGGGCGTCGTGGCGAGGCTTGTAGTATAACTACCGCCCCACTACAACCCGCTGACGGCTGAGCGGCGCCGATCGCGCCCGAGCAAAGCCATCAGACGAGAGCATAGCGAGTCCGGAACGTGAATCTGCTGCAGCACATCGCCCAATCCAGAAGCCTGCTACGGAAGTCGGAGCTGAAAGTGGCCGACCATGTCCTGCTCGATCCGGCGTCGGTGATGCACAGCTCCATGGCCGACCTGGCCCACGTGGTCGGTGTCAGCGAACCCACCATCGTGCGCTTCTGCCGCGCCATCGGTTGCCTGGGTTTTCAGGATCTCAAGCTCAAACTGGCGCAGAGCCTGGCGGCTGGCGCCAGCTTCGGTCAGTTCGCCATCAGCGAGAACGATTCGGTGGCCGACTTCGCCTTGAAGATCTTCGACACCACGCTGCACACGCTGATGGAAGTGCGCGAGCGGCTCGACCCCGAAGCGCTGCAGCGCGCCATCGCTGCCATGGCCAAGGCCGAGCGCGTGGAGTTCTACGGTTTCGGCGCATCCGGCGCGGTGGCCACCGACGCCCAGCACAAGTTCTTCCGTCTGCTGCTGTCAGCTGCCGCCTATTCCGATCCGCACATGCAGGCCATGTCGGCGGTGACGCTCAAGCCCACCGACGTGGCGATCTGCATCTCGCAGTCCGGTCGCTCGAAGGATCTGCTGATCACCGCCAACGTGGTGCGTGAATCCGGCGCGACGCTCATCACCCTGTGCCCGAGCCAGACGCCGCTGGCCGAGCTGGCCACCATCAACCTGGCAATCGACGTGCAGGAAGACACCGAGATCTACACCCCGCTGACCTCGCGTATCGCTCACCTGGTAGTGATCGACGTGCTGGCGATGGGTGTTGCCATGGCGCGCGGACCGAGTCTGGTCAATCACCTCAAGAGCGTGAAGCGCAGCCTGCGCAGCCTTCGCCTGTCGCCGCAGAAGGTCAAGACGCACGACGACTGAGGCGCCGCTGCACCTTCACGGTCGCGTAATCGCCCTGACTTCAGGTTGTCATCCATGACGTCGATGCTGATCTCTCCTTACCTGTTCTGGGAGATCGCCTCATGCTCCGGCACACCGACGACAGTAGCCAGCTCGACAGCAAGTCCCGTCGCAAACAGCAGGATGAGCGGCGCATGCGTTTTCGCCGCGCCATCGAAAGCTATACCGAGCAGCGTCAGCTGCATGCCGAGCTGAACGACTACGCCGATGCGCTGGTGATCAGCTCGCTGCGCTCGTCGTCGGCGAGCCGGCGAAGCGCTCCGCCAGCGCACTGATCTGCGCGCGCTCTTCACGGAGGAAAGCGAAGAACGCCTGGGCCACCGGACTCAGGCGCTTGCCGCGCGAATGCACCACGCACCAGCTGCGATACAGCGGCAACTCCTCGACCGGCAGCTCGCGTAGCAGCCCGTTGGCCAGCTCCAGATGTACCGCATGGCGCGGCAGCAGCGCCAGGCCGAGCCCGGCCACCACGCATTCGCGCAGCGCATCCAGCGACGCGACCTGGATGGTCTGGGCGAAATGCGCGCGCTTCTGGCGCAGGTAGTCCTCGCCGGCCCGTCGCGTGCCCGAGCCGGGCTCCCGCACCAGCAGGGGATAGTCCGTGAGGTCCTGCAGGGACAGCGTGGCGGCGTTGCACAGCGGATGGTCGGGCGGTGCCACGGCGATGATCGGGTTGTTCAGGAAGGGCATGAACTCCAGGTCCATGTCGGTAGGCACCTGAGACATGATCAGCAGGTCGTCACGGCTCACCGACAGGCGCTTGACCGCCTGGGCATGGTTGACCACCACCAGTTGCAGGCTGACCTCAGGGTGCAGGCGCTTGAAGGCGGCGAACAGGTGCGGCGTGACGTACTTGGCGCTGGACTCCACCGCCAGGTTGAGCTGGCCCTGCAGCGAGCCCTGCAGATCCGAGAGCTGCATGTCGAGGCTGTCCAGGCGACCGAAGATGTCGGTACTGGCGCGCTGTAGCGCTTCAGCCGCATCGGTCAGGTAGAGCTTCTTGCCGAGGTACTCGAAAAGCGGTTGACCGACCAGTTCCTCGAGCTGTCGAATCTGCAAACTGACGGCGGGCTGGGTCAGTGCCATTTCCTCGGCGGCGCGGCTATACGAGTGCGTTTCGCACACTGCGCGAAATACCTGAAGCTGGCGCAATGTCATGCGCATCAACGATTTTCGCATCACGTTCTCCGCAATATTATTGAAGCGCAACCCCGTTGCACCGTTGCCGGCGGCGCTGACCGTTCGGCCAGATTAATGGTGCTCAGGGTGTATCTATAAGTAATTACTTATTCTCAAGCAAACAATTATTCATTTTCAGTAATCCCCCCAGCGGGCGTAGGGTGAAACGGCTCGTTGCAAATGCGAGTGATCATGACCCGCACGCGGGTCCCCTGCTCAACGATCCGAGGGAAGACAGCGTGATCAAGAAGCTGCTGATCGCCAACCGCGGGGAAATCGCGGTGCGCATTGTCCGCGCCTGTGCCGAAATGGGTGTCCGCTCGGTGGCGGTATTCTCCGAAGCCGACCGCCACGCGCTGCACGTCAAGCGTGCCGACGAGGCGCATTTCATCGGCGAAGACCCGCTGGCCGGCTACCTGAACCCGCGCAAGCTGGTGAACCTGGCTGTGGAAACCGGCTGCGATGCGCTGCATCCAGGCTATGGATTTCTTTCCGAGAATGCCGAACTGGCGGAGATCTGCGCCGAACGTGGCATCCGCTTCGTAGGCCCCAGCGCCGAAGTCATCCGCCGCATGGGCGACAAGACCGAAGCGCGGCGCAGCATGATCAAGGCCGGCGTGCCGGTCACGCCGGGCACCGAGGGCAACGTCGCCGATCTTGCCGAGGCGCTGCGCGAAGCCGAGCGTATCGGCTATCCGGTGATGCTCAAGGCCACCTCCGGTGGTGGCGGCCGCGGCATTCGTCGCTGCAACTCGCAGGCAGAGCTGGAATCGGCCTTTCCGCGAGTGATTTCCGAAGCGACCAAGGCCTTCGGCAGCGCTGAAGTATTCCTGGAAAAGTGCATCGTCGAACCCAAGCATATCGAGGCGCAGATCCTCGCCGATTCGTTTGGCAATACCGTGCACCTGTTCGAGCGCGACTGCTCGATCCAGCGCCGCAACCAGAAACTCATCGAGATCGCCCCGAGCCCGCAGCTCACCCCCGAGCAGCGCGCCTATATCGGCGACCTGGCCGTGCGTGCGGCCAAGGCGGTGGGTTACGAGAACGCCGGCACCGTGGAGTTCCTGCTCGCCGATGGCGAGGTGTACTTCATGGAAATGAACACCCGGGTGCAGGTGGAACACACCATCACCGAGGAAATCACCGGCATCGACATCGTCCGCGAGCAGATCCGCATCGCCTCCGGCCAGCCGCTGTCGGTCAAGCAGGAGGACATCCAGTATCGCGGCTTCGCCCTGCAGTTCCGCATCAACGCCGAGGAGCCGCGCAACGACTTCCTGCCCTGCTTCGGCAAGATCACCCGCTATTACGCGCCGGGCGGCCCCGGTGTGCGCACCGACACGGCGATCTATACCGGCTACACCATTCCGCCGTATTACGACTCCATGTGCCTGAAGCTGATCGTCTGGGCGCTGACCTGGGAAGAGGCACTGGCCCGTGGTTCGCGAGCGCTGGACGACATGCGCGTACAGGGCGTGAAGACCACCGCCACCTATTACCAGCAGATTCTCGCCAGTCCGGATTTCCGCAGCGGCCAGTTCAACACCAGCTTCGTCGAGAACCACCCGGAACTGCTGAACTACTCGATCAAACGCAAGCCGGGCGAGCTGGCCCTGGCCATCGCTGCCGCCATCGCCGCCCACGCAGGACTGTGAGGAACGAACCATGACTGCTCAGAAGAAAATCACCGTTACCGACACCATCCTGCGTGACGCCCATCAGTCGCTGCTGGCCACCCGCATGCGCACTGAAGACATGCTGCCGATCTGCGAAAAGCTCGACCGTGTCGGCTACTGGTCGCTGGAAGTCTGGGGCGGCGCCACGTTCGACGCCTGCGTACGCTTCCTCAAGGAAGACCCCTGGGAGCGCCTGCGCCAGCTCAAGGCGGCGCTGCCCAACACCCGACTACAGATGCTGCTGCGCGGGCAGAACCTGCTCGGCTACCGCCATTACAGCGATGATGTGGTCGAAGCGTTCTGCGCCAAGGCGGCGCAGAACGGCATCGACGTGTTCCGCATCTTCGACGCTATGAACGACGTGCGAAACCTGGAAACCGCGATCAAGGCCGTGAAGAAGACCGGCAAGCACGCCCAGGGCACCATCGCCTACACCACCAGCCCGGTGCATACCGTCGAGTTGTTCGTCGAGCAGGGTCGGGCGATGCGCGACATGGGCGTCGATTCCATCGCCATCAAGGACATGGCCGGCCTGCTCACGCCGTTCGCCACCGGCGAGCTGGTGCGCGCGCTGAAGGCCGAGATCGACCTGCCGGTGTTCATTCACTCCCACGACACGGCTGGCGTCGCCAGCATGTGCCAGTTGAAAGCCATCGAGAACGGCGCCGACCACATCGACACCGCCATTTCCTCCATGGCCTGGGGCACCAGTCATCCCGGCACCGAATCCATGGTTGCCGCGTTGCGTGGCACGCCTTACGACACCGGTCTCGATCTGGAGCTGCTGCAGGAGATCGGCCTGTACTTCTACGCGGTGCGCAAGAAGTACCACCAGTTCGAAAGCGAATTCACCGGCGTCGATACCCGTGTGCAGGTCAACCAGGTGCCGGGCGGGATGATTTCCAACCTGGCCAACCAGCTGAAGGAGCAGGGTGCGCTCAACCGCATGGATGAAGTGCTCGCCGAGATTCCGCGCGTGCGCAAGGACCTCGGCTACCCGCCGCTGGTAACCCCGACCTCGCAGATCGTCGGCACCCAGGCGTTCTTCAACGTGCTCGCCGGCGAACGCTACAAGACCATTACCAACGAGGTGAAGCTCTACCTGCAGGGCCGCTACGGCAAGGCGCCGGGCACCATCGACGCCAAGCTGCAGCGCCAGGCCATTGGCGGTGAAGAGATCATCGACGTGCGCCCGGCCGACCTGATCAAGCCGGAGCTGGACAAGCTGCGCCAGGAAGTCGGTGCGCTGGCCAAATCCGAAGAAGACGTGCTGACCTACGCCATGTTCCCCGACATCGGCCGCAAGTTCCTCGAGGAGCGTGAGGCCGGTACGCTGGTACCGGAAACACTGCTGCCGATCCCTGACGGCAGCACCGCGACCGCTGCAGGCGGGCAGGGCGTGCCGACCGAGTTCGTCATCGACGTGCATGGCGAAACCTACCGCGTGGATATCACCGGTGTCGGCGTCAAGGGCGAAGGCAAGCGGCACTTCTTCCTTTCCATCGACGGCATGCCGGAAGAGGTGGTGTTCGAGCCATTGAACAACTTCGTCGGCGGCAGCGGCGGCAGCCAGCGCAAGCAGGCCAGCGGTCCGGGCGACGTCAGCACCAGCATGCCGGGCAACGTGGTCGACGTGCTGGTCAAGGAAGGCGACGTGGTCAAGGCTGGCCAGGCCGTACTGATCAGCGAAGCGATGAAGATGGAAACCGAGATTCAGGCGCCCATGAGCGGTACGGTCAAGGCCGTGCATGTCGCCAAAGGTGACCGGGTGAACCCGGGCGATGTCTTGATAGAGATCGAGGGCTGAGTGAAGGGTGGCGTGGCGGTCTGATCACGCCACGCCAGCGTCGTTTCGACTGTTTTGGCCGCGCTGCGCAAGCATGCGCGGCAGCCAGCGGAACGGACAGCGCGGGCAGTGTGTCCCCTTTGGGAGCCCTTGCGGCTCCTTTTTTTCGAGCCAATGCCTGCCAGGGATCGGTCCATTATCCAAGCTGTGGAGACTGTAGATGGGTATCGACCCAGTAGTGCTGTTCTTCGTGTTCGGCCTGTTTGCGGGCCTGGTGAAGAGCGAGTTGAAGCTGCCGCCGGCGCTCTACGAGACGCTGTCGATCATCCTGCTGCTGGCGATCGGTCTGCACGGTGGTGTGGAGCTGGCCGAACAGGCCAGTGCGGCGCTTCTGGGCCAGTCGCTGCTGGTGCTGGGGCTGGGCGTGTTGCTGCCGATCCTGGCCTTCATCCTGCTGCGCGGGTTGCGCTTCGACCGGGTCAACGCGGCGGCGGTGGCGGCGCACTACGGTTCGGTGAGCGCCGGTACCTTCGCTGTGGTGGTGGCCTATCTGGCGGCGCGGGAAATCTTCTTCGAAAGCTACATGCCGCTGTTCGTGGCGATCCTCGAAATCCCGGCGATCCTGGTCGGCATTCTGCTGGCCAAGGGCGTGTCGCGCGATACCGACTGGAAGGAACTGGGCCGCGAGATCTTTCTTGGCAAGAGCATCATGCTGCTGCTTGGTGGCCTGCTGATCGGTGCGATCGCCGGCAAGGAGGCCATCAAACCGCTCGAACCGCTGTACACCAGCATGTTCAAACCGGTGCTGGCGTTCTTCCTGCTGGAGATGGGCCTGATCGCCTCCGGCCAGCTCGGCTCGCTCAAGCGCTACGGCTTCAAGCTCGCTGCCTTTGCGCTGCTGATGCCGCTGATCGGTGCGCTGATCGGCGCCCTGCTGGCGCGCTTCATGGGCCTGTCGCTGGGCGGTACGGCGATGCTCGCCACGCTGGCGGCGAGTGCCTCGTACATTGCGGTGCCAGCGGCGATGCGCCTGGCGGTACCGGAAGCCAATCCGTCGCTGTCGCTGACCGCGTCGCTGGGCATCACCTTTCCGTTCAACATCCTGATCGGCATTCCGCTCTACCTGGCCCTGGCCGAGCGGCTGATCGCCTGGGGGTTCTGAGATGAACGCGCACAATCGTACGCTGCTGACCGTGATCTGCGAGGCAGCGCTGGAACACAAGCTGGAAGCCGACCTGAAAAACCTGGGCGCTCCGGGCTGGACCCTGTCGGACGCCCGTGGCAGCGGCAGCCGCGGGGTGCGCAGCGCCGGCTGGGATACCGACGGCAATATCCGCCTGGAGGTGATCTGCAGCCGCGAGATCGCCGAGCGTATCGCCGAGCACCTGCAGGCGCGCTACTACGAAAACTTCGCCATGGTCTGCTATCTGGCCGAGGTGGAAGTGCTGCGGCCCGAGAAGTTCTGACCGCGCGCTGTGATGCCCCTCGGCCGGCGGGCGTCCACCCTGGACTCAGGACCGATGGAGCCTTCGATGCACGCCCTGCTGCAGGAAATTCTCGACGATGTACGCCCGCTGCTCGGGCAAGGTCGCGTGGCCAGTTACATCCCGGCGCTGGCCGACGTGCCGCCCAACCAGTTGGGTATTGCCGTGTGCAGTGCCGAGGGCGAGATTTTCGAAGCCGGCGACGCGCAGACGCCGTTCTCGATCCAGAGCATTTCGAAAGTGTTCAGCCTGGTGCAGGCCATCGCCCATCGCGGCGAGTCGTTATGGGAGCGGCTAGGCCACGAGCCTTCGGGGCAGCCGTTCAATTCACTGGTGCAGCTCGAGTTCGAACGCGGCCGCCCGCGCAACCCGTTCATCAACGCCGGGGCGCTGGTAATCTGCGACGTCAACCAGTCGCGCTTCGCCACCCCGGAGCTGTCGATGCGTGATTTCGTCCGGCACCTGTCCGGCAACCGGCAGATCGTCTCCGACACCCGCGTCGCCGAATCCGAATATCAGCACCGCGCGCGCAATGCGGCCATGGCTTACCTGATGCAGGCCTTCGGCAACTTCCACAACGATGTCGAAGCGGTATTACGCAGCTATTTTCATCACTGTGCGCTGCGCATGAACTGCGTCGACCTGGCCCGCGCGTTCGCCTTTCTCGCCCGCGATGGTGCCTGTCCGCAAAGCGGCGAGACGGTGCTGGCGCCGCGCCAGGCCAAGCAGGTCAACGCGATCATGGCCACCAGCGGCCTGTACGACGAGGCGGGCAACTTCGCCTATCGCGTCGGCCTGCCCGGCAAGAGCGGGGTGGGCGGCGGCATCGTCGCGGTGGTGCCGGGCCGCTTCACCGTCTGCGTCTGGTCGCCGGAGCTCAACGTCGCGGGCAATTCGCTGATCGGCATGGCCGCCCTCGAAGCGCTGTCGCAGCGTATCGGCTGGTCCATCTTCTGACGCGCCGTCGCGGCGGCGCCTACCCTTCGAATTCCTCTGGAGAGAACCAAGCATGAATGACGGCAAGAAGAGCGAAACCGCCCAGGAGGCCCTCGAACACATCGTCTCGGGCGTCAAGCGCTTCCGCGAAGAGGTCTATCCCGAGCAGCGCGAGCTGTTCGAGAAGCTCGCCTACGAGCAGACGCCACGGGCGATGTTCATCACCTGCGCCGACTCGCGGATCATCCCCGAGCTGATCACCCAGAGTTCGCCCGGCGACCTGTTCGTCACCCGCAACGTCGGCAACGTGGTGCCGCCCTACGGGCAGATGAACGGTGGCGTGTCGACCGCCATTGAGTTCGCCGTGATGGCGCTCGGCGTGCAGCACATCATCGTCTGCGGCCACTCCGACTGCGGCGCGATGAAGGCGGTGCTCAACCCGGCTCAGCTGGAACGCATGCCGACGGTAAAGGGCTGGCTGCGGCATGCCGAGGTGGCGAAGATCGTCGTCGAGCAGAACTGTGGCTGCGCCGACCACAACACCCTTGGCATCCTTACCGAGGAGAACGTGGTGGCGCAGCTCGACCACCTGCGCACGCATCCCTCGGTGGCAGCGCGGCTGGCCAGCGGTCAACTGTTCATCCACGGCTGGGTGTACAACATAGGGACCAGCGAAATCCGCGCCTACGATGCCGAGAAGGGCGAGTTCCGCCTGGTCGGCGACGGCCCGCTGCCGATGGCCACGCCGCGGGCGCGCTACCAGGTGAGCTGAAGCGCTTCCGGGCGGTTTCGGTCTGCTGACGAGGCGCGGGGTCAGCGACCACCGGCCAGCGTCGTGCCGCGCTCCTGAATCAGGTAGCACAGGTCAGGGGTCTTGCTGCAGCCGGCGTAGCCTTCGGCGATCACTTCCTCGAGCGCCTTCTGCAGACGATTGACCACTTCGTCCGGCGTATCAGGGCTCAGTGCCAGATACAGCGGTTCGCTGCGATAGCTCAGCGCGATGCGCAGCTGGCTCTCGTCGACGCCCTGCAGCCGCGCGTAATGACGCCACACCGGGTCGGCCACCGCCCACAGGTCGATGCGCCCGGTCAGCAGTTTGCGCAGGTTTTCGGCGTCGTTGAGGCTGTTGCTGGTGGCGATGCCCTGGCTTTCCAGGAACAGGCTGACGCTGCCGTTGGCGTGGCCGCCGATCTGGTAGCCCTGCGCCTGCTCCAGGCTGTCGAACTTCAGGCCACTGTCGGCCGGCGCCAGCAGCACGCTGGCGTGATGGGCCAGCGGCCCGACCCACTTGAACTGACCGGCGTTCTGCGGCGTGCGCGCCACCGAGAACAGGCCGTGGGCGGGCTGCTGCCGGGTCTGCTCGTAGAGCCGGCTCCAGGGGCCGCGCAGGGTCATGTTGTAGGCGATGCCGGCGCGGCGAAAGATGTCTCGCACGGTGTCGGCATCGATGCCCTGCACATCGTCGCCGCGGGCGAAGCCCTTGCTGTTGGGGCCCATGTTGAATGGCGGGAAGCTGTCGGTTTGCAGAGTGATCTGATAGTTGGCAGGCAGTTCGGCCTGGGCGGCACATGCAGCGCTGATGAGCAGGGCGAACAGCGCCCCGGCAGTTCGGGATCTGGCCATGGCATCGGCTCCTTGACGCTTTTCTTGTTGTTGGCGTGAGCAAGGGTAGCGGTGCTGCAGGCACATCGCCAGCCGGCTGCGCTGCCCTGCGGGGCAGCGCGCATTTTTGCCGGTGTCGTTTTCAGTCGGCCATTTCGCCGCAGAGGTCGCGGCAGAACCAGTGTTCCACCTCGGCATGGTCGAGCCCGGCGGCGAGCAGGGCGAACAACTTGCCCAGCGCCGCTTCACGGGTCATGCCGCCGCCGGAGACCAGACCGGCATCGCGCAGGCCGCTGCCGGTGGCATAGACGTCGAAATCGACATGGCCGCCCGGGCACTGGCTGATCGCCGCCAGCACCACGCCCTGTCGATGCGCCTGGCGCAGCGCTTCGATGAACGGGACGTCGTCCGCCGGCCCGGTGCCGCTGCCATAGCACTCGAGCAGTAGCGCCTGAGCGCCGCTGGCGACCAGTGCCCGGACCTGCGCGGCGCCGACGCCGGGGTACAACGGCAATATCGCGACCTCTGCCGGGCGCTGTGGCAGCAGTGCCGGTGGGCGATCTTTGCTTGCTTCGGCCTGGCGTTTGCGAGGCGCCTCGGCAAAGGCGTCGAAGGCATCGCTGCGCAGCTTGCTGACCCGCGCGCCGTGCAGCAGCACGCCGTTGAAGAACAGTTGCACGCCTTGCACCTGACCGGCCTGCAGCGCGCGCATGGCGCCGAACAGGTTGGGCCAGGCATCGCTGCCCTCGCTTCCCGCGGGCAGCATGGCGCCGGTGAGCAGCACCGGTATCTCAAGATCGAGCAGCAGGAATGACAGCGCCGCCGCGCTGTAGGCCAGGGTATCGGTGCCATGTAGCAGCAGCACCGCATCGCAATCCCCCTGCGCCACGGCCTCGCGGATGGCAGTCGCCATCTGCAGCCAATGGGCCGGCTGCATGTTGGCGCTGTCCAGCAGCGGTTGCAGTTCGCGGAAGGTCCAGCTCGGCAGCGGCCCGGCTTCCAGCGCCTGCTGCGCGTGCAGGCGAGCTTCGAAGCCGGAGGCTGGCATCAACCCGGCGGCGCTCTGTTGCATGCCGATGGTGCCACCGGTGTAGAGCACCAGCAGGCGTTCGATTGATTGATTCACACGCGCTCCTCGCTCGTTCGGCGCAGGCCATCAGGAATACAGGCGGATGGGGCCAGCCCCGTGCGCGGTTGCGCAGAGGGCTGGCCGGTCGCGTCGGAGCGCTTAGCGGCGCTCGGTGGTGTAGGGTGTGGCGGGCATGTTCGCCTTCCACACGGCCGGGTCGAGATCCAGGTCGGCGAAGTCCTTCGGATCGAGCACGGGTTGCTCGATGCCGGCGCGGATCTGGCGGTCGTAGTCGCGCATCAGGCGCAGGCCGACCTTGAACAGCAGGGCCACGGCGATCAGGTTGGCGATGGCCAGCAGACCCATGGTCACGTCGGCGAAGGCAAACACGGTGCCCAGATCCTGCACCGAACCCCAGAGCACAAGGATGACCACGAGGATGCGATAGATCACCACCGGCATGCGCTTCTCGGTGAAGAAGCCCAGCGCGTTCTCACCCAGGTAGTAGTTGTAGATCAGCGTGGTGAAGACGAACAGCAGCAGCGCGACGCTGACGAACACCCGACCCCACTCGCCGACGACGGCGGCCATGGCGTTCTGCGTCAGCACCACACCGGCCTGGTCCATACCCGGCTCGTAGACGCCCGAGAGCAGGATGATCAGCGCCGTGCAGCTGCACAGGATGATGGTGTCGATGAACACCGAGAGCGACTGCACGATGCCCTGCGCCACCGGGTGCTTGACCTCGGCGACCGCGGCGACGTTTGGCGCACTGCCCAGGCCTGCCTCGTTGGAGAACAGGCCACGCTTGACGCCCATCAGGATCGCCGCGCCGATGCCGCCGGCGAAGGCTTGCTCCAGACCGAAGGCGCTGCGGAAGATCAGGCCGAAGGTTTCCGGTACGGCACCGAAGTTGCTGCCGATGACGAACAGCGCCATGCCCAGGTAGGAGAAGGCCATGACCGGCACCAGTACGTCGGCCCACTTGGCGATACGGCGGATGCCGCCGAAGATGATGCCGGCAATGACCAGCGTCAGCGCGATGCCGCTGGCCACGGTCGGCACGCCAAAGGTGTCATGCAGCGAGCTGGCGACGGTGAACGACTGCACGGCGTTGAAACCGAAGCCGAAGGTCATCAGCAGCAGGATCGAGACGACGATGCCCAGCCAGCGCTGGCCGAGTCCGTGCTGAATGTAGAAGGCCGGGCCGCCGCGGTAGGTGCCGTCCGGCTCGCGACGCTTGTACAGCTGCGCCAGCGAGCACTCGAAGTAGCTGGTCGCCATGCCCACCAGCGCCACCACCCACATCCAGAAGATCGCGCCCGGGCCGCCGAGCATGATTGCCACCGAGACGCCGGCGATGTTGCCGGCGCCGACGCGGCCGGCGACCGAGAGCATCAGGGCCTGGAAGGAAGAGAGCTGTCCCGGCTGACGCTCGAAGGCGTGGCCGAAGATGCTGAACATGTTGCCGAAATAACGGAACTGGACGAAGCCGGAGCGAATCGTGAAGAGCAGACCGAGGCCGATCAGCATGACGATCAGCAGCTTGCTCCAAATGAGGTCATTCAGAAGGTCGAGCATGGCAATGTTCACCTTGTTGTCGTTGTTAGGGTGCCGGCGCGCGCCGCTGCGCCGTGCAAGCGGGGGATGTTTCAACAGTAGCGACGACAGGACAATTTCGCAGGTGGCCGCGATGTGACGCGACCTGATGCTAGAATGGCGACACTCGCGCCAACCGTCAGGGCATCCCATGACCTCCCACCTCGCCGAAAACCTGAAGTTGCTCTGCAGTCACTACCGCTCGATTGCCGAGGTGTGCCGCAAGCTGGCCATCAATCGGGCGCAGTTCAACAAGTACCTGGGCGGGCAGAGCCGTCCCACGCCGTTCAACCTCAAACGCATCGGCGACTTCTTCGGCGTCGAGGGCTACGAGCTGGAAATGCCGCCCGAGCAGTTCGCCCGGCTGGTCGGGGCGCGCCATCCGGAAGCCCAGGCGCTGCCGCGGACCGATCCGCTGCTGGCCCTGCTGCAGCCGTTGCGCGAGCACGCCACCAGCCTGTCGCGCTACTGCGGCTACTATTTCGAGTACGCCAACTGCATGTCGGTGCCGGGCAGCATCCTCATCTCGCTGGTGCATCTGCGCGAGGAAAACGGCCTCTACCTCTTCGAGCGTCAGGAGCGCCAGGAACGCGCCAGCCCTACCCTCGGCCACGCCGAGGACTGGGTACGCTGCCGCTACCTCGGCGCGGCGTTCGGCCTGCAGGACCGGCTGTTCCTGATCGACTACGAATCGCTGACGCTCAACGAGATGAGCCAGACCATCCTCATTCCCAGCTTCAAGAGCCGCATCACCCGTCTTAACGGAATGAAGACCGGCGTCTCTTCGGGCGACCGCCGCACGCCAGCGTGCACCTCGGTGGTGTGGGAATACCTGGGCCGCGAGATCAACCGTGTCAGCGCCTATCGCCAGGTGATGCTCTACAGCCCGGACGACCCGCGCATCGACCTGGACATCCGCGAGCGCCTGGCGACGCCGCATGTGGAGAACGGGCTGTTCGGCATCGAGTGAAGGCTCAGAGGATCTTGCGGTACTGGATGAAGCCCGCGCGTTCGGCGATGCGGTCGTAGAGCATGCGCCCCGTATAGTTGGTCTCCTGGGTCAGCCAGTGGACGCGCGAGGCGCCGGCGGCTGCGGCCTGGGCGTAGACGTGCTCGATCAGCGCCCGACCGATGCCTTTGCCGCGGGTGCCCTCGGCCACGTAGAGATCCTGCAGGTAGCAGTAGTCACCGCGGGTCCAGCAGCTGCGATGGAAGATCCAGTGCACCAGGCCGATGGCGTGGCCGTCATGCCAGGCCAGTGCGGCGTGCATCGGCTCGGCTGGATCGAGGAAGCGCTGCCAGGTGAGATCGCTGGTCTGCTCCGCAATCGCAGCGGCGTAGAAGCGTTGGTAGTTCTGCCAGAGTTCTCTCCAGACAGCGTGGTCGGCAGCGGTGATAGGGCGGATCTCAGGCACAGTGCATTCCTCTTCAATCGGTGATGAGCATGCGCGCGGCCAGGGCCTGGTCGCGTGGATCGAGCGAGGCGGCCAGGCCCTGGCGAACCCCGGCCTGGTCCGCCGGCGAGCGGTTCTGTCCGAGCTTCCACTTGCCCTCCAGCCGGCGAATCGGCAGGGCGAAGCCGACGATGGCGCGCAGCATGGCGTCCAGGTAGTCGTCTGGTGCATCGCTTACGGCCCAGGGCTGTGGGCGGCTGGCTTCATGCTGATCGCTGAGGCGGCTGACGATCTGCAGCAGGCTCTTGCGATCCTTGATCAGCCGCACCGGGCCGCGGGCATGCACGGCAATGTAGTTCCAGGTCGGTACGACCTTGCCGTGCTCCGCTTTGGTCGGATACCAGCTGGGGCTGATGTAGGCATCAGGGCCGCTGAACACGGCTAGCGCTTCGCAGCCGTCCTGCAGCTCGCGCCAGTGCGGATTGGCCTTGGCGAAGTGCCCGTAGAGCGTGCCGAACTCGCCTTCGTCCGGTTCCAGCAGCAGCGGCAGGTGGCTGGCGAGGACACCGTCCGCTCCCGCGCTGGTGAGCAGGGCGAACGGCGTGGCGCGCATCTGACGATGCAGTTCATCACGATCATCCTGGCGAAAGGCGGCGGGCAGGTACATGGCGACAGTCTCTGGCGTGGTGGAGTCATGCTAGGCAGGATATTGGCCCGCTGTAAGATCCATTACTTGTGACTTTGATAGAGCCAATGCGGCCTATGCCGACCACACCCCCATTGCCCGTCGATCTTTCCGGCATTTGTCTGGAGCGCAGCCAGGGGCTGACACGCCAGCTTTATCAGGCCCTGCGCGAGCGCATCCTCGACGGGCGTCTGGCTGGAGGAAGTCGGCTGCCGGCCGGTCGCGATCTGGCGGCATTGCTGGCGGTGTCACGCAACACCGTTACCCGGGCGTTCGATCAGCTCTACGCCGAGGGCTACATCGAAGGCCGGGTAGGCGATGGCACTTACGTGGTGGAACTCGGCAGCGCGCGGCCGCTAATGCAGCCGCCTGCTTCCGGGATAGTGCCAACCGAGGCGCTGTTGCGCCTGCAGCGCAATCACCTTGCGCTCCCCGTGAGCGGTGCGCCGAGGGCCTTTCGCATCGGCGTGCCGGCCTTCGATCTTTTTCCCTTCGAAATCTGGGCGCGGCTCACGGCGCGCTTCTGGCGCAAGCCATCGCCGGCGCGCCTGGGCTATGGCGACCCGGCGGGTGAGCCTGCCTTGCGCGAACTGGTAGCGGCCTACCTGCGCAGCAGTCGTGGGCTGAACTGCGATCCGTCCCAGGTGGTGATCACCTGCGGCGCACAGCAGGGCATCAGCCTCTGTGCCCAGCTGCTGGTGCAGCCCGGCGATCGTGTCGCGCTGGAGAATCCCGGCTATCGCGCCGCCGGCCATGCCTTCGCCGTGGCTGGCGCCGAGCTGTGTGGGGTCGCGGTGGATGGCGAGGGACTGGATACCGCCGCCCTCGCGCAGATCGAAGGCTGTCGGCTGGCCTATGTCACGCCCTCGCATCAGTACCCGACCGGCGTGACCCTGTCGCTGGCGCGGCGCCTGGAACTGCTCGCGTGGGCCGAACGCAACGAGGGTTGGATCGTCGAGGACGACTACGACGGCGAGTACCGTTACAGCGGCACGCCGTTGACGCCTTTGGCGGCGCTGGACCGGCAGGGGCGGGTGCTCTACGTCGGCACTTTCTGCAAGATCACCTTCCCCGCGTTGCGCCTCGGCTACCTGGTGTTGCCTCCCGGCCTGGCCGAGGCCTTCGCCCGTCGCCGCGCATTGGATATGCGTCACTCGGACATTGGCAGCCAGATGGTGATGGCCGAGTTCATCGCTGCCGGCCATTTTCAGCGTCACGTGCGCCGTATGCGCCAGGCCGCCCGGGTGCGCCGCGACACCCTGTTGCAGCACTGGCCAGAGGCGATCCCTGGCTGCGCGGAGTTGCCGGCGGTGGATGCCGGGCTGCATCTGTGCGTGCCGGTGCACAGCCACCGCGAAGCCGAGCTGGTTGCCGCGGCGCGAGCGGCCGAGGTGGAAATGAACGGGCTGGCCGACTACTGGCTGGACGGTCAGGCGCCGAGAGGCGCACCGGGCGGTCTGGTGCTGGGTTTTGCGGCGGTTCCGGAAGTGGAAATCATCGCCGCGCTGCAACGCCTGCGTCACGCCTGGGACCTGCCGAGCTAGCGGCAGGTCTCCAGACGGCGCTCACTCCTTGTTGCTGGCGTCGTACACCGCTCGGTCGAGTTCCTGCTCGCTGCGACCGACCAGCGTGGTGGTCATCAGGTCGCCGGCGACGTTCACCGTGGTGCGTGCCATGTCGAGGATGCGGTCGATCCCGGCGATCAGCGCCACGCCTTCGAGCGGCAGGCCGGCAGCGGTGAGTACCAGCCCGAGCATGATCAGCCCGGCGCCGGGGATGCCGGCGGTGCCGATGGAGGCCAGCGTCGCGGTGAGGATGATCATCGCGTACTGCCCGGCGCTAAGGTCGATGCCGAAGGCCTGGGCGATGAACAGTGCGAGCACGCCCTGATAGATCGCCGTGCCGTCCATGTTGATGGTCGCGCCTACTGGCAGCACGAAGCCCGCCACACCTTCGGATACGCCGAGGTTCTTGCGCGCGCATTCGATGGACACCGGCAGGGTGCCGGAGCTGCTCGAGGTGCTGAAGGCCACCGCCAGCGCCGGGGCGATGCCCTGGAAGAAACGCAGCGGATTGAGCCGCGCCAGCAGGCCGAGCAGGCCGCCGTAGACCAGCAGCACGTGGGCGATGCTGGCCAGGTAGATCACCCCGATCACGCCCGCCAGTGGCAGCAGTACTTCGGCACCATGGCTGCCGACCACGCCTGCGGTGAGGGCGAAGACGCCGATCGGCGCGACGCGCATCACCAGATCGGTGAGCTTGTAGAAACTCTCGGCCAGCGCATCGAACAGGCGCACCGCCGGCGCGCCGCGCTCGCCGATCAGGTTGATGCTGACGCCCAGGGCGATGGCGAAGACGATGATCTGCAGGATGTTGCCCTCGGCGAAGGCAGTGACCGGATTGGAAGGCACCAAGCCGACCAGAATCGACACCAGCGAGGGCGCCTGCTTGGCCTGTTCGCTGCCACTGGCGACCATGTTCATGCCTTCGCCCGGGGTGAACAGCGCGCCGAACAGCAGGCCGATGCTGACCGCGAAGGCGGTGGTCACCAGGTAGATGGCGATGGTCTTCAGACTGATGCGGCCGAGCTTGGCGCTGTCCTGCATCGAGGTTATGCCGGCCACCAGCGAAACGAACACCAGCGGCACGATGAGCATCTTGATCGCATTGAGAAACAGCGTGCCGATCGGTGCCAGCAGCTGCGCGTCTGCGCCAAAGGCCATGCCGGCGGCGACGCCGAGGGCCAGGCCGATGAGGATCTGCTGCCAGAGCGGCAGGCGGACGAGCAGGCGCAGGGGAGCGGAGAGGGTCGTACTCTGAGTCATGGGTTTTCCTGTTGTTTTTATTGTGCGAACGAGCCGGGCTGGTGGCTCGTAAAGCGAACGCCCGGCATGGGTGCCGGGCGCTTGGGACGATCACACCACCAGCGGTGCCAGGCGTGGCGCGATCATGTTTTCCGGGCGCAGGATCTCGGCGAGCATGGCGTCGTCGAGCAAGCGCTCCTCGCGCACCAGCTCCAGCACACTGCGGCCGCCGAGCAGCGCCTCGCGGGCCAGGCGGGTGCTGTTGTCGTAGCCGATGTAGGGGTTCAGCGCGGTGATCAGACCAATGGAGCTTTCCATCAGCTCGCGGCAACGGTCTTCGTTGGCGGTGATGCCTTCGATGCAATGCTCGCGCAGCATGTCCATGGCGCGCTGCAGCAGGCGGATCGAATCGAACAGCTTGTAGGCGATCAACGGTTCCATGACGTTGAGCTGCAGCTGCCCGCCCTCGGCGGCCATGGTCAGCGCGAGGTCGTTGCCGATCACTTCGAAGGCGACCTGGTTGACCGCTTCCGGGATCACCGGATTGACCTTGCCCGGCATGATCGAACTGCCCGGCTGGCGCGGCGGCAGGTTGATCTCGTTGAAGCCGGTGCGCGGGCCGCTGGAGAGCAGGCGCAGGTCGTTGCAGATCTTCGACAGCTTCACCGCCAGGCGCTTGAGCATGCCGGAGAACAGCACGAACGAGCCCATGTCCGAGGTGGCTTCGATCAGGTCCGCGGCCTGGCGCAGCGGCTGGCCGCTGATCTGCGCCAGGCGCTGCACGGCAATGGCCTGGTAGCGCGGATCGGCATTGATGCCCGTGCCGATCGCGGTGCCGCCGAGGTTCACTTCCAGCAGCAGCTCCGGGGCGAAGCCGCGCAGATGGTGCAGATCCTCGCCGAGGGTGGTGGCGAAGGCGTGGAACTCCTGGCCGAGGGTCATCGGCACGGCGTCCTGTAGCTGGGTACGGCCCATCTTCAGCACGTGGGCGAAGGCATGGCCCTTGCCGGTCAGCGACTGGCAGAGGCTCTCCAGGCTGGCGAGCAGGGTGTTGTGACCGAGCAGCAGGCCCAGGCGAATCGCCGTCGGATAGGCGTCGTTGGTGGACTGCGCCATGTTCACGTCGTTGTTCGGGTGCAGGTACTGATACTCGCCCTTGGCGTGGCCCATGGCCTCAAGGCCGAGGTTGGCGATTACTTCGTTGGCGTTCATGTTGGTCGAGGTGCCGGCGCCGCCCTGGATCATGTCCACCACGAACTGCTCATGGAATTCGCCGCGAATCAGTCGTGCACAACCCTGGCTGATCGCCACGTGCTTGGCTTCGGGCAGGTAGCCCAGCTCGCGGTTGGCGTCTGCGGCGGCCTGCTTGACCATCGCCAGGGCGACGATAAGCTTCGGGTAATGCGCCAGCGGCACGCCGGAGAGGCGGAAGTTGTGCAGTGCGCGCAGGGTCTGGATGCCGTAGTAGGCGTCGGAAGGAACGGGGAGGGTGCCAAGCAGGTCTTTTTCGACTCGCGATGATGCAACTTCGGACATGATGGTAATGTGGCTTCGGTAGGCGCAGGCAGTGCTGCAGTGCGCCTAAAATAAGGCTTTCAGGCGTTTCGCGGCCAATGCCGTTGCTGGCTGCCCTATGCCGAAACGGCATAATGTCCGTGTGACTTTGTACCGGTCGCAATCGTATCGAGGGATGTTCAGGTGAATCTGGAAACCAAGTGGCTGGAGGATTTCGTGGCGCTGGCGGCGACCCGCAGCTTCTCCCAGGCCGCGCAACGCCGCTTCGTCACGCAGCCGGCCTTCAGCCGGCGGATACGCTCGCTGGAAGAGGCGCTCGGCCTGCAACTGATCAACCGCTCGCGCACGCCGATCGAGCTGACCGAGGCCGGCCAGCTGTTCCTGGTCAGTGCGCGCAACATGGTCGAACAGCTCGGCGAAGTGGTGCGCCATCTGCACCACGTCGAGGGCCAGCAGGGCGAGGTGTTGCAGATATCCGCCGCGCACTCGCTGGCGCTGGGCTTCTTCCCGGCGTGGATCGCCGGCCTGCGCCACGACGGGCTGAACATCGCCACCCGGCTGATCGCCACCAACGTCGGCGAAGCCGTGCATGTGCTGCGCGAAGGCGGCTGCGACCTGATCCTCGCCTACTACGACCCGGATGCCGCGCTGCAGCTCGACCCGGAGCTGTTCCCCTCGCTGCACCTGGGGCGCACCGAAATGCTGCCGGTCTGCGCGGCGGGCGATGACGGCACGCCGCTGTACGACGTCGACAGCGGCCAGACGGTGCCGCTGCTGGCCTACAGCGCTGGCGCCTTTCTCGGTCGCTCGGTGAACCTGCTGTTGCGTCAGCGCGCGCTGCGTTCGACCACCGTTTACGAGACGGCCATGGCCGACAGCCTGAAGAGCATGGCACTGCAGGGGCTGGGGATCGCGTGGGTGCCGCGCCTGAGCGTCGAGCCCGAGCTGCAGCGTGGCGAGCTGGCGATCTGTGGTAGCGAGCAATGGCGCGTACCACTGGAAATCCGCCTGTATCGTTGCTCGCTGATGCGCAAGGGTGCAGTGCGCTTGCTCTGGCGAAGGCTGGAAAACCGTGCCGCGCAAGCGCAGCGACAGGCGGGCGAAGCGGCAGGTTAAAGCGCCCCACGCGGCCAAATGTGCGTAACAAGCGGTTAACTGCACACATTTTGTTGCTTCGCGCGAGGCAACTTTTTCGGGCGACGCTGTCTTAGCTGAGCAATCCGTGCCATGGCCAGGCCGGACTCTAGCCAAGGACAGACAGCCGTGAATTACGACTCCGACGCCGCCGTGCCCCCTGCGGGCTCGGTCTTTGCTGTGCTCGACCCGGCGACCGCCGGCATCGAGCCCGTCACTTTGCATGCCGCGCTGAGCCGCGTGGCGCATGGTGCGCCTGATCGATCGGCGGTGCTTTCGACCCGCTTCGCGCCGCTGGACCATCGCGGCCTGCAGCAGATGATCGAGCGGACCCATCGCCAGTTGCGCCAGGCCGGTTTCGGCCGTGACGCGCGCATCGGCGTATTGCTGCCGGAAGCCCCGCAGGCGGCGGTCGCGATCATTGCCATCGCCTGTTCGGCGGTTGCCGTACCGCTCGATCCGCGTCTTGGCCCGGCCGAACTGGACCAGTTTCTCCAGCAGCTGCCGCTCGATGCCCTGCTGATCAGCAGTGACGGCGATCAGCAGGGCCGGGCGGCCGCCGAGCGCCACGGGCTGACGCTGATCAGTGCCGAAGCGGCCGCGGACGGCAGCCCGGCGTTGCAGTTCGACATGCCGCTGGCTGCACAGCCGGCCGCCGATGATCTGCCCGAGGCAGACGCCCCGGCGTTCATCCTGCGCAGCTCCGGCACCACGGCGTTGCCCAAGCTGATTCCCTTCACCCATCGCAACATGCTGACCGCCGCCCGCAAGTGGCAGCGCTGGTTCGGCCTGGATGCCGGTGACCGCTGCCTGTGCGTCTCGGCCCCCTATTACTCCCACGGGCTGAAGGTCACCATCCTCACGCCGCTGCTCACCGGCGGCAGCGTCGCCTTTCCGCTCAGCCCGGCCGTGGTGGACCTGCACGAGTGGTTCGAAAGCCTGCGGCCGAGCTGGTATTCCGCCGGCCCAGCGTTGCACCGCGCAATTCTCGAAGCGGCCAGCGCGCACCCCGAAGGGTTGGGCACGCAGCGGCCGCGCTTCGCCTCATCCGGCGGCGCGCCGCTGGGACAGGACATCATCGATGCCTTCGAGCAGACCATGGGCTTCCCGCTGCTGGAGCACTACGGCTCCAGCGAGGCCGCGCAGATCGCCGTCAACACCCCGACCGAACGCAAGGCGGACACGGTCGGTCGGCCCTGGCCGGAAACCCTGAGCATCGTCGACGAGAACGGCAACCCGCTGGCGGCCGGCGAGCGCGGCGAGATCCGCGTGCGTGGCGCGACGGTGATGCCTGGCTATCTCGGCGATGACACGCTTAACCGCGAGGTGCTGCGCGATGGCTGGTTCCACACTGGCGACATCGGCAGCCTCGACGAGGACGGCTTCCTGCGCCTGCATGGACGCCTGCGGGAAGTGATCAACCGCGGCGGCGAGAAGGTCAGCCTGTCGGAAGTCGATGCGGTGCTGTTGCGCCATCCGGCGGTGGCCGATGCAGCGGCGTTCGCCGTGCCGCATCAGCGCCTCGGCCAGGATGTCGCCGCCGCCGTGGTCTTGCACCCCGGCATGCGGGTGGCGGCCGAGGAGCTTCAGCGCTACCTGCGGGGCGAGCTGGTGTACTTCAAGGTGCCGCGGCGCGTGCAGATCATCGACGCCTTGCCGCGCGGCTTGACCGGCAAGGTGTTGCGGCATCGGCTGGCGGATGCCTACCTCGAACAGCGCAGCGCGCGGGCCCGGGCCGCGGCGGTGGCCGAGGCGGCGTCCGAACTGGAGCAGCAGGTGCTGGCGCTCTGGCGGCGACTGCTGAAAACCGAGGCGGTCGGCCCGAACGACAACTTTCTCGATTGCGGTGGTGACTCGCTGCTGGCCACCGAAATGCTTGCCGAGCTGGAGCAGATGCTCGGGCGAGTGATCCCCGAATCGTTGCTGGTCGAGGCCGAGACCGCCCGCGAGCTGGCAGCACGTCTGGAGAATCTTGCCAACCACGTCATTCCGGTCATCGATTTCAACGCCCAGCCAGGGCGCACGCCGTTGTTCTGGTTCCACGGCGATTTCGCCCATGGCGGCTATTACATCCGTCGCCTGGCCCGGCTGCTCGGCCCGCAGCAGCCGCTGACGGCCATCGCTCCGCATGGCATGGACAACGAGCCGATACCAGAGTCGGTGCAGCAGATGGCGCGTGAACGTCTGCCGCTGATCCTCGCGCGCCAGGCGCAGGGACCGTACCGCATCGGCGGCTACTGCAACGGCGCGCTGGTGGCCTTCGAGGCCGCTCGTTTGCTCATCGAGGCGGGCCATGAGGTGGAGATCGTCGCTCTGATCGATCCGCCCACCGCCAATGTTCGCCCGTGGTCGCGGGCCATCCTGCGTACCCTCGACCAGGTGCTGCCGGACATGCAGCTTGCCCGCGCCTACGAGGCCCTCAGCCGTTTCGGTGAAACCAGCAAGTGGCCCTATCCCAAACGCTTCGCCAACCTGGCCTGGAAGCTGTCGCGGCGCAGCGTGCGCATGGTGCAGCAGCGGCTGGCCGGTCACGTGCCGACACCACCCACCGCGCGTGATCGGGAGGTGCGCGTGCGCTTCCTGCAGTACTCGCTGGTAATGGCGCGCTACCTGCCCCGGCGCATCGACGCGCCGGTGGTGTATTTCTCCGCCGACTACACCAGTCGCGCCTGGCGCGGCATGGGGGCGAGCTTCGAGAGTTACGACGTGCTCGGCGGCCATCATCGCTGTGTCAAGGACTACACCGCCTCCATCGCCACGCCGCTGCGCGCGCTGCTTGAGGATCCGACTGCGGCAATGCCTGGTCAGAGCGGCTTGATGTTGCCGCTGGCCGAGCCGGGCGAGCGCGATGGTCTGGTGCCCTGATCATGCTCGCGTCGACCCCAGCGCTGCCGCGCAACTTCCCGAGTCACCCGGTAACAGGAGTAACCGCATGAAACGCTCGATCGCCACCGTGTCGCTGAGCGGCACCCTGCCGGAGAAGCTGGAGGCCGCCGCGGCGGCTGGATTCGATGGCGTCGAGCTGTTCGAGAACGACCTGCTCTATCACTCCGGCAGCCCGCAGGACATTCGCCGCCTTTGCGAGGACCTGGGCATTGCCGTCACGCTGTTCCAGCCGTTCCGCGATTTCGAGGGCTGCCCGCGGGCGCGCGTGCAGCGCAATCTCGATCGCGCCGAGCGCAAGTTCGACCTGATGCACGAGCTGGGCGTCGACCTGATGCTGCTCTGCAGCAACGTTCAGGCCGATGCGCTGGGTGATAACGAGACACTGGTGGGTGACCTCGGCCAGATCGCCGAGCGTGCCGGTGCACGCGGGCTGCGCGTGGGCTACGAGGCGCTGGCCTGGGGCCGCCACGTGAAGACCTGGCGGCAGGTCTGGTCACTGGTACAACAGGTCGACAATCCTGCACTGGGGGTGATTCTCGACAGTTTCCATACGCTGGCGCTGGGCGATGACCCGAGCGGCATCGTCGACATTCCCGGCGAGCGGATCTTCTTCGTACAGCTCGCCGATGCGCCGCTGCTGGCAATGGATGTACTGCAGTGGAGTCGGCATTTCCGTTGTTTTCCCGGTCAGGGCGAATTCGACCTGGCGGGCTTTCTCGCACCTGTGCTGCAGGCCGGCTACAGCGGCCCGTTGTCGCTGGAAGTGTTCAACGATGGCTTCCGCGCTGCGCCGCCGCGAGGCATCGCCGCCGACGGCCTGCGTGCGCTTCAGCACCTGGAAGAGAAAACCGGGCAACGTCTGAGTGCTTCGACCAGCCCGGCGCTGGCGCAAACGCTGTTCGCGCCAGCGCCGGCACCGCGCTACGAAGGCATCGATTTCCTCGAGTTCGCGGTGGACGAGCCGCACGCCGTGCGCCTCGGCAGCTGGCTGCAGCGTCTTGGCTTCGCCCATGTCGGTCAGCACCGCTCGAAGGATGTGCAGCTGTTTCGCCAGGGCGAGATCAATATCGTGCTCAACGCCGAGCCCTATTCGTTTGCCCACAACTACTTCGAGGCGCATGGCCCTTCGGTGTGTGCCATGGCGCTGAAGATCGACGAAGAGGGGCCGGCGCTGGCGCGTGCCTGCGCCTTTGGCGGCCAGCCTTACCGTGGCCTGATCGGGCCGAACGAGCGGCAGATTCCGGCCGTGCGCGCGCCTGACGGCAGCCTGATCTATCTGCTTGAGTCCGGCGCGCCAGGGCAGAGCAACTACGACATCGACTTTCGCCTGCATGCGGTCGGCCCGAAGGATGCGGGCTTGCAGCGTATCGATCACATGGCTACCGCGCTGCCGGCCGAAAGCCTGGCCAGCTGGGTGCTGTTCTATCGCAGCCTGTTCGATTTCGAGGCCGACAACGAGCTGCTGCTGCCCGATCCCTACGGACTGATGAAGTGCCGCGCCATGCGTAGCCCCTGCGGTCGCGTCCGGCTGCCGCTGAACACCTCGCAGGATCGCGACACCGTGATCGCCCAGGCGCTGTCCAGTTATCGTGGCGCCGGGGTGCACCACGTGGCGTTCGCCTGCGACGACATCTTCGCCGAGGTCGCCCGGGCGCAGGCGGCCGGGGTGCCGTTGCTGGAAATCCCGCGCAACTACTACGACGATTTGGCGGCGCGGTTCGATTTCGACGACGCGCTGCTCGCCGAGCTGGCGCGCTACAACGTGCTCTACGACCGTGATGCCGAGGGTGGCGAGCTGTTTCACGTCTACACCGAGCCGTTCGAAGGCCGCTTCTTCTTCGAGATCCTGCAGCGCTGCAATGGCTACACCGGCTACGGCACCGCGAATGTCGCGGTGCGCCTGGCGGCGATGGCCAAGCAATGCCGCCGTTCGGCTCCCAGCGCCACCAGCGTCGCCAGCGCCTGCTGAGATGGCGGCGCCCGCGCCGCAAGGCTCCAGCGCCTTGTTTCGGAGCCATCTATATCCGAACTTGCCTCACCGCGCAGGCCACTAGCTCGACGCCGCGAGCGCGATGGTATGATCACGGCCTCGCCGCGCCTACTGCTGATTATTCGCCTTGCGCGGCCGCTGGAGCCCATCGTGCCCACCTCAAAGCCAATCGGCCTGCGTCAATGGATCTGGCGGGCCTTCGTGCGCAGCGCGCTCATCCCACTGGTGCTGGTGGAGACCGCGTTGATCGCGATCTATCTGCTGACCAACAACGCCATTCGCGACGCTCAGGTCGAGCATCTGCGCGAAACCGCGCTCAACGACCTGCAGGCGGCGGTAAGTCTCGAGTCGCGTCTGATCAGCGAGCAACTCAGCCAGGTCAGCTCCCTGACCCAGTTGTATCGCAATCTCACCGCGCAGGCGCTGCAGGGCGTCGCGCCGGGACAGGTGCCCGAACTGGCCCTGAGCGACGAGGGCGTGCGCTACAGCCCCAGCGATGACGGCGGTGCCGCCGTGTTCTATTCCAACGCCACTGCCCCCGAGCGGCATGACCTGCAGAAGATCGCCAGGCTGCGGCAGCTGGAGCCGCTGATGAAGGAGATCGAAGCGCGCAACCCGCTGGTCGCCAGCCTCTACTTCAACAGTTGGGATAGCTTCAACCATATCTATCCGTGGTTCTTCACGCTCGATCAGTACCCGGCGGACATGGATATCCCCAAGTACAACTTCTATTACCTGGCAGACGCCAAGCACAACCCGTCGCGCGGCGTAGTGTGGACCGATGTCTACCTCGACCCGGCCGGGCACGGCTGGATGATGTCGGCGACTGCGCCGGTGTACCACGGCGATTTTCTCGAAGGCGTGGTCGGCATCGACATCACCGTCAGCGGCATCCTCGAGCAGATCGGCCAGGTGCAGGTGCCCTGGGGTGGCTACGCCATGCTGGTCAGCGATGATCTGTCGATCATGGCGCTGCCCGAACCTGGCGAAGCGGATTTCGGCCTGGCCGAGCTGACCGAGCATTCCTATCTGGATGCCATCCGCCGCGAGGTGTTCAAACCGGAGGATTTCCAGCTCGATCGCCGCCCGGAAACCGCTGAGCTCGCCGCGGCGATCTCCGGGGCCAGCAGCGGCGTACAGCAGGTGATGCTTGGCGGCCGGCCGCAGCTGGTGGCCTGGACCACTGTGGCGCAGACCGGCTGGCACCTGCTGGCGGTGGTCGATGAGGCCGCGGTATTTCGCCAGACCAATGCCCTGGCGAGCCGTTATCAGCAGATCGGCTATCTGCTGATCGCCGGGTTGGTGCTGTTCTATATCGGTTTCTTCGCCCTCATGTGGCTGCGCGCACGCCAGCTCAGCGGCGCGCTGCTGACGCCCATCGCCGGCATCTCGCGGATGCTCGGCGAGATTGGCGTCGGCCGCTGGCAGCCGCAGCCGGCCGAGTCGCAGATCCGCGAGCTGGACGAAATGTGCCGTCACACCCAGGACATCGGTAGCCGCCTGGCCTATAGCGAATCCGAGCGCTGGGAGGCGCAACGGCGACTGGAACTGGTGCTGGAAAGCGCAACCGAGAGCCTCTGGGAATATGACATGCCCAACCACCGGCTGCGTATACGCGGCGGTATGGGGACGCGCTTCGGCCTGCCGTCGGGGCCGCTCAGCGATAGCGAGTTCCGTCGCCGTATCCACCCCGACGACTTGCCGCAGGCGCTGGCGCAGATCGAACGCGTCAGCCGCGGGCTGCAGCAGCGCTACGAGGCCGAATACCGCTTCGCCGATACCCAGGGCCACTACCACTGGCTGCTCAGCCGCGGGCGTGTGCTTGAACATGATCCGGATACCGGCATGGCGAAGATACTCGCCGGTACTCATGTGGATATCGACGCGCTGAAGCGGGTCGAGGAAGAACTACGCGCGGCGACCCTGCAGGCCCAGGCTGCCAGCGAAGCGAAGGGCCGGCTGCTCTCGGGTATCAGCCATGAACTGCGCACGCCGCTCAATGCGATTCTCGGTTTCGCCCAGCTGATGCGCATGGACTGCGACGACGAGAGCCAATCCGAGGCGGCGGAATACCTCGACGAGATCCTGCTTGCCAGCCGCCATCTCAACCAGCTGCTGGGCGAGATTCTCGAGTGGTCCAGCCTGCAGAACGAACCGGCGCAGCTCGAACTGCAGGCGGTGGACGTCTGCAAACTGATGCGCGAGTGCGCCGAACTGGTCTCGCTCGAGGTTCAGCAACGCGGCCTGCATCTGCAATTGCAGTTGCCGGATGAGCCACTGCAGGTGCTTGCCGAGCCGCGTCGGTTGCGCCAGGTGCTGCTCAACCTGCTGTCCAACGCGATGAAGTACAACGTTCCCGATGGCCACATCAGCTTACGTACCGAAACCAGCCCGGGGCATGTGCGGCTGTTGGTCGAGGATACGGGATTGGGCATCGAGCCCGCGCAGCAGGCGCAGGTGTTCGAACCCTTCCAGCGGCTCGGGCGCGAGAACAGCATGATCCAGGGCACCGGCATAGGGCTGTCGCTGTGCCTGGAGTTCGCCCGCCTGATGAACGGGCAGCTGGGACTGCACAGCGAACCTGGCGTCGGCAGCCGTTTTTGGATCGAACTGCCACGCCTGGCGCCTGCTGCGCTGCAGTAGCGCTGGTCGTGCGGGGTACTGGCTGGTCACGCCTTGCGCTATACTGCGCGGCTTTCGCGCGGGCGGCCAAGGTCGGTCCGCGACTGTCCAGGCCACGCTCTTTTGCGTGGTTTGTTGTTCTTGACGCGCCCGCGGGCGCCCAATGAGAGGCACGACGATGAGCGCACTGGTAGGCGTGATCATGGGCTCCAAGTCCGACTGGTCCACCCTGAGCCACACCGCCGACATGCTGGAAAAGCTGGGCATCCCCCATGAAGTGACGGTGGTGTCCGCCCATCGCACCCCGGACCTGCTCTTCCAGTACGCCGAACAGGCCGAAGCCCGCGGGTTGCGCGTGATCATCGCCGGCGCCGGCGGTGCCGCCCATCTGCCGGGCATGTGCGCCGCCAAGACGCACCTGCCGGTGCTCGGCGTGCCGGTGCAATCCTCGATGCTCTCCGGCGTCGATTCGCTGCTGTCCATCGTGCAGATGCCGGCGGGCGTGCCGGTCGCCACCCTGGCCATCGGCAAGGCCGGCGCGATCAACGCCGCGCTGCTGTCGGCGAGCATCCTCGGTCACGAGTTTCCCGAGTATCACCAGGCACTGAAGAAATTCCGCGACGAGCAGACCCAGACCGTTCTGGACAGCCCGGACCCACGCGTCTGAGCCGAGCCTGCCGGCGCGGCGCCGTCCGCTGGCGGGTATAAACTTGCTTTCCTGCGCCGCGCGACGCGCGCGCTCGATCTGCCGCCTACTGAAGGGCCGTTGATATGAAAATTGGTGTGATCGGTGGCGGCCAGCTGGGCCGCATGCTGGCCCTGGCGGGCACTCCGCTGGGCATGAGCTTCGCCTTCCTCGACCCGGCGCCGGACGCCTGCGCCCAGGCTCTCGGCGAGCACATCCGCGCCGACTACGACGACAAGGATCATCTGCGCCGGCTGGCTGACGAAGTGGATCTGGTGACCTTCGAGTTCGAGAGCGTGCCGGCCGAGACGGTGGCCTTCCTCTCGCAGTTCGTGCCGGTCTACCCGAGTGCCGAATCGCTGCGTATCGCCCGAGATCGCTGGTTCGAAAAATCCATGTTCAAGGAACTCGGCATTCCCACCCCGGACTTCGCCGACATCCAGTCCCAGGCCGATCTAGACGCAGCGGTGGCCAGCATCGGCCTGCCGGCGGTACTCAAGACCCGCACCCTGGGTTACGACGGCAAAGGTCAGAAGCTGCTGCGCAAGCCGGCGGATGTGAGCAATGCCTTCGCCGAGCTGGGCAGCGTGCCGTGCATCCTCGAGGGCTTCGTGCCGTTCACCGGCGAAGTCTCGCTGATCGCCGTGCGCGGGCGTGATGGCGAGACCTGTTTCTATCCGCTGGTACACAACAGCCACGAGAGCGGCATCCTGCGGCTGTCGGTGGCCAGCAGCAACCATCCGCTGCAGGCGCTGGCCGAGGACTACGTCGGTCGCGTGCTCAAGCAGCTCGACTATGTCGGCGTGCTGGCCTTCGAGTTCTTCGAGGTCGATGGCGGCCTGAAGGCCAACGAGATCGCCCCGCGCGTGCACAACTCCGGGCACTGGACCATCGAAGGCGCCGAGTGCAGCCAGTTCGAGAACCACCTGCGGGCCGTCGCCGGTCTGCCGCTGGGCTCGACCGCCAAGCTGGGCGAGAGCGCCATGCTCAACTTCATTGGTGAAGTGCCGCCGGTGGAAAAGGTCATCGCCATCGAGGATTGCCATCTGCATCACTACGGCAAGGCCTTCAAGGTCGGACGCAAAGTTGGCCACGCCACCCTGCGCTGCCCCGATCGCGCCACCCTCGACCGGCAGATCACCGCCGTAGAGACGCTGATCCCGCATTCCTGACGCCCGGCCGTCAGGCTTCGGCGAACGGTGACAGAGCCCTCGGGTCCGATTGGTTACCCACCTTTCGGACCTCAGGAGCTTATCCATGGGCATCATCGGCACCATCATCATCGGCCTCATCGTTGGCCTCATCGCGCGTTTCCTCAAGCCCGGCGACGACAGCATGGGCTGGATCATGACCATCCTGCTCGGTATCGGCGGCTCGCTGCTGGCGACCTATGGCGGCCAGGCGCTCGGCCTATACCAGGCGGGCGAAGGCGCAGGCTTTATCGGCGCGGTGGTCGGTGCGATCATCCTGCTGGTGATCTACGGCATGGTCACCAGCCGCAAGCATTGATCCTCCGCGGGGCCGCGCCCTGCGGCCCCGTTCCCTTCTCACGTAGTGGCCTCATGCGTTCATTTCTCGCCTCGCTGTTCTGCTTTTTCGCCCTCGTTGCCACCGTTCATGCCGCGCCATCGGAACTCGACTGGCTGGAACTGATGCCGCCCGAGGATCGTCAGGCGCTGGAGGAGATGCCGGAGATCGACCATGCAACGCCCGAGGACCTGGGCTTCAGCGATCAGGGCGGGCTCAAGCAGGAGGCCGGACTGCCGGCGGTGATGTATTCGGCCAAGACGGTCGCCGAGCTGAACGGCCGCGAGATCCGCCTCGGTGGCTACCCGGTGCCGCTGGAAAGCGACGCCCGCGGACGCAGCACCGAGTTTTTCCTCGTCCCTTATCCCGGTGCCTGCATCCACGTGCCGCCGCCGCCGCCGAACCAGATCGTGCTGGTGCGCTACCCGAAGGGCATCGCCCTGGAGGACATCTACGCGCCGCTGTGGGTGGACGGTCGCCTGCAAATCGAGCCGGTCAGCAACGATCTGGCCGATGCCGCCTATGCGCTGGAAGCCGCCGCAGTCGAGCTGGTCGACGAAAGCGACTTCTGAGCCACAGGCAATGACGCTACCCACCGAGATATGTCAGGCGCTGCGCGAGCTTGCCGCGCACACCGATGGCATTGATCGACCGGTCTACCAGGTATTCGAGCGTGATCCGCTGGAGCCAATCATCGGTCTTGGCGACGCCGATGCGCCGCTCTGCTTTTTCGGTCGTGACCCAGGCCGCGAGGAGGTCCGCCATGGCGAGCCCTTCATCGGCTCCGGCGGGCAGATCGTCCGCCGCGTGCTCTATCGCCACCTGCATGGCGAGCAGATGCCGGATTTCGAGGCGGGGCGGGCGCTGGGTCGGCACTACTTCTGGATCAATACCGTGCCGTACAAGCCGGTCGGCAACAAGGCCTGGTCGATGGCAGTCAAGCGCCGCTTCCATCCGCTGATGCGTCAGTTGCTGGTGGACAACTGGCGCGGGCGGCACATCATCACCCTCGGGCGCGAGGCGTTTCTCTGGTTCGGCATCGACCAGCCGCGTGAGGCGCGCCAGCGTCTGGAAGACTTCTGGCAACGTGAGGATCGTTTCACCGCCAGCCTCGATGTCGAGCTGCAGGACGAACAGGGGCAGGCCCGAACCTTCACCCTGCACCCGCTGCCGCATCCCTCGCCGTTGAACCAGACCTGGTTTAAGCGCTTTCCGGAGCTGCTCGAGGCGCGGCTGCGCCAGCTCGACGAAAAACCAGTCCGTTAGTGGCCTTTGCCAAGTTCAGTTGGTCAATTTCGGCGCCTATGGCCCAATACTGTGTTGCTGCTCCTTACCATAGCCTGGCTATGACTCGTCGCAGCGCCTTGCCTCTCATCCGAACTTACCTCAACCAACCCACAGCACAGGCCGCTAGCCGCTGACCTGATTGCTGATCTGCCCGGCCTGCCAGGCCGCGACATTGCCCAGCGTGGTGCCTGCGATCGCAGCCAGCGCCTCGTCGGTGAGAAATGCCTGGTGCGCGGTGACGATGACGTTGGGAAACGACAGCAGCCGCGCCAGCACATCGTCCTGCAGCGGCAGGCCGGAGTGGTCCTCGAAGAACAGCCCGGCCTCTTCCTCATAGACGTCCAGGCCCAGGTAGCCGAGCTGACCGCTCTTCAGCGCGCCGATCAGTGCCGGCGTGTCGATCAGCGCGCCACGGCCGGTGTTGATCAGCATGGCGCGCGGCTTCATGGTCGCCAGGCTCTGCTGGTTGATCAGGTGACGGGTCTGCTCGGTCAGCGGGCAGTGCAGGCTGACGATATCACTGCTGGCGAGCAGCTCGTCGAGCGCCACATAACGCATGCCGAGGCGCTCCAGGTCCGGGTTGAGGAAGGGGTCGTAGAGCTGCACCTCGCAGCCGAAACCGAGCATGATCCGCGCGAACACAGCGCCGATCTGCCCGCTGCCGACCACGCCGACCCGCTTGCCGACCAGATCGAAGCCGGTCAGCCCCTGCAGCGAGAAATTGCCCTCGCGGGTACGGTTGTAGGCCCGTGGCAGGCGCCGGTTGAGTGCCAGAATCAGCGCCACGGTGTGTTCGGCCACCGCGTGCGGCGAATAGGCCGGCACCCGCACTACCGGCAGGCCGAGACGCTGGGCACAGGGCAGATCGACATGGTTGTAACCGGCCGAACGCAGCGCGATTAGCCGTGTGCCGCCAGCGGCGAGCTTTTCCAGCACCGGCGCCGACAGCACGTCATTGACGAACGGGCAGACCACCTCGGCGCCGGCGGCTAGCGCCACGGTATCGGGATCGAGGCGCGACTCGAGGAATTGCAGCTCGAAGCCATGTGCCTGATTGGCGGCCTGGAAGCTGTCGCGATCGTAGGGTTTGCTGCTGAACAGGGTGATGCGCATGTGAGCCTCGCGATAAGGGGCGACTGCCGACAGGGTGCGACAGTTGCCCGCCGCGGCCAAGTCGCTTCTGTCGCCCGATATGACCGCGAGTCGACGCGGCGGCGCGCATCAGCCCGCGCGCAGCGCCTCCCCCTTGGGCTGGAAGTACAGCGTGCTGCCGCGTCGCACGCCTACCAGGCTGGCGTGGTCATTGCCGACCTCCGCTTCGATCGGCTCGGCTTGCCCAGCGACCTTCAGCGTGACCCGGGTAAGCGCACCAAGCGGACGGATGTCGCGCACCTCGCCGGCTAGGTGCTCGGCCACCGCTTCGCGGCTCAGGGAAACCTCATGCGGGCGGAACAGCACGCTGCGCTGTTCATCCAGCTGCAGGCGATTGGCGTCGCCGAGGAAGTGGTAGACGAACTCGCTGGCGGGGTTGGCATACACCTCCGCCGGTGCGCCGATCTGCTCGATCACACCCTTGTTCATCACCACGATGCGATCGGCGACCTCCATCGCCTCCTCCTGGTCGTGGGTAACGAACACGGAGGTCAGGTGCACGTCCTCGTGCAGCCGCGCCAGCCAGCGGCGCAGTTCCTTGCGCACCTTGGCGTCCAGCGCGCCGAACGGCTCATCGAGCAGCAACACCTTGGGCTCCACCGCCAGCGCGCGGGCCAGGGCGATGCGCTGGCGCTGGCCGCCGGAGAGCTGCTCGGGGTAGCGATCGGCGAGCCAGTCCAGCTGCACCAGGCCGAGCAGTTCATGGACCTTCTCGGCAATCACCGCATCGCTCGGGCGCTGCTTTTTCGGTTTCATGCGCAGACCAAAGACGACGTTTTCGAACACCGTCATGTGGCGGAACAGCGCGTAGTGCTGGAAGACGAAGCCGACGTTGCGGTCGCGCACGTCGCGGCTGGAAACGTCCTCGCCATGGAATACGATGTTGCCGGTGTCCGGCGTTTCCAGCCCGGCGATGATGCGCAGCAGGCTGGTCTTGCCGCAGCCGGACGGGCCGAGCAGGGCGACCAATTCGCCGCTCTGAATGTGCAGGTTGATTGCCTTCAACGCCTGGAACTGGCCGAAGCGCTTGTTGATGTTGCTGATTTCGATCGACATGGTCAGTCCTCGGCGTTGGCGTGCAGGCGGGCGATGCGGGACTCGCTCCACTGCTTGAGCAGCAGGATCACCAGCGCCAGGGCCAGCAGCAGGCTGGCCACGCTGAACGCGGCGACGTGGTTGTATTCGTTGTAGAGAATCTCGACGTGCAGCGGCAGGGTGTTGGTCAGCCCGCGGATATGCCCGGACACCACCGACACCGCGCCGAACTCGCCCATCGCCCGCGCGGTGCAGAGCACCACGCCGTAGATCAGGCCCCATTTGATGTTCGGCAGGGTGATGTGCCAGAACATCTGCCAGCCGCTGGCGCCGAGTAGCCGCGCGGCTTCTTCCTCGGTGCTGCCCTGTTCCTGCATCAGCGGGATCAGCTCGCGGGCGACGAAGGGCACGGTGACGAACAGCGTCGCCAGGACGATGCCCGGCACGGCGAAGACGATCTGGATATCGCGATCACTCAGCCACTCGCCGAAATAGCCCTGGGCGCCGAACAAGAGCACGTAGATCAGGCCGGCGATGACCGGGGAGACCGAGAACGGCAGGTCTATCAGGGTCACCAGCAGGCTCTTGCCGCGGAACGCGTACTTGCTCACGCACCAGGCGGCGGCGACGCCGAACACCAGATTGAGCGGCACCGAGATGCCCACGGCAAGCAGGGTGAGCTTGAGCGCGGCCAGGGCATCGGGCTCGAAGATGGCGGTGAAAAATGTGCCGAAGCCCTGCTTCAGTGCTTCGCTGACGACGATCAGCAGGGGCAGCAGCAGAAACAGCGCGAAGACCAGCCAGGCTGCGACGATCAGCAGCCGGCGGCCGAGGGCGTTGCCGCGGCGCGTGGCATTGGCGGTGGTGTTTGCGGTCACCGATAGGGAAGCGGAAGTCATGTCGGTGGCCTCTTCAGGAATGCGCGATGCGGCGCTGCAGCAGGTTGATGAACAGCAGCAGAACAAACGACGCCACCAGCATCAGCACGCCGATGGCCGTGGCGCCGGCGTAGTCGTACTGGTCCAGCTTGACCATGATCAGCAGCGGCAGGATCTCGGTCTTCATCGGCATGTTGCCGGCAATGAAGATCACCGAGCCGTACTCACCGACGCCGCGGGCAAAGGCCAGGGCGAAGCCGGTCAGCCAGGCGGGCAGCAGCGCTGGCAGGAGCACATGGCGAACAACCTGCAGTGGACGCGCGCCAAGGCAGGCCGCGGCTTCTTCGACTTCCCGAGGGATATCGGCGAGCACCGGCTGGAGGGTGCGCACCACGAAGGGCAGGGTCACGAAGGTCAGTGCCAGGGTGATGCCCAGCGGGCTGAAGGCGATCTTGAAGCCCATCTGCGTGGCGAACTGGCCGATCGGTCCGTTCGGCGCGTACAGCGCAGTGAGGGCAATGCCTGCCACCGCGGTCGGAAGGGCGAAAGGCAGGTCGATCATCGCCTCGATGATCTTGCGGCCGGGGAAGCGATAGCGCACCAGCACCCAGGCCAGCAGCGTGCCGATCACGCCATTGAGCACGGCGGCAGCGAAGGCGGTGCCAAAGCTCAGCTTCAGCGCCGCCAGCACGCGCGGCGCGCTGACGATGGCGATGAACTGCGCCCACGAGAGTTCGGTGGTCTTGAGAAACAGCGCACCCAGGGGAATCAGCACCAACAGGCTGAGGTACACCAGGGTGTAGCCCAGCGTCAGCCCGAAGCCGGGTATGACGGAGGTAGATCGGGACATGGACGTTGCCTTTTATTCGAGCGACTGGCGTGACGAGCGCAGCCTGTAGGGTGCAAGTCGCCTTTAACTTCCACCATCGCCTCCGGGTGGGAGCGATGGTGGATCGGTGAAGCGCGATCCACCCTACGAACTGCCGAGTACTCTCAGGGGCTGAAGCGCAGTCGCTTCATTCGGTCAGATAGATCTGGTCGAAGATGCCGCCATCATTGAAGAACTTCGGCTGCGCGGTCTTCCAGCCGCCGAAATCGCCGTCGATGGTGACCAGCTTCAGCGCCGGGAACTGGTCCTTGAACTCGGCCGCCACGGCCTCGTTGCGCGGCCGGTAGAAGTTCTTCGCCGCAATGCGCTGGCCTTCCTCGCTGTACAGGTAGTTCAGATAGGCCTCGGCTAGCGCCCGCGTGCCCTTGCGCTCGACGTTCTTGTCCACCACGGCCACCGGTGGCTCGGCAAGGATCGAAAGCGAAGGCGCGATGATCTCGAAATCTTCACCGCCCTGTTCCTTCAGGGCCAGGAAGGCTTCGTTCTCCCAGGCCAGCAGCACGTCGCCGATGCCGTTGTTGATGAAGGTGACGGTCGAGCCGCGGGCGCCGGTGTCCAGTACCGGCACGTTCTTGTACAGCGTCCCGACGAATTCCTGTGCTTGTTCCTCAGTGCCGTATTTCTGCTGCGCATAGGCCCAGGCCGCGAGGAAGTTCCAGCGCGCACCACCGGAGGTTTTCGGGTTTGGCGTAATCACCTCGACGCCCGGCTTGACCAGGTCGTCCCAGTCCTTGATGCCCTTCGGATTGCCCTTGCGCACCAGGAACACGATGGTCGAGGTATAGGGCGTGCTGGCGTCCGGCAGGCGGGTCTGCCAATCCTTGGGGATCAGCTTGCCGAGGCGATGCAGCTCATCGATATCGCCAGCCAGGGCCAGCGTCACCACATCGGCACGCAGACCATCGATGACGGCACGGGCCTGCTTGCCGGAGCCGCCATGGGACTGCTGGACCTTGATCGGCTCATGGCCCTGGGCCTGCCAGTGCTTGTTGAAGGCGTCGTTGAATTCCACATAGAGCTCGCGCGTCGGATCGTAGGACACGTTGAGCAGGGTGTCGGCGGCCAGTGCGGGGCCGGCGATCAGCGCGCTCGCCAGGGCGGCGAGGGCGAAGCGACGAATGGACATGGTGCAGCTCCTGAAAAAACTAATTTGGTATGTGTTGGCGCTTCAGGGACGGTCGCTGAAATCACGCTGGAAGACAGGCAGGGCGAGGCAGAAGCAGCCTGGCGGGTTGCAACCTGGTCTAGCTGTGTCAGGCGGTTTTCAGTGACTCGATTAGCTCCGCATTCGCGGACGACAGCTGCAGTACCGGTGCGTGTTCATGGTCTCGGCTCGTTTCATGGTCACGCCCTCCGGTGGTCCAGTCGGGCTGATGGATGGGGTAGTCGGGGGGTCAGGCGTTCTTGCCGGTCGGCTGCAGGCGGAACTTCTCCTTGCGCTCGATCTGCACGACCTGGCCGTCGTGCACGGTGATTTCAACCGAGCCGAGCTTGAGGCCGCTCAGGGCGTTGTGGATCTCGCGCAGGATGCTGGCTTCGTCCTGCCCCTCGAGGTTGCGAATGGTCGCGGTCATTGCTGTTCTCCGTGAAAGCCTTTCGTGACGACCGGAACGGCCGTAGCCAGCAAGGCGTGGAGCGGATCATAGGTGCGGACGAAATATTCTTAAAAATATTGTTTAAGAACATTTGTAGATTTTTATGGAATAAGAAAGCGACCCGTTATTAGGCGGTTTTATAGATTAAAAGAGTATAAATAAAGAATTCTTTATTCTTTTTAAGCGAGTCGATCTGCTGTCTAGACTGGCCGCCATGAATCACAGGAGGCGCCGACATGCGCAGCATCCGATATCTGATTGTGCCGGGCTGGCACGGCTCGCCCGATGAGCATTGGCAGAGCCATTGGCAACGCACCCTGCCGGGAAGCGCCCGAGTAGAGCAGCAGGACTGGCTTCTTCCGCGTCGCGAAGACTGGGTCGCCGAGCTGCAGCGCAGCATTGCTGCCCATGTCGAGCCGGTCATCCTGGTGGCGCACAGCCTGGGCTGCATCACGGTTGCGCACTGGGCGGCTCAGGCGCCTGCGCAGCTGCTGCAACGGGTGCGCGGCGCCCTGCTGGTGGCACCCGCGGATGTCGAACGCAGCGGCTGCCCGGAACCCTTGCGCAACTTCGCCCCGATCCCCCGCCAGCCTTTGCCATTCGCCAGCCTGCTGATCGGCTCGGACAACGACACTGCCGCCAGTGCCGCGCGTGCCGTCGAGATGGGCCACGCCTGGGCCAGCGAGACCACGGTCTTGGCTGGTGCCGGACATATCAACGTGGCCTCCGGACATCGGCGCTGGGAGCAGGGCTTCGCCAGCCTGTACCGCTTGCAGAGCCGGATCGAGCGACAGGCGCAACGGCGCGCCTGAATCGCTATCAACCAACGCAGCACCCACGCAAGAAAGGAGAACGAACATGAGTATCCGCCTCGGCGATATCGCCCCCGATTTCGAACAGGATTCCAGCGAAGGCCGCATCCGCTTCCACGAGTGGCTGGGTGATAGCTGGGGTGTGCTGTTCTCGCACCCGGCCGACTTCACCCCGGTGTGCACCACCGAGCTGGGCTTCACCGCCAAGCTGAAGGACGAGTTCGCCAAGCGCAACGTCAAGGCCATCGCCCTGTCCGTAGACCCGGTGGATTCGCACATCAAGTGGATCGACGATATCAACGAGACGCAGAACACCCGCGTCAACTTCCCGATCCTGGCTGATGCCGACCGCAAGGTCTCCGAGCTGTACGACCTGATTCATCCCAATGCCAACGACACCCTGACGGTGCGCTCGTTGTTCGTCATCGACCCGAACAAGAAGGTGCGGCTGACCATCACCTACCCGGCGAGCACCGGGCGCAACTTCCACGAGATCCTGCGGGTGATCGATTCGTTGCAGCTCACCGACAACCACAAGGTCGCGACCCCGGCCAACTGGCAGGACGGCGACGAGGTGGTGATCGTGCCCTCGCTCAAGGACGAAGAGGAGATCAAGCAGCGCTTTCCCAAGGGCTATCGCGCGGTCAAGCCGTACCTGCGCCTGACGCCGCAACCTAACCGCTGATCCAGAAGGGCCCTGCATGGGCACCGCGAAAGCCCCCTTGGTGTAGCTGCAGCGAGCTGACGTTTGGTACGGCAGGAACGTCTTTAATCCTGCTTCGCGGTAACCAATCGGCTGGGTGGGCTAAAGGCCACCCTACGAATGAGGGGCCTGCCCATTTCGAGGCTTCGGGAACACAGCTGTTGGGTGGGGCTTTAGCCCACCTTCGTGGCAACAGACAATGGGTGGGCTGAAGCTCGATCTACGCAGTGAGGGCTCTGCCTGCTCAGCGCCCCGGCACAACAATCGCTCCCCGTTCTTGAAAGCGGCTGAAGTACCGAACGCGATGTCAGCGACATCTTGAAAGTACGGAGCAAACCACGACGTTCAATTCTATTGAGCAAAGCTTGGCAATCTGGGCCGTGCTGGTCACGCTCCGGGCCGCTCGGCAAGGCGTGCTGGCCTCCGGGTGCTGTCCAAACATTTGCCGGCACCCTGCGCCTTGATCCGTACGCGACTGCACCACGTTACACGGCTAACCATATGCGAAGACCCAATTACACAACGCCATCGGCCCTCAGCATCGAGCGAATCCCGCGCAGCGCCTGGCGGATGCGGCTCTGGTTCTCGATCAGCGCGAAGCGGACGTGATCATCGCCATACTCGCCAAAACCGATCCCGGGAGAAACCGCGACTTTGGCTTCTGTCATCAATTTCTTGGCGAACTCCAGCGAGCCCAGATGCTGGTATTGCTCGGGAATTTTTGCCCAGACGTACATGGTTGCCTTGGGTTGCTCGACCATCCAGCCGATGGCTCGCAATCCTGAAACCAGTACATCTCGGCGGACTTGGTAGGTTTCAGCGATCTCTTTCACGCAGCCCTGGTCACCCTCCAGTGCGGCTATTGCGGCAACCTGAAGCGGGGTGAACATGCCGTAGTCGTGGTAGCTCTTGATTCGCGCAAGCGCGTTGACGAGTTCGGCATTGCCCACCATGAAACCAACGCGCCATCCGGCCATGTTGTAGCTTTTCGACAGCGTGAAGAATTCGACCGCAACATCCTTGGCGCCAGGCACCTGCATGATCGAAGGGGCTTTCCAGCCATCGAACACGATGTCTGCGTAAGCAAGGTCATGCACGACCAAGATGCCGTACTGCTTGGCGAGCGCGATCACCCGTTCGAAGAAATCGAGCTCGACGCATTGCGCGGTTGGGTTCGATGGAAAGCCAAAGATCATCATCTTGGGTGTCGGAATGGACTCACGAATGGCCCGCTCCAGTTCGATGAAAAAGTCCACCCCAGCCACCAGTGGAACAGAGCGAACTTGAGCGCCCGCAATCACCGCGCCGTAGATATGAATGGGATAGCTCGGGTTGGGCACGAGCACCGTGTCCCCGGCATCCAGCGTTGCGAGCATCAAGTGCGCCAGCCCTTCCTTCGAGCCAATCGTCACGATCGCCTCGGTTTCCGGGTCGATCTCGACGTCATACCTTCTCTGGTACCACTGGGTGATCGTTCGGCGCAGCCGGGGAATGCCTTTGGAGCTTGAATACCCGTGGGTGTCGTCCCGCTGTGCGACCTCGCAGAGCTTTGCCACGATATGTGGCGGCGTCGCCCCGTCTGGGTTGCCCATGCTGAGATCGACGATGTCCTCCCCTCTGCGCCTCGCTTCGAGCTTCAGCTCTGCGGTTACGTTGAAAACATATGCAGGTAGACGATCAATTCGGCTGAACGCCATTTTGGATGGTGGGGTGGCGGACTGGTTGTTATTGGACATTTGGATCTCGAGAAAAAAGCGAATATCTGAGCGGGAACTCGTGTGGCCAAATCGATGGCTAGCGGCTGCACTCCGGCCCGCCCAGTCGCTTGGCCCAGGATTCAACAGTGCGGGTCTTGATGCGATTCGCCACAATCTTCTGCCAGGAGGGTGGCAATCGAAGCGACTGCAAGCGCACCAGTGCGTCCAGGTCCATCGTGTTGATGTAGAGGAGTTGCAGCACGCTGCGCAGTGGCCACTCGGGGTGTGGGCGATCGAGCAGGTTCAGCGTCGCGCCGGCTTCGATGACGCCCGGCTCAAGCACTCGGTAGTACCAGCCAACTTTGCCGCTACGCTGCATTTCGAGTGCTGCGCCCTTGGTGCCAAGCCGATCATCGAGCTTCCAGCAGGGCTGGCGAGTCTGCGAAACCTCCAGCACTGTGGTTCCGCACGAGAGGATGTCGCCCATGCAGATGTTTTCTTCGGTTAGCCCTACGGTCGATAGGTTTTCGCCAAAGGCGCCGGGAGCGCTTAGTAGCGGCCGATCGCCGAACGTTTGCCTCCAGTGGTGATAATGCTCGTACGGGTAGTGGTGGATGGCCTTGTCCGGCCCGCCATGCACACGCCTATCACCTTGCTCGTCACCTTCGAGCCCCTCAAACCCGACCCTGACCGACCCTGTGCGCGGTCTTTTATCGATTCCACTGAAGGTCTCGGGCCGAGTGAATGGCACAGCTGTTCCGGTCATGATGGTTTGAATCTTCCCGAGTAGCATCTATGCGGCTCCGTCAGTTCCTATCCAGCCAGGACGCAAACACCGTCTGCGCGGCCGCGAGCAGTTCGTCTGCGCATGCCTGGGCTTGATCTCTGATGACGCGCGGATCGAGCTTGATGCTGTCGAGCTCACCTGCGTGGCCGACCAGCCAGTGCTCGATACGCTGCGGATTGGCCTCAAGGTGGAATTGCAGGGCGAGAACCGAGTTGCCTACGGAAAACGCCTGGTTCGGGCAGGTGTCGGTTGCTGCCAGGCGCGTCGCTCCCGCTGGAATTTCGAACTGATCGCCATGCCAGTGCAGTACCGGCACGCCGCTACTCAAGGGCTCAAGGCAGGACTGCAGACCTTCGTCCGTGAGCGATATCGGCGCAAAGCCAATCTCTTTTCTTCCCATGGGGCAGACGTTGCTGCCCAGTGCTCGTGCTATCAGCTGAGCGCCAAGGCAAACTCCCAGTATTTTCTTGCCGCGCTGGAGGCGTTGTTCGACGAATGAGAGGACGGGCTTCAGGAATGGGTACTTCGCTTCGTCGAAAGCCCCGATCGGGCCGCCGAGAACGATGACCAGATCGTGGGCTGACGGATCGAGGCCGGCAAACGAGTCGAGGTTCGCGTCTAGTGTTTCGATCTGGTATCGGCGTCCATCAAGAATCCGCTGCAGCGAGCCGAGATCTTCGAAAGCAAGAAAGCGAATGACAAGGGCGGTTTGCATTTATGTACCAATACAATACAATGAATGTATGAATACAATAGCTAGCGGATCGACCGCTGTCGAGATCGCTGAGTCGATCGAACAGCAAATTCGTGCGGGTTTTTACCGGGATGGCGCCCTGCTGCCTGCCGTCAGAGCTCTCGCACAGCAGCTTCAAGTCAGCCCAAACACTGTGGCGGCGGCCTACAAGCTGCTGCGTGATGCCGCCCTGATAGTTACCGACGGACGGCGCGGAACGCGTGTGGCAGGCGAGATGCCCACGGCCGAAACGCAAACCACCATTCCTGAGGGTTTGCGAGACATGGCCTCGGGAAATATCGATGGGGCTACGCTGCCCGCCATCGAGGCGGGCTGGCTCACCGAGAGCCAGTCCGGCTATGACGTGCAAAGCAATGATCCACAGCTGCTTGATGTTGCAGGCCAGTGGTTGGCTGAGCAGGGCGTTCCGTGTCAGCAGCTGGGCATTTACTCGGGAGCGCTCGATGCCGTAGAGCGCGCGCTGCGCCTTCGGTGCCGACCAGGCAACAAAGTGATTGTGGAAGATCCTTGCTGGCCGCCAGCGCTGGCATTACTGGCGAGCCTGCGGCTCAAGGCGGTTCCCGTCCCCGTAGACGAAGAGGGCGCGATGGTCCCCTCTACTGAAATCCTTCGCTCGGCGGCGGCGGTCATCTTGACGCCGCGTGCGCATAACCCCACCGGGTTTTGCATAAGCGAGCGTCGATGGAAAGAGTGGCTCGACAACCTTGCAGATGCGCCCGATACGCTGCTCATTCTTGACGATCATTGGGGGCCGCTCAGCGCTGCCGAACCCTTGAACTTCAGTCGTGAGCCTCTTAGTTGGGTCTACGTTGTATCGGTCAGCAAATTCCTGGGGCCTGACCTGCGCGTTTCGGTGGTCACAGGCACGCCCAGCGTGCTCAAGAGCATGCACCACCAGCAGACCCTCGGCCCCCGGTGGGTCAGCCTGTTGCTACAAAGGCTTGCAGGGCGCCTCTGGCAAAAGATGCTCGATAGCAGTCGCCTATCGGCAGTGGGGACTGAGTATTTGCAACGGCGGTCGGCCCTGGTCCGGGGGCTGAACGACTTAGGCATAGCCGTGCCCACTCAGGGGGAGGGCTTGCATGTGTGGCTGCCCGTCTCGGATGAGACCTCTGTGGTCCAGACGCTGGCATCGTTGGGCTGGGCCATCCAGGCGGGCTCGCCGTTCAGGTTGGAAAGCCCGGCGGCTGTACGCATCAGTATCGGCAACCTGAACCCTATCAGCGTGCCTGCTTTGGCGCGCGATGTTGCTCATGCATTGAAGCAGCGTCGCCGAACGGTTAACTGAACGAGTGCAGCAAATCGCCTGGGGCGCTGGGTCATTGCATGCAGAGGCTCAAGTCTTCGGCGAAACGGGCCGCCTGGTCCGCGTCCATCGTCGAGGTGGTGATACGAATGCCGCGCACCTGCTCTTGCACGGTGAAGCCCGTGCCGCTGCGAACGACCCAGCCCCGCTGGGCCAGATGGAGAATGATCGGTTCGGCATCTTCATCAAGCGGCACCCAGACGTTGAGCCCATCACACGGATGTCCGGTCCGTACGCCATGGGCACTCAGTGCGGCGATCAGAATATCTCGGCGATGCTTGTAGTCCGCTCGAGCGCGTTCGATTTGCGCTCCGACCAGTGGCGAGGTCAGGCAGGTATGAGCGATATCTTGCAGGAGGTGACTCACCCAGGTTGTGCCTGAAGCCAGCCGCAATCGAAGCCGCTGTGATGTTTCTCGATCGCTGCCGATAGCAGCGAGTCGCAGATCCGGGCCAAGCGCTTTGGATACGGACCTGATCAGCGCCCAGCGTCTGCTGGATGCGGGGATGACCTGCTGGAATTGCGCTTCGGATAACAGTGCGAAGTGATCATCTACGAGCACTAGAACCTGAGGGTGTCGTTCAAGCACGGCGCGTATTTGTGCAGCCCGCTCAGCGCTCAAACTCGAGCCGGTAGGGTTGTGAGCGCGAGGGGTGATCAGCACCGCCTGCACGCCCTTCGCCAAGGCAGCATCAAGCCCGCCGGCTTGCATCCCTTGCTCGTCGACAGGCACGCCGACCGCCTGCAGGCCAGCAATGCGCAGCGTGTTGATACTGCTGATGAAACAAGGGCTCTCGACCGCAACCTTGTCGCCGGATACAAGATAGGCGGCCAGCAGGCGCTCAACTGCGTCGACAGCGCCATGGGCCAGGTCGATTTCAGGAGGCGAGGGGCAATCGTCAGCCAGCCATCGATAGGCCACGTCCTGAAAGGTCGGATCAACCGGCGCGTCGCCATAAAGCCGCAGGCGTGACTGCCGTTGTGCCAGTGCGAGAGCCGGGTCAGGTAGCCATAGCGGATTCGGGTTGCCGCTCGACAAGTCGGTCAATCGAGAGTGCCCGATGCCTCCTTCCTGCTCACCGGGCCCGGCCGTTTCACAAACCACCGTGCCCAGCCGCCCCCGGGTTTCAGCAACGCCTGCCGCGACCAGGCGCTTATATGCAGCGGCGACGGTATTGCGATTGACGCCGAGTTCCGCTGCCAGTTGGCGAACGGGCGGCAATGTCTGGCCGGGACTCAGCTGTTGCGCCTGCACCTGGCTTCGTATCGTTTCGAAGATGTCGATTGCGGTCTTGTTTTTAGTTTTCATACTGTCCTATGACAATGTTTACTTGGGCACAGGACAATCTTACACTTTGCGAAAGCGGTTGCTACCTCAGGCAGCAATCGATCCACGCAGCTTGAGCAGACCGCTTCAGCCGTGGCTCACCAGCAGGCTGCAATGGAGTATGTGTTTGATGGCTGTCAGCATCGATTTCGCCGGCGTGTCGGGTCCAGAGCCGCTTCCACTGGACGTGATTTCGATCCAATCGCAGGTTGTCTATGGATGTGTTGGCAACAGCATCGCCGTGCCCGTACTGAATGCCGGCGGTCTCTCCGTGGGGGCCATACCCACCGTCTTGCTCAGCAATACTCCTCACTACTCCACCTGCCATGGCGGTGCGCTTCCGACTAGCTGGTTCGCTGGCTACCTCAAAGATCTGGAAGCCCGCGACGCGCTGCGCTCGGTAAGAACCGTGCTGGTGGGCTATCTGGGCAGCACAACACAGGCGGCGGTGCTTGCCCGTTGGCTGGGCACGGTACTGGAGAGGTACCCCGACATACGGGTTCAGTTGGACCCCGTTCTTGGTGATGATGACTGCGGCATGTATGTAGAGCCGGCCATGGTCAGTGCCTTTCAGACTCATTTGCTTCGGTTCGCCCATGGCCTGACACCCAATGCATTCGAGCTGGCTCGGCTATCCGGCCGCCGTGTCGAGACCGTTGAACAGGTTATCGATGCCGCACGCAGCCTGCTGATCGGGCGTACCCAGTGGGTCGTCGTCACCAGTGCCGCTCAACATGAGTGGCCAAGCGAACGTATGTACGTGGTGGTGGTGACGAAAGAGTCTGCAGAGGTGATCGAGCACGAGCGAGTCAGCGTATCGCCCAAGGGCACCGGCGATTTCTTCAGTGCAGCTCTGGCCGCCGCATTGCTGCGGGGGTTGGAGCTTACCCACGCCGTCAAGTTTGCCTGCCGCCAAGTCATTGATTCCCTTGCCCTTACACGCCAAAGCAATTCGGCTGAGCTGCGCTTGCCAGCATTTGGCACCTCTCTCTTCGCCAAGGAATGACTCCATGCCCGTCTATCGTCTGAACATTCGCCGTGATCAAAAGCATCTAGGTCATTTTGAGTCCGATGCGCCATGGGCCTTGGAGGCCGTACAAGACATCGCTCAACGTCTGCCTGCGGCCGAGGGCTATTGCATCGAGATGCAGGTATCCGATGGCGAACGACGCTACCTGGAGGTCGGGCCCAGCGGAATCCGAGTACTGGGTACGGAGCGCAGCTTCAGGCCAGTAACACAGCGTTCTGCGCTTCTAGCACCGGTGGAGTAAGGGTTCATGGACGATCAGAATTCACACCTGATGCATGCCTATGCCAGGCAGACGGTTTACTTCACTCACGGGAAGGGCGCCCGCCTTTGGGACACACACGGGCGCGAATACCTCGATGCGATTGCGGGAGTTGCCGTAACCAATCTCGGTCACTCTCATCCTGAAATAACCGCCGCCATTGCCGATCAGGCGGGTCGTTTGATGCATACCTCGAATCTGTTCGGCATCGAGTGGCAGGACTCGCTCGGTTCAAGGCTTTGTGCGATCTCTGGAATGCGTCGGGCGTTTTTCTGCAATTCAGGCGCGGAAGCCAACGAGACCGCATTGAAGCTGGCTCGCTTGCACGCAACCCGCCGAGGCGAAGCCCAGCCGGTCGTGCTGGTCATGGAGAGCAGTTTTCACGGTCGTACACTTGCGACGTTGGCTGCAACCGGTAACCCAAGCGTACATCGGGGCTTCGAGCCGCTTATGCCAGGGTTCATGCGGGTGCCCTACGCAGACATCGACGCAGTCCGGGCACTCGCATCGCAGTTGCCCAATATCGTCGCGGTCCTGGTTGAGGCCGTTCAAGGCGAGAGTGGCGTACGCATCGCGCCAACGCACTATATGCGGGCTCTGCGAGACCTTTGCACGACGAACGATTGGCTGTTTATGGTCGATGAGGTGCAGACGGGGTTCGGGCGGACGGGGGCATGGTTTGGCTACCAGCATGCGGGAGTGCTGCCGGACGTGATCACCTTGGCCAAGGGCCTTGGCAACGGCTATCCGATTGGTGCGTGTTTAGCCAGAGGTGTCGCGGCGGAACTCTTTTCGCCTGGTCACCACGGTTCGACCTTTGGCGGAAACCCAATGGCTTGTCGAATCGGCTGCACCGTGGTCGATGTGATGGAGCGAGATCGCATACCGCAACGTGCGAGAGTCATGGGGCAGCGCCTGGAAGGCGCTCTTCGCCAGGGGCTCGCGGGGTGTGAAGGCGTTGTAGCGATTCGCGCACTCGGCTTGATGGTAGGCATCGAACTGGATCGCCCATGTACCGAGCTTTTGACCTGCGCATTGAAAGATGAAGCCCTGCTGATCAGCGTCTCGCGGGAGCGGACGATCCGCCTGCTACCGCCGTTGATCTGCTCCGAAGCGGAGATCGATGAAATAGCCGCTCGCCTGTCTCGCCTGGTTTGGCAGTGGTCGCGGCGCTGCGTCAGCCAGTGCGTAAGGGATGCGGTGTGAGCAAGCTTACCCCGCATCGCCGGATTCTCGCCGGCGTCTTGTGCCAGGGTGCTATGAGGCAACGCAGCCTGGCCCGCCGCCGAAGCTCGATACAAGGAGCTGCGCTTGCCTACGGCGCTGAAAGCGCATGTTAGATGTCGCCGGTCCGGGGTCTCCGGCCGAGCTGCCGATGAGTGCGGTCGGCTGGCTGAGCCTGCTTACCGTTGGCCAACAGCGTTTTCCGGCGGACAAATGCCGCGTATCTGTTTCCGCTACACCCCTCAGCCCCTCGTCTGATGCGGATCGGCGCTGCGCGGGTAGGTACGCTGGATGGTGCCGTCCTTCTTGTGAATCTTCACCGAGGCCGTTTTGCCTTCGAGGAAGGTTGCGGTCACCTGCAACATCTCATCCTTGGTCGCAGCGGTCTTCGAGGCGCGGGTCGCCCCCTGCTTGCGTAGTTCCCAACCGTTATCGGTGGCGTTGATGTGGTAGTTGTCCATGCGTGCCTCCTCTGACGTGACGCAGGTTTAGAGGGGCGTCGGCCGGGGCGGTTCGCCGAGTCGCGCACTGGCGGCGTGCAGGCTGATAGCCTGTGCGGCCAGCCCTCGTGGAGCACCTCATGCACACGCACGCCCGATTGCGCGCCATCATCACGGCCGACCCGCTGCGCATGCGGGTGCTCGATCTTGTGAAGGCGCTCGCCCTGCCGGATTGCTGGGTGGCTGCAGGTTTCGTGCGCAGTGCGGTGTGGGATCACCTGCATGGACGTGACAGCAGCCCGCTGCCTGCGGATATCGATGTCATCTGGTTCGACCCCGACCGGCCCGACAAGGCGCTGGATACCGGGCTCGAGGCGGCACTGCGGCGCTCGGACGGCTCGCTCAACTGGTCGGTGAAGAACCAGGCCCGCATGCACCTGCACAACGCGGATCAGCCCTACCGGTCGGCAGTGGACGCGATGACCCACTGGCCGGAAACGGCCACTGCAGTCGGGGTGAGGCTGGGAGCGCTGGAAGAGATCGAGGTGGCGGCCCCGCTGGGGCTGGACGATCTGTTCGATCTGATCGTCCGACCCACGGCGGCCTTTCGTGCCGGCAAGCGACAGGTCTATCTGGAGCGCCTGGCCGCGAAGGGCTGGTCTGAAACCTGGCCAGGCCTGCGCATTCGGCAGGACTGACCGGCAGCGCCGTTCTGCGGGCTAGATGAACGCCTGCCGCGCTACGCCACGGGGCAGGCGATTGCGCCCCGGCAACTGCTCCAGGCGCTTCTGCCATTCGGCGCGTGCGGACAGGATGGAAGCCGGCTTCGCTGTCGTTGCTGGCGCAGTCGGGGCGGTCTTTACCGGCGCTGCGGGCGCACTCGCTGCAGTTTTCGCTGCCGCTGCGGGGGCCGTCGTTGCCGTCTTCGCCACGGCTGCGGTTGCACCCGCCGTGGTCTTCGCCGCTTTCGCGGCAGCCCTCAGTTCGGCGAGGCTCGGTGTCTTTCGTACAGGCTCGCTCACAGCCTTTTCCACGCTGCGCAGGCACAGCTTGCAGGAAACCTGAGCGGCATCGCCGGAACTGTTGAGGCTTGAGCCGGTGCGCCCGCATGCGACATTCCCATTGGGCGCGGAATAGTGAATCACCACCGTACTGTCTCCTGAATTTCGGGGCGCGGGATTCTACACGCTCGATCCAACCAGGCAATGCCGGTGGTAGAAACTCAGGGGGCAGCCGTCCGTGCGCCAACGCCAGCCGGTTGCAGCGCGTCGAAGCTCGGTGAGGTCATGCCGACGAGGTTGGGCATGTCCGTACGGATGATTTCGGCGAACAGGCGCAGCTTGGCGGGATAGCTGCGCGCGTGCGGGTAGATGAGGTAGACGGGCAGGGGAGCTGCTCGCCACTGCGGCACGAGCTGAATCAGCCGGCCTTCTTCGATGTCCTGCGCAACCACCCAGGCGGAGCTAACGCACGCGCCAAGCCCTGCCAGTGCCGCACTGCGCAGGGCGTAGAGGCTGTCCGTGCTCATGCGTGGCTGGATCGCGAAGCGATGCGAGCGCCCGTCCGCCTGGCAGGTCAGTACGACCTCGTCGGTGTAGTAGGTCCGCAGGGCCAACCAGGGCAGACGCTCGAGTTGCTCGGTGGTACTCGGCAGAGGGCCGTCGCCAGCCAGCGACGGATGGGTCACTACAATGCGCGGGACTTCGCCGAGGCGGATGGCAACGACGGACGGGTCCTCGATGACGCCCACCTGGATGGCGCAATCGATTCCCTCGGCCGTGAAGTTGGGCGAGCGATCATGCAATACCCATTCGACGCTGACGTTCGGGTAGCGCGACAGGTACTTGCCGAGCGGAGCGATCAACTGGTCCTGGCCGAAGGCGTGCGGGACCTGCACCCGAAGCGTGCCGCGCGGGTCGTCACGCGCGCCGAGTAGCTCGGCTTCCATCTCGCTCCAGCTTTCGAGGACCTGTCGGGCGAAACCGTAGCAACGCTCACCATCACCGGTGAGCTGCATGCGGTGGGTCGAGCGATTGAGCAGCTGCAGGCCTAGCGACCGCTCCAGCGCCTGCAGCCGGCGGCTGACCGTGGGTTGGGTGGTGCCCAGTTGCGCCGCCGCCGCCGAGAGACTGCCGGCATCGACGATTCTGATGAACGTTCGCAAGAGATCGATGCGATCGATGCCAGCCGTCGAGTAGTCGTTCATACGTTTCTCGCATAACGGATCTGCAGATGAGCCTACGACAGCAGTCGATCATGCACATGGAGAATGACCAGACACTGTTCGGACCAGGACCCTTCTCATGACTTCCTCATATTCATCCCCGGCGCTCGCCAACAGCTCGGTTCTGCTCTCGCCTGGGCTTGTTCTGCTCCTGGCGTCAGGCGCCGGGTTCAGCGTCGCGACGCTCTATTACAGCCAGCCGATCCTCGGTGTGCTCGGTGCGGAGATCCAGGCCAGCGAAGGCGCTGTCGGCATGGTTCCGATGCTGACGCAGCTTGGCTATGCGTTCGGCATTCTGCTTCTGGCGCCGCTGGGTGACCGCTATGACCGGCGCGGGATCATTCTGGCGAAGGCGGTGCTGCTCATGCTGGCTCTGCTGCTCGGCAGCATCGCGCCGGGCGTCGGTACATTGCTCGCTGCGAGCCTGGTGATCGGCCTTGCCGCGACCCTGGCACAGGACATCGTTCCAGCGGCCGCTACCCTGGCGCCCGAATCGCAACGCGGCAGGGTCGTGGGCACGGTCATGACCGGCCTGCTGCTGGGCATTCTGCTCTCGCGGGTCATGAGCGGCCTGTCGCCGAGCAACTCGGCTGGCGTGCCGTTTATGCGCTCGCGGCTGGCTCGATTGGCTTGATCGGGCTCGCCGCCTGGCGCGGGTTGCCACGGTTCTCCCCGACCACGTCGCTGGGCTACGGCGCCTTGCTCGGCTCCATGCTCAAACTCTGGTCGCTACATCCGTCCCTGCGACGCGCGGCCGTTTCCCAGGGCCTGTTGTCCGTTGCCTTCAGTGCATTCTGGTCGACGCTTGCCGTTATGCTGCATGCCGATTTCGGACTCGGTAGCGCCGCGGCCGGCGCGTTTGGCCTGGCAGGTGCCGCTGGCGCACTCGCCGCACCCTTGGCCGGTCGCCTGGCCGATCGCCGCGGACCGGAGCGCGTGACACGCCTGGGCGCGGCCCTGACTGCCGCATCCTTCGCTGCCCTCGGCTTGGTCGGAGTGGTGCCGCCGGAGATCCAGCTGGGCGTGATCGTGGTGGCCGCCATCGGCTTTGATTTCGGCATCCAGGCGACCTTGGTCGCTCATCAGACCATCGTCTACGGCATCGACCCGCCGGCGCGCAGTCGCTTGAATGCCGTGCTGTTCACAGGTGTTTTCGTAGGGATGGCGACCGGCGCGGGACTGGGCAGCCTGGCGCTTGGGCAATGGGGCTGGAATGGCGTGGTCGTGCTGGCGACCCTGGCATCCATAGGCGCACTGGCGGCGCGTCTTGTACGACGGGTTGCACCTTGACCGCCACCGAGCTCGGCCGATGCCACGAGATGCGCGCCGCTACGTGCATCTGCGGCATCGCAAGCTGCTCGGCTGAATTGGTCGTCGGAGTATTGCGATCTCAGTCTAAAACGAAAAAGGCCCGCATTTCTGCGAGCCTTCAAATCGTGGTGCCGGCACCAGGAGTCGAACCCGGGACCTACTGATTACAAGTCAGTTGCTCTACCAGCTGAGCTATACCGGCATTTGAGGGTCGCCATTATATCCATTGCGCGCGGCGAGTAAACCGTTTGGTTACGGTGACTTGCAGTGGCTTATTCAGGCCGCTTCACATTCTGCGCGGGCGCGTCGAGTTCGGCGAGCAAGAGCAGGTTGCGCGGCGTCAGTTGGCTGGGGCAGAAGGTGCCCAGGCGAACGCGGTAGCCCTGTTCTTCCAGCAGTAATGCTCGGTCGAGCAACAGCCAGAGTTCGAGCGGGCGGCGGAACAGGCCGCGCACCAGTTCCAGGTTGCGAACTTCGGCTAGGCGCTGCCAGCCTGTGCGCTCCAGTGCCGGCCAGTCCTCGTCACCGGGCGCGGGTAGTTGCTTGAGCGTGGCGAGGTCGCGGCAGTAGTCGGCGAAGTCTTTCTTCAGCCAGGCGCCGGGCAGCGACGGGGTCGGCAGATATTCGTCCTGCTGGCGCAGGCGGCGCTGCAGGGTATCGAAGCCCAGGCGCCAGGCCATGGACTGGTCGCGGTTGCGCCGTTCGCGTGCGCCCGCGGTGACGGTTTCGCTCAAGGGCAAACCGAGGTCATCGCGCGTGAGCTGCAAGGACGAAGCCCCGGCTGCCTGTGACAGTGGGATGTACTGCTCATCGGTGATGCGGTTGTAGCAGCAGGGTGCCACCGCAAGCTGACGGCATTGCTTGGCGACGGCCAGTTGCAGCAGGCGAACATGGAGGTCGCCGCAGGCATGCAGGGCGACTGGCGTATGCGTGGCGTGCAGCTGGTCCCCAGCATCGGAAGCCAGCACATCCTGGCAGCGGTGCGTCGCCTCGACGCCGAGTCGTTCGCTCAGCTGGTCGCCGGCGTCGACCAGCGCTTCGTCCCACTCAAGGCAGGTCAGTGCGGCGCCGTTTCTGGCCAGATGCCGGCCGAGATGACCTTTACCGGAGCACCAGTCGAGCCAGTGCCGCGGCGTTTCGCGAAAGTGCAGGCGCGCGCCGAATGCCTGGATCTGCAGCGATTTGCGTCCCGGTATGTCGAGGTTCTGGCGATGAGCCACAGCCGGCGGCTCGCTTGCGGGCAGTTCGTCGATCTGGCTCAGCTCGCAGGCGATCACAGCCAGCTGCGGGAAAGGTGCCGGTGCGGCGAGTTCGCCTGGCTGGTTGTGCGCGGCTTCGGCGTCGGCCAGTGAGCGTGCTCGCAGCCAGGCGGCTAGTTCCGGGTAGTCCTTTTCCCACGGCAGGCTTCGGCAAACGAATGGGCGTGGGCGCCAGAGAGCCTGGTGCTCGCTCAGGAAACGGTCGAGTGCCTGGAAGCGTTCGAGCAGAGAAGGGGAGGCTGTCATCGGCGGGCAGGCGTTCGGGCGGGAGCCGATTGTAGCGGGATGCTGCGGTAGGAAGCACAACGCCCGTCGAGGGACGGGCGTTGCAGCTGCAGTTACTGGCCGTAGACCTGTTCCGGTAGCCAGGTAACGAGCCCGGGCCACATGTAGGCCACCACCAGCATGCCGATCTGGATCAGGATGAACGGCAGCACGCCCTTGTACATCACACTGGTCGGTACGCTGCGGGGTGTGACGCCGCGCAGGTAGAACAGCGAGAAGCCGAAGGGAGGGGTGAGGAACGAGGTCTGCAGGTTGATGGCGAACATCACGCCGAGCCAGACCGGGTCCAGGCCCATGGCCAGCAGGATCGGGCCGACGATGGGCACCACCACGAAGATGATCTCGATGAAATCGAGAATGAAGCCCAGCAGGAAGATGACCAGCATCACCACCAGGAAGGCGCCGAGCACACCGCCAGGCAGCGAATGCAGGGCATCTTCGATCAGCACTTCACCGCCAAAACCGCGGAACACCAGGGAGAACAGCGACGCTCCGATGAGGATGAGGAACACCATCGAGGTGATTTCGGTGGTGCCGAAGGCTACCTGCTTGAGCTGGGCGAAATTCAGCTGGCCCTTGGCGATCGACAGCAAGGTCGCGCCCAGGGCACCGATCGCAGCAGCCTCGGTCGGTGTGGCGTAACCGGCGAGAATCGAGCCGAGCACTGCGGTGATCAGCGCCAGCGGTGGCAGCAGCGCACCGATCAGCTTGCCCCATTCGATCGGCCCCAGTTCTTCCTGCGGCAAGGCGGGCAGCTTCTTCGGCTGGAAGATCGCCACGCCGATCAGGTAGAGGATGTACATGCCGACCAGCACCAGACCCGGGATCAGCGCACCGACGAACAGGTCGCCGACCGACACGGTCTTCGGCGAGAAGATGCCCATCTTCAGCTGTGCCTGCTGGAAGGCGCTGGACATCACATCGCCGAGCAGGACCAAGATGATCGAGGGTGGAATGATCTGACCGAGGGTGCCGGTGGCGGCGAGGGTGCCGGTAGCGATCGCCGGGTCGTAGCCGCGACGCAGCATCGTCGGCAGAGCCAGCAGGCCCATGGTGACCACGGTGGCGCCGACGATACCGGTGCTGGCCGCAAGCAGCGCGCCGACCACGCAGACCGAAATCGCCAGGCCGCCACGCATGGTGCCGAACAGCCGCGACATCGATTCCAGCAGGTCTTCGGCGACGCGCGATTTCTCCAGCATCACGCCCATGAAGACGAACAGCGGTACCGCCAGCATCGTCTGGTTGTTCATGATGCCGAAGATGCGGTTCGGCAACGCGTGCAGATAACCCACGTCGAACGAGCCGGTGACCACGCCGATGCCGGCGAACAGGAGTGCCATGCCGCCAAGGGTGAAGGCGACCGGATAACCGGACATCAGGGCGAAGCAGATGCTGATGAACAGCAGGATGGCCATGATCTCACCCATGCTTCACCTCCTGCTCTGCTTCAGGCAAACGACCGGCCAGGCGGTAGCCGGCCTTGATCAGGTCGGAAAGGCCCTGCAGGGCTAGGCTGCCGACCAGCAGCAGGATGATGCTCTTCTGCAGGTAGACGAACTTCAGCCCGCCCGACTCGTTGGAGCCTTCGTGCGTCGCCCAGGAGCTGCTGACGTAGTCCCAGCTGTTCCAGCCAAGGAACAGGCAGACCGGCAGCAGGAAAAGCAGGTGGCCGAGGCCGTCGACGGCGGTCTGCCTGCGACTGCTGAACTTCTGATAGAAGATGTCGACGCGAACGTGGCCGTTGCGTTGCAGGGTCCAGGCGGCGGCGCCCATGAACACCAGCGCGTGGCCGTACATTACCGCTTCCTGCAGGGCGATGGCGCCGATGCCGAAACCGTAGCGCAGGACCACCACGACGGCGGTACCGATGACGAGAAACAGGGTGATCCAGGCACAGAGCTGGCCGAGGCGCATGTTGAACGCATCGATGAGGCCAGCCACGCGCAGCAGGGGCGGGGGGCTCTGGGACATTTGTAGTCCTTCTTAGGAGACGCAAGGTTGGCGGGAGAGGGCGATTCTTGCAGTACTGGCGCTTTGCAGCAATCGGCCTACGACTTTTAGCTTATGCGCTAGGCTTGAGGCGCCGGAGGCTCTAATGTTAGTCGAGCCCGGAGTGGCGGATGCATTTCCGGCGCAGGTTTCGCCGTACGAGCCAGCGGTCAGCCTGACTCAGGGACTCGAAACGGAACGAAAGGCGCAAGGCGGTCCGGCAAAAAGCGTAGCCTTGCCGTTGCGCAATAAGAACAAATAACAAGGAGTAACCTCATGAAACGTCGTGACATTCTCACCGCCGCGGGCGTAGGCCTGGCGGCCACCGCTCTGGCTGGCTGCAATGACAAGAGCGAAAAACCGGCGGCGGGCGAAAGCACGCAGGCCAGCGAGCAGCAGACATTCAACTGGAAGATGGTCACCTCCTGGCCGAAGAACTTCCCTGGCGTAGGCGTCGGTGCCGAGCGCTTCGCCAATCTGGTCAACGAAATGAGCGGTGGCCGGCTGAAGGTCAAGGTCTATGCCGCCGGCGAACTGGTCCCGGCGCTGGAAGTGTTCGACGCGGTATCGCGCGGCACCGCCGAAATGGGTCATGGCGCACCTTACTACTGGAAAGGCAAGGTCCCGGCCGCGCAGTTCTTCTGCGCCCTGCCGTTCGGCCCGAACGCGCAGGAAATGAATGCCTGGCTGCATCGTGGCGGCGGCATGCAGCTGTGGGAAGAGGTCTACAAGCCCTACGGCGTACTGCCGATGGCCTGTGGCGCCACCGGCGTGCAGACCGCCGGTTGGTTCAACAAGGAAATCAACTCGGTCGAAGACTTCAAGGGCCTGAAGATGCGTACCCCGGGCCTGGGCGGCGAAGTGCTGACCAAGATGGGTGGTACCGTGGTGAACATGCCGGCTGGCGAGATCTTCACCGCCCTGCAGACCGGCGCGATCGACGCCACCGAGTGGATCGGCCCATACAACGACCTCGCCCTGGGCCTGCACAAGGCTTCCAAGTACTACTACACCCCGGGCTGGCAGGAGCCGAACGTCACGTTCGAGCTGGATGTGAATCTCAAGGCCTGGGAAACCCTGCCGGATGATTTGAAGGCCATCGTTCGTGCCGCGGCGCGTGACGTCAACGGCGACATGCTCGATGACTACAACGCCAAGAACATGGAAGCGCTTGAGCAGCTGCGCGAGCAGGGCGTCGAAGTGCGCCGTCTGCCGGACGAAGTGCTGGCCCGCCTGAAGGAAGTGGCGGCCGAAGTGGTCGACGCCTCCGCCAACGCCGATCCAGTGGCGGCCAAGGTGTGGGAACAGCAGAGTGCCTATCTCAAGCGGCTGTATGAATACGCCGAGCTGAACGAGAAGGACATCTACAACATCCGCGGCTGATAGCTGCCCCGGATGCGAAAACGCCACTCCGGCAACGGTGTGGCGTTTTTTTTCGCCCGAGCTTCGCGCAATGGAGCAGCGGTCAGCCTTCCAGCGTCGCGTTCAGGCTGATGCGAGCGTTGAGTACCTTGGACACCGGGCAGCCTTCCTTCGCCTGATTGGCGATCTGCTGGAACTGCGCGTCATCCGCACCCGGAATCCGCGCCTTGAGGGTGAGATCAATCGCCGTGATGCTGAAGCCTTCGCCATCCTTGTCGAGTGTGACCTCGGCACGGGTGTCGATGCGTTCGGCGGTCAGCCCGGCCTGGCCCAGCATCATTGACAGGGCCATCGAGAAGCAGCCGGCATGGGCCGCGCCGATCAGCTCTTCCGGATTAGTCCCCGGCGTGTCTTCGAAGCGAGTGTTGAAGCCGTAGGGGTTGTCCTTCAGTGCACCGCTCTGAGTGCTGATGGTGCCCTTGCCGTCTTTCAGGCCGCCTTGCCAGACGGCGGAAGCGCTCTTCTTCATGAACTGACCTCGAATGAATGCGTGAATGGGTTCAGCGTGCCGCTATTGAAGCTGTTCGGCCGCGAGGATCGCGCTGGCCAGCTCCATGTCGGTGGCTTCCAGCTGCGGCTGCTCGCTGCGCAGTTTCTGCAGCATGGCTTCCAGATACGGGCCGCGGATCTCGCCGTTGCTGGCCACGAAGCTGCCTGCATCCTCGCGCGCAGGTATCACCAGCTTGTCGTCCTTGAAGGTCATGTAGGTGGATGCTGTGGTCGCACCCGAGGAGAGAATGTCGCGGACCAGGCCATCGGCCACGGCGCTGCCAACCGGCACCAACGCCAGGGTGAACGCTGCGAAAAGTGTCTTGCGCATGAGCGGAAACCTCCTTGCTATCGTTCTTCTGAGAGTGCGATGGGCGAAGGAGAGTTCCGGTTGCCGCTAGTCGCGCCCGTCGATCAGGCGCCGGATGCGGGCGGCGAGGATGTCGATGCTGAACGGTTTGGCGAGGATATCCATGCCGGGTGCGAGGAAGTCGTTACGCATCTCGTCGTCCGGTACGTAGCCGGTGATGAACAGCACCTTCAGTTCGGGGCGGTGCTGTCGCGCGCTTTCCACCAGCTGCCGTCCGTTCAGGCCGGGCAGGCCGAAATCTGTGACCAGCAGATCGAGGCGCTGATCGCCGTGCAGGTAGGGCAGCGCGCCATTCGCATCGACCGCTTCCAGCACCTGGTAGCCCAGCTCCTGCAGCACCTCCACGACGAGCATGCGCACGGCGGCCTCGTCCTCCACCACCAGCACGATCTCCCCGTTCGTCGCGCTGGGCACCTCCGTCGATTGCGACGCTGCAGGCGGTAGCTCGTCCTGGGCCTCGTTGCGCGGCAGGTAGAGGATGACCTGCGTGCCTTCGCCCAGCGTGCTGTCGATGCGCACGTGACCACCGGTCTGCTTGGCGAAGCCGTAGACCATCGACAGGCCTAGGCCGGTGCCCTGGCCGATCGGTTTGGTGGTGAAGAATGGATCGAATGCCTTGGCGATGGTCTGAGCCGACATGCCGGAGCCGTTGTCGGTGACGCTCAGCACCACGTAGTCGCCCGGTTCGGGGGCGTCCGGCTGGCGCTGTTGGATCCGTACATTGCGCGTGTTCACCCCGAGGCGTCCGCCATCGGGCATGGCATCCCGGGCATTGATCACCAGGTTGAGCAGGGCGTTTTCAAGTTGGTGGCCGTCGGTGTAAGCGAGCCAGGCATCTGCCTGCAGCTCGACTTCCAGACGGATGTGCTCGCCCATGGTGCGACGCAGCATGTCCTCCATCGACACCACCAACAGGTTCACGTCGACCGGTTTGGGGTCCAGCGACTGGCGACGGGCAAAGGCCAGTAGGCGATGGGTCAGCGCCGCGGCACGGTTGGCCGAGGTGGTCGCGGCGTCGATGTAGCGGTCGAGATCGCCGGTATTGCCGCCGGCGACACGCCGCTGGATCAGGTCGAGCGCGCCGAGCACGCCGGTCAGCATGTTGTTGAAGTCGTGCGCCAGGCCGCCGGTGAGTTGTCCGATGGCTTCCATCTTCTGCGCGTGGCGCAGCGCTTCTTCGGCGCGCTCGCGTTCGGCCATCTCGATGTGCAGCCGGCTGTTGATCGCCGCCAGCTCGCGGGTACGTTCGGCAACCCGGCGCTCGAGGCTGTCGTTGAGTTCGCGCAGCGCCTCTTCGGCGGCAACCTGGGCAGTGACGTCAGTATTGGTGCCGAACCAGTGGGTAACCTGGCCGAAGTCGTCGCGAATCGGCAGCGCGCGGGAGAGGAACCAGCGGTACTTGCCGTCCTTGCCGCGCAACGGAAAGGTTTCTTCCCAGATCGAGCCGATGGCGAAGGCGCGCTTCATCGAGGCGCTGACCCGCTCATGGTGGTCCGGGTGGTTCACCGTGCGCCAGCCAAGGGCGCGCATGGCTTCGTCAGTGGTGCCGGTGTAGTCGTACCAGCGCTTGTTGTACCAGTAGATGTGGCCGCTGGGGTCGGCCATCCAGGCGAACTGGCTCATGTTGTCGGCGAGGGTGCGGAACTGCTCTTCGCTCTCCCGCAATGCGCGTTCGGCGCGCATGCGCTCATCGGCGGTCCAGGCGCGGTCGGCGACTTCGCGGATGAACGAGATGTCGTCGTCGAGCCAGCCGCGCGGCTGTTCTTCGAGCAGCATCATCACCGCGGAAATGCGGCCCTGCTCGAACAGCGGCACGCAGACGATGCTGCGGATCTGGCTTTCGGCGAAGTTCTCCGCATGGCTGGCAGTGCGGGCATCGTGCAGCACGTCTTCGATCACGACCAGTTCGTTCTCCTGCAGATCGTAGAAGAAGTCCCCGTAATCGGCGAAATGCACCACTTCGCTGCTGCTGTCCGAACTGCCGTCGCTCCAGTAGCGCTCGATGGTGGCGCTCTGGCTCGGTGCATCGACACTGGCGAACAGCACGCGGGAAACACCGATGGTGCGGCCGATCACGCTCACCGCGGCATGCGCAATGGTCTGGCTGTCGTGCTGCTCGCGCAGCAGGTCGCCCAGTTCGATCAGCGCGGTCTGACGCTGTTCGGCCTGCTGGCGATCCTTGATCTGCTCTTCGAGCATCTCGTTCATGCGCAGCATGCGTTCGGCAGCGTTGCGTTCGGCGGTGATGTTGCGCGCGGTACCGAGGATGCGCACCTTGCCGCTGGAATCGACGAGCCGGCGGCCACGATTGGCGAGCCAGACGAACTCGCCGATGCGGGTATCGAAGATGCGGTAGTCGAGCTGGAACTCGCCGTCGCCACGTCCCGCCAGGGTCTCGCCCAGCGCCTTGAGCAGCACGCTGCGGTCGTCCGGATGGATCCGCGCAAGAATCTCGTGCACACCCAGCCCCGGCTCATCCGGCGCCAGCCCGGCCATGGCCTTGAGTTGTGCGTCCCAGTGCAGCGAATGATGGCTGTCGCGGTATTCCCAGACGCCGATCGAGGCGATCTCGTTGGCGAGGCTGATGCGCTGCTCGGCTTCGCGCAGGGCCTTGCTGGCCCGCATGCGCTCGGCCGCGGCACGGATGCGCTCCAGCACCTCGCGCGCCAGGCCGATGTCATCCGGGCTCCAGGGCAGCGGCTGGCTGCGGACGAACATGAGCAGCGCGGGCTGGGTGCCGGACTCGACACCTGGCAACTCGGTGAACAGGACCGAGCGGGCGGCCAGATGTTGCAGCAGCGAGTCACTGCCTGACGTGTCTTCCTCGAGCACGACCAGGTTTTCGTCTGGCAGGCGGTCGATGAAACCGGCGGCGTCCGCTTCCAGGCTATGACGCCCTACCCGGCTCGGAGCATCCGCAGCCAGCCATTCCTGTTTCACGGCCAGCGTGCCGTCCTTCACGGTCCCCCAGGCGATGCAGTCACAGTGCGTAAGCCGGGCCAGGCGCTCGTCAAGTACGCAGCAGACATCGACCCGCTCGCTGCAAGCCTGTAGGCAATCGCTCAGTTCGAGAAGAAAGGCCTGCAATGCCTGGTGCTGGGTGCGCTCACTGATGTCGCTGAAGGTGCAGATGGCGCCCTGCAGCTCGCCGTCGCGGTAGATCGGCGCCACCCGGTATTCCACCGGAAGGCTGCTGCCGTCGACGCGGAAGAACAGTTCGTGCTCGACGTGGCGTGGTTCGCCGGTCGTGGCGGTGTGCTGGATCGGGCAGTCCTGCACCGGGTAGGGGCTGCCGTCCGGATGGCTGTGATGGATCACATGGTGCAGCTGGCGGCCTAGCACTTCCTCGCGGCTGGCGAAGCCCAGCAGGTTGAGGAAGGCATCGTTGCACAGGGTGACCATGCCGCCGCGGTCGATGGAGTAGAAACCTTCGTTGGCCGAATCCAGCAACAGGCGGGTGAAGGCTTCGCTCTCCAGCCGCTGCATCTCCGAGCGCCGGCGGCTGTCGACGTCCTGGGCCACGCAGACCCAGTGCAGCAATTGTCCGTCGGCATCGTAGATCGGTGCAGCGCTGACCTGGAACCAGCGCGGCTGGCCATCGATGTCGCGCAGGGGCAGTTCGAGCTTGAACGGTAGTTGGCGTTGCAGCGCGGCCTGCCATTGTTCGGCCGTACGCTGGCGATCGTTCGCGGAGACCGCGACAAGCCAGCCGTCGCCACGTGATTGCTGCTCGTCCAGGCCGGTGAATTCGCACCAGTAACTGTTGCAATAGCTCAGGCTGCCATCGGCATCGCATTGCCAGACCACCTGTGGACTGAGGTCGACCAGCGTGCGGTAGCGCTCCTCCATTTCCCGGGCGAAGCTCTGCTGCAGCCGCGCTTCGGTCAAATCGCGGAGGATTTTGACGAAGCCCTGCGGCTTGCCGTCGTGCAAAAGCGGGGTAAGCACTCCACTGGCCCAGAAGCGGGAACCGTCCTTGCGCTGGTGCCAGCGTTCATCGATGGCGCTGCCTTTCTCACGTGCCGTGCGCATTTCCTGCTCAGGCGCGTGTTGTGCGCAATCCTCTTCGGTGAAGATGCGGGCGAGCGGCTGGCCAATCATCTCTTTGGCAGTCCAGCCGAGCATGCGCTGCGCACCGCTGTTCCAGCTGGTGATGCACCCGCGCGGGTCGCTGGCGAGAATGGCGTAGTCCTGGGCGCTGTCGATGATCTGGCGGCTGCGCGCGTCTTCGCCGCGCAAGCGCCGCAGTTCCAGCAGCGCCATGACCTGGCGTGCCACTGTCTGCAGTTGCGCACCCTGATGTGGCGAGAGCTCGCGTGGCTGGCGGTCGCAGACGCACAGCGTACCCAGCGGCAGGCCGTCGTCGTCGCGCAGGATCGCCGCGGCATAGAAGCGAGCGGGCTCGCCTGCGGCGAGACGTGGCATTTCCACGGGCGCGCTGAGCTCGCCGCTTTGCCTGGTGATCAGCGGCTCGGATTGCAGGATCGCGCGGGCACAGAGCGAGCGCGTGAGCGGAACGGGCTCGCGCTGGAGCGCGAAGGCGCCCTTGCAGTACTGGTACTGGTCATTGATGAAATGGATCGCCGCCGCCGGACAGGCACAGAGGTCCGCAGCCATGGCGGCAAGCTCATCCAGCTCCGCGTCGCACGAGACGTCGAGCGCGGCATAACGAGCCAATGCGATCAGCCGTTCAGCTTCATTCCAGGTCGCTGTGAGGGCGCTGTGTTCGGCGTTCAAGGTGTCCTGCTCGGCTATCCATGGCACTGAGTAATTCAGACGGGTCTGTCAGTCGACCACCCTTCAGCGGCGGGTGTGTCGAGCGGTCAGCAAAAGACTACGCCGAGCCTGCTTGGTTCAGGCAGCAGGCGACGAAACTCCCGACGAACGGAACGCCGCGCGGGTGCCCGCACCGGGTCGTCAGCGTTACGCTAACGCGCCGCGTCCAGCGCCCTGAGGAGCGCGGCATCGCGCTGGTAAATGTCCGGGCGATAGCGCAGCTGGCCGGTGTCGTCGACGGCCGCGGTCCAGTAGGCCATCAGGATCGGCGTGCGGCGCGCCAGGCGATACTCGTGGGTCTTGCCGGTCTGCAGCAGTCTGGCGACGGTCTCGCGCTCGTCTTCGTCGAGTAGCAGATCGACCAGCTGCAGCGCCCCTTCGACGCGCACGCAGCCAGAGCTGAGGGCACGCTCGCTGAGATCGAACAGCGGCTTGCTCGGCGTATCGTGCAGGTACACCGAGAACGGGTTGGCGAAGCGGATCGCCACCTGTCCGAGCGGATTGGCCGGACCTGCCTCCTGGCGCAGCATGATGTTGCGCGGTGCATGCCAGTCGATGCTGGCCGGGTCCAGGTCGTTGCCCTGGGCATCGAGCACGCGCATCCCGTGACGCGCGAGGTAGCCGGCGTCCTCGCGGATCAACGGCAGCTTGTCCTGCTGCAGGATGGTCGGAGGTACGGTCCAGGTGGGGTTGAGCGTGAGTCGGGTGATCTGTGATTTCAGCGGCGGCGTCTGCCGCGCCTGGCGGCCGACCTGGGTGCGCGTCTGCCAGAACGGGCAGCTGTCGCGGTAGTAGATCAGCCGTGCGCCGGCGATATCCACCAGCAGCGATTGCGGCTCGAGGTCACGACTGATCCAGCGCAGGCGCTCCAGATTGATACGCACCTGATCGAGACGGCTGGCCGGGCTGACGTTCAATGCAGCCAGAGTGCCGGCGCCGATCACGCCGTCGGCTTCCAAGCCATGTCGCGTCTGAAAGCGGCGCACCGCCTCGACCAGCTCGTCGTCGTAGCGCGGCTCCAGCGCCGCCGTACTGGCGGCGCCGGCGAGCAGCATTTCGCGCAGCAGCGGCACACGTTCATCGCTCATGCCGGGTCGCAGCGTCGTGCCGTCCGGCAATGGCCGCCAGGCGGGCAGCGGCGCCAGGCGCAACCGCGCATAGGCGGCGCGCAAGTCGCGGTACAGCGCAAGGGCCGGGCGGGCGCGCTCGAAGGCCTGCGGCAGATCGGTAAGCCCCTGCACGGCGATCTGCAGCAATTGCTGGCTATCGTCGCGCTCCGCGGCGTCGGGGCTGCGCCAGATCGGCTCGACATCGGCCTGGCGCAGGCGGCCACGGGCCAGATGGTGCAGCGCTTCCAGATAGGCGTGGCTGGTGAGGATGTCAGCGCATTCGCGATGCAGCGGCGCGGTCGAAGACTGATAGAGCTGCTCGCGTATGCGCGCCGGCTGATACTGCGCCGGGTCCAGACCGTCATCGGCCAGTTGCGCGAGCTGCTGCAGCAAGCCGTCGAGCGTCGCATAGGAATTCCACACCGGTTGGTGATGCACGGCTGCATAGAATGCCGACAGTCGCTGCAGCGCCTCTGGCTCCGGCCTGTCCGGCATCGCCGTGCAGAGCTCTGGCAGGTTTGTCAGCGCGGTTTCGAGCGGCGTCGGCGGCGCGACGAGCGGCTCTGCCGAGGCCGCGATCGGGGCGAGGCAGAGCCAGACGGCAAGACGAAATGCACATTTTTTGAACAATTTATCGCTCCAGGCCATTCCCGTGACTGCTAGACTGCGCGCCTGTAGGGCCGCCGTTCCGGTGTCTGCCGGCATTCTTTCGGGCCCATAAAAACATATCCTGCCGGGCATTGGGCGCACGTTCGTCCCGCCCGGCTTTGTTGCGCTGCTGCTGTGTTCGGCAGCGAGTATGCGGCGCCGGTCAGACAGGAAGTCGTCAGGCCGGGCCCGACGAGGTTGCTTGCTCGATGATGTCCATGCTTCGACGTGCCTGCCTGGCGGCGGGACTTTTCGTTCTCGCTTCGCCTGTCTGGGCGGCTGGTGGAACCTATCAGCCGATGGTCGACAGCCTGGCCCGATTGGCGCCCAAGCTCGACCGCCAGGTTCTGACCCACGCCGTCGCGGCCATGCGGTGCGCCGTCAACAACGGTGCAAGTGCTGCCCAGCGTCTGGCGGTGATCGATTTCTCGCTGCCCTCCAGCGAGCGACGGCTGTGGATCTTCGATCTGGAAAAGGAAGAGTTGCTGCTCGAGGACCTGGTCGCCCATGGCCAGAAGTCCGGCGACAATCACGCCACGCAGTTCTCCAATACGGTAGGCAGTCACCAGTCCAGCATCGGTCTGTTCCGCACCGCCGAAAGCTACAGCGGCAAGCATGGCTACTCGCTGCGCATGGACGGATTGGAGCCGGGAATCAATGACCGCGCCCGCGAACGCGCCATCGTCATCCACCCGGCGGCTTACGTGAATCCTTCCTGGATTGCCACCCAGGGCCGCATCGGCCGCAGTCAGGGCTGCCCGGCGGTACGGCCTGAGGTGGCGCGGATGGTGGTCGATAGCCTCAAGGGCGGCCAGTTCATGTTCTCCTGGTACCCCGACCAGCAATGGCTGCAATCCTCGGCGTATCTCAACTGCAAGCCCAACCAGGTCGCGACCATTCTCGCTGCACGTTCGGGCGGCTGATGCAGCATTCGGATCGTCGCTAGGGTCGGCCTCATCGGCGCAAGTGCGGGCACTGACGCAGGTGCGGTCCGAGGTGGCGTAGGGTGGATCACGCTTCACCGATCCACCGGACGGAGTTGTGGTGGATGTAAAAAGCGACACCCACCCTACAAACGCCTCGAGCCTCCGGCTATTTCTGCTCGCTCTGCGGCGTCACCCGCAGCACTTCTTCCACGGTGGTGAGGCCGGCGGCGATCTTCTGGGCGCCTGAGAGGCGCAGGCTGCGCATGCCATCCTTGAAGGCCTGGCGGCGCAGGGCGACGATGTCGGTGTCGGCGGTGATCAGCGGCTTGATCGCGTCGTTCAGCAGCATGATCTCGTAGACCCCGGCGCGACCGCGGAAACCAGTGTCGCGGCATTCCAGGCAGCCTACCGCCCGTTGCGCGGTGGTCGGCAGCGGGGCGTTCCAGGGTTTGGTCAATGCGCTCCAGTCGTCTGCATCCAGCTGCATCGGCGCCTTGCAGTGCGGGCACAGCGTGCGCACCAGACGCTGGGCCATGACGCCGAGCAGTGTGGCCTTGAGCAGGTAGTGCGGCACGCCCAGTTCCAGCAAGCGGGTGATCGCGCTGGGCGCGTCGTTGGTGTGCAGGGTGGAGAGCACCAGGTGGCCGGTCAGTGCGGCCTGGATGGCCATCTCGGCGGTTTCCAGGTCGCGGATCTCGCCGACCATGATGATGTCTGGGTCCTGACGCATCAGCGCGCGCACGCCGCTGGCGAAGGTCAGATCGATGTTGTGCTGCACCTGCATCTGGTTGAAGGCGCCCTCAATCATCTCGATCGGGTCCTCGATGGTGCAGACGTTCACCTCGGGCGTCGCCAGCTGCTTGAGCGTGGTGTAGAGCGTGGTGGTCTTGCCCGAGCCGGTCGGCCCGGTGACGAGGATGATGCCGTTGGGCTGGCCGGTCATGCTCTGCCAGCGGCGCAGGTCGTCAGCGGAAAAGCCCAGCTGGTCGAAGCCCTTGAGCAGCACTTCGGGGTCGAAGATACGCATCACCATCTTCTCGCCGAATGCCGTTGGCAGCGTCGACAGGCGCAGCTCGACTTCGCCGCCTTCCGGCGTCTTGGTCTTGACCCGGCCATCCTGCGGTTTGCGCTTCTCGGCGACGTTCATCCGGCCGAGAGACTTTAGTCGGCTGACCACCGCCATCGTCACCTGCGGCGGAAACTGATAGACGTTGTGCAGCACGCCGTCGATGCGAAAGCGTACCGAGCCCTGCTCGCGACGCGGCTCGATGTGGATATCGCTGGCGCGTTGCTGGAAGGCGTACTGGAACAGCCAGTCGACGATGTTGACGATGTGCGAGTCGTTGGCGTCCGGTTCCTGATCGCTGGCGCCGAGGTTGAGCAGCTGCTCGAAATTGCCGACGCCGCTGATTTTCTGATCGGTACCACTGGCGCCGCTGACCGACTTGGCCAGGCGGTAGAACTCGACGGTGAAGCGCTGAATGTCGCTCGGGTTGGCCACCACGCGCTTGATCGGGCGCTTGAGCACGTGGGTCAGGTTGGCTTCCCAGCCGTGCACGAAGGGCTGGCTGCTGGCGATGGTGACGGCGCTGCTGTCCACCGCCACTGCGAGAATGCTGTGGCGCTGGGCGAAGGCATAGGACATCAGTGGGGTGACGGCGGCGACGTCGATCTTCAGCGGGTCGATGCGCAGATACGGCTGACCGGCGCGTTCCGCCAGCCAGACGGTCAGTGTTTCCAGATCGAGCTTCTTGCCCGGCCGCTGCAGATCATCAAGCTGCTGCGCGGCGAGGAATTCCAGCGGATGCTGCTGGTTGGCCACCGCGCTGCGGCGGACCGTCAGGCATTGTTCGGCGCTGTCCTGCGCGACCCGCCCCTGGGCGACCAACTCGCGCAACAGATCGGCGAGATCGAGAGGGCGGTCCTGGGAGGGCGAGTTCAGCACGGACATGGGATTCCTTCGACGCAGCGGCGGGAAAAGCCAAGCTTGCCGCTAAAGCCCCGGCGTTGTCTGCCGCCGGGGTTCAACTTTGAGCAGCTTGCGCCGTCTGGGACGCTATTTCTCCAGCTGCTTCCAGGCCTTGAGCGTCCAGACCAGGTGCGCCTGCTCGACGCGCATTTCCAGCGCTTGCTCGTCGATGGGCTGGCGGGCCAGTTCATGCAGCTTGGCCAGCTCGCCGTACAGTCGATCGACTTCCGGCAACTCCAGCACGCTGCGGGCCAGATGCAGCCAGACTAGCAGGCGCTCCATGCGCGGGCTCTGTTCGGCGAGGTCTTCGGGTTGCTGCTGGTAGCGCGGCAGTTGCAGGGCCTTGGCTTCTTCCGCCAGCAGATGCAGCAGCCACTTGCCCAGCTCGGCAGCGCCCTGGCGATCGCCGCGCGCATTGCGGCCTTCGGTCCAGCTGCGCTGCAGCAGCCAGAGCGAGGCTTTCAGCGACAGCAGGCCCCAGCGGGTCTGGCCCAGTTCCTCGGCGAACTGCACTGGTGCGGCCTTGCGCACGCCTTCATCGTCCTGGCCGGCTTCGACCCGTGGGCGCCAGTCCTGGATCAGCGCGTCGAGCAGTTCACGCAGCTCACGACTGCTGGCGCGCGGGGCGGCCTGGCCGAGGCTGCCGAGCAGGGCGCGCAGCTCGATCAGCTGCTGCAGCCAGTCACTCAGCAGTTTCCAGCGGCCATTGAAGCGGTACTGCTCAGCCAGACGCTGGCTGTTGCCCAGCAGCTGCCAGCCGAGGGCTACCACCGCGTCGTCCAGCGGCATCGTAGCGTCGAGTGCCGGCGCCGGCAGCTGCAGGTTGTAGCCATCGGCGTCATGCAGGCGATAGCCGCGCTCGGCCTTGCTGATGTCGCAGGGCATCAGCGGCAGGTCGGCGGCCAGCTCGGCCGCCAATTCCAGCAGCGCTTCCGGATCGCCCTGGCGCAGCTCGAGCTCCAGTTCGCAGATTTCCTCGGACTGCTTGCCGGCCTTGACCTGGCCCAGATCCAGCGCCGCCTCGATCACCACCTTGGTCTTGCCGCGGCCCCAGGCAATTTCGGCTTTCTCGCGCACGAAGTCGGTGGTGAAGATCGGCTTGAGACTTTTCTTGTCCAGCTCGGCGAGGCTGGCCGGCCAGCAGTCGTCGTCAAGCTTCTTGGTGTCGAGCTTGGCCTTGTCCAGATACCAGTCCCACTCGTTGCGCTCGGAAAGCCCGGCGACGCTCTGGCCGCGGCTTTTCAGGGTCTGGATAAACTGTTCGCCGTCGCGGCGCAGGCGCAGCGCGACGCGGGCCTGGGCGAGGTCGCGCTCGGCGGTGTCGTAATACTGGTTGAACAGCTCATGGCGCGACCAGCCACTCTTGTTGCGCTTCTTCAGCAGCGGATGATCGCGCAGGGCGAGCAGGGTTTCGCGGCTGGCGCGTAGCTTGATTTCGGTTTCTTTCTGCATGGTGCCGACTGGGTGCCTATGATGTGTGGATGTTGCAGCCTGATGACGCACGGTAGCAGGCGTGATGGCCTGTCCGTATACTTGCCGCCTCTTTCAAGCCGGGGCCATACCCTATGCCAGTCAATCCTTTCGTCAGCTTGTTCGGACGTTCGCCAATCGGCCCGATGCAACAGCATATGGCCAAGTCGCATGAATGTGCAGCGAACCTGGTGCCGCTATTCCAGGCGGTCATGGCCGAAGACTGGGAGAAGGTCGAGCAGATTCAGCAGCAGATGTCGCAGCTGGAAAACGAAGCCGACAAGCTCAAGAAGAGCGTTCGCCAGCACCTGCCCAAGAGCCTGTTCCTGCCGGTGCCGCGCTCCGATCTGCTGGACCTGTTGAGTGTACAGGACAAGATCGCCAACCGCGCCAAGGACATCGCCGGCCTGATGCTGGGTCGCTGCATGACCATCCCGCAGGCACTGCAGCCGCAGATGCTCGCCTACGTGCAACGCACCGTGGATGCCAGCGCCCAGGCGCTGAAAGCGCTGAAGGAACTGGATTCGCTGCTGGAAACCGGCTTCAGCGGCCGCGAAGCCACCCTCGTCGAGAAGATGGTCGAAGAGCTTGAGGAAATCGAGCGGGAAACCGACCGCATGCAGATCACGGTTCGCCGTGCGCTGTTCCATCTGGAAAAGGATTTGCCAGCAGTCGACGTGATCTTTCTCTACAAGATCATCGAATGGATCGGTGATGTAGCCGACCGCGCAGAGCGCGTCGGCAACCGTCTGGAACAACTGCTGGCGCGCTGAGGCGCCAGCATCCTTTCTGGGTTCAACAGGTAACTCCTTATGTCTCTTATTGCGGATTACGGCTTCGTACTCCTGATCCTTGCCTGCGCATTCGGTTTCTTCATGGCCTGGGGCGTGGGCGCCAACGACGTGGCCAATGCCATGGGCACTTCGGTCGGTTCTCGGGCGCTGACCATCAAGCAGGCCATCATCGTGGCCATGATCTTCGAGTTCTGCGGCGCCTATCTGGCCGGCGGCGAAGTCACCGAGACGATCAAGAACGGCATCGTCGACGCGGAGGTGATTTCCCCTGACCTGATGGTGCTGGGGATGATGTCGGCGCTGCTCGCCGCCGGTACCTGGCTGCTGATCGCAACGATGAAGGGCTGGCCGGTCTCCACCACGCATTCGATCATCGGTGCGGTCATCGGCTTCGCGGCCGTCGGCGTGTCCACCGATGCGGTTCACTGGGACGCCATCGGCCCCATCGTCGCCAGCTGGGTGGTGACGCCGATGCTGTCCGGTATCGTCGCCTTCGGCCTGTTCATGAGCGTGCAGAAGCTGATCATCAATACCGATCATCCGTTCGAGAACGCCAAGCGCTTCGTGCCGCTGTACATGTTCCTGACCGGCTTCATGGTCGCGCTGATGACGGTCACCAAGGGCCTCAAGCATGTCGGTCTGACCCTCAGCAGCGGTCAGGGCATCCTGCTGGCCTTCGGCATCGGCCTGCTGGTGATGCTCGCGGGTATCGCGCTGCTCTCGCGGATCAAGGTCGACGTCGAGGCCGACAAGACCTTTCACTTCGCCAGCGTGGAAAAGGTGTTCGCCGTCCTGATGATCTTCACCGCCTGCTCGATGGCCTTCGCCCATGGCGCCAACGATGTCGCCAACGCGGTTGGTCCGCTGGCCGCCATCGTCGGTGTGATCGAGTCCGGCGGCGCCGCCGACATCGCGGCCAAGTCTGCCGTGCCGGGCTGGGTGTTGCTGCTTGGTGCGATAGGTATCGTCATCGGTCTGGCCACCTACGGCTACAAGGTGATCGCCACCATCGGCAAGGAAATCACCGAGCTGACGCCAAGCCGCGGTTTTGCCGCCGAACTGGCTACCGCGACAACCGTGGTCGGCGCATCGGCCATCGGCCTGCCGGTCTCCACGACTCACACGCTGGTCGGAGCGGTTCTCGGGATCGGTATCGCGCGCGGTATCGGTGCGCTGAACCTGGGTGTCGTGGGCTCGATCTTCATGTCCTGGCTGATCACCCTGCCGGCCGGTGCGTTCCTGGCGATCGTCTTCTTCACCGTGCTCAAGTTCATCTTCCTCTAAGGCAGTGAACGATGTTTGCGCCCCGCCTCGGCGGGGCGTTTTCGTTTGCGGGTCCCGTCGTGGCGCGTTTCATGCTTCACTGCAGGCTCGTTCCGATTGCATCACGGAGGTAGCCGGTGCCCATTCCCTCATTCAAGGAGCAGTTCGCTGCGCTCCTCGCGGCACCCTCGGTCAGCTGTACGCAGCCGGGCTGGGATCAGAGCAATCGTCCTGTGATCGAGTTGCTCGCGGCCTGGCTCGGTGAGCTGGGCTTCACCTGCGAAACGCCGGAAGTCGCGCCGGGGAAATTCAACCTGCTCGCCAGCTATGGCAGTGGTCCCGGCGGGCTGGTGCTGGCCGGGCACAGCGATACCGTGCCGTTCGATGCCGCGCTGTGGCAGTCCGATCCACTGAAGCTGCGCGAGGCCGATGACCGCTGGTACGGCCTCGGCAGCTGCGACATGAAAGGCTTCTTCGCGCTGATCATCGAGGCGGTTCGGCCGCTGCTGGAGCAGCCGTTCCGCCGCCCATTGCTGATTCTCGCCACCTGCGATGAAGAGAGTTCGATGTCTGGCGCCCGTGCCCTGGCCGAAGCCGGCCGGCCGCTCGGGCGCGCCGCGGTGATCGGCGAGCCCACCGGCCTGCGCCCGGTACGCCTGCACAAGGGCATCATGATGGAGCGCATCGACATCCTCGGACAGAGCGGGCATTCGTCGAACCCGGCCTATGGTCACAGCGCGCTGGAAGCCATGCACGGCGTGATCGGCGAGATGATGACGCTGCGCCGCCAGTGGCAGGGCGAATACGACAACCCGCTGTTCGACGTGCCCAAGCCGACGCTCAACTTCGGCTGCATCCATGGCGGCGACAACCCCAACCGCATCTGCGGGCAATGTTCGCTGGAGTTCGATCTGCGCCCGCTACCGGGCATGGACCCGCAGCAGCTGCGGACGATCATCCGCCAGCGCCTGCAGCCGCTGGCCGAGCAGCACCAGGTGAAAATCGACCTGGCGCCGCTGTTCCCCGCGGTGCCAGCCTTCGAGCAGGGGGCGGAAAGCGAGCTGGTACGGCTGGCCGAGCGCCTCACCGGGCACCAGGCCGAGGCGGTGGCGTTTGCCACCGAAGCGCCTTATCTTCAGCAGCTCGGCTGCGAAACGCTTGTGCTGGGGCCCGGCGACATCGCCTGCGCGCACCAGCCCGACGAATACCTGCAGCTCGAGCGCATCGAACCGACCGTGCAGCTGCTGCGGCGGATGATCGAGCACTACTGCCTGCAGCCGCAGACCGCCGCGAACTGACTCCAATACAGACGAATAGAACCCGCCACGAAGGCTTTTACATGCACGACTACGTCACCTGGCTTCGCGACTCCTCGCCCTATATCAACTCGCACCGTGACCGCACCTTCGTCGTCATGCTGCCGGGCGACGGCCTGGAGCACGCCAACTTCGCCAACATCGTCCACGACCTGGTGCTGCTGCACAGCCTTGGTGTACGCCTGGTGCTGGTATTCGGCTCGCGTCCGCAGATCGAGGCGCGCCTGGCCGCCCGTGGCATCGAACCGCGCTTCCATCGCGATCTGCGCGTCACCGACGCGCCGACCATGGAGTGCGTGATCGACGCGGTTGGCCAGTTGCGCATCGCCCTCGAGGCACGGCTGTCGATGGATATGGCGGCGTCGCCGATGCAGGGCGCGCGACTGCGGGTGGCCGGTGGCAACTTCGTCACCGCGCGGCCGATCGGCGTGCTCGATGGCGTCGATCTGCATCACACCGGCGAAGTACGCCGTATCGACCGCAAGGGCATCGGCCGGCTGCTGGACGAGCGCACCATCGTGTTGCTGTCGCCGCTGGGATATTCGCCGACTGGCGAGATATTCAACCTGGCCTGCGAGGATGTCGCCACGCGTGCGGCCATCGATCTCCAGGCCGACAAGCTGGTGCTCTACGGCGCCGAGCCAGGCTTGCTCGACGAAAGCGGCAAGCTGGTGCGCGAGCTGCGTCCGCAGCAGATTCCGGCCTATGTCGAACGCCTCGGTAGCCAGTACCAGGCCGAGCTGCTCGACGCCGCCGCGCAGGCCTGTCGCGGCGGCGTGCGGCGCAGTCATGTGGTCAGCTACGCCGACGACGGTGCGTTGCTCAACGAGCTGTTCACCCGCGATGGCGGCGGCACGCTGGTAACCCAGGAGCAGTTCGAGCAGCTGCGCGAGGCAACCATCGAGGATGTGGGCGGGTTGATCGATCTGATCACGCCGCTGGAGGAGCAGGGCATTCTGGTGCGGCGCTCGCGCGAGGTGCTGGAGCGCGAGGTCGAGCAGTTCAGCATCGTCGAGCGTGACGGCCTGATCATCGCCTGTGCGGCGCTTTATCCGATTTCCGACTCGGATGCCGGCGAGCTTGCCTGCCTGGCGGTCAATCCGGAATACCGCCACGGCGGTCGCGGCGATGAGCTGCTCGAACGCATCGAGGAGCGTGCCCGGGCGCTGGGGTTGAAGAAGCTGATCGTGCTCACCACACGCACCGCGCACTGGTTCCAGGAGCGCGGCTTCGAGCCGATCAGCGTCGACCGTCTGCCGGCCGCGCGGGCTTCGTTGTACAACTTCCAGCGTAATTCGAAGATCTTCGAGAAACCGCTCTGAAGTGTGCCGGCGGGCGTTGCGCCCGCCATTTGCTCAGAGACTAAGACCGCGCTGGTACTCGACGACGAAGCTGTCGAAATCCAGCTCGTCCGTCGCTTCCATCTCCGCCTGGCGCTCCAGCGACTGATGCGCGGCGGATTCGAACTGATCCAGCTCGCTTGCACTCGGTGCCTGGCTGCGGAAGTAGTCGGCGTGGGCCAGGGTCTGGCGCATGGCGAACTGGCTGAAGCTCTCACCGCTGCGGCTCAGCTCGTCAAGTACGCGGGCGGACGGCGTCAGGCTGCTGTCGGCGACCTTGGCGCGCTGCTCGGCGAGCGCCTCGGCGTGCCGGGAGTCAGCATGGCTGCGGTCGAGGAGGGCGGCAACCTGGCCGATCTCGTCGAGCAACTGGTTGGCCCAGTCACTGAGCATGACGTTCTCGCCACAACGCTGCAGCTCGAGTCCCGGACGCCGGCCTTCCTTGACCACACTGAGGAAGTTGTCGGTGGCCGCGCTGCATTCGCCGTCGGCCAGGCAGGGGCTGTCGTCCAGCGCACAGAACAGCAGGAAGGCGTCGAGGAAGCGCGCTTCGTTGAAGTCGATCCCCAGCGGCAGGAAGGGGTTGATGTCCAGGCAGCGCACTTCGATGTACTGGATGCCGCGCGCGCGCAGCGCTTGCAACGGTCGTTCGCCGGTGGCGGTGACGCGTTTCGGGCGAATGTTCGAGTAGTACTCGTTCTCGATCTGCAGCACGTTGGTGTTGAGCTGCTGCCAGTTGCCGGCGGCATCCTTGATGCCCATCGCCTCATAGGGGGCATACGGCGTGGAGACGGCGCGGAACAGGCTCTCGGTGTAGCTCGCCAGGTCGTCGTAGCAGGGCGTCAACCCGGCCTGGGCATTGTTCTGGTAGCCCAGATCGCTCATGCGCAGGCTGGTGGCGTACGGCAGGTACAGGGTGTCAGCGTCGAGCGTCTCGAGCTGATGCTGACGTCCGCGCAGGAAGCCGGCGTCCAGCGCCGGTGAGGCACCGAACAGGTACATCAGCAGCCAACTGTAGCGACGGAAGTTGCGGATCACGCCGATGTAGCGCGTCGAGCGGTAGTCCTGGGCCGAGCGGATATCGCCATCATCGGCCTGCAGTACCGGCCACAGCGCCTCGGGCAGCGAGAAGTTGTAGTGGATGCCGGCGATGCACTGCATGGTCTTGCCGTAGCGCAGGGCCAGGCCCTGGCGATAGACGTGCTTGAGCCGGCCGATGTTGGAACTGCCGTACTCGGCGATCGGGATGTCCGCCTCGCTCGGCAGCGGGCAGGGCATCGACGGGCTCCAGAGGAATTCTTCGCCGAGCTTGGCATAGGTGAAGCGGTGGATCGCTTCGAGCTCGGCCAGGGTGTTCTGCGGGTCCTGGTCGGTGCCGGTGATGAATTCCAGTAGCGCCTCGGAATAATCCGTGGTGATCTGCGGGTGGGTCAGCGCCGAGCCCAGTGCGGCGGGGTGCGGGGTCATCGCCAGCTGACCGCGAGCGTCGACGCGCAGGCATTCGCGTTCGATCCCGTGCAGGCATTGACTGAGCAGCGGCAGGTGGGACGGCTCGGCCAGCAATGCCAGGCGGTGGGTGAGAAGAGCGCTCAACTTGTGGATTCCTTCACGCGACAGTCGGCCCAATATGGGGATGGAAACGCCGCTTCACAAGAGGCAGCGTTGCTTCGATCGCTGTCGACGCATGCCGACTCCGCGGACGGCTGGTGGCCTGTGCGGTGAGTTGGTTGAGGCAAGTTCGGATGAACATGGCTCCGAGACAAGGCGTTGCGACGAGTCATAGAGGGGTTATGGCAAGGAGCAGCAACGCAGTATCGGGGCCATGGGCGCCGAAATTGACCAACCGAACTTACCAAACAGGCCACTAGAGGCAGGCGAAGGTCGCTTGGGCCTTGGCGATCAGCTTGTCGCCCTGATGCACCTCGGCTTCCAGCACCTGGGTCCGCCTGCCGCCGTGCACCACCCAGGCGCGGCAACGCAGCTCGCCCTCGCTCACCGGGCGGATGTAGTTGACCTTGCATTCGAGCGTGACGCTGTTCGGCGAGCCATCGCCGAGGCTGTGGCTGGCCTGGCCCATGGCGGTGTCGATCAGCGAGAACAGCGCGCCGCCGTGCAGCTTGCCGTGCAGGTTGCGCAGGCCATCGTGCATGCTCAGGCCGAGCACCGCCTCGCCGTTGCCGACCTGGTGAATCTCCAGGCCGAGCAGGCGGCCGAAGGCGCTGGAGCTGCCCACCGCCTCGACTTGAATGCTCATGCCTACTTCCTCAGCTGCTTGGCGTTGGCGAACAGTGCGGCCATGGCGGCATTGGCCGGTGCCGGCTTTTCTTCCTTGGCATGGCGCTCGCTGCGCGGCGCGTTGCCGCGTGGCTTGCCGGCGCCGCCACGCGGGCCGTCGTTCTTGGCGCCGGGCGTATCGCTCATGCGCATGGACAGGCCGACGCGCTGGCGCGGGATGTCCACTTCCATGACCTTGACCTTGACGATGTCACCGGCCTTGACCACTTCGTAAGGGTCCTTGACGAACTTCTCCGACAGCGCGCTGATGTGCACCAGGCCGTCCTGATGCACGCCGATGTCGACGAAGGCGCCGAAGTTGGTCACGTTGGTCACCACGCCTTCGAGCACCATGCCCGGCTCCAGGTCGCTGAGCTTCTCGACGCCTTCCTGGAACTCGGCGGTCTTGAACTCCGGGCGCGGATCGCGGCCGGGCTTGTCCAGTTCGCTGAGGATGTCGGTGACAGTCGGCAAGCCGAAGGTCTCGTCGGTGAACTGCTTGGGGTCCAGGCGCTTGAGAAACGCCGAGTCGCCGATCAGCGAGCGGATGTCGCGGTTGGTATCGGCGGCGATGCGTTTGACCAGCGGATAGGTTTCCGGGTGCACGGCGGAGGCGTCCAGCGGGTTGTCGCCGTTCATCACGCGGAGGAAGCCGGCGGCCTGTTCGAAGGTCTTGTCGCCCAGGCGCGGCACCTTCTTCAGCTCGCTGCGGGACTTGAACGCACCATTGGCATCGCGGAACTGAACGATGTTCTGTGCCAGCGTCGAGTTGAGGCCGGAGATGCGCGCCAGCAGGGCGGCGGAGGCGGTATTCACGTCGACGCCGACGGCATTCACGCAGTCCTCGACCACCGCATCCAGCGAGCGCGCCAGCTTGAGCTGGGACACGTCGTGCTGGTACTGACCGACGCCGATGGACTTCGGGTCGATCTTCACCAGCTCGGCCAGCGGGTCCTGCAGGCGGCGGGCGATGGACACGGCGCCGCGCAGGGAGACGTCCAGGTCCGGGAATTCCTTGGCCGCCAGTTCCGAGGCCGAATACACCGAGGCGCCGGCTTCGCTGACCATGATCTTGGTGAGCTTGAGGCCGGGTACTTTCTTGATCAGCTCGCCGGCCAGCTTGTCCGATTCGCGGCTGGCGGTGCCGTTGCCGATGGCGATCAGGTCGACGGCGTGCTTGGCACAGAGCTTGGCGAGAATCGCCAGGGTGCCGTCCCAGTCGTTGCGCGGTGCGTGCGGGTAGACGGTGGCGGTTTCCAGCAGCTTGCCGGTGGCGTCGACCACCGCGACCTTGCAGCCGGTGCGCAGGCCCGGGTCCAGCGCCAAGGTCGCGCGCGGGCCAGCCGGGGCGGAGAGCAGCAGGTCGTGCAGGTTGCGCGCGAACACCGAGATGGCTTCGTCCTCGGCCTTGTCGCGCAGCTCACCGAGCAAGTCGGTTTCCAGGTGGGTGTAGAGCTTGACCTTCCAGGTCCAGCGCACCACTTCGCCGAGCCACTTGTCGGCGGCGCGGCCGCGGTTGGCGATGCCGAAGCGCTCGCCGATCATGCCTTCGCCGGGGTGCATGCTGCCGGGCACTTCATCGCCGACCTTGAGGCTGACGCTGAGGATGCCTTCGTTGCGCCCGCGAAAGATCGCCAGCGCGCGGTGCGAAGGGGTGTTCTTCAACACTTCGTCATGCTCGAAGTAGTCGCTGAACTTGGCGCCTTCGCTTTCCTTGCCCGGCACTACACGGGCGCTGAGGGTCGCGTTGTGCTTGAGGAGGTCACGCAGCTTGGCCAGCAGGTCGGCGTCTTCGGCGAAGCGCTCCATGAGGATGTACTTGGCGCCTTCAAGGACGGCTTTCACATCGGCAAAACCCTTCTCGGCGTCGATGAATCGCTCGGCTTCCTGCTCCGGAGAGAGCTCCGGGTTGCCGAACAGCGCATCGGCCAGCTCGCCAAGGCCGGCTTCGAGGGCGATCTGACCCTTGGTGCGGCGCTTCTGCTTGTAGGGCAGGTAGAGGTCTTCGAGGCGGGTCTTGGTGTCGGCGAGGTCGATCTCGCGCTTGAGCTCGGGGGTCAGCTTGCCCTGTTCCTCGATGCTGGCGAGGATCGAGACGCGGCGGTCGTCCAGCTCGCGCAGGTAACGCAGGCGCTCTTCCAGGTTGCGCAGCTGGGTATCGTCGAGGCTGCCGGTGACTTCCTTGCGGTAGCGGGCGATGAAGGGAACGGTGGAGCCTTCGTCGAGCAGCGCCACGGCGGCGGCGACCTGTTGCGGGCGCACGCCCAGCTCGTTGGCGATACGGGAATTGATGCTGTCCATGAACCTACCTGGGTCAGTCAAACCATGCAGGCCGGGCCTGCGCGAAAGCCGGCGATTATAGGGGAACTGCGGCGGCCGGCCTCAACCGATTGCCGGTGAGCGGTCGCCGGTCTGGGTCGAATGCTGCGGGAATCGGCCGTTCGACGAAAAATCTGCTAACAATGGCTGTCAGTAGGGCCGATCCACACTGCGCAATAATGCGCCGTCGACCATCTGGGAGTTTCCATGAGCAGCACTGCGCCAGCCAGCGAAGGCGAAAAAATCCTCATCGTCGATGACGATGCCCGTCTGCGACGTCTGCTCGAGCGTTTTCTCGACGAGCAGGGCTACCGCGTCCGTACCGTGGAAAACACCGAGCAGATGGATCGTTTGCTCAGCCGCGAGCTGTTCCAGCTGGTGGTGCTCGACCTGATGATGCCGGGTGAGGATGGTCTGTCTGCGTGCCGCCGGCTGCGCGAGGGCAACAATCAGATTCCGATCATCATGCTCACCGCCAAGGGCGACGAGGCCAGTCGCATTCAGGGCCTGGAGCAGGGCGCCGATGATTACCTGGCCAAGCCCTTCAACCCCCGTGAGCTGCTCGCGCGCATTCGTGCGGTGCTGCGTCGGCAGGCGCCGCAGGTTCCGGGCGCGCCGGCCAGTGAGGACGAGACCGTCACCTTCGGCGAGTACGAGCTGTCGCTGGCGACCCGTGAGTTGAAGAAGGGCAACGAGGTGCACATGCTCACCACCGGTGAGTTCGCCGTGCTCAAGGCGCTGGTCCAGCACGCACGCGAGCCGCTGACCCGCGACAAGCTGATGAACCTTGCCCGCGGGCGCGAGTGGGATGCACTGGAGCGCTCCATCGACGTGCAGATATCCCGCCTGCGTCGGCTGATCGAGCCGGACCCGTCCAAGCCGCGCTATATCCAGACCGTCTGGGGTGTGGGTTACGTATTCGTGCCGGACGGCAACAAGTGAGTTGGCTGCGGCCTGCTGCAGACTGCGAGCGCGTTAAGCTCGCGGCCTGCCGTCCTGTGCCTGCCGCCGGGACTTCATGAAAACTCCGCTCTGGTTCCCGCAAAGCTTCTTCGCCCGCACCCTGTGGATGGTGCTGATCGTGGTGCTGTTCTCCAAGGTCCTGACGCTGGTCTATCTGATGACCAACGAGGACGTGCTGGTTGACCGCCAGTACAGCCACGGCGCGGCGCTGACGCTGCGTGCCTACTGGGCCGCCGATCTCGAAGACCGCGACCGTATCGGTCGCGCCGCCGGCCTGCAGCTGGTGGCCGAGCAGAACGTGCCGCGCAGCGAATACCACTGGCCCTACACCGAGATATTCCAGCGGCAGATGCGCGACGAGCTGGGCGACGATACCGAGGTGCGCGTGCGTATCCAGCCGTCCACGGCGATCTGGGTGCGCGCGCCTGCGTTGGGGCCGGACTGGGTGCAGGTGCCGCTGTACGCCTATCCGCTGCGTGGCCAGCGCATCTGGAGCGTGCTCGGCTGGTTTCTCGGTATCGGCCTGCTGTCTACCGGGGCGGCGTGGATCTTCGTCAGCCAGCTCAATCTGCCGCTCAAGCGGCTGGTCTTCGCCGCGCGGCAGATCGGCAAGGGCCGGCGCGTGCGCCTGCCGATCAGCGATACGCCGAGCGAGATGACCGAGGTGTATCGCGCCTTCAACCAGATGGCCGAGGACGTCGAGCAGGCTGGCCGGGAGCGCGAACTGATGCTGGCCGGGGTTTCCCACGATCTGCGCACGCCATTGACGCGCCTGCGCCTGTCGCTGGAGCTGATGAGCAGCGATGACGAGCTGACCGACGACATGATTCGTGATGTCGAGGACATGAATGCGATCCTCGATCAGTTCCTCGCCTTCGTCCGCGACGGCAGCGATGAACCGGTCGAAACCACCGATCTCGGTGAGCTGATCCGTGAAGTGGTGGCGCCCTACAACCAGCAACAGGAGATCGTGCGGCTGTGTGTCGAGCCGATGCCACCGTTCGCCCTGCGTCGGGTTTCGGTCAAGCGGCTGCTGGTCAATCTCATCGAGAACGCCTTGCGCTACGGCGGCGGCGGGGTGGAGGTGGCGGCTTATGTGTCGGGCGACCAGCACGCGCCCTACGTGGTGCTGAGCGTGCTCGACCGCGGCCCGGGGATCGACCTCGCCGAGCTGGAATGCATCTTCAATCCGTTCATCCGCGGTGATCGCGCTCGTGGCGGGCAGGGCGCCGGGCTGGGTCTGGCGATCGTCAAACGCATCGCTTCACAGCACGGCGGCATCGTCGAGTTGCGCAACCGTGAGGGCGGTGGTTTGGAGGCGCGCGTCAGCCTGCCGCTGGGATTGCTGCTGCCGCGCGATGCGGTGCAGGGCAAACCGGCCGAGTAGCCGGTTCGCCACGAGGCGGAATCAGCCCTTGCCTTTGGTGCGGGTCAGGTGCGGCCCGCCGTTCTTCTCCAGGTACTGGATGATCAGCCCGGCGACGTCCTTGCCGGTGGTCTCTTCGATGCCGGCCAGGCCCGGCGAGGAGTTGACCTCCATCACCAGCGGGCCATGGTTTGAACGCAGGATGTCGACGCCGGCGACGTTCAGGCCCATCACCTTGGCCGCACGGATGGCGGTCATGCGTTCTTCCGGGGTGATCTTGATCAGGCTGGCGGAGCCGCCACGGTGCAGGTTGGAGCGGAACTCGCCGGGCTTGGCCTGGCGCTTCATCGCCGCGATGACCTTGTCTCCGACCACGAAGCAGCGGATGTCGGCGCCGCCGGCTTCCTTGATGTACTCCTGCACCATGATGTCCTGCTTGAGACCCATGAAGGCCTCGATCACCGATTCGGCCGCCTTCTCGGTTTCGCAGAGCACCACGCCGATGCCCTGGGTGCCTTCCAGTACCTTGATCACCAGCGGTGCGCCGTTGACCATCTGGATCAGATCGGGAATGTCGTCCGGCGAGTGGGCGAAGCCGGTCACGGGCAGGCCGACGCCGCGGCGCGACAGCAGTTGCAGCGCACGCAGCTTGTCCCGCGAGCGGGCGATGGCGACCGATTCGTTGAGCGGGAACACGCCCTGCATCTCGAACTGGCGCAGCACCGCACAGCCATAGAAGGTCACCGAGGCGCCGATGCGCGGGATCACCGCATCGAAGCCGTCCAGCGGTTTGCCGCGGTAATGGATCTGCGGCTTGTGGCTGGCAATGTTCATGTACGCGCGTAGCGTATCGATCACCACCACCTCATGGCCCCGCTGCTGGCCGGCTTCGACCAGGCGTCGGGTGGAATACAGGCGCGGATTGCGCGACAGCACGGCGATTTTCATGGAGCACCGGAGGAAGTGAGGATCTGGGGTTTGTCCTGGATATAGGTTCGCGACGGATCGATCAGCCATTGCCCTTCGACCAGTGCCTTTGAACCGAGCAGCAGGCGATAACGCATGGTCTTGCGGCAGGTCAGGGTGAACTCCACCGGCCAGACATGACTGCCGAGTGCAAGCAAGGTTCGCACCACGTAGCGCGTCTGCACCTGCCCGTTGGAGCTCTTGATCAGCTTGCGCGTGACCAGCGGTGCCTCGCAGCGGTGGCGGCGCTGTACCAGCGTGCCCAGGTGGGCGGTGAATCGGACCCAGCGCTGACCGTCGCGTTCGAACTCGCTGATCTCGGTAGCATGCAGCGCCGATGTGCTGGCCCCGGTATCGACCTTCGCGCGCAGGCCCACCACGCCGAGATCCGGCAGGGCGATCCACTCACGCAGACCGATCACGGTATGGGGGTCGAGTCTCTTCAATGGGAGCGTCCGAAGAATTTGCCGGCATTCTAGTCGGGGTGCATGACAACTGCATCCGTCTGTAACACCCTAGAACGACGTGTAGAGGATAGAGCTGGACGATGGCCGAAAAAGACGACGACAAGGTGCGCCTGGACAAGTGGCTGTGGGCTGCGCGCTTCTTCAAGACCCGCGCGCTGGCCAAGGCGGCCATCGAGGGTGGCAAGGTGCACTGTCGTGGCGAGCGTTGCAAGCCGAGCAAGGAACCGAAGGTGGGCGACGAGCTGCTGATCCGCATCGGTTTCGACGAGCGCACGGTGGTCGTCCGCGCTTTGTCGGCGGTGCGCCGCGGAGCGCCCGAGGCGCAAACACTCTACGAGGAGACGCCGCAAAGCCTGGCCGCGCGCGAGGAAGCGGCGGCGCAGCGCAAGGCCGGCGCGCTGGGGCTGCAGACCGATGGGCGGCCGAGCAAGAAGCAGCGCCGGCAGATCCAGTACCTGCGCGACTACAAACCGGACTGATCTTCGCAACGCTGGCGAGCTGCATCACTCACGAGGCCGTCCGGCAGCCGCCCTTGGTCCGGGCCGGCTTTGCGCCTAAAATCGCCGGCTTCCTCCGCCGTTCCAGCGAGCCCCGGCATGTCCGACCAAACTCAGCGCTTTATCTTCGACGATTCCGACGTTCGCGGCGAAATCGCCACGCTGGACGAAAGCTTCCAGCACGTGCTGGCCAAGCACACCTACCCCGAGCCCGTCGCCCAGCTGCTTGGCGAGCTGCTCGCGGCTGCCGCGCTGCTGGTCGGCACGCTCAAGTTCGACGGGCTGCTGATTCTCCAGGCGCGTTCCAGCGGAGCTGTCCCGCTGCTGATGGTCGAGTGCTCCAGTGCCCGGGAGGTGCGCGGCATCGCGCGCTACCACGCCGAGCAGATCGAGACGGGCGCAACGCTGGCCGAGCTGATGCCCGAGGGCATGCTGGCGATCACCGTCGACCCGGCCAACGGCCAGCGCTACCAGGGCATCGTCGGCCTGGACGGGGTCAACCTGGCGGAATGCCTGACCAACTATTTCGCTGCGTCCGAGCAGCTGCCGACGCGCTTCTGGCTCAATGCCGATAGCCGCCGGGCCTGCGGCCTGCTGTTGCAGCAGCTGCCGGCCGATCGAATCAAGGATGCCGACGAGCGTGACGCCAGCTGGGAGCACCTGCGCACCCTGGCCGATACCCTGACGGCCGAGGAACTGCTCGGGCTGGATGCCGAGACGCTGTTGCATCGCCTCTACCATCAGGAGCAGCTGCGCCTGTTCGACGCGCTGCCGATCCGCTTTCGCTGCAGCTGCTCGCGGGAGCGCTCGGCCCGTGCGCTGATCAGCCTGGGCGAGGAAGACGCCCAGCAACTGGTGGTCGAGCAGGGCGGTGCGGTGAGCATCGATTGCCAGTTCTGCAACGAGAAGTACACCTATGATGCCGCGGACGTGGCCCAGCTTTTCGCCGGTGGCGGCAGCGACGCGCCCTCGGGCACCCGTCATTAAGCGGCGCCTGGCGCTCGGCAGCCATCCGCGGAGCGCCAGTACGCTAAGGAATGAGACAGGGATGGACCTGCAGCCAGCCAGTGAACTATTTGGCCATCACGGCCTCATACCCAGCGCGGCGCATTATCTGGCATAATCGCGCGCACTTTTTTCGATGTAGTTCGTCGCTCGGCGGGCTACAACAGCATGGAGGAATCGGCCCAAGGCCGACGGGAACACTCATGACGCAAGCCACCAACGCCGTGTACACCGACATCAGCACCGCTCAACTGATTGAAGAAGCCGTCAAGCGCGGAGAGGGCGAACTGTCCGCCAATGGCTCTCTGGTGGTGAAGACCGGGCACCGCACGGGTCGTTCTCCGGCTGACCGCTTCATCGTCGAAGAGCCGAGCACCCAGCACAAGATCGCCTGGGGCCCGATCAACCGTCCGTTCCCGGCCGGCAACTTCGAAGCACTGTGGAACCGCGTCGAAGCCTACATCGCCGAGCGCGACAGCTTCGTCTCCTACGTCCATGTCGGTGCCGATCCCGAGCACTACCTGCCGGTCAAGATGACCACCGAGACCGCCTGGCACAACCTGTTCGGCCGTTGCCTGTTCATCACCCCGGAACAGTTCAACCAGGCCAGCCTGAGCGAGTGGCGCATCCTCAACGCACCGTTCTTCCAGTGCGTACCCGAGCGTGACGGCACCAATTCCGATGGCTGCGTAATCATCAACTTCGCCGAGAAGAAGGTGCTGATCGCCGGCATGCAGTACGCCGGTGAAATGAAGAAAGCCATGTTCTCCGTGCAGAACTTCCTGCTGCCGGACGTCGACGTGCTGCCGATGCACTGTGCCGCCAACATCGGCGAAGACGGCGACACCACCCTGTTCTTCGGTCTGTCCGGTACCGGCAAGACCACCCTGTCGGCCGACGAGAGCCGCTACCTGATCGGCGACGACGAGCACGGCTGGGGCGTTGGCCGCGTGTTCAACATCGAGGGTGGCTGCTACGCCAAGTGCATCGACCTGTCCGAGAAGAACGAGCCGGTGATCTGGAAGGCTATCAAGTTCGGCGCCGTGCTGGAGAACGTGGTGCTCGACGAGCGCACCCGTCTGCCCGACTACGCCGACGCCAGCCTGACCCAGAACAGCCGCGCCGCGTACCCGCTGCAACATGTCGAGAAGCGCTCCGAGAAGAACCTCGGCGGTGAGCCGAACGCGGTGATCTTCCTGACCTGCGACCTGACCGGCGTACTGCCGCCCGTGTCGATCCTGAACAACGAGCAGGCTGCCTACCACTTCTTGTCCGGCTACACCGCGCTGGTCGGTTCCACCGAAATGGGTTCGGGCAGCGGCATCAAGTCGACCTTCTCCACCTGCTTCGGCGCGCCGTTCTTCCCGCGTCCGGCTGGCGAGTACGCCGAGTTGCTGATCAAGCGTATCAACGGCTTTGGCTCCAAGGTCTACCTGGTCAACACCGGCTGGACCGGTGGTGGCTACGGCGTCGGCAAGCGCTTCAACATCCCGACCACCCGTGCGGTGATCGCGGCGATTCAGAGCGGCGCGCTGATCGGTGCCGAGACCGAGCACCTGCCGATCATCAATCTGGACGTGCCGAAGGCCGTCGCCGGCGTCGATACTCAGCTGCTGAACCCGCGCAACACCTGGGCCGACAAGAGCGCCTACGACCAGGCCGCAAAGGAACTGGCAGCCAAGTTCGTCGAGAACTTCAAGAAGTTCGATGTCTCCGACGCCATCCGCAACGCCGGCCCGCAGCTCTAAGCTGCCCGCCGCGTGATCGAAAAGCCGCCTCCGGGCGGCTTTTTCGTTTGTGCCGGGTGGTGATTCGGATCAAAGGCGTCGATGATTCTTATCGGTCAAGGCGCATGGATTCGATTGGTCGGCGCCCTTAGCATGGCGCCACTGTTGATCACGAGGAAGCGTCATGAATACCGTAGAAGCCATCCGCACCCGTCGCGCCGTCAAAGTCTACGACCCGAGCTTCCAGCTCAGCCGGGAGGAGAAGGACGAGCTGCTGCAACTGGCACTGCTGGCACCCTCCGCCTTCAACCTGCAGCACGTGCGCTTCGTCGAGGTGAGCGACCCGGCGCTGCGGGCGCAGATCCGCGAGGTGGGCTGGAACCAGGCGCAGATGACCGATGCCTCGATGCTGGTGGTGATCTGCGCGCAGGTCGACAGCTGGGAAAAGAATGTCCGCCGGGTCTGGGATGGTGCGCCAGGCGAGGTGCAGAACTTTATGGCCGGCGCCATCGATGCCTACTACCGCGACAAGCCGCAGGTCCAGCGTGACGAAGCCATGCGCAGTTGCGGCCTGATGGCGCAGACGCTGATGCTCGCGGCACGGGCCAGGGGCCTGGATTCCTGCCCGATGGATGGCTTCGATTTCGACGCGGTCGGCAAGCTGATCAACCTGCCGGACAACCATGTCATCGCGCTGATGGTCGCGGTGGGCAAGCGTGCTGCTGAGCCGAAGCCGCGGATCGGCAAGTTGCCGTTCGATGAGGTGGTGATTCGCGACCGCTTCTGAGTCTTTTGGCGAAGGGCGCGCAATGCGTCCTTCCGCCTGGGCCAGCTGGCCGCCAACTTTGACCACCTCAAAGTCCCATCCGGCCCGCCCAGGGCCAGCGCTGGGCTGATGGCCACGCGCTCCGACGACCGGCCGCACATATCAGCCGCTTTGCAGTACCGTCTCCCTCCTTTTGCTACCCTCCGGCCTCCAGTCAAAGGAGTGACTCAGCATGATCGAACAGACCCTCAAGCAGACTTTCGGCTACGACGGCTTTCGTCCCGGCCAGGATCAGGCCATTCGCGCCGTGGTGGCCGGGCGCTCGGCGGCCGCTATCTTTCCCACTGGGTCTGGCAAGTCCTTGTGTTATCAGGTGCCGGCGCTGCTATTGCCGCATCTCACCTTGGTCGTTTCGCCGCTGTTGGCGCTGATGCAGGACCAGCTAGCTTTCCTGCACCGGCACGGCATCGCCGCAGCCAGCATCGACTCGGCGCAGAGCCGCGAGCAGGCCAGCGAAACCATGGCCCGCGCCAAGTCCGGTGAACTGAAGATTCTGATGATTTCGGTGGAGCGGCTGAAGAACGAACGCTTCCGTAACTTCATCAGCCAAGTGCCGATCTCGTTGCTGGTCGTCGATGAGGCGCATTGCATTTCCGAGTGGGGGCACAACTTCCGCCCGGATTATCTCAAGCTTCCCGACTACCAGCGCCAATTCAATATCCCGCAGGTGCTGCTGCTGACCGCCACGGCGACACCGCCGGTGATTGCCGACATGCAGGCCAAATTCTCGATTGCGCCGGACGACGTCGTGACTACCGGCTTCTACCGGCCCAATCTCAATCTGCTGGTGGAGCCGGTCAGCGGCTTTAACAAGCAGCGCCGGCTGGTGGAATGGTTGGCCGACAAGAGTGGTCAGCCGACCATCGTCTACGTCACCCAGCAGAAGACGGCCGAGCAGGTTGCCGAGCATCTGGCGCAGCGCGGCTTCCCGGCCAGCGCCTACCACGCCGGCATGGCCCACGAGTTGCGTGAGTCGATCCAGCGCCGCTTCATGGCAGGCGAGCTGAACTGCATCGTCGCCACCATTGCCTTCGGCATGGGCATCGACAAGTCGGATATCCGCAACGTGGTGCACTACGACCTGCCCAAGTCGGTGGAGAACTACAGCCAGGAGATCGGCCGCGCGGGCCGCGATGGCAAGCCATCGGACTGCCTGGTGCTGGCCAACCGGGACAGCCTCAGCGTGCTGCAGAATTTTGTCTATGGCGACACACCGGAGCGCGAGGGCATCCGCTGCGTGCTCGACGAGCTGCTGCAGGCGGCTGCTCCTGATCAAAAGGGCAGCGGACAGTGGGAGCTGATGCTCAACCAGCTATCGGACCAGAGCAACATCCGCCAGTTGCCGCTGAAAACCCTGCTGGTGCAGCTGGAGCTGCGCGGCATCATCTCGCCGCGCTTCGCCTATTTCGCCGAGTACCGCTTCAAGTACCTGCTCGAACCCGAGGTGCTGGTGGCGAAATTCGAAGGCGAGCGGCGGCAGTTCGTCGAGGCCATCGTGCACAGCTCGGCGCGGGCAAGGACCTGGTGCACGCTGGATTTCGATGCGCTCTACCAGCAGCACGGTGCGGACCGTGGCCGGGTGGTAAAGGCCCTGGAGTACTTCCAGGAAAAAGGCTGGATCGAGCTGGAGAGCAAGCAGATGACCGACGTCTATGCGCTGCTCAATCCAGACTTCGACGCAGAGGGCTTGAGCATCGAACTGCATGAATACTTCAAGCAGCACGAAGCGAGCGAGATCACCCGCATCGACAACATGCTGGCGCTGTTCGAATCCAGTGAATGCCTGAGCCAGCGGTTGGCGGCCTATTTTGGGGACCAGCAGGCGCCGCAAAGGTGTGGCCATTGCTCGGTCTGTCGCGGGCAGGTTGCGCAACTTCCTGAACCACCGGCGCTGGCACCGCTCAACGACGTCGCTCTCGACGCCCGCTGCGCCGAATTCAGTCAGCGCTACACGCAGCTCAAGGGTGATGCGCCCAGCGCCGAATGCCTGACGCGCTTTCTCTGCGGTATCAGCGTGCCGGTGTTCACCAAGCTCAAGGCGCGCCAGATCCCAGGTTTCGCCTCGCTGGAGGCCTATCCCTACGCTGAGGTTCGCGCGCGCCTAGCTGGTTAGCGCGCGGTCAGGCCGATCAGTCGGTCAGCGACGCCCTTGGTCTGGCGTGAAGTGCCAGCGGTGAGGTTGCTCGAGTTCTCCAGTGCATCGAGCAGCCCGGTCAGCGAGCCGACACCGGCCGATTGCGTCTCGATGTGTTGCGCCACCGCGCGAATCTCGCTGGCCAGGCGGTCTATGTCGGTGCCGATTTCCTCGGCGTTCTTGCCAGTGATCTCGGCCAGCTTGCGCACCTCATCCGCCACCACCGCAAAGCCGCGGCCCATGTCGCCAGCGCGCGCCGCCTCGATCGCCGCATTGAGCGCCAGCAGGTTGGTCTGCCCGGCGATCTGCTGGATGGTCTGCACCACCGACTGGATGCGCTGACTGGACTGCGCCAGGTCGCGGGCGCTGCTGACCACCTCGTCGGCCTGGTGGACCATCTGCTTGACCGAGCTGCCGGCCTGTTCGATGACGGTGCCCTGCTGGTTGATGTTCAGCGTCAGGTCGTCCATCGAGCCGTGCAGCTCGTTGGCGCACTGGCTCAGCTGCTCGGACATGGACTGCCGCTCATGGTCGGCCTGAGACAGGACCTGGCCAAGGTCGGCCAGGCCGCGGAACACCGGGCGGATGTGTTCGTCGAGGCCATTGATGTCCACCGCGCTGCTGTAGTCCTGGCGCTTGAACTGCTCGATCTGCTTGACCACCACCTGGCTCAGGCCGGTCAGCTTCTTGATCTGCCGGCGCAGGAAGAATGCCTTGAACTCGCCGTGGTAGGCGATGAAGTTGTCGGTGTACTCGTCGTGGAACTCTTCCTTGCCGTTGGTGCGGAAGAAGAACACCGCCGTCAGGGTCTGGTTGAGGTTGAGGCCGAGGATCTCGCCGAAGGTCGAGTAACCGGCCACCGGTACGTCATCGAACACCGGGTCCATGCCGCCCAGTGCCTGCTCGTTGTTCAGCCGGCGCAGGATGCAGTCGTTGAGGATGCCCACCAGCGGCTTGCCGGGCTTGTTGCGCATGAACTGTTGATAGTCGCGGCGGGTGGTCTCGGCCAGCGGGGTGCGCTTGACCATGATCAGCTCTTCGCCGGGGGCGACGTCGCAGAACAGGTGCACGCGCTCGTTGGCGAAGTCGATCTGCGAGATCGAGCGGACGAACACTTCCTCGCCGACGCGAATGGCGAAGGAGTAGTCCGAGAGCCGCTGCTCCAGCTCCTGCGGCGCGCATTTGAGCGCCTCGCACAGCGCCTGGACCATCGTGCGGATGTTGCCGCGTGAGTCGACCACCTGGCTGATGTAACGGTCCTCCAGGGAGGCGCTGAGTACGTTCAGGCTGAGTGGCGTCGGCTCGAAGTTCTGGCTCTTGAACACGCCGAAGCGTACGTCCCGCGCGCACTTGAGGAAGACGATCAGCGCGTGGTTCTGGTAGCTGCGTTTGCCGTCATGCAGCTGGGTCTTCTGAAAATCCAGCTTGCCACCGGCCGAGCCGCCGACGAACAGGCAGGGGAAACGACCGGACTCGTACAGCGCCTCCATGAAGAAGGATTCCGAAGCGGAGAGGCCGTCGAAGAAGATGTTCGCCAGCGTGTCGCGGTAATCGATCTTCATCGACACCTGCACCCGCTTGATCGACGCCGTGAGGCGCGCGATGCGCTCGCCCATCGACAGCCGCTGACCCTGGCCGCGGATGTCCTCGCACTCCAGCGGCACACGGACGATCTCGGCGGCGGCGATGACGCTGGCGTCGAACAGCTGCAACACCACCCGATCCCACTGCGCGCCGGTGGCACAGTAAAGCCGCTGGCCCTCGCTGGACAGCTCGCCCGCGGTGGTACACAGGCTGATCGTCGCCTGCGGAAAGCGCTGCGCTACCTGCCTGGCGACCTCATCCAGATCCACGTGCGGCGAGACGAAACCGGCAATGTAGGTCGGGTTGAAGCGCAGGGTGGCGAGCTGCTGGGCAAGCTGGTGAGCCGAGCAGAGCAGGCTCGCCGTGCCGCTGGATTGCGTGTGGCCTGGCTTGAATCGGGAGAGCGAAATCATGGGCGTTACTCGCTTGAGGAAGGGAAGCGGGAAACTCGGCCGCTCCCGCACTGATCAGCCGTCGATCAGAGGCTACATTTTTTGTTATCGGCACCCCGGCCGCGAGCTGCATGCCCGTTCGGCGCCGTCACCGTCAGCCACGTTATCGGCCGCCGGATCGAAGATCGCCATGCAACCATGGTCTTCATCCGGAAGTACTGGGTGAGGCGGCGATTCCTCTTGATGTGGCGCAACGGAAATCGCGCGCGGCTGTGCAATTGTCGACCGGTGACCTGTTGCCGCAGTTGTTGTAGCCGATAGCAAGGAAAGCCTCTCGAGGAGCGACGCCATGCCCCGCCTGTTCACCGATCTCGGATTCCGCTGGAAGATCACCTTGCCCATTGCGGCGCTGGCCCTATTGCTGGTGCTGATGGGCGTTTTCGGGATGCGTGGCATCGAACGCGTCACCGACTCCAGCGAGGTCTTGGCCACGCGCCATCTGCCGGCCATCGGCTTGCTGCTCAATGCCGATCGCGACCTGTATCAGGCCTTCGTCGCCGAGCGCAGCCTGCTCGACAGCGATGCTGGCGAGCATGTGCAGGCACTCAAGGCCAGCCATGCGGAAAACCTCAAGCAGGCCTACGATCGTGTGCAGAAGTACGCAGCCATGCAACCGGGCGCCGAGGCACTGGCGCTGGTCGAGCAGTTCAATGGCGGCTTTCAGCAATGGTCCGCGGTATCGCAGCGGGTCATCGAGCAGGTCGATCTCGATCCTCAGGCCGCCAGCGCGTTGAGCTTTGGTGACAGCGAGGTGCGCTTCGATGCCATGCGCGATGCCATCGACAAACTCGGCGAACTCGAAGGCGCAGCCGCCGAGGCCGAGGGCGCGGCGGCGATCGCCGAGGGCGCCGCCACATCCAGCCAGCAGACCGCGGTGCTGATCATCGGCCTGCTGGGCTGCGCATTGCTCATCCTCGGCCTGCCGCTGGTGGTGCTGCGCCCGATGCGCCGTTTGCTCGATCGGCTGAAGCAGATCGCCGATGGCGATGGCGACCTGCGCGCCCGTCTGGAGGTGCATTCGGCTGACGAGCTGGGCCAGCTCGGCAATGCCTTCAACCGCTTTCTCGACAAACTGCAGCCGCTGATCGCCGAGGTTGGACGGGTTACCGCTGAGGTCGAGACCGCCGCGCGTGGCATGGCGGCGATGGCTGAAACCAACGATCAGCTGATCAGCAGCGAACACGCCGCGGTCGATCAGGTGACCACCGCGGCGACCGAGATGAGCGCAGCGGTGCATGAAGTCGCGCTCAATGCGCAGAACGCGTCGGACGCCGCGCGTGCGGCGGAAACCCAGTCACGCCAGGGCGCGTCGGTGGTCAGCAGTACCATCCAGTCGATCCGCCAGCTGGCCGGGGAGGTCGAAGGCGCATCGCAGACCATCGGTGCGCTTGCCGAGGAAACCGCCAGCATCGGCGCGGTGCTCGAAGTGATTCGCGGCATCGCCGAGCAGACCAATCTGCTCGCGCTCAACGCCGCCATCGAGGCCGCGCGCGCCGGTGAGCAGGGCCGCGGTTTCGCCGTGGTGGCCGACGAGGTACGGGCGCTGGCCGCGCGCACACAGGATTCGACCAAGGATATCCAAGCGCGCATCGAGCGCCTGCAGAGCGGCGTAGACAAGGCCGTACAGGCCATGCAGACCGGCAGTGACAAGGCGCGAGACAGTGTCGAGCGGGCATCCGGCGTCGATCAGGTGCTGGCGGAAACCTCCGTGTCGGTGCAGCGCATCAACGATATGGCCGCCCAGATCGCCACCGCGTGCGAGGAGCAGAGCAGCGTTACCGAGGAAATCGCGCGCAACATCACCGATATCCGTGACCTGTCCAACGAGGCGGCCACTTATTCCTCGCAGAGCATGCTCGCCAGTCAACAGCTGTCCGGGCTGTCGAAGACGCTGGCGGAACTGGTTGGCCGTTTCCGCACCTGAGGCCGGGCGCGCTGCCGTTACAGCGAGCCCCACAGCAGCCGACCCAGACCGCTGTCGTTCGGCAGCAGAAGCAGGCTGAGAATGAACACCAGCAGCAGTCCGGCGGCATAGCACAAGCTGCTCAGCCGGGAGCGTGCACGGGGCGGGCGCGACGCGGCAGGTGCTTTGCGGCCGGGGCTCGGCTGGCGCGACTGGGGTAGGTTGCAGGACATGCTCGGCTCGACAGTTATCTACCCACCGTCAACGCAGCAGGCATCGGAAGCGGCGCAGTAAAGCGCAAATAAAGGCATATTGCCACTATTGCGGCATCGTTATCGTACGCTTCGGCGCCACATGAAACATCAGGAAAAGCTCCGTACGTCGCCGGGCCGGTATCGCGAAATGACTCGACCATACTCAGAGGTCGATACCGCAAACGACCGGAGACCCCACCATGCCGACGCGCCGCCAGATCATTCAACGTACAGCCGTGGCCGCAGCGCTGCTGGCGCTCGGTCCGCTGGTGCCGTCGCTGGTGCGGGCAGCCGAGGCGCTGCGTCGACGCGAGATTCCCGCCACCGGCGAGATGCTGCCCGTTATCGGCCTTGGCACTTCGCGGACACATGACATAGGCCTGGATGATCCCGAGATGACGCGGCTGCTCGAGGTGCTGCGCGTGCTGCTCGATGGCCGCGCATCGCTGATCGATACCGCGCCGAGCTACGGCAATGCCGAGCGCGTCGTCGGTGAGCTGGTCGAGCGCCACGGCCAGCGCGACAAGGTCTTCATCGCCAGCAAGGTGTCCTCCAGCGGTCGCGGACGCGGCATGGCGCAGATCGAAGCGAGCTTCAAGGCGCTGCAGACCGACACCATCGACCTGATCCAGGTGCACAACCTGCAGGACACCCGCACCCAGCTCGGCCTGCTGCGCGAACTCAAGCAGGAGGGGCGGGTGCGCTACATCGGCGTGACCCATTATCTGGAGTCGGCCCACGACCGCCTGCTGGAGACGCTGAAGCAGGAGAAGGTCGACTTCGTGCAGTTCAACTATTCGGTGGGCGAGCGCAACGCCGAGAAGCAGCTGCTGCCGTACTGCGCCGACCACGGCATCGCCACGCTGATCAACCGGCCGTTTACCCGTGGCAACCTGCTGTCCAGGGTCAAGGACAAGCCGCTGCCGGCCTGGGCGGTGGAGATCGATGCCAGCTCCTGGGCGCAGCTGCTGCTCAAGTTCATCCTTGCCGAGCCGGCTGTAACTGCGGTCATACCGGCGACTTCCAACCCGCGCTACATGGCCGACAACCTGCTCGCCGGGCAGGGGCGGCTGCCGGATGCGCGACAGCGGCAGATGATCGTCGACGCCTTCCGCTGAGCGCCGAATGCCGACTTCGCTAGCCGCTCGCGGGGCCGCTCTGATCAATGCCCGCCCCGGGGAACTGCGTGCCGCGCTGGCCGGGTTCAGCCTGTTCTTCTGCCTGTTCTCTGGCTACTTCATGCTGCGGCCGATTCGCGAGTCTATGGGCATTCAGGGCGGCGTCGAGAACCTGCAGTGGCTGTTTACCGCGACCTTCATCGCCATGCTGGTGGCGGTGCCACTGTTCGCCTGGCTCAACTCGCGGGTCGCGCGCATCCATTACATCGACTGGGTGTACGGCTTCTTCTGCGTCAACCTGCTCGTGTTCGCGGGGCTGTTCTTCCTGCTCGGAGACAGCGTCTGGCTGGCGCGGGTGTTCTACGTGTGGATCTCGGTCTACAACCTGTTCGTGGTCTCGGTCGCCTGGAGCCTGATGGCCGATGTGTTCGACGCGCCACAGGCGCGCCGGCTGTTCGCCTTCATCGCTGCTGGTGCCAGCGTGGGCGGTCTGGTCGGACCGGCGACGAGCGCGCTGTTGGTCGGCGTACTCGGTCAGTTCGGGCTGATGCTGCTGGCGGCGCTTTTGCTGGTCGCCGCGGTCGCGCTCAAGCACTACCTGATGGTCTGGCGCGAGGAACGGGGTGCCGGCCGTCCCGGCGCCGAACATGCCGAAAGTCCACGGCGACCGGTAGCGGGCAATCCATTCAGTGGCCTGACGCGGGTGCTGGGCTCGGGCTATCTGCTCGGCATCGCGGCGTTCGTGCTGCTGCTGACGTCCGCCAGCACCTTTCTCTACTTCGAACAGGCAAGGCTGGTCGCCGAGCTGTTTCCGGATCGTGCCGAGCAGGTGCGGGTGTTCGGTGCGATCGATTTCGTGGTGCAGGCGGGCGCCTTGCTGTCGCAGCTGTTCATCACCGGGCGCATCGCGCAGCGGCTCGGCGTGCGGATTCTGCTGGCCGCCGTACCGGCGCTGGTCTGCCTCGGGTTCGTCGGCCTGGCCCTGGCGCCGACCTTTGCCGTGCTGGCCGCCGTGATGATCGTGCGTCGCGTCGGCGAATACGCCTTCGTCCGCCCGGGCCGCGAGATGCTCTTCGCGCCGCTGGATGCCGAGAGCAAGTACAAGGCGAAGAACTTCATCGACACCGTGGTCTATCGCGGCGGCGATGCCCTGAGCGGCTGGGCCAAGAGCCTGCTCGACAGTCTCGGACAGGGCGTCTGGCTGATCGCCCTGGTCGGCGCCGTGTGCGCGGCGGTCTGGGGTGTGCTTGGTTGGCTGCTCGGTGGTCGGGCTGACCGTGCTGGCGTCACACCAGAGCCCGCAACCGGACGAAGCAGCTGAACCTCGCCGACGCGCACGCCTCGAACCCTAGTAGGTACGTCATCTATCAGGAGTAGTCGTATGCAAGTGCAGGTCAATAGCAACCACATCCCTGGCAGCGTCGAGCTGCACGAGTGGGTCGGTACGACCGTTGAGGATCGGCTCGAGCGTTTCGACGACTTCCTCACTCGAGTGGAAGTCCATGTCAGCGATGAAAATGCGCAGAAGGCCGGCGCCGATGACAAGCGTTGCCAGATCGAGGCGCGGCCCAAGGGGCATCAGGCGGTGTCGGTGACGCACAAGGCCGAGTCGCTGCAGCTGGCGGTCGATGGCGCGGCGGACAAGATGCAGCACGCGCTGGAGCATCTGATGGGCAAGCTGGACACCCGCGTACTGTCCAGCGGCGAGTTGAATGATCCGCTGCTCGACGAGCAGCCTCAGGCCGTCAAGGATGCGATGCTCGAAGAGGAATTCCTGGAAAAGCAGGACGAGCTCGACAAGTGACCCCGTCGCCCCGGCCGCGGGTCGGGGCGTTTCCACCCGCTTCATTCTCTTTCTATCCCCCTGCTGCCAGGCATGCGTCTTGGCGGCCGGGCCCGTGTATCCGGTAGCCAGATGCAGATCATCCTCGTGCGGCACGGTAGACCCGACCACGGCGCAGCGCGCTGGAGCACGCCGGTTGGCATGAAAACCTGGGTCGAGCGCTACAACGCTGCCGAGGTCGTCGCCGCCGAGCGCCCGGACAGTCTGGTCGCGCTGGCAGGCTCGGTCGGCATCGTGGTTTGCAGCTCCCTGCAGCGCTGCATCGAATCGCGCTCGCATCTGGAATGCGACTGCTGTGAACTGCCTGATCCGCTGTTCGTCGAGCCGCACCTGCCGTATCCCGATTGGGGCCTGCCGCTGTTGCCGTCGCGCTTCTGGCGCCTGGCGTTTCGCACCGCCTGGTTTCTCGGCTTCGCCAGCCATACCGAGCACATCCGCGAATCCACCAGGCGTGCCAGCGCAGCGGCCGATCGGTTGATCGAGCTGGCCGAGGCCAATGAAAGCGTGTTGCTGATGGGGCACAAGATCATGAATGCGCTGATCGCCCGGCAACTTCGTCAGCGCGGCTGGCGTGGCCCCGCACTGCCGCTGCTCACCGGCTACTGGCAGCCGAGTCGCTACAGCAAGGGCTGAAGCCAAGCTAGAGCACTCCGTCCAGCTGCGTTCTGCCTCCCTTCGGTCGTTCGGCAACCGCTTTGGCTTGCCAGATGAAACGTTTCAGCTACCTTGAGCAGGAGTCATAACAACAAAGGGAACCCCCATGACCTGTTTGCAGCTTCTCCTCGGCCTGGGCATCTGCCTGGCCACCCCTGCCATGGCCTGGGAACAGGTGCTGATCGACCACGACAAGCCGGCGAAGAACTGGCGCATCACCAGCGAAGAGCTGGGCATCGACGCCCCGACGCCATTCTCGGTCAGCGTGCGTACCTTGCATGGCGGCCGGCAGGAAGGCGTCAGCCTGATCGAGATCGACAACGGCAGCATGCGCATGACCGTTGTGCCCACGCGCGGCATGAACGTGCTGGAAGCGGTGGCCGGCGAGGTACGCCTGGGCTGGGATTCGCCGGTGGATGAAGTGGTCAACCCGGCCTTTATCGAGCTCAACGGGCGCGGCGGGCTGGGCTGGCTCGAGGGCTTCAACGAGCTGGTCACCCGTTGCGGCTTCGAGTGGGTCGGCCACCCCGGCGAAGACAACGGCGAACTGCTCACGCTGCATGGCCGTGCGGCGAACATTCCGGCCTCGCGCGTGGTGCTGCAGATCGACGAGAAGCCGCCCTATGCCATTCGCTTGCGTGGCGAGCTGCAGGAGAAGGCCTTCAAGAAACTCGACTTCGCAATCCTCACCGAGCTCAGCACAGAGCCCGGCCGCACCGGATTCTCGTTGCACGACACGCTGACCAATCAGGGCGACTACGCAAAGGAATACCAGGTGCTGTACCACACCAATTTTGGCACGCCGCTGCTGGAGGAGGGCGCGCGCTTCGTGGCGCCGGTCAAGCAGGTCTCACCGTTCAACCCCCGCGCGGCGAAGGAGCTGAGCGACTGGCAGCGCTATCGCCGCCCGACCAGGGACTACGACGAGACGGTGTTCAACGTGGTGCCCTATGCGGACGAACAGGGCCAGACCCTGACCATGCTGCACAACCGCGCCGGCAATCTCGGCGTCAGTGTCGGCTTCAATACCGTCGAGCTACCGGTGTTCTCGCTGTGGAAGAACACCGATACCGAGAAGCAGGGCTACGTGACCGGCCTCGAACCGGGTACCAGCTTTTCCTACAATCGCCGCTATCAACGGCCGTTGGGATTGGTGCCGAAGATCGAGCCGGGTGAGCAGAAGCATTTTCGCGTGAGTTACGAGCTGCTGGTCAATAGCGCCGCAGTCGACGCCGCGCGCAAACGGATCGAAGCGGTACAGGCCGGTCGCGACACTGAAATTCGTGACGAGCCGCTGGTTGACCTGTCCAAGGACTAATACGTCTGCTGGACAGGTTTCGCGCGTTTTGGATCTCGTCGCAGCGATGCACCGTCGATACGGTGCCTCGCTTGCTCAGGATGGCTCTACGTCGGGCCTTTCAGGGCGACTGCGAGGCGTTCCTTGGGTCTGAAAGTTCCCTGGCTCCTGCAGCTATAGCAAAAGGCTTACAAGAGGCTGCGGCGTTCGACCCTTTTACCTACCAAGGCGTGTAATTAATCTATACCCACTCTGAAGCGCAGGACGCGCTCAGGATCAGGAAGATCGACCATCGCCAGGACGGCAATCGAAGGGAATTCGGAAAGGTCAGAAAAAACCCGCTTCGGCGGGTTTTTGCTTTTCTGACGGTTTCATATGCCGCTGGCGCTGAACGTCGACCGCGTATTTGCGACATTCAGAATTCGCACCATTATTTCCCGATCATGGGAAAAAGCCATCGCGTCAGATATTACGGACGAAAAAAGCCCCGCCGAAGCGGGGCTTTTTTGTATCAGGCGTCTTAGGAGACTTGAACCTGATCAGCCTGCATCCCTTTCTGGCCTTTGGTAGCCATGAAAGAGACCGCTTGGCCTTCGCTCAGGCTTTTGAAGCCTGTGCTTTCGATTGAACGATAATGAACGAACAGATCTTCGCTGCCATCGGTCGGCGTAATAAAGCCGAAACCTTTTTCATCGTTGAACCATTTGACTGTGCCATTTTGACGAGTAGACATGAGTATCTCCCAAGGTGTTTTAAGGCTGCAGCACTGAAGCATTCGGTGCCGAGACTGAGAAGCGAGAAGCAAAACGAACCGAGGAGATGAAACAGAGAAACATCATGCCGGGTGTCGAAGTGTTAATTGCGAAGCAGTGGGGGCGAATATACGTAGATTTAAATATATGTACAGCTTTTATTTGCGATTTAAATAAATTGGCTTCTTTAAGTAAGCCCGCGAACTCAAATATTTTGGGTTTAACTAGTTGTTAATCATCAATATTGTATGAGCTATGGGATCAAGAGAAATAATTCAACAAATGTTCCACGCTAATAATTCGTAGCGGGAGCATCGCTTGCCGACAAGCAGCGGGGGTGCGTGGCCGCGCAAAGGCGCCTTCTGTCCCGCCAGGCTGGTAAGCGCGACAGTGAAACGACACGTTCGTTTTAGCTATAGCGAAAGGCTTACAAGAATTCCGGTTTTTGGCTCTTCATTGCCTGCGGCCTGATGATTAATCTAAGCCCACTCTGAAGCGCAGGACGCGCTCAGGATCAGGATGATCGACCACCGCCAGGAAGGCAGCCGGAAGGATTCGGATAGGTCAGAAAGAACCCGCTTCGGCGGGTTTTTTGTTGCCCGCGCCATGCGCATCAAGCGCAGATCGGTGATTTTTAAGCGGCGGTGGATGGCCGGTCGGCAACGTCAGGCTTCGTCGAGCAGGCCGCGGATCTTGATCAGCAGGTCTGCACCTTCGAACGGCTTGAGTACCAGCTCCATGCGCTCATCGACAAAGCCTTCGCGACTGGATGCGCTCTCCGCATAGCCGGTCATCAGCACCACCGGCAGTGTCGGACGCTCGCGGCGTGCCCATTCCGCCAGCTGGCGACCGGAAAGACGGGGTAGCCCGACATCGCTCAGCAGCAGGTCAATCGACGGGTCGGCCTCGAGCAGAGACTGGGCGGTTTCCACGTCGCCCGCCTGGCTGCAGCGGTAGCCGGCTTCGATCAGCGTCTCGGCGATCAGCATGCGCACGCTGGGCATGTCTTCCACCACCAGCACGTGCTCGTGGCCGACCAGCCGCATCGAACTATCCGGCGCTGCGGCAGGCGTCGCTGCCTGTTCGCCGTTGGCGGCGGGCAGCAGGAGGGTGACTTCGGTTCCGGCGCCGAGCGTGCTGCGAATGCTCGCATCGCCACCCGACTGCAGGGCAAACCCGTAGATGCTCGATAGCCCCAGCCCTGTGCCGCGGCCCTGCGGCTTGGTGGTGAAAAAGGGATCGAAGACCTTGTCCAGCACGCCGGGATCGATACCCGTTCCGTCATCGCTCACGCACAGGCCGATGTAACGACCTGCGGCGAGTTCCGCCTTCTGGCCGCCATCCGAAGGGAACGTACTGATGCGGATATGCCCGCCTTCGGGCAACGCATCGCGGGCGTTGATCACCAGATTGAGCAGGGCGCTCTCGAACTGGCTGACGTCCACGCGCGCCACCGCGGGCTCGGCGGTGAAGTCGAAGGTCAGCGTGATGCGTTCGCCGATGGTGCGCCGCAGCAGGTCTTCCAGCGAGCGGATGCGTTCGTTGATATCCAGCGCCCGTGCATCCAGCGGCTGTTTGCGAGCGAATGCCAGCAGGCGATTGGTCAGCGACGCTGCGCTGCGCGCCGAGCTGAGCGAGGCATCGGCAAAGCGCAGCACGCTGTCGGCGCGGCCTTCGATGATGCGCTGCTTCATCAGCTCGATGCCGGTGATGATGCCGGTGAGCAGGTTGTTGAAGTCGTGTGCGATACCGCCAGTGAGTTTGCCCAGGGCGTCCATCTTCTGCGCCTGCAGCAGCTGCTCTTCGGTGCGCGCTCGCTCGGCGACCTCGTGGGCGAGCTGACTGGTGGTAGTCGCGATTTCCTGGCGCTGTGCGCGTTCACGCAGACGCTGTTCGGTTACATCCTCGACGAACACCAGGCCCAGGCCCTGTGCGCGGTACGGGGAAATCTGCCACTCGGTCTCGCGGGTATCGCCGTTGACCTGCATTTGCAGCGGCGTTTGCCAGCGCTCGCCGGCCTGAAGATGTGCGCTCAGCTCGGCGAGAATCGCGTCTTGGCCGGCGGCGAAACGTTGCGACAGGGGAGCCGTCGGGCCGACGGCTCCCACCAGCAGTTCAAACGCATGGTTGCACTCGTGCAGCTGCAGTTCGGCGTCGAGCACCGCGATGGGCGCGGCGACATGGAAGAAGATTTCCCGGAAGCGCGCCTCGCTGTCACGCAGTGCGCGCTCGGTATCGCGCACCCGCAGCAGGGTGCGCAGCGTCGCCAGCAGCACGTCGGGATCGACCGGGTGGATCAGGTAGGCATCGCCGCCGGCATCGAGGCCGGTGATGATGTCGTTGGTCTCGATGGAGGCGGCGGACACGTGAATCAGCGGCAGCAGGGCGGTGTTCGCATCGGCGCGCAGCTGGCGGGCGATGTCGAAGCCGCTCATGTCCGGCAGGTTGACGTCGAGGATCAGCGCGTCCGGCGCTGCGTTGGCCACCAGTTCCAGGCCTTCGCTGCCGGTGCCGGCTTCCAGCACCTGATAGCCATGGCGTTCCAGTACCCGGCGCATCGCATAGCGCGTCGGCGCGTTGTCGTCGACGATCAACAGACGGCTGTCACGCTCCATCGGAAGGCTCCGTATCAATCGCCAGAGGCAGAACTACATAGAACTCCGAGCCCTTGCCTGGTTCGCTTTCCACACCGACACGGCCGCCGAGCAGTTCGGCGAAACGCTTGCATAACGCCAGGCCGAGGCCGGTGCCGCGCAGGCGCTTCTGCAGCGGCGAGTCGACCTGGGCGAAATCTTCGAAAAGCCGGTCGTGCAGCTCGGGGGCAATGCCGATACCGGTGTCGCTGACGGCGAAGCGGACCTGCTGCGGGTTTTCCATCCGTGCCGACACGCGCACCACCCCCTGGGGCGTGAACTTTACCGCGTTGGAGATGAAGTTGCGCAGGATCTGCGCCAGCTTCTTGTCATCGGTATAGAGCCGCGGAATGCCTTCGGGCTCTTCGAAGATGAGGTCGATCGGCGAGCCCTCGACGATGGGGCGGAACATGCCGCGCAACGCCGAGAACAGGTCGAGCATGTCGAACCAGGCCGGGGAAATGCTGACGCGGCCGGCTTCGATCTTGGCCAGGTCGAGCAGATCATCGACCATCTCGCTCAGCTCGCTGGCGGCCGAGCTGACGAAACGCACCTGCGTGTGCTGTTCCGGGCTCAACGGGCCGTCCAGTTCGTCGCTGAGCAGGCGGGTGATGCTGAGGATCGAGCCGAGCGGCGTACGGAACTCGTGGCTCATGTACGACAGAAAGCGACTCTTCAGGTCCGAGGCCTGGCGCAGCTGCTCGGCCTGGGTGTCCAGCTCGGCATACAGCGCCAGTACACCCTGATTGGTTTCTTCCAGTTCGGCGCGCAGCGATTCATTCGCCCGGCGCAGCTGTTCGAGCTGGCCGGCGTCGCCGGTCTCGGGGGACGTCGGATCAGCCACGGGGAGCCTCCAGATTGAGTGCCAGCACGGTCACGTCGTCGCGACCGCGGCAGAAGTCGCGATGCAACAGTGCGGCGATGATGGCCGGGTGACGGTGAACGAGACCGGGGTAGTCGCGCAGATTCCAGCGTGTTTGCAGGCCATCGCTATAGAGCACCAGAAGCCGCGCCTCACCCAGCGGATAGTCGAAGACATGCGCCTTGCGAAAGCGCACGCCGACGATGCCAGGATGTGAGGCCAGGCCACGCGAGCCCTCGCTAGCGATCAGGCTGGCGCCGATATTGCCGATGCCGGCGAAATCCAGCGTCTGACGCTGGCCGTCGAAGTGCGCGATGGCTGCGGCGCCGCCACGAGTGCCGTTCATCGCCTGGTGCATATTGCTGAACAGGGCAAAGGGGGAATCCAGTGGGGATTCTGCAAACGCCACCGCGCCTGCCAGCGCGGCCTGTTGGGCAAGCTCGCCATGGCCGATGCCATCGATGACCAGGGCGCTGCAGCGCTGCCCATCGAAGGCCAGCTGCCAGGCGTCGCCGCAGGCTGTTTCGCCTGGATAGGGATGCTGGCTGACGCCGTAGCGCCACGGCGGCGGCTGCACGCCGCGAGGAAACAGCTGCGCCAGCACCACCGAGCCGCGGGCATCGGAATAGGCGTCGAACACCTGGGCCTGACGCGCCAGCGCGCCGAGCCCGATGCCCTGTGTGCCGCGGGTGGAAAAGCCGTCGGTCAGGCATTGATCGAGGTCGAAGCCCGGTCCGCGGTCGATCGCGATGATTTCGACGCCGCGCCCCTCTCGTCCAGGAATTACGCGCAGGTGCAGTTCGCCGCGCCCGGCGTGCTTGAGCAGGTTACTGCCCAGCTCGGTGGCGAGCAGGGCGACGCGCCCGGCATCGGTGGTGTCGAAGTCGTGCTGTTCGGCCAGCCGCTGGGCGACCCGGCGGGCGTGGCCGATCTGGCTGTTGTCTTCGATCAGCAGGACCTGGGTGACGCTTCCCTGAACGTTCATGTCCACCGCGTGATGGTGATTCGGGTGCCCGCGCCGACCGTGCTGTCGAGTTCGAACTCGTCAACCAGCCGCTTGGCGCCGGTCAGCCCCAGGCCGAGGCCGCTACCGGACGTCCAGCCGTCGGTCATGGCCAGCTTGATGTCGGCGATGCCCGGGCCTTCGTCGCGGAAGGTCAGGCGCACGCCGACCCGCGTGCCGTCCTCGATCAGCTGCCAATCCATGTCGCCACCGCCGCCGTAGACCACGGTGTTGCGCGCCAGCTCGCTGACCGCCGTGACCAGCTTGGTCTGGTCGATCAGGCGCATGGCGCATTCCTGGGTCAGCTTGCGTACGGTCTGCCGGGCCAGCACGACATCCTGCTCGAGGCGCACCGGCTGGCTGCCGCTGCTGCGCACGATCATTGCGCGGCCACGCGGGCGCGCAGCAGCTGCATGCCGCGCTCGACGTTCAGCGCGGTGCTGACGCCGGGCAGTTCGAGGCCGAGTTCGACCAGGGTGATGGCTACGGCGGGTTGCATGCCGACCACCACGGTCTCGGCATCCATGATCCGCGACAAGCCGGAGATGGTGCCGATCATGCGGCCGATGAAGGAGTCGACCATGTCCAGCGCGGAGATATCGATCAGCACGGCCTTTGCCGACGTCGCGCTGATGCGTTCGGCCAGGTCGTCCTGCAGGGTCATCGCCAGTTGGTCGTGCATGTCGACCTGGATGGTGACGAGCAGAAACTCGCCCATCCGCAGAATGGGTATGCGATCCATTAGACGGCCTTCGTCACGGTGAGGCCGGAACGGCGCAGGGCCAGGGCCAGGGCGTCGGCCAGGCTGGCCTTGGTGACGATGCCTTGCAGGTCCAGGCCCAGGTGCACGATGGTCTGCGCGATCTGTGGACGCACGCCGCTGATGATGCAGTCGGCACCCATCAGGCGAATCGCGGTGACCGTCTTCAGTAGATGCTGGGCAACCAGGGTGTCGACCGTCGGCACACCGGTGATATCGATGATGGCGATTTCCGAACCGGTATCGACGATGCGCTGCAGCAGCGATTCCATCACCACCTGGGTGCGCTGCGAGTCGAGGGTGCCGATCATCGGCAGGGCGAGCACGCCATCCCACAGTTTGACCACCGGAGTCGACAGCTCCAGCAGCTCTTCCTGCTGACGCTTGATCACCTCTTCGCGGGACTTCTGGAAGGTGCGTACGGTGTACAGCCCCAGGCTGTCGATCAGTTCGGATACCGCCCACAGCTGCTCGGCGAATACTGCCGGCTCATTGGCGTACTCGCTCTGCAGCAGGGCCATCAGCGGACGCTTGATGGCGAAGATGAAGCCCGCGGTCTGTTGCGAATCCATGCCAAGCAGTGCGCGGCTGCGCGAGAGTTTTTCCAGATACAGACGCATGCCGTCCCAGGCCGGACCGTTGATATCGGCCGAGCCGTCTGCCGTTCCGCTGATCAGCTGGCGGATGAAGTCGACGGTCTGCTGGGCCAGTTCTTCGGGCTTGACGTTGTGATAGCCGCCCAGATTCTGCAGGTCGGACTTCCAGCTGCTGAGCAGTTCGGCCTGATTGCGAGTGATGGTGTCGGTGGTACGTTGCAGCAGGGCCGCCATAGGTCTAGCTCCGGATTTGATTTGATCGTCCATGTTCACCATGGCGCATTAGCAAGAGTAGATATCCACCTTGCTGCGATGTTCCGCGCAGCCGGCCGCAGTCGCCTGCTTTCGGGAAATTCCCGACGGAAACGCTGGGAGATACTAGCAAATGGATATTAGCCAGGCGCGAGATTCGTTGCGCTCGATTCGCGCCTCAGCCAGGCGCCACGGCGTCGATCTGCTCGATCAGCCATTGCAGCGCCGAGTCGTTCTGTCGCTGTGCGACGCTGACGATATCCAGCGCGAAGGTGCCGAGATCGAACGGCAGATCGAAGGTTTGCAGCGGTAGCAGCGTGGCGAAATAGCGCGCCAACTGGGTCGGCAGTACGGCAGCGAGGTCGCTGCTGGCGACGATATGCGCGGCCTGCAGGTAGTTCGGCGTGGTGTAGACGACCTTGCGTTCAAGCCCTTGGGCTTCCAGCCACTGGTCGACCATGCCGCGGGTCTGGCCACCATGCACCCACAGGTGGCGCAGGCGCAGAAAGGCATCCAGATCCAGCCCCGCCGTCAGCAGCGGGTGGTCGCGCCGCACCGCCACCTGCAGCGTCTCGCTGGCCCAGCGACGTACGTGAAAGCGTGACGGCACCTCGAGAAAGCGCCCGAGCACCAGGTCGACCTCGCCGTTGTCCAGCGCTTCGACCGGCAGCGTCGGCGTCAGGTGCTGGATCGCCAGCTGGATGCCGGGTGCGTGCTCGGCCAGCCGCCGCATCAGCGCGGGCATGCAGATCAGCTCGACATAGTCGGTCACGGCGATGCGGAAACGCTGGTGGCTGCGCGCCGGATCGAAGGCTTCGCCGGCAATCAGGCTGTGCTCGATCTGCTGCAGCGCATGACGGATCGGTGCTTCCAGTGCCAGCGCCCTGGGTGTCGGCTGCATGGCTCGGCCGGCACGCACCAGCAGCGGGTCGTCTAGCAGTTCGCGCAGGCGGGCCAGGGCATTGCTGACCGCCGGCTGGCTTAACGACAGGCGTTCGGCGGCGCGCGAAACGTTGCGCTCGCGCAGCAGGGCATCCAGCACGCGGAGCAGGTTGAGGTCGAAGTTGTAGGTATTCATTTGGTGAATCCGAAACATCACAAGACTAAATTTCAAAAATAGTAGCGTCTTCGTCTATGGTTGGTCTCCAGTTTTTCCAGCCTTGCAACGAGGACAGCTGCAATGAGCCAAGACCGCTTCGATATCCAGACCGCCGCCGTGATCGGGGCGGGCACCATGGGCCGCGGCATCGTCATGAGCCTGGCCAACGCCGGCGTGCAGGTGCGCTGGCTGGACAACAACCCCGAGATGCTGGAACAGGCGCTGAGCGTGGTGGCTGACACCTACGCGCACAATGTGCGGCAGGGCCGGATCGACGAGACTCAAGCGGCGGCACGACGCGCCTGCGTCAGCAAGGCGGCCGGTTACCAGGCGCTGGCCGATGTGGATCTGGTGATCGAGGCGGTCTACGAGAATCTCGAACTCAAGCAGAACATCTTCCGCGAGTTGGACGGCATCGTGAAGCCGAGCGGCATTCTTGCCAGCAACACCTCGGCGCTGGATATCGACGCCATCGCTGCAGTCACCAATCGCCCCGAACAGGTCGTAGGCCTGCACTTTTTCAGCCCGGCGCACATCATGAAGCTGCTGGAGATCGTCCGCGGCGCGAAGACTTCCAAAGCGGTGCTCGAAGCATCCACCGCGCTCGGCAAGCGCATGGGCAAGGTCAGTGTGGTCGCCGGCAACTGCCCGGGCTTCATCGGCAACCGCATGCTCGCCACCTATGTGCGCGAGGCGCGGATGCTGCTGCTCGAAGGCGCCTATCCGCATCAGGTGGACGCCGCGCTGCAGGGCTTCGGTTTCGCCATGGGCCCGTTCCGCATGTACGACGTGGTCGGCATCGATCTGGAGTGGCGCGCCCGTGAACTGTCCGGCAAGGGCCAGGATGAGCCTGAGGTGCAGGTCGACAATCGTCTCTGCGAGCTGGGCCGCTTCGGGCAGAAATCGCGCATGGGCTACTACCGCTACGCCGAGGGCAGCCGTCAGGCCGAGCACGATCCGGAAGTGGATGCCCTGGTGCAGCGCGAGTCCGAGCGGCTCGGCTATGAGCGTCGTGAGATTGGCAGTGAGGAAATCCTCGAGCGCTGCCTGCTGGCACTCGTCAACGAAGGCGCGAAGATCCTCGAGGAAGGCATGGCCGAGTCCAGCGCCGATATCGACACCGTCTACCTCTACGGTTACGGCTTTCCTGCCGAAGTCGGTGGGCCGATGACCTGGGCCGATCGTCAGGGCCTGCCGGCCATTCGTGATCGCCTGAACGCCCTGGCTGAGCAGTACGGCGAGCACTGGAAGCCTGCCGAGCTGATCGACAGCCTGGCGACGCTCGGCGGCCGCTTCGTCGATTACAAGAAGGAGGCTTGAGCATGGAATACAAGGCCCCGCTGCGTGACATGCGCTTCGTGTTGCACGAACTGTTCGATGCCACCGGCCATTGTGAATTGCTGGGCAACGGCCTGGACCGCGAGCTGATCGACGGCGTACTGGAAGAGGCCGCCCGCTACACCGGCGGCGAAATCGCGCCGCTCAATCGCAACAGCGACGAAGAGGGCGTGACCCTGGAAAACGGCGAAGTCCGCACGCCACAGGGCTTCGTCGAGGCGTATCGACAGTACGTCGACAACGGCTGGGCGAGCATGACCGGGCCGACCGAATACGGTGGCCAGGGCTTCCCACAGCTGGTGGCCTGCAACTTCCACGAGATGCTGATGGGCGCTTCACTGTCCTTCCGCATCTATTCCGGCCTGACCGAAGGTGCGGTGCTCGCGCTGTACAAGCACGGCAGCGACGAGTTGAAAGATGCCTATCTGGAGAAGCTGGTCAGCGGCAGCTGGAGCGGCACCATGTGCCTGACCGAACCGCAGGCCGGCACCGATCTGGCGCTGTTGCGCACCCGCGCCGAACCCCAGGCGGACGGCAGCTACAAGGTCAGCGGCAGCAAGATCTTCATCTCCGGTGGTGAGCACGACATGAGCGAGAACATCGTGCACCTGGTGCTAGCGCGCCTGCCGGATGCGCCGGCCGGCGTGAAGGGCATCAGCCTGTTGCTTGTGCCCAAGTTCATCGCCAGCGCTGACGGTACGCCGGGCGAGCGTAACGCGCTGTCCTGCGGTGCCATCGAGCACAAGATGGGCATCAAGGGCGCCGCTACCTGCGTGATGAACTTCGATGACGCCACCGGTTGGATCGTTGGCGAGCCCAACCAGGGCCTGGCATGCATGTTCACCATGATGAACGACGCGCGGTTCCAGGTCGGTCTGCAGGGCCTGGGCATCGCCGAGCAGGCCTATCAGGGCTCGCTGGCCTATGCACGTGAGCGGCTGCAGTCGCGCGGTCTGGCCGGTGTTCAGCATCCGGACAAGGTGGCTGATCCGATCATTGTTCACCCGGATGTGCGGCGCATGCTGCTGACGCAGAAGACACTGGTCGAAGGCAGCCGGATGTTGGCGGCGTATTGCGCCCGGCAGCTGGACCTTGAACATGGCCATCCCGAACCGAGCTACCGCAAGGCCGCAAGCAAGCGCGCGGCGCTGCTGATTCCTATCGTCAAAGCCTTCTTCACTGACATGGGCCAGGAGGTCGCGAGCCTCGGCGTGCAGGTCTACGGCGGCCACGGTTATATCCGCGAGTGGGGCATGGAGCAGCTGATGCGCGACAGCCGCATCACTCAGCTGTACGAGGGCACCAACGGCATCCAGGCGCTCGACTACATCCGCCGCAAGTTGCTCGGCGATGGCGGCACTGAACTGTCAGCGCTGCAGGCCGAGTTCAGCGAGATTTGCGACCAGCAGGTTGACCGGCCAGCACTGCACGACATGGCCAGCAAGGTGCAGACACGTATCGGCGAATGGCGCGAGCTGACTGCCGAGATCATTGCTGCCACCGGGCGTGATCCGCAGGAGATTGGCGCGGTGTCGGTGGATTTCCTCCAGTACTCCGCCTATGTCTTGTTGGCCGGGTTGTGGCTGCAGGCCGCGGCGCGCGCGCAGGATGCGTTGGAGCAGGGTGCGGGTGAAGAGGCGTTCTATCAGGCCAAGCTGGCAAGTGCAGATTTCTACCTGCGCCGTGTACTGCCACGGGCGAGTGCGCATCGGGAAGCGATTCAGGGTGGGGCCGAATGTTTGATGGCGCTGCCGGAAAGCGACTTCGCGTTTTGAGCTAATCGATCACAGGAGGCACCGATGCATCCGTTCAGCTTTGCCACAACCGCTCAATTGATCTGCGAGCCTGGCTCGTCGCGCCGGCTGGCCAGCCTTTGCAAGGAGCGCGGGGCACGCTCGGTGCTGGTCGTGACTGATCCGGGCATCACCTGTTTCGGCCTGCTCAATGAGGTATTGCCGGGCTTCGAGGCGGAAGGGCTGCGAGTCGCCGTTTACGACCAGGTCATTGCTGATCCGCCAGAAAACATCGTGATGGCTGCGGTCGAGCAGGCTAAAGCGAGCGGTGCCGATCTGGTGATCGGCTTCGGCGGCGGCAGCTCGATGGATGTCGCCAAGCTGGTGGCATTGCTGGCGCATCCGGGCTGCGCGCAGTCGCTGCAGGACATCTACGGCGTCGGCAATGCCAAGGGCCAGCGCCTGCCGCTGATCCAGGTGCCGACCACTGCGGGCACCGGTTCCGAGGTTACGCAGATCGCGATCATCACCACTGGTGAGACGACCAAAATGGGCGTGGTCTCGCCCTTGCTGCTGCCTGATCTGGCGCTGCTCGATGCCGACCTCACCCTCGGCCTGCCTCCAGCGGTGACCGCGGCCACCGGTATCGACGCCATGGTGCACGCCATTGAGGCCTACACCAGCGCGCTCAAGAAAAACCCCATGTCCGACCTGCTGGCCCGCGAAGCGCTGCGCCTGCTGGCTGCTAACCTCGACGAGGCGGTGCACAACGGCAGCAACCGCGAGGCGCGCCAGGCCATGCTGCTCGGCGCGTGCCTGGCCGGGCAGGCGTTCGCCAATGCGCCAGTGGCGGCGGTGCATGCCTTGGCCTATCCGCTGGGAGGCAACTTTCATATTCCGCACGGGCTGTCGAATGCGCTGGTGCTGCCGCAGGTGCTGCGCTTCAACGTCAGCGCGGCGACCACTCATTACGGCGAGCTGGCGCCGATCATCCTCGGTGATCGTTTGCGCGCCGACGACCCGTCCACCTATGCCGAGCAGTTGATCGAGGAGTTCGAGCAGATGAGTGCGCGCGTTGGCCTGCCGACCCGGCTGCGCGATGCCGGCGTGCCGGAGGAGATGCTGCCGCAGCTGGCCAAGGAGGCGATGCTGCAGCAGCGCCTGCTGGTCAACAACCCGCGCGAAGTCACCGAAGCCGATGCGCTGGCGATCTATCAGGCGGCGTATTGAGCCCCCTTTTACTACTGCACGCGGAAACCACCCATGCCTGAGCAACCCAAGCACCTGCGCCACGATTACCGGCATTTTCAGCCGATCACCACGCGCTGGCACGACAACGATATCTATGGCCACGTGAACAACGTCGTCTATTACGGTTTCTTCGATACCGCGGTGAACAACTATCTGATCCAGCAGGGCGGGCTGGATATCCAGGGCGGTGAGATCGTCGGTTTCGTGGTCAGCTCCGCCTGCGACTACTTTGCGTCGATCGCTTATCCGGACGTCATCGAGGTCGGGCTGCGGGTGGCCAGGCTGGGCAACTCGTCGGTGCAATACGAGCTGGCAATCTTCCGCGAGGGTGAGCAGGAGGCCTGCGCCGCGGGTCGCTTCGTGCATGTCTTCGTTGAACGCGCAAGCAACCGTCCCACCGCCATTCCCGGGCGCTTGCGCGCCGCGCTGGAAGCCTTGAGTTAACCCGCTCGGCGCATCCAGCAGAAGCCCGTAAACGAGATCGCCCGAAGCGGCTGGGCTGGGCTGGGCCGGTCCGGGCGAGGCAGTGATGGCTGCGAGACGGCAATGCCTGCCGTCTGCGGCCCTCAGTGATGCTTGTGTTTGTGCTTGTAATGACCCTTGGCTTTGCCTGGATGGCCGTAGTAGCGGCGGTCATCCCGGTAGCGACGGTCACGCCGGTAGTCATCATCATCGTCGCCGTAGGCATTACCGATCGCGCCGCCAGCGCCGCCGCCCACGGCTGCGCCGATCAGCCCACCCGTGCTGCCACCGACCTGCTGGCCGATGACATTACCGCCAGCGGCGCCGAGGCCACCACCAATGGCCGCTTCGGTACGGCTGCGTTTGTCCGCACCGACCATGCCACCAGCCGCGCCGCCAACGCCGGCACCGATGGTGGCGCCGGTCGAGCCCCCCAGATGCTCTCCCACCACTGAACCCAGTGCACCGCCAAGCGCGCCGCCGACGGCGGCTTCGGTGTTGCTGCCGGCGAAGGCTGCCGCGCTGAGCAGACTGGTGGATAACAGGAAAATCGAGGCGTACTTCATGGTGTGATCCCGTATGTGGATTGCGCCGCGATCCTCACGCGCCGCTGCGCTTGCGGCAAGAGCGTTCCGATGAAATGCGTGATCCGGTTGGCGTTTGCTAACTATTTGATTTCGATAAGGAACAAGAGGATGTTTCGAATGGTCTCAAGTCGCTTGTGGGGCCTGAGCGCAGCGCCTTTACCCCCTCGGAATCAGCATCAGCCTTGCGCGCGCACCGCTGCGGCAGGGCTGTAGATCCGCGGCGGGCTGTGCTGTGGCAGGTGGATGAGGTTGAGGTTATGCCGCTGCGCCCACTGGGCGGCAAGGCCGGTGGGTGAAGACAGGCTTACCAGCGCTGGAATCCCGGCCCGCTGAACTTTCTGCACCAGCTCCAGGCTGCAGCGGCTGGTGACGATCGCCAGGCCGCCGGCCGCTGCACAGCCGGAGCGGGCCATGGCGCCGATCAGCTTGTCCAGCGCGTTATGCCGTCCGATATCCTCGCGGCCCAGGCGGATCTCGCCGTTGGCGTCCATGAACAATGCGGCGTGCACCGCCCCGCAGTCGCGCCCCAGCGGTTGAAACGCTTCGATTCGTTGACGCAGGTCCTGCAACCAGTGCGAGGGCGGCAGTGGTGCTGCCGGCATGATCGGCAGGCGCGGCAGTGCCTGCTCCAGCGCTTCGACCCCGCAGAGTCCGCAGCTGCTGTTGCCGGGTAGCTGGCGGCGTTGCTGCTTGAGGCGCCAGAACGCGCGGCTGGCGATGTCCAGCTCAGCGCGCCGGGCACTGCCGCTGCCGTGCAGGCGAATGTCGTAGATATCATCCAGCGACTCGACGAAGCCATTGGCCAGGCTGAAGCCAACCACGAAATCTTCCAGATCGGCCGGCGAGATCATCATCACCGCCTGGCTCAGCCCGTTGTAGGCGATCGCCAGCGCGCACTCCTCGGCAAGATCGACTGCGCATTGCGCGACATCGTCGATCGGCTGGTAGCAGTAGCGCTGGCTGGCGCCGGCAGGTGGTTGCGCGGCAGCGGCGACGCCGGCATTCAGGCGAGACGGGGCGTTCATCGGCAATTCGGTCCAGTTAGTCGCCTGTTTGGCAGGTTCGGTTGGTCAATTTCGGCGTCCATGGCCCCGATACTGGGTTGCTGCTCCTCGCCATAACCCGCTATGACTCGTCGCAGCGCCTTGTCTCGGCCATTTACATCCGAACCTGCCTCAACCCACTCACCGCACAGGCCACGAGGTCTGACGAGACCGGCGTTCTGCATCGCTGCAACTGCAGTGCATGCTCGCGGCCGGCGGATAGAGTTATGACCCCAGCCGGCCGCGGACGATTCACCGCTGGTCGCTATCCGCCAGCATGTCGCGTACGCGCTTGGCCAGCGCATCGAGGTTGAACGGCTTGCTGATCATGTCCATGCCCGGTTCGAGGAAGTCCGCGCTGGCGGCCTGCTTGGCATAGCCGGTCATGAACAGCACCGGCAGATCGGGGCGATGCTGGCGCGCAACATCCGCCAGTTGCCGGCCGTTCATGCCGGGCAGTCCGACATCGGTGACCAGCATGTCGATGGTGGGCGTGCTCTCAAGCAGGCGGATCGCCGCATTGCCGTCGGCGGCTTCCAGCGTCTGATAGCCGAGCATCTGTAGCACGTCGATGACTAGTAGGCGCACCGCCGGATCATCCTCGACCACCAGGACGGTTTCACCTTGCTGGGCCTGAAGCGGGCCGTCGTCTTCGCCGGCTGGCGCGACGCTGACGCCTTGGTCCTCGAATACGGGAAGGTACAGGCTGACCTGGGTGCCTTCGCCCGGTTCGCTGGCGATCTGGATATGGCCGCCGGCCTGCCGGGTGAAGCCGTAGACCATGGAAAGGCCGAGCCCGGTGCCCTGGCCGATGGGTTTGGTGGTGAAGAACGGTTCGAAGACGCTGGCCAGCACCTTGGGGCTCATGCCGCAGCCGCTGTCTGTCAGGCAGAGGATGACGTAGCGCCCGGCGGCCAGATCGCCCACATCGCCCTGCCTGTACAGTTCGACATTGCGAGTTTCCAGCAGCAGGGTGCCGCCGTCAGCCATGGCGTCGCGGGCGTTGATGACCAGGTTGAGCAGCGCGCTTTCCAGCTGGTTTTCGTCGCTGGAAACCGGCCACAGACCTTGCTGCAACTGATTGCGGATGTGGATGTGGCTGCCCAGCGTGCGGCTGAGCAGGTCGTGCATCGACTCGATCAGCTGGTTCAGCTCGACACGCTTGAGATTCAGCGGCTGGCGCCGGGCGAAGGCGAGCAGGCGGTGGGTCAGTGCCGCGGCGCGATTGGCCGAGGTGACCGCGGCATCGATGAAGCGCTGGGTTTCGCCGTGGCGGCCGGACTGGATGTAGCGCTGGATCAGGTCCAGGCCGCCGATGATGCCGGTCAGCATGTTGTTGAAGTCGTGGGCGATGCCGCCGGTCAGCTGGCCGACTGCTTCCATCTTCTGCGCCTGACGCAGCGCTTCCTGTGCCTGCTCGCGGCTGGCCATTTCCTTGAGCAGGCGTTCGTAGACTTCCGCCAGGGCCTGGGTGCGCTCCTGAATACGGCTTTCCAGTGTCTCGTTGAGTTCGCGCAGCGCCTGTTCGGCGCGCCAGCGCTCGGTGACATCCAGCGCCATGACGAAGAAGCCGAGCACGTTGCCCTGGCCGTCACGGCGCGGCAGGTAGTGCACCAGCATGCGTCGGGGCTGGCCGTCACGGTGCGGGCTATGGGCCTCGAAGGTCACGTCGCGGCCGGCGAGGGCATCACGGATGCTTGTCTGGCGCTCGGCATAGCCACGTTCACCGAGCACTTCGCGGGCAGTCTTGCCCAGCAGCCATTCGGTCGAGTGGCCGAACCAGTCGGAGTAGTAGCGGTTGTTGAAGCGAAAACGTTCCTCGGCGTCGACGTAGCCGATGAGCACCGGCAGTGCGTCGGTGACCATCTTCAACTCGGCTTCGCTCTGGCGCAGGGCATCTTCGCTGGCCTGCTGTCCGGTGATGTTCATCACTGCGCCGGGGAAGCGCTGTGGCCAGCCCTGCTCGTCGCAATGGCAGCGCCCGCGCGCCAGCGCCCAACGGGTGACGCCGTCGTCGCTGCGCAGCCTGTAGCGCTCGTCGAGCGTACCGCGCTCGACGATGCAGCGCTCCAGCGCGGCGCGCAGGCGTGGCACGTCGTCGGGATGGACATGATCGAAAAAGGCTTCGCTGCTCAGGCCGTTCGGCCCGGACTGGGCCACCGGCAGGATGCGGGAAAGCTCAGCTCCCGCCGGAATCTCGCTGGCCTGGATGGCCCAGTCCCAGATGCCGATCAGGTCGCTGGCCTCGAGTGCCAGCTGCAGGCGCTGTTCGCTGGCGCGGTGCACCTCGGCGCTGAGTTTGTAGTGCAGGGCGGTCTGCGACAGGCGGGTTTCGGTGCGCACGCGTTCGCTGGTCTCGCTGAGGCACAGCAGCAGACCGCCGATGCCGTGCGAGGCGTTGCGAATGGGGCTCAGGGCGAGGTCGAACCAGGCTTCCACCGGAGCGCCATCGCGTTCGATGACCAGTTGCTGATTGCGCAGTACCCGTGGCTCACCGCGGCGGGCAGTGTCGCAGGCCGGCTCCAGCAGGGCCCAGGTCGCGCCCCAGCGGTGGCAAGCGGGCTGGCCGAGTTCGGCCGGGTGGCGATCGCCGATCAGTGCGGCGTGGGCGTCGTTGTACAACTGCAGCGCCTGGTCGCCCCAGAGGATGCACATCGGCAGGGGTGCTTCGAGAATGGTGTCCAGCAGCAGCCGTAGCGAAGCCGGCCAGGCGTCAGGAGTTCCGAGCGCAGTCGCCCCCCAGTCATGCCGGCAGATTCGCTCACTCATCTCGCTGTGACTATGGGGCCAGAATTCGGCGCCTACTGCTGCCATGTTGCTTCCTATCGATCATCCGTGGGCGAACTACGAGCGGCAGGGCATGTGCTGCGCACCGCTGCGCTGTTTCGATGCGTGCCGGCCCGGGCTCGTCCTGAGCCGGTTCCCGCCGACGGCAACTGTTGCGTAGTGTAAAGCTTCCGGCTGCCCGAAGGCAGCGCCAGCCGTCACGCTGGACCGCCGTGCAGGCTGCGGATCAGGTCGAGGTAATCGTCAACCGCGGCGAATTCCTCGGTGTCCTTCGGTGCGCGGCGACTGTCCGGCTCGCGCACCGCCAGCAGATGCGCGATGCCGAAGCGCTGCGCACTACGCAGGATCGGCAGGCTATCGTCGATGAACAGTGCACGTGCGGGCTCGAACTCCAGATCCTGGCGCAGTGCGTGCCAGAACTGCGGCTCCTCCTTCGGATAGCCGTAGTCGTGGGAGCTGATCAGGCGGTCGAACCAGGGCGCCAGTTCGATCTTCTCCAGCTTCAGCGACAACGAGTCGCGGTGCGCATTGGTGATCAGCACCACGCGCTTGCCGGTCTGGCGCAACGCGGCGAGAAATTCGTCGGCATTTGGTCTAAGGGCGATCAGCTCGGCGATCTCGCGTTTCATGTCGCGGATCGGCAGGTTGAGTTCGCGGGTCCAGTAGTCCAGGCAATACCAGGTGAGTTTGCCGACGTGCTCGTTGAACAGTGGCGCCAGTTCCAGCTCGGCCATGGCGCGGCTGATGCCGTGCAGCTCGGCGTAGCGTTGCGGCAGCAGTTCGAGCCAGAAATGATTGTCGAAGTGGAGATCCAGCAGCGTGCCGTCCATGTCGAGCAGGACGGTATCGATGTCGGACCAGGGCAGGTTGGCGGTCATGTGCGGGCTCGCGTCAGCGGTGTATGGACGGGACGGCGTCGGTCAGCTGGTCGTAAAGCACTCACGGCCAGCGCAAAAAGCCGGGTTATGATAGCCGCTCGCGTTTCCAGGAGTTTCCCATGCGCCAGAAACCCACCGTGCTAGCCCGTGAGATCGTCGCCAGCAGCCGACTGTTCCGTGTCGAGGAGCTGCAGCTGCGTTTTTCCAATGGTGTCGAGCGCACCTATGAACGCCTGGTCGGCAAGGGCAGCGGTTACGGCGCGGTGATGATCGTGGCGCTGGCCGATGCGGAGAATGCACTGCTGGTCGAAGAATATTGCGGCGGCACCGACACCTATGAGCTGTCGCTGCCCAAGGGCCTGATCGAGCCGGGTGAAGACGTGCTCGAAGCGGCTAACCGCGAACTCAAGGAGGAGGCCGGCTTCGGCGCGCGCCGCCTGGAGCTGCTTACCGAGCTGTCGTTGTCGCCCGGTTACATGAGCCAGAAGATTCAGGTGGTGCTGGCGCGCGATCTGTATCCGGAGCAGCTGCCCGGCGACGAGCCGGAGCCGATGCGGCTCGACAAGGTCAACCTGCACGAACTGTCCAGTCTGGTGCAGCATCCGCAGTTCAGCGAGGGGCGCGCATTGGCCGCGTTGTACCTGGCCAAGGATCTGTTGACCCAGCGCGGAGAGTTCGGCCAATGAGTCATCCCTATCTGTCGTCGGTCATCGATCTGGTGCGTCAGGCGGGCGAGGCGATCCTGCCGCACTGGCGCAGCGAGCTGGATGTCCAGACCAAGACCGACGAATCGCCGGTGACCGTCGCTGATATGGCGGCGCATCAGGTGTTACTCGACGGCCTGCTGGCGCTGGATAGCGCCATCCCGGTGCTGTCCGAGGAGGATTGCGAGGTGCCGCTGAGCGAGCGCGCCGGCTGGACGCGCTGGTGGCTGGTTGACCCGCTGGATGGCACTAAGGAATTCATCGCCGGCAGCGAGGAGTTCACGGTCAACGTCGCGCTGATCGAAGCGGGTAAGGTGCGCTTCGGCGTGGTCGGCATTCCGGCATCCGGACGCTGTTACTACGGCGGCGAGGATTTCGGCGCCTGGCGCAGCGAAGTGTCCGGCGCGACTCAGCCGCTGCGCGTGCGCCAGCAGCCGGAGGAAGCGTTCACCGTGGTCGCCAGCCGGCGCCACAGCAGTCCGGCGCAGGAGCAGCTGTTGAGTCGTCTGGGCGAACGTTTCGGTGAGCTGGCGCTGGCGAATGTCGGCAGTTCGCTGAAATTCTGCCTGCTGGCCGAAGGTGCTGCGGATTGCTACCCGCGCCTGGCGCCGACCTCGCAGTGGGATACCGCTGCCGCGCAGGGGGTGCTGGAAGGTGCCGGTGGCGAGGTGCTGGATGTCAGTGGTGCGGCGCTGCGCTATGACGCGCGGGAAAGTTATCTGAACCCGTTTTTCCTGGCCCTGCCCAGAGGTGTCGACTGGCGCGAGTGGCTGATCGAGCTGGCCAACCGAGGCTGAATCCGAAGCGGCTGCCCAGCATCGCCTGATGCGGAACCGCCGCGGCAGCAGCGGTTGCAGGACTACTGCCTATTTGTGCAGAACGAACTGGCCGGTGAAGCGCACAGCGTCACGCCCGTCGGCGGCGAGGATGCGGCTTTGAAGTTCCAGGCGCGAACGGCCACGGCGGCGATAGATCGACTCGAAACGCTCCCAGGCTTCCGGAGTCGGCGCGGAGCAGATGGCCATGGCGTCGTCGACTACCGGTAGCGGGTACTCGATCTTGCCTTCGTGAATGACGATGTGCCCATCCTCAATTCCGGCTTCACGCAGTCGCAGATGCAGCCAACCCCAACCCGCCAGCACGGCAGCGCAGTACAGACTGCCGCCAAACATGCTGCTCTTGTGATTGATGTTCGGCTGCAGTGGTACCTGCAGGCGCAACTCGTGGTTTTCCCAGCGCTCGACACGCAGTCCCAGCGAGCGGGTCAGCGGAATGTCGTGGTGGAGGATGGCTTCCAGGTAGCGGCTATCGCGGCTCATGCCGGCAGGTTCCTAAACATTGCGAAGATACAGACAGACGCCAAGCATGACTCTTGAGTCACGGTTTGGCCAGTGCGTTCATGTCATTGCCCGGGCACGCCTAACCTCCGGCGAATCCGCGCCGGCATGGTCCGCATCGGTGCCGTATTGCCCCGAATCGATAGCAGTTGGTGCGCCGCTCAGCCTTAGGTTTTGCTGCGGTAGGCGCAATAGCCCGGGCGCGGGCCGATGCGCGGGTGGTTGCGGCAGGTGTCCGGACGCTTGGCATAGACCGTGCAAAGCCGGGTCTTGCGGTCCAGATAGAGACAGTCGCCATTGGCCAGGCGGGTCAGCGTGAAGATCTCGTGCTTGTGATTGAAGTGCTCGACGATGCCCGCCTTGCTCAGGCGCTTGGCGATGTTCTTTGCCGGCTCGTCACGCTCGAAGACATCGACCAGCTCCAGCCGGATCAGGTCGTCGATGCGTACCTCCACCGGCAGGGTGCAGCAGGTCGCATGGCAGTCGCGGCACAGGCCGGCGCTATAGCGCACCCAGGTTTCCAGGCGTTCCGGGTCGGCGGAGGCGATCAATCTTGTCTTCACGGGCAGTCTTCGGTGCGTTCGGGCGCGCGGATCATAACGAGTCGCGCGGCGATTGCCAGCGTCTTCCGACGGCGGCGACCGGACGGGCGGTAGCGCAGATGTAAAGGAAACCTGCAACGCTTTTTCTGGAATGTCGAATGGAGGTGAACGGGCATGGCTGCCGCGAGTCCCTCTTGTGTGTCTTCGCTAACCGAGGTCTGTCCATGACGCAGGAAACAGCCATTGCCACCGCCGAAGAAATTGCCGCTTTCCGTGAGCGAGTGTTGCGCAAGCTCACCTACTCGGTTGGCAAGGATCCGGAGAACGCCTCCGATTACGACTGGTTCCATGCGGTAGCCCTCGCTACCCGCGACAGCACCATCGACCGCTGGATGGATTGCACGCGCGAGGCTTACACCAGCGGGCAGAAGCGGGTGTATTACCTCTCTCTGGAGTTTCTCATCGGCCGCCTGCTGGTCGACAGCCTGAGCAACCTCGGCCTGTTCGACGTGGCGCGTGAAGCGCTCGCCGGGCTTGACGTGGATATCGAACGCATCCGCCTGCTGGAGCCTGACGCGGCGCTCGGCAATGGCGGCCTCGGCCGGCTCGCGGCCTGCTTCATGGAGAGCATGGCGACCCTCGGCGTGGTCTCCCATGGTTACGGCATCCGTTATGACCACGGCCTGTTCCGCCAGGCCATCGTCGATGGCTGGCAACACGAGCAGACCGAGACCTGGCTGGATTTCGGCAACCCCTGGGAGTTCGAGCGCTCCGAGGTGAAGTATCTGATCGGCTTCGGCGGCAACGTCACGGCGGCCACCAACGAGAAAGGCGAGGTCCAGCATTTCTGGCACTGGGCCGAAGGGGTACGGGCGATCGCCTATGACACCCCCATCGTCGGTTGGCGCGGCGCCGGGGTGAACACCCTGCGCCTGTGGCGTGCGCGGCCCGAGGCAGATTTCCATCTGGCGCGCTTCAACGCCGGTGACCATATCGGTGCAGCGGCCGAAGAGGCCCGCGCCGAAAGCATTTCACGGGTGCTCTATCCGGCCGACAGCACCGAGGCCGGGCAGGAGTTGCGCCTGCGCCAGGAGTATTTCTTCGTCGCCGCCTCGCTGCAGGACCTGCTGCGTCGCCACATCAAGCAGCGCGGTTCGCTGGACAGCCTGCCCGACTACACCGCCATCCAGCTCAACGACACCCACCCGGCGATTGCCGTGGCCGAGCTGATGCGCCTGCTGGTCGACGTCCATAGTTACGAGTGGCAGCACGCCTGGCGGCTGACCACGGCGACGCTGTCGTACACCAACCACACGCTGCTGCCAGAAGCGCTGGAAACCTGGCCGGTGGGCCTGATGGAGCGCCTGCTACCGCGGCACATGCAGATCATCTACCTGATCAATGCCTACCATCTCGACCAGCTGCGCGAGCGTGGCGTCCACGATGCCGAGCTGCTGCGCTCGGTATCGCTGATCGAGGAAGATCACGGTCGCCGGGTGCGCATGGGCAATCTGGCCTTCCTCGGTTCGCATAGCACCAATGGCGTATCCGGGCTGCACACCCAGCTGATGCGCAAGACCGTGTTCACCGATCTGCACAGCCTTTACCCGCAGCGGATCAACAGCAAGACCAACGGTATTACCTTCCGCCGCTGGCTCTACCAGGCCAATCCGCAGCTGACCCAGTTGCTGGTGGAGCATGTCGGCGAGGAGGTGCTCGATGAGCCGGAAACCCGCCTGCGCGAGCTCGAACCCTTTGCCGAACAGGCCGCGTTCCGCCAGCGTTTCGCCGAGCAGCGGCTGGCCAACAAGCGTCATCTGGCCAATGTGATCCAGGAGCGGCTGGGCATCAGCGTCGACCCGACCGCGCTGTTCGACGTGCACGTCAAACGCATCCACGAGTACAAGCGCCAGTTGCTCAACCTGCTGCACACCGTCGCGTTGTACCAGGCGATTCGCTCCGATCCGGGCGGCAACTGGGTGCCGCGGGTGAAGATCTTCGCCGGCAAGGCGGCGGCGAGCTATCACCAGGCCAAGCTGATCATCAAGCTGACCAACGACATCGCCAATACCATCAATGCCGACCCCACCGTGCGCGGCCTGCTCAAGGTGGTGTTCCTGCCCAACTACAACGTCAGCCTGGCCGAGGACATCATCCCGGCAGCGGACCTGTCGGAGCAGATTTCCACCGCCGGCCTGGAGGCTTCGGGTACCAGCAACATGAAGTTCGCCCTCAACGGGGCGCTGACCATCGGCACCCTGGACGGCGCCAATGTGGAGATGAGCGAGCAGATTGGCCTTGAGCACATGTTCATCTTCGGCCTCACCGCGCAACAGGTGAATGTGCGCAAGCAGGCCAACGAGTACAACGCCGAAGCCATCATCGGCGCGTCGCCGCGGCTCAGCGAAGTGCTCTCGGCGATTCGTGGCGGTGCCTTCTCGCCGGGTGATCCGGGCCGCTACACCGGGCTGGTGGATGGCATCAGCTGGCACGACACCTTCATGGTCTGCGCCGATTTCGAGGCTTACTGGCAGGCGCAGCTGGATGTCGAGGAGTGCTGGCGTGATCCGGCACGCTGGTGGCGTTCCTCCGTGCTGAACACCGCCCGCACCGGCTGGTTCTCGTCGGACCGCACCATTCGCGAGTACGCCCGGGAGATCTGGAAAGTGCTGTGATGGCCGGCGCGCCGGAGGGTCATCCGCCGGCGCGCAGCCACAAATGGCGAGGGTTGCCTACCGTGCTGGCAATCTGGCCGCCGCTTCGCTGAACTCTGCAGGGGGCGGACCTGTCTGAGGGGAGTTAGTTTTCCTACGGCCTGCTAAACTGCGCGGGTTTATCCTTCCTCCGGAGTCATTTCCATGTCACGCGTAACCCTCAGTCGCTACCTCATCGAGCAGACTCGCAGTAACAACACGCCTGCTGATCTGCGCTTTCTCATCGAGGTCGTGGCACGAGCGTGCAAGGAAATCAGCCACGCGGTATCCAAGGGCGCCCTCGGTGGCGTACTGGGTAGCGCCGACAGCGAGAACATCCAGGGAGAAGTGCAGAAGAAGCTCGACGTGCTCTCCAACGAAATCCTGCTGGAGGCCAACGAGTGGGGCGGTCACCTGGCCGGCATGGCGTCCGAGGAAATGGACAACGCCTACCAGATTCCCGGCAAGTACCCCAAGGGTGCCTATCTGCTGGTCTTCGATCCGCTGGATGGCTCGAGCAATATCGACGTCAACGTCTCGGTCGGCACCATCTTCTCCGTGCTGCGCTGCCCGGATGCCTGTTTCAGTCAGAACGACGCACTCGGCGAGGAAGCCTTCCTGCAGCCGGGGACCAAGCAGGTTGCCGCCGGCTACGCCATCTACGGCCCGCAGACCATGCTGATTCTGACTCTCGGCCACGGCGTGATGGGCTTCACCCTGGATCGTGAGCTGGGCAGCTTCGTGCTTACCCACGAGAACCTCAGCGTTCCGCAGAGCACCGCCGAATTCGCCATCAACATGTCCAACCAGCGCCACTGGGAAGAGCCGGTGCAGCGCTATGTCGGCGAGCTGCTGGCCGGCAAGGACGGCCCGCTGGGCAAGAACTACAACATGCGCTGGATCGCCTCGATGGTGGCCGACGTGCATCGCATCCTCACCCGCGGCGGCCTGTTCATGTACCCGCGTGACAACCGCGACCCTTCCATGGCCGGCAAGCTGCGCCTGATGTACGAGGCCAACCCGATGGCGATGATCGTCGAGCAGGCCGGCGGCGCCGCCACCAACGGTACGCAGCGCATCCTGGAAATTCAGCCGGAGTCCCTGCACCAGCGCGTGCCGGTGTTCCTCGGTTCGAAGGAAGAAGTCGAGCGCGTCACCGGCTACCACCAGGGCTGACCGATGCAGGCGCCCTGGCAGGACTTGCTCCACTGGTGGTTCGGCCAGGGCACCAGCGCCAGCGAGATCGCGGCTGAAAAGCAGCGACTCTGGTTTGGCTACCGCGCAGAACAGGACGACGAGGCGCGCCAGCGCTTCGGCGCACTGGTCGAACAGGCTCTGAACGGCGAGCTGCAGGGCTGGGCCGAATTGCCCGAGGGCTGGCTCGCACTGGTGCTGCTGCTCGATCAGCTGCCGCGCATGATCCATCGCAACACGCCGAAGGCTTTCGCCGGCGACGAGCGCGCCCAGCACCTGGTTCGCGATGGCCTGGCCCACGGCGGCGACATGCTGTTGGCGCCTATCCAGCGCGTGTTCATCTACCTGGTGCTGGAGCACGCGGAGAACCTGGCAACCCAGGATCTGGCCGTCGCGCAGTTCACTGCCTTGCGCGACATTGCCGACGAGTCGGAACAGCCGCTGTTCGTCGGCTTTCTCGACTATGCCGAGCGCCACCGCGAGGTGGTCTCCCGCTTCGGCCGCTTCCCGCATCGCAATGCAACTCTCGGCCGCGAAGCCAGCGACGCCGAGCGACTATTTCTGGAGCAGCCGGGCTCGTCCTTCTGAGCGCGGATGCCATTTCCGGCCAACGCTCCGCGGCACCGCTTCCGCGGGGCATTGAACCTTAGAACAAGCAAGGAGCTCGATATGCCATTGCGTACCCCATTGCTGATTGCCTGCGTCGTCCTGCTGGCTGCCTGCAGTCCGATCACCCAGGAAAACTTCGCCAAGCTCAAGCCCGGCATGGAACGGGTGGAAGTCGAGCAGTTGCTCGGCAAACCTTCCGAATGCGCCGGGGCGCTGGGGATGTCGAGCTGCACCTGGGGCGAGAAGAATCGCTTCATCAGCGTCCAGTTCGCGGGCGACAAGGTGATGATGTTTTCCGGCAAGGGGCTGAAATAACTGCTGATGTAACTCAGGAGATATCCCATGCGTGCGAGTGTCGTTGCCCTGCTGTGCCTGATGCTGTTGAGCGGCTGCGCAGGAGGTGGGCGCGAACAGCCCCCTGAAACGGTCGGCGAGGTCGACCTTCAACGCTATCAGGGGAGCTGGTACGAGCTGGCGCGCTTGCCGATGTTCTTTCAGCGCAATTGCATACGCTCCGAAGCGAATTACCAGTTGCAGGCCGATGGCAGCGTGGCGGTGACCAACCGTTGCCAAACAGAAGACGGCGACTGGCAGGAAGCCAAAGGCGAAGCGGTGCCGCAGGAAGCCGGTATTACCGATCGGCTGTGGGTGCGCTTCGACAACTGGTTCAGCCGGCTCTTTCCCGGTCTGACCAAGGGCCACTACTGGGTGCTCTATCTGGACGAGGGCTACAGCACTGCGCTGGTCGGCAGTCCAGATCGCAAGTATCTCTGGCTGCTTGCGCGGGACACCGAGGTCGACCAGGCGACCCGCGATCGCCTGCTCTCCGAGGCCGAGCGGCGCGGTTACGACACCAGCGAACTGATCTGGCGCCAGTAATCGTTTGGCCTGCTCAGTCCCATTCCAGACGCGCCAGCTGCCATTCGCCTCGCTCCTGGCGCCAGTCGAGTCTGACCTGATAATGCCCCGCCTGCTGCGGCAGGAGTGATTCGGCGCCAGCGAGCGTCACCTGTGCCTCGGTATGGCCGCGATCGGGATAGGTCGGATCGACCCAGCTGCGCTGGCTGAGGGCGATTACCCGGACATTGCGATGGCGCAGGAACATCAGCGTTGCCGTGCGCCGCGCCCATTCCTGATGGTACTGTCGCTGCGCCTGGAAATCTGCGTGCAGCAGTTCCATCAGGTCGCCGACCTGCTTGTTCTCCAGGGTCGTCTGCAACTGCTCGGCGGCCTGCTGCAGCGCCGCTTCCGGGTCGTCCCGGCCGCAGCCGGCCAGGGTCATTAATAGCGCCAGTGCCGCTATTTTCCATGCTGACATGCTCAACTCCGTGAACCTCGTTATGATGCCGCTAACGTCATGGGGGCCAGCCGGCCCGCCGCAGATCAGGAGTGTGCCATGCAGACCTTGTATCCGGAGATCAAACCCTACGCCCGACACGAGCTGGCGGTGGAAGAACCGCATGTGCTCTATGTCGACGAGAGTGGGTCGCCGGATGGTCTGCCCGTATTGTTCGTCCATGGTGGTCCCGGCGGCGGCTGCGATGCCCTCAGCCGCCGCTTCTTCGATCCGACCCTGTACCGCATCATCACCTTCGATCAGCGTGGCTGCGGACGTTCGACGCCCCATGCCAGCCTGGAGAACAACACCACCGCACATCTGATCGCCGACATGCAGCGCATCCGCGAGCATCTGGGCATCGACAAGTGGGTGCTGTTTGGTGGTTCCTGGGGCTCGACGCTCTCCCTGGCCTACGCGCAGCGCTATCCCGAGCATGTGCATGCGCTGATCCTGCGAGGGATATTCCTCTGCCGTCCGCAGGACCTCGCCTGGTTCTATCAGGAAGGCGCCAGCCGGCTCTTCCCGGACTACTGGCAGGACTTCCTCTCGCCGATTCCGCTGGAGGAACGCGACGACCTGATGCAAGCGTTCTACCGCCGTCTCACCGGCAACGACCAGATCGCCCAGATGCACGCCGCCAAGGCGTGGTCCTGCTGGGAAGGTCGCACCGCCACGCTGCGGCCGAATCACAACGTGGTCGAGCGGTTTGCCGATGCGCACCGGGCGCTGTCGATGGCGCGGATCGAATGCCACTACTTCGTCAATCAGGCCTTTCTCGAGCCGGATCAGCTCTTGCGCGACATGCCGAAGATCGCCCACCTGCCGGGCATCATCGTGCACGGCCGTTACGATGCCATCTGCCCGCTGGACAATGCCTGGGCGCTGCATCAGGCGTGGCCGAACAGCGAGCTGCAGATCATTCGCGACGCCGGGCATTCGGCGGCGGAGCTAGGCATTACCGATGCGCTGATACGGGCGACCGGTGAGATCGCCCACCGCTTGCTCGATCTGCCTCCGACAGACGCCTGACGGGGCCGCCCAGCGATGAAAGCATTGATCCAGCGTGTCCGTCAGGCACGGGTCGAGGTCGCAGGCGAGGTGGTCGGTGCCATCGATCAGGGCTTGCTGGTGCTGGTGGGCGTCGAGCGCGAGGACGATCATGCCCGTGCCGACAAGCTGTTGCACAAGCTGCTCAACTACCGCGTCTTCAGCGACGAGCAGGGCAAGATGAATCGCTCGCTGAAGGACATCGGTGGTGGGCTGTTGCTGGTATCGCAGTTCACCCTGGCGGCCGATACCCGTAGCGGGCTGCGGCCGAGTTTCTCCAGCGCCGCCCCACCAGCGCACGGCGAAGCGCTCTACGACTACCTGCTGGCCCAGGCGCGCCAGCAGCATCCACAGGTGGCCTGCGGGCGTTTCGGCGCCGAGATGCAGGTGCATCTGGTCAACGACGGTCCGGTGACCTTTCTCCTCGAAAGCTGACGCGCGTGAATCAGTGCCGGACCGGTTCCAGGTCGTTCTCGCGCAGCCAGGTGATCGCGTACTCGCGCAGCTGCACGGTCTGGTAGTCCAGCCAGGCCTCTCTCACCGCAGGGAAATCCTCCAGCTTGAAGTCGAAGGTGCGCAGCGGCTTGCGGCCGTTCAGCGCACTGCTCAGCACCGCGTGGGCGATCGGGTCGTGTTGGGTGAAGAGGAAGGCCTCACGCATCGCCATGGATTGCGCGAGCTCCAGCGGTTCGATGTGCAGATAGCGATCCTGCTGTACGTCGTATTTCTCCATGACGCCAGGGGCTGGCTCGCTGGGAAAAACGGCGCGGATGGCACCGCTTTCCAGGTCCAGGTAGTACTCGGCGCTGTCGCGTCCATCCAGAGCGTACTCCAGACGGTGCATGTCGATGGTCAATGGTCGCATGGCAAGAACGGCTCTTTTAGGGATTCGTTGGAGTGTCGAGGCCGCAGCGCAGACGCACTGAAGCGTGAGCAGTCCTAATCTGTGACTCCCTTGCACCGGGTGGGTGCGTTACGTTCATCGGGGCGCATCGGTCAGGCGGCGAACGGTGACGGTGGTGAGTCAGCCGTTCAGGCTCAGAACAGTCGGGCCAGCAGCGCGCTGACCGCCGTTTCCACGCGCAGAATGCGCTCGCCCAACTGAACCGGCTGCAGACCGGCGGCAGCCAGTTTGTCTACCTCGTAGGGGATCCAGCCGCCTTCCGGGCCGATCGCCAGGGTGACAGGCTGCGTTATGGCACGGGGGCAATTGGGAAAATCGCCGGGATGGCCGACTAGCCCCAGGGTGTCTGCGGCAAGCTGAGGCAGGCGATCCTCGACGAAGGGCTTGAAGCGCTTCTCGATAATGACCTCCGGCAGGACGGTGTCACGCGCCTGTTCCAGGCCGAGGATCAGCTGCTCGTGGATGGCGGCGGGCTCGAGGAATGGCGTTTGCCAGAAGCTTTTCTCGACGCGATAGCTGTTGAGCAATACCAGCCGCGGCACGCCCATGGCGGCCACGGTCTGCAGCACGCGGCGCAACATCTTAGGTCGTGGAAGCGCCAGTAGCAGGGTCACCGGCAGCTTCGCCGGCGGTGGTTGGTCGAAGCTGACCTGCAGCTCTGCCTCGTGAGCATCCAGGCGCAGGAGCTGTCCGCTGCCCATGTTGCCGCCCACGCGGCCAACTCTGAGCTGCTCGCCCGCCTCGGCGCGATGGACCTGCTGCAGATGAGTCAGGCGCCGGTCACGCAGCAGCACGCGGTTATCGGCGACGAAATCGGCCGCGTCGAGCAGCAGCAGGTTCACGGGCGCGGCGCGGGCGGCTGGTCGCCGGGTTCTGCCGCGTCCTGCTCGGCATCGCCACGGAAATCTTCGTCGCGCTTGTTGATCATGCTGCCGCAGATCACCCCGGCTTCAAACAGCAGCCACATGGGAACGGCCAGCAGCGTCTGCGAGAACACATCCGGTGGCGTCAGCACCATGCCGACGGCGAAGCAGCCGACGATCACATAGGGACGGCTCTTGCGTAGGGTGGCGACATCGACGATGCCCACCCAGATCAGCAGGAAGGTCGCTACCGGAATCTCGAATGCCACGCCGAAGGCGAAGAACAGCGTGAGCACGAAGTCCAGGTACTGGCCGATGTCCGTCATCATCGCCACGCCTTCCGGCGTCACGCTGGCGAAGAAGCCGAACATGATCGGGAACACGACGAAGTAGGCGAAGGCCATGCCGGCGTAAAACAGGAAGATGCTCGACACCAGCAGCGGCACGGCGATGCGTTTTTCGTGCTTGTACAGGCCGGGGGCGATGAAGCCCCAGATCTGGTGCAGGATGATCGGCATCGATAGGAACAGCGCGACCATCAGGGTCAGCTTGAACGGCGTCAGGAAGGGTGAGGCGACGCCGGTGGCGATCATAGTCGCGCCTTCCGGCAGATAGGCGCGCAGCGGTGCGGCGACCAGCGAGTAGATCTGCTGGGAGAAGTAGAACAGCCCGCCGAACAGCAGGCCGATGGCCACGACGCAGCGCAGCAGGCGCTTGCGCAGTTCGGTCAGATGAGCGATCAGGGGCATTTCCTGATCATCGATGGAAGACTGGCTCATGGTTCTGGCGATCTGTCGGGGCGAGGGGTAGGTGCGGGTTCAGCAACAGGTGCAGCTGGCGGCACTTCCGGGCTGGGGCTGGGCGTAACGGCGGCGCCGGTACTGTCCGCAGTTTCGCTCGCCGTGTTTTCGGTCGGCGATGGCGTGGCGGTGCCCGAGCTGGTGGTCGAAGTCGGCGGCATGATGCTTTGCTTCATTTCCCGCTCCAGGTCGAGGATGCGCTCGTTATGCAGCTGCCGACGGATCTCGTCGGCACCGATCTCGCGCTCCACCTCGGCCTTGATGTTGCTGAAGCTGCGTTTCAGTCGGCCAACCCACAGTCCCGTGGTGCGAACTGCACCGGGCAGGCGTTCCGGACCGAGCACCATCAATGCCACCAGGCCGACCAGTAGCAGTTCGGTGAAACCGATATCGAACATCAGGACGTGCTCACATCAATAGGGAGAGCGGCCGGGCAGCGAAGGTCGCCGCTCGACCGCATGGAACGTTATCACTGGTCTTTCTTGGTCGGTTCTTCGACCTTGCGCGCCTGCGCGTCAATGGTCTGGTTCTGCTTGTCTTCGACGCCGGGCTTTTCCTCGTCGGTGCCCATGGATTTGCGGAAGCCCTTGATCGCATCACCGAGGTCGGAGCCCAGGCCCTTGAGGCGCTTGGTGCCGAACAGCATGATGACGATGAGCAGAATGATCAGGAGTTGCCAGATGCTGATGCCGCCAAAACCCATGGTGATATCTCCGATGTGAATCAGGTTTGCGGACGCGCGGCTTTTTCCGCGTGTCCGGAGAGACCGAAGCGCCGGTCCAGTTCATCCAGCACGGCCTGCGGGTGCTGGCCGAGCGCGGCGAGCATGACCAGGCTGTGGAACCAGAGGTCAGCGGTTTCGTAGATCAGGTCGCTGGAGTCGCCACTGACGGCGGCGTCCTTGGCGGCGAGAATGGTTTCCACCGATTCCTCGCCGACCTTCTCGAGAATCTTGTTCAGGCCCTTGTGGTACAGGCTGGCAACGTAGGAGCTGTCCGGCGCCGCGCCTTTGCGGGCTTCCAGCACCTCGGCCAGACGGGTCAGGGTGTCACTCATGCTTGTGCTCCGCATAGATGGCGTGCGGGTCCTTGAGGACCGGCTCGACGACCTTCCAGGCGCCGTTTTCGAAAACGCGGTAGAAGCAGCTTTCCCGACCGGTGTGACAGGCGATGCCGCCGATCTGCTCGACCATCAGGATGATCACGTCGGCGTCACAGTCCAGGCGCAGCTCGTGCAGCTGCTGCACATGCCCGGACTCCTCGCCTTTGCGCCACAGCCGGTTACGCGAACGCGACCAGTAGATGGCGCGGTTTTCCTGCGCGGTCAACGCCAGGGCTTCGCGATTCATCCAGGCCATCATCAGCACGCGGCCGGTCTTGTGGTCCTGGGCGATCGCCGGCACCAGACCGTCGGCGTTCCAGTTGATTTCGTCCAGCCAGTTCATCGGATTCTCCGCTCAATGGGCCAAGTGTGCCAGCCTGCATCAGGGATGGCTATCGGCGCACCACGATGAAGATGCCGGCTACCAGCATCACCCACGCCGGCCAGGCGGTTACGGCGGTCAGGCTGTCGGCGCTGGCCGCCAGAGTCGCGCCGCTGCCGAGCAGTACGGCGCCGATCAGACGCAGCGGCCAGCCGTGGTGGCGCTCGCGCCAGGGCGGCGGTGGGTTGTTCGCGTGCGGGTGCGCCATGCGCTCGAGCAGCTCGCGGGTCATGTTGGCCAGGTGCGGCAGTTGTTCGATCTGCGCGTGCACGTTCTTGATCAGCTGCTTGGGGCTCATGCGCTCGCGCATCCAGCGCTCGAGGTACGGCTGGCCGGTGCTCCAGAGGTCGAGATCCGGGTACAGCTCACGGCCGAGCCCTTCGATGTTGAGCAGGGTCTTCTGCAGCAATACCAGCTGTGGCTGCACTTCCATGTTGAAGCGCCGCGCCACCTGGAACAGGCGCACCAGCAGCTGGCCGAAGGAGATGTCCTTCAGCGGCTTCTCGAAGATCGGCTCGCAGACGGTGCGGATCGCGGCCTCGAATTCGTTGACCTTGGTTTCCGCCGGCACCCAGCCCGAATCGATGTGCAGCTGCGCGACCTTGCGGTAGTCGCGCTTGAAGAAGGCCATCAGGTTGCGCGCCAGATAATCCTGGTCCTCGGGCGTCAGGCTGCCGACGATGCCGAAGTCCACCGCAATGTACTGCGGGCTCCAGGGCTGGTGGGTGCTGACGAAGATGTTGCCGGGGTGCATGTCGGCGTGGAAGAAGCTGTCGCGGAACACCTGGGTGAAGAAAATCTCCACCCCGCGCTCGGCCAGCTGGCGCATGTCGGTGTTCTGTCGTGCCAGCCCAGCCATGTCGGTCACCGGTACGCCGTAGATGCGTTCCATCACCAGCACCTGCGGGCGGCAGTAGTCCCAGTACACCTGCGGCACGTAAAGCAGCGCCGAGCCCTCGAAATTGCGCTTGAGTTGGCTGGCGTTGGCCGCTTCGCGCAGCAGGTCGAGCTCGTCGTAGATGGTCTTGGCGTAGTCGTCGACCACTTCCACCAGGTGCAGGCGGCGCGCGTCGATGGAAATACGCTCGGCGCTGTTGGCCAGCATGAACAGCCAGGCCAGATCCTGGCTGATGATCGGCCGGAGGTTCGGGCGCACCACCTTGACCACCACTTCCTCGCCGGAACGCAGCTTGGCTGCGTGCACCTGCGCCACCGACGCGGAGGCCAGCGGTTTGCTGTCGAAACGGGCGAAGATTTCCCCTACCGGAGCGCCCAGCTGGCGCTCGATGAGTGCCGTGGCGACGGCTGAATCGAAGGGCGGCACGCGGTCCTGCAGCATCGCCAGCTCTTCGGCGATATCCGGCGGCAGCAGATCGCGGCGGGTGGAGAGGATCTGCCCGAACTTGATGAAGATCGGCCCCAGGCCCTCCAGTGCCAGGCGCAGGCGTGCGCCGCGCGACAGCTCGCTGTGGCGTCGCGGAATCCAGCGCCAGGGCAGCAGGTAGCTGGTGGCACGCAACCACCAGGGCATCGGCAGGTCGAGGATGATGTCATCGAGGCGGTAGCGGATCACCACCAGCAGGATGCGAAACAGGCGGCGTGCGGCGGCGAACAGCTTCATTCGGGGCGATCTGGATTCAGGTTGAGGGCGAGGCGCTCGATGCGGGCTTCGAGTCGGTCGAGGGCAAGTTTCATGTCATCCAGCTCGTCGAAACGCGCCTGGGCTTCGGCCTGGCCGACCAGCATCCGCGATTCCTCGCTGAGGTAGTCGGCAAGGTCCTGACGCAGCGAGTCGGCGCTGTCGCGCACCCAGTCCACTGGGCCGCGTAGGCTGGAGCCGAGCAGCTGTGCGCCGACCGGGCCGAGCCAGCGGGAAATTTCGTATTCCCAGTCCAGCTCCAGATCCTGCAGCACCTCAGCGAGGTTCATCAGCAGCCCACTGTCGCCGTCGATCTCGACCTCGGGGCCATGCAGCACGGCGGTCTTGTTGCGGCTGACGGCCAGGCGCAAGAGGCTGCTCGCAGGCGCGCGCAGGCGGCAATCGGCATCCGCGCCCCAGTTGCTGGCTAGGCGCAGGCCTTCGTCGTCGGCAAGGATGAACAGCCGCCAGGCCGGCGCCGTGCAGTCGATTTCGATGATCCGGCCGCTCAGGCGTGCCAGTCGCGGCAATGCCGTGGGGTCCAGGCGCAGGACGCGATTGATGCCACGCTCGGCACCGGCCAGCAGGGCAGCGCGCAACATCAGGGTTTGATGCCGCGGTGCAGGGCGACGATGCCGCCGGTCATGTTGTGATAGCTGACGCGCTCGAAACCGGCGGTCTCCATCATGCCTTTGAGCGTTTCCTGATCCGGATGCATGCGGATCGACTCGGCCAGGTAGCGATAGCTCTCGGCGTCGTTGGTGATCAGCTTGCCCATCATCGGCAGCAGGCTGAACGAGTAGGCGTCGTAGGCCTTGGAAAACAGCTGGTTGGTCGGCTTGGAGAATTCCAGTACCAGCAGGCGGCCGCCCGGCTTGAGCACGCGCAGCATCGACGCGATTGCGTCTTCCTTGTGCGTCACGTTGCGCAGGCCGAAGGCGATGGTGACCACGTCGAAGTGATTGTCCGGGAAGGGCAGCTTCTCGGCATCGGCCTGAACGAACCTGACGTTGCCGGCCACGCCCTTGTCCAGCAGCTTGTCGCGGCCGACCTTGAGCATCGAAGCATTGATGTCGGCCAGCACCACCTCGCCGGTGGGGCCGACGATGCGCGAGAACTGGCGGGTCAGGTCACCGGTGCCGCCGGCGATGTCCAGGATGCGATTGCCGTGGCGGGCGCCGGACAGCTCGATGGTGAAGCGCTTCCACAGGCGATGCACGCCACCGGACATCAGGTCGTTCATCAGGTCGTACTTGGCGGCCACGGAGTGGAACACCTCGGCCACCTTCTGCGCCTTCTGGCTTTCCGGCACGTTCTTGTAGCCGAAATGGGTGGTCGGTTCTGCGTCATGCGCTTTGCGAGGGTCGGTCATGTCACTTTCGCCGGAAAGAATGTGCCCGGCATTCTAAACCTAAATAGGCGGCTGATAAGCGTCGAGCTGGCGGTCGCGGGCAAAAGGGCTAGCGGCGACATGTCGCAGGATGGCGCTGGCGGCGACAGGCCTGTGGGACAGAGGGTTCACTGGCATGATCAGGCGGGGCGGCCAGGCGATCGACGGCGCCGCTTTGCTATAGTGCGCGCCTTTTCGGGCGCAGCCAGGAGTCCTCATGGCCCAGATCATCGTCGAACGTACCCACAATCTTGGCCGCGAGGCCGCACGCGAGAAGGCCGACGAGCTGGCTGCACGCCTAGCTCGCGAGTTCGGTGTGAGCTGTCAGTGGCAGGGCGATGTGCTGGCAGTCAAGCGCAGCGGCGCGGATGGGCGTATCGAAGTCTACGAGGACAGCGTGAAGGTTCTGCTCAACCTCGGCCTGCTGCTCTCGGCCATGGGTAGCAGCATTCAGGGTCAGATCGAGCGGGCGCTGGACAAGGCGCTGACCTGAGAGGCGGCGCAGGACGCTGCGGCCCTGCGCCTGGCCGTCAGAGGCGGAAGCGGCCGATCTGCTGCTGAAGCGCGTTGCCGAGCTGGGCCAGTTCGGTACTGGCGCGTGCCGTTTCGTCGCTGGCGGTAGCGGTCTGCAGGGAAATGTCGCGCACGCTGACCACGCTGCGGTTGATCTCTTCGGCCACCGCGCTCTGCTGTTCGGCCGCCGCTGCGATCTGCTGGTTCATGCTCTGGATGGTCGACACGGTCCGGGCGATGACGCTCAGGGCGTCGCCGGCACGGCGGGTCAGTTCGACCGTGCTGTCGCTCAGCTGCTGGTTGTCGCGCATCAGCTGGCTGGCGCTCTGGGCACTGTTCTGTAGGGTGCCGATCAGTTTCTCGATCTCCTCGGTCGATTGCTGGGTGCGTTGCGCCAGGCCACGCACCTCGTCTGCTACCACGGCGAAGCCACGGCCCGCTTCACCAGCCCGCGCCGCCTCGATGGCGGCATTGAGCGCCAGCAGATTGGTCTGCTCGGCGACTGCCTTGATCACGTCCAGCACGCTGCCGATGGCATTGCTGTCGCGGCGTAAATGCTCCATTGCCTCGCCGGTGTTGGCGACCTGCATCGCCATGCGCTCGATCTGGGCGACAGCGTCCCCAGCTAGCTTCTCGCCCTGTACCGCCTGCTGGTCGGCCTCGGCAGTGGCCTGTGCGGCATCGATCGCGTTGCGCGCCACCTCCTGAACGGTGGCGGCCATCTCGTTTACCGCCGTGGCCACCTGATCGGTCTCCTGGCGCTGATCGTTGACCCCGGCGCTGGTCTGCTCCGTGACCGCGGAGAGCTCCTCGGCAGCCGCCGCGATCTGCGTCGAGCTGTCGCCGATGCTGCCGATCAGCTTGCGCAGACTCTGGCGCATCTCCTGCATCGCGCTTTCCAGCTGTCCCAGTTCGTCGCGTCGCGGCGCGCTGTCCTGACCAGAGAGGTCGCCGTCGGCGATGCGCCGGGCCATGGCCAGGGTGTGGCGCAGCGGCAGAATGATCTGGCGGGCGATGAACCAGGCCGCGAGCAGGCCGAGCAGTGCACTGGCGAGGGCGGTCAGCATGGTCTGGATGCGTGCCTGCTGCGTTTCGCCGAGCATCTTGTTCTGCTGGTTGCGGTACAGGTTGCCGTTAATTTCCAGCAGCCCGCCGATCTCCTTGGCCAGCGCCGTGCGTGCCTGGATGGTTGCGTCCATGCCAACCTTGAAGGTTTCAATCGCCGCTCGGTAGCGTTGCAGGGCGCTGGCCATGCGATCGAGATGACTGTGCTGGTCGGATGGCAGCAGGCCGCGCAGCAGGTCGGCCTGTTGGCGGGAGCGATCAAGGCCGGCGTAGGCGAGCTGCGCAGACTCCTCAGTGTGCTGGAAGATGTAGCCACGCACCAGATAACGGCTCTCCAGCACACGCCGGGTGAGTTCGGCGAGGGCGCGGGCCTGCTGCACGACGAGCGGGTCGTCGGCGGATTGTTCGAGCGCCTGGTAGATCTGTCCTTCCAGTTCACCGAGTGCCTTGAGCGCCTCGCCGGCGCTGCTGACCATAACGCCCCGGCTCTGCTCGCGGCTTTCGCGGGCCTGCTTCAGCTCCTGAAAGCTGCGCTCGATACGCTCGGCGTGCTGCAGCGCGGCGGCGATGTCACGTTGATCGTCAGCGGCAGTCAGGGTGGTGCGGATGTCCTGCAGGTGATAGCGAACTTCGCCGATCTTGCCGGTCACCTGCTGGGCGTGGGCGTCGCTGCCGCTCTGTTCGAACAGCGTGCGCGCGGTATCCACCGCGTAGGCGGCTTCCTGAACCTGCGAAAGGCGTGTCTGCTTCTGGTTGCGCTCCATCAGCCCGTTGAGACTGGTGACGGCGATGGCGGCGACCAGAAGTGTCAGTAGGACCATGAAGCCGAAGCCCAGGCCAAGCTTGCGCGTGACGGCCAGGTCGGTGAAAAAGCGCGAGAACATGTATGAACGCTCCAAAAGTCGAGGCGGGCGCAAGTTGCCGAGGCGCAGTGGCGAGGCGTCTTGTGCCGGGCTGCCGTGGCGGCGGCGTAAGTGTCACTGCACTTAGCGGCCGACTTCGGAGGTTTCTTAAGCAAATGCGCTGCACGCCGGTCGTTTTTTTGACTGCAGGGTCGCGCTATGGCGGTACGGGGCTGACCGTCGGAGCGCAGTTGGCGGGCCGGCAGCGCGGCACCGACCAGTTGCGCAGTCGGTCAGGCGCTGAGAGTTCGGGCAGAAAACGATGGCGAGATGTTGCCGAGCAAGGTCAGAGCATCAGCTTGACCACTGACTCATCCGGATCGCGCGACTTGCCGGCGGCCGCCAGTGCCGCGAGATAGTCCTCCCACAACGTTTGCTGATTCAGCGCCAGGCGCTCCAGGTAATCCCAGGTGAACAGGCCGCTGTCATGGCCGTCGCTGAAGGTCAGCTTCAGCGCGTACTGGCCGGCCGGTTCGATCTGCTCCAGGCCTACGTTCAGCTTGCCGGTCTGCAGCACCGGATTACCGTGGCCCTGCACCTCGGCCGAGGGTGAATGCACGCGCAGGAATTCGGCGGACAGCACATGGCGCTCGTCGCTGCCATATTCCAGCTCCAGGGTTTTCGACGCCTTGTGCAGCTTGATTGCGGTGGGGATGCGCATGCAACGCTCCGGAAGAACCGGCCGTGGCGATTGCCACGGCCGCGACGGTTAGAGGATGTAGCGCGACAGGTCTTCGTCCTGCGCCAGCTCGCCGAGATGCTCGTTGACGTAGGCAGCGTCGATGCGGATCGCCTCGCCGTCCTGCTTGGCGGCGATATCGGCAGCGCTGAAGGAAACCTCCTCCAGCAGGCGCTCGAGCAGCGTGTGCAGGCGACGCGCACCGATGTTCTCGGTCTTTTCGTTGACCTGCCAGGCGATCTCGGCGATGCGTTTGATGCCATCTTCGAGGAATTCGACGTGCAGGCCTTCGGTCTTCAGCAGCTCGCGGTACTGCTCGGTGAGCGCCGCGTGCGGCTCGGTGAGGATGCGCTCGAAGTCTTCCGGTGACAGCGCCTTGAGCTCGACACGGATCGGCAGGCGACCCTGCAGTTCCGGCACCAGGTCGCTGGGCTTGGACAGGTGGAAGGCGCCGGAGGCGATGAAGAGGATATGGTCGGTCTTGACCATGCCGAGTTTTGTGTTGACCGTGCAGCCTTCGATCAGCGGCAGCAGGTCGCGCTGCACGCCCTCGCGGGAGACGTCGGCGCCGCTGGTGTTGCCGCGCTTGGCGACCTTGTCGATCTCGTCGATAAAGACGATGCCGTGCTGCTCGACCGCTTCCAGGGCGCGGGCCTTGAGGTCTTCTTCGTTGACCAGGCGCGCGGCTTCTTCGTCGCGGATCAGCTTGAAGGCTTCCTTGATCTTCAGCTTGCGGCTCTTCTTCTTGCCCTTGCCCATGTTGGCGAAGAGGTTCTGCAGCTGGTTGGTCATCTCCTCCATCCCGGGCGGTGCCATGATTTCCACGCCGGCCGGGCTTTCGGCGACCTCGATGTCGATTTCCTTGTCATCCAGCTGGCCTTCGCGCAGGCGCTTGCGGAACAGCTGGCGGGTGTTGGAATCGCTCGGCTGCATTGGCTCCTCGGAGAAGCCCACCGGACGTGCCGGCGGCAGCAGGGCGTCGAGAATGCGTTCCTCGGCGGCGTCCTCGGCGCGGTGGCGCATCTTGTGCACCTCCTGTTCGCGCAGCATTTTCAAGGCTGCATCGGCCAGGTCGCGGATGATCGACTCGACGTCGCGGCCGACATAGCCGACCTCGGTGAACTTGGTCGCTTCCACTTTCAGGAATGGCGCATTGGCCAGCTTGGCCAGGCGGCGGGCGATCTCGGTCTTGCCGACACCGGTCGGGCCGATCATCAGGATGTTCTTCGGGGTGACTTCCTGGCGCAGCTCGGCCGGCAGCTGCATGCGCCGCCAGCGGTTGCGCAGGGCGATGGCCACGGCGCGCTTGGCGTCGTCCTGGCCGATGATGTGGCGGTTGAGTTCGTGGACGATCTCGCGGGGCGTCATGGACATTGTTTCGTTACTCCGGAAGGCTGGACGGGGTGCAAACAGGCGGCTTGAAAAACCCAGGCGAGGCAACGCAGCTGGTTTTTCATCGGCCTGTCAGATCGCGCTGTCCAGCTCCTCTATGGTCAGATTCTGGTTGGTGAACACGCAGATGCTGCCGGCGATGTTCAGCGCCGTCTCGGCGATTTCCTGGGCCGACATATCGGCGCCGGCCTTGAGTAGCAGGGCCTTGGCCGCGGCCTGGGCGAAGCCGCCGCCGGAGCCCATGGCGATCAGGTCGTCCTCGGGCTGCACCACGTCGCCATTGCCGGTGATGATCAGCGAGGCGTCCTTGTTGGCCACCGCCAGCATGGCTTCCAGGCGACTCAGGGAGCGGTCGGTACGCCAGTCCTTGGCCAGCTCGACGGCGGCGCGGACCAGGTGACCCTGATGTTTCTCCAGCTGCCCTTCGAAGCGTTCGAAGAGGGTGAAGGCGTCGGCGGTGGCGCCGGCGAAGCCCGCCAGAACCTGGCCGTGATAGAGGCGGCGGACCTTCTTGGCGTTGCCTTTCATGACGGTGTTGCCCAGGGAAACCTGGCCGTCGCCGCCCATGACGACTTTGCCGTTGCGGCGTACTGAAACGATGGTGGTCAAAGGAAAATCTCCACACTGCGGGGCGATGAATGCCCGAATGCGGTTGATATGGGGGACTGCTGCCGGCTTTTCAACGGCTGTCGGCGAGGTTCATCGACAGCCGTGGTTCTGCACGAGGCGCTAGGCCGGCCCAGGTTGTTCGCTGCGCTGCGGGCGACTGGGCTGGCGCGGTACGTCGCCGGCAACCGACGCGGCGATCAGCTTGCGCAGGCGCACCGGAATCGACTTGGCCGCCGGCACCTTGCTGCGTTCGGCATGGTGCCAGACCGGCAGCAGGGCATTGCATTCCGGGTAGTAACCGGCGCAGCAGCCTTCGGGGATATCGTACGGCGTGACCCGCAACGGGCTGACCGCGCGGTGCACGCCATCGTCGACCACGGTGATCGCCTCGATGCGGTCGCCTTCGGCCAGGCCGAGGCGGACGATGTCGTTGCGGTTCATCAGGATCACCGCGCGAGTGCCATGGATGCCGCGGAAGCGGTCGTCGTAGCCGTAGACGGTGGTGTTGAACTGGTCGTTGCTGCGCAGCGTCATCATCTGCAGCACGTCGTGCTGCTCGTGGCCGTCATCTTCGGTGTCGGGGTCGGCAACCAGCGATGGCGGGTTGATGAAGTTGGCCTTGCCGGACTCGGTATCCCAGCGTCGCTCGCTGGCGCCAAGCGGGCGATGAAAGCCGCCGGGCTCCATCATGCGCACGTTGAAGTCGTGGAAGATCTCCGGGTAGCTCTCGGCAATGGCGTCGCGTATCAGGCTGTAGTCCGCGACCCAGGCGTCCCAGTCCAGCATCGGGTTGGGTGTCAGTGTGGCCTTGGCCAGCCGCGCGATGATTGCCGGCTCCGACAGCAGCAGTTCGCCAGCGGGTTCTGCGGCGCCGCGCCAGGCGCGGATGCAGCCGGTGCTGTCCTCGGTGGTGTGACGCTGCTCGCCGGTGGCCTGACGGTCGATCTCGGTGCGCCCCAGGCAGGGCAGGATGTAGGACACCTCGCCGGTGATCAGGTGGTTGCGATTGAGCTTGGTCGACACCTGGACCGACAGCCGCAGCCTGCGCCAGGCCGGCTCCATCTGCAGGGTGTCGGGAATGGCGCGGACGAAGTTGCCGCCCAGGCCGATGAAACCGCGGATGCTGCCGTCGAGAATGCCCTCGCAAGCCTCCACGGTGTTCACGCCGTCATCGCTTGGCGGCTCGAAGCCGAACTGCCGGCGCAGGTTGTCCGCCGGCACCTTTGCCGCCTTTTCGGTGATGCCGACGGTGCGCTGGCCCTGCACGTTGGAGTGGCCGCGCACCGGCAGGATGCCTGCGCCTTCCTTGCCGATGTTGCCGCGCAACAGCAGCAGGTTGACCAGCATCTGGATGGTCTGCACGCCGTAGCGGTGCTGGGTCAGGCCCATGCCATAAGGGGCGATCACCCGTTCGCAGCGCGCATAGACGGTCGCTGCCGCTTCCAGCGCGGCGCGGCTGAGCCCCGAACGGCGTTCCAGCTGCGCCCAGCTGTAGCTGCGGATGCGCTGTTCGAAATCCTCGAAGCCATGGGTGTGCTGCTCGATGAAGTCCACGTCGAGCACGCGCTTGCGACCCTCGGCGACGGCCTGGTCGTCCATTTCGAACAGCGCCTTGCACATGCCGGCGATGGCGGCCATGTCGCCGCCGATGGCGAGCTGGTGATACTGGGTGCTGATCACCGTGCTGTCCGGTGTGAGCATTTCGCGCGGCGACTGTGGATTGACGAAGCGCTCCAGACCGCGCTCGCGCAGCGGGTTGAAGGTGACAATCTGCGCGCCGCGCTCACGGGCTTCCTGTAGCTGATGCAGCATCCGCGGGCTGGAGGTGCCGGTGTTGTGGCCGAAGAAGAACAGCCCGTCGGTGTGCTCGAAATCGTTCAGGGTGACGGTCGCCACCGGCACGCCGATGCTCTCCGGCAGCGCCACCGAGGTGCTCTCGTGGCACATGTTGGAGCTGTCCGGCAGGTTGTTGGTGCCGTACAGCCGCGCCAGCAGGCCATACATGTAGGCCGTTTCCAGCGCCGCGCGCCCGGACATGTAGAACACCACCTGATCGGGATCGGCCATGGCCTTGAGCTCGGCACCGATCTCGGCGAAGGCTTCATCCCAGCTGACCGGCTGATAGTGATCGCTGGCGGCGTCGTAGCGCAGCGGATGGGTCAGCCGGCCCTGCTGCTCGAGATCGTAGTCGCTCCAGTTGAGCAGCTCGCTGACGCTGTGCCTGGCAAAGAATTCCGGGCCGCAGCGCAGCGACGTAGTTTCCCACGCAGTCGCCTTGGCGCCGTTCTCGCAGAAGGACAGTGGTCGTGACGGATGCGGCTTGGCCCAGGCGCAACTGACACAGGCGAAACCGTCGATAGGTTTGTTCTGCTTGAGCAGCAGACCGATACCGGCCGGCGAAACGCGCTCACGCAGCAGGATGTTGGCGACGGAGTAGGCTGATCCCCAGCCGCCCGCGGGCGCGTGGTAGGGCCTGAACTTGGTCTGGGACACGTCGTTTCTCCTGCTGCCAAGGGAGCTTGTCTGTTTACGACGGGGACCGCGGCGGATCGTTCAGGACCCTTTGTCACAAGGTTGTACCGCTCACTCCATGGCGAAGCCGTGCTGGCGCCAGGCCTCGTACACCGCGACGGCCACGGTGTTGGACAGGTTCAGGCTGCGGCTGTCGGGGCGCATCGGCAGGCGCAGGCGTTGCTCGTTGGGCAGTGCGTCGCGGATCTCCGGCGGCAGGCCGCGGCTCTCCGGGCCGAACAGCAAGGCGTCGCCGCGCCGATAGCTGACTTCGTGAAAGGGCTGCGAACCCTTTGTGGTGAATGCGAAAAGCCGCGGGCCGTCCGCGTTTGCGGCGTCGATGCCGATCCGCGCCAGGCAGCTCGGCAGGTCGGCGTGGCGCTCCAGCGTGGCGTACTCGTGGTAGTCGAGGCCGGCGCGGCGCAGGCGCTTGTCGTCCAGCTCGTAACCCAGCGGCTCGATCAGGTGCAGGTGACAGCCGGTATTGGCGCAGAGCCTGATAATGTTGCCGGTATTGGGCGGAATTTCCGGTTGGAACAGGATCACGTGAAACATGCGCAGCACCGAGGTTGAAGACCGGCGGCATTCTACCGGGGCGCAGGACCCGATGCGCCGCATACGCCGGACCTTTTTCGGTTCGCTGGTGCTGATCGGGCTGCTGGTGGGGCTGATGATCGGCCGGCTCACCGCGCCCGGGCCGGTGCAACTGGAACTGGTGGAGGTGCAGCCGCAAGGCCTTTCGTTGCAGTTCGACCGCGAACCCGAGGTATATGACGAGCATCTAGAAGGGGCGTTCGCCCTGCTGTTCCAGGCCGAAGGCGAGCCGCAATCCGGACAACTGCAGATCGACGGCATGCCAGTGGCCTGGCGCGTGCAGCAGACCGGGAAAGGCCTGTTGCTGCATCTGGTGGCGGCGCGGCGACTGCAGGGGCAATGGCACGGCGAACGCCACGATGGTGGCTGGCGTATCGCCGTGCAGGTGGCGGCCGACAAGCAGCCATGATCCAGGTGACGCCCTTGGCAGGGCGCTAAAAACGATGAACCCCGCCAAGTGCGGGGTTCGTCGTTACGCTCGGTGTGGTGTCAGCCGCGCTCAGCTGTCGTCGCCGTCATCGTCATCGCTGCCATCGACGCGCATGCCCAGCTCCTTGATCTTGCGCGTCAGGGTGTTGCGTCCCCAGCCGAGCAGCAGCGCGGCGTCGCGGCGGCGACCGGCGGTGTGCTTGAGCGCCGTCTCGATCATGATGCGTTCGAAGGCTGGCACCGCCTCGTCGAGCAGGTTGCTCTGGCCGCGCGTCAGGGCCTGATCAGACCAGTTGCGCAGCGCCTGTTCCCAGTTGTGCGCCGGCTGTGCCTCGGCCTGCTGGTTGAGCAGCTCCGGCGGCAGGTCGTCGACATGCACTTCACGGCCGGATGCCATCACCGTGATCCAGCGGCAGGTGTTCTCCAGCTGGCGCACGTTGCCCGGCCAGGGCAGGTGCTGCAGGTATTCCTTGGTTTCCGGCTTGAGCACCTTGGTTTCCACCGAGAGCTCCTGCGCGGCGCTGGCGAGGAAGTGCTCGGCGAGTGCCGGGATGTCCTCGCGGCGATCGGACAGGCGCGGGATGTGGATGCGGATGACGTTCAGGCGGTGGAACAGGTCCTCACGGAACTTGCCGGCCTGCACCAGGGTTTCCAGGTCCTGATGCGTCGCGGCGATGATGCGCACATCGACCCGCACCGGCGTGTGGCCGCCGACCCGGTAGAATTCGCCATCGGCCAGCACGCGCAGCAGGCGGGTCTGCGTATCGGCCGGCATGTCGCCGATCTCGTCGAGAAACAGGGTGCCGCCGTCGGCCTGCTCGAAGCGGCCGCGGCGCTGATTGGCCGCACCGGTGAAGGCGCCTTTCTCGTGGCCGAACAGCTCCGACTCCATCAGATCCTTGGGGATAGCCGCCATGTTCAGCGCGATGAATGGCGACGCCGAGCGCGGGCTGTGGCGGTGCAGGGCATGGGCCACCAGCTCCTTGCCGGTGCCGGACTCGCCGTTGATCAGCACGGTGATGTTGGAATGGCTGAGCCGGCCGATGGCGCGGAACACCTCCTGCATCGCCGGCGCTTCGCCGATGATCTCCGGGGTGTGGTGGCGGTTGGCCGGTTCCTGCTGGTTCTGCTGCTCCTGGGCGTGCTGATTGGCTCGCTTGACCAGCGAGACGGCGTCGTCGACGTCGAACGGCTTGGGCAGGTATTCGAAGGCGCCGCCCTGGTAGGAGGCCACCGCGCTGTCCAGATCCGAATGCGCGGTCATGATGATCACCGGCAGGCGCGGGTACTGCTCGCGGATCTGCGAGAGCATGTCCAGACCGCTGAGGCCGGGCATGCGGATGTCGGAGATGATCACATCCGGCTGCTGGCGGGCGAGGCGGGCCAGCACACCGTCGGCGCTGTCGAAGCTCTGCGTGGCCATGCCTTCCTGTTGCAGGGCCTTTTCCAGGACCCAGCGGATGGAGCGGTCGTCGTCGACGATCCAGACGTTTTCGCTTCGGCTCATGCTGATGTGGCTCCTTGTTCCAGCGGTAGGAAGATCGAGAACACGGTGTGGCCAGGATGGCTCTCGCATTCGATCAGACCCTGGTGCTGACTGATGATGTTCTGGGTGATGGCAAGGCCCAGGCCGGTTCCGTCCGGGCGGCCGCTGACCATCGGGTAGAAGAGCGTGTTCTGCAGTTCGGCGGGAATCCCCGGGCCGTTGTCGATGATCTCGATGCGTGTCACCAGGCGATGACGAATATGGCCGATGGTGAACTGCCGCAGTGTGCGGGTGCGCAGGGTGAGACGGCCGAGGCCCAGCTCGTTCTGCCCGGCCAGTGCCTGCATGGCGTTGCGCATGATATTGAGCACGGCCTGGATCATCTGTTCGCGGTCCATCAGGACTTCGGGAATGCTTGGGTCGTAATCGCGCACCAAAATGATGCTTCCCTGGCATTCCGCCTCGATCAGGCTGGCGACATGTTCGAGCACTTCGTGAATGTTGGTCATCGACAGCGACGGCAGCTTGTTAGAGCCGAGCATGCGATCGACCAGATTACGCAGGCGGTCGGCCTCCTCGATGATGACTTCGGTGTAGTCCTTCAGGTGTTCTTCGGGCAGCTCGCGGGCCAGCAGTTGTGCCGCACCGCGAATGCCGCCCAGCGGATTCTTGATCTCGTGGGCCAGGCCGCGCACCAGCATCTTGGTGGTTTCCTGCTTGGACAGCTGGGCCTCTTCCTTGGTGATGCGCAGCAGGCGGTCGCGCGGCAGCACTTCCAGCAACAGCATGGTTTCCTGCCGGGTCAGTACCGGGGTCACCGCATAGTCCACGGTCAGTGTCTGGCCGGTGGCGGAGGTCAGGGTGGCTTCGCGCTTGGTGAACGGATGGGCTTCTTCAACCGCCTGGCGCAGAGCCGCCAGGGCTTCCGGCGACTCGGTGAACAGCTCGCTGATGAACTGTCCGTGGCTGCGTTGGCCGCTGACGGCCAGCAGCATTTCGGCAGCCGGGTTCATGTACTCCAGGCGCAGGCGCGAGTTGAGCAACAGCGTCGCGGTAGTCAGATTCTCGATCAGCAGGCGTTGCAGGGCTTCGTTGATCATGGCGGGTCTGCGTCCGGAAGTTCAGGCAGGAAATGCAAGAACCAAACCAAACGCGCCATTGCGGCGCGGATCGGCGTGATGCTGCAGCCCTACGGGCTGTCCGGTGACCCAAATTGGTGACGAGCGATCCGCTCACCTGATGGGCGCACCAAACAGGTGCACCCCATGATCATAGAAAGGGCACGAAGGGAATGTCGCGTTTTTCCACCGGCTTGTCCTTTAGCGGGCATTCCGGGCGAACGCCGTAATCGGCCTTCTGGCAAGGATTGACCATGCGCCGCTGGGCCAGCGAGGTGCGGATCAGGTGAAAGGGTTGATTCGCGGTGCGTTGCAGCACGCGCTCCTGTTCATCCACGACAGCCACCGCCAGCTGATGGGTGCCACGATCGACGTTACTCAAGGCGAAGGAAGTCTGTTCGCCGGGTGTGCCGAACGGCTGGTCATCGAGCAGTACCTGATAGGCATGGCCGGGGTGCAGCGTCGGTTCGGCCTGCAGCGTGACGCTGACATTGCCGGCATTGTTGCGGATCGCTTCGTCCGCCGTCGGGCTGAGGATGTGCAACTGATAGATGATGCTCGCGGCTTTCGGTGCTGCCGGCTCCGTAGGGCGTGCGGCCGGCATCGGCGGCGCAGGCATGCTGTTGGACCGCTTGAGGCGTATTTCTTCGGTCGCCTCGCCGGCCGGGCGATCGGTGAAGACCCGATTGCCCTCGGCGTCGACATAGGAGTAGACGCCGGCGAGGCAGGGCAGGGCGGCCGCCAGCAGTGCGACGGCCAGGGTCTGCCGCAGGATGATCAAGGAGCAGGCCTCGGAGGCTTCGGACGCAATGCCGGGCTGGAGGTATTCACCCGTTGCACGGTGAACAGCTCCGGCTGGCTGCGCTGGATGACCTTCTCGCCGCTCAGCACCTCGACGTGCAGGCGATGCTCGCCACGCTCGACATTGTTCAGTTGCAGCGAGGTTGCGGCACTGGCGGCAGCCTGGGGAATGCCGTCCAGCACGAAGCGCAAGCTGTGGCCGGATCGTAGTGGCGGCTCCAGCAGCGCGCTGACGACGAAGGTGCCGTTGTTGGCGCGCAGGGCTTCTTCATCGGGAATCCCGCTCAGCATCAGTGTCTGGTAAGGGGCCGACTGCGTCTGCTGGCTGTCCGGCAGCGGTGGCGGCGGTTCGGGCGTGCGGATATTTACCGTATTGGCTGGCGGCAGGTCGACGGTATCGGCCTGGACACCCTCCGGTGGCTGATTGGTGAACACCGTATTGCCTTGTGCATCGGTGTACTTGTAGATCTCGGCGAAGGCCGGAAGGCTGAGAATGAACAGCAGGCTGAACAGTGCGCTACGCATGGGAGGCTCCGCGGAGTTGGACTGCCGAAGCCTTGCACTGCGCCGAGTTGCAGGCAAGTGCGATCGGTGGGATTTGCGAGGCGTGACAAGCTGCACGAATCGCCGCCGGACTGCAGAAACGAAGAAGGCCACCCGAGGGTGGCCTTCCTGTCACGCGAGCTGGATCAGACGCTGTAGTACAGGTCGTATTCCAGCGGGTGCACGAAGGTGCGCACCTTGATCTCTTCCTCGGACTTCAGCTCGATGTACGCATCGATGAACTCGTCGGAGAACACGCCGCCCTTGGTCAGGAACGCGCGGCCCTTGTCCAGCTCTTCCAGGGCTTCCTTCAGGCTGCCGCAGACCTGCGGGATCAGCTTGCCTTCTTCCGGCGGCAGATCGTACAGGTTCTTGTCGGCGGCATCGCCAGGGTGGATCTTGTTCTGGATGCCGTCCAGACCAGCCATCAGCAGTGCAGCGAAGCACAGGTAGGGGTTGGCAGCCGGGTCCGGGAAGCGCGCTTCGATACGACGGGCTTTCGGGCTGGAAACGTACGGAATACGGATCGAGGCGGAACGGTTGCGGGCCGAGTAGGCCAGCATGACCGGCGCTTCGAAGCCCGGGACCAGACGCTTGTAGGAGTTGGTCGACGGGTTGGTGAAGCCGTTCAGTGCCTTGCCGTGCTTGATGATGCCGCCGATGAAGTACAGGGCGGTCTCGGACAGACCGGCATAGCCTTCGCCAGCGAAGGTGTTCTTGCCATCCTTGGAGATGGACATGTGTACGTGCATACCCGAGCCGTTGTCGCCGTACAGCGGCTTCGGCATGAAGGTCGCGGTCTTGCCGTAGGCGTCGGCGACGTTGTGTACGCAGTACTTCAGGGTCTGAACTTCGTCAGCCTTGGCCACCAGGGTGTTGAACTTCACGCCGATTTCGTTCTGACCGGCAGTGGCCACTTCGTGGTGGTGCACTTCGACGACCAGGCCCATCTCTTCCATGGCGTTGCACATGGCGGTACGGATTTCGTGGTCGTGGTCGCACGGCGGAACCGGGAAGTAACCGCCCTTGACGGCCGGGCGGTGGCCCTTGTTGCCGCCTTCGACGTCCTGGTCGGTCATCCAGGAGCCCTGCTCGGAGTAGATCTTGAACATCGAGCCGGAGATGTCCGACTTGAACTTGACTTGGTCGAAGATGAAGAACTCCGGCTCCGGGCCGACGAATACGGTGTCACCGATGCCGGTGCCTTTCAGGAACTCTTCGGCGCGCTTGGCGATGGAGCGCGGATCGCGATCGTAGCCCTGCATGGTGCTCGGCTCGACGATGTCGCAGACCAGGATCAGGGTCGGCTCTTCGGTGAACGGATCCAGCACGGCGGTTTCGTCGACCGGCATCAGGATCATGTCGGAGGCTTCGATGCCTTTCCAGCCATGGATGGAGGAGCCGTCGAACATCTTGCCGTGCTCGAAGAAGTCTTCATCCTGGGCATCACGAGCCGGAACGGTGACGTGGTGCTGCTTGCCTTTGGTATCGGTGAAGCGCAGATCAATCCACTTCACATCGTAATCTTTGATCAGTTGAAGCGACTTCGACATGGTGTTCTCCAAGTGGTGGAAGCGTGACAGTGAGCTTCCGAATCAGGGTGAAGCCGGGCGGCGATGTTCCGCCAAGGCGACCTGCCTCACAAGGGAGCAAATTGCATGCCAGTGCTCTTTCTTGGGACTGCAGGCCGCTGGCAGCGCTGCGGCAGCGTTTGCGCGTCTCAAAGCGTAGCTGCTGCACTGAATTGATGCGCGGTATTGGTGCGGCTCGCCGGTGATGTGCATTCTTTTGGTGCGTTCTGCTGCGTTTGAAGAAAGCGGTTAAATGTTGAGCAGTTTCCGCTATACTCCGCGCCCCTCTTTTCCTGCCACGTCGGCGCCGCGCTGTTTCCATGAAGCTGATCGTCAAGGTTTTCCCCGAAATCACCATCAAGAGCCCGCCGGTGCGCAAGGGCTTCATTCGTCAATTGGCGAAGAACATCCGCACCGTGCTGCGCGAGCTCGATCCCGACCTGCGGGTCGAGGGCGTGTGGGACAACATCGAGGTGGAAACCGTGCGCAGCGAGCCGAAGCTGCTGCGCGAGATGATCGAGCGCCTGCGCTGCACGCCCGGCATCGCCCATTGCCTGGAAGTGCACGAGTACCCGCTGGGCGATCTCGACGACATCGTCGCCAGATGCAAGGTGCACTACGCCGAGCGCCTGCCGGGCAAGATCTTCGCCGTGCGCTGCAAGCGTGCCGGCAAGCATCCGTTCAGCTCCATGGACGTCGAGCGCCACGTTGGCAGCCAGCTGCGCCAGCAGTGCGGCGCCGCCGGCATTTCGCTGAAAACACCGGAAGTCGAAGTGCGCATGGAGATCCGCGACCAGCGCCTGTTCGTCGTGCACGAGCAGCATGACGGCATCGGCGGCTACCCGCTGGGTGCGCTGGAGCAGACCCTGGTATTGATGTCTGGTGGTTTCGATTCCACCGTCGCCGCCTATCAGATGATGCGCCGCGGGCTGATGACGCATTTCTGCTTCTTCAATCTCGGCGGCCGTGCCCACGAGCTGGGCGTAATGGAAGTTGCCCACTACTTGTGGAAGAAATACGGCAGCTCGCACCGCGTGCTGTTCATCAGCGTGCCGTTCGAGGAGGTGGTCGGCGAGATCCTGCAGAAGGTCGACAACAGCCAGATGGGCGTCGTCCTCAAGCGCATGATGCTGCGCGTCTCGACGCAGATCGCCGAGCGCCTGCACATCGACGCGCTGGTCACCGGCGAGGCGATCTCGCAGGTCTCCAGCCAGACCCTGCCGAACCTCTCGGTAATCGACTCGGCCACCGACATGCTGGTGCTGCGCCCGCTGATCGCCAGCCACAAGCAGGACATCATCGACACCGCCTTCGAGATCGGCACCGCCGAGTTTGCCAAGAACATGCCCGAGTACTGCGGCGTGATCTCGGTGAACCCGACCACCAAGGCCAAGCGCTATCGTATAGAGCACGAAGAAAAGCAGTTCGACATGGCTATCTTGGAGCGTGCGCTGGCGAATGCCCGCCAGGTCGCCATCGATCGCGTGATCGACGAGCTGGGTCAGGATTTGCAGGTGGAAGAAGTCGTCGAGCCGAGCGCTGGCCAGGTCATCCTCGACATTCGTCACCCCGACAGCGCCGAGGACGAACCGCTCGAGCTGCCGGGCATCGAAGTTCAGACGCTGCCGTTCTACGCACTGAACAACCGATTCAAGGAGCTGGATGAAAACCGCCAGTACCTGCTGTATTGCGACAAAGGTGTCATGAGCCGCCTGCATGCTCACCATCTGCTGAGCGAGGGGCATGTCAATGTACGCGTCTATCGTCCGGCCTGACTCATCGGTGAAACAGCCGGGGCTGCTTGGCGGCAGCATCCGCCACCGCCCTCCCGACCGGCACTGATCGCAAGGCCAGGCCGTACAACCCTCGGACAGACTGTCTTCGTCCGGACTACTTCCAGCTTCCAGCCTCAGCTCGAAGCTATCTACAGAGAAAAGAATCAGTGATCGAGAATCTACGCAACATCGCCATCATCGCCCACGTTGACCATGGCAAGACCACCCTCGTCGACAAGCTGCTGCGTCTGTCCGGCACCCTGGATCGCAAGGAGCTGGAAAACGAGCGCGTGATGGACTCCAACGACCAGGAAAAGGAACGCGGCATCACCATCCTGGCCAAGAACACTGCGCTGAAGTGGAAGGACTACAGCATCAATATCGTCGACACCCCCGGCCACGCCGACTTCGGCGGTGAAGTCGAGCGCGTGATGTCGATGGTCGACTCCGTGCTGCTGGTGGTCGACGCTCAGGACGGCCCCATGCCGCAGACCCGCTTCGTGACCCAGAAGGCGTTCAAGGCCGGCCTGCGTCCGATCGTCGTGGTCAACAAGATCGACCGTCCGGGCGCGCGTCCGGACTGGGTAATCGACCAGATCTTCGACCTGTTCGACAACCTCGGCGCCACCGACGAGCAGCTGGACTTCCCGATCGTCTACGCCAGTGCTCTGAACGGCATTGCCGGTATGGACCACGAGAAGATGGATGACGACATGGATGCCCTGTTCCAGGCCATCGTCGACCACGTGCCGGCGCCAGTCGTCGACGCAAGCGGCCCGTTCCAGATGCAGATTTCCCAGCTGGACTACAACAGCTTCCTCGGCGTGATCGGCATCGGCCGCATCGCCCGCGGCACCATCAAGGCCAACACGCCGGTCACCGCCATCGGCGCCGACGGCAAGAAGCGCAACGGTCGTATCCTCAAGATCATGGGCCACTCCGGCCTGCAGCGCGTTGAAGTGCAGGAAGCCGAAGCGGGCGACATCGTCTGCGTATCCGGTATGGACGAGCTCTACATCTCCGACACCCTGTGCGACCAGAACAATGTCGAAGCGCTGCCGCCGCTGACCGTCGACCAGCCGACCGTGAGCATGACCTTCCAGGTCAACGACTCGCCGTTCGCCGGCAAGGAAGGCAAGTTCGTCACCAGCCGCAACATCAAGGACCGTCTGGAGAAGGAGCTGCTGCACAACGTCGCCCTGCGCGTCGAGCCGGGCGACAGCCCTGAGAAGTTCAAGGTTTCCGGTCGTGGCGAGCTGCACCTTTCGGTACTGATCGAAACCATGCGTCGTGAAGGTTTCGAGCTGGCCGTAGGCCGCCCGGAAGTGGTGATCATCGAGAACGAGGCCGGCGACAAGCAGGAGCCGTACGAGAACGTCACCATCGACATCGAGGAGCAGCACCAGGGTCCGGTGATGGAGCAGATGGGTCTGCGCAAGGGCGACCTGAGCAACATGGTTCCGGATGGCAAGGGCCGTGTACGCCTGGAATACACCATCCCGGCGCGCGGCCTGATCGGCTTCCGTAACAACTTCCTGACCATGACCTCGGGTAGCGGCATCCTGACCTCGACCTTCAGTCACTACGGCCCGATCAAGGCCGGCGAAGTGACCAACCGCCAGAACGGCGTGCTGGTCTCGATGGCTACCGGTACCGCACTGACCTACTCGCTGGAAACCCTGCAGGCGCGCGGCAAGCTGTTCCTGGCGCCGGGCGACGAGATCTACGAAGGCCAGCTGTGCGGCATCAACAGCCGTGACAACGACCTGGTGCTCAACCCCACCAAGGGCAAGAAGCTCGACAACATGCGCGCTTCCGGCAAGGACGAAGTCATCGCCCTGGTTCCGCCGATCAAGTTCACCCTCGAGCAGGCGCTGGAATTCATCGCCGACGACGAGCTGGTGGAAGTGACGCCGAAGTCGATCCGCCTGCGTAAGAAGTACCTCAACGAGAACGACCGCAAGCGCTTCGAGCGCAGCAAGGTCTGACACCGTTGCGAGACCACAGAAAGGCGCCTTCGGGCGCCTTTTTGCTGTCTGGCGATTGCCGGGCCCGGTGCTCCGGCGTGGTGATCGGGACAGTTGTCACAGTGGCCGGTGGGCGATTTCAGAAAAATTGTACAAGACCTCTGCAAGCTGCGTACTAGGGCCTGCGATATTTCACTGCGAGCACTGGAGCGCTCTTATTCCGCCGCTTTCGGGCGGCAGTTCGTCGATAAAACTTGTACAAGTAATGTCACGGTGACATTATGTTGTACAAGTTTTGCCCCGCTCCGAGTATCGCTCGGGGCATCAACGACTGACTGAATGGCTGCCTCGCAGTCTGGCTAGAGGAGTGTTCGATGAACAAGCAGATGTCGGTATCCATGCGCCTGGGCCTGGGATTTCTGGTAATCCTGGCGCTGATGGTGACGGTCGCCGTGGTCAGTGCGCTCAAAGTCGACGTCATCGACCGGAGCATGAGCCAGATCAGCTCGCAGGCCGGCCTCAAGCAACGCTATGCGATCAACTTCCGCGGCAGCGTGCATGATCGTGCGATTGCCGTGCGGGACGCCGTCAGTGCGGCCGATCCGGCGTTTGCCCGTGAGCAGGTGGCGGAGATCGAGCGGCTGGCGCAGCTGTACACCGATTCGGCGCAGCCGATGAAGACGATGCTTGCGCAACCCTCCGCCGATGCCGTGGAAAAGCAGCTGATGCTGCAGATCGAGGCCATCGAGGCGAAGACCAACGCGCTGACCCAGCAGGTGGTCGAACTGCGCTTCAGCGAGGGCTCGGAGCGCGCCTACGAATTCCTCCTGGAAAACGTCGCCGGGGCCTATACCGAGTGGCTGCGGCTGATCAACGCGTTCATTGATCACCAGGAATCGAGCATCAATCAGGACGTGACCGTGGTCCGCGAAACCGCCAGCGGCTTCCTCGCGCTGATCGTCGCGGTGACCGGCGTAGCGGTTCTGCTGGGTGTGGCCATCGCCGTGGTGATCATCCGCAAGCTGCGTTCGACCCTCGGTGCCGAACCCGACGAGGTGGCGCGCGTGATCGGCAACCTGGCCAATGGCGATCTGGGTCAGCTGATCGTCACGCCATACCCGGACAGCGTCATGGGTGCGACGGCGAAGATGGCCAGCCGCCTCACCGCGATCATCGCCGAGGTGCGCGCGGCCGCCGATGGCGTCGGCGTCGCCTCGGGTGAATTGCGTACCTCATCGGCGAACAGCAATCAGCAGATCCAGCACCAGTCGGCCGAGGCTGAGCAGGTCGCCACGGCGATCAACCAGATGGCCACGACGGTGAACGAGGTGGCGAGCTTCGCCGCCCGTGCCGCGGCTGCGGCGAAGAGCGCCGACGAGCAGGTCGAGACCGGTACGCGGATCGTCGGCGAGACGGCCATCTCCATCCATAACCTGGCCAAGGTGCTGGAGAGCGCGACCGAAACCGTCAGCCAGGTCTCGGCGCAAAGCGGCGACATCGAGAAGATCCTGCAGGTCATCACCGCTATCGCCGAGCAGACCAACCTGCTCGCGCTCAACGCCGCCATCGAGGCGGCGCGTGCCGGCGAGCATGGCCGTGGTTTCGCAGTGGTAGCCGACGAGGTGCGCTCGCTGGCTAACCGCACGCAGCTGTCGTCCAGCGAGATCAGCGAGATGATCGCCTCGCTGCAGGCCGGCGCTGGCAGGGCGGTGGAGGTAATGCAGTCGAGCAAGCTGCTGGCGCAGCAGACCGTCGAGCAGACGCTGCAGGCGGAAAATGCGCTGACCAAGATTCGTCAGGAAGTGGGCTCGATCAACGAGATGAACGCGCAGATCGCGACGGCTTCCGAGGAGCAGAGCGCGGTGGCGGAAGAGGTCAACCAGAGCGTCACGCGCATCCACGACTCGACTGTCGCCAGTTCCGCTGCATCGAATCAGGTGGCGTCCTCCAGCCAGGACCTGACCATGCTGGCCGAGGAGCTGAATCGGCGGGTCAACTACTTCCGCGGTTGACGCAGCCCGTTCGCCGAACAAAAAAAGCCCCGACCGCAAGGCCGGGGCTTTTTCATTCCAGGGTCACCGTCGCTCAGGTAAAGAACAGCGGTACCACCACGCTGGAGATCAGCAGGATCAGCGCGCCGCCCAGGCGCGAGGAGATCTGTGCGAAGGGCATCAGCGACATGCGGCGCGCGGCGGACAATACCGCGACATCGCCGGTGCCGCCCATGTTGGCCATGCACAGCCCGGCGGTGATCGCCGATTCGATCGGGTAGAAGCCCACCAGCTTGCCCACCAGGCCCGCGCCGAAGGCGGCACCGGCGACCACGGCGAAAACGATCAGCACATAGGTCAGCGAGATGGCGTCGATCACCTGGCCGAGGTCGGTGAAGGCCACGCCGATGCCGAACAGCAGGGCGAAGGTCCAGTTGCGCGCGACGAAGCGGAACCACTGGGAGGCGGCGTCGTTGATCGACTCGGGCACCAGGTTGCTCACCTTGAGCAGCGCGACCAGCACGATCATCAGGGCGTAGGGATGCAGCGGCACGAACTCGCCGAGAATCTGCCCGGCGACGAAGAAGCTCAGCGCCGCGACCAGACCGACGCCCAGCGCCGGCAGGGTGATAGGCCCTTCCTTCTCGTTGACGTCCACGCCGGGCATCATCTGGCCGTTGCCGGTCAGCGATGGATAGCGGTTGCCGAGGCCATTGAGCAGCCCGGCGATGATGATCGCGAAGACGTTGCCCAGCGCCAGGGCCGGTACCAGGATCGAGATGTAGTAGCTGGCCGGCTGGCCGAGCAGCTGCTCGTAGATCTGGCTCATCGGTACCGCGCCGGCGCCCATGCCGCCACCCATGATTGGCATGGCGATGACCACCACCGCATCCTGCGGCGAGAAACCCAGCAGCGCGCCCACTGCCATGGCGAACAGCGCGGCGAACAGCACCGAGCAGAGCAGCGGCAACGCGTAGCGCGAGCCGACCTTGACCAGCACCTTGGCGTCCATGCCGAGGATGCTGCCGGTGATCAGCGCGGCGATATAGAAGTCGAGAAAACCGCCGCCCTTCATGAAGCTGGCGACGTCATCGGCCACGGCTGCCGGCAGCCAGCCGAAATAGACCATCGCCGCGGCGCCGAACAGCGCCAGGATCGCGCCGCCGCCGAGGTAGGTCTTGATGATCGGTAGCCGGTCACCGGCGAAGCCAAGCAGCTCGCCGAGCAGCATCATCACCAGCAGCGCGCCGATCATGCCGCTGGGCAGCGTGTCGGTAGCGATGGCGGCGGCCATGACGAGCAAGGCGATGGCGAACAGAGGCAACGGCAGGTTGAAGATGCGTTGGGACAGCAGGGGAATGTTCGGGCTGCCTTCAGGCACGGCAGCGCTCAGCGTGGTCCGATTCATTGTTGTACTCCTTCGAACGTGGCGGCCAGGCGGCGCACGTACGGGTGATGTTTGCGAATGCGCGGTCGGACAACCACGCCGGGGCTACCTTAAGCAGAGAAGCTTCGCGGCCAATGTTTGGCGAAGTTAAAAAACCATTACGAAACTAAAAAAAGTGGAGCCGAGCTTGACCCTGGAGCCCCGGGCTGGCTCGATCCGGCCCTCTAGCGCGGCGCGTCGAGCGTCCGCTCATGCACTGGAGTGATGGCTGTGCGCTTGCGCCTGAATACGCTGATCTCGCTGCTGGTCGCCGTCATGGTGGTGCTGGCGCTGGCGCTCGCCCTCTGGCTGTTCAACGTGCAGCTGCAGGACACCCTCGAAGAGGGGCAGGCTTCGCGGGTGACCAACCTGGCGCAGAGCGTGGCCGCACGCGCCGACGTGCAGCGAGCGCTGGCCAACCCCGATGCCGAATTCAGTCCCGATAATCCGCTGCAACGGGACATCGATGGCCTGCGCCAGCGCCTGGGCGTGGACTTCATCGTGGTGATGAACTCGCGCGCCCTGCGCCTGACGCACCCGGAGCCGGCCCGCATCGGCCAGGCCTTTCGCGGTGACGACGAAGGTCCGGCGCTGGCCGGTGAGACCTATGCCTCGCGTGCCGATGGCAGCCTGGGCCGCAGTATTCGCGGTTTCGCTCCGGTGCTGAACGACGAGGGAGCGGTGCTCGGTGCCGTCTCGGTGGGGGTCACCCTGGCTTCGCTCGGCGAACTGCTCAAGGCTCATCAGCGCGGCGTGGTGCTTGGTGTACTGGCATTGATGCTGGTCACCGCCCTCGGTGCGCACATGCTGGCACGCTATATCAAGCGCGTGCTGCTGGGGCTGGAACCCTACGAGATCACCTGGCTGGTGGAGGAGCGTCAGGCGATGCTGGCCTCGGTGCGCGAAGGCGTTCTGGCGGTCGACGACCAGGCGCGCATCACCCTGGTCAACCCCGCCGCCGAGCGCCTGCTGGCCAGCACCGGCCTCGGCAAACCACCGCTGGGCCGGCCGATCGCCGAATACCTGCCCAACAGTGGCCTGCCCGAGGTGCTGGCCAGCGCAACCGAGCAGCGGGATCGTGAGTTCAGCCTCAACGGTCGGGCGATCCTCGCCAATCGTGCGCCGATCCGTCATCAGGGCCGGGTGATCGGCGCCATCGCGACCTTCCGCGACAAGAGCGAGGTCAACGCCCTGGCCGAACAGCTGACCGGTGTCAGCCGCTATGCCGAAGCACTGCGGGCGGCGACCCATGAGTTCAAGAACAAGCTGCACGTGCTGCTCGGGCTGGCACAGATGGGTGATCTGGATGCCCTGCGCGCCTATCTGCGCGACCTTGCCGATCACCAGCTGGCGCCGGCGACATCACTGGTCGAGGGGATCGGTGAACCGGTGCTGGCGGGCTTTCTGCTCGGCAAGCAGAGCGAGGCCCGCGAGCGCGGCATCCTCTTTCAGGTGGATGTCGAACATCCGGTGCCGGCCGCCGTGCCCGAGCAGATCCATGGCCTGGTGACCATCCTTGGCAACCTGCTGGAGAACGCCTTCGAAGCGGTGGCCGAAGAGGACGAGCGACGGGTCAACCTGACGCTGGACTACGACGAAGCGCTGCTCTCGCTGCACGTGCAGGACAGCGGTGGCGGAATCGAAGCCGCAGTGCGCGAGCAGATCTTCCAGCGCGGCGTATCCACCAAGGGCGAGCGGCGTGGCATCGGCCTGGCCGCGGTGCAGGAACAGGTCGAGGCCTGGGGCGGCAGCCTGGCGGTGTATTCCGAGGCCGGTCGTGGCAGCCTGTTCGAGGTTGAATTGCCCTATGGGAGCGCCGCGGGAGACGTCGAATCATGAAAGCAGCCATGCGCGTGCTGATCGTCGAGGACGACCCGATGGTCATGCGCCTGAACGTCGATTACCTGGCCCGGCTCGAGGGCGTCGAGCTGGTCGGCCAGTGCGAGAGCGTGCCGGCCGCGCTCGAGGTGCTGGAGCGCGAGGCGGTGGACCTGCTGCTGCTCGACGTCTACCTGCGCAATCGCTCCGGGCTGGAGGTGCTGCGCCATCTGCGCGCGCAGGACCGCAACACCGATGCCGTGCTGATCACCGCCGCTTCGGAGATCGAGACCGTGCGCGCGGCGCAACGCCTCGGCGCGCGGGATTACCTGGTCAAGCCATTCAGCTTCGAGCGCTTCCGCGATGCGGTAGAGGCCTGCCGCCGTGCCCGCGAGGCGCTGTCCCGCCTGCCGGATCAGCTCGGTCAGGGCGATATCGACCGGCTGTTCAGCCAAGCGCCCGCCACCGACCTGCGCCGCCCCGGCGACCTGCCCAAGGGGCTGACACCGGCATCGCTGGCGCAGGTGGCGCAGGCGATCCTGGCGCTGGACGAGGACGGCTTTACCAGCGAAACCCTGCTGCCGGCCACCGGCATGTCGCGCGTGTCGGTGCGCAAGTACCTCAAGCATCTGAGCGATGCACAGCTGCTGGAAGAATCCTTTCACTACGGGCAGATCGGCCGGCCCTCGTTTCGCTATCGCTGTCTGGACCGCGCCGCGTTGCTGCGGCTGGTGCAAGGTTAGGGCCGCGCGCCTGCTGCATGCAGCGCGCCGATGATCTCGCCGAGCAGCCGGTGCAGCGCATCGCGATGCCCCATGGCACCACTGGAGGGTTGTCGGGCGTTGGAGGTCATCACCACCGTCATCTCGAGGCCCGGCACCACGTAGACCATCTGCCCGCCATAGCCCCAGCCATAGCGCACCGCTTCTCCGCCCAGCTCGGTGATGAACCAGCCATAGCCGTAGCCGTGCCCGGTGTAGCGCGAGCGGGTGCGGGGAGTCCAGGACGCGTCAATCCAGTCCTGCGACAGCAATCGGTCGCCGGATGCGCTGAGCCCACCGCGGCGGTAGAGCTCGCCGAAGGCCAGCAGTGAGCGTGGCGGCATCGCCATCTCGTTGCCGCCCAGGTAGATGCCCTGCGGGTCCCGCGTCCAGGCGCTGATCGCGAAGCTGTCGAGTGGCGCCAGCCACTGTCGGGCCAGCTGCAACGTGGATTTGCCAGTGCGGCGGGTAAGGATTGCCGAGAGCAGATGGCTGGAGCCCGTCGAATAGATCATCGCCGTGCCGGGGTCGGCCTCGAACGGGCGTGCCAGCGCGGCGCGAACCCAGTTGCGCCTCGCCACCCAGGCGCCGTAGTTGCGCCCGGAGGTGGAGCCTAGTCCGGCCTGCATGCTCAGCAGGTTGCCAACCGTCACCTGCTGCAGACGTGGATCGGGCTTGCCGGGCAGGTCGGCTGGCAGCAGCTCCGCAATGGGCTGCTCGACGCTCTCGATGACGCCCTTGTCGATGGCGATGCCGACCAGTGCGGAAATCACCGATTTGGACGCGGATTTGATGTTGCTCGGCGTGGTCGTGCGATGGCCGTGGTAACCGCGCTCGGCAAGGATCTCGCCACGCTGGGCGATGATCAGGGTTTGCAGCTGCTCCAGGCGCTCGGCCTGCGCGAGTACGGCAGTCAGCCGGGTATCGGCGACTGCCAGCGGGCAGAGAAGGAACAGCATCGCCAGGCAGAGTGCGCGGCGAGGGCGGGGACTCGATGGGTGCAGGAGGCGCAGGGCAAGTGAGTGCATGCAGGGTTCGACCCTGGCCTGGCGCCACCGTGCAGTCCGGGAGCCGGCCGGCGGTCCGGCTCTCGGATGCCGAGCGAGGTTACTGGCGAATCCAGGTCTGCGTACGGCCCAGCGCCTCGATGCCGATGTAGCCGCGGACCTCCAGCTTGTCGCCGCCTTCGACCAGCCTGGCCTTGGCGCGGTAGGTCTTGCCCTTGGCCGGGTCGAGGATGGTGCCGTCGCTCCAGGCCTGTTCGCCGTCCGGCTTGAGGTCCCAGAGAATGGTCATGCCGGTGATGGGCTGATCCTTGCGCTCGCCGTCGCATTCGCTGCAGACCGGGTTCGGCCCGTGATCCGATTTCAGGATTTCGGCGACCTTGCCGCTCAGCGTGCCGTCAGCGGCCTGCTGGATTTCGACGATGGACTTGGGCTTGCCGGTTTCGTCGTCGATGGTCTGCCAGCGGCCGGCAGGCGATTCGGCGGCAAGGGCCAGTGACGAGAGCGAGAGTGGCAGGGCCAGCAGCAGGGCATTGAAAAGAGGACGCATGGTGTCTCCAGTGTTGGAAAAGGCAGCGCCGACTCTAGCACCGGGCATTTGCCTGCACTTGCCCTGGCCGGCTGACCGGTCGGTTCTCGTCGCTTTCGTCATCCTCAGTCGTCCTGATCGCGGGATGGCTGGCGCCCGATCGCTGCCGCCAACGCCAGTGCCACGACCGAGCTGTGTGCGGCGTTGGTGCCGTGGTTGGCTCCTGGGAACAGCTGAAATTCGCTGTGCAGGCCGCGCCCGGACAGCCGCTGCAGCCGGTCGACCAGATCCCGGGCATTGCCGACCATGCGCCGCTCGGCCATATGGCGCTGGCGCGGGTCGTCCATGGCGGCACCCGCCGCGGGCTGTTCGGCACCGCCGGCGGTGACCAGCAGGCGCGCGTCGACAGGCTGGTCCGCGAGCTGCCGTTCGAACGCTTCGAGCGTGCGTTCGACATAGCCCTGGTACCACCAGATCGACGGGCTGGCGGCCACATAGCCCTGAAATGCCTGCGGCTTGGTGAACAGTGTGTAGAGGGTGAACAAGCCGCCGTAGGAATGACCGAACAGGGTCTGCCGTCGGGCGTCGACCGGGTAGCGCTGGGCGATCTGCGGTTTGAGTTCGTCCTCGATAAAGGCCAGAAAGTCATCGGCACCGCCCGATGGCGGCGGTTCGCGGCCCGGCAGGCGCTGGCGATCGTCAGCTTTGGGCGTGTAATCCTCGGCGCGCGCTTTGAAGTCGTACAGGGCCTCGCCGGGGTAGCCGATGCCAACCACCAGTACCGAATCGCGAAGATTAGGGTCGGGCCGATCCTCCAGGGCCTGTGCCTGGATCGCCAGCCCCGGAAACAGGGCGTTGCCATCCAGCACATAGAGCACCGGATAGCCACCCGGCGGTGGCGCGTGTCGCGGCTCCGAGACGAAGATGCGGTAGTCCTTGCCAGTGCGTTGCGAATGCAGGTCACGCTGGCTGCTGTGCGGCAGCTGAACTGGCTGCCAGCCGGCTTCTTCCCCGGCGTGTGCCTGTACGGCGGCAAGCCCCAGGCCGGCCAGCAGGGCGAGCAGGGCGCCTTTCATGGCTCGACCTGCCTGTGGCCTGGCGGTAGCGGCCCGTCCAACCAGTTCACCTTCAGTGCTTCCTCGCCCGAGAAGCGATGGAGGTGGTCGTCGATGACGAAGCGCAGGCGCTTTTCCGCCTCGCCGGCCGCGGCCTGGCAGTCGATCAGCAGTCGCTCGTCATCGGCGAGCATCCGGCACTGGCCGAAGGCGAATTCGACCTGCGCCTGACGTTCGTCCAGCTGGACTTCGGCCTTGTGCGCGAAGTGCTTGCACAGGCGCGTCATGTTGCGGGACGCGCGGGGTGTCGCCACCTGGGCGTGAAACTGGGGCATGGTGATCTCCGGAAGTCAGCCGCCGACGCCTACGGGCGCAGGCGGCCAGGTGGATCAGAATTCGTAACGGGCGCCCACCGTGAAGCTGCGCGACGGGCCGTAGAAGTTGAAGGTGCCGACGCTGCCAACCCGCGAAACGTATTTGCGGTCGAGCAGGTTGTTCACGTCGAAGGTGCCGGTCAGCTTGTCGGTGATCGGGTAGGACAGCTTGGCATCCACCACTGCATAACCCGGTGCGCTGAGGCGCGGGCTGCCGGCGCGTTCGATGTAGTAGTCGCTCATCGCGGTCACGCCACCACCGATCCCCAGGCCGCGCAGGGCACCGCCGGGCAGGGTGTACTTGGTCCACAGCGAGGCCTGGTGCTGGGGCATCAGCGCGAAGAGCGCGTAGTCGTCACCGGCCAGGTTCTCGGTTTTCATATAGGTGTAGCCGGCCAGCACCTCCCAGTCGGGGGTCAGGTAGCCGCTGACTTCCAATTCGCCACCGCGGATGCGGGTCTTGCCGGTGGCCTCGTAGACGCCGCTGATCGGCGCGCCGCTGTCATCAATGGCGCCGGCCGCGCGGTTCTCGTCGGTGAGCTGGAAGGCGGTGATGCGCGCGTTCAGGTCGCCGCCGAAATAGCTGCCCTTGATACCCGCCTCGTACTGCTCGCCTTCGCGCGGGTCGATGATGCGACCGTCGGCACCAGCCTCGCTCTGCGGCTTGAATACCTGCGAGTAGCTGGCGTAGAGGGAGTGCTGGTCATCCAGATCGAACACCAGGCCGCCGTAGGGCGTGACATAGCCGGATTCGCGCACATCCTGCGTGGCGCTGCTGTTCTCGCCTTCGAAGCTGCTGACCCGCGCGCCGCCGATCAGCGCCAGGCGCTGGATCGGGCGGAAGGTCAGCTTGGCGTAGAGGCCGGCTTCGCGCTCATCGGTTTCGGTCGGTGTGCCGAAGGTGACGTTCGGCTTGCTGGTGTCGCCCGGCTGGTAGCTGGCGACGTCGATGGCGCCGAGATTGCCGCGGGCGTCCGCATACTCGGTCTCGTAGCGTTTGAAATCGCTGCCGATGACGAACTCGCTGACCTGCCCGAGCAGCTCGAACGGCTGGCTGTAGTTGGCATCGACGGCGAGGGTGTCCTGCTCCAGATCGCGGGCGGTGTAGGCCAGGCTGGTCGCGCCGCTGTTGACGTTGCGCGCGGTGAAGGCATAGAGGTAATCGGTCGCGCGCCTGGAGCCGCGCACCGCCACGCGACCGTAGCCGCCATTGTCGAAGCGATGGGTCAGCTCGGCGACGACGTCGGTGCCGCGGCTGTCGAAATCTCCCCAGTCGGCGCCCAGGTAGGTCGAGCGGCTGAAGTCTTCCAGGCTGCCGTCGATGGCGGCCGGATAGCCGTTGTGCGGAAGGATGTCCTTGGTCTGGTGAATCAGCCCGAAAGACATGACGGTGGCGTCGGACAGGTCGATGTCCAGTGCGCCATAGAAGCTCTCGCTGGTGTTGGCGTTGTAGTCGACCTCGCCGTTGGTGTCGGCGCGGGAGATCACCGTACGGCCGCGCACGCGCCCCTGCTCGTCGAGCGGGCCGGACAGGTCGGCTTCCAGGTAATGGGTGTCCCAGCTGCCGTAGCGCCCGGTCAGGCTGCCCTGGAATTCGCGGGTCGGGCGCTTGCGCACCATGTTGACGATGCCGCCCATCTCGCTGGTGCTGTTGAACAGCCCGGACGGCCCGCGCATGACCTCGACCCGATCGAACGGCGACAGCGACGGCAGCGTGCCGTTGATGCTGGCCATCGGCGCGGGCAGGCCATCGATGTTGAATTCGTCGTACTCGTAGCCGCGCGCATAGATCGACGAGCGCCCGCTGTCGTTGCTCAGGGTGCGCAGGCCGGTGGAGTACTTGGCCAGGTCATCCAGGTTCACGAACTGGCGGTCGCGGATGTAATCGCTGGTGTACACGCTGATCGACTGCGGGATGTCGCGCAGTTCGGCCGGCGTCTTGGTGCCGACGGTGGCGGCCGGCACGGTGTAGCCGCCGCTTTGCTCCGAAGACGGCATGTCGTACAGGCGGTTGCCTTCTACGGTGATGCTCTCCAGCTGCACCGGTTCGGCCTGGGCGGCGACACTCTGCGCCAGGGCGCTCAACGGAAACGGGGCGAGCAGGCCGGCGAGCAGCAATGGCCTGAGGCTTGAGGTGCGGAGAATTCTGTCCATGGGCGGCTCCTGTCGCAGCGGCGGCGACGTGTTGGCAAACGTTCGCGCTACTTAATGATAATGATTTGCATCAAAAGATGTCGGCGCGTAGTCTGCCACCCAGCCGCTTCGCGAACCTTTGCGGGGCCGAACATTTGCTTTGCAATCCCGTCAGTTCGAGGCGCAGCGCCGCATGAATCAAGCTGATCACATCATTCGTGGCGATGAGTTGCCGGCCATGAGCAGGCCGGGGCTGCGCCTGCCCAACGAGGATGACGACCGCCTGCTCTACGGCCGGGTGAAGTGGGCGCAGCTGCGGGATGGCCTGTCGCTGCACTGGTCCGATTGCGAAGAGCTGCAGGATTTCGTCACCGAAAACGTGGTTGGTCCGCGGGTATCGTTCGTGCTCTTTCTGCAGGGCCAGAGCCGGGTCAGCTATGGCGATCTGTCGCTGACGCTCGGTCAGTCGGCGTCGCAGCGGGCCCCCGAGGGCGTGGCGGTTTCGATGAACGAGCCCGTGCTGTTCCGCCGCCAGGCGCGCCGCGGCAGTCATATCCGCAAGCTGGTGGTGAGCCTGACGCCGGACTGGTTCGAAGGGCGCGGGGAGGGCGTCGACTCGAGTGATGGCGCGATCCGCCGCTTCATGGACAGTCATCTGACGCCGCGCATCTGGAAGCCCTCGGCCCGGCTGCTGACCCTGGCCGAGCAGATGCTCAACCCGCCCGGCTATGACCCGCTGCTTCAGGGCCTGTACCTGGAAAGCCGCGCACTGGACATCGCCTGCGAAGCATTGATCAGCCTGGGTGATGGCTCGGCGTCGGCGGAACAGGGCCTGCGCCCGCAGGAGTACCGCCGTCTGCAACGCCTCCTCGCGCTCCTCGACAGCGGTGAGGCCGACGACTGGACGCTGGAGCGCATCGCCCGGGAGGTGGGCGTCAATGCCACCACGCTGCAGCGGCAGTTTCGCCTGTTCAAGGGCATGACCGTGTTCGAGTACCAGCGTGCCCGCCGGCTGCAACTGGCGCGGGATGCGTTGGAGCGTGAAGGTGCCAGCGTCAATGAGGCCGCCTGGCGCGCCGGCTACAACAGTCCGGCCAACTTCGCCACGGCGTTCAAACGCCAGTTCGGCATCAGCCCGCGGCAGGTGCGGGCGAGGGTTTGAACTGGCTGGGGCTGAGTCGGGCAGGATTCGTTGCCGCGTCCCTTGCCTGATCGGCTCCGGCCATTCGTCGGTTTGCCGCACCGTTAGCCTGTCGCTGCGGATCAGTGGTTGAAGTTTCCCGGCCGAGCGCCGAAAAAGAAGCATCGCTCGACGAGCAACTGCTGCTCTTCGACGTCACGCTTCGATTCGTTGCCCGGTGCCATGCGCCGTGGGGGACTGCCTCATGAAAACGTCGCTGGCTCGCCTTTGCAGGCTGTTGCCCGCCCTGGTGCTTTGCTGGGCGCCCGGTGCGATGGCGGGGCACGTCATAACCGCGGTCACCGAAGAGCTGCCGCCCTACAACATGACCGTCGATGGCGAGCTGACCGGCATGGGCACCGAGGTGGTGAAGGCGGTACTGGAGGAGGCCGGCGAGGACGTGCGCATCCGTTCGATGCCCTGGGCCCGTGCCTATGACATCGCGTTGAACAACGAGAATGTGCTGATCTATTCCATCGCCCGCACACCGCAGCGCGAACCGTTGTTCAAGTGGGTCGGGGTGATCGCGCCGACCCGCTGGTTCCTGTTCTCGCTGCCCGGCACCGAGTTCGACCTGAAAACCCTGGACGATGCCCGGCAATACCAGATCGCCACGGTCAAGGCGGATGTCGGCGAGCAGTATCTGATCGACAAGGGCTTCGCCGTCGGCCGCAACCTGCAGTCGAGCAACAAGTACGAGCACAACTACCAGAAGCTCAAGGCGGGGCGGGTGGATCTGTGGATATCCAACGAACTCAATGCCCATTACCTGGTGCGTCAGGCCAGTGGTGATCCGAACGAGGCGGCGGTGCCGCAGCTGAGCCTGGACGACCTTGGCGGTGCGGATGGCCTGTGCATGGCGTTCAGTCGCGACACGCCGGATGAAGTCGTCGAGCGCTTCCGCCAGGCGCTGGCTCGCGTGCGGGCCGATGGGCGCTACGACGCGATTGTCGCGAAATGGCTGAAATGAACGACGACTCAACCACCACGATCAGCGAGCCGGTGCCGCGGCCGGTGGGTTCGCTCGGCCGCCGGCTGGTGCTGGCCACACTCGGTTTCTGCCTGCTGTTCACCCTCGCCACCGTCGGGCTGCGGACCTGGACCGCCTGGCAGAACAACCTGGCGGAGATGAACGCCGAGTTGGCGCTGATCGATCAGGTGTTCCGCAGCACCCTGTCCAAGGCGATCTGGGAAATGGACAGTGATTCCCTGCATTCGCAGCTCGACAGCGTGGTGCAGGCCGCACCCATCGGCCGCGTCGAGCTGCGGATCATCCGCGCCGGCCGCGAGCCGGAGCTGGTTCAGCGGCAACGGGGTGAGCAGCCGGCCGAGCACCGCGCGCCGCGCCTGCAGCATCAGTTGAGCTACGAGCCCTACGCCGGTGCCAGCGAGACGGTGGGCGAGCTGGTGCTCGAAGGCAATGAAGAACTGCTCTGGGAGCGCATGCTTGCCGAGGTCTACGACATCGTCATCACCCAGGTCATCCAGTCGCTGTTGCTGGCCGGGCTGATCATGTGGATGTTCAACCGCACGGTCACCCTGCATGTGCGGCGCATTGCCCGTCACCTGACGCGGCTGACGCCGGATAACCTCGATCACAGCCTGCGCCTCGATCGTTCGCCGAAGCGGCACGACGAGCTGAGCCTGCTGGAAGGCGGCGTCAACAGCCTGCAGGCGAAGCTCTCGGCCTATCTCGAGCGCCAGCACCAGGATGAGCTGGCCCTGGCCGCGCACCGGGACCGCCTTGCCGAGCTGGTCGAGGAGCGCACGGCCGAACTGCGCGCCGCCAATGTGCAACTGGAAGAGCTGTCGCGCAGCGATCCGCTTACCGGACTGGCCAACCGGCGCCAGTTCGACGAGATCAAGGAGGTCGAATTCCGCCGTGCCCTGCGTCAGGACCAGCCGCTGGCGGTGCTGATGTGCGACGTGGATTTCTTCAAGCGCTACAACGACCACTACGGCCACGCCCAGGGCGACCAGTGCCTGCGAATGGTCGCCGACACGCTGCAGTCCGTGTTCGCCCGCGCTGGCGAGGTGGTCGCGCGGCTTGGCGGCGAGGAATTCGTCGTGCTGCTGCCCGGCGTCGATGCCGAGGCCGCGCGGCGGGCGGCGGTGCGCCTGCAGCAACGCCTGGCCGAGCGCGAGTTGCCCCACGAGGCTTCCGCCGTTTCACCCTACGTGACCTTCAGCATCGGTCTGGCCGTGCTCGATCCGGACACCATGGACCAATTCGACCAACTGCTGCACCGCGCGGACGAGGCCCTCTATCGGGCCAAGACCCACGGGCGCAACTGCATTTCCGCCTGATCGCATGAGGACTGCATGATGCATCCGTTTGCCTGGACCGCTTTCTTCCTCGCGTTGCTCGGCACCACCACGGCCAACGCCGGTCCGCTGCGCGTGGTGACCGAAGACACCGCCTACAGCTACCTGGAGAACGGCAAGGTAGCCGGCACGGCGAGCCGGGTCGTCGAGGCCACGCTGCAGCGCGCCGGCCTCAACGACTACCAGGTCAGCCTCTACCCGTGGGCGCGGGCGTATGACATGGCCCTGCGCGAGCCCGGCGTACTGATCTACCTGATCGCACGCACCTCCGAACGCGAAGCGCTGTTCCGCTGGGTCGGCGAGATCATGCGCATCGACTACCACTTCTACAAACTCAGCGAGCGGGACGATATCCGGGTGCCGGACCTGGAGGCGGCCAAGGCCTACCGGATCGGCGTCATGCGCGACGACGTCCGGCACCAGTACCTGCAGGCCAACGGCTTCAGCAAGATCGTGGTGAGTGCGCACAACAGCGACAACTTCAAACGCCTGGTCAACGGCCAGGTCGACCTGGTGCCGATGCCCGAGCACGACATGCTCGCCCTGTGCGCCGAGGCCGGCGTCGACCCGGTCACGGTCGAGAAGATCTTCAGCCCGCACACCTCGACGCAGCTCTACATGGCCTACAGCCGCCAGACCGACGACGACACCGTGCTGCGCACCCAGGCCGCCTTCGAGCACCTGCAGGCCGAAGGCGAGGTGGCGCGGATCATGGCGGGGCAGCCGTGAACTGACCTGGTGGCGCGGTCGGGCGGTAACCGTTCCAGGCGCCCGAGAGGGGCTGGGCGAACCTTGGTTCCGTCGCAGTAACGGTGTTTTCCGTGTATGCAGAACCATTGATTCGCCCCCCTTTTCCTCCCAGCAGCGCCCAGCTGACTCGCCGGGCCACCAAGCTGGCCGGCACGGCAAGTCGTCATGCCACACCGGCCCGCTAGACTGGCTTCGTCTCCACGAAAACAAGAAAAACGAATGAGTAGCACCGACGGCATAGCACTGGATACGTGGCGCGCCAGCGCTCGCGAGTTCGATTTTGGCGGCAATCGCATCCGCTACTGGACGGCTGGCGAAGGTAAGCCGCTGCTGCTGATCCATGGATTTCCCACCGCCAGCTGGGACTGGCACAAGGTCTGGCAGCCACTTGCGGGGCGCTATCGGCTGATTGCCTGCGACATGCTCGGCTTCGGCTATTCGGCCAAGCCGCGCGGGCACGCTTACAGTCTGATCGAGCAGGCCGATCTGCAGCAGGCGCTGCTGGCGGAGCTGGGTATAGATGGTGCGATCCATGTGCTGGCGCATGACTATGGCGACAGCGTCGCTCAGGAGCTGCTGGCGCGGCATTGCGAAGGGCGCATCGCGCTGACCAGCTGCGTGTTCCTTAATGGTGGGCTGTTCCCGGAAACCCATCATCCGGTACGGGTGCAGAAACTGCTGCTCGGGCCGTTCGGCTTTCTCTTGGGCAGGCTGTTTTCGCGGCGTTCGCTAGGGGCGACCTTCGGAAAGGTATTCGGTGCGCAGACGCAGCCGAGCGACGCCGAGCTGGACGATTACTGGCGGCTGATCGCGGAGAGCGACGGACCGGCGGTGATGCACCGGCTGATCCGCTACATGCCCGAGCGGATCAGGCAACGCGAGCGCTGGGTTACGGCCATGCAGCGCTGCAATGTGCCGCTGCGAGTGATCGACGGCGCAGCCGATCCGATCTCTGGTGCCCACATGGTTGCCCGCTACCGCGAGCTGATTCCGTCGCCCGACACGGTGCTGCTGGAGGGCATCGGCCACTACCCGCAGGTCGAGGCGCCGGAGCGGGTGCTCGAACACTACTTCGACTTTCGTGCACGTCTTGCTGCTGTAGAGGGTGGCAGTTGAATCGCCGGCGCTTTGTAGCGAAAAGCGCGAATCTATTTTCCCGGCTAGCGAGTGTGGCGCTGGCCAGTTAATAGATCTGGCGTCGTCTTTAAGCGCCGAGTTTCGAGCAAGACATGTTCATCTTGTGTGACGCGGTCGCCGTGGATTCCAAGGTCCAGAAGGCGTTCAGCAGCTCAAGCTACGACGCAGCGCTACAGGCATAGCTGTTAGACGATGACGGCCTGCGCTTCCGGACCGTGCTCGAGCATCTGCAAGCCGAGGGGGAGAGGTGGCGCGAATTATTGCAGGCCCGCCGTGACCTGACGGGCCAGCGAACTCCTTGGTGCCTAACCGTTCTCACGTAGTAAGACTCAATGGAGAACCCGGATGAAAAGACCAATTTTGGCGTTCGCTGCCCTCGCGTCTGCTCTCCCTGCTCTAGCCGACGACCCAATGGTCGTGACTCGTCTGAATGGCATGAATATGGAAATCGAGGAACTTGGCGTGCCTTCGGCATCCTCTGAACAGGTCGATCTTCGTGGTGTACCGGCGATCAAGGTGACCAATCGCAGCGCGGAGATCGCCTCCTGCCAATTCCATGCTCTGCCTGAGGAAACGGCCATGACGGCTACACCCGCTGCTTCGATCAGCCCGAACGAAGAGGTCGTCATGCAAGTGCCCGGTAAATACTCCGCGGGCGGCCCGATTGCTATGCTCGTCTGCAAGCCAGTAGGCGCAGCGAGTAATTGACCTGGCAGAAGCCTCCACCGCCCTGAGCTGGGCTCACCGCCCAGGGGAAGAGGAGAACACCATGAACAGATACTTGCTTGCTTCCATTTCGATGGCCACGCTTTTTCTATCCGTACCGCATGCGGTCGCACAATGGCCGGCGGGTACCCCTCGTGATGACACCGGCTCGCGGGCAAGTCAGATGGGTATTCCGACCCCTCAGGAGAAGCTCGAAACACATCGAAACGAGCAGGGTCAGATCGTCACGAAGGACGGTCGGCCGGTCGAAGGTTTGTCGGACAGCGACTCGGTACCTAATCGCAATCTGCATCGCACCGAACAGGATACGGTGACCGCGGACCCACCTCACCGCTCAGCTACACCAGGTGAGCTTGAGTAGTGGTTCGTCAAGGGGATGCTGCGTCATATGGCGCCGCTACTCTTTGCAAGCCGAGCGCGAAGTTAGGACTCGCGCTCGGGCCGCATGATGCGAAATAGCCCCGCTGGGATTGCCTGAGCGGGGCATTTCCCGTCGCGTAACGTGCCTAACGCAGCGCTACAGCAACGCTTCACTTCATCATCGCGATCACACGGTTGCGCAGTTCCGGGTCGGTCTGCACGGCTTCGTTGATGGCGTTGTACTCGTCGATGCTGATGTCGTTTTCCTCGATCACGCCGAGCATCTTCTCGTTGGCCTGCTGTTGAAGGTCGCGAGCCTTGTCGGCGTCTTCGGTCTTTTGCAGCTTGCCGGTGAATTCCTCGCGGATCTCCATGATCTCGCCAAGTGATTCGGCGAAGCTTTCCAGTTTTTTCTCACCGAACTGCTGGGCCTGTGCACCGGCCGCCGGCTGCGCGGTGGGGGCGGGGTTGGCTGATTGCGCCGATGCAAGGGGGGCGGCCAGGCCGAGGAACAGCGAGAAGATTCCGGCGAAGGCGAGACGAGCGTTGTGCTGGGTCATGTTCATTCCTGCTTCGGTTAAAGACGCCTTCAACAGTGCAGCAGCCGTGCCAGGTCTTCATCTATCGCATAACCGATTGATAAATAACTAATTGTCCATTTCATCGCCACGCGGTGGCCCCTCGTCGCAAGGTCCTGTAGTGTGCCGGTATGACACATGTATCAATCTGGCAGCGCCCGGCGAGCCTGCGTGGCGCGCTTCTGCTCAAGGTCATCGTGCCGCTCATGGCGATCATGTTCGGCTTCAGTTCGGTGGTGCTCTGGACGGTCGAGCGCAGCAGCGAGCGGCGCCTGCAGGCCGAGGTCGAGCTGGTCGCGCGGGCGGTGCGCCTGCCGCTCAGCGCCAGCCTGGAGAAGAACCACGAGCGCACCCTGCAGCAGGTGCTGGAATCGGTGCTCGGCGTCGGTCGCGTGTATGGCGCCTACGTTTACGATCGCGATGGCAAGCTCGCGGCCTATGCCGGTGCAGTGGAACCGGATCAGGACGAGTCGGCGATCCAGCAGCTCACCGCCGGCGGCGAGCTGACTGGCACCTATCAGCGCATCAATGGCCGCCCGGTTTATTCCTACTTTGTTCCGCTGGAGGAAAGTGGCGGGCAGATCAATGGCCTGCTGCAGGTGACCCGGCGCTGGGGCGATTTCGAGCAGGACATCCGCCGCCTGCGCCTGATCGCCGCGGGCCTGGGCGGCTTGCTCGCCGGGGTGGCGCTGGTGGTGATCCTGCTCGGTCACCGCTCCGCGGTGGGCAAGCATCTGCAGCAGCTGGCGCGTAGCATGGAGCGCGTCGCGGCCGGCGAGCGCGAGCATCGTGCACCGCGCAGCGGGCCGCAGGAGATTGTCGTGCTCTCCGGCGCCTTGAATCAGATGCTCGACAGCATCGCCACCGCCGAACGCCAGGTGGCCGAGCAGCAGGCCCGCGAAGAGCAGTTGCAGGCACGCCTGCGCCAGAGTCAGCAACTGGCGGCAGTGGGGCGGCTGGCGGCTGGTGTCGCGCATGAGCTGGGCAGCCCGCTCAGTGTGATCGACGGCAAGGCGCAGCGCGTGTTGCGCGACGACGAGCTGGGCGAAACCCATCGCCGCGCGCTGTTGCAGATTCGCCAGCAGGTGGCGCGGCTCAGTGCCATAGTCCGCCAGTTGCTGGATTTCGGCCGCGCCGCAGGCTCGCCGCTGCGCAAGGTGCCCGCCGAGGTGCTGGCGCATTCGGCAGCCGCGGCGGTGGCCGATGAGCTGGCTGCGCTGCAGGTTCGGCTGGAGCTGCAGGCACCGGCACAAACCCTGTACTGCCGGGTCGACCCGCCGCGTTTCGAGCAGGCGCTGACCAATCTGCTGCGCAATGCCGCCCAGGCCAGCCCTGGCGGATTGGTGCGCCTGCGCTGGTGGCGCGATGCTGCCGAACTGATGTTGCAGGTCGAGGACGACGGTCCCGGCATTGCCGAGTCGAACCGCGCGGCGCTGTTCGAGCCGTTCTTCACCACCAAGCCGGTGGGTGAGGGCAGTGGGCTGGGGCTGGCAGTGGCCCATGGCGTGGTCAGCGAGTGTGGCGGGCGTATCGAATTGGTCGACGGCGGCCTGCCGGGCGCGGCCTTCCGTATCGCATTGCCATTGATCGACGAGGAGGTCGAGCATGACTGAAGTGACGCAGGAGCGGGTCCTGCTGGTCGAGGACGACGACAGCCTGCGCCAGTTGCTGGTCGAGGAGCTGGAAGATCGCGGCCTGCAGGTGCGCGCGCTGGCCAGTGCGGAGGAGGCGGTCGGCTCGCTGGAAAGCTGGGAGCCGGCGCTGGTGGTCAGCGATCTGCGCCTGCCCGGTGCCGATGGCATGGCGTTGCTGCGACGGGTCAAGACGATGCAGGCGGCACCGGCATTTCTGGTGATCACCGCGTTCGGCAGCATCCAGCAGGCCGTGGCGGCGCTCAAGGAAGGCGCCGACGAATTCCTCACCAAGCCGCTGGACCTCGAGCACTTCGCCCTGGCGGTGGCCCGTGCGCTGGAGACGCGACGCCTGCGCGACGAGGTGCGGCGCTTCCAGCAGCTGCTCAGCGACGACCGTTTCCACGGCATGCTCGGCCGCAGCCGGGTTATGCGCGGCTTGTTCGATCAGATCCGCCAGCTTGCCCGCGCCGAGGGGCCGGTGCTGGTGATCGGCGAGAGCGGCACCGGCAAGGAGCTGGTCGCCCGCGCCGTGCATGCGGAAAGCGAACGTGCCAGAGGGCCATTCCTTGCGATCAACTGCGCCGGGCTGCCGGCCGAATTGCTGGAAAGCGAATTCTTCGGCCATGTCTCTGGCGCCTTCACCGGCGCCAACCGCGCGCACAAGGGACTTTTCCAGCAGGCCGACGGTGGCACGCTGTTTCTCGACGAGATCGGCGAGATGCCGCTGCCGCTGCAGGCCAAGCTCCTGCGCGTGCTGCAGGAAGGCACGATCCGCCCGGTGGGTGCCGAGCGTGAGCTGAGCGTGGATGTGCGCATCATCGCGGCGAGCAACCGCCCGCTGGAAACCGAGGCCGGCCGTGAGGCCTTCCGCGAGGACCTGTTCTTCCGCCTGGAAACCTTCATCCTGCAGGTGCCGCCGCTGCGTGATCGCGAGGAGGACCTCGAACTGCTGGCCGCCGGCTTCGTCGCCCACTTTGCCGCGCGCAGCGGGCGGCCGGTGCGCGGCATCGCGCCGGCGGCCCTGGCGCAGCTGCGACGCTATCCGTTCCCGGGCAACGTGCGCGAGCTGCAGAACGCCATCGAGCGTGCGGTGACCTTCTGCCACGGGCGCAGCATCGAGCTGGAGCACCTGCCCAGCCGCATCGCCGACTATCGTGATGACAAGGCGCGCAGTGCCGGCGCCGAACTGCTCACTCAGCTCAGCGATGGCCCGCTGCTACCGACTCTGGAGGAGCTGGAGCTGCGTTATATCGAGCATGTGCTGAAGCTGGTGGACGGCAACAAGCGCCGCGCCGCGGCCCTGCTCGGCATCGGCCGGCGCACGTTGTACCGTCGCCTCGGCGAGCGTGAAGACGGTTGATCGGACTCGCCGCAGGGCGCCCGAAAGCGCACACTGCCGGCCTTTTCTCAGTGAGGAGCGAACATGCTCAATAACGACGTCCTGCGCAGCCTGCGCTACACCCTCAAGGCCAGTGATGCACAGATGGCCGAAATTGCCGCCCTGGGTGGCTGCACGGTGGACGAGGCCGAGGTTCGCGCCTGGCTCAGCCGCGAGGACGAGGACGGCTATCAGGAATGCCCGGACGAAGCGATGGCCCGTTTTCTCGACGGGCTGATCTACTTCAAGCGCGGCAAGGACGAAAGCCGTCCGGCACCGCCGCTGGAGCTGCCGGTCAGCAACAACCAGATCCTGAAAAAACTGCGGGTGGCCTTCGAGCTGCGCGACGAAGACCTGCAGGCGATCCTGCATGCCGCCGACTTGCAGCTGTCGAAATCCGAACTCGGCGCGCTGTTCCGCAAGCCCGGCCACAGCAACTACCGCGCCTGCGGCGATCAGCTGCTGCGCAATTTCCTCAAGGGCCTTTCGCTGCGCCAGGGTTGATCCACACCGCACGGCACCTCAAGTGGTAAATGGCCAGGCGGCCGCTACGCTGAAGCAGGCAGCTAGCCGCATGCCCGGTGCGCAGCTCGTCGCCGGGAACGCCATAACAACAAGATGACCGCCCCACGCGGCGGTGCCCTGAGGTGCGTGCCATGAAGATTCCCTGCCTGACCCTGAGCGCCCTGCTCGCGATGAGCTGTGCCGCTGCGATTGCGGCACCGACCAGTGATGAAGCACTGGAGCGCATGCGCTCGATGAAGACCACCGGCCAGTCGCTGGACATGAAGACCATCCCCCAGGATGGACCCACCGCCGACGCCATCCGCGACAACCTCAAGCGCATCAAGCTGCCGGAGGGTTTTCGCATCGATCTCTACGCCATAGTCCCGGATGCCCGTCATATGGCGGTTGGGCCTTCCAGCGGGGTGGTGTTCGTCGGCACCCGCAAGACCGACCTGTGGACGGTCACCGACCGCACCAAGAACCGCACGGCCGATGAAGTGAAGCGCTTCGCTCCGGCGATTTCCTTCACCCAGCCCGGCCCCTGCTTCAGCCCGGACGGCTTCCTCTTCGTCGCCGAGCACAACCGCGTGCTGGTGTTCCCGGCGGCGGAGTTCTTCTACGAGGGGCCGGACGTGGCGGCGGACATCGTGGTCCCGACCGGCGAGCTGATCCCCAAGGACGAGGAGAGCTACAACCACGGGGCGCGGGTCTGTGCCGTGGGCCCGGACAACAAGCTCACCATCTCCCTCGGCCAGCCACACAACGTGCCACCCAAGGACAAGCTCGACCTGTACGCCAAGCACGGCATCGGCGGCATCGTGCGCATGGAGCGCGACGGCAGCAAACGCGAGGTCTACGCCACCGGTGTGCGCAACTCCGTGGGCATCACCTATAACCCGACCAGCAAGGAGCTGTGGTTTACCGACAACCAGGTCGACGGCATGGGCGACGATACGCCGCCGGGCGAAATCAACCATGCGCCAGAGGCAGGCATGCGCTTCGGCATGCCCTGGTACGGCGGTGGTCAGGTGCGCACCAACGAATATGCCGACGAGACCCCGCCGGATGGCCTGACCCCGCCGGTAGTGGAAACCACCGCTCATGCCGCCGACATGGGCCTGATGTTCTATACCGGCAAGCAGTTTCCCGAGCAGTACCGCGGCGGGCTGTTCAGCGCCCAGCGCGGCAGCTGGAACCGCACCGTGCCGGCTGGTGCGCGGGTGATGTTCACGCCGTTCGAGGCCGATGGCAGCGGTCCGTCCGGCGAGACGGTGCCCTTCGCCGAAGGCTGGCTGGATGAGGAAACCGGCGAGTACTACGGCCGCATCGTCGATGTCGCCCAGCTCAAGGACGGCTCGTTGCTGGTCAGCGACGACACTGCCGGGGCCATCTACCGCATCTCCTACCAGGGCAACTGAGCCGCTGCGCCGGGCTGCCGTTCGCGGTAGCCGGCGCCATTCGAGGATTTCTGCATGTCGATGGATCTCAAGCGGTGGCTGTCCCTGGTGCTGGCATTGCTGGTGGGCAGCGCCTGCCTTCCGGCGCTGGCGGCCGATCTGACCGCGGCCAAGGCCAAGGCCAAGATGTGCGCCGCGTGCCACGGCATCGATGGCATCGCCACGGTCGCCGATGCACCGAACCTGGCCGGCAACGGCGAGCTGTACCTGGCGCGCCAGCTGCAGGCCTTCCGCTCCGGTGAGCGCAAGCATCCGCAGATGAGCGTCATCGCCTCCGGGCTGAGCGACGAGGATATCGCCGCGGTCACGGCCTGGTATTCGGCGATCAAGGTCAGTGTCGAATTGCCCGAGTGAGCCGCCCGCTCTGAACGTTTGCCGCTCGGCCCGGGCCTAAGCCCTGACGAATCCAGAGAGCACGCCCATGACCTTTTCCATCATCGCCCGCTGCCCGCGCACCGGTCAGTTCGGCGTGGCCGCGGCCACGGCGATGCCCGCGGTGGGCAAGTTGCTGACCCACGCGGCGGCCCATGTCGGGGCGGTGGCGACCCAGGCACAGATCAATCCGTACCTCGGTATCGACGGCCTGCGTTTCCTGCGCCAGTTCAGCCCGGCGGCCGAGGTGCTGGAGCGGCTGCGGCGCACCGATCCCTGTATGAGCCAGCGCCAGTGCGCGGTGATCGACAGCAAGGGCCGCACGGCCTGCTGGACCGGGGAGAAGTGCCTGCCCTGGGCCGGCTCGATCGCTGGCGAACAGTTCTGCGTGCAGGGCAACCGGCTAAAGGGCCGCGAGGTGCTGGAGGCCGCCTGCGAAGCCTATGAGCGCAGCGCACACCTGCCGCTGGTGGAGCGTTTGATGGAGGCGATCGCCGCCGGCGATGCCCAGGGCGGTGATCGTCATGGCGAGTCGTCGGCAACGGTGTATGTGGTCGATAACGAGGAATACCCGCTGTGGGATATCCGCGTCGACCATCATCCCGACCCGTTCGCCGAGCTGCGCCGGCTGCACGATGTGTTCGCGCGCGACGTGGTGCCGGAAATCCTCGCCATGTCGACGCGCGCCAATCCTGCCGGCGCTGCCGAGGAAGATTCCATCTAGTAGTCGCTGCTGACTGCGGCCGGGTTGGCTAGCGGGCTAGTCGATGGCGGTAGCGGCTCCAGACGCAGCGCGCCCTGGGCGCGGTTGCGTACCGCCATCCAGTCATCCAGTGCCGCCAGCGAGCGCGGCGGCGAGATCAGGTAACCCTGGAACAGGTCGCAGCCGGCCTGCAGCAGTGCCGACTGTTTTTCCATGTTGTCGACGCCCTCGGCATTCACGCGCTTGCCCTGGGCGTGGCAGAAGGCGATGAGGGCGCTCAGGCTCTGCTGCATCTCCGGGCGGGTCAGCCGGGTGATAATCGCCATGTCCAGCTTGATGGTGTCGGCGGGGTACTCGAGCAGCTGCTGGATCGAGGTATAGCCGACGCCGAAATCGTCGATGGCGACGCGAAAGCCTGCGCGGCGAATCGCCTGGACCACTTCCATGGTGTTCTTGCACAGCTCGGCGGCGTAGGTCTCGGTCAGCTCGATCTCGATTCGGCCCGGCTCTACGCCGTGATGGGCGGCGCGCTCGACGAGGTAGCGGCAGATGCGGTCGTCGTTGAGCTGCGCGGAGGACACGTTGATCGCCAGCAGCACCCCTTCGCCGAACAGCTGCACCAGTTTCGGGTACTCCGCCAGGGCATGATCAATGACCCAGCTGTCGATCTTCGGGAACAGCCCGGCACGCTCGGCGATGGGAATGAATTCGCCGGGCGAAACCGTCCCGAGGATCGGTGAATGCCAGCGCAGCAGCACTTCGCAGCTGACCACTGCGCCTTCGCGATCGAGCGCCGGCATGTAGACCAGCCGCAGCTGGTCGTCGCCGTCGAGCTCGCGCAGCTGGTCTTCGATCAGGCGGATTCGCTCGTTGCGTCGCTCCAGCTCGCCGCTGAAGGCCACCGCGGTGTTCTTGCCCTCGGCCTTGGCCTGGTACATGGCAGTGTCGGCACGGGTGAGCAACTGGGTAATCGAGTCCGCATCTTCCGGGTAGCAGGCGGTGCCGATGCTGACACTGACCGGATACAGGCGATCCTCCAGACGAAACCCGCCGCGGCAGAGGCCGAGCAGCGCGTCGCACAGTTGCTGCAGGCCGCCGTCGCCGGCTTCGCTCAGCAGCAGGATGGCGAACTCGTCGCCGGACAGGCGCGCCAGGGCTGTTTCCGTCTGTGGGTAGTCGGTGCGATGACGTTCGAGCACGCCGCGGGCACGCTGGGCGAAGATTCGCAGTAGAGCGTCGCCGGCCTCGTGGCCGTGTTGATCGTTGACCTGCTTGAAGTTGTCCAGGTCGAGAAACAGCAGCGCCAGCCGCTTGTGCGTGCGCATGCACTGCTCGTACATGGTATTGGCCAGCACGCCGAAGTGCGCCCGGTTGCTGACCTGGGTCAGGCTGTCCTCCCAGGATATTTCGCGGATGCGTTGTAGCGCTTCGGTGTTGCGGTCGTGCAGGGTCTTCATGTTCACCGTCAGCCGGCCTATCTCGCCGCCATCGGTCGGCTCGTCGAGCGCGTCGCGCTTGCACAGCAGCAGGTCGGTGAGCTGGTCGTCCAGCTGGCTGATGGGGCCGGTAATGGAACGGCGGATCAGCCACAGCAGCAGGCCGATGGAGATCAGACAAATAAGCGCACCGCCGGCGATGAAGGCGAGCCCCAGGGTCTGCAGGCGCTCGGCGGTGTAGTGTGGCGCCGGTGTCAGCCGTGCATGCAGAGAGCGCGATAGCGAAACCCTGGCGGACAACCCCGCGACCGCCAGCAACGGCTCGTCGGCGATTTCGACAGGCGCGCCGTATTCGCTTTCCAGGCTGCGTTTGAGCTTGAGGAAGCGCTCCGGGCGCACCGCCAGCTGAATGGCGAAGGCTTCGGCGCGCTGGCTTGGCAGTGGCCGGCTGCTGGAGGCCGGCAGGATGAAGTCGGTGTTCATCAGCAGCGGGTCGTCATCGGCCTGCTCGACGTAAAGGGTGTTGCCGGATGCCGATGACCGTCTGGCTTCGCTGACGATCCGCTGCTGGCTCGCATTCATCGAGGCGAATGGCGACAGGCTGCTTTCGAAGTAGTAGGCCGGCCTGCCGTCGGGCTGCACGACGGCGAGGGAAACGAAAGTCAGCTCGGTATTGGATAGCGAGCGGATGCTCTGCTGGATGCGCAGCCCGAGGGTGTCGTTGCGAAAGTCGGTGTCCGACTCGCGCAGGAACAGCAGCAGCGCCTCGCTATCCATGATCGAGTAGAGCACGCTGCGATTGAACGCCTCATAGTCCAGGTAGGCGGAGGTCAGTGCCGAGAGCTGCTGCTCCAGGCGCGCCTGCTCCAGCCCCAGCAGCGAGGCGCGCTGGGTCAGGTAGGCGGTGGTCGAGGCAACCAGCTGGATGATCAGAATGACCGGGAAGATCACCAGCAGCGTGCGTTTACCTAGCGTCATGGGCATTGATCAGTGCGCTGATGATGCGTCGCCGTGTCTGCGTGCCCTCCAGCGGCCGCATCTGGTAGACCTGGCTACGCTCCAGCACCGCTTCCGGCGGGTAGATGGTCGAATCCTCGCGGATTTCCTCCGGCAACAACGCCCGTGCCGCGGCGTTCGGCGTGGCGACGCCCAGGTCGGCGGCGTTCAGCGCGGCGATCTCTGGCTGGTTTAGGTACTCCAGAAAGCGGTAGGCCAGCGCCTTTTGCCCGGTGCTGGTCGGTATCGAGAGGCAATCGACCCACAGCAGCGTGCCTTCCTCCGGCACCACGTAGCGCCAGGGTTCGCCCTCGACACCCTCGACTTCGTTGAGCACCTGCTGGTCGCCGCTGTAGGCCAGGGCCATATCGGCCTGGTCAAGGTAACGCTGGCTACGCAGGGAGGTGATCACATACTCGTAGGTCAGCACGGCGCTGGCCTGAGCCATGAGCAGTTCGAAGGCGGCCTTGAGTTCGTCGTTGTTCGAGGTGTTGATCGAATGGTTCTGCAGGATCAGCGGACTGGCGAGGATGTCCTCGTGGTCCTCCATCATGATGATGTGTGGCTCGTCGGCGCGAGCCGGTTGCAGCAGGTCCTTCCAGGATAGTGGCGCGCTTTCCAGGCGGTCGCTGCGATAGGCGATGCCGAGCGTGCCCCACAGGTAGGGCACGCCGTAGCGCCCGCAGCTGTTGCGCCAGCGTTGCGGGACATGACGCAGCGTCGGCAGCTGCTTGTCGTCGATCGGGTCCAGCAGGCCGCGGGCGCCGAAGCGCGAGGCGCTGATCAGCTCCGTCAGGGCGATATCGATCTGATGCTCGGGCTTGGCGAGGACTTCGTCGCGCTTGTCGCCGCTATCGAAGTAGATCTGCCTGATCTCGACCCCGGTTTCGGCTTGCCAGCGTTCGATCACCGCTTCGCTGAGGTATTCCTCCCAGGTCAGCAGCGTCAGGTGTTCGGCCGCGTGCACGGGAGTCGAGGGAAACAGCAGGCTGACCGTCATCAGCAGGGTGCTGCGCATACGCCATGGCGCCGGTTTGTTGTTCTTCTCGGTCATTGGTCATCCATCCCAGGCATTGGCCGCCGTCGCAGTGGGCGCACATTCGACGGGTCTGCCCGGGTTATCGGCAACGGGTGATGGCACTTTAATGGCGTCAGAGAGTCGGCGGCAACGAATTTGTAATCTTGCCCACATCCGTTCCGATCGGCGGTGCGCGAAGCCCGGCAGTCAAACGGGTTGTTCGTCGCAGATGGCCTGCCGGCACTCGATTCTTGAGCCAGACTCCAATACAGCCCGTGCCGGAACCAAGGAGCCTGCCATGACCTTCAAGATCCCCTTTTACGATCGAGTCCAGGCAGGTGCGGCGCTGGCCGAGCGCCTGGCGGAGGATGCCGACTGGCGCGATGCGCTGGTCCTGGCACTGCCGCGCGGCGGTGTGCCGGTAGCATTCGAGGTGGCACAGCGGCTGGGCCTCGAGCTGGACATTCTGGTGGTGCGTAAGCTTGGCACGCCGGGCAATCGCGAACTGGCCATGGGCGCCATCGCCAGCGGCGGCGTGCGTGTGATGAACGACGACATCGTGCAGTACATCCACGTCTCCAGGGCCGAGATCGACGGCACCATCGCCCAGGAAACCCACGAGCTGCAGCGGCGCGAACAGGCCTATCGCGGTGAACGACCGCCGCCGGTCATCGCCGGACGTGCCGTGATCCTGGTCGACGACGGGCTGGCGACCGGCGCGACCATGCGCGCCGCGGTGCAGGCGGTGCGCCACCTGGGCGCGACGTGCATCACCGTTGCGGTGCCGGTGGCGGCTGCGCAGAGCATCGCGCAGCTGGAAAAATTGGCGGATCGCGTCGTCTGCCTGCATGTACCCCATGACCTGTATGCCATCGGCCGCTGGTACGAGCATTTCGAGCAGACCCCCGACCGTCAGGTGGTGGAGCTGCTAGAGCGCGCGTGGACCCAGGGAGGGCAGGCGGCATGACCCCGCTTCCGGTGACACCCATGCGCTTCACGCTCGGCAAGGCACGCCTGCACGGCGAGCTGTGCTTGCCGCCCGCGGCCACCGGCCTGGTGGTGTTCGTCCACGGCAGCGGCAGCAGCCGGCACAGCCCGCGCAACCGCAGCGTGGCGCATTGCTTCAACGAAATGGGGCTGGCGACCCTGCTCTTCGATCTGCTCACCAAGCACGAGCAGCCCATTGACGAGATCACCCGGCAGCTGCGCTTCGACATCCCGCTGCTCAGCCAGCGCCTCAGCGGCGTGGTCGACCAGCTGAGCAGCGATGCGCGCTTGCACGATCTGCGCATCGGCCTGTTCGGCAGCAGCACCGGCGCCGCCGCGGCACTGACCACCGCCGCCTCGCGGCCGGCGGACATCGCCGCGGTGGTTTCGCGTGGCGGCCGGGTCGACCTGGCGGATCTATCGCTGGCGCGGGTCAAGGCGGCTTCGCTGTTCCTTGTCGGCAGCGGCGACCTCGAGGTGCTGGAACTCAACCGTGCCGCTGCTGCCCGTCTGCAGTGCGTGCATCAGTTGGTGGTGGTACCGGGGGCGACGCACCTGTTCGAGGAGCACGGCACGCTGGAGGAGGTGGCGCGGCTGGCCGGCGACTGGTTCCTGAGACACCTGTGCTGATCCTGCCGCGGCCCGCAGCTGGGAGAAACAGGCGGTGCAGCGCCGCTGGCCAGGCCGAACGGCAATCTGCTGATACAAGGCTCTTCGCGGTGTTTGGTGGACAGCGGCGAACTCTTGGCCTCGACTTGTAACAAAGATCGGAATGCCAAGGAGGTTGTGATGACACAGGCCGCATGGCGTCGCGGAGCCACCGACGCACTCTTCTGGTCACTGCTCTATACCGCACTCTGGGCGCTGTTCGCTGCCGGACAGGGCTGGGTGCTGGGTGTGCCGACGATCACCCTGGCCGTCGCGCTGAGCCTCTGGCTCGGCCTGCGCCCGATGGCCATGCGCCTGGCGGCGCTGCCGGCGTTTCTCGGCTTCTTTCTCAAGCACATGCTGCTCGGTGGCTGGGATGTGGCGCGGCGTGCGCTGCAACCACGCTGTCCGCTGCAGCCGGCGTGGCATCCCTATCCGCTCACTAGCCAGTCGCCGCGGGTGCGCCTGTTGCTCTCGGCGATGGTCGGGCTGTTGCCCGGGACCCTGGCGTCGCGGGTCGATGCCGACGAGATGCGTGTGCACGTGCTGGATGAGCGACTGCCCTGGCAAGCCACCGTGGCCGAACTGGAACTGCGCCTGGAGCGGCTGCTTGGCGCGGAGGGGCGGCCTTGATGGCAGTGTTCTGCGCACTTCTGCTGCTGACCCTGATCATCGGTCTGTGGCGCGTACTGCTCGGCCCGCGACGGGTCGACCGGCTGCTTGCCGTGCAGCTGTTCGGCACCACCGGCGCGGCGCTTCTGCTGGTGCTGGCGCAGTGGCAGGGCGCGCCGGCACTGCGCGATGCGGCGCTGGTGCTGGCGCTGCTGGCGGCGATGATCAGCGCCGCGCTGGTACAGCTGCTGCGACGTAGCCGCCATGAGTGAACTGCTCGACTTCTTCAGCTGGCTGCTGCTGGCCGGTGGGCTGGGGTTCTTCGCCGCCGGGAGCATCGGTCTGCTGCGCTTTCCCGATACCCTGAGTCGCCTGCACGCGCTGACCAAGGCCGACACCCTCGGCCTCGGCCTGGTGGTCGCCGGCCTTTCGCTGCGCGCTGGCGGGGTGCTGGAAGTCGCGCAGATGCTACTGATCTGGCTGCTGGTTCTGGCCTCCGGCGCCACCGCCTGTCAGCTGCTGGCACGTCAATCCGACGAGGAGGACGGCGATGACTGACTGGCTGCTGGACGCGGTCCTCGGCCTGTTGCTGCTCGGTCTGGCCGGTGGCGCGCTGCATGTGCGCCAGCTGTATGCCGGCGTGTTGCTGTTCATCGCCTTCGGCCTGGTGCTGGCGCTGGTCTGGGCGCGACTGGGCGCGGCCGATCTGGCGCTGGCCGAGGCCGCCATCGGCGCCGGGCTGACCGGTGTGCTGCTGTTCGCCGCGCTGGCGCGCCAGCCACGGGCCGGCAGCGAGCCGCAGCTGTCGCGCCGCCAGCGCCTGGCCGCGGTGGCGGTGCTGCTGCCGCTCTTGCTGATGGTTTTGCCGCAGCTAGCGCCGCTGGCCGAACTGCAACCGAGCGTGCCGACGCAGATCGATGCCGCGCTGGCGCAGAGCGGCGTCGAGCATCCGGTCACGGCGGTGCTGCTCAATTTCCGTGCCTGGGACACCTTGCTCGAGCTGGCCGTCCTGCTGCTGGCCCTGCTCGGCGCACGGCAGCTCGGCGCGCCGCAGCCGCAGCTGAGCGAGCCCTGGCCACTGCTGCGCGCTTGGGGCCGAACCCTCGCGCCGCTGCTGGTGCTGGCCGGCGGCTATGTACTCTGGCGCGGTGCCGCCTCGCCCGGCGGTGCCTTCCAGGCCGGCGCGCTGCTGGCCTCCGGCATCGTCCTGCTGCGTCTGGCCGGTGCGTTGCCGGCGTTGCGCTGGGGCTTCTGGCCGCTGCGCCTGCTGGTGCTGGTCGGCCTGCTGCTGTTCGTCGCGGTGGCGGCAGCCTGCGCCTGGTTTGGCGATGGCTGGCTGCAGTACCCGACCGGCTGGGCCAAGCCGCTGATCGTCGTCATCGAGGCCGCGGCGACACTCTCCATCGCCGCCAGCCTGAGCCTGCTGGTGATCGGCGACGACCCGGAGCCGCAGCCATGAGCGCCACGCTGTTCTGGATCGCCGTCGGCTTCGCCCTCTGGCTGCTCGGCCTGCACGGGTTGCTCACATTGCGCCATGCGCTGCGGCGGATCATCGCCATCAACCTGATGGGCAGCGGTGTGTTTCTGGTGATGATCGCCCTGGCGGCGCGTCACGCCCCGAGCGATCCGCTGCTGGTGGCGCTGGTGGTTACCGGACTGGTGGTGGCGGTGAGTGCGACCGCGCTGGCGTTGCGCCTGAGCAGTGCGCTGGCCGCGTCGAAGGAGCACGAGCGATGAACGCCGCCCTGGTCAGCCTGCTGCTGCCCCTGGCCGGCGCCTTGCTGCTGATCCTGCTGCGCCCGGCGCGCAGCGGCCGCTGGGTGATCGCGCTGAGCCTGGGCGCGCTCCTGGCGGCGATCATGGCGCTGCAGGTGGTGCTCGATCATGGCGAGCGCAGCCTGCTGGTCGGTGGCTGGGAGGCGGGGCTGGCGATCCGTTTCCGCCTGACCCCACTGGCCGCGCTGCTGCTGGTGTTCACGTCCGGGCTGCACCTGCTGGTGGCGCTGTACGCGGCGCGCATCGCCCATGCCGCCGGAAATCAGGATTACTGGCCATTGTCCTGCCTGCTGCACGCGGCACTGGCCGCGCTGTGGCTGTCGGCAGACTTGTTCAACCTCTACGTGACGCTGGAGTTGCTCAGCCTGGTCGCGGTGGCGCTGGTGTCGCTGGCCGGGCGCAAGGCCTGGAAGCCGGCGCTGAACTACCTGCTGCTGTCGCTGGCCGGCTCGCTGGCCTACCTGCTCGGTGTGGCGCTGATCTACGGGCGCTACGGCGTGCTCGATCTGGCCGTGCTGGCGCAACTGACCGAAGCTGATGGCGTGACCCATCTGGCGCTGCTGCTGATGACACTCGGGCTGATGCTCAAGGCCGCGCTGTGGCCGCTGCACCTGTGGTTGCCGCCGGCCCACGCCGCGGCACCGACTGCGGTCAGCGCGCTGCTCTCGGCGCTGGTGGTCAAGGGGCCGCTGTACATCCTCTGGCTGATCTGGAGCGAGACCGCCCCGGCTGAATTCGGCCGCGACGCCGGCCTGCTGTTCGGCACCGCCGGGGTGCTGGCGCTGATCGCTGGCGGCTGGTCGGCTCTGCGCGCGCCGCGGCTGAAGACGCTGGTGGCCTACTCGACGGTCGCCCAGCTGGGCTACGCGCTCCTGGCGCTGGGGCTGCTGCTGCATCTGGACGAACCGCGCCTGCATGCGGCCCTGTGGCTGTTCGTGCTGGCCCACGGGCTGGCCAAGGTTTCGATGTTCCTCGCGGCCGGCGAGTTGCAGAGCATCCTCGGCAGCAAGCGGGTGACGGGCATGAAAGGCGCCAGCCAGAACGTGCCGATCGCCCTGGCGGCGTTCGCCGTGGCCGGCGGCAGCCTGATCGGCCTGCCGCCCAGTGGCGGTTTCCTGGCCAAGTGGCTGTTGTTGCAGCCGCTGTTCGAACGGCCGCAGCACTGGCCCTGGGCCCTGGGCGCATTGCTCGGCACGCTGATGTCGGCGGCCTACGTGTTCCGCGTCGTCGCCCATGGCTTCGACCGTGCCCGGCCCAATCCGCCGAGCATTCATGCCGACCGTCTGGCGCAGTGGCTGGCGTTGCTGCCGGCGCTGCTGGTCTGGGGGCTGGCGCTGATCAGCGAGCCGCTGCTGCTCTGGCTGGGAGGGCTCGGGCGATGAGCTGGCATGCGTTTCTGCCATTGGGCATCGTGCTCAGCTCGCTGCTGCCGGGCCTGGTGATCTTCGGTCTGCGCGAGGACCAGCAGCGCCTGCGTGTGACGCTCAACCTGCTCGGCGTGACGCTCAAGCTGGTGCTGGTCGGCAGCATGCTCTATGGCGTCAGCCAGGGCAGCGAGTACCGCTTCAGCGTGCCACTGTTGCCGGGCGTGCCGCTGGTACTGCAGGCCGATGCGCTGGCCTTGCTATTCGTCGCGTTGTCATCCCTGCTGTGGGCGGTGACGACGATCTATGCCATCGGCTACCTGGAAAACTCGCCGCTGCGCTCGCGCTTCTTCGGCTACTTCAGCCTTTGCGTAAGCGCCACGGTGGGCCTGGCGCTGGCGGGCAATCTGGTCAGCTTCCTGCTGTTCTACGAACTGCTGACCCTGGCCACCTTTCCGCTGGTGGTGCATCGCGGCACGCCGGAGTCGCTCGCCGCGGGGCGCGTCTATCTGGCCTACACCGTCGGTGGTGGGTCGCTGGTGCTGATGGGCGTGGCCTTGCTGCACAGCCTGGCCGGCACGCCGGATTTCCAGGCCGCCGGCTACCTGCTGGACGCAGTCGGCGAGCATGACGTCGGGCTGCGCGTGGCCTTCGCCCTGCTGATTCTCGGCCTTGGCGTGAAGGCGGCGCTGATTCCGCTGCACGGCTGGCTGCCGCAGGCGATGGTCGCCCCGGCACCAGTCAGTGCGCTGCTGCATGCGGTGGCGGTAGTGAAGGCCGGGGCCTTCGGCATCGTGCGGGTGGTCTACGACGTCTTCGGCGCCGAGGCGCTGACCCAGCTGGATCTCACCACGCCGCTGCTCTGGCTGGCGGCGGCGACCATTCTCTACGGCTCGCTGCGTGCCTTGCAGCAGCAGGAGCTGAAGAAGCGCCTGGCCTATTCGACCATCAGCCAGGTGTCCTACGTGACCCTCGGGGTGGCGCTGCTCGGGCCTATCGCGGCGGTGGGCGGCCTGGTCCATCTGGTCCATCAGGGGCTGATGAAGGTCACGCTGTTCTATTGCGCGGGCAATTTCGCCGAGACCCTGGGCATTCACCGCATCCGCGAGATGGACGGCGTCGGCCGGCGCATGCCCTGGACCATGACGGCGTTCTCCATCGGTGCATTGGGCATGATCGGTATTCCGCCGATTGCCGGCTTCATCAGCAAATGGACGCTCGGCCTCGGCGCTCTGGAGGTCGGTCAGGACTGGGTGCTGCTGGTGCTGCTCGGTTCGGCGCTGCTGAACGCTGCCTACTTCCTGCCGCTGCTGTGGCGGGGCTGGTTCGCCGAGCCAGCGGACTGGCACCAGAACCGCTGGGCCGATGAGCGTTTCGAAACCCATTGGATGCTGTTGCTGCCGCCGCTGCTCACGGCGCTGCTGTCGCTGCTGGTCGGCCTGCTGGCGGCCACCGCGCTCAGCCCGCTGGGCTGGAGCCAGTTGATCGTCGAGCGGGAGTTCGCCATATGAACGCCTGGCTCTGGTTGCTGGTGCCCTTCGCACCGCTACTCGGCGGCATTCTGCTGTTGTGGCTGCGCGAACGCAGCCTGCCGTGGCTGTGGCTGGCCTGTGCGCCGGCGCTGATGGCTGCGCTGCAACCGCCTCCAGCGTTGGAGTTGCCGTGGCTCTGGGAGGGTGTGCGCTGGGGCGCCAGCGATACGCTGACCCGCGCCTGGCTGGGCTTTACCGCCATGCTCTGGAGTTGCGCGGCGATCTTTGCCAACAGCAGCCTGGCCACCGATCGGAAGCGGCTGCGCTTCTGGGCGTTCTGGCAACTGGCGCTGGCCGGCAATCTGCTGCTGATCATCGCCACCGACGCATTGAGCTTCTACCTTGGCTTCAGCGCCATGAGCCTCGCGGCCTACGGGTTGATCGTGCAGCGCGTTGGACCGGGACCGCGGCGGGCCGGACGTCTCTATCTGCAACTGGCGGTCTGCGGCGAAATGCTGCTGCTCGCCGGGCTGTTGCTGCGCAGTCACAGCACCGAACAGGCCTTCGACTTCGCCACCTGGCAGGCGCAGCCGATCGACCACCTGACCCTGGCCCTGCTGGTGCTCGGGCTCGGCCTGAAGGCTGGGTTCTGGCCGCTGCACGTCTGGCTGCCGCTGGCCCATCCGCAGGCCCCAGCGCCGGCCAGCGCGGTACTCTCCGGGGCGATGCTCAAGGCCGGCATTCTCGGCATCTGGCGCTGCCTGCCGGAGAGCGATCCGACGCTGGCGGCCTGGAGCACGCCGCTGCTGATCGCCGGCCTGTTCGGCGCGCTCTATGCGGCTGCGCTGGGGCTGTGCGCGGCCAAGTCCAAGGCGGTGCTGGCCTGGTCCTCGGTGAGCCAGATGGGCTGGATGCTGATGATCCTGGCACTGGCCTGGAGCCCGGAGGCGTCGTCTGCGGCGCTGCTGACGATGCTGGTGCTGTTCGGCGTGCATCACGGGCTGGCCAAGGGCGCGTTGTTCCTCGCCGCCGGGATGGTCCACGAAGGGCGGCTGTCGCGTCTGGGCTGGGTGCTGCTGATGCTGCCGGCGCTGGCGATCATGGGCGCGCCGTACACCAGCGGCGCGGCAGTGAAGTACCTGCTGAAGGAGGCCTGGCATGAAAGCGCCTTCGTCGCCTGGTTGCCCTGGCTGACCCTGGCCAGCTTCGCCACCGCGTTGCTGCTCTGGCGCGCGCTCTGGCTGATGTGGCGCGACCAGCAGCACGCCAGTGCACGCGCGCCGCTCGGCCAGTGGTTGCCGTGGGCACTGCTCAGCATGGCGTCGCTATCCGTGCCCTGGTTCTGGCCGACCATGCGCGAAGCGCTGCTGGCTGGAGTGTATCCCGCGGGCCTGTGGTCGGCACTCTGGCCGCTGCTGGCAGCTCTGGGTCTGACGCTGCTGGCGCTGCGCCGTGGCTGGAGGGTGCCGTCGCGGCTGGCGCAGTTGCCCAATCCGGCACTGTGGGCATCGCTGTATCTCACCCGCCTGCTGCGCCAGCCGCCACTGCCAGTACCCGGGATGCAGCTCGAGCGGAACCGCTGGCGGGCGCGCGAACGGCGCTGGAATCGGCAGTGGGAACGCGGCGCCCTGACGCTCAGTGCCTGGCTGCTGGTGGCGCTGTTGTGGCTGGGCTGGCTGTGGTGAGCGATCGGATCAGGGCAGGGCTTTTTCGGCGTAGGGCCGGGTATCCAGCCCCAGCTGGGCGCGAAAGCTTTCCATGTCGAACATCGTGCAGATTTCCTGCACCTGCTGCGTCGGGGTGATGGTCCAGAAGGCCATGGCGGAAATGCTGAGCACCTTGTCGCTGGGCGGATAGCCGAACGCCGGCTGCTCGATGGTGCCGATCAGCGTGCTCCAGGTGACCACCCGGTTGCCTTCGGCGATGCACTCCTCGACCACCACTTCCAGTTCCGGCATGGCGTGGCGGATCTGCCGGACCATGTCGAGAAACTCGGCGCTGGCGAGCGGCCGGCCGATGAAGGAACTCTTGTAGAGAAAATCCTTGCTGTGCAGGTGCTCGGCCAGCGCCAGGCGCCCGCGGTTCCAGGTCAGGTCGATGTGCTGACGGACGAGTTTCTTGCGGTCATCCAGTGACATGCGCCCTCCAATGGGCTGCAGATAGCTCGGCAGCGAACTCTAGCAGCGGCCAGGGCCGTGCGGGAGTGCCGTTCGGTCAGTCGGCCTGAACCCCAGCTGAACCTGCGCTGAACGAGCGCCACCTGGTGCGCCGTCGGTCCGCTTTCGGCCTTCACGCGATCTGTTCCGGCTCGCTTTCGTCGCCCACATCGGCGTCGTCGTCCGGGTAGCTGCGCAGAATCGGCGGCTGCTCGGCATCGTCGATCCACCACTGCAGCTCGGCCTCGACACGGGTGTCGTCAGCGATGCCGAGGCGGTTGTTCAGCGGGCATTGCTGCGTCGGGGTGGCGATCAGCGTGCCGCTCTGCGCGGTCTGGGCATTGCCGGCCCTGCCGCTGGAGCGCACCTTCAGACGAAAGCGGACCTGCTGCCCGCTGCCCTTGAAGCACAGGGCGAGCGAAAGCCGGCTTTGCTCGGCCGGTTGCAGCTCGAAACTGACGGCTACCGGTGCATCGGCAGGGGCGGGGGTGGCTGCGAGCAGCCAGGTGGTGAGGGTCATGGTCAGCATCCGTTCTGTTTCCGTTGAAGCCGGTCCGTGGCTGGAGGGTGGTTGCGCTACTGCTGGACGATGGTGGCGCTGTTGCCGGTGCCGCTCTGGTGGATCGTCGCGGCGCCGGGCAGGCGAGTGAAGTCATTGGCCGGCAGGCTCTGGCGGATCATCGCCTCGTTGGCGCTGCCCAGTTGCGTGATGGTGGCCTGATGACCGTAGTTGCCCTGTTCGATGCTCGCCAGGTTGTCGTTGCCGTTCTGGATCACCGTGGCCTGGTTGGACATGAAGCTCTGGGCGATGTCGACGCTGTTACCGCTGCCGGTCGACGAGCCACTGATGCGGCCGCCGAAGCCGTTCTGGTCGACCGTCAGCCGGTTGCTGTCGCCGCTCTGAGTGAAGTCGAGTTCGTTGTGGTAGTCGTTCTGCTGAATCTCGGCGATGTTGTAGGTGCCGGCCTGGGCGATGTTCATGCGATTGCCGTCGCCCTGGTAAATGTCGGCCAGGTTGCCCAGACCGTCCTGGGACACGTTCATCCGCGACCCTTCGAAGTAGCCCTGCTGGTCGAAGGTCAGCACGTTGGCGTCGCCGCGCTGCTCGATCTGTGCGGTGACGAAGGCGGTCTGGCTGCCGGTGATCTGGTTGCCGTTGCCGATGCTGCTGGCATCGACCGTGCTGGTACGTCCGGTCTGTTCGATGGTGGCGACGTTGGCGTTACCGATCTGCTGCAGGTTGGCGACCTTGAAGTAGGCCTCGCCAATCTGCGTGATGCTGGCGGTGTTGAGGTTGCCGATCTGGCTGACATCCATGGTGCTGGACTCGACCAGGCCGGTCTGTTGCAGTTCGGCGACATTGTCCATGCCGACCTGCTCCAGTTCGATGCTGTTCTGCGCCATGGCCTGAGTGGCGGCGAGGGTGAGCAGGGTGGCAATTGCCGTAGGCTTGAACATGAACTCTCCTGATCGCTAGCGACCCTGCACGATATTGATCTGCTGGCCGACGCCGTATTGCGTCACCGCGCTGCGCAGGCCCTGGCCGGTCTGCTCGATGCGCGCATCGTTATAGGCGCCGTACTGGCTGATGCTGGCCTGGTTGTCGCTGCCGGTCTGGCGGATTTCGGCGTAGTTGCCCTGGCCGACCTGCTCGATGACCGCCATCAGGTTTTCGCCGTGCTGCAGGATAAAGGCTTCCTGGTCGCCGCCCTGCTGCAGCATCTGCGCGCTCAACGCCTGGCCGTTCTGAGTCAGCTCGGCGAGATTGCCCTGGCCCAGCTGCTGGATGTAGGCGGCCTTGGCGTCGGTCAGCTGAACCGCAAGCTGGGTGGCGGTGGTGCCAAGGGGTGAAAGATCGCCGTTGTCCATCAGGTCGGCGGCCATCAGCGGCGCGCAGGCCAGGCAGGCAACCAGGGCGGACAGTGATGTGGCGCGGGGCAGGGCGTAACGGGCCATTGGCGTTTACCGGATGACAGTGGTCGCGATTCTTGAACGCGGCGGACACCCTTGAACATCCATCGGATGATGTAAAAGGCGTAGCGCAAGCAATTCGCTCGGAATTAATGCCTGGCACGGCGTGACGCTTTCGCACCGTGCCAGAGCGTCTCGGTGACGTCCCGCTCCGCTAGGCCGCCCGTCGCTGCGGGACGCTACTCAAGCGCTACAGGACTTGTCCCAGTCGAGATGACTGCGCAGCAGGTACGCCGCCTCGGCCCGATTGGAGGCGCCGATCTTGCGCAACAGATTGTGGATATGACTCTTGATCGTGTGCGGGCTGAGGCACAGCTGCTCGGCGATTTCCGCATTCGACAGCCCCTTGCCGGCGAGGCTCAGGATCTCGCGCTCGCGCAGCGTCAGGCTGGACTTGGTTTCAGCGAGCTGGCGCATGCGCCGCCACTGGCCCAGCAGCCTCTCGGTGAGGACCCGTGGCAGCCAGTCGCCACCCTTGAGCAGCACGCGGATGCCCTCGAGCAGGTGCTCGCGGGTGGCGTGGCTGTAGAACACCCCGCGAATCACCGGGTGTCTTTCGACCAGCTGCTCGGCCTGCTCGGGGACGATATTCACCAGCGCCACCGGTGTGTGCTCGTCGAGCTGGTCGATCAGGCTGGATATCTGTTCGGCTTCGCTATGGCCGGCGTCGACCAGAAACAGGTCGGCTCCGCGATTGTCCGGTGATTGCAGTCCGGTCAGCGCAACTTCGACTTGCGCCTGTTCGCCTAGAAAGTGGCGAAAGAACAACCCAAGCAGTTCATTGCCGGTTAACAGCGTGACAGTTGGGGAGGATGTGTCCCGTGTAAGCTCCGCGTCCATGTTCGGTACCTAGTCAGTCGGGCGTGATTGATTAAAAAGTTACTAAACGACCAGCACCTTGCAGCGAAGTTCAGCCGAGAGATGGCGAACGGGCATTATCCAGCCAGCACGTGCACAACTCCGCCAGGGCGAACGCGAGGCATCGAAAAGGGCGCGCGTTTTTGCACCGGGCGGCTGCTAAGGTAGGGGAATGATCGCGACCACCTCTGCCGTTTCGTCTCGTGAACTGACCCTACGTGCCTTGCTCACCGGTCTGCTGCTGGGTGCGCTGCTGGCACCGTCGAATGTCTACTCGGGCCTCAAGATCGGCTGGTCGTTCAATATGTCGATCATCGCGCTGCTGATCGGCTTCGCGTTCTGGCAGAGCATTGCCGTCGCGTTCGGCCGCCCGCGCTGGTCGCTGCTGGAAAGCAACATCAACCAGACCACCGCCTCGTCCTGCGCCTCGATCATCTCCGGCGGGCTGGTGGCACCGATTCCCGCCTATACCCTGCTCACCGGTCAGCAGCTGGACAGCCTGCCGCTGATGGCCTGGGTGTTCTCGGTGAGCTTTCTCGGGGTCTGGGTGGCCTGGTACCTGCGACCCTCGCTGATCGTCGAGTCGGGGCTGCGCTTTCCCGAGGGCATGGCGACCCTGGCGACGTTGCAGCAGATCTACAGTCATGGCGCCGAGGCCGGGCGCCGGCTCTGGGTACTGGGCGGTGCCGCCGTGCTGGCCGCCGGGAGCAAACTGGTCGATATCTTTTTCTGGACGCTGCCGCGCTGGGCCCCTTCGGCGCAGCTGGAACGCCTGACGTTCAGCTTCGAACCCTCGCTGCTGTTGCTCGGCTTCGGCGGCATCATCGGGTTGCGCGTCGGCCTGTCGCTGCTGCTCGGCGCCGTGCTGGCCTGGGGCCTGATCGCGCCCTGGCTGCTGGTCGAGGGACTGGTGCGCTTGCCCGCTGCCGCCCAGGGGCCGCAGTTCGCTGCGCTGATCGAATGGCTGTTGTGGCCGGGCGTGAGCCTGATGGTCTGCGCGACGCTGACCTCGCTGGGCCTGCGCCTGCTACGCTCACGCTCGCCAATGACACGCCGGCGGCCGGTGCTGCGGCGCCCGCACGGCTGGCCAGCGGCCGGTTTTGCGCTGTCGGTAGGACTGGTGCTGGCGCTGCAGGTCAGCCTGTTCGGCATCGACCCCTGGCTGGCGGCGCTGTCGATTCCGCTGGCGCTGCTGCTGGCGATGGTTGCCGCGCGGGTGGTCGGCGCGACCGGGATTCCGCCGATCGGCGCCATCGGCCAGCTGTCGCAGCTGAGCTTCGGCGTGTTCGCCCCGGGCCAGGTGCCGGTCAATCTGATGAGCGCCAACACCGCCGGTGGCGCGGCGGGGCAGTGCACCGATCTGCTCAACGACTTCAAGGTCGGGCATGCCATCGGCGCTGCGCCGGGGCGTCAGGCGCTGGCGCAGTGCTTCGGCATTCTGCTCGGTAGCGTGGTCGGCGTACTGGCCTATCAGCTGCTGATTCCCGATCCGCAGAGCATGCTGATCACACCCGAATGGCCGGCTCCGGCGGTCGCTACCTGGAAAGCGGTGGCAGAAGCCTTGACCGGCGGTCTCGGCGCGCTCGCTGCCGATATTCGCTGGGCGATGCTGGCTGGTGCGCTCTGTGGGGTGCTGCTCGGGACGCTGGAAGGGCTGCTGCCCGAACGCCGGCTGCGCTGGTTGCCGAGCTCCGCGGCGCTCGGCCTGGCATTCATCATTCCGGCGTCGATTTCGCTGATGATGACCTTCGGTGCCGTGCTCGCCTGGGCCTTCGCGTCACGCTGGCGCAGCCTCGGCGAGCGCTTCGTGATCGTCGCCGCGGCCGGCCTGGTGGCGGGCGAGAGCATGGCCGGCGTCGGCGCCTCGCTCTGGCAGCTGCTGCGCTGATTGGCGGTAACAGCTGAATTAATGCGCGGCGCGGTCTGTCCTACCTCTTGTACTCATCAGGGGGAGCGCCATGTCCACGACGACACCGCAGAACGATGCCAAGAAGGTCGCCAATCGCACGATTGTGCAGGCCGCAGTTCTGGCCTTCGTAGTGCTGCTGAGCATCGTCGCCTGGTTGGCGTTCGATTTCATCCTGCTGCTGTTCGCCTCGATTCTCTTCGGTGTGCTGATCCATGGCGTGAGCCGCTGGCTCTGCAGCAAGACGGCGCTGTCCTACAAGCTGTCCATGGGGGTGTTCTTCGTGCTCTTGCTGCTTGGTCTGGGCGGCGGCGGCTGGCTGGTCGCGCCGAGTATCGCCGAGCAGGCCGATGCGCTCTCCGATTCGCTACCCGAGGCCGTCGAGCGCCTGCGTGAGCGCGCCGAGCAGCTGCCCTGGGCGAATGAGCTGCTGCAGCAGCGTGAGCGCCTGGAGGACTCGCTGCCCGATGGTTCCAGCGCGTTCAGCGTGGTGACCAAGGTGATGGGCTCGATCGTCGGGGCGCTGAGCAGCTTCGCCATCGCCTTCGCCATCGGCATCTGCCTCGCCATCAACCCGCAGGTCTATGTGCGCGGGCTGCTGAAGCTGATGCCGCTGGGCTATCGTCCGCGCGCTGCGGAGGTGCTCGACGAAAGCGGCTCGACATTACGCGCCTGGCTGCTGGCCAAGTTGCTGGAAATGCTGCTGATCGGCGTACTGACCACGCTTGGTCTGTGGCTGCTGGGCATCGAGCTGGCGTTGGTGCTCGGCCTGATCGCCGGTCTGCTGTCGTTCATTCCCAATATCGGTCCGGTGCTGGCGGTGATCCCGGCGCTCCTGCTGGCTTCGCTGGAGGGCGGGCGCACGGTGCTCTACGTCGCCGCGCTCTATCTGTTCATCCAGACCCTGGAAAGCTATGTGTTCACGCCGTGGATGCAGCAGCGCATCGTCTCGGTTCCGCCGGCGCTAACCATCGCCGTGCAACTTCTGTTCGGCCTGCTGGCCGGCACCCTCGGCCTGCTGCTGGCGACACCGCTGGCAGCAGTCGGCATGGTGCTGGTGCGCATGCTCTACGTGGAGGATCTGCTCGGTGACCGGCCGCAGGCGACCGACGGTCCGAGCGACTAGCCGCTCTGGCAGGGCGCTCCACAGGGCTGTCACGTTTTGTAAAGGCTGACGACGAAACCCCTGGCGCGTCCCGCTGCCGGATTACATGAACCCCCTGAAATATGCAGGAGTCAATCATGAACATGCACAAGATTGCGGCATTCACCCTGGCGGGACTGCTTTCCAGCGCGGCATTCGCGGCCAACACCGGCACTGGTACCGATGCCGGCGCCGATACCGGCCACCGCGACTCGATGGGGCACAGCACCGAGCAGCCGGGGACCATGGGCGGCACTGGCGCTGACTCCGGAATGGATTCGACCTCCGATACCGGCAAGATGCCGGACGAGACCGAGCGCCCGGCGACCACACACGGTAGCGATCACGGCACCGGCGTCGATGCTGGCGGCGATGGTGCGGCTGGTAAGCAGGGTACGACCGGTACAGGCGGCGAGGGCGGCGAACGCGGCGCCTACTGATCCATCGGTTGCACCTGAACGGCCCGGCAGGCTCAGCTTGCCGGGCCGTTCTGCGTTCAGCCTGACCGCTCGGCCGTTGCCGGCAGCCGTGCGGAAACCTTTGTCGGTGCCGGCGTGCCGAACCTGCAAGAGCAATGATCGGGAGGTGCGCGATGGGCATGCTGCGTTTGAGCATTCTGCTGGTTTCACTGGCGGGCGCGACGAGCGCCCTGGCCGAGACTACCGGGCCGACCAATCCGGAAAAGGCGCGTCAGCATCCGCTGGACAACCGCGAGCCGCGGCCGCAGTCGGATCAGCAATCGGACGAGATGGAACAGATCGAAGCACCGGTGCTGCAGCCGCGCCAGGCACCGATCGAGACCGATGTGCCGCCGACGCCCGAGCCGCGTGACGAGCAGCCAGGGGCGGATGTCGATGCTGCGGGTAATCGGGTGCTGCGCAGCTAGCGGAGAGCGCTCGGATTTAGACAGTGCGCATGAACGAAAAAGGGAGGCCGAAGCCTCCCTTTCAACGCACCGCGTCAGCGAATCAGAACAGCACGCGGCTGCGGATGGTGCCGTTGACGTGCTGCAGCTTCTCCAGCGCCAGGTCGGAGTACTCCTTGTCCACGTCGATGACGACGTAGCCGACCTTCTCGTTGGTCTGCAGGAACTGGCCGCAGATGTTGATGCCGTTGTCGGCGAAGACCTTGTTGATCTCGCTCATCACACCCGGAATGTTCTGGTGGATGTGCAGCAGACGGTGCTTGCCCGGGTGCGACGGCAGGGCCACTTCCGGGAAGTTGACCGAGGACACCGAGGTGCCGTTGTCGCTGTACTTGACCAGCTTCTCGGCGACTTCCAGACCGATGTTGGCCTGCGCTTCGGCGGTGGAACCACCGATGTGCGGCGTCAGGATCACGCGATCCAGGCCACGCAGCGGGCTTTCGAATTCCTCGTCGTTGGACTTCGGCTCGACCGGGAACACGTCGATGGCGGCGCCGATCAGGTGCTCGTCCTTGATCGCGGCGGCCAGGTGATCCAGCTCGACCACGGTGCCGCGGGCGGCGTTGATCAGGATCGCGCCCTTCTTCATGGCGCGGATTTCCTTCTCGCCAATCATCCACTGGGTGGACGGCAGCTCGGGAACGTGCAGGGAGACGATGTCGCACATGCCCAGCAGCTCGTACAGCGAGCCGATCTGGGCAGCGTTGCCCAGCGGCAGCTTGGTCACCACGTCGTAGAAGTAGACCTGCATGCCCAGCGCTTCGGCCAGTACGGAGAGCTGGGTGCCGATGGAGCCGTAGCCGATGATGCCGAGCTTCTTGCCGCGGATCTCGAAGGAGTTGGCCGCCGACTTGATCCAGCCGCCGCGATGGCAGGAGGCGTTCTTCTCCGGAATGCCGCGCAAGAGCAGGATGGCTTCGGCCAGTACCAGTTCGGCCACCGAACGGGTATTGGAGTAGGGCGCGTTGAATACCGCGATACCGCGCTCGCGGGCGGCGTTCAGGTTGACCTGGTTGGTGCCGATGCAGAAGCAGCCGACGGCGATCAGCTTCTTGGCCGCGTCGAAGACCTCTTCGGTGAGCTGGGTGCGCGAGCGGATGCCGATGAAGTGGACGTCGGCGATCTTTTCCTTCAGCTCCTCGCTGGACAGCGCGCCCTTGAGGTACTCAATGTTGGTGTAGCCGGCCGCCTTGAGGGTGTCGACGGCGTTCTGGTGCACGCCTTCGAGAAGAAGAAACTTGATCTTGCTCTTGTCGAGAGAGGTCTGGCTCATCTGCATTAAAACCTTAAGGCCGAAGGATAGGACTGAAGTGTCCAGCGAAGGCTGGCCGACCCGTCATTAGCGGTGTCGGGAGTCTGCCGAGGCACGTTTCAAAGGGGTGCGTATGCTAGCATACGAGCCCCGCGAAACACCCCCACCCCTGTGCTGAAGCGTGCTCAGGGTGACCATGAATCGTATGAGAGTTCCCGTGATGACCGACCCCGCCCTGATCGATGAGCTGAAAACCCTGGTCGAGCCCGGCAAAGTACTGACCGACGCCGATTCGCTGAACGCCTACGGCAAGGACTGGACCAAGCATTTCGCTCCGGCACCCTCGGCCATCGTCTTCCCCAAGAGCATCGAGCAGGTCCAGGCCATCGTGCGTTGGGCCAACGAGCGCAAGGTCGCGCTGGTGCCTTCGGGCGGTCGCACCGGTCTGTCCGCAGCGGCCGTGGCGGCCAATGGCGAGGTGGTGGTGTCGTTCGACTACATGAACCAGATTCTCGAATTCAACGAGATGGATCGCACCGCCGTCTGCCAGCCCGGCGTGGTCACCGCCCAGCTGCAGCAGTTCGCCGAGGACAAGGGGCTGTACTACCCGGTGGACTTCGCCTCCGCCGGCTCCAGCCAGATCGGCGGCAACATCGGCACCAACGCCGGTGGCATCAAGGTGATTCGCTACGGCATGACCCGCAACTGGGTCGCCGGCATGAAGGTGGTGACCGGCAAGGGCGATGTGCTCGAGCTGAACAAAGACCTGATCAAGAACGCCACCGGCTACGACCTGCGTCAGCTGTTCATCGGCGCCGAAGGCACGCTGGGCTTCGTCGTCGAGGCGACCATGCGCCTGGAGCGCCAGCCGACCAACCTCACTGCGCTGGTGTTGGGCACCCCCGATTTCGATTCGATCATGCCGGTGCTGCACGCCTTCCAGGACAAGCTTGACCTCACTGCCTTCGAGTTCTTCTCCGACAAGGCGCTGGTCAAGGTGCTCGGCCGTGGTGACGTGCCGGCGCCGTTCGAAACCGACTGCCCGTTCTACGCGCTGCTGGAATTCGAGGCCACCACCGAGGAGCGCGCCGATCAGGCGCTGGCGACGTTCGAGCATTGCGTCGAACAGGGTTGGGTGCTCGACGGCGTGATGAGTCAGAGCGAGCAGCAGCTGCAGAATCTGTGGAAGCTGCGCGAGTACATCTCCGAGACCATCAGCCACTGGACGCCGTACAAGAACGACATCTCGGTGACCATCGCCAAGGTGCCGGCCTTCCTCAAGGAGATCGACGCCATCGTCGGCGAGCACTATCCGGACTTCGAAATCGTCTGGTTCGGCCACATCGGCGACGGCAACCTGCACCTGAACATCCTCAAGCCGGATGCGATGGGCAAGGACGAGTTCTTCGGCAAGTGCGCCACGGTGAACAAGTGGGTGTTCGAAACCGTGCAGAAGTACAACGGCTCGATCTCCGCCGAACACGGCGTCGGCATGACCAAGCGCGACTACCTCGAGTACAGCCGTTCGCCGGCGGAAATCGAGTACATGAAAGCGGTCAAGGCGGTGTTCGACCCCAACGGGATCATGAACCCGGGCAAGATTTTCGCGGCCTGAACGGGCCCACGGATTACCAGGAGTCTTCGATGAGCTACCAGCACCACTACACCGATGGCACGCCGATCCACTACCCGTTGGGCAAGGTGGTCTGCATCGGCCGCAACTATGCCGAGCACGCCAAGGAACTGAACAACCCGGTGCCGACCGAGCCGCTGCTGTTCATCAAGGCCGGCAGCTGCACCGTGCCGCTGGACGACGGCTTCAGCATCCCCAGCGACCGCGGCGCCGTGCATTACGAAGCGGAAATCGCCGTGCTGATCGGCAAGCCGCTGTCGCGCAAGCCGAACGAGGAAGAGGTGCGCGATGCCATTTCCGGCTTCGCCCCGGCGCTGGACCTGACCCTGCGCGACGTGCAGGCGAAGCTGAAGGAAAAGGGCCATCCGTGGGAAATCGCCAAGAGCTTTGACGGCGCCTGCGTGATGGCGCCGTTCGTGCCAGGCGATGCGGTCGAGGATCTGGGCGACATCGGCATCCGCCTGACCATCAACGGCGAAGTCCGCCAGGACGGCAACAGCAGCCAGATGCTCAATGCCATCCTGCCGCTGCTGCAGCACATTGCCGGGCATTTCAGCTTGCAGCCGGGCGACGTGGTACTGACCGGCACGCCGGCTGGCGTCGGACCGCTCAAGCAGGGCGACCAGCTGGTGCTGGAGCTGGTCGGGCTGTCGCGTTTCGAAAGCCGCGTGATCTGACCTGCACGCGGCGGGGCAAGCCCGCCGCGTCTGCTGCTTCTTTGCGAACCGCTCTCGTGTTGTAATCCGGCACCTCCCGCCGGAACGTTTTTCATGCCCGTTCGTTATTCCCGCTGGCGTCTGATCGTCGCCGCCATCCTGCTGCTGCTTTTTATTGCGCTGCTCGTCGCCACACGCCTGCTGCACTGGGACGATCAGCTGCAGCTGTATTGGGGCGAGCGTTCGGTCAGCGCTGAACAGCGCGCAGCCAGCATCTGGCTGCCGGATTACGAGCTGACCCTGGAAACCACCCTGGCCGGCTTGGAAGACGAGGAAACCTCGGGACTGACCTGGAATCCCCTGACCGGCACGTTGTTCACCGTAACCGGCGAACAGCTGGTCGAGTTCACGCCGTCCGGCGTCGTGCTGCGGCGCGTCGCGCTGACCGGTTTCGCCGATCCCGAGGCGGTGGAGGCCCTGGGTGACGGACGCCTGGCGATCGTCGATGAGCGCCGTCGGCTGGTGGCGGTGTTCCGTCTGGAGCCCGGCGTGGAAAGCCTCGATCTCGATGATCTGGCCAGCTATGACCTGGGCTTCGCCGATGCCGGCAACAAGGGCTTCGAGGGACTGGCCTGGAACCCGCGTACGCAGCGCCTGCTGCTGGCCAAGGAGCGTGACCCGCAGGGCTTGTTCGAGCTGCCATTCCCGGGTGAGGACGGCGCCGCCGGGGCGCTGCAGGCCGTGCCCGGGCAACGGCTGCTGGTTCGTGACATTTCCTCCGTCGCCATCGACCCGCGCAGCGGCCACACGCTGATGCTTTCCGACGAGTCGCGGCTGCTGGTGGAGCTGGACCTGCAGGGCAAGCCGCGCAGCTTCATCAGCCTGTTCGGCGGACTCAATGGGTTGGTACACGGGATCGAGCAGGCCGAAGGTGTGGCGATGGATGGCGAAGGCAACATCTACGTGGTCGGCGAGCCCAACCGCTTCTACGTATTCAGCCGCAGGCGCTGAACGGCCGCATTAAGCTTGGTGTAAGCCTCACTGAAGACAATCGCTGCCCCAATCCAGGTGAAAGTGGGCCTTATGCGTGCGTTGAAAAGGATCTTGGCGGGGTTGCTGACCGTGGCCCTGCTGCTGGTGCTTGCCGCCGGCGTTCATTACCGGTTGTTCGAGCGTGGCTGGTTCCATCTCAACCAGTGGCATCGCGGCGAACCGGCGGAGGACGCCTCATTGTGGCTGCCGGATTACCAGGCGACGATCCAGTGCAAGGTGGTCCGTGGCATTGAGGACGATCTCTCGGCGCTGACTTTCGACCCGGATCGCAACAGTCTGATCGCCGTCACCAATGGCAGTCCACACCTGCTCGAACTCGGCCTGGAGGGCGATCTGCTGCGCGCGATCCCGCTCGTTGGCTTCGGCGACCCGGAGGCTGTCGAGTACATCTCTGCCGGCGTGTATGTGATCAGCGACGAGCGCCGGCAGCGCCTGTTTCGGGTCGAGGTCGATGAGCGAACGACGGTCATCGATGCCGCGCACGCGTCGCAGCTCTCTCTGGGCATCGACCGTAACGGCAACAAGGGCTTCGAGGGCCTGGCCTACGATAAGGTCGGCGAGCGGCTGTTCGTCGCCAAGGAGCGCAACCCGGTCAGAATCTACGAGATCGCCGGCTTTCCCTATGTCGCCGAAGCACCTGCCGTGCATATCAACCAGCACCAGGCGCGGCTTTTCGTGCGCGACCTGTCCAGCCTGCAGTTCGATGAGCGGAGCGGGCATCTGCTGGCGCTGTCGGATGAGTCGCGGCTTGTGGTCGAACTGGATGGCAGCGGGCAGCCGCTCAGCAGCCTGGCGCTGGATGCCGGCAAGCATGGGCTGGAACAGGATGTGCCGCAGGCGGAAGGCATTGCGATGGGGCCGGACGGCACGCTGTATGTCGTCAGCGAGCCGAACCTGTTCTACGTCTTCAGCAAACAGGCCAGGTGATCGGTTACCGCCTCGATCACCGGCTTTGAAGGCGGTCAGGCGGTCGACGCGCTTTCGTCCTGCAGGGCGGCATTCGGTGCGTGGCGTAGTACCGAGTCGCAACCCTGCTCGGCACTGTGCAGGCTGGCGTACATCTGACTCTGGCCGATGACCTGCCCGTTGGTTGCCTTGAGCACGAAAAAGTACTTGCCGTTGCTCGACTCCTTGACCTCGAACGCACCTTCGCGCACCGCGTTCTTGCGCACCGAATCGATGCCGTTGAGCGCCGAGGCATGGGCCTTGTATTGCTCGCTGGACAGTACGACCTGGCCATTGCTGGCCAGAAGATTGAAGTGGAACTGGCCGTTGCTGGATTTCTTCAACTGGAATTTGCCGGACATGGCGACACCTCCTGTGATGAGCTGCGGCGGACTCGTCGCAGCGCACCTAAAGCGTAGTCGCCAGTTCGGCGTCGCGCCGTTGCGCTTCGCCGCGGCGGATCAGCGCTTGAGTGTCTGCACGCCGTCCTTGGTGCCGAGCAGTAGCAGATCCGCCGGGCGCATGGCGAACAGGCCGTTGCAGACCACGCCGACGATGTCGTTGATCTTGCCTTCCAGTTCCGGCGCGAAGCCGATCATCAGGTTGTGCACGTCGAGAATGACGTTGCCGTTGTCGGTGACCACGCCGTCGCGGTAGACCGGGTCGCCGCCGAGCTTGACCAGCTCGCGGGCGACATGACTGCGCGCCATCGGGATGACTTCCACCGGCAGCGGGAAGGCGCCCAGCCGCTCGACCAGCTTGCTGCCGTCGGCGATGCAGATGAAGGTCTTGGCTACCGCGGCGACGATCTTCTCGCGGGTCAGGGCGGCGCCACCGCCCTTGATCAGCTCCAGGTGCTTGTTCGCCTCGTCGGCGCCGTCGACATAGAACTCCAGTTCGCTCACCGAGTTCAGGTCGTAGACCGGGATGCCATGCTGTTTCAGGCGCTCGGCGGTGGCTTCGGAGCTGGCTACGGCGCCGTCGAAGAAGCCCTTGTGCTTGGCCAGCAGGTCGATGAAGAAGTTGGCGGTGGAGCCGGTGCCCACGCCAATGATGCTGCGATCGCTGAGGTGCGGGACGATATGGTCGACGGCGGCCTGGGCGACGGCCTGCTTGAGCTGATCCTGGGTCATGGCGGGAATCCGGGCGGGAAAGACGAAGGCTCGGATTATAGCCCTCTGCCGGCGGCGGGTCTTGTCATGCCGAAGCCGTGGTGGATTGCCGGTGGTCGCCGGGGGCGTGCGGGGGGTAGACTCCTCGTTCCCTCGCAATGCCTGCCAAGACAGCCAGAATGCTCGAACATTACGTCAAGAAGATCCTCACTTCCCGCGTCTACGACGTCGCCATCGAAACTCCGCTGCAGCCCGCCCGCCAGCTTTCCGAGAGAATCGGCAACCAGATTCTGCTCAAGCGCGAGGATCTGCAGCCGGTGTTCTCCTTCAAGGTCCGCGGCGCCTACAACAAGCTGGCGCAGCTGTCCGCCGAGGAGCTGGCACGTGGCGTGGTCACGGCATCGGCTGGCAATCACGCCCAGGGCGTTGCGCTGGCGGCCAAGCAGCTGGGGATCAAGGCCACCATCGTCATGCCGCGCACCACGCCGGAGCTGAAGGTCCAAGGCGTACGTGCCCGCGGCGGCAAGGTGGTGCTGCATGGCGATGCCTTCCCCGAGGCGCTGGCCTACTCGCTGAAGCTGGTGGAAGAGAAAGGCTACGTCTATATCCACCCCTATGACGATCCCGATGTGATCGCCGGGCAGGGTACCGTGGCGATGGAGATCCTCCGTCAGCACCAAGGGCCGATCGACGCGATCTTCGTTCCGGTGGGCGGCGGCGGCCTGGTGGCTGGCATCGCCGCCTACGTGAAGTATCTCTACCCAGAGACCAAGGTGATCGGCGTCGAACCGGACGATTCCAACTGCTTGCAGGCCGCCATGGCCGCCGGCGAGCGCGTGGTGCTGGAGCAGGTCGGGCTGTTCGCCGACGGCGTGGCGGTGGCGCAGATCGGGCAGCACACCTTCGAGCTCTGCAAGGATCATGTCGACGAGGTGATCACCGTCAGTACCGACGAGATATGCGCGGCGATCAAGGATATCTACGATGACACCCGCTCGATCACCGAGCCGGCAGGTGCGCTGGCCGTGGCCGGGATCAAGAAATACGTCGAGCGCGAAGGCATCAGCGGCCAGGTGCTGGTGGGTATCGACTCGGGCGCCAACGTCAATTTCGACCGCCTGCGCCATGTCGCCGAGCGCGCCGAGCTGGGCGAGAAGCGCGAGGCGATCATCGCCGTCACCATCCCCGAGCAGCCGGGCAGCTTCAAGGCCTTCTGCGAGGCGATCGGCAAACGCCAGATCACCGAGTTCAACTACCGTTTCCACACCGACCGCGAGGCGCACATCTTCGTCGGCGTGCAGACGCACCCGGAGAACGACCCGCGTGCGGCGCTGGTGCAGGGGCTGCGCGACAAGGGCTTTCCGGTGCTCGACCTCACGGATAACGAGCTCGCCAAGCTGCACACGCGGCACATGGTCGGTGGCCACGCAGCCGGCGTCAGCGACGAGATGGTGCTGCGCTTCGAGTTCCCCGAGCGGCCGGGTGCGCTGTTCAACTTCCTCAACAAGCTCGGCGGGCGCTGGAACATCTCGATGTTCCACTATCGCAACCACGGCGCTGCCGATGGCCGGGTAGTCGCAGGGCTGCAGGTGCCTTTGGAGGAGCGCCATATGGTGCCGGCGGCGTTGGACAAGATTGGCTACCGCTATTGGGATGAGAGCGAGAACCCCGCCTACAAGCTGTTTCTCGGCTAAGCGAACTTAAAGGAAGGCACATGGACCACTACCTCACCCTCAGAATCATTCATGGCGCGACGGCGGTGCTGTTGCTGCTGGGTGTCATCGTGCATCTGCTGATGCTATGGAAGGCCGGCCGCGGTGGCGATCAGGCCGTGCTGCAACGCAAGCTGCAGCGAACGCGCCGCCTGTCCCTGCCGCTGCTGGCGGTGATTGGCCTGTCGCTGCCGGTGACCGGCTGGTGGCTGACGCATCTGGCCGGGTGGCCGCTGGGCCAGTTCTGGTTGCTGGCCAGCTCGGTACTGTTCCTCGTACTGATCCCGCTGGTTCTGCTGCTGGCCGGGCGTCTTGCCGCCTGGCAGGCGCCGGGCAGCGCCACCGCGGCGCGTAACGCCGGCATCTATGCCGTGCTGGTGCTGGTCGTGCTAATCGCGATCACCGCGCTGATGGGCGCCAAGCCGGTCTGATTCGACCGGCTCGGGCATGACTGCTGCGCTTGCTCAGCGCAGCGAGATGATCTGCCAGCCACGTTCGGTGGCGAAGTCGCGCAGCACCGGGTCCGGGTCCACTGCCACTGGGTGAGGGACGCGCTGTAGCAGCGGCAGGTCGTTGCGTGAGTCGCTGTAGAAGTAGGCGTCTTCGAGAGTCTGCTCGGTTTCCGCCAGCCAGCGCTCGATGCGCTGGACCTTGCCTTCCTGGAAGCAGGGGATGTCGGTCAGACGGCCGGTGTAGCGCCCGTCACGCATCTCGCATTCGGTCGCCAGCAGGGTATCGACGCCCAGGCGTGCAGCGATCGGCCCGGTGATGAAGCGATTGGTGGCGGTGATGATCACTACCTTGTCGCCCGCCTCCAGATGCTGGCGTAGTAGGGCCTCTCCCTTGCTCAGCACGATGGGCTCGATGAAATCCTGCATGAATTCGTCGTGCCACTGCTGCAGCTGCGCCATCTCGCTGCGGCCGAGCAGTTCCTGGCAGAAATTCTGATAGGCGTGCACGTCGAGATTGCCGGCCAGGTAATCCTGATAGAAGGCGTCGTTGCGCGCCTTGTACTGGGTCGGATCGACGATGCCGCGCTGGCAGAGGTATTCGCCCCAGGCGTGGTCGCTGTCACCGGCCAGCAGGGTGTTGTCGAGATCGAATAGAGCCAGGCGCACGGATGTTTTCCTCGATGATGGTCAGGGCAGCCCCAAGCATACCGGTTGCAGCGCCTTGCGCGCAGCCTCGGGCGGCCCCTCGCCGAGCGCGCGGGTACGTGCCGAACGGCGGCTTGCCGTGCTTTCGGCTTATCGCGGTTTTGTGGAACAATGCCGCGACATGCGTCTGCGAGGTTGTATGCCGTGATCGACTCCGATGGTTTTCGCCCGAACGTCGGCATCATCCTGACCAACGATGTCGGTCAGGTGCTGTGGGCCAGGCGGATCAATCAGGATGCCTGGCAGTTCCCGCAAGGCGGGATCAATGCCCGTGAAACGCCGGAAGAAGCCCTGTTTCGCGAACTCAACGAAGAAGTCGGCCTGGAAGAGCAGGATGTGAAGATCCTCGCCTGCACCCGTGGCTGGTTGCGCTATCGTCTGCCGCAACGCCTGGTGCGTACCCATAGCCAGCCGCTGTGCATCGGACAGAAGCAGAAATGGTTCCTGCTGCGCCTGACCAGCGCCGAAGAGCGTGTACGCATGGACCTGACCGGCAAGCCGGAGTTCGACGGCTGGCGCTGGGTCAGCTACTGGTACCCGCTGGGACAGGTGGTCACCTTCAAGCGCGAGGTCTATCGTCGCGCACTTAAAGAACTCGCACCGCGTTTACCGGTGCGGGACTGAGATTCGGGGAGAAAGCCTCTGAGCATGCTCGGCACGCTGCGCAAGATTGTCCAGGAAGTGAATGCCGCCAAGGACCTCAAGGCGGCGTTGGGCATCATCGTGCTGAGAGTCAGGGAGGCCATGGGTAGCCAGGTCTGCTCGGTCTATCTGCTCGATCCGGAAACCGAACGCTTCGTCCTGATGGCCACCGAAGGCCTCAACAAGCGCGCCATCGGCAAGGTCAGCATGGCGCCCAACGAAGGCCTGGTCGGCCTGGTCGGCACCCGCGAAGAGCCGCTCAACCTCGAACACGCCTCCGAACACCCACGCTATCGCTACTTCGCCGAAACCGGCGAGGAACGCTATGCCTCCTTTCTCGGTGCGCCGATCATCCACCACCGTCGGGTGATGGGCGTACTGGTTATCCAGCAGAAGGAACGCCGCCAGTTCGACGAAGGTGAAGAAGCGTTCCTCGTCACCATGAGCGCGCAGCTTGCCGGTGTTATCGCCCATGCCGAGGCGACCGGTTCGATCCGCGGGCTTGGCCGGCAAGGCAAGGGCATCCAGGAAACCCGCTTCATCGGCATTCCGGGTGCGCCAGGCGCCGGCGTCGGAACCGCCGTGGTGGTGCTGCCGCCGGCCGATCTGGATGTGGTGCCGGACAAGAACATCGACAACATCGATGCCGAGCTGACGCTCTTCGAAGCTGCGCTGGAGGCCGTGCGCGCCGACATGCGCACTCTCTCGGAAAAGCTCGCCACGCAGATGCGCAAGGAAGAGCGCGCGCTGTTCGATGTGTACCTGATGATGCTCGACGACTCCGCCCTGGGCGGCGAAGTGACCAAGGTCATCCGTACCGGCCAGTGGGCGCAGGGCGCGCTGCGCCAGGTGGTCAGCGAGCACGTGCGGCGCTTCGAGATGATGGACGACGCCTACCTGCGAGAGCGCGCATCGGACGTCAAGGACATCGGTCGGCGCCTGCTTTCCTACCTGCAGGAGGCGCGTCAGCAGACGCTGACCTATCCCGACAAGACCATTCTGGTCAGTGAGGAGCTCTCGCCGGCGATGCTCGGCGAGGTGCCAGAGGGCAAGCTGGTGGGCATGGTTTCGGTGCTCGGCTCGAGCAACTCCCACGTCGCCATTCTCGCCCGTGCCATGGGCATTCCGACGGTCATGGGCGCGGTCGACCTGCCGTACTCCAAGGTCGACGGCATCGAGCTGATCATCGACGGCTATCGCGGCGAGATCATCACCAACCCGGGCAAGGTCCTGCGCGAGCAGTATGAAGTGCTGGCCGAGCAGGAGCGCCAGCTCTCTGCCGGGCTTGACGTGCTGCGCGAGCTGCCGTGCGAGACCACCGACGGTCATCGCATTCCGCTGTGGGTGAATACCGGCCTGCTCGCCGATGTGGTGCGCGCGCAGGAGCGCGGCGCCGAGGGCGTGGGCCTGTATCGCACCGAAGTGCCGTTCATGATCAAGGAGCGCTTCCCAAGCGAGAAGGAGCAGATGGCGATCTACCGCGAGCAGCTGGAAGCCTTCCATCCGCTGCCGGTAACCATGCGCAGCCTCGACATCGGCGGCGACAAGTGCCTGCCGTACTTCCCGATCAAGGAAGAAAACCCGTTCCTCGGCTGGCGCGGTATCCGCGTCACCCTCGACCACCCCGAGATCTTCCTGCTGCAGACCCGCGCCATGCTCAAGGCCAGTGCCGGGCTGAACAACCTGCGCATCCTCTTGCCGATGATTTCCGGCATCCGCGAACTGGAGGAGGCGCTGCATCTGATTCACCGTGCCTGGTGCGAGGTGCGCGACGAGGGGCTGGACGTGATCATGCCGCCGGTCGGCGTCATGATCGAAGTGCCGGCGGCGGTCTACCTGACGCGCGAACTGGCGCGCATGGTGGACTTCATCTCGGTCGGCTCGAACGACCTTACGCAGTACCTGCTGGCGGTGGATCGCAACAATCCGCGGGTCGCCGATCTCTACGACTATCTGCATCCGGCGGTGCTCGAAGCACTGCAGCGTGTGGTCAAGGAAGCCCATGGCGAGGGCAAGCCGGTGAGCATCTGCGGCGAGATGGCGGGCGACCCGGCGGCGGCCATGCTGTTGCTGGCGATGGGCTTCGACAGCCTGTCGATGAACGCCACCAACCTGCCCAAGGTGAAATGGCTGCTGCGTCAGATCAGCATGGATACTGCTCAGCAGCTGCTGGCGCGGGTCATGCTGCTGGACAGCCCGCAGGTCATCCACAGCACGGTCCAGCTGACCTTGCGCAACCTCGGCCTGAGCAAGCTGATCAACCCGTCCGCCGCCGTCTGAGCAGCCTGCCGCTCGCCAATCAGCTCGTTGGCGGGTGGCGGTAGCGCACCTCGCCCACTGGGCCGTCCGGGCCGAAACTACGCTCCAGGATGTCCAGCGCCCCGTCGGCATGACGGATCAGCGCTGTGCTGGCGCGCGTGCCGTACTCCGGGCTGGCGATGAAGATGCTCGACAGCCGCCTTTCCCATTCCAGCGGCACGCCGGTCTGCGGCAGTTCATGCTCGGCCGCTGGGCTTGGGTCCGCCAGCAGGGCGAGCAGGTTCTCAGGAGTCGCCGGGTCGAGGTTGGTCGCCAGTGCTGCGCGGGCTTTTCTCAGCTTGGGCCAGGGCGTGTCGAGGCCGGCGTTGGACAGACCGTAGATTCCGGGCTGCAACTCCGTCGGCTCACCGCGGTGTGAGTTCAGGTGCCAGAGTGCCTGCCGATCGCCGACCAGCAGGTTGAAGCCGGCGTAGTCGGCGCGGCGGCCGGCCAGCTCGGCGAGGTAGTCGGCCGGCGGCAAGTTTCCGCGCAGGTACTGTTCCGGCAGCTCGCCGCGCGAACGTGGGCCGATCACCTGGCCGGGTGCGCGAATGTTGGTCAGTGCGGCGAAGCGTCCGCCGGTGGTGACGCCCATCCAGGTGCCGCCTGCCTGCAGGTCGCGCCCGCCGACGATCCAGGGTGCATCCTCCCAGTGCCCCAGCGGCAGGCTCGGGCGGGCGTGGAACTCGTCGCGGTTGGCGGCTACCACCAGCGGTTGGGTGTGGCCGGGGCGCCAGGCGAAAACGATCAGGCACATGGGAAAGCCAAACTATGTCCGGACCGCCAAGAGTACAGGCGCGGCCGGCGTATGAGCCACCGCCGGGTTTTTCACGCTCAACGTCGCCGCGCGGGGCGGGCGCATTTTCCGCTAACATGCCGCTTTGTTTCGCCGGGACGGGGCGCATGGAGTTTCTGCTGTATCTGCTGCTGGGCGGCTTCGCTGGTGTGCTGGCCGGGCTGTTCGGCGTGGGCGGCGGGCTGATCATCGTGCCGGTGCTGGTATTCAGTTTCAGCGCCCAGGGATTTTCTCAGGAAATCCTCACCCATCTGGCCGTCGGTACGTCCCTGGCTACCATCGTCTTCACCTCGGTCAATTCCATTCTCACCCATCACCGCAAGGGTGCGGTGCGCTGGCCGATGGTGCTGTGGATGACCTTTGGCATCCTCCTTGGCGCCGCCCTGGGCAGCCTGACTGCCGCGGCGATCCAGGGGCCGATGCTGCAGAAGATCATCGGTGTGTTCGCCCTGGCGATGGCGGTGCAGATGGGTTTCGACCTGCGACCCAAGGCCACTAGCCGAGCACCCGGGCGGCCGGAACTGTCGCTGGTCGGGGTAGTGATCGGCTGGGCTTCGTCGATTTTCGGCATCGGCGGCGGCTCGCTGTCGGTGCCCTATCTGACCTGGCGCAGCGTGCCGATGCAGCAGGCGGTGGCGACTTCCGCGGCGTGCGGCCTGCCGATCGCGATCGCCGGGGCGCTGAGTTTCATGGTGGTCGGGTGGCACGAAACGCAACTGCCCGACTGGAGTCTGGGCTTCGTCTATCTGCCGGCCATGCTCGGCATCGCGGCAACCAGCATGTTTTTCGCCAGACTGGGTGCGAAACTGGCGCATCGTCTGTCGGCCAAGGTTCTGAAACGGCTGTTCGCTCTACTGCTGCTGAGCGTCGGCATCAATTTTCTGGTTTGAGGAGTAACGGATGCTGCCCTATCCGCAGATCGATCCGGTGGCCATTGCCATCGGCCCCTTGCAGATTCACTGGTACGGCCTGATGTACCTGATCGGCATCGGCGGCGCCTGGTGGCTGGCTTCGCTGCGGGTGCAGCGCTTCGCGCCCGAGTGGCCGAAGGACAAACTCTCCGACCTGGTGTTCTGGGTGGCCATGGGCGTGATCGTCGGTGGCCGTCTGGGTTATGTGCTGTTCTACGATCTGGCCGCCTACATCAATGACCCAAGCCTGATTTTGCAGGTCTGGAAGGGCGGCATGTCCTTCCACGGAGGACTGATCGGCGTGCTGCTGTGCAGCTGGATCTTCGCTCGGCGCAACGGCAAGAGCTTCTTCGAGCTGATGGACTTCATCGCGCCGTTCGTGCCGATCGGCCTGGGCGCCGGGCGTATCGGCAACTTCATCAATGCCGAACTGTGGGGCAAGGCCACCGATGTGCCCTGGGCGATGGTCTTCCCGACCGATCCGCAGCAACTGGCGCGGCACCCGTCGCAGCTCTATCAGTTCGCCCTGGAGGGCGTCGCGCTGTTCCTGATCCTCTGGTTCTATTCGCGCAAGCCGCGGCCGACCATGGCGGTGTCCGGACTGTTCGCGGTGTGCTACGGCATCTTCCGCTTCATCGTCGAGTTCGTCCGTGTGCCGGATGCACAGCTGGGCTACCTGGCGTTCGGCTGGCTGACCATGGGCCAGCTGCTCTGCGTGCCAATGGTGCTACTCGGTGCCGGGATGATCGCCTGGGCCTATCGCCGCGACGCCGGCCGGGCTCCGGCCTGATTCCGTTGCCCTGCCTGTCGCCATGAGGGCGACAAGCGGGGCGCAGGCCTTTTACTATTCGCGCAGCCTTTTCACCGCGCTTCGGCGCCTGCTTCGAGTCAATCGATGAAACAGTACCTCGACCTGATGCGCCACGTGCGCGAACACGGCACCTTCAAGACCGATCGTACCGGCACCGGCACCTACAGCGTGTTTGGCCATCAGATGCGCTTCGACCTGGCCGAAGGCTTTCCGCTGGTCACCACCAAGAAGTGCCACCTCAAATCCATCATCCACGAGCTGCTGTGGTTCCTTCAGGGCGACACCAACATCAAGTACCTGAAGGAAAACGGCGTGCGCATCTGGGACGAGTGGGCCGACGAGAACGGCGAGCTGGGCCCTGTCTACGGCTACCAGTGGCGTAGCTGGCCGGCGCCGAACGGTGAATCCATCGACCAGATCGCCAACCTGCTGGCGATGATCAAGAAGAACCCGGATTCGCGCCGCCTGATTGTTTCGGCCTGGAACCCGGCGCTGGTCGAGCAGATGGCGTTGCCGCCATGCCACGCGCTGTTCCAGTTCTACGTCGCCGACGGCAAGCTCAGCTGCCAGCTGTACCAGCGCTCGGCGGATATCTTCCTCGGCGTGCCGTTCAACATCGCCAGCTATGCGCTGCTGACGCTGATGGTGGCGCAGGTCTGCGACCTGCAACCAGGCGAGTTCATCTGGAGCGGCGGCGACTGCCATCTGTACGCCAATCACCTGGAACAGGCCGACCTGCAGCTGACCCGCGAGCCGCTGTCGCTGCCGACCATGAAGCTCAATCCGGACGTGAAGGACCTGTTCGCCTTCCGCTTCGAGGACTTCGAACTGGTTGGCTACGAAGCGCATCCGCACATCAAGGCACCCGTTGCCGTCTGACTTTGGTCGGTTTTGCCGTCGTGGATAACCCGGCTGTCATGTTTGCTGTATAGACTCGACCGCTCAGGGACTGTCGGGAGGCGAATCATGCGTAGGGTCGTGTTCAATCAGAAGGGCGGTGTCGGCAAGTCGAGCATCGCCTGCAACCTGGCAGCGGTCAGTGCATCGCAGGGCTACCGCACGCTGCTGGTGGATCTGGACGCCCAGGCCAACTCCACGCATTACCTGACCGGGCTGACCGGCGATGACATTCCCACCGGCATCGCCGATTTCTTCAAGCAGATTCTCGCCGGCGGTACCGCTGGCAAGAAGGCGCGCCCGCCCATTCTAGAAACGGCCTTCGACAATCTGCATTTGATCAGCGCGACGGCAGAGCTGGCCGACCTGCAGCCCAAGCTGGAGGCCAAGCACAAGATCAACAAGCTGCGAAAATTGCTCGATGGTCTTGCCGAGGACTATGACCGGATTTACCTCGACACCCCGCCGGCGCTGAATTTTTATACGGTCTCTGCACTTATCGCAGCTGATCGCTGCCTGATCCCCTTCGACTGCGACAGCTTTTCCCGCCAGGCGTTGTACAGCCTGCTCGACGAGATCGAGGAGATGAAGGAAGACCACAACGAGACGCTCGAGGTCGAGGGCATCGTGGTCAATCAGTTCCAGCCGCGTGCCGCGCTGCCGCAGCAAATGATCGATGAACTGCTGAGCGAGGGTCTTCCGGTGCTACCGGTCTACCTGATGAGTTCGGTGAAGATGCGCGAGTCGCACCAGGCCTGCACGCCGCTGGTTTACCTGGACCCGCGGCACAAGCTGAGCCAGCAGTTCGTCGAACTGCATGAACTGCTCGAAGCGAACGGCTGAGCCGGTTCGGCTTCAGTCCTCGGGGCGCCGCTGCAGCTTCTTGCCCAGCCGCGAGGCATAGAGTTCGCCGATCATCCCGCGCCGGAACACCAGTACGCAGACCATGAAGATGATGCCGGTGACCAGCGTCACCGGTAGCTCCGATGTGGCGAAGTAATTGCCCAGCGTGGTCACCAGCGCCGCGCCAAAAACCGGGCCGACCAGCGTGCCAATACCGCCGAGCAAGGTCATCAGCACCACCTCGCCGGACATCTGCCAGCTGACATCGGTCAGCGTGGCGAACTGGAACACCAGCGCCTTCAGCCCGCCGGCCAGCCCGGCCAGCGCGGCGGACATGACGAAGGCGCCGAGCTTGTAACGCGACACCGAATAGCCCAGCGAGATGGCGCGGTTCTCGTTCTCGCGGATCGAGCGCAGGATCATGCCGTACGGCGAGTGGATCACGCGCCAGATCAGCAGCATCCCGGCGAGGAACACCGACAGCACGAAGAAATACATGTACAGCGGTTCCTCGAGATCGATGAAGCCGAACAGGTGCCCGCGCGGGATGTTCTGAATGCCGTCCTCGCCGTGGGTGAACGAAGCCTGCAGGCAGAAGAAAAAGAACATCTGCGACAGCGCCAGGGTGATCATCGTCGAGTAGATACCCTGCCGGCGGATCGCCAGGAAGCCGATGATCAGCCCGAGAAACGCCGCGCCGGCGACGCCGACGAGAATGCCCAACTCCGGAGGCAGCCCCCATTCCTTCACCGCGTGGGCGGTGAAATACGCCGCGCCGCCGAAGAACGCCGCGTGGCCGAAGGATAGGATGCCGGTATAGCCGAGCAGCAGGTTGAAGGCGCAGGCGAAGAGGGCGAAGCACAGCACCTTCATCAGGAAGATCGGGTAGAAGTAGAACGGTGCCAGTGCCAGCGCGACCACGCCGATCAGGATCAGCACGGTCTCCAGGCGCAGCAGCGGGCGTTTGGTGGTCGGCGTGACGTTCACCTGGCTGTTCATCAGGCGTCCCTCCCCATCAGGCCGGCCGGGCGCACCAGCAGTACGATCGCCATGATCACGAAGATCACGATGTTGGAAGCCTCCGGATAGAACACCTTGGTCAGCCCCTCGAGGATGCCGAGCATGTAGCCGGTAATGATCGCGCCGAGAATCGAGCCCATGCCGCCGACCACCACCACCGCGAACACCACGATGATCAGGTTCGAGCCCATCAGCGGGCTGACCTGGTAGATCGGCGCGGCGAGCATGCCGGCCAGGCCGGCCAGCGCTGCGCCCATGCCGTAGGTGAAGGTTAGCAACAGCGGCACGTTGATGCCGAAGGTGCGCACCAGCGTCGGGTTTTCCGTGGCGGCACGCAGGTAGGCGCCGAGCTTGGTCTTCTCGATCAGCATCCAGCTGGCGATGCAGATCACCAGGGAGGCCAGTACCACCCAGGCGCGGTACTTGGGCAGGAACATGAAGCCCAGGTTGTAGCCACCGGCCAGCTCCTTGGGCACGGCGTAGGGCTGCCCGGAGGAGCCGTAGAAGTAGCGGAACGCGCCTTCCAGGGCGAGCGCCAGGCCGAAGGTGAAAAGCAGGCTGTAGAGGTGGTCGAGGTTGTACAGCCGCGATAGCGCCAGGCGCTCGATTACCGCGCTGCATAAGCCGACGATGATCGGCGCGAGGATCAGCGCCGGCCAGTAGCCGATGCCGAGGGTCGCCAGCAGCAGATAGCCGGCGAAGGCGCCGATCATGTATTGCGCGCCGTGGGCGAAGTTGATGATCTTCAGCATGCCGAAGATGATCGCCAGGCCCAGGCTGAGCATGGCGTAGAACGAGCCGTTGATCAGGCCGATCAAGAGCTGGCCGAGGAAGGCCTGGATCGGCACATCGAAAATCGTCGTCATCAGACCCCCAGGGCTTCGTTGAGCATGGTCATGCGGCCGGGCAGATCGGCGACGTCGAACGAATCGATGACCTTGCCATGATCGACCACATAGAAACGGTCGGCCACCTTGCTGGCGAAGCGGAAGTTCTGTTCGACCAGCAGGATGGTCATGCCGCGCTGCTTGAGCGTCTGCAGCACCTCGCCGATGCGCTGGATGATCACCGGTGCCAGGCCTTCGGTGGGTTCGTCGAGCAGCAGCAGCTTGGCTCCCGTGCGCAGGATGCGCGCCATGGCCAGCATCTGCTGTTCGCCACCGGAAAGCTTGGTGCCGGGGCTCTTGCGGCGCTCTTCGAGGTTGGGGAACAGCTGGTAGATCTCCGCCAGGGTCATGCCGCCCTTGGCGATCACCGGCGGCAGGGTGAGGTTCTCCTCCACCGTCAGTGTGGAAAAGATGCCGCGTTCTTCCGGTACATAACCGATGCCGTGGCGAGCGGTGCGGTGCAGCGGTACGCGCAGCATGTCCTTGCCGTCGAATCGGATGCTGCCGCTGCGCTTGCGGATGATGCCGACGATCGAGCGTAGCGCGGTGGTCTTGCCGACGCCGTTGCGGCCGAGCAGGGTCACCGTCTCGCCCTGGTGCACGTCGAGGTCGATGCCGTGCAGGGCATGGCTTTCGCCATACCAGGCGTTGAGGTCGCGCACGCTGAGCAAGGGTTCAGTCATCGTCGGTCCCCATGTAGGCCACGCGTACGCGCTCGTCCTGGCTGACCGTGCGGTAGTCGCCGGAGGTAAGGATTTCGCCGCGCTGCAGCACGGTCACCTGATGGCAGAGGTCGGCGACCACCTTGAGGTTGTGCTCGACCATCAGCACCGCACGCTGGGTGGCCACCTCGCGGATGATCTCGGCCACCACGTGCACGTCCTCGTGGCCCATGCCGGCCATGGGTTCGTCCAGCAGCAGCACCTTGGGCTCCAGCGCCAGGGTGGTGGCGATCTCCAGTACGCGTTTGCGACCGTAGGAGAGATCAGCCGCCAGCTCGTTGCGCTTGTCGGCCAGGCCGACCGACTCGATCAGCTGCATGGCGCGCTCGTTGAGGCGGTTGAGCGAGCGCATCGGCAGCCAGAACTGCGTGGCCAGCCCGCCCGGCCGCTGCAGGGCAACGCGCACGTTGTCCAGCACGCTAAGGTGCGGGAATACCGCCGAGATCTGGAACGAGCGCACCAGCCCCATGCGTGCCACCTTGGCCGGGTCGGTGCGGGTGATGTCCTGGTCGAGCAGGCGGATGGTTCCGCTGGTGGGCTGCAGGAACTTGGTCAGCAGGTTGAACACTGTGGTCTTGCCGGCGCCATTGGGGCCGATCAGGGCGTGCACCTGTGCATGGCGCACGTCCAGGTCGACGTTGTTGACGGCGACGAAGCCGCCGAACTCCTTGCGCAGGCCGCGGGCAGAGAGCATCACCGGCGTGTCCGTGGCTGTGCCAGCGGCCGAACCGCCGGCGTCCAGACCTTGCGCTGCCGCCATGCTCACTGCCCGACCAGATCACAGCCACTCTCGGCCGGATCGATGTAGGCCTCGTTGCCCGGCACGGTCGCCAGCACCTTGTAGTAGTCCCACTCGCGCTTGCTCTCTTCGGGCTTCTTCACCTCCATCAGGTAGACGTCGCTGATCAGCCGGCCGTTGGCGCCGACCTTGGCGTTGCGCGCGAAGACATCGTCCACCGGCATCTCGTGCATCGCCTTGGCGACCGGCTCGGTGGCGTCGGTGCCGGCCTTTTCGATCGCCTTGAGGTACTGCATGACGCCGGAGTAGGTGCCGGCGTGGACCATGTTCGGCATACGGCCGGTGCGCTTGAAGAAGCGTTCGCCGAACTCGCGGGATTTGTCGTCGCGGTCCCAGTAGAAACTTTCGGTCAGGGTCAGGCCCTGGGCGGCGTCGAGGCCCAGGCCGTGCACTTCGGCGAGGGTGAAGAGCAGCGCGGCGAGGCGCTGGCCGCCGGCGACGATGCCGAACTCGGCGGCCTGCTTGATGCTGTTGGCGGTGTCCAGGCCAGCGTTGGCCAGGCCGATGACCTTGGCGCCGGAGGATTGCGCCTGCAAGAGGAACGACGAGTAATCGGTGCTCGCCAGCGGATGGCGTACCGCGCCCTTGATTTCGCCGCCCTTGGATTTGACGAACTTGCCGGTCTGCTCTTCCAGCGAGTAGCCGAAGGCGTAGTCGGCGGTGAGGAAATACCAGCTGTCGCCACCCTGGGAAACCAGTGCGCCGCCAGTGCCGACCGCCAGCGCATGGGTGTCATAGGCCCAGTGGAAGCCATAGGGTGAGCACTGCTTGCCGGTCAGCTCCGTGGTGGCGGCGCCGGTCACCAAGTTGATCTTCTTCTTGCTCTTGGAAATGCCCTGTACCGCCAGCGCCACCGAGGACGTGGTCAGCTCCATGATCGAGTCGACCTGCTCGCGGTCGTACCACTGCCGCGAGATGTTGGAGGCGATGTCCGGCTTGTTCTGGTGATCGGCGGTGACGATCTCGATGGGCGCGTCGAGTACCTTGCCGCCAAAGTCCTCTGCAGCCATCTTCGCTGCCTCGAACGACCACTTGCCGCCGAAATCGGCATACACGCCGGACTGGTCGTTGAGGATGCCGATCTTCACCTTGCCGTCGGAAATCTCGGCCGAGGCGGGTACCGCGGCCACTGCCGTCAGGGTTGCCACTGCGATTGCTGAAAGCTTCATGCGTATCTCCTTGCACGGTTTGCTCGGCATACGGGTTCGCCCCATGCGAAGCGGTCCGTATGGGCGGGTTAGGGGAAAGCTGGGCAGACGGTCAGGCGCGCAATGCCGTGGATCGCCGGCGGGCTGAATGCAGCGGCCAGGCATTGATGCACGCACGGCGAACGCACTCGTGCGCGGGGCATCACGTCGTCGTGGAAAGTCGCAGAGATGAGAGCTGGAAAGCGGGACCAGAAACGAGTCGAAGCGAGGCTCATGGGCGTCTTCTTCTTATTGTTGTTCTGGCTCTAAACGTAGCAGGGGTTTGCAAGGACGCAACCTGATGGTGGCGTGCCGATCAGTGATGCTGTGCCTGCATGCACCTGCGCCGTCGGGCGCAGGCGGGCAGAGACGCGCTTCAGCGCGCGATCAGGATGTCGCAGGGCGGGTTGTCGATAAACTGCCGGGCGAGGCTGCCGAGCAGAGCGCTGCTCAGTTCACCGCGGCTGTGACTGCCAAGGGCCAGCAGCTGCGGTTGCAGGTCGCGCAGCGCCTCGTCCATGCAATTGTTGCGCTCACCCTGATGCAGGCTGTAGCTCAGCAGCGCGCCGGTATCCGGCAGCTGCGGCTGGATATCTTCGATCAGCTGGTCGAACAGCTCCTGCTGCAGCGACAGACCTTCGTAATCGGGGCCGTGTACTTCGGCCATCTCGTCGATGTGCAGAGCGTGCAGTTCGGCACCTTCGCCCAGCAACTCCCAAGCGCAGTGCATGGCGCGCGTGGCGCAGCGGGAGAAATCCAGCGCAGCCACGGCGCGATGATACGGGGCGTCCGCCGGGGTGATAGCCAGCAACAGCGGCGCCCGGCTTTCCAGCATGACGCGCTCCAGCGTGGTGCCGGCGAATCCCTGGCTCGACCCCTTGTGATGGCGGCCCAGCACCAGCAGATCGGCCTCCAGCCCCTCGGCCTGGGTGAGGATCTCCTCCACCGGCTGCCCGCGGCGAATCCAGGGTTCGAGCTGACCCAGCCCGTTCTCCTGCAGGCGTTGCTGCAGGAGTGCGCGTGCCTGCTGTTCGTCGCTCCCGGCGTCGCGCTCGTCGAGTACGTGAAGCAGGCTGATGCGAGCACCGGTCTGGCGCGCCAGGCCGGCGGCACGTTGCAGCGCGAGATCGGCGTCCGGGCTGAGATCGTGGGCGACAAGAATGTGCTGAACCCGATTGTGCTGAAGCATGGGCGGCCTCGCGAAGCTGGCGAAAGGCGCAAGTATGCCGTGGCCGCGGGGGCATGTCCCGCCCGTGACCCGCGTCGCTGGGTTGATCGGGCGCAACAACTTCACGGGCAATGGCCACTCGTGCTTTTGTCGATCCGATCCTGCGGCTATGCTTGCCGGCATTCGAGCAGGAGTTAAGGATGAGCAAGGTCAGTGTGCTGGTGGTGGATGACGCGCCCTTTATCAGGGATCTGGTGAAGAAGGCGCTCCGTAGTCACTTTCCCGGCATTCGCATCGAGGATGCGGTCAACGGGCGCAAGGCCCAGCAAATACTCAGCCGTGAGCGCTTCGACCTGATCCTCTGTGATTGGGAAATGCCGGAGATGTCAGGTCTGGAGCTGCTGACCTGGTGCCGCACGCAGGATGCGCTGAAGATCACGCCGTTCATCATGGTCACCAGCCGTGGCGACAAGGAGAACGTGGTACAGGCCATTCAGGCCGGCGTTTCGGATTTCATCGGCAAGCCGTTTTCCAACGAACAGCTCACCAGCAAGGTACGCAAGGCCCTCGGCCGCGCCGGCAAGCTGGATGCCCTGGCCGCCAGCGCGCCGACGCGAACTCTGGCGACCGGCATGGCCAACGACTCGCTGGCCGCGCTGACGGGCGGCAAGGCCGAGGTGGTACGACCCGCCGCTCCGGCCGCCGAAGCCAAGGCCTCGCCGCTGATTCAGCCCAGTGCAGCGCCTGCCAGCGCACCAGCCGGTGCCGCGTCCGGTCGCGGGCAGGGCCAGTTGCGCCTGGCCAACGGCAGTGTCGCCTGCGTGATCAAGGCGCTGAGCCTCAAGGAAGCGCTGCTGGTGGTCAAACGCGGCGAGCAGTTGCCGCAGGTGCTGGAAAGCGCCGTGCTCGATCTCGAGCAGGGCGAGGGCGGTGAGGTCGCCCGTCTCAATGGCTACCTGCATGCCGTCGCCGCGTTCGAACCCAAGCCCGACAGCGAGTGGCTGCAGCTGTCGTTCCGCTTCGTTGATCGCGATCCGCAGAAGATGGACTACCTGTCGCGCCTGATCGCCCGTGGTACCGCGCAGCGGCACTTCGTCCCAGGCGCCTGATTCGACCCGGCCAGGCGACCGTTCGGCGCCTGGCCGCGCAGACAAACTGACGAGCATCACACCCCGACGGTCGGTGGCTCGCACAGGTCCGCCGGCACTGCTAGTCTTCCCGCTCCAACACTATAACCACTAGAAACTGCCGTTATGCTGGGGCGCATTCTTTTGTTGCTCGGGCTGCCGCTGCTGGCTACGCCGGCGCTGGCCCTGACCATCTACAAATACACCGACGCCAATGGGGTCGTGACCTACAGCGACCAGGCTGCGCCTGGCGCGCAGGTTTTCGTCTTCAGTGACCGCATGGTGGAAAAGCTCGACACCCAGGTCAAACTGGAAACCCGCAAGCACGCGGCAGGCGAGACGCTGCTGGTGCGTAACGACCTGTTCGCGCCGGTCGATATCGAGCTGAAGCTGGAAAACGTCGTCAATGCCGTCGGGGCACCGGCCAAGCCGATTCGCTGGGTATTGCCGCCGCGCAGTCAGATTCGTCTGGCCACCCTGGCCCCGCGCGATGCCAGCAAGCCACTCAAGTACACGCCCAAGCTTCGCCATGCCCTGGGCGATCCGCGCCTGCTGCCCAAACCTTACAAGTATCCGCTGCCATGGCGCGGCGGTCCGTTCCGCCTGACCCAGGGCGCCAACGGCCAGTACAGCCATTTCACGCCCAAGGGCCGCTATGCGGTCGACATCGCCATGCCCGAAGGCACGCCCATCGTCTCCGCGCGCGGCGGCATGGTGGTGAAGATCGAGAACGAGCAGAGCGGGCGGGGCAACAACCCGGCCGGCAACTTCGTGCGCATCATGCATGACGACGGCACCATGGGCGTCTACCTGCACCTGATGAAAGGGTCGGTAGCGGTGCGCGAGGGACAGCGCGTCGAGAGTGGTACGCGTATCGCGCGTTCCGGCAATACCGGCAACAGCACCGGGCCGCACCTGCACTTCGTGGTGCAGCGTAACGTCGGCCTGGCGATCGAGTCGATTCCCTTCGACTTCTCCCAGCCGGTCAACAGCCTGCCGAACTTCGCCGTGGGGGGTGAGTAGCCGCGCGGGCCGCTCACCGGTCCGTTCATGACAGGCCGGCAACTTCAGCGACTCAGAATGCCAGGCCGACCTTCAAACCGACCTGTTCCTGCTTGAGCTTGCTGTTTTCGGCGAACTCGCTGTCACTGTCGATCTCGTAGCGGGTCTGGGTGTAGTACAGGCTGGTGCTGATTGGCATGTTGTTGATGCCCTTGTTCCACAGCACGCTCAGCTCACCGTAGGGGTTGACCTTGTCCTTGAGGTCGACGGTGTCGCTTTCGCCGCCAACCTTCAGCGTGCTGTCCGCTTCAATGGAATAGCGGGCGCCCACTTCAAGGCGCACGGTGTAGTCGGGCGTCAGGTAGTTGTAGCCGATACCTGCCTTGGCGAATGGCGAGCGGGTGGTCAGCTTGACGTCTTCCTCGAAGATGCCGACGCGCACGTCATCCTGCTCGATGCGTCCCCAGTCGTAGCCGCCGCCGACAATCAGGTCGACATAGTTGTTGGTACTCAGGGCTGCGCGCAGGCCCAGGTCGAGATCGGCGCGAGCGGACAGATACTCCACATCGTCTTTTTCACGGTACTGACCTTCGATTCCTGCCTGGTAGATGAAGCCTTCCTGTCCGGTCATCTTGTTGCCGAAGTTGTAGTACAGCCCGCCCTGGTTGAGGCGCTCCTTGTCGCTTTCGTCGTTCACGGTCAGCTTGTACTGATTGTGCGAGCCAATGACGCCGAACGTGGAGATCGGGCCGGTGGCCGATTGAGCGAAAGCCTGAGAGGTGGCTGCCAGGCACAGGGCCAAGGCGGTTGTGGTAGTCAAACCATTGATGCGCATGCGGGAAGCTCCATCGTCATTCGATAAGAAATCGGTGGCGGCTCAAGCGAGCCGCCTATGGCGTGGACTGGCGCTGTCTGAAAATAATTCTGCGTATCACGATGGGCGGTCGTTAATACTTGTAAATCAAGGATTAGCGAGCGGTATGTAAACGAAAAGGTAACTGTGGCTGGCCAGCAATGGGGGCGATCTATCCCGGAAAACGAAGAACCTTGGCCAAGACGATCTTCGGTCCGCGCATCTTCTTGATGACTATCTGCAGGCCATCGACCTGGAGCACTTCGTCTTCATCGGGGACACGTTTCAGCGTCTCGTAAACCAGACCGGCAAGGGTTTCAGCCTCGACGTGATCGAGATCGATCTCCAGCAGGCGCTCCAGCTTGAACAGCGGGGTGTCGCCGCGGACCAGCAGCTTGCCGGGCTGGTAGGCAAGCACGCCGCGTTCGGTCTTGCGATGTTCGTCCTGGATGTCGCCAACCAGCACTTCGAGCACGTCTTCCATGGTCAGGAAGCCAATCACCTTGTGGTCGCCTTCCTCGACCAGTACGAAGTGCGCCCCTCCCTGACGAAACTGCTCGAGCAGGCTGGCCAGCGGCATGTGCTTGGACACCCGTTCCAGTGGGCGCAGCAGCTCGGTCAGGCAGAAGTGCTCGGGCAGGTGATCATCGGCGGCCAGCGCCAGCAGCAGATCCTTGATGTGCAGCAAGCCGACGTACTCGCCCTGCTGGTTGTCGTAGACCGGGTAGCGGCTGTACTTGTGGCGGCGAATGACCTCGAGGACCTCGCTCAGCGGCGCATCGTGCTCGAGTTGCAGCAGGTCCTCGCGGGAGTTGGCCCAGTCAACGACTTCCAGCTCGCTCATTTCCACCGCCGAGGCCAGCACTTGGATCTGCTGGTTGCCGGGGTCGCGGGCGCGGTTGGAATGCAGGATCAGCTTGAGCTCGTCGCGGCTGTAGTGATGATCGTGGTGCGCCCCCGGCTCGCCCTGGCCGGCAATGCGCAGAATGGCGTTGGCACTGGCATTGAGCAGGTAGATGGCCGGGTACATCAGCCAGTAGAACAGGTACAGCGGAACGGCCGTCCACAGCGATAGCAGCTCCGGCTTGCGGATCGCCCAGGACTTCGGCGCCAGCTCACCAACCACGATATGCAGGTAGGAAATGATGAAGAAGGCGGTGAAGAAAGCGATGCCGTGCACCAGCGCCTGGGACTGGATGCCGATGCTGGCCAACAGCGGTTCGAGCAGATGCGCGAAAGCCGGCTCGCCGACCCAGCCGAGGCCGAGCGAAGCCAGTGTGATGCCCAGCTGGCAGGCCGAAAGGTAGGCGTCGAGCTGAGCGTGAACGGTGCGCAGGATGTGCCCGCGCCAGCCGTGCCGGCTGGCAATCGCTTCCACCTTGGTGGAGCGCAGCTTGACCATGGCGAACTCGGCGGCAACGAAGAAGCCGTTGAGCAGCACGAGGAACAGGGCAAAGAGAATCAGACCGAAATCGGCGAAATAGGACGAGGCGGCGTAACTGGGGGAGGGGTCCATGAAGGGGTCGGGTAGCCAATGATCGCGACAGGATGGCGGCGGCGGGCCGGCTTTTCAAGCCATGAGCCGGGATTTTTCCGGCTCGCGCAGGCAGCGGGTCAGCGTTCGGACACCTGGCTGTTCTGGAAGTGGCAGGAGAAGCGGCTGCCTCGGCCAGGTGTACTGCTGATATCCAGGCGGCCCTGGTGGCGCAGCAGCACGTGCTTGACGATGGCAAGCCCCAGTCCCGTGCCGCCGGTGCTGCTGGCACGGCTGGAGTCGACGCGGTAGAAACGCTCGGTCAGGCGTGGCAGGTGCTTCTGCTCGATGCCGATACCGCTGTCCTCGACACTCAGGTGCGCGCCCACCTCGTCACTCCACCAGCGCACATGCACGCTGCCACCATCGGGCGTGTACTTCACTGCATTGAACACCAGGTTGGAGAAGGCGCTGCGCAGCTCCGTCTCGCTGCCCTTGAGCAGCAGCGCCGGGTCGGCATCGAGGCTGATCAGGTGGCCGCGGCTGCCAGATAGTGCGCGGGCATCGCTGACGATCGATTGCAGCAGCAGGCCGACCGCCACCGGCTGGTTGTCGGTCGGGCGACTGCTGGTTTCCAGGCGAGCCAGCAGGAGCAGGTCGTTGAGCAGGTGCTGCATGCGCCCGGCCTGCTGATTCATCTGCTGCAGCGCCCGGAGCCAGCGCGGGTTCACCGCGTCGGCGTTTTCCAGCAGCGTCTCCAGATAGCCGGCGATGACGGTGAGCGGCGTGCGCAGCTCGTGGGATACGTTGGCGACGAAGTCTTTGCGCATCTGCTCCAGCTGGTGCAGGCGGGTGACGTCGCGGACCAGCAGCAGGTGCTCGCGGTTGCCGTAGCGAGTGATGTTGAACTGCAGGCGAATGCGGTCATCGACGGGAGAGGCCAGCTCCAGCGGCTGGTCATAGTTGCCGCCGTCGAAGTACTCCTTGAACGCCGGATGACGCACCAGGTTGCCGATCGGGTGACCGGCGTCCTGCGGCTTCTTCAGCCCCAGCAGGCGGTTGGCGGCGGGGTTCCACCATTCCAGATTGCCATCGCTGTCGAGCATGATCACCGCATCCTTGAGTGCGGCGGTAGAGCCCTGGGCGCGATCGATGATGCCTTGCAGTTCGCCGCGCAGGCGCAGGTCGCGGCGCTGCAGCTGGTAGAGGCTGTCGAAGATATCGCCCCAGATGCCGGCCGAATCCGGCGGCGCTTCGTCCGGGTCGGCACGCCGCAGCCAGCGCTGCAGGCGCAGCAGCTGGCGCAGGGTCCAGATCAGGTAGCCGGTCAGGCCAAGGACCAGCGCCCAGGCAAATTCGCCGGTCAGCAGTCCCAGCAGCAGGCAGCCGCCCAGCAGAAGCAGCAGGCGACGCACGAGGGCTCCTTGCCAGTCCTGATTCAACCGATGCACTCCAGAGCGGTGGCGATGATGGGATGGATGACGCCGGGACGCATGCTCACCCGGCGCGCTCAGCTTTTGCTGGAGAAACGATAACCGGTGCCGCGTACCGTCTGCACCAGGTTCTCGTAGGCCTCACCGAGCGCCTTGCGCAGCCGACGGATATGCACATCGACAGTGCGCTCCTCGACATAGACATTGCCGCCCCAGACCTGATCGAGCAGCTGGCTGCGGGTGTAGGCGCGCTCCTGGTGGGTCATGAAGAATTGCAGCAGACGGTATTCGGTGGGGCCCATCTCGGCCGGTTTGCCGTCGATGGTGACGCGGTGGCTGACCGGGTCGAGCAGCAGGCCACCGATCTCGATCGGCGACTCGCTGTCCACCGGCGTCGCACGGCGCAGTACGGCCTTCAGGCGCGCTACCAGCTCGCGCGGCGAGAAGGGTTTGGTGATGTAGTCGTCGGCGCCGACTTCCAGGCCCTGAATCTTGTTGTCCTCTTCACCCTTGGCGGTAAGCATGATGATTGGCGTGTCGGCGGTCAGCTCGTCACGCTTGAGGCGGCGGGCCAGTTCGATGCCGGAAGTGCCGGGCAGCATCCAGTCGAGCAGGATCAGGTCCGGCTTGCGGTCGATGATCAGCGCGTGGGCCTGCTGGGTGTTCTCTGCTTCGAGACAGTCATAGCCGGCCATTTCCAGGGCGACGACGATCATCTCCCGGATCGGCGCCTCGTCATCGACGATCAGTATGCTCTTGCCGTTCATGGTCAAGCCTCGGGTCTGTTCTTGTCGTCCGGCATTAGATAACGGAATTATTGCAGCCATGTGACAGGCAGACGGCAACAGGCTGCCGTGCTCCGGCGCTCTAGCCCGGCGCGCCTGGGCTTAAGCCTTGGTAGCGTAGTCCAGCACGATGCCCGCCAGGATCGCCAGTCCTGCCCAGTGGTTGTGCAGGAACGCCTTGAAGCAGATCTGCGGTTTGCGCGATTGGGTTTTCCAGAACTCCCAGGCGAAGCAGCCGGCGGCGACCACCAGCCCGAGGTGGAACCACTGGCCCAGCTCGAAGCGCACGCCGGCAAGGAGCAGGCAGAACAGCGCCAGGCCCTGCAGGGTGACGATGATGACGCGGTCCGCTTCACCGAAGAGGATGGCGGTGGACTTGATGCCAATCTTCAGGTCGTCCTCGCGGTCGGCCATGGCGTAGTAGGTGTCGTAGGCCACCGTCCACAGCAGGTTGGCGATGAACAACAGCCAGGCCTCGGGCGGCAGGCTGCCGGTCTCCGCGGTGAAGGCCATCGGCATGCCCCAGGAGAAGGCCGCGCCGAGCACCACCTGCGGATAGAAGGTGTAGCGCTTCATGAATGGGTAGCAGGCGGCCAGCGCCAGGGCGCCGAAGGACAGGTAGACGGTGGTCGCGTTGGTCAGCAGCACCAGGCCGAAGCTCAGGCCCACCAGCACGGCGAACAGCGTCCAGGCCTCGCGCGAGCTGATCTTGCCGGTGGCCATGGGGCGCGCCTGGGTGCGTTGCACGTGGCCATCGAAGTTGCGGTCGGCGAAGTCGTTGACCACGCAGCCGGCGGCGCGCATCAGGATCACGCCGGTGACGAAGATGAACAGGTTCTTCGCGCTGGGCACGCCTTCGGCAGCGATCCACAGCGCCCACAGCGTCGGCCATAGCAGCAGATAGGTGCCGATGGGCCGGTCCAGGCGCATCAGCTGGATGAAGTCCCAGGCGCGCGGGTGCAGGCGATTGCACGATTGCAGCAGTTTCAGATACATCAACGGCTCTCCTTGGCGGAAGGGGGCATGCAGAGCGGCGCGCTCAGGGCGTGACGGCGGCGGCCTGCCACAGCTCGGGGAGGAACACCTCGGCGACCAGCACGCCGAGCCGATTCTGGCGGAAGCACGAGCGCCGCGCCCAGAGGCCGTCGACACGGCACGCATCCGGTAGCCAGCGCGCGGGATAATGACAGGCCTCGAGCGTGCCGCGGGCAAAGGCCGGATCGCTGAACAACAGCTCACCCAGGGAACGATTGCCCAGGCGCTGCAGGTCGAGGCCGGAGTCCTCCAGCTGCGCTCGCGCGGCGACGCTGCGGGCGAACACCCAGGGCTGGCCATGACCGCACAGATAGACTTCACGCACCCAGCCCTCGCTGTCGGCCGGAACGCCTAGCGCGGCGCACTCGTCTGCACGCAGGGGCTGCCAGGCTTCGTGTAGCGGCGTCACGCTGAAGGCGCCATCGGCCAGCTCGGTCAGGCGGCGGGTGAGCGAGCCCTTGTCGACGTAGAGCCAGTCGTGCAGGGCGGGATCGAGGGGGGAGGGGAGGCGGTCGGCACTTAGCCAGTCATGAATTTCGGACACGGTGCGTCAGAGCTAGCGGAAAAGAGCGGCGAGTCTAGCATGCGACTTGGGCGCGGCACGGGTGCGGGCTGTCCGGCCAGGCTGTAGCCGCGCTCGGTAAACGCTACATACGCCTCAGGTCCAGCCTTCAAGACGCATGGTGGCGCGCACCAGGCGCTGCTCCTCCTGTTCGATCTCCTTGAGGTTGTCGCGAATGCCGTGGATATGGTCGCGTGCCGCACGCTGGGCCTGTTCCGGCAGACGCTCGATCACCGCGTGATAGAGCCGCGAGTGCTGGCGGTCGATCTGCCTCTTCTGCGCTGGTCGATGGTAGAGGTTGTTCACCGAGGCGAAAACCGTGCTGAGCATCAGGTCGGTCAGCGACTGCAGCGTGTGCACCAGCACCGGGTTGTGCGAGGCCTCGCAGATCGCCAGATGAAACGCGTGGTCGAGTCGAGCGTGCTCGCGAGGGTCGGCGCCGTCCTCGCTGGCGTGGGCGGCGAGCATTTCCTCGTAACGGCGGCCGAGCAGCACGAAATCCGCATCGGTGCCGCGCAGGGCGGCCAGCCGCGCCGACTCGCTTTCCAGCAGCGCGCGTACTTCCAGCAGGTCGTAGAGCGTGCGCGGTTGCGAGTTGAACAGGTGCATCAGCGGGCTGGCATCGTGGTTGCCGGACAGTTCGGCGACGAAAGAGCCACGGCCCTGGGACGTCTCGATGATGCCGCGTCCACGCAATACGCGCAGGCCCTCGCGCAACGCCGAGCGGGAAATGCCCAGCTTCTCGCACAGGCGGCGTTCCGATGGCAGCGCCTGGCCGACCTTCAATACGCCGTCGACGATCAGCCGTTCGATACGCTCGGCGACGACATCGGCGACTTGACGACGGTCATTGTGGTTTTCGTTCTGCATGTCCTTCGTTCTCCGACTGGTAGGACCAGTTTGGCGGGAGTTTACCCTGAATGCCTGAATACCAGTAAAAGCGCGGTCTGGAGGACTATTCGGTAGTGCCTTTCATCGGGCGACTACAAAAAACTGGTAGGACCAGTTGTCTAGGTCATGGACTGGGGACCATCTTCGACGTTAAAGATGCGTCATTCCACCGCAGTCGTTCGCGCTGGCTGCAACCCACGAGAACCGGAACCTGCCATGAACATTCTCTACGACGAACGCGTCGATGGTGCGTTGCCCAAGGTCGACAAGGCCGCCCTGCTGGCCGAGCTGCAGGCGCAGTTGCCCGACCTGGACATCCTCCACCGCAGCGAGGACCTCAAGCCCTACGAGTGCGATGGGCTGTCCGCCTACCGCACCGCGCCGCTGCTGGTGGTGCTGCCCGAGCGCATTGAGCAGGTCGAGACGCTGCTCAAGCTCTGCCATCAGCGCGGCGTGCCGGTGGTTGCCCGTGGCGCCGGTACCGGCCTGTCTGGCGGCGCGCTGCCACTGGAGCAGGGCATCCTGCTGGTCATGGCGCGTTTCAACAAGATTCTCGAAGTCGACCCGGCTGGGCGCTTCGCTCGGGTCCAGCCCGGCGTGCGCAACCTGGCGATCTCCCAGGCCGCGGCCCCCTATGAGCTGTACTACGCGCCGGACCCTTCGTCGCAGATCGCCTGCTCCATCGGCGGCAACGTCGCCGAGAATGCCGGCGGTGTGCATTGCCTGAAGTACGGCCTGACCGTGCACAACCTGCTCAAGGTGGACATCCTCACCGTCGAGGGCGAGCGCATGACCCTCGGTTCCGATGCACTGGATTCGCCGGGCTTCGACCTGCTGGCGCTGTTCACCGGCTCCGAAGGCATGCTCGGCATCGTCACCGAGGTGACGGTCAAGCTGCTGCCCAAGCCGCAGGTGGCCAAGGTGCTGCTCGCCGCCTTCGACTCGGTGGAGAAGGCCGGTCGTGCGGTGGGCGACATCATCGCCGCCGGCATCATCCCCGGTGGCCTGGAAATGATGGACAACCTGTCGATCCGCGCTGCCGAAGACTTCATCCACGCCGGTTATCCGGTGGATGCCGAGGCGATTCTGCTCTGCGAACTCGACGGCGTCGAAGCTGACGTGCATGACGACTGTGCGCGAGTCAGCGAAGTGCTGAAGCTGGCCGGTGCCACCGAAGTGCGCCTGGCCAAGGACGAAGCCGAGCGCGTGCGTTTCTGGGCCGGACGCAAGAACGCCTTCCCGGCGGTCGGGCGCATCTCGCCGGACTACTACTGCATGGACGGCACCATTCCGCGGCGCGAGCTGCCGGGTGTGCTCAAGGGTATTTCCGACCTCTCCGAGCAGTTCGGCCTGCGCGTGGCCAACGTGTTTCATGCCGGCGACGGCAACATGCACCCGCTGATCCTCTTCGATGCCAACCAGCCCGGTGAGCTGGAGCGCGCCGAAGACCTGGGCGGCAAGATCCTCGAACTCTGCGTGAAGGTCGGCGGCAGCATTACCGGCGAACACGGCGTCGGCCGCGAGAAGATCAATCAGATGTGCTCGCAGTTCAACGCCGACGAGCTGACGCTGTTCCACGCGGTCAAGGCGGCCTTTGACCCGAGCGGCCTGCTCAACCCGGGCAAGAACATCCCGACCCTGCATCGCTGCGCCGAATTCGGCCGCATGCACATCCATAACGGCCAGCTGCCTTTCCCTGAACTGGAGCGTTTCTGATGTCCGTAATCGCCAACGACGCCAGCGCGCAGTTGCTGGACCAGGTCAACCAGGCGCTCGCCGCCAACACGCCGCTGCGCATTCAGGGCAGCGGCAGCAAGAGCTTTCTCGGGCGGCAGGCCGACGGTGTACTGCTCGATACCCGCGAGCACCGCGGCATCGTCAGCTACGATCCCACCGAACTGGTGGTCACCGTTCGCGCCGGCACGCCGCTGACGGAGCTGGAAGTCGCGCTGGATGCCGCCGGGCAGATGCTGCCTTGCGAGCCGCCCCACTTCGGCGAGGGCGCCACCGTCGGCGGCATGATCGCTGCCGGGCTGTCCGGCCCGCGTCGTCCGTGGAGCGGTTCGGTGCGCGATTTCGTGCTCGGCTCGCGGGTCATCACCGGCCAGGGCAAGCACCTGCGTTTCGGTGGCGAGGTGATGAAGAACGTCGCCGGCTACGACCTGTCGCGCCTGATGGCCGGCAGCTTCGGTTGCCTCGGCGTACTCACCGAAGTCTCGCTCAAGGTCCTGCCCAAGCCGCGCCTGTGCACTAGCCTGCGCCTGGAAATCGATCTCGAACGCGCACTGCTGAAGCTCGCCGAGTGGGGCCAGCAGCCGATCCCGATCAGCGCCGCCAGCCATGATGGCCAGGCGCTGCACCTGCGTCTGGAAGGCGGCGAAGGCTCTGTTGGTGCGGCCCGCGAGCGTATCGGTGGCGAGGATCTCGACCCCGGCTACTGGAACGATCTGCGCGAGCAGCGCCTGGCGTTCTTCGCCGACCCGCGTCCGTTGTGGCGCCTGTCGCTGCCGAACAACACGCCGGCGTTGGGTCTGCCCGGCGATCAGCTGGTGGACTGGGCCGGTGCCCAGCGCTGGCTGAAGTCCGACGCCGATGCGGTGACCATCCGCGGCATCGCCATCGAAGTCGGCGGTCACGCCACCTGCTTTACCGCAGGCGCCACGACCAATCCGTTCCAGCCGCTGGCCGCACCGCTGCTGCGCTATCACCGCCAGCTCAAGGCCGCGCTGGACCCGCAGGGGATCTTCAACCCCGGCCGCATGTATTCCGAGGTCTGATATGCAAACCAATCTGAGCGAAGCGGCCAAGCGGTTGCCGCGCGCCGAAGAAGCCGAAAGCATCCTGCGCTCCTGCGTGCATTGCGGCTTCTGCAATGCCACGTGCCCGACGTACCAGCTGCTGGGCGACGAGCTGGACGGCCCGCGCGGGCGCATCTACCTGATGAAGCAGATGTTCGAAGGCGGCGAGGTGACCGAGAGCACCCAGCTGCACCTGGACCGCTGCCTGACCTGCCGCAACTGCGAAACCACCTGTCCGTCCGGGGTGAAGTACCACAACCTGCTGGACATCGGCCGCGACTTCATCGAGCAGCAGGTGCAGCGCTCGTTGGGCGAGCGCATCGTGCGCGGTGGCCTGCGCACGGTGATCCCGCGCCCGGGCCTGTTCAAGGCGTTGCTGGGTGCCGGTAATGCGCTGAAGCCGCTGATGCCGGCCTCGCTCAAGGATCATCTGCCGCGCGAGATCCGCCCGGCCAAGCCACGTCCGCAGGTCATGCACAGCCGTCGCGTGCTGATGCTCGAAGGTTGCGTGCAACCGAGCCTGTCGCCGAGCACCAATGCCGCCGCAGCGCGCGTGCTCGACCGGCTCGGCCTAAGCGTCAGTCCGGCGCGCGAAGCCGGCTGCTGCGGCGCGGTGGACTACCACCTCAATGCCCAGGATGCCGGCCTTGATCGTGCGCGGCGCAACATCGACGCCTGGTGGCCGGCCATCGAAGCCGGTGCCGAAGCCATCGTGCAGACCGCCAGCGGCTGCGGTGCCTTCGTCAAGGAATACGGTCATCTGCTCAAGGATGACCCGGCCTACGCCGCCAAGGCCGCGCGGGTCAGCGAGCTGGCCAAGGATCTGGTCGAGGTGCTGCGCAGCGCCGAGCTGGAAAAGCTCAATGTGCGCGCCGACAAGCGCATGGCCTTCCATTGCCCATGCACCCTGCAGCACGCACAGAAGCTCGGCGGCGCGGTCGAAGACGTGCTCACCCGTCTGGGCTACCAGCTCACTGCGGTGCCGGATGCGCATCTGTGCTGCGGCTCGGCCGGCAGCTACTCGATCACCCAGCCGGAGATTTCCCACCAGCTGCGCGACAACAAGCTCAACGCGCTGGAGAGCGGCAAGCCGGAAGTGATCGTCACCGCCAACATCGGCTGCCAGACCCACCTCGACGGTGCCGGCCGCACGCCGGTCAAGCACTGGATCGAAGTGGTCGAGGAATCGATGCAGTAGCAATGCCTCATGGTTCGGTCGCCCCGCCAGGGCGGCCAGCGAACAACCGAAACACGAAGACAGGAGAATCGAGATGAAAAGCAAAGCCGTACTGAGCCAGACCGAAGTCGCCACCATCCTCGCCGCCGCCCGTGCCGAAGCGCAGGCCAACGGCTGGGCCGTGACCATCGTCGTCGCCGACGACGGCGGCCATCCGCTGGCGCTGGAGCGTCTGGACGGCTGCGCGCCGATCGCCTCCTACATCGCCACCGAGAAGGCCCGCAGCTCGGCCCTCGGCCGTCGCGAAACCAAGGGTTATGAAGACATGGTCAACGGTGGTCGCAGCGCCTTCCTCTCTGCACCGGTGGTCTGCTCGCTGGAAGGCGGCGTGCCGCTGGTCGTCGACGGCCAGGTCATCGGCTCGGTCGGCGTCTCCGGCGTAACCGCCGCGCAGGATGCCCAGATCGCCAAGGCCGGCGTCGCTGCCCTGGCCAACTGAACAGACAAGGAGAACGACTGATGACCGAGCGTGTAACCCTGGGCCGCCTGCAAGTCGCGGCCAATCTGCAGCGTTTCATCGAAGACGAAGTCCTGCCAGGCACCGGTATCGAAGCCGCCGCCTTCTGGCAGGGCCTGGACACTCTGGTCCATGACCTGGCGCCGAAGAACCGCGAGCTGCTCGCCGAGCGCGACCGCATGCAGGTCGAGCTGGACAGCTGGCACAAAGCCAATCCCGGTCCGATCAAGGACATGGCCGCCTACCGCGCCTTCCTCGAGTCCATCGGCTACCTGTTGCCGGTGCCGGGCGAGGTGAAGATCGAGACCGCCAACGTCGACAGCGAGATCGCCACCCAGGCCGGTCCGCAGCTAGTGGTGCCGATCATGAACGCGCGCTATGCGCTGAACGCCGCCAACGCGCGCTGGGGCTCGCTGTATGACGCGCTCTACGGCACCGACGCCATCTCCGAAGAGGGCGGCGCGCAGAAGGGCCCGGGCTACAACGAAGTCCGTGGTGCAAAGGTCATCGCCTACGCGCGCAACTTCCTCGATCAGGCCGCGCCGCTGGCGCAGGGCAGCCACGCCGACGCCACCGCCTACCGCGTGCAGGATGGCCAGCTGAAGGTCACCCTGGAGAACGGCAGCGTCACCGGGCTCCAGCAGCCTGAGAAGTTCGTCGGCTTCCAGGGTGAAGCGGTCGAGCCGAAGGCCGTGCTGCTGAAGAACAACGGCTTGCACGTCGAAATCCAGATCGACCCGAACAGCCCGATCGGCCAGACCGATGCTGCCGGCGTGAAGGACCTGCTGGTCGAATCCGCGGTTTCCACCATCCTCGATTGCGAGGACTCGGTCGCCGCAGTCGACGCCGAAGACAAGGTGCTGGCCTATCGCAACTGGCTGGGCATCGCCCAGGGCACCCTCAGCGAAGAGGTCGCCAAGGGTGGCTCGAGCTTCGTCCGCCGCCTGAACCCGGACCGCGAATACAGCGCGCCCAATGGTGGTGAGCTGAAGCTGCACGGTCGCTCGCTGCTGTTCATCCGCAATGTCGGTCACCTGATGACCAACCCGGCGATCCTGTTGGAAGACGGCCGCGAGATCCCGGAAGGCATCATGGACGGCGTGTTCACCAGCTTGATCGCCAAGCATGACCTCAAGCGCAAGGGTAACTCGCGCACCGGCAGCGTCTACATCGTCAAGCCGAAGATGCACGGGCCGAAGGAAGTCGCCTTCGCCGACGAGCTGTTCGGTCGCGTCGAGGACCTGATCGGTGTGCCTCGCTATACCCTGAAAATGGGCATCATGGACGAGGAGCGCCGTACCAGCGCCAACCTCAAGGCCTGCATCGCGGCGGCCAAGCACCGCGTGGCCTTCATCAATACCGGCTTCCTCGACCGTACCGGCGACGAGATGCACACCTGCATGGAAGCCGGCCAGGTGCTGCGCAAGGGCGACATGAAATCCACCCCATGGATCCAGTCCTACGAGCGCAACAACGTGCTGGTCGGCCTGGCCTGCGGCCTGCGCGGCAAGGCGCAGATCGGCAAGGGCATGTGGGCCATGCCGGACCTGATGGCGGCCATGCTCGAGCAGAAGATCGGCCATCCGAAATCCGGCGCCAACACCGCCTGGGTACCGTCGCCGACCGGCGCCACCCTGCACGCGCTGCATTACCACCAAGTGAATGTGCAGGCCGTGCAGAGCGAGCTGGAAAAGGTCGATCTGGCCGCCGAGCGCGAGCAGCTGCTCAACGATCTGCTGACCATCCCGGTGGTCGCCGAGGACAAGTGGAGCGCCGAGGAGAAGCAGCAGGAGCTGGACAACAACTGCCAGGGCATCCTCGGCTACGTGGTGCGCTGGGTCGAGCAGGGCGTCGGCTGTTCCAAGGTGCCGGACATCCACAACGTCGGCCTGATGGAAGATCGCGCCACCCTGCGTATCTCCAGCCAGCACGTGGCCAATTGGCTGCACCATGGCGTGGTGACTCGCGAGCAGGTGCAGGAAACCCTGGAACGTATGGCCAAGGTGGTCGACCAGCAGAATGCCGGCGATCCGCTCTATCGCGCCATGTCCGCCGACTACACTCAGTCGGCGGCCTTCCAGGCGGCCTGTGATCTGGTGTTCAAGGGACGCGAGCAGCCGGCCGGCTACACCGAGCCTCTGCTGCACGCCTGGCGTCAGCGTTACAAGGCAAGCCAGGTCTGACCGGCTAGGAGGCCGCGTGCTGCCAGAGGCTTGGCGCACGCGGTGCTGGAAAACAGCCCCAGACGCCCCACGGCGTCCGGGGCTTTCGAGCATTGGCGTCGAGGTTACGGCCTCGGCGCCGCGAGACGCACCGCGTGGGGGCGTTTCATGCGAAGCACCGGGCACGCCCGGACACATTAGAAGCGGTTCACAACAAAAACACAGGGACCCAACAAATGAGTCAAACACTACTGTCCATCCTGGCCTTCGTGCCGCTGGTGCTGGCGGGTGTGCTGCTGATCGGCTTTCGCTGGCCGGCCAAGTACGCCATGCCGCTGGTATTCGTCCTCACTGCGCTGATCGGTCTGCTGGCCTGGGATATGACCCTCAACCGGGTCATCGCCTCGACCTTGCAGGGCCTGATCCTTACCGCGGCGATCCTCTGGATCATCTTCGGTGCGATTCTGCTGCTTAACACGTTGAAACACTCCGGGGGAATCAGTTCGATTCGGCGCGGCTTCTCCAACGTCAGCCCTGACCGTCGGGTCCAGGTGCTGATCGTCGCCTGGCTGTTCGGCTGCTTCATCGAGGGGGCCTCGGGCTTCGGTACCCCGGCCGCGGTGGCGGCGCCGCTGATGGTCGCGCTGGGCTTCCCGGCGCTGGCGGCAGTGGTCATGGGGATGATGGTGCAGTCCACGCCGGTATCCTTCGGCGCGGTGGGCACGCCGATTCTGGTCGGCGTCGGCGCGGGTCTGGACAAGACCGGCATCAGCGAGCAGCTGGCAGCGGTGGGCAGTAACTGGGAGGTGTTCTTCCACCTGATCTTCTCGCGCGTCGCGATCATCCATGCGCTGTGCGGGATTCTCATGCCGCTGATCATGGTCAGCATCATGACCCGCTACTTCGGTCGCAACAAATCCTGGACCGAAGGTCTGGCGATTGCGCCGTTCGCGGTGTTCACGGGTCTGGCCTTCGTCATTCCGTATGCTGCGGCCGGCGTGTTCCTCGGTCCGGAATTCCCGTCGATGATCGGTGCGCTGGTCGGTCTGGCCATCGTCGTGCCGGCGGCCAAAGCCGGTTTCCTGCTGCCGAAGGACAGCTGGGATTTCGCCCCGGCGAGCGAGTGGCCGTCCGAGTGGATGGGCAAGATCGAGATGAAGATCGAGGACGTCGCCGGCAAGACGCCGATCTCCGTGCCTATGGCCTGGGCACCGTATCTGGTGCTCGCCGCGTTGCTGGTGGCGTCGCGGGTATTCCCGGACTTCAAGGCGCTGCTGATGTCGTTCACCTTCGGCTGGAAGGACATCCTTGGTGAGACCGGTGTGTCCGGTACGCTGGAGCCGCTGTATCTGCCGGGTGGCATTCTCTGCATCGTGGTGCTGATCACCTTCTTCCTGCATCGGATGAAGGCCGGCGAGCTGGGCGCGGCGATTTCCGAGTCGAGCAAGACTCTGCTTGGCGCGGGCTTCGTGCTGATCTTCACCATTCCGATGGTGCGGATCCTGATCAACTCCGGCGTCAATGGCTCCGATCTGGTGTCCATGCCGGTGGCCATGGCGCAGCTGGTGGCCAACAGCGTCGGCTCGGTCTATCCATTCTTCGCTCCGGCAGTCGGTGCGCTGGGCGCCTTCATCGCCGGTTCCAACACCGTGTCCAACCTGATGCTGTCGCAGTTCCAGTTCAACACCGCCGGGCTGCTCGGCCTGTCCGGTGCACTGATGGTGGCGCTGCAGTCGGTGGGTGCGGCGGCGGGCAATATGATCGCCATTCACAACGTGGTGGCGGCTTCGGCCACGGTAGGCCTGCTCGGTCGCGAAGGGATCACCCTGCGCAAGACCATGCTGCCGACCCTGTACTACCTCATCCTGGCCGGCACCATCGGCCTGATCGGGTTCTACGTGATGGGCATCAGCGATCCGCTGGCGGGTACCGCAGGCTAAGCCTGGCGGTATCGCGACGGGCGGCCCAGGCCGCCCGTTTTCATTTGTGGGATTGGTGCGGCGCGCTGTTCTGGTATAGCGTGCGTCGCAGTCGGAAGAGCATCGAGGTTACCCATGAAGAAATGGCAATGTGTGGTGTGCGGCTACATCTATGACGAAGCGCTGGGCGTACCGGAAGAAGGCATCGCGCCCGGGACGGCCTGGGAAGACGTGCCGGAAGACTGGGTTTGCCCGGACTGCGGTGTCGGCAAGATGGACTTCGAAATGATCGCCATCGGCTGAAAACCGTATCGCCAACCACCCATACGAGGACATGACGTGAGCGCACCTGTAGTCATCATCGGTACCGGCCTGGCCGGCTACAACCTGGCCCGTGAATTCCGCAAGCTGGACACGCAGACGCCGCTGTTGCTGATTACCGCCGATGACGGGCGCTCCTATTCCAAACCGCTGCTGTCCACCGGTTTCGCCGCCAACAAGAACGCCGAAAGCCTGGGCATGGCCACCGCCGGTGCCATGGCCGAGCAGCTGAACGCCGAGATTCGCATCCATACCAGCGTCACCCGCCTCGATCCGGCGAATCGGCGCGTGTGGATCGGCAATGAACCGGTCTCATATCGCGATCTGGTACTGGCCTGGGGCGCGCAGACGATCCAGGTACCGGTCGCAGGCGATGCCGCCGACGCGGTATTTCCGATCAACGACCTGCACGATTACGGCCGCTTCCGCGCCGCCGTCGCCGGCAAGCGCCGCGTGCTGATCCTCGGTGCCGGGCTGATCGGCTGCGAGTTCGCCAACGACCTGCTGCTGGGCGGCCACGAGGTCGATCTGGTCGCGCCGAGCGAGCAGGTCATGCCCGGCCTGCTGCCGCTGCAGGCGGCCCAGGCGGTAAGGCGTGGCCTGGAGGGCATCGGCGCGCGCTTCCACCTGGGCGCAACGCTGCAGCGCCTCGAACGCAGTGACGACGGCCTGCAGGCGCAGCTTTCCGATGGCAATCGGCTGGCCTGCGATCTGGTGGTCAGCGCCGTTGGCCTGCGCCCGCGCACCGAGCTGGCAGCTGAGGCGGGGCTTGAGGTCAAGCGCGGCATCGTCGTTGATCGCCTGCTGCAGACCTCGGCGGCCCACGTCTACGCCCTCGGCGATTGCGCGGAAGTGGAGGGGTTGAACCTGCTCTACGTGATGCCGCTGATGGCCGGTGCGCGGGCCCTGGCTAAAACGCTGTTTGGCAATCCTACCTTTGTCAGTTATGGCCCCATGCCGGTCACCGTAAAGACCCCGGCATGCCCGGTGGTGGTCTCACTGCCTGCGCTTGATAGTGTCGGCAGCTGGACCGTGGAGGCCCAGGGGAATGATGTGAAAGCGCTCTATCTCGGTGCCTCCGGGCAGCTGCTCGGCTACGCCCTGACCGGCGCGGCGGTGCAGGAGCGGCTGGGGCTGAACAAGCAGCTGCCGCCGGTGCTGGCGGAACTACCGCAAATTCTGTCGCTAAAGTCCCCCGGCTGAGCTGGCGAGCCGCCTACAGGGACTGGCGCAGGTGCTAGCGCCGTGCCATTCTCCATGGGTCTGCCCCAGCCTAGAGCTGTTGCAGCGCCTTTAGCGCTGTTCTTGTGAACAGTACGGACACAACAACAAAAACGTCTCAGAGGCTCCCAATGCGTAAACCGGAACTCGCCGCAGCCATTGCCGAGAAGGCCGATCTGTCCAAGGACCAGGCCAATCGCGTACTCAACGCCGTGCTGGATGAAATCACCAACGCGCTGAACCGCAAGGACAGCGTGACCCTGGTTGGTTTCGGCACCTTCGTTCAGCGCCACCGTGGTGCCCGCACCGGGAAAAACCCGCAAACCGGGCAACCGGTAACCATCAAGGCCAGCAATACCGTCGCCTTCAAACCGGGCAAGATGCTCAAAGACGCGGTCAACTGACGCTGCGCCAACCCGGAGCCAACGGGCTCCGGGTCAACCTGACTGCTCGGTCCGTCCCGGACCCATTCGTACCCGTCCTTCCTCCCGCCGACCAAGCCACTACAATGCGGCCTTTTCCCATACCGGTCGGTACCTCAACATGAAATTCCGCTTTCTGCTTTGGATGCTTGGCCGCCTGATGGCCAAGGCCAGCCGCACCAATCCCGAGTTCCAGCAGCAGCTGGTCGACAAGGACCTGAGCTTCCAGCTACACACCCTGGACGGCAAGGTCGCCCGGCATTTCGTGGTGAAGAACCAGCGCGTCACCAGCAAGCGCGGCCCGGCGAGCGAGCCGGCGTTCTCGCTTGGCTTCAAGGATGCCGCCTACGGCTTCGCCACCATGACCGCAAAGAACAAGCAGCTGGCGTTCATGCAGGGGATTCAGAACAAGGACATCCAGATCCAGGGGAATCCGGCGCTGGTGATGTGGTTTCAGGGGTTGATGAAGTACCTGAAGCCGAGAAAGAAGAAGTAGCTTCGCCCTGAGCTCGCGATTCGGTGCGCTCATTTCTGGATGCCCTGGCACCTGGCTCGTCAGCCCCAAACCTGCACGCTAGCTGTGGTGGAAAACGCTGCGCGGTTTTCCACCCTACGGGTCTTTCGAGACTGAAAGAGTGACGCACCGGTCTCCCGCGCCAAGATGCCTGGGTTCCAACCCTAACCCGAGCAAGCACTAACCCAACGCCCCCTCCCGCCAAACTCTCGCTTCCTCCTTCAACCAGTCCCGAAACGCCACCAGCCCCGCCGACTCCACCTTGCGCTCCGGAATCATCAGGTAGTACGCCCGCGTCTCGCTGCGATAGGCGTGCGGATGCGCCAGCACCAGCCGTCCCTCGGCCAGTTCCCGCTGGATCAGGAACGGCGGGATCAGCGCCACCCCCATGCCATGCTCGGCTGCCTGCGCCAGCATGGAGAACAGTTCCAGCCGCGGCCCGGTCATGTCGCGGGCGACTTTCAACCCCAATGAATCGAACCACTGGCGCCAGGCATAGGGTCGGGTGGTCTGCTGCAGCAGCGGCAGTTCGGCCAGGGCGTGGGTCGTGAACGGCCGACCATCGCGCAGCAGGGCCGGACTGCAGACTGGCCGCAGGTCCTCCGGCATCAGGTAGTGCGCCTCGGTACCGGACCAGTCGGCGTCGCCGAAGTAGATGGCGGCATCGAACTCGGTATCGGCAAAGAGAAAGGGCCGGGTGCGGTTGGTCAGGTTCACCGTGATCTCCGGATGCAGCGCCTGGAAATGCCTGAGGCGTGGCACCAGCCATTGGGTGCCGAAGGTCGGAACCACGGCCAGCTCAAGGCTCATCGCGCCCTGCTGGCCCATCACCGACAGCGTGTCGCGTTCCACCGCGTCCAGCTGCGCGGCGATGCGGCGGGCGTAGGACTGGCCGGCGGCGGTCAGCTTCACGCCGCGTCGCGAACGGCGGAACAGCGCCAGGCCGAGAAATTCCTCCAGCCCACCGATCTGTCGGCAGATCGCGCTCTGGGTCAGCGCCAGTTCGTCGGCCGCGCGGGTGAAGCTCTCGTGGCGGGCGGCGGCCTCGAAGGCGATCAGCGCAGCAGTGCTAGGGATCTTGCGGCGCATTATGCGAACACCTCACTGGATAAGCCGGTTATTGGTCGGAAAGGATATCTCGGAGTGAGCAAAGCGCACAGTTCGGTGCGAAATCCTCGTTTGCGACCCGTTGGCGCCGCGCCTAGGATCAATCCATCCACGCGCAGCCGCGCTGCAGAACAAAACAAGAGGAGTCCCCATGGCCGGCAAAGCAAGCTTCAACTGGATCGACCCGCTGCTGCTCGATCAGCAGCTGACCGAAGAAGAGCGCATGGTGCGCGACAGCGCCGCGCAGTTCGCCGCGGACAAGCTGGCGCCGCGGGTGCTGGAAGCTTTCCGCCATGAACAGACCGATCCGGCGATCTTCCGCGAGATGGGCGAGACCGGCCTGCTCGGCGCGACCATTCCCGAAGCCTACGGTGGCAGCGGGCTGAACTACGTGTGCTACGGGCTGATCGCCCGTGAGGTCGAGCGCATCGATTCGGGCTACCGCTCGATGATGAGTGTGCAGTCCTCGCTGGTGATGGTGCCGATCTACGAGTTCGGCAACGAGGCGACCAGACAGAAGTATCTGCCCAAGCTGGCCAGCGGCGAATACATCGGCTGCTTCGGCCTGACCGAGCCGAACCATGGCTCAGACCCGGGCAGCATGGTCACCCGGGCGAAGAAGGTCGACGGCGGCTATCGCCTGTCCGGCAGCAAGATGTGGATCACCAACAGCCCGATCGCCGATGTGTTCGTGGTCTGGGCCAAGGATGACGCTGGCGAGATTCGCGGCTTCGTGCTGGAAAAGGGCTGGGAAGGGCTGTCCGCCCCGACGATCCACGGCAAGGTCGGCCTGCGCGCTTCGATCACCGGCGAGATCGTCATGGACAACGTGTTCTGCCCGGAAGAGAACGCCTTCCCCGATGTGCGCGGGCTGAAGGGGCCGTTCACCTGCCTGAACAGTGCCCGCTACGGCATCAGCTGGGGCGCGCTGGGCGCCGCCGAGTTCTGCTGGCACACCGCGCGCCAGTACGTGCTCGACCGCCAGCAGTTCGGCCGGCCGCTGGCCGCCAACCAGCTGATCCAGAAGAAGCTGGCCGACATGCAGACCGAGATCACCCTAGCGTTGCAAGGTTGCCTGCGCCTCGGCCGGATGAAGGACGAGGGCAGCGCCGCGGTGGAAATCACCTCGATCATGAAGCGCAACAGCTGCGGCAAGGCGCTGGACGTGGCGCGCATGGCGCGCGACATGATGGGCGGCAATGGCATCAGCGACGAGTTCGGCGTGGCCCGGCACCTGGTCAACCTGGAGGTGGTGAACACCTACGAGGGCACCCACGATGTGCACGCGCTGATCCTTGGCCGCGCGCAGACCGGCATTCAGGCGTTCTTCTGAAACTGCTCCCTTCTCCCTCTGGGAGAGGGGACGGGGGTGAGGGCGCTTGGCACTGCTCATGGTTCCTTCACCCCGGCCCTCTCCTACCGGGCGAGGGTGCTTTCACCTTCCAATAGCCTGTGAGGTTTTCCATGCCCGGCGCCCTGTCCCATATCCGCGTTCTCGATCTGTCGCGCGTGCTCGCCGGGCCCTGGTGCGGGCAGATTCTCGGTGATCTCGGCGCCGAGGTGATCAAGGTCGAGCGCCCCGGCACCGGCGACGACACCCGTCACTGGGGGCCGCCCTATCTCAAGGATCAGCACGGCGAAAACACCTCGGAGGCGGCTTATTACCTGACCGCCAACCGCAACAAGCAGTCGCTGACCGTCGACTTCACCCGGCCCGAGGGCCAGCGCATCATCCGCGAGCTGGTGACGCAGTGCGACGTGCTGCTGGAGAACTTCAAGGTCGGCGGGCTGGCCGCCTATGGTCTGGACTACGCCAGTCTGAAGGAAATCAATCCGCGGTTGATCTACTGCTCGATCACCGGTTTTGGCCAGGACGGGCCTTACGCCACACGTGCCGGCTACGACTTCATGATCCAGGGCCTCGGCGGGCTGATGAGCCTGACCGGGCGCAGCGATGCGGAGGAGGGCGCCGGGCCGGTGAAGGTCGGCGTGGCGCTGACCGATATCCTCACCGGCCTGTACGCCACCGTTGGCGTGCTCGCTGCGCTGGCACATCGCGAACGCAGCGGCGAGGGCCAGCATATCGACACGGCGCTACTCGACGTGCAGGTCGCCTGCCTCGGCAACCAGGCGCTCAACTACCTCACCACCGGCGTGGCGCCCAGGCGCATGGGCAATGCCCATCCGAACATCGTGCCCTATCAGGATTTCCCCACTGCCGATGGCGACATCATCCTCACCGTCGGCAACGACGGTCAGTTCCGAAAGTTCTGCGAGGTGGCCGGAAGATCGGAGTGGGCGGACGATCCGCGCTTCGCCAGCAATCGCGCGCGGGTCGCCCATCGCGCCGAACTGATTCCGCTGATTCGTCAGGTCACGGTGTTCCGCACTACGGCCGAATGGGTCAGTGCGCTGGAGCAGGCCGGCGTGCCTTGCGGGCCGATCAACGACCTGGCCCAGGTGTTCAGCGACCCGCAGGTGCAGCACCGCGGGCTGAACGTCGAGATGCCGCACCCGCTGGCCGGCCACGTGCCGCAGGTGGCCAGCCCGCTGCGGCTGTCCGCTTCACCCGTGGATTACCGCATTCCGCCGCCACTGCTCGGCGAACACAGCGAGGCGCTGTTGCAGCGCCTGCTGGGCATGAGCGACGAGCAGATTGCTGGCCTGCGCGCGGCCGGCGTCATCTAGCTCAGAAACCTTCCAGCACGATCTTGCCCTTGGCCTTGCCGCTTTCCAGCAGGGCATGGGCACGGCGCAGGTTGGCCGCGTTGATGGTGTCGAAGTGCTCGCCGAGGGTGGTGCGCAGTACGCCCTGATCGACCAGCTGGCTGACGCGCTGCAGCAGGTGGTGCTGCTCGATCATGTCCGGCGTCTCGAACAGTGAGCGGGTGAACATCAGTTCCCAGTGCAGCGACAGGCTCTTGCGCTTGAGCTTCATCACGTCCAGCGGTTGGGCCGGATCGTCGATCAGTGCCAGGCGGCCCTGCGGCGTCAGCGCCTCGACCAGCTGATCGAAGTGCTGATCGGTCTGGGTCAGGCTGGCGACATGGCTGACGCTGGCGAAACCGGCGCGCTGCAGCTCGGCGTGCAACGGCTGACTATGGTCGATGACACGGTGCGCGCCGAGTTCACGCGCCCAGGCCTGGGTTTCCGGACGCGAGGCGGTGGCGATCACGCTGACCTCGGTGAGCTGACGGGCCAGCTGCAGCATGATCGAACCGACGCCGCCGGCGGCTCCGACGATCAGCAGCTGCTGCCCGGCGCCATGGCCCTCCACCAGTTGCAGGCGTTCGAACAGCAGCTCCCAGGCGGTGATGGCGGTCAGCGGCAGCGCGGCGGCCTCGGCGAAGCTCAGGCTCTGCGGCTTGCGTCCGACGATGCGCTCGTCCACCAGATGGCGTTCACTGTTGCCGCCCGCGCGGGCGATGGAGCCGGCGTAGAACACCTCGTCGCCGACCTTGAACAGGCTGACCTCGCTGCCCACCCCGACCACCACGCCGGCGACATCCCAGCCCAGCACCTTCGGCTCGCCGGCCTCGGGCTGGGTGTTGCGGCGTACCTTGGTGTCCACCGGGTTGACCGAGATGGCGCGCACCTCCACCAGCAGGTCTCGCGGGCCGGGCACCGGCTCGGGCAGTTCCACGTCCTGCAGCGCGCGGGGATCGTCGATGGCGAGGGATTCGAAGTAGGCGACCGCTTTCATGCTGTTGCTCCGTATGGATTCGGCGGGGAAGCGCATGCTCAGCTATTTGACTCGGCGGAAAAACGGGGTAATAAGCGAGGCTCTTTCAACAGGATTTTGAAAATGCTGCGTATCGACGACCTGCAGCTATTCGTCCGTACCGCCGACAGCGGCAGCCTTTCCGCGGCCGCGCGCGGGCTCGACGTGTCGCCCGCAGTGGCCAGTGCGGCCTTGAAGCGCCTGGAAGCGAGCCTGAGTGTGCGGCTGTTCGTGCGCTCCACCCGCAGTCTGCGCCTGACCGCCGAGGGCGAGGCTTATCTGCTACATGCCCGGGCGGCGCTGGCCAGCCTGGACGAGGGGGCACAGGCGCTCGCTGGTGGTCGCGAGGCGATCAGTGGTGTGCTGCAGCTGTCGGCGCCGTCCGACTTCGGGCGCAACGTGCTGCTGCCGTGGCTCGACGAATTCCAGGCGAGTCATCCGCAGTTGCAGGTGCGCCTGCTGCTGGGCGACGGGCTGACCGATCTGTTCCGTCAGCCGGTGGACATCGTCCTGCGCTATGGCGCGCCGGAGGATTCCAGCCTCGTCGCGCTGCCGGTGGCTGGCGAGAACCGACGGGTGCTGTGCGCTTCGCCTGCCTACCTGCAACGGCACGGCGAGCCACGACGGCTGGACGAGCTGGCGGCGCACAACTGCCTGCGCTTCATGCTCGCCGGGCGCGTGCATGACCGCTGGTGCTTTCAGGAAGGACGCCGGGCGCTCACCGTGCAGGTCAGCGGTGACCGGGTCAGTGACGATGCCGACGTGGTGCGTCGCTGGGCGCTGGCCGGCAGCGGGCTGGCCTACAAGTCCTGGCTGGACATCGCCGACGACGTGGCCGCGGGCCGTCTACAGGTGCTGTTGCCGGACTGTCTTGGCGAGGCGGCGCCACTCAGCCTGCTCTGCGCCCATCGCGCGCAGTTGAGCAAGCCGGTGCGGCTGCTGCATGGACATCTGCAGACACGTTGCAAGGCGCTGTTGGCGCGCGCCCCCTGGCATCTCATTTAGACCCGTTATCCGTGCTTGAGCTGTGAGCTTTTTGTTCGCGCCTGAACTCTTATGGCGTTTGGCTATTCTTATCTGAGTACTGGTTAACAGAATGGACAAGCGCATCATGCATACGCAGCGTTTTCGCTACACCTGGCAACTGACGGTTGTCGTCCTCCTGTCCTGGCTTCTGGCCGGCTGCGGGGTCAATAACATCCCAACCTATGACGAGCAGGTGAAGGCCGCCTGGTCGCAGGTGGAGAACCAGTACCAGCGCCGTGCCGACCTGATTCCCAATCTGGTCGAGACGGTCAAGGGGTTCGCCCGTCAGGAGCAGGAAACCCTCACCGCGGTGGTGGAAGCGCGGGCCAAGGCCACGTCGATTCAGGTCGATGCCAGCACCCTGGATGATCCGCAGAAGCTGCAGCAGTTCCAGCAGGCGCAGAACCAGCTGACCGGCGCCCTGAGCCGGCTGATGGCGGTATCCGAGCGCTATCCGGATCTGAAATCCAATCAGAACTTCCTTGCCCTGCAATCGCAGCTCGAAGGCACCGAGAACCGCATCGCGGTGGCACGTCGCGACTTCATTGCCGCGGTCGAGCGCTACAACACCGAGATTCGAACCTTCCCCGGTCGCATCTGGCACACCCTGATGTACAGCGACATGCCGATTCGCGAGAACTTCGAGGCTACCGCCGAGAATGCCGAGCAAGCGCCACAAGTGCAGTTTCAATGACCTCCAGGTTTCCGCTACTGCTGATCCTGCTGCTCTGGGCCGGTAGCCTGGTCGCCCAGGAAGCCGAGGTCCCGGAGCTGACCGGGCGCGTGGTCGATCGTGCCGAGCTGCTCGACACCCAGGCCGAGGCGCGGCTGACCAGCATGCTGGCCGGCCACGAGCAGGCGACCGGTGAGCAGGTTGTCGTTGTCACGGTGCCGGACCTGGGCGGGCGCAGCATCGAGGAATTCGGTCTGGAGCTTGGCCGTACCTGGGGCATCGGCCAGAAGGGCGAGGACAACGGTGCGCTGCTGATCGTCGCTCGCGATGATCGCAAGATTCGCATCGAGGTCGGCTACGGTCTGGAAGGCCGGCTCACCGACGCGCAGTCCTCGGTCATCATCAACCGGATCATCGCGCCGGCATTCCAGCGCGGCGACTTCACAGCCGGGATCACCGAAGGTGCGGAGGCGATCGTCACCGTGCTCGGCGGCGACCCGCTGCCGGCCGAGCTGCGCCCGGTGATGCCGATGGTGCAGGAGCAACCCGGCGGCCTCGGGATTCTCGGTTTCTTCCTTATGCTGGTGGCAATCTTCGTTATCGGCGGGGGGCGCGGTGGCCGCGGTGGCGGTCGTCGTGCCTTGCTGCTGGGCGCCTTGCTTGGCGGTATGGGGCGGGGCGGTGGTGGTGGTTTCGGCGGCGGTGGCTTCGGTGGGGGCGGCGGCGGTTTCGGCGGCGGTGGCGCTTCCGGCGGCTGGTAGATCAATAATGGATGAACGATGACCTTACTGAGCGAAAGCGAACTGCAACAGGTAGCCGAAGCGATCGAGCGCGTCGAGCGCAGCACCGATGCCGAGCTGGTCACGGTGCTGGCCGCGCAGGCCGACGACTACCACTACATCCCGCTGCTGTGGGCCGGCCTGATCGCGCTGCTGCTACCCGGAGCGCTGCTGTTCTTCAGTGGCTGGCTTGGCGCATGGCAGCTGCTGCTGGTGCAGTGGGCGACCTTTATCGTGCTCGCGGTGCTGTTCCGCATGCCGGCGCTGACCAGCCATCTGATCCCCCGTTCGGTGCGCAACTGGCGTGCCTGCAATCTGGCGCGGCGTCAGTTCATCGAGCTCAATCTGCATCACACCGACGGCGACACCGGCGTGTTGATCTTCGTCTCCGAAGCAGAGCGCTATGTGGAGATTCTGGTCGACCGCGGCATTTCCAGCCGCATCGACAATGCCGCTTGGGAATCGGTCGTCGCCTGCTTCACCGATCGGGTGAAGCAGGGGCAGGTGCTCGAAGGCTTTCTTGGCTGCATCGAAGCCAGTGGGGCGCTGCTGGCGCAGCATGTGCCGAAGACCCACGAACGCAACGAACTGCCGAACCGGCTGGTGGTGTTGCCTTAACTCTCCAGCAGCGATGGCGCCCGTGGGCGCCATCCTTTCACTGCATGCGCCGTTGTTCGGCAAGTAGCTGGCGCTCGCGCTGCAGGGCGCGCGCAAGGCGCTGCTGACCACCGCGCTCGGCCGCGGCGATCAGTGTCTGGTCGACCAGGTCGCGCTGTGCATGACTGCCGCCGAACCGCTGCGCCTGATTGCGGATCGCCCGTAGCCGCTCCACGCATCGCCCGTGGTCGCCCTCGACGAACGCCACCACCGCCTCGACGCCCGGAGCGCCGATCTGGCTGGTGAAGCGTGCGTTGTCGTCGTCCCGCGCGCATGCCCGTCGCTGGGCTTCGCGCAGCAGGCCCAGCAGGTCATCGCGGCCGGCGCAGGCGAAGGCCATCGCAGCGTGAAAGTCGTTGAAGGCATAGTTGCCGTCCGCTGCCATCGCTGCCCAGCGCTCAGCCAAGCCCGCCCAGCGTTCGCCGACATCCACGCCACGCAGTTGCAGCCGCCAGAGCAGTGCGCTGGCGTCGATCAGCTCCAGCGCCAGGGTGCTCTGTCGGCCATTCACCGGGCCATCGAACAGGGCTAGCGCAGCATCGCAATCGTCCAGTTCGATGTGATGCAGCGACAGGTGCCACCAGTTGTGCACCGCCAGCATGCTGTCCTGCTGCCAGGCTGGGTTGCCGCGCATCCAGGCGATCCCTTCCTCGCGCCGCCCCTGCATCTCCAGCACATGCGCGACGGCATGCTGCGCCCAGGCGTCGTCGGGTTGAAGCGCGATCGCTTCGCGGCCATAGCGTTCGGCGAGCCGATAATCGCCGGTCTCTTCCAGTCCGAACGCGTACAGGCCAAGCAGCGCATGGTAGCCAGGCACTTCCAGCGACCAGTCCGGCAGGACGCGGGCGATGCGGTCGCGCAGCATGCGTGCATCGCCGGTGAAAAAGTCGATCTGCTGTCCGGCCTGCAGCGCCAGCATGTCGTGGGGATAGTCGATGCTGAGGTCTTCCAGCACGCGTCCGGCGGCGTGCCAGCGGCCATCCAGCAGTTGCCGCAGCGCCTGCAGGTGGCGGGCCTCGCGGTCATTGTGCGGCAGCTCCAAGGCGTGCTCGTACGAGGTGCGGGCCACCGGCAGGGCGGCCGCCTCGGTGCCGAGCAGGTAGAGCCAGGCGTGCAGGACATGGCCCATGACCAGTTCCGGCGAGGCCTGCAGTGTGGCTTCGGTGGTCGCCAGCGATTCGGCGTGCAGGCAGCGGAACTGCGCGAGCGCCTGATCGAGCAGGGCCTGCGCCTCGCTATTGCAGCCGGTCAGTTGGTACCCGTGTGCGTCTTTCATTGTTCTATGCTCCATGAGTCCGGTTCGTTGGCATCGGCCAACGCGCCCATACTCGGGGTTTGGCTTACGTTGGACCCCAGTCATCCTGGAAACAAACCGGCTATTTCCGCCATGGCCCGCTCAGAGATCGCCGAACGCCCGCCGCTGACCGTCGCCCTGCTGGCGACGCCGGACAGTACGGCCTCGACGCTGTTCGGCCTCTACGATCTGCTGCTGGGTGCCCGTCGCGACTGGCAGCAACTGCTGCACCGCGCCGACGTGGCTTCGCCCTTCCTGCCGCTGATCGTCAGCCGCGACGGACGCTCGCTGCGGGTCTACAACGATATCCCGGTCCACCCTCATGCCAGTCTGGACGACGCACCGCCTACCGACGTGGTGATCGTCAGCAACCTGGCGGTCAGCCCCTGGGAGCCGCTCGATGATCGCTACGCGCCCGAGGCGCAATGGCTGTGCGAGCGCTACGCGGCCGGCGCGACGCTGGCGGCGGCTTGCTCCGGGGCGATGCTGCTGGCGCGCACCGGGCTCTTGGCCGGCTGCGAAGGGACTTCGCACTGGGGCTACTGCGATTGCCTGCGCCGCGAGTACCCGGACGTGCACTGGCATCCGGACAAGGCATTGGTCAGCACCGGCGTCGGCCAGCGCCTGGTGATGTCTGGCAGTGGCAGCAGCTGGCATGCGCTGGGGCTGTTTCTCATCGCCCGTTTCGTCGGTGCGCGCGAGGCGATGGAGGTGGCGCGGCTGAACCTGTTCGACTGGGACGCGACCAGCCCGCTGGCCTACGCCGCGATGATGCGCACCGGCCAGCTGGCTGATCCGGTGATCGCGCGTTGTCAGGAATGGGCCGCGCAGCATTACGAGGAAGAGGCGCCGGTGAGCGCCATGGTGCGCATCAGCGGCCTGCCGGAGCGGACCTTCCAGCGCCGCTTCGCCCTGGCCACGGGACTGACGCCGCTGGATTACATCCATACCCTGCGGCTGGAGGAAGCCAAGCAACTGCTGGAAAGCGGAGAGCTGTCGGTTGAAGCGATCGCCTGGGAGGTCGGCTATCAGGACGCCGGCTTCTTCGGTCGACTGTTTCGGCGCAAGGTCGGCCTCACGCCGGCGCAATACCGGCGACGTTTCGGCGTGTTGTCGCGGCGCCTGGATGGCATCGCCACGCTGCAGCAGGTGGCGCCGGCCGTGCACTGATCCCAGCGGATGTGCCGTCCGCCGGGATCGTTATGCCCTCCGGCTCAGAGCCGGGTCGGGCCGTCGTCTTCCGGCTCGCTCGATACCACCGGCGACAGTTCGAAGCTGTCGGTGCTGTCCATGGCGCTGGCCGCGACGCGGTCGATGCTGTTCAGCGCATGGCCGATGATCGAGCTGACACTGGCTTCGTGATGGTGCACGGGCAACCGTTCGATAGCCGCCAGCACCTCTTCTCCAGGCACGGTTTCCACCGCGAGCAGGCGCTCGGTGATGTGGTCGAGCGCTGGTTTCAACTGCTGCAGCAGGGCCAGGCACTCCTGATTAAGCTGTTGCAGCAGCTCATCGGCCGCTTCCAGCGCTTCGCGCGGATCGCTGTCAAGATGCGCGTCGCGTACGGCCTGCAGGCTCAACAGAGAGCCGCGCGGGCCCATGCCGAGGGCGCCGACCATGGAAAGGGCGATCTTCGAGGCTTCCTGCAGATCCTGCCCGGCGCCGGACGACACTTCGTGGAAATACAGCTGCTCGGCGCCGCGCCCGGCCAGCAGCATCTGGATGCGATTGCGCAGTTCGGAATACATGTGCAGGCGCTTGTCTTCCACCGGCGTTACCAGCGTCACACCCAGCGCCTGACCGCGCGGCAGGATGGTGACCTTTTCCACCCGGCCGACCTTAAGTGCCGCCGCTACCAGCGCGTGGCCAGCCTCGTGCACGGCGATGCGCTTGCGGTCGGTGGCGGACATCGGCGTCACGCCGGATGGCTGCTCGCCGATGCGGCAGATTTCCACGGCATCGACGAAGTGGGCCATTTCGACCTGATTTGCCCCGCCGCGCGCTGCCAGCAGCGCGGCGTGGTTGACGATGTAGGCGATCGCGGCCGGCGTCAGGCCGACGGTATTGCGCGCCAATTGCGGGAAGTCCAGCTCCGTTGCGGCAGTGATCTTGCCGGCGTACAGGCGGAACAGCGCTTCGCGGTCATCGAGGCCGGGCAGGCCGACGGCGATCGAGCGGTCGAAGCGGCCTTCACGTACCAGCGCCGGATCGAGCGAGTTGGGGAAGTTGGTGGCGCCCAGCACCAGCACGCCGGCGGCGCCATCGAAGCCGTCCATCTCGGCGAGGAACTGGTTGATGATGCGGTTGCTCTCGGCATCGCTGGAACGTGTCTGCTCGGCGCGCTTGCCGATGCCGTCGATTTCGTCGATGAAGATGATGCACGGCGCCTGCTTGCGGGCGGTGCGGAACAGCGCCTTGACCTTCTGGATGCCAACGCCGAAATACATCGAGGAGAAGTCACTGCCGGTGACCTGGATGAAGCTGGCATTCGATTCACTCGCAAGCGCCTTGGCCAGCTGGGTCTTGCCGGTGCCGGGCTCGCCGGTCAGCAGCACGCCCTTTGGCGGGCGGGCGCCAAGACGGGCGTAGGCGGCCGGGTCGCGCAGGTAGGCGGTGACGTCGCTGAGCGCCTGCTTGGCCTCGGCGGCGCCGATGACATCAGCGAAGGTCACACCGCTGCCCTTTCGCTGGACTTCAAAGCTCCGGGTCTTCATGGCGAAGAACACCGCCGCGCCAATCAGCAGCAGGGCGATCGGTGAGTAGGGCAGAAGGATCTTGTAAAACGGCTTTTCCGCGTCGGTCTGGAACATCGCCAACGGGAACAGCTCGCCGCTGCTCTGCGCGTACTGCTCGAGCAGCAGTCTCGCGACGCGTCCGGACTGGTCCGGCACCCAGTAGCGCAGGCCCTCGTGCAGGCTGACGTAGACCGCATCCTTACCCAATGCGGCGCTGGCAATGCTGGCGCCACGCAGATCGTTCATCAGCACCGAGAGATCGCGGCGATTGGCCTGCCAGGGCTCGGTGGAGTCCTGCAAGGCTTCGAGCATGCTCGCCGCCGCGCCAGTGGCTGGCGTCGACGGGGCGCTGGGGCGCAACTGCCAATAGGCGACGCTGGCGGCGATCAGCAGGAGCAGGAAAATAAGAAGTACAGGGCCGCGGCGACCTTGTAGCAGACGGGGTGTTTTCATTTCACATCCAATCGGGAAACCCGACGTTTCGACAAACCACCGCCAGGAGGCGGACCACAGTTGTTCGCGGGAAACCCCGCGGCGCCATTTGCATGGCGCGCCACAGTTCGGATGTGTTGGATGCGATTTATATGCCCGACTGTGTCTCGGCTCGGCAGACTCCGATAGCCGGCGAGAATACGGCAAGTGCCACCATGGGGGCGGCTACGCGACGAACGGAGAGCAGGTTTTCGACGAATGACCGGCTGTGCGGGGAACGAAAGTTTGCGTCGGATGACGTGCCGCGACGCCCGGCGGGCCTGGCGGAGCATGGCATCTCACGTAAGTGATCCGGCGCAGAGATTGTCCCGCAAGGCCCTGTTAGGGTTCATCGCCGCGCGGTCGCTTGTCCCGAACCGGGCGCAATAAGAACCTGCCGACAGCCGCCCGGAATCGATGCCGGTGCGGAAAAACAATGTCCGATCGACCCGAGACTTCAACATGCCGACCAACAAGAAGTATCTTCGCTGCGCTTTTCTGGGCGCGCTGATTAGCCTCCTGCCATTCGCCTCGGCCAGCGCCGACGGGGAAACCATCAACCTGCTCACGCAGAATTTCCCGCCGTTCAGCATGGCCGACGATGGCAAGAATTTCGCCAAGGAGGGTGCGATCAGCGGCATTGATGCCGAGGTGGTGGCCGCTCTGTTCAAGCGTGCGGGCGTGCCCTATGCGATGACGCTGCGTTTCCCGTGGAGCCGCCTGCAGCAGTTGGCCGAGAAGACCCCGGGCTTCGCTGTGTTCTCCCTCAGCCGTACCCCCGAGCGCGAGCCCAAGTACAAGTGGGTCGGTCCGCTCAGCGAGATCCAGATCGTGCTGCTCAAGACTCCGGAGAGCCAGATTCAGGTCTCCAGCCTGGATGCTGCCAAGCAGTATCGAATCGGCTCGAAGGATGGCAGCGTAGGCAGTCAGTACCTGATCAACCGTGGCATCGAGTTGCAGAGTTCGCTGATCGACACCCCGGCCAAGCTGAAGGCCGGTCAGTTCGATCTGTGGGCGACCACCAACCCCTCCGGCGAATACGAGGCGAAGCAGGCCGGCGTCGGCCCGCTGGCCGTGGCGCTGACCCTGAGCCGTGTCGACCTCTATCTGGCGCTGAACAAGGAAACGCCGGATGCAGTCGTCGAGAAGCTGCAGCGCACCCTCGACCAGATGAAGCAGGAAGGGCTGCTGAAGCAGGCGGCGCAGCGTTACGTGAACTGAAGGCGTTTCACGCTACCGGGGGACGGGTGATCGTCCCTTCGGCGAGTTCTACGTGCAATCGGATCGCATCACTCCCAGGCATGAATGAGGCGTGCCGGCGAGGCATCTGGCTAACGCGGGTTGCCGCCGTGGGGCCTGCCCATACTGCCTCTTAGATTTCGTCTGGCGGATTCTGATAAACGCGTTGGCCGAACTCATCGCCCTGGGGTAGCCGCGTGGCCCCGGTTCGATCAACAAGTCGCCGGGAAAATGAAACGGCAGGGGATTTTTTGCCGGTTTGGACTGCCTTAGTCCAGTGGAGCGGTATCGCTCCGACCGCACTCCTGGCGATTCGAGAATTCGATGACTTGCTTTAATAACTACATGCTGCGTGCCTTCTGCATGGCCGCCGCAGTCTGGATTGCGCCTGCCAACGCCGAGAACCTACCCGAACCGGTAGGCCATGTGGCGCGGGTGGAAGGCGCTGCGTACATCAGCAGTCGCGGCTATACCAACGCCGCCAAGGTCGGCCAGGCAATCGTGCCGGGTGTGGCTTTGAGCACCGGCGCCGAAGGTGCGCTGGGGGTGATCCTCGGCGACGGCAGCGTTTTGGCGTTCGGCCCGCACAGCGAGCTGACCCTCGACGACTATCGCTTCGCCCCGGCATTGGATGAGCTGCGTCTGCGCGCGACGCTCAATCGCGGCACGCTCAACCTGATTGCGGGCGACATGGCCCGCCTCGATCCACAGGCCATCGCTGTCGACACGCCGGACGGCCGCATCGGCGTGCGCGGTGGCCAGGTGTTGATGAAGGTGAGCCCGTGAAGCCGATTACGCTGATGCAAACGATGGTGCTGCTGGCGATGACGGCAGTGGCGGGCTGCGCGCAGCATTCCTACGTGATGCTGGCGGACGACAGTGGTGGGCGCGGTGGTGTGATGTTTGGAGAGGAAGGGGAGCGTCGGCTGGACGCGTCTGGCCAGGGCATGGCAATTGCCGGTACCGGTCAGGCCTATGTCGTACCGGACATGCGCCGCAAGGCGGACTTCGACAAGGCGCTGGCTGCCCAGCCGGCATTGCCCGAGCGTTTTAGCCTTCATATCGCGCCATCCGGCGCGCTGGACAGCACGGCTGAACAACTGCTGGACAGCGTTCTGCTGGCAGCCCAGCGTCGGGACTATCCGGTGGTAACAGTCATCGGCCATACCGATACGCTGGGTCATCGTGCGGCCAACGAGCAGGTCGGTTTGCGTCGCGCCCAGGCGGTCGCCGAGCTGTTGCGTACCAAGGGGCTGGAAGCGATGGAGTTGCGGGTGGAATCCCACGGCGAGCGCAATCTGCTGATAGCGACGCCGGATGCCACGGCCGAGCCGCGCAATCGGCGAGTCGAAATTCTGGTGCGTTGAGGTCGATGACGCGGCGACTGGCGCCGCGCCGACAGACGATCCGATCAGTCGATGACCAGAACGGCGTCCATTTCAACCTGCGCACCCTTGGGCAGCGCGGAGACACCGATGGCGGCACGCGCCGGGTACGGCTGCTGGCAGTAGCGGCTCATCACCTCATTGACGGTGGCGAAGTTGCCGAGGTCGGTAAGGAAGATGTTGAGCTTGACGATGTCCTTCAGCGAGCCGCCAGCCGCTTCTGCCACCGCCTTGAGGTTCTCGAAAACCTGCACCGCCTGCGCTTCGAAACCTTCCACCAGCTCCATGCTCTTGGGATCCAACGGGATCTGCCCGGACAGGTAGACGGTGTTGCCGGCCTTGATGGCCTGGGAGTAGGTGCCAATGGCGGCCGGCGCATTGTCGGTGTTGATCACGGTCTTGCTCATGGAGACTCCTCTGAGGGTTGGGCAACGGGCAGCCAGCATAATGGCTGATGGCGAGAGCGGCCAGCCGTGGCGTTTTGCAGACAGGTCGAAGTCGACGGAGGAGGTCAGGCCTTGACGCGGGTGATGCGGGTGACGCCCTTGATCGCGCGCAGCTTCTTGATGACTCGGGCTAGGTGCACGCGGTCATGCACGCTGACCACCAGCTGGACGACGCTGATGCGGCCGTCGCGCTCGTCCATGCCGATCTTCTCGATGTTGCCGTCGGCGGCATTGACGCTGCCAGCGAGCAGGGCGATCAGGCCGCGCTGGTGCTCCAGCTCGACCCGGAGCTCGACATTGAACTCGCCGGTGACATCCTTCGACCAGGACAGCTGGATGCACTTGTCCGGGTTGTGCCGCACATCGGCGATGTTCCGGCAGGTTTCCAGGTGCACGACCATGCCCTTGCCGGCCGATAGATGCCCGACGATGGGGTCGCCGGGAATCGGCGTACAGCACTTGGCGTAGTTCAGCACCAGCCCTTCGGTGCCGCGAATCGCCAACGGACCTTCGAGTGCCGGTGCTTCCTCATTGTCGTGCGATATCAGACGGCGCGCGATCACATAGGCCATGCGGTTGCCCAGGCCGATATCCTCCAGCAGATCCTCGACGTACTCCATGTGGTATTCGGTCAGTACCTGCTGGATGCGCTCGGCGCTGATCTTGTCCAGGCTGGTCTCGAAGCCGCTGAGCGCCTTGCTCAGCAAGCGCTCGCCGAGGTTGATCGACTCCGAACGACGCTGCAGCTTGAGCGCATGGCGGATATGCGTGCGTGCCTTGCCGGTGACGACAAAATTCAGCCAGGCCGGATTCGGCCGCGCACCTGGTGCGGTGACGATCTCCACCGTCGAGCCACTCTCCAGCGGTTGCGACAGCGGCGCCAGGCGACGGTTGACGCGGCAGGCGATGCAGGTGTTGCCGACGTCGGTGTGCACCGCGTAGGCGAAGTCGACGGCGGTGGAACCCTTGGGCATCTCCATGATGCGGCCCTTGGGGGTGAAGACGTAGACCTCGTCGGGGAACAGGTCGATCTTCACGCTCTCGATGAATTCCAGCGAGTTGCCGGCGCGCTGCTGCAGTTCCAGTACACCCTTGACCCACTGGCGGGCGCGGGCGTGGGTGCCCTTGGGCACTTCGTCCTCGGGAGACTTGTACAGCCAGTGCGCGGCGATGCCGTTGTTGGCCATCTCTTCCATCTCGCGGGTGCGAATCTGGATCTCGATGGGCACGCCGTGCATGCCGAACAGGGTGGTGTGCAGAGACTGGTAGCCGTTGGCCTTGGGAATCGCGATGTAGTCCTTGAAACGGCCCGGCAGCGGCTTGTACAGGCTGTGCACCGCACCGAGCACGCGGTAGCAGGTGTCGACCTTGTCCACCACGATGCGGAAGGCATAGACGTCCATGATCTCGTGGAACGCCTTGCGCTTGCCGCGCATCTTCTTGTAGATGCTGTACAGATGCTTCTCGCGGCCCAGTACGTCGCCTTCCAGCCCTTCGCGTTCGAGGCAGTGAATCAGCGACTGTTCGATCTTGTCGACGATCTCATTGCGGTTGCCCCGGGCGCGGCGTACGGCGGCGCGGATGCGCTCCGAGCGCATCGGGTGCATGGCCTTGAAGCCCAGGTCCTCGAACTCCACGCGCATGGTGTGCATGCCCAGCCGGTTGGCGATGGGTGCGTAGATCTCCAGGGTTTCCTTGGCGATGCGGCGGCGCTTTTCGCCGGCCAGTACTTCCAGCGTGCGCATGTTGTGCAGGCGGTCGGCGAGCTTGACCAGGATCACGCGGATGTCGCGGGCCATCGCCATGGCCATCTTCTGGAAGTTTTCGGCCTGCGCTTCGGCCTTGGTCTCGAAGTTCATCTGGGTCAGCTTGCTGACCCCGTCGACCAGTTCTGCAACGGTTTCGCCGAACTGCGCGACCAGTGCGTCCTTGGGAATGCCGGTGTCCTCGATGACGTCATGCAGCATCGCGGCCATCAGGCTCTGATGGTCCATGTGCATGTCGGCGAGGATGTTGGCTACCGCGAGAGGATGGGTGACGTAGGCTTCACCGCTGCGCCGGCGTTGACCGTCGTGGGCCTGCTCGGCGTAGAAATATGCACGACGGACCAGATTGACCTGATCCGGGCCGAGGTAGGTCGATAGGCGATCCGCAAGCGCGTCTATGGCTGGCAAGACAGTGCTCCTTGCCAGCGGGCTTCGATGTTATCGGTTCGACTTCGACCTGGCATTTATTCAGATGGCCTCGTTCGGCTCTTCCTCGTACTGGGTAAAGAGAGGCTCGTCGTCAACGATCTCGTCTTGTGCAATGACATCGTAGTCGACCAGGCCGGAAGCGATCTCGCGCAGGGCGACGACGGTCGGCTTGTCATTTTCCCATGCGACCTTGGGCTCCTTGCCACCGGTGGCCAGCTGGCGCGAGCGCTTGGTAGCGAGCATGACCAGCTCGAAGCGGTTATCGACGTTGTCCAGGCAATCTTCAACGGTAACGCGGGCCATGGTGTTCCTCATCAATAGCGGTAGAGCGTGCCCGAATGGGCGAGCGGACGGAGTAGTCTAAAAAATCACCAGCCTTAATGGAAGCGCTGTTTCTGCGGGCTGTGCGTCAACCGACCTGCGCGAGCAATTCGCCAAGCAGGCGGGCGTGGCGCTGTTGCTGGGTCTTCTGTATCAGTTGGTTGGCGCGGAAGATCGACTGCAGGTCGATCAGGGCGTGGGCGAAGTCGTCGTTGATCACCAGGTAGTCGTATTCGACGTAGTGGCTCATTTCGCTGACCGCTTCGCGCATGCGCTTGTCGATGATCTCGTCACTGTCCTGGCCGCGGTTGTTGAGGCGTTGGCGCAGTGCTTCCTGGGTCGGTGGCAGGATGAAGATCGATTTGGCCTGGGGCATCAGGCGGCGCACCTGCTGCGCGCCCTGCCAGTCAATCTCCAGGATTAGGTCGAAGCCTTCGGCCAGGGTGTCTTCCAACCAGCGCTGGGAGGTGCCGTACAGGTTGCCGAACACTTCGGCATGCTCGAGAAACTCGTTGCGCTCCAGTCGCGCGAGAAAATCCTCGCGGCTGACGAAGTGATAGTTGACGCCGTCGACCTCGCCCGGCCGCATGGCCCGGGTGGTATGGGAAACCGACACCCGCACCTGCGGTTGTGCATCGACCAGCGCCTTGACCAGGCTGGTCTTGCCGGCCCCGGAAGGCGCGGAAACGATATAAAGCGTACCGGTGGTGGCGGACATGACGGGTTCCTGAAAAGCGCTGTTAATGCTGTGGGACAAAAATAGACCAGCCGTTGTGGTGGCTGATGGCTATTCGAGGTTTTGCACCTGCTCGCGCATCTGCTCGATCAATACCTTGAGATTGACCGCGGCCTGAGTGCTGCGCGGGTCGAACGCTTTCGAGCCGAGGGTGTTGGCTTCGCGATTGAGTTCCTGCATGAGGAAGTCGAGCCGGCGTCCGGCCGCGCCGCCGGTCTTGAGTACGCGTCGCACTTCGGTCACATGGGTGTTCAGGCGGTCCAGTTCTTCGGCAACGTCACTCTTCTGTGCCAGCAGGACCATTTCCTGTTCGAGGCGCTGTGGGTCGAGCTCTGCCTGCATTTCGCTGAAGCGGTCGAGCACCTTCTGGCGCTGGGCTGCGAGCATCTGCGGCACCTGTTCGCGCAGCGTGGCAACTTCTTCGAGGATGCTGTCCAGACGCTCGTTGAGCAGCTTGGCCAGTTCGTCGCCCTCACGCCGGCGGCCTTCCTTGAGCTGCTCGAGCGCACTGTGGAAGAGCTGCAGGGCACTCTGGTTGAGTGTCTGTGGGTCGACCGCGTCGCCGACCAGTACGCCCGGCCAGCCAAGTACCTGCAGCGGGTCAATCGGTGCGGGTTGGCTGATCAGTGCGGCAACGCTTTCGGCAGCGGCGATCAACTCGCTGGCGCGCTCGCGGTCGACCTGCAGGGCGGTGCGGTTGTTTTCCTCGGCGAAGCGCAAAGTGCATTCCACCTTGCCGCGCGAGATGCCTTTGCGCAGGGCATCGCGAACCGCGCCTTCGAGGTCGCGGAAGGCGTCCGGCAGGCGCAGGTGCGGCTCGAGATAGCGATGATTGACCGAGCGGATTTCCCAACTGAGGGTGCCATGGGTGCCGGCCTGCTCGCTGCGGGCAAAGGCCGTCATGCTGTGGACCATCGGGGATACCTCTCGATTGCGGGCTGCGAAAGGCGAAGGATTGTAAAGGAAAACAGGGTGTCGCGGCAGCGATGGCCGGACGGCCGCGACCCTTTTCCGCGCCAATGGGCTCTATAATGCCGGTCAATTTCCTATCTAGCAGGACCTATACATGAAGCGACCCAGTGGCCGTGCCGCCGATCAGCTGCGCTCGATCCGCATCACCCGCAACTACACCAAGCATGCCGAGGGCTCGGTGCTGGTGGAGTTCGGCGACACCAAGGTGATCTGCACGGTCAGCATCGAGTCCGGCGTCCCGCGTTTCCTGAAAGGGCAGGGGCAGGGTTGGCTGACCGCCGAGTACGGCATGCTGCCGCGCGCTACGGGTGAGCGTAACCAGCGTGAAGCCTCGCGCGGCAAGCAGGGTGGACGCACTCTGGAAATCCAGCGCCTGATCGGTCGTTCGTTGCGTGCGGCGCTCGACATGAGCAAGCTCGGTGAGAACACGCTGTTCATCGACTGCGATGTGATCCAGGCCGACGGCGGTACGCGCACGGCGTCGATCACCGGTGCCATGGTGGCGGTGATCGATGCGCTCAAGGTGCTAAAGAAACGTGGCGGTCTGAAGGCGGGCGATCCGGTCAAGCAGATGATTGCAGCGGTATCGGTCGGTATCTATCAGGGCGAACCGGTGCTGGATCTGGATTACCTGGAGGACTCGGCGGCCGAAACCGATCTGAATGTGGTGATGACCGACGCCGGTGGTTTCATCGAGGTACAGGGAACTGCCGAAGGCGCGCCGTTCCAGCCTGCTGAGCTCAATGCCATGCTGGCCCTGGCTCAGGACGGCGTGCGACAGTTGTTCGAGTTGCAGCGCGCCGCGCTGGCTGACTGAGCGAGAGGTAACGCGAAATGACCGATCAGGATCTCGTGCCGCTGCCCAACCGCGAAGCACGTCAGTGGGCGATGTTCTGCCACTACTCGTCGTTTTTCTGGTTTCTGGCGCCGATGATCGGCAACGTGATTGGTCCGCTGATCGTCTGGCAGGTGAAGAAGGACATGGATCCCTTCGTCGATCAGCAGGGCAAGGAAGCGCTGAATTTCCAGCTTACCTTCAGCATCGTGATGATGATCTGCGGCTTGCTGGCCTGGATCCTCATCGGCTTTCCGCTAATGGTGCTGGTGAGCGTAGTGGCGCTGGTGCTGGTGGTGATCGCCGGCATCCGTGCCAACGAGGGCAAGCCCTACCGCTATCCGTTCTGCTGGCGGCTGGTCAAGTAGGGCAACCGCTGAGCCTCAGAGGCTCAGCGTCCAGTCGTAGTCAACGATCAGCGGCGCGTGCTGGGAGAAGCGTGGCTGCCGTGGCAGGCGAGCAGTGCGCACGAAGCGGCGTAGACCGGATGTCAGTATCTGGTAGTCGAAACGCCAGCCGAGGTTGAGCATTTCGGCCTGCTCGGTGTCCGGCCACCAACTGAACAGATCGCCTTCGCGATTGACTTCGCGCAGGGCGTCGATATAGCCCATATTGCCGAAAATCTCGTCCAGCCAGGCGCGCTCGGGCGCCAGAAACCCTGGGTCCTGCTGACAATCGCGCCAGTTCTTCACGTCCAACTTCTGGTGGGCGACATACAGTGAGCCACAATAGATGTACTCGCGGCGCTTGCGGCGCTGCTTGTCCAGGTAGTGGGCGAAGTCGTCCATGAACTTGAGTTTGTGGTTCAGGTTGGCATCGCCGCCGTGGCCGGACGGCACCAACAGGCTGGCGATGCTGACCTTGTCGAAATCCGCCTGCAGGTAACGCCCGTAGCGATCCGCCGTCTCGAAGCCCAGTCCGGTGATGACGGCCTTCGGCTGCAGCCTGGAATAGAGCGCCACGCCTCCCTGCTCCGGAATCTCGGCATCGCAGGCATAGAGAAAGTAACCGTCCAGCTGGTAGGCCGGATCGTCGAGTTCCAAGGCAGAGGCGCGGGTATCTTGCAGGCAGATGACATCGGCATTCTGCGCTTGCAGCCAGCTGAGCAATCCCCGCTGTGCCGCCGCTTGAATGCCATTCACGTTGACGCTGATGATCCGCATAAATGGCCCCTAAAAACACGTGCGTGTATGATAACCCAAGCTCTTCGCAATTAGCTAAAACAGTGGTTTTCCGGGAAATTTCTTCATGCAGGCGTACCAGCGCGAGTTCATTCGCTTCGCCATCGAACGTGGTGTTCTGCGTTTCGGTGAGTTCACTCTCAAGTCGGGACGCATCAGCCCCTATTTTTTCAATGCCGGGTTGTTCAACAGCGGCAGCGCGTTGGCACAGCTCGGGCGGTTCTACGCCTCGGCGGTGACCGAGAGTGGCCTGGATTTCGACGTCATCTTCGGCCCGGCCTACAAGGGCATCCCGCTCGGCGCAGCCACCGCCATCGCGCTGGCCGAGCAGCATCAGCGCGACCTGCCTTGGTGCTTCAACCGCAAGGAAGCCAAGGATCATGGCGAGGGTGGCACGCTGGTCGGTGCGCCGCTGGCGGGGCGTGTGCTGATCGTCGATGACGTGATCACCGCCGGCACCGCGATCCGCGAAGTCATGCAGATCATCCAGGCGCAGAAAGCCGAGGCCGCCGGCGTACTCATCGCCTTGAATCGACAGGAAAGAGGGCAGGGCGAGCTGTCGGCGATTCAAGAAGTTGAACGTGATTATCGAATGCCGGTAATCAGTATTGTGTCCCTGGAGCAAGTGCTGGAATATCTCGCCGACGACGCTCAGCTGAAACAGCACCTGCCCGCGGTACAGGCTTATCGCGAGCAGTACGGAATCTGACCCAGGGTAGGTAATGCGCCATGCGTAAATCGGTAGCCGCTCGTACGTTGCTCCTGCTGGGAGTCATATGTCCGGTATTGGCCTCGGCTGCCGAGCTGTATCGCTATGTGGACGACCGCGGCGTGGTCGTACTCGATCGCCATGGCGTGCCGCCGCAACACATTTCGCGTGGATATCAGGTGCTCAACGAGCAAGGGCGAGTGGTCCGCGAGGTGCCGCCGGCACCGACCGCGGAGGAATTTGCCCGGTTGCAGGCACAGAAGGCCCGTGCTGCATCGGATGCGCAGCTGCTGCGTCTGTATGCCAGTGTCGAGGATGTGGAGCGGGCCGGAACGCGCAAGCTTTCCGAGCTCGATAGCGTGATGGGCTTGGCCCGCGGCAACCTGCAGTCGATACGCAACCAGCATGCGAGCTTGCGCAAGCAGGCGGCGAACCATGAGCGCGCCGGTCGCAAGGTTCCGGGCAACCTGTTGGCGCAGATCGAGAACCTTGAAAAGGAAGAGCAGAGTCTGCAGCGCGACCTCAAGCGTTTCGAAAAGGCGCGCGCTGATGCGGAAGTCAGCTTTGCCAGTGATCGCCAGCGGATTGCCGAACTGCTAGGGCAAAAGCAGTAAAACGCTGATCCCCGTTCCCTTGTTTCAAAATACTTGGCGTGGCTATTTGCTATGCCAATAGCTCGATGAGTAGCTTGCTTGCTATCACAAAAGACCGCTCTAGCTCAATAGTTTCAAGGTCGTGATGAGTTGCTTGGGGGCAGTCTGTACCGTGGCGCAAATTTTTCGGTATGGCTGACTAGCATGAATGGTAGGGACCTACGCAGTTATCGGGAGCTTCACAAGCCGAAGGGAAATTTCGCGACTCGCTCTGAATACCTTGAGCACGAACTGGAGATCATGGCGCCGAAGCGCTGGGGAATAAACCTGCCGTTTCGTGACTACCGTTTCGAGTACGAAGATTGGGTGCCGGCCATGGCGGCGACCATCGGCAAGATCGTCATGGTGGCGGCTGTTGTTGCGGCTTTCGCCGGCCCGATGGGGCTTTCCAACGAGTTCGTGATCGAGAACGCGCGCTACGAGATGCTGATCGCAGCACTGCTGTTTGTCGTGGTGTTCTCCGGTTTCCTCAATCCCACGGCCAACCTGGCCGGGACCCATGGCCCGCTGATTCCGTTGATTCCCCTGATCGTCGCATCGGGCGGGCATCCTATGGCGCTGGGGATCATGGTGGGTGTGCTCGGTTTCACCCTGGGTGTCTTCAAGGGCGGCAGTCTGTTGGCGCGTCTGACTAGTGATGGTGTTTGTGGCGGATTGCTGCTGTATCTGGGTTTCATCGGCATTACCTCGCAGATCAAGAAGCTGTTCGGTTGGGCCGACAGCTTCGACATGGGCTACATCGCGTTTATCGTTGTGTTCGCCACCATTGTGATGTACGCCTATCTAGAACATATCCGCATGCGCTGGCTGGCGATTCCGCTGGGTTCGGCGCTGGCGGCCGTGATCGCATTTGCATTGGGCGCTCCGTTCGAGTTCACCACCGAGCCGGGTGTGCCCAACCTGAATCCGATGTACTGGTGGGGCGAAACTACCGGCTGGCAGATCGGTCTGCCCGAGCTGCATCACTTCATTGCTGTCGCGCCATTTGCCGTGCTGGCGGTAGCCATGTGGTCGCCGGACTTCCTTGGGCATCGTGTGTTCCAGCAGCTGAACTATCCGCCGAAGGCGAAGAAGGTGCTGATGAACATCGATGACACCATGTGCGTTGCGGCGGCACGACAGATCGTCGGGACGTCGCTGGGTGGCGGTAACCTGGCCTCATCCTGGGGCACCTTCATGGTGCCGGCCGCCATCGCCAAGCGCCCGATTCCCGCCGGTGCATTGCTCACCGGCCTGCTCTGTGTGGTTGCGGCGCTTTGGGGTTACCCGATGGATCTGGCGATCTGGCCGCCGGTACTGAGCGTGGCGCTGATGGTCGGCGTGTTCCTGCCGCTGCTGGAAGCCGGTATGCAGATGACCCGTGAAGGCAAGACCTCGCAGTCGGCGGCCATCGTGATCTTTTCCTCGGCGCTGGTTAATCCGGTGTTCGGCTGGTCGCTGACCGTGCTGCTCGACAATCTCGGGCTGATCGGTGACAAGGAGCGTGGTCAGTCCCTGAGCCACCTGCATCGTTGGGTCATCCCGACGATCGTCTTCATCGTGCTCTGCGCCGTGATGCTGGGTATCGGCATGTTCCCGGGCATCCCGGCGATGCTCGAGTCGTTCCGTATCGATCTCTGATCGGCCGGCGGCACGGCATGAAAAAAGGGAGCCTAGGCTCCCTTTTCTTTTGCGTCTGCTTCAACCCTGGCTGTTGGTGATCAGTGTGCCGACGCCGACATCGGTGAAGATCTCCAGCAACACCGCGTTGGGCACGCGACCGTCGATGATGTGGGCGCTGTTGACGCCACCTTGCACCGCTTCCAGCGCGCAACGGATCTTCGGCAGCATGCCGCCGTAGATGGTGCCGTCGGCGATCAGTGCGTCGACCTGGGCCGTGGACAGGCCGGTCAGCACGCTGCCCTGCTTGTCCATCAGGCCGGCAATGTTGGTCAGCAGCATGAGCTTCTCGGCCTTCAGCGCCTCGGCCACCTTACCGGCGACCAGGTCGGCGTTGATATTGTAGGACTCACCGTTCTCGCCCACGCCAATCGGCGCGATCACTGGGATGAAGTTGCCCTGCACCAGCATTTCCAGCAGCTCGGCATTGACGCCGGTGACTTCGCCGACATGGCCAATGTCGATGATTTCCGGCTTGGTCATCTCCGGTGTCTGGCGGGTCGCCTTGAGCTTCTTGGCGCGGATCAGGCCGGCGTCCTTGCCGGTCAGGCCAATGGCGCTGCCGCCATGCTGGTTGATCAGGCTGACGATGCTCTTGTTTACCTGCCCGCCGAGAACCATCTCCACCACGTCCATGGTCTGGCTGTCGGTGACCCGCATGCCGTCGATGAAGTGGCTTTCGATGTTCAGCCGCTTGAGCAGGTCGCCGATCTGCGGACCGCCACCGTGCACCACCACCGGATTGATGCCGACCGCCTTCATCAGCACGATGTCGCGCGCGAAGCCGGTTTTCAGCTCCTCGCTTTCCATCGCGTTGCCGCCGTACTTGATGACCAGCGTCTTGCCGACGAACCGGCGGATGTAGGGCAGCGCCTCGGAAAGTACCTTGGCGAATTGGGTGGCAGCTTCACGGCTGAGGGTCATGCAGGGCTCCGCAAATCAGAACGGCAGTTTGAGATCGGGTGCAACGTTGAGCAGCTGTGCGCGGAAAACGTCCTGAATGCGGCTGAGTTCTTCCTCGCTGTCGGCCTCGAAGCGCAGCACCAGAACCGGTGTGGTGTTCGAGGCGCGGATCAGGCCCCAGCCCTTGGGATAGTCGACCCGTACACCGTCGAGGGTGATCAGGTTGGCTTCGCCCCACTGAGCGTCACGTTGCAGGGCGTCCATGATGGTGAATTTGCTTTCCTCTGTCACCGTGATGTTGATCTCCGGTGTCGAGATATCGCAGGGGAACGCGGCGAACACCTGCTCGGCGTCACGCTTGTCCTGGCTGAGGATTTCCAGCAGGCGCGCGGCGCTGTAGATGCCGTCGTCGAAGCCGAACCAGCGTTCCTTGAAGAAGATGTGCCCGCTCATTTCGCCAGCGAGCAGCGCGCCGGACTCCTTCATCTTCTTCTTGATCAGCGAATGGCCGGTCTTCCACATCACCGGCCGGCCGCCGTAACCGCTGATCAGCGGAGTGAGGCGACGGGTGCATTTGACGTCGAAGATGATGTCGGCGCCGGGATTGCGCGATACCACATCCTTGGCGAACAGCATCAGCAGGCGGTCGGCATAGATCATGGTGCCGACATTGGTCACCACGCCGACGCGGTCGCCGTCGCCGTCGAAAGCCAGACCGAGATCGGCCTTCTCCGACTTCACCTTGGCGATCAGGTCGACCAGGTTCTCGGGCTTGCCCGGGTCCGGATGGTGGTTGGGGAAGTTGCCGTCGACCTCGCAGTACAGCGGGACTACGGTGCAGCCCAGCGCTTCGATCATGCGCGGGGCGATGACGCCGGCGACGCCGTTGCCGCAGTCGACCACCACCTTCATCGGCTTGGCCATGGCGATGTCATTGCGAATCTGCTCGAAGTAGCGTTCCAGTACATCGACCTGCTCGACCTTGCCCACGCCGCTGGACAGGTCGTTGGTCTCGATGCGCTTGCGCAGGGTCTGGATCTGTTCGTTGGCCAGGGTGTCGCCAGCGATGACGATCTTGAAGCCGTTGTAGTCCGGCGGATTGTGGCTGCCGGTGAGCATCACGCCGGACTTGCCGGCGAGAATGTTGGCGGCGTAATAGAGTACCGGCGTCGGCACCATGCCGATATCGCTGACGTCGCAGCCGCTGTCGAGCAGACCTTGAATGAGATGCTGGACCAGTTCGGGACCGGACAGGCGCCCGTCGCGGCCAACCGAAACGTTGGGTTCACCCTTGGCGAGGCTCTCGGACCCGATGGCGCGGCCGACCCAGTAGGCGGTCTCGGTAGTCAGGCTGTCGCCGACAACGCCACGGATGTCGTAGGCGCGGAAGATACTGGCGGGCAAATTCGGGGCTTTGGCACTGCTCATTGCGGGTTCTCGCTCCTTGGTGTCGAGGCCGAAGATGTCCTGGTCCTCGTCGAGAATATCGATGTCGAGAATATCGGTGTCCGGCAAGCGCGGATCGACGTACTCGGTAGGTTTGGCGGGCCGAACGGCTGGAGCCGCGGCGGGTGCCTGAGTCGGAGCCGGTCCAGCTTGGCGGACAGGCAGTCGGGCCATGTTCCTGGCCAGTGCGTCGAGGACCGGCAGGCTCAAGGCCGGTATTTGGATGGTCTTGCCGGTGGAGAGTTCCTGTAGCAGGCGGCTCATCTGCAACACGTCTTCGCGCAGCCTGCGCTGCTGGCCGCCGAGCACCAGCTGCAGACCGATCAGCATGCCGGCAATCGCCATCAGGGCGGCCGCGAGCAGGAGCAGCGGCATGAGGGTCAGCTGATCGATGGCACCGGGCAGGTAGGCCAGCTTCCAGTTGGCGTTGCCACTGGCGAGGGTCAGTGCCGAAGCATTGTCGGCCGCGGTGCCGCGCTGCAGCAGCACCTGTTCGGGGGCGCCGGAGAACTGCTGGGTCAGCCGCAGCTGGCCGGCTTCGTCGGGCAGCGCCGGGAGTGTCGCGAACAGGTGCTGGAGATCGCTGACAAGCAGCAGCGTGCCGCGAATCGCCTGCTCACCCTCGGCGCGCAGCGGAATCGCACTGTAGAGCAGCCAGCGGTTGTCGACCTTGTAGGCTTCCGGAGCGGCCGGCTGGCCTGCTTCGACCCGCTGTAGCAGATCAAGCGCAGCGAAGTTCAGCGGGCCCGGGCGGCTGGTGTCCGGCACCACCCGGCCGCGTGGATTGAGGTGCGCGTCGACCACGCCGGGCAACTCCAGCAGGCGCTGTTCGGCTTCGCGTCTGAGCTCGGTGTCAGCACGGACGACGTCCACCAGGCGTTGCTGCTCCACCGCTGTCTGGGTATCGGCACGCAGCCGCCGCAGCGCCTGCTGCAATGCGCTTGCCTGGCTCTGGCTCCAGGCCTCGGCGAGTTGTGTCTGTTGCTGCTGCTGAGCGCCCTGCTGACCGAGCCAGATCAGCGCGGCGGCGGCGCCGAGCCCGATCAGGCTGGCTGCGAGGCCACCGAGCAATGGCTTGAGGGTGAAACCGCCGCGCTTGCTGCGGGTGTCGGTCGGGTTCAGAACGCCTGAATCCTTGGCGGTGCGCTTGAAGAGTGCCATGAAGCTCCTCGAATCATCCTGAAAGGTAAGCGGTGCGCGGTGACTCAGTGGCTGCCGGAGTGCCCGAAGCCGCCAGCGCCGCGGTCGCTGCTGTCGAAACTGTCGACCAGTTCGAAGCGGGCCTGTACCACCGGTACCAGCATCAGCTGCGCAATACGCTCGCCGACGGCGATGGTGAAGGCGCTCTGGCCGCGGTTCCAGCAGGACACCATCAGCTCGCCCTGGTAGTCCGAGTCGATCAGCCCGACCAGGTTGCCGAGCACGATACCGTGCTTATGGCCCAGGCCCGAACGCGGCAGGATCAGCGCCGCAAGTCCCGGGTCGCCGATGTGGATGGCAATGCCAGTGGGAATCAGCAGCGTCTGGCCCGGCTCGAGCACCGTGTCGCTCTGCAGCATGGCGCGCAGGTCGAGGCCGGCAGAGCCCGGTGTCGCATATTCGGGAAGGGGGAAGTCCTGGCCGAGGCGAGGGTCGAGAATCTTGGCTTGGAGTGCGTGCATGTCAGGACTCTTTGTAGCGGTCGGCGATGAAGGCCACCAGCGCGCGGGCGATATGTCCCTTGCTGGCCTGGCCGAAACGGGTTTCGTGTTGCTGGCGGTCGATCACGCTGACGGCGTTGTCTTCGCTGTTGAAGCCGATGCTGGGGTTGGCCACGTCATTGGCGACGATCAGATCGAGATTTTTGTCGCGCAGCTTGCGAGTGGCGTACTCCAGCAGATTCTCGGTTTCTGCGGCGAAACCGACGCAGAACGGACGGTCAGTGCGGCTGGCCAGCGTGGCGAGGATGTCCGGGTTGCGCACCATCTGCAGCAGCAGGCCGTCGCCGGTCGTGGGGTCTTTCTTCAGTTTGTGTGGTGCCACCACTTCCGGGCGGTAGTCGGCTACCGCCGCAGCGGCAACAAGAATGTCGCAGGGCATCGCCGCTTCGCACGCGGCGAGCATGTCGCGGGCGCTGACCACGTCGATGCGCTGCACGCGATCGGGCGTCGGCAGGAACACCGGGCCGGTCACCAGCGTCACTCGCGCACCGGCCTCGGCGGCCGCCTCGGCCAAGGCGAAGCCCATCTTGCCGGAGCTGTGGTTGGTGATGTAGCGAACCGGGTCGATGTTTTCCTGGGTTGGACCTGCAGTGATCAGCAGGTGCTTGCCCGTCAGCAGGCCGGTCGCGAAGCAGTCCGCGGCGGCCTGGGCGAGTTCGTCGGCCTCGAGCATGCGGCCCATGCCGACGTCGCCGCAGGCCTGGCTGCCGGAACCGGGGCCGAACAGACGAATGCCGCGTTCGAGCAGCAGTTCGCGATTGGCCTGTGTGGCGGGGTCGGCCCACATGGCCTGGTTCATGGCTGGTGCCAGGGCGACCGGGGCATTGGTCGCCAGCACCACGGTGGTCAGCAGATCATTGGCGACGCCTTGCGCCAGGCGGGCCATGAGGTCGGCGGTGGCCGGCGCGATCAACACCAGGTCGGCCCAGCGCGCCAGTTCGATGTGACCCATCGCCGCTTCGGCGGCGGGGTCGAGCAGATCCAGATGAACCGGGTGGCCGGAGAGCGCCTGCAGGGTAAGAGGCGTGATGAACTCACGTCCGCCCTGGGTCATAACAACCCGGACTTCGGCACCGTGGTCGCGCAGGCGACGGACCAGTTCGGCGCTCTTGTAAGCGGCAATACCGCCGCCGACGCCCAGGACGATGCGTTTACGATACAGCCGCTGCATAGGCCTGCCTTGTAATCTCGTAGGGACTCTCCGGAGTGAGAACCAGGTCAGAACACGCCCGATACCCCGGAAAAATGACGGGCTAAGATAGCACAGCGCCCACAGCGGAAAAGTGGGCTTGCTCGACAGGGAGAAGACATGAGCATACGTGACTGGCCGGCGGCGGAGCGGCCGCGGGAAAAGCTACTCGAACAGGGCGCTGCCGCGCTTTCCGATGCCGAATTGCTGGCGATATTCCTGCGCACCGGGGTCGCCGGCAAAAGCGCGGTGGATCTGGCCCGACACCTGCTCGCCGAGTTCGGCAGCCTGCGCGCGCTGCTGGAGGCGGAGCTTGATCAGTTCAGCGCGCACCTGGGTCTGGGACCGGCGAAATTTGCCCAGCTGCAGGCTGTGCTGGAGATGGCCCGCCGGCATCTGGCCGAGCGGCTGCGCCGCGATTCGGCACTGGAGTCGCCGCAGGCGGTGCGAGACTTCCTCAAGGCGCGGCTGCGGCATGAGCCGCACGAACTGTTCGGCTGCCTGTTTCTCGACTCCAAGCATCGCGTGCTGGCCTTCGAGGTGTTGTTCCACGGCACCATCGATGGCGCCAGCGTCTACCCGCGGCAAGTGGTTAAACGTGCCCTTGCGCAGAATGCGGCGGCGGTCATCCTCACGCACAACCATCCATCGGGCGTGGCCGAGCCGAGCCAGGCGGATCGTCAGCTGACCCTGAGGCTGAAAGAAGCGCTGGCGCTGATCGATGTGCGGGTGCTCGATCACTTCATCGTCGGTGACGGCGAGCCCCTGTCGATGGCCGAATACGGCTGGATGTGAGCGCTACGCCAGCAGCGGCACCAGCAGCAGTGGGCCGAGCACCAACAGCACGAAACGGCCGTTCCAACCGAAGGCGATGCGCCACGGCGATAATTGCGCGTGGCGCGCCAGCATCAGTGCCGAGGGGCCATAGGGCGACAGCAGCATGGCCAGCGAAAAGCCGATCAGCAGCGCCACTGCCGGCTGCATGATCGCCACGCCGTGTCCGGCCAGCTGCGCGAGCAGTGCGGCGCACAGGCTCAGGGAGATGATTGGCGCGACACCGAGCAGGGCCAGGGCGATGATCGCCAGCATGCCGGCACTGCCAAGACCGAACAGCGCCAGCGGCGTGCTGCTGAAGTGGCTGGCGAGTCGTTCGACCGGGATCAGCACTGCCGTAAGTCCGCCAAGCAGTGCCGAGCAGGCGAAGATAAAGGTTTCGTTGCGCATGCCGGCCAGGGTGTCGCGTACTTCGGCATAGGCGGTTGTCGGCGATCCACCCTGATACAGCAGCAGCCCGACCACCGCGAGCGGCACCAGCAGCATGGCGGCCTGGGTCGCCGACAGTGGGGTCAGGCTGGCCAGCAGCGCGATCAGCAGGATGCCGAGCAAGCTGCCGTACAGCAGGTTGCGCAGCCCCTTTGCCGACCCGGTAGGGCTCGAGTCACTTGCCGGGGCAGCGGTCTCCCGCAACTGCCGCAGACGATGGTTTTCCATCGGCCAGCCCACCAAAAGCAGGATTGCCCCGCAGACCAAGCCGAATGGCAGCAGGGCGCTCCAGCTCAGTCCCGGCAACTCGCGGGTGAGGATCGCCACCGCCACGCTGGTCGGTGCCAGCAAGGGCACCAGGGCGAAGCCGCGCAGGGCTGTCACCATCACGCCCCTGGCGCCCTCGCGGCGCTGGCTCGGGCTATGCGACTGCCGATCCAGATAACGTTCCAGTGAACCGCAGACCAGATTGAGCATGCCGAAACTCAGCACCGAGCTGATCGCAAAGGTGCTGAACAGGTAGCTTGGATAGAGGCTGGTACGGGGTAGCCGCAGTAAGAGCCGATGCAGCTCGCCGAGCTGCGGCATCCGCTTGACCGCGCAATGGGCAAGCCCGAGCGCGCCGATGAACGCGCCGTAGTAGGCCGCGGCGCCGAGCATCCGCTGGGTCTGCTGCCAGTCGGGGTCACGGAACAGTGCCCAGTAGGCGAACAGCCCCAGCGTGACCAGCCCGAGCCGGCGCGGATAGGGCATCAGCGAGCGCCAGTGCCAGGCGAAGAAAAGCACCAGCAGCGCACCACTGATCACGCTCGGCAACCGCAGGCGCGTTACCAGCGCGAATAGCTCGCAGACGAGCGCCAGCGGGAGCAGGGCAAGCATCGCTCAGGGCAGCTCGCTGCGCAGCTTGCCGCGCTTGTATACGCCTTCGCCGAAGGCCAGCAAGTGGTCCTTTTCGTCCAGCAGGTCGCAGCTGGCCATGAACACCTTGTGCCCCGCGGAGCGGCAGACAGCGACAGCACGGATGCGGCTGCCGGCTGGTGCCGGTGCGCTGAAGTTGACGTTCATCGACAACGTGGTCGCCACGCGACGCTGTTCCGGCTGTTCGACCCAGGTTCCGCAGAGGCCCATCGCCACGTCCAGCAGGGTTGCCGTGACGCCGCCGTGCAGGTTGCTGGCGTTGTTCAGGTGACGCGGCAACAACAGCAGTTCGACCACCGCGCGCTCCGGGCCGTACTCCTTGAGCTGGCAACCGAGGTCCTGGAAGAACCCGGTCAACGAGCTTTCGACCTGTTGCAGTGTGGCGGCTGGATAGGGCTGATCGGACATGAGCGAGCGGGTTCGGCGGCTGACTTGCGCTGGAGATTGGCAGTCTTTACGCTCATGGTCAATTCGATGGAATCTTGTTCCGCACTGCGGAATATCGCATTGCTCGTTAGGAGGTTTGCATGTTTGAGCGTATCGGCATCGTCGGCGCGGGCGCCATGGGCCGCGGGATCGCGCAGTTGTTCGCCAGCGCCGGCAAGCAGGTCTGGTTGCACGATGCACGCAGCGCGTCGATCAGCGAGGCGCTGCGCTTCAACCGCGAGCTGCTAGGACGCGGCGTGGCCAAGGGGCGGCTGAGCGTCGCCGAACTGGACGCCACGCTGGCCCGAATGCAGGCGGCGCCTGCGCTGGCCGATCTGTCCGGCTGCGATCTGGTGATCGAGGCGATTGTCGAGAATCTCGAGGCCAAGCAGGCGTTGTTCATCGAGCTGGAGTCCTTGCTCGCCGAGGACACGGTGCTGGCGACCAACACCTCATCGCTTTCCGTCACACGCATCGCTGCTGCCTGCCAGCACCCAGCGCGGGTGGCGGGTTTTCACTTCTTCAATCCGGTGCCGTTGATGAAGCTGGTGGAAGTGGTGCGCGGTGAGCGCAGCGATCCGCAGGTCATCGAGCGGCTGGTCAAACTGGCCGAAGAGGCTGGGCATTTTCCGGCAATCACGCCGGATACTCCCGGCTTTCTGGTCAACCACGCCGGTCGCGCCTACAGCACCGAGGCGCAGCGCATCCTTGCCGAGGGTATCGCCGATGCCGAGCAGATCGACCGCATCCTGCGCGACGGCCCGGGCTTTCGCATGGGGCCGTTCGAGCTGTTCGATCTCACCGGGCTGGATATTTCCCATGCGGTGATGGAGTCGGTGTATCAGCAGTTCTATCAGGACCCGCGCTATACACCGTCCTACCAGGCGGCGCAGCGGGTCGCCGCGGGGTTGCTCGGACGCAAGACCGGACAGGGTTACTACCGCTACGAGAACGGCCAGCAGATCCGCACGCCGGAGCCGCAATGGCGGCCGATAGTCGCCGAGCGCCCGTTCTGGCTGGACAGTCAGGATGCCGAGCTGCGTGGCCGGCTGGCGGCGTTGTTGTGCGGGGCTGGTACCCAGCTGGAAACCGGTGAGGCGCCGTCTGAGCGCGCCATCTGCCTGATCACCCCGCTGGGCGAGGATGCCAGCACGATGATCGCCAGGCTTGATCTGCCCGCCACCCGCAGTATCGCCTTCGACCTGTTCGCCGACTTCGATCGGCGCCGGGTACTGATGCGCCAACCGGCGCTCGACCCCGCGCTCGAAGCACAGGCGCAACAGGCCCTGAGTCACGATGGCGTGCCGGTGGAGGTGATCAACGACTCGCCCGGTTTCGTCAGTCAGCGGGTGGTGGCGAGCATCGTCAATCTCGGTTGCGAGATCGCGCAGAAGGGCATTGCCGACCCGCAGATACTCGACCGCGCAATCACCCTGGCGCTGGGCTATCCGAAAGGGCCGCTGGGCTTTGCCGAGCATTACGGTGCGGGACGAATTCTCGCCATCCTTGAGGCGATGCAGGGTTGCTATGGCGGCGAGGCACGTTATCGCCCCAGTCCCTGGCTGCGCCGGCGCGTGCGGTTGTGCCTGCCGCTGACCGCGCCTGATCGTCCGGTCGCCGGCTGACGACCGACGGTTACTCGAGATGAGGTGGATCGCTTCAGTTTGTGCGGCGGCGGCCGTTAAGACTGGGGTGAGCCTCCGATGACGGCACGTTGCTACTAAGGCACTACTGTTCTTTATTGGAGGGTATGCGTACAACGTCGGATCGATCCGACAAGAACAAGAGGCCGACCATGAGCCCCGCCAACCGCCACCCCAAGGCCGCCGTGTTCCATGCCGTGCTGATCATCGGTCTGCTGCTTGTGCATTACTGGCTGACACCGCCCCTGCTTGTGACCGGTGCGCTGCTGATGGTGGCGGCGCTTTGGCCCTGGTTCACCTCGTGGGGTGTGGTGGCCGGCGGCGCCCCGCCTGCCGACGGGGCGCCGCAGAGCTTCGCCGAGCTGACCAAGAATCTCTCGCGCAGTACCTGCCACAACGCCCTGTCTGCTGCCCAGGTCGCCTTCAGCGCCGAGCAGCTGGCCATCCGCTTGAAGTCGCAGCTGCAGGCTGTCAGCGAAATTGCCAATGGTGCCCAGGCTATCGCCGCCACCGAGCAGGACAGCGCGGAGCGGGCCCGCCACACACTGGATGCCGCGCAAGCGGTGCGCGAGCGCAGCGATACCGGGCAAGCCGAACTGCAGCGCGCCATCGAACGCATGCAGCAACTGAGTGCTCAGACCCACGCCAGCCGCGAGCTGATTGACGGGCTTTCGGCGCGGACGGAGGAAATCCGCCGCATTACCGACGTGATCCAGTCCATCGCCAGCCAGACCAACCTGCTGGCTCTCAACGCAGCCATCGAGGCCGCCCGTGCCGGTGAGGCCGGTCGCGGCTTTGCCGTGGTCGCCGACGAAGTACGCAGTCTGGCGGCGCGCACCTCCAGCGCTACCGAGGAGGTCGGTCGCATGGTGGCCGACATCCGCGAGCAAAGCGAAGCAGTGGTCAGCTATATCCAGCGCCAGGGCAACGAGCTGGACGCCGCCGCCGAGCAGATCGCCACCACCGGTGAGCAGCTCAGCGGCATCGCCGAACTGGCCGGCAGCGTCGAAAGCCAGGTCGAGCAGATCACCACCGGCACCGCCGACAACCATCAGCGTCTGACCGGGCAGTTCGTCGCCCTCGATCAGCTGCGTACCGATGCCCTGGAGAGCGAGGAGCAGACCCGCCAGCTCGAGCTGGCGGCGGAACGCCTGGTGGCCCAGGCCGAAAGCGCCAGCGAGCAACTGGCCGAGGTCCAGCTCGACGATTATCACCAGACCATGTTCGACCTGGCGCGTCAGGGGGCTGCGGCCATCAGCGCGCGTTTCGAGGCTGATATCCAGGCCGGACGCGTCAGTCTCGATGACCTGTTCGACCGCAATTACCGGGCGCAGGCCAATACCGATCCGGTGAAGTATCAGACCCGCTTCGACCGCTATGCTGACGAGGTCTTGCCGGCGATTCAGGAGCCGGTGCTGCAGAAGCATGCCGCATTGGTCTACGCCATCGCCACGACGCCGGAGGGCTACGTGCCGACCCACAACCGCGCGTTCAGCCAGCCGCCGGTGGGCAACCCGGAGATCGATCGGGTCAAGAGCCGTAGCAAGCGCCTGTTCAACGACCGCACCGGCGGGCGCTGCGGCAGTCATCAGCGCCGCCTGCTGTTGCAGACCTACAGTCGCGATACCGGCGAGCTGATGCACGACCTGTCCGTGCCGATCATGGTCGGTGGGCGTCACTGGGGTGGTCTGCGGCTGGGCTATCGCCCCGAGCAATAGCCCGGCAACCACCGATGTTGGCGCGATCGCCCTGTGTCCGGCGGCGCTCCAGTCGCTGCGACCGACTAAGCTTGGTGAGACGCGACTTCCGGAGATGCCGCCAATGAAGACCCTCACCGATCATTTGGCACAGTACGCGGCCTATCATCGCGATCCACGCAACCTCCTGACCCATTTCATCGGCATTCCGCTGATCGTGCTGGCGGTGGCGATCCTCCTGTCGCGGCCGGGCATCGAATGGGCCGGGTTGTGGCTAAGCCCGGCGGTACTGGTGTCGCTCGCCGCTGCGGTTTTCTACCTTCGTCTGGATCTGCGTTACGGCTTGCTGATGAGCGCCGTGCTGCTGCTCTGCGTATGGCTGGGCGCAGTTCTGGCCGGCACAACGATGGCGCTGTGGCTGGGCGTTGGCGCGGGATTGTTCGTGCTCGGCTGGATCATCCAGTTCATCGGGCACTACTTCGAGGGTCGCAAGCCGGCGTTCGTCGACGATCTCACCGGGCTGATCATCGGGCCTTTGTTCGTCGCTGCCGAGCTTGGTTTCATGCTCGGTCTGCGCGAGCCGCTGCGCCTCGCCATCGAGGCGCGGGTCGGTCCTGTGCGTCTGCGCGACTCAGCCGCCCACGGCTGAGTCAGGGCTTCGCCGCCATCCACTGATCGCTGAGGCTGCGCGCATGGCGGTCGACCATGATTGGCGCGAACGGCCGGCCTGAGGCGGTGGTGAAGTTGTTGCTGCCGCTGTTCATGTCTTCCAGCGCCACCTTGAGGAAATCCCAGCGGGTCTTGAGTTTGGCCAGCGCGGGATCGCGCTTGCCATCCAGTTCGGCCAGCTGAGCGTCGATCGCCGGCACCAGATGGCGCTCGTCCTGCCCGAGATAGGTGTCCGGCTGTTCGCGAGCGATCTCGAACGAGCCGATGTAGGCACGGCTGAGGTATTGAACGGCCAGGTATTCAACCTTGGCTGGCAGTTCGGCCTGAGCGTCCGCCCCTTGCTGAGCGCGAACGGCGGTGAGGAAGTCGCGCAGTGCCTTGCTCATCTCCAGCGGCCAGCCCCAGGGCATGTCGTCCTCTTCGTAGCCGAAGCCGGCGCCTTCGCGCAGCCGAGCCTGAAGCGCCTGGTGACTTTCGCGCAGGGCGCTGGTGGGATTGGCGACATTGAACAGGGCTGCATTCAGCGCGCGGATGTCGTCTTCCAGACGCAACAGGTGCGCCTTCTGAAAGCCTTCGCCGCGGTAGAGCAGCAGGCTGCTGGTCGCGCGATTGGCGTGGATCTGCAAGTTCTGCAGCGCAGAGCTGGTTTCGGGCGGGGCCGCCTCGGTAAAGCCGGGCAGCATTACGAGTATCAGTAATAGCCAGAAGCGAGTTAAACGGTCCATTGTCGTGCTCCTTTTTATTTTTATAGAAGCTATGCGTGCATGGCAGCAGCACGCTGGAGCCTAACGGACTGCTGGCCGAGTGGTATCACCCCAAAGAATGATTTGTGACGGCTTGTAGCCAAACGGACGACATCGTGCGGCAGCTTGTTGCGAACCTAGTGGCCTGTGCGGTGAGTTGGTTGAGGCAAGTTCGGCTGAACATGGCTCCGGGACAAGGCGCTGCGGCGGGTCATAGCGGGCCTATGGCAAGGAGCAGTAACGCGGTATTGGGCCATGGGTGCCGAAATGACCAACCGAACTTACCAAACAGGCCACTAAAGCATCTTCTCCAGGCCGATGACGTCGGCGAACCAGGCGTTGAAGCGTCGCCAGAGCCCGCCTGGCTCCTTTTCGATGGTGCGCAGACGGCCGCCATCCTCGGCGATCCACGTGAGCTGCTTGCGGCCGTCGCGCTCCACCAGGCGAACTTCGTAGCTCAGTGCCGGCGACATACCCTCCAGCGTGAGGCGGTGGACCTCGCGGGCCAGTTCGTGGCTTTCCACCAGAATCCCCACCTCGGTGTTCCACAGCACCGAGCGCGGATCGAGATTCAGCGAGCCGATGAAAACCTTCTGCTGGTCGAATACCGCTGCCTTGCTATGCAGGCTGGATTCCGACTCGCCGAGAAAACTGTAAGAGCCTTCCTGCTCCGGCTGCCGGCGCAGTTCGAACAGGCGCACGCCGAGTTCCAGCATGGCCTCGCGGTAGGGCGCATAGCCGCCATGCACGGCCGGCACGTCAGTGGCCTCCAGTGAGTTGGTGAGGATGCGCACGGTCACGCCCGCGCCGGTGCGATCCGCCAGGTAGTCAACGCCGCTATCGGTCGGCACGAAGTAGGCCGAAACCAGTGTCAGTTCGCTGCTCACGGCCTGCATGGTCGGTGCAAGTTGCGTGGTCAGCAGCAGCGATGCCGCCGGTACGCCTTCGGCGAGCAGTTTTTCCGGCGCGTCCCACATCGCCCTGCCCGGTGCCCAGACCAGTTCGTCCAGCCACTGCTGCAATTGCGGGCGCTGCTTGTACTGCATCAGGCGCTGGTACTGCTCGCTGTTTTCCTGTTTGGCCTGCTGCAGATAGTCGCTCAGCTGCTGGCGCGCCTTGTCCAGCTGGCGCGGTTTCGGTTGCCACCAGAGAAAATGCTGGATAGGCACGCTCAGCTGGTTGTTCCAGTAGCGGTCGAAACTCTTGCCGAGCTGCTCGGCGACCGGGCCGGCGCCAAGCAGATCAATGTCGGTGAAGTTCATCGCCTGGTCGGCCTCGAAGTACTCGTCGCCGAGGTTGCGTCCGCCGACGACGGCCAGGCTGCCATCGACCAGCATCAGCTTGTTGTGCATGCGTCGATGCTGCAGCGAAAGGTGCAATAGGCGTCCCATGGATCGGGTGATGGCGTTGCTGCGACCGAGGTGAAGCGGGTTGAAGACGCGGATCTGAATGTTGGGGTGCGCGGCCAGAGTACCGATGCGATAGTCCTCGCCATGGCTGGTGGTGTCATCCAGCAGCAGCCGCACGCGCACGCCGCGGTCGGCGGCTTGCAGCACTTCGTCGATCAGCGCACGTGTGGTGAGGCCGTCATGGACGATGTAGTACTGGATATCGAGGCTGACCTGCGCCGCGCGGATCATCTCGGTGCGTGCGGCGAAGGCTTCGGTGCTCTCCGGTAGCAGGCGAAAACCCGAGTGGCCGTACGCGTGCTCGGTGGCGAGCTGCTGGATGCGCCGGCCAAGCGGCGACGCGTCCGGTGCCACGGAATAGGACTCGGTTGGCGTGGGGTGGCTGGCACAACCGGCCAGCAGCAGTAGCAGCAGGAGCGTCAGGTAAGTGCGCAAGGTTTCTCCGGGTATGCATCCTTTCATTCATGCTTGGACGTTGCGCTTCGTCCGAAAATTCAGAATCGGTCCTTCAGTCGATACCAGAGCATGCCCAACGCCAGCAGTGGCGAGCGCAGTGCCGGTCCGCCGGGGAAGGTCGGATGCGGCACTTTGGCGAACAGATCGAAGCCGCTGCTTTGCTGGCCGGCAATGGCTTCGGCAAGCAGGCGACCGGCCAGGTGCGTGGCATTCAGCCCGTGGCCGGAATAGGCCTGGGCGTAGAACACGTTGGGATGTTCGGCCAGGCGACCGATCTGCGGCAGCCGGTTGGCGCCGATGCCGATCATCCCGCCCCACTGATAGTCGATGCCGATGCCGACCAGCTGCGGAAATACCTCGAGCATCTTCGGCTGCATATAGGCGGCGATGTCCTGTGGGTCACGGCCGGAATAGTGACAGGCGCCGCCGAACAGCAGACGGCCATCGGCGCTGAGACGGAAGTAATCGAGCGCCACGCGCTGATCGCAGACCGCCATGTTCTGCGGCAACAGCTCGCGGCAGAGCGGCTCAGGCAGGCGCTCGGTGGCGATGATGTAGCTGCCGGCCGGCAGCACCTTGCCGGCGAGCTTCGGTTGCAGGCCGTTGAGGTAGGCATTGCAGGCCAGCACCAGGTTGTCCGCGTGCACCACGCCCTGAGCCGTATGCACCTTGACCTGCGGGTCGTACTCGATGCGCTCGACTGCCGACTGCTCGAACAGCCGCACGCCCAGCGACTGCGCCGCCGCCGCCTCGCCGAGTGCCAGATTCAGCGGGTGCAGGTGGCCCGAGCCCATGTCCAGCAGGCCGCCGAGGTAACGCTGCGAGCCCACCACCGTGACCAGGTTGGGACGTGACACGCGCTGCAGTGGGTGCGGATAGCCGAGGCGCAGCAGGTCGGAATACTCCTCGTCGAAGCCTTTCAGATGCCGTGGCTTGGTCGCCAGGTCGCAATAGCCCCAGGTCAGGTCGCAGTCGATGGCGTAGCGCTCGATGCGCTGGCGGACGATATCGACGGCTTCGAAGCCCATGCGCTTGAGTTCATCGACGCCTTCTGCGCCAATGATCTTGCTGAACTGCTCGACGTCATGGCCGACGCCGCGGATCAATTGCCCGCCGTTGCGCCCGCTGGCGCCCCAGCCGATTTGGTGCGCTTCCAGCAGGATGACGCTGAGGCCCCGCTCGGCCAGTTCGATGGCTGTGTTGAGGCCGGAGAACCCACCGCCGACAACGCAGACGTCGGCCCGCTGTTCGCCCTGCAGCGGCTCGAAGGCCAGTTCGCGATTGACGCTTGCGGCATAGTAGGAGGGTGCATGTACGGCGCCGTTCGGCGCGGATGCGCGGTGATTCATCAAGGTGTCATGAGAGGTCTGCATGCGCCTAGGGTAGACCGGAGCGAGGCCGCGGAGCAAAGCCAGGCATGACCAGCGGTGCCTCGCAGGCTGCCCGACGAGGCCGCAGAACTGGCCGTCATCGGCTCTAGTCCGGGACTGGCAGGTCGAGGGATTCCTTGATCTCTTCCATCACGATATAGCTCTTCGATTCGCGCACGTGGGGCAGCTTCAGCAGGATGTCGCCGAGCAATTTTCGGTAGGAGGCCATCTCCGAAATCCGCGCCTTGACCAGGTAATCGAAGTCGCCGGACACCAGGTGGCATTCGAGCACGTGGGGCAGCTTGAGCACGGCGCGGCGGAACTCCTCGAAGATGTCGCCGGACTTGTACGCCAGGCTGATCTCGACGAATACCAGTAGCCCCGCCTTCAGATGCTGTGGGTTCAGCCGCGCCGAGTAGCCCATGATGATGCCTTCGCGCTCCAGGCGCCGGACGCGCTCGGTGCAGGGCGTGGTCGACAGGCCGACGCGCTCGCCCAGCTCGGTGAAGGGCAGGCGCCCTTCGGCTTGGAGGATGCGCAGGATGTGGCGGTCGATCTTGTCCAGTTCGCGACGTGTCTGGTGCCGGGTTCTCAAGGGATATACCCTCCAAATAAAGCGCCGATGGCGTGAATAATGGCCAAAGATAGCTTTTTATATGGTGAATAACACTGCTTGAGCATTTTTATACTCCGTTTCAATAGTGATCCGGAAAAGCCCGTTCGAGCGGGTGGGAGGCTGCAATGCGTGTACTGGTATTGGGTAGCGGCGTGGTCGGCACTGCCAGCGCCTATTATCTGGCGCGGGCCGGTTTCGAAGTGGTGGTGGTCGACCGGCAGCCGGCGGTGGCGATGGAGACCAGCTTCGCCAATGCCGGGCAGGTCTCGCCCGGCTATGCCTCGCCGTGGGCGGCACCTGGCGTCCCGCTGAAGGCGATGAAGTGGCTGTTGCAGCGCCATGCGCCGCTGGCGATCAAGCTTACCGGTGACGTCGACCAGTACCTGTGGATGTCGCAGATGCTGCGCAACTGCACGGCGGCCCGCTACGCGGTAAACAAGGAGCGCATGGTGCGCCTGTCCGAGTACAGCCGTGACTGCCTCGATGAGCTGCGCGCGGAAACCGGGATCGCCTATGAAGGTCGTCAGCTCGGCACCACGCAGCTGTTCCGCACCCAGGCGCAGCTTGATGCCGCCGCCAAGGACATCGCTGTGCTGCAGCGCTCCGGGGTGCCCTACGAGCTGCTCGATCGCGCCGGCATTGCACGGGTAGAGCCGGCTCTGGCGAAGGTTTCGCACAAGCTCAGCGGTGCGCTGCGGCTGCCCAATGACCAGACCGGCGACTGCCAGATGTTCACCTCGCGCCTGGCGGAAATGGCCGTGGCGCTGGGTGTCGAGTTCCGCTTCGAACAGAATATTCAACGCCTCGACTACGCCGGCGACCGGCTGGCCGGTGTGTGGATCGACGGCAAGCTGGAGACGGCCGATCGCTACGTGCTGGCGCTCGGCAGCTACAGCCCGCAGATGCTCAAACCGCTGGGGATTCGTGCACCGGTCTACCCGCTCAAGGGCTATTCGCTGACCGTACCGATCAGCGATCCGACGATGGCACCGCAGTCGACCGTGCTCGATGAAACCTACAAGGTCGCCATCACCCGCTTCGATCAGCGCATCCGTGTCGGTGGCATGGCGGAGATCGCCGGGCACGATCTGTCGCTCAACCCGCGCCGGCGGGAAACCCTGGAAATGGTGGTGGGCGACCTCTATCCGCAGGGCGGCGATCCGTCTGACGCGGTATTCTGGACCGGCCTGCGACCGGCCACGCCAGATGGAACACCGATCATCGGCGCGACACCCTATCGCAACCTGTTCCTCAATACCGGCCATGGCACCCTTGGTTGGACCATGGCGTGCGGCTCCGGCCGTGTGCTCGCTGACCTGCTGGCGTCCAAGCGTCCGCAGATCAGCACCGAGGGGCTGGATATCTTCCGTTACGGCAAGCACAAGGAGACCCGTAAACATGCCCATCCGGCGGCTGCACACTGAAACCCGCTATAGCGAAGCGGTGATCCACAACGGCGCGGTGTATCTCTCCGGGCAACTGGCCGATGACCTGACCGGTGATATCCGCGAGCAGACCCGCGAAACGCTGTCGAGCATCGAGCGCTTGCTGGACGAGGCGGGTACCAGCAAGACGCGCCTGCTTTCGGCAACCATTCACCTGAAGGACATCGCCGCCGATTACACCGGTATGAACGAGGTGTGGGATGCATGGATCACACCGGGCACGGCGCCGGCACGGACCACTGTTCAGGCCCTGATGTATTCGCCGGATGTGCGGGTCGAGATCACCGTCGTCGCTGCCATGCCGGATCTCGCCGGCCCGGTCCTCTGACTGTTTGGGAGAGCCGCGCGTGCCGGGCGACGGCTCGTCCAGAGCCAGTGTTGTAAATTCTGAACGCCATTGCCATGATAGCCCCCTCTTCGCATCGCTCTTGAAAGGGGGCTCCCGTATTGGACGTTGGCGTTCGACTGCAAACCATCCGCAAGCTCAAGGGTCTGTCCCAGCGTGAACTCGCCAAGCGTGCCGGCGTTACCAACAGCACCATTTCCATGATCGAAAAGAACAGCGTCAGCCCCTCGATCAGTTCGCTGAAGAAGGTGCTGAGTGGGATTCCCATGTCGCTGGTGGAGTTCTTTTCCCCCGACTTCGAGCAGGACAGCGACACCCAGGTGGTCTACAAGGCCGGCGAGTTGATCGATATATCCGACGGCGCGGTGAGCATGAAACTGGTGGGCAAGGCGCATCCGGGACGAGCCATCGCCTTTCTCGACGAGACCTATCCGCCGGGCTCCGACACCGGAATGGACATGCTCTCGCACCAGGGCGAGGAGGCGGGGATGCTGGTCGAAGGCCGTCTGGAGCTGACGGTGAACGGTCAGGTGTACGTGCTGGAGAGCGGCGATAGCTACTACTTCGAGAGCAGCAAGCCGCATCGTTTCCGTAATCCGTACGACGCGCCGGCACGGTTGATCAGCGCGACGACGCCGGCGAACTTTTAACCGCATCGGTCTTGATTCATCCGAAAGTTGCGATGCGACAAAGCGTCGCGGAGAAACGCCGGGCCTTTCGTATTGTTTCAGCCGGCATGGCTTGCCGTTATACTGACCGCCGCTCGCGATACCGTGGCCGCGGGCGTGTCTAGCCACAATGAGGGTGTAAGGTGAACCTGATTAAGAAGATCCTGGTAGCACAGACTGCCGTATTGGCCCTGTGGGCAATGAGCGCTCAGGCTGCGACCGACGAAGCAATCGCCGAGCGCCTCAAGCCGGTGGGCGAAGTATGTATTCAAGGTGAAGAGTGCGCAGCCGCTGGTGCCGGCGCTGCCGCAGCCGCCGGTGGTGCCGCCCGTAGCGGTTCCGACGTGTACGGCAAGTTCTGCACTGCCTGCCACGGCTCCGGCCTGCTGAATGCGCCGAAGACCGGTGACAGTGCAGCCTGGACGGCCCGTGCCGATGCTGCCGGTGGTCTGGACGGCCTGCTCAAGCACGCCATCAGCGGTATCAATGCCATGCCGCCGAAGGGCACCTGTGGCGACTGCTCCGATGACGAGCTGAAGGCCGCCATCCAGCACATGTCCGGCCTCTGATCGAGCGCCAGGCGTCACCAGCAAAGCCGCCTCCGGGCGGCTTTGTCGTTTCTGCGGTGAGCAAAGCAGGCAGCTCTCGAGTCGAATTCGATACGGCCTACCGGTCGGATTCCCGTGACGACAGAGGAGCCCCGCATGCCCAGTTCCGCACCACAACCCGAACAGCTGCACCTGGCCAGTGACGGGCGCACGCCCAACAGCCCGCATCCGGTGCTGATCTACCGCCAGCTGCCATTGGCCGGGACAAGCCCCGCGGAAGCCTTCGAGCGACTGTTCGACAGCCATCTGTGGCCGTCTGCCTGGCGTGGGACGGTTTACGACTACCATCACTACCATTCCACCGCCCACGAAGCGCTCGGCGTGGCCAGCGGCTGGGCGCGGGTCATGTTGGGTGGCGATAACGGTCAGGAGGTCGAGCTGAAGGCGGGCGACGCGCTGGTGCTACCGGCCGGGACGGGGCATTGCGCGCTCGAGGCCAGCACAGATTTTCAGGTGGTGGCGGGTTATCCGGTCGGCCAGCAGTACGACATGCAGCGGCCTGACGCGGCCACCCATGATCAGGCGCGTGAGCGAATTGCCCAAGTCGGCGTGCCCATCAGCGATCCGCTGGCAGGCACGCAGGGTGCGCTGGTGGCGCTATGGCGCGCAGAGGCGCCGCCGGCCGGTTGAGCCGGGTTCAGCTTTTGAGCTGCGCCCGGACTATGAACTGCACTCAGTCAATGAACTGAACCTGGCCATCAGCCAGCGAGGCGACACGGGCCAGGGACTCGACGCGGTAACCGGCTTCTTCCAGCTCCTGACGACCGGCCTGGAAGGCCTTTTCGATGACGATGCCAAGGCCGGCGATGCTCGCGCCGGCCTGGTTGATGATCGAGATCAGGCCCTTGGCGGCTTTGCCGTTGGCGAGGAAGTCGTCGATGATCAGCACGCGGTCGTTCGAGGACAGGTGCTGGGTGGACACGGCGATGGTGCTTTCCACCTGCTTGGTGAACGAATAGACCGTGGCGGTTAGCAGGTTGTCCTGCAGCGTCAGCGACTGGTGCTTGCGGGCGAAGATCACCGGCACGCCCAGCTCCAGGCCGGCCATGACGGCCGGCGCAATGCCGGAGGCTTCGATGGTGACGATCTTGGTGACGCCGGCATCGCGGAACAGACGGGCGAATTCCTGCCCGATGGCCTGCATCAGCACGGGATCGATCTGGTGGTTGAGGAACGCGTCGACCTTGAGTACCCGGTCGGAAAGCACGATGCCCTGACTGCGAATCTTATCTTTCAGCTGTTCCACGAACGCTACCTCAAGCGTGGGCGGCCGCGGCTTGCCTGACGCTTGGCGCCGGAGCGCTTCTGCCGTCACTGCGTTTCGCAGCCTGGAAAAGCCGCGCATTCTCGCTCAATTCGGCGTGCCGATCCAAGGCCGACGTTCAGCCCAGCGCTTCGATCGACAGGCGGCGAAAGCGCACCGCCTCGCCGTGGTGCTGCAGGACGATATGCCCGGCTGGCGCCTTGGCGAACAGCGGCTTGTCGGCGAATTTGCTGGACTCGATCAGCGTGTGCAGGGCCGGGTCGTCCAGGCGATAACTCAGCACCATACGATTGCCCAGCCAGTGCTCGACCGTGCCCTGGCGCACGACAAGCGCTGCGTGCATGAAGCTGCCGGGTTCGATCCGGGTTTCCTGTTCGGGCGCGAGCAGGCCATACAGGGCACCGTTGCGGGTGGTTGGTTCTTCGCCGTCGGGGTGAACGGCATCATCCAGCAGCTGCATTTCCGGCCCGCTGTGCCAGGCGAGGCCGGCGCTTTCGTCGACGCGGTAGAAGACCCCGGAATTGCCGCCCACCGGTAGGGCGAACTCGAACTGCAGGATGAAATCGCCATAGCGCTCGCGCGAGACCAGGTCGACCCGGGGGGCGCCGACAATGGCACACAGCTGTTCATCGTCGTCGCGGTACCAGCTTTCGTCGGGAAAGGTTGCGCCATGCCAGGCGTGCCATTGTGCTGCGTCGAGATTCATCAGCCGCTCCTCATCCGAACAGTTGCTGCTTGCGCCGCAACCAGCGATAGCCGTAGGGCCCGAGGCGAATCCTCAGCGGCGAACCTTCCGGCTGCCCGTAATCGCAGTCGGCGAGCACATCGACCATGTCCTGAAGGTCGTCCGCGGTGATCTCGACGGTGGTTTCCTTGTCGGCAAGATTGACCAGCATCAGCACCGTCGAGCCGTTGTCGTGGCGGATGGCAAAGACGGCGGGGTCGTTCACCTCGACCGTTGTGCGCTTGCCGATGCCGATCTCGCGCAGGCCTATGCGCGTGCGGATCATGTTGCCGGTGCGCGCCATCAGCGAGTCGCTGCGCAGGGTTTGTGCGAACACGTTGATCTTCTCGTACGAGAACGGGCCTTCGTCGATCACCGGTGCGGCCAGTTCACCTTTGGTGCAGGAAAAGCCGGCGTTGGGTTCGTTGGACCACTGCATGGGCGTGCGTACGGCCAGTCGCTCGGGGCGGTCGAGGTCATCGCCCATGCCGATTTCCTCGCCGTAGCGGATGATCGGCGTGCCGGGCAGCGAGAACAGCAACGCATGAGTGGCCGCGATGCGTCGCTCGTCGCCGTCGAGCATCGGCGCGAGCCGCCGGCGAATGCCGCGATCGTAGGCGCGCATGTTCTCGTCAGGGGCGAAGGTGTCCATCACTTCCTTGCGCTCATCCTCTTCCAGCCGGTCGAGGCTCAGCTCGTCGTGGTTGCGGATCCATAGCGCGTATTGCGAATGGCTGGGCGGCAGCGGCTGGCTGTTCAGTGCGCGCACCAGCGGCTCGGCCTGCTGCCGTGCCAGGGCCAGGAACAGGTGGTTGTTGGTCCAGAAATCCAGCAGCAGGGTGACGCGGTCCGCTTCGTCGCCGAAGTATTCGACGTATTTTTCCGGATCAGTGTCGATCTCGCCGAGCAGTACAGTCTCGGGCCGGCGCATGGTGACGAAGTCGCGCATGTGCTCGAGCAGCCAGTAGCCCTTCTCCAGTTCACCGCCGCCGGCCTGGCGCACCATGTGTACCGCGGCGTCGATGCGGAAACCGGAAACACCCAGACGCAGCCAGAACGACATGATCCGCTCGATCTCGTGGATGACCTTCGGGTTGGTCAGGTCAAGATCCGGCTCGTGCTTGTAGAACAGATGGCGGTAGTACTGGCCGGCTTCCTCGTCCCAGGTCCAGATGCTGTCCTCGACCGTCGGGAAGATCGGCTCCATGAAATCGTCCGGCTCGTCGGCCCAAATGTAGTAGTCGCGATAGGGCGACTCGCGGTCACGGCGCGCCTCCTGAAACCACTTGTGCTGGATGGACGTGTGCTGCACTACCAGCTCGATGATGACGTGCAGGCCCAGCTCTTCGGCCTTTTCCAGCAGCGCCACGATGTCGGCCAGATCACCGAAGCGTTTGTCCACCTGCAGATGGTCAGTGATGTCGTAGCCAGCGTCGTCGAATGGCGATTGATAGAACGGCATCAGCCATACGGCCGTGCAGCCGAGGCCGCGAATGTAGTCGAGGCGCTCGGTGATGCCGCGCAGATCGCCGCAGCCGTCTCCATTACTGTCACGAAACAGGGTGGGATCGATCTGATAGATCGCCGCGTTGCGGTACCAGAGTGGACGCATGCTCAGTTCTCCGTTGGGCGCAGCACGACGGCCTGCCCTGGGTTAAGGGTGCCGTTGTAGGGAGCGCCTTCACCGACGCCGTCACTGGCGATCTCGACCTGCCATTCTCCGGCCTGCGGGTGTGCGTGGGGCTGGTCGGAGAAGTTGATGCAGACCAGACGGCAGTTATCGCCGTGCTGCCTGCGATAGGCCAGTACCTCGGGGTGCGAGGCCAACTCTTCGAAATCGCCGTGGTGCAGCGCCGGGCTGGCTTTGCGCGCGGCGAGCAGGCGCTGGTAGAGCGCGAATATCGAATTCGCTGCGCCGGTCTGCCGTTCCGCAGCCAGTTCAGCGGCATCAGGCGGGAAGGGTAGCCAGGGTGTCGCGCCGTCCCAGCCATGGGGCGGCTCGGCCCGCCAGGGAATCGGGGCCCGGCAACCGTCACGGCCGCCCGGATCGGTTCGGGTTTCGGCGGTAATAACCGCGTCTTCCAGCCCCAATTCCTCACCCTGATAGATGAAAGGCGTACCGCGCAGCGTCAGCAGCATTACCGCAGCCGCCCGTGAGGCGCGCTCGGAGCCCTGATAACGGCTGCGCTGGCGCACGTTGTCGTGATTGGACAACACCCACGTCGGCCAGGCACCGGCCGGCTGCAGCCAGTGCTCGACCTCGCGGATGCAGGTACGAAATAGCACCGGGTCCCAGGGCGCATCCAGCGGGTTGAAGTTGAAGGCAAGATGCAACTCGTCGCCGGCGCCGTAGTACTGCAGCACCCGTTCGGTGGAGCGGATGTTCACCTCACCCACCAGCATGCGGTCGCCAGGATAGCTGTCGACCAGCTTGCGTAGGCCGCGCAGCACTTCGTGGCTGTAAGGCTGATCGTTGAAGTCGGACAGCGGTTGGCCAGCCTGGCAGCGCGGGTCGTCGGCAAAGCTCGGGTCCTTGCCGGTGCAGTGGATGACGTCGATGCGAAAGCCGTCCACGCCGCGGTCGAGCCAGAAGCGCAGCACGTCGTGCATCGCCTCGACCACCTCGGGGTTGCGCCAGTTGAGGTCCGGCTGCTTGGCCAGGAACAGGTGCAGGTAGTATTGCTGGGTGTGCTCGTCCCAGGTCCAGGCGCTGCCGGCGCCCAGCGCGGCGCGCCAGTTGTTCGGCTGGTCGCGCCAGACATACCAGTCGCGCTTGGGGTTGTCTCGCGAACTGCGCGACTCGACGAACCAGGGATGCTCATCCGAGGTGTGATTGGGCACGAAATCCAGCAGCACGCGGATATTGCGGGCATGGGCTTCGGCGATCAGCCGGTCGATATCGGCCAGCGAGCCGAACAGCGGATCGATATCGCAATAGTCGCTGATGTCGTAGCCGGCATCGGCCATGGGTGAGCGGAAGATCGGCGACAACCACAGCGCATCGACGCCCAGCTGTTGCAGATGATCGAGATGGCGCAGCACGCCATTGAGGTCACCGATGCCGTCTCCGTTGCCGTCGGCAAAGGATCGCGGGTAGATCTGATAAACGGTCGCGCCCTTCCACCACGGTGTCTGGGTTGTCTCGCTCATGCCTCACACCCCCTGATTCGTCTCAGGTCGCGGCCGATCCCGCACGGCCGCTCTGTCAGGTTTACGACTGGCCAACGGCACATGGGTTCGCCGGTTAATTGATCCTGGTCGGTCCGCGATGAACGCAAGGGTGGATACTCCGCCTAAGCTAACGACAGACTTTCAACCCCTCCGAGGAGATTTGCATGCTACGTATTGCCATCAACGGGTATGGACGTATCGGCCGCGCCGTCGTACGAGCGCTGTTCGAGCGTGGATTGCAGGATCGGGTACAGGTGGTCGCGATCAACGATCTCAGCGACCACAAGACGCTGGTGCATCTGACCCGATTCGATTCGACCTTCGGTCGTTTCCCCGAGCCGGTAGAGCTGCAAGGCGAATCGATGGTGGTGCGTGGCCAGGCGATCCGCCTGCTGGCCGAGCGGGATGCGACCAAGCTGCCGTGGAAGGAATTGGGCGTCGATGTGGTGCTCGAGTGCACCGGCAAGTTCAAGAAGCGCGCGCTGATCGAGCAGCACCTGCAGGCCGGGGCCGGTCGCGTATTCGCCTCGCACCCGCTCGATGGCGGCGACCTGACCGTGGTCTACGGCGTGAATCACCAGCTGCTGGGCGATCAGCGCGTCGTCTCCAATGCCTCCTGCACCACCAATTGCCTGGCGCCGCTGGCCAAGGTGCTGCACGAGGCGGTCGGCATCCGCCAGGGCCTGCTCAACACCGTGCACTCCTACACCAACGACCAGAACCTGCTGGACAAGGCGCACAGCGATCTCTACCGCGCGCGTGCCGCGGCGTTGTCGATGATTCCGTCCACCACCGGTGCGGCCAAGGCCATCGGCCTGGTGCTGCCTGAACTGGCCGGGCGTCTGGACGGCCTCTCGGTGCGGGTGCCGACGCCGAACGTCTCGCTGGTCGACCTGACCTTTATCGCCGAGAACGCGCCGGAAAGCGTCGAGGCAATCAACGACATCCTGCGTGCCGGGGCGCAGAAGCTGCCGGCCGGCGTCATGGAGTGCAATGAGGAAGCGCTGGTCTCCTGCGACTTCAACGGCTACCCGGCGTCCTGCGTTGCCGACCTCAGCCAGACCCGCGTGCAGGGCGAGCTGGTCAAGGTGATGGCCTGGTACGACAACGAGTGGGGCTTCTCCAACCGCATGCTCGATGTGCTACTGCATTGGGACGGCGCCAAGTCGGCCTGATGGGCGAAGCCTACCGGCCGGGCGCGGGGCTGGGGCTCTGGCAGCTGAGCCTCGCGCAGTTTCGCCATTCCGTGGCCGAGCGTGCGTTGCCCGGCTGCGGTGCGGTTACCGCAGTCACGGCTGACTTGGCCGTGGCGCTGATCGTCAAGGCGCTGCGGGTCAGCGCCGCGCACGACGATGCCTCCTGTAACGCGCTGCTGGTCGATGCCCGCTCGCTGCTGGGTCGTCCTGGCGCCTTTGCCGACGACGACGTGGCGGTCTTCTCCGAATATCTGAAGGAAGACGAGGGTCGAGCGCCCGAATTGTCGCGGCAGGCATGCGCGGTGCCGCTGGCGACGGCACACGCCTGCGTCGAGGCGCTGGGCATCGCCGAGCGTGCCTTGCCGATGGTCGAGCCGTGGCTGCGCTGTGATGTCGAGGCGGCGGTTTTGTTGCTGAGCGCCTGCGTCGATGCCGTGCTGCTCAATGTCGAGGCTGATATGGACGAGCTGGATGCCCAGGCGCGGGCCGATGTGCAGTCCGCCTGTGAGCGCCTTCGCCAGCAATCGACTCAGCTTCGCGATCGTCTGAACGCACGTTGATCCTGTTTTCCAATAAGCACATCCCTGACCCTGAGACGAAAGGTCTCGTTTCGGGTTGACGGCGGCTGCCTGCTCTACCTACTCTCCAGTGCATAGTGAGACATTGAGTCTCAAAATAAGAAGCTGCCAGCTCGTTAGGCAGTCCATTTTCGGAGAGTGCCCATGAGTCATCGCATCGTTCTGCCGCGCCTGATGGAAGTCGGCGCTGGCGCCAGCCAGCAACTCGCCCGCGTGTTGAAGGAGCTGGGCTGCAATCGCCCGCTGATCGTCACCGACCGCATGATGGTCGAGCTCGGCTACGTCGCGCGCATCGCCGGTCAGTTGGAAGAAGCCGGCATCGCCAGCCAGTGCTTCGCCGATACCCTGCCCGAACCGACCGCTGCTTCGATTCGAGCGGGCGTGGAAATGGTCCGTCAGGGCGACTTCGACTCCATCGTCGCCCTCGGTGGCGGCAGCCCGATCGATTCGGCCAAGGCCATCGGCATACTCGGCAAGTTTGGCGGCGAGATGCGCGACTACCGCTTCCCGCGTGACGTCAGCGAAGCCGGCCTGCCGCTGATCGCCATCCCCACCACTGCCGGCACCGGCTCGGAGGCGACGCGCTTCACCATCATCACCGACGAGACCAGCGACGAGAAAATGCTCTGCGCGGGCCTCGGCTTCATGCCCATCGCCGCGCTGATCGACTACGAGCTGACCCTCTCGCTGCCGCCGCGGGTCACCGCCGACACCGGCATCGACGCGTTGACCCACGCCATCGAGGCCTATGTCAGCCGCAAGGCCAGCCTCTACAGCGATGCCCAGGCGCTTGAAGCCATGCGTCTGCTGGCGCCGAACCTGCGCGCGGTCTTCAATGAGCCGGGCAACCGTGCCGCCCGCGAGGCGATGATGCTCGGCGCGACCCTGGCCGGGATCGCTTTCTCCAACGCCTCGGTGGCGCTGGTGCACGGCATGAGCCGGCCGATCGGTGCCTTCTTCCATGTGCCGCATGGGTTGTCCAACGCCATGCTGCTGCCGGCTATCACCGCCTTCTCGATTCCCGCCGCGCCGGAGCGCTACGCCGATTGCGCGCGGGCGATGGGCGTCGCCGCGCAGACCGACAGCGTCGAGGTGGCGAACGACAAGCTGCTCGCCGAGCTGCGCGCAATCAATCAGGAACTGAAAGTGCCGAGCCCGGAACAGTTCGGCATCGCCCGCGAACGCTTCTTCGAACTGCGCGAGACCATGGCGCGCCAGGCGCTGGCCTCCGGCTCGCCCGGCAACAACCCGCGCGTACCCACGGAAGCGGAAATCATCGACCTCTACGAAACCGTCTGGAACCAGGAGTGAGCCCCATGCAGACCCTCGGCAATCTGATCAACAACGAGGCCGTCGCCGGCCGCTCCGAGCGCCACGCCACCGTCTACAACCCGGCCACCGGCGAGCCGCGCCTGTACGTTTCGCTGTCCTCGGCAGACGAAACCCGCGAAGCGATTGCCGCCGCCCAGGCCGCCTTCGACGGCTGGTCGAAGACGCCGCCGCTGGTGCGCGCGCGGGTCATGTTTCGCTTCAAGGAACTGCTCGAAAAACGTCGTGACGACGTCGCCCGGCTGATCACCAGCGAGCACGGCAAGGTGTTTTCCGACGCCCAGGGCGAAGTCACCCGCGGGCTGGAAGTGGTCGAGTTTGCCTGTGGCATCCCGCATCTGCTCAAGGGCGAGTTCTCCTCCAATGTCGGTCGCGACATTGATTCCAACTCGCTGATGCAGCCGCTCGGGGTCTGCGCCGGGATCACCCCGTTCAACTTCCCGGCGATGGTGCCGCTGTGGATGCTGCCGGTGGCCATCGCCTGCGGTAACACCTTCGTGCTCAAGCCCTCGGAAAAGGACCCAAGCGCGACCATGTTGCTCGGCGAGCTGCTGGCCGAAGCCGGGCTGCCGGCCGGCGTGCTGAACATCGTCAACGGCGACAAGGAAGCCGTGGACGTGCTGCTCACCGACGAGCGCGTGCAGTCGGTCAGCTTCGTCGGCTCGACGCCGATCGCCGAATACATCTATGCCACCGCCTCGGCCCACGGCAAGCGCTGCCAGGCCCTGGGCGGAGCGAAGAACCACATGGTGGTGATGCCCGACGCCGATCCGCAGCAGGTGGTCAGCTCGCTGATCGGCGCTGCCTACGGCTCGGCCGGCGAGCGCTGCATGGCGATCTCCGTGGCGGTGTGCGTCGGTGACGAGGTGGCGGACAAGCTGGTCGGCATGCTGCAAGACGAGATCGGCCAGATGCGCACCGGCCCGGGCCTGGGCATCGAGCCCGAGCCGCACATGGGCCCGCTGGTGACCCGCGAGCACCAGCAGAAGGTCAGCGGCTATATCGATCTGGGCGTGGAAGAGGGCGCGGCGCTGGTCTGCGACGGTCGCGGCATCAAGGTCGAGGGCCATGAGAACGGCTTCTATGTCGGCCCGACGCTGTTCGACCGTGTCACGCCGAGCATGCGCATCTACCGTGAGGAAATCTTCGGTCCGGTGCTGGCTGTGGTGCGGGTGAAGAGCTTCGACGAGGCGCTGCAACTGATCAACGACCATGAATACGGCAATGGCACCTCGATCTTCACCCGCGACGGCGACACCGCGCGGCAGTTCGAGGAAAACGTCAAGGTCGGCATGGTCGGCGTCAACGTGCCGATCCCGGTGCCGATGGCCTTCCACTGCTTCGGCGGCTGGAAGCGCTCGGTGTTCGGCCCGCTGAACATGCACGGCCCGGATGGGGTGCGCTTCTTCACCCGCATGAAGACCGTGACCCGCCGCTGGCCCACCGGTATCCGCGCCGGTGCCGAGTTCGCCATGCCGACCATGAAGTAACCCGCGCGGCACCGTTGCACCGACGGTGCCGGTCGCTACACTCGTGCGCGCCCTGCGGGGCGCTCATCTCATTGAACGACAAGGCAGACGATGCGCAGCATTCCCCGCGAGAAAGGCTCCTCCATCACCCGCGTGCTGGAAATCATCGAGGCGGTTGCTGCGGCGAAGGAGCCGCTCAGCCCGACGGCCCTGGCCGAACGGCTGGACATTCCCAAGGCCAGCGCGCACCGGCTGGTGCAGACGCTGGAAAAGGAAGGCTTCCTGCAGTTCGGCCTGCGCGGTGGGCTGTTGCCGGGCGAGCGCCTGCACGTTGCGGCGCTGAACATCCTGCGCAGCAGCCGGCACAAGGCGCTGCGCCAGGCGATCCTGCGCCAGCTCTCCGAGGCCATCGGCGAGACCTGCGGGCTGGCGATCCCGGACGGGCTGGACATGCTCTATTTCGACCGGGTGCAGACCAACTGGCCGCTGCAGATCAACCTGCCGATCGGCAGCCACACGCCGCTCTGGTGCACCGCCAGCGGCAAGCTCTATCTGGCCTCGCTGCCGCCGGAGCAACTGGAGCGGGTGCTGCCGCGCCTGCCGCTACAACGGATGGCGCGCAACACCCTGACCGACCTCAGCGCGCTGCGTGACGATCTGGCGCGGGTGCGGGAAGAGCAGTTGGGCACCGACTGCGAGGAATTCATCGACGGCATGGTCGCCTGTGCGGTGCCGGTGCGTGATGCCGACGGCGAGCTGCTGGCCTGCCTGTTCAGCCACGCGCCGGTGATCCGCTGTTCGATGGCGCAGCTGCTGGCGTTCGTGCCGCGGCTGCGCGCGGCGGCGAGAGAGCTGGAAGCGGTGCTCGGCAGCGCGGCGGCGCTGGAGCCGCGCTGAGTCAGATCACGTAGAACAAAATGGCGATGAAGTGCAGCAGGCTGCCAACCATCACGAAGATGTGCCAGATGCCATGCCAGTGGCGGAAACGGTCGTCGAAGACGAAGAACACGATGCCCACCGTGTAGCAGATGCCGCCGGCCAGCAGCCAGGCGAAGCCGGCACCGCCGAGCGCCGCCAGCAGCGGCTTGACCGCCACCAGCACGATCCAGCCCATCACCGCGTAGATCACCAGTGACAGCACCCGCGCCTCGGAGCGCGGCTTGATCTCCTGCAGCATGCCGATCACCGCCAGGCCCCAGACGATGCCGAACAGCGTCCAGCCCCAGGGGCCGGCCAGAGTGACCAGACAGAATGGCGTGTAGCTGCCGGCGATCAGCAGATAGATCGACAGGTGATCGAGCTTGCGCATGACCACCTTCGCCCGCCCGCGCAGGCTGTGGTACAGCGTCGAGATGCTGTAGAGCAGGATCAGGCTGAGGCCGTAGATCGCTGCACTGACGATCTTCGCCAGCTCGCCGTCGAGCGCCGCCAGCACCAGCAGCCAGATGGCGCCCAGGCAGGCCAGCAGGGCGCCGACCAGGTGCGTCCAGGCATTGAAGCGTTCACCGTGGTACATCGAATCCCTCCAGAAACCGCGATCGGCCAAGCATGCCGCGGTTGGGTTACGGGATACAAACCGGCGTTGAACGCTCCTCGAACCCAGGCGCTGCGATCAGCGCTTGAGCATCGCCCGCATCGCCGCCAGGGCGTCGTTGCCGCGCGCGGCCTTGACCTCCACCGGCGCGTCTTCCTGGCCTTCCCAGACCAGGTCCTCCGGCGGTAGCTCGTCGAGGAAGCGGCTCGGCGTGCAGTCGATCACCTCGCCGTACTGCTTGCGCTTGGCGGCAAAGGTCAGCGCCAGGTTGCGCTTGGCACGGGTGATGCCGACATAGGCCAGGCGCCGCTCTTCCTCGATGGTGTCGGCCTCGATGCTGGAACGGTGCGGCAGGATTTCTTCCTCGAAGCCGATGATGTACACCGAGGGAAATTCCAGGCCCTTGGAGGCGTGCATGGTCATCATCTGCACTCCTTCGGCACCTTCTTCCTCTTCCTGCTGACGCTCGAGCATGTCGCGCAGCACCAGCTTGCCGATGGCGTCCTCGATGGTCATGTCGCCGTCTTCGTCCTTGTCCAGCGTGCTCTTCAGCGCGTCGACGAGGAACCAGACGTTGCCCATGCGCGCGTCGGCCACCTTGTCGCTGGAGGCGTTCTGCCTGAGCCAGTTCTCGTAGTCGATGTCCATCACCATGCTGCGGATGGCGGCGATCGGGTCGTTCTGCGCGCACTGCTGGCGCACGTTGTCCATCCAGTGCTTGAAGCGCGACAGACGCTCGGCGTAGCGGCTGTCCAGATGGGTGCCGAGGCCGATCTCGTCAGCGGCGGCGTACATGCTGATGCCGCGCTCGCTGGCGTAGTTGCCGAGCTTCTCCAGGGTGGTAGAGCCGATCTCGCGGCGCGGCACGTTGATCACCCGCAGGAAGGCGTTGTCGTCGTCCGGGTTGACCAGCAGGCGGAAGTAGCTCATCAGGTCCTTCACCTCCTGGCGGGCGAAGAAGCTGGTGCCGCCGGACAGGCGATAGGGAATCTGGTGGTGCTGCAGCTTCAGCTCCATCAGCTTGGCCTGGTAGTTGCCGCGGTAGAGGATGGCGAAGTCGCTGTAGGGGCGCTGAGTACGCAGGTGTTCGGTGAGGATTTCAAGCGCCACGCGCTCGCACTCGGCGTCCTCGTTGCGCGTGCGGATCACACGGATCTCGTCGCCGTGGCCCATCTCCGACCACAGCTGCTTCTCGAACACGTGCGGGTTGTTGGCGATGAGGATGTTGGCGCACTTGAGGATGCGGCTGGTGGAGCGGTAGTTCTGCTCCAGCATCACCACTTTCAGTGAGGGGTAGTCCTCCTTCAGCAGCATCAGGTTTTCCGGACGCGCGCCGCGCCAGGCGTAGATCGACTGGTCGTCGTCACCGACCACGGTGAACTGGTTGCGCATGCCGACCAGCAATTTGACCAGCAGGTACTGGCTGGCGTTGGTGTCCTGGTATTCGTCCACCAGCAGGTAGCGGATGCGGTTCTGCCATTTCTCCAGGATGTCGGCGTGCTCCTGGAAGAGTTTCACCGGCAGCAGGATCAGGTCGTTGAAGTCCACCGCGTTGTACGCCTTGAGCGTGCGCTGGTAGTGCAGATAGACGATGGCGGCGGTCTGCTCCTTCGGGTTGCGAGCGTTGGCCAGGGCCTCGTCGGGCAGGATCAGGTCGTTCTTCCAGCTGTCGATGTAATTCTTGATCTCATCAGCGCCGTCATCGCCGGAATACTCCTTCTGCATGATGTCGGTGAGCAGCGCCTTGATGTCGCCGTCATCGAAGATCGAGAAGCCGGGCTTGTAGCCCATCCGTGCGTATTCTTTGCGGATGATGTTCATGCCCAGGTTGTGGAAGGTGGACACGGTCAGGCCGCGTGCCTCGGCGCCCTTGAGCAGGCTGCCGACACGCTCCTTCATCTCGCGCGCGGCCTTGTTGGTGAAGGTCATGGCGACGATGTGGCGGGCCTGGATGCCGCAATGCTGCACCAGATAGGCGATCTTGCGGGTGATCACGCTGGTCTTGCCGGAGCCGGCACCGGCGAGCACCAGAAGTGGGCCGCCGACGTAGTTCACGGCTTCCTGCTGCCGAGGGTTGAGTCGGGACATGGTGTTCAGGTCATTCGAAGCGGGGGCGGGAGTTTAACAGGCTGCCGCGCCGATGCTGGCCCGTTGCAGGTTCAATAAATCACCGATCGTCGCAGTTGGGGCTTGGCTGATCGAAATAATGGATTAGTCTTGTGCGCGCTGCAGGAGGCAGGGCGTTTGCATAGGGCTGTGCGGGAAATCGGGGGTGTAGCGCCCGTCTTGCAAATCACCGAGTCCGGAGGCCGCTTGCCAGCGCCCGCTCAATCCATGCCGCTGTTGCTATTGGCTGATCGACCCGAATGGGCCGAGCGCCTGCGCGCCTGCCTGCAGGGCTCGCATAGCAAGGAACGGCTGATCATTGCGGCGGATTGGGACACGGCCAGTGCGTATCTGGAAACGCCCTGCCTGCTGCTGGCGACACCGGAATGCCAGGCGCTCGCCGAACGCTTCCCCTGGCCGCTGATCCTGCTGCTCGACGACGAACCGACGCAGATGCCGGAAGGCGCGGTCGACTGGCTGGTGGGCGACCAGCTCAGTGCCGAGGTGTTGCGCCGCTGCCTGCGCTATGTGCGCGAGCGCTGCAACCTGCAGGGAACCTTGCAAAGGCTGGCCGAGCAGGACCCGCATACCGGCATCGTCAACCGCCAGGGCTTCCAGGCGCTGCTGTTCGATGCCCTGGCCGAACATCAGGAACAGGACCTGGTGCTTGGCTATCTCGATCTCGACAACTTCCGCCACGTCAACGATGCCCTCGGCCACCAGGCCGGGGATCGCCTGATCCTGCAGGTGGTGGCGCGGCTCAAGGCGCAGCTGGAGGTCGGCGACATGCTGGCGCGGCTGGGCGGCGACGAATTCGCCCTGCTGCTCGATACCCGCGACGATCCGGAGCGCGCCGTGGCGGTCGCCGATCGCATCGTCGAAGCACTGGCGGAGCCTTACTGGGTGGAGGGCGAGAGCCTGATGCTGGGCTGCAGCGTCGGGCTGGCGCGTGCCAGCGAGGGGATCGACGCCGATCCGCTGCTCTGGCACGCGCAGATCGCCATGCGCCAGGCCAAGGCGGCCCAGGGCTGCACCTGGTGTTTCTACGATGAACAGGTCAGCCGCAGCGCGCGCAGCCTCGCCGATCAGGAAGGCGAGCTGCGTCGTGCGTTGCGGCGCGGTGAGCTGGAGCTGCACTACCAGCCGCGGCTGTGCCTGGAAAGCGGGCGCATCGTCGGACTGGAGGCACTGGTGCGCTGGCTGCACCCGGAAAGAGGGCTGCTGGGGCCGGATGCCTTCATTCCCATGGCTGAGGAGAGCGGCCTGATCGTGCCGCTCGGCTACTGGGTGATCGCCCGCGCGCTGCGCGATCTGCAAAGCCTGCATGAGGGCGGCGCGGATTCACTGCACATGGCGATCAACCTGTCGTTCCGCCAGTTTCAGGACAGTCAGTTGCTGCCGACCCTCAACCGGCTGATCGATGAGCGCGGCATCGACCCGCACTGGCTGGAATTCGAACTCACCGAAACCGCGGTGATGCGCCGCAGCGAGCAGGTGCAGAGCGCCATGCATGCGCTGGGCGAGCTCGGCGTGCGCTTTTCGCTGGACGATTTCGGCACCGGCTTCTCGTCGTTCGTGCACCTGTCCAGCCTGCCGATCACCCTGCTGAAGATCGACAAGAGCTTTGTCGCCGGCATGGCCGTGCGGCCCGGGAAGTCGCAGCTGGTGCAGGCGATGGTCGGCCTGGCGCACAACCTCGATCTGGATGTGGTGGCCGAGGGTGTCGAGACCACCGAGCAGCTCGAGCTGCTGCGCCAGTTCGGCGCGCAGCAGGTGCAGGGCTATCTGGTCAGCCAGCCGTTGCCGCTGGCCGAGCTGCTGCATTTCATGAGCGCCGAGCGACTGGCAGCCGGCCTGGCGCATTGATCGACCGCGTCCTGGCCGGCGCCAGGACGCAGCACGGGCTTCAGCGAACCATGTGCAGGAAGTGCATGTGCTTCTCGTACTGGCCGAGGATGTCACTGATGACGTCCTCGCGGCTCCAGCCCATCACGTCATAATCCTGGCCGCCTTCCTTGAGATGCACCTCGGCGCGGAAGTACTTGCGCTCCTCGCGCTCGTCGTCCTCGCTGGTGGCGACGAAACTCGGCATGGCGTAGGCCCGCGGGCGCACTTCGTAGATGAAGTCTGGCTCGCCTTCGTGGGTGATCTCGAAGCGCAAGCGACGATCATCACCTTCGCTGATGTCCACCGCATAGCCCTGCTTGCGCATTTCCTCGGCGATGTCCTCGTAGGCCGGACGCACCACTTCGGTGATGAAGCGCACCACATGGGCGCGTCGCGGGAACAGCATCAGCGTACGCAGGCGACGTTGCCAGCCACCGGCACTGCGCGGTGCGCTGGGCGAGGTGCTCAGGGCCTGGTAGCGCAGCCCCTGCTTCGTGGCATCCAGGCGCAGCGCCTTGAGCAGACCCCACATCGAACAGAGCAACGCGATGGTGAAGGGCAGGGCGCTGGCGATGGTCGCCGTCTGCAACGCGGTCAGGCCATCGGCGAGCAGCAGCGCGATGGCCACCCCGCCCATGGATGCGGCCCAGAAGATGCGCTGCCAGACCGGAGTGCCCTGCTGGCCGCCGGAGGCGAGCATGTCCACCACCAACGCGCCGGAGTCCGCCGAGGTGACGAAGAACACCACCACCATGATGATCGCGATCAGCGAGATGAAGCCCGAGAAGGGGAAGTGCTCGAGGAAGGCGAACAGGGCCAGCGAACTGTCCTGCTCGATGGCTTCACCAAGGCTGGAGACGTGTTCCCAGAGGATCATGTGGATCGCGGTGTCGCCGAACACGGTCATCCACAGCAGGGTGAATGCGGTCGGCACCAGCAGCACGCCGGTGACGAACTCGCGAATTGTCCGGCCCCGCGAGATGCGCGCGATGAACAGGCCGACGAAGGGCGACCAGGCCAGCCACCAGCCCCAGTAGAACAGCGTCCAGCCGCCGATCCAGTCGTTCGGCTCGTAGGCATAGAGATTGAAGGTCTTGTTGACGATGTCCGACAGGTAGCTACCGGTGTTCTGCACGAAAGTCTGCAGGATGAACACCGTCGGCCCCGCGATCAGCACCATCAGCAACAGCAGCGCCGCCAGCGTCAGGTTCAGCTCCGACAGCCGGCGCACGCCCTTGTCCAGGCCGGTGACCACCGAAATCGTCGCCAGCAGCGTGGTGGCGATGATCAGGCCGATCTGCACCGGCACGGATACCGGCAGGCCGTACAGGTGATTCAGCCCGGTGTTGATCTGGGTGACGCCGAGGCCCAGTGAGGTGGCGACCCCGAGCACCGTGCCGATGATGGCGAAGATGTCCACGGCATGCCCGATCGGCCCATAAATGCGCTCGCCGATCAGCGGGTAGAGCGCCGAACGCAGGGTGAGCGGCAGGCCGTGGCGGTAGGCGAAGTAGGCCAGGATCATCGCCACGATGGCGTAGATCGCCCAGGCATGCAGGCCCCAGTGGAAGAAGGTGATCTTCATCGCCTCATAGGCGGCCGCGCTGGTGCCGCCTTCGCCCACCGGAGGTGAGAGGAAGTGCATCACCGGCTCGGCGACGCCGAAGAACATCAGGCCGATGCCCATGCCGGCGGAGAACAGCATGGCGAACCAGGTCAGGGCGCTGTAATCCGGTTCGCTGTGATCCGGCCCGAGCTTGATGTCGCCGTAACGACTGAACGCCAGCAGCACCACCATGAGCAGGATGAGTGCAACGGCGAGGATGTAGAGCCAGCTGACGTTGGCGATGATCCAGGCCTGGGTATCGCCAAACAGCGTTTGCGCATGGCTCTGGAAAGCGACGCTGTAGATCACCAGCGCCAGGATGATGACCGCCGAGCCGTAGAAGACCGGGGCGTTGAGGTGGGACGACGAGGGCTGTTTTGCCTCCATGCTGCGCTCCTTCGGGTTGTTTCTGGGGAGTGGCCGCCTGTGGCGAAAGCCATCCAACTTAACACAGACCGCAAAGGATGCCCGTTGTCCGCCGCTGATCGATGCGCACCGAAGCCCGTGCTAGAGCAGGCTCAGCCTTGACTACCGGGCCGGTACTGCAGGGCTTCGGCGAGGTGCTGGCGGCTGATTCGCCCGGCCTGTTCCAGATCGGCGAGGGTGCGCGCCACCTTGAGCAGGCGGTGCGCGGCGCGCAGCGACAGCGCCAGGCGTTCGCAGGCGCGCTCCAGCCAGGCCTGATCCTCGGTGCCGAGCTGGCAATGGCTGCGCAATCCGGCGAGGTCGAGAAAGGCATTGGCGCAGCCCTGACGGGCGAGTTGCAGCTGCCGCGCCTGGGCTACCTGGGCGGCGAGCACGGCACTGCTCTGGCCCGTCTGCAGCGGCGCGTTGAGGGCCGTCGCCTCGCGCGCCACGGTCAAATGCAGGTCGATGCGGTCGAGCAGCGGGCCGGAGAGCTTGTTGCGATAGCGCTGGATCTGGTCCGGCGTGCAGCGGCAGCGCCCGTTGGGATCACCGAGGTAGCCACAGGGGCAGGGATTCATCGCCGCCACCAGCTGGAAACGCGCCGGAAAACGCACCTTGTCGCGGGCCCGAGCGATGACGATATGCCCCGACTCCAGTGGCTCACGCAAGACCTCGAGCACCTTGCGGTCGAATTCCGGCAGCTCGTCGAGAAACAGCACGCCCTGATGCGCCAGGGTGATCTCCCCCGGCTGCGGGCGACTGCCGCCACCGACCAGCGCCGGGCCGGATGCACTGTGATGGGGCTGCCGAAAGGGCCGTTGTGGCCAATGCTCAAGGGGGCTGTGACTGGCCACCGAATGGATGGCGGCGACTTCCAGGGCTTCCTGTTCGTCCAGCGGCGGCAAGAGACCGGGCAGGCGGCTGGCCAGCAGCGTCTTGCCGGTGCCCGGCGGGCCGGAAAACAGCAGGTTGTGCGCGCCCGCCGCGGCGATCAGCAACCCGCGCTTGGCGGCCTGCTGGCCTTGCACGTCGGCTAGGTCGGGGTAAGGCTGAATCTGTCGTAGCAGGCCCTGGGCCACATAGGGTTCGAGCGGCGTGATGCCGTTGAAGTGCGCAGCGACCTCGAGCAAGTGCTCGGCGGCATAGACGGTGAGCCCCGAGGCCAGGCTGGCTTCCTCGGCGTTGGCCCGTGGCACCAGCAGCGCGCGCCCTGCCGCTCGAGCGGCGAGGGCAGCCGGCAGGACTCCCTGGACCGGGCGCAAGGCGCCGGACAGTGCCAGTTCGCCGAGGCATTCCAGGTTGTCGAGCCGCTCGGCCGGCAGCTGACCGCTGGCGGCGAGGATGCCCAGGGCAATGGACAGGTCGAAGCGGCCGCCGTCCTTTGGCAGGTCGGCGGGGGCGAGGTTGAGGGTGATGCGTCGAGCGGGAAAATCGAAGCCGGAGGTGAGAATGGCGCTGCGCACGCGATCCTTGCTTTCCTTGACCGCGGTTTCCGGCAGGCCGACCAGGGTCAGTGCCGGCAGGCCGTTGGCCAGATGAGCTTCGACGGTCACCGACGGCGCTTCGACGCCAATCTGCGCGCGGCTATGAACTATGGCCAGGGACATCCGATCACTCCTTTGATCGTGTCGCGGCCCGGTCTGTCAGGACGCGGGCGGCGTGAGCTTTTCTTCCAGTTCGGCAACCTTGGCTTCGAGCGCCTCCAGGCGCGCGCGGGTGCGGGCGAGCACCACCATCTGGCTGTCGAATTCGTCGCGGCTGACCACGTCGAGCTTGTTCAGTGCGCCCTGGACCACACCCTTGAGCTGGGCTTCGAACTCGCCACGCGGCAGCGGCGTCTCGCCGTTGAACAGGCGCGAGGCCTGGGAGCCGATGGCATCTAGGAAAGCTTTTGGCGGCAACATTGAAAACACCTGTGGTTGAACCGGGCGCAGTGTAGCACGGGCTTTTTCTGGTCTTTCTCAGGTGGCGTGCACAAAAAATGAGCAGCTGCTGGTGCGTGCGCGCACCAATATTGTGCGTGTTCTGGCCGCTACCGTCCGTCGGGCATCCATTCCATCCGTGCGCACCCCGTAAAACCGGGCATTGCGTAAAGCTGGCACTGATTCTGCTTTGTCCCCAGCGACGCATGCACCAACGGGTTGCGGTGCATCGGTGATTCGCGACGCTTTGTCGGAGAGGTTGGTGGTGTCGGACTGCGGACCGGCTACAGCCGGAGCGTTACAAGAGCCAGACACTGAGCTTAGACTTGAGCCGGGTTCGTACTTCTGGGGCAAGTCCACCTAAAACGGGAGAAGTTTTCATGAAACTAGTCACTGCCATCATCAAGCCGTTCAAGCTGGACGACGTGCGCGAGTCGCTGTCGGAAATTGGCGTACAGGGCATCACCGTAACCGAAGTCAAAGGCTTCGGTCGTCAGAAGGGCCACACCGAGCTGTATCGCGGTGCCGAATACGTCGTCGACTTCCTGCCGAAGGTAAAGATCGACGTGGCCATCGCTGACGATCAGCTCGATCGCGTAATCGAGGCCATCACCAAGGCGGCCAACACCGGCAAGATCGGCGACGGCAAGATCTTCGTGGTCAACCTGGAACAGGCCATCCGCATCCGTACCGGCGAAACCGATACCGACGCGATTTAAGCAGCACCTCCGAACCCCCACGCCCCAGGAGTAAAACCATGACTCTGCGAAAATTCGCAGGGCTAGGAGCCCTTTTGTCTCTGATAAGTCCAGGCCTGGCCCTGGCGCAGGAGGCAACGCTGGATTCAGGCGACACGGCATGGATGCTGACGGCCACTGCGCTGGTGCTGTTCATGACCATCCCTGGGCTGGCGCTGTTCTACGGCGGCATGGTCCGCTCGAAGAACATTCTCTCGGTGATGATGCAGTGCTTTGCTGTCACCGGCCTGATGAGCATCCTCTGGATGGTCTACGGCTACAGCCTCGCGTTCGACACCACCGGTATGGAAGCTGGGGTCACCAACTTCAATTCCTTCGTCGGTGGCCTGGACCGTGCCTTCCTCAGCGGTCTGACGCCCGACAGCCTGGTCGGCGCCTTCCCTGAAAGCGTCTTCATCACCTTCCAGATGACCTTCGCCATCATCACCCCGGCGCTCATCGTCGGCGCCTTCGCCGAACGCATGAAGTTCTCCGCGATGCTGGTGTTCATGGGCGTCTGGTTCACCCTGGTCTACGCGCCGATCGCGCACATGGTCTGGGGCGGCGACGGCGGCCTGATGTGGGATTGGGGCGTGCTCGATTTCGCTGGCGGCACCGTGGTGCACATCAACGCCGGTATCGCCGGCCTGGTGGCCTGCCTGGTGCTGGGCAAGCGCAAGGGCTATCCGACCACGCCGATGGCGCCGCACAACCTGGGCCTGACCCTGGTCGGTGCCGCAATGCTCTGGGTCGGCTGGTTCGGCTTCAATGCGGGCTCGGCCATCGCCGCCAACGGTACGGCCGGCATGGCCATGCTGGTCACGCAGATCGCAACTGCCGCTGCGGCGCTGAGCTGGATGTTCGCCGAGTGGATCGGCCACGGCAAACCCAGCGCGCTGGGCATCGCCTCCGGCGTGGTTGCCGGTCTGGTCGCCATCACACCGGCTGCCGGTACCGTCGGCCCGATGGGCGCTCTGGTCATCGGCCTGGTATCCGGAGTGGTCTGCTTCTTCTGCGCCACCAGCCTGAAACGCAAGCTCGGCTACGACGATTCGCTGGACGCCTTCGGTGTGCACGGCATCGGCGGCATCGTCGGTGCGCTGCTCACCGGCATCTTCGCGGCACCCATGCTGGGTGGCTTCGGCGAAGTGGAGAACATCGGCCTGCAGCTGTGGATTCAGTTCAAGGGCGTGCTGTTCACCGTGGTGTACACCGGCATCGTCACCTACCTGATCCTCAAGGCGATCGATTTGGTGATGGGCCTGCGGGTGAACGAGGAGCAGGAGACCATCGGCCTCGACCTCAGCCTGCATAACGAGCGTGGCTACAACCTGTAATCCATTCAGGGCACCCCGGAGCCAACCCCGGGGCCAATCCGAAAAGCGGCACAGGCCATCGACGCGGCATGCGATGGCCTGTGGACCGAACAGCGCACAAAGCGCGACAGCAAGAGGTGAAACATGGATAGCACTGCATTGATACCCGTCCAGTACGGACTCGATACCTTCTACTTCGTGATCTGCGGAGCGCTGGTGATGTGGATGGCGGCAGGTTTCGCCATGCTCGAAGCCGGTCTGGTCCGGGCGAAGAACACCGCCGAGATCCTCACCAAGAACATCGTGCTCTACGCGCTGGCGTCGATCATGTATCTGCTGGTCGGCTACTACATCATGTACTCCAGCCCGGACGGCGGCATCCTGCCGAGCCTGGGCTTCCTGATCGGCGACGAGAACGCCGTCGACGTGGTCGCCGCCGGTGGTGAGGACGCGCCTTACTACTCCGCGCGTGCCGACTTCTTCTTCCAGATCGTGTTCGCCGCGACCTGCATGTCGGTGGTTTCCGGTGCGGTGGCCGAACGCATGAAGCTGTGGGCGTTCATCGCCTTCGCCGTGGTGATGACCGGCTTCATCTACCCGGTTCAGGGCTTCTGGAAGTGGGGCGGTGGTTTCCTCGACGCGGCGGGTTTCCTCGACTTCGCCGGCTCGGGCATCGTACACATGGCCGGTGCGGCGGCTGCTCTGGCGGGTGTGCTGCTGCTCGGTCCGCGTAAGGGCAAGTACGGTGCGAACGGTCAGATCAACGCCATCCCCGGTGCCAACATGCCGCTGGCGACCCTCGGTGCCTTCATCCTGTGGATGGGCTGGTTCGGCTTCAACGGTGGCTCGCAGCTGAAGATGAGCACCATCGAAGACGCCAATGCCGTCGCTCAGGTCTTCGTCAACACCAACATGGGCGCTGCAGGCGGCCTGATCGCCGCGCTGATCACCGCGCGTCTGCTGTTCGGCAAGTCCGACCTGACCATGGTGCTCAACGGCGCGCTGGCCGGCCTGGTGGCGATCACTGCCGAACCGCTGACCCCGAGCGCTCTGCAGGCGACCCTGATCGGCGGCGTGGGTGGTGTGCTGGTGGTGTTCAGCATCCTTGGCCTGGACAAGCTCAAGCTCGATGACCCGGTCGGTGCCATCTCCGTGCACGGTGTTGCCGGCATGTGGGGCCTGCTGGCCGTGCCTCTGACCAACGCCGATGCCACCTTCGGTGCCCAGCTGCTGGGTCTGGTGTCGATCTTCCTCTGGGTGTTCATCGCCAGCCTGATCGTCTGGGGCATCATCAAGGCGGTGATGGGCCTGCGTGTCAGCGAGGAAGAGGAATACGAGGGCGTGGACGTCGTCGAGTGCGGTCTGGAAGCCTATCCGGAGTTCACTCGCCAGTAACGATTCGCTGGTTCATGACAAGGGCGCCTTTTGGCGCCCTTTGTTTTTTTTGGCGCCACGCTAGAATGCGCGCGACCAGCCGTTGAACATGAGTCTTTGAACATGTGGCAACAGACCCTGATCACCTTGCGCGCGCAGCCACGCGGCTTTCATCTCGTCACTGATGAGCTGCTCGACGCACTGCCGGAACTGCGGCAATGCCGGGTCGGTCTGTTACACCTGTGGCTGCGGCATACCTCGGCCTCGCTGACGATCAACGAGAATGCCGATGCAGCGGTTCGACGAGATTTCGAGCGCTTCTTCAATTGCCTGGTGCCGCAGGGTGAGGGAGGCTACGAGCACGACTACGAAGGGCCGGACGATCTGCCGGCGCATTTCAAGGCCAGCCTGCTCGGCTGCCAGTTGAGCCTGCCGGTCAGCGATGGGGGGCTGGCACTCGGTACCTGGCAGGGCATCTATCTCGGAGAGCACCGCGACCAGGGTGGCGCGCGGCAGATTGTGGCAACGCTGCACGGGACGGCAAGTTGAATTTTTTTTGGCGGTGTCGGTCTTTCCGCATCGCTGGGCTATAACTTACTCCGCTTTGGCAAGGCCATGAGGTTGAACATGAGCGACGAAGAACTAGAACAAGACGATCTGGACGTTAGCGACGAGGAGGAAGGGGAGGAGCTGAACGCTGCCGATGATGGCGACGACAGTCTCGACGACGAAGGGACCGACAGCGAGCGCGCTACGCCGGCCAAGAAGGCCAAGGCGAAGGCCGTGGAACCGGACGAACTGCCGAGCCTGGAAGCCAAGCAGAAAGAGCGCGATGCACTGGCGCGGGCCATGGAAGAATTTCTCGCGCGTGGCGGCCAAGTGCAGGAAGTCGAGCCCAATGTGGTCGCCGACCCGCCGAAGAAGCCGGATAGCAAGTACGGCAGTCGCCCTATCTGAGCACCAAAAAGAATTGCGCAAAAGCCCGCCTCCCAAGGCGGGCTTTTGCGCATCTGGCGTCTGGCTTCTCGCTCAGTCGCCGCGCCAGCCGAGCAGCAGCTTGGGCAATTCGGCCAGGCTCTGGATTTGCGCATCGGGATGGTAATCGTGCGGCCAGGCGGCGCGCTTGGGGTTGAACCAGATCGCCCGCATGCCCGCCTGTTGCGCTCCGGCGATGTCATCCAGCGCGTGGTCGCCGACGTGCACGGCCTGTTCCGGGCGCGCATCGCCCAGGCGCAGGGCTTGCTGGAACGGATGCGGGTCGGGCTTGCCGACGCCCAGCTCCTCGGCGCACAGGGTGAACTGGAAATAGTCGGCCAGGCCCAGGCGGCGCACGTCGGCATTGCCGTTGGTGATCACGCCGAGGGTGTAGTGATTGGCGAGAAATTCCAGGGTGGGCTGCACGTCCGGGAAAATCTGCACCTGGTGGCGCGCATCGAGAAACACCTGGAAGGCCTGTTCGGCCAACTCGTCCGCTTCGTCGGCGGGATAGCCGGCATCGTGCAGCGCGTGCTGCAGGATGCGCCGGCGCAGCTCGCTGATACGGTGGCGCAGCGCCGAGTCCTGCTCCACCAGCATGCGGCGGATCGCGCCGAGGGCTTCGACGGGAAATTCGCCCAGGCGCGGTGCATGCACGCCGAGCCAGTCGCGCAGGGCGGTCTCGGCGCTCTGGATGGCCGGCGTGGTTTCCCAGAAGGTATCGTCCAGGTCGAAGGTGATCAGGCGAATGCTCATGTGTCGGTGTCCTGCTTGCGCTTGGCGCGCGGATGCGCCTGATCGTAGACCTTGGCCAGGTGCTGAAAGTCCAGATGGGTGTAGATCTGCGTGGTGCCGATGTCGGCGTGGCCGAGCAGCTCCTGCACCGAGCGCAGGTCCTGCGACGACTCCAGCAGATGGCTGGCGAAGCTGTGGCGCAACATGTGTGGATGCAGGTGCTGGCCAAGCTCGCGCACGCCGGCCTGGCGCACTCGCACTTGCACGGCCCGCGCGCCGAGACGGCGACCCTGCTGGCCGATGAATACCGCGCCATCGGCCGGGTTGGCGAGCGCACGTACAGGCAACCAGGCTTGCAAGGCCTCGCGCGCCTTGCGCCCTACCGGCAGCTCGCGCACCTTGTTGCCCTTGCCGAGCACTCGCACCATGCCTGCCGGCAGGTCGAGCTGGTCGAGGTTCAGGCTGACCAGTTCCGAAAGCCGCAGGCCGGATGAATAGAACAGCTCGAGCATCGCCTGATCGCGCAGGCCGATGAAATCGTCCTCGACGCCACCATCGAGCAGCTGCATGGCGCGATCGGTATCCAGCAGCTTCGGAAGACGTCGTTCACCTTTCGGCGCGGACAGGCCGGTAGCCGGATCGTGCTGGCAGAGGCCTTCCTGATTCAGGTAGCGGTAGAGGCCGCGCACCGATGAGAGCAGGCGCGCCACGCTGCGGCTGGACTGGCCCTGGCGATGCAGCTCGCCGACCAGCTGGCGCAGGTGTCGGCCTTGCAATGCATTCCACTCGGCGATGTTTTCGCGCTCGCAGTAAGTCAGCAGCTTGTTCAGGTCGCGGCGGTAGCCGTCCAGCGAGTGGCCCGACAGCTGCCGGGCGCTGCGCAGGTGTTCGAAGTAGGCGTCGAGTTCGTTCTGCATGAACAGGCTCCAGCCTCAGGCCGCGAGCAGGCGCGTGTGGTGCGTGGCGTTGGTCGGCAATTGCGCTCAGCGTACCGAGCGCAGCGGCGTACCGAAGCGCGGCAGCACGCGGGTCAGCACTTCGGCGATATAACCGAGGAACAGCGTGCCCAGCGAGCTCTTGTAGTGCTGTGGATCCGGGCTGCCGATCGCCAGTACGCCCAGCTGATTGTTCAGGCTGACTACCGCCGCGGAGCCCACGCTGCTGCTGTCTTCGGCGCCGAACAGAAAGCTCAGCTCGTGCGGGCGGAGCACGCCGCAGATGGTCTTGCCGCCGTCGAGCAGTCCGCCGATGCTCTGCTGCGCCTCGCCGGTGCTGACGCAGCGGCCCACCGGCAGTGTCGCGTCGCTGAACAGGATCAGGCTGACGTAGGGCACCTGGAACTCGTGGCGCAGGCTGTCTTCCACCGCGCTGACCACTTCTTCCAGGCTGCTGGCGTCGAGCAGGTCGAGCACCAGCCGGCGGGTCTTGTCGAACAGACGGTCGTTGTCGCGCGCCACGTCCATCAGTTGCGACAGGCGATGGCGCATCTCGATGTTGCGCTCACGCAGCAGCTTGACCTGACGCTCCACCAGCGACACCGCGGTGCCCGGCTGATGGGGAATGCGCAGCTCAGGGATCAGCTCGTCGTGGTCGACGAAGAATTCCGGGTGGGCGCGCAGGTAGGCGGCGACTGCTTCGGCGTCGGGTAGCGGGGTGCTGCCCTGAGTCTGGTCGGTCATAGGCGAACCTGTCCTTCAAATACACGAACGGCGGGGCCGGTCATCATAACCGGCTGCCCGGGACCTGCCCATTCGATGGACAGGCGGCCACCCGGCAGCTCGATCTGTACCGGCGAATCCATCCAGCCCTGGCGTATTGCCGCGACCGCAGCCGCGCAGGCGCCGGTACCGCAGGCCTGGGTTTCCCCGGCGCCGCGTTCCCACACGCGCAGCCGCGCATGGCAGCGATCGACGACCTGCAGGAAGCCGACATTGACCCGCTGCGGAAAGCGCGGGTGATGTTCGATCTTCGGTCCGAGTTCATGCACAGGTGCCTGCTCGACGCTGTCGACGCGCAGCACCGCATGGGGGTTGCCCATGGACACGGCGGCCAACTCGACGCGCTGGCCATCGACTTCGAGCGGATAGCTCAGGGCTTCCTGGTCGGCCTGGAACGGAATCTCGGACGGCACCAGTCGCGGCGGACCCATGTCGACGCGGATCTGCCCATCGGGACGGATATCCAGCTCGATGATGCCGCCCTTGGTTTCGACCTTGATCTTGCGTTTCACGGTCAGGCGCTTGTCGACCACGAAGCGGGCGAAGCAGCGCGCGCCGTTGCCGCACTGCTCCACTTCCGAACCGTCGGAATTGAAGATGCGGTAGCGGAAATCCACGTCCGGGTTCTGCGGCGGCTCGACGATCAGCAGCTGATCGAAACCGACTCCGGTGTGGCGATCGCCCCACTGCTTGGCGTGCTTGGGCTGGATGTGCGCGTGCTGGCTGACCAGGTCGATGACCATGAAGTCGTTGCCCAGACCGTGCATCTTGGTAAAGCGCAGAAGCATGATCTTGGCCTCAAGTGGGCAGCAGGCTTTCGCCGGCGTATAGCTCCTGAACGCTCTCGCGACGGCGCACTTCGAAGGCCTGGTCACCGTCCACCAGCACCTCGGCGGCGCGGCCGCGGGTGTTGTAGTTGGAGCTCATGACGAAGCCGTAGGCACCGGCCGAACACACCGCCAGCAGGTCGCCCTCGACCAGCGCCAGCTCACGATCCTTGGCGAGGAAGTCGCCGGTTTCGCAGATCGGTCCGACGATGTCGTAGCGACGCGTATCGCCTTCGTGCGGCTGCACCGCGATGACGTTCATCCACGCCTGGTACAGCGCCGGACGGATCAGGTCGTTCATCGCCGCATCGACGATGGCGAAATCCTTGTGCGCGGTGTGCTTGAGGTATTCCACGCGGGTCAGCAGCACGCCGGCGTTGGCGACGATGGAGCGGCCTGGCTCGAACACCAGCGCCAGCCCGCGGCCTTCGATGCGCTGGCGCACGGCCTGGATGTAGTCACCGGCCAAAGGTGGCTGCTCGTCGCGGTAACGCACGCCGAGGCCGCCACCGAGGTCAAGGTGACGAATCTGGATGCCGCGTGCGGCGAGGCGCTCGGTCAGTGCGAGCAGGCGGTCGAGGGCATCGAGGAAAGGCGGCAGGCTGGTCAGCTGCGAACCGATATGGCAGTCGACACCGACCACTTCCAGGTTCGGCAGCTCGGCGGCACGGGCGTAGACCGCCTCGGCATTGTCGATATCGATGCCGAACTTGTTCTCTTTGAGACCTGTGGAAATGTACGGGTGGGTGCCGGCATCGACGTCCGGATTGACCCGTAGCGACACCGGCGCCTTTTTGCCAAGCTCGGCGGCGACCTGCTGCAGGCGCTCCAGTTCATCGGTGGATTCCACGTTGAAGCAGTGCACGCCGACTTCCAGCGCTCGGCGCATGTCGTCACGGGTCTTGCCGACGCCAGAGAAGACGATACGGTCCGGCTGTCCGCCGGCGGCCAGTACGCGCTCCAGCTCACCGCGCGAGACGATGTCGAAACCGGCGCCGAGACGTGCCAGGACGTTCAGCACGCCCAGGTTCGAATTGGCTTTGACGGCGAAGCAGACCAGATGCGGCATGCCATCCAGCGCATCGGCATAGGCCCGGTATTGGGCTTCGATGTGCGCGCGGGAATAGACGTAGGTCGGGGTGCCGAAGCGTTGCGCAAGTGCGGGCAGTGCCACGCCTTCCGCGAAGAGTTGACCGTCGCGGTACGAGAAGGCCTCCATGAACAGCCTCCTTTAGAGTTCGAAACGGTCTTTGGAACGTTCTTTGACGGTTTTCTCGTCATCCGGCAGGTACAGCGGACCTTTCTGGCCACAACCGCTGAGCGCGGCGGCGAAGACGGCGAGTGCGATGAAGGGAAGCAGAAGGCGCTTCATGGGGACTGGAATCCTTGAAAAATCTAATCGCCGGAGTATACCCAGCACCCGGCGGATTGCCTATGCGAGCAGCACGTCACACGGCGGCCGTGCTGGCGGGCGGCTCGCTTGATCCGGCTGCGCCCTGCTAAGCTCGCCGCCATCGCATGCGGCCCGCGTCGCGTGCAGAACAATTCGAGGAAGTGTTGCATGAGCCTGAGCGAAGCCCGTTATCACGATCTGGTCGATGCTGTGCAGGAGAGCGTCGAGGACGTATTCGATGACACCAGTCTGGACGTCGACCTGGAGAACTCCGGTGGTGTGCTGACCGTGCGCTTCGATAACGGCAGTCAGCTGATCCTCAGCCGCCAGCCCGCGTTGCGCCAGCTGTGGGTCGCGGCGCGCTCCGGCGGCTTTCATTTCGACTACGACGAAGGCAGCCAGCTGTGGCTGTGCGATGCAAGCGGCGAGCGCCTCGGAGAGCTGCTCTCGCGGGTGACGCTGGAGCAGGGCGGCGAAGCGCTGGAATTCGAGGATATCTGACGCAATCTGCGTGCAGCCCCCGCGGGCCGGGCGCTGCCGGTGGGGCCCTTGCTTATTCGGGCTGCTGTGATAGTGTCTTCGCAGGTCAACAAAACCCCGCCTTCGGGCGGGGTTTTGCTTTTTTCGTGTTTTATTTTTTCGCAGGAGCTTGCCAGAACCCATGACCAGTGCACCGCCGATCATCCTTACCCAACTCGATCTGCAGCGCCTTGAGCGGCTGCTCGACAGTCTGGACGACTACGGTCCGGCCGCCGAAGCGCTCGAGCAGGAACTGTCGCGGGCGCAGATCGTGGAACGCAGCGAGATGCCTGCGGGCGTCGTGACCATGAATTCGCGCGTGCACTGCCGCGACGAAGGCACGGGCAAGGACTACCACCTGACGCTGGTCTATCCCCACGACGCTGGCAAGGAAGGCACCGTGTCCGTCCTCGCACCGGTCGGTACGGCGCTGCTGGGCATGAGTGTCGGCCAGCACATCGACTGGCCGACTCCATCCGGCAAGATGATCAAGCTCACCCTGCTCGCGATCGAATACCAGCCCGAAGCGGCAGGCGATCCGTTCTGACGGGCGACGCTTGCGAGATGATCAGCCTGGCCGCCGCTGCGATCGGGCTGGTAGCAGCTTTCCGCAGCTCTGCCTTTGTTGGCGCGAAAAGCGTTGGATAGCCACTGCGCAATGCAGCTGGTTCGTCAGGCCGGAACCTCGTCGAGACGCTGGCTGAAGCCCCGTCAGCGCCCTCTTATGACTCCATTGCCGCGTTCAGCGCCGCCTCCAGGCGCGCCTTGTAGCGCAGGTACTGGACCGTCTGGCTGCGTCCGCTGCCGTGCAGGCCGGTGAGGTCGAGGTCGGTGATGTAGCAGGGGTAGCGTTCGCCGTCGCGGCGTCGGGAAATGATCGTGCGTGTCACGGCGGCGAACAGCTCGGCCCCATATTCCAGGCCGGAAAACTCCTGATGGTTACAGTACAGGGTGACCTGCGAGCGACCGTTTTCGCCCGCTTCGACAATCGCCTGCACGTCGTAGAACGGATCGTTGACCTCGCCCTGGGGCGCCGGTCTTCGTTCCAGTTGTGCCGGTCGCGCGTCTTGTCCGGGTTGAATGCGGTAGAAGAGGATCGCCGGGTCGACCAGCTCCTGGCTTTGGCCGGGCTGCTGCGCGTTACGCCGATACAGCATCGACTCGAGAAAGCGCATCAGCGGGCGCAGCAGGGTGCGCTCGTCGCGATAGGGCAGCTGCTGGCGCCAGAGGGCATTGCATTCATCGAGCACGCTGAGTTCGGCGATTTCCCCGGCCGTGCGGTAGAACACCTGCAGGCATCCCGGGCGGCCTTGCGCAAGAATCAGCGCCAGATCGTCACCGTCCAGCGCCGCACGATCGAGACGGAGCGGGCTGTAGGCGTGGTGAGCCTCGCCAAGGTGTTCGAGCAGTGCGGCGCGATCGCTCAGGTGGGTGAGACGCAGCGCGTCAGCGTCGCGCTGCAGCATGTGGAAATGCTGGCGAACCTGAAGCAGGTAGCGTCCATGAGCGACGCTGGCAAGGCTCTGGCGGGCATCCTCGAATATCTGCTCGACCCGCCGCGCGATGGCCTGTCCGCGATTGCGGGCGAAGCAGAAGACCTGCAGTTGCGGTGCCTGCACGACCCGCTCGAGGCTATCCAGATAATCGCGCAGGCACAGCGGCAGCGCCTTCGGCCCTTCGTAGCGGGTCACCAGCATCTCGTTCCAGCTGTTGAGCGTGACCTGGTCCACGCTCAGCACCAGGCTTTCTGGCGCCGCGTTCAGCATCGACTGCTCGCCGATGGCAGATGCTGTTGGGGCTTGCTGGGTGGGGTCCAGGCCGATGTTGATCAGCAGCAGCACCCGGCTTGGTTTGCTCGCGGCCAGTAGCGCTTCTTCGTCCACCGGGCATAGCGGCATCGGCAGCGCACGGCGCAGGTCGCTGAACAGGGCGAACAGTTCCGCTTCGCTAAGGCCGCTGTCGCCAGGGAACAGGGACAGGTGGGTGCTGACATCCACCACGCCGTTGCGGTGACACCAGGCCAGCAGCGCGACCAGCTCGCGAGAGCGCTTCAATGGGGCGAAATTGCTCAGTTCCGGCGCGGTGAGCTGGCCCTGATAGAGCGACCAGCGCACATCGCCCGCAGCGTCGTAATCGTGCACCAGGGTCAGGCTGTGTTCAGCCATATCCGGCGAGATACCAAGATTGACCACCTCGACCTTGCCGGCCTTGCGTTCGATCGCGGCGTACAGGCGACGACCCAGTACGCCGAGGTCGCGACTGGTGAGCGGACTGGTGGCCTGAAGGCGTCGGGTGAAGTCGCTGAGAAAGCGATAGCCGTAGGTCAGTTCGTTGACCAGCACGCGACGTTCCTGGCTGACCTGACGCACTTTCCAGTGGCCACGGTTGTCGAGCAGTGCGAACTGCCGCTCGTCCCAATGCCAGTCGTGGGTCAGCTGCTCAAGCAGGCTGCGCTGCCAGCTCTTGTTGCGGTTGACCGGCGGCCGGCTCAGCGGTCGATTGATCTTCAGGTACAGGCAGCGCCGCGCCAGCTCCAGGCGCTCGTGGTCGCCGCGCGCGCCGAGGTAATGCTCGATGGCAAGGTAGGCAGCGATATACGGGTCGAGCTCGTTCAGATCGAACCGCCCTTGATAGATGGCCTGTTTGAAGTCCAGCGCCAGGCAGCGCAGCTGCGGATACTGACTGGCGTAGACCTCCACCAGCAGCAGCTTGAACAGCGATTTGTAGGGCGAGGCTATGGCCTTGTAGAGCTGCCAGAGTCCGGCGCCGACGAACTCGCCGGGCGGCACCTGGCCCAGGTGGCCGAGGTCGAGTACTTCGTCGGCGCGCACGAAACGCTTGGCCAGCAGCGTCGCCACATACTCGTCGTAGCGGTGCTCCTCGTAGTCCGGCACCAGCCACCAGAGCGGGGTGCGCCCGCCGAGCCAGAGCGCCGTACGGTAGAACTCGTCGAGCAGCAGGTAGTGCTGGGTGGTGCCACAGTCATCGGAGGTCAGCCTGGCTTCGCGCTGGCCATGGGTGAATCGTTGCGGATCGACCAGAAAGAAGTGCGCTTCGCTGCCCTGGCTCGCCGCCCAGGCTTGCAGCAGTTCGCACTTGCGGCGCAGCTCCTCGATCTGGCCGGCGTCCAGGGCGGGGTCGTGGCAGACCCACACGTCCAGATCGCTGTGTTCGTCCTGCGCCACGGTGCCGAGGCTGCCCATGAGGAACAGGCCGAGTATCGGCTGCGGCAGTTTTCCGCGCGCCGACTTGTAGGCGAACGAGCGGCTCAGGCGCTGTGCTTCGGCGAGCTGTTCGGCGTCCGGCACGAAGTGCGCGAGTCCGGCAGGGGTAGTCGCCGAGACATAGCCGGGGAGAATTGGATGGTTGACGTGAAACAGCAGCGGCAGCAACTTCAGCACCTGCTGCTGGCGCGTCGACATGGCCTGCAGGGCCCGCTCCAGGCGTGCCGAGTTGACCGCGAGAAAGCGCGCCCGCAGCGTGGTCAGCACCTTGCGGTCGATGCCTTCTTCGAGAATCGGGTGGATGTGTTGGGTGCGGGTCATTGTGGTTCGTGCAGGCGAGGCTAACCCCTGTTCATCGGCCAATCGGCGTGCGGCTTGAGGTGCGGTGCAAGTTTGCCTGCAGTGAGCGACCAACGGCCAGGGCCGGCGTCATCCGTGCCCTGGACTGGTGAAGCGGAACGGCATGGCGATGTCAGGCCGTGACGGTTTCCGAGAGGATGGTATGCAGCGTTTGCGCCTGTTCGGCCGCGTCGCGGCCAAGGCTGGTGAGGTAACCGCCGTCGGCCTGGGTGATCAGGCCCTTGGCGTGGAGGCGGCCGAAAGCGGCGATGGTGGCGGGGCTGGCTTCGTGATGCACCTTCAGCCCTTCCTGCAGATTTTCCAGATTGAACTGTCGGAGTACGTCCAGTTCGGCAACCAGCTCAGGGGTGTACGACATGCTCGCTCCTCGGATGGTGGGCTCATGCCCTGTTTGCTGAGTGTAGATGCTGTCGGTGGCCCTGCCTTGATCCAGATCCTATTCGGATGCTTCCGGCAGTTCCGGCAGCTGGCGCAGCATGGCCTCGTAGGCGGCACCGTCGAAAGGACGGTCCTCGCTGAGCATCGTGCGGATCTCATGGGCCAGGACCAGCGCCATCATCTGCAGGCATTCGTCCCGCTCGTAGCCGACCAGGGTGAGCTTGTTCAGCGTGGCCTGGGTAGCCGCGGGCTCGCCGGCTTCAAGTTGGTTCTCGATCGCCTGGATCAGGGTCGACTCGGCGAAGGCTTCATCTTCATCGTTGCTGGGATTGTCTTGCACCATGGCGGGGGTCTCGTCGAGCGGTGCCGGATTTTCTGCGTCCAGCTGGCAGATCGTGCAGCTGCCGTCATCCGGGCGGTTGGTTTCGACGTAGCGTACCCGGCGTTGGGCGGCCTGGCGATCAGCATCGACGCGATAGCGGGGGCGGTCTGAATCGGACATGGGTTCCTCCATACGGATGCGTCCAGCTAAGCACCTGCTGCCACGTGGAGCAATGCTGCGGTGTGCGGTGCGTCAGTCCATCAGGCTCAGGGCCAGGCAGAGCAGGCCAAATGCGCTCCAGACCAGCGAAAAGATGATTGGCGTGCGCAGCGAAAACAGCAGGGTGCGCTTGTAGCGAGGCCCACCGACCGGGCTGCTGCCTTCGCCGAACAGCGCCGATTCGTTGTTCGGAAGCATGCCGACGCGGCCTTCGAGCTGCAGCAGTTCGGACTGTTTCTGATGCCAGCGCTCGATGACGTCGAAATTGGACTTGATGCCGGGCATCGCGTGCAGCGATGTGATGAGGCCAAGCACCGAGAGAATCGCCGGCACCACCAGGCGGAACAGCTCGCCCCATTCAGGGTTGCTGTTGGCCATCGACGAGGCAAAGGCAATCATCAGGAACGACTGCGACGACAGGTAGGCGCTGGTGCGTTCGGCCAGCAGCGAGGACTCGAAATGTATTTCGGAGCGGTAGAAGGTCAGGCGCTCCTTGGGCGAGTCGAAGAGCTCGGCGCCCTGGGTGTCCTGGTTCAGCAGCAGGGTGCGCAGGTCGGTCATGCAGGCCTCGGCGAATGCGGCGGCGGACATGGGAGGAGTCGCCGGCGGTTGCATGTAGGTCAAGCGTAATGCGTGAGAGTTCCGGTTGATGACTCAGTTGTCAGCGTTGCCGCGAGGGCTGTCCGCGTGCGCGTCGCGACAACGCCAGAGCAGCAAGGTCAGCGCCAGAAAGGCCAGCGACCAGCAACCGGCGGCGAGCAGCAGCCAGGCTGGGTGAGGCTGACTCAGCAGGGCGGGCAGCACGCGAGCCAGCGCCGCCAGGGTGATCAGCAACGCCACGCCCTGTATCCAGGGCTGCGCCCCGGGATCGCGGAAACGGTAGATCAGCCGCGTGCGGGCCATGACCGCGAAAGTCAGACTGCCCAACGCGCCGACGGTCAAGGCGTGCAGCGTTGCGTTCAATGGCAGCGCCGGTAGCAGCGTACCCAGGCCAAGCAATAGCAGGCCAATGGCGAGCCAGGCATAGCCGAGCAGCAGCGTCAGCAACTCCGGCCGCGCGCAGCGCCAGGGTTGCCAGCGCAGCAGGCGGATGGTCGTGAGTACGGCAGCGGCGACCAGTACGGCGCCGGTGAGTTGCCGGGTCAGCGGCCAGGGCAGGAGATTCAACAGCAGGGCGAGGCCGAGCAGGATCAGCACGGCGCCTTCGATCTGCGGCTGCACCCGCGCATCCAGTCGCCATCCCCGGCTCTGCGCGTAACCGGCGATGGCTGGCGCGATGATCCGTCCGCCCATGAAGAACATCAGGGTGGCGAGCAATAGCAGCGCCTCCTCCAGCATGAGGCGGTCGTAGCTAGCTCCAAAGCCGCCGCTGGCGATGGCGCTGAGCAGACTCAGCCCGGCGACCACGGGTGCGACGCTCTGGTTACGCCATTTCTTCGCGGCGCCGAGAAAGCGCGGCAACACTTTCCAGGCAAGGCCGGTGGCAAAGGCGGCGGCGCAGATCAGTGCCAGCCACGAGCCTGGCCACAGCAGGAAGCTCAGTCGTGCCAGCGCCCAGCAGCCGAGCAGCGTCAGGGTAAAGCGCAGTCGCTGCGGGCCGAGCAGGTAGCCGGCGATCACCGCCAGGGCAAAGCCGAAGAGCATTTCGTGGGCGTGACCGGCGGATGTGGCGAGCCCGGGCAACGCGGGAAGCAGGCCAAGTAGTGCCAGTACCGAATACGGCAGGATCAGCGCCGCGTAGAGCGCGGCAGCTGGGAAGAACCAGGTATTGGCAAAGGGCAGGCGCGCTTTGCGCGGCGGCACCGCGGCGGGTGGCGCAGGCGTGCTGGAACGATTGCTCAACCGGCCGCGAACTCTGACAGTGCGTCGCCGGCAAGGCGGTAGCCGATCCACTCGTTCTGCGGCCTGGCGCCGATGGATTCGTAGAAGTCGATGGCTGGCTGATTCCAGTCCAGCACCGACCACTCGAAGCGCCCACAGCCGCGTGCCACCGCCAGTTTGGCCAGATAACGCAGCAGCGCCTTGCCGGCGCCGACGCCACGCTGCTGCGGGGTGACGTAAAGGTCTTCCAGATACAGACCGTGCTTGCCCAGCCAGGTCGAGTAGTTGAAGAAATACACCGCATAACCGATCGGCTCGCCGTCCAGCTCGCAGATCAGGCCATGTGCGGTGCTGCCGTCGGCGAACAGGCTGTTCTCGATGCCGGCGACGTCGGTCTTGACCTCGTGCTCGGCCTTTTCGTAGATGGCCAAGTCGGTGATGAAGCGCAGGATCAGCGCGGCGTCTTCGCGAACCGCGGGGCGAATGTGCAGAGACATTACAGGCAGGCCCTCAATAAGGTTTAACGGGACGACAGGTTCGCCAGAAAGGCGTTGATGGCCTGCCGTGAGTCCAGTCGTAGGTATCGGCAGGATGGCGGTGCGTTACGCATTTCCTCGGCGTAGCGCTGCCGGTAAACCGGGTGGCGGGTCCACGACCAAGCCAGGATGGATTGGCGTGGGTTCAATTTGAATAAATTGCTCCAGCGCTCGCGGTTGCCATTCCACAACTCCTCACGGCAGGCCAGGCGTCGCAGGGTGCGCCAGATGACTTGGCGCATTACCTTGTGGCGTGGCAGATCCAGCCAGATCACCATGTCCGAGCGCTCTCGCACCAACGGGCGCACCGCTGAATAATTGCCTTCTGCGACCCAGCCGTCGCCCTGCAGCGCATCACGGGTCGCCTGCTGAAACTGCTCGGTGGGCAATGGCTGCCAGCCCGGTTGATGGAACAGGGCATCCAGCTCGATATGGCGATAACCGAGCTGCTGCGCCAGACGGCGCGACAGCATGGTCTTGCCGGCACCTGAACAGCCGACCACCGAAATACGGCGGCCAGACGTGATCATCTGGTCGTCAGCAGATTCTTGCCACGAGCCACCGCGGCGCGCACCTGGTTCGGCGCGGTGCCGCCGATATGGTCGCGGGCGTTGACCGAGCCTTCCAGGGTCAGCACGGCAAACACGTCGTCAGTGATCTGGTCGCTGAACTGGCGCAGCTCGTCGAGGCTCATCTCGGCCAGGTCCTTGCCGGTCTGCACTCCGTACTTCACTGCGTGGCCGACGATCTCGTGGCAGTCGCGGAACGGCAGGCCCTTGCGCACCAGGTAATCGGCCAGGTCCGTCGCGGTGGAGAAGCCGCGCAGCGCCGCTTCGCGCATGATTTCGCGCCTGGGTTTGATCGCCGGGACCATGTCGGCGAAAGCTCGCAGGCTGTCGCGCAGGGTGTCGGCGGCGTCGAACAGCGGCTCCTTGTCTTCCTGGTTGTCCTTGTTGTAGGCCAGCGGCTGGCCCTTCATCAGCACCAGAAGGCCTGCCAGCGCGCCAAATACGCGGCCGGTCTTGCCGCGCACCAGCTCGGGTACGTCCGGGTTCTTCTTCTGCGGCATGATCGAGGAGCCGGTGCAGAAGCGATCCGGCAGGTCGATGAACTGGAACTGAGCGCTGGTCCAGAGCACCAGCTCTTCGGAGAAGCGCGACAGGTGCATCATCGCCACCGAGGCGGCGGAACAGAATTCGATGGCGAAATCGCGATCGGACACGCCATCCAGCGAGTTGCCGGAGATCGCTTCGAAACCCAGCAGTTCGCAGGTGATTTCCCGCTGGATCGGATAGGTGGTGCCGGCCAGCGCGGCCGAGCCGAGCGGCATGCGGTTGGTGCGCTTGCGGCAGTCGACCAGGCGCTCGTAGTCGCGGCTGAGCATCTCGAACCAGGCCAGCAGATGGTGGCCGAAGGTCACCGGCTGCGCGGTCTGCAGGTGGGTGAAGCCGGGCATGATGGTGTCCGCTTCGGCTTCCGCCAGACCCAGCAGGCCTTCTTGAAGACGGGTGATTTCGCCGAGGATCAGGTCGATTTCGTCACGCAGCCACAGGCGGATGTCGGTGGCGACCTGGTCGTTGCGCGAGCGGCCGGTGTGCAGCTTCTTGCCGGTCACTCCGATGCGGTCGGTCAGGCGTGCTTCGATGTTCATGTGCACGTCTTCCAGGTCGACGCGCCAGTCGAAGGTGCCGGCTTCGATTTCGCCCTGGATGTCTTTCAGATTGGCGATGATCTGGTCACGCTCATCGGCGTTCAGCACGCCGGCTTTTTCCAGCATCGTCGCATGGGCGATCGAACCCATGATGTCGTGGCGGTAGAGGCGCTTGTCGAACTCGACGGAGGCGGTGAATCGGGCGACGAAGGCGTCGACGGGCTCGCTGAAACGGCCGCCCCAGGACTGGTTGGTCTTGTCGGTGCTCATGTATGCGCTCGCTGAAATCCGAAGGCTGAGGAAAGGCGGCGATGATAACAGGGATGGCGCCGCTGTCGGGGACGTCGCCGCTACGGCGGCGAAGGGTGAGCTGGCTGGCAATTCCGGATTATTCCACTTGGCTGACCGGCGCCCGGCTTGCCGTTGACCGGGTGTGCAAGGAAACTGCCGGGCAGGTAAACCACAGGCTGAAGCGCGTGAAATCCACTGCCGTATCCGATGACTTCTTCGTCCCCGAGCTGTGCCAGCCCGATGCCTTGCTTGGCCTGGTCCTGCTCGCCGAGTTGCTGGTGTTCGTGCTGGTGCTGGCTGAGCCGATGCAGCCGGGCTTTGACTGGATGCGGCTGGCGCTGACGTCGTTGTTCGTGCAGTGGATCGTGCTGCTCTCGGCCGGCACCATGTGTCTGCTGCGGCCCGTGCTGGCGCGTCTGCGCACCGCCTTCGCCGGGCTGGCCTGCTGCGCGCTGGTGGTCGGGCTGACCCTGGCCTGCACCGCGGTGGCCGATATCTACCAGCTCGGCGGCCCGCTTTCGCGCGACGGGGAGGTCAATCTCTACCTGCGTCACGCGCTGATCAGCCTGATCATGTCCGGGCTGTTGCTACGCTATTTCTATCTGCAGAGTCAGTGGCGCCGCCAGGAGCAGGCCGAGCTGCGGGCGCGGATCGAGTCGCTGCAGGCGCGCATCCGTCCGCATTTCCTGTTCAACAGCCTCAACAGCATCGCCGCACTGGTGGCCAGCGATCCGGTCAAGGCCGAGCAGGCGGTGCTGGATCTGTCGGACCTGTTCCGTGCCAGCCTGGCGCGGCCCGGCACGTTGGTGGCCTGGAGCGAAGAGCTGGAGTTGTCGCGGCGCTACCTGTCGATCGAACAATATCGCCTGGGCGACCGTCTACAGATGGACTGGCAGGTCGCCGGCGTACCGGACGATCTGCCGATTCCGCAGCTGACGCTGCAACCGTTGCTGGAGAATGCGCTGGTGTATGGCATCCAGCCCCGTATCGAGGGAGGTGTGGTGAGCGTAACCGCCGATTATGTCGATGGCGTGTTTCAGTTGGTGGTCAGCAACCCCTTCGACGAAACCGCTCAAGCGCAGGCTTCACGCGGGACACGGCAGGGTCTGCAGAACATCGACGCACGATTAGCGGCACTTTTCGGTCCGCTAGCGAGTCTCAGCGTGGAGCGCCGTGAAGGCCGCCATTACACATGTCTACGCTATCCATGTGCGAGACAAACGCAGGAAGCCAGATCTATATGAATGTCCTGATTGTCGATGACGAACCTCTAGCCCGCGAGCGCCTCAGCCGACTGGTAGGTGACCTCGACGGCTATCGTGTCCTCGAGCCCGCTGCCAGCAATGGCGAAGAAGCACTGACGCTGATCGAGGAACTGCGCCCTGATGTCGTGCTGCTGGATATCCGCATGCCGGGGCTAGATGGCCTGCAGGTTGCAGCCAGGCTTTGCGAGACGGATGCGCCGCCTGCCGTGATCTTTTGTACTGCCCATGATGAATTTGCTCTGGAGGCTTTCCAGGTCAGCGCGGTTGGCTATCTGGTCAAGCCGGTGCGCCCGGAACACCTCACCGAGGCCTTGAAGAAGGCGGAACGGCCGAACCGAGTGCAGCTCGCTGCGTTGACCCGGCCGGCAGCGGTTTCCGGTGCCGGGCCACGCACCCACATCAGCGCGCGTACCCGCAAGGGCATCGAGCTGATTCCGCTGGACCACGTGATCTACTTCATCGCCGACCACAAGTACGTCACCCTGCGCCATATCGGTGGCGAGGTGCTGCTGGACGAGCCGTTGAAGTCTTTGGAAGACGAGTTCGGCGAGCGCTTCGTGCGTATTCACCGCAACGCGCTGGTGTTCCGTGATCGTATCGAGCGCCTGCAGCGCACGCCGCTCGGGCATTTCCAGCTGTTCCTCAAGGGGCTCGAGGGTGAGGCGCTGACGGTGAGCCGTCGCCATGTGGCCGGTGTGCGCAAGCTGATGCAGAACCTCTGAACCAGTACGGTTCGCTGCGTTGGAGGCCGTCAGCTCGTGCAGCTGGCGGGCGCTGGCGCGGTGGCGTGACACCACCTTTTACTTGATTCCGGCCAACCCAGGCTGGTTGTCCGGCCTGTTATCATCGCCGGCAATTCACTGTTCTGGAATTGCCCATGTCTCGCGAAATTCGCATCGCTACCCGCAAGAGTGCCCTGGCCCTGTGGCAGGCCGAATACGTCAAGGCGCGCCTGGAGGCGTCGCACCCAGGGCTGAAGGTCAGCCTGGTGCCGATGGTCAGCCGCGGCGACAAGCTGCTTGACGCGCCGCTGGCGAAGATCGGCGGCAAGGGCCTGTTCGTCAAGGAGCTGGAAACGGCGCTGATGGAGAACGAAGCGGACATCGCCGTGCACTCCATGAAGGATGTGCCGATGGAGTTTCCCGAAGGGCTAGGCCTGTACTGCATCTGCGAGCGCGAAGACCCGCGCGACGCCTTCGTCTCCAATCATTTCGACGACCTCGATGCACTGCCGCCCGGCAGTGTGGTCGGCACCTCGTCGCTGCGCCGTCAGGCGCAGCTGCTGGCACGTCGGCCGGACCTGAAGATCCAGTTCCTGCGCGGCAACGTTAACACCCGACTGGCCAAGCTCGATGCTGGCGAGTACGACGCCATCATTCTCGCTGCCGCCGGGCTGATCCGCCTTGGCTTCGGTGAACGCATCCGCTCCAGCATCAGCGTCGACGAGAGCCTGCCGGCCGGCGGTCAGGGTGCGGTCGGCATCGAATGCCGTACCACCGACAGCGAACTGCATGCGCTGCTGGAATGCCTGAACCACGCGCCGACCGCGACACGTGTCGTCGCCGAGCGCGCCTTGAACAAGCGCTTGAACGGCGGCTGCCAGGTGCCGATCGCCTGTTACGCGGTGCTCGAAGGCGAGCAGCTGTGGTTGCGCGGATTGGTCGGCCAGCCGGACGGCACCGTGCTGCTGCGCGCCGAGGGCCGTGCGCCCGCCGCCGATGCCGAGGCGCTGGGTGTGCAGGTTGCCGAAGCGCTGCTGGATCAGGGCGCGGAGCAGATTCTCCAGGCAGTCTACGGCGAGGCTGGTCACGCGTGACCAGCTGGCGTCTGCTGCTGACCCGGCCGGCCGAGGAGTGTGGCGCGGTTGCGGCGGTATTGGCTGAAGCAGGGATTCACAGTGCCAGCCTGCCGCTGCTGGCGATCGAACCCTTGCCGGAAACCGCCGAGCAGCGCGCGACGGTTCTCGAGCTGGATCGCTACTGCGCGGTCATTGTGGTCAGCAAGCCGGCGGCCCGGCTGGGTATCGAGCTACTCGATCGCTATTGGCCGCAACCTCCGCTCGGCCCAGCCTGGTTCAGCGTCGGTGCCGCCACCGGCGCGATACTCGCCGACTACGGACTGGACGCCAGCTGGCCGGAGCGCGGCGACGACAGCGAGGCGCTGCTGGCGCTGCCGCGGCTCGGCGAGGCGTTGGCCCGACCCGATCCGAAGGTGCTGATCCTGCGCGGGGAGGGCGGTCGCGAGCTGCTCGCCGAGACATTGCGCGCGCGCGGGGTGCAGGTGGATATCCTCGAGCTGTACCGGCGCTACTTGCCCGATTACCCCGCGGGAACGCTCGCCGCCACGCTCCGCTCGGAACGGCTCAACGGCCTGGTGGTCAGCAGTGGGCAGGGTTTGCTGTCGCTGCGTGAGCTGGCGGCCGATACCTGGCCTGAATTGCTTGAGCTACCCTTGTTCGTACCCAGTCCGCGGGTAGCGGAGATGGCTCGGCAGTTGGGCGCCAAACGAATTGTGGATTGCCGCGGCGCCAGCGTCGCGGCCTTGCTGGCGGCGTTGCGGGAAACCGCGGTGGCCGCCTCCTGAAGCAAAGGATGGAAACGTGAGCGAAGCAGATTCCAAGAAAGAACCGCTGCAACCCCCCGCCAGTGAGCCGACCCCCGCTGTTGATCCGGTCAAACCCGCCAAGCCTGCGCCATCCAGGCCGGCGTCCAGCGGTGGCGGGAAGTCTCTTGCGGCTCTGGCCTTGCTGGTCGGCCTCGGCGGTGTGGCGCTTGGCGGCTATGGCGTCTGGCAGCTGCAGCAGCTTGGCGCCGACGAGGATCGTCAGCTCGAAGCCCTGCAGAGTGCCGATGAGAAGACTCGCCAGCTGGCCGAGCGTGAGCGTGAGCTGGCGGCACGTCTGGGCCGGCTGGAGCAGCTGCCTTCGGCTAGCGAGCTGGAGGAGCGGCGGCGCTTGCTGGCGACATTGCAGAGCGATCAACAGCGCCTTTCCGGGCGTGTCGAGCAGGTGCTCGGTGCCAGTCGCGAAGAGTGGCGCCTGGCCGAGGCCGAACACCTGCTGCGCATGGCGATGCTGCAGCTCTCAGCCATGCAGGACGTGAACAGCGCCGAGATGCTGGTGCACGAAGCTGACCTGATTCTGCAGAAGCAGGACGACCCCGGTGCCTACAGCACGCGGCAGAAACTGCTGGAAGGGCTCGAAGCCCTGCGCAGCCTGCCGGAGCTCGATCGCACCGGGCTGTTTCTGCAGCTCGGCGCCTTGCGCGGGCAAACCGCTCAGCTCAGCGCGCTGGCACCGGAGTTCGTCAATGGCGAGGCGCAGTCGGAAAGCGCGCAGGACAGCCGCTGGCAGCGCTGGCTGAACGAGCTGACGCGCTATGTGCGTGTGGAGTTCGATGCCAGTGGCGACGTCAAGCCGCTGCTCGCCGGGCAGACCCTGGGGCAGGTGCGACTGGCCCTTTCGCTGGCCATCGAGCAGGCCCAGTGGGCGGTGCTCAATGGCAATGCCGAGGTCTACCGGCAGTCGCTGGAGCAGGCCAGCTCTGTGCTCAAGGATCACTTCAGCGAAGACAATGGCCAGGCGAGTGGCCTGCGCAAGCGTCTCGACGAGCTGTCACGGCGCGAGGTGGAGGTGACCCTGCCTGATCTCGCGCCAGCATTGCAGGCGCTGCAGGGCTACGTGCAGAAGCGTGAGCGCGGCGATGAGGCGCAAGCGCCGGAATCGTCTGAATCCTCAGATTCGCCGGCTCAGCCCGAGGCGGAGAGTGAGGCGCAGGAGGCTCAGCGCACATGAAACGTCTGGCTCTTGTATTCATCCTTCTGCTGGCGATCGCGGGCTTTCTCGGCTGGGCAATCAGCCAGAGTGCCGGCTACGTGCTGATCACCTACGACCAGTTCCGTTACGAATCCAGCTTCTGGGTATTCCTCGCCCTGGTCGGCTGCCTCTGGCTGGTGGCCATGGTGGTGCACTGGTTGCTCGGGCTGCTGCAGGTCTCCGGGGCGCTGGTCAACCCCTGGTCGCGCCGGCACCGCGTCCGGCGGGTGGAGAAGGCTTCTCGCCGTGGGTTGCGCGAGCTTGCCGAGGGGCAGTGGGCGCCGGCGCTGGGGCATCTGCAGCTGGCGGCAGAAAAGGATCAGCAGCCGCTGGTGCATTACCTGGGTGCTGCGCGCGCAGCCAATGAGCTGGGTGAATATGCGCAGAGCGACGAGCTGCTGCAGAAGGCGCGCGAGCGCGAGCCCGAGGCGGCGCTGGCGATCGGCCTGACGCAGGCGCAGCTGCAGATCGCCCGCGGCCAGTATGTCGAGGCGCGCGCATCGCTTGGTGACCTGCAAAACGATCATCCGCGTCACCCTTACGTTCTTACCTTGCTCCAGCAACTCTACGTGCAGCTGGAGGACTGGTCGGCGCTGTGCCGGTTGCTGCCGGAGCTGCGCAAGCACCGCGTGCTGCCACCGGCACGCCTGAACGAGTTGGAAGTGCTGGCCTGGACTGCCGCGGTGGAACAGGCCGGTCAGCCGTCCGAACTGCCTGCCGAGACCAGCCTCGAAGCGCTGAACCAGCGCTGGCAGACTGTGCCCAGCGCGCTGCGCAGCGAGCCGTTGGTGGTGCGTGCGTATGCGGATGGGCTCGCTCGTCTCGGCGCCCAGGTGAAGGCCGAAGAGGTGCTCTACACGGCGATCAAACGCCAGTTTGATGATCGCCTGGTCGAACGCTATGGAAGGGTGCAGGGCCGCGATCCGGCGCGCCAGCTCGCACACGCCGAAGGCTGGCTCAAGGATCATCCACAGAACCCGGTGCTGCTGCTGGCGCTGGGGCGGATCAGCCTGCGCAACGAGCTGTGGGGCAAGGCGCGTGATTACCTGGAAGCGAGTCTGCGCTTCGATCATCGTCCGGAAACCTGTGCCGAGCTGGCGCGGCTACTAGCTCAGCTGGGTGATACCGAAAGCAGCAATCGGCTATTCCAGCAGGGCGTGGTTCTGCTCGATCGCAATCTCCCGGCCACCTTGTGATCGGTTAGTCAGGTCCGCCATGTGGCGGGCCTGACGCTGCCGCGCGGCTTGTAAGCCTATCGACGTTTCCACTACCGTAGCGAACTTTTCCAGCTAGTGGAGCCATCATGCGCCTGGCCAGCCCTCGTTCCCTGTTCGCTCTCGCCTCTCTGGGCAGCGCCCTGCTGATCGCCATCGCGCTCTACATGGAGCACGTGATGGGGCTTGCGCCTTGCCCACTGTGTATTGTCCAGCGCATCTGCGTCATCGGTTTCGGCCTGATCTGCCTGGCCGCGGCGATTCACGGGCCCGCAAAGACGGGGCGGCGTGTCTACTCCGGTTTCGCCTTGCTCTTCGTGGCTGCCGGCGCGGCCACGGCGATTCGCCAGATCTGGTTGCAGAGCGTGCCTGCCGATCAGCTGCCGAGCTGCCTGCCGAGCCTGGAATACATGATGGAGGCGTTGCCGTTTCAGGAGATCGCGCGGCTGGTGCTGCACGGTACCGCCGAGTGCGCCGAGGTGAGCTGGACCATGCTCGGCCTGAGCATCCCCGAGTGGAGTCTGCTGGGCTTCATCGGCATGGCCATCGTCTGTGCGTGGCAACTGCTGCGTCGCGACTGAACCGATCTTTACCTTCCCCTGGCGAACTCCCGTCACGCTTGTGCGGTCTTCTTCTCGACGTGCGGTATCCACCCGGTGCCGCTGCGCTCGAAGATTCGTCGGCATTTTGCTTGATGCTTCGAGCAGCGCGGCATAGTCTGCTCGTGCGGTGACGGATTCTTGCCACTCGTCACCGTCACTCACCCAAAGGCCGATACCGAAAGACAAAAACGTCTCGGAATGGCGTAAAGCAACATCGATTAGGGAAGTGAGGTCATCATGCTCGAGAGCTGTCGGAATGCCCAGGAACGCTGGGGTGGTGTACATCTGCTGATCGACCGTTGGTTGAACGAGCGCCACGCGCTTATCAATGCGTACGACGGGCTGCATACCGAGCGTGACGATGCCGCCGCTCGCCAGGCCCTGCAGCGGTTTTGCGAATATCTGGTCGACTACGTCTCTGCCGGCCACTTCGAAATCTATGAACAACTGCTCGCCGAGGCCGAAGCCTTCGGTGATGCTCGTGCCATCGAACTGGCCAAGCAGATCTATCCGCGTATCGAAACCATCACCCAGGTCTCGCTGGGCTTCAACGATCGTTGCGAGAAGGGCGATTGCTTGGGTAGCCCGGGCTTGGCCGATGAGCTCAAGAAACTCGGTCAGCTGTTGCATGAGCGGTTCGAGCTGGAAGACTGCCTGATCGAGGTGCTGCATACCGCGCATAAGCAGGCGGCTGCTCCGGCCTGAGATCTTCCATCCGCTTCGGCGGGTGTGGCGCTTCGCGTCCCCTGGCGGCCACCTGGCGGGCCGTCTAGTATGGGGGCATCGTTCCCGCCAGGAGGCACTTTCATGCCCGCGAAGAAGAAGTCGGTCACCACTCCGCTGCATCTGTTGCAGCAGCTTTCCCACAGTCTCATCGAGCATCTGGACAAAGCCTGCAGCCAGGCGATCAAGGATGCGGAAAGTGCGCTCGCCAAGCTGCAAAAGCAGCGTGGCAAGGCGCAAGACAAATTGACCAAGGCGCGCGCCAAGCTCGACGAGGCCGGCAGCACGGGCAAGACCAAGGCGCAGACCAAAGCGCGCTCCCGGCTCGGCGAGCTGGAAGAATCCCTTGCATTGCTGCAGAGCCGGCAGAGCGAAACCCTGACTTACCTGGCCGACCTCAGGCGCGATGCCGAGCAGAGCCTGAAGCTGGCTCAGGGCATCCGCAAGGTCGCAGATGACGCTGACAAGGCCTTGCGCGCCCAGCAGCAGGCGACGGCCGTCAAGCCCGCCGCAACCTCCCGTCAGGCAGCGCGCAAGCCGGCCAGCAAGGCCGCCCCGACTGCAGCCAAATCGCCAGCAGCATCCGCCAAGGCTCCGACCACCAAGGCAGCGACAGCGCCGGCGGCTAAAACGCCAGCCAAGGCTCCAACGAAAGCACCGACCAAGACAGCAGCGAAGACATCAGCTGGCGGTGCCGCGGCCAAGCCTGCAGCCTCACGTCCTGCAACGGCCAAGGCACCGACTCGCGCCCGCTCGGCTACTGTGGCCAAACCCGCTGCGGCCGCGCAATCAGCTGACAGTGCAGCGCCCGCCGCGGCTGACTCAGCGGCCAAGCCTGCGACTGCGAAGCCCGCCGCCAAGGCCGTGGCGAAAAAGCCTGCCACTCGCAAACCTGCAGCCAAGCGCACCGCGACTCAGACACCGGCCAGCTCCAGCTGAGTCTGATAGGCCGCGTTGCGCAGGGTTTCCAGCGCAACGCGGCAACTACCTTTCGGCGCAAGAGCGCTCAACCACTGGTTGGCGTCAGCGCTTTCGTCCCATTCGCGGCTTGCCGTCTGTAGCCGTTCCAGCAGGCTGCGCTCGGCTTGCAGTTCCAGTGTCTTGAGTGTTTTGCGCAGTTCTCGCAGCGCTTCGTCCTGTTCAGCCGGCGAGCGCCATGCCTGACGCAGTTCGCGCAGCGGCTCCACCACTATGTGTCGCCAGGGTGCAGCGACTTCTTCCAGCGCACACATCCGCTCCTGATTGCAGGCCACCCCGCGTGCTTCCAGCCAGGCCGCGCAGATCAGCACACAGACGTCCGCCCCCTGACTTTGCAGTTCCAGGCAGGCAGTCTCGACCCCCTCTCGTGCGTAGCAGTTGAGGGCAAACGTCCAGAGATCCAGGTTGGGCATAAGTGGTACGCCTTTTTTTGCGGGTGGCCCGGCTGGCTTTCCAGGCGAACTGATAAACTCGCCGGCATTATGATCCGACTCCAGAACCTCACTCTACAGCGTGGCCCGCAGCGTTTGCTGGAAGGCGCCGAGCTGACCCTGCACCCCGGCCAGAAGGCCGGCCTGATCGGCGCCAATGGCGCTGGCAAATCCACCCTCTTCGCGCTGCTGCGTGGCGAGCTGGTGCCCGACGGCGGCGATTGCCAGTTGCCGCCGGACTGGCGCATCGCGCACATGCGCCAGGAGATCGATACCCTCGATCGCCTGGCCGTGGACTATGTGCTTGATGGCGACGTCGAGCTGCGGCGCATTCAGCGCGAGCTTGCCGCCGCCGAACAGGCCCACGATGGCAATGCGCTGGCGCGTCTGCACACCGAGCTGGACAACGTCGACGGCTACAGCGCCGACGCCCGCGCGCGCAAGCTGCTCGCCGGGCTGGGCTTTGCCAACGAGCAGATGGCGCTGCCGGTCAGCAGCTTCTCCGGTGGCTGGCGCATGCGTCTCAACCTTGCTCAGGCACTGATGTGCCCGTCCGACCTGTTGCTGCTCGACGAACCGACCAACCACCTCGATCTCGATGCGATCCTCTGGCTCGAGGACTGGCTCAAGGGCTACCCCGGCACCCTGCTGCTGATTTCCCACGACCGCGACTTCCTCGACTCGGTGGTCGATCACGTCATCCATCTGGAGCAGCGCAAACTGACGCTTTACCGCGGCGGCTACTCGGCCTTCGAAAGAACTCGCGCCGAGCGTCTGGCGCAGCAGCAGCAAGCTTTCGAGAAGCAGCAGGCGCAGCGCGCCCACATGGAAAGCTATATCCGCCGCTTCAAGGCCCAGGCGACCAAGGCACGCCAGGCCCAGAGCCGGATCAAGGCGCTGGAGCGCCTCGAAGAACTGGCGCCGGCGCACGTGGACTCGCCGTTCGACTTCCGCTTCCGCGAGGCGGACAAGGTGTCCAGCCCCTTGCTGGACCTCGCCGAAGGGCGCCTCGGCTACGGCGAAAAGATGGTGCTGGACAAGGTCAAGCTGCAGCTGGTGCCCGGCGCGCGTATTGGTTTGCTGGGGCCGAATGGTGCCGGCAAATCAACGCTGATCAAGACACTCTCCGCTGAACTGGCCCCGCTGTCCGGCCGCCTGCAGCGCGGCGAGAACCTGGCGGTCGGCTATTTCGCCCAGCATCAGCTGGATTCGCTCGATCCCAAGGCCAGCCCCTTGCTGCACCTGCAGCGCATCGCTCCGGCCGAGCGCGAGCAGACGCTGCGTGATTTTCTCGGCGGCTTCGATTTCCGCGGCGCGCGCTGCGACGAGCCGGTGCTGAATTTTTCCGGCGGCGAGAAAGCGCGCCTGGCCCTGGCGCTGATCGCCTGGGGCAAGCCCAACCTGTTGCTGCTCGACGAACCGACCAACCACCTCGACCTGGAAATGCGCCTGGCCCTGACGCTTGCCCTGCAGGATTTCGAAGGTGCGGTGCTGGTCGTATCCCACGACCGTCATCTGCTCAAGAGCACCACCGACGAGTTCCTGTTGGTCGCCGACGGCCAGGTGCAGAGCTTCGACGGCGATCTCGAAGACTATGCACGCTGGCTGGTGGATTACCGTACGCGCCAGCAACCCGTGGCCAGCGGCGAGCCAGCGGCGGACAAGACCGACAAGCGTGCTCAGCGTCAGGCCGCCGCCGCCCTGCGCCAGCAGTTGGCGCCGCACAAGCGCCAGGCGGACAAACTGGAGAAGGATTTGGCGATGGTGCACGAGAAGCTGGCGACGCTCGAGGCGCAGCTGGGCGACAGTGCGCTTTATGAGTCTGCTCGCAAGGACGAGTTGCGCCAGCTGCTGGCCAAGCAGACGGAGCTGAAGGTTCGCGAAGGCGAGCTGGAGGAAGCCTGGCTGGAGGCGCTGGAAATACTGGAGAGCCTGCAGGCGCAACTGGAGGCCAGTGCATGAGCGAACCCTGGCTGACATTGGTTGAAGAATGGCGCTTGCAGTGGATGCTGGGCTTGCAGGTGCTGTTGATCCTGCTGGTCGCCTATGTCCTGCAACGCTTGGTCGCCCGTGGACTGACTCGGCTGTCGTCGCGTTATCCGTTGCCGCCGGAATTGCTGATCCCGGTGCGCGGCGGTATTCGCTGGTTCATCATCGGCGGCGCACTGCTCATGGTGCTGGAGCGCTTCGGCGTCTCCGCCACCGTGCTGTGGACAGCCATCTCCGGTTTTGTCGCAGTGGCGGCCATCGCCTTCTTCGCGATCTGGAGCGTGCTGTCCAACCTGCTCTGTGCGGTGCTCATCCTCACTGTCGGCCCGTTCCGGCTGGGCGATGTGGTGGAAATTGTCGAGGCGTTCGACAAGCCGATCGTCAAGGGTCGGGTCATCGACATCAATCTGGTCTACACCACCCTCGAAGAGGTGGCCGAAGCCGGAACCGGCGCTATCGTGCAGGTACCCAACAGTCTGTTCTTCCAGAAAGCCGTGCGCCGTTGGCGTGGCAGCGAAGTGCAGCTCTACAACCGTAACCCCAGCGAGTAATAACCCTCATGGAATGGCTCAGCAACCCTGAGATATGGGTCGCCTTTCTGACCCTGACCGCCCTGGAAATCGTCCTCGGCATCGACAACATCATCTTCATTTCGATTCTGGTCAGCCGCCTGCCCAAGGAGCAGCAGCCGAAGGCGCGCTTCTTCGGCCTGGCGCTGGCCATGGGCACGCGGATCCTGCTGCTGCTATCCATCGCCTGGGTGATGCGCCTGACCAATGACTTGTTCACGGTGCTGGGCGAGGGCGTTTCCGGGCGCGACCTGATCCTGTTCTTCGGAGGCCTGTTCCTCCTGTTCAAGAGCACCATGGAGATCTGGCACAGCGTCGAAGGCGAGGAAGAGGAGCAGGCTGCGGGCGCCGCCGTGGTAAAGGCCGGGTTTATCGGGATCATCCTGCAGATCGCGGTGATCGACATCATCTTCTCGCTGGACTCGGTGATCACGGCGGTCGGTCTGGTGCAGAACGTCCCGGTGATGGTCGCGGCGATCGTCATCGCGGTGCTGGTGATGATGCTGGCTGCCGGTACCATCAGCGAGTTCATCGACAAGCACCCGACGCTGAAGATTCTGGCGCTGTCGTTCCTCATCGTCGTCGGTACGCTGCTCATCGCCGAAGCCTTCGATGTGCATGTACCGAAGGGCTACGTCTACTTCGCGATGGCTTTCTCGCTGGGCGTCGAGGCACTGAACATCCACATGCGCAAGGCGATGAAGCGCAAGCTTAAAGAACCGGTCAAACTGGGCAAGGACATGCCGGACTGAACCGAAGCGCCGGCTGGACCGCCGGCGCTCGTTGAATGGAGGTAATCAGCATGTCTCTGGAAACCTGGCTCGCGTTCTTCGTTGCCTGTTGGGTGATCAGCCTGTCGCCAGGCGCCGGCGCCATCGCGTCGATGTCCTGCGGGCTGCAGTACGGCTTCTGGCGCGGCTACTGGAATGCCATCGGCCTGCAGCTGGCGTTGGTCCTGCAGATCGCCGTGGTCGCGGCCGGCGTCGGTGCGGTGCTGGCCACCTCGGAGCTGGCGTTCAGCCTGATTAAATGGTTCGGTGTCGGCTATCTGCTCTGGCTGGCCTGGAAGCAATGGCAGGCGCAGCCTGAGGCGCTGGATGATTCCGCCGCCCCGCGACCCATCGGCAGGCCGCTGAGCCTGATGCTGCGCGGGTTTGTGGTCAACGCCAGCAACCCCAAGGCAATCGTTTTCATCCTCGCCGTACTGCCGCAGTTTCTCGACCCGCAGCGGCCGTTGCTGCTGCAATACAGCGAGATGGCCGCGACCATGGTGGTGGTCGACCTGATCGTCATGGCCGGCTACACCGGGCTGGCGGCGAAAGTGCTGCGGCTGTTGCGCACGCCGCGTCAGCAGCGCCTGGTCAACCGCAGTTTCGCCGCAATGTTCGCCGGCGCGGCGGCGCTGCTGGCGACCGTAAGGCGCGCGGTGGCATGAGCGAGGCAACCGCCATGCGCGTGTGGATCGATGCCGATGCCTGCCCGCGCGCAGCCAAGGACCAGGTGATCAAGTTCGCCCTTAAACGGCGGTTCGAGGTGCTGCTGGTTGCCGGCCAGAGCCAGGTCAAGCCGGCGTTCGCCTGCGTGCGGCTGATCGTGGTGCCGAGCGGGCCGGATGCAGCCGATGACTATCTGGTCGAACATGCCGAGCCCGGTGATCTGGTGATCTGCAGCGACGTTCCGCTGGCCGATCGACTGGTGAAGAAGGGCGTCGCGGCGCTCGACCCGCGCGGTCGCGAGTTCGATGAGCGCAACATGGGCGAGCGGCTGGCGGTGCGCAACCTGTTCACCGATCTACGCGATCAGGGCCAGATGGGCGGCGGCCAGGGGGCCTACAGCGAGCGCGACCGCCAGGCTTTCGCCAATTCCCTGGATCGCCTGCTCACGCGATTGTCGCGCCCGCAGTGAGCGGCCGCCGCGCGGCCAGCCAGTCGCGCAGTGCCGACAATGGCAGCGGGCGGCTGTAGTAGTAGCCCTGGATGTAATCGCAGCCGTTTTCGCGCAGGTAGGCCAGCTGTACCTCCTCCTCGACGCCTTCGGCCACCACCTTGAGACCGAGTTTATGCGCCATGGCGATGATCGCCGCGGTGATGGCGCGGTCATTGGCCTGCTCGGCGATTTCCTGAACGAAGGCGCGGTCGACCTTGAGGGTGTCCACCGGCAGCTTGCGCAGGTAGGCCAGCGAGGAATAGCCGCTGCCGAAATCATCGATGGACACCTTCACCCCGAGTTCACGGACGGCATCGAGGGTGCGCACCGCTGCGCCAAGGCTGTTCATCAGCGCATTCTCGGTGACTTCCACGGTCAGCCGCGCCGGGTCGAGACCGGTACGTTCGAGAATGCGCGCGACGACCTCCGGCATCTGCAGATTGGACAGGTTGAGCGCTGAGCAATTGACCGCTACCCGCAGGTCGTAGCCCTCATCGAGCAAGGCGACCAGGTCGGCACAGGCGCGGCGCGCGACCCAGGCGTCCAGCTCGGCGACGAAGCCGTGTTGCTCGGCTAGTCCGACGAAGCGCTCGGGGCTGATGAAACCCTGCTGCGGATGCTGCCAGCGCACCAGCGCCTCGAGGCTCACCGGCTCGCCGCTGCGGCCATCGACGATGGGCTGATAGTTCACGCTGAGGAGGTTTTCGTTCAGTGCCCGGCGCAGGTCCTGTTCCAGCGACAGATCCTCCTGGGCGCGCAGTTCCAGCGCGGGGTTGAAGCGCAGGCTGCGGTTGCGGCCGCTGGCCTTGCACTGGCCGACCGCGAGGCCGGCGTGGCGGAACAGCGCATCGAAGTTCAGGCCGTCTTCGGGGTACTGGCTGATGCCGATGCTGGCGGTCAGGCGCAGCTGGGTGTCGCCGAGGGTGAAGGGCGGGCGCAGCTGTTCGAGGATGTGGTTGGCCAGCGCCTGGGCCTGCTCCCACTGGCCGAGGGTCAAGACGCAGAACTCGTCGCCGGAGAAGCGCGCCAGCATGTCGTGCTGACCGAGTACCGCGCGGATTCGATGCGCCGCCTGTTGCAATGCCAGGTCGCCGCTGCGGTGGCCGAGGCTGTCGTTGATGCGCTTGAAGTTGTCCAGATCCACCACCAGCACGGCCAGCGCCTGACGTTCCTCGCGCGCGGCCAGGACCTGGGTGACCATCTCGGTGAAGGCGCGACCGTTGAACAGGTTGGTCAGCGGGTCGTAATGGGTCATCGCGTTTAGCTGGTGCTCGGCCTGGTCGAGTGCCTGGCGTTGCTCGCTGAAGCGCTGCTCGGCCCAGCTGGCGGCGATGCCGGTGACGATCACCAGCAGCGCGACCAGACCGATTGCCGATGCGAGGACGGCATGCTGGCCGCCATGACTGCCGAACGGGGCGGTGTGCTCCAGCATGTGGGCGGGGACTGCCATGGTCAGCGCATGCATGCCGGTGTAGTGCATCGAAACGATCGCCGCGCCCATCAACAGGCTGCAGAGCAGGCGCTGCCAGTGCTGGTGCCGGCTCTGGCTGGCGCGGAAGTGATATCCCAGCACCAGCGCGGCGATCGAGGCGCCGATGGCGATCAGAACAGAGGCAGCGAAGGCCAGCGGTGCGTAGTAGAGCGTCGCCAGCGAGCGTATCGCCGCCATCCCGGTGTAGTGCATGGCGGCGATGCCGAAGCCGGCGGCCGTGCCGGCCAGCGCGTACTGCGGCACGCTGAGGCGGTCGCGGCCGAGTAGACGCATCACCACATAAGACACGGCCATGGCGATCAGCAGCGAAAGCAGGGTGATGCGATGGTCGTAGCTGATATCCAGCGGCGCGCTGAAGGCCAGCATGCCGATGAAGTGCATCGACCAGATGCCGCCACCCAGAGCGAACGCGCCGACCCAACGCCACAAGTCGCGGCCGCGCGGGCTGCCGCTGCGGCTGACCCGCTTGGCCAGCGCCAGCGCGGTGAACGCCGCCGCGCTGGCGACCAGGTAGGAGAGAACGACCAGCAGAGGGTCGTGACTGTGGCCGAGCAGGGCAACCTGGTCGGCGGGAAGGTCGGAAAACAGAAGTCTGGACACGCGGCGGCACTCGAACAGTCGGGCGTCCTGCCTCGTGAGAATAGTGGCGCATAGCCATCTGCGGCAGAGTGTACGAGAGGTCACCCTGGCCGCCAATCTCCTATCGGCTGATCAACCGCAAAGATAAGTGCCGGTGCCCACGGCGATCAGGGTGCCCAGTTCGTTGTGCAGCTCAGAACGCACCACCGCGACCTTGTTGCCCGAGCGCAGCAGCATCGCACTGGCACTGAAGCGGGTGCCTCGGCCTGGGCGCAGGTAGTCGATGCGCAGGTCGATGGTTCCCAGCCGGGAAAGCCGTGCGGCGCGCTCCTGGGTAGTCAAATGGCGATGCTTGTCGAAGGCACCGAGCATTGCCATCGCCCCGCCGGCCACGTCCAGCAGCGAGGCGATGACCCCGCCATGCAGGATGCCGTGGACGAAGTTGCCGACCAGCTCCGGCTTCATCGGCAGGTGCATGACGACCTGGGAGGTCGATACCTCGTCCAGTTCTATGCCCAACGCCTGGTTGAAGGGGATGCGTTCGAACATCTGGCGTACCGCCTGGGCCTGCTCGGCGAGCAGGGCGTCGTCGTGGTTCATGGTCGGCGTTCCTGTGGATGAGCGATCAAGCTGCCCGAGGATGTTCGCGCTGAACAGAGTGGCGGCACGAGCAGCCGCGGCTTTGGCGGCTTTCGCGCAAAAAAATCCCGGGCGGACCCGGGATCATTCGGCGGCGTTCGGATCAGTCTTCGGTGGTCATTTCCAGTACCCGGTCGACCAGCTTGTAGATGCCCGAAGCGGCTTCGCTGATGGATTGCGCCAGCATGTACGCCGGTGTGGTGACCAGTCGATGCTGCTTGTCCACGACGATGTCGCTGACTTCGCACGCCTGATGCTCGGCGCCCATCTGCGCGACCGCCTTGGCGGCATCGGCCTCGTCACTGCCAAGAGTACAGACCACGCCGGCGCCGAAGATCTGCGCGGCCATGGTCGGCGCGATGCACATCATCCCGACCGGCTTGCGTGCCTCGGCAAAGGCCTGCGCGAGCGCCACCACATCCGGCAGTGCCTTGCTGCTGGCGCCTTCGGTAGCGAAATTGGAGAGGTTCTTCGCGGCGCCGAAACCGCCAGGGATGATCAGCGCGTCGAAATCCTCGGCGCGCGCCTCGCGCAGATCCTTGATCTCGCCGCGGGCCAGGCGAGCGGATTCGGTCAGCACGTTGCGCGACTCCGGCATCTCGTCGCCGGTCAGGTGATTGATCACGTGCATCTGCGCGATGTTCGGTGCGAAGCACTGCACCTTGACGCCACGCTGGTCCAGGCGCAGCAGGGTGATGACGCTTTCGTAGATCTCCGAGCCGTCGTAGACGCCACAGCCGGAGAGGATCACGGCGACTTTCTTGTTCATAGTGGTACTCCTGGTCAAGTTCAGCGGCCCTGCGTCGGGCACGGCGGATGCGTTCGATGCTAATACCTGGGACGGTTCCAGGTAAGCCCCACACGTTCCGTTGGATTCGCGCGATGCGCCGGTGTTCATTGCCGCAGGTCTGGCGCGGCAGTTTGCGCCTGATCAAAGCACTGGCAGTCGCCGGCATGGCTGGCGACAATGGGCGCGGTTTCGGAGGCCCGACGGCCTGGCGTTGTCATCATTTCGTCATGTGTCGGGCCTATAAACGTCATATTCGCCCGTTCTGCGGGCCAGGAGTCCGTCGTGAGTTTCGTTCCTGCCAGCCGGCTGTTCCCCGCTACTCGTCTGCGTCGCAATCGTCGTGACGATTTTTCCCGCCGTCTGGTGCGCGAAAATGTGCTGACCGTCGATGACCTGATCCTGCCGGTGTTCGTGCTCGACGGCGAGAACCGCCGCGAGCCGGTGCCGTCGATGCCGGGAGTGGAGCGACTGTCCATCGACCTGCTGCTCGAGGAGGCTGAAGAGCTGGTGGCGCTGGGCATTCCGGCGCTGGCGCTGTTTCCGGTGACACCGCTGGAGAAGAAGTCCCTCGATGCGGCCGAAGCCTGGAACCCGGAGGGCATCGCCCAGCGCGCCACGCGCGCCTTGCGCGCGCGTTTCCCTGAGCTGGGGATCATCACCGACGTAGCTCTCGATCCTTTCACCACGCACGGCCAGGACGGCATTCTCGACGACAACGGATACGTGCAGAACGATGTCACTGTCGACGCGCTGGTCCGCCAGGCGCTGTCCCACGCCGAAGCCGGCGCTCAGGTGGTCGCGCCGTCGGACATGATGGATGGTCGTATCCAGGCGATTCGCGAGGCGCTGGAAGTGGCCGAACACCACAACGTGCGCATCATGGCCTACTCGGCGAAATACGCCAGCGCCTATTACGGCCCGTTCCGAGATGCGGTGGGCTCTGCCGCCAACCTCGGCAAGAGCAACAAGAATACCTATCAGATGGACCCGGCCAACGGTGACGAGGCGCTGCACGAAGTGGGCGCCGACCTGGCCGAAGGCGCGGACATGGTGATGGTCAAGCCCGGTCTGCCCTACCTGGATATCGTCTGGCGGGTCAAAGATGCCTTCAAGGCGCCGACCTTCGTCTATCAGGTCAGCGGCGAGTACGCCATGCACATGGCCGCCATCCAGAATGGCTGGCTGAGCGAGGCCGTCATCCTTGAGTCTTTGGTCGGCTTCAAGCGTGCCGGGGCCGATGGCATCCTGACTTACTTCGCCAAACAGGCGGCACAACAATTAAAACGGGGCCAGTGAGCCCTTTCGAGGCAAAGCGATGATCAACCAGGGACTCAGCGAAAAGGATCTGCAGGACGCCGTGGTCGGCGAGGTGCTGGAACAGACGTTGCCCGAGGTGGTGTCTGCGCCACTGGAAGTCGTCGAGGAGACGCCGGTCGCGCTGGTGACCAACCTGGACGACAGTGCGCTGTACATCCATCGCGAGCTTTCGCAGCTTCAGTTCAACGTCCGCGTGCTCGAGCAGGCGCTGGATGAGTCCTATCCGCTGCTGGAGCGGCTGAAGTTCCTGCTGATCTTCTCCAGCAACCTAGATGAGTTCTTCGAGATTCGCGTCGCCGGACTGAAGAAGCGCGTCACCTTCGCCCGCGAACAGGCGGGCGCCGACGGCCTGCAGCCGCATCAGGCGCTGGCGCGAATCTCCGAGCTGGTCCACGAACAGGTCGACCGCCAGTACGCGATCCTCAACGACGTGCTTCTGCCAGCGCTGGCCGAGCATCAGATCCGCTTCATTCGCCGCAGGCACTGGACGGCCAAACTCAAGACCTGGGTGCGCCGCTATTTCCGCGACGAGATTGCGCCGATCGTCACGCCGATCGGTCTCGATCCGACCCATCCGTTCCCGCTGCTGGTGAACAAGAGCCTGAACTTCATCGTCGAGCTGGAAGGCGTCGATGCCTTCGGCCGCGATTCCGGTCTGGCGATCATCCCGGCGCCACGCCTGCTGCCGCGGGTGATCCGCGTGCCGGAGTCGGTCGGCGGCGCCGGCGACAACTTCGTCTTCCTCTCCTCGATGATCCATGCCCATGCCGACGACCTGTTCCACGGCATGCGGGTCAAGGGCTGCTACCAGTTCCGCCTCACCCGTAACGCCGACCTTTCGGTTGACACCGAGGACGTCGAGGACCTGGCACGCGCGCTGCGTGGCGAGCTGATCTCGCGTCGTTATGGCGATGCCGTGCGCCTGGAAGTGGCCGATACCTGCCCGCAGCACCTGGCCGATTTTCTGCTCAAGCAGTTCAGTCTGGGCGAGGGCGAAATGTACCGGGTCAACGGCCCCGTCAACCTGACCCGCCTGTTCAGCATCACCGGGCTGGACAGCCACCCGGAGCTGCAATACAGCCCATTCACACCATCAATTCCGAAGTTGCTGCAGAACAGCGACAAGATATTCAGTGTGATCAACAAGCAGGACATCCTGCTGCTGCACCCGTTCGAGTCCTTCACGCCGGTGGTCGATCTGCTGCGTGAAGCTGCGAAGGACCCGTGCGTGCTGGCGATCAAGCAGACGCTGTATCGCTCGGGTGCCAATTCGGAGATCGTCGATGCGCTGGTCGATGCGGCGCGCAGCGGCAAGGAAGTTACCGCGGTGATCGAACTGCGCGCCCGCTTCGACGAGGAATCCAACCTGCAGCTCGCCAGCCGCCTGCAGCAGGCCGGCGCGGTGGTGATCTATGGCGTGGTCGGCTACAAGACCCACGCCAAGATGATGCTGATCCTGCGTCGCGAAAATGGCGAGCTGTGCCGTTACGCGCATCTGGGCACCGGCAACTACCACGCGGCCAACGCCCGGCTGTATACCGACTACAGTCTGCTGACATCCGATGACGCTCTGTGTGAGGACGTCTCCAAGCTGTTCAGTCAGTTGATCGGCATGGGCAAGACCATGCGCATGAAGAAGCTGCTGCACGCGCCATTTACCCTGAAGAAGACGCTGCTCGACCTGATCGCGCAGGAAACCCAGCACGCGGCCGAGGGGCGGCCCGCGCATATCATTCTGAAGATCAATGCGCTGACCGATCCGAAGATGATCAAGGCGCTGTACAAGGCCAGCCAGACCGGCGTGCGCGTCGATCTCATCGTGCGTGGCATGTGCTGCCTGCGGCCGGGCATCGCCGGTGTCTCGCACAACATCCATGTGCGCTCGATCATCGGCCGGTTCCTTGAGCACAGTCGGGTGTTCTACTTCCAGAATGACGGTGACGAGAAGCTCTACCTGTCCAGTGCCGACTGGATGGAGCGCAACCTCGATCGTCGGGTGGAAACCTGTTTCCCGGTGGAAGGCAAGAAACTGGTGATGCGGGTTAAGAAGGAGCTGGAAGGCTTCCTCAGCGACAACACCCAGAGCTGGATTCTGCAGCCTGACGGCAGCTACCTGCGCAACAGTCCCACCGGTAATCAGAATGCGCGCAACATACAGAGTACGTTGCTGGAGCGTCTCACCGGGCCGCAGGTCGGCGTGCGCTGAGTCAGGTGTTTCCCGCGGTGCGTTTTCAGGCATGTGGCTGGCGCGCGCCGCGTCGGCCTGGCTGAGGAGGCGAAGACTGGTTACCTGTATCATCAAGGGCCCCTAGGGCCCTTGTTTCATTTCATCCGCAGTTCGTAGCCCACGCGCGCGAGCCAGGCGGCTTCGGCCTCGAAGTCGGCCCTGGTCAGTGGGTTCGCGCCCAGCCAGCCGGTCGGGAAGATCAGCTCCAGGCCCCTTTCGGTCGCCTTTAGCTGCACCTCGGAGACGGCGTTGGCACCGCGGATGTGGTGGAACAGGATGGCGAAGCGCAGCAGGATGCACAGTCGCACCAGTGCATCGGCATCGACCCCGGTCTCGCCGAACTTGTCCTGAGGAATATTGCGTCGGTGGCCGCGCACCAGCAGCGCCAGCATCAGCTGATCCTGACGGGAGAAGCCGGGCAGGTCGGAATGCTCGATCAGGTAGGCGCCATGCTTGTGGTAGTGGTAGTGCGCGATATCCAGGCCCACTTCATGGACCCGTGCAGCCCAGGCGAGCAGCTCCCGGTGCCAGTCCTGATCCAGGCTCCACGCCTCGGCCACCTGGTCGAACGCCTCCAGCGCCTTGGCTTCGACTCGCGCGGCCTGTTCCATGTCGACATGGTAGCGCTCCATCAGGAAGCTCAGCGAGCGGTCGCGGATGTCCTCGTCATGGTGACGGCCTAGCAGATCGTAGAGCACCCCTTCGCGCAGGGCGCCTTCGGAGTGGGTCATGCTGCTGATCTCCAGCGCATCGAATATCGCCTCGAGAATCGCCAGGCCCGCAGGAAACACGCCGCGACGGTCCGGCTTGATGCCGTCGATGTCGATCTTCTCCACGTCGCCGAGCTTGAACAGCTTGCGTTTGAGCCATCCCAGCCCTTCGAGGTTGACCTCGCCGTTGCCGAAGCCGCCGCTCTTGATCGCCAGACCGACGGCTCGGATGGTGCCGGACGCGCCGATGGATTCCTGCCAGCCGAGCCGGCGCAGACCATGCTCGATGCCCATCAGCTCTACCCGCGCGGCGGTGTAGGCCTGGGCGTAGCGTGCCGGGGTGATCTTGCCGTCACGGAAGAAACGTTGGGTGTAGCTCACGCAGCCCATCTGCAGGCTTTCGCGCAGCTGCGATTCGAACCCTTCGCCGATGATGAACTCGGTGCTGCCGCCGCCGATGTCTGCCACCAGGCGGCGGCCGGAACTGCTCGGGATGGTGTGCGACACGCCGAGATAGATCAGGCGCGCTTCTTCGCGGCCGGAGATGACCTCGACCTGATGGTTGACGATCTCTTCGGCGCGGCGGATGAAGGTGGCGCGATTGCGCGCTTCACGCAGTGCGTTGGTGCCGACGATGCGTACGGCGCCCTGCGGCAGATGATTGACCAGCTGGGCGAAGCGACGCAGACAGTCCAGCCCACGCTGCATGGCGGCCTCGTCGAGTAGACGGTTTTCGTCGATCCCGGCAGCCAGCTGGACCTTCTCGCCGAGCCGTTCGAGGATGCGCATTTCGCCATTGCTGGTGCGCGCGAGCACCATGTGAAAGCTGTTCGAGCCCAGATCCAGGGCGGCGATCATGGGAAAGGTCTCAGCGGTGTTATGGCGCATTGGGCAGTCTCGATGCAAAACTCAGACATCCTGACATGATCGCCCCCATCCGCCAACGCAGTCGTTGACGCACGGAGGCGCCGCTCGCGGGCGATCGTCGCCGACCCGAGGGTCTGCAGCTTTCGATCCGCTCACAGTAGGGCTATGATGGCGACCTTTCCGTTCCGACCCTGGAGAAAATCCATGAGCGAATACATCAACAATGTCAGCGACAGCAGTTTCGAGCAGGACGTCCTCCAGGCCGACGGTCCCGTACTGGTCGACTACTGGGCCGAGTGGTGTGGTCCGTGCAAGATGATCGCGCCGGTACTCGACGAGATCGCCAAGGACTACGAAGGTCGTCTGAAGGTTTGCAAGCTCAATATCGACGAGAACCAGGAAACCCCGCCGAAGTACGGCGTGCGCGGTATCCCGACGCTGATGCTGTTCAAGAACGGCAACGTCGAGGCGACCAAGGTCGGTGCACTGTCCAAGTCGCAGCTGGCGGCGTTCCTCGACAGCAACATCTGACTTCGCCGAAGTTCCCCTCTAAAGCCCTCGCAGTCGCGGGGGCTTTTTTCATCGGCAGGGTGGACGCTTCGTCTGCACGGTGCTAAATTCGGCCTCGCGACGCATTCTTCCGTCGCCCTCTGCACGCCGTCGCCGACGCACTTCAGCCTCATAAAGCACAACGAACCTGTTCGTCTCTTGCTGCGCGGCTTCTCAAGCTAATCGCTTTCTACATCCTTCCTGACTCTCTCTATGAATCTGACTGAACTCAAGCAAAAGCCCATCACCGAACTGCTGGAAATGGCCGAACAGATGGGCATCGATAACATGGCCCGTTCGCGCAAGCAGGACGTGATTTTCTCCCTGCTCAAGAAGCACGCTAAAAGCGGCGAGGAAATCTCCGGTGATGGCGTGCTGGAGATTCTCCAGGACGGCTTCGGCTTCCTGCGCTCTGCGGATTCTTCCTACCTGGCCGGCCCGGACGATATCTACGTCTCGCCCAGCCAGATTCGCCGCTTCAACCTGCGCACCGGTGACACCATCATCGGCAAGATTCGCCCTCCGAAGGAAGGTGAGCGCTACTTCGCCCTGCTCAAGGTCGACTCGATCAACTACGATCGGCCGGAGAACGCGAAGAACAAGATCCTCTTCGAGAACCTGACCCCGCTGTTCGCCAACGAGCGCCTGAAGATGGAAGCCGGCAACGGTTCCACCGAAGACCTCACCGGTCGCGTAATCGACCTCTGTGCTCCGATCGGCAAGGGCCAGCGCGGCTTGATCGTCGCTCCGCCAAAGGCGGGCAAGACGATCATGCTGCAGAACATCGCCAGCAACATCACCCGCAACAACCCCGAGTGCCACCTGATCGTTCTGCTGATCGACGAGCGTCCGGAAGAAGTGACCGAGATGCAGCGCACCGTGCGCGGCGAAGTGGTCGCCTCCACCTTCGACGAGCCGCCAACCCGTCACGTGCAGGTCGCTGAGATGGTGATCGAGAAGGCCAAGCGCCTGGTCGAGCACAAGAAGGACGTGGTCATTCTGCTCGACTCCATCACCCGTCTGGCGCGTGCCTACAACACCGTGATCCCGAGCTCCGGCAAAGTGCTCACTGGTGGTGTCGATGCCCACGCCCTGGAGAAGCCCAAGCGTTTCTTCGGTGCCGCGCGCAACATCGAGGAAGGCGGTTCGCTGACCATTCTCGCCACCGCGCTGGTGGAGACCGGCTCGAAGATGGACGAGGTGATCTACGAGGAGTTCAAGGGCACCGGTAACCTGGAGCTGCAACTGGATCGTCGCATTGCCGAGAAGCGTGTCTTCCCGGCCATCAACATCAACCGTTCGGGTACTCGCCGCGAAGAGCTGCTGACCAGCGAGGAAGAGCTGCAGCGCATCTGGATCCTGCGCAAGCTGCTGCATCCGATGGATGAAAGCGCTGCGATTGAGTTCCTGCTCGACAAGCTCAAGGACACCAAGACCAACGACGAATTCTTCATGTCCATGAAGCGCAAGTAAGCGACTCGTCGTTGCCAACAAGGCCGGGGAAACCCGGCCTTCGTTTGTCTGCAGGTTTTGGAAAACCCGACGCGGGCGCTAAACTTTGCGCCTCGTCCCTGCCGGCCCATGCGAGGCTCAAGCATGCAGTATCGCGATCTGCGCGACTTTATCAGCGGCCTGGAAAAACGCGGTGAGCTCAAGCGCGTCACGGCTGCTGTCTCCCCGGTTCTGGAAATGACCGAAATCTGTGACCGCACCCTGCGCAAGCAGGGCCCGGCACTGCTCTTCGAGAACCCGACGGGTTTCGACATGCCGGTGCTTGGCAATCTGTTCGGCACGCCGCAGCGGGTCGCCCTCGGTATGGGCGCCGAGGATGTCTCCGAACTGCGTGAGATCGGCAAGCTGCTGGCGTTTCTCAAGGAGCCGGAGCCGCCGAAGGGGTTGAAGGACGCCTGGAGCAAGCTGCCGATCTACAAGAAGGTCATCAGCATGGCGCCCAAGGTGCTCAAGGACGCGTCCTGCCAGGAAGTGATCATCGAAGGTGATGACGTCGACCTGGGGACAATCCCCGTACAGCACTGCTGGCCGGGCGACGCCGCGCCGCTGATCACCTGGGGTCTGACCATTACCAAGGGGCCGAACAAGGAGCGGCAGAACCTCGGTATCTACCGCCAGCAGGTCATCGGCCGCAACAAGGTGATCATGCGCTGGCTCAGCCATCGTGGTGGGGCCTTGGATTTCCGTGAATGGTGCAATAAGTACCCGGATCGGCCGTACCCGGTCGCCGTGGCACTGGGCGCGGATCCGGCGACGATTCTCGGTGCGGTGACGCCTGTGCCCGATACGCTGTCCGAATATGCCTTCGCCGGCCTGTTGCGCGGTTCGCGCACCGAGCTGGTCAAGGCGGTCGGCTCTGATCTGCAGGTGCCGGCGTACGCCGAGATCGTCCTCGAAGGGCATATCCATCCGGGCGAGATGGCCGATGAAGGACCTTACGGTGACCACACCGGCTACTACAACGAGGTCGACCGCTTCCCGGTGTTCACCGTCGAGCGCATCACCCATCGCCGAAACCCGATCTACCACAGCACCTATACCGGGCGTCCGCCGGATGAGCCGGCGATTCTCGGCGTGGCGCTGAACGAGGTGTTCGTACCGATCCTGCAGAAGCAGTTCCCGGAAATCGTCGATTTCTACCTGCCGCCGGAAGGCTGTTCCTATCGCATGGCGGTGGTGACCATGAAGAAGCAGTATCCCGGCCACGCCAAGCGGGTCATGCTCGGCGTGTGGAGCTTCCTGCGTCAGTTCATGTACACCAAGTTTGTCATCGTCACCGACGACGACATCAACGCCCGCGACTGGAACGATGTGATCTGGGCCATCACCACACGCATGGATCCCAAGCGCGACACGGTGATGATCGACAACACGCCGATCGACTACCTGGATTTCGCCTCGCCGATCTCCGGGCTGGGCTCGAAGATGGGCCTGGATGCCACCCACAAATGGCCGGGCGAAACCAACCGCGAATGGGGGCGGGTCATCGTTCAGGACCCGGCGGTGAAGCAGCGGGTTGATGAACTCTGGTCGCAGCTGGGTATCGACTGACATATCCGAAGAGGCGGGCCCGAGCCCGCCCGAAAGCCTTGGCGGGTCATCCCGTTCACTGATAAGACGTGCACATGAAAGTTACTTTGCAGCCATCCGGCGCCGTGCTCGACGTGCGGCCCGGCGAACGATTTCTCGATGCCGCCAGGCGTCTGGGCTACGAATGCCCGCAGAGCTGTCGCAACGGCAATTGCCACATCTGCGCCTCGCTGCTGGTCGAAGGACGTGTGCGGCAGGCCGGCGAGGTGCGCGATCACGGCGAACTGCTGGCCTGCCTGGCCGAGCCACTGGAAGACTGCGTGCTGCTGTGGGATGGCGTGCTGGCGCCCGGCGAATTGCCGGTACGCGAGCTGAGCTGCCAGCTCAGTGGCTACGAAGAGGTCGGTGGCGATGTGGTGCGCTTGCGCCTACGCCTGCCGGCCGGTCGCCAGCCGCGCTATCACGCCGGTCAATATCTGTTGCTGCAACGGGAGGACGGTGAGTGGTCCGCGTTTTCCCTCGCCTCTGCTCCCGGCAGCGGCAGAGAGCTGGAGCTGCACGTGCTGGCGCGTGAGGAATCCGCGATCGAGCTGCTGGCATTCCTGCGGCGGCAGGGCTTTGCGCGGATCCAACTGCCATTCGGCGACACGCATCTGGCAGAACTGCCGGACGGTCCCTTGGTGCTGGTTGCAGCGGGCACCGGCATGGCGCAGATGCACAGTCTGATCGAATATTGCCGCGCAGCCGGGTTCTCGCATCCGGTGCATCTGTACTGGGGTGTTCGCCATCCCGAAGACTTCTATCAGCTGTCGCACTGGGATGAATGGCAGGGCATGAGCAATCTGCATCTGCACCGTGTCGTCAGCGACGTCTGCGGCTGGGAAGGTCGCTGCGGCATGCTGCACGAAGCGATTCGCGAGGATTTCAACGATCTCAAACCGTTGCATATCTATGCCAGCGGCTCGCCGTCGATGGTCTATGGCACGCTGGATGCGTTGGTGGAGGCGGGGATGGACCCGCATCAGATGCGCGCTGACGTGTTTGCCTACGCGCCGCGGGAAAGCTGATTCGCTTTGCTGCGCCAGAATGAAAAACGCCGGGTCGAAAGCCCGGCGTTTTTCGTTCAGCGCGTCTGCCGCTGTTGCAACAGCAGGTTCTTATAGCCGCTGGCGGCCAGCGTCTTTTGTGCGGCATTCAGTTGCTCGCGGCTGCCGAAGGGTCCGACCAGTACGCGATACCAGGGCTCATCACGCACCTTGACGCTTTCCACGCGCACGTCCTGACCAAGCAGGATGATCTGCGCGCGTACCCGATCAGCCTCCGCCTGCTGGCGGAACGAGCCGGCCTGCAGAAAGAACTGGGTAACTGGTGCCTTGGCCACAGTGGGCGGCGGCGGTGGTACCTGGCCATTGAGTGCGGCCTGCGCGCGGGCTTCGTCGATCTTCGCTGCTTCCTCCGGCGTTACCGGCTTAACCGGCGGTTCCGGCTGCTTGGCTTCCGGCGGCAGAATCACTTCCGACTCCGGCAGCAGCGTATAGAAGTCGTACTTCGGCTTGGTCGCCTGCTCGCTCGCTGGCGTGCGCTTGGGCTGCTCCTTGATCGCGGTCTTGGGTGCGTCCTTGTTGCGCTTGACCTCCTCTCCACCCGGTTCGAGGCTCATCAGAAACATGATGAAACCGCCGATGACCAGGCCACAGACCAGCCAGATCCAGCCTGGTACGGCCTGTTTGGCCGGCGCCTGATAGCGGCTCGCGCCTCGTTTGGGCGCGGCTTTCTTCCTTGCAGCCACTTACATGCGCTCCAGAGTTTCCAGGCCGAGAAGTTCCAGGCCCTGCTTGAGGGTCTTGCCGGTCAGGGCAGCGAGGCGCAGTCGACTCTGCTTCTGCTCTGGCTGTTCGGCGCTGAGGATCGGGCAGTGCTCGTAGAAACTGGAGAACAGCCCGGCCAGATCGTACAGGTAAGCGCACAGCAAGTGCGGTTCGCCTTTCTCACCGACGCTGTTCAGCACTTCGCCGAACTGGGCGAGCTTGGCGGCGAGCGCCAGTTCCTGCTCAGCCTCGAGCTGAATCTGCCCGGCGATCTCATCGATGCCTTGACCCAGCTTGCGGAAAACGCTGGCCACGCGGGTGTAGGCATAGAGCAGGTATGGCGCGGTGTTGCCTTCGAAGCTCAGCATCAGTTCGAAGTTGAAGCGATAGTCGCTGGTGCGGTGCTTGGACAGGTCGGCATATTTGACGGCGCTGATACCCACCGCGCGGGCGATCTGGCGCAGCTCGGCTTCATCGAGGTCCGGATTCTTGCCCTTGACCAAGGCATAGGCGCGCTGCTCGGCTTCGTCGAGCAGATCAATCAGCTTTACCGTGCCGCCGTCGCGGGTCTTGAACGGGCGGCCGTCGGCGCCGTTCATGGTGCCGAAGCCCATGTGCTCAAGCTGCATACCGGCATGGACAAAGCCGGCGCGACGCGCCACTTCGAAAGCCATCTGGAAATGCAGGGCCTGGCGCTGATCGACGAAATACAGCGCGCGATCGGCATGCAGGACCTGGCTGCGGTAACGCATGGCCGCCAGGTCGGTTGTGGCGTAGAGGTAGCCGCCGCCGGCCTTCTGCACGATCACCGGGAGCGGATTGCCTTCGGCGTTCTTGAATTCGTCGAGGAAGACGCACTGCGCGCCGTTGTCCTCGGTGAGCAGACCTTTACTGCGCAGGGCTTCGACGATATCTGCAAGCTCGCCGTTGTAGGCGCTCTCACCCTTGACGTCGGCCGGGGTCAGCTTGACGTTGAGGCGGTCGTAGATCTTCTGGCAGTGCGACAGGGAAATATCGTTGAAGCGCGTCCACAGGCTCAGGCACTGTGCGTCCCCGGCTTGAAGCTTTACCACCAGTTCGCGGGCGCGGTCGGCGAACTCGGCGGACTCGTCGAAGCGCTGTTTCGCTGCGCGATAGAACTGCTCCAGGTCGGACAGCTCGCTTTCCGCCGCCGCCGGTTTTTCCTCGAGGTAAGCCAGCAGCATGCCGAACTGGGTGCCCCAGTCGCCTACGTGGTTCTGCCGGATCACCTCGTCGCCGAGGTACTCGAGCACACGACCGACGGCGTCACCAATAATGGTCGAGCGCAGGTGGCCAACATGCATCTCTTTCGCCAGGTTCGGCGATGACAGGTCGATCACCACGCGCTGGGGCGCCGACGCCTTGCGCACTGCCAGCTGTGGATCGGCCAGGGCCGCTTCGAGGCGCCCGGCCAGTGCGTCGCTGTTCTGGAAGAAGTTCAGAAAGCCTGGTCCGGCGATTTCCACCTTGCTGATCTGCGCGTCCTGCGGCAGCGCGGCGATCAGCTTCTCGGCCAGGTCGCGCGGCTTCAGCCCGGCCGGTTTGGCCAGCATCATGGCGATGTTGCTGGCGAAATCGCCGTGGCTCTTGTCCCTGGTGTTTTCCACCTGAATCGCGGGGGTCAGCCCTTCAGGCAGGACGCCTTCGGCGGTCAGGCGGACGAGGGCTTGCTGGATCAGGTGGCGAATGCTGTCTTTCATGGTCGGCTCAGTCCGCAAGTGTGCGCGAAAACCCGGCATTATCGGGGCGCGATGGGTATCGCTTCAAGGTGCGTGGCGCGCAGGGCGGCAAAAGTCCGGGTTTCGATCAGGCGATCAGAACAGATCGATCGGGTCGACATCCAGGCTCCAGCGCACGGCGCGACCGCCGGGCAGTTGTTCGAGCACCGGGACCCAGGCGTCCATCAGCCGGTGCAGGGTCGCCCGCGCGTTGCCCTGAAGCAGTAATTGCGCCCTGTAGCGGCCGGCACGCCGTTCCATCGGTGCGGGAACCGGTCCGAGCAGGTCGACGCCGTTGAGCTGCAGCTGGTCGAGCAACTGTTCGGCGAGGTTGCAGGCGTCGTCGAGGAAGGCTTCGGCCTGGCCGGGCTTCTGTGCCTCGGCGCGCAGCAGCGCCAGATGGCTGAACGGCGGCAGGCCGGCCGCGCGGCGCTCGGACAGGGCCTGCTCGGCGAAGGCGAAATAACCCTGTTCGGTCAGCTGCACCAGCAGCGGATGGTCGGCCAGATGCGTCTGGATGATGACCTTGCCAGGCTCCTCTGCGCGCCCGGCGCGCCCGGCGACCTGGACAATCAGTTGGGCCATGCGCTCGCTGGCGCGGAAGTCGGCTGAGAACAGCCCGCCGTCGGCATCGAGAATCGCCACCAGCGTGACGCGCGGAAAATGGTGACCCTTGGCGAGCATCTGCGTGCCGACCAGCAGGCAGGGTTCGCCTCGGTTGATGGTGCCGATCATCTGCTCCATCGCGCCCTTGCGCGAGGTGCTGTCGCGGTCGATACGCAGCACCGGATAGTCGGGAAAGAGGATGCCCAGGCGTTCCTCGGCGCGTTCCGTTCCGGCGCCAACCGGGCGCAGATCCACCTTGCCGCAGTCCGGACAGTTGCGCGGCGGTCGCTCGACGTGCCCGCAGTGGTGGCAGCGCAGTTCGTTGTGACGTTGATGCAGGGTCATCCGCGCGTCGCAGCGTGGGCACTGGCTGAGCCAGCCGCAGTCATGGCAGAGCAGGGTGGGGGCGAAGCCACGTCGGTTGAGGTAGACCAAAACCTGCTGGCCGGCGCCGAGGGTTTGGGCGATGGCCTGTTGCAGCGGGCCGGATATGCCGGCGTCCAGCGGGCGACTCTTGACATCCAGGCGCAGGAAGCGCGGCGACTGTGCATTGCCGGCCCGTTGCGTCAGCTTGAGCAGCGCATAGCGGCCGCTGTGGGCGTTGTGCAGGCTTTCCAGAGAGGGCGTGGCCGAACCGAGCACAATCGGCAGGTTCTCCTGGCGCGCGCGCAGCAGGGCCAGATCGCGGGCGTGGTAGCGCAAGCCTTCCTGCTGTTTATAAGAGGCGTCGTGCTCCTCGTCGATGATGATCAGGCCGGGATTCTTCATCGGCGTGAACAGGGCCGAACGGGTACCGATGATGATGTCCGCCTCGCCATCGCGGGCGGCGAGCCAGGCATCGAGTCGTTCACGATCGTTGACGTTGGAGTGCAGCAGCGCGATCCGGGCATTGAAGCGCTGTTCGAAGCGGGCGAGCGTCTGCGGCCCCAGGTTGATCTCGGGGATCAGCACCAGCGCCTGCTTGCCGGCTTCCAGTACGCGATGAATCAGTTGCAGGTAGACCTCGGTCTTGCCGCTGCCGGTCACCCCCGCCAGCAGGAACGCCTGAAATCCTCCGAGGCCCGCGCTCACCGCCTCGAAGGCCGCGCGTTGCTGTGTATTCAAGGTGAGCTCGGCCTGTAGCAGCCAGCCGCCACTGTGCCCGCGCGTCGGCCTGCTGCGGCGGGATTCGATACGCACCAGCCCCTTTTCCAGCAGCAGATCGAGGCTGTCCTTGTTCAGTTGCAGTTTGCTGAGCAGCGCATGTGGCAAGCCGTGAGCGTGCTGGGCGATGGCCTTCAGCGCTTCGCGCTGCCTGGGAGCACGAACCAATCGCGGATCGTCAGGGCTCGCGCCTTCGGCTACGTGCCAGTAGCGCTCTTGTCGCGCTTCGGCGGGTTCGCCCTGACGCAGCAGTACCGGTAGTGCCCAGCTGAGGGTGTCGCCAAGGCTGTGCTGATAATACTGCGCGGTCCACAGGCAAAGCTTGAATAGCGGGGCGGGCAGGGGTGGTTTGCTATCCAGCAGTTCCAGAGCCGGCTTGAGCTTTTCCGCCGGCACTTCGCTGTGGTCGCTCAGCTCGACCAGAATGCCGACCACTTCGCGTCGACCGAATGGCACGCGCAGGCGTACGCCTGGTTGAAGAGCAGCGGGTGACACGCCAGCCGGCGGCAGGTAATCGAACAGGCGACGCAGGGGTGAGGGCAGCGCCAGGCGGAGGATGCTGGAAGACACTCGATGATCCTTGGTGATGTGCGGCGATGGTAAACGATGACGCGATTCGGCGTCGTCGCGAGCGCGCCAGCGGCTCAGCGCGTCTGTCGCCCGCGCTTGCATCACCCTAGCGCTCTGGTATGATTCGCGCCCTACTTCGTGCGGTACTCGACATAGGGTCGGGTGGCGGCACACAATCCTAGAGGATTCACCATGAAAGCCGATATCCATCCTAATTACGTCGAAATCGAGGCCACCTGCAGCTGTGGCAACGTCATCAAGACCCGCTCCACGCTGGGCAAGAACCTGAGCCTCGACGTGTGCTCCGAGTGCCACCCGTTCTACACCGGCAAGCAGAAGGTGCTGGATACCGGCGGCCGTATCGATCGCTTCAAGCAGCGTTTCGGTGTGTTCGGCGCCAAGTAAGCTGGCGTACCGGGAATCCAATGGGGTTTTCCGAGCACATGAAAAAGGCGTCCCTGGTGGGCGCCTTTTTCGTTTCCGTCTTCTGGCAAATTCAAGCGCTTGCCTTTTGCCCGTCGCCGGGGCGCTTGTCGACGCTGGAAGTGGCCCAAGTCGTTGACGGCGATACGCTGCGTCTGGTCGATGGTAGCAGCGTGCGGCTGATCGGCATCAACACGCCGGAGCTGGGTCGTGACGGGCGCAAGGCCGAGCCTTTCGCACTGGCCGCACGGCGCCGACTGCAGGCATTGGTGCAGGTCAGTGACGGGCGGGTCGGTCTGGTCCTGGGTCAGGAGCGGCAGGATCGCTATGGGCGCACGCTGGCCCATGCTTATGACGCGCAGGGACGTAATCTCGAAGCCGTGCTGCTGGCCGATGGTCTTGGCTTCATGGTCGCGGTGGCGCCGAATACACGGCTGGTGGCCTGTCAGCAGCGGGCCGAGCAGCAGGCGCGGCAAAACGGTCTGGGTGTCTGGCGCGAGCTGAAGCCCGGCTCGCCGCAATCGTTGAAGCGTGGTGGCTTCGCGCTGCTCGATGGCAGGGTCGAGCGGGTCGAGCGCAATCGCGGCGGCTATTGGCTGGAAATGGATGGTCCGCTGGTGGTGAACATACCGCCGCAGGCGCTTGACGCATTCGATGTCCGGACAATGACCGTGCTTGCCGGGAAGCGACTCGAGCTGAGGGGCTGGGTAGTCGACCGTCGCGGACGGGTGGGTGCCGGGCAGGCCCGCTGGATGCTGCGCGTCACCCATCCGGCGATGCTGGGGTTGTCGCGCTGATCGGCTGTTCGTACCGGCGCGTGAATCTACCCGGAAAGTCGTAGCGGCTTGGGCTTGACAGTCAGCCGGCCCGCTGGCTTGTGAGTGCGCTTGTTCTTGGCGTATGCTCGACCGCCTGTCTGTCCCAGTAAAATAAGCGGAAATGCCACATGACTGACCTGAAAACTGCCGCGCTCGAATACCATGCCCAGCCCCGTCCAGGGAAATTGAGCGTCGAGCTGACCAAGCCCACCGCCACTGCTCGTGATCTTTCCCTGGCCTACAGCCCGGGTGTAGCTGAGCCTGTGCGCGAGATCGCTCGCGATGCGGAACTGGCTTACCGCTACACTGGCAAAGGCAACCTGGTGGCTGTTATCTCCGACGGCACCGCTATTCTCGGCTTGGGCAACCTTGGCCCGCTGGCTTCCAAGCCGGTGATGGAAGGCAAGGGCGTGCTGTTCAAGCGTTTCGCTGGCGTCGACGTATTCGACATCGAAGTCGATGCGGAAAGCCCGCAGGCCTTCATTGATACCGTCAAGCGCATCTCGATCACCTTTGGTGGCATCAATCTGGAAGATATCAAGGCGCCGGAGTGCTTCGAGATCGAGCGGGCGCTGATCGAGCAGTGCGATATCCCGGTTTTCCATGACGACCAGCATGGCACCGCCATCGTGACGGCTGCCGGCATGCTCAATGCGCTGGAAATCGCCGGCAAGACTCTCGAGCAGGCCAAGATCGTCTGCCTCGGTGCTGGGGCTGCCGCAACCTCGTGCATGAAGCTGCTGGTCAGCATGGGTGCGAAAATCGAGAACATCTTCATGATCGATCGCAAGGGCGTCATCCACGCCGGCCGTGACGATCTGAACCAGTACAAGGCTGTGTTCGCCCATGAAACCGACAAGCGCACTCTGGACGATGCGCTCGAAGGTGCCGACGTTTTCGTCGGCCTGTCAGGCGCCAACCTGCTGAGTCCGGAAGGTCTCAAGCGCATGGCGGCCAATCCGGTCGTCTTCGCCTGCTCCAATCCTGATCCGGAGATCAGCCCGGAGCTGGCGCATGCGACGCGTTCGGACGTGATCATGGCAACTGGTCGCTCGGACTACCCGAACCAGGTCAACAACGTACTGGGCTTCCCGTTCATCTTCCGTGGTGCGCTGGATGTTCGCGCCAAGCGCATTAACGAGGAGATGAAGATCGCGGCCGCCATTGCGCTGCGCGATCTCGCCAAGTTGCCGGTGCCGGCTGAAGTGGCTGCTGCATACGGTGTGGATAGTCTGGAATTCGGCCGCGAGTACATCATTCCGAAGCCAATGGATCCGCGTTTGATTACGTTGGTGTCTGATGCCGTGGCCAAGGCAGCCATCGAAAGTGGCGTGGCGACATTGCCTTACCCGTCGCATTATCCGCTGCAGTCGGTTAACGACGTTTTCAACGGCTGACCGCGCTGAAAAAACAAACCCCGCCAAGGCGGGGTTTTTTGTTGCTGGCGAAAACCGGTCGATCAGAACAGATCCAGCGGGGCGACTTCATCGGCCGGAAGAGGGCTTCCAGGTGCCTGGGTTCCAGAGTCGAATTCACCCATGGGGGGCGGCGAATCCTCGCTCTTGAAGACCTCGAAATAGGCGTCAGGCGTGCTGGGTGTGGCAGAGCGACCGCTGACCGGATCGATGCGCAGCTTGAGCAGCCCGTCCGGCTCCGCTGGCGGGTGCTCGGGCATGTCCTTTAGCACTGCGCTCATGTAGCTCATCCAGATCGGCAGAGCGACCGTGCCGCCATATTCGTTGCGCCCCAGGCTTTGTGGCTGGTCGAAGCCCGCCCATACCGTGGTTACGATGTCGGCGTTATAGCCGGAGAACCAACTGTCGATGGAGTCGTTGGTGGTGCCGGTTTTGCCTGCGATGTCACCGCGCCCCATGGCCAGCGCACGTCGCCCTGTGCCGCGCTTGATAACGTCCTGCAGCATGCTGGTCATGATGTAGGCGGTACGTTCATCGAGTACCTGCTCGGCAAGGCGTGGTTCGGCGTCGAGTACCTCGCCGTCATTCAGGTCTCTAGTGTCAGGCGCTGCGTAAGCCTCGGCCTCTGTTTCCTCGATCTGGGTATTTCGCGATGGCACGCGTGCCGGGTTGGCCTCGAAGAGCAGCTTGCCTTCACGGTCTTCTATGCGCTGGATCAGGTATGGCTCGATCTTGTACCCACCGTTTGCAAAGGTCGTCCAGCCGGTGGCGATCTCCATAGGTGTAAGCGTCGCCGTACCCAATGCCAGAGATAGGTTGCGCGGCAGGTCCTGCGGATTGAAGCCGAAGCGGCTGATGTAATCAACCGTGTGGTCGATGCCCATTGTCTGCAGCAGGCGAATCGAAACCAGATTCCTCGATTTGTACAGCGCCTCGCGCATGCGGATCGGACCGAGGAACGTATTGTTGTCGTTCTTCGGGCGCCAGATGCGGTCCATGCCCTGTTCGACAAAGACGATGGGGGAATCGTTGACCAGGCTCGCGGCGGTGTAGCCCGCGTCCAGCGCTGCGCTGTAAATGAACGGTTTGAAGCTTGACCCGGGTTGGCGCTTGGCCTGGATGGCGCGGTTGTAGTTGCTCTGGCCAAACGAGAAACCGCCTGCGAGCGCTTCGATCGAACCATCCTGGGGGTCGAGTGAAACCAGTGCCGCCTGCGCCTGCGGCACTTGGCTGAATACGGCTGTTTCATCATCCTGCCAGCGAATGCGGACCACGTCGCCTAGCTTGACCACGTCGGCTGGGCGCTGCGGCCTTGGTCCCATGCTGTTGATGCCGAGGTAGGGACGGGCCCACTTCATGCTGTCCCAAGCGACTGCGTGCTCGTTTCCGTCGCGCGTCAGCACCAGAATCCCGCTGGTCTCTACCTGCGTGACGACGGCCGGCTGCAGCCCGGAAAGGCTTCGGTACTTGGCCAGCTCGCTGGGCCAGCTATCGCGCGGCAGTTCTGCGAGGCGCGCTTCCGGTCCGCGGTAGCCGTGCCGCTGGTCGTATTCAATCAGTCCATTGTCGAGTGCGAGGTTGGCAGCAAGCTGCCGCTCGCTGGACACCGTGGTCTTTACCCGGAAGCCATCCGTGTAGGCGGCGCTGCCGAAGCGGCCCACCATCTCGGCGCGCGCCATCTCCGCGATGTAGGCGGCATCCAGCTCGGGGGCGGCGCCGTGGTACCGAGCGGTCTCAGGTTCGGCGAGTGCTTGCCGATAGCTAGTTTCATCCAGTGAGCCAAGTCTGTGCATGCGGCCCAGGATCCAGTCGCGTCGCTCTTTGCTGCGGGTCGGATTAACCAATGGATTGAATGCAGAAGGTGCCTTCGGCAGGCCGGCGATCATCGCCAGCTGTGCGACGCTAAGCTCCGAAATGGGCTTGCCGTAATACACCTGAGAAGCCGCCTCGATTCCATAGGCACGATTGCCAAGGTAGATCTTGTTGACGTACAGCTCGAGGATTTCGTTCTTGCTGAGCTCTCGCTCTATCTGCAATGCCAGCAGTATCTCGTTGATCTTGCGCGAGAAACTCCGCTCGCTGGTAAGGAAGTAATTCTTTGCCACCTGCATGGTAATGGTGCTGCCGCCGGTCTGAATCTGCCCACTTTTCAATAATTGCGTGGCAGCGCGCATCAGGCCGGTTATGTCGACGCCATAATGATTAGCGAAATTGTCGTCCTCGGCAGCCAGCAGTGCGTGGATGAATTCCTCAGGGATGTCCTCGAAGTGGATCGGTGAGCGTCGCATTTCCCCGAACTCGGCGATCAGCTTGTCATCCGCGCTATAAACCCGCAGCGGAATTTGAAGCTGTATGCTCCGCAGGGAATCGACGGAGGGGAGGTTGGGGCTGAGGTAGAGAAATGCGCCGCTGATGCTGAGCAAGAGTGCGCAAAAGACTGCGAAGCACGACCAGAGAAAAAATTTCAAAAAACGCATCAGGGTTCTTGGAATCCAGGATTTGGGGGAGGAAGACTGCGGCGATGCTGAAAGGGAAAACCGTTCACATTATATGCGGTTTTTTTGCCGGGTAGCCATTTGCGCTTCTGTCAAGGCTGTTATCTAATGTGGATAAACATAATTAATCCGTAACTTGCGGATAAAGATAGGAAATCGGTCGTGCTAGGGCTCTTCACTAAGAAAGCGAACACGCTGCTTGGGATCGATATCAGTTCGACCTCAGTCAAGCTCCTCGAATTAAGTCGATCAGGTAGTCGCTACCGCGTCGAGGCGTATGCTGTCGAGCCGCTCCCGGCAAACGCCGTAGTTGAAAAGAACATCGCCGAGCTCGAGGGCGTCGGCCAGGCATTGCAGCGGGTGGTTGCCAAGGCCAAGACCGGATGCAAGTCTGCGGTAGTGGCTGTTTCAGGTTCCGCGGTAATCACCAAGATCATCGAGATGGATGCTGGTTTGTCCGACGAAGAGCTCGAGAATCAGCTGAAGATCGAGGCGGACCAGTACATTCCCTATCCGCTGGAAGAAGTGGCGATCGACTTCGAAGTCCAGGGGCCGGCTCCTCGCTCTCCTGGCCGAGCAGAAGTCCTGCTCGCCGCTTGCCGCAAGGAAAACGTCGAAATTCGTGAGGCAGCGCTTGCGCTGGCGGGGCTCACTGCCAAGGTGGTTGACGTCGAAGCCTATGCGCTTGAGCGGTCATACGGGCTACTCGCTCCACAGTTGGGTGCGGCGCATGGAGAGCTGACCGTCGCCGTGGTGGATATCGGTGCCACCATGACTACCCTCAGTGTTCTGCATAACGGTCGTACTATTTATACCCGTGAACAGCTTTTTGGCGGGCGTCAGCTGACGGAGGAAATTCAGCGACGCTACGGCCTTTCACAAGAAGAAGCTGGTCTAGCCAAAAAGCAAGGCGGCCTCCCAGACGACTACGACAGTGAGGTTTTGCTTCCGTTCAAAGAGGCAGTTGTGCAGCAGGTTTCTCGCTCGTTGCAGTTCTTCTTTGCGGCAGGACAGTTCCATGATGTCGACTGCATCCTGTTAGCGGGCGGGACGGCATCGATACCTGGGTTGGATCACATGATTCAGCAGAAGATCGGTACTCAGACTCTAGTTGCGAATCCATTCGCCGATATGGCGTTGAGCAGCAAAGTGAATGCTGGAGCGTTGGCTAGCGATGCGCCGGCCTTGATGATTGCTTGTGGCCTGGCGCTGAGGAGCTTCGACTAATGGCGCAAATCAACTTGCTTCCGTGGCGTGAACAGCTGCGTGAAGAACGAAAGCAGCGTTTCCTAGCGTCTCTGGTCGGTGTGCTGGTCATAGCGGCTGGTCTGGTCTTTCTTGGAGATCGTTATTTCCAAGCTGCGATTGAGCAGCAGAGTGCGCGCAACGAGTTTGTCAAAAAGGAAATTGCGGTTCTTGATGCTCGTATTAAAGAAATCAAGGAATTGAAAGAGCGTCGTCAGCAACTACTGGAGCGAATGAAGATCATCCAGGACTTGCAAGGTAATCGACCTATTATCGGGCGAGTTTTTGATCAGCTTGTAAGAACTCTGCCGGATGGAGTGTATTTCACTTCGGTAAAAATGACCGGAAAGAACATTGCGATCATTGGTGCTGCCGAATCGAACAATCGTGTCTCCAACCTTATGCGCAATCTTGATGCCTCTGATTGGCTCGAAGCGCCGAATCTGAACGAGGTGAAAGCCGTCACCGCCGGTGCCGTGGATCAGGAAAATGTGTTCCAGCTGACGGTTCAGCAAACGCAGCCGGTTGCCGCTACGGAAGGAGCAAAGCCATGAGTCTGGCTGAATCGTTAGATAGTTTTCGCAAGATAGACTTCGCTGATCTCGATCTTAATAACCTCGGTTCTTGGCCTGCGCCGGTCAAGTTCATTGCTGGCGTTATGCTTCTCGCAGCGGTGCTTGCTCTAGGTTATTACTTTCATTTGCAGGATATGCAACTGCAATTGGAGCAGCAGCGCGCTCAGGAAGAAACCTTGAAGCAGCAGTTCTCGACCAAAGCGTTCCAGGCCGCCAATTTGGAAGCTTATAAAGCGCAAATGGCCGAGATGGAAACGTCGTTTGGTGCGTTATTGCGGCAACTGCCAAGCGATACCGAGGTCCCTGGGCTTCTGGAAGACATCACTCGAACGGGTCTCGGTAGTGGGCTGGAGTTCGAGGAAATCAAGTTGCAGCCAGAGGTGGCTCAGCAGTTTTATATCGAGTTGCCTATAAATATCAAGGTCGTTGGGGGATATCACGATCTGGCAACTTTCGTGAGTGGTGTGGCAAGCCTTCCGCGTATCGTCACGCTACATGATTTCGAGATCAAGACTGAAAAGAACGAAGCTACATCAAAATTGCGTATGAACATCGTCGCTAAGACTTATCGTTATAACGACAAGGGGCTGCAGAAATGAATCGCGCAAGACTTACTGCGTTGGGCTTAAGTCTGGTTGCGCTGACTGGCTGCGACAGCAGCAACGACTTCGGCGATCTGCAGCAATATATGAATGAGGTCAGGGCGAAGCCGAAAGGGACAATTGAGCCGCTACCGGCATTCATTCCCTACGAAGCCTTTACCTATAGCGCTGCCGCCCTGCGACATCCGTTTCAGCCTCCCGTCAAGCTTGATTTAACCCAGCGGCAAAAGGGCTCAAAAGATATCCAGCCCGATGAGTCGCGAGTTAAGCAGTTTCTTGAGGGGTTCAATATCGAGAACTTCACGATGGTAGGCACGTTAGCCAATGGTGGGGGGCGGTACGCCTTGATCAAGGGCGGCGACGGGGTTCATCGCGTCAAGATTGGTGACTATTTGGGGCGCAACCATGGCCGTATCGTCGAGATCAGCGATGCGGGAGTGGATGTAGTGGAAATCGTACCTGATGGAGAGGGTGGGTGGCTCGAGCGCCCGCGCAGTCTGACCTTGAAAGAGCGCACCTAGCGCGGGGCAAAAGCATGGAAAACCTTTACCGGTCTGCACAACGGAAGCAATTTATGAACACTACCCTTTCACGCCTAGGTATCTCTTTGCTGGCGGCGTTTATTTCTCCAGCCCTGCTGGCGGCCAACCTGAACGCCCTCGATGTCGCTGCGCTGCCTGGCGACCGTGTTGAATTGAAGCTTGCGTTCGACGAACCGGTGGCTACACCGCGTGGTTATACCCTCGATCAGCCTGCGCGGATCGCGCTCGACCTGCCCGGCGTATCCAATAAGCTCGGAGCGAAGAATCGCGAGCTAGGAGTTGGCAATGCGCGGAGCGTGACCGTCGTTGAAGCCCAAGGCCGTACCCGACTGATCGTTAATCTCAATACTCTGGTGCCCTACTCCACTCGCGTAGATGGTAACAATCTCTTTGTGGTACTGGGCGAAAGTTCGGGTGCTGTACGTGCCCCAGCTGTTTCAGCTGCGCCCGTTGCTCCAGTGGCTGCGCCTGCCAAGGCGATGGCTGTAGGTAAGGCGATCGAGAATATCGATTTCCGTCGGGGTGAAGACGGTGCCGGGAACGTCGTTATTACGCTCTCTGACCCATCGGTAGGCTCGACCATTGAGGAGCAGGGCGGAAAGATTCGTGTCCTCTTCGACAAGGCTCAACTGCCAGAGGCGCTGCGTGTTCGTCTTGATGTTCAGGATTTCGCTACGCCCGTGAAATTTGTCGATTCGTCCGCTCAGGCCGGTGGAGCAAGTGTCGCCATCGAGCCGACCGGTCGATACGATTATCTGGCGTACCAGACAGACAACAAACTGACTATCAGCATCAAGCCTCTGACCGAGGATGAAGCCGAGAAGCGCAAGGCTGAGCGCTTTGCTTATTCGGGCGAGAAACTCTCGCTCAACTTTCAGGATATCGACGTTCGTTCCGTACTGCAGCTGATCGCTGACTTCACCGATCTGAACCTGGTGGCGAGCGATACCGTCGCTGGCAACATAACCCTGCGTCTGCAAAACGTGCCTTGGGACCAGGCGCTGGATCTGGTGCTTAAAACCAAAGGGCTGGATAAGCGCCAGGTTGGTAACGTGCTGCTGGTCGCGCCTGCCGACGAGATTGCTGCCCGTGAGCGTCAGGAGCTTGAGTCGCAGCGGCAGATCGCCGAGCTTGCTCCACTTCGTCGCGAGGTCGTTCAGGTCAATTACGCAAAGGCTGCCGATATTGCGCGGCTTTTTCAGTCGGTGACGGGTAGCGATGCCATTACAGCCGATCGAGGTTCGATCGCGGTCGACGATCGTACAAACAACATCATTGCGTATCAAACGCAAGAGCGGCTGGATGAATTGCGCCGCATCGTTGTGCAGCTAGATATTCCTGTGAGGCAGGTAATGATTGAAGCGCGCATCGTCGAGGCTAACGTTGGGTACGACAAAGCGCTTGGAGTTCGGTGGGGCGGCAATTACACCAACGATAATTGGGGGTTCTACGGTAAAGATGGCGCTATTGGTGTTGACGAAGAAACAGGGCGTGCAGGTTTGCCTGGAACCGACAAAGTCGGTAACTTCACCCTGAAGGATGCTTTGGCGCCGGTTCCATTCGTCGACTTGGGTGTGGCGAATAGTACCGCCGGGATCGGGATTGGCTATGTGTCGGACTACGGCATCTTAGATCTGCAGCTGTCTGCAATGGAAAAGACCGGGAATGGGGAGATCGTTTCGCAGCCCAAGGTCGTAACGGCTGATAAGGAAACCGCTAAGATCTTGAAGGGTTCCGAGATACCCTATCAAGAGGCCAGTTCGAGTGGTGCCACCTCTACATCCTTCAAAGAGGCAGCGCTGTCGTTAGAGGTGACGCCGCAAATCACTCCTGACAACCGCATCATCATGGAAGTCAAGGTCACAAAGGACGCCCCTGATTTCGCCAACGCACTGAATGGCGTGCCCCCGATTAACAAGAATGAAGTCAATGCCAAGGTCCTTGTGACGGATGGAGAGACGATAGTCATTGGTGGCGTCTTCTCCAATAGCCAGATCAGCAGTATCGAAAAAGTTCCTTTCCTGGGTGATGTTCCGTTCGTTGGTCGTTTGTTCCGACGAGATATAGTAGAAGATACGAAATCCGAGCTTTTGGTTTTCCTAACGCCTAGAATCCTCAACTATCGAGCGGTCGCCGTAGGGCAATAGTCGTTGCAGAACTTCATTCTCGTAGGCCCGATGGGTGCTGGCAAAAGCACCATCGGGCGTTTGCTTGCCAAAGAGCTTCGTCTCCCATTCAAGGATTCCGATAAGGAGATCGAACAGCGGACCGGTGCCAGCATTCCACTGATCTTTGACGTGGAGGGTGAGGGCGGCTTTCGTGAGCGGGAGCGGGCGGTGATCGCCGATCTCTGCCAGCTCGAGGGAGTGGTGCTGGCCACTGGCGGTGGTGCGGTGTTGCGAGAGGATAATCGGCAGGCCCTTCGTGCGGGTGGGCAAGTCGTCTATCTTTGCACGTCGGTCGACCAGCAGCTCGAACGCACCGCCCGCGACCGCAACCGGCCGCTATTGCAGGCTAGTGATCCCCGCAGCGTTCTGTCCGCCCTCATGGCCATTCGCGATCCGCTATATCGCTCGATAGCGGACGTCATCATCGAAACCGACGAACGTCCGCCGCGGATGGTTGTGACGGAAATTCTCGACCGGCTCGCGTCTTTACCGCCTCGTGAAAGCCGGGATGAATCTGCGCTATCCTAGACCCCTTTATTGTTGGGGGCCCCATGCAGACTCTTCAGGTCGATCTCGGTGAGCGTAGCTATCCCATTCATATTGGCGAGCGGTTGATTGATCGCGCCGAGCTGTTTTCCGACAGGATCCGCGGGCGGCAGGTGGCCGTTGTCACCAATGAAACTGTTGCGCCCCTGTATCTCGATCGACTGACTCAGACCCTTTCCGACTACACCGTTACTCCGGTGATTCTTCCCGACGGGGAGGAACACAAGAATTGGCAAACCCTGCAGCTCATCTTCGACGCTCTGCTCGGAGCTAGGCACGATCGCAATACCACGGTCATTGCGCTGGGTGGCGGCGTCATTGGCGATATGGCGGGCTATGCAGCTGCCAGCTATCAGCGTGGCGTGGACTTCATTCAGGTTCCCACCACGCTATTGTCGCAAGTGGACTCCTCGGTTGGCGGCAAGACCGGTATCAATCACCCTCTAGGCAAAAACATGATCGGGGCGTTCTATCAGCCCCGAGCGGTCATCATTGACACCGCGACCTTGAAGACATTGCCGCCTCGTGAGCTTTCTGCGGGGCTGGCTGAGGTGATCAAGTATGGGCTTATCTGCGACGAGCCCTTCCTTGGCTGGCTTGAGGCAAATGTTGATCGACTTCGAGCGCTTGATCCTGTGGTGCTGACGGAGGCGATCCATCGCTCCTGCGCTGCAAAGGCCAAGGTGGTGAACGCTGATGAGCGCGAGTCCGGCGTGCGCGCGATTCTCAATCTAGGTCACACATTTGGCCACGCGATAGAAACACATATGGGCTATGGCGTCTGGTTGCATGGTGAGGCCGTGGCGGCGGGAACCGTGATGGCGTTGGAGATGTCTTGTCAGCTGGGCTGGATCACGCGGATGGAGCGTGACCGGGCCATCAGGTTGCTGCAGCGCGCGGCGCTTCCGGTCGTGCCCCCCGCGCAGATGAAGCCGCAGGACTTTCTCGAGCACATGGCCGTCGACAAGAAGGTTCTGGACGGTCGGCTGCGCCTCGTTTTGCTGCGGCGAATGGGCGAGGCTGTTGTGACCGGGGACTTCCCTCGCGACGTGCTGGAAACCACCTTGAGCGCCAGTTACGGTGCAATGACGGAACACCTTGGAGCATAAGAAAATTTCCATGACCAGTTTGTCTGCGGACGACGCGTTTCTGAATCACTATGGCTTCAGCCATGACCCGTTTGCTGCCCGCGTTCCGGGCTTCAAGTTCTTTCCCGCGCAGCGCAAGCCGGTGCTTGGGCAGCTTCATCATCTGGCACGCTACAGCCAGCTGCTGCTGCTGGTTACCGGGCCGGAGGGAAGTGGCAAAACCTTGTTGCGTCAGGCACTGGTTGCCAGTAGCAACAAGCAGGCGGTTCAGAGCGTAGTCATTACCCCTCAGGCTACGATGGATGCGAGCGCGCTGTTGGCACAGATCGCTCAAGCACTGAACAGCCAGGAGGCCGATTTCGACGGCGTGATGGCTCAGGTCATCCAGCTGGCGTTGACAGGTCAGGAAGTCTATCTATTGGTAGACGACGCTGAGCTGTTGACGGGTGCTGCGGTGGAAACCCTTCTGCGTCTGGCTGCGGGCACCCCTGAGGCCAGGCCGCATGTGTTCCTGTTCGGTGAGTCTGCGCTTGGCGGGCGGCTCGAGGCCTTGAGTGATGGCGAGGAGCGCTACCATGCCATCGCGCTGCAGCCGTATGAAGAGGACGAAACCAGGGAGTACCTGGCATTGCGGCTGGAGGGCGCCGGTAGCGGCCTAGAGTGTCTGAGCGAAGAGCAGATTGGTCGTATCCATGAGCAGTCTGGTGGTTGGCCGGGGGCGATCAATCAGTTGGCCCGAGACGAGCTCATCGCCGCGATGCAGAGCAAGCGCGGGCGGCGGAAATCGGGCGGTATCGGATTTCCGCTACCCAAAAAACATTTGGTTGCTGTAGTCGCAGTCCTTGTTCTTATAGCGGTCGGCTTTCTTTTCTTGCGTGGCGGCGATTCCGAGCGCCCTTCGGCCCCCGAAGTGACCTCCCTGCCGCTCGATGGTTCGTCTGCCTCGGGGCCGTCTGATGAGACCGGGGAGCAGGACCCGGCTGCCATCGAGTTCGATGGACAAGAGCGGCCGTTGTCCCTGCCACTGGGTGGCGACGCACAGCCGGTGGTGCGCGAGCCGCTGGCGGCCGCTGCTGGTGGCGAGAGCGAGGACGAGAATGGCGGGCCCACCGCGAATGCCGCAGTCCCTACAATTCCTGCACCAGCACCAGCACCAGCACCAGCACCAGCACCAGCACCAGCACCAGCACCAGCACCAGCACCAGCACCGAGCGAGCGTGTTCAGCCCGCACCCGCTCCGCAAGTTGCTGCTCCGGCTCCGGCTCCCGCTCCGGCGCCTGCGTCACCCCAGGTGCGGCCGAATGCCGCAGAGCGTGCGCCTGCTGCAGCAACTGCCTCGGGTTCAACCAATAGCTCTTGGTATGCGAGCCAGCCGGGAAGCAATTATCTGGTTCAGATCCTGGGGACCCGTGTCGAGAAGAACGCTCAAGCAATCGTCCAGCAGCATGGCGGTAACTACCGATACTTCGCCAAAGTGCATGAAGGCAAGCCGCTCTACGTCGTGACTTACGGCAACTTCGCGAATCGTGCTGCTGCTGTCGCGGCGGTCAAGACGCTGCCCGTCTCGTTGCAGGCTGGCAAGCCGTGGGTACGAAATTTGGCAAGCGTGCAACAGGAAATCAAACAGGCTCGATAGAAAAATGCCCCAAAAAAGTGCGCAATGCACCTTTTTGGGGCTTGCAAAAATAAATTGTGTCGCTCTAGCTGGCTTTGTAAACTGCTCCCCCTTTTGCCCACGTGAATGACGGGGTGAGTCTCTGCCCGTCAATAAGGGGTTGATTTACAACGCATTTAGCTGGTGGAGTGCCTATGAGAGCAGGTCTTTTTCGTCCTGAAGAGTTCAAGGATAACTGCGGCTTCGGTCTGATTGCCCACATGCAGGGCGAGGCTAGCCATCACCTGCTAAAGACTGCCATTCAGTCCCTGACCTGCATGACTCACCGCGGTGGCATCAACGCTGACGGCAAAACCGGTGACGGTTGCGGTCTGCTGATGCAGAAGCCCGACGCATTTCTGCGTGCCCAGGCTCTGGAGCATTTCAACGCCGAGCTGCCTGCGCAGTATGCCGTCGGGATGATCTTTCTGGATCAGGACGACAGCAAGGCGGACCAGGCCCGCGCTCGTCTCAGTGAAGAGATTATTGCCCAAGGTCTGACGCTGGTCGGCTGGCGTGAAGTGCCGGTCGATACCAGCGTGCTGGGCCAGCTTGCTCTTGAGCGTCTGCCGCGGATCGAGCAGGTCTTTGTCTCCGGCGATGGCTTGGACGAACGCGAGTTCGGCATCAAGCTGTTCTTCGCACGCCGCCGCGCCGAAGTCGCGCTCGCCGACGACAGCGCCTTCTACGTTTGCAGCCTCTCCGACAAGGACATCATCTACAAGGGCCTGATGATGCCCGCCGACCTGGCGCAGTTTTATCCTGACCTGGGCGATGAGCGTCTCGCCACTGCGATCTGCGTATTCCACCAGCGTTTCTCCACCAACACCATGCCGCAATGGCGCCTGGCTCAGCCGTTCCGTTTCCTCGCGCACAACGGTGAGATCAATACCATCACCGGCAACCGTAACTGGGCGCAGGCACGTCGCCTGAAGTTCGCCAACGAGCTGCTGCCCGACCTGGAAAGCCTGTCGCCACTGATCAATCGCACCGGCTCGGACTCTTCCAGCATGGACAATATGCTTGAGCTCTTGGTCACCGGCGGAATGGATCTGTTCCGTGGCCTGCGTATGATCATTCCCCCGGCGTGGCAGAACGTCGAGACCATGGACCCCGATCTGCGGGCGTTCTATGAATTCAACTCCATGCACATGGAACCCTGGGATGGCCCGGCTGGCGTGGTGCTGACCGACGGTCGCCATGCAGTCTGCCTGCTCGACCGCAACGGCCTGCGCCCGGCGCGCTGGGTGACCACCAAGAACGGCTACATTACCCTCGCCTCCGAAGTTGGCGTCTGGGATTACAAGCCGGAAGACGTCCTGGCCAAGGGCCGCGTCGGGCCGGGGCAGATCCTCGCCGTGGACACCCACACCGGCAAGGTGCTGCACACCGACGACATCGACAATCGCCTCAAGGCACAGCAGCCCTACAAGAAGTGGCTGCGGCAGAACGCCCTGCGCATCCAGTCGACCCTGGACGACAACGACCATGGTTCGGCCTTCTACGATGCCGACCAGCTCAAGCAGTACATGAAGATGTACCAGGTCACCTTCGAGGAGCGCGACCAGGTACTGCGTCCGTTGGCCGAGCAAGGCCAGGAAGCGGTCGGCTCGATGGGTGACGATACGCCCATGGCGGTCCTGTCGCGTCGTGTGCGCTCGCCCTACGACTACTTCCGCCAACAGTTCGCGCAGGTCACCAATCCGCCTATCGACCCGCTGCGCGAAGCCATCGTCATGTCGCTGGAAACCTGCCTGGGTGCCGAGCGCAATGTCTTCGAGGAAACCGCCGAGCACGCCAACCGCGCGATTCTGACCACTCCGGTGATCTCGCCGGCGAAGTGGCGGACGATCATGAACCTGGAGCGTCCGGGATTCGAGCGTCTGGTCATCGACCTGAACTACGACGAGGCCGTCGGCCTCGAGGCGGCGATTCGCAATATTGCCGATCAGGCCGAGGAAGCCGTACGTGGCGGCAAGGTCCTGCTGGTACTCAGCGATCGTCATATCGCACCAGGCAAGCTGCCGGTGCATGCTTCGCTGGCCGTGGGCGCGGTTCACCATCGTCTGGTGGAAACCGGCCTGCGCTGCAGCTGCAACATCTTGGTCGAAACCGCCACCGCCCGTGATCCGCACCATTTCGCGGTACTGATCGGCTTCGGCGCGACTGCGGTCTACCCGTTCCTTGCTTTCGAAGTGCTGGGCGACCTGATCCGCACTGGCGAAGTGCTGGGCGACCTCTATGAGGTGTTCAAGCACTATCGCAAGGGCATCTCCAAGGGGCTGATGAAGATCATCTCCAAGATGGGCATCTCGACCATCGCCTCCTACCGCGGCGCGCAGCTGTTCGAAGCTGTTGGCTTGGCTGAAGAAGTCGTGGACCTCAGCTTCCGCGGCGTGGCCAGCCGTATCAAGGGCGCGCGCTTCGAGGATCTGGAGGCCGAGCAGAAGGCCCTCGCCGCCGAAGCCTGGAGCAGCCGCAAGCCGATCCAGCAGGGTGGCCTGCTGAAGTTCGTCTACGGTGGCGAATACCATGCGTACAACCCGGATGTAGTCAGCGCGCTGCAGGTGGCGGTGCAGAGCGGCGATTACAGCCGCTTCAAGGAATACACCGCGTTGGTCGACCAGCGTCCGGTGGCCATGCTCCGCGACTTGCTCAAGGTCAAGGTGGCTGAGCAGCCGCTGGCGTTGGAAGAGGTCGAGCCGCTTGAGGCGATTCTCAAGCGGTTTGATTCCGCTGGTATTTCGCTGGGCGCCCTGTCGCCGGAAGCCCACGAAGCCATCGCCGCGGCGATGAACCGCATTGGCGCGCGCTCGAACTCAGGTGAGGGCGGTGAAGACCCGGCTCGCTACGGCACCGAGCGCAGCTCGAAGATCAAGCAGGTAGCGACCGGTCGCTTCGGTGTTACGCCGGAATACCTGGTCAACGCCGAAGTGCTGCAGATCAAGGTCGCCCAGGGCGCCAAGCCCGGTGAAGGCGGCCAGTTGCCTGGTGGCAAGGTCAATGGCCTGATCGCGCGGCTGCGCTATGCAGTACCGGGCGTCACCTTGATCTCCCCGCCGCCACACCACGACATCTACTCCATCGAGGATCTGGCCCAGCTGATCTTCGACCTCAAGCAGGTCAACCCGCAGGCGCTGGTGTCGGTCAAACTGGTGGCCGAGCCGGGCGTGGGTACCATCGCCGCCGGTGTGGCCAAGGCCTATGCCGACCTCATCACCATCTCCGGCTACGACGGTGGCACCGGCGCTTCGCCGCTGACCTCCATTCGCTATGCTGGCTCGCCGTGGGAGCTCGGCCTGGCCGAAACCCACCAGACCCTGCGCGGCAACGACCTGCGCGGCAAGGTCCGGGTGCAGACCGATGGCGGCCTGAAGACTGGCCTCGACGTGATCAAGGCCGCGATCCTCGGCGCTGAAAGCTTTGGCTTCGGTACTGCGCCGATGATCGCGCTGGGCTGCAAGTACCTGCGCATCTGCCACCTGAACAACTGCGCCACCGGCGTTGCCACGCAGAATGAGCAGCTGCGCAAGGATCACTTCATCGGCACCGTCGACATGGTGGTCAACTTCTTCCAGTTCGTCGCCGAAGAAACCCGCGAGTGGCTGGCCAAGCTGGGCGTGCGTAGCCTGGGCGAGCTGATCGGGCGTACCGATCTGCTCGAAGTGCTGCCGGGTGAAACGGCCAAGCAGAACAACCTGGATCTGTCGCCCCTGCTCGGCAGCAGCAACATCGCCGCCGACAAGCCGCAATTCTGCTTGGTCGAGAAGAACCCGCCGTTCGACCAGGGCCTGCTGGCCGAAGAAATGGTCAAGCTGGCCAAAGGCGCCATCGATGCCAAGAGCGGTGGCGAGTTCGAGCTGGAAATCTGTAACTGCGACCGCTCCATTGGTGCCCGTGTCTCCGGCGAGATCGCTCGCCAGCATGGCAACCAGGGCATGGCCGGTGCGCCGATCACCTTCCGCTTCAAGGGCACTGCCGGCCAGAGCTTCGGCGTCTGGAACGCCGGTGGCCTCAATCTCTATCTGGAAGGCGATGCCAACGATTACGTCGGCAAGGGCATGACCGGCGGCAAGCTGGTGGTCACGCCGCCGCAGGGTGCCAGCTATCGGTCCCAGGATTCGGCGATCATCGGCAACACCTGTCTTTACGGCGCTACCGGCGGCAAGCTGTTTGCTGCAGGTACCGCGGGTGAGCGTTTCGCGGTGCGCAACTCTGGCGCCCACGCAGTTGTCGAGGGTACTGGCGACCATTGCTGCGAGTACATGACCGGAGGCTTCGTCTGCGTGCTTGGCAAGACCGGACACAACTTTGGCTCGGGCATGACCGGTGGTTTCGCCTATGTGCTGGACATGGACAACAGTTTCGTGGACCGGGTGAACAACGAGCTGGTCAACCTGCAGCGCATCACCGGCGAGGCGATGGAAGCCTATCGCAGCCATCTGCAGGACGTGCTGCGCGAATACGTTGCTGAAACCGCGAGTGAGTGGGGGGCTGAGCTGCTGGATAATCTCGACGACTACCTGCGTCGGTTCTGGCTGGTCAAGCCCAAGGCGGCCAACCTGGCTTCGCTGCTGTCGAGCACCCGGGCCAACCCGCAATAACAATAAGCCGCTTCAGGCAGCGGCCCCAGCCAACGCGGGGCCGCTGCTCACCCTGATTGTCTTGCAGCCGTATGTATTGCCTACGGTTGCTGTTGAGAGGTTTTGAAATGACTGAACGTCTGAATAACGACTTCCAGTTCATCGAGGTCGGGCGCAAGGATCCGAAGAAGAAGCTGCTGCGCCAGCGCAAGAAGGAGTTCGTCGAGATCTACGAGCCCTTCAAGCCGCAGCAGGCCTGCGAACAGGCCCACCGCTGCCTGGGTTGCGGCAACCCCTATTGCGAGTGGAAGTGCCCGGTCCACAACTACATTCCCAACTGGCTCAAGCTGGTCTCCGAGGGCAACATCCTCGCGGCCGCCGAACTGGCGCACCAGACCAACACCCTTCCAGAAGTCTGCGGTCGCGTCTGCCCGCAGGATCGTCTCTGCGAGGGCGCCTGCACCCTGAATGATGGCTTTGGTGCGGTGACCATCGGCTCGGTGGAGAAGTACATCGCCGATACCGCCTTCGCCATGGGCTGGCGGCCCGACATGTCCAAGGTCAAGCCGACCGGCAAGAAAGTCGCGATCATCGGTGCCGGCCCGGCAGGGCTGGGCTGTGCCGATATTCTCGTGCGCAACGGCGTAACCCCAGTGGTGTTCGACAAGAACCCCGAGATCGGCGGTCTGCTGACCTTCGGCATTCCCGAGTTCAAGCTGGAGAAGACCGTACTCAGCCGTCGTCGCGAAATCTTCGGCGGCATGGGCATCGAATTCCGTCTTAACACCGAGGTAGGCAAGGACATCACCATCGACCAGCTGCTGGCCGATTACGATGCCGTGTTCATGGGCATGGGCACCTACACCTACATGAAGGGCGGCTTCCCCGGTGAGGACCTGCCGGGCGTGTACGACGCGCTGGATTTCCTCATCGCCAACGTCAACCGCAACCTCGGCTTCGAGAAGTCTGCCGAAGACTTCATCGACATGAAGGGCAAGAAGGTCGTGGTGCTGGGCGGCGGTGATACCGCGATGGACTGCAACCGCACCTCCATTCGCCAAGGTGCGAAGAGCGTGACCTGCGCCTACCGTCGTGATGCGGCGAACATGCCGGGCTCGCGCCGCGAAGTGAAGAACGCCAAGGAAGAGGGCGTGAAGTTCCTCTTCAACCGCCAACCCATCGCCATCGTCGGCGAAGGTAAGGTTGAGGGTGTAAAGGTGGTCGAGACACGTCTCGGCGCACCAGACGCCCGCGGTCGCCGCAGCCCGGAGCCGATTCCCGGTTCCGAGCAGGTGCTGCCGGCCGATGCCGTGGTCATCGCCTTTGGCTTCCGTCCGAGCCCGGCACCGTGGTTCGAAGCCCAGGGCATCCAGATCGACAACCAGGGCCGCGTCGTGGCACCCGAGGTGGGTCAGTTCAAGCACCAGACCAGCAACCCGAAGATCTTCGCCGGCGGCGACATGGTCCGCGGCTCCGACCTGGTGGTGACGGCGATCTTCGAAGGTCGTCAGGCTGCCGAAGGCATCATGGATTATCTCGGCGTCTGATCGGGCGTTGCCGGGCATCGAAGGGCGCCCGAGTGGCCTGATTTGAATCAAGCCCATAGCTAAATGGCACGGCGCTCGCCGTGCCTTTTTTTTTCTGCTTTGCGACAATGCACGGCACTTTTACGCTGGAACCCTGCCATGACCGTCTTGAAGAACGACCGCTTCCTTCGTGCCCTGCTCAAGCAGCCTGTCGACGTCACCCCGGTGTGGATGATGCGCCAGGCCGGCCGCTATCTGCCCGAGTACCGGGCCAGCCGCGCCAAGGCCGGTGACTTCATGAGCCTGTGCATGAATCCCGAACTCGCTTGCGAGGTGACGCTGCAGCCGCTGGATCGCTATCCGCTGGATGCCGCGATCCTCTTCTCCGACATCCTCACCGTGCCGGACGCCATGGGTTTGGGTCTGTACTTCGAGACCGGCGAGGGGCCGCGCTTCAAGAAGGTGGTGAGCACCGTTGCGGACATCGAGGCGCTGCCGATTCCCGATCCGGAGAAGGACCTGGGCTATGTGATGGACGCAGTGCGTACCATTCGCCGCGAGCTCAATGGCCGCGTGCCGCTGATCGGGTTCTCCGGCAGCCCCTGGACCCTGGCGACCTACATGGTCGAGGGCGGCTCGTCGAAGGATTTCCGCAAGTCCAAGGCGATGCTCTACGAAAACCCGCAGGCGATGCACGCCCTGCTGGACAAGCTGGCGCAGTCGGTCACCAGCTACCTCAATGGCCAGATCCTCGCCGGTGCCCAGGCGGTGCAGATCTTCGATTCCTGGGGTGGCAGCCTGTCGGCCGCGGCCTATCAGGAGTTCTCCCTGGCCTACATGCGCAAGATCGTCAATGGCCTGATTCGCGAACATGACGGCCGCCGCGTGCCGGTCATCATGTTCACCAAGGGCGGCGGCCTCTGGCTGGAATCGATGGCCGACTCGGGCGTCGAAGCGCTGGGGCTGGACTGGACCTGCGATATCGGCGAGGCACGCCGCCGCGTCGGCGGCAAGGTCGCACTGCAGGGCAACATGGACCCGAGCGTGCTCTATGCCAAGCCCGATGCCATCCGCGCGGAGGTGGCGCGCATTCTGGCCAGTTTCGGCCATGGCGAAGGCCACGTGTTCAACCTGGGCCACGGCATCACGCCGGAAGTCGATCCCGCTCATGCCGGCGCCTTCATCGAGTCGGTCCACGAGCTGTCGGCGCAGTACCACGGCTGATTTGCCAGCGGCTCCAGGAAAACGCCCCGCATTTGCGGGGCGTTTTGCTTTACCGGCTCAGTGAGCCGCTTGCGGCTCCGGCAGTGGGCGCAGGCGCGCCAGGTGCAGGGCTACAGCGAGGGCGATCAGCAACAGCGAGGCGATGAACAGACCTACGCCGTCCCAGCCGGCAGCGTGCCAGAAGACCCCGCCCAGCGTGCCGGCGATGCTCGAGCCGAGGTAGTAGCTGAACAGATAGAGCGACGACGCCTGGCCGCGAGCCTGTTGCGCGCGGCGGCCGATCCAGCTGCTGGCCACCGAATGGGCGCCAAAGAAACCGAAGGTGAACAGCAGCATGCCCAGCAGTACCAGCGGCAGTCGGTCGAACAGGGTCAGGGCCACGCCTGCCAGCATCAGAGCGATCACCAGCCAGAACACCCGGCGACGGCCGAAGCGATCGGCGAGCGCCCCCACTTGTGCCGAACTGTAGATGCCCGACAGATAGAGCACCGCCAGCAGGCCGATCATGGTCTGGCTGAGGTGGAACGGCTCGGCAATCAGCCGATAGCCGATGTAGTTGTACAGCGTGACGAAGCTGCCCATCAGCAGGAACCCCTGCAGGAACAGCCACGGCAGGACGGCATCGCGAAAATGCAGCGTGTAGCCCTGCAGCAAGCCGCGTAGGCGCAACGGGCGTGGGTGGAAGTGCCGCGACTCCGGCAGGAAGCGCCAGAGCAACAGCGCCGCCAGTAGCGCCAGACCGCCCATCACTCCGAGCACGCTGTGCCACGACAGGTAGTCCACCAGCACGCCGCTCAGCAAGCGTCCGCTCATGCCGCCGATGGCATTGCCGCCGATATACAGCCCCATCGCCAGGCCGAGGTGGTGCGGGTGGATCTCTTCGCTCAAGTAGGTCATGGCCACCGCAGCCACCCCGCTGAGCGCCAAGCCGACCAGCGCGCGCATCAGCAGTACGCCTTCCCAGCTGGGTGCGAGTGCACTGCCGACGGTGAACATGGCGGCAGCGAGCAGGGAGACGACCAGCACCTGCTTGCGGCCGATGGCATCGGAGATCGGTCCGGTGATCAGCAATCCGACGGCCAGTGTCAGGGTCGAGAGCGAAAGGATCAGGCTGCTCTGCGCTGCGTTGATGCCGAACGCCTGCGACAGCATGGGCATCATCGGCTGCACGCAGTACAGCAGGGCGAAGGTGGCGAAGCCGCCAGCGAACAGGGCCAGGGCAGTGCGCGCGAAGCGCTGCGTGCCTTTCTCGGTATGGCTGATGGGCGCGCCAGGCGCGGGTATCACTGCTGACGCGCCACTGGCGCCGTGCGTACTGCTCACGATGGAGACCTCTGTCCGATTCGCTTTTTCCGGCCAAAAGCGGCCCGTTACGCCTGTGATCATTTTTTCGATCGGCGGGCGCGATTGCTGTTGTTCGGGTTTATGGGCGAAATGATAGGAAGCTTTGTTTAAGCTATCCAATATATTATTCGACCTTATTGATATTTTTTACGAATCGTTTGGAGCGCACGTGGAACTGAGACATCTACGCTATTTCGTGGCGGTGGCCGAAGAGCTGCACTTCGGTCGAGCAGCCGAACTGCTGCGCATCTCTCAGCCGCCGCTTAGCCAGCAGATCCAGGCCCTTGAACAGGAACTGGGCGTGCGCCTGTTCGATCGCACCAACCGCCGGGTGTCGCTGACCGACGCGGGGCGGCTGTTTCTCGACGAGACCCGGCGCACGCTGGCTCAGGTGGACAAGTCGGTCGATGTGGTGCGGCGTGCCGAGCAGGGTGAGATCGGCGAGTTGCAGGTCGGCTTCACCTCGTCAGCGCCCTTTACGTCGATTCTGCCGCGGGCGATTCTGGCCTTTCGCCAGGCCTTCCCGGCGGTGCACCTCGCGCTGCAGGAGATGACCAGCAAGCAGGTGATCGACGCGGTGCAGGACGAGACGCTGCAGGTCGGCATGATCCGTCCCTTTGCCTTGCCGCCGGGCCTGCAGACCGTCGAGCTGTTCAGCGAGCCACTGGTAGCGCTGATGCATACGGGGCATTCGCTTGCCGAAGCAGGGGAGGAGGGCCTGGCTCTGGCGGAGCTGGCCGACGAGCCCTTCGTGTTCTTTCCGCGCAGCTACGGCACCGGGCTCTACGATCAGTTGCTCAATCTGGCGCGACAGGCGGGATTCAGCCCGCGCATCGCGCAGGAAGCGAACGAGGCTCTGACAATTATCGGACTGGTCGCGGCGGGATTGGGCGTGTCGGTGCTGCCGGCATCCTTTCGCCGTATCCGTATCGACGGAGTGCGCTTCCGCACCCTGTCGGATCAGGACGCCACCACAGCTGTGTGGCTGGTCAAGCGCCGCCAGGAGCAGTCGCCGCTGGCGCAGGCCTTCATGGATCTGGTGACGCGCGAGGCATTGAGGCAGCGCTGACGCCGCACCCGCAATAGTGGTTCAGGGCTGCTTGTAATGAGCGGGCGTTTCGCCCTTGTCCTGTTTCGGGACACGGGTCACGCGGATATCGGTGATGCCCATGACTTCGGCCTGCTCCAGCAGCCGCGCCTCGTCGGCGTCGGCCTTCGGCATCACCAGGCTGTTCTCGGCATCGGCATTGTGCAATTGGATGAGATGGCGCGCGGCTTCACCCTGGGACAGGCTGTCGACATCCGCGTCGTAGGTCTCGGCGCGTGGGTCGTTCTGGTAGATGTAGTTGATTTCGAAGGTGTGCGAAGACTTGCCGAACATGAGGCGCTCCAGTCGAGTTCACTGATGTTCAGTGGACTCGACGGCGCCGCCAATCGTTCCGACGGGCATCGACGGAGGGATGTAGAGCCGATGCGTAGCCCGCGCATCGGCCTGGGATGATCAACGGACGTTGGCGAGATCAGCCTTGATCGCGACGCCAGCCATGATGGCGCCAGCATGGCATTCGTATTTCTCGCTGTCCTTGTACTCGACGTGCTTGTAGTTGCTGGCGATGTTCACCACGGCATTGGCGCCGGCAGCCTTGGCGGCCTGCTGCATGGCGATCAGCGCCGATTGCAGCGCCCAGCTGCAGGCGCCTTCGTCCGTCTTGTTGAAGGCGTTGGTCTTCTTGCTGGTGGTAACACCGCTACGCACGACCTTGGCATTCTTCGGCGTCTTGCCGGCCAGGTAGAACTTGACGCTGCCATCCAGGCGGCCGGCCTGGGTGGCCTCGGCGACAACGGCGTCGAACGGCAGGTAGTGGGTGGTATCACGGGCCTGGCTGATGCCTGGCAGTACCAGAAGCGTCAGCGCTGTGCCTATCCATGCGGTTGCTCTCATCGGCTTTTTCCTTGCGGTTGTGGGTGAAAATCAGGCCCAGCGGCGGAAGATCAGCGAGGTATTGATCCCGCCAAAGGCGAAATTGTTGTTCATTACATATTCGTGCTGCATGACGCGCGGCGCACCCTGCAGATAGTCGAGCTCGCCGCAGCGCGGGTCGACCGAATCCAGATTGAGCGTATGGATGTAACGATCGCGGTTCATCATCTCGATGCTGAACCAGGACTCCAGCGCCCCGCACGCGCCCAGTGTGTGGCCAAGATAAGACTTCTGCGAGCTGATCGGCATGCTGCTGCCGAACAGTGCCTGGGTCGCCTGGGTTTCGGCGATGTCGCCCTGCTCGGTGGCGGTGCCATGGCCGTTCACGTAACCGATGGCCGCCGGTGCGAGCCCGGCATCTTCCAGAGCCAGCTCCATGGCCCGGCGCATGGTCAGTTGCTCGGGCTTGGTGGCGTGCTGGCCGTCGGCGTTGCTGCCGAAACCGACCAGTTCGGCGTGAATCGTCGCGCCGCGGGCCAGCGCATGTTCCAGTTCCTCGAGCACCAGCATGCCGGCGCCTTCGCCGATCACCAGGCCGTCCCGGTCGCTGTCGTAGGGGCGTGGCGAGGTATGCGGTGCGTCATTCTTCAGGCTGGTGGCGTAGAGGGCGTCGAAGACCATGGCCTCGGTGGCGCACAGCTCCTCGGCACCGCCGGCGAGCATCAGCGGCAGCCGACCGAACTTGATCGCCTCGTAGGCGTAGCCGATGCCCTGGCTGCCGCTGGTGCAGGCGCTGGAGGTCGGGATCACCCGACCGGTGAGGCCGAAGAAGATGCTGATATTGGCCGCCGTGGTGTGCGGCATCATGCGGATGTAGGAGTTGGCGTTCAGCCCGTCGGCCACTGAATTCAGCAGCATGTTGCCGAAGGCCTTGATCTCCTCGGTGCTGCCGGTGGACGAACCGCAGGCGACACCCATGCGACCATCGCGGATCGAAGCATCGTCTAGCAGGCCGGCATCGGCCAGTGCCCGCTCGGCGGCCAGCACCGACAGCCTTGATACGCGCCCCATGCTGCGCAGTTGCTTGCGCGTCCAGTGCGCCGGTACGACGAAGTCGTCCACGGGACCGGCCAGCCGGGTGTTCAGCTCGGTGAAGCGATCCCATTCATGCATGCGGCGAATGCCGCTGCGATTGGCGCTGAAATTGGCCTCGATGCTTGCCCAGTCGCTGCCCAGCGAGGTGATGCCGGCCATGCCGGTGACGACTACACGTCTGCCGCTCATCAGCACAGCCCTCCGTTGACGGCAATGACCTGCCGGGTGATATACGCCGCCTCGGCGGACATGAGGAAATTCACCGCACCGGCGACCTCTTCCGGGGTGCCCATGCGCTGAGCGGGAACCATCTTCAGCATTTCTTCGATGGGCAGTTCGGCATCGAGCATATCGGTATCGATCAGCCCGGGTGCAACGCAGTTGACGGTGATCCTGCGCTTGCCCAGCTCCACCGCCAAGGCCTTGGCCGCACCGATGACGCCGGCCTTGGACGCGCTGTAGTTGACCTGGCCGCGGTTGCCGATCAGGCCGGAAACCGAGGTAATGCAGACGATGCGCCCCGGCTGGCGGCGGCGAATCATCGGCATGCTCAGCGGCTGCAGCACGTTGTAGAAACCGTCCAGGTTGGTGCGCAGTACCTGGTCCCAGTCATCGTCGGTCAGCGCCGGGAAGGCGCCGTCGCGGGTCAGGCCGGCGTTGCAGACCACCCCGTAGTAGGCGCCGTGCGCTTCGACGTCGGCTTCCAGCTCACGCCGGCAAGCGGCGCGGTCGGCGATGTCGAATTGGAGGATGCGCGCGCTGCGACCCATCGCCTGGATCTCAGCCTGGACCGCTTCGGCCTGGTCGCGACGCGAGCGGCAGTGCAGCACGATGTCGTGGCCGGCCTGGGCCAGACGCAGCGCGATGGCGCGACCGATGCCGCGACTGGAGCCGGTGACGAGGACGGTTTCACTCATGGGGCAGACTCTTGTAGGTAACTCGCCACTTCGGGCGGGCGGAACACGTTCAGGCGGGCCTCGGCATGGATGCCGGGCCCCTCGAGATGACATTCGAAGACGCCCATGCCGTTATCGTCCTGCAGAGAGCGATGGGCACGGACGCGCAGGTCGGCGCCAGCCGGAAATGCTTCGACATTGCACTGGTAGCTACGGGTGCCGAGCAGAAAGCCCAGCTCCACCGGTTGGCCGGCCTGGCGTGCATGGCAGCCGGCGAACGCGGCGACGCTCTGCGCCATGATCTCCACGCCGACCCAGGCAGGCAGACTGCCGTCGGCGGCGCTGAGCAGGCCGTCGGCGCGTACCTGCAGGTGTGTCTCCACGCTGTCTTCATCGAAGCGCTCGACAGCGTCGAGCAGGATCATGTCGCCGGCATGCGGCAGCAGCTCAGCGATGGGCCAGTCGATCACGGTGCATCCCCCAGGATCAGGCTGATGTTGTTGCCACCGAAGGCGAAGGAATTACTCATCATTCGTCGCGGCCTTGTTGGATTCATTCGGGTACCCGCTGCTACCAGAAGCAATGCCGGCAACGCCGGATCGGGCTCGCCATCCCAGCGGTGCGGTGGCAGCTGCTGATCGGGATTCAGGGGAGATAGCGACAACCAGCAGAGCGCCGCCTCCAGCGCGCCGGCCGCGCCGAGGGTGTGGCCGGTCAGCGGTTTGCTCGATGAGCAGGGCACCCCATGGGGGAACAGCGCGGCGACGGCGACGCTCTCCATTGCGTCGTTGTGGGGCGTGGCAGTGCCGTGCAGGTTGAGGTAGGCGATCTGCTCGGGTGTGCAGTTGGCGCGGGCCAGCGCCTGGCGCATCGCGCTCAGGGCGCCGCGGCCGTCGGGATCGGGCGCTGAGATGTGATGGGCGTCGGAACTCGCACCGCCGCCGAGCAGGGCGATGTCGGCTTCGCCGTCGGTATCGCGGGTCATCAGGAACAGCACTGCTGCCTCACCGATGTTGATGCCGTTGCGGTTGCGCGAGAACGGGTTGCACAACGTCTCGCTGGTGGCTTCCAGCGCGGAAAAGCCCTGCAGCGTGAGATCGCTCAGGCTGTCGACGCCGCCGCAGAGCACCGCATCGCATAACCCGGCATCGAGCAGGCGCTTGGCGCTGAGCAGCGCACGGGCGCTGGAGGTGCAGGCCGTGGAGATCGAGTAGCAGGGGCCGGCCAGTTGCAGCCATTCACCGAGAAAGCTTGCCGGTGCCGCCAGCTCCTGATGCGCGTACTGGTAGCCGGGCGGAAAGGCGCCGTCGTGCAGCAGGCCGGCAATACCTTGCGCAGCTTCCTGGATGCCCGTGGTGCTGGTGCCCAGCACGACGCCAATACGATTCTGGCCGTAACGGCTGATGGCCGTTCGGATATCGCTTTCAATCTCCAGCGCGGCAGCCAGCAACAGCTGATTGTTGCGCGTGGCATGACGCGGATCGTCGCAGGGCAAAGCCGGTAGTGCGCAGCGGGCCGCTCCCACTGGTAACCGAAGGCCGGCCACCGGCTGCGGGTGAACCTGCATGCCCGATGTATCGCCGGCAAACAGCCGTCCGGCGACCTCGGCCTTGCCGCTGCCGAGCGCACAGATCACGCCGAGGGCGTTGAGGTAGGCGGTCATCGGTGCTGGCTTCCGGTCATGTCGGGCAAGGGGGCGACACCATAGGTCAGACCCGGCGCCACGTCGAGTTCGAAGCTCAGTGCCGATCGATAGCGCACCTGCCAACGCACGTCGCCAGCCTGGCGCAGCCTTCGCTCAGCGGGATCATGCTGTTCGGCCGCGCTGCCATACAAGGCGGCAAGTTGATCGTGCTCGGTCAAGGCGAACAGCAGTGCGGCGAACAGTTCGCGCGCTTCTGGATTGGGTCGTAGCAGCCCATCGGCGTGCCAGTCGCCGTCGCGCAGTTGTTGCCGCGCGAGCGGAATGCCCAGCGGATCGAGCAGCGTCCAGCGCAGTGCGGCGTCTTCGCGCTGGATCACCAGCAACCAGTCCGCAGGCTCGCTCCCCTGGCGCTGCACATGCAGCTGTAGCGGCACGACCAGCGCTGGCGTGGTTGCCGGCAGCGGTGCGCGCGTGGCGCAGCCCGCCAGCAGCACGAAGCACAGGCCGAGCAGCAGCCGCCTCATGCCCGTCGACTCATGCATCAGCCGCGCAGAGTTCGGCCAGTACGCGCAGACGGCGTTTGGGTTCGGCGACATAGGGGTTCTTTTCGTCCCAGGCATAGCCGGCGAGGATCGAGCTGATCATCCGACGGATTTCCGGCTGGGCGTGTTCGTAGTAGATCACGTCCTGGAAGCTGCAATCGTACCAACCCTCCACGTACGTCCGGAAGGTATCGACGCCGCGCTTGAGCGGCGCGGCGAACTCGGTCTCCCAGTCCACCGTTTCTCCGCTCAACTGGCGGTGCAATACGGCGGCGGCCATGTGCGCCGAGCGCATGGCGATGGTCACGCCGGAAGAGAACACGGGGTCGAGGAACTCGGCGGCGTTGCCCAGCAGGGCGAAGCCCTGACCATGCAGGCTCTTGACGTTGGCCGAGTAGCCGCCGATCAGACGCGCCGGGGTATCCCATTCGGCATTCTTGAGTATGCGTTTGAGGTTTGGCGCCTCCTGGACGAACTCGCGCAGGCAGGCATCCAGATTCACCGGTCGGCCTTCGTAGCGCTCGGCACTGGCGACCACGCCCAGCGAGCAGCGGCCGTTGCTGAACGGGATGGTCCAGTACCAGACGTCACGCAGCTCGGGATGGGTGGTGATGAGAATTTTCTCGCGGTCGAAGCGTGGATCGTCGATACGGTCCTCGATATGGGTGAAGATCGCCCGGCGCACCGGGAAGCCCGATGGCGCCTCCAGGTCAAGCAGCTGCGGCAGCACGCGGCCGTAGCCACTGGCATCGAGCACGAAGGCGGCGTCGACGCGGTACTCGCTGCCGTCGGCTCGACGGATCTGCAACCACGGCCGTTCGCCGCCGAAGTCCACTGCGGTGACTTCTTCCTCGTAGCGAATCTCCACACCCTGCAGCTCGGACTGGTCGGCCAGTAGCTTGTCGAAGTCGGCGCGCTGGACCTGGTAGGTGCTGCCGTGGCCGGCAGTGAATTTGTCGCGGAAGTCGAAATCCGTATAGCGCTCGCCCCAGCCGAAGGCCGCGCCGTGCTTGGTCTGGAAGCCCGCGGCGCGCACCGCCTCGAGCATGCCGGCTTCCTCGATGAAGTCCAGGCAGTGGGAAAGCAGGCTCTCGCCGATGGAGAAGCGCGGAAAGCGCTGACGTTCGATGATCAATACATCGTGGCCCTTGCGCTTGAGCAGCGCGCCGGCGATGGCGCCGGAAGGCCCGGCGCCGATGATCACGACTTCACGGTGTTGCAACTCAAGCGGCGCCATAGGGCCTCCCTGCATGTGGTGGTGGATATTGCTCGATGGTGGCCCAGGGGGCCAGGAAGAAACTGAACGCCAGCCCGAGGCTGACCGTGAGGCCGAAGTTGCTCACCGCCGGCGTGCTGGAAATCGCCAGCAGGCCGAACGATAGCCAGGTGGTGGTGGCCGCCAGCAGCGTACCGACCAGGCTGACTGCAACACCGCCGACCCGCTCGCGCATGAGGATCGCGTAATCGACGCCGATCGCCGTGACCAGCAGCAGGCCGAACAGCCCGAACAGGGTCAGCGGCTGACCCAGCCAGCCGAGGCTGGCCAGGCTTGCCAGCGCCGCCAGCAACGGCACCGCGATACAGCGCAAGGCGCCTGTGGCGCCGAACGGCAGGCAGAGCAGGGCGAAGATCAGCAGGCTGGCCAGCACCTTGAGTTCGGCGGCCTGCAGTTTGGTTGCGGCGAACAGCTGGTTGAGCCTGGCGGGTTGATCGACCAGCGTCGTGCCGGGCACGGCTTTGGCGATGGCTGCCAGCGCTGTGCTGTCGCGCAGTCCCTGCAGGCTGATCAGCCCGGCTACGCCATCGCTCGTTTTGCCAAGCCAGAGCGCTCGCCAGGCTTCGCCCAGCGGGCCGGCCAGCGCCGCCTCGATGGTCACCGGCGGTTGCGCCTGCAGGTGCTCGATCTCGACCCGCAGGGTGTCGACGTCGACGCCAAGCGCGGTCAGCGGCTGGCCTGCCGCGAGTAGTTGAGGCAGGGCGGCGCGCAGCTGCGCCTGCTCCGGTGCCGGCGCGAGCAACTGGCTCAAGGCGAGGTAGCCAACCAGCCGCTGCTCGGTCTGCAGAGCGTCCAGGCGGCGGCTCAGCTGCGCCTGACGCTCGAGCAGGGTGTCGGCATTTTCCGCACGCACGAGGAAATACTGACTGGTGGGCTGGAAACCGGTAATCGCAGCGATGCGCTCAGCCTGTTGCTGCAGTTCGGGTGCGCTGTTGACCCACTGGCGCAGATCGTCCTTGAACGACAGCTGCAGCACGCCGCCGAGACAAAACAGTCCCAGGCCGGCCAGCAGCCAGGGCGTGGCGATGCGCGCCAGTAACGCCTGCCTCAGCTGCAGCCAGCGCTGCGCCCAGCCCAGCGGGTGCGGCCAAGGAGTCAGATGGCCGCTGAACAGCACGGGCAGCAGGCAGGTTGTGCAGAGGAAGGCGCCGAGCAATCCGGCCGCAGAGAACACTGCCACCTGGGTCAGTGCCGGGAAGGGCGTGAAAGCCAGCGCCAGATAGCCGATCAGGTTGGTTAACAGGGCCAGCGCCAGTCCCGGCAGGATCAGACCAAGTGCGCGCCGGCCGTGCCAAGGCTGCAGCGTCCAGCTCTTGGACAGGAAGTGCAGCGGGAAATCCAGGCTCACGCCGATCAGGCTGGCGCCGAGCACCAGCGTCAGTACGTGCATCTGGCCGAACAGCGCGACGCAGGCGGCGGCCCCCGCCAGCGCGCCGACCAGCACCGGCAAGGCGGCGAGCAGGATGCGCGGCGTGCGGAACAGCCAGAGCAACAGCAGCAGGGTGGTACCCAGCGACAGGCTGCCGATCAGGCTCGCCTCGGCACGGGCCGTGTGTTGGCCATGGGCAGCATGCAGCACGCCGCCGGCACTCAGCAGTTCGCCTCCCGCCGCTTCGACGTCGTCACGGGCCCTTTCGACGAGGGTTGCCACCTGTTGCGGCGAACCCTCGTCGAAGGCATCGCCTTGCGCACGCGCATGTACGACCAGCCAGCGCTGGCCGGCATGTTCGGCGACGAGGCTGCCGTCGTTCTCGGCGCGAACATTGCCCAGCTGCGGCAACCGTTGCAGGGCCAGGCCGGCGAGGCCGAACCAGTCCTGCCCGAGCGACAGCGGGCTGGCGGCGAACGGATCATACAGGCGCTCGAGGCGCTGCTGGATGAACGACTCCGGATGTTCGATCAGCTGCTGGCGATCAGCGCCGGCAAGCAGGCCGAGGGACTGCTCGCGCAACTGGCGCGCGACGGCCGGCAGATCGGTCTGCAGCGTGTCGCGTACCTGGGCGAACAGGCCGCTGCTGCGTAGTTCGGTGGCCAGGCGCGTGGCCAGCTGCCGGGCCTGTCGCTCGTCGGCGTGGCGGACGAGCAGCATCAGGTCGCGCCTGAGTGGCTCCTGCATCCGTTCGGTCGCCAGCTGTTCGAGCGCGTCATGGCTGTCGCTGGGCAGCAGTTGCAGCAGGTTGGCGCTCAGTGGCGGGCCGTCGCGCCATTGCCAGGCGCTCAGCGCCAGCAGGCCGAGCAGCGCCAGGCAGAACAGCGCGGCCGGCCAGCGCCGGGGCTGTAGGGGTTCAGTCGGCAAGATCGCGTTGCTCGCGGGCCGTGAGGGTGTCGTCGATCCGGCTATCGAGCAGACGGATCAGCGTGCGATCGCCCTGGGCTTCGTGAAGCTCGATCTGAGTCACCGCCTCGCCGCCTTGGATATCGATGTCAGCGAAGATCTGCTTGAGCAACGCGCCGCGTGGCGTCAGTTGCAACCGCCAGGCCTTGGCTTCACCGCTAAGCTCGAGTTGAAAATCGCGTTGCAGCGCCGGGGTGTCGCCGCTCAGTACGGCGAGGAACAGCTGGTTCTGCCGGGCCGAACTGCCCTGCGGGTCGACGCCTTGCCAGCCCTGCTCGCTGCGCCGCGCGATGCCCTGGGCGGTGATGCGATAGTCCTGGCGGATCGGCTGCTGCAACAGCCAGAGCAGGCCGTGGTCGCGGGCGAGTACGAACTGGCCCCGGCTGGTCAGGGGCTGCGGCAGGGCACGAAGATGCTTTTCCTGAATGAAGTCGCCACGCACCACGGCCGGCCCGCTCAGCTGTTCGGCAAGCTGTGGCAGGTCGAAAGTCTGCGCCATGGCCATGTTGGCCGCCATCAGCAGGGCAATGGCGGTCAGGCATTTCTTGATGGTCGGGATCATGCCAGCGCGCGCTCCACCGCGTCGACGAACACCCGTGGCGAGGCCAGCAGCATCTCGCGGCTGGCGATCTCCACGGCAACCTGCACGCTGCTGCCGCGGGTCATGCGCTCGCCGGTTTCGGCATCGCGGATCAGGTAGTTGATCTTCAGGCGGTTCTCCCACTCAACCAGGTCGGCGCGCACCACGATGCGCTGGTTGAATCGCGCGCCGCGCATGTAGCGCAGCTGCACGTCGATGATCGGCCAGGCATAGCCGGCTTCGCGCATCTGCTGATAGTTGTGGCCGATACGCTCGAGCAGCGCACAGCGGGCAACCTCGAAATACTTGACATAGTGACCGTGCCAGACCACGTCCATGGAGTCGACATCGAAGAACGGCACGAGCATCTCGACCTCGGCCTGCAGTACGCCGTCCTTACGCATAAAGCCTCCAGTGGCGGTTGCGGATCTGTTCGAGGCACAGACGCAGTTCGCCTTCCAGCGCCCGGTCTTCGATCAGCGGCGGGAAGGCCTCCGCCAGTTCGCTGTGCATGGCTGCCAGTGGAGCGGGCAGCGGGCGGGCGCCTTCCTGTAGCTGACGCAGCCAGACGCCCTGCTGGGCAGCGAGCAGCGTGGCGGCGGCAACCTGCTCGCTCAACTCCAGGCTGCGCAGCGCGTCGCGGGCGGCGATGGTGCCCATGCTCACCTTGTCCTGGTTATGGCATTCGGTGGAGCGCGAGAAGACGCTGGCCGGCATGCTGTTCTTCAGCGCTTCGGCAGTCCAGGCGCTGGCGCCGATCTGCACCGCCTTGAAGCCGTGGTTGATCATCGCCGTGGCGGCCGGCGCGCCGGAGAGGTTGCTCGGCAGGCCGTGGTTGTAGCGCGTGTCGACCAGCAGGGCGAGCTGGCGGTCGAGCAGGTCGGCGACGTTGGCCACCAGGTTCTTCAGGCTGTCCATGGCGAAGGCGATATGCCCGCCGTAGAAATGTCCGCCGTGCAGTACGCGCTTGTTGTCGGCATCGATGATCGGATTGTCGTTGGCGCTGTTCAGTTCGGTTTCGATGAACTGGCGCAGCAGGCCCAGGCTGTCGGCCAGCACGCCGAGCACATGGGGCGCGCAGCGGATGGAGTAGCGGTCCTGCAATCGATGCAGCGGCGCAGCGGGCGCGTCGATGGCCAGGTCCTGGCGAATCCAGGCGGCGACCTGGGCCTGGCCAGGATGCGGCTTGGCGGCGAACAGGCGCTCGTCGAAGTGCTCCGGGTTACCTTGTAGCGCGATCACGTTCAGCGCGGTGATACGGGTCGCCAGCTGCAGCAGGTAATCGGCACGGGCATAGGCCAGGCAGGCGAGGCCGGTCATCACCGCGGTGCCGTTCATCAGTGCCAGCGCCTCCTTGGGGCGCAGGGTCAAGGGCGTCCAGCCGAGCTGACGGTGCACTTCGGCGGCGCTGCGGCGCTCGCCGCGATACAGCACCTCGCGCTCGCCGGCGAGGGTGGCGGCGACGTAGGACAGCGGGGTCAGGTCGCCGCTGGCGCCGACCGAACCTTCCTCAGGAATCAGCGGCAGCACGTCGTGTTCGAGAAACGCCTGAATGCGCTCGAGCAACTCGACACGCACGCCGGACATGCCGTGGGTCAGCGAGCGCAGGCGCGCGGCGAGCACCGCGCGGGTGGCCTCGGCCTCCAGCAGCTTGCCCAGGCCGCAACCGTGAAAGGTGAACAGATGCTGCGGCAACGCTTCGACCTGATGCAGCGGCACCGCCACCACGCAGGAGTCGCCATAGCCGGTGGTAACGCCGTAGATCACGCCTTCGCGGTCCAGCAGGGTGTCGAGAAACTGTGCGCCACGGGCGATGCGGCTGCGAAAGGCCTCGTCCGCCTGCAGTCGTGCCGGCGCACGGCGCTGCGCCACGGCCAGCACGTCCTCGATGCGCAGAAGGTTTTCGCCAAAGATCACGGGCTCAGTCACGACGCGGGTCCTGTATGTTCCAGAAGGGATAGAAGTTGAACCATTGCAGGGGGGCCTCCAGGCAGCGCGCGGCGAGGCGATCGGCATAGCGCTGCACTGCCTGCGCGATCACCGCGTCGCGGTCGGCGCGACGCCAGCGGATGCGTTCGGCGAAGGGCTCGAGATGCACATGGAAGCGCTCGTCCTGCTTGAGACAGAACAGCAGATTCACCGGGCATTCCAGCAGGCCGGCGAGCAGCCAGGGCCCCTGGGGAAAGGCCGCCGGCTGACCGAGGAAGTCGGCCATGGCGGTGCGCCCGCCATGCAGCGGCACCCGATCACCGGCAATGGCCAGCCATTCGCCGCGCTCCAGGCGCTGGGACAGTTGCAGCATGGTCGCCGGGTCCAGCTCGCTGACCTGGATCAGGCGCAGGTTGTCGGCGCCGGACTGGTCCAGCAGGCGATTGAACTGCTCGGCGTGACGGGTGTGCACCAGCACGTTCATCCGTACTTCGCCGCCCATTTCCGCCAGTGCCCGGCAGATCTCCAGGTTGCCCAGGTGCGAGCCGACCAGCAGCTGACCGCGCGGCCCGGCGAGACTGGCGTGCAGGTTGGCCGGATCGTGGATCACCAGGCGTTCCCGCCCGACTCGCCCGCTCCAGACATCCAGCTTGTCCAGCAGCGCTTCGGCGAAACTCATGAACTGGCGATAGACCGAGCGGGTGCTTGGCTGCGGTTCGGCGCGACCGCTCCAGCGCGCCAGGTTGCCCTGATACTGGCGCGCGCTGTCACGGGCGCTGCGGCCGAAGAGGTAGAAATACAGAACGATCAGATACAGCAGCGGCGCCATGGTGCGCCGGCCAAGCACCCGTACCGCCCAGGCGGTCAGGCGCATCAGCGCGAAACTGCCGCGCTCGCGCTGCGCCGCCCAGTGCGAGGGCATCGGGGCTTCGCTCATCGCTGCAGGCGCCGGGCAAGCAGTCTCGGCGCGCGCAGCAGCATGCCGAAGAACAGCCGGGCATGCATGGCCGAGATCAGCGCATTGTCCAGCCAGAGGCGGAAGTGCGAGACGCCGTCGGCCGGATAATGCACCCGCGTCGGCAGCCAGACCATCGGCTGCTGCTGCCAGTACAGACGCACCAGGATCTCGGTGTCGAAATCCATGCGCTGGCCCAGGTGCACGCGGTCGATCAACGCCAACGTCGGCTCCAGCGGATAGACGCGAAAGCCGCACATCGAGTCGCGGATCGACAGCGACAGGGTGTTGATCCAGACCCAGACGTGTGTGAGGTAGCGAGCATACAGACGGCCCTTGGGCACGCTGGCGTCATAGTGCGGATAGCCGCAGATCAGCGCGTCCGGTGCCTGGCTGGCGCGATCGAGAAACAGCCCGACGCCGGAGAGATCGTGCTGGCCGTCGGCGTCGACCTGCAGCGCATGGCTGAAGCCCAGGCGCCCTGCTTCGCGCAGGCCGCTGATCACCGCGCCACCCTTGCCCTGGTTGCGCTGATGACGGAGCAGGAAGACCTCCGTTTGCTCGGCCAGCTCGTCGATGACCGCCGCAGCGGCAGGGGAGGAACCGTCGTCCACCAGCACGCAGGGCAGGTCCGCGGCACGCAGCGCAGCGACCACTGCGGGCAGGCTGCGCTCGTGGTTGTACACCGGGATCACCGCGCAGGGCTTGAACCAGTCGTCTTCCGGCTGCATGAGCGTTCGAACCATCGCGGTTGCAGCCACTACGGGTGGCAGCTCGTTCAAAGTGGTCATGGCTGCGCTCCCAGCAGAATGCGCCCGGATGAGCAGGGCTTGTCGTCGTTGTGATAGCTGAAGTACAGCTTGCCGCGCTCATGATCGAATCGCAGGCTCAGTTGCAGCCGGTCGCCGGGCCGGGCGAGCTGCTGGAATTTCAACACTTCCATGCCGCCGAAACGTGGCGGCAAGTCGTCGATCAGTTCGCGCGCGAGGTCCATCGCCCACTCGATCTGGACGACGCCTGGCAGCACCGGCGTGCGCGGGAAATGGCCGCTGAAGTGCGCCAGATCGAGCGGCACGCGCAGCTCGATCTGCCAGTGATCGTCTTTCCACTGCAGCGCCAGGCGCTCCGGTTGACGGGTGCGAGGTGCTTGCAGCCAAGCATCCAGTTCGGCCTGTGGCAACTTGCCCTGAGGATTGACCGGTAGCTCGCGCACCAGCCGCCAGCGGCGCGGCAGGGCGAGTGCCTCGCAATCGGTGCTCAGCTGTTTGCGCAATGCCTGGGTGACGCTGCGGCGCCCCTGATTGCGTAGCGCGAACACCCCCGCATCGCTCAAGGCCACGAGCGCGCCGAGATAGGCCCGGTTGTCCTGAATCACCCCCAAGCGCGCTTCGCTGACGAACGGATGCTCGGCCAGTGCACGCTCCAGCATCGGCAGCGAGATGCGTTTTTCTTCCAGCTTGACGATGCGGTCCAGCCGGCCGCGCAGGGTGAAACGACCATCGGCGTGCAGCTCGGCGCCATCGGCGGTCTGCTCCACATGGCCGCGGCCAAGCCACGGCGACGCCACGCGCAGCGCGCCTTGGTCGTCCTGGGCAAGCTCGACGCCCGGTAGCGGCTGCCAGAGCTCGCCACTCTGACGCCAGGCGATGCCGCCGGTTTCCGAGCTGCCATATATCTCCGTGGGCCACTGGCCAAGGCGCTGATGCAGAAATTCACCAGCTTCTGTTGGCAGCGGGCCGCCGGAGGAAAATACCCGGCACACCTGACGCAATGCCGGCCAGTCGAGGTTGTCGCCCATGCGCTTGAGCAGTGCGGGGCTGGCGACCCAGCAGAACGATCGCTGCTCACGGCTGGCCCGTTGCATGTCTTCGGCGAACGGCAGGGCGCGTCGCAGAAAAGGGCGGCCAGCACAGAGTGGCCAGAGCACCCGAAACAGCAGCCCGTAGATGTGCTGCGTGGCGACGCTGCCAATCACCGCGGAATCGCCGAGATCGGCGCCCCACAGGGCCTCCAGTGCTTCGACTTCACTGGCCAGCTGATGCAGGCGCTTGTCGATCAGCTTGGGCTCGCCGCTGGAGCCCGACGTGCAGAGTGTCAGGCCGAGCAGTTCGGGATCGAGCGCGGCGGCAGCAAGAGGTGCCGCCTGCAGGTCGGCAAGGGCGGTGTCGCCCGCCTGATCGGTCAGCCAGAGGTCCGCCAACGGGCTCAGCCGTGCCCTACTGGCCGGTTGCAGGTCGGCAGGCAGCAGCACGCGGACCCCGGCGCGCCAGGCGCCAAGCATAGCGGTAGCCAGTTGTCCGGCGTCTTCCAGGTGCACAGCGATGGTTCGCACGCCGCGCTGCTGCAGGCCGCCGGCCAGTTGCAGCGCTTTCTGCTGCAGCTGATCGAGCGCAAGCGTGGGGGTGTCGGTTACCGGGCGCGGCGCGCTTCGAACCAGCAGTTCGCACAGCCCAATCCAGTTCACGGGCGCCCCCTCACACGCTGACGCACAAGCCACTCGCCGGAGAACAGCAGGCCCATCAACAGATAGGCGATCAGCCCGTTGTATAGCGTCCACCAGGCCAGCGGCGCCCACAGCGTCAGCGCTGTAGCAATCGAGCCGTTGAAGATGAAGAAGCCTACCCAGACCCTGGTCACCTGCCGCGTATAGCGCACACCTGAAGGCGACAAATCCGGGTCCTGCAGGCGCGCCAGGCGCTCGATGACCGGCATCCCGCTGAACAGGCTGCCGGCGAACAGCACCAGCATGGCCGCGTTGATCAGCACCGGATACCAGCGCAGCAGGGCGGCGTTATCGAGCAGCCCGAGTAGCAGACAGAACAGCAGCGCGGTGCCGGCCGTCCAGCGGCTTGCAGCACCGTCTTTACTCAGCAGGCGGGTCAGCCAGAGCGCTCCTAGGAGCGCCGCGAAGATCCGCGGCGAGAGGTGCTCGATACCGAAATAGACGGCGAAGGGATATGCCAGCCCGATGAGGAGCAGCACGAAACCCGCCATCCGCGTCACGCCGGCCGGGATCTTGGAAATAGATGTCAGCATCAGAAAAGTCCGGAAATGCCCTGGGTACGCCGTGCGCCACTCGTGTGGTGAGGTCGCTCGCGTCGGTCAGGCTGTCTCCGTATTGGTCAGGCGGTACACCGCCTCGACTACATCGCCCACAGTGCGCACGGCCTTGAATTCTTCCGCGGCGATCTTCTTGCCGGTCTGGCGCTTGATGTGGTCGATCAGGTCGACGGCGTCGATGCTGTCGATCTCCAGGTCCTGATACAGGTTGGCTTCCAGGGTGATGCGCTCGGGCTCGAGCTCGAACAGTTCGACCAGGGCGTCACGCAGGGTCTGGAAAATCTCGTTGCGGCTGTTCACGGGAGATACTCCTCAGGCGATGGCGCGGTTGGCGCTGACGAAGGCCGCCAGGCTGTCGACGCTGGCGAAATGCTTGCGAGTGTCCTTGGCGTCCGCATCGATCTTGATGCCGAAGCGCTTCTGGATTGCCAGGCCCAGTTCCAGCGCGTCGACCGAGTCGAGCCCGAGGCCTTCGCCGAACAGTGGTTGATCGGCGGCAATATCGTCCGGACCGAGGTCTTCCAGGCCCAGCGCGTCGATGATCAGTTGCTTGATTTCACGTTGTAGTTGTTGGCTCATCGAGTGCGAGCTCCTTTATGAAGTGTCGGTGCAGATGGTCATTCAGTCGCCGCGAGGCGATCGGGGCAGCGCCTTGGGCGGCGAACGCCTGTGGGTCGATGTCGCTGCCCACGCGCAGATGAAAGTGAAAACGCCGTGATGGTATGCGATACCAGGGCTCGGCTTTGGTCAGCGTGGTTGGCGTCACGCTGATCACTACCGGCGTCACCAGCCTTGCGCCGCGCAGGGCGATGGCCGCTGCGCCGCGGTGAAACTGCGGCGGCTGCCCGGGCGTGGTGCGGGTGCCTTCGGGAAAGATGATCAGGGTCTGACCTTGCTGCAGGGCCTCGGCGGCTTCGTCGAGCATTTCGGCGCTGCCGTTGTTGCTGATGTACTGCGCAGCGCGAATCGGGCCACGGGTAAAGGGGTTGTCCCACAGGCTCTGCTTGACCACGCAGTTGGCGTCGCGGATCAGGGCGATCAGCACGACCACATCGATCAGCGACGGGTGATTGGCAATAATCAGCTGGCCCGGACGCCCCAGCCGCTCGGCGCCTTCGACTTCATAGGTCAGTACGCCGCTGCGATACATGAACTGCACGAATAGCCAGAACAGCCTGCTCACGGTCTGTCGCGCACGGCGACGGTGGGTGGCGGCATCACCTGGGAGCAGCGAAAGCAGCGGGAATATGATCAGCCGCAGGCACAGGCCGCCGATGCCGAACAGGGCGAACGACAGGCCGGTGGCGATGAGTCGCCACAGCCACGGCGCGTTGGGCCGCTTCAGCGAGTCCGCTGCCAGTTCCATTTGCGCGTCTTCCAGTGATGCGTGAATTGGGAGTGGTCGTGGAGCAAGGCCCGAATCAGTTGCAGAGCATGGACTTGCGGTTGCGACGGGCTTTCATCGGTGGGCTGCAGTTGCAGCTGCCAGCTGTCGCCCGCGGTCAGGCGTAGCGCCAGTGCATAGGGAATGCTGCAGTCGTCTATCCAGGGGCGGTAGGCCTCGGGAGGCGATTCTTCGGCGATCACCAGCAGCACGGCCGGCGCGCCTTCGTTCAGCAGCAGCGCAGCTTCGAGCACCGCGTGTTCCAGGCCATCGCCCTCTGCTGCGATCGCGGTCATTTCGCTGGGGTCGCCCTGGAAGATCGACCAGAGCCCGACGATCGCATTGTGCACGGAAAGGCTGAACTGGGTTGGCGAGAGCGGCTGCGCGTTGGCCAGATCGCTGAGCAGGGCGAAATTGCGGGTGGTTTCCCCGTGGCGCGAGGCGTAAACCAGCGGCATCGGGGCACGGCCTTCGCTGAGCGGCTGGGCGACGGCGAACACCATTCGTGCCAGTCGACTCAGGCGGCGGCGCTGCATCGCCGGCAGAAAGGACACATCCGGCTGCGCTTCGGGATCGTCCGGCCACTGACTGGCACTCGCCCAGCGCAACCAGTCGGCCTGGCAGGCGCGGCCCGGAGCCCAGGCCTGCCATTGGTCGATGTCGAAGCGTATAGCGCTCATGCTCGCGCGGCTCTCGTAGCGAGACCGGCGTGCAGACGTCCGTGTAGTGCTTGCATTGGAAGTGCCGCTCGAAAAGTGCGGGCATTATCCAAGTGCGATGAACGCTAGGCAAACATTGCGATACATATCCTGATAGGAGGTCGCAGTTGATGCGGAACTCGTCACTCCAACGACTGTCTGCGGCCAGCGGCTGTGGTCAGCTCACGCCGTGCTGCGCCAGCCACGCCATCAGCTGCGGCAACGGCATGGCGCCGCTCTGTCTGGCGACCTCACGGCCGTTGCGGAACAGGATCAGGCTGGGAATCGAGCGGATGCCAAGTTGCGTCGACAGCTGTGCATTGGCCTCGCTGTCGAGCTTGGCCAGGCGGCAGCGGCCCTGGAGCTGACTGGCAGCCTGCGCAAAGGTCGGGGCGAAACTGCGGCAGGGCCCGCACCAGCTGGCCCAGACATCTATCACTAGCGGCAGGTCGCCCTTGATCTGGTTGGCGAACTGGCTCTGTTGCAAGTCGAACGGAGCGTTTGGCAACGCCTCGGCCTTGCACCGACCGCAGCGCGGTGCGTCGTGCAGCCGGTCCGCGGGGATACGATTGAGGCTGGCGCAGTGCGCGCAGGGGACGATCAGGGATTCGGTCATGACGAGGCTCCACGGCGGTATGCCCTTAATGTGGAGCCTCGGCGGCGGATATCAAGCGCGAGTCAGCCCTTGGACGCGCTCAGCGCCTGGGCCAGATCGGCGAGGATGTCGTCGATGTGCTCGATACCGATGGATAGCCGGATCAGGTCCTGTGACACACCGGCGCGGGCCAGTTCCTCGGCATTCAGCTGGCGGTGCGTGGTGCTGGCTGGATGGCAGGCCAGGGACTTGGCGTCGCCGATGTTCACCAGCCGCACCACCAGCTTGAGCGCGTCGATGAAGCGCGCGCCGGCTTCCATGCCGCCCTCGATACCGAAGCAGAGGATCGACGCCGGCATGCCTCCCATATAACGGCGAGCCAGTTCGTGCTCGGGGTGATCCGGTAGCCCGGCGTATTTGACCCAGGACACTTGCGGATGCGCCTGCAGGAACTCGGCGACCTTCAGTGCATTCTCGCAATGGCGTTCCATGCGCAGCGCCAGGGTTTCCAGCCCCTGCAGGATCAGGAACGAATTGAATGGCGAAATTGCCGCGCCCATGTTGCGCAGCGGCACCACGCGGCAGCGGCCGATGAAGGCGGCGGGACCGAACGCTTCGGTGTAGGTTACGCCGTGGTAGGACACATCGGGCGTGTTCAGCAGGGCGAAGCGCTCCTTGTGCTGCGCCCAGGGAAACTTGCCGGAGTCGACCACGATGCCGCCGATGCTGGTGCCGTGGCCGCCCATGTACTTGGTCAGCGAGTGCACGACGATGTCCGCGCCATGCTCGAAGGGGCGGCAGAGCATCGGCGTGGCGACGGTGTTGTCAACGATCAGCGGCACGCCGTGGCGGTGTGCGGCTTCGGCCAGGGCGGCTAGGTCGATGATGTTGCCCGCCGGGTTGCCGATGGATTCGCAGAACACCGCCTTGGTGCGTTCGTCTATCAGCGCTTCCAGGGCGGCGATGTCATCGTGGGCGGCGAAGCGTACTTCGATGCCCTGGCGCGGCAGGGTATGGGCGAACAGGTTGTAGGTACCGCCGTAGAGCTTGGCGACCGATACGATGTTGTCGCCGACTTCGGCGATGGTCTGGATGGCGTAGGTGATTGCCGCCATTCCTGAGGCAACGGCCAGTGCCGCCACCCCGCCTTCCAGTGTCGCGACGCGCTGCTCGAGCACGTCGGTGGTGGGATTCATGATGCGTGTATAGATGTTGCCCGGCACCTTCAGATCGAACAGGTCGGCGCCGTGCTGGGTGTCGTCGAAGGCATAGGAAGTGGTCTGGTAGATCGGTACCGCCACCGCCCGGGTGGTCGGGTCCGGGCTGTAGCCTGCATGGATGGTGAGAGTTTCCAGTTTCATGGCGCGCTCCTTGTTCTTGTTCGTCGGGGGCAAAGGCCCGAGAGCATGAAACTGAACGCCTGGACGGTCAATGATCCAGGGCAAGCCTTATCGTCAGAGCGGCGTGAGCGGCCAGAACAGCGGAATCACCAGCGTCGCCACGACCCACAACAGCAGGTTCAGTGGTATGCCCACCTTGAGGAAGTCGGTGAAGCGGTAGCCACCGGCGTTGTAGACGAAGGTGTTGGTCTGATAGCCGATCGGCGTGGCGAAACTGGCGCTGGCGGCGAACATCACGGCGACCACGAACGCGCGCGGGTCGACTCCCAGATGCTGGGCCAGGCCGATTGCGATCGGAGTGATCAGTACGGCCACCGCGTTGTTCGACAGCATCTCGGTGAGCATCGAGGTCAGCAGGTAGATGAACGACAGCATGAACAGCGGGCCGGCCCAGGGGGTAATGGCCGTCACGTTCTGCACGACCAGCTGTACCAGGCCAACTTTGTCCATGGCGATGCTGATTGCCAGCATGCCGAAGATCAGGCTGAGGATCTTCCAGTCGACTGCCTTGTAGGCGTCCTCGACGTCCAGACAGCGCGTCGCCAACACCGCGGCCGCACCAATGATCGCCAGGCCTTCGATCGGCATCACGCCAAAGGCTGCCAACACCATGACCGCCAGGGTGGCGATGATCGCGATCGGTGCCTTGTCGCGGCGAAAGGCGCGCTCCTGTATCGCGTTGAGGCTGATCAGCTCGCCGTTGTCGGCGAAACGCTTGATCTGCGCGGGCGTGCCCTCGACCAGCATCACATCGCCGAACTGCAGCTGGAAATCGTCGAAGTTGCCCTGAATGTTCTCGTCCTGCCGGTGCACGGCCAAGACGCTGATGCCGTAGCGCGCGGATAGGTCGAGGTCGCGCATCGGTCGGTGGCTGTAGCGCGAGCCGCGGCCGACGATGGCTTCGGCAAGGATCACGTCTTCGCTGCTGATGGTTTCGAAGGCGTCGCCCCGGTTAAAGGTCAGGTGGCCGCTTTCGCGCAGCTCCACCACGTCCTTTACCTGGCCATGGATCATCAGCAGATCGCCGGCGGTCAGGGTGAAGTCATGCTCCGGGCGGCTGAACAGCTGCGCGTTGCGGTTTACCTGCAGCACTTGCAGCCCGCTGCCGCCGTTCAGGTTGGCCTCGGCGAGGGTCTTTCCGATCACTGGTGAGTTCGACGGCACGCGCAGCTCGGTCATGAAGTTGCGATCAAGGCGCGGGCCGAGCAACTTGGACAGGGTGTCGCGTTCCGGCAGCAGATGCTTGCCGATGGTCAGCAGATAGACCATGCCGGCGGCGGCCATGATCAAGCCCGCCCCGGTGATCTCGAACATGCCGAACGGCGCCAGCCCAGCCTTGCGCGCCACACCATCGACGAGGATGTTGGTCGAGGTGCCGATCATCGTCAGCGTGCCGCCGAGAATCGTGGCGTACGACAGCGGAATCAGCAGTTTCGAGGGCGTCGTGCCGGCGCGCTTGGCCAGGGAAATCGCCACCGGCGTGAGGATCGCCACTACCGGCGTATTGTTCAGGCAGGCGGAAATCACCAGTGCGGTGATCGTCAGGCCGAACAGCACTCGTGTAGGGCTGGTGCCCACCAGATTACCGAGCCAGTTGCCCAGCGCATCGATGCAGCCGGTGCGTTCGAGCGCCGCCGAAATGATGAACATGCAGGCGATGGTGACCGGGGCCGAGTTGGACAGCACGCCGAGCACTTCCCCGGGCGTCAGCAGCTGCGTCGCCAGCAGCACCGCCACGGCAATCGCCACGACGATATCCGGGCTCCAGCTCTCTCTTACGAACGCCACCAATACCCAGATCAGCAAGGCGCAGACGAACAACAGCGGCAGCGATTCTGGAAGCATGGACGTCCTTAAGGGTGGCGACTGAGGCGCGCGTCGAAACAACGGGCCCGCGGCGCAAGATAGAGACGTCAACTTAGAGAGTCCAGAAACCTTTCCTGATGTTTATATGCGATTTGGTTATTAATGGAGAATGGGCGCGGCCGGCGAGCGGAGGGCTGAACCCGGCGGCGTCGCTGAGTCGTCCGTCAGCAGGGATAAACGAAAAAGCCGCGCAGTGCGCGGCTTTAAAAGGTGGTGGGCCCACACGGACTCGAACCGTGGACCAAAGGATTATGAGTCCTCTGCTCTAACCAACTGAGCTATAGGCCCCCAGAAGGCCGGCGGATTATACCGGCGGTATGGCGGCTGCGCCAATCGAAGCTAGCTGCTCCGAGGCATACGGCAGAAAAAAGAACCCCCGGCATGCCGGGGGTTCTGGTCTTACTCGTCGAGGAAGGAGCGCAGATGCTCGCTTCTCGTCGGGTGGCGCAGCTTGCGCAGCGCCTTGGCTTCGATCTGACGGATTCGCTCGCGGGTGACATCGAACTGCTTGCCGACTTCCTCGAGGGTGTGGTCGGTGTTCATGTCGATGCCGAAGCGCATGCGCAGTACCTTGGCTTCACGTGCGGTGAGGCCGGAGAGCACTTCGCGAGTGGCTTCCTTGAGGCTTTCCACAGTGGCTACGTCAATTGGCGACTGCATGGCCGAGTCTTCGATGAAGTCACCCAGGTGCGAGTCTTCGTCGTCACCGATTGGCGTTTCCATGGAGATCGGCTCTTTGGCGATCTTCAGTACCTTGCGGATCTTGTCCTCGGGCATTTCCATGCGTTCGCCCAGCTCTTCAGGTGTGGGTTCGCGACCCATTTCCTGCAGCATCTGACGGGAGATGCGGTTGAGCTTGTTGATCGTCTCGATCATGTGCACCGGGATACGGATGGTCCGCGCCTGGTCGGCAATGGAACGAGTGATCGCCTGGCGAATCCACCAGGTGGCGTAGGTCGAGAACTTGTAGCCGCGGCGGTATTCGAACTTGTCCACCGCCTTCATCAGGCCGATGTTGCCTTCCTGGATCAGATCGAGGAACTGCAGGCCGCGGTTGGTGTACTTCTTCGCGATCGAGATGACCAGGCGCAGGTTGGCTTCAACCATCTCTTTCTTCGCACGGCGGGCTTTGGCCTCGCCGATGGACATGCGACGGTTGATGTCCTTGATGTCAGCGATGACCAGGTCGCATTCCTGTTCCAGCTCGATCAGCTTCTGCTGGCAGCGAACGATGTCTTCCTTGCGGTTGCCGATGGCTTCGGCGTACTTGCCTTTGCCGGAAGCCAGCTGCTCGGCCCAGTCGAGATTGGTCTCGTTGTTCGGGAACTGACGCAGGAAGTCGGCGCGCGGCATGCGGGCGTCACGCACGCACAGCTGCATGATGGCGCGTTCCTGGGCGCGGATCTGGCTCAGGGCGTTGCGAACGCGCTCGACCAGTGCGTCGTACTGCTTGGGTACGAGCTTGATCGGCATGAACAGGATGGCGAGTGCTTCGAGCTCCTCGACGGCCTGCTGGCTGGCGCGGCCGTGCTTCTTCAGCGCCTTCTTGGCTTTCTCCAGCTGCTCGGCGACTGCGCCGAAACGCATACGCGCGACCTCGGGGTCCGGGCCGCCATCGCCTTCTTCCTCTTCGCTGTCGGAGTCGTCCTCTTCCTCATCATCCTTGTCGTCGGCCGCCGGCTTCGCGGTGGTCTGCGGAGTTTCCGGCTCGACCTCCTGAGGACCAGCGGCGCCGTCGTCGTCAGGGTCGATGTAACCGCTGAGGATGTCGGACAGGCGGCCACCTTCGGTCGTCACTCGCTCATAGTCGGCGAGAATGCTGTCGACGGTGCCAGGGAAGTGAGCGATGGCGCTCATCACTTCGCGAATGCCTTCCTCGATGCGTTTGGCGATTTCGATCTCGCCTTCGCGGGTCAGCAGTTCGACCGTGCCCATTTCACGCATGTACATGCGAACGGGATCGGTGGTTCGGCCGATGTCGGTCTCGACCGCAGCGAGTGCGGCTGCGGCCTCTTCGGCAGCGGCTTCATCGGTATCGGCTTCGGCCAGCAACAGGGCATCGGCATCCGGGGCAACCTCGAATACATTGATACCCATGTCATTGATCATGCGAATGATGTCTTCCACCTGTTCCGGATCGGAAATATCCTCCGGTAGGTGGTCGTTGACCTCTGCGTAAGTCAGGTAACCCTGCTCACGGCCACGCTGGATCAACTCTTTGAGGCGGGACTGCTGTTGCGCTTTTCCGGACATATAACCCTATCCACTGAAGGTTCTGGCGGGCTGAAAACAAGCTGAGCATTATAGCCGAGCTAGGACCTCAGACGCCAGTTGAGGTCGGTGTAGCGGGTATTGCATTACGGCTCAGCAGGTTACGCAGTTGGTCTTTTTCCTCTGCGCTGAGTTCACCTTGGCGAGCCTTACGCAGCAGGCTTTCGAGTCGGCGTTCCCGCTGTCGGGCGGCAAGGCTATTAATGGTGTCGAAAAACTGCTGTTCAAGGTTATCGGCCGAGATCAGCCATTCTTTCTCTGCAAGTGCGCGTAAAAGTCGCCCTTGGTCGGTTCCATGCCAGCGGGCGATCAGCTGCAGGCTGCGCAGCTTCGGGTTCTTCTGCAGCGTGCCAAGCAGAGCAACGAGCAATTGTGCGTATGTGTCGTCTTCTGCGGCGAAATGGCTGACGTCCTCGACCTTCTGTGCTAGCTCCGGATGGTGCAGCAACGTCCGCAGCGTGGTCAGGGTCGGCGGCTCGACGGTAGCTGGCGTACGCGGACCGCGAGGTTTGAAGTCTGGTCGCTGCCCGGATTTTTTCCAGTCTTTCTTCCATTCCTTTTTTTCGCCGCGTTGTGGCTTGGGCGCTTCGGGAGGTTGGAAGTAGTCGGTCTCGGCGTAGTGCGAACCCGTGTCGTAATAGGCGGCGTCGTCGTACTCGACCGAGTTGTTGCTGGGAGCGGTGGTTGGCGCTGCTGCCATATGCTGCAGTGCTTCCCCGTTCAGACCAGTGATCTCGGTGAGACGCTGGCGCATCAATGCGCGCAGGTTTGCACCGGGAATCTTTTCGATAAGCGGCGCTGCCAGGGTGGCCAAGTGGGCCTTGCCTTCCAGTGAGCGTGGATCGGCTTCGTCGCTCAGTTGCTGGAAGAAGTAATCGGCCAGTGGCTGTGAGTGCTGCTGAATGCGCGCGCGAAAAGCATCGGTGCCCTCGGCGCGGACCAGTGTGTCCGGGTCCTCTCCGTCGGGCAGGAACAGAAAGCGCGCCCGGCGGCCATCCTGCAGGTTCGGTAGCGTGGCTTCCAGTGCTCGCCAGGCGGCTTTGCGTCCGGCCGCGTCGCCATCGAAGCAGAACAGCACGCTGGGTACGATGCGGAACAGGCGCTTGAGATGCTCTTCGCTGGTTGCCGTACCAAGGGTGGCCACGGCGTTGCGCAGGCCTTGCTGGGCCAGTGCAATGACGTCCATGTAGCCCTCGACCACCATGATCTCGTCGAGATCTCGGTTGGCCTGCCGCGCTTCGTAAAGGCCGTAGAGTTCCTGGCCCTTGTGGAATACCGGGGTTTCCGGCGAATTCAGGTACTTGGGCTTGTCGTCGCCCAGAACGCGACCGCCGAAGGCAATGACCCGGCCGCGGCTGTCGCGGATGGGGAACATCACGCGATCGCGGAAGCGGTCGTAGCGTTTGCCGTTCTCGGCGTTCTCGATCAGCAGGCCGGCGTCGATCAGCGCTTTCTGCTGCAGCGCATCGCCGCCGAGATGCTTCATCAGGTTGTCCCAGCCGGGCGGGGCGAAGCCCAATCCGAAATCCCGGGCAATCACGCCGGACAGGCCGCGGCCCTTGAGGTACTCCACGGCCGACTTGCGGGTCGCGTGGCTTTTAAGGGCTTGGCGGTAGTAATCGGCGGCGGCAGCCAGCAGTGGGTAGAGCGGCGAATCGACCGGCTGGCGTGGCTTGTGTTTGCGGCCGCTTTCCTCGTGGGGGACTTCCATTCCCGCGCGCTTGGCCAGTTCCTCGACTGCCTGGGGGAAGTCCAGCTGGTCGTGGTCCATGACGAAGCCCAGCGCATTGCCGCCAGCGCCGCAGCCGAAGCAATAGTAGAACTGCTTGTCCGGACTGACGCTGAACGAGGGTGTCTTTTCCTTGTGAAAAGGGCAGAGGGCGCTGTAGTTCTTGCCGGCCTTTTTCAGTTGGATGCGCGAGCCGACCACCTCGACGATGTCGGAGCGGTTGAGCAGGTCGTCGATGAAGGATTGGGGGATCAGGCCGGCCATAGAGGTATCTGATTACGCTCGCATTGCATGAGCCGGAAATGAAAAAACTCCGGCCTTTCGCCGGCTGGCGAAGCGGAGTAAGCATGCAATGCAAAGCCCGGCCTGAGCCGGGCTTGATGCGACGTCAGCTGTACTGGATTAGTACAGGCGGACGCTGCGGCGCTGCTCGCGCTGCACTTTCTTGGCGTGACGCTTGACTGCAGCGGCAGCCTTGCGCTTGCGCTCGGAAGTCGGCTTCTCGTAGAACTCGCGCGAGCGGACTTCGGCCAGAACGCCTGCTTTTTCGCAGGAACGCTTGAAGCGACGCAGTGCTACGTCGAAGGGTTCATTCTCTTTAACTTTGACAGCGGGCATCCAGGACTTACCTTCACTTGATTACCGGTGGCAACGCGCTTCGGCAATGACTCGCAAGCACGCTGGTTTTAAGGGTTGCGGATGTTACCCGCTCCAATTGCGGAATGCAAAGCCCCTGATCGAAAAGCGCTGGTCGGTCGGACGGCCCGACGATTAATATGCACGGCTTCATTCGCCCTCCGGAAAGGTTGAACCCATGCTGGTGCTGGGGTTGGAAACGTCCTGCGACGAGACTGGTGTCGCGCTTTACGACAGCGAAAAGGGCCTGCTGGCCGACGCGCTATTCAGCCAGATCGACCTGCATCGCGTCTATGGCGGCGTGGTGCCTGAGCTCGCCTCGCGCGATCACGTGAAACGCATGCTGCCGCTGATTCGCCAGGTGCTGGAGGAGGCGGGCCGCGAGGCCGGCCAGATCGATGCGGTGGCCTATACGGCCGGTCCCGGACTGGTCGGTGCGCTGCTGGTTGGGGCCTCCTGCGCCCAGGCGCTGGCGTTGGCCTGGGGCGTACCGGCTGTCGGCGTGCACCATATGGAAGGTCACCTGCTGGCACCGATGCTCGAAGCGCAGCCGCCGCAGTTCCCGTTCGTCGCTTTGCTGGTGTCGGGTGGCCATACGCAGCTTGTTCGCGTGGATGGCATTGGCCGGTACGAGCTGCTCGGCGAATCGGTGGACGATGCCGCTGGCGAGGCCTTCGACAAGACCGCCAAGCTGATGGGCCTGCGTTATCCCGGCGGGCCGGAAATTGCCCGTCTGGCCGAGCAGGGCACTCCGGGACGCTTCGTCTTTCCGCGGCCGATGACTGATCGGCCCGGTCTGGATTTCAGTTTCAGCGGCCTGAAGACCTTTACCCTCAATACCTGGCAGCAGTGCCGCAGCGCGGGCGACGAATCCGAGCAGACCCGCTGCGACATCGCGCTGGCGTTCCAGCAGGCTGTGGTCGAGACGCTGACCATCAAGTGTCGCCGAGCCCTTAGGCAGACGGGCCTGACGTCGCTGGTCATCGCCGGCGGGGTCAGCGCCAATCAGTCTCTGCGCCAGGCGCTGGAGCGGATGCTCGGTGAGTTCAACGGTCAGGTCTTCTATGCGCGGCCACGTTTCTGCACCGACAACGGTGCGATGATCGCTTACGCTGGCTGTCAGCGCTTGCTCGCCGGGCAGCATGATGGTCCGGCGATCACCGTACAGCCGCGTTGGTCGATGGACACACTGCCGGCGATCTGATGAGCGTCAGAGCGGTCAGAAATGCCGTTCCCGGCCGGCGAAAAGGTCGCGCACGTTGCTGCGATGGCGCCAGACGATCAGTGTGGCGAGCAGGCTCATCGGCAACAGCGCGCCGGGTTGCTGCCAGGCCAGCAGTGGCAGGCATAGCGGCAGGGCAATAAGGGCAGCCAGCGAGCTGGTCCGGGTCAGGCGGAATACCAGCAGCCAGGCGACGATGGCCAGCAGTGCGGCCGGCGGGTAGAGCGCGAGCAGGGTGCCGGCGGCGGTGGCGACACCCTTGCCGCCACGGAAGCGAAAATACAACGGATAGAGATGGCCGCAGACCGCTGCCAGACCGATCCAGGCCTGTTGCTGGACGGACATGTCCAGCGAGGCGGCCAGCAGTACGGGCAGCAGGCCCTTGAGCAGATCGCCGAACAGCGTGCAGATCGCCAGTCGCTTGCCTGCCAGGCGAAGCATATTGGTGGCGCCGGGATTGCCGGAGCCGCCGGCGCGCGGGTCGGGCATTCCGGCCAGGCGGCTAAGCAGTATGGCGAATGACAGCGAGCCGATCAGGTACGCGAGCAAGGTCAGCAGCCAGAACATGGAATCCATCCGGGGCAGGGAGCCTCTGAGTCTAACGGCGCGTTTCGAGCTTGTCGTGCCGCAGGAGAACGTTGCGTGGATACAGTCTTCATCGAAGGCCTGGAAGTGGATACGGTAATCGGCGCTTACGACTGGGAGCGCGGGATTCGCCAGTGCCTGCAGCTCGACCTGACGCTGGGCTGGGACATCCGTCCCGCCGCCGAGCATGACGAGCTGGACAAGGCGCTGGATTACGCCCAGGTCGCGGCGACCATCGATCGCTTTGCTGCCGAAGCTCGCTTCGAATTGGTCGAGACGTTCGCCGAGCGTCTGGCGCAAAAGTTGATGAGCGAGTTCGGCATCGTGTGGCTGCGCCTGCGGGTCACCAAACCAGGCGTCAATGCGCGTGCCCGTGCGCTGGGCGTGGAGATCGAACGCGGATGTCGCTGACCCCCGTCATGCTCGGCCTGGGCAGCAATGTGCAGCGCATCGAGCGCCTGCATGCCGGGCTCGATGCGCTGGCCGAGCTGCTGCAGGATATGCGTTGCTCGCCAGTGTTCGAGAGCCTGGCGGTGGGCTATAAAGGCGACAACTTCTACAATCTGGTGGTCGCCGGCTACACCGACCTGCCGCTGACGGAACTGGACCGCCGGCTCAAGTTCATCGAGGCGGACAACGGCCGTTACGCGCCGGATCGCAAGGGGTTGCCGCTGGATATCGATGTGCTGCTGTATGGCGAGCTGGTCGGCAACTTCCATGGCTTGCTGCTGCCGCGTGCGGAGATCCTGAAGAACGCCTTCGTGCTCTGGCCGCTGGCGTTATTGGCGCCGACCGTCAAACATCCCGCTGCAGGCGAGGCCTTTGCCGATCTGTGGGCGCAGTCATCCATCGACCAGCAGCTCTGGCCGGTGCCGTTTCAGTGGCGCGGCAGCGAGCTTACGCCTGCCGATCTGATCCGCAACCATCCTCCACAGCGCGCCTGAATTGCCTTACTGCGAATATTCTCGGCAGTAGATGCTCAGGGTATCGAGGCGCGCAGCACCGAGCGCTTTGCCCAGCTCGGCACCTTTGAATCCTTGCTCCAGCAGCGGTTTGACCGACACGGCACGGGCCGCGCTGGCCGCGCCGTGCAGATAATCGGCTTCGAAGAGCAACTCGCCGGGCGCGTCTGCCAGGGCGCGCATTTCACAAGCCGCGACGAACTGCTCGAAGCGCTCCGGCCGACGGTAGATGTCGAAATGCTGCAGCATGTCGAGCAGTGCATCGGCATGCAGTTTCTTGGCGTTGAACGCGTCATCCTGATACCTGCCGAGCAGCATCGCCAGCTCTTGGCAGTCCCTCGGCGCCTTGCAGCGCTGGTTGAGTGTATCGATGGCGGCCAGACGTGGTTGCTGGCTATCGGCCGACGTCGTGCAGCCAAGTAGCAGGCAGGCCCAGCGTACCGGCAGTGGCTGGGCATGTTCGGCGCACTGCCGAAGCGTGCCAAGCAGGTGCCCACGGGCAGCATTGCCCTTGGCGAAGGTGGCGGCCAGTTCCGGGAACAGCTCTGCCAGCGCATCACAGTCCTGCAGCACCTGAATGAACACATCCGGCCGCGGCTCCATCAGCGCACGCGAAATCTCTTTCCAGCTGCGCTCCGCCGTCAGCGCCGACAACTCGCCGGAGCGTGCCAGTCGGCGCATCAGTTCCAGCGTTTCGTCGGCGATACGGAAGCCAGTCTCGGCGTAGCGTGCGGCGAAGCGCGCTACGCGCAGAACACGCAATGGATCTTCGGCGAAAGCGGGGGAAACGTGGCGCAATAGCCGTGCCTGCAGGTCGCGTTGTCCGCCGTATGGATCGATCAGCTGGCCCTGGTCATCTTCGGCGATGGCATTGATGGTGAGATCGCGGCGCTGCAGGTCTTCTTCGAGGGTGACGTCGGGGCTGGCATGGAAGGTAAACCCGCCATAGCCACGACCGCTTTTGCGCTCGGTGCGCGCCAGGGCGTATTCCTCGCCGGTCTGCGGGTGCAGGAAAACCGGGAAGTCCGCACCGACCGGGCGGAAGCCGCTGGCCTGCATTTCTTCCGGCGTGGCACCGACCACCAGCCAGTCGACCTCGGTCACCTGGCGCCCCAACAGACGGTCGCGCACCGCGCCGCCGACTTTATAGATCTGCATGTCCACCTCCGTTGGCGCGGAGGATAAAGGATATCGGCGCTGAGGCTACAGCGTGGCGGGTAAGGACGGGCCGCGGAGGTGGGCCGCGGCCCACTGTCAGGCGAAGTTCATGCCGGGAAAACGGTTGTCGGGTTCTGCCTCGCTGCTGGGTCTTGGTGGCATGTGATGGGTATTGACCAGCTTGTCGTCCTGCATCGACTGCAGGTGAACATCGAAGCCCCACAGCCGATGCAGATGCTTGAGCACCTCTTCGGTGGACCCGCCCAATGGCTTGCGGTCGTGCTGCATGTGACGCAAGGTCAGCGAGCGATCGCCGCGACGGTCGACGTTCCATACCTGGACGTTGGGCTCGCGGTTGCCGAGGTTATATTGCGCGGCGAGCAGTTCGCGAATGGTGTGGTAACCGCTTTCATCGTGGATCGCCGGGACCAGCAGCTCGTCCTTGCGGTCATCGTCAAGGATGCTGAACAGCTTGAGGTCGCGGATCACCTTAGGCGAGAGAAACTGCAGGATAAAGCTCTCGTCCTTGAAGTTGTTCATGGCGAATTTCACCGTGGTCAGCCAGTCGCTGCCGGCGATCTCCGGGAACCAGCGCTTGTCCTCCTCGGTGGGGTGCTCGCAAATCCGGCGGATGTCCTGGTACATGGCGAAGCCCAGGGTGTAGGGATTGATGCCGCTGTAGTAGGGGCTGTCGAAGCCTGGCTGGTAGATCACGCTGGTATGCGACTGCAGAAACTCCATCATGAAGCCGTCGGTGACCAGGCCCTCGTCATACAGATCGTTGAGCAGGGTGTAGTGCCAGAATGTCGCCCAGCCTTCGTTCATCACCTGGGTCTGGCGCTGTGGATAGAAGTACTGCGCGATCTTGCGCACGATACGCACCACCTCGCGCTGCCATGGCTCCAGCAGCGGGGCATGCTTCTCGATGAAATAGAGGATGTTTTCCTGCGGCTCTGCCGGGAAACGCTGACTGTCCGCCAACCCATCGCCCTTGTCCGTGCCCTTGGGAATGGTGCGCCAGAGGTCGTTGATCTGCCGTTGCAGATGCTCCTCGCGATCCTTCTGGCGTCGGCGCTCTTCTTCTGCAGAGATGGGGTAGGGACGCTTGTAGCGGTCGACACCGTAGTTCATCAGTGCGTGGCAGGAGTCGAGCAGGTCTTCCACCGCATCGATGCCGTGCCGCTCCTCGCATTGCATGATGTACTGCTTGGCGAACACCAGGTAATCAATGATCGAGCTGGCGTCGGTCCAGGTGCGGAACAGGTAATTGCCCTTGAAGAAGCTGTTGTGCCCGTAGCTGGCGTGGGCGATCACCAGTGCCTGCATGCACATGGTGTTCTCTTCCATCAGGTAGGCGATGCAGGGATCGGAATTGATGACGATCTCGTAGGCCAGACCCATCTGCCCGCGCTTGTAGTGTTTCTCGGTGTGCAGGAACTGCTTGCCGTAGGACCAGTGGTGGTAACCCAGCGGCATGCCAACCGAGGCGTAGGCGTCCATCATCTGCTCGGCGGTGATCACCTCGATCTGGTTCGGGTAGGTGTCCAGCGCGTAGCGCTCGGCGATGCGGCCGATCTCGCGGTCGTACTGCCGAATCAGGTCGAAGGTCCATTCCGAGCCGGTGGAAATGGGCTGTCGCTTCATGCTGCACACCTCAGCTGGTCATGCGCCGCTGGAAGAGTTCGCGGAACACTGGGTAGATGTCCCCGGCGCTGACCAACTGCTGTTGGGCGAACGCATCGGAAAAGGCTTCGGCGACCTGGTTGTACTCGTACCAGAGCGCCTGGTGCTCGCGCGGGGTGATTTCAACGTAGGTGAAATACTGCACGAACGGCATGATCTGGTTGATCAGGATGTCGCGGCAGAGCGGCGAGTCGTCGTTCCAGTTGTCGCCGTCGGAAGCCTGCGCGGCGTAGATGTTCCACTCGTTGGCCGGGTAACGCTCGGCCATGATCTCCTGCATCATCTTCAGGGCGCTGGAAACGATGGTGCCGCCGGTCTCCCGCGAGTAGAAGAACTCTTCCTCGTCGACTTCCTTGGCGCTGGTGTGGTGACGGATGAACACCACATCGATCTTGTCGTAGTTCCGCTTGAGGAAAAGGTACAGCAGGATGAAGAAGCGCTTGGCGATGTCCTTGGTGGCCTGAGTCATGGAGCCGGAAACGTCCATCAGGCAGAACATCACCGCCTTGGAGCTGGGGTTGGGATGCTTGACCAGCAGGTTGTATTTCAGATCGAAGGTGTCGAGGAATGGCACGCGTTTGATGCGCGCCTTCAGCCTTTCGATCTCCTCCTCGGTGGCCTTGATGTCGCCGAAGTTGTTCGGCTCCTCAAGACGTAGTCGCTCCAGCTCTGCCTTCAGTGTGCGCAGTTGTGCACGGCTGCTGCCAGATAGCGCAATGCGTCTGGCATGGGCCGAGCGCAGCGTGCGCACGATGTTGATGCGCGACGGGTTGCCCTCGTTGCTGATGCCGGCCCGCACGGTTTTGAAGGTATCGGTGCCGGTCAGGTGACGCTTGACCAGATTGGGCAGCTCCAGGTCCTCGAACATGAAATCGAGGAATTCTTCCTGGGTGATCTGGAAGACGAAGTCGTCCATGCCGTCGCCGCTATTGCTGGCCTGGCCGGCGCCCTGGCCACCGCCGCCGCCCTGCGGCCTGGGGATGCGTTCGCCGGCAACGAACTCCTTGTTGCCGGGATGGACGATGGTCTGGCGGCCGCCGCGGCCGTGGTGCAGCACCGGCTCATCGATGTCGCGGCCGGGAATGCTGATCTGCTCGCCATGTTCCATGTCGGTGATGGAGCGCCGGCCGACGGCTTCCTCCACCGCCTTCTTGATATGCCCACGGTACCGCTGCAGGAAACGCTGGCGGTTCACCGTGCTCTTGTTCTTGCCATTCAGGCGACGATCGATCACGTAGCTCATAGGCCCTCCGGGCTTGGCTGAAACCATAGGCCTGAAGCTGGAAGCGTGCCGCGATGCTTCCAGCTTCAGGCTTCCAGCCACTTACTGCGATTTACGCACCCGCAGATACCATTCGGACAGCAGGCGAACCTGCTTCTCGGTGTAGCCACGCTCGACCATGCGCACGACGAAATCGTTGTGCTTCTTCTGGTCTTCCTTGCTCGCCTTGGCGTTGAAGCTGATGACTGGCAGCAGGTCCTCGGTGTTGGAGAACATCTTCTTCTCGATCACCACGCGCAGCTTCTCGTAGGACAGCCACGACGGATTCTTGCCGTTGTTGTTGGCCCGCGCGCGCAGCACGAAGTTGACGATCTCGTTGCGGAAGTCCTTCGGATTGCTGATGCCGGCCGGCTTCTCGATCTTCTCCAGTTCCTCGTTGAGCGCCACGCGATTGAGGATCTCGCCGGTTTCCGGATCGCGGTACTCCTGATCCTGAATCCAGAAATCCGCATACAGCACGTAGCGGTCGAAGATGTTCTGCCCGTACTCGCTGTAGGACTCGAGGTAGGCAGTCTGAATCTCCTTGCCGATGAACTCGATGTAGCGCGGCGCCAGGTACTCCTTGATGAAGCGCAGGTAGCGTTCGCGCATCTCGGCGGGGAACTGTTCCTGCTCGATCTGCTGCTCCAGCACGTAGAGCAGGTGCACCGGGTTGGCGGCGATCTCGTGTGGGTCGAAGTTGAAGACCTTGGACAGGATCTTGAAGGCGAAGCGGGTGGAAAGGCCGTTCATGCCTTCGTCGACGCCGGCGGTGTCGCGGTATTCCTGGATCGACTTGGCCTTGGGATCGGTGTCCTTGAGGTTCTCGCCGTCATACACGCGCATCTTCGAATAGATGTTGGAGTTCTCCGGCTCCTTCAGGCGCGACAGCACGGAGAACTGTGCGAGCATCTTCAGGGTGTCCGGCGCGCAATGAGCATGGGCCAGCGAGCTGTTGGTCAGCAGCTTGTCGTAGATCTTGATCTCGTCACTGACCCGCAGGCAGTAGGGCACCTTGACGATGTAGATACGGTCGATGAAGGCTTCGTTGTTCTTGTTGTTGCGAAAGCTGTGCCATTCCGACTCGTTGGAGTGGGCCAGCAATATGCCGCTGTAAGGAATTGCGCCGAGGCCTTCGGTGCTGTTGTAGTTGCCTTCCTGGGTGGCGGTCAGCAGCGGGTGCAGCACCTTGATCGGTGCCTTGAACATCTCGACGAACTCCATCAGGCCCTGGTTGGCCCGGCACAGCGCGCCCGAGTAGCTATAGGCGTCGGCGTCGTTCTGCGGAAACTCTTCCAGCTTGCGGATATCGACCTTGCCCACCAGCGAGGAGATGTCCTGGTTGTTCTCGTCGCCCGGTTCGGTCTTGGCAACCGCGATCTGGTTGAGGATCGACGGGTACAGCTTGACCACGCGGAATTTGGAGATGTCGCCGCCGAACTCCTGCAGGCGCTTGGTGGCCCAGGGCGACATGATCGAGTTCAGGTAGCGCCGTGGGATGCCGTAGTCCTCCTCGAGGATCTGCGCATCTTCGATTGGGTTGAACAGCCCCAATGGCGACTCGAACACTGGCGAGTCCTTGATTGCGTAGAAGGGCACATGCTCCATCAGCTGCTTGAGCTTCTCGGCAAGCGACGATTTACCCCCGCCCACCGGACCGAGGAGATAGAGGATCTGCTTCTTCTCTTCCAGCCCCTGCGCGGCGTGACGGAAGTAGGAAACGATCTGGTCGATGCACTCCTCCATGCCATGGAAATCCTCGAAGGCCGGATAACGGCGGATCACCTTGTTGGAGAAGATGCGCGACAGTCGCGAGTCGACCGATGTGTCGACCAGTTCGGGCTCGCCGATCGCCATCAGCAGGCGCTCGGCGGCGCTGGCATATGTACCTGGGTCCGCCTTGCACAGATCGAGATATTCCTGAAGGGAATACTCCTCCTGGCGGGTCGCTTCGAAACGTTGTTGGAAGTGGCTGAAAATGCTCATGACTTCACCTCGATCGATGCACGAATAGGCGCGTCATCAGGCACTCTGGGCCCGGCCGAAGTGGCGGCCAGTGGAGTTCCCCCGAACACCTAATGGTCGAAACCCTGAAATCCGTCAGCCGTTTCCCGGCTTCGTTTATTTGGATGGCCTGAACTCAAGGATAGTTCGGATTCGGCAAGATCAAGGGCGGGGAGGGAATTTAGGCGCTGCCGTTCGGCTGTTGATAGCGCCTAGCCCGCGGATGGCGGGCTATCGGGGGGAAATAAATTTTTACGCTTGTTCTTCGCCGCGCTCGACATCGGCCGGATAGGTGTGGCGCCAGAGTTCGAAGCCGCCGTCGAGGCTGTAGACGTCCGAAAAGCCCTGATTGACCAGATAGGCCGCTGCGCTCTGGCTGGAGTGGCCGTGATAGCAGGTGACGATCAGCGGCTGGTCGAGATCGGCGGCGGCAATGAAATCCGGCAGCGAGTGGTTGTCCAGATGCAGCGAGCCACTGATATGGCCATTGGCATAGCTGTGCGGATCGCGGATGTCCACGATCACGGCGCCGCTGCTGCGCATGGTCTGCGCCTGTTCTGGCGGGATGCGTTTGAAGTCTGTCATGCGGGTTTCCCGTGTTCACATTCGCAGCGGTGCATTTCGCCGCTGTCGAGGTTCATCAAGGTCATGGCGTTGCCCCAGACGCAGCCAGTGTCCAGCGCGAAGACGTTCGGCTCGTCGCACTGACCTTCCAGCGCGGCCCAGTGACCAAAGATCAGTTTGACGTTGCGGGTCTTGCGATTGGCGTGGCTAAACCAAGGCGAGTAGCCGGCGGGGGCGCTGTCGGCGCCTTCCTTCGCTTCCAGATCGAGCGTGCCGTCGGCCTTGCAGAAACGCATGCGGGTGAAGTAGTTGGTGATCAGGCGCAGTCGCGGCACCCCGTGCAGCTCCTTGTTCCATTTCGACGGTTGATTACCGTACATGCCGTCGAGGAACGGCATCAGCAGTGCGTCGTCCTGCAGTGCCTGCTCGACTTCCGAGGCGCGCTTGATTGCCTTTTCCAGCGACCACTGCGGCGGAATGCCGGCATGCACCATCGCGGTGTGGCGCGCGGCTTCGTAATGGATGAGCTTCTGCTGGCGCAGCCAGTCGATCAGGTCGGTCCGATCCGGCGCGACCAGAATTGCTTGCAGCGTGTCGGACTTGCGCATGCGCTCTATGTTGTGAGCCACAGCCAGCAGGTGCAGGTCGTGATTGCCGAGGACGGTGATTGCGGACGACCCGAGATCGCGTACGAAGCGCAGTGCCTCGAGCGATTGCGGGCCGCGGTTGACCAGGTCGCCGGCCAGCCACAGGCAGTCTCGCGAAGGGCTGAAGTCGACGCGCTCCAACAAACAGGTCAGCGGTTCGAGGCAACCTTGCAGGTCGCCGACGGCATAGGTCGTCAATGCAATGCTCCGGGTACGGCCAGGCGGAACGGCGCAATAAGCGCATCGAAACTGTGACCATCCTCGGCCAACATCTCATAGCTGCCTTGCATGCTGCCGACACAGGTGGCCAGCAGCGTTCCGCTGGTGTAGACGTGGTGTTCGCCTGGTGCGATCAGCGGCTGCTCGCCAATGACGCCGGCACCGCGCACTTCCTGCACCTGACCGTCGCCATCGGTGATGATCCAGTGTCGCGACAGCAGCTGCGCTGCCACCTCGCCATTGTTTTCGATGGTTACGGTGTAGGCAAAGGCATAGCGGTTTTGTTCCGGCTCCGATTGCGCGGCCAGATAGCGAGGCGTGACGCTGACGTCGATGCGGTAGCGGTTATCGTCGGACATGAGTCTGCTCGCTGTTGAAGGCAGGGTAGAGACCGAAGCCTCAGCTGCGTTCTGTCAATTGATCGGAAAGGCGAACGAAGGCCGCCAGATCCAGTTGTTCGGGACGCAAGCTGCCATCCACATCCGCCGCTGCGATGGCGTCGGCGTCCAGCAGCCCCTTGAGGGTGTTGCGCAAGGTCTTGCGCCGTTGGTTGAACGCCTCGCGCACTACGCGCTCCAGTTGATGGTGATCGCGCGCTGGATGCGGCAGCGTCTCATGTGGCACCAGGCGAACGATCGCCGAATCGACCTTTGGCGCTGGGTTGAACGCGCCCGGCCCGACGTTGAACAGGTGCTCTACCCGGCAGTGATACTGCACCATGATCGACAGTCGGCCCCAGTCGCCGCCGCCGGGCGTAGCCGCAAGGCGTTCGACCACCTCCTTCTGCAGCATGAAGTGCATGTCGCGGATCAGATGCGCGTGGTCGAGCAGGTGAAAGATCAGCGGGGTAGAGATGTTGTATGGCAGGTTGCCGACGATGCGCAGGCTGTTCGGCTCTGCGCTGAGGTGACCGAAGTCGAACTTCAGCGCGTCGCCCTGGTGCAGATTGAAGTTCTCGCGCCCGGCGAATTTGCCCTGCAGGATGGGGATCAGGTCGAGGTCGAGCTCGACGACATCCAGATGTGCGCCGCTGTCGAGCAGTCCCTCGGTCAATGCGCCTTGGCCTGGGCCGATCTCCACCAGTCGTTCACCCGGCTTGGCATGAATCGCCCGCAGGATGCGGTGAATGACGCCAGCGTCGTGCAGGAAGTTCTGGCCAAAGCGCTTGCGTGCGCGGTGCTGATAATCGGACATCGGGGCTCCAGGGCGCAGCTTGAAGCCTGAAGCTCAAAGCTGAAAACGAATAAGGCGCGTATTTTAGCAGGCGAGGGCGGCAAGAAGATCGTTCGAGCCGCGTGGGGTGCGTGCTAGCTCTGGCTGCCGACCATCTGGTAGGCCGTTTCCAGTGCGACCCGCAGGCTGCCAGTGTCGATCTTGCCGCTGCCGGCCAGATCCAGCGCGGTGCCATGATCTACCGATGTGCGAACGATCGGCAGGCCCAGGGTCACGTTGACCGCGGCACCGAAACCCTTGTACTTGAGTACCGGCAGGCCCTGGTCGTGGTACATCGCCAGCACTGCGTCGCAGAACTCGAGATTTTTGGGGGTGAACAGCGTATCGGCTGGCAGCGGGCCGATCAGATCAAGCCCCTCGTCACGCAGCCTGGTCAGCACGGGCTCGATGATCTCGATTTCTTCGCGGCCCAGGTGGCCGCCCTCACCCGCATGCGGGTTCAGGCCGCAGACAAGAATACGTGGTTGGGTAATGCCGAACTTGCTGACCAGATCGTGGTGCAGGATTCGCGTAGCCCGCTCCAGGCGCTCCGCGGTAATCGCTGCGGCGACATCCTTGAGCGGCAGGTGGGTGGTGACCAGCGCGACACGCAATCCGTGCGTGGCCAGCATCATGACCACCTGCTCGGTGCGGGTCAGCTCGGCGAGAAACTCGGTATGGCCTGAAAAGGGGATGCCGGCCTCATTGATCACACCCTTGTGCACCGGCGCGGTGATCATGCCGGCGAAGCTGCCGTCGAGACACCCGTTTCCAGCTCGGGTCAGCGTTTCCAGTACATAGTGGCCGTTGCGCGCGTCGAGCTGGCCCGCGATCACCGGTGCATCCAAGGGAGTATCCCAGACATACAGACAGTTGGCCGGCGCCGGTTGGCTTGGCCAGCCATGTGGCCCGACTTCCCGCAGCTCAATCGTCAGCCCCAGTTGCGAGGCGCGCTCTGCCAGCAGCGAACAACTGGCGATGGCTACCAGGATCTGAGGCTGGGCCTCGCGCGCCAGCAGCAGGCACAAGTCCGGGCCAATGCCGGCCGGTTCGCCGGGGGTGAGAACGAAGGGGCGGGGAGCGGTCATCAGGCTTCTCTCTGCATGGCGTGTGGCGTTCAACCGCCTGAAATGAAAACGGGGTGGCGACCCTTCGGCCATCACCCCGCATTCCTGTTGCTTGTAGGTACAGCGTGAAGCTTAGAGCTTGATCTCGACGTAAGCTTCGTCGCGGATCTGGCGTAACCACGCCTGCAGCTCTTCGTCGTACTTGCGGTTGCGCAGCAGGCTCAGCGCCTGTTGCTCGCGGAACTGCTCACTGGCATCGGTCGCACGGCGGCCGAGCACCTCGAGGACGTGCCAGCCGTAGGGAGACTTGAACACCGGGGACAGTTCGCCGCTTGCCGTATTGGCCATGACTTCGCGGAACTCGGGCACCAGAGAGGCCGGGTCGATCCAGTTCAGGTCGCCGCCGTTGAGCGCCGAACCAGGGTCTTCGGAAAAGCTCTTGGCCAGCTCGGCGAAGTCTTCGCCAGCGCTGATGCGATCACGCAGGCGCTGCACCAGCAGGCGGGCCTCTTCTTCGCTACGGATTGCGCTGGGCTTGATCAGGATGTGGCGGACATGCACTTCGTCACGCACCTGTGTTTCGCCTCCGCGCTTCTCCAGCAGCTTTACCATGATGAAGCCTGGCGGCGTGCGGACCGGTTCGGTGACCTCGCCAACCGACAGCTCGCGCACGGCAGTATCGAAGGGCGGTGGCAGCTGAGCCGCTTTGCGCCAGCCCATGTCGCCGCCTTCCAACGCGTTCTCGCTACCGGAGCGCGCGACGGCCAGGCGAGAGAAGTCTGCGCCCTGCTGAAGCTGCTGGTAGGTATCCATGGCAGCGCGTTCGGCGGCCTGGATGGTTGCGGAATCCGCAGCTTCTGGTACCGGGATGAGGATATTGGCCAGGTGGTATTCCTCGGACAATTGCAGCTTGCCGAGGTCGGAGGCCAGGAAGTTCTGCACTTCCTGGTTGGACACCTGAATGCGTTCCGCCACTCGACGCTGACGCACGCGGCTGATGACCATCTCGCGACGGATCTGCTCGCGGGCCGTTTCCAGGCTCAGGCCGTCGCGCACCAGAGCTTCACGAAACTGCTCCGGCGACATGTTGTTGCGCTGGGCAATGGTGCCCATGGCCTGATTGAGTTCTTCATCGGAAATGCGTATGCCGGAGCGCTCACCGATCTGCAGCTGCAGGTTCTCGGTGATCAGGCGCTCCAGCACCTGCTGTTGCAGGACGTCCATGGGCGGCACATCGGCGCCGCGCTTGTCGATGGTCTGCTGAACTTCGCGAATACGCTGTTCGAGCTGGCTTTGCATGATGACGTCGTTATCGACAATAGCCACCACGCGGTCGAGGGGTTGAACCTGGGCGAGGGCTGCAGGCGCGAGGCTCGCGCCGCTCAGCAGCAGAGCGCCGAGCGCGAGCGGGCGCAGTACTTCAGAAAGCTTGATCTTCACGTTCACGGTAGCCTTGTATGCTTTCGTCGAGGAGTGCGTCAGTTGCACCGCCAATTACGTTGCCTAGTCCTTTAAATACGACTTGCAAGAAAATCCCGGTATCCGGTTCATCGTTTACATCCGGATTAAGATCGGTTTCGTCATAATCGATCCAGTAGCGGTTAATAACTCGCAGTTTCCAGCAGCAGCTGTCGTACTCGAAGCCGCCGAAGGCTTCCAGGGTACGGCTACGGCCGTAATCGTGCTGCCAGCGTCCGATGACACTCCACTGCGGAGCGACCGGCCAGATGAAAGAGAAGTCATGCTGGTCGATCTTGTAGTAGTCCTTGATGTAGTTTGCCTGTCCCGGCTCGCCGAAATCACTGCCATAAGTCCACCTGCCGCTGGCTTGGTCATAGCGCATGGTGTCGTTGCGATAGCGGTATCCAACGTTGACGATCTTACGAGGATTGTCCGCCGGCTGGTAATGCCACATGGCGCTGCCAGAGCGCGTGCTGTGACTGTCTGGGTCCCAGTTGAATGTCGAGGTGAAGTGCCAATCACGGTTGTAGCGATACATGTACTCGAGCGCATAGGGCGAGACCGAAGACTGTTCAGTATCTCGTTCGCGATAGTTGACGCCCGGCATCTGGACCTTGCGGTCCTTGAAGTAATAGGTCTGACCAATGCTGACCCGCTGGCGCTCGAAGCCGTTAGGCTCGATCCAGCGACTGGATACACCAAGCGATACCTGGTTGGCATCACCGATACGGTCCTTGCCGCTGAAGCGATTCTCGCGCCATAGCGAGGAGTAGCTGAAGCTGCTTTCGCTGGTGTCAAAGACTGGGATCTCGTCTTGGTCCTCTTCCGGCACGTAGAGGTAGAACAAGCGTGGCTCGAGAGTCTGCCGGTAGGCATTGTCGAATACTTGCGTGTCCCGATCGAAATACAGGCCCGAGTCGACGCTAAAAATCGGCACGCTGCGGTCAGGGGAGTCCTCGAACTCCCGCCCAAGGGTCGCGAGGCCGCGGTTATCCAGATCTAGATCGTACTGCGTATACGCGTACTTGACCGAGGGCTGCAGGAAGCCCCAACTCCAATTCAACGGCAGGGTGACACCCGGCTCCAGATGTATGCGCTCGCCTTCGGCACGATTCAGGCCGCTGACATTCTCGTCATACCAAGGCTGTGGGGTGCCGTCTTCATTAATAAAGTCTCCACTGCGCAGGTCGCGCTGGAAGCTCACGAACTCGGTGTTGTAGTTGAAACGTAGGCCGCCCGGCTGGAAGGGCAATGCGCCGTCGAGGGTCAGCTGCGGCAGGCGCTCATAAGGCGTCGTGTCGATTACGCTGGTGGCCTCGTAGGCATGCACATTGAGACGGGCCGTGTAGGTGTCGCCGCGCCATGAGAGCGTACCGCGTTGATCGAGGAACTCTGGCTGGCTGATGCCCAGCTGGGTATCCAGGTCCTGGAAGTAATAGGGGTCGCTGATATCGGTATAGTCGACCTCGGCCAGCAGGCGCGAGTCGAGCCCCGTACGGTTCTGCCAGCTGTACATCCAACGCTGGTCTTCATACTCGGACTGCAGATGACGATCATCGTTGCTGTCGTCCAGGTAGGCCGCGCCGAACTGGCCCTCGCTGCTGCGGGTCAGGTAGCGGAACTCGCCTTCCATCAGCAGACCGCGGTCGGTCATCAGGTGCGGATACAGCGTCGCGTCGAAGTTCGGTGCCAGGTTGAAGTAGTAAGGCGTCAACAGCGCGAGGCCGGTATCGCTGGACGTGCTGATGGTCGGCATGAGGAAGCCCGATTGGCGCCGGTCATCGATGGGGAAATGGATGTAGGGGGTGTAGAACACCGGGACATCCTTGAGCCGCAGCGTGACGTTGGTGGCCGAGCCAAAGCCCGTGGCCGGGTTCAACGTGACGTTGTTGCCTTGCAGGTGCCAGCTGTTTTCGCCGGGCTCGCAGCTGGTGTAGGTACCGTCCTTGAGGCGAAGGATCGCGGTTTCTTCACGCTTGGCGTATTGCGCGCTGCCACGCACCTTGCCGGAATGCACGACGTACTCGGCGTTTTCCACCTTGGCTTCGCCGCTGTCGAGGAATATCTCGGCGCGGTCGCCGACCAGCAATGCATCGCGGTCGCGGAAGCGGACATTGCCGGTCAGATCGCCGCGATTTTCCAGCTGGTGCAGGCTGGCTTCGTCCGCCTCGACCTGAATGCTGCCCTGACGCAGCAACACGTCACCGGCGAGGGTGGCGACTTCCTGTTCCTGCTCGTAGCGGGTGGCTTTGGCCGACACATAGGTCGGCGCTTCGCTCATCGGGGTGGTGTCGAACTTGCCGGGACGGTCGGGCTCGACATAGGTACCGGCGCAGTAAGGACCGGTTTCGGCGAGCTGAGCCGGGGTCAGCTGCTCGCGCGGAACCCAGTCGAGATGGCTGTAATCGGCGCTGCGAGAGGCGAGGGCGCGGCCCTTGCTTTCGGTGACCAGCTTGGTGGTGGCCGTTGGCGCTTGCGCCTTGCTGCTCGTCGACTTGGCGGTGCTCGATGTGCTCACGGTGCTGCCGCTGTGTACCGGGCGCGGTGGCAGGGTCTGACTGGCTTCATTGGACGCGCAGTTCCAGCCGCCGGAGGCGTCGGGCTGGCAGGCGAACTGTTCGGCTGCGAAGACAAAAGGTACAGCTACCGGTTGCAATGCAAGCAGACCGCCAGTAACCAGTAGAGGGAATTTTTTACGAAACGCGGGGTATTTGACTGCCATCTTGTTTTTTGGTCCGTGCTTGCGGCGAGCCATCGGCCGGCTGGGCCGCACGCCTCTCGATGGGCTGAGAAAGATGCAGGATAATAAAGCATGACCCGCCTATCGGCTAGCGCCGTGGAGACCCCCTGGATGCCGCATCAAGATCAACGTCTGCTGGACCTTAGCACCTGGCTGGAACAGCAATTACCCGAAGTCTTCGTCCGTTGCGGCTGGGGCGAAGTGCCGGCGGCGCAGCTCACTGCGGCCAGCAGCGATGCCAGCTTCCGCCGTTACTTCCGCTGGCAGGGTGGCGAGCGCAGCCTGATTGTGATGGACGCACCGCCGCCCCAGGAAGACTGCCGACCCTTCGTCAAGGTCGCGCAGATGCTGGATCAAGCCGGCGTCCATGTGCCGCAGATACTGGCCTCCGATCTTGAGCGCGGCTTCCTGCTGTTGACCGATCTGGGCCGCCAGACCTATCTGGATGTCATTGATCAGAGCAATGCCGGACAGCTGTTCGAAGACGCCGTGGAGGTCTTGCTGAAGTTCCAGCTGCATCCGGTGACCCAGCCGATGCCGGCATACGACGAAGCGTTGCTGCGTCGCGAATTGCAGCTGTTCCCCGAGTGGTATGTGCAGCGCCATCTCGGCCATACGTTAACTGAAGCGCAGCAGGCTGCGTGGGAGCGTATCTGTCGGCAACTGATCGACTCGGCGCTGGCGCAGCCACGGGTGCTGGTGCATCGCGACTACATGCCGCGCAATCTGATGATCAGCGAGCCCAACCCTGGTGTACTGGATTTTCAGGACGCGGTGCTCGGCCCGGTCAGCTACGACATCACCTCGCTGTTCAAGGACGCCTTTCTCAGCTGGCCCGAAGCGCAGGTGCGGGCCTGGCTCGAAGGCTACTGGCACAAGGCGCGCGCTGCTGGTGTGACGCTGCCCGAATCGCTCGGCGAGTTCCTGCGTGCCAGTGACCTGATGGGACTGCAGCGCCACCTCAAGGTGATCGGCATTTTCGCGCGCATCTGCCATCGCGACGGCAAGCCGCGTTACCTCGCTGACGTGCCGCGCTTCTTTGCCTATATCGAGGCCGTGCTGGCGCGCAGACCGGAGCTGGCCGAGCTGCAACAGCTGCTGGCAGAGCTGCCGCAGGCGCCGCACGCATGAAGGCGATGATTCTGGCCGCCGGCAAGGGCGAGCGGCTGCGCCCGCTGACGCTGCACACGCCGAAGCCGCTGGTTCGCGCCGCCGGTGTGCCGCTGATCGAGTACCACGTTCGTGCGCTGGCCGCCGCGGGTTTCGAGGAGCTGGTGATCAACCACGCCTGGCTCGGCCAGCAGATCGAAGACTATCTGGGCGACGGCAGCCGTTTCGGCGTGACCATCCGCTATTCGGCCGAGAGTGAACCCCTGGAAACCGGCGGCGGGATTCACCGGGCGTTGGGGCTGCTCGGCGATGAGCCGTTCCTGGTGGTCAACGGCGATATCTGGACCGACTACGATTTCGCCCGGCTGAGACGGCCGCTTCACGGGCTCGCGCATCTGGTGCTGGTGAACAATCCGCCGCACCACCCCAGGGGTGATTTCAGCCTGGGCGAATCGGCCGTCACGCAGCCTGAGGCCAATGGCGACGCGCTGACCTACAGCGGCATCTCCGTTTTGCATCCGGCGCTATTCGAAGGCTGCCAGCCGGGAGCCTTCAAACTGGCGCCGTTGCTGCGACGAGCCATGGCTGATGGACAGGTGAGTGGTGAGTGCCATGCCGGGCTCTGGGTGGACGTAGGCACCCATGAGCGTCTGGCGGAAGTCGAGCAACTACTGGAGGCGCGACGCTGACATGTTCTGGCCCATCACGCTGTTGGGGCTGCTGATCGGCTGGTTGCTGGCCAGCATTCCGGGGGCTTTGCTCGGCGGTCTGCTGGGGCAGGTGCTCGATCGTCGTCTGGGGCTCGATTCCTGGACCAGGCTGCGTGCGCGCCTGGCCGGCAAGCCGGTGCTGCAAGGCCGGGATTTGCTGTTCTTCCTGTTGGGGCGTCTGGCCAAGAGTGGCGGTCGCGTGAGCCCGGCGCATATCCAGGCCGCACGTGACGAGATGCGCCGGCAGGGGCTCGATGCCGCCGCGCAGCAGCAGGCCATCGCCGCCTTCAACCGCGGCAAGTCGAGCGGTGACGGCCTGCGCGATACCCTGCAACGGCTGCGCAGCCAGCGCGAGGAAAGCCGCCGCCTGATCCAGGCCTGCTGGCGCATGGCACGTGCGCAGGGAAGCATGGGCGCACGCGAGCACGAGCTGGTGCTGCTCTGGGGCAAGTGGCTGGGTTGGGATGCCGCCGAGGTGGCGGCGCTCGATCCGGGCGCGACCCGACGCAAGGAGGCGCCGGCCGGTCGGGGTGGTGCTTACGAGCAGGCCATGCAGCTGCTGGGTGTGCGTCCGGATACCGACCCGCAGCTGATCAAGCGCGCTTATCGGCGTCTGCTGAGCAAGCACCATCCGGACAAGCAGGCGGGGGCTGGTGCGAATGCCGCCCAGGTGCGCGACGCCACCGAGCGCACCCGCGAGCTGCACAGTGCCTACGCATTGATTCGCGAGCGCCGCGGCTTTCGCTGAGCGGGCGTCACTGTGCCGGCTTGCGCTCCAGCCAGCCCCGCACGCGACGCACCAGTTGTTCCTGGTCGGTATTGCGGTCACCGGTCAGGCCTGGCAGTGCGACCAGTCGGTAGTCCGGGTGCCCGGCACGGCGCGCTGCATTGCGCCGTTGCAGTGCCTGCTGATTTGCGGCTGCTCCGGTGCCCGTATAGAAGTCGCCGATGGCGGCGGGTAGCGTTGCGAGATAGCTCTCCAGCGGCTGTTCCCGCTGCAACGGTGCGCGTGGATCGATCACCACCAGTTGCCCGACATCCTTTGGCTGAAGCTGTGCCAGGTACTGGCTCGCCCAGTAGGCGCCGGTGCCATGGCCGATCAGAACAATCGTCGACGCCTGCAGTGAGCGCGCATGCTCGATGGCAGCATCCAGGCGCGCCAGCATGCGCTCGGCATGAGTTGGGGGCGGCGTGTCCTGCTCGGCTTGTGGCGGCGTCGATTCGTCGTTGTCCGTGGCTGCCGTCTGCTCAGGCAGGTAGCCCGCCGAAGTGGTTTGCGCCGCGGCCGGCTGGGTATCGGTGGCGTCAGGCTCAGGGTTTTCTTCCGTTTCGGGCTTCTCTTCCGCAGCCGGGGCTTCTGGCGCTGGCGGGCGCGGGCCAGGGCTAAGCGCCGGATCAGCGGGTGTCAGGCTGAGGGTATGCCAGCCATGTTCGGGAAGGCCGCGCCGTAGCGGGCCGATTGCGCGTGGCCAATCGGCGGTTTCGCCTTCGCTCGGCATAATGACGAGCACGCCGCGGGCCTTCGCAGTATTGGCCGGGTGCCAGAGCGCGAGGAATTTGTCCTCGTCGCCGAGCTGCAGCTGGGCGGCGGCCTCGAGCTGTCGTTGCAGCCCTGCGGCCAGCGCCTCGCTACGAGTTTGTGGCGATGGTCGTGGCGTTGCTGCTGGCTCCTCCGCCGGTGCTTCCTGAGGCGCCTCCGGTTCCTGCGCCGCTGCGATGTACGGCACGCCGCCGCCAAGCGCGACGCCGAACAAAAGCACGAAAGCAGACAAGCGACGCATGGATTGTCTCCGCTATGGATGCCGGTACCACGCTGGCGCCGGCAGGGGTTATGCATTACAACAGCGTGTCGGCACGCCCATCAATTGCGTGAATATATGCTCGCCTTATACCTGCGTTTCCTTCTCCTCCTTGGCCTGACGCTGCCTTTCGCGGCTGGTGCCGTGTCGCTTGACGACGATAGTCGCGCCTGGCTGGAGCAGCATCCGGAGTGGCGGGTCGGGGTGGTGATGGGTGCGCCCTATGCCGAGTATGACCAGCGCCAGCGGCGCCTGTCAGGGTTTCATGTGCGGCTGATGGAGCAGCTGGCGACCGACCTCGGCGTGCGCCTGCAGTGGCGCCGCTTCAATGACGAGGCCGCGCTGGAGAAGGCCGCTCGGGGGGGCTTGATCGATGTGGCCCCCGGCTTACGGCAGACGCCGGCAGGCTTGCGGCTGTGGCGATATAGCGATCCCTTTCTGCGTATCCCGCGCCTGCTCGTCGGTGATCGTGGCGGCCCGCGTGCAATCGATCTTGAATATCTGCACCCGAGCGAGCTGGTCTCCGCCGTCGGGCCGGGACCGATCACCGAGTTCCTCGCCAGCAACTATCCCAATATCACCGTGCTGACCGCGACCAGCCAGGGCGATGCGGCGCGCCAGGTACTGGAAGCCAAGGCAAGCTACGCCGTCATTGACGAGCCGGTGTTCGGCCGCCTTTCGCAGCAGGTGGAGTACGACTCGCTGGCGGTGGTGGGTGATCTGGGCAACCCGCAGCTTCTGCGTATCGCCTCGCGGCGTGACAGCCCGGAACTTGCCGCCGTGCTCGAGGCGGCGATACGGCAATTTCCGGCGCGGGAATTCAGTCAGCTGCAGGAACAGTGGCTCAAGACCCGCAGCATCGACCTCGGTCGCGAGGTCAGCTACTGGCGCAGTCTCAGCCTTTTGCTCGGCGTGTTGTTGCTGGCCTGCCTGCTGATGCTGGCCTGGCAGCGCCATCAGCATGGCCTGCTGGAAAGCCGGCTGAAGACCGCCCGGCGCGATATCGAGCTGCGCGAGGCGGCCGAAGAAGCGCAGCGTTTGACGCAGTTTTGTCTGGATCACAGCACCGTCGGCATCCTCTGGCTCAACTGGGACAGCCGCGTGCGTTACGCCAACCAGGCCGCCGAGGTGCTGCTCGGGCATTCCTCCGGCGGACTGCTGGATCACCCGCTGGAAACATTCGACCCGGCGCTGGGCATGGATGCCTGGCTCGCGCGCTGGCGCGCTGCCCGCACGGGCGAGGATGATCGCCAGGTACACGAATGCGAATGGCTGCGCGCTGACGGCCAGCGCTTTCCGGCGGCCGTCACCTACAGTTTTCTGCGCTTCGGCAGCCGTGAATATCTGGTGGTGTTTCTCGCCGACATTACCGAGCGCCGTCGCGCCAGCGCCCAGCTGCAGGAAAGCGAGGCGCGTCTCAAGGCAATGGCCGGCAACGTGCCCGGGCTGGTGTTCCGCCTGGAGCGGGACGGGCCGCAGGAACCGGTGCGAGTGGCCTATATCAGCGAAGCCAGTCAGCGCCTGGTGGGCTATTCCGCCGAGCGCCTGTTGCAGCCGGGACTTGGCATCCGCAGCCTGGTGCACGCCGATGACGAGGCAGGCTACTGGGCCAGCCAGCAGCTGGCATTGGAGAAAAGCCAGGACTGGCGCTGGCAGGGGCGCATTCTCAATCGCGACGGCGAAGTGCGTTGGGCGGATATCCGCGCCTCCGTGCGCGGCCAGCCGGATGGCCGCCAGGTATGGGACGGCATCGTCTGGGATATCACCGACAACAAGCGCATCGAGCTGGAGCTGGATGCCTCGCGCGCGCAGTTGCGCGAGCTGGCCGCGCACCTGGAGACCGTGCGCGAGGAGGAGAAGGCGCATATCGCCCGCGAAGTGCACGACGAGCTGGGCCAGGTGCTGACCGTACTCAAGCTGGAAACCTCGATGTGCGAGCTGGGCTTCGCCGACCTCGATCCGGCCCTGGCGCAGCGGCTGGAAAGCATGAAGCGGCTGATCGCCCAGCTGTTCCAGCGGGTGCGCGATGTCGCCACCGCGCTGCGCCCGCCGATTCTCGATGCCGGCATTGCCTCGGCCGTGGAATGGCAGGCGCGGCGCTTCGAGGAGCGCAGCGGCGTGGCTTGTCTGGTCGAAGTGCCGGAATGCCCGCCGTTGCTGGGTAACGCGAAAGCCATCGGCCTGTTCCGCATTCTTCAGGAGTCGCTGACCAACGTGATGCGTCACGCCCAGGCGCAGACGGTCAGCGTGCAGCTACTGCTCGAAGGCAACATGCTCTGTCTGCGCGTCAGCGACGATGGTTGCGGTTTTCCTGTGGCCGCGCGCGGCGCCGGCAGTTCGTTCGGCCTGGTCGGTATGCGCGAGCGGGTGCAGATGCTCGGCGGGCAACTGATAATCGACAGCCAGCCCGGCGAGGGCACCACCATCACGGCGCGGGTTCCACTGGACCCGGTGCCGCTTCCATCAGCCGCAAGCACTGGAGCATTGCCGACATGATCAGGGTCATGGTCGCCGAAGATCACACCATCGTCCGCGAGGGCATCAAGCAGCTGATCGGCATGGCGCGTGACATGCAGGTGGTCGGCGAGGCTGCCAATGGCCAGCAGTTGCTCGACCAGTTGCGCCAGATCAGTTGCGATGTGGTCCTGCTGGACATCTCCATGCCCGGCGTCAACGGCCTTGAGGCGATTCCACGGATTCGCGCGCTGAACCAGCCGCCGGCGGTGCTGGTGCTGTCGATGCACGACGAAGCGCAGATGGCCGCGCGCGCGCTGAAGATCGGCGCGGCCGGCTATGCGACCAAGGACAGCGAGCCGGCGCTGCTGCTCACCGCGTTGCGCAAGGTCGCCGCGGGCGGCCGCTACATCGATCCGGCGCTGGCCGACCGCATGGTCTTCGAGGTCGGTCTGACCGATTCGCGACCGCCCCATGCGCTGCTGTCCGAGCGCGAGTACTCGGTGTTCGAACGCCTGGTACAGGGCGATTCGGTGAACGACATCGCCGGCAAGCTGGCGCTGAGCAGCAAGACCATCAGCACCCACAAGGCGCGCCTGATGCAGAAGCTGGCGGCACATTCGGTGGCCGACCTGGTGCGCTACGCCTTGGAGCACAAGCTGGTCTGAGCGCCGCCCGCCGACCCGTCTGTAGGGCGTTCCCTACACGCGACTCTCCCCAACGCCTAGGCCAATCGCTCCGCTGCGCCGATTTTGCCGTGCCCGTCGCCCTTCTACGCTGTGGCCACGGTTCAACGGTTAGGCAGGTGCAGCAGCATGGTCGAGTCAACGGCGAACGATATCCTGGTGAGCTTTCGCGGCGTCCAGAAGAGCTATGACGGCGAGTCGCTGATTGTCCGGGATCTCAACCTGGACATCCGCCGCGGCGAATTCCTCACCCTGCTCGGGCCGTCCGGCTCGGGCAAGACCACCAGCCTGATGATGCTGGCCGGCTTCGAGACGCCCACCGCGGGGGAGATTCTCCTCAATGGCCGGGCGATCAACAACGTGCCGCCGCACAAGCGCGACATGGGCATGGTGTTCCAGAACTACGCGCTGTTCCCGCACATGACCGTGTCGGAAAACCTGGCGTTCCCCCTCAGCGTGCGCGGCATGGCCAAGCCGGACATCAAGGAGCGGGTCAAGCGCGCGCTGGCGATGGTCCAGCTGGAGGGCTTTCGCAACCGCTATCCGGCGCAGCTCTCCGGCGGCCAGCAGCAGCGCGTGGCGCTGGCGCGGGCGCTGGTGTTCGAGCCGCAACTGGTGCTGATGGACGAACCCCTGGGCGCGCTGGACAAGCAACTGCGCGAGCAGATGCAGATGGAGATCAAGCACCTGCACCAGCGCCTCGGCGTCACCGTGGTGTACGTCACCCACGATCAGGGTGAGGCGCTGACCATGTCCGATCGCGTCGCGGTGTTCCATCAGGGACAGATCCAGCAGATCGAAGACCCGTGCACGCTCTACGAAAAGCCGCTGAACACCTTCGTCGCCAACTTCCTTGGCGAGAACAATCGGCTGCCGGCGCACCTGCTGGAACAGCGCGGCGACAGCTGCACGGTCAAGCTGGAGCGCGGCGAAACCGTCCAGGCGCTGGCGGTCAACGTCGGCGCCACGGGCAGTCCGGTCAACCTGTCGATTCGCCCGGAGCGCGTGCTGCTCAACGGCGCCAGCGCCAGTTGTCCGAACCGCTTCACCGGTCGTGTTGCCGAGTTCATCTACCTCGGCGACCACATCCGCATCCGCCTGGAGGTCTGCGGGGTCAGCGACTTCTTCGTCAAGCAGCCAATTGCCGAGTTCGACCACGCCCTGCGCGTGGGCGATGTGGTGCCGATCGGCTGGCATGTCGAGCACGTCCGTGCGCTGGACCCGCTGCAGGCGGCCTGAGGCATTACAAGAACCCTAAAACTGCATCATGGAGCGAACTGGTATGAGCAACTACCTGAAACTGTCCGCGCTGGCGCTCGGACTCGTCTGTGCCGGCCAGGCCGCCGCCGACAGCCTGACCGCGGTGAGCTTCGGCGGTGCCAACAAGCAGGCGCAGACCAAGGCCTTCTACGAGCCCTGGGAAGCGGCCGGCAACGGTCGCCTGATCGCTGGCGAGTACAACGGCGAGATGGCCAAGGTCAAGGCGATGGTCGACACCAACAGTGTGTCGTGGAACCTGGTCGAGGTGGAATCGCCGGAGCTTTCGCGCGGTTGCGACGAGGGGCTGTTCGAGGAGCTCGACCCGGGCATCGTCGGCAATCCGGACGACTTCGTCGAAGGCGCGATCCAGCCCTGCGGCGTCGGCTTCTTCGTCTGGTCGACGGTGCTGGCCTACAACGCCGACAAGCTCAAGAGCGCGCCGTCCGGCTGGGCGGATTTCTGGGATACGGAGAAATTTCCCGGCAAGCGCGGCCTGCGCAAGGGCGCCAAGTACACCCTCGAATTCGCGCTGATGGCCGACGGCGTGCCGGCCAAGGAGGTCTACAAGGTGCTGGCCACCAAGGACGGCCAGAACCGTGCCTTCAGGAAGCTCGATCAGCTCAAGCCGCATATCCAGTGGTGGGAAGCCGGCGCACAGCCGCCGCAGTTCCTCGCCTCCGGCGACGTGGTGATGAGCAGCGCCTACAACGGCCGCATCGCTGCCGTGCAGAACGAGAGCAACCTGCAGATCGTATGGAACGGCGGCATCTACGACTTCGATTCCTGGGCCATCCCCAAGGGCGCCAAGAGTCAGGAGCAGGCACGCAAGTTCATCGCCTTCACCGTCGAGCCGCAGCAGCAGAAGGCCTATGCCGAGAACATCGCCTACGGTCCGGCGAACACCCAGGCCGTGTCGTTGCTGGATGAAAAACGCCTGGCGCAGATGCCCACCGCGCCGCAGAACATCGCCGATCAGGTGGCGATGGACGTGACCTTCTGGGCCGACTACGGCGAACAGCTCGAACAGCGTTTCAACGCCTGGGCAGCACGCTGACCCCGGAGCCCCGCCGCACTGGCGGGGCCGGTCCCAGCCATCGGAACGAATCGCGGAGTCATCATGGCCACAGCTATATCCCTGCCGGCGAACCAGATCGCCGAGCCCAATCTGAAGCAGCGGCTGGCGCGCGCCGAACGGGTGAACAAGCTCAAGTCGCAGGCACTGATCGTGCCGCTGCTGCTGTTCGTGCTGCTGACCTTTCTGGTACCCATCGCCTCGCTGCTCTGGCGCAGCGTCGAGAACCCCGAGGTGGTGAACACGCTGCCACGCACGCTGGCGGCGCTGGCCGAATGGGATGGTCGTGGGCTGCCAGCGGATCCGGCCTATCAGGCGCTGGCCGAGGATCTGTATCAGGCGCGCCGTGAACAGAGCCTCGGCGATCTGTCCAAGCGGTTGAACATGGAGCTGGCGGGCTATCGCAGCCTGCTGACCAAGACTGCGCGGGCGATGCCCTTTCGCGAGACACCAGCGTCCTATCAGGAGGCACTGGAAGCCCTCGATGAGCGCTGGGGCGATCCGGCGTTCTGGCAGGTGATCCAGCGCAACGACAGTGCGGTGACCGGCTACTACCTGCTGGCGGCGCTGGATCACCGCATCGACGAGCTGGGCGAGCTGGCCAAGGTCTCGCCGGATCAGGCGGTATATCTGGACATCTTTGCTCGCACCTTCTGGATGGGCCTGGTGATCACCTCGATCTGCCTGCTCTTGGCCTATCCGCTGGCGTATCTCCTGGCCAACTTGCCGGCGCGGCAGAGCAACCTGCTAATGATCCTGGTGCTGCTGCCATTCTGGACCTCGATTCTGGTGCGTGTGGCGGCTTGGATCGTGCTGCTGCAGTCCGGCGGCCTCATTAATGGTACGTTGCTGAAGATGGGGCTGATCGACCAGCCGCTGCAGCTGGTGTTCAACCGCACCGGCGTCTACATCGCCATGGTGCACATCCTGCTGCCGTTCATGATCCTGCCGATCTACAGCGTGATGAAGAACATCTCGCCGAGCTACATGCGCGCCGCGGTGTCGCTGGGCTGTCATCCGTTCGCCAGCTTCTGGCGGGTGTACTTCCCGCAGACGCTGGCCGGCGTCGGTGCGGGCTGCCTGTTGGTGTTCATCATCTCCATCGGCTACTACATCACCCCGGCGCTGCTCGGCAGCCCGAACGACCAGATGGTCAGCTACTTCGTCGCCTTCTACACCAACACCACTATCAACTGGGGCATGGCCACGGCGTTGGGCGGCCTGCTGCTGCTCGCCACCATGCTGCTGTACGTCATCTACAGCTGGCTGGTCGGTGCCAGCCGCCTGCGGCTGGGTTGAGATGACGCATGTCGCGGCGCGGCCGCCTTTTCAGAGTCTTCATGCCGGGCAGGAGAACCTTTCATGCTGAGCCCCTACATGTCACCCGTCGAACGGGCCTGGTACTACGCGCTGCGCATCCTCTGCGCGCTGGTGCTGCTGTTTCTGATCGTGCCGGTACTGGTCATCGTGCCGCTGTCGTTCAATTCCGGCTCGTTCCTCGTCTATCCCTTGCAGGGCTTTTCCATGCGTTGGTACGAGGCGCTGTTCAGCTCGGCCGACTGGATGCGCTCGCTGAAGAACAGCATGCTCATCGCGCCCGCCGCGACCTTTCTCGCTGTGGTGCTCGGCACCCTGGCGGCGGTCGGCCTGACCCGCGCGGAATTTCGCGGCAAGGCGCTGCTGATGACCATACTGATCTCGCCGATGGTGGTGCCGGTGGTGATCATCGGTGTAGCCAGCTACCTGTTCTTCGCACCGCTGGGCATGGGCAACAGCTACCTGTCGCTTATCCTTGTGCACGCGGTGCTCGGCGTGCCCTTCGTGATCATCACGGTCTCCGCGACGCTGCAGGGCTTCAACTACAACCTGGTGCGTGCTGCGGCCAGCCTCGGCGCATCACCGCTGACCGCGTTCTTCCGCGTGACCCTGCCGCTGATCGCACCGGGGGTGATTTCCGGCGCGTTGTTCGCCTTTGCCACCTCGTTCGATGAAGTGGTGGTGACGCTGTTCCTCGCCGGCCCCGAGCAGATCACCCTGCCGCGGCAGATGTTCAGCGGTATACGGGAAAACCTCAGCCCGACCATCGCCGCCGCGGCGACTCTGCTGATCGGCTTCTCCATCGCTCTGCTGCTGACCCTGGAGTGGCTGCGTGGCCGCGCCGAGAAGCTGCGCACCCAACAACCTGCCTGACGGAATACGCACATGACTCTGCAACTTGGGCAACCCGATCTGTTGCGCCAAACCGCCTATCTCAACGGTGAGTGGTGCGAGGCCGACAGTGGTGCGCGCACTGAGATATTCAACCCGGCCACCGGTGAGCTGATCGGCGCCGTGCCAAACATGGGCCGCGGCGAAACCCGCCGGGCCATCGAAGCCGCCCAGGCGGCACAACCCGCCTGGCGCGCGCTGACTGCCAAGGAGCGCGCCGGGCGCCTGCGTCGCTGGTACGAACTGATGCTGGAGAACCAGGAAGACCTGGCGCGCATCATGACCGCCGAGCAGGGCAAACCACTGGCCGAGGCCCGGGGCGAGGTGGCTTATGCTGCTTCCTTTCTCGAGTGGTTCGCCGAGGAGGGCAAGCGCCTCTACGGCGATGTGATTCCTGCCCACGCCGGCGACAAGCGCATCCTGGTGCAGAAGGAGCCAGTCGGCGTCACCGCGGCGATCACGCCGTGGAATTTCCCCAGCGCAATGATCACCCGCAAGGCTGGGCCGGCGTTGGCCGCGGGCTGTGCCATGGTGCTCAAGCCGGCACCGCAGACACCGTTCTCGGCACTGGCGCTGGCCGCGCTGGCCGAGCGTGCGGGCATTCCGGCGGGACTGTTCAGCGTGATCACCGCCGATGCCGCCACGTCCCGTGAGGTGGGTGCCGAACTATGTGAGAACCCTATCGTGCGCAAGCTCTCGTTCACCGGCTCGACCGCGGTGGGAGTCAAGCTGATGCAGCAGTGCGCGCCGACGCTGAAGAAGCTCTCGCTGGAGCTGGGCGGCAACGCACCCTTCATCGTCTTCGACGACGCCGATCTGGATGCGGCGGTCGAGGGCGCGATGATCTCCAAGTACCGCAACGCCGGGCAGACCTGCGTCTGTGCCAACCGCATCTACGTACAGGACGGCATCTACGACGCCTTCGTCGACAAGCTTTCCGCTGCGGTGGCGCGGCTGAAGGTCGGCAACGGTGCGGAGGAGGGCGTGACCACCGGTCCGCTGATCGACGCCGCGGCAGTGGCCAAGGTGCAGCGCCATCTGCAGGACGCCCTCGACAAGGGCGCCACCCTGCTGGCCGGCGGCAAACCCCATGCACTGGGCGGCAACTTCTTCGAGCCGACGCTGGTGGGCGGCGTCACGTCCGAGATGGCCGTGGCGCGCGAGGAAACCTTCGGTCCGCTGGCGCCGCTGTTTCGCTTCCGCGACGAGGACGAGGTGATCCGCCAGGCCAACGACACCGAGTTCGGCCTCGCCGCCTATTTCTACGCCCGCGACCTGAGCCGGGTGTTCCGCGTCGCTGAGGCATTGGAGTACGGCATGGTCGGCATCAACACCGGGGTGATCTCCACCGAGGTGGCGCCGTTCGGCGGCATGAAGGCATCCGGCCTCGGCCGTGAAGGCTCGAAGTACGGCCTGGATGAATACGTGGAAATCAAATACCTGTGCCTGGGCGGCATCTGACGCCAGCGGCCTAAAACAGGCGTGCAAAATAATGCACGGAGTTTTACTGTAATCCGAACGCCCCGGATGGTGTGGCAGTCGATCATCGTATGCTGCCGCACCCGCTTCATGGCGTTCTTTCCGACCCGCGCCGACGATGAGCGGCTACCGAGGAGCTTATGAGCAAGACCAACGAATCCCTTATGCAACGCCGTGTCGCCGCCGTTCCCCGTGGCGTCGGCCAGATCCATCCGATATTTGCCGATCACGCGAAGAACAGCAGCGTGGTCGACGTCGAAGGCCGCGAGTTCATCGATTTCGCCGGTGGCATCGCCGTGCTGAATACCGGTCACCTGCACCCGAAAATCATCAAGGCGGTCGAGGACCAGCTGCACAAGCTGACCCACACCTGCTTCCAAGTGCTGGCCTACGAGCCCTACGTCGAGCTGTGCGAGAAGATCAACGCGCGGGTGCCGGGTGATTTCGCCAAGAAGACCCTGCTTGTCACTACCGGCTCCGAGGCGGTGGAAAACGCGGTGAAGATCGCCCGCGCCGCCACCGGGCGTGCCGGCGTGATCGCCTTCACCGGCGCCTACCATGGCCGCACCATGATGACCCTGGGGCTGACCGGCAAGGTCGCGCCGTACTCGGCTGGCATGGGCCTAATGCCGGGCGGCATCTTCCGCGCGCTGTACCCTTGCGCCATTCATGGCGTCAGCGTCGATGACTCGATCGCCAGCATCGAGCGCATCTTCAAGAACGACGCCGAGCCACGCGACATCGCGGCGATCATCATCGAGCCGGTGCAGGGCGAGGGCGGCTTCAACGTCGCGCCGAAGGATTTCATGGCTCGCCTGCGCGCACTGTGCGACGAGCACGGCATCCTGCTGATCGCCGACGAAGTGCAGACCGGCGCCGGGCGTACCGGCACCTTCTTCGCCATGGAACAGATGGGTGTGGTCGCCGACCTGACCACCTTCGCCAAGTCTGTTGGCGGTGGTTTCCCGATTGCCGGCGTGTGCGGCAAAGCCGAGATCATGGATGCCATTGCGCCCGGCGGGCTGGGCGGCACCTACGCCGGCAATCCGCTGTCCTGTGCAGCCGCGCTGGCGGTGTTGGAAGTCTTCGAGGAAGAGAAGCTGCTCGACCGCTGCAAGGCGGTAGCCGAGAGGCTGACCACGGGCCTCAAGGCAATCCAGACCAAGCACGAGGAGATTGGTGAGGTGCGCGGTTTGGGCGCGATGATCGCAATCGAGCTGTTCGAGGACGGCGATCATGCGCGACCGGCTGCCGCCCTGACCTCGCAGATCGTTGCCCGTGCGCGGGACAAGGGCCTGATCCTGCTGTCCTGCGGCACTTACTACAACGTGCTGCGCGTGCTGGTGCCGCTGACTGCCGAGGACGAACTGCTCGACCGTGGCCTGGCCATCATCGGTGAGTGCTTCGATGAGCTGACCTGATCCGACCTAGCGGCTCGCCGGCATCCGCAATGGATGTCAGGCGCGCCGCAACCCTGACCCTCGGGTACAATGCGCGGCATTCCGCCGTGCTACCCGAGGTCGTCATGCAGCCGTTCGCTATCGCCCCTTCGATTCTTTCCGCCAACTTCGCCCGTCTGGGTGAGGAAGTGGACAACGTGCTGGCCGCCGGCGCCGACATCGTCCATTTCGATGTGATGGACAACCACTACGTACCCAACCTGACCATCGGCCCCATGGTCTGCTCCGCGCTGCGCAAGCATGGCGTCACCGCGCCCATCGACGTGCATCTGATGGTCAAGCCGGTGGACCGCATGATTGGCGACTTCCTCGAAGCGGGCGCCAGCTACATCACCTTCCACCCGGAAGCCTCCGAGCACATCGACCGCTCGCTGCAGCTGATCAAGGACGGCGGCGCCAAGGCCGGTCTGGTGTTCAACCCGGCCACGCCGCTGGACGTGCTCAAGTACGTCATGGACAAGGTCGACATGGTCCTGCTGATGAGCGTCAACCCGGGCTTCGGTGGACAGAAGTTCATTCCCAACACCCTCGACAAGCTGCGCGAAGCGCGTGCGCTGATCGATGCCAGCGGCCGCGAGATTCGCCTCGAGATCGACGGCGGTGTGAATCCGAAGAACATCCGCGAAATCGCTGCGGCGGGCGCCGATACCTTCGTTGCCGGCTCGGCCATCTTCAACCAGCCGGATTACAAAGCCGTGATCGACCAGATGCGCGCCGAGCTGGCGCTGGCGCGTCCATGACCCGCCTGGAGCAACTGTTCGACGGCAAGTTGCCGCGGCTGGTGATGTTCGATCTGGACGGCACCCTGATGGATTCGGTACCCGACCTGGCCGCAGCGGTGGACAAGATGTTGATGCTGCTCGGTCGCGAGCCCGCCGGCATCGAGCGGGTACGTGACTGGGTCGGCAATGGTTCGCGGGTGCTGGTGCGTCGTGCATTGGCCGGTCAGCTGGAGCATGAAGGTGTAAGCGGCGAGTTGGCCGACGAGGCGCTGGCGCTGTTCATGCAGGCCTACTCCGGCGGCCACGAGCTGACGGCTGTCTATCCGGGCGTTCGCGAATGCCTGGATTGGCTGCGCGAGCGCGAGGTGAAGCTGGCGATCATCACAAACAAGCCGGCGCAGTTCATCGAACCGCTGCTGGAGGAGAAGGGGCTGGCCGGATACTTCCAGTGGCTGGTCGGCGGCGATACCTTGCCGCAGCAAAAGCCCGATCCGGCCGCGCTGTTCTGGGTGATGGACAACGCTGGCGTTGCGCCCGGCGAATCGCTGTTCGTGGGTGATTCGCGCAATGACGTGCGGGCTGCTAAGGCCGCGACAGTCCCGTGTGTCGCGCTTACCTACGGCTACAACCACGGCGAGCCCATCGCTGATGAGCATCCGGCTTTGGTGCTCGACGACCTGCGTGAGCTGGTTGCTTCGGCTCCGGGGCTGCGCTAGTGTGGCCGGACTCTTTTTGACCCACCGAAGAGATCAGCTCGTGGTGCTCACCCGCAGACAATGGATGAAAGTCATCAAGGCCCTGGCCCGTTGGCGCTGGCGCGCCTGACTTTTCCTGCCGGCCAGGCCGGCGCGTTTGCCGTTGTTCGTTCGAACCCTCCTCAGACCACGAGGCTGACATGACCCGCGAAGAATTCCTGCGTTTGGCCGCCGAAGGCCATAACCGCATCCCCCTGTCGTTCGAAACCCTTGCCGACTTCGACACCCCGTTGTCGCTATACCTGAAACTGGCCGATGCGCCGAACTCCTATCTGCTTGAATCCGTTCAGGGCGGCGAGAAGTGGGGGCGTTACTCAATCATCGGTCTGCCGTGCCGCACCGTGCTGCGCGTGCGGGATCACCGCATCAGCGTGACCACCGATGGCATCGAGACCGAGGCCTGTGAGGTCGAGGATCCGCTGGCCTTCGTCGAATCCTTCCAGCAGCGCTACCGCGTCGCGCCGGTCGAAGGTCTGCCGCGCTTCAACGGCGGGCTGGTCGGCTATTTCGGCTACGACAGCGTGCGCTATGTCGAGCGCAAACTTGGAAATTGCCCCAACCCGGATCCGCTGGGCACACCGGATATCCTGCTGATGGTTTCCGACGCCGTGGTGGTGTTCGACAACCTCGCCGGCAAGCTGCACTGCATCGTGCTGGTCGACCCGTCGCAGCCGGAAGCCTACGAGGCCGGTCAGGCTCGCCTGCACGCGTTGCGGGCGAAGCTGCGCCAGTCGATCACGCCGCGCCTGGGCCTAGATTTCGAAAAGAGCAATGGTGCCGAACCGACCTTCCGCTCCAGCTTCAGCCGCGAGGATTACGAGCAGGCGGTCAACCGCATCAAGGACTACATCCTCGCCGGCGACTGCATGCAGGTGGTGATTTCCCAGCGCATGTCGATCCCGTTCAAGGCCGCACCCATCGATCTGTACCGCGCGCTGCGTTGCTTCAACCCGACGCCCTACATGTACTTCTTCAACTTCGGTGACTTCCACGTGGTGGGGTCGTCGCCAGAAGTGCTGGTGCGGGTCGAGGAAGGTCTGGTCACGGTCCGCCCCATCGCCGGCACGCGTCCACGCGGTGCCAGCGAAGAAGCTGATCTGGCGTTGGAGCAGGACCTGCTCAGCGATGCCAAGGAGCTTGCCGAACACCTGATGCTGATCGACCTGGGCCGCAACGACGTCGGTCGTGTCGCCGAGACCGGCACGGTGCGGCTGACCGAGAAAATGGTCATCGAGCGCTATTCGAATGTCATGCACATCGTTTCCAACGTCACCGGCCAGCTCAAGGCGCCATTGACGGCGATGGATGCGCTGCGCGCGATCCTGCCGGCCGGCACGCTCTCAGGTGCACCGAAGATTCGCGCCATGGAAATCATCGACGAACTCGAGCCGGTCAAGCGTGGAGTGTACGGCGGCGCCGTCGGCTATCTCGCCTGGAACGGCAACATGGATACCGCTATCGCCATCCGTACCGCGGTGATCAAGGACGGCGAGCTGCATGTGCAGGCCGGTGCCGGCATCGTTGCCGACTCGCAGCCGGCACTCGAATGGGAAGAGACGCTGAACAAGCGCCGCGCCATGTTCCGCGCGGTGGCCCTCGCCGAGCGCGACGAGCAGGAGAACTGATCATGCTGCTGATGTTGGATAACTACGATTCCTTTACCTACAACGTCGTGCAGTACCTCGGCGAGCTTGGTGCCGACGTCAAGGTGGTGCGCAACGACGAACTGAGCGTGGCCGAGATCGAAGCGCTGAATCCGGAGCGTATCGTCGTCTCGCCGGGCCCGTGCACGCCGAACGAGGCCGGCGTGTCGCTGGAGCTGATTCGTTATTTCGCCGGCAAGTTGCCGATTCTCGGCGTTTGCCTCGGCCACCAGAGCATCGGTCAGGCCTTCGGTGGCGATGTGGTACGTGCTCGGCAGGCCATGCACGGCAAGACCAGCCCGGTGTTTCACCATGACCAGGGTGTGTTCGCCGGGCTCAATAATCCGCTGACCGTCACCCGTTACCACTCGCTGGTGGTCAAGCGCGAGACGTTGCCCGACTCCCTGGAAATCACCGCCTGGACCCAGCTGGACGATGGCTCGGTCGACGAGATCATGGGCTTGCGACACAAGACGCTGAATATAGAGGGTGTGCAGTTCCACCCCGAATCGATCCTCACCGAACAGGGCCATGAGCTGTTCGCGAATTTTCTGAAGCAGACCGGAGGCGTGCGCTGATGGATATCAAGGAAGCCCTCAACCGCATCGTCGGTCAGCTGGACCTGACCACCGAAGAGATGCAGGCGGTGATGCGTCAGATCATGACCGGGCAATGCACTGATGCGCAGGTCGGTGCGTTCCTCATGGGCATGCGCATGAAGAGCGAAACCATCGACGAGATCGTCGGCGCTGTGCAGGTCATGCGTGAGCTTGCCGCCCCGGTGCGTTTCGACACCGACAAGCTTGTCGACACCTGTGGCACCGGTGGCGACGGCATGAATATCTTCAACGTGTCCACTGCCGCCTCGTTCGTCGTTGCGGCCGCTGGCGGCAAGGTCGCCAAGCACGGTAACCGCGCAGTATCCGGCAAGAGCGGCAGCGCCGATCTGCTCGAGGCGGCCGGGGTCTTCCTCGACCTGACGCCCGAGCAGGTGGCGCGCAGTGTCGATACGGTCGGCGTCGGCTTCATGTTCGCCCCGGCCCATCATGGCGCCATGAAGCACGCGGCCGGCCCGCGCCGCGAACTCGGCCTACGTACGCTGTTCAATATCCTCGGCCCCATGGCCAACCCGGCCGGCGTCCGCCATCAGGTGCTTGGCGTGTTCAGCAAGGCATTGTGCCGGCCGATGGCCGAAGTGCTGGCGCGTCTGGGCAGCAAGCATGTGCTGGTGGTGCATGCGCAGGATGGGCTGGACGAGATCAGCCTCGCCGCGCCGACGCATGTTGCCGAGCTGAAGGATGGTGAGATCCTTGAATACAGCATTCAGCCCGAAGACTTCGGGATCAAGAGTCAGAGCCTGATCGGTCTGAACGTCGAGGATGCACAGGGTTCGCTGGCCTTGATCCGCGATGCGCTGGGGCGTCGGCAGAGCGAGAACGGGCAGAAGGCTGCCGACATGATCGTGCTCAACGCTGGCGCTGCGCTTTACGCAGCCGATCTGGCGAGCAGCCTGAAGCAGGGTGTCGAGATGGCGCATGATGCCCTCAGCACCGGGTTGGCGCGTGACAAGCTGGAGGAGCTGGTTTCCTTCACCGCGGTATTCAAGCAGGAGAATCAAAAGTGAGCGTGCCGACCGTTCTGGAGAAGATCATCGCCCGCAAGTTCGAGGAGGTTGCGCAGCGCAGTCGCCAGGTCGGGCTGGGTGAGCTGGAGCAGCGTGCCGCAGCTGCCGATCCGGTGCGTGGCTTCGCGGCCGCGCTTGAGCGCCGGGTGCGCAGCAAGGAGCCTGCGGTTATCGCTGAGGTGAAGAAGGCATCGCCGAGCAAAGGAGTCATTCGCGATCCCTTCCTGCCCGCCGAGATCGCCGCCAGCTACGAGACCGGGGGCGCTGCTTGCCTGTCGGTGTTGACCGACATCGATTTCTTTCAGGGCGCCGATGAATATCTGCAGCAGGCGCGGGCGGCTTGCTCGCTGCCGGTTATCCGCAAGGATTTCATGATCGACCCGTATCAGGTGATCGAAGCGCGCGCGCTTGGCGCCGACTGCATTCTGCTGATCGTCGCGGCACTGGACGATGCGCGTATGCACGAGCTGGCAGCGGTGGCCAAGCAGCAGGGGCTGGACGTGCTGGTAGAGGTGCACGACGCTGCCGAACTCGAACGTGCGCTGCGTCTGGAAACGCCGCTGGTGGGCATCAACAACCGCAACCTGCATACCTTCGAGGTCAATCTGGAAACCACGCTGGATCTGCTGCCGCGGATTCCAAAGGATCGGCTGGTGGTGACCGAGAGCGGGATCTTCAATCGTGCCGATGTCGAGCTGATGGAAATAAACCAGGTCTACGCATTCCTGGTGGGCGAGGCGTTCATGCGCGCCGAGCAACCTGGCGTAGAGCTGCAGCGCCTGTTCTATCCCGATCGTTCGCGCGGCCGTGCGGCCCCTGTCGCTGCCGATCCGGAGTGACCGCCTGCCCGCGCATTGCGCGCTGGCAGGTAGCGGTCTGAAGGATCAGCGAGTGCCGAATACCACCATGGTCTTGCCTTTGACATAGACGAGACCCTGGGCTTCCAGGCTCTTGAGCACCCGACCGACCATCTCGCGGGAGCAACCGACGATACGGCCGATTTCCTGGCGGGTGATCTTGATCTGCATGCCGTCCGGATGAGTCATGGCGTCGGGCTGCTTGCACAGGTCGAGCAAGGTACGCGCGACACGGCCGGTAACGTCGAGGAAGGCCAGGTCGCCGACCTTGCGTGTGGTGTTGCGCAGACGCTCGGCCATCTGACTGCCGAGGGCATAGAGGATGTCCGGATCCTGCTGGGTCAGCTCGCGAAACTTCGCATAGCTCAGTTCGGCAACTTCGCATTCGGTCTTTGCGCGGACCCAGGCGCTGCGTTCCTTTTCCGTTCCTTCCTTCTCGAAAAGCCCCATCTCTCCGAAAAAGTCGCCTGCATTCAAATAGGCGATGATCATCTCGCGACCGTCGTCATCCTCGATAAGAATGGTGACCGAGCCTTTGACGATGAAAAAAAGCGACTCGCAACGGTCGCCTGCGTAAATGATCGTGCTCTTCGCCGTGTACCGCCGTCTATGGCAATGGGCGAGCAACTTGTCGATATTCTTTATCTTGGGCGTAAGAGAGATAGCTACCATGCTGTGGGTCCCGGATAAGTATTCAATAAAGACTGATTATTGTTATATGTGGCTGTCATTCAGCTTTCGTGAGCTTAACAGACCAAGGCGGAGCAGTTGCAAAGTTGCGACAGGCGAAACGTGTGGGTCAACGCACCTTTAGTCGCGTATGTGACGCTGTCGATTTAAAGGCCCATGCTAAGCTAGCCGCCCTGTTTTTATTGGAGCTGGCGATGAAAGCGCGCATTCAATGGGTCGACGGTGCGATGTTCCTTGGCGAGTCCGGCAGCGGACATGTCGTGGTGATGGATGGCCCGCCCGAGAACGGCGGACGTAACCTTGGCGTACGCCCCATGGAGATGCTGCTACTTGGCCTGGGTGGCTGCAGTAACTTCGATGTAGTGAGCATCCTGAAAAAGTCGCGGCAGGCTGTGGATAGTTGCGAAGTCTTCGTTGAGGCCGACCGTGCATCCGAAGACCCAAAGGTGTTTACCAAGATTCATCTGCGTTTCGTCGTCAAGGGGCGCTCGCTGAAGGAGGCCCAGGTCAAGCGCGCGGTCGAGCTTTCGGCGGAGAAGTACTGCTCGGCCTCAATCATGCTTGGTCGTGCCGGCGTCGAGATCAGCCATGCTTACGAGATTGTCGAGCTCGACTGACCGCTATCGGCTATCTCAATCGATGGGAGTGGGTCTGGTGACGCTTTCGAAAAGCCTCCCGCTCTATCATGCGCAGCCCCGATTGATTCGGGTGTCATTCATTCCATTGCAATAACGGCCGTCACCGGCGCGAAGAGGTGTTTACCGTCCTGCTCAGATGCTTCGGTGTCCGACGGGCATGAGCCCCGACAAGAGAATGTTTCCAATGGTGAAAAGCAAACTCAAGCTTCACGGGTTCAACAATCTGACCAAGACCTTGAGCTTCAACATCTACGACATCTGCTATGCCGAGACGTCTGAAGACCAGCAGGCATATGTGCAGTACATCGATGAAGAATACGACGCCGAGCGGCTTACACAGATTCTGACCGATGTTGTAGACATCATTGGTGCCAACATACTCAACATTGCCCGCCAGGATTACGAGCCGCAGGGCGCCAGCGTGACGATTCTGATCTCCGAACAACCGGTGACGCCAACTGACAGTCAGATCGAGGAGTCGCCTGGCCCGCTGCCCGAAACCATCCTTGCGCACCTCGACAAGAGCCACATCACCGTGCATACCTACCCGGAAATACATCCGGTGGACGGCATTGCCACGTTCCGCGTCGATATCGATGTTTCAACCTGCGGCGTTATCTCGCCGCTGAAGGCGCTCAACTATCTGATCCACCAGTTCGATTCGGATATCGTCACCGTGGATTATCGCGTGCGCGGTTTTACCCGCGATGTCGAGGGCAAGAAGCACTTCATTGATCACGAGATCAACTCTATCCAGAACTACCTGTCTGATGACACGCGCTCGGTCTATCAGATGACCGATGTGAATGTGTACCAGGAAAATCTGTTCCACACCAAGATGCTGCTCAAGGACTTCGAGCTGGAGAATTATCTGTTTGGCGATGCGACCAGCAATCTTTCTCCGGAGCAGCGCAAGCAGGTCGAGAAGCGGTTGCGTCACGAGATGCTGGAAATTTTCTACGCGCGCAACATGCCGCGTCATGCGTAGGCTTCAGCAGCATTGTCATTGATAAGGGCGCTTCGGCGCCCTTTTTCGTGGCAAACGTCAGATGCGATAAGTCGCCTTGGTCATGACCTTGGATACCAGGCTCATGCCGAATTTGACTGGGGCTGGAAATCGCAGGCCGCCGGCCTCGATGGCGGCGGTGGAGTGCTGCTGCTCGTCCTCGCGCATCTGCTCGAGAATGGCACGGGATTTGTCGTCGCTTGCCGGCAGCTGGCCAAGGTGTTCGTCCAGGTGCTTGCAGACCTGATCTTCAGTAGCCGCGACGAAGCCCAGGCTGATGCGATCGCTGATCAGACCGGCCGTGGCGCCAATCCCGAACGACAGCCCGTAGAAAAGCGGATTGAGCACGCTGGTGTGGCTGCCCAACTGGCGGATGCGTTGTTCACACCAGGCCAGATGGTCGATTTCCTCATCCGCCGCCTGTTCCATCGCCCGACGTACCTGCGGGAGGCGAGCCGTCAGGGCCTGGCCCTGGTACAGCGCTTGGGCGCAGACTTCGCCGGTGTGGTTGATGCGCATCAGGCCGGCAACGTGGCGGGTCTCGCTCTCGCTGAGTTCGGCCTCGTTCTTCAATACCGCCGGCGACGGGCGTGCTGGCTGGCCACTGAAAGGCAACAGCGTGCGCAGGGCCGAATCGGCCTGCATCAGCAAGCGGTCAGCTGGGGAGTAGTGGCGTTGGCTGGTCATATGTCCTCCGGAACAGGTTGGAGCCACGGGCAGTGGATGAGGCTGCAGTTTGGGCGCTTGGCTGTCAGCCTGGCGGCCAATGCATCTGCCGCTGACCGAGTACGTGCATGTGAATATGGTTGACCGTCTGCCCGCCTAGGTCGTTGCAGTTCATCACCACGCGAAAACCGTCCTGACACCCTTGCTCTGTGGCCAGGCGTTGCGCAGTCAAGAGGATATGCCCGGCGAGCGCCTTGTCGTGCTCCTCGTTCAGGTCGTGCAAGGTGGCGATATGTTTCTTCGGAATCACCAGAAAGTGCACCGGGGCCTGAGCCGCGATGTCGTGGAAGGCGATAACCTGATCGTCCTCGTAAAGCTTGCGTGCGGGAATTTCCCCGTCCACGATCTTGCAAAACAGACAATCCATGGCGGTTCTCCGGGAGAGCGTCGGTCGAACAGTGTATCAGGGCATATGAGCCGTGGTGAGGCTGTACAGGGAGGTGATGTGAAGAACGATATTCATGATCTGGGTTTGGTTCTGGATTCGAGAGTCCGACTGGTGCTGGTTGAGTCCTGGGACGAGCGCAGAGTGCTCGAGACGCTGACGGGGCTTGCCATGCGCCAAGGCTTGGGCTTCTACCTGTGGTCGGCGACCGAGGGGGTGCGCCATCTGTCCTTTGGCGGCGAGCTGCAGGGCGGCGAGGAAAGCTGCGCGCCGGACGTGGCGCTGAAACTGGTGAAGCACGATCCCCAGGCGAACCTGTACGTCTTCTGCGATCTGCATCCGTTTCTCGATGAGCCGAAGTTGGTGCGGCTGCTGAAGGACATTGCGATGAGTGAAGCGCCTGTGGCGCCGACCCTCGTGCTGGTGTCGCATGCGCTCAAGCTGCCGCCTGAAGTGCAACGCTACGCAGCACGCTTCAGCCTTTCGCTGCCGGCCGAGGAAGAGCTGCTTGCCATCGTCCGCGAGGAAGCCACCCGCTGGAGCGAGCGTAATCGCGGTGCTCGCGTTCGCACCGACAATCGCACGTTGCAGCAGGTGGTGAAGAATCTGCGCGGCCTGAGCCATGCAGAGGCGCGGGCGCTGGCACGCAATGTCATTTGTGATGACGGTGCGATCACCCAAGAGGATCTTCCCGAGCTCAATCGCAGCAAGTTTCAGCTGCTGGATCTCGATGGGGTACTCGGGTTCGAATACGAGACGGCCCGCTTCGCGGAGGTGGGTGGTCTGGCCAATTTCAAACGTTGGCTGGCGGACCGGCAGGGCGCGTTTCTGGATGGTCAGGGCGATGATCTACCGCGCGGCGTGATGCTGGTCGGGGTGCAAGGTGGCGGCAAGAGCCTCGCCGCTAAGGCGGTCGCCGGTCTGTGGGGGCTGCCGTTGCTGCGGTTGGATTTCGCCTGCTTGTACAACAAGTATTTCGGTGAAACCGAGCGTAACCTGCGTGAAGCGCTGACCCTCGCGGAACAGATGGCGCCTTGCGTTTTGTGGATGGACGAGATCGAAAAAGGTTTGGCGACTGGCGATATGGATGGCGGCGTAAGCCAGCGGGTACTGGGCACACTGCTGACGTGGATGGCCGAGCGTACCGCGCCGGTATTCATGGTGGCTACGGCAAACGCCATCGATCGGCTGCCTGCAGAGCTGCTGCGAAAGGGGCGATTCGACGAACTCTTCTTCGTGGATTTGCCAGATCTCGCGACGCGTGCGGAGATCTTCCGCATCCATCTCACGCGACGCGAACTGCAACCTGATGATATGGGGCTGATGGTACTGGCCGGGACGAGTGATGGTTTCTCCGGCGCCGAGATCGAGCAGGTGGTGGTCAGCGCGGTTTATGCCGGCCAGGCCCAGCAACGGGATGTCGATCAAGCGATGCTGCTCGACTGCATTCGTGCAACATCGCCGTTGTCGGTTGTCATGGCCGAGCGCCTCGATGCACTGCGGGAGTGGGCAAGGGGGCGCACGGTACAAGCCGATTGAGGGTCTGCTTCAGCAGCTAGAAGCCGGCTCCCTGACGCATTTCCACCAGCGCGGGGATGGTCAGCGCCGCCACTAGGCCGGAGATGATCAACAGCAGCCACAGCGCGGCGAGGATCTTCACCGACCGGCTGTTGGGCGGTGGTGGAGAACCATAGCGATTGACTTCCCGACTCCCCGGCATCAGCAGCATGACGAAGGGAAACAGGCTGCCCAGCACCGGGACCAGATTGAGCAGGATCAGCCAGCCGGACCAGCCGAAGTCATGCAGGCGCTGAACGCCGATCTGCACGCTGACCACGAGCATGCCGATGCCGATCAAGCCCATGCAGATGAGCCCCATCGTGCTGGAGATTGCCATCATGATCGCGGCGACACCGAACAAGCCCGTGGCCGCGAACATGATCACCAGTGACCACGCTAGATAACGCAGACGGCCAATCCGGCCAGTGACGGAAAAAGGCTTGAGGTCGCCATGTCGAGGCATTGCTTCGCTGACGTTTGCAGAGGGCGGGGCGTAAGGTGACACCGTTGCGCTGGCGCCCTGAGGTGCAGCACTCTCATGAAGCTGCGCCTGACGCGCCAGATACTTCTCGATGATGATGCCGCACGTACTGCACTCATTGGCCTGGCTTTGCGCGTGCCCGCATTTAGGACATGTCATGAGCGCGGCAGGTGGGTTGTCACCTTGGGCCGCCGCCAGTTCTTCATCCGTCTGCACTAGGCTCAGGGTGGGGCTGGTGTGCTCAGGCTCTTTGTATGCCCTGGCGCCAGCGCGGTGCAGCGCGCCGATGTACTTGTCGGCTTCCTGGCTGCTCAGTTTGCTTTTGATCACGGCCGCCTGGCCACTGAACAATCGCTCGACCTTGCTTGGGTCGGTCTTGAACAGGACGGCCAGGTTTGCCTTTACCGCCTCGAGCGGCATGTCGGGCATAAGTTCGCCAGTGAAGACGATTTTGAATTGAGCTTGTTGCATGTGGCGTCCGTGTCACAGGGATGGTTGCGGCAGATTAGAGGTGAGGAACAGCGGATACAACAACGTATGCTCCGGTTTCCGAGTCAGGTAACACAATGCTCGCGAACTCAACTGATCAGCTGTCGGCCAGCTCAGAAGGGCCTGACGACGACAAGGATCACGATGGCCAGCAGAAACAGGACCGGGACCTCATTGAACCAGCGATAGAACACGTGCCCGCGAATGTTCTCGTCACGAGCAAACCGCTTCAGTTGTGCGCCGCATACGTGGTGATAGCCGACCAATACAAGGACCAGCGCCAACTTGGCGTGAAGCCAGCCGCCTGTACCGAACAAACCGGGATTCAGAATGACCATCCATATGCCAAACACCAGCGTGGCGATCATGGAAGGAAGCATGATGCCGCGGTAAAGCTTACGCTCCATGATCTTGAAGCGCTCTCGACTGGGTTCATCCTCACTCATCGCGTGATAAACGAACAAGCGAGGAAGATAGAAAAGTCCGGCGAACCAGCAGACGACGGCGATGATGTGCAGTGCTTTGAGCCAAAGGTAGAGCATCTATGGAATCCTGCGGGGGCGAATGCGTCGATAGTAGTGGCTGCGTTCGCCCCCGTCACCCCGGCGGTTGGCCCGCGATCAAAGCAGCTTTATCATCGCGCTTTTACGTTTCCAGTTGAGGGCAGGTCATGATCAAGGTCGGTATCGTTGGCGGCACAGGCTATACGGGCGTCGAATTGCTGCGCCTGCTTGCTCAGCATCCGCAGGCCGAAGTGGCTGTCATCACCTCCCGCTCTGAGGATGGGGTGAAGGTCACCGACATGTACCCCAATCTGCGAGGCCACTACGACGACCTCGCTTTCAGTGTTCCGGACGCAGCAACATTGGGTGGATGCGACGTGGTGTTCTTCGCGACCCCTCATGGCGTCGCCCACGCACTTGCTGGCGAGTTGCTGGCAGCCGGAACCCGAGTCATTGATTTGTCCGCCGATTTCCGCCTGCAGGATGCCGAAGAGTGGGCGAAATGGTACGGGCAGGCTCACGGTGCGCCTGAACTGCTCGCTGAGGCCGTGTACGGACTGCCTGAGGTCAATCGCGAGCAGATCAGAAAGGCACGCCTGATTGCCGTTCCTGGCTGTTACCCGACCGCTACCCAGCTGGGCTTTCTACCGCTGCTTGAAAATGGTCTTGCTGATGCCTCGCGCTTGATTGCGGATTGCAAGTCGGGCGTCAGCGGTGCCGGGCGCGCAGCGAAGATCGGTTCCCTGTTCACCGAGGCTGGCGAAAGCATGATGGCGTATGCGGTCAAAGGGCACCGGCATCTGCCGGAGATCAGCCAAGGTCTGCGCCGAGCAGCGCAAGGTGACGTCGGGCTGACTTTTGTCCCGCACCTGACTCCGATGATCCGTGGTATCCACGCGACGCTGTACGCCACCGTTGCCGATACTTCCGTGGATCTGCAGCGCCTTTATGAGCGCCGCTATGCCAACGAGCCGTTCGTCGATGTGATGCCGGCCGGCAGTCATCCGGAGACACGTAGCGTGCGTGGCGCTAACGTTTGCCGCATTGCCGTACATCGTCCGCAGGACGGTGACCTGGTGGTCGTGCTGTCCGTGATCGACAACCTGGTGAAAGGCGCATCCGGCCAGGCGATCCAGAATATGAATATCCTGTTCGATCTGAATGAAAAACTGGGGCTTGGAAATGTGGCGCTCCTGCCATAAACCGGTTTTCACATCGAGGCGCTGAAGCTGGTCGAATAGTTGACCGGTTTTGTCAGGAAAGCCGATAATGCACCGTCAATGCAGTAGGGCGTTTCACGCCAGGAGAAACCAATGAGTGTCGAATCCTTCACGCCCACCGCCATCCAGTTCAGTCAGGGGGCGGCAAGCAAGGTGAAGAGCTTGGTCGATGAGGAAGGCAATCCGCGCTTGAAGCTGCGGGTCTTCGTCACTGGAGGCGGCTGCTCGGGTTTCCAGTACGGCTTTACTTTCGATGAAGATGTGGCCGACGACGATACGATCATCGAGCGAGAGGGCGTAAGTCTCGTGGTCGACCCCATGAGCTACCAGTACTTGGCTGGTGCAGAAGTGGACTACCAGGAAGGGCTGGAAGGCTCTCGTTTCGTGATCAAGAATCCAAACGCGACGACTACCTGTGGTTGCGGACAGTCGTTTTCTATCTGATGTCTGTGGCCTCGAAGCGCCGTGCACTGCACGGCGTTTCCGTTTCTGGCATCAAGCGGGATAGATGGCGCCAAGGATTCGAGAGCCCCGTGCGCCAGTGACCGCGGGACGATTTGCCGGGATGCCTTCCAGGCAGCAGTGGGCCAACCATGCAAATGCCATCGCCTCCACCCAGTCTGCCGGCACCCCTTCGCTGTCTGTGCTTTTGACCTCACAGGTCGGGGCTAGCACCTGTAACCTTCGCATCAGCGCAGCGTTATGCGCCCCACCACCGCAGACAAGCAATTCCTCAACGTTCAGCTGAGTGGCGATGAGTGACTCGGCTATGCTCCTCGCAGTAAGTTCGAGCAGCGTCGCCTGGACATCTGCAGGCTGCAGATCTTTCCGGTCGGCGAGAAGTCTATCCAGCCAGGCCAGGTTGAAAAGCTCGCGTCCGGTGCTTTTGGGGCCCTGAGTTTTGAAAAAACCTTCGTTGAGCATCAAGGTGAGTAAGTCCTCATCCATGATGCCGGTCGTCGCCCAATCGCCGTTGCGGTCGTATGCCAAGCACTTGTGGCGTTGAATCCAGGCGTCCATTAGGACGTTGCCGGGCCCACAATCGAAGCCATGAGTAGGGTTGCCTGGATACAGAATGCTGAGATTGCTGAATCCCCCAATGTTCAGAATCGCGCGGACTCGCTGGGAATTGCCAAAGATGGATTCGTGGAAAGCGGGCACGAGCGGTGCGCCATGTCCGCCGGCAGCAACGTCGCGTCGGCGAAAATCCCCAACCACGGTTATGCCGGTCAGTTCCGCCAATAGAGCGGGGTTGCCGATCTGAATCGTGAACCCGAGATGGGGTTCATGCCTGATAGTTTGACCGTGGCTGCCAATAGCGCGTATCGACTGCGGGGCAAGCTGCTGTTCGATGAGCAGCTGATCAACCGTTTCTGCTGCGAGCGTAGCCCACTGGTTCTCAGCAATAGCTGCGCGCTTCAGCTCGTCCCGCCCAGACGAGCACAGGGCGAGTAGATCTTGCTTTAGCTTGGCAGGCATTTCCTGGAAGCGGGTGGCTATCAGCCGAGTGCGGGTGGTCTGCTCGATGAGCGCGATGTCCAGGCCATCAAGACTGGTGCCGGACATCACCCCCAGATAAAGAGCCACGATTACTGCTGGTTGAGGGCTAGTACGGTGGCCTTCTCTTCGTCCATCCGTGCCATCAGAGGCTGGCTCAGTTGCATGAAGCGCTGCTTTTCGTTGCGAGCGATCGGATCTGCCATCGGTAGTTTCAGGCCTAGCGGATCGACATGAACGCCGTCGACCTGGAACTCATAATGCAGATGCGGGCCGGTGGAAAGGCCGGTTGTGCCGATGTAGCCAATGATCTGACCTTGCTTTACAGCGGATCCATTACGCACACCTTTGGCAAAACCTTGCATGTGCGCATACAGGGTGCGGTAGCGCTGGCCGTGCTGGATGATCACCGTGTTGCCATAGCCGCCCTTGCGCCCGGCAAGCAGTACTTTGCCGTCACCGGCGCTTTTGATCGGCGTCCCGTGCGGGGCTGCATAATCAACCCCTTTGTGCGCTCGGATCTTGTTCAGGATCGGATGTTTGCGACCATTGGAAAAGCGGGAGCTGATGCGTGCAAAGTCCACCGGCGTTCGGATGAATGCTTTGCGCATGCTGGTACCGTCAGCATTGTAATAGCTGGTGGCCCCATCCTTATTGGTGTAGCGAACGGCAGAATAGGTTTTGCCCCGATTGGTAAAGCGCGCCGCGAGGATATTGCCGGTACCGACGCGTTGCCCCTCTACGGTCTTCTCTTCATAAATAACTTCGAAGCTGTCGCCTTTGCGAATGTCGAGTGCAAAGTCGATGTCGTAGCCAAATACGTTGGCCAGATCCATAGTCAGGTTATGGCTGAGGCCCGCGCGCTTCGCGGCTAGAAACAGACTGCTATCAATCTCACCGCGAGCGTATACGGAGCTGATTTCGGGCTTGATCTGTTCTTTTTTGAATGAATAACCGTCAGGCGTCTTCTCTAGCGCGAGCGTTTCCAGACTATTGAGTTTGCTGCGTAGGCCGGCTAGCCCGCCTTGCTCGGTCAGTTGAAACTCAAGGGACTGGCCGATCTTCAAACGGGAAAACTGTTTGGCATCCTTGCTGCTCGACAGGACGGCATGCATGACGGATGGGGAAAGGCCTACTTTGGAAAATACTGTCGATAGCGTATCCCCATTGGCCACGACCACGGTCTTCGTCAGAGAGTCTGACTTTGGAGCAGGGGCCTGGGTGAACTCCTCTTCTTCCGGTAGCTCAGCATTTTTGGCCTCGGATGATGTGCCCGGCGTGGCAGTTGCAGCGAAGGGAGACTCGACCAGGCCTGGTTGGCTGTCGCCGGGCTCGACGACAATTTGTCCAGAGGAGGACTCGAGCTTCAGGTCAATGAAGGTCTTCTTCGCCTCGACTTCACGTGATGGGAATACAAGCAGCGCCAGGCTCAGCAGCGCAGCTACACCACTGGCAGCCAGAAGATGGCTCTTGGGGTAGTTCGGAGCTTTTGATTTGGAAGGCATCATTGGGCTTCTGGCATATTTTTGCACGGGAAATAACTGTCTAAAATATAAGCAAAGCGCATCGGAGGCAACCCTTGTGGCTGCTGAGCTGCTGGTCGGTACAAGCGCGCTGCTTGTAATCGGCCGTCGATCTTGTAAGGTTGTCGCCCTTTAATAATGGTACGGGGCTTGCCATGAAGTCGGTTGAAGAGCAACTGTCGGTGATCAAACGGGGTGCTGATGAGGTGCTCGTCGAATCGGAGCTGGTCACTAAGCTTGAGCGAGGCGAGCCGTTGCGCGTCAAAGCGGGATTCGACCCTACCGCTCCCGATCTTCATCTCGGGCATACCGTGCTCATTAATAAGATGCGCCAGCTTCAGGACTTGGGGCATCAGGTGATCTTCCTTATAGGGGATTTCACCGGAATGATTGGTGATCCAAGTGGCAAAAGCACCACACGGCCCCCGTTGACCAGGGAGCAGGTCCTCGAGAACGCCGAAACTTACAAGTCCCAGGTTTTTAAGATACTGGATCCCGGAAAGACCGAGGTGGCGTTCAATTCAACCTGGATGGACAAGCTGACTCCAGCCGACTTTATCCGTCTAGCTTCTCAATATACTGTCGCTCGTATGCTTGAACGTGATGACTTCAGTAAGCGCTACTCCACGAACCAGCCGATAGCCATCCATGAGTTCCTCTATCCGCTCGTCCAGGGGTATGACTCGGTTGCGTTGAGGGCTGACATAGAGCTCGGAGGGACTGACCAGAAATTCAACTTGCTTATGGGGCGTGAGCTTCAGCGGTCGTACGGTCAGGCCTCGCAGTGCGTAGTGACCATGCCGTTGCTTGAGGGGTTGGATGGCGTGAAGAAGATGTCCAAGTCCCTTGGCAATTACGTCGGGATCCAAGAAGCACCAGGCGTCATGTATAGCAAGTTGGTCTCGATCCCTGATTCGCTCATGTGGCGGTACTTCGAGCTGCTCAGCTTCCGGTCGCAGGGTGAGCTCGATGAGTTTCGTGCTGATGTCGAGCGGGGATCCAATCCCCGGGATATCAAGATCAAGTTGGCCGAGGAGATCGTTGCGCGTTTCCATGGGGACGAAGCGGCTGCGGCTGCGCATCGTTCTGCGGGTAATCGGATGAAGGAGGGTGAGCTTCCCGAAGACCTTCCGGAAATCGAACTGATCTCTGATCAGGACATGCCCATTGCGTCGGTCCTTAATAAGGCGGCGCTGGTCAAGAATGCAGCTGTCGCGCGGGACTTGCTGGGTTCTAGCGGTGTCCGTGTTGACGGGCAGGTAGTGGATCGTGGTTTCGTATTCAGGCTTGGCGCGACCCATATTTGTCAGGCTGGAAAGAAGTCGTTCGCGCGTATCTCCCTCAAGGCAGAATAAAACTGAAATAAACGGTTGACGTTGATTTTCAGGCTCCTATAATGCGCACCACTTCCGGTGCAGTCCTTAAGCAAAACCTCTTGTAAATCAAAAGGTTAGCGAAATAAAAGGGTTGCACGGATGGCGGATTCGAGTAGAATGCGCCGGGCTGGCAGGGTGGTAGTTGCATCCTGTTGGCGGCTTCGGTCGGGTTGATCGGAAGCGGTTGAAAGAGGTGGTTGACAGCGGTTTTGAACGCTGTATGATTCGCCTCCCGCTGACGAGAGACGCAAGTTGATCTGAAGCGCAAGCGGTTGAGAAGAAAGAAAAACTTCTTCAAAAACAGCTTGACAGGTAACAAGGCTGCTGTAGAATGCGCGGCCTCGGTTGAGACGAAAGACTTGATCGAAACGCTCTTTAACAACTGAATCAAGCAATTCGTGTGGGTGCTTGTGAATGTAAGACTGATGGTCAGATAGATTATCAGCATCACAAAGCAACACTCGTTTATTCGAGAGTTACTCTTTACTTGTAAAGAGATTTGCGATTGCTGAGCCAAGTTTAGGGTTTTCTCAAAACCCAAGCAGTATTGAACTGAAGAGTTTGATCATGGCTCAGATTGAACGCTGGCGGCAGGCCTAACACATGCAAGTCGAGCGGATGAAGAGAGCTTGCTCTCTGATTCAGCGGCGGACGGGTGAGTAATGCCTAGGAATCTGCCTGATAGTGGGGGACAACGTTTCGAAAGGAACGCTAATACCGCATACGTCCTACGGGAGAAAGCAGGGGACCTTCGGGCCTTGCGCTATCAGATGAGCCTAGGTCGGATTAGCTAGTTGGTGAGGTAATGGCTCACCAAGGCGACGATCCGTAACTGGTCTGAGAGGATGATCAGTCACACTGGAACTGAGACACGGTCCAGACTCCTACGGGAGGCAGCAGTGGGGAATATTGGACAATGGGCGAAAGCCTGATCCAGCCATGCCGCGTGTGTGAAGAAGGTCTTCGGATTGTAAAGCACTTTAAGTTGGGAGGAAGGGCATTAACCTAATACGTTAGTGTTTTGACGTTACCGACAGAATAAGCACCGGCTAACTTCGTGCCAGCAGCCGCGGTAATACGAAGGGTGCAAGCGTTAATCGGAATTACTGGGCGTAAAGCGCGCGTAGGTGGTTTGTTAAGTTGAATGTGAAAGCCCCGGGCTCAACCTGGGAACTGCATCCAAAACTGGCAAGCTAGAGTATGGCAGAGGGTGGTGGAATTTCCTGTGTAGCGGTGAAATGCGTAGATATAGGAAGGAACACCAGTGGCGAAGGCGACCACCTGGGCTAATACTGACACTGAGGTGCGAAAGCGTGGGGAGCAAACAGGATTAGATACCCTGGTAGTCCACGCCGTAAACGATGTCGACTAGCCGTTGGGATCCTTGAGATCTTAGTGGCGCAGCTAACGCATTAAGTCGACCGCCTGGGGAGTACGGCCGCAAGGTTAAAACTCAAATGAATTGACGGGGGCCCGCACAAGCGGTGGAGCATGTGGTTTAATTCGAAGCAACGCGAAGAACCTTACCAGGCCTTGACATGCAGAGAACTTTCCAGAGATGGATTGGTGCCTTCGGGAGCTCTGACACAGGTGCTGCATGGCTGTCGTCAGCTCGTGTCGTGAGATGTTGGGTTAAGTCCCGTAACGAGCGCAACCCTTGTCCTTAGTTACCAGCACGTTAAGGTGGGCACTCTAAGGAGACTGCCGGTGACAAACCGGAGGAAGGTGGGGATGACGTCAAGTCATCATGGCCCTTACGGCCTGGGCTACACACGTGCTACAATGGTCGGTACAAAGGGTTGCCAAGCCGCGAGGTGGAGCTAATCCCATAAAACCGATCGTAGTCCGGATCGCAGTCTGCAACTCGACTGCGTGAAGTCGGAATCGCTAGTAATCGTGAATCAGAATGTCACGGTGAATACGTTCCCGGGCCTTGTACACACCGCCCGTCACACCATGGGAGTGGGTTGCTCCAGAAGTAGCTAGTCTAACCTTCGGGGGGACGGTTACCACGGAGTGATTCATGACTGGGGTGAAGTCGTAACAAGGTAGCCGTAGGGGAACCTGCGGCTGGATCACCTCCTTAATCGAAGACTTCAGCTTCTTCATAAGCTCCCACACGAATTGCTTGATTCACTAGCGAAAAGCGATTGGGTTTCGACCCGAGAGAGACGATTGGGTCTGTAGCTCAGTTGGTTAGAGCGCACCCCTGATAAGGGTGAGGTCGGCAGTTCGAATCTGCCCAGACCCACCAATTGTCATGGGATGTGGCCGATCTGTAGATGGGGCCATAGCTCAGCTGGGAGAGCGCCTGCTTTGCACGCAGGAGGTCAGCGGTTCGATCCCGCTTGGCTCCACCATTAACTCGAAAATCGCTGAAAGCTCAGAAATGAGTGCTGCTTACGCATCCTGTGATGTGTGAGGGTATTGATTTCTGGTCTTTGCGCCAGAACTGTTCTTTAAAAATTTGGGTATGTGATAGAAGTAGATTTGAGTGGTCACTTTCACTGGTGATTATTCAAGTCAAGGTAAAATTTGCGTGTTCTCTATGCAAATTTTCGGCGAATGTCGTCTTCACGTTATAGACAGTAACCAGATTGCTTGGGGTTATATGGTCAAGTGAAGAAGCGCATACGGTGGATGCCTTGGCAGTCAGAGGCGATGAAAGACGTGGTAGCCTGCGAAAAGCTTCGGGGAGTCGGCAAACAGACTTTGATCCGGAGATGTCTGAATGGGGGAACCCAGCCATCATAAGATGGTTATCACACACTGAATACATAGGTGTGTGAGGCGAACCAGGGGAACTGAAACATCTAAGTACCCTGAGGAAAAGAAATCAACCGAGATTCCCTTAGTAGTGGCGAGCGAACGGGGATTAGCCCTTAAGCTTCTTTGATTTTAGCGGAACGCTCTGGAAAGTGCGGCCATAGTGGGTGATAGCCCTGTACGCGAAAAGGTCTTAGAAGTGAAATCGAGTAGGACGGAGCACGAGAAACTTTGTCTGAATATGGGGGGACCATCCTCCAAGGCTAAATACTACTGACTGACCGATAGTGAACCAGTACCGTGAGGGAAAGGCGAAAAGAACCCCGGAGAGGGGAGTGAAATAGAACCTGAAACCGTATGCGTACAAGCAGTGGGAGCCTACTTTGTTAGGTGACTGCGTACCTTTTGTATAATGGGTCAGCGACTTATTTTCAGTGGCGAGCTTAACCGAATAGGGGAGGCGTAGCGAAAGCGAGTCTTAATAGGGCGTCTAGTCGCTGGGAATAGACCCGAAACCGGGCGATCTATCCATGGGCAGGTTGAAGGTTAGGTAACACTGACTGGAGGACCGAACCGACTACCGTTGAAAAGTTAGCGGATGACCTGTGGATCGGAGTGAAAGGCTAATCAAGCTCGGAGATAGCTGGTTCTCCTCGAAAGCTATTTAGGTAGCGCCTCGTGTATCACTGCTGGGGGTAGAGCACTGTTTCGGCTAGGGGGTCATCCCGACTTACCAAACCGATGCAAACTCCGAATACCAGCAAGTGTCAGCACGGGAGACACACGGCGGGTGCTAACGTCCGTCGTGAAAAGGGAAACAACCCAGACCGTCAGCTAAGGTCCCAAAATCCTGGTTAAGTGGGAAACGATGTGGGAAGGCTTAGACAGCTAGGAGGTTGGCTTAGAAGCAGCCACCCTTTAAAGAAAGCGTAATAGCTCACTAGTCGAGTCGGCCTGCGCGGAAGATGTAACGGGGCTCAAACCAGGTACCGAAGCTACGGGTTCAACGCAAGTTGAGCGGTAGAGGAGCGTTCTGTAAGCCTGTGAAGGTCAGTTGAGAAGCTGGCTGGAGGTATCAGAAGTGCGAATGCTGACATGAGTAACGACAATGCGAGTGAAAAACTCGCACGCCGAAAGACCAAGGGTTCCTGCGCAACGTTAATCGACGCAGGGTGAGTCGGTCCCTAAGGCGAGGCTGAAGAGCGTAGTCGATGGGAAACGGGTTAATATTCCCGTACTTCTAGTTACTGCGATGGGGGGACGGAGAAGGCTAGGCCAGCAAGGCGTTGGTTGTCCTTGTTTAAGGTGGTAGGCAGAGATCTTAGGTAAATCCGGGATCTTAATGCCGAGAGCTGATGACGAGCTTTCTTTTAGAAAGCGAAGTGGTTGATGCCATGCTTCCAGGAAAAGCCTCTAAGCTTCAGGTAACTAGGAACCGTACCCCAAACCGACACAGGTGGTTGGGTAGAGAATACCAAGGCGCTTGAGAGAACTCGGGTGAAGGAACTAGGCAAAATGGCACCGTAACTTCGGGAGAAGGTGCGCCGGTGAGGGTGAAGTATTTACTACGTAAGCCCATGCCGGTCGAAGATACCAGGCCGCTGCGACTGTTTATTAAAAACACAGCACTCTGCAAACACGAAAGTGGACGTATAGGGTGTGACGCCTGCCCGGTGCCGGAAGGTTAATTGATGGGGTTAGCGCAAGCGAAGCTCTTGATCGAAGCCCCGGTAAACGGCGGCCGTAACTATAACGGTCCTAAGGTAGCGAAATTCCTTGTCGGGTAAGTTCCGACCTGCACGAATGGCGTAACGATGGCGGCGCTGTCTCCACCCGAGACTCAGTGAAATTGAAATCGCTGTGAAGATGCAGTGTATCCGCGGCTAGACGGAAAGACCCCGTGAACCTTTACTATAGCTTTGCACTGGACTTTGAATTTGCTTGTGTAGGATAGGTGGGAGGCTTTGAAGCGTGGACGCCAGTTCGCGTGGAGCCAACCTTGAAATACCACCCTGGCAACTTTGAGGTTCTAACTCTGGTCCGTTATCCGGATCGAGGACAGTGTATGGTGGGTAGTTTGACTGGGGCGGTCTCCTCCTAAAGAGTAACGGAGGAGTACGAAGGTGCGCTCAGACCGGTCGGAAATCGGTCGTAGAGTATAAAGGCAAAAGCGCGCTTGACTGCGAGACAGACACGTCGAGCAGGTACGAAAGTAGGTCTTAGTGATCCGGTGGTTCTGTATGGAAGGGCCATCGCTCAACGGATAAAAGGTACTCCGGGGATAACAGGCTGATACCGCCCAAGAGTTCATATCGACGGCGGTGTTTGGCACCTCGATGTCGGCTCATCACATCCTGGGGCTGAAGCCGGTCCCAAGGGTATGGCTGTTCGCCATTTAAAGTGGTACGCGAGCTGGGTTTAGAACGTCGTGAGACAGTTCGGTCCCTATCTGCCGTGGACGTTTGAGATTTGAGAGGGGCTGCTCCTAGTACGAGAGGACCGGAGTGGACGAACCTCTGGTGTTCCGGTTGTCACGCCAGTGGCATTGCCGGGTAGCTACGTTCGGAAGAGATAACCGCTGAAAGCATCTAAGCGGGAAACTTGCCTCAAGATGAGATCTCACTGGAGCCTTGAGCTCCCTGAAGGGCCGTCGAAGACTACGACGTTGATAGGTTGGGTGTGTAAGCGCTGTGAGGCGTTGAGCTAACCAATACTAATTGCCCGTGAGGCTTGACCATATAACACCCAAACAATTTGGCTGTTAGACGGAAAGTCGACAAACAGACCGAAAATCTGCACGAACACGCAATACCAATTCATCACATACCCGATTGGCTGCAGCGGCTAAACCCCGAGGCAGCAACTGAATTGCTTGACGACCATAGAGCGTTGGAACCACCTGATCCCTTCCCGAACTCAGTAGTGAAACGACGCATCGCCGATGGTAGTGTGGGGTCTCCCCATGTGAGAGTAGGTCATCGTCAAGCTCCTTTCCCAAACCCCCGACCCGCGTAAGCTGGTCGGGGGTTTGCTTTTGCGCGATTTAAAGACTGTGATAGGCACCTGTCGTTGGTGTCGCTATCATTCGGCCTCTTTTGGGGGTGGCATGTATAGGCTGTTAACGTTGCTTCAGGATGGGCGCTTTCATTCAGGGCGTGAACTGGGGGAGGCGCTCGGCATAAGTCGCAGTGCGGTCTGGAAGCACCTGCAACGTATTCAGGCTGACGCAGTGCTTAACCTCTATAAAGTCCCCGGGCGTGGGTACCGCTTGGCGGAACCTCTTTCGCTGCTCAATCATGAGGCGCTTGCGCCGCAACTGGAGCAGATTGGGTGGTCGCTGCATCTTTACGACTCGATTGACTCTACTAATGCTCAGGCATTGCGGCTCCTGCAGACCGTGCCACCTCCTTTTTTGGTTCTTGCAGAGGCTCAGTCTGCTGGTAGAGGGCGGCGCGGTCGTAGTTGGGTGAGTCCTTTCGGGCAGAACCTTTATTGCAGCTTGGCTATAAAGGTGCAGGGCGGTGCTAGTCAGCTTTCTGGTATGAGTCTGGTGGTCGGGCTGGCGGTAATGCAGGTGCTACATCAAGTCGGCATCTCGCAAGCGGGCGTCAAGTGGCCTAACGACGTATACGTTGATGGCCGCAAGATCGCAGGGATTCTGCTTGAGCTGACTGGCGACCCGGCGGATGTATGTCACGTAATTATCGGCATCGGCATCAATGTCAATATGATTGAGGCGGCGGGAATAGATCAGCTTTGGACATCCGTTAAAGAGCATGCAGGTATGGTTGATCGAAACGAGTTGCTGCTGACATTGGCCGCCACCCTTAGACGAAATTTGGAGCGGCATGCCCAGGTCGGGTTTGCTGCGATGAAGGGTGAGTGGGAATCTAACCATGTCTGGCAAGGCCTGAAATGCACGCTGAGTACCGGGTCTCAAGATTGCTCGGGCACGGTCTTGGGCGTCGATGATCAAGGCGGGCTCAGGATGATGATTGATGGGGGGGTGCGCTCCTTCAGTGGTGGTGAGCTAAGTTTGAGGCTTGATCAATGATTCTCGAGCTCGACTGTGGCAATAGCTTGATCAAATGGCGGGTGTTGCAAGTAAGCGGTGATGTTGCGGCTCAGGGCGCTTCTGTATCGGCCGTGGACCTCCTTAGTGCGCTCTCTGGCCTGACTGGCGTAAAGATTGAGCGTGCGCGGCTAGTTAGCGTTCGTAGCGATCTCGAGACTGAAGAGCTGTGTTCGTGCATCTCCAGTGCATTGTTCATTGACGTACAGCGCGCTCTACCAGCGCCTCGGCTTGGTGGCGTAGTGAACGGGTACCTCGAGTACGACCGTTTAGGGATGGACCGTTGGTTGGCCATGGTTGGCGCGTTCCAGTTGGAGCGCCGGGCAATGGTGGTAATCGACCTGGGGACGGCGGTCACGGTTGACTTCGTTGATGCAGAGGGCGGCCATCTGGGGGGCTACATTTGCCCTGGCATTTCTCTTCTTAGGCAGCAGTTGACTACCCATACCCGGCGCATCAGCTATACGGCAGAAGAAATCCCAATGATGCAAGGTGAGCCTGCGCCTGGGCGAAGCACTGTCCAGGCGGTTGAGCGGGGGTGCTTTCTGATGCTGCGTAGTTTTGTTGCTTCGCAAGTCCTGGCGGCCAGCGACTATCTGGGGGCTGACTTTGTAATCTACTCCACCGGTGGCGACGCAACGCTGATCGACGATATGGTCGGGGTTAGGCGGGTTCCGGATCTGGTCTTTCGCGGGCTGGCGATTGCTTGTCCCTAGCGTCACATAGAAGGTCGAGCCTGCATGCGTTGGTTATTTTTCCTGTTGGTGCTGTTGAACGTATTCTTCTGGGTGCAGCATCAGTATCAGTCACCCGTGCGCATCAAGGAGGTGGTGCCTCTTGATGCTTATGATCGGCCGACACCCAACATCACTCTGCTTAGTGAATCCTCTCCTTCGAGCCGTAAAGACGCTGGGCAACCGGCGTCGTCCGACGGTGGCTGCCTATTTCTTGGTGGCTTCGATGACGAGTCGCCTGCGCTTTCCTTGGAGCAGCGGCTTTTGAGCTTGGATATCCAGTCGGAAATACGACGGATAGATACCGAGGTCGGCGTGGATTATTGGGTGTATCTGCCGCCGCTCGCTTCCAGGCAGGCTTCCCTGCGGCAATTGCGCGAGTTGCAAAGCCGTAATATTGACAGCTACATCATTACCGTTGGTGACTTGGCTAATGGCATTTCACTGGGCATCTTCTCCCGAAAGGATTCGGCAGAGGGCGTAGTGGCGCGCTTAAGCGAGGTTGATTATTCGGCGCTGGTGCGTGAGTTGCCGAGGATGCACTCCAAATACTGGGTGCAGGTGAGCGCCGCTAGTCGTGATCAATTGGGTGATGGGGTCATGGGAAGCTTGAAAGCAGACATGCCTGCCCTGCAATTTCGCCATATGCCCTGCACTGGCATTGCATCTTCTCAATAGTTTAAATAGAATGGCGCCCGCTTCGCCGTGGGGAATCCAAGATTCCTTGGCAAGGCGGCTGTCAGTAAAGCTAACCTCAAGATTTTTATGAGGAAAAGCTTGACAGTAGGGTGGCAAGTGATGAAAATGCCGCCTCACTTTGGAGGGGTTCCCGAGCGGCCAAAGGGATCAGACTGTAAATCTGACGTCATAGACTTCGAAGGTTCGAATCCTTCCCCCTCCACCAGATTCAAGCGTAGGCTTCGGCGTTCGCGGGTATAGTTTAGTGGTAGAACCTCAGCCTTCCAAGCTGATGATGCGGGTTCGATTCCCGCTACCCGCTCCAGCTTCGGTGGTTGCGCAGTGCGATTCGCTCATGTAGCTCAGTTGGTAGAGCACACCCTTGGTAAGGGTGAGGTCAGCGGTTCGAATCCGCTCATGAGCTCCAAACTCCAAAGGCAGATATGTATATATCTGCCTTTGTTTTAATGGTGGCGTGACTAGCTCAATTCAACGATGGGAGACGGTCTCGATGGCTAAAGAAAAGTTCGAACGTAACAAACCGCACGTCAACGTCGGCACCATTGGTCACGTCGACCATGGCAAGACCACTCTGACTGCCGCTCTGACTCGCGTGTGCTCCGAAGTTTTCGGCTCCGCTCGTGTCGACTTCGACAAGATCGATAGCGCGCCGGAAGAGAAGGCTCGCGGTATCACCATCAACACCGCTCACGTAGAGTACGACTCCAATGTCCGTCACTACGCGCATGTTGACTGCCCGGGTCACGCTGACTATGTGAAGAACATGATCACCGGTGCTGCCCAGATGGATGGTGCGATCCTGGTTTGCTCCGCTGCTGACGGCCCCATGCCGCAGACTCGCGAGCACATCTTGCTGTCCCGTCAGGTGGGTGTTCCGTACATCGTCGTGTTCCTGAACAAGGCCGACATGGTCGACGACGCCGAGTTGCTCGAGCTGGTCGAAATGGAAGTTCGTGATCTGCTGTCGACCTATGATTTCCCGGGTGACGACACGCCGATCATCATCGGTTCCGCGCTGATGGCGCTGAATGGCGAAGATGACAACGAGCTGGGCACTACTGCGGTCAAGAAGCTGGTCGAGACTCTGGATACCTACATCCCTGAGCCGGTTCGCGCCATCGACAAGCCGTTCCTGATGCCGATCGAAGACGTGTTCTCCATTTCCGGTCGCGGTACCGTTGTGACTGGTCGTGTTGAGCGCGGCATCGTCAAGGTTCAGGAAGAAATCGAGATCGTTGGTCTGCGTGATACCACCAAGACCACCTGTACCGGTGTAGAAATGTTCCGCAAGCTGCTCGACGAAGGTCGTGCCGGTGAGAACTGCGGCGTTCTGCTGCGTGGTACCAAGCGTGATGACGTCGAGCGTGGTCAGGTTCTGGCCAAGCCGGGCACCATCAAGCCGCACACCAAGTTTGAAGCCGAAGTGTACGTTCTGTCCAAGGAAGAGGGTGGTCGCCACACCCCGTTCTTCAAGGGCTATCGTCCGCAGTTCTACTTCCGTACCACCGACGTGACCGGTTCGTGCGAACTGCCGGAAGGCGTTGAGATGGTAATGCCGGGCGACAACGTGAAAATGGTTGTCACCCTGATCAAGCCGATTGCCATGGAAGACGGCCTGCGCTTCGCAATTCGCGAAGGTGGTCGTACCGTTGGTGCTGGCGTGGTTGCCAAGATCGTCGAATAACGATTGATCTGTTTGAAGCGGGTCGGCATAATAGTCGGCCTGACTCTTTCTAGGCCAGTAGCTCAATTGGCAGAGCGGCGGTCTCCAAAACCGCAGGTTGGGGGTTCGATTCCCTCCTGGCCTGCCATTTTCAATATCGAATTTGGCAGTCTTTACAAGGTTCTAGCAGATGAATATCAAAGCTGAAGCCAATGACGTGCGCTTCGATCTGGTGAAGTGGCTTGTTGTGGCTGCTTTGGTGGTGGTTGCTGTGGTTGGTAACCAATACTACTCCGCTGAGCCGATTCTCTATCGTGTCCTTGCAGTGCTGGCGATAGGCGTAGTTGCTGCGTTTGTTGCTTTGCAGACGTCCAAAGGGCGTTCGTTCGCTGTGTTGCTGAAAGAAGCGCGTGGCGAGATTCGCAAGGTCGTCTGGCCGACCCGTCAAGAAACCACGCAGACAACGTTGATCGTTGTTGTTGTTGTTTTGGTGATGGCGCTGCTGTTGTGGGGGCTTGATTCCCTGCTCGGTTGGTTGGTCTCCATGGTTGTTGGTTAAGGGTGTCTCGTGGCTAAGCGTTGGTATGTTGTGCATGCTTACTCGGGTTACGAGAAGCACGTCATGCGCTCTCTTGTTGAGCGTGTCAAGCTTGCCGGCATGGAAGATGAGTTCGGCGAGATTCTCGTTCCCACCGAAGAGGTGGTCGAGATGCGTAACGGGCAGAAGCGCAAGAGTGAGCGAAAGTTCTTCCCTGGTTACGTTCTGGTTCAGATGGAAATGAGTGAGGGTACTTGGCACCTCGTCAAGGATACTCCTCGAGTAATGGGTTTCATTGGTGGTACGGCTGACAAGCCGGCACCCATTACCGATAAAGAGGCCGAGGCTATCCTTCGTCGCGTTGCTGACGGAAGTGACAAGCCGAAGCCGAAGACGCTCTTCGAACCGGGTGAGGTGGTGCGGGTGGCGGATGGCCCCTTCGCTGACTTCAATGGTGTGGTTGAAGAGGTTAATTATGAGAAGAGTCGGATCCAGGTCGCGGTTCTGATCTTCGGTCGCTCTACGCCAGTAGAGCTGGAGTTCAGTCAGGTCGAGAAGGTTTAACTGAACGAAGCATCCCTCACCCCGCAGTTTCAGGCTGCGGGGTTTTGTCGTCACTGGGATAAATCAGTAATGGGGAGCCGAAAGGCGCTATAACCCGTAATGGAGTAAATATGGCTAAGAAAATTCAAGCTTACATCAAGCTTCAGGTAAAGGCCGGTCAGGCTAACCCGTCGCCGCCCGTTGGTCCTGCCTTGGGTCAGCACGGCGTAAACATCATGGAGTTCTGCAAGGCATTCAATGCCAGGACCCAGGGCCAGGAGCCCGGTCTGCCAACTCCAGTGATCATCACTGTATACAGCGATCGTAGTTTCACCTTTGAAACCAAGAGTACTCCGGCTGCGGTGCTGCTGAAGAAAGCTGCTGGTATCACCAGCGGTTCCGCTCGCCCCAACACCCAGAAGGTCGGCACCGTCACTCGTGCGCAGTTGGAAGAGATCGCCAAAACCAAGCAGGCTGATCTGACTGCTGCCGAAATGGAGGCTGCTGTTCGGACCATCGCTGGTTCCGCTCGCAGCATGGGCCTGAACGTGGAGGGTGTGTAATGGCTAAGTTGACCAAGCGCCAGAAGGCTATCGCCGAGAAAGTCGAAGCCGGCAAGCAGTACGCTTTCGAAGATGCCGCAAAGCTGTTGGCTGAGGTTTCGGCTGTTAAGTTCGCCGAGTCGTTCGATATCGCGATCAATCTGGGTGTTGATCCGCGTAAATCCGACCAGGTCGTTCGTGGCGCAACCGTTCTGCCGAATGGTACTGGCAAGAGCGTTCGTGTTGCCGTGTTCACTCAGGGTCCCGGTGCTGAGGCCGCACTGGCCGCTGGCGCAGATCGCGTTGGTATGGACGAGCTGGCTGCCGAAATGAAAGGTGGCGATCTGAACTATGACGTAGTCATCGCCTCGCCGGACGCCATGCGTGTTGTTGGTCAGTTGGGCCAGATTCTTGGTCCGCGTGGTCTGATGCCGAACCCGAAGGTAGGCACCGTAACTCCAGATGTCGCTACCGCCGTCAAGAATGCCAAGGCTGGTCAGGTACGTTTCCGTACCGACAAGAACGGCATCATCCATACCTCGGTGGGTAAGGTTGGTTTCGAGGCTGGCCAGCTGAAGCAGAACGTCGAAGCGCTGCTTTCGGATCTTAAGCGTCTGAAGCCGTCGACTTCCAAAGGTATTTACGTCAAGCGCGTGACCCTGAGCACCACCATGGGTCCGGGACTGGTCATCGATCAGGCTTCCCTGGAAGCGTAAGGCGACGGCGCCCCTTCGAGGGCGCCTGCAAAGATTGGGGTCCCTGCCTGGCGGGGGCTATCCAAGACCGTAGGCGGCGAAAGCCTTAAACCGCAAGCCTACGCAGAGGTGCTCCCGATTCGTACCGAATCAGACACCAAATCCAGTCCGGTTTCGACCGGATGAAACGGTAACATCCAGGAGTGTAACCCGTGGCAATCAAACTCGAAGACAAGAAGGCCATCGTCGCTGAAGTCAACGAGGCTGCCAAAGCCGCCCTGTCCGCTGTCGTGGCTGATGCCCGTGGCGTGACCGTGGGGGCCATGACCGGACTCCGTAAAGAGGCCCGCGAAGCTGGTGTTTACGTGCGTGTTGTACGTAACACCCTGCTGCGCCGCGCTGTTGATGGCACGCAGTTCGAAGTGCTCAATGACGTGTTCAAAGGCCCGACCCTGATTGCGTTCTCCAACGAACATCCGGGCGCTGCTGCTCGTATCTTCAAGGAGTTCTCCAAGGGTCAGGACAAGTTCGAGATCAAGGCCGCTGCGTTCGAGGGGCAGTTCCTCGCAGCCAACCAGATCGACGTACTGGCAACTCTGCCGACCTACGACGAAGCCATTTCTCAGCTGATGAGCGTTATCCAAGGCGCCACCAGCAAGCTGGCTCGTACACTGGCGGCCGTTCGCGACCAGAAAGAAGCTGCTGCCGCGTAATAGCGTAGATTCTTTCGCAATCACTTTTTGAATTAGATGGCCGTAGGCCGTCACCTAATACAGGAACTAGAGTCATGGCTCTGACCAACGAAGATATCATCAACGCCGTTTCCGAAATGTCCGTGATGCAGGTTGTTGAACTGATCAAGGCAATGGAAGAGAAGTTCGGCGTGACCGCTGCTGCTGCCACCGTTGCTGCTGCTGGCCCGGCTGCTGCTGCTGTCGAAGAGCAAACCGAGTTCACCATCGTTCTGGCTGAAGCTGGCGAAAAGAAGGTCAACGTGATCAAGGCTGTTCGCGAGCTGACCGGTCTGGGCCTGAAAGAAGCCAAGGCTGTCGTTGACGGCGCCCCGGGCGTGGTCAAGGAAGGCGTTTCGAAAGAAGAAGCCGAAGCAGCCAAGAAGACTCTGGAAGAAGCAGGCGCCAAAGTCGAGCTCAAGTAAGCGACGACTTTGCGTCTACAGCCCGAGCGACTCGCGAAAGGCTGATGGCTGGTGGCTTTTGCCACCGGCCTTTTTCCGTTATGGAAAGTCAGCCCTGCTGGCTATTCCTCGGAAAGCCACTTTAGGGTGGTGCGAATCAAGGGATTCGCAAGATTTTCTGGCTGCTCCCGTCGGGAGAAGCCAACAAGCAGGTGACCAAGCTGGGGAACGCTGATGGCTTACTCATACACTGAGAAAAAACGTATCCGCAAGGACTTTAGCAAGTTACCGCACGTGATGGACGTGCCGTATCTTTTGGCCATCCAGCTGGATTCGTACCGCGAATTCCTGCAGGCGGGAGCGACCAAAGATCAGTTCCGCGACATTGGCTTGCATGCAGCCTTCAAATCCGTTTTCCCGATTATCAGCTATTCCGGCAATGCAGCGCTGGAATACGTCGGCTATCGCCTGGGCGAGCCGGCTTTCGATGTCAAGGAATGTGTCCTGCGCGGCGTGACCTTCGCCGTTCCGCTGCGCGTCAAGGTGCGCCTGATCATTTTCGACAAAGAGTCGTCGAACAAGGCCATCAAGGACATCAAGGAGCAGGAAGTCTACATGGGGGAAATCCCCCTGATGACCGAGAACGGTACCTTTATCATCAACGGTACCGAGCGCGTTATTGTCTCCCAGCTGCACCGCTCGCCGGGCGTGTTCTTCGATCATGACCGTGGCAAGACTCACAGCTCCGGTAAGCTTTTGTATTCTGCTCGTATCATTCCTTACCGTGGCTCTTGGCTGGACTTCGAATTCGATCCGAAGGATGCCGTATTCGTCCGTATCGATCGTCGCCGCAAGCTGCCCGCTTCGGTACTTCTGCGTGCTTTGAATTACAGCACCGAAGAAATTCTCGATGCCTTCTACGACACCAACATCTTCCATGTGAAGGGCGAAACCCTTGCGTTGGAGTTGGTGCCGCAGCGTCTGCGTGGCGAGATCGCCACGTTCGACATCAAGGATGAGAACGGCAAGGTCATCGTCGAGCAGGGGCGTCGCATCACGGCTCGTCACATCAATCAGCTCGATAAGTCCGGTATCAAAGAGCTTGAGATGCCGATGGACTACGTCTTGGGGCGCACCGTTGCCAAGGCGATCGTGCATCCGGCCACCGGCGAAATCATCGCAGAGTGCAACACCGAGCTGACGGTCGATGCCATGGCGAAGATCGTCAAGGCTCAGGTCGTTCGTTTCGAGACCCTGTACACCAACGATATCGACTGCGGTCCGTTCATTTCCGATACGCTGAAGATCGACTCGACCACCAACCAGCTTGAAGCGCTGGTCGAGATCTATCGCATGATGCGTCCTGGCGAGCCGCCAACCAAGGATGCAGCCGAGACGTTGTTCAACAATCTGTTCTTCGCCTCGGAGCGCTACGACCTGTCCGCTGTGGGTCGGATGAAGTTCAACCGTCGTATCGGTCGTACCGAGATCGAGGGTTCGGGCGTTCTGAGCCGCGAAGACATCGTCGCCGTCCTCAAGACCCTGGTCGATATTCGTAACGGCAAGGGCATCGTTGACGACATCGATCACCTGGGTAACCGTCGTGTTCGTTGCGTTGGCGAGATGGCCGAGAACCAGTTCCGCGTTGGCCTGGTCCGTGTCGAGCGCGCCGTCAAGGAGCGTCTGTCGATGGCCGAAAGTGAAGGCCTGATGCCGCAGGACCTGATCAATGCCAAGCCGGTTGCGGCGGCGGTCAAGGAGTTCTTCGGTTCCAGCCAGCTTTCGCAGTTCATGGACCAGAACAACCCGCTGTCGGAAATCACCCACAAGCGCCGTGTCTCCGCACTTGGCCCGGGTGGTCTGACCCGTGAGCGCGCCGGCTTCGAAGTGCGTGACGTACACCCGACCCACTACGGTCGCGTATGCCCGATCGAGACTCCTGAAGGTCCGAACATCGGCCTGATCAACTCACTGGCTGCCTATGCTCGCACCAACCAGTACGGCTTCCTGGAAAGCCCGTACCGCGTGGTCAAGGAAGGCGAGGTCACTGATGAGATCGTGTTCCTCTCGGCGATCGAAGAAGCCGACCATGTTATTGCTCAGGCCAGCGCCAAGCTGGAAGGTCGCAAGCTGGTCGACGAACTGGTTGCTGTACGTCACTTGAACGAATTTACCGTCAAGGCTCCGGAAGACGTGACCCTGATGGACGTGTCGCCCAAGCAGGTCGTTTCCGTCGCTGCCTCGCTGATTCCGTTCCTCGAGCACGACGACGCCAACCGCGCTCTGATGGGCTCGAACATGCAGCGTCAGGCGGTGCCGACTCTGCGTTCGGACAAGCCGCTGGTCGGTACTGGTATGGAGCGCAACGTGGCGCGCGACTCCGGCGTTTGCGTGGTTGCCCGTCGTGGCGGTGTGATCGATTCAGTCGACGCGAGCCGTGTAGTCGTACGTGTTCATGATGGGGAGGTCGAGACCGGCGAAGCTGGTGTCGACATCTACAACCTGACCAAGTACACCCGTTCCAACCAGAACACCTGCATCAACCAGCGTCCGCTGGTTCGCAAGGGTGACGTGGTGGAGCGTGGCGACATCATGGCTGACGGCCCTTCCACTGATATGGGGGAGCTGGCGCTCGGGCAGAACATGCGCGTCGCGTTCATGCCTTGGAACGGCTACAACTTCGAAGACTCCATCCTCCTCTCGGAGCGTGTGGTTCAGGAAGATCGTTTCACCACTATCCATATCCAGGAACTGACCTGTGTGTCGCGTGACACCAAGCTCGGTCCAGAGGAAATCACCGCGGACATCCCAAACGTGGGCGAAGCTGCGCTGAACAAGCTGGACGAGGCGGGTATTGTCTACGTTGGTGCCGAAGTCGGCCCGGGCGATATTCTGGTTGGCAAGGTGACTCCGAAAGGCGAAACCCAGCTGACTCCGGAAGAGAAGCTGCTGCGCGCGATCTTCGGTGAGAAGGCGTCCGATGTGAAGGACACCTCCCTGCGTGTGCCGACTGGCACCAAAGGTACCGTTATCGACGTTCAGGTGTTCATCCGCGACGGTGTCGAGCGCGACTCCCGTGCGCTGGCTATCGAGAAGATGCAACTCGACGAGATCCGCAAGGACCTCAACGAGGAGTTCCGTATCGTCGAAGGCGCTACCTTCGAACGCCTGCGCTCGGCTCTGGTTGGCGCGACTGCCGAGGGCGGTGCCGGCCTCAAGAAAGGTGCTGTCATCACTGACGAGATCCTCGACGGGTTGGAGCATGGGCAGTGGTTCAAGCTGCGCATGGCCGAAGATGCGCTGAACGAGCAATTGGAAAAGGCTCAGGCCTACATCTCCGATCGCCGTCAGCTGCTCGACGACAAGTTCGAAGACAAGAAGCGCAAGTTGCAGCAGGGCGACGACCTGGCGCCGGGCGTACTGAAGATCGTCAAGGTCTACCTGGCGATCAAGCGTCGCATCCAGCCGGGCGACAAGATGGCTGGTCGTCACGGTAACAAGGGTGTCGTCTCGGTGATCATGCCGGTCGAAGACATGCCGCATGACGCCAACGGCACGCCGGTCGACATCGTGCTCAACCCGCTTGGCGTACCGTCGCGTATGAACGTCGGTCAGATCCTCGAAACCCACCTGGGCCTCGCCGCCAAGGGCCTGGGCGAGAAGATCAATCTGATGCTCGAAGAGCAGCGCAAGGTCGCCGAGCTGCGCAAGTTCCTGCACGAGATCTATAACGAGATCGGAGGCCGTCAGGAAAATCTGGACGACCTGAGCGATCAGGAAGTGCTGGACCTGGCCAACAACCTGCGCAAGGGCGTTCCGATGGCTACTCCGGTATTTGACGGAGCCAAGGAGCGCGAGATCAAGGCCATGCTGAAGCTGGCTGATCTGCCAGAAAGCGGCCAGATGCAGCTGTTCGACGGGCGTACCGGCAATAAATTCGAGCGCACCACCACGGTCGGCTACATGTACATGCTCAAGCTGAACCACCTGGTCGACGACAAGATGCACGCGCGTTCCACCGGTTCCTACAGCCTGGTTACCCAGCAGCCGCTGGGTGGTAAGGCGCAGTTCGGTGGTCAGCGCTTCGGGGAGATGGAGGTCTGGGCGCTGGAAGCCTATGGCGCCGCGTACACCCTGCAGGAAATGCTCACGGTCAAGTCGGACGACGTGAACGGGCGGACCAAGATGTACAAGAACATCGTGGACGGCGATCACCGTATGGAGGCCGGCATGCCGGAGTCCTTCAACGTGTTGATCAAAGAGATCCGCTCGCTCGGTATCGATATCGATCTGGAAACCGAATAACCACGCACCGCCTGCGCGGCGCCCGGCACTGGCCGGGTGTCGCAGGTCCGTGAGGAGGAAAGGCCTTGAAAGACTTGCTGAATCTGTTGAAAAACCAGGGTCAAATCGAAGAGTTCGATGCCATCAAGATTGCCCTGGCTTCGCCCGAGATGATCCGTTCCTGGTCCTTCGGTGAAGTAAAGAAGCCGGAAACCATCAACTACCGTACGTTCAAGCCGGAGCGCGACGGTCTGTTCTGCGCCAAGATCTTTGGTCCGGTAAAGGACTACGAGTGCCTGTGCGGTAAGTACAAGCGCCTCAAGCACCGCGGTGTCATCTGCGAGAAGTGTGGTGTGGAAGTCGCACTGGCCAAGGTACGCCGCGAGCGCATGGCGCACATCGAGCTGGCTTCGCCGGTTGCCCACATTTGGTTCCTGAAGTCGCTGCCGTCCCGTATCGGTCTGCTGCTGGACATGACTCTGCGCGACATCGAGCGCGTGCTCTATTTCGAAAGCTATGTCGTCATCGATCCGGGCATGACTACCCTGGAAAAGGGTCAGCTGCTTAATGACGAGCAGTACTTCGAAGCGCTGGAAGAGTTCGGTGACGACTTCGATGCCCGCATGGGTGCCGAGGCTGTGCGCGAGCTGTTGATCCAGATCGACCTGGAGCACGAAATCGGTCGCCTGCGCGAGGAAATCCCGCAGACCAACTCCGAAACCAAGATCAAGAAGCTCTCCAAGCGGCTGAAGCTGATGGAAGCGTTCCACGGCTCGGGCAACCTGCCGGAGTGGATGATCCTCACCGTGCTGCCAGTACTGCCGCCGGATCTGCGTCCGTTGGTTCCGCTGGATGGCGGTCGTTTCGCGACTTCGGATCTCAACGATCTGTATCGCCGCGTGATCAACCGTAACAACCGTTTGAAGCGTCTGCTCGACCTGTCGGCGCCGGACATCATCGTGCGCAACGAGAAGCGCATGCTGCAGGAAGCCGTCGATGCGTTGCTGGATAACGGCCGGCGCGGTCGAGCCATCACCGGCTCGAACAAGCGTCCGCTGAAGTCCCTGGCTGACATGATCAAGGGTAAGCAGGGTCGCTTCCGTCAAAACCTGCTCGGTAAGCGCGTGGACTACTCCGGTCGTTCCGTGATCACCGTGGGCCCGACTCTGCGTCTGCATCAGTGCGGTCTGCCGAAGAAGATGGCTCTCGAGCTATTCAAGCCGTTCATTTTCGGCAAGCTCGAAATGCGCGGCATGGCCACCACCATCAAGGCGGCCAAGAAGATGGTAGAGCGCGAGCTGCCCGAGGTCTGGGACGTTCTCGCCGAAGTCATTCGCGAACACCCCGTGCTGCTCAACCGCGCACCGACCCTGCACCGTCTGGGTATCCAGGCGTTTGAGCCGGTGCTGATCGAAGGCAAGGCGATTCAGCTGCACCCGCTGGTCTGCGCCGCGTACAACGCCGACTTCGACGGTGACCAGATGGCCGTGCACGTGCCGCTGACCCTGGAAGCCCAGCTCGAAGCGCGCGCGCTGATGATGTCGACCAACAACATCCTTTCGCCAGCGAACGGCGAGCCGATCATCGTTCCGTCGCAGGACGTGGTTCTGGGTCTGTACTACATGACCCGTGAAGCCATCAACGCGAAGGGTGAAGGCCGGGTCTTCGCGGATCTGCAGGAAGTCGACCGTGTCTTCCGCGCCGGCGAAGCGTCGCTGCACGCCCGGGTGAAGGTGCGCATCAACGAAACCATCAAGGATCGTGACGGCAGCATCACCAAGAACACCCGTATCGTCGACACCACTGTTGGTCGCGCGCTGCTGTTCCAGATCGTGCCGGCCGGCCTGTCGTTCGACGTGGTCAACCAGCCGATGAAGAAGAAGGCAATCTCCAAGCTGATCAACCTGTGCTACCGCACTGTTGGCCTGAAGGACACTGTGATCTTCGCCGACCAGCTGATGTACACCGGTTTCGCCTACTCGACTATCTCCGGTGTTTCCATCGGCGTGAATGACTTCGTCATTCCGGATGAGAAGGCACGCATCATCGATGCGGCAACCGAGGAAGTTAAGGAGATCGAAAGCCAGTACGCTTCCGGCCTGGTAACCCAGGGCGAGAAGTACAACAAGGTGATCGACCTTTGGTCCAAGGCCAACGATGAAGTTTCCAAGGCGATGATGGCCAACCTCTCCAAGGAGAAGGTCATTGATCGTGATGGTAACGAAGCCGAGCAGGACTCGTTCAACTCGATGTACATGATGGCCGACTCGGGCGCGCGGGGTTCCGCTGCGCAGATTCGTCAGCTCGCCGGCATGCGTGGTCTGATGGCCAAGCCGGACGGCTCGATCATCGAAACGCCGATTACCGCGAATTTCCGTGAAGGTCTGAACGTACTCCAGTACTTCATCTCCACTCACGGTGCTCGTAAGGGTCTGGCGGATACCGCTCTGAAAACCGCGAACTCCGGTTACCTGACTCGTCGTCTCGTCGATGTCGCGCAGGATCTGGTCGTTACCGAAGTGGATTGCGGTACCGAGCAGGGCCTGTTCATGACCCCGCACATTGAGGGTGGTGACGTAGTCGAGCCGCTGGGTGAGCGCGTTCTCGGTCGTGTGATTGCGCGTGATGTACTCAAGCCGGGCACCGACGATGTGCTGGTGCCGGCCGGTACGCTGGTTGACGAGCAGTGGGTCGACTTCATCGAGTTGAACAGCATCGACGAAGTGGTCGTGCGCTCGCCTATTTCCTGCGAAACCCGCTACGGTATCTGCGCCAAGTGCTACGGCCGCGACCTGGCCCGCGGGCATCAGGTGAACATCGGTGAGGCGGTGGGCGTTATCGCTGCTCAGTCCATCGGTGAGCCGGGTACCCAGCTGACCATGCGTACGTTCCACATTGGTGGTGCGGCCAGCCGTACTTCTGCTGTCGACAACGTCATGGTTAAGAACGGCGGCACCATTCGTCTGCATAACCTGAAACACGTAGAACGTGCCGATGGTGCGCTGGTGGCGGTATCCCGCTCCGGTGAGCTGGCGGTGGCCGACGACTTCGGTCGTGAGCGCGAGCGCTACAAGCTGCCGTACGGCGCGGTGATTTCCGTCAAGGAAGGCGACAAGGTCGATGCGGGTGCTGTGGTCGCCAAGTGGGACCCGCACACTCACCCGATCGTCACCGAGATGAAGGGTGTCGTGACCTTCGTCGGCATGGAAGAGAACATCACCATCAAGCGCCAGACCGACGAGTTGACCGGTCTGACCAACATCGAAGTGATGGATCCGAAGGACCGTCCGGCATCGGGCAAAGACATTCGCCCAGCGATCAAGATGGTCGACGCCAATGGTAAGGAACTGCTGCTGCCGGGTACCGACGTGCCTGCTCAGTACTTCCTGCCGGCTAACGCCCTGGTGGGTGTGGCTGACGGTGCCGAGATCAACGTGGGTGACGTCATCGCACGTATCCCGCAGGAAACATCGAAGACCCGCGATATCACCGGTGGTCTGCCGCGCGTTGCTGACTTGTTCGAAGCACGTCGTCCGAAGGAGCCGTCCATCCTGGCGGAAATCAGCGGTACGATTTCCTTCGGTAAGGAAACCAAGGGCAAGCGCCGCCTGGTGATCACGCCTACAGACGGCAGCGATCCGTACGAGGAACTGATTCCGAAGTGGCGTCACCTGAACGTCTTCGAAGGCGAGCAGGTGAACAAGGGCGAGGTCATCTCTGATGGCCCGAGCAACCCGCATGACATCCTTCGTCTCTTGGGTGTCAGTGCGCTGGCCAAGTACATCGTCAATGAAATTCAGGACGTGTACCGTCTGCAAGGCGTGAAGATCAACGACAAGCACATCGAGACCATCCTGCGGCAAATGCTGCGCAAGGTTGAGATCAGTGAGTCGGGCGATTCCAGCTTCATCAAGGGTGACCAGATGGAGCTGACCCAGGTATTGGAAGAAAACGAGCGTTTGAGCGACGACGACAAGTTCGTCTCCAAGTACGTCCGCGTTCTTCTGGGTATCACCAAGGCATCGTTGTCGACCGAGTCGTTCATTTCTGCGGCGTCGTTCCAGGAAACAACGCGTGTTCTGACCGAGGCTGCCGTTACTGGCAAGCGCGATTATCTGCGCGGTCTCAAGGAGAACGTAGTCGTGGGTCGCCTGATTCCAGCTGGTACGGGCCTGCAGTATCACAGCGAGCGTAAGCGCAAGCGTGAAGCCGACAAGCCCGTTCGTGTGAGCGCCGATGAGGTCGAAGCAGCTCTGACCGAGGCGTTGAACTCCAGCGGTAACTAAAGTGCTTGGCCTCGGTTACAAGCCGGGGCCTGCCTTGACGGTGGGCGAGAAGCTCTTTAGACTCTCGTACCCCTAATTTGGCGGGGCTTCGTGCCCTGCCATTTTTCGTTTGTGTCGAAAGACAACAGTGGAGCTAGTAGATGGCAACTATCAACCAGCTGGTACGTCAGCCGCGTAAGCGGGTCGTCGAGAAAAGCGACGTCCCTGCGCTGCAAAACTGCCCGCAACGTCGTGGCGTGTGCACTCGTGTGTACACCACCACGCCGAAGAAACCGAACTCCGCACTGCGTAAAGTGTGCCGTGTTCGTCTGACCAATGGCTATGAAGTCGCCTCGTACATCGGCGGTGAAGGTCACAACCTGCAAGAGCACAGCGTAGTGCTGATCCGTGGCGGTCGTGTAAAAGACCTTCCGGGTGTGCGTTACCACACCGTGCGCGGCTCGCTGGATACTTCCGGCGTGAAAGACCGTAAGCAGGGTCGTTCCAAGTACGGCGCCAAGCGTCCGAAGTAAGCAGCATTTCTATTTATTTGAGTCGATAAGAGTAAGGTCGGACGTAGCCTGCGCGTTACCGTTCCGAGCTAACCTGAAGACCGTTTGAGGGCTTATCAATGCCAAGACGTCGTGTAGCAGCCAAGCGCGAGATCCTTGACGATCCGAAATACGGAAGTCTGATCCTGGCCAAGTTCATGAACCACGTGATGGAAAGCGGCAAGAAAGCCGTTGCCGAGCGTATCGTTTATGGTGCCTTGGACAAGGTGAAGGAGCGCAAGAACAGCGATCCCCTGGAAATCTTCGAAAAAGCACTCGATGCCATCGCTCCGCTGGTCGAAGTCAAGTCCCGCCGTGTTGGCGGTGCTACCTATCAGGTTCCGGTCGAAGTTCGTCCTTCCCGTCGCAATGCGCTGGCCATGCGCTGGCTGGTAGATGCCGCGCGTAAGCGTGGCGAGAAATCCATGGCGCTGCGCCTTGCTGGCGAGCTGATGGATGCTTTTGAAGGTAAAGGCGCTGCAGTCAAGAAGCGCGAAGATGTCCACCGTATGGCTGAAGCCAACAAGGCCTTCTCGCACTACCGCTTCTAAATCAAGCGCAACTTTTACGAGGACCTTATTGTGGCCCGTACTACCCCTATCAATCGCTACCGTAACATCGGTATCTGTGCCCACGTAGACGCGGGCAAGACCACCACCACGGAGCGGATTCTGTTCTATACCGGCCTCAGCCATAAGATGGGTGAAGTGCACGACGGCGCAGCGACTACCGACTGGATGGTTCAGGAGCAGGAGCGTGGTATTACCATTACCTCTGCTGCTGTAACGACCTTCTGGCAGGGTTCGCGCGGTCAGTACGACAAGTACCGCGTCAACGTCATCGATACACCTGGTCACGTTGACTTCACCATCGAGGTGGAGCGCTCGCTCCGCGTTCTCGATGGTGCTGTGGTTGTGTTCTGTGGTACCTCCGGCGTTGAGCCGCAGTCTGAAACCGTATGGCGTCAGGCCAACAAGTACGGTGTGCCGCGTATCGTTTACGTGAACAAGATGGACCGTCAGGGCGCCAACTTCCTGCGTGTCGTCGGCCAGATCAAGCAGCGCCTGGGGCACACTCCGGTGCCGGTTCAGCTCGCCATTGGTTCCGAAGAGAACTTCGAAGGTCAGATCGATCTGATCAAGATGAAGGCCATCTACTGGAACGATGAGGACAAGGGAACCAGCTACCGTGAGGAAGAAATTCCGGCAGAGCTGATGGAACTCGCCGAAGAGTATCGCTCGAACATGATCGAGGCTGCGGCCGAGGCCAATGAAGAGCTGATGAACAAGTATCTCGAAGGTGGTGAGTTGACCGTCGAAGAGATCAAGGCTGGTCTGCGTCAGCGCACCATTGCTTGTGAAATCGTTCCTGCGGTCTGTGGCTCCTCGTTCAAGAACAAGGGCGTGCCTCTGGTTCTCGATGCCGTTATCGACTTCCTGCCTGCGCCGACTGAAATTCCCGCTATCCAGGGCGTAAACCCGGATAACGAAGAGCTGACCGATGAGCGTTACGCCAACGATGAAGAGCCTTTCTCCGCTCTGGCGTTCAAGATCGCTACCGACCCCTTCGTCGGTACCTTGACCTTCGCTCGCGTCTACTCCGGCGTTCTCTCTTCCGGTGACTCGGTGATGAACTCGGTCAAGGGCAAGAAGGAGCGCGTGGGTCGGATGGTGCAGATGCACGCCAACCAGCGTGAAGAGATCAAGGAGTGTCGCGCGGGTGATATTGCTGCTCTGATCGGCATGAAGGATGTCACCACGGGTGACACGCTCTGCTCGATCGACAAGCCGATCATTCTCGAGCGCATGGACTTCCCTGAGCCGGTAATTTCGGTAGCCGTTGAGCCGAAGACCAAGGCTGACCAGGAGAAGATGGGTATCGCGCTGGGCAAGCTGGCTCAGGAAGATCCATCGTTCCGTGTTCAGACCGACGAAGAAACTGGTCAGACCATCATCTCGGGTATGGGTGAGCTTCACCTCGACATCCTTGTCGATCGTATGCGTCGCGAGTTCAACGTCGAAGCCAACATCGGCAAGCCGCAGGTGTCTTACCGCGAAACTATCACCAAGGACAATGTCGAGATCGAAGGTAAGTTCGTTCGTCAGTCCGGTGGTCGCGGCCAGTTCGGTCATTGCTGGATCCGTTTCTCCACTCCAGACGTGGATGAAAAGGGCAATATCACTGAAGGCTTGGTGTTCACCAACGAAGTGGTAGGTGGTGTGGTTCCGAAGGAATACATCCCGGCGATCCAGAAGGGTATCGAAGAGCAGATGAAGAACGGCGTTGTCGCCGGCTATCCGCTGATCGGCCTGAAGGCTACCGTGTTCGATGGTTCCTACCATGACGTCGACTCTAACGAGATGGCGTTCAAGGTTGCAGCTTCCATGGCGACCAAGCAGCTGGCCGGTAAGGGCGGCGGTAAAGTGCTTGAGCCGATCATGAAGGTTGAAGTAGTGACCCCTGAAGACTACATGGGCGATGTAATGGGTGACCTGAACCGTCGTCGTGGTCTGATCCAGGGTATGGAAGACTCGGTCTCCGGCAAGGTTATCCGTGCCGAGGTTCCGCTTGGGGAAATGTTCGGTTATGCAACCGACGTTCGTTCCATGTCTCAGGGTCGCGCGAGCTACTCCATGGAATTCTCCAAATACGCTGAGGCGCCGGCGAATATCGTCGAGACGCTCGTCAAAAAACAAGGTTGATTCAGCCCTTTAAGTAAGAGGTTTACTGTCGTGGCTAAGGAAAAGTTCGAACGTAACAAACCGCACGTCAACGTCGGCACCATTGGTCACGTCGACCATGGCAAGACCACTCTGACTGCCGCTCTGACTCGCGTGTGCTCCGAAGTTTTCGGCTCCGCTCGTGTCGACTTCGACAAGATCGATAGCGCGCCGGAAGAGAAGGCTCGCGGTATCACCATCAACACCGCTCACGTAGAGTACGACTCCAATGTCCGTCACTACGCGCATGTTGACTGCCCGGGTCACGCTGACTATGTGAAGAACATGATCACCGGTGCTGCCCAGATGGATGGTGCGATCCTGGTTTGCTCCGCTGCTGACGGCCCCATGCCGCAGACTCGCGAGCACATCTTGCTGTCCCGTCAGGTGGGTGTTCCGTACATCGTCGTGTTCCTGAACAAGGCCGACATGGTCGACGACGCCGAGTTGCTCGAGCTGGTCGAAATGGAAGTTCGTGATCTGCTGTCGACCTATGATTTCCCGGGTGACGACACGCCGATCATCATCGGTTCCGCGCTGATGGCGCTGAATGGCGAAGATGACAACGAGCTGGGCACTACTGCGGTCAAGAAGCTGGTCGAGACTCTGGATACCTACATCCCTGAGCCGGTTCGCGCCATCGACAAGCCGTTCCTGATGCCGATCGAAGACGTGTTCTCCATTTCCGGTCGCGGTACCGTTGTGACTGGTCGTGTTGAGCGCGGCATCGTCAAGGTTCAGGAAGAAATCGAGATCGTTGGTCTGCGTGATACCACCAAGACCACCTGTACCGGTGTAGAAATGTTCCGCAAGCTGCTCGACGAAGGTCGTGCCGGTGAGAACTGCGGCGTTCTGCTGCGTGGTACCAAGCGTGATGACGTCGAGCGTGGTCAGGTTCTGGCCAAGCCGGGCACCATCAAGCCGCACACCAAGTTTGAAGCCGAAGTGTACGTTCTGTCCAAGGAAGAGGGTGGTCGCCACACCCCGTTCTTCAAGGGCTATCGTCCGCAGTTCTACTTCCGTACCACCGACGTGACCGGTTCGTGCGAACTGCCGGAAGGCGTTGAGATGGTAATGCCGGGCGACAACGTGAAAATGGTTGTCACCCTGATCAAGCCGATTGCCATGGAAGACGGCCTGCGCTTCGCAATTCGCGAAGGTGGTCGTACCGTTGGTGCCGGCGTGGTTGCCAAGATCGTCGAGTAATAATTGACGATGATGAAAAAGGCCCCCTCGGGGGCCTTTTTCTATTGTTGATCATTTATTGACACCCTATGGGCGCATCCGTACAATTGCGCCTCCTTTTACCGGGGGTATTGCGCCTGGTAGGGTGGCTACTTGGAGTCTGAGGTCAAAATGCAAAACCAACAAATCCGTATTCGGTTGAAGGCTTTTGACCATCGCCTGATCGATCAATCAACCCAGGAAATCGTGGAAACCGCGAAACGTACTGGTGCTCAGGTGCGTGGTCCGATTCCGCTGCCAACCCGCAAAGAGCGGTTCACTGTGCTGGTCTCCCCGCACGTCAATAAAGACGCGCGCGATCAGTATGAAATTCGAACCCACAAGCGTGTGCTGGACATTGTTCAGCCGACCGACAAAACCGTCGATGCGCTGATGAAGCTCGATCTTGCGGCTGGTGTGGAAGTGCAGATCAGCCTCGGCTAAAACCTGAGAGTTTTAGTCGTGTAACGCTCTGAAATGGGCGGCCATAGCGGGTGAAAGCCCCGTACACTCAAGAGGTTTCAAAATGACTATTGGTGTAGTCGGTCGCAAATGCGGTATGACCCGCGTTTTCACCGAGGATGGTGTCTCTATTCCGGTTACGGTCATCGAGATCGAGCCGAATCGCGTCACTCAGTTCAAGAATGAAGAGAGCGATGGCTATCGTGCAGTGCAGGTCACTGTCGGCGAGCGTCGCGCGTCCCGTGTTACCAAGGCTCAGGCCGGTCACTTCGCTAAAGCGAATGTTGCTGCTGGTCGTGGCGTCTGGGAATTCCGCCTCGATGGCGAGGAGTTCCAGGCTGGTGACCAGATCAACGCTGAGATTTTCCAGGCTGGGCAGATGGTGGATGTCACCGGTCAGTCCAAGGGTAAAGGCTTCGCCGGTACCATCAAGCGCTGGAACTTCCGTGGTCAGGACAATACCCACGGTAACTCCGTATCCCACCGCGTCCCGGGCTCTATCGGTCAGTGCCAGACCCCAGGTCGTGTATTCAAGGGCAAGAAGATGTCCGGGCACATGGGCGCCGAGCGCGTAACCGTGCAGTCTCTGGAAATCGTGCGTGTCGATGCTGAGCGGAATCTGCTTTTGGTGAAGGGCGCAGTGCCCGGTGCCACTGGTGGTGACGTGCTCGTGCGTCCGGCCGCCAAGGCTCGCGGTTAAGGGGGAGTTCACATGCAATTGAATGTAAATGGCGCACAGGCCATCGAAGTCTCCGATCGCACCTTTGGTGGTGAGTTCAACGAGACGCTGGTGCACCAGGCAGTCGTCGCCTACATGGCCGGCGGTCGTCAGGGTAGCAAGCAGCAGAAAACCCGCTCCGATGTGTCCGGTGGTGGCAAGCGTCCGTGGCGCCAGAAGGGCACAGGTCGTGCTCGTGCTGGTACCAGCCGTGGCCCGATCTGGCGTGGCGGTGGCGTAACTTTCGCCGCTCGCCCGCAGAATCATGATCAGAAGCTGAACAAGAAGATGTATCGCGCTGCGCTGCGTTCCATTCTTGCTGAGCTGGTCCGCTCCGAGCGTCTGGTTGTCGTAGAAGATTTCGCCGTCGACGCGCCGAAAACCAAAGTGCTTGCTAGCAAGCTCAATGGTATGGGCCTGAGCGATGTGCTGATCGTTTCCGATGCTGTCGATCAGAACCTGTACCTGGCTGCGCGCAACCTGCCGCATGTCGATGTGCGTGATGTCCAGGGTTCCGATCCGGTCAGCCTGATCGCCTATGACAAGGTGTTGATCACCGTGTCGGCTGTGAAGAAATTCGAGGAGCTGCTGGGATGAACCAGGAACGCGTATTCAAAGTCCTGCTTGGTCCGCACGTCTCTGAGAAGGCTACCGTGCTGGCTGACAGCAAGAAGCAATTCGTTTTCAAGGTTGCGACCGACGCAACCAAGCTGGAAATCAAGAAGGCTGTTGAGAGCCTGTTCGACGTGAAGGTCGCCGCCGTCAACACCCTGAACGTTCAGGGCAAGACCAAGCGTACCGCTCGCGGTCTGGGCAAGCGCAACGACTGGAAGAAGGCGTATATCGCGCTTCAGCCGGGCCAGGATCTCGATTTCTCCGGCAGTGCTGAGTAAGGAAGGGGTGCATCATGGCAATCGTTAAATGCAAACCGACTTCCGCGGGCCGCCGTTTTGTGGTCAAGGTGGTCAATCAGGAGCTGCACAAAGGCGCTCCTTACGCACCGCTGCTCGAGAAGAAGTCGAAGACTGGCGGCCGTAACAACAACGGTCGTATCACCACTCGCCACATTGGCGGTGGTCACAAGCAGCATTACCGTCTGGTTGATTTTCGTCGCAACAAGGATGGCATTCCTGCCATCGTCGAGCGTATCGAATATGACCCGAACCGTACTGCGCACATTGCGCTGCTGAAGTATGCCGACGGTGAGCGTCGCTACATCATCGCGCCGAAGGGTGTAAGCGCTGGCGATCAGCTGGTCTCGGGCATCAATGCTCCGATCAAGGCTGGCAACAGCCTGCCGCTGCGCAACATCCCGCTGGGTTCTACCGTTCATGGTGTCGAGCTCAAGCCGGGTAAGGGTGCTCAGATCGCTCGCTCCGCTGGCGCTTCGGCTCAGCTGGTTGCTCGCGAGGGTTCCTACGTGACGCTGCGTCTGCGCTCCGGCGAGATGCGCAAGGTGCTGGCCGAGTGCCGTGCGACCCTGGGCGAGGTCTCGAACTCCGAGCACAGCCTGCGTTCGCTGGGCAAGGCAGGGGCTAAGCGCTGGAAGGGCATTCGTCCTACCGTTCGTGGTGTCGCGATGAACCCGGTCGATCACCCGCACGGTGGTGGTGAAGGTCGTACCTCCGGTGGTCGTCATCCGGTGTCGCCATGGGGCTTCCCGACTAAGGGCGCGAAGACCCGCACTAACAAGCGCACCGATAACATGATTGTCCGTCGTCGCAAGTAACTAGAGGGATACGACAGTGCCGCGTTCTCTGAAAAAAGGTCCTTTTATCGATCTTCACCTACTGAAGAAGGTCGAAGCGGCGGTGGAAAAGAGCGATCGTAAGCCAGTTAAAACCTGGTCGCGTCGTTCGATGATCCTGCCGCAAATGGTCGGTCTGACCATCGCTGTACATAACGGTCGTCAACATGTGCCGGTCCTCGTGTCCGAAGACATGGTCGGCCACAAACTCGGCGAGTTCGCTGCAACCCGTACATATCGCGGGCATGTGGCGGACAAGAAAGGCAAGCGCTAAGGGGTAAGGAAAGATGGAAGTAGCCGCTAAGTTGTCGGGCGCTCGCATCTCCGCCCAGAAAGCCCGCCTGGTCGCCGACCAGATCCGCGGGAAGAAGGTGGGCGAAGCGCTCAACCTCCTGGCTTTCAGTAGCAAGAAAGCCGCCGAGATCATGAAGAAAGTGCTGGAGTCGGCCGTTGCCAACGCCGAGCACAACGAAGGCGCAGATGTGGATGACTTGAAAGTCTCCACGGTCTTCGTCAACGAGGGGCGTTCGCTTAAGCGCATCATGCCGCGTGCCAAAGGCCGCGCTGATCGCATCGTCAAGCGGTCTTGCCATATCACTGTCAAGGTTGCGGACAAGTAACGGAGTCGATCAGATGGGTCAGAAAGTACATCCCACTGGCATTCGCCTGGGAATCGTCAAGGAGCACACCTCCGTCTGGTACGCAGACGGCCGTACGTATGCAGACTATCTGCTTGCAGATCTGAACGTGCGTGAGTACCTCCAAGACAAATTAAAAAGCGCGTCCGTAAGCCGTATCGATATCCATCGCCCGGCTCAAACCGCACGCATCACCATCCACACCGCTCGTCCCGGCATTGTGATCGGCAAGAAGGGTGAGGATGTTGAGAAGCTGCGTCAGGACCTGACCAAGCAAATGGGTGTGCCGGTGCACATCAATATCGAAGAGATCCGCAAGCCGGAGCTCGACGCAATGCTGGTTGCACAGAGCGTAGCTCAGCAGCTGGAGCGTCGCGTGATGTTCCGTCGCGCCATGAAGCGCGCCGTACAGAACGCCATGCGCATTGGTGCCAAAGGCATCAAGATCCAGGTCAGTGGTCGTCTGGGTGGGGCTGAAATTGCCCGTACCGAGTGGTATCGCGAAGGTCGTGTGCCTCTGCACACCCTGCGTGCCGATATCGATTACAACACTTACGAAGCGCACACCACTTACGGTGTGATCGGCGTGAAGGTGTGGATCTTCAAGGGCGAAGTAATTGGTGGTCGCCATGAAGAGCTCAAGCCTCAAGCGCCTGCTCCTCGTAAAAAAGCTGCTAAGTAAGGGGTACGCCAAATGTTGCAACCCAAGCGTACAAAATTCCGCAAGCAGATGACCGGCCACAACCGTGGTCTGGCTCAGCGCGGTAGCAAGGTCAGCTTCGGCGAATTCGCGCTGAAGTCTGTTTCCCGTGGTCGTCTGACCGCGCGTCAGATCGAGGCTGCACGTCGTGCGCTCACCCGTCACGTAAAGCGTGGCGGAAAGATCTGGATCCGCGTGTTCCCCGACAAGCCTGTAACCAAGAAGCCTCTGGAAGTCCGGATGGGTAAAGGTAAGGGTAGCGTCGAGTACTGGGTAGCCCAGATTCAGCCGGGCAAGGTGCTCTACGAGATCGAGGGTGTTTCCGAAGAGCTGGCGCGTGAGGCTTTCGCCCTGGCCGCTGCAAAGCTGCCGCTCGCCACCTCCTTTGTTAAGCGGACGGTGATGTGATGAAAGCGAATGAACTTCGTGAAAAATCCGTTGAGCAGCTGAACGAGCAACTGCTCGAGCTGCTGCGGGACCAGTTCAATCTGCGTATGCAGAAAGCGACTGGCCAGTTGGGGCAGTCTCACCTGCTCTCGCAAGTCAAGCGCGACATCGCTCGTGTCAAGACTGTGCTCAACCAGCAGGCAGGTAAGTGATCATGGCTGAAGCTCAGAAAACCGTCCGCACGCTGACCGGCCGCGTCGTCAGCGACAAGATGGACAAGACCATCACCGTTCTGATCGAGCGTCGCGTCAAGCACCCGATCTACGGTAAATACGTGAAGCGTTCGACCAAACTGCACGCCCACGACGAAACCAACCAGTGCCGTATCGGCGACAAGGTCACCATCCGCGAGACTCGTCCGCTGGCAAAGACCAAGTCCTGGATGCTGGTTGATGTCGTTGAACGCGCCGTCGAAGTCTAAGGGCTAGGGGTCGGAGAAATTATATGATTCAGACTCAATCCATGCTCGATGTGGCTGATAACAGTGGCGCTCGTCGCGTCATGTGTATCAAGGTGCTCGGCGGTTCTCACCGTCGTTACGCCGGCATCGGCGACATTATCAAAGTAACCGTCAAGGAAGCGATTCCTCGTGGCAAGGTCAAGAAAGGCCAGGTGATGACCGCTGTTGTGGTTCGCACTCGTCACGGTGTTCGTCGTCCCGATGGCTCCATCATTCGCTTCGATGGCAATGCTGCTGTTCTGCTGAACAACAAGCAGGAGCCTATCGGCACCCGTATCTTTGGGCCGGTGACGCGTGAACTTCGTACCGAGAAGTTCATGAAGATCGTCTCGCTCGCCCCTGAAGTGCTGTAAGGAGTAGCCGCATGCAAAAGATTCGTCGCAACGACGAGATCATCGTCATCGCCGGCAAAGACAAGGGCAAGCGCGGTAAGGTGCTGAAGGTCCTCGCGGACGACCGTCTGGTCGTTGGCGGGATCAATCTCGTGAAGCGCCATACCAAGCCTAACCCGATGTCCGGCGTTCAGGGCGGTATCGTCGAGAAGGAGGCGCCTTTGCACGTCTCTAACGTCGCCATTTTCAACGGTGAGACCAACAAGGCAGACCGCGTTGGCTTCAAGGTTGAAGAGGGCAAGAAAATTCGTGTCTTCAAGTCGACCCAGAAGCCGGTTGACGCTTGAGACTGCTAGGTAGATAACCATGGCACGACTAAAAGAAGTTTATCGGAAGGAAATCGCGCCCAAGCTGAAGGAAGAACTGAAGCTTGGCAACGTGATGGAAGTTCCGCGTATCACCAAGATCACCCTCAACATGGGTATCGGCGAAGCGATCGGTGACAAGAAGATCATCGACAATGCTGTTGCCGATCTGGAAAAGATCACCGGCCAGAAGGTTGTAGTGACTCACGCTCGCAAGTCCATCGCAGGCTTCAAAGTTCGCGAAGGCTGGCCGATCGGCGTCAAGGTCACGCTGCGCAGTGATCGTATGTATGAATTCCTGGATCGCCTGCTTTCGATCTCCCTGCCGCGCGTGCGTGACTTCCGCGGCCTGAATGCCAAGTCCTTCGATGGCCGCGGCAACTACAGTATGGGCGTCAAAGAGCAGATCATCTTCCCGGAAATCGATTACGACAAGATCGATGCCCTGCGTGGTCTGGACATCACTCTGACCACTACTGCTCGGACGGATGAAGAAGGTCGCGCTCTGCTGCGTGCTTTCAACTTCCCGTTCCGTAACTGATTGGAGTAGGCACATGGCTAAGCAAAGCATGAAGAACCGTGAGCTGAAGCGTCAGCAAACGGTCGCCAAGTTCGCCCAGAAGCGTGCTGCACTGAAAGCAATCATCGCAAGTCCGGAGTCCTCTCCGGAAGCGCGCTGGGAAGCTCAGGTCGCACTGCAGAAGCAGCCTCGTGACGCAAGCGCTTCGCGCCTGCGCAACCGCTGCCGTCTGACTGGTCGTCCGCACGGCGTTTACCGCAAGTTCGGCCTCGCGCGCAACATGCTGCGTCAGGCGGCAATGCGTGGTGACGTGCCGGGTCTGGTTAAGGCCAGCTGGTAATAGAAGCATCCAGGGCCCTGCGGGTCCTGTTTGTTTTTCGTTCAAGCCCCTCATGGGGCTTGATTCGTTTCTGGCAACTCTCTAGAATGCCCGGCTCGCCTGAGCCTTGCATTTTTGTGGGGTTTGCCTGTTGGCGACACGAGCCGTCCAAGGCTTATTTTTTTGTATTAGGAGCTAAGAGCCCATGAGTATGCAGGACCCGTTAGCGGACATGCTAACTCGTATCCGTAATGCCCAGATGGCCGAAAAGTCCGTCGTAAGCATGCCGTCTTCCACTCTGAAGGTGGCTGTTGCCAACGTTCTTCAAGGTGAAGGCTATATCGCGGGATACCAGGTCAGTGGCGACGCCAAGCCGCAACTGTCCATCGAGCTGAAGTATTTCGAAGGCCGTCCGGTCATCGAAGAGCTCAAGCGCGTAAGTCGTCCTGGCCTGCGCCAGTACAAATCCGTTGACCAGTTGCCGAAAGTACGTGGCGGTTTGGGTGTGTCGATTGTCTCCACCAACAAGGGTGTGATGACTGATCGGGCTGCTCGGGCTGCTGGTGTTGGCGGCGAAGTGCTCTGCACTGTGTTCTAAGGGGGGATAAGCATGTCTCGCGTTGCTAAGAACCCCGTCAAGCTGCCTGCTGGCGTCGAAATCAAGATGTCTGGTCAGCAGCTTTCGGTGAAGGGCGCAAAAGGCGCTCTCGAACTGAATGTTCATCCGTCCGTGGAGGTCATCCAGGAGTCTGGTGAGCTGCGTTTTGCTGGCCGTAATGGCGATCAGCAAACTCGCGCCATGGCCGGCACTACCCGTGCGCTGGTCAACAACATGGTGATCGGCGTCAGCCAAGGCTTCGAGCGCAAGCTTCAGCTGGTTGGTGTTGGTTACAAGGCGCAAGCCAAAGGTCAAGTGCTGTCCCTGGCTCTCGGTTTCTCGCATCCGGTGGATTACGAACTGCCGCAAGGCGTTACCGCTGAGACCCCCAGCCAGACCGACATCCTGATCAAGGGTGTCGACAAGCAACTGGTCGGTCAGGTGGCTGCTGAAATCCGCGACTTCCGTCGCCCTGAGCCTTACAAGGGCAAAGGCGTGCGGTACTCGGATGAAGTAGTCCGTCGCAAAGAAGCTAAGAAGAAGTAGGGCATAGCAAATGAGCGTAAAGAAAGAAACTCGTCTGCGTCGCGCTCGCAAGGCACGCCTGAAGATGCGCGAGCTGGAAACCGTACGCCTCTGCGTGTACCGCTCTTCCCAGCACATCTACGCCCAGGTCCTTTCGGCCGACGGCGGCAAGGTCCTGGCCAGCGCCTCGACTCTGGACAAAGAACTGCGTGACGCCGCCACCGGCAACGTCGACGCTGCCAAGAAAGTCGGTCAGCTGGTCGCTGAGCGCGCGAAAGCCGCAGGTGTCACTCAGGTGGCGTTCGACCGTTCTGGCTTCAAGTACCACGGTCGTGTCAAGGCACTGGCTGAAGCTGCTCGTGAAGGCGGGCTGGAGTTCTAAGTTATGGCAAATAACGAGCAAAAGCGCGACGAAGGCTACATCGAGAAGCTGGTTCAAGTTAACCGCGTCGCAAAAACTGTAAAAGGTGGTCGTATCTTCACCTTCACCGCGCTGACTGTGGTCGGTGATGGCAAGGGTCGTGTCGGCTTCGGTCGTGGCAAGTCCCGTGAAGTACCGGCTGCTATTCAAAAGGCTATGGAGGCGGCTCGCCGCAACATGATCCAGGTCGACCTGAATGGCACTACTCTGCAGTACGCCACCAAGGCCGCGCATGGCGCGTCCAAGGTCTACATGCAGCCTGCCTCCGAGGGTACCGGCGTGATTGCCGGTGGTGCCATGCGCGCCATTCTGGAAGTTGCTGGCGTTCAGAACGTACTGGCCAAGTGCTACGGCTCTACCAACCCGGTCAACGTGGTTCACGCCACCTTTAAGGGTCTGAAGGCGATGCAGTCGCCTGAGTCGATTGCTGCCAAGCGTGGCAAGAGCGTCGAGGAGATTTCCTGATCATGGCTAACACCGTCAAGGTCACGCTGATCAAGAGTGTCAGCGGTCGTATCCCCAATCACAAGCTGTGCGTCAAGGGTCTTGGCCTGCGTCGCATTGGTCACACCGTCGAGGTTCAGGATACTCCTGAAAATCGCGGCATGATCAACAAGGCTTATTACATGCTCCGTGTGGAGGGCTAAGCCATGCAACTGAACGATCTGCGTTCTGCGCCGGGTGCCCGTCGCGAAAAGCTGCGTCCCGGTCGTGGTATCGGTAGTGGCCTGGGCAAGACCTGTGGCCGTGGTCACAAGGGTCAGACCTCTCGTTCCGGCGGCAAGATCGCTCCCGGTTTCGAGGGTGGTCAGCAGCCTCTGCATCGTCGTCTGCCGAAGTTCGGTTTCGTTTCGCTGAAAGCCATGGATCGCGCTGAGGTTCGTACCTCTGAGTTGGCCAAGGTGGAAGGTGATGTCGTTACCGTGCAAAGCCTGAAAGACGCCAACGTAATCAACCAGAACGTACAGCGCGTGAAAATCATGCTGTCGGGCGAGGTTGGTCGTGCGGTTACTCTCAAGGGTATCGCAGCCACCAAAGGTGCGCGTGCGGCTATCGAAGCAGCTGGCGGCAAGTTCGAGGAATAAATGGCTAAGCAAGGTGCTCTCTCCGCGCTGAGTAATGGTGGTCTGTCCGAACTCTGGGCTCGTCTGCGCTTTCTGTTCATGGCGATCATCGTCTATCGGATTGGCGCACACATCCCTGTTCCCGGGATAAATCCCGATCGGCTGGCCGAGCTGTTCCGTCAGAACGAGGGGACCATCCTTAGCTTGTTCAACATGTTTTCCGGTGGTGCGCTGGAGCGCATGAGTATTTTTGCTTTGGGGATCATGCCGTACATTTCGGCATCGATCATCATGCAGCTCATGACCGCTGTCAGCCCACAGCTGGAGCAGTTGAAGAAAGAAGGTGAGGCCGGTCGTCGCAAGATCAGTCAGTACACGCGTTACGGTACGCTCGTGCTGGCCATCGTTCAGGCGATCGGTATGTCGGTCGGGTTGGCGGGGCAAGGTGTCGCGTTCAGCAACGATTTCGGCTTCTACTTCGTGGCCATCACGACGTTCGTGTCTGGTGCTATGTTCATGATGTGGCTGGGTGAGCAGATCACCGAGCGTGGCGTTGGCAACGGTATCTCGATGTTGATCTTCGCAGGTATCGTCGCCGGCTTGCCGGGTGCGCTCGGTCAGTCGTTCGAGTCTGCTCGCCAGGGCGATATCAATATCATCGCGCTGCTCGCTGTCGGCCTGCTCGCTGTAGCGATCATCGGTTTCGTGGTGTTTATCGAGCGTGGTCAGCGCCGTATCGCGGTTCACTACGCGAAGCGTCAGCAGGGCCGTAAGGTCTTTGCCGCGCAGACCAGTCACTTGCCGTTGAAGGTGAATATGGCAGGGGTCATCCCGGCTATCTTTGCCAGCAGCATTCTGCTGTTCCCGGCTTCGCTGGGGCAGTGGTTCGGTCAGTCAGAGAGCATGGGCTGGTTGGCTGACATTTCGCAGGCGATCGCGCCCGGGCAGCCGTTGAACATTCTGCTGTTCAGTGCCGGGATCATCTTCTTCTGCTTCTTCTATACGGCATTGATGTTCAATCCGAAAGACGTAGCAGAGAACCTGAAGAAGTCTGGCGCGTTTATTCCCGGGATTCGTCCTGGTGAGCAGTCGGCTCGCTACATTGATGGCGTGTTGACTCGTTTGACCATGTTCGGCGCCCTGTACATGACGGCTGTCTGCCTGCTGCCACAGTTTCTTGTGGTCGCAGCCAACGTGCCGTTCTACCTTGGTGGGACCTCGTTGCTGATCGTGGTCGTGGTTGTAATGGACTTCATGTCCCAAGTGCAGTCACACCTCATGTCGCACCAGTACGATTCCCTGATGAAGAAAGCCAACCTGAAGGGCTACGGCAGTGGAATGCTCCGCTGAGGTGGCTCGTAAGGTTCTAGGAGTTGGTGATGAAAGTTCGTGCATCGGTTAAAAAGCTGTGCCGTAACTGCAAGATCATCCGTCGCGACGGTGTCGTGCGCGTGATCTGTAGCGCAGAACCGCGTCACAAGCAGCGCCAAGGCTGATTGTGTAAGGCGTTATAACCCGGCAGCTAGTGCGCTGCCGGGTTGAATATTTGTTATTACAGCGTTAATATCTCGCGCCCTTTTCTTGGCTTCCGGGGCGTAGGTAGCTGTCAATTGGAGTTTCACTGAATGGCCCGTATTGCAGGCGTCAACATTCCGGATAACAAGCACACTGTTATCTCGCTGACCTACATCTACGGTGTTGGTCGCACCCGTGCACAGGAAATCTGTGCTGCTACCGGTGTGAATCCGGCAGCGAAGATCAAGGATCTTTCCGACGAGCAGGTCGAACTGCTGCGTGGCGAAGTCGGCAAGTTCATCGTTGAAGGCGACCTGCGTCGCGAAGTCAACATGAAAATCAAGCGCTTGATGGACCTGGGCTGCTATCGCGGCCTGCGTCATCGTCGTGGTCTGCCGGTTCGCGGTCAGCGTACCAAGACCAACGCACGTACCCGTAAGGGCCCGCGCAAGCCGATCCGCAAGTAATCGCGTTAGCGAATCGACAGGAATTTAGTCATGGCAAAACCTGCTGCTCGTCCTCGTAAAAAAGTCAAAAAGACAGTGGTTGATGGCATCGCCCACATCCACGCGTCTTTCAACAACACCATCGTGACCATCACCGATCGTCAGGGCAATGCGTTGTCCTGGGCTACTTCGGGTGGTTCCGGTTTCCGCGGCTCGCGTAAGAGCACTCCGTTCGCTGCCCAGATCGCTGCAGAGCGCGCTGGCCAGGCTGCGCTGGAGTACGGCCTGAAGAACCTCGACGTCAACGTCAAGGGCCCAGGTCCGGGTCGGGAGTCCGCCGTGCGTGCTTTGAACGCATGTGGTTATAAAATCGCCAGCATCACCGACGTGACGCCTATCCCGCATAACGGGTGCCGTCCGCCGAAGAAGCGCCGCGTGTAATCAGGAGACAGTGAAGAATGGCTCGTTATATTGGTCCCAAGTGCAAACTGTCTCGTCGTGAAGGCACCGATCTCTTCCTGAAGAGTGGTGCGCGCGCGCTCGAATCCAAGTGCAATATCGAAACCCCGCCGGGTGTTCACGGTCAGCGTCGCGGACGTCTGTCCGATTACGGCACCCAGCTGCGTGAAAAGCAGAAGGTACGCCGCATCTATGGTGTGCTGGAGCGTCAGTTCAGTGGTTATTACAAGGAAGCAGCCAGCCGTAAGGGCGCTACCGGTGAGAATCTGCTGCAGCTGCTCGAGTGCCGTCTGGACAACGTCGTGTACCGCATGGGCTTCGGCTCTACTCGTGCCGAATCGCGTCAGCTGGTCTCGCACAAGTCAATCAGCGTCAACGGTCAGACCGTGAACATTCCGTCTTACCAGGTCAAGGCCGGTGACGTAGTGGCTGTTCGTGAGAAGTGCCGTAACCAGCTGCGTATCGCCCAGGCCCTCGAACTGTGCGCTCAGCGCGGTCGCGTTGAATGGGTCGAAGTAGATGCCGACAAGAAATCCGGTGTTTTCAAGAATGTTCCGGCTCGCAGCGATCTGTCCGCCGACATCAACGAAAACCTGATTGTCGAGCTCTACTCCAAGTAAGGGCTAGAAAATAGGTGTATCCATGCAGAGTTCGGTAAATGAGTTCCTGACCCCCCGCCATATCGATGTGCAGGTGGTCAGTCCGACCCGTGCCAAGATCACTCTCGAGCCCCTCGAGCGTGGTTTTGGCCACACCCTTGGCAACGCGCTGCGTCGTATTCTGTTGTCCTCCATGCCCGGCTGCGCTGTGGTCGAGGCCGAGATCGACGGTGTGCTCCACGAGTACAGCGCCATCGAGGGCGTGCAGGAAGATGTCATCGAAATCCTGCTCAACCTCAAAGGTATCGCCATCAAGCTGCACGGCCGTGATGAAGTGACCTTGAGCCTGGTGAAGAAGGGCGCGGGCGCTGTTACCGCTGCCGATATCCAGCTGGATCACGATGTCGAAATCGTCAACGGCGATCACCTGATCGCCAATCTGGCGGCCAACGGCTCGCTCAACATGAAGCTCAAGGTCGCTCGCGGCCGCGGTTACGAGCCTGCTGATGCGCGTCAGAGCGATGAAGACGAAAGCCGTAGCATCGGTCGTCTGCAGCTCGACGCCACTTTCAGCCCGGTTCGTCGCGTGGCTTACGTGGTCGAGAATGCTCGTGTCGAGCAGCGCACCAACCTGGACAAACTGGTCATTGACCTGGAAACCAACGGCACCCTGGATCCCGAAGAGGCGATCCGTCGTGCAGCGACCATCCTGCAGCAACAGCTGGCTGCGTTCGTCGACCTCAAGGGCGACAGCGAGCCGGTTGTAATCGAGCAGGAAGACGAGATCGATCCGATCCTGTTGCGTCCGGTTGATGACCTGGAGCTGACCGTACGTTCGGCCAACTGCCTGAAGGCGGAAAACATCTACTACATTGGTGATCTGATTCAGCGCACCGAAGTAGAGCTGTTGAAGACGCCGAATCTGGGCAAGAAGTCCCTGACTGAGATCAAGGACGTTCTGGCTTCGCGTGGTTTGTCCCTCGGTATGCGTCTGGATAACTGGCCGCCGGCAAGTCTCAAGAAGGACGATAAGGCCACTGCCTGATCGCCCCCAGTAACCGAACTGAACGTTTGGTAAGGAATTTCAATCATGCGTCATCGTAAAAGTGGCCGTCACCTGAGCCGCACCAGCGCCCACCGCAAGGCCATGTTTCAGAACATGGCGGTGTCGCTGTTCGAGCACGAACTGATCAAAACCACCCTGCCTAAGGCCAAGGAACTGCGCCGCGTTGCCGAGCCGCTGATCACCCTGGCTAAGGAAGACAGCGTCGCCAACCGTCGTCTGGCTTTCGACCGTACGCGTTCGAAGGCTGCCGTAGGCAAGCTGTTCAACGATCTGGGCAAGCGTTACGCCACCCGTCAGGGCGGCTATCTGCGTATCCTCAAGTGCGGCTTCCGCGCTGGTGACAACGCACCTATGGCTTACGTCGAGCTGGTTGACCGTCCGGTCACTGGTGAAGTGGAAGCCGCCGAGTAAGATCGGTAGCAGCAATTAAAAACCGAGCCTTTTGGCTCGGTTTTTTTATGCCCAAAGGATTCTGAGAGACTGGCTCTATAAGGGGCGTTGATCTTCATCATTAGTCGCCGTTGCGCTTGCTTCCTATGATGGCATTCAACCAGCAGGTACTTACCAAGACCCTGGAAGCTATTGAATACCAAGGAGCTGCAACCATGACTGACAAGCCGAAGCTCACAACCGTTGCCGGTGCGCCGGTATCCGAAAACCAGAACTCCATGACTGCGGGCCGCCGTGGTCCCATGCTGCTTCAGGACGTATGGTTTCTAGAGAAGCTCGCTCATTTCGACCGCGAGGTGATTCCGGAGCGTCGTATGCACGCGAAAGGTTCCGGCGCGTTTGGCGAGTTCGTCGTCACCCATGACATCACCCGCTACACCAAAGCCAAGCTGTTTTCCGAGGTTGGTAAGCGCACCCCGTTGTTCGCCCGCTTCTCTACCGTCGCCGGTGAGCGCGGCGCGGCCGACGCCGAGCGTGACATTCGTGGTTACGCACTGAAGTTCTACACCGAGCAAGGCAACTGGGACATGGTGGGCAATAACACCCCGGTGTTCTTTTTCCGCGATCCGCTGAAGTTTCCGGACCTCAACCACGCAGTAAAACGCGATCCGCGCACCAACATGCGCAGCGCGAACAACAACTGGGACTTCTGGACCGGGCTGCCTGAGGCCTTGCACCAGATCACCTATGTCATGGGTGATCGGGGCATTCCGGCGTCGTACCGCCATATGCACGGTTTCGGTTCGCACACCTACAGCTTCATCAGTCCGAACAACGAGCGTTTCTGGGTGAAGTTTCACTTTCGGACCCAGCAGGGCATCAAGAATCTCACCGACGCCGAGGCTGCAGCCATCGTTGCCAATGACCGGGAGAGTTCGCAGCGCGATCTGTTCGAGGCCATCGAGCGTGGCGAATATCCACGTTGGACGATGTATGTGCAGATAATGCCGGAGGCCGACGCCGCCAAGGTGCCGTACCATCCGTTCGACCTCACCAAGGTCTGGCCGCATGCTGACTACCCATTGATCGAGGTCGGCTATTACGAACTCAACCGCAATCCCGACAACTACTTCCAGGATGTCGAGCAGGCGGCATTCACGCCGGCGAATGTCGTTCCGGGCATCAGCTTCTCTCCAGACCGTATGTTGCAGGGCCGTCTTTTCTCCTACGGGGATGCGCAACGCTACCGGCTGGGGGTGAATCACCATCAGATTCCGGTCAACGCTCCGCGTTGCCCGGTCCACAGCTACCATCGCGATGGTGCCATGCGCGTAGATGGCAATCAGGGCGGTCGTCTGCATTACGAGCCGAATACCTATGGCGAGTGGCAGGAACAGCCTGACTTCAGCGAGCCACCGCTGGCTCTCGAGGGGGCGGCGGATCGTTACGACTACCGTGCCGACGACGCCGATTACTTCACTCAGCCGGGCAACCTGTTCCGCTTGATGAAGGCTGATGAACAGCAGCGGTTGTTCGAAAATACCGCTCGGTCGATGCAGGGAGTGGCGCGTCATATCAAGATTCGCCACATCAGCCACTGCCTGAGGGCTGATCCGGCCTATGGAGCAGGTATTGCCGCCGCCCTGGATATTCCGTTGTCGGAAGTGCCGGCATAAGCGATTCGCGGTATCCGCAAGATCGAGAAGCCCGCAGCGAGTGCTGCGGGCTTTCTTGTCTCTTCAGCGCTATTCGTGGGGATTGTTGAGCGGCTTATCGCTCTCCTGTCCGGGTGGCAGAAGGCGATCGGCCTCTGCCGGATCGATCGCCGTCAGACTGCCGTCGGCAGTTGCGACAAGCACGGCCTCAAGCATTTCACGCACATTGTTGCGCAGCATGCCGGCAGACTTCTGGCCGCGGCTGTTCAATCCGCCGATTTCCATGAGCACGCTGCCGCCCAATGGGCCTGTTTCGCCGGCGGCCAGTCGCTCGGTCCCCAGCAGGCCGTATGCGTTTCGGGCAATGCCTGGATCGCCGCCGCCGCGGCGGACATCGCCGCTGGGGTGCTCATAGTAGTAGTTGGTGATTTCCATGAAGCCAAGCTGCGTGGAGCGCTGCTTCATCACGATTGCCAGCTGCTTCGACAGTGCTACCGCTTCCGGGGCGACATCCGGGTGAGTTGGCCAGGTGATAGAACCGGTCACCTGGCGTGCCGGGCGGTTCACTTCAGGATCCACATCCTCGAGTACCACGGCAGGGTTCTGATTGTGCACATCTACCAGCCAGATGGGACGGTAACGGTCATAGATGCCGCGTACCGCAACCGCTTCGGGCACCGGGTTCTGCCCCGGGTTGAAGTGCCGCTCACTGGCCAGGCCTGGATTGCAGCGTATCTGCGTGCTCTTGCTCCAGTCTGTCCAGTGGTAGCGGTTGATGTCGTAGCTAAATCGGCGTTGGCTGTCGGCATTGGTGAAGGCGGTCACGTTGGCGCCGAGGTGCTGATCCAACTTGGCAGGATTCAGGGTGCCATCGGCGCGCAGGCAGTCAGCGCTGGTTTGCGGGGCGCTGAAATCCATGTTGCCGCGACTGAAACGCTCGGCGCCGTCTGGGTTGACCCTCGGCACGATCAGCACCTGCAGATTATCCAGTACCTGGCGGGACAAGGCCCCGCCCGAGGCAAGGCGTTTTATCAGATTGACCGCCGCTTCGGTGCCGTGAGGTTCGTTGCCGTGCTGTTGGGTGATGATCATCACGGCTGATTTGTCTGAATTACCCAGCCTGGCCAGCCAGATTGGTCGGCCTTCGTTGCTGCTGCCGGCCTGTTCTAGTCGCAGGGCATCCGGGAAGCGTCGTGAAAGTGCGTTGAGCTGATCGTACAGCTGGTTGTTGCTCATGAACGCCTCCAGCGAGACGTTCTGCTCATTGGTGATCCAAGGGCCGTTGGGTTGGGCGGCGGCGAGACCGGGTAGCAGGCCGGCGCCAAGCAGGCAGGCAGCAAGCGCAATTCGCATCAGGATTTCTCCTTATCGGGCTAGGAGTGTCCCGCCCAACTGCCCGGCGGGATCCGTAGTGGACCCCGCTGCGCTTGCGATTGTTGCCGAAACGGCTGCCGACGCGATGATCAACCCGCCGAGCGGTCGCGCTCGAGTAACGGTTTGAGGAAATGACCGGTATGAGACTGGGCCATGCCTGCCACCTCTTCCGGCGTACCGCAGGCGATGATCTGGCCACCCTTCGAGCCGCCTTCCGGGCCGAGATCCACCAGCCAGTCGGCCGTCTTGATGACGTCAAGGTTGTGCTCGATCACCACGACCGTATTGCCGTGGTCGCGCAGACGGTGCAGTACGTCGAGCAGCTGCTGGATATCGGCGAAATGCAGGCCGGTGGTGGGTTCATCAAGAATGTACAGCGTCTTGCCCGTGTCACGCTTGGACAGCTCGCGGGACAGCTTGACGCGCTGCGCCTCACCGCCAGACAGGGTCGTCGCACTCTGCCCCAGCTTGATGTAGGACAGCCCAACATCCATCAGCGTCTGCAGTTTTCGCGCGACGGCCGGCACCGGATCGAAGAACTCGCGGGCTTCCTCGATGGTCATGTCGAGCACTTCGGTGATGCTCTTGCCCTTGTACTTCACCTCCAGCGTTTCGCGGTTGTAGCGCTTGCCCTTGCACACGTCGCAGGGCACGTAGATGTCGGGCAGGAAGTGCATTTCCACCTTGATCACGCCGTCGCCCTGGCAGGCTTCACAGCGTCCGCCCTTGACGTTGAAAGAGAAGCGGCCCGGACCGTAGCCGCGTGAGCGCGCTTCCGGCACGCCGGCAAACAGCTCGCGAATCGGCGTGAACAGCCCCGTGTAGGTCGCCGGGTTGGAGCGCGGGGTGCGGCCGATCGGGCTCTGATCGATGTCCACTACCTTGTCCAGATGCTGCAGCCCATCGAAGCTGTCGTGCGGGGCTACTTCCAGCGTGGTCGCGCCATTGAGTGCAGTCGCCGTGATCGGGAACAGCGTGTTGTTGATCAGCGTTGATTTGCCCGAGCCCGACACACCGGTGATGCAGGTGAGCAGGCCGACCGGAATCTCCAGGTCGACGTTGCGCAGGTTGTTGCCCCGCGCGCCCTTGAGCTTGAGCAGCATCTTCGGATCACGGCGGGTGCGCTCAGGCCGATAGTTGATCTTCACCCGGCCAGAGAGGTACTTGCCGGTCAGCGAATCCGGGTGCGCCATCACCTCGTCAGGTGTGCCTTCAGCGACGATGCGGCCGCCATGTATGCCGGCACCTGGACCGATGTCTACCACGTAGTCGGCGAGACGGATCGCATCCTCGTCATGCTCCACGACGATCACCGTATTGCCGATGTCGCGCAGGTGGCGAAGGGTGCCCAGCAAGCGTTCGTTGTCGCGCTGATGCAGGCCGATCGAAGGTTCGTCGAGGATGTACATCACCCCAACCAGGCCGGCGCCGATCTGACTGGCCAGGCGAATACGCTGGGCCTCGCCGCCGGACAGGGTGTCGGCGCTGCGATCCAGGGTCAGATAATCCAGGCCGACGTTGACCAGGAACTGCAGGCGTTCGCGGATCTCCTTGAGAATCTTGTCGGCGATCTCGCCGCGTCGTCCGCTGAGCGAGAGGACGCCGAAGTAGTCGGTGGCGTCGCCGATGGGCATGGCCGTGACCGCAGGCAGGGTCTTGTCGCCAACCCACACGTGGCGTGCTTCACGGCGCAGACGCGTGCCGCGACAGTCCGGGCAGGGCTGGGTGCTCAGGTATTTGGCGAGCTCTTCGCGAACCGAATTGGATTCGGTTTCGCGGTAGCGGCGTTCCAGGTTGGGAACGATGCCTTCGAACGGGTGCGAACGCTTGACGATATCGCCGCGGTCGTTGAGGTAGCGGAACTCGACATTCTCACGGCCGCTGCCGCGCAGGATGGACTTCTGATGATCGGCGGCCAGTGAGTCGAAAGGCTCGTCGAGGCTGAAGCCATAATGCGAGGCCAGTGAGCCGAGCATCTGGAAATAGTAAACGTTGCGCCGGTCCCAGCCGCGTATGGCGCCTTCGGCCAAGGTCAGCTCGCCATTGACCAGGCGCTTGGCGTCGAAGAACTGCTTTACGCCCAGGCCGTCACAGGTGGGGCAGGCGCCGGCTGGGTTGTTGAAGGAGAACAGCTTGGGCTCAAGCTCGCTGATCGAGTGGCCGCAGATCGGGCAAGCGAAGCGTGCGGAGAAGATCATTTCCTCGCTGTCGTCGTCCTCTTCCATGGAGGCGACCAGGGCGATGCCATCGGCCAGCTTGAGCGCCGTTTCGAAGGATTCGGCCAGGCGCTGCTGCAGGTCGCCGCGAACCTTGAAGCGGTCCACCACCACGTCGATCGAGTGCTTCTTCTGCTTGTCCAGCTTGGGTAGCTCGTCGAGCTCGTACAGCCGCCCGTTGACGCGGGCGCGCACGAAACCCTGAGCACGCAGCTCGTCGAACACGGCCAGGTGCTCGCCCTTGCGTTCGCGGATGACCGGGGCCAGCAGCATCAGCTTGCGGCCTTCGGGCAGTGCCAGCACCTGGTCGACCATCTGACTGACCGTCTGCGCTTCCAACGGGGCATCGTGATCTGGACAGCGCGGCGTGCCGACCCGCGCATAGAGCAGACGCAGGTAGTCGTAGATCTCGGTGATGGTGCCCACGGTGGAGCGCGGGTTGTGCGAGGTCGATTTCTGCTCGATAGAGATCGCCGGGGAGAGCCCCTCAATGGTGTCGACGTCGGGCTTTTCCATCATCGAGAGGAACTGGCGCGCATACGCCGAAAGCGATTCGACGTAACGGCGCTGGCCTTCTGCGTAGAGAGTGTCGAATGCCAACGATGATTTGCCAGAACCGGACAAGCCGGTGATGACGATCAGCTTGTCGCGCGGCAGGGTGAGGTCGATGTTCTTCAGGTTGTGGGTGCGGGCCCCACGAATCAGAATCTTGTCCAAAACAGCCTCGCGTGGCGGGCGGAAACCCGAAAGTATACGGCCGGGGTGATAGTCGCGGCAAAACCGCGCGCCTGTGCCGAACAGGGTAGGGCTGCTAGAATCGCCGCCGGTTCATACAAGCGAGACCCTCCATGCAGGACCCCTACAGCGAGCGCATGAGCGCCAGCGAAAAACGCGCAGCTTCCGGGCTGGCCCTGGTTTTCGCTTTTCGCATGCTCGGCATGTTCATGGTTTTGCCCGTGCTGGCAACCTACGGCATGGACCTGGAAGGCGCTACGCCGACCCTGATCGGTCTTGCGATAGGTGCCTATGGTTTGACCCAGGCGCTGCTGCAAATTCCCTTCGGTATTCTTTCCGATCGTATTGGTCGCTTGCCTATCATCTATTTCGGCCTGCTGATCTTCGCCGCTGGAGCGGTGCTCGCGGCGATGTCCGACAGCATCTGGGGCGTCATCGCCGGGCGCATCCTGCAAGGGGCGGGGGCGATTTCCGCTGCAGTGATGGCGCTGCTCTCGGACCTGACCCGCGAACAGCACCGGACCAAGGCAATGGCGCTGATCGGCGTGAGCATCGGTTTTTCCTTCGCTGTCGCGATGATCGTCGGGCCGTTGCTGACCCGTGCCTTCGGTCTCTCCGGGCTGTTCTGGGTAACCGCCGGCATGGCGTTGCTTGGCGGCGTCATCGTCGCGTTGCTGCCCAAGGCCCATGCGCATGTGCGCCATCGCGAATCGGGCGTCGCCAAGCAGGCGCTCGGCCTGACGTTGCGCCACCCCGATCTGTTGCGCCTGGATTTCAGCATCCTGGCGCTGCATGCGATCCTGATGGCCAGCTTCGTCGCGCTGCCGCTGGCACTGGTCGAGCAGGGCGCGTTGCCCAAGGAAGAGCATTGGTGGGTCTACCTCACGGCACTGCTGGTCGGCTTCTTCGGCATGATTCCCTTCATAATTTATGGCGAGAAGAAGCGCCAGATGCGCCGCGTGCTGTTGGGCGCGGTCTCCGCGTTGCTGCTCTGCGAGCTGTTCTTCTGGTGGTTCGGAAATGGCTTGTGGATGCTGGTCGTCGGCATGGTGGGCTTCTTCATCGCGTTCAATCTGCTGGAAGCGTCGCTGCCTTCGTTGATCAGCAAAGTCGCACCGGCCGGCGGCAAGGGCACCGCGATGGGCGTCTACTCCACCAGTCAGTTTCTCGGTGCCGGTCTCGGTGGCGTGCTTGGCGGTATGCTCTATCAGCAGGGTGGCCTGGCGCTGGTGTTCGCCGGTTGCGCTGCACTTTGCGCGTTGTGGTTCGTGGTGGCCTTCAGCATGCGCGAACCTCCTTATGTCACCAGCCTGCGCTTGCCGCTGTCGGCCGGAGCGCTGGCCAACGCAGGACTTGGGCGTGACCTGCTACAAGTCGCCGGTGTTAGCGACGTGCTCATCGTTGCCGACGAGGCAGCGGCCTATATCAAGGTCGATACGCAGCAGCTGGATCGTGAAGCTCTTGATCGCCTGGTTGCCTGAGGCGCCTGTTCGCGGCTGCATAGTGCCGCGCAACATGAAAGTGCGTCGGTTGGCCGTCAGGGGTGGCTGAGGTAAGATTCGCGGTCATCGGCTTTGCTGGCGGTACAACCGCCATCGGTGAATCCATCCAATTCAATGTTCCAATGAGGAGTTACCCATGGCCAGAGGGGTGAATAAAGTCATCTTGATCGGCAATGTCGGCGGCGACCCGGAAACCCGCTACATGCCCAATGGCAATGCGGTGACCAACATCACGCTGGCAACCACCGATAGCTGGAAGGACAAGCAGACCGGTCAGCTTCAGGAGCGTACCGAGTGGCATCGCGTGGTGTTGTTCGGCAAGGTTGCCGAGATCGCCGGCGAATACCTGCGCAAGGGTTCGCAATGCTACATCGAGGGACGCCTGCAGACCCGCGAGTGGGAGAAGGACGGCGTCAAGCGCTACACCACCGAAATAGTCGTCGACATGAACGGCACCATGCAGCTGCTCGGTGGCCGTGGCGGCAGTTCCGACGATGCGCCGCGTCAGGCTCGCCCGCAGCAGCGTGAGCCGCAGCAGGCGCCGCGTCAGCAGGCCCAGCCGCAGCAGCCCGCTGCGCGGCAGCAGCCGGCACCGGACTACGACAGCTTCGACGACGACATCCCCTTCTAGAGTTATCTGAATGCGAATGCGCCTGATGCTGTTGGGCGGCGGCAATGCCCTGGGCCAGGCGCTCATCCGCCTCGGCGCCGAGGAAGACATAGGCTTCCTCGCGCCGCGACCGCCCGCTCAGGGCTGGGACGCCGCCAGTCTTACCCAGTTGCTCGACGACAACCGTCCGGATGTCGTGGTCAACCTTGCCTACTATTACGACTGGTTCCAGAGCGGACAGCCCAACGAGCCGGCGCTCGCCGCACAGGAGCGTGCGGTCGAGCGGCTCGCCGAACTCTGTCAGCACCATGATTTCGTCCTGTTGCAGCCATCGAGCTACCGGGTATTTGACGGTGCCCGAACCACGGCCTATAGCGAAAAGGACGAGGTGGCGCCGCTGGATGCACGAGGCAGGGCGCTGTGGCGCATCGAGCAGAGTGTGCGTTCGCTATGCCCGCGACATGTCCTGCTGCGTTTTGGCTGGTTGCTCGATGACAGTCGGGACGGTGTTCTAGGGCGCGTGCTGCAACGACTCGAGCAGAGCGAGGCGATACTGCTGGCGGATGACCGGCGCGGCAATCCGACACCTGTCGACGATGCCGCGCGCGTGATCCTTGCGGTATTGAAGCAGCTCGACTGCCAGGCTCCGCTGTGGGGTACCTATCACTACGGCGGACATGAGGCTTCCACCCCGTTGCTGGTCGCCCAGGCGTTGCTCGGCGAGGCCGGCAAGTATCGCGACGTCACAACGGCGAATCTGACGGCCGTGGCGCATGCCGCCTGTTCGGATGCCGCAGCCGAACCGCAGCACGGCGTACTCGCCTGCAAGAAGATTTTCACCACTTTCGGCATCAAGCCTCGCGCCTGGCGTACCGGGTTGCCGAGCCTGTTGGAGCGCTATTACCGTCATGGCTGATGCCCCGATTCTGGTCACCGGCGGTGCCGGGTTCATTGGATCGAACCTGGTCGATGCGTTGCTGGCGCGCGGCTATGCCGTTCGTGTGCTGGACAATCTCTCGACCGGCAAGCGCGAAAACCTGCCGCAAGATACACGCGTCGAGCTGATCGTCGGCGATGTCGCCGATGCCGATTGCGTGCGTCGTGCGGTGCAGGGATGTCGGGCGGTGGTGCATCTGGCCGCGGTGGCGTCGGTGCAGGCGTCGGTGGACGACCCGTTCGGTACTCACCAGAGCAACCTGATCGGCACGCTCAATCTGTGTGAGGCGATGCGCGAGGCGGGTGTGAAGCGGGTGCTGTTCGCCTCGAGCGCAGCGGTCTATGGCAACAACGGCGAAGGCCATGCTATCGATGAGGACACGCCGAAGGCGCCCCTGACACCCTACGCCGCCGACAAGCTGGCCAGCGAGCACTACCTGGATTTCTATCGGCGCCAGCATGGTCTGGAGCCGGTGGTGTTCCGCTTCTTCAATATCTTCGGGCCGCGGCAGGATCCATCGTCACCGTATTCCGGTGTGATCAGCATCTTCACCGAGCGGGCGCAGAAGGGTTTGCCGATTGCGGTGTTCGGCGATGGCGAGCAGACGCGCGATTTTCTCTACGTTGCCGATCTGGTCGAGGTGTTGGTGCAGGCGCTGGAGTCGCCCGAGGCGGTGGCGGGCGCGGTGAATGTTGGGCTGAATCAGGCCACTTCGCTGAATCAGCTGCTGGCGGCCATCGGTGACGTGTTGGGCGGGCTTCCCGAGGTGAGCTATCAGGCCGCGCGGCCGGGGGATATTCGTCATTCGCGGGCGAATAATGCCCGGCTAGTGCAGCGCTATCGTCTGCCGGAACCGCCGACCGGCATGCGGGAAGGTTTGGCGAAGCTGTTGGGTTTGTAGGTTGCAAACTCTGAAAACACAAAAGGCGCCCTAGGCGCCTTTTGTCTGTCTGCGATCCGGCTGGGCCGGTTACGTCAGAACTTGTAGCCAAGACCGACCATGTAGACGAAGGGGTCTACATCTACGTCGACTTTGACTTTGTCGCCAGCCAAGTAAGTGGTGCCGGTCGTGTCGATGTCGATATAGCGAAGCTGAGCGTTCAGCATGATGTTGTCGGTCAGCATATAGTCCATGCCAACTTGAGCGGCCAGGCCCCAAGAGTCCTTCATGTCCAGTCCGCTAAAACCTTTGTCTTCGGCGCTGCTGCTCAGTTCGGTGTCGAAGAACCAAGTGTAGTTGATGCCGGCACCGACATAAGGCTGGAACGCTGAGGTCTTGTTCAGCGGGTAGTAGATAACGCTGAGGGTCGGCGGCAGGTGCTTGAGGCTGCCCAGCTTGCCGTTCAGGCCTGCATATGGTCCTGGCATTCCCTTCACGCCAACGTCGTGACTGAAAGGAGTTGCGGCCAACAGTTCAATACCCACCTTATCAGTGACCATGTAGGCGAAGTTCAGGCCCAGCTGAGTATTGCTGTCCAGCGTAGCTTTGGAGCCAGCGACGTCGCCGAGAACGGCATGGTTGATGTCACTGCTATCTTCGTGCGGATCAACGGTAATAGCACCAGCGCGAACGATGATGTCCCCGGCTTCGAAAGCCTGGGCGAAGGGTGCGGCCAGCGCCAGGGCCAGCGCGGAAGCGGTGAACAGGGTCTTGCGCATGATGATGCTCCGTTTGTTGGAATGCGATTGGGCGCCATGGTAGGTGCTGAGCGCTGGGGCTTTTTGATCCAGCTCAATGAAAAACGCCGCCTCGACTGCGACGAAACGCCCGGGTTGCTTTGCGTCAACTCACAGATGATAATGTTTCTCTTTTGAGTTAACGACCGTCTGCAAGGACCCTTCAATGCCTTCCTTCTTTCCCCGCCTGCTGGCGGTTGCCGTGCTGCCGTGCTGTCTTCAGCTTTATGCCGGGTCGCTGTCCGCGGCACCGCTGGATGCTGCGCTGGATGAGAGCGAGCGTTTGTCTGCGGAGGCGAAGGCCTCGCAGGCGCGGATCGACCAGCTCGACGACGCCACTCGCGAGATGCTCAACGAGTACCGCAGTGCTTTGCAGCAGACCGAAGCGCTAAAGGCCTACAACAAGCAGTTGCAGGAGCTGACCGCGGCGCAGAACAAGGAGCTGGTGGGCTTTCAGCGCCAGCTGGACAGCATCGAGCGCACCCAGGAAGCCGTTACGCCGCAGATGAGCCGTATGGTCGAGGTGCTGGGGGAATTCATCGCGGCCGATCTGCCGTTCCTCCCCGATGAGCGTGCCGACCGTCTGGCCGGCCTGCAGGACCTACTGCCACGCGCCGACGTCAGCCTGGCGGAAAAGTACCGGCGCATCCTCGAGGCCTATCAGATCGAAAGCGATTACGGCCGCACGCTGGAAGCCTGGCGTGGTGAGCTGCCGGGCGACGCGGAGTCACGCAGCGTCGAATTCCTGCGGCTCGGTCGAGTGATGCTCTATTACCAGACTCTCGATGCTCACGAGAGCGGCTGGTGGAATCCGCAGACGCGCGCCTGGGAAGTGCTCGACGGCAGCGCCCGCCGACCGCTTACGCAGGCCATCGCCATCGCCCGTCAGCAACAGGCTCCGGCCTACCTGCAATTGCCCGTGAAGACCCTGGCCGAGGAGGCCGCGCAATGAGCCGTCTGTTTTCCCTCCTTCTTGTCGCGCTGTTGCCCCTCACGGCTCATTCGGCAGAATCGCTCAGTCCCGACCAGCTGCTCGAGCGCATTCGCAGCGACCGTGCCGCCGAGGTCAGCGCCATGCAGGCCCGCGAGCAGGCCTTCGTTCGTGATCGTGGCGAGCAGCAGCAACTGCTTTCCCGTGCCCGTGCCGCACTTGCCGAGCAGAAGGCCGAGGCCGAACGCCTGAAGGCCGACTTCGATCGCCAGGAGGCCGAGCTGGCCGAGCAGGAAAAACTCCTGGCGCAGCGTGTTGGCCATCTGGGTGAGCTGTTCGGCGTCGTGCGCCAGAGTGCAGGTGACATCGCTGGCCAGTGGCAGGACAGTCTGCTCAACGCCCAGTATCCCGAGCGCCTGACCCAGCTGCGCAGCCTGGCGGAAAGCCGCGCGCTGCCGTCGGCCGATGACCTCGATGCGTTCTGGATGACCCTGCTGGAAGACCTAGCGGCCAGCGGCCGCGTCGAGCGCGTACCGCTGCCGGTGGTGGGCACCGATGGCGCGCGCAGCGAGCAGCCGGTACTGCGGGTCGGCAGCTTCTCCGCATTCACCGACGAAACCTTCCTGCGCTACGACGCCGATGCCGGCGAGCTGCTGGTACCGGCACGCCAGCCGTCCGGTCAGGGTTTGATCGAAGACTATCAGAGCAGCTCCGATGCGCTGGCTACATTGCCGGTGGATCCGAGCCGCGGCACGCTGATCGCCCAGCTGCAACGCCAGCCGGACCTGTGGGATCGCGTCAAGCAAGGCGGTCTGGTGGGTGGCGTCATTCTGGTGCTCGGTGCCGTCGGCCTGCTGCTGGCGATCTGGCGCATGGTGTATCTGGGTGGCGTCGGTCGCAAGGTGGGCAGCCAGATGCGCGAGCTGAACCAGCCGCGCGACGACAATCCGCTCGGCCGCATCATCGGCGTGCTGGGGCCGAAGCCACAGTTGTCGGATCTGGAGACCCTCGAGCTCAAGCTGGACGAGGCGATCCTCCAGGAAACCCCGCCACTGGAGCGCGGTCAGCCGCTGCTCAAGCTGCTGGCAGCCGTTGCACCGCTGCTCGGCCTGCTGGGCACCGTGACCGGCATGATCATCACTTTCCAGGCCATCACCCAGAGCGGTGGCGGCGACTCGCGGCTGATGGCCGACGGTATCTCCCAGGCGCTGGTAACCACGGTGCTGGGCCTGGTGGTAGCGATTCCGCTGCTGTTCCTGCACAGCTTGCTGGCCAGCCGTAGCAAGGCGCTTATCCAGTTGCTGGAGCAGCAGAGCGCCGGCCTCATCGCGCTGCACCTGTCGGGGGCGCCACGCCGTGACTGATCTGCGCGCTCACTGGCTGGGTCTGATCGACAGCGGTCACGCGCTGCTCGATTTCATGGCTGCCGGCGGCGTGGTGATGTGGGCGCTGGCCGGCCTGTGCGTGCTGTATTGGACGTTGGTTTTCGAACGCCTCTGGTTCATGCGGCGGGTCTTCCCGCACTGGGTCGAGTCACGCCGCCAGGCCTGGGCGCAGATGGCCGATGAGCCTGGTAGCTGGCAGCGTGCGGTGCGTTCGGCCTGGCTGGCGCAGGCTCAGCAGCAGTTGTCCGGACCGCTACGGCTGAGCAAGACCCTGGTGGCGATGTATCCGCTGCTTGGCTTGCTCGGTACGGTCAGCGGCATGATCGCGGTTTTCGACGTGCTGGCGCTCAGTGGCTCCGGCAACCCACGCGGCATGGCCGCGGGTGTCTGGCAGGCGACCCTGCCGACCATGGCCGGCATGGTGCTGGCCATCACAGGATTGTTCAGTCTGGCGCGCCTAGAGCGAATCGCGCGCCAGTCTCTCGACCGGCTGGCTGACCAGCTGCGTCACGACTGAGGATTAGCGGGATGCGTATGCGCCGTCATCATTACCAGCAGGAAGAAGATACCGGCATTGATCTCACGCCGATGCTCGATGTGGTCTTCATCATGCTGATCTTCTTCATCGTCACCAGCTCCTTCATCAAGGAATCCGGTGTCGAAGTCCAGCGCCCGCAGGCGGACACCGCCAGCACTCAGGACAAGGGCAATATTCTCATCGCCGTCACGGCCGATGGCCAGGTCTGGATCGACAAGCAGGTGGTCGACGTACGCAGTGTGCGGGCGCATGTCGAGCGGCTGCGCGTGGATCAGCCGGAGGGCGCTGTGGTCGTCCAGGCTGACCAGGATGCGCGTACCGGCCTGGTGGTGCAGGTCATGGACCAGGCGCGTCAGGCCGGCGTGCAAGACGTTGCGCTGGCCGCCAGCACGGGGTCGCGCTGATGCAACCGCGGCTGGTCCGTTTCAGTCTGGCCTTCATCGCCGCCTGTGTGGTGGCGTTGCTGCTGTTCGCCCTGATGCTGAGCATGGTCAATCCCCCGCGCAGCAAGATTGAGGAAGATCCATTGGCGATTGCCAATTTCGTGCGCATGGATGGGCGCAACGAGGACACCGCCACGCGCTCACGTCAGCAGGCGCCACAGCCACCGCAGCCGAAGACGCCACAACCGCCGACGCCTCCGACGCCGAACATGGCGACCCCAGACGCCAATCTGCCCAAGCTCGACCTCGACCTGCCGAACATCGATGCGGGCGTATCGGTCGCCACCGCTCCGGCGCCCAGTCTGTCCGGCCTGACGGCGGCACAGAGTGCCCCGGCCGCGACGCCAGCGCCGGCCAGTGCGGCAGTCGAAGCGGCGGGCAAGCCCGGCGGTCCGGAGCAGGAAGTGATGCCGCTCAATGATGTACGTCCGGAGTATCCCTACCGTGCGCGGCAACAGGGCATCGAAGGGCATATCAAACTGGCGTTCACCATCAACCCGCAGGGGCGGGTGGAGAACATCCGCGTGCTGGAAGCCTCGCCTCGTAACGTGTTCGATCGCGAGGCCCGGCGCGCGGCGGCCCGCTGGCGTTTCGCGCCGCGTACCGAAAACGGTGCACCGGTATCCCGTGAAGCCGTGAAAACCCTGCACTTCCGCCTGCAAGGAGAACGCTGAGATGCTTCGTTTGCTGCTCGTGCTGTCGCTTTTTCTCTCCGTTTCGGCCCAGGCCGCCCAGGCCATCGACCCCGCGGTGTTCATGGCGCTCGAGCGAGCGCAGACCGCGCAGAGCAAGGGCGACTATGCCGCTGCGCGCAAGGCGCTGGAGGGCGTCAGCGCCAAGGCCGGTAGCGGTGAAGAGGCGTTGCTCTGGCGCAGTCGCGGCTATCTGGCCTGGGCCGAAGGCAATAATCGCCAGGCGCTGGAATGGCTGGACAAGGCAGTGGCCAGCGGCAAGCTGGACGAAGAGCTGCTGGCCGGCGAGCGGATGAACCTTGCGCGGCTGAACCTGGTCGAGGGTCGCTACGCCAAGGTGGTCAGCCTGCTGGGATCGGCCAATCAGGGCAACGAAGAAGTGCTGCAGATGCTGGTGCAGGCTTACCAGGGCCTCGGTCAGCATGCCAAGGCGCTGCCGCTGGCCGAGCGTTATGTGCAGGCGAACCCGAAGGCGGGCGATACCTGGCTGCAGTTCCTGGTTGCCGGCAACGCCGAGCTCAAGCGCTATCAGGCTGCCGAACGCTGGCAACAAAAGCTGCTGCTGCGCCACCCCGATCAGGTCAAGGCCTGGCGGCAGCTGGCCGGCCTGCAGCAGATGGCTGGCGCTGAAGATCGCGCGCTGGCGACGCTGCGCACGGCGCACGCGAAGGGCTTGCGCTTCAGTGAGGCGGAGCTGGACAACCTGGTCGCTCTCGCTAGTGCCGCTGGGCAGCCATGGCAAGGCGCCAAACTGCTCGAAGGGATGCTGGCGTCACGCTTGCTGCCGAGTAATGCCAGTCGCCAGGAGCGCATGGGCATGCTTTGGTGGCAGGCCCGCGAGCGCACCGAGGCCGCGAAGATCTATCGCCAGCTGGCGACTCAGACTGGCAGCGCGAAGTTCTGGATGAATGTGGCGCAGCTCGAGCTGGAACAGGCTCGTTGGCAGGCCGGGCTTGACGCGTTGAAGCAGGCCGAGCGGGCCGGCGCCGAGCGTCGTCGTGTGCGCGAATGGCGCGAGTGGGCGGAAGGTGAGCTCAGTTTCGAGCGTGAGAAGCAGATCGCCAGCGCGCACTGATCGAGCTGGCAGAACGTAACCTGCCGGCTGGTGATTACTGCAATTCGTAGGGATAGATCTTCTGTGCCTGCATGCGATAACCGGCCTCCGCCAGCTCGCTGCTGGCGTGCTCCACCCTCAGCGGCCCCTCGATCCAGAACGGTTCATATAGCGCTTCCACCCGCACGCCCAGCTCGCTGGTGGCATGCACGATCTGGTTGGATGGCGGCGGGGGCACGTGAATGCAGGCGCCGAAGTAGGGCACCAGCAGGAATTCGATGACGCGCCCTTCCTCGGTCATGTCCAGCGGCACGATATACCCCGGCAACTTCACCATCTGCCCATCGAGCGCTTCGACCACTGGCGCGGCCGGCGACTGTTGTGCGGCAGCCGGCCCGGTTTCGGCAGCCAGCGCATCGGCCAGCTGCGACATGTCATGCATGGCCATTGGCGGCGGTGGCGGCGGCGCGCCCTCGGGAATCAGCTCCGACCACTGTAGATCGCGGACGTCATCGGCATGCGCAGAGACCGCACAGGCCAGTAGCAGAGCAAGCAGCAGGCGCGACATCGGGTTCCTCACAGTCGAATCGACAGGCCATCGGCCAGCGATTGGCGATAGGCCCGCCAGGCCGGCACGCTGCCCATCAGCAGTGCCGCCAGCAGGATAGCGCCGAGCAGTCCCCACTCATAGGCGCTCGGCCAGGCCAGCGGCAGATAAAGGCCGTAGAGGCTCTGCAGCGGCGACTGCGCGATTGCGATGCCGATATACAGCAGGGCCAGCCCCAGCAGCGTGCCCGCGAGGGCCAGGCCGAACGCCTCGATGATCAACAGCGCGGCGATATGCCAGGGGCGAGCACCCACCGAGCGCAGGATCGCCATCTCCCGGCGTCGCTCGTTGAGGCTCGTGAGGATCGCCGTGAGCATGCCGATCAGGCCGGTCAGGACGACGAACAGCGAGACCACGAACAGCGCTTTCTCGGCCGTGCCCATCAGGCTCCAGAGCTCCTGCAGGGCGACGCCGGGCAGGATCGCCAGCAGCGGCTCGCTGCGGTACTGGTTGATTTCCCGTTGCAGGGTGAAGGTGGCGACCTTGCTGTTCAAACCGAGCAGGACCGCAGTGATCTGCTGCGGCTGGAGATCGAGCGCCCGCGCTTGCTCGGCGTCGATACGCGCGGCGCCGCGGGCCGGCATGCCGTTCTGCCAGTCGACATGCAGCGCTTCCATGCCGGCCAGACTGATGTGCAGGGTACGGTCGACCGGCGTGCCGGTGCGCTGCAGCACGCCGACCACGCGGAACGGTTTGTCATCGTGCTGTACAAGGCTGACACGCGCTACGCCATGGGCGAGGACGATGCTGTCGTCGAGTTTGTAGCCCAGTGCGCTGGCCACTTCCGCGCCAAGCACGACCTCGAAAGGATCGCTTTCGAAGGCGCGGCCTTCTGCCAGGTGCAGCGGCTGTTTGCGACCGTAGCGGTAATGCTCGAAATAGGCCGTGTTGGTGCCCATTACGCGATAGCCACGATGGGAGTCGCCCAGGGAAATCGGAATCGCCCAAGCGACCCGCGGGTGTTCGGCGAAGCGCTGGTAGCTGTCCCAACGGATGTTGTTGGTCGCATTGCCGATGCGGAACACCGAGTACAGCAACAGATTGACCGAGCCGGAGCGCGCACCGACCACCAGATCGGTGCCGCTGATGGTGCTGGCGAAGCTGGCGCGGGTTTCGTTGCGCACCCGTTCGACGGCGAGCAGCAGGCACACCGAGAGGGCGATGGCGAACACGGTCAGCAGGGCGGTGAAGCGCCGATTGTTCAGGCTCGCCAGGGCCAGGCGCAGGAGATACATCGCTCAGCACTCCACTGCGCGCGTCGCGCGATTGAGTTCGGCCAGCGACAGGCTACGGTCGAACAGAGGCGCCAGGCTCTGATCATGGCTGACGAACAGCAGGCTCGCGCCGGCTGCGCGGCACTCGGAGAACAGCAGCTGCAGAAAGACTTCGCGGCTATCCGCATCCAGCGCCGAGGTCGGCTCGTCGGCGATGACCAGCTCCGGCTGGCCGATCAGTGCGCGGGCAGCGGCGACGCGTTGCTGCTGGCCGATGGAGAGCGCATCGGCACGACGCTCGAAGAGCTCCGGGGGCAGTCCCAGATGCTCCAGCAGGCCCGCCGCCGCGGCATCCGTACTGCCGTGGCGCTTGCGCGCACGTTCGGCACGCAGCGGCGAAAAATGGCAGGGCAGGCCGACGTTCTCGCGTACCGAAAGAAAAGGCAGAAGGTTGAACTGCTGGAAGATGTAGCCGGTGTGATCGACGCGGAAGCGGTCACGGGCACCGGCCGACAGACTGCCGAGGTCGCGGTCGAGCAGGCGGATACTGCCGCGGCCGGCCTTCTGCACGCCGCCGATCAGGCCGAGCAGGGTGGTCTTGCCGCTGCCCGACGGGCCCTTGAGGAACAGGCTTTCGCCGCGTTCGAGGCGAAACGTGGGAATGTCCAGCAGCTCGGCCTGGCGGGGCCAGGCGAAGCCGAGGTTGTCGATTGCGAGGAGTGGAGCGCTCATCGGGGTCCCGTGCTGGTTCAGAAGGGCAATTGCGCGCGGGCCGGCGTCAGTTCCGTGCCCTGCTGGCCGCTCGGGCCGATCAGTTGTACCTGAATCTTTTCCGTGCCGGGAAAGCTTTCGAACAGCCGTGTGAGATCCAGTGCGCGCAGCGCCTCTGGGTTGCTGCAGTCGAGTTGGTAGTGCGCTTCGATGTCGCTGTGGCCACCGGCTTCGTGGTCGTCGTGGTCGTGCTTATCCTCCTGCTTGTGTTCGTGATCATCGCCGCGCTGATAGCCCGCATGGGCCGAGCCGAGCAGTTCGCCGGCAAACTGCTGCTCACTGACGCTGCAACCTGCCGCCGCCGGGAGGCCGAACAGGGCCAGAGGTTGTTCCAGTTGCGAGCGTACGCTGGCGATCTTCGCCTCATCTGCTGCGCTGGCAGCAGCGTGCTCGAAACCGAGCAGGTTCATCGCCGGGCTGATCAGCTCCAGCTCCAGCTGATTGCCATCCAGTGCCGCATTCAGGCGCGCCGCGCCATGCTCATGCGCACCCAGGCTGGTGGCGCCTTCGTGTTCATGGTGATGATCGTCTTCATGTGCTTGGCTGTAGCTCAGGGGCAGCAGAAGCATAGGCACGGCAAAAAGTAGGTGGCGCATGGTCGGCTCCATCGAAAGGGGTTCGTTACGTTATAACAACTTTGCCGTGCGGCTGGCCAGTCCGCTGCCTTCATGTGAGGATGAACGCATAGCTCTGGAGGGACAGCATGATTCGAATCCGCGGACGCATAGGAGATTGGCCGGTCGATCTTGAAATCGAGCTGGACGCCCAGGACTGGATGAACCTGACCCGTAGCGTCGGCACCGATGAGGCTGCGGTGGGTGGCGTCCAGGCGCCTGCGACGCCACCTGGCGATGCCCTGTGGCACAGTGCGCGGGAGCGACTGCGCTGCGCCGGCAAACTGGACGGCCCGGAATTGCTCGCCGAACTGGAAGCGCTCGCCGGCAATGCGTTGCTGGCCAAGCGGCTGCTGGTGCGCTTGCGTCACTGTGACGAGGTGAAGGTCGAGCACGGCGCCGACTCGGCTTGCTATCACTGGGTCGGCGCGCCTTCCTGATGGGCGCGCCGGAGGTTTGCCCGCGATCAGTAGATCGCCTGGTAAAGCTTGCGGCGGTACAGCGTCACCAGCGGGTGGTCATTACCCAGCAGATCGAAAACCTGTAGCAGCGTCTTGTGCGGCTGCCCATCGGCGTACCCGCGGTTGCGCACGAACAGCTTGAGCAGGCCGTCGAGCGCCGCCTCGTATTGCTGGCGAGCCAGTTGCTGGATGGCCAGCTGATACGCCGCTTCATCGTCCTCGCCATTCTGCGCCAGGCGACTCTTCAAGGTGGCGACTTCCGGCAGGTCGTTGGCCTGGCGCAGAAACGTCAGCTGAGCACGGGCGCCGGCCAGAACCTGCTTGTGCTCATCGCCTTTTACCGCGTTGAGCACCGTTTCCGCTTCGCCCAGTTCTCCGCGCTCGGCCAGGCAGCGGGCATAAAGAATCAGCCCGGCAGCGTTCTCGTTGTCTTCACTCAGCAGCTGCTGCAGCTGCGCCTCGGCCTCGGCGAAACGGCCTTCGGCGAAGGCGGCCTGCGCGCTTTCCAGCAGGTTGCCCTGCGGCGTCGCCGGAGCCTGCACGTGGGGCTCGAGCATGGCGCGAATCGCCGATTCGGGCTGCGCACCGGCGAAACCGTCCACTGGTTGACCATCCTTGAACAACACCACGGTTGGCAGGCTGCGGATGCCGAAACGGGCGACGACCTCCTGTTCGATGTCGCAGTTGACCTTGGCCAGCAGCAGCTCACCCTGATACTCCTCGGCGATCTTCGCCAGCAGCGGCATCAGGGCCTTGCACGGCGCGCACCATTCGGCCCAGAAATCCACCAGTACCGGCTTGTGAAACGAGTTCTCGAGCACCAGCTGTTCGAAGCTGGCGGTGGTGACATCGAAGATATAGGGCGTCTGGCTCATCGGGATTCTCGTGGGCACGAATGACAGGAAAGGCGTGCATGGTATGTGGGGGCGCCCGCCACGGGAAGCAAGGGCTCGCATGCCCGCGGCCATTGGTCTATGGTTGCGCCCGCCGGATGGCACGGCTCTTTGCCGGCTCATCGTGGCGCAACCCTTTTCCTAGACCGGTGCGGCGTTTGCAGTCGCGCGTCATAAGGAGCTTCACATGTCCGTTCTCTCCGACTTCCGGGAGCGCTACCTCGTGCGCTTCTGGTCGCCGCTGCCCGCGCTTGTCGCGCTGGGCGTCGCTTCCGCTTACTACTTCGCCATAACTGGCACCTTCTGGGCCGTCACCGGCGAGTTCACTCGCTGGGGTGGGCACGTCATTTCCTGGTTCGGCTACGCACCCGAGGAGTGGAGTTACTTCAAGCTGATCGGCTTGTCCGGCACGCCGCTCGATCGCGTGGATGGCGTGATGATCATCGGCATGTTGCTTGGCGCACTGTGTGCGGCGCTGTGGGCAAACAACGTCAGCCTGCGCTGGCCGACCAGCAAGCGCCGCCTGTTGCAGGGGCTGATCGGCGGGGTGGTCGCCGGCTTCGGCGCGCGCCTGGCAATGGGTTGCAATCTGGCGGCTTTCTTCACCGGCATTCCGATGTTCTCGCTGCACGCCTGGGCTTTCATGTTGGCTACCGTGGGTGGTGCCTGGATCGGCGTGAAGATCTGCTTGTTGCCCTGGTTGCGCACGCCGCTGAAGGTCGGCAGCCAGGCCAGCTCGCTGTTCGGCGACGCGGAAGGCACGCGGCGGCGGGCCACGGTGCAGGCCCGGATCGGCACGGCGGTCGCGGTGCTTGCGGTCGCCTTCGCTGCCTGGCGTTTCGATGTCTCGCTGGTGCTCGGCATGGCGGTGCTGTTCGGACTCCTGTTCGGCGGGCTGATCGAGCGCGCACAGATCTGCTTTACCAGTGCCGCGCGCGATCTCTGGACCACCGGCCGAACCCGCGCTGCCTACGGCATCCTGCTGGGCATGGCTGTGGCTTGCGTCGGTACTTTCGGTGCCATCGCGCTAGGGGCAAGCCCGAAGATTTTCTGGATGGGGCCGAACGCAATCATCGGTGGGGTGCTGTTCGGCATCGGTATCGTCGTTGCCGGCGGCTGCGAAACCGGCTGGATGTATCGCGCCATGGAAGGGCAGGTGCATTTCTGGGTGGTCGGCGTCGGCAACGTTATCGGCGGTACTCTGGTGGCGGTCTACTGGGACGAACTCGGCACCTCGCTGGCACTGCCCTATCCGAAGATCAATCTGCTGGAGAGCTTTGGCCCGGCCAGTGGCTTGCTGCTGACCTTCGCCGGCCTGGCCGTCGCCATGTTGCTGGTGCACCTCAATGCACGTCGTTTCCAATCGAAAAGGAGCCCTGCCCGTGAGCCAGGCCAAACCGAATCTCTCGCTTGATCTGCGTGGCGAGCATTGCCCGTACAACGCCATCGCTACGCTGGAAACCCTGGAAACCATGCAGCCGGGGCAGTTGCTCGAAGTGGTGACCGACTGCTCGCAGTCGGTACATGGCATCCCTGAAGATGCCAAGGCCAACGGTTACAACTGCCTGGCGGTGGAACAGCACGGTGCGCTGTTCCGTTTTCTGATCGAAGTGCCGCGTTGAGAGACTGCGCCATGGCGGCCTTGAAGGGTTGTTATGGCAGAAGTGGCCAGCTGCCCAGCTCGTCGTAGCGCACGCCGTCCGCCGTATTGACTGAACGGTAGAGCACGAAGCGATCGACGTGCCAGGTGAAGTCTGGCGCCGGTTGCTGCGCTCGGCTCCGGGCCTGGCGGCTCAGCGTCAGGTGCGGCAGGAATGGCCGGCAGTCGAGCACGACGCCAAGCGCTGCCAGCCGTTCGCTCAGTGCTTCGACCAGCTGCAGCAGCGCGAGTGGTGTGCTAGCGGGCTGCAGGCAGATGAAACCTTTGCCGATGGTGGTCAGGCGGTCGAGGGTCAGGCTGAAAGCTTCGGCGTGCACGGTTGCAGCCATCTGCAGCAGGGCGTCGAGGTGTTCTCTCGGTTGTGCGCCAAGAAAGGCCAGGGTCAGGTGCAGGTTGTCCCGCGATACGGCTCTGCCGTCGAGGGCCTGGTCTTCACGCCAAGCGCAGACGGCTGCCGCCTGCTCGGGCGGGCAGGGCAGGGCGAAGAACAGGCGCAGGGTGTTGTCGATCATGGCGGGTCCCCGGTCGCAGCGGCACAGATTGGTGGAAAACGCTTCGCGGTTTTTCACCCTGGCTCAGACTCTTCAGCTCCTTGCAGCGTGATAGAGGCTCACGTGCCTGAACTCCGCAGGCTCTGCCAGATCCGGCCAGGTGCAGGCATCCAGCACGTCCAGGCGCCGATACAGCGGATGAGCGAAATCGCGCACCCGTGAGTCGGCCACCAGCGCTTCCCGGCCTCGGCTGAGGAAGTGATCCAGCAGCGGCAGGTTAGCTCGGTCATAGAGCACGTCAGCGACGATGATCAGATCAAAGCGATCCGCCTCGCCGAAGAAGTCCTGCGAATAGCGTAGCTCGACCTCGTTCAGCGCGGCGTTGGCCTGGCAGGCCGCGAGCGCCAGCGGATCGAGATCGCAGGCCACCACCTCGACCGCGCCGGCCTTGGCGGCGGCGATGGCGGCGACGCCCGAGCCCGCGCCGAAATCCAGCACGCGCTTGCCACGCACCCATTCCGGCCGTTCGGCCAGCCAGCGCGCCAGCACCAGGCCGCTGGCCCAGCAAAAGCTCCAGTACGGCGGCTCTTCGAGTATCCGCCGGGTTTCCTCGGGGCTGAAGGCGCGATCCATGTTGGCAGCGTCGATCAGCCAGAGTCGCAGATCGGTGCCCGGCAGCGGCTCGGCAACCAGGCGTGCGTCGCCCAGCAGATCGTTCAATGCCGCCTGTAAGGGTGCCGGTGCCGTCACGGCGCCGGGACCAGCTGTAGCGGGCCGAGCGCCTGGCTGGCGGGGCTGGCAATGCTGCGCGATGGCAGGCGCATGATCAGCTGTCCCGCTCGCGTGACACGGCCGCGCAGCTCCACGCGCTGGCCCGGACGAAAAGTGTCCGGGTTGAACTGCAGGATGAATGGCAATTCGCTGCCGCGGCCCTTGAGCTGCACGTTGCTCAGCAGGCGGTCTGGCTGGTCACGGCGATCGACTTCCAGCAAGGCGAGTTCGACGTCGCTGCCCGCCGGCGCGCCGATCAGGCTGCCGCTCAGTTCGTTGAGCAATTTGGAATGCGGGGCCGTGCTCAGCTCGACCGGCGCGGTCGGCGGCTCGCTGGGTTGGCTGCTGCAGCCGGCGAGCAAGGCCAGGAAGGCAGGGAGAACGAAAAAACGTGGCGGCACGGACAGCCTCCTGAACGACGATTGCGGGTTGTATAGCAGCAAAGCCGTCGCCTTGTCTTGCGGGTCGGATGCGCTACCATGGCCGTCCCGACGTACGACCGATTTCAGCCCCATGCATTGTCCCTTCTGTGCCGCCAACGATACCAAGGTCATCGATTCCCGCCTGGTTGCCGAGGGCGATCAGGTGCGCCGTCGCCGCGAGTGTCTGGCCTGTGGCGAGCGTTTCACCACCTTCGAAACCGCCGAGCTGGTGATGCCGCGCCTGATCAAGTCCGATGGCAGCCGACAGCCGTTCGACGAGCAGAAACTGCGCGCCGGCATGCAGCGTGCGCTGGAAAAGCGTCCGGTCAGCGTCGAGCGTCTCGAAGCGGCCATCGCCCATATCAAGCATCAGCTGCGCGCCACCGGCGAGCGCGAAATCAAGTCGCGGGTGCTCGGCGAGCTGGTGATGGCCGAGCTGCAGAAGCTCGACGAGGTCGCCTATATCCGCTTTGCCTCGGTCTACCGCCGCTTCCAGGACCTCAACGAATTCCGCGAGGAGATCGAGCGGCTGTCCCGCGAGCCCGCGAAGCCCGAATGACTACTGATCACGCCTGGATGGCCCGCGCGCTGCAGTTGGCGCGCAAGGGGCTGTATTCGACCCATCCGAACCCGCGGGTCGGTTGCGTCATCGTCGCTGATGGCGAGCTGGTCGGTGAAGGTTGGCATGTGCGTGCCGGCGAGCCGCATGCCGAAGTCCATGCGCTGCGCCAGGCCGGTGAGCGCGCCCGCGGCGCCACCGCGTACGTCACCCTCGAACCCTGCAGCCATTACGGGCGTACGCCGCCCTGTGCCGAAGCGCTGGTCAGGGCTGGCGTTGGACGCGTGGTGGCGGCCGTGCAGGACCCCAATCCGCAGGTCGCCGGGAACGGTCTGGAGCTGCTGCGCAGCGCCGGCATCGAGGTCGCCAGCGGCGTGCTGGAAGCCGAGGCGCGCGAGCTCAACTGCGGCTTTATCAAACGTATGGAAAGCGGCCTGCCGTTCGTTCGTGCCAAGCTGGCGATGAGCCTGGACGGGCGTACCGCGATGGCCAGCGGCGAGAGCCAGTGGATCACCGGCCCGGCCGCCCGCGCCGAGGTGCAGCGCTTGCGCGCCCGTTCCAGCGTGGTACTGACCGGCGCAGACACCGTGCTCATGGATGCCGCGCGGCTGACCGTGCGCGGGGCCGAGCTGGGGCTGGATGCGGAAACCACCGCGCTGGCGCTGCAGCGCCCGCCGCTGCGGGTGCTGGTCGATGGTCGGCTGCGCGTGCCGCTGGATGCGCCGTTCTTTCAGGCTGGTCCGGCGCTGGTCGTCACGGCGGTCGCCGGCTGCGAGGAGACCTATCGTCGCGCCGGCCACGAGGCGCTGGTGCTGGGGCAGGAGCGGGTCGACCTGGCCGCGCTGCTGCGCGAGCTGGCTGCCCGTGGTGCCAACGAGGTGCTGGTCGAGGCCGGACCGCGGCTGGTCGGCGCGTTCGCCAGCCTCGGCCTGATCGACGAATACCAGGTGTTCATGGCGGCCAAGTTTCTCGGCTCCTCCGCGCGGCCGCTGCTGGAGCTTCCGCTCGAGCGCATGAGCGAGGCGCGCGAGCTGAAGATCGTCGACATCCGTGCGGTGGGTGACGACTGGAAGATGGTGGCGCGTCCGGCCAGCTGATCGGCAACCCGTGTCGGCTGTGTCCGCCGATAGCCTGTGTCTTGCACCCTCATAGCTGCTATCTGGCGATATCGGGCTGCCCCGCGCCGCTATTTGTGTTAAAAACGCTGCCGGGCCGCAAGCGGCCCAACGTTCTCAGGGCGGGGTGCGATTCCCCACCGGCGGTAATGGCCACGGCCTAGCCCGCGAGCGCTTGCCCAGGCAAGGTCAGCAGACCCGGTGTGATTCCGGGGCCGACGGTATAGTCCGGATGAGAGAGAGCGGGATATCCCGATGGACGCCGTCCGTGCGCCCGTCATGCATCCCTATCGATCCGTAGCGCCCTGTTTTTCAAAAACAGGAGTTCGTCGTATGCAGCGTTTTACCCGCCTTCCTCGGGAGGCCACATGTTCACCGGAATAATCGAAGCCATCGGCACCATCCGTGCGCTCACGCCCAAGGGCGGCGACGTACGCGTGCTGGTCGAAACCGGCAAGCTGGATCTGGGCGACGTCAAACTGGGCGACAGCATCGCGGTCAACGGCGTCTGCCTGACTGCGGTCGAGCTGCCGGGCAACGGCTTCTGGGCCGACGTCAGCCGCGAAACCCTGGCGCGCACCGCCTTTATCGACCTCAAGGCCGGCAGTCGGGTCAATCTGGAAAAGGCCCTGACGCCTACCAGCCGCCTTGGTGGCCATCTGGTCAGCGGTCACGTCGACGGCGTCGGCGAGGTCGTGGCGCGTGAAGATAACGCCCGCGCCGTGCAGTTCCGCATCCGTGCGCCGCGCGAGCTGGCCAAGTACATCGCGCTCAAGGGCTCGATCACCGTGGACGGCACCAGCCTCACGGTCAATGCGGTCAACGGCGCGGAGTTCGAGCTGACCATCGTGCCGCACACCCTCGGCGAAACCATCATGGCCGACTACCGCCCCGGGCGGCAGGTGAACCTGGAAGTCGACCTGCTGGCGCGTTACCTGGAGCGCCTGATGATGGGCGACAAGGCCGCCGAACCCAAGGCCTCGGGGCTCACCGAAGGTTTTCTCGCCGAGCACGGCTACCTGAAGAATTGAGGAGACGCCCCATGGCGCTCAATACCGCTGAAGAACTGATCGAAGACATCCGCGCCGGCAAGATGGTCATCCTCATGGATGACGAGGACCGCGAGAACGAGGGCGACATCATCGTCGCCTCCGAGTGCGTGACCGCCGAGCACATCAACTTCATGGCACGCTTCGCCCGCGGCCTGATCTGCATGCCGATGACCCGCGAGCGCTGTGAGCTGCTCAAACTGCCGCTGATGGCGCCGCGCAATGGTTCCGGTTTCGGCACCAAATTCACCGTTTCCATCGAGGCGGCTGAAGGCGTGACCACCGGCATTTCCGCGGCCGACCGCGCTCGTACCGTGCAGGCAGCTGTAGCGCGAGCAGCGAAAGCCGAGGACATCGTCAGCCCTGGTCACATCTTCCCGCTGATGGCGCAGCCGGGCGGCGTACTGGCGCGTGCCGGTCACACCGAGGCGGCATGTGATCTGGCGCGCATGGCAGGCTTCGAACCATCCGGCGTGATCTGCGAGATCATGAACGACGACGGCACCATGGCGCGCCGCCCGCAGCTTGAGCTGTTCGCCGAGCAGCATGGGCTGAAGATCGGCACCATCGCCGACCTGATCCACTACCGCATGATCCACGAGCGCACCGTGGAGCGGGTTTCCGAGCAGCCGCTGGAAACCGAGCTGGGTCAGTTCAACCTGGTCACCTACCGCGACGGCGTCGAGGACACCGTGCACATGGCACTGACCCGCGGCGAGATTTCCCCCGAGGAGCCGACGCTGGTGCGCGTGCACAACATGGAGCCGCTGCGTGATCTGCTGCTGGTCACCGTGCCGGGCCGCTGGAGCCTGCGCGCGGCAATGAGCGAAGTGGCCAAGGCCGGCAAGGGCGTTGTGCTGCTGCTCGGCAACCCGCTGACCGGCCCGCAGTTGCTGGCGCAGCTGACCCGTCAGCAGCCGCCGACCCCGGCGACCTACAGCACCGTCGGTGCCGGTTCGCAGATCCTGCGTGATCTTGGTGTACGCAAGATGCGCCTGATGAGCGCGCCGATGAAGTTCAACGCGATATCCGGCTTCGATCTGGAAGTTGTAGAATACCTCCCGGCCGAATAATCAGAGGCGCCGCGCAGTCCGCGGCGCCTTCGTTCTTTAAAGAGATGAGAAAGCACCCATGCCCCTGAAGACCATCGAAGGAACCTTCATCGCCCCGCAGGGCAAATACGCCCTGGTCGTAGGCCGCTTCAACAGCTTCGTCGTCGAGAGCCTGGTCAGCGGCGCGGTCGATGCGCTGGTTCGCCACGGCGTCAGCGAGAACGACATCACCATCATCCGTGCACCGGGTGCCTTCGAGATTCCGCTGGTTGCGCAGAAGGTCGCCCAGCAGGGTGAATACGACGCCATCGTCGCTCTCGGGGCGGTCATTCGTGGCGGCACGCCGCACTTCGAATACGTTGCCGGCGAATGCACCAAGGGTCTGGCTCAGGTTTCCATGGAATTCGGTGTGCCGGTCGCCTTCGGCGTACTGACCGTCGATTCCATCGAACAGGCCATCGAGCGCTCCGGCACCAAGGCCGGCAACAAGGGCGCCGAAGCCGCACTTTCCGCACTGGAAATGGTGAGCCTGCTGTCGCAGCTGGAGGCGAAGTGAGCCTGAATCACGACGATAGCCAGGACGCTCCCCAGCCCAAGGCCAAGGGCAAGATCGCCACGCGCCGGGTTGCCCGCAGCCTGGCGATGCAGGCGCTGTATCAGTGGCACATGGCCGGTCAGAGCCTCAACGAAATCGAGGCGCAGTTTCGCGTCGACAACGATTTCTCCGGGGTGGACGGAAGCTACTTCCACGAGCTGTTGACCGGTGTCGCACGCAGCAAGAGCGAAGTCGACGGTGCCATCGCGCCGAATCTCGACCGTCCGCTGGACGAGCTCGATCCGGTGGAGCTGGCGATTCTGCGGCTGTCCACCTACGAGCTGATGCAGCGCATCGACGTGCCTTACCGCGTGGTCATCAACGAAGGCATCGAGCTGGCCAAGGTCTATGGCGCCACCGACGGGCACAAGTTCGTCAACGGCGTGCTGGACAAGCTGGCGCCCACGCTGCGCAGCGCCGAAGTGCGCAACCACAAGCGCTGAGGGCTGCTCGCCTTGCTGGGTGAGTTCGAGCTGATCCGTCACTACTTCGCCGCCGCCGCTTGTGCCAGGGCTGGCGGCGAAGTCGTTCTCGGCATTGGCGATGATTGTGCCCTGCTGCAGCTTCCGGTCGGCGAACAGCTGGCTGTTTCCACCGATACCCTGGTCGCCGGGGTGCATTTCCCCGATCCCTGCGATCCCTTCCTGCTCGGGCAGCGCGCGCTGGCCGTGGCGGCCAGTGATCTTGCCGCCATGAGCGCCGCGCCCATCGGCTTCACCCTCGCCCTGACCTTGCCTGCTGGCGATCCACTCTGGCTGGCGGAACTTGCCCGTGGCCTGGATTCGATGGCGCTTGATTGCAGCCTGCGTTTGATTGGTGGCGACACCACCCGCGGCCCGCTGAGCCTGACCGTCACCGTGTTCGGCCGGGTGCCGTCCGGGCTGGCGCTGGTTCGGTCCGGCGCGCAGGTCGGCGATCTGCTCTGTGTCGGCGGTGTGCTCGGTGAGGCGGCTGGTGCCCTGCCGCTGGTGCTGCGCCAGGCCGAAGCCGATGCGGACGTCGCCGAACACCTGCTGGCACGCTACTGGTCGCCGCAACCGCAGCTGGCCCTGGGTGAAGCGCTGCGAGGCAAGGCCACGGCGGCGCTGGATATCTCCGACGGTCTGCTGGCCGATTGTGGGCATATCGCCAAGGCTTCGGGCGTGGCCTTGCAGATCGAGCGTGATCGCCTGCCGCTGTCCGAACCTTTGCGGCGCTTCGCCGGCGACGCCGAAGCGCTGCGTTGCGCGCTGGCCGGCGGCGACGACTACCTGCTGGCGTTCACCCTGCCGGCTGCTGAGCTCGTATCACTGCAGGCCGCCGGCTGGCCGGTACAGGTCATCGGCCGGGTGTTGGCAGGGGAGGGTGTGCAGCTGATCGATGCGGCGGGTAATGAAGTCGCTGTGTCCGAACGTGGTTACAACCATTTCAATGCGTAAGTGCTGCGATGCGATCGCTTGCCTCCGATCCGAGAAAGGAACGCTGTTTTGACTGAATCCTCACCAGTCGCGGCCAAGCCGCAAACCCTGGTCTGGTCCGACCCCTGGCACAACCTGGCGTTCGGCTTCGGCTCCGGGCTGATGCCCAAGGCACCGGGAACCTGGGGTTCGCTGGTAGCACTGCCGTTCGTGCCGCTGTGGCAACTGCTGCCAGGCTGGGGTTATCTGCTGATGCTCGGCCTGACCATGCTGTTCGGCGTCTGGCTGTGCGGCAAGGTGGCGCGCGAACTCGGCGTGCACGACCACGAAGGAATCGTCTGGGACGAGTTCGTCGGTATCTGGATCACTTTCTGGCTGGTGCCGGAAGGCTGGTACTGGATGCTGCTCGGCTTCGTGGTGTTCCGTGTGATGGATATCGCCAAACCCTGGCCGATCAGCTGGGTGGATCGGCATATCCATGGCGGGGTGGGGATTATGCTCGACGATATCCTCGCCGGTGTCGCGGCCTGGGCGGTCATGCAGGGGCTGGTGGCGCTGTTGGTTTGATTGTGCGTCCGGTCGCTGCAGGCAGTCGGCCATTGAAGGATGATCGGCGTTCGCCCCGGGCCCGGTTTCGAGGAAGAAATAGCCATGCGTAGCGTCTCCGTTCTGTTCGCCAGCCTGTTGCTCCTGCCCGCGCTGGCGCAGGCCGCACCCATGGTGCAAGTGGTCGGGCTATTTCCGGGCGCTGCGGTGGTCAATGTCGACGGTCAGCGCAAGCTGGTAAGGGTCGGCCAGACCGGCCCTGGCGGCGTCCAGGTGGTGAGCGCCGATGCCAGCGGTGCGGTACTGCGCGTCGACGGCGTTGAGCGTCATTACAACCTGAGTCGCGAATACAGCGGCGCCTACGCGGCGCCAAGCAAGACCCAGCTGAGCGTCGCAAAGGGCACCGGCGGCCATTACTGGATCGCCGGGGCGATCAACGGCCAGTCGATTCAGTTTCTCGTTGATACCGGCGCCACCTCGGTGGCGATCAACGAACATCAGGCCCGTCGCTTGGGCATCGACTACCGCGTCAACGGTCGGCCCATGGTGGTGAGCACCGCCAGCGGTACGGCGAAGGCCTGGCGCGTGCATCTCAACAGCGTCAAGGTCGGGGCGATCGAGGTGCTCGGCGTGGACGCGGTGGTCGTCGAGGGCGGTTCGCCTACCGAAGCGCTGCTCGGCATGAGCTTTCTCGGGCGCGTCAGCTGGCGCGAGGAGCAGGGCGTGCTGGTGCTGGAGTCGAAAACCTCCTGAGCGGCTTCCTGACGGCACGATAGGCGCGGTCGACGACCAAACTCTCCAGCCAGATTCGCGGTTAGTTGGTGTTACAATGTCCGCTTTTCTGCCTCCTGGGATTTCCGCCCGTGTCTGTCGTGTTCGTCGCCGCTTCCCAACTGCCGACGCCGTTCGGTGTGTTCACCATGCATGGTTTTCTCGACCAGGACACTGGCAAGGAACATGTCGCGCTGACGCTCGGCGACGTGGCCGATGGCAAGCCGGTGCTGGGGCGTCTGCACTCCGAGTGCCTGACCGGCGATGCGTTGTTCAGCCTGCGCTGTGACTGCGGCTTCCAGCTCGAAGCGGCACTGCGCGCGATTGCCGACGAGGGCCGCGGCGTGCTGCTCTATCTGCGCCAGGAAGGCCGTGGTATCGGCCTGCTGAACAAGATTCGCGCTTACGAACTGCAGGATGCCGGCGCCGACACCGTCGAAGCCAACGAGCGTCTGGGGTTCGCCCCGGACATGCGCGACTACGGCATCTGCCTGCCGATGCTCGAGCACCTGGGCATCGCCGAGATCAAGCTGATGACCAACAACCCACGCAAGGTCAAGGCGCTGCAGGGCTTCGGCATTCGCGTCGCCGAACGCAAGCCATTGCAGATCGCGCATAACCCGTACAACCGCAACTACCTCGCCACCAAGGCCGGCAAGCTCGGCCACATGCTCGGCGAGATTCACCAAGGCGAAGCCGAGCAGTCGTGACGCGCGCCGCCGCCCTTCGCCAGCTCGCACGTGACGGCTGGCTGCATACGCTGCTGATGGTGCTGCCGGTGCTGGTGCTTGGGCGCACATCGGTGGTGTTTGCCGACTGGGGTCTGCCACTCTTCGCTGCAGGCCTCACCTCGCTGTTCTTCAGCCTGCGGGCCTTCACCCGCTTCAAACATGCGCTGATCGCCACCGAGCAGGCGCTGAACGGGCCGGCGGAGGACGACGCCTGGAACGATCTGCGTCGCGTGCGCCGTCGCGGTCTGCTGATCGCCTCATTACCGGCCTGGTTCGGCGCTGCGGGTGCGCTGTTCGGCATGGAGCCGGTTGCCCGCCTGCTGCTGGTGTTCGGTAGCCTGGTGTTGCTGGTGCTCTACCGCATTCCGCGGCAATTGCATTGATGCGGCGTCTGCTGCTTGCCGCGCTGGTTTCCCTGGCGTCATTGCCTGCGTTGGCTGCCGAGCGAGTAGTGAGCCTGGCGCCATCGCTCAGCGAGATCATGCTCGAACTCGATGCCGCCGACCGGCTGGTTGGCGTCCTGGATGGTGGCGAGCGCCCAGCGGCGCTGCAGTCGGTGCCTTCGGTTGGACGCTATGGCCAGGTGGAGATGGAAACCCTGCTCAGCTTGCGCCCTGATCTCGTGCTGCTCTGGCCGGACAGTGTGCCGCGCAGTCAGCGTGAGCAGTTGCAGCAGTTCGGTATTCCCGTTCTGGTTGTCGAGCAGACCCGTCTCGAAGGGCTGGCCGAGCAGTTCGTTGTAGTGGGTAATGCCGTCGGGCGCGCCGAACAAGGCGAACGACTGGCCGGGCGCTTTCGTGCAGGCCTCGCCGAATTACGCAGCAACTACACGCGCGCTGAGCCGCTGCGGGTGTTCTATCAGATCTGGAATCGCCCGCTGTATACCCTAGGCGGCCAGCAGATCATCAGCGAAGCGATCGAGGTGTGTGGTGGGCAAAACGTTTTCGCCGATCTGACCCTGGCGGCGCCCCAGGTCAGCATCGAAGCCGTGCTCGCCCGCGATCCTGAAGTCATTCTGGCCGGTAGCGGTGCGCAGTTGGATGAGTGGCAGGCCTGGCCGCAGCTCAGTGCCGTGCGCAGCGGTCGACTGCTTGAAGTGCCCGACAAGGGGCTGGAGCGCCCAAGCTTCCAGATGCTGGGGGCGATCAGGAAGCTCTGCGAGGTGATGGCGGCTGCGCCCTGAGCGGGCGCGCCGGTAGACGCTGCTACAGCGAGGGAGTCCAGGTGACGGCGAACAGTGCGGTGCGGCCCGCTTCGCGATAGCCGTAATTCTGCGACGGATCCCACCAGTTAGTTCCGTCTGGGCGGTTGTAGGTCGCCAGCGCGTAGTCGCGGTCGAACAGGTTGTTGACCTTCGCCTCCCAACGCAGCTCCGGATGGCTCTGCCAGCCAGCGCGCAGATCAAAAACGCCATAGCCGGACAGCTCGCGGGTGTTTGCGATCGTGTCGTAACGAGCGCTGGAAACGTGCCAACCGGCGCCAGCCGAAAGCGTGCCGAAAGTGCGATCAAGGTCGATGCTGAGCGTGCGCTTTGCCCGGCGCGCCAGAGTATGGCCGCTGTCCCGATCGCGTGGATCGATGATGCTAACGCCGAGGCTCGCCTGCCAGCCCAGCAGTTCGCGCGCCGCACTGGCTTCGAAACCGTTGATCCGTGCCTGGCTGACGTTCCCCATCCGGTTTTCGCCCCAGGCGATCATGTCTTCGACATCGGTACGATAAAGCGCGGCTTCCAGCTGGGTCTCGTCGAATTCGGCGCGCCATTGCAACTCATAGGTCTTCGAGGTCTCCGGCTTGAGGTCCGGATTCGGTCCCCACAACGGCGGCCCGTAAAGATCGGAGAATGTTGGAGCGCGGAAGCCTTCGCCATAGCTCAGAATCCAGCGCTGCGACTCACTCACTGGCAGGCTGACAGCGGCATTCCAGCTGTTGTGGCTGCCGAACTGCTGGTTGTCATCGTGGCGTAGCCCGAGCTCGGTGCCAAAGCGCTCGCCTTGAAAGCTGTGCTGGGCAAAGAAAGCCGAATTGTCGCGGCTGTCTTCCTGAAAAATCGTCGCGGAGTCGAGTTGGTCTTCATACCAGTCGCCGCCGACGCTCAGTTGGTGGCGCTCGCTCAATTGCAGCCGATTTATCCAGGCCGCCGAATGACGCGTGGTTTCCAACAGGGTGTTGTTCCAAGCGCTGCCGGCGCCGACGGCGTGATTACGATCGAAGCTGCGACCCAGTTCCAGACGGCTATTCCACATGTCGGTCAACTGACCGTCCAGGTAGCCGCTGTAACTGCTGACCCGAAACTCGTCCTGCGGCGTTCCGGGTTCGAAATCATTGGCGTCGTCATACTCGTTCTTGCCGCGCTGGTCGTTGAGACTCAAGCCGGCTTTCCAGTTTGCATCGAACTGGTGATCCAGCTTCAGGTGCAGCGCCTTGTTGCGCTGGCCATCGTTGTCCTGATCGGCGCCGCGGTTGTCGCGAGTGATATCGAAGCCGTCGCGCTCGTCGAGGCTGGCGCCGAGGTGGACGCGAGTCTGCTCCGTTCCGGCTGCGAGGCTCAGGCTGCGCTGGAAGGTCTGGTCGCTGCCGGCGGCCAAGCGGACTTCCGGGTTTATTCCGGTTTTGCCGCCACGGGTAAAGATCTGGATGACGCCACCAATGGCATCCGCGCCGTAAAGCGAGGAGCGCGGGCCACGGATCACTTCGACACGCTCGATGTTGTCAATGGCCAGGTAGTCGAGGCGGGCGAAACCGCTGGTGGCCGAGGCAATGCGTTGGCCATCGACCAGCACCAGCGTTTGTGCAGTACCGGTGCCGCGCAGCGATAGCGACGCCACACCGCCAGGGCTGCTCACCTGTACGCCTGGCACACGCCGCAGCAGCTCGGGCACGCTGCGGGCTTGTAGCCGTTCGATATCCGCGCGAGTGAATACGGTATTGGCTGCCGTCGCCTGGGCGCGCGGTTCAGCCTGGCGGGCGGAGGTAATGAGCATGCTTGGCAGCTCCTGCTCAGCAGCAAACACCTGCACGCCAGGCAGCAGCGCCACGGCCAGGGCAAGTCGGGACAGTTTCATTCTTGGAATTCCTCAAAAGATCGCAGACTTTTGAGGAGGGCAGGAACAAGCGCGGGGGATGACGGGCAGCAGCGCTTGACGGTGCTGCCCTCCGCAACACCAGTCGAATCCGTCAGGCCGGTCTCCGGGCTTTCGACACGCATCACGCTCACCTTCCCATGTCGGAACACAGTGGCTGTGGAGCGGACGGCGATCCCTGAGCATCGCGGTCGATTACCGTTGCGGGGGCAGCGCCGGCCTTGCTCATCGAGCGCACCGGCTTCCCGTTTAATGCGGACCTTGCGGTCGTGCACACCTGGGCGGATAAGAAAACGCGCGAACCTTACGGCCGGTGCTGGGGAAACACAAGCGGACGAATGGCCGCAAGGACAGTGGTTTCCAAGCAAAGCCGCGTCCCAGGGCCGCTCGAGCGTTGCTCGAAAAACATCCAGCCGCGACGGTGCGCAATGTTCAGCGATCGGCGCTGACTTGCGGGCGCCTACATTGGGCTCGAAGCCACCGAGGTCGTGCCGGCGGTCGCCAAGCGACGGCGGCATGTCCGCGCGACAGCGCTGAGCTTTATGAAAGCCCGCCGACAATCTGTAGATCACTCTGCCCATTGCCCTGCCGGCGCACCTGGATCTGCACTGGAATGCGCTCGTGCATTTCCGCCACATGGGAGATCACCGCCACCTTGCGGCCCTGGGCCTGCAGCGAATCCAGCGCGTCCATGGCGATCTGCAGCGACTCGGGGTCGAGGCTGCCGAAGCCTTCGTCGATAAACAGCGACTCGATCCTGAGCTTGCTCGAGGCCATCGAGGCCAGGCCCAGCGCCAGGGCCAGCGAAACGAGGAAGGTCTCGCCGCCGGACAGCGAATGCACCGAGCGCAGCTCGTCGCCCATCTCGGTATCCATGACCAGTAGGCCCAGCGGGCTGCCGCCGCGCTTGAGCCGATAGCGCCGGGCCAGTTGGCGCAGCTGCACATTGGCATGCTGCACCAACAGGTCGAGGTTGTAGGCCTGGGCGATCTTGCGGAAGGCGCCGCCGTCGCTGGAGCCGATCAAGGCGGCGATGCGCCCCCAGCGCTGATGCTCGGCCCGTGCGGCGTCGATCTGTGCGAGCAACGCCTGGCTCTGGCTGCGGCGCTTGTCGTCGTCGATCAGCTGGGCGCGGGTTTCCGCGCAGCGCTGGTCGGCCTGCTCGCATTGCTGCAGTTGCTCGGCATGGCGCTGCTGCAGCCGTTCGATGTCCGGCGTTTCGGCCTGCTGCAGTTTGTGCGTGTTCAGGCGACTGAGGCAGCCGTCCAGACGCTCGCGACAGCGGGTCAGGGTTTCGGCGTTCTGTTGCAGGCGCTGGCGCGCCTCGGCAATCAGCTGGTCATCCATGTGCAGCAGCTGGGCGAGGGTGGCGTCGTCCAGCTGCGGGTGGCTGGTGCGCCAGGTGGCCAGTTCCGCATTCAGCGCGTCGCGTTCCTGTTCCAGTTCGGCTTGGCGCTGGCGACAGTTCTGCTGCTCGCTGTGCAGCCGCGTCAGGCCAAGCTTGCTCTCGTTGAGCTGCCGATCAATCTCGGCCTGGGTTTGCCGCGCAGCCTGGATGGTCGCGTCCAGCTGCCGTTGCCAGGCGCTGGCGCTGGTCTGTTCGCCAAGGCTGGTACGCAGCGCCTGCTGGCAGGCCAGCAGCAGTTTCTCGCGCTCGGTCAGTCGTGCGCTGCAGCTTTCCTGTTTCTCCTGGCGATGGCGTTGTTGCAACTGCTCGTCGCTGCGGCGCTGCTCGCACTGGCGCAGCTCATCGGCCAGCTCGGTCTGCGCCTGCAGTTGCTGCAGCCGCGTGGCGATGCTGGTGTCCAGCTGCATAAAGGTCTGCGCCGGATTTTCGCGCCAACGCTGCAGTTGTTCGGTGGGCAGCAGTTCGGCGAAGGTTTGCAGTTCCTCGTCGAGCTGCTGGTGATCGCGGGCGAGCGCATCGCGTTGGCGGGCGAGTTGCTGGGTCGCCTCGACGCAGGCCTCGCGCGCGGCCTGCCAGGCCTGCTGCAGGGTTTCGCTGCGCTGTTGCAGCGCGAGCAGTTGCTGCTGACGCTGGCTGGTGTTGGCGATCTGGTCTTTGAGTGTCGTCAGCTGCGCTGCCAGCCATTGCGAACGCTCGGCTTCCGGCTGCTCAAGCAATCGCGAGTGTGCGGGCAGGGCTAGCAGGCGCGGTGCCAGGGCCTGCAGCTGCACCTCGACTTCGCCCTGGCGTTGTTGCGTCTGGCGCAACTGCGTGCTGAGCGCGACATGGCGATCGCGCAGTTCCTGCAGACGCTGGTCCTGTTCCTGCAGCGACTGGCGCGCGCGCTCGGCCTCGCTGTCGTCGTGCTGATCTAGGCTGGCGACCAGCGCGTCGGTCTGCTGCCAGGGATGCTCGTCGCTGCCGCAGACCGGGCAGGGCTCGCCGGGGACGAGCGCCGCACGCAGCGCTTCGACATTCTCGCTGCGTGCCAGGCGTTGGCGTTCAAGCAGGGCGAGGGTGACCTTGAGCGCCTGCTCGGCAGCATCACGGTCACTACGAAGCTGTTTGCCCTGCGGTACCAGGCTGTCCAGCTCGGCCTGCTGGCGGATGTGGGCGTCGCTCAGTTCGCGCTGGCTGGCGGTGAGCGTGAGCTGCTGCGCCCAGAGTTCGCGCAGGGCCTCGGTTTCGCGCTCGGCCTGGCGCCATTCGTCGAGCTGTCGATGCAGACCGGCCAGCTGTTCGGCCAGCCCTAGTTCGCTGTCGCGCTCGCGTTGCAGATTGTCCAGCGCCTCGCGCGCCTGGCTTTGCCGGGTTTCGGCAGCCTTGGCCTGCGCTTCCAGTGCCGGGAGTTCGCCCTGACCTTGCTGCAGCCGTGCCGCCAGCTGGACGGCCTGTTGCAGACGCGGACGGTAACCGCCCCAGGCTGCACAAAGTGGTTGCAGCGCTGCGCTCGTCTCGAGTTGCTGCGTCAGCGTTGCTAGCTGTTCGGCGGCGCGCTGTTGCTGCTCGGCGAGCTGCTTGAGCGTTGCCTCGCCGGTGCTCGCCGCGGCATCGGCCTGGACGCTTTCTTCGCGGATCGAGGCGAAGTCGGCGTTCAGATGCTGTAGGCGTTCTTCTTCACGGCGCGCCTGGACGAGCCGCGGCTCGGCGTCCTGGCGCGCCTGTTCGGCCGCACGCAGGTCGTTGCTGGCCGCTTCGCACTCGCTCTGCAAGGTGTCGAGACGTTGCTGCAGGCTTTGCGCCTCGTGCTGCAGGCGAGCGAGGCTGTCGGCGGCCTTGCCCAGCAGCGGTTCGAGTTCCTGCTGGCGCAGAAAGCGGTGGCGCTGCGGTGCGAGCCGTTCGAACAGGTCGAGAATACGGCGGGCCTCGGTCAGGCTCTCGCGCTCGCCTTCGGCGTCCTGCAGCTGCTGGCGTGCGGCTTCGCGCTCGTTTTCCAGGCGCTGCAGTTCGCTGAGCCATTGCCGCTGGGCTTCCAGCTCCTTGAGCTGCTGTTGCAGCTTCTTCAATTCTTCGAGCTGGGCCTGATGTTCGCGCTCCAGTACTTCACGCTGCTCGGGCTCCAGTGGTTGCAGGCCACCGGCCTGCTGTTCCAGGCGAGTCAGGCTCTCCTTCGCCTGCTTGGCGGCCTCGAACGAGGCCTGGCCGAGGCGACTGTAGAGGCCGGTATCGGTGAGCTTTTCCAGCAGGGTGCCACGCTCGTTGTCGTCGGCCTTGAGGAAGGCGGAAAACTCGCTCTGCGCCAGCAGCACGGCGCGGGTGAACTGGGCCAGGGTCAGCCCCAGACGCGCTTCCAGCAGTTCCTTGAACTCGCGCTTTTTACCGCTGGCCAGGAGCGTGCCGCTGTCCAGATCGGTGAGGCTCTGGCTGCTGGCCTGCAGTTTGCCGTCGATCTTCTCTTTGGCACGCCTGACCTCCCAGCGCGCGCGGTAGCGGTGGCCGTCGACACCGACGAAATCCACTTCTGCGTAGCCGCTGCCACAACCGCGGCGCAGCAGGTTGCGCTCGTCGCCACCGCCGATCTCGGTTTCGACGTCGGGAACCTTGTTCAGCGGTGAGACGCTGTCGAGCCGTGGCGTGCTGCCGAACAGCGCCAGGCACAGGGCGTCGAGAATGGTGCTCTTGCCGGCACCTGTAGGCCCGGTGATGGCGAACAGTCCGGCGCTGGCCAGCGGCTCGGCGGTGAAATCGATGATCTGTTCGCCGGCCAAGGAGGCCAGGTTCTTCAGACGGATGGCGAGGATTTTCATCGACCGTCCTCCTCATGTGCGAACTCGACTCGTTGCAGCAAAGTGGCGAAATCGTCCAGCGCCTGCTCGTCCGCCGGGTTGCCGTACTGTTCTTCCCAGGCGCGGGCGAACAGCTCCTGCGGGGTGATCTGGTCGAGGCCGAGCAGCACTTCCGATTCCGTCTCGCCGCGCTTGCCGGCGTATTCACTGGCGATGCGCACCAGTCGGCAGGCCTTGCCGGTTATCGCGGTTTCGATGCGCTGGCGCAGGTCCGGCAGCGGCTCGTCGAGCAGCACGCGTACCTCCAGCCAGGGCAGGTTGTCGTCGAACAGCCCGGTGGGCGGCAGCGCTTCCAGCGCGGTAATGATTTCGGCCAGGGGCGCGCGGCCGATGCGGATCATTTCCACCGCGCGCGGCACCGGCAGACTTTCGACCTGCGCCAGCTGCTCGCCGTCGAGCTCGACCAGCAGCACCTGATGCGGGTAGTTGACCTCGGCGAAGGACAGCGGCAGCGGCGAGCCGCTGTAGCGGATGCGCGACTGCCCGGCGACCTGCTGCGGCTTGTGCAGGTGGCCGAGGGCGACGTAGGCGACCGATTCGGGAAACAGGCTGGCCGGCAGCGCTTCGGCGTTGCCGATAACGATATTGCGCTCGGACTCCTCCGACACCGCGCCGCCGGCCATGTGCGCGTGGCTCATGGCGACCAGAGCCTGGCCGGGCTGGCGTGCGGATTCGGCGGCGGCGATGAGGCGTTCATGCACCTGACGGATGCCGGCCATGTAGTCGTCGCCCAGCGTCATTCCGGTGACTTCGGCCGGACGCAGGAAGGGCAGGGTGAGACACCAGGCGGCGGTGTTGCCAGCGGCGTCGTGTAGCGGCACCAGCAGCCGCTGGTGATCCAGCTGGCCCTCGGCGACCCAGCTGATGCGACCGACGGCGTGTGCGTTGAGGCGCTTCATCAGCGGCGCTGGCAGTTCGATACGCCCGCCGGAGTCGTGATTGCCGGCGATCATCACGATGTCCAGCTGCGGGAGTTTTTCGTGGGCGCGGACGATGAAATCGTAGAGGCGTTCCTGGGCCTTGAGTGGCGGGTTGACCGTGTCGAACACGTCCCCGGCTATGAGCAGGGCGTCGGCGCGGTGGGCGACCAGCTGGTCGAGCAGCCAGGCGAGGAATTGTGCGTGTTCGAAGTCGCGGTCCTGGCCATGGAGGGTCTGGCCGAGGTGCCAGTCGGAGGTGTGGATCAGGCGCATGCGAGGGAATTTTCTTCGTAGGTGTCGCGACGGACCGCGGCTGGATGGAGGAGGCTGGGCGCAGCGTTTTTGCGCCGTATCCGTAGGCGCGGAGTAGCGTGTCGAGTCTCTGCTGGCGAAGCTTTTGGACGTTGGCTTCGCGGGATACAGCCTATCGCGGTGATGGCTAGATGCATTGGTTTCGCCCTGCTGGGCGAGTTCCTTTTGGCAGTCGCCGGATGGCCGGCCCCGCCCAAAGGAACCAAAAAGTCTTGCCCCTGCATCCGGGTCTCGCTGCGCTCGACTTCCCTCATTCCTTCCACGTTCCGGGGGCCGGCGTACAAGGGCCATCCATGGCCCTTTACGCCTCTCGCGGCATCCATGCCGCTCACTTCCCTCCACGCGGATTCCATTCGGCCTCCTGAAAGGGGCGTTCGGCATCGCCTGGCAGATTGTTGACTGGTGAACGAGCGAAGCGGCCTCCCGCTATCAATGAACTTACAGACGACTCGGTCTCGAATCCCCTTCAGGAGGCCGAGCGTAGGTGCTGCGCAGGGGGACGCGAGGCATGGATGCCGAGCGAGGAGCGATGGGCCAGGGATGGCCCTTCGCGACGACCGCCGGAGCAGCGCCGGAGCGAGGGAAGTTTTGCGAAGCAAAACCCGTATGTCGGGGTGGCTTTCTTTTTGGTTACTTTTTCTTGGCCACACAAGAAAAAGTGACGCGCCGTGCAAGGCGCAACCTGCAGGTCGGGCCGAGGAAAGCGCGGCGTCGTACGCATAGGTTTGCGCCGGCACCAGTTCGCGAGCAAGCTCGCTCCTGCAAGTGGCCACGTTACGCCTAACCCTCACGAGTACAACCACCCCTTCAACGCCTGCAGATTCCCCACCTGCAGCTGCTGCGCCGCCGCATTGGCCTGCACGGTGTTCGGGTCGATGCCGAAGCGCTGCAGCACGTACTGCACCAGCGCTCCGCGCGTCTCCACCGGCAGCTGGCCCTCGACCATGCCGAAGTCCACCTCGATGATCGCCTTCTGCGCAGGGCTCAATCGCGCGTCCGGCTCGATCAGCACGGTCACCGGCGTGTTCCATGCCTCGTCCTGTTCGCGGGTGTGTTCGCTGGTGTCCATCAGGTCCGGCTCGCCACGGAAGCGGCTGAGCACGAAGTCGCGGTATTCGCGGTTCTTCTCGCAGTAGGCGCGCACGTGCCAGCGCATGCCGGTGAACACCAGCGTGTGCGGCGCCATCACGCGGATTTCCACCTCGGGATTGGCCAGCGAGACATACTCGCTCTCCAGCCGCAGCCCCTCGCGACAGGCCTGCAGGATCGGCCGCAGCACCTCGGGTCGGATACTGCGGTCCGGCACCTGCAGTACCTCGGTATGCGCGTAGGCCAGCGCCAGGCCCTCGATATGCGGGGCGCGCACACGGTTCTGGTCGAGTAAATGCAGATAGGCGCTGGCGCTGCCGTCGATGAACAGCGGCTGGAAGCCTTTGGTCGGCTTGTAGCCTTTCAGGTGGCGGTCATATGTCAGGTTTTTGGGCGCATGTTCGTTCAGGTAGGTGTTGATGTCCTTCGATGCCTGCTGGCGGCTGATGCCGAAACTCTGCATCAGGTGGCCCGTGGTCAGGCGGCCTTCCCACCAGGCGATGGTCTCGATCAGCCGGTAGCGCAGCGCCAGGTCCCAGCGAATCTGACTGATCGATTGCTTGCGTTTCATCGCCTCTGCACCTGTTCCAAAGATTTACATGCCTATGTCGAGCAGGTCGACGTGTCGCGCAACGCTACATATATTCGGGGTATGTTTCAACTCGATCCGGTGGATGAGGAGACCCTGACATGAGCCTGATGATCAATGCGTTGGTGATGTCCTGCATGGCGTTCGTCGTGATGCTGTTTCTGGCCTGGCTGGCCTATGGCAGCGGCAATCGGAAGGGGTGATGAGCGTTACAGTTCTATGAAGATCAGTGGATTCCCGATGGACGGCATGAATCTCCGAGCGATGAACAGGGTCTTTGTCTCAGGCTCATTGCTAGAGATGCTTCATGAAGACTCTTTCCCGCTACCTGGCCGAAACCTTCACCTCGCAGTACCGCACGCGCGTCGAGCCGCAAGCGGACGGTCGCCTGCTGGTGCATGTCGGCTACCCGATCAATGGCACCCACGCCACGCGCATCATGGCCGGGCACCAGGTGCAGAACACTCTGCTGGTCGAAACCATACTCGAAGACATGCGTAACGAACTGGCTCGTCCGCAATGATGCTCAGCGCGTCGCCGGCAGTGCGATGCGCACCCGCAAACCGCCCAGCGGGCTTTCTTCAAGACTCCACTCGCCACGCCAGGCCGTCAGGATATCGCTGACGATTCCCAGCCCCAGCCCGTGACCTTCCGCCGACTCGTCCAGCCGTACGCCACGGTTGATGACCTGCTCGCGCTGTGCCGCCGGAATCCCCGGTCCGTCGTCGTCCACCAGCAGGACGAAGCCATCGCCGCTGCGCTCGATGCTCAGCTCGACGCGGCTACGGGCCCACTTGCAGGCGTTATCCAGCAGATTGCCCAGCAGCTCGAGCATGTCCTCGCGATCACGCGGCAGGCGGCAGCCGGCGGGCGCGTGCCAGCGCAGGTCGAGGCCGCTGCGGTGGATCATCGCCAGCGTATCGAACAGTGCCGGCAGTTCCGCGTCGCAGTCGAAATGCGCACCGGGCAGCACGTCCACCGATAGCCGCGCCCGGCCCAGTTCGCGGCTGACTCGTTGCTGGATCTGCTCCAGCTGCTCCTGCAGGCTGGCCTGCAGTTCGGGGTGGGCGGTGAGTTCTTCGTGTTGCACCAGGCTGCCGAGCACTGCCAGTGGCGTCTTCAGCGCGTGACCGAGGTTGCCCAGGGCATGTCGCGAGCGCTGCAAGGTGTCTTCGGTGTGGCTGAGCAGGTGGTTGATCTGCTCGACCAGCGGCTGCAGCTCGACGGGCGCCTGCTGGTCCAGCTGCTGGCGCTGGCCCTGCTGCAGCTGGGCGATCTGCTGCCGCGCGCGCTCCAGCGGGCGCAGTGCCAGCCCCATGGCGTAGCGCTGCAACAGCAGCAGGGCGAGCAGGGCGAAACCGACCAGGCCCAGACCGCTCAGCCGCACGCGGGCAAAACTTTCGAGGACCGGCGTGTAGTCCTGCGCCACGCTGATGATGATCGGCTGGCCGTCGCGGCGGTACTCGGCGCGATAACCCAGCAGTCGCTGTTCCTGCGGGCCGTCGAGCAGTTCGTCCGCCAGGCCGGCGCGTTCCGGCCATTCTGGCGAGGCGTCCCACAGCGAGCGGGAGCGCCAGGTGCGCTCGGGCAGTTCGATCTTGAAGTAGTGGCCGGAGAACGGCCGTTGATAGCGCGGGTTGAGGCGCTGCACGTCCAGCTGATCGCCGTTCGGCCCCTTCACCAGGGCAATCAGCAGGCCCTCGGTTTCCTCGCGCAGATCGGTTTCCAGACTGCGCCTGAGGCCTGACTCGAAGAGCCACAGGCTGGTCTGCACCAGCACCAGCGCGACCAGTAGCAGGGTGGCGATCAGCGCCAGGCTGAGGCTGCGCTGGATGGACTTCACGGCTGGCCGCCGAAGCGATAGCCCTGGCCGCGGCGCGTTTCGATCAGCTCGCGGCCGAGCTTGCCGCGCAGCCGGTTGATATGCACCTCGATGACGTTTGAATCGCGCTCGGTTTCACCGTCGTACAGGTGTTCGGTCAGCTGGGTTTTCGACAGCAGCTGCCCCGGATGCAGCATGAAATAGCGCAGCAGGCGGAATTCTCCGGCGGTGAGTTCGATGTCCTGACCATCCTTGCGACAGCACTGGCGCGACTCGTCCAGCTCCAGGCCGCCGGCCTGCAACATGGGCTGGTTGGCCAGGCCGTGGGCACGGCGCAGCAGCGCCTGGATGCGCAGCAGCAGTTCTTCGGGATGAAAGGGCTTGGTCAGGTAGTCGTCGGCGCCGGCCTTGAGGCCGTCGATGCGCTCGGCCCAGGAGCCGCGCGCGGTAAGGATCAGCACCGGTGTGGTGAGGCCGCCGGCACGCCAGTCGCGCAGCACCTCCAGCCCCGGTTTGCCAGGCAATCCGAGGTCGAGAATGATCAGGTCATAGGGCTCGCTGGCGCCCTGGTATCCGGCGTCGCGGCCATCGGCCAGCCAGTCGATGGCATAACCGTTGCGGCTGAGGCTGGCGACCAGCTCATCGGCCAGTGGAACGTTGTCTTCGACCAGTAGCAGACGCATCAGTCTTCTTCATCCTTGAGCAGGCGCCCGTCGCGGGCATCCAGTTCGAGCTCGCGGGCAACGCCGTCGGTGGTGAGCAATTCGATCTCGTAAACGTAGATGCCATCTTCCTCCTCCAGCTCCGCTTCCAGCAGGCTGGCCCCCGGATAGCGCTCCATGGCGCGCTGGAGCAGGGCTTCCAGCGGCATGATGAGACCCTCGCGGCGCAGCCGCAGGGCCTCATCCTGGTCCAGGTCGCGGCTCGCCGCCGGAGTGGCAGCGAGCAGCAGGGTCAGTGGAACGGTTACGAAAAGGGGGGCACGCATGGATGGCCTCAGTCGTCCTGATGGTCCTTCAGCACTTCGCCGGTCTTGGCGTCGAGCTCGACGTCCCATTGCACACCTTTGTCGTCGCGCAGTTCAAGCTGATAGACGTAGCGGCCGTACTCTTCTTCCAGCTCGGTTTCCTCGACGGTGGCGCCGGGGTGCTTGGCCAGTGCCGCTTCGTTGAGCTTCTCGAACGACTGGATGGTGCCGGCATCGCGCAGCTTCAGTGCTTCGTCGGGACCGATGTCCTTGGCCATGGCCAGGTTGGCACCGAGGGCGAGGGTGGCGGCGGTGAACAGCGTAGTCAGTGTTTTCATGGTTTTGATTCCTGTGGTTGGTTTCAACGATTCACAGGTTACGGGGGCTTGCTTAAACGAAACTGAACGTCGCCAGGCGGCTGCGAATGCACCGTTCGGGCGAGGGCGAACCGCGCCATGGGGACTACGCTTGCTGCAGGTCAGCACGACCGATCGATTGGGGTGAGTCGTCATGAAAACCGTGTTTCTCGTACTGCTTGCGACCCTCGGGCTGAGTGGCCAGGCCTCTGCCGAGGATCTGCTGAAGCCCTCCACCACACCGCCACCGGTCGATGATGTGGCGGCTGGCAACAGCCTGGAGGCCGAGGCCGCTTACCAGGCCGAAGGCGTGATCCGCGCCATCGATGCCCGGCAGGGCAGCGTCACCATCGCCCACGGGCCGGTGCCGGAGTTGAAGTGGCCGGCGATGGTGATGCCGTTCAAGGCGGACGCCGCACAGCTCGGCGGGCTGGCCGTGGGCGATGCGGTGGAGTTCCGCTTCAGCAACGGCGAGATGGACCCGCAGATCGTCTTCATTCGACGGCAGTAGCCTCAGCGTCGCGCCTGCTCGTGGCAGCAACCGGCGGGCTCTGAGCGTCCGCTCGGAGCAACGCGATCATCGCTGTCGTAACGGTCGTGCAGGCGTACCCAGTCGGTGAGGTTGTGCCGCGGGCCCGTTTCGTTGCGACCGTTGGGCGTCATGTCCAGCAGGACATAGGTGCCGAGCAGTTCTTCCGCGCCGCGACCATAGGCCGAGAAGGTGTGGAAGATGTCGCCCTGCGGGTCGCGATAGAAAACACTGAAGCCCGACAGCTCCTCGCAGACGAAGGGTTGCCAGGCGTAGTTGTAGAAGACCTTGCCCTCGACGATGTCCTCGGCATCGAAGGACACGTGGAAGTCGCGGTTGAACGTGCTGCCGGCCGACGACAGCCAGCGGAACTGCCAGCCCATGCGCTGGCGGAACGCCTCCAGCCGCTCGAACGGCGCGCGGGAAATGGCGGCGAAGCTGACGTCATGCTGCAGCAGGTGCAGTAGCGCACCGCCGATATGATCGGCCTCGAACGAACAGCCGACGCAACCCTCGGTCCAGTCCGGGCCGAACATGAAGTGCTTGATCACCAGCTGGCTGCGACCCTCGAACAGCTCGCTCAGGAGAACCGCGCCGCTGGCATCGTGAAAGCGATAGTCCTGCGCAAGGCGTCGCCAGGGCAGTTGCCGACGCTTTTCGCTGAGCGCATCGCGCTGGCGGGTGAGCTGTTTCTCTTCCTGCAGATGGGCGCTGTGGGCGGCCAGCCAGTCCTGATCGGATACGACCTTGTGCGTTGCCATGTGGACCTCCGGGGCGCGGATTGGAAGCGGGCGCGGAGCCACCGCCGCGCGGCAATGGTCCTGTGACAGAGTCGATTGGCGCCGGGCGAAATCGACATCGGGCCAGGGAACGTCCGGCGGCTGGCGGCGCGGTGGTTGAACTTAGCGGCCGCCGCCGCGCTCGTAATTCAGGCAAGGGCCAACCGTATGGCCCGATCTGATCCCGTTCGCAGAAGGAATAACGAGATGTACAACAAGACACTGACCGCCGCGCTCGCCGTTGCCATCCTCGGTTCTGGTGCTGCCTTCGCCGCCGACAAACCCGGCGCCGACTGGATCAGCCTCGAACAGGCCGTAGAGAAGGCCAAGGCCGCCGGCTACACCGAACTGCACGGCATCGAGGCCGATGATGATGGCTGGGAAGGCGAGGGCATGAAGCAGGACGGCAAGAAGTACGAGTTCAAGATCGATGGCCGTACCGGCGAAGTGACCAAGGACAAGGAAGACTGAGCCTGCGCGTTCCTCTCGCCTGGCGTCTTCGCTGAGCGCATCGCCTGCCTCCTGGCGGCGCTGCGCTCAGCAGCCACTTGCCACAGCTCTCCCGCAACGGGAGGGCAGCTACTGACAGAGCAGGTATCATCCACCTCCCTCGTCGCTACCGTGTAGCTGCATTCATGTCCGCTTCCAGTTCCCGCCCCAGCACCCTGCATCTGCCGCCAGGCGATTGGCCTACGGTGCTCGACTGCCTGTGCGCGCACTTCCCTGCGATCAGTCGCGCTACCTGGCTCGATCGCATCGCCCGCGGCCGCGTGCTTGATGCGCAGATGCAGCCGATCGATGCCGCGCAGGCCTATCGGGTAGGCATGCGCATTCATTACTTTCGCGAAGTGCCGAATGAGACCCCGGTGCCGTTCGAAGAACGCATCCTGCACGTCGACGAGCATCTGGTGGTAGCCGACAAACCGCACTTTCTCTCGGTGATGCCGGCCGGCGAATACGTCAACGAAACCCTGCTGGCGCGGCTCAGCAAACGGCTGGGTAACGCCGATCTGGTGCCGATTCATCGTATCGATCGGCTCACCGCCGGTCTGGTGCTGTTCTCGGCCAACCGGGAGAGCCGTGGTGCCTACCAAGCGCTGTTCCGTGAGAGGGAGATCAACAAGCGCTACGAGGCAATCTGCCCGGCGCTGCCGCATGTCGAATTTCCCCTGCGCCGACGCCTGTGCATGGTGCCGGGCGACCCCTTCTTCCTGATGCGCGAAGGCGAGGGCGAGCCGAACAGCGAAACGCTGATCGAGGTGCTCGAACGGCGCGGCGACCTCTGGCGCTACGGGCTCTCCCCCATCAGCGGCAAAAAGCACCAGCTGCGCCTGCACATGGCCACGCTCGGCGCCGGTATCTGCAATGACCCGTTCTATCCCGAGTTGCTCGAGCGCAGCGAGCGTGAGGCCGACGACTACGCGCGGCCACTGAAGTTGCTGGCGCGTGGATTGCGCTTTAGCGATCCGCTGAGCGGAGCGCTGCGCGAATTCGAGAGTACGCTGCAACTGGACTGGTAACGGCGGGCGCACCTTCGCGGCATTGGCGAGTCTCAAATCCAAGACAGCCCAGCCCCTGGTGCAGCCATGCCCGAAGGTCCTTCCATCGTCATCCTGCGTGAAGAAGTCGCGGCATTCGCCGGGCGCACCATCGAACGTGCCGAGGGCAGCGCCAAGATCGACATGTCCCGGCTGGCCGGTCAGGGGGTGCGTGGCTTCCATAGCTGGGGCAAGCATTTCCTGATCGAGCTGGAGGACGTCTCCGTCCGCATCCACCTGCTGCTGTTCGGTAGCTATCGCATCAATGAGCGCAAGGACGCCGTAGCACGGTTGAGCCTGGGCTTTGCCAACGGTGAGCTGAACTTCTATGCCTGCTCGGTGCAGTTGATCGAAGGGCCGCTGGATGCGACGTACGACTGGAGCATGGACCTGATGAGCGACGCCTGGAGCCCGCGCACGACGCTCAAACGTCTGCGTGAACGTCCGCGGCTACTGGCCTGTGATGCGCTGCTCGACCAGACGCTGTTCGCCGGCTCCGGCAACATCATCAAGAACGAGGTCCTTTACCGCATTCGCGTGCATCCGCTGTCGCTGATCGGCGAGCTGCCGGCGACCAAGCTGCGTGAGCTGGTGCGTGAGGCGCGTACCTACAGCTTCGAGTTTCTCGAGTGGAAGCGGGCCGGTGTGCTCAAGGCGCACTGGCTGGCCCACGGCAAGACGACCTGCGAACGCTGCCATATTCCGCTGGTGAAGGTGAAAGAGCTGGGGCGCAGCCAGCGCCGGGCATTCTTCTGCGAGCGTTGTCAGAAGCGCTATGGCGACTCAGCGCAGGTTGCGGCCGACGAGCCGAGCGGTGGATGAGGGGTAGGGTGGACAGCGGTAACGCCTTGTCCACGCGCCTGATCCACCGCCGCCGAGGTGGTTCGCCGGGTCCCGGTGGAAAAGCTGCGCGTTTTTCACCCTACGGCGGCCGTTGATTATCGTCTCAATGCAGCAGCGGCCTGAGCGCCTCAGCCAATTGCGGCGCCATGCTTACCGCATTGCTTTCATGGGCGATGCAGTCGGTGCTCCAGACCTGACCGACCCCGGCGGCGCGGATCACCGCCAGGCATCGTCGGCGAACAGCGCGTGGGTCACGGCGACATCTACCGAGGCGGCGCCAGCGGCCAGCAGTTTCTCCGCGGCGTTGGCGAGGGTGCGACCGGAACTGGCGACGTCATCGAGCAGCACCACATGGCGCCTGGAAAACTCCAGCGCCGGCAGTGCGATGTCGACCTGGCGATCGCCGTGGCGCACCTTGTTGCACACGCCGTGTTCGAAGCCATGTTCGACGGCGGCGGCTTCGATCCACTGCAGCGCCTCGGCATCCGGGCCGATCAGCAGGGCATCGGGATGCCGCTCGGCGATCAGCCGTGCCAGCGCCGGTGCCGCGCACAGTGTCACGGCATCTTCCAGCGGCACGGCTTCCTGCAGGGTAGCGACGCGGTGCAGGTGCGGATCGACGGTGATCAGCCCGTCGAACTGGCTGGCCAGCAGCTGGCCGAGCACCCGCTGGCTGACCACTTCACCGGGATTGAAGGCGATGTCCTGACGCATGTAGGCCAGATAAGGCGTGACCAGGATCAGTCGCCTGGCGCCCAGTCGGCGCGCCTCGCCGGCGATCAGCAGCAGCTCGACCAGCTTCTCGTTGGGATGGTCGAGGCCGCGGTAGATCACCAGCTGCTCGGCGATGGCCTCGCCTTCGCCCAGAGGCAGACGCAGGCGCAGTTCGTCATCGGGAAAACGGTGGCGCTCGACTGCCGCAGCGGCCAGCCCAGAGGCTTCGGCCAGTCGCAGGGCGGCGGCGCGCTCGTCATCGAAATACAGCAGCTGGCTTTGCATCGGCACTCCCGAAACGGTTTTTGGCTGTCCGGCGCTGCCGACCTGATCCTCCGGCGATGTCGGCGCGGCAGTCTGCCTGAATGGGATACAGACAGCCTGCGATGCGCAGCCGTTCGCCGGGGTGGCCAGTCGTCGTCAGCGCGCTGCCCAGCCGCCGTCCATGTTCCACGCGGCGCCGCGTACCTGATCGCCGGCCTCACTGCAGAGGAACAGCGCCATCGCACCCAGTTGCGCGGGGGTGACGAAGTCCAGCGAGGGCTGCTTTTCGGCGAGGAGGTCGTGGCGGGCTTGCTGTTCATCGCCGCTCTCCCGCGCGCGCTCGTCGATCTGCTGCTGTACCAGTGGGGTCAGCACCCAGCCGGGGCAGATGGCGTTGCAGGTGATCGGCGTGGTGGCGGTTTCCAGCGCAACGACCTTGGTCAGCCCGACCAACCCGTGCTTGGCGGCGACGTAGGCCGCCTTCTGCTCCGAACCAACCAGCCCGTGCACCGAGGCGATATTGATGATCCGCCCCCAGCCGCGCTGGCGCATGCCGGGCAGCGCCAGGCGTGTGGTGTGGAATGCCGAGGACAGGTTGATGGCGATGATGGCGTCCCAGCGTTCCACCGGGAACTCCTCCACCGGCGCCACGTGCTGGATGCCGGCATTGTTGACCAGGATGTCGACGCCGCCGAAGTCGCGCTCGGCGTAGGCGAACAGCTCGACGATCTGTGCCGGATCAGCCACGTCCGCACCGTGGTGGCCGACCTTGTGGCCATGGCGGCCGACTTCGGCCAGCGCCGCCGAGGCATCGCCGAAGCCGTTGAGAATCAGGTTGGCGCCAGCTTCGGCCAGCTTCAGCGCGATGCCGAGGCCGATGCCGCTGGTGGAGCCGGTGACCAGTGCGGTCTTGCCTGTGAGGTTCATGGTTTCTCCCGCTTGGCGGCGACCGCGCTGGGCGGCGCCTCGTTTTTCTTGTTGTCGGAAGGCAATCGCAGATGTCGTGATGCTCGCCGAAATCGGCGAAACGCCGCGATCAGACGATGCCGGTAGCGTAGTACACGCCGATCACGAAGAAGGCTGCGGCCGTGGCGATCAGGGTGATGGCAAAGATGTCCTTGTAGGATTCGCGATGGGTCAGCCCGGTGACCGCCAGCAGGGTGATCACCGCGCCGTTGTGCGGCAGGGTGTCGAGCCCGCCGGAGGCCATCGAGGCGACCCGGTGCAGCACTTCCAGCGGAATCTGCGCGGCGTTGGCGGCGGCGACGAAGCTGTCGGCCATCGCGGCCAGGGCGATGCTCATGCCGCCGGAGGCCGAGCCGGTGATGCCGGCCAGCAGGTTGACGGTGATCGCTTCGTTGATCAGCGGATTGGGGATCGCCGAGAGCGCATCGGCCACCACGATGAAGCCCGGCAGTGAGGCGATCACCGCGCCGAAGCCGAATTCCGACGCGGTGTTCATCGCCGCCAGCAGCGAGCCGCCAACCGCCGTGCGGCTGCCCTCGGCGAGCTTGCCGCGCAGGGTGCCGTAGCTGGTCGCCAGTACCAGGGCGATGCCCAGCAGCAGCGCGGCTTCCACCGCCCAGATCGCCGTGAGCTTGCCGACCTCGGTGACCAGCGGTGCGCTCATGCCGGGCAGCTGCAGGCTGTGGCTGGTGCCGTAGAACTCGGGAATCCAGCGGGTGAACAGGAGGTTGGCGACCAGCACCAGAATCAGCGGCGACAGCGCCAGCCAGGGGTTGGGCAGGGCGATGTTGGCGGGCGTTTCCGGCTCGTTGCGCAGGTTGGTGCCGTAGCCTTCGCCGGCGGCAATGGCCTTGCCGAGCTGCCACTTGAGATAGAGCATGCCCAGGCCGAACACGAATATCGTGCCGATCAGGCCTAGCCAGGGCGCGGCCCAGGTGGTGGTGTTGAAGAAGGTGGTGGGGATGATGTTCTGGATCTGCGGCGTGCCGGGAATGGCAGTCATTGTGAAGGTGAATGCGCCGAGGGCGATGGTCGCCGGGATCAGGCGCTTGGGCATGTTGCTCTGGCGGAACATCTCTGCGGCGAACGGGTACACCGCGAACACCACGACGAACAGCGACACGCCGCCGTAGGTCAGCAGTGCGCAGACCAGCACGATCACCAGCATCGCCTGGCTGGTGCCCAACAGGCGGATCGCTGCGGCGACGATGGAGCGCGAGAAGCCGGACATCTCGATCAGCTTGCCGAACACCGCACCGAGCAGGAACACCGGGAAGTACAGCTTGATAAAGCCGACCATCTTCTCCATGAAGATGCCGGTGAAGGCCGGCGCCACGGCGGATGGGTCGGTGAGCAGCACCGCACCCATGGCGGCGATGGGAGCAAACAGAATGACGCTGTAGCCGCGGTAGGCGGCGAGCATCAGCAGAGCCAATGCAGCAAGGGCGATGACGACGCTCATCGGGGACGATCTCCTGGCCCCGTGCGGCACGACCGAACGCTGCCGAGGGCATTCGGGGACTCGCTGCTGCACGGCAGGCGCATTGTTTTTCTTGTTTCGGCTGCGGACAGGCCGCACGGTGATTTAGCGAGTTCCGTGCCAGATACGCAACTCGCTGATTTGCATGGTCTTTATCTTGAGTGTCCAGATCATTGGACGGCGCTTGTGTCTTGCATGCTGGACAGTGCGGTCCAGTATTCCGGACAGCGTCGCCGTCCGGAATGCTCCGGCCTCAGGTCAGGAAATAGAGCCCGCCAGCGATCACCACGCCGGAGAACACCAGGCAGAGCAGGCAGTAGCCCATGATGTCGCGGGCACCGAGCCCGGCGATGCCCAGTAGCGGCAGGGCCCAGAACGGCTGGATCATGTTGGTCCAGGCATCGCCCCAGGCAATGGCCATGGCCGTGACTTCCGGTGCCACGCCGAGCGCGGCGCCGGCCGGCAGCATGATCGGCCCCTGCACTGCCCACTGGCCGCCACCGGAGGGCACGAAGACGTTGACCAGCCCGGCACTGAGAAAGGCCAGCACCGGGAAGCTCTCGGTAGTCGACCAGGTTACGAAGGTGTCGGTGACCTGCCGGCCGAGCGATACGCCGGTCGCATTGGCGCCGACCATCATCCCCATGATCCCGGCGTAGAAAGGGAACTGCACGACGATGCCGGCGATGCCGCGAATGCTCTCCTCGATGGCGCGCATGTAGCGCTCCGGCGTGCCATGCATCAGCAGGCCGGTGAAGAGAAAAATCGAGATCACGATGTTCAGGCTCAACGCCAGGCCGTTCTCGCTGAAGTGCCGGTAGAAGAACAGCACCGCCAGCGCGACCATGATCAGGCCGAGGGTGCGGCTGTCGTCCAGGCGCTGGGTAGCGGTCTCCCGCGGGATGTCGCTTGGCTGGGGTTCCTCCAGCAGCGCCGGGTCGACCACTTTCGGCGTCTTCGGCTGCATGGCCCAGTTCAGCAGCGGCAGGCCGACCACCAGCACGGCGATGATGATCAGGTTGTAGGAGGCGAACAGCGTCTGGCCGACGCCGATGGCCTCGGTCAGTGCGCCACCGGTCATCTTTTCCAGATCGGCGCCGCCGCTGGCCAGCGACAGCGGAATCGAGCCGGAAAAGCCGCCGTGCCAGATCAGGAAGCCGGAGTAGGCCGAAGCCACCAGCAGCGGGTAGTCGACGCCGCGCACCTGACGCGCCAGCGCGCGGGCGAAGACCGCGCCGATGACCAGGCCGAAACCCCAGTTGATCCAGGAACCGGCCAACGCGACGAGCGTGACCAGCACGATGGCCTGGCCCGGGGACTGCGGGATGCGGGCCATGCGGTCGAGCAGTCGGTTGATCGCCGGCGCCCGTGCCAAGGCATGGCCGGTGACCAGGATCAGCGACATCTGCATGGTGAAGGCCAGCAGGTTCCAGAAGCCGTTGCCCCAGTGCTGGGCCATGGCCGTCAGGCCCTGACCGGTGCTGAGCATGGCGGCGATCAGCACGATCAGCGTGAGCAGGATGGCGAAGACGAAGGGCGAGGGGAGGAAGCGTTGCACCAGGTAGACGCTGGCGGCGGTTATTCTGTTGAGCACGGTGGGGTTCTCCCTTGTTGTCGTTATGTCGCCGCGCAGGTGCGGCGCTTCGCTTATGAGTGCGGCGGCGGCCGGCTGTTCCCGCTGCGCTAGAGGAGGTTGGTCGATGCCTGTTGCGCTTTTGCTGTCACTGCTGGTGCTTGCAGGCACCGTCCAGGCGGATGAGCCGCTGCGGCTGCGCCTGGATGGACATGAACTGCACGCCGAATACGCGCAAACCGTCGCCCAGCGCGAGCGCGGGCTGATGGGGCGCAGTGAACTCGCCGCCGACAGCGGCATGCTGTTTCGTTTCGACGAAGTGCGCCGCCACTGCCTGTGGATGAAGGACACACCGCTGCCCTTGTCGGCGGCGTTCTTCGATGAGGACGGGCTTCTGGTCGATGTGATCGATCTGGAGCCGTTCAATACCCAGATTCGTTGTTCGCAGCGCCCGGCACGTTTTGCCCTGGAGATGAATCAGGGCTGGTTCGCCGAGCGGGAGATCGGACGGGACGCGCGGCTGGAAGGGATACCGGAGGAGTAGGAGTGCAAGCGGTGCGTCGGTGCGTAGGGTGGATAACGGCTTCGCCTTGTCCACCGCCCGCCGCGAACCCGGTCTGAAGGCTCAATCCAGCGGCAACTCCGTGGTCCGCTTCACCTCGCTCATGGCGATATGCGAGTGCGCCTCCTGCACGTGGGGGCGCTGCAGGAGTTGGTCACGCAGGAAGCGTTCGTAACTGTCGATATCGCGCGCCACCACCTTGAGCAGGTAATCCGACTCGCCGGCCATGGTGTGGCACTCCAATACCTCGGGGTAACCCACCACCGCCCGCTCGAACTCGTCGAGGTTGCTGCGCCCGTGGGCCGAGAGCTTGATGTTGACGAACACCGTCATGTTCAGCCCGAGTTTCTTCGGGTTGAGCAGGGCGACCTTGCGCTCTATCAGCCCCTCTTCCTGCATGCGGTGGATGCGTCGCCAGCAGGGCGATTGCGACAGTTCGACCTTCTCGGCGATTTCCGCTGCGGAGAGGTCGGCGTTGTGTTGCAGAAGCAGGAGGATCTTGCGATCGATGCTGCTTAGGGGCGAAGTCTGCATGGTCGTGCCTGTTTTCTTGTTGTTAGCGAATGGGTCATGCACAGAAGCGCTGTTCTACCGCAAAAGTAGAAAGAAAATCTCTCTTCGTCACGGCCAGACTGTTAATCGACACGCGACGGTGGGGTGATCCCCTGCCGATTGCCGGCGTGGAGAAACAACCGTGCGGTTTCTCCATGACTGCGTCAGGCGGGTAGCGAACAACGCCACCCTGACTCCGATAACAACAAATTAGGAGCGCCCCATGTCTCTGGCCGAGATCCGTCTGGACGACAAGTACCGGCTTGCAACCGGTCATCTTTACCTCACCGGCACCCAGGCGCTGACCCGCTTGCCGATGCTGCAGCATCAGCGTGATCAGGCCCGTGGTTTGAATACCGGTGGCTTCATCTCCGGCTATCGCGGCTCGCCATTGGGCGGACTGGACAAGAGCCTCTGGGAAGCCCGCGACTACCTCAAGCAACACGCCATCCACTTCCAGCCGGGCGTCAACGAAGAGCTAGCCGCCACCGCGGTGTGGGGCAGCCAGCAGACCAACCTGTTCCCCGGCGCCAAGTACGACGGCGTGTTCGCCATGTGGTACGGCAAGGGCCCGGGCGTCGACCGCGCCGGCGACGTGTTCAAGCACGGCAATGCGGCAGGTGTTGCACCCAACGGCGGCGTGCTGCTGCTGGCGGGTGACGACCATGGCTGCAAGTCCTCGACGCTGCCGCACCAGAGCGAGCATGCCTTCATCGCCGCCTCGATTCCGGTGCTGAATCCGGCCAACGTTCAGGAAATCCTCGACTACGGCATCATTGGCTGGGAACTGTCGCGCTACTCCGGCTGCTGGGTGGCGCTGAAGACCATCGCCGAGAACGTCGACTCCTCCGCCGTGGTGGAAGTCGATCCGCTACGCATGCAGACGCGCATACCGGAAGACTTCGAGCTGCCCGAGGACGGCGTGCACATTCGCTGGCCGGACCCGCCGCTGGCTCAGGAAAAGCGCCTCAATCTGTACAAGATCTACGCCGCACGCGCCTTCGCCCGGGCCAACAACCTGAACCGGGTGATGCTCGATTCGCCGAATCCGCGCATGGGCATCATCACCACCGGCAAGTCCTATCTCGACGTGCGCCAGGCGCTGGACGACCTTGGCCTGGACGAAGCGCTGTGCGCCTCGGTCGGCCTGCGCGTGCTCAAGGTCGGCATGAGCTGGCCGCTGGAGCCGGTCTCGGTGCACGAGTTCGCCCAGGGGCTGGACGAGATTCTGGTGGTCGAGGAAAAGCGCAGCATCATCGAGGACCAGCTCACCGGGCAACTCTACAACTGGCCGGTCAGCAAGCGTCCGCGGGTGGTCGGCGAATTCGACGAGCACGGCAATTCGCTGCTGCCGAATCTCTCCGAGCTGACCCCGGCGATGATCGCGCGGGTGATCGCCAAGCGCCTCGCGCCGATCTACACCAGCGACAGCATCCAGGCCCGGCTGGCCTTCCTTGCCGCCAAGGAGAAGGCCCTGGCCGCGCGCAGCTACGACACCGTGCGCACCCCGCACTACTGCTCCGGTTGCCCGCACAACAGTTCGACCAAGGTGCCGGAGGGCAGTCGCGCCTCGGCCGGTATCGGCTGTCACTACATGGTGCAGTGGATGGACCGGCGCACCGAGACCTTTACCCAGATGGGCGGCGAGGGCGTCAACTGGATCGGCCAGGCGCCGTTCACCGACACCCCGCACATGTTCCAGAACCTCGGCGACGGCACCTATTTCCACTCCGGCAGCCTGGCCGTGCGTGCGGCCGTCGCGGCCGGTGTGAACGTGACCTACAAGATTCTCTACAACGATGCCGTGGCCATGACCGGCGGCCAGCCCATCGACGGCGAGCTGCGCGTCGACCAGCTCAGCCGGCAGATCTTCCACGAGGGCGTCAAGCGCATCGCCCTGGTCAGCGACGAGCCGGACAAGTACCCGACCCGCGATAGCTTCGCGCCGATCACCAGCTTCCACCACCGCCGCGAACTGGATGCGGTGCAGCGCGAGCTGCGCGAATTCAAGGGTGTCTCGGTAATCATCTACGACCAGACCTGCGCCACTGAGAAGCGTCGTCGGCGCAAGCGCGGCAAGCTGGAAGACCCGGCCAAGCGCGCCTTCATCAACCCGGCGGTGTGCGAGGGTTGCGGCGACTGCGGTGAGAAGTCCAACTGCCTGGCGGTGCTGCCACTGGAAACCGAACTGGGGCGCAAGCGCGAGATCGATCAGAACGCCTGCAACAAGGACTTTTCCTGCGTCGAGGGCTTCTGCCCGAGCTTCGTCACCGTGCATGGCGGCGGGTTGCGTAAGCCCGAAGCCGTAGCTGGCGGTATCGAGGCGGCGACATTGCCCGAGCCTCAGCACCCAACGCTGGATCGCCCATGGAACGTGCTGATTCCGGGTGTCGGCGGCAGCGGTGTGACTACCCTTGGCGCGCTGCTCGGCATGGCCGCGCATCTGGAAGGCAAGGGCTGCACGGTGCTCGACCAGGCCGGCCTGGCGCAGAAGTTCGGCCCGGTGACCACCCACGTGCGCATCGCCGCGAAGCAGAGCGACATCTACGCGGTGCGCATCGCCGCTGGTGAGGCCGATCTGCTGCTCGGCTGCGACCTGATTGTCGCGGCGGGCGACGAGTCACTGACCCGCCTCAACGAGCAGATCAGCAACGCCGTGGTGAACAGCCACGAATCGGCCACCGCCGAGTTCACCCGCAACCCCGATGCCCAGGTGCCCGGCGCGGCCATGCGGCAGGCCATCAGCGCGGCGGTCGGTGCCGACAAGACCCACTTCGTCGACGCCACCCGCCTGGCCACGCGACTGCTCGGCGATAGCATCGCCACCAACCTGTTCCTGCTCGGCTTCGCCTATCAGCAGGGGCTGCTGCCGATCAGCGCCGAGGCCATCGAGAAGGCCATCGAACTCAATGGCGTTGCCGCCAAGCTGAATCTGCAGGCCTTCCGCTGGGGCCGTCGTGCCGTGCTCGAACGCGAAACGGTGGAGCAGCTGGCACGTCCGGCTGAAATAGCGGAGCCGATCTGTAAAACCCTGGAAGAGATCGTCGAGTGGCGCGTGGATTTCCTTACCCGCTACCAGAACGCCGGGCTGGCGCGCCGCTATCGCCAGCTGGTCGAGCGTGTGCGCGAGGCCGATAGCGCGGACGATCTGGCGCTGTCCAAGGCCGTCGCCCGCTACTACTTCAAGCTCCTCGCCTACAAGGACGAGTACGAGGTAGCGCGGCTGTACAGCGAGCCGGAATTCCGCCAGCAGCTCGAAGCGCAGTTCGAGGGCGACTACAAGCTGCAGTTTCACCTCGCCCCAGCCTGGCTGGCCAAGCGTGACCCCGTCACCGGTGAACCGCGCAAGCGCGAGCTGGGGCCGTGGGTGCTGAACCTGTTTGGCGTGCTGGCCAAGTTCCGCTTCCTGCGCGGTACGCCGCTCGATCCGTTCGGCTATGGCCACGACCGCCGCGTCGAGCGCCAGCTGATCAGCGAGTACGAGAAAACCGTGGACGAGCTGCTGGCCCAGCTCAAGCCGACCAACTACCGCACCGCCGTGGCCATCGCCGCGCTACCGGAACAGATCCGCGGCTACGGCCCGGTGAAGGAGCGCTCCATTGCCAAGGCCCGCCAGCAAGAGAAGTTGCTCCGCGAGCAGCTGGCCAAGGGCGACGAGGTGCAGAGCGTGCGGCTGTTCCAGCCTGCGGCCTAGCGCGATGGCCGCGAAGTTACTGGCGCAGGAGTAACGCCTGACAGCCAGTTTTTCGCGGCCCGGATCGCCCGAATAGCGGTGGCCCCGGTACCAGACAAGTAGCCCTGCCCGCGGCAGGGAACCAGACCAACAAGAACGAGGTAACCCAAATGTCCGTCTTCGCTCACCCCGACTTCGATCGCCACGAACAGGTGGTCTTCTGCCATGACCAGGCGTCGGGTCTGAAAGCCATTATCGCCATCCACGACACGCGCCTCGGTCCGGCGCTGGGTGGCTGCCGGATGTTCCCCTATGCCAATGACGACGACGCCCTGCGCGATGTGCTGCGGCTGTCGCGCGGGATGACCCTGAAATCTTCGCTGGCCGGGCTCAAGCTCGGCGGCGGCAAGGCGGTGATCATCGGCGACCCGCACACCGGCAAGAGCCAGGCGCTGCTGCATGCGATGGGCGACTTCGTCGACAGCCTCGGTGGGCGCTATATCACCGCTGCGGACTCGGGCACCGGCGATGCCGAGATGCAGGCCTTTGCCCAGCGCACCCGCCATGTGGTGGGCGCCACGCCGCGCACCACGCTGAATGGCAGCATCGCCAGCGGCGACCCCTCGCCATCCACCGCTTACGGGGTGTTCGTCGGCCTCAAGGAAGCCGTGCGTCAGCGCCTTGGTCGCGATGACCTGGCCGGGCTGAAGGTGGCGATCCAGGGCGTCGGCCATGTCGGTCTGGGCCTGGCGCGGCACCTCAAAGCTGCCGGCGCCGAGCTGTGGGTGGCAGACATCTTCGATGCCAACGTCAAGCAGGCAATGGAGGAAGTGGGCGCCAACGTGGTGCGCCCGCAGGACATCTGCGGTCTCGATGTAGATGTCTTCGCGCCCTGCGCCATGGGCGGCATCCTCAACGAGCAGACCCTGGAAGTGCTGCGCGCCCCGGTGATCGCCGGCGCGGCGAACAACCAGCTGGCAACCGCCGAGATCGGCATCGAACTGCAGCGGCGCAACCAGCTCTACGCGCCGGACTACGCGATCAACGCCGGGGGCATCATCGACGTCTACTACCAGCGCACCGGCGGCAGCGCCGCGCAGATCGACGCCCATGTGAAAGCCATCGGCGACACGCTGGGCGAGATCTTCACCCGCTCCGCTGCCAGCGGTGAACCGACTTCGGTGATCGCCGATCGCCTGGCGTTGGAGCGGCTGCACGCCGGTGGCGTGCCGCAAACCGAAGCGTTCAAGCGCCAGGCTTCATGAGTGATCCCGGCCGGGCGCCTGAGTGCGCCGGCCTTCGCTGAGCGGGGCGGCGGGCGCTGATCGCCAGCGCCGTACCCGCTCCGTTCGTTCGCACCATCCCTGACAAAAACAACAAGCAGGAATCCGCAATGACCGATAAAACCAGCCTCGCGGCCGGCACTTTCGCCGGCGCGCGCGCACGCATCCAGGACAACGCCAGCCGAGGCCTGTGGTCCTCCCGCTGGGTGTTCTTCCTCGCCGCCACCGGCTCCGCTGTGGGCCTGGGCAATATCTGGAAATTCCCCTACGTGACCGGGCAGAACGGCGGCGGCGCCTTCGTGCTGGTCTATCTCGCCTGCATCCTGTTGATCGGCATTCCGCTGCTGATGGCCGAGGTGATGATCGGCCGCCGTGGTCGGGCGAACCCTGATGGCGCCGTGGCGCGGCTGGCGCGCGAGGCCGGGGCCAGTTCGCGCTGGCGGGTGGTGGGCTGGCTCGGAGGGCTGACCGGCTTTCTCATCCTGAGTTTCTATCTGGTGGTGGCCGGCTGGGCGCTGGCCTATGTGCCGGCGACCTTCAGCGGCGGCTTCACCGGGGTCAGCGGGGAGGCCAGTGGTGCGCTGTTCGGCGCGCTGCTGGCGGACCCGCTGCGCCTGGTGGTCTGTGCCACGCTGGTGCTGGCGGCGACCATGCTGATCGTCGGCTTCGGCGTGCGCGGCGGGCTGGAGCGATCGCTGCGCTTTCTGATGCCCGGGCTGTTCGTGCTGATGCTGGTGCTGGTGGTCTACGCCGCCATCGAAGGCGAGTTCGCCCAGGCGCTGCAGTTTCTTTTCGTGCCGGACTTTTCCGCGCTGACCGCGCAGAGCGTGCTGGTCGCCCTCGGCCATGCCTTCTTCACCCTGAGCCTGGGCTGCGGCGCGATGATGGTTTACGGCTCCTATCTGCCGGAAGGCACCTCGATCGCCAAGACCTCGATTCTGGTGGCGCTGGCCGATACCGCGGTGGCGCTGCTGGCCGGCCTGGCGATCTTCCCGCTGGTGTTTGGCAACGCGCTGGAACCGGGGGCCGGACCGGGGCTGATCTTCGTCACCCTGCCGATCGCCTTCGGCCAGATGCCGCTGGGGCAGGTCGTGGGCGGGCTGTTCTTCGTGATGCTGGTGATTGCCGCGCTGACGTCGGCCATTTCGCTCTCCGAGCCGAGCATCGCCTGGCTCACCGAGCGCTTCCGTATCAGCCGGACCAAGGCCGTGCTGGGCAGCGGCCTGGTGCTCTGGCTGCTGAGCCTGGGCAGCGTGTTCTCGTTCAACCACTGGGCGGACTACCAGCTGTTCGGCAAGACCTTCTTCGACACCCTGGACTACCTGACCACCAATTGGCTGATGCCGCTGGGCGGGCTGGGCACGGTGCTGTTCACCGGCTGGGTGCTGCAGCGCCACGTGGTCAGCGAGGCCATCGGCATTCGCAACGCCGGGCTGTTCCAGGCCTGGTGGAAGCTGCTGCGCTACGGCACGCCGGTGGCTATCGTGCTGGTATTCCTCAACCTGCTCGGGCTGATCTAGCGCGACCGCGGTCGTCCGTGCAGAACGCGCCGGTGGGCTGAAGCCCATCCCGCAAGCATGCTGCGGGCTTCTCAGGAAGCCCTTTTGGTGGGCTCAGGTCCATCCATCGAGGCCGACGCCGGCCTTGGTGGGTGGGCTTCAGCCCACCTTTTTTATGCGCGACGCCATTGCGCCAGACGACATGTGCGGCAGCTTGTCGCACCAGGCTGTCAGCTTTTCGTTACGCCTGGCAAGCCGCCGGGCCAGGCTTTTCAGCGAAAAACGCACTGTAAGGAAAACCTGACAGCGGGGATGGCGCCAGCCGCTTTCCGTGCCCGTAAACAGCATTGTTCGCCGCCCTGGCCTGGGGTGTGATGGGGCCAGCCAAGCCGTGCAACGGCAGTCCTCACAACAATAATCAGGAGGCGATATGAACGCCGTGAACAAGATCGAACAGCACAACCCCATCGGCACCGACGGCTTCGAGTTCGTCGAATTCACCGCGCCGAATGCCGAGGGCATCGAGCAGCTGCGCACGCTGTTCACCCAGATGGGCTTTACCGAAACCGCCAAGCACCGCTCCAAGGAGGTCTGGCTGTTCCAGCAGCACGACATCAACATCGTGCTCAACGGCAACCCCACCGGGCATGTGCGCGAGTTCGGCGAGAAGCACGGCCCGAGCGCCTGCGCCATGGCCTTCCGGGTGAAGAATGCCGCGCAGGCCGCTGCCTACGTCGAATCCCAGGGCGCCAAGCTGGTCGGCAGCCACGCCAACTTCGGCGAGCTGAACATCCCCTGCGTCGAAGGCATCGGCGGCTCGCTGCTGTATCTCGTCGACCGCTACGGCGACAAGAGCATCTACGACGTCGACTTCGAGTACATCGAAGGGCGCACGCCGAACGACAATGCCGTCGGCCTGATGTGTATCGATCACCTGACCCACAACGTGCGTCGCGGGCAGATGGACGTCTGGTCCGGTTTCTACGAGCGCATCGCCAATTTCCGCGAGATTCGCTACTTCGACATCGAAGGCAAGCTGACCGGTCTGTTCTCCCGCGCCATGACCGCGCCCTGCGGCAAGATCCGCATCCCGATCAACGAGTCGGCCGACGACAAGTCGCAGATCGAGGAATTCATCCGCGAATACCACGGCGAGGGCATCCAGCACATCGCACTGTCCACCGACGACATCTACGAGACCGTGCGCCGCCTGCGGGCCAATGGTGTGGACTTCATGACCACGCCGGACACCTACTACGAGAAGGTCGATACCCGCGTCGCCGGCCACGGCGAGCCGCTCGACCAGCTGCGCGAGCTGAACCTGCTGATCGACGGCGCGCCGGGCGATGACGGCATCCTTCTGCAGATCTTCACCAACACGGTGATCGGCCCGATCTTCTTCGAGATCATCCAGCGCAAGGGCAACCAGGGCTTCGGCGAAGGCAACTTCAAGGCGCTGTTCGAATCCATCGAGGAAGACCAGGTGCGCCGCGGCGTGATCAAGGCGGACGAGTAAGTTCGGGGCCGAGGTGGTTTGCGTAGGGTGGATGTCGCGCAGCACATCCACGCGTTTCGGTCGGCCTGACACGGACGCGTGGAAGATGCTTCGCAGTCTTCCACCCTACGCACCGGCATCCACTGCGCCGCCATTCAGATCACGCGGTATCACGAGGAGAGGCACATGAGCCGCAAATGGATCAGTTTCCCCATCCGCGAGGGTGAGAGTTCGCGTCAGGCGCACTGCGATTTTCCGCAGGGCACCTACGAGCGCGAAATGGGCCGGGAAGGCTTCTTCGGCCCGGCTTCGCACCTGCATCACAAGCATCCGCCGACCGGCTGGATCGACTGGGAAGGCCCGCTGCGCCCGCACGCCTTCAACTTCAATCACATCCCCAGCGAAGGCGACTGCCCGCTGCAGGCGCCGCTGGCGCTGCACAACGCCGACGTCAAGTTGCGCCTGTGGAAGACCAACGGCGCCATGCGCCATCTGGTGCGCAACGGTGATGGTGACGAACTGCTGTTCATCCACGAGGGCGCCGGGCATCTGTACTGCGATTTCGGCCACCTGGAATTCCGCGACGGCGACTACCTGATGATCCCGCGCGGCACCGCCTGGCGCATCGAGGCGACGCAGCCGGTGTTCATGCTGTTGATCGAGAACACCGACGGCGCCTACCAGCTGCCGGAAAAAGGCCTGGTCGGCCCGCACGCGATCTTCGACGCCGCGGTGCTCGACCATCCGCGCCTGGACGACGCCTTCCGCGCGCAGCAAGACGAGAACCCCTGGCAGATCCGCATCAAGCGGCGAGAGCAGATCACCACCGTGACCTACCCGTACAACCCGCTGGACGTGGTCGGCTGGCACGGCGACAACACCGTGGTACGGCTCAACTGGCGCGACATCCGCCCGCTGATGAGCCATCGCTACCACCTGCCGCCGTCGGCGCACACCACCTTCGTCGCCAACGGTTTCGTGGTCTGCACCTTCACGCCGCGGCCGGTGGAATCCGATCCGGGCGCGCTGAAGGTGCCGTTCTTCCATAACAACGATGACTATGACGAAGTGCTGTTCTACCACCGCGGCAACTTCTTCAGCCGCGACAACATCGAGCAGGGCATGGTGACCTTCCACCCCTGCGGCTTCCCCCACGGGCCGCACCCGAAGGCGCTGAAGAAGGCCAGCACCGACCCGGCGACCTTTGCCGACGAGGTGGCGGTGATGATCGACACCCGCCGCGCGCTGGAAGTCGGCGAGGCCGCCGCAGCCGTCGATGTCCCCGAATACGTCAACTCCTGGCGTGCGCCGGGCAAGGAATCCTGATGAAACTCGCAACCCTCAACCAGGGCCGCGACGGCGTGCTCGTCGTCGTCTCCCGTGATCTCGCCCAGGCGGTGAAAGTGCCGCAGATCGCCGCCACGCTGCAGGCCGCGCTGGATGACTGGCACTACTGCAAGCCGAAGCTGGAAGCGGTCTACCAGCGCCTCAACGACGGGCTGGAGGAAGGCGCATTCGCCTTCGACCAGACCGCCTGCCACAGCCCGCTGCCGCGCGCCTATCACTGGGCCGACGGCAGCGCCTACGTCAATCACGTCGAGCTGGTGCGCAAGGCGCGTGGCGCCGAGATGCCGGAATCCTTCTGGCATGATCCGCTGATGTACCAGGGCGGCGCCGATGCCTTCATTCCGCCGCACAGCCCGATCCGGCTAGCCGACGAGGCCTGGGGCATCGATCTGGAAGGCGAGCTGGCGGTGATCACCAGCGACGTGCCGATGGGTGCGACGCCGGCCGAGGCGGCGTCGCACATCCAGCTGCTGATGCTGGTCAACGACGTCTCGCTGCGCAACCTGATTCCCGGCGAGCTGGCCAAGGGCTTCGGCTTCTACCAGAGCAAGCCGTCGTCGAGCTTCTCGCCGGTGGCGGTGACCCCGGACGAGCTGGGCGAAACCTGGCGCGACGGCAAGGTGCATCGGCCTTTGGTTTCGCACATCAACGGCGAGCTGTTCGGCCAGCCGGATGCCGGCACCGACATGACCTTCAACTTCCCGACCCTGGTCGCCCACGCCGCGCGCACCCGCCCACTGGGCGCCGGCACCATCATCGGCTCGGGCACCGTGTCGAACTACGACCGCAGCGCCGGCTCGTCCTGCCTGGCCGAGAAGCGCATGCTCGAGGTGGTCGAGCACGGCGAGGCGAAGACGCCATTCCTCAAGTTCGGCGATCGGGTGCGCATCGAGATGTTCGACGCCGCCGGGCAGAGCATCTTTGGTGCTATCGATCAGCAGGTCGAGCGCTATGAGCACTGAGCTGACGCTCTACGGTTACTGGCGCTCCAGTGCCGCCTACCGGGTGCGCATCGCGCTGAACCTCAAGGGGCTGGCCTACCGGCAGGTGCCGGTGCATCTGGTCAAGGATGGCGGCCAGCAGCGTGCGGCCGATTACCGCGCCCTCAACCCGCAGCAGCTGGTGCCGTTGCTGGTTGACGAAGCCAACGGTGGGGCGCGCATCAGCCAGTCGCTGGCGATTCTGGAATACCTCGAAGAAGTGTTCCCGGTGCCGGCGCTGCTGCCGGACGATCCGGTTCGCCGCGCCCAGGTGCGCGCACTGGCCATGCACATCGCCTGCGAGATCCATCCGCTGAACAACCTGCGTGTGTTGCAGTACCTCTCCGCCGAACTGGGTGTCGACGACGAGGCCAAGAACGCGTGGTATCAGCACTGGGTCGGTCAGGGGCTCGCCGCCGTGGAAGCGGGCCTGGAATGTTTCGATGGCAGGCTTTCCCTGAACGATCGGCCAGGTTATCTGGAGGCATGCCTGGTGCCGCAGGTATACAATGCGCGCCGTTTTGCCTGTGACCTCGCGGCGTATCCACGCATTCTCGAGATCGTTGCACGCTGCGAGACGCTTCCGGCCTTCCAGCAGGCCGCGCCGGAGGTGCAGCCCGACGCTCAATGAACGACTGAATCCGCCTTGCACGCCGCCGCGCCCTGCGCGACGGTCCCGATCCCGTCACAGATAACAACAAACAGGTGACGTATGACTCGTGAAAAACCGAAGAACCTCTGGCTGTCGCGCTGGGGTTTCATCCTCGCGGCAACCGGCTCCGCCGTGGGCCTGGGCAACATCTGGAAATTTCCCTACATCACCGGCGAGTTCGGCGGTGGTGCCTTCGTACTGATGTACCTGCTGTGCATCCTCGCCATCGGCGTACCGGTGATGATGTGCGAGATCGCCATCGGTCGCCGCGGCCGTGGCAGCCCGATCGACGCCATCGGCCGGGTGGTCCGCGAGAACAACGGCAATCCGCTGTGGAAGGCGGTGGGCGGCATGGCCATGACCGCCGGCTTCCTGATCCTCTGCTTCTATGTGGTGGTCGCCGGCTGGGCCTTCGCCTACACGGTGAAGATGCTCGACGGCTCGCTGGCGGCGACCAGCGTCGAGGCATTGGGTGGCGTGTTCGAGGCGCACAACTCCAACCCTTGGCAGCTCGGCGGCTGGAGCCTGCTGGTGGCATTGCTGACGCTGTGGATCGTCGCCAAGGGCGTGCAGAAGGGCATCGAGAACGCCGTGCGCTGGATGATGCCGGGGCTGGCCGTGCTGCTGCTGATCCTCGTGGGTTACGCGGTCACCAGCGGCGGCTTCGATCAGGGCTTCGCCTTCCTGTTCAGCTTCGACACCTCGAAGATCACCGGCGAAGCGCTGCTGGCGGCGCTTGGCCACGCGTTCTTCACCCTCAGCCTGGCTTCCGGTGCGATCCTCACCTACGGCTCGTACATTCCGGATGACCAGTCCATCGCCCGCACCACCTTCATGGTCGCCATCGCCGACACCTGCGTCGCGCTGCTGGCGGGCCTGGCGATCTTCCCGATCATCTTCGCCAACGGCATGGACCCGACTGCCGGCCCGGGCCTGATCTTCATGAGCCTGCCACTGGCCTTCCAGCAGATGCCGTTCGGCACCGCCTTCGGCGTGCTGTTCTTCGCCATGGTGTCGATCGCCGCGCTGACCTCGGCGATCTCCATGATCGAGGCCTCCGTCGCCTACCTCAACGAGAAGCACGGCATCTCGCGGATCAAGGCGGCAATGGGTTCCGGCGTGGTGCTGCTGGTGATCAGCCTGCTGGCGATGCTCTCGTTCAACCTGATGTCGGGCTGGACGCCGATGGGCAAGAACTTCTTCGACTGGCTGGATTACCTGACCTCGCGCTGGATGATGCCGCTGGGCGGGATCTTCACCGTGCTGCTGGCCGGCTACGCGCTGCGCAGCGAGATCATGCGCGACGAGCTGAACCTGCCGCCGCTGGGCTACGCGCTGTGGCTGTTCATGGTGCGCTATGTCTGTCCGGTGCTGATCCTCATGGTCTTCCTGCATGCCCTTGGCTGGCTGGGCTTCGACCCGTTGCAGCGCTGGTACTGGATCGCCGGAGCGATCGGTGCGCTGGCGGTGCTTGGCGAGATGTTGCGTCCGCGGGTGATGCCGGCGCTGGCCGGTCGCTGATACCGCGTCAAGGCCGCGCGTGGCGCTCTGCTGGAGCGCCACGCAGGCCACTGGTCGGAAAGACGATCCCCCGCTTGATCGTCGTCATCTGACCGTAAAGTTCCGCTGGACGAGGCCGACAATTCAGGGTGACAGCCAGGGAGGCGCACGGGACAAGGATGCTCGCCTGCCCGAACCGTTCCGGACTCGCTGCCATGACCAACAGCCTCAAATTCAGCCACAAGATCCTGCTGGCCGCCTCCCTGGTGGTGATCGCGACCTTCGCGCTTTTCACCCTCTACAACGACTACCTGCAGCGCAACGCCATTCGCGCCAATCTCGAGAGCTACCTCGACGAGATGGGTGAGGTGACCGCGCACAACATCCAGAACTGGCTATCCGGCCGGCTGGTCCTGCTGGAAAGTCTGGCGCAGACGGTCGCCCGTGACAGCGCCAGCGAGCAGGTGGAGGCGCTGGTCAAGCAGCCCGCGCTGAGCTCGACTTTCGCTTTCAGCTACCTGGGCCGCGCCGATGGCGAGTTCATCGTGCATCCGCGCTTCGAACTGCCCGCCGGCTACGACCCGCGCCAGCGTCCCTGGTACAAGGATGCCGTGGCCGCCGGCCGCACCACGCTGACCGAGCCCTACCAGGACGCCGCCACCAACGAGCTGATCATCACCGCGGCAACCCCGGCGCAGGGCGGCGGTCAGGCGCTCGGCGTGGTCGGTGGTGACCTCAGCCTCAAGGTGCTGGTGCAGATCATCAACGCGCTGGACTTCAACGGCATGGGCTATGCCTTCCTGGCCAGTGGTGACGGCAAGATCCTGGTGCATCCGGACAGCTCCAAGGTGATGAAGTCGCTGGGTGAACTCTTCCCCGGTCATGCGCCGTCGCTCGACGCCAACTATGCCGAAGTCGATCTCGACGGCCAGACCCGCATCCTCAGCTTCAGCCGGGTCCAGGGCCTGCCTTCGGTGACCTGGTACGTCGGCATCTCGCTGGACAAGGACGCGGCCTACGCCAGCCTCGCCAGTTTCCGCACCACCGCGCTGGTCGCCACGGTTGCCGCCGTGGCGTTCATCCTGCTGCTGCTGGGCATGCTGATCCGTGTACTGATGCGTCCGCTCACCGACATGGGCCGCGCCATGGCCAACATCGCCGAGGGCGAGGGCGACCTGACCCGGCGCCTCGCCGTGCAGTCCAGGGATGAGTTCGGTCAGCTGGCGACCGCCTTCAACCGCTTCGTCGAGCGTATCCATGAATCGATCCGCGAGGTGTCCTCGGCCACGCTACAGGTCAACGAAGTGGCGCAACGCGTGCTCGGCGCTTCGAACGCATCGATGGCCAACTCCGACGAGCAGGCCAGTCGCACCAACAGCGTGGCGGCGGCGATCAACGAACTTGGCGCCGCCGCCCAGGAGATCGCCCGCAACGCGGCAGATGCCTCGCAGCACGCCAGTGGCGCGCGGCATCAGGCCGAAGACGGTCGCCAGGTGGTGGAGCAGAACATCGCCGCGATGCGCGAGCTGTCGGCGAAGATCAGCGCGTCCTGCGGGCAGATCGAGGCCCTCAATGCCAAGACCGTGGACATCGGCCAGATTCTCGAGGTGATCAAGGGCATTTCCGAGCAGACCAACCTGCTCGCGCTGAACGCCGCCATCGAGGCGGCGCGGGCCGGCGAGGCGGGGCGCGGCTTTGCCGTGGTCGCCGACGAGGTGCGCAACCTGGCGCATCGCACCCAGAGCTCGGCGCAGGAAATCCAGCAGATGATCGAGCAGCTGCAGGTCGGTGCCGGCGCTTCGGTGCAGACCATGACCGAAAGCCAGCGGCAGAGTGAATCCAGCGTCTCCATCGCCGACCGCGCCGGCGAGCGCCTCGGCGAGGTGACCCAGCGCATCGGGGAGATCGACGGCATGAACCAGTCGGTGGCCACCGCCACCGAGGAGCAGACCGCGGTGATCGAGTCGCTGAACATGGACATCACCGAGATCAACACGCTGAACCAGCAAGGCGTGCAGAACCTGCAGTCGACCCTGCGCGCCTGCGGCGATCTGGATCAGCAGGCGCGCCGCCTGAAGCAGCTGGTGGATAGCTTTCGGATCTGACCGGAACGGTGATTCTTGAGGGCGCTTCGGCGCCCTTTTTCATGGATGTGATTTGGCCGCGGAGCAATGTGCCCGCGGCGGCAGTCTCAACTGTTCACGTCGCGCTTCAACAAGGAGGCTCCATGAAAATTCTTATCGTGCTCACGTCCCACGACCAGCTGGGTGACACCGGCAAAAAGACCGGCTTCTGGCTGGAGGAATTCGCCGCGCCGTACTACGTCTTCATGGATGCCGGGGCGCAGGTGGTGCTCGCGTCGCCCGAGGGTGGCGAACCGCCGCTCGACCCGAAGAGCGACGAGCCTGACGCCCAGACCGAAGCTACCGAGCGCTTCAACGGCGATGGCGAGGCGCAGACGTTGCTGGCCAACACCTATCGTCTGGATCAGGTTTCCGCCGAGGACTTCGATGCGGTGTTCTACCCGGGCGGCCACGGCCCGTTGTGGGATCTGGTGGATAACCCGTCTTCCATCGCCCTGATCGAATCCTTCGTCAAGGCCGACAAGCCGGTGGCCGCGGTCTGCCATGCACCGGCGGCACTGACCGAGGTGCGCGGCAAGGATGGCGAGTATCTGGTCAAGGGCAAGCGCGTCACCGGCTTCACCAATGGCGAGGAAGCGGGTGTGGAGCTGACCGATGTAGTGCCGTTCCTGCTCGAGGACCGCCTGCGCGAGCGTGGCGGCCAGTACAGCAAGGGCGCGGACTGGGCGCCTTACGTGCAGGTCGACGGGCTGCTGGTGACCGGGCAGAACCCGGCCTCATCGGAAGCGGCGGCAGAGGAACTGCTCAAGCTGTTGCGCGGCTGATACTCACTGCGGCCAGGCGAGCTGTTCCGCCTGGCCACAGGCCTCGAACAGCGGCCGGCTGAACAGGTAGCCCTGCATCAGATGAATGCCCAGATCGAACAGGGCGCTGCATTCGTCGGCGGTTTCCACGCCTTCGCCGATCACCTTGATACCCAACTCCTCACACATCCCCACCGTCGCCCGGACGATGGCCTGACGCGTGCGGCTCTGGTCGATGCTGCGGATCAGGTCCATGTCCAGCTTGATGATGTCCGGCTGGAAATCGGCCAGCAGATTGAGTCCGGCAAAGCCCGCACCGAAGTCATCGATGGCGGTGAGAAAACCGATGCGCTGGTATTCGCGGAACACTTCGGTCAGCCACTTGCCGTCGTTGATGCGCTCGCCTTCGACGGTCTCGAAGATGATTTGCTCGATGGGAAAATCGTGGGCGCGGGCGGCTTCCAGCGTCGAGCGGATGCACAGCTCGGGACGATAGATCGCGTTGGGCATGAAATTGATCGACAGCTTGCTTTGCATGCCCAGCCTGGACGCGGTCTTAATCGCCTTGACCCGGCCGGCTTGATCGAAACGGAAGCGATTCTGCTCGGTGACTTGCGACAGCACAGTGGGTGCCGGCTCGCCGCCGATGCCGCGCACCAGCGCCTCATGGGCGAAGATCTGCCGGCTGCGCAGATCGACGATCGGCTGAAAGGCGTAACTGAAGCTGAAGCCCAGACGCTCGCCACTGGCGCAGCTGGGGCAGGCGCCGTGCTCGGCGGCGCCGTGGCACGGATAGGCATCTGGGGCAGGGATGCTGCTGGTGTTGCTCGAACTCATGGGCGCACTCGATTGGGGCCGGTGGATAGCAGGTTAACGGCTGCGCCGGCGGTGGCTGAAGTCCGCCGGTCAGACAGAGCCCGGATGGCGCCGCGTGTGGGGTTCTTCAACGCCTTGCCGCTTAGTCGGTCGGCGGCCTGGGCGTTGATCCCAGCTCGTCGATCAGGCTGCGCGCGGCGAAGTCCGCCGCATCGGTGAAGGGGTTCAGTACGCGGGCGACGCCGGCTGCGTCCAGCGCCTTGCCATGCTGGTCGTCGCGCACCACGCCGGCGATCTTGCCCTGAAACCCTGCATGTTTGAGCGCATGCAGAAAGGCGCGATTGGCCTCCCACTGCGGAAAGCTGGTGACCACCCATTCGGCATGCTGCAGCGGCAGCGATTCGAGAAAGCTCGGGTCCTCGCCATCGCCGAAGCGCACCGGCAGCTTGCTGCGGCGCAGCGTGCGCACTGCCTCGGGGTCGAAGTCCACACCGAGCACCGGCAGTCGTGCGGCGGCCAGCTGCTGCAGCAGGCGTGAGCCATAGCGGCCCAGGCCGAAGATGATGATGCGCGGATGGCCCTGCGGCCTGCCCTGGGCTTCCACTTCCAGTTCGCGGTAGGGACGCTTGCGTTCGAACAGGCCGAGCCAGGGCGCCAGCCGCTCGTAGAGCGGTTGCGAGAACAGGATCATGTAGGTCGAGAGCATGATCGTCACCAAACCGACCAGCGTGGTGAGACCCAGCGCCTCCGGCCCGATATGGCCGAGGGTGATGCCCATGGCGACGAAGACGATGGAGAACTCGCTGATCTGCGCCACGGTCAGCCCGGCGAGAAAGCCGGTGCGCTTGCGATAACCCATGTAGCCCATGATCGCCATGACGATCAGCGGATTGCCGATCAGCACGAACAACGCCAGCACGATGGCCGGCAGGATCTCGTTGCCGAGCGTGGAGAAATCCAGCCGGCCACCGAGGTCGATGAAGAAGAACAGCAGCATGAAGTCGCGGATGCCGGTCAGGCGCGCGTTCATCGCTTCACGATAGGCCGTCGAGGCCAGCGAAAAGCCGGCGACGAAGGCTCCGGCCTCCTTGCTGAAACCGATGTAGTCGCCCAGCGCGGCGAGCCCGGTGCCCCAGGCAATGGCGAAGATCAGCAGCAGTTCCTGCGAGCGCGCCATGCGGCTGACCAGCGGCGGCAGCACGTAGCGCATCAGCACGTACATCAGGATGGCCGCGCCTGCCAGACGCAGCAGCAGCGAGCCCGAGACCTCGGCCCAGCCGGCATCGCCCGCGCCGCGCAGGGCGCTCATGGTCATCATCGCCAGCACCACGGCGAGGTCCTGGACGATCAGGAAGCCGACGGCGATGCGTCCGTGCAGCGAGTCCAGCTCGTGTTTGTCCGAGAGCAGCTTGACGATGATGATGGTGCTGGAAAAGGTCAGCGCCACGGCGATGTAGATCGCCTCCATGGTGCTCTTGCCCATCAGCAGCGTGAGCGCGAAGCCGAAGACGATGGTGAAGGTCAGCTGCCCGAGCCCCGTGGCCAGCGCCACCGGCCCGATATTGCGGATATGCGCGAGGTCCAGCTTGAGCCCGACCACGAACAGCAGCACGGCGACGCCGATCTCGGCCAGCAGATGGATCTGTTCGGCGGCGTTGACCGGGCCGAACACCGCCGGGCCAAGCAGAATGCCGACCACGATGTAGGAAATCAGCAGCGGCTGGCGCAGGCTCACGGCAATCGCCCCGACCACCGCGGAAACGATCAGCAGCAGGGCGAATTCGGCGAAGGGGCCGTGGGCGAGTAGCGCTTCCATCAGGGTCTCCGTGCGGTTGATGTGACGGCGCCGCGGCGCTGTGCCTATCCTGCGGCAGGCGTTGGCCAGCTACCAGCGCGGCAGCGTATGAAACTGTGACAGCAAGGCATCGCCTGGCCCGCCTGCAATCGGCTGGTGAGCCGATGTGCCCGGCCTGCTGCTAGAATCCGCCCTTTTTCATCCCGCCGAAACGGCGCTGCGAGCCTGCCATGACCTTCGCCTCCCTGGGCCTGATCGATCCGCTGCTGCGGACCCTGGAAACCCTCGACTACCGCAAGCCGACGCCGGTGCAGATCGAAGCCATTCCCGCCGTGCTCAAGGGCCGCGACCTGATGGCGGCGGCGCAGACCGGTACCGGCAAGACCGCCGGTTTCGCCCTGCCATTGCTGCAGCGCCTGACCATGGAAGGCGCCAAGGTGGCGAGCAATTCGGTGCGCGCGCTGGTGCTGGTGCCGACCCGCGAGCTGGCCGAGCAGGTCCATGAGAGTTTTCGTGTCTACGGGCAGAACCTGCCGCTGCGCACCTACGCGGTGTACGGCGGTGTCAGCATCAACCCGCAGATGATGGCGCTGCGCAAGGGCATCGACGTGCTGGTGGCGACGCCCGGTCGCCTGCTCGACCTCTACCGGCAGAACGCCGTGGGCTTCAATCAGCTGCAGGCGCTGGTGCTCGACGAGGCCGATCGCATGCTCGACCTCGGTTTCGCCGACGAGCTGGACCAACTGTTCGCCGCACTGCCGAAGAAGCGCCAGACCCTGCTGTTCTCCGCGACCTTCTCCGAGCCGATCCGGCAAATGGCCCGCGAGCTGCTGCGCGACCCGCTATCGGTCGAGGTCAGCCCACGCAACGCCGCGGCGAAGACGGTCAAGCAGTGGCTGGTGCCAGTGGACAAGAAGCGCAAGTCCGAGCTGTTCCTGCATCTGCTGGCGGACAAGCGCTGGGGCCAGGTGCTGGTGTTCGTCAAGACGCGCAAGGGTGTCGATCAGCTGGTGGACGAGCTGCAGGCTGCGGGCATTTCCAGCGATGCGATCCACGGCGACAAACCACAGGCCTCGCGGCTGCGTGCGCTGGAGCGCTTCAAGGCGGGCGAAGTGCAGGTGCTGGTGGCGACCGATGTCGCCGCGCGCGGGCTGGACATCCATGATCTGCCGCAGGTGGTCAACTTCGACCTGCCGATCGTCGCCGAAGACTACGTACACCGCATCGGCCGCACCGGTCGCGCCGGCGCCACGGGCGAGGCGGTATCGCTGGTCAGCGCCGATGAAGTCGATCAGCTTGCGGCCATCGAGACCCTGATCAACCAGGTGCTGCCGCGCCACGACGAATTGGGCTTCGTGCCGGACCATCGTGTGCCGACCACCACGCTGGGCGGGCAGATCATCAAGAAGCCGAAGAAACCGAAAAAGCCCAAGGACGGCGGCGGCAAGGGCAAGATTCATCTCGGCAACTGGTTCGACGAGAGCGAAAAGCCCAACGCCAGGCCGATTCGCAAGGTGCCGAGCCTAGGCGGCGGCAAGCCGGCGAAGAAGCGCTGATCGCAGCGCAGGGTGGAAAACGGGGAAGCCGTTTCCACCGATAATGCAGGTCACAGACTCAGCAGTGCCGACACCACCAAGAGCAGTGCCATGGCGTAGTTGAACCGGCGCATATGCGCTGCCGAGTGCAGCAGCTTCGCCGCCCCGACACCAAGCAGTGCCCAGGCTGCCAGGCAGGGCAAGGCGATCAGAAAGAACAGCAGGGCGTGAATGGCGTAACGCCCCGCGTCGGCAGCGCCGCCGCTGAACACGCCAACCACCGCCAGCGCCATCATCCACACCTTCGGATTGACCAGTTGCAGGCCGGCGGCGCCCAGCGCGCCGAGCCGGCGCGGCGCGGCGCGGCGTCGGCCTCGACCGGCCCGGCCGGGCTGCGGGCGATCTGCCAGGCCAGGTAGAGCAGCCAGGCCAGACCGAGCCAGCTCATGAGCTGCTGCAACTGCGGATGATGCAGCAACCATTCGCCGGCACCCAGGCCCACCAGCAGTACGATCGATGCCGCAGCCGAGCAGGCGCCGAAAATGATTGGCATGGCTGCGCCCAGGCCGAAGCGCCAGCTGTTGCTCAGTACCAGAATGTTGGTTGGCCCCGGCGTGATCGAGGCGACGAAGGCGAACAGCACGAAAGGCAGCAGCTGGCTCATGACGGCTGCTCCATGAAGAGCGTGGCGAATGATTCGGGGGTGGCGGCGAGGCGAGGCATGCTGGTCGGCTCCGAGGGTGGCGGATGCCCGAATGCTCGCGCCTGTCGGCTCAGCGGTCTGGAAGATTCGAGCAGCGTCTGCGGTAGTGCGCCGGTGTCAGCCCGTAGGCGCGGCGGAACCAGCGGCCCATGTGGCTCTGGTCGGCGAAACCGAGGCTCATCGCCACCAGCGCCGGTGGCTGGCCGGCTGCGAGCAGGCGACGGGCCTTGGCCAGGCGCAGCTGGACCAGATAGGCATGCGGCGCCAGGCCGAAAGCCGCCTTGAACGCCCGCGACAGCCTGAAGCGATCGACACCGGTGGCCCGCGCCAGATCGTCCAGCCCCAGATCCTGGTCCATATGTGCATGCAGATAGTCCCGTGCCCGCAGCGCCACGGTCGGCAGGCGCGGGTCGGCAGCCAGCCGCGGTCGCCATGCCAGGTGCCGCGCCAGCTTGCCCAGCAGCGCGTCCAGCGCGGCCTGGCGAACGATGCGCAGGTCCTGGCTTTGCAAGGCCTGGAAGGCGTCGGCAATCACAGTCACCAGCGCCGGCTCGCTTTCCAGCGTCTTGGCGAACGCCGGCTGGCACTGGTTGGGCGCATCCTCGAACAGCGCGCGCAGTTCGCGCTCGATCCAGTGCGGGTCGAGGTAGAGCATCGAATAGGTGAAGCCACCGGGTGTCGGCGCGTGGCCGTCGTGCAGCTCGCCGGGTTCGAGCAGAAACACCTGCCCTGGTGTGCTGCTGTGCAGCGTCCGGCGGCAGTGAAACTGCTGAACGCCCTGTTCGGTGAAGCCGATCAGGTAGCTGTCATGGAAGTGCGGGTCGTAGGCATGACCTTCGAAGTGCGCACGGATCGTCTCGATACCGGTCTCGGCATCCTTCTTCAGATCGATCCAGTCAGCTGTACCCATGACGGCTCCGTGAAACGCAAGGCGGCGATGCTGCGCGACACAGTGTCGCCCCGCGAGCGTGGCCGGTCTGGAACATTCGTGCAACGCTGCGGGCTGGCGGCTGCACCGCGGATGTCGGCGTCATCACGCGGCCACTGATTCGAGTCTAGGCTTGATCCGGTCCATGTTGTGCAGACTCGAATGTCCCGACTCAAGGAGCAAGTCCATGACCCAGACCATGAAAGCGGCAGTGGTACACGCCTTCGGCGAGCCGCTGCGCCTCGAGGAAGTCAAGGTGCCGATGCCCGGCCCCGGCCAGATCCTGGTGAAGATCGCCGCCTCCGGCGTCTGCCACACCGACCTGCATGCGGCCGAGGGCGACTGGCCGGTGAAACCGTCCCTGCCGTTCATTCCCGGCCATGAAGGCGTTGGCCACGTCGCGGCGGTGGGTGCCGGCGTGACGCGGGTGAAGGAGGGCGACCGGGTCGGCGTGCCCTGGCTGTACACCGCCTGCGGCTGCTGCGAGCACTGCCTGACCGGCTGGGAAACCCTCTGCGAAGGCCAGCAGAACACCGGCTACTCGGTCAACGGTGCCTATGCCGAGTACGTGCTGGCGGACCCGAATTACGTGGGCATCCTGCCGAAGAACGTCGAGTTCGACGAGATCGCGCCAATCCTCTGTGCCGGGGTCACCGTCTACAAGGGCCTCAAGGTCACCGAAGCGCGGCCCGGCCAGTGGGTGGCGATCTCCGGTATTGGCGGCCTGGGCCACGTCGCGGTGCAGTACGCCAAGGCGATGGGCCTGCACGTGGTGGCGGTGGATGTGGATGACGCCAAGCTGGAACTGGCCAAGCGCCTGGGCGCCGACCTGACCGTCAATGCGCGCACGGAGAACCCCGTGGAAGTGGTGCAGCGCGATATCGGTGGCGCTCACGGCGTGCTGGTGACGGCGGTGTCCAACAGCGCCTTCGGTCAGGCCATCGGCATGGCCCGGCGGCGCGGTACCGTGGCGCTGGTCGGTCTGCCGCCGGGAGATTTCCCGACGCCGATCTTCGATGTGGTGCTCAAGGCGATCAGCATCACCGGCTCCATTGTCGGTACACGTGCCGACCTGCAGGAGGCGCTGGACTTCGCTGGCGAGGGGCTGGTCAAGGCGACCATCCATACCGACAAGCTCGACAACATCAACCATATACTCGACGACATGCGTGCCGGGCGCATCGAGGGCCGTATCGTGATGAAGATGTAGAACGCTGGGTGCGGCCGGCTCATCCGGCCGCTGCTCACCCGTCGATCAAGCCTGTGCGATTGTGGGCCGTTCGGTCCGCAGCCAGCGCAGCATTCCCTCGGCCGCCGCCCGGCCACTGGCAAAGCAGGCGGTCAGCAGATAACCGCCGGTCGCTGCCTCCCAGTCGAGCATCTCCCCGGCGCAGAACACACCGGGCAGCTGTCGCAGCATCAGGCTGGCATCCAGCGCTTCGAACGGCACGCCCCCGGCGCTGCTGATCGCTTCGTCCAGTGGGCGCGGGCGGACCAGGCGGATGGGCAGTGCCTTGATCGCCGTGGCCAGGGTCTGCGGGTCCTGGAAGGTCGCGGCATCGGTCAGCTCGCGCAGCAGCGCCGCCTTGACTCCATCGAGCTTCAGCTGGCGGTGCAGGTGCTTGGCCATCGACTGCGCGCCCCGTGGTCTGGCCAGGGCGCTGGCGACCTGCGCCAGGGTGCGATCCGGCAGCAGGTCGAGCAGCACGGTGGCGGCGCCGTCACGGTTGATGGTCTCGCGGATCGGTGCCGCCAGCGCGTAGACCAGGCTGCCCTCGATGCCGGTCGCGGTAAGTACGAACTCGCCCTTGCGCGGCGCGGTGTCGGGAAGGGCGAGGCTGACCGTCTTCAGCGGCGCGCCGGCGAACTTGTCCCGCAGGTGCTCGCTCCAGGCTTGCACCTCGAAGCCGCAGTTGGCCGGCTGCAACGGTGCGATGGCAATGCCGCGAGCTGTGAGCAGCGGCACCCAGGCGCCATCCGAGCCTAGTCGCGCCCAGCTGCCGCCGCCGAGGGCGAGCAGGGTGGCGTCGGTCTCGATCAGGCTTTCGCCGTCCGCCCCGGCGATGCGCAGCACACCCTGTGCGTCCCAGCCCAGCCAGCGCTGGCGGGTATGAATGCGCACGCCACTCTCGCGCAGGCGCCTGAGCCAGGCGCGCAGCAATGGCGCGGCTTTCATGTCGGTGGGAAATACCCGGCCGGAACTGCCGACGAAGGTGTCGATGCCCAGCCCGTGAATCCAGTCACGCAGCGCGCTCGGAGTAAAGGCGTCCAGCAACGGGCGCAGCTGCTCTGAGCGCGCGCCGTAGCGGCTGACGAAGGTGGAGTAGTGCTCGGCATGGGTGATGTTCATGCCACCGACCCCGGCCAGCAGGAATTTGCGGCCGACCGAGGGCATGGCGTCGTACAGATCGACGCTGATGCCCGCCTGGCCGAGTACTTCGGCGGCCATCAGGCCGGCAGGGCCGCCGCCGATGATGGCGACACGAGAGGAGGAGGCGGGCGGGGTCATGGCAGAAGCCTGAAGAACATCACGGGGCGGGCATTGTAGCCGCTGACGGATGCTCAGCCGAGTCCGTGGCGCTGCCAGGCGGCTGCCGCGCTGACATGCAAGGTGGCGTGGCGCCGCGCGAGCAGGGCGCGGTCCTTGTCGTAGCCGCCGCCGATCAGGCCGACCACCGGGATGTCGCGGCCCAGGCAGTGGTCGAGCACGGCGCTGTCGCGGGCGGCGAGCCCGGCGTCGGTCAGCGAGAGCAGGCCCAGGGCGTCGTCGCGATGAACATCCACGCCGGCGTCATAGAGCACCAGATCAGGCTGATAGATCGGTAGCAGGTAGTTCAGGGTGTCATGAACCACCTTGAGGTAGGCCTCATCGCCCATGCCGGGTGGCAGCGGGATGTCCCAGTCGCTATGGGCCTTGCGAGTGGGGAAGTTCTTTTCGCAGTGCAGCGAGACGGTCACCGCGTCCGCCACGTTCTCCAGGATGCGCGCGGTGCCGTCGCCCTGATGCACGTCGCAATCGAAGATCAGCACGCGGCCGACGCGTCCGCTTTCCAGCAGGTAGAGCGCGATTACCGCCAGGTCGTTGAAGATGCAGAAGCCGGACGCATGGTCGTGATGAGCATGGTGGGTGCCGCCGGCCAGGTGGCAGGCCAGGCCATGCTGCAACGCCTGTTCGGCGGCCAGCAGCGAACCGCCTACCGCCCGCACGGTGCGCTGCGCCAGCTCCGGGCTCCAGGGCAGGCCGAGGCGGCGCAGCTCGTCGCGACCCATCGCGCCGCTGCAGTAGCGCTCGACGTAGTTGCGCTCGTGCGCCAGCGCCAGAATGTCATGGCTGCACAGCTCGGGGCGCAATAGCGCTGCGTCTGTGGTCAAACCCAGGGCGACCAGATGGTCGCGCAGCAGACGAAACTTCTCCATGGGAAACCGATGGCCCGGCGGCAATGGCGGGCTGTAATCGTCGTGAAATACCAGGGGAAGCGACATGAACCACGCTTGTTCGATGGATGTGCGCCGCAGTATGCAGGCTGGCCGTCGGAGCGCTCAAGGAGCAGGGATGGTTGAACGACTCGCACTCGAAAGCACGCGCCTACGGCTGCGCAACTGGCATGACGAAGACCTCGATCCGTTGGTGCGGCTCTGTGCCGACCCGGAGGTGATGCGCTACAACCCGGCGCGGTGGTCCCGGGATGACTGCGCCGCGCTGATGGTGCGCAGCAGGCTGCATCTGCTGCGCAATGGTTTCGGCCTGTGGGCGCTGGAGCGCAAGGACAACGGCGCCTTCATCGGCTATTGCGGGCTGGTCTGGTCCGCCTTGCCGCTGCCGAACGCGGTCGCCGAGCTGCGCTGGGCGGTGGCTTGCGAGCACTGGGGGCAGGGTCTGGTTCGCGAGGCCGCGCAGACGGCGTTGAAATGCGCATTCGGCGCGCTGGGGCTGGACGAGGTCGTGGCCTGTGTCTCGCAGATCAACGAACCGGGCAGGCAACTGCTGGAAGGGCTCGGCATGCGCCCGGAACCGGCCACCACGTTCGGTCATCCGGACGTTTCGCCCGAGCACCCGCTGCACACCCAGGTGCTCTACCGGCTGCGGCGGGACGATTGGCGACAATGAGCACTGTTGCTGGAGCGTTGCCGGCGAAATCCGTAACATGGCGCGCCCGTACGAGCCCCCTATCAAGGAAGCCGAAATGACCCAGATACTCGACGCCCTGGTCAACCTGCTGACCCTGGAACGCATCGAGGAGAACCTGTTCCGTGGTGCGAGCCAGGACCTCGGCTTTCCCCAGCTGTTCGGCGGCCAGGTGCTCGGCCAGGTCATCTCCGCCGCGAGCCAGACGGTGACGCCGGAGCGCCATGTGCATTCGCTGCACGGCTATTTCCTGCGCCCCGGCGACTCGCACCAGCCCGTGGTCTATGACGTCGATCGCGTACGCGACGGCGGCAGCTTCACCACGCGGCGGGTCAGTGCGATCCAGAAGGGCCAGACCATCTTCACCGGCATCGCCTCGTTCCAGGCCGAGGAAACGGGCTACGAGCATCAGTTGCCGATGCCGGACGTGGTCGGGCCGGACGATCTGCCCAACGAGTGGGAGCTGCTGCACAAGCTGTCGCCGATGGTGCCCGAGCGGGTGATGGAAAAGCTGCGCCGTCCCAAGCCCATCGAGATCCGCCCGGTCACCCTGGTCGATCCTGCCAACCCGCAGCCCATCGAACCGGTCCGCCACCTGTGGTTCCGTGCCGACGGCGCGCTGCCCGACAGCCCGGCGCTGCACAAGTACCTGCTGGCCTACGCCTCGGACTTCAGCTTTATCGGCACCGCGCTGCAGCCGCACGGCGTCAGCTCGTGGAGCAAGTTCATCCAGCTGGCCAGCCTCGACCATGCCATCTGGTTCCATCGTGAGGTGAAGCTGGACGACTGGCTGCTGTACTCCATCGACAGCCCCTGGGCCGGCAATGCGCGCGGTTTTGCCCGTGGCAGCATCTTCAACCGCCAGGGCCAACTGGTCGCGTCCGTGGCGCAGGAAGGGCTGATCCGCGTGCGCGAGGACTGGATGTGAAGATCGCCGAGGTCCGTCACTGGGTGTTCGACATGGACGGCACCCTGACGATCGCCGTGCACGATTTCGCCGCGATCCGCCGCGCGCTGGAGATTCCCGAGGAGGACGACATCCTCCATCACCTGGCGGCGCTACCTGCCGAGGAGGCCGCCGCCAAGCACGCCTGGCTGCTGGAGCACGAGCGCGAGCTGGCCTGCGCGGCGCGCCCGGCAGAAGGCGCTCGCGAGCTGCTGCATGCTCTGCGCGAGCGCGGCTGCCGGCTCGGAGTGCTCACTCGCAATGCCCAGGAACTGGCCAGGGTGACTCTGGACGCAGTCGGCATGGGGGACTGTTTCCTGCCCGAGGATATCCTCGGTCGCGACGAAGCGCCGCCCAAGCCGCATCCGGGCGGGCTGCTGCATCTGGCGGAGCGTTGGGGCGTGGCGCCGTCGTCGATGCTGATGGTCGGCGACTACCGCTTCGACCTGGAGTGCGCCCGGGCCGCGGGCGCGCGTGGCGTACTGGTCAACGTGCCGCACAACGAATGGCCGGAACTGGCCGATCTCTATGCCCCGGATTGCCGGGTTCTGCACGGGCTGCTGTCTTCGGGCGAGGTCTGAGCGCGGCGCGACGGGGAACGGGGCGCACACCTATTCACAGCCATTCGCGGGCTAGGCCGCTGCCGCATTCGGGCCGTGCACGAGTTAGGTCGTGCACAAGCCCGTCGCCAACCCTGTTCTCCCGCCGCCTGCAGCAGGTCGTGTGCATCCGGTCAGAACCCGCATGACCACGTAGAAGCGCCTTGCTGGCGAGGCTCCAGTGGCCGTCTATTACAGCCGCGTCGCCTTGAAGGTGTCGCAGCGCGCCGGATCGCCATGCTCGAAGCCATCACGGAACCAGCGCACCCGTTGCGCCGAAGTGCCGTGAGTGAAGGCATCGGGCACCACACGGCCCTGGCTGCGCTTCTGCAGGTTGTCGTCGCCGATGGCATTGGCGGCGTTCAGCGCCTCTTCCAGGTCGCCTTCTTCCAGCCAGTCGTGGCGTTGCTGCGCGTGATAGGCCCAGACTCCGGCGAAGCAATCGGCCTGCAGCTCCTGGCGGACCAGCAGGCCGTTGTCGCCTTCCATCTTCGCGCCGCGCTGACGGGCGCTCTGCATCTGCTGGGAAACGCCGAGCAGGGTCTGCACGTGATGGCCGACCTCATGGGCGATCACATAGGCCTGGGCGAAGTCGCCGGCGGCGGAGAAGCGCCGGGCCATCTCGTCGAAGAACTGCAGATCGAGATAGACCTGCTGATCGCCGGGGCAGTAGAACGGGCCCACCGCCGAGCTGGCGAAGCCGCAGGCCGAGTTCACGCCGCCGCGAAACAGCACCAGGGTCGGATCGCGGTACTCGGCGCCGGCTTGCTGAAACAGCGCACGCCAGGTGTCTTCGGTGTCGCCGAGAATCGCCCGGACGAATTCGGTCTGTGGGTCATCGCCGGCCGGCGGCTGGCTCTGCTGGGAGACGGCAGGTCCGCTCTGGTTGGCCAGCTGGCCGAGGATCTGCAGCGGGTCCTGGCCGGAGAGCAGGCCGATGATCACCACGATGGCGATGCCGCCCAGGCCCAGTCCACCGCCAAGGCGCATGCCGCTGCGGCCTCTGGCGTCCACTACGTTGTCGCTGCGTCGGGCTCGTTTCCAGCGCATGGGGGTGTCCTTCTGAACGGTTGACGGGTTGAGGGCGCAACACCGAAGCGGCGCCTGCCTCCCGTTAAGACCCGCACGGCGCGAAAAAGCTGCAGCGCGGACCGCACTGCATTCGCAGCGGCGCGATGGTTCAGTCGCCGGGGTATTCGGAGAGCACGCGTTCCTCGCCCGTCTTGCTGACGCCGATCACCTTGAAGGCGTCCTTGCGCTCGCCCATCTCCATGCCCGGCGAGCCGATCGGCATGCCGGGTACGGCCGCGCCAATCAGGTCCGGTTGCGCACGCAACTTGAGGATGTCGGCGGCAGGAACGTGGCCTTCGACGAACTTGCCGTCGATCACCGCGGTGTGACAGGAACCGAGGCGGTGCGGGATGCCGTGTTCCATCTTTACCGAGGTCATGTCGTTGACCACGTGATCGCTCACGGAAAAGCCGTTGTCCTCCAGGTGATCGATCCACGCTTCGCAACAGCCGCAGTTGGGGTCGCGATAGACGTCGATGGCGATGGGCTCGGCGGCCTGGGCGAACCCGGCGAGCAGGACGGGAAGCAGCAACAGAAGACGGCGCATGGGGACCTCCTACGAGCGAGAGGCCCAGAATACGCCGGGTTGCGCCCATACCCAAGGTGCGGCGAGCGGGCAATTGTCACCTGCCGACGTCGCGCCGGAGAGATGGCCGAAGTGCCGGGCGCAGAACAAACCGGCCGCCTGACAGTCCCATGCCAATCGGAATAGCGAGTCGCACATCAGGAGAGTTTTCGATGCGTTTTGCCCGTTTCGTTCTGCTCGCGCAGGCGCTGGTGATGGCCAGCCTGAGCCTGGCCTACTGGTTTCGCCCCTACGAGATGGCCAATCTGAACGGCATGCTGCTGATGGAGGGCGCCTCGGTCAGCCACATGCGGGTCTACTACGGTGGCCTGCAACTGGGGTTGGCACTGTTTCTGATCTGGGCCGCGCGTGCCCCCGAGCGCGCGCGGCCGGCCTTGATGATGCTGATGATCACCATGACCGCGCTGGTGCTCGGGCGCCTGGTGTCGCTGTGGCTGGATGGCGGTGAGCTGGTCGGTTTCGATCTGGCATCGCTGTTCTATCGTGTGCTGGCCGCCGCCCTTGCCGCCGCTGCCTGGCATCTTGTCCGCGAGCGCCCGGAGCCTGAGCCGGAGCGCCTCGAGCCGGCCACGCGGAGACTGGTCAGCGAGCCGCCGAAACCCTTCAAGCTTGGCGATGGTCCGCCGCCGGTCGAGCCGGCACCGGTCGAGCCGGCACCGGTCGAGCCGGCACCGGTTGAAGTCGCCCCGCAGCCGTTCCGTCGTGGTGACCCCGACGCCCAGGGTTGATCAGGCGGCTGCTTCGAGGTAGGCCGAGAGGCTGCGCTGGTCGAGGATCTCGATGCGCCGCCGCTGCACGGCGATCAGCCCCGCATCGGTCAGGCGATGCAGGATGCGCGACAGGGTTTCCGGCTGGATGCCCAGTTGCGAGGCGATCAGGCGCTTGGGCAGGTCGAGGTCGATCACACCGCTGCGTGCCGCCTGCAGTTCCTGGAACAGGTAGCGCACCACGCGCTGGCAGACGTTGGACGAGGTCAGGCTGTCGATCTGGTGCAGACGCTGGTTGAGCCTGTCGCTGAGGCTGCTGAGCAGCTGCATGCACAGCTGTGGCTGGGTCTCGAGCAGACGCAGGTAGTGGGCGTTCTGCACGTTGAGCACCAGGCTTTCCTTGAGGGTGGTGGCGCTCAGCGGATGTTCGGGCTGCTTGTTGAAGAGCAGCGCCTCGGCAAAGGCCTCGCCCGGCCGGACTACCTCGATGACCTTCTCCTGACCATCGCAGGTGACCCTGTGCAGCTTGACCTGGCCGTTGATCAGCACGTGAAAGTGCTCGGCGGCGTCGCCTTGATGGAACAGCGTGCAGCCGGCCGGCAGGCGCTTGACCGTGGTATGCGCCGCGAGGTTCTGCAGAGCCGTCTCGGCCAGCCCATTGAACAGATGATGACGGCGCATCGTATTGAGCACTGCAGAGCCGGTCAGCATGGCCATCCCCCTTCCTTTCGATGAACGGCATGCTAGGTCGCGCCGTGCGGGCAGGCCATACCTCTTTCTGGGCAGGGTAGGTAGTCGATCAGCGGGTGCTGCCGGCCAGTCGCTCGTAGTCCAGCGTCAGTTGTTCGATCTTGCGCAGCAGCGAATCGCTGGTGGTGACGATTACCGTCGGGACGAAACGGGCGTCGTCGGCGAGGCTGAAACCGGCACGGGCGAAACGCCATTGCGCGCCGATCTGATCGAGCTGGCGGTTGATCTGCTCGGTGTTCTGCGGCGCCTTGTTCAGCTCGTCCAGGCCGCGCTCGAACTCCGCGACTGCCGCGTCGAAATCGCCGCGCAGGCGCTGTTCCGGCAGCTTCCAGGTCATCGCCAGATAGAGCATGGCGATGCGCTGGCTGAGCATGCGCTGGCGCCCGCTGCGGTTGACCAGGCGAGCCGCCTGACTGCCGCTGTGGCGCTCGATCTCCTGCACCAGCGCTTCGCTCTGGCCGAGGAAGCGCTCGGCCAGGCGCAGCAGCTCGGCGGACTGTTCGCGATCCGGTTGGGTCAGGGCCAGCTGGCGATACTGATGCCAGGTCTGCGTGGCGTCTTCCAGCGCCTTGCGGATGGCATCGTTGGCGGCGTACTCGTCGAGCAGCTGGGCGTTCTCCTCGACGCTGGCAATGCTGCTGTCGAGCTGGCTGGCGGCAAGATCGACGCGGGTATCGGTGCCGATCATCAGGTAACTCTTGGCGATGCGCTGGCCGAGCATGCGCTGCATGCCGGCGCGGTTGACCGCCTCGGCGTCGCTGATGGCGGCCTGGCAGGGCAGGCTGGCGGCCAGCAGGCCGAGCAGCAGGGAAGTGGGCAGCAGAATCTTGAACATGGGGCGCTCCTTACGTCCGGATGGGCGCGATGCTGACCACACGGTCAGGTCGGTTGGGGACGAGAAGATAGAGCGCTTCGCGGTGATGGCATTGATGATCGTCAAGAGGGCGGCAGCCGCTTCGCGAGTTGAGCGATCACGCACAAAACCGCTGCCGGGCGACGGTACCGGTCAGCCCTTCGCTTCGTTCTCCAGCACCCAGACGGCTGCCTCGACCCGGGAACGCAGGCCCAGCTTGTGCAGCAGGTTTTTCACGTGGACCTTCACGGTGCCTTCGGTGATGCCGAGCTTGCGCGCGATCATCTTGTTGCTCTGGCCCTTGGCGATCAGCCGCAGGACTTCCTTCTCGCGCTTGGTCAGGCTGGAAAACTGCACCTGGCCGGTGGGCTTGGGACGCACCCGGATGGCCTCGGCGAGCACTTGGGTCAGCTCGGGGCTGAGAGCCATGCGGCCGGTGGCGGCGATGCGGATCTGCTCGATCAGCTGTTCGGCGTCCATGTCCTTGAGCAGGTAGCCATCGGCGCCGTTGCGCAGGGCTTCGAGGACATGACTCTGCTCGTCGGAGACGGTGAACATGATGATCCGCGCATCGATGTCCGCGTCGCGCATGCGCCGGGTGGTCTCCAGGCCGTCAATACCCGGCATGTTCAGGTCCATGAGGATCAGATCGGGCTCGATCTCCTGAGCCAGGCGAATGGCGTCTTCACCGTTGCCTGCCTCGCCGACCATCTCCAGGTCGTCTTCCAGTTCCAGTAGGTCACGCAGGCCCCGACGCATCATGGGATGGTCGTCGACCAGCAGGATTCGTGTGGTTGTCCCTTCGTTCATGCGTGACAGGCTCCTGTATTAGGGGAATGTGGCGATAGGCAGGCGGAAAGCGCAGGTGGACCAGGGTGCCGCCGCCGGGACGCAGGCCGATGCTGATGCTGCCGTTCAGGCTGCTGGCGCGCTCCTGCAGGATGATCAGGCCGTAATGGCCGGCGCGCTGCTCTTCGGGGCGGATGCCGATGCCGTCGTCCTCGATCCTGACGTGGATGGTGCCATTGCTGTCCTGGGTCAGGCTCAGCCAGCAGCGGTCGGCCTCGGCGTGCTTGACCACGTTGCTCAGCGCCTCGCGAATGATCTGCAGGCAATGCACTTCCTCGTTGGGCGTCAGCGGACAGTGGTCGAGGCGGTAGTCGCTCAGAATCTGCAGGCCGGAGTTGGCACCGAATTCCTCGATGGTCGCCTGCACCGCCGGTCGCAGCCCGGGTTCGTTGACCTTGATGCGGAAGGTCGTCAGCAGCTCGCGCAACTGGCGGTAGGCCGCGTTCAGGCCCTGGTCGATCTGCTGCACGCTGTCGTCCAGCTGCGCCTGGCTGCTTTCCTTCTGCATCAGGCGCTTGAGACGGGCCAGCTGCAGCTTCTGTGCGGACAAGGCCTGGGCCAGCGAATCGTGCAGTTCGCGGGCTATCACCGCGCGCTCTTCCATCAGTGCCAGACGTGCCTGCTTCTGGCCCAGCTGCGCGAGGCTCAGCGAGGCGGCGAAGAGGTCGGCCAGGGTGGTCAGCAGCAGGGTCTGCCAGGAGGCCAGCGTTTCGCCAGCCGGATAGGCGACGCGCAGCGAGCCGAGGTCGTCCTGGCCGGAGCGCAACTCGAAGGTCATCAATTCCTCGCCGCTGGGCAGTCGGCCAGTCTGGTTGACCGGACAGGTGCCGCACTGCGGCAGCTTGCAGTAGTCGGGCGGCTGCAGGTCGCGGGAGGTCATGGCGGTGTGGCTGCCGGCAGCAGCCGAGCGGTTCAAGCACAGCGTGATGGGGCCGGTGCCGAGGATCTGCTGCACCTTGTTCAGCAGCGAGCCCATCATCTGACTGGGATCATCGGGTTGGCTGTAGAGCATCCGCGCGCTGTTGAACAGCAGTTGCAAGGTGGCGTTGCTGCGGGTCAGTGCGGCGGTCTTGTCATCGACCTTCTGCTCCATTTCCGCATAGAGGCTGGCCAACTCCTGGCTCATCTGGTTGAGCGTGCGGGCCAGCAGGCTCAGCTCGGTGTCGCCGGGAATCTGCACCTGGCCGCTGAAGTCGCCCTTGCCGATGTCGCGGGCCATCTTGGTCAGGCTGCGCAGCGGGGTGGCCAGGTTGTTGTGCAGGCCGTAGATCAGCACGAAGGCGATCAACACGATGACGAACAGCGTCCCGGCCTGTAGCGCGCGGATCACGCCGAGCTTGCCTTCGGATGCCTCCTGCAAGGTCCGCACGAAGACATTTAACTCGCTGACGAACTCCGGGGCTTCCTGGCGATATTCCTCCAGCCGCGGCGGCTGTGCGTCCAGCAGTGGGCGCATGCGTTGCTGCCAATGGCGCAGCACGCCGGCATGCAGCGCGGGCAGCTCGGTTGCGCCGTGGCGGTGCAGGGCCGAGCGCAGGGAGGCGGAAAGAAGGGTGCGTTCGAGCGTGACGATGCGTTCTTCGAGCAGGGCCTGCGAGCCCTGCTCGGCGGTGAACGCCAGGCGATAGGCCTGCATGCGCAGGCTGCCGGCCTGGTTGATTGCCTCGGCGTCACCTTCCAGGGCATCGGCCAGATACAGGCTCGCCAGCATGCTGATCAGCGAAAAACCGATGATGACCACGAACGCCACCAGGGTGTTGAACACGATCGAGTGGCGGGTGGAGAGCTGCTCGCTTTCGGTTGGGGGCATGGGCTGATCGTCGCTTTGGCGGTGGTTCATTCTGCGCTCTGTCATCGGCTCTGGCCATGGTGCGGGAAGTACTCCCAATGCATTTGGACCCTTGCGATGCACATGAAGGGAGATCGGCGAAGTAAAATAACTCATTGATATTATTGAATTTATTTCAATGAATACGGAGTACTCCGTTAGAGGTAGGAACGAGGTGTAAAGCAAATTGCCACTGGCCGTGTATTGACCTCGGTCAAATTCGGATCGATCCGCCCCGCTTAGCGTGCGAGCCATTCCTGATCCCGCTGCGTATGCCAGCGGGGCCCTGCGCCAAGAGGATCGACCATGAGCAATATCGAAAAGTGGGACGTGGAGGACCAGATATTCTGGGACACCACTGGCAAGCGGGTCGCCAATCGCAATCTGTGGATCTCCATCCCGAGTCTGCTGATGGGCTTCGCCATCTGGCTGATGTGGGGCATCGTTACGGTGCAGATGCTCAACCTGGGCTTTCCGTTCGCGCCCGCCGAGCTGTTCACCCTGACCGCCATCGCCGGCCTCACCGGTGCCACCCTGCGCATTCCGGCGTCGTTCATGATCCGCATCGCCGGCGGGCGCAACACCATCTTCCTGACCACCGCGCTGCTGATGATCCCTGCAGCCGGGGCCGGCTTCGCGCTGCAGAGCCAGGACACACCGCTGTGGGTGTTCCAGTTGCTGGCTTTCCTCTCCGGCATCGGCGGCGGCAACTTCGCCTGCTCGATGAGCAACATCAGCACCTTCTTCCCGAAGAACCAGCAAGGGCTGGCGCTGGGCCTGAACGCGGGCCTGGGCAACTTCGGCGTGACCACCATGCAGATTCTGATTCCGCTGGTGATGACCGCCGGCGTGTTCGGTGCAGCGGCTGGCGCGCCGATGGAGCTGATCAAGGACAGCGGCACGCTGATCGGCAAGATCGCTGCCGGCACCGATACCTGGATCCAGAACGCCGGCTGGGTCTGGCTGCTGTTCCTGGTGCCGCTGGCCTTCGCCGGCTGGTTCGGCATGAACAACCTGCTGGTGATCTCACCAACTCCGGGCTACCCGCTGAACGCCTTCGGCAAGATCCTCGGCCTCTACGCCGTGGCCTTCGTCGCCGCCGCGGTCGGTCTGTACCTCTACCTGCCCGCGCCGACCGGCCTCGGTGTGCTGAACATGTGGGGCGTGATGTTGCTGACCATCGGCGCGACGCTCGGCATGCTGCGCCTGCTACCAGGCAGCATCAGCCCGAACATCAAGCGCCAGTTCGCGATCTTCCGCGATAAGCACACCTGGTCGATGAGCATCCTCTACATCCTGACCTTCGGCTCGTTCATCGGCTTCTCCATGGCGCTGCCGCTGTCGATCACGGTGATCTTCGGCTTCATGAACGAGGTTGGTGCCGACGGTGTGGTGACCCGCGTCGCCAACCCCAATGCACCGAGCGCGCTGACCTACGCCTGGATCGGCCCGTTCATCGGCGCCCTGATCCGTCCGCTGGGCGGCTGGATCTCCGACAAGGTAGGCGGCTCCATCGTCACCCAGGTGATCTCGGTGGTCATGGTCATCGCCTCGGTCGCTGCCGGCTACGTGATGCACCAGGCCTACAGCTCGGCCCAGCCCGAAGAGTTCTTCTTCCTCTTCCTGGTGCTGTTCCTGGTGCTGTTCGCCGCCAGCGGCATCGGCAACGGATCGACCTTCCGCACCATCGGCGTCATCTACGACCGCGAGAAGGCCGGCCCGGTACTCGGCTGGACCTCCGCTGTCGCCGCCTACGGCTCCTTCGTCGCCCCGATCGTGATCGGCGAGCAGGTCAAGGCCGGCACCCCGGAAGTGGCGATGTACGGCTTCGCGGTGTTCTACGCGCTGTGCCTGATCCTCAACTGGTGGTTCTACCTGCGCCCCAACGCCTACGTGAAGAACCCCTGAGTCCGGAGAGCCGCCATGAACATCATGATTGCCTACGACAACTCGCGTAACGCCAGGAAAGCCCTGGACGCCACCCTCGAGATGTTCGGTCCGCTGAAGCCGCTGATCATGCTGATCGGCGTGGTGGAAGAGACCCGCGACACCAGCGATTCGGCGGTCGAGCTGTACGAGCGCGAGCGTCGCGAATTCCAGGCCTTCCTGCAGGAGGCGGCGGCCAAGGTCAGCGCCTTCGGACTGGACGTCGACGTGATCCTCGCCGAAGGCGACGCCCGCAAGATGATTCTCAAGGCCGCCGAGCACAAGAAGCCCGACCTGCTGGTCATCGCGCGGCATTCCAACGAACCGGACGGCGGCTTCATCTCCCGCTCGCTGAATCTGCTGGTCGACGAGCTCGACTACATGACCTTCGGCAGCGTCAGCGCCTTCCTGGCCCGCCGGGCGCCTTGCCCGGTACTGATTCAAGCCTGCCCCTGAGTGAGGAGCTCAACATGAGAGTTTCTACGCTGTTCGAATGGAAGCGCCCCGAGATCCGGGCCCTGCATCTGACCTGGATCGCCTTCTATATCTGCTTCTTCGTCTGGTTCGGCATGGCGCCGCTGGCCTCGAGCATGCTGAAAAGCGTGAACTGGCTGACGCCCGAGGATCTCAAGCTGTTCGCCATCGCCAACGTGGCACTGACCATCCCGGCGCGCATCCTGGTCGGTATGGCGCTCGACCACTGGGGCCCGCGCCGGGTGTTTTCGGTGCTGCTGGTGGTGATGGCTGCGCCCGCGCTGTTCTTCGCCTTTGGTGACAGCCGCGTCCAGCTGCTGGTGTCGCGGCTGATCCTCAGCTCCATCGGCGCCAGCTTCGTGGTCGGCATCCACATGACCGCCATGTGGTTCAAACCCAAGGACATCGGTTTCGCCGAAGGCTTTTACGCTGGTTGGGGCAACTTCGGTTCCGCGGCTGCCGCCATGAGCCTGCCGGCCATCGCCATCCATGCCTTCGGTGGCCCGGAAGGCTGGCGCTGGGCGATCGCCAGCTCGGCGATCATCATGGCCATCTACGGCGTCTACTACTGGTTCGCGCTCACCGACGGCCCGGCCGGCACCATTCACCGCAAGCCGCACAAGGCCAGCGCGCTGGAGGTCAGCACCTGGGCCGACATGATCAAGCTGATCATCTGGACCATTCCCATGGTCGGCGTGCTCGGCATCCTGGTCTGGCGCATCGAGAAGCTGGGTTATCTCGGTTCCACCGGCGCGCTGATCAGCTATGCGGTGATCGCGCTGGTGGTGATCTTCCAGGTGGTGCAGATCCTGCGGGTCAACGTGCCGATCCTGAAGAAGGGCGTGCCGGAAGACGACAAGTATCCCTTCAACACCGTGGCCGCGCTGAACTCCACCTACTTCGCCAACTTCGGTGCGGAGCTGGCGGTGGTATCAATGCTGCCGATGTTCTTCGAGCTGACCTGGGGCCTGACCCCGACCACGGCGGGCATCATCGCCGCCTCCTTCGCCTTCGTGAACCTGGTGGCGCGGCCCATGGGCGGGCTGGTCTCCGACCGCTTCGGCAACCGCCGCTTCGTCATGCTCGCCTACATGCTCGGCATCGCCGTCGGCTTCTTCCTGATGGGGCTGATGAACGCGTCCTGGCCGCTGATCGTCGCCGTCGCCATCACCGTGGCCTGCTCGATGTTCGTCCAGGGTGCCGAGGGCGCGACCTTCGGGATCATCCCCTCGATCAAGCGCCGGGTTACCGGGCAGATATCCGGCATGGCCGGGGCCTACGGCAACGTCGGCGCCGTCTGCTACCTGACCCTCTACACCTTCGTGACCCCCTCGCAGTTCTTCATGGTGATTGCCGCCGGTGCGTTCGTCAGCTTCGGGCTCTGCCTGCTCTGGCTGAAGGAGCCCGAGGGGGCGTTCTCCGACGAGTACTACGTATCCAGCGTCGATCGCGAGTTGGAGGCCCGCCAGAAGCTCGCGTCCTGACGTTGCACCGAACGAATGCGCCAGCCACCTCGGCTGGCGCAAGCCGAGATTGATAAGCCGACCGGTCGGGCCAGTGGTTCGCAACCGGAGTGAGGAGAGAAACCAATGAGCCACTTGCTCGATCAACTGCGCTTCTTCAACAGGAAGCAAGGCGAATTCGCCGATGGTCATGGCGAAACCCGCATCGAATCCCGCGACTGGGAGAACGTCTACCGCTCGCGCTGGCAGTACGACAAGATCGTGCGTTCCACCCACGGGGTGAACTGCACCGGTTCGTGCTCCTGGAAGATCTACGTGAAGAACGGCCTGATCACCTGGGAAACCCAGCAGACCGACTACCCGCGTACCCGCAACGACCTGCCCAACCACGAGCCGCGCGGCTGCCCGCGTGGCGCCAGCTACAGCTGGTACATCTACAGCGCCAACCGCCTGAAGTACCCCAAGGTGCGCAAGCCGCTGCTGAAACTGTGGCGTGAAGCGCGGCGCAACATGAGCCCGGTGGACGCCTGGGCCAGCATCGTCGAGGACAAGGCCAAGGCCGAGTCCTACAAGAGCAAGCGCGGCATGGGCGGCTTCATCCGTTCCAGCTGGGAAGAAGTCAACGAGATCATCGCCGCCGCCAACGTCTACACCGTCAAGCAGTACGGTCCGGACCGCGTGGTCGGCTTCTCGCCGATCCCGGCCATGTCGATGGTTTCCTACGCGGCCGGTAGCCGCTACCTGTCGCTGATCGGTGGCGTGTGCCTGAGCTTCTACGACTGGTACTGCGACCTGCCGCCGGCCTCGCCACAGGTGTGGGGCGAGCAGACCGACGTGCCGGAATCGGCCGACTGGTACAACTCCAACTACATCATCGCCTGGGGCTCCAACGTCCCGCAGACCCGTACCCCGGACGCGCACTTCTTCACCGAGGTCCGCTACAAGGGCACCAAGACCGTCGCCATCACCCCGGACTACGCCGAAGTCGCCAAGCTCACCGACCTCTGGCTCAACCCCAAGCAGGGCACCGACGCCGCGCTGGCCCAGGCCTTCGCCCACGTCATCTTCAAGGAATTCCACCTCGAAAAGCCGAGCGCCTACTTCCGCGACTACGCCAAGCGCTACACCGACCTGCCGGTGCTGGTGCGCCTGAACGAGAAGGACGGCATCTACACCGCCGACCGCTTCCTGCGCGCGTCCGATCTGGCCGACAACCTCGGCCAGGAAAACAACCCCGAGTGGAAGACCATCGCTGTCGACGGCAGCACCGGCGAGCTGGTTTCGCCGCTGGGTTCGATCGGTTACCGCTGGGGCGAGAAGGGCAAGTGGAACATCGAAGCCCGCGAAGGCAAGGACGGCCGTGACGTCGACCTGAGCCTGACCCAGATCGATGGCGGCGAAACTGCCGAAGTTGCCTTCCCGTACTTCGGCGGCATCCTCCACGAGCACTTCCAGCACGCCGAAGGCGAGAGCATCCAGCTGCGCCGCGTGCCGGTACGCAGCATCACCCTGGCCGATGGCAGCACCACCAAGGTCGCCACCGTGTTCGACCTGATGGCCGCCAACCTCGGTATCGACCGTGGTCTGGGTGGCGCCAACGTCGCTTCCAGCTACGACGACGCCAGCGTGCCCGGCACCCCGGCCTGGCAGGAAGTCATCACCGGCGTGTCCCGCGAGAAGGCGATCCAGATCGCCCGTGAATTCGCCGACAACGCCGACAAGACCCATGGCCGCTCCATGATCATCGTCGGTGCGGCGATGAACCACTGGTACCACATGGACATGAACTACCGCGGCCTGATCAACATGCTGATGTTGTGCGGTTGCGTAGGGCAGACCGGTGGCGGCTGGGCGCACTACGTGGGTCAGGAAAAACTGCGTCCGCAGTGCGGCTGGCTGCCACTGGCCTTCGGCCTCGACTGGCACCGTCCGCCACGCCAGATGAACGGCACCAGCTTCTTCTACAACCACAGCTCGCAGTGGCGCCACGAGAAGATGAGCATTCACGAAGTGCTCTCGCCGCTGGCCGACAAGTCGCAGTTCCCCGAGCACATGCTCGACTACAACATCCGCGCCGAACGCGCCGGCTGGCTGCCGAGCGCGCCGCAGCTCAACCGCAACCCGCTGCAGATCTGCCGTGAAGCCGAAGCCGCCGGTATTTCGCCGGTCGACTACGTCACCCAGTCGCTCAAGAACGGCTCGCTGAAGTTCGCCTGTGAGCAGCCGGACAACCCGGATAACTTCCCGCGCAACATGTTCATCTGGCGCTCCAACCTGCTGGGCAGCTCGGGCAAGGGCCACGAGTACATGCTCAAGTACCTGCTGGGCACCAAGAACGGCGTGATGAACGAGGACCTCGGCAAGCGCGACGGCTTCAAGCCGCTCGAGGCCGAATGGCAGGACGACGGCGCGATCGGCAAGCTCGACCTGGTCACCACCCTCGACTTCCGCATGTCCTCGACCTGCGTGTACTCCGACATCGTTCTGCCGACCGCGACCTGGTACGAGAAGGACGACATGAACACCTCGGACATGCACCCCTTCATTCACCCGTTGTCGGCAGCCATCGACCCGGCCTGGGAAGCGCGTTCGGACTGGGAAATCTACAAGGGCATCGCCAAGTCTTTCTCGAAGATGGCCGAAGGTCATCTGGGCGTGGAGAAGGATCTGGTCACCGTGCCGCTGCTGCACGACAGCCCCGGCGAACTGGCCCAGCCGTTCGGCGGCACCGACTGGAAAACCGCTGGCGTCGATCCGCAGCCGGGCAAGAACTGCCCGAACATGACCGTGGTCGAGCGCGACTATCCGGCGACCTACAAGAAGTTCAGCTCCCTCGGCCCGCTGCTCGACAAGCTCGGCAACGGCGGCAAGGGCATCAACTGGAACACCCAGGATGAAGTCGATTTCCTCGGCGAGCTGAACTACAAGGTCCGCGACGAGGGCGTCAGCCAAGGGCGTCCGCAGATCGAGTCGGCCATCGACGCGGCCGAGGTCATCCTCAGCCTGGCGCCGGAAACCAATGGTCACGTTGCCGTGAAGGCCTGGGCCGCGTTGTCGGAATTCACCGGCCGCGACCACAGCCACCTGGCGCTGCCGAAGGAGCACGAGGCGATTCGCTTCCGTGACATCCAGGCGCAGCCGCGCAAGATCATCTCCAGCCCGACCTGGTCAGGCCTGGAAGACGAGCATGTGTCGTACAACGCCGGCTACACCAACGTCCACGAGTTCATCCCGTGGCGCACCATCACCGGCCGCCAGCAGTTCTTCCAGGATCACCCCTGGATGCAGGCCTTCGGTGAGCAGCTGATGAGCTACCGGCCGCCGATCAACACCCGCACCATCGATTACGTGAAGGGCAAGAAGAGCAACGGCAATACCGAGATCGTCCTCAACTGGATCACCCCGCACCAGAAGTGGGGTATCCACAGCACCTACTCGGACAACCTGATCATGCTCACCCTGAGCCGTGGCGGCCCGATTGTGTGGATGTCCGAAGTCGATGCCAAGAAGGCCGGCATCGAGGACAACGACTGGATCGAGTGCTTCAACGCCAACGGCGCCCTGACTGCCCGTGCGGTGGTCAGCCAGCGCGTGATGGAAGGCATGGTGATGATGTACCACGCCCAGGAACGCATCGTGAACGTGCCCGGCAGCGAGACCACCAAGACCCGCGGCGGCCACCACAACTCGGTGACCCGCGTGGTGCTCAAGCCCACCCACATGATCGGCGGCTACGCCCAGCAGGCGTACGGCTTCAACTACTACGGCACCGTGGGTTGCAACCGCGACGAGTTCGTCGTGGTACGCAAGATGGCCAAGGTCGACTGGCTCGACGGCCCGAACGGCAATGACCTGCCGCAACCCCTGCCGCAAGACATCTGAGGAATAGGCCATGAAGATTCGTTCACAAGTTGGCATGGTCCTGAACCTGGACAAGTGCATCGGCTGCCACACCTGCTCGATCACCTGCAAGAACGTCTGGACCAGCCGCGAAGGCATGGAATACGCCTGGTTCAACAACGTCGAAACCAAGCCTGGCATCGGCTACCCGAAAGAGTGGGAGAACCAGGACAAGTGGAAGGGCGGCTGGGTGCGCAATGGCGACGGCACCATCAACCCGCGCATCGGTGGCAAGTTCCGCGTGCTGGCGAACATCTTCGCCAACCCGGACCTGCCAACCATCGATGACTACTACGAGCCGTTCGACTTCGACTACCAGAATCTGCACACCGCGCCGATCTCCGATCACCAGCCGGTTGCACGTCCGCGCTCGCTGATCTCCGGTCAGCGCATGGAGAAGATCGAGTGGGGCCCGAACTGGGAAGAAATTCTCGGTACCGAGTTCGCCAAGCGTCGCAAGGACAAGAACTTCGACAAGATCCAGGCGGACATCTACGGGCAGTACGAAAACACCTTCATGATGTACCTGCCGCGCCTGTGCGAGCACTGCCTGAACCCGACCTGCGCCGCGTCCTGCCCGAGCGGTGCGATCTACAAGCGCGAGGAGGACGGCATCGTCCTCATCGACCAGGAGAAGTGCCGCGGCTGGCGCATGTGCATCAGCGGCTGCCCGTACAAGAAGATCTACTTCAACTGGAAGAGCGGCAAATCCGAGAAGTGCATCTTCTGCTTCCCGCGCATCGAGGCCGGCATGCCGACCGTCTGCGCCGAGACCTGCGTGGGCCGCATCCGCTACCTCGGCGTGCTGCTGTACGACGCCGACCGCATCCATGAAGTGGCCAGCACCGTCAACGAGCAGGACCTGTACGCCAAGCAGCTCGAGATCTTCCTCGATCCGTTCGATCCGAAGGTCATCGAGCAGGCGCTCAACGACGGCGTACCGATGTCGGTGATCGAAGCCGCGCAGAAGTCGCCGGTCTACAAGATGGCGGTGGACTGGAAGCTGGCGCTGCCGCTGCACCCGGAATACCGCACGCTGCCGATGGTGTGGTACGTGCCGCCGCTGTCGCCGATCCAGAACGCCGCCAGCGCCGGACACGTCAGCATGGACGGCGTACTGCCGGACGTCGACAGCCTGCGCATCCCGCTGCGTTACCTGGCCAACTTGCTCACTGCAGGCGACGAGGAGCCGGTCAAGCTGGCGCTCAAGCGCATGCTCGCCATGCGTGCCTACAAGCGTGCCGAGCAGGTCGATGGAGTGCAGGACCTCAAGGTGCTGGAGAGCGTGGGTCTGTCGGTGGCCCAGGTGGAGGACATGTACCGCTACCTGGCCATTGCCAACTACGAAGACCGCTACGTGATCCCGACCGCGCACCGCGAAGAGGCCATGAGCGACGCCTTCGCCGAGCGTTCCGGTTGCGGCTTCAGCTTCGGCAGCGGCTGCTCGGGCGCCTCGGACACCAACATGTTTGGCGCGAAGAAGGCCAACCGCCGCGACATCATCAAGACCGTCCAGCTGTGGGAGGACTGAGCCATGCGCATCCTTAAAGTGATATCCCTGCTGCTGGACTACCCCGACCAGCACCTGCGCGACGGCCATGCCGAACTGGCCCAGGCCATCGGCGCGGCCCGCGAGATCAGCCCGGAGCAGCGCATCGCGCTGCGCCGCCTGCTCGACGAGCTGACCGAAGACGACCTGATGGACGTGCAGGAGCGTTACACCGACCTGTTCGACCGCGGTCGTTCACTGTCGCTGCTCCTGTTCGAACACGTGCATGGCGAGTCCCGCGACCGCGGCCAGGCCATGGTCGACCTGATGGCGCAGTACACCGAGGCCGGTTTCGACATCGGTGTACGCGAGCTGCCGGACTACATCCCGCTGTACCTCGAATACCTCGCCACCCGCGACGACCTCGAGGCCCGCGAGGGGCTGGCCGACGTGTCGCACCTGCTGGCCCTGCTGGCGGCGCGTCTGCAGGAACGCGAAAGCCCGCATGCCGCGTGCTTCCGTGCGCTGCTGCAGATCGCCGGCGAGCCGGTGCAGGAAACCCTGGCCGGCCTGCAGGAGCAGGTCGCCGCCGAGGAACGCGACGACTCGCTGGAAGCGCTGGACAAGATCTGGGAGGAGGAACAGGTCAACTTCCTCCAGGCCGAGCAGCAGGATCGCTGCCCATCCATGCCGAGCGGCCCGGGCAAGGCTCGCGAGGAAAGCCCGGTGCCGCTGCACTGGACCGATTTCAAGCATGACGGGCAGGCCGCCGCGCTCGCCCAGGAGGTGCGCAATGTCTAACTTCAATTTCCTGCTGTTCGGGGTCTACCCCTACATCGCGCTGGCCATCTGCCTGATCGGCAGCTGGGCGCGCTTCGACCTGTCGCAGTACAGCTGGAAGGCCGGTTCCAGCCAGATGCTGTCGAACAACCGCATGCGCCTGGCGAGCAACCTGTTCCACGTCGGCATCATCTTCATCCTGGCCGGTCACTTCGTCGGCCTGCTGATGCCCGAGGCGCTGTACCACTCGTTCATCACCAGCGGCCAGAAGCAGATCGTGGCGATGGTGTCCGGCGGCTTCTTCGGCATCCTCTGCCTGATCGGCCTGGTGATGCTGATCCATCGTCGTCTGACCGACGCTCGTGTGCGTGCCACGTCCAACACCAGCGATATCATGATCCTCTTCGTGCTGCTGGCGCAGCTGGTGCTGGGGCTGCTGACCATCGTCGCCTCCACTGGCCACCTGGACGGCTCGGTGATGGTGTTGCTGGGCACCTGGGCGCAGAGCCTGGTCACCCTGCAGCCGGTCAAGGCCGCAGGCGCCATCGAGTCGGTCAGCGTGATCTACAAGCTGCACGTGTTCCTCGGTATGACCCTGTTCGTGCTGTTCCCCTTCACCCGCCTGGTGCACATCGTCAGTGCGCCGGTGTGGTACCTGGGCCGGCGCTACCAGATCGTCCGCCAGAAGGGCGTCAAGCCAAGCGTGCCGCGCCCGCAGCGTCCACGCACCTACGAAGCCCCGGCACGCGAAACCGCCGTGCCGACCGCTGTGCCTGCCACGGCAAAGAGCAAGACCCCGGTATGACCCTCGCCGGCTGACGCCCCGTGCGTCAGCCGTCCTGGCCGATCGGATCGAAGGTTCAAGCGTCTTATCGAGGTAATCATCATGGGTTGTGGATGCGGTGGTAGCACAGGTGGAAGCGGCGGCTGCGGTGGCGGCGCGCGTCCGGAAATCGAAGTGCCGGTAGATGCCCCTCTGTTCGAGGAGCTGCCGCACGAGGAAGACAGCGACCCGGCTGCCGAGCAAGCGTCCGGTGAACCGCTGCTGATTGCCAGCAGCGAACAGGAATGGCCACGGGTGCGGGTCAATGGGGTGGCGATTGCCTCTCAGGCCATCGCTCAGGAATTGCAGTACCACCCGGCGGAAAGCCGCGAAGAGGCCGTCTACCTGGCGACCCAGGCGCTGGTGTTGCGCGAGCTGCTGCAGCAGCGCATCGGTGAACTGGGGCTGGTGGTGCGTGCCGAGGCTGGCGAAAGCGAGGAAGAGGCGGCCACCCGCACGCTGATCGAGCAGGAAGTGCCGCTACCGCTGGCCGACGAGGCTGCCTGCCAGCAGTACTACAGCGGCAATCAGCAGCGCTTCTTCAGCGCGCCGTTGCTGGCCGCGCGGCACATTCTGCTGGCCTGCCCGGCGGATGATGCCGAGGCGCGCAGCCTGGCTCGCGAACAGGCGCTGCAGTTGATCGGCCAACTGCAGGCCGCCCCGCAACGCTTCGCCGAGCTGGCGCTGCAGCATTCGGCCTGCCCGTCGAAAGCACAGGGCGGTGCGCTGGGCCAGATCAGCAAGGGCCAGACGGTGCCGGAGTTCGAGCGCCAGCTGTTCCGTCTGCCGGTAGGCCTGTGCCAGCAACCGCTGGAGAGCCGCTACGGCTACCATCTGGTGTTCGTCGACCAGCGCATCGAAGGCGAGCAGCTGCCCTACGAGGTGGTCGCCGGTTCGATTCGTGCCGAGCTCAACCAGCGTGTCTGGCAGATTGGCGTCAGCCAGTACCTGCAGAACCTGGTGGGTGCGGCGAACATCGAAGGCATCCTCATGCAGGGCGCCGAAACGCCACTGATGCAATAACGGCGGCTTGGCTCTACGTCGCGTGGATGACGCTTCACCCATCCACCGAGCAGGGCCATGGTGGATGACAAACGTCATCCACCCTACGAGGCTTCAGAGGTGTTATCGATGACTCAATTACGCGATGCCCACAACCGCCAGATCGACTACCTGCGCATGTCGGTGACCGACCGTTGCGACTTCCGCTGCGTCTACTGCATGGCCGAGGACATGACCTTCCTGCCGCGCCAGCAGGTGCTCGGTCTGGAGGAGTTGGAGCGCATCGCGCGCATCTTCGTCGGCCTGGGGGTGAAGAAGATTCGCCTCACCGGTGGCGAGCCGCTGGTACGCCAGGGCATCGTCGGTCTCTGCGAGCGCATCGCGGCCTTGCCCGGCCTGCGCGAACTGGTGATGACCACCAATGGCTCGCAGCTGGTCAAGCTTGCAGCACCGCTGGCGCGCGCCGGGGTCAAGCGGCTGAACATCAGCCTGGATAGCCTGGATGCCGCCAAATTCCACGCCATCACCCGCACCGGTCAGCTGCAGCAGGTGCTCGACGGCATCGACGCGGCGCGCGATGCCGGCTTCGAGCGGATCAAGCTCAATGCCGTGGTAATGAAGGGCCGCAACGCCGAGGAAGTCGCCGACCTGGTGGACTTCGCCATCGCCGGTGGGCTGGACCTGAGCTTCATCGAGGAAATGCCGCTGGGCGACGTCGGTCGTTCGCGCGGCGAGAGTTTCTGCTCCAGTGACGAGGTCAAGGCGCTGATCGCTGAGCGCCATGCGCTGATCGATTCGGCCGAGCAGAGTGGCGGCCCGGCGCGTTACGTGCGCCTGCCTGAGCATCCGCAGACGCGCATTGGCTTCATCTCACCGCATTCCCACAACTTTTGCGCCACCTGCAACCGCGTGCGGCTGACGGTGGAAGGGCGCCTGCTGCTGTGCCTCGGCCACGAGAACTCCATCGACCTGCGTGCGTTGCTGCGCCGCCATCCGACCAGCGACCAGCCGGTGATCGACGCTATTCACGCCGCGCTGCAGCGCAAACCGCTGCGCCATGAATTCTCCAGCAGCGGCGAGGTCCAGGTGTTGCGCTTCATGAATGCCAGTGGCGGTTGAGGCGGGCACTGGTATGGGCTACGAGTCAACCGCCTAATTCGCTACCATCGACCGGCATCGCCGGTTTGACCCACGTGCCCAGCTGCCGCAGCCGGGCCTTGTCGCAGAGCCAGGTCGCACAATCGCCTGCAGCGTTGTCAGACCTCATGGCACCCACGCCGCGCGGACATACCTCCAATGGGGAATGGGTTCGCGCACGGCACGGGTGCAGCCTGCGCACACATCTTCAAGGGAGTTTCGAGCCATGGCTCACCTGTCCAACAGCGAATTCCAGCCCCTGAGCATTGCGGTGCTCACGGTGAGCGATACCCGCAACATCGATTCCGATACCTCCGGCCAGGCGCTGATCGACGGCCTGCAGAGCGCCGGCCACACCCTGGCCGAGCGGGCCATCGTCAAAGACGACGTCTGGCAGATCCGCGCCCGCGTCTGCAGCTGGATCGCCAGCGAAAACGTGCAGGTGGTGCTGATCACCGGGGGTACCGGTTTCACCGCCCGCGACAACACTCCGCAGGCGGTGCAGCCGCTGCTGGACAAAGATGTCGACGGCTTCGGCGAGCTGTTCCGCTACGTTTCACTGGGCGAGATCGGCACCTCCACCGTGCAGTCCCGCGCGCTGGCCGGCATGAGCAACGGCACGCTGGTCTGCTGTCTGCCCGGTTCGACCAATGCGTGCCGCACCGCCTGGAACAAGATCCTCGTCGAGCAGCTGGACAGCCGTACCAAGCCGTGCAATTTCGTGCCGCACCTCAAGGCTAGCGCGGTCGAATACTGCGGGCCCCGCTCATGAGCGCCTGTGGCTGCGACACCAGTGGCCTGAAGCCGGTCGATGAGGCCATTGCCGAACTGCTGGCGCGGGTGCCGGCGCTGCCGCCGGTCGAACATGTGGCGTTGCCCGATGCCCTTGGTCGGGTGCTGGCGGAATCGCTCGACGCGCCCTTCCCGGTGCCGGCCTGGGACAACAGCGCGATGGACGGCTACGCGCTGTGTGCCGCCGATCTGCCGGCCGAAGGTGGCTGGCTACTGCTGGCCGGGCGCATCGCTGCCGGTGATGCTGCCGACCAGCAACTGCCTGCCGGTCATGCCGTGCGCATCTTCACCGGCGCGCCGCTGCCGCCGGGCGCCGACACCGTGGTGGCGCAGGAGGATTGCCAGATCGAGGCCGATCGCGTGCATTTCCCCGGTGTCGCCCAGGGCGCCCATGTGCGTCGTCAGGGCGAGGAACTACAGGCTGGCGCCCCCGTGCTGCAGGCCGGCAAGCGCCTGCGCCCGCAGGAGATCGGCCTGCTGGCGAGCTTCGGCGTTGCCCGCGTGGCGGTCTATCGGCGCCTGCGCATCGGTTTGCTCTCCAGCGGCAACGAACTGCGCGAACCCGGCGAGCCACTGGCACCGGGGCAGATCTACAACTCCAACCGCTACTGCCTGCTCAGCGTGCTGCGCAGCCTCGGAATGGAGGTGCACGACTACGAAATTCTCGTCGACGAACTGGCCGCCAGCCGTGACGCCCTGGCGCTGGCCGCCTCCGAATGGGACATGCTGATCACCTCCGGTGGCGTCTCGGTCGGCGAGGAAGATCACCTCAAGCAGGCCATTCGCGAGCTGGGCGAGCTGCACATGTGGCGCCTGGCGATCCAACCGGGCAAGCCGCTGGCCTTTGGCGAGGTCAATGGCAAACCGTGGATCGGCCTGCCCGGCAATCCGGCTGCGGCGCTGATCACCTCGCTGGTGGTGGCGCGGCCGTTCCTGCTCAGTGCCCAGGGTTGCACCGAGGTGCTGCCCAAGCCGCTGCGCTTGACCGCCGGCTTCGCCTGGCGCAAGCCGAACAACCGTCGCCAGTACCTGCGCGCGCGGCTGGAACAGGTCGATGGCGAGATGCGCGTGTGCCTGCATCCGCGTCAGGGCTCAGCGATGCTGACCTCGGCGAGCTGGGCCGAAGGCCTGGCCATCGTCGAACGCAACCGCACGCTGGAAGAGGGTGAAAGCGTCGAATACCTGCCGTTCAGCGAACTGCTCGGCTGACCCATGAAAACGCCCGGTCGATGGTGAGTCGACCGGGCGTTGTCGTGTTTGCGCGTCAGGCCTGGTGGCGCTGCGGCAGCATGCGCAACAGGGTGCCGTCGCGGCGCACGTATTGGTGGAACAAGGCCGCCGCCGCGTGCAGGCCGATCAGCCAGTAGCCGGCTACCGCCAGCGTTTCATGCAGCTCCTTGAACTCGCCGGCCAGCTCCTTGTTGGCGCCGATCAGCGCCGGCAGCTCAAGGCCGAAGAAGGGAATCGGCTTGTCCGCCGCGCTCAGGGTCAGCCAGCCGAGCAGCGGCAGGCCAATCATCAGGCCGTACAGCGCCAGGTGCATCAGCTTGGCCAGCGCACGTTCCCAGCCGGCCCCGGCGACCGCTTTGGGTGCGGGATGCAGCCAGCGTGCAACCAAGCGCAGCCAGACCAGTGCAAACACCGTCAGGCCGAGCATGAAATGCCAGTGCTTGAGCAGTTCGCGCGGTTCACTGCCCTTGGCGAAATTGCCCTTGAGTTCGATGGTCGCGTAGACCGCTGCGATCAACAGCAGCATCAGCCAGTGCAGGGTGATGCTCAGGCGACCGTAGCGTGCCAGAGGGTTCGATGCAGTCATTTCACACACTCCGAGTAGGGGAATGTCGGCAGTCTAGGGCGCCAGCCTTAAGCGAACCTTAGCGAATGCCCGTTGCGCCTGCGGCGGGCGGTCGCGGCAGCTCGCCGCTGGTCGGTCTGGGCTAGTGGTGTGGCTGGCGGGGCAGGTGCACGGCGACCTGCAGCCCGCCGAGCGGTGAGTCCGCCAGTTCGATGGTCGCGCCGTGCAGTTCGGCGATGCGCGCGACGATGGCTAGGCCGAGCCCCGCGCCCTGGCCGTCGCCCTGGCGGTAGAAGCGCTCGAACAGTTTGTCGCGCTGCGCTGCCGGCACGCCCGGACCGCTGTCATCCACGCGCAGGCTGACGCCGTTTTCCATGGTCTGGAGGCTGACCTGAATCTGCCCGCCATCGGGCGTGTACTGCAGGGCATTACCGACCAGATTCTGCAGCAGCGTGGCGAGCGCGGCGGCATCGCCGGGAAGCCGGTGATCGGCCACGTCGTCAGCTTCCAGCGTCAGTTCCTGATCGCGCGCCAGGGCCAGCGGCGTCAGCTCGGCGAGGCATTCGCGGCACAGCGGCAGCAGGTCCAGCTGCTGTGGATGCCGCGGCTGCGCATTGGGTTCCAGGCGAGCGAGCGTGAGCAGCTGGGTGACCACGCGGGTGGTGCGATCGACGCCGGTCAGCAGCTGCTGCAGCGCTGCTTCACGGTCCTCCGGTTGCTCGGCCTGTTGCGCGTTCTGCGCATGGATGCGCAGTACGGCCAGCGGGGTGCGCAGCTCGTGGGCGGCGTCGGCGATGAAGCGTTTTTCCCGCTCGACCAGTTGATTGACCTGCTGCAGCAGGCGATTCAGCGAGGCGGCCACCGGCTCCAGCTCCTGCGGCAGCGGCGCCAGCAGCAGCGGCGCGAGGTTGTCCGGGGCGCGAGTCTTCAGAAGCTGCGCCATGTGCGCCAGCGGCCGCAGACCCCAGCCCACCGCCAGCCAGATCAGCAGCGCCAGCAGCGGCAGGCCGATGAGGTCGGGCAGCAGGCTGCGCCGGGCGATCTTGCCGACCAGCTCGCCGCGCACGTCGCCGCGCTCGCTGAGCAGAATCCACAGATCGTCCTCGCGGTCGTGCAGCAGGAACAGCCGCCAGGCATGGCCGTCGAGCTGCACGTCGTGATAGCCGCCGCTCAGATGGCTGAAGGGTGAGGCGGAGTCGGCGCCGGCCAGCCGCTGCAAGGCGCCGTGCGGCGCGCCGGCTGACTGCAACAGGCTGCTGCCATCCGTGGCGTAGACCTGAAAGCCCAGCTTGGTTTCGTAGTCGTGCCCCGGCACGCCCTGATCGCGCCGCGCATTCACCGCGGCGTCCAGCGCCTGCTGCAGCGCATTGCGGGCCTGCGGATTCATGTCGCGCATCACCAGCCCCTGCACCAGTCGAGCACTGTGCGCCAGCTGGGCGTCGAACAGTTCCTCGATCTCGTGGCGGGCGTCGCGATAACTGCGCCAGGAGATCAGGCTCAGCGACAGCAGCAGGATGCCGAGCACCAGCACCAGGGTGCGGTTGCGGATAGAGCGCCTCAGCATTTGTCCACCAGATAGCCGACCCCACGCACGGTGCGGATCAGTTCGGGGAAGAATTTCTTGCGCAGGTGATGGATATGCACCTCCAGCGCGTTGCTCTCGACTTCCTCGTCCCAGCCGTAGAGCACCTGCTGCAGCCGATCGCGGGTCAGCACGCGGCCGGGCTGGGCGATCAGCTCGTGCAGCAGGACGAACTCCTTGCGCGGCAGGTTGATCGGGGTGCCCTGGTAGCTGACCTGCTGATTGACCGGGTCGAGCAGGATGCCGCGGTACTCCAGTACCGGCTCAGGGCGATTGAAGCTGCGCCGGAGCAGAGCGCGCAGGCGGGCCTTGAGTTCGGCGACGTCGAACGGCTTGACCAGGTAGTCGTCGGCGCCGGCATCCAGCCCGGCGATGCGGTCGCTGGTGGCATCGCGCGCGGTGAGTACCAGCACCGGGATCGGGTTGGCGCTGGCGCGCAGGCGCTTGAGCACTTCCAGACCGTCCATACGCGGCAGACCGAGGTCGAGGATGGCCAGCTCGAAGCTCTCGTGGCTCAGCGCATGCAGCGCGCTGGCGCCGTCCTGCAGCCAGTCCACCGTGTAGCCCTCGGGCTTGAGTGCGGTGCGGATGCCCTCGCCGAGGGCGCGATCGTCTTCCACCAGCAGAATGCGCATGTCGTTCCTGTCGTCCTGAAGGGTTCGCGGCATTGCTGTGCATTCAACGCCGCCGCACCCGGTTATTCCAGCTTTTCCTTGACCTGCGCGAGCAGCGCGCGGGCTTCGTCGCGGCGACCGGCATCGGCGACTTCACGACCCGCGCGGTCGGGCGCGGCGAGGGCCTTTTCCAGCGCCGCGCGCGCTTCCCCGTAGCGTTTCTGACGCAGCAGGAAATCACCGTAGAAGTAGTTCGGGTCGATGCCGTTCGGGTTCAGCGCCAGCGCCTGCTTGAACAGCGCCTCGGCCTTGTCCTCGTCACCGAAACCGATCGGCCAGCCGGGCACCTGGTAGTAGAGGCTGGCGAGGCTGGTGTAGGCCGAGCCATCCAGCGCCTGCGGATCAAGTTCGATGGCTTTTTCCAGTTCGGCTTTAGCTTGCTTGACCAAACCCAGCGCGCCGAGCCCGCCCTTGGCGCCGGCCCAGGTGCTGAGCACAATGCCGTGCCAGATGTGCAGTTCGGCGGCCTGCGGTTCGCCGACCACCGCGCTTTCGGCTTCCGAAGCGAGCCGGGCGAAGGCCGCTTCGCGCTGTGCGGCGGGCAGCTGGTAGTTGATCTCCGCCCAGCGGGTCTGGATCTGCTGCAGCGACGATTCGCCGGCCGGGCTGAGGGCGAAGGAGGGTTGGCTGGCCAGGGCCAGCATCAGGGCGCAGAGGCCGAGCAGACGCATCATGGGTGTTCTCCGGTTGAGTTGGGCTGGGGTGTGGGTGGTTGCGGCTGTTCGGCGCCGGCGAAGCGCTTGATCACCGGCAACTGTTTGCGTAAGGCCTGGTCGACCAGCCGCGGCAGCAGCCCGTTGAGGCGCACGAAGAGTTTTTCGGGCCAGCCGAGGTAGAGCTCCTCTCGCTCGGCGGCGATGGCGCGGACGATCTGCCGTGCGACTTCTTGCGGATCGTCCATCTCCACCTGCAGCTCGTTGTTCATCGCCACCACATCGTCGCTGTTCATGGTCGTACGGGTGGCGCGCGGGGCGATGTAGAGCACCTTGACGTGACTGTCGGCCAGCTCGCGGCGCAGCGCCTCGGAAAAACCGCGCAGGGCGAACTTGCTCGCGCAGTAGGCGGCGAAACCCGGGTAGCCGATGGAGCCGAAGGTTGAACCGAGATTGACCAGCAGCGCCTGCGGTTGCTGGCGCAGCAGCGGCAGCAGCAGGTGGGTCAGCTGCAGTGTGGCGGTGACGTTGACGCCGATCAGGCGGGCGATGGCATCCTCGTCCTGCTGTTCGAGCAGGCTGAACTGGTTGATCCCGGCGGCATTGATCACGCAGTTGAGGCCGCCGAAACGCCGCGCGGCATCGAGCACCGTATGCCGGCCGCTGCGCTGGGTGAGGTCGGCGCAGACCAGGCTGACCTGCCCCGGATAGCGGCGCGTCAGCGCTTCCAGGGCAAGACTGTCGCGTCCCACCAGCAACAGCCGTGCGCCGTTCGCGCAGAGCCGCTCGACCAGCACCTGGCCGATGCCGCCGCTGGCGCCGGTCAGCAGGATTCGCGCGTCACGCAGTTGCATGGTCGTGCTCCGGCGCGCTCAGGCTGCGGAAGATGTCGCCGTAGAGGCGGTAGACGACGCGCGCGGTGTGCACCACGGCGGCCTTGTCGGCATCGTTTTCGAGGCGGTTCATCAGCTTCTTGAAGAACTCGATGTGCTCCAGGTCCAGGCTGCCATGCGAGGTCAGGTAGCTGAACGCCTTGGCCGGCAGCTCGAGCTTGTCCTGCAGCACGCCGGCTGCCTGGGTCGCCAAGGCGATGCTGGTGCCTTCCAGCACGTTGACCATGCCGAAGAAGCTCGCCGGATTGTGCCGCGCGATGCGGTCGTAGACGTAGGCGACCATCAGCTCGGTGGGCAGTGCCGGCTGGCCGTGGCGCACCGCCTCGGCATCGCCGCCACAGGCGCGGATGTCGTTGAGGATCCATTCCTGATGGCCGATTTCTTCCTCGATGTATTCGGCGATCGCCTCGCGCAGCCACTCCAGGCGCTCCGGCAGGCGTGCGCCGCAGGCCATCAACAGCGGCACGGTGTGCTTGACGTGGTGGTAGGCCTGAGTCAGGAAGGCGATGTACTGCGCGCGGGTCGCGGTGCCGGCGAGCGCGGCGTGGATGATCGGCGCGCCAAGCAGGTATTCGCGCTCGGCATTGGTCTGGTGTTGCAGCTGGTCGAAGAAATCCATGATGAACCTCGAAAGTCAGGACGGAAGGGCGTTGATCGCCGATTGGTAATGGTTGAAGAGGGCGTCGCGACGCAGCCGGCCGTTGGCGGTGACCAGGCCGTTGCTGGCGGTGAAGGGCTCGGCGGCGCGCAGCCAGTGGTGCACGCGGGCGTAGTCCGGCAAGCCGGCGTTGACCCGCTCGACTGCCGCCCGCAGCTCGGCGTCGCTACAATCGCCGCGTCTGGGCACCAGCACGGCGGCGTTCTGTGCCAGTGCCTCGCCATGCAGCCAGGCCTGGGCGATGGGGGCCTGCTGCACCAGCTCCGCCTCGACCCATTCCGGGTTGACGTTGCGCCCGTAGGCGGTGACGAACTGGTGCTTCTTGCGCCCGTGCAGGACCAGGAAACCGTCCTCGAAATGGCCGAGATCGCCAGTCGCCAACCACTCGCCAGCGAGCGCCGGCTCACCGAGGTAGCCGAGCATGTGCGGGCCGCGCACCAGTACCTCGCCATCGGCGGCCAAGCGCAGCTCGACGTGCGCCAGCACCCGGCCGACCGTGCCGATGCGCCGCGCCTCGGGTGTGTTCAGGCAGACCACCGAGGCGCATTCGGACAGGCCGTAGCCCTCGAACACCGGTAGTCCGAGCCGCTCGGCGCGCTCCAGCAGCTGCGACGCGACGCGGCCGCCACCGACCGCGACGAAGCGCAGCGACGCTGGCAATGGCACGCCCTGTTCGGCGGCGCTGACCAGCGCCAGCAACAGCTGCGGCAGCAGGATCAGGCTGTGCGGCTGGCTCGCCTGCAGCGTGGCCAGCAAACGTTGCAGCTCGAAGCCCGCCGCGCCGCTGAAGCCGATCTCCGCCAGCGGCCGCAGCTCGACCCGTGCACCGGCCAGCAGCGGCGCATAGAGCCCGGCGATGTTCTCCAGCAGGGTCGCCAGCGGCAGCACGCAGAGATGCTGGCGCACATCACACGGCAGGCTGGCCTGCCGCAGGCTCTCGGCCACCGCCAGCTGCGCCTCGGCATCCAGGCAGACGCCCTTGGGCTGGCCGGTAGTGCCGGAGGTGTAGGTGATCTTCAGCGTGCCGGCCGGTACCGGCGCTGCGGCATCCGGCTGGCGCTGCAGCAGGCCATTGGCGGTCTGCTGGAAGCCGCAGCGCTCGCTGAGCGGGCTGGCGGTGCCGATCAGGCAGTCGATGCCGGCGTGCTGCAGCACGTGCTCCTGCTGCGCCGCGGAAAAGAATCCCGGCAGCGGCACGCAGACCAGCCCGGCGCGCAGCAGGGCCAGGTCCCACAGCGCCCACTCCAGACCGTTATCCAGCGCCAGGGCGACGCGCTGCACGCCGAGCCGTTGCAGATGGCTGGCGCGCGCGGCCACCTCATGGCGCAGTTCGGCGTAGCTCAGTTGGCGCGGCCCTTCGCTCAGCGCGATGCCGGCGTGCTGGTCGAGCGTCGTCCAGAAGCGTTCAGCTGCAGGCTGCATGGGGCGCCTCCGCGGTGTCGAACAGCGGCTGATAGCCGAGCCGCGCATAAAGGCCAAGCTGCAGCAGGCGCTGGTGGCCGGGCAGGATCTCGCCGGCCATCAGCTGCGGCCGGCAGGCGTAGTAGCTGCCCCAGTCGGCCAGCTCCTCGCCCATGCGCGCCGGATCGGCCAGACCCAGCGGCAGCGGGTCGAGCGCCAGGCGCTGGAAGCTGTTAAGCAGTGCCGGCGTGCCGGTGAACACCACCCAGCGAAAGCCCTGAGCGACCAGCAGATCGGTCAGCGCGACGATCAGCAGGCGCGCCGAGGCATTGCCAAAGGCGGCGAGGTTGCCGACCTCGACGATCTCCTCGCGCGGCACCGTACGCCCATGGCGCTGGCTCACGGCCTGCTCGATGGGCTCGTCCAGATAGCGTTCGAGAAACAGCGGCCGGCGCCGGGCGCTGCGCAGGCCGACCGCGCCATGCACCTCGCCATTGTCGCCATGCAGGCCGAGCAGGCAGGGCATGAAATGACGCACCTGCGCCTGATAGTGCTCGGCGAAACGCTGGCGGATGAAGTCTTCCAGCGCTGTGCGCCGCTCGCCTGCATCGGCCTGCGCCAGTTGCAGGCAGAGCGACGGCTCGCGGCCAATGCGTGCCAGTACATCGGTGTGATCGACCCAGGGCAGTTCCATCGGGGAACCTCGGTTAGAAGCCTGGGCCGGATTGTTGGGGCGCAAACTTAAGGCAGTCTTAAGCCGCACAGGGCTAAATGCGGGGCTGGCTAGGCGACGTTTTTTTCACATCGTCTCGGCTATGTTCTGCGCCGCGCGCAGGCGTAATAAGCAGCGTCTGCCGTTCCGAAACTTCTAGCGAGTACCCCAGCGATGCGCATCCTGGTCATCGAAGATAACCGTGACATTCTCGCCAACGTGCTGGACTACCTCGAGCTCAAGGGCTACGTGGTCGACTGCGCGCAGGATGGCCTCAGCGGTCTGCACCTGGCCGCCACCCAGGACTACGACCTGATCGTGCTGGACCTGATGCTGCCGGGCATCGACGGGCTGCAGGTGTGCAAGCGCCTGCGCGACGATGCCGGGCGCGATACGCCGATCATCATGCTCACCGCTCGCGATGCGCTGCCTGACCGCATCAAGGGGCTGCAGGCCGGTGCCGACGACTATCTGATCAAGCCCTTCGCGCTGTCCGAGCTGGTTGCCCGTATCGAGGCGATCCTGCGTCGCTGCCAGGGATCGCGGCGCCGGCAGCTGCAGGTGGCCGATCTCTGCTACGACCTGGACACCCTGGAAGCCAGTCGTGGTGGCCAGCCGATTCGCCTCAACCCTATCGGCCACAAGCTGCTGGCGATCCTCATGCAGCGCAGCCCGGCGGTGGTGCGCCGCGAAGCGCTGGAAGATGCCGTCTGGGGTGATCACGTGCCGGACAGCGATGCGTTGCGCAGCCATATCCACCAGTTGCGCCAGGTGCTCGACAAGCCGTTCGCCAAGCCATTGCTGCATACCGTGCACGGCCTTGGCTTCCGCCTGGCGGAGGACTGCGATGCTCGCTAAGCAGCCGCTGGCGCGGCGGATCGTCATCGCCTTCACGCTGATGACGCTGGTGGTGAGCGGTGCGTTCGCCCTCGGCATCGTCGGCGTCGTGCACTTCATCGAAGAGCAGCTGGTCACCGAGGAGCTGAGTCGCGACCTGGACATCGTGCTTAACGAGGACCTGCCAAAGGGACGGACACCGCAGCTGGATACCAGCACCCACTTCTTCGCCTCGCATCTGCCCGAGCACCCGATGCCAAAAGCGTTTGCCGGGCTCGGCGAGGGGTTCACCGAGCTGGTTCGCGGTGACGATGCCTACTACGTCTATGTGCGTAATGTCGGCGCTGACCGCTACGTGCTGGTGCAGGAGCAGCACGAGTTCGAGGCCCGTGAGGATGCGCTGTTCAACGTCGTGCTGGCCGGCTTTCTGCTCAGCGTGCTCGGCGCCTGGGCGCTGGGGCGGCTGATGGCCAACCGAGTGTTGGCACCGGTCAGCCGCCTGGCCAACCAGGTGCGCCACCGCGACCAGCTGCATCCGCTGGCGCCGCCGCTGGCCCTGCAGTATCCCGACGACGAGGTCGGCCATCTGGCGGCGGCGTTCGACAGCACCCTCGGCCAGCTGCGCCAGACCCTGGAGCGCGAGCGGCTGTTCACCGCCGATGTCAGCCACGAACTGCGCACCCCGTTGATGGTGGTGCTCGGCGCCTGCGAGCTGCTCGAGCAGCAGGCCGAGCTGTCGCCAGCCGCGCAGCGACCGCTGGCGCGCATCCAGCGCGCCGCGCGGGAAATGCACGAGCTGGTGGAAACCTTCCTGATGCTGGCGCGGGCGCGTCCGCAACAGACGTCCTTGGCCGGCGACGCCAGCTTGCGGAGCGTGGCGACCGAGCAGAGCGAGCGCTGGGCACCGTTGCTGGCGGAGAAGGGCCTGGCCTTCGAGCTGCTGGAGGAGGGCGAGGACCGCGGCGTCTACAACCACACCCTGCTCGGCACTGTGATGTCCAACCTGCTGCGCAACGCACTGCATTACACCGACCGCGGCACGGTGCGGCTGATCCTCGACGAAGGTGGCTTTCGCGTCGAGGACAGCGGCGTGGGCATTCCCCTGGCGGAGCAGGAGCGCATGTTCCAGCCGTTCGTGCGGGGTGCCGAGGGGCGCGGCGAAGGGCTGGGGCTGGGGTTGTCGCTGGTCAAGCGGATCTGCGCGCACCAGGGCTGGCAGGTAGGTGTGGTGCCGCGGCAACCGCAGGGCAGCTGCTTTCAGGTGCGCTTTCATGACGGCGCTGTTTGACGTTTTTTTCACATCCCGTTGACGGGCCCTTGATGTCTGCCTGGTTAGTTTGGCGTTCCGTTTCCAACCGGAATGCCCGCCATGACCACATCGAGCCCTATCGAACTGGAGTTCTCGCGCAAGTACGATCGCCAGCACGCCTACGAATACCTGCACAAGCATCAGGACGGCCTGGCCCGGCGGCTGTCGCACTGGCGTGACGAGCAGATGGCGCGCCGCGCGCTGAAGATCGCCGGCGATCCTGATCTGGTGCTGGACCTGCCGTGCGGCGCCGGGCGCTTCTGGCCGCTGCTGGCCGAGCACCCAAGCCGGATGATCTTTGCCGCCGACAACTCGGCCGACATGCTGGCGATCGCCGAAGGCTCGCAGTCGCGGGAAATCCTTTATCGGGTCGAGAGCTTCCAGACCTCTGCCTTCGCCATCGACATGGGTGATAACGCGGTAGACAACATCTTCTGCATGCGCCTACTGCACCACATCGCCGACCCGGCGCACCGGCTGGCGATGCTGCGTGAGTTCCACCGCGTCACCCGTGACACGCTGATCGTCTCGCTGTGGGTCGATGGCAACTACAAGGCCTGGAAGCGCAAGCGCCTGGAGCGTCGCCGGCCGGCAAAGGACAACCAGAACCGCTTCGTCGTCGCGCGCTCGGTGATCGAGAAGGAATTCGCCGAGGCCGGCTTCGACATCCTCGACCGTAATGACTTTCTCCCGGGCTACGCCATGTGGCGGGTCTACGTGCTGCGCAAGCGGGGCTGAACATGAGCCGACCACTCGTACTGCCGGCCCGCGAAGCGCGTACCAGCACCTTCCCGCGCTGGTGGAACACCCAGGGCGAATGGGTCGAGGAACCCAACCAGCGCCGCGCCGGCGAAAGCGGTGTGCAACGGATAAGGCTGCGCGATCCGCAGCAGCCGCTGCTGTACTGCAAACGGCAGATTGGCCACCTGTATCGCTCGCTGCTGCATCCGTTCGGCCGGCCCACGGTGCTGCGCGAACTGCAGGCGCTGCAAGCATTCGGCCGACTCGGCGTGCGGGTGCCGGAACTGGTCTACTGCGGCACGCGGCAGCAGGCCGGGCAGTGGCAGGCGCTGCTGGTGACGGCGGAGCTGGAAGGCTTCGTCAGCCTGGAGGACTGGTATCAACAGGCCCTGAGCGAGCGCTTCGGTCCGGCGGTACAGGAACGCATGCTGACAGCGGTCGGGATCACCCTCGCGCGCATCCACCAGGCGCGCTGGCAGCACGGCTGCTGCTATCCCAAGCACATCTTCCTCAAGGTTCACGGCGAAGGTGACGCGGCCAGCGTCGAGGTCGCCCTGCTCGATCTGGAAAAGAGCCGTCGCCGGCTACGTCGTAGCGCCGCGGCACGGCATGACCTGCGCCAACTCAAGCGTCATCGCCAGAGCATGCCGGAGCACGACTGGCAACGCCTGCTGACTGCCCACGGCACGTTCAGCCAGATGCGCTGCGATGTCATCTAAGTCGGCCCGCGTGATGAGCGATGACGCGGCAAGCGTTGACGTGCCGGTTGGTGGTGCGGTCATGAAAGGGCGCAGCGGGCTGGCGCGCATCTGGTATGCCGCCGGCTACTCCGCCGCCGGCCTCAAGGCCGCCTGTCGGTGCGAGGCAGCGTTTCGCCAGTTGGTGCTGCTGAACCTGCTGCTGATTCCGCTGGCCTTCCTGCTCGACGTCAGCCGCGTCGAGCGCGCCGTGCTGATTGCCGTGGTGTTTCTCGGCCTGATCGTCGAACTGCTCAACTCGGCCATCGAGGCGACGGTCGACCGCATCTCTTTCGAACAGCATCCGCTCGCCAAACAGGCCAAGGACATGGGCAGCGCCGCGCAATTGTTGGCGCTGTGCCTGATCGGTCTGGTCTGGGCGGTGATCCTCATCCCCTGAAGGACGTACCCATGCTTTCCTCTTTGCGACGCTCTGCTCGAGAGCGCCCGGCGTCCGGCTTCAATGGCCTGGCCGCGCACCTGCGCTTCACGTTCGCCAGTGCGCTGGCCCTGCTGGCGCTGTTTGCGCTGCTGCGGCTGGGCTTGCTGCTGTTCAACCGCGAGCTGATCGGCAGTACACCGCTGGCCAGCTTCGTCGAGGCGTTCGGCAACGGCCTGCGCTTCGACCTGCGGCTGACGGTGTACATCCTGCTGCCACTGCTGCTCGGCGTGCTGAGCATGCGAGTGATGGCCGCCCGGGGCCTGCTGCGGCTTTGGTTGAGTGTGTGTGCCAGCCTGACGATCCTGCTCGGGCTGATCGAGCTGAACTTCTATCGCGAGTTCCATCAGCGCCTCAACAGTCTGGTGTTCCAGTATCTGCAGGAAGATCCGGCCACCGTGCTGAGCATGCTCTGGCATGGTTTCCCGGTACTGCAGCTGCTGGCGAGCTGGGGCGTGGCGAGCGCGGCGATGTACGTCCTGTTCGGCTGGCTGGAGCGGCTGACCCGTGGCGCGCCGACTGTGTGCGAGACCGGTGCGAGCCGCCGTGGCTCGGCCTGGTATACCCGTGCGGCGGTATTCGGCGTGCTGATACTGGTCTGCGTGGTGGCTGCCCGCGGCACGCTGCGCCAGGGACCGCCACTGCGTTGGGGCGATGCCTTTACCACCGAGTCGATGTTCGCCAATCACCTCGGCCTGAACGCGACACTGTCGCTGTATGACGCGGCGAAGAACCGCTTTTCCAGCCACCGCGACAACAGCTGGAAGGCGACGCTGCCGGCCGAGCAGGCGCAGGCGATCACCCGCGAGCTGCTACTGACCGGCAACGATCAACTGGTGGATGCCGAGCTGGCGCCGGTACGCCGTGATTTCCAGCCGCCGGTGGACGGCCAGCTGCCGGTGCGCAACGTGGTGGTGATCCTGATGGAAAGCTTCGCCGGACGCTTCGTCGGCGCGCTGGGCAGCGGGGAAGGCATCACGCCGAATTTTGACCGCCTGGCCGGCGAGGGGCTGCTGTTCGAGCGCTTCTTCGCCAACGGCACCCACACCCACCAGGGCATGTTCGCCAGCATGGCCTGCTTCCCCAACCTGCCGGGCTTCGAGTACCTGATGCAGACGCCGGAGGGTGGCAACCGCTTCTCCGGCCTGCCGCAACTGCTCAGCGCGCGGGCGTTCAACGACCTCTACGTCTACAACGGTGATTTCGCCTGGGACAACCAGTCCGGATTTTTCAGCAATCAGGGCATGACGCGCTTCATCGGCCGCGGCGACTACGTCGACCCGGTGGTGGCCGATCCGACCTGGGGCGTTTCCGATCAGGACATGTTCGCCCGCGCTGCCGAGGAGCTAGCGCAGCTTGACCGCAGCAAACCGTTCTATGCGCTGTTGCAGACGCTGTCCAATCACACGCCCTATGCGCTGCCGGAGCAGTTGCCGATTGCCGCCGTCGAGGGGCATGGCGCGCTGGATCAGCACCTGACCGCGATGCGCTATTCGGACTGGGCGCTGGGCCGGTTCTTCGATCAGGTGCGTGACGAGCCCTGGTTCAAGCAGACGCTGTTCGTGGTAGTCGGTGATCACGGCTTCGGGGTGCCGGAGGAGGTGACCGAGATGGACCTGTTCCGCTTCAACGTACCGCTGCTGCTGATCGCGCCGGGTATCAGCGAGCGCTTCGGCAGCCGCCGTGATGTAGTGGGTACCCAGGTCGACGTGGTGCCGACGATCATGGGCCGCCTCGGCGGTGAGGTTCGACACCAGTGCTGGGGTCGCGATCTGCTCAGCCTGGCGGCGGATGATCCGGGCTTCGGCATCATCAAACCCTCGGGCAGTGATCAGACGGTGGCGATGATTCGCGGTGACCGCGTGCTGGTACAGCCCAAGGAGCAAGCGGCGCGCCTGTATCGCTATCGCCTGGGGGCCAACCCGCAGGGCGAACGCCTCGCGCCGGATGCCGAGGCAGCGCAGTTGCAGCGCCAGCTCGAAGCCTACCTGCAGACCGCGACTGCCAGCCTGCTGGCCAACCGCAGCGGTGATCGCGAGCGCGAGGCCGCGCCGGGCGGCGTACCGCTGGCCAGTGCGGTCGCGCCGGCAGAGCCGTCCAAGACGCCGAGCCAGGTGCGTAAGGCGAGCGAAGGCTGAGATTCAGCGCATCGGTGGCGAACGCCGCGGCCGAGAGGTTCGCGGCGTTCGGCTGTATGACGGCTACTGATCGTGCAGCGAGGCCAATTCGGTGGACGCGTTCTGGCGGGCGAGGAAGCTCACCAGCTTCTGCCGCTGACGGGCGTCGAGCAGCTCGCGTTCGTTCAGCAGCTGCTCGATCTGCAACTGTTGGCGAGCGTCGCGCAGTTCACCGAGCTTTGCCTGCTCGCTGGCGATCTGCGCGGGGTCGACTCGCTCGCCGAGCAGCGCCTGTAGCAACTTGCTGCGCTGGGCATCGAGGTCACTGTCGAGGGCACGCAGCCGGGCCAGGTAGGGCGCCTGGCCGTCATGCCAGCGCCCGAGCTGGTTGGCGCTAAGCTCCAGCTGGTGCGACAGTTCGGTTGGTGCGCCGGACGGCATGGGCAGCCCGTCGGTTTGCAGTTTCTGCCAGGCGAGCGCGCCCAGCACGCCACAGTTGACCAGTAGCGACAGCGCCAGGGCTCCGCGCAGAGTGGAAGTCGTCATCATGAATTACCTCAGTGGGAAAACGGCCGCTTAGCGCGGAATCTTCACGCGATCTTCATCGAAGTCGCCGCTCTCGGCGTCGCGGTGGCAGGCCACGCAGTTGGCGCGGCCGCCCACCGATTCACGCTTGAACTTGGCTTCGCTGACCTCGTCATGCTTGCGCTCGAACCAGCGGGTCTGGCTGATGCGTGGCGGCTCGCCGGCGGTCGGCGACGGCTCGACCGGCAACCTGTTGCCCGCCGAGACGCGGAGCAGGAATTCGAGGATCTCGCGCTCCTGGTCGGGATCGAGCGTGGCGTTGCTGCCGTAGTGCTCATCGAGCGTCTGCATCTGCTGGCGCCAGGCCTTGGCCGGCAGCAGGCCCGGCGGGTAGAGCATGTGGCAGGCGGCGCATTCTTCGTTCCACACCAGCGGTGCGTCGCTCGGCACAGCCAGGCGCTTGGGGCGCTTGTAGCCCTGGCGATCATGGTCGTCGTCATCGGCAAGGCTGAAGCCGGTCAGCGCCAAGGCGGAGGTCAGCCCGGCGACGGCAACGATGGATGCGATCTTCATGGCGCGCTCCTATTGGATGCTGTCGATCCAGCTGATGAAGTCGCCTTTTTCCTGCGCCGTGCATTCGCGGGCGAAGACGTCGTCGCAGTTGCGGCGGAACCACTTCTCGACCTTCTTCAGGTCGGTGAAGCGCTCGGGATTGGCGGTTGGCGCCAGCGGATCGACCTTGCGATGGGCGGGTGTCCTGCCGGGTTGGCGCGGGTCGCTGGTGTGACAGGTGGTGCAGCTCATGCTCTTGCCGTTGCGCTGCTCCTCGGCGAAGTACAGCGCCTTGCCGTGCTCGGCGGAAAAGCCGGTGAAGTTCGCGTCCTGCTGGCGGGCCTGAGCGGCGTAGCTGGCCAGCAGCGGGTGTTCGGTTTCGGCCAGCGCCGGCAGGCTCAGGCAGCAGGCGAGGGCGATCCAGTAAGCGTTCATGGTGCGGTCTCCAGGACGGATGAGCGCAGCCTAGGCGCGCAGCCTTACGCCAAACTGAACATGGCCGCATGATGGCATTCAGCTTGGCTTCAGCCGCGGGGCATACAAGGGAGGCATTCCGTCCATCGAGGATTGCCATCGTGGCTGCCTTCAACCGCTTTCGCTTGTTCCACTGGCTGCTGGCCGGTTTCTTCCTCGCGGTGTACCTGACTGGCGACGACGCCGAGTCGCTGCACATCTGGCTGGGTTATGGTCTTGTGGCGTTGCTGGTGTGGCGGCTGCTGATCGAGCCGCTGCGCCTGCGGGGTTTTCCGAGGCTGCTGCCGCCGCAGGGACAGCGCCGCAAGCCGGGCCTGTCGGCAATCGGCAAGTGGCTGACGGTGGGTGCGCTGGGCAGTTTTGCCGTCGCCAGCCTGGTCGGGCTGGGCATGGTCGATAATGGCGACGTGCTGGCCACGCTGCCGGGCGTCGGGCCGGGCGTGTTCGGCGCCGCCAGCGACGTCGACTTTATTGGCTGGATGGGCGACGCCGAAGAGGTGCACGAGTTCTTCGCCAACCTGGGGCTGTGGCTGATCGGCCTGCATATCGGCTACGTGCTGCTGTTCCGCCGCAAGGCGGCATGGCCGATGCTGCGTGGACTGCCCAGGTCGGGGCCGGCTTCGTTTTCGGCTCTGGCACCGGCTTCGGTAGCGACTTCCCCCGCATCTTCATCGACCCCTGTCGCCGGTGAATTCACTCGCCTGCGTATCGCCTCGCGTCAGGCCGAAACCGCCGACAGCTGCTCGTTCACCCTGCAGGTGCCTGCGGCTCGGCGCGCACGCTTTGCCGCGCGGCCGGGGCAGCTCCTCACGCTGAAGGTTCCCTGTGGCGAGGCAGCGCTGCTGCGCTGCTATTCGCTGTCGCAACGGCCGGATGGTGATGGCGCGTTGCGCATCACCATCAAGCGCGTGTCTGGCGGGCGTGCATCGAACTGGCTGCTGGATAACCTGCAGGCGGGCGACTGCATCGAGGCGCTGCCACCGGCCGGCGTGTTCGTGCCGCGCAGCCTGGACAGTGATTTGCTGCTGCTCGGTGCTGGTAGCGGCATCACGCCGTTGATGGCGATCCTGCAGGCGGCGCTGGTCGAGGGCTGCGGGCGAGTGTGTCTGTTCTACGCCAGCCGCGATGCCGCTTCGCTGATCTTTGCCGAAGAACTGGCTGAATGGTCCGTGCGTTACCCCGAGCGCCTGCAGCTGCGCATCTGGCTGGATGTGGAGCAGGGCGTGCCGAGCGGTCGGGCGATTGCCGCGAAGATCGCTGACTGGTCAGCCGCCGACGCCTTCATCTGCGGGCCGCAACCGTTCATGGATGCGGCCGGTGCCGCGCTTGGCGAGCTGGGTGTGGATGCTGCGCGCATTCACCTGGAGCGCTTTGATGCCGCAGCGCCAACGGCCGCAGCGGGTGGCCGTCGCAGTCGCCTGCGGGTCGCGCTCGACGGTCGCCGCCATGAGCTGGACGTGCCGCGCGGCGAGGTGTTGCTGGAGGCTATGGAGCACGCCGGTCTGCGGCCGCCGAGCGCCTGCCGCTCGGGCGTCTGCGCCGCGTGCAAGTGCCGGGTGTTGGAAGGCAGCGTAAGCATGCGCAGCAATCAGGTGTTGAGCGAGAGCGAAGTGCGTCAGGGCTGGGCATTGGCCTGTCAGGCCGAACCGCGCAGCGCCGAACTGCAGGTGGAGTACTGAGGTGGAAAAGGCCATTAGCTGTTTTCCACCTACGAGTCGCGTAAGGGAACGGGGCGTAGGGTGGATAACGGCGCAGCCTTATCCACCGACACGGCAGTGCCTGTGCACCTAGGGCGGGTGGGACAGACCATTGGCGGTTTTCCACCTTATGCAGATCGCGCCCGGCTGGTTCAGCGCTCCGCCACCGGCAGATCGTGCTTCTGCCAGGCGATCCATGAGCCGGGCACGTTCACCACGTGGCGAAAGCCCTGGCGCTTGAGGATGCTGGCGGCAATCGAGGCGCGGTAGCCGCTGCCGCAATAGGTCGCCACGGTCCTGTTCTTGTCCAGTTGCTCCAGTCCTTCGGGCAGATGGGCGACGAAGGCGTGGCGGGCGTCGGGTACGCGGCCTTGCTCGACCTCCTCGGGGGCGCGCACGTCGAGTACCTGGACCTCGGGATCGTCGCGGCGACGGTTCAGCTCATGCACCGTCCACTGGCCGACACTGGCCAGGGGCAGGCCGGCGTTCTGCCAGTCGGTCATGCCGTTGCGCAGATAGCCTTCCACCCGATCAAGACCGATCCGATACAGCTGCAGCGTGGCCTGGTGGATCTGCTCGCTGTCCTCGCCGATCAGGTAGATCGGTCGCTGATCGTCGAGCATCCAGCCGGCCCAGCTGACGAATTCGTTCTGCAGGGCGATGTTCAGCGCGCCGGGCACATGGCCGCCGCCGAAGGCGAGGATCGAGCGTAGGTCGACCAGTTGCACGGCGCTGTGGTCGGCGCTGCGCTCGGCGAACTCTTCCGGCGACAGCGGCGCCGGCAGTGACGGGCCGTGCATGCGTGCAGCCGGGCGCACGTTGAGCTTTTTCAGCCGTGCGTAGTGGCGCGGCGGCTCGGGCATGCCGCTGAGCAGCCAGTCGATGAATTCGGCCTCATTGCGCCGCTGGTTGAGCGCGGGGTTGAACAACAGCTCGTTGCCAAGCGTGGAGCGCCGGCGATCACCGATGGACTTGCCGCACGCCGAGCCGACACCGTGACAGGGGTAGATCTCGACGCGCTCACCGAGTGGCAGGTAGCGGGTGAACAGCGTGGCGTAGAGCTGGGCTGCCAGTTGCCGAGTGCTGTCCTCGCCGAGCAGGTCGGGGCGGCCGACGTCGAGGTTGAACAGGGTATCGCCGGTGAACAGGGCGAAGGGCTCATCGCCCTGTTGACCGTCGCGCAGCAGTAGCGAGATGTGCTCCGGCGTGTGGCCGGGCGAGTAGATGATTTCCAGGCTGACCTGGCCGAGCTCCAGCACCTCGCCATCGGCAGCCTGGCGCAGCTCGAAGGCGTAGTCCGGCGAGCAGCCACCGATGATCTCTGCGCCGCTGCGTTCGGCCAGCGCCTGGGCGCCGGAGACGAAGTCGGCATGGATGTGGGTTTCGATGGCGTAGGCGATCCGCAGGCCCTTCTCTCGGGCCAGGTCGAGGTAGACATCGACGTCGCGTCGCGGGTCGATCACTGCGGCGACCGCGGCCTTGCTGTCGCCCACCAGGTAGGAAATCTGCGCCAGGCCGTCGGTATAGATCGGCTCGAAGACCAGCATGGTTGCACCTCCGTAACGGCTGAATGGTTACGGATGTGGAACGTCGACGGGTGGCCGACGTTCACTCGGCGATCACTTGCGAACCAGCAGTACCCCGGACTCCATGTGGTGGGTGTAGGGGAACTGGTCGAACAGCGCACAGCGCTCGATGCGATGGGTGTCGGCGAGCTGGGCGATGTTCTGCGCCAGGGTTTCCGGGTTGCAGGAGATGTAGAGGATGCGCTCGAAGCGACGGGCCAGTTCGCAGGTGTCCGGGTCCATGCCGGCGCGCGGTGGGTCGACGAAGATGCTGCCGAAGTCGTAGCTCTTCAGGTCGATATGGGCCAGGCGGCGGAACGGGCGCACCTCGTTCAGCGCCTGGGTCAGCTCCTCGGCGGAAAGACGCACCAGCTCGATGTTGTCGATGCCGTTGTCGGCGATATTGGCCAGCGCGGCATTGACCGAGGTCTTGCTGATCTCGGTGGCCAGCACGCGGCGCACGCGGGTGGACAGCGGCAGGGTGAAGTTGCCGTTGCCGCAGTAGAGTTCGAGCAGGTCGTCATCACGCTCGCCGAGCACGTCGAAGGCCCAGTTCAGCATCTTCTGGCAGACCTCGCCGTTGGGCTGGGTAAAGGCGCCCTCGGGCTGGCGATAGCGGAAGGTTCGCCCGGCGACCACCAGCGCTTCTTCCACGTAATCGCGACCGATGACGATGCGCTTGCCCTTGGAGCGGCCGACCAGGCTGACGCCGAGGTTGGCGGCGAGCTGCTCGGCTTCGGCCTTCCAGGCCTCGTCCAGCGGGCGGTGGTAGGCGAGGGTGATCAGCGCATCGCCGGCCAGGGTGGTGAGGAATTCGACCTGGAACAGTTTGAAGCTGAGCACTTCCGACGCCTGCCAGGCAGCCTTCAGCTGCGGCATCAGCTCGTTGATGCGGCGACTGGCGATGGGGAAGTCGTCGATCAGAATGGCTTTGTGCTTGTCGCCCTGCTCGAACATCGCGTAGTGGCGCTGGCCCTCTTCGCGCCACAGGCGGAATTCGGTGCGCAGGCGGTAGTGCTCGCGGGGCGAGTCGAAGACTTCCGGTGCCGGTGCATCGAACGGCGCCAGCAGTTCCACCAGCCGGGCGGTTTTCTCGGCGAGCTGGGCGTCGTAGGTGGCGGGGTCGAATTGCGGAGCGCTCATGAAGACTCTTGGAAAGGTAGGTAAATCGTAGGGTGGATCGGGGCGCGCAGCTGGCGCTTCATCCATCCACCGTTACCGCACGGAAGGTGGATGAGAAAAGCGTCATCCACCCTACGCTGCGATCAGCCGGCGAACCAGCCCAGCTTGACCACGAACAGCGCCGAGAGAATCCACATCGCCGGGCTCAGCTCGCGCCAGCGGCCGGCCAGCAGCTTGATCGCGGTCCAGGCGATGAAGCCGAAGGCGATGCCGTTGGCGATGGAGAAAGTCAGCGGCATGGCCAGCGCGGCAACCACGACCGGCGCGGCGACGGTGAGGTCGTCCCAGTCGATGTTGGCCAGGCTGCTCATCATCAGTACGGCGACGAACAGCAACGCCGGGGCGGTGGCGTAGGCCGGCACGGCACCGGCCAGCGGGGCGAAGAACAGGCTGAGCAGGAACAGCAGGGCGACCACGCAGGCGGTCAGGCCGGTGCGGCCACCGGCAGCGGTACCAGCGGCGGATTCGATGTAGCTGGTGGTGGTCGAGGTGCCCAGCGCGGCGCCGGCCATGGTTGCGGTGCTGTCAGCCAGCAGGGCGCGGCCCAGGCGCGGCATCTTGCCGTCCTTGTCCAGCAGGTCGGCCTTCTGCGCCACGCCGATCAGGGTGCCGGAAGTGTCGAACAGGTCGACGAAGAGAAAGGCGAAGATCACGCTGATCAGGCCGATATCCAGCGCGCCCATGATGTCCAGCTGCATAAGGGTCGGCGCCAGCGACGGCGGCATCGAGACCACGCCGTTGAGCTGCGACAGGCCGAGCAGGATCGACAGGCCGGTGACCACCAGAATGCCGATCATCACCGCACCGGTGACCTGGCGATAGGCCAGCGCGGCGATCAGGAAAAAGCCCAGGCAGGCCAGCAGCGGGCCGCCGGCGCTGAGGTCACCGAGGCCGACCAGAGTGGCGGGGTTGTCGACGACGATGCCGGCGTTCTTCAGCGCGATGATCGCCAGGAACAGGCCGATGCCCGCGGCAATGCCGGCACGCAGGGCCAGCGGAATGCTGTGGATGATCCACTCGCGAATCTTGAAGATCGACAGGCCAAAGAAGATCACGCCCGAGAGGAACACCGCCCCGAGGGCGGTCTGCCAGGTGTAGCCCATGGTCAGCACGACGGTGTAGGTGAAGAAGGCGTTCAGACCCATGCCCGGCGCCAGTGCGATCGGGTAGTTGGCAACCAGGCCCATGATCGCCGAACCGATGGCTGCGGCCAGGCAGGTGGCGACAAACACCGCGCCGTGATCCATACCGGTTTCGGCGAGGATGCTCGGGTTGACGAAGAGGATGTAGGCCATCGTCAGGAAGGTGGTGATACCGGCCAGGACCTCGGTGCGCAGCGTGGTGTTGTGCGCCTTGAGTTGAAATAGCTTTTCCAGCATGGTCGATCCTCTATGTGCCGGTCAGTGTGAGGGCTGTCGCCTCTGGCGGGCGATTCGCGTGTCATCGCAAAAGCCGCGCATCTTACACCGGGCGGCAGCGCGGTTGAATTTCCATTGAGCAGGTGAAGGCCATGAGCAAACGAGTCCTGATTCCGATCGCCGACGGTTCCGAAGACCTGGAGGCCGTCACTCTGATCGACGTGCTGCGGCGTGCCGAGTTCGAGGTGCTGGTGGCCAGCGCCGAGGAACGGCGCATGCTGACCTGTGCGCGCGGCACGCGGATCACTGCCGACGCCATGTTGCTCGATGTGCTGGCGCAGGACTTCGACCTCATCGTGCTGCCCGGCGGCATGCCCGGCGCGAAAACCCTCGGCGAGCTGGAGCCGCTGGCCGAGCGTGTTCGCCAGCAGGCCCGTGCCGGGCTCGATTTCGCGGCGATCTGCGCCGCGCCGGCGGTGGCGCTGCATCCCTACGGCGTGCTCAAGGGCCGCCAGGTCACCTGCTATCCGGGCATGAGCGACAACCTCACCGGCACGCATTTCCTTGACCAGCCGGTGGTGGTGGACGGCAACTGCATCACCAGCCAGGGCCCGGCGACCGCCCTGGAATTCGCCCTGACCCTGGTGGAGCGTCTGGCCGGTCGCGTCAAGCGCCGCGAGGTGGCGGACGCCATGCTGCTGCCGGCAACGACGAACTAATTTCGCCTCGGATCGGTCACTCCTTGCATTGCCGGGAGTCCTGGCAGCAATGGGCTGAATCCGAGGAGATCAATGGACAGTGTCGATCTGGCGGTACTGCGACGGGCCCGCGACTGGTTGCGTGAGGGCTATCCCGTGGTGCTCTACACGGTGCTGGAAACCTGGGGCAGCGCGCCACGTCCGGTGGGTTCGCTGCTGGCGCTACGCGGCGACGGTCGCGTCGAGGGCTCGGTGTCCGGCGGCTGCGTCGAGGACGATCTGCTCGCGCGGGTCATGGCCGACGAACCACCGCAGGCTTGCCAACTGATCACCTACGGCGTGAGTAAGGAAGAATCCGCGCGTTTCGGTCTGCCCTGTGGTGGCACCCTGCGCCTGCTGCAGGAGCCATTGCGCGATGCCGGCTGGATCGACGAGCTGCTGCGGCGTTGCGTCGGGCATGAACGGCTGCTGCGCTGCGTGGATATCGCCAGTGGCAACGTAAGTCTGCAAGCCGCCGGCCGCCACGCGGCGCTGCAGTTCGATGGGCATACCCTGCGCGCACCATTCGGCCCGGCCTGGCGCCTGCTGATGATCGGCGCCGGGCAGCTGTCGCGTTATGTCGCCGACCTGGCCCACGGCCTCGGTTTCGAAGTACTGATCTGTGACCCGCGCGAAGGTTATGCCCACGACTGGGATGCGGCGACGGTGCGCTTCGTCCCCGGCATGCCGGACGATGCCGTGCTGGCCATCGAACCGGATGCGCACACCGCCATCGTCGCGCTGACCCACGATCCACGACTGGACGACATGGCACTGCTTACCGCGCTGCAGTCCGAAGCCTTTTACGTCGGCGCTCTGGGCTCGCGGGCCAACAGCGAAAAGCGCAAGGCGCGCCTGCTGTCGCTGGGCCTCGGCGAGCGCCAGGTGCAGCGGTTGCACGGCCCCATCGGCTTGCCCATCGGCAGCCGTACACCGGCGGAAATCGCGCTGTCCTTGATGGCCGAAGTGGTTGCGCTGAAAAACGGCGCTCTGGTCAGCCAGGCGTTGCCGGAACAACAGCGCTGTGCCTGAACCGGGCGTCTGCGCCATCGTTCTCGCCGCGGGGCAGGGCAGCCGTTATCGCGCGGCCTGTGGGGCGGACAAGCTGCTGGCGGCCAGCCTGGCTGCTGCGTCTTCGCCGCCGGTGCTGGCGGCCACGCTGGCCAACCTTCGTGGTGTCGCCGAACCGCTGCTGGTGGTGACCCGTGCAGACAATCTGCCTCTGCGCGACTGGCTGAGCGCCAACGCTGCCGACTGCGAGGTGCTTGCGCTGGAATCCCGCGGGCTCGGCCACAGCCTTGCGCAGGCCGTGGCCCAGGCGCCGGCAGGACGTGGCTGGCTGGTGGCGCTGGCCGATATGCCCTATGTGCAGCCGCGGACCCTGCGCGAGATCGCGGCGGCAATCCGCGAAGACAACCTGGTTGTGCCGACCTATGACGGCCGCCCCGGCCATCCGCGCGGCATCGGCAGCGCCCATCGCGATGCGCTGCTGCAGCTGGATGGTGATCGCGGTGCCCAGGTGCTTTTCGCGGCGCACCCGGTACTGGAGCTCGCCCTGAACGATCCCGGTGTACTGCAGGACATCGACCATCCCGATGATCGCCGGCAGGCCTGAACGCCAATCGCCGTGGCGGTTACCGGAAACCGGCACGAATCAATTGGCCGGTCCGCGCAGCGCCACGCCGTTCGCGGCGAGATGACCCTCAGCCAGCGGCAGCCACTCGACCGGCAGGGCTGAACGATTTTCGCGGCACGCCAGTCGTACCCCAAGACGCACGGACAGCGCATACCAACGCCCAAACCGTGAGGCCGCCATGAGCGAAAATTCTTCAGCCGCAGGCCAGACCTGCACCATCAGCCTGGAGCTGAACGGCGAACGCCGTGAGCTCCAGGTGCAACCCTGGACCACCTTGCTCGACCTGCTGCGCGACCAGCTCGGCCTGACCGGCACCAAGAAAGGCTGCGATCACGGCCAGTGCGGTGCCTGCACGGTGCTGCTCGACGGCCGGCGTATCAACAGCTGCCTGACCCTGGCGGTGATGCACGACGGCGCCAGCCTGACCACCATCGAAGGCCTGGCCAGCGATGCGACGCTGCATCCGCTGCAGGCTGCGTTCGTCAAGCACGATGCCTTCCAGTGCGGCTACTGCACGCCGGGGCAGATCTGCTCGGCGGCCGGGCTAGTAGCGGAGAACCGTGCCAGCAGCCGCGATGAGATTCGCGAACACATGAGCGGCAACCTCTGCCGCTGCGGCGCCTATCCCAACATCCTCGCCGCCATCGAGGACGCACTGCCGACGCTGCGCGGCCAGGAGGGTGCGCAATGACGCCGTTCAGCTATCAGCGCCCCGAACGTATCGACCAGGCCATCGCCCTGCACGGGCCGCAGAGCCGCTACATCGCCGGCGGCACCAACCTGCTCGACCTGATGAAAGAGAATGTGCTGCAACCCGGCCAGCTCATCGACATCAACGGCCTGCCGCTGCGCGAGATCGAGCAGACCGCCGAGGGCGGCCTGCGCATCGGTGCGCTGGTGAGCAACGCCGACCTGGCCTGGCACCCGCAGATCGAACAGCGCTACCCGCTGCTGAGCAAGGCGATTCTCGCCGGGGCTTCGCCGCAGCTGCGCAATATGGCCAGCACCGGCGGCAACCTGCTGCAACGCACCCGTTGCTACTACTTCTACGACACCGCCACGCCCTGCAACAAACGTGAGCCCGGCTCCGGTTGCAGCGCGCGTGACGGACGCAATCGCATACACGCGGTTCTCGGTGCCAGCGAACACTGCGTCGCCGTGCATCCGTCGGACATGTGCGTGGCGCTGGCGGCGCTGGATGCCCGGGTGCATGTGGAGGGGCCGCACGGCAAGCGACGCCTGGAACTGGTGGACTTCCACCGGCTGCCCGGCGACCAGCCGCAGCAGGACAACGTACTCGTCGAGGGCGAGCTGATCACCGCCATCGAGCTGCCGGTGGAAGGTTTTGCCAGCCACTGCGCCTATCTCAAGGTGCGTGACCGCGCCTCCTACGCCTTCGCTCTGGTGTCCGTTGCGGCGGCGCTGGAGATGGATGGCGACGTCATCCGCCGCGGGCGTATCGCGCTCGGTGGCGTGGCGCACAAACCCTGGCGCCTGGAAGAAGCCGAAGAACTGCTCAGCGGCAAGCGTGCCGAACCAGATTGCTTCGCCGCCGCGGCTGATTGCCTGCTGCAAGGCGCGCAGCCACTCGCCGACAACGCTTTCAAGATCGACCTGGCTCGGCGCGCCATCGTGCGTGCACTGACCGAAGCCGCCGGAGGAACCGTCCGATGAACAGCGCCAACTCTCCACTGGGCAAGCCGCTGGACCGTGTCGACGGTCCGCTCAAGGTCACCGGCAAGTCGTGTTACGCCGCTGAGGCCGAGGTGCCGGGGCTGCTGTATGGCGCCGTGGTGTCGAGCAGCATCGCCCGCGGCCGGATCACGCGTATCGATGCCGTCGCCGCCGAGGCACTGTCCGGCGTGCGACTGGTGCTGACCCACCAGAACCGCCCGCCGGTGGCCAGCTACGACGAGCCTTACGAGGACGACGATGCCGCCGACGGCTCGCCGTTCCGCCCGCTGTACAACGACCGCGTGCTCTACAGCGGCCAGCCACTGGCGTTGGTCGTCGCCGAGACCCAGGCGCTGGCGCGGCATGCGGCGAGCCTCGTGCGCGTCGAGTACGAGGTCGAAGCGCATCAGACCGATCTGCAAGCGGCGCGCGAGCAGGCCCATGAAGCACCTGCCGAGCTGCCGGAGCCGCGCGGCGATTTCGACTCGGCGTTCGCTGCGGCGGCAAAACGCGTCGATTGCGAATACGGCACCCCGGTCGAGCACCACAACCCGATGGAGCCGCATGCCTCCATCGTCCAGTACCAGCCAGGCGGCGAGCTGCTGATCCATGACAAGACCCAGGGCGTGCAGAACTGCCAGCGCTATCTGGAACAGGTGTTCGACATGAAGGGCAAGATTCGCGTGCTCGCGCCCTTCGTCGGCGGCGCCTTCGGCTCTGGCCTGCGGCCGCAGTACCAGCTGCCGCTGGCGGTGATGGCCGCACTCAAGCTCAAGGCCTCGGTGCGCGTCGAACTGACCCGCCAGCAGATGTTTACCTTCGGCTATCGCCCGCGCACCTTTCAGCAGCTGAAGCTCGCGGCAGATGGCGAAGGACGGCTGCGGGCCATCGAGCACAAGGCCATCGGCCAGACCTCGCGCTTCGAGGACTTCACCGAGCACGAGGTGGAGTGGTCCGGCATGCTCTACGCCTGCGACAACGTGCGCCTCGGCTACCGCCTGGCGCCACTGGACGTCTATACCCCGCTGGACATGCGCGCCCCGGGCGCGACCATCGGTGTCTATGCGCTTGAGTGCGCGATGGACGAGCTGGCCCATGAAGTCGGTATCGATCCGCTGGAGCTGCGCCTGCGCAACTACACCGACATCAACGGTAACGAGGGCAAGCGCTATTCCAGCAAGGAGCTGCGTGCCTGCTACCAGCAGGGTGCGGAGCGCTTCGGCTGGTCGCGGCGTCCGGCGCAGCCGCGCAGCCTGCGCGACGGTCATCAGCTGATCGGAATGGGCATGGCCACTGGCGTCTGGGAGGCGATGCAGATGCCGGCCTCCGCTCGCGCCTGCCTCGATGCCGACGGCCGGCTGCTGGTGACCAGCGCCACCGCCGATATCGGCACCGGCACCTACACCGCGATGACGCAGATCGCCGCTGATGCCATGGGCCTGTCGATGGCCGAGGTGGAGTTCCGCCTCGGCGATTCCAGCCTGCCGCAGGCGCCGCTGGAAGGCGGCTCGGCCACCGTGTCTTCGGTCGGTAGTGCGGTGCAACGCGCCTGTGCGGGGCTGCGGCAGAAGCTGCTGGACGCCGTGCAGCAGTCGCCGGCATCGCCCTTTACCGGGGCGAATCTGGAAACTGTGGAATTTGTCGATGGTCAGCTGCGGCTGAAAACCGGCGAGCATGCCGTGCCGCTGCGCGACATCGTCCAGGTCAGCGGCGCATTGGAGGCCGAAGCCAGCGTCAAGCCGGATGAGAAGCGCGACGCCTGGGCGACGGGAACCCATTCGGCGGTGTTCGTCGAGGTGCGCGTCGACGAGGACCTCGGCACCATCAAGGTCAGCCGTGTGGTCAGCGCGATTGCCGCGGGCCGCATCGTCAACCCGAAGACCGCCGGCAACCAGATCGTCGGCGGCGTGGTCTGGGGCATCGGCCAGGCGCTGCACGAGGAGACGCTGATCGATCACAGGCTCGGCCGCTACATGAACCACAACCTTGCCGAGTACCACATCCCGGTGAACGCGGATATTCCCGAGATCGACGTGATCTTCGTCGAGGAACACGACGAGATCGTCAACGACCTTGGGTCCAAAGGCGTGGGCGAGATCGGCATTGTCGGCGTGGCGGCGGCGGTGGCCAATGCGATCTACAACGCGACGGGCAAGCGCGTGCGGGATCTGCCGATCACCCTGGACAAGGTGCTGTAACGCGCCTTCGACGGCGGCTGCGATGTCCGTACGGTTGGTGGGCTAGCCCACCAACCGCCACTGCGCCAGGGCACAGAACCTGTTGTCGGCCGGCTTAGCCACGTGGTGTGCTGGTTTGCCGATCACGCATCCGGCAAAAGGCCCCGTTCGGCAAACACCGCCTTGACCGTGTGCATGCCGTTGAGCGCGGCCGGGAAACCGGCGTAAACCGCCATCTGAATCACCACCTCGACGATCTGTTCCGGCGTGCAGCCGACGTTCAGCGCGCCGTGAACGTGCACGGCCAGCTGCGGTTGGCAGTGGCCGAGTGCGGTGAGCGCCGCCACGGTCGCCAGCTCACGCTGGGCCAGGTCGAGGCCGGGGCGCTGGTAGATGTCGCCGAAGGGAAATTCGATCACGTAGCGCGCCAGGTCCGGCGCAATGGCTTGCAGGCTGTCGATGACCTTGCGCCCGGCCTCGCCGTCGATCTCGTCGAGCTTGGCCAGGCCTTCGGTGTAGCGGGCTGATACAGACATGGAGCGTTCCTCTCAATAGGTCAGAGGAAAGCCTGCGGGTTGGAGTCGACTCCAGGTCAAGCGGAAGTTTGCTGCCGATACAGCGCGATCTTCGCCTGCAATGCGTCGAGATGTTCATGGTCGCGCAGCAGACGTGCCTGCAAGGTGGCGGCATGGGTTTCGAGCAGCGCCTGACGTGCCGCAAGGGTTGCGTCGCCACATTCGCGCAGATCGGCGTAGCGGATGATGTCGTCCAGCGCCATTCCGGTGTCTTTCAGGCGCAGGATGAAGCCGATCCACTCCAGGTCGCGCGGGCCATAGACGCGAAAGCCGCTGGCATCCCGAGCGACATGCCGCAGCAGGCCGATCTTTTCGTAATAGCGCAGCGTATCGGCGGACAGGCCGCAGCGCGCGGCGAACTGCCGGATGCTGAGGCGGACCGGTGCCTCGCTCATGCCTTGATCGATCGCAGAATGACGAACTTCGGCGTGGCGGCGACCTGCTCGGCATTGCCGAACAGGCGCTTGAGCTTGAGGTGATAGCCAAGGTGGCGATTGCCGACGATCCACAGCTCGCCGCCCTTGGCCAGCGCCGCCTTGGCCTGGGTGAACATGCGCCAGGCGAGGAAGTCGCCGACCACCTGCTGCTGGTGGAACGGCGGATTGCACAGCACCAGGTCCAGCGAGGCCGGCAGTTGCTCGGCCAGGCCGTCGCCGGCGCGAATCTCGACCGGGCGCTGACCGTGGATTGCCTGCCAGTTCTCCCGTGCCGACTGCACAGCCATGTAGCTCTCGTCCACCAGTGTCAGTTGCGCCTGCGGGTTGCCCAGCGCGTAGACGATGCCGAGCACGCCGTTGCCGCAGCCAAGATCGGCGACGCGCAGCGCACCGAGTGCCTGCGGCAGGTGTGGCAGAAAGGCGCGGGTGCCGATGTCCAGCCCTTCGCGACAGAACAGGTTGGCGTGGTTGAGCAGCTCGAGTTTTGGCAGTTCGAGCTGGTAGCGGGTCGGGTAGGGCGACCGCGGCGCCGGTTTCGCGCTCGGCGTTGCGCTGAGCAGACGTGCCTTCTTCACCGCCAGTGAGGCCTTCACCGGGCCAATGTACTGCTCCAGCAGATCACCGGCGGCGCGCGGCAGATGCTTGATCATCGCCGCAGCGATCACCTGCGCGCCGGGCGCCAGCTGGCCGTGCAGGCGGATCAGCTGTTCTTCCAGCAGGGCAAGGGTTTTCGGTACGCGAATCAGCACCCGGTCGAACGGGCCCTGGGCGACCTCGCTGGCAGGTACGAAGCGCACGCGCTCGGCTGGCAGCTCGTTACGTGCCAGGTTCTTTTGCAATGCCAGGTGGCCGAGGTGCGAGTCGCCGCTGCTGGTGACCGCGACGTGTGCGGCCAGCGAGCAAGCCAGGGCGCCGAAGCTGTCATTGAGGATCAGCACTCGCGTGGCCGCTGGCAAACCCTGCTCATGCAGCTGGGCCAGCAGGTATTCGTCGGCGGCATCGAAGGCCTGCAGCGGCTCGTTGGGCTGCTCCGGCTGGCGGATCAGATCGAGGCTTGCATAGGGGGTATCGAGAATAGGCATGAGAACTGGCGGTGTTTGTCGGCTGCGTAAAGGAGTATCAAGGACCCATGCGGGCGCTGCGTGCAGTGGGCCCGAAGATGCTCGGAGGGAGCGAAGTATGACCGCCAGCGAAGAGAAGTTCACCCGCCAGCGCCTGCTAGAGGTGCAGACGCTGACGCCCAACCTGTTCACTCTGCGTACCAGCCGCGATCCCGGTTTTCGCTTCACCGCCGGGCAATTCGCCCGCCTCGGTGTGCGCAAGCCAAGCGGCTGCATCGTCTGGCGCGCCTATTCCATGGTCTCGGCGCCGCACGACGAGTTTCTCGATTTCTTCTCCATCGTGGTGCCGAACGGCGAATTCACCAGCGAGCTGAGCCGGTTGGCAGTCGGCGACGAGCTGCTGGTGGACAAGCAGGCCTTCGGCTTTCTCACCCTCGATCGCTTTCCCGACGGCCGCGACCTCTGGCTGCTGGCAACTGGCACCGGGATCGCGCCGTTCCTTTCGATCCTGCAGGACTTCGAGGCCTGGCAGCGCTTCGAGCGCATCATTCTGGTCTACAGCGTGCGCGAGGCGCGTGAGCTGGCCTATCAGCAGCTGATCGCCGAACTGCCGCAACGCGACTACCTGGATGGTCTGGGCTCGAAGCTGCTGTACCTGCCGGTGGTAACGCGCGAACAGATACCCGGTGCGCTGCACGGTCGCATCACCACGCTGATAGAGAACGGCGAACTGGAGCGCGCCGCCGATCTGCAGCTGACGCCCGAGCATTCGCGGATCATGCTCTGCGGCAACCCGCAGATGATCGAGGACACCCGAGCGGTGCTGAAAGCGCGTGATCTGAACCTGGCGATGACGCGCAGGCCCGGCCAGGTGGCGGTGGAGAACTACTGGTAGGCGATTGCCGCGCGGAGTCTCGCGCAACAAAACAAAAGCCCCCGCCGGACGATCCGACGGGGGCTTTGTCTTTCAGGCTGAGGCTTGGCGGCGGGCGCAGCCGTTACACGACGCCCTGGGCCAGCATGGCATCGGCAACCTTGACGAAGCCGGCGATGTTGGCGCCCTTCACGTAGTTGATTCGACCGTTTTCCTCGCCGTGGGCGACGCAGGCGTGGTGGATCGACTGCATGATGCCGTGCAGCTTGGTGTCCACCTCACCGGCGGTCCAGTGCAGGCGCATGGCGTTCTGGCTCATCTCCAGTCCGCTACAGGCCACACCACCGGCGTTGGATGCCTTGCCCGGTGCGTAGAGGATGCCGGCCTCGAGGAACAGGTCGACGGCTTCCAGGGTCGACGGCATGTTCGCGCCTTCGGCCACGCAGATGCAGCCGTTCTTCAGCAGCGCGCGGGCGTCTTCGCCATCCAGTTCGTTCTGCGTGGCGCAGGGCAGGGCGATATCGCACGGCAGGTTCCACGGGCGCTGATCGGCCAGGTAGGTGACGCCGAAGTGCGTGCCCATCTCCTCGAGGCGACCGCGACGGACGTTCTTCAGGTCCATCAGGTATGTCCACTGCTCGGCGGTCATGCCGTCCGCGAAGTGCAGGGTGCCGCCCGAGTCGGACAGCGAGACGACCCGGCCACCCAGTTCCATGACTTTCTGCGCCGCGTACTGCGCGACGTTACCGGAACCGGAGATCGCCACGCGCTTGCCGTCGAAGCTGCTGTGGCTGCTCTTGAGCATTTCCTCGGCGAAGTACACGCAGCCGTAGCCGGTGGCTTCCGGGCGGATCAGGCTGCCGCCATAGGCCAGGCCCTTGCCGGTCAGGACGGAGGTGAACTGGTTGGACAGGCGCTTGTACTGGCCGAAGAGGAAGCCGATCTCGCGGCCGCCGACGCCGATGTCACCGGCCGGAACGTCGAGGTCTGCGCCGATATGGCGGTACAGCTCGGTCATGAACGACTGGCAGAAGCGCATCACTTCGTTGTCGCTCTTGCCCTTGGGGTTGAAGTCCGAGCCACCCTTGCCGCCGCCCATGGGCAGCGAAGTCAGGGAGTTCTTGAAGACCTGTTCGAAGGCGAGGAACTTGAGGACGCCGATGTTCACCGACGGATGGAAGCGCAGACCACCTTTGTATGGGCCGATGGCGCTGTTCATCTGGATGCGGAAGCCGCGATTGACCTGCACACGGCCCTGATCGTCGACCCAGGGTACGCGGAAGATGATCGAGCGCTCCGGCTCGACCATGCGTTCGATGATGCCGGCCTGCATGTAATGCGGATGGGCTTCGAGGAAGGGCCAGAGGCTGCGAACCACTTCTTCCACCGCCTGGTGGAACTCGGGTTGGTGGGGGTCGCGTTGCTTCAACCGCGCGAGAAAGGCATCAACGGTTTCGATCATCAGGTAGGCCCTCGGCGACCGCGTGTCGGCAGTCATTAATAATTTTGGCCGGCGACTGTAGCAAACCTGATTTGCACCGCGGAAGTGCGACATGGGTCTGGCATGCCGCGAAATGGTGCGTTAGAAGGGCTGTGGTGCTGAAGGTTTCGGCTCCGTGCGTGGCGTCTGGCTTCTATGTTTCCCGATGCTTCAGACTTTAAGAGGCGGAGGCGTTGCTCCATTTGCACTGAAATGGAGCGATGAATGCGTCATTCTTGTGCTTGTTCGGGTGATGGCTAGTCGGCCAGCTCACAGCGGTTGCGACCACTGCGCTTGGCTCTCAGCAGCGCGATGTCGGCGCGGTTGATGGTGCTCGAGTAGGTTTCGTCGGCGCGCAGCTCGGCGATACCCATGCTGGCGGTGACCCCGAGCAGGTCATCGTTCACCCGCACGCCGAGCGCGGCAATGCTGTCGCCAAGGCGGCGCATCACCGTGCAGGCCATCTCGGCGCTGCTTTCCGGCATCAGGATGAGGAATTCCTCGCCGCCCCAGCGACCACAGAGGTCGTGTTCGCGAATCTCCGATTCCATTACGCGCACCACTTCGATCAGCACGCGGTCGCCGACTTCGTGGCCATACTCGTCGTTGATGACCTTGAAGCGGTCGATGTCCAGCATGACCAGGGCCAGCGGGCGACCGTAGCGTTTGGCGCGCTCGCTTTCCTCGCGCAGGCGCTCGGTGAGCAGACGGCGGTTGGCGATGCCTGTCAGGGTGTCCAAGGTCGAGGCCTCGCGCAGCGAGGCATTCAGGTCCTGCATCATCATCTGGTAGCGGTCGGAGATGCGCGCGACCTTTTCCAGCTGGCGCAACTGCTTGTCGAAGCGCGCCGAAAGGCTCAGTTCGCGCTCGCGGGCGATGCTCTGGTAGCCGTCCGATACGCGGGCGATGCGTTCGATTCGGCCAAGCAGGTCATGGTGCGCTCCCCACAGCTGGCTCAGGGCTTCCTTCAGCGGGTGCCCCTCGAACTGCGGATCGGCGAGGAGATTGATGACCTCTTGCTCTAGCGGCGATGGCCCACGCATATCGACCTTCTGTCAGTCGTGACTCTGGATGGAAAAGGGGAAGGTGCAGTCTTCCTTGAACTCTTCGGCCAACTCCACGACGCGCTCGTTGCGGATGTCGTAGTACCAGTTGACCGCGACCTGCCGGCCTTCCTGATAGGCGGCTTCGAGCAGGTCGAAGATGTCCATCATCGCCTTGATGCTGCTGGTGTTCAGGTACAGCAGGCGCAGCTCGAGGCTGAGCGGATGTGCGGCTTCGCCGAGGAAGCGCTCGATCCATTCGTAGACCTGGTGGAACAGCTCGTAGGAATTTTCCGGGTACGAGTCGCCCTGCATCGAGACGATGCCTTTTTCCCAGTCGGACTGGATGGCGGGAGTGGACTGGCTGCCGGGGATTGAAAAATCGTTCATGGGGATGCTCTTGAGTTTCAGATGACGGCGCTCAGGCTGATGAAGGAAAGCTCGTCGGAGACCGGCTGCAACGAAGCCTTGAGCGGCTCGCTGGACTTGCGGGCAATATCGATCAGGCCGAGTCCGGCGCCGGTTGCCACGTGTTCGTCACGCGGCTTACGCAATTGTTCCTTGTACAGGGCCTTGAGGCCGGCCTTGTCCTTTTTTGCCAGTTCCGCGACGGCGGCAAGCAGTTGCTGGCCGTCGGCGGTTTCGATCAGGTTGCCGGCCGAAACCACGTAGCGGCCCTGGTCATCGCGTGCGACCACGACTGTGGCGCCGGCCTGCTGATCGGACCAGTTCTTTTCGCGGGTGTAGTGGCGAATGTTCTGCGTCATCTCGATGTACACGGCGAACACGTCCATGGCCGAGGACGGGTGCGCCTGCTCTTCGCTCATGTAGTTGCGCAGGGCATTGCCGATCTCTTCGATCAGGCTGCGGGAGATGGGGCCGTTGAAGCACAGCATGATCTGTTGCTGGTTGTAGCATTCGCGCATCGCGAACATGTCAATGGGGGCCATGGCCAACTCCCTGTCTCAATCGAAGCGGAAACATAACATCGTGATGTCATCGCGCTGCGGGAATTCACCCTGATAGCGCGCCAGTGCGAGGCTGAAGGCTTCGCCCTGTTCGGCCAGGGGAAGCCGTGCATGCTCGCGGATCATGCTGGCGAAGCGGCTGTTGCCAAAGCCGAACCCGTCGTCGCCGCCGGCCTGGTCGAGGAAGCCGTCGGTGGTCATGTAGAAGGTCCGCCCCGGTTGCAGGTCGACGCTGGTGTTGCGGTAGTCGCCGATGCGTTTATCGCCGATGGCGCGCCGCGCTGCCTTGATCTCGTGCACCTCTTCGCCATCACAGTAGTACAACGCAATCTTCGCGCCGGAATAATGCACCTTGCGCTGGCGCAAATCGACATAGGCGAGGCCGATATCCATGTTGGTCGCCAGGGCATGGGAGTCCTGCTCTTCGCGCAGCATGTTGCGCACGATCGCATCGGTACGCGCGAGCGCGGCGGCGGGGTCGTCCAGGCCGGTCGTGCCGAGCGCCTGATCGATGGCAGCGTGGGCCAGCATCGTCATCAACGCGCCGGGCACGCCGTGTCCGGCACAGTCGACGATTCCGAACAGGCAGCCATGCTCGTCGGCGCGATACACATAGAAGTCGCCGCCGACGACATCACGTGGCCGCCAGAGCACCGCATGACGATCGCCCATGGCGGTGACCAGCTGCCGGTTGGGCAGGATCGAGCGCTGAATAAGGCTGGCGTAGTCGATCGAGTCGTCGATCTTCTTGTGCGCGGCGGCCATTTCCAGGTTGGCCTGTTCCAGGTCGCGGGTGCGCTCACGCACACGATTCTCCAGCTCGCTGGTGTGGCTGCGAACCTGCTGCGCCATGGCACCGAAGGCTGCGCTGAGTTCGCCGATCTCGTCCTGCCGGTGCAGGGGCAGGGGGGCATCGTACTGTCCCGCCGCCAGGGCCTGGGCGCTGCGTCTCAGCTGGCGCAGCGGTTTGAGCACACGCTTCTCGACCAGCCAGGCACCACCACCGATCAGCAGCAGGAACAGCACCAGAAACAGGGCGATGGCTGGCAACAGCGGACGCACCTCGACGACCTGTGCGGTGCCCAGGTCCACGGCGCTGGCGACGAACCACTGCAGCTCGGGAATCCAGCTCAGCGCCAGCAAGCGGGGCGCGCCATCCAGGGTGACGCGCAACGTCGCCACCGTGCCGGGGTTCTCGCGGCTTTCCGCCATGGCCTGACGCACTGCCGACGCCGCGCCGAGGTCGTCGAGCTGGCCGAGGATGCTCGTCGACAAGGAGCGTCCACGCGCGGTTTCGGCGTTGAGCGTGACCAGATTCTGATTCGGATGAACGAGGATGGAGCCGTAGGCATCGAGCACCATCGACTCGACGCCGACCTTGCTGGCCTCGATAAAGTCATCCAGAAATGCCTGCAGGCTGATGCCGGAACCGACCAGGCCCAGGCGTCGATCGCCGTCACGTACCTGTACGTTGAACCACACCTTGAGCTCACCGGTGACCACCGAGCGGTCGACGTTGATGGCGTAGGGTGTGTCGGCCTGCAGTGTCTGGAAGAACCACTCGTCGCGAGGGCCGTCCGGGGCCATCACATAGCGTGGTGCATCGCTGGGTGACTGGTCGGGTCCGTTCGAGTAGTAGCCGTTGCTATTCGCCGAGGCGGCGAAGTAGGCGTGGTCGCCGAAGGCCTGCTGGTAGCCGGCCGCTTCCTGGAAAAAGATCTTGCGCTTGGCCGGATCCTGCTCGTCGTTCAACCAGGCCAGCGTCAGTTGCGAAGCCGCCAGCCGTTGAGCCAGTGCCAGTTCGCGTGAAACCGGTGCGAACAGGCGTTCGCGGTTGAGTTGGACCACATTGCGCGCATAGGCCTCGCCGAAGCGACTCTGCACGCCGAGCAACGCCTCTCGGCCAATGAAACCGGCAAAGACGAAAGCAAGCAGGCAACTGAGCAACAATGCCAGCAGTGATTTGCCGCGCAGTCCAAGTGCCGCCATGCGAATTGTCCTTTGTCGGTCGCGGGGGTCGGCATGGTGCGATTGCCGCGCCTGCCGGAGGGATCAGTAATTCACGTAGGCGGCATTGTGCCACTATTTGTGGGTGCTTTCTCTAGACACGACAACGGAGCCTGTCCGGCTCCGTTGTCGTTATCTACCGCTTACTGCGCCAGCTTCTTGTACCTGACGCGGTGTGGCTGGGAGGCTGCGTCACCGAGGCGCTTCTTGCGATCGGCTTCATACTCGGTGTAGTTGCCTTCGAAGAACACGACACCGCCATCGTCCTCGTAGGAGAGGATGTGGGTGGCGACGCGGTCGAGGAACCAGCGATCGTGGGAGATCACGATGGCCGAGCCGGGGAAGTCCAGCAGTGCCTCTTCCAGCGAGCGCAGGGTTTCCACGTCGAGGTCGTTGGACGGTTCGTCGAGCAGCAGCACGTTGGCGCCCTGCTTGAGGGTCAGCGCCAGGTGCAGACGACCGCGCTCACCGCCGGAGAGATCCTTGACGAACTTCTGCTGGTCGGCGCCCTTGAAGTTGAAGCGGCCAACGTAACCGCGCGATGGCACCTCGTAGTTGCCGATGCGAATCTGGTCCAAGCCATCGGAGACCGCTTCCCATACGGTCTTGCCACCGTCCAGGTCGTCGCGGCTCTGGTCCACGCAGGCCAACTGCACGGTATCGCCGATTTCGATGCTGCCGGAATCCGGGGTTTCCTTGCCCATCAGCATGCGGAACAGGGTCGACTTACCGGCACCGTTGCCACCGATCACGCCAACGATGGCGCCTTTCGGCACGCTGAAGGAGAGGTCGTCGATCAGTACGCGGTCGCCATAGCCCTTGGTGACGTTCTTGAATTCGATGACCTTGTCGCCCAGGCGCGGGCCGGCCGGGATGTAGATCTCGTTGGTCTCTGCGCGTTTCTGGAATTCCTGCGACTGCATTTCCTCGAAGCGCTGCAGGCGAGCCTTGGATTTGGACTGGCGGGCCTTGGCGCCTTTACGTACCCATTCCAGTTCTTCCTTCATGGCCTTTTCATGGGCCGACTGCTGCTTGGATTCCTGCGCCAGACGCGCCGATTTGGCTTCCAGCCAGCCGGAATAGTTGCCTTCGTACGGGATGCCCGCGCCGCGGTCGAGTTCGAGGATCCAGCCGGCGACGTTGTCGAGGAAGTAACGATCGTGGGTGATCGCCACCACGGTACCGGGGAAGTCATGGAGGAAGCGCTCCAGCCAGGCCACCGAGTCGGCGTCCAGGTGGTTGGTCGGTTCGTCCAGCAGCAGCATGTCCGGGGCCGACAGCAGCAGGCGGCAGAGGGCGACGCGGCGCTTCTCGCCGCCGGACAGATGCGCGACCTTGGCGTCCCAGGCCGGCAGGCGCAGGGCATCGGCGGCGACTTCCAGCTGGCGCTCCAGGTTATGGCCGTCGGATGCCTGCAGGATCGCTTCGAGCTTGGCTTGCTCGGCAGCCAGCGCATCGAAGTCGGCGTCCGGCTCGGCGTAGGCGGCGTAGACGGCATCCAGGCGGGCCTGGGCGTCCTTGATCACACCAACCGCCTCCTCGACGACTTCGCGCACGGTCTTTTCCGGATCGAGCTGCGGTTCCTGCGGCAGATAGCCGACATTGATGCCCGGCATGGCGCGGGCCTCGCCGTCGAACTCGGTGTCGACGCCGGCCATGATGCGCAGCAGGGTGGATTTACCGGCGCCGTTCAGGCCGAGCACGCCAATCTTGGCGCCGGGGAAGAACGACAGGGATATGTTCTTGAGGATCTCACGCTTCGGCGGAACGACCTTGCTCAGCCGGTGCATGGTGTAGACGTATTGAGCCATGGAAACGAATGCCCGTGACAGTGGTGAATGATGCCTGACCCAGGCCGTGGGGGGCCGAAAATGGGGTGGCATGGAAAGGGCGCAAAGCTACCCGAATGCACCGGTCAGGGCAAACCGCGACAGTGCGCCGTCGCGGCTGCGGAAGCGGCGGCTGTTCATCTTGTGCATGACTATCGCTCATACCCGCAACCGGTCGGATGAGGTAGAATCCGCGCCTCTCTTTTATACCGCCAGCTGATCTCAGAGGACTGCCATGTTCAGCCGTGATTTGACCCTCGCCCGTTTCGACGCCGATCTCTTCGCTGCCATGGAGCAGGAAGCCAAGCGTCAGGAAGACCACATCGAGCTGATCGCCTCGGAGAACTACACCAGCCCGGCGGTGATGGAAGCCCAGGGTTCGGTGCTCACCAACAAGTACGCCGAAGGCTATCCGGGCAAGCGCTACTACGGCGGTTGCGAGTACGTCGACGTGGTCGAGCAGCTGGCCATCGACCGCGCCAAGGAACTGTTCGGCGCCGACTACGCCAACGTCCAGCCGCATGCTGGCTCTCAAGCCAACAGCGCCGTCTACCTCGCCCTTTTGCAGGCCGGTGACACCATCCTCGGCATGAGCCTGGCCCACGGCGGCCACCTCACCCACGGCGCCAGCGTTTCCTCCTCCGGCAAGCTGTACAACGCCGTGCAGTACGGCATCAACGACCAGGGCCTGATCGACTATGACGAAGTCGAGCGTCTGGCCGTCGAGCACAAGCCGAAAATGATCGTCGCAGGTTTCTCCGCGTACTCGCAGATCCTGGACTTCGCCCGTTTTCGCGAAATCGCTGACAAGGTCGGTGCCTACCTGTTCGTCGACATGGCTCACGTGGCCGGTCTGGTTGCCGCAGGCGTTTACCCGAACCCGGTTCCGTTCGCTGACGTCGTCACCACCACCACTCACAAGACCTTGCGCGGCCCGCGTGGCGGCCTGATCCTGGCGCGTGCCAACGCCGAGATCGAGAAGAAGCTCAACTCTGCCGTGTTCCCCGGTGCCCAGGGTGGCCCGCTGGAGCACGTCATCGCCGCCAAGGCTGTGTGCTTCAAGGAAGCGCTGCAGCCTGAGTTCAAGGCCTATCAGCAGCAGGTGGTGAAAAACGCTCAGGCCATGGCCGACGTGTTCATCCAGCGCGGCTTCGACGTGGTGTCCGGTGGCACCAAGAACCACCTGTTCCTGCTCAGCCTGATCAAGCAGGACATCACCGGTAAGGACGCTGACGCTGCCCTGGGCAACGCGCACATCACCGTGAACAAGAACAGCGTACCGAACGACCCGCGTTCCCCGTTCGTCACCTCCGGTCTGCGCATCGGCACCCCGGCTGTCACCACTCGCGGCTTCGGCGAGACCGAGTGCCGCGACCTGGCTGGCTGGATCTGCGACATCCTCGACAACATGGGCGACGAGTCGGTGATCGAAGCGGTTCGTGGCAAGGTCGAAGCGGTCTGCGCCAAGTTCCCGGTATACGGCAACTAAAACGTTACATCGCTGCATCGAAAGCCCGCGAAAGCGGGCTTTTTGCTGTCTGGCGGTTGTCGCGACACATCTTCCTGATCCCCGGCGATGCGGCGCGCTAGACTGCCGTGTCCTGTTCCTCCGGAGTCCGACTCATGTTCAAGCGCGCCACGGGTGTAATCCTGCCGCCACCGGTCATCTATCTGCTGTTTCTCGCGGCAGCCTGGCTGCTGGAGTCGGTGTTGCCGATCGCCTTGCCGCGCAATCTCTGGACTCACTACCTGGGCTGGGGGCTGATCGACGCGGGCGTGTTGCTGATGCTCTGGGCCGGCTTGCTGATGCTCTGGCGCAGGACCACGGTCAATCCCTATGGCAAGCCCGCGAAGCTGCTGGAAGAGGGGCCGTTCGGTTTCTCGCGCAACCCGATCTATCTGGCCGACAGCCTGATCTACTGTGGCATCGCGCTGCTCTGGGGCACGCTGTGGCCCTGGCTGTTGCTGCCCGCCCTGATCTTCACCATGCAGCGCGCCGTGATCGTGCATGAGGAGCGCTTGCTGACCCAGCTGTTTGGCGACGACTATCTGGCGTACTGTGGACGGGTGCGCCGCTGGTTGTAACGGCGATGTCGAGAGTTGTTGTCCTATAGTGAATTCAGACACCGCGGAGTGATGTTCATGACTGATTCCCCCAGTGATCGCCGGCGCTTCCAGCGTATCGAGTTCGATGCCGCCACTGAGTTGGTGCAGGGTGACCGGCGCTGGCCGGTCGAGCTGCATGACCTGTCCCTGAAAGGCCTGCTGGTTCGCCGCCCTGAAGGCTGGGATGCCGATGCTGAACAGCCGTTCGAGGCGCGGGTGCGCCTGGCCGATGATGCCGAGGTGCGCATGGAAGTGGCGATGACCCATGAAGAGGGCGATCTGATCGGCTTCGTCTGCCAGCATATCGATCTCGACTCGATCGCCCACCTGCGGCGCCTGGTCGAACTCAACCTCGGCGACGAGGCACTGCTGGAACGCGAGCTGGCCGCACTCGGCGGCCAGTAACGATCACTCGAACAGCGCGTCGAGCGCCTGCTCCAGGCGTGTCACGGCGATGATCTGCAAACCGGCGGGGGCCTCCTTCGGCGCATTGCCCTTGGGCACGATGGCGCGCTTGAAGCCGTGCTTGGCGGCCTCCTTCAGACGCTCCTGACCACTTGGCACCGGGCGGATCTCGCCCGACAGGCCCACTTCACCGAATACCAGCAGATCGGTATCCAGCGGCCGGTTGCGCAGGCTGGAGATCACCGCGGCCATCAGCGCCAGATCCGCCGCGGTTTCCAGCACCTTCACGCCGCCGACCACGTTGATAAACACGTCCTGATCGTAGGTGGGGATGCTGCCATGCCGATGCAGCACGGCCAGCAGCATGGCCAGGCGGTTCTGGTCGAGGCCCAGGGTGACGCGGCGCGGGTTGGCCAGGTGGCTGGTATCGACCAGCGCCTGCACCTCCACCAGCATCGGCCTGGTGCCTTCCCAGGTAGCCATCACCACGCTGCCCGGCACCGCTTCCTGGGCGCGGGTGAGGAAGATCGCCGACGGGTTGGTGACTTCCTTCAGGCCCTTGTCGGTCATGCCGAACACACCGAGCTCGTTGACCGCGCCGAAGCGGTTCTTCACTGCGCGCAAGAGGCGCAGGCGACCGTCGGACTCGCCCTCGAAATACAGCACCGTATCGACCATGTGTTCGAGCACGCGCGGCCCGGCGAGGGCGCCTTCCTTGGTCACGTGGCCGACGAGGAAGATCGCCGTGCCGCTCTGCTTGGCGAAGCGGACCAGCAGCGCCGCGCTCTCGCGCACTTGAGCCACACCGCCCGGCGCGGACTGCAGCTGCTCGGTGAAGATGGTCTGGATCGAGTCGATCACCATCACCTTGGGCTTTTCCAGCCGCGCGGTGGCGATGATCGATTCGATGCAGGTCTCGGTCATCACCTTGAGCCGGTCCTGCGGCAGGTCCAGACGACGCGCACGCATGGCCACTTGCTGCTGGGATTCTTCACCGGTGACGTAGAGCGCCGGGTACTGCTGGGCGATGGCGCAGAGGGTCTGCAGCAGGATCGTCGACTTGCCGATGCCCGGATCACCGCCGATCAGCACCACCGAGCCGTCCACCAGCCCCCCTCCGAGTACGCGATCCAGCTCGCCGGAAGCGGTTGAGAATCGCGGTACTTCCTCGACGCTGACCTCGGCGAGCGTCCTGATGTTGGCCTGCTCCCCGGCCCAGCCTGCACGGCCGGAGGGCGGTGCCGCACCCTCGATGATAGTTTCCACCAGCGTATTCCAGGCACCACAGTCACCGCATTGGCCGGCCCATTTCGGGAAGGTCGAGCCGCATTCGGTGCAGCCATACATGCGCTTGGCCTTGGCCATGGGAAACTCCGGGTCTGGTAGGTGGTGTCGCATGATAACGGCTGACTTGATCGCCATCAGCCACAAGCGGCGAGGCAGCGGCCAGACTGTAAACAAATCGAACAGGAGTGAGCGCCATGCGACATCTGTTGTTTCTGCATCTGCTGGGCGCCAGTGTCTGGGTTGGCGGGCATCTGGTACTGCTGTTCAGTGTGCTGCCGGGTGCCCTGCGTCGCCGCGATGTGCAACCGGTACGCCAGTTCGAACAACTCTACGAGCGCGTCGGGATACCTGCGCTGCTGGTGCAGATCGTCAGCGGGCTCTGGCTGGCCAGCCTCTGGCTGCCCCATGGGCAATGGTTCGATTCGTCGCCCATGGCGAATCTGGTGCAAGCCAAGCTGGTACTGCTCGGATTTACCGCGCTGCTCGGCGCGCATGCGCGGCTGGCACTGATTCCCAAGCTGGATGCGCAGCGCCTGCCGCAACTGGGGCTGCACATCGTGCTGATCACCCTGACTGCGGTTGCCTTCGTCTGGGTCGGCTCCGGGTTCCGCTTCGGTGGTTTGTTCTAGCGGGCCAGACAGCAAGAAGCCCGCGCATGGCGGGCTTCTCTTCACGGGTAGGCGCTATCAGCCGCAGCAACCGCCGCAGCAGCTGCCCGAGGCGCGCTTGATGTCGCGGGCGATGTCGTCCTTCATCGCCACGCGCTCCTGCTTGAGGGCATTGAGCGCGCTGTCGTCTAGGGTTTCGACACCGTCTTCGACGCGGCAGATGCGCTTGTCCAGCGCTTCGTATTCGTCCGCCTTGCGGGCGAAGGCCGGATCTTCCTGACGCAGTTTCTGCAACTGCTCGCGTTTCTCAGGGAAATCCTTGATCAGTGGGTGATGTTCGACGTGCATGGAAACCGCTCCGGTTTGTCAGGAAGGCGTCCACCTTAGTCTCCCTCCTCCGAGAACCGGTTGACGGCGATCAAGCGAACCTCATTCGCAATAACCGGTCGATGAAAGGCGTTCTGGCGTGGCCTGCGCCGGCAAGCCCGGCTATGCTCTACCACGGCGTTCACCGCCATGTCCGCGGGGGCATGGCGGGCGGCCCGGTCATCCACTAAAGGAAAATCTGCGTATGAGTCTGATCAACGAATTCAAGGCGTTTGCCGTGCGGGGAAATGTCGTCGACATGGCCGTGGGTATCGTCATCGGCGCTGCGTTCGGCAAGATCGTGTCGTCGTTCGTCGACGGGGTGATCATGCCGCCGCTGGGGCTGCTGATCGGCGGGGTGGACTTCTCGGATCTGGCGATAGTGCTCAAGGACGCCGTCGGCGAGGCGCCAGCGGTGGTGCTGCGGTACGGTGCATTCATTCAGACCGTGGTGGATTTCGTGATCATCGCCTTCGCCATCTTCATGGCGATCAAGGCGATCAACCATCTCAAGCGCAAGGAAGCCGAGGCGCCATCTGCGCCGCCTGCGCCCTCGAAGGAAGAGTTGTTGCTGACCGAGATACGCGACCTGCTCAAGGAGCAAAGGGGAAGCTGAAACGGGGCCGTTACCCGGCGGCTGGCGCCGGGTAACGGGGAGCGATCACTCGGGCTTCGGAGTGTTCGCGGTGCTGGCGGGAAGTACCGGATAGGCGACTTGCGGCTGCTCGCCGGTCACGCTGTGCAGGAACGCGGTAATCGCGCTGACTTCGTCCTTGTCCAGTTTACGGCCCAGTTGGCTGTCACCCATGATGGCAACGGCCTGTTCGAGCTCCCAGACCTCACCGCTGTGGAAGTACGGCGGGGTCAGCGCGACATTGCGCAGCGGCGCGGCACGGAAGACGTACTCGTCGCTGGCGGTATTGGTCACCGCGAAGCGACCCTTGTCGCCGGTCGGCAGCACTTCGGCTCCGGGCTTCTTGATCACGCCGAAGGGGAAGTAACCTTGGCCACCAAGGTTGACGCCGTTGTGGCAGGAAGAGCAGCCGGCGTCCATGAACAGGGCGAGCCCCTGTTTCTGCTTGTCGTCCAGCGCCCCGTCCTCACCCTTGAGGAAGCGGTCGAACGGCGAGTTCGGCGTGGTCAGGCTGACTTCGAAGGCTTCCAGGGCGTAGGCCATGTTGTCGAAACTGACCGGCTCCTTGTCGTTGGGGAAGGCCTTCTTGAACTCGGCGGCGTACTCCGGAATGCTCTGCAGCGTCGAGACGACACGCTCGGGCGTACTGTTCATTTCCACGCTTGCCTGGACCGGGCCCTTGGCCTGTTCCTGCAGATCCTTGGCGCGTCCGTCCCAGAACTGCGCGGCGTTGAATACGGCGTTCAGCACGGTGGGCGAGTTGCGCGGGCCCTTCTGCCAGCCGTGACCGATCGAGGTTGGCACGTTGTCGCTGCCCCCGATGCTCAGGTTGTGGCAGGTGTTGCAGCTGATGACGTGACTGCTGGACAGGCGCGGGTCGAACCAGAGTTTGTGACCGAGCATTGCCTGATCTTCGCTGACCTTCTGGCCGCGGACCTCGGTGACCTTGTCGGGAATCGGTTTGAACATCGCGTTGGCGCGCTCACGCAGCTCATCAGCGTTCGCTGCGCTGGTCATTAGTAGGCTGCTAAGCAATAGCGGAATAGAAGGGCGCATCACGGAAGCTCCTTTTGTGTTGGCTGGCTCTAGGAGGCGCCTTTTCGTCAAGCGACCGCTTGACCTGCATCAAGGCGGTCGGGCGTAGTGGGCGCGACGAAATGTTTCTGCTTGTGTCGATTCGCAGCCGGCTCGCGATTTCCATCCATGTGGCTCGGCTATGCAGCGTCGTTGCGAGGCTGGGTTAGCCGGGTATCAGCCTTGCGGCGCGACCGGCGCAGCGCCAGAATGACGGCATCAATCGTGGCCAACGAGCCACCCCAGCAAGGATTCCCGATGCCTGAAACTGTCGCTGCCGGCTTGCGCCTGGCACCCGATGCGCTGACCCGTCCCTTCGAGCCCAGCCAATTCAACTTCAACGACACCTCTGAACTGGAGCCGTTTCTCGGTGTGCTCGGCCAGGAGCGCGCGGTCGAGGCGCTGCAGTTCGGCGTGGCCATGCCGCGTCCGGGATACAACGTCTACGTGATGGGAGAGCCGGGCACCGGACGCTTCTCGTTCGTACGGCGCTACCTCAAGGCCGAAGGCAAGCGTCTGGATACTCCGTCGGACTGGGTTTACGTGAACAACTTCGACGAGCCTCGCGAGCCGCGTGTGCTGGAGTTGCCTCACGGCGGCGCAACGGCGTTCATCGCCGATATCAATCAGTTGATCGACAACCTGCTGGCGACCTTTCCGGCGGTATTCGAGCATCCGAGTTTCCAGCAGAAGAAGAGCGCCATCGACCGCGGCTTCAATCAGCGCTACGACAAGGCGCTGGATGTGATCGAGAAGCTCGCCCTGGAAAAGGAGATCGCTCTCTATCGCGACAGCACAAACATCGCCTTCACGCCCATGAAGGAAGGCAAGGCGTTGGACGAAACCGAGTTCGCCCAACTGCCCGAAGCCGAGCGCGAGCGTTATCACGAAGACATTTCCGCGCTGGAAGTGCGTCTGAACGAGGAGCTCGCCAGCCTGCCGCAGTGGAAGCGTGAGTCGACCAACCAGCTGCGCCAGCTCAATGACGAGACCATCAGCCAGGCACTGCAGCCGCTGCTGGCACCGTTGTCGGAGAAGTATGCGGAGAACGCCGGTATCGAAGCGTACCTGCAGGCCGTGCAGGTCAATCTGCTGAAGACTGTGGTCGAGCAGCTGGTGGACGAAAACCGTCCGGAAGCGCAGAACCGTGTATTGCTGGAAGAGCAATACAGTCCGAGCCTGGTGGTCGGTCACCCGGTCGATGGTGGCGCGCCGGTGGTGTTCGAGCCGCACCCGACCTATGACAATCTGTTCGGTCGCATCGAGTACAACACCGACCAGGGGGCGCTCTATACCAGCTATCGGCAATTGCGCCCCGGTGCGCTGCACCGCGCCAACGGCGGCTTCCTGATGCTGGAGGCGGAGAAGCTGCTCAGCGAGCCATTTGTCTGGGAAGCGCTCAAGCGCGCCCTGCAATCGCGCAAGCTGAAGATGGAATCGCCACTCGCCGAGCTCGGCCGCCTGGCCACCGTGACGCTGACGCCGCAGGTGATCCCGCTGAACGTCAAGGTGATCATCATCGGCTCGCGCCAGCTCTATTACACGCTGCAGGACCTGGATCCGGACTTCCAGGAAATGTTCCGCGTGCTGGTAGACTTCGACGAGGACATCCCGCTGGCCGAGGACAGCCTCGAACAGTTCGCCCAGCTGATGAAGACCCGCACCTCCGAAGAGGGCATGGCGCCGCTCACTGCCGCGGCCGTTGCGCGTCTGGCGACCTATAGCGCGCGCCTGGCTGAACATCAGGGGCGGCTGTCGGCGCGTATCGGCGATCTGTTCCAGCTGGTCAGCGAAGCCGATTTCATTCGCCAGCTGGCCAAGGACGAAGTGACGGACGTCGGCCATATCGAGCGTGCACTGAAAGCCAAGGCCACGCGCACCGGTCGCGTCTCGGCGAGGATTCTCGAAGACATTCTGGCCGGAGTGATTCTGATCGACAGCGAAGGTGCGGCGATCGGCAAGTGCAACGGGCTGACCGTGCTGGAAGTCGGCGACTCGGCATTCGGCATGCCGGCGCGTATCTCTGCCACCGTCTATCCCGGCGGTTCAGGAATCGTCGACATCGAGCGCGAGGTCAATCTCGGTCAACCGATTCACTCCAAGGGCGTGATGATCCTCACCGGCTACCTCGGCAGCCGCTACGCCCAGGAGTTTCCGCTGGAAATCTCGGCAAGCATCGCGCTCGAGCAGTCCTACGGCTACGTCGACGGCGACAGTGCCTCGCTGGGCGAGTGCTGCGCGCTGATCTCGGCGCTCTCACGCACGCCGCTCAAGCAATGTTTCGCCATCACCGGCTCGATCAACCAGTTCGGCGAAGTGCAGGCGGTCGGCGGGGTCAACGAGAAGATCGAGGGCTTTTTCCGCCTGTGCGAGGCACGCGGGCTGACCGGCGAGCAGGGGGTGATCATTCCCTTCGCCAATGTCACCACGCTGATGCTCGACGAACGCGTGCTGGAGGCCGTACGCCAGCAGCAGTTCCACGTCTATGCTGTCAGGCAGGTGGACGAAGCGTTGTCGCTGCTGGTCGGTGAAGATGTGGGTGCAACCAACGAGCAGGGCCATTTCCCCAAGGGCAGCGTGAACGCCCGGGTGGTCGAGCGGTTGCGCGACATTGCCGAGATCGAGCTTGAGGAAGAAGGCAAGAGCGAGCCGGCACAAGCGGAGCAAGGAAGGTCCGAGTCCGAGGGGAGCAAGTAACGCTCGCCATTGTGCGGTTTTTGAACGGAACGATAGCGCGCGCGGCGGGTCTGCAGTGGATGGAGGGCATCCACCCTCCATCCACAGGATTATCCACAGCTTCAGGGGATAAACAGGCTCTCGCGCTACATCCGCACAGGATGTTCCCGCGTCGGCCCGACGCGAGGACTGCCGTCATGCCACACAATCTTTGTCTGAACCGCCAGTGCCTGGGCCTGGTTACCCGAATCGAATGCGTCATACGCCCGCTTGCCGGCGGCAATGGGCTGTGGACATTGCTCTGTGCGGCTGGACTGGCAGACGGGCAGCCCACGGCAATCAAGGTCCAGGGCCCATTCCACGGGCCTGCGATGGCCGAATCGGTGCTGGCGGCGATTGCCGACAACCTGATGGGGCAGGGCTACTGCGAATCCGATGACCCGTCCATCTGGCAGTTGCACATGCAGGCTGAGCTGCGTCGAGTGAACGCCAACCAGGCGCGCTTTCTCGGTGGCTGGGAGTCGCGCCCCTAAGCGTGCCTCATTGCAAACGTTCGCGTTTCTGGCTGGCTGCAGCGGCGCCTCACCGGAGCCGATGAATTTCTTATCCACATGCGCCGAACGCACCTTGGCCTGCCTTGGTGCGCTCGGCGCGGCTGCGTATACTCGCGCCTTCCTCATTTTCTGCTGTGAGACCTCATGGAGCGCATCCTCGAAAATGCCATGTACGCCGCCCGGTGGCTGCTGGCGCCCATCTATTTCGGTCTGGCGTTCGCGCTGCTGGCGCTGGCGATCAAGTTCTTTCAGGAAATCTTCCATATCCTCCCGGCGATTCTCGCGCTCAGTGAGGCCGAGCTGATTCTCAAGCTCCTGTCGCTGATCGACATGGCGCTGGTTGGCGGGCTGCTGGTGATGGTGATGATCTCCGGCTACGAGAACTTCGTTTCTCAGCTCGATATCGAGGAAGGCAAGGAAAAGCTCGACTGGCTCGGCAAGATGGATTCCGGATCGCTGAAGATGAAGGTCGCTGCCTCCATCGTCGCAATCTCGTCGATTCACCTGCTACGCATGTTCATGGATGCCCAGCAGCTCGATAGCGAAAAGCTGATGTGGTACGTGATCATCCACCTGACCTTCGTGGTCTCGGCGTTCGCCATGGGCTATCTCGACAAGCTCACCAAGCACTGAGCGTCCCTCCGCAGGTGCTAAACCTGAAAAGCTGTACAGAATTGGTTTTTTGTTAAATATTCTGTACTGCTTTTCAAATGGGCAAGCGCCATGAACCTTCAGAATCTCACCACTCATGCCCACGCTGGGCGTATCGACGCTCTCGAGCTGATTTCGCTCGAGGGCGGCATCTATCTTCTCGACATCTACCTGCAGGGTCAGCGCCATAGTCTGATCGACGCGCGCGGCGATGTGTGGCATCTGCGGTCCGTCGAGCACGCTCGTGATCTGTTACGCGAGCTACCGGAGCTGCCCTTTCATCTGGTGCAGCAATCACCGTACGACGAGATGTGCGGTCTTGCCGAGGGCGTCCGCGAGCCGTTGCGCGTGCCGGTCGGCATGCGGTCCCAGTGGTGACGGCCGGCGGCAGGCGCGTTGGTAGCGCCCTGTTCGGTAAGCATCAAGAGAACTGGTCGTGAGCGTTGCCGCACTGCGCCTGGTGCTCGGCGACCAGTTGAGCTTCGAACTCTCCGCCCTGGATGGGCTCGATCCGACGCGTGACCGGGTGCTGCTCGCTGAGGTCGCTGAAGAAGCCGGACACGTCCCGCATCACCCGCAGAAGATCATCTTTCTGTTCAGCGCCATGCGGCACTTCGCTGAGGCGTTGCGCAAACGCGGAATCACGGTGGATTACGTGACACTCGACGATCCTGCCAACAGCGGTTCGCTGGCCGGGGAGCTGGCGCGCTTCGCCGCATGGTATCGACCTGACGAAATCCATGTCACCGAGGCCGGTGACTGGCGGGTCGAACAGGCGCTCAAGAGCAGTGGGCTTTCGATCACCTGGCATGCCGACCGCCGCTTCCTCTGCTCGCGGACCGGGTTCGCCAGTTGGGCCAGTGGCAAGCGACAGCTGCGCATGGAGTTCTTCTATCGCGAGATGCGTCGCCAAACGGGCCTTCTGCTGAATCCGGATGGTACACCGGAGGGCGGTGTATGGAATCTCGATACGGACAACCGCAAGCCGCTGCCACGCGGATTGCACGGCCCGATCACCTTGCGCTTCGCCGCTGACGAAACCACGCGCGCTGTGCAGGCGTTGGTGAGCGAGCATTTCGCGCATCACTACGGCCGTCTGGACGGCTTCGATTACCCCGTCACCCACGCCGAGGCCGAACAGCTCTGGCTGCATTTTCTCGATTTCGGCTTGGCCGCTTTCGGTGACTACCAGGACGCCATGGCCAGCGGCGAACCGTTCCTATTCCATGCGCGCGTCGGCGCCGCGCTCAACGTCGGCCTGCTTGACCTGCGCCGCCTGTGTGATGACGTGGATGCGGCCTACCGGCAGGGGCGAGTCGGGCTGAACGCTGCCGAGGGCTTCATTCGCCAGTTGATTGGCTGGCGTGAGTATGTGCGCGGTATCTATTGGTTGCAGATGCCTGACTATGCGCAACGCAATGCCCTCGGTAATTCCAGGCCGCTGCCGGGGTTCTACTGGACCGGGCAGACGCGCATGAACTGCATGCGCCAGGTGATCGGGCAGACGCTGGAGCATGCTTACGCTCACCATATCCAGCGGCTGATGGTGACCGGTAATTTCGCGCTGCTCGCCGGCATTGCGCCGCCCGCGCTGTGCGATTGGTACCTGGCGGTCTATATGGATGCGTTCGACTGGGTGGAACTGCCCAACGTGCTGGGCATGGTGCTGCACGCCGACGGCGGCTACCTGGGCTCCAAGCCCTACTGTGCCAGCGGTCAGTACATCAAACGCATGTCCAACTATTGCCAGGATTGCTCTTACAAGGTGGGCGAGAGCACGACAGACGATGCCTGCCCGTTCAACGCGTTGTACTGGCACTTTCTCATGCGCCACCGCGAGCAGTTGCAGGGTAATCCGCGGATGAGCATGGTCTATCGCAACCTCGCGCGCATGGAGGGCAGCAAGCAGCAGGCGCTGTGGGAGCGTGGCGAGTCGCTGCTGGCGCGGCTGGATGCCGAGGACGTGCTGTGAGAAAGAAAGCGGACCTGCCATTCAAGTGCTGCGCCGCCTGCAACCTGCCGTTTGCCTGGCGAAAGAAGTGGTCGCGCTGCTGGGATGAGGTGCGTTATTGCTCCGAACGCTGTCGGCGCAATCGTAAAGGCAGGTGATGGAGGCACTGCCGGTGGCAATGCGGCGCGGGTGGCTGCGTCCGCTCGCTTCAGCTGTGCTAGGCTGGCCGACCTTTTTTTCCTCTCGGAGCCCGGCATGACCGACCTCAATCTATCCACTGACGAAACCCGTGTGAGCTACGGCATCGGCCGCCAGCTGGGCGACCAGCTGCGTGACAATCCCCCGCCGGGCGTCAGTCTCGATGCGGTGATCGCCGGTATTCGTGATGCGTTTGCCGGTGTTGCCAGCCAGGTCAGCCCGGAAGCGCTGAACGCCAGCTTCGCGGTGATCCGCGAGCGCATGCAGGCCGAGGCGCAGCAGAAAGCCGAAGCTGCCGCAGCAGAAGGTCGTGCCTTCCTTGTCGAGAATGCCAAGCGCGAAGGCGTTGTGGTGCTGGAGTCGGGTCTGCAATACGAAGTGCTGACGACCGGTGAGGGCGCCAAACCGTCCCGCGAGGACAGTGTGCGCACGCATTACCACGGCACGCTGATCGACGGCAGTGTGTTCGACAGCTCCTACCAGCGTGGCCAGCCTGCCGAGTTCCCGGTAGGCGGCGTGATCGCCGGCTGGACCGAAGCACTACAGCTGATGAATGCCGGCAGCAAGTGGCGCCTGTATGTACCGAGCGAGCTGGCCTATGGTGCTCAGGGCGTTGGCAGTATCCCGCCGCACAGCACGCTGGTATTCGACGTCGAACTGCTGGACGTGCTCTGAGTCCGGCTGCTGGGGCGTAGCGTCTGTGGTCGGCGACTAATCGGTTACCGACAAGCTGCTCGTGAGCCCTGACCGCTTTGCCCGTGTGCGGCTCTCGAATCTAGGTATTGCGTACTGGTCAGGGCCGCAGCGCGCGGGCATAGCTGAAGAGGAACAGGTTTCGAACCTGTTCCTTGAGCACGCAGGGTTCACTCGTGCTCAACTCCTGCACATCGAGATCACCTTGTTCTCGCAACTCTTCCAGTGCATCCCCTTCGAGTGAAACGCATACGGCGCCGGTATTCCGGTCGAGTATGCGCAGGTAGGGTTGCGGGCGATCCAGCCAGGCATCTATCAGATAAGTCATGCGGCACCTCCAATTCATTCTCGCAATGAGAATAATTGTTATTTGCAAATATGCAAGCGCAAATATTCCCCTTGATGAGGGTGGAGGTGAGGGATCAACGGTCGGGGTGAAGGCTGCGCTCGAAGCGCAGCGTCGACATTGCTGGGGTGTCAGTGGGTGCGCGCCACGGCGAAGCGGCAGAGCTCGACCAGGGCATCACGATACTGATTCGCGGGAATCACTTCGAGGCAGGCAACGGCGCGTTCGGCATAGTCGCGGGCAAGCTTGGCGGTGTAGTCCAGCGCACCTGATGCCTCGACAGCGGCGCGGATGCTTTCCAGGTCTTCGAGGCCGCCTTTCTGGATGGCTTTGCGCACCAGAGCGGCCTGTTCGGCGGTACCTTCGCGCATGGTGTAGATCAGCGGAAGGGTAGGCTTGCCTTCGGCGAGGTCGTCACCGACGTTCTTGCCGAGGGTTTCCGCGTCGCCCTGGTAATCGAGCAGATCGTCGACCAGCTGGAAGGCGATGCCGAGGTGATCGCCGAAGGTGCGCAGCGCTTCACGCTGTTCCTCGCTGGCGCCGGCCAGGGTGGCGGCGCTGTGGGTCGAGGCTTCGAAGAGCATCGCGGTCTTGCCGCGGATGACCTCCATGTAGATTTCTTCGGTGGTGCTGGCGTCGCGGACCTTCGACAGCTGCAGTACTTCGCCTTCGGCAATGACGCGCGTTGCCTGGGAGATGATGCGCATCACCGGCATGGAATCCAGTTCCACCATCATTTCGAACGAACGTGCATATAGAAAGTCGCCAACCAGTACGCTTGGCGCATTGCCCCACAGGGCGTTGGCGGTGGAGCGGCCGCGGCGCATGCCAGACATGTCGACCACATCGTCATGTAGCAGCGTGGAGGTGTGCAGGAACTCGATGATGGCAGCCAGCAAGCGTAATTGATCGCCTTGATGCCCGAGTGCACTGCCGCTAAGCAGTACCAGCAGAGGGCGCAGGCGCTTGCCGCCGGCCGAGGTGATGTAGTCCCCGATCTTTTCCACCAGAGGAACGCGCGAAGTCAGTTGCTTGCGGATGATGCCGTCGACAGCGGCAAAATCGTCCGCCACAACTTGATAGAAAGGCTGGGGTTGCATCGGGGACTCCTCGCAGATTGCGCGGCATGCTAGGGGGCGGGTCTGGCACTGTCAAGGCAACTCCAGTTGGCTATTGCGCGGGGTGTATCGCATGCGTACAATCGCGGACCCTGAACTTCCCCCTGGGCATTTCCCTGCCTTACGCAATTGCACGGGCGTCACCTTCCGGCCCCATGCAGCCATGCCAGCCACTAATCATTCTTTCAAAGCGCTGGGTGAGCAGGATCAACGGAGATACACAGATGTACGCAGTTATCGTAACCGGCGGCAAGCAATACAAGGTCGCCGAAGGCGAATACCTCAAGATTGAAAAACTCGAAGTTGCCACTGGCGAAGCTGTCACTTTTGACCGCGTTCTGCTGATCGGCAACGGCGATGATGTAAAGATCGGCGCTCCGGTGGTCGATGGTGCCAAGGTTACCGCTGAAGTGATCGCCCAGGGCCGTCACGACAAGGTCACCATCATCAAATTCCGCCGTCGTAAGCACCACATGAAGCGTCAGGGCCACCGTCAGTGGTTCACTGAGGTCAAAATCACCGGTATTCAGGGCTAATCGGGCCTGAATCCCCTTATAGGAGTATTGAACTCATGGCACACAAAAAAGCTGGCGGTTCTACCCGCAACGGTCGCGACTCAGAAGCCAAACGCCTTGGCGTGAAGATGTACGGCGGCCAGGCCATCAAGGCCGGCAACATCATCGTGCGTCAGCGCGGCACCCAGTTCCATGCCGGTTACGGCGTTGGCATGGGCAAGGATCACACCCTGTTCGCAAAAGTGGAAGGCGTGATCAAATTCGAAGTGAAGGGCGCTTTTGGCCGTCGCTACGTGAGCGTCGTCGCAGCCTAACTGCGTCGTTGCTGGAAAAGCCCTGTCATGCGACGGGGCTTTTTTGTTTCTGTATCCTGTGAGGCTCTTGCAAAGAACTGCTCGGTGCTCATTCAGTTTTCGCTGGGTTTTTTGCAAGACCCTTACGTTTCTTGTTTCCTAAGCCCGTCCTGCGACGGGAGGCGTTCCCATGAAATTCGTCGATGAAGTATCGATTTTTGTAAAGGCCGGCGACGGCGGCAACGGCATGATGAGCTTTCGTCGTGAGAAGTTCATCGAAAAGGGTGGCCCCAACGGCGGCGATGGCGGTGACGGCGGTTCGGTGTATCTGGAGGCCGACGAAAACCTCAACACGCTGGTGGACTACCGCTACACCCGTCGCTTCAATGCGCAGAACGGGCAGAAGGGCGGTAGTACCGACTGTACAGGCGCCAAGGGTGAGGATCTTGTCCTGCCGGTGCCGGTTGGTACCACCATCATCGATGCGGCTACCCAGGAGATCATGGGCGATCTCACCAAGCCGGGGCAGCGCCTGCTGGTGGCTCAAGGCGGCTGGCATGGGCTGGGCAATACGCGCTTCAAGTCCAGCACCAATCGCGCGCCGCGGCAAACCACGCCGGGCAAGCCGGGTGATGCTCGTGATCTCAAGCTCGAGCTGAAGGTGTTGGCGGATGTCGGTCTGCTGGGCTTGCCGAATGCCGGCAAGAGCACCTTCATTCGCTCGGTGTCGGCGGCCAAGCCCAAGGTCGCGGACTACCCGTTCACCACGCTGGTGCCGAACCTCGGTGTTGTCAGCGTTGGACGCTACAAGAGCTTCGTGATTGCCGACATTCCGGGGCTCATCGAGGGGGCGGCCGAGGGCGCGGGGCTGGGGATTCGCTTCCTCAAGCACTTGGCGCGTACTCGCCTGCTGCTGCACCTGGTGGATATGGCTCCGTTAGATGGTAGCGACCCGGCCGATGCGGCGGAGGTGATCCTGCATGAGCTGGAGAAGTTCAGCCCGGCGCTGACACAGCGTGATCGCTGGTTGGTGCTGAACAAGGCTGATCAGCTGCTGGAAGATGAGCGTGAGCAACGTGTCCGGCAGGTGGTCGAGCGTTTGGACTGGGAGGGTCCGGTATTCGTCATCTCCGCGCTGGAGAGCGAGGGTACCGAGGCGCTGAGTCAGGCGATCATGCGTTATCTGGATGAGCGCACTGTGCGCATCGCCGAAGAGCCTGATTACGCCGAGGCCCTGGCCGAGCTCGATCGCCAGATCGAGGATGAGGCGCGGGCCCGCTTGCAGGAGCTGGATGATCAGCGTGCGTTGCGCCGCGCTGGCGTCAAGGCGGCCGATGAGGTCGAAGACGACGACTTCGATGACGATGATGATGACGAGGGTGGTGCCGAGATCATCTACGTGCGCTAAGTCGAACCCCGGGCCGCTGCGCGGCCTGGTCAGGCGAGTGGTCGGTGGGCTGCCTCGTGCGCAGTCCGATCCGGAAGTGTTTTGGCCGTATAGAAGGCAGGAACGATGCGGGACAAGGTGAGCGGTGCGCGGCGCTGGGTGGTCAAGATCGGCAGTGCGCTGCTGACCGCCGACGGCCGCGGGCTCGATCAGGCTGCGATGGCGGTCTGGGTCGATCAGATGGTGGCCTTGCGCGAGGCAGGTGTGGAGCTCGTGCTGGTGTCGTCGGGTGCGGTTGCTGCGGGCATGAGTCGTCTTGGCTGGAGCTCTCGACCGAAGGCTGTGCATGAGTTGCAGGCGGCCGCCGCTGTCGGGCAGATGGGCTTGATTCGCGCCTGGGAATCCAGCTTCGCTCGCTGTGATCAGCAGACGGCGCAAATTCTCGTCACCCACGACGATCTCTCGGACCGCAAGCGGTATCTCAATGCGCGCAGCACGCTGCGTACGCTCATCGATCTCGGTGTGGTGCCGGTCATCAACGAGAACGACACGGTGGTCACTGACGAAATCCGCTTTGGCGACAACGACACGCTTGCTGCACTGGTCGCCAACCTGGTCGAGGCCGATCTGCTGGTCATCCTGACCGACCGGGACGGCATGTTCGACGCCGACCCGCGTTTCAATCCTCAAGCCAATCTCATCAGTGAGGCGCGCGCCGACGATCCTGCGTTGGATGCAGTGGCTGGCGGCACGGGAGGGGCGCTGGGGCGTGGCGGCATGCAGACCAAGCTTCGTGCGGCGCGCCTGGCAGCGCGCTCTGGTGCGCATACGGTGATCGTTGGTGGGCGCATCGAGCAGGTGCTGGCGCGGCTCAAGGCGGGTGATCGCCTGGGGACGCTGCTGGCGCCGGAGTGCAGTCGGCATGCGGCGCGCAAGCAATGGTTGGCTGGGCACCTGCAGACTCGTGGCACGCTGACGCTGGACGACGGTGCTGTGCACGCGCTGCGCCAGGGTAACCGCAGCCTGCTGCCGGTTGGGGTCAGGGCTGTGCAGGGGGCGTTTCGTCGTGGCGAGATGGTCGTCTGTGTCGGCCCGCAGGGTTCGGAGGTCGCGCGCGGTCTGGTGAACTACAGTGCAGCCGAGGCGCAGCGCATCCTTGGGCGGCCATCAGATGAAATTGAAAGGCTGCTCGGGTATGTCGACGAGCCGGAGCTTATCCATCGCGACAACATGATTCTGGTCTGAGGTGAGGATGCGTTTAGCCAATTTTTCGCTGGTTTTTGGGTTGCTCATCCCTTCGCTGGCGTTGGCCGAGCAGGTCGGTGAGGTGGATACGGTCTTCAAGTGGCTCGGGCCGAATCACAAGATCGTCGTGGAGGCGTTCGACGATCCCTTGGTCGATGGTGTGACCTGCTATCTGTCTCGCGCCAAGACCGGTGGAATCAAGGGTGGGCTGGGGCTTGCGGAGGATCGTGCCGAGGCGTCCATCGCCTGTCGCCAGGTGGGGCCGATTCGCATCAACGGCAAGCTCAAAGATGGCGATGTAGTGTTCAAGGAGCGCACCTCGCTGGTGTTCAAGACCATGCAGGTGGTGCGCTTCTTTGATGAGTCGCGTAATACCTTGGTTTATCTGGTCTACAGCGATCGCGTCATTGAGGGTAGCCCGCAGAATGCAGTGACGGCGATTCCGATTCTGCCTTGGCCGGTTGCGCCGTAGCTTGCGCATCGGTCCATCCTTCGCAAGTGGGGCAAAATTTGGGCATAAAAAAACCGGCGCTAGGCCGGTTTTTTCAAGAACCTGCAGTTAGGCTGCAGCAGCTTCGCCGAGGGCCTTGATGTGGCCGTTCAGGCGGCTCTTGTGACGAGCAGCTTTGTTCTTGTGGATGATGCCTTTGTCGGCCATGCGGTCAATGACCGGCACAGCAGCAGTGTAGGCTGTGCGAGCCTTGTCCAGGTCTTTGGCGTCGATGGCCTTGACCACATTCTTGATGTAGGTACGAACCATGGAGCGCAAGCTGGCATTGTGGCTGCGACGCTTCTCAGCCTGAATTGCGCGTTTTTTGGCGGAAGGGCTGTTGGCCACCGTCGAACTCCTCGAAAACTTGGGGGATTGCAAAGCAAATAAGGCCGCGAATCATGCCGACGCGAAGGGCGCTTGTCAAGCCCGGTCGAATGGCTTGAGAAGCTGGTCGGACAGAAGGGCTGCGGCTAAACTCGCCGCCTCTTTTCGTGTCGTAACTGGCCATCGATCCGGCCGGCGCTGAGCGCTCGGTCGATCAATCTCGCTGCAATTCTAGGAAGACAAATGTCCGAAAAAACCGGCAAGGGCGGATTGTTGCGCTCCAGCGCCGTGGTCAGTGTCATGACCCTGCTGTCACGCGTGCTGGGCATGGTACGCGATATGGTCGTCGCCAGCTACTTCGGTTCGGGGGCTGCGGCCGACGCGTTCTTCATTGCGTTCAAGATTCCCAACTTTCTGCGCCGGCTGTTTGCCGAGGGCGCATTCGCTCAGGCGTTCGTGCCGGTGCTTTCGGAATATCGCACCAAGCGCACGCTGCAGGACGTCAAGCAGTTGGTGGATCGCACCGCCGGCATGCTCGGGCTCATCCTTGCCGGGCTGACTGCGCTGGGCGTGCTGTTTGCGCCCTATGTGGTAATGGTCTTCGCGCCCGGCTTTCATGATGATCCGGAGAAGATGCAGCTGGCTGGCGAGCTGCTGCGCATCACCTTTCCCTACCTGATGCTGATCTCGCTGACGGCATTCACCTCCGGCGTGCTCAACAGTTACGGGCATTTCGCGGTGCCGGGCTTCACGCCGGTGCTGCTCAATGTCTGCATGATCGCCTCGGCTGTGTTTCTCACGCCCTATTTCGATCAGCCGATCATGGCGCTTGCCTGGGGCGTGTTCATTGCCGGTTTCGCCCAGCTGGCCTTCCAGCTGCCGTATGTCGCCAAGCTTGGCCTGCTGCCGCGGCCAAAGGTAAAGCGGGGTGATGAGGGCGTTCGTCGCATCATGCTGCTGATGGTGCCGGCGCTGTTCGGTGTCTCGGTCAGTCAGATCAATCTGTTGCTGGATACAGTGCTGGCTTCCTTTCTGCAGACCGGCAGCGTGTCCTGGTTGTATTACGCCGATCGCCTGTCAGAGCTGCCGTTGGGGGCGTTCGGCATCGCGATTGGCACGGTGATCTTGCCAAGCTTGTCGCGCCAGCATGCCGGAGACGATCCAAAGGCGTTCTCCGCAACGGTCGATTGGGCATTGCGCATGGTGCTGCTGGTAGGCGTTCCCGCTGCGCTGGCGCTGGGTATTCTCGCCGAGCCAATGATCGCCAGCCTGTTCTATTACGGCGCCATGAGCGAAGAGGCGGTGGTGCAATCGGCCAGGGCGCTGCAGGCCTATTCTCTCGGCGTGCTGGCGTTCATGCTGATCAAGGTGCTGGCGCCGGGTTTCTTCGCTCGTCAGGATCTGAAGACGCCGGTACGCGTCGCGGTCATCTGCATGGTCGCGAACATGGTAATGAACCTGATCCTGATCTGGCCGTTACAGCATGTCGGGCTGGCGCTGGCGACCTCGTTGTCGTCGATGCTCAACGCTGTGCTGCTGTTCTGGGGGCTGTACAAGGTTGGCGTCTACCGTCCTGCACCGGGCTGGTGGCTGTTCGGGTTACGCCTGGCAGCTGCCTGTGCGGCGATGGTGGCGACGGTCTGGTGGCTCAACGTGCCGGCGCAGGAGTGGTTCGTCTGGGGCTGGCAGCAGCGAGCGCTGCGGTTGGGGATTCTCGTTTGCGCAGGGCTCGCGGCATTCGCCGCCGGGTTGTTGCTGACCGGGCTGCGACCGCGGCATTTGCGGCATTGATCGACGATTCACGGGCGGAGCAAACCTGTCCGGGATGCGCGGCACGTGCGTATAATCGGCCACTTTTCAAGCAAGAAGTGCGGTATGCAGCTGGTTCGAGGCCTTCACAATCTGCGACCCCGGCATCGGGGCTGCGTCGCCACCATCGGCAATTTCGACGGCGTGCACCGGGGGCATCAGGCCATCCTGGCGCGGCTGCGCGAGCGTGCGGCCGAATTGGGGCTGCCCAGCTGCGTAGTGATCTTCGAGCCGCAACCGCGTGAGTTCTTTTCGCCGGACAAGGCGCCGGCGCGGCTCACCCGCCTGCGTGAAAAGCTGCAGCTGTTGAGCGAGCAGGGCGTCGATCTGGTGTTGTGTCTGGCCTTCAATCGCCGCCTGCGAGAGCTGAGTGCCGCTGAATTCGTCCACGCCACGCTGGTGGAAGGGTTGGGTGTACGGCATTTGGAAGTCGGCGACGATTTCCGTTTCGGTTGCGACCGCGCCGGCGATTTCGACTTCCTGCTCAAGGCCGGCGCGGCCGAAGGCTTCTCGGTCGAGGCCGCCACCACCATTGAGGTGGACGGCGAGCGGGTCAGTAGCACGCGGCTGCGTCAGGTGCTGGCGGAGGGTGATCTGGCCTGCGCCGAAGCACTGCTCGGCAGACCGTTCGGTATCACTGGCCGGGTCATGCACGGGCAGAAGCTGGGCCGCCAGCTCGGAGCGCCAACTGCCAATGTGCAGCTCAAACGCCGCAACACGCCGCTGAGTGGCGTGTTTCTGGTCAGTCTCGAGCTGGACGAAAAGTCGCTTGCCGGTGTCGCCAACATCGGCATGCGACCCACGGTCGAGAGTGACGGTAAACCACACTTGGAAGTGCATCTGCTCGATTATCAGGGCGACCTGTATGGGCGTCTGGTGCAGGTCACCTTCCATCGCAAGCTGCGCGACGAGCAGCGTTTCGCCTCGCTGGAGGCGCTCAAGACGGCGATCGAAGCCGACATCGCCGCTGCCCGCGATTACTGGCGGGCTTCACCCCTCATGACGAGTCAGGACTGAAATGACCGATTACAAAGCGACCCTCAATCTGCCGTCCACGGCATTTCCGATGAAGGCCGGTCTGCCACAGCGCGAGCCGGAGATTCTGCAGCGCTGGAACAGCATTGACCTGTACCGGAAGCTGCGGCAGATCGGCGAAGGTCGCCCGAAGTTCGTCCTGCACGATGGCCCGCCGTATGCCAACGGCAATATTCACATTGGCCACGCGGTGAACAAGGTGATCAAGGACATGATCGTCCGCTCGCGCACCCTGGCTGGTTTCGACGCGCCCTATGTGCCGGGTTGGGATTGCCACGGTCTGCCGATCGAGCACAAGGTCGAGACCACCTTCGGCAAGAACCAGCCGGCCGATCTGACCCGCGAGCGTTGCCGCGCCTACGCGGCCGAACAGATCGAAGGGCAGAAGGCCGACTTCATCCGCCTCGGCGTCCTGGGTGACTGGGACAACCCGTACAAGACCATGGACTTCGCCAACGAAGCCGGGGAAATCCGCGCCCTGGCCAAACTGGTCGAAGGCGGCTTCGTCTTCAAGGGCCTGAAGCCGGTGAACTGGTGCTTCGACTGCGGTTCGGCGCTGGCCGAGGCGGAGGTCGAATATCAGGACAAGAAATCCGATGCCATCGACGTCGCCTTCGAAGTCGAGGATGCCGACAAGCTGGCTGCTGCGTTCGGTCTGCCGAATCTGGCCAAGCCTGCCAGCATCGTGATCTGGACCACCACGCCCTGGACCATTCCGGCCAACCAGGCACTGAACGTGCACCCCGAGTTCGTCTATGCGCTGGTCGACACCGGCGAGCGCCTGCTGGTGCTGGCCGAGGAACTGGTCGAGTCCTGCCTGCAGCGCTACGGTCTGGCTGGTGAAATCATCGCCCGTTGCGAAGGCAAGGTGCTGGAGCTGATCCGCTTCCGTCATCCGTTCTACGAGCGCTTCGCCCCGATCTACCTGGCCGATTACGTGGAAACCGGTGCCGGTACCGGTATCGTCCACTCGGCGCCGGCCTACGGCGATGACGACTTCCGCTCCTGCAAGCACTACGGGATGGAGAACGACGACATCCTCGGCCCGGTGCAGAGCAACGGCGTCTACGTCTCCGACCTGCCGTTCTTTGGTGGACAGTTCATCTGGAAAGCGAACCCGGCTATCGTCGAGAAGCTCGCCGAGGTCGGCGCGCTGCTCAAGCACGAGTCGATCCAGCACAGCTACATGCACTGCTGGCGGCACAAGACCCCGCTGATCTACCGCGCCACGGCGCAGTGGTTTGTCGGCATGGACAAGGTTGCCCATGACGGCAGCTCGCTGCGCCGCCGTGCACTGGATGCCATCGAGCAGACCGAGTTCGTCCCTGCCTGGGGCCAGGCGCGCCTGCACGGCATGATCGCCGGGCGCCCGGACTGGTGCATCTCGCGCCAGCGCACCTGGGGCGTGCCGATCCCGTTCTTCCTGCACAAGGAAAGTGGCGAGCTGCACCCGCGCACCGTCGAGCTGATGGAGCAGGTGGCGCAGCGCGTCGAACAGGGCGGTATCGAGGCCTGGTCGAAGCAGGATGCGGCGGAGCTGCTTGGCGAAGAAGCGGCGCAGTACGAAAAGATCACCGACACCCTCGATGTCTGGTTCGATTCCGGCACCACCCACTGGCATGTGATGCGTGGCTCGCACCCCATGGGTCACGAAAGCGGCCCGCGTGCCGATCTCTATCTGGAAGGCTCCGACCAGCATCGCGGCTGGTTCCATTCATCGCTGCTGACCGGCGCAGCCATCGACGGGCATGCACCGTACAAGGGCCTGCTGACCCACGGCTTCACCGTGGACGAGAACGGCCGCAAGATGTCCAAGTCCCTCGGCAACGTCATCGCGCCGCAGGAAATTACCGACAGCATGGGCGCCGACATCCTGCGTCTGTGGGTCTCGGCCACCGACTATTCCGGCGAGATGGCGGTATCCAAGCAGATCCTGCAGCGCAGCGCCGATGCCTACCGTCGTATCCGCAACACCGCACGCTTCCTGCTCTCGAATCTCGACGGCTTCGATCCCGCGCAGCACATGGTGCCGAATGATCAGCTGATCGCCCTGGACCGCTGGGCCATCGACCGCGCGCTGCTGCTGCAGCAGGAGATCGAGGAGGCCTACACCACCTATCGCTTCTGGAACGTCTACCAGAAGGTGCACAACTTCTGCGTGCAGGAGTTGGGCGGCTTCTATCTGGACATCATCAAGGACCGCCAATACACCACTGGTGCGGACAGCCTGCCGCGTCGCTCCTGCCAGACCGCGCTGTATCACATCGCCGAGGCGCTGGTGCGCTGGATCGCGCCGATCCTGGCCTTCACCGCCGAGGAAATCTGGCAGTACCTGCCGGGCGAGCGCAACGAATCGGTGATGCTCAATACCTGGTACACGGGCCTGACCGCGCTACCACAGGAAGCCGAGCTCGATCGCGCTTTCTGGGACAAGGTCATGGCGGTCAAGACCGCGGTGAACAAGGAACTGGAAAACCAGCGTGCGGCCAAGACCATTGGCGGCAATCTGCAGGCGGAAGTCACGCTGTATGCAGAAGGCGCGCTGGCTGCGGAGTTGGCCAAGCTGGGCAACGAACTGCGCTTCGTGCTGATCACCTCTGCCGTAGATATCGCACCACTGGCTCAGGCCCCAGCCGAGGCCGTGGAGAGCGAGCTGGCCGGCCTCAAGCTGGTGGTCCGCAAGACCGGACATAGCAAGTGCGGTCGTTGCTGGCACCATCTGCCGGACGTTGGTACGCATGCCGAGCATCCGGACATCTGCGGTCGCTGTGTGGAGAATATCGAAGGCGCTGGTGAGGTCCGTCACTATGCGTGATATGCGCCGGACGATCAGCGGGCCGGAGGCTGTGCAATGAGTGCGCGTTTCGGTCGGCTCGCCTGGCTGTGGCTCAGTGTGCTGGTGATCGCCTTCGATCAGGCGACCAAACACTACTTTGAGGCCAACTTCAGCCTGTACCAGAAGGTCGACGTGATTCCGGGCTACTTCGCCTGGACGCTGGCGTACAACACGGGGGCGGCGTTCAGCTTCCTTGCCGATCATGGCGGCTGGCAGCGTTGGCTGTTTGCGGTGATCGCAGTTGGCGTCAGTGTCGTGCTGGTGGTCTGGCTGAAGCGGCTGAAAGCAAACGAAACCTGGCTGGCAGTAGCGTTGGCGCTCGTGTTGGGCGGCGCGCTGGGCAATCTCTATGATCGCGTGGTGTTAGGCCATGTAGTCGATTTCATTCTGGTGCATTGGCAGAACCGCTGGTATTTCCCCGCGTTCAATATCGCTGATAGCGCCATCACCGTCGGTGCCGTCATGCTGGCGCTGGACATGTTCAAGGGCAACAAGACCGGAGAAGCTGCACATGACTGAACAGCGCATTGGGCCGGACAAGGAAGTCACCCTGCATTTCGCGCTTGGCCTGGAAACGGGCGAGCTGGTCGACAGCACGTTCGACAAGAAGCCAGCAACCTTCAAGGTAGGTGATGGCAACCTGCTGCCAGGCTTTGAGCAGCAGCTCTACGGGATGAAGGCCGGTGACAAGCGCACCCTGCAGATTGCTCCGGAGCAGGGCTTCGGCCAGGTCAACCCGCAGAATGTGCAGGTCATGCCGCGCAGCCAATTCGAAGGAATGGAGCTCTCGGAGGGTTTGATGGTGAGCTTCCAGGATGCGGCGCGTACCGAGCTGCCGGGTGTGGTGAAGGCGTTCGACGAGAGTCAGGTCACCGTAGACTTCAATCACCCATTGGCTGGCAAGATGCTGACCTTCGAGGTCGAGATCATCGACGTCAAACCGGTGTAACCGGAGCTGGCCAGCCGGGAGGATTACTTCCCTCCCGCTGGCCGATACAGGGCGTCGGAGAACGCCTGTGCCGTATCGCGTTACACTCACCCGTCATCAAAGCCTTCGCGTGCCGAGACTTATCATGCAAATCAAACTCGCCAACCCTCGCGGCTTCTGCGCGGGTGTGGATCGCGCCATCGAAATCGTCAACCGGGCCCTGGAAGTTTTCGGGCCGCCGATCTATGTGCGGCATGAAGTGGTGCACAACAAGTTCGTGGTCGAAGACCTGCGTGCGCGTGGGGCGATCTTCGTCGAAGAGCTGGACCAGGTGCCGGACGATGTCATTGTCATCTTCAGTGCCCATGGCGTCTCCCAGGCTGTACGGCTGGAGGCGGAGAAGCGTGGTTTGAAGGTTTTCGACGCCACCTGTCCGCTGGTGACCAAGGTGCATCTGGAAGTCGCCAAGTACAGTCGTGATGGGCGTGAGTGCATCTTGATCGGTCATCAGGGCCACCCGGAAGTCGAAGGCACTATGGGCCAGTACGATGCGCGCAACGGTGGCGCGATCTACCTGGTTGAAGACGAGGAAGACGTCGCCCAGCTGCAAGTGCGCGACCCCGAGGCGCTGGCCTTTGTCACTCAGACAACGCTCTCCATGGATGACACCAGCCGTGTCATCGACGCGCTGCGCAGCAAGTTCCCAAGCATCGGCGGCCCGCGCAAGGATGACATCTGCTACGCCACCCAGAATCGCCAGGATGCGGTGAAGCAACTGGCCGATGAATGCGATGTGGTTCTGGTCGTGGGCAGCCCGAATAGCTCGAACTCTAACCGCCTGCGCGAACTCGCCGAGCGGATGAGCACGCCGGCTTATCTCATCGACGGCGCCGAAGACCTTAAGCGCGAATGGTTCGAGAGCATCGAGCGTATCGGTATCACCGCCGGTGCATCAGCCCCTGAAGTGCTGGTGCGTGGGGTGATCGAGCGGCTCAAGGAGTGGGGCGCCAGCGGCATGGATGAGCTGGAGGGCCGCCCAGAGAACGTGACGTTCTCGATGCCGAAAGAGTTGCGGTTAAAGGTGGTTTGATCCATCGCGAGTTATCAAGCGAGGACTTAGGTATCGCTGATTAATCTGGTCTTGAGCGAATGAATTGTCTCGCGTTCTGATCAAGTACCCGTGTGCTCCAATAACGCATAGCTGATTAGACAAAAGCCCCGGCCAGAGGGCCGAGGCTTCGTCACAGTTTATAAGGCTTTGACAGATCGTTAGGGGTGCGCTAGCCCTCGCTCAGTTGGAAGCTTAGCGCCAACACTCCGCGGCGGTCTTTCCGCTGCCGGTCCTGTCCTTGGCGCCAAGGGCGGTCAGAGTTAGATTGCCGCATTTGGTGTCGCCGAACTGTTGTTCGGCTGTGAGCGTATAGCCCCCGTCCCCGTTGTTTGTGCCTACTGAAAGTGTGTATTTACCTGTTTCCGACGTATTACCGTTCCTCAGCCCTAGCTTGGCAATATCGGCGTCTGAAGTGATGTAAGCATTGTTCTGGCCGAAGTAACGCTCCTGCCGCGCGGATGCATCGCTCAGTAGGGCTTGCCCTTCGGTGCGGTTACCGCGCTTTACGTACTCGTCATAGCTCGGATAGGCAATCGCGGCCAGGATGCCGATGATGGCGACCACGATCATGAGTTCAATCAGGGTGAAGCCGCACTGAGCTCGCTTCATGGACTGCTCCGTTAATACTGGGTTCATCTAGTTATTCCTGTTCAATACGGCGCCAGCTTTGCCGGCCTAGGCTTGCCGGGTCCGGGTAGACGTTGATGCACTCCTGGCCTGTGCAGTATTGGTACGTACCGTCGGAATCCTGTGAGAGTGTGCCGCCACCTTCACCATCCTGGCGAACCGCTGAGACGCTGGTCGTACCGATGTCCGTGGTCGGTATGTAGTCAAAGGCGTTGTGAGAGGTTCTGCCGCCAGTGAAGGGATTGATGGCGTAGGTCCAGTTATTCGCGCCATCACCGCAGGGGTCATCATTCGGAATCAGCGATTGGAAGAAGATCGTGCGACCTAGCTGCGACATGTTCTCCACCACCATTTCCCCCTGGCTCTGTCGCAGGTTAAGAAACCAGCCATTCTGTGCCGCCTGGGTATCGCTGCCCTGCCAACTGACGTTGTTATTGCTCAAGACCAGACCTTGGCGCGTGGTGCCGTTGGCCTCGACTGTGGTTTGGGTGGTGATTGTCTGCTGTTGCAAACTGCTGCGGGCGATATTCGGGTCACTTGCTTCCTCGCCCAGCGTTTGTTTGTCCCAGATGCCGTATACCGTTTGAGCGAAACTCTTGTCGCCTTCTTTGTCGCCGGTCTCGAAGAACTTGCCGGTACCAAATACGACCAGATAGCCGAACCCGGTGGGGTGTAGCACCAGGCTCGGTGCGGATGTAATGGGCTGACGACCTTCGGTGCCGGTGTTTGCTACGGCGCTGAACAGTGGTTCGCCGCCAAAGGCTACCTCGAAATCATCAATGGCGTTTTCGCTATCGTCTTCGGTGGTGAAGGGCGCCGTATCGCTCCGACCGTTACGTAGCAGATCGAAACGCCAGAGATTGCCCTGAAGATCTCCCGCGTAGGCATAGTCGGCTACACCGTCAGCGTTGTAGTCGGCAAGTTTGGGTGTCGAAAGGCCATTCGCAACCCCGTCTACACCCTCGACTTCCAGGCTAGTAAGGAGCGTGCCCTCTATTGCATCTACGACGAACAAAGCCGCCTTGCCGTTGGTATTGTTGGGGCTTTCGTAACCATTGCCGAACACGACGGTCCATGTTCCGGTATGCAGTCGCGCAATAGTCGGTTGGGAGAAGCTGTAACCCATCTTTACTGCTGCATCATCAGGCAGGCTGCTATCGTCGAATTCCCACAGCAACTCCTCACTTCCCGGTGTCGTGATATCCAACGCAAAGATAGATTTGCCTCCTGCCTTCAATGTGCCGACCAGAATGGTGCGCCATTCTTCGCCGTTGTAGACATCGGCCACGACGGGGCTGCCATCCACAAAAAATTCATGGCTGTAGTTGGAGCCGGTCAGCTTGTTGAGCTTAGCGAACACGGCACTGGGGACGAAGGCAAATTCCTCGACGCCGGTGAGTGCATTGAATCCATGTAGCATGCCGTCATTCCCGCCCGCATATACACGAGGCGTCCGCCCGGCGACACTGGTTGAAAACGTGGAGTACGCGGTATTGCCTTCCAGGCGGTTACTGAAGTTCACGAGGTAGCGGGGCCCGGATACTACGGCTGGACTGGATGAATAGAAGTCACCTAGGACGCTACTGCGTTGACGGAACGTTGAGCCTTCGCCAGTGCGGTTGCCGCGGAGATACTGTAAGCGCTGCTCTCCCTTTGCGTCCGGCAAATTACTATTCTCCGGGTCACGGCTGAGCAAGTTTGCTAACGTGCCGGCAGTACTGGCAGAGCCGGCGTTGTCCCAAGTGAAGTCCGCCAAACCGCTGTTCGTGTCTCCGGCCATTTTTATGATCCGGCTTTGCCAGCCTGGCACCTGGGTTTTTGCGCTCCATACTTCGGATGTTTCAAAAGCGTTGTTTTGAGCGCTCCAGACTTTTTCGAAGCGCTTGACGTCGCCAGACCAATTGTCGTCGCTGGCATAGGATGTCTGATATGAGACGGTCTTGACGGTACCGTTGTTATTTTCATCGGTACTGACTTGGCCGGAGTTGATGGCAGGCCTGGCTGCCGTGGATTTCCGATCAGCAATGCGGGATAGGATGTCATCGAAGGCTTGAACCATTGCTTCCGGGCTGTCGACACTGAAGAACTCGCCGCGTGAGTTGATGGCGGCATGCCAGAGGTCATAGACATTATTGGCGCTGCCGCTGGAAGCTGGCGGCCAGGTTGCTGTGCCAGCGACCAGGTTGGCGTAGCCCTGTCCTGCGAAAGTACCGCCCGCCCAAGGAATATTCGCGTTGTTCAGTGATTCGGTTAGGCCGAGCCCCATCACGAAGTTGGTCATATGCTGCCAAGTCGCCGGGTCGTTGCGCGCGTCCCAGTAGTCAGTTGTCGTATCGCCGCTTTTGAAGGGGGTGTACGCCGGCAAGTCATTGTCCAGATCTGGGTTAAGGTCGGTAGCCCAGTAGTGCATGGCCAGGTCGGCCAGAGTTTCACTCGTGCTGTCGTAATAGGGCTTGCGCTCGCTATAAGCACGGCCGTCAGGCAGGTTGAAGGTCGCAGCATCGTGACGGAAATTGCTGGGCATTGTAGTGGTGGAGTTCCATTGCCCGTCAGTCATCAGGATGTGGTAACTGGCACGGCACGCATAGGTATTTAGGCTGGTGTTACCTGTCCCGTTTGGAGTTTTCTGCCACGGCGTACTAGTGGTGTAAAATTCGCCTGCTCGTTTCATCGCAGCTGGCAGGTAGGTGGTTTGGTTAAAGTTAATGTTTTGCAACCAGGCGTAAAGCTGCCCTTTGTGTGTAGGTGAGTAATCTTTCAGAGAGTTATTGTAGCAGTTTGTCGTATCGGCACCTGTAAAACTCTTGCAGTTGCCAAGGCCTTGCCAAGTCAGGCGAACCGAGGGTGAAAGATCATAGAACGCCAGTGCCGCAGCGGAAATGGTAGCTAAAGCGCGATTACGGTAGAAGGAATACCAGTTGGCAAAGTTCTGTTGTTGTTCGCTGCTGACGAAATTTAGCGTATAGCAGTCGTCGTTCGCTTCGCTGCAGTTGTTAGCAAGGCTAGAGTCGTAAGTGTAGTAGTAGGCTGGAACACCGCGCTGCGCTAGAGTCGCGGTGTAGGTATTGGTTGCAGTTCGACTGCAATTAGCAGTGACGCTAACGCCAGAAATAGTCGCAGTGGCGCTACATGCAGAGCTACTGGTGCGGTTAATTGCGAACTGAATGCCAGCGTCATTGGTGACTGTAGATGTGCCATTGGTGTTACGTACTACGCTCGCACTGAAGTCGCCCGCAGGGTTCTCTCCCAAGCGGTTAGAGGTGTTGCTATAGCCGTAACTAGTGGCCTGTGAGCTGAGCAGGTCGTAGCTCCAGGTGACTTTGTAGTCGCTGCGTAGATCAATACTGCCAAGGGTGCTTTTGTAACCGTTAAGTAAAGCGGCGCTATAGCTGGTAGAAAGTGGCTGTTCTGTACCGTTCGTGTCGAACACGATGGGTGCGTCGTAGCTGATACTTGGGTTGAAATAAAGTGGATTGAAATCGCTCGACTTCGCTCGTCGCGTAGCGTGTATGCCATCGACGTTATCGGGGGCGAAGGCCCAGCGCATACTGCCTGAGTCATCCAGCGTAAGTGCCATGTTCGGCGGGACGCCAACGGTGAGGCTCAACGGGCTCTGTGATACAGCCGCAAAGCTATTGGCTGCGCTGAGCAGGGCTACGCCAAAAAGAGCGTATGAGAGCGTCTTAGCGCGAGAATAAGGATGAAAACGGGACATGATGTCGGCTCTCAATTGTTAAGGCCAAGGTAGATGTTGGCGTGCGTCGACTGCAGATAGAGGGCGTCGCCGGTCTTGCCGTTGTTGAGATAGAAATAGGTGCCACTTCCCTCGCCACGCCCGCCATATTCGGCGTTGACAGCAGCGTTCCCTGCTACATCCGCCAGGATGCTGTTGTAGTGGGCGTCGGCCGTCGTGGCTGCAGCAGGGTCCGTACCTCGGTAAGGCATCCAGACGTTCGAGGCGGTCAGGAGATCATCTCCGTCCGCCTGGTGAGGCTGGTCCACGAATGCCAGTAGACGATCTGTCTTGACTTCAAGCAGGCAAGGGCTGTTGATTCCATTGGCCTTCAGGGTGTTAGCCGCCAAACAGTTGGCTGCTTTAGCTTCAAGCTTCTCGGACAAGTTGCCGGGACCGTAAAAACGAAATTCAGCTTCGCGCAATGCCGCATCTGCAATGTTCTGGCTTTTCATGTCGTGAGCGCGGTTTGCCGTGATGCGTGACTCGAGCGTCACGCCTCGCATGCTGCTGACGGCCAGTACAGTCAGAACCAGCAGCATGACGAGGGAAACGAGGAGTACCGCTCCGCCCTGAGATTTGCGGGAAATGAGCATCATGGCATTAGATTCCTGATGGTTTGCGTGGCGCCTGCCACTTGGTAGATGCGCTTGTTATCTGCCTCTTCCAGTCGGGTTTGCGCTTCCGTTGAGGCTTCTAGCAGCCAGTCGGCAAGAACCTTCGAGTCATCGCCGTCGCGCTGTCCTGCACGGCTGGAGAGCAGTAGGGCATAGCGCACGCTACGAATCGCACCACTGGTGGGTGTCCAATCTGCTTGCTGGACGAAGGTGGTAACTTCCTTTTCCAGCATGTCAGTCTTGCCTACACCGAAGTCCAAACGCAGGTCCGCAATGCCGCGGAGCACCTCGCCGTACTGCGGCGTGGTGGCGTTGAGGCTTTTACATAGAAGGCGCCCGTCCTGCAGCTGGTCGTTGCTGCTGGGTTCGTATTTGAACGCCAGAACGGTCAGGTCGGCTGCGTCGGGCGGGGAAGAAGGGAAGGCTTCGTCATATGTAACAGAGCTAGCCGTGCCCTGACAGTCCAGTTCTCCACTGACTTGCGGCTGATATCGAATGCAGAAGCCGATACCTTCACTGGGATCCAATCCGGTAGCGGCATGTCCAGCGTTGAATGCGAGGCATCCACCGGAAGCAGGGCGGGAGGGAAAGACGATGTCCAGCAGCGCTGAGGGTGTCCGACGATAGCCTGCCTTGCTCAGGTAGTCGTTAATGACTAATGCGGCAAAGCGACTGTTTTCGACGTTCCCAGCCTGATTCTGTTGGAAGACATAGTTACGCTTGTTGTCGATATAGACTTGCGTAATACCGAGGATTAGAAAGCTACTGATCGCTAGTGCGATAAGCAGTTCTACCATGGACAGGCCAAATTGATGTTTAGTGTGGTTCATGGTTCTACCCGAACTGTATAGCTGCAAACATCGGAGTTTTCCGCATCAAGGCAGGCGCCTTCACGAACTTGCCAGGCCAGGCGAATTTCAAGCATTGAACCCTTGTCATCGCAATCACCTGCAATAGAGCTGCGGCAAACGTATACGTCGCTAACGAATAGCTCGCTGCCGCCTGGTAACAATGCTTCAACCTTGTCGGCCCAGCAGTCGCGCAGTTCTTTTGCTGTTTTTGCTATTCGGGTCGGACTCGCCACGCAGCTCTCGCGGTCGGCGAACTCATCGCCGGCGGCTTTGTAGAAAATGGAGCTGTCTTTTAACCCGCTGTTCATAGGGAACTGCGGTGGCGAAGTATCGAACAGCTCTTTTGGGTGCGCTCTTACAATTTCGATCAAGTCGCCGGCCAGAACGATGGCCGTGTTGCGCTGTACCGAGTCCTGTGTGTATTGGATGCTGCGTCCCTGCAGAGCCACCATGCCGAGTACACCGATGGTGGTTAGCAGTAGGGCCACCAGTACCTCGATCAGGCTGAAGCCTTTATTGGTTTTCATTGAGTTCCTCATGGTGTGCAGCTGTCCATGGCAGCTCCGTCTTTCTTGCCTCGAGGGTAGAGAACGAGGCCGCCGCTAGCTTGCACTTCGAGTAGGTAGCCGGTGGCCGGGTCTGAGTCGCGGCATATGGTGAACTTGGCGGTTGTAGCCGTGCCGTTGGCCCGGTAGACCAGTTTGTCGTCGCTGAGGGCTGAGCTGAGGATCTCCGCGTGAGCGGGGTTATGCTCCAGGATTCGCTCCACTTCCCCGCTTCCCGCGCTGCTGAGTTCCCAGGGCGCATTACTCTTGATCTGTACTTCGTATGCCTGTCGGTTAAGGACCGCTTGACCACGTGCGTGCTGCAGGAAGCTAACCAGTTCCTCTGCCTTGCTTTGCACTTGGTTACTACGGATCAGGCTGTTGAAGCTGGGGACGGCAATGGCTGCGAAAACGCCAAGCAACGCCAGGGTGATCATCAGCTCGACCAGGGTGAATCCGTGCATGTCGGTTGTGCGTGACATGGTGTACTCCAGGGGAATCGTGAGCGGATGATGCAAATGCGTTGGTGTCTTGTCCGCATGGGGAAGATCGTTGGTGCGTTTGTATGGATGAACGGTCGAGGCTTGAGTTTGAGCTGTGATGGCGTCGATGTTTGCCGCAGGAGTCCCTGGTTCGGCTTCACCGGCATAGGCTGGCTTGAGCGGTGTTTTCTGCCTCTGAAGCCTGGCGTATCCGCCCCTGACGACTGACGACGACTTGCCATGCGACCTGCTTCCCATGGCATTGGTAAAATCGCCCATTGCTGGCGGGCGCCGCCCCGTTATCGCGAAAACGAATGCTCTCGCTAAAGCCAATCCAGCTGAGCTCAGCTTGATGTGGAAGTTGGGTCAGTTGCAGTGTTTGCCCTGTCGTAGTGCGTACAAGCCAGCCATCTGCCCAGTTCGTCGAACATGTTGCCCCGTCTCCGCTTCCACATATCTCTATGGTGCGGCGCCGTAGAACTGCTTGCGTGCGGGCATTGTGCAGTGTGCTTTCGACCTCATCCTTCAGCGCTTCCTGGCGACTTCTTTCAATCATGTTGCCGAACGCGGGGATAGCTATCGCAGCGACGACGCTTAATACCGACAGCGTGACCATCAGGTCTATTAGTGTGAAGCCTTGATTTCGGTTCGCCATAGTGCGGTTCCTTTGCACGTATGATGCTCAGCCGTCCTGGCTGCTTTATGTGTATTGGCGTTCGCGAGATACACGACGCTCTTTTAAAGCAGCCTGCCCGTCAGTCCAAGTGAGGACGGGCAGAAATGTGAACCAGATGGTTGGAGAGGCATGTGAATCAAGAAGTGATCGTTGTCGGTGGCGGTGTCATCGGGTTGTTGTCCGCCTATCGCCTGGCTCAGGCAGGCACGTCGGTGTTGCTGCTGGAGTCGGGCGATGTTGGTCGCGAAGCTTCCTGGGCCGGCGGCGGGATCGTGTCGCCGTTGTATCCGTGGCGTTATAGCCCAGCAGTCACGGCGCTGGCGCATTGGTCGCAGGATTTCTATCCGCAGCTTGGCGAGCGGCTTCTGGAAGAGACGGGGGTGGACCCCGAGGTGCATGTCACCGGCCTTTACTGGCTGGATCTACATGACGAGGCGGAGGCGCTGAGTTGGGCTGAGCGTTATGGCCGGCCGCTGACGTCGGTGTCGATGGAGACCGTGCGCCAGGCAGTGCCTTCGCTGGCTGAGGGTTACGAGCGCGCCGTCTACATGGAGGGTGTTGCCAACATTCGCAATCCTCGTCTGTTGCGCGCCTTGCGCGAAGCGCTGCGGCAGCTGCCGAATGTGACTGTGATCGAGCAGTGCGCGGTCGAGGGTTTCCTCCGCGACGGTACGCGTATCGTGGGCGTGCAGACAGCGCAGGGCGAGATGCGAGCGGATCAGGTTGTAGTGGCTGCTGGCGCCTGGAGCGCACAGCTGCTGGCGACGCTGGGGCTGGAGATTCCGGTCAAGCCGATGAAGGGGCAGATGATTCTATTCAAGTGCGCGGAGGACTTCCTGCCGAGCATGGTGCTGGCCAAGCGGCGCTATGCGATTCCGCGGCGCGACGGCCATATTCTGGTTGGCAGCACGCTGGAAGATGTCGGCTTCGACAAGACGCCGACCGAAGACGCGCTGGAAAGCCTGAGGGCAACAGCGATCGAGCTGCTACCGGCGCTGGCCGATGCGCAAGTGGTCAAGCACTGGGCAGGTCTGCGACCCGGTTCGCCGGACGGCGTGCCTTATATAGGGCAGGTGAGCGGTTTCGACGGGCTGTGGCTGAACTGCGGGCACTTCCGCAACGGGTTGGTGCTGGCGCCGGCGTCCTGTCAGCTGCTTGTCGATCTGATGCTTGAGCAGGCGCCGATCGTGGATCCGTCGCCTTATGCGCCGGCCGGACGTATCGCCGATCAGAAGAGCTGATCGGCCCTTCGCGGTACTCCGGTTTCACGAGCAGTCCGGGTTTCATATGTGTCGCCCGGACTCTGTTCTGCTACCAACTCGCATTGCTGGTAAATTAGCCGGCACTTCGGCTCTGCCAGGCAGAGCCAGATTGGTGAGTGAGGTTTGTGTGGCGAAGAAAACCACTTCCCTGGCCGGCCTGAGCGGGCTGGTTTATTCCACCGATGCCGGTCGGCATTGTCCCGAGTGCAGTCAACCGCTGGGTAGTTGCATCTGCAAACAGAGCGTTCTGCCCGAAGGCGACGGCATTGCGCGGGTGCGCCGCGAGAGCAAGGGCCGAGGCGGCAAGACGGTGACGACCATCAGTGGCGTTCCCTTGCCCGAGACCGATCTCAAGGAACTTGCCAGCGCACTGAAACGTCGCTGCGGCACGGGTGGTGCGCTGAAGGATGGCGTCATCGAGATTCAGGGCGATCACGTTCAGCTGCTGATCGACGAGCTGAGCAAGCGTGGCTTCAAGGCTAAGAAGTCCGGTGGCTGAGCACCGATGTGACACCTCCACCGATTTTCACCATTTTCCGCATATCGGCTGTCGAAGCCGCATAGCCTTCGCCGCGCGGTTCTGCTCGCTGCGAAACACTCAATTTCTTCCGGGAGGCCTTGATGCCTGTACGACGCACACGTAAAGACGACGGTAGTCAGTGGACCGCTGCCGATAGCCGCAGCATTTACGGTATCCGCCACTGGGGCGCTGGGTATTTCGCGATCAACGATCAGGGCAATGTCGAAGTGCGCCCGCAGGGGCCGAGCGGTGAGCCGATCGAGTTCAACGGGCTGATCGAGCAATTGCGCGAGGCGGGACTGTCGCTGCCGCTGCTGGTGCGTTTCCCCGGCATCCTGCAGGACCGCGTGCGGCGCCTGACCGGCGCCTTCGATGCCAACATCGAGCGCATGGAGTACGCCGGCAAGTACACCGCGTTGTACCCGATCAAGGTCAACCAGCAGGAAGCGGTGGTGGAGAACATCATCGCCACGCAGAACGTTTCCATCGGCCTGGAGGCAGGTTCCAAGCCGGAGCTGATGGCCGTGCTGGCGCTGGCACCGAAGGGCGGCACCATCGTCTGCAATGGCTACAAGGACCGCGAGTTCATCCGCCTGGCGCTGATGGGTCAGAAGCTCGGCCACAAGGTGTTCATCGTCATCGAGAAGGAGTCCGAGGTCGGACTGGTGATCGAGGAGGCCAACGAGCTCAAGCTGACCCCGCAGGTCGGCCTGCGAGTGCGCCTGTCGTCGCTGGCATCGTCTAAATGGGCCGATACCGGTGGCGAGCGTTCCAAGTTCGGCTTGTCCGCAGCGCAGTTGCTCTCGGTGATCGAACGCTTCCGCGCCGCAGAAATGGATCAGGGCATTCGCTTGCTGCACTTCCACATGGGTTCGCAGATCGCCAATCTGGCCGACTATCGTCAGGGCTTCCGTGAGGCGATTCGTTACTACGCCGAGCTACGGGCGTTGAACCTGCCGGTGGATTACATCGATGTGGGCGGCGGACTGGGGGTCGACTACGACGGCACCCACTCGCGCAATGCCAGCTCGATCAACTACGACATCGACGAGTACGCCGGTACCGTGGTCGGCATGCTCAAGGAGTTCTGCGAGGCACAGGGGCTGCCGCACCCGAACATCTTCTCCGAAAGCGGGCGTGCCATGACGGCGCATCATGCGGTGTTGGTCATGCAGGTCACCGACGTCGAGCGGCACAACGATGAGCTGCCGGTGATCGACAACTACGACGAACTGCCGGAGATCGTGCAGTCGCTGGCCGACCTGCTCGGACCGACCGACCCGGAAATGGTCACCGAGACCTATTGGCGCGCTACCCACTACATGAGCGAGTCCAGCGCGCAGTACGCCTCCGGCAAGCTGACGCTGGCGCAGAAGGCACTGGCCGAGCAGAGCTACTTCGCCATCTGCCGCCGCCTGTACAACCAGCTCAAGGCCCGTCAGCGCTCGCATCGGGCGGTGCTCGACGAGCTCAACGACAAGCTGGCGGACAAGTACATCTGCAACTTCTCGGTATTCCAGAGCCTGCCGGACACCTGGGCGATCGACCAGATCCTGCCGATCGTGCCGCTGCAGCGGCTGAGCGAGGAGCCGGTGCGGCGCGCTGTGCTGCAGGACCTGACCTGCGACTCGGATGGCAAGATCAAGCACTACGTCGACGAGCAGAGCATCGAAAGCAGCATGCCGGTGCACGAGGTCGCGCCTGGCGAGGAGTACTTCCTCGGCGTGTTCCTGGTCGGTGCCTATCAGGAGATTCTCGGCGACATGCACAACCTGTTCGGCGATACCGACTCGGTGAACGTCTATCAGCGTGAGGACGGCAGCTACTACCACGCCGGTATCGAGACCCACGACACCATCGAGGACATGCTGCGCTACGTGCACCTGTCGCCCGAGGAGCTGATGACCTATTACCGCGACAAGGTCGCCAGCGCCAAGCTGAGTGCCAAGGAGCGCACCCAGTACATCGACGCGTTGCGTCTGGGGCTGACGCGCTCGTCCTATCTGACGCCTTGAGCCGCGAGCCCGGCGTCAGCCGGGCATTACGCCAAAGCCCCGTGCCATCAGCGACGCCAGCAAGGGGATCAGCAGGAGTAGCAGCAGCTCCAGGCGGATGGTCAGCTTGACCCACCTGGCGCTGCTGTCCGAGATGATCGGTGCCTGGCCTGCGGACAAGGCCGGGCGCCAGCGCAGGAACGTCAGGGTCGGATAGATGGAGAGCACCGCGACCACCACGAACAGGCCGATCTTGGCGTGGAACAGGCTGTTCTTCAGGTAGTAGTCCAGGCCTTTGCCATAGAGGATGGCCCGGGCCGCTCCGCTGGCCAGTACCGCCGCCGCGGTGATACCGAAGGCGATGTCGATACGGAACAGGCTGCGCGCTCGCTCCAGCGTCAGCGGCTGACGGAACAGCTGGTGCTCCAGCAGCAGCAGGGCAAAGAGCAGGAATATCGCCAGAAAATGCAGGTAGGCGGCGATGGCGTAGGCCATGTTCAGTGTCCTTCGGAGTGTGTGGTGCTCGGCGCGCCCATGTTAAACCAGGCTCCGCGGCGCTGCAGGCGCTGAGCGAGCACGCCCAGGCAGACGCCGCGCATCAGCATGAAGCTCAGAAACGCCAGCCACAAGCCGTGATTGCCAAGCCCTTGCAGCAGCCAGCCCAGTGGCAGCGTCAGGCCTACCGCCAGGAGCATGCTGTTGCGCATCTCCCGCGCGCGGGTTGCACCGATGAACAACCCGTCGAGCAGATAGCTCCAGACCGCAATCAGCGGCAACGCCGCCAGATAGGGCAGGTAGATCAGCGCGGTCGCGCGGACCTCGGGAATGTCGGTCTGCAGCTGGATAAATAGATGGCCGCCAAGCAGGAAGAACAAGCCGAAGGCGACGCTGGCCAGCAGCGACCAGCCCCCGGCGACCACCATCACCCGCTGCAGCGCGTTGCGGTCGCGGGCACCGATGGCATGCCCGCTCAAGGCTTCCACGGCATGCGCCAGTCCGTCGAGGGCGTGCGCGGTCAGCAGCAGGCCATTGAGCAGCAGGGCGTTGGCGGCGACCGTCGCATCACCCAGGCGGGTGCCCTGGACAGTCACCAGGAAGAACACCAGTTGCAGCGCCAGCGAGCGCAGGAAGATGTCGCGGTTGACCGCCATCAGCGGCCGCCAGCTCAACCAGCGGCGCAGCGCGCGGGTATCGACTCGACCGGGATAGCGGGCCAGCGCCTTGCGGGTGAGCGCCAGGCCGAGCAGCGCGCCGCTCCATTCGGCGATCACCGAGGCGCGTGCGGCGCCGGTCACGCCCCAGTCGAGGCCGAGCACGAACCACAGGTCCAGCGCCACGTTGATCAGATTGGTGGTCAGCAGGATGGCCAGGGGCGCGCGAGCGTTCTGCGTGCCGAGGAACCAGCCGATCAGCGCATAGCTGGCCAGCGCCGCCGGCAGGCCGAACAGCCGCGTGTGGAAATAATCACGGGTGAGTTCGTCCAGTTCGGCCGAGGGCTGCATGAGCTGCAGGGCCGCGCCTTTCAGCGGCACGCCGAGCACCCCGAGCAACAGCGCGAAACCCAGGGCCAGCAGCAATCCCTGTAACAAGATCTGGCGAAGGGCGCCGCCGTCGTTGCGACCAGCGGCCTGGGCGGCGAAGCCCGTCGTGCCCATGCGCAGAAAGCCCATCACCCACACCAGCAGCGTATACAGGCTACCGCCGACCGCCACTGCGCCCAGCTGATGCGCGTGCGGCAGATGGCCGATCACGCTGCTGTCCACCAGTGCGACCAGCGGAACGGATAGGTTCGACAGGATCATCGGCGCCGCCAGCGCCCACACCTTGCTGTGGGTTGGGGCGTGGCGCCAGGCGGCAAGCATGCTGGACATTACGGGCCTCCGGGACGGCCCGGCACTATACGTGGCATGCAATGAAAGAGGGAAAGTCCGAGCTTTAGGCTGCGCGTCAGTGAATCAACCAGCTCAGCAGCCACAGCCCGAGGAACAGCCAGATCAGCCCGCCGATGATCGAGCCGCGAAAGAACGCGCGGACCGCCGCAACCAGCAACAGCAGGCCGATCGCCAGTGCTACCAGGCTGATCAGCGAGCGGTCCATGCCCAGCGTACGCGACAACCCCTCGAGGAAATTGTGTCCGGCCCTGGCAAACAGGCCGAAGAGGTCGCCCAGCGCCTCGACGATGAAACGTATGACCGCGCCCAGCGCCTGTCCCAGCCATTCGAAGAATCCTTCTACCCGCATGTATCACTCTCCTGAACGTTCGATTGCGGTGCCCAAGCACGGCTCTGGGCATTGGGCTCTCGAGTGCGCCCGAGAGTTCCGAACGGTCGCCGCTGCACTGGAACCACCAGGGCAGGAGGCGGTCGGAATGTCGCTGTGAGTCCTTAGCGCATCATGCGTTCCCGACCTTCATGCAACTGCAACAAGCGCCAGGCAGCCTGCCTACCATTCCCAGAACGAGAAGACCAACGATGCTGGCCATTGCCAGAGCGCGCCTGGAACGAATCAAGACACTGCGCCCCGCCTGGGCCTATGGCTGCGTCTTTTTCGGCCTGCTCTACGTTGTCACCGCCACTCATCTGGACGAGCGGCTGTTCTATACGCTGAAAACCACTTGGCATGAAAGCAGCTGGGAAAGGCACAGCCTCTGGCTACCCGAATACCGGGTGAAGATCGACGCGCTGCAGGTAGCCACGGTGGAAGACAATCTTTCCGGGCTGACCTATGACGAACGCCGCGATCATCTCTGGGGCGTCGTCAATAACCCCGAAGAGCTGCTGGCGCTGGACAAGGATGGCGGCTTCCTCGCGCGCTACCCGCTGCGCGGGTTCCAGGACGTCGAGGGCGTGACCTATCTGGGTGATGACCTGCTTGTGTTGACCGAGGAGCGCAAGCAGTCGCTGTTGCTCGTGCAGGTTCCCAAGATTGCCGGGCCGCTGCAGCGTACCGACGCCCGCTCCATCACTCTGGCCCTGAACGACGAGGACAATACCGGTTTCGAGGGCGTCGGGTACGACCGCGCCGGTGATCGGCTGTTCGTGGTCAAGGAGCACTCACCGCGCAAGCTCTACGAGATCCAGGGCATCAAGCGCAGTCTGGCAGGTGACATGGACATCAAGATCATCGACCGTGAGGCCTGGATTGAGAAGCTGGACATGGCCAGTGATCTGTCCTCGGTGCACTTCGACGAGCGTACCGGCCATCTGGTGCTGCTCAGCGACGAGGCGAAGATGATGCTGGAACTCGATGCCGAGGGCGAGCTGGTCAGCTTCCGCTCGCTCTGGAGCGGGTTTGCCGGACTCGAGCGCAGCGTGCCGCAGGCCGAAGGGATGACCTTCGATGCACAGGGCAATCTCTACCTGGTCAGCGAGCCCAACCTGTTCTACGCCTTCGAGCACGAGTGACGCCCGCCGCGCACCTGCTAGCCGCGCTGGATCAGCCAGACGCCGGCGAAGATCAGCAGCAGACCGGAGACCTTGCCGAAGCTGATGCTGGACTGGCGAAAGCCGGCCCAGCCGAAGTGATCCAGCAGCAAGGCGACGAACAGCTGGCCGGCCAGCAATAGCGCCATGAACAGCAGCGCTCCCGTGCGCGGTGCGGCGAAGGCGGCCGTGGCGATGAAAAAGGCCCCCAGCAGCCCACCACACCAGTGCCACCAGTGCAGGCCTTTGAGCGTCTGCAACGCCGGGATATCGCGCTGGACTGCCACGATGACGAACAGCGCCAGTGTGCCCACGGTAAACGAAAGCAGTGCCGCGCCCATCACGTTGCCGAGGTGACGCGCGACCTGGCCGTTGATTCCGGCCTGCAGCGGCAGCATCGCGCCGGCAATGAACGGAAGGGTGAGTAACCACCAGGCAACGGCAGGCATTTCGGATCTCCGGAATCAGGGCGCGACAGTATGGCGAGCCGGGATACGACTCGCCATAGCGGGACAGCGGTTCGCCGCGCTTGGCTCAGCGCGGCGGGTATTGCGACAGCACCCGTGTCACCAGCTCGCGCATGCTGCCGGCGCGCTGCTCGGGGGTGCCCTGGCGGTTGCTCAGGGTCTGCTCGGCGCTGCCGCGCCAGACCAGTTTGCCGTCAGCGGCGTCATACAGGTCGATCTGCAGCGTGCCGACCTGGTAGTCGATGGTGCGGGTGTCGGTGAACATCGGCCCACCCCAGTAGCCGTACCAGGGATTGCCCCAGGCGCCGGAGGTGGTCGTGTACTGCTGGGTACGCTGGTCGACGATGTACCAGGCCTGCACCTTGAGGTCCGCCGCTTGGCCGGCCGCGGCGGGACGCAGTCCCTGCTGATCGAGCTGTTCGGCGATCGCCGCGCGGATGCGTTGTTCGGTGAGGTCGCTTTTGATTCGTGGATCGTCAGGCCGGTACTGCAGCGCCGGTTCCTGCCAGCTCCAGGCCCGATAGGCCGAGAAATCCCGCGTCGGATCGAAATCGCGCTGCACCTGCGGGCCCTGGCAGGCGGCGAGCGCGAAGAGCAGAGGTATCAGCAACAGGCAGCGCAACATGATCGTTCTCCGGGGGTGGAATCTGTTCAGTCTAGGCCTCGGCGCGGTGCTGAGTCTGCATCGCTGTCACGCTCAGCGCGGCGGGTAGTCCGCCAGCGCCCGCTGCACTGCCTCGCGCAGCGCATCCTGCTGCTTGGCGCGGCTACCGCCGCTACGTGCTTCGGCGCGATTGCTCCAGATCGATTGGCCGGAAGCCGCGTCGAACATCTCGATACGCACCGAGAGCACCTCTTCCTCGTAGTTACGCACGATGGGTACGCTCGTCCCCACGCCATAACCTGAGCCGTATCCGTAGCCGCCACCGTAGCGGCCTGCGCCGACATGCGGGCCGTAATCATCGTAAGTCTGCCGAATGCGGGTCTCCTTGCTGGCGCGGGCGCTGATCAACAGCTCGCCCTTGCGCTCGGCCTGCGCAGGGCGCAAGCCGAGTTGATCGAGCGCGCCGGCGACCATTTCCTGCAGCTCCTCACCGGTGATCGACGCGGTGCCGGCCGGTGGTGCTTGCCAGCTCCAGTTCTGGTAGCTCGAGAAGTCCCGTGGTGCCGCCGGATAGACCGGTGACTGGATCTGCTCGATAGGTGGCGCCGGAGGAATCGGCGCGGATTCGTCGGTATAGGGGTTCTGGCTCTGGCAGGCTGCAAGGCCCAGGCAGAGCACCGGCAGCATGGCGCGGATCGACATCGGTACCTCCCGGTCGGCTCAGAGCGGCCGACACATCCAGTGCAGGTAGCGCCCGAGACCGGCAAATTGCGGATGGCGGCGGTAGGCCAGTTCCATCTCGATCAGTTCGGCAGGCTCGGTGCGGGCCTGGAAATCGGCGGGCATGTAGTCATGGAATACGCGCACGCCACTGGTTGTTTCGACCTGCCAGTGCGGTGCGAGTTGCGCTGCCAGCTCGCGTGGGTCCAGCGGCTGCTGAGGCGTCAGGCTCTGGCGCTCGCCGGCATAGGTCTGGCTGCGCAGCTTCTTGAAATGGCCCTTGAGCAGGTTGCGGTAGATCAACGCGTCGCGGTTGTAGAAGGCCAGCGATAGCCAGCCATCGGCCGATGTCAGACGATGCAGCACCGGCAGGATCGCCTGGGGCTCGGCCAGCCATTCCAGTACCGCGTGGCAGATCACCAGATCGAAGCGGCCCTCGACCTGGCTTTCGACTGTCTGCCAGGGCGCCTGAATGAAGGTTGCCTGCTGGCCGGTTGCGGCAAACTGTTTGCGCGCGCCTTCCAGCATCGGCTCTGCCGGTTCTGCCAGGGTCACATCATGGCCCTGCTGAGCCAGCCACAGACTCATATGGCCGAGGCCGGCGCCGATATCCAGCACCCGCAGTGGCCGTTGCGGCAGGGCTTCCGTCAGGTCGGCCTGCAGCACGGCAAGGCGGATCGCGCCTTTGGCGCCGCCGTAGATCTTCTCGGCGAAGCGCGTCGCCAGCTCGTCGAAATGCCGGTCGCTCATCGGGCGAACCGCCGCTCGTTGTCAGCCAGCTTGGCCAGCAGCGCCTGTTCCATATCGATGCCCAGCTCGCTGCACATCAAGAGCAGGTACATGAGGATGTCGCCGACTTCCTGACCGGCATGCTCAAGTTTGTCGGCTGAGAGCTGGCGCGACTCGTCCTCGGTCTGCCACTGGAAGATTTCCACCAGCTCGGCCATTTCCACGCTGGCGGCCATGGCGAGATTCTTGGGGCTGTGAAAGCGCTGCCAGTCGTTCTGATCGCGGATCGCGTGCAGGCGTTGGGTGATCTGTTCGATGTTCATCTGGGAGGGTGGGCGTGTTCGAAAGACGACAAGCTTCCGCCAGCGCGGCAGCGCCCGCAAGGGGCGGATCAGAGACGCCGCACTTTCAGCTCACGCTCGATGGCGATCACGCCGGGACGGTAATCGCCCTGCTCGATGGCGCGGATTGCCTGTTCCAGGGTTTGCTCGGCGATCTGCTCGTGCTGCTGGGAAATCGCATTGACCCGGATCGGCAGGAAATCCAGCAATTGCGCGTCACCAAAGGTCGCCAGCCGCAGCTGCTCCGGCCACAGCAGGTTCCGCTCGCGCAGCGCATCGAAGACGCCTTCGAGCAAGACGTAGGCGGTGGTGATCAGCGCATCGGGCAGCGGGCCGCGCTCGAGCAGGGCGAGCATCTGTTCACGGCCGCACGCACGGCTGAACTGTTCGGCCTGCAGGATGCTGACCTGACCGCTGTGCTGCGACAGTGCCTGGCGAAAACCTTCCTCGCGCTGCTGACTGATGGGCAATGCCGGGCGTGCGCTGATCAGGGCGATATGGGCGGCGGCCGGAACTGCCAGCGAGCGGGTGAGCAGGGCGGCCGCTTCGCAATCATCGCTGACCACCGAGCAGAAGTGCTCGGCGTCCAGCGCACGGTCGAGGGCGATCACCGGCGTGCCAGCCGCCTGCACCTTGCGATAGCTCTGGTCGTCGGCTGGTAGGCAGCTAGCGACGATCAGCGCATCGCAGCGGCGCGAGCGCAGCAGCTGGATGACCTGGCGCTCGGTATCCGGCTCGTCGTCGGTGCCGGCGATCAGCAGCTGGTAGCCGCGCTGCCGCGCGCGCTGCTCGAGCAGTTTGGCCAGACGCGCATAGCTGGGGTTTTCCAGATCCGGAACGATGAAGCCGAGGGTGCGCGACTGCCCGCGACGCAGGCCAGCCGCCTGCTGGTCGAGCTGAAAGCCCTGCTGTTCGGCCACGGCCATCACCCGCTCGACCGTGGCCGCGCTGATACGGCGCTGCGCGGCCTTGCCATTGAGCACATAGCTGGCGGTGGTTACCGAAACGTTGGCGAGGCGGGCGATGTCGGTCAGTTTCAACAGAGGGTCCTGAGACGGGTGGTATGAACTCGGGCTTCTAGAATTACCCAATATTGCGTAATGTGCCAGCCTTAGGTGAAACGTTTCAGCAGTGTTTCGGTCTGAAGCGCCAGCCCAGGATTCGGGCAAAGCCGGCTTGACCGTCGGCCACAACAATCGCGAGCCCCCGCAGGAGTTCTCCATGCTTGAGTTGAATGCACAGCACATCCACATGCATCAGGCCGCGGCGGACAAGCCAGCGGCGCTGGCCCTGCTGGGTGAAGTTCTGGTCGCCGACGGGCTGGTCGCGCCGGGTTATCTGGACGGGCTGCGTGCGCGTGAAGCGCAGGGCTCGACCTTTCTCGGGCAGGGCATCGCGATCCCTCATGGCACACCGGAAACCCGCGATCAGGTGTTCACCACCGGCGTACGGCTACTGCATTTCCCAGCCGGGGTGGATTGGGGTAATGGCCAGCTGGTGTATCTGGCGATCGGTATTGCCGCGCGTTCGGATGAGCACCTGCGGCTGCTACAGCTGCTGACCCGAGCATTGGGTGAAGGCGATCTGAGCGAGGCGCTGCAGAAAGCCGAAAGCCCGGAAGCCATCATCGACCTCCTGCAAGGTGCGCCACAGGCGCTGGCGCTGGATGGCGAGCTGGTCTCGCTGGGTGTCGCTGCGGATGATTTCGACGAGCTGGCCTGGCAGGGCGTCAAGCTGCTCAAGCGCGCGCAGTGCGTGGAGCCGGGTTTCAACGCCAGTCTGCCGCTTGGCCAGGCGCTGCCGCTGGGTGACGGTCTCTGGTGGTTGAGCAGCGAGCAGGCGGTGCAGCGTCCGGGTCTCGCCTTCGTCACGCCAGCCTCGAATCTTGAGCATCAGGGGCAGCCGCTCAACGGGCTTTTTGTGCTGGCCAGCATGGGTGAGGCGCATCAGGCCATGCTCGAGCGGCTGTGCAATTTGCTGATCGAAGGCCGTGGCCAGGAGCTGAGCCAGGCGACGTCCAGTCGCACAGTGCTCGAAGCCCTGGGCGGCGAAGTGCCGGCAGACTGGCCGAGTGCCCGCGTGCCGTTGGCCAATGCACATGGCCTGCATGCACGCCCGGCCAAGGTGCTGACCGAGGTCGCACAGGCCTTCGCCGGCGAGATCCGCGTGCGCCTGGCTGGTAGCCAGAGCGCGGGCGTTTCGGCCAAGAGCCTGAGCAAGCTGCTGGCGATGGGTTCGCATCGCGGCCAGGTGCTGGAGTTCATCGCCGAGCCCTCGATCGCCGACGATGCGTTGCCGGCGCTGGTCCGCGCGGTGGAAGAAGGGCTGGGCGAGGAAATCGAGCCGCTGCCGGCCGGCGGGGCGCCGGCGGAGCAGCGGGCCGTGCAACTGAATGAGGCAGCCCAGGACGTGCCCGTCTTGCGGGCCGGCGAGCAGGTCATCGGCATCGCCGCCGCGCCCGGCATCGCCATCGGTCCGGTCCTGGTACGCAAGCCGCAGGTGATCGACTACCCCAAGCGCGGCGAGTCTCCGGTGATCGAACTGCAGCGGCTGGATGCGGCGCTGGACAAGGTCCATGCGGAGATCGGCACGCTGATCGATGAGAGTCAGGTCGCCAGCATCCGCGACATCTTCACCACCCATCAGGCCATGCTGCGCGACCCGGCGCTGCGCGAGGAAGTCCAGGCGCGCCTACAAAAAGGTTTGAGTGCCGAGGCCGCCTGGATGGAGGAAATCGAAATTGCGGCGCAGCAGCAGGAGGCCTTGCACGACAAGCTGTTGGCCGAGCGGGCCGCCGACCTGCGTGACGTGGGTCGCCGTGCGCTGGCCTGCCTGACTGGTGTGGAAGCCGATCAGGCCCCAGACGAGCCCTACATCCTGGTGATGGACGAAGTGGCGCCTTCGGACGTCGCCACTCTCAACGCCCAGCGCGTCGCAGGCATTCTTACCGCTGGCGGCGGTGCGACCTCCCACAGCGCCATCATCGCCCGCGCGCTGGGCATTCCGGCGATAGTCGGTGCCGGGCCGGGTGTGCTCGGGCTAGCGCCAAACACACTGCTGCTGCTCGACGGCGAGCGCGGTGAATTGCTGGTGTCGCCGACCGAGGCGCAGCTGGAGCAGGCCCGCAGCGAACGCACCAGTCGCGAAGAACGCAAGCGCTTGGCAAATGAGCGTCGCCTGGAGCCGGCCATCACACGTGACGGTCATCATGTCGAGATCGCCGCCAATATCGGCGCGGCCGGCGAAACCCCGGAAGCAGTGGCGATGGGCGCCGAAGGCATCGGCCTGCTGCGCACCGAGCTGGTGTTCATGAACCATTCCCAGGCGCCGGATCAGGCGACTCAGGAAGCCGAATACCGCCGCGTGCTGGAAGCCCTCGAAGGCCGCCCTTTGGTGGTACGTACGCTGGATGTCGGCGGGGACAAACCGCTGCCGTACTGGCCGATGCCTGCCGAGGAAAATCCCTTCCTCGGCGTGCGCGGCATTCGCCTGAGTTTGCAGCGCCCGGACATCCTCGAAACCCAGCTGCGTGCCTTGCTCTCGTCGGCCGATGGCCGCCCGCTGCGGATCATGTTCCCCATGGTCGGCAATATCGACGAGTGGCGCACCGCCAAGGCCATGGTCGATCGCCTGCGCGTGGAGCTGCCGGTGGTTGATCTGCAGGTGGGGATCATGATCGAGATCCCATCCGCGGCCCTGATCGCGCCGGTGCTGGCGCAGGAAGTCGACTTCTTCAGTATCGGCACCAACGACCTGACCCAGTACACCCTGGCCATCGACCGCGGCCATCCGACGCTCTCCGGCCAGGCCGACGGCTTGCATCCGGCGGTATTGCGTCTGATCGGCATGACCGTCGAGGCCGCCCATGCCCACGGCAAGTGGGTGGGCGTCTGTGGTGAGCTGGCCGCCGATGCGCTGGCGGTACCGATGCTCGTGGGCTTGGGCGTGGACGAACTGAGCGTTTCGGCGCGCAGCATCGCCCTGGTGAAGGCGCGGGTCCGCGAGCTGGATTTCACGACCTGCCAGAGGCTGGCCCAGCAAGCCTTGATGCTGCCCGGCGCCCATGAAGTCCGCGCCTTTGTCGGGGAGCACTGCTGATGGCTCGTGTTCTCACTGTCACCCTTAACCCGGCCCTGGACCTAACCGTGCAGCTGTCCGCGCTGCGCCTGGGTGAAGTCAATCGCAGCGAAAGCCTGCAGGTGCATGCCGCCGGTAAGGGGCTCAACGTCGCGCAGGTGCTGGCCGACCTCGGCCATCAGTTGACCGTCACCGGCTTTCTCGGCGAGGGCAATCCTCTGGCCTTTGAGCAGCTGTTCGCCGCGCGTGGATTTGCCGACGAATTCGTCCGCGTGCCGGGCGATACCCGCAGCAACATCAAACTGGCCGAAGCGGGCGGGCAGGTCACCGACATCAACGGCCCGGGGCTCAAGGTGAGCGAGGCGCAGCGCGCGGAGTTGCTGACACGGCTCCAGCGGCTGGCGCCCGCTCATGACCTCGTGGTCGTCGCCGGCAGCTTGCCGCGGGGCATCGACAGCCAGTGGTTCGTGGAGATGCTGAACACCCTCAAAGCGCTCGGCGCGCGGGTGGCGCTGGATACAAGTGGCGCCGCATTGCGTGACGGGCTGGCGACCCGGCCGTGGCTGATCAAGCCCAACGAGGAGGAACTAGCCGAGGCCCGTGGCGTTGATCTCAGCGGGTCGTCGGCGCTGGTTGCCGAAGCGCGGCGGCTGCAAGGCGAAGGCATCGAGCACGTGGTTATTTCGCAGGGCGCCAATGGCGTCAGCTGGTTCTCGCCAGGCGCCACGCTGCATGCCAATCCGCCAAAGGTTCAGGTCGTCAGCACCGTTGGTGCGGGCGACTCACTGCTCGCCGGCATGCTCCACGGTCTGCTGGAAAGCTGGCCGGCCGAGCGCACCCTCACACACGCCACCGCCATTGCCGCGCAGGCGGTTGGGCAGGTCGGCTTTGGCATCACCGACACGGATGGACTTGCGGACCTGGAGGCCAGGGTCCGGCTCCAGCCGCTGAGCCAATAAATCGAACAAGAGGTGAAGGAATGAATCTTCTCATCGTTACGGCCTGCCCCAACGGAATGGTCACCAGCGTGCTGACTTCACGCCTGCTCGAAGCGGCCGCCCATCGTCTGGGCTGGTCGACTGCCGTGGAAGTCCACGATCCCAAGGCCATCGGCTCGCCGCTGACGCCCGCGCAGATCGCCAATGCCGATCTGGTGGTCGTGGTGAAGACCGGGCCGTTGTCGCTGCAACGCTTCGTCGGCAAGCGCGTCGCCCAATCCACGCCATCCGAGGCGCTGCTTGATCCGGAAGCCTTCCTGCGCAGCGCCGCCGACACGGCGAGCGAACTGCAGCAGGCCGACGAAGCGGATGCCGCGCATACGAGTGGCAAGCCCAAGCTGGTGGCCATCACCGCCTGCCCGACCGGCGTGGCACACACCTTCATGGCCGCGGAGGCCCTGCAGCAGGCGGCGATCCGCAAGGGTTACGACCTGCAGGTTGAAACCCGCGGCTCGGTGGGGGCGCGCAATGTGCTGGAAGCGGACGCCATCGACGAGGCCGACGTGGTGCTGCTGGCTGCGGATATCGAGGTGGATGTCATCCGTTTCGCCGGCAAGCGCGTGTTTCGCTGCGGTACTGGCGTGGCCCTCAAGCAACCCGATGCGACCCTGGATCGCGCGCTGGAAGAAGGCGTGGTGCTCGCTGGAGGCGCCGCTGCCAGCGCAAGTGGCGAACAGAAGGGCGAGAAGGCTGGCGTCTACAAGCACCTGCTGACCGGCGTGTCCTACATGCTGCCGATGGTGGTGGCGGGCGGTCTGTTGATCGCACTGTCCTTCGTGTTTGGCATCGAGGCATTCAAGGAGGAGGGCACGCTGGCCGCCGCGCTGATGAAGATCGGTGGCGAAACGGCCTTCCAGTTAATGGTGCCGCTGCTGGCGGGATATATCGCCTATTCCATCGCGGATCGCCCGGGGCTTGCGCCGGGCATGATCGGCGGCTTGCTGGCCGGCACCCTCGGTGCGGGCTTTATCGGCGGGATAATCGCAGGCTTCGTGGCGGGTTATGCGGCCAAGGCAGTGAGCCGCTGGATTCCATTGCCGGCCAGTATCGAATCGCTGAAGCCAATCCTGATCATTCCGTTGCTGGCGAGCCTGGTAACCGGTCTGGTGATGATTTACGTGGTCGGCACGCCGGTGGCGAAGATGCTCGCCGGGCTCACCGAATTCCTCGACACCATGGGCACCTCCAACGCCATCCTGCTCGGGCTGCTGCTCGGCACCATGATGTGCGTCGACCTTGGCGGGCCGGTGAACAAGGCCGCTTATGCCTTCTCCGTCGGGCTGCTCGCGTCCCAGAGTTACGCGCCGATGGCCGCCACCATGGCGGCGGGGATGGTGCCGCCAATCGGCATGGGCATCGCCACGCTGATCGCCCGACGCAAGTTCGCCCAGACCGAGCGCGAAGCTGGCAAGGCCGCGCTGGTGCTGGGCTGCTGCTTCATTTCAGAAGGCGCGATTCCTTTCGCTGCGAAAGACCCGTTGCGGGTGATTCCGGCCAGCATCGCCGGTGGTGCGCTGACCGGCGCGCTGTCCATGGCCTTCGGCGCAAAGCTGCTGGCGCCACATGGCGGTCTGTTCGTGCTGCTGATCCCCAACGCCATCAATCACGCGCTGCTGTATCTGCTGGCGATCCTCGCCGGCAGCCTGGTGACCGGGGTGATCTACGCCGTGATCAAGCGGCCTGAAACGCAGCCGCTCAGCGTCGTGGCAACGGCGTAAGCGGTCGCCAAACCGCTGAACTAAAGCCCTGCCCATCGTATCCACTAAAAGCTGGCGAGACTTTGTGTCAGAAAGTTTCGCCAGCTTTTTGCTTTTTGTTTTGAAGATGAATCGGCTGGAGAGCGTTGCATGAGTATCGATTACGGGCCGCGGCCCATGCGCATCACCCTGACCGCCGTGGCGGTTCTGCTGCTGGGGGCGCTGATGGCGGTCGGTGGCGGCTACCTCGCGATGCTGGGTGGCTCCTGGTATTACCTGCTGGCCGGTATCGGGCTGCTGGGCGTAGCCGGGCTGTTGTTCGCTCGGCGCCGCGCCGCGATCTGGCTCTACGCGGTGCTGCTGCTGGCGACGTTGGCGTGGACGCTGTACGAAGTCAGCTTCGACTGGTGGCAGCTAGCGCCGCGCATCGACCTCTGGTGCATCCTCGGGCTCTGGCTGATCCTGCCGTTCGTCAATCGTTACGTGGGCGATCGGCTGGTCTGGCGTGATGGCGCCAGTGGGCTGCTCGGCTTGGGGCTGCTGGCCGGCGCGCTGATCGCAGGGTATTCGCTGACCCAGGATTACCACTCGATCACCGGTGAATTCAGCGACGCGCAGATGCAAGGCTTGAACCCCGACGGGCAGGCCGGCAGGGTTGCCGGCGAATGGAAAGCCTACGGCGGCTCCGACCGCGGCGATCGTTACTCGACGGCCGATCTGATCACGCCGGACAACGTCGGCAAGTTGAAAAAGGCTTGGGAGTTCCACACCGGTGACCTTTCCGGCGAGGGTGACCCCGGCGAGATCACCTATCAGGTGACGCCGTTGAAGGTTGGCGACAATCTGTTCATCTGCACGCCGCACAGCATTGCCATGGCTGTCGATGCCGACAGCGGTGAGGAGCGCTGGCGCTTCGACCCGAGCATCAACCGCGATGCCGAGTACTACCAGCACATGACCTGCCGTGGCCTGGCCTTCCATGACGCCAACGCCTACGGGCCCGCAGCGACGGCGCCGTCCGACCAGCCCGTAGCGCGTTGCGCGCGGAGGCTGTTTTTGCCGACCAACGACGGCACCCTGGTCGCGCTGGACGTCGAGGACGGCAAGCCCTGCGAGGACTTCGGCAATGCCGGCGTGGTGGATCTGAAGGCTGGACTCGGTGAGGACGCTCTGGGCGTTTACCTGCCGACTTCCCCACCGGTGGTGACCGAGAAGCTGGTCATCGTCGGTGGCTCGATTACCGACAACGGCGCGGTGGATTCACCCGGCGGCGTGATTCGCGCCTACGACGTGCGCAGCGGCGAGCTGGTATGGAATTTCGACCCGGGTAACCCGGACGCCACAGAGCCCTTGCCGCCCGGCGAAACCTACGTGCGCAGCACGCCGAACTCCTGGACCATCGCCACTGCCGACGAGTCGCTGGGGCTGGTCTACATCCCCACCGGCAACCAGACCCCGGACCAGTGGGCGCAGCCGCGCACGCCGGAGTCCGAGCGTTTCACCGACACCCTGGTGGCGCTGGACCTGGCGACCGGCCAGGTGCGCTGGGAATTCCAGACCGTGCACCATGACCTATGGGACCGCGACCTGCCATCGCAGCCGACGCTGGTGGATATTGAAGGGCCGCAAGGTCAGGTGCCGGCCATCATCCAGCCGACCAAGCGTGGCGATCTGTACATCCTCGACCGCCGTACCGGCGAGCCGATCGTGCCGGTGGAAGAGATGCCCGTGCCCCAAGGCACTGACTACGGCGAGTTCACCGCGCCGACCCAACCCGCATCGGCCGTCAGCTACGCCCCGCAAGAGCCGCTGCGCGAGCGCGACATGTGGGGCGGCACGCCGCTGGATCAGATGATGTGCCGCATCCAGTTCCGCAAGCTGCGTTACGAGGGCGACTTTACGCCGCCGTCGGAGCAGGGCTCGCTGATCTATCCGGGTAACGTGGGTACCTTCAACTGGCCATCGGTGGCGGTCGATCCGAGCCGCCAGCTGCTGTTCGGCGCGCCGAATTACCTGGCCTTCATCTCGACCATGGTCAAGCGCAGCGAGGTCGACCCCGATGAGCGTACCGGCGGTGGCGAGACCGGCCTGCAGCCCAACCTGGGTGCGCCGTACATGGTGCGGCTGGAGCCGTTCATGTCGGTCGTCGGCCTGCCGTGCCAAACGCCGCCATGGGGCTTCGTCACCGCGCTGGACCTGCGCAGCATGAAGAAGGTCTGGATGCACAAGAACGGCACGAGCCGCGACAGTGCACCCTTGGGCATTCCCTTCCCGGTGGGTACGCCAGCACTGGGCGGGCCGATCGTCACCGCCGGTGGAGTGGCCTTTATGAGCGGAACGCTGGATTACTATCTGCGCGCCTACGATCTGCAGAACGGCAAGGAATTGTGGAAGGGCCGCCTGCCTGCCGGTGGCCAGGCGACTCCGATGACCTACGTGTCCGAGAAGACCGGCAAGCAGTACGTGGTGCAGATGGCCGGCGGGCATGGCTCGTTCGGCACCAAGCTGGGGGATTCCTTGATCGCGTGGACCCTTGAGGAGTAGGTGAGGCGGGGCAGGTGGCGACGTCGACTGCGGCGCTCGACATAGCCACCAGCCCCTCGCCCTAGCCCTCTCCCCGGAGGGGAGAGGGGACTAGACCGCGCGGTTTTTCGTTCCGGGTGTAGGGCGATGCGCTTTAATGCGTGTCGGGCCGATCACAAAGGGTTCGGTGGCTTCATTCAGGCCCCCTCTCCCCTTTGGGGAGATGGTTGGGGCGCGGGCCCCGATCCGGTGCAAGATTTCAGTCAGGACTCGGATTCAGGCCGGTGTATCGGTAATGCGCGGATTGGGTGCTGGGGTGAGAGCGTGCTGGTGGTTGTTGCAACTGCTTGATGGGCACAGCCCGCGCTCACTCCCCTCGCTTGCTCTGCACGGTCTGCATGAGCAAGTGATCCGGCTGCCTCAATCCAGCCCCCTCTCCCCGTTGGGGAGAGGGTTGGGGTGAGGGGCGCGGGCCCGATCCGGTGCAAGATCCCAGTCAGGGCTCGGGTTCAGGCCGGTGTATCGGTAATGCGCGGATTGGGTGCTGGGGTGAGAGCGTGCTGGTGTTTGTTGCAACTGCCTGATGGGCACAGCCCGCGCTCACTCCCCTCGGCTGCTCTGCGCGGTCTGCATGAGCGCAAGTGATCCGGCTGCCTCAATCCAGCTCCCTCTCCCCCTTGGGGAGAGGGTTGGGGTGAGGGGCGCGGGTCTCAATCCAGCTCAAGATTTCAGTCAGGACACCCTCTAGATTCCGTATCACATCCAGATTGCTGAAGCGTAGAACCTCCAGCCCGTGGTGCTGCAGGTAGGCCGTGCGCAAACGGTCTTTCGCCAGACCAGCTTCGTCGAAGTGCTGACCGCCATCGAGTTCAACTACAAGTCGCAACTCTGCACAGTAGAAATCCAGGACATAGGGCGGGCACGGATGCTGTCGGCGAAATTTGAATCCGGCTAAGCCGCGATTGCGCAGCTGGCGCCACAGCAGACGCTCGCAATCGGTGAGTTGGCCTCGAAGATTTCTGGCGAACTGGCGTTGTTCGGGGGCGGGGCGTTCGGTGGGCATATCACTTCCTTGTGAAAAGCGGGGTTCTCGCATCCTTGCGAGAGGTCGCAGTCTTGGGCGCAGCCCTACGGCGGTGCCCGATCAAATACGCCCGCTATACCGGTAACAGACGCATTTCCGGCATCAATGATGCTCCCGCGTCGCCCTGAACTTCACATCCGGCCAGCGCTCTTCCATCAGGCTCAGGTTTACCCGTGTCGGTGCCAGGTAGGTGAGGTGGCCGCCGCCGTCGATGGCGAGGTTCTCGTAGGCCTTGTTCTTGAAGTCTTCGAGCTTCTTCTTGTCATCGCACTCGATCCAGCGCGCCGACCAGACGTTGATCGCCTCGTAGGCACACTCGACCTTGTATTCCTCTTTCAGGCGACTGGCGACGACGTCGAACTGCAGCACGCCGACCGCGCCGAGGATGATGTCGTTGTTGCGCTCGGGGAAGAACACCTGGGTGGCGCCTTCCTCGGCGAGTTCCTGCAGGCCCTGGCGCAGCTGCTTGGATTTCAGCGGATCCTTCAGGCGCACGCGGCGGAACAGTTCCGGGGCGAAGTGCGGGATACCGGTGAAGCCGAGGTTCTCGCCTTCGGTAAAGGTGTCGCCGATCTGGATGGTGCCGTGGTTGTGCAGGCCGATGATGTCGCCGGCCCAGGCTTCCTCGAGCATTTCCCGCTCGCTGGAGAAGAAGGTCAGGGCGTCGGCGATGCGGACATCCTTGCCGATGCGCGCGTGGCGCAGCTTCATGCCTTTCTCGTACTTGCCCGAGCAGATGCGCATGAAGGCGATGCGGTCGCGGTGCTTGGGGTCCATGTTCGCCTGGATCTTGAACACGAAGCCGGTGAACTTCTCCTCGACCGGCTCGACCACTCGCTCGTTGGCCGCGCGGGGCAGCGGCATCGGCGCCCAGTCGACGACGGCGTCGAGCACGTGGTCCACACCGAAATTGCCCAGCGCGGTACCGAAAAACACCGGGGTCAGCTGACCATTGAGGAATTCGTCCTTGTCGAACTCGTGGCAGGCGCCCTGAACCAGTTCCAGCTGTTCGATGAAACGCTCGTACTCGTCGCCGATGTGCTTGCGCGCTTCGTCGGAATCCAAGTTCTGGATGATCTTGACCTCGGTGCGCTCGTGCCCGTGGCCCGGCGTGTAGACGATGATGTAGTCGTCCTTGAGGTGGTACACGCCCTTGAAGTCGCGGTAGCAGCCGATCGGCCATGTGATCGGCGCGGCCTTGATTTTCAGCACCGCCTCGATTTCGTCGAGCAGTTCGATCGGGTCGCGGATATCGCGGTCGAGCTTGTTGATGAAGCTCACGATTGGCGTGTCGCGCAGGCGGCAGACGTCCATCAGCGCGATGGTGCGTGGCTCGACACCCTTGCCGCCGTCGAGAACCATCAGTGCCGAGTCCACCGCGGTCAGGGTGCGGTAGGTGTCTTCCGAGAAGTCCTCGTGGCCGGGGGTGTCGAGCAGGTTGATCATGTGCTCGCGGTAGGGGAACTGCATCACCGAGGTGGTGATGGAGATACCGCGCTGCTTTTCCATTTCCATCCAGTCGGACGTGGCGTGGCGGTCGGATTTACGCGACTTCACCGTACCGGCAACGGCGATCGCCTTGCCCATCAGCAGCAGCTTTTCGGTGATGGTGGTCTTGCCCGCATCGGGGTGCGAGATGATGGCGAAGGTACGGCGCTTCGCGACTTCGGCGGCCTGAGTGGTCATCGGAATTAAGGAACCCGTCGACGAGTAGTCGGTCTGTCAAAAAAGGCGGCGATTATAGCGGCAAATGGATTTCGCTGCGGCCCGCACGGCTGCGGAAATCGCCGATTTGTGCAGTTTCCATGACGCTTTGTTTTGAATCGACAACAACTCGAAACGGATGCACCTTCGGGACGTTTTTTTGATTGATCTATGCCCCCCTTGGTCCTAAAGTTCGCGCCCGAACGTCCATGCTGGCAACGATCCATCCGGCTCAAGTACTGACGACGAGAGATCCTCCGTGATACTCGGCGACATGCCTTGGGAAGTAGGCGAACCAAAGTGGGGAAACTGATCAGGCGTTCTTGTCAGGGCTGATGCCCTCCATCCCTCATCCGACTTTTGTTTCCCGTTTTTTGGAGTCCCACGCATGACGGTCAAGATCGAAGACTATTACCCTCGCGCCACCTTCCAGAAGATGAAGGCATTTGCCGACCAGCACGAAACCCCCTTCGTGGTGATCGACACCGAAACCATCAGCAAGGCTTATGACGACCTGCGCGCCGGTTTCGAATTCGCCAGCGTGTACTACGCCGTCAAGGCCAACCCGGCGGTCGAGATCATCGATCTGCTGCGCGACAAGGGTTCGAGCTTCGATATCGCCTCGATCTATGAACTGGACAAGGTGATGTCCCGCGGCGTTGGCCCGGAGCGCATCAGCTACGGCAACACCATCAAGAAAGCCAAGGACATCCGCTACTTCTACGACAAGGGTGTGCGCATGTTCGCCACCGACTCGGAAGCCGACCTGCGTAACATCGCCAAGGCCGCGCCGGGTTCGAAAGTCTATGTACGCATCCTCACCGAAGGCTCCACTACTGCGGACTGGCCGCTGTCGCGCAAGTTCGGCTGCCAGACCGACATGGCGATGGATCTCTTGATCCTCGCCCGTCAGCTGAAGCTGGAGCCCTACGGCATTTCCTTCCATGTCGGCTCGCAGCAGCGCGACATTTCCGTATGGGACGCCGCCATCGCCAAGGTCAAGGTGATCTTCGAGCGTCTGAAGGAAGAAGACGGCATCGAGCTGAAGATGATCAACATGGGTGGCGGTTTCCCCGCCAACTACATCACCCGCACCAACAGCCTTGAAACCTACGCCGAGGAAATCATCCGCTTCCTCAAGGAAGACTTCGGCGACGAGTTGCCGGAAATCATCCTCGAGCCGGGTCGTTCGCTGATCGCCAACGCCGGCATCCTCGTCAGTGAAGTGGTGCTGGTGGCACGCAAGTCGCGTACCGCGGTCGAGCGTTGGGTGTATGTCGATGTGGGCAAGTTCAGCGGCCTGATCGAAACCATGGACGAGTCGATCAAGTTCCCGATCTATGCCGAGAAGAAGGGCGAAGTCGAGGAAGTGGTGATCGCCGGTCCGACCTGCGACAGCGCCGACATCATGTACGAGAACTACAAGTACGGGCTGCCGCTTAACCTGGCCATCGGCGACCGCCTGTACTGGCTGTCCACCGGTGCCTACACCACCAGCTACAGCGCCGTCGAATTCAACGGCTTCCCGCCGCTGAAGGCTTACTACATCTAAGCCGTAGACGATGAACGAACGCCCCGCATTGCGGGGCGTTTTCGTTTCTGTGCTTCGTTCACCGCAACCCGGCGCGTAGCTCGTCGCGTCGTCGCGCGTAGGCCTCGACGATATCGGCGATCTGAGGCAATGCGGCGGCCTGCAGGCTGGCCAGCGCGGTCTCGACGAACTTCAGGTGGCCAACCTCAAGCGCGCGGTCCAGCCAATGCCGGGCGGCGTCCCATTGCTGCTGGGTGAGCAGCACGGCGGCATGGCTGAACTGACCGCGAAAGTCGCCAGCCTCCGCGGAGCGTCGATACCAGCCGTGTGCCGCTGGCAGATCGCGCGACACACCGCGGCCTTCTTCCAGGCAGCGTCCGGTCAGGTTCATCGACTTGGCGTGGCCCAGCTCGGCGGCCTGGCGGTAGAGGCGATAGGCCGCGACTTCATCCTGAGGAATGCCGCGGCCGGTGGCGAGCAGGTTGGCCAGGTTGTACATGCCCCAGTCCAACCCCATGTCTGCCGCGCGCCGGTACCGCTCGGCGGCGCGTGCGGGATTGGCCGGGCAGCCCCAGCCAAGCTCGTGGCAGCGTCCGGCCATGTTGCAGGCCATGGCGTGGCCGCGGCCGGCGGCGATGCCGAACCAGGTCAGGGCCAGTTCGGGATCGGCCTGGATGCCGCGGCCCTCCAGCAGGATTTGCCCGAGCAGCGCCTGCGCTTCGATTTCCCCGGTCGCGGCGGCCGCGAGGACCAGGCGTGCGGCTCGGTGCGGTTCCTCGGCCAGCTTGCCCAGCTGGTCGCTGTCGAGGGCTTCCTCACGGCGCAGAAGATGAGGCATCAGACCTCGACCCAGCGGCGCAGCAGGTTGTGATAGGTGCCGGTCAGTTGCACCAGGGATGGGTGCTCCGGCACATCGGCGGTCAGCTGCTGGATGGCTTGGTCCATCTCGTAGAGCAGCGTGCGCTGCGCATCCTCGCGCACCAGGCTCTGAATCCAGAAGAACGAAGCCAGCCGTGCGCCGCGGGTGACCGGCTCGACCTTGTGCAGGCTGGTGCTGGGGTAGAGCACCATGTCGCCGGCAGCGAACTTCACCCGCTGGGTGCCGTAGGTGTCGTGGATCACCAGTTCGCCGCCGTCGTACTCCTCGGGATCGCTGAAGAACAGTGTGGCGGACAGGTCGGTGCGCACGCGTTCGGCGCTGTTGCGTACCTGACGCACCGCATTGTCGATGTGATAGCCAAACTCGCCGCCTGCCGTGTAGCAGTTGAACAGGGGCGGAAAGACCTTGCTCGGCAGCGCGGCAGACATGAACTGCGGGTGCTGCCAGAGCCGTTGCAGCATGGCTTCGGCAATCTCGTGGGCGAGTGGGTCGTCCTCCGCCAGCTGCAGATTGTATTTGGCCTTGGCCGACTGATAGCCAGCGGTGACGCGGCCGTCCTGCCAGTTGGCCTGTTCCAGCGCGGAGCGAATACGGTCGGTTTCTTCACGGGAAAACACATTGGCAATGCGTAGGAGCATGGATCACCGACAGGATGTGGAATTGGCGAATGATATTAGTTTGCATTTAGGTGTTTCAGAATGCGACAGAATGTATCAGAATGCTACCTGCTAATAATAGCAATTCGCAGTTGCGTCAACTCCAAGGATCCGCATTACATGTCGCGTCAGTCTCTAGAACTGGCCCAGCCACCTCGCGTGTTGGCTTCGGCTATCGGTGTCGCCCTTACCGCTTTCTCCGCTCCCTCCATGGCTCAGGTCGTGCCTGCAGCGTCATCGCCCAGCGAAGCGCCTGTTGCGCTCGATGAAGTGACGGTAATCGGTGAGCAGGAACAGGCCTACAAGGCCGATACATCCGCCTCGAAGAAATACACGGCACCGCTGCGCGAAACACCGAAGTCGGTCACCGTGATCACCGACCAGGTGATTCGCGACACCGGTTCGCTGACGTTGGTCGATGCGTTGCGCACCACTTCCGGCATCACCTTCGGTGCGGGCGAGGGCGGAAATCCGGCGGGCGACCGGCCGATCATCCGCGGCTTCAACGCCGAGAGCGACACCTTCATCGACGGCCTGCGTGACGTTGGCTCGCAAACCCGCGAGATCTTCAACGTCGAGAGCATCGAAGTGAGCAAGGGGCCGGGCTCCGCCTATACCGGTGCCGGCTCCACGGGCGGCAGCCTCAACCTGATCAGCAAGACCGCCAAGCAACGCGACTTCGGCGATGCCAGCGTCACCCTCGGTTCGGACCAGACGCGCCGCTATACGCTGGACGTCAACCGCGTGCTCGGTGACAACGTCGCCGGCCGTCTGAACCTGATGAAGCACGAGGCCAACGTCGCCGGCCGCGATGGCGTGGATGTCAGTCGTTGGGGCGTGGCGCCGACCATCACCTTCGGCTTCGATACGCCGACCCGGGCGACGCTGTCCTACTACCACCTGGAAACAGACGACATGCCGGACTACGGCATTCCGCTGACCTTGGCTACGTCAGGCAATCCAGGTCGCGAGCCAGTGAGCGTGGATCGCGACAACTTCTACGGCCTTGAAAGCCGCGACTTCCGCGAGAGCACCACGGATGCCGGCACCATTCGGCTCGAGCACGACCTGAACGAGAACCTGACCGTCTCCAACACCACGCGTATCGCCCGCACCACCCTGGACTACATCGTCACCAACCCGGACGACTCGCGTGGCAACGTGCCCAATGGACTGGTTTCGCGCTCTGCCAAGAGCCGCAATTCCGATACCCAGAGCTGGGTCAACCAGACCGATCTGACGGCGCGATTCGACACCGGCAGCATCGAGCACACCCTGGTGACCGGCGTGGAAATCAGCGATGTCGGCGTGCACAACCGACCCTACGTGGTCACTCCGGGCACCAGCGGCAACACCTGTTCGTCGGCGCACCTGGCTTCGGGCGACTGCACCAGCCTGTCCAACCCGAGCTCCAAGGATGCCTGGACCGGCAGCATCGCGCGCAGCGCGGCGACGACCGATACCGACACCGAAACGCTGGCGGCTTATGTCTTCGATACGCTGAAGTTCAATGAGCAGTGGTCGCTGAACATGGGCCTGCGCTACGACGACTACGAAACGGAGCAGAAGGCCGTCTCCACCGCCGGTGTCGTCACCCGGCCGGAGAACAAGAGCCACTTCTGGAACTACCAGTTGGGTCTGGTCTTCAATCCGCTGCCCAATGGCAGCATCTACGCGGCGTGGTCGACCTCCAGCAACCCGTCCGGCGAGACCGGTGGCGAAGGTTCCGATGCACTCAACGTGAATAACCAGGTCCTCGATCCGGAGCGCAACCGCAACTACGAGATCGGCACCAAGTGGGACTTCTTCGACGAGCGTCTCGGCCTGACCGCCGCGCTGTTCCGCACCGAGAAGACCAACGCGCGGGTGACCAACGCCAGCGGTTTCCAGGAAAGCATCGGTGAAACCCAGGTCGACGGCCTGGAACTCGGCGCGACCGGCCAGATCACCCGTAACTGGCAGGTGTTCGCCAGCTATACCTACCTGGACGCCGAACTGGTCAAGTCCGGTGCCGCCAACGTCGGCACCCGCGCGGCGCCGGTGTACGTGGAAGGGCTGTACGACGGTAACGAGGTGCCGAGCACGCCGAAGCACAGCTTCAGCTTCTGGAACACCTACAACCTCACCCAGGACCTGACCATCGGTGGCGGTGCGACCTACGTCGACTCCCGCTTCGGCGACACGGCCAACAACATCGAGGTACCGGAATACTGGCGCTACGATGCGATGGCCGCCTATCGCGTGAGCAAGAATCTGGACCTGCAGCTGAACGTGCAGAACCTGACCGACAAGCGCTATTTCGATCAGGTCTACGGCAGCCACTATGCCCACGTCGCGGCCGGTCGTACTGCGTTACTGAGCACCAACTTCCACTTCTGATCCCGCTGTGAAAATGACAAAGGCCGCTCTTCGAAGCGGCCTTTGTCGTTATGGCGGACATCAATACAGGTCGCGGCGATAGCGTCCCTGCTCGCTCAGCTGTTCCAGCCGCGCCTGGCCGAGCAGACCGAGCAGGATCTGCTGCACTTCCTGCCCCATGCCTTCCAGGTTGCCGCAAACGTAGATCGCCGCGCCCTGATCTATCCAGCGGCGCAGGTCGTCGGCCGCGTCCCGCAGAACTTGCTGCACATAGCGCTTCTCCGGCTGGTCGCGAGAGAACGCCAGGTCCAGCCGCTCCAGCAGGCCGCTGTCGAGCCAATGCTGCAGTTCGTCTCGAAAGAAGAAGTCGTGGGCGGCGTTGCGTTCGCCGAACAGCAGCCAGCTGCGTGAGCCTTGGGGAGCGGCTGCGCGTTCGCGCAGGTGCGCGCGCAATCCGGCGATCCCGGTACCGTTGCCGATCAGGATCAGCGGTGTATCGACCGAGGGCCCATGAAAACCGGGGTTGCTGCGGATGCGCAGGGCGATCCGCTCGCCAATCGCCGCGTGACGGCACAGCCAGCCGGATCCGAGGCCGAGCGTGCCGTCCGGATGACGAGCTTCGCGCACCACCAGCTGCACGGCGCCGTCCGTGGGTATCGAGGCGATGGAGTATTCGCGGTGCGGCAAGGGCGGCAGGGCCAGCAAGGCGGGCAGGTCGAGCGTGCGCAACACGTCGAGGTCGGGCAGGCGTAATCCGGCCAGCTGGCTTGCCAGACGCTGGCCATCGAGCCGCTGCTGAGGGTCGAGACCCAGCTGCTGCAGCAAGCGTTCCATGCGGGCCAGTTCGTGCTGCGGGCCGACCTCGACGATATCGCCGGCGCGCCAGCGTTGCTGATCGTCGACTGGCATGAGCGTCAGATGCTGCACTGGCGCGCCGGCACTGCCGGGGTTGAGGCAGCGGCGCTCGGTGAGCTGCCAGTGCCGATAGGGCGCCGGCAGCCAGTCGCTGAAATCGCTGTTGCCACTTAAATGCGCCAGCTGCTGTTGCCAGTGACGCAGCACGCCGGGATCGGCTCGGTCAGCCTCCAGGCGATCGAACAGTGGCATGGCGCCGCATTGGCGCATTCGTTCATCCAGCCGCTGGCCGAACGCACAGAAATGGCGGTACTGGCGATCACCAAAGGCCAGCACGGCATACTCGAGGTCCTGCAGCTGCAGGTTTGCCGTGCTCAGGCGCCGCTCGAAACGCGCGCCGTCGTCCGGCGCCTCGCCTTCGCCATAGGTGCTGACGACGAACAGGATGCGCCGCGCTGGCAGCCGGCTCGGCTCCAGCGCATTCAGCGGCAGCAGCTGCACGTTCAGGCCAGCTTCGCGAAGCTGCTCAGCACTGCGTTCGGCATAGAGCCGGGCTTGCCCGCCCTGGCTGGCATAGGTCACCACAAGCGCCGAGGTCGCGTCGGTAGATGCTGCTTTGCGGGGTAGCTGTCCACGCCAGCAATACAGCGACATGGCCAGATAGACGAGGACGACCACGGCAGCGCTGATCGCTCGCAACGGCTGCCACCACAGCAGCAGCGCAGCGACCGCGAGACAGCCGAGCAGCGGCGACAGGCGCCGGACGGATTGGAAAGGTCTGGGCAAGAGGCGGACTCGTTGCGGGGAATGCGGTAGCGCGCTGCCTGAGCGTCAGTGCTCAGGCAGCGGGCTGGCGTCAGGGCGCCAGCACTTCCAGCGTGGCGCTGTAGCTGGCGCGGCGCTCGGTGGCCGGCTTGCTGACGCCCTTGTCGGTAGTGAGCTCGGCTTCCAGCCAGTACATGCCGGCTTCCGGCCAGGTGATGCTGGCCTTGCCGGCCTTGTCGGTTTTCGTCCTGATCTCCCCCAGTTGGTCGCGGTAGCGGTTGCCGCCCGGGATCACGCTGATCTCGACATCCGCGGTCGGCTTGCCATCGAGCAGAAAGACGAACTCCGCCGCTTCGCCGGCGAACAGGTCGTTGGGGTGGGTGACGGGCTTGAGTTCCAGGCCCTGGCCGCTGGGCGCGAGTACGTCAGTGCTGGGCGCACCGGAGGTCACGAACACTTCCATGCGGTTGCTGGTCTGGCTGACCTTGAGACCTTCGGCCTTGGCCGGGACGTCCTTGGCGAAGCGTTCCGGGGTGCCCATCCAGCGGCGCATCTGGCCGTTTTCCTTCCAGCTGGCGAACAGGCCGTTGTTGGCGACCGCCAGCTTGTAGGTGCCCTTCTGGCTCAGCTGCACATCGAAGGTACTGCGGTAGCGGCCGATGGCGCCGTTCTGTACCGCGACCCTGGAGCCATCCGGGGCGATGACCTGCAGCTCCGGAACCGGCCGCCCGCGCATGCCGGGCGGGCCACCTGCCGGCGCCTGGGCTGCCTCGCCGATACCCTTGAGGCGCATCGGCACGTGTTCGAAATAGAACAGGTCGTTGGAAACCGCGGCGTCGACGGTGATCCAAGGCTCTTCACCCGAGAGCACGGTGGCCGAAGGCAGCATCCAGGCGCGGTGGGCGTGGGCCGAAAGCGGCAGGCAGACGGCGAGGGCCAGGGCGGTCCATTTGATGACGGGTTTCATGGCGTGCTTCCTGTTCATGGGGTCAGCGTGAGATTGATGGCGCCCAGCTCACTCTTGCCCTGGGCTTGATGTTCGGCGTTCTGCTGGGGCGGCCAGCTGAATGGGACGCGCAGCAGCTCGCGGCCGCCGACCTCGCGGGCGGCTTCGACCACCACGCGGTACTCGCCGGCCTCCAGCGTTTTGAACGGCGCCTGCTTGTCAGAAAACTTCAGGCTGTGGCTGCCCACGGCACGGGTGGCGCCGCTGACGCCATCAACCGGCATTTCCAGGCTGCGGCCGCTACGGCGCCACCACTGGCGCAGGTCCTTGAGCCACTTTTCACCTTCCTTGTCCTTGAGCTTGGTGTCGTACCACACCGCCAGATTGGCAACGTGGCTCTGGTCCGGGCGCTCGAGCCAGATGGCGACATAGGGGCGGTGGTACTCGGCGACATCCAGGCGGGGGATTTCCACGTCCAGCTGCAGGTCCGCCGCGTATAGCGGGGCGCTAAGCAGGGCGAGGGGGAACAACAGGCGTTTACGCATGAGCAGTCCTTAATGAATGAAGAGCAGCGCCAGTAGCAGCGGAATCACCAGCCCCAGGCCAACCAGTGGCCAGGTGCCGGGGCGATTGCCGGCATGGCGTTGCAGGAGCAGCAGGCCGGTGAGGCTGAACACCACACAGGCAACGGCAAACAGATCAATGAACCAGCTCCAGGCTTCGCCGCTGTGACGGCCCTTGTGCAGGTCGTTGAAGTAGGCGATCCAGCCGCGATCGGTCGACTCGTATTCCAGCTCGCCGCTTTCCAGGCTCAGACTCAGCCAGGCATCGCCGCCAGGACGGGGCAGGGCGACGTAGAGTTCGCCATCGCTCCACTCGGCTTCGCGACCGGCCAGCTGCACGTCCAGGGTCTGTTCCAGCCATCGCTGCAGGTCAGCTGGCAGACCGTCCTCCGGAGTGTCGGCCTGCAGACTGTTGAGCAGCCGCTCGGGCAGCTGCCCTTCGCGGGTTTCCACCAGCGGTTTGCTCTCGATCTGCCCGGCGTGGTTCAGCGTGATGCCGGTGACCGCAAACAGCAGCATGCCGACCAGGCACAGCGCGGAGCTGATCCAGTGCCATTGGCGCAGAGTGCCGAGCCAGATATGCATGGTGGTCCTTGGCGTATGGGAGGGTGGGCGAATTCTAGGGCGACTGACGCGGCGATGCTAAAGATTTACAAACAGCATACATTCGCGTTTTTCATGATCCGTATGGGCGAGAAACAACAGAGCCGGGATGATCCCGGCTCTGTTGTGTCGCCTTCAGGTCAGAAGGTCAGGTTGGCTGACAGCCACAGGCGGCGGCCTTCTTCCACGATACCGGTGGTGGCGGCGCCGGAGTGGCTGTAGTCGGTGCCGTAGGCCGTGCCGTTTGCGCTCCCGCCATTGGAGTAGGTGGTGTAGGCCTTGCCGTCGACGAAGTCCTTGTCGAACAGGTTGTAGATCGTCGCGTTGAGCGTCAGGTTCTCCGTAGCCCGATATGACCCGCCCAGGTGAAAAAGTGTGTATGCCTTGGCGTTCTTGCCCAGCGTGTCGTAGATCGACTGGCTGGTGGAGTAGCTGCCGTTGGCGTTAGCGAGATTCTCGTAGCTGGAGGTGAAGCGCGCGCGCTCGCCGCGGTACTCGCTCTTCAGCCACAGGCCCAGGCGGTCGGTGGTCTGCCAGTCGAGTTTGGCGTTGGCCAGGTGTTCGGGCGTGTTGGTCAGCGGCTCTCCCTGGTTATCGCCACTCTTCTGCTCGCTGTCGGTGTACGTGTAGTTGGCGCTCAGTTTCCAGGCTGGTGCGAACTGCCAGCTGCCAGCCAGCTCCAGGCCACGGGTCACCGCTTCGTCGACGTTGATCTGCTGCGAGCAGGTGCCGTTGTTGTTGCCTGCGCACAGTGGATCGGTGATCGGGTCGCCGCTGGCGATCTTGTCCTTGAACTTGTTGTGGAACAGCGTGGCGTTGGCGCTGAAGCCGGTCAGGCTGTCGAAATACGCACCGATCTCGGTACTGGTGGTCGTTTCGGGGTCCAGGTCCGGGTTGCCGATGGTGATGATGGAGCCCTGGCCGGTTACGCCATTGATGCCGCCGTGCAGGTCGTTCAGGTCGGGCGTCTTGTAGCCCTTGCTGATGCCGCCCTTGAGGGTCCAGTTGTCGGTGGTGTTCCAGACCAGGTAAGCCCGCGGGCTGACATGTCCACCAAAGGACTCGTGGTCGTCATAGCGGGCGCCCAGGGTCAGGGCCAGATCATCGCGCAGGCGCCATTCGTTCTCGGCAAAGAATGCCCAGGTCTTCTGCTCGAATTCCGTCTGGGCGATGCCATCGGTCATCTCGGCCTTCCACCATTGGCCGCCTACTGTGGCGATGTGCGATTCGCCGATGGGGGCAACCAGCTTGGTATCGAAGACCAGATTGGTGGTCTCCAGCTCGCGATCATCCCCTCCGACCGCGCCGGGCACGGCGGTCGGTGCGCCGATGGTGCCGGGAATGGTCCGACCAAAGGTCTCGGTGGTGTTGTGCATCAGGCTGGAATCCAGCGTGCCGAAGCCGAGGCGACCGGTGTGGGTCAGGGCGATCTGTTCGCGCTCGAAGCGAAGCTCGTCGTCATAGCCGTTCGCGGCGGTATCCGGTGCGCTACAAGCCCTGTTCAAGCCGTCGAGGGTGCCGAGCTGGCATTCGTCATTGTTGTATGCCTGCCGTCCACGCTCGATATCCAGCGCGAAGTCGTGGTCCTGGTGCGGGGTCAGGGCCAGGCGGGCGCCGATGTTCTGGTTGCGACCGTCGACGGGCGAGGGGCCGCGCTTGCTGACATCAATGCCATTGCCGTAACTCAGATCCGACTCCTGGCGATCGAACAGGCTGCCGCGGACCTGCAGACCGAGCAGGCCGTCGACCAGCGGACCACTGGCGTAGACACTGGTGTTGCGGGTGTCGCCGAAGTCGCGATCTTGCTGGTAGGTGTAATCCTGTGTCAGCGAGCCGGTCCACTCCTTGCCGACCTTGCGGGTGATGATGTTGATTACCCCGCCCATGGCGTCGGAGCCGTAGAGCGTCGACATCGGGCCACGGATCACTTCGATGCGCTCGATGGCCGACAGCGGCGGCATGAAGCTGGTGGAGGTTTCGTTGAAGCCGTTTGGCGTGACATTGCCTGCGGCGTTCTGTCGACGGCCGTCGATGAGGATCAGGGTGTACTGGCTGGGCATGCCGCGAATGCTGATGTTGAGCCCGCCGGTCTTGCCGGTGCCCTGGCCGATGTCGATGCCTTCCACGTCACCCAGTGCCTGCGCCAAGTTGTTGTAGCGCTTCTGCTGCAGGTCTTCACGGCTGATGACGCTGATGCTGGCCGGTGCTTCGGTGATCTTCTGTTCGAAGCCGGAGGCGCTGACGACCGTGTCGTTGAGCGTGACAGGCGCGTTCTGGGCGAGAGCCGTCCAGCTGCAGCCGATCATGGCCCAGGATAGGGCGGTACGTGCGAAGGGGATAGACATGCGGGCTCCTTGTAGCCGTCTCGTTGGCGCCCGCATGATAATCATTCGTAAACGAGAATTTAGACTTTACTGCATTGGTTTCTCATCTGGGTCGTCAAATCGGTTGCCAGCCCTTGCACAGCGCGGGCTGGCTATTTGTAAGCGAATATTTAGAAGTGGTCCGAACGGTCAGTTTCGGTCACGGCATCTGAACTTCGATGACGCCGTCGGCGTTGATCGTGACCTGGCGAGTGCCCGCTTCGATTTCAGGGATGGGTGCCGATTCCATCATGTCCATCTTCATCGCGCTGCTGCGCATGACAGGTTGAAATCCGCCGCCGTTGAGGTTGAGGCTCACCAGCTTGTATCCGCTGCCGCCGAGCGCCTCGGTCGCGAGTTCGGCGCGCGCCTGGAACGCGGCGACCGCCTCCTTGAGCAGGGCATCCTCGTTCTGCTTGCGGATCGGGTCGGAGACACTGAAATGCATGCTGCTCATCTTCAGGCTCTTCATCAGCTCGGCGGTCAGCTTCGACAGGCTGGCAAAGTTGCCGCTCTCCAGGCGCAGTTCGGCACGCTCCCGCCAGCCGGAGATCTGCTGGCCCTTGCCGTCATAGACTGGATAGCTGTTGCGGCTGCCCTGGCTGACGATCACATCCTTGCTCTGCCGAGCGGTCTGCAGCGCCTGGTTCAGCGCGCGGGTGGTCTCTGCCGCAAGCTGGGCGGGGTCGTTGTGTTGTGCTTCGCTGTAGAGCGTGACGTGCATGCGGTCATGGGCCACTTCGCTGCTGACCTCGGCGCGCAGGGCGACCTGGTTGTAGCGGGGTTCCTCGGCCATGGCGGGCAGGCTGACGAGGCTGGTGATCAGCGCCATGAGGGCTGCGCTGCGGAAGAGAGTTGGCTGCATAACGGATCCTTGGCATGTGCACCGGCCGGTGCGATAGCGCAAGACTCTACCTGCGCCGGTGAATGTATGCAGCTGCCCGTGCGTCGAGTTGCCGCATTTCGGTTTGGCCGCAAGACGGCTTGGTTATACTCCGCCGAATTCTTGGAGACTCCATGTACACATCCGTCCCGCTGCTATCTGCCAGCCGGCAGAACCTTCGGCTTCTGACCCTTATTCGCATCGTGGTGCTGGCTGCACAGTCCGGCGCCGTGGGCGTGGCTTACGCGACGCAGATGCTGACGCTGCCTTGGCTGGCGCTGGGCATCACGCTGGCCGTGTCGGCGGTGCTCTGTCTGGGTACGGCACTTCGTTTGCGCGGCCCGTGGCCCGTCACCGAGCTGGAATACGCCGTGCATCTGGGCTGCGACCTGATGATCCACAGCGCGCTGCTGTACTACTCCGGCGGCTCGACCAATCCGTTCGTGTCCTACTACCTGGTGCCGCTGACCATCGCTGCGGCAACCCTGCCGTGGCTTTATTCCATCGTGCTTTCCGGCCTGGCGCTGCTGGGTTACACGCTGATGCTGGTCTGGTACGACCCGCTCACCCTGCCACCCTTCGAGCGGGCGACGCTGCAGGTTTACGGCATGTGGCTGAGTTTCGCGCTGGCGGCCGCGCTGATCACTTTCTTCGTCGCGCGCATGGCCGAACAGCTGCGCCGACAGGAACAGCAGCAGGCCCAGCGCCGCGAGGAGAGCATGCGTGACCAGCAACTGCTCGCCGTGGCCACCCAGGCCGCTGGCGCCGCTCATGAACTGGGCACGCCGCTGGCAACCATGAGCGTGCTGCTCAAGGAGTTGCGCCAGGAATACAAGGACCCGCAGCTGAGCGAGGATCTCGGCCTGCTGCAGTCGCAAGTCCAGCTCTGCAAGGAGAGCCTGCGTCAGCTGGTCCGCGCCGCAGAGGCGGACAGGCGCCAGGCGGTCGTCGAGCAGACCTCACGCGAATGGGTCGACTCGGTCCTGCAGCGCTGGCACCTGATGCGTCCAGAGGCAACATTTCGCTTCCAGTGCGTCGGCCTTGGCAGTGCGCCGAAGCTGATGCCGCCGGCGGACCTCAGCCAGTCGCTGCTCAACCTGTTGAACAACGCCACCGATGCCAGTCCCGAGGATCTGGAAATACGCCTGGACTGGGATCCGCAGTGGATCAAGCTGACCATCCGTGACCACGGCGCCGGTGTTCCGCTGGCCATCGCCGAGCAGATCGGCAGACCCTTCATCACGACCAAGGGCAAGGGTTTCGGCCTTGGTCTGTTTCTCAGTCAGGCCAGCGTCACGCGCGCTGGCGGCACGGTGAAGCTCTACAATCACGAAGAAGGTGGCACACTGACCGAACTGCGCCTACCGCATGGTTCGGTACGCGCCTGATCCTGATCGTGACCAATGCGAGGAAATGCACAGATGACCGACGAGTTGCAGCAAGAGGGCGAAGAACAACCTCACCTGCTGTTGGTGGATGACGATCCGACGTTCACCCGGGTGATGGCTCGCGCCATGAGCCGTCGTGGACTGCAGGTCAGCATCGCCGGTTCGGCCGAAGAGGGCCTGGCCCTGGCCAAGCAGGATATTCCCGACTATGCAGTGCTTGACCTGAAAATGGAGGGCGATTCGGGCCTGGTGCTGCTGCCCAAGTTGCTCGAGTTGGACCCCGAAATGCGGGTGTTGATCCTGACCGGTTACTCGAGCATCGCCACAGCGGTGGAAGCGATCAAGCGCGGCGCCTGCAATTACCTGTGCAAGCCTGCCGATGCCGACGACGTGCTCGCGGCATTGTTGTCGCAGCATGCCGATCTCGACAGCCTGGTGCCGGAAAATCCCATGTCGGTCGATCGCCTGCAGTGGGAGCATATCCAGCGGGTGCTCAGTGAGCACGACGGCAATATCTCCGCTACCGCCCGTGCCCTGGGCATGCATCGACGGACCTTGCAGCGCAAGCTACAGAAACGTCCGGTGCGACGCTAACCGGCGTCATCGTCTCGCGGGGGCGGCGTTGTCATCACACGGCGCCCGAGCCCTCGCGTAACGCATGCTTTATGCTTGCGAGCTTTGTAGTTGCAGGCGTCTTCCATGCTCCCCCTCGTACTGCAGACCCTGAGCGTCACTGCGCCGGTGTTTGCCATGTTGTTTCTCGGTGTCGCGCTCAAGCGCCTCGGCTGGATCGACGCTGCGTTCGTGTATACGGCTTCGGCGCTGGTGTTCAGGGGCACCATGCCGACGCTGCTGTTCATCTCCATCATCAAGGCCGATCTGACAGCGGCGCTGCAGCCGGCACTGCTGCTCTATTTCGTGCTCGCCACAATTGCGACATTCATCGTGGCCTGGGTCTGGGCCTTGTGGCGCTGCCCGGCATCCGATCGCGGCGTGTACGTGCAGGGCGCGTTTCGTGGCAACAACGGCATCGTCGGCCTGGCGCTGGCCAGCAGCCTCTACGGTGACTACGGCCTGTCGGTTGGCGGTGTGCTCGCCGGGGTGGTGATTCTGGTCTACAACAGCCTCTCGGCGATGGTGCTAGCCATCTACAGCCCCGATGGGCAGGTCGGTCCGAAGGAAATTTTGCTCAGCATCCTGCGTAATCCGCTGATCATTGGTGTGGTCGCGGCCGTGCCCTTCGCCTATTGGCAGATTGACTTGCCGGGCTGGCTGATGACCTCGGGCCAGTACTTTGCGCAGATGACCTTGCCACTGGCGCTCATCTGCATCGGCGCCACGCTGTCATTGGATGCGTTGCGCAAGAGCAGCGGCAGTGCGCTCAGTTCGAGCCTGATGAAAATGGTCTGGCTGCCGGCACTCGCGACCCTGGGTGCCTGGGCCTACGGCTTTCGCGATGCGGAGCTGGGTATCCTGTTTCTCTACTTTGCCAGCCCAACGGCGGCGGCGAGTTTCGTCATGGCGCGCGCGGTCAATTCCAATCACCAGCTGGCCGCGACCATCATTGTCATCACGACGCTGATGGCAGCGCTGAGCATCAACGCCGGGCTGTTTCTGCTGGGCTGGCTGGGCTGGATCTAGTCGAGACCTTGGCTGCGATTCGCCGCGCCGTTCGTCGCCAATGCGGCTCTCAGCTTAAGAATCGCGTCGCGATGGTCGTAATCGGTCATCAGGCCTCAGAAAAAAAAGTGCATTTGCGTCAAATTGCCCTGGACGTTCAACGGCTTGCCTGGCGAGGCGGCCGCTCCGTGTTCTAGGGAATCTCTCATGGCATTTTTCACACCTTCGAGCCGCTCGCTGACGCGTGACGACATACGCGTGGTGAACCTGCGGCGCCTTGCGGTTCCGGGTTTTGCGCTGTTGCTGGTGCTGAGTCTGGGAAGCTTTGCTAGCGGTGTCTGGCTTGGCAGCGATCTGCGCACGCCGCACCTGGCCACGCATCAGAGTGATGTACCCGTCGAGGATGAGGACCGCTTTGCCATCGCCCGGGTCGGCGAGGTGGTCGGCCGGTTGAAAACTCTCGAATCCGATCTGCTCGCCCTGCAGCAGATGATGGATCAACAGCGTGTTCTGCATGGCCAGCTGTCGGCGCTGGACCCGACGCTGTTGCCCGTGCTGGTGCCGGCACGCACGGACGGCGCAGGGCAGGGCGGCGCGCTGTTGCCGCCTCGGGGTTGTTCGGGGGAGCTGCTGGTCGATGCCGAGCGGCTGAGCCTTGCCGACCTGCAGCACAGCGAGACCTCTGCGCGCTGCATGCGGGTGATGCTGGACGGGCTAATGCAACAAGTGGCCGAGCGCAACGCGGCGCTCATGGCGATTCCGTCACGGCGACCGGTAGGCGAGGCACGGCTGGGCTCGGCATTCGGCAATCGCGTCGACCCCTTCCGCAAGAAACTGGCGTTCCATTCCGGGGTGGACTTCGCGTTGCGCAGCGGCTCCGACGTAGTCGCTGCGGCGGGAGGCCGGGTGCGCTTCGCCGGCTACCGAGGTGCCTACGGCAAACTGGTGGAGATCGACCATGGCAATCGCCTGGTCACGCGCTATGCCCACCTGTCGCGACTGGATGTTCGCCAGGGTGAGGTCGTCACGCCGGCACAGCGTATCGGTGCGGTGGGTTCGACAGGTCGATCCACTGGTCCTCATCTGCATTTCGAGGTGCTGCACAAGGGGCGCTTCGTCGACCCGCAGCGGTTCCTGGCCCTGGGTGATCTGGAGCGTGACAGCGATGGCCTGGCTGAGGACTAAACGCCCTTCCACGCGCGAGTTGCTACGCGCCGAGCACCGACTGCAAGCCGCGCGCAGCGCGCGCAGCGGACGTTGGCTGATCTTTGGGATGCTCTGTGTGATCGGCGCGTTGCTGTACCTGCGCAACCACGAGCAGGTGGCTCATGCACGGCAGGTCGAGGCGCTGACGCAGGACAGCCAGGCACTCAGGGCCGCGCTTGGCCAGAGCCGGTTGAAGCGCCAGGAAATCCAGGCCACCGAAGAGCAATTGCTAAGGCGTATAGCCACTCTCTCAGCGCAGGTCGAGCGGCTGCAGACCGATCTGGCGTTCTTCCGTCAGCAGAAGAAGGCCCGTTAACTTTTTTGGAGTAGATGATGTTCAACAAGAAGAAGCCGGTACCTCGCGTCACCATCGATCAGTTTTCCAGCCTGATCTCCGGCAACCTGTCCCTGATCGGGGACGTGACCTTCGAAGAAGGGTTGAAGGTCAGCGGTGAAGTGCGCGGCGATGTCTGCCACAAGCCGGGCACACACAGCCTGCTGGCGCTGAGTGCCGAGGGAAGAATCGAGGGCAACGTGAGCAGTTACGATGCACTGATCGACGGCACCATCGTCGGCGATCTGGTGGTCGAGCATCTGCTCGAACTGCATTCCAACGCCCGCGTGCGCGGGAACATCCGCTATCGTCAGTTGAGCATGGAGAACGGCGCGGTGGTCGACGGGACCCTCAACCGCATGGGTGACGAAGAGGAGAGTGCCCGGGTGTTCGAGTTGCCGCGGCCTCAGGTCCGTGAGGGCTGAGTGAAGGCGGGCCAGCCAGGCCCGCCGGTGGTTCGTCCTGTTGTCAGCGCTGGGTTTTCCAGGCGCGGCCGGCGATGACCAGCAGCGTGATCGCGGTCAGCGGCAGTGCATAGCCCAGCATGGCGTCGCCAAAGGTTTCCGCGAACGGGCGGCCGGTACTGGTCAGCACCAGGTACAGGGTGTAAGCCACGTAATAGGCGACGAACAGGGCGCCTTCCCAGCGTTTGATGCAGTAGCCGGCGAAGAATATCGGCAGGCAGGCCACCGCTACCGCGATCATCACCGGGAAGTCAAAGGCTAGCGCGTTCGAAGACACACCGATCGCCTGCGGCGACACCAGCGAGGCCAGGCCGAGTACGCAGAGCAGATTGAAGATGTTGCTGCCAACGATGTTGCCAACGGCGATATCGCGCTCGCCGCGGATGGCCGCCATGATCGAGGTGGCCAGTTCCGGCAGCGACGTGCCGATGGCGATCACGGTCAAGCCGATGACCAGTTCGGATAGCCCGAGCGCGCGGGCCAGGGCGACCGCGCCCTCGACGAGAAAGTTGGAGCCCACTACCAGCAGCACCAGGCCTGCGATCACCAGGCCAGCATTGATCAGCCCCGCATGCGGCTTGGCCGGCTCGTGCAGGCCGAACTCCTTGGCAAACTCGTCGTCGGCTTCCGCGGCCTTTTCGCGGCGACTGCTGATGATCAGAAACAACGTGTAGGCCACAACCCCGGCGAACAGCAGCGCACCGTCGATACGGCTGAGCTCGCCGTCCCAGGCCAGGCCGAAAGTTACCAGGCTGGCACCGATCATGATCGGCACATCCAGACGGATCAGTTGACGCGACACCACCAGCGGCGCGACCAGTGCGGTCATGCCGAGGATCAGCAGCACGTTGGCGATGTTGCTGCCTACCACGTTGCCGATCGCAATGTCGCCGCTGCCATTGAGTGCGGCCTGCACGCTGACGGCCGTCTCCGGCGCGCTCGTACCGAAAGCGACCACGGTGAGGCCAATGACCAGTGGGGAGATGCCGAACTGGGCGGCGAGTTTGGCTGCACCTCGCACCAGGACCTCCGCGCCGGCAACGAGCAGCACCAGGCCGGCTATGAGGTAGACAAAGGTCATCAGGGTCACGATGGGGCGCTCCGCAAAAAATCCAGAAAGTGGGTGTTTCAGCGCTGGTGTTGCCAGGCGCGCAGGAAGATCACCAAAAGCGTGACGGCCGTCAAGGGGAACGCGAACCAGAGCATCGCGTCGCGCAGCAGCTCGATGGCACCGAGGCCGGTGGCGAACATCACCAAATACAGGGTGTAGGCCAGGTAATAGGCGAAAAACATCAGCCCTTCCCAGCGCCGGATGCAATACCCGGAAAAGAAAATCGGCAGGCAGGCGACGAACACGGCCAGCATTACCGGGAAGTCGAAGGACTGCGCATTGGGGGAAATGGACAGGCCGTCCGCGGCCACCGCGGCGCCGGCGCCGAGTACCAGCAGCAGGTTGAAGATGCAGCTGCCCACCACATTGCCGACGGCAATGTCGCGCTCCCCCTTGATGACCGCCAGCACCGAGGTCGCCAGCTCCGGCATCGAGGTGCCGACCGCAACCACCGTCAGGCCGATGACCAGCTCGGAAAGACCGAGCGCGCGCGCAAGGCCAACGGCACCTTCGATCAGCAGATTCGAGCCTCCCACCAGCAGCCCCAGGCCGAGCAGGATCAGCAGCAGCTGGAGCACCCAGGCATAAGGCTTGTCGCCAGCGTCCGGGCCGAACTCCGTGTCGAATTCGTCGACGCCTGGTCCAGGCTTGTCCCGCTTGCTGGCGAGGACCAGAAACAGCGTGTAACCAATCAGGGCAACGAGCAGCAGGATGCCGTCCAGTCGGCTGATGCTGCCGTTCCAGGCCAGTCCATAGCAGAGCAGGCCGGCGCCGATCATCACTGGCACATCGAGGCGGATCAGTTGCCGGGATACCACCAGCGGTGCGATCAGTGCGGAAATGCCGAGAATCAGCAGGATGTTCGCGATGTTGCTGCCGATCACGTTGCCTACTGCGATGTCACCGCTGCCATTCAGCGACGCCTGCACGCTGACGGCTGTTTCCGGGGCGCTGGTGCCGAAGGCCACCACCGTCAATCCGATGATCAGGGGCGGAATGCCGAAGCGGCTGGCCAGTTTGGCCGCGCCGCGTACCAGCGCTTCGGCACCGACGACGAGCAGCACCAGGCCGCTGATGAGGTAGCCAAAGGTAATCAGCGACATGCGGGCGCTCCCTTGGCTGGGGTAGCGCAGTCTGTGCTCTGTGACATCACTGCAGGTGCCTGTTCCTTCATGGGAGGGTTTCGATACGCACGCGGATCACGCCGCTCTTGAGCATGTCCAGTTGTGCCGCCGCGGCGCGGGAAAGGTCGATGATGCGGCCGCGGCGAAATGGTCCGCGGTCGTTGATACGTACCACCACCTGCTTGCCGTTCTGCTCGTTGGTTACCCGCACCCGCGTGCCGAAAGGCAGGCTGCGATGAGCGGCCACCAGCGCGTTCTGATCATGGGTTTCGCCGTTGGCGGTGCGCTGGCCGTGATGCATCCGCGCGTAATAGGAGGCCTTGCCGCTCTGGCTGAAGCGCTCTTGCGTGGTCGGTGGTGCCTTGGCGGGTTGAGCCGGCTGGCGATCTGCACAGCCGCTGACCAGCAAGGCCAGCAACAATAGGGCGGTGAAGCGTGTCAGGCGCATGAACAATCCTTCCGTTGGGTCGATCGCTGAGTCGGCGATGGCCCGCGGCAGGTGTCGTGACGTTGTGGCGATGCCGGGAGCGGTGATGCAGCGATGTCCGCGGTTGCAGCAGGGGCAACCGCGGAGGGCCATCGCTCAGCTTAGCCTTCGAGTTTTTTCTTCAGCAGTTGGTTCACCTGGCCAGGGTTGGCCTTGCCCTTGGAAGCCTTCATCGCCTGGCCGACGAAGAAGCCGAACATCTTGCCGCGCTTGGCTTCGTCGCTGGCGCGGTACTGTTCGACCTGCTCGGCATTCGCTGCCAGCACTTCGTCCAGCATCGACTCGATGGCGCCGGAATCAGTGACCTGCTTGAGGCCCTTCTTCTCGATGATCTCGTCAGCCGAACCTTCGCCGGCGGCCATCGCCTCGAAGACCATCTTGGCGATCTTGCCGCTGATGGTGTCGTCCTTGATGCGCAGGATCATTCCACCCAGCTGCTCAGCTGTTACCGGCGTCTGCTCGATTTCCAGGCCTTCCTTGTTGAGCAAGCTGGACAGCTCGCCCATCACCCAGTTGGCCGCCAGCTTGGCGTCACCGCAGCTGGCATTGACCCGCTCGAAATAGTCAGCCAGTTCACGGCTTGCAGCCAGGACGTCGGCATCGTATGGCGACAGGCCGAACTCGCGCTCGAAACGCTCGCGCTTCTGTACCGGCAGTTCAGGCAGGCTGGCGCGCACTTCGTCGAGGAAGCTCTGCTCGATCACTACGGGCAGCAGGTCGGGGCAGGGGAAGTAGCGGTAGTCGTTGGCTTCTTCCTTGCTGCGCATGGAGCGCGTCTCATCCTTGTTCGGGTCGTACAGGCGGGTTTCCTGCACCACCTTACCGCCGTCCTCGATCAGCTCGATCTGCCGCTGCACCTCGTGGTTGATCGCCTTCTCGATAAAGCGGAAGGAGTTGACGTTCTTGATCTCGGCGCGGGTGCCGAACTCGGCCTGGCCTTTCGGCCGCACCGAGACGTTGCAGTCGCAGCGCAGCGAACCTTCGGCCATGTTGCCGTCGCAGATGCCGAGGTAGCGCACCAGGGCGTGGATCGCCTTGACGTAGGCGACCGCTTCCTTGGCCGAGCGGATGTCCGGCTCGGAGACGATCTCCAGCAGTGGTGTGCCGGCGCGGTTGAGGTCGATGCCGCTCATGCCGTGGAAGTCTTCGTGCAGGCTCTTGCCGGCGTCCTCTTCCAGGTGCGCGCGGGTGATGCCGATGCGCCGCGTGCTGCCGTCTTCCAGGGTAATGTCCAGATAGCCCTTGCCGACGATGGGATGGTCCATCTGGCTGGTCTGGTAGCCCTTGGGCAGGTCGGGGTAGAAGTAGTTCTTGCGCGCGAAGACGTTCTTCGGAGCGATCTCGGCATCGATCGCCAGGCCGAACTTGCAGGCCATGCGCACGGCTTCGGCATTGAGCACCGGCAGGGTGCCGGGCATGCCGAGGTCGACCAGGCTGGCCTGGGTGTTGGGTTCGGCGCCGAAGGTGGTGGCGCTGCCGGAAAAGATCTTCGACTGGGTCGCGAGCTGTGCGTGGATCTCCAGCCCGATCACGGTTTCCCATTGCATCTTCAATCTCCTCAGAATCCGGCCGGGGCGCGCATGTGCCAATCGGTGACTTGTTGATACTGGTGCGCCACATTGAGCAGGCGCGCTTCCTGGAAGTACGGCGCCAGCAGTTGCACACCCACCGGCAGGCCATCAATGAAGCCGGCCGGCATCGACAGGCCCGGAATGCCCGCCAGGTTGGCGGTGATGGTGTAGATGTCTTCCAGATAGGCCGAAACCGGATCGGCGTTCTTCTCGCCCAGCTTCCAGGCCAGGTTCGGCGTGGTCGGGCCGAGGATCACGTCGACCTGCTCGAAGGCAGCGACGAAGTCCTGCTTGATCAGACGGCGGATTTTCTGCGCCTTGAGGTAGTAAGCATCGTAGTAACCGGCGGACAGCGCGTAGGTGCCGACCATGATGCGCCGCTTGACCTCGTCACCGAAGCCTTCGGCGCGCGAGCGCTTGTAGAGGTCGGTGAGGTCGACCGGGTTTTCGCAGCGATAGCCGAAGCGTACGCCATCGAAACGCGAGAGGTTGGAAGAGGCCTCGGCTGGCGCGATCACGTAGTAGGAAGGAATCGCATGCTGCATGTTCGGCAGGCTGATTTCCTTGACCGTGGCGCCGAGCTTCTTCAGTTCCTCGACGGATGCCATGACGGCGTCAGCGATCTTCGGATCGAGGCCGGCGCCGAAGTACTCCTTCGGCAGGCCGATGCGCAGACCGGCGAGCGGCTGGCTCAGCGCGGCGAGGTAATCGTCCAGCGGCTGGTCGACGCTGGTGGAGTCCTTGGCGTCGAAACCGGCCATTGCCGACAGCAGCAGCGCGCAGTCTTCGGCCGTGCGTGCCATCGGGCCGCCCTGATCGAGACTCGATGCGTAGGCGACCATGCCCCAGCGCGATACCCGGCCGTAGGTCGGCTTGAGGCCGGTGAGGTTGGTCAGCGCAGCCGGCTGGCGGATCGAACCGCCGGTGTCGGTGCCGGTCGCGGCAGGCAACAGTCGTGCGGCGATGGCCGCGGCGGAACCGCCGGAGGAGCCGCCCGGTACTCGGGTCAGGTCCCAGGGGTTCTTCACCGCGCCGTAATAGCTCGACTCGTTGGCCGAGCCCATGGCGAATTCGTCCATGTTCAGCTTGCCGAGGGTAACCGTGCCGGCAGCTGCGAGCCGTTCCACCACGGTGGCATCGTAGGGCGCTTTGAAGTTGTCGAGAATCTTCGAGCCGCAGCTGGTGCGGATGCCCTGGGTGCAGAACAGGTCCTTGTGGCCGATCGGTGCGCCGAGCAGGGCGCCGTTCTCGCCGGCGGCGCGACGCGCGTCGGCGGCCTTGGCCTGTGCGAGGGCAAGCTCGTCGGTCACGCTGATAAACGCGTTGAGCTGCGGGTCGAGCTGCTCGATGCGGGCCAGCAGGGTGCGCGTCAGCTCCTCGGCGGAGAAGTGCTTCTCGGCGAGGTTGCGGGCGATCTCGGCAAGCGTCAGGTTGTGCATGTCGGAATCCTTCATCATCACTCGATCACTCGCGGAACCAGATAGAGGCCTTCTTCCACGGCGGGTGCGATGGCCTGGTAGGCATCACGCTGGTTGCTCTCGGTGACTGCATCGGCACGCAGGCGCTGGGTGGTTTCCAGCGGGTGGGCCAGCGGCTCGATACCAGTGGTGTCGACCGCCTGCATGCGGTCGATCAGGCCGAGGATATTGTTGAGGGTCTCGGTGGTGCGGGGCAGGTCGGCTTCAGACAGGCCCAGGCGGGCCAGATGAGCGATCTTCTCCACCTCGGTGCGTTCAAGCGCCATCGGGTATCTCCAGCGGAAAGCGAATCGGGACTGCACCTTCCGTCGACTGGACGGGGTGCATGGCAGCACGGGACGAGCCGCGGCAATGGGCTTTCTGGCCCGGAAAAGCCGTCAATCTTACATGCCCGAGGCGGTTATCGGTAGCGTGGACGCGGTGCGCGGCCTTAGGATGAGTGGCGACCACCGTCATGCGACCTGGCACGCAATGCCTCATTTCTGGCGCCACGCGGGCGGACTCTCGCCTTGCCCTAACTTCGCACCATTGTTAGAGTTTGCGGCACTTTTTTCCCCACGCGTTTGCCCCAGGGCCCTTTTCCCATGTTCAAGAAACTGCGTGGCATGTTTTCCAGTGATCTGTCGATCGACCTGGGCACTGCCAATACCCTTATTTATGTGCGCGATCGCGGCATTGTTCTCGACGAACCCTCTGTAGTCGCCATTCGTAGCCACGGCAACCAGAAGAGCGTTGTCGCCGTCGGCACCGAGGCCAAGCGCATGCTGGGCCGTACCCCGGGCAACATCAACGCGATCCGTCCGATGAAGGACGGTGTGATCGCCGACTTCAGCGTCTGCGAGAAGATGCTGCAGTACTTCATCAACAAGGTGCACGAGAACAGCTTCCTGCAGCCCAGCCCGCGCGTGCTGATCTGCGTGCCCTGCAAGTCGACCCAGGTCGAGCGTCGTGCAATTCGTGAGTCCGCACTCGGCGCCGGTGCTCGCGAAGTGTTCCTGATCGAGGAACCGATGGCCGCTGCGATCGGTGCCGGTCTGCCGGTGGACGAGGCCCGCGGCTCCATGGTCGTAGACATCGGTGGAGGTACCACCGAGATCGCGCTGATCTCCCTCAACGGCGTGGTCTACGCCGAATCCGTGCGAGTCGGCGGTGATCGTTTCGACGAATCCATCGTGACCTACGTGCGTCGCAACTACGGCAGCCTGATCGGCGAATCCACTGCCGAGCGCATCAAGCAGGAAATCGGTACCGCCTTCCCGGGCGGCGAGGTCCGCGAAGTGGACGTCCGTGGCCGCAACCTGGCCGAAGGCGTGCCGCGCAGCTTCACCCTGAATTCCAACGAAGTGCTCGAAGCCCTGCAGGAATCGCTGGCGACCATCGTTCAAGCGGTCAAGAGCGCGCTGGAGCAATCTCCGCCGGAGCTGGCCTCCGACATCGCCGAGCGCGGCCTGGTGTTGACAGGCGGCGGCGCGCTGCTGCGTGATCTGGACAAGCTGCTCGCCCAGGAAACCGGTCTGCCGGTGATCGTCGCCGAGGAGCCGCTGACCTGCGTCGCCCGTGGCGGTGGTCGCGCGCTGGAGATGATGGATCGTCACGCCATGGACCTGCTGTCCACGGAGTGAGCCTGCGCCGCTGTGCTCATGACAAGCCGAAAGATCCGGTCGCACCGGCTTTCGGCTTGTCGCGTTTAGTCTCAAGCTTTTACTCGTGAGGTAGTTGCAATCAAGCCGCTATTTGCCAAGGGACCTTTGCTCGGTGTGCGCCTGCTGGTGTTCGTCGTGCTTTGTGTCGTGCTGATGGTGGTGGATGCACGCTTCGACGCGCTGAAGGCGGTACGCAGCCAGATGGGGCTGGTACTGACGCCGTTCTACTGGGTCGCCGACATGCCGGTGCGGATCTGGAGAGGTGCGACCGAGCAGATCGCCAGTAGCAGCAGCCTGATGGCCGAGAACGAGAAGCTCAAGGCCGAGGCGCTGCTGATGCAGCGGCGCCTGCAGAAGCTGGCGATGCTCACCGAGCAGAACGTGCGCCTGCGCGAGTTGCTCAACTCGGCGGCGCTGGTGGATGACAAGGTCATCGTCGCCGAGCTGATCGGGCTCGATCCGAACCCGTTCACCCATCGCATCCTGATCGACAAGGGCGAGAAGGACGGCGTCTTCATGGGGCAGCCGGTGCTCGATGCCAGCGGCCTGATGGGGCAGGTCGTCGAGGTGCTGCCGTATGCCGCGCGCGTGCTGCTGCTGACCGATGTCACCCATAGCATTCCGGTGCAGGTCAACCGCAACGGACTGCGTGCGATCGCCGTGGGCACCGGCAATCCAGACTATCTAGAGCTGCGCCATGTGGCCGAAACGGCTGATGTCAAAGCAGGAGATTTGCTGGTCAGTTCCGGGCTCGGTCAGCGATTCCCTAGCGGCTATCCGGTGGCGCAGGTGACCGAGGTGGTGCACGGCTCCGGCCAGCCGTTCGCCATCGTACGTGCGGTGCCGACCGCCATGCTCAATCGCAGCCGCTATCTGATGCTGGTCTTCAGCGATTCGCGGACGCCGGAAGAGCGGGCCGCCGACGCTGCCGAGGCCCAGGCCGATGCCGATCAGAAAGCCGCTGCCGAAGGCGCGGAGGCAGCCGCACCTGCACCTGCTGCTGAGGCAGGGGCTGAAACGAGCGATTCCGAGCAGGCGCCCGCCGCCTCGTCGTCGACAACGGTATCGGAGGAGGCGCAATGATCAGCGGGCGGCCGAATAATGGATGGGTCATCTGGTTCAGCCTGACGATCGCGCTGCTGCTCAGCGTCGCGCCCATGCCCGGCAGCGCGGAGATCGCACGGCCGCTATGGCTGGGGTTGGTCATCGCCTTCTGGTCGTTGGTTCTGCCGCATCGCGGTGGGCTGGGCGCCGCGTTCTGTTTTGGGCTCGCGCAGGACGTGCTGGCCGGCACGCTGTTCGGCCAGAGCGCCTTGCCGCTGATCCTGATCGCTTTTCTGGTGCTGAGCCTGCAACAACGCCTGCGCATGTTTCCGCTGTGGCAACAGAGCATGGTGCTGCTGGTTGTGCTCGGCCTCGCCCAGTTGGTGCAGCTCTGGCTGAACACGCTGACCGGTAATCGGCCGCCGACGCTGCTGTTCCTCGTGCCTGTGCCGGTCAGCGCATTGCTCTGGCCTTGGGTTTATGTCGCGTTGCAGGGGCTGCGTCAGCGATTTGCGGTGTATTGACCAACGCCCGGTCGATTTTTCGTCCGTCGTACTCTGCGCTGAAAAAATCTGATCTTTTGTGTGGGGTTGTGCCGCCGGGCACGGCTTACGCCTTGCTGCTCCAAAGCAATTCTGAAATCATGCTGCCGCTATGGCGTTCCGCCATTACTGGTTTCTGCTTCAGAAGACGATAAGCACAACAGCACGGGCGATGAGTATGGAAGCTGGCAGTTCGATTTTTTCCAGGCCGCAAGGCTCTCGTGGCGCCCGTGCGGTGCTGGCTGCCGGCGCGGTAGGGTCGCTGCTGATGACGCTGGTCATGAGCACTGGTTACTCTCAGGCCGATAGCGCCCCCCAGGCCCCTCAGTTGGCCAAGCTGTCGGCCCCAGATACGCTCTCCACCGTTGCCGCTCCCTCTGAGTCCGCTGCCGATTCGCCTCGCGCCGAGCAGCTGGCCGGCAAGATTGCAGAGCTCGACGCCATCCTCCTTGAAAAGCAGAAGCTTGAAGATGCGCTGCGGGCCGAGAAGAGCGAGCTCGCTGCCGTGCAATTGCAGCTGGCCAACAGCAAGAAGCTGATTCGCCTGGAGGTCGACGACTTCCTCGGTCAGAGCGCCGAGCGCAAGCGTCTCGATGAGCTGCTGGACGAGCACAAACGTAGTGCCGAGGCCGAGAAAGCCATTGGCGAACGCGTCGAAGCTCTGGAGAAGGGTCTCGGCAGCCAGCACCTGAAGTTCTCGCTTGCCGCGCGTGACGTCGATCGTCTCAAGACCCAGCTGGCGGCCGAGGTTCGCGAGCGCAACAGCAAGAAGATCCAGGCCATTGCCCGCAAGCTGGACAAGACCATTCGCTTCGAGCAGGCGGTTTCGTTCCGCTGTTCCGCCAGCAAGAGCCTCGCGGCCTGCCTGGCCGAGCACCGCAACGATGGTCAGATGTCGCAATGGGTGCTGGAAAACTACCAGCGTGTGCTGGCCGAGGATATCCGCGAGCAGGTTGCCGATGTCGAACTGGATACCGCCTGGTACCGCTACCGCACACGTACCGATTTCGCCCAGGCAAGCATGAGCCTGGACGGCACCGTCAACGCGCAGATGAACGTCGAGGCGACCATCACGGCGAAGAAGATGATGCCGTGCGCGATCCTCGATGTGCCCTACGAGCAATGCGACAGCAAGACCCACTCGCTGATCGTGCGTAGCAACAAGTACGATGATCGGGTCCGCATCAACGACCAGGAGCATGGCGCCACGCCGGTTTCGCTGGTGCTCGACAGCGGTGTCTATGACATTCAGGTCACCTCCGGTGGCATTACCCAGAAGCGCACGCTGTCGCTCAAGGGCGATCAGGTGGTCAACTTCAAGTTCTGATCCATGCCCGGCGTAGTCCTTACGCCGGTCCTCTGCGCCTTCCTCGACGTACCCCGGATATGCGACGCTGTCGCTTTACTGTCTGAGGAACTGCCATGGGCGCTCTGTTTCTTGCCTCGGCATCACCCCGCCGCCGCGAATTGCTCGCGCAGATCGGCGTGCCGTTTTCTCTCGTCAGCGTGTCCGTCGATGAAACGCCCTCGCCAACCGAGTCGCCCGAGGCGTATGTCGAGCGCGTTGCGCGCGACAAGGCGCTCGCCGGGCTCGTCAGTCTGGGGGATCGCGACGGCTGCGTGCTGGGTGCCGACACCAGCGTGGTGCTCGATCAGCATATTCTCGGCAAGCCTGCCGACCGTGCCGACGGGCTCGCCATGCTGGCGGCGTTATCCGGGCGTACGCACCGGGTCATGACCGCCGTCGCGCTGGCCAGTCGAAGTGCCTGCGAGGTGCGTGTGGTCATGAGCGAGGTGACCTTCCGTACCATCGACGAAGCTGAAGCCGAACGCTATTGGGATAGCGGAGAGCCGGCGGACAAGGCGGGCGGTTACGCCATCCAGGGCTGGGGCGCGGTGTTCGTCAGCCAGTTGCACGGCAGCTATTCGGCGGTGGTTGGCCTGCCGTTATGTGAAACGGCGCAGCTGATCGACGCCTTCGGACTTTCACGTTGGACCAAAGGCTCAAGCTAGAGCCTGTGGCTTCGGCGCGCAGGCCGGTTAGAATCGACTCAACCACCAGCTAGCGCTGCACATCAAGCCACCGCCGAGAACAACAATGAGCGAAGAAATCCTGATGAACATCACCCCCATGGAGTCGCGGGTGGCGGTGGTGGAGAACGGTGTCCTGCAGGAGGTGCATGTCGAGCGCACCCAGCGCCGTGGCATCGTCGGCAACATTTACAAAGGCAAGGTGGTGCGCGTCCTGCCGGGTATGCAGGCGGCGTTCGTCGACATAGGGCTGGATCGCGCCGCGTTCATCCATGCTTCCGAGATTTCCGCCCGCGAGGGTAATGCGGTCGAGCCGATCAACGCCCTGGTTCACGAAGGCCAGAGTCTGGTGGTGCAGGTCACCAAGGACCCCATTGGCACCAAGGGCGCGCGCCTGACCACGCAGCTGTCGATCCCATCGCGCTACCTGGTGTACATGCCGCGCACCAGCCATGTCGGCATTTCCCTGCGTATCGAAGATGAAGCCGAGCGCGAGCGGCTCAAGCAGGTCGTTGCCGAATGCGTTGAGGCAGAGGGCATCCAGGAGGCCGGTGGCTTCATTCTGCGTACCGCGGCTGAAGGGGCCGGCAGCGACGAAATCCTCATGGACATCCGCTATCTGCGCCGTCTGTGGGAGCAGATCGCCAGCCAGATCAAGACCGTCGAAGCGCCTACGGTGATCTACGAGGATCTCTCGCTGGCCATGCGCACGTTGCGGGATCTGGTCAATCCGCGGATCGAGAAGATTCGCATCGATTCGCGGGAGAATTTCCAGAAGGTGAGCCAGTTTGTCGGCGAGCTGATGCCCGAGCTGGGCGACCGCCTCGAACACTACCCGGGCGAGCGGCCGATCTTCGATCTCTACGGTGTCGAGGATGAGATCCAGAAGGCGCTGGAGCGCAAGGTCATGCTCAAGTCCGGCGGTTACCTGATCATCGATCCGGCCGAGGCGATGACCACCATCGACGTCAACACGGGCGCCTTCGTCGGTCATCGCACCCTCGAGGAAACCATTTTCAAGACCAACCTCGAGTCGGCCACCGCCATCGCTCGTCAGCTCAGGCTGCGCAATCTGGGTGGCATCATCATCATCGATTTCATCGACATGGAAGACGAGGAGCATCGTCGCCAGGTCCTGCGCACGCTGGAGAAGCAGCTCGAGCGCGATCACGCCAAGACCAACATCATCGGCATCACCGAGCTCGGCCTGGTGCAGATGACTCGCAAGCGCACCCGCGAAAGCCTCGAACAGGTGCTGTGCGAACCCTGCATGTGCTGTCAGGGGCGCGGCAAGCTGAAGACGCCGGAGACCGTCTGCTACGAGATATTCCGCGAGATCCTGCGTGAGGCGCGGGCCTACCAGGCGGAAGGCTACCGGGTGCTGGCCAATCAGAAGGTGATCGATCGTCTGCTCGACGAGGAGTCGGGCAATGTCGCCGACCTGGAGGCCTTTATCGGTCGCTCGATCAAGTTCCAGGTGGAAAGCATGTACTCCCAGGAACAGTACGACGTGGTGTTGCTCTGAACAATGGTAGACCGGGCCGCAAGGGCCAGGATGACCGGAGCGCATCCAGATGAACCGCCTCGCCGCCTTCCTCGTGACACTGTCGCGCCAGCTGTTCTGGGTAATCGCGTTCGGGCTGATTTTGGCCGCGCTCTACGTGAGCCTGGGGCGGCAGCTGGTGCCTGTAATCGCCGAGTACCGGGCCGAGGTGCAGGAGAAGGCGCAGGCGGCGCTGGGCATGCCAATCGCGCTGGGCAGGCTCGAAGGCCGCTGGGAGGGTTTCGCTCCCCGTTTGCTGGCGCATGATGTATTGCTGGGCGAGGGTGACAGCGCGATGCGCCTGGACCGTATTGCCATCGTCCCAGACCTGGCGGCCAGCCTCTGGGCGCGAGAGTGGCGGCTGAGCCGGCTGGAGTTTAGCGGCGTGCAGCTGTCTGTCGCTGAAGATGCCGAGGGCAAGTGGCGAGTGGAGGGCTTGCCGACCCGTACCGAGCAGAAACCGCCCGAACCGCAGAAGATTCTCGAGTCGTTGCAGCGGGTGCGTGGGCTGGCGGTGCGCAACAGCCAGATCACGCTGGAGCCATTCGGAGAACCGCCGCTGACCCTGAGCTACACCGATCTAGACCTGCTCGTCGACGGTGTGGGGCTCCGGTTGGACGGGCGCAGCATCCTGCCGGATGGCCAGCCCCTGGCCTTGCGCATTGAGGGGCGGGTGCAGCCGCAGCGCTGGCAGCACGCCGAGGCGCAGGTTTATCTCAGCCTGCCACAAAGCGACTGGGCCGCCTGGTTGCCGCGCCGACTGACTGCCGACTGGCATCTGCAGACGTTGAAGATGGGAGGTGAGCTGTGGGTAACCTGGCGCGAAAAGGCGCTGGAGCGTGCTGTTCTACGGATTAACGCGCCGCAACTGATCACGTCCTTTGCCGATCGTGAGCCTGTTCAGCTCGAGGACCTTGGGGGCGAGGCTTATATCGATCGCAACGAGCAGGGCTACCGGCTGCTGCTGGACCGGCTGGCGTTCGATCTCGAAGGCGAGCGCTGGGGCGATGCGCGAATCCAGGTTCAGCAGGATCAGACTCAGCAGCATTGGCAGCTGCAGGCTGATCGGTTGGGTATCGCGCCGATCGCCACACTCGTCCGTGCACTGGCGCCGCTACCACCGGCCGCAGCCGAGACGCTGACGGCGCTGCAGCCCAATGGAACATTGCGCAACCTGCAGCTCGACTACCGCCCCCAGATGGAGTCGCCGCAGCGGCTGCAATTCGCTGCCAATCTGGACCGTATCAGTTTCGCCGCACACAACTGGATACCGGCGGTGGGCAACGCGAGTGGCAGCATTCGCGGTGATATGGGCGGCGGAGAACTGCGCCTGGACAGCGACGACTTCAGCCTGCAGCTTGCGCCGCTGTACCCCGATCCCTGGCGCTACCGACACGCCGGCGGGCGTCTGACCTGGGCGCTGGACGAGCAGGCCTTCACGCTGGCTGCGCCCTATCTGCGTATCGACGGCGAGGAAGGCAAGATCGCCGGTGACTTCCTGATCCGCCTGGCCAGGGATCCCGCGGCAGAGGATTACATGGACCTGCGGGTTGGCTTGAGCGAAGGCGACGCGCGCTTTACCGAAAAATACTTGCCGACACGCTCACCAGCGTTAAGCCCGGCGCTGGTCAGCTGGCTCAAGGAAGCGATTCGCAGCGGTACGGTCGAGCAAGGTTATTTCCAGTACCAGGGCGCATTGAGCAAGGGAGCTTCCGACAGCGCGCGCAGCCTGAGCCTGTACTTCAAGGTGCGCGATGCCGAGCTGGCGTTTCAGCCCGGCTGGCCCGTGCTGCAGCAGGGCCGTGGCGAGGTGCTGATCGAAGACAGCGGGGTTCGCGTCCGGCTCGCGGAAGGGCGGATTCTCGACAGTCACGTGCGTGATGCGACAGCGGACATTCCTCGCGTCGGCGCCGGCAACGTGCCGCAGTTGGCCGTGAAGGGGCAGGTCGCCAGCAGCCTGGCGGATGCCTTGAAGCTGCTTCAGGAGGCGCCGATCGGAACCGGTGAGATCTTCGCAGGCTGGCAGGGGCAGGGTGCGCTCAGCGGCGCGCTCGATCTGCAGATCCCGCTGGGCAAGGGCACGCCGCGGGTCATTGTGGATTTCGCCAGCGACGATGCGAAACTGAAGATTCCCGAGCCGGAGCTTGCCTTCGAGCAACTCAGCGGCAGTTTCCGCTACGACACCGCGCGAGGCTTGAGTGCAGAGGCCATCCAGGCGCGTCTGTTCGGCGCTCCGGTCAAGGGCAAGGCGGTAGCGACAGGAGCGACTGGCAAGCCTGCCTCTCGCGTGGAGGCACAGGGCGCCGTGGGGTTGAAGCGTCTGGCTGAGTGGCTCGCGATCGAGCAGTCGCTGCCCGCCAGCGGTGAGTTGCCCTATCAGTTGCGACTGGATCTGGCGGGTGAGGACAGTCAGTTGCAGATCGACTCTTCGCTACAGGGGCTGCGCATCGATCTGCCAGCGCCGTTCGGCAAGCCTGCACGCGAGCGCCGTGACACCTCGTTGCGGATGTCCCTGCAAGGAGTCGAGCGTCGCTACGGTGTCCGGCACGGGTCACTCGCCGCACTGACGTTCGCTGCGCCGCCGGGTGCCTGGGCGCAGGGCCGCGGCGAGCTGCGTCTCGGGCCTGGGGCGGCCAATCTTCCGGCCAGTGCCGGGCTTTATGTCAGGGGGCGCCTGCCGCAGCTCGACTTGAAAGCCTGGCAGGCGGTGCTTGAACAGCACGGCAAGGCACAAGCGCAGCAGACGACTGGCTCGCTGCTGCGCCGGGCGCAGGTCGATATCGATCGTTTCGAAGGTTTTGGCACCCGGATCGACAATCTTGGGCTGGACCTGCGGCGAATGAGGGAAGCCTGGGACCTTGGCCTTCGCAGTTCGATCATCAGCGGCTCGGTTCGCCTGCCAGATGCCGAGGGCGGCATCATCGTTGCCGATCTCCAGCGCCTGCGTCTGCCGGCTGCCGCGCAATCCAACGAGGCGGTCAAGGAGCGACCCGATCCGCTGGCTGATGTCGACCCGCAAAGCCTGCCGGCAATGGATGTCGCGATCGAACGGGTTTCCCTGGGCGACAATGTGCTCGGCGCCTGGGCGTTGAAGCTGCGCCCGGTCAGCGGCGGGACCGAGTTCCGCGATATCGCTCTCGACCTCAAGGGCCTGAAGATTACCGGGAACGGCGGCTGGGGCAGTGCGCAGACCTGGTACAAGGGCCGCCTCGAAGGGCGCAATCTCGCTGACGTATTGCTTGCGTGGGGCTTTGCGCCTTCGGTGACCAGTGACAGTTTTCGCCTGGATGTGGATGGGCAGTGGCCTGGTTCGCCGGCTTGGTTCGCCATGGCGCGCTATTCCGGCAGCATGCGACCTCGGCTGCGCAAGGGGCAGTTTGTCGAGATCGACGGCAGCGCCCAGGCGCTGCGCGTGTTCGGCGTGCTCAACTTCAATTCGATAGGGCGCCGCCTGCGGCTGGATTTCTCCGATCTGTTCAGCAAGGGGCTCAGTTACGACCGGCTGGATGGGCGGTTGCTGGCCAAGGAGGGTGTGTTTAACACCCGCGAGCCCATCACCGTCAGTGGTCCGTCGACCAACCTCGAGCTGGATGGCAGGCTGGATATGGCGCGTGACGAGATCGACGCCAAGTTGCTGGTCACCTTGCCGATCAGCAACAACCTGCCGCTGGCGGCGCTGATTGTCGGCGCACCGGCGATCGGCGGGGCGCTGTTCGTGGTGGACAAGCTGCTCGGCGACCGCGTTGCGCGTTTCGCCAGCGTACAGTACGACGTCAAGGGGCCTTGGCAGGCGCCTAAGATCAGCTTCGACAAACCATTCGAAAAGCCCAACTGATCCGCATCGGGCCGGGTCTTTCAGCATCGGGGAAAGCATGTCCTTAGCCGTGATTCAGATGGCCAGCCAGGCGGATGTAATGCTCAATCTGGCCCGCGCGCGCGAGTTGCTCGAGCAGGCGGCCGAAGCGGGCGCGCGGCTGGCGGTGCTACCGGAGAACTTCGCCGCAATGGGCCGCAGCGATCTACCGCGGCTGGGTCGCGCCGAAGCCGCTGGCGACGGGCCGATCCTGCCCTGGTTGAAACAGGTCGCCCGTGACCTCAGGTTGTGGATCGTGGCTGGCACCTTGCCGTTACCGCCCGACGACGACCCGCAGGGCAAGCCGAATGCCTGCTCGCTGCTGTTCGATGATCAGGGGCAGCGGGTGGCGCGCTACGACAAGCTGCATCTGTTCGATGCGGAGGTTGCAGATAACCGTGGCCACTACCGTGAATCGGACGACTATGCGGCGGGGCAAAGGCTGGTGATTGCCGACACACCGGTTGGACGCTTGGGGCTGAGCGTGTGTTATGACCTGCGTTTCGCCGAGCTGTATGGTGCGCTGAGGGCGGCAGGTGCCGAGTTGATCAGCGTGCCGTCGGCGTTCACCACGGTGACCGGTGAAGCGCACTGGGCGACGTTGATTCGTGCCCGTGCCATCGAGACTCAGTGCTATATCCTGGCTGCCGCACAGGGTGGAGAGCATCCTGGTGGTCGCCTCACGCATGGGCATTCGTCTATCGTGGACCCATGGGGCCGTCTGATGTGCGAGCAGGCGACTGGCGAGGCGGCTTTGGTTGCCGCTCGGGATGCGTCCGAACAGGCTGCCATCCGCCAGCGAATGCCGCTGCAGCGCCACCGCCGATTTTCCGTACCGTGCCTGGCCACGGACCGTTTGGAGTGAATATGAGTGAACTGCTGTTACCTGTCACCGAGCGACTGCTGACACCTGGCGGCCTGGGTATCGATGACCTGCCAGGCTTGCTCGGTGAACTCGCCGGGCCCGGCGTGGATGCGGCGGACCTGTACTTTCAGGATCAGGTTTCCGAGTCTTGGGTACTCGAGGATGGCATCGTCAAGGAGGGCGGCTTCCATCTGGAGCAGGGCGTCGGCGTGCGCGCACTGTCCGGCGAGAAAACCGGTTTCGCCTACAGCAACGCGATCACTGCCGATGCATTGCGTCAGGCGGCTCAGGCTGCACGCTCCATCGCGCGCAGCGGCCAGCAAGGCCAGGTCAAGGTGCTGTCCAGGGCGGCATTCGCGCCGTTGTACGCGCAGGACAATCCGCTCGACGGGCTCGGCCGTGCCGAGAAGGTCGAGCTGCTCAAGCGCATCGACGTCGCGACAAGGGCGCTGGACCCTCGCATCAAGCAGGTGACCGTAAGCCTGGCGGGCGTCTGGGAGCATATCCTGGTGGCCGGAATGGACGGTGGTATGGCAGCCGATATCCGCCCTCTGGTGCGTTTCAACGTCAGCGTGATCGTCGAGCAGAACGGCCGCCGCGAGCGCGGTGGCCAGGGTGGCGGCGGACGTACCGGCTACCAGTACTTCCTCACCGAGGATCGCGCCATGGGCTACGCCCGCGAGGCATTGCGTCAGGCGCTGGTCAACCTCGAAGCGGTGTCGGCACCGGCCGGTTCCTTGCCGGTCGTTCTTGGGCCTGGCTGGTCCGGCGTGCTGTTGCACGAGGCCGTCGGCCATGGCCTGGAGGGTGATTTCAATCGCAAGGGCAGCTCGGCCTACAGTGGCCGGATCGGGCAGAAGGTGGCGTCCAGCCTGTGCACCATCGTCGATGACGGTACCCTGGCGGATCGCCGAGGTTCGCTCAGCGTCGATGACGAAGGCACGCCGACCCAATGCACCACGCTGATCGAGAACGGCATTCTCAAGGGTTATATCCAGGACAAGTTAAACGCCCGCCTTATGGGCGTCGCGCCGACCGGTAACGGCCGCCGCGAGTCTTACGCGCATCTACCGATGCCGCGCATGACCAACACCTACATGCTGGCCGGCGAAAGCGATCCGCAGGAAATCATTCGCTCGGTGAAGAAGGGCATCTACTGCGCCAGCCTCGGCGGCGGTCAGGTCGACATCACCAGCGGCAAGTTCGTCTTCTCCACCAGTGAGGCCTATCTGATCGAGGACGGCAAGATCACCGCACCGGTGAAGGGCGCGACGCTGATAGGCAATGGCCCCGAGGTGATGAACCGGGTGTCGATGGTCGGTAACGACCTGGCGCTCGACAGCGGTGTCGGCACCTGTGGCAAGGATGGGCAGTCGGTGCCGGTGGGCGTCGGCCAGCCGACCCTGAAGATCGACGAGATAACCGTAGGCGGAACGGGTGCGTGAAGCCGCGGCGAGTGCCAGCCGCGAGCTTCAAGGCTAGGGGTTGAGGTACGGGTTGAGATTGCCGTCAGCGCAAGCCGCGTTTGGCTTCGTCCAGTTCGCGGATGTACTTGAATATCTTGCGGCTGGCGGCCGGCGGCTTGTCGCGCGCCGCCTCGTGCTGGGCGTGGCGGATCAGCCCGCGCAGATGCTGGCGGTCGGTCTCGGGGTATTCGGTTACGAACGCTTCCAGGGTGGCGTCGTCACCGCCGATCAGACGGTCACGCCAGCGCTCCAGCGCATGGAAGCGCTCGTTGTATTGGCGCGTCGAGGCGTCCAGTTGATCGACCAGCGCGAGAATGGCATCGACATCCTGGTCGCGCATCAGCTTACCGATGTACTGGATGTGCCGTTTGCGCGCGATATGCGCCTTGTGTTTCGGCGCGTCGGCCAGCGCCTTCTGCAACGCGTCGCTCAGAGGCAGGCGAGCGATGAGGTCAGGCTTGAGGGTAGTTAGCCGCTCGCCTAGCTCCTGCAGGGCAAGCAGCTCGCGTTTGACCTGGGACTTGCTTTTTTCGTCGAAATCGTCGGCGTCGGAGTGTTCAGACATGGGGATGGTCCACTAGGAAATGCCGCCATCATAACAGCAGCCCTGGCAGCAGGCTCCAGAGGAGCGGCGCCAGGTTGCAACTTGATTCGATTGCAGTGGTTTGGGAGTGCTTATGAGTGAAGTAGAGGGCATCGGCCCGCACGCGCTGCCCGGTTTGCGCGAGAAGGTCGAGCGCATCATCGAGGAAGCGCGCCGGCAGGGCGCCAGCGCCAGCGAGGTTTCGGTCTCCATGGAGCAGGGGCTGTCGACCACAGTGCGTCAGCGCGAGGTGGAGACGGTCGAGTTCAATCGCGACCAGGGCTTTGGCATCACGCTCTATGTCGGCCAGAGCAAAGGCACTGCGAGCACCACCGGCAGTGGTGACGACGCCATCCGTGAAACCGTAGCCGCCGCGCTGGCCATCGCCAGGCATGCCTCGGAGGACGAATTTGCTGGCCTCGCTGACGCTACGCTGATGGCGCGCGAGCTTCCCGATCTCGATCTTTACCATCCGTGGGCGGTCACCCCCGAACAGGCCATCGAGCAGGCGCTCAGCTGTGAAGACGCCGCGTTCGCCTTCGATCAGCGTATCCGCAACGCAGACGGCACTACGCTAAATACCCATCAGGGCTGCCGCGCCTATGGCAACAGCAACGGCTTCATCGGGGGCTATTGCAGCAGCCGTCACAGCCTGAGTTGCGTGATGATCGCCGAGAGCGCAGGGCAGATGCAGCGTGACTATTTCTACGACGTCAACCGCATCGGCGAGTCGCTGCTCGACCCGCAGACCATCGGCCGGCGCGCAGCCGAGCGTGCCGTGCGACGTCTGGGTGCGCGCCCGGTTCCTACCTGCGAAGTGCCGGTACTTTTCGCCCCCGAGCTGGCGACCGGTCTGTTTGGCCACTTCATTGCAGCGATTTCCGGCGGAAATCTCTACCGCAAAGCCTCTTATCTTGAGGATGCCCTGGGACAGGCGCTGTTTCCCGAGTGGCTGAGCCTTGATGAGCGTCCGCACATCCCGCGAGCCCTCGGTAGTGCCAGCTACGATGGCGATGGCCTTGCGACCTATGCCAAGCCGTTCGTGGAGAACGGCCGCCTGCTGTCCTATGTGCTTTCGACCTATTCCGGACGCAAGCTCGGTATGCCCAGTACGGCCAACGCCGGGGGTGTGCACAACCTGTTCGTCAGCCATGGGGAAGAGGATCAGGCGGCGTTGATCCGGCGCATGGGCCGAGGCCTGCTGGTGACGGAGCTGATGGGACAGGGCCTGAATCTGGTGACCGGCGACTATTCTCGTGGCGCCGGCGGCTATTGGGTCGAGAATGGCGAGATCCAGTTCCCGGTACAGGAAGTAACGATTGCCGGAAATCTGCGCGACATGTTCCGCCAGATCGTGGCGGTCGGTTGCGATGTGGAAACGCGCGGCAACGTGCGGACCGGCTCGGTGTTGATCGAGCGAATGATGGTCGCTGGCAAGTAAGGCAGTGCGGCGCGGTCGGCAACGATTCGCGCCGCTGTGGCAAGGTGTCTACTCGCCTTCTTCGAAATAGTCGTCGATCAGCGCGGTCAGCGCGTTCAGTGCGTCCTCTTCCTGTTCACCTTCGGTGTCCAGGTGCACGGTGGTGCCTTTGCTGGCGGCGAGCATCATGACCGCCATGATGCTCTTGCCGTCGACCAGCGTGGCCGGGCAGCGGCCAACGCGAATCTTGCAGGGGTAGCGATTGGCAACGGCGACGAACTTGGCGGCAGCGCGCGCGTGCAGGCCGAGTTTGTTGATGATGGTGACTTCGCGGGCGGGCATGGTGCAGGTATTCCTAGGCGAGGTCCCGATGACGGACCTGCAGGTTCTTCAGCGGTTCTCTCAACGCCTGGCCTAGCCGTTCGGCCAGGTAGACCGAGCGATGATGGCCGCCGGTGCAGCCGATGGCGATGGTGACATATGCGCGGTTGCTGGCGGCAAAGCGCGGCAGCCATTTGCTCAGATAGCCGTGGATATCCTGGAACATTTCCTCCACGTCGGCCTGGGCGCTGAGGTAGTCGATCACCGGCTGGTCTAGCCCGGAAAAGTCGCGAAGCTCGGCTTTCCAGTAAGGGTTGGGCAGGCAACGTACGTCGAACACGAGATCGGCATCGATCGGCATCCCGCGCTTGAAACCGAATGACTCGACCAGAAAAGCGGTGCCCGGCTCAGGCTTGTTGAGCAAGCGCAACTTGAGCACGTCGCGCAGCTGATAGAGATTGAGATGGGTGGTGTCGATCTTCAGGTCGGCGTGATCGATGATCGCTGCGAGCAGCAACTCCTCATCATGGATCGCTTCGGCCAGAGAGCGATTTTCGTTGGTCAGTGGATGGCGGCGGCGGGTTTCCGAGAAGCGCTTGAGCAGGGTCTCATCGTCGGCATCCAGATAGAGCACATCGCACTGGATGTGCCTGGCGCGGACTTCTTCGAGTAGCTCGGGGAAGCGCTTGAGCTGACTGGGCAGGTTGCGCGCGTCGATCGACACGGCGACCTGCGGATGCAGCAGCTCAGTGTGCAGCAGGGCGCGCTCGGCAAGCTCAGGCAACAGTCCGGCAGGCAGGTTGTCGATGCAATAGAAGCCGTTGTCCTCGAGCACGTTCAGTGCAGTGCTCTTGCCCGAACCCGAGCGTCCACTGACGATGATCAGCCGCATCTATGCCCCGTTCTGCACGTCGACCACTACCTGGTAGAGGCTTTCGTTGCTCGGCGCCTGGCGCAGTCGTTGGCGTACGTCTTCGCGGTCGAGCATGCTGGCGATCTGGCGCAGCAGTTCGAGATGCTCGTCGGTGGCGGCCTCCGGTACCAGCAGGACGAACAGCAGGTCCACCGGCGCGCCGTCGATGGCGTCGAAATCCACTGGCGTCTGCAGGCGCAGAACGGCGCTCAGCGGTGCATTGCAGCCAACCATGCGGCAGTGCGGGATGGCGATGCCGTTGCCGAAGCCGGTCGAGCCGAGCTTCTCGCGCGCGATCAGGCTTTCGAAGATGGTCTGGGAGTCGAGATCGATAAGGTCCCGGGCGATCACCTTGGCGATCTGTTCCAGGACGCGCTTCTTGCTACCGCCCGGGACGTTCACCAAGGAACGCCCGGGGGTGAGGATGTTTTCGAGTCGGATCATATTGGAGTCAGCGGGTGACAGCGCCCTGTGTGTGGTCGAGCTGCTTCTCCTTGTGCTTGATCAACTGGCGATCGAGCTTGTCGACCAACAGGTCGACGGCAGCGTACATGTCTTCGTGATCGGCGATGGCCACGACTTCGCGGCCTGCGACGTGCAAGGTTGCTTCGGCTTTCTGCTTGAGTTTCTCGACCTGGAGGATCACCTGAACGCTGATGATGCGGTCGAAGTGGCGAGCAAGCCGATCGAATTTCTCCTCGATGTAGTCACGCAGGGCATCGGTTACTTCCAGATGAACACCGCTGATGTTGACTTGCATACTGCTATCTCCTTTGCCTTGTACGAAGAGCAGGTTGGTGGGCCTGCCGCCGGGACAGTTCGACCAGGGGCCGATCACAGTAGACGTTTGCGCTCGCTGGATGGTGCGATACCGAGCGACTCGCGGTACTTCGCAACTGTGCGGCGGGCCACCTGGATGCCCTGCGCTTCCAGTAAACCAGCGATCTTGCTGTCGCTCAACGGCTTTTTCTGGTTTTCCGCGGCGACCAGTTTCTTGATGATCGCGCGGATCGCGGTGGACGAACATTCGCCGCCTTCCGCCGTGCTGACGTGGCTGGAGAAGAAGTATTTGAGTTCGTAGATGCCGCGTGGCGTGTGCATGTATTTCTGCGTGGTCACGCGGGAGATGGTCGACTCATGCATGCCCACCGCCTCGGCGATGTCGTGCAGTACCAGAGGCTTCATCGCCTCGTCACCATGCTCGAGGAAGGCGCGCTGGTGTTCGACGATCTGAGTCGCCACCTTCATCAGGGTCTCGTTGCGGCTGAGCAGGCTCTTGATGAACCAGCGCGCTTCCTGCAGCTGGTTGCGCATGAAGGTGTTGTCCGCGCTGGAGTCGGCGCGTTTGACGAAGCCGGCGTATTGCGCGTTGACGCGAAGGCGCGGCATGGCTTCCTGATTCAGCTCGACCAGCCAGCGATCATTGTGCTTGCGCACGATCACGTCGGGCACCACGTATTCCGGTTCGCTCGCCTCGATCTGCGACCCCGGGCGCGGGTTCAGGCTCTGGATCAGTTCGATGACCTGGCGCAGATCGTCTTCCTTGATCTTCATTCGCCGCATCAGCAGGCTGTAATCCCGGCTGCCGAGGATGTCCAGATAGTCGCTGACCAGACGCTTCGCTTCGCTCAGCCATGGTGTGCGGTCGGGCAGTTGGCGCAGCTGCAACAGCAGACACTCACGCAGATCACGTGCGCCGATGCCGGCCGGTTCGAATTGCTGGATACGACGCAGAACGACCTCGACCTCGTCGAGTTCGATTTCCAGCTCGGGATCGAACGAGTCGACGATTTCCTGCAGCGTCTCTTCGAGATAACCCTGTTCATTGATGCAGTCGATGAGGGTGGTCGCGATCAGCCGGTCGGTGTCGCTCATTGGCGCGAGGTTGAGCTGCCACAGCAGATGGCTCTGCAGGCTTATGCCGCTCGATGTCCGGCTGGTGAAATCCCACTCGTCGTCATCGTTGCTGGGCAGGCTGCTGGCGCTGGTCTGGTAGATGTCTTCCCAGGCGGTGTCGACCGGAAGCTCGCTGGGAATCCGCTCGCCCCAGTCGCCGTCGCTGTCGTCCAGGCTGTCACTGCTATGAGAGGGCCCCTCGTAGGTGCTTTCCTGGCTGCTGCTTTTCTCGGTGACGGTGTCGCCTGGCCGTTCAGCGGCCTCGGCCATAGGGTCGGAGCTGTCGAAGTCGTCTCCGTCTTCTTCGCGTTCGAGCATGGGGTTGGAGTCCAGCGCCTCCTGGATCTCCTGTTGCAGATCGAGGGTGGATAGCTGGAGGAGCCGTATGGCCTGTTGCAGCTGCGGTGTCATCGTCAGCTGCTGGCCCATCTTCAGGACTAGCGATGGTTTCATGGCAGAGGACTTCGAACCTTTTATGCCGGCGCAACCGCGCCCATTCCGACATGCCGTGCGCGGGGCGCCGGCAGAAAGCAAATTATATGCCTGCCGATGAAGCCTTTGCCTAGAGCCGATTTGCCGAGCCGAGCAAAAATTCCGCCTTACAGGCGGAATTCGTGGCCCAGATAGACTTCCTTGACCAGCTGATTGCTCAGGATGGTCTGCGCATCGCCCTCGGCAATCAGTTGCCCGTCGTTGACGATGTAGGCCGTCTCGCAGATATCCAGTGTCTCGCGGACGTTGTGATCGGTGATCAGCACGCCGATGCCCTTGGCCTTGAGGTGATGGATGATCTGCTTGATATCGCCCACCGAAATCGGGTCCACACCGGCGAAGGGTTCATCAAGCAGGATGAACTTCGGTGCGGTGGCCAGTGCGCGGGCAATCTCCACCCGGCGTCTTTCACCACCAGAGAGGCTCATGCCGAGGCTGTCGCGGATATGGTTTATATGGAATTCCTGCAGTAGGCCTTCCAACGCCTGCTGACGGCCGTTGCGGTCCAGATCCTTGCGGGTCTCGAGAATGGCCATGATGTTGTCGGCGACCGAGAGCTTGCGAAAGATCGAGGCCTCCTGTGGCAGGTAGCCAATGCCGGCCCGTGCGCGCCCGTGCATCGGCAGGTGGGTGACGTCGTCCTGATCGATCAGCACGCGGCCCTGGTCGGCATTCACCAGGCCGACGATCATGTAAAAGCAGGTGGTCTTGCCTGCGCCGTTGGGGCCGAGCAGGCCGACGATCTGCCCGCTTTCAATGGACAGGCTGACATCGCGCACGACCTGCCGGCTCTTGTAGCTCTTGGCCAGATGCTGGGCTTTGAGAACGGCCATTACTCGGGCTGCTCCGCAGCCTGGCCGTTTTTGCGCGGCTGGATCACCATGTCCACGCGCGGGCGCGGCGTGGTGACATCGGCATTGGTGGCGCGACCGGCGTTGACGATCTGCCGACGGGTGTCATAGACGATCTTCTCGCCTTCGAAGGTGTTGCCTTCCTGAACGACCTTGGCCTGATCGATGAGCACGATTCGCTCGTTGGCGGCGAAATACTGGATGGTCAGGCCGTAGGCTTTGACGATCTCCTTGTCCACCGCAGGCTTCTGCTCGTAGTAGGCCGGCTTGCCGATGGAGGTGAAGACTTCGACGTCGCCGTTGTCATCCTGGGTAATGGTCACCGTGTCGCCGGTGATCTTCATCGTGCCCTGGGTGATGACCACGTCGCCGCGGTAGACCGCCACGCCCTGTCGGTCGTCCAGTTCGGCGGTGTCGGCTTGAACGCGGATTGGCTGTTCACGATCCTCGGGAAGCGCCCAGGCGCTGGCGCCAAGCCAGAATGCGCTCAAACCGAGCAGGAGGGGGAGAGTCTTAACGCAGCTCATGCTGGCCTCTTACGTTGGACAGCAGGAGCATCCTGCCGTCATCCATGTACGCTTTCATGCCGGTTGCCGTGGTCACGCCATTGGCGGCCTCGATTCTAACGGCTTGGTTTGTCTCGGCATAATCCTTCTCCGGCCACACCGTCAGGCGGCTGGTGGTGAGGATCGTCGGGCGCCCCTTGGCGTCGGTGCGCTCGACCTTGACCTGATCGATCAGCAGCACCTCGTCGCCTTCGGCCGATACTTCGCCGCGCTCACTACGCACGTGCCACGGCAGTTCGGTGCCGCGATAGGACAGCAGATCCGGTTTGGTCAGCAGGCTGATGTCGCTCGCCTTGATGTGCTCGAGCTTGTCTGCGGTCAGTTCGTAGTTGCGCTTGCCGTCGGGCTGATATTGCACCGTGCGGGAATTGATCACATAGAAGTCGACATCAGGCGTTGCGCCACTGGCGACGGACGGCTCCTGCATGAAGCTTTCCGGCCGGATGTTCCAGTAGCCGACCGCCACCAGCAGGGCGGCGATCAGCGTCAGCAGGACAGCGAAGCGCATTTTGCGAAGCATGCAGACCCCTACAGATATGCGTTTTGCGCGGCGGCCAGGGTGCCCTGCGCGCGCATGATCAGTTCGCAGAACTCGCGTGCCGCACCCTCGCCACCGCGGGCCAGGGTAACGCCATGGGCATGTTCACGAACGAAGGTGTCGGCGCTGGCCACGGCCATGCCGAGGCCTACGCGGCGTATCACCGGCAGATCAGGCAGGTCGTCACCGAGATAGGCTACTTCAGAGTAGCTCAGGCCAAGTTCGGTCAGCAGTTCGTCGAGCACGACCAGCTTGTCCTCGCGCCCCTGATAAAGGTGCTGGATACCGAGGTTCTGCGCTCGACGCTCTACCACGGGCGTCTTGCGCCCGCTGATGATCGCGGTACGCACGCCGGAGTTGATCAGCATCTTGATGCCGTGGCCGTCCAGTGTGTTGAACGTCTTGAACTCGCTGCCGTCGGTCAGGAAATAAAGGCGGCCATCGGTGAGCACACCATCGACGTCGAAGATCGCCAGGCGAATGTCGCGGGCGCGTTGCAGCAGGTGTTCGTGCATTACATCACCCCCGCGCGCAGGAGGTCGTGCATGTTCAGCGCACCAATTGGCAACTCCTGGTCATCGACGACTACCAGCGAACTGATCTTGTGGTCTTCCATGATCTTCAGAGCCTCGGCGGCGAGCATCTCGGCATGGGCGGTCTTGCCGTGCACGGTCATGATCTCGTCGATGCGCGTCTGGCGAACGTCGACTCCCTTGTCCAGGGCACGGCGCAGGTCGCCGTCGGTGAAGATACCGGCGAGTCGTCCGTCCGCTTCGACGATGACGGTCATGCCCAGGCCCTTCTGCGTCATTTCCAGCAGGGCGTCGCGCAGCGATGTGCCGCGCGGAACCCTCGGCAAGCGCTCGCCGGTATGCATGACGTGCTCGACTTTCAACAGCAGGCGGCGGCCCAGCGCGCCGCCCGGGTGAGAGAAGGCGAAATCTTCAGCAGTGAACCCGCGAGCCTCGAGCAGCGCGATAGCCAGGGCATCGCCGAGCACCAGGCTGGCAGTGGTGGAGGAGGTCGGCGCGAGATTCAGCGGGCATGCTTCGATGGCGACGCTGGCGTCCAGATTCACCGCAGCGGCCTTGGCCAGCACCGAGTTGGGGTTGCCGGTCATGCTGATCAGGGTGATGCCGAGCCGCTTGATCAGCGGTAGCAGGGTGACGATCTCGCTGGTGGTGCCGGAGTTGGAAAGGGCGAGGACCACGTCGTCCTGAGTGATCATGCCCATGTCGCCATGGCTGGCTTCGGCAGGGTGCACGAAGAAGGCGGCGGTGCCGGTGCTGGCCAATGTAGCGGCGATCTTGCGGCCGACGTGCCCGGACTTGCCCATGCCAACCACGACCACTCGGCCCTTGCAGCCAAGGATCAGCTCGCAAGCCTGCACGAAATCGGCATCGATACGTGCGTTCAACTGCTCAACCGCTTCTATTTCCAGGCGGATGGTGCGTTGCGCGGTTTCGATCAATTGGCTGCTCTGGCTCATGGCTGGCGAGGTCGTCCGATTAAAAGGCGGGGATTATAGCGAGAATCCGTTGCGGGCTCATGGAAAATGTCGGCACATCACTGTGGGTCGGCACATTCAATTTGATCAGCCTGAGCTGAACCGAAGCTGAACGGGGCGTCGCTCGTCATCTGCCGAAACGCTCATCGGTTGGGCGGCCTCTGGCGCGATGCTATAGTGCGCCGCCGAAAACGGTCAGGGCAGAAAGTATCCCAGCGTCATCGGGAGCCGTCTGTTTCGCAGACTGCATGCAAGGAGACCAGATGAGCGCCTGCAATGACTTCGCCGTCGAGCTGAAGGGAGTGACCTTCAAGCGAGGCGAGCGCAGTATTTTCAACGATGTCGATATCGCCATACCGCGAGGGAAGGTTACGGCCATCATGGGGCCGTCCGGTTGTGGCAAGACGACGCTGCTGCGCCTGATCGCTGCGCAGCTGATGCCGTCGCGTGGTGAAGTCTGGGTGGCGGGCAACAATCTGCCGAGCCTCTCGCGCAGCGAGCTGTTCGACATGCGCAAGCAGATGGGTGTGCTGTTCCAGAGCGGGGCACTGTTCACCGATCTCGACGTGTTCGAGAACGTTGCGTTTCCGCTGCGGGTGCATACCAAGCTCCCAGACGAGATGATCCGCGACATCGTGCTGATGAAGCTCGAAGCGGTAGGGCTACGTGGCGCCATCGAGCTGATGCCCGACGAGCTGTCCGGTGGTATGAAGCGGCGTGTCGCGCTGGCGCGGGCGATTGCCCTGGATCCGCAGATTCTGATGTATGACGAACCCTTCGCCGGACAGGATCCGATTGCGATGGGCGTTCTCGTGCGGCTGATTCGCCTGCTCAACGACGCGCTGGGCATCACCAGTATCGTGGTCTCCCACGATCTGGCCGAAACCGCGTCCATTGCCGACTACATCTACGTGGTTGGCGATGCCCAGGTGCTTGGCCAGGGCACGCCGGCGGAGCTGATGGAGTCGAACAATCCGCGCATCAGGCAATTCATGACGGGCGCAGCCGACGGGCCGGTGCCATTCCATTTTCCTGCACCGGCCTATGCCGACGATCTACTGAGAGGCACCGATGCGTAAGCGTTCGTTGTTGGATCGGATTGCCCTGCTCGGTCGCGCCGGACTGGATGTGCTGGCAGCCCTGGGGCGCTCGACGATATTTCTCGTGCATGCGCTGTTCGGGCGAAGCGGGCTGCGTAACGGTTTTTCGCTGCTGGTCAAGCAGCTCTATTCGGTTGGTGTGCTGTCACTGGCGATTGTAGTTGTCTCCGGCATCTTCATCGGCATGGTGCTGGCGCTGCAGGGCTACAACATTCTCAGCAGCTACGGCTCCGAGCAGGCGGTTGGGCAGATGGTCGCACTGACCCTGTTGCGCGAGCTCGGTCCGGTGGTTACTGCGCTGCTGTTCGCCGGGCGTGCCGGCTCGGCTCTGGCGGCCGAGATAGGCAACATGAAGTCGACCGAGCAGCTCTCGAGCCTGGAGATGATCGGAGTCGATCCGCTCAAGTACATCATCGCGCCGCGCCTCTGGGCCGGTTTCATCTCGCTGCCGCTGCTGACGCTGATCTTCAACGTGGTCGGTATCTGGGGCGGAGCGATGGTGGCGGTGGAGTGGCTCGGTGTCTACGAAGGCTCGTTTTGGGCCAACATGCAGAACAGCGTCGACTTCAGTTCCGATGTGCTCAACGGCGTTATCAAGAGCGTCGTCTTTGCGCTGGTCGTGACCTGGATCGCCGTGTTCCAGGGCTACGATTGCGACCCGACCTCCGAAGGTATCAGCCGTGCCACCACCCGGACTGTGGTTTACGCCTCGCTGGCGGTGCTCGGCCTCGATTTCATTTTGACCGCGTTGATGTTTGGAGATTTCTGATGCGTATCCGCACACTGGAAATGGGTGTCGGGCTGTTCCTGCTTGCCGGGCTGCTGGCCTTGCTGCTGCTGTCACTGCGTGTCAGCGGGCTGAGCGTTACTGATGCCGACACTTACAAGCTGTATGCCTATTTCGACAATATTGCCGGATTGACTGTCCGATCCAAGGTGACCATGGCTGGCGTGACCATCGGCAAGGTCACCGCGATCGACCTGGATCGTGACAGCTACACCGGACGAGTCACGCTGGAAATCCAGCAGGATGTCGACATCCTGCCGGCCGACTCGACGGCTTCGATCCTTACCGCAGGGCTGCTGGGTGAGAAGTACATCGGCATCAGCGTCGGCGGTGAGGAGGAGTTGCTCGCCGATGGCGACACCATTCAGGACACCCAGTCCTCGCTGGTGCTCGAGGATCTGATCGGCAAATTCCTGCTCAACTCGGTTAACAAAGATTGAAGGAGATGCACATGATGACTGCCTTGCGCCGCGGCCTGCTGATTCTGTTGGCCGTTCTGCCCATGTTCTCCCACGCTGCGCTGACAGCCCACCAGATCATTCAGCAGACCACCGATGAGTTGCTGGCCGATCTGAAGGCCAACAAGGAGCAGTACCGCAACGATCCGGCGGCTTTCTATGACTCGCTGAACGAGATTCTCGGCCCGGTCGTCGATGCCGAAGGCATCTCGCGCAGCATCATGACCGTCAAATATTCGCGCAACGCCTCGCCCGAGCAGATGACGCGCTTCCAGGAGAATTTCAAGCGCAGCCTGATGCAGTTCTATGGCAACGCCCTGCTGGAATACAACAACCAGCAGATCCGCGTGCTGCCGTCGAGCGGCAAGGCGGATGACAAGCGCACCAGTGTCGGCATGGAGGTGGTAGGGCGCCAGGGCGAGATCTACCCGGTGTCCTACACCATGGTCAACGCCGGCGAGTGGCGGGTGCGCAATGTGATCATCAATGGCATTAACATTGGCAAGCTGTTCCGCGATCAGTTCGCCGATTCCATGCAGCGTAACGGCGGCGATCTGGACAAGACCATCGATGGTTGGGCCGAGGTGGTGGCGCGAACCAAGGACACCGAGGCCGGTCAGCAGGCCGCAGGCGATGAGTGAGGCGCGTATCGAACGTGGTGCCGAAGGCGAACTGCGCATGATTGGCGTGCTCGACTATAGCAGCGGGCCCGCGCTGCGCGAGGCCGGGCGAGCGCTGATCGCGGACAGCCGCTCGGCACTGATGCTGGATTGCTCGGCGGTCGAGCGGTCCAGCAGTGTCGGGCTTTCTCTCCTGCTTGCGTTCATGCGCGATGCCAAGGCCGCCGGCGTCGAACTGCGCGTCACTGCGTTACCTGGCGATATGGAAAAGATTGCCAAGGTGTCCGGCTTGCTGGATATCCTGCCGCTGGAAGCATCCCGGGTCTGAAAGGAATAGCCATATGAAACTGCGCTGGGCGGAAGAGCTGCGCGATAGCGTGCATGAGCTCGCCGAATCGCTGGGCAATCTGCTGGTCGAGACGTTCCACTACCTGGCGCTGTTTGCGATCGGCGCGGTGACGGCCTGGGCTGCGGTCATGGCCTTTCTCGGCATGGTCGAGAAGGGCCATATCACGGTCGATGACATCCTGCTGCTGTTCATCTACCTGGAGCTGGGTGCGATGGTCGGGATCTATTTCAAGACCAACCACATGCCGGTGCGATTCCTGATCTACGTGGCGATTACCGCGCTGACCCGCCTGTTGATCTCCGATGTTTCCCACCACCATCGTCCTGACATGGGCGTGGTCTACGTATCGGGTGCGATCCTGCTTCTGGCGTTGGCGATTCTGGTGGTGCGCTTCGCCTCCTCACGCTTTCCCGCCGTGCAAAGCGATAGCGGTCGGCCACGCCATTCGCGTAGCCGTGACCAAGGCGCCGAGACGCTCGATTGAGACATCTCCGTTGGTTCGGCGAGGTTCGGGGTTCGCAGCCTTCGGGCTTTTTTGTATGATGATCGGCCCGTGCGCGTCCTGCGCCGATCGAGGTTGAACATGCAGGCCCAAGAAGTGAAGAATTTCCTGGAAGAGAAGATTCCAGGTGCCCAGGTAGAAGTGGAAGGCGAAGGCTGCAACTTCCAGCTCAACGTGATCAGTGACGAGCTGGCCGGTCTGAGCCCGGTCAAACGCCAGCAGCAGATCTACGCCCACCTCAACCCCTGGATCGCAGATGGCAGCATTCACGCCGTCACCATGAAGTTCTTCAGTCGCGTCGACTGGGCCGGGCGCGCCTGATCGCTGGCGGCCAGCACCTCCACTCATTCCAGGCAGAGCGCGTCGAATTGACTGCGCCGCCCCCTTCGGCAGTGCTTACAGCCTGCGGCTTACGGGAATACTCATGGACAAACTGATCATTACCGGCGGTATTCGCCTCGATGGCGAGATTCGCATTTCCGGTGCGAAGAACTCCGCCCTGCCGATTCTGGCCGCCACCTTGCTGGCCGACACCCCTGTCACGGTATGCAACCTGCCGCACCTGCACGACATCACCACGATGATCGAGCTGTTCGGTCGCATGGGCGTGCAGCCGGTCATCGACGAAAAGCTCAGTGTCGAAGTGGACGCCAGCAGCATCAAGACGCTGGTTGCGCCCTATGAGCTGGTGAAGACCATGCGCGCCTCGATCCTGGTGCTCGGCCCGATGGTCGCGCGTTTTGGCGAAGCCGAAGTTGCCTTGCCCGGCGGTTGCGCCATTGGCTCGCGGCCGGTCGATCTGCACATCCGTGGTCTCGAAGCCATGGGCGCGCACATTGACGTCGAAGGTGGCTACATCAAGGCCAAGGCGCCTGCCGGTGGATTGCGTGGTGCGCATTTCTTCTTCGATACGGTAAGTGTGACCGGTACCGAAAACATCATGATGGCCGCCGCGCTGGCCAACGGCCGCAGCGTGCTGGAAAACGCCGCGCGTGAGCCCGAGGTGGTTGACCTGGCCAACTTCCTCAACTCCATGGGTGCTAAGGTTTCCGGTGCCGGCACCGACACCATCACCATCGATGGGGTCAAACGTCTTGGCGGTGGTCGTTACAGCGTGATGCCCGACCGTATTGAAACCGGGACCTATCTGGTCGCGGCGGCTGCCACTGGTGGCCGTGTTCGCTTGAAGGATACCGACGCAACGCTGCTCGAAGCTGTGCTGCACAAGCTGGTTGAGGCTGGCGCGCATATCGACACCGGTGCCGACTGGATCGAGTTGGACATGAAGGGCAAGCGGCCAAAGGCAGTCAACGTGCGGACTGCGCCATACCCCGCGTTTCCGACCGACATGCAGGCGCAGTTCATTGCGCTGAACGCCATTGCCGAAGGCACCGGCACGGTGATCGAGACCGTTTTCGAGAATCGCTTCATGCACGTCTACGAGATGAACCGCATGGGCTCGCAGATTCTGGTCGAAGGCAATACCGCCATTGTCACCGGCGTCGAGCGTCTCAAAGGTGCGCCGGTCATGGCGACCGATCTGCGCGCGTCGGCAAGCCTGGTCATCGCCGGCCTGGTTGCCGAGGGCGATACGCTGATCGATCGCATCTACCACATTGATCGTGGCTACGAGTGCATCGAAGAGAAGCTGCAGCTGCTGGGCGCGAAGATTCGCCGCGTGCCGGGCTAGGTTTTCGCGAGACGGATGGCTAGCGGGCCCTTGACTAGCGAGGGCCCACCCGAGGTTCCAAAGGAAATGTGCTCCATGCTTACCATCGCCCTGTCCAAAGGCCGCATCCTCGACGATACCCTGCCGCTGCTCGCCGCAGCTGGCATCGTGCCCACCGAGAACCCGGACAAGAGCCGCAAGCTGATCATCCCGACCACTCAGGATGATGTGCGTCTGCTGATCGTCCGCGCTACCGACGTGCCCACCTACGTCGAGCATGGTGCGGCCGATCTCGGCGTCGCCGGCAAGGATGTGCTGATGGAGTACGGCGGCCAGGGGCTGTACGAGCCACTCGATCTGCGCATCGCCAACTGCAAGTTGATGACCGCCGGCAAGGTCGGTGCGCCGGAGCCCAAGGGCCGCCTGCGCGTGGCGACCAAGTTCGTGAATGTCGCCAAGCGCTACTACGCCGAGCAGGGCCGCCAGGTCGACATCATCAAGCTGTACGGCTCGATGGAGCTGGCGCCGCTGGTGGGGCTGGCGGATAAGATCATCGACGTCGTCGACACCGGCAACACCCTGCGTGCCAATGGCCTGGAGCCCCAGGAACTGATCGCACACATCAGTTCGCGGCTGGTGGTGAACAAGGCTTCGATGAAGATGCAGCATGCGCGCATCCAAGCGCTGATCGATACCCTGCATGCCGCGGTTCAGCAGCATCAGCATTGATGCGTTTCGCGGTCCCCGCCGCGCCTGCCTATCCGTGCCATAGCTGAAATTCTCAGGTGCCCGCACGGTGGGCTTGATATTCTAGCGGCGCCTGAGAGCCCGGCCTGCGCTTCGTGCCATTGCAATGAAGCAGGCCGCTTCCGATGCCTAGCCAACCATGAGGCCCGCTATGACCGCTCCCTCCGCCATCCGTCGACTCAACGCTGCCGATGCCGACTTCGCACGTCATCTGGATCATCTGTTGAGCTGGGAAAGCGTTTCCGACGATGGCGTAAACGAGCGAGTGCTGGAGATCATCAAGGCTGTACGCGAGCGCGGCGATGCTGCGCTGGTCGAGCTGACCCAGCGCTTCGATGGACTACAGGTCGCCTCCATGGCTGATCTGATCCTGCCACGCGCACGTCTGGAGCAGGCCCTCGAGCGGATTACCCCGGAACAGCGCGAGGCCCTCGAAATTGCTGCCGAGCGGGTGCGCAGCTATCACGAGCGGCAGAAACAGGACTCCTGGACCTATACCGAAGCCGACGGCACGGTGCTGGGGCAGAAAGTCACCCCGCTGGACCGCGCCGGTCTCTACGTGCCGGGCGGCAAGGCATCCTATCCATCGTCGGTGCTGATGAACGCCATTCCGGCCAAGGTTGCTGGTGTGCCGGAAGTGGTCATGGTCGTGCCTACCCCGCGTGGCGAGCTCAATGAGTTGGTGCTCGCGGCGGCCTGCATTGCCGGCGTCGATCGGGTCTTCACCATCGGTGGCGCTCAGGCAGTCGCGGCGCTGGCCTACGGCACCGAGAGCGTGCCTCCAGTGGACAAGATCGTCGGCCCCGGAAACATCTATGTGGCTACCGCCAAACGCCATGTGTTCGGCAAGGTCGGCATCGACATGATCGCCGGCCCGTCGGAAATCCTGGTGGTCTGCGACGGCCAGACCGACCCGGACTGGATCGCCATGGACCTGTTCTCCCAGGCCGAGCATGACGAGGATGCCCAGTCGATTCTGGTCAGCCCGGATGCCGTCTTCCTTGATCGCGTCGCCGAAAGCATCGCCCGCCTGCTGCCGACACTGGAGCGTGCCGATATCGCCCGTACCTCCATCGAAGGCCGTGGTGCGCTGATTCAGGTGGCCGACATGCAGCAGGCGATCGATGTCGCCAACCGTATCGCGCCTGAGCACCTGGAGCTTTCGGTCGCCGAGCCGGAGCAATGGCTGCCGCAGATTCGGCATGCCGGCGCGATCTTCATGGGGCGTTACACCGCCGAGGCGCTGGGCGATTACTGCGCTGGCCCGAACCACGTGCTGCCGACCTCGGGCACGGCGCGCTTCTCCTCGCCGCTGGGTGTGTATGACTTCCAGAAGCGCTCGTCGATCATCAATTGCTCGGCCGAGGGTGCCTCGACGTTGGGCAAGGTGGCGTCGGTGCTGGCGCGCGGCGAATCGCTGACGGCGCATGCGCGCAGCGCCGAGTACCGCATCAAGAGCTGACGCTGGGCGGCCGGCACGGACTGGCTCATGCCCGTTCGCCGTCGCCACTCGGCAACGCGTTTTGAACTATCGCCTCACGACCAACCGATCACTTTCGAGGAGAGAAGGGCAGATGAGCAAATTCTGGAGCCCCTTCGTCAAGGACCTGGTGCCCTATGTGCCGGGTGAGCAGCCCAAGCTGAGCAAGCTGGTCAAGCTCAACACCAACGAGAACCCCTATGGCCCATCGCCACGTGCGATCGCCGCGATGCAGGCCGAGCTCAACGACGGTTTGCGGCTGTATCCGGACCCGAACGGCGAGCGGCTGAAGCACGCCGTGGCCGAATATTACGGTGTGTGCCCAGCTCAGGTCTTCGTCGGCAATGGCTCGGACGAAGTGCTAGCCCATGCCTTTCATGGTTTGTTCCAGCATGACCGCCCGCTGCTGTTCCCTGATATCAGCTACAGCTTCTACCCGGTGTATTGTGGGCTGTATGGCATCGCCTACGAAACCGTCGCGCTCGATGAACAGTTCCAGATCGATGTGGCCGATTACAACCGACCGAACGGCGGCATCATCTTTCCCAACCCGAATGCGCCGACTGGCTGCCTGCTTCCACTTCAGGCGATCGAGCAGCTATTGCAGGCGAACACTGAATCCGTAGTGCTGGTCGATGAGGCCTATGTGGATTTCGGCGGTGAGTCTGCCATCGCATTGGTGGACCGTTATCCGAATCTGCTGGTGACGCAGACGCTCTCCAAGTCGCGTTCGCTGGCCGGCCTTCGTGTGGGTCTGGCAGTCGGCCATCCGGATCTGATCGAGGCGCTGGAGCGGATCAAGAACAGCTTCAATTCCTACCCGCTGGACCGTATCGCCATCGCCGGCGCCGCGGCGGCGTTCGAGGATCGCGCCTATTTCCAGCAGACCTGTCAGCAGGTCATCGACAGTCGCGAGGCGGTGGTGACGGCGATGCAGAGGCTGGGTTTCGAGGTGCTGCCGTCGGCGGCGAACTTTATCTTCGCGCGTCATCGGCAGCGTGATGCGGCAGCGATAGCTGCGAACCTGCGCGAGCAGGGCGTGATCGTACGGCACTTCAAGCAGCCACGTATCGAGCAGTTTCTGCGTATCACCATCGGTACGCCGGAGCAGAATCAGGCGCTGTTGGCTGCGCTCGGCTGACGCTGAGTCTGGTTCAGGCAGGCTTACTGCCTGCCCTTGCCGACCTGGCGGTGGAAGGGGCGCAGCATGTTGCGGCATTTCCCTCTTTTGGCAGGAGCATCATCGCTATTTCGGCGCCGCGTTCACCGGTGGTCGCATGCCAACTTCGGCGGTAAGGGTCAGTGGCTTGCCATTGCGCAGGATATCGATGTCGATGTTCTCGCCTGGGCGCGCGCGGGCGACCTGATTCATCGAGCTGCGTCCGTCGGCCGACTGCACCCCGTCGATGCTCAGGATCAGGTCGCCTGGCTGAAGCCCGGCGCGTGCCGCCGGGCCGTCGCGGTAGACACCCGCCACCACGATTCCCGGTCGTCCTTCCTGACCAAAGGACTCGGCAAGCTCCTGGGTCAGCGACTGCACCTCCACGCCCAGCCAGCCACGGATAACCTGGCCGTGCTCGATGATCGACTTCATCACTTCCAGTGCCAGCTTTACCGGAATCGCAAAACCGATGCCCTGGGAACCGCCAGACTCGGAAATGATGGCGGTATTGATGCCGATCAGGTTGCCGCCGGCATCCACCAGCGCGCCGCCCGAGTTGCCGCGGTTGATTGCAGCGTCTGTCTGGATGAAATCCTCATAGGTATTCAGGCCCAACTGGTTGCGACCGGTGGCGCTGATGATGCCCATGGTGACCGTCTGGCCAACACCGAAGGGATTGCCGATCGCCAGGGTGACGTCGCCCACGCGTATGCGATCGGAATGGCCGAGCGTGATGGCCGGCAGGTCTGCGAGGTCGATCTTCAGCACGGCAAGGTCGGTCTCGGGATCGCTGCCAATCACCCGGGCCAGCGTTTCGCGGCCGTCCTTGAGGGCTACCACAATCTGCTCTGCGTTGGCAGTTACATGATTGTTGGTCAGCAGATAGCCTTCGGAACTCATGATCACCGCAGAACCGAGGCTCGACTCCATGCGCCGCTGCCTGGGCAGGTTATCACTGAAGAAGCGTTGAAACAGCGGGTCTTTGGATAGCGGTTGCTGCTCGGTCTTTTCAATGACCTTGGTGGTGTAGAGGTTGGCGACTGCTGGTGCAGCCGTGGCGACCGCGTTGGCGTACGAGTAGGGCCCCTGCTGCGGTGCGCTGGCGACCAGCGGTGCCTGCTGTAGACCGATGTCGTGCTCCTTGACACCCACCAGCTGCGGGTAACGCTGGATGATCAGCAGTGCTACGAGCAGGCCGACCAGCAACGGCCAGCCGAGAAAACGTAGGGCATTGAACATCGCGCAGAGGTCCGGACAGAGTTGCGGGCGCGGGGAGCGCCCCTTAAGGTGGCGGCATTATACGAAGCTCCAACTGAAATGCAGCTTCATGTGTGCATGATTTGCCGTGAGGGTTCGACTAGAAATCTATCGAGCCATATCGCATTTACCAAGAGGTTGCCATGACTGTTGCGCTCACCGCTCTGGTTCAGGAGGCAGATCGATATCTGGATGCCGCCAGGATTGCCGATTATTGCCCCAATGGCCTGCAGGTCGAAGGGTGCTCGCAGGTCGCGCGGGTCGTCAGTGGTGTGACGGCCAGCCAGGCATTGCTGGATGCGGCAGTCGAGGCAGGCGCCGATGTGGTCCTGGTCCATCATGGCTATTTCTGGAAGAACGAGGATGCTCGTGTCGTCGGTATGAAGCAGCGCCGCCTGAAAACCTTGCTGAGCAATGACATCAGCCTGCTGGCGTACCACCTGCCACTCGATGTGCATCCTGAGGTCGGCAACAATGCCCGATTGGGCGTATTGCTCGGTCTTCGCTCCGACGGTCCGCTGGAGCCGGGCAATCCGCGCTCGGTGGGGCTGGTGGGCTCCCTTGAGAAACCGCTGGCGCCGGCTGAGTTCATGCGTCGGATCCATGACGTGCTTGGACGGGAGCCGCTGATGGTCGCCGGCGACCGCCCGATTCGGCGTGTCGCCTGGTGTACCGGTGGTGCCCAAGGCTATATCGATCAGGCTGTGGCGGCCGGAGTAGACGCCTATATCACCGGTGAAATCTCCGAACCCACGGCACATATCGCGCGTGAAAATGGCCTGAGCTTCTTCGCTGCCGGCCATCACGCGACAGAGCGCTATGGGGTCCGTGCGCTGGGTGAGTACCTGGCAAGCCGCTTCGGCATCGAGCACCAATTCATTGATTGCCCAAACCCCGCGTAAAGCTTGCTCTACAAGCGCAGTGAGTCGTGGATCCCCCATTTCACGGTCCCGTGGCACGGCGGAGAGTCGATATAAATCTATAGCTTTTAGGTCTAAAAGGCGGCCTGATTAGAATTGAAGGTCGTGTTAGAGTTGCGCGCATTCCACGGCCGGCCGGCCGTCCATCTGCCAAATCGTGAGTAGCCATGGTCGACAAACTGACGCATCTGAAACAGCTGGAGGCGGAAAGCATCCATATCATTCGTGAGGTCGCTGCAGAGTTCGGCAACCCGGTGATGCTGTATTCCATCGGCAAAGATTCGGCCGTAATGCTGCACCTGGCGCGCAAGGCCTTCTTCCCTGGCAAGCTGCCGTTCCCGGTGCTGCATGTCGACACCCGCTGGAAGTTCCAGGAGATGTACAGCTTCCGCACCAAGATGGTCGAGGAGATGGGCCTTGAGCTGATCACCCACATCAACCCCGACGGTGTGGCGCAGGACATGAATCCCTTCACGTATGGCAGTGCCAAGCACACCGACGTCATGAAGACCGAAGGACTCAAGCAGGCGCTGGACAAGTACGGCTTCGACGCTGCCTTCGGTGGTGCCCGTCGCGACGAGGAAAAATCCCGCGCCAAGGAACGTGTCTACTCCTTCCGTGACAGCAAGCACCGCTGGGATCCTAAGAACCAGCGCCCTGAGCTGTGGAATCTCTACAACGGCAAGGTCAAGAAGGGCGAGTCGATCCGCGTGTTCCCGCTCTCCAACTGGACTGAGTTGGACATCTGGCAATACATCTACCTCGAGCAGATCCCGATCGTGCCGCTGTACTTCGCTGCCGAGCGGGAAGTCATCGAGAAGAACGGCACCCTGATCATGATCGACGATGAGCGGATTCTCGAGCACCTCACTGAAGAGGAAAAAGGGCGCATCGAAAAACGCATGGTCCGCTTCCGCACCCTCGGCTGCTACCCGCTCACCGGTGCGGTCGAGTCGACCGCGACCAGCCTGCCGGAAATCATCCAGGAGATGCTCCTGACCCGCACTTCCGAGCGCCAGGGGCGCGTCATCGACCATGACGCCACCGGCTCGATGGAAGAAAAGAAACGCCAGGGTTATTTCTAAGGAAACGCATCATGAGTCATCAATCCGAACTGATCAGCGAGGACATCCTCGCCTACCTGGCGCAACACGAGCGCAAGGAACTCCTGCGTTTTCTGACCTGCGGCAACGTCGATGACGGCAAGAGCACCCTGATCGGCCGCCTGCTGCACGATTCGAAGATGATCTACGAGGACCATCTCGAAGCGATCACCCGCGACTCCAAGAAGGTCGGTACCACTGGCGAAGACGTCGATCTGGCGCTGCTGGTCGATGGGCTGCAGGCCGAGCGCGAGCAGGGCATCACCATCGACGTTGCCTACCGTTATTTCAGTACCGCCAAGCGCAAGTTCATCATTGCCGACACCCCCGGCCATGAGCAGTACACGCGCAACATGGCCACCGGCGCGTCCACCTGCGACCTCGCGATCATCCTGGTAGATGCCCGCTACGGGGTGCAGACCCAGACCAAGCGCCACAGCTTCATCACCTCGTTGCTGGGCATCAAGCATATCGTCGTCGCCATCAACAAGATGGACCTGATGAACTTCGATCAGGACGTGTTCGAGAAGATCAAGGCCGACTACCTGGCATTTGCCGATCGCATCGAACTCAAGCCGTCGTCTCTGCACTTCGTGCCGATGTCGGCGCTGAAGGGCGACAACGTGGTCAATCGCAGCGAACGTGCGCCTTGGTATGAGGGGCAGTCGCTGATGGAGATTCTCGAGAGCGTCGAGATCGCCGGCGACCGTAACTTCGATGACCTGCGCTTCCCGGTGCAGTACGTCAACCGCCCGAATCTGAACTTCCGTGGCTTCGCCGGCACCCTGGCCAGCGGTATCGTGCGCAAGGGTGACGAAATCGCTGTGCTACCGTCCGGCAAGACCAGCCGGGTGAAGTCCATCGTCACCTTCGATGGCGAGCTCGAGCAGGCGACGCCGGGTGAAGCCGTCACCCTGACGCTGGAAGACGAGATCGATGTCTCGCGCGGCGACATGCTGGTACATGCGGACAGTCGCCCGCGTATTGCCGACAGCTTCGAGGCAATGCTGGTGTGGATGGGCGAAGAGCCGATGCTGCCGGGCAAGAAATACGATATCAAGCGCGCTACCAGCTACGTGCCGGCCTCTATCGCCAGTATCGCCCACAAGGTGGATGTGAATACGCTGGAGAAGGGCGCTGCTAGCAGCTTGCAGCTCAACGAAATCGGTAAGGTCAAGGTCAGCCTGGATGCGCCTATCGCGCTCGATGGCTACGCGCAGAACCGCACCACCGGTGCCTTTATCGTCATTGATCGCCTCACCAATGGCACCGTCGGCGCCGGCATGATCATCGCCGAACCGGTTGCCCAGGGGGCGGGCGGTCATCATGGTGCGCTGGCCCACGTCTCTACCGAAGAGCGCGCCACTCGCTTTGGCCAACAACCGGCGACCGTACTGTTTACCGGCCTTTCCGGCGCCGGCAAGAGCACGCTGGCTTATGCGGTGGAGCGCAAGCTGTTCGATATGGGCCGCGCAGTTTACGTGCTCGATGGCCAGAACCTGCGCCACGACCTGAACAAAGGCCTACCGCAGGACCGCGCCGGCCGTACCGAGAACTGGCGCCGCGCCGCCCATGTCGCACGTCAGTTCAACGAAGCGGGCCTGATCACCCTGGCCGCGTTCGTCGCACCAGACGCCGAAGGGCGTGAACAGGCCAAGGCATTGATCGGCGCTGAGCGCCTGATCACCGTCTACGTCCAGGCCTCCCCGCAAGCCTGCCGCCAGCGCGATCCGCAGGGGTTGTATGCGGCCGGTGGGGATAACATTCCGGGTGAGTCTTTTCCGTACGATGTGCCGCTGGGGGCGGATCTGGTGGTCGACAGCGAATCGCTGAGGGTGGAAGAGGGCGCCAAGCAGGTGATCGAGCTGCTGCGTAAGCGCGGAGCGATCTAAGCGCCCCGCCCGGTGAATGAAAACGCCCTGCCAATGCAGGGCGTTTTTGTTTCGGCAAGACAACTAGCCGCTACGATGCCTTGCCGACATGGCTGATTAGGCGAGCAAAGGGATCGACGTTCGAGGTATATGAGTCCGTTGCGCTGCATGGAAGAACGTCGCCCTCATTGGCGCTGACGACGAAACCCTGCAGGGTGTGCAGCCCGCTGTGAGGGGGCTCGCAGCGGTGTCTGTCTGGTGGACATTGAACACTGATGGTGCAGGTTTCGTCGATACACAAAAACAAAACCCCGCCGGATAGGCGGGGTTCTGTTTGATATGCGAGCGTTATGCAGCCTTGTGCAATACCCGCAGCGCTGCAGGGATTAACGGCAGCCCGACGGAATATGAGAAGTATTTGTCAAGCCAGCGCAGGTCCAGCCTTGGATCTGGTTCGAGGTAGCATCAACTGTCGGGGTGATAGTCATCGTTTGGCCAGAAAGCGTACCGGCGTTAAAAACGACCGAGATTTGCCCGTTAGCACCAACAGTTGCACCGCCTGCAGCAAAATAATTGCCTGCCAACGCTTGCGCGTCAGTATCTGCTTGCGAACCAGCGCCAGGAACTGCGCCATCGACTGCCAGTTGGCTAGCGATTTCTGCTCGCACGCCTGCAGTGGCAGAAAGCCCTTCAGTTGCTTGTGCGCGAGCGGTGTAGTCTTGATAGGCCGGAAGTGCAATCGCTGCCAGGATGCCAATGATCGCGACGACAATCATCAGTTCGATAAGAGTAAAACCCTTCTGCATCTGAGCTTTCATTTGAATCTCCTTTTGAGTGTTAAGGCTTTGAGCCTGCCAGGACTAAGCAGCTAGCGTGCCATGTGTCTTCCACGTTGCGCGGATCAGGAAATATTGTGACGTGCGTCCGTTAAACGATGCCCGGTGCGTGGCGATATGTTCTTACTATTACTTGACGGCGGCAGCGGCATTGGAACAGGCGAAAGAGTTTCTTGCGTTCGTTTTGGTATGCATGTTTTTTACGGGCGCTATGTGACCAATAGCGTCACGCTACGTTCCGCATGTTTGCAGTGGAAGGCTTTCGCGCTATAAGGCGGGCTTGGAACTAGGCGAGACCCTTATGAGCGAAAACATTTCTCTATCCGGACTGGCACGACAGGTGGTCGGTGCCGGGGTGCTAGACGAGAGAACTGCGCAGCAGGCCCAAGCACAAGCGCTTCGCAGCAAAACGCCTTTCGTTACCTATGTTGTTCAGAACAGGCTGGTCAAGGGGCGCGTCATAGCCGAGCTTGCGTCTGAGCAGTTTGGCGTCGCATTGATGGACCTGGGCGCCCTGGATAAGGAGGTACTGCCCAAGGATCTGATCAGTGAGAAGCTTGCCAAACAGCATCGCGTGCTCCCCCTTTCCAAGCGTGGAACCAAGTTGTTCGTCGCTATTTCTGACCCAGCGAATCATCAGTCCATTGCCGATATCCAGTTCAGTACCGGGCTTTCGATCGAGCCGGTCTTGGTAGAGGACGACAAGCTCGGTGAGGCAATCGAAAAGCTTTACGACAACGGTGCTACCGGGCTGGAGGATCTCGGCGATGTTGACCTGGATGGCGTGGACGTCGAGTCGGTCAGTGATGATGCTAAGGGCGATGAAACGGGCGAGGCCGCAGATGATGCGCCAGTGGTTCGTTTCGTCAACAAGATGCTGCTTGATGCCATTCGTGGAGGCTCATCTGACCTTCATTTCGAACCGTACGAGAAAGCCTATCGGGTACGGCTGCGTACTGATGGCATCCTGCATGAGGTGGCGCGTCCGCCAATACAGCTAGCGCCGAGGATTTCTGCGCGCCTCAAGGTGATGGCGGGGCTGGATATTTCCGAGCGCCGCAAGCCGCAGGATGGTCGCATCAAGATGAAGCTGTCCAAGAACAAGGCCATCGATTTTCGCGTCAATACGCTACCCACGCTCTGGGGGGAGAAGATCGTGATGCGAATTCTCGATCCGTCCAGTGCGCAGATGGGCATCGATGCATTGGGTTATGAAGAGGATCAGAAAGAGCTCTATATGAATGCCCTGAAGCAACCACAGGGCATGATTTTGGTTACCGGCCCGACCGGCTCTGGTAAGACGGTTTCTCTCTACACCGGCCTAAATATTCTCAATACGGTGGACGTGAATATATCTACTGCCGAAGATCCGGTGGAAATCAATCTCGAGGGCATCAACCAGGTCAACGTCAATCCTCGTCAGGGGATGGACTTCTCCCAGGCGTTGCGCGCGTTTCTACGTCAGGATCCAGACATCATCATGGTCGGTGAGATCCGCGATCTGGAGACCGCTGAGATTGCCATCAAGGCGGCGCAGACGGGCCACATGGTCATGTCGACGCTACACACCAACAGCGCCGCGGAAACCCTGACCCGTCTTCGCAACATGGGGGTGGCCGCGTTCAATATCGCGACCTCGGTCAACCTGATCATCGCGCAGCGACTGGCACGCAAGCTTTGCAACAGTTGCAAGAAGGAGATCGATCTGCCGCGCGAGGCGCTGTTGGAAGAGGGCTTCCCTGCCGACAAGATCGGGACGTTCAAAATCTATGGTCCGGTCGGCTGCGATAATTGCAAAGGCGGTTACAAAGGTCGTGTCGGTATTTATGAAGTGGTTAAAAACACGCCGGCACTGGCCAGGATTATCATGGAAGACGGCAACTCCATTGATATTTCCACCCAGATGCGTAAAGACGGCTTCAACGATCTGCGTACATCGGCCCTAGTGAAGGCCATGCAGGGCGTGACCAGCCTGGAAGAAGTGAACCGGGTGACCAAGGACTAACATGGCGCAGAAAGCGATTAAAACCAGTGTCTTCACCTGGGAAGGTACCAACAAGCAAGGCGCGAAGATAAAGGGCGAGCTCAGTGGCGTCAGTCCCGCGCTGGTGAAAGCGCAGCTGCGCAAACAGGGTGTCAACCCGCAGAAGGTGCGTAAGAAGTCGGTCTCATTGTTCGGTGCTGGCAAGAAGATCAAGCCGATGGACATCGCCTTGTTCACTCGCCAGATGGCAACCATGATGAAGGCGGGTGTGCCGCTTCTGCAGTCGTTCGACATTATCGGGGAAGGCTTTGACAATCCGAATATGCGAAAGCTGGTGGATGATCTAAAACAGGACGTCGCGGCAGGGAATAGTTTCGCAACCGCCCTTCGTAAGAAGCCTCAATACTTCGATGATCTGTATTGCAACTTAGTGGATTCCGGTGAGCAATCCGGTTCGCTGGAAACGCTGCTTGATCGGGTGGCGACGTACAAGGAAAAGACTGAAGCTCTGAAAGCCAAGATCAAGAAGGCGATGAATTACCCCATTGCCGTGGTGCTGGTTGCAATCGTCGTTTCGGCGATCCTGCTGATCAAGGTGGTTCCACAGTTTCAGGATGTATTCTCGAACTTCGGTGCAGAGCTTCCGGCATTCACATTGTTTGTGATTGGCATATCCGAAGCGCTTCAGGCTTGGTGGCATCTGGTTTTGCTGGCGTTGGTCGGTGCTGCCTATGCCTTCAAGACTGCTCACGGCAAGTCCGAGCGCTTTCGTAACTCGTTTGACAGGTTTCTTCTTAAGATGCCGATTGTCGGAGATATTCTCTATAAATCTGCTGTTGCGCGTTTCGCGCGCACCTTAGCTACGACCTTTGCCGCAGGCGTGCCATTGGTAGATGCGTTGGATTCGGTCGCTGGAGCAACGGGCAATGTGGTGTTCCGCAATGCAACAATGAAAGTGAAGGGCGACGTTTCGAGTGGTATGCAGCTCAACTTTTCTATGCGCACGACCGGCACCTTTCCGAGCATGGCTATCCAGATGACTGCGATCGGCGAAGAGTCCGGCTCTCTCGATGAAATGTTGGCTAAAGTGGCGACCTTCTATGAAGACGAAGTCGACAATATGGTCGACGGGCTGACTGCTCTGATGGAGCCAATGATCATGGCGGTGCTTGGTGTGCTGGTCGGCGGTTTGATCATTGCCATGTATCTCCCGATTTTCCAGCTGGGTGCCGTCGTCTGATTATGATGTTGATCGATTATCTGGCCAGCCACGTGCTGGCCTTTGTTTTGTCCGCTGCATTGCTGGGCTTGTTGATCGGCAGCTTCCTCAACGTCGTGATTTATCGCCTGCCGATCATGATGCAGCGTGAGTGGCGCGCGCAGGCGCTTGAGTATCTCGAGTGCCCGCCGGAGCCGATCCGTGAGCGCTTCAATCTGCTGCTGCCAAGTTCGCGGTGCCCGCACTGTGATCATCAGATTCGCTCTTGGGAGAATATCCCCTTAGTCAGCTGGCTGGCCTTGCGTGGCAAGTGTTCGTCATGCCAGGCACCGATCAGTGGTCGCTATCCCCTCGTGGAGTTGGCGTGCGGCCTGCTTTCTGGCTATGTCGCTTGGCATTTCGGTTTCACCTGGGAGGCAGGAGCAATGCTGTTGCTGACCTGGGGATTGGTGGCGATGAGCATGATCGATATCGATCACCAGTTGCTGCCCGATTCGCTGGTTCTGCCGTTGTTGTGGCTTGGTCTCATCCTGAACAGCTTCGGTTTGTTCGTATCGCTTGAAAGTGCACTGTGGGGAGCGGTAGCGGGATATCTGAGCCTGTGGTCGGTTTATTGGCTGTTCAAGCTGGCCACCGGCAAAGAAGGTATGGGCTATGGCGATTTCAAACTGCTTGCGATGTTAGGAGCTTGGGGTGGCTGGCAGGTGTTACCCCTTACCATCCTATTGTCATCGGTGGTTGGGGCTGTTCTTGGCACAATCCTGTTGCGGGTGCAGCGCGCCGAGAGCAGCACGCCCATCCCTTTCGGTCCCTACTTGGCGATCGCCGGCTGGATCGCGTTGCTTTGGGGTGACTGGATCACCGAGAGCTATCTCCATTTCGCGCGCTTCTAAGTCGGACACCATTGCTGAGTCGAAAGCCGTTCCGCCGACTTGTACTCTTAACGAAAGACGTTCTGGGCTTGCGCTTCGCAGGCTGAGTGGTTACTACTGCGCGTCCTGTTTTTAGTCTGGGTGTGGTTGCGATGGAGCCCTGGATTCTCGGGTTGACTGGCGGCATTGGTAGTGGCAAGACCGCGGTGCTGGATCGCTTCGCCAGTCTGGGTGTACATGTCGTCGATGCCGATCAGGCGGCGCGCTGGGTGGTCGAGCCCGGGCGGCCAGCCTTGCTGCAGATTGCCGAGCGCTTCGGCTCAGGCATCTTGCTCGCGGACGGCGCTCTGGATCGAAAAGGGCTGCGTGAGCGTATATTCGATAACCCGGCCGACAGGCAGTGGCTGGAACAGCTGCTGCATCCTCTGATTCGAGCTGAGATCGCCAGGCATCTTGCCTTGGCCGAGTCGCCTTACGCCATCATGGCTTCTCCGCTGCTGATCGAGTCAGGGCAGTACCGTCAGGTCAATCGTGTGCTGGTTGTAGACGTCCCTGTGTCACTCCAGGTTGCGCGCACGATGGCACGTGATCAAGTCAGTGAGGAGCACGTGCGGGCGATTCTCAAGGCGCAGGCCCGTCGTGAAGCGCGCCTGCAACATGCCGATGATGTGCTGGTAAATGATCGAGATCTGTCGTGGCTAGGGGCGGAGGTCGAGCGATTGCACCGCTTTTATTTGAAGTTACGAGGAGGGCAGGTATGACCGCTGCGATAGTTGAGTGTCCGACGTGTGGAGCGTCGGTAGAGTGGGGGGCGCAAAGCCCAAGCCGGCCGTTCTGTTCCGATCGTTGCAAGCTTATTGATCTTGGTGCTTGGGCGTCGGAAGCGCACGCGATTCCGGGCAATGAGCTGGAGGATGATCTGTTCTCCGGTGACATGCCTCCGCGCGAGCACTAGCGCTTTGACGCTACTTGTCTTCTTTCCATGGCGCCTGCAGATAGCGGCTTTGATTGAAACTTTCCATCCAGTCCGGGTAGAAAACCACCAGGGCGGTAATCGCTGTGCCGTTGATGAAGGCTTCGGGGAACATGACCAGCCATAGGTAGCCGGCAAAATCCGCCAGCCAAGGCGGCATCGGGTAGCGACCATCTAGTAGCAGTACGCCGAGCGATGCCAGGATGCACGCCAATGCTGCGAGCGCCGCTGGAAAGAATCCAGCGAAGAAAATGAAGACGAACAGGTTGCGGGGTTGGGCGCGTTCTACGAGTCGCGCGCATACAACCGTGACTAGCACTGGGATCAGTACCAGCAGGATGCCGTTCATGCCCAGGGCTGCAACTTGTTGATGACCTGTCAGTGTCAGGCCGACCTGGGCGATGAGGGCGGCGATGATTGCCAGTGGCCAGTCCAGTAGCAAGGTGACGGCTGTCAGCCCGATGAAGTGGAATGAAAGGCCCGAATCGAAGTCCCTTCGCACCAGCCAGAGCAGAAAGATCGAAAGCATTGCGCCGAACAGCAAGTGCTGACGGCGAGTATCACTGAAGAGCTCGACCCAGGGAGCTCGCCAGGTCGCCCATAACAGCGCGATCACATAGATTATCCAGCCTGCCAGCAGGCTGGATGGAGCAAGCAGGTGGGCGGCGATCATGCTAGTGATTTCCTTTGTGCTCGTTGTTGCCGGTGCGCAGTAGTCGGCGCTTCGTGAAGGGGCTTAGGGGGCTGGATTCGGCTGTTCTGTGTGGATTGCTTCAATTGCGGCTAGCACTTCACTCGAGAGCGTAATTTCGGCGCTACTGATATTCGACTCAAGTTGCTCTAGTGATGTCGCGCCGATGATATTGCTGGTGACGAAGGGTTGCGCTGTGACGTAGGCAAGCGCCATCTGCGCTGGATCCAGTCCATGCTCGCGAGCCAGTTTAACGTACCGAGAGCATGCGGCTTTGGCCTGGGGGCTGTTATAACGCGCGAAGCGTTGAAAGAGCGTGAGGCGCGCGCTGGCAGGGCGAGCGCCGTTCTCGTATTTGCCGCTGAGCATGCCGAATGCCAGTGGTGAGTACGCGAGTAGGCCGCATTGTTCACGGATGCTGATTTCCGCCAGGCCAACCTCGAAACTGCGATTGAGCAGGTTATAGGGGTTCTGTATCGAAACCGAACGCGGCAAGCCGCGAGCTTCGGCTAATTGCAGGTATTTCATCGCGCCCCACGGCGTTTCGTTGGACAGGCCGATGTGGCGGATTCTGCCCGCTTTGACTTCGGCATCGAGCGCTTCGAGAGTTTCTTCCAGTGGAGTGAAGTCGCCTTCTTGATGTCGGTAGCCCAGCTGCCCGAAAAAGTTGGTGCTGCGTTCCGGCCAATGCAGCTGGTACAGGTCGATCCAGTCGGTCTGCAGGCGCCGAAGGCTGTTATCGAGCGCGGTGCGGATCTGTTCGCGATTGAATTTGGGTTGACCGTCGCGAATGTGCGTAATGCCGTTGCCGGGTCCCGCGATCTTCGTGGCTATGATCCAGTCGGCTCTGTTGCCCCGGCTCTGGAGGTAATTTCCTATGTATTGCTCAGTGGTTGCGTAGGTTTCCGGGCGCGGCGGCACCGGATACATCTCGGCCGTATCTATGAAGTTGATGCCGGCAGTCTTCGCCCGGTCGATCTGGGCGAATGCCTGGGCCTGGTCGTTCTGTTCTCCCCATGTCATGGTGCCGAGGCACAGTGAGCTGACTTTCAGATTTGTGCGGCCGAGTGAGCGATATTCCATGCAATACCTCGCGTGATCTGAGACTGAGTGCCGAAGAGCTTAACGAAGACGGTACGGCTTGTGCTCATGAGAGCGTTCGACGTATCCGAAGTGCCCTGGATGTCACGCTGGCGGATATCTGGAGTGAGGCTCGCTGTTTGGTGGGCTGTGCCTGCTTGAGAGCGGGTGTGGCGGGAATTCGATAACTATAAATGTCGGTTGCTATTTTGCTGGTAATCAGGATAATTCCGCAGCCTGTCGCCGGGGATGCCTAGCCTGTCGACGCAAGCCAAAGGTAGGGGATGCCTAGCCTACCGAATCACTGCCGTGGCGGACGCGCTGACCCGAGCCCCCGATAGCGTCTGTTTCCGGCTGCTCTGGCCTTGCCAGGGCGAGCACCATTCAGTAAGATTCGCCGTCTTATTTTCAGGGCGGCCCCTGAGGCTATAACGAATGAAGACATTTACTGCTAAACCGGAAACCGTCAAGCGCGACTGGTTCGTCGTCGACGCTGCCGGCCAGACCCTGGGTCGTCTGGCAACCGAAATCGCTAGCCGCCTGCGTGGCAAGCACAAGCCGGAATACACCCCTCACGTAGATACTGGCGATTACATCGTCGTGATCAACGCTGAGCAAGTGCGTGTAACTGGTGCCAAGACCACAGACAAGGTGTACTACTCTCACTCCGGTTTCCCGGGTGGCATCAAGTCGATCAGCTTCGAGAAGCTGATCGCCAAGGCGCCCGAGCGTGTGATCGAGACCGCGGTCAAAGGCATGCTGCCGAAGAACCCGCTGGGTCGCGACATGTATCGTAAGCTGAAGGTGTACAAGGGTGCCAACCACCCGCACACCGCTCAGCAGCCCCAAGAACTGAAGATTTAACGGAATAGTTCATTATGTCGGCGACTCAAAATTACGGCACTGGCCGTCGCAAGACTGCAACCGCGCGCGTCTTTCTGCGCCCGGGCACTGGCAAGATCTCCATCAACAACCGTGAGCTGGATAACTTCTTCGGTCGCGAAACTGCCCGCATGGTCGTTCGTCAGCCGCTGGAGCTGACTGAGACTGTCGAGAAGTTCGACATCTACGTCACCGTTCTCGGTGGTGGTGTCAGTGGTCAAGCCGGTGCCATTCGTCACGGTATCACTCGTGCACTGATCTCGTATGACGAAACCCTGCGCAGCCCGCTGCGTAAGGCTGGCTTCGTCACTCGCGACGCTCGTGAAGTGGAACGTAAGAAGGTCGGTCTGCGCAAAGCGCGCAAGCGTCCGCAGTACTCCAAGCGCTAATTCGCGCTTTCAAAAGAAACGCCCAGTTTCGTTCGGAGCTGGGCGTTTTTTTTTGGGGTGCGTTTTTATATGGCGGTGCGACAGTGTGTCGCGCGCTGGAAAGCCTGAAGGCCGGGCATTAGGGCTTATGTGACAGGCTATTACCTTGTCAGAAGAAGGCCTTTTCTTTACCATTTGGCGAATTTTTCGCGGCCCAATTTTACGTGGTACATGCCTGCGTCAAGCAGGCCATAAGAAGCTGATGGGAGACGACTGAATGAGCAATGACGGCGTGAATGCAGGCCGGCGTCGCTTCCTTGTGGCCGCCACTTCGGTGGTGGGCGCTGCAGGAGCGGTGGGTGCTGCGGTCCCGTTTGTGGGATCGTGGTTCCCGAGTGCCAAGGCCAAGGCTGCCGGTGCGCCGGTAAGGGTAAATATCGGCAAGATCGAGCCGGGACAGCAGATGGTCGCCGAGTGGCGCGGTCAGCCGGTATTTATCGTGCGTCGGACCGACGAGGTCCTCGGAAATCTGGAGAAGGTTGCCGGCCAGGTAGCCGATCCTGAGTCCAAGGCTTCCGAGCAGCCTGCTTATGTCGATCCGAAGAACCGGTCGATCAAGCCCGAGTTGCTCGTGGTGGTCGGTCTGTGTACTCACCTCGGCTGTGCGCCGTCCTTCCGTCCTGAGGTGGCTGCGGCCGATCTCGGTGCCGATTGGCTTGGTGGGTATTTCTGTCCTTGCCATGGTTCCAAATACGATATGGCCGGTCGCGTCTATAAGTCGCAGCCAGCTCCCTTGAACCTGCCGGTGCCCCCGCACTCGTACGAGACCGATAATGTAATCATCATCGGTGTGGACCAGGAGAACGCCTGATGAGCAAGTTCATGGAATGGGTCGACGCCCGCTTTCCCGCGACCAAGATGTGGGAAGACCATCTTTCGAAGTACTACGCCCCCAAGAACTTCAACGTCCTGTATTTCTTCGGTTCGCTGGCCCTGCTCGTACTGGTCAATCAGATACTTACCGGTATCTGGCTGACCATGAGCTTCGAGCCTTCGGCTGAGGGCGCCTTCGCCTCCGTCGAATACATCATGCGCGACGTTGAGTACGGCTGGATCATCCGCTACCTGCACTCCACGGGCGCGTCCGCGTTCTTCGTCGTGGTCTATCTGCATATGTTCCGTGGGATCCTCTACGGCTCCTATCAGAAGCCGCGCGAGCTGGTGTGGATCTTCGGCATGATGATTTACCTGGCGCTCATGGCTGAGGCCTTCATGGGCTATCTGCTGCCTTGGGGGCAGATGTCCTACTGGGGTGCCCAGGTAATCATCTCGCTGTTTGGTGCCATTCCGGTCATCGGTGGTGACCTGACCCAGTGGATTCGCGGTGACTACCTCATCTCCGGCATCACGCTGAACCGCTTCTTCGCACTGCATGTGATCGCGCTGCCAATCGTCATTCTTGGCCTGGTCGTTCTGCACATCCTGGCGCTGCATGAGGTTGGCTCGAACAACCCGATGGGTGTCGATATCAAGAAGACCAAGGACGAGAATGGCGTGCCGCTCGATGGCATCCCGTTTCACCCGTACTACACCGTGAAAGACATTGTCGGTGTCGTGGTGTTCCTGTTCGTCTTCTGTGCGGTCGTGTTCTTCTTCCCTGAGATGGGTGGCTATTTCCTCGAGAAGCCCAACTTCGAAGTGGCGAATGCGTTCAAGACGCCGGAGCACATTGCTCCAGTCTGGTACTTCACGCCGTACTACGCGATTCTGCGTGCGGTGCCTGACAAGCTGCTTGGCGTTATCGCCATGGGTGCGGCTATCGCAGTGCTCTTCGTGTTGCCCTGGCTGGACCGGAGCCCGGTCAAGTCCATGCGCTACAAGGGATGGATGAGCAAGATCGCACTGATCGCGTTCTGCATTTCCTTCATCATTCTCGGTGTGCTGGGCGTACTGGCGCCAACACCTGAGCGTACTCTGGTGTCGCGGATCTGTACTGCTATCTACTTCGGATACTTCATCCTGATGCCGTTCTACACCAAGCTCGAGAAGACCAAAGTGGTTCCGCAAAGGGTGGATGGCTGATGAAAAAGCAATTTGCTGCATTGATTCTTGCAATTCTGCCGGCCTTTTCCTTCGCGGCAGGCCCGGCCGTTCATCTGGACAAGGTCGATATTGACCTGACTGACAAAGCGGCCATGCAGGACGGTCTGAAGACTTTCGCCAACTATTGCATGGGTTGCCATAGCGCGCAGTATCAGCGTTACGAGCGTGTTGCCACGGATCTCGGTATTTCCGAAGAGGTCATGATGGACAACGTCGTTTTTGCTGATGCCAAGTTTGGCGATCACATGAAGATCGGCATGAAGCCTGATGACGCCAAAGTCTGGTTCGGTGCTGCTCCGCCGGACCTGACCCTGGTTGCTCGCGTTCGCGGCAACGACTGGCTGTACACCTACATGCGCAGTTTCTACGAAGATCCGGCCCGCCCTTATGGCGTCAACAATACGGTCTTCCCGAACGTCGGTATGCCGCACGTCTTGGCTCCGCTTCAGGGGCGTCGCGTCGTGGGCTGCAAGCAGGTGCAGGTGGTCGAAGACGGTCGCAAGCAGTTTGATCCTCTGACCGGCACGCCGATCACTAAAGAGGCATGCGATCAGATGGTCATCGAGCCTGGTACCGGCACGCTCTCCGAGGCCGAGTATGACGAGAAGATCAAGAACCTGGTGACCTTCCTTGCCTATTCGGCAAACCCGGTCAAGCTGGAGAGCCAGCGCATCGGTACCTATGTGCTGCTGTTCCTGGCGGTGTTCTTCGTGTTCGCTTACCTGCTCAAGCGTGAGTACTGGAAAGACGTTCACTAAGCTGCACGTTCCAACTGCTGTACCCTGCGCGCGCCCTCTGGGCGCGCGTGTTTTTTCTGCTTCAAGATAAAAGAGTGAGGAAGGACCTATGGCTGCAACCAATCGGTTGGGCTGCTACTCCGATCCCGCCGACCACTATTCCCATCGCGTTCGTCTCGTGCTCGCAGAGAAAGGCGTCAGTGTGGACATACTTGACGTCGAGGCGGGGCAGTGTCCGGTCAAGCTGGTCGAGGTGAACCCGTATGCCAGTGTTCCGACGCTGGTGGATCGCGATCTGGCACTGTATGAGCCGAGTGTGATTCTGGAGTATCTGGAAGAGCGTTACCCCCATCCCCCTTTATTGCCGGTGTATCCAGTTGCGCGGGCGAATACTCGCCTGCTGGTTCATCGCATTCAGCGAGATTGGTGTTCGCTGGCCGACCGTATCCTTGACCAGCGTACCGCTGAGCCGGAACGCGCGCAGGCGCGCAAAGAGCTTCGTGAAAGCTTGACCGGCGTGTCGCCGATATTCGCGGAAAAGCCGTATTTCATGAGTGACGAGATCAGTCTCGTCGACTGCTGCCTGTTGCCTATCCTCTGGCGTTTGCCCAGACTCGGTATCGAGTTGCCTCGAGCTGCCAAGCCGTTGCTTGACTATATGGAGCGCAGTTTCGCCCGCGAGGCCTTTCAGGCCAGTCTTTCCGCCGTCGAGCGCAACATGCGCTGAGAGAGGGTTCCCATGAATTCAAGTCGCCCCTATCTAGTCAGAGCGCTCTACGAGTGGATCGTGGACAATGATTGCACGCCGCACTTGCTGGTCAACGTCGATTATCCCGGCGTGCAGGTCCCTGCCGGGTTCGCCAGTGACGGGCAGATCGTGCTGAACGTTGCGCCAAGCGCGATACGCCACCTGCACATGGATAATGAGGCGATCAGCTTCGAGGGGCGTTTCGGTGGCGTTGCTCACTCGTTGAACGTGCCGTCCGCTGCTGTGATGGCCATCTATGCCAGGGAAAATGGGCAGGGCATGGTGTTTGAGATCGAGCCGACGCCGCCGGACGACGATGCGCCAAGCGAGAGCGGTGGTGACGACGCGCCGCGGCCGGGCGGACGTCCGAGTTTGAAGGTGGTCAAGTAGGCGAGCGCGGCGCCCGGGCCTATCGGGCGCCAAAGTCGGTCAGTCGATGTATTCGAACAGTTTGACGATACGCTGCACGCCACTGACGCTCTGAACGAGGTTGGTTGCGCGGTTGCCTTCCTGGCGGGTAACCAGGCCCAGCAGATAGACAATGCCGTTTTCGGTGATCACCTTGATCCGCGAGCCCGGCACGCTGTTATCTGCGAGCATCTGGGTCTTGATCTTGGTGGTCAGCCAAGAGTCGTTGCTGCGTGCCAGTGCAGAGGAGGGCTGCAGGATCTGCAGTTCATTGTGGACGCGCTTGACGCGCTGCACGCTGCCTGCAGCTCGTTCGGCCGTTTCCTTGAGTTCTGCGCGCGGAGTCTGTCCGGCCAGCAGTACGACGCCGTTGTAGCTCGCTACGACTATGTGCGAGCCCTGATCAAGGTCGGGATGGGCCTTGGCGATATTGACCGCAGCCTTTGTCTCGATCAGCGAGTCGTCGATCTTGCTGCCGATGGTGCGGGTGCCGCGGTTATCGGCAATTGGATCGTCGCGGGTTGCGGTTAGTACCGAACTACAGCCGCTGACGGCTAGACACAGGCCTAGGGCGATAACAGGCAGGCGGGGCACGTTCATTCCTCACTTCCGAACAATTGGTTGTCGATCAGGTCGCACAAGCAGTGGATAGCCAGCAGGTGCACCTCCTGGATGCGGGCGGTTACCTTGGCTGGTACGCGGATTTCGACGTCTTCTGGCAGCAGCAGAGACGCCATGCCGCCGCCGTCCCGTCCAGTCAGTGCCACTACCAGCATCTCCCGGTCATGAGCTGCCTGGATGGCCTGGATCACGTTGGCGGAATTGCCGCTTGTAGAGATCGCAAGCAATACGTCGCCTGGCTGACCCAGGGCGCGGATCTGCTTGGAGAATACTTCGTTGTAGCTGTAATCGTTGGCGATCGAGGTGATCGTCGAGCTGTCGGTGGTCAGAGCGATGGCGGGAAGGCTCGGCCGCTCACGCTCAAAGCGGTTGAGCAGTTCGGAGGAGAAATGCTGCGCGTCGCCGGCGGAGCCGCCGTTGCCACAGGTAAGAATCTTGCCTTCGCTAAGAAGGGCATTGACCATCGCCTGGCCGGCCTGCTCGATGCTCGGGGCTAGGATTTCCATGGCCTGCTGCTTGGTTTCGATGCTGGCCTGGAACAGTTGGCGGATTCGGGTTTGCATGTCCATTGTGTTCGACCTTAAAGGTTGCAAGCGCCTCCGGCTATCGCGCCGGTATGCGCTTGCGGTTCGCTAGGGCTGGGCGGCATCGTGCAGCAGTCGCTGCGTAATGAATCGTTCAGCTATCAAATGCGTTGCGGATCCAGTTCAGATTCTCGGTCTGCCCGGCTGATGTGATCGCAACGACGTCGAAGCGACAAGGGCTCCGGGCCCATCGGCTTTCCTTCTGCAGGAAGAGCTGGGCAGCCTTGATCAGCTTCTGCTGCTTGCGCGCATCGATGCTTTCAAGGGCGCCACCCCAGGCGGCGTAGCGCCTGTAGCGGACCTCGACGAATACTACTGTATCGCCGTCGAGCATGACCAGATCAAGCTCGCCGCTGCGACAGGACCAGTTGCGCGTCAGCAGGCGCAGGCCCTGATCGCACAGGTGACGCAGCGCGAGTGCTTCGGCAGAGCGTCCGCTGCTCTGGCTGTCGCTCATTACTGCATGTTGTCCAGGCGCTGGATCTCGCCGTCGCGGAACTCGGCCCATGGAAGCTGACGCTCGATGCGCTGCTGCGGGTTCAGGCTGAGCGTGCCGGAGAGGCCGTCGAGTTGAGTATCCGGAAGTGCCAGCAGTTGATTCAGCCGCGGCGCGAGAAGGTAGGCGTCCGCACCCATTGCGTACAGTCGACCCAAACTGCCGCCCGCCTGCGGCCATTTCTGCTCGACTTCCTGGCGCAATGGAAGTTGGTCGTTCAATAGCCAAGGGGTTTCTGCGAAACGAATGCCTTCGAGGTCGAGGTATTGGGTGCGATCGTGGCTGGCCGCATGCAGGTGAGAGGTGGCGTATACCGGAAGGTCGCCCGCATATTGGAAGATCAGGGTGGGTCGGACTTGCTGGGCCTGCTGCGGAGTGGCTGCCAGGAACAGGAAGTCGACGTCCTGCCGGCGAGTGGGCTGGTTGCTCGTCGAGGCGTCAGTGATGCTGCTGACCCGTCCGCCACGACTCTCGCTATTGCGCAGTTGCAGCAGATCGGCGATCTGGTTGGCGAGTTGCACGGGCTCGGCCAATGGCTCGGCTGCAACCAGTGTTCCGCCGGCTTCTTCCCAGCTCTGGCGGAAGGCATCCAGAATCCGCCCGCCCCAGTCTCCGCGAGGAGCCAGTGCGATGGCGCGGCGATGGCCGTCCGCCCATGCGCGGCGGGCGACCTCGCGGGCTTCGTCCTCGGCAGCCAGGCCGAACTGGAACAGCTGGGGCGGGGTGCTCTGGCCGGCGTCACTGTAGTTCAGGGCGAGTGTCGTGATCGGCAGCTGATCCCTCTCGGCCAGTTGGCGCACCAGATCCTTTTCCAGCGGGCCCACGACCAGCTGTACGCCGGCAGCCTGGGCCTGTCTGTAGAACTCGTCGATGGAGGTCATGCGGGTGCTGTCATAAAGCTCGATGCGCAGCGCCTGGCCGGATTGCTGCGCGTGCAGGTGTGCCGCAAGGAAGCCGTCACGCAGGGCGCGAGCGACGCTTGCCAGCTGGCCGTCCATGGGGAGCAGCAGTGCGATGTTGTTCAGGGGCTGATCGGCCAGCTCACGAAGTTTCTGTAGTGGCTCAGGGAGCTGTTCTGCGGCAGGGTGCTGGGGGTTTTGTGCAATCCAGTCGTCAATGGCGCGCTGTTGCTGGGCAACGGTGCCGGCGCGTTTCAGTGACAGCGCCAGCGACTGCCAGCCGGCGAGATCGTCATCTGCCGCGCCTTGCAGTTGCTGCTCGGGAAGTGCGGATATGAGTTTCCAGATGGCTTCGTGGTTGGTTCTGGCTTGCTCGCCACTCAGGAGTGGAGCAGTGAAAACCCGTTCGCGCGCAGCAGCGAGGGGCTTGCCGGTCGCCTCCAGCGCTTCCGCCCGCGCCAGCTGGCTACGAACCTGCTGCGCCACTGGTAGCTCGCCCAGGCGTTCGAACGCAGGGTGCTGCAGAGCTTGCTCGGCTTGTTCCGGTTTGCCATCGGCTAGTGCGATTTCGGCCTGCAGTGTCAATGCGAAGATCTGCTGCGCTGGTTTCAGTGTATCCAGCTGAACCTTTTCCAGAATGCTGCGAGCCTGGGCATGGTTGCCCTGTTGGATGCTCTGGTCGGCGGCGGCCAGGCGCAGCTGCACGGCTTGTTCGGGGTCGCTTTGGTCGGCTTTCTCCAGCAGTTGCTGGGTGGAAGCCTGTGGTGTGCGAGGCAGTTCGCCCAATGTCGAAGAGGGAGAGCTGGCGCAAGCTGCGAGCATGATTGCGACGCACAGGAGTAGAAGGGGGCGTAAGCAAGCCATTGTTTGATCGTTCCTGAAAGCACTGGCGAGTGTTGGCGGATTGTACCCAAGCGCTGAAGTGGCGGCGATGTTGCGGCGGTGAATCGGGCTACAATGCGCATTTCCGTGACAGAGGTAAGCCCTTGTGACTGCCAGCGGTGGTGCGAATTCCGGAATGGGGACGCTTTATGTCGTCGCAACGCCGATCGGCAATCTGGAGGACATCAGTGCCCGAGCGCTGCGGGTGCTGCGAGAGGTGTCGCTGATAGCCGCGGAGGATACCCGTCACTCGTCTCGGTTGCTCGCGCACTTCGGTATTCAGACGCCGCTGGCAGCTTGCCACGAGCATAACGAGCGTGAAGAGGGGGGGCGATTCATCGGGCGGTTGCAAGGTGGAGAGGATGTCGCGCTGATCTCCGATGCGGGTACGCCGTTGATTTCCGATCCGGGATATCACCTGGTGCGCCAGGCGCGTGCTGCTGGGGTTGCAGTGGTGCCGGTGCCGGGTGCTTGTGCGCTGATCGCCGCACTGTCGGCGGCTGGGTTGCCCTCGGATCGATTCATCTTCGAAGGCTTTCTGCCTGCCAAGGCAGCTGCACGATGTGCACGGCTCGAAGCACTGAAAGAAGAGCCGCGTACGCTGATCTTCTACGAAGCTCCGCACCGCATACTGGAATCGCTTGGCGACTTTCGAGATGTGTTCGGTGGCGATCGAATTGCCGTGCTCGGCCGAGAGTTGACCAAGACGTTCGAAACGCTGAAAGGGCTGCCGCTGAGCGAGTTGCACGCGTGGGTCGAGGCCGACAGCAATCAGCAGCGCGGCGAGTGCGTGGTGCTTGTAGAGGGTTGGCATGCTCCGCTAGACGAGAGCGCGGTGAGCGCAGAGGCGCTCCGGGTGCTCGATCTGCTGTTGGCAGAAATGCCGCTCAAGCGGGCGGCCGCAATCGCAGCCGATATTACCGGTGTGCGCAAGAATCTGTTGTACCAGGCGGCGCTGGAACGCAAATAGGAGGTGGGCCTGGGCCTCGTGCCGCCTGGTGAGCTTGCAGGCAGAGCGTTGCGGCGATACTCTGGCGCCTGGAGAGTCGATCGGACAGTCGCTGTCTCTTTTTGTTCCGCAAAAAGGGAGGGAGGAAAGTCCGGGCTCCATAGGGCGAAGTGCCAGGTAACGCCTGGGAGGCGCGAGCCTACGGAAAGTGCCACAGAAAATAACCGCCTAAGCACTTCGGTGCCGGTAAGGGTGAAAAGGTGCGGTAAGAGCGCACCGCGCGGCTGGCAACAGTCCGTGGCTAGGTAAACCCCACTTGGAGCAAGACCAAATAGGGATCCATCGGCGTGGCCCGCGCTGGATCCGGGTAGGTTGCTAGAGGCAGTCAGCGATGGCTGTCGTAGAGGAATGGCTGTCCTCGACAGAACCCGGCTTACAGATCGACTCTCCTCTTTTCTTCCTTAGCAATACCCCATTTTTAATTCCGAAACATTCTTGCTCTTAACAAAGTACTTTAACTTTGTTGAGCAACTCGCTGTTGTCTCTGAAGATGCTTCCAGTCCTCTTCGCATTCTCCGCTCGAATTACCTCTCAACGTCGCTAAATTGCCGCTCCGTAAGGCTTTTTCCCGTCTGGCTCGCCTTGACGGTGGGGCGGCTGCGTTTCTATAGTGCGCACAAGTGGTAGGAAGTGGCAGAAAGTGGGTAAATATGGGCATGGATAGCTAATTCAGGGGAAGCGCAGCCGTGTTTCGCGGAGCTAACGCCATCAGTCTCGACGCCAAAGGCCGGCTAGCCATGCCCAGCCGGTATCGCGACGAGCTGAATTCCCGTGGCGATGGCCAGCTGATCATCACGATCGACGCCGTGGACCGTTGTTTGTGCATTTACCCCTTGCCCGAGTGGGAGCTGATCGAAGCCAAGCTCCGCGAATTGCCCTCCTTGCGTGAAGAGGCCCGTCGCCTGCAACGCCTCCTGATTGGTAATGCTGTCGATCTGGAGATGGATGGCAGTGGGCGCGTCGTGGTGCCACCGCGACTTCGTGAGTACGCCCGGCTGGACAAGCGCGCGATGTTGGTAGGGCAACTGAACAAGTTTCAACTATGGAACGAGGACGACTGGAACGCGGTTTCTGACGCGGACCTGGCGGCCATCAAGCAACCCGGCGGTCTGCCGGAAGAACTACGTGACCTAATCCTGTGAACCAGATCAGCAGCTTGCGACATATCACCGTGTTGCTCGACGAAGCCGTCGCGGCGCTGAGCGTGCGCCCGGACGGACGCTATCTGGATGGCACCTTTGGGCGGGGTGGTCACAGCCGGCTACTGCTTCAGCAGCTTGGGCCTGATGGCCTATTGCTAGGATTCGACAAGGATCCGTTAGCCATCGCTACGGGGCAAGCACTGGCGGCCGAGGACGGCCGCTTTGTCGTTGTGCAGAGAAGTTTTGCCGAACTTGGCGAAGAGGTGGCGCAGCGCGGCTGGAGCGGAACCGTCAGTGGCGTTTTGCTGGATCTGGGCGTTTCGTCACCGCAGCTGGACGACCCCGAGCGCGGCTTCAGTTTTCTTAACGACGGTCCTCTGGACATGCGCATGGATCCTAGCCGAGGCGTCAGTGCGGCCGATTGGATAGCGCACGCCGACGAAGATGAGATCGCCCGGGTGTTCAAGGATTATGGCGAAGAGCGCTTCGCCAAGCGCATGGCTCGTGCGGTGGTGCAGCGCCGCGAAGCGGCGCCTTTCGAACGTACCGCCGACCTCGCCAAGGTCCTGATTGATGCCAACCCCGCTTGGGAGAAGGGCAAGAATCCGGCGACTCGTGCGTTTCAGGGACTGCGCATCTACATCAACAATGAGCTTGGCGACCTTGAGCATGGCCTTGATGCAGCCCTGGAGGCACTGGAAGTGGGCGGCCGGCTGGTGGTCATCAGCTTTCATTCGCTGGAAGACCGCATCGTCAAACAGTTCATGCGCCGCCACGCCAAGGGCGAGGCGGACAAGCTGCCACGCGACCTGCCCATCATTCCGAAGGCATTCGAGCCGCGCCTTAAGCTGCTCGGCAAGCCGCAGTACGCTTCCGATGCCGAGGTCAAGGGCAACCCGCGTTCGCGCAGTGCGGTAATGCGCGTGGCGGAGAAGCTGCGGTGACCAAGGTAATGCGCTCCATGCCCAGCGGCAGCCTGTTGATGCTGGTGCTGTTCCTCAGTGTCCTGCTGTCGGCGATCGCAGTTGCCTACTCGGCGCATTGGAATCGTCAGTTGCTCAACGAGCTCTACGGTGAGCTTAGCGTGCGTGACAAGGCCCAGGCCGAGTGGGGGCGGTTGATCCTCGAGCAGAGCACCTGGACTGCGCACAGCCGCATCGAGACGCTGGCGACCGAGCAATTGCACATGCATATCCCCGAAGCGGCAGACGTCAGGCTGGTGAAGCCATGACCCTTCAAGGTGCGCTGTATCCGTGGCGGTTTCGTATCGTGCTCACGCTGCTGGCGCTGCTGGTCGGTGCGATTGTCTGGCGCATCGTCGATCTTCAGGTGATGGATCAGGGCTTCCTCAAGGGGCAGGGTGATGCGCGCAGCGTTCGGCATATCCCGATTCCTGCGCATCGTGGTCTGATCACCGATCGCAACGGTGAACCGCTCGCGGTGAGCACGCCGGTTACCACGTTGTGGGGCAATCCCAAAGAGCTGCAGGCAGCAAAGTCGCGTTGGCCGGACTTGGCTAAGGCGCTGGGCCAGGATGCTGCCGCGCTGAGCGAGCGCCTCAGGTCGCAGGCGTCGCGCGAGTTCATCTATCTGGTACGCGGACTTACCCCGGAGCAGGGGCAGGAAGTCCTCGACCTGAAGATCCCCGGCGTTTATGCGCAAGAAGAATTCCGTCGGTTCTATCCGGCTGGCGAAGTGGCTGCCCATGTGGTCGGCTTCACCGATATCGATGATCGTGGCCGTGAAGGCATGGAACTCGCGTATGACGAGTGGCTGGCTGGTGTGCCAGGCAAGCGTCAGGTGCTCAAGGATCGTCGCGGGCGGTTGATCAAGGACGTTCAGGTCGTAAAGAACGCCAAGGCCGGCAAGGCGATGGCATTGTCGATCGATCTGCGCCTGCAGTACCTCGCGCACAGCGAGCTGCGCAACGTCGTGCAGGAATACGGTGCCAAAGCCGCCAGCCTGGTGATGGTCGACGTCAAGACCGGCGAGATTCTCGCCATGGCCAACCAGCCTACCTATAACCCGAACAATCGGCGCAATCTGCAGCCCGCAGCAATGCGCAATCGCGCCATGATCGACGTCTTCGAGCCCGGTTCCACCGTCAAACCTTTCAGCATCGCGGCGGCACTGGGTACCGGCAAATATCAGCCGGATTCGGTCGTCAATACCTTGCCCGGGTGGATGCGTATCGGCCGCTACACGATTCGTGATGTCTCCCGTGGCGGCATGCTGACGCTGACCGGGATTCTGATGAAGTCGAGCAACGTCGGCATCAGCAAGATCGCCCTGGATATCGGCGCCGAGCCGGTATACGCGGTGATGCAACAGGCCGGTTTCGGCCAGGACACCGGGCTGGGTTTCCCCGGCGAGCGCGTCGGCAATCTGCCCAATCATCGCAAGTGGCGAGACGCTGAGACGGCTTCGCTTGCCTACGGCTATGGTCTGTCGGTGACCGCCGTTCAATTGGCGCATGCGTATGCCGTGCTGGGTAACCAGGGCAGCAACGTGCCGCTCTCTCTGTTGCGTCTGGATCGCACCCAGGACGGCGTGCAGGTCATTGACAAAGAGATTTCCGGCATCGTTCTGCAGATGTTGCGCGCGGTCGTGGAAGAGGAGGGTGGCGGCGGCGCTCGTGCCAAGGTGCCGGGCTATCACGTAGGTGGCAAGAGCGGTACCGCGAAGAAGATTTCCGGCACCGGCGGCTACACCAAAGACGCCTATCGCTCGTTCTTCGCCGGGGTTGCGCCACTTTCCAATCCGCGCATCGCTGCGGTGATCGTCGTGGACGAGCCGAGCAAAGGACAGTACTACGGCGGACTGGTCGCGGCGCCGGTGTTCGGCAAGGTCATGGCGCGCGCCCTGCGGCTGATGAACGTCGCACCGGACAATCTGCCGCCGCCTGCCGAGCTGCAGACCGCCGAAGCGGCAAAGGGCAAGGGAGGGCGTATCTGATGCCGATGCCATTGAATCACCTGCTGCCTCAGGCCGGCAGCGACGTGCTGATCCGTGAGCTGACACTCGACAGTCGCAAGGTTCGCGGCGGAGACCTGTTCCTCGCTGTACCGGGTCTGCAGTTCGATGGGCGCGATCACATACAGGATGCCGTCGCCCGTGGCGCGGCCGCGGTCGCTTATGAGGCAGAAGGCCTCGACCAGTCACTGACCGGTAACGCAGTCATGGTTCCGGTGCTGCATCTGGCAGAACAGCTGTCGGCGATTGCCGGCCGCTTCTACGGCGAGCCCAGCCGCAGCCTGCGTGTGGTCGGTGTGACCGGAACCAACGGCAAGACCAGTGTCAGCCAGCTGATTGCCCAGGCGCTCGATCGGCTCGGCGAACCCTGCGGAATCATCGGCACGCTTGGCACCGGATTCCACGGACAGCTGGAACTGGGACGCCACACCACGCCAGACGCCATCGGCGTGCAGGCGACACTGGCGAACCTCAAACAAGAGGGTGCTCGCGCGGTAGCGATGGAAGTGTCCTCGCATGGTCTCGATCAGGGGCGCGTCGCGGCCCTGGATTTCGATGTCGCCGTGTTCACCAATCTGTCGCGTGACCACCTCGATTATCACGGCAGCATGGATGCTTATGGTGCTGCCAAGGCGCGCCTGTTCGAGGTGCCCGGGCTGAACTGTCGGGTAATCAACCTCGACGATGCCTTCGGTCGAGTGCTGGCCGGGGAGGAGCACGAATCGCGCCTGATCACCTACAGCCTGGAAGACCCCACGGCCTACCTGTTCTGCGCTGAAGCGCGTCTCGACGACGACGGCATTCATGCTCGGCTGATCACGCCGCAGGGCGAGCGCTCGTTGCGCAGTCCGCTGCTCGGGCGTTTCAACGTCAGCAATGTATTGGCCGCCGTCGGGGCCCTGCTTGGCATGGACTATCCGCTGGACGAAATCCTGGCCGTGCTGCCTGAACTGCAAGGCCCCGCCGGCCGCATGCAGCGGCTGGGTGGCGGCGACCATCCGCTGATCGTGGTCGACTACGCACACACCCCTGATGCGCTGGAGAAAGTCCTCACCGCGCTGCGTCCACACGCGCGCGGCAGGCTGCTTTGTCTGTTCGGTTGCGGCGGTGATCGTGATACCGGCAAGCGCCCGCTGATGGCTGAAGTCGCGGAGCGGCTGGCCGACGGCGTCGTGGTCACCGATGACAATCCGCGCAATGAGGCCCCGGAACAGATTCTCGAGGGTATCCGTTCGGGGTTCAGCAATCCTGCGGCGGTCACTTTCAGCCATGGCCGCGCGCAGGCAATCGCCAGTCTGATCGCAGCGGCGCGAGCGGAAGATGTGGTCGTGCTGGCCGGCAAAGGTCACGAGGACTATCAGGAGGTTCGCGGCGAACGCTTGCCGTTCTCCGATCTCGAGGAAGCCTGCAGGGCGCTGTCCGTCTGGGAGAAGGCCAATGCTTGAGTCGATGCGCCTGAGCGAATTGCAGCTACCGCTGTCTGGCCGCCTGGTCGGAGCGGATGCCAGCTTCACTGCCGTCAGCACAGACAGTCGGGCCATCGAACCTGGCCAGCTGTTCATCGCGCTGACCGGGCCACGCTTCGATGGTCATGCCTATCTGGCGGACGTCGCCGCCAAAGGCGCCGTTGCAGCACTGGTCGAGCGTGAAGTTGCAGATGCAGGCCTGCCGCAGCTGGTCGTTGCCGATACCCGGTTGGCGCTTGGGCAGCTCGGCGCGCTCAATCGCGCCGCATTCAACGGTCCGGTCGCAGCCATCACCGGCTCCAGCGGCAAGACCAGCGTGAAGGAAATGCTCGCCAGCATTCTACGCAGCGCCCATGGCCAGGACGCCGTACTGGCCACTCGCGGCAACCTCAACAATGACTTGGGTGCGCCACTGACGCTGTTGGAGTTGAGCACCAGTCATCGCAGCGCCGTCATCGAACTCGGCGCTTCGCGGCCCGGCGATATTGCGTATACCGTCGATCTGGTGCGCCCGGATGTCAGCGTAATTACCAATGCGGGCACCGCCCACGTCGGCGAGTTCGGTGGCCCGGACAAGATCGTCGAGGCCAAGGGCGAGATTCTCGATGGCCTGAACGCATCCGGCACCGCCGTGCTCAACCGTGACGACAAGGCCTATTCGATCTGGGCCGAGCGCGCTGCGGGCAAGCGCATCGTATCGTTCGGCTTGGACGACCCCCTCGTGGATTTCTCCGCCGGGTCGATCGCCTACGACCAGCGTGGCTGCCCGAATTTCGTGCTGACTGGCCCGCTGGGCAATCTTCGCACCCAGCTCAATCTGCTGGGCCGGCATAACGTGGCCAACGCCTTGGCGGCAGCCGCGGCAGCCTATGCGCTGGGTATCGAGGCCGAGGCCGTAGTGGCGGGGCTGGAAAGCCTGCAACCGGTCAAAGGCCGAGCCGTGGCGCAAATGCTGGCCAATGGTGTGCGGCTGATCGACGACAGCTACAACGCCAATCCGGCATCGATCTGCGCCGCCATCGACGTGCTGGCCAGCTTTGCCGGTCGCACAATCCTTGTGCTTGGCGATATGGGCGAGCTGGGCGAGTGGGCCGAGCAGGGCCATCGCGACGTCGGCGTCTATGCCGCTGGCAAGATCGACACGCTTTATGCCGTCGGGCCTCTGATGTCCCACGCAATTCAGGCATTCGGTCCAGGCGCTCGGCACTTCGCCGACCAGGCCAGCCTTATCGACAGCCTGCGAGCCGAACAGGGCAGCGGTACCACCATTCTGATCAAGGGCTCACGCAGCGCGGCGATGGACAAAGTCGTCGATGCGCTCGCTGGGCCATCCATGGAGAAACACTGATGCTGCTGCTGCTCGCCGAGTATCTGCAACAGTTCCACAAAGGCTTCGCGGTCTTTCAGTACCTGTCGCTGCGTGGAATTCTCGGCGTCCTCACCGCGCTGGTGCTGTCGCTGTGGATGGGCCCTTGGCTGATCCGTACGTTGCAGATGCGCCAGATTGGGCAGTCCGTGCGTACCGACGGTCCGCAGTCGCACCTGTCCAAATCCGGCACGCCGACCATGGGTGGTGCGCTGATCCTCAGCGCCATCAGCATCAGCACCTTGCTCTGGGCCGATCTTTCCAATCGCTACGTCTGGGTGGTGCTGGCGGTGACCTTGCTGTTCGGCGCGATCGGCTGGGTCGATGACTATCGCAAGGTGATCGAGAAGAACTCCCGCGGCTTGCCAAGCCGTTGGAAGTATTTCTGGCAATCGGTCTTTGGCCTCGGCGCCGCGGTCTTCCTTTATATGACTGCGCAGACACCGGTCGAAACCACGCTGATTCTGCCGCTGCTGAAGCACATCGAGATCCCACTCGGGATTGGTTTTGTCGTGTTGAGCTACTTCGTCATCGTCGGCTCGAGCAACGCGGTCAACCTGACCGACGGCCTCGACGGTCTGGCGATCATGCCAACGGTCATGGTCGGCGGCGGTCTGGGTATCTTCTGCTACCTCTCCGGTAACGTGAATTTTGCCGAGTACCTGCTCATTCCTTACGTGCCGGGTGCGGGCGAGCTGATCGTCTTCTGCGGCGCGCTGATCGGTGCCGGCCTCGGCTTTCTCTGGTTCAACACCTATCCGGCTCAGGTCTTCATGGGCGATGTCGGCGCGCTGGCGCTCGGCGCGGCGCTGGGCACCATCGCCGTGATCGTTCGCCAGGAAGTGGTGCTGTTCATCATGGGCGGCGTGTTCGTGATGGAAACCCTCTCGGTGATGATCCAGGTGGCGAGCTTCAAGCTGACTGGCAAGCGCGTGTTTCGCATGGCGCCGATCCATCACCATTTCGAACTCAAGGGCTGGCCCGAACCCCGGGTGATCGTGCGCTTCTGGATCATCACTGTGATCCTGGTGCTCGTCGGCCTTGCCACCCTGAAACTGAGGTAATCAAGAGTGCTCATCGCTTCCGACCAGTTCCGCATCGTTGTCGGCCTCGGCAAGAGCGGCATGTCCCTGGTTCGCCATCTGGCGCGCCGGGGGCTGCCGTTTGCCGTCGCTGATACCCGTGTGAACCCGCCGGAGTTGGCGACGCTCAAGGCCGAGTATCCAGACGTGCAAGTGCGCTGTGGCGAGCTGGACGTCGAGTTTCTCTGCACCGCCAGCGAGCTGCTGGTAAGCCCGGGCCTGGCGGTCAGTACGCCGGCGCTGCAGGAAGCCGCGGCGCGTGGGGTCAAGCTGTCCGGTGATATCGAGCTGTTCGCCCGCGAAGCCAAGGCGCCGATCATTGCGATCACCGGCTCCAACGCCAAGAGCACCGTGACCACGCTGGTCGGCGAGATGGCCGTGGCGGCAGGGCGCACCGTGGCGGTTGGTGGCAACCTGGGCACGCCGGCGCTCGATCTGCTGGCAGACGACGTCGAGCTTTATGTGCTGGAGCTGTCCAGCTTTCAGCTGGAGACCACCGAGCAGCTCAATGCCGAAGTGGCGACCTGCCTGAACATCAGCGAAGACCATATGGACCGCTACAGCGGCCTGCCAGCCTATCATCAGGCCAAACACCGAATTTTCCGCGGGGCGCGTCAGGTGGTGGTCAATCGCGATGACCGGCTCAGCCGTCCGCTGGTCGCGGATGACCTGCCGACCTGGACCTTTGGCCTCGGCAAGCCGGACTTCAAGGGTTTTGGGCTGTTCGAGGAAAAAGGCGAGAAGTACCTGGCGTTCCAGTTCGATGCGCTGATGCCGGTTCGCGAGCTGAAGATGCGTGGTGCGCACAATCAGTCCAATGCTCTGGCAGCGCTGGCGCTGGGGCACGCGGTGGGTCTGCCGTTCGAGCCGATGCTGGAGACGTTGCGCCATTTCGTCGGTTTGCCGCATCGCTGCCAGTGGGTTGGCCAGCGTGGCGACGTCAGCTATTACGACGATTCCAAGGCCACCAATGTCGGTGCCGCGCTGGCTGCGATCGAAGGCCTGGGTGCGGATATCGACGGCAAGCTGGTGCTGATCGCCGGTGGCGATGGCAAGGGCGCAGACTTCTCCGCGCTGCGCGCGCCGATTGCACGCTATTGCCGTGCCGTGGTGCTGCTCGGTCGTGATGCGCAACGTCTTGCGGACGCGCTGGCCGATGCCACCACCCTAGTTCATGTCGCAACACTGGGCGAAGCCGTGCAGCGCGCCTCCGAGTGTGCCGAAGCGGGCGATGCGGTGTTGCTGTCGCCGGCCTGTGCCAGCCTGGACATGTTCAAGAATTTCGAAGAGCGTGGCCGTTTGTTCGCCGCTGCGGTGGAGGCGCTCGACTGATGCTTGCCTTCCTGCGCCATGCACCTTCGCCCTTGTTCGGCCGCCGCGGTCTGGATCTTGACTTCCCCATGCTCGCCGGATGTCTGGCTTTGCTTGGCCTGGGTCTCGTGATGATCACTTCGGCGTCGTCCGAAGTCGCGGCGGTCAATGCCGGCAATCCGCTGTATCACATGAGTCGCCATCTGGTTTATGTGGCGCTGGGCCTCGGCGCGGGAATTGCGATGCTGCTGGTACCGCTGTCGGTCTGGCAACGTCTGGACTGGATGCTGCTGCTGGCGGCGTTCGGCCTGCTGATCCTTGTCCTGCTGCCGGGAATCGGCCGGGAAGTGAACGGTTCGATGCGCTGGATCGGTTTCGGCGCCTTCAACGTGCAGCCGTCCGAGCTGGCGAAAGTCTTCGTGGTGATCTACCTGGCCGGCTATCTGGTGCGCCGGCAAGAGGAAGTTCGCGAAAGCATGTGGGGCTTTGCCAAACCCTTCCTGGTCCTGCTGCCCATGGCATTCCTGTTGCTGCTGGAGCCCGATTTCGGTGCGACCGTGGTCATGATGGGCGCCGCAGTGGCGATGTTGTTCCTCGGTGGTGTTGGCATGATCCGCTTCAGTCTGCTGGTGATCGCCGCGGTGGGTGCCGTGGTGGTGTTGGTGCAGACCCAGGAATACCGTCTGCAGCGCCTGATCACTTTCACCGACCCCTGGGCCGATCAGTACGGCGCCGGCTACCAGCTGACCCAGGCGCTGATCGCCTTCGGCCGCGGGGAGTGGTTCGGCGTCGGCCTGGGTAATAGCGTGCAAAAGCAGTTCTACCTGCCCGAAGCGCATACCGATTTCGTATTCTCCGTACTGGCCGAAGAGCTGGGCATGGTCGGCGCACTGGTGACCATCGCGCTGTTTGCCTTCGTCGGTGTTCGCGCACTGTATATCGGTCTGTGGGCAGAGAAGGCCCGGCAGTTCTTCGCGGCGTATGTGGCCTGGGGGATGGCGTTCCTCTGGCTGGGACAGTTCCTGATCAACGTGGGAGTAAACGTAGGTCTGCTGCCAACCAAGGGCCTGACGCTGCCGTTCCTCAGTTATGGCGGCAGCTCGCTGGTGGTGACCTGCGCAAGCATGGCGCTGCTGCTGCGCATCGAATGGGAAAGCCGCACCGTGCTGGGCAGCGAGGACACCGAGTTCGACGAGGCCGATTTCGCCGAGCCGCCGGCCAAGGAGGTCGCCCATGGCCGCTAATGTACTGATCATGGCCGGCGGCACCGGTGGCCACGTTTTCCCGGCGCTCGCCTGTGCTCGTGAGTTCCAGGCCCGCGGCTACTCCGTGCACTGGCTCGGCACGCCGCGCGGTATCGAGAACGAGCTGGTACCCGCCGCTGGCCTGCCGCTGCATCTGATCCAGGTCAGCGGATTGCGCGGCAAGGGCATCGTTTCGCTGATCAAGGCTCCGCTGCAGTTGATTCGCTCGCTTTTCCAGGCGCGTCGCATCGTGCGCGAGCTGCAACCGGTCTGCGTGCTGGGGATGGGCGGCTACGTTACCGGTCCGGGCGGACTGGCTGCCAAGCTGGCCGGGGTGCCCCTGGTGATTCACGAACAGAACGCCGTCGCTGGGACCGCCAATCGTAGCCTCGCGCCGCTTTCCAGCCGCGTCTGCGAAGCCTTCCCGGAAACCTTCAAGGCCAGCGTCAAGCGCCGCACCACCGGCAATCCGGTGCGTGAGGAGCTGTTCCTCGAGACGCCCCGCGATGCCCTTGCGCATCGTCGCCCGCGCCTCCTGGTACTGGGCGGCAGTCTCGGTGCCGAACCGCTGAACAAACTGCTGCCCGCCGCGCTCGCCCAGGTACCGGCGGATGTGCGGCCGCAGGTGTTTCATCAGGCCGGCAAGCAGCACGCCGATATCACCACGCAGCGTTATGCCGAGGTCGGCGTCGAGGCGGAAGTCGCGCCCTTCATCAAGGACATGGCGCGGGCCTACGCCTGGGCCGATCTGGTCATCTGTCGTGCCGGAGCGCTCACCGTTTGCGAGCTGGCCGCCGCTGGGTTGCCATCCTTTCTGGTGCCGCTGCCCCATGCGATCGACGACCACCAGACACGCAATGCCGAATATCTGGCGAAGGAGGGCGCTGCCGTCCTTCTGCCGCAAGCCAAGACTGATGCGGCCGTGCTTGCCGCTCAGCTGACCGAGGTAATGATGCAGCCGGAAAAACTCAAGGCCATGGGCGCCATCGCGCGCCGTCTGGCCCGGCCCGACGCCACCCGCAGCGTGGTCGATATCTGTCTGGAGGTGGCTCGTGGCTAAATCTCCCGCCGCGGTAAAAGCCGAAGTCCGCCGTATGCGGCGCATTCGTCGCATTCACTTCGTCGGTATCGGCGGGGTCGGCATGTGCGGCATCGCCGAGGTGCTGCTCAATCTCGGCTACGAGGTGTCGGGCTCGGACCTCAAGGAATCCGCCAGTACCGATCGGCTGCAGAGCTTCGGTGCGCAGATTTTCATCGGTCATCAGGCCGGCAATGTTGCCGGCGCCGACGTGCTGGTGGTGTCCAGCGCGGTCAATTCGGCCAACCCGGAAGTCGCCCTGGCGCTCGAACAACGTATTCCAGTGGTTCCACGTGCCGAGATGCTTGCCGAGCTGATGCGCTACCGGCACGGTATTGCTGTCGCCGGCACCCATGGCAAGACCACTACTACCAGTCTGCTGGCTTCGGTTTTTGCCGCCGGCGGGCTCGATCCGACTTTCGTCATCGGTGGCCGACTCACTGCGGCCGGTACCAACGCGCAGCTCGGCAGCAGCCGTTATCTGATCGCCGAGGCCGACGAAAGCGATGCCAGCTTCCTGCACCTGCAGCCGATGGTCGCGGTGGTCACCAATATCGATGCCGACCACATGAGCACCTATGGCGGCGACTTCGGCAAGCTGAAGAAAACCTTCGTCGAGTTCCTGCACAACCTGCCGTTCTACGGCCTGGCAGTGCTCTGCGTCGACGACCCGTTCGTTCGCGAGATCATTCCGCAGATCGGCCGGCCGATCACGACCTACGGTTTCAGCGATGACGCCGACGTGCGCGCCACCAATGTCCGTCAGGAAGGCATGCGTACCTTCTTCACGGTGCTGCGCGATGGCTGTGAGCCGCTGGATGTGTCAGTGAACATGCCGGGCAACCACAACGTGCTGAACGCCCTGGCCACCATCGCCATTGCTACCGATGAAGGTATCGACGACGAAGCCATCGTCCAGGGCCTCGCGGAGTTCGCAGGCGTCGGCCGCCGCTTTCAGGTCTATGGTGATCTACCGGTCGAGGACGGCAGCGTGATGCTGGTCGACGACTACGGTCATCACCCGCGCGAAGTCGCCGCAGTGATCAAGGCAGTCCGCGGTGGCTGGCCGGAGCGGCGCCTGGTCATGGTCTATCAGCCCCATCGCTACAGCCGCACCCGCGACCTCTACGACGACTTCGTGCAGGTGCTCGGCGAGTCCAACGTGTTGCTGCTGATGGAAGTCTATCCGGCTGGTGAGGAGCCGATCCCCGGCGCCGACAGCCGCCAGTTGTGCCACAGCATCCGCCAGCGCGGCCAGCTGGACCCGATCTACGTCGAGCGTGGCGTCGACCTCGCTCCGTTGGTCAAGCCGCTGCTGCGTGCCGGCGACATTCTGCTTTGCCAAGGAGCCGGTGATATCGGTGGCCTGGCGCCGCAACTGCTCAAGAGTCCGCTGTTCGGTGGCGATGGCGCCGCGAGGAAATCCAAATGACGACCCTGCATTCGACTCGCGACCCCAAGGCGTTTGGTCGTGTCGCCGTGCTCTTCGGTGGCAAGAGTGCCGAACGCGAAGTGTCCCTGAAATCCGGCGCGGCGGTACTCGCCGCGCTGCAGGAGGCCGGTGTGGATGCGTTCGGCATCGATGCCGGCGATGACCTGCTGCAACGCCTGAGCAACGAGCGCATCGATCGTGCCTTCATCGTCCTGCATGGTCGTGGTGGCGAAGACGGCAGCATGCAAGGACTGTTGGAATGCGCCGGTATCCCCTACACCGGCAGCGGCATTCTGGCTTCGGCCCTGGCCATGGACAAACTGCGCACCAAGCAGGTGTGGCAGAGCCTTGGCCTGCCGACGCCGCAGCATGCCGTGCTGGCTACGGAAGCCGATTGCAAGGCTGCAGCGGAAACCCTGGGTTTTCCGCTGATCGTCAAACCGGCCCACGAAGGCTCGAGCATCGGCATGGCCAAGGTCGGCGGGCTCACCGAGCTGATCGAAGCCTGGCGTGCCGCCAGCAGCTACGACTCGCAAGTACTCGTCGAGCAGTGGATACAAGGCCCGGAATTCACCGTGGCGGTGCTGCACGGCCAGGTACTGCCACCGATTGGCCTGGGCACGCCGCACACCTTCTACGACTACGACGCCAAGTACCTGGCTTCCGATACCCAGTACCGCATTCCCTGTGGCCTCGACGCGGTGCGCGAACAGGAACTGAAAGCGCTGTCTGCACGTGCCTGCGAAGCGGTGGGTATCCGCGGCTGGGCCCGGGTTGACGTGATGCAGGACGGTAACGGCGATTTCTGGCTGCTTGAAGTGAACACGGTGCCGGGAATGACCGATCACAGCCTGGTGCCCATGGCGGCGCGTGCTGCCGGTCTGGATTTCCAGCAACTGGTCCTGAGCATTCTCGATGACAGCCTCGAGGCGGGGAGCTAGCCATGATCGCTACGCTGCGCCATTCGCAACCCGGAAGCGGCCGCGCCTCGCGCAAGCCCGCGCAACGGGGTGCGAGCCGCCTGGTGCAACCGCAGCCGCTGTCGCAGCGCCTGCCGAAGCCGAGCCTCGCCGGGCTGAAGCGTTTCGTCTGGCCGGTGCTACTGGTCGGGTTGGCGGTCGGGCTTTACGAGCTGGGCGAGCGGCTGCTGCCCTATGCCGATCGGCCGATCGCCAAGGTCAGTGTGCAGGGCGAACTGGGCTATGTGAGTCGCGACGCGGTCCAGCAGCGCATAGCGCCTTTCGTCGAGCAGAGCTTCTTCAAGGTTGATCTGAACGGCATGCGCCACCAACTGGAACAGATGCCGTGGATCGCCCATGTCGAAGTCCGCCGCGTCTGGCCGGACCAGGTGATGGTGCGGCTGGATGAGCAATTGCCGATTGCCCGCTGGGGGGGCGAAGCATTGCTTAACAATAAAGGGCAGGCTTTCTCGCCGGATGACCTGACCCGATATGAACACTTGCCACATTTATATGGTCCGAAGCGGGCCCAACAGCGTGTCATGCAGCAATACCAGATGCTCAGCCAGATGCTGCGCCCGCTGGGATTCTCCATTTCCCGTCTGGAGCTGCGCGAGCGTGGAAGCTGGTTCCTGACCACCAACCAGGGCGTCGAGTTGCTGCTGGGGCGGGACCAGGTTGTAGAAAAAATGCGTCGCTTCACCGCCATCTATCAAAAGGCGCTGGAGCAGGAAAGCGAGAAGATCGCACGGATCGATCTGCGCTATGCGAACGGCCTGGCCGTCGCCTGGCATGAGCCGGTCCCGACTGTGACGGATACGACCGTCGCTGCGAAGAATTGAGGAATGAAACACATGTCGAGCGTGCAAAGCGGCAAGATGATCGTCGGCCTGGACATCGGCACCTCCAAGGTGGTGGCGCTGGTAGGTGAGGTGACCGCCGATGGTGAGCTGGAAATCGTGGGGATCGGTACCCATCCTTCGCGCGGGTTGAAGAAGGGCGTGGTGGTCAATATCGAATCCACCGTGCAGTCGGTTCAGCGCGCTATCGAAGAAGCTCAGCTGATGGCTGGCTGCCGCATCCATTCGGCCTTCGTCGGCCTGGCGGGCAACCACATTCGCAGCCTGAACTCCCATGGCATCGTCGCGATCCGCGACCGTGAAGTCAGCGCCGCGGACCTGGAGCGGGTACTTGACGCCGCCCAGGCTGTGGCCATTCCGGCGGACCAGCGCGTGCTGCACACGCTGCCGCAGGATTACGTGATCGACAACCAGGAAGGTGTGCGCGAACCGCTGGGCATGTCCGGCGTGCGCCTTGAGGCCAAGGTCCATGTGGTCACCTGCGCGGTGAATGCGGCGCAGAATGTCGAGAAGTGCGTGCGTCGCTGCGGCCTGGAAGTGGATGACATCATCCTGGAGCAACTGGCCTCTGCACACGCGGTACTGACCGACGATGAAAAGGAGCTGGGCGTCTGCCTGGTGGACATCGGCGGCGGCACCACCGACATCTGCATTTTCACCGAAGGCGCGATTCGTCATACCGCGGTCATCCCGATCGCCGGCGATCAGGTCACCAACGACATCGCCATGGCATTGCGCACGCCGACCCAGTATGCCGAAGAGATCAAGATTCGTTATGCTTGCGCGTTGGCCAAGCTGGCCGGTGCAGGCGAGACCATCAAGGTTCCCAGCGTCGGCGATCGCCCACCGCGCGAACTCTCGCGGCAGGCTCTGGCAGAGGTGGTCGAGCCGCGCTATGACGAGCTGTTCACCCTGATCCAGGCCGAGCTGCGTCGTAGCGGATACGAGGATCTGATCCCGGCCGGGATCGTTCTCACAGGCGGTACAGCGAAGATGGAAGGAGCCGTCGACCTGGCCGAGGAAATCTTTCACATGCCGGTGCGCCTGGGCGTGCCGCACAGCGTCAAGGGACTGAGCGACGTAGTACGCAACCCCATCTATTCAACGGGCGTGGGCCTGTTGCTGTACGGACTGCAAAAGCAGGCCGACGGCATTCCCGTGTCTGGCATCGGCAGTTTCGCCGACGAACCAAAGACGTCTGTTCTGGACCGGCTCAAGGGCTGGATCCAGGGCAATTTTTAAGCAGTGCGCTGTAACAACCAAAACTAGAAAGCTGGAAGGAGAGAGGGAAATGTTCGAACTCGTAGATCATACCCCGCAAAGTGCAGTCATCAAGGTCATCGGTGTCGGTGGCGGTGGCGGCAATGCCGTGAACCACATGGTTCGCAATAACGTCGAAGGCGTCGAATTCATCTGCGCCAACACTGACGCCCAGGCGCTGAAGAAAGTTGAAGCACGCACCGTGCTGCAGCTCGGCTCGGCCATCACAAAAGGTCTGGGTGCCGGTACCAATCCGGACATCGGTCGCCAGGCGGCGATGGAAGATCGTGAGCGCATCGCCGAAGTACTGGAAGGTGCGGACATGGTGTTCATCACCACCGGCATGGGCGGCGGCACCGGTACCGGCGCTGCGCCGATCATCGCTTCGGTAGCCAAGGAAATGGGCATCCTTACCGTCGCCGTGGTCACTCGTCCGTTCCCCTTCGAGGGCCGTCGTCGCATGCAGGTGGCCGACGAAGGTATCCGCGCGCTGTCCGATTGCGTCGATTCGCTGATCACTATCCCCAACGAGAAGCTGCTGACCATCCTCGGCAAGGACGCCAGCCTGCTGGCCGCTTTCGCCAAGGCTGACGACGTACTGGCCGGTGCGGTCCGTGGCATCTCCGACATCATGCAGCGTCCGGGCCTGATGAACGTCGACTTCGCCGACGTCAAGACGGTCATGGGCGAGATGGGTATGGCGATGATGGGCACTGGTTGCGCCACCGGCCCGAACCGTGCTCGCGAAGCCACCGAGGCTGCCATTCGCAACCCGCTGCTGGAAGACGTCAACCTGCAGGGCGCACGTGGCATTCTGGTCAACATCACTGCTGGTCTGGACCTTTCGCTCGGCGAGTACGCTGCCGTGGGCGAAATCATCGAGGCCTTCGCGTCCGATGAGGCCACAGTCAAGGTTGGCGCCGTGATCGATCCGGATATGGCCGACGAGCTGCATGTCACCGTGGTCGCTACCGGGCTCGGTCCGCGCAATGAAAAGCCGGTCAAGGTCGTCGACAACACCGTGCAGACCTCTGTTGCCGCTTCCGCCGCTCCGGCATCGCGTCAGCATGAGCAGGCCGCGGTCAATTATCGTGACCTGGAGCGTCCGACCGTGATGCGTAATCAGGCGCATGCAGCTGCCACCGCAGCCAAGCTGAATCCGCAGGAAGATCTGGATTATCTGGACATTCCCGCGTTTCTGCGTCGTCAGGCCGATTGATTGGATTTATCAGGAGTATCGTTGTGATTGGTGTTCAGCAAAGTTGGCTTCTGCTATTATCGCCGCTAATTGTTGAAAACTATTCGCAACTAGCGCTAAAGCGAAGCAAAAGGCCATGATCAGACAACGCACCCTGAAGAACATCATTCGCGCCACCGGCGTCGGCTTGCATTCGGGAGAGAAGGTTTATCTCACCCTGAAACCGGCACCGGTGGATACCGGAATCGTGTTCTGTCGCACCGACCTCAACCCGCCTGTGGAGATTCCTGCGCGGGCCGAGAACGTTGGCGAAACCACCATGTCCACGACATTGGTCAACGGTGACGTCAAGGTCGACACAGTGGAGCATCTGCTGTCGGCAATGGCTGGCCTGGGGATCGACAACGCCTACGTCGAACTCTCAGCGTCGGAAGTGCCGATCATGGATGGTAGCGCTGGACCTTTCGTATTCCTGATTCAATCCGCCGGCCTGCAGGAGCAGGACGCCCACAAGAAGTTCATCCGCATCAAGCGTGAAGTGACAGTCGAGGAAGGTGACAAGCGCGCTACTTTCCTGCCTTTCGACGGCTTCAAGGTGAGTTTCGAGATTGATTTCGACCATCCGGTTTTCAAGGGCCGTACCCAGACTGCCAGTGTGGATTTCTCGAGCACTTCCTTCGTCAAGGAAGTCAGCCGTGCACGTACCTTCGGGTTCATGCGCGACATCGAGTTCCTGCGCTCGCACAACCTGGCGCTTGGCGGCAGCGTTGAGAACGCAATCGTGGTGGACGAAACCAGTGTGCTCAACGAAGACGGCCTGCGTTACGAGGACGAATTCGTGAAGCACAAGATTCTCGATGCCATTGGTGATCTGTACTTGCTGGGCACCAGTCTGATCGGCGAATTCCGCGGCTATAAATCCGGCCACGCGTTGAACAACCGTTTGCTGCGCACCCTGATGGAACAAAAGGATGCGTGGGAACTGGTGACCTTCGATGACCCGCAGACCGCACCGATCTCCTACATGCGTCCGGTGGCAGCCGGCTAAGCTGTACCTCTCTTCCTATATTCAAGGCCACCCTAGGGTGGCCTTTTTTTATGGTTCGCTGAACGCTGGTGGAAACGTCGTATCGACGGATTCAGCGAGGCGCCGCTAGCGCGTGCTGAGCTAGTTCATGTCGTCCAGCAAGCCAGCCAGGTCGTCGGCATGCTCTTCCTCCTGGGCGAGGATGTCCTCGAAGATGCGGCGGGTGGTCGGGTCCTTGTCGCCGATGTACTGGACGATTTCCCGATAACTGTCGATGGCGATGCGTTCGGCCACCAGGTTCTCGAAAACCATGTCGCGCAGGCCGTTGCCTTCGGCGTACTGCGCGTGGGCGCGCTCCGTCAGGCCGTCCGGGTTGAAGTCCGGTGCGCCACCCAGTTGTACGATGCGCTCGGCCAGCCGATCGGCGTGTTCCTGTTCCTCATTGGCATGCTCGAGAAACTCGTCCGCGGCGGCGCTGGATTTCAGCCCAGTGGCCATGTAGTAGTGGCGCTTGTAGCGCAGATAGCACACCAGTTCGGTCGCCAGCGCTTCGTTCAGCAGGTTGATCACGACTTCGCGATCGGCCGAGTAACTCTCGGTGACGGCGCCATTCTCGACATGTTGACGAGCCCGCTCGCGCAGGCTCTGTTTATCGCTCAATTGTACATAGCTCATCGCCATCTCCTGGTCTGGTTCACCGCGGACGCGGTGATTCACGGTTCCCAGTTTGAGAACAGGATGCTGGCGAAAAGTTTAGCGGTGGGGCTCGTCCGGCGGTGCGGGCGCCGGCTCAGGCTCACCCGGCTCATCAATCGGCACAGGGTCGCCTGGGTCCTCGCGCTTGGGATTGCCCTCTTTCGGAGCGGTTTGGTCAATCATCGGCATGCCCTCAGTCCTCAGCTCAGCGCCCGTAGCAGTTCGTTCTTGCGCATCTTCGAGCGGCCACGAATGTCCCGCTCGCGGGCCTTTTCCATGAGCTGGTCGCGGGTCATGTCGGCAAGCGCCGTGTTGGTCGACATCGAGCTTCGTGCCGAACCATTGTTTGGTGATTTGCCCTGGCGGGCATCGGCTGCGCGGTGGGCCGAGTCCTTGCGCTCAGCCCGCTTGGTGGTCTCGCTCTTGCTCCTGCCCGAGCCCCCTTTGTGTTCGCCGCCGCCGGATTGCTTGTTGACCGTCGCCCATGCGCGCGCTTCGGCCTCGTCCTCAGGGACGCCACGCTTCTCGTAGCTTTCCTCAATGTGCTCGGCCTTGCGTTGCTGCTTGTCGGTGTACTTGGTTTTTTCTCCACGAGGCATGCTGGTCTCCTTCAAGGGAGCGTTGAATGCACAGACCCGAAGCGCGCTCGCGCCTGTGCCCGGTGGTCAGCGATGCAGTTTGCGCTGGTTTTCCTCAAGCTGATCGCAGGTCAGGAAGCCCTGGCCGTCCACGCGGCCGGAACCATCGAAACTGACGTAATAAGGTTGCTGATGGCCATCGCGATTGAGGATGTAATCGTGGCAGATGCCAGGCACTACAGTGCGAGCTGCGGCCTTCGAGGGCTCGCCACCGATGGCCAGTACCTGCTCCTGAGACATGCCGGTCTCCACATCGCGTACCAGTGGCTCGTCACGGAAGGTGATGCGGTCTACCGGGTTCTGCACATTGCCGGAACAGCCGGCGAGCAGCACGACAGGGGCGAAGATGTAGATGGCGCGCTTGATCATGGGAGTGCCTCGTTGCGTATGGACGTTACCTTTATGGCCATACGGCGTCCGGCAAGGTTCAACGGATCAGCGGGCGACGGTATCAACGGTCATCAGGGGTGACGCGCCAGACCACGTTGCCGACATCGTCGGCCACCAGCACGGCCCCGGTCTTGTCCACCGCGACGCCTACCGGGCGACCCATTGCCTCTCCTGCCTCGTTGACGAAGCCGGTCAGCACATCCTCTGCCTGCCCAGCCGGCATGCCGTTGCGGAACGGTATGAAAACCACCTTATAGCCACTGCGCGGCTTGCGGTTCCAGGAGCCGTGCTGACCAACGAACGCGCCGTGGCGGTAGTGCTGCGGCAGCAGCGTGCCTTCGTAGAAGGCCAGGCCGAGCGAGGCAGTATGCGCGCCCAGTGCATAGTCCGGGACAATGGCACGCTCGACCAGATCCGGCCGCAGGGGCTGCACGCGCTCGTCGATGTGCTGGCCGAAGTAGCTGTAGGGCCACCCGTAGAATCCGCCGTCCTTCACCGAGGTCATGTAGTCCGGCACCAGGTCGCTGCCGATCTCGTCGCGCTCGTTGACGGTGGTCCATAGCGCTCCGCTGTCCGGTTGCCAGGCTAGGCCATTGGGGTTGCGCAGGCCTGAAGCGAACAGACGCATGCTCCTGGCTTGCGGATCCACCTCGAGAATCGCTGCGCGGTTCTCTTCGGCCTGCATGCCGTTCTCCGCCACGTTGCTGTTGGAGCCGCTGGTGACATAGAGGCGGCTGCCGTCCTGGCTGGCAATGACGTTCTTGGTCCAGTGGTGATTGATCGGCCCAGCGGGTAGGTCCACGACCTTCTCGCCGTTCGCAGTGATACGGGTGGTGCCGGGCGTATAGGGAAAGCGCAGCAGCGCGTCCGTGTTGGCGACGTAGAAGTGGTTGCCTACCAACGCCATACCGAACGGGGAGTTAAGGTTTTCCAGAAACACCGTGCGCTGTTCCGCCACGCCATCGCCGTCACGATCGCGCAGCAGTGTGATGCGGTTGGCGCTGGGGCCTCCGGAGCCAGCGCGGGCCATGATCTTGCTGGCAATCCAGCCGCGCAGTCCCTGGCTCTGTTGCTTCGGCGGTGCGTCCGATTCCGCCACCAGCACATCGCCATTGGGCAGCACATGGAGCCAGCGGGGATGGTCCAGGTCACGGGCGAATGCCGCCACGCGCAGACCGGCCGCCGCCTGCGGTTTGCCATCTTGCGGCCAGCCTTTGGCGGGGGCGATGTGCACCGTGGGCAGGACTGTCTTGTTCGGCTCTGGCAGCGCCGGTTTCGGGCCGTATCCGGATTCCACCGGAAGCTTGGCCGTTTCGCTGCAACCTGCCAGAGCAGCCAGAACGGCGCCGGTCAGAAGAATACGGAAGTTGGACATGGCGAAATCCTTGGGCAGTGGAGTGCCGTTCGTTAGCGCGGCTGGTCCGGGTGGCGACGCTTGCGCGCGGCACGCAGGGCAGTATGCCGCTCCAGCCGTGGCATCAAAGCAAAGATCGCCAGCGCCAACAGCGTGCTCATTACGGCCGTTGCTTCATGCCCGAGGCCGACGGCGACACCGATCGCGGCCGTAAGCCAGATGCCCGCGGCGGTGGTCAGGCCCTTGACGTCTTCCGCGGAGTCGCCCTTGAGGATAGTCCCGGCTCCGAGAAAGCCAATACCGGTAACCAGGCCCTGAATCACCCGGGAAATGTCCTCGAGGCTCATGCCCGCCTGCACCGGCACCAGTACGAACAACGCTGCACCAAGCGCGACCAGCATATGGGTGCGCAAGCCAGCGGCCTTGCGTCGGCGCTCGCGTTCATAGCCGAGCAGGCCGCCGAGAATCGACGCGATCAGCAGACGGCTACTGACGCGGGTCGCGTCCTCCAGGTCGGTGATGTCGGAGAACTCCGACGCGATGGTGTAGGAGATGCTCGCCCACCACTCCATGTCCTTCTCCAAGCCAGGCTGGTTCTGATTTGGATACGCGAGGCGGCGGGGGGTTCGCTAATCGGTGACCTGGAAACGCAGCATGCCGATCATCTGGCCTGCTTCGGTAACGACACGTACTCGCCAGCGGCCCGATGATTGTTCCGGGAAGTTGCGCTTGTGGGTCCATGCGCGATAACCGGCTTCGCGTCCGCCGCTGATCTCCAGGGCGATACGGTCGACGCGCCGGCCGTTGTGGGTCCACTCGTGGAAGATGCGCTCCTTCAGGCCGCGCGGTGCGTTGATGGCGGCATAGGCGTAGAGGCCATTTGCGTGCAGTTCTGCGCTGGTGATTTCGCGCAGTCCCTTACCGGGTTTGCGTTGCCGATCATCGAGGCTCATGGTCACGGCGACATCGGTCAGCCACAGGGTTGCCGGGGGCACCCAGGTCCGTCCCAGCCAACCTGCGGCACCCAGCGCCACCGCCAGCAACAGGATGCCGGGCCACGTGCGCCAGTTCGAGCGGGGAAACAGTCCGCTGAGGCTCGGCAGGGCCAGCAATACTGCGACGCCCAGCGCCAGCTGATAACTCTGCGGGGTGGACAGATGAAGGATGATCGGCAACGCGGTCAGCAGGACGGCGAACAGCGTCAGCGCGTGGAATCCCAGATAGACCCAGCGCCGCGGTGCCAGCCATTTGTAGTACAGCGGATCGATCAGCGAAACGAGCGCGGCGGCGCCAAGCAGGCCGGTGAACAGGGCTTGCCCACTGTTCCAGGTGGTGGTGATGGCAAAGAACGGAATGATGAAGAACAGGCTTTCCTGATGCACCATCTGGGTTGCATAGCGCAGCAGCGGTCTTGGCACCTGCCAGCCGAACCAGCTCTGCAGGCTGCGCCGCAGGCTCGATTCCAGTACCAGCCAGAGCCAGCTCACCAGCATCACCAGGGCGACCACCTTGGCCAGGCCGGCGTGGCGTTCCACCAGAACGAAACTCGCCACCCCGGAAACGAAGCCGAACAGCGCAACCGTACCCGGATAGCGCCGAATCAGGCGGCTAGCCAGGTCGAACAGGCGTGATAACAGCGGCTTGAGTTGCATGATGGTTCGGGTCCGGATACGGCGTGCTTATCAGAAGTATCGAGCACAGGCGGGCTGGTGCAAGCCCGCGGTCGAGACCCTTCGCTTGTCGAGGGCGGATGGTACAGCGGGCGCGCCCCGCTGGTGTGGCCAGGCGCCCCTATTTGGCGTATTTCGCAGGACGATCAGTCGCTCTCTTCGATCACCTGCTGTACCGCCTCGGGCTGCTCTGGCATCGCCGATGAGTGGTGACTGGTGATCAGCCACTGTCCGGCGTCGGCGAACCACTTGTAGGTAAAGGTATAACGCGCCGGCACCGTCTTGCCGTCGCCCAGCTTGAAGCTGTAGAGCCCGGTATCGAGCGCGCTGTTGCAGTCGATCATGATCATTCGCGAGACAATTTCGCCCTTCGGTTTCAGCGCCAGAAAGTGCTCGAAGTAGTCGAGCTTGGCTTCCGCCGTCTGCCGCGGCGTGTTGGACACGGTAGGCAGCAGCATCGAGTCAGGTGCGTAGTTTTCCACCACGCGTTTCGGGTCGCCTGATTGCACATCGTCGTTCCAGCGATCGAAAAGCGCGGCGACCTGCGCTTCGTTGGTGCCATGACAGGTCGGGTCGTCCGCCAGCGCAGCCAGCGGGGCGAGGGAAAGGAGCAGGGGGAGGGCGTATTTCATAGTGTCACTCGTAGCCGGTGGTCGATTGCGGATGTCTCCGCAGCGGTACTGCACAGCATGGATACGTCATGCAGACTTGTGACCGTCCGCTGCTGCGCTCATTCCCGCCAGCGGTCGATCAGGGCTGCAGCGCTGACTCGATGGCTTCCCGGACATCGCTATAGGAGCGCGCTGCATCCGCTGGCAGGCGGACCTGCGGTAACCCGATGGTCTCGCACAGTCGAGCCATGAATTCCTCATCGGTGTCAGGGTCGTGCAGGTTGATGACGCAGACCGGCTTCAGATCGGCCCTGTCGCACAGCACGAAATCGAAGCGCGTGGCCGCGATGCGGTTGGTGGCGCGGTACCAGTACGCCCGTCGGGCGATGGCGGTGACTTCCACAACGTCGGCGACGCTTACCTTGGGGAAGATCAGATAGCGCTCGCCGACCGTGCGTTGCAGCATTTCCAGCAGCTCGCGTTCCGCTGGCGAGAACAGTGGCGCCTTGAGGCGATAGGGATATTGCAGCGCGGGATGGTTGAGCTGCCGGTTCTTGACGAAGAAGACCAGCACGAAGATGACGAACGCCACCAGTGTCAGGGCCAGCCAGCTCATGGACGTCTGCCCTGATGCAGCGATTGAAGCCTTGTTGATGCACCCATGGTGTAAGCCTAGGAATTAGACGAGCGATGCTTTTGTTGAGTCCAGCGCGTTCGATTCGTTCGGCTACCTTATCCACTACAGCTGTGGGCCGAATTGTGGATAACCATTTAGCTGCTTGCTACAGCCCTAGCGGCACTAGCGATCGAGCCTATTGATCGAAAATTGTACGTTCGCAGGTTCAAGGCTTCTAAAACGTCGTATTGCCCGCACATGCGTAACACAACAGGTCGAAGCGAGCGCTTATCCACTTTTGCTGTGGATGCGCATGTGGATAACATGGGGAGGCAGAGCTGCGGCCCGCTTGATGCGTGGGCTACAGCTAGGAGGGTGAAATTTGATCAGCTGGATTCAGCCAGATCACAGCGGCGAATTTTTGGCCCAGCGACTATGAGTAGGCGGTTGCCAGGCATCCAGCAACTCTATGAGCGCCTGCGACTCGTCACTACGTTGCAACATCTCGCGGTGCTGGGAGCGGACGAATCCCTCTTCGACGAGGTGATCGAGGAAATGACTGAGCTTGCTGTAGAAGTGGTTGACGTCCAGCAACCCGAGCGGTTTGGGGTGATAGCCAAGCTGACCCCAGGTCCAGACCTCGAAAAGCTCCTCCAGCGTACCCAGCCCGCCAGGTAAAGCGATGAAGGCATCCGCGAGCTCTGCCATCCGCGCCTTGCGGGCGTGCATGCCGTCGACCACTTCCAGCCGAGTGAGGCCGGTGTGGCCGACCTCGGCATCTTTCAGGCTCTGCGGAATGATGCCGATCACCTCGCCGCCGGCAGCCATGGTGGCGTCTGCCACGACCCCCATCAGGCCGACGGCGCCGCCGCCGTAGATCAGCCGGATGCCGTTGGCCGCGAGGGTGCGGCCGAGATCCTGGGCTGCTTGTTCATAGATGGGGTTCGAACCACGGCTGGCGCCGCAGAAAACGCAAATGGAACGCAAGGTCATCGTTAACTCCGCTCTTAGGGCTGGCGGAAGGGTACGCGGGCATGGACGAACGGCCAAGCGTGCTGGGCGATGTCAGCGGCCGTTCAATGCACCTCCGCTGGCGCACGCGTAATTGGCAAACAGGCTCTCGAGCAGATTGCGACTGGACATGGACGATCTCTCCGTCGGTTGATGCACTCATGCTAAGAACAGGGCGCTCCCGGCGCTCTTAGATTCTCGACATTGCCGTGATAGCACTTGCGCTATTTGCCGCTTCATTTATCCCCGATAGTTGTGTGCGGTTCTGTGGATAACCTTGGGAAGGTCTGCTCCAGGCGAAGCGGCGCGGGACTTCCAGCAGTATGTGCGTTTTTTGCTCAGTCCCGCTTGATGCGACCACAGACCGCATAACAGAAGGCCTCGCACGTTCATAGGCAATGTGTGCGGTGCCGTTTCACAATGGTAGTGATCGCCTCAGTTATCCACGATGGCTGTGGATAACGCTGTGAGTTGTTTGGGCAAATACGCCGCCGGGCCAGTGATGGCACGGCTGTCGGCGGTATGAATAAAAAACGTCCAGAACATTGGCGTCGGAGCAGCCCATCCTCGACTCTTATGCACTGGCATTCATTTCCGGGCGGTTGGTTGTCGGGTCCCGGCGCCTGATCGACACTCGGCGCTCCTGAATTCATCCAAGACCGCTGAGGGAGTACGCATGACTGATGCCATCCGCTTCGAAGACAAGGTAGTGATCGTGACCGGAGCCGGCGGCGGGCTCGGGCGGGCGCACGCGTTGCTGTTCGCCCGCCACGGTGCGAAGGTCGTGGTTAACGATCTGGGCGGCAGCACTCAGGGCGATGGAGCCAACAGCTCCGCCGCCGACCGAGTGGTGGAGGAAATTCGCCAGGCGGGCGGTACCGCTGTCGCCAATCATGATTCAGTAACCGATGGCGATCGCATCGTGCAGCAGGCCCTCGATTCCTTCGGCCGCATCGATGTGGTGGTGAACAACGCCGGCATCCTGCGCGACAAGACCTTCCACAAGATGGAAGACGCCGACTGGGATCTGGTCTATCGGGTGCATGTCGAGGGCGCCTACAAGGTCACCCGTGCCGCCTGGCCGCACATGCGCGAACAGAACTACGGGAGGGTGATCTTCACAGCTTCGACCTCTGGCATCTATGGCAACTTCGGGCAGTCGAACTACGGCATGGCCAAGCTCGGTCTGTACGGCCTGACCCGCACGCTGGCGCTGGAAGGGCGCAAGAACAACGTGCTGGTCAACGCCATCGCGCCCACCGGCGGTACGCGGATGACCGAGGGGCTGATTCCGCCGCAGGTGTTCGAGCAGCTCAAACCCGAACTGGTGAGTCCGCTGGTGGTGTATCTGGCTAGCGAGCAGTGCCAGGAAACCTCCGGCCTGTTCGAGGTGGGTGGCGGCTGGATGGGCAAGGTGCGCTGGGAGCGCAGTCTCGGCGTCGGTTTCGATCCGAAGGCCGGTTTCGATGCCGAGGATGTCGCCGCGCAGTGGCAGCAGATCTGTAATTTCGAGAACGCGGCGCACCCGGCTGACAACATGGAAGCGTTGAAGGAGATGATGGCCAACCTGCAACAATACGCAGGCTGACCTATGGCTTGCGCTGCCGGGCAATCCGGGAGCGCATTCAGACGGGGGCCTCGCCCGGCTCCGGGCGCAACAGGCGTAGTGCTTTCTCGCGGGCCTGACTCAGGTTGCGCACATACAGCAGATGCCCCTGCAGGCGGTGAATGCCGGCGCGGCGCAATTTCAGGCGGACGCGCGCATTGCTGCCGCTCAGGATCAGCGTGACCCCCAGTCGGCGGTAATCCACCAGCACGTTTTCCAGCGATGCCAGCGCGGTCATGTCCAGCATCGGCACTGCGCTGATGTCGACGATCACCACCTTCACCTCGGGATTGAAGCGCCGCAGGGCGCCCAGCGCCTTTTCCGCCGCGCCGAAGAACAGCGGCCCACGGATCGCGTAGGTCGCCACGTGCTCGGGCATGTCCTGGAGGATGCGCCGTTGCTCGCGCGAGAGAGTGGTGGTGTCGGTCAGCTCGCTCATGCGCTTTATGAACAGCCCGGCTGCCAGCAGCAGCCCGACCCCGACGGCCAGCACCATGTCGAATAGCACGGTGAGTGTCAGGCAGGTCAGCAGCACCAGCACATCGCTGCGCGGTGCAATGCGCAATACGTGCAGCACGTGCGGCGCTTCGCTCATGTTCCACGCCACCATCACCAGCAAGGCTGCAAGGGCTGCCATCGGCAGATAGCTGAACAGCGGCGCCAGCCAGAGCACTGCGACCAGCACCACACCCGCATGAATCATTGCTGCCAGCGGCGAGAACGCCCCGGCCCGGACATTCGTGGCGCTGCGGGCGATCGCTGCGGTCGCGGTGATGCCGCCGAACAGCGGGGCGACCAGATTGCCCAGCCCCTGGCCGATCAGCTCGCCGTTGGGCTCGTGGTTGCTGCCGGTCATGCCGTCGGCGACCACGGCGCAAAGCAGCGACTCGATGGCGCCGAGCATGGCGATGGCAAACGCCGGCGCGAGCAATTCGCGGAACAGCTCGTAACTCAGCTGCAGCGGCTGGCCATCCGGACCGGGTAGCAGCCAGGGCCAGGCGAAATCTGGGAGAAACGGTGGAATACCCGGATGGGTGATGCCGTCCAGGGTGTAGCTGAACCGCTCGCCAAGGGTCGCCACGGACAATCCGGACGATTCCAGCAGCAAACCTGCCAGCGCACCGACGGTCAGTGCCACTAGGTGCCCGGGTACTTTCGGTACCCAGCGCGGCCAGATGATCAGCACCGCGAGGCAGATCGCCGCCACCAGCGCGTCACCGAGCCGGGCGCCCGGCAGCGAGCGCAGCAGCAGGCTGACCTGCTCGACGTAGTGCTGTGGCTGTTCGGTCAGCGTCAGGCCGAACAGGTCCTTGATCTGCAGGGTGGCGATGACGATGCCGATGCCCGCGGTGAATCCGAGGGTGACAGGGTAGGGGATGAATGCGATCAGGCGTCCAGCGCGCAGCAGGCCCAGTGCGATCAGGATCAGACCGGCGAGCATGGTGCACAGCAGCAGGCCGCCAAGGCCGAACTGCTGGGTGATCGGCAACAGGATCACCACGAAAGCCGCTGTCGGCCCGGAGACATTGAAGCGCGATCCCCCGGTCAGCGCGATCAGTGGCGCGGCGATCAGTACGGTGTAGAGGCCGTGCTGTGGCGCCACGCCAACGGCGATCGCCAGGGCCATGGCCAGCGGGATGGCGATGATGCCGACCGTCAGTCCGGCGCTGATATCGCCGCGCAGCGCGCGGGCACCGTAGCCTAGACGCAGGACCTGGTGCCAGGCGGCAAACAGTGGGGGAAGCTTCATGCCTGGGACGCTCCTTGTAGGCGAAGGCGCCATTATAGGCGCGGGCAGCTCTTGTTCTTTGTGCTGAAAGATCGCCCGGTATACCGAGGCGGCGATGTACGACCTTGGTCGCAAGCCGGCCTGGCGCGTTGAGTGCGTCGCCTGCGAGGAGTAAACTGCCGCCCCCGTGAGACCCCGTGGACCGGAGGCGGCATGCGTAAAGACAAGAAGCAGGTGATTGGCGACGAGATCGCGGATGAGTCGATCAAGCTGTTTCTTCAGCCTGAACCGGCTGACGATACCCCCCCTTCGCTGCACAAGCTGATCAAGGCCTATCGCGGCCTGCGCATTGATGATTTCGAGCGCTTTCTCGGCTTCTTCGTGGCCGCCGGCTATGACCTCGATGCCCGGGATAGCAAAGGGCAGAGCTTTATCGATCTGGTCGCCAAGCAGCGTCAGGCAAGGCCCTATATCGAACTGATCGAGGCTATGCGCGGCTGAACTGAGGGCCGCCGTTTCGTATCGAATGCATCGGCACAGTCCGCTGCCAGCGGCGAAGGTTGCGGCTGGCTTCGGCAACATGATTCGCAATCGTTTTTCCTCGCAGCGTCCACCGTCGAGCACTGGGTCAGGCCCGCTCCGGATGGATCGCAGCGAGAGGAAGGAGGCCAAAAGCCGCCCTTCCGACAGCTGGCAGGCAGCCTCTGGCTTCCTGTTCTCGGGCACATGTTCCCGAGCAGCGGTCCAGGCACATGCTCCGTTCCTGACCGTCTGGCTGGTGGGTTTTACGGGGCCGCGTACTGCGGTCTCGACAGTTTAATGCTGTGATTCTGGAGAACGCGTTGATGACGCAACACGATAGCGAAGCAGTGGATATGGTGCTGGTGGGAGCCGGCATCATGAGTGCGACCCTCGCGGTACTGCTCAAGGAACTCGATCCCAATATCAAGCTGGAAATCGTCGAGCTGCAGGAATCCGGGGCCATCGAAAGCTCCAACCCGTGGAACAATGCCGGTACCGGTCACGCCGGGCTCTGCGAGCTGAACTACACGCCCGACAGCAAAGATGGCGCAATCGACATCAAGAAGGCCGTGCTGATCAACACCCAGTTCGAGGTCTCCAAGCAGTTCTGGGCCTACCTCGCTGAACGTGAAGGTTTCGGTTCCCCGCGTGATTTCATCAATGCTGTTCCGCATCTGAGCTTCGTGCGCGGCAGCAAGAACATCGACTATCTCAAGCGTCGCTTCGATGCGCTGAAGACCCATCACGCCTTCGCTGACATGGAGTACAGCGAGGATCGCGCGACTCTGGCCGAGTGGATGCCGCTGATGATGCCGGGCCGCGCCGCCGACGAGCCTATCGCTGCAACTCGCGCCATGAACGGTACCGACGTCAATTTCGGTGCGGTGACCAGCCAACTGCTCGGCTATCTGTCGCGCAGTGCTGGGGTCAAGGTGTCCTACAACCAGAAGGTCACCGGTCTCGACCGTACAGCCAGCGGCTGGAAAGTCGACATCAAGAACACTCGCACCGGCGAATCGCGCCAGGTGCAATCCGGCTTCGTCTTCCTCGGCGCCGGTGGCGCTGCGCTGCCGCTGCTGCAGATGTCCGGTATCGACGAAGGCAAGGGCTTCGGCGGCTTCCCGGTCAGCGGTCAGTGGCTGCGCTGCGACAATCCGGAGATCGTCAAGCAGCACCAGGCCAAGGTCTACAGCCTGGCAGCAGTCGGCGCGCCGCCGATGTCCGTACCGCACCTGGACACCCGTGTCGTCGACGGCAAGAAGTCCCTGCTGTTCGGGCCCTACGCCGGCTTCACCACCAAGTTCCTCAAGCGCGGTTCGTTCATGGACCTGCCGCTGTCGATTCGGCCGAGCAACATCGGCCCGATGATGGCCGTGGCACGCGACAACATGGACCTGACCCGCTACCTGATCAAGGAAGTGATGCAGTCCATGGAGGACCGCCTGGAAACCCTGCGTGGTTTCTATCCCGAGGCCAAGGCCGAGGACTGGCGTCTGGAGATCGCCGGCCAGCGCGTGCAGATCATCAAGAAGGACCCGAAGAAGGGTGGCATCCTGCAGTTCGGCACCGAACTGGTCGCGGCGAAAGACGGCACCATCGCCGCGCTGCTCGGCGCTTCGCCGGGCGCTTCGGTGACCGTCTCGATCATGCTCGACCTGCTCGAGCGCTGCTTCCCCGAGCAGTACCGTTCGCAGGCCTGGTCCAGCAAGCTGCAGGAAATGTTCCCGGCTCGCGAAACCACGCTGCAGAACGACGCAGCAGCCTACCGCGAAATCAGCGAAATGGCCGACAAGCGCCTGGGCCTGGAGTACTGACCAGCAGGCCAGTCCCGGCTCGAACGAAAAGCCCCGTACGAACCTACGGGGCTTTTTTGTGCCCTGAACAAAGCGCCTGTTGCCGCTCAGGCCGCGCGTTCGCAGTCGGTGGGAAGATGCCGGCCAATCCAGCTCAGACGCGCTTCCTCGACCTCCACCCAGTTCGCGCCATCGGGCCGGCCGGCACTGCTCAGCAGCATGCGGCAGCGACCCTGTTCGTCGAGCAGGGCGAAATGACGGGGCTTGCGGCGGCGCAGCAGCGAAAGGATCTGGCGCATGGGTTTCACTCCTGGCGAAGAGATGCTCCCTTATCGCAGGGCTCTATGACAGCCGCGTGAAATGAACGGCGCAGCACTGCCATCGGTCTGAATCGCATCACTGTCGGCGCGTCGTACCGCTGGGTATACTGCGCCGCACTCGTCGCCCCTAACCTGGAGAAAACAGCATGCTGCAACGCCTGTTGTTCGGTTTTGTCACCGTTCTTGGAATGAGTCTCGTAGGCTGTGCCCACAGCCCCCAGCAGCTCGATCCGAACCCCAAACTCAATGGCACCATCAATCCTGTCGGCCAGGGCCAGCCGGTCGTCGTGCGCGTGGTCGATGCGCGCCCCTCGCCGACCCTTGGCACCCGCGGCGGCCTTTACCCGGAAACCAGCGCGGTGATCGTGCCAAGTGCCAAGGTCATACCCAAGCTGCAGGCCCAGACCGAAGCGGCGGTGCGCCTGCTCGGCTTCACCCCGTCGCCCAACGCCTACAACGCGCCGCAGCTGACCCTGACCCTCGCGGAGCTGAAGTACCAGTCGCCGAAAGAAGGGCTGTACGTGACCGAGGCCAATATTGGCGCGACGCTGAAGATCGAAGTGCAGAACGCCGGTAAACGCTACAACGGCCGCTATGGTGCCTCGCTGAACCAGCGTTTCGGCATGGCGCCTAACGAGCAGACCAACACCAAGCTGGTCACCGATGTGTTGAGCGATGCGCTGACCCGCGTCTTCCGCGACGACAACATCGGTCGCCTGCTAGCCGAGTAAGTCGCCAGCGATACGCACGACTCGCCGGTCCTGCCGATCCGAAACCCTGCCATGGCCCAGCCTGGCAGGGTTTCTTCGTTTTCACGGGGCGGAAAACGAAAACGCCCCACGATCAGCGGGGCGTCGAGTGCAGCCAGTCGAATCAGCGAACGCCGGAGTTGCGCAGGGCAGCCGGGGTGTACTGGTTGGAGTTGGCCTTGTAGTTGTAGGTGTAGGGGTTCTTCTCTTCGTTCTTCATGCCCATGACCAGGTAGCGGCCAGAGATGAGGTCGTACAGGGTCTCCATCGAGTACAGCGGAACCTGCACGTTGTAGAAGTACAGACTGTGCGCCTCGGCTACGCGCCACAGCTGGTTGCGGCCGTCGTAATGGTCGATCACCGCAGCTTGCCAGGTGTCTTCGTCGATGAAGAAGTGGCGCTTGGCATAGATGTGGCGCTCACCCGACTTCAGCGTGGCTTCCACTTCCCATACGCGGTGCAGCTCGTAGCGGGTCAGATCCTGATTGATATGGCCGGCCTTGACGATGTCTTCGTACTTCAGCTCGGGCGAATCCAGGCGGTAGGAGTTGTAGGGGATGTACACCTCTTTCTTGCCGATCAGCTTCCAGTCGTAGCGGTCCGGCGCACCGTTGAACATGTCCAGGTTGTCGGATGTGCGCAGGCCGTCGGCTGCAGTGCCCGGGCCGTCATAGGCGACCTGCGGTGCGCGGCGTACACGGCGCTGGCCGGCGTTGTAGATCCACGCCATGCGCGGTTCCTTCACCTGGTCGAGGGTCTCGTGTACCAGCAGCACGTTGCCGGCCAGGCGGGACGGCTCGGTTACCTGCTGCTTGAAGTAGAACAGCACGTTGCCATGCTTCTCGGGGTTGTAGTCGGTCAGGGTGTCGGTGTAGACCACCTCGTCGACGAACTTCACCAGGCTGAAGCTGCCGTTCACCTGTGGCGTGGCCTGGGCGATCACTCGCCGCGCCGAGCCGCCGCGGTAGCGGGTGATGTGGTTCCAGGCGACTTCCAGGCCGTCCTTGGGAATCGGGAAGGCGACGGCCTTCTCGAAGTTCTCCAGGCCGTTGCCGCCGCGGACCATGTTGGTCTGCGTGGCATTGCGCGTGGCGGCGTCATAGACATGCTGGGGCATGGCCGCGCTGCGGCGTGTCTCGTAGACCGGCAGGCGGTAGCTGTCCGGATAGCGCTTGAGCATGGCGATCTGCCCAGGCGTCAGGTTGTCCTTGTACTGCTCGTAGTTCTGCGCCGTGATGGTGAACTTCGGCTTGTCGCTGGCGTAAGGGTCGCCGACGAAACCGTCTGGCGTCACCGCCGCAGCGTCCTGAGCCAGTCCTCCGGTCCAGGCCGGAATGGTACCTGCAGCGTTGCCGGACTTCTCCGCGCCGATCGGCGTCAGTTCGTTGCCGAGGCGGGCCGCCTCGGTTTCGGACACCGCAGCCATGACGTTACTGGCCAGCAGTGAAAGCGTGAGCGCTCCGGTTGTGAACATTGTTATTTTCATTATCTCGTCCTGTCATTTCTGAATAGCTGATTCCCCGTGGCGCTCGCTGCTGCTGCGCCATGTGATTCGGCCTGAAGAGCTGTGCCTGCAGCGCCTGGGTTGCGGATAACCGCTCGATGGAAAGGGATGCTTGTCCATCGACCGTTAGCGCATTTGGCTGCCGCCCCCGCACAGGCTCTATTTCGCCGTTTCGAGGTATGCCGAGGGTGACGGCGCGCCCGACCTTTAGTCAAGGCCGACCGGTGAAGAGCGCGTCATAAGCTGGCCTGATAATGGTGCGGGGCTGACATCGCTCCGTCGGGGAATTCGGAATCCTGGCGGGCGTCTGGATACACTACGCGGCTGCCTGGGCGACTTCGAAGAGAGGAAAATCTGGATGGTGTTACATGCGCAGTCGGGGCTGGTGATCGCCCCAGCATTGCTTCTTAACGGGCTGGCGCTGCTGTGCGCGCTGTGCGGCGGCTGGTTGCTACTGGCGACGCAGTGGCGAGAGACACGCGCCCTGCGGCGGCCGCTGGTCGCTTCCGCACTGGAAACTGCGTCGACGAGCGATGGCGCGACTCAGCGGGTCAATCAGCTGTTCAACAGGGTAGGCGGGGCTGGACTGCTGCTCGGCCTGGGGCTGTCGATGGCCTCACGGCTGCTCTGAACGTGTTTTCGATTCGCTGAAGGGCCCGCGGATCAGGTACTGCGGGCCTTTCGGGTTCAGGGTTCCAGACCGGCGTTGAGCCGGAACTGATTGCGCACCGGCATGGCGTACTGCTGAATCAGATAGGGCTGCTGCACGCTCGGGCAGGCGGCCAGACGCTTGCTCCATTCGGCTTCGGCGCGCTCCACTTCCTCGCGACTGAACAGCTCGGCGGCGCTGGGCACCTGGATATCCGGATCACGGTCATCCCAGAGGCGGTACGCGAGGTAGTGCACTGGGAACAGCCGATAGCTGCCCAGAATCTGCCGATCCAGCGCCAGGGCCATCTGCTTGGAATCTTCGGGTGCGCGCTCCATGGGTGTGCCGAAGGCGATGTGCACGCGTCCCTTGTAGCCGGTGATGCCCAGCGCAATGCTCGCGTCGTCCTCGCCCGGTGCCTTGGTATAGGTGCCGGTGGTGGCGCGGATGTATAGCTCGCGGGCCTTGGCCTGATCGCATGGGTCGTATTCATAGCTGATCGCCACCGGCACCGGGCGCAGTGCCGCCAGTGCGTCCGCGAACGCCTCGTCCTTGCGGCTCATGTGCAGCATCTTGAGGATCGCCGAATCGGTGCGGTCGTCCCCATCCTTCGCGCGCCCTTCGGCCTGGGCTATCCACACCGACTCGCCATCGTTGCGGATCGAATGGTTGATGTACGCCGACAGCACCTGGTAAGCCGCCAGCTTCTCGCGCCGCCCGCTGATGGAGCGGCGCACGATGAAGCTCTTGTTCAGACGCATCAGGTCGCTGACGAAGGGGCGCTGCAGCAGGTTGTCGCCGATGGCGATGCGCGGAGTGCGGATGCCGGCCTGATAGACCGCATAGTTGACGAACGCCGGGTCCATGACGATGTCGCGGTGGTTGGCCAGGAACAGATAGGCTCGTCCCTGCTGGAGCTGCTCCAGGCCGGAAAAGGTCACGCCGTCGGTAGCGCGCTCGATCGTGCGGTCGATGTAGGCTTCGATCTTGTGCTGCAGTGCGTCTACCGTGCGGATACTGGCGAACTGCTTGCGCAACCTCCGCGAAATGACTGGCTTGATCAGCCAGCCCATGCTGTCGGCCAGCCGCGGGAAACGAAAGTGCGCCAGAATGTCGAGAAACTCGCGATCGGCGAACAGGCGCGCCATGACCAGCGGTACTTCGGCGTCGGCGTAGGGTCGGATGGCTTCGAATTCGTCCATCATGCTCTCTGTAAAGGAAACGAGGAACGGGCCTGCAACGGATGGGCAGGCAATTTGCGGAACGGACCGGAGCCGGCTGGCTCATACTCATCGAGTAAACGGCCGTTTCGCCTCATGCCTGTGAAATCCTGCTTGCGGCCCAGGGTGCCCAATTGCGGGACACACTGAGTCGGTCTTCTAAAGGTTCGAATCAGCGACCTTTAAAGACGGCGATTATAGCGACAAGTCACGCGGAGGACTGATGCTGGAAACACAGCTCTTTCATTGCCCTTATTGCGGCGAGCCGGTCGAGGCCGTCCTCGATCTCAGCGCGGGCGATCAGCAGTACATCGAGGACTGCGCCGTGTGCTGCCGGCCGATCGTCTTCGATCTGCGTACGGACGGTGAACAGTGGCAGCTGGAAACCCGCGGGGAGGACGAATGATGCGGCGTATCTACGAGCCGCGCGATCTGCTGGAGGCGGAGATGCTCAGCGGCATGTTGATTGCCGAGGGCATCGAGGCATTCCTGGCGGGTAGTCATCTGATCGGCGCCATGGGCGAGCTGCCGGCGGCCGGGCTGCTCGGACTGATGGTTGCGGATGCGGATGCCGAGCGGGCACGTCAGCTGATCGCTGCGTACAATGGCGCCGAGCCGTTGCCGGGCGATGAACCGGAGAGTTACCCCGGCGAACTGATCTGCTGACGAGTCTTTTTATGTGCGGTCGCTATGCCCTTTTCCGCTGGAGCCAGGACTTCGCTGCCTTGCCCGGCTTCCCCTCTGATCAGCAACCGCACTGGAGCCTCGCGCCTGGCGCTTCGGTGCTGCTGCTGCGTCAGGTCGATGCGCAGTTGCAGCTCAGCCGCGTGCGCTGGGGGCTGACCCCGGCCTGGCTTACCGATCTGACGCGCACCCCTGCCCAGGCCCGGGCAGAAACCATCAGCGAACAGCCTATGTTCCGCGAGGCGTTTCGCCAGCGGCGCGGGTTGCTGCCGGCCAACGGCTTCTACGAATGGCGTGGCTCGGCGCGCAAGCGCCCGTACTGGATGACCAGCGAAGGCTCGCTCGGCTATTTCGCCGCACTCTGGGAAGCCTATCCGGTACAGGGTCATACGTATCTGAGCGCCGCCGTGGTGACGCTGCCCGCGGCTACGCTGCGTCGACCACTGATGCTTGATGAAGCCGGGCAGGCCGCCTGGCTCGATCCCGAAACACCGCTCGAGACTTTGCAGGCGCTGCTGGCCCAGCCTCAGCCAGCCTTGCGTGAGCGGCCACTGGCAACCGTGGTGAATGACCCGCGTATCGACGGGCCGGAGTGCCTCACGCCGGCGTGAACCGGCGCGGCTGCGTCGTCGTCACACCCTGAACTGGTTGATCAGGCGACGCTGCTGTTCGGCCAGGCGCGTCAACCCGGCACTGGCCTGGCTGGCTTCCTCGGCGCCACCGGCAACTTCCTGCGCGACCTGACCGATGTTGGTGACGTTGCGGTTGATGTCTTCGGCCACCGCGCTCTGCTCCTCGGCGGCACTGGCGATCTGGTTGTTCATGTCGTTAATCAGCGAGACCGCCTGGGTGATCGCCTGCAGCGCCTCGGCCGCCGCATCCGCCTGCTCGACGCTGCGCTGGGTGCGGCTCTGGCTCTGCTCCATCACCTGCACCACATCCCGCGTGCCGTTCTGCAGCTGCTGGATCATCTGCTGGATCTCGCCGGTCGCCTGCTGCGTCTTCTGCGCCAGGTTGCGGACCTCGTCGGCCACGACGGCGAAGCCGCGTCCCTGCTCGCCGGCGCGGGCCGCCTCGATTGCCGCGTTGAGGGCGAGCAGGTTGGTTTGCTCGGCAATGCTGCGAATGGTCACCAAGATCGCGTCGATGTTCTCGCTGTCGCGGGCCAGGGTCTGCACCACCTCCACCGCGCGGCCGATCTCGTCGGCCAGTTCGGTGATGGTCGAGCCGGTGTCCTGCACGATGTGCCGGCCCTGATTGGCCGCGCGATCGGCATTGTTGGCGGCTTCGGCGGCCTGGGTCGCGTTGCGCGCCACGTCCTGGGCGGTGGCTGTCATTTCGTGCACGGCAGTGGCCACCAATTCGATTTCCGCCAGCTGGGTCTGCACGCCCTTGTCGGTGCGGATGGCGATGTCGGCGGTGTGCTCGGAGGCATCGCTCACTTTCTGCACCGAGCTGACGACCTCGCCGATCATGCCCTGCAGGCGCGCGAGGAAGGCGTTGAAACCGGCGGCGATCTGGCCTAGCTCGTTGCTACTGTCGATGTTCAGGCGCTGGGTCAGGTCGCCTTCGCCCTGGCCGATGTTGTCCAGCATGACCACCATTTCGCGCAGCGGGCGGGTGATGCGGCGGCTGATCAGCCAGATCGCCAGCAGACCGGCAAGGCCGATCAGCACACCGATGACGAGCATGGTGGCAAGGCTGCTGCGGCTTTCGTCGGCGAGGGCGACCATCAACTGGTCCAGCTCCTTCATCACCTCGGCGGTCGGCAGCTCCAGCATCAGCACCCAGCGGGCTTCGGTGCCGGCAAAGGAAAACGGCAGGAACAGCGCGACGCGGCCACGGGCCTGATCGATTCGATAGTGGGTCTGACCGGCCGGCAACTGCTTGACCAGTGCCTGCTCCTCGGCGTCGAGTATCTGTGCGGCGGGCTTGCCGATAAGGCTGGTGTCGCGGCTGTAGGCGGCAAGGCGGCCGTTGTTGGAGATCAGCGCGATCTGGCCGACGCCACCGTAGAGCTGGGCGTTGGCCTCGCTCAGCAGCTGTTGGATGAAGTCGACGCTGATGTCCGCGCCGACGATACCGTGGAACTTGCCCTCGATTATGATCGGCGCATTGAACGACGACAGCAGCGACGTCTTGCCATTCATCTCGTAGGGTGCTGGATCGCCTACGCAGGGCTTGAGCTGCTCGCGCGGGCAGAGGTAGTACTCGCCGGCGCGCACGCCGGTTTCCAGCAGGCGGGTGTCCTCGATGTCGGTGAGCTTGTCGACCACCATCTGGCCGCTGGCGTCGCGGTAGATCCAGCTGGCGAAGCGGCCGTCGACCATGCCCGGGGCGTCGCCGCGGTACATGACGTCGTTGACGTCCACGCCGTTGGGCTCCCAGGCGATGTAGGTGCTGGTCAGATTGGGGTTCTCGAGCAGGGTCTGTCGCGCCAGATTGATCAGCTCTTCGCGCGTCAGGTTGGCCATCGGCATCCCTTCGTCATCGCTGAGGCCGGTCAGGGTGTGTACTCGAGCGAGGCCGGTGGCGATCTGCAGGGGGGCCTGGAGTTGTGCCTGGATGCGACTGACCTGGGTCTGGGCGAGGGCAGTGACGCGCTGCTCGACCATGCCGTCGATCAGCGAACGGGTCCGCTCCTCGACCAGCGCCTGGCTGCGCATTCCGGAAACCATCGCGTACAGCAGAAGTGCGGCGATCACGGCCAGGGTGCAGGCGCCGGCCAATGCGGCGAAGGCGGTCTGGATGGATCTGAACATGTGCGGAACTCCAATTGCGCAGCGGATAAGGAGGCTATCGGCAGGTTTTGCGACAACTGCAGCGGTACGTTCGGTTGCCTGACAGGTGGGTCCGCGATAGGGGCTGTTCCCGTTTCGTACGCGGCCGCGCCGCCCGACCCTGCGGGTTGCGCGGCAAATGGCGCCATGCGGCGTTGCGGGACTTGGCAAGGGAACCACCATTACCTGCGTCCCGCACCTGCGGAACGCCGCCCGGCCATGGCGCCATTTGGCGCAGCAACGTGGCTTGCGACGAAACGGGAACAGACCCTAGGATACGGCGCAGGTTTTCCGGAGAGACTCGATGTTCAAGCCGCATAGATTGTCGCTGTTGGTCGCCGCTGCCGTGCTGGCGGGCTGTCAGGCCGTCAACACCACCAGCGGCGGCGCCGTAGGCGTCGACCGCAAGCAGTACATGTTCAGCATGCTGTCGACCGAGCAGGTCAACCAGATGTACGCCCAGTCTTATCAAGAGACGCTCAGTGCGGCGTCAAGCAAGGGTGTGCTGGAGAAAAACAGCGCAATCACCAAGCGGGTCAACGGTATTGCCCAGCGGCTGATCGCCAAGGTCGGAGTATTCCGTCCCGATGCCACGCAATGGGACTGGCAGGTCAACGTCATCGACAGCCCGGAGCTTAACGCCAACTGCGGCCCGGGCGGCAAGATCATCTTCTACACCGGCCTGATCGAGAAGCTGAAGCTCACCGACGACGAGATCGCGGCCGTGATGGGCCACGAGATCGCCCACGCATTGCGCGAGCACGGCCGCGAAGCCATGTCCAAGGCCTATGGCGTGCAGATGGCGACGCAGCTGGGGTCGGCCATGGGCGTCGGTACCGGCGGCCTGCAGCTGGCGAACATGGGTGTGGAATATCTGATGACGCTGCCCAACAGTCGCGGCAACGAGAACGAAGCGGATCTGATCGGCCTGGAACTCGCGGCGCGCGCGGGCTACAACCCGAATGCAGCGATCACGCTGTGGGAGAAGATGGCTTCGGCCGGTGGTTCGGCACCGCCCGAGTTCATGAGCACGCACCCGTCGTCCACCACCCGCACCGCGGCGTTGAAGACGAATATTCCTAAAGTGATGCCGCTCTACGAGCAGGCCCGCAGCGGCCGTTGAGCGATGACCTGTCGCCGGCCGTTCAGGCCGGCGACAGCAGCGTCGAAAGGGGTGTCTCGATACCCAGTTGCTGATGTACGCCTTCGAGGTCGATGAGCGTGTGAATTTCCTCGATATCGCCAGCCGGGTTCAGCGTCCAGACGCTCATCACGGCAATGGCGAGAATCTTGTCGGCGACCGAGTAGCCGAACAGCGGCGTCGCCAGCGTTCCCATCACAGTGCTTGAGGTGACCACCTTGTGGCCCTCGCAGATGCACTCATCCACCACCACTTCCAGATCCGGCATGGCCGTACGCACATTGCGCACGAGATCGGCGAAACCTGCGCTGTTCAGCGGCTGGCCAATGAATGAGCCCTTGTAGGCGAAATACTTGCTCTGCATCTGTTCGGAAAGGGCCAGGCGGCCCTTGTTCCAGCTCAGATCGATATGGTTGCAGACTCGTTTCTTGCGTCCATCCGCTGACATGCAGCCTGATCTCCTCGGGGCGCTGATGTGCGCTGCGGTAGCGCACTCTATCAGCTCCCCGGTGGCGCAGATTTGCGCTGGGTATCAGCCTGAGACAATCGTGCTCATGGACAGCGCCTGATAGCCGGCGTACAGCGCGAGTGCGGCAAAGCCGGCCGCGGCGACTCGGCGGATCAGCGTCAACGGCAGGCGGTCGGCGGCGAAGTGGCTGATCAGCACCACCGGAACGTTGGCCAGCAGCATGCCGACTGTGGTGCCGAGGATGACCAGAATGAATTCCGGATACTGTGCGGCGAGCATCACCGTCGCGACCTGGGTCTTGTCGCCCATCTCGGCAATGAAGAAGGCGATCGTTGTCGCGACGAAGGGGCCGTAGGCGCGGCCCAGCTTGGCGTCGTCGTCATCCAGTTTGTCCGGCACCAGCGTCCACAGCGCGACCGCGGCGAAGCTTGCCGCCAGTATCCAGCTCAGCGCCACCGGCGAAAGCAGGCTCGATACCCAGCTTCCGACCGCGCCGGCGGCGGCATGGTTGGCCAGTGTGGCGACGACGATGCCCCAGATTATCGGCCACGGTCGCCGATAACGCGCCGCCAGCAGCAGCGCGAGCAACTGCGTCTTGTCGCCGATTTCGGCGAGCGCAACGATCAGGGTGGGGACGAAAAACGATTCCAAGCGGCATTCCTTTAGGGCGGGTCGACAGATTCACCATGACATGCGCAGCCTGCCCGCCCGGGTCAGGTGTACATGTCATGGGTCTTGTCAAACCTGGCCTGGCGTATCGTTACGCGCTGGCCGGTCGCATGCGCCATGGTCTGCGGACCAAGTATGTTGACGCATGCCGGACGAGCAGGGCGCTCGTCGGAGACTACTCCCCCAAGGACGGCGGCGAGTTTGCCGCAACCGGCCGGTCGGTGCAACCGCCGGTCGCGGGCATCAGGGGCGCACGGCGCGGTAGATACGGAAGCCGTCGCGCTCGGCGAGCGTGTGACAGGGGCCAAGATGCTGCTCGACCAAGGGGGGATACCTGAGGAACGCGTTGGCTACCAGGCGCAGCTCGCCACCGCTGACCAGGTGCTCGGCCGCGTGCTCGATCAGCGCCTCGCTGGCCCGGTAGCTGGTGTGCACGCCCTGGTGGAACGGCGGGTTACTGACGATCGCCGCCAGGTGTCGTGGCGCGGCGTCGATGCCATCCCCGGCAATCACTTCAGCTTCGAGTCCGTTCGCGGCGAGCGTCCTGCGGCTGCTCTCGATGGCGAAGGCGTCCACATCCAGCAGCAGCAGATTGCTTTGCGGATAGCGACGCTTGAGCGTGGCGCCGAGAATGCCGGCCCCACAGCCGAAGTCGAGCACATGCCCACTTGGAAGGCCATCGAGATGCTCGAGCAGCAGGGCGCTGCCGACATCCAGGCGACCATGGCTGAACACGCCGGGCAGGCTGATGACCTGCAACGGGCCGTCCGCCAGCTCAAGGGTGAAATGGTGCGCCAGGGCGTCCAGTTCGGGAGCAGCAGGTACCTGCTCGACCATTACCTGCCAGAGCTGGCAGTGGCGGGCGCTGTCGAGCTTGCGCGCGCGGCCGAACCCGGCCAGTTGCCTGGCGGCGCGCTCGACGCCGGCACGTTTCTCGCCGACCAGATACAGCGGCCGTCCGTTGAGGCGCGCCGCCAGCGTTTGCAGCAGATAGTCGGTGAGCTCGCGGGATTTCGGCAGGAACAGTACGGCGGCGTCGAACTCGCCCGGTACCGGTGCGACGCCAAAGCTGCAACGCCCACCGAAGCGCCGGTCCAGCAATTGCTGCTCGCCCGCATGCCAGCTCCAGCCAACCGCGGCGGGGAGCTGACCCAGCAGGTCGTCGGCGGGCGGCCCGGCCAGCAGCAGCCGGCCTTGAAACAGCTCGGCCTGACGCAGCAGCACTTCGCTTCGAGGGTCCATTGGCGTCTCCCGGAAAAAGTCGGGGAGCTTAGGGGCTATCGGCGTTTTCTCGCAAGCCGGGACGCCCAGCCCCTGGGCCGGTGCTCAGTTCACCTGCCGAATCGGCGCGCCGGCAAAGAACGCCGTTGCATTCTCGGCGAGCTGCCCGACGATGCGCTGGCGCGCCTCGCGGCTGCCCCAAGCGCTGTGTGGGGTGATGATCAGGCGTGGCAGGCTCGGGTCCAGCAGCGGGTTGTCGTCGCTCGGCGGCTCGCTGGTCAGAACGTCGGTGGCGGCACCACCCAAGTGACCGCGGCGCAGGGCATCGGCCAGTGCCTGCTCGTCGACCAGGCCACCACGGGCGGCGTTGATCAGGAACGCGCTCGGCTTCATCAGCTGCAGCTCGCGCGCACCGATTAGATTGCGCGTCTGCTCCGTCAGCGGGCAGTGCAGCGTCAATGCGTCCACCTGGGGCAGCAGTTCGTCCAGATCCAGGCGTTCCGGGCGCTTCGGCCGTCCCGGCAGGTTGCCGACCAGCACGCGCATGCCAAACGCCTCGGCCAGTCGCGACACCGCGCTGCCGAGTTCGCCGTGGCCGAGCAGGCCGAGGGTCTTGCCTTCCAGCTCGACGATGGGAAAGTCCAGCAGGCAGAACTGACCGCTTTCCTGCCAGCGGCCGCGGGCGACGGCCGCTTGGTAGTCGGGCAGGCGCGTGGCCAGTGCCAGCAGCAACATCAAGGTGTGCTGGGCCACGGTCGGGGTGCCGTAGGCCTGGCAGTTGCAGACCACGATGCCGCGCTCGCCAGCGGCCTGCAGGTCGATGTTGTTGACTCCGGTGGCAGAGACCAGGATCAGCTTGAGATCGGGGCAGGCCGCCAGGGTGTCTGCACTCAGCGCGACCTTGTTGACGATGGCCACCTGCGCGCCACGCAGACGCTCGACAATCTGATCCGCTGTGCTTTGCTCATGACACACGAGTTCGCTGAACGCGTCCTGCAGCGGGGTCAGATCGAGGTCGCCTTGTTCGAGTGGAGAAAGATCGAGGAAAACGGCGCGACTGGACATCAACTGTACCTTTCGAAGAAGCCGGGGCTGATCGACAATGAAGCCCGGCATTGCGTGGAGACTGGATTGTGTACTGGATGGAATTTATGACCGTGGCGCTGGTGCATCTGCTCGCGGTGGCCAGCCCGGGACCGGATTTCGCGGTGGTGGTCCGCGAAAGCGTGACCCAGGGACGCCGTATCGGAAGCTGGACGGCGCTGGGCGTCGGCTGCGGGATATTCGTCCACGTCGCCTATTCCCTGCTCGGCATCGGCCTGATCGTCTCGCAGTCGATTGTGCTGTTCAACCTCTTCAAGTGGCTGGCTGCAGGCTATCTGCTCTATCTCGGCTGGCGCGCGCTGCGTGCACGACCCATGAGCCTGGATACGGCAGACGAGGTCGGCACCACGTCGGATCGCTCACCCTGGCAGGCGTTCGTCGTCGGCTTCGTCACCAATGGCCTGAATCCCAAGGCCACGCTGTTCTTCCTCTCGCTATTCACGGTCGTGATCAGCGCCGATACGCCACTGTGGGTGCAGGCCGGTTACGGCGTCTACCTCGCCGGTGCCACCGCGCTGTGGTTTCTGCTGGTGGCCTGGCTGTTCAGCCGAGGCCGCGTGCGTGCTGGGTTTGCGCGAATGGGCCACTGGTTCGACAGGCTGACCGGCGCCGTGCTGATCGGCCTTGGTGTACGCCTGGCGGTAAGCGAGATCGGTTAACACGCTGAAACGAGGTGCGCGGAAAATAATCCTTTGGACTGATTTTGCCTGGGGGCGGACGCTCTAGAGTGCTGTTTACAACTCCAACAAGAACAGGATGCCCCTCATGCTGCAGACCCGTGTCATCAAGCCCGCGGCGAACGCTTACCAGTACCCTCTGCTGATCAAGCGCCTGCTGTTGTCCGGCGTGCGCTACGAGCGCACCCGCGAGATCGTCTACCGTGACCAGCTGCGTTACGACTACCGCACCCTGAATCAACGTGTCGCGCGGTTGGCCAACGTGCTGACTGCAGCCGGCGTCAAGGCAGGTGACACCGTGGCGGTGATGGACTGGGACAGCCACCGCTATCTGGAATGCATGTTCGCCATCCCGATGATCGGCGCCGTGGTGCATACCATCAACGTGCGCCTCTCGCCGGACCAGATCCTCTACACCATGAACCACGCCGATGACCGCTTCGTGCTGGTCAACAGCGAGTTCGTGCCGCTGTACCAGGCGATTGCCGGGCAGCTGACCACCGTGCAGAAGACGCTGCTGCTCACCGATGGCGACGTGCACGACGCCGGCCTGCCGGATTGCGTCGGGGAGTACGAAAGCCTGCTGGCTGCCGCCGAGCCGAGCTACGACTTTCCGGATTTCGACGAGGACTCGGTCGCCACGACCTTCTACACCACCGGCACCACCGGCAACCCCAAGGGCGTCTACTTCACCCATCGCCAGCTGGTGCTGCACACCCTGGCTGCGGCAGTGACGGTCGGCTGCCGGGAGAATCCTCGGCTGATGGGCTCGGACGACGTCTATATGCCGATCACGCCGATGTTCCATGTGCATGCCTGGGGTTTGCCCTACGTCGCCACCATGCTCGGCCTTAAGCAGGTCTATCCCGGGCGCTACGATCCCGAGTACCTGATCGACCTGTGGCGCCGTGAGCAGGTGACTTTCTCCCATTGCGTGCCGACCATCGTGCAGATGCTGCTCAACGCCAAGGCGGCGCAGGGCACCGATTTCAAGGGCTGGAAGATCACCATTGGCGGCAGTGCGCTGACCCGCGGCCTGTATGACCAGGCCAAGGCCCGTGGCATGAACCTGATCGCTGCCTACGGCATGTCCGAGACCTGCCCGCTGATCTCCGGCGCGCACATCAACGACGAGCTGCTCGAGGCCGATGAAGACACCCGCAGTACCTTCCACCTCAAGGCCGGCGTCCCGGTGGTGCTGGTCGATGCGGCGATTCAGGCGGCGGACGGCAGCTTCCTGCCGGCGGATGGAAGCTCCCAGGGCGAGCTGGTGCTGCGTGCACCCTGGCTGACCCAGGGCTATTACAACGAGCCGGAGAAGAGCGAAGAGCTGTGGGCTGATGGCTGGCTGCACACCGGCGACGTCGCGGTCATCGACGAGATGGCCAATATCGAGATTCGCGACCGCATCAAGGACGTGATCAAGACCGGTGGTGAATGGCTGTCCTCCCTCACCCTTGAAGGGCTGATCAGCCGTCATGAGGCGGTGCGCGATGTCGCCGTGGTTGGTGTGCCGGACGAGCGCTGGGGTGAGCGACCCTTTGCCCTGGTGGTGCTGGGCGAAGGCCGCGAACTGAGCGCTGCCGACTTGCAGACCTTCCTTGAGCCGGCGGTGGCCGAGGGGCACATCAACAAGTGGGCGATCCCGCAGCAGATCGCGGTGGTCAGCGAGATTCCCAAGACCAGCGTCGGCAAGCTGGACAAGAAGCGCATCCGCAGCGAAATCGCGCATTGGCAGAAAGAGGGGAGCGCCGAGCAGACCTCGCTCAGCTGAACCGAGGTCGCGTATCGGCTCAACGCCCGGTAGGGGCCGTCCACGGATTTGCCGGGCGCCCTGATACCGGGTGATCACCGTCGCGATCGGCCTGAACCATCGCGGCGGGCATTCATCGATGTCGATCCCGGCAGTTGCCTGAAGCCTGCCCACTCGGCAAGCTGCCCTCCCTGCGCGCCCGCGCAGCGAGAGATTGCCAAGCACCCGAGGACGTCATGGCTGCCACCCAACCGATGCTGATTCGCGAAACCTTCCCCGTCGGCCCTTTGCAGTGCAACTGCACGATCATTGGCGATCCTGTCAGCAAGAAAGCCATCGTGGTCGATCCGGGTGGCGATCCTGAACTGATCATGGCGCGACTCGACGCCCATGGCCTGAAGGTGGTGAGCATCATCCATACCCATGCGCACCTGGACCACTTCCTCGCATCCGGCTCGATGAAGGAAAAGACCGGCGCCACGCTCCATCTGCACAAGGCCGATCAGGTGCTCTGGGACAACCTGGAGATGCAGTGCCGCATGTTCGGCGTGCCTTACCGTCCGGTGCCAGCGCCGGATCAGTGGCTGAGCGACGATGAGGAGCTGGCCTGTGGCTGTGGCGTGGCATTGCACACGCCGGGGCATACGCCGGGATCCATGAGCTTCTGGTTCGCCGACGCCAAATTGCTGATCGCGGGTGACACCCTGTTCCGCCGCGGCATCGGGCGCACCGATCTGTGGGGTGGTGACTACGCCACCATCGAGCGCTCCATCAAGCAGCGGCTCTACTCGCTGGATGAAGACGCAACCGTGGTGACCGGCCACGGCCCGGATACGCGGCTGGGGGACGAAATGCGCGAGAATCCTTTCGTCCGGGCCTGAACCGGGGTGCCGTTGGCCGGGTTCTGCTGCACGGTTCCTATCCCTGGCGGTGACCGATGGTACTCTAGCGCCGCATTCAGGGCCGCGCTCGCAAGGGCTGGGGACTGCCCTGGTAACCGACGAGAGAAGGAAGTAACTATGAAAATGCTGAACATGACCGCCCTCGCAGCGAGCGTCGCTCTGCTGGTGGGATGCACCACCAATCCCTACACTGGCGAGCAGCAAGCCGGCAAGGCCGGCGTTTACGGTGGTATCGGCGCCGTCAGTGGCGCCGTCATCGGTGCGGCGACCTCGAGCAAGAAGGATCGCACCAAGGGCGCGTTGATCGGTGCAGCGGTCGGTGGTGCGGCTGCCGGTGGCTATGGCTACTACGTCGACACCCAGGAGGCCAAGCTGCGCCAGACGCTGCAGGGCACCGGTGTTCAGGTTCAGCGCAATGGTGACAACCTGACGCTGATCATGCCCGGCAACATCACCTTCGCCAGCAACTCGGCGGATATCTCCAGCAGCTTCTACCCGACGCTGAATTCCCTGGTGCAGGTGTTCAAGGAGTTCAACAAGAACGGCGTCGATATCGTCGGCCACACCGACAGCACCGGCTCCCTGCAGCTGAACCAGGACCTGTCCAACCGCCGCGCCCAGAGTGTTGCTTCCTACCTGGTCGGCAATGGTGTGGCCGCTTCGCGGATTTCTTCCTACGGTGCCGGCCCCAGCCAGCCGATCGCCAGCAACGATACAGCTGCCGGTCGCGCGCAGAACCGCCGCGTCGAGATCAACCTGCGTCCGTTGTAAGCATTCATAGGCCGCGGGGCTGCAGCGGCCTCGCGGACGTCGAAATTCAGACGCCATAATTCCGTTTATCTCTGCTTCCATTGAACCTCTCTGCGCTATTCGTATCTGACATTCGATAGCACGCCAGTTGTGGCACAGAGGAGGTCGAATGGATGATCGTACCGCTCTCCATTCCCGCAGGTCCTGGTTGCCATTATTGGTCGCTCTGGCCCTGATGGCGGGCCTGGGTGGATGGATCGGCTGGCAGTGGCATGTCCAGGAACAGCGCAGCAAGGTCGAGCAGGAGCAGCGCTTCACCTTCGCTGTGGATGACATCGAACACACGCTACGCGAGCGGATGCGCGCCTACGAGATGGTCTTGCGCGGGCTTGCTGGCGTCGTTGCCGGCAGCGACGAGGTCCGCATCGATGACTGGGCGCGGGCCGTGGACCAGCTGCAGCTGCAGGACTTCTATCCGGGCATCCAGGCTGTCGCGCTGGCGCGGCATGCGACGCCGGAAACCCTCACCACCCTGATCGACCAGATCCGCGCCTCCGGCCGCGAGCGCTTTCGCATGTATCCGCCGGGTGACCGCGAAGAGTACGTGGTGACCGACTACATCCATCCGACCGACTGGCGCAATCGGCGGGTGCTCGGTTTCGATCTGTTCAGTGAGGCGACCCGCCGCGAGGCGATCATCAGTACGCGCAACAGTGGCAATCCGGTGCTCACGGGGCCGTTGCGCCTCAAGCAGGAAACCGAGCAGAACGTCCAGGTGGGTGTTCTGTTGTTCTTTCCGATCTATGCGGCGACGGCGCCGGTTACCACCGAGGAGGAGCGTCAGCGCGCCTTTGTCGGCACCCTGCACGGCGCGTTCCGTCTGACCGACCTGATGGAAGGCATACTCGGCTCGCGCAGCCGAATGCTGCAACTGCAGCTGTTCGATGCCGCCAATCCGGAGTCGCCACTGCTCACCGGACGTGCGCCGGTCAGCGCCGACGCCAAGTTCCAGCGCATTCGGAATATTTACATGTACGGCCGCAGCTGGCAGCTGCAGGTGGCCAGCACGCCGGAATACGAGGCGGTGTTGCGTGACAACAATCGGGCCTTCAGCCTCGCGGCGGCGCTTATGGCGGCGGCATTGTTCTCGTTGCTGGTGGGCGGCTATTTGTATTTGCGCGAACGTGCGCTGCGCAACAGTCAGGTATTGAGCCTGCAATTGCAGGAGCGCGAGGCGCGCTTCCGTCAGCTGATCGAACAATTGCCCGTGGCGACCCTGCTATGCAATGCCGGTGGGCGCATCGAGCTGGCCAACCAGAGCGCCGGGCAGCTGTTCGGCAGCTCGACGGAGCTGCTGGCCGGCGAGCGTGTGAGTCGTTACGTGCCCGGCGTGCTCGGCGAGCAGGTGCTCGGGCAACTGCGCGAAACCAGTCAGCTCGAACTGCAGGCGCAGCGCGAGGACGGCAAGGCGATCCCGGTTGCCGTCAGCCTGACCAGCTTCAGACATGACGATGTCTTGTATTACGTCCTGAATCTGCTCGATCTGCAGGCGCGCAAGCGCGACGAGGAGCGCTTCCGTAATGTCGTCGAGGCCTCGCCCAATGCCTTCGTGCTGGTGGATACCCGCGGCGACATCGTCATGGTCAATCGCCAGACCGAGCTGCTGTTCGGCTATGAGCGCCAGGAGCTGGTCGGGCAGCCCGTGGAACTGCTGTTGCCCGAAGCCTTGCGCGAAGCGCATCGCGGTCTGCGCCAGGGTTATGCCGAGAATCCGGAACCACGTCGCATGGGCGGCAACCGCGAGCTGTTCGGCCGCCACCGCGACGGCAGCGCGTTGCCTGTGGAAATCGGCCTGTCGCCCTTGCGCAGTGGCGACGAGCAGCTGGTGCAGGCGGTGATCATCGATATCAGTCACCGCAAGGCGGCCGAGCGTCGCTTGCGCGAGCAGGCCGACCAGCTGGCAGTAGCCAATCGCTACAAATCCGAGTTCCTCGCCAATATGTCCCACGAGCTGCGCACGCCGCTCAACAGCATTCTCATCCTCAGCGATCAGCTGCGTCAGAACGGCTCGGGTAACCTCAACGACAAGCAGGTCCGGCATGCCGACATCATTCATCGCGCCGGTCATGAGCTACTGCAGTTGATCAACGATGTGCTGGATCTCGCCAAGATCGAGTCCGGCCATATGCAACTCAAGCTGGAGCCGCTGAACCTGCGTGAGTTGCTGACCGAACTGGAAACCTCGCTGACGCCGATGGCCGAGCAGAAGGGCTTGGCGCTGAAGGTGGTGGTCGACGCCGACGTACCGCCTGCGCTGAATTCGGACCGGGCGCGGCTGCAGCAGATTCTGCGCAACCTGTTGACCAACGCCTTGAAGTTCACCGAGCAGGGGCAGGTGGAGTTGCTGGCGAGCTACCCGCCGGAGGACGCTGACGGACAAATCCTGCAGCTGCAGGTACGTGACAGTGGCATCGGCATCGCCAAGGACCAGCAGGAGCGGATCTTCCAGGCGTTCCAGCAGATCGATGGTTCGATCAGCCGTCACTACGGTGGCACCGGTCTGGGCCTGGCGATCACTCGCCAGTTGGTGGAGGTGCTCGGGGGGCACGTCACGGTTGATAGCGAACTCGGCAACGGCGCCACCTTCACTGTGCGATTGCCGGTGGAGTCGACGTCCGCCGCATCAGCGCAGGCGCTGTTGCCGCGCCAACCGCAGCGCCGTGGGCGTGGTCCGGGGCTGTTGATCATCGAGGACGATGCCGATTTCGCATCGGTAGTGGCGGAGGTCGGGCAGAGCCACGGCTTTACCAGCCTGATCTGCAGCACCGGTCAGCAGGGGCTGGAAGCCCTGCGGCGCGAGCACTTTGCCGCAGTGATCCTTGACATCCTGCTGCCGGACATCAGTGGTTGGCAGGTGCACCGGGAATTGCGTGGCGACGAGCGTCATCAGGGCATGCCGGTGCTGATCATTTCCTGCGTGCCGCAGCCTCACGACTGGCATGACGATGGTTCGCGCTATCTGGTCAAGCCGGTAGCGCAGGCCGAACTCGAGCGCATCTTCATCGAACTGGCGCGCCACGAACAAAATTCGCTGCGCCTGCTGCTGGTCGAGACCGATCCCCGTCGCCGCGAACTGATCCGTGAGTACTTCGAGCGGCTCGGCTATAGCGTCACGCTGGCGGGGGGCGTCGAAGCGGCCCGGCTGGCGTATGCCGAACAGAATTTCACCGTGGTGGTGGTCGAGCAGGAACTGGCAGACGGCAGCGGGCTGGATCTGCTGGATGCGCTGGAGCGCCTGCGTTCGCTTCGCGGCGTCACGGTGTTGGTGAACAGTCGTGAAAAGCTGTCGGATACAGACCTGCAACACTTGCGCCGTTATTCGGCTTCAGCACTGTCCAAGGAGGATGATGTGAAACGTATGGGAGAACTGGTGCGCCGAGGGCCAACGGTGTCGTCGCCAAGCGCCGCGGCTTCGCTGCAGGTGGCGGCGTCGGGCCGGCGCGTGCTGCTGGTGGATGAGGATGTACGGCTGATCTATTCGCTGACCGCCCAGCTCGATGAGCTCGGGCTGCTGGTGGTCCCGGCCACAAGTGCCGACGAAGCGGTCGAGCGTTTCGATGAGGATGCCTTCGATCTGGTACTGCTGGACATGAGCCAGCCTGGGGCGGAAGGTCCTGATTTGGCGCAGCGGCTTAAGCAGGCGCATGACTGTCAGGCCCCCATCGTTGCGCTGGTGACAACGACCGGTGGGGGTGAGCGCGAGCGTTGCATGGCGGCTGGTGCCGACGACGTTCTGCTCAAACCCGTCGAGGCCACGGCGCTGGCGGCGCTGTTGCAGCAATGGCTGGGTCTGGAGAGCGGTGCGGCCGAGGCTGAAGAGGAGTAAGCAAGTCGTGCGTGTTGAACATGCCTGTGGTGATGCGTTGATCGAACGATATGACACCTGGTGCGCGAATTCCCCGTGGGACGCTTGTTGTCGGCAGTTTGGCAACGGATTGCTCGGAGGTTGGCGATGACGCAGACGCAGCTTAAGGCCAAGCCACGCAGTCGTACGCTGCTGGTGGTGGACGACCGGGAAGCGAATCTGGTGGCCATGGAAGCGTTGCTGGGCGATGGTGACTGGCAGGTGCACACGGTCAACTCCGGCGAGGCTGCGCTGCGGGCATTGCTGGAGCTGGACGTCGAGCTGGTGTTGCTGGACGTGCAGATGCCCGGCATGGATGGCTTCGAAGTCGCCCGGCTGATGCGTGGCAGCCCGCATACCCGCTACACGCCGATCATCTTCGTTTCGGCCATCGCGCATACCCGCGATTCCGTGCTGCGCGGTTACGCTACCGGCGCGGTGGACTTCATCCTCAAGCCGTTCGATCCACAGGTGCTCAAGCACAAGATCAACACCTTGCTGGCCCACGAACACAACCGCCGTGATCTGCAACTGCTCACACAGCAACTGGACAGCGCCCGTGCATTCAATGCCTCGGTCCTGAGCAACGCGGCCGAGGGCATTCTGGTGGTCGCCGAGGACGGCTATATCAGCTTCGCCAATCCAGCGATCGCCGGCATGTTGCATACCCGCGTCGAGGACCTGCAGGGCACGCCGCTGCTCTCGCATCTGGCGGCGCCGGAGATGCCGGCCAACTGGCAGGAGTCGGACTTCTACCGTTACTGGCGCAGCGGCTCGACCTATCGTCTGCACGAGGCGCAGCTGCACACCGCCACCGGTACGCCGTTGCCCGTCGCGTTGTCCAGCTCGCCGCTGCCGCGCCAGCAGCGCTCCATGGTGGTCATCGCGTTGGACATGTCGGTGGTGCGCAACCTTCACGTTCAGCTGGAGACCCAGGCGGTCACCGACTCGCTGACCGGGCTGCTGAACCGGCGCGGCTTCCATCAGGCGCTGGAATCGTCGCTGGCGCGGGTCGATCGCAACGGCAAACGCATGGCGATCCTTTATATCGATCTGGACGGCTTCAAGCGCATCAACGATTCGCTCGGCCACGATGCCGGCGACGAAATTCTGTGCAAGGTGGCGCGCCTGCTGGAGACCTGCATGCGTCCCTACGACATCATCGCGCGCATGGGCGGCGACGAGTTCACGGCGCTGCTGGATTCCCTCGATCACCCGGAGGATGCCGCACGGGTAGCGGAGAAGCTGATCGAGCTGATCTCGGTACGGCACAGGATCGACGGTACCGAGGTGACCCTTGGTGCCAGTATCGGCATCGCTCACTTTCCCGACTGCGGGGTCAGCGTCGATCAGCTGCTGCGCTCGGCAGACATGGCGATGTACGAGGCCAAGCGTGCCGGTCGCCGCCAATACCGATTCTTCTCCAGCGACATGAACGAACGCGCGCATGCGCGGCTGATGATGGAGGAAAACCTGCGCAGCGCCACCGAGCGCAACGACTTCGAGCTGCTGTACCAACCGCAGATCATACTGGCGACCGGTAAGCTGAGGGGGTTCGAGGGTTTATTGCGCTGGCCCCAGGGTGATGCAGAGGAAAACCAGCCGGGCAACTTCATCCCATTGCTGGAAGAAACCCGGTTGATCGAGCGGGTCGGCGACTGGGTGCTGCGCGAAGGCATGAATCAGTACTGTCAGTGGCTGCCGTCATTCGGCAGCGATCTGATTCTCAGCCTGAACGTCAGCCCGGTGCAGTTCAGCCGGGCTGGGCTGTTCGATTCGCTTCGCCGTCTGCTGGATGAATATCAGCTCCACCCTGCGCAACTGGAGCTGGAGGTCACCGAAGGCACGCTGATGCAGGATCTCGAGCAGAGCTGCGAGAAACTACGGCAATTGCGCAAGCTCGGCGTGCGCGTGGCCATCGACGATTTCGGCACCGGTTATTCGTCGCTGGCTTATCTGCGGCACTTCGAGCTGGATACGCTGAAGATCGACCGACTTTTCATCGCCAACATGCTGGATTCCCCCCGCGATGCGGCGGTGGTCAGCACCATCATCGATCTGGGCCGCAACCTCAACCTGGAAGTGGTGGCCGAGGGCGTGGAAACCCGGGCGCAGCTTGACTGGCTGGTGGACAACGGCTGCGACGTCATGCAGGGCTTTCTCGTCTCGCCGGCATTGAGCGCCGAGCAGGCGCGGGCCTTTCCCACTCAGGTCGCCTGGGACGCGCTCTGAGCGAGCTGGTCAGGGCTGCACCGGAAACTGCTGGTGCAGTTGCTCCAGTTGCAGATCCTTTGCACTCCAGAGCCCGTTGACCCACTGCTGGAATGCCAGCCGATACGACTCGTCCTGGTCGTAGTTGCAGCGGAGGAATTCGGCGGGTATCGGCTGTGCCTGGAGGCGCACGACGACCTGATGGATATTGCCGGCGAGCAGGTCCCAGAAACTCGGACGACCGTCGGGGTAATGGATGGTGATGTTGATCAGCGCCGTCAGTTGCTCGCCCATGGCGTCGATGACGAAGGCGATGCCGCCAGCCCTTGGCTTGAGCAGATAGCGATAGGGTGAGGCTTGTTCGGTGTGCTTGTCCTCGGTGAAGCGTGTGCCTTCCAGGAAGTTGAACACCGACACCGGATTGGTCCGATAGCGCTCGCAGGCTTTGCGTGTGGTCGCCAGGTCCTCGCCACGCTTCTCCGGGTACTTGGCCAGATACTCCTTGCTGAAGCGCTTCATGAAGGGAAACTCCAGCGCCCACCAGCACAGGCCGATCACCGGGACCCAGATCAGCTCCTGCTTGAGAAAGAACTTGAGGAACGGCATGCGCCGGTTGAGCTGGTACTGCAGCACGAGGATGTCCGCCCAGCTCTGGTGGTTGCTGGTGACCAGGTAGGAGTGATGCATGTCAACCTGATCCAGACCCTGCACGTCCCAGCGGATCGGGCGAACCAGATCCATCCAGAAGCTGTTCATCGCGATCCATGACTCGGCGATCCAGTGCATGCCGAAGCGCAGGCTGCGTTGTATCGCAGGGATTGGAAACAGCAGCTTGAGCAGCGAGAGCGCAAACAGCGGCCAGCACCAAAACAGGGTATTGAGCGCAAGCAGCAGGGCGGCGAGCGTGCCGCGGAGTAGAGCGGGGAGAAAGCTCAGCATGAAGTTCTCGTCGATACGGCTGATTCGAGGCGCCAAGAGTAGCGATTACGCGCTGAACTGCAACTATCGAGAGGGGTGAAGCACTGGCGCCGCCTGCCGGAGGGCGAGGCGGCGCCAGTCGGAAGCGGCCGTCAGGCCTTCTGGTTGGCAGCTTGCAGAGCGGTCAGGGCGATGGTGAAGACGATGTCATCCACCAGGGCGCCGCGGGACAGGTCGTTGACCGGCTTGGCCAGGCCTTGCAGCATCGGGCCGACGCTGAGGCAGTTGGCGTTGCGCTGAACCGCTTTGTAGGTGGTGTTGCCGGTGTTCAGGTCGGGGAAGATGAACACCGTGGCTTGGCCGGCGACCTTGCTGTTAGGGGCCTTCTGCTTGCCGACGCTGAGCACGGAGGCGGCGTCGTACTGCAGCGGGCCGTCGATCGGCAGCTCGGGCGCACGACCCTGGGCGATGCGGGTGGCTTCAGCGACCTTCTCGACTTCTGCACCGCTGCCGGAGCTGCCGGTCGAGTAGCTGATCATCGCGACGCGCGGGTTGACGCCAAGGGCCACGGCGGACTCCGCGCTCTGTAGCGCGATCTCCGCCAGTTCGGTGGCGCTCGGGTTCGGGTTGACCGCGCAATCGCCGTAGACCAGAACCTGATCCGGCAGCAGCATGAAGAACACCGAGGACACCAGGCTGTAGCCCGGTGCGGTCTTGATCAGCTGCAGGGCAGGGCGGATGGTGTTGGCGGTGGTGTGCACGGCGCCAGAAACCAGGCCGTCCACTTCGTCCAGCGCCAGCATCATGGTGCCGAGGACCACGGTGTCCTTCAGCTGCTCGCGGGCATCGTCCGGGGTCAGGCCCTTGGCCTTGCGCATTTCGCACATCGGCTCGACGTAGCGGTTGGCGATGTTGTCCGGATCGAGAATCTCCAGGCTGGCGGGCAGGGTGATGCCTTGCTCGCGAGCGACCTGCTGGACTTCTTCCGGCTTGGCCAGCAGCACGCAGCGGGCGATGCCCCGCTCCTGGCAAATGGCGGCGGCGCGGATGGTGCGTGGCTCGTTGCCTTCGGGCAGCACGATGCGCTTGTTGGCATCCTGTGCGCGCTTGACCAGCTGGTAGCGGAAGGCTGCCGGCGACATGCGCAGCTCGCCGCGCGGCACGCTGTAGCGGGTGTGCAGGAACTCGGGGTGCAGGTGCTTGGCGATGAAATCGGTGACCCGTGTGGCACGTTCGATGTCGTCCGACGGAGTTTCCTTGTTCAGGCCGAACAGGTTGTTCGCCGTGTCGTAGGAGTTGGTTTCCACGGTCATCACCGGCAGGCCGCCGTCCAGTGCGGCCTTGCACAGCTCGAGGATGCGCGGGTCCGGCGCGAAGTCGCTGCACAGCAACAGGCCGGCGAGTTTTTCGCCGTTGAGCGAGGCCAGGCTGGCGGCCAGGATGATGTCGTCGCGGTCGCCTGGCGTCACTACCAGCACGCCGGACCGCAGCAGCTGTACGGTGTTCGGAACGGCGCGCGCGCACAGCACGATCTTGTTGACGCGACGCTGGTCGGCTTCACCGGCGTTCAGTACCTGAGCGCCGAGCAGCTCGGCGATGTCTCGGGTGCGCAGTGCGTTGAGCTCTTCGGAGAAGGGGATCGCGCCCAGCAGCTGGAAGTCGGCGCTGCCCAGCAGCGGCAGGTGCTGCTTGAGGCTGTCGACGAAAGCCGGCAGGCCTTCTTCGGTCTTGACCTTGTTGAGGATGACACCAAGCACCTTGGGGTCCTTCGCGCCGCCGTACAGCTGCGCCTGGATCTCGATGCGTTCGGCCAGGCGCTTGAGGCTGTCGCTGCCCTGGGCGCCGATCAGGATAACCTCGGCGTCCAGGCTCTTGGCCAGCTGGGTGTTGATGCGCTGGGTGTAGTTGGACTCGCGGGTGGGCACCATGCCTTCGACGATGACCACGTCCTTGCCGGCAGCGACTTCCTGGTAGCGGCTGATGACATCTTCGAGCAGCAGGTCGATCTCGCCATCGGCGAGCTGACGCTCTACCTGCTCCAGCGGCAGCGGCTCGGGCGAGGTCAGGTTAAGGGTGCGCTCGACCAGGATGCAGGAGCGCTCACGGCCCTGATCGACCGGAAAGGGCTGGGCGATCGGCTTGAAGAAACCGACCTTCAGCCCGGCGTTTTCCAGGGCGCGAATCAGGCCGAGGCTGATGGAATTGAGGCCGCCGCCGAAACCGGTGGGGGCTAGAAAGATTGTGTGCATGGCATCTCCTTGAGGGCAGGGTGCTCGGGGTAACGGTGCTGGGCGCCGGCAAGGCTAGGGCAGTTGCCACGGGACGGAAACTGCCGGATTGCCGCGGCGCTGATGTGAAAAGACCCGACCGCCAGGGGCTGTCGGGTCTCGGAATCGCTACATGCCTACTGCGCTCAGGCGTCCAGCAGGGCCAGCGTATCGAGGGCAATCTGGCGCTCCTCGTTGGTCGGGACGACCATGACGCGCGGGCTGCGTTCAGCCTGGATTTCGCCGGCAACGCCGCGGGTGCAGCGGGCGTTGGCTTCGGCGTCGAGCTTGAAGCCGAACAGCTTGAGGTGTTCCAGTGTCCGCTCGCGCACTGCCGAGGAGTTCTCGCCGATACCACCGGTGAACACCAGGCCGTCCAGCTGCGGCAGGGCGCAGGACATGGCGGCCAGCGATTTGGCCAGGCGATAGCAGAACACTTCGAAGGCCAGTACGGCGCCCGGATGGCCGGCGTTGCGGGCATCGGCCAGGGTGCGCATGTCGTTGGACAGGCCGGAAAGTCCCTTCAGGCCGCTTTCCTTGTTGAGCATGTTGTCGATCTTGGCCAGGTCCCAGCCCAGCGTCTTGCTCAGGAAGTTGTGCAGGCTCGGATCGACGTCACCGCTGCGGGTGCCCATCACCAGGCCTTCGAGCGGCGTCAGGCCCATGCTGGTGTCGCGGCTTTCACCGTTGACTACCGCACAGGTGGAGCAGCCGTTGCCCAGGTGAGCGACCAGCCAGCTGCTGTTCTCGACCGGTACGCCGGCCAGTTCGGCGGCGCGCTTGCTGACGTAGCGGTGGCTGGTGCCATGGAAGCCGTAGCGGCGTACACCATGATCCTTGTACAGCACATCCGGCACGGCATAGCGGTAAGCATGCTCGGGCATGGTCTGGTGGAAAGCGGTGTCGAACACGCCAACCTGCGGCAGCTCGGGGAACAGGTTGATGGCAGCATGGATGCCGCTCAAGTTGGCCGGGTTGTGCAGCGGCGCCAGCTGAATGTTGGCTTCGATGCCGGCCAGGGTTTCATCGGTGAGCAGCGAGGAGGCAAAGAACTTTTCGCCGCCGTGCACTACGCGGTGGCCGATGCCATCGAGATGGCCGCCAGCGGCGTCTTCCACGCGCGGTAGGATCTGGGCCAGAGCAGCCTGATGATCGGCATTCGGCACCTTGACGCTTTCCTTGCCGGCTGCGCTCTCGAAGTGGATGACGGCTTCCGGGCTGCCGATGCATTCGGCCAGGCCTTGTAGCGGGAAGGTCGCTTGCGCTTCGTTGACCAGGGCGAACTTGATCGACGAGCTGCCACAGTTAATCACCAGGATGTTACGAGCCGACATCGGTGCTCCTTGGTTCTCTAATGTTATTGATATGGGTGCCAAAGATACTTTCCGCCGATTCTTGCACATCGGCCATGAAAGCGATGCCATCCAAAGGTTGTAGTCCCATGTTCAATGGCACTACATGCGGGGCGAGGGCGACGAACGGCATTGGCCCGTTCATCCAAGGTCGGTTCGCAATCGGCGCGGTGGATGGTTAAACTTCGACATCCATTCTCTAAAGCAAAGGTTCTGCCCCATGCTGATTGCCGCTAACAAGGCTGTCTCCATCGACTACACACTCACCAACGACGCCGGTGAGGTGATCGACAGCTCGGCCGGCGGCGCGCCGCTGGTCTACCTGCACGGCGCAGGCAACATCATCCCGGGTCTGGAAAAGGCCCTCGAGGGCAAGCAGGGCGGTGACCAGATCCAGGTCGCCATCGAGCCGCAGGACGCTTACGGCGAGTACAGCGCGGAGCTGGTCGCTACCCTCAATCGCGCCATGTTCGAAGGCGTCGACGAGCTGGAAGTTGGCATGCAGTTCCACGCTTCCGGTCCGGACGGCGGCATGCAGATCGTCACCATTCGTGACGTGGAAGGCGACGACGTGATCGTCGACGGCAACCACCCGCTGGCCGGCCAGCGCCTGAACTTCGACGTCAAGGTCGTCAGCGTGCGTGACGCCAGCGAAGAAGAAGTCGCCCACGGCCACGTCCACGGCGAAGGTGGCCACCACCACTGATCCGGGTCGCCGCATAGGCGTCCGCAGGCACGGCGGCAGGAACCGCTACCGTGCGGATCGAAAAGAAGAGCGCTCCGGTCGTTGCCGGGGCGTTTTTTCGTTAGGAGAGATGAGATGAGCGCATTCCACCAATTGGTGTTGCCAGGTCTGGGCAGCGAGGAGCTGCCGTTGGCGCAGTTCGGCGATCGGATCACGCTGGTGGTCAACGTCGCGTCGCAGTGCGGGCTGACCCCGCAGTACGCCGGCCTGGAGCGGCTGCAGCAGCAATACGCTGCCCGCGGCTTCAGCGTGCTGGGCGTGCCATGCAATCAGTTCGCTGCGCAGGAGCCGGGCAGCGATGAGGAAATCCGCTCGTTCTGCACACTCAACTATGGTGTGAGCTTTCCTCTGAGCGGCAAGCTCGAGGTGAACGGTCCGCAGCGCCATCCGCTGTATCGTTTGCTGGCTGGCGAAGGTGCCGATTTTCCGGGGGACATCACCTGGAACTTCGAGAAGTTCCTGGTGGGCAAGGACGGCCGTGTGCTGGCCCGTTTCTCACCGCGCACCACGCCCGACGACCCCGCCCTGATCCAGGCGATCGAAACCGCCCTGGCCTGATCTGCAGATCTGCGACCGTACGCGCGGTCGCGTTCTCTTTCTTGAGTCCTGGATATACCGGCCATGCTTGCCGTGGTTGCCGCTGAATAAGCGTCATGGATGATGCTGTGCCGGCGAGACGACCGGTCATATTCTCGCTGCATGACCAGTCCAGCACGCAACGACAAGCGCGACCTGATCCTGTCCAAGGGCGCCCGGGTGATGACCCGCCGCGGCTATCACGGCACCGGTGTTCAGGAAATCGTCCAGGCGGGCGGTATTCCCAAGGGGTCGTTCTATCACTACTTCGCCAGCAAGGAAGACTTCGCCCTGCAGGCGCTGGACTATATCTATGCGCCCCGGCTGGAGCGCTATCAGGCGGCGCTGAGCAACTCAGCAGTCTCGCCCCGGCAGCGCATCCTCGACTACTACGCCGATCTCGTTGCGCACTTCGCCCGCCAGGAAAAGCCGGAATATCACTGCTTCATCGGCAGTCTCAGCTTCGAGATGGCCGAGCTGTGCCCGGCCATCGCCAAACGGCTCAGCGCGATACTGACGCAATCGGTCGAGTTGCTTACGGCCTGCCTCGAACAGGCGCGTGACGCTGGAGAGATCGCGGCCGATTGCGATTGTGCAGTGCTGGCGGAATTCATAAGCAACGCCTGGGAAGGTGCGCTGCTGCGCATGAAAGTGAGCGGCAGCGTTGCGCCTTTGCAGGTGTTTTTCCAGCAGCTCGAACGCCTGTTGGCGCCGGCTGCAAGAACTTCGCCGGGGCATGAGCGCCCGGCTGCCTTGACCAATGCCACAGGAGTCGATCGATGACCGCCAGCGTACAAGCCTTGTTTCAGCCCTTTGAGTTGGGTGCTCTCCGTTTGCCGACCCGTGTGGTCATGGCGCCGATGACCCGTTCGTTCTCGCCTAACGGCGTACCCACTGCCGATGTGGTCGAGTACTACCGCCGTCGTGCCGCCTCCGGGGTCGGGCTGATCATCACCGAGGGCACCACGGTCGGCCACGCCGCGGCGAACGGTTATCCCCATGTGCCGCGTTTCTACGGTGAAGATGCGCTGGCTGGCTGGAAGGCTGTGGTCGATGCGGTGCACGCCGCTGGCGGCAAGATCGTCCCGCAGCTCTGGCACGTCGGTAACGTGCGCCGCAAGGGCACCGAGCCGGAGCCGGAGGTCGTCGGTTACGGCCCGATGGAGAAGCAGAAGGACGGCCAGGTCGTCGTTCATGGCATGACCAAGCAGGACATCCAGGATGTGATCGAAGCATTCGCTCAGGCTGCCCGCGATGCTCAGTCGATAGGCATGGACGGCGTGGAAATCCACGGTGCCCACGGCTACCTCATTGACCAGTTCTTCTGGGAAGGCAGCAATCAGCGCACCGATGAGTACGGCGGCAGCCTGGCCAACCGCTCGCGCTTCGCCATCGAGCTGGTGCAGGCCGTACGTGCAGCGGTCGGCCCTGATTTCCCGATCATCTTCCGCTTCTCGCAGTGGAAGCAGCAGGACTACACGGCGCGCCTGGTGCAGTCGCCCGAAGAGCTCGGCGAGTTCCTGGCACCGTTGTCGGCGGCCGGCGTGGATATCTTCCATTGCTCGACGCGCCGTTTCTGGGAACCGGAGTTCGAAGGCTCCGATCTCAACCTGGCCGGTTGGACCCGCCAACTGACCGGCAAGCCGACCATCACCGTCGGCAGTGTCGGCCTGGATGGCGAATTCCTGCAGTTCATGGTCAAGACCGACAAGGTGGCGCAGCCGGCCAACATCGAGGGATTGCTGGAGCGTCTGAACAAGCAGGAGTTCGATCTGGTGGCGGTGGGGCGTGCGCTGATCTGCGATCCGGATTGGGCGGTTAAGGTGCGTGAAGGGCGGATGGAAGAGATTCTGTCGTTCAGTCGTGAGGCGTTGAAGACGCTGGCGTGAGTGAGGGCGGCAGCCAGGGTGATCTGGCTGCCGATCTCCCCTGACCCGGCAGCATCCGATCTCGCCAGGCCTTCGCGCTGAGCTGTCAGCATGTGACGTGGTGCGGACGGAGAGACTCGAACTCTCACACCTTGCGGCACTAGAACCCTGACCGCCGAGTGCGACGCCTGACGTCTACGCTGGTCGGTCCAGCTGCCGATTCGGCCCGCCTTCCCTTACCCAGAACAGCGTCGCTCCCGCCACGGCCGCCGGCATGATCAGCAGGTTCAGGACCGGCACCAGCAACGCCGCATAAGTCACCGCACCAAAGCTCAGGCTCTGCCAGCGTCGCTGGCGCAACCAACCAATCATGTCCGCCCAGCTCAGCTTGTTGTTGTCCGCCGGGTAGTCGATGTATTGCACTGCCATCATCCACACGCCGAACAGCAGCCATAAAGGCGCGGCAACAAGGTTCAGTACGGGGATGAATGAAAGCACCAGCAACGCCAGCGCGCGCGGTGCGAAATAGCCCAGCTTGCGCAGCTCGCGGCCAATCGTGCGGGGCAGCATGGCCAGCAGCTCGGCCCAGCTGAAAGGCGGCGCGGCATCCTCGCCGCGCACCACCACCTCGACCTTTTCCGCCAGAAAGCCGTTGAACGGTGCGGCGATGATGTTGGCCAGCATGGTGAAGCTGAAAAACACCATCAGTACCACCAGCACGACGAACAGGGGCCAGAGGATGTATTCGAGAAAGGCGAGCCAGGTCGGCAGGTTGGGCATGAAGGTGTCGACCCAGCCGCTGAACTGGCCGACCGCGAACCAGATCAGGCCGAAGAACAGCAGCACGTTCACCGTCAGCGGCAGGATCACGAACAGACGCAGCCCTGGGCTGAGCACCAGGCGCAGGCCTTCGCGAAGGTATTGCGGGCCGGAGAGGGTGGATACGGGCATTGGCGTCTCCTGAAAAAGGGCAGGGTTTCGTCGAGAGGGGCGTAGCGCAGCGGGATAGTCGATGACTATGGGTTGTATGCAGAACCTGAATTATCCACGGCCTCGGCGGATAGCTAAGGTGGCGCTCAACGGTTTTCGGGTTATCCGCTCCTTCAGCCTTCCCCAAGTGCTTGGGATGACCCTTTTTATTCCCATTGAGCCGGCATAGCCGGCTCAAATCCGCCGAATGGATGCGCGTTACTTGCGTTTGAGCGGTTGGGTGTCGAAACGCACGCCCGGCAGGCCGGTTTCCATGAGCGCGCGAATGTTGCGGTGGTCGCTGCCGTTCGGGTCGGCCAGGACCGCCTGATAGTGCTCGCCGAACGCAAGCAGCGCTTCTTCCGTCGTGAAGTCTTCAAGCAATGCGAGGCCCAGCGTCTTGCAGGAACCTTCGTTCTCGCCGGCAGCGTTCTCCAGTGTGCCGTTGACGAAGCGGCTCGGCTGGTAGTCGTAAGCGCCCTCGATGAAGGCAAGCGTTTCGCTGAATGCGTGGTTGCGATTGCGCAGGCTGGCGCGGAAGCCCTTCAGGTCGTTCATTCTTTCTGAGCCTTGTCGAAAGCGGCCTGCTGCTCGGCAGACGCTTCCTTCTGATAGCGTTTTTTCCACTCGCTGTACGGCATTCCGTACACCTCTTCGCGGGCCTGGTCGATGCTGAGTTCGACGTCCAGATCGTCTGCGGCGGCCTTGTACCATTTCGACAGGCAGTTGCGACAGAAACCGGCGAGGTTCATCAGGTCGATGTTCTGGGCATCGGGACGGGTGCGCAGGTGCTGGACCAGGCGGCGGAAGGCTGCGGCTTCCAGTTCGGTGCGTTCTTGATCGTTCATCTCGTGGGTCTCGGCGTTGGCTGAGGTCGGCCGGATCATAACCTTGCGTCAGTGAGCCGGCCAGCCTTGCGCAGGGTCAATCCCGATGCGCAGCCAGGGTGATCGATACGGACTCGGCGAAGCGCAGCGCGTGGGGTTTGTCGACTTCCACTTCGGCGTAGCGCACCTGCGGGTAGCGCATGACCAGGTCGAGAATTTCCTGGGTCAGCCGCTCGAGCAGGGCGAAGCGGTTGTCTTCGACGTGCTGGATGATCGCCTTGGTGATGGTGCGGTAGTTCAGCGCCTGTTCGATGTCGTTTTCGCGCACCGCTTCCGCAGCGGGGTAGAGCATCGTCAGGTTGATCAGCACGTCCTGGCGATTGAGGATTTCCTCTTCCTTGATGCCGATGTAGGTGCGCAGCCGCAGGTCCTTGACGCGGATGCGGGCCATCGCGGGTTCCAGTCGGGGCATGGGGACTCCTTGCAGTCTTCAGATCAGGTGGCGGCCGCCGTTCACGGTCAGTGTGGTGCCGGTGACATAAGGGTTGTCGAGCAGGTAGCGCAGACTCTGGTAGATCACCTCGGCACCGGGTTCGATGCCCAGCGCGGATTTGGCCAGCGCCTTGCGGCGATATTCGGCGTCGTCGTCCGGGTTGAACTGGATCAGCGCCGGGGCGATGCCATTGACCTTGATCGCCGGCGCCAGGCTGGCGGCGAAAGATAGCGTCAGGTTGTCCAGGCCCGCTTTGCTCGCAGCATAGGCGATGTGCTTCTTGCTGCCCTTGCGGGTCACGTCGTCGCCGATGTGGACGATGTCCGCCGGCCCGCCGTGGCGCAGCAGTTCGGCGCAGTGCAGGTTGATCAGGTAGGGCGCGAGCATATGCACCTGGAACAGCTGGCGGAACGCCTCGGCTTCCTGCCCGGGGGTATCCGGGCGCCATTCGGAGGCGTTGTGCACGATGGCCCGCAGGCAGTCGGTCTGCTGCTTGAGAGCGCTGATAAAGGTGGTGATGCCGGTTTCGTCGCTGAAGTCTGCCTGCAACGCCTGTGCGCCCAAGGCGCGAAGCCGGTCGATGCTGTCGCGTTCGCGACGGTAGGTAACGATGACCGGAAAGCCGTCTTCCAGCAGTCGCTCGGCACAATGCAGCCCGATCCGCTGGCTGGCTCCGGTGATGAGAATCGGGGCCTGATGCATGAAAATCCACTGCCTGTAATGGGCGGACCGCCCACAGGTTGAGGCGGTCGCTACAGGCGTGGCAGCTTACACCAGATCGGCCGGCAGCTCTGGCTGCAAATCTGGATGCAGGCGCTGATGCTGGCGATAGAGAAAGGAGCGGATCCGCTCGGCGTCCTTTTCCTGGGTGAATTCGACTTCGTAGGCGGCCCGCCCGCCGGTCAGCTCGCGAACGCGATGGGCATCGATTTCCAGCGGGCTGTCGTCGGGCAGCGCCAAGCGCAGGTGGAAGTGCTTGGGCGGCTTGCGGTGTCCGCCGGCATCCACCAGCAGGCCGTGCGGAGACAGCTCGTGCACGCTGAGCGAACTTTCACCACCATCGTTTTCCAGCAGAGGCAGCGGCTGGTCCAGGTGCAGGCGCCAGGCACGCGTGGTTGGCCCGCGCTCGTAGATCACCGGAGGTGCCAGCTGCAGGTCGAGGCTGTGTAGTTCGTCTTCCCTGAGCTGCAGCGGGAAGGACATGCGGAAATCCTCGAACTCCGCCTGCAACGACAGATTGGCGCGAGCGGCCAGCTGCAGCAGCAATTCGTTGGATTGCGCGCCGCCGTCGATCCGAAAGCCTGTCGTGCGCTCAACGCTGGTGCTGCCGTTGCGCTGCATCAACTTGCGGATGAAGGTCAGTTCGTCTTTGCTGAGAATCGTCTCTTCCGCCATGCGGATACCCTCGGAGGGACAGTGCCCTCCACGTTTGGCGTCGCGCGGTGGGGCCGCTACACGCCTGCAACCGGTATGGTCGCGATGGGGCAATCGGCCCTATGACAAATGGGCTCGATAGTGGTTCCGCAGGCTGCACGTTTTCTGGATGGACGGCTTCGCCTGAGCAGGGTGTGCCGACCAGACTTGGCGATTGCGGCATAATGCGCAGCTTTGATTGCCTCGGAGCGCACATGAAAGTCGCCATTCTTTCCGGGAGCGTCTACGGCACCGCCGAAGATGTCGCCCGTCACGCCGAACACCAGCTGAAAGCCGCCGGTTTCGAAACCTGGCACGATCCCCGCGCCCAGCTGCCGCAGATTCTAGAGTTCGCACCCGAAGCGCTGCTGGTCGTGACCTCGACTACCGGCATGGGTGAGCTGCCGGACAGCTTCATTCCGTTGTACTCGGCAATTCGCGATCAGTTTCCCGCCTGGAGCGGTTTGCCCGGAGGCGTCATCGCCCTTGGCGATGCCAGCTACGGCGACACCTTCTGTGGTGGCGGCGAGCTGATTCGTGAGCTCTATGCCGAGCTCGGCGTGCGGGAAGTCGTAGAGATGCTGCGCCTCGACGCCAGCGAGACGGTGACGCCGGAAAGCGACGCCGAACCGTGGCTGGAAACCTTCGCGGCGGCCTTGCGTGCCTGAGTGGCTCGCCGGGTCAGCGGCCTGGCTGCAAGGGCAACTGCTGGGCCAATAGCGGCTGGCTAGAATCCAGGGCATCTTCACGACAATAACAAGAGGTGCCCTCGATGACTGCGCTGCACGCTTTGCCTTCTTTGGAAACCCAAGTGAGCCCCGCCGAATGGCAGGCGCGGGTCGATCTGGCGGCCTGTTACCGACTGGTCGCGCTGCATGGCTGGGATGACCTGATCTTCACGCACATCTCGGCCAAGATTCCCGAAACCGATCACTTTCTGATCAACCCATACGGGCTGATGTTTCACGAAATCACCGCGTCCAGCCTGGTGAAAGTCGATCTGGCCGGCAACAAAGTGACGGACAGCCCGTACGAGATCAATCCCGCTGGGTACACCATTCACAGCGCCGTGCATGAGGTTCGCCACGACGTCGCCTGCGTCATGCACACTCATACCGCCGCCGGGGTGGCGGTCTCGGCCCAGCGTCAGGGCGTGCTACCGATCAGCCAGCAGTCACTGTTCGTGCTGGCCAGTCTTTCGACGCATGGCTATGAGGGTGTGGCGCTGAATCACGACGAGAAGGCGCGTCTGCAGGCCGATCTTGGCGAAACCGCTTTCATGCTGCTGCACAACCACGGTCTGCTGACCTGCGGTAGCAGCATCGCCGATACCTTTCTGATGATGTTCATCTTCCAGCGCGCCTGTGAAATCCAGGTCATGGCGCAGACCGGTGGCAGCGAGCTGATCGCCATTCCGGAGCAGATTCTGGCCGGTGCGAAGGCCATGGCAGCGGGCGTGACCCGCACTCGCTCGGGCATGGGCGGTGGGCTGGCATGGCCCGGTCTGTTGCGCAAGCTGGATGCGCAAAGCCCGGGCTATGCGCAGTAATACGGGGCGTTCGCGCTACATCGCCGTCTTGGCGAACTGCTGCAGCTGCGGATAGAAGTGGCGGAAGTCCTCGAGCAGCGGGTCGTATAGCTGCTCCAGCTCTTCCAGCCCGCCGGCCAGGCCTTCCGGCCGGCTCAGGCGGCGGCCCATGTTCGCCAGCACCCTGCCCAGTACCTCGAATTCACGGTAACTACCGAGCCAGTCGTGTGCCGCCATGTGCGGTGCGATCACGGCGAGCTTGCCAGGCAGCGCGGGCTCATCGGCCAGCGCTCGGTAGGCGCGCCGGGTGAACTGGTCCAGCGGTTCGCCGGAGTAATCCGCCCAGTTCGCCGCCAGACAATGATCGAAGAACAGGTCCAGCAGTATCCCGGCGTAGCGGCGACGCTCGCTGGGAAAGCGCGCTTTGGCCTGCAGCACCAGCGGATGGCTGTCGGTGAAGGCATCGATCTGCCGATGCAGACGGATGCCTGCTTCGATCTGGGCCGGCAGGCGGCCCTGCAGCGGACCTTTGACGAAGTCCCCGTAAAGACTGCCGAGCATGTCAGCCGGGCCGGGGCCGCCAAGATGAAGATGAGCGAGATAGTTCATGGGCGAAGCTTAGCGCAGCCTCGATAGGCAGGTCGCTATGCGGCCTCGCGCGCGGCCTCCTGCGCCGCCCCAAACAGTGCCCGTTCGATGGCCCGCTGTGCTTGCTCGGCAAGAGCCCTGCGACTGAGTGAGGCAACGGGTATCGGCGCCAGCAGCTGGATTTCTACTTCTGCCACGTCGCTGGCCAACAGCCTGCGCAGGTGCGCGGGCAGTTCGTCGTCGCCAATGAAGGGGGCGACGGTGTCGGGCTTGCCGTTGCGCGTATAGCGGATCGCCACGGGTTGAACGGCGCAGCCGGCCTCTATCGCGCAGGCGAACAGTCGGGGGTGGAAGGTGCGCACGCTGTTGCCGTCGGTCGAGGTGCCCTCAGGGAAGATCAGCAGGTGGCAGCCCTGGGTGAGGTGGCTGGCCAGCTGTTGGTTGATCTGCGCGGCATCGCCGGCGCCGCGGCGGATGAACAGCGTGCCAGCCTGGCGTGCCAGCCAGCCCAGCACGGGCCATTGTGCGACCTCGGCCTTGGCCAGGAACGACAGCGGCCGCAGCATTCCCAGCAACGGGATATCGCACCAGGACACGTGGTTGGCGACCCACAGCATCGGCTGAGCTGGTAGCTGACCGATGATGTGTACGCGATAGGGCAGCGCGGAGGCCAGGCGGACCATGAACCAGCGGGTCAGCTGTTGTCTGAGTTGCAGCGATAGGCGTAGCGCGAGGCGGTCGCCGAGACCCAGCGCGGTCGCCAACAGCAACCCCAGCAGGATCACCGCGGCGACCCGCAGCAGGAGCCAGTACAGGCGCAACCGCGGCATCTATACCGCCGCCTTGAAGTGGCGAGCGTAGCGCGGGCACAGCTCCTCGCGCTTGAGCAGGATGAAGATATCGGCAACCTGGAAATCCGGGTCCCAGCAGGGTTCGCCACAGATCTTCGCGCCGAGCCGCATATAGGCCTTGAGCAGCGGCGGGAGCTGGGCAGTGACGTTGTCCGGCAGTTCCAGTTCGGGAAGTGGTGTTCGCGGCTCGGCGTGCAGCAGTTCAGTGCTCAGGTGGCTGTCGCGCAGTCGTTGCATGATCGCTCGGGCCTGGATGCCACCGTCGCGCATCGGGATGCTCGCGCACCCCATAAGGTAGCGATAGCCACCCTGGTTGAGTACCTCGGCCAGTTCGCTCCAAAGCACTGCGATGGTCGCACCATTGCGATAGGCCGGCGCCACGCAGGTACGGCCGATCTCCAGCACCGGTTCGTTGATGTCCGCCAGGCCATGCAGGGCAAATTCTCCCTCGCTGTAGAAGCGCCCGAGCTGCTTGGCGGTGAGGTGATCGAGCAGGCGGGTGGTGGCGACCAGCTCTCCAGTTGCCAGATCACGTACACCGATATGCCGACAGTGGATATCGAAGTCATCCATGTCCAGCCCGAACTCGGCACCATTGAGCTGGGCATCGAACTCGCTGCTGAACACCCGATAACGCAGGGCCTGGGCTTCGCGGAGGGCCCGTTCGCCTTCCAGGCGTTCGGCTCGAAGTTGACGCGTGCTGCGTGGATCGACGATGGCATTCATGCTCTGTCTCCTTGTCCGCCGGGGTAGTGGCGGGTTGGCGATGCAACGCGAGCGTCTGGTTGTTATCGTTGGGCTCGCTGGTTTGGCGTGATCAGGCTAGGAGCAGGGCGTGTCGCCACTGTGACGTTCGGATGATGGTTGGATGACGGCGCGAGCCTGTGGCCGGTAATTGCAGAACCTTTGGAGATGAAGATGCCCTGGAAACGATTGATCGGGCCGCTGCAGCCGGTTGCTGCAACCTCAGGGCTGCGCGACTGGTACCAGGCCGTGTGTGACGGTGCCGGAAGTACGGACTCCTTCAGTCAAGCGGTCTACGGCGGCCGGCTGGCGACCACGCCGGGGCTGGCCTTTCTCTCTGGATACCAGGCAGCCCTGCGGGCGCTCTGGCCGGATGCGCCGCCCGGGCTCGGTGCGTTATGCACGACGGAGCGGCGTAAGCTGCGGCCGGCCGACATGACAACGCGTTGCGAGAACGGCCAGCTCATTGGCAGCAAGGATTTCGTGACGGCGGGCGACGCGGCGCAATGGCTGCTGGTTTCAGCCCGGGAGGAGGGCGCCGGCGAGTCGCCGCACCTCGGACTGTTCGTCGTGGAGCCGTCCGGTGCCGGCGTGTCACTGGTGGCTGGGCCGGATCTGCCGATCGTGCCGGATATCGCGCATGGCAGATTGAGCCTTGAGCAGGCTGCTGGGAAACGCTTGCCTGGTGACGGCTGGAGCGAGTACGTCAAACCGTTCCGCAGCCACGAGGATCTACATGTGCTGGCGGCGCTGACTGCCTGGCTCTACGGTGTGGCGCTGCTTGAGCAGTGGCCGCGCGCGCTGGCACTGCGTCTGCTCGGCGTTCTTGCGGCTGCGGCAGAGGTTGCGCGGCGGCCAGCCCATGAGCCTGCCACTCATCTGCTGCTGGCCGCGTTGCTCGAGCAGTTCGCTGCGCTGCAACCTGAGGTGGACAGGGCGCTGGCGGATTCGCAGGGGCCCCGGGGCGCATTGTGGCGGCGTGATCGCGCAGTGCTGGGCTTGGCGCGCGATGCCCAGGCGCGCCGTCTGGAACAGGCGCTTGCCGCGCTCGGGCTCGAATCTTCAGTAGGCAGTTGAAGGCAGGGTGCGCGCCGGCGAACAGCTGGGAACTCTGCCCAGGCGAGTCGGGCCTATAGAGGATCGTAGTTCACGGCGGCTCTTCCGCTGCGGCGGTCTGACCTGCTGCCTTGCCTTGCTCGAACGCATGGGTAAGCTAGCCAACTGCTCGTTCAGCACCCCCAGTGCAGAGGGGCGGTATCGAGGCCGCAGCCCTTGGATGCCGTCCGGAAAAAGGGATTTCATGTCATTTCGTTGCTCATCCGCTTCGTCGCTGTGCCTGACGTCATCTGGCTCTACGCGGGGTGCCGCTCTGTGATGCTGGCTGGAGCGGTGTTCCCCTGGCGCAGCGACAATCAGTTCCGCCTCCTGATAGACGGGCCGGGGTTCTTTCCGCCCATGCTCGACGCCATCGAGCGCGCCGAGCGCCGGGTCGATCTCGAGCTCTATCTGGTGGAGGACGGCGCTTGTCTCGACCGCCTGCTGGAGCCGCTGCTGCGTGCGGCGGCACGCGGCGTTCGGGTGCGCTGCCTGTTCGATGGTTTCGGCTGCCTGAAGATGAGCCAGGCCAATCGTGACCGGATGACCGCCGCCGGCGTCGAGCTGCGTCTCTATAACCCGCTTTCGCTCCGCCTGAGGCTGCGCAATCTGCATCGTGACCACCGCAAGCTGCTGCTGGTTGACGGCTGCATCGGTTACGTCGGCGGCACCGGTGTCACCGACGAATTCTGGCGTCCTGATCAGCCCGACGTGCATTGGCATGAGGTGATGGTCGAGATGACCGGCCCGCTGCTGCAGGACTGGCAGGACCTGTTCGACACCCAGTGGGTGCATTGCCTGAAGCGGCGCATCTGGCAGCTGCCCCTGCCCAGCGGTGCGCCGCGCATTCCAGTGCTGCCCAGTGGCTCGGGACTAGGGCGCGTCGCCTATGCGGCGGCGCGTCAGCACCGGGACATACTGCACAGCCTGTTGCGCAACCTGCGACGCGCGCAGACGCGCATCTGGCTGGCGACACCGTATTTCCTACCTACCGGCAAGGTGCGCCGGGCACTGATCCGGGCGGCGCGTCGCGGGGTGGACGTGCGCCTGCTGCTGACCAGTCGCAATACCGATCACCCGCCGGTGCGCTACGCAGGGCAGCGTTTCTATCCACGGCTGCTGCGTGCCGGCGTGCGAATCCATGAATATCAGCCACACTTTTCCCACCTGAAAATGGTGCTGGTTGACGACTGGGTCAGCGTCGGCTCTTGCAACTTCGATCACTGGAACCTGCGCTGGAATCTGGAAGCCAATCTCGAGGCCATCGATGCTGCGTTGAGTGCCCAGGTGCAGGCATGCTTCGAGCGCGATTTTCAGGACAGTATCGAAATCGACATTAAAAGCTGGTACGCCAGACCGCTGCACCTGCGCCTCTACCAGCGTATGTGGGGCTGGCTGGACCGGCTGCTGGTAAACATCTTCAACCGTGGTGGCTGAAGCCGCCGCGTCACGGAGCAATGCTCCAAACCCGCGCGAAGAGGACGATCCAATGGCGGCGAAGAACATTTTGATGCTGGTGGGTGATTACGCCGAAGACTACGAAACCATGGTGCCTTTCCAGGCCCTGCAGATGGTTGGCCATCGCGTGCATGCCGTGTGCCCGGACAAGAAGGCCGGCGACAGCGTGCGCACCGCGATTCACGATTTCGAGGGCGACCAGACCTATAGCGAGAAGCCGGGGCACAACTTTGCGCTGAACTTCGACTTCGCCGACGTGCGGGCTGAAGACTACGATGCCCTGGTCATTCCCGGTGGCCGGGCGCCGGAATATCTGCGCCTAAACGAGCAGGTGCTGGCGCTGGTGCGTGCGTTCGATGAGGCCAGGAAGCCGATCGCCGCCGTTTGTCACGGCGCCCAGCTGCTGGCCGCCGCGGGCGTGCTCAAGGGGCGTGCCTGCAGTGCCTATCCCGCCTGTGCACCCGAGGTGAAGCTGGCCGGTGGCGAGTACGTGGACATTGCCGTGGATCAGGCGCATACCGATGGCAACCTGGTCAGCGCTCCGGCATGGCCCGCCCATCCGGCGTGGCTGGCGGCATTCCTCGAGGTGCTCGGAACTCGCATCAGCCTGTAAGATGCAGACCGTCTCCCAAGCCCGCCCCGCATACCGCGCGGCGGGTTTTTTCATCCGTGAGGCTATGCCCTCGTGTTCGTGAGTGCCCCATGACTCAAGCAAAAGACCACCTTCATGGCGTGACGCTGGAGGCCATCCTGGTCCAGCTGCATGCTCGCTTCGGCTGGGACGGCCTTGCCGAGCGCGTCGATGTCCGCTGTTTCAGCAATGAGCCGAGCATCAAGTCCAGCCTGAAATTCCTGCGCAAGACGCCCTGGGGCAGGGCGAAAGTCGAAGCGCTGTACATCGAAGAACAGAGCGCCGGTCGCTAGTCCGCTCACTAGCGGCACTCCTGGCGATGCCGTTCGGCAAATACTTACCGTCCCCGCTCAAGTTCGCTTTGCGCCGTCCGACTCTTGTAACAGATTGATTCGTCGTGACTGATGAGTCGCTTTTTTCAGCAGGTCGCTGGCAGGGAGTTCAGGCGATGAGAAACAACGGGCCGGTAAGCAACACCGAACGAACCTTTCCGGCGCATCAGCGGCTGATTTCGGCGACGGATACCCAGGGCAAGATCCTTTATTGCAACGACGAATTCGTCGCCATCAGTGGCTACTCACGAGCCGAGCTGATGGGCAGCGACCACAACCTGGTCCGCCACCCGGACATGCCGCCGGCCGTGTTCGAGGTGATGTGGCGCTACTTGAAGGCCGGCAAAAGCTGGATGGGGGTGGTCAAGAACCGCTGCAAGAACGGCGATTTCTACTGGGTCAGCGCCTACGTCACGCCTGTTTTCGACGATGGCAAGCTGACCGGCTTCGAGTCGGTGCGGGTCAAGCCGACAGCCGAGCAGGTCGCCCAGGCGACGGCGCTGTACGAGCGCCTGCGTACCGGTCGGCCGGCGGTTTCGTTGAGCCGGCGCGCGCAGGGTTGGGCGCGTGCACTGGCGATGCCGATGGGCGCCGCGGTGCTGGCGGCCGGTGGAATCTTCTGGCTGCCGCCGGCAGTGGAAGCGCTCGTCGTGCTCGGTCTGTTCTTCGTGCTCGGGCTCAGCTGTCACTTCGCTGCGGAACGCCAGTTGCTGAGCATCCTGCAGCGCGTACCCGAAGCCTTCACCGATCCGGTGGTCGCCCTGACCTACACCCGGCGGCATGGCAATGCGGCGCGGCTGGAGATGGCTCTGGTCAGTGAAGACGCGCGGTTGCGGACGGCGTTGACTCGTCTGTCCGATCTGGCCGTGCAGGTCGCCGGTGCATCGGCGGAAACCTATTCGTTGGCCAGCCAGACCGAAAGCGAGCTGCGTCAGCAGCGCGGCGAGACGGACATGACGGCCACCGCGGTGACGCAGATGACCGCATCGATCAGCGAGGTCGCCGGGCACGTCCAGCACACGGCAGAGGAGGCGAGGACGGCGAACGCGCTGGCAGACGACGGTGATCGGGTCGCAGCGAACTCCCGCGAGGCGATGGAAATGCTGGCGGCGACCGTCACCAACATCGGCAACGTGGTCAACGAGCTGGCTGGCGAAACCCAGCAGATCGTATCCGCTGCCGGCATGATCCAGAGCATCGCCGACCAGACCAACCTGCTGGCGCTGAATGCTGCCATCGAGGCCGCACGTGCTGGCGAGCAGGGCAGGGGCTTTGCCGTGGTCGCCGACGAGGTGCGTGCGTTGGCGAGCAAGACGCGGGAGTCGACGCAGCAGATCCAGTCCATCATCCAGTCGCTCACCAGCAAGGCGGATGAGGCCGTGACAATCGCACAGCTGGGTGACAAGGAGGCGGCCCAGGGGTTGGCCCAGGTCGTCGAGGCGCAGCAGGCGTTGCAGGGCATTCGCGATGCGGTCGGGCGTATTGCCGGGATGAGCCAGCAGATGGCTGCCGCTGCCGAGGAGCAGGCGCATGTGGCCGAAGACATTGCTCGTCAGGTCACCCGTATTGCCGTCACGACTGACAGCAATGTCAGCAAGGCCGACCTGACCATGCAGCGCGGTCGCGACCTGGAATGCGCAGCGCACGGGCTGCGGGCACTGGTCGAACGCTTCAACCGCTGATTGCCGGGCAATAAAAAGCCCGGCATCGAGCCGGGCTTTTTATTGGCGTGTCGCTTATTGCACCTCGACCGCCAGGCTGTCGGCGATCTTCTGCTGCCAGATCGCCGGGCCGGTGATGTGCACCGACTCGCCGTTGGTGTCGACGGCGACGGTGACCGGCATGTCCTTCACTTCGAACTCGTAGATCGCTTCCATGCCCAGCTCGGCGAAGGCCAGCACCTTGGACTTCTTGATCGCCTGGGCGACCAGGTAAGCCGCGCCGCCAACCGCCATCAGGTAGACGGCCTTGTTGTCCTTGATCGCTTCGATGGCGATCGGGCCACGCTCGGACTTGCCGATCATGCCCAGCAGACCAGTGCTCTCGAGAATCTGACGGGTGAACTTGTCCATGCGCGTCGCGGTGGTCGGGCCAGCCGGGCCAACCACTTCGTCACCGACTGGATCGACGGGGCCTACGTAGTAGATGAAACGGCCCTTGAGGTCGACCGGCAGCTCTTCGCCTTTGTTCAGCATGTCGGCCATGCGCTTGTGCGCGGCGTCGCGGCCGGTGAGCATCTTGCCGTTGAGCAGGACGGTTTCGCCCGGCTTCCAGCTCTGCACTTCTTCCGGGGTGATGGTGTCGAGGTTGACGCGGCGCGCGCTCGGGCCGGCTTCCCAGACGATCTCGGGGTAGGCATCCAGCGGCGGCGGGGTCAGTTCGGCAGGGCCGGAGCCGTCGAGCACGAAGTGTGCGTGGCGGGTGGCGGCGCAGTTGGGGATCATGCACACCGGCAGCGAGGCGGCGTGGGTCGGGTAATCCATGATCTTCACGTCGAGCACGGTGGTCAGGCCGCCGAGGCCCTGGGCGCCGATGCCCAGCTGGTTGACCTTCTCGAACAGCTCAAGACGCAGCTCTTCGATGCGGTTCTGCGGGCCACGGGCCTTCAGCTCATGGATGTCGATGGATTCCATCAGCACTTCCTTGGCCATCACCGCGGCTTTCTCGGCGGTGCCGCCGATGCCGATGCCGAGCATACCCGGCGGGCACCAGCCGGCGCCCATGGTCGGCACGGTCTTCAGTACCCAGTCGACGATCGAGTCGGACGGGTTGAGCATGGCCATCTTCGACTTGTTTTCCGAGCCACCGCCTTTGGCGGCCACATCCACCTCGACTTTGTCACCTGGGACGATGGAGTAATGAATGACAGCTGGCGTATTGTCCTTAGTGTTCTTGCGGGAACCTGCCGGGTCGGCCAGGATCGAAGCACGCAGGACGTTTTCCGGCAGGTTGTAGGCGCGGCGCACACCCTCATTGATCATGTCGTCCAGGCTCATGGTCGCTCCGTCCCAGCGCACGTCCATGCCGACACGGACGAACACGGTGACGATACCGGTGTCCTGACAGATCGGGCGATGACCGGTGGCGCACATGCGCGAGTTGATCAGGATCTGCGCCATGGAGTCGCGGGCAGCCGGGGATTCTTCACGCAGGTAGGCTTCGTGCATCGCCTGGATGAAATCCACGGGGTGGTAGTAAGAAATGAACTGCAAAGCGTCAGCGACGCTTTGAATCAGGTCGTCTTGCTTGATCACGGTCATGCAGCGCGTCCTCATACGGGGCGATAAGAGGCGCGTCGGGGGTGGCAGTCGACGCGCCGCGAAAAAATGCGGCGCAGTATAACGCGTCAGGCTGCGCGGTACACGGATGGACCAGGAGCGATGGGAATGCTGGCTAGGATTTTGTTTTCGGTAAGCGTAGAGTGCGGCAAATTGCCACGGCGGGAAGGATCCCTATGAGTGCGATGCGTGACGAGACCGATCTGCGTACATTGCAGCAATTGGTTACGCGGCGATTCGCACTGGCCTCCGTGACCTACGGTCTGGGCCTGGTGCTGACCTGGGTGGCGGTGGCGGGGGGCTTCTATCAGGCCTCGGTGGCCAGCGCCGTGGCGCAGTCAGCATTGATTGTGGTGAGTCAGCTGCTGTTCTTCTGGCTGTTTCACCGAGGCGTCAACCTGCGTTCCAAGGATCCCAGCCTGACTGAGCCGCAGGTCCTGGTGGGGCTGCTGTGGCTGACGACCTTTCTGTTCAACCTCGGCAGCGCACGTGGCTCGCTGCTGGTGCTCTATCTGCTGGTGCTGATGTTTGCAGTCTTTCTGCCGCCGAAGGTGTTCATTCGCTACGCCGCGCTGGCCTTCGTCAGCTTCGTCAGCATGGCTGCGCTGGATTACTACCTGCAGCGGCCTATCGAGACCGATGTGTTCCTGCTGCAGGCCAGCGTGCTGCTGGTGACGCTGATCTGGATGTGTCTGTTCGCCGGCCACGTGTATCGCTTGCGCCAGCGCATGCGCCAGCGGCGTTTCGCGTTGCAGGCACATCAGGACACCCTGCGCGGAATGATGCGTCAACTGGAGGATCTGGCTTCGACCGACGAGTTGACGGGCCTATACAACCGGCGGCGCTTCCTGCGTATCGCCGAGGGCGACCTGAACCGCCTGCGCAAGGGGCATCAATCGGGGCTGGCGCTCATCGATCTGGACCACTTCAAACGCATCAACGATATCCACGGCCATGCCACCGGAGACCGCGTGCTGCAGGCCTTTGCCAGCGTGGCACGGTCCTGTCTGCGTGATGACGACGTGCTGGCCCGTTATGGCGGCGAGGAGTTCGTGCTACTGCTGCCCAATACCGACGCCGAGCAGTTCACCGCGTGCTGTGAGCGCCTGCGGGAGGCTTTCGCCAACGCCGAGCCGGAAGACGCCAATATCGAAGCCGGACATCTCAGCCTGTCGATCGGCCTGACCCTGCTGAACGCCGGAGATGATCTGGATGCAGCGCTACAGCGTGCCGACGAAGCGCTTTATCGAGCCAAGCGCGGTGGTCGCAATCGTTGCGAACCCGCCTGGGTCACCGCCGATGCCTGAGTTGCATTGCGCCGGCAAGCGCTGGTCGGTCGCGCCCGCTACCAACCTGCTCGATGCCCTGATCGCTGCCGGCTTGCCCGTACCCTACAGTTGCCGCGCCGGCAGCTGCCACGCCTGCCTGGTGCGCTGTGTCGACGGAGCACCGCGCGATCTGCAACCCGACCTGCTGCGGCCCGAGCAGCATGCGGCCGGCTGGCGACTGGCCTGTCAGTGCCGTGTCGAGGAGGATTTCGGTGTAGAAGTCTTCGATCCCCGCCGCGACGGACTGCCCGCTCAGCTGCAAAGCGCCGAGTGGCTGAGCGGCAGCGTGCTGCGCCTGCGTCTGCTGCCGGAGCGGCCGCTGCGCTATCGTGCAGGTCAGCACCTGTTGCTGTGGACCGGTGCCGGCATCGCTAGGCCGTATTCGCTGGCCAGCCTTCCCGGCGACGATTCCTGGCTGGAGTTTCATCTCGATTGCTCCAGGCCGGGGGCGTTCTGCGATGCCGCGCGGCAGCTGCGCGCGGGCGACACGCTGCGGCTGGGCGACCTGCACGGTGGTGCATTGCGTTACGAGCCGGAGTGGTCCGAGCGCTCTTTATTGCTGCTGGCTTCGGGAACCGGGTTGGCCCCTTTGTTCAGCCTGTTGCGCGAGAGCCTGCGCCAGGGCCATGCCGGGACGATCAGGCTGGTGCACTTTTGCTGCGACGAGCACTACCTGCGCGGGCCGTTGCAGGAGTTGGCGGACAGGCACGAGAACCTGGAGCTGCAATGGGTCGATGCGCAACAGCGTGACAGCGTGCTTTCGATGCTACGACCAGCGTCGCGGCGGGACATCGCGCTGCTCTGCGGCGGTTCGGCGTTCGTCGACGCCTGCGCCCGGCGCCTGTTTCTCGCGGGCCTGCCGCGTGGACAGATATTCAGCGACGCTTTCGTCAGCGCGACTCAGTCGCGGTAGTTGGCTCCCCGTTCGATCTCGCAGACAGCACGAGGCCGGCTAAAGAGCCGGCCTCGTGTGATTCCCTGCCAACCTTACTGATCGCCGACGCGCAGGATCTTCATCGTGTTGGTACCGCCTGTGCTGTCGTGGTAGCTGTCGCCCTTGGTCAGGATCACCCAGTCACCGGGCTGCACGATGTTGCGCTTGAGCAGCTCCTCGACTGCCATCTGGCTGACCTTTTCTGCAGGTAGCGCAGCCGGATCGAACGGGATGGTCTGCACGCCGCGGAACAGTGCGACCCGTGCCTGGGTTTCGCGGTGCGGCGAGAAGGCGAAGATCGGTACCGAAGACCGGATGCGCGACATGATCAGCGGTGTGTAGCCGCTTTCGGTCAGGGCGATGATGGCCTTGACCCCCGGGAAGTGGTTGGCGGTGTACATCGCAGCCAACGCCGCACTCTCGTCGCAGCGCTCGAACTGCTGGCCGAGGCGGTGTCCGGACTTGGTGCTGGTCGGGTGCTTCTCCGCGCCGCAGCACACACGGGCCATGGCCTTGATCGCTTCGATCGGGTATTCGCCGGCGGCGCTTTCGGCCGAGAGCATCACCGCATCGGTGTAGTCCAGCACGGCGTTGGCTACATCGGATACCTCGGCGCGGGTCGGCATCGGGCTGTGGATCATCGACTCCATCATCTGCGTCGCGGTGATCACCACCTTGTTGTGGCGACGTGCGTGCAGAATGATCTTCTTCTGGATGCCGACCAGCTCGGCATCGCCAACTTCCACCCCGAGGTCGCCGCGCGCCACCATCACGCCGTCGCTGGCGCGGATCAGGCCGTCCAGTGCCTCATCGTCGGCGACCGCTTCGGCCCGCTCGATCTTGGCGATCAGCCAGGCGTCGGAGCCGGCTTCGTCGCGCAGGCGGCGGGCCAGGTCCATGTCAGCGGCATCACGCGGGAAGGAGACTGCCAGGTAGTCCAGCTCGAGATCCGCGGCCAGCTTGATGTCGGCCTTGTCCTTGTTGGTCAGCGCCGGCGCCGTCAGGCCGCCGCCACGGCGGTTGATGCCCTTGTTGTCCGACAGCGGGCCACCGATCAGCACGGTGCAGTGCAGTTCGTCCGCGGTGGCGTTGTCGACGCGCATCACCACGCGGCCGTCGTCGAGCAGAAGCTCATCGCCGATGCCGCAATCCTTGACCAGGTCCGGGTAATCGATGCCGACCACTTCCTGATTACCGGCGTCGCGCGGATGGGTCACGGAGAAGCGGAACTGGTCTCCTTCCTTCAGCTCAATGCGCTTGTCGGTGAACTTGGCAATGCGGATCTTCGGTCCCTGCAGGTCTCCGAGCAGCGCGACGAAGCGGCCGTGGCGCGCGGCGATTTCACGCACCAGCTCGGCCCGGGCACGATGCTCGTCGGGGCTGCCGTGGGAGAAATTCAGGCGGGCTACATCCAGCCCGGCGACGATCATCTTTTCCAACACCTCCGGCGAGCTGCTTGCTGGGCCCAGGGTGGCGACGATCTTGGTGCGACGCGGAATCATTCAATTGCTCCTTTTTCTGGCTGGCCCCGAGGCTACTATGCTCGCCGGTTGTAGTCATCGCTCGGCAACCACTACTCTTTGCGTCCGGCTGAGGGGCTGTCTGCAGCTTTTTCCAGCTCGGTCGATACAGGGGCATACGGAGGAACCCATGCGCACCCTGATCATCGTTTTCCTGAGTCTTCTGACCGTCGGCTGCAGCAGTCGCCATGCTTTCGATCGCCACCTGGATGCGGCTTACCAGTACTACGAGGCCGACAACTGCGAGCGGGTGATGCAATCGCTGTCGCAGGCAGAACGCCGCAGCAAGCCGCGCAGCCAGGTCCAGCCGGAGATTTCACTGTTGCGCGGCCAGTGTCTTGAGCGCCAGGGCCTGTTCGTCGACGCTGGCGAAACCTATCGTTTCATCGTCGAGCGATACCCTGCCAGCGAGTACGCCTATCGCGCTCGTGCGCGCCTGGAGACGCTGAGGCAGCTGGGCCACTATCATGTCGAGGCACCGCCGGTGGTTCAGCCGGCCAAACGTTGATTTCATGAAAGCCATGTGAGGGATCATGCGAGCTTTGCTGATGACCGCCATGCTGCTGCCTGCACTGGCAGATGCGCAGATCTATCGCTGGACCGATGCCAACGGACAGGTTCACTTCGGCCAGCGCCCGACAGCCGGAGCCGAGCAGGTCGAGGTTCGGCCCCAGGTCGTCGAACGCGACGACCAGACCCGTGAGCGTGAGGCGCGCAGCGAACGATTCTTCGATGCGCGGCGGCAGGAGCAGCAGGCAGCGAGGGAGCAGGCCAGCAAGGCGCGGGCTGCACGAGATCAGGAATGCCAGGGCTTGCGCAGCCAGTTGTCGCGACTGCAGCTTGGCGGACGTTTTTTTCGTAACGATGCAGCCGGAGAGCGCGTCTACTACAGTGAAAGTGAAGTAGAGGCGGCTCGACAGCGCCTGGCGATGCGTATCAGCCAGGAATGCAGTTGAGCCGACAGGACTCGAATTGCAGGGTTAAGGCTGAAGGCTCCGACGACATGAACATGGCGAACCAGCGTCGTATCCAGCGGCATCAGTTGCCGTACTACCTCAACGTATTCAATCGGTTCACCGAGAAGCCGCTGGGCTTCATCGGCAACCTGTCCGAGGGCGGGCTGATGCTGATCAGCCCCTATCCGATGATGCTTGGTGTTCGCTTCGAGATGCGCCTGAAGATTCCGGGCCAGAGCGGTCAACTCCGGCAGGTGGATTTCAGTGCGTTCAGTCTGTGGTCAAGCGAGGATGTGACGCCGGGCAGCTACGATACCGGCTTTTCCCTGATCGACCCGCCCGGGGATATCCGCGAGATGATCGCTGCCCTGCATCACTACTTCAGTTTCCAGCCGATGTTGCACATCCCTCTGGCGCATCATGCCAGTCCGGCATCGGATCGATTCACTGACAAGGACTGCTGCCACGGTCTGTGAGCCGCGCTCACAGCGTCCCGGTTTTCTTCCACGCCAGATAACGCCCGATAAGTGCCGGCCCCAGATCGCAAGGCTGGACGTCGAGCACCGGCATGCCATGGGCCGCCAGGCGCTTGTGCAGCGCCTGACGGGCGTTCAGGTAGTCCTGGGCGCCGCAGTAGTCGAGCGCGTCGTCCAGGCTCTGCACCGGCCGCAGGCGCAGCTGGTCCAGAACTTCTTCGCGCAGGCTCACCAACAACACCCGATGTCTGCGTGAGAGCCGCTTCAGCGCCCCGTGCAGCTCGGCATCGTCCTCATCGCGCAGGTTGCTCAGCACGATAACCAGTGCCTGGCGCTGTTGCCGGGCCAGCAACCGATCGACCGCTGCGCCGTAGTCTGCGGGCTGCTGGGTGGGCTGCAGGTCGTAAAGTCCGTTCAGTAACACGTGAAGTTGCTGTTGGCCCTTGGCTGGGGTGACGTGACGCGGCTGTTCGCTGGCGAAGGTGCAGGCGCCCACGGCATCGCCCTGGCGCAACGCGGCATAGGCCAGCAGCAGGGCAGCGTTGAGGGCATGGTCGAAGTGCGTGAGTTCGGCGTCCTGGCTGCGCATACGCCGACCGCAGTCGAGCATCAGCACGATCTGCTGGTCGCGCTCGTCCTGGTATTCGCGGGCAATCGGCATGCGTGCCCGCGCCGTGGCTTTCCAGTCGATCTGCCGCAGGGTGTCGCCCTCGCGGAACTCGCGTAGCTGGTGAAATTCCAGCCCCAGCCCGCGGCGCGGTTGCTGGCGGACGCCGAGGCGATTCAACCAGACGTCGATCGCCTGCAGGCTGGCTCCGTGCAACCGAGCGAAGTCGGGATACACCCGGGTTTCGTTGACAAGCTCAAGCTGGCGTCTGCTGCGCCAGAGGCCCAACGGGCTGGCCAGGCGAATATCGCAGTGCTGGAAGACGAACTGGCCGCGGCGGGTAGGGCGCAGACGGTAGTCGAGTTGGCAATGTTCGGCGGGCTGCAGGCGCATGCGTTGAGGCAGCTGTTCGAAGCTCATGCCCTCAGGCACGTGGTCGAACAGCTCCAGCTCGATTGCGCGGGAATGTGCGTTGCGCACCAGCAGTTGCACGTTGCTCCAGTGGCCCAGTGGCAGATTTCCCGACAGGCTGCGTTGCAGCGCAGGCGACGGCAGTCGCCTCAGGGCGAAGGCGTCGAGCGATGTCACTGTACCCAGCGCCAGCAACAGACCCCACCAGGCCGACTGCCAGTGCCCGGCTTCGACGCCGAACGCGGCGAGAACGCCGAGAGGAATGGCCACGAGCACCAGCGCGGCCAGCGCAACGAGCAGGCGACGGGATGGCGTCATGCGCGTGGCGCCGCGACCTGATCGAGTAGCTGCTGCAGCACCTGGTCCACCGACAGTCCTTCGATGTCCAGCTCTGCCGACAGGCGCACCCGGTGACGCAGTACCGCCAGCGCGCAACCCTTGATGTCATCAGGCGTGACGAACTCGCCGCCGCGCAGCAGCGCTCTGGCGCGACCACCACGAACCAGCGCGATCGATGCGCGGGGGCCGGCACCCAGCGCCAGCCCCGGCCAGCTGCGAGTGGTGCGGGCAAGGCGCACGGCATAGTCCAGTACCTGATCGTCCAGCGGCAGTTCGCTGGCAATCTTCTGCAGGGCCAGCACATCCCGGGCCTGTACCAGCTGGCGCAAGGCGCTGACGTCGAGCATGTCGGCGCGTGCCGAGCGGGTGACCTGGCGTACCAACTCCAGCTCTTCGTTCGCCTGCGGGTAGTCCATGCGCAACATCAGCATGAAGCGGTCGAGCTCGGCTTCCGGCAGTGGGTAGGTGCCTTCCTGTTCGATGGGGTTCTGCGTGGCCATGACCAGAAAAGGTTGCGGAACCGCCAGGGCCTTGCCTTCCAGGGTGACCTGGCGTTCCTGCATAACTTCGAGCAGCGCGGCCTGAGTCTTGGCTGGCGCACGGTTGATTTCATCGGCCAGCAGAAGGTTGGTGAACACCGGCCCCTTGCGCAGCTTGAACTGCTCGCTCTGCATGTCGTAGACGGCATGGCCGGTGACGTCGCTGGGCATCAGGTCGGGGGTGAACTGGATGCGCGAGAACTCGCCGCCGAAGCAGCGCGCCAGCGCCCGTACCAGCAGTGTCTTGCCCAGCCCCGGCACGCCTTCGATGAGCACGTGGCCGCCGGCGATCAGCGCGGTCAGAACGCCATCGATGACGTCGTCCTGGCCGATCACCGCCTTGTGCAGCTCGTCGCGCAGCGCCTGGGCGAGCTGGCTGGCTCGCAGGCGCTGGCTCACCGGGTTGGAGGCCGGAGCAGGGTTGCCGGATTCTGGGATGTGTTCGCTCATAGCGCGTTCCTGAGGGTTTGCAGGTGGGCGACCTGTCGGGTGAATTCGGTAGCCGACAGACGTTGCTGCGGCAGTGGGCGCATGGCCAGCTCGATGCTGGCGATCGGCAGGCTGGAGAGTCGGGCGAGCAGTGGCAGCTGGGCACTCGGCGGAAGCTGTTCGAAGCCCGGATGACGTTGCCCCGCTCGGCGCTGGATGTCCTGTTGCAGCGGCTGCAGCAGACTGTGCTGGCGACCATGGCGCAGCAGGAACTCCGCCGACCCACGCAGGTGTTCCTGCAGCTGGCGACGCGCCGGGTTGAGCGGAGCCTGCAGTGGGCCGAAGCGTTGGCCGGCATGCCAGAGCGCGAGCAGTACAAGCAGACCCAGTACGGTGAGAAGTTCGGGGAAATGGCGGCGCAGCTGTGCGAGCAAGCCGTCGTGTTCGCTGCGGTGCACCAGAGTCACCGCGCTGTCCTGAGTCAGATACCAGAGCAGCCAGGCATGGTCGTACTGGTCGATGTTGCGGTTCTGCCAGATCCAGCTGTCGGTCAGCGCGGTGATCAGCCCATCACCGTGCTGCAGCTGCAGCATGTGCGTGGCGCCTGCGCTGTTGGCCCAGGCGTGGGCGCGGTTGTCGGCATCATAGAGGTGAAAGTCGGTATCGAAGGCCAGATAGGCCGGCGCACTTTCATTCTCCAGATACAGCTTGGTCAGCTGCGGATGCTGTTCGGCTGTGGATGACTGCGGTGTCTGCGCATCATCGTCCAGATCGTCAGCTGCGTACTGCTGCAGATTGAGCCGGTCGAACAGCAGGTCGCCACTTTTGCCGGTCTCTTCATCCCACAGTCGCTCTGCAACCACGACCAGATGGCCGCCGGCGTTTGCCCAGTCCAGCAGGCGCTCGGTCTGCCGCGGGGTCAGGTTGCCGCGGTCACCGAGCAGGAGCAGCGTCTGGCCAGAGGTGGGCAGGGTCTCAAGTCCGGCGATGCCTTCCTGATGCACGACCTGCAGGCCGAGGTCGCGCAGGAACAGTTCGGCGGCCAGGTAAGTGTTGCTGCGCGCTTCCGGGGTCGGGCCGTGCTCGACGACGTCTTCATAGGATTGCAGCTTGCCGGCCAACCAGATGACCAGCAGACCGATCAGCAGGACCGCGGCCGCGGCGAGCAGGCGAGGGCGGAGTCGGTTCATGGCCTCGACTCCTCGGCAAACAGCGCGCGCCAGCCGGCACACAGTTCGTCGCGGACCACGTCTTCGGCGTTCCGGTGCCCGTAGGCCTGGTGCTGCCAATGCTGCGTAAGTTGCTCGGCAAAGCGCGACAGCGGTTCGCGCTGAAGCTGTCGCACGCGCGCCAGCACCTCGCCCTCGGTATGCGCCGCCTTCAGCGGCAGCTGGAAATCATGCAGCAGGCGGCTGAGCAAGCCGCGATAGAGAAGTGCCAGAGACGCGCGCGGATCCTGCTGCCAGAGTCGTTCGGCCTCGCTGGCAACGTCGTTTGGCAGGCTTTCGGGCGCGACGTCGAGGCCGAACAGCTGCGCGGGTGCAGGTTGGCGGCGCCTGGCCGGCAGCTGTATGCGGCTGCCGAAAGTCTGCAGCCAGTCGCGGTAGCGCCACAGCAGAAGCGCGACCAGCAAGGCCAGTGCGGTCCAGAGTAGAACTTCGAGTGCCTGCGCCAGCCTTTCCAGGCTTTCCCACAGCGAGCCACCCTGCAGCAGGCGTTCGAGCAGGCGCGCCAGAGCGGCGGGCTCCTGCGGGCTGTCTTGCGCACCAAAGCGCCAACGGGTGACCGTCTCCCGGTGCTGAAAGGGCGGTTGGTCGAGCAGCGCTTCGATTCGTTCGCGGGCCGTCTCGCTGGTCAGTGGCTGATTCAGCAGACGCTCGCTTTCCGGGCCCTGTTGCGCTGTGTCGGCCGTTGGCGCCGCTGCCCAGGCATCGTGCGCTGTCGGCCAGAACAACAGGCCACAGGCAAGCAGCACCGCTGGTGCAGCGCTGAGCAGGCGCTGGCGCAGTCGACGGAAGGCCAGCTCTATGTCCCACGCCTCCAGATGAGTGCGTCGATTGAGATAGAGGCTGAAGCCACAGGCGACATAGATAGGCTCCCAGACGATGAGCACCAGCGCATAGAGCAGATTGGACAGGTGTTCCAGCCAGAGCCATTCGGCGCTCAGCCCGAGCAGATCCTCCCAGTTCCAGCGCTGTACCAGCTGCGCCGGCAGCAGGAAATACAGCACGCCGAGCAGGCCGAGCCAGAGCGCGCCTTCCAGATGCACGCCTACCACGGTCAGCCAGCTGGGCGCGCGGCCGCTGCGCAGACTGAGCGTGAGCAGGCGTTGCTTGCGTGCCTTGCCGTCGAGCCCCTCGAGCTGCTGCACTGGCAGATCGAAGCTGCGCGTCGTGCTCAGGCGACGCCAGGTGAGGCTGGCCAATAGCTGTGGCCGCAGCAGGCCGGGGAAGGCCCGCAGGCTCTCTCGAAAGTCTGGTGTTTCACCGAACAGTGCTTTGGACAGGATATGCAGCGGCAAGCGCTCGTACAGGGGTTTGAGCCACCAGAACAGCAGCAGCGCCAGACTTGGGTGCTGCCACAGCAGCAGACTGATCAGGCCGAAAAACGGCAGCGTCACGGCCGCCCAGGTCGTCATCAGCAGCTTCGCGTGGCGCCTGGCGAGCAGGGTGCCGAGGTCCAGCGCCTCCCATGGACTGCGCGGGCGGATCGAGACGCTGGCATCACTCAGCTGCATGCTGCGCCCTCCCGGCAAACGCGAAGTAAGCGGCAACGATCAGCCAGAGCAGCGCGCCGACGATGTACTTGATCATGGGCGAGGTCAGGGTCATGGATGACCAGTAGGCCTCGACAAAGGCAGCGATCAGCAAGAACAGGGTGGCTCCGCAGACCAGCTGGATGCCTCGCTTGGCGGCCTGACGCAGCGCCTCTGCGCGGGTCAGGCGCCCCGGCGCCACCAGCGCTACGCCGAGCTGCAGCCCCGCGGCACCGGCAAGGGTGATGGCGGTCAGCTCGAACGCGCCATGGCCGATGACGAACGACCAGAACGGCTGGTGGTAGCCGATGGCGCTCAGATGGCCCGCGACGGCGCCGATCGTCAGACCATTGAACAGCAGGAAGAACAGCGTACCCAGGCCGAACAGCAGCCCGCTGGCAAACGTCTGGAATGCGATGCCGATATTGTTCATCACGTAATAGCCGAACATCAGCCAATCGTCGCCCGAGCCCCGCTCGGCGAAGCGACCCAGGCGGCTGGCGTCCGGGTCGTACATCTGTTCCATCTGTGTGACCTGGTCCGGCGGCAGGATGCTGAACACCAGCTCCGGGAAAGCGAAGACCAAAGCGGCCATGCCGAGCAGGCTGCCGTAGAAGAGCAGGCTTGCTGCCAGTACGTAACGCCATTGCTCACGGACCGCGCGGGCGAAGCCACCGGTGATGAACCCGAGCAGTCGCCCCAGCAATGGACTGCGGTGCCGATAGAACTGCTGATGGCCGCGCAGGGCGAGCTGGCGCAACTGATCGATCAGCTGGCTGCTGTAGCCGCGGGATTCGGCCAGCGCCAGGTGTTGGCAGAGACGGCGGTAGGCGGCGGGGAAGTCGCTGGCCTGGCTGGGACTTGGCTTGCCACGCTCCAGCGCGTCCAGCTGGCTGATGAAGTCATGCCAGTCGGCGTGATGCTGGCGTTCGAAGGCGGCCTGCTTCATGGCGCGCCTACCAGTGAGCGGGCGATGCCATGGATCTCAGCCTCGGCGTTCTCACCGGTAACCGCCAGCGGTTCGGCAAGGATCGAAGCCAGCTCCAGACGCCGCTCGGCAGAAAGACTGGCATGACGCTCGGAGAAGGCAATAAGAGCGCGTTGCTCATCGAGACTTAACGCAAAAGGCGGTTTGGCAGCTTCCACCTCCGGCAGCGTCGGGCGCGCTTGCGGTCTTTCCCGGTAGACCACCAGCGTCCCTGCGGCGAGATCGCCGAGACGCTTGAAGGCAGGGTGGCCCAGGCAGCTCAGTGCGCCGAGAAAATAGCCGAACGGCAGCATGTCGACGAAGCGCAGCAGGTTGCGCGTCAGCGAGGAGGTCCAGCCGACCGGCGTGCCATCGTCATGCACCACTCGCAGACCCAGCCAGTACTTGCCAGGCGTACGTCCCTGGTTCAGTACTTCGAAGAGCACCATGTACCACCATTGCACGAGGAACAGCAGCAGCGTCCCAAGACCGATACCAAAATTGCCCAGCATCCCCAGGATGATGAAGAGGGCCAGCAGGATGGCAGCACGGATCGCCAAGTCGATGGCAAAGGCCAGCGCGCGCGGTACGAGCCCGGCCGGACGCAGGAGTAGATCGATGCCTTCGGGCGTCTCCACGCGATGGCTATTGTCGAGCAGCGATGGTCGGTCGAGAGCTGAAGGCAAGGGTAAAGTCGTCTGAGGCAGGCAAAGGTCGATGCTATGCGGCAAGTGCCGCTGCGGCAATGCGCCTGAGTCGTCTGAGCGGAGGGCAAGCCGGAGGGGTGTGATTATGGCGAAGTGCCTGCTCCTTTGCAGGATGTCGTTCGCATACCCAATGCTGAGCGGGCAGATCGGGCGACGCACGCGGCGATGTGCCGCCCTGGCTGATAGACTGCCGCGCTGATCGAGAAGGACTCTCCCGTGAATTCAAGCATCTTCTGGTACGACTTCGAAACCACAGGAATCTCGCCCAGTCGCGACCGTCCGTTGCAGGTGGCGGGTATCCGCACCAACGAGGCGCTCGAGGAAATCGGCGAGCCGCTGAACATCTATTGCCGTCCCTCCGACGACATCCTTCCGCATCCGGCGGCCTGCCTGGTCACTGGGATCACCCCCGCGACCCTCGAACAGAAGGGCTTGTGCGAGGCCGAATTCATTCATCGCCTGCATCAACAGCTGTCGATGCCTGGCACCTGCGGCGCCGGTTACAACAGCCTGCGGTTCGACGACGAGGTGACGCGCTACAGCCTGTACCGCAACTTCTACGATCCCTATGCTCGTGAATGGCAGGGCGGCAACAGCCGCTGGGATCTGATCGATCTGGTACGCACCGCTTATGCTCTGCGCCCGGAAGGCCTGGTCTGGCCGGAAGAGGAGGGGCGGGTGACGCTCAAACTCGAACGACTGAGCGTGGCCAACGGGCTGGAACATCTGAATGCGCACGACGCGCTATCCGATGTGCGCGCGACCATTGCCTTGGCCAGACTCGTTCGCGATCGGCAGCCGCGGCTGTACGACTATCTCTACAACCTGCGCCGCAAACAGGCGGTGCTTGAACAGATCCGCTTGCTGGAACCTATGGTGCACGTGTCCGGCCGCTTCTCCGCTGCACGGCATTTTCTCTCGGTGGTCCTGCCGCTGGGCTGGCACCCGCGCAATCGCAATGCGCTGATCGTCTGCGATCTGCAGGCCGGACCGGAGCCGCTCTTGCAGGAAACGGCTGAAACGCTGCGTCAGCGCCTGTATACCCGACGTGACCGGCTCGCCGATGGCGAGTTGCCGGTGCCCTTGAAGCTGGTGCACGTCAACAAGTGTCCCGTGGTGGCGCCGCTCAAGGTTTTGCGCACGCAAGACATCCAGCGCCTTGGTCTGGATATGCCGGTCTGCCATGAGCGTGCAGCGATGCTTCGAGAGCAGCGGCAGATCTGGAGCACCAAGCTCGAAGACATCTATCGCGAAGACCGCTTCGCTGGCACTGATGATCCGGAGCAGCAGCTGTATGACGGTTTTCTCGGGGACCGCGACCGGCGGCTGTGCGACCAGGTCCGTAGCCTGTCACCTGCGGAGCTGGCGAAACAGCCATTCCGATTCGATGATGCGCGCCTCGACGAGCTGTTGTTTCGTTACCGCGCGCGTAACTTTCCTGAAGCGTTATCCGTCGACGAGCAAGCGCAATGGCGTCAGTTCTGCCAACAGCGGCTGAGTGATGGGGCATGTGGCGCGCCCAACACCCTCGTGCAGTTCGAGTCGGATATCGAGCAATTCATGATCGGCGCCACGCCGGCACAACGGCAACTGTTGCAGCAATGGCGCGAGTACGGTCAGGGGTTGCGTGAGCGTTACCGCTTGAGCAATTAACTCTTGGGGAGGGCGTATGTTTGTGCGCCACGCCTGAATCGAGCGGGGAAGGAAGAGTGCAGCACAAATAAAAACGCCGTTTCCCGACATCAATGATTAATGTCGAGAAACGGCGTTCGTTATAAAACCGTAGCCGCTTAGCCGAGAAGGGTGGCCCAGCTTTCCACGGTGTCGGAGCCCCACTGGGCTTTCCATTCTTTCAGGGTCTTGTGATTGCCGCCTTTGGTTTCAATCACTTCACCGCTGTGTGGGTTTTTATATTGCTTCACGCGGCGGGCGCGCTTGCTGGTCGCGGGAGCTTTTGCAGCGCGAGGGCTCTTGCTGTTGCGAGAGGCTTCCGGATCGAGCAGGGCAATGATGTCGCGCAGGGACTTCTGGTATTCACCCATGAGTTCGCGCAGCTTGCCTTCGAATTCCAGTTCCTTTTTCAGCTTGTCGTCTTCGGACAGCGACTTCAGGCGCTCTTGAAGTTCCTTGATGGCTTCTTCAGTAGCGCGATACTCATTGATAAGTGACATATGACTTCCTTGGGATAGGTTTGAACGCAAGTGGCAGCAATCATAGTCCTGCGTAATCCGCAAGTAAATATAGCCTTGTAAAAAAGCCACACTACTATTTGAAAGGATATGTGACGCAGGCTAAGAGCTGCTATTGCAGCCGTGAGCAGGCTTAAATCAAGCGGAAAGCCTGTTTTATCGGACAAGTTTTTTCGATTGGTTTTTATGCTTTGCATAACAATCCGATGACTGCGAGCCGCGCCGTTTGCGTCACCGGGCATAGTTGGCGCTGCGCCTCGATCTTAATGGCGATGGCTGTGCTTTTGTCTGCTGGGCTAGAATGCCGCATTTCCCATTGAGTCGGAGTAACCGTTGATGCGCACTTTCAGGCTGGTCATTGCCTGTCCCGATGGCGTTGGCATTGTTGCCAAGGTCAGTAACTTTCTTGCCACTTACAACGGCTGGATCACTGAAGCCAACCATCATTCGGATCACCAGAGCGGTTGGTTCTTCATGCGTCACGAGATTCGCGCGGACTCACTGCCTTTCGATCTGGACGGTTTCCGTCAGGCGTTCGCTCCGATCGCTCGTGAGTTTTCAATGGAGTGGCGAGTCACCGACTCCGAGCAACGCAAACGCGTGGTGCTGATGGCCAGTCGCGAATCCCACTGCCTGGCCGATCTGCTGCACCGTTGGCACAGCGGCGAGCTGGACTGCGACATTCCCTGCGTGATTTCCAACCATGACGACCTGCGCAGCATGGTCGAATGGCATGGCATTCCCTACATTCACGTGCCGGTCGACCCCGCCAATAAGCAGGAGGCGTTCGCCGAAGTCACCCGCCTGGTCCGCGAGCAGCGCGCCGATGTGATTGTGCTCGCGCGGTACATGCAGATCTTGCCGTCCGAGCTGTGCGACGAGTTCGCCCAGCGCGTGATCAACATCCATCACAGCTTTTTGCCGTCCTTCGTCGGCGCCAAGCCCTATCACCAGGCCTCGCTGCGCGGCGTGAAGCTGATCGGCGCCACCTGTCACTATGTCACCGAGGAGCTCGACGCCGGCCCGATCATCGAGCAGGACGTGGTGCGCGTTAGCCATCGCGACAGCATCGAGGACATGGTCCGGCTCGGCAAGGACGTAGAGAAGATGGTGCTTTCTCGCGGCCTGCGCTATCACTTGGAGGACCGTGTGCTGGTACACAGCAACAAGACGATGGTGTTCAACTGACATCCGGGAGCATCTGTGACCGATCCCCTCGAGCGTGCCGCGGCCAAGGCGCCGCCCATCATCGGCAGTGGTTGTACACAGCGATACGATCCTGAGGCGCTGTCGCCCGAGCAGGGCGCCGAGTTCGCCGATGCCGCAGCGCTATGGGCCGAGCTTCAGGCTGAGCAGAGCAATGCAGGTCGGCAATCGAGTGCATCGACGGCCGACGAGAGCGCCCCATCCGGAGCGCGCGAGCACGACAAGGAGGCGGGTTGATGAAGGCTGCAATCGATCGTCTGGTACTCGGCGCTGATGCGACGGGTGAACCGAACAGCCAGTCCCTGCGCCTGGCCAATCGGCACGGGTTGATTGCCGGAGCCACCGGCACCGGCAAGACAGTGACCTTGCAACGTCTGGCCGAGCAGTTCAGCGATGCCGGAGTTGCCGTGTTCGCTGCCGACATCAAGGGCGATCTCTGTGGCCTGGGTGCTGCCGGTGCACCGCAGGGCAAGATCGCCGAGCGGATCGCCAGCATGCCCTGGCTGGACCATCAGCCGCAGGCATACCCGGTGACCCTGTGGGACGTGCATGGTCGTAGCGGCCATCCGCTGCGTACTACGTTGAGCGAGATGGGGCCGCTGCTGCTGGGAAGCCTGCTGCAGCTCACCGACAGCCAGCAGGCCGCTTTGTACGCGGCGTTCAAGGTGGCAGACCGCGAAGGCCTGCTGCTACTCGATCTGAAGGACCTCAAGGCGCTGCTGGCGCACCTCAAGGCTGAGCCGCAGTTGCTCGGTGAGGACAGTGCATTGTTCACCGGTGCATCGTCACAGGCCCTGCTGCGACGCCTGGCAACGCTCGAACAGCAGGGCGCCGAGGCGCTGTTCGGTGAGCCAGCGCTGCAACTCGAGGATCTGTTGCACCCCGCGGCGGACGGCCGAGGTCCCATCCATCTGCTCGATGCCAGCGTACTGGTGCATGAGGCGCCCAAGGTTTATGCGACCTTCCTGCTATGGCTGCTTGCCGAACTGTTCGAGCAGCTTCCGGAGCGGGGCGATGCCGACAAGCCTTTGCTGGCCCTGTTCTTCGATGAGGCGCACCTGCTGTTTGGCGATACGCCCAAGGCGTTGCAGGACCGGCTGGTGCAGGTGGTGCGGCTGATTCGTTCGAAAGGTGTTGGCGTCTATTTCGTCACTCAGTCCCCAGCCGATCTGCCTGACCAGGTACTGGCGCAGCTGGGGCTGCGAATCCAGCATGGTTTGCGGGCATACACCGTCAAGGAGCAGAAAGCACTGCGCTCGGTGGCTGACGGATTTCGTGCGAACCCGGACTTTGCGACGCTGGATGTGCTGACCCAGTTGGGCATCGGCGAGGCCCTGGTCGGTGGGCTCGAGGCGAAAGGCACGCCGGCGATGGTGCAGCGAGTCTCGATCGCGCCGCCACAGTCGCGAGTGGGGCCGCTGAGTGAGGCTGAGCGCATGCAGCTTATCGCGAGGTCCAGCTTGCGTGGCCGTTATGACAAGCCCGTCGACCGTGAGTCGGCCTACGAAATACTGAGTGCTCGGGCCATGCAGGCAGTCGAGGAGGCTGAGCGTCCGGTCGAGAAGCCTGCACGAGGCAAGAGCAGTGCAGGCAGCGATCTGGGGGATCTGGCCGGACGAGTCGTCAAAAGTGCGTTGAGCCAGGCTGCCAGTCAGTTGGGGCGTCAGTTGGCCAGAGGGTTGCTCGGCTCGTTACTCGGCGGTAAGCGCTGACTTATTGGCGCTCTTCAGTTCACTAGTGCTGTTTGTATTGGCTGCGCTAGTTGACTTCCTGACCTGCACGGGGGTCAGGATCAGGCTTGCCCAGTTGCCGCGCTTTCACAATCGGCATGTTTTTCCTGTTCGAGCTTCTGCAGTTCCCGCTGAAACACTTGATCAAGCACAGTGGGTTTCTTGCGCCACGGCTTGCGCTCGGGTTCGCGTTCAGCCGCGTAAGTCGTAATTTCACCACCATAGACATTGGTAAAGCGCTGCGCCTGGCGCTCAAGTTCGGCGCGCAGTTCGTCTTTCGTCACGTAAGGATCCTGTTTTTCTAGTTTGAATTAAGACGCCTCTGAAATGAATGACGCGTCTTTGGTTGTAACCGAAGTTTTCAGTTGCAACAGAGTCGAGCTTATGTGCGTGAGACTGGAGGTCAACCGAAAAGGTTTAAGCAATTACCTGGCAGGCGGCAGATTCGAGCAGTAGTTCAAAAAAACCAGGTTATCTGTGGCATTGATACTACGTTTGCGGCAAGGCGCTACACGGATTTTCGCAAGTATGCGCTTTCAGGTGCGCTCAGAGCCAGAAATCGAGCAAAGAAAAACCCGCCGAAGCGGGCTTTCCTCTCGTTACTTGGCGAACATTAACGGGAAACTTTGGCTTCGTTGCTCTGTTCGGCGCGGCCGTAAACGTCATCAAAGCGCTCGATGTCGTCTTCACCCAGATAGCTGCCGGACTGGACTTCGATGATCTCCAGCGGAATTTTCCCAGGGTTGGCCAGGCGATGCACTGAAGTGATCGGGATATAAGTCGACTGATTCTCGGTGAGCAGGAAAGTCTTGTCGTTGCAGGTGACCTGAGCGGTACCGGAAACAACGATCCAATGCTCGGCACGATGGTGGTGCATCTGCAGGGAGAGGCTGGCCCCTGGGTTCACGCAGATACGCTTGACCTGGAAGCGGCCACCCATGTCCACCGAGTCATACCAGCCCCAAGGGCGGTACACGGCGCAGTGGTTCTTGGTTTCGCTGCGGTCCTGAGCGTCGAGCTTGCTGACCAGCTTCTTGACGTCCTGCACCTTGTCCTTGTGGGCAACCATCATGGCGTCCTTGGTCTCCACCACCACGATGTTTTCCAGGCCGAGCACGGTGACCAGTTTGCCGTTGCCGTGTACCAGGCAGTTGCGCGAGTCTTCGGCGATCACGTCGCCCTTGAGGACGTTACCGTTCTCGTCCTTCTCGTGCACATCCCAGATCGAAGACCACGAGCCGACATCGCTCCAGCCAGCCGACATGGGCACTACGCAAGCCAGTTGAGTCTTTTCCATCACTGCATAGTCGATGGAGTTGTCCGGGCAACAGGCGAAGGTGGCGGGGTCGATCAGCACTTCTTCGCCGTTCTTCACGCTGCGCTCCAGAGCGAGCGAGCAGGTATCGTAGATGTCCGGATCGTGCTTCTTCAGTTCTTCCAAGAACACGCTGGCGCGGAACAGGAACATGCCGCTGTTCCAGAAATAGTCACCTGACTCCAGATAGCTCTGGGCGCGAGCCTCATCCGGCTTCTCGACGAACTGCGCCACGCGCTTGATGCCATCGGGCAGACCATGATTGGCGTCCTGGCTGGCCTTGATATAACCGAAACCGGTTTCAGGACGGGTCGGCGGAACACCAAAAAGAACCATCTCGCCGTTTTCCGCGGCATTGGTCGCCAGTGCCAGGGACCGCTGAAAGGCCTTCTGGTCTTCGATGACGTGGTCGGCCGGCAGGACCAGCAGTAGCTCGTCGCGGCCCTCTTCAACCAGCTTCATCGCCGCGATCCCAATGGCCGGTGCGGTGTTACGACCGAAAGGCTCAAGCAGAAGGCCTTGAACGCCGAGTTTGCGCGCGGCCAGCTGCTCCTTGACGATGAAACGGTGGTCCTTGTTGCAGACCAGCAGCGGTTGCTGCATGCCATCGAACGCCAGGCGTTCGACGGTCTGCTGGAACAACGTCTGCTCGCCGGTCAGGGCAAGAAACTGCTTGGGGAACGACTTGCGGGAAAGGGGCCACAGTCGGGAGCCGCTACCGCCTGAAAGAATAACCGGGATCATATTGCTTCTCCTGAATCGTTTCGAAGGTCGTTCTACTTGTCCGGTGACGCCGGCCTCTTGGCCGCGCCTGGGTTGTTGCTGTTCTTTGTCGGAGGAATCGCCAGTTGGCTGGACGAAATCCACTCTGTCCCAAGGCATGCCTTGAGATTGAAATCTGCTGTCTGGTTAATCGCCTGGATGTCGCACCGTGACCGTTCAGGCCGCATGTGTATCGGGCGAGATGTCGATCATGGTCATCTGCACCGGGCGCTCGTGGTCGGCGTTTGGCGCGCTACTGAGGAGCGCCATCGTCGCGCGCGGTGTGTGGCACCTGTCGGTCGAACGGGAGTGATGCGCTTGCATGGCCGTAACCCTCTGTTCGTGCCTTGCTCGGCGTTTGCCGTGTCAGATGCCGCGTAGGCTCTGCTCGACGCCGCGGCTGTGGGCTGGATAATCAGCCGTATCGCCGTCTGAAGTTGCGCTACCGCCAAGATCGACTGACGATCTCGAACGGAGCGATCTGCGAAATTGATGACCCAATGCACGTTCATGTGCGACTTCCCTTTCCACCTGGAATTGTCGGTACGCGCTTATGATTGCGAGCCACGCTGGATAGTTCCCGCCTCGGCAACCGTTGATCGGCCAGTTTTTGCGAACGGATTCAAGGTGCGCTCATCTGCCCAGGGCACTGCGGACGGTTGGTCGGAAGGTCTTGGTATAGGCAGTGGGACGTGCTGGGCGGACCCGCTAATGGAGTCGCTGAGGGCAGCGGTAGAGCCCGTACGGGCCCTCCGCCGGCATTGAGTTGTTACTGGTCGGCGGCGTCGCGCAGGAATACCAAGCGGTCGCTGGTCGAATCATCCCGACTGTAGCGGTAGCCCTGGTAGTCGAATTCCGGCAGCTGATCAGGGTTGCCGATACGCTCCTTGATCACCCAGCGTGCCATGAGGCCCCGAGCCTTCTTGGCGTAGAACGAGATGATCTTGTATTGGCCGTTCTTCATGTCCTTGAAGTCGACGTTGATGACCCGTGCGTTCAACGCCTCGGGTTTGACCGCGCTGAAGTACTCGTTGGAGGCCAGATTCAGCAGGACATCGTCACCCTGCTCGACAAGCGCCTCGTTCAGCCAGCCAGTGATGCGCTCGCCCCAGAATGCGTACAGATCCTTGCCGCGCGGATTGGCCAGTTTGGTGCCCATTTCCAGCCGATACGGCTGCATCAGGTCCAGCGGCCGTAACAGGCCGTAGAGCCCCGACAGCATGCGCAGATGCTCCTGTGCGAACAGCAGGTCGCTCTCGGTGAAATCCTCGACGCTCAGGCCAGTGTAGACATCGCCCTTGAAGGCGAGCAGGGCCTGCTTGGCATTCTCCGGTGTGAAGTCAGTCGTCCAACTGCCGTAGCGCGCGACGTTCAGGGCGGCCAGCTTGTCGGAAAGGTGCATGAGTTCGCTGATCTGCGCTGGGGAGTAATCGCGCAACAGGTCGATCAGCAGTTGCGAGTGCTCCAGGTACTGAGGCTGAGTGAAGCGTTCGGTTATTGAGGGTGTTTCATAGTCGAGCGTCTTGGCGGGGGAAATCACCATCAGCATGTACGGGTCTCCTGTCTGATGGCGCGATTGTAGGGGTACGAGCGGAGCGGCTCCAGCTATGGCGGTCATAGGCAACGGTTGACCTTCCCCGCGTGGCAAGGCACAAGCTGGAAGGCGTCAATCAAGGAGTTCGTATGTCTGGCTGCAATCATGCGCAATGGCAACCACCTCACGACTACCGTCCGCTGGAGCGCAACTCCGAGCGTCAGACCTGGGCGGTGGTCATTCTGACCGGCTTGACCATGTTGGTGGAGATCATCGCCGGATACTGGTTCAACTCCATGGCGTTGCTGGCGGACGGCTGGCATATGGCCTCGCACATGGTAGCCATCGGCCTGGCGGCGTTGGCGTATCTGCTGGCTCGGCGCTACGCGGCGGACCAGCGTTTCGCGTTCGGAACCTGGAAGATCGAGGTGTTGGCCGGTTTCACCAGCGCCTTGCTGCTGGTCGTCGTGGCGCTGTTCATGATCGGTGAATCGCTGTCGCGGCTCTGGTCGCCGGTCGCGATCGGTTTCGATGCAGCGTTGATGGTCGCCGTGATCGGCTTGCTGGTGAATCTGCTGTCCGCCTGGTTGCTGCGGGATCAGCATGACCACGGTCACGGTCACGGTCACGGTCACGGTCACGGTCACGGTCACGGCGAGCACGCGCATGACCATTCGCATGAGCATGAACACGCTTCGGGTGGCAAGGACCTGAATCGGCACGCCGCCTTCATCCATGTGCTGACTGATGCGCTGACGTCGGTGGCTGCGATCATCGCGCTGCTGGGCGGCAAGTTCTTCGGCTGGGGCTGGCTGGACCCGGTGATGGGTATCGTCGGCGCGCTGGTGATCCTTTTATGGGCGCGCGGCCTGTTGCGCGATACCGCCAAGGCGCTGCTCGATCGGGAGATGGATGATCCGCTGGTGCACAGGGTTCGGGAAGCGCTGCAGGACGTGCCGGATACCGAGGTCACCGATCTGCATCTGTGGCGGGTAGGGCGGTCGCAATACAGCTGCATCCTGAGCCTGGTGACGCATCAGGCGCACACCGCCGACCACTACAAGGCTGCGTTGCAGGGCTTTCCGCAGCTGGTGCACATCACCGTGGAAGTGAATCGCTGCGACGAAAGCGCGCACCTTGATCATCGACAATAGCGCGGCTGAAATACGCGCGCCAAGGCCGTTTGGTCGATTCGTGAAAAAAAGTCGAGTTCAACGGAAAAGTCTTTTGTCTGTCATAACTTTTACGGTATTACCGAATTCAGACCGCCGAACCCTGCGACACAGGTGGCGGCTCCTGGGCAGCCCCGAATCCACCGGCTACCCTCGTCCGCTCACCTGAATCGCATGGCGGTTACTGTGCAGCGAAGCGCTTTTGGCTCTTCGTTTCTGGCCCCAGAAGAAGGTGATCGGTATGGATGACTACGGCAGACCTCGCGCGACCCAGCCCACGCTCTACGTCCTCGACACGAATGTACTGATCCACGATCCCAACGCTTTGCTGAACTTCCAGGAACATCAGGTCGCCATCCCGATGACCGTGCTGGAGGAACTCGACCAACTCAAGGCCGGCAAGCACAGCGTCGCAGCCGAGTGTCGTCAGGCAATCCGATTGATCGACAAGCTGCTCGGTGACGCCACACCGGAAGAGGTCGAGCTCGGCGTGCCGATCCAGCGCGGCAAGAGCGGGCCTTCCGGCAGTCTTTCGATCCTCATGAGCAAGCGTGGCGAGTCCAACGCGTTGCCGGAGGATCTGAACGACAACAAGATCATCAATCAGGTGGTCGAGCTGAGCCGACAGCGTCCCGGCTTGCCTGTGGTGCTGGTGACCAAGGACATCAACATGCGCCTGAAGGCGCGTGCCTGTGGCGTAGCGGCGGAGGATTACCATACCGATCAGCTGGTCGATGACGTCGGCCAGCTTTCCCCCGGCTATCACAGCGTCAGCGGCTCGTTCTGGGATCGCGTGAGCAAGGTCGAGACCCATCAGGGGCATGGGCGCACCTGGCACCGCGTGCAGCTGACCGACAACCTTCCCGCGGTACACATCAACGAGTTCATCATCGACGAACAGGGCTTCGTTGGCTGGATCAAGGGTATCAAGGCCGATGAGCTACTGCTCCTCGACCTGCATCAGGAACCGCTGCTGCATCAAGAAGCCTGGGGCCTGCGCCCGCGGGACATCCATCAGGCATTGGCGCTGTTCGCCTTGCTCGACCCGGATATCCATCTGGTCAACCTGTCCGGCGCCGCCGGTTCGGGCAAGACCATTCTCGCGCTGGCTGCGGCCATCGAGCAGACCGTGGTCAGCAAGCGCTACCGGCGCATCATTGCCACCCGCAGCGTGCAGGGGCTGGACGAGGACATCGGCTTTCTGCCCGGCACCGAGGCCGAGAAGATGGAGCCGTGGCTGGGTGCAATCACCGATAACCTCGAAGCGCTGCACATGGAGGACGAGAACACCCACGGCAGCATCGACTACATCCTGCAAAAGGTGCCGCTGCAGTTTAAATCGCTGAACTACATCCGCGGGCGCAGCTTCCAGCAGAGCCTGATCCTGATCGACGAGTGCCAGAACCTCACGCCGCACCAGATGAAGACCATCATCACCCGCGCGGGCAACGGCTCGAAGGTGGTCTGTCTGGGCAATCTGGCGCAGATCGACACGCCGTATCTGTCGGCGACCAGTTCGGGGCTTACTTACCTGACCGAGCGCTTCAAGGATTTCTCCCACGGCGTGCACATCACCTTGCAGGGTGTACCGCGTTCGGTGCTGGCCGAATACGCCGAAGCGCACATGTAGCGGAGGCGCGTGCGGCGATGCCCGGTAGTACCTCTTATGGGGGGCGGGTTCATCGCCGGCGGCTGCGGTAGACTCGTGATTTTACGATCAGGAGCGCCGAATGCTCACCCATCTCGATTCCCAAGGCCGGGCCAGCATGGTCGACGTCACCGACAAGGCCGTGACCGCGCGCGAAGCCGTGGCCGAGGCCCGCGTGCGCATGCTGCCGCAGACCCTGCAAATGATCCAGCAGGGTGGTCATCCCAAGGGCGATGTCTTCGCCGTGGCGCGCATCGCCGGCATCCAGGCGGCAAAGAAGACCTACGAACTGATTCCGCTGTGTCATCCGCTGCTGCTCACCAGCATCAAGGTCGAGCTGCAGGCGGATGGTGAAGACTGCGTACTGATTCGCGCTGCCTGCAAGCTGGCCGGGCAGACAGGTGTCGAGATGGAAGCGTTGACCGCTGCCAGCGTCGCTGCGCTGACCATCTACGACATGTGCAAGGCCGTGGATCGCGGCATGGTCATCGAAGGCGTGCGCCTGCTGGAAAAACTCGGCGGCAAGAGCGGTCACTGGCAGGTGCCGGCATGATTACCGTCCAGTTCTTTGCCCGTTATCGCGAAACCCTCGGCACTGATGGCGAGTGCCTGCAGTGGGATGCTTCGCTCGCCAACGTGGATGACGTGCGCCAGCAGCTGCTTGCGCGGGGCGGTGTCTGGGAGGTGCTTGCCGAGCAGAACCTGATGTGTGCCCGTAATCAGGAACTCTGTGGTCTTGATGAGTCGATCACCGATGACGATGAAGTCGCTTTCTTTCCCACCGTGACCGGAGGCTGAGCATGGCGGTTCGTGTACAGACGACAGCGTTCGATCCGGGGGCCGAACTCAATGCGCTGCATGCGGCCAACCTGGGGATTGGCGCGGTCGCCGGGTTCGTCGGTTACGTAAGGGATTTCAATGATGGGCAGGATGTCGCCGGAATGTTCCTCGAACATGCGCCGGGGATGACCGAAAAGGCACTGGAGAAAATCATTATCGAGGCGGAGCAGCGCTGGCCATTATTGCGGCTCGACGTGCTGCATCGCGTCGGGCCCCTGGAGCCAGGTGAGCCCATCGTCTTCGTCGGCGCGGCGAGCGCCCATCGCGACGCTGCCTTCGATGCATGTCGCTTCGTGATGGATTATCTGAAGACGCGGGCGCCGTTCTGGAAGAAGGAAACCACGCCGTCCGGGCCACGCTGGGTGGAGGGCCGCGCGAGTGATCAGGTCGCGGCTGGGCGTTGGAGCGAGAACGGCTGAGCCGTCAATAGAAGGTGATGTACATCTTGAAGGCCAGCGTCGAGAACATGGTGAGCACGCCCAGGCCAAGAAGGCCCACGCCCCAGTCCCGGTCCCGGTAGTTGAAACCTACGCAGAGCAGGATGAAGCCGATGACGATTAGCGACAGTAGCCAGTGCATGCTGTCCATCGATGTCTCCTCGAGTTCCGATCTTGCTACCACTCTAGCCGCTTGACCTCTGTTGAGGCCTGATTCAGGTCATTGATGGAGGAGGTGATTGACGGTCGCAGGGGCGCGGCGAATGCCGCGCCCAATAGGCTCAGCGCGAATGAGGGACCGGGGCGAGCAGCTCCGCCGGCGGCATTTCGCACTGAATCTTGCGGCCAATCAGCGCTTCGATCGGCGGCAGGGCGAAGGAGTCGTCCTCGCCCGCGAAGCTGATCGACGTGCCGCTGGTGCCGGCACGGCCGGTGCGGCCGATGCGGTGCACGTAGTCATCCGGGTCTTCCGGCAGCGTAAAGTTGATCACGTGGCTGATGCCGTCGACATGGATGCCTCGACCGGCGACATCGGTCGCCACCAGTACCCGAATCTTGCCCTCGCGGAAACCTTCCAGCGTGCGGATGCGCTTGTGCTGCGGCACGTCGCCGGACATCTGCGCGGCGCTGATGCCGTCCCGGGTCAGGCGTTCCTCGATGCGCCGCACTTCATCCTTGCGGTTGGCGAAGACCATCACTCGCGTCCAGTCATTCTGGGTGATCAGGTTGTACAGCAGCTTGTACTTGTCACTGCCGGCCACGGCGAATACGTGCTGTTCTACGGTGTCGCTGGCGACGTTTTCCGGTTCGATCTCGACGATGGCGGGATTGGTCGTCCACTGCTGCGCCAGGTTCATCACGTCATCGGTGAACGTGGCTGAGAACAGCAGGGTTTGGCGCTCGCTCTTGGGCGGCGTCTGCCGGATGATCTGGCGGACCTGCGGAATGAAGCCCATGTCGAGCATACGATCGGCTTCATCCAGCACCATCACCTCGACCATGTCCAGATGCACCTCGCCGCGCTGGTTGAAATCCAGCAAGCGCCCGGGCGTGGCAACCAGGATGTCGCAGAATTTCGATTCCAGCAGCTTGAGCTGCTTGTCGAAGTCCATGCCGCCGACGAAGCTCATCACGTTCAGGTTGGTGTACTTGGTCAGGTCCAGCGCGTCGTTGGCGATCTGCACCACGAGTTCACGGGTCGGCGCGATGATCAGTGCGCGGGGTTCGCCCATATAGCGGTCCCGCGGCGGTGGAGTGTCGAGCAGCTGTGTGATGGTGGAGATGAGAAACGCAGCCGTCTTGCCAGTGCCGGTCTGGGCGCGGCCAATGGCGTCTCTGCCGGCGAGGGTATAGCCGAGCACCTGGGCCTGGATCGGCGTGCAGTAGGGAAAACCCAGGTCATGAATTGCGTGCATCAGCTCGGGTGCGAGCTTGAAGTCGTGGAAGCGGGTCTTGCCTTCGGCCGCTTCGACCTCGAAGTCCTCCAGCTTCCACGCCGGAGCGGCGGGTTTTGGCGGCTTGCTGCTGCGTTGACGGCGCGGCTTTTCGGCGGCGCGCTCAGCGGTCTGCGGCTTGGGTTGAGAATCAGGCGTCGTTGCTTGCTGAGGGGCGCTGTGTTGGCCCTCGTGGTCGGCGGCGAGCACGTCATCGGCTGCGCTGGCCCGTACATCCGGGGCCTTGCCAAAGATTTTCTTGAGTGCTTTGAGCACGGTCTTCTCGTCATTTATTAGGAAAGTGTCGCGCGCCAGTGTAATGCAAGACGCATGCATGGCGAAGCCTCGCGCACGGGAAGGCTTGACTTCCAGCGGGCGCACTCGCGCCTGGAGTATTGTTGTGCGATACCGCGCGGGCCCGGTCAGGGCCTTGGGGCATGGCCGTGCCTGATGCCAGGTTCAAGCGTGGCAGGATGCTGGCCGCGCTTGAGCCTGCCAGGTGGCGGACGGTCAAGCGCGCCGCCCATCCTTCCTTTGATGAACAGGCAACCGGAGCTGGTGCTCAGGAGGCGGCATCTTCGCCAAGCAAAGGTGCGAGCCAGTTGCCGATGTCGCGGATTTCCTCCGGGAGCACCTCGTGGCTCATCGGGTACTCGCGCCAAGTGACATTGACGCCGGCGTCATGCAGGCACTGATAGGCGGCACGGCCCATCGCAGGCGGCACTACATCATCGCGGCTGCCATGCAGGCATAGCGCCGGATAGCGCCGGACATCATCGGAAAGCTCGAGGCGCTCGGCAAATGTCGGGGCATAGGTGGACAGTGCGATGACGCCGCCCAGCGGGCCCTGCCAGCGCAGAAATGCCGTATGCAGCACCACCGCGCCGCCTTGGGAGAAACCGGCGAGAAAGATGCGTGCCGGATCGATGCCCGCGTCACGCTGTGCTTCGATCAGACCGATGACCTGTTGCGCTGATGCCTCGAGTTGCTCGCGATCGATCGCGCGGGCTGGGCTCATGGCCAGGATGTCGTACCAGCTGGGCATGCTCCAGCCACCGTTGATGGTTACCGGACGCGTCGGTGCCTGCGGCAGAACGAAGCGAGTGCTATGAAGCTTCTGCTGCAGCGCTTCGGCCACAGGTAGGAAGTCATAGCGATCAGCGCCCAGGCCATGCAGCCAGATGATGCACGCATCGGCAATGCCATTGGGTTCGAGGATCAATGGTTCGCTCATAGATCGGCTCCAGTTGGGGGCAAGTTGCCTCGTCTTGGGGCATTACGTGCCACCGGCGAGGGAGTGGCGCGAGGTTACCCGCTCGCGCACTTCGATAGAACCCGCAACCTGGCGTATCCAGCTCATTGCCGGATGAGCTGGTACGCGCCTTGCTAAGTTCAGTTCGACTCAGAAGGGAGCGGCTCGCATGAGCGAGTCGAGGTAATGGCACAAAGAACATTGCCGATCATCCACGGACGACTAGACTCAGGTCAGGCTGCGCCGCTTCGCTGCTGCCGGTTACGCATCGAGGGGCAACAGGCCCGAACCCGAGAATAAGAAAGCAAACTGGAGGTTTCGATGATTAGGGTGAAATCCACACTGGCTGCGCTGGGTGCAGCGTCACTGCTGGGAGTCAGCGGGCTGGCGCAAGCGGGGGCGACCCTCGATGCAGTGCAGAAGAAAGGATTCGTGCAGTGCGGCATCAGTGATGGCCTTCCGGGCTTTTCCTACGCCGATGCAAAGGGGCAATACTTGGGGATCGACGTGGATGTCTGTCGCGCGGTGGCCGCGGCCGTGTTCGGTGACGCCAGTAAGGTCAAGTACAGTCCGTTGACCGCCAAGGAGCGCTTCACCGCGCTGCAATCCGGTGAAGTGGACATGCTGTCGCGCAACACCACCTGGACCAGCTCGCGTGATGCGGCGATGGGCCTGAATTTCACCGGCGTGACCTATTACGACGGTCAAGGCTTCCTGGTGAACAAGGAGCTGGGCGTTAAAAGTGCCAAGGAGCTGGATGGCGCGACTGTCTGCATTCAGGCAGGCACGACTACCGAACTCAATCTCTCCGACTATTTCCGCGCCAACAACCTGAAGTACACCCCCATCACCTACGACACCTCGGACGAAAGCGCCAAGTCACTGGAGTCGGGCCGCTGCGACGTGCTCACTTCCGACCAGTCGCAGCTCTACGCCCAGCGCATCAAGCTGGCAAAGCCTGATGACTACGTAGTGCTACCCGAAGTGATATCCAAGGAGCCCCTCGGCCCGGCGGTCCGCCAAGGCGATGAGGAATGGTTCGATATCGTGCGTTGGACCCTGTTCGCCATGCTCAACGCCGAGGAATTGGGCATCACTTCGGCAAACGTCGAAGAAAAGGCCAAGAGCACCAAGAATCCTGACGTCGCCCGCCTGCTGGGTGTGGAGGGGGAATATGGCAAGGATCTGAAGCTGCCGAAGGACTGGGCGGTGCAGATCGTCAAGCAGGTCGGTAACTATGGCGAGATCTTCGATCGAAACGTCGGCGCCGGCAGCGAGCTGAAGATCGAACGTGGCCTCAATGCCCTGTGGAACAACGGCGGCGTGCAGTACGCCCCGCCGGTACGTTGACCAAGCGGGGCCGGCTACACCGGCCCCGTTTTCCAAAGGGAGAAGTGCCGCCGGCGCGCACAACGCGCCGGCGGTGCGGTATGAGGACATTCGATGCGAACCATCGACAATCCTAGGCCGGCTGGCGGGTCGCTATTGACCGACCCTCGGGCACGCGCCTGGCTGTTTCAGATTCTGGCTGTAATCACCGTCGTAGCATTCGGCTGGTACCTTTTTCACAATACCCAGACCAACCTTGCCCATCGAGGCATTACCTCCGGCTTCGGTTTCCTTGAGAACGCCGCCGGCTTCGGCATATCCCAGCACCTGATCGACTACAGCGAGAGCGACACTTACGGTCGCGTCTTCTGGGTCGGGCTGCTCAATACGCTGTTGGTCAGCGTCATCGGGATATTTCTCGCAACGGTGATGGGGTTCATCCTCGGCGTGGGACGCCTCTCGAGCAACTGGCTGATCCGTCAATTGGCGACGCTCTACATCGAGATATTCCGCAATATCCCGCCGTTGCTGCTGATCTTCTTCGTCTACTTCGCTGTGATCAGCCCGTTGCCTGGGCCGCGCAACAGCCTGAGCCTATGGGATGCGGTGTTCGTCAACAACCGTGGCGTGCAGATGCCGGCACCCAGCGCCGCCGATGGCTTCTGGTCATTCTGGCTGGCGTTGCTCGTGGCGCTGGTGGCCGTGGTCTTGCTCAATCGCTGGGCTCGGGCGCGGCGGCATGCCACCGGGCAGATGTTTCCGGTGTTCTGGACCAGCCTTGGGTTGTTTCTGGCGATCCCGTGGCTGATGACCTTCATTGCAGGCGTACCTTTCACTTGGGAAGTGCCGGAGTTGCAGCGCTTCAACATTCGCGGTGGTTGGGTGGTGATCCCGGAGCTGGTTTCGATCGTGGTGGCGTTGTCGGTGTATACCGCGGCGTTCATCGGGGAAACCGTGCGTTCAGGCATTCAGTCGGTCAGCTATGGCCAGACCGAAGCCGCCGCTTCGCTTGGGTTGCGCCCAGGCCAGGTATTGCGGCTGGTGATCGTGCCGCAAGCGTTGCGGGTGATCGTGCCGCCGCTGACCAGCCAATACCTGAACCTGGCAAAGAACTCGTCGCTCGCTGCTGCTATCGGTTATCCGGACATGGTGTCGCTATTCGCCGGCACGGTGCTCAATCAGACCGGGCAGGCCATCGAAACCATGGCCATCACCATGAGTGTCTATCTGGCCATCAGCATCAGCATCTCGCTGCTGATGAACTGGTACAACAAGCGCATTGCGCTGATCGAGCGGTGAGCGCATGACCATCCATACCTTCAAGCCCGACCTGCCGCCACCGACGATCAGCATCGGTGCGCTCGGCTGGCTACGGGCCAATCTGTTTTCCAGCTGGATCAATACCCTGCTGACGCTGGTAGGGCTATACCTGCTCTGGCTGATTGTGCCGCCGGTACTCGAATGGGCCATCTTCAAGGCCGACTGGACCGGTGAAACCCGCGCCGACTGCAGCCGCGAAGGCGCCTGCTGGGTGTTCATTCAGACCCGGTTCGGCCAGTTCATGTACGGCTTCTATCCGACGGAGCTGCGCTGGCGAGTCGATGCGGCAGCCTGGCTGGCGATCATCGGTGCGGCGCCGCTGTTCCTGCGGCAGATGCCACACAAGTTGCGCTACGGGCTGGGCTATCTGCTGGTTTACCCGCTGCTAGCCTACTGGCTGCTGCATGGTGGCTTTCTCGGCCTGCAGACGGTGCCTACCAGTCAGTGGGGCGGGCTCATGCTGACCGTAGTGATCGCTGCCGTGGGCATTGCCGGTGCTTTGCCGCTGGGCATTCTGCTGGCATTGGGACGGCGCTCGGACATGCCGGCTATTCGCGTGCTCTGCGTGACCTTCATCGAGTTCTGGCGCGGCGTGCCGTTGATCACCGTGCTGTTCATGTCCTCGGTGATGCTGCCGCTGTTCCTGCCCGAAGGCATGAGCCTCGACAAGCTGCTGCGGGCAATGCTGATGGTGGTGTTCTTCGAGGCCGCCTACATCGCCGAGGTAGTACGTGGCGGTCTGCAGGCGATCCCCAAGGGGCAGTACGAGGCGGCGGCGGCCATGGGCCTGGGCTACTGGCGCAGCACGCTGCTGGTGATCCTGCCGCAGGCGCTGAAGCTGGTAATCCCAGGCATCGTCAACACCTTCATTGCCCTGTTCAAGGACACCAGCCTGGTGATCATCATCGGCCTGTTCGACTTCCTCAACAGCATCAAGCGCGCCACCGCGGACCCGGCCTGGCTAGGCATGTCCACCGAGGGTTACGTGTTCGCCGCGCTGGTGTACTGGATGTTCTGTTTCGGTATGTCCCGCTACTCGATGCGCCTGGAGCGCAAGCTGGACACCGGCCACAAGCATTAGGAGTGATATATGAGTGATTCAAACGCGCAGGCCGAGCAGAGCAGCGAGCCGGTCATCCGCATGCAGGGCGTGCACAAATGGTTCGGCCAGTTCCATGTACTCAAGGACATCAACCTCTCCGTGCGCCAGGGCGAGCGCATCGTGCTGTGCGGGCCTTCCGGCTCCGGCAAGTCCACCACCATTCGCTGCCTCAATCGCCTGGAGGAACACCAGCAGGGGCGCATCGTCATCAACGGCGTGGAGCTGACCAGCGACCTCAAGCAGATCGAGGCGATCCGCAGCGAAGTCGGCATGGTGTTCCAGCACTTCAACCTGTTCCCGCACCTGACCGTGTTGCAGAACTGCACCCTGGCGCCGATGTGGGTGCGCAAGCTGCCGCGACGGCAGGCCGAGGAAATTGCCATGCATTATCTGGAGCGCGTGCGCATCCCGGAGCAGGCCAACAAGTTTCCCGGCCAGCTCTCCGGCGGTCAGCAGCAGCGCGTGGCGATCGCCCGTGCGCTGTGCATGAAGCCGAAGATCATGCTGTTCGATGAGCCGACTTCGGCCCTCGACCCGGAAATGGTGAAGGAGGTGCTCGACACCATGGTCAGCCTCGCCGAAAGCGGCATGACCATGCTCTGCGTGACCCATGAGATGGGCTTCGCCCGCACCGTGGCGGATCGGGTGATCTTCATGGACAAGGGCGAGATCGTCGAACAGGCCGAGCCAGAGGTGTTCTTCACAAACCCGGTCAACGACAGGACCAAGCTGTTCCTCAGCCAGATCCTGCACTGATCCAAGCCGGGCCTGGCGTGCCGTCGGAACACGCGGCGCCTGGCTATGTTCAGCCTTAGCCTCGGCCGCCGTCATGGGCTAGAATACGCGCCCCGACTGCTCCCCCCTCCGAGGCTGTTCCGACGATGTTGATCCTGCGCGGCGCTCCCGCTCTTTCCGCCTTCCGTCATGGCAAGCTCCTGGCACAACTGACCGATAAGGTCCCCGCCGTCAGCGGGCTGTATGCCGAGTTCGCCCATTTCGCCGAGGTTTCCGGCACGCTCGGCGCGGATGAGCAGAACGTACTGACCCGCCTGCTGAAGTACGGCCCCAGTGTGCCGGTGCAGGAACCTGCCGGGCGGCTGTTTCTCGTGGTGCCTCGCTTCGGCACCATTTCGCCGTGGTCGAGCAAGGCCAGCGATATCGCCCACAACTGCGGGCTGGAGAAGGTCCAGCGGCTGGAGCGCGGCATCGCCTATTACGTGCAGGGCGAGTTTTCCGATAGCGATGCACAGCTGATTGCCGCAGCGCTTCACGACCGCATGACGCAAATGGTGCTCGATCGTTTCGAAGCAGCCGCCAACCTGTTCAGCCATGCCGAGCCCAAGCCTCTGACTGCCGTGGACATCCTTGGTGGCGGTCGCGCCGCGCTGGAAAAGGCCAACACCGACCTGGGCCTGGCCCTGGCCGAAGACGAAATCGATTATCTGGTCAGTGCCTTCCAGGGCCTCAAGCGCAACCCGCACGACATCGAACTGATGATGTTCGCGCAGGCCAACTCCGAGCACTGCCGCCACAAGATCTTCAACGCCAGCTGGGACATCGACGGCGAGAGCCAGGACAAGTCGCTGTTCGGCATGATCAAGAACACCTACCAGATGCACAGCGAGAACGTGCTGTCCGCTTACAAGGACAACGCGTCGGTCATCGTCGGCCACACCGCAGGGCGTTTCTTCCCCAATGCTGAAACCCGCCAGTACGGCGCGGTGCAGGAGCCGGTGCACATCCTGATGAAGGTGGAAACCCACAACCACCCGACGGCCATCTCGCCATTCTCCGGTGCTTCCACCGGCTCCGGCGGCGAGATTCGCGACGAGGGCGCCACCGGCCGCGGCGCCAAGCCAAAGGCCGGTCTGACCGGTTTCACCGTCTCCAACCTGAACATCCCCGGCTTCGAGCAGCCGTGGGAACAGGCCTACGGCAAGCCGGAACGCATCGTCACGCCGCTGGACATCATGATTGAAGGCCCTCTGGGCGGCGCCGCGTTCAACAACGAGTTCGGCCGCCCGGCGCTGACCGGTTACTTCCGTACCTTCGAGCAGTCGATCAACACGCCGCGCGGCGACGAGGTGCGTGGTTATCACAAGCCGATCATGCTCGCTGGCGGCATGGGCAATATCCGTGAAGATCACGTGCAGAAGGCCGAGATCACCGTTGGCGCCAAGCTGATCGTGCTCGGCGGCCCGGCCATGCTGATCGGCCTGGGCGGCGGCGCCGCCTCCTCGGTCGCGACCGGTGCCAGCTCGGCCGATCTTGATTTCGCCTCGGTACAGCGCGAGAACCCGGAAATGGAACGCCGCTGCCAGGAGGTCATCGACCGCTGCTGGCAGCTGGGCGACCAGAACCCCATCGCCTTCATCCATGACGTCGGTGCCGGTGGCATTTCCAATGCCTTCCCGGAGCTGGTCAACGACGGTGACCGCGGTGGCCGCTTCGAACTGCGCAACGTGCCTAACGACGAGCCGGGCATGGCCCCGCACGAGATCTGGAGCAACGAGTCCCAGGAGCGTTACGTGCTGGCCGTCAGTGCCGCCGATTTCGAGCGTTTCCAGGCTATCTGCGAACGTGAGCGCTGCCCGTTCGCGGTTGTCGGCGAGGCGACCGAAGAGCCACAACTGACCGTCACCGACAGCCATTTCGGCAACACCCCGGTGGACATGCCGCTCGAAGTGCTACTCGGTAAGCCGCCGCGCATGCACCGCAGCGCCAGCCGCGAAGCGGAGCTGGGCGATGACTTCGATGCGGCTACTGTCGATCTGAACGAGGCGGTCACCCGGGTGCTGCGCCACCCAGCGGTCGCCAGCAAGAGCTTCCTGATCACCATCGGCGACCGCAGCATCACCGGCCAGGTAGCGCGAGATCAGATGGTCGGCCCTTGGCAGGTGCCGGTCGCCGACTGCGCCGTCACGGCTACCAGCTACGACGTTTACACCGGCGAGGCCATGGCGATGGGCGAGCGTACGCCGCTGGCACTGCTGGATGCCCCGGCGTCGGGCCGCATGGCCATCGGCGAAACGCTGACCAACCTGGCAGCGGCACGCATCGAGAAGATCTCCGACATCAAGTTGTCCGCCAACTGGATGGCCGCCGCCGGCCACCCCGGCGAAGACGCGCGGCTGTACGACACCGTGCGAGCCGTCGGCATGGAGCTGTGCCCGCAGCTGGGCCTGACCATTCCGGTGGGCAAGGACTCGATGTCAATGAAGACCCGTTGGTCGGAGGAGGGCGCCGAGAAAAGCGTGACCTCGCCGATGTCGCTGATCGTTTCCGGCTTCGCCCCAGTCACTGATATCCGCCAGACCCTGACCCCGCAGCTGCGCCTGGACAAGGGCGCAACGGACCTGATCCTGATCGATCTGGGACGCGGCCAGAACCGCATGGGCGCTTCGATTCTTGCGCAGGTGTACGGTCAGCTTGGTCGCCAGGCACCCGACGTCGATGATGCCGAAGACCTGCAGGCGTTCTTCGCCGTGGTCCAGGGGCTGAACGCCGACGGTCTGCTACTGGCCTACCACGACCGGTCCGACGGTGGTCTGCTGACCACTGTGCTGGAAATGGCGTTTGCCGGTCACTGTGGCCTGAGTCTGAATCTTGATGGCCTGCTGGAGAGTGCCGCGGATGTCGCACCGATGCTCTTCAACGAGGAGCTTGGTGCGGTGATTCAGGTGCGTCAGGACGACACCGAGATCGTGCTGGCACAGTTCAGCGCAGCCGGTCTGGGTGACTGTGTCGCGGTCATCGGTCAGCCGGTCAACAATGGCCATGTGTCGATCAAGCACGGCGAGAACGAAGTCTTCGCCGGTGAGCGCCGCCTGCTGCAGCGCCAGTGGGCAGAAACCAGCTATCAGATCCAGCGTCTGCGCGATAACGCCGAGTGCGCCGATCAGGAGTTCGACGCGCTGCTCGAAGAGGACAACCCGGGTCTTAGTGCCAAGCTCAGCTTCGACGTGAACGAGGACATCGCGGCGCCCTACATCAAGCGTGGCATTCGTCCACAGATTGCGGTGCTGCGCGAGCAGGGCGTCAACGGCCAGGTGGAGATGGCGGCGGCGTTCGACCGTGCCGGGTTCGCTGCGGTCGACGTGCACATGAGCGATATCCTTTCCGGGCGTGTCAGCCTTGAGGAGTTCAAGGGCCTGGTGGCCTGCGGTGGCTTCTCCTACGGCGACGTGCTCGGCGCCGGTGAAGGCTGGGCCAAGTCGATCCTGTTCAATGCGCGTGCACGGGATGGCTTCCAGGCCTTCTTCGAGCGCAAGGACAGCTTCGCTCTCGGCGTGTGCAATGGTTGCCAGATGATGAGCAACCTGCACGAGCTGATCCCGGGCACCGAGAACTGGCCGCACTTCGTGCGTAACCGCTCGGAGCAGTTTGAAGCGCGGGTGGCGATGGTTCAGATTCAGGATTCGCCATCGATCTTCCTGCAGGGCATGGCCGGCTCCCGTCTGCCGATCGCCATCGCCCACGGCGAAGGCCATGCGGAGTTCGAGAGCGAAGAGGCCATGCTGCAGGCAGATCTTTCCGGCACCGTGGCGCTGCGCTTCGTGGATAACCACGGCAAGGTCACCGAGCGTTACCCGGCCAACCCGAACGGCTCGCCGCGCGGTATCACCGGTCTCAGCAGTCGCGATGGCCGCGTGACCATCATGATGCCGCACCCGGAGCGGGTGTTCCGCGCCGTGACCAACTCCTGGCGCCCTGACGAGTGGCAGGAAGACGGCGGCTGGATGCGCATGTTCCGCAATGCGCGGGTCTGGGTCGACTGACCGACCGGGTCAATCTGGCCATTCCCGAGGAGCCCGTCGATAGCATATCGGCGGGCTTTTTCATTTGTGACAAAGGTCTATGAACCGGCAGCGCAAAGTGTCGTCTGAGCTATGACGCGCCGCACTATTCGGTGCGCACACGGATGGCAGAATGCCAGTTCGCTCGGCCGGTGGAGGTCGGGCTCATCTGCACGGAGAGGTCGATGTACAAGCTGTGCTTCTATGTTCCAGACAGTCATCTGGAAGCGGTCAAGAAAGCAGTGTTCGCCGCCGGCGCTGGCCGCATAGGCGCATATGACAGTTGCTGCTGGCAGGTACTGGGGCAGGGGCAGTACCGCCCGTTGGAGGGTAGCCAGCCTTTTATCGGGCAAACCGGGCAGGTGCAGCACGTTCCCGAGTGGAAGGTCGAATTGGTTGTGGCGGACGAGCTGATTCACGATAGCGTGAAGGCAATGAAGAAGGCCCATCCGTATGAAACGCCTGCGTTCGACGTCTGGCGTTTGTCCGACATGCAGTTCTAGCCTAACGGGTCGGGGCAGTCCTGGCGGTTGCGGCGCCCCGGCATTGATTCCTGGCGTTACGGGCGAATCTCGATCAGCGTGCCATCCTTCACCAGCGCCCAGATCTCGCGCATGTCGCTGTTGCTCAGCGCGATGCAGCCCTCGGTCCAGTCCAGGGTGTGGAAGAACCACTCCGGATACTCCTCATCCAGTGGCGTGCCGTGCAGCATGATCATGCTTCCAGGCGCTACGCCTTCCTGCTGTGCGCGGGCCAGGTCACGCGCGTTGGGGTAGGAGATGTGCATCGACAGGTTGTATTTGTCGCTGGTCTTGCGCCAGTCGATCCAGTAGAAGCCTTCCGGCGTGCGCTTGTCGCCTTCGCGCAGCTTTGCGCCGTCGGGTTGTTTGCCCAGCGAAACGCGATAGCTCTTGAGTGTCTGGCCAGCGCTGACCAGATGGAGTTTGCGTTCCGACTTGATTACCAGCACTTTGTCGATGGGTGAACCGCCCAGGCTGGGCGTCGCATTGGCGTGGGAGAACGCGGTAAAGGTGAGGCAGAGCAGGGCGAGCAGCCAGCGCATCGAGGCTTTCCTTCGAACTTCATCAGACCTGTATGTGCCAGCCGGTCCGGCAGACACTTCAGTCTGCGCGGGCGTGGCCCTGCTGGCGGTTGCGATAGCTTGTCACGGCCTCGTTGCGCACCGGGAAGGTCTGCTGCACCCGGTCGGCGAAGAAGCATTCTAGGGTACGGCCGATGGTCGGAAAAGCCAGCTCGGACCAAGGGATGTCTTGCTGATGAAAGAGCTTCACTTCCAGGCTTTCGTCTCCGGCACAGAAGTCCAGATCGACGAGCTCAGCGCGGAAGAACATGTAGACCTGATTGATATGTGGCAGGTCGAACAGGGTATACAGCTGCAGGTCACGCACTCTGGCGCAGGCCTCTTCGAGTGTTTCGCGCTCTGCGGCCTGCTGCATGGTTTCGCCGTTCTCCATGAAGCCGGCCGGCAGGGTCCAATAGCCCCGGCGCGGTTCGATCGCACGCCGACAGAGCAGCACGCGATCATCCCAGACGGGTACGCAGCCGGCGACAATCCTCGGGTTCTGATAGTGCACCGTCTGGCAGCTGTCGCAGACGAAGCGCGGCCGGTTGTCGCCGTCCGGTACGCGGACCAGCACCGGATCGCCGCACTGGTTGCAGTATTTCATGGGTGCCTTCCTGATTGCTCCGGGAAATATTGGGCTGTTCACACGGATTCGGCAAGGCAGCCTCTGCGCCGTTCGGGGTGGCTCTGACCCGTCTGGTTCGCAGTTGTAACATCGATATCGCGTCGAGGCGTCGGAGCTTCTCGTTTGGCGCTCTCCGGGCCTTGGGCGGCTCCGCCTTTCATGCCATGATGCCGATCAAAGACGAAACGAGAAAATACATGCTGGACACAATACTCCACCGGGTGCGCGCTCATTCCCCGCATCTTCTGGAGCCGGAAGGCCGCCTGCCCGAGGCGGCCGTGTTGATGCCAATCACCCGCAGCGAGTCGCCGGAGCTGGTGCTGACGCTCCGCGCCGCCGGTCTTTCCACCCATGGTGGAGAAGTGGCGTTCCCTGGCGGTCGACGCGATCCGGAAGACCGCGATCTGCTGCACACCGCGCTGCGTGAGGCCGAGGAAGAGGTAGGCCTGGCGCCAGGCATGGTCGAGGTCGTCGGCCCGCTCAGCAGCCTGGTGTCGGTGCATGGCATTCACGTCACGCCCTATGTCGGCCTGGTTCCAGACTATGTCGAGTACCGCGCCAACGATGCCGAAATCGCCTCGGTTTTCTCTGTGCCGCTGGAGTTCTTCTGCGAGGATCCGCGCGAGGTCACACACCGCATCGATTACCAGGGGCAGAGCTGGTACATCCCGTCCTACCGCTATGGTGAGTACCAGATTTGGGGCCTGACCGCGATCATGATCGTCGAGCTGGTCAATGTCATCTATGACGCCGGCATCGAAATGCGCCGCGCGCCTGCCGCGTTCATCGATCTGTCCGGGCGACGCGAGCCCTGAGCCGCACCGCCACAGGGTCGAGCGGCATTCCTGTGGCCTGAGTACAACTGACAAGAAGAGGTGTGTCGTGAAATATCGTCTGGGAGAGTCGCGGGTCGAAGCGGATCCGCAAAGCTGGGTAGCCCCCAATGCCACGCTGGTCGGCAAGATCAGGCTGGATGCTGGCGCAAGCGTCTGGTTTGGCGCCGTTCTGCGTGGTGACAACGAGTTGATCCACATCGGTGAGAACAGCAACGTGCAAGACGGCAGCGTGATGCACACAGACATGGGGCATCCGTTGACGCTGGGTACCGGCGTCACTGTTGGGCACAACGCCATGTTGCACGGTTGCACGGTCGGTGATTACAGCCTGATCGGCATCAACGCGGTGGTGCTTAACGGCGCGAAGATCGGCAAGCACTGCATCATTGGCGCCAACACCCTGATTGCCGAGGGCAAGGAAATTCCCGATGGCTCACTGGTGGTCGGCTCACCGGGCAAAGTGGTGCGTGAGCTGAGCGATGAGCAGAAGAAGATGCTCGAAGCCAGCGCCGCTCACTACGTGCATAACGCTCAGCGCTACGCGCGTGAGCTGGAGCGCGATGAGTGAACACGCAGGAAAAGCCGGTCGCCTCGCCCTGCGTCAGTCTCTGCGCTCTGGATGAGGATGACCTGTGCGTCGGTTGCCAGCGAAGCGCGGATGAGATCCGGCGCTGGGGGTTGATGAGCAACGAGGAGCGCCGCGAGGTGCTTCAACGCTGCAGCGAGCGACTTCGCCTCAGTGGCCAGCTGATGTAGGCGCGTGCCGGGTTCGTTTGTATTTCCAGTGTCGCGAGGATTCCATGCCAAGAATAGGTACACCATTGTCTTCCAGCGCTACGCGCGTCCTGCTCTGTGGCTGCGGCGAGCTTGGCAAGGAGCTGGTTATTGAGCTGCAGCGGCTTGGCGTGGAAGTCATAGCGGTCGACCGCTACGCCAATGCACCAGCCATGCAGGTTGCGCACCGCAGCCACGTGGTCGACATGCTCGACGGTGCTGCGCTGCGAGCGGTGATCGAGCATGAGCGACCGCATTACATCGTGCCGGAGATCGAGGCCATCGCCACCGCTACCCTGGTCGAGCTGGAGGGCGAAGGCTACACCGTGATACCCACGGCCCGGGCCGCGCAGCTGACGATGAATCGCGAAGGCATTCGCCGATTGGCCGCAGAGGAGTTGGGCTTGCCGACTTCACCCTATCGCTTCGCGGATTCGCTGGAGGAGTGTCGCTCGGCGGCGATGGCGCTGGGCTTTCCCTGTCTGGTCAAGCCAGTGATGAGCTCGTCCGGCAAGGGGCAGTCGGTGCTGCGCAGCGAAGCCGATATCGATGCCGCCTGGGATTATGCGCAGGCCGGTGGTCGCGCAGGTCGCGGGCGAGTCATCGTCGAAGGCTTTATCGCCTTCGATTACGAAATCACCTTGCTGACGGTGCGCCACACGGGTGGCACGAGCTTCTGCGAGCCGGTCGGCCATCGCCAGGAGAAGGGCGACTATCAGGAGTCGTGGCAGCCGCAGCTGATGGCGCCGGCGGCGATGACCGAGGCGAAGCGCATCGCACTGGCGGTCACTGAGGCGCTTGGTGGGCGGGGCATCTTTGGCGTCGAGTTGTTCGTCAAAGGCGATCAGGTCTGGTTCTGCGAAATCTCCCCGCGTCCTCACGATACCGGCCTTGTGACACTGGTTTCGCAGGACCTGTCCGAGTTCGCGCTGCATGCGCGGGCCATTCTCGGCCTGCCGATTCCGAGCATCCGCCAGATGGGCTCGGCGGCTTCAGCAGTGATTCTGGTAGAAGGTGAATCCACCGAAGTGAGCTTCGGCAATCTCGCTGCTGCGCTTGCAGAACCGGATACCGCGCTGCGTCTGTTCGGCAAGCCCGGTGTAAGCGGCCAACGGCGCATGGGGGTCGCGCTGGCGCGGGACGTATCCATCGAAGCGGCGAGAGAAAAGGCGTTGCGTGCAGCTGCTGCTGTGAAAGTGGAGCTGTGAGGCTGGCGGGCCGGCTTGCTGCCGGCCCGATTACTCGGGTTGCTGCTCGTCCGAGGATGTGTCGTCGATGGTCCAGGCGCGTACGCTTTTCACGCGGTTATCGGCCGCTTGCAGGATTTCCAGCCGGTAGTTGCCGATCTGCAAGCAGATGCCGCTATCCGGCATGTGCTCAAGGGCCTCGGTGATGAGGCCGTTGAGCGTCTTGGGGCCGTCGCAAGGCAACTTCCACCCGAGGGCCCGGTTTACCTCGCGTATGTAGGCGGCGCCATCGATCACCAGCGTACCGTCGTCCTGCGGGTGAATATCCGGGCTGCGCAATACGTCCTGATTGCTAAACTCGCCGACGATCTCTTCGAGGATGTCCTCGAGCGTGACGATGCCGCGGACGTCGCCGTATTCGTCGACCACGATGCCGATCCGTCGCTTCTGCTTCTGGAAGTTCAGCAACTGGGTGGAAAGCGGAGTATTTTCCGGTACGAAATAGGGTTCGTTACAGGCTTCGAGCAGGCTTTCCTTGGTTAGCTGGTCATGACTGAGCAGGCGGGCAATCTGTCGCATATGGACGATGCCCTCGATCTGGTTGATGTCGTTGCGAAACACCGGCAGGCGGGTATGTGGCGTGGTGCGCAGCTGACCGATGATCGACTCCAGATCGTCATCGAGATCGATCCCGGTAACCTCGTTGCGCGGAATCATGATGTCGTCGACAGTGACCCGCTCCAGGTCGAGAATGCCGAGCAGCATGCTCTGGCGATTCAGCGGCAGGTCGGTGCCGGATTCGCGTACGACGCTGCGTAGCTCCTCGGTGGACAGGCTGTCGTTGCCCTTGTTGGACAGGTCGACGCCAAGCAGCTTGAGCAGTCCGTTGCTTACCCAGCCGAGCATGGCAACCAGAGGATAAAGCACCTTCTGCAACAGCTTCAGCGGCAGGCTGACCGGATAGGCGACAATCTCCGGGCGTAGTGCGGCCAGGGTTTTCGGCGTGATTTCGCCGAAGATCAGCAAGATGATGGTCAGGCCGATGGTGGCAATCGCGATCCCTGCTTCGCCCCATAGCTGCATCGCGAGCACGGTGGCGATGGATGAGGCCAGGATGTTGACGAAGTTGTTGCCAACCAGAATGGTGCCCAGCAGGCGGTCAGGATGGGCCAGCAGTTCGCTGGCGCGCTGCGCGCCTCGATGCCCTTCCTTGGCCTGATGCCTGAGGCGGTAGCGGTTGAGGCTGAGCATGCCGGTTTCGGAGCTGGAGAAGAATGCCGAGCACAGCAGCAGAAAGACCAGCAGTCCGACCAGAAAGCCGGGGTGTAGATTTTCCACGGGTTAGCCTGTTTGCGTCAGATGTGCAGGATGAATTCGCGGACGAGCTTGCTGCCGAAATACGCCAGCATCAGCAGGCAGAAACCGACCAGTGTCCAGCGGATGGCCTTGTAGCCACGCCAGCCAAGCTGGTGGCGCCCCCACAGCAGCAGGCCGAAGACGATCCAGGCAACCACCGAAAGGAGTGTCTTGTGGACCAGGTGCTGCGCAAAAAGGTCATCAAGAAACAGCCAGCCGGAAAGCAGTGAGGCGGACAGAAGCAGCCAACCTGCCCAGAGAAAGCCGAACAACAGGCTTTCCATTGTCTGCAGAGGCGGGAAGTTGCGGATCAGGCCCGAGGGGTGCTTGTGCTTGAGGTGATGATCCTGCAGCAGCAGCAACAAAGCCTGGAAGACCGCAATGGTCAACATGCCGTAGGCTAGGATCGACAGCAGGATATGCGCGAGTATGCCCGGCTCCTCGGCAATCGCAGGTGCAGTGCCGGATGGGGCGAACTGGGCGAAGAGTACCGTCAGGCAGCCCAGTGGAAAGAGCAGCAGCAGCAGGTTTTCCACTGGCATCCGATACAGCGCCAGTAGTATCAGCAGGATGACAGCAGCGGCAATCAGGCTTGAGGCGGTGAAGAAGTCCAAGTGCAGGCCGCTTGGTGATATCAGCTGGATGAAAAGGCTGACCCCATGGGCAAGCAGAGCGAGCAGTCCGACTGTCAGCAGCAGACGTCTGTCCGGCACGGCGCGTTGCGCCAGACGCAAACTTTGATAACCCGTGGCGCCGGCATACAGAGCCGCGGCGGCAAGGCTGGGTAGCAGAGGGTGCATAAGTTCCGGTAACGGGCTCGAAAGGTCGTGAGTGTGGCACAAAGACCCGAGGCGCAAAAGCGGTGGCCGGGTTACGGATCGTCACGGCGTGCGATGCGCCGCATGCTGCTCCATCCATCCCTGGCTTCGGGTCGCGCGGCGGCTGGCGCGGCCAGGTAAATACGAAAAGCGGTGCAGTCGGGGTACCGGCCGGACGCCCGCACCTTCTATAATCTCGCCCTTCAGCACCCCAGCGTGGAATGGCTCATGTTCGAAAACCTAACCGACCGCCTCTCACAAACGCTTCGCCACGTCACCGGCAAGGCGAAGCTGACCGAGGACAACATCAAGGACACGCTGCGTGAAGTGCGGATGGCGCTGCTCGAGGCCGACGTCGCACTGCCGGTGGTCAAGGAGTTCGTCAATCGGGTCAAGGAGCGCGCTGTTGGCACCGAGGTCTCGAAGAGCCTGACTCCGGGTCAGGCGTTCGTGAAGATCGTTCGCGCAGAGCTGGAAGAGTTGATGGGCGCGGCCAACGAGGACCTGGCGCTTCAGGTCACTCCGCCGGCCGTGGTGCTGATGGCCGGCCTGCAGGGGGCGGGCAAGACCACTACCGTAGGGAAGCTGGCGCGCTTCCTCAAAGAGCGCAAGAAGAAGAGCGTGCTGGTGGTTTCGGCTGACGTCTATCGTCCGGCTGCGATCAAGCAGCTCGAAACCCTGGCCGGCGAAGTGGGTGTGACCTTCTTCCCTTCCGATATCAGCCAGAAGCCGGTGGAGATCGCCCAGGCGGCCATCCGTGAAGCCAAGCTCAAGTTCATTGACGTGGTGCTGGTGGATACTGCCGGTCGTCTGGCCGTTGATGCCGAGATGATGGCCGAGATCCAGGCTGTACACGCCGCGATCAATCCTGCCGAAACGCTGTTCGTAGTCGATGCCATGACGGGCCAGGACGCGGCAAACACCGCCAAGGCGTTCGGCGAAGCACTGCCGCTGACCGGTGTGGTGTTGACCAAGGTGGATGGCGATGCGCGTGGTGGTGCCGCGCTTTCGGTGCGGCACGTGACCGGGAAGCCGATCAAGTTCCTCGGCATGGGCGAGAAGAGTGACGCCCTTGAACCTTTCCATCCGGATCGTATCGCCTCTCGCATCCTCGGCATGGGCGATGTGCTCAGCCTTATCGAGCAGGCCGAGCAGACCCTTGATCGCGAGAAGGCCGAGAAGCTCACCAAGAAGCTCAAGAAGGGCAAAGGGTTCGATCTCGAGGACTTCCGCGATCAGCTGCAGCAGATGAAGAACATGGGCGGCCTCGGTGGCTTGATGGACAAGCTGCCATCGATTGGTGGCGTCAACCTGTCGCAGATGGGGCATGCTCAGGGCGCAGCGGAGAAGCAGTTCATGCAGATGGAGGCGATCATCAACTCGATGACGCCTGCCGAGCGACGCAATCCTGACATCATCAGTGGATCGCGCAAGCGCCGTATCGCCATGGGGTCAGGTACCCAGGTGCAGGATATCGGCCGGCTGATCAAGCAGCATAAGCAGATGCAGAAGATGATGAAAAAGGTCACCGGCAAGGGTGGCATGACCAAGATGATGCGCGGCATGGGCGGCATGTTCCCAGGCGGCGGCATGCCGAAGTTCTAGAGAGTGTCTTGTCACGGCGCTGAGCCGCGACGTAATGCGGTCTGCAGCCTGATGCCGGGTATCGCCTGCTTCCGGCTGAGACCTTTAGTAAAAGAGTTTGCAAAATCCCCGGCATTCCTTAAAATGTGCGGCCTTTCGGGCCTAGGCCCATTTTAAGTGTGTGCCTTAAGTAAGTTAGCACCGACTACAGGAACGATGTTCACATGGTAACTATTCGTCTCGCCCGTGGCGGCTCCAAGAAGCGCCCTTTCTACCACCTGACCGTGACCAACAGCCGCAACCCGCGTGATGGTCGCTTCGTCGAGCGCATCGGTTTCTTCAACCCGATCGCCACTGGTGCGGAAGTGAAGCTTTCTGTAAACCAGGAGCGCGCTACTTACTGGCTGAGCCAGGGCGCACAGCCGTCTGAGCGCGTTGCTCAGCTGCTGAAGGAAGCTGCCAAGGCCGCTGCCTGAATCTCATGAACGCAACGTCTGCTCCGGTCGATGACCTGGTTGTCATCGGCAAGATCGTTTCGGTGCATGGCGTACGCGGTGACGTAAAGGTCTATTCCTTTACTGATCCGATCGACAACCTGCTGGGCTATCGACGCTGGACGCTGAGGCGAGGCGACGAGGTGAAGCAGGTCGAGTTGGTCAAGGGGCGCCTCCAGGGGAAGATCCTGGTGGCAACGCTGAGTGGGTTGGATGATCGCGAAGTTGCGCGTACCTACGCCGATTTCGAGATATGCATCCCGCGTAGCGAACTGCCCGCCTTGGACGACGGTGAGTACTACTGGTATCAGCTTCAGGGTTTGAAGGTCATCAATCAGGCTGGGCAGTTGCTTGGTCAGATCGATCACCTGCTTGAAACCGGAGCCAACGACGTGATGGCCGTGAAGCCTTGTGCTGAAAGCCTGGACGATCGCGAGCGTCTGCTGCCTTACACCGATCAATGCGTGTTGAAGATCGATCTGGTAGCGGGCGAGATGCAGGTCGATTGGGACGCGGATTTCTGAACGGCATGTCCGCTTTGCGCGTCGAGATCATCAGCCTTTTCCCGGATATGTTCGCAGCGATATGTGACTACGGGATTACCAGTCGTGCCGTGAAGCAGGGGTTGTTGCAGTTGAGCTGCTGGAACCCCAGAAGCTACACCGAAGACCGCCACCAAACAGTGGACGACCGCCCATTCGGCGGTGGCCCCGGCATGGTGATGAAGATCAAGCCGCTCGAGCTTGCCTTGGCTGACGCCAAACAGGCTGCGGGTGAGACGGCGAAGGTGATCTACCTCTCGCCGCAGGGGCGCCAGCTGAAACAGGCTGATGTCCGCGAGATGGCAAAAGAGGATGCGCTTATCCTGATTGCCGGTCGCTACGAAGGTATTGATGAGCGCTTCATCGAAGCGCATGTCGATGAGGAATGGTCGATTGGTGATTACGTGTTGTCCGGTGGCGAGTTGCCGGCAATGGTGCTGATCGACGCCGTGACGAGGCTGCTTCCGGGCGCCCTGGGTCATGCTGGTTCCGCCGAGGAGGATTCGTTCACCGACGGCCTGCTCGACTGTCCGCACTACACGCGCCCTGAGGTGTATGCGGGTAAATGTGTTCCTGATGTGCTGCTCAGCGGCAACCACGAACACATCCGACGCTGGCGCTTGCAGCAGTCCCTTGGAAGGACCTGGGAGCGACGCGCCGATCTTCTGGATAGCCGCTCGCTTTCTGGAGAAGAACAGAAGCTGCTGACGGAATACATCCGCCAGCGGGACGATAGTTAACGTATCGATGGCAACCCACAGGGTTGACCTTAGGAGCACAGCATGACCAACAAGATCATTCAGCAGCTCGAAGCCGAGCAGATGAACAAAGAAATCCCGCCGTTCGCGCCGGGCGACACCGTTATCGTTCAGGTGAAGGTGAAGGAAGGCGAGCGTCAGCGTCTGCAGGCCTTCGAAGGCGTCGTGATCGGCAAGCGCAACCGCGGTCTGAACAGTGCTTTCACCGTTCGCAAGATCTCCAACGGTGTAGGCGTCGAGCGTACTTTCCAGAGCTACAGCCCGATGGTCGACAGCATCAGCGTCAAGCGTCGCGGTGACGTGCGCAAGGCCAAGCTGTACTACCTCCGCGCGCTGTCCGGCAAGGCCGCCCGCATCAAGGAAAAGCTGGTCTAAGACCGCGGTTCCGCAAAAAAGCAGCCCTCGGGCTGCTTTTTTCGTTTCTAGGGCCTGCTGATTCCGGCGGAGCGAGACTTGTGCCTGCGATTGGGGCGGCGATCGGATGAAGAGATTCCGATTCGTTTGCGCTCTGGCTGCATCGGGACGCCTGTGGAAAACTGTTGCACCCCTTCTGATTGAAGCTGTCATGCCTGCACTCGACGACCCCATCATCGACCGTTACCTCGATGCGCTCTGGCTGGAAAAAGGGCTGGCGGACAATAGCCGCGAGGCCTACCGCAGCGACCTCGCATTGTTCAACGGCTGGCTGGAGGAGCGAGGCGTTCGACTTGCCACCGCCGGGCGCGAGATCATTCTCGATCACCTCGCATGGCGTCTGAACAATGGTTACAAGACGCGCTCCACGGCGCGCTTTCTGTCAGGCTTACGGGGCTTTTATCGCTACCTGTTACGCGAGGGCGAGATCGCCGTCGATCCGACCTTGCGCGTGGGTCTGCCACGGCTTGGACGTCCCTTGCCGAAAGCGCTGTCCGAAGCCGATGTAGAGGCATTGCTGGCGGCGCCAGATATTGGAGAGCCGTTAGGTCTGCGTGATCGCGCCATGCTCGAGGTGCTTTATGCCTGCGGGTTGCGGGTTACCGAGTTGATCAGCCTGACGCTCGAGCAGGTCAGCATGCGCCAGGGCGTCGTGCGAACGTTCGGTAAAGGCAATAAAGAGCGTCTTGTGCCGCTTGGCGATGAAGCTTTGCACTGGCTGGAGCGTTATCAGCGCGATGGTCGTGAACTCTTGCTCTCGGGCAAGGCCAGTGATGTGCTGTTTCCCAGTCAGCGCGGTGGCCAGATGACACGCCAGACCTTCTGGCACCGGATCAAGCTGCACGCGAAGGTCGCCGGTGTCGCCGCATCGATTTCACCGCATACCTTGCGCCACGCTTTCGCCACGCACTTGCTCAACCATGGCGCGGATCTGCGCACCGTCCAGATGTTGCTTGGTCACAGCGACCTGTCGACCACTCAGATCTACACCCACATTGCGCGAGCGCGGTTGCAGGAGTTGCATGCGGCGCACCATCCGCGCGGCTAGGGCAGAGCGCCGGCGCTGGTAGGCCGTGGTCTCGGCGGCGGCCCAGAGAAGCAGCTAGCAGTTTGTACGGCATGGCTATGATAGGCTTTGCGCCTTTCCCCGATTGTCGCTGCCAGGAGTTTCCATGGGCGTGATTCGTTTGTTCGCTGCCGCCGTTGCAGGTCTGGCCAGCGTTGTTGTAATGGCCGCCGATCCGGATCAGGCGATTCGCCAGTCTTTGCAGAAGATCCAGCCGGACATGCCCATCGAGGCTATTGCCGAGAGCCCGATGCCCGGGGTTTATCAGGTTCAGCTGGAGGGCGGGCGGCAGCTGTATGCCAGCGCTGATGGGCAGTTCGTCATCCAAGGCTATCTCTACCAGTTCAAGGATGGTCAGGCCGTCAACCTGACCGAGCAAGCTCAAAGCAAGTCGGTGGCCAAGCAGATCAACTCGATCCCGGCCAGCGAGATGGTGGTGTTCGCGCCCAAGGAACCCAAGACCCATATCACCGTATTTACCGATACTGACTGTGGCTACTGCCAGAAGCTGCACAGCGAGGTTTCGCAGTTGAACCGCCTCGGCGTTGAGGTTCGCTATGTCGCGTTTCCGCGGCAGGGCATGGGTAGCCATGGGGCCAATACCCTGACCAGCGTGTGGTGCGCCAAGGATCGCCAGGACGCCATGAACAAGGCCAAGGCGCGTGAAGATCTGCCCACAGCCAGCTGCGAGACGCCTATCGAAAAGCAGTATCAGCTTGGCCAGATGATCGGCGTCCAGGGCACGCCTGCCATCATTCTCGCCAACGGTCAGATGATTCCCGGCTACCAGCCGGCGGCCCAATTAGCAGAAGTTGCGCTCGCTGCCGAGTAATGCGTTGAGGCCATTGGTCCGATTCATTCGGGCTGATTGCCGATAGTGGAACTGGCTGGCCTGATGCGTTCAAAACCCTAAGGGTCTGAATGAGGAGGGTCGTGATGAAGCTCGAAGGTTCCTGTCACTGTCAGGCTGTGCGGTTCAGCCTTGAATCCGCGCAGCCGTATCCTTTCATGCGCTGCTACTGCTCGATCTGTCGCAAGACAGCGGGTGGCGGCGGCTACGCGATCAATCTTGGTGGTGACTATCGAAGCCTGCAGGTCGAGGGGCGGGAGCATCTTGGCGTCTACCAGGCGCATATCACCGATGCCGAGACTGGCGAGGTAAAGATCAGTGATGGTCGCCGCCACTTCTGTCGACACTGCGCCAGTGCGTTGTGGTTGTGGGATCCGAACTGGCCCGAGCTGGTGCATCCCTTCGCATCGGCGATCGACACCGATCTGCCCATCCCGCCGGAGCACACGCATTTGATGCTCGACTCCAAGGCCAGTTGGGTAGAGCCGCAAGTACAGGGGCATGATCGCTGTTTTGCCGAATACCCGGATGAGTCGCTCGCGCAATGGCATCAGCGGTTGAAACTTGACGATCGGGCGCGCCCGCCGCAAGGCGAGGCTGATTGACTAAAAGCTGCTCCCTTCGTAATGTGCGACTCTTTTGTCGACCGGCAGGTCCGGTCGTCTCGCTGTGAATGGGGAGTTCAGCTTGAAACCGGTGAAAGTTGGCATCTGTGGGCTGGGAACCGTCGGTGGCGGTACCTTCAATGTGCTCAAACGCAACGCCGAGGAGATTGCCCGCCGTGCCGGGCGCGGAATCGAGGTTGCGCAGATTGCCACCCGGCACCCGAATCCCAGGTGCGATACCGGTACGACAGCCATCACGGCGGACATCTTCGATGTCGTGAACAACCCCGAAATCGACATCGTCGTCGAGCTGATCGGCGGTTACACCCTGGCCAAGGAACTCGTCCTCAAGGCCATCGAGAATGGCAAGCATGTGGTCACCGCCAACAAGGCGCTGATCGCCGTGCATGGCAACGAAATCTTCGCCAAGGCGTGCGAGAAGGGCGTAATCGTCGCCTTCGAAGCCTCGGTCGCGGGTGGTATTCCGGTCATCAAGGCGATTCGTGAAGGCTTGGCCGGTAACCGCATCAACTGGCTGGCGGGAATCATCAACGGCACCGGCAACTTCATCCTCACCGAGATGCGTGAAAAGGGGCGCACCTTCGAGGACGTTCTCAAGGAAGCCCAGGAACTCGGCTACGCCGAGGCCGACCCGACCTTCGACGTCGAGGGCATCGATGCCGCGCACAAGCTGACGATTCTGGCGTCCATCGCTTTCGGGATCCCGCTGCAGTTCGACAAGGCTTACACCGAGGGCATCGCGCGCCTGACCACGACTGATGTGAATTACGCCGAAGCGCTGGGCTATCGCATCAAGCACCTGGGCGTCGCCCGCCGCACCGATGCTGGCATCGAACTGCGCGTTCATCCGACACTGATTCCGGCCGACCGCCTGATCGCCAACGTCAATGGCGTGATGAATGCGGTCATGGTCAATGGCGATGCCGTCGGCAGCACGCTCTACTACGGCGCCGGTGCAGGCATGGAGCCGACCGCTTCGGCAGTCGTGGCCGACCTCGTGGATGTGACCCGGGCCCTGACCACCGATCCGAACAATCGCGTGCCGCATCTGGCGTTCCAGCCCGACTCGCTGTCCGATCATCCAATTCTGCCGATCAGTGCCTGCGAGAGCGCCTACTACCTGCGCATCCAGGCCAAGGACCATCCGGGCGTGCTGGCTCAGGTGGCAACCATTCTCTCCGAGCGTGGCATCAACATCGAGTCGATCATGCAGAAGGAGGCCGAAGTCCAGGACGGTCTGGTTCCTGTGATTCTGGTGACCCATCGAGTGGTCGAGCAGCGTATCGACGATGCTATCGCTGCGTTGGAAGCCCTCGATGATGTGGCGGACAAGGTCGTGCGCATTCGCGTCGAACAGCTCAACTAACCAAGCCGCAGGCCGCAGCTGCAGGCAAGGAACAGCCTGATACCTGCAGCGCCAGCCTGCCGCTCGAACCGAAGGTTTGAACAAATGCGCTACATCAGCACTCGCGGCCAGGCGCCGGCCTTGAACTTCGAAGACGTCCTGCTGGCCGGCCTGGCCAGCGATGGCGGCCTGTACGTGCCGGAGAACCTGCCGCGGTTCACCGTGGAAGAAATTGCCTCCTGGGCCGGCCTGCCGTATCACGAGCTGGCCTTTCGGGTCATGCGCCCGTTCGTTGCCGGCAGCATTCCGGACGCCGACTTCAAGCGAATCCTCGAAGAAACCTATGGCGTCTTCGCCCATAGCGCCATCGCCCCGCTGCGTCAGCTGAACGGCAACGAGTGGGTGCTGGAGCTGTTTCACGGCCCAACCCTGGCGTTCAAGGATTTCGCCTTGCAGCTGCTCGGTCGTCTGCTCGATCACGTGCTGGCCAAGCGTGGCGAGCGCGTGGTGATCATGGGCGCCACCTCCGGTGATACCGGTTCGGCGGCCATCGAAGGCTGCAAGGCCTGCGACAACGTCGACATCTTCATCATGCACCCGCACAACCGCGTATCCGAGGTGCAGCGCCGGCAGATGACCACCATTCTCGGCGACAACATTCACAACATCGCCATCGAAGGCAACTTCGACGACTGCCAGGAGATGGTCAAGGCCAGCTTTGCGGACCAGGGTTTCCTCAAGGGCACCCGTCTGGTGGCAGTCAACTCGATCAACTGGGCGCGGATCATGGCCCAGATCGTCTACTACTTCCACGCTGCGCTGCAGCTCGGCGGTCCGGCGCGCTCCGTGGCGTTCTCGGTGCCGACCGGCAATTTCGGCGACATCTTTGCCGGCTATCTGGCGCGCAACATGGGCCTGCCGATCAACCAGTTGATCGTTGCCACCAACCGCAACGACATCCTGCATCGCTTCATGTCCGGCAACCGCTACGACAAGGACACCCTGCACGCGTCGCTGTCGCCGTCGATGGACATCATGGTGTCGTCGAACTTCGAGCGTCTGCTGTTCGACCTGCATGGTCGCAATGGCAAGGCCGTGGCCGAACTGCTGGATGGTTTCCGTGCCAGCGGCAAGCTGTCGGTGGAAGAGGAACGCTGGGCCGAAGCGCGCAAGCTGTTCGATTCGCTGGCCGTGGATGACGGGCAGACCTGCGCCACCATCGCTCAGGTCTTCAAGGAAACCGGCGAGGTGCTCGATCCGCATACGGCCATCGGCGTGCATGCCGCACGCGAATGCCGTCGCAGCCTGAGCGTCCCGATGGTGACACTGGGCACCGCGCACCCGGTGAAATTCCCGGATGCGGTGGAGAAGGCGGGTATTGGCCAGGCACTTGCCCTGCCGGCGCACCTGGCTGATCTGTTCGAACGCAGCGAGCGTTGCACGGTGCTGCCGAACGAACTGAAGGCCGTTCAAGCCTTCGTTGGCCAGCACGGCAACCGGGGCAAGCCGCTGTAACGCTGCGGTAATACAAAAAAGGCCAGTCGCATGACTGGCCTTTTTTCGTTTACAGCGTCGATTTCGACTGCTGGCGTTCCGAAGCGGGCCTTCGCCCCGATGCCCCGTATCCCGGACGTTACTCGTCGAACTCTTCCCAACCGCCCATTTCCCGCCAACGATTGACGATGCCGCAGAACAGCTCGGCAGTCTTCTCGGTGTCGTACCGGGCCGAGTGCGCCTCGCGGCCGTCGAAGTCGATCCCGGCGGCCTGGCAGGCCTTGGCCAGCACGGTCTGACCGTAGGCAAGGCCAGCGAGGGTGGCGGTGTCGAAGCTGGAGAAGGGGTGGAACGGGTTGCGCTTGATCTCGCAACGAGCGATCGCTGCGTTGAGAAAGCCCAGATCGAAGCTGCTGTTATGACCGACCAGAATCGCGCGCTTGCAGCCGGCGGATTTCACCGCCTTGCGCACGCTGCGAAAGATATCGGTCAGCGCCTGCGATTCGGGCACGGCCATGCGCAGCGGATGGTCGAGCTTGATGCCGGTGAACTCCAGCGCGGCTGCCTCGATGTTGGCGCCAGCGAAAGGCTCCACGCGGTAGAACAAGGTGTCCTGCGGGTACAGCAGGCCTTGCTCGTCCATGCCGATGGTCACGGCCGCAATTTCCAGCAGCGCATCCGTTGCGCTGTTGAAGCCGCCGCACTCGACATCGATCACCACTGGCAGGAAACCACGGAAACGCCGCGCCATCGGCGAGCGGGGTTTGCCCGGCAGGTGCTCTTCGAGCTCGTCTTCGAAGTGTTCTTCGCTCATGCGTTCGTCTCCAGACGCCAGTGCAGTCGTTCCCCGGCACGCAGCGGCACGACGACCTGCTCACCGAATGGCAGATTGGCCGGCACGTTCCACGCCTCGCGCACCAGGGTGATCTGCGTGGTGTTGCGCGGCAGACCGTAGAAATCCGGACCGAAGTGACTGGCAAAGGGTTCCAGTTTGTCCAGCGCCTGCCGCTGCTCGAAGGCTTCGGCGTACAGCTCGATGGCCGCATGCGCGGTATAGCACCCAGCACAACCGCAGGCAGCTTCCTTGGCGTGCTGTGCGTGGGGGGCCGAGTCGGTGCCGAGGAAGAACTTCGGGTTGCCGCTGGTGGCGGCATCCAGCAGGGCTTCCTGGTGAACGTTGCGCTTGAGCACCGGCAGGCAGAAAAGGTGAGGACGAATGCCGCCGACCAGCATGTGGTTGCGGTTGTACAGCAGGTGGTGCGCGGTGATGGTGGCGCCGACGTTGGTGCCTGCCGCCTGGACGAACTGCACGGCGTCACGGGTGGTGATGTGCTCGAACACCACTTTGAGGGTTGGGAAGCGCGCGGTGACGCGACTCAACTGCTCGTCGATGAAGTGCTTCTCGCGATCGAAGATATCGATCTCGCTGCGCGTGACCTCGCCGTGGACCAGCAAAGGCAGGCCGACCTCGGCCATGGTTTCCAGCACACCGAAGATGTTGTCGATCGCGGTTACGCCGGAAGCGGAGTTGGTGGTCGCGCCTGCCGGATATAGCTTGGCGGCATGCACGAAGCCGCTGGCCTTGGCCTGGCGGATATCGTCGGAACTGGTGCTGTCGGTGAGATAGAGCACCATCAATGGCGTGAAATCACTGCCGGCCGGCCGAGCCGCCAGGATGCGCTGGCGATAGGCTTCGGCCTCGTCGGCATTGCGTACCGGTGGCACCAGGTTCGGCATGATGATGGCGCGGGCGAACTGGCGAGCAGCATCCGCGACGGTGTGAGGCAGGGCGGCGCCGTCGCGCAGGTGGATGTGCCAGTCGTCGGGGCGCAGCAGGGTGAGTCGGTCGGACATGCAGGGGTTTCCAGGCGGGTGAAACGTGCGCGAATGCTACCGGAAAAGCCCGGAGACGGCATCTTGCCTTCGTCTGCCAGGCTTGGGCACTGACCGTGACACGCTCAAGTTTGCCGGTCGGGCACCGATACCTAGAAGGAATACGCATCCTCTCGGAGTTCATCGTGCGCCTGCGCCCCCTCGTACTGTTGTGCCTGCTCGCTTCACCGGCCAACGCCCTGACATTCCAGACGCGGCTGGAACGGGTGCAATGGCAAGTGGAGGGCGATCAGTTCGAGTGCCGACTGACCCAGCCCATCGCCGGTTTCGGCAGCGGCGAGTTCGTCAGGCGTGCCGGCGAACAGGCGGTCTTTCGTCTGCACTCGCCGGAGCGCTGGCTTGGCGCCGGCTCGGCGACACTGCTTGCCGCAGCGGCGCCTTGGCAACCGTCGCGCAGTGATATCAATCTCGGCGTGGTCACCGTGAGTGGTGGCGATATTCCGTTCAACAGCACCCAGCTACAGGCCGGGCGCCTGCTCAGCGGCCTGCTCGAAGGGCGTAGTCCGGTGGTTCGGCATCGCACCATGCACGGCGGCGATACCCTGGAGATTCGCCTGTTGCCGGCGCGCTTCGGCAAGGCTTACGAGGACTACCGCGCCTGTACGGCCAAGCTGCTGCCAGTCAATTTCGATCAGGTGCGCCAGTCGCAGATCGGTTTCCCGAGCAGCGATGTGGTGCTGGACGCTCAGGGGCGCGCCAGGCTCGATGTCGTTCTGCAGTACATGCGCGCCGATCCCAGTGTGAATCGCATCGAACTGGATGGCCACTCGGACAACAGCGGCAATCGCCTGCTCAATCGGGATCTGTCGCGCCGTCGCGCACTGGCGGTTCAGGAGTATCTGGTCGCCAACGGCATAGCGCTGGAGCAGATCAACCTGCGCTTCCATGGCGAGCGCTATCCGCTGGTGGCCAACAGCAGCGAGGCCAATCGTGCGAAGAATCGGCGTGTCACCTTGCGCCTGGCGCGAGAAGCGGCGCCTCCTGCGCCCTCGGCTCCCGCCGCCCCGTCGTCTTGATTGCCGCGGCAGCGGCGCGCCCCTGTAAAAGCCAGCCCATGACCGGTAGAATCGCAGGCTTTCCGTACAACCCGTGGAGCTGATGGCATGGCGGACGTTAAGAAGGTAGTTCTGGCCTATTCCGGTGGCCTGGACACCTCGGTGATTCTGAAGTGGCTGCAAGACACCTATAACTGTGAAGTGGTGACCTTCACCGCCGACCTCGGCCAGGGCGAAGAAGTCGAGCCAGCGCGCACCAAGGCGCAGGCTCTGGGCGTCAAGGAAATCTACATCGACGACCTGCGCGAAGAGTTCGTGCGCGACTTCGTCTTCCCCATGTTCCGTGCCAACACCGTTTACGAAGGCGAGTACCTGCTGGGTACCTCCATCGCCCGTCCGCTGATCGCCAAGCGCCTGATCGAGATCGCCAACGAGACTGGTGCCGATGCCATCTCCCACGGTGCCACCGGCAAGGGTAACGACCAGGTGCGCTTCGAGCTGGGCGCCTATGCGCTGAAGCCGGGCGTCAAGGTGATCGCTCCCTGGCGCGAGTGGGATCTGCTGTCGCGCGAGAAGCTGATGGACTACGCCGAGAAGCATGCCATCCCGATCGAGCGCCACGGCAAGAAGAAGTCGCCTTACTCCATGGATGCCAACCTGCTGCACATCTCCTACGAGGGCGGTGTGCTGGAAGACACCTGGACCGAGCACGAAGAAGACATGTGGCGCTGGACCAAGTCGCCGGAAGCGGCGCCGGACACCCCCACCTACATCGAACTGACCTACCGCAAGGGCGACATCGTCGCCATCGATGGCAAGGACATGACTCCAGCTCAGGTCCTGGCCGAGCTGAACCGCATCGGCGGCGAAAATGGCATCGGCCGCCTCGACATCGTCGAGAACCGCTATGTCGGCATGAAGTCCCGCGGCTGCTATGAGACGCCCGGCGGCACCATCATGCTCAAGGCCCACCGCGCAATCGAGTCGATCACCCTCGACCGCGAGGTCGCGCACCTGAAAGACGAGCTGATGCCCAAGTACGCCAGCCTGATCTACAACGGCTACTGGTGGAGTCCCGAGCGCAGCATGCTGCAGCAGATGATCGACGCTTCCCAGGTCAACGTGAACGGCGTCGTGCGCCTGAAGCTGTACAAGGGCAACGTCATCGTCGTCGGCCGCAAGTCCGACGATTCGCTGTTCGACGCCAACATTGCGACCTTCGAAGAGGATGGCGGCGCCTACAACCAGGCGGACGCCGGCGGCTTCATCAAGCTCAACGCCCTGCGCATGCGCATCGCTGCCGGCAAGGGCCGCACCCAGTTCTGATAAGCTGGCGCGCCTGAGCAAACCGACCCCGGCCATGTGCCGGGGTTGTACTTTCTGCACTGCCACAAGCGCTGCCGAACGAGGAGACCTGAATCATGAGACTGCTGCATACCATGCTGCGTGTCGGCGATATGGAAAAGTCCATCGCCTTCTACACCGAAGTGCTGGGCATGACCCTGCTGCGCCGCAAAGACTATCCGGACGGCAAATTCACGCTCGCCTTCGTCGGTTACGGCGACGAGGCGCACAACAGCGTCATCGAGCTGACCCACAACTGGGGGGTCGAGACCTACGAGCTGGGTAATGGCTACGGCCACATCGCCCTGGAAGTGGAAGATGTCTACAAGGCCTGCGAGGACATCCGCGCCCGTGGCGGCAAGATCACCCGGGAGCCGGGGCCGATGATGCACGGTTCGAGCATTCTGGCCTTCGTTGAAGACCCGGATGGCTACAAGATAGAACTGTTATCGCCGAAGCGCGCTGACTGATCGGTAGATATGAAAAAGCCCCTTTCGGGGCTTTTTCTTTTATAGATCGAAGTCGAAGTCGTTCAACTGTTTCTGCAGGCGGCGTTCCTCCAGCAGGTTGTCGATGATTCGGCGCTTGGTCAGATTGGTCTTGGCGACCTCGACGGGAGCTTCGCTGCTCTCATCGTCATCTTCGGCGATGAAATCGTCTTCGATCTGAATGTCTTCTTTCTCGGCCACTTGTTCACTCCAAGGCTACGGGGCGCTCTTGGCGCACCTTATAGCCGCAAATCGGGAGCCGGTAAAAAAGTTTTTTTCAATCGCGATGCAAGCTTTTCGCTAGCGCGCTCAATCGTCCGAAGTCTTGTGCCTGTATTCGCAGAGATCCTCGATCCGACAGCTGCCGCATAGTGGTTTGCGCGCCTTGCAGACATAGCGTCCGTGCAGGATCAGCCAGTGGTGTGCGTCGAGCAGATAATCCTTCGGTACGAAACGAATCAGCTTGCGTTCGACCTCCAGAACGTTCTTGCCTGGGGCGATGCCGGTGCGGTTGCTGACCCGGAAGATGTGCGTGTCCACCGCCATGGTGAATTGGCGGAATGCCGTGTTCAGTACCACGTTGGCGGTCTTGCGACCCACCCCGGGGAGGGCTTCCAGATCCTCGCGATTGTCCGGCACCTGGCCGCCATGCTTCTCGATCAGGATGCGACAGGTCTCGATGACGTTCTTCGCCTTGCTCGGATACAGGCCGATGGTGCGGATGTACTCGCACAGGCCGTCGTAGCCGAGGGCGTAGATCGCCTCCGGGGTGTTGGCCACGGGGTAGAGCCTGGCAGTGGCCTTGTTCACGCCGACATCGGTGGCCTGGGCCGAGAGGATCACGGCGATCAGCAGCTCGAAGGGCGTGCTGTAGGCCAGCTCGGTCTTCGGCTCGGGGTTGTCTTCATGCAAGCGCCGGAAGATTTCCCGACGTTTTTCGGCATTCATCGGAACGGGCTCACTCGATCACACCGGTTACGCGTACGCGGCGGCTGGTGGCCGGCGCAGCGGGCTGGGTGGCGCGGGCACGTTCGGCAAGCTGCTGGTCGATCCGGTTCTTCAGCGCAATCAGCAGGCCGAGCACGATGAAGGCACCAGGCGGCAGAATCGCCAACAGGAAGCCCTTGTAGTCGCTGAACAGAGTGATCTGCCAGTCAGCGGCGATCGTGCCGAACAGCAGGTGCATGTTGGCGAACAGCGCACCGGTGCCGAACAGTTCGCGCAGGCCGCCGAGCACCACCAGAACCAGACAGAAGCCGATGCCCATGACCAGGCCGTCGAAGCCTGCGATCAGCGGATTGTGTTTGGCGGCGAACCCGTCGGCGCGTCCAAGGATGACGCAGTTGGTGGTGATCAGCGGGATGAAGATGCCGAGGATCTGGTACAGCTCGTAGGTGAAGGCCTGCATCAGTAGCTCAATGCAGGTGGTCAGCGCGGCGATGATCATCACGAATGCCGGCAGACGCACCGCGGTGTTGACCACGCCGCGCACCAGCGATACGCCGATGTTCGAACAGGTCAGCACCAGCATCGTCGCCAGGCCGAGTCCGAGTGCGTTGACCGCCGAGTTGCTGACGCCGAGCAGCGGACAGAGCCCGAGCAGCTGGACCAGCGCCGGGTTGTTCTTCCACAGTCCGTTGACGGTCAGTTCGCGATAGCTAGGTGCGCTCATGGCTGATCCCCTTGCGGCTCGGCTTCAGGCTCGTTGGTTTGCAGCTCGTCGCGGGTGGCGGCACTTCCGGCGCGTGAGTGGACGGTGGCTCCGGCGGGCTCGGTGCGGCTTTCCAAGGCGTCGCCAACTGCCCCGGTCGTCTCGCCGCCGGTTGCTAGCAGCTCGGCCTTGTGCGCATCGAAGTACTGCAAGGCGCGGTGCACGGCGCCGACCACGGCGCGGGGGGTGATGGTGGCGCCGGCGAACTGGTCGAACTCGCCGCGATCCTTCTTCACTGCCCAGCCTTCGGCCTCGGGGCTGCTCAGCGACTTGCCTTCGAAACTGCGAATCCAAGGACTTTTCGCCAGTTCGATCTTGTCGCCGAGTCCTGGCGTTTCACGATGGCCGATGACGCGGACACCGGCGACCCGGCCGTCGGCGTGGATGCCCACCAGCAGGTGAATCGCGCCGCTGTAGCCATCCGGCGCGATGGCCTGGAGGATCACGGCGCTTGGCCGGCCATCCTTGATGGCGACATAAGCGGGCAGAGGGCTCTTGTTGCCGAGCAAGCGGTCCTGGATCGGCACGCTGTCGTCGAGCAGGTGATTGTCATAACTGCCTGCGGGCAGAATTTCACCCAGTGCGCGAACCTGTGCGGCGCGTTCGGCGGCCTGGATGCGTTCGGCGGTTCCCTGCTGAAGCAGCGTCACCGCGCCTACGGTGACAATTGCGAACAGGCCCAGCACCGCGGCGTTCTTCAGCATGGAACGGCTGATTTCCGGAAGCATCATGTCATTCGCCCAGCTTGAAGCCGCGCTCGGCCTTGCGGTGGCCGTAGGTGCGCGGGCGGGTGTAGTAATCGATAGTGGGTGCCGCCAGGTTCATCAGCAATACGCCGAAGGCCACGCCATCCGGATAGCCGCCCCAGGCGCGGATGACGTAGACCAGAATGCCGACGCCAACACCGAAGATGAGACGCCCGAGCGGGCTGGTGGCGCTGCTGACCGGATCGGTGACGATGAAGAACGCGCCGAGCATGGTGGCGCCGCTGAGCAGATGGAACAGCGGCGAGCCGTTGCTATCGGAGCCCGAGCCATTCCAGAACACCAGGCTCATCACCACCAGCGCGGCGAGCATGCCCACTGGCGCATGCCAGCTGAACAGCCTTTTGTGCAGCAGGAACAGGCCGCCGGCCAGGAAAGCCAGGTTCACCACCTCCGAACCGATACCGCCAAAGTGGCCGAACGCCGGATTGCTCCACAGCTCGTCGATGGTCAGGCTTTTGTTCACCTTCAGTACGTCGAGGGCCGTGGCCTGGGTCCAGCCATCGGGCAGCGAGGCGATCCCGAGGATGTGCTGCAGGCCGGCACCCAGCCCGACGCTGTGCGGCACAGGCCAGGTTGTCATTTCGACCGGGAAGGAAATCAGCACCACCACATAGCCGATCATCGCCGGGTTGAAGGGGTTCTGGCCGAGGCCGCCATACAGCTGTTTGCCGAAGACCACCGCGCAACCAGTGGCAATCAGTGTCAGCCACCAGGGTGAGTAGGGCGGCAGCGCGAGGGCCAGCAACACAGCGGTAACCAGCACGCTGCCATCGCGGAGAAAGAAGCCTACCGGACGCTGGCGCAGCTTCAGAATCGCTGCTTCGAAACCAAGAGCGGCCGCGCAGGCCCAGGCCATGTTGATCAACGTACCGGCGCCGTAAAGCCAGGTCAGCACGATCACGCCGGGCAGGGTAGCCGCGAGCACCAGCAGCATGACGCGCTGGGTACGGCTGGGGCCCTTGGCATGGGGCGAAGTGATGCGGGGCAGGGCCATTGGCTCTCCGGTTCTAACGCGTTGACTGGGTGCAGGCTGGGGAGCCTACGCCTTGTGTCCGTTCTATGTGTTGGTGTTTCACCCAGGCGACGAAGGTTGCTGCCGTGTCGAGCCGTGGGTTCATGAGTCCTGATATTCCGCCATCTGGCGTTCCGCCTCGCTCAACCGTGCGCGGGCAGCGTCTATTGCAGCGGACTCTGCGTTCTCGTCGCGCTCAAGCTTGCGCAGATCGGCTCGGGCAAAGGCGAGCTCGGTCTTGAGCGCTCGCTGGCGATCATCGACTCCCGGCTTGCTGGTCCGTACCAGCTCGGGCGCGGGTTTATGCGAAGCATCCTCGGCAGCGTGCAGCGCTTGCTCCGCTGCGCTCAGCGCATCACGCAGACGACTGAGCTCCGGTTCTTCGGCGCCGGCTTTCTCGGCTTTCTTGAGTTCGGCGCGCTTCATCGCCAGTTCGATCTTGGCTTTCTTCAGTGCATCGTCAGCGGCTGGCTTCGCATCCGGTGTTGGCGCCGAATTCTGCGCGGCACTGAGGTCCTGCTCTGCTTCATGCAGCTGCTGGCGCAGGCGGGCGAGTTCGGTTTGTTGGTCGTCGTCCGGTGCTTCGACCTTCTCCAGCTTGCGGATCTGCGCCTTGAGCATGGCAGCTTCGATCTTGGCTTTTTTCAGTGCTTCGTCATCAGCCGGCTTGGCGGCGGGAGCGGGTGCTGCGCTCTGCGCGGTACTAAGGGCCTGCTCTGCTTCGTGCAGTTGCTGGTGCAGGCGGGCGAGTTCGGCTTGCTGGTCGTCGTCCGGCGTTTCGACCTTCTCCAGTTTGCGGATCTGCGCCTTGAGCATCGCAGCTTCGATCTTGGCTTTTTTCAGCGCTTCGTCATCGGCCGGCTTGGCGGCAGGAGCGGGCGCTGCACTCTGCGCGGCGGTCAGCGCCTGTTCGGCGTCGTGCAGTTGCTGGCGCAGGCGGGCGAGTTCGGCTTGCTGGTCGTCGTCCGGCGTTTCAACCTTCTCCAGCTTGCGGATCTGCGCCTTGAGCATGGCAGCTTCGATCTTGGCTTTTTTCAGTGCTTCGTCATCGGCCGACTTGGCGGCGGGAGTGGGCGCTGCGCTCTGCGCGGCACTAAGGGCCTGCTCTGCTTCGTGCAGTTGCTGGCGCAGGCGGGCGAGTTCGGCTTGCTGATCGTCATCCGGTGCTTCGATCTTCTCCAGCTTGCGAATCTGTGCCTTGAGCATGGCGGCTTCGATCTTGGCTTTTTTCGCAACGGCATCGTCTGGCCCTGGCGCAGTGGCGGGCGGAGCGGAGTCCGCCTGCATGGCGGCATCCAACGCACGCTGCGCGGCCTCGGCGGCGTTGCGCAGATCGGCAACCTGGGCTTCCAGCTCGGCAGTGGCATGGGTGGCCAGCTGCTTCTCGGCTTTCTTCAGGGCGACCTGGGCCATGCTGGCCTCGATCTTAAGTTTCTTCTGCGTTTCGGAAAGGCTGGTCTTCTGTGCCGGGGCCGCCGTCTCGGCTGTGGTCGCGGTCGGGCTGCTCTCGCTTTGCGCCGCCTTGGCGCGTGCAGCACGTTCGGCACGGGCCTTGCGCTCGGCTTCCTTCTGTTCTTCGGCGCGCCGTAGACGTTCCTGGCGAAGCTCGAAGCGCTGCTTGGAGTGCTCGGCCTTCTGCTGCTTCTGCTCCAGCTCGCGGATCTCACCCTTGGCAGCGCGGTAATACTGCACCAGGGGGATGTTGGAGGGGCAGACGTAGGCGCAGGCGCCGCACTCGATGCAGTCGAACAGGTTATGGGCCTTGAGTTGCTCATGCTCCTGGCCGAGGGCAAAGAAATGCAGCTGCTGCGGTAGCAGGCTGACCGGGCAGGCCTCGGCGCACTCTCCGCAACGGATGCACGGCAGAGCGGGCGGCGGTGGCGGCAGCTCTTCCAGCGTGCTCGCCAGCAGGCAGTTGGTGGTCTTGACCACCGGCACCTCAAGGGATGGCAGGCTGAAGCCCATCATCGGGCCGCCCATGATCAGACGGTTGAGCCTGTGCTGATCGAGACCGGCGAAGGCCAGCAGTTCATCCACGGGGGTGCCGATCAGCACCTCGACGTTCATCGGCCGCGCCAGCGCCTCGCCGGTCAGGGTGGTGATGCGCGAGATCAAAGGCTTGCCGAGGAGCACGGCGTCGTGGATGGCGACGCAGGTTCCGACGTTCTGGCAGAGCATGCCGATATCCGCCGGCAAGCCGCCACTGGGAACCTCTTCTCCGGTGAGAATCTGGATCAGCTGCTTTTCGCCGCCGGACGGATACTTGGTCGGGAAGACCTTCAACGTGAAGGGGCGCTCGCCGATGGCAGCCCGCACTGCGGCGATCGCTTCGGGCTTGTTGTCCTCGATGCCGATCAGTACCTCTTGCGGCTGAATCAGGTGCGCGAGTATCTCGATCCCCGCGACCAGCTCGGCCGCCTTTTCACGCATCAGCAGGTCATCGGCGGTGATGTAGGGCTCGCACTCGGTGCCATTGATGATCAGCGTGCGGATCGTCTGGGTCGGCGGGGGGCTGAGCTTCACGGCGGTGGGGAAGCCGGCGCCGCCGAGGCCGCTGATGCCGGCCTGGCGAATCAGCTCGAGCAGGGCAGGGCGCTCGAGCTCACGGTAATCCGGCTGCGGATGCAGGTCGATCCATTTGTCTTCGCCATCGCTGTCGATGACGATCGCGTTGGCGAGCATGCCTGATACGTGCGGGTAGGGCTGCGGGCCGATGAAGCTGACCACTCCCGAGGTAGGAGCATGCAGCGGCGCGCTGACAAACCCGCTGGCGACAGCGATCTGCTGACCTTTGAGTACCTGTTCGCCAAGAGTGACGCAGGGCTCGGCCGGCGCTCCGAGGTGCTGCGTCAGTGGCAGGACCAGGCGCTTGGGCAGCGGGGCCGGCTGGATCGGGGTGCGGTTGGACAGATCCTTGTGTTCCGGTGGATGAATGCCGCCGTGGATGTCCCAGATCTTCAGTGCGGTCATGCGGCCTGCTCCCGATCAGTTGCGATCAGCTGGCCGGGCGCCAGCGGCCGGTTCCATTTCCAGCTCTGCAGGTTGCTGCCGACTTCGATCATGTCGATGCAGTCCACCGGGCAGGGTTCGACACACAGGTCGCAGCCGGTGCACTCGGAAATGATCACGGTGTGCATCTGCCGCGCGGCACCGACGATGGCGTCAACCGGGCAGGCCTGGATGCACTTGGTGCAGCCGATGCACTCGGCTTCACGGATGTAGGCGACCATCTGCGCCTTTTCGCCACCCTCGGCATCCAGCGGCTCCGCCTCGACATCGAGCAGATCGGCCAGGGCCTGGATGGTCGCTTCGCCGCCCGGTGGGCACTTGTTGATCTTGTCGCCGCCGGCAATGGCTTCGGCGTAGGGTTTGCAGCCCGGATAACCGCACTGACCACATTGGGTCTGGGGTAGCAGGGCATTGATCTGCTCGGCGATCGGATCGCCTTCGACACGAAAGCGCACAGCGGCGAAACCGAGGATGGCGCCGCCGAGCAAGCACAGGGCGAGCAGGGCGAGGATCGCGATGACGACTGCGCTCATAGCTTGATCAGCCCGGTGAAGCCCATGAATGCCAGCGACATCAGGCCGGCGGTGACCATGCCGATCGCCGCGCCCTGGAACGACTTCGGCACGTCGGCAATGGCGATGCGCTCGCGCATGGCGGCGAACAGTACGAGCACCAGGGAAAAGCCCAGCCCCGCGGCGAAGCCGTTGACGGTGGCGGTGAGAAAGGTGAATTCGGCCTTGTTGGCATTGAGCAGCGCCACGCCGAGCACGATGCAGTTGGTGGTGATCAGCGGCAGAAAGATGCCGAGTACGCGGTACAGCAGCGGACTGGTCTTGTTCACCACCATCTCGGTGAACTGAACGGTCACCGCGATCACCAGAATGAAACTGATGGTGCGTAGAAATTCGAGGTCCAGCGGCTTGAGCACATACTGCTGGACGAGGTAGCTGCACATGGCAGCAAGCGTCAGCACGAAGGTGGTGGCCAGCGACAGGCCGATGGCGGTCTCGATCTTCTTCGAGACGCCCATGAACGGGCACAGACCGAGGAACTGCACCAGCACGAAATTGTTGACCAGGATGGCGCTAACCATGATCAGGGCGAGTTCGGTCATCTAGGGTCTATTCCCGTTCCGTCCGCTCTGCGAGAGCCGTGGGGCTAAAGGGCCGCTATTATCGGGAAGCAGCGGCAGCCATACAAGGTGCGGCGGCCCGTCGCGGTCCTCGCGCGACGCATGACGTCGTGTCAGAGCTGCCGGTTGTCCGCTGTTTCTGCAGCTGTCTCACGGTTGTGGTCTGATGAATCGAAGCCTGTGACGCCATCGGAGGTGGTTTCCATGAGCATTCGTTCTTCACTGCTTATTCTGCTCTGTGTCGGTCTGGGCATGAGCCTGCAGGCCCATGCGGAGCGGCGAGACGGCGTCTGGGTCTTCCAGGCGGAGAGTCCGCGCTACTACAACCCGGGGCCGCGACACTATGACCGGGACTATCGTCAGCACAACCGTCCGCATCAATACGACCCGCGAAGCCCTTATTCCCACTATCCGCAGTACCCGCGCAACCTGCCGCCGCGTTATCAGAGTCAGCTTCCGCCGCAATACTACGACCGCCATCGCGGCTTCGAACGACGTGGCTACTGGCGTCAGGAACATCGCCAGCAGCGTCCGCCGCTGATCAGGGATGGGCGCGATCATCGGCTACGGCCGCATTACGATAGGGGCGGCCGCCAGCACTACTATCGGTGATGAGAGGGCATTCAGGCCAGGACGGTCAGTGGGTGATCCCCTTCCCAGGTCGGCTCGAAGTGCGCCTCGATCACCGCTGTCGGAACGTGGTGGGCGTCCGGCCAATGCCAACCTGGCCTATTGTCCTTGTCGATCAGGCGGGCACGGACGCCTTCGGCGAACTCCGGGTGGCGACAGCAATTCAGGCTTAGCGCGTACTCCATCTGCAATGCCTGGCCCAGCGACAGCTTCCGGCCTTTCTCCTGCTGTCGCCAGGCGAGATGGGCGCTCAGTGGGCATCCGTCGCGCAGGCTGCGAGCGGCCTGCGCGATTACTTCGTCAGAATCATCCTGCAACGCGGCCAAGGCCTGCCATGCATGCGCGAGCTCAGCCACGTCCAGCAGTTCATCGATCCGCTCTCGTCGTGGCAGCAATCTGGGTGCGGGCAGCTGTTCAGTGGCGTGCCTGGACAAGGCCCGCAACAGACTGTGCAGCTGGCTGTGCGCCTGGTCCTGCCAGTTGATCTGGACCAGCCCCTCGATGAGTTCGGGCTGTTGCTCGTCCATCAGGCAGCGGTCGGCAAGACCGATGTCCAGTGCATCGCGGGCACTCACCCGCGTGCCGGTGAGGCCCAGAAACAGACCCAGCCTGCCAGCCAGGCGAGGAAGGAACCAGCTCGCGCCGACATCCGTATGCAGGCCGATGGCGACTTCCGGCATCGCCAGCCAACTATCCGGTGTAACGATGCGGATCGTCGCGCTCTGCAGGAGCCCCATACCGCCGCCCATCACGTAGCCATGGCCCCAGCAGATCAGCGGCTTCGGGTAATGGTGCAGCAGGTGGACGAGGCGGTACTCGTCGGCGAAGAAACGCTCGGCCAAGGCCGGCACCGTTCCGGGCTCGCCTCGGCAGGCCTCTGCAAGGCGTCGTACGTCGCCACCGGCGCAGAACGCCTTGGCACCGTTCCCGCGTAACAGCACGCAGGCGACTGCCGGCTCATTGGCCCAGCGGCCAAGCTGGTCAAGCAGTGCGTCGATCATCGGCAGGCTCAGGGCGTTGAGTTGCTGCGCGGCGTCCAGGGTGACAATGGCTATTCGCATGCCATGCAGCGCGGGGCGTTCTTCGAAGGTGACGTGCATGTAATCCTCGGCGCCGGATTGGTGGGCAGGTCCTGTAAGGCTGCGTTTGGTACGGCGGTCATCGGTTGCGCCAGCGAGGGTCGCGCTTCTCGAGGAACGCATTGACACCCTCCAGGGTGTCGTCGGCCTCGAACAGCTCGACGAAGGCCTCGCGCTCGGCGGCGGCAAGCGTATTGGGCACACGTTTACGGGCCGCGTCGATCAACGGCTTGATGGCACGCACCGCAACAGGGCTTTGCCGCGCGACCCGGGATGCGAGCATCAATGCGTGGCCACGCGACTGGCCGGGCTCGACCACCTGCTCCACCAGTCCGATGCGCAGCGCAGTTTCTGCCGTGATGCGCTCGCCACAGAGGATCATGCGTTTGGCCCAGCCTTCGCCTACCAGCCAGGCCAGTGCCTGGGTGCCGCCCGCACAGGGCAGCAGGCCCACCGATGCCTCCGGCAAGCCCATTTGCGCCTGCTGCTCGGCGATGCGCAGGTCGCAGGCCAGTGCGCATTCCAGGCCCCCGCCAAGGGCGAATCCGTTGATTGCAGCGATGGAGACACCGCGGAAATCGCGCAGCGCCTCAAAGGCTTCGCCAAAGCGGCGGGCCATTTCCCGGGCTCGGTTGCGATCACCATCAGCGAAGAGTTTCAGGTCCGCACCCGCGCTGAAGAACTTCTCGCCCTGACCGCAGATCACCAGTGCGTAGATTTCGTCATCGTGGTTCAGATGGTCGATGATCTGCTTGAGCCCGATGAGCGACTCGCGGTCCCAGGTGTTGGCAGGCGGATGGTTGATCGTGATGAGGGCGGTGTGACCATGCTTTTCCACGGTCAGCTTGTGGGTCAGGTCGAAGACACCGGCTTGGTAGGGCTCTACTGCAGTGCTCATGGTCGAAATCCTCGTGCGTTTCAGGGCTCCGCTGACGAGCGACCGGTAACGTCGCTCCTCTTGAGAGTCCTTCAATGCAGCGAGGTTGCAGCGTTCCGGTCGGTCAGACGACCCGATGGAGCGCCTGGGTGCTGTCCCAGGTGCTCCATCGTTCTGTCACTGTAGCCTAGCCGGCTGCCCGCCCGCGCGACGCTCTTCCTGCCATTCGGCCAGCGACGGCGCAGCCTGCTCGCCGGATAAACGGTGGACGATCTCGAAATAGTCCTGCTTGAAGCGATCCTTGAGCACTTCTTCGCGTGGCTTTACCTGAATGGCGTAGACGGTCTGCACGTTCTGGTGGTCGAACTCGCGCCACTGCTGCTGATCCTTGAGCAGGCTGTAGCTGTGGTTTTCCAGGGCCGTGATGACTTGCTCACTGCCGATGCTCTTGGCGCGAGTGGCGGCATCTGCCCACTGATAGACGATGCTGTAGGCCGAGGCGGCAGAGCTCGATGGGTGCGTCTGGTAACGCTCACCGAAGTCGCGCACGAATGCCTTACCGCGTTCGGAACCTTCGAGTTCGGGTACGCGCCAGGTCCAGGGCTCGGTGCCGAGCACGCCGCGCATGATGTCCGGGCCGGCGAGTTCGACCATGGACTGCGTCAGGTTGGGAACCGCAATCTGCATCTTCTTGTTCAAGTCGAGTTCGTCGGCGATACGCATGGCTCGCACCATGTCTTCGCCAAACAGGACCAGTACCAGGACCTCGGCACCGCTGTTGGCCGCCTTTTCCAGCGCCGCGCGGTAGTCGGACAGGCGTGCGCCGGGGAAGGCCGTCTTGACCCCATGGTGCTTGTTCTGGTCGACGGTGCCGGTCGCCTGGCGCAGCGAGCTCTCGCTGGTGTGGCCCCAGGTATAGTCGGAGGTGATGTAGAAGTAGGTCTTGCCGGGCATTTTTTCGTTCAGATACTGCCCCAGCACCCGCGCGCTCATCCATGCGTTATTGCACTCGCGGAACATGTAACGGTGGCCATCCTTGCCAGTTGTGTCGTTGGAGTAGGTCAGGGTGCCGAAGTAGAGCAGCCCCCGCTCCTTGGCGCGCTTGCTCGCGGCAATGGCCACCGCGCTGGATACGCCGCCGAACAGCATGGCGACGCCTTCATCCGCCATCTTGTCGACGTTCGCAACGGCCTTTTCGGGGCGGGATGCGGTATTGCGGCTAATCAGGCGTAGCGGGCGGCCCAGAACACCGCCCGCCTCGTTGATCTCGTCGATTGCCAACAAGGCTCCGCGCATTTGTGCAAGGCCTTCTTCCTTGTAGCTGCCGGTACGGGGGTAATTGAGGCCGAGCGTGATGGGGTCAGCAGCCTGAGCCGTAAGACAGAACCCCAGCCCTAGCGCCAGAAGGGTGATCCGGTTCATAGCATGTTCCTTGTTATAGCTTTTGTTATTGGTTTATTGGCAGTTAGCTTTTTTACCCTGCCGCCGGTGCGTGCGTCACTCTTTATGTGCGGCTCGAAGGCGGCGCCGGCGTCAGTACGTGAGCCAGGTGCGATTATGACTAAAGGAGGGAGGGTGGATCTTGCGGTGACGCCGTGATTTCGCCGGTTTGCGGTTGACAACCATGATGGCGTTTTCTAGGGTTCGGCGGCTACGCCATCCGGAAACAGCTCATGACTCAAGACGATCGCATCAGGCTGGAGGCTGGCTGGAAAGAAGCGCTGCGCGAGGAGTTCGACAAGCCATACATGCTTGAGCTTGGCGCTTTCCTTCGGCGAGAGAAGGCTGCGGGCAAGGTGATATTTCCGCCGGGGCCGATGATCTTCAACGCGCTCAATTCCACGCCGCTCGATCAGGTCAAGGTAGTGATCCTTGGGCAGGACCCCTACCACGGTGCCGGTCAGGCCCATGGGCTTTGCTTTTCGGTACAGCCGGGCGTGGCGCCACCGCCGTCACTGCAGAACATCTTTAAGGAACTCAAGCGCGACTTGAATCTTGATATCCCTCAGCATGGCTATCTGCAGCACTGGGCAGAACAGGGCGTGCTATTGCTCAATACTTCGCTCACCGTGGAACAGGGTGTCGCCGGTTCGCATGCCAAAGCGGGGTGGCAGCTATTCACCGATCGAATCATTGAGGTGGTCAGCGAGCGGCGTCCGCACCTGGTATTCATGCTTTGGGGCGCCCATGCGCAATCCAAATCGAAACTGATAGACGCCACGCGGCATCTGATGCTGAAGTCGGTGCATCCTTCGCCTCTCTCGGCGCACCGCGGATTCATCGGTAACGGTCACTTCAGTCGCGCCAACCAGTTTCTCACGCAGCAGGGGATGCAGGTGATCGACTGGCAACTTCCGGCTGAGGTTTAGCCCGACACCCAGGCGGTATCGGGCTAGGTTTTGGTCAGTCTTTGGCGCCGTGCTTGGCCTGAAGGTCCTTGGCCTGCTTGAGATGCTCTTCCAGCTTCGGCAGCGTTTTTTGAGCGAATTGCTTCAGGTCGGCGTTCTCGCCACCCTCCACGTAGTCCTGATACATCTCGATGGTCTGCTCGTGAGCGACGACCTGATTGTTGGCGTAGGCTTCGTCGAAATTCTCGCCATCACGCAGCTTCAGGATCATGGCTTTAGCCTTGTCCATCAGCGTGGCCTCGTCGGACATTTCCAGGTCTTTGGCCTGGGCCAGTTGCGCAAGCTCCTGATTGGCCTTGGTGTGGTCGCCGATCATCATCTGGGCGAATTGCTTCACATCCTCCGACGTACCCTTGTCCAGGGCCATCTTTGCCGTTTCGATTTCTGCAATACCTTTGGCCGAAGCCTCGTCGACGAAGTTTTCGCCTTCGGCGGCAAGCGCCAGGTTAGCCGCTACTCCGAACAGCAAGGCGAATGCGCCCGAGAAAATTGTTTTGGTTGCTCTGGTCATTGCGTTCTCCTTTCTTCACCTGACTTGTGTTGGCCGGGAGGCAGACACAAGGCGCGATGCGGCGAGATTGCCGTCCCTTTTTGTGACTAGGTGCCATAGGGACGGTTCCTCGCTTTCGGGCGAACGGTGTCCGGTGCTTACTGAAGCATGCTCATGGCTGCGTCCATGGCGGCAGACAGGTCCTCGTCCTCCTGCATCAGTTCGCTCGGATCGAGCCCCAGCTTGGCGAAGGCGGGAACCTCGCTCCAGTCCAGCTGCGCGTAAGGGTGCTGGGTGCCCATATAGCTCTGCAGGGTGGCGACTTGCACCACGTCTACATAATCGACTGCGGCCGAATTGCGCTGGAAATCGGTGTACTGACCAGCCACCGACACGATTGCCTCCGGGAAATCCCAGGTGCGCAGGATTTTCTCACCCACCATCGGGTGAATCTTGTCGATGACGTGATTGAGGCTGAACGAGTCCGATAGCAGGGCACTGTGCTCTTCTGCGTAGGTCAGGATCGGCAATATGCCGATCTGATGGACCAGTCCGGCCAGGGTCGCCTGATCAGGCATCAATCGTGTGTAGTGACGGCAGAGCACATGACTGATGGCGGCGACTTCGGTGCTCTTGTTCCAGACCTCGCGCATCTTGCGATCGACGACATCGGTGGTCGCCTGGAACATCTGCTCCATCGCCAGGCCTGTGGCAAGGTTGCAGGTGTAATTGATGCCGAGACGGCTGACCGCCATCTGCAGATCGTCGATCTCGCGACTGGTACGCAGCAGCGGGCTGTTGACCACCTTGATGATGCGTGCGGCGAGGGCTGCGTCGGCGCCTATCACCTTGCTCAGTGCCGGAATGCTGATGTCCGGGTCCTCGGCCGCCTCGCGGACGCGCAATGCCACCTCCGGCAGGGTAGGCAGAACCAATTCATCGTTCTCGATCGCGAGCGTCAGATCGCGCTGGACTTTCTCGGCAAGGGTGCTCATGTCATTCCTTTATGTGTCGGTCAGTGTCGCTAGGGCGCTTCAGGTCAGGGTGCTTTGCCCGTGGTCCATGGTGCGCCTCTCAGGTATTTGCTTTCTGGCTCCGGTTCGCACTAGCGCTGAATTTCCAGATCCGCATTCAGGCTGTAGGGAAGCTCGAGCAGACTCATCGGCAATCCGTCCGGGGAGCCCAGATACAGGCGGCCGTCAGCGGCGGCATCCTCCTGCAGTACGGCCAGTAGCTCGATTCGGTCGGTGTCACTGGCGGCTAGCACGACCTCGCCGACGCTGGAGCCATGCACCGGCGAGAAAATCTCAACGCCCGGAGCTGGCAGCTCGTCCTGTCTGCCGTCGATCAACAGGCGCTGCAGGCGGCGCTTGAGTTTGCCCAGATACTGCATGCGCGCGACGATTTCCTGGCCGGTATAGCAGCCCTTTTTGAAACTCACGCCGCCCAGTGCCTGCAAATTGATCATCTGCGGGATGAACAGCTCGCGAGTGCTGCCGAATACCTGGCCGATGCCGGCGCGAACCTGGTCCAGCAGCCAGCGATTGACTGGCGCTTCCTGAAGCTGCGCGGCCAGGCGCGTGCGGACCTGCTCGGCGTCGGCGCCTGGGGTCCAGAGCTCGACGCGGCCATCCTGCAGACGGATCGCGATCATGCCGTGGCTCCGCACCACACTGTCGGCGGTCAGCGGCAGATCCAGGCCCAGGCTGACCAGCGAGCCGTCTCCGCCCGCAAGACCGAATCGGCACCAGTCGGCGCTCTCGTCGTTCAGGCGGGACTTGGAAAATACGGCGTATTTGTTCAGATCGGCTTGTTGCAGTTGCAGCAGCTCACTGGCCATTGCCAGCAGGTAACCGTCGCCATCCAGCACGATGCGGAAACTCGACTGCATGCGCCCCTTGGGCGTGCAGCGTGCGCCCAGACTGGATGTCTCGGCAGTGAGGTAGCTGAGGTTGCAGGTCAGCTGACCCTGGAGAAACTTGCTGGCATCCGGGCCGCGTACGGCAAGGACGCCTTCATGCGACAGAACGCAAAAATAAGCAGTGTCGGTCATGATTGGTCGTCGTCAGAATCCGGGTGGGCATCATAGCAGCCCGGCGGAAACGGTTGCGTGATGACGGGTTTGCAGCTCGACGAAAAAAGCGACTGATGAGTTCGGTGCAGCCGCTATAATGCGCGCCTTCTCAAAAGGAGCCGATGTATGGCTGAGCAATCCGAACTCAATCGTCTGTTTTGGCAAAGCCGTCGCGGCATGTTGGAGCTGGATGTGTTGCTGGTGCCTTTCGTCAAGGAGGTCTATCCAGGTCTCGATGAGGAAGATCAGCACCGCTATCGCAAGCTGCTGAGTTGCGAGGATCAGGACATGTTCGGCTGGTTCATGCAGCGCGGCGAGCCCGAGGATGAGGACCTGCGGCGCATGGTTCGCATGATCCTCGATCGTGTCCAGCCCAAGTAATCAATCATTCGAGTGTCGCTGGCAGCCGTCCAGCTGGTTGTTGACACTCTATCTAGGGGTTCAGGCGCTCGCCCTGGCCGCCATCGTGCTGTCGGCTGCGCCGCTATGGTTGCAGCTGATAGCGCTTCTGTTTTGTCTGGCCCACGCGCTGTGGGTGTTGCCGCGCGGGATTCTACTGTCCAGTCGGGATGCCTGGTCTGGCCTGCGCCACGATGCTGCGGGCTGGCACCTGTGGAGCGAGCGGCAGGGATGGCAGGCAGTTCAGTTGCTGCCTGACAGCCTGGCGCTGCCACTGATAGTCGTGCTGCGTTTTCGCGTGCCGGGCCGGCGGTTAGCTGGCAGCATCTGCGTGCCCCGCGACGCACTACCGCGAGAGCAGTATCGTCGACTGCGGGTGCGGCTCAAGTTCAGTCGACGTAGGTGGGCGGCGCCAGAATAGTGTCGACCGCCTGCGGCAGCAGCTCCGGGTAGTCGAGGGTGTAGTGCAGTCCTCGGCTCTCCTTGCGCAGCATGGCCGAGCGAATCATCAGGTCTGCAACCAGCGCCAGATTGCGTAGTTCGAGCAAGTCACGACTGACCTTGTAGTTGCTGTAGAACTCGTCGATCTCGCTCAGCAGCAGGCGCACCCGGTGCTGCGCGCGCATCAGCCGTTTGTTGGTGCGAACGATGCCGACGTAGTCCCACATGAAGCGCCGCAGCTCGTCCCAGTTGTGCGCGATGATCACGTCTTCGTCGGAGTCGGTCACCTGGCTGGCGTCCCATGCAGGTAACGTTGCTGCGTTGGTGACTTGGGGCAGTTCGCGCAGGATGTCCTGAGCGGCCGCCCGTCCGTAGACGAAGCATTCGAGCAGCGAGTTGCTGGCCATGCGGTTCGCGCCGTGCAGGCCTGTGAAACTGGTCTCGCCGATGGCGTAGAGGCCGGGGATGTCGGTGCGTCCAGCCTGATCCACGACTACGCCGCCGCAGGTGTAGTGCGCTGCGGGTACCACCGGAATCGGCTGGCTGGTGATGTCGATGCCGTATTCCAGGCAGCGCTCGTAGACGGTGGGGAAGTGGCTTTTGATGAACTCGGCAGGCTTGTGGCTGATATCGAGGTAGACGCAGTCGATGCCTAGTCGCTTCATTTCGTGGTCGATTGCGCGTGCGACGATATCGCGCGGGGCGAGTTCTTCCCTGGCATCGAAACGCGGCATGAAACGCTCGCCGTTAGGCAGCTTGAGCAAGGCACCTTCCCCGCGCAGGGCTTCGGTCACCAGAAAGCTCTTCGCTTGCGGGTGATAGAGGCAGGTAGGGTGGAACTGGTTGAATTCCAGATTGCCGACGCGGCAGCCCGCTCGCCAGGCCATCGCAATGCCATCGCCGCACGCGCTGTCCGGGTTGCTGGTGTACAGGTAAACCTTGGCCGCGCCGCCGGTAGCCAGTACGACGAATCGTGACTGGAAGGTTTCGACCTCGCCGGTGCTGCGATTGAGCACATAGGCGCCCAGGCAGCGTCTGCCCGGCAGCCCGAGTTTGTGTTCGGTGATTAGGTCGACTGCAACGCGCTGCTGTAGAAGCTCGATATTGCTCTGCTTTCTGGCCTGGCCAAGCAGCGTGTTGAAAATGGCTGCGCCAGTGGCGTCGGCTGCGTGAATGATGCGCCGATGGCTATGGCCGCCCTCGCGGGTCAGGTGAAATTCGAAACTGCCGTCTTCGCGATCCGGGGCATTGTCCCGCGTGAAGGGCACCCCTTGCTCGATCAGCCACTGGATGGCCTCGTTGCTGTGCTCGACCGTGAAACGGACGGCGTCTTCGCGGCACAGCCCTCCTCCGGCGATGAGGGTGTCGGCGACATGTGACTCTACGGTGTCGGTCGTATCCAGTACTGCGGCGACGCCACCTTGGGCCCAGTAGGTGGAGCCGTTGGAGAGATCGCCCTTGCTGAGAACGGCGATGCGAAGATCGGTCGGCAGGTTGAGTGCCAAGGTCAAGCCGGCGGCACCGCTGCCGATGACCAGCACGTCGTATCGTAGAACCTGGTTCATGTCCAATTCCGGCGGGAAAAACGAGCCCTAGTATATAGACGGGATGTAGCGCCAAAATAGGCGACTGTGTGTTTGTCTTCTAACGAAGGGAACTTTTCCTTCGCGGGGTGGCTCAATAGGCAGTTATGAATGCAAACCAGCTGGCCATCGTGAATGGGCGGTGCGAGTTTGCTATGGACACCAGGACGGCGTCGTCAGCAATGGCGCAACGCTGTGGTGCAATCGCCGTCAGGTATTGCAGGATAGCTTGCTAGGAGGGGGGAGAACTTTTGCGTAAAGCCCGGGTCTATTCTGGCAGGTCGGTTCGCTGGTGTGAGCGACGCTACTCCGCTACCGAGGAGGAGCGTTCATGTTGACTCAGGAGCAGGACCAGCAGCTGGTTGAACGAGTGCAGCGTGGTGACAAGCGGGCGTTTGATCTGCTGGTAATGAAATACCAGCACAAGATCCTTGGGTTGATCGTGCGGTTCGTGCATGACTCTCATGAAGCTCAGGATGTTGCCCAAGAGGCTTTTATCAAAGCCTACCGCGCACTCGCCAATTTTCGCGGTGACAGCGCTTTCTACACTTGGCTGTACCGCATCGCCATCAATACGGCGAAGAATCATCTGGTGGCGCGCGGCAGACGCCCGCCAGATAGTGATGTGAGTTCCGAGGATGCCGAGTTCTATGAGGGCGATCATGCGCTCAAGGACATCGAGTCACCGGAACGCTCGCTGCTCAGGGATGAGATTGAAGATACCGTTCATCGAACCATTCAACTTTTGCCAGAAGATTTGCGTACGGCTCTAACACTGCGTGAATTTGATGGTCTTAGTTATGAAGACATTGCGAGCGTCATGCAGTGTCCGGTGGGCACAGTGCGTTCCCGGATCTTCCGGGCACGTGAAGCCATAGATAAAGCATTGCAACCCTTGTTGCATGAATCCTGAGACAGCGGCGACAGCCAAGAGAGGAACCGCCATGAGTCGTGAAGCCCTGCATGAATCGCTGTCCGCGGTGATGGATAACGAAGCGGACGAGTTGGAATTACGTCGCATGCTCGCAGGCGACAACCCGGAGCTACGTGCTACCTGGTCGCGTTATCAACTTGCCCGTGCCGCCATGCACAAGGAGTTGATCGAGCCGCGCCTGGATATCGCTTCTGCGGTATCGGCTGCGTTGGCTGATGAGGCCGCGCCGGTCAAGGCGCAACGTAACGGATGGAAAGGCCTCGGCCGGCTGGCAGTGGCTGCTTCGGTTACAGTCGCTGTTCTGGCCGGTGTACGTCTGTACAATCAGAATGAGGTTGCTGGTCCGCAGCTAGCGCAGCAGGCTCCGCAACCAAGTATTTCGGTTCCGCAGACCAGTCAAGGGCCGGCGGTTCTGGCTGGTTACAGTGAGCGAACCGAAGCGCCTGCACAGGCAGCGGCAGATGGCGCTCCGGTAGAGCGCTGGCACGAAGAGCGTCTGCCTTCATATGTTCGCCAGCATGCCCAGCAAGCTGCCTTTGGTAATGGATCGGAGAGCGCGCTGCCTTACGCTCGCGCGGCCAGCATGGAAGAACGTTAGGGAGAAACATGCGCGTATTACCGCTGTATGTGGTGATGGGGGGCTGGCTATCGATGCCGGCCCTTGCTGCTGATGCCGGGTCCTGGATGGAGCGACTTGCGGCGGCAGAGCAGAAACAGAGTTATACCGGTACGTTCGTCTACGAACGCAATGGCAGCTTTTCCAGTCATGCCGTTTGGCAGCAAGTCGAAGAAGGTCAAGTGCAGGAGCGATTGCTTCAGCTTGACGGAGCTCCGGCTGAAGTTCTGCTGGTAAATGGTCAGATGCAATGCGCTACCGATGACCTCGCGGCGCAAGTGCGTGAAGCGCAAGCCTGGCACGGGCAGCGTCTCGATCCGAAAGCACTCTCCGAGTGGTACGAATTCCGTGAGATCGGGGATTCACGAGTTGCTGGCCGCCCCGCCGTGGCGCTGGCTGTCGTGCCGAAGGACCAGCACCGTTACGGCTTCGAACTGCATCTCGACCAAGATACCGCATTGCCCCTCAAGTCGCTGATGCTGAACGAGAAAGGGCAGCTGCTCGAGCGTTTCCAATTCACCCAGTTCACGGCTGGCAGTTTATCTGCCGAGCAACTGAAGCCCGGCGCTGATTGCAATCCAGTGACCGTGAACCGGCGCGAGGCGAATCCAACATCACCCTGGCGCTCCGACTGGTTGCCTTCCGGCTTCACGCTTCTGGACGCCAACGAACGACCTAGTCCCGCCTCTTCCGAAACTGTTTCCTGGTTGTCCTACGGTGATGGCCTGGCGAAGTTTTCCGTGTTTCTGGAGCCGCTGCGCGGCGCCTTGGTTGAGGACGCGCGAAGCCAGATGGGGCCTACCGTCGCGGTCTCTAAGCGCATCAGTACTGCGGATGGCGATGTCATGGTGACCGTGGTGGGCGAGATTCCACTTGGTACGGCTGAGCGGGTTGCCCTGTCCATGCGAGCCAGTTCGGAACAGGCACAACGATGATCGAAGAGCCTGGGCGGGTAGTCGCGCTGGATGTCGGCGCTGTATGGGTCGAGACTCGGCGCAAGACTACCTGCTCTGGCTGTTCCGCGAAGAGTGGCTGTGGCCAAGGCTTGATGGATACCCTCGGTGTTCGCGAACAGCGCGGCCTCATCAGAGCGCTCTGCGATCTCCACCTGCAAGTCGGTGACGGTGTCGTTGTGGGCATCCGCGAGGACGTGTTGCTGCGCGGTGCCGTCCTTGTCTATCTTCTCCCTCTTATCGTACTGATGGCGGCCGCTTCGCTGGCCGCTCAGCTGTCGACGCGTGAGCCGATCGTTATTCTGGCAGGTCTCGGGGGCTTCTTCATTTCCTGGCTATTCGTGCGTATGCGAAGCCGCCGTACCGCAGCTGACCCGAATCTGCAGCCAGTGGTTTTGCGCGCCATGCTCGCGGGGCCTGCGAGTCCCTGAGCTTCCTTGTTTTGTCAGTGGGGAGACTTGTAGTCATGTTCAATCGAAACAGCTGCTTCGCCTTCGTGGCGGGCCTGGCATTGCTGGGCCATGCTGTCGTTGCCCAGGCGGAATTGCCTGATTTCACGCCGCTGGTCGAAAGTGCCTCGCCAGCGGTAGTCAATATCAGCACCAAGCAGAAGGTGCAGAGCCGCGGTGCGACTGCGCAGATGCCGGAACTCGAAGGGCTGCCGCCGATTTTTCGCGAGTTCTTCGAACACAGCATCCCGCAGATGCCGGGCGCCCCGGGTCGCGGCCAGCAGCGTGAAGCGCAGTCGCTCGGTTCGGGTTTCATCATTTCCGAAGACGGTTATGTCCTGACCAACAATCACGTGGTCGCCGATGCCGACGAAATCATCGTTCGTCTGCCGGATCGAAGCGAGCTGGAAGCCAAGCTTATCGGTGCCGATCCGCGCTCCGACGTGGCGGTGCTGAAGGTCGAGGGCAAGGGACTACCGACCGTCAAGATTGGCCGTTCTGATGAGCTGAAAGCAGGGGAGTGGGTGCTCGCCATTGGCTCGCCGTTTGGTTTCGATCATACGGTGACCGCCGGTATTGTCAGTGCGACTGGCCGCAGCTTGCCCAATGAGAGCTATGTGCCGTTCATTCAGACCGACGTGGCAATCAACCCAGGCAATTCCGGTGGTCCGCTGTTTAACCTCGACGGTGAGGTGATTGGCATCAACTCGCAGATATTCACGCGCTCCGGTGGCTTCATGGGGCTGTCCTTCGCCATTCCGATCGATGTGGCAATGGATGTTGCCAATCAGCTGCGAACCGAAGGCAAGGTGAGTCGGGGCTGGCTTGGCGTGGTGATCCAGGAAGTCAACAAGGACCTGGCTGAGTCCTTTGGTCTTGAGCGTCCAGCGGGCGCCCTGGTGGCTCAGGTTATGGATGGCGGTCCGGCAGCGCGCGGTGGTCTGCGTGTCGGTGATGTGATTCTGAGCCTCAACGACAAGCCGATTGTCATGTCTGCTGATCTGCCTCATCTGGTCGGAGCACTCAAGCCCGGCAGCACCGCACGAATGGAAGTGGTTCGCGACGGTGATCGCAAGATGCTCGACGTCAAGATCGGCGCCATGCCGGAAGAGGGCGAAGCCGTGGCAGCCTCTGGTGGCGGCCAGGAACGCAGCGATAACCGCTTGGGTGTTAAAGTCACTGAGCTGACCGATGAGCAGAAGAAGAGCCTGGATTTACCGGGCGGTGTGGTGATCACTGAGATTCTCAACGGGCCGGCTGCGATGATTGGGCTGCGCCCGGGCGATGTCATCACCCATCTGAATAATCAGGCGATCAATTCGGCGGCAACATTTGCTCGAGTGGCTGAGCAATTGCCGAAGAATCGATCCGTTTCGATGCGAGTTCTGCGTCAGGGGCGTGCGAGTTTCATTACTTTCAAGCTCGCTGAATAAGACGCTGGCTGGTGAATGTGGAAGGGCGGTTATTACCGCCCTTTTTCATTTTCAAGACGTAACAGCACGTCCGTTGCGTTGCTCATCAGCTGCGGATGGCTTGTGCGTGGCACTGCAAGGGTTGATCAGTTACACTTCGCGGCTATTTTCGGCGGGCAATCGGCCCGCGACTATTCCGAGTGTTGAGCTGTGAGTGACCTGAGTCATATCCGCAATTTTTCCATCATCGCCCATATCGATCACGGCAAGTCGACCCTGGCAGACCGTTTTATCCAGATGTGTGGTGGTCTGACCGAGCGTGAAATGGAAGCCCAGGTGCTGGATTCGATGGATCTCGAGCGCGAGCGCGGCATCACCATCAAAGCCCACAGCGTCACGCTTTATTACACCGCGCGCGATGGCAAGACCTACCAGTTGAATTTCATCGATACGCCCGGCCACGTCGACTTCACCTATGAAGTCAGTCGCTCGCTGGCCGCGTGCGAGGGTGCGCTGCTGGTAGTCGATGCTGGCCAGGGCGTCGAGGCGCAATCGGTAGCCAACTGCTACACGGCGATCGAGCAGGGCCTGGAAGTGATGCCGGTGCTGAACAAGATGGACCTGCCACAGGCCGATCCGGACAAGGTCAAGGAAGAGATCGAGCACATCATCGGCATCGATGCGACCGACGCGGTGGCCTGCAGTGCCAAGAGCGGCATGGGCGTGGACGAGGTGCTCGAGCGCCTGGTCGCCGTGATCCCGCCGCCGACCGGCGATGTCGAGGCGCCGTTGCAGGCGTTGATCATCGACTCATGGTTCGACAACTATCTGGGCGTCGTATCGCTGGTACGGGTTCGCCACGGTCGTATCAAGAAGGGCGACAAGGTGCTGGTGAAATCCACCGGCAAGGTTCATCAGGTGGACAGTGTCGGCGTGTTCAACCCCAAGCACACCGCCACGGCAGACCTCAAGGCTGGCGAAGTGGGCTTCATCATCGCCGGCATCAAGGACATTCTCGGCGCTCCGGTGGGCGACACGCTGACACTGTCGAGCACGCCGGACGTGGAGATGTTGCCCGGTTTCAAACGCGTCAAGCCGCAGGTCTATGCCGGTCTGTTCCCGGTCAGTTCGGACGACTTCGAGGATTTTCGCGAAGCGCTGCAGAAGCTGACCCTCAACGATGCCGCGTTGCAATACGAACCGGAAAGCTCCGACGCGTTGGGCTTCGGCTTCCGTATCGGCTTCCTCGGCATGCTGCATATGGAGATCATTCAGGAGCGCCTCGAGCGCGAGTACGACCTGGATCTGATCACCACCGCGCCGACGGTTGTTTACGAGTTGCTGTTGAAGAACGGCGACACCATCTACGTCGACAGCCCTTCGAAGCTGCCCGACATGTCCTCCGTCGAGGACATGCGCGAGCCGATCGTGCGCGCCAACATCCTCGTGCCCCAGGAACACCTGGGCAACGTCATCACGCTGTGCATCGAGAAGCGCGGCGTGCAGCGCGACCTGCAGTTCCTCGGCAGTCAGGTGCAGGTGCGTTACGACCTGCCGATGAGCGAGGTGGTGCTGGACTTCTTCGATCGCTTGAAATCGTGCAGCCGCGGTTACGCCTCGCTGGACTACAGCTTCGAATGCTTCCAGTCGGCTAACCTGACGCGCCTGGATATCCTCATCAACGGCGATAAGGTCGACGCGTTGGCACTGATCGTCCACCGCGACAATGCCCACTACAAGGGCCGCATCCTAGTCGAGAAGATGAAGGAGCTTATCCCGCGTCAGATGTTCGATGTGGCGATTCAGGCGGCCATCGGCGGCCAGATCGTTGCCCGCAGTACGGTCAAGGCCTTGCGCAAGAACGTTCTGGCCAAATGCTACGGCGGCGATGTGAGCCGTAAGCGCAAGCTGCTGGAAAAGCAGAAAGCCGGTAAGAAGCGCATGAAGCAGGTAGGCAACGTCGAAATCCCGCAGGAAGCGTTCCTCGCCGTGCTGAAGGTGGACAGCTGATATGTCGATCAATTTCCCGTTGTTGCTGGTTATCGCCGTGGCTGTCTGCGGCCTGTTGGCGCTGAGCGACCTGTTGTTCTTCGCCCCCCGCCGCCGGGCTGCGATCGCCAACTACGAAGGGCGCACCGGGGAAATCGATCCATCGACCCTTGAGGCGTTGAACAAGGAGCCGGTGCTGATCGAGTACGGCAAGTCGTTCTTCCCGGTGCTGGCCATCGTGCTGGTGCTGCGCTCGTTCCTGGTCGAGCCGTTCCAGATTCCCTCCGGCTCGATGATCCCCACGTTGGAAGTTGGCGATTTCATTCTGGTGAACAAGTTCGCCTATGGCATCCGCCTGCCGGTAGTGGATACCAAGGTGATCGAAGTCAGCGACCCGAAGCGTGGCGACGTCATGGTGTTCCGCTATCCGAATCAACCGAGCATCAACTACATCAAGCGGGTCGTCGGCCTGCCTGGCGACACCGTGCGCTACAGCAGCGATCGTCGGCTGTTCATCAACGATCAGCCGGTTGCCGAGACACTGGTCGGCGAGGAGCCGGGCAGCTTGGGCAGCGCCGTGCTGTATCGGGAAAAGCTGGGCGAGATGGAGCACCTGATTCGCAAGGAAATGGGCCGCTATCGCATCGAGCCGAGCCGTCAGTGGACCGTGCCGGCTGAGCACTACTTCATGATGGGCGATAATCGCGATAACTCGAATGACAGCCGCTATTGGCAGGACGAGTCGATTCCCGCGGAGCTGGCTGGCATGGTCCCGGACCGTAACATCGTCGGCAAGGCGTTCGCCGTCTGGATGAGCTGGCCTGATCCGAAGCTCAGCAATCTGCCGAATTTCTCCCGCGTGGGCCTGATTCACTGAAAGCTGTGAATTGCGGCCGTCGCTGAGCGAACCGGGCTCGCTATATTTGTCCTGCCCCGATCGGTGGGTATCGTAACGACATAGAGGTCGACATGAGTTTTGCGCGTTCGCAAAAAGGGCTGTCCATGCTGAGCTGGATCATGGTCCTGGCAATCGTGGCGTTTGTGGCCAGCACGGGATTTAAAATGTTCCCGCATTACTTCGATTACATGTCCATGGACAAGATCATCCAGTCCGTGGAAACCGACGAAGCGCTTGAGATTCAGAGCGTCGGGGAGTTCTATAGTCATGTCAGCAAGGGGATGCAGGTAAACGGCATCCAGAACATCGACCTGAAGGAAGCGCTGAAGGTCGAGATCCAGAACAACGAATTCAGGGCGCACCTGAAATACGAAAAACGCGAGCCGCTGATCCGCAATCTCGATCTGGTGGCGAACTTCGATAAAGAATATCGCCTAAGGATGCCGTGAGCACTTCGTTAGCCCGTCTCGAGCGCAGGCTCGGTTATCAATTCAAGGATCAGGAGCTGATGCTCCTGGCCCTGACCCATCGTAGCTATGCCGGACGCAACAACGAGCGTCTGGAGTTTCTCGGCGACGCCATTCTCAATTTCGTTGCCGGTGAGGCGCTGTTCAATCATTTTCCGCAAGCCCGTGAGGGGCAGCTGTCGCGTCTGCGCGCCCGTCTGGTCAAGGGCGAGACGCTGGCGGTGCTGGCGCGTGGATTCGAGCTCGGCGAATATTTGCGCCTCGGCTCCGGTGAGCTCAAGAGCGGCGGTTACCGCCGCGAATCTATCCTGGCCGACACCCTCGAAGCGCTGATCGGTGCCATTTATCTGGACGCGGGCATGGATGTTGCTCGCGAGCGGGTCGTCGCCTGGTTGGCCAACGAGCTGCAAGGCCTGACGCTGGTCGATACCAACAAGGACCCGAAGACCCGGCTGCAGGAATTTCTGCAATCGCGTGCCTGTGAGCTGCCGCGTTACGAGGTGGTGGATATTCAAGGCGAACCGCATTGCCGCACCTTCTTCGTCGAATGTCAGGTTGCTTTGCTGAACGAGAAAACCCACGGGCAGGGCGCTAGCCGCCGAATTGCCGAACAGGTTGCCGCTGCAGCCGCATTGATCGCCTTGGGCGTGGAGAACGGACATGACTGACGAACAGCTGCAATCCGAGGACGTCAGCCGTTGCGGTTACGTGGCGATCGTCGGCCGGCCGAACGTCGGCAAGTCGACGCTGCTCAACCACATCCTTGGCCAGAAGCTGGCGATCACCTCGCGCAAGCCGCAGACGACGCGGCATAACATGCTCGGCATCAAGACCGAGGGCAGCGTTCAGGCCGTCTATGTGGACACGCCGGGGCTGCACAAGAATGGCGAGACGGCGCTCAACCGCTACATGAACCGCACTGCTGCCTCGGCATTGAAGGATGTCGACGTGGTGATCTTCGTCGTCGACCGCACCCGCTGGACCGACGAAGACCAGGCCGTGCTCGAGCGGGTGCAGTACGTTACCGGACCGTTGATCGTTGCGGTCAACAAGACCGACCGTGTCGAGGACAAGGCCGAGCTGTTGCCGCATCTGCGCTGGCTGGCCGAGCAGCTGCCGAACGCGGAGATCGTGCCGATTTCGGCGCAGCACGGACAGAACCTGGAAACGCTGGAAAAACTGGTCGCCGATCGTCTGCCCGAGAGTGAGCACTTCTTCCCGGAGGACCAGATCACCGATCGCAGCAGTCGTTTCCTCGCCGCCGAGCTGGTGCGCGAGAAGATCATGCGACAGCTTGGCGCCGAGGTGCCTTACCAGATCACCGTGGAGATCGAGGACTTCAAGCAGGAAGGCCGCGTGTTGCACATCCATGCGCTGATTCTCGTCGAGCGTGACGGGCAGAAGAAGATCATCATCGGCGACAAGGGCGAGCGCATCAAACGTATCGGCCAGGAAGCGCGCAAGGATATGGAAGTGCTGTTCGATTCCAAGGTCATGCTGCACCTGTGGGTCAAGGTGAAGGGTGGCTGGTCCGACGATGAGCGTGCGCTGCATTCGCTGGGTTACCAGTAAGCGCCGACCCGCAATCAATGGTGCGCATCGCGCACCTTCTGGGCTGCCATGCACCAACCTGCGTTCGTTCTGCACAGTCGCCCGTACAAGGAAAGCAGCGCGCTGGTCGACCTGTTCACCCCGCAGGGCCGGCTGAGTGCCGTCATGCGTGCCGCGCGTGGTAAGGCCGGCAGTCTGATCCGCCCCTTCGTATCGCTGGAAGTCGAGCTGCGCGGCAAGTCCGAGCTGAAGACCGTTTCCCGTCTCGAAAGCGCCGGCCCTGCGCACTGGCTCGATGGCCAGGCGCTGTTCAGCGGCATGTACCTCAACGAATTGCTGATTCGCCTGCTGCCTGCCGAAGACGCGCACCCCGCGCTGTTCGATCATTACGTCGCGACACTGCCGGCCCTGGCCGCACATCGGCCGCTGGAGCCGCTGCTGCGTGCCTTCGAATGGCGGCTACTCAGCGAGTTGGGCTATGGTTTTGCCCTCGATGTGGACATCGCTGGTCAGCCGATTGACCCGCAGCGGCTCTATCACCTGCAGCCCGACGCCGGCCTGGAGCCGGTCGCGGGATTTCAGCCGGGGCTGTTCAACGGCGCGGAACTATTGGCCATGGCCGAGGCCGATTGGCAGGTTCCGGGGTCGCTGGCCGCGGCCAAGCGGCTGATGCGCCAGGCCCTGGCTCCCCATCTGGGCGGTCGACCGCTGGTCAGCCGCGAATTGTTCATGAATCTGAAGGAGGCCCCGCGTGACTGAAGCCAATCGAATTCTGCTCGGCGTCAATGTCGACCACGTCGCCACACTGCGTCAGGCCCGCGGCACCCGCTATCCGGACCCGGTCAAGGCTGCGCTGGATGCGGAAGAGGCCGGCGCCGATGGCATCACCGTGCACCTGCGCGAGGATCGCCGGCATATCCAGGAACGCGATGTGCTGATGATGAAGGACGCGCTACAGACGCGGATGAACTTCGAGATGGGGGTCACCGAGGCGATGCTCGCATTCGCCGAGCAGCTGTGTCCGGAGCACGTGTGCCTGGTCCCGGAAACGCGTCAGGAGCTGACTACCGAGGGTGGGCTGGACGTGCTCGGGCAGGAAGCACGCATTCGTGAGGCCGTCGAGCGTCTACGTGGCTGCGGTGCGGAAGTCTCACTGTTCATCGATGCCGACCGGCGGCAGATCGAGGCGGCCGCACGTGTCGGCGCACCGGCTATCGAGTTGCACACCGGGCGCTACGCCGATGGCCACGGCGTTGCCGAGCGGGCCTGCGAGCTCGCGCGCATTCGCGACGGTGTCGAGGCCGGTCTGAGTCACGGCCTGATCGTCAACGCAGGCCATGGCCTGCATTACCACAACGCCGAAGCGATCGCGGCGATCCGAGGCGTCAACGAGCTGAATATCGGCCATGCCATCGTTGCCCATGCGCTGTTCGTCGGCTTCAAGCAGGCGGTCAAGGAAATGAAGCATCTGATCCTGAGTGCGGCGGCGCGGGGCTGAAAGAATCGGGAGTGTTTCAGCCGCGATGACACGCGGCGGGCAGACTCCGATTGGTGAGGTAGCGCCGGGTGTCATCCGCTGGCAAGCCCGGCTCCTACGCTAGTGCGGGGCGCCGTATTCCACCTGCAGAGCCCTCAGCGGCGCAGCAGGTTGATCAGTACGGTCAACACCACGCTGAGGATCACCATTGAGGTGATCGGGATGAACACCCGGCTGCGTTCGGACTGGATGCGGATGTCGCCGGGCAATCGACCGAACCAGTTCAGCAGCCATGGGAAGTAGTGCCAGGCGATGCCGAGCAGTAGCAGCGCAGCGCCCGCCACGATCAACCAGCGTGCCATTTGATCTCCTCGTTTCGCTCCAATCGCTTGGCCGGTCGTGTGCGGTATTCGACAAAGGCGGCGATCACCTGTGCGGCCAGCACCTCAACGGCTTCGCTGCGATTGCTGCCACGGAGCAGCTTGATCTGATACTCGCCCAGTTGTGGCAACCCATACTGCCCATCGAGACGCTGCAGGGGCGGGCGAATCAGGCTTGATGGATAGGGCGCGATGGCGAGATCGGCAATCATCGCGGCCTCCTGTCCCGAAGTCTGTTCGCTGGAGTAGGCCACTCGGTAGCTGCGGCCGATGCGGTCGAGGGCATCCAGTGCCTGTCGCCGCCAGGCGCAATCGGGGCTGGCCAGCGCCAGCGGCAGCGGCGTGCGCAGCGCGGCGACACCACCGGTGCGACCGGCCCAGACCAGCGGTTCGCTATGAATCGGCTCGCCCCGCGAATCGTCCTGGCCGAGGTTGCCGACGGTGACCAGGGCGAGGTCCAGTTCGCCTGCGTCGATGCGCTCGATCATATCGATGCTACGCGCGACCGACACATCCACTTCGACTCCGGGATGGCTGCGGGCGAACAACGCCAGCAGGCCGGGCAGAATGCGCGTCCCGACATCCGCCGGCGTTCCGAAGCGCACGCGACCCTGCAGCGCTGGCTGGAGGAAGTGCGCAATGGCTTCTTCGTTGAGCTTGAGCAGGCGTCGGGCATAGCCGAGCAGCGTCTCGCCTGCCGGTGTCAGGCGCACCTGCCGCGCCTCGCGGACGAACAGGGAGCGCCCAAGAGTCTCTTCCAGACGCTTGATCTGCATGCTGACCGCCGAGGTACTGCGATAGATCTGTCCCGCGGCGCGAGTGAAACTGCCGCTTTCGGCAATAGCAACGAAGGTGCGCAGGACATCGCTTTCCAGCAGGGGCGTCGAAGGGATAGTGGATTGCTCAAGCGGCTCGGACATAAGAGAGGCTTCAGTTTTTCTGAACACAGGCTTTCATATTAGTCGTTTGTTTGAACGACTGATGCCCGCTCATCCTGTAGGCAACCGGTGGCGCCACAGCCCGTGGCCACCGCGAGCGAAGCGGAGGTGAGCATGCCTGGTGAACGACGCGATACGCGTGTACGACAACAATCCGAGCCGCAGTTGCCGGACTTCTACATGCCGGCCATGTGGCCGCTGGATCTGCAGCGCAGCCTGCATGACTGGTTTCGCGCCTGGCGGCAGCGACGCCTGTATCGGCAGTTGTTGAAGCTGGATGATCGGCAGCTGGCGTCGCGCGATCTGGATCGGCGCCGTCTCGGGGAGATGGCTAATACACCATTGCGTCAATTGGTAGCGCAGCGACGCAAGCGCCCCAGCGCTGCCCGGGCCGCTCGTTGAGCGGCCAACCTACTGTCAGGGCTTGCGGGCGAGGAGCACGGCGCGCATGGGGGCCGGCAGGCCTTCGACCGTTTTGCCGTGGTCTTGCGGGTCGAGGAAGTCGGGCAACGACTGGAAGCGCATCCACTCGGTGCTGCGCTGTTCCTCAATGCTGGTCACGCTGACATCCACGCAGCGCACGTCGACAAAGCCGGCGCGGCGCAACCAGCATTCCAGCGCCTTCACCGAGGGCAAGAACCAGACGTTGCGCATCTGCGCATAGCGGTCTTCCGGCACCAGTGCGGTGTTTTCGTCGCCTTCCACCACCAGGGTCTCTAGCACCAGTTCGCCGCCGCGTACCAGGCAGTCCTTGAGGTCGAGCAGGTGGTCGACCGGCGAGCGGCGATGGTAGAGCACGCCCATGGAAAACACCGTCTCGAAGCCTTCGAGCCTACCCGGCAGTTCTTCCAGTGCGAACGGCAGATGCCAGACCGGCAGCTCCTGCAGGTAGCGCTTCATCGCATGGAACTGGCAGAAGAACAGCCAGTTCGGGTCGACCCCGACCACGCTGTCGGCGCCAGCACCGAGCATGCGCCACATGTAGTAGCCGTTGCCGCAACCGACGTCGAGGATGCGTTTGCCGGCCAGATTCAGGTGCGGCGCGACCCGGTCCCACTTCCAGTCCGAGCGCCACTCGGTATCGACATGCACGCCGAACACGTCGAACGGACCCTTGCGCCATGGCGAGAGCCCCATCAGCGCATCTTGGGTGGCCTGGCGCGTGGCGTCGTCACAGGTCGCGTCGAGGCGGAAGCTGTCACGCAGTTCGACCTGCACGGGCGCCAGCGCAGGCAGCGCATCGACGGCACGCCGCCAGCGCGGCAGATCACCGTGACCAACCGCGAGTTTGGTGTCCAGCTGCTGCTGAACGCCGTTGGCCCATGCGGCCAGCGGGGTGCCGGCCAGGCGCCAGGCGAGGGGAGTCAGGTCGAGGTTCATGGCAGGGCGATCAGCGAGGCGAAGTTCAGGCACTGGAACCAGGGCACGACCTTGGAAAAGCCGGCATCCAGTAGCCGTTGGCGATGGGTTTCCAGGCTGTCGGGCTTCATCACGTTTTCGATGGCGCTGCGCTTCTGGGCGATTTCCAGTTCGCTGTAGCCATTGGCGCGCTTGAAGGCGATGTGCAGGTCGGTCAGCAACTGTTGCTCGTCTTCATCCTCGAAGCGCAGTTTTTCCGACAGGATCAGCGCGCCACCGGGCACCAGCGCCTGGCGAATGCGGCTGAGCAGGGCCGGGCGCTGTTCCGGTGCGATGAACTGCAGGGTGAAGTTCAGCGCCACCAGCGAGCTGGGCTGGAACTGCAGAGCCAGGATGTCGCCCTCGATGACGTCGACCGGCAGCAGTTCCTGAAACATCGAGTCCTGCCCGTGGAGGTATTCGCGGCAGCGCTTGACCATTGCCGCGGAGTTATCCACGGCGACGACCTGGCAGTTGTCGGCAGTCACGTGACGACGCAAGGCCTGGGTCACCGCGCCCAGCGAGCAGCCCAGGTCATACAGATGAGTATGCGGCTGTGCGAACTGAGCGGCGATCACGCCGATGTTCTCGACGATGGTCGGGTAACCGGGCACAGAGCGCTTGATCATGTCGGGAAACACCCGCACCACGTCCTCGTTGAAGACGAAGTCCTGAATGCTGGGCAGGGGCTGGGCGAACAGACGGTCGAGATCGTGGCTCACGGTGTCGGGCGGCGTGTGTGAAAACGGGGCGGCATTGTAGCCGAAACCACGCTCGCCGCGGGCTCTGCCCGACTCAGCGCACCTCGATCCGGCAATCGAACATGCCCGCAGGCTCGGCGTCGACCTCCCACGGGCGTTGATAGGTGAGGTACAGCCTGCCGCTGCCTGGCTCCTGTGCCTCGAAGCGCCAGGTCGACAGGCCATCCCCGCCGATCATGTCGCCTTTCGGATTGCTGAACACTTCGGGGCCGAGGCTGTGCAATTGCTCCGCGGCGGCTTCGTGCAGAATCCAGCGATAGCCCGTCGCAGGGTTGCTCGGCAGGCTGACGATGAGTTGCTGGCCGCTCTGCAGTGTTTGCGGGCAGCGGTTGTCGTCGCTGAGCACGACGCTCGAGGGCGTCTTGTCGTTGCTTGCGCAGGCGGTGAGCAGGGCGAAGCTGGCGGGCAGCAACAGACGAGGGATGTCGAAAGGCATGATCGGCACCGGTCGGAATTGAGTTGGGAAGGATAGCCCAAAAGAGCCTGGTCGCAGGCGGGTACTCCGTCTGCGCCGGTCCGGGGGTGGAAGTGCAGCGCGACTTCCACCCTTCGACTACAGCTGGTCTGCAGCTCCTCCCGCGTCAGAACAGCACCTTGGCCACATCGGCGAAGCGCTTGGCGAAATGCACGGTCAGACCTTCCTTGAGGTAGGCAGGCAACTCTTCGAAGTCGCCGCGGTTGGCTTCCGGCAGGATCAGCTCGAAAATCTTCTGCCGCCGCGCCGCGATCACCTTCTCGCGCACTCCGCCGATCGGCAATACGTGACCGGTCAGCGTCAGCTCGCCGGTCATGGCCACGCCTTTCTTCGGCGGCTGGTTGCGCGCCAGCGAGAGCAGCGCGCTGGCCATGGTGATGCCGGCGCTGGGGCCGTCCTTGGGCGTCGCGCCTTCCGGCACGTGCAGGTGCACGAAGGCCTGGTCGAAGAATTCCGGGTCGCCCTTGAAGGTTTTCAGGTTCGAGCTGACGTAGCTGTAGGCGATCTCCGCCGATTCCTTCATCACGTCACCGAGCTTGCCGGTGAGCTTGAAGCCGCGGTTCAGCGTGTGGATGCGCGTGGCCTCGATCGGCAGGGTGGCGCCGCCCATGCTGGTCCAGGCGAGGCCTGTGATTACGCCGACGCCGGAGAGCACCTGTTCGCTGCGAAACACCGGTTTGCCGAGGTAGCTTTCCAGATCCTTCGGCGTGATCTTCAGCACCGCTTGGGGGGCTTCCAGCAACTGCACCACTGCCTTGCGCACCAGCTTGCCCAGCTGCTTCTCCAGCTGACGCACACCAGCTTCACGTGCATAGCCTTCGATCACCGCTTTCATGGCGCTGTCGCTGATGGCTAGGCGCTGCTTGGGCACGCCGGTCTTATTCAGCAGCTTGGGCCACAGGTGACGCTTGGCAATGGCCAGCTTCTCCTCGGCGATGTAGCCGGACAGGCGGATCACCTCCATGCGGTCGAGCAGCGGGCCGGGAATCGAGTCCAGGGTGTTTGCCGTGCAGACGAACAGTACCTTGGACAGGTCCAGGCGCAGGTCCAGGTAATGATCGAGGAATTCGACGTTCTGTTCCGGGTCCAGCGTCTCCAGCAGCGCGGAGGCCGGATCGCCCTGGTAGCTGCTGCTGAGCTTGTCGATCTCGTCGAGCATGATCACCGGGTTCATCACCTCGACATCCTTTAGCGCCTGCACCAGTTTGCCGGGCAGGGCGCCGATGTAGGTACGACGGTGACCCTTGATCTCCGCTTCGTCGCGCATGCCGCCGACGCTGAAACGATAGAACGGCCGGCCGAGGGATTCGGCGATGGACTTGCCGATGCTGGTCTTGCCCACGCCCGGTGGGCCGACCAGCAGGACGATGGAGCCGGAAATTTCGCCCTTGAAGGCACCGACAGCGAGAAATTCGAGGATGCGGTTCTTGATGTCGTCGAGGCCTGCGTGATGCTTGTCCAGCACCTTGCGCGCGCGTTTGAGGTCGAGCTTGTCCTGGCCGAACACGCCCCAGGGCAGGGCGGTGGCCCAGTCCAGGTAGTTGCGGGTGACGGCATATTCCGGTGAGCCGGTCTCGAGGATCGACAGCTTGTTCAGCTCCTCGTCGATTCGCTTCTGCGCGGCGGGCGGCACCACCTTGCCGTCAAGGCGGGCGCGGAACTCGTCCGCGTCGGCGCTCTTGTCGTCCTTGGTAATACCCAGCTCGCGCTGGATGATCTTCAGTTGTTCCTTGAGGAAGAACTCGCGCTGGCGCTCGCCGATCTTGCGATTCACCTCGCCGGTCAGCTCCTTCTGCAGCCTGGCGACTTCCACTTCCTTGCGCAGCAGCGGCAACACCTTCTCCATGCGCTTCAAGACCGGCACGGTATCCAGCACTTCCTGCAGCTCCACGCCAGGCGCGGTGGTCAGCGCGGCGGCGAAGTCCGACAGCGGCGACGGGTCGTTGGGGCTGAAGCGATTAAGGTAGTTCTTCAGCTCCTCGCTATACAGCGGGTTAAGCGGCAAGAGCTCCTTGATCGCGTTGATCAGTGCCATGCCGTAGGCCTTCACCTCGTCGCGCGGGTCGTCATCGCTTTTCGGGTAATCGACTTCCACCAGATACGGCGGTTTGCGCCGCAGCCAGCCGCGGATGCGCACCCGCGCCAGGCCTTGGGCGACGAACTGCAGCTTGCCGCCCTCCTGCGAGGCGTGATGCACGCGGACCATGGTGCCGTGCTCCGGCAGGCTGTCCGGGTCGAAGGTGGCCATGTCCAGCACCGGCGAGTCGACGAAGAATAGTGCGACGCGCTGGTGCGGCGTCTTCGCCACGCGATCCAGGGTCTCGGCCCAGGGATCTTCGTTGACGATCACCGGCAACACCTGCGCCGGGAAGAAAGGTCGGTTGTGCACCGGGATGATGTAGAGCTTGTCCGGCTGCTGTTGATCGGGCAGTACGAGACCGTTGGAGGAGATGATTTCCTGCTCGATATGATCCTGATTGACGTCGTCGTTCATGCGGCACCCGTTGCGAATACGTGCACCTTAGATGGGTGGTGGCCCGGATGATTTCAATCCCGTCGCATGGGGGTGGGCACTTCATGCAGGCTTCGGTACAGTGCTTGCACGCACAGGTGCCCATCATGCTCAACGCCCGTCTGCTTCGCCTGGATGACCAGACTCACCAGCACGCCCACGACTATCACCAGTTGGTGATGTCGCTTTCTGGGCGCGCGGAATTCGAGGTCAATGGCTCCGGTGGCGAAGTCTGCCGGATGCGCGCCTGTCTGGTGCCGGGCGATGCCGACCACGGCTTCGCCGGCATGGGCGACAACCGCATGCTGATCATCGATCTCGACGAGCAGGATGTCGTCACCGAGGACCCCGAGCTGCTGGCCCGCCTGTTCGAGGCGCCGCGCTATCCGGCGCTGGATGCCGATTTCCAGAACCTGCTGGCCTACGCCGGTGCCGAGCTGGCGCGCTACGGCAGCGATCCGCTGCTGGCCCGGGCGCTGGGCGGCGTGCTGTTGCGGGCACTGCACCTGCGACTGTTCGGCGAGTCAGTTCAGCGCCCGGCCGGACCGCTCGATCTGCAGCGGCTGGACAGCCATATTCAGGACAACCTGGCGCGACGCATCACGGTCGCCGAGTTGGCCCAGGTGGTCTGCCTCAGCCCCAGCCACTTCCACGCCCAGTTCAAGGATTGCGTCGGCCTCACGCCGCACCAGTACCTGCTCAAGACCCGCCTCGATCGTGCCGCCCGCCTGCTGCGCGAAACGCCGCTGCCACTGGTGCGGATTGCCGAGGAGTGCGGTTTCTCCAGCCAGAGCGCATTGACCACGGCAACTCGCCGCTACCTCGGTCTGACCCCTCGCGGATTGCGCAAGTCGGACTCCTGAGCTTTCTCCTGATTGCCCTGTTTTCGGGCTTTTCAGCTACCAGGGGTATATTCCTGCGCCATCCTGGTGCGCTTTCATTACGGCCGTGTTTCCGCGTCCGGCTTTCGTAGTTTTTCGTAAAACTTCCGTAGTTTTGCGCAAGAACGGCTCGTCTTGCAGACCCTACATTCCGTCTCCCGACCTGGCTCTTCGTCTTGTGCTGCACCATCAGCCTGGCCGTGGACTAGACCTATAAGCAGACACAATCACAAGAGGAGCGGCGCATGTTCAAGGCCGGTCACGTGCTGGAAGGCGCCTTCGCCAACCAGAAAGCCGCGGAATTCTTTCCCGCCATCAGCGCCAACTACGCCGTTGACGAGGCGCAATATCTCACCGAACTGCTGCAGCTTGCCGATCCCGGCGAGGCGGGCATTGCCGCCATTCGCGAGCGCGCGCGCAGCCTGATCGAGGCGGTGCGCGGGCGTGAGAATGCCGTCGATACCCTCGATGCGCTGCTGCGCCAGTACAGCCTGGACACCCAGGAAGGGCTGATGCTGATGTGCCTGGCCGAAGCGCTGCTGCGGGTGCCGGATGCCGCCACGGCTGACGCGCTGATCCGCGACAAGCTCAACGCCGCCGAATGGGAACGCCACCTCGGCCAGAGCGACAACGTGCTGGTCAACTTCGCCGCCTGGGGGCTGGTGATGACCGGCAAGGTGGTCGATCCGGAAACCGCCGATGGCCGTCCGAAGAACGTCATCGGTCGTCTGCTCAAGCGCTCCGGCGAGCCGGTGATCCGCAGCGCAATGAACCAGGCGATGAAGCTGATGGGCAAGCAGTTCGTGCTTGGCCGGACCATCGCCGAAGCGCTGAAGAACGGCCGTCCCGAGCGCGAGAAGGGCTACACCTATTCCTTCGACATGCTCGGCGAGGCGGCACTGACTGCCGAAGACGCCGCCAAGTACATGGCCGACTACCGTCAGGCCGTGGAGACCGTCGGCGCCGAGCCGCAGGTCGGCAAGGGCCCGCGGCCATCGGTGTCGATCAAGTTGTCCGCACTGCATCCGCGCTACGAAGTCGCCCAGCGCGAGCGCGTGCTCACCGAGCTGTTCGCCAGTGTGCGCGAACTGGCCGTACTGGCGCGTCAGCGCAATGTCGGGATCACCATCGATGCCGAGGAGGCCGACCGCCTCGAGCTGTCGCTGGAACTGTACGAAAAGCTCCTGCGCGACCCGGCTATCGCCGGCTGGGGTGAGTTCGGCCTGGTCATCCAGGCTTATTCCAAACGCTGCCTGCCGGTGCTGGTCTGGCTGACGCTGCTCGGTCGTGAGCTTGGCGAACGCATTCCGCTGCGGCTGGTAAAGGGCGCCTACTGGGACAGTGAGATCAAGCAGTGCCAGGTCCAGGGCCTGGACGGCTACCCGGTCTACACGCGCAAGGAAGGCACCGACACCTCCTACCTCGCCTGCGCGCGCTACCTGTTGTCCGAGCAAACCCGTGGGGTGATCTACCCGCAGTTCGCCAGCCACAACGCGCACACCGTCAGCTGCATCCTGGCCATGGCCGAGGAAATCTCACAGCCGCGCGAGTTCGAGTTCCAGCGCCTGCACGGCATGGGCGATGCCCTGTACGACACGGTGATCGAGAAGTACGCCCGCAACGTCCGCATCTACGCCCCGGTCGGCGCGCACAAGGATCTGCTGCCCTATCTGGTGCGCCGCCTGCTGGAGAACGGTGCCAACTCGTCCTTCGTTCATCAGCTGGTCGACCCGCGCGTGCCGGTCGAATCGCTGATCGATCACCCGGTGAGCCAGCTGCGCAGATTCGCCGCACCGGGCAACCCCCGCATTCCGCTGCCGCCGGCGCTGTTCGGCAATCGCAAGAACTCCCAAGGGATCAACATGAATATCCAGAACCAATGGAACGACCTGGCCAGCGCCTATCAGCCCTTCCTCGAGCGTCAGTGGCAGGCGGCGCCGGTCATCAGCGGGCAGAGACTCGCCGGAACGCCATCCGACGTGCGCTGCCCCTATGACCTGAACAAGGTCGTCGGCCAGGCCCAGTTCGCCAGCGCCGAGCAGGCGCGCCAGGCCGTCGATCGCCTGGCGGCTTACTGGCCGACCTGGAATGCCACGCCGGTGGAAGCCCGTGCCGCCGTGCTGGAGCGCCTGGGCGATCTGCTGGAGCAGCACCGCGCCGAGCTGATGGCCCTGTGTACCGTGGAAGCCGGCAAGTCGCTGCAGGATGGCATCGACGAAGTACGCGAGGCGGTGGATTTCTGCCGTTACTACGCTCAGCAGGCGCGGCAGAAGCTCGGTCGCGAAGAGTTGAAAGGCCCCACCGGCGAGCGTAACGAGCTGTTCCATGAAGGCCGCGGCGTGTTTGTCTGCGTCAGTCCGTGGAACTTCCCGCTGGCGATCTACCTCGGCCAGATCACCGCGGCACTGGTGGCCGGCAACACCGTGCTGGCCAAGCCGGCCGAGCAGACCAGCCTCATCGCTGCGCGTGCGCTTGAACTGATGTTTGAAGCTGGATTGCCGAAAGAGGCAATCGCCTTTCTGCCAGGCGATGGCGCTACCCTGGGCGGCGTGTTCTGTCGCGATCCGCGGGTGGTCGGCGTGTGCTTCACCGGTTCCACCGACACGGCGCGCATCATTAACCGCCAGCTGGCCGAGAAGGAAGGCCCGATCGCCACGCTGATCGCCGAAACCGGCGGGCAAAACGCGATGATCGTCGATTCCACCGCGCTGCCCGAGCAGGTGATCAAGGACGCCGTCGGCTCCGCTTTCACCAGTGCCGGCCAGCGTTGCTCGGCGTTGCGTGTGCTCTACGTGCAGCGTGATATCGCTGACCGGGTGATTGAGTTGCTAAAGGGCGCCATGGCCGAGCTGAACGTCGGCCCGACCCATCTGCGTGAGAACGACATCGGCCCGGTGATCGACCAGGAAGCTCGTGAAGGCCTGCTGGCGCATATACAGCAGCTCAAGAGCGAAGGGCGCCTGATCGCCGAGGCGACATTGCCGGCTGGTCTGAACGGTCATTTCGTCGCGCCGGTGGCCTTCGAAATCGACGGCATTCACCAGCTCAAGAAGGAGCAGTTCGGCCCCGTGCTGCACGTGGTGCGCTACGACGCGGCGGACCTGGAAAAGGTCGTGGCGGCGATCAACGGCACCGGCTACGGCCTGACCCTCGGCGTACACAGCCGCAACGAGGAAACCGCCGAACGCATCGAGCAGCTGGCGCGGGTCGGCAACCTCTACGTCAATCGCAACCAGATTGGTGCCGTGGTCGGCGTGCAGCCGTTCGGCGGCTGTGGCCTGTCCGGCACCGGTCCGAAGGCGGGCGGCCCCAGCTATGTGCTGCGCTTCGCCAACGAGCGGACCACCTCCACCAACACCACAGCGGTGGGCGGCAACGCCTCGCTGCTGTCGCTCGGAGACGACTGAACGCATTCACGCTGTACCACCGAGTGAATGGCCTTGGTCATTCACCTGGCGCATCACGCTAAACCTCCCGGCCGCTCAGGCGGCCGGAACACAACAACAATTGGACAGTTGGCGGACGCTCTTCCGCCACTGACGGGCCCGGGTTGGGTCTGTCACAGGTGATGGCCTTTTCGCTATCGCCCTCTGCCAAGGTGCAGCGTGGGCCCGCTCGCGTTACGCCGAACAACAACTAACGAGGGACACACATGAGCATCAGTACACCCACGCTGATCACCTTTCTGATCTACATCGCGGCGATGATCCTGATCGGTTTCGTCGCTTACCGCGCCACCAAGAACTTCGACGACTACATCCTCGGCGGTCGCAGCCTCGGCAGCTTCGTCACTGCGCTGTCGGCCGGTGCCTCGGACATGAGCGGCTGGCTGCTGATGGGCCTGCCCGGTGCGATCTTCGTCGCCGGTCTGTCGGAAAGCTGGATCGCCATCGGCTTGATTGTCGGCGCCTGGCTGAACTGGCTGTTCGTCGCCGGACGGTTGCGTGTGCATACCGAGCACAACCACAACGCCCTGACGCTGCCGGATTACTTCTCCCATCGCTTCGAGGACGAGAGTCGCATGCTGCGGATCTTCTCCGCGCTGGTGATTCTGGTGTTCTTCACCATCTACTGCGCCTCGGGCGTGGTCGCCGGCGCACGGCTGTTCGAGAGTAGCTTCGGCGTGCCGTACGAGTACGCACTGTGGATCGGCGCCGCGGCGACCATCCTCTATGTGTTTATCGGTGGCTTCCTGGCCGTCAGTTGGACCGACACCGTGCAGGCGACGCTGATGATCTTCGCGCTGCTGATCACCCCGGTGTTCGTCATCCTCGCCCTGGGCGACATGGGCGCCGCGATGGACACCATTGCCACGCAGAATCCGGCGGCCTTCGACATGTTCAGCGGGCTCTCTTTCGTCGCGATCATCTCGCTGCTGGCGTGGGGCCTGGGCTACTTTGGCCAGCCGCATATCCTGGTGCGCTTCATGGCGGCCGACTCGATCAAGACCATCCCCAACGCCCGCCGCATCGGCATGGCCTGGATGATCCTGACGCTGGCCGGTGCCGTGGCGGTGGGCTTCTTCGGTATCGCCTACTTCGCCGGACATCCGGAACTGGCCGGACCGGTCACCCAGAATGGTGAGCGTGTTTTCCTGGAGCTGGTGAAGATCCTGTTCAACCCCTGGGTCGCCGGCATCATCCTCTCCGGCGTGCTGGCGGCGGTGATGAGTACGCTCAGTGCTCAGTTGCTGGTCAGCTCCAGCGCCCTGACCCAGGACTTCTACAAGGCCATGTTGCGCAAGAGCGCCTCGCAGACCGAACTGGTCTGGGTCGGCCGGGCGATGGTGCTGCTGATCGCGCTGATCGCCATCGGCATCGCCTCAAACCCCGACAGCAAGGTACTGGGTCTGGTGTCCTACGCTTGGGCCGGTTTCGGCGCGGCGTTCGGGCCGGTGGTGTTGATCTCGCTGCTGTGGAAGCGCATGACCCGCAACGGTGCGCTGTCCGGCATGCTGGTCGGTGCGGTCACTGTGGTGGTGTGGAAGGAGTTCATCGGCCTGGGCCTGTACGAAATCATTCCCGGGTTCATCCTCGCCAGCATCGCCATCTATGTAGTGAGCAAGATGGGTGCCGAGCCGGCCCCGACCATCATCAAGCGCTTCGAGGAAGCTGACACGGATTACCACGCCGGCTAAGGCTACTGTCGGAGTGTCGCCGCGGCGCGAAGCGGGGGCGCGCTCCCACAGTCGGTTGCTGCAGCGGATCTTGCTTTAAATAACCTGCAAAAAACCCCGGCTAGCCGGGGTTTTGCGTTTCTGTCGCAGATTCAGTCGTCCGCTACCAGATTGGATCGGTCGTCCACTGCACCCGCGGCAATCAGGTGTTCGGCTTCGTCTTCCGGCACGTGGATGCTGGTGCCGTCGATATTCATCACCGACATGCGTGCCTGGGGATCGGTGGTGATGCGGACGTCCATCAGGGCGCTGCGGTGCGTGTTGCCGTTGATGACCACGGCGCAGGTGCCGGTGGTGGTGTCGATGTCTACGGTCATGATCTATCTCCCGAAGCGGTGCAAAAGCCGCGCGCGGTTCGCCCGGCGTTTCCATGTCGACCACGAACAGGGTGCATCCGTTGTACCTGTTACTGGAAAAACAGGCTTAAATGTTACGATATAACATGTTAGATTCTCGCCCCGCGAAGCTGGCTCCGCTACCGGATGCCGGCGCACAGCCGTCTTCGGTTGCCTCGGAAGCAACCGCCACTGTCTGGAGAGTCACATGAAACTGAAGCGTCATCCCCTGGCCTGGGCGATCAGCCTGGCCCTGGTTCCGGCTGCCTGGGCCGCCGAGCCGGTCGAACTGCAATCTGTCGTGGTCAGCGCCAGCGGCCTGGCCAAACAGAGCCATGAGATGACCACGCCGGCTGCCGTGATGGAGGGAGATGAGCTGGTGCTGCGTCGCGAGGCAACGTTGGGCGAAACGCTGGAAAGCCTGCCTGGCGTACGCTCCAGCAGCTTTGGCGCCGGTGCGGCGCGCCCTGTGATTCGCGGGCTGGATGGCGCACGGGTCAAGGTGCTGAGCGATGGAGTGGAGCTGCTCGATGCCTCGACCATCAGCCCCGACCACGCGGTGACCAGCGAGCCGCTACTGGCCGAGCGCATCGAGGTCCTCAAGGGGCCGGCAACCCTGCTCTACGGTGGCGGCGCCATCGGCGGCGTGGTCAACGTGATCGACAAGAAAATCCCCACCCGCGTGCCGGAGAAGGGCTACGAAGGCGAGCTGGAGCTGCGCACCAACAGCGTCGCCAACGAAGGGGCAGGGGTGTTCGGAATCACCGCTGGCAGCGGCAACTTCGCCGTGCGCGCCGAAGGCACCAAGCGCCAGGCCGACCCTTATGAAATCCCCGGTTCGCCGGACAAGCAGGAAGGCTCCTACAACGACACCGACAGCTTCAATCTGGGTGCCAGCTTCATCGGCGAGCGCGGTTACATCGGCGCCGCCTACGGTGAGCAGAACAATCGCTACGGGCTGCTGGCCCATGAGCACGCCGATTGCCACACCCACGGCAGCGACTGGCACTGCGGTGGCCATGATGATCACGACGATGACGACGACCATGATCATGACGAGCATGGCAGCGTGCCTTATGTCGACATGCGCCAGAAGCGCTGGGATCTGCGCGGCGAGCTGAGCGATCCGCTGCCGGGATTCGAGCTTGCGCGGCTGCGCATCGGCCACAGCGACTATCAGCACAAGGAAATCGAAGGCGGGGAAGTGGGCACCCGCTTCAACAACGATGCCACCGACGCACGCCTGGAGCTGACCCATCAGCCAATGTTCGGCTGGCGCGGTGTGCTCGGCGCGCAGACGCTGCGGCGTGACTTCGAAGCCCTCGGCGAAGAGGCCTACGTGCCGCAGACGCTGACGCGCAACCACGGCCTGTTCCTGCTCGAGGAATACACCGCCGGCGCCTGGCGCTATGAACTCGGCCTGCGTCACGAATGGCAGGACATCGATGCCGATGGCCGCCCGGATACCGATCACAGCGGCACCTCGATGTCCGCCGGTGCGGTCTGGACCTTCGCTCCGCAGTACTCGTTGGGCTTCTCGCTGACGCGCTCGCAACGCCTGCCCAGCGCCGAAGAGCTTTACGCAAACGGCCCGCATGCCGCGACCCGCACCGTCGAGCTGGGTAATGTCGACCTGGAGGAGGAAACCTCGCATAACGCCGAGATCACCCTGCGCAAGTTCGCCGGCCGCTCGACCTTCAGCCTGAGCGTCTTCCGCAACGAGGTGGATGACTTCATTTATGCCGCTGATACCGGCAACGATATCGGTGGCGGCTACCGCGAGATCGAGTACCGCCAGCAGGACGCCGTGCTCACCGGGGCGGAAGGGGAGGTGCGCTTCCAGGCGACCGACGCCGTCGCCTTCACCCTGTTCGGCGATCACGTGCGCGGCAAATTGCGCGACGGCGGCGGCGACCTGCCGCGTATTCCCGCCGATCGCCTCGGTGTGCGGGTGGATCAGAGCTTCACCCCGGCGCTCAACGGCCAGCTGGAGTTCTATCGCGTGCAGCGTCAGGACGAGCTGGCCGATTACGAAAGCGAGACCGGCGGCTACAACATGCTGGGCGCCAGCCTCGGTTACAGCGGCTCGCTGAACCAGACCGATTACCTGCTCTACCTCAAGGCTAACAACCTGCTGGACGAGAAGGCCCGTCAGCACACCTCGTTCATCAAGGATGAGGTGCTGCTGCCTGGGCGCAACCTGACCGTGGGCGTGCGCCTGGCGTTCTAAGGCGAGCAAGTCTCCTGCAGCAACCTTGAGGGCCGGCAGCTACTGTCGGCCCTCGTTCGTTAAGGAAGGCGGTCTGGCACGCAGAACCTCGCGGTCACGCGCAAGTACGCGGATGACGCGCTATCCTTGCGCCCCTCGATTGTTCCGTTGCGGGTGCCGGTCGTTGTCCGCGCTGGCGATGGAACGTCAGGACCAACAAGGAAAACAAGTCCCATGAACGTCAGCACTCCCACTCTGATCACTTTCGTGGTCTATATCGCGGCGATGATCCTGATCGGTTTCATCGCCTACCGCGCCACCAAGAACTTCTCCGACTACATCCTCGGCGGTCGCAGCCTCGGCAGCTTCGTCACGGCGCTGTCGGCCGGTGCCTCCGACATGAGCGGCTGGCTGCTGATGGGCTTGCCCGGTGCGATCTTCGTCGCCGGTCTCTCGGAAAGCTGGATCGCCATTGGCCTGATCGTCGGCGCCTGGCTCAACTGGCTGTTCGTCGCCGGACGGTTGCGTGTGCACACCGAGCACAACCACAACGCCCTGACGTTGCCGGATTACTTCTCCCATCGTTTCGAGGACGAGAGCCGCATGTTGCGGATATTCTCCGCCCTGGTGATCCTGGTGTTCTTCACCATCTACTGCGCCTCGGGCGTAGTGGCCGGCGCGCGACTGTTCGAGTCCACCTTCGGCATGCCATACGAATACGCGCTGTGGGTCGGTGCAGCGGCGACCATCCTCTACGTGTTCATCGGTGGATTCCTCGCAGTGAGCTGGACCGATACCGTGCAGGCCACGCTGATGATCTTCGCGCTGCTGATCACGCCAGTGTTCGTCATTCTCGCCCTCGGCGACATGGGCACCGCGATGGCCACTATCGAAGCGCAGAACCCGGCCAACTTCGACATGTTCCGCGGGCTGTCCTTCGTCGCCATCATTTCGCTGCTGGCGTGGGGCCTGGGCTATTTCGGCCAACCACACATTCTGGTGCGCTTTATGGCCGCCGACTCGATCAAGACCATCCCCAATGCCCGCCGCATCGGCATGACCTGGATGATCCTGACCCTGGCCGGCGCGGTCGCGGTGGGCTTCCTCGGCATCGCCTACTTCGCTGATCATCCGGAGCAGGCCGGTGCGGTCAGCCAGAACGGCGAGCGGGTATTCATGGAGCTGGTGAAGATCCTGTTCAACCCCTGGGTTGCGGGCATCATCCTCTCCGGCGTGCTGGCGGCGGTGATGAGCACCCTCAGTGCCCAGCTGCTGGTCAGCTCCAGCGCGCTGACCCAGGACTTCTACAAGGCGATGCTGCGCAAAAATGCCTCGCAGACCGAACTGGTCTGGGTCGGCCGCGGCATGGTGCTGTTGATCGCACTGATCGCCATCGGCATCGCCTCCAACCCCGACAGCAAGGTGCTGGGCCTGGTGTCCTACGCCTGGGCGGGCTTCGGCGCGGCGTTCGGGCCGGTGGTGCTGATCTCGCTGCTGTGGAAGCGCATGACCCGTAACGGTGCCTTGGTTGGCATGCTGGTCGGTGCGGTCACTGTGGTGGTGTGGAAGGAGTTCATCGGTCTGGGCCTGTACGAAATCATCCCCGGTTTCATCCTCGCCAGCATCGCCATCTATGTCGTGAGCAAGATGGGCGCCGAACCCGCCCCGAGTATCGTCAAGCGCTTCGAAGAAGCCGACGCGGACTACCACGCCGGCTGATCTGCACAGCGCAGGTCGAGCATGGCGGCTCGACCTGCGGTTGGAACCGGTGTCCCGGTTCTAACCGTTCCGCCCCATATCGATATTTGCCACTGCCCGGCCTCTCCGTCGAGGCTGTCCGGGCTTCAATTCGTCACTTCCGACAAGTCGATCCGCCGCCAGCGTGCTTCGGCGAAGCTGTACACAGCGAAGGCCAGCAGGCCGACCCCGATTGCCAACAGCAGCGCGCCACCCGCAGGCATGCCCTGAAGCGCTTCGAGCGCTTCCTTGAGGCCCGGTGGATCGGTGGGCTCGTAGCGGCTACCGCCCATGAACAACAGCCCGGCGATTATCAGAAAGGAACAGCCACGTGCAGCCAGCCCAACACTGGAAACGGGGCGCACCAGATGCATGGTGCGTTCATCGCACTGGAAGTAGCGCTCGAAATGCGCACGCCATGCCTTGATCAGATGCGCAATGGCGACTCCAAGTGGAATCAGCGCAATCGCCCATATCAGCCAGTGAGAGTGCTTCAGGCCAAGAAAACGCATGAGGCTGTCGGTGCTTTCGCCTCCGGAACCGCCGCCGCCTTCGGAGAAGCGGTCCAGCCCGCTCACCAGCATGCTCAGCGTGAACAGTGCAAGCAGCAAGTTGACCACGCCACTGCTCACCAGCCCCGTGCGGATCAGCAGACCCTTGGCGTCATGCCCGTGCCGATCGGTATCACCGATGCCCTGCGTCAGCCGCCACGCCACGTGCGCGAGCAGGCCGATTACCACCAGCCAGAGCAGTATCGCCCCGAATGGCTCGCCGAGCAGTTGCTGAACTGCGCCGCGAGTGTCCACCGTTTCCCCAGAACCGAGCGCCGCCATGACGGCAAAAAAGCCGACGATGACGTACACCACGCCCCGCGCCGCGTAGCCGCTGCGTGCCAGCCAGACCACTCCACGTGTCACGTTCATATTCGCTTTCGCTCCGAAATTGAGATCATCCGATACAGCGTCGTCATAGTTGGGACGCGGTTGCGGCCCGTTCGGTTCGCTCAGATTCTCAGCCTGCAAGGCTCCATCCGCTGCAAAAAGAATTAATACCGACGAGGGAACGGGACGAAACGGCAAAGGTCTGATTCATCGCCCAGTAGCGTTTACACGCTCTTGGCTGGAAGGGCCGGGGTGCCTGCGGAGAATCAAGGAGTATCTCGATGAACTATGTGAAGGTGATATTGCTCGGGGCGGTGCTTGGGTTGGCCGGATGCAGCTTCAGTGCCCCTGGTGTGCATGCGCGGGTCGGCGACGCAGATGCGGTTCGCCTGGATATCGGCGGTCACGGTCATGGTGGCGGGTTCTGTCCGCCGGGACATCGGATGAAAGGAAATTGCTGATGAGCACTCGTCTTCTTGTAGTTGTACTGACAGCACTTTTGATGTCCGGTTGCAGTCTGCGTCTGCCAGGCATAGGCATTGATATCGGTGACGGTGGTGGCGGCCCGCCGCACTGTCCACCAGGCCAGGCCAAGAAGGGTAACTGCTGAGGCGCCAGGCGCCGGCTGGTCACACTCAGGCAAGGCCGATGAGGCCTTGCCTGTCTTTGGAGTCATCTATGTCACGTCTTCTCGTGTTGTTTCTCGGGGTGTTCCTGCTGAGCGGCTGTACCGTGCATGAGTACACCGGCCACGGTTATCACCGGTCTCATTACCACAGTGATTATCGAGAGTATCGGTACGACGCCTATCCAAGTCGCCATTACCAGTACGACCGTTCCGGTTATTCCCGCCATGCTCCACCGGCGGTGGTTCGACAAGAACGCTACGAGCAGCATCGAGGCAAGCGTAATGACCATCCTTCCCGGCACTACAGCCAAGGCGGCGACCGTCATAACAAGCAGAACGCGGTGCGCCACCCTGTTCAACAAAGGAGCTACCACCCGGCTAGATCTCAGCAGCATCGCGATCGTCGCCGCGAGTGGTAGTGGCATGGCGCTGCCGCCGACGATGAGCCGTAGCCTGACTCGCTCTGAGTTCCTCCTTACGCCGTAGCATGCCGCCACGTAATCTCCCGCTGCATGCAGTGGGGTTGGTATCTTCGCCGTCGCTTCCTGCCACCGATCTTCTTACGCAACGCTAGAGTCAATGCGCTCTTGACCGCGGTGTCGCTGCGCGCTACGGGGGGTATTTCTGGCATGCCGGGTGCTCTGGGTGCGACGCTGGCGATTATCGGTCGATGAACCGATAATCGCCCCCGATGTCAGCGTCCGGGGTGTCCTGCATGACCGATGATTCACGAGTTCTCCAGCCACCGATGGCGCCGCCCATCGTCGCGTCCCCCGCCAAACGCATCGAGGCGCTAACCGGCGATCCCAACTTCATGACTTCGCTGGCGCGCGGGTTGGCTGTGATTCATGCGTTCCAGGAGCGGAAGCGCCACCTGACCATCGCGCAGATCAGCCACCGCACAGAGATTCCCCGCGCCGCGGTGCGCCGCTGCCTGCATACCCTGATGAAACTTGGCTACGTCACCACCGACGGGCGCACCTATTCGCTGTTGCCCAAGGTGCTGACCCTCGGCCACGCCTATCTGTCGTCCACGCCGCTGGCAGTTACCGCGCAGCCGATTCTCGACCGCCTCAGCGAGCAGCTTCATGAGGCCTGTTCGATGGCGACTCTGGAGGGTGATGAGGTGCTTTACGTGGCACGCTCGGCCACGCCACAGCGATTGATTTCGGTGGATCTGTCGGTGGGCAGTCGGCTGCCGGCGTATTGCACGTCGATGGGCCGCATCCTGCTGGCGGCGCTGGATGACGCGGCGCTCGACGACTACCTGGGGCGAGCCGACCTGCAAGTAAAGACCAGTCGCACCTTGCACAGCCCCGAGGCGCTACGCGAAAACATCGCCGAGATTCGTCAGCAGGGTTGGGTCATCATCGATCAGGAACTGGAAATGGGCCTGCGTTCGTTGGCCGTTCCACTCAAGGATTCCGCCGGCCAGGTGCTGGCCGCGCTGAACGTCGGCACCCATGCCGGGCGCGTCTCGCGTCAGGAGCTGGAGACCCGATTCCTGCCCGTGCTGCTAGAAGCCAGCCGTGAATTGAGCACCCGGCTGTTCCATTGATTGGATGCTCGCAGCATTCGCGACTACGGTGCTCTGGCTAGCTTCTCGCGCTGATGTCGGCGTCGTTCATCACGCAGATACGGTGTCTAATGCGTTCGATAATCGAACGGTATGTCGATTATCGGATTGTTTGGCTGGGGATGGACCGTTAACGTTTTCACAACGCAATTGGCGTACTGAAAACAACACGAGATCCGACTCATGGCTGAACTCCTCTCGCTCCGCGAAGCGGTCGAGCGCTTCATCCAGGATAGCGACACCGTCGCCCTGGAAGGCTTTACCCACCTGATTCCCACCGCAGCCGCCCATGAAATCGTGCGCCAGGGGCGCAAGGACCTGACCCTGGTGCGCATGACACCGGACCTGGTCTACGACCTGCTGATCGGTGCCGGTTGCGCGAAGAAGCTGATCTTCTCCTGGGGCGGCAATCCCGGCGTCGGCTCGCTGCATCGTCTGCGTGATGCGGTGGAGAAGGGCTGGCCGCAGCCGCTGGAGATCGAGGAGCACAGCCACGCCGACCTCGCCAATGCCTACGTCGCCGGCGCCTCTGGTCTGCCATTTGCGGTGCTGCGTGCCTATGGCGGCTCCGACCTGCCCAAAGTCAATCCGCTGATCAAGTCGGTCACCTGCCCGTTCACCGGGGAAGTGCTGGCGGCCGTACCCAGCGTGCGCCCGGACGTCACCGTGATCCACGCGCAGAAGGCCGATCGCAAGGGCAACGTGCTGATCCAGGGCATTCTTGGTGTGCAGAAGGAAGCCGCCCTGGCAGCCAAGCGCTGCATCGTCACCGTCGAAGAGATCGTCGATGACCTCCAGGCGCCGATGAACGCCTGCGTGCTGCCGACCTGGGCCCTGAGCGCGGTGTGCCTGGTGCCGGGTGGCGCGCACCCGTCCTACGCGCATGGCTACTACGAGCGAGACAACCGTTTCTATCAGGCCTGGGACCCGATCGCCCGTGACCGCGAGGCGTTCAGCGCCTGGATCGACACCTACATTCGCGGCACCGCCGACTTCGCCGCCTATCGCGCGAAGATCGCCCAGCAGGAGGCCAACTGATGAGCGCTTACAACACAAACGAAATGATGACCGTCGCCGCGGCCCGTCGGCTTGGCAATGGCAGTGTCTGCTTTGTCGGCATCGGCCTGCCGTCCAAGGCCGCCAACCTGGCCCGCCTGACCCACGCCCCGGAAGTGGTGCTGATCTACGAATCCGGCCCGATCGGCGCCAAGCCTTCGGTGCTGCCGCTGTCCATCGGTGACGGCGAGCTGGCCGAAACTGCCGACACGGTGGTGCCGACTGGCGAAATCTTCCGCTACTGGCTGCAGGGCGGGCGCATCGACGTCGGCTTTCTCGGCGCCGCGCAGGTGGACAAGTACGGCAACATCAACACCACGGTGATCGGTGACTACCACCAGCCCAAGGTGCGCCTGCCAGGTGCCGGCGGCGCGCCGGAGATCGCCGGCAGCGCCAAGCAAGTGCTGATCATCCTCAAGCAGTCGCATCGCACCTTCGTCGACAAGTTGGCTTTCATCACCTCGGTCGGCTTCGGTGAGGGCGGCGATCACCGCAAGCAGTTGGGCCTGCCGGGTGCCGGTCCGGTGGCGATCATCACCGATCTGTGCATCATGGAACCGGAAGAGGGTACTAACGAATTCGTGGTCACCGCTCTGCATCCGGGTGTGGCCCGCGAGCAGGTGATCGAGAACACCGGTTGGCAGATCCGCTTCGCCGACAACGTGGTCGTCACCGAGGCGCCGCGTGCCGAGGAGCTGGAAGCGCTGCGCGCCCTGGAAGCGCGCACGGCTGCCGCCCATGGTCAGCTGGGAGGTGAGGAATGAACCGCGAGGTATTCATCTGTGATGCCGTACGCACGCCGATTGGCCGCTTCGGCGGTGTGCTGGCAGCCGTACGCGCTGACGACCTGGCTGCGATCCCATTGCGGGCGCTGCTGGAGCGCAACCCGCAGCTCGATCCTGCGGCGATCGAGGAAGTCTTCATGGGCAGCGCCAACCAGGCCGGGGAGGACAACCGCAATGTCGCGCGCATGGCCGCGCTGCTCGCCGGCCTCCCGGATACGGTGCCGGGCGTGACCCTCAACCGTCTGTGCGCCTCGGGCATGGACGCCGTGGGCACCGCGTTTCGTGCCATCGCCTGCGGTGAAATGGAGCTGGCGATGGCCGGCGGCGTCGAGTCCATGTCCCGCGCGCCCTACGTGATGGGCAAGGCCGACACGGCGTTCGGTCGCACCCAGAAGATTGAGGACACCACCATTGGCTGGCGCTTCATCAATCCGAAGATGAAGGAAATGTATGGCGTGGATGCCATGCCGCAGACTGCTGACAACGTCGCCGATGAGTGGCAGATAAGTCGCGCCGATCAGGACGCCTTCGCGCTGCGCAGCCAGCAGCGAGCGGCGGTAGCTCAACAGAGCGGGTTCTTTGCCGAAGAAATCGTTCCGGTGGTGATTAAGGGAAAGAAAGGCGAAACGGTAGTCGATACCGACGAGCACCCGCGCGCCGATACAACGGCCGAGGCGCTGGCCAAGCTCAAGCCGGTCAATGGCCCGGACAAGACCGTCACCGCCGGCAACGCCTCGGGCGTCAACGATGGTGCCGCAGCGATGATCCTCGCCAGTGCCGAAGCGGTGCAGAAGTATGGCCTCAAACCCCGCGCCAAGGTGCTCGGCATGGCCAGTTCCGGCGTCGCCCCGCGGGTCATGGGGTATGGCCCGGTGCCGGCAGTGCGCAAGCTGTGTGAGCGCCTGAATATCGCGGTAAGCGACTTCGATGTGGTCGAGCTGAACGAAGCCTTCGCCGCGCAGGGCCTGGCCGTGACTCGCGATCTCGGCCTGTCAGATGGCAGCCCGAAGGTGAACCCCAACGGCGGCGCCATCGCCCTGGGCCATCCGCTTGGCATGAGCGGTGCTCGCCTGGTGCTGACTGCAGTCCATCAGCTGGAGAAAACCGGTGGCCGTCTCGGTCTCGCGACCATGTGTGTCGGTGTAGGGCAGGGGCTGGCGCTGGTAGTGGAGCGGGTCTGACCTGGATCGGGCGCAGACTGCCGTGGCAGCGATCTCGACCGTGACGCATTGCGAGCATTCAGCGGAAAGCGCTTGCGCGGTATCGATTTGGGCTAGACCTCTACGTCGTGCGTCGTGCGTCCTGCCAAGGCACGCGCAGAGCATCGGCGAAGCCGCCCGTGATCGCTTGAATCTCCGAATCAGGCTGTGCTTGATCAAGCACACTGGCCGAACATAATGCGAGTGAGTAGAACAATGCCGAGTGTAAAACTGGCTGATGCAAGCCTGAACTACCGATTCGACGGTGCGAATAACGCGCCGGTGCTGGTGCTTTCCAACTCTCTGGGTACCAGCCTGGGCATGTGGGACGAGCAGGTTCCCGCGTTTTCAGAGCATTTTCGAGTGCTGCGCTACGATACGCGCGGCCATGGCGAGTCGAGTGTCACCACTGGACCCTACAGTATCGAGCAGCTGGGGGGGGACGTGCTCGCCCTGCTAGACACACTGGGCATCGAGCGCTTTTCCTTCTGCGGCCTTTCCATGGGCGGGCTGATCGGACAGTGGCTCGGAATCCATGCCCGCGACCGGCTGCAACGACTGGTGCTGTGCAATACCGGAGCTAAGATCGGCACCGACGAAGTATGGAACGCCCGCATCGATAGCGTCCTGGCCGGCCGCGAGCAAGCCATGCGCGACATGCGTGATGCATCCATTGCTCGCTGGTTCACAGCTGGCTTCGCCGAGGCGAACCCAGCGGCTGTGGCACGCATCACCGAGATGATCGCCAGCACCTCACCAGACGGCTACGCCGCCAACTGCGCGGCTGTGCGCGATGCCGACTATCGCGCACAGCTGGGCGCGATCAAGGCACCGACACTGGTCGTTTGCGGCTCCAAGGACCCGGTGACAACCGTCGAGCATGGCCAGTTCATCCAGTCCAATATCCCCGCCGTCGAACTGGTCGCATTCGAGGCTGCGCATCTATCGAACGTAGAAGCCGGCGACGCGTTCACACAGCGAGTGCTGGCGTTCCTGCGCGGCTGAGAGCAGTCAGTGGTTGGGCCGACGACGCATGAAACCTCTGGCGGAAGGCGAACCATCTGCAGGTTGCTCAGCCGCAAATGAAAAGGCCCCGCGTAAGCAGGGCCTTGAAGACTGGAGCGGGCGAAGGGAATCGAACCCTCGTCATGAGCTTGGGAAGCTCAGGTAATGCCATTATACGACGCCCGCTCAGGGGTGCCTTTTTACCAGAAGGCTTGGGCGAAATGAAGGGCGGCATTGGGTTTTTCTGACGGGCAGGCGAAAAGGGTTCAGATCTGAGCGATCTCCTGCTCGGTCAGCGATCGATACTGGCCGGGTTTCAGTGCTAGGTCCAGCGTCAGAGGACCCATGCTTTCGCGATGCAGGGCGGTGACCTTGTTGTTGAAGCGACCGAACATGCGCTTGACCTGGTGGTAGCGGCCCTCGTGCAGGGTCAGACGGGCGCGACGGGGTTCGAGCAGTATGAGTTCGGCGGGCAGGGTGGTGAGGTTTTCGAAGCGGAAATACATGCCCTGGGCAAAAACGTCAACGCAGGCCGGGTCGATCTCGTCTTCGGTTTCGATCAAATAGACCTTGCCCAGCAGGCTGGTAGGCTGGGTCAGGCGGCGAGACCACTGGCCGTCGTTGGTGAGCAGCATAAGGCCGGTGGTATTGAAATCGAGGCGGCCGGCGATGTGCAGGTCTTGCTTATCCGGCTCGTCGATCAGGTCGAGCACGGTTCGGTGTGTCGCGTCCTGGGTAGCGCTGGCGCAGCCTGCCGGCTTATGCAGCATCAGGTAGCGCGCCGCTTTCCCCGCTTGCAGCATCTCTCCGTCCAGCTCGATTCGGTCGAATACACGAACTTCCAGATCCACTATCCGGCTGGTTTCGCCGTTCACCAGCACTCGGTCTTCGGCCAGCAGGCGCCGAACGTCCTGACGACTTAGACGTGCGCGATTGGCGAGGTAGCGGTCAAGGCGCATCTGGAGGAGCGGTTTGGCTGCGTGCGCAGCGCGCGCAGATACAGGCCTGATTTCGGCGCGTGGCAGGAATGCGCTCGAGCACGTGATCGGGGATTGGGGTCGTGAAGCACCAGCAGGGCTGGGCGGCGGCAGGGTCGCACTCGCCGCACTGGTTAGGCTGACCGCAGAGCGGGCAGTTGGAAGGATCTACAGGCTCGCTCATAGCGTTTCCGTTAACGCCGGGTTTCGCGTGCCGCTCGAGAGGCCGGCACGCGAACGCCGGTTTACATGACGCGCTGGCCCGGCTTGGCGCCGTTGTCGGGGCTCAGCAGGTAGATTTCGCTACCGCCGGGGCCAGCCGCGAGGACCATACCTTCCGAAACGCCGAACTTCATCTTGCGCGGCGCCAGGTTAGCGACATACAGGGTCAGACGACCTTCCAGCTTGCTTGGGTCCGGGTAGGCGCTCTTGATGCCGGAGAAAACGTTGCGCTTGGCATCGCCGATGTCCAGGGTCAGACGTAGCAGCTTGTCGGCGCCTTCGACGAACTCGGCCTTCTCGATCAGGGCAATGCGCAGATCGACCGCGGCAAAGGCATCGAAGTTGATTTCCGCGGCGATCGGCTGCTTGGTCAGTTCGCCATTGCCCGCCGGGGCAGCTGCGGCTTCGCTGGAGGCGAGGTCTTCTTTGGATGCTTCGATCATGGCTTCGATCTTCGCGGGTTCAATGCGGGTCATTAGCGGAGTGAAAGCATTGAGCTGGTGGTTGGCCAGCAGCGTCGCATGATCGTTCCAGGTGAGCGGCTCAACATTGAGGAACTGCTCGGCAGCCGCGGCGAGGTTCGGCAGCACCGGCTTGAGAAAAATCACCAGCTGGCGGAACAGGTTGATGCCTAGTGCACAGATTTCCTGTATCTCGGCCTGCTTGCCTTCAACCTTGTTCAGCGCCCATGGCGCCTTATCGGCAATCCAGGCGTTGGCACGGTCAGCGAGCGCCATGATTTCGCGCATGGCACGGGCGAAGTCGCGTGCCTCGTAAGCCTCGGCGATGCTCGGGGCGGCGGCTTGGAAGGCTGCCCACAGTTCCGGTTCAGGGTTGGCGTCGACCATCACACTGCCGTTGCCTTTGTGGACGAAGCCCGCGCAGCGGCTGGCGATGTTGACGACCTTGCCAACCAAGTCGGAGTTGACCTTCTGGATGAAGTCTTCGAGGTTCAGATCGAGGTCGTCCACGCCGCGGCCCAGCTTCGACGCGTAGTAGTAACGCAGGTATTCCGGGTTCAGATGATCGAGATATGTGCGCGCCTTGATAAAGGTGCCGCGCGACTTGGACATCTTCTGTCCGTTCACCGTCAGGTAGCCGTGCACGTTGACCGCGGTCGGCTTGCGGAAACCGGCGCCTTCGAGCATAGCCGGCCAGAATAGGGTGTGGAAGTTGATGATGTCCTTGCCGATGAAGTGGTACAGCTCGGCGGTCGAGTCCTTGCTCCAGAACGTGTCGAAGCTCAGCTCCGGGCGGCGCTTGCACAGGTTCTCGAAGCTGGCCATGTAGCCGATCGGCGCGTCCAGCCAGACGTAGAAATACTTGCTCGGTTCGCCCGGAATTTCGAAGCCGAAGTAGGGCGCGTCACGCGAGATGTCCCACTCCTGTAACCCTCCGTCGAGCCATTCGGCGATCTTATTGGCAACCGACTCCTGCAGCGCACCGCCGCGGGTCCATTGCTTGAGCATGGCCTCGAAGTCCGGCAGCTTGAAGAAGAAGTGCTTGGAGTCCTTCAGCACTGGCGTGGCGCCGGAGATCGCCGAACGCGGATCTTTCAGTTCGGTCGGCTCGTAGGTGGCGCCACACTTCTCGCAGTTGTCGCCGTACTGGTCCTCGGCCGCGCACTTCGGGCAGGTGCCCTTGATGAAGCGGTCGGCGAGGAACATGCCCTTCTCGGGGTCAAAATACTGGGTCACCGAGCGGGTTGCGATGTGGCCGGCGTCGCGCAGGCGTGTGTAGATCAGCTCGGCAAGCTTGCGGTTCTCTTCCGAATGGGTGGAGTGGAAGTTGTCGAAGTCCACCAGGAAGTCGGCGAAATCACTGCCGTGTTCGGCCTGCACGTTGGCGATCAATTGCTCGGGCGTGATGCCTTCTTTCTCGGCACGCAGCATGATTGCCGAGCCGTGGGCGTCGTCGGCGCAGACATAAATGCACTGATTGCCGCGCAGCTTCTGGAAGCGCACCCACATGTCCGTCTGGATGTACTCGAGCATATGGCCGAGGTGGATCGAACCGTTGGCGTAGGGCAGTGCGCTGGTAACGAGAATCTGGCGAGCTTCGGACATGGGAAATCTGCAGTCGGAATTGCGAAAGAAAGTCTGCAACTATAAAGGCCCGGCGCGTATTTTTCACCCGCGCTGCCCATCCCCGGCTTCGACAGTGCCGGTTGGTGTTGGGCTCGGAAGTGGCGTGCGGGGTAAGATGCCTGTCTGATTTGCTCGGTCTTTCTAGGAGTAACCATGTCCGTCACTCGCGAAGCTGTGGAAACCGTCCTGCGCCAGTACACCGATCCCCATTTGAATCAGGATCCGGTGAGCGCCGGCTGCGTGCGTTCGATCGAGGTGCAGGGTGATAGGGTCAGCGTGCAGCTTGAGTTGGGCTACGCCGCTGCGCTGTTTCGCAGTGGCTGGGCACAGATGCTGGCGATGGCTATCGAGCATCTGGATGGCGTCAGTCGCGCCGATGTCCAGGTCGATTGCGTCGTGCGTCCGCACAAGGCGCAGGATCAGGTGCCGGCGCTTTCCAATGTGAAGAACATCATCGCCGTGGCATCCGGTAAGGGCGGGGTGGGCAAGTCGACCACAGCCGCCAATCTGGCTCTGGCCTTGGCGCGCGAAGGTGCACGGGTGGGCGTGCTGGATGCCGACATCTATGGCCCGAGCCAGGGCATCATGTTCGGTATCGCAGAAGGCACGCGCCCGGAGATTCGCGATGGCAAGGCGTTCATCCCTCTAGAGGCCCACGGGGTGCAGGTCATGTCCATGGCGTTCCTGTCCGATGACAAGACGCCGATGGTCTGGCGCGGGCCGATGGTTTCCGGTGCGCTGTTGCAGTTGATCACTCAGACCGCCTGGAACGATCTCGATTATCTGGTGGTGGATATGCCGCCGGGGACGGGCGATATCCAGCTGACGCTGGCGCAGAAAGTGCCGGTGACGGGGGCGGTCATCGTGACCACGCCGCAGGATCTGGCGTTGCTCGACGCCAAGAAGGGAGTTGAGATGTTCCGCAAGGTGAACATTCCAGTGCTCGGTGTGGTGGAGAACATGGCCATCCATATCTGCTCGAGCTGCGGCCATGCGGAGCATCTGTTCGGCGAGGGTGGTGGCGAGAAGCTGGCGGCGCAGTACAACGTCGATCTGCTGGCATCGCTACCTTTGTCGATGGCGATTCGCAGTCAGGTGGATGCGGGCAAGCCGACCGTGATCGCTGATCCGGAAAGCCAGATCGCGATGATTTACCAAGAGGTGGCGCGTACCGTCGGTGCCCGTATCGCCCAGAGTGGGCAAATCATCGCGCAGTCGATGCCGAAGATCGTCATTTCCGAGGACTGAGCCTAGCGGCGGTGACGCATGCGTCACCGCCCGCGCCCGGCGATAAATTGCAGGCACAAAAAAGCCCCGCCGAAGCGAGGCTTTTTCAGAGAAGACTCAGGTTAGATAACCTGAACTTCCTCAGCTTGCATGCCCTTCTGGCCGCGGGTAGCGACGAAGGAAACTTGCTGGCCTTCTTTCAGGCTCTTGAAACCGTCGCCCTGGATGGCGCGGAAGTGTACGAAGAGGTCGTCACCGGATTGCGGAGTGATGAAGCCGAAGCCTTTCTCATCGTTGAACCACTTAACGGTACCGGTTTGGCGATTGGACATTTGATGTCTCCTTGAACCAAGTTTTGAAAAATAAAGTGCGGACTGAAAAGGTCCGAACATCACTGTGTGCAAGGAGATAGGAGTCGTATCGATATTTGGATCGAAATCTAAACATGTAGCGATTCACGGTGACACATGCAGCAGCAGCCCAGTAACAATACCTTTTTTCTGGAGCAAAGCGAGCTTTATTTTGGATTTCTTCTCCGAGCGGCGCGGTTGAGGTGTGACCTGCTCTGCGGCGCGCATCGCGGCCATGCTTTTACACGCGCACGAGGCTCGGTAAGATGCGCGTCTTCGCACGCCCATTTCATCTAATCAGGACGCCAGCCATGAGCATCAAATCGGACAAGTGGATTCGCCGCATGGCCCAGGAACACGGCATGATCGAACCCTTCGTCGAGCGCCAGGTGCGCACCGAGGGTAACGATCGGCTGATTTCCTATGGCGTCTCCAGCTATGGCTACGACGTGCGCTGCGCCGATGAATTCAAGGTGTTTACCAACATCAACTCGGCGACGGTCGATCCGAAGAATTTCGACGAGAAGAGCTTCGTCGACATAAAGAGCGACGTCTGCATCATTCCGCCTAACTCCTTCGCCCTGGCGCGCACGGTCGAGTACTTCCGCATCCCGCGCAACGTGCTGACCATCTGCCTGGGCAAGAGCACCTACGCGCGCTGCGGCATCATCGTTAACGTGACGCCGCTGGAACCGGAGTGGGAAGGGCATGTGACCCTGGAGTTCTCCAACACCACGACGCTGCCGGCCAAGATCTACGCGAACGAGGGGGTTGCGCAGATGCTGTTCCTCGAGTCCGACGAAGAGTGCGAAGTGTCCTACCGTGACCGCGGCGGCAAGTACCAGGGCCAGCGCGGCGTGACGCTGCCCAAGGCCTGATGGCAAAGAGCAATACGAAAAAGCCCTGACCAATGGTCAGGGCTTTTTTTTTGCATCGGTGGAGCCTGCGAGTGCTTGGCCGGTAAACCTGCCAAGCACTATTTACCCTTACCAGCCCGGTACGCCTCTCATGTCCGGCAGCTTGTGCGCGATGCCCTTGTGACAGTCGATACAGGTTGCCTCGCCGCTGGCCAGGGCGGTGGAATGGAACTCCGATGCCCGTTTGCCTTGGCGGGTGAAGTCCATGTAGCCGAAGTCGTGACAGTTGCGGCACTCGAGCGAGTCGTTGGCTTTAAGTCGCGCCCACTCGTGTTCGGCCAGTTCACGGCGCTTGTCGAGGAATTTCTCGCGCGTGTTGATGGTGCCGAAAATCGTGCCCCAGACCTCCTTGGACGCCTGCATCTTGCGCGCGATCTTGTCGGTCCACTTGTGCGGCACATGACAATCGGGGCAGGTGGCGCGGACGCCGGAACGGTTGCTGTAGTGGATGGTGTCCTTGATTTCCATGTACACGTTGTCTTCCATCTCGTGGCATGAAATGCAGAACGCCTCCGTGTTGGTGGCTTCAAGGGCGGTGTTGAAGCCACCCCAGAAAATGATCCCGGCGATGAACCCGCCGAGGGTCAGTGCCCCCAGGCTGTAGTGGACGCTGGGTCTGCGCAGAACGGCCCAGTAGCGTTTGAAAAACGACTTGATCGACTTCATCCAGGCCCCCTCAGTTTCCGTTGGTGGATGGCGAGGTTTCCCGGTACAGCAGTTCGTCGATGTTCTTGAAGGTGTTTTCCACCAGCGGCTCCACATCGTGCTGCGGCACATGACACTGCGTGCAGAAGTACCGTCGCGGCGCGACTGCGGCGAGGGTCTGATGATCACGGTCGGTGTAGTGGGTGATGCTGATCATCGGCGCCTGGGCGCGTGCACTGTTGGCTCGGCTATGGCAGGTCAGGCATTTGTTGGCGTTCTTGTCGACGTGATAGCCGCGGATGCTGTGAGGAATGGTCGGTGGCTGCTCCGGATAGTTGCGCTCGCGCCGCGCATCCTTGTTTTCCTCGTCGTGCAGTTTTGGCGGGGTGAATTCCTGGGTAATGGTCCCGCCCGGACGGCGACCGTCCGGGGCTGGTGCGTCCAGGGGGTAGTTGGTTTCGGCGGCTATGGCCAGTCCGAATACCGCGAGCAGGGTCAGCGGCAGTAGGCGAAATTTCATGGCGGTTCTCCTCAGGCGATGCTGACCACTTCGATCTTCACGGCGCATTTCTTGTAATCGGTCTGCTTGGAGATCGGGTCGGTGGCGTCGAGGGTGACTTTGTTGATCAGCTTGTTGGCGTCGAAGAACGGCACGAAGATCAACCCCATCGGCGGCTTGTTGCGCCCCCGTGTCTCCACCCGTGCCTGCATCTCACCGCGCCTGCTGATGACTTTCACCACGCTGCCACGGCGCGCGTTGAGCTTGCGGGCGTCCTCCGGATGCATGTAGACGAGTGCGTCGGGCACGGCCTTGTGCAGCTCATCGACCCGCTGCGTCATGCTTCCGGTGTGCCAGTGCTCGAGCACCCGTCCGGTACTGAGCCAGAAGGGGTAATCCTCGTCCGGGACTTCGGCAGGCACGTCGTAGGGCAGGGCGAAGATGATCGCCTTCTTGTCGCCGTAGCCGTAGAACTGCACATCGCTGCCGGCTTTGACATAAGGGTCGTAGCCCTCGCGGTAGCGCCACTGGGTTTCCTTGCCATCCACCACCGGCCAGCGTAAACCGCGGGTTTCGTGGTAGGTGTCGAAGGGCGCCAGATCGTGTCCATGACCGCGACCGAATTCGGCGTATTCCTCGAACAGACCCTTCTGTAGATAGAAGCCGAATGCCTCGGCCTCCTGATTTAAATAGCCCTCGGCAATTTCCTCGTTGGGGAAGCGATCGACCTGACCATTCTTGAACAGTACGTCGTACAGGGTCTTGCCCTTGAGTTCCGGTGACTTGCTCAGCAGGTCGGCCGGCCATACCTCGTCGACGTTGAAGCGCTTGGAAAACTCGACCAGCTGCCAGAGGTCCGAGCGTGCATCGCCAGGTGCTTTGACCAGCTGGTGCCAGAACTGGGTGCGTCGCTCGGCGTTACCGTAGGCGCCTTCCTTCTCCACCCACATTGCGCTGGGCAGGATGAGGTCGGCCGCCTGGGCTGAAACGGTGGGGTAGACGTCCGAGACGATGATGAATGTATCCGGATTGCGCCAGCCCGGCAGGATCTCCTGCATGACGTTGGGGCCGGCCTGCATATTGTTGGTCACCTGCGTCCAGTAGACCTTCAGTACCCCGTCCTTGAGCTTGCGGCTCTGCTCGACGGCATGAAAGCCCGGCTTTTCCTGAATGGTGCCTTCGGGCAGCTTCCAGATTTTTTCGGTGATGGCCCGATGCTTTGGATTGGCGACTGCCATGTCCGCCGGTAGGCGGTGGGAGAAGGTGCCGACTTCCCGGGCCGTGCCACAGGCGGACGGCTGTCCGGTCAGGGAGAACGGGCTGTTACCCGGCTCGCTTATCTTTCCGGTGAGCAGGTGGATGTTGTAGATCATGTTGTTCGCCCAGACACCGCGGGTGTGCTGGTTGAAGCCCATGGTCCAGAACGACATCACCTTGACCTTCGGGTCGGCATAGAGCTCGGCAAGCGCCTGCAGTCGCTCGGCCGGAACGCCGGATTCCTTGGTGGCGTATTCCAGGGTGTAGGTTTTCAGGAACTCGGCGTAGTCCTCGAAGCTGATATCGCTCCAGGTATTGGCCACCGCCGCGTTCTCTGCCTTGAGCTCCCGCGGGTCGGTCGGTCGCAGGCCGTAGCCGATGTTGGTCGCGCCCTTGGCGAACTTGGTGTGCTTCTCGACGAAGTCCTTGTTCACCGCACCGCTCTGGATGATGTGGTTGGCGATGTAGTTGAGGATGACCAGGTCGGTCTGCGGATTGAAGATCATCGGGATGTCGGCCAGCTCGAAGCTGCGATGCTCGAACGTCGACATGACCGCCACCTTGACGTGCGGCGCGCTGAGGCGACGATCCGTCACGCGGGTCCAGAGCACCGGGTGCATCTCCGCCATGTTCGAGCCCCAGAGCACAAACGCGTCGGCCGCTTCGATGTCCTCGTAGCAGCCCATGGGTTCGTCCATGCCAAAGGTGCGCATGAAGCCGAACGCTGCCGAGGCCATGCAGTGACGTGCATTGGGGTCGATGTTGTTCGAGCGGAAACCGGCCTTCATCAACTTGTTCGCCGCGTAGCCTTCCCAGATCGTCCACTGCCCCGAGCCGAACATGCCGATGGCTTCCGGGCCACCCTGCTTGAGCGCCGCCTTGTACTTTTCCTCCATGATGTCGAAGGCCTGTTCCCAGCTGACGGGCTGGAACTCGCCCTGTTTGTCGAACTTACCGTCCTTCATCCGTAGCAGCGGTTGGGTCAGGCGATCCGAGCCGTACATGATCTTCGACAGGAAGTAGCCCTTGACGCAGTTGATGCCGCGGTTCACTTCCGCCTTGACGTCGCCATGGGTGGCGACGACGCGGCCCTCTCGAGTCGCCACCATGACGCCGCAGCCGGTGCCGCAGAAGCGGCAAGGGGCCTTGTCCCATTTCAGATTGGTGGCGTCCGCTTCGGTAATCAGGTTGCTTGCGCTAGAAGCGATCGGCATGCCGGCCACGGTTGCGGCGATGGCCGCAGCGTTGGCTTTGGCGAATTGGCGTCGGGTAAGGCTCATCAGACGTCTCCTTCGAGGAGTTCTTCGTGATAGATCAATGCGGCATTGAGCACGCCGGGCAATTGCTGGATATGGTCGATCGAGGCAAGGATGCGTGATTCGTGCTCGGCTTCCAGCACCACCACCAGCTTGCCGCTGGCATTCTCCTGGTGCATTTCCAGGCCGGGTAACAGTTGCAGGTTGGCTTTTACCGCGGCCAGCCATTCGGGGCGGCAGTGCACCAGCAGGCTGGCGATATGCAGAGGGTGTCCCATCAGTGATTCCGTTTCCGTTTCCGTTGGCAGCAGGGCGCAGGCCCGATTAGATCGGCAGGAGCGGCTTAAGCCGGACCTGGCGGCCCGAAGATCATCTGCACGATCCAGACGATGAAACCGTAACCACTGACCAGCGCGACGCTGAGGATGGGAAACAGGAAGACGATCAGGAATATGAAGAGGCGGGTTTCGTCCCGCTTGATCGAGGTATCCGCGGGGCGGGTGTCATTCGGCGTTACTGTCATTGTTCTACTCCGACTGGCATATAGGGAGTCTAGTCACAGACCAGCATAGGGCAATATTCGTTTCGGTTCTTTGCGGTGGCTTGGGGTTAGGCCGATCAGCGGACCGCTTTTCTGTCCGGCAAGCGGCAGAGCGAACAGCCGTGCTAGCCTGCGCGGCTTTTTCTCAGGTCAGCGCATGAGACGAGGGCGCCGATGATCGCTGAACACGCACACCTCTCAAGAGGCACGCCAGCCTACCGGCGCGCCACGTTTGCACTCTTCTGCGCTGGCTTCGCCACGTTCGCATTGCTGTATTGCATTCAGCCGTTGCTGCCCATGCTCGCCGCGCATTTCTCCGTATCGGCTGCCAGCAGCAGTCTGGCGTTGTCGCTGACGACGCTGTCGCTCGCCGTCTGTCTGCTGATCTCGGGTGCGCTTGCCGAAAGCTGGGGGCGCAAGCCGGTGATGGCCGCGGCGCTTGGTCTGGCCAGCCTGCTCGGGCTGGCCAGCGTACTGGTCGATTCCTGGCAACTATTGCTGGCGCTGCGCGCGCTACTCGGGCTGGCACTCAGTGGATTGCCGGCACTGGCGATGGCTTACGTCGGCGAGGAGTTCGAGCCCGAGTCGCTGCCTGCCGCAATGGGCCTGTATATCGGCGGCACGGCGCTGGGTGGGATGCTCGGGCGTCTGCTTTCGGGCCTGCTGAGTGACCTGGGTGGCTGGCAGCTGGCGCTCGGTGGCATTGCCTCGCTGGGACTGCTGGCGTTGGTGGCGTTCGTCTGGCTGTTGCCGCCGTCGCGACATTTCACGGCGCAACCGCTCTCGCTGCGCATTCTGCTGACGAACTTCCGGCTGCATCTGGGCAATCCGGTGCTACGTGGACTGTTCCTGCAGGGCTTTCTGCTGATGGGCGGCTTCGTCGCGCTGTTCAACTACATTGGCTTCCGCCTGGCAGGCGAGCCGTTCGGCTTGTCCTCGACGCTCATCGGCCTGCTGTTCGTCGTCTATCTCGGGGGGATTTTCAGCGCCGGCTGGGCCGGGCGTCTGGTGCCGCGCTTCGGTGCGCGGCAGGTGCTGCGCGGTGGGGTCGCTCTGATGCTGATTGGTGTGGGACTATGCGCGACGTCGTGGCTGGTCAGCATCGTGCTCGGTCTCGGATTGTTCACCCTCGGCTTCTTCGCCGCGCATGCCGTGGCCAGCGGGCAGGTCGGCAGCCATGCCAAGGGTGCTCGAGCGCAGGCATCGGCGCTGTACCTGTGTGCCTACTATCTGGGATCGAGTGTGGTTGGCTATGGCGCCGGTTATGTCTGGGATCACGCGGGCTGGTTGCCGTTGATGGCGTTGCTGGCGGCGTTGTTCGTCATTGCCGGTTGGCGGGCGAGGGCGCTCTAGCAGGCGCTGGCGTTATTCGATGCGTTGCTCGCCGCTGAAGGCGAGGGTGGTCTTGCAGCGACGGCAGTAATAACGGCGCCCCTTCGCCACCAACGCATGGCGTTGGGGCGTGAAAGCGAAATCCTGATCCACGCAGCTGCAGCGATAGACATAACGGGTAACGGACCGGCGACGAATCGCATAGGTGTGGCAGCGATCCGGCGGCAGCTCGTACACGCCACGCATGATCAGCTGCCATTCCTCGCCGTGAGGCTGGATCCGTGAGCCAAACATCTGATGGGCGATCAGGTGCGCGACCTCATGGGCGACGGTCTGGCGCAGAAAGTGCTCGGTGTTTTCCCTATATAGCTGCTCATTGAAGCGCAGGAGATTTTCCTGCAAATGCGCTACACCAGCTTTCTGCCCGCGCAGCTTGAGGCTTATCTGGGGGCGGGTGAAGCGTCGCTTGAAAAACTGCTCGGCCAGCTCGTAACAGGCTTCGACACGGGCATTGAGGCGCTCGGGCATTGGGGTACTCCTGCAAGCGCCGCATTATGCCAAACCGATTCTGGCCGAACAGCTTCGTTGGTCACTCGTTCGGCCGTTCGTTGAAGCGCCGTTCGTTTTCCAAACCGCCCGGTTCTTCCTGCGGGCGATTCTCCTCGAAGCCATAGCTCTGGTTCTGTGGGGTATCGCGCTCGTAGGTCGGGTCGAGTGCGAGCATCCAGAATAGGATCATCGGCACCTTCAGGTTCACCAGCACCAGCAGACCGACGCCCCAGGTGCAGGCGCCGTAAAGAAAGGTGTTGCGGTTACTGATGCGCATGAACGTCGGCAGGCCGACGAACAGCAGATAGGTCGAGTACGCCCCGGCCGCCACCAGAACCAGGATGGCCAGCCAGCGCGACGGGTAGAGCGCACCCAGTCCGGCCAGGAAGAAAGGTGTAATGACATAGGCGATGAAGCCCACGCATTGATTGAAAGTCGGGCGTGCATCGAAGGAGCGCGACATCCAGCGCAGGAAGAACCCCATGATGAAGGTGCCGGCGACGATGGTGATGTAGATCAGCGCGCTGAGCTGGAAGGCACTGCGGGTATCGAGCCAGATCCGTTCGGCTTCGACCAGGCTCCAACCCACATAGCGCGTGCCGATGAACATGCAAACCGCTGGCAGCAATGCCCAGAGCAGCAGATGGACAAGGTAGTTGGAGCTGTTCTTTTCTTCGTCGCGGCGAATGTCCGCCCACGCCCGATCCGGGCGGGTGAGCAATGTTACAAAGTGCGGGATCATACCGAGTCTCCGTCTGCCTTGAGGGCCGCTCAGGAGTGCTGTTGCAGCGGCGTTATCGCTTTAGAACGGCAGATGCGGTGAGGGTTTCCCTTATCGGTCCAGACGATTCGTCGTGGGATGATGCACGGGCATACGAAAAGGCCGCCAACAGGCGGCCTTTTGAGGTGAGGATTGGGTTAACGGACGTAGACCGGACCGATGCCCATGCCCCAGGTTATGACCGACAGGGCGATGATCGCGACCAGCACTACGAGGCCGACTGCAAGTACCGAACTGGAGAACATGAATCCCTCGTCTTCGTGGATGTTCATGAACTTGGGCAGCCCCACGTAGAGCAGATAGGCCGTGTAGCAGACTGCCGCGGTCCCCACCAGCATGCCGAGCCAGAGGTGCGGATAGAGACCCGCCAGCCCGCCGATGAACAGCGGCGTTGCGGTATAGGCGGCGAAAACGATGCATTGGGTAAGGGTTGGGGTAGCGTCGTAGGTACGTGCCATCCAGTGAATGAAGCCGCCCATCACGGCGACGCCGGCCAGCATGGCGAAGTAGGAAAGTATCGCCAGCTGCATGCAACTGGCCTGGGTCAGTTTGACCGGCTCTCCACCGCCGATGCTCCAGCCCACCTGGGTCGCGCCGATGTAGGCCGATACCGCCGGTATCGCGGCGAGCAGCAGCACATGCGTGAGGTACATGTGGCTGACGGTTTCTTCCTCGCCGCGGATTTCATTCCACTCCTGACCGGGGTGGGTGAACAAACCCCAAACGTGATTGATCATGCCAGCGTCTCCTCAGTTTATGGAGGTCGCCTCGCCTGGCGGTCGTCATCGAGGACGGCGCGTGCGACCTTACGTCGCAGTATAGAAATGCCAATCGGCAATGCATCAGCGGGGTTAGAGCGTTTCGAAGCTATGCCGTCAGCGGTAATAGCGCTCGAGTATTTCCATCGCCAGATTGATTGACTGCAGGCGCTGCGTACTGCCACCTCGATCCGGATGGTGCAGGCCGACCAGCTGACGGTAGCGGCGCTTGATCAGCTCTAGGGTGAGGGGCTGTGAGGCGCGGTCCAGTTCGAATAGTTCGAGAGCGGCCCGCTTCTCGTCGCTGCCCTGCATGCGCGTCCAGAAGCTCGCCAGAAGACGTTCGACATCGTCTTCGTAGGTATCCCGCAGGTTGGAGAGATCCAGGTAATACGCGCGCAGGGCATCCTGCTCGGCGAGGCCGGCGTTGGCGCCGGCATATGGCAGCAACTGAACGTGCAAGGGGCTGATCTGCAGATGGCCGCTGCCCTCGGCCCAGAGTCGGTCGCGCAGCAGATAAAGCGCGTTGAACACCAGAAAGTGCGTGCGGAACAGCACCAGCTTGTCTGTCAGCGGCAGGTTGGGCACATGCGTGCTATGCCGGCGCTTGAGCTGTTGAATCAGCTCGTACTCGCTGCAGCCTTCGGGTCTTTCCTGCAGCAGCACGAGCAGGTGGTCTGGCAGATCCAGTGCGGGGGAGAGGTCGTCCATCGGGCGAGACTAGCACAGCACTGCGGGTGTTCATTCAGTGCTGGTTCACATCGGAGCAGGCGGCGAACGGGCTGCGGTCAGGCTTGCTTTGCGCGTAAAATGCGCGCCTTTCGCATCTCACCCGGACACCTGACATGGGCAACCTCTCGGTCAACCAGAACAAACTGCAGAAGCGCCTGCGCCGCCTGGCCGGCGAGGCCGTCACCGACTTCAACATGATCGAGGACGGCGACAAGGTCATGGTCTGCCTGTCCGGCGGCAAGGACAGCTACACCATGCTCGATGTGCTGCTCTATCTGCAGAAGGTCGCGCCGATCAAGTTCGAGATCGTTGCCGTGAACATGGACCAGAAGCAGCCCGGCTTTCCCGAGCATGTCCTTCCCGAATACCTGAAGTCCATCGGCGTCGAGTACCACATCATCGAGAAGGACACCTACTCGGTGGTGAAGGAGAAGATTCCGGAAGGCAAGACCACCTGCTCGCTGTGCTCACGTCTGCGCCGGGGCACGCTGTACACCTTTGCCGACGAGATCGGCGCGACGAAGATGGCGCTCGGGCATCATCGCGACGACATCCTGGAGACCTTCTTCCTCAACATGTTCTATGGCGGCACGCTGAAGGCCATGCCGCCCAAGCTGCTCTCCGACGATGGACGCAACGTGGTGATTCGCCCGCTGGCCTACTGCAACGAGGCGGACATCGAGGCGTACTCGACGATGAAGGAGTTTCCGATCATCCCGTGCAACCTCTGTGGTTCGCAGGAAAATCTGCAGCGCCAGGTGGTCAAGGAAATGCTGCAGGAGTGGGAGCGCAAGTCGCCAGGGCGCACCGAAATCATGTTTCGCGCGCTGCAGAATGTGGTGCCTTCGCAGCTGGCCGACCGCAACCTGTTCGATTTCAAGAGCCTGCGTATTGATGACAGCGCCACGCCGCGCTTCGTCGATGTGATGAGCCTGTAATCGGGCGCACCCGGCCGAGCCAGCCACTTTCTTTTTGCCGTGCCGGTTGAAAGCCGCAGTCCCGGCAGAGTATGGTTCGGTCATCTTCTGGAGATCAGCATGTCCCTGAACCCTGTAGCCCTGAACGTTGTCGATGCCGGTGCCATTCGCGCCGTGTTCGCTCGTGGGCAGCAGGTTGCAGCCGCTGGTTATTACTTTGGGTATTGGTTTAGCCACAGGCGCGCCTGATACCCCACAGGCGCCCTAGCAAGCAGGGTCGCCACCAGAACAGTTTTCGAACCCCCGGTCGGCCACCCGACCGGGGGTTTTTGTTTTTTCGGCCACGCGATGGCCCAACGCAACGAGGAACACGCCATGACCACTTACCGCACCGACCGTTATTACCGCTACGACTGGCGATTTAGCCGCTTCGACGCCGAACACAAAGCACGCGAACGAACACCCGACTAGCGCCGCCGCGGACCACCCGCGCCGGCAGAAGGAACCGCCAGATCATGAATGCATCCGCCACCGTACTTGCTCAACAACCCGTCGCCACCGCCGAAGCCAGCGTCGCCCGCCGCAGCGCGCAGCCGCTGCCCAGCCCCGCGGTATTGCGCCAGCGTCTGCCCTTGAACGACGCCCTTGCCGCACGCATCCATAACGACCGCAACGCCATCCGCGCCGTGCTCGACAGTCGTGATCCGCGCCTGCTGGTCGTCGTCGGGCCCTGTTCCCTGCACGATCCTGTCGCCGCGCTCGAGTACGCCGAGCGTCTCGCCGCGCTTGCACCTGACGTCAGCGATCAGCTGCTGCTGGTGATGCGCGCCTATGTGGAAAAACCGCGTACCACCGTCGGCTGGAAAGGCCTGGTCTACGACCCGCATCTGGACGGCAGCGGCAACATGGCCGAGGGGCTGCACCTGTCGCGCCGCCTGATGCTGGATATTCTCGAAACTGGTCTGCCGATTGCCACCGAACTGCTGCAGCCGCTGGCTGCCGGGTACTTCGACGATCTGCTGGGCTGGGCCGCGATTGGCGCGCGCACCAGCGAGTCGCAGATCCATCGCGAGCTGGTCAGCGGGCTGGACCTGCCGGTGGGCTTCAAGAATGGCACCGATGGCGGCCTGGGCATCGCTTGCGACGCCATGCGTTCAGCGGAACATCCACACCAGCACTTCGGCATCGACGATCTCGGCCATCCGGCACTGCTGCAGACGCGCGGTAATCCGGATACCCATCTGGTCCTGCGTGGCGGCCACGGCGCACCCAACTACGACGCGGTCAGTGTCGCTGCTGCCCGTCGTGCGCTGGAAAAGCAGGGGATCGCTCCGCGCATCATGGTCGATTGCAGCCACGCCAACAGTGGCAAGGACCCCCTGCGCCAGCCCGCGGTGCTGGAGTCGGTGATCGAGCAGCGCCTGGCTGGCGACATGAGTCTGCGTGGCGTCATGCTGGAGAGCCATCTGTTCGATGGTTGCCAGCCGCTGTCCGGCGAGCTGCGCTACGGCGTGTCGATCACCGACGGCTGCCTGGGTTGGACGGCGACCGAGCAGGTGCTGCGTCAGGCGGCGCAGCGGCTGCGCGGCTGATACCGAGAGCCCGCTGCACGTCTGAGCCGGCTCGCACGCAAACGACGTTCTGCTCGTAGGGTGGACAACGTGAAGCTTGTCCACCGTCTGCGCCTGGCGTCAGGGCAATGGGACGCGTACCAAGCGGTGTCATTCGGCCTGCGCCGGCTTCACAGCGGAAGCGGGCTTGCCCGCGAATATTCGTCCAGACCAGCCTGCGCGAACGCCACCTGACCGCTGCCGCCCAGCTGCGTCGATGGCGGCGGACTTGCGAGGCCGGCTCGTCACCGGCACCCTGTGCCGCTGCCGTCACCATCGGATCTGAACCATGCAAGACTACAAATGGCTGCACGAATACTGCCTCAACCGCTTCGGCTCGGCCGCGGCGCTGGAGGCCCGCCTGCCGCAACCGCGCAGTGCCGATGAATTGCGCGACGTTTCCGATGATCGCTATCTCTCGCTGATCAGCCTGCGCATTTTCCGCGCCGGCCTCAAGCACAGCCTGGTGGATGCAAAGTGGCCGGCGTTCGAGCAGGCGTTCTTCGGCTTCGACCCGGAAAAGGTCGTGCTGATGGGCGGTGAGCACATCGAACGATTGATGCAGGACACCCGGCTGATCCGCCATCTCGGCAAGCTCAAGAGCGTGCCGCGTAACGCGCAGTTCGTGCTCGATGTGGCGAAAGAGAAGGGCGGCTTCGGCAACCTGCTGGCCGATTGGCCGAGCGGCGACATCGTCGGCCTGTGGCGCTACCTGACCAGACACGGCAGCCAGCTCGGCGGATTGTCGGCGCCGCGCCTGTTGCGCATGGCCGGCAAAGACACCTTCGTGCCCAGCAATGACGTGGTAGCCGCGCTCAAGGCGCAGGAAATCGTCGACAAGGTTCCCAGCAGCCAGCGTGACCAGGCTGCGGTGCAGGCTGCGTTCAATCAGTGGCAGAGCGAGAGTGGCCGTCCGCTGTGTCAGCTCTCGGCGATGCTGGCGTTCACCGTCAACCACTGAGGCCGCTGCGACGGTTTGGCGCAGCGCCGTCCAGAGGCGTGCGGTGTAAAGTCGAAACATGACCATCGTCAAAGACAAGCGTGCGCAGATCGTATGGGTGCTCTTCACCTGCATCCTGCTCAATGCCTTTGTCTGCAGTCTGAACCACGCCACCCATGTGGGCTTCGGACTGGCCATGGGGCAGGACGCGTTCTGCGTCACCGGCGACGATGGTGGCTCCGGCCTCGGCGCGCTTCCCTCCGATTTACATGACCTGTCGCAGCATGCCCTCGACTGCCCGCTGTGCAGTTCGGTTTTCCTTGCCATCGTCGCACTGTTCGCCTTGGCCTGGCTGGGGCGGCGCACGACAGGGGCGAATCCGCTACCACCGATTGAGCGTCATGGCCCGTGCCACCACTGGCCGGCACTGAATCCGCGCGCGCCCTGAGATTTCCTGAATGACGTGATTCGCCGTTCTTCCGCCCAGCAGCAGCGGACGAGACGGCTACCTGTCGGAGCCTTCCGACGGCCCAGTCGATTCAGGGGATTTCACCATGACCATGATGGAACGATTCACCCGCGCCGATAGCCGCGTGAGCTATCGGCTGCCTTTTCCCGACTACCCCAGCAACGCCCGCAGCTTCGTGCATCTGGATGCCAAGTTGCTGCCGTACTGGCATGCGCTGTTCGATGTCTGCCCGCGGCTGCTCAAGCTTGACCCGCCAGAGGGACTGGAGATCTTTCGCCAGTTCATGACCTGGGCCTACGGCTGCCAGCTGGCGCTGGACTGGACCTTCCACCTCGGCGTCTGCCGCTGGTTGCTGGCCTCCGACTACCGCGAGCTGGTCGAGCCGGAGCATATCGAGGCCATGATGCTCGCCGCCGCAGCGCGTTGGGTCGCCAGCGATGACAGCCCGGCAATCGGCATCGTGCTCGGCTGGCGAGGCGACAGCGAGCATGTGTTCGACTGGAAGCCACGGGTGCGCCAGGGCGGACGCCCGCTCGCCGCCGAGGCGGAGGAGCTGCCGCCGGCGCCCTGGGACTTCGCCTGGAGCCCGCTCTCGAGCACGGCCGGCAACGGGTTTCGCCGCTGGCTGCGTGTGCCATGACTGCGACAGGGCGCCGCAGCGTGGCGATCGCGTCGCGCCTGACCCGGTGTCGCTCGCCGGTGTCACTGCTTGTTTGGAGCGCAGCGCCGCTCTGGCACAGATTGCCGCGAGTGGGTGGGGCAGGCTGTCGCAGTTGTCCGCTTGCGGGGTGCGCCGGACACTTTGCCTGCCTCGAACCAGAGCAGCTTCCACGGGTGGTTCGGGGTACCGCGATTGAGTCCAGGCGTCGCGCCCGGATGTCGGCCCCCACCCCAAGGGGGCCTTCAATCGCAACATGCTGCCGGAGCGCCAGGCGCTCGGGCGGTCACGCAAGGAGGTAGGCATGTTCAAGTCATCGCTCAGGCGAGACGTCGTGCTGGTAGTGCTGGCCAAGGTCGCGATCCTCATGATCATAAAAAACGTCTGGTTCGATGCCCCCAGCATTCCCGAGAACGGTTCGGTGCGCGTTGCCGACCATTTGCTTGATTCGCGGGGTTCGATCCCCGAGGGAGGGCCGAGATGATCTCGGAAAGCGTTGTCGATCTATCACGCCTGCAGTTCGCCATGACGGCGATGTATCACTTTCTCTTCGTGCCGTTGACCCTGGGGCTGGCGTTCCTGCTGGCGATCATGGAATCGGTCTACGTGATGACCGGCAAGCAGGTCTATCAGGACATGACCAAGTTCTGGGGCAAGCTGTTCGGCATCAACTTCGCCCTGGGCGTCACCACCGGACTGACCATGGAATTCCAGTTCGGTACCAACTGGGCCTACTACAGCCACTACGTCGGCGACATCTTCGGCGCGCCGCTGGCCATCGAGGGGTTGATGGCGTTCTTCCTCGAATCCACCTTCATCGGCCTGTTCTTCTTCGGCTGGGACCGGCTCTCCAAGGTGCAGCACCTAGCGGTCACCTGGCTGGTGGCGCTGGGCTCGAATCTCTCGGCGCTCTGGATCCTTATCGCTAATGGCTGGATGCAGAACCCGGTGGGCTCTGAGTTCAACTTCGAGACCATGCGCATGGAGCTGGTGGACTTCGGCGCGCTGCTGTTCAACCCGGTGGCGCAGGTCAAGTTCGTCCACACCGTGTCCGCGGGCTATGTCACCGGGGCGATTTTCGTGCTGGCGATTTCTTCCTTCTATCTATTGAAGAAGCGCGACCTGGGCTTTGCCCGCCGTTCGTTCGCCATCGCCGCGGTGTTCGGCCTGGCGTCGACGATCTCGGTGATCATCCTCGGCGACGAGTCCGGCTATGAGATTGGCGATGTGCAGAAGGTCAAGCTGGCCGCCATCGAGGCTGAGTGGGAAACCCACCCGGCGCCGGCCGGCTTCACCCTGTTCGGCCTGCCCAATCAGCAGGAGATGCGCACCGATTACGAAGTGAAGATCCCCTACGCACTAGGACTGATCGCCACGCGCTCGCTGGACGAGGAGGTAAAGGGCATCAAGCAGCTGATCGCCGAGCATGAGCTGCGCATCCGCAACGGCATGCTCGCCTACGAGCGCCTACAGGTGCTGCGTAGCGGCGACAAGTCGGCCGAAGCCATCGCCGCGTTCAATGAGGTCAAGCAGGACCTGGGCTACGGGCTGCTGCTGAAGAAGTACACCGCCGATGTGGTGGATGCCAGCGAGGAGCAGATCAAGCTCGCCGCGCTGGACACCATACCCAACGTGTTCAGCCTGTTCTGGACCTTCCGCGTGATGGTCGCCGCTGGCTTCCTGATGTTGCTGCTGTTTGCTCTGGCGAGCTGGGCATCGATCAAGCGCAATGCCGAGACAAAGCCCTGGCTGCTGAAGTTTGCGCTGTTCAGCCTGCCGCTGCCGTGGATCGCCGCGCAGACCGGCTGGTACGTCGCCGAGCATGGCCGTCAGCCATGGTCGATCGCCGAGGTACTGCCGACCCATCTGTCCACCTCGACGCTGGCGGCCGGCGATATCTGGGGCTCGCTGATCGCCCTGGTGGCCTTCTACAGCCTGCTGCTGGTGATCGAGATGTTCCTGATGATCCGCTTCGCACGGCTTGGGCCGAGCAGTCTGCACACCGGTCGTTATCACTTCGAACGGGACGTACGTGAAGCACGGGTGGCGTCGGCGCAGCCGAGCGGCCTGTCTTCCCAGCCTGGCAGCGTCTGAGGGAGATACGAGATGTTCGATTACGAAGTGCTCAAGCTCATCTGGTGGGTGCTGATCGGCGTGTTGCTGATCGGCTTCGCCCTGACCGATGGCTTCGACATGGGCGCCATGGCACTGATGCCCTTCGTCGGCAAGACCGACAACGAGCGACGCGTGGCGATCAACACCATCGCGCCACACTGGGATGGCAACCAGGTGTGGTTCATCACCGCCGGTGGTGCGCTGTTCGCTGCCTGGCCGATGGTCTATGCGGTGGCATTTTCCGGCCTGTACTGGGCGATGCTGCTGGTGCTGTTCGCGCTGTTCTGCCGCCCGGTGGGCTTCGACTATCGCAGCAAGGTGGAAGACCCGCGCTGGCGCAGCGCCTGGGACTGGGCGTTGTTCGTCGGCGGTGCGGTGCCGGCGCTGGTGTTCGGCGTGGCCTTCGGCAACCTGTTCCTCGGCCTGCCGTTCCAGCTGGACGAGCTGATGCGCTCGACCTATCAGGGCTCGTTCTTCGCGCTGCTCAACCCGTTCGCGCTGCTCTGCGGCATCGTCAGCCTGAGCATGCTCAGCGCCCACGGTGGCGCCTGGCTGATGCTGCGCACCGACGGCGCGCTGGCTGAGCGCTCGCGGCAGGCCACGCGCCTGTGCGTGCTGGTGTTCCTGTTCGGCTTCGTCGCGGCGGGTGTCTGGCTGGCGCTGGGCATTCAGGGCTTCAGCCAGCTGTCGGTCAGCGATCCGGGCGCCGCGCTCAATCCGCTGCTGGACAAGCAGGTGGCCCAGGACAATATCGGCTGGTTGGCCAACTACGGCCTCTATCCGGTCACCTTGATCGCGCCGGCCGCGGGCATCCTCGGGGCGTTGCTGGCGCTGCTCGGCTCCAGCCGCAACAGCGGTGGGGTGAGCTTCGTCGGAACCAGTCTGATGATCGTCGGCAGCATCTGTACCGCGGGCTTTGCGCTGTTTCCCTTCGTCTTCCCGTCGAGCCTCGATCCGGCCTCGAGCCTGACGATCTGGGATGCGGTCTCAAGTCAGAAGACGCTGGGCATCATGTTCGTTGTGGCCTGCATCTTCGTGCCGCTGATCCTCTGCTACACGCTGTGGAGCTACGTGCGCATGTGGGGCCGGCTCACCCAGAAAACCATCGAAGCCAACCCCCACGGGCTGTACTGACCGCGCGGGCGGGCCGCCGTGCCCGCCCGCCAAGGAGAGACGACTATGTGGTACTTCACCTGGATTCTCGGCGTGCTGCTGGCCAGCAGCTTCGGCATCATCAATGCGCTGTGGCTGGAAGCCACTCAGGACCTGGACGCCGAGCCGTGAGCAGTCGCGCGCAGGGGCACTGCTACGGCGCGTTCGGTCGCGTACTTTCTCTAGTGCTGGCCGCGCCGCTGGCGCTGGTCCTGCTGATCCATCCGGCGGCGATGCTGGACGGGCAGGGAGGCTACAGTCACCCGCAGCTGATGCTGGTGATGTGGGGTATTTCCGCCGGCTTCGTGCATGGCGTCGGCTTCGTGCCGCAATGGTGGGGCTGGCGCTGGCTGCTCGGCCCGCTGCCGGCCTGGCTGTTGTGTGCTTTGGGCTACGCGGTGCTGTTCCAGGCCCAGCTGGGCTGAGCGGGGGCGAATGCCTTTGCAGTCAGGCGCGGCGATTCGTAGGCTGATGGCCGTGGTCGCGACGCGGCCATCGGTTCCCCGCTCGATCGGGGGAGTGCCACCGAAACGGGTTCGCGACATTCATGGATATCGACAAGGCCGCCCAGGCGCTGAGCGGCGCCGAACGCATTCTGATCATCACCGGGGCCGGGCTGTCGGCCGACTCCGGGTTGCCCACCTACCGTGGCCTCGGCGGCCTCTATAACGGCGAAACCGAAGACGGCCTGCCGATCGAGGTGGCGCTATCCGGGCCGACGCTGCGGCGTGATCCGGCCTTGTGCTGGAAGTACCTGGCCGAAATCGGGCGGGCCTGCCTGCAAGCCGAGCCCAATGCCGGCCACTTCGCCATCGCCGAGCTGCAGCGGCGCAAACGCAGGGCCTGGGTGCTCACGCAGAACATCGATGGCTTCCACCGCCGAGCCGGCAGTCCGCCCGATCGCTTGATCGAGATTCACGGTCAGCTGTCGCCGCTGTCGTGCATGGGCTGCGGCAAGGTCGACGAACGTCCACTGCCTTCGCTGCTGGATCAGCCAATGCCGCCGCGCTGCCTGACCTGCGACGGGGTGTTGCGTCCTGCCGTGGTGCTGTTCGAGGAGATGCTGCCGGACTCCGCCCTGACTGCATTGCAGCAACAGGTGCAGCTCGGCTTCGACGCCGTGCTGGTGGTTGGAACCACGGCGAGCTTCGGCTACATCCTCGAGCCGGTATGGCGGGTGCGTCAGGCCGGCGGCTCGGTCGTCGAGGTGAACCTGCAAGCCACCGAAATCAGTCCGCTGGCGGACGTACTTCTGCAAGGAAGGGCCGCAGACGTTTTGTCGCAGCTGGTTCGTCACATTTCGTCCGATTGAATTTGATCATCGAAGCGATAGAGGGCATAGTCGCCGGCACTTTGAAATCACCGACACGGCTGTGCCCATGCGCCAACGCTTCGCACCCCTCGTGCCTCTCGCACTCATCGCCCTGCTGACCGCCTGCGCCGGCCAGCCTGTACAGACCGAGCAGCAAGCCGACGCGCCTCGTCTGTCGCAACACCATCCCTTGGCCGGATTCGACTTCGACGCGCTCGAAAAGAGCGAAGAGCAGTCGCTGGCAGAGCTTACCGATGAGCACGACTACCAGCTGCCGCAGCTGGCCGACAGCATTCTCGAGCGCGGCTTCACCCTAGTCGGTACCCCGTATCGCTACGGTGGCAGCTCGGTGAAGAGCGGTTTCGACTGCAGCGGCTTCGTCGGCTTCCTGTTCCGCAAGGAGGCAGGTCTCGAGCTGCCGCGCTCCACTCGCGAGCTGATCAACCTCGACGCACCGGTGGTCAAGCGCAACGAGCTGGAACCCGGTGACGTGGTGTTCTTCAACAACCGTGGCCGTGGCCGGGTCAGCCATGCCGGCATCTACATCGGCGATGACCAGTTCATCCACGCCTCCAGCAGCCGCAGCGGTGGCGTGCGCGTCGACAGCCTGGATGACCGTTACTGGCGCGCCAGCTACATGGAAGCAAAACGCGTGCTGGCCCTGGCGTCCGATCTGGCTTCGCACACGTCCCAGCACTGATCCCGCGACCTGCGGGGGTTGCGTCTTCCCGCACATGCCGGCAGAGTGATGGCTCATTTGCCTGGACCGCTCTGCCATGCACTATCCGGCTCGTCTCACGCTCGTTGTTCTGACTGTGCTGCTGACCGCCTGTGCCGGAAAGGCACCCACGCCGCCGGTCGTGCAGACACCCAGGGTCCACCAACAGCCCGTGCCTGGCGCCGCTGAAGACGTGCTGTTCAGTGCGATTGGTCTGGTCGGCACGCCTTATCGCTGGGGCGGCAACACGCCGGATAGCGGTTTCGACTGCAGTGGCCTGATCGGCTACGTCTACCACGGCGCAGCCGGCATCCAGCTCCCTCGCACCACTCAGGCCATGAGCAATCTGCGCGGCCCCTCCGTACGGCGCGACGCATTGCAGCCCGGCGATCTGGTGTTCTTCGCTACCAGCGGTGGGCGCCGGGTCAGCCACGCGGGCATCTACGTTGGCGAAGACCGCTTCGTTCACGCGCCATCTTCTGGCGGCACGGTACGCCTGGACAGTCTTACCGCCGGCTACTGGAATAAGAGTTATCTGGGCGCCAAGCGCGTGCTCGACCAGGAGCAACTGGCCCGCAACCCCTGAGCGTCATCCGCATAGAACCCCCGTCGTAGACGCCCTGTCTTTAGTCGTACTCACATGCTGAAACACTCCCCGTTTGACATGCGGTGATTTCGCTCGCCTGGCGCTTTGGCTACCATGCGCATCCCCAATTCCTCCCCGTGCGTCGTTCCGTCGCGCACAGCCCCTTTTTCCCCACTTCCATTAGGTGAGATATGCCTGAATTGCTGACGTACGTGCTGATTGCACTGGCGGTCGCGGCGCTGCTTGGTGTCGTACTCGAAGAAATTACTCACGTGAACAAGGCCAAGGTGACGCTGTTCTTCGGCACCCTGGCCTGGCTGCTCTTGTTCATCTTCACACCGGTGGGCGAGGCGCGGGAAACCGTGCTGGAAAGCCTCAACGAGAACATCGCCGAGATCGCCGGATTGTGGATCTTCCTGGTGGCGGCCATGACCTTCGTTGCCTATCTGAACAAGAAGGGCATGATCGAGAACCTGATCTATCTGGTGTTGCCCACGCGGATCAGTGAGCGCGCGCTGCTGTTCCTCACAGCGACCTTCTGCTTCGTGTTCTCGTCGCTCGCCGACAACATCACCGCGACGCTGGTCTCCATCACCCTGATTCTCTCGCTGCAGCTGGATCGGGCGAAGACCATCAAGTTCGCTACCTTGGTGGTTTTCTCCGTCAACTCCGGTGGCGTCGCGCTGATTACCGGCGACGTCACCACGCTGATGATCTTCCTCGCTGGCAAGGTGGCGATCCTCCAGCTGCTGGCACTGGCCGTGCCGGCATTCGTCGCGGTGATGGTGCTGGCCGCCATGCTGTCGATCGGTATGAAGGGCGAGGTGGTGGTGCAGGGCCAGCGCAACGATGTGCGCGGTGTCGACGTGGCGATTGCACTGATCTTCCTGTGCACCATCCTCAGCACCATTGTCGGCAACTTCCTGTTCCAGATCCCGCCGGTGCTGACCTTCCTCGCCGGCCTCTCGGTGATGTTCCTGGTTGCGCGCTTCTTCAGCGACGACAACGACTCCGATCCGATTCTCGAATACGTGCGCCAGGTGGAGTTCGAGACGCTGTTCTTCTTCCTCGGCATCCTCCTGCTCGTCGGCATGCTCAAGGAGATTCGCGTGCTCGACGGGCTGGTGCACATCTATGACCAGGTGCCGGCAGTGATGGCCAACTACCTGATGGGCGTAATGTCGGCGGCCATCGACAACGTGCCGCTGACCGCAGCGCTGCTGAAATCAGGCCTGGAAATGGGTGTCGCCGAATGGATGGTGCTGACCTATGCGGTCGGTGTTGGCGGCTCGCTGCTGGTGATCGGTTCGGCGTCGGGCATCGTCGCCATGAGCAAGGTGCCGGGGCTGACCTTCGGCAGCTACCTGCGCTACATGCTCTACCTGTTCATCGCCTTCAACATCGGCTTCGCCGGTGTCTATCTGGTCGGCCTGTCGGTGGGCTGACCGCGGTTCGCGTGCTAGCGCGGGTCACCAGCTCAGGTTGAAGTGCGAACCCAGCACGAAGCGACCGTCGAGCAGGTCCCAGCGCTCGACGCAGACCTTCTTCTGTTCGCCGGGATGCAGCTTCAGCCGGTTGAAGGAGTTTGGCGAGGTGCCACGCAGGCGGGTCGAGAGCGTGGTGCCGGCCTGCACCATCCAGATCTCCCGCGCGAGGCCGCTGTACTGCTTGGACAACGGCAGCACGTAGGGCAGATGGATGTGCCCGCCCATGACCAGGTCCAGCCCGTGCTCGGCCCAGCGCTGCAGCGCGAATTCGGCGCCGTGCTGCAGGTTGCTCAGATCGCTCGGCACCATCGCGCCGAATGGCTGGTGGGCCACCACGATGCGAATCTTGTGCGGGTTGCCATCGGCCAGCCGCTGCGCCACCCGCTCCACTTGTCGCCCCGTCACCACGCCGTCCTTGTGCCGGCGCGGATGGGTGGTATTGAGCCCGATCACCAGCATGTCGTCGTTCTCGAATACCGGCTCCAGCTCATCGCCGAAGTGTCGCCGGTAGTTGCTGTACGGCGTGAACAGGCGGGCGAAGAGGTTGTACAGCGGGATGTCGTGATTGCCCGGAATCACCAGCGTCTCGCCGACGCCATCGGCCTGCACGCGGCGCACGAAGGCGGCGGCACTGGCGAACTGCCCGCGACGGGCACGCTGGGTGATGTCGCCGGAGAACACCAGCAGGTCGGCCCGGTGTTCGCGTACATGGTCCTCCAGGGCCTGGACCACGGAAGGTTGTTCGGTACCGAAATGGGTGTCTGAAATCTGCACGATGCTGGTCATGGGCGTCGGATATGGGTCCTGGCTGATTGCTGGCATTGTTGCATTCGAAGCCTTTTGGCGTCCGCCGTTCCGAGCGCCGAGATGCAAGCGGAAATTGCAGGGCGCTGCGACAACCCCGTGGTTGCGTCAAGCCCGGCCTTGGACTAACCTCCGCGTCGCCTCAGGTGCCCCCTCTTCAGCGAGGGGGTGAAACAGGGAAGCCGGTCCATTCTCACGAAGATTCCGGCGCTGCCCCCGCAACGGTAGGCGAGTCGAGAAACCCTAATAGCCACTGTGCTCAACGCATGGGAAGGCGCGGTTTCGGGACGCCGCAAGGCGTACGCTCGCAAGCCCGGAGACCGGCCTGTCGCATTTCACTGACAGTGCGGCGGGCGCTGGGCGGGTGCATATCCCTCGCGGTATTCACTTCCTTTTGCGGTTCCTCCGTCTGTCTTCGTCGACTTTCAGTCGTGCGGGTGGGCACGACGGAGACCTGTACCTTGACTTGCAAGCCCCGTTTCAAGCCAGCGGCCTATGTGCTGCTCGGCAGTTTTCCCCTTTCCATTGGCCAGCTGGCCGCAGCCCCGCTGGATCTCCAGCAACAGGTGGTGACCGCCACCCGCACCGCGCAGACGGCTCAGCAGAGCCTGGCCGCGGTGACCGTGATAGACCGCGAGCGGATCGAACGCAGCCAGGCGAGTTCGCTGCCCGAGCTGCTCAAGCAGGTGCCTGGCGTATCGCTGGCCAACAACGGCGGGCCCGGCAAGTCCACCTCGCTGTTCATGCGCGGCACCGAATCCGATCACGTGCTGGTGATGATCGATGGCATCAAGATCGGCTCGGTCTCGGGCGGCGGCGCGGCCCTGCAGGATCTGCCGCTGGAGCTGATCGAGCGCATCGAGGTGGTCCGCGGTCCACGCTCCAGCCTGTACGGCTCGGAGGCCATCGGCGGGGTGATCCAGATATTCACCCGCAAGGGCCAGGGGCAGGGCGTCAAGCCGTTCTTCTCGGCCGGCTACGGCACCCATGACACCTACACGGGCAGCGCCGGCGTTTCCGGTGGTGACGGTCGTGGCTGGTACAGCCTGGGCGTCAGTGGCTCGGACACCGACGGCATCAACGTCAAGTCGGCGGACACCAGCGGCTACGAACGTGATGCCGATGGCTATCGCAACCTGTCCGCGACGCTGAGCGCCGGCTACCGCTTCGACAACGGCCTGGAGCTGGACGCCAACCTGCTGCAGGCCAAATCCCATAACGACTACGACAGCGTAAACCGCTCCCGCACGTCCGGTTTCGGCGCCAATGCCGATGGCGAGTCGAGGGTCTTCGGCACCCGTGCGCGCTTCAGTCCGCTGGAACCCTGGCTGGTGACGCTGCAGGCCGGGCGCAGCGAAGACAAATCCGATGCCTATCAGGACGGACAGTTCTATTCACGCTTCGACAGCCGTCGCGACACGTTCAGCTGGCAGAACGATATCGAGCTGGCCGCGGGGCATACGCTGATCCTGGGTGCCGACCACCAGCGCGATGAGGTCAACGGCACCACGGTGTATGCCGAGGATTCCCGGGACAACGACGGCTATTTCGCTCAGTACCTGGGCGAGGTCGGCCGCCATGACTGGCAGCTGTCGCTGCGACGTGATGATAACGAGCAGTTCGGCCAGCACGACACCGGCAACATCGGCTACGGCTATGCGCTGACCGACTGGTTGCGCGGCACCATCAGCTATGGCACGGCATTCAAGGCGCCGACCTTCAACGAGCTGTATTTCCCCGACTACGGCAATCCCGAGCTGGACGCGGAAACCTCCGAGAGCCTCGAAGTCGGCCTTGCCGGGCAGCATGGCTGGGGCCACTGGGCGGTGAATGCCTATCGCACCGTGGTCGATGACCTCATCGCCTATGACGCCAGCATTTCCGCGCCGGCCAACGTGCAGGAAGCGCGTATCCGCGGGGTCGAGCTGGTGCTCGGCAGCCAATTGTTCGGTTGGGACTGGAACGCCAACTACAGCCTGCTGGAGCCGGAGAACCGCTCCGCCGGGGCCAACCGCGGCAACGAGCTGGCGCGCCGGGCCAAGCAGCTATTCAACCTTGACCTCGACCGCCGGCTCGGTGCCTTCAGCGTTGGCGCCAGCCTGCACGCCGAGGGGCAGCGTTACGACGACCTGGCCAACACCCGCGAGCTGTCCGGCTACGCCACCCTCGACCTGCGTGGCGAATACCGCATCACCCCGGAGTGGCGCCTGCAGGCGCGCGTCGCCAACCTGCTGGACGCCGACTACGAAACCGCCGAGGGCTACAACCAGCCCGGCCAGGCCGCTTACCTGACCGTGCGCTACCAGGCGCTGTAAGACCGCGACGCGGGCATGTCGCCCGCGCCCACCAGAGGAGATTGCAATGATCAAGCTTGCCCCGAGATACCAGCTGCTGGTCGGCCTCGCGCTTGCCGCGCTGCTGGCCATGACCCGCGGACAGCACTTCGCCAGCGTGAACCTGCCCAGCGCGTCCTGGGCGGTGTTCTTCCTCGCCGGCGTGCTGGTGCGGCCGAAGTGGGTGTTTCCGGCACTGTTTCTCGAGGCTTCGCTGCTGGATTTCGCCGCCATCCAGTGGGCCGGTGTCAGCGACTGGTGCATGTCGCCGGCGTACTGGATGCTCGTGCCGGCATACGGTTCGCTGTGGCTGGGCGGTCGACTCTATGCACGTCTGCATCGTGACCATTTCAGCAGCCTGGCGACCCTGGCGCTGTGCGTGATGGCGAGCGCCTTCGTTTGCTACCTGTTCTCCGGCGGCGGCTTCCTCTATTTCTCCGGGCGCTATCCCGAGCCGACCCTGGCGCTGCTGGCCGAGCGCATCGCCACCTATTACCCGCGTTACCTGTCGACCCTGGCGCTGTATGTCGGCGTCGCCGCGCTGCTGTTCGTCGGCCTACGTGCCTGGGCCGGGCAGCGTGACGAGGCCCGCGCATGAGTGAGTCCAGCGAACGCGACGATCGCCACAAGGCGCGCATGCAGCGCAAGAAGGCGCTGATCGACGAGAAGATTGCCGAGGCGCAGGACGAGTACGGCCTGCTGCTGGTGCACACCGGTAATGGCAAGGGCAAGAGCAGTTCGGCTTTCGGCATGGTGGCGCGTGCGCTCGGCCATGGCATCAAGGTCGGCGTGGTGCAATTCATCAAGGGCGCGGCCAGCACCGGCGAGGAGGCATTCTTCCGGCGCTTCCCGGACGAGGTCCGCTACCACGTGATGGGTGAGGGCTTCACCTGGGAAACCCAGGATCGCCAGCGTGACATCGCCAAGGCCCGCGAAGCCTGGGCGGTCGCAGCCGAGCTGCTGGCCGATCCCGAGATCGGCCTGGTGGTGCTCGACGAACTGAACATCGCCCTGAAGTACGGCTACCTGGAGCTGGCGCCGGTGCTCGCCGACATCGAGTCGCGGCCGCTGCTGCAGCACGTGGTGGTCACCGGCCGCGGCGCCCCGCCGGGTCTGGTCGAGGCGGCGGACACCGTCACCGAGATGGCGTTGGTCAAACATGCGTTCAAGGCCGGCGTTAAGGCGCAGAAAGGCGTCGAATTTTGATGCCAGCGCTCAAGACATTCACGGACCGTTGCATAGGGTGGATGACGTCTGTTTCATCCACCATCGGCGTGGTCGGTGGATGGGTGAAGCGTCATCCAACCTACGATGCTGATGAGAGACCGCGATGACCAGTAGAAACTGCCCGGCGCTGTTGATCGCCGCACCTGCTTCCGGCCAGGGCAAGACTACCGTCACTGCCGCTCTGGCGCGGCTGCATGCGCGGCAGGGCAAGCGCGTGCGGGTGTTCAAATGCGGGCCGGACTTCCTCGACCCGATGATCCTTGCGCGTGCCAGCGGCAAGCCGGTCTATCAGCTCGATCTGTGGATGGTCGGCGAAGAGGAGTCGCGGCGCCTGCTCTGGGAAGCGGCGGGCGAGGCCGACCTGATCCTGATCGAAGGGGTGATGGGCCTGTTCGATGGTTCGCCCTCGGCGGCTGATCTGGCGCGGCGCTTCGGCGTGCCGGTGCTGGCGGTCATCGATGGCTCGGCCATGGCGCAGACCTTCGGCGCCATGGCGCACGGGCTGAGCAGCTTCCAGCCGGACCTGCCGTTCGATGGCGTGCTGGCCAATCGGGTCGGCAGCGCCCGGCATGGCGAGATTCTGCGCGACAGCCTGCCGGAGTCGATCCGCTGGTACGGCGCCTTGCCGCGCAGTGTCGAGGTGGAACTGCCAAGCCGGCACCTGGGGCTGGTGCAGGCCGAGGAGCTGGCTGATCTGGACGCCCGTCTGGATGCCGCGGCCGATGCCCTGGCACTCAGTGCAGACACCGAGTTGCCTGCCCCGGTCACTTTCGCCGCGCCGGCCAGTGCGCCGCTCGAACCGCTGCTGGCGGGTGTGCGCATCGGCGTTGCACGCGATGCGGCCTTTGCCTTTCTCTACCAGGCCAATCTCGACTTGCTGCAGGCGTTGGGCGCCGAGTTGCTGTTTTTCTCGCCGCTGCGCTTCGCCCGCTTGCCGGCCGTGGACAGCCTGTACCTGCCCGGCGGCTATCCCGAGCTGCATCTGCGCGCGTTATCGCGCAATGGGCCAATGGCTGAGGCGATCCGTGCGCATCATGAGTCGGGCAAGCCGATCCTCGCCGAGTGCGGCGGCATGCTCTACCTGCTCGACGGGCTGACCGACCGTGGCGACGAGCGCGCGCAGATGCTCGGCCTGCTGCCCGGCGAGGCGCGCATGCACAAGCGCCTGACCGCGCTGGCGCTGCAGGAAGTGGAGCTGCCGGAAGGGCGGCTGCGCGGGCACACCTTCCACCATTCCGCGCTGGAGTCGCCACTCGAGCCGCTGGCTCGCGGCGAATGCCCGAACTACAAGCGCACCGCCGAGGCGGTCTACCGCCGGGGGCGGCTGACGGCGTCCTATATCCACCTGTACCTGCCGTCCGATCCGGCAGCCGCCGCGGCGCTGTTCCGGCCATGAGCGCGCATGCCTTCAGCCCGCAGGAGCGCGCGGCGGTCTATCGGGCCATTGGCGAGCGCCGCGACATGCGCCATTTCGCCGGCGGCGAGGTAGCGCCGGAGCTGTTGTCGAGACTGCTCAACGCTGCGCATCAGGCACCCAGCGTCGGCCTGATGCAGCCGTGGCGCTTTGTCCGCATCACCCGCCCCGAGTTGCGCACGGCCATCGCCGATCTGGTCGGTGAGGAGCGCCAGCGCACGGCTCAGGCGCTCGGCGAGCGTTCCGCCGAGTTCATGCGGCTCAAGGTCGAGGGCATCGAGGATTGCGCCGAACTGCTGGTCGCCGCGTTGATGGATGGCCGCGAACAACATATCTTCGGCCGCCGCACGCTGCCGGAGATGGATCTCGCTTCGCTGGCCTGCGCGATCCAGAATCTCTGGCTCGCGGCACGAGCGGAAGGCCTGGGGATGGGCTGGGTGTCACTGTTCGATCCCGACGCGCTGGCCGCCTTGCTCGGCATGCCGGGCGGTGCCAAGCCGGTGGCGATCCTCTGCCTCGGGCCGGTGCAGGAGTTCTATCCGGCACCGATGCTGGCACTGGAAGGCTGGACCACGCCGCGACCGCTGCACGAACTGGTTTTCGAGAATGCCTGGGAGGCGAAATGAGCAAGGGGCCGCAGCGCATCGTCTGCCTGTCCACCGAGACCTGCGAAACGCTTTACCTGCTGGGCGAGCAGGCGCGCATCGTCGGCATCTCCGGCTTCACCGTGCGCCCGCCGCAGGCGCGCAAGGAGAAGCCCAAGGTCAGCGGCTTCACCAGCGTCAAGCATGAGCAGATTCTCGCCCTCGAGCCGGACCTGGTGCTCGGCTACAGCGACTTGCAGGGCGACATGCTCGCCGAGCTGGCGCGCGAAGGGCTGGACGTGCACCTGTTCAACCAGCGCGATATCGCCGGCATCCTGCGTATGATCGAGACGCTCGGTGCGCTGGTGCATGCCGGCGAGCGTGCGCGGGCGCTGATCGCCGAGCTGCAGGCCGGGCTGGACGTCATCCGCGCCAGCGCCGCCGCCTTGCCGCGCCGGCCGCGGGTGTACTTCGAGGAATGGAACGAGCCGCTGATTTCCGGCATCGCCTGGGTCAGCGAGCTGATCGAACTGGCCGGTGGCGAGGACTGCTTCGCCGAGCTGGCGTCGTTCAAGCGCGCCAAGCAACGCATCATCGAGGACCCGCAGGAAGTGGTGCGCCGCGCGCCAGAGCTGATCGTCGGCTCCTGGTGCGGGCGCCGTTTTCGCCCGGAACAGGTGGCTGCACGGCCTGGCTGGCAGGCGATTCCGGCGGTGCGCACGGGCCAGCTGCACGAGATCAAGTCGCCGGACATTCTCAACCCCGGCCCGGCGGTGCTGACCGACGGCGTACGCCAGCTGCATGCGCTGATCAGTGCCTGCGCGCAGAGGGCCGAGTGAGTCTGTTCCTCACCGTTAGCGCGGCGCTGCTGCTGGATGCATTGCTCGGCGAGCCGAAGCGGGCGCATCCACTGGTAGCCTTCGGTCGCCTGGCCGATCGCCTGGAGCAGCATTTCAACGGATCTGCGGCGCGCGGCTGGCGCAGCCACGGGGTGACCGCCTGGTGCCTGGCGGTGCTACCGCTGACCTTGCTGGCCTGGCTGCTCAGCCTGTTACCGACCGTCGGCTGGCTGGTGGAGGTCGTAATGCTCTATCTGGCCCTGGGCCTGCGAAGTCTGGGCGAGCATGCACTGCCGGTGGCGCAGGCGCTGTGGCGGCATGATCTGCCAGAGGCACGCCGCCGCGTCGGTTGGATCGTCAGCCGCGACACCACGCAGCTGGACGAGGAGGGCGTGGCCCGTGCGGCCACCGAGTCGGTGCTGGAGAACGGCAGCGATGCGGTGTTCGCCGCGCTGTTCTGGTTTATCGTCGCCGGTGCGCCGGGTGTGGTGCTGTACCGCCTGAGCAATACGCTGGACGCCATGTGGGGCTATCGCAACGCGCGCTTCGAGCGCTTCGGCTGGGCCGCGGCGCGCATCGACGACGTGCTCAACTACCTGCCGGCACGGCTGGTCGCGCTGACCTATGCATTGCTCGGGCGCACCCGCCGCGCGCTGCGTTGCTGGCGCACCCAGGCGCCGCTGTGGGACAGCCCCAACGCTGGTCCGGTAATGGCGTCCGGGGCTGGAGCGCTGGGTGTGGTGTTGGGTGGCGCCGCCATTTATCACGGTGAAGTGCATGCGCGGCCCGAGCTGGGCCGGGGCCAGGCGCCGCAGGCGCGGCATATCGAACATGCGCTGGACCTGGTCTGGGGTGGCGTCGGCGTCTGGCTGCTGACACTGCTGTTTGGTGGCTGGCTCTATGCTTGAGCACGGTGGACGTTTGCGCGCAGCCGCACAGCGCTACGGCATTCCGCTTTCGGATTGGCTCGACCTGTCCACTGGCATCGCCCCTTATCACCCGCCGTTGCCGAGCATTTCCAGCTGCGCCTGGACACGTCTGCCAGAGCCTGAAGATGGCCTGGAAGTAGCGGCCCGGCAGTACTACGGTGCGCGCGCGGTGTTGCCAGTGGCCGGTTCGCAGAGTGCCATCCAGGCCCTGCCGCGCCTGCGCGGGTCGGCACGGATCGGCATCGTATCGCCCTGTTATGCCGAGCACGCCGAGGCCTGGCGTCGCGCCGGCCACCGTGTCGTCGAGCTCTGCGAGGCCAGCGTGCCGCGTGCACTGGATCAGCTCGACGTGCTGGTGGTGGTCAACCCGAACAATCCCACCGGCCAGCTGATTGCGCCGCAGCGCCTGCTGGAGTGGCGCAGTGAGCTGGCGGCCTACGGCGGCTGGTTGGTGGTGGACGAGGCGTTCATGGACTGCACGCCGCAGCACAGTCTGGCCGAGCACAGCCACCTGCCCGGACTGATCGTGCTGCGCTCGTTCGGCAAATTCTTTGGCCTAGCCGGCGCGAGACTGGGTTTCGTACTTGCCCACACTGGCCTGCTGCGTTCCCTGGCCAGGCTGCTCGGCCCCTGGGCGGTGAATGGCCCGACGCGGCAGCTGGGCGCAGTGCTGCTGGCTGATCAGTCTGCTCAGCAGCGCCAGCGCGAATGCCTGCACTGCGACGGCCAGCGTCTGACCGATCTGCTACGCCGCCATGGCCTTGCGCCGCTGGGCGGCTGCGCACTGTTCCAGTGGTGGGTCAGCGACGACGCTGCTCTGCTGCATGACTTTCTCGCCCGTCGCGGCATTCTCACACGGTTTTTCGCTCAGCCTTCCAGCGTGCGTTTCGGCCTGCCGACCGATATTGGTTGGGCGCGGCTTGATCAGGCTCTGCAATTTTTCAGGGAGCAACATTCATGACGACGCTGATGGTGCAGGGCACCACCTCCGACGCCGGCAAGAGCACGCTGGTGACGGCGCTGTGCCGCTGGTTGGCACGCCAGGGGGTTGCCGTCGTGCCGTTCAAACCGCAGAACATGGCGCTCAACAGCGCGGTGACTGCAGATGGCGGCGAAATCGGCAGGGCTCAGGCGGTACAGGCGCAGGCGGCGAACCTTGCGCCGCACACCGACATGAATCCGGTGCTCTTGAAGCCCAACAGCGACATCGGCGCCCAGGTGATCATCCATGGTCGCGCGGTGACCAGCATGGATGCCGCCGCCTACCATGACTACAAGCGCGTGGCGATGCAGGCGGTGCTCGACTCGCACCAGCGGCTGTCCGCGGCTTATCGCGTGGTGATGGTCGAGGGCGCCGGTTCGCCTGCGGAGATCAATCTGCGCGCCGGCGATATCGCCAACATGGGCTTCGCCGAGGCGGTGGATTGCCCGGTGATCCTGATCGCCGATATCGACAAGGGTGGGGTGTTCGCCCATCTGGTCGGCACCCTGGCGTTGCTCTCGGAAAGCGAGCAGGCGCGGGTTCAGGGCTTCGTCATCAACCGTTTTCGTGGCGACATTGCGCTGTTGCAGCCCGGTCTCGACTGGCTGGAGCAACGCACCGGCAAGCCGGTACTGGGCGTGCTGCCGTACCTGATGGATCTGCACCTGGAGGCCGAAGATGCCATCGATGTGCGCCAGTCCGGCAAGGCCGGCGACGCGCTGAAGGTGGTGGTGCCGGTGCTGCCACGCATCAGCAATCACACCGACTTCGACCCGTTGCGCCTGCACCCGCAGGTCGACCTGCAGTTCGTCGGTCCCGGGCAGCCGGTGCCGCCTGCCGATCTGATCATCCTGCCCGGCTCGAAAAGCGTACGCGCCGACCTCACCTGGCTGCGCGCCAACGGCTGGGAAGCAGCAATCCAGAAGCACCTGCGCTACGGCGGCAAATTGCTGGGCATCTGTGGCGGCCTGCAGATGCTCGGCACGCGCATTGCTGATCCGCTCGGGCTGGAAGGTGCGGCGGGGGAGAGCGAGGCGCTCGGGCTGCTGGATTTCGACACGGTTCTTGAGGCGGACAAGCAGTTGCGCAACGTCACCGGCCGGTTGCTACCGGACGGCGTGCCGGTCAGCGGCTACGAGATTCATGCCGGCGTCAGCAGCGGCCCGGCGCTCGAGCAGCCAGCGGTGCAGCTCGACGATGGCCGCTTCGATGGCGCCATCAGCGCCGACGGGCAGGTGCTCGGCACCTATCTGCACGGCCTGTTCGAAGGCCCCGAGGCCTGTGCCGCCCTGCTGCGCTGGGCAGGCCTCGATGCGGTGGAAACTGTCGACTACCACGCGCTGCGTGAGCGCGACATCGAGCGCCTGGCCGACCTGGTCGAGACACATCTGGATACCGCGCGGTTACGCGCGCTCTGCGGGCTGGAAGACTGAGCATGCTGGAACTGATTCTTGGCGGCGCCCGCTCGGGCAAGAGCCGCTTTGCCGAGCGTCTGGCTGCCGATAGCGGCCTGGCGGTTACCTATATCGCCACCAGCCAGCCGCTGGACGGCGAGATGACCGAGCGCATCGCCCATCACCGTGAGCGGCGCCCGGCGCACTGGACACTGGTCGAAGAACCCCTGCAACTGGCGCGGGTGCTGCGCGAGCAGGCTGCTGCGAATCGCTGCCTGCTGGTCGACTGCCTGACCCTCTGGCTAACCAACCTGCTGATGCTGGACGACGCGGCGCGCCTCGCCGAGGAGCGTAATGCCCTGCTCGAATGCCTGGACGGGCTGCCAGGGCGGATCCTGCTGGTCAGCAACGAGACCGGCCTCGGCGTGGTGCCGCTGGGCGAGCTGACCCGTCGCTATGTGGACGAGGCCGGCTGGCTGCACCAGGCCGTGGCGGAACGGGCGCAGCGGGTGACCTTTATGGTCGCCGGGCTGCCCATGACATTGAAGGACGCACATTGAAGGAAGCGCATTGATGCACGATTGGTGGAACGAGCCATGCCACATGCTGGATGAATCCGTGCGCGCCCAGGCATTGGCGCGCCAGGATCAGTTGACCAAGCCACGTGGTGCGCTCGGCCAGCTCGAAGCCCTGGCGGTGTCGCTGGCAGCTATGCAGGGCAGCGAGCGGCCGCAGGTCGAGCGCCTGCATGTCAGCGTGTTCGCCGGCGATCACGGCGTGGTGGGAGAGGGTGTTTCGGCTTATCCGCAATCGGTGACCGGGCAGATGCTGCGCAATTTCGTCGGCGGCGGGGCTGCACTGAGCGTGTTGTCAAAGCGCCTGGGCGCGCCGCTGGAGGTGACCGACCTGGGCACGGTGGAACCGCTACAACTGGATGGCGTGAGCCATTTGCGACTCGGCCCCGGCACGGCCAACCTGGCTCGCGAAGCGGCGATGAGTGACGAGCAAATGCGTCTGGCCCTGGCAGCCGGACGCGACAGCGCGCAGCGTGCTGCGGAAGGCTCTGCCCAGCTGTTCATCGGTGGCGAAATGGGCATCGGCAACACCACCAGCGCCAGTGCCTTGGCTGCCGTGCTGCTGCCGCGCTCGCCGTTGACCCTGGTCGGGCCGGGCACCGGGCTCGATCTGGCCGGTGTTCGCCACAAGGTTCAGGTGATCCAGGACGCGGTTCGGCTGCACGCCGAGCATTGTGTCGCGCCGCTTGAGGCCCTGCGCCGACTGGGTGGTTTCGAGATCGCGGCGCTGGCGGGTGCCTATCTGCGCTGCGCGCAGCTGGGCATTGCGGTACTGGTCGACGGCTTTATCTGCAGCGCTGCCGCGCTCTGTGCGGTGCGGCTGAACCCGGCATGTCGGCCCTGGCTGATCTTCGCCCATCGTTCTGCCGAGCCTGGTCACGTAGCGGTCCTGGAAGCGCTCGGTGCCGTTCCGTTGCTCGATCTCGGCTTGCGCCTGGGTGAGGGCAGCGGGGCGGCGCTGGCGGTGCCCTTGTTGCAGCAGGCCTGCGCGCTGCACAACGAAATGGCGACGTTCGCCGAAGCCGCAGTTTCGGACCGAACTGCATGATTACGAGCATCGATCTGCTGCGCCATGGCGAGACCGAGCAGGGCGGTGGCTTTCGCGGCAGCCTCGACGATGCGCTGACTGAGCGTGGCTGGCAGCAGATGCGCGATGCGGTTGCTGGTGCCGGTCCCTGGGACGCGCTGGTCAGCTCGCCGCTGCAGCGCTGCGCCACCTTTGCCCGGGAGCTGGCCGCGCAGCACGGCTTGCCGCTGCAGCTGGAGCCGGACCTGCGCGAGCTGCATTTCGGCGACTGGGAAGGCCGTAGCGCCGCCGATCTGATGCAGCACAGTGCCGAGGTGCTCGGCCTGTTCTGGGCCGATCCCTACGGATTTACGCCGCCTGGCGGTGAGCCGCTGGTGCAGTTCGAGGCGCGCGTGCTGAATGCTATCGACAGCCTTCGGCAGCGCTTTGCCGGCCAGCAACTGTTGGTCATCTGTCATGCCGGCGTCATGCGCCTGCTGCTGGCGCGCGCGCGGGGCTTGCCAAGGGAGCGGCTGCTGGAGGTTGTCGTGGCCCACGGCGAACTGCTGTCGCTCTCCGTCGAGGAGTAGGACCTGCCGATGCTGCCACTATTGATCGCCCTGCAATTTCTCACCAGCCTGCCGATCCGCTTGCCGGCAATGCCGGAGCCAGAGCAGCAGGGGCGCTCATTGCTGTATTACCCCGTGGTCGGTCTGTTGCTCGGCGCGTTGCTCGGTTTGGCCGCGTTTGTGCTGGCTGGGGCTGCACCGCTGTTACAGGCGGTCTTGCTGCTCACCCTCTGGGTCGCGCTGACCGGCGCCTTGCACCTCGATGGTCTGGCCGACAGCGCCGACGCCTGGCTGGGTGGCTTCGGCGACCGCGACCGCACGCTGCAGATCATGAAGGACCCGCGCAGCGGCCCGGTCGCCGTGGTGGTTCTGGTGCTTTTGCTGTTGCTTAAATTCACCGCGCTGTTGGCGTTGCTCCAAGCGCAACAGTACTCCGCACTGTTGCTGGCGCCAGTGCTAGGGCGGGCCGCGCTGCCAGCGCTGTTTCTCTGCACGCCATACGTGCGGCCCGGCGGCCTTGGTCATGCGCTGGCGGCGAATCTTCCACATGGCGGGGCGCGCGGCGTACTGGCACTGGTCGCGGTGGGTTGTTTGCTGTTCGGCAGCAGCGGGCTGATCGCCCTGTCATTGGCTGCCGTGACATTCCTGCTGGCGCGTCGCGCCATGCTGCGCCGGCTCGGCGGCACCACCGGCGATACCGCCGGCGCGCTGCTGGAACTGGTGGAGTGCACGGTATTGATAGGGCTGGCGCTGCAGCTCTAGCGGTCGGCCACCGGTCGGCGGTCGAGCACGGGCGCATGCTGCGCCATAAGTTCGATGACCCAATCGATGAACACGCGCAGCTTGGCGCTGACATGCCGATTCGGTGGGAATGCCAGGTACAGCGGCATTTCATCGAGCCGCCAGTCTTCCAGCAGTGGCAACAGCTCGCCGTTGGCCAGGTGCGTTCTGACCATGTACTCCGGTAGCCAGATGATGCCCAGCCCGGCCAGGCCCGCGGCCAGGCAGGCGTTGCCATCGTCCACGGCAAGTGCATAGCGGCCGTGTACCTGAACCTGCTCGTTCTGCCGCTGCATGATGTACGCCGTCGGTTTGCCGGTGCGCGCCCAGAGAAAGCCGACGACACGGTGGTGGCTGTTTTCCAGCTCGCTCGGATGTGTCGGCACGCCGGCGCGTTCGAGGTAACCAGGGGCCGCGTAGACGCCAAGGCGCAGGTCGCCGACGTGGCGGGCGATCAGTGACTGGTCGGTGATTTCCCCACCGCGCACGACGCAGTCCACGTTCTCCCCGATCAGGTCCACCCGCCGGTCGCTGACGCCCATGTCCAGCTGGATGTCCGGATACTTCGCATAGAAGGCCGGCAATGCCGGAATCAGGATCATCCGCGCCAGTGGGCTGGGGACGTCCACGCGCAAGCGTCCTCGCGGCACTGCTGCTGCGGCGGACAGGCTGGTTTCGGCGTCGTCCAGATCGGCCAGCAGGCGCAGGGCGCGCTCGTAATAGGCCGCACCGTCGGCGGTGACGTTGACCTTGCGCGTGGTGCGGTTGAGTAGCCTGACGCGAAGCCGCGCCTCGAGTTGCTGGACCTGCTGGGTGACGCTGGTCTTGCTGATGCGCAGGGTCTCGGCGGCCTTGGTGAAGCTGCCGGTTTCCACCACGCGAACGAAGGCCTGCATCGCATCGAAACGGTCCATCTGAACTCCCGCGGATTGTTTGGATTACGCAAATAGTGTTGAGCGACCTGGCGCGTTTATCCAGTGCTTTGCGACTTCTACAGTGAGGCCTTCATTCAACGGGTCGCTCCGACCCTTATTGGAGGTTGCACATGACACCGCGTGATGTTGTTTTTCCGCCTGGCCGCCAGGCGCTCTACGAGCGCAATCGCTATTCCCCGGCCATCCGCGCCAATGGCTTGCTGTTCGTCTCCGGACAGGTCGGCAGCCGCGAGGACGGCTCACCCGAACCGGAGCTGGAGGCGCAGGCCCGGCGTGCGTTCGATAACCTGAACGCAATCCTGCAGGCGGCTGGCTGCACCTTCGACGATGTCATTGACGTCACCGTGTTCATGGTCGATCCGCAGGCGATCTTCGAGCGGGTCTGGAGCGTCGTGCCCGAATACTGGGGCGCAGCGCCGCATCCGACGCTGACGGCCGTTGGGGTTACCTGGCTGTACGGCTTCCAGTTCGAGATCAAGGTGATCGCCAAGCTGCCGGAACCGGCTGCGGCTTGAGCCCGCTCAGCCCAGCAGCGCCACCGTCTTGATCTGCGCCCAAAGCGCCTGACCGGGCGTAATGGCCAGCTGATCGGCCGAGCGCCGGGTGATGCGTGCCAGCAGTGGCGTGCCGCCGGCATCGAGGCGGATCAGTACGTGGGCCGGCGTATCGGCCGCGACCATCGCCTCGACCCGAGCGGGGAGCAGGTTGGTGATGCTGCTGCCTTCGGCGCGCTGCAGCGCCAGGCTCACGTCGCGGGCGTGCACACGAAAGCGCAGGCGTTGGCCCAGGGCTTCAGGGCGCTGCGATACCAGCACTTCGCCGCCGGGAAAGGTCAGCCGGGTGAGGTGGTAGTGGGCGTCGTGGCCGGCGATTTCGCCTTCCACCACGACACCGGCGTCATCACTGAAGGCGGTTGGCAGGTCCAGCCGTGCCAGCGTCTCGCGCAACTCGCCCTGAGCGATGGCTCGCCCCTGTTCCAGCAACACGACGTGGTCGGCCAGCCGCGCAACTTCGTCCGGCGAGTGGCTGACGTAGAGCACGGGGATATCCAGCTCGTCATGCAGGCGTTCCAGATAAGGCAGGATCTCACTCTTGCGCTTGAGGTCGAGCGCTGCCAGCGGTTCGTCCATCAGCAGCAGGCGCGGGCTGCTCAGCAGCGCTCGGGCGATGCCGACACGCTGGCGCTCGCCGCCGGAAAGCCGATCCGGCATGCGCTCGAGCAGGTGATCGATGCCCAGCAGTTCCACTGCATGATCCAAGACAACACGGCGCTCCGCTGCCGCCACGCGGCGCATGCCGAATTCCAGATTGCGTCGCACCGACAGGTGCGTGAACAGATTGGCCTCCTGAAACACATAACCGATTGAGCGGCGATGCGGTGGCACGAACAGGTTCTGCGCGTTGTTCTGCCAACGCTCGCCATTGACGGTCAGCTGGCCCAGGCCTGAGCGCTCCAGGCCCGCCACGCAGCGCAACAGGGTGGTCTTGCCTGAGCCGGAGTGGCCGAACAGCGCGGTCACCCCGCGGCCGGGCAATTGCAGATCGACATCTAGGCTGAAGTCGGCATAGTCGAGGCGAAAACGAGCCTGGATTCCGCTGTTGGTTGCAGCGTCGCTCATCCGCGCCACCCTTGCTTTAACCGGCTGCCATAAAGCACCAACAGCACCAGAAATGAGAACAGCAGCATGCCGCCAGCCAGCCAGTGCGCCTGGGCATATTCCATGGCTTCGACATGGTCGTAGATCTGCACCGAAACCACCCGGGTTTGCCCTGGAATGTTCCCCCCGATCATCAACACCACGCCGAACTCGCCGACGGTGTGGGCGAAACCGAGGATGCTGGCGGTAATGAAACCGGGGCGGGCGAGTGGCAGAACCACACTGAAGAAGGTGTCCCAGGGGCCGGCGCGTAGCGTGGCGGCGGCTTCCAGCGGGCGCTCGCCAATGGCTTCGAAGGCGTTCTGCAAGGGTTGCACCACGAACGGCAGCGAGTAGAACACCGAGCCGACCACCAATCCGGCAAAGGTGAACGGCAGGGTGCCGAGCCCAAGACTCTGGGTGAACTGGCCGATGAAACCGTTGGGGCCCATGGCCACCAGCAGGTAGAAGCCGAGCACAGTCGGCGGCAGTACCAGCGGCAACGCGACCACGGCCCCGATCGGGCCCTTCATGCGCGAGGTGGTGCGCGCCAGCCACCAGGCGATGGGTGTGCCGATCAGCAGCAGGACCAGCGTGGTCACGCTGGCCAGTTTGACGGTCAGCCAGATTGCTGCCAGGGCCACGCTGTCCAGCGGCATGCTGCTACTCCAGCCCGTAGCCATAGGACTGGATCAGCGCGCGGATCTGCGGCTGCGCCAGGTAATCCAGCAGCGCTTTGGCTGCAGGGTTGTCTTGCCCTTTGGTCAGCAGCACGGCTTCCTGGCGGATGGCCGGGTGGATGTCGGTGGGCACAACCCAGCCCGAGCCGGTAGCGATCCGGCCATCCTTCGCCACTTGGGACAGCGCGATGAAGCCCAGCTGCGCATTGCCGCTGGCGACGAACTGGTGGGTCTGCGCGATATTTTCGCCCTGCACCAGGCGGCCGCGCAGGGTGTCGTCGAGCCCGAGATGTTCCAGTGTGGCCAGGGCGGCAGCGCCATAGGGCGCAGTTTTCGGGTTGGCCATGGCGAGGTGGCGGAAATCGCCCTTGCGCAGCAGGTCAGGGCCGTCCTGCACCAAGCCCGCAGTCGGCGACCACAACACCAGGCGGCCAACGGCATAGGTGAAGCGGCTACCGGGTATGGCCGCGCCTTCCTGCTCGAGCCGCCCTGGCGTGGTGTCATCCGCTGACAGCAAGACCTCGAACGGTGCGCCATTGCGAATCTGCGCATAGAACTTGCCGGTAGCGCCGAAGGCAAGTCTGGCCTGGTGGCCGGTGTCACGCTCGAAGCGGCTGGCGATTTCCCGCATCGGTGCCGTGAAGTTGGAAGCGACTGCCACCTGCACCTGTGCCGCGAGGACATTGCCGAGCGGCAGCAGGAGGAGAGTCAGTGCGTAGCGGAGTGCTCGAGATGGATGCATGCGGCCTCGTTCGGTGCAGAGCGGCTGGGGCGCATCATATTGCAGTTTGGCCGAGCTGTGATTGACCGGACGCGCTTCGGCCTGCGCGGGCATTGTCGCGGGCACGGCGGCGGAGTAGCGTTGTGAGCCCGCGACCGGAGAACTGGCCATGAATATCACTCGTCCCCTGGCGGCACTGTCGCTGGTCTTTGCCAGCGCCTCGGTGATTGCCGCCGAATGCCCGGCACTGCTGCAGCACGAGTTGCCCAAGCTGCGCTCCAAGGAAACCGTCGATCTGTGCAGCCAGTTCCAGGGCAAGGCCTTGGTGGTGGTCAACACCGCGAGCCATTGCGGCTTCACCGGGCAGTTCAAGGGACTCGAAGCGCTCTATCAACGCTACAAGGACGACGGCCTGGAGGTGCTCGGCGTGCCCTCGGATGACTTCTTCCAGGAGGCCGATGACGAGGCCGAGACGGCCGAGGTCTGCTACGTGAATTACGGTGTGACCTTCACCATGACCCAAACGCAGCCGGTTCGGGGTGGCGATGCGACGCCGTTGTTTCGCCAGCTGGCCGAGCAGGCCGGAACAGCGCCGCGCTGGAACTTTTACAAGTACGTGGTCGATAGGGAAGGGCGCGTCGTCGGGCATTTCTCCAGCAAGGTCGCGCCGGATGACCCGCGTCTGATCGCAGCGGTGGAGAAGGCGTTGGAAAGGTAGAAACAAAAAAGCCCCGGCGGACCGGGGCTTTTTTCGTTCTTTCGCTACATCAGAAGCGGTAGCTCAGAGCAGCGCCAAAGCCGTGGGCGCTGTTTTCATACGTGGCGTTGTAGATGCCCTTGGACGGGTGCTCGTGGCGAACCTTTGTATCTTCTTCCCATAGGTAGGAATAAGCGAGGTCGACAGTAATATCGTCGGTTGGGTGCCAGCCCAGGCCGAAGCTCACCGCAGTACGGTCTCCGGAAGGGATGCGTGGCGAACGATCAACGTTGTTGGTCGGGCTCTGGTCAAATGCCAAGCCAGTGCGCAGAGTCCACTCGCGATTCAGCTTGTACGCGGCGCCGAGCGCATAGGACCAAGTGTCCTGCCATTCCTGATCTTCGACGATCGGGTTGAGCGGACCGGAAGGAAGTCCTTCGTTCTCGATAATGATCGCTTCGAAGCGGCTCCAGCGAGTGAGCATGGCGCCGGCGTATAGCGTCCACTGGTCGTTGAGCTCGTGTGTGACGGAGAGGTCAATTGACTCGGGGGTGGTCAGGTCCAGCGAGGCATCATACTTTCCGGCGATGCCGAGTTGGTTGAAGCCTTCTTTGAGTTCGGTATCGCCCTCAAGTGTGTATTCAACCTTGGAGTGGTAAGTCAAGCCCATGCGGGTATGGGGTGTGAACTCATACAGGACGCCTGCATTGAAGCCCATGGCGGTGTCGTCACCCTTAACCTTGACCCGGCCGTCGTTTCCTCCGATAGGGCTGATCGTTGCGCTCTGCAATTCACCGTCGATACGGTTAATCGTGGGGCCAAAGCCGACAGAGAGCTTGTCGTTAAAACGATAGCTGACGGTTGGCTGCACCGTGATCACGCGCACTTCGCTGTAGTCGCCGTGATAGCGACCCTGAAAGCCGCTTTCGTAGTCGGTAATCAGGCCGAACGGTACATAAACACCGACACCCAGCGCCCACTTATCATCAATTGGTTTGACGTAATAACCCATCGGAACGGCGGTGAACGGGACCATATCGCCGTCATTGCTGCCGTCAACCGGCAGGCGGGCGCCACCGAGCGCGGGAATTTGTGGTGAAGCTGCGCTCGTATTCTTGATATCCGTCTTCGCATGAATCGCCGCCATACCGAAGCTGACTTCTTCACGCTTCAGGCGGGACATGCCGGCAGGGTTGCCGAACAGGGTGGTGGCGTCGTCGGCGGAAGAGGAGCGACCTGCGAAGGAGGTGCCCATGCCGCTGATGCTTTGTTCGTTGAGGGCAAAACCGGCGGCCATGGCCTGGGTGGACAAGGCGCCTACGGCTACCGCGAGCGCGGTCTTCAACCATGTTGTTTTCATTGTTCTACTACTCCGGGATGAAAGCGGGTCGGAACCTAGCAACTTTCTCCGACAGGTAGCAAGACAATGAATTGCAATTTTTCGTAAAGATGACGACTAACGGTCGTGAAAACAAATGTAACTTCGGTGAAAACCCCTCGGACGTATTCTGACTGGCGAGCCACGCTGCGCGTTGGGCGCAGCGGGTCTCGTCGGTATCAGGCGCGTGGCCGGCTTGGGTCGGTGATCCATTCGCTCCATGAACCTGGGTACAGCGTCGCCAACGGGTAGCCTGCCAGACAGAGCGCGAACAGGTTGTGACAGGCGGTGACACCGGAGCCGCAATAGGCCACTGCAACTTGCGGTGACTTGCCGTCCAGCAGCTGATCGAATCGGCCGCGTAGCTGCTCGGCATCGAGAAAGCGACCATCACTGCCCAGGTTCTCGCTGAAGGGCGCGCAAACGGCACCGGGAATATGCCCGCCGATCGGGTCTATGGGCTCGACCTCGCCGAGGAAACGCGGCAGGGCGCGTGCGTCGAGCAGTGCCAGCTCGGGGCTATGCAGGCGTTCTTGCAGTCTCGCTGCATCGACGACCATGCTGTCGTCTGCGTTGCCGTCGAAATGGCCCGCCTGCATCGCGGGCGTGGTGCTTTCCATGGGCAACCCCGCTTCTCGCCAAGCGTTTACGCCCCCGTCCAGCAGGTAGACGCCCTCACGCTTGCCCAGCCACAGCAACAGCCACCACGCCCGAGCGGCAAACGCGCCGGGGCCGTCGTCATAGAGCACCACTTCGCTGCCGCCATCGAGGCCCCATTGGCGCAGGCGAGTCAGCAACTGCTCAGGATCCGGCAGTGGGTGGCGTCCGGTGGTGCCGGGGATCACCGGGCCGGACAGGTCTTTTTCCAGATCGGCGAACTGCGCGCCGGGAATATGCGCCTTCCTGTAACTACTCTCGCCATAGGCCGGATCTTCCAGGGCGAACCGGCAATCCAGAATCAGCAGGTCGGGGGTGTGCAGGTGCTGGGCAAGCTCAGCGGCGGTAATGAGTTGGGCCAGTGGCATCGGTGCGGCTCCAGGCGGATTGATCGGTCAACACTACCAGCGCGCGTGGCGGTCATGAATGCCCCGGCCGCTCGGATGCTCGATATATACTGCGCGCCTCGTTCGGCCGTGCGCCGGTCGTCAGCCGAAAAGGAGGGCCGTGTGGCCATCGAAACTCAATGGGTTCTGGATGATGAACATCTGACCCGCCTGTGCGCCGAATGGCGCCAGCTGCCCTATGTGGCAGTGGATACCGAATTCATGAGGGTCGATACCTTCTACCCCATCGCCGGGCTGATACAGGTCGGTGACGGGCGGCGTGCCTATCTGATCGACCCGCTGAGCGTACGTGACTGGACCGCGTTTGCCGCGTTGCTGCAAGACCCGGCGGTGGTGAAAGTGCTGCACGCCTGCAGCGAAGACCTCGAAGTACTGCTGCGTCTGACCGGTAGCCTGCCGCAGCCGCTGTTCGACACCCAGCTGGCGGCCGGTTACCTGAATATCGGTTTCTCCATGGGCTACTCGCGGCTGGTCCAGGCGGTACTCGGCATCGAGTTGCCCAAGGGCGAAACGCGCTCGGACTGGTTGCAGCGGCCTCTGAGTGACATGCAGGTGCGATATGCCGCCGAGGATGCCCAGCATCTGGCCGAGTTGTACGAAGCGCTGCTGCCGAAGCTGTCCGAGGACAAGCGTGCCTGGGTACTGGAGGATGGTGTCGAGCTGGTCGCCAACCTGCAGCGCGAATCCGATCCCGATGAAGCCTACCGTGATGTGAAGCAGGCCTGGCGGCTCAAGCCGCAGCAGCTCGCTGTGCTCAAAGTGCTGACGGCCTGGCGCGAGCGTCAGGCCCGTGCGCGCAACCAACCGCGCAATCGCGTGCTGCGCGAAGCCAGTCTCTGGCCGCTGGCGCGCACCCAGCCGCGCGATCTGGTGACGCTGGCCCGGATCGAGGACATGCATCCGCGTACCGTGCGCCAGGATGGTGAATTGCTGCTGGAGATGATTCGGGAGGCCGCGGCGACGCCCGAACAGGATTGGCCGGTACCGCTACCGGAACCATTGCCCCTGGAGGTGTCGTCCGTGCTGAAAAAGCTGCGCGCGGTCGGCCAGCGCGAAGCGCAGGCGCTGGATATCGCACCGGAGCTGATGTTGCGCAAGAAAACGCTCGAGGCGCTGCTCAAGAGCGGCTACCCCGATGGACCCTATGAACTGCCCGAATCGCTGCGCGGCTGGCGCCGTGAGCGGATGGGGCAAGCCCTGCTCGATGCTCTGGAAAAACGACCATGAAAGTCATCTGTTCCATCTACAAAAGCCCACGCAAGGACGGAATGTACCTTTATGTCGAAAAGCGCGATGCGCTCAAGCGTGTCCCCGAAGGCCTGATCGCGGCGTTCGGGCCGCCGCAGCTGGCCTTCGAAATGGTGCTGACGCCCGAGCGTCAGCTGGCACGCGAAGACATCACCAAGGTGCTCGCCAATCTCCAGGCACAGGGTTATCACCTGCAGATGCCGCCCGCCGAGGACGATTACATCGAGCATCTGCCCGAAGAGCTGCTGCGCATGAACGATCCGATGTAACACCTGCTCGATCCTGACGCTGGACAAGATGCGTCGGCCGGATCGGAACTACGCTCTTCTGACCGTACATGCATAAGGAGACGACGATGAAAACGCGTTCTTTGGTGATCGGTTCGGTAATGGCGGCTCTGGCGATGTCGGCCGGCGCGCAGACGCCCTCCAGCGATAACGAAGCCTGGCAGCAGCATTGGCAGAAGATGCAGGAGTCCCGGCAGGCCTGGCAGTCTGCGAAGACCCCGCAGGAGCGACAGAAACTTCGCGAAGAGCATTGGCAGAGCATGCAGTCCGGTATGGGTGGCATGGCCGGCTGCCCGATGGGCGGGCCCGGCGGCGGAATGGGCAAGCAGGGTGGCAAGCCGATGCAGGGCGCCATGGGTGGCGGCATGATGGGCGCGCCGTCCAAGGAGATGCTCGACATGCGTATCCAGCACATGGAGCAGATGCTCGAGCAGATGCGTAGTCACCTGCAGATGCTCGACAAGCAGTAGCGCTCGATGTAGCCGCCGGCTCCTACCGGCGGCATCCGCCTGGCGGCTCTTGGCCGGATATCCGACAGTGGCTAGACTTGCCGGTTTTTACCGGTAGTGACAGTCATGGCGGCCAAGGTCGAACCCTTCTGGATGCGCAAAACCCTTGCCGAACTCGATGCGGCGGAATGGGAGTCGCTGTGCGACGGATGCGGCCTCTGCTGCCTGCAGAAGCTCGAGGACGAGGAAGACGGCGCCGTTTACTACACACGTATCGCCTGCAAGCTGCTCGACCTGAAGACCTGCCGCTGCAGCGATTATCCCAACCGGCGCGCCAGTGTGCCGGACTGCATACAGCTGAACGCTTCCGATGCTGCTCAGTTCAAATGGCTACCGCCCACCTGCGCCTACCGTCTTGTGGCCGAGCGCAAGGACCTGCCGCTCTGGCATCACCTGGTCTGTGGCGACCCTGAAGCGGTGCACGTCGAGCGGATTTCCCAGTCGGGCCGGATGCTCGCCGAAGGCAGCGTTGCCGAGGAGCACTGGGAAGACCACCTGATTTTCCGTGCCGGTTGAATCTAAGCCTCGTTTGCATCGTCTCAAGATCAGCACACCCCCGCGCGTTTCCGATGGAGTTCTCTTCGATGCTTGTTCGACTGCTGTCGCTGTTCGCTCTTGTTCTTTTCGTCAGCGCCGAGGCCCACGCGGCCAAGCGGGTCGACCTGGACTATCACGTGCGTTTTCTGCCCGACGAGGATCAGGCCGAGGTGCAACTGATCCTGGAGAAAGGCGAAGCGGTTCGTAGCCTGGAGTTCAATCTGGGCGATGACGGCTACTACAGCGATTTCGTAGCGGATGGCGAGTGGTTGCAGGCGTCGCCGGAGCGTGGTGCCTGGCGACCCGCCGAAGGCAAGGCGCGTCTCAGCTACCGCGTGCGTATCAGCCATCCGCGCGACAACGGACGCTACGACGCACGGATGACCAGTGATTGGGCGCTGTTCCGTGGCGATGATCTGGTGCCGCCGGCCCGGCTCGATCAGGTCGACGGTGTGAAACTGGTTTCGCGCATCACCTTCGAGCTGCCCGAGGGTTGGAAGAGCATCGAAACCGGCTGGCCGCGTGTCGGCAAGAATCGCTTCCGCGTGGATAACCGTGAGCGGCTGTTCGACCGGCCGACCGGCTGGATGCTCGCCGGCAAGCTCGGTACCCGTCGCGCCAAGCTCGGCGAAACGGACGTCACCATCGCGGCGCCGGTTGGAGAGGGCGTCCGGCGGATGGATATTCTGACGATGCTGACCTTCGTCTGGCCGCAGGTACAGAACGTCTTTCCCCGCGACCCGGCGAAGCTGCTCATCGTCGGTGCCGGCGACCCCATGTGGCGTGGTGGGTTGTCCGGTCCGAACTCCCTGTACATGCACGCCGATCGGCCGATTGTCAGCGAGAACGGTACAAGCTCGCTGGTGCATGAGCTTGTTCACGTCTTTAGCCGCATCAAGGACAGCGACCGCAGCGACTGGATCACTGAGGGGCTGGCCGAGTACTACGCCATCGAACTGGTGCGTCGCGCCGGCGGCATGAGCGAAGACCGCTACCAGGCGGTACGTGAGCATCTGACCAAGTGGAGCCGCAAGGTCGATAGCTTGCGCACCGAGCGCTCGACAGGGCCGATCACCGCCCGTGCCGTGCTGCTGTTGCAAGAGCTGGACAAGGAGATCCGTCAGCGCAGCAAGGGCCGCCATTCGCTCGACGACGTCAGTCGTGGCTTGATGCGCATGGATACGGTCAGCACCGACGCCTTCATCGAAATGACCGAGACGCTGCTGGGTGGTGGCTCGAAGGTGCTCGATACGCGCCTGCTGCGCTGACGGCGGCCGCGGTAGCGTCGTTGGCCTTGTCCTGAGTCCGAGGAGATCTCATGTCCGTGATTGATCTACGAAGCGACACCGTTACCCAGCCCAGCGCAGCAATGCGCGAAGCGATGCTTGCCGCCGAAACCGGTGACGATGTCTATGGCGAAGATCCAACGGTCATTCTGCTCGAACGGCGCCTCGCAGCCGACCTGGGCTTTTCTGCGGGGATGTTCGTGCCGTCCGGCACCATGAGCAATCTGCTGGCGCTGATGGCGCACTGCGAGCGTGGCGATGAATACATCGTCGGGCAGCAGGCCCATACCTACAAATACGAGGGCGGCGGAGCGGCCGTGCTCGGCTCGATCCAGCCCCAGCCGATCGAAATGGAAGCCGACGGAACGCTGGATCTGGCGCGTGTCGAGGCCGCGATCAAGCCGGACAATTTCCACTTCGCCCGCAGTCGCCTGCTCGTGCTGGAAAACACCATGCATGGCAAGGTTCTGCCGCTGGACTACTTGGCCGCGGCTCGCGACTTCAGCCATCGTCACGGACTGGCGCTGCACCTCGATGGCGCGCGGCTGTACAACGCTGCGGTGAAGCTCGGCTGCGATGCGTGCGAGATCACCCGGCATTTCGATACGGTGTCGGTCTGCCTGTCCAAAGGCCTCGGCGCGCCAGTCGGCTCGGTGCTGTGCGGCAGCGAGGCGTTCATCGCCAAGGCCCGGCGTTTGCGCAAGATGGTCGGCGGCGGCATGCGCCAGGCCGGCATTCTCGCCGCCGCCGGCTTGTACGCGCTGGAGCACAACATCGGGCGATTGGCCGATGACCATCGTCGTGCACTACAGCTCGGCCATGAGTTGGCAGCCCTCGGCTTCGCTGTGGAGCCGGTGCAGACCAACATGGTCTATGTCGAGATGGGGGAAAAGGCAGCGGCGCTGACGGCCTTCTGCGCGCAGCGTGGCATTCGCCTGACACCTGCGACTCGGCTGCGGCTGGTTACCCATATGGACCTGCATGACGAGCATCTTCCGGTAGTGGTGAATGCATTCGCCGAATTTGCCGAAAACATGGGCCGTTGCTGACGTTGAATTGCTTGATTCAATCGGCTTTATCCCCTATACCCGGCGCGCAGGCCCGATATAATGCGGCCCTTTGCCGGCTATCCGTTGGGTAGTTGCGAACCGGTTTTCGGTGTCTCGCCTCGCCGTGTCGTTTTGCAGCCGTTCGGCCGCAGTCCTCTGGAAGAAATCTATGAAAAGCGCAGAAATCCGTGAAGCCTTCCTCCGCTTCTTCGAAGAGAAGGGCCACACACGCGTGGCCTCAAGTTCGCTGATTCCGGCGAACGACCCGACCCTGTTGTTCACCAACGCCGGCATGAATCAGTTCAAGGACTGCTTCCTCGGCCTGGAAAAGCGCGCCTACACCCGCGCCACCACTAGCCAGAAGTGCGTGCGGGCGGGCGGCAAGCACAATGACCTGGAGAACGTCGGCTACACCGCGCGTCACCACACCTTCTTCGAGATGCTCGGCAACTTCAGCTTCGGCGACTATTTCAAGCGCGACGCCATCACTTACGCCTGGGAGTTCCTCACGTCCGAGAAGTGGCTGAACCTGCCCAAGGAGAAGCTCTGGGTCACCGTCTATGCCAGCGACGATGAGGCCTACGACATCTGGACCAAGGAAGTAGGCGTGCCGGCCGAGCGCATGGTGCGAATCGGTGACAACAAGGGCGCCCCTTACGCGTCGGACAACTTCTGGGCGATGGGCGACACCGGCCCATGCGGTCCCTGCACCGAGATTTTCTTCGACCACGGCGAGCACATCTGGGGCGGCCCGCCCGGCTCGCCGGAGGAAGATGGCGATCGCTATATCGAGATCTGGAACAACGTCTTCATGCAGTTCAACCGCACGGCCGATGGCGTCATGCATCCGCTGCCGGCGCCGAGTGTCGACACCGGGATGGGCCTCGAGCGCATCAGTGCGGTCCTGCAGCACGTCAACTCGAACTATGAAATCGATCTGTTCCAGAGTCTGCTCAACGCAGCGGCGGATGCCATCGGCTGCGCCAACGAAGGTCAGGCTTCACTGAAGGTCGTCGCCGACCATATCCGCTCCTGCGGCTTCCTCATCGCCGACGGCGTGACCCCGTCCAACGAAGGCCGCGGTTACGTTCTGCGCCGCATCGTTCGCCGTGCCTGCCGTCACGGCAACAAGCTGGGCGCCAAAGGCAGCTTCTTCCACCGTATCGTCGCCGCACTCGTTGCGGAAATGGGCGATGCGTTCCCTGAACTCAAGCAGCAGCAGGCGCATATCGAGCGTGTGCTGAAGAACGAGGAAGAACAGTTCGCCAAGACCCTGGAGCAGGGCCTGAAAATCCTCGAGCAGGATCTGGCTGACCTGACCGGCAGCATCATACCCGGCGATGTGGTGTTCAAGCTGTACGACACCTACGGCTTCCCGGTCGACCTGACCGGCGACATCGCCCGCGAGCGCAATCTGACCCTCGACGAAGACGGTTTCGAACGTGAAATGCAGGCGCAGCGTGAGCGTGCGCGTTCGGCCAGTGCCTTCGGCATGGACTACAACAGCTTGGTAAAAGTGGAAGGCGAAACGCGCTTCCTCGGTTACCAGGGCACATCCGGTGCCGGTAAGGTGCTTGCGCTGTTCAAGGAAGGCATGGTGGTCGACAGCCTGAGCGCTGGCGAGGAAGGCGTCGTGGTGCTCGATCAGACGCCGTTCTATGCAGAGTCCGGCGGCCAGATTGGTGACTGTGGCTATCTGGCGGCAGAGGGCTTGCGTTTCGATGTCCGCGATACCAGCAAGGCCGGCAGCGCATTCCTGCATCACGGCATCGTCGACAGCGGCACGCTGCACGTAGGTGCGGATGTCGAGGCGACTGTGGATGCGTCCGTGCGCCAGGCCACTGCGCTCAACCATTCGGCAACCCACCTGCTGCATGCCGCGCTGCGCGAGATTCTTGGCGAGCACGTCAGCCAGAAGGGATCGCTGGTGGACAGCCAGCGCCTGCGCTTCGACTTCAGCCACTTCGAGGCGATCAAGCCAGAGCAGCTGCGCGCGCTGGAGGATCGGGTCAACGCCGAGATTCGCCGCAACTCCGCGGTGGAGATCGAGGAAACCGATATCGATACCGCCAAGGCCAAGGGCGCGATGGCGTTGTTCGGTGAAAAGTACGGTGACTCCGTGCGGGTGCTGACCATGGGCGGCGGCTTCTCGGTCGAGTTGTGCGGCGGTACTCACGTAAACCGCACTGGCGACATCGGGCTGTTCAAGATCACCAGCGAAGGCGGCGTGGCGGCTGGTGTTCGGCGGATCGAGGCGGTCACTGGCGCACCTGCATTGGCCTATCTCAATGCAGCCGAGGAACAGCTGAAAGAGGCGGCGAACCTGGTCAAGGGCAGCCGTGACAATCTGCTCGACAAGCTTGGTGGCATCCTCGAGCGCAACCGTCAGCTGGAGAAGGAACTCGAGCAGCTCAAGGCGAAGGCGGCCAGCGCAGCAGGCAACGACCTGGCGACCTCCGCCTTGGACGTGAAGGGCGTGCGCGTGCTTGCTGCGCGCCAAGACGGGCTGGACGGCAAGGCGTTGCTGGCGCTGGTCGACCAGCTGAAGAACAAGCTGGGCAGCGCCGTCATCCTCCTGGGTGGTGTTCAGGACGATAAAGTGGTGCTGGTCGCGGGCGTAACCCAGGACCTGACTGGTCGTTTGAAAGCAGGCGACCTGATGAAGCAGGCCGCGGCAGCGGTTGGCGGCAAGGGGGGCGGTCGTCCGGATATGGCGCAAGGCGGCGGCAGTGAGCCGGCCAAGCTGGATGATGCGCTGGCACTGGCGGTGCCATTTACCGAGCAGGGGCTTTGATTCAGTTACCGTGCTGCGTCCCGCCGGCGCCCGTCGAACGGGTCTGGTTGAGCCGGTGCTTGGCAGGTTTCGGGGTTGTTTGATTAATGATCGCCCTTCAGGGGCTCTAGGCGGCTAACAATGGCTTTGATCGTACAGAAGTTTGGAGGCACCTCGGTCGGCACTGTCGAGCGGATCGAGCAGGTGGCCGAGAAGGTCAAGAAGTTCCGCGACGGTGGAGACGATATCGTCGTGGTCGTCTCGGCAATGAGTGGCGAAACCAACCGCCTGATCGATCTCGCCAAGCAGATCAGTGATCAGCCGGTCGCCCGAGAGTTGGATGTGATGGTTTCCACCGGTGAGCAGGTGACCATTGCCCTGTTGGCGATGGCGCTTATCAAGCGCGGCGTACCGGCGGTGTCCTACACTGGCAATCAGGTTCGTATCCTCACCGACAGCGCCCATACCAAGGCGCGCATCCTGCAGATCGATGGCCAGCGGATCCAGCGCGACATCAAGGCTGGGCGCGTTGTTGTGGTGGCTGGCTTCCAGGGTGTGGACGAGAAGGGCAATATCACTACCTTGGGTCGTGGCGGCTCGGATACCACAGGCGTGGCGCTGGCCGCTGCGCTGAAGGCCGACGAATGCCAGATCTATACCGATGTGGATGGCGTCTATACCACCGATCCTCGGGTCGTGGCCAAGGCTCAGCGACTGGACAAGATCACCTTCGAGGAGATGCTGGAAATGGCCAGCCTCGGCTCCAAGGTGCTACAGATTCGGGCGGTTGAGTTCGCCGGTAAGTACAGCGTCCCGCTGCGCGTACTGCACAGTTTTCAGGAGGGTCCGGGTACCCTCATTACCCTTGATGAAGAGGAATCCATGGAACAGCCCATCATTTCCGGCATCGCCTTCAACCGCGACGAGGCCAAGCTGACCATCCGTGGGGTCCCGGATACGCCCGGTGTGGCGTTCAAGATCCTCGGGCCGATCAGCGCCGCGAACGTTGAAGTGGATATGATCGTGCAGAACGTCGCGCACGATAACACCACCGACTTCACGTTCACTGTGCATCGCAACGACTACAACAATGCGTTGCAGGTATTGCAGGGCATTGCATCCGAGATGGGCGCTCGTGAGGTCATCGGCGATACGGATATCGCCAAGGTGTCCATCGTCGGCGTAGGCATGCGTTCGCATGCCGGCGTAGCCAGCCGCATGTTCGAGGCCCTGGCCAAGGAAAATATCAACATCCAGATGATTTCGACGTCGGAAATCAAAGTGTCGGTAGTGATCGAGGAGAAGTACCTCGAGCTTGCCGTGCGTGCTTTGCATACTGCGTTCGAACTTGATGCGCCCGCCGGCAATACTGCGGAATGATTCGCAGAAGGCGCGCTAGTCCGCGCCTTCTGTCGTATTGGGTCATGCGAAAAGGAACTTTAGGCTCCTGCGCGCGGGTCAATACCTGTTGAAAGGCTCTAGCTTCATGTTTTACGGACATTTTCCGTATTTATCTTTGCAGACTGTTTACTGAACTGAATCCGTTTAAGGAGAAAGGAATGCTGATTCTGACTCGCCGGGTTGGAGAAACCCTGATGGTGGGTGACGATGTGACTGTCACCGTGTTGGGTGTGAAAGGAAACCAAGTACGTATCGGCGTCAATGCGCCCAAGGAGGTGGCGGTGCATCGCGAGGAGATTTACCAACGGATCCAGAAAGAGAAGGATCAGGAACCAAGCCACTAATTTTTCTGTAATTTTCGGCTTTGCAAACGGGGCAAAGATGGGTATTATGCGCCCCGTGTTGCGGAGAGGTGGCCGAGTGGCCGAAGGCGCTCCCCTGCTAAGGGAGTACACCTCAAAAGGGTGTCGGGGGTTCGAATCCCCCCTTCTCCGCCATTTTGCATTCTAGGGTTCAGGGTTCTCGCGGCAGCCTGCTTTCATATAAGAAAGCGCCACGGCAAAGTGCTTGACCGTCAATGTTTACTCCCTATAATGCGCACGCTCAGCGCACTCATAGCTCAGCTGGATAGAGTACTCGGCTACGAACCGAGCGGTCGGAGGTTCGAATCCTCCTGAGTGCGCCACACTTCGAATGATCGGCAGAAATGCGGATCACTCAAGCCACCAGCGGTGATCTGGTCTAACAAGCACTTACGCACTCATAGCTCAGCTGGATAGAGTACTCGGCTACGAACCGAGCGGTCGGAGGTTCGAATCCTCCTGAGTGCGCCAACCAAGAGAAGGGCCTGCAGCGATGCAGGCCCTTTTTCGTTTTCGAGCGTTAGCGTCTACCAAGAACGCAGCCGAACTCGTCGAAGCTGACGGTGCGTACCTGGCCGCTGCTGCTGCGAAAGCGCAGGCGTTCCCGCCCGTTGCTACTTGTGATGCTCTCCGGTCGCCCGAATGCGCTTTCGACGTCACTGCGAGTCATGCCGGTGCGGATCTGTTTGTTGATGATTGCGCTGCGCCGTTCGCTGCTGGTTACTCTGTTGCCGCAACCGTCATCTCGTTCGGCGACTATCGCCAGGCTTTCGCCTTCACTGCCGGCGGGGCTTTTCCTGGTCTTGAGGGTCGCCATTGGCACGGCTTTCCCTGAACTGGGTGTTGGATTGGTTGCGCGCTGCCGTTGCTGTCTTTGGTTTTCCGGGCAGCCTTGCTGGCTGAAGGTGACATGCCCGGATTGGTCGACGCAGCGAAATACGCTTGCTGAAAATGCGGGGGTGGATAGCAATAGCAGGCTCACACCTATGGACAGTGCTCTCATTCTCGTCCTCCATGACTGAACAACTGTCCATTCAGGCTACTCAATAAAAGCTGCTCGTACATTCGTGTCTCTTCGCAGCGTGAAGGCGTCGACAGAATGTCGGCTTCTCCGTCGCAAGCTTTTCTGCATCTTTGACGCAGCCCTTGTGATGGCCGTGTTTGAGCGCGTCGGGCCGCTGATTGCGATGTTATGATGCCCGCATCTGCCCCTCAGGGTTTGTGGAACAACCTTTCTTTATGGACTTACCCAGTAGTCGTTCACGTTTCCAATTTGCCAATCACGTACTGATTGATTGATTTTCCCTGGCGTGCTCCCGGCCAGGGTGGAGTGCGCCATGACAGAAGTAGAAGCAAAAAAGCCCCAAGAGACCCTGCAGGATCGCCTGGCGCAGGTGGTCGATCTGCTGCAGCGCCGTCGCCTCGGTGAGGACGGGGAGTACCGGCAGGACGGCGAGCAGGGTGAGATCTACGACGAGAGTCAGATTCTCGCCGAGCTGCAACGCAAGCTCGACGAATTGCATCCTGCTGACGTCGCTCACATTCTCGAAGCGCTACCGCTCGAAGAGCGACTGACCGTCTGGCAACTGGTCAAGGCCGAGCGAGACGGCGATATCCTGCTCGAGGTGTCCGACGCAGTTCGGGAAACGCTGATCGCCGATATGGACGATCACGAACTGCTTGCCGCGGCGAAGGAAATGGACGCCGACGAGCTGGCAGACCTGGCGCCGGAGTTGCCGCGCGACGTCGTTCATGAGTTGATGGAAAGCCTCGATGCGCAACAGCGCGAGCGCGTGCGATCAGCGCTGTCCTACGAAGAGGATCAGGTCGGGGCACTGATGGACTTCGAGATGGTGACCATCCGTGAGGATGTCAGTCTCGAGGTGGTGTTGCGTTATCTGCGCCGCCTCAAGGAGTTGCCGGGCCACACCGACAAGCTGTTCGTGGTCGACTACGACGGCGTGCTCAAGGGCGTGCTCCCGATCAAGCGTTTACTGGTTAACGATCCGGACAAGCAGGTCGCGGAGGTGATGGCCAGCGATCCCGTCACCTTTCACCCGGATGAAGACGCCTATGACGCGGCGCAGGCCTTCGAACGTTATGACTTGGTATCGACGCCGGTCGTCGACAAGGGTGGCAAGCTGATCGGGCGTCTGACCATCGATGAGATGGTCGACCTGATCCGTGAGGAGAGTGAAAGCGAAGTTCTCAACATGGCCGGTCTGCGCGAGGAGGAAGACATCTTCGCCTCCGTCTGGAAATCCGTTCGTAACCGTTGGGCCTGGCTCGCGGTCAACCTGGTCACTGCATTTATCGCCTCCCGCGTAATCGGCTTGTTCGATGGCTCGATCGAGAAGCTGGTGGCCCTCGCGGCCCTGATGCCAATTGTCGCAGGCATTGGCGGAAATTCGGGTAATCAGACAATCACCATGATCGTGCGCGCCATGGCGTTGGATCAGGTGGGTACCGGTAATACGACCCGACTGTTGCGCAAGGAGGTCGGGGTTGGCCTGGTCAACGGGCTGGTCTGGGGTGGTGTGATCGGTGCGGTGGCCTGGTGGCTGTATGGCAGCTGGTCTCTTGGGGTGGTCATGACGGCGGCTATGACACTGAACCTGCTGCTCGCTGCGCTTATGGGCGTGCTGATTCCTATGACGCTGGCGCGCCTGGGGCGCGATCCGGCAATGGGGGCAAGCGTCATGATCACTGCCATGACAGACAGCGGCGGGTTCTTCATTTTCCTTGGATTGGCGACCATTTTTCTGCTGTAGCGGTACTTTTCGCGCTTTATTGGGGTTTGCCTTATTTCGCTGTTTCGGGCTAAGGTTCGGCCGTTTCGTGTGTCGCGAAACGTGTCCGAACCCACGCAGCGAATAACAAGCAGCTTGAGCTGCTGACAAGGGAACTCCCGATGACCCCCAGCCAACTCCTGCTCGAAGGCGTCGAACTCATGCTGTTCGGCATCGGTTTCGTCTTCGCCTTTCTCGTTCTGTTGATCCTCTGCATTCGCTTGATGTCCTACCTCGCCGGCCGCTTCGTCACTGAGCCGGCGCCTCGAGTAGCGGCCGCTCAGGTTGCGAGCGCTGAAACAGATGCGGATATTCTTGCAGCCATCCAGGCCGCGATTCATCAACACCGCGCGCGACGCGGTTGACTCTGGAAAGGGAGTTCCTTCCATGACCATTGCTAAACAGCCGCTCGGCATAACCGATGTGGTGCTGCGTGATGCGCACCAATCCATTCTAGCCACCCGTGTTCGCTTGGAAGACATGTTGCCGATCGCTGCCAAACTCGATCAGGTTGGCTTCTGGTCGGTGGAAAGTTGGGGCGGCGCGACCTTCGATGCCTGTATCCGCTACTTGGGAGAAGACCCTTGGGAGCGCATTCGCGAACTCAAGAAGGCCATGCCCAACACGCGCCAGCAGATGCTGCTGCGAGGCCAGAACCTGCTGGGCTATCGGCACTACGCCGATGATGTCGTGGAAAAATTCGTCGAGCGCGCCGCTGTAAATGGCGTCGATGTCTTTCGCGTATTCGACGCTATGAACGATCCGCGCAATCTCGAAACTGCCCTGCGTGCCGTCAAACAACAGGGCAAGCATGCACAAGGCACCATTTCCTATACCACCAGTCCGGTGCATACGCTGGAGATGTGGGTCGATCTGGCAAAGCAGATCGAGGATATGGGCGCCGACTCGGTGGCGATCAAGGATATGGCAGGCATCCTTACGCCGTACATGGCGTTCGAGCTGGTGTCGCGCTTGAAGTCCAGCCTTGCGATTCCGATCCATATGCAGTGCCACGCTACAGCCGGCCTGTCGACGGCCGCCATTCTCAAGGCAGTAGAGGCGGGTATCGACAATGTCGATACAGCCATTTCGTCGCTATCGATGACCTACGGACATTCTCCGACGGAATCGGTGGTGGCTATTTTCCAGGGCACGGAGCGCGATACCGGCTTGAACCTGGAGCTGCTCGAGGAAATCGCGGCGTACTTCCGTGAGGTTCGCAAGAAGTACGCGAAATTCGAGGGCACCCTGCGCGGTGTCGACTCGCGAATCCTCGTGGCTCAGGTGCCCGGCGGCATGTTGACCAATATGGAAGGTCAGCTGAAGGAGCAGGGCGCTCTGGACAAGTTCGACGACGTGCTTGCTGAAATCCCTCGCGTTCGTGAAGACCTCGGCTTCATCCCGCTGGTGACGCCCACGTCGCAAATCGTCGGTACGCAGGCGGTGATCAATGTGCTGATGGGTGAGCGCTACAAGTCGATCACCAAAGAGACGGCAGGCGTGCTCAAAGGTGAATACGGTGCGGCCCCTGCACCTTTCAATTCCGAGCTGCAGGCTCGTGTGCTGGAGGGGGCTGAGGTGATCACCTGTCGTCCCGCAGACCTGCTGCAGCCGGAAATGGATCGACTTACTGCCGAACTGAAAGGGATCGCAAAAGAGAAAGGCATCAAGCTCGCTACGGATTCGATCGATGACGTGCTGACCTATGCACTATTCCCCCAGATCGGATTGAAGTTTTTGGAGAACCGTGGAAACCCATCCGCGTTCGAGCCGGCGCCAACCGGGGGCGATCTACCACCGCGAGAGGCGGGCAAGCCGGAGGTCTATACCGTTGAAGTCAACGGCAAATCTTTCGTCGTACAAGTGAGCGATGGCGGCGATATCGAGGGCATCAAGCCTCTCGGCGCTGGTGGCGGCGCTACCAGCGCGGTGGCTGGTTCTGCCGCCGTGCCTGCCAGTGGTGAAACCCAGGCGGCGCCGCTGGCGGGCAACATATTCAAAGTGCTGGTGCAGCCCGGACAGTTGGTCCAGGAGGGCGATCTGGTGATGATTCTCGAAGCCATGAAAATGGAAACCGAGATCCGTGCGTTCAAGGCCGGCACCGTCGCCTCCGTCAGCGTCAAGGTGGGCGACGCGGTTTCGGTCGGTGACAGTCTGCTGAGCATCGGCTAAGGGGAGTCCCATGGAAAAGTTGCTCAAGCTGTGGCACGGAACCGGCCTGTACCATCTGGAGCCAGGGCAGGCGCTGATGATCTTCGTCTGTCTGGGGCTGATCTATCTGGCGATTCGGAAGGGATTCGAACCTTTGTTGCTGATCCCTATAGGGTTCGGTGGCATCCTGGCAAACATCCCGGTTGCCAACATGGGCGAGGGTGCCGGAATTCTGCATCTGTTTTATGAGGTAGGGTTACCGACCAGCGTCTTTCCGCTGTTGATCTTCATGGGCGTTGGCGCGATGACCGACTTTGGCCCCATGCTTGCCAACCCAAAGACCCTGCTGCTTGGTGCAGCGGCGCAGTTCGGAATCTTTGCGACCCTGCTAGGCGCTCTTGCTCTGACTGCTGCCGGGATTCCGGGTATGGAGTTCACGCTGCGCGAGGCAGCGTCGATCGCTATCATTGGGGGCGCAGACGGTCCAACGTCGATCTTCGTGACATCCAAGCTTGCCCCAGAGTTGCTCGGTCCGATTGCGGTTGCTGCGTATTCCTACATGGCCCTCGTGCCGCTGATTCAGCCGCCGATCATGCGTGCGATGACCACAAAAGAGGAGCGTGCAATCGTCATGACGCAACTGCGTCATGTCGGGCAGGTCGAGAAGATAGTATTCCCGCTGGTGCTCTGTTTGCTGGTCGGCTTGCTACTGCCGGATGCCGCACCGCTGGTGGGTATGTTCGCCTTCGGTAATCTGTTGCGCGAATGTGGTGTGGTGGACCGCCTGGCGGATACTTCACGAAATGCCCTGATCAACATCGTCACCATTGCTCTCGGTCTGACAGTCGGTTCGAAGCTATCGGCCGAGGCCTTCCTGCAGATGAAAACCTTGGGGATTCTCGTGCTGGGTATGGTTGCCTTTTGCGGTGGTACCGCAGCGGGTATTTTCATGGCCAAAGTGATGAACCGTTTCAGTGAGAACAAGATCAATCCGTTGATCGGTTCCGCAGGAGTCTCTGCTGTGCCGATGGCTGCACGTGTATCGAACAAGGTGGGGCTGGAGGCCAATCCTCAGAACTTCCTGCTGATGCATGCCATGGGGCCCAACGTGGCAGGTGTCATCGGCTCTGCGGTTGCGGCCGGGGTGCTGCTCAACTTTGTAGGCTAAACTTTGTAGGCTAGTTGTATAGGCGCCTCTGCAACGGGGGCGCCTTGCTGCATCCAGGTTCTAACTTCTTATCGAGCGCGGATCTCGGGTCGACCATAGATTCGGCGCAACCCTTGTGTCCGAAGCACATTCGTGCCTGTCTTTATGGCTAGGACGATGATGAAGGGGGGAACTGATGCGGCTGGCTGACTTGATGACCGCCTGAGAGTGGCAGCCGGATCAGAGGTAGCGTCAGCTGGAGCCAGTCACCTGTCTCCAGCTGGTGGCTGGTCCGGGGTCAATCTTCTTTGGCGAGCTCGGTGTCCTGAGCGATCAATGCAATGAGCGCGTTCTGCTGGCGGTGAGCGAGCTGGCGAAAGCGCTGCAGAAGCTCTCGCTCGTGAAGAGACAGCTCTGGGCTGTCGAGACGCATGCTCAGATCTTCATCCAGTGCGCCTTCCTGCAGCAGGCTCTGCTCCAATCTGGCGATGATTTCTGAGTTCATGCTGCGGTGATGATTCCGCGCTACCTCGGCGATGCGTTCACGCATGCCGTCGGGAAGCCGAACAACGAATTTGTCAGCCGTACGGCTGGAATAAACTGCCTGTTTCATAGGGCGCATAATTAACCGGTTAGTCAGGTGGGCGTGCTGGCGTATTGCCGGGGTAGTCACCGGTCTGACAACCACCAGTACTCGCTGTTCCGTCAGCCAGGTTAAAAATTAGGAGACGGCTTCATGACGCCAATTGTACGTCGATATTCTGATTAGTAAAGTGCTCGTGCTATCAAAATGCCTTTACTGTGAACCAGTCTGATTATTGTCCGGCTATGGGGTCTTAGCGCAGCACTGGATCGAACTTGATCCTGCGTCCGATCATGAGTGCGATCAGGGATAAGCTTCCGAATATGCCAAGTCCTGCCTTGCACAAGGTATCCAAGGCCGCCAGGCTTTGGGGGGCCAGGAAGGCACCGTAGCCGCACGCTGCAGTAAGAAGCAAGCAAGTCAATGCAAATCTGGACATGAGTAACTCCTTTTGCGGAACCATCCGCGCTCAACTGAATCCTTAGAACACCCAGCGTTGCGGTTGAGTGAGCACGCTCGCCTCGCCTGAGTTGAGGGTGGTGATCTGTGCGCGTTCCAAATTGCTCGTGCGCTGAATGGAGAACTGGGAAGAGGGCTCGTATCGCTGTTGCTGCGGTTCGGCGGATGGCAGCTGCGAGGCTGTCAGGGCGGCAAATGTAAAGCCTGTAGTAAGAAAAAAAGCCGACTTGATCATGAGCGTTATCCTTCGCGTCACGTTAACTTTGCCTAGCTATTGCAGTAGCTGTGCCAAAGTTTATCTGGATAAAAACTGTTATAAATCAATAAGTTGGCGTTTCATTGAGGCGAGTGTTGCTTGCGCTTTGCACGGATGACTGATAGTGGTCATGCAATTTGCATTGCTGAGTGTGAGAGGCGTATTCGGCTGTAGGAGGCTGCATGGCATCAGGTCTACGATGCGCATGACAAATCATGCTTGGCTCGTTACCATGCCCGCCGCGTGATGTCCCAGTAGCTCAATTGGATAGAGCATCCCCCTCCTAAGGGGAAGGTTGTGAGTTCGAACCTCGCCTGGGACGCCATAAGATTTCGCACAGCGATCACGTTCAGATAGCAAGGCTTTTGACTCGGCTGTGCCGCTTTTTCGCGACAAGCCTTGAGCTGAGCGGTGGTCTGGCAAGGCGCGCTGCGCTGCGCGTTAGCCGAACGGTGAGGCGGAATTGTCGCGGCGTGCGTCGCGTTGAAGCTGGTACACGAGCTTTTCAATCTGCCGTTGCGTCAGTCCGCTGAGGCGATGAAAGCGCAGCCCGCAGATCGAAGTTCCAGACTTTTCATCAATGGCCACGTGACGAAGCTCGACTTCCGTCTGGATCGCGCCAATTGGCAGCTTCGCGATCATCTCGTAGACCTGTCCCGTTTGAAGAATGGCCTGTTGGTCGCCCTTTAGGCTCAGCTTGCAGCCAGTAGCCGATATATCGAGCAGCCTGCCTTCCAGGGCTTTTCTTACTGTTGAGCCGCCGAGCTGCGCAGCGACGGCGATCTCTTTCAGCTGTGCGCGATAAGCATTGCGGCGCTGATGGTAAGTGAGCGTTGTCGGGGTTGGGATCCAATAGCAGCGAGCGCCATCAATTTCGCCGGTATGAACCTGTTGGTCGCTCGTCCAGGAGAGTCGTGCGCCTTCGTAGAATCCTTCGATATGAATCGGCTCGCCTTGCAATAGCAGTCTCTCGCCGTCATTGGGGATCAATTCGTCGAGCGCTATCCAGCCGGTTTCACGGTTCATTTCAACCAGAAAACTCTGGTAGCGCTGGTTGCGCTCATGGAAGCGAAGCGTGAGGGGGGTGTTGTTGTCGAGAAGGGGACGCAGATTGGCGTAAATCTCGAGTGGCGCCGTCAGTACCTTGGGAGGCTGCGGGCCTTCATCGCCGAGGAATAAGCTAGACACGGGCCGATGCTCTCCGGCGCATTGTTGTGACCATCGCGTTGCGTCCTTGTGGCGTTCTATCGTTCAGGCTTGGCTCAGAGGCCGTTGCGGCTTGTTCTTGGCGGAACCGCCACGATTGTCATACAGGCCGGGTGTATCGTCCTTGCCTTGGAGAATGTGCAGCATTCCGCCGAGGGCGCTTTGATTGGCTCGGATGAGACGGCCATTTCTTTCATTGGCGCTACGGCAGCGCTCAAGCTCTGTCTCCAGCGATAGCGCTCGCTCAAGGATAAGCGCACCGTCCTTCGATCTATTTGCGGCCGCTTCAAGTCCGGCGCGATCAGGCGTCAGCTGTAATCCCGCAAGCCACTGGCTACGCTGAGTGCCATGCTGCCCAAGCAGTGCCAGTAACGGCTGCTTCTTCGCTAATATCGCCTCTAGCTCCGCCAGATTGCGTTCACCCAGTGCGGTGAGTTCTTGATCGATGAGTTCAAGGAGCTGGCGTGCGATGCCGATATCATCGGTTAGCTGCTCAAGCAGGGCTGTATCTTGCATTTCGTGCTCTGGGCTTGCTCGCGTGTATGTGTCGGCTCAGGTTCAGCGCTGGGTCTCGAACGCGAGCAGCTTGGATGCGACGCGTTGGCTATCAACCTGGTAGGAGCCATCAGCGATCGCCTGTTTCAGCTTCTCAACGCGCTCCTGGTCCACTGCGGGCTGCTCGTTCAATTTGTCAGCCGCGTGCTGCAGGCGCTGGGCTTCAGGGCTCAGTTGAACGGTGTCGCTAGTGTTGGAGTTGACGCTGTCGGTTTTAGGTGCTTCGCTAGCAGGCCCTTGCTGGGTGCCGGCAGTACGCTCGTTGCCTTGTACGCCGCTGCGCCCGTTAGGGGCGTTCAGTGGACTGTTGGGCCGATTGAAGTCGATGACCATGATGCAAACCTCGAAGGAATCAGGACGCTTGCCATGTGTTCGGCAACAATGGAGGAAACTTTAGCCTTTTTTTCCAGCGAACACACTGGAAAACTGCGGCATGCGGACATGCTACATTGCCACTTCAACCTGGCCTGGGCCAGTCACTCGGGCCTTGATCGTGCGACCGGAACGTTGGTTCTTGACCGGGATCTGTTTGCCCGTAACGCCATCGGCCATCGCCTCGCCGGGCATGCGTACGCTTATCGAGCCCGACCTGGCCGTGATGACCACCTGATCGCCTTTGCGTACTACCTTCGCCATTTCCAGCTGATTAGGCGTGATGACCTGATCTGGCTGAGCCGGCCGTGTCAGCTTGTTACCCAGCGCCTCGTCGTGTCTTGTCAGGTATCCCTGAGTAAGGATGGACACGTCCCGTTCGGCTAGCCTCACGTCGGCATCGGTCAATACTGTGCCGCGCAGAAGTGATTTGCTGGCGACAAGGACCTGACGATAAAGGCGGACGTGGCTAGGGATGAATACCGACCATGGGCTGCTGCCTTCGCAACTTACCCGTACGCTCACACGTCCTACAGGGATAGCGGTGCTGCCAAGGCTGGTCGTGAGAGTTTGATCGCATTGATTCAAGCGCAAACGAGGGTCCAGTCTGGCTACTTCGACCTCGTAGCGTGCATCGATAGCGCTGCGGCTTAAATACTCGCTTACTGTCTGCTCAAGAAACTGCTCGGTCACGTCGATAAGCTGCTGAGGATGTGACAAGGTTGACGCATGGGTGAGCTGAGAAAACACGCACAGCATTGATAGCAGCACATTTCTGTACGGTAGCCGGCCGCGCCGGAAAATGGTCATTTGGACGTTCATATCCCAACCAAAGCAAGGGGCGTGCCGCGTCCTCGGCCCCAATAATCTGCAAGCAGAGAGGAAGACTGGCATGGCCGGTGTATTGGATTCGGTTAACCAGCGTACCCAGTTGGTGGGGCAAAACCGTTTGGAGCTGCTGCTTTTTCGTCTCGAAGGCGAGCAGCTATATGGCATCAACGTGTTCAAGGTGCGCGAAGTGTTGCAGTGCCCGCGCCTGACTGTGATGCCCAAATGCGGCCGGGTGGTACGGGGCGTTGCAAGCATTCGCGGCAGCACCCTGCCTATCCTCGATCTGTCGCTCGCCACGGGCAAGTCGGCGCTGATGGATTTGCAGAATTCTTTCGCTGTCATCACCGAGTACAACAACAGAACGCTGGGTTTCCTGGTGAGCTCGGTTGAAAGGATCGTCAATCTGAACTGGGAAGCGATCCTGCCTCCGCCAAAGGGTGCAGGACGCGATCATTACCTGACGGCCGTAACTCACATCGACAACAAGCTGGTGGAGATCATCGATGTGGAAAAGGTGCTGGCAGAAGTTGCACCGACCTCCGAAGAGGTGTCAGCCGATGTGGTCGATGACGATACCCGTGCCAGGGCACTTTCGTGTCGCGTGCTCATCGTCGACGACTCGTCTGTGGCGCGTAAGCAGATTGCTCGTTGCCTGGAAAATATCGGTATCGAGGTCGTCAAGCTGAATGATGGACGGGAGGCTCTCAATTATCTGAAGCGAATGGCTGACGAGGGCAAGAAACCGGCTGAAGAATTTCTGATGATGATTTCCGATATTGAAATGCCGGAAATGGATGGCTATACCCTGACTACCGAGGTGCGGCACGATCCGCGCATGCAAGGTATGCATATACTCCTGCATACTTCCCTTTCCGGCGTGTTCAACCAGAACATGGTGAAACGGGCGGGGGCGGATGACTTCCTCGCCAAGTTCCAGCCTGATGATCTCGCTGCCCGAGTGGCTGAGCGGATCAGGCAGGCGGATGCAAACTGAGGCTAGTTCCTCTCTCATGATGGTGAGGCTTTGATTGGTGTCAGTCGATCTGGATTTTGAGCAGTTCCGGGTGTTTCTTGAAAAGACGTGCGGCATTCTGCTGGGCAGTAACAAGCAGTATCTGGTGTCCAGTCGGCTGAACAAGCTGATGGAACAACAGGGCATCAAGACGCTGGGCGATCTGGTCCGGAAGATTCAGGCACAGCCACGTAGCGGGCTTCGGGAATTGGTCGTCGATGCTATGACGACCAACGAAACGCTCTGGTTTCGTGACACCTACCCTTTCGAAGTGCTCAAGAACCGTGTACTGCCAGAGATGCTCAAGACTGGTGCGGGGCAGCGTCTGCGGATCTGGTCGGCGGCATGCTCGTCCGGGCAGGAACCGTACTCTCTGTCGATGTCCATCGATGAGTACGAGCGCAGCAATCCCAGTCAGGCGAAAACCGGGGTGCAGATCGTGGCTACCGAACTGTCCGGCGCGATGCTTGCGGCGTGCAAGGCGGCAGAATACGACAGTCTGGCAATTGCTCGCGGCCTGTCCAGTGACCGCCTGCAGCGCTACTTCGATGTCAAGGCACCAGGACGGTGGGCGGTCAAGCCCGCGATCCGTTCGCGGGTCGAGTTCAGGGTGCAGAATCTGCTCGACAGCTATGCCGCGCTGGGCAAGTTCGACATCGTGTTCTGCCGTAACGTACTGATCTACTTTTCCGCTGATGTGAAGAAGGACATTCTCAAGCGCATTCATGCGACGTTGCGCCCAGGCGGCTATCTGTTTCTTGGCGCCTCCGAAGCGCTCAACGGCCTGCCTGAGCTGTATCAGATGGTCCAGTGCAGTCCGGGAATCATCTACAAGGCGAAATAGCCGGCATGACGCCGGCGGCAGAAAACCGTCATGCAATATGGCGGGTGCGGCAAAAAAGCGGTAAAGCCTTGCCGCTTTTGACGCCTTCTAACCGAGAGTTCTCTGGTTAGCCCAATAAAATCAATGATTTGCGTTCAGTGGCATGAGCTTTGCTGGTGTTTGCTTAAGCAGACTTGTATCCGGCAGAGGGCCAGATCATGAGCATCAGTTTCGATAAGGCACTGGGTTTACACGAGAAGGCACTCGGTTTTCGCTCGCAGCGCGCCGAAGTGCTGGCGAACAATATCGCCAACGCCGACACGCCTAACTATAAGGCTCGCGATCTGGACTTCAGCAGCGTGCTTGCCGAGCAGTCCGCTCGTAGCCAGGGTGGGTTCGGGGTAACGCGGACCAGTGACAAGCATATTGCCGCCGAGGGGTTGGAGATTGCCGATGCCTCCTTGCGCTTCCGCACTCCCGCGCATCCCTCGCTTGATCAGAACACTGTCGATCTGCAGATCGAGCAATCCAACTACGCGAAGAACGCCGTTGACTTTCAGGCGAGCTTCACCCTGCTCAATAGCAAGTTTAAAGGGCTGATCAGTGCCCTGCGCGGCGAGTAAAGGAGTTTCCCATGTCTCTAAGCAGCGTCTTCAACATTGCCGGTAGTGGCATGAGTGCCCAGAGCACCCGTCTGAACACTATATCCAGCAACATCGCGAACGCCGAAACCGTTTCATCCAGCGTCGATCAGACTTACCGCGCTCGGCATCCCGTGTTTGCGACCGTGTTTCAGCAGGCCGGCGGCCAGCCCGACCAGTCGCTTTTCGCGGAGCAGGATCAGGCGGGCGTAGGTGTTCAGGTGTTGGGTGTAGTCGAGGATCAGGGCGAGCTGCAGGCGCGCTACGAACCCAATCATCCGGCCGCTGATGAGGCAGGCTACGTGTATTACCCGAACGTCAATGTGGTGGAAGAGATGGCCGACATGATTTCAGCCAGTCGCGCGTTTCAGACCAACGCCGAGCTGATGAATACGGCCAAGACCATGTTGCAGAAAGTGCTGACGCTGGGTCAGTGATCGTTACGAGAGCGCATTCATGAGCACTACAAGCGGCGTTGGCGGTACCAGTTCGATACTCGAGCAGTACCAGTTCGGAGAGGATCGCGAGGTCAAGGGGAACGACCTTGGCAAGAACGAGTTCCTTGAACTGCTGGTTGCCCAGATGAACAACCAGAATCCGCTGGAACCCCAGGAAAACGGCGAGTTCATCGGTCAGCTGGCGCAGTTCAGCACCGTCGAGGGTGTCGAGAAACTGAATTCCAGCATGGAAACCATCCTTTCCGGCTATCAGTCTTCGCAGGCGCTCCAGGCATCGTCCCTGGTCGGGCGCAAGGTGATTGTGCCGGCCGACAAGGCCGTGGTCGATACCAGTGAAACCTTCAAGGCCAGCCTGGTGCTGCCGACCTCGAGCAGCAACGTGTTCGTGAATGTGTACGACAGTACCGGAGCCTCGGTTGGTCGCGTGAACATGGGCGCGCAAGAAGCCGGCAACATTTCCTTCATGTGGGATGGCAAGGATTCCAGCGGCAAGGTCTTGCCGCCCGGGACCTATCGATTCGAGGCGCAGGCTACGTATCAGGGCGAAACCAAGGGGTTGTATACCTTGCTGCCGGCTAACGTCGACAGCGTAACCCTCGGGCAGAACGGCGGGGAGCTGATGCTCAACCTTGCCGGTGTTGGCAGCATCGGGCTTTCTCAAGTCCAGGTCATCGGACAATAACCGCCGGCACTTCGGCAAAGGAGCGATTCAATGTCCTTCAATATCGGTCTTAGCGGCATGCGTGCTGCCAGCAAGGATCTCAACGTTACTGGCAACAACATCGCCAACGCTGGAACTGCCGGTTTCAAACAGTCTCGGGCGGAGTTCGCCGACGTGTATGCTTCGTCTATGGGCGTCAGTAAGAATGCCGTGGGCAGTGGAGTGCAGTTAGCAAACATTTCCCAGCAATTTACTCAAGGTAATATTAACTACACGCAAAATGCGTTGGACTTAGCAATAAATGGTAAGGGCTTCTTCCAGGTTAGTAATAACGGTGCGCTAAGCTACACCCGCGCTGGGTACTTCGGTACCGATCGTGAAGGCTTTCTGGTTGACAACTTCGGCTATAACCTGCAGGGGTACACCGTCAATGAAGACGGTAATCTCCAAGACACTATTGGTAATTTGCGAATTCAGTCGGGCAGTCAGGAACCTAAGGCTACTACTAAAATAGAGCAAACGTTCAATCTGAATTCCACTAACACAGCCCCGTCGGTTGCTACGTTCAATCCCGCTGATCCTCAAACCTACAACTCGTCCACATCAACGAATATTTACGATTCGCAGGGCAACGCGCATGTGATGACGCAATACTTCGTCAAGTCAGATGCCAATAATTGGGATATGCATGTACTGATTGATGGGCGGACTCCAGGTAATGCTGCTGCTGAGCCGCCTGTGGCGGCTGTTATCCCGCTGTCATTTACGCCTTCCGGACAGCTCGATAAAGCAGCTCTGAGTGCTGCGACGCTACCTAGCGGTTTCGATGAGACTGATGGAATTATTAATTATTCAGGGTGGGATCCAGCTGGTCTGGATACTACAGTTTCGCCTCCTGTTTGGGAAAGTAATGGCGCCGTTAACCCTAGTCCGTTTGCGATTGATATACGCAATGCAACGCAGTATTCCAGCGCGTTTGCGGTCAACAGCATCAATCAGGATGGTTATACCGCGGGTGAGCTAGCGGGCTTAGAGATTGATGAGGGAGGCCAGATTTTTGCTCGCTATACCAATGGGCAATCAATGGTACAGGGCCGTGTGGTGCTCGCAACCTTTGCTAATGAGCAAGGACTGACACCGGTCGGTAAGACTCAGTGGGTTCAGTCTTTTGAGTCAGGTGAACCTGTGCGCAACCCTCCCGGTGTGGGCACGATGGGTGCTCTACAATCTGGTGCACTGGAGGACTCCAACGTTGAACTGTCAGACCAACTGGTCAATCTGATCGTCGCCCAGCGCAACTATCAGGCGAACGCCAAGACCATCGAGACCGAAAGCGCTATCACGCAGACCATCATCAATCTGCGGTGATAGCCCGCGGCAAAGAACGGTTGCCGCTGACGGCATTATTCCGCCGCTCCTTTCGAAGAAGGCCCGTAAGGGCCTTCTTTGTTCCTGTAAAACCTATATAAATCAGCTACTTAAGTGGTCCTTTTGGTGATGGCACGCGCCTTGCATTTTTCATCTGCAACAGAATCGCAAGTGTCAAACTCGCGTCTCGGAGATGTCGATGGACAAGATGCTCTACGTGGCCATGACCGGTGCCAGCCAGAATGCGCGGGCCCAGCAGGCCCATGCCAACAATCTGGCGAATATTTCCACCACCGGCTTTCGCCGGGATTTCGAGCAAGCCCGTTCGATGCAGGTCTTTGGCGACAGTCATCCTGCGCGGGTGTATGCGATGTCCGAGCGTCCGGGCACCGACTTCACGCCGGGCACCTTGCAGGAAACCGGCCGTGATCTTGATGTCGCCGTCGAAGGCGAGGGCTGGATTGCGGTGCAGGCGCCAGATGGCAGTGAGGCCTACGTCCGCACCGGCAGCCTGAATATTGACGTGCTTGGCATGTTGCGTACCGCAGACGGTATGCCGGTGCTGGGCAATGGCGGGCCGATCGCGATTCCGCCGGAAGAGAAGGTGGACGTCGGCAATGACGGCACCATCAGTATTCGCGCGCTGGGCGAGGACCCGAACGTTGTGGTCACCGTGGATCGCATCAAGCTGGTCAACCCTGATCCGCAGCAGCTGGAAAAGGGCACTGATGGCCTGATTCGGCTGAAGGATGGCCAGCCTATCGAGCCTGACGCGAACGTACGGGTCGTCTCGGGTTTTCTCGAGGCGAGCAATGTGAATGCGGTATCCGAAATGACTTCCATCCTGGCGCTGTCTCGCCAGTTCGAACTGCACGTAAAGATGATGCGCACCGCCGAAGATGACGCGGCTGCCATGGCGCGCGTACTGCAACTCAGCTAATAGCGTGGCGCCGGCGGCGCACGAGGAGAAAGCTCATGCTTCCAGCACTTTGGGTCAGCAAGACCGGACTGTCCGCCCAGGACATGAACCTGACGACCATTTCCAACAACCTGGCCAACGTTTCTACCACCGGCTTCAAGCGTGACCGCGCCGAGTTTCAGGACCTGCTCTATCAGATTCGCCGTCAGCCTGGCGGTCAGTCCAGCCAGGACAGCGAACTGCCCTCCGGCCTTCAGTTGGGTACCGGTGTGCGGGTGACCGGCACGCAGAAGATCTTCACCGCCGGTAGCCTGCAGACCACCGAGCAGCCGCTGGACATGGCGGTCAACGGTCGCGGTTTCTTCCAGGTACTGCTGCCCGATGGCACGGTTTCCTACACCCGTGACGGCAGCTTCCATCTGAGCTCCGATGGCCAATTGGTGACCTCCAACGGCTATGCGCTGGAGCCGGCCATCGTGGTACCGCCGGAGACCCAGACCTTCACCGTGGGCGAGGACGGCACTGTCTCGGTGACCACCGTGGGCAATCCGCAGCCGCAGATCATCGGCAACCTGCAGACGGCCGACTTCATCAATCCGGCAGGTCTGCAGGCTATGGGCAGCAACCTGTTCCTGGAGACCGCTGCAAGCGGCGCGCCTCAGGTCAGCACGCCAGGGCTGAATGGTCTGGGTACGGTGCTGCAGAACACCCTGGAAAATTCCAACGTCAGCGTCGTCGAGGAACTGGTGAACATGATCACCACCCAACGCGCCTACGAGATGAATTCCAAGGTCATATCCACCGCCGACCAGATGCTGTCATTCGTTACACAGCAGCTCTGATCGCGCGTTCGCCGTTGTATACGGGCACGCACGCCTTGTGCTGCTCGCAGTAGTTTCGATGGCCTGTCATGGCTTGAGGTGTTTATGAGCCGTTTGCTGATCGTTGTGTCGATGTCGTCCGCCCTGGCGCTGGCCGGATGTGTTGCTCCTGCGCCGAAACCGAATGACCCGTACTATGCACCGGTGCTGCCTCGCACGCCGCTGCCAGCGGCGCAGAACAACGGCGCGATCTATCAGGCAGGCTTCGAGACCAATCTCTACGATGACCGCAAGGCATTTCGCGTCGGGGACATCATTACTATTACGCTCAATGAGCGAACCCAAGCGAGCAAAAATGCCAGCTCGAAGATTTCCAAAGACAGCGATGTGGAGATGGGGCTTACCTCGCTCTTGGGCAACGCTGTAAGCGTGAATAACCCCGCTGCGGGGCTTCTTCGTAATGGCGGTCCGCTTTCATTGGATACGCAGTTCGGCGGTTCCAGTTCGACTAATGGTTCCGGCCAGGCAGGCCAGAGCAACAGTCTTTCCGGCTCCATCACCGTTACCGTTTCCGACGTGTTGCCCAATGGCATCTTGGCTGTGCGAGGAGAGAAGTGGCTAACGCTCAACACGGGCGATGAGCTTGTACGTATTGCCGGTCTTGTGCGATCGGACGATATCTCCACTGATAACACCGTTTCCTCCACGCGCGTAGCTGATGCACGCATTACTTACTCCGGCACAGGCGCTTTCGCTGATGCGAGCCAGCCGGGATGGCTGAGTCGTTTCTTCGTTAGCCCGCTTTGGCCGTTCTGAAGGACATGATGATGATTAGAAAAGCCATCGTCTTTCTCGGATTGCTCGCCATTGGTACTTCTGCCTATGCCGAGCGTCTGAAGGATGTCGCGACCATCCATGGTGTTCGTAGTAACCAGCTGATCGGCTACGGCCTGGTTGTCGGCTTGAACGGTAGCGGTGACCAGACCACCCAGACGCCGTTCACCGTGCAGACCTTCAACAACATGCTGGCCCAGTTCGGCATCAAGGTGCCGGCCGGTGGCAACATTCAGCTGAAGAACGTCGCGGCGGTGTCGATTCATGCCGAACTGCCACCGTTCGCCAAGCCGGGACAGACCATCGACATCACCGTCTCGTCTATCGGTAACGCCAAGAGCCTGCGTGGCGGCAGCCTGTTGATGGCGCCGCTGAAGGGTATCGACGGCAACGTCTACGCCATCGCCCAGGGCAACCTGGTGGTAGGAGGCTTCGATGCCGGTGGCGCCGATGGCTCGCGGATCACCGTCAATTCGCCGTCGGCTGGCCGGATCCCGGGTGGCGCGACGGTCGAACGTCCGGTGCCGAGCGGCTTCAATCAGGGCAATACACTGACGCTGAATCTCAACCGTCCGGACTTCACCACGGCCAAGAACATCGTCGATCAGATCAACGACCTGCTAGGCCCGGGTGTAGCGCAGGCGCTCGACGGCGGCTCGATCAGCGTGACCGCGCCGCTGGATCCGAGTCAGCGCGTGGACTACCTGTCGATTCTGGAAAATCTCGAAGTAGAGGTTGGCCAGGCCGTGGCCAAGGTCATCATCAATTCGCGTACCGGGACGATCGTGATCGGCCAGAACGTGCGGGTGCAACCTGCCGCCGTTACCCACGGCAGCCTGACCGTCACCATCAGCGAAGATCCACAGGTGAGCCAGCCGGAGCCCTTCTCGGATGGTCAGACCGTCGTCGTGCCCAACAGCAAGGTAAAAGCCGATCAGGAAGCCAAGCCGATGTTCAAGTTCGGCCCGGGTACCACACTAGACGAGATCGTCCGAGCGGTGAATCAGGTGGGCGCTGCGCCCAGCGACCTGATGGCCATTCTTGAAGCACTGAAGCAGGCTGGCGCTCTGCAAGCCGACCTGATCGTGATCTAAGGGCAGGGATATGGAAAATCGTCTCGGAAGCGGAGCGCGCGGCCTCGACAGCGGCAGCTACAACGACCTCAATCGCCTCAGCCAGCTCAAGGTTGGCAAGGATCGGGACGGTGAGGAGAACGTGCGCAAGGTTGCGCAGGAGTTCGAGTCGTTGTTTCTCAACGAAATGCTCAAGTCGATGCGTTCGGCAACCGAAGTACTGGCCAAGGACAACCCGCTGAACAGTCAGGCCAGCAAGCAATACCAGGATATGTATGACCAGCAGCTGTCTGTCAGTCTTTCGAAGGAAGGCGGTGGCATCGGGCTGGCGGACGTACTGGTGCGCCAGCTGAGCAAGCAGACCGAAACCGCGACACGCAACAATCCGTTTGCCCAGGTTGCGCAGACCGAAGGGGCCGCATGGCCGAGCAAGCCGGCCGCTGCCGTCGAGTCCGCACGAGATGATTCCCGGTTGCTGAATCAGCGTCGTCTTGCGTTACCAGGCCGGGCGATCGAGCGGCAAGTGGCGGATGTATCGGCGACTGCGCAGAAACCTGCCGCAGAAGGTGCGCAGCCTCTGGTCGACCTCGATTGGAAACCCGCCACGGCGTTCGTGCCCCCCAAGGACAAGCCGTTGGTCGTCAACGGTGTCGAGAAAAGTGCGCCCAACGCGCCGAGCAAGACGCGGTTCAATTCGTCCGAGGAGTTCATCGCCACCATGCTGCCCATGGCAGAGAAGGCGGCCGAACGCCTGGGCATCGAGCCGCGTTTCCTGGTCGCACAAGCTGCGCTGGAGACCGGCTGGGGTAAATCCATGATCCGTCAGAAGGACGGCAGCAACAGCCACAACCTGTTCGGCATCAAGGCGACCGGGTGGAAAGGGGAGTCGGCTACCGTGATGACCACCGAGTACGTCAACGGTACGGCAACCCGCGAGAAAGCGGGCTTCCGCGCCTACGATTCGTTCGAGCAGAGCTTCGACGACTTCGTCAGCCTGCTGGAAAACAACGACCGTTATCGGACCGCCATTCAGGTGGCGAGCAATACCGGCGATTCGGAACGCTTCGTCAAGGAGCTGCAGAAAGCCGGCTACGCCACCGACCCACAATACGCGCGCAAGATCAGCCAGATCGCCCGCAAGATGCAGACTTACCAGACCGTTGCCGACGCGAATTCGGTGCCCGCCATGCGGACCAGAGGCTAAATCATGGCTGACCTATTGAGCATTGGCCTTTCCGGCCTGTCTGCCAGCAAAACCCAACTTTCCATCACCGGACACAACATCACGAACGTCAACACGCCTGGCTATAGCCGCCAGGATGCGAGCCAGGCGACACGCTCGCCGCAGTTCAGCGGTGCCGGTTACATTGGATCGGGTACCTCGCTGGTAGACGTGCGTCGCTCCTACAGCGAATTTCTCACCAGCCAGCTGCGTAGCAGTACATCGCTGAACAGTGATGTCGAGGCTTACAAAAGCCAGATCGATCAGCTCGATTCATTGCTGGCTGGCACCACCACCGGTATCACGCCTTCGCTGCAAAAGTTCTTCTCGGCCTTGCAGACAGCTGCCGAGGACCCGGCGAATATCCCGGCGCGTCAGCTGGTGCTGGCGGAGGCTGAGGGATTGGCGCGGCGTTTCAATACCGTATACGACCGACTTTCCGAGCAGAACAGTTTCACCAACAAGCAGATGTCCGCTGTCACCGATCAGGTGAATCGTCTGGCAGGCAGCATCGGTAGCCTCAACGAGGCTATTGCCATCGCCGCGGCCAACGGCAAGCAGCCGAACGATCTGCTCGACGCCCGTGACGAGGCTGTTCGGCAGTTATCGGGCTACATCGGCGTGACGGTTGTTCCTCAGGATGACAGCAGCTTCAACGTATTCATCGGCAGCGGCCAGCCGCTGGTCGTGGGCAGTACGGTAGCCAAGCTGGAGGTCGTGCCAGGGCAGGGCGACCCGAACCGTCATGAAGTGCAGTTCATCAGCGGTGGCTCGCGGCAGGGCATCACCTCGCAGATTACCGGCGGCGAACTCGGCGGGCTGATTCGCTATCGTGAGGAAGTGCTGGATTCGACCATGAACTCCCTAGGGCGCCTTTCGCTGGCCGTCAGTGATCAGGTCAATACTCAGCTGCGGCAGGGGCTGGATCTGAAAGGTGACGTAGGCGTAGATCTGTTCAAGGATATCAATTCGGCTGATCTGGTCGATAAACGCAGCTTCCCGACTGGAATTGATGTAAGTATCACCGACACTTCCAAGCTAACTGCCAGTGACTATCAGGTGGAGTTCGTCTCGGCTGGTACGTTTCGTATTCGTCCGTCCGGTGGAGCCTGGTTGGCCGGTAACCATCCGGTTGACTCGGCAATCGCCGAACTGGGCTTCAGCATCTCTGCACCCGCTGACCCGAGCGTTACCAGCTATACGGTGATGCCTACCCGGCGAGCTGCAAGTGGTATTGCCATAGACCTTGATCAGGCCGATCAGCTCGCTTTCGCGGCCCCAATGCGCGCAGAGAGCGAGTTGCAGAATGGTGGTACCGGGGTCATTGGTCAGCCGGACTTGATCGCTGGCCCGTCACCTATCGACAAGACGGTACTTGGCGCGGCAAATCTTTCCTTTGATGTAACTCTGAGTCCCGATGGCAAGAGCTATTCACTCAGTGACCCGCTTCCGGCCAATTGGTCTTATGTGGATGCGGCTGGGAATGCAGTAACCCCGGCGCCATCTTTTGTCTCTGGTAGTACCAACACCGTTAACCTCGCCTACACGTCAGGCGGCGAGACCTACAGGTTCCAGCTCTCCCTCGGGGGGAGACCGCAGACTGGAGATGGCTTCTCTCTGAGCTTCAACAGCAGCGGGGTGTCCGACAATCGGAATGCTTTGAAACTGGTCGACCTGCAGAGCAAACAAACCGTCGGGGTTACCGTTGACGCTACGGGCAAAACTATCTCCGGCGCTAGTTTTACCGATGGCTACGGCGAACTGGTCGAGCGCGTCGGTACGCTGACGGCACAGGCACGGATGGATAGCGAAGCAACGGGCTCGATTCTCAAGCAGGCCACGGACAACCGCGATTCACTCTCGGCTGTGAACCTGGACGAGGAAGCCGCCAACCTGATCAAGTTCGAGCAGTACTACAACGCTTCGGCCCAGATCATTCAAGTTGCCCGCTCCTTGTTCGATACATTGATCAGCTCCTTCAGGTAATAGGTCGCCTTATGCGCATTTCCACCCTGCAAGCATTCAATAACGGCGTCGCCGGACTGCAGCGCAACTACGCCAATGCGACCCGCACGCAGGAGCAGATCAGTACCGGCAATCGCATCCTTACGCCAGCCGACGACCCGGTTGCGTCGGTGCGTTTGCTCCAACTGGACCAGCAGCAGAACGTTCTGAGTCAGTACAACGCCAACCTGACTGCGGCGAAGAACAGCCTTACCCAAGAGGAGGTGACGCTCAACTCGGTTAATACCGTTCTGCAGCGAGTGCGAGAGCTTGCCGTACAGGCGGGCAATGGTGGCCTGAGTGCGGAAGACCGGAAGTCGATCGCGGCCGAGCTGACTGAGCGCGAGGACGAGCTGCTGTCACTGATGAACACCCGCAATGCCCGCGGCGAGTACCTGTTCTCTGGCTTTCAGGGTAAGACTCAGCCGTTCGTTCGTTCAGGGGACGGTAGCTATAGCTATCAGGGAGACGAGGGGCAGCGGAAGTTGCAGATAGCTAGCTCGCTGAATATCCCGATCAGCGACAACGGCAAGTCGATTTTTCAGAACATTACTAATGCTGGACGCCTACAAAGTAGCCTGTCCATTGGCGCTGCGACTGACTCGACGCTTATGGTATCAGCGCCGTTAGTGAGTGATGAGGTCGCTTTCGCTGGTGATCCTGCGTTTCCCCCGTATGGGATCGATATTTCATTCGGCAGCGATGGTAGCTATACGATCAGGGCTCTGAACCAGGACGGTAGCGTCAACCCGGCCGAAATTGGCGATGGGTTAATGGACAAGGAGGCTAGCCGCAGTGACACGCTTGTCTTCCGCGGCATGACCATGACGCTCGACGGGATTCCAAGCGGAGGGGAGAGTGCCACCGTCATACCAAGGACTGTAAGCGGCGTTGATGCGAATGGTGATCCGACTGTCGCGGCTACCAACAGGCAGGGCATTCTGGATACTGTCGCCAATCTTCGATCTGCCTTAGAGAACCCCGCGACCAGCAACGGAGGCGTTCGCGATGCCGTAGCCGTAGCGCTGACCAACCTGGACCACGGCATGATCAGCGTCGACGCCGCTCGCGGCAACATCGGCGCGCGTCTGAACGTGATCGAAACAACGCAGACTGACAACGAGGACGTGGCTCTGGTTAACAAATCGGTCCAGGCCGAGCTGCGTGAGCTGGACTACGCAGAGGCGCTGTCCCGGCTGTCGTTCCAGACCGTCATCCTTGAGGCTACGCAGCAGAGCTATGTAAAGATCAGCGGCCTGAATCTGTTCAACGCCATGCGCTGAGCTTGACGAGGTTCGCAAATATGCAACCTCGTTTTTGACATCAGCTGGCAGGCGACTAGATTGGCTGACGCGGAGCAGGAAGTCCCGCGAACGAATACTTTGGTTTTCATAAGGACGTGATTATGCGTAAAGCTATTCTTGCCGCTGCGGCATTCGCCGTACTCTCCGGCTTTTCTTTCGGTGGCTATGCCGCCACTCAGGCACAACCTGCCCCGACAGCTGTGGCTGTCGCCGCGGCCCCAGTGAACCTCAATGCTGCCGATGCTGAGACGCTTTCCCGTGAGCTGAGAGGCATCGGTGAAACCAAGGCAAAAGCAATCATCGCTTATCGGGAAGAGCATGGCCCGTTCAGCTCGGTAGATGAGCTGCTCGAGGTAAAAGGCATCGGCTCGGCGACCCTCGACAAGATTCGTGGGCAGCTCAGCATTCAGTAAGGTATTGGGAGGTCGATCGCAATGATCGACCTCTTTTTGATTCTCACCTGGAATGTTCTTCCCTCAACGCCTAGCCCCCGGTAGTTCGAACGCCCTGTGTCGCCGTCAGTCAAAGTGCTTGTAAAGGCATTGACAATCCGCGGTTATGCACATTCGGAATAGATCGCGGCGTGTTCTGCAGGCATGTTTCAATACAATTTCAGCATGATCGTAACCTATTGATTATTAAGGCCTTAAGCGGCTGGATAAAAAAACACCGATCTGTTGGGCGGCCCCGTAAACAGGGCCTTAGCGGCAACCATCCATAAACTGTTCACAAGGTTATCCACAGCTTCGGTGGATAACATTCACGAGGTCAGGGATGACGCAGGCTGGAGGCAACCCAGATGAAGGCTCCCTGGAATTTCATCCGATATTTTCCGCTCGCGCAGCGTCTGATCAAACGCGGAAAGATCCCCGCGTTACTCTTTGCGGTGGCTCGCAAATCCTCTTCGAAAAGAGGGCTGTTCAAAGGATTGCGAGAAGATCTGGCACTTTTACAGGCGCTTTGCGTAGCCTGGTGGCGTGGCGAGTATCGGGCCATCAGTCCTAATGCATTGATAGCTGTGGTGGCCGGCTTGCTCTACTTCCTGTCGCCAATCGACGCCATCCCGGATTGGCTGCCTGGTCTTGGGTTCGTCGACGATCTGGCTGTGCTGGGCTGGGTAATGCGCAAGTGGTCTGGTGAGTTGGAGGCGTTCAAGGTCTGGAGGCAGGCCCAGACTGCGGATCGGCAGGCATCGCTTCAACGCTTGCCTGCCTTGGACGAACCGAAGGCCAGCGGCCAGCCGAGCTGATAGCAGCGGCGTGTGTAGCGCCGCCGTTTGTCGGTGCCGGATGAGCATTTGCGGTCTCTATCCCGATTCACTAACGCATGCGGCAGGTTGGTAGCTTCAAGGAGCGGCAAGGGCTGTTAAGATTCCGCATCTGATCGAAGACGCCTGGGGAAAATACGGATGAATGTACAGGTCATCATGCGTGACGGCTCGCCGGAATACGCCGTACTGCCGTGGGACGAGTACCAGGCGCTTTTGAATGCGGTCGGTGTCAAATCGGCCGTTGCCACTGATGTCGCACCCAGTGGCGCTCAGTCACGTCCGTCCCTGGTCGAGCTGAGCGCTCTGCGTGAGGCCAAGGGGCTTTCACAAGAGGCGTTGGCGCGCGCTGTGGGGATCAGTCCAGCCTACCTGGGGCTGATCGAGGCGGGAGAGCGCGAACCCGATGCTGCGATTCGTCGAGCACTGGCACGTGCGTTGGAAATTGCCGGCTGGGAGGGCGACGCTTGACGTCAGTATCCATCAGCCGGCACCACTGGCAGGCGCTGCTTGCCGAACTGGATGCCGCTCGCCGGCAGAGACATCTGGTGACCTACCGTGCGCTGGTCGAGCGGCTCCAGTTGCCCACACCCGCCATGCGAACCCTTACCGCCGCGCTGGAGCACCTCGCTGCGCTGGACGCCCGCTCGGAGCGCCCGTTGCGCAGCGCACTGGTCATCAGTCAGGGTGCTAGTCGTTTGCCCCGCACGGGCTTTTTCGAGTGTGCTGCGCGGTTGGGACGCTTCTCGGGGCCGGCGGACGGTGCCGCCGCTGCATCCTGGCATGCGGGAGAAGTGGCGCGCGTTTTCGAGTTCGTTTATTCGGAGGAGCTCTGATGCTGGGCAGGCTGCGTGCAAGGCTCGGTTATTTAACTGCCCGCAAATTGATGACGTCGCACTACGCGGTTCAGCAGCCGAAGATCTGGCGTTGGATGGAAGGGCAATTCGCGCGGATGGCGGCACTGGGCGACGTGGCGGCGCAGAGTTTCTACGGTCATATCCTGTATTTCCGCGGGCGCGGCTATGGTGCCAAGCTGGAAGGCGTTCGCCTTCTAAGGCTGGCGGCCAAGGCGGGAGATGTGAAAGCGGCATATCAGATGGGCGTCATCAGCCTCAGCGAAGATGCCTCCCACGGCCCGGATGGCAGTGAGGCGGCGCGCTGGTGGTCCCAGGCGGCCGAGGCAGGGCATCCACTGGCGGCGGTTCGCCTCGAGCAACTGTATCGTGCCGGCGGCCACGGCCTGGCCGCAGACCCCCAGCAGGCAGATCGTTACAAGGCGAAGGCGGAGCAGCTGGGGTTGTAGGCATCCGCCGTTGGCTGCCCTGCATCGAGCAGGTGGAAGCTCGGGCCGTTCACCTGTTTGGCATAGCGCTTGGCCTCCGAAGCAAGGGCGGCGAGCCTGCCTGCATCCAGGCGGTCAGTGTGCTCCGGGTGCACGCTGACGATCCCGATCGAGAGTGACAGCAGGGCATAGCGCTGTTTACGCCCGTCACGGCTGGTGGAAATAAAGCAGCCGGCCGCGAGGTGTTCTGGCTGGTAGAAGGCGCTGCTGCGAAGCGCGAAGGCGCTGTGCAAGTCGGCAATGCGCTGCTCCCAGTCGTGACCGCTCAGCACCAGCATGAAATCATCCCCGCCAATATGGCCGACAAAATCCATCTGTGGGTCGACCCGGTCGTTCAGGCATTGGGCCAGGCACAGCAGCACTTCATCGCCTTTGGCATAGCCATACAGATCGTTGAAAGGTTTGAAGTTGTCGATGTCGACGTAACAGACCATCGCCCTACGTCGCTGTAGCAGCAGGCGGGTCAGGCACTGCTGGATAGGTACGTTGCCCGGCAACAGTGTCAGGGGATTGGCGTGGCGCGCCTGCTGAATCTTCAGTTCGGTTATCAACCTCAGAACATCGATGACGCGGCCCAGACCGAGGTATTGACCTGCCTGTGTGATGACGAAGTCTTCCTCGATTCTTTGGCGCGCCCGGCTGGTGAGCAAGCGGCTGACCTGTTGCAACGACTGGTCGAGCTCGACAGCGAGGAAATCCGTGCTCATCAGGCGGCTAAGCGGTTTGCGTGCCAGCAGATCGGTGGCGTAGGGCTTGAGCAGCGCGTCGGAAATGAGATTGCGGTGAAGTATGCCGACCGGCCTGGCGTCAACGTCCAAAACTGCGATCGAGTTCAGGGCCGGCTGCAGTCGAAACGCCTCGAGCATTTCAGCGACCGGACGTTCTGCGGACATGGCGGGTTGTCGGATAAGCAGTCCGGACAGGTTGCCGGACTCCTCGCCCAGGACCGCCTGCTGGGCCTCCGGGGGTGGCAGGACCTCGTCGATGTCCTGGGCAGGCAACTCCAGCGGACGTCCAAGCAGATAGCCCTGCACCAGATCGATACCCATGCCGGCCAGCACCGCCAGTTCCTCGCGCAGTTCGATACCTTCGGCGATGACGTGGGCACGCGATGCGCGGGCGATCTTCAGGATGGATTCGACGAACTCGCGCTTCACGGGGTCGAGATGGATGCCGTCGATGAAATAGCGGTCGATCTTCACATAGTCGGGTCGCAGCTCGGACCACAGGCGCAAACTCGAATATCCGGCACCAAGGTCGTCGAGCGCTATGCTGAAGCCCATCGAGCGATAGTGATGAAGCGCCGTGTCCAGCAGCTCGAGATCGTCGGCCGGTGCCTGCTCGGTCAGCTCGATGACCACGTTGTCCGCGGAAATCCCATAGGTGTGCAGCAGCTCGAGCGTGCGCCCGGGCTTGTGGGTCGCGTCAAGTAGCGTTTCCGGTGAGGCGTTGAGAAAGAGCTTGCCGCGTAGCGCCCCCTGGCTGTAACGCCGGCACGCTGTTTCGCGGCAGGTCATCTCTAGTTCGTTAAGCCGGCCGGCGTGGCGTGCTGTGGCGAGCAAATTGATCGGGGAGTGCAGCGGGCCGTTGGATGGTCCACGGCTGAGTGCTTCATAACCGAGAATGCGTCGCTCCGAAAGCGAGACAATGGGTTGGAACAGGGTGGTGATGTCGCCGTGAGCAAGGATATGTCCCAGCGTGCTCAACTGCTCGGTGACTGTCATGGAGGTCTCTGGGTGTGAAAAGAAAAGGGCCGCAGCGCGGCCCTTTCATTTCACGATGTCGTGATGTCAATTTGATGACATCGCAGCGTTCCACTCGATTCAGTGCTTGGCCATCGCCGAGCTGAGACCGAGGTAATCGAGCAGAATGCGCCCGCTCTCGGAGAGGTAGGCATCATCCTCCGGCTTTGGTTTGTCCGCTTCCGCGTGAGGCGTGTTTTCGTCTTCCTTCTCCAGCTTTGCCAGTGGTTCCTCACCTTTGGCCAGGCGCAATGCATTCTCCAAGGCCAGCTGACGCTTCTCGATATCGGCCTGCTGTGCACGCCGCTTTTCTTCATTGAGGCTGACGGTGGTTTCGTGCATCAGCTCCTGGGCAAGCGCCAGGCGATCGCGGGTGAAGACGAAGTCCGGGTTTTCGCCGGTGCGTGCTTCGTGGCGTGCCTTCAGCTCGGCGAGGAACGGCTTGAACGGGTTCATGTCCGGATTGATCGCCGCGCGGATGCTGTCCCAAGGCAGCGCTTCCGGCAGCGCACTCTCACCGATTTCCTTGGTGTCGACATCGGCAGGGTAGCTGATGTCGGGAATCACACCCTGATGTTGAGTGCTCTGCCCGGATACGCGGTAAAACTTGGCCAGGGTCAGTTTCAGCTCACCATGGTTGAGAGGCTGGATCGTCTGCACGGTGCCCTTGCCGAAGGTCTGGCCACCGAGGATTAAGGCCCGGTGGTAGTCCTGCATCGCGCCGGCGAAGATCTCCGAGGCCGATGCCGAAAGACGGTTGACGAGGACGGCCAGCGGCCCTTTGTACAGCGCGCCGGTCTGTTCATCGGCAAGCACGTCTACGCGGCCATCGCTGTTGCGTACCAGCACAGTCGGACCCTGATCAATGAATAGGCCGGTGAGCTCGGTGGCCTCTTGCAGTGAGCCGCCGCCGTTGTTGCGCAGGTCGATGACCACGCCGTCGACTTTCTCTGCTTCCAGTTCGGAGAGCAGCTTTTTTACGTCACGCGTGGTGCTCTTGTAGTTCTGGTCCCCGGCGCGCAGTGCCTTGAAGTCGAGGTAGAACGCCGGAATTTCGATCACGCCGAGCTTGAAGTTCTGCCCCTGGTGTTCCAAGTTCAGCACCGACTTCTTCGCTGCCTGCTCCTCGAGCTTCACCGCTTCGCGGGTAATGGCGACGACCTTGCTGCTCTGGTCATTCGGCGCATTGCTCGCCGGGATGACTTCCAGGCGCACGACCGAACCCTTCGGGCCGCGGATGAGCTTGACCACCTCATCCAGACGCCAGCCTATGACGTCGACCATCTCATCGTTGGCCTGGCCGACGCCGACAATCTTGTCCGCTGGCGCCAGCTGCTTGCTCTTCTCCGCCGGGCCGGCCGGCACCAGGCGTACGATCTTCACGTGCTCGTTGTCACTCTGCAGCACCGCGCCGATGCCCTCGAGCGACAGGCTCATGTTGATGTCGAAATTCTCCGCGCTGTCCGGCGACAGGTATTGGGTGTGCGGATCGTAGGTCTGCGCGAAGGCGTTGATGTAGGTTTGGAAAACGTCCTCGCCACGGGTCTGGTTCAGGCGCGATAGCTGGTTCTTGTAGCGTTTGGTCAGCAGTTCCTCGATGGCCTTCGGCTCCTTGCCGGCGATCTTCAGACGCAATACCTCGTCCTTTACCCGCTTGCGCCACAGGTCATCCAGCTCTGCGGTGTCCTTGGCCCAGGCGGCCTTCTCACGGTCGACCAGCAGCTCCTCGTCGACGCTGAAGTTGAAGCTGTCGACGCCCTTGTCGAGCAGGCTCAGGGCGTAGTTCAACCGGTTCTGCAAGCGCTCGAGATGACGGGAGTAGATGATGAAGCCTGGTTCGAGATTGCCGCCCTTGAGGAAGTCGTCGAACTGGTTGCGCCACTTGCCGAACTCTTCGAGGTCGGATGCCAGGAAATAGCTGCGCGAGGGATCGAGCATCTGGATGTAGCTGTCGAAGATCTTTGCCGAACGCGCGTCGTTCAGCGGCGGCTTGTTGTAGTGATGGCGCTTGAGCAGTTCGACGACGTTCAGGCTGGCTATGACCTGGTCACGATCGGGTTGCAGGTAGTCCCAGTTCTCCGGCGTGCTGACGGCTTTGGCCATCGCCAGGGAAGCGTGAAGGCCGAAAAGGACGGCGAGAACAGTGCAGGTCAGCGTACGTTTCATGGCTTGGGGGCGACGTAAGGCTAGGGAATAACGCATATTAGGCCATCTAAAGTAGGCGCCGGTTCGGTTTTCCGTCCGGCGGTGGAAAGCACAAGCCCGATGGTTGAGGTGGTCAAAGAAGGCCAGCGAGCGATCAGTTGGGTGGGCATAGATAGGAACCACTATGGAGGCAGCATGAAGGCATTGCAAGGTATCGAGGGGCATCTGGAGTGGGCCGAGCGACCGGCTCCGGCGTGCGGCGATGGCGAAATCCGTATCCGTGTGGCTGCTGCCGGGCTGAACCGTGCGGACCTGCTGCAGCGAGGCGGACACTATCCGCCGCCGGCAGGTGTCACCGACATCCTGGGGCTGGAATGCGCAGGAGTGGTCGCCGAGGTCAGTGGGCGCAGCCGCTGGAAGGTGGGCGATCGCGTGTGCACGCTGCTGGCTGGTGGTGGCATGGCCGAGGAGGTGGTGGTCGATGCCCGTCATGCGCTGCCGGCCCCGGAGGGCATGTCGCTGCATGAAGCTGCGGTTATCCCGGAGGTATATGCCACGGCCTGGCTCAATCTCTATCGCCTGGGCGCTTTACTGGCCGGCGACAAGGTGCTGCTGCACGCTGGCGCCAGTGGTGTTGGCTCGGCGGCGATCCAGTTGTGCAAGGCTTTCGGCAATCCCTGCTGGGTCAGTGTCGGCTCGGCCGAGCGGCTGGCCTACTGTGAGTCGCTCGGTGCTCAGGGTGGTGTGCTGCGTGGTGACTCGCTCGAAGCGCTACGCGATTTTGGTCCGTTCGACATGATCCTCGACCCGGTCGGTGCCAAGTACGCCGCATTGAATATGCAGCTGCTGGCGATGGATGGGCGTTGGGTGATGATCGGCTTGATGGGCGGACGCAAGGCCGAGATGGATCTGGCTGGTTTGCTGGCCAAGCGCATCCAGTTGATCGGCTCGACCCTGCGCAGCCGCGACGCCGATTACAAGGCCGGGCTGCTGGCGGAAATGGAAGAGAAGGTCTGGCCGCTGTTCACCCAGGGCAAGCTTTCGCCGCGTCTGGAGCGAACCTTTGCCATCGGTGATGTGGAGGCTGCATTCGAAACGCTGGCCAGCAACACCGTGTCCGGCAAGGTGGCCCTGGTGATCGATAGCGCGCTTTCCTGATCCGCATCGTCCTGATGTGGACGGAGCCAGATTTCGCTTTGCCTTGATGGATCGAGCAGGTTTGCAGTGCTGCAGACCTGCCCGGTGCGGTTCAAGGCAACTGGCTGCTGGCGTAGAACGCGGTCAGTACCTTGACCAGATGCGCCAGGTCCTGGCTACCCGCAAGCTCGCGGATCGAGTGCATGGCGAAGGTCGGCAGGCCGATGTCGACGGTACGCACACCCAGCTGACTGGCCGTGATCGGGCCGATCGTGGAGCCGCAACCCATGTCGCTGCGGGTGACGAAACTCTGCACCGGCACTTCGTTTTCCAGGCAGAGATGGCGGAAGAAGCCGGCAGTTTCGCTGCTGGTGGCGTAGCGCTGGTTGTTGTTCACCTTGATCACTGGACCAGCGTTGAGCTTCGGCCCGTGATTGCCGTCGTGCTTGTCGGCGTAGTTCGGGTGCACCGCGTGGGCATTGTCGGCGGAAATCAGCAGAGAATGGCTGATGGCGCGCTGGAAGTCGTCCTCATCCGGCAGCACGCGACGCAAGACCTGCTCCAGGAACGGGCCATCCGCGCCGCACAGCGAGGTCGAGCCGACTTCCTCGTGATCGGTGCAGACCAGTACGCAGGTGTGCTCGGGTTCGGCGTTCAGCAAGGCCTGCAAGCCCGCAAAGCACGAGAGCAGATTGTCCAGACGCGCGCCGGCGATGAAGTCACCGTGCAGGCCGATGACCGCGGCGCTCTGGGTGTCGTAGAAGCTCAGTTCGAAGTCCAGCACCACGTCGGCGACCAGCCCATGTTCACGGCCGAGCTGATCGGCGAGGAGTGCGCGAAAGTCCGGGCTTTCCTGGCTGGCGATCTGGGCCAGAATCGGCGGTAGCTCGTTCTGCGCGTTGATGGTCCAGCCCTGATTGGCTTCCCGATTGAGGTGAATCGCCAGGTTCGGAATCGTCGCGATCGGAACCTTGAAGTCGATTAGCTGGCTTTCGATGCGGCCATCACGGCTGTAGGTGACGCGGCCGGCCAGCGACAGATCGCGGTCGAACCAAGGAGCGAGCAGGGCGCCGCCATACACCTCGACCCCCAGCTGCCAGAAGCCCTGGCGCTGCAGCTCGGGCTGCGGCTTGACCCGCAGGCACGGGCTGTCGGTATGGGCGCCAACCAAGCGCAGGCCGTGTTCGACGAGCGCCTTGCTGCCCAGCTGGAAGGCGATTATGGCCGAGTCGTTGCGGGTGACGTAATAACGCCCGCTCGCCTCGGTATGCCAGACCTCGCGCTCGTCCAGCGCACGGTAGCCGGCGGCCTGTAGCGCCTGGGCGAGATTCTGGGTGGCATGGAACGGGGTAGGGGACGCCTGCAGATATTCGATCAGGCCTTGGTTGAGAGCTTTGCGCATTTCGGACTCCGGACTGCAAGGTCACGAAGTCTATAGCATTCGACACCTGGTAATAAGCGCACCGGAACCGCCTGCATTTAGTAAGTGCGCGCGATGGCACGTGCTTGTCGTCATCAGAACGGTGCCGGGCACTCGAAGCGTAGGCGCTCGCCGGTTTGCGGGTGGGTCAGGGTGAGCATACTGGCGTGCAGACACAGGCGCTCATGGGCTTGCAGGGCTTGCTCGTGGGCATACAGGCGATCGCCGAGCAGCGGATGCCCGATCGACAGCATATGGACTCGCAACTGGTGGGAGCGGCCGGTGATGGGGGTCAGCTCGACGCGGCTGTAGTCGCCGCAGCGTTCAAGCACGCGCCAGAAGGTCAGTGCGTGCTTGCCCAGCTCGTGGTCGACGACGTGGCGCGGCTTGGTCGGCGGATCGTAGCGCAGCGGCAGGTCAATGCTGCCGCTGTCCTGTTCGGGCTGGCCCCAGCACAGCGCGGTATAGGCCTTTTCCGTTTCACGATCATGGAACTGACGGGACAGCTCACGGTGCGTATCAGCGTCGCGGGCGAGCACGATTAGTCCGGAGGTTTCCCAGTCCAGGCGATGCACGATGCGCGCTTCGGGATAGCCGTTTTCCTGCAGGCGGGTCACCAGGCAGTCACGGTTGTCTTCGGCGCGGCCCGGTACGGACAGCAGCAGGGTCGGCTTGTTGATGACCAGCAGGGCGGCGTCCTGATGGACGATCTCGATAGCGCTTAGAGGCATTCGCTTTTCCACAAACGAAGACGGCGACCCGTGGGCCGCCGTTTCTGTACGCCGGTTTCGCTCAGCGATCCGGCAGGGTGATATTGAGTTCGAGAATCGAGCAGCTGCCTTGGTCCTCGAGTGCAACCTGGACCTGATCGCTGTCGATGTTGACGTACTTGCGGATCACCTCGACCAGCTCTTTCTGCAGGGCCGGCAGGTAGTCCGGCTCGGTGCGCTGGCCACGCTCGTGGGCGACGATGATCTGCAGACGCTCCTTGGCGATCGCGGCTGGGGTTTCCTTCTTCTTGCGTTCACGGAAGAAGTCGAAAAGGTTCATTCGCGGCCTCCGAAAAGTCGTTGCAGGAAGCCCGGCTTCTTGACGTCGAGGAAACGGTGCGCGACTTCCTTGCCGAGCAGACGGTCCACGGCGTCGCTGTACGCCTGGCCGGCATCGCTCTGGTCGTCGAGAATCACCGGGATACCCTGGTTGGAAGCCTTGAGTACGGCCTGCGACTCGGGGATCACGCCCAGCAGGCGGATGGAGAGGATTTCCTCGACGTCTTCGACGCCGAGCATTTCGCCCTTGGTGACACGCTCGGGGTTGTAGCGGGTCAGCAGCAGATGTTCCCGAATCGGCTCTTCACCGTTCTCGGCGCGACGCGATTTGCTCGCCAGCAGGCCGAGCATGCGGTCGGAGTCGCGAACCGAAGAAACTTCCGGGTTGGTGACGACGATGGCTTCGTCGGCGAAGTACATCGCCAGGTGCGCGCCCTTCTCGATACCGGCCGGGGAGTCGCAGATGACGTACTCGAAATTCTTGCCTAGTTCGTCGATGACCTTGCCAACGCCTTCCTGAGTCAGCGCGTCCTTGTCACGGGTCTGGCTGGCGGCCAGCACGTAGAGGTTCTCGAGACGCTTGTCCTTGATCAGGGCCTGGGTCAGGGTTGCATCGCCATTGATGACATTGACGAAGTCGTAAACCACCCGGCGTTCGCAGCCCATGATCAAGTCGAGGTTCCGCAGACCGACGTCGAAGTCGACGATGACAGTCTTGTGGCCGCGCAGAGCGAGGCCGGTACCGATGGCGGCGCTGGTGGTGGTTTTACCAACGCCACCTTTGCCGGAAGTGACTACGATGATCTTGGCCAAGGTGATTCACCCTAAATATTTAAAAAATCGGGACCTTTCGCCGGTTTCAGCGTCAGGATTACCCGTTTGGTCCTTGAAAATTCGCGGCAGTATCCGTTAAAGGCGGGTGATGTTCAACACGTCGCCGGAGAGGCTGATCTGTACCGCTTCAGCCCAGAGAGGATCGCGTCGTAGGTCCTCGGCGACCTTGTACTGGCCGGCGATGGAGACCATTTCAGCGGTGAGTTGCTGACAGAAGATCCGCGCCGAAGTGTCGCCCTTGATGCCCGCCAAGGCGCGGCCGCGAAGCGGACCGTAGACATGGATGTTGCCATCGGCAAGAAGTTCCGCACCGGGGCTCACGGGAGCGAGAACGATGAGGTCGCCGCCTTGCGCGTAGACCTGCTGGCCGCCGCGGATGGGGGTGGTCACCACGCGGGTCGGGCGATACACCGGCTCGACCGGTTTGGCCGGGGTTTTCGAGCCCAGGTCGACCTGTCGTTCCCGAGCACCTGAAGGCGGCAGCACCGGCAGATCGAGCACCGCCGCCGCCTCGAGGTGGGACGGTTCGCTGGCGCGCAGGGCCAGGGTACGCAGACGATGCTTGCGGCACAGGCTGACCAGGGCAGCGATATCGATCTCGCGAGCCGCCTCCGGCAGCTTGTCCAATGCCAGCACCAGCGGGGTGTTATTGAAGAAGTCCGGCGCCTGCTCGACCTTGGCCGCGAGTTGCTCGTCGAGACGCTCGATGTCGTTGCTGGCGAGTTCCAGCACGGTGATGGCGAGCATGCTGCCCTTGAGCTGGAAGGCTGGGGACTGATCGGTGAGGTCGGCTTGGCTCATGGTCTGTCTGCTACGGTAAATGGCGAGGACTTATAGCGGGGCGCGTCGCTGCCTGCAACCCGCGAGCGGTCTGTGAAGCGATCGCCGGTGTGCTTGGGCTCGGTCAACGCAGGCGTTTGCCGCTAGAATGCGTCGCTTCTTCGGTTGTCGAGCTATTCATGGATCGTCCTCAGTTTCGTGCGTACTTCCTGCACCCGCGCTTCTGGCCGCTGTGGCTGGGCCTGGGCGTGCTGTGGCTGCTGGTCCAGTTGCCATATTCGGTTCTGTTGAAACTGGGGCGCGGGCTTGGCGCACTGATGTTTCGTTTCGCCGGTTCGCGTCGCTACATCGCCCGGCGCAATCTGGAGCTGTGTTTTCCCGAACTCAGCCAAGAGCAACGCGAACGCCTGCTGCGGGAGAACTTCGCCTCGAACGGAATTGCCTTCTTCGAAATGGCCATGAGCTGGTGGTGGCCCCAGGCTCGCCTGCAGCGTCTGGCCAGGATAGAGGGCCTCGAGCACCTGCAGCAGGCCCAGGCCGCAGGCCAGGGCGTGATCCTGATGGCGCTGCACTTCACCACGCTGGAGATCGGCGCCGCGCTGCTCGGCCAGCTTCACACGATCGATGGCATGTATCGTGAGCACAAGAATCCGCTTTTCGACTTCGTCCAGCGTCGCGGGCGCGAACGGCACAACCGTGATGCGAGTGCCATCGAGCGCGAGGATGTACGGGCGATGCTCAAGGTGCTGCGCGCCGGGCGCGCCATCTGGTACGCACCGGATCAGGACTACGGGCGCAAACAGAGCCTGTTCGTGCCGCTGTTCGGTATCCAGGCGGCGACCGTGACTGCCACGACCAAGTTCGCCCGGCTGGGCAGGGCGCGTGTCGTGCCCTTCACCCAGGAACGCCTGGCGGACGGTTCGGGGTATCGACTGGTGATCCATCCACCGCTGCAGAACTTTCCGGGTGAAAGTGAAGAGGCGGACTGTCTGCGGATCAATCAATGGGTGGAAGAGGCGGTCAGTGCATTGCCCGAGCAATACCTCTGGGCTCATCGCCGCTTCAAGACCCGCCCGGCAGGCGAACCCGGTCTGTATAGAAAGAGGAAAACGCGTTCGGCCGCCTAGCGGGCGGCCGTTTGCGTCGGGCCTGTTGCTTCACGGCAGAACGACGTGGACTTCAGGCCAACGTACCGTCCCGGAAGTCTCGCAATGCCTGCTCGATCTCTTCTCGGCTGTTCATCACGAACGGCCCGTACTGCACGATCGGCTCACCCAGCGGCCGGCCCGCCAGCAGCATCAGACGGGCGCCACGTTCGCTGGACAGATTGAGCTCGCCGTCCTGGGACATCTGAACCAACTGGCCTTTGCTCGCCGCCTGCTCGCCCACCCGCAGCGTCCCTTCATAGACGTAGAGGAGCAACCGATGCCCCTCCGGCACTTGCGGCGAGACGGCACTCTCGGCTGGAAGCTGCAGGTCGAACAGCAGAGGCTCGGTATCGGGCCGCTGCACGATCCCGTGCTGCTCGATATCGCCGGCCTTGAACACGCCGGCGATGACCTTGGCCTGTACGCCGCCCGGCAGGGTGAGTCGCGGTATTTCGGCCGGGGCGAAATCGCGATAGTCCGGATCGCCGAGCTTGGCGTGGGAGGGCAGGTTCAACCACAGCTGGAAGCCGCGCATGGTGCCTTCCTGCTGCTGCGGCATCTCGCTGTGAATGACGCCACGCGCTGCGGTCATCCACTGCACGCCACCGCTCTCCAGCAACCCCACATTGCCCATGTGATCCTCATGGCGCATGCGCCCTTCGAGCATGTAGGTGATGGTTTCGAAGCCGCGATGCGGATGGGGCGGGAAGCCGGCGATGTACTCGTCGGGGTCGTTGGAACCGAACTCGTCGAGCATCAGGAACGGATCGAAGCGCTCCGGGGCAGCGCCGCCGAAGACGCGGGTCAGGCTGACGCCGGCGCCATCGGATGTGGCGCGGCCGCTGGTGATGGAAAGAATTTCGCGCTGGGACATGATCGAATGCCTCTCGGGTTGAATTCGCCAAGAGTAGGTGGGTTGCTTCGATCAATGGGTGCGTAATATCGCTACAAAAGATCGATTAAGTGGATTATTCCTCTACCAGCAGATCTCGCGCCCGGCTGTAGACGTAGCGCACCTTCTCGTATTCGAACGGCGAATTGAGCTGACCGTAGCGGAAGCTGGTGACATGCCGCGCATTGACAGCCCGCAGCGCCGTCAGGCCCAACTCGCCCCCGGTGGTTTCGGAATACTGCAGAAACTCCACCTGCCGCTCGACGGCGAAGTCGGCCACGCGGCCCGTGGTGTCGCGCAGGTTGGACGGGCCCAGTGCCGGAAGAATCAGGTACGGCCCCTGGGGAACGCCCCAATAACCGAGGGTCTGGCCGAAATCTTCGCTCTGACGCGGCAGCCCCATGCGCGTTGCCGGGTCCCAGAGGCCGCCCACACCCAGGATGCTGTTGAACAGGAAACGTGCGGTGGCGTTCGCCGCGCGCTGGCCCTTGAGTTGAGCCAGGCTGTTGAACAGCGTCGGCACTTCGCCGAGGTTGCTGAAGAAATTGCTCACGCCAGTGCGCACCGGCCGCGGCGTGACGTAGCGATAGCCGCGCACCACCGGCAGCATCACCCACTGATCGAGCCGATAGTTGAAGTGGTAGATGCGCCGGTTGACCGACTCGAACGGATCGTAGACGTCCAGTGCCTGGAAGGTGGCGCGCTCGAACTCGCGCTGATCCAGGCCGGGATTGAACTCCAGATTGCGCAGCGGATGGGTGAAACCATCCTCATCCACCTTCGGCGTTTCGGCGAAGGCCAGACCACTCGCCAGAAGCAACGGCAGCAGCATTCCTTTAGCCACGGAAGAACTCCAGCATGTGTTGAGTGTTTACGCGGTAGTTGAGGTTGCCGCAGTGGCCGCCTCGCGGATAAAGGGTCAGGCGATCACCGAAGGTACGACGCAGGAAGCCGAGGTCACCCTCGCCGAGGATCAGGTCGTCGGCGTTGTGCATGACGGCGATCTTCGGACTCTGGCGCAGGTAATCCTCCAGCGCGTACAGGCTGACCTGCTGGATCAGCTGGGTCAGGCTGCCGCCGTCGTACTGGGCGCGCCACATCGGAATCACCTGCTCGGTGATGTAGCAGTCGAAGCTGCACAGCAGTGCGCGCTTGAAGAACGGCTCCAGACGGGTGCCTTCGTTGATCGGATACTCGGGCGGCGTGATCAGGCCGCGACGGTTGATCAGGTCGGAGGTGAAGGTGATATCCGCGGCGGAGAAGCGGAACACCGAACCGATGAGCATCGCCATCTGCTCGTCGCTGAGCTTCAGGTTCGATTGCTGGAAATCGTAGAGAACAGCCTCGTCGAGGTCGATATAGCCCTTCTGACGGTAATAGCGCGTGAGCTTTTCCAGAATCACTTCGTAGAAGGTGGTGTGGTCGTTAATGCCTTCGACGCGGGTCTGCACCAGTTTGTCCAGGTTGCTGACCGAGGTGTAGAGGTTGACCGGCGGATTCAGCAGCAGCACGCGCTTGAAGTTGAAGCTGCGACGGGTTTCGTCCAGCTGGCTGACGAACGCGGCATTCAGGGCGCCGAGGCTGTAGCCGGTGAGGTGGTACTCGGTGACGGGCAGCTTGTGGTGCTGCGCGCGGACCGCCTGCATGACCCGGTACAGGTCTTTGGCATCGTCGCTGCTGATGCCGGGTGTTGCGTAGCGCGAGGCGGCGGACATGAAGTCATAGCTGGTCGGCGACGACAACTGCACCACATGGTAGCCGGCGCCGTAGAACAGACGCTTCAGGGCTTCGGTCTTGCCTGCCGAATAGCGCGCGCCGGTACCGGAAATGATGAACATGAGTGGCGCGGGGCCGCTTTGCCGAGCGAGCCGATAACGCAGCTTTTTGACCGGCCAGAAGTTGTCCGGCAGGGTGAACTCGCGTTCGGGACGCAGGCGCAGGTTGTAGTCGGCCTGGTCGATATCGTCATCGGTCGGCACTTCGGCGCGTAGCTCGTTGGGCGTACCGGCGATCGTGGCTTCGAAGGGGTTGGACAGCGGGAAGCCGTACTCCTCGACAGTCAGGTCGGCGGCGTGGACAGGCGCAACGACCAGGGCGAGCAGGGCGGTCAGGCGCAACAACAGCTGCATGGTGCTTCTCCGTTAACAGGCCCGGTTGGCCTGTGGCAAGGCAGCGACGGCGTCCCGCGCTACCTGTCCCAATAGAACTGCATCGGCCGCACAACGCAAGCCAACTTCACTATGGCAGCGCGGTTGCGGATTCGATCCCTGCGCAGGATGAGAAATGACGAGGCCTCAGGCGTGATGGTGCAGCCAGGCATGTTTGGGGATGGGCATCTTGCCTGCCGGACTGCGTTCGAAACGCTGCCAGAGCTTCTCGTGGAAGTAGAAGCCCACCGAGTTGCACAGCGGTTCGACGGTGGCGACCAGGCCGCCAATGGCGATGCTGCCAGTCAGTGCATAGGTCACCGAAAAGGCGATGCAGAAGTGCATCAGGGTGAACGTCACGGTCTTCAGCATGGCCCCGTCTCCTTGTGCAGTCGAGAATCGTTCTCGCGATGGAGAGAGTCTGGTCGAGCCCGGGCAATGTCTGAAATCAACGTTTCGCATGTGCGACATAGCGCCACACTATTTGTATGTGGATTTGTTGCGGCGCCCCATTTTCCGCGGCTGAACGGCTCTACGACGGGTGTTTTTGTGAACTGCATTCAGACCAAAGTCGGGTGGTGTTCATCCGACCCAAGCCTAAAGTAGCCGCCCCTGCTCCCACCGGGGGGTAGCGACCGTGGAGACAGATTCCAATGCACAATGAAAATGTTTACCGGCAGATCTATGCCAATCCGCGTTTCCAGGAGCTGGTTGCCAAGCGCGGCCGTTTTGCCTGGCTCCTATCGGCTGTCATGCTCAGCGCCTACCTGGCGTTCATCCTGCTGATCGCCTTCGAGCCAAGAATCCTCGGCATTCCGCTGTCCGCCAATACGGTGACCACCTGGGGTATCCCGGTTGGCGTCGGGGTGATCTTCATGGCGTTCATCCTGACCGGTGTCTATGTGCAGCGTGCCAACGGTGAGTTCGATCGCATCAACCAGGAAATCCTCAACGAGGCACAGCAATAATGATCCTGCGTTTTCTGATGACTGCCCTGCTGTTGGCAGTCTCGCCTGTGCTTCTCGCCGATGCCATCACCGGCGAAGTCCAGAAACAGGCCACCAACTACACCGCCATCATCATGTTCGTGGTGTTCATCGTGTTCACCATGGGCATCACCAAGTGGGCGGCCAAGCGCAACACCTCCACGGCTGACTACTACACCGCGGGTGGTAGCATCACCGGCTTCCAGAACGGCCTGGCGATCGCCGGCGACTTCATGTCGGCGGCATCCTTCCTGGGCATTTCCGCGCTGGTCTACACCAGTGGCTACGACGGCCTGATCTACTCCATCGGCTTCCTCGTCGGCTGGCCGATCATCCTCTTCCTGATGGCCGAGCGCCTACGCAACCTGGGCAAGTTCACCTTCTCCGACGTGGCGTCCTATCGCCTGGGCCAGACTCAGATCCGTCTGCTCTCGGCGTTCGGTTCGCTGATCGTGGTGGCCTTCTACCTGATCGCGCAGATGGTCGGCGCCGGCAAGCTGATCCAGCTGCTGTTCGGCCTGGACTACTACGTAGCCGTGGTGCTGGTCGGTGTGCTGATGGTCATGTACGTGCTGTTCGGCGGCATGCTCGCCACCACCTGGGTGCAGATCATCAAGGCGGTCCTGCTGCTGTCCGGCGCCTCTTTCATGGCCATCATGGTGATGAAGAGTGTCGGTTTCGACTTCGGCAGCCTGTTCGCCGAAGCAGTGAAGATCCACGAGAAAGGCGCTCAGATCATGAGCCCGGGCGGCCTGGTTTCCGATCCGATCTCGGCGATCTCCCTCGGCCTGGCGCTGATGTTCGGCACCGCTGGCCTGCCGCACATCCTGATGCGCTTCTTTACCGTCTCCGACGCCAAGGAAGCGCGCAAGAGCGTGTTCTACGCCACCGGCTTCATCGGCTACTTCTACATCCTGACCTTCATCATCGGCTTCGGCGCGATCCTGCTGGTCAGCACCAACCCGGACTTCAAGGACGTGACCGGCGCCATCGTCGGCGGCACCAACATGGTCGCCATCCACCTGGCCAGCGCGGTGGGCGGCAACCTGTTCCTCGGCTTCATCTCCGCGGTCGCCTTCGCCACCATTCTCGCCGTCGTGGCGGGTCTGACCCTGGCCGGTGCCTCGGCGGTTTCCCATGACCTCTATGCCTGCGTGATCAAGCAGGGCAAGGCGCGGGAAGAGGACGAGATGCGCGTGACCAAGCTGACCACCCTGACCCTGGGCGTGGTGGCGATTCTGCTCGGCATCATCTTCGAAAAGCAGAACATCGCCTTCATGGTCGGCCTGGCATTCTCCATCGCCGCCAGCTGCAACTTCCCAGTGCTGTTCCTTTCCATGTACTGGAAGGGCCTGAGCACCCGCGGCGCGCTGTTCGGTGGCTCGCTGGGGCTGTTCACTGCGTTGCTGCTGACCATCATCAGCCCGACCGTATGGGTCGACGTGTTCGGTTATGCCGAGGCGATCTTCCCCTACAAATACCCGGCGCTGTTCTCGATGGCCGCCGCGTTCATCGGCATCTGGTTCTTCTCGGTCACCGACAAGTCCAAGCGTGCCGGCGAGGAGCGCGAGCGCTTCTTCGCCCAGTTCGTTCGTTCGCAGACCGGCCTGGGTGCCACCGGTGCCGTCGCGCACTGACGCAATGCTGGCAGAAACAAGGGCAGCCCTCGGGCTGCCCTTTTTTTTGTGGCGCAGGTCGCTCGTGCAGCTATAACGAGCCCATGCTGCCGCCATATTGCCTGCCCGGAACCGCGCGGTCAGCCCCATGAGCCGCGGGTTTGCCAAGGGCATTCAGCAGTCTGATGGATGCCGGTCCGTGCCCCGGCATTCGCTAGACTCGCTGCCACTACCCGAACAACAAAAGGCAGCACAACGATGCACAACCGCATGATGATTACCGGTGCCGGCTCCGGGCTCGGTCGCGAGATTGCCCTGCGCTGGGCGCGTGAGGGCTGGCAGCTGGCGCTTTCCGATGTCAACGAAGGCGGCCTGGCCGAAACCCTGAAAATGGTCCGCGAAGCGGGCGGGGACGGCTTCACCATGCGCTGTGACGTGCGTGACTACAGCCAGCTGATCGCCTTTGCCCAGGCCTGCGAGGAGAAGCTTGGCGGCATCGATATCGTGGTCAACAACGCCGGTGTGGCTTCCGGCGGCTTCTTCGACGAGCTGTCGCTGGAGGACTGGGACTGGCAGATCGCGATCAACCTGATGGGCGTGGTCAAGGGCTGCAAGGCGTTCCTGCCGTTAGTACAGAAGAGCAAGGGCAAGATCATCAACATCGCGTCGATGGCGGCGCTGATGCAGGCACCGGGCATGAGCAACTACAACGTGGCGAAGGCCGGCGTGGTGGCGCTGTCGGAAAGCCTGCTGGTCGAGCTGCGCCAGGCCGAGGTCGGCGTGCATGTGGTCTGCCCGTCGTTCTTCCAGACCAACCTGCTGGATTCCTTCCGCGGCCCGACGCCGAACGTGAAGGCGCAGATCGGCAAGCTGCTGGAGTCCTCGCCGATTACTGCGGCGGACATCGCTGACTACATCCACCAGCAGGTCGCCAAGGGCGAGTTCATGATCCTGCCGCACGACGAGGGCCGTATGGCCTGGAAGGTCAAGCAGCAGAACCCTCAGGCGATCTACGACGAGATGGCGCTGCTGGCCGAAAAGAAACGCGCCAAGAGCAAGGCGCTCTGAGACTGCCCGGCCGCTTCGGCGGCCGCTGCGGTTGCCTCGGGGAGAGGCGGGGAGTAGGGTTGCCTGTCCGGCTTTTTTCGCCGTAACCCTATGGATCGCTTGTGAATTTTCCCTCCCGCGGGCTGCTGATGCTGGCCCTGGTCCTGGCTGCCATCAACCTGCGCCCAGGTATTACCTCCTTCGCTCCGCTGATCGAGCGCATCGCCGAAGAGCTTTCGCTTTCTCGCGGTCTGATCAGTCTCACCACGGCCTTGCCGGTTCTGCTGATGGGCTTGCTCGCCCCCCTGGCGCCGCGGCTGGCCGTGCGTTTCGGGCTGGAGTGCAGCATCGCGCTGTGCCTCGGGCTGATCGGCGTGGCATTGCTGTTGCGGCTGTTCGGCCACAATGCCGTTCTGCTGATCGGCACCGCCGGGCTGGTTGGCGCCGGGATCGCCGTCGCCGGGCCGCTGCTGTCCGGTTTCATCAAGCGCTACTTCCTCGAACGCATGGGCCAGACCGCCGCCTGGTACTCGCTGAGCATGGCGGTCGGCGGCACCCTCGGCGTAGTGGTGACGGCGCCGGCCACCGAGGTGATGGGGCAGGACTGGACGCGTGGCCTGGCGCTCTGGGCGCTGCCGGCCCTGGCTGCGCTGCTGATCTGGTCGCGCTTGCCCAATCAGCCGGAAGCCGCCAGCGAGAGTCGTGCCGGTTTGCCCTGGAAGGAGCCTCGGGCCTGGTTGCTCAGTGTCTACTTTGCCCTTCAGGCGGGGCTGTTCTACGCGCTGGCCACCTGGCTGGTGGCTCGTTATCACGAGGTTGGCTACAGCCTGCTGCAAAGTAATGCGTTCTTCAGTGGTTTCATGCTCATCGGCCTGCCGAGCGCCTTTGCCATGCCCTGGCTGGCGCAGCGGCTGGGCAATCGACATCGAATCATGGCGGCGTGCGGTGGGTTGGCGACCCTTTGCCTGGCAGCAATCGCTCTGGCACCGAGCTGGCAACCACTGGTGGTCTGCATGCTGCTCGGCGTCGCGCTCAACGGCACCTTCTCCCTGGCGCTGATCTCGCCGATGTACGAAGCCAATACTCCGTTGGCGGTCAGCCGGCTGACCGCGATGATGCTCTGCACCGGCTACTGCCTGGCGTGCCTGACTCCGGTACTGGCCGGGCTCGGGCGTGATCTGGCGGGTGACTATCGCATGCCGTTCCTGGTCCTCACCGGCATGGCGGCATGCATGTCGTTGTTGGCGATGCGCCTGCGGCCACGGCATCAGGATTGCTGAACCGTCCCGAGGCTGTGGCCTGTTTCACCACTTCCCAAGCCGCGGGTGACCCGCCCGCCGCGCTGTGCTAGAAAGCTCGCCGTCCCAGTTCATCCCTGCGTTTCGGAGTTTCGAGTGGAGTCTGAATCCATCGTTTATGGCTGCATCCGTGATTGGCCTTCCGCCGACCCCGAGCAGTGCCGCCAGCGCCGGGCGAACAATCTGGCTGCCGTGCAGGCGTTGCCGCAGGGCGAGGCCTGGCCCTTCATCGGTCGCGAAATGTTTTCCTTCTGCCGTAACGAGGAACTGGGCCTGTACCAGACCCAGGTGATCCACTTCGGTGCCAGCTACCGCGCAGTGGAGTACGAGTGGGCGCTCTGGGTCCAGCGTTTCGAGGAGCTGCTCAAGCAGTTGTACTGGACCAGCGCGGTGGTGCACCTGGAAACCGAGCTCAACGGCACCCACACCTTTCGCTGGGAAACCGATACCGGCAGCCACAGTCCGCAGCAGAGCGACCTGCGCATGCGCTGTGCCTGGGAGCGGGAGAGCGGTCTGTTCGGCTGAAACGCGCGGCGGCGTTCAGTCCAGCCACTCGCGCGGCACATCGCGCCTGAGGGCCAGCTGGCATTGCTGACTGTCGGGGTCGAAGACGATCACCGCCTCCCCCTTGTCCAGCGCGCGGCGAACCCGTGTCACCCGGGTTTCAAGCGGGGTTTCGTCACCATTATCGGTGCCATCGCGGGTGACGAAATCTTCTATTAGGCGGGTCAGGGTGTCCGGTTCGAGCTGGTCGTGCGGTATGAGCATGGGATTTCTTCGGGTGAGCCGGTTTGCCACAAGGCCGGCGGACGCTAGCTCGCGCCGCCCTGCAGGTAGCTGTCCAGGCAAGCATACAGCTGCCGGCTCTCCAGAGGTTTACCGATGAATTCATCCATACCCGATTCCAGGCCGCGCTGACGGTGCTCTGCCAATACGTGGGCGGTCACGGCGATGATCGGCACGGCCTGTAATTCAAGCTCCGCTTCCAGCTTGCGTATCCGCCGGCTGGCTTCGAAGCCATCGAGCTCCGGCATTTCGCAGTCCATCAGGATCAGTTGCACGGCTTCCGGATCGCGACGATAGAGGTCCACGGCCTGGCGTCCGTTGTCGGCGAGCTGAACCGCGTAACCGCGCTTTTTCAGCAGGCCGCGCACCACCATCTGATTCACCGGATTGTCCTCGGCGACCAGAATGCAGGGCTCGCGGGGTGGCTGCTCTGCTGGTGCAACGTCGGTCGCTTCGCTAGCCTGCTGAGGCGCTGGAGTGTATAGCGCCTGCAACGCCTCACGCAGCGGCGTGCTCTGCAGCGGTAGCGCCAGGCTGATCAGACGTAACCCGGGCGATGGCGGTGGCGGCTCGTGGACCGGCGAATAGAGCATCAGCACCCGCTGATTCGCCTCCAGATGCGGGCGAAGACGCTCCAGCCACTGCGCCGGACTGCCCGGCCAGGGCGCCAGCAGAACCATCAGTGGCGGGGCGGTGAAGTCCGACAGGTAGTCCGGCAGGCATTCCGGGGTCTGACAGCGCTCGGTGCGCATGCCCCAGCGTCGCAGCAGATGGCTCAACGCCTCGAGGCCCTCGGTATCCTGCGAAGCGAGCAGCGCCGGGCGGCCGCCGAGCAGGTGGTTCAGCGGGTCTTCCACATCGCTGGCGCTTTGCAGCGGGATTTCGAAACAGAAGCGGCTGCCGCGGCCCGGTGCGCTCTGCACCTCGATATGGCCGTTCATCATTTCCACCAGCTCCTTGCTGATCGCCAGGCCAAGTCCGCTGCCACCATAACGTCGGGTGGTACTCGAATCGCCCTGGGAGAAGGACTCGAACAGTTGCGCCAATACTTCCTGACGCATGCCGATACCGCTGTCGCTGACGCAGAACACCAGGCGCCGGGTGCCTTCCTGGGTCTGACGGCAGGAGACTTCGAGCAGTACGTGGCCGTGCTCGGTGAATTTCAGCGCATTGCTCAGCAGGTTCATCAGAATCTGTTTGAGTCGCGTGGGGTCGCCACGAATCCGTCGCGGCACGCCGGGCTCCAGGCCTACGTGCAGGCTCAGCTGTTTCTCCAGCGCCTGCGCGGTGAACAGCCGGATGGTTTCGGAAATCAGGATTTCCAGATCGAAATCGATGTCTTCCAGGCTGAGCTTGCCGGAGCCGATCCGGGCGTAGTCGAGGATGTCGTTGATCACCGCCATCAGCGAATTGCCGGAGCTGGAGATGGTATCCAGGTAGAACTGCTGGCTGCGGTCCAGCGGCGTTTCACGCAGCAGTTGCAGCATGCCGAGCACGCCATTGAGCGGCGTGCGGATCTCGTGACTCATCTTGGCCAGGAAGCGGCTCTTGGCTTCATTCTCGCTGGCGGCCCGCTCGGCGGCCTCACGCGAGCGGTAGCCCTCTTCCTTGAGCAGGTTGATGCGATCGGCCAGGCCGATGGACAGGGTGATTAGTTCGAAAGCGACGCTGGCCTTGACCACCGCCGCGCCGTACAGGCCGAACAGTTCGAAACCCAACGAGCCGGCCGTGACGAGAATGAACGAGGCCAGCAGCACGCCCCACGCCAGCGTGTAGTAAACCCCGTAGCGCACGCCGCGGCGCCAGACAAAGGCACCGGTGACGAGCAGGCCGACCGAGGCGGCGATCACAGTGATGCTGGCCAGGATGCTCCAGGTCTGCACGTCCAGCAGCAGCCCGGAAACCATGCTGCCGAGGGCGATCAGCAGCGTGCAGCGCAGCACCAGATCGAGCCGTGGAAAGAGTTCGCGGGTATGCAGGAAGTGGCGGCTGAACTGAATGGCGATCAGGCAATGACTGAACATCAGGACGTAGATGCCCATGGCCACCAGCCCGCCGTCGTCGGCCAGCCATTTGACCAGCAGGCCGTCGAAGGAGAGTGCGAACAGTCCGACGTTGAGGGTGTAGACCAGATACCAGAAGTACGCCGGTTCGCGCAGCGAGGCGAAGAGGAACAGGTTGTAGCAGAACATCGCGAACAGCACGCCGTAGAAGGCCCCGCTGATGCCGCTCAGCTCCTGCTGCTCGGCCGCGCTGGCGTTGTAGCTGCTGAAATACAGTGGCACGTAGAGCGTGCTGGTGGTCTTGATGCGTAACAGCAGCGTGGTTTCGCCCGGCGGCAGATCGACGGGAAACCAGAAGTCGCTGACCTTCACCGGACGATCCGCGAAGGGGTAGCGATCCCCGCTCAGTTGCCGGCTGATGCTGCCGTCGGGGTACTGCAGGAACACCTCGATGTGGTCGAGCAGTGGATAGTTGATCTCGATGAAACCGCCGAGTGGTGCGTCCAGCTCGTTGACCAGCCTGGTGCGTAGCCACCACGTCGAGCTGTTCTTGCCTTCGTTGACATGCCCGCTCTCGACGGGGCGCAGACGCTCGGCGGGTAACGCCATGACTTCATCGAAATCCAGGCTTCCATCCGGGTCTTCGAGGTAGAGGGTGCCGTTACCGAGGGACTGGCGCGTATCGGGCGAATCGAACACGACGGGCGAGACTGCCCAGGCTTGGAGCGACAGGCAAAACAGCAACAGAGCCAGGCATGAACGCGGCGACATGTTTCGTTCCGGAAGGGGCGCGCCCGAATGGGCGACACATATTAGTAGAGCGATGTGACGGTACCGATTCCTTGGGCTCTACATGGCGCCTTCAGAGTGCCGCACGTCCTTGTCCGGTTAACTTTGCCGAGTTACGCGCCGAGCGGCAAGCGTCTGCTGCGCGAAGCAGGCGCCTGGTCACGTAAGCCAATGACTCAACTTTCACGCTCCTGGGGGTGGTGCTGGCGCCCGATCAGTGTGTCGACGGGTGGCACGCGGGTGTCGTTCTCCATCTGCGCATCGTGTTCCAGTTGATGGCTGAAACGTTCCAGCGAGTCCTTCGAGTGTTGGGAGTCGCTGGCGAAGACCGGCTGGCTGAGCATGTAGCCGCAGAGCAGGCGGCTCATCGCCGCGAGGCTGTCGATGTGGGTGCGTTCGTAGCCATGGGTGGCATCGCAGCCGAAGGCCAGCAGCGCGGTGCGGATGTCGTGTCCCGCTTCGACCGCCGACTGGGCGTCGCTGTGGTAGTAGCGGAACAGGTCGCGGCGCACCGGGATCTCGTTCTCGCTGGCGAGCTTTAGCAGGTGGCGCGACAGATGAAAGTCGTAGGGGCCGCCGGAATCCTGCATCGCCACAGTTACCGCGTGCTCACTGGAGGCCTGGCCCTTGGCCGCCGGCGCGATGTCGATTCCGACGAACTCGCTGACATCCCAGGGCAGGGCGCCGGCGGCTCCGGAGCCGGTTTCCTCGGTGATGGTGAACAGCGGATGTACATCGATGGGTGGTTCGCGGCCGCTTTCGACGATGGCCTTCAGTGCCGCCAGCAGCGCGGCGACGCCAGCCTTGTCATCCAGGTGGCGGGCGCTGATGTAGCCGTTTTCGGTGAATTCCGGCATCGGATCGAAGGCGACGAAATCACCGACGTTGACCCCCAGCGCGCAGGTTTCGTTGCGGCTGTAGGTATAGGCGTCCAGGCGCAGTTCGACGTGGTCCCAGCTCACCGGTGCTTCATCCACGGCGGTGTTGAAGGCATGCCCCGAGGCCAGCAGCGGCAGTACGCTACCGCGGATGACTCCGGTATCGGTGAAGACGCTGACGCGGCTGCCCTCGGCGAAACGGCTCGACCAGCAGCCCACTGGGGCCAGGCCGAGGCGGCCGGTATCCTGAATCTCGCGGACGATGGCGCCGATGGTGTCCAGATGTGCCGCGACCGCGCGGTCCGGGCTGTAGCGGCGGCCCTTGAGTGTGGCGCGGATGGTGCCGCGGCGGGTCAGCTCATAGGGGATGCCCAGCTCGGCCAGGCGCTCGGCAACATAGCGCACAATGGTGTCGGTGAATCCAGTGGGGCTGGGGATGGCGAGCATTTCCAGCAACACGCGTTGCATGTAGTTGAGATCGGGTTCGGGGAGTTTTGCGGTCATGAGAGCTCCTGTTGACGGCGCCTTTTCAGCCTTCGGATGGAGTGAATGTCGGAGAGCGGGACCCGCCATAGTGACGAGCGACCTGTGGCGACCCGGCTTGGTGCCGGGTTGCGCCAGACTCAACCTGCGGTGCTGAGCGGGAAAAGCAGGTCGATGAAGCGTTCGGCGGTCGGCTGCGGTTGATGATTGGCCAGGCCGACGCGCTCGTTGGCCTCGATGAAGACGTACTCCGGCTGGTCCGGTGCCGGCACCAGCAAGTCCAGGCCCACCACCGGGATGTCCAGCGCGCGGGCGGCGCGTACGGCGGCGTCGACCAGCTCGGGGTGCAGTTGCGCGGTGACGTCTTCCAGCGTGCCACCGGTATGCAGGTTGGCGGTGCGGCGCACCGCGAGCCGGTGTCCGTCCGGCAATACACTTTCGAAGTCGAAGCCGGCGTCGCGCAGGCAGCGCTGGGTTTCCTCATCCAGCGGAATGGAACTCTCACCGCCGGTAGCGGCCTGGCGCCGGCGGCTCTGCTTCTCGATCAGCGAACCGATGCTGGTGCGGCCATCTCCGATGACTTCCGCCGGGCGGCGTATCGCCGCGGCGACCACCTCGAAGCCGATCACCACGATGCGTAGGTCGAACCCCGGGTGGAAGCTTTCCAGCAATACGCGGCTGTCGTACTGCCGGGCACGCTGGATGGCGTCTTCCATTTCGGTCGCATCGCGCAGGTCCACGGCGACGCCCATGCCCTGTTCGCCATCCACCGGCTTGACCACCACGCTGCCGTGCTCGGCGAGGAACGCGGCATTTTCCTTCGGGCCGGCAGCCAGCTGTTGCGCCGGAAGACAGATGCCCGCCTGGGACAGGGTGCGGTGGGTCAGGCGCTTGTCCTGGCAGAGCGTCATGCTGACGGCCGAGGTCAGGTCGGATAGCGACTCTCGGCAGCGTACCCGCCGGCCGCCCTGGGTCAGGGTGAACAGACCGGCTTCGGCATCGTTGATCTCGATCTCGATACCGCGCCGCCGGGCCTCGTCGACGATGATCTTGGCGTAGGGGTTGAGCTTGGCTTCCGGGCCAGGGCCGAGGAACAGCGGCTGGTTGAAGCTGTTCTTGCGCTTGACGGTGAAGGTCTGAAGATCACGGAAGCCCAGCTTGGCGTACAGCGCCTTGGCCTGCTGGTTGTCGTGCAGCACCGACAGATCGAGATAGGCCAAGCCGCGGCCCATGTAGTGTTCGATCAGGTGCCGCACCAGCGCCTCGCCGACGCCCGGCCGCGGGCAGCTTGGCGAAACCGCCAGGCACCAAAGGCTGGAGCCGTTTTCCGGATCGTTGAAGGCGCGGTGGTGGTCGATGCCCATCACGCTGCCGATGATCTGCCCGGAGGTTTCGTCCTCGGCCAGCCAGTACACCGGGCCGCCCTGTTCGCGCGGGGTGCAGCGCTCCGGGTCGACGGGCATCATGCCGCGCGCCTGGTACAGACCGTTGATGGCCTGCCAGTCGGCTTCGCTCTGGGCACGACGCACGCAGAAACCGCGGAAACGCTTCTGCGCAGGGCGGTAGTCGGTGAACCAGATGCGCAGGGTATCGGAGGGATCGAGAAAGAGTTGCTGCGGTGCATAGGAAAGCACCTGGTGTGGCGCGGCGACGTACAGCGCGATATCGCGCTCGCCCGCCTGCTCGTTGAGCAGTTCGGCAGCGAGTTGGGCGGGATCGGAGTAGGTGTGGCCGACCAGAATGCGACCCCAGCCGCAATGCAGGATCACCGGGCCGCAGGGCTCCTCCTGACCGTCCTCGGCGAAGCGTGCCTGCAGCCGCTGGTAGGTCGGAGCCTGTCCGCGCAACAGACGCTGACCGTAGGCTTGGGACTTCTGCATGGTGCGTTCCTTGATGCTAAGTCACGAACCGGCAGCGGCGGGGCGATGTGCTTGCCCCCGTGGCGCGTGGCAACCGCAGCCGTTCGTGAGCGGGTTATCGGGGCCGTCGTGGCCTGGCGCCTGCAGCGGCCAACGTCAAAGGCCTTGTTCGCTCAACCATAGGTTGACCGCCGCCAGCTGCCAGAGTTTTGAACCGCGCAGCGGCGTGAGTTGGCCATCCGGATCGGCGAGCAGCTTCTCCAGTGCCTGCGGGTTGTAGAGACCGCGTTCCTGGCTGGGGTCGAGCAGCATCTCGCGAACCCAGTTCAGCGTCGCACCCTGCAAGTGCTTGAGGCCCGGCACCGGGAAGTAGCCCTTAGGCCGGTCGATCACCTCGGCAGGAATCACCTGGCGCGCCGCTTCCTTGAGCACATACTTGCCGCCCTCGGGGAGCTTGAACCTGGCCGGGATGCGCGCCGACAGTTCGGCAACGCGGTAGTCGAGGAACGGCGTGCGCGCCTCCAGGCCCCAGGCCATGGTCATGTTGTCGACGCGCTTGACCGGGTCATCGACCAGCATCACCGTGCTGTCGATACGCAGCGCCTTGTCCACCGCCGCATCGGCGCCGGGCTGGGCGAAGTGCTGACGGACGAAGTCGCCGGAGAAGTCGCCCTGGACCCACTGCTGCTGCACAGTCTCGGCATATTCCTCGTACGTGCGATCGCGGAACGCGGCGAGGTAGGCCGCCACCGGGTCTTCGGCGCCGTCCACCAGCGGATACCAGTGGTAGCCGGCGAACAGTTCGTCCGCACCCTGGCCGCTCTGCACCACCTTGCAGTGCTTGGCCACTTCCCGCGAGAGCAGGTAGAAAGCGATGCAGTCATGGCTGACCATCGGCTCGCTCATCGCCTGGAAGGCGGCCGGCAGCTGTTCGAGGATTTCCTTTTCCTGAATACGCAGCTGGTGATGACGCGTGTTGTAGTGCTTGGCGATCAGATCCGAGTACTTGAACTCGTCGCCGCGCTCGCCGCCGGCATCTTCGAAGCCGATGGAAAAGGTCAGCAGATTGTCGGCCACACCGGCTTCGCGCAGCAGGCCGACCAGCAGGCTGGAGTCGACACCGCCGGAGAGCAGTACGCCGACATCCACCGCGGCGCGCTGACGGATCGCCACCGCCTCGCGCATGGTGTCCAGGGTGCGCTGTTTCCAGTCTTCGAAGCTGTAGTTGCGCTCCTCTTCTCGGGCGCCGAATTCCAGCTCCCACCAGCGCTGGGTGGTGGTCGCACCATTGGCGTCGACGCGCATCCAGCTCGCCGGCGGCAGCTTCTCGATACCGGCGATCAGCGTGTCCGGTGCCGGAACCACGGCGTGGAAACTCATGTAGTGATTCAGCGCCACCGGATTCAAAACACCGGCGATATCGCCGCCCTTGAGCAATGCCGGCAGCGACGAGGCGAAGCGCAGGCGCTGGTCGGTGCGCGACAGGTACAGCGGCTTGACGCCGAGACGGTCGCGGGCGATGAACAGCTGCTGGCTGTCGCGCTCCCAGATGGCAAAGGCGAACATGCCGTTCAGCCGCGGCAGCAGCCCTTCACCCCAGGCATGGAAGCCCTTGAGCAGCACTTCGGTATCGCCTTCGGAGAAGAAGCGGTAGCCCAGGCCTTCCAGCTCTGCGCGCAATTCGGGGTAGTTGTAGATGGCGCCGTTGAAGACCATCGACAGGCCGAGGGCCGAGTCGATCATCGGCTGGCCGGACGCCTCGCACAGATCCATGATCTTCAGGCGCCGATGACCCAGGGCGAGTGGGCCCTGGCTGTGGAAACCGCACGCGTCGGGGCCGCGCGCAGTCAGGTGTTGAGTGATGCGTTCAACCGCAGCCAGATCGGCCGGGCGGTTATCGAAGCGAAGTTCTCCAGCTATGCCACACATAAGATCCTTACCGGTTTTGCCGTTGGGGAGTGTGACTGGCCCGTCACCCGCGAAGTTCAGCCTTTCGGATCAGCGCAGCGGCGCCGATGCGGCCGGGAACAGGTCAGTCAGCTTTTTACACCAAAACAAAAAAATGCTTTGATGTCAAAGTTAGTTTTCGCAAGAAAAGCCGCATATGACTGAAGAAACAGTTTTAAACGAAAGCAATAGTGCCGGGCTGGAAGCCTTCGAGATGCCGCTGTTTCAGGCCATGCGCCGGTTGCAGCAGGACGCCGAAGTGCATGCCAAACGGCTGGCGCGTTACGGCGGGCTGAGCCCTGTGCAGCTGATGATCCTGCAGGTGCTGGCTAGCGAAGGGCAGTTGACCGCAAGTGACCTGAGTCGGCGCGTCAGCCTTACCGCAGCCACGCTTTCCGGGCAGATCGACCGGCTGGAGGAGCGCGGGTTGTTGCAGCGCCAGCGCGACGAGCAGGACCGTCGTCGCCAGTGGCTGCTGCTCAGCGATAGCGGTCGCGCCTTGTTGCAGCAGGCGCCAGCGCTGTTGCCGCCGGAATTCCGCGCGCGTTTCGCCGCCCTGCCGCAATGGGAGCGCCACGCGCTGACCGCCGCGCTGCTGCGTGCCGCCGAACTGTGCGGCGACATGGAGTGAGCGCCTCTAGCGCGAGTTCTTCAGGCTCTCCACGGTCAGCTCCAACGCCTTGCGCATGTCCAGTCGCGCCGAGCGGCCGACGTCGCGATCATCCAGCCGATAGCCGCGCTCGGACGGCAGGATCGGCGCGGTCAGGTCATCCGCCTCGGCCGGTTCGAAATCCGAATCACGGCCGATGGTCATGGCGCTGCGGCGCAGCAGTTCGCGCACCTGATCCGGCTCCAGCCCAGGATTGACCGAAAGCATCGCGCCCACCGCGCCGGCAACCAGCGGCGTGGCATAGGAGGTGCCGCAATGCACGTCGCCGCGCTGCTCGGGATCGAGCGTGGCGGCACGGGTGCAGGCCGCAGCGGTGATATCCACGCGCATGTCGACATTGGAGGATTTGCGCTTGCGTACGTAGTCCGGGTGCTCCACCGAGACCTTTTTCCTGTCGTTGCGCTCATGGCCGCCGACCACCAGCAACTGCTCGGTGATGAACGAGGAGGGCAGTCGATAGTCGTCACGCCCGGAGTGGGCCGAGCCATTGCCGGCGGAGTTGATCACCAGCACGTCGGGATGTTCGCGGCGCAACCAGAGGAAGAATTCCTCCAGCAGCTCCTCGTAGCCGCTCATGGCAATTCCCGAGCGCAGCAGCGAATCCACCGGCTCGCCTTCCACATCCACCGTGCCAATGCGGTGGATGCCCCAACTCCAGTTGAGGATGCGCGCGCCGTCCTCCACCAGATTCACCGAGGCCGCGACGTTGGCCGTGATGCCGGCGTCCGAGTTGCGCTCGACGATCACCTCGAAGCCCGGCCCGGTACCGTCCAGTGCACTGAGAAATCCCTGGTCGCGGGCATCGCTGGCGTGGGCGGCGAGGATGCCGGCGACGCTGCTGCCGTGATTGTCCGGCCGGTCTGCGTCGCGGGCGTAGAGGCAGGTGCGCTGCTGCTGTGGATCGCAGGGTTCGAGGTACTCGGCGAAATGCGGTGCATCGAAATCCACCGCGCGCTCGATGATGCCGATACGCACCGGCTGTTTCTCCCCGGCGCGCTGGCCGGCGGGAATGCGTTCGCGGTAGTAGTCCACCGCATCGAGGAAGCGGTTGGCGGCCCACTCGCGGTTCTGCGGACGCTTCTGATCCGTGGTCTTGCCGGTTTCCTGCTCGTCGTTCTCGGCGGCCGATTCCTCGATCACCACGGCATCCACACCCACCTCGCTGCCCAGGCGCAGCACCATGGCATCGCGTTCGGTCAGGTCTTTCACTGGTAGGCGCAGCTGATAGGTGTTCAGCGGCGGTATGGCGCCGACGACTTCGGCGCCGTACTTCTCGGCGAGCTGGCGCGCCTTTTCCAGCCCCTTGTGGTCCTCCTCGATGATCAGGCTGACCAGGTCTACATAGGTGGTCAGGTCATCCATGTTGCGCGCCACTTCATCGGGTTTGGCGGCGAGCACCTGGCTGCGGCCAGCCGAGAGCCAGACCGGATTGCTGCGTTGCCCGTCGCGTTCCAGCCACAGCGGGCCGCTGCGCACCGCGTCCGCCGCTAGGGTCAGGCGCAGCTGCTTGCCGTCGCGTTGGAGCGTGTCGGCAGCCACTCGCTCGCCGTTGAGGTACAGCTGCACCCCGCCGCGGGGCAGGCCTTTGGCGCTCAGGCACCAGCTCAGCGAATCCTCGGCGAAGAGGTCGCCGCAGCGCTTGAGCTGGGTGATGCGGATGGGATCTTCTGCAGCTGCCGGAAAGGCGGCGAGGGCGCTCAATAACCCGAGGCCGAGGCCGAGGCCGAGGGTGAACAGGGTGGAGGCGCGTTCTGGCATGGTTCAACGTCGCTCGAGGTAGTTGACGCTGAACAGCCCGCGCCGGTCGGTCCACTGACCGCGACAGGCGAAGCCGGCGGCATCGGCCAGGGCAGCGAAGGATTCCAGCGTGTACTTGTAGGAGTTTTCCGTGTGCAGGCTTTCCCCAGCATCGAAGTGGAAGCGCCGGCCTTCGATGGTCACGTCCTGCGCATCGGGGCTGATCAGGTGCATCTCGATGCGCGATTCGGCCTCGTTGAAGAAGGCGCGATGGACGAAGCGCGACGGGTCGATGTCGCTGTCCAGCTCGTTGCGGATGCGCTGCAGCAGGTTGAGGTTGAAGGCGGCTGTGACATGGGCGCGGTCGTTGTAAGCCGCCTCCAGCACCGCGCGGTCCTTGACCAGATCGACGCCGATCACCAGGCCGCCACCGGCTGGCAGCACATCGTGCAAACGCTGCAGAAAGGCCGCGGCCTCGCCGGGGGTGAAATTGCCGATGCTGGAACCGGGGAAGAACATCAGCGGGTGCTCGCTGGAAAAATCATCCGGCAGGTTCAGCTCGTTGGAAAAGTCGGTACAGGCGGCATGCACCTCCAGCCACGGGTAGTCCGCCGCCAGCCGCTGGGTGCTGCTGAGCAGGAAGTCCTCGGAGATGTCGATGCCCAGATAGCTGGTCGGGTGCAGTGCCTCCAGCAGCAGGCGTACCTTGCGACTGGCACCGCTGCCCAGCTCGATCAGGTCGCTGTGAGGGCCGGCGATGTCGAGGATGTCGTTGGCAGCCTCGGCGAGAATCTGCTCCTCAGTGCGGGTGATGTAGTACTCGGGCTGCTGGCAGATCTGCTCGAACAGCTCGGACCCGCGGCGGTCATAGAAGAACTTTGGCGAGGCCCATTTCGGGCTCGCGGCGAACCCGGCGAGGGTTTCGTCGCGCAGCGAGGCGTCGTGTGGCTGTTGCAGCTGATCGTGAAAGTGAATTGCCAGCGCCATGTTCAGAGCCCTCTGGCCAGGCGCAGCCCGGCGAACTGCCAGCGCATGGCCGGCTGGAAGAAGTTGCGGTAGGTGACCCGTAGGTGGGATTCCGGCGTGGCGCAGCAACCGCCACGCAAGACCATCTGGCCGGACATGAACTTGCCGTTGTACTCGCCAAGGCTGCCCTCCAGCGGGCGAAAACCCGGATAGGGGAGGTAAGCGCTGGCGGTCCACTCCCAGACATCGCCGAAAAGCTGCCTCGGGCCGTCATGGCCGGGCGGCGCGGCGACCGGTTGCAGGTAGTCGCTTTCAAGGAAATTGCCGCGCAATGGCTGGTCGGCGGCGGCGACTTCCCATTCCGCTTCGCTCGGCAGCCGCGCACCGGCCCAGCGTGCGAAGGCATCGGCCTCGTAATAGCTGATGTGACAGACCGGTGCCTCCAGGTCCAGCGGGCGCAGACCACCAAGGGTCATCTCGTGCCAGCTGGCGTCCTCGCGCAGCCAGTACAGCGGGGCGTTCCAGCCGGCCTGCTGGATCAGGTCCCAGCCGTCCGACAGCCACAGCTCCGGGCGGGCATAACCGCCGTCAGTGATGAACGACAGGTATTCGCGGTTGCTCACCAATCGTTCGGCAAGCTGGAAATCCTCGACGAACTGGCGATGTCGCGGGGTTTCGCAATCGAAGGCGAAATCGCTGCCGGCATGCCCGATGTGCTGCACACCGCCGGCGTATTCATGCCAGCGCGGGCGCTCGGGGCTGCTGGGCCGGGGCTGGGCGAGATCGTCGCGATAAACCGGGTGCAGCGGGCTCTGCGCGAGGATGTGCTTGATGTCCATCAGCAGCAGTTCCTGGTGCTGCTGCTCATGCTGCAGGCCGAGGCCGACGCGGCGGACGATTTCGGCAGCCTGCTCGCGCGGCGGATTGCTCAGCAGTTCGCCCATGGCCTGGTCGACGTGGCGGCGATAGCGATAGATCTCGTCCACACCCGGGCGGGACAGCACACCGCGCCGCGCCCGCGGAAAGGGCAGGCCATGGGTCTGGTAGTAGGAATTGAACAGGTAGTCGTAGGCCTCGTTCAGCCGCCGGTAGCCGGGCAGATAAGGCAACAGCAGAAAGGTCTCGAAGAACCAGCTGACATGCGCCAGGTGCCATTTTGGCGGGCTGACTTCCGGCGTGCTCTGGATGACGTAATCCTCGACCTGCAGCGGCGTGCAGATCGCCTCGCTGGTGGCACGTACCTGCCGGTAACGCTGCAGCAACAGGTCGAGTTCGGCGAGTACCGGATGCGAATGTGGCTGCTCTGCCAGGTTGCCCATGGCTGTCCCCCTCGGGTTTGACGACCGAAACGGCCTCCCATAGCGACCCGGCGCGGCGGGCAAAAGTTTCTGCCGGCCGGCTTGGCGACCATGAAGAAAAAGCGGCCGCGCTCTGGTCACTCTGTATGAGCAAAGCAGGGGATCGAGCCATGCGAAAGTTGTCAGTTCTGGGTTCCGCAGTGCTGTTGGCTGCCTGCGGGCAACACAATACGGCGTCCTACACCGACGCCGCGGGCGCGCCGAAAAGCGCCGAGACGCGCACCCTCGAGGCCGGCGCAAAGCTGTTGCAGGGCAAGGCGCCGCTGAATGCTGTGAGCGCTTACCTCAACGGCTTTCACTTCTATAACGGCGACATGGACGGGCAAATGGAGGCCCACCACTACGTCACGCGGCTGAACGAGGACGTGATGCAGGCGCTGATCTACGACGGCAATGGCAGCGATGCCAAGCTCATGGGCGTCGAATACATCATCAGCGCGCGCCTGTTCGCGACACTGCCCGACGATGAGAAGATGCTCTGGCACAGCCACGATTACGAGGTGAAGTCCGGCGCGCTGGTTGCCCCCGGCCTGCCGCAGGTCGCGGAAAAGCAGCTGATGGAACAGGTGGTCAGCACCTATGGCAAGACGTGGCACACCTGGCATACCGACCGCGACAAGGAGCTGCCCTATGGAATTCCGGCGCTGATGATGGGCTTTACCGCGGATGGCCAGTTGGACCCGGCGCTGGAAAAGGCCCGTGACGACCGTCTCGACGTGGATACCCAGGCGATCCGTCGCAGTCGCGAGTCGATCCCGCAGCCGACGGTCGATCCGGCGGCAAATGCCTGGGAGAAAGGTGAAGTGATTCAGCTGCAGCGGGTGCGGGGGGCCGGCGAGCATCGCCACGGCGATGGGGCCGGGCGGGCGGAAATAATCGAGTCGGGACGCCTGCAACAACAGCAACAGCGCAGCGATAAACGCTGAGGTTACTCGCCGTCGACCGGGGGCGTCGGGCGAATCAGGATTTCGTTAACGTCGACATGGGCCGGCTGCGACAGGGCATAGACCACTGCGCGGCCGACATCCTCCGGTTGCAGGGCATAGGCTGGCGGTTCGTCGAACAACGGCGTGTCGACCATGCCCGGCTCGATCAGAGTGACCCGCACACCGCTGCCGCGCAGTTCTTCGCGCACGCTCAGACCCATCCCGGTCACCGCCCATTTGCTGGCGCTGTACATCGAGCCGGGAATGACGAAGCGCCCGGCCGCCGAACCGGTGAGCAGCAGATGACCGCGGCTGGCCTTCAAGGCGGCCAGCGCGCAGCGCAGGGTCAGGCCGACGCCGTAGACGTTGGTCAGCAGCATGGTTTTCCAGACTTCGGGATCGGCACCGCTGAAACCGCCCTCGCTGCCGGGGATGCCGGCGTTGGCGTAGACCGCATCGAGCTGGCCGTAGTGATCGAGCACGCGTTGCACCATGGCTTGTTGCTCGGCGTAATCGGTCACGTCGCAGCGAATGGCGAGGGCGCGCTGCGGCCCGATTTCATCGACCAGCTGCCGCAGCTTGTCCTCGGAGCGTGCGGCGAGCGCCAGCCGGTAGCCGGCCGCCGCTGCCAGACGTGCGGTTGCCGCGCCGATACCGGATGAGGCGCCGGTGATCAGCAGCACGTGATCGCTCATGGCCGCTCCTCAGTAGTTCGGCGTGGTTTCCGGAATGGCGCTGTCGTCGGTGATGAACGGCATGCTCCAGGGTTCGAGGGTGCAACCCTTGTCGATCAGCTCCTGACGGGTCTGCTCGATCACCTGTGCCATACGCAGCGGGTCGGCGTAGTCGCGCACCTGCGCCACGCGGGTGATCTCCTCGCCGCTGCCGTTCATCACGGTGAAGCCGAAGCTGTCGTCCTCGGGGTTGGCGCTGGTCACGCAACCACAGGGCAGGAAGGCTTCCGAGGCCAGTTGCATGGCGTTGTCGAGGCTGAGCGGGGTGGTGGTCATGGTCATCTCCGTTGCGTTGCGGATGTTTCAAGTTGACCGCCATATCCCATGGCCGTTTCCCGACCGCCGACCGACTGTCGCTTGTGCAAAGGCCGGGGCGCCACCATATTCGTCGGCATGACCACGTCATCCGTCGATCCACTTGGCCGTTTCCACCCCGCCGTGGCGGGCTGGTTTTCCCGCAGCTTTCCCGCACCGACGCCGGCCCAGGCGGCTGCCTGGCCCCTTATTCGTGCCGGTCGTTCGACCCTGGTGGCCGCGCCGACTGGGTCGGGCAAGACGCTGACCGCATTTCTCGCCGCCATCGATGACCTGGTGCAGCAGGGGCTGGCCGAGGGCGGCCTGGCCGACGCGACGCGCGTGCTCTATGTCTCGCCATTGAAGGCCTTGTCCAACGACATCCATATCAACCTGGAGGAGCCGCTCGCCGGGATCACCGCCGAGCTGGCGCGTCTGGGGCTACCAGCGCTGGAAATCCGCACCGCGGTGCGTACCGGCGACACGCCGCAGGCCGAGCGCAACGCCATGCGCAAGCGCGTCCCGCATATCCTCGTCACCACGCCGGAATCGCTCTATGTGCTGCTCGGCTCGGCATCTGGGCGCGAAATGCTCGCCGATGTGCAGAGCGTGATTGTCGACGAGATTCACGCCATCGCCGGCAACAAGCGTGGCAGCCATCTGGCGCTGTCGCTGGAGCGACTGGAAGCGCTCTGCAATCGGCCGCTGGTGCGGGTCGGCCTGTCGGCGACGCAGAAGCCGATCGATGCGGTGGCGCGTTTTCTGGTCGGCGTCGAGCGACCGTGCGAGATCGTCGATATCGGCCATGGCCGCGCCCGCGACCTGGCGCTGGAAGTGCCGCCGGTGCCGCTGGAGGCGGTGATGAGCAACGATGCCTGGGCGCTGGTCTACGACCGCCTCGCGGCACTGGCTGGCGAGCATCGCACCACGCTGGTGTTCGTCAACACGCGGCGCCTGGCCGAGCGCACCACCCGCCACCTGGCCGAGCGGTTGGGTGCAGAGGTGGTCGCTGCGCATCACGGCAGTCTGGCCCGCGAACAGCGGCTGAGCGCCGAGCAGAAGCTCAAGCGCGGCGAGTTGCGGGTACTGGTCGCGACGGCCTCGCTGGAGCTGGGTATCGACATCGGTGATGTCGAGTTGGTCTGTCAGCTGGGTTCGCCACGCTCGATCTCGGCCTTTCTGCAGCGGGTCGGGCGCGCCGGGCACCAGGTCGCCGGGGTGTCCAAGGGGCGGCTGTTTCCCAGCTCCCGCGACGACCTGATCGAGTGTGCCGCGCTGCTCGACGCCGTGCGTCGTGGCGAGCTGGACACGCTGAAGATCCCGCACGCGCCGCTGGACGTGCTGGCGCAACAGATCGTCGCGGAAGTGGCCTGTCGTGAGTGGGGCGAGGATGAGCTGTTGCAGTCGTTTCACCGCGCGACGCCCTATGCCGCGCTCGACGATGCGACCTTCCAGGCACTGCTGCGAATGCTCGCCGAGGGCTATACGACCCGCCACGGAACCCGCGGCGCCTATCTGCACCGTGATCTCGCGACGCGCAGCCTGCGTGGCCGGCGCGGTGGCCGGCTGACCGCACTGACCTCCGGCGGCACCATCGCCGACAACGCCGACTATGCCGTGCTGCTGGAGCCGCAGGGGCTGAATATCGGCACGGTGAACGAGGACTTCGCGGTGGAGAGCCTGGCCGGCGATGTGTTCCAGCTGGGTAACACCTCGTATCGCATCCTCAAGATCGAGTCCGGGCGGGTGCGTGTCGAAGATGCTCAGGGCATGCCGCCGAGCATTCCCTTCTGGCTGGGCGAGGCGCCAGGGCGCAGCGACGAGCTGTCCTTTGCCGTGGCGCGGCTGCGTGACGAGATCGATCGGCGGTTGGCTGAGGGGGCGGCGGTGGGCAGGGTGGACCTGTCGCCCGCCATCGATTGGCTTACCGGCACCCTTGGCCTGGCGGAAACCGCCGCGCGACAGATCGTCGAATACCTGGCGCGTGCCCGCTCCGCACTTGGCGCCTTGCCGACTCAGCAGCGGCTGGTGATGGAGCGCTTCTTCGACGAGTCCGGCGGCACCCAGCTGGTCATTCATTCGCCCTATGGCAGCCGCATCAATCGCGCCTGGGGGCTGGCACTGCGCAAGCGCTTCTGCCGCACCTTCAACTTCGAGCTGCAGGCGGCGGCCACCGAGGACGCCATCATTCTTTCGCTGTCCACCAGTCACAGCTTTCCGCTGGCGGAAGTCTGGCGCTACCTGCATTCGGCCAGCGCCGAGCAGGTGCTGATCCAGGCACTGCTGGATGCGCCGCTGTTCGGTGTGCGCTGGCGCTGGATCGCCACCACGGCACTGGCGTTGCCGCGCATGGCCGGCGGACGCAAGGTCGCGCCGCAGCTACAGCGAATGAAGAGCGACGATCTGCTGGCCACGGTCTTTCCCGACCAGGTTGCCTGCCTGGAAAATATCGTCGGCGAGCGCGAGATTCCCGATCATCCGCTTGTACGCCAGACCCTCGATGACTGCCTGCACGAGGCCATGGATAGCGAAGGCTGGCTCGCGCTGCTGCGGCGCATGGAGGGCGGCGAGGTCGAACTGCTGGCGCGTGATCTGCCGGCGCCGTCGCCGCTAGCCATGGAGATTCTCGGCGCACGGCCTTACGCCTTTCTCGACGATGCACCGCTGGAAGAGCGCCGCACCCAGGCGGTGCTCGCGCGGCGCTGGAGCGATCCGGAGTCGGCTGACGATCTGGGCGCGCTGGACCCGGAAGCGATCGCCGCCGTGCGTGAGGAGGCCTGGCCCGAGGCGCGCAGTGCCGACGAGTTGCACGAGGCGCTGACAGCGCTCGGTTGCATTGCCGAAGCCGAGACCGTCGCACAGTCGCAATGGGGCGAATGGCTGGCCGAACTGGCCCGTGGCGGCCGCGCGACGCGCATGCAGGTGGCGCACGACCGCGTCCTCTGGTTGCCGCTCGAGCGCCTGATGCTGCTGCGCGCGGTCTATCCGCAGGCCCCGTTCCAGCCGCATCTGCAGGCGCCCGGCGGCTACGATCAGCCAATCGAGGAAGAAGCGGCACTGGTCGAGCTGATTCGTGCGCGGCTGAGCGGCTTCGGCCCGCTGCCGGTGGCGTTGATCGCGCGGCCGCTGGCGTTGCCGGCCTCTGCCGTCGCGGCGGCGCTGGTCCGTCTGGAAAGCCAGGGTTACGTGATGCGCGGGCGTTTCAGCGCTGGCGCAGTGGAGGAGGAGTGGTGCGAGCGGCATCTGCTGGCGCGTATCCATCGCTACACGGTCAAGCGCCTGCGGCGGGAGATCGAGCCGGTCGAACGTGTCGATTTCATGCGCTTTCTTGCTGACTGGCAGCATCTGTCCGCGACCACGCGCATGCAGGGGCGCGAGGCGCTGCCCACGGTTGTCGAACAGCTGGAGGGCTTTCAGGCCGCGGCCGCAGCGTGGGAAGCCGATCTCTTGCCGGCGCGCCTGAAGGATTATGGCGGCACCTGGCTGGACGAGCTGTGCCGCTCCGGCCGTATTGTCTGGACGCGGCTGGCCGGGCGACTCAGGGCTAGCGGCGGGCCGGTGCGCGGCACGCCGATCGTGCTGCTGCCGCGGCGCCAGTTACCGACCTGGTATGCACTGGCCAGCGATGCGCCGGCGCCGGAGCTGTCTTCACGGGCACAGCGGGTGCTCGAATGCCTGAACGCCCAGGGCGCGCTGTTCTTCGATGAGCTGCAGCACGACGCGCATCTGCTGCGCAGCGAACTGGAGGATGCCCTTGGCGAGCTGGTGGCGGTGGGCTTGGTAAACGCCGACAGCTTCGCCGGTCTGCGCGCATTGCTGGCGCCGGCGAGCAAGCGCTCGCGCACGGCCCGGCGAAGCCGCGGGGGTGCCTTTATCGGCGGGATGGATGACGCCGGCCGCTGGGCACTGGTGCGCAAGTCTGGAGCGGGCGAAGAGGAGGCAAGAACACCGGCGTTCGATGCAGAGGCGCTGGAGCACATTGCCCGTGTGCTGCTGCGCCGTTACGGCGTGGTGTGCTGGCGCCTGCTGGCGCGTGAAGCGGACTGGTTGCCGCCCTGGCGCGACCTGCTGCGGGTCTACCATCAGCTGGAAGCCCGTGGCGAGATTCGCGGCGGGCGCTTTGTCGCGGCGGTGGCGGGCGAGCAGTTCGCTCTGCCGGAGGCGCTTGGCTTGCTGCGCGAGGTGCGCAAGCGGCCGCTGACCGGCGAGATGCTGGCGGTGTCCGCGGTCGATCCGTTCAATCAGCTCGGCACTCTGTTACCAGGCTCCAGGGTGCCCGCCCTGGCGGCAAATCGGATCCTGTTTCGCGACGGGCTGCCGGTGGCTGTGCTGGCGGCGGGCAAGCCGCAATGGCTGGTCGAACTGGACGAGGAAGCCCAGCGCGAGGCGCGCCGTCTGCTGACGCCAGCCAGACGTTGAGCGGTCAGTAGCCCGTCTGGTAAGTGCAGCTGGTCAATTTCGGCGCCCATGGCCCCGATGCTGTGTTGCTGCTCCTTGCCATGGCCCGCCAGGACCCGTCGCAGCGCCTTGTTTTGCAGCCATGTTCATCCGAACCTGCCTCAACCCACTCACCGCCCAAGCCACCAGGGATCAGGCTGTCGGCGCCAGGCATTTCAGGTCGCCGAAGTCGGTGCGCAGCTGCGCCAGGCGCCCGCTGAGGTGTGTCCGCTGCCCTTCGTCGGCAAGGCTGTAGAGGTCGGCCACCAGGTCCAATCCGGCCTGCTCGGCACGCTGCAACGCGGCCTGATCGTTCGTACTCAGCAACGCCTCGCGCTCCTGCAGCAGCTGCGCGATGCGGTCATCGAAATCGTCGCGGTGGCGCTGCTCGACCGCGGCCAATAGCAGCTCTTGCCAGCGCTCGCGGTTGCTCAGCCAGCGGCTGTTCTGCTCGTTCAGGGCGTGAGACCAGAGCAGCACACGTTGACGCTGGGCCGCGTTCAACTGGCCGAACCAGTACTGCAGACGCTCCTGCATGCGCTCGGCGCGCTCGCGAATCTGCCGTTCCAGCGGCGGAGCCAGGTATTTCTCCCGGTACTCCTCTCGGTTTTCCTCCAGCGCGTTGCGCAGTTCGGCGACCTGCTTGTCGCTCAGGGCACGCAGCAGGTCCGTTGCGGTGGGGGTGATCTCTACGGCAACGCTGTGCATGGCGTCGCGGACGTCGCGGTACTGTGGCTCGAGATCGCGGCGATCGAGCTGGCCGCCAGCAGTTTCGCGCTCAAGCTGTTCGAGGTTGGCCAGCAGTTCCGGCAATTGCGTGCTGCAGTGCCAGGCCAGGTGCTCGCGCAGGCGTTCGCGCAGCTCGTCCTTCTGACGGTTATCGAGGTCGAGATAGTCGTTGAGCGTCCAGGGCACGACCATGTCGAGGTTGCGATAGACCAGGGTGGCGCGGCTGCAGCCGTTCAACAGCGCGGCGCAGAGCAGGGTCAGCAGGAGCAGGCTGGCAATGGGGCGCATCGTCTTTCCTCGAGCGTCGGCGGCTGTTCTGTAGAGCCACGGCAGCGCCGGGGGTTCGGCTGGCGGACCGTTTCGTCGGTGCCGGCGAGCAAAGGCGGCTGGCCTGTGGTCTTCCCTACATGGAGTCGTTCCGACGATATGGGGCGGCCGCCTTACCCAGCAGCAGTGGAGAAAAGCCATGACCTCTCAGATCAAGCACCTCAGCGGCGAAGACGTACCCAAGGCCTGGCGCCCGACCTGGGCCGTGTGCTGGGTAGTGGAGCTGAACGGCACCATCGTCGGTGGCCCCTACGCCACCGAACAGGAAGCGCGTGCGGTGGCCGATGGCGACGAGGAGCCGCGGATCTCGCAGACCCCGGCGCCCTGAAACGGTAATCCCAGGCGCCTGGGCCCGTAACTAGCGGGACTGTTCCAGGCAGTGCTGCGGGCAGGGCGCCTGATACGGGACCGATGGCGGTGGCGGAGCGACCAGCTGATTCACCAGCTCCAGTGATTTATCGAAGGATGGATAGCCGCTGCGCGCGACATCCAGCTCGCCGTAGGCGTCGCGGTAGCGTTCCGCGCGATCCTCGTCTGCTTCGTTGAGCAGGTACGGCTCGTGATAGATCTTGTAGAGCAGCGCCACCGCATGGGGGTGGCCCTTGCGCTTGGCCTTCTCCAACAGGTCGAGTACCTCCGATGGCTCCGGGCCTTGGCGAATCAGCAGCAGGGCCTGATAGAACTCAGTCTCGCCGCGCCGATCCAGCTTCGCACTGCGATCGAGCAGCGCCTGGGCAAGTTCGTAGCTGTCTTCGTCGCCGATCGAAATCAGAATCTTCGCCTGCATCAGGTCATTCTGGTACAGCAGCCGTTCGGCACGACATTGGTCGTTCCAGTCGCGGTCGCAGGATTGAGTGGCGCAGCCGCCGAGGGTCAATAGCAGGCTGACCAGCAGTGCCTTTTTCATGGCTGAATTGGTACTCCGTTCTCTTTTCGCCAGTATGAGCCGTGCCAGCTTCGATTCGCCAGTGGCGCTTACGTTCGCTCAATAATTGGGGCAGGGCGCGCTCATCTCTTGCAGGCCGTAGCGCCTGAGCAGGGTCTGCCAGCGTGCGCTGTGCGGCAGATCGGCGATGAGCTGATGCACGAACTGCGTGGTTTCGGCCGGCTGGCGGTCATGAGCACATGGCGGTCGAAGACGTAGAGCGGGCGTGGCGAAACATGCAGCGGTGCGTCCGGCACCTCTGTCAGGCTGAAGAACAGCCGTGAGGAGCGCGGCATCAACGCGACATCGATGCGCTGGTTGAGCAGCTTGTTCAGATTCTGCAGATCGTTGTGCACGTCTTCGCGCTGGATCAGGCCCTTGTCGATGTCGCCTTCCAGCGCCCGGTAGAGATGCCCGAGCACGCCACCCAGCCGCAGCCCGTGCAGCGATTTCGGGCCGTCATAGTCGACCGGCTTGTCGTTGTGGGACACGAAGTCCTGGATGTCGCACAGCAGAGGCCGAGTCCAGCTGGCGCCGGCGGTGAGGCGCTCGGGGAAGAACTCCGGCGTGGCCCATAGGAGGATGCCGGGCTCCTTGTCCTCGAGGCGTGCATCGAGACGTTTGCGCGGCAACTGGGTCAACTGAAAGTCGTAGCGGTCCTGGTTGGTCGGATGCTCGTTGAGCAATTGCACCAGCGCTTCGGAGAGCCCGGGGTTCTGCCCCGAGGCAAAGGGCGGCGAGGGTTGGTAAGCCCATACGGCGACGGGCTCGGCAGCCAGGATGCTCAGCGGGAAAACGGTCAGCAGCAGGAGCATCAGTTTCTGCATCGCGGTCCTGTCTTGAGTGAAAGCGCCGTCGTGGCGAATTGCCGCTCAAGACTGATTCAGCAGGGCAGGTAAAGCAAGCGTGCTCCGCCAGCCGGTGCTGGCGATGGCGTGCGGGTGCGGCGTCAGAAGCGCTCGTGTTCGCCGGCAAAACGCCACTGGCCGGCCGGTAGTTTGGCCATGGACAGGCGGCCGATGCGAATGCGTTTGCAGGCCAGCACCGTCAGCCCGATAGCTTCGCAGAGCAGGCGGACCTCGCCGGGCGCGGGTTCCTTGATCACCAGACGCAGACGGTTTTCGCTCTGCCAGCTGACCTTGGCCTTGGGCAGGATCTTGCCGCGGTGGCCAATGCCCTTGGCGAGCAGGGCCAGCCCGTTTTCTTCGGCTTCGCCGCTCACTTCGACGACGTATTCCTGCTCCAGCTTGTCGCGCGTGCTGGTGAGCAGGCGGATCACTTCACGTTGCTGGCTGAAGACGGTCAGCCCGCTGGCGTCGGCGTCCAGTGGCAGCAACAGGTTCTGCTGGAGCAGATGGCGCTGCAGGGCTTCGTTGCGGCTGGGGTCGTCGCTCCAGTGCTCGCTGGCCTGCAGTACGCGGCGGGTGCTGTCGACGTCGGCATCGATCACCTGCCCGGCAGGTTTGTGCAGCAGCAGCGTCACAGGCGTGATTTCCTTCGCGGTAGCGCCGGCCTGCAGTTCGACACGCTGTTCAGGTCGCACCTTGATGAAAGGCACTTCGACCAGTTCTCCGTCGACCGTTACCCAACCACCCTCGATATACAGCTCGGCCTCGCGCCGGGAACAGCCGAGTTGCTCGGCGAGGCGTTTGGCAAGGCGTACGGGGTCGGTCATGGTGCGCTCGGAGACGAGAAAGGAGGGGGTAGAACGCGGCGAGCCATGATAAAGCCGGCTCGCCGAAGGCGGTTCAGATCACTTCTTGCTGATGGTGATCTGGCGGGAAGGACCGTTGGTCTGGCCACTCACACCGTTGGGGATGGTCTGGACTTCGCCGCCTGCCTTGATGAAAGCGGCCATTTGCGCAGCGAGGGACTGGCTGGTTTCGGTGGCGGGTTCGGGCTTGCGCTTGGCGCTGGTGGTTTTAGTGGCCATGGATCGCTTTTCCTTTAATCAGTCGAACCGGGCATTATACAGAGTTGATCAAAATTTGTTCAGGTTTTTGCAGGCCGTCATTTCTTGAAGCGTTTTTGCAACCACTCAGCGAGCCGTCTGGTCTTCAATTAGCCGCGAAAGCGAGTTTCTCGACGCCGGATCATCACCTGAGAGGAAGACCATGCTGCGCCATGCCATTCGCACCACGCTCTGTGGTTTTGCCATCGCCGCTTCGCTGCAGGCTGTCGCCGAAACTGAACGTCATTCCAGCGAGGCCGGGCCGGTAACGGTCAAGGAGATCGCCAGCGGCCTTGAAAACGCCTGGGCACTTGCCTTCCTGCCGGACGGCAAGCGCATGCTGGTGACCGAACGGCCTGGACGCCTGCGCGTGATCGGCCTGGATGGCAGCCTCTCCGAGCCGCTTGCTGGCGTGCCGGAGGTCTTCGCCCGCTCCCAGGGTGGTTTGCTCGACGTGCGATTGTCGCCGGACTTCGAAAAGGACCGCCTGGTCTACCTGACCTATGCCGAGGCTGGTGAGCAGGGCAAGGCTGGAACGGCGGTCGGTCGTGGCCGGCTGAGTGACGATGACACACGGCTGGAGAACTTCGAGGTTATCTTCCGTCAGCTGCCGAAGCTCTCCACCGGGGTGCACTTCGGCTCGCGGCTGGTGTTCGACGGCAAGGGACACCTATTCGTCGCGCTCGGCGAAAACAATCAGCGGCCGACCTCGCAGGACCTCGACAAGCATCAGGGCAAGGTGGTGCGCATCAGCCTGGACGGCAGTGTGCCGGAGGACAACCCCTTCGTCGGCCAGGACGGCGTGCGGCCGGAAATCTGGTCCTACGGCCATCGCAACCAGCAGGGCGCCGCACTCAACCCCTGGAGCGGCGTGCTCTGGACCCACGAACATGGGCCGCGCGGCGGTGACGAGGTCAATATTCCCCAGGCCGGCAAGAACTACGGCTGGCCGCTGGCAACCCACGGCATCAACTACAGCATGCTGCCGATTCCTGAAGCCGAGGGCGAAACCGTCGAGGGCACCGAGCCGCCGCACCACGTCTGGAAAAAATCGCCGGGCGTCAGTGGGATGGCGTTCTACGATGCCGAGCGCTTTCCCGGCTGGCAGCACAGTCTGTTCATCGGCGCGCTGGTGGATCAGTCGCTGATACGCCTGCAGCTCGACGGCGACCGCGTGGTTGGTGAGGAACGCCTGCTCAAGGACCTCGGTGCGCGCATCCGCGACGTACGCCTTGGGCCCGACGGTTACCTCTATGTGCTGACCGATGCGGGCAATGGCAAGTTGCTTCAGGTTGGCCTGGACACCCAGTAAGTCTCACCTGGCGGGGTTGCCGGCCCCGTCTTGCCAAGTCACGTCGCGCCAATCGCCCCTGTGCACGGAGCATTCGCGCTCGTCGCCTGTCCCACTCTCATAATGGCCAGCCCTGCTGGCCGTCGCAGTGTGGTGATTTGAACAATAAGATCGAGGGAGACAGGCCGTGGCTGTGGTCATCAGCGGAGTGTTCTGCATCATCGTCGGGCTCGCGCTCGGTGCAGGGGGAGCGAAGGTCGTCAGCCTTGGCGGTACCTGGTATTTCGCCATCGTCGCGGCAGGGTTTCTGCTGACCGGGGCGCTGCTGCTGATGCGCCGCCGCGCGGCGCTGTGGGTTTACGCGCTGCTGATGCTCGGGGCGCTCGGTTGGGCGCTGTACGAAGTGGGACTGGACTGGTGGCAGCTGGCGCCGCGCGGCAGCATCATCGCGCCGCTCGGGTTGTGGCTGCTGACGCCCTGGATCGCGCAGCGGCTGGGCTGGCAGCACTTCGGTTTTCGCGCCTGGGGTGGCGCCGCGCTGCCGCTGATGCTGGCGGTCGTGCTCTGGGGCGCAGCAGCGGTGTACGCCGTTGGGCACGACAGTCACGACATCAAGGGCATGCTGCCGCCACCTTTGGCCGAAGCGCCTGCCATGGACCAAGCCGTGCCGGCCGGCGACTGGCACGCCTACGGACGCAGCCAGCAGGGCCAGCGCTACTCGCCGCTGGCACAGATCACGCCGCACAACGTCGAGCGGCTGGAGCCGGTGTGGCATTACCAGACCGGGGATCTGCGCGGTCCGGACGATCCGGATGAAACCACCTACGAAGTCACCCCGCTCAAGGTCGATGACAGCCTGTACCTGTGCACGCCGCACAATCTGGTCATCGCGCTGGATGCCGAAACCGGCGAGGAGCGCTGGCGCTTCGATCCCGAGGTGCCGCATTCGGTCAACCGCCAGCACCTGACCTGCCGCGGGCTTTCCTACCATGCAGCGCCGCCGGCCACCGAGGGCCAGGCCTGTCGGCAGCGCCTGTTCATGCCAACCGCGGATGCCAGGCTGATCGCGCTGGATGCGAAGACCGGGGAGATTTGCCCCGGCTTCGGCGACAACGGTGCGGTGGATCTCTGGGCGAACATGCCCCACGTGAAGGAAGGCTTCTACTATTCCACGTCGCCGCCGGTGGTCGCGCGTGATCGGGTGATCGTCGGCGGAGCGGTGAATGACAACGTTCGCGCCAACGAGCCGTCCGGCGTCATCCGTGCCTATGACGTCTATACCGGCGAGCTGAAATGGAACTGGGACCCGGGCAATCCGGATGAAACGGCACCGATCGCCGCCGGGCAGACCTACAGCGCGAGCAGCCCGAACAGCTGGAGCATTTCCAGCGCGGACGAGGCGCTGGGGCTGATCTACGTGCCGCTGGGCAATCAGGTGCCGGATCAGTGGGGCGGTAAGCGCAGCGAGAACAGCGAGCGTTTTTCCTCCTCAATCGTCGCCCTCGATCTGGATAGCGGCCAGCTGCGCTGGGTCTTCCAGACCGTGCGCCATGACCTCTGGGACATGGATGTACCGGCGCAGCCGAGCCTGATCGACATCCAGACCGAGGAGGGTCCGGTGCCCGCGCTGGTGGCCCCGACCAAGCAGGGCGACATCTATGTACTCGACCGTCGCACGGGCGAGCCGGTCCTGCCGGTGCGCGAGGTGCCTGCACCGCAGGGCGCGGCCGAGGGTGACTGGGTCGCCAGGACGCAGCCTGCGTCGGCACTGACCTACGAGCCGCCGAAGCTGCAGGGCAAGGACCTGTGGGGTGCCACGCTGATCGACCAGATGATGTGCCACATCCAGTTCCACTCGCTGCGCTACGAAGGGCGGTACACACCGCCATCGACCCAAGGCACCCTGGTCCATCCGGGCAATTTCGGGGTGTTCAACTGGGGCGGCGTAGCGGTGGACCCGGTGCGGCAGATGGTGTTCAGCACGCCGGCCTATCTGGCCTTCACCGCCAAGCTGATTCCCCGGGAGGATGCCGAGACGACCTACGTGTCCGAGGAGGAGCCGTTCCTCAACGAGAACTTCGGCTCGCCCTTCGCCGTTGAGCTGAAGGCTTTCGTCTCGCCCATCGGCCTGCCATGCACCGCGCCGCCTTGGGGCTACGTGGCCGGCGCCGATCTGCGTACCGGCAAGACGCATTGGCTGCGCAAGAACGGCACGGTACGTGACCGCTCGCCGATTCCGCTGCCGTTCAAGATGGGCGTGCCGAGCCTTGGCGGACCGATGCTCACCGCCGGTGGCGTCGCCTTCCTGAGCGGCACGCTGGACTACTACCTGCGCGCCTACGATGTCAGCACCGGCCGCGAACTATGGAAAGCGCGTCTGCCGGCCGGTGGCCAGGCCACGCCGATGACCTACGAGAGCCGCTCGGGTCGGCAGATGGTCGTGGTGGTTGCCGGCGGGCATGGCTCGCTGGGTACCAAAGCCGGTGATTCGGTGATCGCCTATGCACTGCCACGCTGACAGGCGCTAGAATCGCCGCCTTTATATTCGGGACCGCCCACATGGCCGCAATCGGACGTTACAACAGCCTGCAGATCGTCAAGCACACCGGTTTCGGCCTCTATCTGGACGGCGGCCCGGACGGCGAAATCCTGCTGCCCAACCGCTACATCCCCAAGGACATGCCGACCGAGGTGGATGACTGGCTGAACGTCTTCATCTACCTCGATAGCGAGGACAAGCTGATCGCCACCACCGAAAAGCCCAAGGTGCAGGTCGGTGAATTCGCCAGTCTGAAGGTGGCCGAGATCAACCGGGTCGGATTGTTTCTCGACTGGGGACTACCCAAGGACCTGCTCTTGCCGCACTCGGAAGAGAAGCGGCCGCTGCAGGTGGGTGATTACTGCGTGGTCTACGTCTACATCGACAAGCGCACCCGGCGCATTACCGCCACGGCGCGCCTGGACCGCTATTTGGACAAGACCCCGGCGAACTACAAGGTAGGAGAAGCAGTGGACCTGCTGATCGTCGAAGCCACCGATCTCGGTTTCAAGGCGATCATCAACGGCCAGCACTGGGGCCTGATTCACAAGAACGAGGCGTTCAAGTTTCTCCGTGGCGGCATGCGCGAGCGCGGCTACATCAAGGAGCTGCGGCCCGACGGCAAGATCAGCCTGAGCCTGCAGCCGGTGGGCAGCGAAGCGACCGATGCGCTGCAGGCGTTGATCCTGCAGAAGTTGGAAGAAAACCAGGGCTCGCTGGATGTCAGCGACAAGAGCCCGGCCGAGGAAATTGCCCGTCGCTTCGGCGTCAGCAAGGGCAACTTCAAGAAGGCCATCGGTGGTCTGTACAAGCAGGGCCGCATCGTCATCCACCCGGATCGCATCGAGCGCGCCTGAGCCGATCCCATAGCGGGGTGGTCGCAATGACCAACCCAGTAGCCGCTACAGATCCAGATTGATCTGCCCGCTGCCGACTTCCTTTCTCAGCGACTCTCCGTTGCCCTCTGCATAGCTCAGCTGCCCGTCGACCAGGCGGGCAGGGGCGGTGAACGGGTGGGCGGTCGGCGGCTTCTCGTCCTGGATATGAAGGACTTCGATGCCGCGTATCTTCAACACGTCCGAAACCAGCGAACGATGGCAGCGCCACCAGAGCACCTCGGCGCACATCATCGCCGTGCGTCGTTGCGCCGCCATTTCCAGTAGGCGCTGCAGACCGCGGTTGAATTCATCGCTGCGCAAATGATCGGCATAGCCGCGAAAGGAGCTGTTGCGCCAGGCCAGGCTTGGCGAATCCTTCAGAGGTCGCCGTCTGCCGCCCAGCTCTTCGATCCATTGATAGTGCAGCCCGTGCGCTTCCAGACCTTCGCGCAGCGCTGCCTCGCCGAACTGCGGCAATCGCCGTGAGCCGGGAAAGCGGCGGACGTCGGCGATGGCCTCGATCTGATGGTGGCGCAGTATCTCGATCAGCTGCTCCAGAGAGCGCGTCGAGTGGCCGATGGTCCACACCGTGGCTGGCTGAACCATGCCTCAGCTCAGCTTCCTGAGTGCCGACTCTTTATGCATCGCCACATGATCGGTCTTGTCGCTCTTGATCTCGTATTGCGGGGCATCCGGGCTGGCGTGCCGTGTGCGGCCCATGAATTCGGTGTCAGCTGTGTGCACGCGGGTGATGTGACCGCTAACCCGTCCTGCTTCCGAGTTCCAGCTGACGTGATCGCCCACTTTGTACTTATGGCTCATGGTGCCTCCGTTTCGTCGTTCGGTAAGGCATCCGACAGCCATCTGCCGAGGAAGATCGGTTACTTCCAGCAGCCAGTTTCTTAGCCCCAACAGATGGCTATCAGCTCTTCCGCTATATACCGTTCGTCGGCAAGACCGATAGCGGTTAATCCCTCTTAAGACCGCAGAAGTTCAAAAAGCCGACGCTTATTTTTGCGCCAGGCAACCAACTAGGGCGGTTAAACGTAATATCAATTCGACAGCTATCGCCATATGAGTAATGGCAACTTAATGTTATTTTCCCTGTATGGCGTTTTTCTGGCGATCTATTACTGACAAAAAAATTTCCATTAATTTTTGGAACCTATTATAAAGCCGCCACACAAGACGATTTACCGGTTTGTTCAGGGGTGGACGGCGGGAAATTTCTTGTTGAACGGTTCGTTTGTTGTGACACCGCGGCCCTCCTCAAGAGCAACGCCCCACGACTTATCGACCTCCCGTCACTTTTTAAAGGCTCGGCCTTTGAAGTAGTAAGTTCCGGAGAGACTCAATGTCCACCAACCTGTTTTCCGGTGCCCGCAAGGCACTCGTCGCTTCCATCGCCGCCGCTGTTCTTCTGGGTGGCGTCACTGTTGTAACCACGCCTTATGCCGCTGCATCCACGGTTGCCGCTGTATCGGTTTCCGCCAAGATCAACGCGTTCACCAACACCGATTGGCTGAACGGTGTATGGCGCACCGGCGCCGGCTTCTCGATCCCGGCTACCTCGGCAAACCGCACCGCGTTCGTGGCCGGCGTTTCGGTACGACTGGCAGACGGTCAGGTACGCAAGATCAGCCGCGCGCAGATCGTCGGCAGCAACATGAGCGTCTTTCTGGAAGGTGCAAAACTGGACGGCAACAAGGTTGGCGCACCGCAGGTGGTCACCATCGGTAGTACGGCCGTTACGGCGCCGATAACTTCCACCGCTCCGGTCACTGCACCGACTACCGTCGCTGCACACTCGACCAGCATCAATGCATTCACCAATACCGATTGGCTCAATGGTGTATGGCGCAAGTCGCCGGGCTTCTCCATTCCAGCAAGTGCTGCCAACAAGGCCGCTTTCAAAGTTGGTGCGTCGGCAAAACTGGCAGATGGCCAGGTCCGCAAAGTTACCCAGGTGCAAGTTGTCGGCGCCAATATGAGCGTCTATCTCGAGGGTGCGGCAGTTAACGGGAGTGTGGTCGGCGCACCCAACAAGTTGTCGCTGGCGACAACCTCTACTACCAGCCCGGCTCCGGCGCCTACTGCTCCGACTAACTCAGTCATTGCGACCAGTAACCTGAACAACTACACCAATACTCATTGGCTGAACGGTATGTTCCGTACTGCTGCCGCCTTCTCTATTCAGGCAAGCAGCGCCAACGTGGCAGCGTTCAAGACTGGCGCTGTGGTGAAGCTCGCTGACGGCCAGACCCGCAAGGTGCTGCGCACTCAGCTGGTGGGCAGCAACATGAGCGTCTTTCTCGACGGCGCTGTGATCAATGGCACCACCCTGGGTTATCCGAAGACCATCTCGGTGGTCAGCACATCGACCAGCACTCCTTCGTCTCCGGCTCTGACTACTCCGCCGGTAGAAGCAGCACCGGCGCCTGCGCCTACCGCACCTGACACCACCAACGGCAAGCCGCTGCTGGTTGGCGTCAACCTGTCCGGCGCAGGCTTCGGCCCGTCGGTTGTTCCGGGCAAGCATGGCACCAACTACACCTACCCGGCCGAGTCGTACTACAAGAAGTACTCCGACCTGGGCATGCCGCTGGTTCGCCTGCCGTTCCTCTGGGAGCGAATCCAGCCCAAGCTGAACTCTCCGCTCAACGCTGAGGAGTTCGCCCGTCTGAAGCAGTCGCTGGACTTCGCGCAGAAGCACAACGTCAAGGTGATTCTCGACCTGCACAACTACTACCGTTACTACGGCAAGCTGATCGGCTCCAAAGAAGTGCCCATCAGTTCCTTCGCTGCGGTGTGGAAGCAGATCGTGCAGCAGGTGGTCAACCATCCTGCCGTCGAGGGTTACGGCCTGATGAACGAGCCGCACTCCACCAACGGGCTCTGGCCGCAAGCTGCCCTGGCTGCTGCTCAGGCAATCCGCACCGTCGACTCCAAGCGCTGGATCTACGTAGCGGGCGATCGCTGGTCGAGCGCCTTCCACTGGCCGCACTACAACACCCAGCTGGTCACCAACCCGTGGATGCGTGATCCGAAGAACAACCTGGTTTATGAAGCGCACATGTACGTGGACAAGGATTTCTCGGGCAACTACTTCGACAAGGCCGAGAAGTTCGACCCGATGATTGGTGTCAATCGCGTCAAGCCCTTCGTCGACTGGCTCAAGCAGAACAAGCTGCGCGGCTATATCGGTGAGCACGGCGTACCGGACTTCTCGCCCTCGGCCATCGTCGCTACCGACAACCTGCTGGCTTACCTGCGTCAGAACTGCATCCCGAGCACCTACTGGGCTGCCGGTCCCTGGTGGGGCGAGTACTCCATGTCCCTGGACGTGAAAAGTGGTAAGTACCGTCCGCAGCTGCCGGTTCTGCAGAAGCACGCCAAAGCCGCAAACAGCTGCACCAGCGTGGGTCCGCTGTAACGACAAACCATCCAAACAAGAACGGGCCCCAAGGGCCCGTTTTTGCGTTCCTATACTGCATTGGCTGATTACAGCTCGTCGGCTCGCTGTGACGGGGTGATCGCCAGTGAGCTGACCCGATGGTCACCATCGCTGCCATTCCCGCCGTTCCGCTTGTTCGCCCTTCGCATTCCCCCCAAGCCAAGCTGCATGCCGGCTGCGCGCCAATCGCGGGCAGATCGCCACCAGATCGCGCTGTTTCACGTCCTCCCTTCCTACCGTGCGGCATAGCCGAACTCGGTCTGCGAAGCCCCGTACCGCTTGGCCAGAAACACGGAACTCGAAAATTTGGGTCCGGTCACCATTTATGTGCGTACTGAAATCGCACAGCCGCGGAACCCCGCACTGCTGTGCTTCACGGACCGTGGTCATCCGGCCAAACCCTATGACCCTATAAAGGTGGACAAAATGACGACACCCGATGAAGAGATCACAGGTTACGGCGGCCAAGCCAGAACCGACGCCAATGCGCAGTCATCGAGCGCTCCCGCTCAGCCCACCGGCCAGACAGGCCAGGCTGGCACCACGCAGGCAAGCAGCTCCGCTTCCGCTCCGAGTGCCGAGGAACTCAAGTCAAAGGCGCGCGAAGCCGGCGAGCAGGTGAAGAACCAAGGCAAGGCTCAGCTGGACAGCTACCGCGGTACGGCCGCCGATGAGCTGGAAAAGGTTGCGCAGAGTGCCAAGGCAGCAGCGGCAGAACTTGAAAACCAGGATCGCACTGGCCTTTCCCATTACGTCTCCGACATGGCGCAGAGCATGGTCGACCTGGCCGACAACCTGCGCGGCAAGAGCGTCGATGAGCTGGTGGGCGAGGTGAACCGTCTGGCTCGCAACAATCCCGGCCTGTTCATTGCCGGCAGCGTTGCACTTGGCTTCGGCCTGACTCGTTTCGCCCGCGCGTCCAGCCGTCGCGCTGAATCCACAACGCGTGAACCAACGACCGATTACGGCCATTCCGACGCCAGTCGCCCGCATCCGACTTCGCCGCTCGGCGTGCCGGCAGACGTAACCGCCGAGACGCTGCCGAGCCAGTCCGAACTGGACTCGCGCATTTCCAGTGGCGCACCGGGCAGTACCGTCGGCAGTGTGAGCAACGCTGGCATGGCGCCGAACACGGGCAGCAGCAATGGCGTAGGCAGCAACGGCGTTGGCAGCACTGGCAAAGGCACGAACGGAGGGCTTAATCGATGAACGAACAACGCAACCTCAATACGCCTTACGAACCCGGCAACCCCGAGCACGATAACTCGGTCGGCGGTTTGCTACGGCAGCTGACCCGCGAAGTGCCGTCGCTGTTCACCAAGGAACTGGCGCTGGCCAAGGCCGAGCTGAACGAATCGCTGCGTGCCACCAAGGCCGGCGCTGCCAGCGTCGCAACCGGCGGTGCGGTGCTGCTGGCCGGCTTCATCATCCTGCTGATGTCGGCGGTCTACTTCCTCAGCACCATGATGGAACCCTGGCTCGCCGCGTTGATCGTCGGCGTGGTCGTGGTGGTCATCGGCATGATCATGGTCTCGGCCGGCAAGAAGAAGTTCGAAGCCTCTTCGTTCAAACCCGACCGCACCATCCATTCGCTGCAGAAGGATAAAGAAGTCGTAAGGGGGCACGCATGAGCACGCATAACCAGGTAGACGTAGAAGCACAAAAGGACCCCGACACGCTGGAGCGCGAGATCGACCAGCAGCGCGCCGAAATCGGCAACATTGTCCACGCGCTGGAAAGCAAGCTCTCCCCGGGGCAGATGATCGATACCGCGCTCGGCTACGCCAAAGGCGGCGGTGGCGAGTTCCTGCATAACCTCACCGATACCGTTAAGGCCAATCCGGTACCGACGCTGCTCACCTCCGTCGGCCTGGTGTGGCTGATGGCCGGGCAGAATCGCCGCCCGGACTATAGCGACAGCGCTTCGACCGGTCCGTCGATGACCGACAAGCTCGCCGCCAAGGCCTCTGGTCTCAAGCAGCAGGGCACCGGCATCAAGGAAAAGGCTGCGCAGATGAGCCATAGCGCCTCCAGCTCACTGGGCAATGCCCGTCATCGCGTTGGTGACTCCAGCCGGCACGCCGCGGAAAGCCTGCGGCACACCGCAGACCGTGCGCGCGGCGGGTTCACTCGGCTGCTCAACGAGCAACCGCTGGCATTGGGCGCCATGGGCATCGCCCTCGGCGCGCTGCTGGCGGCCTCGGTTCCACCGACCCGTCGTGAAGACGAACTGATGGGCCAGAAGAGCGACGAGCTGACCGGTAAGATCAAGGACAAGGCCCGCGAGGGCTATGCGATGGCCAGCGCCGAAGGCGAGCAACTGGCCGGCCAGGTCAAGCACGACCTCGAACGCGACCACGGCCAGCCGGCGTCGCGGCCACATTGACCGAATGACGCGGATCGGAGTATCGAGGGCGATGTGCGCGGACTTGAGTCCAACCGCAGAACCCCCGATAATCCGCGGCCTGGCGCCGGTGTAGCTCAGTAGGTAGAGCAGCGCATTCGTAATGCGAAGGTCGCAGGTTCGACTCCTGTCTCCGGCACCAATGAAATCAAAGGGTTAGCTTCGGCTAGCCCTTTTTTTGTGGTGGTTTTGCCGAACCATCCCCTCGTTATCGGCTTCAGGCTGCATTACCTCCTTTCTCGCCTCGTGGGCTTTCAATCAAGCAAGGACTGGGTCGTTGTAAGGCTCAAGCGCCCAAAACACATTCTCGCCAGGCCGGCTAACCCCGTGGTTCTAGACCTGCTCGGTTGCCACCGGTGTTGTGTCCGACAGCCGGCAGTACCTTGACGCTAATTTATTGACTATGGTCAGGGTTACGCGCCTGTGCACCAGAAAGAATGCGTGCCAGTTCAAGACGGTCGCTGATAAGCGCTGAAGGGTCGGTCGTCCTGCGACGTGCTACAGCATCCGACGCTACCGCTCGACCGACCAATAAACCGATAAATCGCTTCCTCGCGCGTGCCGGACGGTACGCGGCGGTTGCGCGCACCCTGCCTTCTGCCACTCGTAACTCCATGACCTGGAGCACTGAGGTACGCATGCTTAGAAACATTCCCTTGAGCGCGAAGCTTCTTTTGATCCTCGCGTGTCCGATGCTCGGTTTTTTGTGGCTGGCCAGCCTGTATGTCGTTGACAGCTACGCCACCCTGAGGCAGATGGAGCGCACCGTCGAGGCCAGCGTGGCCGCGCAGAACGTGAGCCGGCTGATCACTGCATTGCAACGTGAACGTGGTGCGAGCGGCGTCTATCTGGGGAGCCAGGGACGTACCATGGCCAGGCGCCTGCCGGGGATGCGGCAAGCGACTGACGAAGCGTTGAGTGCCATGCAGGTGCTTGCCAAACAGGAAGGCTCGCAGATCGGGGGCGTCTTGGCCTCGCTCGATGAGCTTCAGGCAACACGTTCGCAAATCGACTCGTTCGTAATCAACAGCATCGACTCCGGTTCTCGCTTTACTGGCTACATCAAGGCGTTGATCGGCTTTACCCACGAGGTAGAGCGCAGCGTGCAGGACGTCACGCTTGCACGAGCGCTAGGCGGGCTCAATCAGTTCGTCGAGATGAAGGAGCGAGCCGGGCGCGAACGGGCGTTGTTGGGCGTGGTGTTCGGTCAGGACCGGTTCGACGCGGCACTGCTTGCCTCCTTCAGCCGAAACCTGGGTGAATTCTCAGCCTATATGGACGGCTTCCGTCGTGCGGCCTCGGAGCACTTCATCCGTTTGCTGGATGAAAAGCTGCAGCAGCCGAGCGCCGTTGAAGTTGCACGTCTGCAACGTCTGGCTTTCGAGGTGCCGATCGGGCAGAGCCTGGGTATCGACAGCGAGAGCTGGTTCGATACGGCGACCAGCCGGATCGACCTGATGGGTGAGCTGGAGCAGGCCTTGTCGCAGGAAGTGGGCACACTGGCCGCTCGGGCTCGCGATGAGGCGAGCAACGCGCTTTGGCTGACGCTCGCCGCGGTGATCATTGCGCTGCTGGTGGTGACCGGCCTTTCCTTCCTGATCATTCGCAACATCAAACTGGCGGTGCAGGATGTGAATCATGCGCTGTTGTCGCTTTCCGCTCGGGATCTGACCGCAACGGCGCATTACGAAGGCAGGGACGAGTTTGGCGAAATCTCGCGCAACCTCAATCTCATGGCCGTCGAGCTCAAGCAGGTCGTCGGCGAGATCAGTAACGCTACCGCGCAGGTGGCCACGGCGGCGGAGGAGTCCTCCGCGGTGACCGTGCAGACAAGCCAGAGCATCGATCGCCAGCGGCAGGGAACCGAGCTGGTGGTTACCGCGATAAACGAGATGAGCGCGACCGTGCGCGACGTTGCGAGAAGCACCAGCGATGCCGCCGAACTCTCGCAGCAGCTCAACGCCAACACTGCGCAAGGCCGGGCCGAAGTCGAGAGCACCATCGAGCTCATTCGCCAGCTGTCGAGTCAGGCCGATCAAACCGCAAGCATCATTGCGGACCTCAAGCGTGAGAGTGATTCGATCTCGTCCGTACTGGATGTGATCCGCGGCATTGCCGATCAGACCAATCTGCTCGCACTGAACGCGGCTATCGAGGCGGCGAGAGCAGGGGAGCATGGCCGCGGCTTCGCTGTCGTTGCGTCCGAGGTACGTACGCTTGCCCAGAAGACGCAGGAATCCACCGGCAGCATTCAGGACATGATTGCCAATCTCCAGGGCGGGGCTGACCGGGCCGCGCGCTCGATGCAGGAGACGCTCGCCAAGGCTCAGACCGGCTCGAGCAACATCGGCCGTGCTGGGGAGTTGCTGGCGGAGATTGCCGACGGCGTTTCTGCAATCAGTGATCGCAATCTGCAGATTGCCACAGCGGCGGAGGAGCAGAGCGCGGTGGCCGAAGACATCAATCGCAACGTTGTCGAGATCAACGATGTCGCGATTCAGGTGAGCGCCGGTGCGGAGCAGACGGCGATGACCAGTCTGGAGCTTGCGCGCCTGGCCGAGCAGCAACAGCAGCTCGTTGGTCGGTTCAAGGTCGCTTGACGCGTGCGCCTGCTGAGTTGAGTCCATAAGCCCCGGCCGCAGCTGGCCGGGGTAGCGCGAGGCGGGGGGCGCAGCCATACAGGCTGGGCCCTTCTTCGTTACAGCGTGATCGCGATGCCGGCCTGGAGAGTGCGGGGGGCGCCCGGGTAGGCCCAGATGTTGCCCCAGGCGCGCTCTTCGTACTCTTCGTCGAACAGGTTGTTGAGGTTCAGGTTCAGGCGAACCCGTTCGGTCAGCGGGTAGTAGGCGAGCAGGTCGACGGTGGTGTAGGCGTCCATGTCGAACGCGGTGCTGGTGGCGCCGCCCTTGCGGTCGCCGACGTACTTGACGCCCATGCCAACGCCGAGCCCGGCCAGCGGACCTTCGGCGAATTCGTAGGTATCCAGCAAATTGAAGCTGTGCCGCGGCACGTTGGCCAGGCGCGTGCCGGTCGGCATCGATGCGTTCGAGCTTTCGGTGACTTCGGCATCGACGTAGGCGTAGCCGCCGATCACGCGCCATTGCGGGGTGATGTTGCCGGCCACGCTGATGTCGAAGCCGCGGCTGCGCGCTTCGCCGGCGGCGACCTGGTAGTTGCTGTCGAGCGGATCGCTGGTCAGCACGTTTTCCTTGGTGATGTGGAACAGCGCCGCGGTGACGCTGAGGTCATGCTCCGGCAGCTCGTACTTGATACCGACTTCGTGGGCGATGCCTTTTTCCGGGTCGAACGCCTGGCTGCTGCGGTCGGCGCCGCGGTTGGGCTTGAACGAGCGCGAGGTGTTGGCGTAGACGGCCAACTCCTCAGTCAGGTCGTAGATCAGCCCGAAACGCGGGGAAACTGCGTTGTGCGCCTGGTCCCAGCTGCCGGCGGGGGTGAGCTTGTTTTCATAGCGCTGCTCGAAGCGTTCCAGGCGCGCGCCGACCTGCGCTGTCAGGCGCTCGGTGAGGGCGATCTGGTCCTGCAGGAAGAACGCGTAGGACTTCAGGTTCTCGTCATCGTAGGTCGTGGTGCGGGTCAGCGCCGGCAGCGGCTGGCCGTAGACCGGATCATAGAGGTCGATCGGGAAGTCGCTGGTCGCACCACCCGAGCGATCAATCTGGGAGTCGTAGTTGAAGTCGTCGAATTCCACACCGAGCAGCAGCGTGTGGGCCAGGCCCGCGGCATCGAAGTGACCCTCCAGATTGGCCTGCACAGCCAGGTCGTTCCAGTTCAGCCAGCGCTCGCTGTAGTTGCGTCCGACCGTGCGGCCATCGGCGGCCAGGTCATTGTTCTCCACCGCGCCGCCGTCCAGGCTGCCGTCGAGGTACTGGATGCCGCCGCGCAGCATCCACTGGCTGTCCAGCTGGTGCTCCAGGCGCAGTTGCGTGGTGGCGTTCTGGTTGGTCAGCTTGCCGGCACTTTCCTCCCCGAGGAAGCGATCGCGCGACAGGTCGCCGGCCTGATTGGGGTAGCGGGTCAGACCACGGTCCATGGGGTGGCGGTTGTGCAGGTAATCGCCTTCGAGGATCAGCGCAGTGTCGTCGCTGAGCTGCCAGCGCAGCACTGGCGCGATGTTGTAGCGCTCACTTTCGACGTGATCGCGGAAGCTGTCGCTGCCTTCGGCGACCAGGTTGAGGCGATAGGTAAAGCCTGCGCTTTCGTCCAGTGCGCCGGTGGTGTCCAGTGTGCCGCGGCGCAGTCCGTCGGTGTTCACCTGGCTGCCGAGTACCGTGCGCCGCTCCGCCTGCGGCTGCTTGCTGACGATGTTGAAGGTGCCGCCCGGATCGCCGCGACCGTACAGCATCGAGGCCGGGCCGCGCAGCACTTCGATGCGCTCCAGCGTGCTGGCGTCGGGCATGTTGGGATAGCCACGGTTCACCGCGAAGCCGTTGCGGTAGAACTCCTGGGTGCTGAAGCCGCGCACGAGGAATTCGGTCAGGCCCTGGCCGCCGAAGTTGTTGCCACGTTCCACGCCACCGGCGTAATCGAGCGCATCTTCCAGGCGCGTTGCGCCGATGTCTTCGACGACCTGCGCCGGGACCACGCTGATCGACTGCGGGGTTTCGTGGATCGCGGTGTCGGTGCGGGTGGCGCTGGCCGAGCGGGTTGCCCGGTAGCCCTGCACAGGCCCGTCGGCGCGCTCGGCCGATGCGGTGACCTGCATCTCCTCCAGTGCCAGCGGTTCAGCAGGCGGTTCGTCGTTGGCTGAAACCACGGCAGGGCAGGTGAGGGCTGGAACCGCGAGCATCGGGAGGAGAAGGCGCCGCATCGAATGATCCTTGAGGGAAGGGAGCGAGGGCGGGCATCCTAATCGCAACGAAAACGACTATCAAATAGAAATATATCTCAACTGTCGCATGCTACGGCAGGTTGCGCTGGGCGTAGCGGCGCAGGCAGATCGAGCGCGTGGCGACAGGCACCCAGCGCGCCGCGCAGCGCAGGTGAGCGGCGGCTGCCAAGCGGCTCGGGGGTCACATCCGGCGGCTGCTCGGCGCTCAGGCGGAGGCCAGGACGACGCGGTCGCGGCCGGCCCGCTTTGCCTGATAGAGCGCCTCGTCCGCGGCCTTGAAAGTCGCGTCGGAGGACGCATAGCGGTCACTGCAGGCGATGCCGATGGATGCTGTTACCGGTGCGCCGGTCGGGCTAGCAGTTTGCCGCAGGCGGGCGAGCAGGCGTTCTGCCGCAATGCTGGCGCCGGCGGCGTCTGTCTCGGGCAGCAGCATGAGGAATTCTTCACCACCCATGCGGCACAGCACGTCAGTGGGGCGTGAGCATTCCTTCATGATTTCGGCGAGAAAGCGCAGCACCGCATCGCCCACGTCATGGCCGTGCTGGTCGTTGACCTGTTTGAAGTGATCGATATCCAGTGTCACTGCCGCGTAGCGCTGATCGAGCAGGTCGAACTGCTTGAGGGCCAGTTCGAGGCCGCGGCGGTTGCGCAATCCTGTCAGCGGGTCGGTCATGGACGCCGCTTCCAGTGCACCCATCTTCTGCTGCAGCAGGGAGACGCCTGCGAGCATCGCGACCTTCAATCGCGAGACCTCGAAATACCAGGAATTGACTGTCGAGATACGGGCGGCGGCTTCCGGTGCACCCCAGTGTTCGGCGGTGTCGGCCAGCGCGCGAATGGGCCTGGAGATGAGTCTGGACAGCCACCAGAACACCGCGAGCGAGATCAGCGTGAACGGCACTGCGTTGAGCAGCGTGGTCCGTGCCAGCTGTTCGAGCTTCGCGGTGATGGCAGCGGTCGGGCGCTGGGCGATGATGCCCCAGCCGGTGCTCTGCATGGGCGCGAAGCCGGCGAGCATGTCCACGCCGAGCGTATTGATGACGCGCTGGCTGCCCTCCTGGCCCGACAGCACCTGCCGGACCACCGCATTGCTCGATACGTTCTGGCCGACCCGCTTGCCGTCTTCGTGGAAGATCAGTCTGCCCTGGGTGTCGACCACGTACAGGTAGGAGCCGTCGCGGTAGTAATGCACCCCCAGCAGGCCGTGCAGTGCGTTGCGCTCGCGCAGGAACAGCGAGGCGCTGATATAGCCGAGGTAGCTGCCATCGGGGGCAAAGATGGGATGGGTTACCGCGATCAGATAGGTACCATCGGTGGCCACGTAGGGATCCGTGGTCAGCGGCTTACGCTCTTTCAGTGCGCGTGCCGCGCCTGTGCTGTTGACCTTGAGCCCGACCAGGCCGGCGCTTTCCGGCGACGCCGAGACGATCTCTCCAGAGGCGCTGACGATAACGGTCCGGCTGAACTGCTCGCTCTTGAGCTTGAGTCGTTCGGTCTCGTTGTCACGCGCGATCGGGTCGGCGAAGCGCGTCGACAGCTCTTCTGCGGCATAGGCGAGCTCGCGACGGCTATTGAGGAAGAACTGATCGGTGGTGTCGGCGAGCTTGCGCGCATAGGCCCGATTTGCCTCCAGAGTCTGCTCGAACAACTGATCGCGCTGTGAGCTGTAGCCGGCGAAGAAGGTGTTACCGAAGGTCAGTAGGCCGGCGACGAGCGCCAGCAGCAGCGTGAGTTTCTGTAGATCCAGCCGGTGCATGAAACGCGATTCTCCGATGCGTGCTTGGCATGCGCCAATGGAGGCTTCAGGGCAAGTGGAAGCCAAAGGGCCGGGAATGATACAGGCAGCGTGCGGCTGACGAATGGCTTCTCATACATATAGAGCTGGCGGCCTGCTCTGGGTCAATCGCCTGCTGCCGGTACAACTATCGCAGTATGGCAAATGAGAGGTGCGGGTGTTCTTCCTGATCTGGGCGGCCGCTCGGGCCCCATGTGCTGTGGCGGCTGGCGCAGCTCGGCTGAGCCGATAACTGGCGCTGCCTTGTCTGGCTCTGCCTGTGCTGAACGTGATGGTTGTTGCCCTGGGCGGGGCTGAGCCGACTACGAAACAGGCCCGCTGATGCGGGCCTGTTTCATTCGAGCTAGCCGATCTGGCTTCAGCCCTGGTGATAGCTCGGCGCAAGCTTGTAGACCGAGGTATCCAGCCCCTCGAAGCGCGCCTTCAGTTGCAAGGCCAGGTACAGGGAGTAGTGCCGTGACTGGTGCAGGTTGCCGCCGTGGAACCAGAGGTTCTGCTGCTGGGTGGGCTTCCACATGTTGCGCAGCTCGCCTTCGTACGGGCCCGGGTCCTTGGTGGTGCCGGAACCGAGGCCCCAGCAACGGCCGACCTTGTCTGCGACGTCCTGGGAGATCAGCCGCGCCGCCCAGCCGTTCATCGAGCCGTAGCCGGTAGCGTAGACGATCAGGTCCGCCGGCAGGCGGCTGCCATCGTTGAGCACCACGGCATTCGGCTCGATGTGATCGACGCCTAGGCCAGGCCCGCTTTTCAGCTTGATGGTGCCGTCGGCGATCAGCTCGCAGGCGCCGACGTCGATGTAGTAGCCCGAGCCGCGGCGCACATACTTGAGGAACAGGCCGGATTCGTCATCGCCGAAGTCGAGCATGAAGCCCGCTGCGGCCAGGCGGTCGTAGAAGGCCTTGTCGCGTTCCTTGACCTGCTCGAAGGCCTGGCGATGGAACTGCGGCAGCACCTTGTAGGGGATCGAGGCGAACAGCATGTCGGCCTTGTCGGTGGTCAGTCCGCTCTCGACCGCATCCTCCGAATAGAGTGGGCCGAAGACCACTTCCATCAGCGTGTCGGAGCGCACGATATGGGTGCTGGAGCGCTGCACCATGGTGACGTCCGCGCCGTTCTCCACCAGGTCCGCACAGATATCGTGGGCCGAGTTGTTGGCACCGATGACCACCGCGCGCTTGCCGCGCCAGGCGTCGCCGCCGGGATGCTGGCTGGAATGGTGCTGCTGGCCGGCAAAGGTTTCCGCACCCGGATAGACCGGCACGTTGGGCACACCGGACATGCCGGTGGCGAGGATCAGCTGTGCGGGCTTGAGGGTCATCGGTTTGCCGTCGCGCAGCACGTCGACCGTCCAGCGGCCCTCGGCCTCGTCGAAGCTCGCCTTCACGCATTCGGTTTTCGCCCAGTAGTTCAGCTCCATGACCTTGGCGTACATCTCCAGCCAGTCGCCGATCTGGTCCTTGGGTGTGAAGATCGGCCAATGGTCGGGGAAGGGCAGGTAGGGCATGTGGTCGTACCAGACCGGGTCGTGCAGGCACAGCGACTTGTAGCGTCCGCGCCATTGATCGCCGGGGCGCTCGGCCTTGTCGACGATCAGCGTCGGCACGCCGAGGCGCTTGAGCCGCGCGCCGAGGCCGAGGCCGCCCTGGCCGCCGCCGATGACCAGGCAATAGGGCTGTTCCGTGATGCCCAGCGCGGCTTCCTCGTCGCGGCGCTTTTCCAGCCAGTTGCGCTTGTCGGCCAGGCCGTGGCCGTGTTCGGCGCCCAGTGGCCGGCGGCGTCCGAGCGGTTCCTCGTGCCCCTTCAGCTCGCGCATGGTGGTCAGCAGCGTCCAGCACAGGCCGTCCTTCAGACGCACATAACCCTTGCCGCGGGCGACGTCGGTTTCCAGGCTGATCCAGCCTTCGAGCACGCCGTCGGTCAGGCTCGCTTCGCCTTCGAGCTTCCAGTTGTCCGGCCGGGTGGCTTCCAGGCGGCTTTCCAGCATGTCACGAATGTCGGCCTTGCCTTCGAGGGTGATCAGGTTCCAGCTGAACAGCACCAGGTCACGCCAGTGGCAGTCGTCGGCGAACAGCTCAAGCGTGCCATCGACGTCGCGTTGCGCCAGGCGCTGGCCGAGGCGTTCGACCCAGGCGGCCAGTTGTTCGGTGGGCGAGCGGGTGTCGGTGGTCTGGCGGTCACCGCCTAGGTCGCTGCCGTTATCGGTTTTCAGATCGAACGGAACGTCGTTGCTGGGACGCATGGTGGTTCTCCTGGTCATTGTTGTTATTCACGGGGATACCGTGCTTGCAGCAGAGCAAGCGGCGGGCCAGCAACCGGCGCGCCGCGTCGTATCTGGCCTGGAGTCGTATCGGGACTGCCCGGTCGAGGCTGCGCTGTGCCATCTCCGGTACGGCGGGGGTGACACTCTGTACCAGCCGTGGCACAGCATGCGGCGGCCGGGCGATTGGCCTATGCTGGGCGCGAAACCGCCTCGAAACATCGCGGAGAACAACAAGAATGACCTCTCGCCTCAGTCAGCACGCGCACCAGGTCCTCAGCTTTGGTGACGGCACGTCCGCCAGCCAGGGCCCGGCTGCCGATCCCGCCATTGCGCGTTCCTGGCGCCGTTGCCTGGAGCAGCATCAGCTCGACCCCACCAGCCCGCGCGCGCCCTGCGTGATCGAGAGTCCGCGGCTCAATGAGCATCGCGAGCGGCTGGACCGGGTTATCGCCGTCGCCCACTGGCAGATGAACAGCCTGCACCAGCAGCTGGGCAGCAGCGGCCACGCGGTACTGCTGACCGACGCCAGCGGCGTGGTGATCGACAGCGTGGCGGATCAGGCCGAGCGCGCGGAATTCCAGCGCGCCGGGCTCTGGCTCGGTGCGGTGTGGAACGAGGCGACCGAGGGCACCAATGGCGTCGGCCTGTGCCTGCTGGAGCGCCAGGCGCTGACCATTCGGCGTGACGAGCACTTCCGTGGTCGGCACGCAGCACTGACCTGTTCGGCGAGCCCGGTGTTCGATGCCGAAGGCGGTTTGCTTGCCGTACTCAATGTGTCGTCGGCGCGTGAAGACCTGTCGCGCCAGCGGCGTTTTCACACCATGGCGCTGACCAACCTGTCGGCCAAGCTCATCGAAAGCTGTTTCTTCCTGCAGCACTGCGAGGGCAACTACCTGCTGCGCTTCCATGCCCAGCCCGAATACATCGGCCTGCTCAGCGAAGGCCTGCTGGCGTTCGATGGCGAGGGACGGATCACCGCGATCAACGAAACCGCGCTCAACCTGCTCGCCAGTAGCCGCGAGGCGCTATTAGGCCGGCCCTTGGAAACTGTGCTCGATGTGCGTCTGGATCAGTTGCTGGAGCGTGCGCGACCGCAGCCGGGGGCTTGCTGGCCCTTGCATACCCATGACGGTCAGCGGCTGTTCTGCCAGCTGCGCGGGCCGCAGCTGCGCGTGGTTGCTGCGCCGCGCCAGGAGCCGGCCGATGTGCCGGGCCTGTGCCTGCTCGATCCGTCAATGCGCACCGGTTTCAGCCGTGCGCTGAAGGTGCTCGAGCGGGACGTGCCGGTGTTGCTACAAGGTGAGACCGGCACCGGCAAGGAGGCATTCGCCAGCGCACTGCATCGCGCCAGCAGCCGCGCCGGTCGGCCGTTCGTGGCACTCAATTGCGCGGCGATTCCCGAGACGCTGATCGAAAGCGAACTGTTCGGCTATCGCGGCGGCAGTTTCACCGGCGCGCGGCGCGAGGGTATGGTCGGCAAGCTGGAGCAGGCCAACGGCGGGATTCTCTTTCTCGACGAGATTGGCGACATGCCGCTGGCGCTGCAGACGCGCTTGTTGCGGGTGCTGGAGGAACGCAAGGTCACCGCGCTGGGGGCTGCCGCGCCGACCGAACTGAATATCCGCCTGATCAGCGCCAGTCATCACGACCTGCGCGCGCTAGTGGCCAGCGGCGCGTTCCGCGAAGACCTGTATTACCGCCTTGGCGGGCTGATGGTTGCGTTGCCACCGTTGCGCGAGCGCAGCGACAAGGCTGCGGTGCTCGATCACCTGCTGGCGGAAGAAGCGCAAGGCGAATCGATCTGTCTCGAGCCGGCCGCGCGGCAAGCCTTGCTGCGCTACAGCTGGCCGGGCAACGTGCGGCAGCTGCGCAATCTGCTGCGCACGTTGGTCGCGCTGAGCGAGCAGGGGCGCGTTGGGCTGGACGACGTGCTTGCCGTGCTGCCGGCCGAAATGGGCGAGGTCGAGGCACCTCGTGACCCGTTGCAGTCGGCCGAGCGCGAGGCCCTGCTCACGGTGCTACGCGAACGGCACTGGCAGGTCAGTCGGGTGGCGGAACAGCTGGGGATCAGTCGCAATACGCTCTATCGCAAGCTGCGCAAGCACGGCATCTCGCGTAACTGAACCGGCGGGCGCGATGCCCGCCGTCAGTGGGTCAGAGCGCGGTGGAGAGGGTGATCGAACCGAACTGGTCGTGTTCCTGCTGGCCCTGGAATTCGCGGGTGCGCCAGACGCTGGCGAACGCCAGCTGCCAGCGGCTCCAGGTCAGCGCCACACCGAGCTTGGCGTCGCCCACCCACTCGCGGCGGTCCACCGAATGGCTGTCCTCGAAGGTGTTGCCGTCCAGCAGCATGTTGTGCGCCATGTAGCGGCCTTCGAGATTGGCGAAGCCGTACCAGGCGAAGTCGCCGCCGGGGCGGAAGAACTGGCTGCCGCTTTGCGCCGGCGTCACCGCGGGGATGCTGAAGCTGCGCTGCAGGTTCTGACCCAGGCGCAGACCCAGCCCGGCCGAGCCATAGCTGTATAGGTTGCCGAGGGCGAAACCGAGACTCGGGCCGTATTCCAGCTCCAGCCCGGCGAAGCGCTCCTGCAGCCACCAGCGATGCTGATAGCCCAGATTGACGAAGGGTTCGTTCTCCAGCTGGTTGTCCCAGCCGTTGGGCTCGTCGCTGTCGGTTGCCTTGTGCACGGCACGCTGCAAACGCTTGCCGCCCGCGGCCGGGCCAACGATGCCGACATCCAGGTGCAACCCTTGCGCGGCGCGCCAGCCGTCGTACTGGGTGTCGGAAAACATCGACATGCCGGCGAACAGCAGACCGGCGTAGGGGCGGTCGTCTTCGATCAGTGCTCGAGTTTCTATTTCCTCCGGCGTGTAGATCTGATGGCCGAAGCGATAGGCGACGTTGTCGATTGCCGCTCCCGACCAGCCGGGCAGCAGATCGGCGAAGCGCCGCGTCCAGCTCTGGTCGTCCGGTTCGAAACCCCAGATGACTTCCAGGCCGTTGGTGTAGTGACCATCGCTGCCCGAGGCGATGATGTCGTTCTCCGCCTTGATGGCGAGGATGTCCGCATGGCTGACGGCGGGGGCGGTGATGGATGCGGCGAGCAGGCACAAGCACGGCAAAGAACGAGAATGCATGATTCAACTCCTGGCTTACGTTCTTGTTTGTATGTTCTCTCTCGGACCATCACCGCTTCCAGCGGTTCGCTTGTCGATCAGGGCGCGTCGTACGCGCCGTTTCTGGCCAGTCCCGCCTTGCTGACCATCTCCTGCCTGGCTTCCTGTAGTTGCTCGGCCAGCGCCACGGAAAAGCCCTGCACGGCTGACCAGCGCAGGTGGATCGCATCGACGAAGGCGGCCGGTGGGGCAACCCATTCGCGATCGGCGTTCCAGTACTGCGCTCCGGCATTCCCGGCGATGGCGGCGTTCAGCTTGGCGTCGAAGCGGCCGAGAAAGCTGCCATCGGCATCGACCTTGGCTTTCCACTGCGGGTGCAGGGGCGTGGAAACCACCAGCAGCTGGCGTTGCTCGTTCTTCAGGCGTTTCGACAGTTCGCCCAGGGCGACAAAGCAGCTGTCATCCAGCGCGTCCGGTTTGTCGTAGAACAGGCCGCGATCACCCTGCGGCTCCAGCGGCCCGTCGCCGTGGCGGGTGAACACCAACGGGTCCCATTCGATCTCGTTGGCCCGCTGCGCCTTGACCGTCTGCGCATTGCGCAACAGCGAACGCGGCGAGAAGTAGCGCATGTAGTAACCCCAGCGTGAGGCCTGCTGATAAACGTAGTGATCGGCATCCTCGCGGTCGAACACCGCATCCGGCACTTTCCAGCAGCCGGCGAAGTCCAGCGGATCGACGATCATCACCACCTGGCGGACGCTCGGTTCACGATCCAGCAGCCAGTTGGCGACATAGGTCGACTGATTGGCGTGCAGGCCGCAGAACGCACCGTTGAGCGGACGCAAGCCGGGCGTCTGCTCGATCAGCACGTCACCATCGACATGGCGCCAGGCGACCGAGGAACCGACGATCAGCAGGTTCGGATCGGCGATGGGGTTGTGCCGCAGAAAGTGCAGCTTTTCGTCCACACACAGGCTGTTGGAGAAGGCCGGTGGCGGCAGGTTGTCGGTGTGATTGAGCCAGGCGAGCAGGGCGGCAAAGCCGCCGAGCATCCCGAACAGCCCGGCGAACATGCCCAGCAGGTAGCCGGCACGTATCCGCCGCTGGTCTGCTTCGGCCCGGGCGGCAACACCGTCCGGGCATGTATCGACGGATCTGGCCATGACTCAACGCCCTCCGAGTTTGGTCTGGATCAGTTGCGCGAAGTGGCCAACGTTCTTCAGCGATTCCAGTTCGGCGGTGCGGAACTTGATGCCGAAGCGTTGCTCGGCGGCCACGATCAGCAGCACATGGGTCTGGCTGTCCCAGCCATCGATGTCGTCGGCGGTGGTTTCGGAGGTGAGGACGATATCGTCATCGTCGAACACGTCGTGGAAGACCTGGGTCAGCGCCTGGAGAATTTCCTTTTCGTTCATGCTTGCACCTGGATGTGATGGTTGATGGAAGCGCGCGAGGCCAGCTCGTAGCGCCAGAAACTTGCATCGGTAGCGGCGTTGGCAGGGGCGGGGCGCTGCTCGAAGCCCAGCCGCGGATAGTGCTCGGCGACCATGCCGTTGCGTTCGGTGGGGCGGTATTCGCCAACCAGTGCTCCCCAGCCGGCAGCTGCTGCCGCATCGGCCAGCACCTCCAGTACGGCCATCTCGACTTCACGCCCCAGTACGCGGCAGCTCATCAGCCAGCTGTCGATCAGCAGTTCGTCAGCCTCGATTGCGGCATCCGGTCGTGCCAGCACCACGCTGATCAGGCCGTTGTCGCCGAACTTGTCTTCCAGCCGCATGGCCAACGCGATCGTTTGCGGATCGTCGGCCATGCGCTCGACTTCGGCTTCGGTATAGCGGCGGGTGGTGAGATTGAACTGGTTGGTCTTGTTGATCAGCTGGGTGGCGCGGGCCAGTTCGGTGGCGCCGATGTGGCTGACGCGCAGCACCATCTGCAGCCCGCGCAGGTAGCCTTCCATATCCGTGGCCTGGTTCAGCGCGGCCTTGCGTTCGGCATTCAGCGCATAGCTGCGGCCGCGCTCGGCGTCATCGGAGGTAAAGGACACGGCCTCGAAGTAACCCGCCGCGGCGATGCGCGCGGGGTAATCGGCGACATCGTCGGGCAGTTCCGGTACGGCAACTTCCGGCAGCTCGCGGCGCACGATGTCGCGCTCGGCGGGGTTGTCGTCGACGAACACCAGGCTGTCCAGACCGATATTGAGCATGCTCGCGATGCGCCGCAGGTTGCCGGCCTTGTCTTCCCAGTTGGCGACGAAAGCTGCGATATCGCTGCGCTTGAGCGCCATTTCCGGATGTGCGAATGCCGCCTCGGCGACGTGCAGGTCGTTCTTGCTGCACACCGCAAGAATCACCCCGCGGCGCGCCAGTTGCGCGGCATAACGCTGGAAGGCGAGAAACGCCTCGCCGCTGGGGCTGCCCTGGCCGAGCTGGATACCGTCGATGCCGTCATCACCGATCACACCGCCCCAGAGGGTGTTGTCCAGATCGAGTACCAGGCATTTGCGCGACAGCCCGGCAGTGGCCGCTGCGATCCGTGCCAGCTGCTCGCCATAAAGCGGTGCCAGGGTCGGGCTGACCAGCTGCTTGGCCTGATGCCAGCGCACCGGCTCGCCCAGGCCGTCGCCATAAGCGGCTGCGTGCCAGGCCAGATCGAGCAGCAGCACGCCATCCTCGCGGGCAGCGGCTCGGATGGCCGCATTCAACCGTTCGATGACTGCCCGCGGCGAAGCCGGCACCAGTGCTTCGTAAGAGCCGAACAAGGGCGGTGCGACCGGCACCAGGGTTTGCTGCACAACCTGCGCGGCATATCGCTCGCGGGCTCGGCGCCAGAGGAGGCGCAGCTCATCGACGCGCTCCGCCACGGCGGCATCCACCTCCGCCTGGCCTGCCTGCAAGGGCAGTTGCAGCGGCGCGTCATGGGCGTCCAGCGCCAGCAGCACCAGCTGCGGGGCGAAGGCGTTCAGCGCCGGGTCATCAGCCAGCAGTGCCTGGCGGTACATGCCGTAGGGCGCAACGTGCAGCGAAAGCGCCAACCGCCGCTGCAGCCCGGCCACGCGGATGGCCGGCAGCAGGTGATCGACCGTATGCGAGGACAGCAATGCCAGCCGCAGCGGCGTCAGTCGTGCCGCTGCGGCGTACTGCTCTACGCCCGTGGCGGCTAGCTTGTCCAGTCGCGCGGTCAGGGTGAAATCCCGTTGAAAGGTGGCCAGCCGCGCGGCTTGGTGCAGGCGCTGCAACGGGTCATCGATACGTTTGGCTTGGCTGATCGCGGCGGAGAGATCCGGGTGCGCCGGCAGCCAGTGAAGTTGTTGCATGCCTGGGACTCCTTGTCGTGGTCAGAATTGGAAGTAGAGGAATTCGGTCGGCGCCATGGAAAAGGCGATCGCCAGGGCGAAGAAACCGAGCACGCCTACCGCCATGCCGTGGATCGCCGTCGGCCGCCAGGCGCTGACCGGCAGCAGCCGTTCGGTCCAGTGCGGCTGAGCCTGGAAGTTGAGCGCGGTTCGGAAGTGGCCCATCCACTGCTGCACGTTGGGCATGCCCCAGACAAACACCAGCAACGCGGCGATATAGACGAAGTCGGAGCGATCCATCGCCGTGCTGGTCGGGCTCAGGCCGAGCATGCCGACGAAGATCGCCATGGCGGTCGGCACGTCGCTGGCGCGAAAGAACACCATCGCCACCACCACGCAGCCAAAGGTCAGCGCGACGGCCGCCGCCTTGTGCCACCAGATGTCGCTGTCCAGCTTCCAGCCCTGACGTGCCTTCCAGGCACGCCAGCCGTGGGCGACCACCAGATAGAAGCCGTGCAGCAGGCCGAAGGCAACGAAGTGCCAGCCGGCGCCATGCCAGATGCCGGAAATGAACATGGTGAACACGGTTGGGTAGGCGACCAGCGCAAAGAAGGTGCCGGCGGTCATCTTGCCCCGCCGCGGCTGCGGCTTGCCGGCCGCCATGCGCGCGCGGGTCACGCGCAGCACGATGGGGTTGTAGATGTAGGCGGTGAGAAAACGCGTCAGCGTCATGTGCCAGCGCGACCAGTAGTCGATGACGTTGCGCGCCTTGAACGGGCTGTTGAAGTTGGCCGGCAGGCTGATGCCGAATAGCAGCGCCAGGCCGATGGCCATGTCGCTGTAGCCGGAAAAGTCGAAGTAGATCTGCAGCGTGTAGGTCAGCGCGCCGGTCCAGGCGTCGTAGAACGCCGGGATGGTGCCGTCGGCAGCCAGGCTGAAGACCGGCGTGGCCTTTAGCGCGAGGGTGTCGGCGATCACCACCTTCTTGAACAGGCCGAGCAGAAACACCGTGGCGCCCAGCGACAGGTTGTCGATGCGCGCGCGGAAGCTGTCGCGGTCGTTGAACTGCGCAAGCATCTCGCCGTGGTGGGTGATCGGCCCGGCGATCAGTTGCGGAAAGAAGCTGATGAACAGGCAGTAGTTGGCGAAATCGTGCTCTTCCACCACGCCATCATGGGCATCGACCAGATAGGCGATCTGCTGGAAGGTGAAGAAGGAGATCGCCAGCGGCAGGATGATGTCTTCCACCCGCCAACCGAGATCCAGCGCCGCATCCAGCGTGCCTAGCAGGAAACCGGTGTACTTGTAGTAGACCAGCAGCAGCACGTTGGCCGCGACCGCCAGCCCGAGCACCAGACGTGAGGGGTGCCGGCGCAGGTAGCCACCGAGCAGATAGTTGACCAGCATGCTGCCGAACAGCAGCGGTACGTAGACCGGGTTCCACCAGCCGTAGAACACCAACGAGACGACGGTCAGCCAGATCACCGCGAGCCGCTGTCGGCCCGATCCAGTCAGCACGAAGAATCCAATCAACACCACCGGTAGAAAGCCGGCGATGAATTCCACTGAATTGAAAAGCATCTTTCCCTATCCCTGCTCAGCGTACGTGCATCGCTGCCCAGGCCGCCGGCAAGGCGGGGCGAGTCATCCATAAAGTCCTAGCGCCACGCCACCGACAATCCATCCTGGTCGGCTTTGCGACATCCTCGGTCCATCAGTGGGTGCTCGCTCGGGTTTCGGCCACCTTGGCCGGCTTCCCCTGAGCTCCTATGGCTCGGACGTGAAGGTGTAAAAAAAAGTTTCAGTGTTTGTTGCACCGCCGAGCGCTTTATTGTCGCAGGTCAAAAAGCCCGCGGCGGGCGTGGCCTGCAGCCCATTTCCGTCGGTCGGGAAAGTTCCCGGCATTTTTCAAGGCCCGGAACATTTGAGCGCGAACGAGTTACTGGCGTGTTCGGGCGACCGTGTAAAGCTGCCGGTCCGCTCAGCGGACGCTGCTCAACCCTGCGCTGCTGCGCGCGCGCTGAACGCTTCTCGAAGCGGCGGCAGGCGGTTCGACCCTGCGCTGCAGGTGCCGCACGGTGCGCTTTAGCCGCTGCACCTTGTCTTCCAGTTGGAAGACCTTGCGGTTGTTGTAGAACATGCCCAGCACGAACCCCACCGAAGTGAAGACCAGGCCATAGATGAGTGCGGCTTCATAGAGATAGCTGGAAAACATCCTGTCGTCCTCTGCGGGTAATGGCCCACGCTCGTCGAGCGAATCAACCCGGAATGGGCTGATGCCAATCTGCCTTTATGTGACAGGACGCACATTGAAAACGTTCCCAGTGCGATGGCTGCGCTTGTCGTGCGGTCAGCGAGCGCCGGCGGACATGGCGATGGCCGCGGCTGCGGTCCGGGTCTCCACACCGAGCTTCACGTAGACGTGCTCCAGATGCTTGTTCACCGTGCGCGGGCTGAGCCCGAGGATGTCGCCGATATCGCGGTTGGTCTTGCCGCAGGAGACCCAGTGCAGCACCTCGACCTCGCGCCCGGTCAGCTGGAAGCGCTCGGTCAGGGTGGCCTGGATCTGCTTCTCATCGGCCGGAGCCTGGGCCTGGCGAGCGCTCTGCAGCGTGCGCGCGGTGCGCAGATGTGCGGCGACGCGGGCCAACACCTGTTCCGGGTGGATTGGCTTGGTCACGTAGTCGATGCCGCCGGCCTCGAAGCCGGCGAGCACATGCTCGCTTTCGGTCAGGGCAGTCATGAACAGCACCGGTACGTCTTCCAGCTCGGCCTGCGCCTTGATTCGGCGGCAGGTATCGAAACCGTTTAGCCCGGGCATCATGGCGTCGAGCAGCACGATGTCCGGCTTCAGCCGCTGCATTCGCTCCAGCGCGCTGAGGCCGTCCAGCGCCACCAGCACCATGTAGCCGGCCTGGTCGAGTGCGCCGGAGAGCAGGGCGAGGTTGTCGGGCACGTCATCGACGATCATCACGATGCCCTGGTTCTGCGGATGATCAGCTGGGTGCATGGGTGTTCTCCATGGGCGTCTGAATCTCGTTGTTCATGGCCTGGTCCAGGCGCTGGCCCAGTTCGTTCAGCTGGAAGCGCCTGGCCAGCTGGCGCAGTTCCTGGAGTTGCGCGGCGGCGGCCGGCAGGTCGCGCTCGAGCTGGTCGAGCAGTTCGAGCACGCCGCGCACATACCCGAGCGAGGCCTGTTGCTGCAGCGCATGCAGGGCATTGAGCGGCAGGCCCGCGGCGGTCGAAGTGGTGGCCGCCGCATCGCGTCTGAGCCAGTCCAGCGCCAGCTGCTGGCGAATCTTGTCCAGCAGCACCGGGGCATGCACCGGCTTGGGCAGGTAGTCACTGCAATCGGCGGCGACACTCGCGCCGTCGACGAAGGCATTGGCGGAAATGACGATGATCGGCGCCTTCGAACCCACCGAGCGGCGAATCAGCCTGGCGGTCTGCCAGCCGTCGAGCTGCGGCATGGAAAGGTCCATCAGGATCAGGTCGGGGTTGTGCAGCGAAACCTGGCTGAGCGCTTCCTGGCCATTGCTGGCCATGAGTATCTCGAAGCCCAGTGGTTCGAGCATGCCGGCCAGCACCTTGCGGTGTTCGATGTGGTCGTCGACCACCAGCACGCGGCGGCGCGGGCCGTGGTAGCCGATGATGTCGTGTTCGACATGGACCACCGCCTGCGGCACGCGCACTTCGGAGAGGAACAGGCGCAGCTGAAAAACGCTGCCGCGACCTTGCTCGCTCTTCATCGACAGCTCGCCGCCCATCAACGCGGTGAGCATGCGGGTGATGGTCAGGCCGAGGCCCAGACCGCTGTCCTGACGCAACGGATTACCGCGCTCGAACGGCTGGAACAGACGCTCCACCTGTTCGGGGGCGATGCCGATACCGGTGTCGGCGATCTCGAAGGTCGCGGTTTCGCGCAGGTAGCTGGCGCGCAGGGTGATGCTGCCTGCGTCGGTGTAGCGCACCGCGTTGCCGAGCAGGTTGATGAGAATCTGCCGCACGCGCTTCTCGTCGCCGCGCACAACGGCCGGGATGCGGCCCTGGGTTTCGAAGTGGAAACGCAGGCCCTTTTCCTCGGCCTGTGGCGCGATCATCTGGCGTAGTTGCAGGAGGAATTCGGGAAAGGCGATCTCGGAGGGCTCCAGATTGAGCTTTCCGGCCTCGATCCTGGCCACGTCGAGCAGCCCGTCGATCAGCGAGAGCAGATGAGCGCCGCTGCGATGGATGGTGCCCAGCGCTTCCTTGTGTCGCGTAGGCAGCTCGCCATCGCGCAACAGGATCTGCGCATAGCCGAGGATGCTGTTCAGCGGGGTGCGTAGCTCGTGGGAAAGGCCGGTCACATAGCGGCTCTTGGCGGCATTGGCCGCCTCGGACGCCTCCTTGGCCTTCTGCAGCTGTTCGTCGGTCTTGCGGTGGGCTTCGATTTCCTGCATCAGCAGGTGGGTCTGGCGATCCGATTCCTGCTGGGCGACGTGGCGGCTTTCGCGGGTCAGCACGACCCACCAGGCGAGAATCCCGGCGAACAGCGAGAGCACCAGGAATGCCTTGAGAAACGCCTGATAAAGGGTTTCTCCCGCCTCCTGCGGGCTGGCCACGACGCTCGGCGAAACCTGGCTGTAGATCAGCCAGAGCGCCAGCGAAAGCAGGCCGATGATCAGGCCGAGCACACCGAGGTAGTGCGCCAGGCGGGTGTGCAGGCGCGGGATGGACACCTGCGGGAAGGCCCAGCGGAGGAAGTTGTCCCACTGCGCCGAGAGCCGCGCGTGCGGCTTGCACAGGTCGCCACAGCGGGCATCGAGCGAGCAGCACAGCGAGCAGATCGGCGCACCGTAGGCGGGGCAGAAGGCGGTGTCCGGCTCTTCGAAGGCGTTGCTGCACAGCACGCAGGCGACTTTGCCGCGCTCGGTATAGGGGTAGAGCAGCTCTGGCTGGCGTTCGCGGGCTATATAGAAGCGCCCGCCGGTAAGCCATGCGATCAATGGTGCGCAGATCAGTGCGGTGCCCAGCGCGATCATCGGTGAGGCTGCCTGAGGCAACGAACCGAGCACGCCGCTGTGGGCGAGAATCGCCAGCAGTGAGGCGATCAGCATGGCGCCGACACCCACTGGGTTGATGTCGTAGAGGTGTGCGCGCTTGAATTCGATCTGCCGCGGCGACAGGCCCAGCGGCTTGTTGATCACCAGGTCCGCGACCAGCGCGCCGATCCAGGCGATGGCCACGTTGGCGTACAGCCCGAGCACCTGCTCGATGGCTTCGAACACGCCCAGTTCCATCAACATCAGCGCGATCGACACGTTGAATACCAGCCAGACCACCCGCCCCGGATGGCTGTGGGTGACGCGCGCGAAGAAGTTCGACCAGGCCAGGGAGCCGGCATAGGCGTTCGTCACGTTGATCTTCACCTGCGAGACGATGACGAACAGCACCATGGCGCCCAGCGCCCATTCCGGCGAGGCGAACACGTAGCTGAAGGCCACCAGGTACATCTGTGTCGGCTCGGCCGCCTTGTCCACCGGGATTTCGTGCTGCAACGCGAGAAAGGCGAGAAAGGCGCCGGCGAGCATCTTCAGTGCGCCGGGGATGATCCAGCCGGGGCCGGCGGCAAGCATCGCCAGCCACCAGCGAACGCGGTTCTGCCGGGTCTTCTCGGGCAGGAATCGCAGGTAGTCGACCTGCTCGCCGATCTGTGTGATCAGTGCCAGCGCCACCGTGCAGGCGGCGCCGAAGGACAGCAGGTTGAACGAGCCACCGTCGCCTTCGCGGCCGGCGAAACTGGTCAGATCGCTCAGCGCCTCGGGGTTCTTGGCGATGACGAAAATGTAGGGCAGCAACAGCAGGATCAGCCAGACCGGTTGCGTCCAGAGCTGCAGGCGGTTGATCAGGGTGATGCCGTAGGTCACCAGCGGCACGATGATGATCGAGCAGACCACATAGGCGAGCGCCAGCGGTATGCCGAAATACAGCTCCAGCGCCAGCGCCATGATCGCCGCTTCGAGGGCGAAGAACAGGAAGGTGAAGCTGGCGTAGATCAGCGAGGTGATGGTCGAGCCGATGTAGCCGAAGCCGGCGCCACGGGTCAGCAGGTCCATGTCCACGCCGTAGCGCGCCGCGTAGTAACTGATCGGCAACCCGGTGAGGAAGATCACCAGCGCCACCGCGAGGATCGCCCAGAGCGTATTGGTGAAACCGTAGGAAAGGGCCAGCGTGCCGCCGATGGCTTCCAGGGCCAGGAACGACACCGCACCGAGCGCGGTGTTGGCGATACGAAATTCCGACCACTTGCGAAACGACTTGGGGGTGAAACGCAGGGCATAGTCTTCCAGCGTCTCGTCGGCGACCCAGCTGTTGTAGTCGCGGCGGATCTTGACGATGCGCTGTGTGCCTGTGATCTGCACGCTGGCGGCCCCGGCTGATTGTCGTTTCCCTGGTTTGAGCAACTTCCGTGCCCCCGTTCGGCACTGCTGATGAACCGCGGCGAAGCACCGGTACGCATCCGGCGCAGCGCTGCCGTGATCGGCAGGAGCGAGGGTTGCCGGCTGCTGGCGTGCTCCATACCGGCGCAAGGATGCACCAGCAGTGCACCTGCTACGGATACGTCAGATGACGTACCCGCTTACGTCATCCTGCGTATACCCCGGCCAGACAGCCGAGCCCATTCTTGCTCCCGACCCGATGCCGGCCCGCAGCAGCAGTGTTGCGGCAAGCCAAGCACGGCCCACCGAGACAGGAGCAATCATCATGGATTCAAAACTGACGGGTTCGTCACGCCGCCTTCCCCGCCGGCTTGCGCAGGGGGCTGCGGCACTCTCGATGCTGGCAATGAGCATCTTCGCCTCGAGCGCCAGCGCCGAGGTCAACACCACCGGCTTGGCGGTCACCGATACGGAAGTGGTGGTCGGGCAGCTGCATTCGGCGACGGGCACCATGGCCATCTCCGAGACCGGCTCGATCCAGGCCGAGCGACTGGCCATCGAGCAGATCAACGCGGCAGGCGGCATCCTTGGCCGGCAGATCAAGGTGGTGCAGGAAGACGGCGCGTCCGACTGGCCGACCTTCGCCGAAAAGGCCAAGAAGCTGCTGGAGCGTGACAAGGTCGCCGCGGTGTTCGGCTGCTGGACCTCGGCCTCGCGCAAGGCGGTGCTGCCGATCTTCGAGCGGGAGAACGGGCTGCTCTACTACCCGACCTTCTATGAAGGCCTGGAGCAGTCGAAGAACGTCGTCTACACCGGCCAGGAGGCCACCCAGCAGATCCTCGCCGGCCTCGACTGGGTCGCCAAGGAGAAGGGCGCCAAGACCTTCTACCTGCTCGGCTCCGACTACATCTGGCCGCGCACCTCGATGAAGATCGCCCGCAAGCACATCGAGAACGTGCTCGGCGGCAAGGTGGTGGGCGAGGAGTACTACCCGCTGGGCAACACGCAGTTCGGCTCGCTGACCAACAAGATCAAGCTGAAGAAGCCTGACGTGATCTTCGCCGCCGTGGTCGGTGGTTCCAACGTCGCCTTCTACAAGCAGCTCAAGGCCGCCGGCATCACCGCGGACAAGCAGACCCTGCTGACCCTCTCGGTCACCGAGGACGAACTGCTCGGCATCGGCGGCGAGAACATGGCCGGCTTCTACGCCTCGATGAAGTACTTCCAGAGCCTCGATAACCCCAACAACGTCGAATTCGTCAAGGCGTTCAAGGCCAAGTACGGCAGCGACGCGGTGATCGGTGACGTCACCCAAGCCGCCTATCTCGGCCCCTGGCTGTGGAAGGCCGCGGTCGAGAAGGCCGGCAGCTTCGACGTCGACAAGGTGGTCGCCGCCTCAGCCGGGCTGGAGCTGAACACCGCGCCGGAAGGCTACGTGAAGGTGCATGAGAACCAGCACCTGTGGAGCAAGACGCGCATCGGCCAGGTGCAGGCCGACGGCCAGTTCCAGGTGGTCTTCGAGTCCGACCTGATCGAGCCGAACCCCTTCCCGAAAGGCTACCAGTAACCCTCTCTGCGCCGCGTGCCGGCAGGCCCGCGGCGCTCTCTTTTGCCATCAGGAGACATCATCATGGAATGGCTATCGGAGTTTGGTGCCATCGCGGCCATGCAGGGTTTCAACGGCTTGTCGGTGTTCTGCGTGCTGCTGCTGATGGCTCTGGGTCTGGCGATCATCTTTGGTCAGATGGGCGTGATAAACATGGCCCATGGCGAGTTCCTCACCGTGGGTGCCTACACCACCTATCTGGTTTCGGTGCTGACGCTCAAGTACCTGCCTGAGCTGCAGCCCTACTACTTCTTCGTCGCCATCGTGCTGTCATTCGTGATTGCCGGTGCGCTGGGCTGGCTCGCCGAATGGGCGTTGATCAGCAAGCTTTACCATCGCCCGCTGGACACGTTGCTGGCGACCTGGGGCCTGTCACTGGTGATGCAGCAGGCGTTCCGTTCGATCTTCGGTGCGCGCGAGGTCAGCGCCACGCTGCCGGACTGGCTGATGGGGTCCTGGATGCCCACCGACACCATCGACATCCCGCTCAACGGGCTGTTCGTGATGGCGCTGACACTGCTGCTCACCACGATGATCTTCGTCCTCATGTACCGCTCGCGCTGGGGCCTGCAAGTGCGCGCCACGGTGCAGAACCGGGTGATGGCGCGTTCGGTGGGGATCAACACCAAGAAGGTCGACCGCATGACCTTCGCCCTGGGCTGCGGCGTGGCAGGGGTCGCCGGCGCGGCCTTCACCACCATCGGTTCGACAGGCCCGACCTCGGGTTCGCTATACATCGTCGACACCTTCCTGGTGGTGGTCTTCGGCGGCGCGGCCAGTCTGTTCGGCACCATTGCTTCGGCGTTCTCCATCGCTCAGACGCAATCGATGGCCGAGTTCTTCATCAGCGGCTCGATGGCCAAGGTGCTGACCCTTTCGGCAGTGATCCTGATCCTCATGCTGCGTCCGCAGGGGCTGTTCACGGCCAAGGTGCGCAAATGATGAACAGTTTTTTGGTGGCGATGGCGAACGACGTGAGGGCCAAGGCATGAACTCGACACTCGATAAATTCTTCGGCGGAAAGCAGGGCGGCATCGGTCTGCTGATTCTCGCGGCGCTGCTCCTGCTGGTGTTTCCGCTGCTGCTCGACAGCTTCCGCCTGAATATGGTGGGCAAGTACCTGACCTACGCCTTCGTTGCCGTGGGCCTGGTGCTCTGCTGGGGCTACGGCGGCATTCTCAGCCTGGGGCAGGGGATCTTCTTCGGCCTCGGCGGCTACTGCATGGCAATGTTTCTCAAGCTCGAGGCATCCGACCCGGAAAGCACCAGGATCCAGTCCACGCCCGGTATTCCGGACTTCATGGACTGGAACCAGATCACCGAGCTGCCGTTGTTCTGGCAGCCCTTCCAGAGCTTCGGCTTCACCCTGCTTGCCGTGGTCGCGGTGCCGGCGATTCTTGCACTGATCATCGGTGTGGCGATGTTCAAGCGCCGGGTGGGTGACGTGTACTTCTCCATCGTCACCCAGGCCATCGCGGCGATCCTGACCATTCTGATCATCGGCCAGCAGGGCCTGACCGGCGGGGTGAACGGCATCACCGACCTGAAGACGCTGCTCGGCTGGGACATTCGCACTGACGAGGCGAAGACCATCCTCTACTTCGTCAACGCGGCGCTGCTCATCGGCTGCATCCTGATCGGGCGCTTCATCCTCGCCTCGAAGCTCGGGCGCCTGCTGATGGCCATGCGTGACAAGGAGGAGCGGGTGCGCTTCTCCGGTTACGACGTGGCCAGCTTCAAGATCTTCGTGTTCTGCGTGGCGGCAAGCTTCTCGGCCATCGGCGGGGCGATGTTCACCCTGCAGGTGGGCTTCATGTCGCCGAGCTTCGTCGGCATCGTGCCGTCGATCGAGATGGTCATCTTCGCCGCCGTGGGCGGGCGCATGTCGCTGCTCGGCGCGGTGTACGGCGCGCTGCTGGTCAACTACGGCAAGACGGTGTTCTCCGAGAGCTTCCCCGAACTCTGGCTGTACTTCATGGGTGGGCTGTTCATCGCGGTGGTCATGTATTTCCCCAACGGTCTGGCAGGCCTCTGGCAAAGCCATGCCCGTCCCTGGCTGGCGCGTCTGCGGCTGCCGGATCGGCGCCAGCCATCGGTGAAGCCCAAGCCGCCGGCGAAGCAGGCGGGGGTGGGCGGTGCAACGATCGATGCGGTTCCCGCCAAGCAACTGGAGAGCACGCCATGAGTGGATTTCAGATGCCCAAACCGGTGCTGGCCATCGAGGGCCTGACCGTTTCCTTCGACGGGTTCAAGGCGGTCGACGACCTGAACCTCTATCTGGACCGCAACGAGGTGCGCGTGGTGATCGGCCCCAACGGCGCCGGCAAGACCACGGTGCTCGACCTGATCTGCGGGAAGACCCGCGCCACCGGCGGCTCGATCCAGTTCGACGGGCGCGAGCTGACCAAGATGAAGGAGTTCGACATCGTTCGCGCCGGGGTCGGGCGCAAGTTCCAGAACCCGTCGATCTACGAAAACCTCAGCGTGTTCGAGAACCTGGAGATGTCCTATCCGGCCGGGCGCAAGGTGTTCGGTGCGCTGTTCTTCAAGCGCAGTGCCGAGGTCGTCGCGCGGGTGGAGGAGATCGCGGCGGAAATCGGCCTGACCGGACAGTTGTACGGTGAGGCAGGGCTGCTCTCCCACGGCCAGAAACAGTGGCTGGAGATCGGCATGCTGCTGATGCAGGACCCGGAGTTGCTGATGCTCGACGAGCCGGTGGCTGGCATGAGCGTCAGTGAGCGGGCACAGACCGCCGTGCTGCTCAAGCGCATCAGCCAGGGCCGCTCGGTGCTGGTGATCGAGCACGACATGGAGTTCGTCAAGAGCATCGCCCACAAGGTCACCGTGCTGCATCAGGGCAAGGTGCTGGCCGAGGGCAGCATGGAAGCGGTGCAGAGCAATCCCAAGGTCATCGAGGTTTATCTGGGGCATTGAGGCGGTGCGGGCCCTGGCCCGCGTGGATAACCCTTTGCGGTTATCGACGCTACGCCGACGGCTGGCCCGCGCACCGTAGGGTGGACATCGCCGCAGGCATGTCCACGCGTGTCGCACCCGACAGGTACAAACAGGAGTTCAGCATGTTCCAGATCAGCAGCCTCGCTTCGGGCTACGGCCAGAGCCAGATCCTTCATGACCTCAATCTCAAGGTCGAAAAGCAGGAAATCGTCGCGGTCATGGGCCGCAACGGCATGGGCAAGACCACACTGTTCAAGACGCTGATGGGCATCGTCCCGCAGACCGCAGGCAGCGTGCAGGTGGACGGGCAGGAAGTTGCCGGACTGGAGACCCATCAGCGGGTCGCCAGCGGTGTGGCCTACGTGCCTCAGGGGCGGATGATCTTTCCCAGCATGACGGTGCTGGAGAACATCCAGACCGGCCTGCCGGCAGCCGCCGGCGGCAAGGTGCCGGATGATCTCTACGCGCTGTTCCCGGTGCTGCACGACATGCGCAAGCGCAAGGGCGGCAACCTGTCCGGCGGCCAGCAACAGCAGCTGGCGATCGCCCGGGCACTGGCGACCAATCCCAAGGTGCTGCTGCTGGATGAGCCGACCGAGGGCATCCAGCCGTCGATCATCAAGGACATCGCGCGCACGCTGAAGGAGATCCGCTCGCTTCGCGATCTGACCATCGTGGTTTCCGAGCAGGTGCTGTCATTCACCATGGAAATCGCCGACCGCTTCCTGGTCATCGAGAAGGGCCGCTTCGTGCTTGAGGAAAGCGCAGCCAATGCCGACGAGGCGACCATCAGTCGTTACCTGTCGGTGTAAGCGCTTATTCCGTGGGGCGCCCTAGGGCGCGAACCGTGCAGGCTGGTTCGCGCGCCAAGGGCCTTTCGCGGAGCGATGGGGCGACGCAATTCTTCTCTTTTTCCTGATCCTCAGGCTGGTGTGCATTCCCTGCACGCCGGCCTTCTCCTGCCTGCCCAACAGAGCTGCAAGCCGCGCATTTGCTGGCTCCGGGCATACGTCATCCAACGTATTTCGGAAAAAACGGCGACGGAAAAGACTAGCTCCGTGTTCAGCGCAACGCTGATGTCCTTCCAACGCAAAGGAGCTTCGTCATGACCGATACCCTGATCAAGGTCGACTTGAATCAGCCTGCCACCGAGAACGAGCAGATCCACAACCGCTGGCATCCGGACATTCCGATGGCCTGCTGGGTCAAGCCGGGTGACGACTTCATTCTCGAGACCTACGACTGGACCGCTGGCGCGATCAAGAACGACGACGATGCATCCGACGTGCGCGACGTCGACCTGACCACCGTGCACTACCTGTCCGGCCCGGTCGGGGTCGAGGGCGCCGAGCCGGGCGACCTGCTGGTGGTGGACCTGCTCGACATTGGCGCCAAGCAGGACTCGCTGTGGGGCTTCAATGGCTTCTTCTCACAGCAGAACGGCGGCGGCTTCCTGACCGACCACTTCCCCCATGCGCAGAAATCCATCTGGGATTTCCAGGGCCTGTTCACCAGCTCCAGGCACATCCCGGGCGTGCGTTTCGCCGGGCAGATCCATCCCGGCCTGATCGGCTGCCTGCCGGACCACAAGATGCTGGCGACCTGGAACGAGCGCGAGCAGGGCCTGATCGACACCAATCCCAACCGCGTCCCGCCGCTGGCCAATCCGACATTCGCTGCGACCGCGCACATGGGCAAGCTCACCGGCGAGGCGCGTGACAAGGCCGCGGCCCAGGGCGCGCGTACCGTGCCGCCCCGCGAGCATGGCGGCAACTGCGATATCAAGGACCTTTCGCGCGGCTCGAAGATCTTCTTCCCGGTCTATGTCGATGGCGCCGGGCTCTCGGTCGGCGACCTGCACTTCAGCCAGGGTGACGGCGAGATCACCTTCTGCGGCGCCATCGAGATGGCCGGCTGGGTGCACATGAAGGTCGAGCTGATCAAGGGCGGCATGGCCAAGTACGGCATCAAGAACCCGATCTTCAAGCCCAGCCCCATCGTGCCGGCCTATAAGGATTACCTGATCTTCGAAGGCATCTCGGTGGACGAGAGCGGCAAGCAGTACTATCTGGACGTCAACATCGCCTACAAGCAGGCCTGTCTGAACGCCATCAACTACCTGACCAAGTTTGGCTACTCGCCGGCGCAGGGTTACTCGCTGCTCGGTTCGGCGCCAGTGCAGGGCCATATCAGCGGTGTGGTGGACATCCCCAATGCCTGCGCAACGCTTTGGCTGCCGACCGAGATCTTCGAATTCGACATCCACCCGAACGCGTCCGGGCCGACCCGGTTCCTCGACGGCAGCATCGACCTGCCGATCGCCTACGACAAATGAGTTCGTTCATCCGGGCGGGGCAGGTGCTCTGGACGGCGGCCTGGCCCGCCCGGATGGAGGGACACGGAGGATGATGCGATGCCGATCTATGAATACGACTGCGACGCCTGCGGTGACTTCACTGCCCTGCGCCCGATGAGTGTGCGCAGCGACCCCTGCGACTGTCCGGCTTGCGGCACGCCCAGCCCGCGGGTGATTCGCACCGCCCCCGGCCTGGCAACCATGGCCGGCAGCACCCGCGCGGCGCATGAGACCAATGAGCGCGCCAGCCACGCGCCCAAGACAGTCGCCGAGTATGCCGCCAGCAAGCGCCACCCGGCCGGCTGCAGCTGCTGCGGCCCGAGCAAGCCGGTGGTGCCGACCAAGGCGAATCCCCATGCGCTCAAGGCCAGCCCGTCGAACCGGCCGTGGATGATCAGCCACTGAGGTGAACCCCGTGGAGGGCCTTGGCCGCAGTGGCTGAGCAATGCGGCAGATGCCACTCCCACGATCGCACTGACTCGACAACCAAGAGGAGGCGCCCATGCGTCACGGTGATATTTCCAGCAGTCCCGATACCGTCGGCGTAGCCGTCGTCAACTACAAGATGCCGCGCCTGCATACCCGCGCCGAGGTGCTCGACAACGCGCGCAAGATCGCCGAGATGATCAAGGGCATGAAGCTCGGCCTGCCGGGCATGGACCTGGTGGTGTTCCCCGAGTACAGCACCATGGGGATCATGTATGACCCCGGCGAGATGATGGAAACCGCCACCACCATTCCCGGCGAAGAGACGGCGATCTTCTCGGCTGCCTGTCGCGAGGCCCGGACCTGGGGCGTCTTCTCGCTCACCGGCGAGCGCAACGAAGACCCGGGCAAGGCGCCTTACAACACGCTGGTGCTGATCGACGATCAGGGCGAGATCGTGCAGAAGTACCGCAAGTGCATCCCCTGGTGCCCGATCGAGGGCTGGTATCCGGGGGACCGCACCTACGTCAGCGACGGCCCCAAGGGCATGAAGATCAGCCTGATCATCTGCGACGACGGCAACTATCCCGAGATCTGGCGCGACTGTGCGATGAAGGGCGCCGAGCTGATCGTGCGCTGCCAGGGCTACATGTACCCGGCCAAGGAGCAGCAGGTGCTGATGTCCAAGACCATGGCCTGGGCCAACAACTGCTATGTAGCGGTGGCCAACGCCGCAGGCTTCGACGGCGTCTACAGCTACTTCGGTCACTCGGCGATCATCGGCTTCGACGGTCGCACCCTGGGCGAGTGCGGCGAGGAGGAAATGGGTATCCAGTACGCCCAGCTGTCCATCTCGCAGATCCGCGACGCCCGTGCCAACGACCAGTCGCAGAACCACCTGTTCAAGCTGCTGCACCGCGGCTACACCGGCGTCTACAACTCCGGTGATGGTGACAAGGGCGTGGCTGACTGTCCGTTCGAGTTCTACCGCACCTGGGTGCTGGATGCGCAGAAGGCGCAGGAAAACGTCGAGGCCATGACCCGCGCCACTGTCGGGGTCGCCGATTGCCCGGTGTACGAGCTGCCGCACGCGGGGCGGGAGCGAACGCTGGGTTGAAGGGTTGCCCGCCGCATTGGGGCAACTGTTCCAGAGGGTTGCTTGCCATCGGGGCCATGCGCCCTCAGCCCTCACCTCTCCTTGGAGAGGTGAGGGTGGCAGGCCGGTGTCGACTTTGGGCGATTACCCGCCTCGTTGCGATCTAGGTTTTGCCTTTCGGAGAGCAGGTAGTGGCGGACGCGCAGCGTTGATCGCACCCATTCCCCGCGCCCCTTCGCTCCAATGGTTGAGGGGCCGCACGTTCAATACTTCGCACCGGGGCGCTCATGCCATTCGTGAATGAACTGATCGAGCACAACCGTACCCAGCTCGCGCAAGCCAGCGACCGGGAGGACCACGCGCCGAAGCCGGTGTCGCGCTTCCTGTTCGACGTCGAGGCCGTCATGGCGCTGCTGCGCAGTCGTATCGTTGGTCAGGATGCGGTGCTGGGCGAAATCGAGGCGATGCTTCGCGTGGTCAAGGCCGGAATCGGCGATCCCGAACGTCCGCTGACGGTCAATCTCTTCCTCGGCCCGACCGGGGTTGGCAAGACCGAGATCGTCCGTCTGCTGGCCCAGGCCATTCATGGCAAGCCGGACGCCTTCTGCCGCATCGACATGAATACCCTGGCCCAGGAGCACTACGCCGCCGCGCTCACCGGAGCCCCGCCCGGCTACGTGGGCAGCAAGGAAGGCACGACCCTGTTCGACGCCGAGGCCATCGCCGGAAGCTTCAGCCGGCCCGGTATCGTGCTGTTCGACGAGCTGGAGAAGGCCAGTCGGGAAGTCGTGCGCAGCTTGCTCAATGTGCTGGATAGCGGACGACTGACCTTGGCTGCCGGCAACCGGACCCTGGATTTCCGCAACGCGCTGGTGTTCATGACCAGCAACATCGGCGCACGGCAGGCTGCGCGGTGGGAGCGCTGGCCGATACCACGCATGGGCCGTGCCGCGTTGCGAAGCCGTAGCTTCGGGCAGGCGCTGCATCGGCATTTCGATCCGGAGTTTCTCAATCGCATCGACCGCACGCTGCAGTTCGAGAGCATCCAGGGCGATCGGCTGAAGGCAGTGCTCGATGTCGAACTGGGCAAGCTGGCACAGCGCCTGGCCCGACAGGGCGTACGGTTGCAGGTCGATGAGGCCGTCAAACACGCCATCTGCCGCGCGCACGACTCGCGCTTCGGTGCGCGCGACCTCAGCCGGCGGCTGCGCACGCGCCTGGAGCCAGCGTTGGCGGAAGCCCTGTTGCGCGATCCCGCCGAGCGGGTATGGCGAGCGGTGCTGCAAGACGGTGCGATCCGTGTGGAGCCGCTCGCGAGCGACTAGCAGCGAACTCTCCAGCAGAGCGGTCGTCCCATTTTCTAGACCGCACATTTCACTGATTGGGGAAACATCGATGGCCATGCTGGACACCCGCGGTATCGGGGCCGTGACCTTGCTCAAGCGTACGTTCAAGGAATTCGGCAACGACGACATGTCGACCTATGCCTCGGCGCTGGCATACCGCGGCCTGTTCTCGATGTTTCCGTTCCTGCTGTTTCTTATCGCCTTGCTCGGCTTTCTCGATCTGCAGAATTTCTTCGACTGGTTGCGCATGCAGGCCGAGCTGGCCTTGCCGCCGATGGCGATGGAGCAGATCAATCCGGTCATTGACCAGTTGCAGGAACAGAAGGCGGGGCTGCTGTCGTTCGGTATCGTCGTGGCGCTATGGACGGCTTCGGTCGGTTTTCGCTCGTTGATGAATGCGATGAACCGCGCCTACGACGTGGAGGAGGGGCGACCGAGCTGGAAGCTGATCCTGCTTTCGTTGGCCTATACCGTGGGCATCGCCGTGCTGCTGCTGTTGTCGGCCGGGCTGATGATCGTCGGGCCGCAGGTGATGGAGTGGCTGGCTTCGCAGGTCGGCCTGAAGGACGTCGTCGTGCTGCTCTGGACCTGGCTGCGCTGGCCGGTGATTGTGCTCATGCTGATGCTGGTGGTGGCGCTGCTGTACTACGTGGCGCCGGATGTGAAGCAGGAGTTTCGCTTCATCACGCCGGGCTCGGTGCTAGCCGTGCTGGTGTGGATTCTGGCCTCGATCGCGTTCGGCATCTATGTGCAGAACTTCGCCGACTACAACGCGACCTACGGCAGCATCGGCGCCATCATCGTCTTGCTGCTTTATCTGTACATCTCCTCGGCAGTGCTGCTGTTCGGTGCCGAACTCAATGCAGTGATCGAACACGCTTCGGTCGAAGGCAAGGACCCGGGCGAGAAGGTGCCGGACGCCTGAGGCGCCGTCTGGCGCCCCGCTGCGAACAACCCTTCTACGTAACGGTCATCTATTTCATTACAGAATTATTCCGCAGGGATTGCGGAGCATGTTGCTGACCCGCGACGTGCCCGGCGAGGCCGGAGTTCTGCTATGGGACCGACGGAGAAGTACCTTGCATATCGCGGATATGACCATGTTCTACGCGCCCGCCAGTGGTGGCGTGCGCACCTACCTCGAGGCGAAGCATCGCAGGCTGCAGCTTTACTCCGGCGTGCGGCACAGCATTCTGGTGCCGGGCGGCGACTACAGTCACAACGATGGCCTCTATGAGGTGCCGGCACCGATCCTGCCTTTCGGCAAGGGCTACCGCTTTCCGATCCGCCGCGCGCCCTGGCGCAATCTGCTGCGTTCGCTGCGTCCCGATCTGATCGAGGTCGGCGATCCCTACATGACCGCATGGGCGGCACTGGATGCGGGGCGCCGGCTCAATGTTCCGGTCATTGGTTTCTATCACTCCGACCTGCCACTGCTGGTCAGCAACCGCATCGGCAGCTGGCTGGGCACCAACCTCAATGGCTACGTTTCAAAGCTGTACGGCAGCTTCGATCGGGTGTTGGCACCCAGCGAAGTGATGGCCGACAAGCTCTTGCACCTCGGCGTGAAGAACGTCTTCGTGCAGCCCCTGGGCGTTGATCTGGACACCTTCTGCCCCGAGCGCCGCGACCCCGATCTGCGCCGCGAGCTGGGCCTGGCCGACGACACCCGGCTGATGATCTTTGCCGGGCGCGGTTCGCGGGAGAAGAACCTGCACGTTCTGCTGGAAACCGCGCGCCAGCTCGGCAAGCCGTACCACCTGTTGCTGGTGGGTTCGAGCATGCCGCAGCGGGTGCCGGACAACGTCACGGTGATCGACCGCTTCTGTTGTGCCAGCGAAGTGGCGCGCTACATGGCCAGTAGCGATGTGCTGTTGCATGCCGGTAATCAGGAGACCTTCGGCCTGGTGGCGCTCGAAGCCATGGCCAGCGGTATTCCGGTGATCGCCGCGCGTGCCGGTGCGTTGCCGGAGCTGGTGCCGTTCTACACCGGGCGCCTGTGTCGGCCGCTCGACCCGAGGGCCATGGCGCATGCCGTGCGCGAGCTGTTCGAAGACGATCCGCGACTGCTCGGACAGCAGGCGCGCCAGCATGTCGAGGCGCATCATGCCTGGGATGCCGTGGTGGCGGGGTTACTCGCCCATTATCACGCGGTGCTCGGCACAGCGGACCTGCCGGTAGCCGTACATGGCTGAGGCTGCTCTGACGCTGGTACTGCACGACGTGGCCGCGGAAACCTGGCCGGCCTACCGGCCCTTCGTCGAGGCGGTGGACGCCATCGGCGGCGTGCCGATCACCTGGCTGGTGGTCCCGGACTTTCATCAGCGCAATCCGCTGGAGCGGCAGCCGGATTTTTGCCGGCTGCTGGACCAGCGTGTGCAGCGTGGTGACGAACTGGTGCTGCACGGCTGCTACCACGCCGATCTCGAGCCCGCGCCGAAGACGCCGCGGGACTGGTTCATGCGCCGGGTGTACACCCATGAAGGCGAGTTCTATGGCCTTGACGAACAGGCTGCCGGCGAACGGCTGGCGCATGGCCTGGAGTTGTTCCAGCGCCAGCAATGGCCGCTGCATGGCTTCGTCGCCCCCGCCTGGCTGATGAGCGAGGGCACCCGGCGTGTACTGGCCGGCAGCGGGCTAACCTATACCAGTGATCCAGGCCATCTTTACCTGCTGCCGGATTTCACTCCAATCGTCGCTCCTGGCTTGGTCTGGAGTGCTCGCAGCGCCTGGCGCCGTGGTGTGTCCTGGCTGGTCAGCGAACGCCAGTTGCGTCAGAGCCGTCAGGCGCCATTGCTGCGATTGGGCCTGCATCCGGTGGATATGCGCCACGAGTTCTCCCGCCGCTATTGGCTCGATGTGCTCGAGCGGCTGCTGCGGGACGGCAGGACACCGCTGACCAAGATCCACTGGCTGCGCCAGTACCGCCAGACGAGCGCCGTGGCATGAACCGGCGCTGGTGGTTGCTGGGCGGTGCCTTGCTCGCGGCGGCCATGGTGCCGCTTCTGCTTGGCGGCACCGGCCTGTTCGAACGACTGCGCCACTTTCCGGGTAGCCTGTTGGTCACCATGCTCGGCATGGTGCTGGTCGGCTGGAATCTGAATGCGCTGCGCCTGCGCCTGTTGCTCGGGCGGCGCAAGCTGGGCCAGCGTCGTGCATTCGGCATCGTCGTCGCCACCGAATTCGCCATCTGTGCGACGCCTGGAGGTGCCGGAGGGCCGCTGACCCTGATGGCGCTGCTCATGCGCCAGGGCGTGGCGCCGGCCAAGGGCACGGCGACCTATGCCGTGGAGCAGCTGAGTGATCTGCTGTTCTTCGCCTGCGCGCTGATTGGCGTGCTGTTCTATGCCCTGACCCACAGGCTCAACGCGCATATCGCCAGCCTGCTGGGCTTCAGCGTCGCGCTACTGATCGGCGTGATGGTGCTGCTGGCGTTGCTCGGGCGCTTCCACCGCCAGGTATTTCTGCTCAATGGCTGGCTGGTTGGCCGGCTCGGCATGAAGCCGTCACGCAAGCGCCGTTGGGCACGCAAGGTGCTGGGCTTCCGTAATGCGCTGGTCGACTGTTTTCGCCTGCCGCGTCGTCTTCTGTTGGCGGTGTTCGGGTTGACCACACTGCACTGGCTGCTGCGCTTCAGCGTGCTCTATCTGACGCTGCGTGGTCTGGGCGGCGAGCTGGCGTGGGCCTGGACCTTTCTCGTCCAGCTGCTGGCGCTGACTGCGGGGCAGCTGAGCCTGCTGCCTGGGGGGGCGGGTAGTGCCGAACTGGCCTCGGCTGCGCTGCTGACGCCGATGGTGGGCAAGTCGACGACGGCAGCGGCGATTCTGATCTGGCGCTTCGTGACCTATTACTTCTACCTCATCGTGGGCGCGCCGGTGTTCCTGCACCTGGCGGGTCGACCGTTGCTGCGCCGCCTGGTCCCTTCGCGCCATGCGTGAGCCGCTCTGTTCCGATGGCCGGGGGAAACTAACGTTTCGCACGGGCGGTCCACCCTATGTCACCAATGAGAAGCCAGGAGTTCGTCATGAGCAGTACTGAAGACAAGGTCAAAGGCAACACCAACGAAGCTGTCGGCAAGATCAAGCAAGGCGTAGGCGAGGCGACCGATAACGAGCGCATGAAGGGCGAAGGCCAGCGCCAGGAAGTCAAGGGCGAGGCCCAGCAGGTCAAGGGTGATGTGAAAGACACCCTGAAGAAGGGCATCGACAAGGCCTGATCTGCCGACGTTCTTGCGGCAGTACAAATGAAAATGCCCGCATCGCTGCGGGCATTTTTTTGTCTGGAATCGGCTGGCGATCAGCGCTCCAGATACTGCAGTTTGTCCTTTACGCCGTCCCACTCTTCGGCATCGGCCAGGGCGTCTTTCTTCTCGGTGATGTTCGGCCAGACTTCCGCCAGATCTGCATTGAGCTCGATGAACTCCTGCTGATCCTCCGGTACCTCGTCTTCAGAGAAGATCGCCTGGGCCGGGCACTCCGGCTCGCACAGTGCGCAGTCGATGCACTCGTCCGGGTGAATCACCAGAAAGTTCGGGCCTTCGTAGAAGCAGTCCACCGGGCAGACTTCCACGCAATCGGTGTATTTGCACTTGATGCAGTTGTCGGTGACGACGAAGGTCATGTCTAGCTATCTCCTCAGGCGTGTCAGGTAGGCGTTACGGTGACGCCCCTGCGAGTAGGCGGCACAGGCAAATGCCGCTTATCAAAAAAATGCGCGCGATTCTAGCAGCTTTCGCGGCGTATCAAATGCGAGTTTTCAAGCTGTATAGCAGGTCCAGCGCCTGACGCGGCGTCACATCATCGGGATTGATCCGTGCCAATTCCTCGAGCACCGGATGCGGCAGGCTGGCGAACAGGTCGCTCTGCATCGGTGGTGCCGGCTGGCCGGGCGCTATTCTCGGCGCTTCGTGGGGCAGGCTGGTGGTTTCCAGCCGCGACAGATGGTCGCGCGCACGCTGGATGACTTCGCCCGGCACGCCGGCCAGTTGGGCAACGGCCAATCCATAACTCTGGCTCGCCGGCCCCGGCAGCACATGGTGCAGGAAGACGATGCGCTCGTTGTGCTCGGTGGCCGAGAGGTGCACGTTGGCCACGACCGGCTCGCTTTCCGGCAGCACGGTCAGTTCGAAGTAGTGGGTGGCGAACAGGGTAAAGGCGCGCAGCTTGGCGAGGTGCTCGGCTGCCGCCCAGGCCAGCGAGAGGCCATCGAAGGTGCTGGTGCCGCGACCGACTTCGTCCATCAGTACCAGACTGCGATCACTGGCGTTGTGCAGGATATTCGCGGTTTCGCTCATTTCCACCATGAAGGTGGAGCGCCCGCCGGCGAGATCATCCGAAGAGCCGATGCGGGTGAAGATGCGGTCGACCAGCGACAGCTCGCAAGCCGCAGCCGGGACGAAGCTACCGATCTGTGCCAGCAGCACGATCAGCGCGGTTTGGCGCATGTAGGTCGATTTACCGCCCATGTTCGGCCCGGTAATGACCAGCATGCGAGTTTCGTCGTCGAGGCCCAGGTCGTTGGCGACGAAAGGCGTCTCCAATACCTGCTCGACCACCGGATGGCGACCCTGCTCGATGCGCATGCACGGCTGCTCGACGAAGCGCGGGCGGTTCAGATCGAGGTTGAGCGCGCGCTCGGCCAGGTTGCTCAGTACGTCCAGCTCGGCCAGTGCGGCAGCGCTTTCCTGCAGCGGTGCCAGGTGGCCGATGAGCATTTCCAGCAGCTCGTCGTAGAGCAGCTTTTCGCGGGCGAGGGCGCGACTCTTGGCCGACAGCGCCTTGTCCTCGAACTCCTTGAGCTCAGGGGTGATGAAGCGTTCGGCGCCCTTGAGCGTCTGCCGGCGGATATAGTCGGCTGGCGCCGATTCGGCCTGTTTGCTCGGCAGCTCGATGAAGTAGCCGTGCACGCGGTTGTAGCCGACCTTGAGGTTGGCCAGTCCGGTACGGGCCTTCTCGCGGGTTTCCAGGTCCATCAGGTACTGGCCGGCGTTCTCGGAAAGCGACTGCAGATCATCCAGCTCGGCGTCGTAGCCGGTCTTCAGTACGCCGCCGTCGCGGATCACCGCCGGCGGGTTGTCGATGATGGCGCGGGCCAGCAGTTCGGCCAGTTCCGGGTAGGTGCTGATGCTCGTCGCCAGTTCGAGCAGATGCGGTGCCACCAGGTCCTGCATGCCGGCCTGCAGCTGCGGCAGCGCGGCCAAGGCATCGCGCAGGCGCGCCAGATCGCGCGGGCGGGCGTTGCGCAGGCCGATCCGGGCGAGGATGCGTTCCAGGTCGCCGATGTCCTTGAGCTGCGGCTGCAGCTGCTCGAAGCGGTAATGCTCGAGCAGGCAGGTGATCGAATCCTGGCGCGCTTCGAGAATCTCGCGGTTGCGCAGCGGGCGGTTCAGCCAGCGGGTCAGAAGGCGCGAGCCCATGGCGGTCTGGCAGCGGTCCATGACCGATTGCAGCGTGTTCTCGCGGCCGCCGGCCAGATTGACGTCCAGCTCCAGGTTGCGCCGGCTGGCGCCGTCGAGGATCACCGTGTCGTCGAGGCGCTCGTGACGCAGGCTGCGCAGGTGGGGCAGGGCGGTGCGCTGGGTTTCCTTGGCGTAGGCGAGCAGGCAGCCGGCGGCGCCGATGGCCAGCGTCAGGTTCTCGCAGCCGAAGCCCTTGAGGTCCTGGGTGGAGAACTGCTGGCAGAGGCTCTTGAATGCCGAATCGCGATCGAAATCCCAGGGCGCGCGACGGCGCACACCGCGGCGTTTTTCCAGTGGCAGACCCTGTGGCCAGTCGTCCGGGATCAACAGTTCCGCCGGGCTCAGTCGCTCCAGTTCCGCGAGCAGGGTTTCCCAGCCCTTGAGTTCCTGCACGCTGAAGCGGCCGCTGGCGATGTCCAGCACCGACAGGCCGAACAGGCGCTCATCACCGACCACCGCAGCCAGCAGGTTGTCGCGACGCTCGTCGAGCAATGCCTCGTCGCTCACCGTGCCGGGGGTGATGATGCGCACCACCTGGCGTTCTACCGGCCCTTTGCTGGTCGCCGGATCGCCGATCTGCTCGCAGATCACCACCGACTCGCCAAGCTTCACCAGCCGCGCCAGATAACCCTCGGCGGAATGGAACGGAATACCTGCCATCGGGATCGCCGTGCCCGCCGACTGCCCGCGTGCGGTCAGGGTGATGTCGAGCAGCGCGGCGGCTTTCTTGGCATCGTCGTAGAACAGCTCATAGAAGTCGCCCATGCGGTAGAACATCAGCTGGTCCGGATGCTCGCGCTTGAGTCTCCAATATTGCTGCATCATCGGCGTATGGGCGGAAAGGTCGGCGTTGGGCTTGGTCATCGGCTTGCGTGCGGTTCGTTGAGTGGCGGGTAAGGCTATCGGATGACGGTGCGGTCGGACCGTCCGGAGCCAGGTTGACGCGGGAAAGCCGGCAAGGTTAACACGGGCCGAGCGGCTCGACAGGTGAGGGCGAGGACCGGTTCCCGCTTGGTCGGGTGTCGTTTGTCGGGCCGGGCGCGGAATGCGTTGACAAGCGAGCCGGTGCTGTTGGTAACTCTGGCCTGTCGACAGGTTGCCGGTGCGCCTTGTGCCTTGCGCGCGCCGGGCCTGCGACTCCCTCGATCATGCAGTCGCGCAGGCCCCCTCGGTGCCTGGCGCGGTAGCTTGCCTGATTGTCGCTCGTGCTTCGCCGTCCTGTGGATTGCAGCCCCTGCCATCCCGCCTCGGCGAATGCCTTTTTCTACCCCCTCGCGTCAGTTCTTCCTGCAGTAATGCTGGCGACCTCCCTTTCTGGTCAAGTGAGCAGCAGACATGTCTCGACTACTCGGACTCGACGCCCTGCGCGGCGTTGCGGCGTTGTGCGTTGCTTATTCCCATCTGATCGCAAAAATGAAGCGTGACGGCCATTTCGATGGGCTGACCAGCGATCTGTTTCTTGTCAGCAAAACGGTACTGGATGTCGGCAAGACCAGCGTGCTGGTGCTGTTCGCCCTGAGCGGCTATTTCGTCGTTGCGGCGCTGTACAAGAGCCGCCATCGCTACGAACGGCCGATCGCGGCGTTCGTCTATCAGCGCTTCTTCAGGCTGTTTCCCCTGTACTGGCTATCGCTGCTTCTCGGTGTGATGTTTCCCTGGGACGATCCGGCTCGGGTGTTCAGTCCGGCTGTCATCGCGATCAATGCGACGATGCTGCAAGGCTTCGTATTTGTCGAAAACGTGATCGGTTTGTACTGGACGCTGCAAATAGAGCTGACCTTCTATGTGCTGTGCATTGTCATCTTCGCGCTGCGTCTGGGCGGCTCGGCCAGGCGCGATCTGCTGTTTCTGCTGGCCCAGTACGCCTTCACCCTGCTGCTCGCGTTCCTGCGTTACAAGCTGGAAATGAAGCTGCCGGTGGCCCTGCCCCTGATGCTGAGTGTGTGTTTCCTCGGCGCATTGTGGAAGGCCACGGATAACGGTCGCGCACCCGATACCGGGCATTACGCGCGCATCGCAGTGGGCCTGTTCTACCTGTTTCTGTTGCCGATCTGCGTGCTGGCCTACTCGCGCGATACCGGTCTCGGGGAAACCTGGTATCGCTACTTCGTCAGCTATGCGGTGGGTGTTGCCGTCTTCATTGGCGCGACACGCATCAGTGGTAAGGGGCTGCGCTGGATCGCGCCGCTAGGCGGGATCGGCTATATCGTCTTCCTGGCCCATCCATCGGTATTCGCAATCGCCGAGCGGCTGGGCTTCGGCGCTGGAGCGCTGGCCATTCCCGGCCCGCTCTACATCGCGGTGATGCTGTTACTGGTGACGCTGTTCGGCTTCTTCGTCAAGCGAACCCTGGCAGATCCCATCCAGCGCTATGGTGATGCAGTGGTAAGCCGTCGCGGACGGAGCATCGGCGAGCGTGTCGTGCTGCCGGTTCGCCAGGATGCCTGATGGGCGACGCGTAACTCGACCATTGGCCATCCGGATGGCTGAACTCGGGAGCCCGCTGGTGTAGGGTATCGGCCACTTTCCTTTGGCCGGAGCCCTGATGAATCTCACCGAACTGGCGGCACAGCTGGGTGATGCGCTGCAACGACTGGGTGCGCAGGTCAGCACCGCGGAATCCTGCACCGGTGGTGGCATTGCCGAGGCCATCACCCGTATTGCCGGCAGCTCGGCCTGGTTCGAGGCCGGCTACATCACCTATTCCAATGCCCAGAAGACGCGCCAGCTCGGCGTACCGGCGGAGCTATTCGAGCAGGTCGGCGCGGTCAGTGCCGAAGTGGTGCAGGCCATGGCGCGAGGCGCGCAGCGCAACAGTGGTGCGCGCTTTGCGGTGGCTGTCAGCGGCATTGCCGGACCCGGCGGCGGCACGGCAGAAAAACCGGTTGGTACGGTCTGGATTGCCTGGGCAGATGACTCGCATCTGCAGGCCCAACGCTATCTATTCGCCGGTGATCGCCAGGCCGTACGTGAGCAGACGGTGGCGGCGGCGTTGCAAGGTTTGCTTGTGCTGGCGGTCGGAGAAAAACAGTTTCGGGGCTAGGCGAGTAAATTTGCCTATGTTCTAATACTGGCTACTTATACAGTTGTTGTGGCCTCCGGCCCTCTTGATCAAGTGAGGATTTGATGGACGAGAACAAGAAGCGCGCCCTGGCTGCAGCCCTGGGCCAGATCGAAAAGCAGTTCGGCAAGGGTGCAGTGATGCGCATGGGCGATCATGATCGCCAGGCCATTCCGGCCATTTCTACCGGCTCGCTGGGCCTGGATATCGCGCTTGGAATTGGCGGCCTGCCCAAGGGCCGTATCGTCGAGATCTACGGTCCGGAATCCTCCGGTAAGACCACTCTGACCCTGTCGGTAATCGCTGAAGCGCAGAAGATGGGCGCCACCTGTGCTTTCGTCGATGCCGAGCACGCGCTGGACCCGGATTACGCTGGCAAGCTGGGCGTGAACGTCGACGACCTGCTGGTTTCGCAGCCTGATACCGGCGAGCAGGCGCTGGAAATCACCGACATGCTGGTGCGCTCCAACGCGGTGGATGTGATCATCGTCGACTCCGTGGCGGCGCTGGTGCCCAAGGCCGAAATCGAAGGCGAGATGGGCGATACGCACGTCGGCCTGCAGGCCCGTCTGATGTCTCAGGCGCTGCGCAAGATCACGGGCAATATCAAGAACGCCAACTGCCTGGTCATCTTCATCAACCAGATCCGCATGAAGATCGGCGTGATGTTCGGCAGCCCGGAAACCACCACCGGTGGTAACGCGCTGAAGTTCTACGCCTCGGTTCGTCTGGATATTCGCCGTACCGGCGCGGTCAAGGAAGGCGACGAAGTGGTCGGCAGCGAAACCCGCGTCAAGGTAGTGAAGAACAAGGTGGCGCCGCCCTTCCGTCAGGCTGAGTTCCAGATCCTCTATGGCAAGGGCATCTACCGCAATGGCGAGGTCATCGATCTCGGCGTGCAGCAGGGCCTGGTGGAGAAGTCCGGCGCCTGGTACGCCTACAAGGGCAACAAGATCGGCCAGGGCAAGGCCAACGCCGCCAAGTATCTGGAAGACAATCCGGAGATCGGTCAGGAGATCGAGCAACAGATCCGCGACAAGTTGCTGGTAGTTGCGCCAAACACCAAGGCCAACCCGGTTACCGAAGATCTGGCTGACGCCGATCTCTGATCCCCATGGCTGCCGTGCTCGATAACCCCGTCGCGGTACGGCGGACGGCCATGGATCTGCTGGCTCGACGCGAACATGGTCGCGTCGAGCTGGCTCGCAAGCTGCGCCAGCGTGGCGCCCCGCCTGAGTTGATCGAGCAGGCCCTGGATCGTCTATGCGAGCAGGGGCTGCTTTCCGAATCCCGATATCTCGAAAGCTTTGTCAGAAGCCGGGCCAATGCCGGCTATGGGCCGTTGCGTATCCGCGAGGAATTGGCCCAGCGCGGGCTGGCCAGAGCGGATATCGAGCAGGCATTGCGTGACAGTGGTTTTGACTGGGGTGAGCAGCTGCGCGAACTCTGGCAGCGCAAGTTCGCTGGACGGTTGCCTGCCGATGCCAAAGAGCGGGCGAAGCAGGGGCGCTTTCTCAGCTATCGCGGTTATCCGCTGGAGTTGATCAGTCGAGTGTTGCGCGGCGACAGCTCGGCGGATTGATGCGGTAACGGGGCTCTATGCCAGGTTGTGCGCGTCGGAGACCAGTCGGTGCTGAAGCCGACCAGCCTTACGAGCGCTCGCAATATCCGGAGTCCAGGCCATCAAAGGCCATCAGTCCTCGCTTGCCAGCGGCCGCGCCCAGTTGGCCGGTTCGTTGACGTAGTCCGTCAGCTCCCTCAAGCGACCGTGGTTGCGGCCGTTGAAGACGAAGCTCAAGCGCGGCAGGCGCTGTAGTTCGGGCTCGTCCAGTTCCGATTCACAGCAGTTCTGCTGTTCGAATACGCCTTTCAGACACAGATCGGTGAACTCCGCGTTCAGGTATTCCATCGCCTGGTCGTTCAGTGCGTGGTTGAGGCGCAGAACGAAACGATCCTTCAGCCAGCGGCTCGAGTGGAAGTTGCGATAGAAGTTGGCGATTTCCCTGGCTGCTTCCTCGGCATCGTCCACCAGGCGCATCAATCGCATGTCGCTGGGCAGGATGTAGCGATTCTCCTCCAGCTGTCCGCGCATGAACTGCAGTGCATCCTTCCAGTAGGTGCCGCCGGGTTCGTCGAGCAGCACGATCGGCACCAGCGGACTCTTGCCAGTCTGGATCAGCGTCAGCACTTCCAGTGCTTCGTCCAGCGTGCCGAACCCACCGGGGCAGAGCACCAGCGCATCGGCTTCCTTGATGAAGAACAGTTTGCGCACGAAGAAGAAATGGAACGACAACAGGTTCTCGGTGCCACCCACCGTCGGGTTGGGGTGTTGCTCGAAAGGCAGCGTGATGTTCAGCCCGAGGCTGCTGTCGCGCCCCGCGCCCTCGTGAGCGGCGGCCATGATGCCGCCACCGGCGCCGGTGATGACCATGAAGTTGTAATGCGCAAGGATGGAGCCCAACTGACGGGCCAGCGCATACAGGGGATGTTCGACCGGCGTACGGGCTGAGCCGAAAACCGTGACCTTGCGGCGCCGCTTGAACTGGTCGAGCCGGCTGAATGCGTGCTCCATTTCGCGCATCGTCTGCAGCAGGATCTTGGCATCCCAGCGGCTGCGGTCGGCCTGAGCCATGCGCATGACGGTCACCAGCATCTCCCGGTATAGGGGCAGGTTCGCACTGTTCTCCGGAACGACCAAGGCGGCCAGCTCATCGATCTTGCTTTCCAGCTCGGCGCCGCTGGTCTTGAAATGCCGCGACAGATAGTCATCCGAATCAAAGGACATACAACATCTCCATGTATGAGCGTCGCGTTCAGGCTATAGGGTGCGATCAGCCGGCTCAAGCCGGTTGCGTGGCGCGCAGTCGGCCGAAGCCGCAAGCGGCTTCGGCGGGCTGCGTTCAGATGGCGATTCGGTCGCCAGGTTCCGGAATGCGTGCTTCCCATTTCAGGCGCTCACGGATGGTCTGCTGCAGCGCCTGCATCTTCTCCAGCTCGCCGTGCACCAGGTAGAGCTCCGGACGGCTTTCGAAGTTGCTGACCCAGTCGATCAGCTGAGACTGGCCGGCGTGGGCGGAGAACCCTCCGAGGGTATGCACCTTGGCATTCACGGCGATGCGCTGGTGCAGCAACTTGACGCTTTTCGCTCCGTCGACGATGGCACGGCCGAGGGTACCGCGTGCCTGGAAACCAGGGATCACCAGATGGCACTCCTCGCGCCAGAGGTTGTGCTTGAAGTGGTGCAGGATGCGCCCGCCGGTGCACATGCCGCTGCCAGCGATAATGATCACGCCGCTCTTGAAGCGGTTGATCGCCATCGATTCTTCCGGTGTCGGCGTGGATCGGAGGATCGGCAACCAGCGCTCGGCGTAAAGCGTGCCGCTGGCTCCGCTCAGGGCATTGTCGATGCCGTCGAGATCCAGCTGATCCTTGTAGTGCGAGTAGATGGCGTTGGCGCCGATGGCCATCGGGCTGTCCAGAAATACCGCTTGCTGCGGCAGACGGCCTTCCCGGTAGAAGCGCCCGAGGTAGTAGATCAGGTCCTGCGTACGTCCGACGGCGAAGGAGGGCATCAGCACGTTGCCGCCATCGCGATGGGCCTGTTGCAGGATGCCGGCCAGCTCCTCGATCGTGTCTTCGTGGCTGCGGTGGTCGCGGTCGCCATAGGTGGACTCCATGAGCACCACGTCAGCTTCCTTGAGCACGGTCGGCGCATGCATCAGCGGCGAGCAGTCGTTGCCCAGGTCGCCCGAGAAGACCACGCGCCGTGTTCTGCCATGGTCGTGCACATCCAGTTGCACGATCGAGGAGCCGAGGATGTGACCGGCATCGTGGAAGGTCACCGCGACACCTGGCGCGACATCGAACGTCTCGCCATAGGCGTGGGGAGTGCGCTGGCTCAACATGCGCTCGGCGTCGACGCGGGTATAGAGCGGCTGGATCATCGGTTTGCCGATGCGCGCGCGCCACTTGTTTTCCCACTCGGCATCCTTTTCCTGAATCTGCGCCGAATCCAGCAGCATCAGTTCGAGCAGCTCCGCGGTGGCATCGGTGCAGTGCACCTCGCCGCGGTAGCCGAGGGCGACCAGGCGCGGCAGCAGGCCGCTGTGGTCGATATGCGCGTGGGACAGCACCACCGCATCGAGTGTCTTGGGGTCGAAGGCGAAGGTGCTGCGGTCGCTTCCGGCTTCTTCCCGGCGGCCCTGGTGCATGCCGCATTCGAGCAGAACCCTTGCACCGTCGTGGGTCTCAATGAGATAGCAGGAGCCGGTGACCTGCTGAATGGCGCCTAGAAAACTGAGCAAAGCCATGTTGCCTTCCTGTCTGTACGATGATGTCCACATTGCCCGCTCGGTTGCCATGACCACTTGATACATATCAGAGATAACGAATCGAGCGCTGCCTAGACTACAGCACAACCCGCTTACCAACGGAGTGAACCCATGAGTCAGCTACTGCCCAGCCTTGTCGAGCTGGATCAACACGCGCAAGCCGAACCGGAGTTCGCCACCTGGCGTGTAGGTTTCGGGCCGTTCGAGCACGCGCTGGAGACCCAGGCGGCGGTGTTCCGGTTGGCCCATCAGCTGGTACAGGCAGGTCATCAGCCGGATCTGACCAGTGTTTACCGGCTGCTGCAGGCGGTCGACCGGGTCGCCAGCGCCGGACTCTGGCTGGTGGTGCACATGACCTACGCGCGCCAGGTGCATCTGGACGGTTCGCCGTTGGCTGCCGAGGATTTCAAGCAGAACCCCGAGGGGCATACCGGCGGCGCGCTGAACATGGTGCCGGCCTATGCCGGTTACCTGGCCCTGAATGCGCTGACTGGCCGCACCCGCGCCTGGCTGATGGGGCAGGGCCACTGTGTGGCGGCCGTCGATGCGCTTAACCTGCTGACGGGCAACCTGCATCCGGAGCAGGCGCAAGCCTATGCGGGCGGCGAGGCGGGCATGAATCGCCTGCTGCAGGATTTCTACGGTTACGGCCAGGCCGCCGACGGCAGTCCGCTCGCGCCCCTGGGCAGCCATGTCAATCCGCACACCGCCGGCGGCATTGCCGAGGGCGGTTATCTCGGTTTCGCCGAGTTGCAATACGCACACATGCCGCTGCCGGGCGAGACGCTGGTGGCCTTCCTCTCCGATGGCGCGGCAGAAGAGCAGCGCGGCAGTGACTGGATTCCCCGCTGGTGGCGTGCCGAAGATTGCGGCGTCGCGCTGCCGGTGATGATTGCCAACGGACGGCGAATCGAGCAGCGTACTGCGCTTGGCACCGAGCAGGGGCTCGAGGATTTCCGTCAGCACTTGAGTCAGTGCGGCTTCGACCCGATGCCGTTCGATGGGCGTGATCCTGCTGCTTTCGTCACCACCCTCTGGGAGATGGAGCTGCGCCTGGAGCGACGCGTGGAAGAGAAGGCGCGCGGCATTCTCAACTATCCGCTGCCGATGCCCTACGGCATCGCCGAGACGGTGAAAGGCTTCGGCTTCTATGGTGCCGGCAGCAACGCAGCGCACAATCTGCCGTTGCCGGGTAATCCGAGCCGCGATGAGCAGTCACGCGACCTGTTCAACGAGCACGCGGCGCGTCTGTTCGTACCGCAACAGGAGCTGGCTGCTTCACTGGAGCTGTTCACGCGCAGTCGCCAGGGTCGAGCGCTGGAGCGCGACAATCCGCTCGCCTCGCGACGCCCGCCTGCGCCGACCATGCCGAAGTTGAACTACCGCGACGACGCCTGTTCACCAATGGCAGCGGTCGATCGTTTCTTCGTCGAGCTGACCGCCGCCAACCCCGCGTTGCGGCCGCGGGTGGGTAATCCTGACGAGCTGGCCAGCAACCGTTTGGGCGGCGTGCTAAAGGCGCTCAAGCATCGCGTCATCGAGCCGGAAAGCGAGCTGGAGGCCGTGGACGGCGCCATCATCACCGCTCTCAACGAGGAGGCGGTGGTATCCGCCTGCCTTGCCAACCAGGGCGGCTTGAATCTGGTGGCGAGCTACGAAGCCTTCTGCGTGAAGATGCTGGGCGTGGTGCGGCAGAGCATTATTTTTTCCCGGCAGCAAAAGGAGATTGGCAGGCCTGCAGGCTGGCTCGGCTGGCCCTTGATCGCGACGTCGCACACCTGGGAAAACGGCAAGAACCAGCAGTCCCACCAAGACACGACCTTCTGCGAAGCGCTGCTCGGAGAAATGAACGACATGGTCCGGGTGCTGTTTCCGGCCGACCACAACAGCACTCTGGCGCTGCTGCCATCGATCTACCAGGCACGCGGCGAACTGGCCTGCCTGGTCATGCCCAAACGCGACCGGCCGTGCTACTTCGATCAGGCCCAGGCCGAGCAGTTGGCGCGCGACGGCGCCATCGTGGTCGAGGAGCAGCCGGGCAACGAGGCATTGCTGCTGATTGCCAACGGCAGCTATCAACTGGGCGAGATGCTCCGTGCGGCCAAGCGGCTCAAGGAGGCCGACTGCGCTTATCGCCTTGTCTATCTGCAGGAGCCGGGCCGCTTCCGCGGGCCGCGCGATCATTGGGAAGTCGGGGCGCGCGCCAGCGAAGGCGTGGCGGAGCAGTTGTTCCCGGATGCGATGGAAATGCGCGTGCTGTTGACGCACATGCGGCCGGAAGTGGCGCGCGGTCACCTGTGGCCGATTCTGCCGGACGCGCGCAAGTGTTCGGCGCTCGGCTATCGCAACCGCGGAGGTACGCTGGATGAGTTCGGTATGCAGTTCGCCAATCGCGCCAGCTGGGCCAATGTGCTCGCGGCCTGTGCGCGCCTGCGCAATGTGCCGCGCACGGCCCTGCTCACCAGGGACGAGGCTGCCGCAGTGGCCGGCAAGGGTGATCCGCAGATACTGCGGGGCGACGCTTGATAAATAAACCTGGCAGGACGGCGGGCCGTGGCCTGCGCCTGCCAGCGTTCACCTGTTAGCGGTCGCAGTCCGAGGCCTTGTAGCGCTCGCTGGCGATGGGCTTGTTGCTCTGGTACTCGCTGAAGTCATAGCGCAGGACTGCGCCCTGGCTCATCAGCTTGCGTAGTCCTTCATTGCCACAGACGCTAACAGCGAGCTGGCTGCGCACATCGGCCGGGTTATCGCGCATCTGCGCCGCATGTCGCGGCTGTACGCTGAGATGGTTTACCAGCATGTTGTTTTCTACGGTGTAGCCCTGGTCAAGAATGTCTTCGTTGATCGCGCGGGGCGTTCCGACACTGCTTTCGCGGGCGACCTGCTCGAGCAGCTGATTCAGCTGTTGCTCCTGCAGCGAGGCGGCGTGGGCAACGGGGAGGGCGAGGCTCAGAGCGAGCAGGGTGGTCAGACGATACATGGCGGTCTCCTTTTGACTGCGCTATTTCGACCGGCTGCCTGTGGTGCGGTTCATTTAACGGTGCTGGGCAGAAGTCTCCCTGGCGCTGGTAGACTGCCGCGCTTCATCGTCACCCTCGAGTCGATTCATGCCCCATGCCGTAGCCCGTCTGCGCAGCGAACGCCTGGCCAAGAGCCTCAAACCCTTCGTTGCCCGCGGCTCCCGGGCGTCGCGCTGCGAGCGCTGCCGGGTACCATTCAGCCATTGCCTTTGCCCTTGGCTTCCGACGATCGAAAGCGATTGTGGTGTCTGCCTGCTGATGCACGATATCGAGCCGCTCAAGCCTAGCAATACGGGCTGGCTGATTGCCGATGTGGTGCGCGATACCTTCGCCTTCACCTGGCAGCGCACGGGCGTGGACCCGCGATTGCTGGCGCTGCTGGCCGATCCGCAATGGCAGCCACTGGTGATCTTCCCGGGCGAATACACCGAGTCGAGGCGGGTGGTCGAGCAAGTCGAGCGGGAGAACGTTAAGCGCCCGCTGTTCATACTGCTAGATGCCACCTGGACCGAGGCGCGCAAGATGTTTCGCAAGAGCCCCTACCTGGATGGCCTGCCGGTGCTGAGCCTGCGACCGGAGGCGCTGTCGCGCTACCGGCTGCGCCGGTCGACTCGCAGTGACCATCTGTGCACCGCCGAGGTCGCAGCGCTCTGTCTGGATCTGGCTGGAGATTCGGCCGCGGCGAACACGCTCGATGCCTTGCTCGACGTGTTCACCGAGCACTATCTGGGCGCCAAGTATCATCGCCAGCCGGACCTGCAGAACGCTGCGCATCTGGCATTGAAGCCTGCGCGCTGAACTCGATTGGCCGTCAGGCCTTGGCAGGACTGGCTGCGGTTAGCGGCTCGGCTTTGCGCGGCCAGAGCTGTGCGGCGAGCATGCCGATGAACATCAATACGCAGCCCATGTAGCCGCGCAGCGTCAGGCTTTCCTCAAGGAACAGTGCGCCCGCGATGGCTGCAAACACCGCTTCCAGTGAGAGGATGATCGCCGCATGGGAGGCGATCGCATGCTTTTGCGCAACAACCTGCAGCGTGTAGCCAACCGCAACGGCGAACAATCCGCCATAGATGAGGGCCGGCCCGGCGAGCCAGATGCTGGTCGGCTCGATCTCTTCAAAGATCAATGCCAGCAGCAGGCTGACCACGGCACAGGTGGCGAACTGCAGGAAGGCCAGGCGAATCGCGTCGTGGCGGCTGACGAAGAAGCTCACCAGCAGCACATGCAGGCCCCAGACGAAGGCGCCGGCCAACTGGATCCAGTCACCAGAGGCAACGGTGAAATCCTCGCCGATGCTCAGCAGCGCCATGCCGGCAACGGCGAGAAAGGCGCCGACCCAGGTTCCGAGGCCTGTCCTGTGGCCAATGATCAGTCCCAGCAGTGGCACCACGATCACGTACAGGCCAGTGATGAATCCCGAGTTGGTCACGCTGGTAAACAGCAGGCCCACCTGCTGCAGGTTGATTCCCACGGTCAGCGCAAGCCCCATGCTCAGGCCGCCGAGCAGCAGGCCACGTTGCAGAAAGGGTTCGTGCCGGGCTTTGGTGCGGCCCTGGTAAATCACCAGTGGCAGCAGCGCGAGAGCGCCCAGGGCGAAGCGCAGGCCGGTAAATAGAAACGGGCCGATGTTGTCCATGCCGATGCGTTGGGCAACAAAGGCCGTGCCCCAGATCATGGCGGTGATCAGCATCAGGAAGTCGGCGCGGAGGGCTTGGCTACGCATGTTTCGGCTCGGTCGGGAAAAGTCGCAGACTTTGCTACAAAGCGCCGCGCTTGACCACTTATTCATGGGTGGGCATGCTTGCGCCGCTTGATTTGTTGTGGCGGGCGGCCGATATTCGGTCTGGCCGGCCGAAAATTTCACATCGGACCATCCCCGGAGCGTTGTCTCGGGGTTTCTGCCGTCATCTTGTCGGCATCGGCTGCTCAAGCCGATGAAAAAGCGCCAATAAAAACTACAGGTCTGCCAATGGCTGCTTACGAAATAATCATTGCCGATGATCACCCGCTTTTCCGCAGCGCGCTGCAACAGGCGCTCACCATGGGGCTAGGGGAAAACGTACGTCTGGTGGAAGCGGCCAGCATCGCCGAACTGGAAAGCCTTCTAAATCAGGGCGCCGATTGGGATCTGGTGCTGCTGGATCTGAACATGCCTGGAGCCTATGGTTTCTCGGGGTTGGTACTGCTGAGGGGGCAGTATCCGCATCTACCGGTAGTCATGATCTCGGCACAGGAGGACGCAGCGGTCGTTGCGCGCTCCCGTGAGTTCGGTGCCAGCGGTTTCATTCCCAAGTCCAGTTCTCTGGAAACCATCCAGGAAGCGGTACGTGCTGTTTTGGATGGCGATGTCTGGTGGCCTAGCAACATCCAGGATGTGGCCAACGTCAGCGATGAAGCCAAGGCCGCCAGCGCCGGGCTTGCCAGCCTGACGCCGCAACAGTTCCGAGTGCTGACCATGGTCTGTGACGGGCTGTTGAACAAGCAGATCGCCTACGAACTGAGCGTTTCCGAAGCGACCATCAAGGCTCACGTTACCGCTATCTTTCGCAAGCTCGGCGTACGTACCCGCACCCAGGCAGCGCTGTTGCTGCAGCAGATGGGTTCCATTCCCACCAGTTGACGCCAGATATGGCCTCAGGCGATCGGCGGCAGCTGGATTTCATCGCTGCGGCGCACGCCTGAGGTCAGGGCGCGGCACTGTTCGACGAACTCAAGCATGGCCGCGGTCTGATACTTGTGCGAATGCCATATGAAGTAGAACTGGCGGCGCAGGTCCAGCTCGGGCGTCGCCACCGGTACCAGGCTGCCACGGCGAAAGGCGTCACGCAACGCCAGTCGTGAAATACAGCCGATTCCCAGTCCCGACTCCACCGCGCGTTTGATCGCTTCGGTGTGCTCCAGCTCGAGCCGCACGTTCAGCTTGCCTGGCCGATGTCGCACAGCCTGTTCGAAGGTCATCCGCGTGCCGGAGCCCTGCTCGCGGAGAATCCACGCTTCGCTGGTCAGCTCGTCCAGGCCCACCTCGCCGCGCCCGGCCAGCGGGTGCTGCGGCGCGCAGAACACCACCAGCTCATCTTCGATCCACGGCTGGACCTCAAGGTGCGGGTGCTGGCAATCACCTTCGATCAAACCCAGATCAAGTTCGTGTTGCGCGATCTGATGCACGATGTGCGCAGTGTTGTGCACGTGCAGCTTCACTCGGCATTCCGGGTGGCGCTGCATGAAGCTGCCAATCAGCAACGTGGCGAGGTAGTTGCCGATCGTCAGCGTCGCACCGACCGCCAGTGAGCCGAAGCCGCTCTTGCCGTTTAGCAAATCCTCGATGGCGCGTGCCTGATCGAGCAGGGCAACCGCCTGCGGCAGCAGCTGTTGTCCGAGCGCGTTCAAGCAGAGCCTTTTGCCGGCTCGGTCGAAGAGCTGGCAGCCGGACTGGCGTTCCAGTTCGGCCAGCGATGTGCTGGTTGCGGACTGTGACAACGAGAGGCTCTCGGCTGCGCGCGACACGCTTTCCTGGCGGGCGACAGCGGCAAACACTTCGATCTGGCGGAGAGTAAAATGCATATCTATATAACCGATAACCTATATCTTTATTATCCAGTTAACGAATAAAGACGCCATCGCTAGACTTGGCGCCACGTAACGACGCCCGTCGCGACACCACGAGGAATTCGTAGCATGAGCAATCTGAACGTAGAGCGCGTTCTCAGTGTGCACCATTGGAACGACACGCTGTTCAGCTTCAAGACCACCCGCAATGCAGGCTTGCGCTTCGAGAACGGCCAGTTCGTCATGATCGGCCTAGAGGTCGAGGGCCGTCCGCTGATGCGCGCCTACAGTATCGCCAGTCCCAACTACGAAGAGTATCTGGAGTTCTTCAGCATCAAGGTGCAGAACGGCCCGCTGACTTCTCGACTGCAGCACCTGCAGGAAGGCGACCAGATCATGGTCAGCCGCAAGCCAACCGGAACACTGGTGCTCGACGACCTGCTGCCTGGCAAGCATCTTTACCTGCTCAGCACCGGCACGGGCCTGGCGCCATTCATGAGTGTCATCCAGGACCCGGAAACCTACGAGCGCTTCGAAAAAGTCGTGCTGGTGCATGGCGTTCGCTACGCAAACGAAGTCGCCTATCGCGAATTCATCACCGAGCACCTGCCGCAGAACGAGTTCTTTGGTGAGGCGGTGAAGGAAAAACTGATCTATTACCCGACTGTGACGCGCGAGCCTTTCGAGAATCAGGGCCGCCTGACCGAGCTGATGCGCAGCGGCAAACTGTTCAGCGACATCGGCCTGCCTCCGATCAATCCGCAGGACGATCGCGCGATGATTTGCGGCAGCCCGAGCATGCTGGACGAAACCAGCCAGGTGCTGGACAGCTTCGGGCTGAGCGTCTCGCCGCGCATGGGCGATCCGGGGCACTACCTGATCGAGCGCGCATTCGTCGAGAAGTAGCGCATCCGCTACACGCCGCCGCCTCGCGCGGCGGCTATCCCGGTGCGGTCTGGCATCAGACGTAGGGGGCGCAGCACTTCTTGAATTTCGAACCGCTGCCGCATGGGCAGGGATCGTTGCGTCCGGCCCTGAGTGGCACCGTCGGATCGATGAAATACCATTTTCCGTCGCATTGAACGAAGGCCGAGCGTTCCTGGTGGACATGCTCGCCCGCCTGGTCGTGCCAGCGGGCGGTGAAGGTCACCCGTGCATGTTCAGGCTTGCCGCCGAGCACTGCACTCTCGTTCACTTCCAGCCCCAACCAGGTGCTGTCCAGGCTCCAGCGGCGCATGCCGTCCATGTCCAGCGCCGTCTGTTGCACCGGCAGCGTGGTGGCCTGCAGATAGTCGACCAGACCCAGCACGTAGGCGCTATAGCGCGAGCGCATCAGCAGTTCGGCGCTGGGTGCCGGTGTGCCCGCGTGATAACGGCCGCAGCACTGCTCAAGCGTATTGCCGCTGCCGCAAGGGCAGTTAGGCGCGAGGGGGCGCTGTTCGCTCATGTCACCACCAGTACTTTCCGAAGTTTTCCGGGTTGGCCCAGAACCTGGCATTCAGCCAGTCCGGAACCTGCTTGTATTGGAGCAGGTCGTAGGTGAAGAGCGTCAAGGTCTGTCCGTCGCGCTGGAAGCGCTCGCTGACTTGCAGGGCTAATGCATAGAAGTCTGTGGTCTGCCATTCGGATGCGTCGAGATCCACGAGTACCGCCATACGGCTGGCATTCAGATTGCGAACGCTGCCGAGCAGCTCCAGGCCGTTACGCTTGGGCATGTGCTCCAGACAGTCGACGAACAGGGCCAAATCGTAGCGCTGAGAGGCCAGTTGTTCTGATAGCGGCGCGGCATCGGCGCGGTCTAGCTGAAACGCCGGATGACATTCGGCGTAGGCAGCCAGAGCAGGTTGATCACTGCGTCCCACGTGCAATAGACGGCTTGGGGCATAGTGCTCGAGCATCGCCGCAAGCGCTTGTTGTGGCGTGTGCACTACAGGGTTTTCAGTCAATCGAGAATCCTCGTTTCAAAGGTGAAGACTAGCGCGGTGCCGTTTGTCGGCCTAGTCTGAAAGTAACCGGAGCCGCCCGGATTCCCGTACGTGGCGATTCTGGCTGAATGTCCACACTGGAGGTTTTGATCGATGAGTACATTACGGACAGCAGTACCCGTTATTGTCATGACCACGTTCCTGGCTGGTTGTGCAGGCGTGCAGAAACAGGATTGGCCGACATGTGCGGCCGTGGGTGGCGTGAGCGGTGCCGCGCTGGGGGCCATCGAGAGCAGCTCCTATGCCGGTTGGGGTGCGCTGATCGGTGGTGGTGTCGCGGCAGCCTATTGTTGGGCCAACGGCATGGAAGAGGAAACGGTCGCCGTCGTCGAGACGGTCGAGCCTATGCCTCAGTCCGAGCCGGAACCGGAGCCTGCGGCAGAGCCGGTGCGCGTCGAACTGGACGTCAAGTTCGACTTCGATCGTGATGTGGTCAAGCAGGATAGCTATGGCGACATCCAGAATCTGGCTGATTTCATGAAGGAATATGGCCAGACCACGACCGTGCTCGAAGGCCACACCGACTCCGTCGGTACCGATGCCTACAATCAGCGCCTTTCCGAGCGCCGCGCCAATGCGGTTCGTAAAGTGCTGGTCGACGAGTATGGCGTTGGTGGCGATCGGGTGAATGCGGTTGGCTACGGTGAGTCGCGCCCGGTGGCCGATAACGCAACCGAAGAAGGCCGCGCTATCAACCGTCGCGTAGAGGCTGAGGTCGAAGCACGCCCTTGAGTCGAATGCGGTAACAGATCCAGCCGGGCCCAGTGTCCGGCTGTTTTATTTTACGGCTGTCAGAACGACGGCCGTACGCTGGCCAGCGCGATCACCAGCAGGCCAAGCACGAGGTTGATGCCCACCAGTCGGCGAATCTGCCCGAGCACCGCACCAGCGTCCGGCCACCGCTCGGCCTCGACCGCGCGCTTGAGGGCCGGCAACTGCAGTAGCTGAATACGCAGAAACAGCGCCAGCATCACCAGATACAGACCGGCCATGATGTGAACGTAGCGCGGTGCGCTTTCCAGCGGGCCGAAACGCATGTGCCACATGCCGATGCCGCTTAGCGGCAATACCAGCACCGCCACCCAGACCCAGACGAAAAAACGTCGGAACACATCTGCCCATAAGGTCAACCGTTCCGGTGCCTGCAGCACCGCCACCGCCGCCGGGCGCAGCACCATCCAGGCGAAAAACATTCCGCCCACCCAGACCGTCGCGGCGAGTACATGCAGGGTGTAAAGCAGGGCAAATGACGTCATGGGGCAAATCTCCGGTGGCGGCAGGGCGAACGCGCGCTATCATAGCCGCCCCATTGAAGTACTGAAAATATATACAGCTCCGCGCCCATGCTCAGCACCGAACTCAAGTCCCAGATCCAGGGCGCCTACAGCCGTTTTCTCGAAGCCAAGGGGCTCAAGGCCCGCTATGGCCAGCGCCTGATGATCGCCGAGGTCGCCAAGGTGCTCGGCACTATCAAGACCGACGATGAAGGGCGTCGCGAGAGCGAGCCCGCGGTCGTCGCGGTCGAGGCGGGCACCGGTACAGGCAAGACCGTCGCCTATAGTCTGGCGGCGATCCCCACCGCCAAGGCGGCTGGCAAGCGGCTGGTGATCGCCACGGCAACGGTCGCCCTGCAGGAGCAGATCGTGCACAAGGATCTGCCGGACCTGATGCGCAACAGCGGACTGAATTTCAGCTTCGCATTGGCCAAGGGCCGCGGGCGCTACCTGTGCCTGTCAAAGCTGGATCTGTTACTGCAGGAAGGCCAGGCGCAGAGCGCGACCGCCCAGTTGTTCGAGGAAGAAGGCTTCCGCATCGAGGTCGACGAGCGCAGCCAGAAGCTTTTCACCGGCATGATCGAGAAGTTGGCGGGTAATCGCTGGGATGGCGACCGCGACACCTGGCCGGAGGAGCTGGGCGATGCGGACTGGTCGCAGCTCACCACGGATCACAGCCAATGCACCGGCCGGCATTGCCCCAACTTTCAGCAGTGCGCTTTCTACAAGGCGCGCGAGGGCATGACCAAGGTCGACGTGATCGTCACCAACCACGACATGGTTCTGGCTGACCTGGCCCTTGGCGGCGGTGCGGTGTTGCCCGATCCACGTGACACCATCTACGTCTTCGACGAAGGGCATCACCTGCCGGACAAGGCCATCGGTCACTTCGCCCATTTCACCCGGTTGCGCTCCACGGCTGACTGGCTCGGGCAGGTGGAAAAGAACCTGACCAAGCTGCTTGCCCAGCATCCGCTGCCGGGCGAGCTCGGTCGGCTGGTGGAGGGCATCCCAGAACTGGCTCGTGATCTGCGCACCCAACAGCAGTTCATGTTCAGCGCCTGTGAGCAATTGGCCGATTTCAAGGCCGGTGAGGACATGGAGGGCCGTGAGCGGCCGCGGCACCGCTTCGTCGGTGGCGTGGTGCCGGAGCATCTGATCGAGCTGGGCACCGAGCTGAAGAAGGGTTTTTCCAAGCTGACCGATCTGTTCAGTCGGATCGCTGAACTGCTCAAGGAGGCCATGGACGGCGAAGCAGGTGGCGGAATCGCCAGCCATCAGGCCGAGGAGTGGTACCCGCTGTTCGGCAGTCTGCTGACGCGTTCGCAGAACAATTGGGAGTTGTGGACCGCATTCACCGTCGAAGACCCGGAGGATAGCCCGCCAATGGCGCGCTGGCTGACCCTGGCGGAAGGCGGGGCGCTGTTCGATATCGAGGTCAATGCCAGCCCGATCCTTGCAGCGGAAACATTGCGGCGCAATCTCTGGAATGTCGCCTTTGGTGCGCTGGTGACATCGGCGACGCTCACGGCGCTGAACAGTTTCGACCGCTACCGCATGCGGGCCGGCTTGCCCAAGGCTGCGGTCACCGCCGTGGTGCCGAGTCCTTTTCATCATGCCGATGCCGGGGTGCTGCGCGTCCCCGATCTGAAGGCCGATCCGCGCGATGCTGCAGCACACACGGCAGCCATCGTCCGCGAACTGCCGGGATTGGTCGAAGGTGCACGGGGAACGCTTGTACTGTTCTCGTCACGCAAGCAGATGCAGGACGTGTTCGACGGCCTGGAGCGTGAATGGCGTCGGCGGGTGCTGATCCAGGGCAACCTGTCCAAGCAGGAAACCCTGAACAAGCACAAGGCGCGGGTGGACGATGGCGAGTCCAGTGTGCTGTTCGGGCTTGCCAGCTTTGCCGAAGGCGTCGATCTGCCGGGGGCATACTGCGAGCATGTGGTGATTGCGAAGATTCCGTTTGCGGTCCCCGATGACCCGGTCGAGGCCGCATTGGCAGAGTGGATCGAGGCGCGCGGCGGCAACCCCTTCATGGAGATCGCCGTTCCAGATGCCTCTCTGCGGCTAGTGCAGGCCTGTGGGCGGCTGCTGCGTACCGAGGCGGACCGTGGAACCATCACGCTGCTCGACCGGCGAGTGGTGACGCAGCGCTATGGCAAGGCGATCCTCAATGCGCTGCCGCCGTTCCGTCGCGAGATCAGTTGATAGGCGAGATAACCGGTCGCGATATCACCCCATCACCGCTTCGTCTGGCGGTTTTGTTGCGTAATGGCGGCTGCAAGAATCCCGAGAATTGATTGCGAGAGGTGACAGCGTGCAGGTTCAGGGCTATTTCGATCTTCGTTTCGAGGCCGTTCGCGATGCGTTCGGCGCGCTGTTCGACGGCACCCAGCAGCGCGGCGCGGGACTCTGCGTGCAGATCGGCGGCGAGACGGTCGTCGATCTCTGGGCCGGCGTTGCCGACAATCAGGGCGAGCAGGTGTGGCACAGCGATACGGTGGTCAACCTGTTCTCCTGCACCAAGACCTTCACCGGGGTTGCTGCGCTGCAGCTGGTCGAGGAAGGCAAGCTGCAGCTGGATGAGCCCGTCGGCCGTATATGGCCGGAGTTCGCAGTCAATGGCAAGGAAACCATCACCCTGCGTCAGCTGCTCTGTCATCGGGCGGGATTGCCGGCGATTCGCAGACCGCTAGCCGCCGAAGCGCTGTACGACTGGGACGTCATGACCGCCGCGCTAGCAGCCGAAGAGCCATCGTGGGCGCCCGGCACCGATCAGGGCTACGCGGCGATGACCTACGGCTGGCTGGTTGGTGAGCTCCTGCGTCGTGTCGATGGCTGTGGGCCTGGGGAGTCGATCGTTCGTCGTACGGCGGTGCCGCTCGGGCTTGACTTCCATATCGGTCTCGGCGACTCCGAGGCTCATCGTGTCGCTTATCTCACGCGCACCAAGAACGACTTCGGTGACGCTGCCGCGCAGCGCCTGTTCAAGGCCTTGATGAGCGAGCCGGAGTCAATAAGTGTCCGGGCCTTCAACAATCCACCGTCCATCATGAGCAGTGGTAACAAACCGGAATGGCGACGCATGGCGCAACCGGCAGCCAACGGCCATGGCAATGCCCGCTCGTTGGCGGGTTTCTATACAGGGTTGCTGCAGGGCAAACTTCTGGATGAGTCGCTGCTGCGCGAGATGACCAGTGAGCACAGCGCAGGACAAGACCGCACTCTGTTGGCGGCCACGCGTTTCGGCCTCGGCTGCTGGTTGGATCAGCCGCACGTCGCCAATGCCACCTTTGGTATGGGAGAGCAGGCGTTCGGTCACCCTGGTGCCGGTGGCAGTGTTGGTTTTGCCGATCCGGAGCGTGAACTGGGGTTCGGTTTCGTGACCAATACCCTCGGCCCCTATGTGCTGATGGACCCGCGTGCTCAATCGCTGGCGCGCAGCGTTGCAGCATGCCTGCGTTGAACCACTCGTCACTTCTGGCCTCGCAGGCTTTTCAAAAGAAGGGCTTGCGTCCACAATTTCAACTCGAACTCAATAGTGGCCTCACCTCGATTGGTCGCACCCTCCTAGAACGCTTCTGGTTGACGGAACCTGCCTCATGAACCTGCTGAAGAGCGTCTCCCTGATTTTCTGCATGATCGTCGTTGCCGGGTGCAGCTCGAAGAGCGAGAAACCGAGCGAGGCCGCTGCCCCGGCTACGGTCAAGGTGGATTACGCCTGGCTCGATGAGTACGAGCCGCAGTTGAAGGATGCGCTCGTGGGCAGTGGTTTCGAGGTGGAGCGCCGTGACAGCGTGCTGGTGGTGACTGCGCCGGTGGACTCGTCCTTCAATCCGGATCGTCCCGGCATGCTCCTGCCGGTAACCCTCGGGCCGATCACCCGTGTTGCAAAGCTGGTCGAGAAGGACGACAAGACTGCCGTAGTCGTACTCGGTCATGCCGACAGCACTGGCTCTGCGGACACCAATCGCACCGTAAGTCGCGAGCGTGCCGGTGCCGTGGCGGCCATTTTCCGCCTGAGTGGCCTCAAGCATAACCGCCTGCGCATTCGAGGCCTGGGTTCCGACATGCCGCGTGCAGCCAACGACAGCAAGGAAGGCCGGGCTCTGAACCGTCGGGTCGAGATGGTACTGGCGCCGCAGGCGACGATGCTCGCATTGATCGCGAAGTACGAGCGGCCGGCGCAGGCCGCGACTCAGGTGGCGCAAGCCGAGGTCGCCAAGTAGCGCTGCCAGGCATTGGATATCGACAGGCCCGCATGCGGGCCTGTTTTCGTTGGGCATGGTTGCCTTGAATCAAGCGCGTTGCCTGAGCACGCGGATAAGCTAGTTCATGCAGGCCGGCTGGGTTCAACCACCGTCGCCCGGCGAATGGCCGCCTGGTAGGCTGAAGCCTGCTTATTCGACTACAAGGAGCCCCGCGATGATCCAGACCCTGGCCGATATGCGCCGTGACTACACCCGTGACGGACTCAGCGAGGCCAATGCACCAGCCGAGCCGTTCGGATTGTTTCGCCAGTGGTTCACCGAGGCCACGAAAACCGAACAGGCGCCGGTGGAGCCTAACGCGATGTCCCTGGCTACGGTCGACTCCGACGGCCGTCCTCACTGTCGCATCCTGCTTCTCAAGGCGCTGGATGATCGAGGCTTTACCTTTTTCACCAATTACGACAGCGCCAAGGGTGAGCAACTGAATGCTTCGCCCTATGCAGCCATGACTTTCTTCTGGCCGACACTCGAGCGTCAGGTTCGTATCGAGGGGCGGGTGGAGAAGGTTACTCAGGAAGAGTCGGATGCTTATTTTCAAGTCCGCCCCTTGGGTAGCCGGCTCGGTGCCTGGGCATCGCCGCAGAGCCAGGTGATTCGCGATCGGGCCGAACTTGAGCGTTTGCTGGCGGAAACCGAGCAGCGCTTTCTCGACACGGCACCCCATTGTCCGCCGCACTGGGGAGGTTATCGCCTGTTGCCGGAGCGTATGGAGTTCTGGCAGGGCCGGCCTAGCCGCCTGCATGATCGTCTCGACTATCGTTTGATCGCAAACAGCTGGCAGCGGGAGCGCTTGGCGCCCTAAATGGTCTCCCAGCAACGAACTAGTCCAGGCGCTGTTGCTCCAAGCCTCTTGTACCGGAGAGCGGCGCTTTGCTGGAGCGCCAGCGGGTAAGCTCTCGCGCCGTGCTGGCAACGTTCTGTAACCAGCAAACGATCACCTGGTGCTAGGGATGTGCTTTCCGATGGTCAGAGACCATGAAAGCGTGGTTTGTCTGTTTGGGTCTGATTTTCTGAAAGTGTCCGAATCAGAGGCCGGGGTAGTGTTGTACCTGCTGCTCCAGCCAGCTTTGTAGTTCCCGCCGCTTGATCTTCTGACTCTTCGCGTCGGCGAGGCGTTGTAGCATCCAGCTGCGCTTGTCTGGGTCGCTGCCGGCGATTGAAAGCGCCAGGTCCCGATCGGCCCAAAGTCGGAAGCGCATGATCAGCCAGCCGTGAAAAGCCAGGCCAGCTATGGTGGTGATGGCTATGATGAAGTAATCCATGGATCGTCTCGGCGAGAGGAACCGGTGCGCCAGGTTCGACTCGCATAGGTATGCTAGGAAGGTAGTAAATGCTGAGTCAGGACGGAGAAGTTGCCAAGCGCTTTTTTGTCGCTACTGCTCATGCCGCCGTTCAGAACGAAACAGCTGTCCGCAGGAGAATTGCAATGCGTAGGTCCATTTATGTCGCTTCCTTTACAGCTCTGACGCTCGCTCTGGGTGGGTGCGCCTCCAGCCTGACCGGAGATACCTATTCTCGGGACGAGGCGCGAGCCGTACAGACTGTGCGTTACGGAACCATCGAGTCGCTGCGCCCGGTAAAGATCGAGGGAACCAAGACCCCCATCGGCACTGGCGCCGGTGCCGTCGTTGGCGGCGTTGCCGGCAGCGGCATCGGCGGCGGCCGTGGCAGTGCGGTTGCTGCAGTGATTGGTGCGGTGGCAGGTGGCATGCTGGGGTCGGCGGCGGAAGAGGGGATTACCCGCACCCAGGGTGTCGAGATCACGGTGCGCGAGGATGATGGCAACATGCGCGCCTATGTGCAGGCCGTGGAGCCCAATCAGGTGTTTCGGGTCGGACAACGGGTTCGCATCCTCACCGTCAGTGGTACCAGTCGCGTGGCGCCCTGATCTTCATAGCAGCTGCCCGAGGCTGAGGTCAGAGCGCTGTCACCGCTCCGTTAACGGAGCGGTGACAGCGCTTTTTGTTTTTCGAAATACATGAATCCATGACGCCAGCATCATCGGTATGGATAATCGGGCACACATTTATGTGCTGTTTCAGGCAGTTGCTGTGCCTGCAAGGATAAGAATGCCTCCGCTCAGGTGGCTTAAGGGGTCTCGTTCATGGCGCTTGCGCTGATCATCGCTTTGCCATTTCTGGGCATCTTCCTGCCTTTGCTCCTGGAGCGGTTTGGTCGCTCCGCTTGTGCCTTTGGCGCGGGCCTGGCGCCACTGACAGCGCTGATTCTGCTGCTGACCAAACGGGCCGACGTATTTGCCGGCCAAACCGAAATCATCCATTACGAGTGGTTGCCGCAGCTCGGACTCAACCTGAGCCTGCGCCTTGATGGATTGGGCTTCCTCTTCGCCCTGCTGATTCTCGGCATCGGTCTCCTGGTCATTCTCTACGCACGCTATTACCTGTCGAAGAAGGACCCAATGGGGCGATTCTTCGGCTTCTTCCTGTTGTTCATGGGCGCCATGCTCGGCGTGGTGCTGTCCGAGAATCTGCTGCTGATGCTGATGTTCTGGGAGCTGACGAGCCTTTCGTCGTTCCTGCTGATTGGCTACTGGAACCATCGCGCCGATGCCCGCCAAGGCGCGCGCATGGCGCTCGCCATCACCGGGGGGGGCGGCCTCGCCTTGCTCGCCGGGATTCTGCTGATCGGCCATATCGTCGGCAGCTTCGAGCTCACAACCGTGCTCGCTTCGGGCGATTTGATCCGTGCCAATTCGCTGTACCCGCTGACCTTGATTCTCGTGTTGCTCGGTGTGTTCACCAAGTCCGCGCAGTTCCCTTTTCACTTCTGGTTGCCACAGGCAATGGCAGCGCCCACGCCGGTATCGGCCTTCCTGCATTCCGCGACGATGGTCAAGGCCGGTGTCTTCCTGCTCGCTCGGCTGTATCCGGCGCTGGCCGAGTCGGAGTGGTGGTTCTACATGGTCAGCGTCACCGGGCTGGCGACATTGCTGCTGGGTGCGGTGATGGCGCTGTTCCAGCACGACCTGAAAGGCCTGCTGGCCTATTCCACTATCAGCCACCTGGGCCTGATTACCTTGCTCTTTGGCCTGGATTCGCGTCTTGCAGCGGTGGCGGCGATCTTTCACATCATTAACCACGCAACCTTCAAGGCTTCGCTGTTCATGGCCGCCGGGATCATCGATCACGAGACGGGCACTCGCGACATGCGCCGCATCAATGGCATGTGGAAGTACATGCCACACACCGCGGCACTCGCGATGGTGGCGTCGCTGGCAATGGCCGGTGTCCCATTGCTCAATGGTTTCCTGAGCAAGGAAATGTTCTTCGCCGAGACGCTCGATCAGCACCTGCTCGGTAGCTTCTATTGGACGATTCCCGCGGCAGCGACGCTGGCCGGTGCGTTCTCGGTCGCCTATTCGCTGCGTTTTGTTCACGACGTGTTCTTCAACGGCGAGCCGATCGATCTGCCGAAGTACCCGCCACACGAACCTGCACGCTACATGAAGATTCCGGTGGAAATCCTCGTGTTGCTCTGCCTGCTGGTGGGGATGCTACCGGCTTTCACCGTAGGCCCATTGTTGGCGGCGGCGGTGTCGGGAACGCTGAATGGCAACGTGCCTGAATACAGCCTGTCGATCTGGCACGGCTTCAACTTGCCGCTGGCCATGAGCTTTGCTGCGCTGATTGGCGGGATACTGATCTATTCGCTGCGCAAGTGGGCGTTCCGCTGGTACGAAGGGTTGCCCACGGTCGATTCGCTGGAGGTGTTCGAACGGGTGATGGGCGGACTGACCCTCGCCGCACGTCACGTCACCTGTCTGCTGGAAAACGGCTCGCTGCAACGCTACATCGCCCTCATGCTGCTCAGTACGCTGGTGCTCGTGGTTTTTGCGTTGACCCCGTTGGAAACGCTGCATGGGCCGGTCGCGCTGACGCCGCTTGATGGAATCACCGTGCTGGGTATGGCGATTCTGGCGCTGACTTCGCTGCTGACCGTGCTTTTCCATCGCCGCCGTCTGACCGCGCTGATCGTACTCAGTGTCGTTGGTCTCATGGTTGCGCTCGGGTTTGCCCGTTATTCCGCCCCGGATCTGGCGCTGACCCAGCTTTCGGTAGAGGTGGTGACGATCATCCTGCTGATTCTCGCGCTGTTCTTCATGCCCGACCGTACGCCGGCCGAGTCGAGCAGTCTGCGTGCCTTCCGCGATTTCGTTCTCGCGGGCGGCAGCGGCACCATGGTCGCGCTGCTTGCCTACACCGTGCTGACCCGGCCCTATGACAGCATCGCGTCGTACTTCCTCGAGAACAGTGTTTCCGGCGGCGGCGGCAAGAACGTCGTGAATGTGATCCTGGTGGACTTCCGTGGGTTCGATACCCTGGGCGAGATCGCAGTGCTGGCGATCGCCGGCGTAGGCATCTATGCGCTACTCAAAGGCCTGCGCCTGCCGCACCCGGTTCGCGACTACGGCGGGCGACCCTGGTCGGTTGACCGGCACCCCATGGTTCTGGATGCACTTGCCCGCGCGCTGCTACCGATGGCGCTGCTGATTTCCGCCTTCATCTTCCTACGCGGGCACAACCTGCCGGGTGGCGGATTCATTGCGGGTCTCATCACCGCGGTGGCACTGATTCTCCAATACATCGCGCATGGCGTGAGCTGGGCACAGGCGCGGCAACCGATCAGCTATCACGCACTCTGCGGCGCAGGCCTGCTTATTGCGGGGCTGACGGGGCTGGGCAGCTGGGCGTTCGGCTACGCGTTCCTGACGTCGTCATTCGGGTATTTCCATCTGCCTCTCGTCGGAGAGTTCGAGCTGGCGACTGCAATGCTCTTCGATCTGGGGGTTTATCTGGTGGTTGTCGGCGCGACATTGCTGATTCTTTCCAACATCGGCCAGGTCAGCCAGGACGATTCCAACAGGGAGGTGCTGTAGTGGAAGCGCTGTTCGCAATCACGCTGGGAATCATGACGGCCAGTGGCGTCTATCTGCTCCTGCGTGCCCGGATCTTTCCGGTGGTGATGGGGCTGACGCTGATTTCCTATGCGGTCAATCTGTTCATCTTTTCCATGGGCCGGCTGGCGACCGGCGTTCCGGCGGTGATAGGCAAGAGCGCGGAGTATGGCGATCCGCTGCCGCAGGCGCTGGTGCTTACGGCCATTGTCATCGGCTTCGCCATGACCGCTTTCGTGGTGGTGCTGGCGTTGCGCAGCATCGGAGAGCTGCGTACCGATCACGTCGATGGTGAGGAGCCGCGCAAATGAATCATGCGTTGATTCTCCCGCTGCTGCTGCCGTTGTTCATGGGGGCGCTGTTGCTGTTCGCTCATCGCGCCAACAAGTCGACCAAGCGCCTGCTTTCACTGGCGGCAACCTGGACCCTGGTCCCGATTGCGATCTGGCTGGTGCTGCTTGCCGATGATGGCCAGCTGCGGATCTATGCGCTGGGTAGCTGGCAGCCGCCATTCGGCATCATTCTCATGCTGGACCGGTTGAGCGCGCTGATGCTGCTGGTGACGGCGGTGCTGGCTGGTTTCGCAGCGCTTTATGCCTGCCGTGGTGATGACGAGCGCGGGCCGAACTTTCACGCCCTCTATCAGTTCCAGCTGCTCGGCATCAATGGTGCCTTCCTGACCGGCGACCTGTTCAACCTGTTCGTGTTCTTCGAGATCCTGTTGATCTCTTCGTATGCCTTGCTGCTGCACGGCCATGGTCAGCGCAGGGTGCGCTCGGGTATGCACTATGTTGTGCTGAATCTGCTCGGCTCCTCGCTGTTTCTGATCGGCGTGAGCATGCTCTACGGACTGCTGGGCACCCTGAACATGGTCGACATGGCTGCCCGTGTGAGCGCGGCCGATCCGGCCGATGCGCCGCTGCTGGCGGCCGCCGGGTATCTGCTGCTGGTGGTGTTCGCGCTCAAGGGCGCAATCCTGCCGCTGTACTTCTGGTTGCCGCGGGCTTACGCATCGGCCACCGCGCCGGTCGCTGCGCTATTCGCGATCATGACCAAGGTCGGTCTGTACGCGATCATTCGTGTGTTCACCCTGGTCTTCGGCAGCGAAGCGGGCGAGTTGAGCGGCATGGTCGATGTCTGGCTCTGGCCGCTGGCTCTGCTGACGCTCGGTGCGGCCGTGATAGGCGCATTGGCCGCTCGCAGCCTGCAGGTGCTGCTGGCCTATCTGGTGGTCGTGTCAGTGGGCACGCTTCTGGCGGGTATTGCGCTCGGCAGCGAGGCCGGGCTTGCTGCGGCACTTTATTACCTGGTCCACAGCACGCTGGTTGCGGGCGGCTTGTTCCTGCTCGCCGATCTGATAGCTCGTCAGCGCGGAGACCTGGGGACCGATCTGATTTCGGCGCCTGCGCTGCGTCAGCCGCTGCTGCTGGGCACGCTGTTCTTCATGGGCGCCATCTCCGTGGCCGGTTTGCCTCCGTTCTCCGGCTTTCTCGGCAAGGTGATGCTGCTGCGCGCCATCGAGCTTGGCGCAGACGCTATCGCGCTGTGGGCCGTGGTGCTGGTCGGCGGGCTGGGCATGCTGATTTCACTGAGCCGAGCCGGCAGCCTGGTGTTCTGGCGTCCCAGTGCCGAGGCGGTGGGGCAGCCTGCAGATGCCATTCGGGTTCTGGCGACGGTCGGCCTGCTGCTTGGTAGTGTGATGCTGGTTGTCGCCGCCGGCCCGCTGCAGGCGTTCGTGCAGGCCACTGCTGCGCAGTTGCTGGATGTTGCGCCTTATCTGCAGATACTTCAGGGAGGTGCGGCATGAAGGCGCGCTGGTTACCTAATCCCGCCCTGACCTTGATGCTGGCCATTCTCTGGCTGTTGCTCAACAACACGCTCAGCTTCGGGCAGTTCTTGCTCGGTCTGTTTCTTGGTTGGGCGATTCCACTTCTGGTTCGGGGGTTTCTCATTGAGGTGCCGCGCATACGCAAGCCGCTGCAGCTGTGCGTGTTCTCGCTCAAGGTGCTCTTTGACATCGTCGTGGCCAATGTGCACGTCGCCAAGCTGGTGCTGGGGCCGAAGAAAAACCTGCGCCCTGCGTTCATCGAGGTGCCCATGGCCATCGAGAACGAGTTCGTCCTGTCCACACTGACCAGCATCATCTCGCTGACGCCTGGGACGGTATCTGCCTGCCTGAGTCAGGATCGCCAGATGCTTATGGTGCATGCGCTGGACGTGCCTGACGTCGATGCGCTGATCGCTGACGTCAAGCGTAACTATGAGGCGCCACTGCTGGAGATCTTCGAATGCTCGCCTACGTGATTCCGTTCTGTATGGCCGTTTTGGGGCTGGCGGCGGTGTTGAATGTCGTTCGTCTGGTCCAGGGGCCGGACATGCCCGACCGAGTGCTAGCGCTCGATACGCTGTACATCAACGCGCTCGCGCTTATCGTGCTGTTCGGCATCTGGCTCGCCTCCGACCTGTTCTTCGAGGCTGCACTGCTGATTGCCGTGATGGGTTTCGTCAGTACCGTGGCAGTCGGTAAGCACCTGCTGCACGGCGACATCATTGATTGAGGGAAACGACATGCCATTCTGGATCGAAGTGCTGGTAAGCGTGTTCCTTATTATCGGCAGCCTGTTCGCGCTGATCGGTGCGATCGGCCTCTACCGGCTGCCGGATTTCTACACGCGCCTGCATGGCCCGACCAAGGCGACGACGCTGGGTGTTGGCGGTATCGTGATCGCGTCGATGATCTTCTTCAGCAGCCAGAACGATGGCTTGAGCCTGCACGAGCTGCTGATCACGCTGTTTCTCTTCCTCACTGCGCCGGTCAGTGCGCACATGCTGGCCAAGGCTGCAATGCAGCAGAAACTGCCAGCTGTCGAACAAACGCGGGGTCAGCCTTGGGATTGAGCCTGCCTCCTACCTGTCTTGCAGCGCCAGGTAGGTGAGCAGGCGAGGCCATTTCAGATCAGGATGCTGCTCGGTGAGGGTTGCTGTTCGTTCTCCTGCTGCAGCTCCTTGACGAGCGCCTGCTGCAGGCGCAGGCAGAACTGCGGGTCGGACAGCGGCTGGTTGTCTGCGTCGGTGACGAAGAATACGTCCTCCACGCGTTCGCCCAAGGTCGCGATCTTGGCGTTCTGCACCGATAGATCGAAATCGAGGAACAGCTGGCCCACACGCGCCAACAGGCCGGGCCGGTCCGGTGCAATGATTTCCAGAATGGTCTGCGGCCGCTGTGTGTCGTTGTGGATGGTGACCTGCGGCGGGAAGGCGAAGTGCTTGAGTTGCCGTGGGACACGGCGCTGGATGATGGTCAGGTAGTCGTCCGGGTTGCGCAGGGCGGCGATCAGGCCGCTGCGAATCTCCTCGATCCGCTTCGGATTATTGCCGATCGGGCTGCCGTCGGCGTCCAGCACGATGTAGGTGTCCAGCGTGAACTGGCTGCTCGACGTCAGAATGCGTGCGTCATGGATGTTCAGGTTGAGCTGATCCATGGCCGCCACGGTTACCGCGAAGAAGTCATGCTGGTCTGGCGCGTAGATGAATATTTGCGTGCCTCCCTCAAACTCCCGCTGCGTGGTTTCCTTGATCAGCACCAGCGGCCCACCGTTGGCCGGGTGCTCGATGATCGCGTCGGTATGCCAGGCCACATCGGTGGCGGTGTGCCGGAGGAAATAGTCGTCGCCCAGCTGTGACCAGAGCTGCTCGGCGTCATCCGGATCGGTGCCCTGGCGCACCAGGTCATCGAGCGCAGCGCGTTGGGTCTGGCGGATTTGCTCTTCGCGCCCCAGCGGGTTTTCCAGCCCGCGTTTCAAGGCCCGCTTTGTTTCGGTATAGAGCTGACGCAGCAGGCTCGCGCGCCAGGAATTCCACAGGGTCGGGTTGGTGGCGTTGATGTCGGCCACGGTCAGGACGTAGAGATAGTCCAAGTGCGTCTCGTCGCCGACCAGTTGGGCGAAATCATTGATCACCTGCGGATCGGACAGATCCTTGCGCTGCGCTGTGGTGGACATGACCAGATGGTTTTCCACCAGCCAGACCACCAGTCGGGTATCCCACGCCGGCAGCTTGTGACGACTGCAGAATTGCTCGGCATCCACCGCGCCGAGTTCCGAATGGTCGCCGCCACGGCCCTTGGCAATGTCGTGATAGAGCCCGGCAATGTAGATCAGCTCTGGTTTGGGCAGCCTTTCGACCAGCTTGCTGGCCAGCGGATATTTCTCGGCGACGCCCGGCTTGGTCAGCTTGCGCAGGTACTTGATGACATTGAGCGTGTGCGCGTCGACGGTGTAGATGTGGAACAGGTCGTGCTGCATTTGCCCGACGATGTGGCCGAACTCCGGCAGATAGCGGCCCAGGATGCCGTAGCGGTTCATTCGGCGAAGGTTGCGGTGAATACCTTCCTTGCACTTGAACAGCTCGATGAACAGGCTGGTGTTGCGCAGATCCTGGCGGAAGATGTCATCGATCAGGTAGCGGTGATCGCGGAGCAGGCGAATGGTGTCCGAGCGAACGCCCTGGATGTCGGGATGCTGGGCGAGCAGCACGAAGGTTTCCAGGATCGCGAAAGGGGTGCGTTTGAAGATAGCTGCGTTGCTCACCTCAAGGTAGCCGTCGCGTACCTGAAATCGGCTGTTTAGCGGCACGATCGGGCCTGACTCGCCTTCCCAGAGAATCACTTCGGCGAAGTGCTGACCGACAAGATCGCTGAGTTCGGCAATGCTCATGACGATCCGGTAGTACTTCTGCATGAAGCGTTCGATGGCCAGCTTGGCATCATTGTCTTCATAGCCCAGCAGCGCGGCCAAACTGCGCTGATGGTCAAACAGCAGGCGATCCTCGGCGCGACCGGCAAGCATGTGCAGGCCGTAGCGCACCTTCCAGAGAAACTCCTGGGCGGCGGTCAGCAGGCTGTGTTCACCCTCGGTAAGAAAGCCCTGATCGACCATCGCCTGCAGATTGAGCGTGCCGAACTCGCGACGGGCGATCCAGAGGATGGTCTGGATGTCGCGCAGGCCGCCGGGAGAGCCTTTTACATTGGGCTCCAGGTTGTACTCGGTGTTGTTGTACTTGGCATGTCGTGCGCGCTGCTCGTTGCGCTTGGCGAGGAAGAATTCCTTGCTAGGCCACATCTGTTGGGTGCTGGTGACCCGCAGCATCGCTTGGCGCAGGCGCTCCGGGCCGGCGATCGTCCGGCTTTCCATGAGGTTGGTGATGACCGTGAGGTCGGCGCGCGCTTCGTCGGCGCATTCGGCAACGGAGCGCACGGCCTGCCCGACTTCCAGGCCGATATCCCAGAGCAGGGTCAGAAAGCCCTCGATCGAGTCGCGAAAGATTTCCTGGTCGTTGGCGTCGAGCAGAATGAGCAGGTCGATATCGGAGTAGGGGTGCAGTTCACCTCGGCCGTAGCCACCCACGGCGACGAGCGCGATATCTGCGCCATTGTTCCAGTCGAAGCGATCCCAGGCCGAGCGCAGAATCTGATCGACGAACCAGGCGCGATCCTGAATCAGGCGACGGATGTCCCGCCCTGCCTTGAACCGCTCGTCCAGTACCTGCCGCGCCTGGCGTATGGCCTTCTTGTACGCAGCGATGGGGCTGGCCTTCAGAGCCAGCTCCGCCTGAAACTGGCTGCGGTCAAACAGCTCCGGGTCAACCTGGGGCATGCGAACGTCCTCCCGTGGGGGCTGCGGCTGTGAAATCTCAGGCAGAGGTGCGAGCGATGGTGTCGTCGCTGCGCAGAGTGAAGATTTCGTAGCCGTCAGCGGTCACCAGGATGGTGTGTTCCCATTGCGCCGACAGCTTGCGATCCTTGGTGATCGCGGTCCAGCCATCGCCAAGCAGGCGGGTTTCCGAGCGACCCTGGTTGATCATCGGCTCGATGGTGAAGGTCATGCCTTCCTTGAGCTCCATGCCGGTGCCGGCACGGCCGTAATGCAGAACCTGCGGCTCCTCATGGAAGACCTTGCCGATGCCATGGCCACAGTATTCGCGGACCACGGAGAACCCATTCTTCTCGGCATGTTTCTGGATGACTTCACCGATGTCCCCGAGTCGTGCGCCCGGGCGAACCAGCTCGATGCCTTTATAGAGGCATTCCTGAGTGACCTGGCAGAGGCGATCGGCCCACTCGGGCACCTTGCCGACCATGAACATCTTGCTGGTGTCGCCGTGATAGCCGTCCTTGATCACAGTGATATCGATGTTGAGGATGTCGCCGTCTTTCAGCGGCTTGTCGTTCGGGATGCCGTGGCAGACAACGTGGTTGATCGAGGTGCAGATCGATTTGGGAAAGCCCTTGTAGTTCAGCGGAGCGGGAATGGCCTGCTGAACGTTGACGATATGCTCGTGGCAAAGGCGGTCGAGTTCCTCGGTGGTGACGCCTGGCTTGACGTGCTCGCCGATCATCTCGAGAACTTCGGCGGCGAGGCGCCCGGCAATGCGCATCTTCTCGATATCTTCGGGCGTCTTGATGGTGACAGTCATGCAAACCTCTTGTATGCCCGCAGGCGAAGGCAATAACGGAAAGTCGCGATGATAAACCAAAGCGCCTGCGGCCTGCAGGTCAGGGCTGATTGCACCGCTGAGCCTGTTGTAGAGAGTTCAAAGCAGTAGCCTCTCGATGGTCGTTGTGCTATAAAACGCGCCGCTCAGCGGGGTAGACCCCGTCGAGCCTAACCCCACACACGTGTCGACACGGTATCCTGGGTGCTCGCAAGAGTTGGATATCGGGACGCGTGGAGGCCTAACCCGACTTATTCGAGGACTGATCATGTCTCAAGTCACTATGCGCGATATGCTGAAGGCCGGTGTGCACTTCGGCCACCAGACCCGTTACTGGAATCCGAAAATGGATAAATACATTTTCGGCGCGCGCAACAAGATCCATATCATCAACCTGGAAAAAACCCTGCCGATGTTCAACGACGCGCTGCGTTTTGTTGAGAAGCTGGCTGCAGGCAAGAACAAGATTCTGTTCGTTGGCACCAAGCGTTCCGCCGGCAAGATCGTTCGCGAAGAAGCTGCTCGTTGTGGCTCGCCGTACGTCGATCATCGCTGGTTGGGTGGCATGCTGACCAACTACAAGACCATCCGTGCCTCCATCAAGCGTCTGCGTGAGCTGGAAGGGCAGTCCCAGGACGGTACTTTCGAGAAGCTGACCAAGAAAGAAGCTCTGATGCGCACCCGTGATCTCGAGAAGCTCGAGCGCAGCCTGGGTGGTATCAAGGATATGGGCGGCCTGCCGGACGCCATGTTCGTCGTCGACGTCGATCACGAGCGCATCGCTATCTCCGAAGCCAACAAGCTGGGTATCCCGGTCATCGGCATCGTCGATACCAACAGCAGCCCGGAAGGCGTTGACTACATCATTCCCGGTAATGATGACGCCATCCGTGCCGTGCAACTCTACCTCGGCTCCATGGCTGACGCTGTTCTGCGCGGTCGCCAGAACGGTGCCGGTGGCGCTGACGAGTTCGTCGAGGAAGTTGCTTCCGAAGCGGCTCAGGGCTGAGTGCGGCGCACTGCAGCGTGACACCCGATGAACAAAAAGGGGGCTAGGCCCCCTTTTTGTCTCTTGCGAATTGATCACCCGTGTATTGGGTGAGTGGTTTAGAAACCAAATCGAGAGGATTCCCAACATGGCAGAAATCACTGCAGCCTTGGTCAAAGAACTGCGCGAGCGTACCGGTCAGGGCATGATGGAGTGCAAGAAGGCTCTGGTCGCCGCTGGTGGTGACATCGAAAAGGCGATTGACGACATGCGTGCCTCGGGCGCCATCAAGGCCGCCAAGAAGTCGGGCAACATCGCTGCCGAGGGCTCGATCGCCGTTCGCGTCGAGGGTGGCCGTGGTCTGATCATCGAAGTCAACTCGCAGACTGACTTCCTGGCTCTGCAGGATGACTTCAAGGCGTTCGTCAAGGAAAGCCTGGACGAGGCCTTCGAGCAGAAGCTGGCCGATGTGGCCCCGCTGATCGCTTCTCGTGAATCCGCGCGCGAGGCGCTGGTTGCCAAGTGCGGCGAGAACGTCAACATCCGTCGCCTGACCGCAGTGGAAGGTGAAGTGGTTGGTGCTTATCTGCACGGTCACCGCATCGGTGTGCTGGTCACCCTGAAGGGTGGCGATGCCGAGCTGGCCAAGGATATCGCCATGCACGTGGCTGCCAGCAATCCTGCGGTTCTGAGCCCGGCTGATGTTTCCGAAGAGCTGGTTGCCAAGGAAAAGGAAATCTTCCTGCAGCTCAATGCCGACAAGATCGCCGGCAAGCCGGAAAACATCGTCGAGAACATGGTCAAGGGCCGTATCAACAAGTTCCTGGCCGAAGCCAGCCTGGTTGAGCAGGCGTTCGTCAAGAACCCGGAAATCAAGGTTGGTGAGCTGGCCAAGAAAGCTGGTGCCGAAATCGTATCCTTTGTTCGCTACGAAGTAGGCGAGGGTATCGAGAAGGCCGAAGTCGACTTTGCTGCCGAAGTTGCTGCTCAGGTCGCTGCGACCAAGAAATAAGGCCGCTTCGGTGGTTCTGGCAAAGAGGCTGCCCGCTCACGCGCGCGGCCTCTTTGTCGAATTGGGCAGCGGAATTGTTTTTTTGTCACGATATAGTCATCGCCTGGCACCAACCCCGGGTTGAGCTGTCAAAGCGCAGATATTTTTTGGTCTGAGTCATTCAGACTTGATCACAGCACGCCGCAGGAGATAACACGCCAATGGCTCAGCAGATGAGTGCACGCAATCCTCGCTATAAACGCATTCTGCTCAAATTGAGCGGCGAGGCCCTGATGGGCTCCGAAGACTTTGGCATAGATCCCAAGGTCCTTGACCGTATGGCTCTGGAAGTCGGCCAGTTGGTGGGCATCGGCGTCGAGGTCGGACTGGTCATCGGTGGTGGCAACCTCTTTCGTGGTGCTGCGCTCTCGGCGGCCGGTATGGACCGCGTCACCGGCGACCATATGGGTATGCTGGCCACTGTGATGAACGCGCTGGCCATGCGCGACGCGCTTGAGCGTTCGAACATCCCGGCGCTGGTCATGTCTGCCATTTCCATGGTCGGCGTGACTGATCACTATGACCGTCGCAAGGCGATGCGTCATTTGAAGACCGGCGAGGTGGTTATTTTCTCCGCCGGTACCGGCAACCCATTCTTCACCACCGACTCGGCCGCCTGTCTGCGTGCGATCGAGATCCAGGCGGATGTCGTGCTCAAGGCCACCAAGGTCGATGGTGTTTACACCGCAGATCCGTTCAAGGATCCGAATGCGGAGAAATTTGCCGAGCTCACGTACGACGAAGTGCTGGATCGCAAGCTTGGCGTGATGGATCTGACAGCCATCTGTCTGTGCCGTGACCACAACATGCCGCTGCGGGTCTTCAACATGAACAAGCCCGGCGCCCTGCTCAACATCGTGCTAGGTGGCGCTGAAGGAACCCTGATCGAGGAATCGAAAGAATGATCAACGAGATCAAGCAAGACGCGCAGGAGCGCATGAAGAAAACCCTGGAATCGCTGGACCATGCATTCGCCAAGATCCGTACCGGCCGTGCGCATCCCAGTATTCTCGATAGCGTTATGGTCTCCTATTACGGTTCCGACACTCCGCTGCGTCAGGTTGCCAACGTAATCGCCGAAGACTCCCGCACTCTGGCATTGACAGTGTTCGACAAGAGCATGATCCAGGCGGTAGAGAAGGCGATCATGACCTCGGACCTGGGTCTGAATCCGGCCACCGCTGGCACCACGATTCGTGTGCCGATGCCCGCGCTGACCGAAGAGACCCGCAAGGGCTACACCAAGCAGGCCCGCGCAGAGGCCGAGAACGCCCGAGTCGCAGTGCGCAACATCCGCCGTGATGCGATCGCGCAGCTGAAGGACCTGGTCAAGGAAAAGGAAATCAGTGAGGACGAGGAACGTCGTGGCCAGGATGACGTCCAGAAGCTAACCGACAAGTACGTTGCCGAGATCGACAAGGCCCTCGAAGCCAAAGAAGGCGACCTGATGGCCGTATAAGGCCGGCATCGAATCGCTGCTGTCGTGTCCTGAATCGGGGGGCCGGTTCGTGATGCGACAGTGCAGATGCCCCAGAGCTGTTGCTTGCAGCTTTTTCTTTTGGTTCGCAGCGTGTTTTAGCGCAAGTAGAGTTGTTCATGGAAAAGGTCAGGCAGATCGCCGGGCGGAATGTACCCCGTCACGTGGCGATCATCATGGATGGCAACAATCGCTGGGCGAAGAGGCGTTTGCTGCCCGGTGTGGCCGGGCATAAAGCCGGTGTCGACGCGGTTCGCGCCGTGATTGAGGTCTGCGCCGATTCCGGCGTCGAGGTGCTGACACTGTTTGCGTTCTCCAGCGAGAACTGGCAGCGCCCGGCAGATGAAGTCGGGGCGCTGATGGAACTGTTCCTGTCGGCGTTGCGGCGTGAGGCGCGCAAGCTCGATGAGAACGGCATTCGCCTGCGCATCATCGGGGATCGTGCCCGTTTCCATCCCGAATTGCAGGCCGCGATGCTGGAGGTGGAAGAGATGACTTCCGCCAATCATCGTTTCGTCCTCCAGGTTGCCGCCAATTACGGTGGGCAGTGGGACATTCTTCAGGCGGCTCAGCACTTGGCTGCCGAGGCGCAGTCCGGGCGTCTGAATCCGGCGGAAATTACGCCTGCTCTGTTTCAGAGCTATCTGGCGACCGGCGACATGCCGTTGCCCGATCTGTGCATTCGCACCGGCGGTGAGCGGCGCATCAGCAATTTCCTGCTTTGGCAGCTCGCCTATGCGGAACTGTATTTTTCCGATCTTTATTGGCCCGACTTCAAGCACGTTGCCATGCGCAAGGCGCTCGCCGATTTCGCCACTCGACAGCGGCGATTTGGCAAAACGGGCGAACAGGTCGAAAGCGAGGTCAAGGCCGAATGCTGAAGCAGCGCATCATCACCGCCGCCATCCTTCTGCCCGTCGCGATCATTGGGTTCTTTCTCCTTCATGGGCTCGCTTTCGCCATCTTCATTGGGCTGGTCGTTGCGCTAGGTGCCTGGGAATGGGCCCGGTTGGCTGGATTCGCGGGCCAGCCGGTGAGAGTCGCTTATGCGGCGCTGGTCGTGGTGCTGCTTGCCGTGCTGTATCAACTTCCGGCACTGGCCCCCTGGCTGTTGGCGCTCGCCGTGCTCTGGTGGCTGGCAGCAACCTATCTGGTGTTGACCTATCCGCAGAGCAGTCGTCTCTGGGGTGGCTCCGCTGGCAGTCTGGTGATCGGTCTGGCGATTCTGCTTCCGTCGTGGCAGGCGCTGGTCGTGCTCAAGCAATGGCCATTGGGTAACTGGTTGATCCTTGCCGTGATGATTCTGGTCTGGGCTGCGGATATCGGGGCGTATTTCTCCGGCAGGACGTTCGGCAAGCGCAAGCTTGCACCGCAGGTCAGTCCTGGCAAGAGCTGGGAGGGGCTGATAGGTGGCCTGTTGACCAGTCTGCTGATCACGCTGGCGGTTGGCATTTACCGCGGCTGGTCGGTGCGAGAGCTGGTGCTAGCGCTGCTGGGTGCGGCGGTGGTGGTGTTGATCTCGGTGATCGGTGACCTCACCGAGAGCATGTTCAAGCGTAGCTCGGGCATCAAGGACAGCAGTCAGCTGCTGCCCGGGCACGGCGGTGTAATGGATCGCATAGACAGTCTTACCGCGGCCATTCCGATCTTTGCGGTGCTTCTTTGGCTTGCTGGCTGGGGCGTGCTGTGACGCGACCTCTACAGATAACCGTGCTGGGGGCGACCGGTTCGATCGGACTTAGCACATTGGATGTCATCGCTCGTCATCCCGATCGCTATAGCGTATTTGCGCTGACCGGCTTCAGCCGGCTCGCCGACCTGCGTTCGCTCTGCCTCAAGCATCGTCCGAGCTACGCAGTGGTCGGTGATGAAGAGCAAGCCGGCGTGCTGCAGGGGCAGTTGCAGTCCGATGGCGTTGCCACTCGAGTGCTGAGCGGCGAGGGCGGTCTGAGCGAGGTGGCGGGCCATCCCGAGGTCGATGTCGTGATGGCTGCAATCGTCGGTGCCGCTGGGCTGAAGCCGACTCTCGCCGCCGTGCAGGCAGGCAAGCGAGTGTTGCTGGCGAACAAGGAAGCGCTGGTAATGTCCGGCGCGTTGTTCATGCAGGCACTGCACGATAGCGATGCGGTGTTGCTGCCGATCGATAGCGAACACAACGCGATTTTTCAATGCTTGCCATCCGATTATGCCCGTGGGCTTGGTGCTGTCGGTGTGCGGCGGATATTGCTCACCGCTTCTGGCGGGCCGTTTCGAGATATTGCGCCGCAGCATCTGGCGGATGTATCGCCGGAGCAGGCCTGTGCGCATCCCAACTGGTCGATGGGGCGCAAGATTTCCGTGGATTCGGCCAGCATGATGAACAAGGGGCTTGAGCTGATCGAGGCCTGTTGGTTGTTCAGCGCGCGACCAGATCAGGTCGAGGTGGTGATTCACCCGCAAAGCGTTATCCACTCTATGGTGGACTACGTGGATGGTTCGGTGCTCGCGCAACTCGGCAATCCCGATATGCGTACGCCGATTGCGCATGCGCTGGCATGGCCGGAGCGAATCGATTCCGGTGTGTCTGCGCTGGATCTGTTGCAGGTTGGGCGACTGGATTTCCAGGCGCCGGACAACCTGCGCTTCCCTTGTCTGCGGCTTGCTCGCCTGGCCGCGGAGACCGGTGGTACGGCGCCGGCGATGCTCAATGCCGCGAACGAAGTGGCGGTTGACGCCTTTCTCAATCGACGCATCCGCTTCACCGAGATCGCGAGTATCATCGACGACGTGTTGAATCGAGAGGCATCGGTTCCGACTGTCTGCCTTGAAGATGTACTGGCAGCTGACAACCAGGCTCGTGAAACTGCCGACCACTGGTTGAGCTGCCGCGGGCGATAGGGTCTGCCGGCCTCGCGGCTTGCAGCGAAACGTCAACAGACCCACTCCCGGAGGAAAATATGGGCGCGCTCTACATGATCATCGGTACCCTCGTTGCGCTCGGGGTGTTGGTGACCTTTCACGAATTCGGTCATTTCTGGGTTGCCCGTCGCTGTGGCGTGAAGGTGCTGCGATTCTCCGTTGGCTTCGGTAGTCCGCTGCTTCGCTGGCATGACCGGCAGGGCACCGAGTTCGTCATCGCTGCGATACCGCTTGGCGGTTACGTCAAGATGCTCGACGAACGTGAGGGCGACGTGCCTCCCGCTTTGCTCGACAGTGCATTCAATCGCAAGAGCGTCCGCCAGCGCTTCGCTATCGTATCCGCCGGGCCGTTGGCCAATTTCCTGTTAGCTATGGTGTTCTTCTGGCTGCTGGCGATGCTTGGCAGCGAACAGGTGCGGCCTGTTGTCGGTGCTGTCGCGCCAGGCAGTCTCGCTGCTCAGGCGGGGATGGCGGTCGATCAGGAGATCGTTGCGGTCAATGGCAAGCCAGTCAGTGGCTGGTCCGACGTCAATCTACAGTTGGTACGGCGCCTGGGCGAGAGCGGTCAGCTCGATATGACGGTGCGAGAGCTTGGCGGTTCTGGCGAGCAGCACTTGCAGATCCCGTTGCAAAATTGGCTGAAAGGCGTGGAGGAGCCGGACCCGATCACCTCGCTCGGAATCAGACCCTGGCGCCCTCAGATTGTCCCAGTGGTCGCTCAGTTGGATCCTGAAGGCCCGGCCCAGGCCGCAGGTATTCGTCTCGGCGACCGCCTGTTGAGTATGGATCAGCAGCCACTGGACGATTGGCAGCAGGTGATCGACGCAGTCAAGGTACTGCCCGGTGAGCCGGTATCGCTGCAGGTGGAGCGCGCCGGTGAGCGAATCGATGTGTCGTTGACGCTGGCCGCGCGTGGCGAAGGCGATGCGCGCCGCGGTTATCTGGGGGCGGGTGTCGAAGGTGGTGAATGGCCAGCGGAAATGCTGCGCGAAGTCAGCTTCGGGCCTCTTGAAGCGGTGGTCGAAGGCGTAAGGCGCACCTGGACCATGAGCCTGCTGACCCTCGATTCGCTGAAGAAAATGCTCTTCGGGGAGCTCTCGGTAAAAAACTTGAGCGGTCCGATAACCATTGCTAAAGTGGCGGGCGCTTCTGCCCAGTCGGGGCTGGGGGATTTCCTCAATTTCCTCGCCTATCTGAGCATTAGTCTGGGGGTTCTCAATCTATTGCCTATCCCGGTGCTCGATGGCGGCCATCTGCTCTTCTATCTCGTCGAGTGGGTCCGCGGACGTCCTCTGTCGGAGCGGGTACAGGGATGGGGAGTACAGATCGGCATCAGCCTGGTGGTTGGGGTGATGCTGCTTGCACTGGTCAATGACCTTGGCCGTCTGTAATGCCGAATCCGTAGTGTCGCCATGCCGAATCGCCGGTTCATTTATCAGGTTTGAATAAGAAAGGACTTCATGAAACGTCTGCTGCTACCTGCGGTTATCTCCGCATTGATGATCGCCGAAGTTCACGCTGAGTCCTTCACTATTTCCGATATCCGGGTCAATGGCCTGCAGCGGGTTTCCGCCGGCAGCGTATTCGGCGCTCTGCCTTTGAACGTGGGTGAGCCTGCCGATGACAATCGCCTCGTCGATGCCACTCGTGCGCTCTTTCGAACCGGTTTCTTTCAGGATATTCAGCTGGGGCGGGATGGCGATGTGCTGGTCATCAGCGTAGTCGAGCGACCATCCATTTCCGGCATCGAGATCGAAGGCAACAAGGCGATCAAGACCGAAGATCTGCTGTCAGGTTTGCAGCAGTCCGGTCTGGCCGAAGGGGAAATCTTTCAGCAGGCCACGCTCGAGGGTGTACGTAATGAACTGCAGCGCCAGTACGTTGCCCAGGGGCGCTATTCGGCGACCATCGAAACCGAGGTCATTTCGCAGCCGCGTAATCGGGTGGCGTTGAAGATCAAGATCAACGAAGGCTCGGTGGCGGCGATCAAGCACGTCAATATCGTGGGCAATTCTGTCTTCGCGGACGAAGATCTGGTGGATCTGTTCGAGCTGAAGACCACAAACTGGCTGTCGTTCTTCCGCAACGACGACAAGTACGCGCGTGAAAAGCTCTCCGGTGACCTGGAACGCCTGCGCTCGTATTACCTGGATCGCGGTTACATCAACATGGATATCACCTCGACCCAGGTATCCATAACGCCAGACAAGAAGCACGTCTATGTCACCGTGAACATCGACGAAGGCGAGCGCTATACCGTGCGCGACGTCAAGCTGAGCGGTGATCTCAAGGTTCCGCAGGAAGAGATCGAGGCGCTGTTGCTGGCAAAAGAAGGTCAGGTGTTCTCGCGCAAGGTGATGACTACCACCTCCGAGCTGATTACCCGGCGCTTGGGTAACGAAGGCTATACCTTTGCCAACGTCAACGGTGTTCCTGAAGCTCACGACGAAGACAATACGGTGTCGATCACGTTCGTCGTCGATCCGGGTAAGCGTGCGTACGTCAATCGCGTCAATTTCCGCGGGAATACCAAGACCGAAGATGAAGTGCTGCGTCGCGAGATGCGCCAGATGGAAGGTGGTTGGGCGTCGACCTATTTGATCGACCAATCCAAGACTCGTCTCGAGCGCCTGGGCTTCTTCAAGGAAGTGAACGTAGAAACGCCGCAGGTTCCAGGTACGGATGATCAGATCGACGTCAACTACAGCGTCGAGGAGCAACCGTCCGGTTCGATTATGGCCAGCATCGGTTTTGCGCAGAACGCAGGCCTGATTCTGGGTGGCTCCATCAGCCAGAACAACTTCCTCGGTACCGGTAACCGGGTCTCCCTGGGCTTGACTCGCAGCGAATACCAGACGCGCTATAACTTTGGCTTCGTCGATCCCTACTGGACCGAGGACGGCGTCAGCCTGGGGTATAACGCCTTCTATCGCACCACCGATTACGACGAGCTCGATTACGACGTTTCCAGTTATTCGGTGGATAGCCTTGGTGGTGGCATCAACATCGGCTACCCGATCAGCGAGACGTCTCGACTGTCGTTCGGTCTCACTATGCAGCAGGATGAATTGGATACCGGCCGCTATACCGTGGACGAGATCTTCAAGTTCATGGAAGAAGAGGGCGACAGCTTCCTCAACTTCAAGGCATCTGCAGGTTGGTCCGAGTCGACCCTCAATCGCGGCGTGCTCGCCACTCGCGGCCATTCGCAGAGCCTGGTGTTCGAAAGTACTATTCCGGGTAGCGACCTGTCTTTCTACAAACTCGACTACAACGGCCAGCTGTTCGTACCGATGAGCAAGGATTACACCCTGCGCATGCATACGCGCCTGGGTTACGGGGACGCCTATGGCTCGACCTCGAGCCTGCCGTTCTACGAGCATTACTATGCCGGCGGCTTCAATTCGGTACGCGGCTTCGAGGATAGCAGCCTCGGCCCTCGTAGCACGCCGAGTGACGGGTCGCGCCCAGGCACCATCGCCGACCCGGATCAGGATCCTCTGCCGTTCGGTGGTAACGTACTCATCCAGGGGGGCTTGGAAGTGCTGTTCCCCATGCCGTTCGTCAAGGATCAGCGCTCGCTGCGTACCTCGGTGTTCTGGGACGTAGGTAATGTGTACAACACCAATTGCCCAACAGAGTCGAGTAATTGCAGCGATATCGACTTCGGCGATATGGCCAGCTCGGTGGGTGTCGGTCTGACCTGGATTACCGCAATGGGCCCGCTGAGCTTCAGTCTGGCTATGCCGGTGGTCAAGCCGGACGAGGCCGATACTCAGGTATTCCAGTTCTCGCTGGGACAAACGTTCTAACATTGCGGCGTGATGCCTCAGTGCTTTCTTTCAGGAGTGGTGTTTACCGTGCGTAAGTTGACTCAACTGTTTCTCGTCGTTGCCGCGCTGGTAGCGACCCCAGCATTTGCCGAAATGAAGATCGCCGTCATGAACTATCAGATGGCGCTGCTTGAGTCGGATGCGGCCAAACGTTACGCGGTCGACGCGGAGAAGAAGTTCGGCCCCCAACTGAGCAAGCTGAAAACCCTCGAAAGCGACGCCAAGCGTATTCAGGATCGCCTGGTAAAGGACGGCGACAAGATGCAGCAGGCCGAGCGTGAACGTCTGGAGCTCGAATTCAAGCAAAAGGCCCGTGACTTCCAGTTCCAGTCCAAGGAATTGAACGAGGCAAAGGCTGTGGCGGATCGGGACATGCTCAAGCAGCTCAAGCCGAAGCTTGATCAGGCTGTCGAAGAAGTCATCAAGAAGGGCAACTACGACCTGGTGTTCGAGCGTGGTGCCGTGGTGGATGTCAAACCGCAGTTCGATATCACCCGCCAGGTCATCGAGCGCATGAATCAGCTGCGCTGATATGGCAGGCGCAGTCTATACACTCGGCCAGCTGGCCGAGGAACTGGGTGGCACCCTGCGCGGCGATGCTGACCAGACGATTAGCGGGCTCGCTACCCTGCAGGAGGCGGGCCCGGCGCATTTGAGCTTCCTTGCCAATGCTCAGTATCGCAAGTACCTGTCGACCACCCAGGCCGCCGCGGTGTTGTTGGCTCCCGCTGATGCCGAAGGCTACGAAGGCGCGGCAATTGTGGTTAGCGACCCCTATCTGGCTTATGCGCGCGCGTCGCACCTGTTCGAGACTCGACCGGTAGCGAATAGCGGCATTCACCCGACGGCGGTGGTCGCTGCCGATGCTTATGTAGATTCGTCGGCCAGCATTGGTCCCTATGTGGTGATCGAGTCCGGCGCAACCATCGAGGCGGATGTGGTGATCGGTGCGCAGTCATTCGTCGGCGCCCGTAGCCGAATCGGCGCTGGCGGGCGACTCGCACCGCGAGTCACGCTTTATCACGACGTGCAGATCGGTAAGCGCGTGGTGATCCAGTCCGGTGCCGTGATCGGTGGTGAGGGGTTCGGCTTCGCCAAGGAAAAAGGTGCCTGGCAGAAGATCGCTCAAATCGGCGGTGTGCGTATCGGGGATGATGTGGAGATTGGCTCGAATACCACCATCGACCGCGGCGCCCTTTCCGATACGCTGATTGGCAACGGCGTGAAGCTAGATAATCAGATCATGATCGCGCACAACGTGCAGATTGGTGACAACACGGCGATGGCTGGCTGTGCCGGCATCTCCGGTAGCACCAAGATCGGACGCAATTGCATGATCGCCGGTGGCGTCGGCATGGTTGGGCACATCGAAGTGTGCGACAACGTGTTCGTGACGGGTATGACGATGGTCACGCGCTCGATCACGGAACCCGGAAGCTACTCCTCGGGCACGGCGATGCAGAATGCTGCCGATTGGAGAAAGAGTGCGGCGCGTATTCGTCAGTTGGATGACATGGCTCGCCGGCTGCAACAGCTGGAGAAAAGCCTGGCTACCGTGACTCAGGGTCAGAATCCGGCTTCTGATGCCTGAGCTTACCGTCTGATCCGGTTTTTTTCGGGGTTAATGCCTGTCAGTGCTCGCGCGGGCTTTCAGCGCAGGCGGCCCTATACTTTTTTACAGGCTCTTTCCTGACATGATGGATATCAACGAGATTCGCGAATATTTGCCTCACCGCTACCCGTTCCTGCTGGTGGACCGTGTGACGGAGATGGACGTCGAGGCCAAGCGCGTTCGTGCCTACAAGAACGTGACCATCAACGAACCGTTCTTCAATGGGCATTTTCCACAGCATCCGATCATGCCAGGCGTGCTGATCATCGAAGCCATGGCGCAGGCGGCCGGTCTGCTTGGTTTCAAGATGATGGGCGTCAAGCCAGCCGATGGCACGCTTTACTATTTCGTCGGCTCTGACAAGCTGCGCTTCCGTCAGCCGGTGGTTCCGGGCGATCAGCTGGTCCTGGAAGCTTCCTTCATCAGCGCCAAACGCGGCATCTGGAAGTTCGATTGTCGTGCCAGCGTCGAGGGCAAGCCGGTCTGCTCGGCAGAAATCATCTGCGCGGAACAGAAGATATGAGTTTGATCGACCCTCGCGCCATCATCGACCCTGCGGCTCGCTTGGCGGATGACGTCCAGGTCGGCCCATGGTCGATCATTGGTCCGGACGTCGAAATTGGCGAGGGTACGGTGATCGCGTCGCATGTGGTCATCAAAGGGCCGACCCGTATCGGTCGGCACAATCGCATCTATCAGTTCTCCTCGGTTGGCGAAGATACGCCGGATCTGAAGTACAAGGGTGAGCCGACGCGCCTGGTGATTGGCGATCACAACGTGATTCGCGAGGGTGTCACCATCCATCGCGGCACCGTGCAGGATCGCTCCGAAACCACCCTCGGTGATCACAACCTGATCATGGCTTATGCTCACATCGGCCACGACAGCGTGATCGCCAATCATTGCATTCTGGTCAACAACACCGCGCTGGCCGGTCACGTCCATGTGGGCGACTGGGCCATTCTCTCCGGTTACACCCTGGTGCATCAGTTCTGCCATATCGGCGCCCATAGTTTTTCCGGCATGGGCACGGCAATCGGCAAGGATGTACCGGCGTTTGTCACCGTGTTCGGCAATCCGGCTGAGGCGCGCAGCATGAACTTCGAGGGCATGCGTCGTCGTGGCTTCAGCGCCGAAGCCGTTCACGCCCTGCGCAACGCTTACAAGGTCGTCTACCGCAAGGGGTTGACCGTGGAGGCCGCACTCACCGAGCTGGCCGAAAGTGCAGCGGAATTCCCCGAGGTTGCGATCTTCCGCGACTCGATCCAGGCTTCAACTCGTGGCATCACCCGCTGAGATGAACCGGCCGCTCAGGGTTGCCTTGGTAGCCGGGGAGTCCTCCGGTGACATCCTTGGTGCGGGCCTGATGCAGGCGCTGAAGGCTCAGCACGCGAATGTCGAATTCATCGGGGTCGGCGGCTCGCGCATGCAGGCCGAAGGGTTGCAGTCGTACTTTCCGCTCGAGCGTCTGGCAGTGATGGGCCTGGTCGAAGTGCTCGGTCGTTTGCCGGAGCTGCTGGCCCGCCGCAAACGCCTGGTGGACACGCTGATCCAGCAGCGGCCGGATGTATTCATCGGCATCGACGCACCGGACTTCAATCTCGGGCTTGAGCTCAAGCTGCGCCGCGCCGGAATCAAGACCGTGCACTACGTCAGTCCGTCGGTCTGGGCCTGGCGTCAGAAGCGGGTACTGAAGATCCGTGACGCCTGCGATCTGATGCTCACGCTGTTTCCGTTCGAGGCCAGGTTCTACGACGAGCACCAGGTACCTGTTCGCTTCGTCGGTCATCCCCTGGCTGATGCCATTCCGCTTTGCGCCGATCGTGCCGCGGCGCGGCAAGCGCTCGGATTGCCAGCGGATGGCCTGGTCGTCGCGCTGATGCCCGGTAGCAGGGGCGGCGAAGTCGCTCGACTGGGGGGGCTGTTCCTTTCCGCTGCCGAGCGGTTGCGCGCCATGCGTCCCGGGATTCGTTTTGTCATGCCTTGCGCCAGCCCCGAGCGGCGGCTGCAGCTTGAGCAGATGCTGGTTACTCGTGATTTGCCGCTGACCCTGCTCGATGGCCGGTCCCATGAGGCATTGGCCGCCTGCAACGCCGTGTTGATTGCTTCCGGTACGGCAACGCTTGAGGCGCTGTTGTTCAAACGTCCTATGGTGGTGGCCTACAGCGTAGCGCCAATGACTTACCGCATCCTCCGGCGGCTGGTGAAGAGCCCCTATGTTGCGCTTCCCAACCTGCTGGCCCAGCGTCTGCTGGTTCCCGAGTTGCTGCAGGACGCCGCTACCCCCGAAGCGCTTGCGCAGTCTCTGTCGCCACTGCTGGACGATGGTGACGTGCAGACCGAAGGCTTCGACAGTATTCATCGCACCCTGCGTTGCGATGCGTCGAGTCAGGCCGCCGATGCCGTGTTGCGCCTGGTTGGCGTTCGTTGATGCAGTTCGGACTCGATTTCAATCTGGTCGAAGAGCTGGTTGCCGGCGTCGACGAGGTCGGGCGCGGGCCGCTGTGTGGTCCTGTAGTGACCGCCGCAGTGATCCTCGATCCGGCGCGTCCGATCGAAGGCCTCAACGACTCGAAAAAGCTGAGCGAAGCCCGTCGTGAAGCGTTGTTCGACGAGATCTGCGAAAAGGCGGTGGCGTGGTGCATTGCCCGAGCGGAGGTCGAAGAGATCGATCAGCTGAATATCCTTCACGCCACGATGCTCGCCATGCAGCGTGCGGTTGATGGACTGAGTGTCACGCCGCGGCTGGCACTCATCGATGGCAATCGCTGCCCTCAGCTGAACGTGCCCAGCGCACCGGTGATCCAGGGCGACGGTCAGGTGCCGGCTATCGCTGCGGCATCCATCCTGGCCAAGGTCAGTCGTGACCGCGAAATGCAGGCCCTGGATCTCTGCTATCCGGGTTATGGGCTGGCCGGGCACAAGGGTTATCCGACTCCAAGCCATCTGGAGGCGCTTCGTCGGCTAGGACCAACGCCCATTCATCGGCGCTCTTTCGCCCCAGTGCGTACGCTGCTTGAGCAGGCAGTTGTCGAGACTGACATCCCGGCCAGCGTGCTGCTGGTCTAGCTGGTAACTGTACGCGGGCCAGCCAGGTGCTTCATGAGGTCCTGGGCCGCCGAACACCCTTTTGCCGTGCCGGCTACCGCTAGCGCGGTCGCCAGCCCGTCCGTGCTTTCCGGTACAATCCCGCCCTTGTCGTTCTGCCAGCTCAAGGTCTGTTCATGCCTGTTTCCTTCGTCCATCTACGTCTGCATACCGAGTACTCGCTGGTCGATGGGCTGGTTCGGGTCAAGCCGCTGATCAAGGCGGTCGCGGCAGGTGGCATGCCGGCAGTGGCGGTGACCGACATGAGCAATATGTGCTCGCTGGTCAAGTTCTATAAAGCCGCGCAGGGCGCCGGCATAAAGCCGATTTGCGGTGCCGATATCTGGATGGCTGGTTGTGACGAGGACGGTCCTCTCAGCCGCTTGACCTTGCTGGCGATGAATCCCAAGGGGTATCGCAATCTCACCGAGTTGATCTCTCGCGGCTGGACCGAAGGCCAGCGCAACGATCTGGTGATCATCGAGCGCGACTGGGTCAAGCAGGCCGCCGAAGGTGTGATCGCCTTGTCTGGCGCCAGGGAGGGAGAGGTCGGCCAGGCGCTGCTCAATGGCGACGAACCACTGGCCGAATCGCGTCTGGCTGAATGGCGCGATGTGTTTGCCGATCGCTTCTACCTGGAAGTTCAGCGCACCAGCCGGGTCAATGACGAAGAGTATCTGCACGCTGCAGTCGCGCTCGCCGAGCGCAGCGGTACGCCGCTGGTCGCGACGAACGACGTGCGTTTCCTCAAGCAGGAAGACTTCGAGGCCCACGAGACCCGCGTATGCATCGGTGAAGGCCGAACACTGGACGATCCGCGGCGGCCGCGTACCTACTCTGATCAGCAGTATCTGAAGACTCCGGCAGAGATGGCCGAGCTGTTCAGCGACCTCCCCGAGGCGCTGGAAAACACCGTCGAGATCGCCAAGCGCTGCAACATCGAAGTGCAGTTGGGTACCTACTTCCTGCCGAACTTCCCCGTGCCCGAGGGCATGACCATCGACGACTACCTGCGTCAGGTGTCGTTCGAAGGGCTGGAAGAACGCCTTGAGGTGCTGCTACCCAAGGACACTCCTGACTACGAGGCGAAGAAGCAGGTCTACATCGATCGCCTAGAGTTCGAGCTGGGCACCATCATCCAGATGGGCTTCCCCGGTTACTTCCTGATCGTTATGGACTTCATCAAGTGGGCGAAGAACAACGGCGTACCGGTCGGCCCAGGCCGTGGCTCGGGTGCCGGCTCACTGGTCGCCTACGTGCTGAAGATCACCGACCTCGATCCGCTGGCCTATGACCTCCTGTTCGAGCGCTTCCTCAACCCCGAACGTATTTCCATGCCCGACTTCGACGTCGACTTTTGCATGGATGGTCGCGACCGGGTCATCGATTACGTGGCCGAGGCATATGGCCGTAATGCGGTCAGCCAGATCATCACCTTCGGCACCATGGCGGCCAAGGCCGTGGTGCGCGACGTGGCGCGGGTGCAGGGCAAGTCCTACGGCCTGGCTGATCGGTTGTCGAAGATGATTCCCTTCGAAGTCGGCATGACGCTGGAAAAGGCCTACGAAATGGAGGAGCCGCTGCGCGACTTCCTCGCCGTTGACGAGGACGCCCGGGAAATCTGGGAGATGGCGCTCAAGCTCGAAGGTATTACTCGCGGTACCGGTAAGCACGCCGGTGGTGTGGTGATCGCGCCAACCAAGCTCACCGACTTCGCGCCGATCGCTTGCGACGAGGAGGGTGGCGGCCTGGTGACCCAGTTCGACAAGGACGACGTCGAGCAGGCCGGTCTGGTGAAGTTCGACTTCCTCGGCCTGCGGACGCTGACCATCATCAAGTGGGCGCTGGAAACCATCAACCGCGAACAGGCCAAGAAGGGCCTGGAGCCGATCAACATCGACTTCATCCCGCTGGATGACAAGCCAACCTACCAGTTGCTGCAGAAGGCCGAGACCACCGCGGTTTTCCAGCTCGAATCCCGCGGTATGAAGGAGTTGATCAAAAAGCTCAAGCCCGACTGCCTGGAAGACCTGATCGCACTGGTGGCGCTGTTCCGTCCCGGTCCGTTGCAATCGGGCATGGTGGACGACTTCATCAACCGCAAGCACGGGCGTGCCGAAGTCTCCTATCCACACCCGGACTACCAGTACGCCGGGCTGGAGCCAGTGCTCAAGCCCACCTACGGCATCATCCTGTACCAGGAACAGGTGATGCAGATCGCACAGGTCATGGCCGGCTATACGCTGGGTGGTGCGGACATGCTGCGCCGCGCCATGGGCAAGAAGAAGCCCGAGGAGATGGCCAAGCAGCGCGGTGGTTTCATCGAAGGCTGTTCCAACAATGGCATCGATAAAGAACTCTCAGGCAACATCTTCGACCTGGTAGAGAAGTTCGCCGGTTACGGTTTCAACAAGTCGCACTCGGCGGCCTACGGTCTGGTTTCCTACCAGACGGCCTGGCTCAAGGCGCACTACCCGTCGCCGTTCATGGCTGCCGTGCTCTCGGCGGATATGCACAATACCGACAAGGTGGTGATCCTTATCGAGGAATGCCGCAGCATGAAGCTGCGCATCGACCCGCCCGATGTGAACATTTCCGAGTTCAAGTTCACCGTCAACGATGACGGCCGTATCGTCTATGGCCTAGGTGCAGTCAAGGGCGTGGGCGAGGGGCCGGTCGAGGCCATCGCTGAATGTCGTGCCGAAGGTGGGTCATTCAAGGACCTGTTCGACTTCTGCGCGCGGATCGACCTGAAACGGATCAACAAGCGTACCCTTGAGGCGCTGATTCGCTCCGGTGCGCTGGATCGTCTAGGTCCGTATTTCTTCGAAGAGGTCAAGGCCTATCAGGCCAACATCGACCGCAATCGGGCGGTTTTGCTGGCGGCGATGGAAGAAGCGGTGCAGGCCGCGGAGCAGACGGCGCGCAGCGCTGAGAGCGGCCACATGGACCTGTTTGGCGGCTTGTTCGCCGAGCCCGAAGCTGACGTCTACGCCAACCACCGCAAGGCGCGCGAGCTGTCTCTGAAGGAGCGTCTGAAAGGTGAAAAGGACACCCTAGGCCTCTATCTCACTGGTCACCCGATCGATGAATACGAGGGCGAGGTGCGCCGCTTCGCACGCCAGCGCATCGTCGATCTACGTCCGGCGCGTGGCGAGCAGACCATTGCCGGCCTGATCGTCAATCTGCGGGTAATGAAGAACAAGAAGGGCGACAAGATGGGTTTCATCACCCTGGATGACCGCTCGGGGCGCATCGAGGCGTCACTGTTCGCCGAGGCTTTCAATACTGCTCAGGCGTTGTTGCAAACCGATGCGCTGGTCGTGGTGGAGGGCGAGGTAAGCAACGATGACTTTTCCGGTGGCCTGCGGCTGCGCGCCAAGCGGGTGATGAGCCTGGAAGAGGCGCGCACCGGGCTCGCCGAAAGTCTACGGGTCAAGGTCGCTGGTGAAGCGCTCAAGGGTGAGCGCATGCGTTGGCTGGCTGAGGTCTGTGGCCGTCATCGCGGGGCCTGCCCGATTACGCTGGAGTACACCGGTCGTGACGCGCGTGCCCTGCTGCAGTTCGGTGAAGCCTGGCGGATCGACCCGGCCGACAACTTGATTCAGGCATTGCGTGACCAGTTCGGACGCGACAACGTCTTCCTGCAATACCGATAGAGGGCCGCGGCCCGGAAGGTCGCCGATGGCGCTTTCCGGGTCCGACCCGAACGGCCCGGTGATGACCGGGTCATGGTTCAGAACAATTTTTGTTCGACCTGAATGCGCCTGTCCCGTAAGGTAAGGCGCAAAAAACGGAACAGCCTCCCGGCCGCCTGGCCGTCGACGCATGACGGATGCCTATGAACCCGAATTTCCTGGATTTCGAACAGCCGATCGCCGACCTGCAAGCCAAGATCGAAGAATTGCGCCTGGTTGGTAACGACAACTCGCTGAACATCGGCGATGAGATTGCCCGCCTGCAGGACAAGAGCGAATCGCTCACCGAAAGCATCTTCGGCAATCTGACCAGCTGGCAGATCGCCCGCCTGGCTCGCCACCCGCAGCGCCCCTACACCCTCGACTACATCAATCACCTGTTCAGCGAGTTCGAAGAGCTGCACGGTGATCGCCACTTCTCCGATGACGCCGCTATCGTGGGCGGTACTGCGCGTCTGGACGGACAGCCGGTGATGATCATCGGTCATCAGAAGGGCCGTGAGGTGCGCGAGAAGGTACGCCGTAACTTCGGCATGCCGCGCCCCGAGGGTTACCGAAAGGCGTGCCGTCTGATGGAGATGGCCGAGCGCTTCAAGATGCCGATCCTGACCTTCATCGACACCCCGGGCGCCTATCCGGGTATCGATGCCGAAGAGCGCAACCAGAGCGAGGCCATTGCCTGGAACCTGCGCGTCATGGCACGTCTGAAGACGCCGATCATTGCCACCGTGATCGGTGAGGGCGGTTCTGGCGGAGCCCTGGCTATTGGCGTCTGCGACCAGCTGAACATGCTGCAGTATTCCACCTACGCGGTGATTTCGCCGGAAGGCTGCGCCTCGATTCTCTGGCGCACCGCCGAGAAGGCACCTGAAGCGGCCGAGGCCATGGGTGTGACGGCTGAGCGTCTCAAGGACCTGGGCATCGTCGACAAGGTGATCCCGGAGCCTCTGGGCGGCGCCCACCGCAATCCTGCCGTCATGGCTGCGGCCATGCGTGAGCAGCTGAACAGCCAGCTGCATATGCTCAAGTCGCTGGATACCGATGCGCTGCTCGCGCGCCGCTATGAGCGCCTGATGAGCTACGGTATCGCCTGATCCGTCACGCCTGATCCGCGTCTCGATTTCGCCGTTCGAAATCGAGACGCGAAAGCCAGTGGGTTGATCGCCCCCAACGTCCTATCGCTGCTTCTGCCGCCGGGCTTTATGCTTGCCGTCAACGCCGGTCATCGAAGCGCTCGTATGTCCCTCGACTCCCTCCTGCTTTCAGCTCTCGCACCTTGGCGTGGTTCACCGACGTGGTGGGTCGCGTTGTCTGGTGGTCTTGATTCGACCGTCCTGTTGCATTTGCTGGTACGGCTCGCTGGACAGCATGAGTTGCCTGCGATTCGCGCGATCCATGTGCATCATGGTCTGCAAGCCGCTGGTGAGGGCTGGCCGGCGCATTGCCAGGCGATCTGCGACGGTTTAGGAGTTCCTTTGCAAATGGTCCGCGTGAAGGTCGTGCCTGGCGCAAGCCTGGAGCGTGCGGCGCGCGAGGCTCGCTATGAAGCGTTCTCCGAATGCCTGAGGGAGGGCGAGCTGCTCCTGACAGGTCAACACCGTGACGATCAGGCCGAAACTGTGCTGTTTCGTCTGCTTCGTGGGGCTGGCGTGCGCGGTCTGGCAGCGATGCCGGTGGAGCGGTCGCTAGGTCTGGGCAGACTGGTGAGACCGCTTCTCGGCGTATCGCGCATCGAACTCGAGGCGTACGCCCGGCGCAACGCATTACGCTGGGTCGAGGATCCGAGCAATCAGGATCACAACTATTCGCGCAATTTTCTGCGCCGCGAGGTCATGCCGCTTTTAAAGCGGCGCTGGCCGCAGGCGGCTTCGAGTATGGCTCGAGCAGCGGCTCATATGACTGAAGCGCAGCAACTGCTGGACGAGCTGGCGCAACAGGATCTGCTCATTGCGAACATGGCCAGCGCTTTTGAGTGGCTGCGCCTGCCCAGCCTTGCGCTACCGCCGTTGCGAGCATTGACGCCGGTGCGTCAGCGCAACGCGCTACGTCATTGGCTGGCGAGCTTCACGCTGGCGCCGGATGAGGATCACTGGGCCGGCTGGGCGTCGCTGCTGAATGCCCGGCCGGATGCCACGCCGCGATGGTGCTTGGCAGGGGGCGAGCTGCAGCGCACTGGCGAGCGGGTCTGGTGGCTGCCCGATAGCTGGCTTGAGCCGGTTGTCGAGCCGATCGACTGGTCGGATCCGTCCACAGCCCTGGATCTCCCAGGCAATGGCATGCTTCGAGGGGAGGGTGAGCCACCTGCCGGTAAACTCCAGGTCCGCTATCGGCACGGTGGCGAGGCGCTTCTCGTGCCTGGCCGCGGCCGGCGCGACCTGAAACGTCTGCTTAACGAGGCTGGCGTTCCCCATTTTGCGCGCAGTCGTCTGCCATTGCTTTACTGCAATGATGAACTGATCGGCGTAGCCAATCTGCCACTCCTGGCTAACGGGCGGTTCGCCCTGTATTGGTGCGTGCCGGACTTCTAAGTGGTTTGAGCTGATAAGGCCTTTCCGGTAGACTACGCTCCCGTCTCAATACAGCTTCTGCGGTTTCTTCGAATCCGTGGCAGTTGCGCTATTGCCGCTCGCGAGCAATGGCATCTTCGCTTTCCCCCGGCGGCGCCGGCCGCTTAACGCAGACTTCTAGGGTTTTTCATGACGCGCTACATCTTCGTCACGGGTGGTGTTGTTTCTTCATTGGGGAAAGGCATCGCCTCGGCTTCATTGGCGGCCATCCTGGAGGCGCGGGGCCTGAAGGTCACGATGCTCAAGCTTGACCCTTACATCAACGTCGATCCGGGCACCATGAGCCCGTTCCAGCACGGCGAGGTGTTCGTCACCCACGACGGCGCCGAGACCGATCTCGATCTGGGGCACTACGAGCGGTTCATCCGCACCCGCATGACCCAGAACAACAACTTCACCACCGGTCGCGTATACGAAGACGTGCTGCGCCGAGAGCGCCGGGGTGATTACCTGGGTGCGACCATTCAGGTCATTCCGCACATCACCGACGAGATCAAGCGTCGCATCATCAAGGGCGCCGGCGATGCCGACGTTGCCCTGGTTGAAGTCGGCGGCACCGTCGGGGACATCGAGTCGCAGCCGTTCCTTGAGGCGATTCGCCAGTTGCGCGTCGAAGTGGGCGCCAAGCGCGCCATGCTGATGCACCTGACGCTGGTGCCCTACATCGCCACTGCCGGCGAAACCAAGACCAAGCCCACGCAGCATTCGGTGAAGGAGCTGCGCTCCATCGGCCTGCAGCCTGACGTACTGGTCTGCCGCTCCGATCGTGCCATCGACGTTTCCTCGCGGCGTAAGATTGCGCTGTTCACCAACGTCGAAGAGCGCGCGGTGATCAGCCTTCCGGACGCCGATACGATCTACAAGATTCCAGGCATCCTGCATGCCCAGGGCCTCGATGACTACGTGGTCGAGCGCTTTGGCCTGGAGTGTCGTGGTGCCGATCTCTCCGAATGGGATCGTGTCGTCGATGCCAAGCTGCACCCGGAGAAGGAAGTCACCATCGCCATGGTCGGTAAGTACATGGAACTTCTGGACGCCTACAAATCTCTGATCGAGGCGATGAGCCACGCTGGCATCCAGAGCCGTACCAAAGTGAACCTGCGTTATATCGACTCCGAAGAGATCGAGAATCAGGGCACCAGCCTGCTGGAAGGTGTCGACGCCATTCTCGTGCCGGGCGGTTTCGGCCTGCGCGGCGTCGAGGGCAAGATCGCTACGGTACGTTATGCCCGTGAGAACAAGATCCCGTATCTGGGCATCTGCCTGGGTATGCAGGTCGCGGTCATCGAGTTCGCTCGTGACGTGCTGGGCTGGTCCGATGCCAACTCCACCGAGTTCGACAAGGACAGTGGTCACCCGGTGGTTGGTCTGATCACCGAATGGGAAGACGCCAGTGGCGCGGTTGAAACCCGCAGCGATAACTCTGATCTGGGTGGCACCATGCGCCTTGGCGCGCAGGAGTGCGGCCTCGAAGCCGGCTCCAACGTATTCGAGTGCTACGGCCAGGAGCGCATCGTCGAGCGCCATCGCCATCGTTACGAAGTGAACAACAACCTGCTGCCGCAATTGCAGGCAGCGGGCCTGAAGATTACCGGGCGTTCCGGCGACGGCGCGCTGGTGGAAGTGGTCGAGGCTCCGGATCATCCCTGGTTCGTTGCTTGCCAGTTCCACCCTGAATTCACCTCCACGCCGCGTGACGGCCATCCGCTGTTCAGCGGTTTCGTCAAGGCAGCGCTGGAATACAAGGCGAAGAAGGCATGAGCCAGAAGACCATCCGCGTAGGCAACATCGAGATCGCCAACGACAAGCCGTTCGTGCTGTTCGGCGGCATCAACGTGCTGGAATCCCGCGACTTGGCCATGCAGGCCTGCGAAGAGTACGTGCGGGTGACCGAGAAGCTCGGCATCCCCTACGTGTTTAAGGCCAGCTTCGACAAGGCCAATCGCTCCTCGATCACCTCGTTCCGCGGTCCGGGCCTGGAAGAAGGGATGAAGATCTTCGAGGAAGTTAAGAAGACCTTCGGCGTGCCTGTCATCACCGATGTGCACGAGCCCTGGCAGGCGCAGCCCGTCGCGGACGTCTGCGACATCATCCAGCTGCCGGCTTTCCTCTCCCGGCAGACCGATCTGGTCGTGGCGATGGCCAAGACCGGCGCGGTGATCAACATCAAGAAGGCGCAGTTCCTCGCGCCGCAGGAGATGAAGCACATCCTGCGCAAATGCGAGGAAGCCGGCAACGATCAGCTGATCCTCTGCGAGCGCGGCTCCTCCTTCGGCTACAACAATCTCGTAGTCGACATGCTCGGCTTCGGCATCATGAAGCAGTTCGAATACCCGGTGTTCTTCGATGTCACCCACGCCCTGCAGATGCCAGGCGGTCGCGCCGATTCGGCGGGTGGTCGTCGTGCCCAGGTCACCGATCTGGCCAAGGCCGGCCTGTCCCAGGGCCTGGCTGGGCTGTTCCTCGAAGCGCACCCCGATCCGGACAACGCCAAATGCGACGGCCCGTGCGCGCTGCGCCTGAACAAGCTCGAGCCTTTCCTTACCCAGCTCAAGCAGCTGGATGATCTCGTCAAGAATTTCCCGCCAATCGAAACTGCTTGAAGCCTTGCAGCTATCTACGGAGTGTTAACAACAATGGCAAAGATCGTCGACATCAAGGGGCGTGAAGTTCTCGATTCCCGTGGCAACCCCACAGTGGAAGCCGACGTGATCCTGGACAACGGCATCATCGGCAGCGCCTGCGCGCCGTCTGGTGCATCCACCGGTTCCCGCGAGGCTTTGGAACTGCGTGATGGCGACAAGAGTCGTTACCTGGGCAAGGGCGTACTGACCGCCGTAGCCAACGTAAATGGCCCGATCCGTGACCTGCTGTTGGGCAAGGACCCGCTCGATCAGAAAGCGCTGGACCAGGCGATGATCGAGCTCGACGGTACCGAGAACAAAGGCAAGCTGGGGGCCAACGCCATCCTTGCCGTGTCGCTGGCTGCCGCCAAGGCTGCTGCTCAGGCCAAGGGCGTGCCGCTGTACGCGCACATTGCCGATCTGAACGGCACCCCGGGCGTCTACTCCATGCCGGTACCGATGATGAACATCATCAACGGCGGCGAGCATGCAGACAACAACGTCGACATCCAGGAATTCATGGTCCAGCCGGTCGGCGCCAAGACCTTCGCCGACGCGCTGCGCATGGGCGCCGAGATCTTCCACCACCTGAAGGCTGTGCTGAAGGCCCGTGGCCTGAGCACCTCCGTGGGTGACGAGGGGGGCTTCGCGCCGAACCTGGCGTCCAATGAAGACGCCCTGGCCGCAATCGCCGAAGCCGTCGCCAACGCCGGCTACACGCTGGGTGATGACGTCACACTGGCTCTGGACTGCGCTTCCTCCGAGTTCTTCAAGGACGGCAAGTACGACCTGGCCGGCGAAGGCAAGGTGTTCGACGCTGCCGGATTCGCCGACTACCTGGCCGGTCTGAGCCAGCGCTATCCGATCATCTCCATCGAAGATGGCATGGACGAATCCGATTGGGCCGGTTGGAAGGTGCTGACCGACAAGATCGGCGACAAGGTGCAACTGGTCGGTGACGACCTGTTCGTGACCAACACCAAGATCCTCAAGCGCGGCATCGACGAGAAGATCGGTAACTCGATCCTGATCAAGTTCAACCAGATCGGCTCGCTGACCGAGACTCTGGAAGCCATTCAGATGGCCAAGGCTGCTGGTTATACCGCGGTGATTTCGCACCGTTCCGGTGAGACCGAGGACAGCACCATCGCCGACCTGGCCGTGGGTACTGCCGCTGGTCAGATCAAGACCGGTTCGCTGTGCCGTTCGGACCGCGTGTCCAAGTACAACCAGCTGCTGCGTATCGAAGAGCAGCTGGCCGGCAAGGCACCGTACAAGGGTCGCGCCGAATTCCGCGGCTGATCCGCGGTACTTAAAAAAGGGCGGCGCAAGTCGCCCTTTTTTGTTTCAATCGCTCCGTGCCCGCGTGCAAACTCTTCGTGCCTCCAGAGCCGTCGCTGTTTGCCAATACCCGAATTTCAGCTGAAGTCGTTTCATGCCTTCTATGCGTCGCCCCTACTGGTTGTTCGTCGTACTGATACTGCTGCTGGGTGGTCTGCAGTACCGTCTCTGGGTGGGCGAGGGCAGCCTGGCTCAGGTCAATGGCCTGAACAAGCAGATCGCTGAACAGCAGGGTGAGAACGAGCGGCTCCTTGAGCGCAATCGAATCCTCGAGGCGGAGGTTCTGGAGCTCAAGCAGGGCATGGAGACCGTCGAAGAGCGGGCCCGCCAGGAACTCGGCATGGTCAAAGAGGGCGAAACCCTCTATCAGCTGATCGAATGAGCCCGCGCGATCAGCCTGCCTTCTGGGTCGTCATCCCGGCTGCCGGCGTCGGCAGTCGTATGCGCGCAGATCGTCCCAAGCAGTATCTGTTGCTGGGTGAGCGCAGCATCATCGAACACACCCTCGATTGTTTTCTGGACCACCCGGCACTTGCTGGTTTGGTGGTTTGCATTGCGCCCGACGATCCCTACTGGCCGGCGCTGCCCTGTGCTCGCGATACTCGCGTGCAGCTTGCGCCGGGCGGTCGTGAACGTTGCGATTCGGTACTCAGTGGGCTGCAGCGCCTCGATGAACTGGGCGCGAATGAGCATGACTGGGTGCTAGTGCACGACGCGGCCCGTCCCAATCTGGCGCGTGAGGATCTGGACAGGTTGCTGGCCGAGTTGGCCGATGATCCGGTCGGTGGTCTGCTGGCTGTTCCGGCGCGGGACACCCTCAAGCGCGTAGGTCCGGATGGGCGTGTGGTGGAGACGGTGGACCGCAGCGTCATCTGGCAGGCTTTCACTCCGCAGATGTTCCGCCTGGGCATGTTGTGCGACGCGCTCGAAGCTGCACTCGCGTCCCGTATGCAGGTTACCGACGAGGCGTCGGCACTGGAGTGGGCAGGTCACTCGCCTAGGGTGGTAGAAGGGCGGGCGGACAACCTGAAGGTCACCCGGCCCGAAGATCTGGAGTGGCTGGCGCAGCGCTGGAAGACAGACCGCGAGTCTTGAGAACGGGCAGGGGTTGCCTGCCCGCCATTTACATCAGAAGCGATAGATCGCCGCCGCGCCGGTGCCGGTCGGCATCCGTTCGGTCGGTACCACAACCACGTCTCCACCTTGCTCGAGTGTCCAGATGGTCAGCTCGTCCAGAAGATCGGGTGTGTTGACGTCATCTTCGCTGGTCGGCGTTGCCGTTCCGTCAGTTTTGTCGACATGGCCGGGAATCTGCCGCTCGGCCTCCACCAGCAAGGTGGCGACCCGGCCTTGTCGGGTGGCCTGACCGATATCCTCGAGGTGGTCGGATGCCAGCCCCTGGCCATGGGATGCGCCGAACTGGTTGAGCAAGCCTTCCAGGCGCTTGAGATAGCGCGGCTGCATCACCATCCAGCTTTTCTCACGCAGCTCATTGACGCTCAATGCGTTCTGGCCGGTCTCGATGCCCTCCGGCAGCAGGCAGTCATTGTGGCTGAGGCGTCGGAAGTGCGACTGCTGCTCGGGCAGAGCGGCGAGGATCAGCGGCAGGCCGGATGGGCGCGAGTGATGTTCGGTGATGGCGCGATCGACTTCGCGAAAGTAGCGATCACGGTCCCGGTCGATCTCCGCCTGCTTGCCGCTGCCGCCGGCCTCCACCTGCATCGGGTCGCCGCGTTCGCTGGAGCGGCCATAACCCTGGGGAAACCCACTTTGACCCTTCTCGGTGAGGTCGCTGCCCAAGGCGTCGGCGAGTGTCCGGGGCACACCGTCGTGCAGCTTCACCTCGTCGAGGGCATCACGGTTGCCCTCGAACAAGCGTACCGAGTCACGCGAGAGGCAGAGGATCTGAAAGCGGTCGGCTGACTGTGCAATGCGTACCAGCGGTTTGAGGTGCATGCGCGCGTTGGCCACCGCCATTTCCGGCACGCTGCGTTGCAGTCGATAGACCTGGAAGTAGTCCTTGGCGGCAAAAGCGGCCAGGCCGTCGAGGCTGTGGTTCCAGAAGTCACTGTTATCGATCAGGGCGTAGAACGGCTCGAGCAGGGTGTGTGCCTTGTCGCCATGGCCTTGCTGCTTGAGTGATTCTTCCAGCTGCTTGACCAGGTGCTTGAAGCGGATCGGGTCCTGCTGACGCTCGGGAAAGCTGCGATGAGTGGGTTGGTACACGGACAGGCAGGGCCCGTCTCGTTTTGACAGCAGTTTGGTCAGGGTTTCGCGGTCGAGCAGTCGGTTCATGCGTGGCCTCCAGTAGCGGTGGTTCGGTCCCTCGCAGAAGTGTCGATGGCGCGCTCATTGGCCATCGAGGGCCAGTCAGTGGCGGTTGATCTTGTCCAGAACGTGGCTCAGTGCGTGGTTCAGCTTCTCCGCGGCGCCGTTGATTGCCAGGTCCAGCGTTTCGGCCTTGTGGGTGGCCGAGATGGGGTCGTGACCCTTGACCCTCGCCTCCATCTGGCAGCGCTTGTCATGGGGACCGCTCTTGCTGCTGTTTTCGTCGTTGAGATGGACCTCGACTCGGGTCAGGTGATCATCGAAGCGCTCCAGTTCGGTCTCGACCGTGGCCTTCACTCGTTCTTCCAGATCGGCGGTGACGCTGATGCTGTGGTTACTGTTCACCAGAACCTGCATGGTTTCCTCCTGATTGCAGCGCTGCGCTCATCCAGCGCGGGCGGCTCGAAGAGCAGCAGCTACACAGGGTACGACGTGGGGGATTAAGGCGGGTTCCGCGTCATTAGAGGCGTCTGACGCGCGGTTCAGTGCCCGTTCCGGTCGCCGGTCCTGGCGTACTCCGAACGCTTGGCAAGACCGGTCTTGAGGGCCTCGACCAAGAGCCGAACTTTCGGTAGCGGGTAGCGCCGTTGCGGGTAAACCGCCCACACGGCGGTATCTGGCGGCTGATTGCTTTCCAGTAGCGAAACCAGCTCGCCTCGAAGCAGCGGCTCTTGCACGTAGTAGTCCGGCAGCTGGCACAGGCCAAAGCCACGCAGGGCTGCATCCAGCACCGCCTCGCCACTGTTGCAGCGCCAGTTGCCGCTGGGCTTGAAGTGCTGCTCGCGGCCCTCGATCTGAAACGACCAGATGTCGCTCGTGCCGATCAGGCAGTTGTGTCGCGCCAGCTCCGACAGGGTGTGTGGCCGTCCGTAGCGTTCCAGGTAGCTCGGTGCAGCGCACAGATACATTGCTCGCGGCGCGATGCGGGTGGCGACCAGGCGCGACTCGCCGAGTTTGCCGAGGCGGATGGCCAGGTCGTAGCCCTCCTGAACCAGATCGAGGGTGCGGTTGGACAGCTCGATATCGACGCGCAGTTGCGGATGCTGGGCCATGAATTCGTTCACCAGCGGCACGATGAAGCGCTCGCCATAGGCCACCGCAGCGGTCATGCGTAACAGCCCGGTCGGTGCGCTGTGCAGATCGCTGATGGCCAGAAAGGCTTCGTCACGTTCCTCGATCAAGCGCTGGCAGCGGGTGAAGAAGGTATGCCCGGCCTCGGTCAGCGAGACGCGGCGGGTGGTGCGATAGAGCAAACGCGCTTGCAGGCGTTCTTCAAGGCGCGCGACCTGTCGGCTGACATGCGAGGATGAAACCCGCAGCCGCTCAGCGGCGCGCATGAAGCTGCCGCATTCGGCGACAGCCACGAATTCGTCAAGGCCTTCCCAGCGGCTCATGGGTTCTCCGGTGTCAGATTCCAGCAAGCGGGTTGCAAAGATCCTAACGTGATGAGCGCCGATTGTCCCTCAACAGCAATAATGTTTTCCCGAGGCCATCGTTAATCCCCGTTTGGCCATGAATTACACTCTCTGCTTTCCAATCACATCGAGAGTGATGTCCATGACCATCAAGTCGCGCGCCGCCGTTGCCTTCGGCCCCAACCAGCCTCTGCAGATCGTGGAAGTGGACGTAGCCCCACCCAAGGCTGGCGAAGTCCTGATCCGCATCGTCGCCACCGGTGTGTGCCACACCGATGCTTACACGCTCTCGGGCGAGGATTCGGAAGGCGTGTTTCCGTGCATCCTCGGTCACGAGGGCGGCGGCATCGTCGAGGCGGTGGGCGAGGGCGTCACCTCGGTTGCCGTCGGCGATCACGTGATTCCGCTCTATACCGCCGAATGCCGGCAGTGCAAGTTCTGCAAGTCGGGCAAGACCAACCTCTGCAGCTCGGTTCGCGCCACTCAGGGCAAGGGCCTGATGCCCGACGGCACCACCCGCTTCAGCTATCAGGGCGAGCCGATTTACCACTACATGGGCTGCTCGACCTTCTCCGAGTACACCGTGCTGCCGGAAGTCTCGGTGGCGAAGATCCCGAAAGAGGCCCCGTTGGAAAAAGTCTGCCTGCTCGGTTGCGGCGTCACCACCGGTATCGGTGCCGTGCTCAACACTGCGAAGGTGGAAGAGGGGGCGACCGTGGCGATATTCGGCCTGGGCGGCATCGGTCTGGCAGCGATCATCGGTGCGAAGATGGCCAAGGCCAGCCGGATCATTGCCATCGACATCAATCCGGGCAAGTTCGCCATTGCCGAAGAACTGGGCGCCACCGATTTCGTCAATCCGAAGGACTACGACAAGCCGATCCAGGACGTGATCGTCGAGATGACCGACGGCGGCGTCGACTATTCCTTCGAGTGCGTTGGCAACGTTCAACTGATGCGCGCGGCGCTCGAGTGCTGCCACAAGGGCTGGGGCGAATCGACCATCATCGGCGTAGCCGGTGCGGGGCAGGAGATCAGTACCCGTCCGTTCCAGCTGGTCACGGGACGCGTCTGGCGCGGTTCGGCGTTCGGCGGCGTGAAGGGTCGTACCGAGCTGCCGAGCTATGTGGAGAAGGCGCAGAGCGGCGAGATTCCACTGGATACCTTCATTACCCACAACATGCCCCTGGACCAGATCAACGAAGCGTTCGACCTGATGCACGAAGGCAAGAGCATCCGGACCGTCATTCACTTCTGATCCCAGGGTGGATAACGCTGTCGCCAGACGGCTTGTCCACCTCGACCGGTGGAAGCCCGCGGTTTCCACCATCGCGAGGCCTGTTCATGACCCTTGAAATCGTTTCCAGCAACAAGAGCTTCGGCGGCTGGCACAAGCGCTATCGCCACCGTTCCAGCAGCCTTGCCTGTGACATGGTATTCGCCGTGTATCTGCCGCCGCAGGCGGAGCAGGGCGAAAAGCTGCCGGTGCTGTACTGGCTGTCGGGGCTGACCTGCACCGATGAGAACTTCATGCAGAAGGCCGGGGCGTTGCGGCTAGCTGCCGAGCTCGGCCTGATCATTGTCGCGCCGGATACCAGTCCACGCGGCGCCGGGGTGCCGGACGATCCCGATGGGGCCTGGGACTTCGGCCTTGGCGCTGGCTTCTACCTCAACGCCACCCAGGAACCCTGGGCTCAGCATTACCGGATGTACGACTACGTGGTCGACGAGCTGCCGGCACTGGTCGAGGCGAACTTCCCTGTCTCCGACCGCCGGGGCATCAGCGGGCATTCGATGGGTGGCCACGGCGCGCTGGTCTGCGCGCTGAAGAATCCCGGTCGCTACCAGTCGCTTTCGGCTTTCGCACCCATCAGCAATCCGCTCAACTGCCCGTGGGGCGAGAAGGCGTTCAGCCGCTACCTGGGCGCCGACCGTTCGCGCTGGCGCGAGTGGGATGCCTGCGCGCTGATTGCCGATGCCGGCGAGAAGCTGCCGATGCTGGTCGATCAGGGCGATCGCGATGACTTCATGGAGGGTCAGCTCAAACCGCAGGCGCTGCGTGCCGCTGCGGACGCTGTCGGGCACCCGCTGACGCTGCGCATCCAGCCGGGCTATGACCATAGCTACTACTTCATCGCCAGCTTTATCGATGATCACCTGCGTCATCATGCCGAGGCGCTGAAGGCGTAGGGTGGGTGACGGTGGAGCCTCAGCCGCGCGTCCGGTTCGGCTCGCCGCGCTGGTCGATACGTCAGGTGCCTGTGCGGCAGGAATAAAAAAGGCCCGTCCGGACATGCCGGTCGGGCCTTTCCATCGCCAGGAGCTTAGAGCGACGGATAATCGGTATAGCCAGCCGGGCCCTGGGCGTAGAACAGCTCGGGTTTCGGCTCGTTCAGCGGTGCGTCCTGACGCAGGCGCTCAACCAGATCCGGGTTGGCGATGTACGGGATGCCGAAGGCCACGGCATCGGCCTTGCCCTCAGCCAGCCAGGCGTTGGCCTGTTCCTTGGTGAAGCGTTCGTTGGCGATATAGATGCCACCGAATATCTTCTTCAGCTGTGGGCCGAGGCTGTCTTCACCGACTTTTTCGCGAGTGCAGATGAAGGCGATACCGCGCTTGCCCAGTTCACCGGCAACGTAGCCAAAGGTCTCGGCGCGGTTGGAATCGCCCATGTCATGGGAGTCGGCACGCGGCGCCAGGTGTACGCCAACACGCCCTGCGCCCCACACGGAGATGGCCGCATCGGTCACTTCCAGCATCAGCCGGGCGCGGTTTTCCAGCGAGCCACCGTAGGCGTCACTGCGCTGGTTGGTGCTGTCCTGCAGGAACTGGTCGAGCAGATAGCCGTTCGCGCCATGAATCTCGACCCCATCGAAACCAGCTTCCTTAGCGTTCTCCGCACCCTTGCGGTAGGCCTCGACGATGCCCGGAATCTCAGCGGTTTCCAGCGCACGAGGCGTCTCGTAATCCTTCATTGGTCGCACCAGGCTGACATGGCCGGCTGGTTTGATGGCGCTGGGTGCGACCGGTAGCTGGCCGTCGAGGTAGATCGGGTCGGAGATACGGCCGACGTGCCAGAGCTGCAGGACGATCTTGCCGCCTTTGGCGTGCACTGCATCGGTGACCTTCTTCCAGCCCTGAATCTGGTCGGCGGACCAGATACCGGGGGTGTCCGGGTAGCCGACGCCCATCGGGGTCACGGAGGTGGCTTCGCTGATGATCAGGCCGGCGTCGGCGCGCTGGGCGTAGTACTCGGCAATCAGGTCGCCGGGAACGCGGCCGGGCTCGGCGCGGCAGCGGGTCAGGGGAGCCATGATGACGCGGTTGTTCAGTTCCAGATCGCCGATCTTGATCGGGTCGAAAAGTGTGGGCATAGCAATACCGCTCCTTTACTGGTGGTGCGAAAAGGGACTCAGAGTTCCTGGCCGATGCGCTCGACGAACGACTCGATGATCGCGTCGTTGCGCTTGAAGAAGTGCCACTGGCCGACCTTTTGGCTGGTGATCAGCCCGGCTTTCTGCAGGGTCGCCAGATGGGCCGATACGGTTGACTGCGACAGGCCGGCACGCTGGTCGATCTGCCCGGCACAGACGCCGTTTTCCAGCGAATGGTGCTGCTCGGAGAAATACCGCTGCGGCTCCTTCAGCCAGCGCAGGATGTCGCGACGCAGCGGGTGGGCGAGGGCCTTGATGATGTCGTCGAAGTCGTCCGGCATGGGATGGCTCTGTGCTGTATATCGGAATGAGGCGAACTATATATCGTTGTTTTCCGATATGAGATCGATTCGACTGATGGTGGTTATTGGCTGTGTCGATGATCGGGAGGTGCCGCGGACACTCAAGCAGCACCCGGCTCCTGTAGAATCGCCGCCTCGAGATTTTCAGGGTTTTGCATCTATGCGTATCGGCCACGGTTACGACGTGCACCGCTTCGGCGAGGGCGATCACATCACGCTTGGCGGCGTGCGGATTCCACACAGGTTCGGGCTGTTGGCTCATTCCGACGGTGACGTGCTGCTACATGCCTTGAGTGACGCGTTGCTCGGTGCCGCTGCGCTGGGCGATATCGGCAAGCACTTCCCGGACACCGACCCGCAATTCAAGGGCGCCGACAGCCGCGCTTTGCTGCGCCATGTGCTCGTCCAGGTCCAGGCCAAGGGATACGTCGTCGGCAATGTCGACGCCACCATCATCGCCCAGGCGCCGAAAATGGCCCCGCACATCGAACGCATGCGCGCGTTGATCGCGGCCGATCTGCAGGTCGAGCTGGACCAGGTCAACGTCAAGGCCACCACGACCGAGAAGCTGGGTTTCACTGGGCGTGAGGAGGGGATCGCCGTTCACGCGGTTGCCTTGCTGGTCCGCGCATGACCGAAGATCAGCTGCTCGGGCCGCGCGCCCATGGTGAGCCCTGTGGCAGTGCGGTGCTGAAAGCGGTTGCCGAGGATTTTCAGGTCGATGAAGTGCTCGATATCCCGCTGTCCGGCGAAGGCGAGCACCTCTGGTTGTGGGTGGAAAAGCGCAATCTGAACACCGAGGAAGCCGCCAAACGCATCGCCCGCGCCGCTGGCGTGCCGCTGAAGATGATCAGCTACGCCGGGCTCAAGGACCGCCAGGCATTGACTCGCCAGTGGTTCAGCCTGCATCTGCCGGGCAAGAGCGATCCGGATCTTGCCGCTGCCGAGAGCGGCGGCCTGGCGATCCTCAAGCGCACCCGGCATCAGCGTAAGCTGCAGCGCGGCGCGCACTCGGCCAATGGCTTCCGCCTACGCTTGACGGAGCTGCGCGGTGAACATGCCGCGCTGGATGAGCGGCTGGAGCGGATCAAGGCCTCCGGCGTGCCGAATTACTTCGGCCTGCAGCGTTTCGGCTATGAGGGCAGCAACCTGCACGGTGCACGGCACTTCGCGGCGAAAGGTGAGCTTCCGGAGCAGCGCAACATGCGTTCGCGGCTGCTTTCGGCTGGTCGTAGTTACCTGTTTAACCGTGTGCTCGCCGAACGGGTTGGGGATGGCAGCTGGGATCAGGCACGAGTAGGCGATCTCCTGGCATTCACCGACAGTCGCAGCTTTTTCCCGGCCGGGCCGGACGAGTGCGACGACCCGCGCCTGACGATTCTGGATCTGCATCCGACCGGCCCTTTATGGGGCATGGAAGGCTCTCCAGCAGGTGACGAAATTCAGGCACTGGAAAACGCCGTCGCCGAAACTGAACCCACAGTCGTCAATTGGTTGGCGCAGGCAGGAATGAAGCACGAACGGCGCATTCTTCGCCTCCCCATCGGCGGTTTGTCGTGGCATTATCCCGAGCCTGACATTCTGCAACTGGAATTCGTCCTGCCGACCGGATGCTTCGCCACCGCCGTGGTGCGTGAGCTGGTCAGCCTGGCAGGGCAGACGGACATCTGATGCGTATTCTGATCGCCAACGACGACGGGGTGTATGCACCCGGGCTCGCCGCGCTTTATGACGCGCTGGCCGACTATGCCGAGTGCAAGGTGGTAGCCCCGATCCAGGACATGAGCGGCGCCAGCAGCGCCCTTACCCTGGACCGCCCGCTTCATCCTGTCAGCATGCCGAACGGCTTCATCGGGCTGAACGGCTCGCCCACCGATTGCGTGCATCTGGGCCTGAACGGGCTGCTCGAAGAAACACCGGACATGGTGGTTTCGGGCATCAACCTCGGCGCCAATCTGGGTGACGATGTGCTCTATTCCGGCACGGTTGCTGCGGCCATCGAAGGCCGCTTCACCGGCCGCCCGGCCTTTGCCTTCTCGCTGGTCTCTCGCTCGACGGAAAACCTGCCGACCGCCGCGCATATTGCGCGCCTGCTGGTGGAGAAGCACGACCAGCTCGAAGTGCCGCCGCGCACGGTGCTCAGCGTCAACGTCCCGAACCTGCCGCTTGATCACATTCGTGGTATCCAGCTCACTCGTCTGGGACATCGCAGCCGTGCCAAGCCGCCGGTCAAACAGGCCAACCCTCGGGGCAAGGAGGGCTACTGGATATCCGTGGCCGGGGACGTCGAGGATGGCGGACCGGGTACCGATTTTCATGCGGTGATGCAGGGTTACGTATCGATTACCCCGCTGCAGCTGGATCGAACTTTTCATGAGGCCTTCAACGGTCTCGAGAGCTGGCTGGAGAACGTGCTGTGAGACATCGCGAACAAGACAGCCTGCTGCATGGGTCGGGAATGACCTCCCAACGCACCCGTGATCGCCTCATCCAGCGCCTGTACGAGGAAGGTCTTTCCAGCGCCCAGGTGCTCGAAGTCATCCGCCGCACGCCACGTCATCTGTTCGTAGACGAAGCCCTGGCGCACCGTGCCTATGAAGATACGGCGCTGCCGATCGGACACAACCAGACCATTTCCCAGCCGTTCATGGTTGCACGCATGAGCGAGCTGCTGCTGGCCGACGGGCCGCTGGACAAGGTTCTCGAAATCGGGACCGGCTCCGGCTACCAGACCGCCGTGCTGGCGCAGCTGGTCGAGCGGGTCTTCTCGGTCGAGCGCATTCAGGCGCTGCAGGACCGAGCCAAGGAGCGCCTCGCCGAACTCAAGCTGCGCAATGTGGTCTTTCGCTGGGGCGATGGTTGGGAAGGCTGGCCAGCATTGGCGCCTTACAACGGGATCATCGTCACCGCAGCGGCAGCCGATGTGCCGCAGGCCCTGCTCGATCAGTTGGCGCCCGGTGGGCGTCTGGTGATCCCGGTAGGGGCCGGCGAGGTCCAGCAACTCATGCTGATCATTCGAGAGGAGAACGGCTTTTCGCGTCATCTTCTGGATACCGTACGTTTCGTGCCGCTGCTCAATGGCCCCGTGATTTGATCATTCAGCGGAAGAAAGCATGAAAGACGCTTTATTGTTGTACGCCAAGGGCATGGCCATGGGCGCAGCGGATGTGGTGCCCGGTGTCTCGGGCGGTACGGTGGCTTTCATCACCGGCATCTACGACGAGCTGCTGCGTTCGATCAGTGCGGTGCCCTATGCCATCCGCCCGTTGCTGCGGGGGCGCGTCGCCGAGGCGTGGAAGACCGCCAACGGCAGTTTTCTGGTGGTGCTGTTTGCCGGCATCCTGACCAGCATCCTCAGCCTGGCCAGGCTGATTACCTTCCTGCTGGAAGAGCATCCGATTCCCGTTTGGTCCTTCTTCTTCGGCCTGATTCTGGTTTCCGTGCATCTGGTGGGCAAGGAGATCCAGCGGCGCAACCTGTCGCGGCTGGTGAGTTTCTGCCTGGGTATCGGTTTCGCCTACTGGATAACGGTGGCGGCCCCAGTGCAATGGGGCAGTGACGGCCTGAGCCTGTTCTTCGCCGGTGCCATCGCCATCTGCGCCATGATCCTTCCGGGGATCTCCGGCAGCTTCATCCTCGTCTTGCTGGGGCTGTATCCGGTGGTGCTGGGTGCGGTAAAGAACTTCGATATCGGCGTGATGGCGATCTTCGCTGCCGGTTGCCTGGTGGGTCTGCTCAGCTTTGCCAAGTTCCTCAGCTGGCTGCTCAAGCGCTGGCGCGACCTGACCCTGGCGTTTCTGACCGGATTGATGCTCGGCTCGCTCAACAAGGTCTGGCCGTGGAAGGAAACGCTGACCTGGCGTACCAACTCCAGCGGCGAGAACGTTCCGGTCCTGCAGCAGAATCTGCTGCCCGGCGCCTATGGCGATCTGACCGGCCAGGACCCGCAGTTGCTGCTGGCCATACTGCTGGCCGTGGGCGGCATCGTCCTGGTGCTGGGTCTCGAGTGGTTCGCCGGGCGACGCCAGCCGATGACGGAAGGCGTTTGACGCACGTGTCTATGAAAGGGAGCGGGCATTGAGGCTCACAGCAGTACGGCGGTGGATTCGCGACCCTTTGGTCCGCTCGATGGTCGGCGTGCTGGTGATCGCCGGCACGCTGGTCGGTTGCGCATCCTCGCCTCCGGGCGGTGGTGTGCAGGTCGTCGATCGCAACCAGCGTGATCGTGTCACCAGCGGGCAGTACATCGTGCGCCGCGGCGACACGTTGTGGTCCATCGCTTTCCGCTTCGGCTGGGACTGGCGCGATCTGGCCCGCGTAAACGGCATTCAGCCGCCACATGTCATCTATCCCGGCCAGCGGATTCGCTTCAGCGGCGGCGCCACCCGAACGGCGGCTGCTACACCGCAGCCTGCGCCCAAGCCTTCTTCCAGTCCCGCCCCATCCACTCCGGTCGTGGTCGCCAATCCGGTGCCGCGCCAGCCAGCGATCACCACGCAATCTAAGCCTGCGGTTAGCCAGCCGGCGCGCACTCCGGTTACGCCTGTGACCCGCTCTGCAAGCGGTTGGGCGTGGCCAGCGAACGGCACGATCATCGGTCGTTTTTCCTCAAACGGTAGTTTGAATAAAGGAATTGATATCGCTGGGGATTTGGGACAGCCTGTCCTGGCTGCTTCTGATGGGACTGTTGTGTACGCCGGCAGTGGATTACGGGGTTACGGCGAACTTGTGATCATCAAGCACAGCGATACCTATGTAAGCGCCTACGGACACAACCGCAGGCTGCTGGTGCGGGAGGGTCAACAAGTCAAGGCTGGGCAAAGTATCGCCGAGATGGGATCGACGGGAACCGACCGGGTGAAGCTGCATTTCGAGATTCGTCGCCAGGGCAAACCCGTAGACCCGCTGCAATACCTGCCAAGACGTTGACCTGTCGCCTGCCTGTTCCAGCACTAGGTTGGGCTTGAGCGTAGCCAGGGACCCGCGCCGCTTGGGCCTGTTGTCGAACCCGGAACAGGACAAGAATAAAATGGCACTTAAAGACCACGCGCTGGAGTTTGACGTCGACGATGCGGTTCTGCTCATGGAAACGCCGATCCACTTCGACCAGAAAGACAAAGTGACCAAGGCTGCCAGTGCAGGCAGACCCAAGGCCACATCCAGCAAACAGCACAAGTTCATCGACTACAACCGGGCGCTAGATGCAACCCAGTTGTATCTCAACGAAATCGGTTTCTCCCCCCTCCTGACCCCCGAAGAAGAAGTGCATTTCGCGCGTTTGGCGCAGAAAGGCGATCCGGCGGGGCGCAAGCGCATGATCGAAAGCAACCTTCGCCTGGTGGTGAAGATCGCCCGACGCTACGTCAATCGCGGTCTTTCCCTGCTCGATCTGGTCGAGGAGGGCAATCTCGGTCTGATTCGCGCGGTGGAGAAATTCGACCCCGAGCGCGGCTTCCGCTTTTCCACCTATGCCACCTGGTGGATTCGACAGACCATCGAACGGGCGATCATGAATCAGACCCGCACGATTCGCCTGCCGATTCATGTGGTCAAGGAATTGAACGTCTACCTCCGGGCCGCTCGCGAGCTGACCCAGAAGCTCGACCACGAACCCAGCCCTGAAGAGATCGCCAACTTGCTGGAGAAGCCGGTCGGTGAGGTCAAGCGCATGCTCGGGCTTAACGAACGCGTCACTTCGGTGGACGTGTCGCTTGGCCCGGACACGGACAAGACGCTGCTCGATACACTGACCGACGATCGCCCGACCGATCCTTGCGAGCTCCTGCTGGATGACGATCTGTCCTACAGCATCGACCAATGGCTGTCTGATCTGTCCGAAAAGCAGCGGGAGGTGGTTATCCGTCGTTTTGGCCTGCGCGGCCATGAAGCCTCGACGCTGGAGGAGGTGGGGCAGGAGATCGGCCTGACCCGCGAGCGTGTTCGCCAGATTCAGGTGGAGGCGCTGCGTCGTCTGCGCGAGATTCTCGAGCGTAACGGCCTGTCGAGCGACGCGCTGTTCCAGTGACATCAATGTCGTCGGGTCTGGTTGCCGGGCCCGACGACAATCCCGCCGCTGCTGCACTCTTCCTGACCCCTTACACACGCGGCCTTGGGTCGATCCCTTGGCTTAATCCGCCGCGGTCGATTTTCCTGGTTGTCCTCTCCCTGTGTACGCATTTGCTTACAAGCGTTGTAAGCAAAGCCCACGAAACAGCTACGGCGACCGGCGATTTATGCCCGGCTAACTACGCAACTTACTGATTTTTATAGAACTTATTAGATGCTCTGGATGGTCCAGGCAGTGCTGCGGCTGGATGCCACAGCTTGTTGTCGTCACGCCGATCATTAATATCGCACCCGTGCTCAGGGATTAGCGCGGCCTTCAGGATGAAGGTCAAGGACCGCCGCAGGAAGCGGTGTCATCTAGGAAGATGAGAAGGGATACAGGGAACAAGGAAGGAGGCGGGCGGGGTCAAACCCGCCCCTTTTTTTTGCCTGCGAGAAACTCCCGCTGAACCGAGTGGCCGGGGCACGGCCTAATGGGAACAGTCCATCAGCGGAGAACGACATGAACGGCGACCAGCACAACGACCAGCCCACCAAAGAGCAGGACGACGTGACCCGTCGGCCGGATGAGGCTGACGAAGATCAGCTCGATGAGGCTATCGAAGAAACCTTTCCAGCCAGCGATCCGATCTCGCCCTGATCAACCGGAGGCGCACGCTCAAACGGCTTGTTCCTTCCCCTCCGTACGCATCAATAGCGCAGGCATGATATGCCTGCGCAACAGCGGCGCCACATCCTCCCTCGCGCATGGCGCGATCTCCATCCAACCCAGTTCTTCCAGTTCGGCCTGCACCTTCACTGCGTGGGGCAGGCGTCCGATGAACACATCCGCCTCCACCTGATGGTCCGGCTCGTTGGCAGCCGGTGCGCGGAAGTGCCCGAACGACTCGAGGTCATCATCCTCGAGCCTCAGGTCGAGTTCTTCATGAAGCTCACGCTTGAGGGTTTGCAGAGGTGTTTCGCCCGGCTCTGCCTTGCCCCCGGGGAGCATGAAGAAGCGGGTGCTGCGTTTGCGCACGACCAGGAGGCGTCCGCGTTCGTCGATCAGGCAGGCGATGGCGATGTTCAGGGTTGCAGCTGGCATGGGCATCATCCTTCGGTCATGGAGCAGGGCAATCAGTGCCTTGGTCCGTCGGTAGCGGGCCAGTCGGTCGGCCAGGGTGTCAGGCAGCTGGTCCGTCATGACGAAGCCAAGTCGCGTATAGAAATCCAGAAGTTCCGGTTTACAGAACAGCCAGACCGGTCCGCTGTTCGACATCAGCGCTTCGCGTACAAGCTGCGCGCCGATGCCGCGGCTCCGCTGCGAAGGGCTCACCAACAAGCCGGTCAGAAAATGCCCATCCGCTACTGGCGTCAGGCAGAGCCCACCGAGGATAGCGCCGCGCCGGGCCACCCAGCATGTGGCCTCGGGACGTATGCGGTTACGGCTGTTGTGGGCTCGATAGAACCTGACCAGCAGCGGCTGCAGAGCCTTGGGGAGCGGCGAATAGTCGAGAGTGGGCATGACCGACCGTGGATTCTTCGAGGGCGCTAGTCTAGCGCCTGAGCTGCGATCGCCATACGCCCTGTATCCGACCGCTGCCGTTCATCCGTTCGCTGCATCTTTTCCGTCGTCTTGGCGCTCTCACCCTTAGCGTTTCCAACGACAGGAATAACAACATGTTGGATCTACTGATTGTGCTCGCATTCGTTTTCTACGGCCTTTCGGCAGGGATGCGCGCCCGCTCCAAAGCCTCGCAGAGCCTTCACGAATACTTTCTTGCCGGACGAACCATCAAGGGCTGGCGCGCAGGTGTGTCGATGTCCGCCACGCAGTTCGCGGCCGATACGCCGTTGCTGGTCAGCGGTCTGGTCGCGACTGCCGGGGTTTTTGCGTTGTGGCGGCTGTGGATATATGGGTTGGCATTCCTGCTGCTGGCATGGGTATTCGCCTCCGGCTGGCGCCGTGCCGGGGTGCTCACCGACGCCGAACTAACTCGTGTGCGCTACAGCGGTCCCGCAGTGGTGCCGTTGCGGCTGTTCAAGGCGATCTATTACGGCACCGTTATCAACTGTGTGGTGCTGGCAATGGTACTGGTCGCGGCCATTCGCATTGCCGAGGTGTTTCTGCCATGGCACGAGTGGCTGCCGGGCGGCGTCTACGCGGTGATCATGGGCGCAGTGGAAGCCAGCGGCATACGGCTTGGTGAGAGCATCAGTGGGCTCGATCAGCTGACGACCAGCACCAACAATCTCATTTCGATCCTGTTGATCCTGACCTTCACGGCGATGTACTCGATCACCGGAGGCCTGCGTGCGGTGGTGCAGACCGATGTCATGCAGTTCAGCGTGGCGATGCTGGGTACGTTGGTATACGCCTGGTTCGTGGTGGACGCGGCCGGTGGACTGGGCGGCCTGACCGATCGGATCGTCGAGCTGTATGGCAGCGAGCAGGCGGCCAAGATGCTTTCGTTCTCGCCGCCGAGCAATGCCGGCGAGGCGCTGACGCCATTTCTGGTGATCGTCGGTTTGCAGTGGCTGTTCCAGATGAATTCCGACGGTACCGGATACCTGGCGCAGCGCAGCATGGCTTGCCCGACAGATCGTGAGGCGCGTATTGCCGGTTTGGTATTCACCTGGCTGCAGATATTCCTGCGCAGCCTGTTCTGGCTGGCGATAGCGATCGGTCTGCTGGTGCTGTATCCGTTCAGTCCAGAAGAGATGAGTGGTGAAGGCTTCACCGCTGCGCGCGAGGCGCTGTTCGTCACCGGTATCGAAGAATTGCTACCGCCGGGTTTCCGCGGGTTGATGCTGGTGGGCCTACTGGCGGCCCTGGCGTCGACCGTGGATACGCATCTCAATTGGGGCGCTTCGTACTGGAGCAATGATGTCTATGGTGGGGTCGTCGCGCCGAAGCTGCTCAAGCGCAAGCCCAAGGACAAAGAGCTGGTTCTGGTTGCGCGTCTTTCCAACGTGCTGATCCTGCTGATCGCGATGGTCATCATGGCCAACCTCGGTTCGATCCAGACGGCCTGGTTCATCTCCTTGCTGTTCGGTGCCGGAATGGGTTCGGTGCTGGTACTGCGCTGGCTCTGGGAGAGGATCAATCTGTACTCCGAGCTGACGGCAATGATCGCATCGCTGATCACCGCCCCCTTGCTGCTCTACTACCTGGGCACCGATCCGGAGCGGGAGTGGATACGTCTGGGCATCATGTCCCTGGTTACCTGCAGCGCCGCGATTCTGGTCAGCTACATCACCCCACCCACGGACAAGGAGACGCTGGATCGCTTCTATCGCAGGGTGCGGCCGTTCGGCTTCTGGGGGCAGACCGCCGTGCGTTGTGGCGTCTCGCGCCGGGAGTCGCTCAAGGCCCTCGGTGTACGCCTGTTTGCGGTAGGCGTTACGGCGCTATCGGTCTACACGTTATTGATCGGCGTGGGGCGGTTGCTGTTCCCACAGCCGGAAGGAAGTTCTGCGCTGGCGTGGATATGTATCGCCGTTGGGTTGGCCTTGACACCCGTGTGGATGTATCTCGCGTTCAGCCGTTATTTCGATGATGAACGGGAAGATGATGCGCTTGAACTTCACGAGAAGAGTGCGGATGTGGCTGGCTGATTTAATGGACAGGTTTATATGTATATCACGCAACGATTCTATAATTGCCTTTCTAATATCTATTTGAAGGCAGTCGTGCTGGCATAATAGTATCGCGTTCTAGGCTAAATTTATAAAAATCATCGAATTGACGCTTTTTTCTATTGTTTTGCATGAAAAGCCGGTCATTCGTCGATTCCTTTGAGCAGTCTCAGGGTTTACATGCTTGCCTCAGGAATACGCATTGCTATTGCGTATTTCATAACAAGCACAAAAGCAGAGGTGCCGTCATGAATCGACTTTTCAAAACTTCCTTAATGGTTGCCGCTATGCTTCCGGCTGTTGCCGGTGCGGCTCCCATGACCGGTGACAAGGAAATCACATTGGGTGGTGCAGGAAGCAGCGACAAGGACTTTGACGATACTGTTTTTTCCGTACAGGGAAGTTGGGGTCAGTATTTAAGCGAATCTTCTCTCTGGGGTGTCCGGCAGACTGTCAATGCGCGTGATACCGAGGGAGAAAGTGTCAAGTTCGATGGCTCGACTCGCGTCTTCTATGACTATCACTTCGGCACTGGCAAGGCACGGCCTTTCATCGGTGCGAGCATTGGTGGTGTCTACGGTGACCGGGTAGACGAGACGTTCATGGCGGGGCCGGAAGTCGGCTTCAAGTACTGGGTTCAGGACAAGACGTTCATTACCGCGATGGCGGAATATCAGTTTCTGTTCAAGAGCGGCAGCGATGCACAGGATCGATATGATGACGGAGTGTTCCTCTACAGCATCGGTGTTGGCTTCAACTACTGATCAGGACATGCGCGATGTCGCCCGACATCGCGCATGCTAAATTGCCTGTGTCTTCGTAAAAGTGCCGTTTCGCTTGTTTTTGGAAAAAGACTCTCAGGTTTCAACCAGTTGCTGCAGGAAGTTCTTCAGCGCAACGCCGGGTTCATCGTCTTCCGATGCAATCATGCGAATGCCCCATTGTCTCAACACTTCTTCCTGAACCGGGTTCGGCTTGTGTGAGAACACATATGAAATGGGCCGGACACCGAGCGTCTCGTGTTCGTTCCATATCTTCGACAGCTTGTGAAATAGCAGACGTATATTGGTATCGGAAAGACTGTATCCGATAAACAGAACGGCCTTGCTCAATGTATCGGCGCGTAACTTGATATCCAGCGGCGTTTCGAACTGCAGGCGCTGGTAGTAGCTGGTCTCGTCAAGCACGATCGAGGCGTCATCATCGAAGTCACCGTGGAACTTGACGATCTGCCTGACGCCATCACGGGCCTTGGTCAGGTCACTGGCGTTGGCGATCTTTATGTAGTCCACCGCATGGACGTCATGGGCGTACTCCAGCCAACGGTCATAGTTGGTGGTATAGATCGCCGGAAAACGGCCACGCACGATCAGCCGATGAATTTCCGAGTCACGTATTTCGATGTTGCGATGCCACTCGCGGTCCATCCAGCTGCGCAGCGGGCCGATGCTGCCTTTCTTGATCCGGTAGTACTCGGCCAGGGCGAGGAAATTGCCGTATGTGTTGAACACCTCCGGGTCGTAGTCGAGCTGCACGGCGATCTCGTCGATCAGCTCCTTCCACGGCGGCAAGCCAATGTTGGCGGATACGCCGGAACCGACGAAAAGGATCAAACGATTGTTCCGGTACGCCTCGCGGAGCTGGTCCATGGTTGCTCAGGACTCCCGCAGATAGGCGACGAAGGCGTCGAGTGCGCGTCGGCGCATGGAAAGGCCGTTCTTTTGCGTGCCCAGCTGCGCGAACGTCTGGGTCTGGCCTTCGGGAATGAACACGTCGTCCCATTCGAAGCCGCCATGCCCGGCTGGCGACGGTGCGATGCGCCCTGCGACCACGCCTTCGAAGAAATGCCGTTTGCGACCGTCGCAATAGCCGATCAGGGTCCGCGCCTCGACGGCCGGATCGTCCAGCCGCCCGATCAGCTCCGAGAATCGCTCGGCCTGCAGTCGGTCCCAGAAGATCTGCGTCAGCCCGCCGGGAAAGCCGTTGAGGCTGTTGATGAAAAGCCCGGTGTGTTCGACGAAGACCGGTTTACCGATCATCTTGAAGGCGACCAGCAGCTTGTCGCTGACCAGCTGGTGCAGGTCCTCGGTACGCAGCTCCTCGATACGGATGGGAAAGGGCTTCACCTCGATTCCGCTGGGCTGGAGAATCTCGCAAACCTCGAGGATCTTCTGCGGGTTGATGGACGCGAAGCGGATTTTCATGGAACGAGCCAGCTCCGGTTTCGACGGATGAATGCTGCCGCCACGACGGCCGCCCTTGTCTGTATGACGCAAGGTGAGTGGCTCGGTTCTCCTGCCCAGCGGATTAATCGATCAGGCGCGCCTATGGACGTTGCAGCGCCACGTCTTAAACGAATGACATTGCAGCCTCTGGCGGGGAGGGCGCTTCAGCTCCGGCCCGGACGCATCGGGCAGACTGCCTGCACCTGACGGATGCGCTCGGCGGGGACGCGCAGCTGCCGTAGCAGGTAATCGGCGAACTCTGGCGTGAATGGCTGACGGGCGATGGCCTGTTCCATGCAGAACAGCCAGGCATCGCGTTCGGCTTCGCCGACCTGCCAGCGGGTATGGAACTGCGGAATGCTGATGCCGCCATACTTCTCTGCGTATCGCTTCGGGCCGCCCAGCCAGCCGCTCAGAAAGCTCGCCAGCCGGTCCCGGGCGTCGCTCACGTCCGCCGGATACATTGCACGAACGCCCGCGGCCTCTGGCGCCAGGTCCATCACCTGGTAGAAGTCCGCGACCAACTGTTGCAGGCCCGGTTCGCCGCCGGCTGCCTGGAACGAGGCGTCGCCGACGCCGAATGCGGGACCTTGATCGGGGTTCATCAGACTCGTCTCTGGCTCGTTGAAAGGGCGCGAGATGATGCGCGCTTGTGCCAGATCAAAACAAGTGCGAGCAGCGCCCGCAACGCGCAGGCAGCTGGTCTAAGCTGAAGGTCCACACAACAGCGGAGACAGGAAATGCGCAGGCTTCTGGTTGCATACGATGGTTCGGACAACGCCAAGCGCGCCCTGCAGTATGTCGTCGATCTGGCGCGGGATACCGGGATCGCGCTACAGGTGCATGTGGTCAACGTTCAGCACGAACCGATCATCTACGGCGAATACGTGACGTCGGCGATGATCGATGAACTCAACAACGGCCTGATGGCCAAGGCGCGCTCCGTGCTCGACGAAGCGGCAGCCGTGTTGCAGGCCGGCGGCCTGAGCTGCGAAACCCATGCGCTGCTGGGCAATGTTGCCGAGCAGGTCAACGACGCGGTCAAGCGGCTGGGCTGCGACACGGTGGTGATGGGCACCCGTGGTCTGGGCAGCTTCACCGGGATGCTGATGGGCTCGGTGGCGAACCGGGTGATCCATGAGGTATCGGTCCCGGTGCTCTTGGTCAAGTGAGCTGAATGCCGGTCTGGCCGATCAGTCCTGCTTGCCCTTGAGCAGATCGGCCAGGTTGGCGAAGGCCTTGAAGGTTTCCTTCGGGCCCAGGTCGCTGCCCGGCCTGGCTTCGGCCTGGTACTGGTTGTCGGTGTAGCGGGAATGCTCGTTGTCGTGGCAGTACAGGCAGAGCAGCTCCCAGTTCGAGCCATCCTCGGGGTTGTTGTCGTGGTTGTGGTCCTTGTGGTGGACCGTCAACTCGCTCAGGCGCTTGCCGGAAAATTCCCGCGCGCAACGACCGCAGACCCAGGGATACATCTTCAGTGCTTTTTCCCGATAGCCTTGTTCGCGCTGACTGTAGGGCGTGGTCGGTTTGCTGCTGCTCATGGTGAATGCTCGCCGGGTTCGTTGTTCGTCAGGGCCCATCCCCGCGTCGGCATCGCCACGCGCGGGAACAGCCCCAAGTAAAGTCGATGGCTGTCAGCCCGCCAAGCCGACGTAGACGTTCTGCACGTCATCGTGGGCGTCGATGGCCTCGAGAAAGGCTTCGACTTCTTCCAGTTCGGCACCGGACAGGCTGACCGGATTCTTCGGACGATAGCCCAGTTGCGCGGACTGCACGGTAAAGCCGAATTCCGGCAGCGCCTTGCACACGGCGTCGAGATCGGTGGGTTCGGTGATGAACAGCGTGCTGCCTTCGTCGGCTGCTTCGAAATCCTGCGCACCGGCCTCGATCGCGGCCATTTCCGCATCGGCGTCGCCTTCAGGCGCGGCTTCGATCATGCCGACGTGGTCGAAGTCCCAGCTCACCGAGCCGGAGGAGCCCAACTGGCCTTTGCGGAACAGCACGCGGATTTCGGCAACGGTGCGGTTGACGTTGTCGGTCAGGCACTCGACGATCAGTGGCACCTGATGCGGCGCGAAGCCTTCGTAGAGTGTGCGTTCGTAGTGGACCACCTCACCGCTGAGGCCAGCGCCTTTCTTGATGGCGCGCTCCAGGGTGTCCTTGGGCATCGAGGCCTTCTTCGCCTGTTCGACGACCAGGCGCAGACGCGGATTCATGTCGGGGTCGGCACCGCTGCGGGCTGCGATCATGATTTCCTTCGACAGCTTGCCGAAGATCCTGCCTTTGGCGTTCGCCGCCGCTTCCTTATGCTTCGCTTTCCACTGTGCGCCCATGCTCGTCCCCGTCTGAAGTGATGAAGTCAGGCGCGGATTCTATAGCGTATTCCGGCCTTGCGTCGCCGGTGACGGTCAAGCCTAGCCTGTGCTGCCCGTGTCAGGGCGATGGGCGGTTGCTCCGCACTGTGCCGCTCAATTTGGCAGTCACTGTATGGCACGCTCACCGGAAGCGACGTCTTTAATGCACCTTTTACGCAACAGGGTGCGTCGCCATGTCGCCTCGGGATCTGCTGCTCGCGCTGGTCGTCATCGTCGTCTGGGGCATGAACTTCGTGGTGATCATGGTCGGCCTGCACGACGTGCCGCCGATGCTGCTTGGTGCGTTGCGTTTCATGCTGGCGGCCGTGCCGGCGGTGTTCTTCATCAAGCGTCCGCAGGTGCCGTTGCGCTGGATGCTGGCCTATGGGCTGACCATCTCGCTCGGGCAGTTCGCCTTTCTGTTCACCGCGATGAAACATGGCATGCCGGCCGGACTGGCCTCGCTGGTGCTGCAGTCGCAGGCGTTCTTCACGCTGTTCTTCGCGGCGCTGTTTCTCGGCGAGCGACTGCGCGCTGCCAACTTGCTGGGACTGGTCATCGCGGCCTGCGGTCTGGCGATGATCGGCGCGCAGACCGGCCTGGGCATGACCCTGAGCGGTTTCGTGCTGACCATCTGCGCGGCGTCGATGTGGGCGCTGGGCAACATCGTCACGCGCAAGGTCGGCAAGGTGAACCTGGTCGGGCTGGTGGTATGGGGCAGTCTGGTGCCGCCGCTGCCATTCCTGGCGCTGTCGCTATGGCTCGAGGGGCCGGCGGTGATCGAGGCGGCGCTGCGCGGCATTGGTTGGCAGACGATTCTGGTGCTGGCCTACCTGGCATTCGGCGCGACGATTCTCGGCTATGGCCTGTGGAGTCGCTTGCTGTCGCGTTACCCGGCGAGCCAGGTGGCCCCGTTCTCGCTGCTGGTGCCAGTGGTCGGGCTGACGTCAGCCAGCGTGTTGCTGGGCGAGCGGCTGGGGACGCTGCAATTGGGTGGGGCGTTGCTGGTGATGCTCGGCCTGGCGGTGAATGTTTGTGGTAGCTGGTTGTTCGGTCGGTTGCGTCTGGCCAGGGTCTGAAACGCCCGGCATCAGACCGGGCGTCGCAGCGATAAGGCTCAATGGGTGGCGGCGTGGGCGCCGAGCAGCGTAGTGCCCGAGCCACTCTTCTTGTCGCGCTTGGCCATCCGTTTTTCTTGCGCCGTTTTCATCGGCTTTTTCTTGCCGTTCTTCTTTGCGTCCATTCCCTTGCTCATGGTGTTCACCTCTGATTGCTGGCTGGACATGTCCTGATGTGCAAAGGCCTGACTGTCGCTGCTGGAGCGAAGCCTGTTTCCGGCCTGTGTCTTCCATGACCGCTGCAGTATGGCACTGCTGGGCTGCATTGCACGCACTGCTTTGCTTAGGGTCTGTTCCCGTTTCGTCGCAAGCCGCGTTGCTGCGCCAAATGGCGCCATGCCCGGGCGGCGTTCCGCAGGCGCGGGACGAAGGTAATGGTGGTTCCCTTGCCAAGTCCCGCAACGCCGCATGGCGCCATTTGCCGCGCACGAAACGGGAACAGACCCTTGGTATCAGTCGAACAGGCTGTGCTGGTCGCGTCGCCCACGAAGGGCGTCGTAGCGCTGGCGGAAGATCGCCCGGTAATGCAAGGCCAGAGGAGGTAGCTTCGCCAGTTGCTGCAGGCTGTCTTCAGTCAGGTTCTGATCGAGAAAGCAGCGCCACAGGTGCGCGACGCTGATCTGCGGGTGCGGGCGCTCGAGCAACTGCAACGTGTCGCCAGGACGCACGGTGCTTGGCTCGATGGTCCGATAGAGCCAGCCGGTGCGGCCGCTCCCCGACAGCTCCCGTGCCAGGCCACGCACACCGTGACGGTTGTCCAGCCTGATGCAGGGCGAGCGCGGCTGACTGATCTCGATCAGCGCGGTGCCCCAGCGAAGAAGATCGCCGATGCATACCTGCTCTTCGTCCAGCGCCTGGCTACCTAGGTTCTCACCGAAGGCGCCGAGGCCAAGCCGCGCGCGCAGCGGCGGGAAGCGCTGCGACCAATACTGATAATGCTGGGTCGGGTAGTGGCAGAGGCTGCGATCCGGCCCGCCATGAAAACGCCGATCGGCGATCCGATCACCCTGCAGGCCATCCAGGCCCAGCCACAGCGGGCCGTCGCTGGCTTGCTTGTCCATGGCGGTGGCTCTGCGACTATCCGGCAGCGGCGAAAACTGACGGCACAGCAATGGGCCGTCGACCGTCCAGGCTCCGAGCGCGGTGCGTGGCGCCTGCAGGGTCACGGCTGCTGTGCTCGGTTGAGCTGCTCCAGTTCGCGGCGGACCATGGCGGTGTATTCCGGTGGGCTGAGCTGATACAGCTCGGTGGCAACCCAGGCCAGCCAGCGCGAGCCCAGGGCCGCTTGCCGGTCCAGCAGGCGTTGGGCTTCGGCGCGGGCGCGCTCGGCATTGTTCTGATGAAAATCTGCTCGACTCACGAATCGTCTCCGTCGCCATACTCGGCGATGAAAGGGGCAGCGATGGTAAACCCGGAACGCTCGCGTTAGGCTCGATGGCTATTCTTTTTGCGCCGCGAGAACGATGCATGCCGGTGTCCATGAACTTCAAGCACAAAATCTCCCGCCAACGCCCCTATGGCAAGGCCGAGGCGGGCCTGCGGGTCAGCGATGGCAGCCTCGACGCCGTGCTGGACCAGCTGGAGAGCGATCGCGGGCGCATCATAAACTCGGCCGCGGTGCGCCGCCTGCAGCAGAAGACGCAGGTGTTTCCGCTGGAGCGCAATGCCGCGGTGCGCAGCCGCCTCACCCATTCGCTGGAAGTGCAGCAGACCGGCCGCTTCATCGTTCGCACCCTGTACAAGCAGCTCGGCCACGGCGCCGCGGAGTTCGGCCTGGACGGACTCGAGCCGGCGTTGCAGAGCCTGGTCGAGATGACCTGCCTGATGCACGATATCGGCAATCCGCCGTTCGGCCATTTCGGCGAGTACGCCATCGGCGAGTGGTTCGAGCGCAATCTCGACGGGCTGTTCACGGCCGCCGTGACGCCGGGGCAGGGCGATGCCGAGCTGCGCAAACGGATGCTGGTCGATCTCAAGCACTTCGAAGGCAATGCCCAGGCGGTTCGCCTGGTGGTCTCGCTGCAACGCCTCAACCTGACCTATACGCAGACCGCCGGACTGCTCAAGTACGTCCGTCCGGCCTATCAGGCCAAGCCCGCGAAAGGCACGCCAGGCGCCTACCTGCTGAAGAAGCCCGGCTTCTATCTGTCCGAGGAACCCTTCGTGCGTGCGCTGCAGGCGGCGCTCGATCTGCAGCCGTGCACGCGTCACCCGCTGGCCTACGTGATGGAGGCCGCCGACGACATCGCCTATTGCCTTGCCGACATCGAGGATTCGGTGGAGAAGGGCATCTTCAGCATCGAACAGCTGGCGCAGCTGCTGCTCGCCAAGTTCGCGCTGCATGGTTCGGTCGATGCCCCGGTGCCGGGCCCGGAGCGCAGTTTCCGGGGCATGGTCAACTACGCGCTGGAGCGCGCGCAGAAGGAGCCGATCAACAAGGCCGGCGAGTTCTTCATCTGGCTGCGGGTGAACATGATCCACCCGCTGGTGCAGCACGCTGCGCGGCAGTTCATCGACAACATCGCCGCGGTTTATCACGGCACCCTGGATCGCGCGTTGCTGGAGGACGACAGCCTGCCCAACGCCATCGTGCAGACCTTCAAGGATGTCGCGATGGAGCACGTGTTCTGCCACCGCGAGGTGGAAACGTTGCAACTGCAGGGCTATCGCATTCTCCAGGGCCTGCTCGACTTCTATGCGCCGCTGCTGCGCGTGCCGGCCACCGTGTTCGATGCACTCAGCCTCGGCGCCTGCCGCAGCGAACCTCACCTGCAGATGCTGGCGCGACGCCTGCCCAACCAGCTCGTCAAGGCCTACCACGAAGCGCTCAAGGAGCACGCTGAACAATCGGCGGATTGGCCTCTGTGGGAGTTCTACTACCGCAACCGGATGCTGCAGGACTACATCAGCGGCATGACCGACCAACTGGCTCAGGACGAGTATCGGGCCCTTTCCGCCCTCTGAGGGTGCGCTGCACCAGAACTGCCGCTGCGCTTGGTACGCGCCTTGCTTTTGCTTGGTGCAGCAGTCGTCGTGCGAGCCCCGCAATGGCGCACGACGGATTTCCGGTAGTTTCCTTAACCTGTTGATATCAAAGGTTTCATGGCGCTTCAGCGTTTCGCTGCAAGCAAGCTCCGGCTGCAGGTGACGGTGGCCCGACATGGCGCGGTGATGCATCTCGGTGCATGCGTCTGGCAGAGGTAACCGTTTTGGTGCGATTTATCCGCTGAGGCTGTAGTAACCCATGGAAAACCTCAACAGCGCCGTGGAAACCCTGGTCCACGGTTCGAATACCCTGTTCATCCTGATGGGCGCGGTGATGGTGCTGGCCATGCACGCCGGCTTCGCCTTTCTCGAAGTCGGTACGGTACGTCTGAAGAATCAGGTCAACGCGTTATCGAAGATCATCACCGACTTCGCAGTGTCGACCCTGGCGTATTTCTTCATCGGCTACTGGGTCGCCTATGGCGTGACCTTCATGCAGCCGGCCGATCAGCTGGTGGTGGACCACGGCTACGCGCTGGTGAAGTTCTTCTTCCTGCTGACCTTCGCCGCGGCCATTCCGGCGATCATCTCCGGCGGTATCGCCGAGCGCGCGCGGTTCGGCCCGCAGCTGTGCGCCACGCTGCTGATCGTCGCGTTCGTCTATCCGTTCTTCGAGGGCCTTATCTGGAACGGCAATTTCGGTTTCCAGGGCTGGCTTGAGCGCCAGTTCGGTGCGTCCTTCCATGACTTCGCCGGCTCCGTGGTGGTGCACGCCATGGGCGGCTGGCTGGCATTTGGCGCGGTGGTTTTGCTGGGGCGACGCAACGGTCGCTACCGGGACGGCAGGCTGGTGGCATTCGCGCCATCGAACATTCCTTTCCTCGCTTTGGGATCGTGGATTCTCATCGTCGGCTGGTTCGGCTTCAACGTCATGAGCGCGCAGACCATCGAGGGTATCAGCGGGCTGGTTGCGGTGAATTCGTTGATGGCGATGGTTGGGGGCACTGCAGCGGCATGGCTCGCCGGGCGCAACGACCCGGGCTTCCTGCACAACGGCCCGCTGGCTGGCCTGGTGGCGGTCTGTGCCGGCTCCGATCTGATGCATCCGGTCGGCGCACTGGCTACTGGTGCGATCGCCGGAGCACTGTTCGTCTGGACGTTCACCGCTACGCAGAATCGCTGGAAGATCGACGATGTGCTGGGTGTATGGCCACTGCACGGCCTGTGCGGGATCTGGGGCGGGGTGGCCTGCGGCATCTTCGGCCAGTCCGCGCTGGGCGGTCTGGGCGGCGTGAGCCTGATCAGTCAGGTGATCGGCAGCGGCATGGGCATGCTGGTGGCGCTGCTCGGCGGCTTCGGTGTCTACGGCCTACTCAAGCTGACCACAGGTATTCGCCTGAGCCAGGAGGAAGAGTTCAACGGCGCGGATCTTTCCATCCACCGGATCGGCGCGCTCAGCCAGGATTGAGCCGCTTGCTTATGTCCGGTTGCCGCAGTCGCGCTCAGTAGCCGCGGCTGCGCTCCACCAGATCATGCAGCGGTTCGCCGTCACGCAGCGCTTGCAGGTTAACGGCGACGATCCGGGCCGCGCTGCGCATGTCCGTTGCGGCTGCGATGTGGGGCAGCACGGTCACCTGTGGATGCTTCCAGAACGGATGCTCTGCCGGCAGCGGCTCGCTGCGAAACACGTCGAGCACCGCATGGCCGACCTGGCCACATTCGAGCGCCTGCAGCAGATCAGCCTCGACCAGGTGCCCGCCCCGTGCGAGGTTGACCAGCCCGGCGCCGGGGCGCAGAGCTTCGAAGAAACGCCGGTCCAGCAGATCGCCAGTCTGTGGCGTCAGTGGCAGCAGGTTGATGACGATGTCGCTGCATGCCAGCAGCGGCCAGAGGGCATCCATGCCGTGCTCAAGCGCGAGGCCCTCTGCAGCGCCGCTGCGAAGCTTCCAGCCAGTCACGCGGTAGCCCTGGGTGACCAAGCGCTGGGCACATGTCCGGCCCATCTGGCCCATGCCCAGCAGCGTCACCTGGATTTCGTCAGCCCGCCGCTGCGGCAGTTGCCGCCAATCGCAGGCGTGCTGCTGCCGGGCGTAATCGTAGAAACCCCGATGCAGCGAGAGAGTCGCCCACAACGCGGTTTCGGCCATGGCCGCGCTCATGGTCGGGTCGACCATGCGCGCCACCGGCACGTCCGGCAGGCTCGGGTCGCTGAGCAGGCGGTCCACGCCGGCCCAGAGCGACTGGATCAGCCGCAGGTTGGGCAAGCCCTGCAGCAATCCCGCGGGTGGGTTCGCGACCACCGCCGCAGTGATCAGCCCGGCGTTCTCCGCCGTCGCGGACAGGTGCCAGCGGGCTTGCGGCAAGGCGCGCTGCAGCTCTGCGAGCCAGGCGTCGCGCTCGTTATCGTCGAAGCTGCCGCAGAGCAGGATGTCCATGCAGTCGTTCCTCATCGGTCCAGGCGGAACTGTAGTCAGCCGCAGAGTCTCTGAATAGGCGAGTAGCGGAACGCGCGACGCGCCTTTCAGCCTGTTGACGAGCCTAAGGAGAACATCATGGAACTACCCAACAAAGACCTCGGTACCCTGTTCGAGCAGCTGGGTCTGGCGTCAGACCCGGCGAGTATCGATGCATTCATCGGCAAGCATGGGCACCTGCCGGAAGACGTTCGGCTGGCCGATGCGCCGGTCTGGAACGAGTCGCAGCGCGCGCTGCTGCGCGATGAGTGGGTCGAGGATGCGGAGTGGGCGCCGATTGTCGACGAGCTGAATGTGCGCATGCACGAGCATTGATCACCAGCGCGAGCTGCCGCAATCGCTGCAGCTCGCCTGTCGCCCCTCGAGGCAGATCAGTCCAGCAGATCGGCTGGTACGTTGCCGCCATTCTCGGCCAGTTTGTTCAGCACCGCCTTGTGCAACCACATGTTCATCTGCGCCGAATCCCCCATCTTGTCAGCCGGGCAACCCAGCTCGGTAGCCAGTTCCTTGCGCGCGGTGAGGCTGCTGTCCAAGCTGAGCAACTTCAGCAGGTCGACGATGGACGTGCGCCAGTTGAGTTTCTCCGGGTGATTCTGCGCCATGCCGTCGAGCTTGGCCGCGACGTCCACCTGGTCCACTGCAGGGCCCGTGGGGGCGCCGGCACCGCCTGTGGAGGCCTCAGGTGGTGTGGTGGGCGCTGTGCTGTCGGGTGCGGCATGTGCCTGGCCGAGGCCGATCTTTTCCAGTATCGAGTTGAACAAGCCCATGGGGATCTCCTGTCTGCGTGAATGATGAGCCGTGGCTCGCAGATTAGGACCGCACGTGTATCGATTCGTCGCGCCCGTATTGAACGGGGCGTTCCGGCGAGTGGCGTGGGGAAATTGGGCTTTTGGGCGCCCTGGGTGGACCCATGTCATTCATCGTCTTGCCCAGTCGATTCCCGGCATCGCTCGTGCTGCAACAGGTGCATGTCGAGTGGCCTGTTTGGCAAGTTCAGTTGGTCAATTTCGGCGCGCATGGCCCCGATACAGCGTTGCTGCTCCTTGCCATAGCCCCGCTATGACTCGTCGCAGGGAGCCCTGATCATCCGAACTTGCCTCAACCAACTCACCAAACAGTCCACTAGAATGCCGCTTTTGTTTCAGGAACCAATCATGAGCGAGTCGACCCAGCAAGACCTCGATATCGATGCCCGCTACGCCTGTGCCAAGAGCCTCGCGCTGGAAGCCGCGCAGCTGGGCATGGATTTCTATCGGCAACGCGAGACGCTGGATGTCGAGCACAAGGGCAACGACCGGCAGGATGTGGTCAGCATCGCCGACAAAAACATCGAAGACTTCATTCGCGCACGCCTGGCCGAGCGCTTCCCGCAGGACGGCTTTCTCGGCGAGGAAAGCGGCTCGGCCGACCTCAAGGCCCGCTGCGTGTGGGTGATCGATCCCATCGACGGCACCGCCTGTTTCGTCAACGGTCTGCACAACTGGTGCGTTTCCATCGGGCTGCTGATCGACGGGGAACCCCACATCGGCGCGATCGCCGACCCCAACCATGACGAACTCTTCCATGGCTGTCTCGGCCGCGGCGCCTATGTCAACGAGACGCCCATCACGGCCAGCGCCGCCAGCCATGTGCGTGATGGCCTGACCGGCGCGGGCACCTTTCACCCGCGCGGCAAGGAGCATTTCATTCCGTTTCTGGAAAAGCTGCTGGCCGAAGGCGGCATGTTCATCCGCAATGGCTCCGGCGCGCTGATGACGGCTTACGTCGCCGCAGGGCGATTGATCGGTTACTACGAGACCGAACTCAAGAGCTGGGATTGCCTGGCCGGGCTGGTGCTGGTGGCCGAGGCGGGCGGGCTGCGCAACGATTTCTTCCGCAACGATGGGCTGCTCAGGGGTAACCCCTATCTGGTGGCGGCGCCCGGCGTGTATCGACAGCTGGCCGAGCTGATCGGCCCTTCGCTGGATGGCTGAGGCGTTGCGCGTTCGTCAGTCGACCGTGCACTGCCAGGCCCGAGTCGGGCAGCCTGTGCTATACCGTTCTGACGCGCTGGGGCCGGCGAAACGGCCCTGTTCATCAGGGGGGGAACAATCGGCGGCCCATCAGCCTGAGCCAACCTGCGTGATCTGATGGCTGCCCGCATAGAAGCGAGGTAACGATCATGACCATGATGCAATGCACCCACCGCGACCACCTCATCACCGCCGAGGTGATGGAATATCCCGGCACCCCGACACCCTGGGCTGGCGGTTGCCGGATTACCGATCCCGCCGGGCACGTGACTCGCCGTATGCCGCTACCGCTCGAGCATGCGTTCATGGACGAGCTGGAAAAGGCCCAGCGACTGTCCATCGCCCATGGCAAGTGGCTGGTCGATCAGCATCTCGATCACGGCCGCGAGCTGTTCCAGAAGGCCGCCTAGCACTGCTCGAAGCGTCTTTTCATGCGTCGGATGTCCATCGTCCGACGCATGCCTTGAGCGCGCCGAGTGAGCGTGCGGTTCTTCGTTCCTGCACACACAATTCGCTTCGCAGTTGCCAGCGCACGAATCTGTACCGTTTGCGGCAGGAACGCCGACGAACCGGCTAAGTTTCGGATAGCAAAGCGAAAAGTGCTGACGGGCAGGACTGAGTCGGCGGCATTTTGCCCGTTGCTTAATAAGTGAAACGGTGGCATAGCTATCACCAAGCCACCGGAAACGGTGGTGCTCATAAGCGGAAGTAAGGACGACTTATGCAAATCCAGGTTCACAGCGATAACCACATCGAAGGCAGTGCCCGTCTGGCTGATTGGGTCAGTGCCAGTGTCGCAAGCAGGCTGGACCGGTTCGACGACGAGCTGACGCGCGTCGTCGTGCACCTCAACGACGAAAACGGTGACAAGGCCGGCGCCCATGACAAGCGCTGCCAGATCGAAGCGCGGCCGAAGGGGCTGCAGCCGATCTCCGTCACCCACAAGGCCGAATCGCTGGAGTTGGCGATCGACGGCGCGGTGGACAAGCTGAACAATGCGCTCGCTCACCAGTTCGGCAAGTTGCGTAGCAAGCGCTCCGGAGCCCAGCCGCAGATGATCGATGGCGCGGTGGCCGAGCGTGACGCGCTCTTGGAGGAAGATTTCCTCGCGGACGAGCAGGTCCGCAATTCATAAGCCGTAAGCAAGGGCCTTCCTCGGAAGGCCCTTCACACATCTAGTGCAGCAATTCCGGCGGAATCCTGCCGCCATTTTCGGCAAGCTTCTTCATCACCGCTCGGTGCAGCCACATGTTCATCTGCGCCGAGTCCGCCATCTCTGCCGGCGGGCAGCCGAGTTCCGTAGCAAGCTCCCGGCGTGCTTCCAGGCTGCTGTCCAGCCCGAGCAACTTCAGCAGATCGACGATAGAGGTGCGCCAGTTCAGCGCTTCCGGGTGTGCCGCCGCCTTGGCTTCCAGTTGTGCCACCACATCCACGCCACTCGCCGTGGCTGATGACTGATTCAAGTCCTGGTGCGGCGCGATAGTCGCGTTGTCGGTGGCGGTGGGCCTTTCTCCCAGCGTGATGCCCTCGGCGCTCGAGCGGGTAGCGTCGGCTGGTGGTGCATCAGCCTTGTGTTGCGCCTCGTTGGAAGCATCACCCAGGCCGAGCTTGGCCTTGATCGTATCGAAAAGTCCCATGTCCGTTCTCCTGACTGTTGATGTCTATATTCGACAGCAACCCAGGACAGACCATTCGCTCCCGCAGGTCGGGTAATTGTCGGCCTGGCGTGGCCCCTCAGCCGTGTTCCAGCCAGGCGCTGGCCTCGGCTTCCTGGTGCAGGTCGAAGGCCTTGATGGTCAGCCCGGGGATCAGCGCGCCTTCCACCTCACTGGCCTTGCGCAGCCATTCCTTGCCGGCGACCACCGCGCAGCGGTCGAAACGGCGTATGAAGCGGAACAGGTGCGGCAGCCGTGACAGCTCCACGCCGACGGCGCCGAGCGTAGGCAGGTCGAAGTCGCCGATGCGATAGAGCATGCGGCCATGGCTGATGCCTTCGGATTTGAACAGCAGGTCATCCAGCGCAGCGCGCATGGCCTGACTGTCCAATTTGCCGGAGAAGTCGATATCGATGCGGTTTTCGCCTCGGCGCGATACGTGAAACATGCGCAGACCCTCGATTGATCTGTGTTTTCTGCGAGTTACCCCGCACAACTGACCATAGACGTTGCGTCGCGACCGGGCCAAAAAAAGGTACGCAAGTGCCGTTTTCGTTGATCTGCGTCAGTACGTGGGGATGGGTTACGTGAGCGCCAAAAAAGGCGCGCAAAGCCAGCAATGGCGCGGCTTGCGGATAGTTGATAAACGGTATCAAGTTGCCCCTGGCGCCGCCGAGAACAGTGTTAGCTGCGACGCCATTCGACGCTGGCATCGCTTTCTCTCCCTGTAGTGGATACCCCCATGACCAGCACCTTGGCGAACGTCATTCAGTCCCTTCTGCGCGGACTGGGTCTGCGCACCATCAACCATCAGTTCTTCTTCTCCTACAGCCTGATCTTCCTGTGTGCGGCCCTGACCGCCGCTGTGCTGTTCATGTCCGCCAAGGACGCCAGCCAGATCGACATGGCCGGAGCCCAGCGCATGCTCAGCCAGAAGATGATGAAGGAAGCGCTGTTGGCGGCGCAGGGCGTCGGCGACAAGGTGGCTGTCGACAAGACCATCCAGCGCTTCGAACAGTCGCATCAGCTGCTGCTCAACGGCGACCGCGCCCAGAACATCGCCCCGGTTGAGCTGGCCAGTGCGCAGCCACATCTGCAGCGCGTCGACCAGATCTGGCAGCGTTACCGGCCCGCCATACAGGCGCTGGCCGCGGGGCAGAGTGCTGACGTGAACGCCATTGCCACCGACTCAAACGACATCCTTGCCGCTTCCAACGAAGTGGTGCTGCTGATTTCCGCTGAAGCCAACCGCAGCGCGTCGCAGCAGCTCTGGGTGGCCCTGGGTTCGACCTTGTGCATTCTGCTGCTGGTCGTGCTGGGGCGGATTGCCGGAATGAACTGGCTGATGCTGCAGATCGACGAGCTGCGGGGGCGTCTGGAAAAAGTCAGCCTGGGTGATTTTTCCGCGCCGTTGCAGGTGCGGCACGCCGATGACGAGATGGGCATGATCACCCTGGCCTACAACCGCCTGCTGGGCCAGGTTGGCGAAATGATCCGCGGCGTGCGTCTGGCCGCTGACGAAGCCGATGGCCAATGCGTGCGCATGGCCAACCTGGCCGGCGACAGCGCGCGCAACGTCGAGGGGCAGCAGGCCGAGATCGATCAGGTTGCCACCGCCATGAACGAAATGCTCGCGACCTCCCAGGAAGTCGCGCGCAGCACGGTAGAGGCCGCCAATGCCGCGGATGTCGCCGAGCAGGAGACCAACTCCGGCAGCGCGGTGATGAATGAGTCGGTCGGTGCCATCCGCACCCTCAGTCGTCATGTCGACAGCCTGTCCGATGTGATGCAGCAGCTGGTGCAGGACAGTCACGAGATCGGCAAGGTGCTCAACGTGATCAGCGGGATCGCCGAGCAGACCAATCTGCTGGCGCTGAATGCGGCCATCGAGGCGGCGCGTGCTGGCGAGCAGGGCCGTGGTTTTGCGGTGGTTGCCGACGAAGTACGCAGTCTGGCCAGCCGCACGCAGAGTTCGGCCAAGGAGGTCAGCGTGCTGGTCGAGCGCTTGCAGAGCCAGGCCACCCGCGCGGGAACGGCCATGGATGCGTCGCGACAGAGCAGCTCGGTGACGCTCACCCAGATCGAGGCGGCGCAGCATGCGCTGGGGCAGATCGTCGGCGCGGTGCAGACCATCCGCGGCATGACCAATCAGATCGCTACGGCGGCCGAGGAGCAGTCGCAGGTGGCCGAGGACATGAACCAGTCGCTGACGCGCATCGCCCAGGTCGCCGATCAGGCTGCCGGGGTTACCCACGACACGGCTGCGTCGGGCAATACCATCATGCAGAGCATGAAAGGCCTAAAGGCATTGACCGGGCGTTTCCGTCTCGAGGCGTGATCAGGTTGGCGTGAATCGGGGGAGGGCAATGCTGGCGGAGGGCGCCTGTCCGGCGCAAGGGCATCCCCGCCCATGAGGGGCGGGAATTGGGGGTAATCAGTCCTGACGGCTGGTCACTTCCAGCAGGTGATAGCCGAACTGGGTCTTCACCGGGCCTTGCACCTGATTGAGCGGGGCGCTGAATACGACGGTGTCGAATTCCTTGACCATCTGACCCGGGCCGAACGAACCCAGGTCGCCGCCCTGACGGCTGGAAGGGCAGCTGGAGTTTTCCTTGGCGACCTCGGCGAAGTCGGCACCGCCTTCGATAGCGGCTTTCAGTTCGTTGCACTTGGCTTCGGTGGAAACCAGGATGTGGCGGGCGGTAGCGCGTGCCATGGGGACTCTCCTCTTCAAATAGGCTGCCGAGGCTACCGCAAACCGGTGGCATTGGCGACCGGACCGCGTGGCATTGAAGGCTTAATGAAGGCCCCCGGCGGCCTTCCTTTCGGGTACTCTCGCGCGCTTTTTCATCGGACCCGGAAAACGCTCCATGCTTGATAGCACTCTTGCGCAACTTGAAAACGTCATCAACGATCTGCTGCAACGCAACCAGAACCTGAGCGAGCATTGTGTCTTGCTCGAGCAGCAGCTGCAGCAGGCGCGTGAGGAAAACGACAATCTGCAACTGGCTGCGCTGGAGCAGGAAGACAGGCAGGGCGCTACCCTGGCGCGGCTGCAGGCGCTGGTGGAACGTGCAGCTGGCAGTAGCGCCGCATGACGGCGGATGGCGTTCAGGTGCTCAGGGTATTCGGCCGCGAATACTCGTTCCGCGCGCCGCCCAGCCAGGACGCTCTGCTGCAGGAGGCGGCGGCCTTGCTGCAGCAGCATCTGGCCGACAGCCAGCGGCAGTTTCCCAACGCCACGGGCGACAAGCTGCTGGTGCTGACCGCACTGAATCTCTGCGTGCCGCTGCTGCAACAGAACGAGCAGATGCAGGATGTCGAGCAACGCATCGCCGCCAGCGTCGCCCGTATCAATCAGCAGCTCGCGGCGCAGGGCTGAGCGGCTGTCTCAGGCTGCGTCGCTGCTGCGCGTGGTTTCGCTGACCGGGCGCTCTGTCAGGTAACGCTGCAGGTGAGCCTTTTCCGGCTCGCTGAAGGCCAGCCCGAGTTTGGTGCGGCGCCAGAGGATGTCATCCACCTGGGTTGCCCACTCTTCGCGCCGCAGGTAGTCGACTTCCTGCGCATACAGCTGCTGGCCGAGGTCTTCGCCCAGTGCATCGAGCGAGCGCGCTTCGCCCAGCATGCGCCATACCCGATTGCCGTAGAGGGTTGCCCAGCGCTTGGCCAGCGGCAGTTTCAGCCCCTGTACCTTGGCCACCAGCTCTTCGGTGAGTGCATCGGCCGTGCTCATGCCTTCACCGCCAGGCAGTGCCGCCTGCGCCGTCCAGCTTTCACCCATAGCCGGGAAGAACGGCTTGAGCTGCGCCATCGCCGACTCGGCGAGCTTGCGGTAGGTGGTCAGCTTGCCGCCGAACACCGAAAGCAGCGGTGCCTGCTTTTCTTCCGCCGCCAGCGACAGGGTGTAGTCGCGGGTAACCGCGGACGGGTTATCCGATTCGTCGTCGCATAGCGGCCGGACGCCGGCGAAGGTGTGCACGATGTCCCTGGGCTCGAGTTGCTTGCGAAAGTGCGTGTTGGCCACGCCCAATACGTAGGCGATCTCTTCCTCGCTGATGCTCACCTTGGCCGGGTCGCCACGGTACTCGCGATCGGTGGTGCCGATCATGGTGTAACGGTCCAGATAGGGGATGGCGAAGACGATACGCCGATCCTCGTTCTGCATGATGTAGGCCTGCTCACCTTCATACAGCTTGGGCACGATGATGTGGCTGCCCTGAATCAGGCGTATGCCATAGGGTGAGCGCTGCTGCAGGTTTTCGCCGATGAACTGTGCGACCCAGGGACCGGCCGCATTGACCAGTGCCTTGGCCTTTAGTGAGAAGCGGCTGCCGTCCTCGCGCTGCAGCTCGACATGCCAGATGCCGCCAGCACGCCTGGCGCTCAGGCATTGGGTGCGGGTATGGATATGCGCGCCTTTCTCCCGCGCCGCCATGGCGTTGAGCACCACCAGCCGCGCGTCGTCGACCCAGCAGTCGGAGTATTCGAAGCCGCGGGTGATGGCTGGCTTCAGTGGACTCTCCTTGGCGAAGCGCAGGCCCCGCGAAGCTGGCAGCTTCTTGCGCATGCCCAGGTTGTCGTAGAGGAACAGGCCGGCGCGGATCATCCACGCCGGGCGCAGGTGAGGACGGTGGGGCAGCACGAAGCGCATCGGCTTGACGATATGCGGCGCCTTGGCCAGCAGCACTTCACGCTCGGCCAGCGCCTCGCGGACGAGGCGGAATTCGTAGTGCTCCAGATAGCGCAGGCCTCCGTGAATGAGCTTGCTGCTGGCCGACGACGTATGGCTGGCCAGATCGTCGCGTTCGCAAAGGAACACCGACAGCCCGCGACCAGCTGCATCGGCAGCGATACCGACGCCATTGATACCGCCGCCGATCACGGCGACGTCATAGAGCTCGGAGACGGGCTGGGCGGAATGGGGCACGGGCTTCTCCTCGAAAACGAAAGGTCATGTTCGGTTTTGAACATGCTATTCGCAAAAGAATCCGTACGAAAGAAAAAATGTTCGAAAATAGATAAAAAAGAAAATATTCGAACGCTGGGTTTCTGATTGATTACCGCTGTTTCGACTGTTTCGACTGTTTCGACTGTTGTGCTGGTGTCGTCCCGGCCGCCGACACATTTCGCCTGCCCGCAGGGCTCGAATTCGTTACGAGCGTTCTGTCTTAACTATCGGAGCGGAGTTATCTGCGAAACGAACTGCCGCCCAACTACTCGGCTATCTCCAGCTGCACCTTGTGGCGGGCCAGCAGCTCGGCGAACACCTCGGAAGGTGCCGAGTCGGTGAACAGGCAGTCGATCTGTTCCAGCGAGCCCAGGCGCGTCATGGCGCTGCGGCCGAATTTGCTGGAGTCCGCGGCGAGGAAGACCTTGCGCGCGTTATGGATGATCGCCTGGGAGACGCGCACTTCCTGATAATCGAAGTCGAGCAGGGTGCCGTCCTCGTCGATACCGCTGATGCCGATCAGGGCGAAATCGACCTTGAACTGGCTGATGAAATCGGCGGTGGCCTGGCCCACCACGCCGCCGTCGCTGCGCACGTTGCCGCCGGCGATCAGCACATCGAAGTCTTCCTTGGTGCTGAGAATGCTCGCCACGTGCAGATCATTGGTGATGATCTTCAGGTCACGGTGGTTGAGCAGGGCGCGGGCGATCGCCTCGGTGGTGGTGCCGATATTGATGAACAGCGAAGCCTGGTCGGGGATGCGCGCGGCCATGGCGGCGGCGATACGCAGTTTCTCGTCGCGCATCTGGTGCGCGCGCTGGCTGTAGGCGGTGTTCTGCACGCTGGAATCGTAGGCCGCGCCGCCGTGGTAGCGCCGCAGCAGGCCGGCGTCGCCGAGCTGGTTGATGTCGCGGCGGATGGTTTGCGGCGTGACGGCGAAATGCCGTGCCAGCTCGTCGATGCTCACATAGCCGCGCTCGCGCACGAGTTCCAGAATGTTCTGCTGTCGGGGCGCCAGGCTCATGAGGCTTCCTTGTTCGCTGTTGTGCGGGAAGCATGCCGTAGTCTGGCGTTCGATTAAAGCGCTGCCTGTTCGAATTCGCACATGCCAGGCCTGCCTCCGAAACCTCCAGAGGCAGGCCTGTTGTTCGTCAGATCAGTCTTCGGCCCAGTTGCGCGTACGGTCGACCGCCTTCTGCCAGCCGCGATAGAGCGCTTCGCGCTGTTCGCTTCCGCACGCCGGTTCGAACACCCGCTCGATGCTGCTCTTGCTGCGCAACTCGTCGAGGTCGCTCCAGAAACCGGTCGCCAATCCTGCCAGGTACGCAGCGCCGAGGGCGGTGGTTTCCTTCATCTGCGGGCGTTCAACCTGAGTACCGAGCATATCGGCCTGGAACTGCATGAGGAAGTTGTTGGCTACCGCGCCGCCGTCCACGCGCAGGGCGCGCAGGCGCTCGCCGGCGTCCTGCTGCATGGCATCGAGCACGTCGCGAGTCTGGTAGGCGATGGATTCCAATGCTGCTCGGATCAGGTGATCAACCTTGACCCCGCGGGTCAGGCCGAACAGCGCGCCACGGGCACGCGGGTCCCAGTAGGGCGCGCCAAGGCCGGTGAACGCCGGCACCAGGTAAATGCCGTTGCTGTCGGGCACCTTGGTGGCGAAGTATTCCGAATCCAGCGACTCGTTGAGCACCTTGAGCTCGTCACGTAGCCACTGCACGGTGGAGCCACCATTGAAGATGGCGCCTTCCAGTGCGTAGTTCACTTCGCCACGCGGTCCGCAGGCGATGGTCGTCAGCAGGCCATGTTCGGATTGCACCGCCTTGGTGCCAGTGTTCATCAGCAGGAAACAGCCGGTGCCGTAGGTGTTCTTCGCCTGGCCTGGCTCGACGCACATCTGGCCGAACAGAGCGGCTTGCTGGTCCCCGGCGATACCGGCGATGGGGATGCCAGTGCTCTGGCCCGAGCCAAGGTAGGCGTGACCATAAACCTCGGAGGACGAGCGCACATCCGGCAGCATCTCGCGTGGGATATCCAGGGTTTCCAGCATCACCGGGTCCCAGTCCAGCTTGTGGATGTCGAACAGCATGGTCCGTGAAGCGTTGGTGTAGTCGGTGACGTGGGCCTTGCCCTGGGTCATCTTCCAGATCAGCCAGCAATCGACGGTGCCGAACAGCAGTTCGCCGCGGCGGGCGCGCTCACGGCTGCCCTCGACGTGGTCGAGAATCCACTTGATCTTGGTACCGGAGAAGTAGGGGTCGATCACCAGGCCGGTAGTCTTGCGGATGTGATCTTCCATGCCGTCGCGCTTGAGCTGGTCGCAGATCGGCGTGCTCTGGCGGCTCTGCCAGACGATGGCGTTGTAGATCGGTCGGCCGGTGATCTTGTCCCAGACGATGGCGGTCTCGCGCTGGTTGGTGATACCGATGGCCGCCACCTGCTCGTTGGTGATGCCGGCCTGGGCCAGGGCTTCGACGAACACACCGCTCTGGGTCGCCCAGATTTCCATGGGGTCGTGCTCGACCCAGCTCGGTTGCGGGTAGATCTGTGCGAATTCGCGCTGAGCGATGGTCACCACGTTGGCGTTGCGGTCCAGCACGATGGCGCGGGAGCTGGTGGTGCCCTGGTCGAGGGCGACGATGAATTGCTTGTTCTGATTGCTCATGGCGTCGTTTCCTTAGCGAACTTTGCTGATATCGGGCTGGGCGGAGCCCATTTCGGCAGAGGCCTTTTCCTTGGGTTTTGGTGCATCGCAGGCGGCCGATCCAACGCCCGGCAAGTGCCGGCAGATGAGTGCCTTGTACCCTGCAGCGCCGAGGCAGGCGCCGAGAATCGGGGCGAAGATCGGGACCAGGAAATACGGAATGTCTCGCCCGCCAGTGAAGGCCACGTCACCCCAGCCGGCAAAGAAGGTCATCAGTTTAGGCCCGAAATCCCGTGCGGGATTCATCGCGAAGCCGGTCAGCGGTCCCATCGCGCCGCCGATCACGGCGATCAGCAGGCCGATCAGCAAAGGTGCGAGCGGGCCGCTGGGCAGGCCGTTGCCGTCGTCGGTGATGGCCATGATCATCGCCAGCAGAATGGCGGTGATGACGACCTCCACCAGAAACGCCTGGCCGAACGACAAGGAGGCGTGGGGGTAGGTCGAGAAGATCGATGCGAGTTCGAGGCTCTCGACACTGCCGCGAACCATTTGCTGGGCCTGTTCGAAATCGAAAAACAGACTGCTGTACAGCCCGTAGACCAGCGCCGCAGAACAGAAGGCGCCGGCCACCTGCGCGAGGATGTAGGCTGGAACGCGGTGCCGCTCGAATGTGCCGAACAGCCACAATGCGATGGTGACGGCCGGGTTCAGGTGGGCACCGGAGACGCCGGCGGCAAGGTACACCGCCATCGAAACGCCGATGCCCCAGATGATGCAGATTTCCCACAACCCCAGGTCGGCACCGCCGAGCTTGAGCGCTGCGACGCAGCCAGTACCGAAGAAGATAAGAAGGGCAGTGCCGAGAAATTCGGCGATGCATTGTCCCTTGAGCGTCGGGACGATGGGCGTACTCATGCGCGGAGCCTCGTTCGTTTGTTTTTGTTTTATTCCGAGCACTGCGTTGGTTCGGAATTGTTCGGAAACGAAAACTTAGAGGCAAAGAATGCAGCTGTCAAAGTAAAAATTCGAACATTTTACGGGCGCGCTGCGGGAACAAATGATGGCGCTTGCTGTCGCGGCGGCCCCGAGTCTTCGCCGTGACCGATGAAGCCTTGCCGACCTGGATGGCGTTGGAAACCGTCGGTGTCTTAGCGCCGACGCCGCCAGAGGCGCCAGCCGAGCAGCATATCGTCAGCCATCGGCACCAGAGCCAGTGCCAGCAGCAAGGCGGCCAGCGGGACCGTGGCGATGAAGCCGAAATGCTTGAAGCCGGCTGCGCCGCTCAATCCGCCGACGAAGAAGCTCATCACCATCAGCAGGTTGATACGCAGGCGCTGTCGGTTGGCCCGAACCGGTGGCATGTCGTCATGACGATTGCGGTTGAAGTAGATCAGCCGGCCCAGTTCGATGCCGATGTCGGTCACCATGCCAGTGATATGGGTGGTGCGCACTTCGGCATTGGAGAGTTTGGTGATGATCGCGTTTTGCAGGCCCATGATGAAGCACAGCAGCACCACGGTCAGCGGCACGAAGAAACCCGGAACCGTCATCAGCCGCGCGCCGAGGATACCGAACAGCAGCAACAGCGCGGCTTCCAGAGCCAGCGGTAGCGCGTACTGGCTATGCAGACGGCGACGCCGCGAGAAATTGATCATCAGCGTCGAGCACATGGCGCCAAGAACGAACGAGAGCAATGCACCGAAGCCTGCCAGCGCCAGATCGGTGGCACCGAGGGCCAGGTTGTCGGCCATTGCCGAAACAATACCGGTCATGTGCGAGGTGTACTGCTGGACGGCGATGAACCCGCCGGCATTGGCGGCACCCGCGACAAACGCGAGGCACAGACCGAGCTGACGATTGCTATGGGCGGACCGTCGGCGATCGGTCAGACGACGGGCGTACTTGATCGGCATGGCAGGCTCGCGCTCGGCAGCAAAGCGGCGATTATAGAGCGGCCGGCCTGGCTGGATCGTGGTTGGTGGATATTCTCAGCGCCGTCGCCCGGCCTTGCGGCCGCCGCCGCGTCGTGCAGCCCGCGGTTTGCGCTGGCGTGACAGTTCACGGGTGATGGCGTCGTTGAGCAGCTTGCGCGCGTCTTCACCGTCGTCGTGCTCGGGAAAATGCTCGGGCAGGCTGCGGGCCAGATGCAGGTAGGTTTCCACCACATGCAGGGTACTTTCCAGGCTGGACAGGTCGCTGCCGAGCAGCAGCTTGGGCATCGGGATGGCGTGGCCTTCGGCGACTCGCTTGATCCAGCGCTGGGCATGTTGACTGGCCGGACTGTCGAAGCCGCCGCGGATCGGCGTGCACGCGAACGTCCAGCGCAGCCAGAGCGGAATCTTCGGATCGTCGATCAGCTCGATCCATTCGGCCAGTTCGTCCGGCAGTACCGAGATAAATGCCTCGCCGTAGTTTATGTTGCGGTTGAAGGTCAGCCAGGACCGCAGCAGACTCGGCTCGCCCATCAGTTCGGAGATGGCGGACAGGTGATCGATGGAAGGGCGCACCTGGAACTGACTCAGGTCCACCGGCGCATCCGGGCTGTTGAACAGGCGGCGGATGGACTTGAGCGTCTGCGGGTCCAGCGCGGTGATCTCGCCGCTGTCGTGGTGACCGAAGCGCCCGGCGCGGCCGCCGATCTGCTTGACCTCCTGCACCTTGAGCTGGCGATTCTGGATGCCGTCGAATTTCTCATCGGTATAGAAACACAGCGTGTGCGCCGGCAGGTTGAGGCCCATGCCGACCGCATCGGTAGCGACCATGATGTCCGCCTCGCCCTCGCGGAAGCGCCGGGCCTGCTCGCGTCGGACCTCGGGCGAGAGCGCACCGTAGACCACCGAGACGCTCTTGCCGGCACTCTCGAGCATGCCCTTGAGCTCCAGCACCAGCTTGCGGCTGAACGCCACCAGCAGCGAGCCGGGTTCCAGCCGTTCCAGCGTCGTGGCGTGGCGGGCGACTTCAACCGGGGACAGGCGCTTGGTGCGCTGCACAACCAGCTTGTCTTTGCACAGATCGCAAAGCGTGCGCAAGGAGGGTTCGATCAGCGCTGGCCCGGTCATCATCAGTTGCGGTGTATGGGCGCTGACCAGTGCATCGACCCAGGCCCAGCCACGTTGCGAGTCGGCCATCATCTGTACCTCGTCGACCACCACCACATCCCAATGCTGATGGCGGAAACGCGCGAACTCCTCCACCGTGCAGCAGAAGTGTGTGGCGCCTTCGCGGATGATTTCTTCCTCCCCGGTTACAAGTGAGCAGGGCACGCCCATCGCCTCAATGCGCTCCTGGTTTTCCAGCGCCATCAGGCGCAGTGGCGACAGGTAGATGCCGTGCTCGGCCGCAGCCATCGCCTCGATAGAACGATGCGTCTTGCCGCTGTTGGTCGGGCCGAGCAGGGCGGTCCAGCGTCGCGTCAGGCGCCGGGCCGGGTAGAGCTCGTGGTAGTGGACGAAGCGCGGGTTGTTCTCCAGCAGCACGGCAAACGCCATCTTTTCCTCGTGCTCGCGGCGGGCGGCGCGAATCGCCTTGCGCATGCGGCCGGGTTCCAGGGCGATGAGCTCGGTAAGACGCTTGTGCCCGAGCAGTTGCAGGTCGAAATCGCCGGCGAGCTCAAGCATGCGCTCGAAGGTGGCCTGCAGCTCGTCGCGATCCTGGCGCTTCCAGGTCTCGACTTCTGTCACGCTGAGCAGATGATCCTGGCCGGAAGGAACGCGCCGCTGCAATTCGAGGGTGAGATTGCCGCGCTGCAACGTCACCACGTAGCGCAGCTCATGGCGAATCTCGTTGAGGGTGGCGACGGCATGCGGGAGAAATTCATCGACCCGTGACAGTTCCGGGCGGATGCGCGCCAGGCAACGCTGACGCTCGTCCTCGTCCATTTCGGTGAAGGGACGTTCGAGCACCTGCAATCGATTGCGCACATAGCGCTGCACGGCCTGCTTCAGGTTGTCGGCGAAATCGCTGCGCCGCGGGCTATCGTCCAGACGCAGCGCCCAGTCCGGCTCCAGCAGATGGACCGGCGAGCCCAGGCTGAAGGTCTTCTCGCTGCCGAACACATCCACGCTGCAGTGGATCTCGCCGAGATCACGGCTGACGACCCGGTCGAGCAACTCGTCTGCAGCAGGTGCCGCCAGCAGTTCATCCACCGCCTGCCCATGCAGCCCCAACCAGAACGCCTTGGCCGCGCGAGCCAATCCGACGATGGGGTAGCCGATGTACGGGGTGAACCACTTTTCCTGGTGGTGCTTCTTCGCGGTGAATTCCGGATATCGCGCCGTTGCCCAGTCGAGGAAGCGCGCCAGACGTTCGAGCCTGATGGATTTGAACTGCTTGCCCCCGGTCTTGGCCATGATCGACACCTTTGCTGATCAGTCTTCTTTGTACGACTCGCGTTGCGCTCGTTTGCTCGGCGGCGCGCATGGCCGGCCGGAGATTATAGAGGCCAGCGCCGGCTGTTCTCTCGCGCCTGACTGCAATCAAGAAAGCAAATTGTCCGTAAGGGTGGCGGTTGGCCATTATTCGTCAATGCCCTATAGTGCGCGCCGCAATGGATGGCAAACAGCCCGGTCGAGCCGGCTGGATGAGAGCTATCGATTTTTGATGGACAACAGGGAATTACAGATGAACGCCAAACACATTCTTGCCGTGGCCGTTGCTGCCACACTGCTTTCGGCCTGCACCGCCACCACTTCGCTGCGCTCCACCGATCCGGACCTGGCAATCAAGATCAACCAGGACGCGCCGCTAGTGCTGAAGAACCCCGTCAGCAAGACCTACAAGGCCACCAGCTTCGGCCAGTACCGCTTCCGCGCCGAGAAGCCTGGGATGGAGCCTATGTATGGTCTGATCCCGTTGAAATTCAACAGCGGCTATCTGGTCGCCGACATCCTTTTCTTCGCACCCGCCGCGTTCTACAACCTGCGCGAGGTGTACCCGTTCTACGAGTTCGACGTAGAGAAGAACGAGGTCCGCTACAAGAAGAACGTGGGTGATCAGTGGACCGTGTACACGCCGACACCAGCGGAAGTGGCTCGCGCTCAGGCGTACTTCGCCAACTGATCGCAGCCGGCAGCCCTTGCGTCTGTTGACGCAGGGGCTCCGAAATCAAACCCCTCGCTCTGCCGCATCGCCATCGTCACGGCGATCGTCCCCCAGCTGCAGCTTCAGGCTGCGCACTTCTTCAGTCAGGCATTCCACCTGTACCAGTAGTCGCTGCAGGGTTTCGCGGTCGGCCAGCTGGTCGCGGTTGTCTTCCTCGTTGCGGTCGGCGACGAACAGCGAACCGATGTAGGCCGCGAAGCTGCCGAACAGACCGACTCCGGACACCATCAGCAGCACTGCGACGATACGGCCCAGGGTGGTGACCGGATAGAAGTCGCCGTAGCCGACCGTGGTCACGGTGACGAACGCCCACCACAGCGCCTCTTCCGGCGTGTTGATCGAGCTCTCTGGGTTCGGCGCTTCCACCAGCAGCATGGTCAGCGCGCCAAACGCTACCAGCAGCATGGTTGCCGTGGCGGCGGAGGCGACGATGCCTTCGGCGCGGTTGCGGAACAGGATGCGCCAGATCAGCCGCAACGACTTGATCGCCCGCAGCACCCGCAGAATCTGGAAGGCCCGAAACAGCTTGGCCGCCTGCAACCCGCCGGCAGGCACGCTGGCCAGCAGGTCGATCCAGCCCCAGCGCATGAAGCGCAGCTTGTCGTCGGCTTCCTGCAGGCGCATCCAGAAATCGATGAAGAAAAAGAAGCACACGATGTTGTCCAGATACCCGAGCAGAGTCGATACGTCGTCGGGTAGGTCGAACACCAGATCGGCCACCAGTGCACCGATCACGTAGACCGATAGCAACAGGATGAATATCTGAAAAGGTGTGACGGCGCGATGCTTCATGAGTCAACCGGGTTTCGTTGGGCAGGTTGGCGCAAGTTTAAAGCACACCGCGGTAATCGGGCCGGAACGATGGGCAGGAGTGTTGGGGATGGAAGTGCGCAAGATGATTGGTATCGGCTGTGCCGGCTGGAGCCTGCCGCGCGAGGCGTGGCCGGCATTCGCTGAGCAAGGCACGCACCTGCAGCGCTACAGCGGAGAGCTATCGGTGGTCGAGATCAACAGCTCGTTCTACCGACCGCATCGCCCGGCCACCTATCGCAAGTGGGCGGCGAGCGTGCCGGAGAACTTCCGCTTTTGCGTGAAGATGCCCAGGCAGATCAGCCATGAGCTGCGCTTGCGCGAGTGTGACGAGGCGCTCGAGCGCTTTCTCGGCGAATCGACCGAGCTGGCTGAAAAGCTCGGCTGCCTGTTGCTGCAATTGCCGCCATCGCTGACCTTCGAGCCTTCAACGGCGGAGGACTTCTTCGCTGCCATGCGCGCACGCTACGACGGTGCACTAGTAGTCGAACCGCGGCATGCGAGCTGGCTGGACGCCGGTGAGCTGCTCGAGCGTTGGCGTATCGCACGGGTGGCGGCAGATCCTTCGCCAATTGCAGGAGCAGAGCAGGCGGGCGGCTGGTCGGGCATGCGCTACTACCGACTGCACGGGTCGCCACGCATCTACCATTCTGCGTACTCGGCCGAATGGCTGGAGCGGCTGGCTGGTGAGTTGCGGACTTGTGCTCGGTCCGGCGTGCCGTGCTGGTGCATCTTCGACAATACCGCCAGCGGCGCTGCGGTGAGCAATGCGCTGGCACTGCAGGCGCTGCTGGCAGATGAAACCGCCTGGTCGCCCTAGCGCGGGATGATGCGTACGCGACCCGCGGTGTTGTCGCGCCGGGCAGCCTTTTCGTTTTCCGCGCGGCCGGGAATCGAGCCGAAATCCGCACCGCGATCCGGTGTCGAGCTGCCGTCCAGTTCGCGCTCATCGACGCTGATCGAGGTGGCGTCCGGGTAGCCGGTGGTCAGCGTCTCGGTGCTGGCGGTCACCGGGGTGGCATCGTCGTCGCCCCATTTGGCGCTGCGCTCGTCGATATCGATGGCGCCGTTGCGCTCCATGACACGCTCGACTGCGGAAACCCGGCTGTCGTCCTCCAGCGTTACGGTGACGATGGTCGATCCGCGGCGGGCCGCTTCGGGGTAACGACCGGCATGCTGGCTCGATTCGTCGCCGAAGACCTTGTGAAAGAAGCTGCTGATCTTGTCGGCCACTGTTGCGTCTTCACCTGGCTCTTCGCCGACCACTTCCACACGGCTGCTGTCGACGGTGTCGCTGTTGAAGGATGCCGATATCTGGATGTCGTCGCTGGACACTCCCTCGCTCACGAGTTCGGCTTTCACTTTCTCTGCTTCGGCATAGCGGTCGAAAGCGGCAATTAGAATCTGGGTCATGACTTCACCTTTCATATGCAGCGAGGCTGCGGTGGCGGGCGTCTGGACCGATAGCGGTCAACGCATGGGTACTGACTGTTGGGCGCGGCGAGCCGCACGATGGTTCCGTGCGGACTCATTACCCGATGCTTCGCCTGGAGCCGCGCCGGCCCGGGTTTTCCACCGCCGGCTAGCCGTTGACCACCTTGCCGCCATTGATATGAATGGTCTGGCCACTGACGTAGGACGAGTCCTCGCAGGCCAGATAGACATAAGCCGGACCCAGTTCGGACGGCTGGCCGCAGCGGCCCATGGGCATCTGGCTGCCGAAGTCTTCGAGCATCTGCGGGTCGTGCTTGCCGAGCGACGGTGGCTGCAGCGGCGTCCAGATCGGGCCGGGCGCGATCTGGTTGACGCGAATCTCGCGCTCGATCAGCTGCTGTGACAGCGCCCGGGTAAAGCCATCGATCGCGCCCTTGGTCGAGGTGTAGTCGACCAGCAGCGGGTGGCCGATAAAGGAGTTGATCGAGGTGGTGTTGATGATCGAGGCGCCGGCCTGCAGATGGGGCAGGGCGGCACGGGTGAGATAGAAGTAGCCGTGGATGTTGGTGGCGAAGGTCTTCTCCCACTGCTCGTCGGTGATGTCCTCAAGGCGGGTCTGGACCTCCTGGCGGCCGGCATTGTTGACCAGCACGTCCAGCCGACCGAAGGCCTTCACGGTTTGTTCGACGGCATCGTTGCAGTGGCGGCTGTCGCGGATATCGCCGGGGATCAGCAGGCAGCGCTGGCCCTCGGCTTCCACCATGCGCTTGGCGTTCTCGGCATCCTCGTGTTCGTCGAGATACATGATCGCGACGCTCGCACCTTCACGGGCAAAATGCACCGCCGCGGAGCGCCCGATGCCGCTGTCGCCGCCGCTGATCAGCGCCACCTTGCCGGCCAGCTTGCCACTGCCCTTGTAGCTGTCGCGGATGAACTCGGCCTGCGGGTGCATTTCGGTTTCGCGACCGGGCAGACGGTCCTGCTGCTGAGCGGGAATCCTCGGGTAAGCCATACGTACTCCAGTCCTGAAATGGGTTCTGTAGGTACGGCTGGCGCTCGCCTGGAAAGTTTCGCCAGGATGCCGAACGGAAGTCAGGCAGCGGCAGAGCGCAGTGACGAACCACCGACAGCAGCGACGCCTTTGCGGCCGATCGTCGTGGCGCACGTTTGCGACCTGACATCAGTGGATGGCGGGCGTAGAATCCGCGCCGCTTCGACTGTCCCGTCCCTCACTCCATCCGCTCCCGCTGCCTTCCTGCTCGCTTCGCGCGTGCGGGCCGCGTGTGTCATGGCATTCGGGCAGGAACCGTCGCCCTTACACCCTCATTCGTCGCGCTTTGCTTCGACTGAATCGATACCAGACCCACTTCTCCATGAACGAATTGCAAAGCTCCCCGGCCGGGAGCTGGCTCAGCGTGATCGCACTGGCGCTGGCCGCCTTCATCTTCAACACCACCGAGTTCGTCCCTGTGGCGCTGCTAAGTGACATCGGCCGCTCGTTCGACATGCCGCCATCCCAGGTCGGGCTGATGCTGACCATCTACGCCTGGGTGGTTGCGCTGATGTCGCTGCCGATGATGCTGCTGACGCGCAATTTCGAGCGCCGCACGCTGCTCATACTGGTCTTTGTGGTGTTCATCGGCAGCCATCTGGTTTCGAGCGTGGCATCGAGCTACGGCATGCTGATGCTCAGCCGGATCGGCATCGCCCTGGCGCACGCGGTATTCTGGTCGATCACCGCATCGCTGGCGGTGCGTGTCGCGCCCGCAGGCAAGCAGGCGCAAGCCCTGGGCCTGCTGGCGACCGGCAGTGCGCTGGCGATGGTGCTGGGCATCCCACTGGGGCGCGTGGTGGGCGAGGCGCTGGACTGGCGCACCACCTTCCTGGCCATCGGCGTGATCGCCGCGCTGGTGTTGGTCGTCCTGGCGCGGACGCTGCCATCGCTGCCGAGCCAGAACTCCGGTTCGTTGCGCAGCCTGCCGGTGCTGTTCAAACGCCCTGCGCTGTTGACCGCCTATGTGCTGACCGCGTTGGTCATCACCGCGCAATTCACCGCCTACACCTACATCGAGCCCTTTGCGCAAACCGTCGCGCACCTGAGCGGCGACATGACCACCGTCCTGCTGTTGCTCTTCGGCGGTGCCGGTCTGCTCGGTTCGTTGCTGTTCAGCCGATACAGCGCGCGCTATCCGAGGGGCTTTCTGATCGTGGCGATCGCGGTCATGGCGATCTGTCTGCTGCTTTTGCTGCCGGCTTCGCGCGAGAGTTCGCTGCTCGGTGCGGTGGTGGTGATCTGGGGTATCGCCGGGATGTGCTTCGGCCTGGCCGTGCAATCGAAGGTACTGAACCTGGCTTCGGACGCGACCGACGTTGCCATGGCCATGTTCTCCGGCATCTACAACGTCGGAATCGGCGGCGGCGCCTTGCTCGGCAGCCTCGTTGTCAGCCATCTGGGGTTGCGTGAGATTGGCGTGGCCGCCGGCTTGCTCGCTGTCGCCGGCCTGTTGCTTTGCAGCTTTGCGACCTATCGCTTAGCCAGGCCTGCCAGCGGCACGGCGGTGTAGCTGGGCTACGTGTGATCCGCTGTCGGGCTTGGTTGTTGCGGTGGGATCAGCAGGTTTCCGCAGAGTTAGCTTGGAAAGCTGTGGCTATTCATGCGTAGCGGTGCTTTCGAAAGATGCCTGCGGTGTGCTGTGGGCGGCCTGGGTGCGTGCGATATCCAATGCCGCACGCTCCAGGCAGCGGCCGATTACCCGGTCACGATGCTGGTTGCTGCGGATGCCGTCCAACAGGGCTAGAACCACATATGTAACCGTGGCTAACGCCAGCACGAATACGATGCCTTTTCCGGCGATCCAGGTATCGGTTAGCTTGATGACGTCCGTCGACAGACTGACGATCGCCGAAACCAGCATGACGATGACGAGATTCTGGGAGACCCAGCGTTCCTGAGGTGGCGGGCCGGCGATCTCGGCGATGCGCGCCAACTCCTGAATGTCCGCTGCGTTGAGCCCGCGCTCTACAAGGGTATTTCGGAATAGTGCGTAGCGCAGCAGTTCTTCGCGGCGTAGAAAACCGTAGCGGTTCAGCGTTTCACGGGCATAGATATCCCGGTAGTACCACGCGCAATAGCGCTCCCGGGCCAGCAGCATGCCAAACAGAGCAAGCAGTGCGCCGGCCATGGCAGCCAACCCCTGCAAAGGTGACTGGCTATTGAGCAAGGTCCCAACCAGCAATATGCCGACAGCGATCGTCAGCGCCCAGGAAGGCCAGACCATGCGCAGCCCGCCATGCGTGAAGCTCGCCGTGAACACGCCGGGTTGGCATTGTCGATAGAGCGAGCGGATCTCTGCCCATGTCGCAAGTACAGTCACGGCAGCGCCTCCCCGGATGTATGGACGTCAGGCGTGCGGCTTGTTGCGGATTGTCTTCATCAGATCGTCCGGCGTGATGTGTCCGACCACGCTGCTGGCGCTGCCCGGCAGTGGCAGGTCGAGGATGTGGCCCTTCATCTTGCCGACCACGTGCATCTCGCAGGGCTTGCAGTCGAAGGTCAGGGTCAGCACTTCGTCGCCGTGCACCAGTTGCATCGGTGCGACCTTGGTACGCACGCCGGTGACGCCCTTGGCCTGCTTCGGGCAGAGGTTGAAGGAGAAGCGCAGGCAGTGCTTGGTGATCATCACCGGCACCTCGCCGGTTTCCTCGTGGGCCTCGTAGGCCGCGTCGATCAGCTGCACGCCGTAGCGGTGATAGAAGGCACGGGCCTTCTCGTTGTAGACGTTGTAGAGGAACGACAGGTGCGACTCCGGGTAGACCGGCGGCGGCACGCTGACTGGCTTGCGGCCGCCGCGCGGACGGATGGCTTCGCGCGCTTCGCCCAGCGCCTCGATGGCTTCGCGGCGCAGCGCCTTGAGTTGCGAGTTGGGGATGAAGAAGGCCTGCGGTGCATCCACTTCGACTTCTTCGGCGTGGTAGATGGTGGTGCCCAGCTGGCTCAGCAGATCGACGATCTGGCCGGGCACCTGCTCCGGCTTCTTCGCTTCGCCGAACGGACCGGCCAGCGACACGCTGGCATAGGCGCCTTCCTCGCTGGTGACGTGCAGCTCCAGCTCATCGGCGCGCAATTTTGCCAGCCAACGTACGCCGATACGGCGCTCGGCGGAGGTCTTGAGCAGCGCGTTCTGCCAGTTGTGGTCCAGGTTGCGATTGAGTGGATGGTTCGGGCGCACCTGACGCATGGCGGCGGGCATTTCGTTGGGTTCGACGCGGTACTGCCAGAACGACTGACCGTCTTCCTCGAACTGCTTCAGCGGCTCGACCACGCTGGCGCGGAAACCCACCACTTCGCGTTTGATCAGCACATTGAGGCCATCACCATTGGACAGGGGCTCGCGGGTCTGCACGGTCAGGTCATGCTTGCCCACCTTGAGCACTTCGCCGACCGCAAGGCCGGTGAAAGTCGGTGAGTCGAAGGCGCCGATGTCGATCTTGCGGTCGGTGACGAAGTAGTCGGTGCTGCCGCGGTGAAAGGTCTTGTCCGGGTCCGGCACGAAGAAGTGATCGGTGCGGCCGCTGGAGGCGCGGGCCAGGTCAGGGCGTTCGGCGAGGATGCCGTCCAGGCGCTGGCGGTAGTAAGCGGTGATGTTCTTCACGTAGCTCACATCCTTGTAGCGCCCCTCGATCTTGAACGAACGCACGCCGGCGTCGACCAGGGCGCTAAGGTTGGCGCTCTGGTTGTTGTCCTTCATCGACAGCAGATGCTTTTCGAAGGCCACCACGCGGCCCTGATCGTCCTTCAGCGTGTAGGGCAGGCGACAGGCCTGGGAGCAGTCGCCGCGATTGGCGCTGCGCCCGGTCTGCGCGTGGCTGATATTGCACTGCCCGGAAAAGGCGACGCACAGCGCGCCATGGATGAAGAACTCCAGGGTCGAATCCACTTCATCGTAAATCGTGCGGATTTCCTGCAGGTTCAGCTCGCGGGCGAGAACCAGCTGCGAGAAGCCGGCCTTGTCGAGGAACTTGGCCCGTTCCAGCGTGCGGATATCGGTCTGGGTGCTGGCGTGGATCTCGATGGGCGGAATGTCCAGCTCCATGATGCCCATGTCCTGCACGATCAACGCATCGACGCCGATCTCGTACAGCTGGTGGATCAGCGTGCGCGCGGCTTCCAGCTCGTCGTCATGCAGGATGGTGTTGATGGTGACGAACACCCGAGCATGAAACAGGTGAGCGAATTTCACCAGCTCGGCAATGTCCGCCACGCTGTTCTCGGCGTTGTGCCGCGCACCGAAGCTCGGGCCGCCGATATACACCGCATCGGCGCCATGCAGGATGGCTTCACGGGCAATGCTGGCATCCCGGGCGGGGGCGAGCAGTTCGAGATGGTGCTTGGGCAGGGACATGGCGCGGACCGGATTTGAATCGAAAGTCGCGCATTGTAATGGCTTGCGGCCGGTTTGGGACTGGCCGCCGGGCGAGTGGGGGCGTGATGGTCGGTTAGCGGGAAGGGTGTCGAGGTGAGGTTAACCCCACCTCGACGGCCTGAATCAGCGTGCCAGCTTGGTGTTGCGCACGCCTTGTTGGCCTTCGCTTTCAGATACTTCGGTCAGTTTGGCGCCACCGACGAACACGCCCATCTTGATCGACTGACGGACGTAATGGTTCTTGCCGGCCTGGGCGTTCAGCTCAAGCAGGTTGTCGCCGAACTCGGATTCGGTTGCAAGTACATGGGGGCCAGGACTGACAAGGCGATAGAAATAGGTCTTGGCAGCGGTCTCGCCGATGACCTCGTCATCAATCTTGATGGTTTTCTTCACGGCCGCCCCAAGGGACGAGTCGCGGAAGATGTACAGACCAGCCTGGTCCTGCGGCGGTGCCGAGAACGACTTGAGTGCCTGATCCTTGTCCGCTGATTCCATCGGTACGGAGGCGCAACCGGATAGCAGGGCAAAACCCAGGGCCACAGCGCTCATCGTCAGCTTGTTAAACATGCTCTTTCCTTAATGTGTTGACTGAAACGGCCTCACTGGCCGCGGACTTGTATCGGCCGCGGCGCGAGTTTCTTGTAGCCCCCGTTGGAAAAGACGAGCGTCAAAGGCCACGCACATGCATGCGCTGGTGCCATGGTGATCGTTGACCGCCCGGCAGCAGCGCAACGACCCTCGGACGGCTATCGGCTGGTTTTACAGCGTCAACACGACCTGATGTTGCCCTCCATCCAGCGCAAGTCGTACGTATCCGTTCATGCAATCGAGCGGGCCTTCATCCAGCCGCGCGTGCTGGATGCCGCGGTTGGCCTGGCCTGGGTTTTCCACGCGGATGGCGTAGCGCGTTTCGCCCAGGGTGATGGTGGCTTCGAACGCCGGCCAGTGGCTGCTGATGCACGGATCGACGATCAGCCATTCACCTTCGCGGCGGATGCCGAGGATGCCTTCGACGCCGGCGCGATACATCCAGCCGGCAGCGCCGGTGTACCAGGTCCAGCCGCCGCGGCCGTTGTGCGGTGCGACGCCATAGACGTCCGCCGCGACCACGTAGGGTTCGACCTTGTAGCGCTGGCTTTCTTTCGGTGTCAGCGCGTGATTGATCGGGTTCAGCAGCTTGAACATCCCACACGCTGCATCGCCATCACCGAGCTTGGCAAAGGCGAGCATGGCCCACATCGCAGCGTGGCTGTATTGACCGCCGTTCTCGCGTAGGCCCGCCGGATATCCCTTGATGTAGCCGGGCTCCTTCGGCGTCTTGTCGAATGGCGGGGTGAACAGCAGGGCCAGACCGTCATGCTCGCGGATCAGGTGGTGCTGCACGGAAGCCATGGCCTGTTTCGCGCGGGCGGGGTCCGCTGCGCCGGACAACACCGCCCAGGACTGAGCAATGGAGTCGATGCGGCACTCGTCGCTGTCTTTGGAGCCCAGCCAGGTGCCGTCGTCGAAGGTTGCGCGGCGGTACCACTCGCCATCCCAGGCCTTTTCTTCCAGCGAGTCGGCGAGTGCCAGCGCGTGTTCGCGCCAGCGTTCGGCGCGCTGGGCGCCAGCCACGCTGCCTCGCTGCTCAGCCAGCGGCGCGAAGAGTTCGATGGTGCGCAGCAGCAGCCAGCCGAGCCACACGCTCTCGCCCTTGCCATTTTCTCCGACGCGGTTCATGCCGTCGTTCCAGTCACCACCGCCGATCAGCGGCAGGCCGAGTTCGCCGGTCAGCTCCAGGCACTGATCGAGTCCGCGAGCGCAGTGTTCGAACAGTGAGGCAGCCTCGTCCGCGATCATCGGCTGGAAGAAGGCATCGTGCTCGCCGGGCTTGAGCAACGGTCCTTCGAGAAAGCTCACCGGCTCTTCGAGAATCGCTGCGTCGCCGGAAACCTGAACATAGGTTGCCGTGGCGAATGCGAGCCAGACACGGTCGTCGGAAATGCGCGTGCGCACACCCTGACCGGAGTGCGGCAGCCACCAGTGCTGTACGTCGCCTTCGGGAAACTGGCGACTGGCCGCGCGCAGGATGTGGCTGCGGGTGGCCTCTGGCTGCGAAAACGTCAGTGCCATGCCGTCCTGCAACTGATCGCGAAAGCCATAGGCGCCGCTGGCCTGATAGAAAGCCGAGCGCGCCCAGATGCGGCAGGCGAGGGTCTGATACAGCAGCCAGCCGTTGAGCATGATGTCCATCGCCCGGTCCGGCGTTTTCACCTGTACCGAGCCAAGGGCGCGGTGCCAGTGGTCCGTGACTTCACGCAGCACTGCGTCGAGATCGGCCTGGCGATAACGCTCGACCAGCGCACGCGCCTCATCAGCCGACGCGCACTGGCCAAGGAAGGCGACGATCTCGACGCTCTCCCCAGGGGCGAGCTGGACCCCGCACTGCAATGCCGCGCAAGGGTCCATGCCTGCGCCGACGCTGGCGGATAACGGTTTGCCAGTAAGCAGCGCCGCCGGCGTGGCGGGGCCGCTGTTGCGACCAAGGAATTCACTGCGATCAGCCGTCCAGGCCGTTTGTCGTCCACCCAGATCGGCGAATGAAATACGCCCGGGAAAGGCGCTGCTCCACGGGTTGTGCGCCAGCAACAGGCCGCTGCTGGCGTCGCGCTGGGTGACGATGAAAGGCCCGGAGGCGCCGCGGGCGGTGCCGAGCACCCATTCGCTATAACTGGTGACCGACAGTCGGCGAGGCTCGGATGACAGGTTGCGCAGCGTCAGTCGGGAAATCTTGATCGGGTCGCCAAGGGCGACGTATTGCAGCAGATCCAGCGCAATGCCTTCGGCCTGGTGCTCGAAGCGGCTGTAGCCGTGGCCGTGCCGCGCCACATAGAGGCCGTCATCGCGGATCGGTTGGGCGGTTGGGCTGAACAGCGCGCCGCTGCGTTCGTCGCGCACATAGAAGGCTTCGCCGCAGGGATCGGTGACCGGGTCGTTGGACCAGGGCGTGAGCTGATTTTCCCGGCTGTTTTCCGCCCAGGTATAGCCGCTGCCCTGCGCCGAGACCTGAAAGCCAAAGCGCGGGTTGGCGATCACGTTGATCCACGGCGCCGGTGTCGTGCTGCCCGACTCCAGCAGTGTCACGTATTCGCGGCCGTCCTTGTCGAAACCGCCGAGGCCGTTGAAGAACTCCAGCCCTTGTGCCAGTTCGCTGCCGGTAGGGCCCGGTGCCGCAACGACCGGCCGCGAGGGCGGGGTAGCGAAATGCGCTGCCACGGTGTCGCCCGGGAGCAATGTGTTGGCCAGCTGCTTGTCGATCGGCCCGCGGCGGGCTATCAGTGCTACGCGAGCGACGCTGCGCAGCAGGGCGCGTGCCTCGCCGCTCAACAGGTCGGCGCGCAGCATGTACACCGATCCCTGGGCAAGCTCGGCGCCGAAGCGCGGACGTGACTGGCTGCTGCGCACCGCGGTTTCGATGGCGATCTGCAGATCCTGCAGATAGGAACTGGCGTGCTCGTTGAGAATCACCAGGTCCACCGCCAGGCGCTTCATCCGCCAGTACTCATGGGCACCGAGTAACTGGCGGACCTGGGCGATGTCCTGGATATCGTCGATGCGCAGCAGCACGATCGGCAGATCGCCCGAAATCGCGTGCGGCCACAGGCCGGATTGGGCGCCGGCACCCTGGATGATCGCAGCCGACGGCGCGCGGAATTTCGGATCGGCATAGAGAATGGGCGCGGCCAGGCGCTGGAAGTCGGCGGCTTCGGCCGGTTTGATGTCGAGATGGCGCAGCTGCACCTGGGCCTGAGTCCAGGCCAGGGTCTTGACGCGGTCGTAGGCGCTGCGGTCGTGGTGCTTCTCGATCAGGCTCAGCAGCTCGTCACGCGAGTCGGCGACCAGGGTCCAGAACGCTACGCGGGCGACCTTGCCCGGCGCCACCCTGACCCGGTACTTGAGTGAGAAGATCGGATCGAGCACCGTGCCGACGCTGTTCGACAGCGGCTGGCCTTCGGCGACCACCGCGGCAGCGGCCACGCTCGGTCGCTGGCCGATGAAGCGGGCGCGATCGGTCTCATACTGCGGGTCGGACAGGATTTCGCCTTCCACCACGGCGAAGTGCGCGGCCCAGATCGGCTGTTCGCCCTCGCTGCGCAGGCGGCGGGTGGCGGTCAACGCGCCGAATTCGGGCAGGTAGTCGGTCACCACGAACAGTTTGGCGAACGCCTGATGCGCATTGTCGGTGGCCGGCGTGGTCAGCACCACTTCACTGTAGGACGTCAGTTCGATGTCCCGCGCTTCGCGACCGCTGTTGGCGAGCGAGACGCGGCGCACTTCACTGTCGTCCTCTCCGGATACCAGCACGTCCATCGTGGTGGTCAGGTCCAGATCGTGACGAATGAACTCGGCATGATCCTCACCGAATATCACCTCGTGACTGAGCGCATCGCTGCCCAGCGGCTGTCCGCCTGCGGGCCAGACCCTGCCGTCTTCGGTATCGCGCAGGAAGACGAAGGAGCCGTAGTCGTCCCGGCTGACGTCCTCGCGCCAGCGCGTGATCGCGAGGTCGCGCCAGCGGCTGAAGCCGGCACCGGCTGCGGTGAGCATCACGGCGTAGCGGCCGTTGCTGAGCAGATGGGTAACCGGCGCGCCGCTCGCGGCTGAGCCTTTCAGGCGGCGCAGTGATTGCGGATCACCGCCACCCTCGACGGCGCGGATCTTCACTTCTTCGGCACGCGGGTGGGCGATGGCGACATCGCGCGGCATGCGTTCCTGCAGCAGCAGTTCACAGGCCTGGATCATCGGCTCGCGATGGAAGCGTGCGCGCATCTGGCCGTCTTGCAAGGTATTGGCGATGGCGACGATGGTCATGCCCTGATGGTGCGCCATGTAGTTGCGCACGATGACAAACGCCTGGCCATCCGGCAGGCGTGTCGGGGTGAAGTCCAGCGCTTCGAAGAAGCCGTAGCGCCCGAGCGCACCCATCTCCGTCATGCGCCGGAAGTTCGCCTGGGCGCCAGTCGCGTCGACCATGGTCGCGAGCCCGGTGGCATAGGGCGCGATCACCAGGTTTTCCGCCAGCCCTCGCTTGAGGCCCAGGCCCGGCACGCCGAAGTTGGAGTACTGGTAGGTGAACTCCATGTCGCGGGCGTTATAGGCCGATTCCGAAACGCCCCAGGGCGCGTGGTGGTCATTGCCATATTCCTGCTGGCGCTGCACGACCAGACGATTGGTCTGCTCCAGCAGGCTGCCCGCCGGGGCGCGCATGACCAGTGACGGCATCAGGTATTCGAACATCGAGCCCGACCAGGAAATCAGCGCGGATGCATTACCCAGCGGTGTCGCCGTGCGGCCCAGGCGGAACCAGTGCCGCGTGGTGACATCGCCCTTGGCAATGGCGAACAGGCTGGCCAGGCGGGCTTCGGAGGCCAGCAGGTCGTAGCAGCTGGGGTCCAGGCTGTTGTCGGCCAGGCCGTAACCGATCGACAGCAGCTTGCGCTCGGGGTCGAGCAGAAAGGCGAAGTCCATATCCAGCGCCATCTCCCGTGCGCTGGCAGCCACGCCGCGCAGGCGCGCCTGCATCGCTGCCAGCGACTCGGCGGATAGCTGGCGATCCCGCGCGTGTTCGGCCAGCGTCTGGCACAGGGCGTTGATCCAGAAGTGAAGCGCCTGCGCATCTTCGTCATCCGTGGCGGATGGGCTGATTTCCTGCGTGACGCGAACGGCCTTCTCGGCCAATTGCCGGAGCGTTGCCGAACGGGTGTCGAGCGCTTGCGCGTCGCCTATTTGCGTGGCGATCTCATCGAGCACGCCGAGCAACGGCTGGCCGCGCTCGCCATTGGCTGCCGGCAGCGCGGCGATGGCCTGACGCGCCAGTATCAGGTTGTCGTGCAGGCCCTGGCGGGCATGCGGCACCTGGGGCTGGTCGAGCCATTCTTCGCAGGCATTGGCGAGGGCGATCAGGTGGCCGGCGAGATTGCCGCTGTCCACGGCCGAGACATAGGCGGGTTCCAGCGCGCGCATGTCCTCGGTGGCGTACCAGTTGAAGAAGTGCCCGCGGTGTCGCTGCAGCCGGCTCATGCTGTCCAGCGTCGTCTCCATTCGCTCGAGCGTCTGCAGCGTGCCGGCCCAGCCGAAATCACGTGCGGCAACGGTTGAGAGCAGATACAGCCCCATGTTGGTGGGCGAGGTTCGGCGCGCGACTACAGGCTTTGGGTCTTCCTGGAAATTGTCCGGCGGCAGCATGTTGTCGGCGGGGGTGACGAATGTTTCGAAGAAGCGCCAGGTGCGCCGTGCAATCAGGCGCAGCTCCTGGGCATCCGCTTCAGCCAGTTTCTGACTGGGAGCGACGCGAGGTGAGCGACTGGCCCACAGGGCCAGCGCCGGAGCACCCAGCCAGAGCAGGGCGAACGGCAGCACCAGCGGCCATGACCCCGGCGCGACCAGCAGCGCCAGCAGTGCGACGCCGACACCCAGCACTGTTCCGCCGGCCATGCCACGGTAGAAGCCGCTCAGTTTCAGCCGCGGGCTAATGGCCGATTGCGCGGCGGTGGTCCATTCCAGCAGGTGGCTGCGAGTCGCATAGAGCCGTGAGAGGGTGCGGATGATGGCATCGCTCATGCGCCAGGCCTGGTCCGGCAGAAACGCCAGGTTCAACAGGGTTTGCGAGGCGGCCATGCGCAGGTCGCCGAGCAGCCGGTGCAGATGGCTTTGCGCACTGACGCCACTGCGAGACGGCAGCAGCGTGAAGCACAGTGGTAGGAAACCGGGAATCGCCAGCGCTCCGAGCACCAGCAAGGTGCCGATCAGGGCCGCCGGCAGCGACAGCATCCAGCACAGGGCCAGTGCCAGCAGACTCAGCGGTGCCAGCAGCGAGCGGCGCAGGTTGTCGAGCATCTTGAAGCGCCCGATGATGGGCAATGCCTGGGGGCCGCGGCGCGCGCCGAAGATCCACGGCAGCAGCTGCCAGTCGCCGCGGGTCCAGCGGTGCTGGCGCTTGCCCGATACGTCGTAGCGCGAGGGAAACTCTTCCACCACCTCGACGTCGGTCGCCAGTCCCGCGCGGGCAAACACACCCTCGAACAGATCGTGGCTGAGCATGCTGTTTTCCGGCACTCGTCCGGCCAGCGCTGCCTCGAAGGCGTCAATGTCGTAGATGCCTTTGCCGGTGTAGGAGCCTTCGCCAAACAGATCCTGATAGACGTCGGACACGGCGGCGGCATAGGGGTCCATGCCGCCGGGGCTGGAGAACACCCGTTGATAGAAGGAGCCTTCGCGGCCCACGGGCAGCGACGGCGTGACACGCGGCTGAAGAATCGCGTAGCCATTGATCACCCGCTGTTCGGGTACGCTGAATCGCGGCCGATTCAGCGGGTGCGCCATCTTGCCGATCAGGCGCATGGCGGCATCACGCGGCAGGCGCGTGTCCGCGTCCAGGGTGATCACGTAACGCACATCCGCGGGAATCCGCTGCGTACAGCCGGCCAGGGGCATGTAACTGGTATCGGTCGCGCCACGTAACAGCTGGTTCAGCTCATGCAGTTTGCCGCGCTTGCGCTCCCAGCCCATCCAGCAGCCTTCGCTGGGGTTGTACTGCCGGCGCCGATGCAGAATCAGGAAACGGCTGCCGCCGGGCGCCGGGCCGTAGCGCTGGTTGAGTCGCGCGATGGCATCGACCGCGACCTCCAGCAGCCGGGCGTCGCTGTCGAGAGTTTCCTGGTCGGCGTCCAGGCCATCGGTGAGCAGGGCGAAGGTGAGGTCGCCCCCGGCGCCGGCCAGGTGATGCACTTCGATTCGCTCGATCTGTTCCAGCAGGTCCGCTTCATTGGTCAGCAGCGTCGGCACCGCGACCAGGGTGCGCATCGACTGCGGCACACCGGCGGTGAGGTCCAGGCCCGGCAGCGTGCTGGCGCCGAAACGCCAGGTGACCACGCGGTTGACCAGCGCCGAGGCCAGGTCCGTGATCGGCAGAAAGGCGACCAGAGCCAGCAGCGCGAGCCAGCCCGCGCCCACGTCGGCACCGCCCATGGCCTGCAGCCCGAGGGACAGCAGCAGGGTGGTAACCAGGAGGATGGCGCCAACATAGCCGACGATGCCCAGCTGCACGTGAAAACGGCTCAGGCGCAGCCCCAGTGGTGGACGGAAGCCAAGGCTGCGTTCGAGATCGAGACGGCCTTCGCCAATCAGGTGGTAGCCGGGGTCGGCCACGCGCTCGTCGTCGGCGATGTCACGGCTAGGTGCGGCGTTGGCGGCGTCCAGCGCGGCGCCGGCTATCTCCAGTTCGCTGGCGCTGGAACCGCGTGCCAGTTGCTCGATGGCACTGCGATAGAGGTTGCGTGTCGGGAAGTCCATGGCGGCAAAGGCACTGCCGCCGCGCAGCCGCTCATCCACCAGGCTGACGTCTTCGAACAGCTCGGTCCAGTCGATATCGGAGATCAACCGCATGCTGGTGATGACGTTACGCACGCTGACGTTGGAGGCGCCCTGACGCTGCTGCGAGTGCTGTACCACCTGTTCGATGGAGGTGTCCTGGCGGCCCAGCAGTTCTTCCAGCCAGCCCAGTGACGGCGTGGTGCGCGGGTCCTGGTCGCGCAAGCGCTTGGCCAGTTCCGCGGCGAAGATCTCGGACAACGGCGCCGTGCCACGCGCGGCAATTTCATCGTCCAGCGCCTTTTCCGGCGAGCTGGCCGAGAGCAGCCGGTTGGCCAGCTCGTCGGCGGCCATTCGGGTTGCCCGGCCATCGGTGATCTGATCGCTCAGACGACGCAGGTTCTCGATCAGGACGATGCGCAGGGTAATGGCCACGGCCCACAGCTCGCCGATCGTCAGCGGCTGGACCTGCTGGTAGGCATTGATGAAACGGCGCAGGGTCTCGGGATCGAAATGACTGTCGGTATGGGCCACGAACGCCCAGGCCAGGCCGAAGATGCGGGGATAGCCGACGAAAGGCCCGTCAGCCAGCTTGGGCAGTTGGCGGTAGAAGCCTGGCGGCAGGTCGTCGCGAATCTCGCGGATCTGCGCCTCGACCAGGTGGTAGTTGTCCAGCAGCCACTCTGCGGCGGGTACCACGCTGCGACCACTTTCCAGCTCGGCGGCGCTGGCGCGGTAAGCCGCCAGCAGCACCGTCGCGTTGTCGTTCAAGCGCGCGTGCAGCGGCAGCACAGCCCGAGGGCGAGGGGTGACCGGCTGGGCGGCGGCCAGGCTCCGGGCGTGATGCTCGAGCCGCTCCGGGCCGAACAACTCGTCGCGAACGGGAGCTAGATCGCTCCAGACGGGCGAACGCTGATGGCGCCCGAGGATGTGACGGAAAACTGAGGTCATGAGCGCCTGTCCGACTAGCGGAGATAGGGGAACAGGCGTTAGTGCGCCGGCTCCTGTCGGGAGGAACCACGGCGGCAAGCTTTCGGAACAACGGGAAACCGATTGCCGGTTTCTGCCAAATCGCCGTACGGCCTCGTGCATGCACCAGACCGCGTGGCGGTATGGCAGAGGCTTCAAGAATCGGCGAGCCATGAAAGCGGAGGGCCCTTCGGCCACTCCGTTTGCAGGAAGAATGCTGTCGCAGCAATTGCTCCACGATACAGCATAGGCACTTTTATTGTCGGTGCTTCGCCGCCTGGCCCTCAGGCGCGATCGGCATGCCGGCTCTGGCGAATCAAGGGGGGCGAGACCGGTTCGGACGAGGCTTGTGTTGCCCCTGTCAGAGGCCACCCAGCAGGTCGTGCGCATCGAGCAGGCGCCAGGCGATTTCCGGCTGTTTCTCCAGCCCGCGGCGTACGGCGGCGGCGATGGCGGGGCGAGTCTTGCGGCAGAGGCCGGGCTGTTCGGCAAACTCGATGGCGATGCCGCGCATGCTGCGCACCTCGTTGTGGCCGGGGGCGACGGTCATGCGGATGCCGAGCTGGTCGAGCATGCGTTGCTGCACGCGCTCGAGATCGTCCAGGCTCTGCACGTTTTCCAGGCGCTCGAGCAGGCGGCGTTCCTCGTGACGGGTCAGCATGAGAATGCGCACGTCGGCGCCGGCTGTTTCCAGCAGCTCGTCACGCCGGCAGGTGCAGGTGCCGGGCGGGCAGGATGGGCGGAGCGGCGGCAGGCTATTCATGGCTTTCGATCATAGCCAAGCCAGCGCAATGCGCACAGCCAGTGGCCTTGTGCCTGCCCGGTGATGACAAGCGTGGCAGCGTCGCGCACCATGGCGCTTCATTTCTGCGCCGGGTGCGCCTCGTTCCGTCAGGGATTTTGCTGGAGAACTGTCATGCGTGTTCTGTCATCCGTCCTGCTGATCGCAACCTTGTGCGTTGCTGGCGCTGCTGTGGCCGAGGAGGCCCGCCTGGTCGAGGCGATCAATGCCTACCGTGGTGAAGTGCAGCGCTGTGGCGACAAAGCGAGTGAAGAGCTGCCGCCGCTTACCGCCGACTCGCGCCTGAATCTGCCGGTCGATAGTGCGGGTGATTTGCAGCAGGCGCTGTCCCGCGCGGGCTATCCGATGGTAACCGTGCAGGCGATCACGTTGTCCGGCCCGCGGGATGCCCAGGCCGCGATGCAGGCGCTGCGCGAGAGCTTCTGTCGGGTGATCCTCGATCCGCAGTTCGCCGATATCGGTGTGAGCCGCAATGACCGTGACTGGCGCATCGTGGTGGCGCGGCCGTTGCTCGATGGTCGGCTGGGTGACTGGCAGGCGGAAGGGCAGAAGCTGCTGGAGCAGATCAACACGGCCCGCGCCTCCGCCCGCCGTTGCGGTAAGCAGGACTTCGCCGCAGCCGGGCCGCTCAGCTGGAACGAGACGCTGGGCAGCACCGCCGAAGCCCACAGCCGGGCCATGGCCAACGGCAACTTCTTCAGCCATCTGAGCGAAGACGGCCGCACCCCAGGTGACCGCGCCGAGCTGGCGGGTTACGCCGGCAGGCAGGTTGGCGAAAACATCGCCGCGGCGCTGCCGACTACCCGCAAGGTGCTGGACGGCTGGCTGGCGAGCCCCGGCCATTGCGCCAACCTGATGAATCCGCAGTTCAGCGAGTTCGGCGGCGCCTATGCGGTCGATCCGCAGAGCGACGCGGCCATCTACTGGACGGCGATGTTCGGCGCGCCTTGAGCAGTCGTTCAGCGACCACCGCCAAGCCGCTTTCGGCTCGATTGTTGAGCGATCCGGCCGAGCGCGCTGTCAGACGAACCTGTTCCCATCAGCAGGGTTGCCCTTGACCGATATCCCTACCCCCGAGCAACTACCCGCCGTGCTGGCGGGCCCGCTGCTGCGGCGTACCGAGCCTGGCCTTCTGACGTTCTGGCTGGTCGGCTCGCGGCCGCTCGAGCTGTCGCTGATTCTCGAAAGCCCGGCAGGCGGACTGCAAAAATCTGTGTCGCTCGATGAGCTGAGCTGCCAGCGCCTGCCGATCGGCAAGCACGCGGTATTGCATCTAATCGAGCTCGTGCCGGACGCACCGCTGCCCACCGATTGCCTGATCGAATACGACCTGCGCATCCACGATGGTGCAGGGGAGCAGGGCATCGCCGGCTGGGCGCCGCACCTGCTCTACGACGGCGCGACGCGGCCGAGCTTCGTCATCAAGTCGCAGCTCGATCGCGTGCTGCATGGTTCCTGCCGCAAGCCGCACCACGCCGCGACAGATGGTCTGCTGTGTGTCGACGAACTGCTGAGTGACGCGCTGGACAGTCCGGCCGAGCGCCCGGCCGTGCTGTTGATGACGGGCGACCAGGTCTATGCCGATGATGTCGCGGGGCCGATGCTGGTGGCGATCCACGCATTGGTGCGCCGCCTGGGGCTTTATGGCGAACAGCTCGAAGGCGCGGTGGTGAACAATAGCGATGAGCTGATGACCCATCCGGCCAGCTATTACCGTCGCGAGCAGCTGTTGCCCGCATTCAAGTCCAACGAGGCGTTGCGCGAGCGCTTCTTCGGCGGCGTGGAAAAGCCGGTGTTCACCACCGCCAACGGGCAGAACCATCTGATCAGCCTGGGCGAAGTCATGGCGATGTATTTGCTCGTCTGGTCGCCTACACCATGGTCGCTGATTGCTCCGCAAATACCCGCGCTCGAATCTGCCCATGCCGAGCGCTATCGCTGCGAAGAAAGCTGTCTGCAAGGCTTCATCCATGGGTTGCCGAAGGTCGCCCGCGCCCTGGCTCATGTGCCGTCGCTGATGATCTTCGATGACCACGACATCACCGATGACTGGAACCTCTCCGCGCGCTGGGAAGAGACCGCCTACGGCCATCCGCTGTCGCGGCGCATAATCGGCAACGCGCTGCTCGCCTATCTGCTGTGTCAGGCCTGGGGCAACGATCCTACGCGTTTCGCCGAGTTGCTGGTGCCGCTCGGTGAACTGCTGGCGACGGCAGACGACGGCTGGCTGGATTGCGCGGCGCAGGATCAACTGATCGATGCGCTGTTCAGGCTCGACGGGTGGGGCTACGAGCTGCCCACCGATCCGCCGCTGGTGGTGCTCGACACGCGCACCCGGCGCTGGCGCAGCGAGCGCAACCTCAGCCGCCCGTCCGGCCTGATGGATTGGGAAGCGCTGAGCGAATTCCAGCAGAACATTCTCGATAAGCCGTCGGTGCTGATCGTCTCGCCTGCACCGATGTTCGGCGTCAAGCTGATCGAGGCGGTGCAGCGCGTGTTCAGTTGGGCCGGCCAGCCGTTGCTGGTCGATGCGGAGAACTGGATGGCCCATCGCGGCGCTGCCCACGTGATGATGAACATCTTTCGCCACACGCGAACGCCGGGAAACTATGTGGTGCTGTCCGGCGACGTGCATTACTCCTTTGTCTACGAGGTGCACATCCGTTCCCGCGATAGCGGGCCGTGCGTCTGGCAGATCACCAGCAGCGGCGTGAAGAACGAGTTTCCACGGCGCCTGCTGGACTGGTTCGATCGCCTCAACCGCTGGCTCTACGCGCCTTGGTCTCCATTGAACTGGCTGACCAAGCGCCGCCGGCTGGAAGTTGTGCCGCGCGTGCCTGACCGCAGCAACGCCGGCGAACGGCTATGGAACGGCTCGGGTATCGGCCTGCTGCTGCTCGACGAGCAGGGCAGGCCGCGTGAGATCTACCAGTTGAATGCCGATGGTACGGCACCGGTGGCGTTTCTTGCCGAGCGCGCTCGCCCTCGTGGCGAGGCTTAGTCGCGCGTGCCCCGCGGGATCAGGCGCGTCGCTCCACATCGCTGACCGCCATCCGTTCGGATCGCAACTCTTCCAGGGCATGGCGGGTGATCTGCACCGCCGCGCTGATGGAGAGCAACGCCATGATCGTCGCCACGATCAGATCGGGCCATCCGGCGCCGGTGCCGAACACCCCCAGCGCGGCCAGCATCACCGCCAGGTTGCCGAGCGCATCGTTGCGGCTGCATAGCCAGACGCTGCGCATGTTGCTGTCGCCTTCGCGGTAGGCGTAGAGCATGGCGGCCACCGCGATATTGGCCAGCAGCGCGATCACGCCGACGACGCCCATGGTCGAGGCATGCGGCACGCTGCCATCGACGAAATTGCCAATCGCCACCACCAGGATGAACACGCCGAACAGGCCCATCGTCAGCGCCTTGGCCAGCGACGCCCGCGCCCGCATCACCACGCCCAGGCCCAGCACGAACAGGCTGACGCCGTAGTTGGCCGCATCGCCGAAGAAATCCAGCGAGTCCGCCAGCAGCGATACCGACCCCGAGCGCACGCCTGCGCCGATCTCGACACCGAACATCGCCAGGTTGATCAGCAGCGCAATCCAGAGAATGCGCCGATAGCGTCCGCGTGCCGCCGTGGTGGCGCAGCCGCCGCTGCAACAATTTCCCGCCATGACATCGCCTCCAGTTGTCGATGGCGCTACGCTAAACCCTGTAGCCACTACAGGGTCAAGCGATGCCACTCACGATCGGCAAACTCAGCAAGGCCACGGCAGTGAACGTGGAGACCATCCGCTATTACGAGCGCATCGGGCTGCTGGCGGCGCCGTCGCGCACCGAATCCGGCTATCGCACGTTCAGCGAGCAGGACGCCGCGCGGCTGCGTTTCATCAAGCGTGGGCGGGAGCTGGGGTTTTCCCTCGACGAGATCCGCACCATGGTCGAGCTGGCCGACCAGCCCGAGCATGCCTGCACCGATGTCGATCGCCTGGTGCAGACGCATCTGGTCGAAGTGCGCCAGCGCATCGCCGATCTGCAGCGGCTCGAAGCGGAGCTGCAGCGCTTGGCGGGCTGCAGCGAATCGTCGGTCCGCGAGTGCCGCATCATCGAAACCCTGACGGGAGTGCGTCGGCCCTAGGTCCGCGGTGTTGCGCGACTCGGTGCGCACGCACCGCACATCGAGATGTCCAGCGCTGACGAAACGCACGGTCTGCCTTCGGGTTCCAAGGCAATGTCACCAAAGCCCATTGTTGCCAGAGGACAGCTGCCATGATCGATCCAGACGACCCGCTCAAGGATGGCTTGACCCCGCCGGACTACGACGAGTACGGCGATGTGCCGGATTCGGGCGAAAACGATTCAGGCACCGATTCGAACGACCAACCGGAAGCCGATCAGAGCCCGCTCGGCTAGACGCCGGCCAGGCGTGACCTCGCGTGAATGTTCATCCACTGGACAATTCGACCCGCCCGGCCTAAAAAGGCGCGCTGCGCCGAGAGGCGTGAGCGCCAAGCGGCAGCAGCGTGTTTTCCAGAGCCAGGTGAATCGTGAGAAAGAAAAAGCCCGTAGACCCCGTCCGCCAAGCCCAGAAGAACCGCGCCCATCGCATCGGCTGGCTGATTGCCCTGGCTGGCATCGTGGTGGGTTTCGCGCTGGTGATGATGAAATCGGCATAGCCAGTACGTGCCGGCGGTTTCCGTAGCCGCTCACGACGCTGCTGAAAAGCACAGTGCTTTACGAGTGCGGCCGTGTGCAGCAGACAGCCCGCGGCTGTCAGCACGGGCTGCCGGCACCGAATCATCACGAGAGGAATACCATGCCAACCTACGACTACCGCTGCGATGCCAACGGTCAGGTTTATGAAGTTCGCCATGCCATGGCGCTACGGCCGAAAACCTGGGGCGAACTGCGCGCGGCCGGCGCGCTGGCCGAAGATTCGAACATTCCGGACGACGCGCCGGTGACCAAACTGATGACGGCTGCCGGGGTGGTCAACAGCCGCGTATTGAAGAATCCGGAAGCGCCGGCATGTGCCCGCGGCGGCTGTGCCGGCAACTGCCGCTGAGTTCAGCCGCGGACTTGGATGCGGCGTCGCGTCGCTAGGGTGGAAAACGGCGAAGCCTTTTCCACGCGGTTTCCCGAGTTGTTTCGTTAGTAACGCATCTCCAGCATGACCCGGGTCGGTTCGCCGGCGGGCACCTCGAATGCGCTGTCCTCGAAGGACGGTGGGCCCATCACCTTGGGATTGTTCGACAGCCCATAGCCTTCCGTGGGGATCATGCCGAAGCGGCGATCCATCTCGCCGTTGTCGTTCTCGTCATGGTAGGCCAGCACCGCGTAGCGTCCGGGCGGCAGGTCCTTGAACACCAGGGTCACGGCGCCTTGCTCGGCCTTGGCTTTCTGCGCGGCGAACGCCTGGTCGTCCTTGCGGAAGGTTTTCGCGCTGGAATAAACCGCCACGGCCACCTGACCCTTGTCGTGCTGCAGGCCGTCGAGCGTGACCTGCAGTTCCTCGGCATAGGCCGAGGGGACCAAGAGTGCGAGGGCAGCGCCCAGAATCGGAAGTGCTTTCATGCTGTGCTCTTGAAATCGAGGATGCGGAAATCGCCGAATTCAAACGTGGCCGGCGACGCTTGGAGTCGATCACCGCCATCTTCAGCGAACAAGCGAAGCGTTGTCCACGTGCGGCGTGTAGCGCATCCATCGTTCGATCAGAACTGCGGCCCGGAGCGGGTGTTGTTGCCCTTGGCCAGGCGGTCGTAGAGCACCACGTTCACCGTCGCGGCGAGGTTCATGCAGCCGTTGGTGGGGATGTACACCACGTCCTCGCACCAGTCGCGGATTTCCTTGCTCAGCGAGCCGTCCTCGGCACCGAAGATGTACAGCGCGCGATCCGGGTGCGTGTACTCGGGGAGCGAGCGGGCGCCTTCGACCAGCTCCACCGCAACCGGCACGCAGCCGAGCGGGAGAATCTTGCGCAGGTCGTCGATGTTGATCAGCGGAATGTCCTGGTGGACCTTCTTGGTGTCGGTGACGAAGTCCTTGGCGCGGTCGTAGCGGGTGCCGGTGTAGAACACCGAAGCGGCGCCATAGCAGCCTGCGGCACGCATGATCGCCCCCACGTTGGACGGCGATTTCGGGTTGCTCAGGCCGATGCAGGCATAGCGTTTGTTGCTCACGGAAGGGGACTCGCGCGGAAAACGCGCGAGTATACGGGACGGTTTGGTCGGCAACGGGTTTTTAGCGCTGCGCGACCGGGTCAGGGAATGAGCTTGCGCGCCCGCAGCCTGGCGAAGACATCGAAGAACGCCTCGTCGCTGGCCTGGTAATCCAGAAAGCCGAGCTTGCGACTCTTCGACATATCCGTCACCACCTCAATCGGGCGGCCCAGATCGGCATCGGTGTGCCACGGCGAGATAAGCGTGCCGATGTCCGCCTCGGCGAGACCGAACTGCTTCGCCATGTCGCTCCAGATTGCCGCGTCGCCCGCCATCTGCTGCTCCAACGGGGCCGGACCAGCGAACGGCGCGGCGTCGATGCCGAACCACTCGGCAATGCGCGACCACATCCATTTCCAGCGAAACACATCGCCATTGACGACGTTGAAGGCCTGGTTGGCGGCTGCCGGCGTGCTGGCGGCCCAGCGCAGGTGCCGGGCGAGCTGAGCGGCGTCGGTCATGTCGGTCAGGCTGTGCCACTGCACGTCCGAGCCCGGAAAGCGGAAAGGCCGCCCCGTATGGCGGCAGATGGAGGCGTACACGGCCAGCGTGGTGGCCATGTTCATGGCGTTGCCGACCGCGACGCCGGTGATGGTGTGCGGGCGATGCACGCTCCAGCTGAAGCCATCGCGCTCCGCCGCGGCGAACACCTCATCTTCCTGGGCGTAATAGAAGTTCTCGACATCCAGCCGCTCCTGTTCCTCGCGGAACGGCGTCTGCGGCAGCGCACCCTTGCCGTAGGCTTCGAACGGGCCGAGGTAGTGCTTGAGGCCGGTGACCAGGGCGGCATGGCGCAGCGTACCAGCCGGCCGGACGGCTTCGAGCAGGTTGCGTACCATCTGCGCGTTGACGCGGATATTCTCCGCCTCGCTGGCCTGGCGCGCCCAGGTGGTGAGGAAGACGTGAGTGGGTGAAACGCCGGCCAGCGCCGAGGCGAGCGCCTTGGGGTCCAGCAGATCGGCGCTGATCGGCGTGACACCCGCCTCGGTATTCGGCCGGCGAGCCAGTCCGGCGACGTTCCAGCCTCCATCGGCCAGCAGGCGCGACAGCGCGCTGCCGACAATGCCGCTCGCGCCGACCACCAGTGCTTGATTTGTCATGTGCAGACCCCCACAAAGCGAAACAGGCCTGCACCTTACCCACTCGAAAATGCCGATCCAAGTCGGCACCAAATGGTGACCATCCCCCATGCAACCGGGCTCTGACGAAGAACAATGGCGCGAAGACTGCGCACCGAGACGCGTGCTTGAGCTCTTCTCCACCAAGTGGACCAGCATGATTCTGCACACGCTGCATGCCCGGCATGGAGGCACCGCACGCAGTGGCGCATTGCATCGCAGCCTGCCTGGCATCTCCAAGAAAATGCTGATCCAGACGCTTCGCGAACTGGAGCAAAGCGGCCTGATCGAGCGCCACACGCTCGATTCGGTGCCGCCGGCGGTGAGCTATGCGCTCTCGCCGCTGGGCCAGCTGATGGTTGAACCCATCGAACTGATCTACGACTGGGCAAGGCAGAACTCCGGCGCGCTGGATCAGCTGCAGCCCAGAAGCACGTCGCGCAGGCGGGGCTAGATCGCGTTGACGATCTGCTCGCGCAGCCATTGATGGGCCGGGTCGCGATGGGCGCGTTCATGCCAGAGCATGGCCATTTCGTAGCCTGGAATCTCCAGCGGCGCTTCGACGACCTGCAGTGCAACACCCTGAACCAGCCGTTCGGGCAGCATCGCCACCAGGTCGGTGCTTTCCAGCACCGAGCGCAGGAACAGGAAATGCGGCACCGACAGCACCACGCGCCGTTGCAGGCCATGCGTGGCCAGGGCATCGTCGGTGGCACCGTGAAAGCCGCCGCCATCCGGTGAGACGATCACCTGATCCAGCGCGCAGAACTGCTCTAGCGTCGGCCGTCGCCGCAGGCGGGGATGCCCGGCACGGCCGGCCAGCACGTAGCGCTCGGTGAACAGAACACGGCGGCGCAGGTTGGATGGCGATCCGTCGACGGTGTGCAAGGCGAGGTCGATATCACCCTGTTCAGCCTGGCGGGCGATGCGCGAAGGCTGCATCTCTACCACGGCGATGCGTGTGCCCGGTGCGGCGGACCGCAGGCCGGCCAGAGCGGGTAGCACAATGGCGGACTCGCCATAGTCGCTGGCTGCGATGCGCCAGACGTTCTGCGCGGCGCCAGGGTCGAACGGGCTGGCTGGGGCGACGGCTTGCTCCAGCGCCTCCAGCGCCAGGCGCAGGGGCTCGCGCAACGCTTCAGCCCGTGCAGTCGGGCGCATGCCTCGCGGCCCGGGTATCAGCAGAGGATCATCGAAAATGTCCCGCAGCTTGGCCAGGTGCACGCTCACCGAGGGCTGGGAAAAATTCAGGCGCTCTGCGGCGCGGGTGACATTGTGCTCAGCCAGCAACACGTCCAGGGTCACCAGCAGATTCAGATCGAGACGTCTGAGATTATTCATGGCAATACCTGAGATATGGCTTATTCATTTCAAACATACCTGGGCAAGCGACATTCTGCAGCCGTCCCGCTACGGAGGTTTCCCATGAATGTTCTGCTTGTTTATGTCCATCCCGAACCGCGCTCGTTGAATGGCGCGCTGAAGGAATTTGCCGTCCACCGTCTGCAGGCGGCTGGCCATCAGGTCCAGGTTTCCGACTTGTATGCCATGGGCTGGAAGGCCGCGATCGATGCCGGCGACAGTCTAGATCGCGACCCCGAAGCGCGTTTCGATGCTTCCGAGGATTCCCGACGCGCGTTCGCCAGTGGCCGGCAGAGTTCCGACATCGCGGCCGAGCAGGACAAGCTGCGCTGGGCGGATGCGCTGATCCTGCAATTCCCGCTCTGGTGGTTCTCGATGCCGGCGATCCTCAAGGGCTGGGTCGACCGGGTATATGCCTACGGTTTCGCTTATGGCGTCGGAGAGCACTCGGATGCGCGCTGGGGCGATCGCTACGGCGAGGGCTCGATGGTCGGCAAGCGGGCGATGCTGATCGTGACTACCGGCGGCTGGGAATCACACTACAGCCCGCGGGGGATCAACGGGCCCATCGAGGACCTGCTGTTCCCCATCCATCACGGCATCCTGCATTACCCGGGCTTCGATGTGCTGCCACCGTTTCTGGTGCACCGCACCAGCCGCATCGACCGGGCCCGATTCGACACACTCCGCGACGAACTGGGCAAGCGCCTGGACCACCTCTGGCGCACTGAGCCCATCGCCTATCGCAAACAGAACGGCGGCGACTACGACATTCCGGCGCTAACGCTCAGGGCCGAGGTGGCGCCAGGGCAGGTCGGCTTTGTCGCGCATGTCGAACAGCCGTAACAGCTCCAGGGGCAGGGGCGTGTTCTGTCGTTACGTCGTCAGAGTTCCTTGGCGAACCGTTCGACCGCACTGACCACCTGCTTGGCGGCGTCCTGAATCTCGACGATCACCGCACCGGCCTGGTTGGCCAGCCCCAGGCCCTGCACCGCCTGTTCGCGGCTGGCGAACATGTTGCGCACGGCTTCGTCGGCCAGCGCCTGGTTCTGTTGCACCACATTGACGATCTCGTCGGTAGCGGTGCTCGTGCGCGCGGCCAGTTGCCGGACCTCGTCGGCCACCACCGCGAAACCGCGACCCTGGTCGCCAGCCCTGGCGGCCTCGATGGCCGCGTTCAAGGCCAGCAGGTTGGTCTGCGCGGAATGGTCTGGACGATGGAGCTGATCAGCAGCGACTGCTTGCCGAGCGCCTCGATGCCATCGGTGGCGGACTGCACCTGGTCGGTGATCTTCTGCATCGTCACCAGGGTGTCCTTCACCACGCTGGCGCCGCGCTCGGCACTGACGTCGGTCTGCAGCGATATGTCGTAGGCGACGCCCGCGGCTTGCCGCACTTCAGCCTCCCGCATGACCTGATCGGTCACCACGTTGGCGAACTTGACCACCTTGTAGAGGTTGCCTTCGGTGTCGTGCACCGGGTTGTAGGTCGCTTCCAGCCAAACCTCGCGGCCATGGCGGTCGACACGCTTGAAGCGGTCGGCGACGTACTCGCCGCGGTTGAGCTTCTGCCAGAACGCCTTGTAATCCGCCGAAGCGGCATCTTCCGGCGTGCAGAACAGGCTGTGATGTTTGCCTTTGAGCTCCGCGAGCGAATAGCCCATGGTCTGGAGAAACTGCTCATTGGCCGTGACCACCGTTCCGTCCAGATTGAACTGGATAACCGCGGTCGAGCGGAGCAGGGCGGTGATGAATGCCTCGTTCTCCTTCGCCTGATACACGGCCTCGCTGATATCGCTGCCGAAACCCTGAATATGCGAAAGCTTTCCGTCGGCCGTTGCGATCGGATACCAATGGATCTTCAACCAGGCGAGGCTGCCGTCGGCGCGCAGGTACCGATAGTCGTCGCTGACCGGCTCGAGCTTGGCCACCGCGGCGCGAAAGTTGTGAAAGCAGGGCAGGTTCTTCACGTAGGGCGGAACGATCTCGGCCAGGGGCCGGCCCTGGAGATGCCCGTGTGAGTAGCCCAAGGTACTGGCGAATCGATCATTGAACGCGCAGATCTTGAAGTCGGTATCCAGCGTGACCGACAGCATGTCACCGTTCATCTTGCCCATGAGCTGGCGCAGGATTGCCAGCTCGGCATCCTTGGCTTCCAAATCCTTTTTCAAGCGGTTGTTAAACATGCAGGGCATCCAATCGATCTAGTTGTGCTTCCGATATCGGCGAAGAGTGCGGGCGCTTGAGCGACTTCGTGTCGCGCCAGCGAAAGCCGTTGAGCCGACGCGGTGCGTGCCGAAACGAGAACATGAAAGGGTGCGATTACCACGCGTTTGTCTTCGCACTACATGTGATGTGAGCCGTCATCGCCCTCAGAGCTGATCGGCAACTGCCTTCTTGTCGATCACCGACCACACGTTGCGGATCTTTCCCTCGAGGAACTCGTAGAAGACGTTTTCGGTAAAGACGACTCTCTTGCCATTCACAGCAAAGCCAAATAGTTCGCCTGTGGGCGTGCAATCGAACCGCAGCTGTGCCGCCAAATGGGGCGGCTCGACGATGAGCAGCCCGATATTGAACTGCAGATCGGGGATCGCCCGAACGTCGCCCTCAAGCATCTGGCGATAGCCGTCCAGCCCGACGAACTGGCCGTTGTAGTGCACTTCTTCATGGACGAAGCGCTCCAGCTCTGCCCAGCGCCTGTTGTTCAAACAGGCGATGTAGCCCCGGTAGCAATCAGCGATCTCGTCGCCAGTCATGATCGTTCCCCGCAAAGAAAGTCCGATAGTCAGGCTAGCGACTGGCTCAATATACGCCAGCCGCATCGATCGGCCGCACTGGCTGAGGTTATCTGCTCGGCACCGATTACCTGGTCAGTCGAGCACCACGGCGTGGCCCTCCAGAGGATTGATGTCGCCTTTGATCAAGGATTCGGCCAGCGCCTGTGCGGACTCCAGGCCAGCGTGTTCGTGCACCTGCATCCAGGGCTGCCGCGCATCGCTCACCCGAGCGATGAAGGCCAGCTGCGCCTCGTTGAAGCGGCGGGTCACCTCGGCGGGGCCCCAGTCGGCGTTGCGTTTCTTGATCTGATAAGGCGCGAAGTAGGGCTGTGGCTGCGGACCGGCCAGCGTTGCGTCCGTCTTTCTGTATTCGTGGTTCTGGGCTGACCCGGCGAAGCAGTCGTACACCAGGGCATCCTTGAAATGGCTGTGGATCTGCCGGCGTAGATCGGCGCTGCCGGAGAAGTCGACGTAGAGCGTGGGCACGCTCGGGTCCAGCGAAGCGAGTTGGTCGTAGCTTACTGCCTGGCGATAGCAGCCCAGTCCTTTTACGAAGTCCGTGTTGCCCGCGGAAGTCAGCCCGATCAGCTGCACGGCCGGGTTGTCCTGCAGGCAGAACGCGGTGCCATACGCGGTCTTGCTCGAGGCGCTCGACATCAGGATCTGGCGCGCGCCGAAGAAGGCGTTGTCGTCGAGGAAATCGGCCAGCATGAACGAGGTGATGAACAGCGGGCGCAGCAGCATCTGGTAGTTTTCGCTCTCTGCGCGATAGGCGGCGTCGCTGCTGATGCGCTGGTACTGGTTGTAGGCCGAGGTGAGTTCGAGTCGATGTTCGGCGCCGTCGTAGAAACCGCGCTCGGAGGCGCGCACCGGCTGCATCACGACATGGCTGGCGATCGGCCAGAATCCATAGAAGCGTTCACCCTTCGCCAGGCCATCGACGGTGCTCTCCACGACTTCGGCGAAGCCCCACGCCGGCATGTGGAACCACTCGCTATCGCCGGTGGGGTAGAAGTCCCAATAGCGCAGGTGAGGCGTCTCGCCGAATGCGGCGTAGGTGACATTGTTCGTGGTCAGTGCCAGCCGGCTGATACGCAGCAGGGCTTCGCCGGGTTGCAGCTCCGGCATCGGTTGGGTCTGAATGCGGGTCTGCTGCATGTCTTTCTTGTTGTTCTGCAACTGGCGGATGACGCTCATCGATGGCACCTTGGGTTCGTAAATGGACGGCTTCGACTCTATCCCTTTCGTTTCACCGCCGGGTTCGGATTTCATGAGCACACGATTGCCGAGCGCCAAGCCGCTCAAACGGCCGACTCAGCAGCGCGCCAAAGCCACCGTTCAGGCGATTTTCGATACCTATGTTCGGATATGGCAGCGCGACGGCTGGGCTCGATTGACGACCCGTGCGGTCGCACTCGAAGCCGGCGTGGCCATCGGCACCCTGTACGACTACTTCCCCAACAAGCACGCCCTGCACTCGGGCTACGTGCGCTATTGCGTCGAGCAGCTTCTGGAGGCGATTGACGCGCAAGCCGTAGCGCCAACCGCGCTTGCCTGGCCCGAGCGCATCCGCCTATTGGTACGCGCCCTTGCCGGAGTCGAGCCACAGCTGCCCTGGTTCCATCCGGACATGCTCGAACTGGAAACGCTGGTGGCCGAGCCCAAGCATCAGCGTCGGGTCTACGAGGATCTGTTGGCCGCCTGGCATCGGGTCATCGACGCGGCGACCGATCTGCCGGTACGCCCGAGCGCTGCGACGCTGGAAGCGTTGCATCTATCGGTATGGGGCGGCCGCCGCTACGCGATGCTGGTGCAGCTTGAAGCGGATCGGAAGGCTGACTGGGCCAACTGTATGGAGCAGCTGTGCCTGGACAGGCTCGCTGGCCCGTCGCCCCAGCCTGAGCGCGATCAAGCATGAGGCAGCCTTTCGTTTCGTTCAGCTGACTCGCTAAAGAGGGGGCGGCATACGGTCGCCGGGTATCCGGAGGACGGGCAACAGGATGTGCCAGCGCGGCGGTAATTGCCGGGCGATTTCTAGCCGGCCGGGATAATATGCGCGCCCCCATCGTTTCCTCACACATCAGGTCATCATGCCCGGCGATGCTCTCTATACCGACTTGTCGGGTTATTACGATCTCATGTGTGCGGACATCGACTACAGGGCGCAAAGCCACTGTGTCCACCGGTTGCAGCAGCTGTTCGGCAACGGCGGGACGAGGCATCTGGACCTCGCCTGCGGCACTGGCCCGCATGTCCGCCATTTCATCGATGCCGGCTATACCAGCGGCGGGCTCGACATCAACCAGCCGATGCTGGACAGAGCAGCCGCGCGCTGCCCGCAAGCGCAGTTTTCCCTGCAGGACATGTGTGGCTTTGCGGTCGAGCAGCCGGCCGATCTGATCACCTGCTTTCTTTACTCCATTCATTACAGCGCCGAGCTTCAGCGATTGCAGGCCTGTATCGCCAGCGTGCATGCCGCGTTGGCCCCGGGCGGGCTGTTCTGCTTCAACGCCGTGGACAAGCTTCGGATCGACAACGCCTCATTCGTCTCGCACACGGCCAGGCATACGGACGGCCTGTTCACCTTCAGCTCCGGTTGGCACTACCCGGGTGAAGGGGAGCAGCAACTGCTGAGGCTGCGCATCGAAAAATCCGTCGCGGATCAAAGCCAGGTCTGGCACGACGAACACAGGATGGTGGCGGTGAGCTTTACCGAGCTAAGCGAGCTGCTGGAGCGGTACTTCGAAGTGCATGTGCTCGAGCATGACTACGAGAAGATCGTGCCCTGGGACCAGGCATCCGGGAACGCGGTATTCGTCTGCGTGAAGATTTAGCGGCGAAAGGCAGACCCTTCGTCCAGGTCCGTGGAGTGACCAAGCGCTTTCTCGCCCAGTGGCCAGCCTTACGCGCTGTACTGGTATCGCCGCTTCCGACTGTGCCTTTGCGCGCGCCTGCCTCGCTTTGAGAATAGGTCGACTCACTAACGCTGGACCCAGCCATGCACATTGCCATTGTTACCTTTGACGGCTTCAACGAGCTGGACTCGCTGATCGCGCTCGGCATCCTGAACTGCATCAAGCGACCGGGCTGGCGTGTGGCGCTGGCTTCGCCGAGCGAGATGGTCGCCTCGATGAATGGCGTGCGGCTGTATCGACAGGCTTCTCTAGACGAGCTCGAGTTCTGCGACGCCGTGCTGGTCGGCAGCGGCATCAGAACCCGTGAAGTCGCTAAGGATCTCGCAGTGATGCAGCTGCTGGCGCGGCTCAATCCCGCACGCCAGCTGATCGGCGCCCAGTGCTCGGGCACTCTGTTGCTTGCCAAAGCGGGTTTGCTGAACGGCGTTCCCGGCTGCACCGACCTCACCACCAAGCCCTGGGTGCAGGAAGCGGGTATCGAAGTGCTGGAGCAACCGTTCTTCGCGCGCGGCAACCTGGCAACCGCCGGCGGTTATCTGGCGTCCATCTATCTGGCGGCTTGGACGTTGACACGGCTGGTTGGGCTCGATGCGGCAGCCGAGGCGCTGCACTACGTCGCGCCGGTAGGGGAGAAGGAGGACTACGTAGCGCGAGCGCTCGCCAATATCGAGCCGTATCTGAACTGCGCCTGATGATCGCCAATTGGTTGATCAGGTATCTCGATACGGCTGCGTCATAGCGGCTGCGCCTCTCGCGACGGCGCGGTGAGCTGCAACGCCAGACCCATCAACAGCATGATGCCAACAGCCATCAGCAGCCAGGCATCCGCCAGACTCGCCAGTCGGTCACGCAACAGGCCTGCTCCCAGCGGGGCCAGGCCGGCAATCAGGTAGCCGCCGCCCTGAACGAACCCCAGCAGCGAGCCGGCGTCGGCCGAGTCACGTGCATGGTCCATGGCCAGAATCAACGAGAGCGGGAACAGCGCGCCGATACCTACACCCAGCAGAATCGCCGTCGGGATTGCCAGCGCCAGCGGCGCCAATGCCAGGCACAACAACCCGCCCAGCACCACGGCCAACACGCCCAGCACCAGCGGCCGCCGCTGCCGGATTCGTCCGATCAGCGCGGAGAGCAGCAATCCGGCGCCGACTTCCGCCAGGCTGATGCCGCCGAGCAGCAGGCCGCTGTCCGCAGCGCTCCAGCCAAGGCCCGTGTAATAGGGCGGCAGCCACGCCAGCACCAGGGTATAGGCCGCCGTACCGATGCCGAAGAACAGCAACAGACGCCAGGCATGTGACGATTTCAGCGGCAACGGCCGGGACGCGGTTCGCCCTGTAGCGATCGGCGGGCGCGCCAGGCTCCACCAGATCGACAGGGTCAGTACGGCCGGAATCGCCCACAATGCCAAGCCATTCGCCCAACCGAATCGTTCTGCCAGCGGTGCGGCACTGGCAGCGGCGAGAGCAGCGCCGCCCATGATGCCGGTGGTGTAGAGCCCCATCAGCGCACTGGTCCGCTGCGGATGGCAGCGGTGGATGTACGCCGGTATCAGCGCCTGCACCAGGGCAATCCCGACGCCACCCAGTGCGGCGGTGAGGATCAGCCACGCACCGTTCGGAGAGCCCCAGCGCAAGGCACTGGCGAGCGCCACCAGCGTGAGCCCGAGCGCTACGCCACGGCGCTCGCCCAGCTTCGCTTGCAGCATGGCGCCGCCAAGTGCGCAGAATCCCATGGCAGCGATGGGCAGGGTGGTAAGTGCGCCTGCACCGGCGCTGCCCAGACCGGTCGCGGCCTGGATTTCATCGAGTAATGGCCCGATGGCCGCTAGGATAGGCCGCAGGTTGAGGCCTACCAGCAGGACGAGCATGACCGCCAGTATCGCCTCGCCGGCCCGCGATAGTGAAGATGACGCGGGTGATCGAACGGAAAGCATGGCAATCTCCAAGTGGGCAGTTAATGTCTTTGCGATAAGTATCTTAACATCAAGATAAATAGACGAGGTATCCGGTGATCGATAGAGCTCAACTCGCCGTTGAACAATGGCAACAGCAACGGCCGGACCTGGACACCTTGCCCATGCGCCTGATCGGCCGGCTCGGCGAGGCGGTGCAGGTGCTCAACCGAGACGTGCTGCAACCCTTCTTCGATGAGCACCGTTTGCACTACGGCGAATTCGATGTGCTGGCGACCTTGCGTCGCGCCGGGGCGCCGCATGCCCTGAGCCCGACCGCTCTGTATGAGGCAGCGATGATTTCGTCAGGCGGCATGACTAATCGGCTCGACCGCCTCGAGCGTGCCGGGCTGATCGAACGCAAGCCGAACCCCGAGGACCGTCGTGGCACCCTGGTCGCCCTGACCGAAGCCGGCTTCACTCTGATCGACGGCCTGATGACCGCCCACGTCGAGAACGAAAAAACGGCCCTCGCCACACTCAGTCGCGACGAACAGGAACAGCTCGACAGGCTGCTGGGCAAGTGGCTGGCCGGGCGCTAGCGCGAGGCTTGGCGTAAGCCGCGATAAAGAGCGCGCGGTTCGACAAGGCGCGGCGTATATCCGCGATGGATTGAGGTGTGGCTCGTGAATGACGCAGCTGCGCGGGCTCGGTATCACCCGAGCTTGGTGATGCCTCGCGCGATCAATGCAAGCGCCGAACGGTCGATTGCTGCACCAGGTCCTGCGCCTGGCGCGCCAGTTGATCGAGCAGACGGTCGCGTTGTTTCTCCGCCTCGCTCATCGCCTTGCGGCCATTCTGCTGCACCAGGTAGCTGTAGATCTGCCGGACTTCCTTGGACTGGAAGATCGGCTCCAGATCCTGCACCGCCACCGCACCGTTCGAAGCCCCGTTACGGGTATTCATCACCACCTGCGGGCCGCGCGCCACCAGCGGCTGAAAGCCCAGTGCGCTGAAATACGGCACCTTGCCTGCAACGCACGCCACCTCGGCATGGGGATAGCGCGTCACCATCGCTTCGACCATTGCCCGGCCAATGCCCTGGCGACGATGGCCGGCGTCCACCGCCAGATAGACCAGCGCGCAGGCTTCGGAATCGTCCACAAAGGGCAGGTACAGCGCGAAGCCGAGCAGGACCGCCGGGTCCTCAGCATCCAACGCCATGATCAGCTCCGGCTTGCCCGCCTGCGCGCCGTCCATGCTGTCCATATAGCGATGCACCTCGAAACCCACCACGTACTGATACAGCTGATACAGCGGGTTGCTGGGCTGCAGCGAAACCGGGCTGATGTCGCCGAGATAATCCACCACCATCTGCAGCACCTGGCTTTTCAGCGATTCCGGCGGCGGGGTGTCGAGGTGGGTGAGGGTGAACATGGCGGCGCTCCGGGGCGGTACTGAAAATGGCGGCATTGTACCGGGCGGTGTGCGTCAGGCGAGGGTAAGCGGCATGGTGATCGGTGCTACGAGAGATCGTGCCTGCCTCTACGTCGCGGCTACGTCTGGCTTTCTCTTTCTCGGTTTGCGTGGCGCGGGTGCCGGCATGAGGCGAGCCGTTTCGATCACCAGGCGGCGGAGTTCGTCGGTATCATCCAGCAGCTCGTCCGCCACCGGATAGTTCTTCGCGCCGGGGTAGGGCGGAGCTTGCGGCAAGTCTGAGGCGAGCGTCTCGGCGGCCGCCGAAGGCTTGATGAACAGGCTGTTGTCGCAGACAAACGCGACGACCTTTTCGTCCAGATAAAGGGCGTACTCGCCGAACATCTTCCTGTACGTCAGCCTGCTTCCCAGGCCAATCTGCTCCGCCACATACAGCACGAAATCTCTGTCGCTCGCCATGCCTGCTCCGCTGTTTCGACTGGGTGCCATGCCCATGGAGCGTAGCGTGGAAAGCGAGGCCGTTTCCACGCGTTGCCCGCCTTACACCTGATTGAGCTCCACCTGCCTTGCCCGCGCATGGCGTGGGGGCGCATCGAGTGCCGACTGCAGCTCCGTGACCAAGGCATCGACCTGGCGCAGCGCCTCGGTCACCGAGGCGGCCAATACCTCGCCACCGGTTTCCTGACCTTCAATCGCGATCTGATGGATGCGGGTGATCCCGATGAAATTGAGTGCCGTCACCAGATTCGGCTCCAAATGATTCATGTGCGCCATTTCCCCGCCAGGGCCAAAGCCGATGCCGCCGCGGGCACTGAGGATGACCGCATGCCGTGGCCGGTCCGCCAGCAGCGGCACGTACGGATCGGGCAGTTTGCTTTCGTCGACCTCGACCGTCCGGCCTGGGCGCACGATCTGGTCGATCCAGGCTTTCAGCGCCGCGGGCATGCCGAAGTTGTAGAGCGGCGTACCGATGACCAATATATCGGCGGCGATCAGCTCATCGACCAGCTGTTCGCTTTCCGCCAGCGTGTTCCGCATCCACGGCTCACGGCGTCCTTCCGGCGTGAAGCTCGAGGCGATCCAGTCATGGCTGATAAACGAAGGCGGGTTCTGGCCTATATCGCGGTAGACGATGCCGTCCTGCGCGCGGCGGGCCGCCCACTGGCTGACGAAGCGGTGAGTGAGGTTACGGCTGTGGGAACCGTGCTCGTCCTTGCCGGCAAGGCCGGGGCGGGCGCTGGCATCGAGGTGCAGAAGGTGCGTCATGGCGATTCTCCTCTGTGATTGAATTCATCTGTCGTTCGCGGTAAATCCAGCCTATGGCTAGGCTGTACTGGCGACAAACGACCATTTCTTACAACTACAGATGAGAGAAACTCAGCCATGGCGCACCGCCGGTTACCTTCGCTTTCTGCGCTGCGGGCCTTCGAAGCCGCCGCCCGCCACGAGAGCGCCAAGCAGGCTGCCGAGGAGCTGTCCGTCACGGCCACGGCGATCAGCCACCAGATTCGTTCGCTGGAGGAATCCCTCGGCGTGGCGCTGTTCCTGCGCAAACCGCGAAAGCTGGAACTAACCGACCAGGGGCGCGAGCTGCAACAGACGCTGGAAGCCGCGTTCGACAGCATCAGCGGGGCGGTCGAACGCCTCAGCGCGAAGCCCTGCCGCCAGGCGATCACCCTCAGTACCACACCGGCCATCGCGGTGCGCTGGCTGGTGCCCTGGGTTTGCCTGCTGCGCGATTCCCATCCGGATATCGATCTGCGCTTCCACACCTCCCACGAACCGGTCGCGCTGGATGGCGTCACGGCCGACATCGCCATTCGCTACGGCGATGGCCGCTGGCCGGGGCTGGTGGCGGAGAAGCTGTTCGACAACACTTTCGTCCCGGTCTGCAGCCCGCACCTCGGCTTGCGGGATATTGCTGAGCTGCCCAAACACCCTTTGATTCATTTCCGTGCGCAAGCCGCCTTGTCCGCTCCGATTCATTGGGCGTCGTGGCAGAAGCTCGCCAACGTGCCGGGGCTGGATGTGAGCGCCGGGCTGGTCTTCTCCGACGAGACCCACGCCATCTCAGCCGCCGTCGGCGCGCAGGGTGTGGCGCTGATGAGTCGGCAGTTAATCGAGGATGAATTGAGGGAAGGGCGGCTGGTGCAGCCATTCGGGCCGGAGATGGAGGGCAAGCCGTTTCACCTCGTATACCCGGAGAGCCGTCGGGATGATCCGACGGTTCGGGCAGTGAGGGAGTGGGTGATGAGGGTGCCGGGTGGGTTGTGTGAGGTACGGGCTGATATCGGCAATGCCGAGCCCGCAACCTCACTACATACCAATCAAGTTAATGAAGCCATGGATTAACGTGCGTTGTAACAGTGGGCATTGACCAGCGCTTAGCTGCCAGAAAAAGGCCTGCGGTCAAAGAATGGCCATAAAGACTAGATGGAGAAGGGCGCCGTCCTTGAATCTATAAACGGTAACGTCCTTTGTGGCGTAAACATCTCCAGTCAGCGCAATAACAATCGTGCCTGAGAGGCAGAACAGCAGTGTAAGCAAAACGAACCAGCGCTTTCGTTAGATAGGCACGACTATGAAATACGAGCTTTTTCGAAACGCCTTATATCCATATTCATGGCGCTCCTAGTGTTGGTGCAATGATAGTCCTCTTTTTCACGCGGGAATTATACGCAAGTTGGTATTTAGAAAAATTGAGCTGGTTTGTGTTCGCGCTTCTTGCGGAAGAAAAGAGAATCGTGCGGCCGTCATTACCTATGCGTCCTGTTCGCAGCCTCTCGGAGAGAGGGCGGCGTTTCAGGACACTTTGCTTCTCGATAATTGTAATCTTTGCAACGCAGCTACCAGTTCGGGTGCCACATGCTTCGATTGGGGTGGATCGAGGAATACGCTATTCAGAGAGAGCACGATGGCATGGGATGTAGAAATAGCTACCTCGGCCACGTTGATTCCTGGCTGTAGGTATTCAGAAAGTCCAGTCGGGAATTCAACGGCAACGTTGTCGATCGTTATTTTCTGTAGTTTCGCTGCTGTCGTTTCCAGTCCGAATCCACCAATCTTTCCCTCTAGAAGATAAACGTTGTCATTTTTCGGTATTAATAGCGAGCCGGTTTTCTTATCTATTTTGCTCAAGGCATTATAATCTGCCATGAGTCGCAGTTTTTCCGTGCTTGTTAAGGTTCGGTGTGGCTTGGCCCATTGCTCTAGGTCTTGTAAAGCCATCCGGCTCCCAAGCAGCTTTCCAAAGAAATAAATAGCTGAACCAAAAGTGACGGCTGCGATTGCGGTGATGAAGAACAGATTGATATAGCCTGCCATGGCTGTCTGGCTCCGTTTACGTTTCTACTAGATTGGTGAGAGCTGCCGGTCATGCCCAGCAAAAGGTGGTCACCTTACATCAAGCGCATTCCTGATTTCGCCAACACATCGGCATTGCGGGGAGTAGCGTGGAATGGCGATGCTTATCCACGCGCTAGTCCGCATCTCCCGCGAATCCCTCCGCCTCGCCACCGCACCAATCAACCGGATAGACCCCAGCTCCGACCGCCCGATGAAAGCTCGAATAGGGCCAGTCGACGACACGCTCCACTAAACCGTGCTTCAACGGATTTCGATGCACGTAGTCCACGTGGTGCCGGTAATCCAGTTCATCCTGAATCAGGTGTTCCCAATAGCGCCGTTGCCAGATTCCACGCTCGCCGCGGGAGCGCTGAGTTGCCGTTAGTATCTCGGTCTTTGGCAGGCGTCGGGCGAAAGCGAACTTGATGACTTTCCAGCGCAGGGCGAAATCGGCGTTGCCATCCGGGAGCGTCCAGACGCAATGCATGTGGTCGGGCAGAACGACCCAGGCGTCGATGTGGAAGGGATGGCGTGAGCGTGTGGCTCGCACCGTCTCGCGGAGCAGGTCGACGTGGCGGACCAGCAGGTCGCTGCGCCGGTTGAGCAGATTGACGGTGAAGAAATACGTGGCGCCCGGCACATGGGCGCGGCGGTAGCGGGACATGGCGGCTCATCCTTGAGCGTTGTGTTGGCGGGTTCGTATCGGTGGATAAGCAAAGCGTTATCCACCCTACGACATCTCGACCGCCCACACCGCCGACGCATCGACGTTGCCGGAGATAGGGTGGAAAACGGCGTAGCCTTTTCTACGCGTTTCTTCCAGGCTACCTCGCTAGCTCGCTGACGTGTCATCTATCGCGCCGTACATCCAGCACTTCGTTTTTGCCCATTCTCTCCAGAAACCGTTGCCGGAAGGTTAGCTTGCTCTCCTGCAATGGTTGAAGACCGAAACGCTGACGTTCGTTATCAACCAGGCGGCGCGGAAGATGGGCCTCGCAGTAGTGCGCATACTGCTCGAAGTAGATCCTGCTATACGCACCATCCTTGATTTCGACTGGCTCGTTTAGGGCCTTGCGTTTGTGTTTGACCCACGGCTCCAACGCATACCAGCAGGCGAGATACATCGGGCCCCAGATATTCATGAAGTGGTTTCGGGAAACCAAGTTGTGAAGCGCCATGTAGCCGATGCGTTGCAGATTGACCCCAACGACCTGGGCTGCATCGAGCTCCTGGCTGGTCCAGCCGTTCGGGTTTGTCTCTGGGTCGTGCGGCAGCCCGCAGTAGCTATGCCGCTTGTGTGCGTCGGTGAGTAGCCTTATCTGCGGTTTGAGGGTGTCCATTTCCGACATGGCCCAGCGGAGAATGTCAGCGTCCCGTGATATCGACGACTCGCGAATGTTCTTTGCGCCCTGCCTCAACCCTGCAAGTAGAACCAATGTGAGCAGCACCATTACCACGTCGGACAGGCCGGATACGCCGCTCCAGTCAAACTTGCTGAGCTCGATTTTTATTTCGGTGAACATCGTTGTCCTTGAGTCTGGTTTGTATGCGCTGTTGATGCCGTATGTATCGTTGAGTCTGCAAGTCGCGATAAGCGGTTTTTGATTGGCACAGAGGGCGCCACGTCGTGCTATGCCAAATCGTATCGGCGATAGTGCAGATTTCTGGAGGCTGTGGAAGGGATCGCTCTGCAAGTGAAAGGGGGGCGTGAACGTGTGGCTCGCACTGTCTCGCGGAGCAGGTCGATATGGCGGACAAGCAAGTCGCTGCGACGATTGAGCAGATTGACCGTAAAGAAATACGTGGCGCCCGGCACTTGGGCGCGGCGGTAACGGGAGATGGCGGCTCATCCTTGAGCGTTGTGTTGGCGGGAGGTCCGTATCGGTGGATAAGAAAAGCGTTATCCACCCTACGCCATCTCACCCGCCCACACGGCCGACGCATCGACGTTGCCGGAGGTAGGGTGGAAAACGGCGAAGCCTTTTCCACGCGTTACTTTCAGGCTATTCGCTTTACATATATTCAGATAGATTCAATGATTAGTTGGCTGAATTTTATCATTGCATCATTGCTTGTTTGGAAGTCTTTTTTGGTTAGTGTCAGGTAACGGCTCTCAAGATTCTCTCTAAGTCTTTCAAAAATTTCCCGGAAGAATTCCTCAGTCAAGGATCCTTGCTCAGCACCCGCTGTAAACATTTGTGGCATGGCTTTCATTAATCCACCAAAACCTACAGTTTTTGCAAGTAGATGGTTGTTGCTGTTCCATTCGGTCGGGAAGGTTTTTGCTAGTGCGCTAAAGCAGCTTAGTAGGATCCTTAATATTATGTCGTCGCGCTCATTTTCGTAATATGCCCTGAAGCAGCCTTTAGAGCTCACTAGCGGCTTCAATGAATCAATAAAGGCAGATTGGCTTATAGTTTCGGTTGGTGAGGTTTTTATGCCAAGCATTTTTATTTTATTGTGAAGTGGCGAGTCTTTTTCAGAGTTAAGGGATTTTGCTATTTCGTGGCATGCCTTTATCTCTGTGCGCTCTTCACTTATTCCGAATAGGTCGTATATTAGTGACTTTGGTACGGGTTTCTGATTGCTGTTTATGGTCAGGAATATAGTTGCGTCACTGTATACGTCCGTTCCAGTTACGAATATCACTAAGAGTTTGAATTTTGCCTGCTGCTCTTTCGTTAGTTGTTGTAGGCCCAATACTCGATGCTGCCCGTCGAGAATATGGCCGAGAGATCCATGTTTTGTGAAGGATACGGTTTTTGTGTCTGTATTAATTATTTCGCCGTCGCAGGAAATAATTATTGGTGTCGGGAATACGGCATCTTCCCGCAGTGCATATTTCTTTATCTCGCTGATTCGTTTTGTATCTGGATTTCTTTGTATACCGTCAGGGGTGGAGCCACGCCTTTTGATTTCGACGCGATCTACGAGCTCCGAAGCTAGCATTGTAGTGACATAAAAAGTCCCGCCAGGTTGCTCTAGCTCTATGTACGGATACTCCATTTTTTCGCTCATAGATCAATCCCTTCTGGCGTTGCAGCTAGTGACTTGGCTTTATCTAGATTTTTCTGACTCTTCTCGTCGATTTCGTCTCGGATTGTGGAGCGTTGGGGTGGGAATATTTCGAAAAATACCCAAAGCACCAGCGCAAACAAAGTCGAAATTGAGTAAACCCACCAATGCCATGTTTTGGCGGTTTCAGAAACTTGGTCGAGTGGGGCGGTTACAAATTTTATGAGTGTGGCGGATATTGCAATCAGCCCTAATGCGATTAATAGCATGACGGACTTTGATTTTCTAAGGTCGATTTTATTGCTTCCGTTGTACTCGTGTATGAAGTGGAAGCAGCTGCTAGCAAGGATGGCTATAGAGAAAGTCAGGAATGCACCAGAATTCAATAGCTGTGTAATGATTGGTGCGAGTTCTGCTTCAGTGAGTATCGAAGCAGTTATTGTGTAGGCGACTGGGGCTTGCCCAATGATGAAGGTAATGACTAATACCAAGCTAGGTTTGTTATTAGCTCTGTTGGTTTCACAGCAAATCCTATTTGGCTGTTTGGGGTTGGCGGAGTCGTGGTTGTTGAACCCGCCAGTGCTCACAGCCGATCGGCTGTGAGCGTCAGGAGGTGCGAGATCAATCCCAGCTCAACGCCCCACCAGTCTGATACTCAATCACCCGCGTCTCAAAGAAGTTCTTCTCCTTCTTCAGGTCCATGATCTCGCTCATCCATGGGAACGGGTTGGTAGTACCCGGATACTCTTCCTTCAGGCCAATCTGCGTCAGACGACGGTTGGCGATGAACTTGAGGTAGTCCTCCATCATCGCGGCGTTCATGCCGAGCACGCCACGGGGCATGGTGTCGCGGGCGTATTCGATTTCCAGCTGGGTGCCCTGGAGGATCATCTGGGTCGCTTCGTCCTTCATGTCGGCGTCCCACAGGTGCGGGTTTTCGATCTTGATCTGGTTGATCATGTCGATGCCGAAGTTCAGATGCATGGACTCGTCACGCAGGATGTACTGGAACTGCTCGGCGGTGCCGGTCATTTTGTTGCGGCGGCCCATGGAGAGGATCTGGGTGAAGCCGCAATAGAAGAAGATGCCTTCGAGTACGCAGTAGTAGGCAATGAGGTTGCGCAGGAACTGCTTGTCGGTCTCCGGGGTGCCGGTCTGGAAGGTCGGGTCGGAAATGGAACGGGTGTACTTGAGGCCCCAGCTGGCCTTTTTCGCGACGCTCGGGATCTCGTGGTACATGTTGAAGATCTCGCCTTCATCCATGCCCAGCGATTCGATGCAGTACTGGTAGGCGTGGGTGTGGATCGCCTCTTCGAAGGCCTGGCGCAGGATGTACTGGCGGCACTCGGGGTTGGTGATCAGGCGGTAGGTGGCCAGCACGAGGTTGTTGGCGACCAGGCTGTCGGCGGTGGAGAAGAAGCCGAGGTTGCGCTTGACGATGCGGCGCTCGTCTTCGCTGAGGCCGTCCTTGCTCTTCCACAGGGCAATGTCGGCGTTCATGTTCACTTCCTGCGGCATCCAGTGGTTGGCGCAACCATCCAGATACTTCTGCCAGGCCCAGTCGTACTTGAAGGGTACGAGCTGGTTGAGGTCGGCGCGGGCGTTGATCATGCGCTTCTCGTCGACGCGCACGCGGGCCGATTCGCCTTCCAGTTCGTTGAGGCCTTCCTGAATGTCCAGGTCGTCCAGCGCGCGCTTGGCGCGGGCGATGGCGTCGGAGTCACTGGCGGCAACGGCGCGGGCTTCTTCCACGGAGCCGGCGGCGTCGTTGTCCAGCTTGGCGGCGGTCTGGCCTGCCGGCTGCGCGGCAGCGGGGGCCGGCGCGGCGGTGGTAGTGTCTTCTTCGTTGAATTCGTCCCAGCTCAGCATGTGCGATAGCTCCTGATCGGGGACCGGGGCTTGGCCGGTCGGATGTGTTTGGGTGCTTTTGGTTTGCACGCAAAAGCGGGTATTTGGTTTGGACCGAGATAGGTCCGGCCTTTTGTATCGTCTGGTGGGGCTGCCCCTCACCCTGACCCTCTCCCCGGAGGGGCGAGGGGACGGTCGGGTGTCTGGTCCGACCGCTTGTGTTTGTCTGGAGGGTTGCCCCTCACCCTAACCCTCTCCCCAGAGGGGCGAGGGGACTGGTTTGGTGTTGGCGTCGGGCTTGCTCTATCGGTAGCCACTGCGTTGGCTGTGAGTACCTGGCAAGCGAGAACGGGTCGTTCCCTTCGTTGTTAAAAAACCGCTCGGTGTGAGCGGGTTCCAGAGCGAGGTCGCGCTAGGCGCCCGTCAGTCCGGAGCCCCTGAGCGTACGCATGTACGTGATGGGGGCCGGGCTGGCGGGCAACAACGCGCGGACCGCTCTGGGGGCCGCGACTTTGAAGTTATTGGCAGGCTTCGCAGTCGGGGTTATCGATGGAACACGCCAGCGGCACCGGAGCTGGCTGCGGCTCTGCAGCCGGAGCGGCGCTCGCGGAGTTCGCCGCCTCGCTGCCACCACTGGACACGGCGTTCAGCTTGCCGGTGTTGATGGTGGACTTCTCGGTGCTGGTCGCGGCCAGGGCACGGAGGTAGTAGGTGGTTTTCAGGCCACGGTACCAGGCCATGCGGTAGGTCACGTCGAGCTTCTTGCCCGAGGCGCCGGCGATGTACAGGTTCAGCGACTGCGCCTGGTCGATCCACTTCTGGCGGCGGCTGGCGGCGTCGACGATCCACTTGGTTTCCACCTCGAAGGCGGTGGCGTACATGTCTTTCAGATCCTGCGGGATGCGCTCGATCTGCTGTACGGAGCCGTCGTAGTACTTCAGGTCGTTGACCATGACCGGGTCCCACAGGCCGCGGGCCTTGAGGTCGTGGACCAGGTACGGGTTGATCACGGTGAACTCGCCGGACAGGTTCGATTTGACGTACAGGTTCTGGTACGTCGGCTCGATGGACTGCGACACGCCAACGATGTTGGAGATGGTCGCGGTCGGCGCGATGGCCATGATGTTCGAGTTGCGGATGCCTTTCTTGACGCGCTCGCGGATCGGCGCCCAGTCCAGGGATTCGGTCAGGTCGACGTCGATGTACTTCTGGCCACGAGCCTCGATGAGGATCTGCTGGGAGTCCAGCGGCAGGATGCCCTGGGACCACAGCGAGCCCTGGAAGCTGGAGTAGGCGCCACGCTCGTCGGCCAGGTCACAGGAGGCCTGGATGGCGAAGTAGCTGATGGCTTCCATGGACTTGTCGGCGAAGTCGATGGCGGCGTCGGAACCGTAGGCGATGTGCTGCAGGTACAGCGCGTCCTGGAAGCCCATGATGCCCAGGCCCACCGGACGGTGCTTGAAGTTGGCGTTCTGCGCCTGCGGCACGCTGTAGTAGTTGATGTCGATGACGTTATCGAGCATGCGCACAGCGGTGCGCACGGTGCGCTCCAGCTTGGCGGCGTCGAGCTTGCCGTCCTTGATGTGGTTGACCAGGTTGATCGAGCCGAGGTTGCAGACGGCGATCTCGTCCTTGTTGGTGTTCAGGGTGATCTCGGTGCACAGGTTGGAGCTGTGCACCACGCCGACGTGCTGCTGCGGGCTGCGCAGGTTGCACGGGTCCTTGAAGGTCAGCCACGGGTGGCCGGTCTCGAACAGCATCGAGAGCATCTTGCGCCACAGGTCCTTGGCCGGCAGGGTCTTGAACAGCTTGATCTTGCCGTACTTGGTCAGCTCCTCGTAGTACTCGTAACGCTCCTCGAAGGCGCGGCCGGTGAGGTCGTGCAGGTCGGGTACGTCGGACGGGGAGAACAGGGTCCAGGGGCCGTCGTCGAAGACGCGCTTCATGAACAGGTCCGGAATCCAGTTGGCGGTGTTCATGTCGTGGGTACGGCGACGGTCGTCACCGGTGTTCTTGCGCAGTTCGAGGAATTCCTCGATGTCCAGGTGCCAGGTTTCCAGGTACGCGCAGACCGCGCCCTTGCGCTTGCCGCCCTGGTTGACCGCGACGGCGGTGTCGTTGACCACCTTCAGGAAGGGCACGACGCCCTGGGATTTGCCGTTGGTGCCCTTGATGTAGGCGCCCAGTGCGCGTACCGGGGTCCAGTCGTTGCCCAGACCGCCGGCGAACTTGGAGAGCAGGGCGTTATCGCGGATGGCGTCGTAGATGCCGCCCAGGTCGTCCGGCACGGTGGTCAGGTAGCAGGAGGACAGCTGCGGACGCAGGGTGCCTGCGTTGAACAGGGTCGGCGTGGAGGCCATGTAGTCGAAGGACGACAACAGGTTGTAGAACTCGATGGCGCGGGCTTCTTTCTGCTCTTCCTCAATGGCCAGGCCCATGGCGACGCGCATGAAGAAGATCTGCGGCAGCTCGAAGCGGACGTTGTCCTTGTGGATGAAGTAGCGGTCGTACAGGGTCTGCAGGCCGAGGTAGGTGAACTGCTGGTCGCGCTCGTGGTTGAGCGCGGCGCCCAGCTTGGCCAGGTCGTAGCTCTTGAGCTTGGAATCGAGCAGTTCGAACTCGACGCCTTTCTCGATGTAGGCCGGCAGGGCCTTGGCGTACAGGTCGGCCATCTCGTGATGGGTGGCGGCTTCGGCAACGTCGAGGAAGCCCAGGGCTTCGGCACGCAGGGTGTCCATCAGCAGACGCGCGGTGACCTGGCTGTAGTTCGGCTCGCGCTCGACCAGGGTACGGGCAGTCATCACCAGGGCGGTGTTGACGTCCTTCTCGGCCACGCCGTCGTAGAGGTTCTTCAGGGTTTCACGCTCGATCAGCGCGCCATCGACTTCGGCCAGGCCTTCGCAGGCTTCGGTGATGATGGTCTGCAGGCGACCCATGTCCAGCGGCTGCTGGCTGCCATCGGCGCGGGTGACGCGGATGCTCGGGTGCGGCTGGGCGATGTCGTTGGCCGCGGCGCTCTTGCGCTCCTGGCTACGGGCTTCGCGGTAGATCACGTAGTCACGCGCGACCTTCTGCTCGCCGGCGCGCATCAGGGCCAGTTCGACCTGATCCTGGATTTCTTCGATGTGGATGGTGCCACCGGAGGGCATGCGACGACGGAAGGTGGCGCTGACCTGCTCGGTCAGGCGCGCGACGGTGTCGTGAATACGCGAGGAAGCGGCAGCGTTACCGCCTTCCACTGCGAGAAAGGCCTTGGTGATGGCGACGGTGATCTTGTCGTCGGTGTAGGGGACGACGGTACCGTTGCGCTTGATCACGCGCAGCTGGCCCGGGGCGGTAGCCGCCAGATCCGGTGCATCGGCTGACAGCGGGTTCTCGCGAGTGGATGGGTTCTGCATGGGGGCTCCGGATTCTCTCTTTTAGTCGCGGTTCTGGTTCTGTCTGCGCGGGCTTCGTTGAGCCCGGGCGTCGTTACTGCATCAGCCATGCCCCGCATCGCGGTGCATGGTGGTATCGCAAGGAATAGTCCTGACTAGGCCGCTGACGAGCTAAGTCGTTGCCGGAAGGATAGTCAGGCTGGAAAAACTGTCAACACAATATGTTGTGTTTTGTCTTGGCTCCGAGCACAGCTGCTAGTTCCGCGCTTGAAGTCAGGGAGACGACTGTCGAAGGCTTGCATTAATGCTTGACCTGAGGCTGCCGACGGTGTTGCAGAGCAATGGGAGGCAGGGCGATAGCCCAGCTCTCGAAAATGTCTCGATTGTGTCAGTTGCGGTGCGCAGGCCCAATATCTAGGGGTCAAGGCGCGCAGGAGCGACAAGATAATGCTGGCTCCGGGCCAATGCAAGGCAGCCGTCTGGGATAACCTGTGGATAACGTGTGTGCGGATTGTGGGTGAAAGCGCGGCGTCCGGCCGCAGGCCGCATGGCTGCGGCGCTCGGCCGAATGCCGACGAAATACGCGCCGCCGGGCATATTTTGATGATGGTCAATGACACTACATGTTGTGTTTGCCGCTGCCCGCTTTTTGTGCATCGTGCCGGGCCGGGCGTTGGGTACAATGCGCGCTGTTCGTTTGTGGCCTGACGGTCTGACAGGGGGCGGGGATGGAGCAAGAGACGTGGCGGATTCTCATCGTCGAGGACGATCGACGGCTGGCCGAGCTGACGCAGGAATACCTGCAGAGCAGTGGCGGCTTCGAGGTGTCGATCGAATCGGATGGCGCCTGCGCCGCCGAGCGCATCATCGAGGAGCGCCCGGATCTGGTGGTGCTCGATCTGATGCTGCCCGGCGAGGATGGCCTGTCGATCTGCCGGCGGGTACGTGACCGCTACGATGGCCCGATCCTCATGCTCACCGCGCGGGCCGACGATCTGGATCAGGTGTTGGGGCTGGAAACCGGCGCCGACGACTATGTCTGCAAGCCCGTGCGTCCGCGTCTGTTGCTGGCGCGCATCCGCGCCTTGCTGCGTCGTCAGCCACCGGAGGCACCGACCAATGCCAAGCGCCTGCAGTTCGGCCCGTTGGTGATCGACAGCGCGTTGCGCGAAGCCTGGTTGCGTGAACAGCAGATCGAACTGACCGGCGCCGAGTTCGACCTGCTCTGGCTGCTGACCTCCAACCCCGGACGCATTCTTTCCCGTGAAGAAATCTTCGCCGAGCTGCGCGGCATCGAATACGACGGTCAGGACCGCTCCATCGATGTGCGTATTTCGCGTATCCGCCCCAAGATCGGTGACGATCCCGATCATCCGCGGCTGATCAAGACGGTGCGCGGCAAGGGCTATCTGTTCGTTTCTGAAGCTGCCGTGGCGATGGTGTAGCGCCGCCGCCCATGAACTCGATCTTCCTGCGCATCTATGGCGGCATGCTGGGGGTGCTGGTGCTGGTGGCGCTGCTCGGCGCCGGCGGCCTGCACCTGCTCAACCAGTACCGCGCGGACGATCACCGCGAGCGCCTGGCCAGCGGCACCTTCCGCCTGATGGCGCACAACATGAGCAGCATGACGCCGATCGAACGGCGCCAGGCGGCGAACCTCTGGGGGCGGCTGCTGGGCATTCCGCTGCGGGTGCGCACGCTCGACGATGTCAGCCTGGAAAGCCGACTGGAGGCGCGCCTGCTGCGCGGCCAGGTGCTGGTCGAGCAGATCCGTCCGCAGAGCACCACGGTGTTCAGCCTGGTCAGCGCGCAGGACCGGCTGGTGCTCACCGGCGAGGTGGAACAGCTCAGCGAGCAGCTGGCGCGCGCGACCATCTATCTGCTGATCGACGAGCTGATCCGCTATCCCGAAGCCGAGCAGCCGCGACGCCTCGCCGAGCTGAAACAGGCGCGTGGTTTCGGCTTCGATCTGGAATTGCTGACGCGTGACAGCGCCAACCTCGATGACGACCAGCGTCGGCGGCTGGACGAGGGCGACACGGTGATGGCGCTCGCTCGCGGCGGTGATGCCGTGCGTGTGTTCGCGGCCATCGCCGGTACCGGCTGGATCATGCAGCTCGGTCCGCTGTACCAGATGAATCCCTATCCGCCGCAGTTGCTGATCTTGATCGGCCTGCTCGGCCTGTCGTTGATCGGTCTTACCGTGTACCTGCTGGTGCGCCAGCTGGAGCAGCGCCTGAGCGTGCTGGAAGGCGCGGCGACCCGCATCGCCGCGGGCAATCTGGAAACCCGCGTGCCGGACGTCGGCACCGATTCGGTCGGGCGCCTGGCGGCGGCGTTCAACGGTATGGCCAGGCATCTGCAGCGTTTGCTGGCGGTGCAGCGGGAGATGGTCAGCGCGGTGGCCCATGAGCTGCGCACGCCGGTCGCGCGCCTGCGTTTCGGCCTGGAAATGAGCGCCGAGGCGCAGACCGACGAGGCCCGGCGCAAGTACCTGGAAGGCATGGACGGCGACATCGACGACCTCGATGCGCTGGTCGACGAAATGCTGGTGTATTCGCGGTTGGAGCGCGGCTCGCCGACCCTGCATTTCCAGCAGGTCGACCTGGGTGCGCTGGTCGATCAGGTGATCGGTGAGCTGGCGCCGCTCCGCGCCGATGTCGGCGTCAGCCGCGGAGAATGCACAACGGCAGCCGATGGCAGCTGCTGGGCCGAGGCGGAGCCGCAGTACCTGCGCCGCGCCCTGAGCAACCTGATCACCAATGCCATGCGCCATGCCGAGAGTCGGGTGCAGGTCAGCTTCGCCATCGACGGGCAAACGGTGCGGCTGGAGGTGGACGACGATGGCCCGGGCGTCCCGGAAGCGGATTGGGAAAAGGTCTTCACCCCGTTCCTGCGCCTGGACGACAGCCGTACCCGCGCCTCTGGCGGGCACGGGTTGGGCTTGTCCATCGTGCGGCGGATCATCTACTGGCACGGCGGTCGCTCGCAGCTGGGGCACAGCGACCTGGGCGGCGCGCGTTTCAGCCTGGTCTGGCCGCGGCGCAGGGCGGACCGCGCAGCGGCTGGCTGAAACCAGCGCAGCTCGACCCAATCTCTCAGAGCAGTCCGAACACCTTTTTCGCCAGGCTGGTGGCCGCGGCGGCGGGGTTCTTGCGAATGCTCGCTTCCTGCTCGGCGATCACGGTGAACAGGCCATCGAGTGCCTGTTCCGTGACGTAGCTTTCGATATTCGCGTAACTGCCGTTCATGCCAGCCGGCACCTTGGCGGCGACGGCGTTGTATTGCTGCGCCAGGCCGACCTGGTCGGTGGCCTGTTTGACGATGGGCAGGAATTTCGCGCGAATCTGCTCGCGGCTGGACTGGTTGAGGTACTGGGTGGCCGAGTCATCGCCACCGGCGAGAATGGCCTTGGCGTCCTGCACGGTCATCTTGCGCACGGCATCCAGCAGTAGTTGCTGGGCTTCCGGCACGGCCTTCTCGGCGGCCAGGTTCATGCTGTTCTCCAGCTGCTCGACTTGCGCACCCATGCCGAGCATCTTCAACATTCGCGAGGCCTTGCCGATGTTGCCCGGCAGCTCGATACGCACGTCCGGATCGCTGCTGAAACCGCCAGGGCGGCCGAGCTGCTGCACGGCGACCTTGGCGCCCTGGCTCAGCGCATCCTTGAGGCCGGCGCTGGCGTCGCTCTGGGTCAGGTCGGAAAGTGAAAGAGCGAAAGCGCTGGCGGAAAGTGCCAGGCCTGCAACGAGAGTGGTGATGCGCAACATGGCGTTAACCTCATGTTCATTGAATGGTGCAGAAGCGGCGGGCTGCTAACTGCCGTATGGCCTGGCGCCGATGCTAAAGCAATGCCGGGCAAGGCGCAGGCGTTTACCAGCAGTATGGGTCAGGCAGGCGGGGGACAGGTTGTTACTGATGCGCTAAGGTTGCGGCCCCGTCGTTATGGAGCCGACTCGCATGATCCGTCCCTTTCGCCCCGATGACCTGGAGCCGGTGCTGGCGATCTGGCTGGCTGCATCGCTCCGCGCCCATGACTTCATCGCCCCTGAGTTCTGGGCGTCGAAGCTGGATGACATGCGCGATATCTATCTGCCGGCGGCGCAGATCTGGGTCGATGAGCGTGAAGGCGAGGTGCTGGGATTCGTCGCGCTGGTCGGGGACGTCCTGACGGCGATCTTCGTGGCGCCGAGCGCCCAGGGCGGTGGTATCGGCTCGGCGCTGATCGAGCAGGCCAAGACCGTGCGTGAGCGGCTCGAGCTGACGGTCTACAGCGCCAATGCCGCCAGCGTCGCCTTCTATCGCCGACATGGCTTTGCCGTGATCAGCGAACAGCTGGACCCGCACACCGGCCATCCCGAACTGGCGATGGCCTGGCAGCGGAACTGACCGCGTCAGGCGGCCTCGGGAGGCGTCGAATCGGAATCGTCGTGATGACGCTCCAGCGCCACCTGACGGATCGACAGGCGAATCTCCGCCGGTAGCACGCGCTTGGCTGCGCCCTCGGCCAGTTCCGCGAGCTTCTCGTGATAGCCGAGGCGGCCGTTTTCGTCCGGGCTGACCACGCCCTGTTCCTGCATGCTCTGGATGAAATGGCGGAACAGCGCCTTGTCGAAGAACTCCGGCGCGTTCAGCCCATGCAGGATCGACAGGCGCTGGGCCATGACCGTGCAGAGGTTTTCCAGCTCCTCGGCGCTCAGGCTGTGCTGGCCACTGTTGAGCAGCAGCGAGGTAGCCATGTAGAAGCGCTGCAGGGTCTGCACCACGACGCGAGCGAGAAGGGTGAGCAGGACGAACTGCCGCGAGCTCGGGGCCGGGCGCACGTAGTGGTTGCCGTCCACCTTGAGCAGGCCGCGCTCGACGAAGGCCGCCAGCCACTGGTCGACCACGGCTTCCAGCTCCTCGACTTCCCAGCGCATGAACAGCTCGGCACGCAGGTACGGGTACAGCGCCTCGGTGAAGCGCTGGATCTGCTCGCGGCTGATGCGCGAGCTGCTCTGGAAGAAGCTCGCCAGCAGCGCCGGCAACGCGAAGATGTGCATCACGTTGTTGCGGTAGTAGGTCATCAGGACGGCGTTCTGCTCGTCCAGATAGAGGATGTTGCCCAGCGCGTCCTTCTGCTCGGCAAGCAGGTCGAGGCTCTTCACGTAGGCGATCAGCGCGTTGCCGTCGCCTTCCGGCAGCGTGGTGTGCGGCGAGTAGGGCACCGCACGTAACAGCGCCTGATACAGGTCGAGAATCCGCGCCAGGGATTGCTGGTCCAGGGCCTGGCGGCTGGTGGAGAGCATCGCCAGCGCCACCAGGTTGACCGGGTTGACCGCCGCCGCCTCGTTCAGGCGCTGGGCAATGCGCTCGGCCAGGCGATTGGTGGCGTCGTTCAGCCATTCGGGACGGTAATCCGGCGCGTAGGTCTGCTGGCGCCAGCCGGGCTGCTCCTGGTCGAGGAATTCGTTGAGCTTGAGCGGTTCGCCGAAGTTGACCCAGACCTGGCCGAAGCGCTGCTTGAGCGCACCGATGACCTTGAAGATGTCGAAGATCGATTCCTTCTTCTTCGCCGCGCCGCGCAGTTCACCCAGGTAGGTGCGGCCTTCCAGCACGCGCTCGTAGCCGATGTAGACCGGCACGAACAGGATCGGCAGGCGCGACGAGCGCACGTAGCTGCGCAGGGTCAGGGCCAGCATGCCGGTCTTGGGTTGCAGCATGCGGCCGGTACGCGAACGGCCGCCCTCGACGAAGTACTCGACAGGGAAGCCGCGGGTGAACAGGTTGTGCAGGTATTCGTTGAACACCGAGGTGTACAGCGGGTTGCCCTTGAACGAGCGGCGCATGAAGAAGGCGCCACCGCGGCGCAGCAGGCTGCCGATCACCGGCATGTTGAGGTTGATGCCGGCGGCGATGTGCGGCGGCGTCAGGCCGTTGCGGAACAGCAGGTAGGACAGCAGCAGGTAGTCGATATGGCTGCGATGGCAGGGGACGTAGATCACCTCGTAGCCGCGCACGGCTTCCTGCAGCGGCTCGATATGGTTGACGCGGATGCCGTCGTAGATCTTGTTCCAGAACCAGGACAGCACCACTTCAAGGAAGCGCACGGCGGTGTAGGCGTAGTCCGAGGCCACCTCGTTGCCGTAGCGCAGCGCCCTGGCTTCGGCCCGCTCGATGGAAATGTTCTCGCGCTCGGCCTCGTCGCGAATCGCCTGCCGGACCTGCGGTGCGTGGACCAGGCCCTTGACCAGATTGCGCCGGTGCGACAGGTCGGGGCCGATCACGGCGGTCTTCTGGTTGCGGAAGTGCACGCGCAGCATGCGATGGACCATGCGCAGGGTGCGCTCGTGGCCCTTGTTCAGCGCGATCAGCTCGTTGAGCTGGATTGGTGCGGAGAACTGCACGCGGGTCTTGCGGCCCAGTACCAGGATGCTGAGCAGTTTGCGCAGGCGCCCGGTGACCGCCCAGCTGTCGGCGAACAGCAGCTTCCAGGCGCTGGTCTCGCGATTCGGCGACTGCCCCCAGAACACGCTGACCGGGATGATCTGCGCGTTTTCCACCGCGTTGTGCTCCAGTGCGCCGACCAGCCGGACCAGCGTTGGCGGCGCCACCAGACGCGTGCGTCGGCCAAACCAGCTCGTTGCCGGATTGAGAAAGAAGAACGCGGCCGGCTCGACGTGGTCGCCCACCGCCACATCGGCCACCGGGCGTGGTAACCCGGCCTTGCTGCACTCGACGTCCAGCACCGCGAGATCGCTCAGCGAGGGTTGCTGCAGCACGTAGAACACCGGCTTGCTGCGGTCCAGCTTGAGGGTGAAGGCAGACTGGTTGATGGTCTCCGAGCGCACCCAGAAGTACAGCACGCGGCGCAATACGGAGAAGATCAGACGGCGAAGGGGGGAGCGAGTCATACGGCAGATTCGGCTATGGAAGGGGCAATGCCCTCGAAGGCGGCAAGTGTGCCGCAAGCGGGGAGGGCGGGCAAAACTCTCTGCCGGCGAACCGCCAGCGATTGCAGGGCTACTCGACGCCCGGATTCTCTGCGCAGACCTAACGCGGACACTGGAGTGTGAGGCGTAAATGGGACGATAGGATGCGCTGTTTGAGGCTGCGCCTATCGTGCCGATAGGGAAATTCCATACGCGCCATTTCAGCCGCGGGTCGGGTAGCTGGAAGCCGCTTGGTTGCTGCGCTGGCGCCGTTTTCAGCCTCGTTCCTGCCGCCTTGAAAACGCCGTCCTGGCCTTTTGTTCGTTCATGAGCTCGGTGCTAGGTTGTTTAAAGCGGCGCCTGATCGCGTCATCGACAACCGTGAGGAGCAGAACATGAACGAAGAGACTGGCGAAAAGACGGGTGGTGGTTGCCCATTCGGTCATGGCGCTGGTGCGCCCCGCAAACGCCCGAGCAACCGGGACTGGTGGCCTGAAGCGCTGAGCCTCACATCGCTCAACCAGCACTCACCGCGATCCAATCCATACGGTGGCGATTTCGACTACGCCGCCGCATTCAACTCCCTCGATCTCGACGCAGTGATCGCTGATCTTCACCAAGTGATGACTGACTCCCAGGACTGGTGGCCGGCGGATTTCGGCCATTACGGCGGGCTTTTCATCCGGCTGGCCTGGCACAGCGCCGGCACCTATCGGATCACCGATGGCCGTGGCGGCGCCGGCGGCGGTCAGCAGCGTTTCGCACCGCTCAACAGCTGGCCGGACAACGCCTCGCTGGACAAGGCGCGGCGCCTGCTCTGGCCGATCAAACAGAAGTACGGCCGTAAAATTTCCTGGGCGGACCTTTACGTGCTCACGGGCAACGTGGCGCTGGAATCCATGGGTTTCAAGACCTTTGGTTTCGCCGGCGGCCGTGCGGACACCTGGGAGCCGGAAGAGCTCTTCTGGGGCCCCGAAGGCACCTGGCTCGGTGATGAGCGTTATAGCGGCGAGCGGCAATTGCATCCGGGGCTGGGCGCGGTGCAGATGGGTTTGATCTACGTGAACCCGGAAGGCCCCAACGGCAACCCTGACCCCAAAGCCTCGGCCATCGATATTCGCGAAACCTTCGGCCGCATGGCGATGAACGACTATGAAACGGTGGCGCTGATCGCCGGGGGTCACACCTTCGGCAAGACCCACGGCGCGGGCGACCCTTCGCTATTGGGGCCAGACCCGGAAGGCGCCGTTATCGAAGACCAGGGCTTGGGTTGGCGCAGCAGATTCCAGACCGGTGCGGGTGCAGACGCCATTACCTCGGGCCTGGAAGTCATCTGGAGTCAGACCCCGACGCAGTGGTCCAACTACTTCTTCGAGAACCTGTTCAACTTCGAATGGGAGCTGACCAAGAGCCCGGCTGGCGCGCATCAGTGGGTCGCAAAGGACGTGGGGGAAATCATTCCCGACCCCTTCGACCCGAACAAGAAGCGCAAGCCAACCATGCTTACCTCGGACCTGGCGCTGCGTTTCGATCCTGAGTACGAAAAGATCTCCCGTCACTTCCTCGAGAACCCGGACGAGTTCGCCGATGCCTTCGCCAAAGCGTGGTTCAAGCTGACGCACCGCGACATGGGTCCCATCGGCCGCTACCTCGGGCCACTGGTGCCGCAGGAAAAGCTGATCTGGCAGGACCCGATTCCCGAACGTGACCACCCGGTGATCGACGAGGCGGACATCGCCGCGCTGAAGCAGCAGCTGCTCGGTATGGGCTTTTCCGTGTCCGAGCTGGTGTCGGTAGCCTGGGCTTCGGCCGCCACCTATCGCGGATCGGACAAGCGCGGAGGCGCCAACGGTGCTCGTATCCGCTTCGCGCCGCAGAAGGATTGGGAGATCAACAACCCAGCCCTGCTGGATCGCGTGCTGCAGAAAATCGGCGAGATCCAGAACACGTTCAACGGCTCGGCCAGCGGGGGCAAAAAGGTCTCCATGGCGGACCTGATCGTGCTCGCCGGCTGCGCTGCCATCGAGAAAGCGGCACAGGACGGCGGCGTGGCCGTCACCGTGCCCTTCACGCCAGGGCGGATGGATGCGCTCGAAGAGTGGACCGATGGGCCCTCGTTCGAAGCGCTGCGGCCGGTCGCCGATGGCTTCCGCAACTACTACCACGAGTCCCACTTCATGGCGCCCGAGGAAGCGCTGGTCGATAAGGCCCACCTGCTACGGCTGAGCGCGCCGGAAATGACCGTGCTGGTCGGCGGCATGCGTGTGTTGGGCACCAATGCGGATGGCGGCAGGGAAGGCGTCTTCACCAAGCGCGTGGGCACGCTTTCGAACGACTTCTTCGTCAACCTGCTGAGCATGCAGAACGAGTGGGTCGCGACTGAGCACAAGAACCGCTTCCAGGGCCTCGACCGCAAGACCCGCCAGCCCACCTGGACCGCCACCCGCGTGGACCTCATCTTCGGCGCGCAATCGGAGCTGCGTGCCCAGGCTGAGGTATACGGAATGGCCGACGGCAACGAGAAGTTCGTGCAGGACTTCGTCAAAGCCTGGGACAAGGTGATGAACGTGGACCGGCTCGATATCGGCAAGCCCGCCGATAATTTCAGCCAGAAGCTCTCAGCCTAGAGCTCGCGGCGGCGCCATCAGGCGCCGCCACGGGGCGGCTGCTGCTTTCGAGCCTGCCATCTGGTTCGGGCTCGGGAGCCGACATAGGCTCCGGCGAGAAAGACCAGGGAGCACAGCAGCACGAACACCAGCCCGACGGGGAGCAATGGCCCTGTCGGCAACCAGCCGAGCAGATACAGAACCTGCCCGGCCACACAGCCTGCGTAGAGCGGCCACAATGGTTTCGGCGAAACGGAGCCACACAATCCGCCGCCCAGGGCCAGCGTTACGGGGTGATACAGGCCGCCGGCATCCCAGGGCTCGACATGGCCCGTCAGCAGCGGCGACAGGCTCCAGATCGCCGCACCGGCCAACGTGGCGAGAAGAAACGAACACAACACGGATCGCTTCATGCTCGGCCGGTCGGATACAGCCGCCATGCCGCGGCGTTATTGCGCATCGACCGTTGACCGCGTCGAGTACCAGGCGTGAATCAGCCCGGCCTGGTAGAACAGGACGGGGTCGGTAAAGCCGCCGGATTCGATGATCGCTGCGACCCGCTCGCGAGGCAGCACCGCCACATCGCGGGAGTAGGCTGCGCGCATCTGCTCCACACCGGCGGCCGGGATGGCAGCCACGGTCATCATGTTCATCCAGGTTTCGAGCAGGGCCGTGTATTCGGCCGAGGCGGTATCCGATGCCAGGTCGGAGCTGGCCAGGCGTGCGCCCGGGCGAAGCCGGCTAGCGATGGCACGGAAAAACTCCGCACGGGCCCCAGGCTCCAGAATGAACTGCGACACCAGAAAGCACGTCGCGGCATCGAAGGCGTCCTGCTCCGGCAGCGATTGCAGATAGCCCTCATGGAACTGGCAGCGTTCGGCGTAGCCGCCCTCGATCGCCTTGTTGCGGCACACCTCGAGCATTGCACCGGAGGGCTCGACGGCGGTGAAGCTCCAGCGCGGGAAGCGCCTCGCCAGGTATGCGATTTCCTCGCCGGTGCCGGCACCGACGCACAGAATCCGGGCATCGGCTGGGAGGTCCGCAAACACGGCTTCCAGAAGGAAATGCAGGGCCTCGCGAATCGGCGCGGTTCTCGCCCAGCGCTCGTCGTAGCTGGTTGCCTGCTGGTCGAAGATGGCCTTGATTTCATCGTTGCGCATGGCGGATTTCCCAGGAGGTTGTTCAGGATGGGCGCCTAGGCGCACCACCCGGGTTGCTGCTGAGTTGCTTCAGTCCGCCGGCAGAATGCCTTTGGCTCGCAATGCGTTCAGGGCGATCTGCTGACGCAACGGCAGGTCCCTGACGGTTCGGGTGTCCAGGTTCAAGGCGAACAGCCAGGTATTCTCACCAGTCTCCACGTAGCCGATGTACCAGCCGGTGCCGGGCGTGCTGCGGGCGGCCCAGCCGGTCTTGGCGTAAAGACGATAGTCCTTGGCGGCTTCGGTGAGCATCACCGTCTTCAATGTGTCGTAACTGCTGGTGCGGTACGGCAGGCTGCGCGCGGTCACGCGTTTGAGCAGCTCGATCTGTTGCTCGGCGCTGATGGTCAGCGAGCCATCCAGCCAGAACTCGGTACCGTTGAAGGGCTCGCGCAGCTGACCGTAATGCGCCTGGCGGATGTGTGGCGGATAGTCTGCCGCACCCACCCGCCGCGCCAGCCACTGGTAGCACCAGACGCAACTGACCTGGAAGGCGCTCTTCAGCGTCTGGTCGCGGTTCCAGTCCTCGATCTCGTAACGGGTGTTGTCCCACGGGATGATCTCGTCGGCGCCGGCGATGGCGCCTTCCTCCAGCGCGATCAGCGTATTCAGCACCTTGAATGTGGATGCGGCGGTGAACGGCTGCTTCGCGCGGGCTTCGTTGTGAACGTAGCGCTGGCCGGTTTCAGCCGATTCGATCACCAGTGTTCCGTCCACGCCAGCCTCGTCGAACAGCCGGGCGATATCGGCATCTTCCGCATGAGCGAAGCCGGAAAAGCCGAGGAACAGAAGCGCGAGGAACAGCTGAGGCATTGAAGAATATCCGTAGGGTGGGGATGAGGGTCCGGCTATGCGCGTGCCGTTCTAACAGGGTTTCCAGCGAAGTCCAGACAATCGTGAATGAACGGTCATTCAGCTGCAGCCAACTGCGCCGCAAAGTGTTCGCGATCCAGTCGATACAGGCAGTGCCGGCGAAGCGGATGGCCGACGGGTACCCCTGGATGCTCGAACACCTCCGTTTCACGCATGCCGAGACGGGCCATCACGGCGCGTGAACGTCGATTCTCGATAGTAGTGAAGGATACGATTTCGGAAAGATCGAGCGTGCCGAACCCTGTCTTTAGCGCGGACCACGCCGCCTCGCTGGCCAATCCCTGGCCCCAGTAATCAGCCGCCAGGCGCCAACCTATTTCCACGCACGGCGAGAACGGCAAGGTGGCCGACGGCGTATGCAGGCCGACGAAGCCGATGAATGCGCCGCTGGCTTTCAGTTCGACGGCCCAGAACCCCCAGCCGCGTTCTTCGATCAGCGCCTGGCAGCGGTCAGCCATTGCATCGCTCTCGGCCCGACTGAGCAGAGCGGGGAAGTGCCGCATGACCCTGGGGTCCGCATTCATCGTGGCGAACGGTGCACGATCGGCTGGCGTCCATTGCCGTAGGAGCAGACGTGTGGTCTGGAATTCGATCGGGTCGGTCACTGCGAATCCTTCATCCCGGGCTGTTTGCAGCTTCAGCAAGCTATCGACGCTGTTCTAGCAGATGCTTCGCCACCGCCTCAAAAGCCGGCAACGAGGTGGGGTCGTTTGCTGCGTTGCCCGCCACCGGATGGCTGGCAAAGCGCGCGATCACCATCTCCGCCAGTGGGTCGATATAAAGCGCTTGCCCATGTACCCCACGTGCCATGAAGGCATCATGCCCGTTGTGGGTGACCCACCACATGTTGCGGTAGCTCCAGCCGGGTAGCAGTCGATAACCGGCTTTCGCAAAGTCGTCTCGATTTGCTCCACCACGGATATCTGCCACGACTTCCGCTGGCAGGATCTGAGTGCCGTTGTATCTACCTTCATTGCGCATCATCTCGCCAAAACGAGCAAGGTCGCGCAGGCCGGCGTTAAGGCCGCCTCCGGCGAACGGCGTACCGATGGAGTCTACCGACATGTAGGCATCCTGTTCTGCGCCCAAGCGGCTCCAGATGCGCTCCGACAACAGCTGTGCGACGTTCCGCCCGCTCACTCGCGCGATTACCCAGCCCAGAGCGTCGGAGTTTGCGGTGCGGTAATGAAAGGCCTCGCCATGACGACCTTGCGGTTTGACCGTTTGCAGAAATTCGTAATAGGTCCGTGGCCCCTGGTAATCAGCGGGTTTCGGCAGCGGATTGCCGGCGGCGGCGTGCGCCCATACTTCGGCCTTGGGGTCCGCATAATCCTCGCTGAAGTGAATGCCGGTGGTCATATCCATCAGCTGACGTACGCTGGCATCGCCAAAACCCGACGCTGCCAGCTCGGGAACGTAATCAGCGACCAGACGTTCGGGATCCAGCTTTTCTTCGGCCACAAGAAGCGCCGCCAATGTACCGGTGAAGGTTTTCGTAATCGACATGGCAGCATGCTGTCCTTGCGGCTTCAATACGCCGAAATAGCGCTCGTACACCAATTTCCCTCGGTGAAGGATGATGATGCCGTCGGTGTAATTGGCTTGCAGCGATTGCTGCCAGGTCATCGGCTCGCCCCCACCAAGCGGGACAAATGTCAGCGCATCGATCTCGTTGCTTGGCTGGTGCTCCAGTAGTGAAGACTCACCTAGGCCGCGTGAGACATTGACGGTAGGCATCAGCTGTCGAAAGTTGGCGACGCTCCAGCGCATCTGCGGGAAGCGAAAATAACTGCCATCCTCGAAGCGCAGGATTCGATCAGCCGGTGGCGGCGAGCCAACCATCCATCCCATTGTCGCTGGATCACTGGTTTGTGCGTCTGGAAACTCCGCAGGCTCACTGGCGTACGCTGAGCACGCCATGGCGCCAAACAAACAGCAGAGATGTACTTTCGCTAGCTCTCTGGACCTGCGTAGTTTCATGGTTTGTCCTTGCTAATGGCTTGGCGTGTCGCGGCATGCCGGCCTGGAAGTCTCTCAATCTCTGCCGGAATTTTGGGCGTCTGCGATCCGTGCGGCATGGCCTTATAGCGAGTTGCGCGCAGAGCGGTGATGAACAGCGTAGTCCTCTCAGTCTAGGGACTGGTTGCATTCGTCGGGTTGCTGTTCTTATAGTGCCGCCGGCATTTTTGCAGGACCTGGCTCGGGTCGCGCGGCGGCACGCCAGGGCCTTTGGTGCACTGGTGAGAGTCCATGATCGAAATAAGCAACCTGACCAAGCGTTTTGCCCAGCACACCGCGGTCGACGACCTGTCATTCCAGGTCCAGCGCGGCGAGGTGCTGGGATTTCTCGGCCCGAATGGTGCCGGCAAGTCCACCACTATGAAGATGCTGACCGGCTTTCTCGCGCCGACGTCGGGCACGGCGAGCATCCTCGGCCACGACATTCGCACCCAGACCCTGCAGGCCCAGCGGCAGATCGGTTATCTGCCCGAAGGCGCGCCCTGCTACGGCGACATGACGGTGCGCGGTTTTCTCGAGTTCATCGCTGAAGTCCGCGGCTTCCGTGGTGCGGACAAGCGCCAGCGGGTCGAAGCCGCGGTCGCCCAGGTGGAGCTGGAGAACGTGCTGGGGCAGTCCATCGAGACGCTGTCCAAGGGCTTCAAGCGTCGCGTCGGCCTGGCCCAGGCGATCCTGCACGACCCGCAGGTGCTGATCCTCGACGAGCCCACCGATGGCCTCGATCCGAACCAGAAACACCAGGTACGTCAGCTGATCCAGGGGCTGGCGCAGGACAAGATTGTCATCATATCCACGCATATCCTCGAAGAGGTCAGTGCGGTCTGCACCCGCGCGGTGGTCATCGCCCAGGGCCGGCTGGTGGCCGACAGCACGCCGCTGGAGCTGGAGAGCCGGTCGAAATATCACCAGGCCGTCACGCTGGTCAGCGACGGTCCGCTGGACGACGTTGCCCTGGCCGCGTTGCCCGGCGTGGCCGGTGTCGAATTCAACGAGCCCGAGCACAGCCTGACGTTGCTGGCGCAGCCGGGGCAGGTGATTTTCCCCCAGGTCAGTGCGCTGATCGCCCAGCATGGCTGGGTGGTGAAGGAGCTGGACGTGGAACGCGGCCGGTTGGATGAGGTGTTCCGTAACCTGACTCGCGGGGAGTCGCTATGACCCAGTTGCCGGTTATCTTCAAGCGCGAGCTGGGCAGCTATTTCGCCACGCCGCTGGCTTACGTGTTCATTGTGATCTTCCTGGTGCTGTCCGGGGTATTCACCTTCTACCTGGGCGGTTTCTACGAGCGCGGCCAGGCCGACCTTACGCCGTTCTTCAGCTTCCATACCTGGCTGTACCTGTTCCTGGTGCCGGCGATCGCCATGCGCCTGTGGGCGGAGGAGCGCAAGTCGGGCTCGATCGAGCTCTTGATGACGCTGCCAATCACCCGCTTCGAAGCGGTTACCGGCAAGTTCCTCGCCGCCTGGGTATTCGCTGGCATCGCGCTGCTGCTGACCTTCCCGATGGTCATCACCGTCAATTACCTGGGCGAGCCGGACAACGGTGTGATCGTTGCTGGTTATTTCGGCAGCTGGCTGCTGGCGGGTGCGTTTCTGGCGATCGGCTCGTGCATGTCGGCGCTGGCGAAGAACCAGGTGATCGCCTTCATCCTCGCGGTGGCGGTGTGTTTCCTGTTCATCGTCAGCGGCCTGCCGATGGTGCTGGATGCCTTCGCCTGGGCGCCGCAGTGGCTGATCGATGCGGTGGCTTCGCTGAGCTTCCTGATCCGTTTCGATTCCATCAGCAAGGGTGTGATCGACCTGCGTGACCTGCTGTATTTCGTCACGCTGATCGTCGCCTGGCTGGCTGCCACTGCCGTGGTCGTCGATCTGAAGAAAGCCGCCTGAGGGAACAGACATGAAACGAGTCATCTATTCCGGTGCCGGGCTGCTGCTGATCGCACTGGCATTTCTGTTGTTCAACGGCGTGTCCGGCATGCTGTTCACCAATGCGCGGCTCGATCTGACCGAGCAGAAGCTCTACACCATTTCCGAGGGCACCGAGCGCATTCTTGACGGCCTGCAGGAACCGATCGAACTGCACTTCTTCTACTCGGACGAGACCTCCAAGGAGCTGGTGGCGCTGCGCAACTACGCGCGTCGCGTCGAGGAGATGCTCAAGGCCTACGAGCGGGCCTCCGCTGGCAAGCTCAAGCTGCATGTGATCGACCCGCAGCCGTTCTCCGAAGAGGAGGACCGCGCCGCCGAGTTCGGCCTGCAGGCGGTGCCGCTCAACCAGGGCGGCGACAAGATCTACTTCGGCCTCGCCGGCACCAATGCCGAGGGCAGCACGCAGATCATTCCGTTCTTCCCGCTGGATCAGGAAGAGTTTCTCGAGTACGAGATCAGCCGCCTGGTGCAGGGCCTGGCTAGTGGCGAGCTGCCGGTGGTCGGCGTGCTCTCAGGGTTGCAGCTGACCGGCGGTTTCGACATGCGGACTCAGCAGGCGACGCCGCCGTGGATGGTGCTGGAGGAAGTCCGCCAGCTGTTCCATATCGAAAGCCTGCGCCGCGATGTGGACATGATCCCGACCAACGTCTCGGTGTTGCTGCTGATTCACCCGAAGGATCTGCCTGAGCAGACGCTGTACGCCATCGACCAGTTCGTCCTGCGTGGCGGCAAGCTGCTGGTATTCGTCGATCCGCACAGCGAGGCCGATCCGGGCATGGGCATCGGTCCGGGAGAATTCGGCGAGGAGCGTGCGTCCGACCTCGAGCCACTGTTCAAGGCCTGGGGCGTGCGCATGGTGCCGCAACAGGCGCTGGTCGATGCAGCCTACGCGATGTCGGTTGGCGTCGGTGCGGAGCGCCGTCCGGTGCGTCACGCAGGCTGGTTGAGCCTGCCGCGCAACGCGCTGGATCAGGATGACGTGACCACCGCCGCGCTGGAAAACATCACCATCGCCAGTGCCGGCATTCTGGAGCCGCTGGAGGACGCGACGACGCGCTTCACGCCGCTGTTCGGCAGTTCCGACTACGCCATGCCGGTGGAGGCCGAGCGCTTCGCCACGCTGGACAACCCGGAAACCCTGCTGCTTGGCCTCGAGCCGACCGGCGAGCGCTACACCCTGGCGGCGCGCATCCAGGGGCCGGCGAAAACTGCCTTTCCGGACGGCATCGAAGGCCGTGAAGAGGGCATCAAGGAAAGCCAGAACATCAACGTGATCGCCGTCGCCGATACCGATCTGCTGAGTGATCGCATGTGGGTGCAGGTGCAGGACTTCTTCGGCCAGCGCGTTCCGCAGCCGTGGGCGGACAACGGCGCGTTCGTGATCAATGCGCTGGACAACCTTTCCGGCACCGATGCGCTGATCAGCGTGCGTTCGCGTGGTCGCTTCACCCGTCCGTTCGTGATGGTAGAAACCTTGCAACGCGAGGCCGAGGATCGTTTCCGCGAGAAGGAAGAAGTGCTGCAGCAGCGCCTGGCTGATACCGAGCAGCAACTGGCCGAGCTGCAGAGTCCGGACCCGGAGCAGGCGCTGGAGCTGACGGCTGAGCAGGAGCAGGCGGTGCGTCAGTTCCAGCAGGAGAAGGTGCGTATCCGCAAGGAGTTGCGTGAGGTGCGCTACCAGCTCAATGCCGATATCGAAGCGCTGGGGCGTACTCTGAAGTTCGCCAACATCGCTCTGGTGCCCTTGCTGCTGACCCTGGGCGTGCTCGCCCTGTGGCTATGGCGCCGCCGCCGGAGCGCCTGAACAGAGCACCCGTTCCGGCATTGGCCGGGGCGGGCGAGGGTGTCAAATCCGCAGCGGAAAAAAGAGGCTGACAGCGAAAATCGTTGTTTTATACTCCGGCAACGGTCGCGTTCGAGTCGCATTTGCGCCGGAGCCGAATGCACGAAGGCCTGACCGTCGACCCCTCTTCCGAGGAATAACAAAAGCGAGTTGGAGAAGTGGTAATGGCTGAGCGCGAGACTGGAACCGTCAAGTGGTTCAACGATGCAAAAGGCTATGGATTCATTCAGCGGGGTAATGGCGCGGACGTGTTCGTGCATTACCGCGCGATCCGTGGCGACGGCCACCGCTCGCTGGCCGAAGGGCAGCAGGTGGAGTTTTCGGTAACCCAGGGCCAGAAGGGCCTGCAGGCCGAAGACGTCGCCGGCGTGTAACTTCGGTTGCGCAATGACAAAGCCCGTCCAAGTGACGGGCTTTGTTTTGCTATTCGGTGGTTTCGGTCCACCACGGATGAGCGATACGGCCGATGCCGATCAGCCCGTCCGCCAGACGATTTCCTCTTCACCGTCATCGCTGATGCGGATCCAGCGGTCGGCCTCTTCAACGGCTTCCTCTTCCTGCCAGCCGCCCGGCGCGCAGCGGATTTCCACACCCAAAGCCTGATACGCCGCGCGGGCGCAGGCGAGGTCATCGTCCCAGGGGGTGGCATCGCTTTCCAGCAGCAGACAATGCCATTTGCCCACCGCCTTCGGCAGCCAGGTCACCGGAATGCCGGCGGCGCTGCACTTGAAGGTCTGGCCTTTCTGTTGCCAGGCGGAACATGAGCCAATGGCTTGGGCCAGCCACTCGCCGACGGCCTCCTGACTGGCATCCCTGAGGTAGATCTCGATATCGGGTTGACGCATGGGCGACTGCCTTATGTGGTGGTGCGAGGTTTTGGTCGTAGGCAAATATACGAACGCTAGGGCGTGCGTTCGATCCAGTCGTAGCGTATCGCAACCCGCACGCTGAGGTGACTGTCGATCACGGCGGCGCGGCGCTCGGCGCTGGCGCGCCAGCCGTGCGGGGTCATCGCCAGAAGGTCGGCACGGGCCTGGGCGTTGTCCAGCTGCAGCTCGTAGCTGAGGGTTTCGCTGTGGGCCAGGCGCATGCCTTCGGGAATCAGCGACAGGTGCTTCTCGTCATCGTAGTCGCGTACCTCGTCGTAGAGCCGGGCGCGTAGCTCCCACAGGTGCTCGCGGGTCGGTCCCATGCGCAGCAGTCCGCCGCCGGGTGCGAGCAGGCGTCGCGCCTCCTGCCAGTCCAGCGGGCTGAACACGCTGGCGAGCAGGTCGCAGCTGCCATCGGCCAGCGGCACGCGGGCCATGCTCGCCACCAGCCATTCCAGTTGCGGCGCGCGTTTGCAGGCGCGCTTGACCGCTTCGCGGGAGATGTCCAGTGCATAGCCTTCGGCGTCCGGTAGTGCCTCGGCCACCTGGGCGGTGTAGTAGCCCTCGCCACAGCCGATGTCCAGCCAGCGCTGCGGCGCGCGTTCGGCGGCCAGCTCGGCGAGGCGTCGGGCCAGCGGCGCATAGTGGCCGCCGTCGAGAAAGCGTCGCCGTGCTTCGACCATGGCCTGGTTGTCGCCCGGATCGCGGCTGTTCTTGTGCTGCACCGGGAGCAGGTTCAGGTAACCCTGACGCGCGCGGTCGAAACGGTGGTTGGCCGCGCAGACCACGCCGTTGTCGAGCGCGCTCAGTGGCGCCTGGCAGATCGGGCAGATCAGCATGCGAGCAGGTTCACCAGGGTCTGGTAGTAGATCTCGGTCAGCAGGTCGAGATCGCTGGCCAGGATGTGTTCGTCGACCTGGTGGATGGTCGCGTTGACCGGGCCGAGCTCGACCACCTGGGTGCCGAGGGTGGCGATAAAGCGCCCGTCCGAGGTGCCGCCGCTGGTGGACGGCGTGGTCTCTCGGCCGGTGACGCTGCGGATTGCCTTGGCCACGCCGTCGAGCAGCGCGCCTGGTTCGGTGAGGAACGGCAGGCCGGACAGTGCCCAGTCCACGTTCCAGTCCAGACCGTGCTTGTCGAGAATCGCGGCGGTGCGCTGCTTGAGCTGTTCGACGGTGGATTCGGTAGAGAAGCGGAAGTTGAACACCGCTTCCAGCGTGCCGGGAATGACATTGGTGGCGCCGGTGCCGGCATTCAGGTTGGAGATCTGGAAGCTGGTCGGCGGGAAGAAGGCATTGCCGTCGTCCCAGTGCTCGGCGGCCAATTCCGCTAGCGCAGGCGCGGCCAGGTGGATGGGGTTCTTCGCCAGATGCGGATAGGCCACATGGCCCTGCTGGCCACGTACGGTGAGGGTGCCGCCGAGCGAGCCGCGGCGGCCATTCTTCACCACGTCACCTACCAAGGCGGTGCTCGACGGTTCGCCGACGATGCACCAGTCTAGGCGCTGGCCACGCTCGCGCAGGCGCTCGACGACGGCCTTGGTGCCGTGGTGCGCAGGGCCTTCTTCATCACTGGTGATGAGAAAGGCGATCTGCCCCTTGTGCTTCGGGTGATCGGCGGTGAAGCGCTCCACTGCCACGACCATCGCCGCCAGGCTGCCTTTCATATCTGCCGCGCCACGGCCGTGGAGCATGCCCTGCTCGTCGATGCGCGCACTGAACGGCGGATTCTGCCAGGCCTGCAGCGGGCCTGTAGGGACCACGTCAGTGTGGCCGGCGAAGCACAGCACCGGGCCTTCGTTGCCGCGAATGGCCCAGAAGTTCTCCACGTCCTCGATATGCATCGGCTCGATGGTGAAGCCGCAGGCCGCCAGGCGCTGGCTCATCAGCTGCTGGCAGCCTTCATCCAGCGGCGTCACCGATGGGCGATTGATCAGCTCGCAGGCGAGTTCGAGCGTCGGGGAGAGGGCAGGCGCGGTCATCAGGGCTCCGGTGCGGCGGGGAAAGGGCGCCATATTAAAGCAAAGGCGCGGTTGCGGTGACGGCTGGATGCAGTGGTCGTGGCGTCATGAGGTCTTATAATCGCCAGGTTTTTTCCGGGGAGTCGGCATGTCTATCGATGATCAGCGTTTCGGCGGTATTGCCCGCCTGTATGGCCGCGTCGGCCTCGAGCGGCTGACGGCTGCGCATGTGGCGGTGGTCGGCATCGGTGGCGTCGGCTCGTGGGCGGCCGAGGCGCTAGCGCGCAGCGGGGTAGGCGAGATCAGCCTGTTCGACCTGGACGATGTGTGCATCACCAATACCAACCGGCAGATTCACGCCCTCGATGGCGCAGTGGGCAAAGCCAAGGTCGACGAGATGGCCGCACGTATTCGCGCCATCAACCCGGCCTGCCAGGTTCATGCAGTGGCGGATTTCGTCACCCGCGAAACCATGGCCGAGTACATCACCGAAGACATGGACTGCGTCATCGACTGCATCGACAGCGTGCCGGCCAAGGCGGCGCTGATCGCCTGGTGTAAGCGCCGCAAGATCCAGATCATCACCACCGGCGGCGCCGGCGGGCAGGTCGATCCGACACAGATCCAGGTCACTGATCTGAACAAGACCTTCAACGATCCGCTGGCGGCAAAGGTGCGCTCGCTGCTGCGTCGCGAATACAACTTCTCGCGCACGCCGGGGCGCACCTACAGCGTGCCCTGTGTGTTCTCCACGGAGCAGTTGCGCTACCCGAAGCCGGACGGCGGCGTGTGCCAGAGCAAGAGCTTCGTTGGTGAGGGGGTCAAGCTCGACTGCGCCGGAGGCTTCGGCGCGGTGACCATGGTGACCGCCAGTTTCGGCATGGTTGCAGCCGCCAGGGCCGTCGACAAGCTGGTCGCCGGAGCCCGTCGCCCCAGCGAGCGCAACGTTCGCAGCTGACGAAAAAGTGCCGCAGCCGCTCTGTGATGCGGCTCCACGGAAAGTTCCGCTGTCACAAAAGCTTTACATATCAGCCATTTGGCTGACATACGCCGTCGCCAAGATTCCCCCCAACACAAAGAGCCCATCTCGTGTGTTTCCGACGCTAAACATAAAGGGGAATTTTGGATGATCCGTAAGCACTTCGCCGGTTTCGCTGCCAGCGCTCTGGCTCTGGCCGTTTCCGCCCAGGCTTTCGCCGGTACCGTCACCACCGACGGCGCCGATCTCGTTATCAAGACCAAGGGCGGCCTGGAGGTCGGAACCACCGACAAGGAGTTCTCGTTCAAGATCAATGGCCGCCTGCAGGCTGATGCCGACAGCTTCGATGGTTTCTACACCCAGAACGGCGAGCGCGCAGACGAGACCTATTTCCGTCGTGCGCGTCTGGAGATTTCCGGTGTTGCCTTCACCGATTGGGGCTACACCTTCAACCGCAACTTCACCAACGATTCCAGCAACTGGGACGAACTGGCCATCCACTACAACGGCTGGGAGCCGGTCCAGATTTCGGTTGGCCGCATCAACCCCACATTCGGCCTGGAAGAGGCGGTCAGCTCGAAGTGGATCACCGCCATCGAGCGCTCTGCGATCTATGACCTGGCGCCCTGGCTGAACAGCCACGAAGACGGCGAAGGCATCCGCGTGCGTACCACCGTCGGAATGTTCCACGGTGAAGCCGGTGCTTACCGTCAGGACGCCGGTGCCGGTGCCGACATGCTGGAAGACGAAGATGGCTCCAACAACACCAGCTTCGTGCTGCGTGGCGTGGTAGCTCCGATCGTCGAGAAGGACCAGGTGCTGCATCTCGGCGCCAGCTTCGGTAAGCGTGACGTGGAAGAAGGTTACCTGGAGCGCATCCGTCCGCGTCTGTCCGTGCGTGGCACTACCGAAGACAGCGCCAACGGCAACCGTGCCACATTCGGCGGCACGGTTACCGACGGCAGCGATCAGGCCTGGGGGCTGGAAGCGGCTTACATGATCGGCCCGTTCTCGGTTCAGGGCGAATACCTGACCCGCACTGTCGACGCTCAGGATGGTTTCGAGGATCTGGAAGCGTCCGGCTACAACGTCCAGCTGGCCTACACTCTGACCGGCGAGTCGCGTTCCTACAAGCTCGATGGCGGCAAGTTCGACAAGATCAAGCCGGAGAACAAGCAGATCGGTGCCTGGGAAGTGTTCTACCGCTTCGACGACATCACCGTCGATGAAACCGGTGTTGCACCGAGCGGTTATGTCGGTGCGCTGGACAGCGCAGAAGCTGGTGCGAAGACCCACACCATCGGTCTCAACTGGTACGCCAACGAGTCGGTGAAGCTCTCGGCCAACTACCTGAAGACCAGCGTGGACGACGTGGTAAACGCCAATGGCGACGACGACGGCGACGCCATCAGCCTGCGCGCCCAGTACGTGTTCTAAAACATCACCTCATCCGTGATGCTCCATTGAGCCCCGCCCTGGCGGGGCTTTTTTTCGCCTGCGGGACAGGCCAGACTGCGCGCATGCCTATCCAGACCCTGTACCGCCTCGCCGAACTGCCTCCCGCCGAATGGGATGCGCTACTGAGAGATGATCAGCCCTTCCTTCGTCACGCCTTCCTCTGCGCGCTGGAAGACAGCGGCAGCGTGGGTGGGCGTAGCGGCTGGCAACCTGCCCATCTCCTGCTGCGCGACCCGCAGGGCGCGTTGCAGGCAGCCTTGCCGCTGTATCGCAAGTTTCATTCGTACGGCGAGTACGTGTTCGATTGGGCGTGGGCGGATGCCTGCCAGCGGGCAGGCATCGCCTACTACCCCAAGCTGCTTTGCGCGGTGCCTTTCACCCCGGTCACCGGCAGTCGCCTGCTGGGCGACGTACAGGCTGCCGGTGAGCTGCTCGATGTACTCACCGCTGGGCTTGAAAGGCAGGAACTGTCGGGGCTCCACGTGAATTTCAGCGAGCCGCGGGCCGATCAGCTGCTGGCGGGGCGGGATGGCTGGCTGGAGCGCATCGGCTGCCAGTTTCATTGGCACAACCGTGGTTACCGCGATTTTCAGGACTTTCTCGATGCACTGACCTCGCGCAAGCGCAAGCAGTTGCGCAAGGAACGCGAACAGGTGGCGGGGCAGGGCATCAGCTTCGAGTGGCGCGATGGGCACGAGCTCAGCGAGGCGGAATGGGATTTCGTCTATGCCTGCTACGCCAACACCTATCAGGTCCGCGGTCAGACGCCCTATCTGACTCGGCAATTCTTCAGCCTGCTGGCTGAGCGCATGCCGCAGGCGATTCGCGTGGTGCTGGCGTTACAGGGCTCGAGGCCGGTGGCGATGGCCTTCAGCCTGCGCAGTGCGTCTGGCCTGTACGGTCGTTACTGGGGCTGTCTGGCGGAGTTCGACCGGCTGCACTTCGAGACGTGCTTTTACCAGGGTATCGATCAGGCCATCGCGGGCGGCCTGGAGCGATTCGATGCGGGGGCGCAGGGTGAGCACAAGCTCATTCGTGGTTTCGAGCCGGTGGTCACGCGCTCCTGGCACTATCTGCAGCACCCTGGTTTGCGCGCTGCGGTAGCGGATTTCCTGCGACAGGAACGTGCGGGGGTGCTGGCCTACGCCGAAGCAGCGCGCCAGGCGCTGCCGTACCGGCAGGCCGGCAGCTAGTCGTTTGCCTCAGGCGTGGGAGGCGGCGCTGTTCTCCTCGTGGATCAGCAGCATGCGTTGCAGTTCGCTACGCAGCAGCGGGTCCTGGCATCCCGGCAGGTACTCGCGCAGTTTGCGGATCACCCATTGTTGGCCCCTGTCGATGAAGGGCAGGCGCTCGTCCAGCGATTCGATGGCCATCGCCTTGCCGTAGAAGGTGCCGGTGTCCTTGTTGGGCTCCAGACCCAGATGCTGCAGGCAGTTGAGGAGCAACTTGCAGCTTTCGATTTCGCCCTGACGGACCTGCTCGAGCAGTTGCCGTTGCTCGGGCGTGCAGGGTTGTTGCAACGAGTCGCCGGCCACCTTGGCCCCGGCGCGCTCCGCGCTGAGCAGGTCCTGCAGCAGCTGTGCTTCGCCTTCCGGGGTGTTCAGTGGACTTTGTGGTTCGGTCATGTCGCGATCTCCTGTCGGTCGAGGGTTTCGCACGCTGGCGGCAGCCGGGTTTGTGCCGGCAGAAATGAAAAGGGCCGGTGAACCGGCCCCTCGGGGATCAGAGTTTCTTCGCGGTGATGATCTTCACCGGGGTCAGCGGCACGTTCTGCATCATGGCGCGGTTGCCGGTGGGCACCTGGGCGATCTGGTCGACCACCTCCATGCCGCGTACGACCTTGGCGAACACCGCGTAGCCAAAGTCGCGGCCACCGTGATCGAGGAAATCGTTGTCGCGATGGTTGATGAAGAACTGGCTGGTAGCCGAATTCACGTTCTGGGTCCGGGCCATTGCGACGGTCCCGCGCACATTGTGCAGCCCATTGTCCGCCTCGTTCTTGATCGGGGCCTTGGTCGGCTTCTGGTTCAGGCCTTCGCCGAAGCCGCCGCCCTGGACCATGAAACCCGGAATGACGCGGTGGAACACGGTGCCGTCATAAAAGCCGCTGTCGACGTAGCCGAGGAAGTTCTCGACGCTGATCGGTGCCTTTTCCGCTTCGAGCTCCAGCTCGATCTCGCCCAGGCTGGTGGTCAGCAGTACGCGAGGGTTTTCCGCGGCGAACAGGTTGCCGGCCAGCAGAACGGTACAGGCGGCGAGGGCAATGCGTTTCAACATGATGTCTTTCCTGATGTTGGGGAAGCTGTCAGTCGGCCAGTGGAGTGGCCTGGCCAGCATCGTACGTCTTGATCAGCTCGATGAGAATCCGGGTAGCCGGCCCGAGCGGTCTGTCGTGGTTAGTGTAGAGATAGAACAGTGGCCGGCGAATACTGCCTTGGACCAGTGGCAGCGGCTTGAGTATGCCCTCGGTCAGTTCGCGCCCGATCAGATGCCGGGGCAGCCAGGCGAAGCCCAGACCGCTGCTGACGAAGGCCACCGACGTCGCCAGGCTGCCCACCGTCCAGCGCTGTTCGGCACCCAGCCATCCGGCATCACGAGGTTGGCGCAGGCCCGTATCACGCACCACGATCTGCATCTGGCTCTGCAGGTCCTGCACGCTGAGCTTGCGTCCGAGCTGGTGAAGGGCATGGTTGGCGTGTGCCACGGCGACGAACTCCACGGTACTGAGCTCGCTGCCCAGATAGCCGGTGATGTCCAGGCCGCTGATGGCGAGGTCCGCGGTGCCGTCCTTGAGCACTTCCTCGACCCCGGAGAGCACTTCCTCGCGCAGGCGCACCCGGCAGCCGCGGCTCTTCGGCATGAATTCGGTGAGGGCCTGGATCAGCTTGGCGCTGGGGTAGGCGGCATCGACAACCAAGCGCACCTCGGCTTCCCAGCCTTGTTCCATGTGGTGCGCCAGTTCTTCCAGCTGACTGGCCTGTGTGACCAGCTGTCGCGACCGGCGCAGCAGCACTTCTCCTGCCTCGGTCAGCACTGCCTTGCGCCCGTCTATGCGCAATAGCGGCACGCCCAGTTGTTCCTGCATGCGTGCCACGGTGTAGCTGACCGACGACTGCGACCGATGCAGCGCTTCCGCCGCCTGGGCGAAGCCGCCGTGATCGATGACCGCCTGCAGGGTGCGCCACTGATCGAGGGTCACACGGGGCACTTTCATTCCTTCGGTTCCTTTAGCAAGGTCTGTTAGGCTGGCCACTCTGTAGAGGAGCCCAGTCAAAATGAAAACAATCGGTTACCTACTCGTCGCCTTGCTGCCACTCACGGCCAATGCGGTCACTTATCCGGTAGACGTCGAGCAGCAGCTCAACGGCGCGGAGATCACCGTCACCCCGCAGACCATTGATCGTGACCTCGCCGGGCTACTGCTGCTCAACTATGGGGGCACGGCTGCGGTGTGTACCGCCGTGTTCCAGAACGGCCCGGAAGCGCCGCGCACGCGACGCACGGAGTTGCAACCAGGTGAGCGCAAGGCACTGACGTCCAAGTTCAAGCGCGACGTGATTCGCCTGCGCATCAAGTTGACCTGCCAGCCAGAGTAGGACGCTAGGCTGCCCTCATCGCGCGGGCTGCCTGAACGCGAACCGATCAATCCAGTATGTTCTCGAGTATTTCGTAAACGATGCCGGTGGCGATGGCGACCAGAACCACGTCGCGGCCGATCTGTTTCCACTCGTAGCCTTCGTAGCGCGGCAGGTGTCCCAGCAGGCGGCTGTCCATGTTCTTGGCGATGCCCGGCGGTAGCGGCTTGCCGCGCGCCAGATTCTTCTGGATGCCCGGTGGCAGAGACGAAACCGGCGCTAGCAGATCGCGATGACTACGCAGGGTGATGCGGACCGAACCGATGTCCACCGACGGACCCTGGTAGCGATGCGGCTGCTGTGCCGCAGGCTGATGCTGTTGTGCGCGGTCGGGCTTGCCCTTGCCAGGGTGATCACTGTTCGGCTGCGCTGCGCCGGCAGTGGCGTGTAACGCCAGTGAAAGCGCGCCAGTCAGCAGTATCACTCGCTTTTTGGACATCATGCGAACCTCTTGGGTATTAAGCCGCTTCTATTTCCTCAGCTTAGCCTGTGTTTGCCTGGGAAAACATGGCGACCGTTACAGAACGCGCCTTTGCCCGGCAGACGAGTTACCCTATGCCATTGTTTTTTTCGACCTCCGAGGTAGCTCCCTTGTTTGACCAATTCGCCCTGCACGAACGCCTGCTAAAGGCTGTCGCCGAACTCAAATTCGTCGAGCCGACTCCAGTGCAGGTGGCGGCCATTCCGCCGGCGCTGGAAGGGCGTGACCTGCGGGTGACGGCACAGACTGGCAGCGGCAAGACCGCCGCCTTCGTACTGCCGATGCTCAATCGGCTGATTGGCGATGCCGTGGTGCGCACCGATGTTCGGGCGCTGATTCTGTTGCCGACCCGAGAGCTGGCGCAGCAGACGCTGAAGGAGGTCGAGCGTTTCTCGCAATTCACCTTCATCAAGTCGGCGATGATTACCGGTGGCGAGGACTTCAAGGTCCAGGCCGCAGTCATGCGCAAGGTGCCGGACATTCTCATCGGCACGCCTGGGCGCATGATCGAGCACCTTAATGCCGGCACGCTGGTCCTCAAGGATGTCGAGATGCTGATCCTCGACGAAGCCGACCGCATGCTCGACATGGGCTTTGCCGAGGACGTGCAGCGTCTGGTCGGCGAGTGCGCCAAACGCCAGCAGACGCTGCTGTTTTCCGCGACCAGTGGCGGTGCCGCGCTGCGCGAGATGACCGCCAGCGTGCTGCGCGACCCGCTGCACCTGCAGCTCAACCGCGTCAGCGAACTCAACGAAGGCACGCGCCAGCAGATCATCACTGCCGAAAACACCGAACATAAGGAAAAGTTGGTGCACTGGCTGCTCGCCAACGAGACGTACAAGAAGGCAGTGATCTTCACCAACACCCGCGTACAGGCCGACCGCCTCTACGGCCGGCTCGTTGCCGAGGGCGTGAAGGCGTTCGTGCTGCATGGCGACAAGGACCAGAAAGACCGCAAGCTGGCGATCGACCGGGTCAAGGAAGGCGGCGTCAAGGTGCTGGTAGCGACCGACGTGGCGGCGCGCGGGTTGGACATCGAAGGGCTGGATCTGGTGATCAACTTCGACATGCCGCGCTCGGGTGACGAATACGTGCACCGTATCGGTCGTACGGGGCGCGCCGGTGGCGAAGGGCTGGCGATCTCGCTGATCTGTCACAACGACTGGAACCTGATGTCCAGCATCGAGCGTTATCTCAAGCAGCGTTTCGAGCGGCGGGTGATCAAGGGGCTGAAAGGCAGCTACATGGGCCCGAAGAACCTTAAAGCGTCGGGCAAGGCCGCTGGCACCAAGAAGAAAAAGATCGAAAAGAAGAAAGGCACCGAGAAGAAATCCAAACCTGCCGGCAAGCGCCCGAACGGCGCCAAGCGCGAGTCACCATCGCCGGTGGTGAGCCAGGATGGCATGGCGCCGCTCAAGCGCAAGAAGCCGACGGCCGAGTAACCGTCGGCCTTCAGCCTCAGCGCTGAGCGTCAGCCGGCATATCTGCCTCGCGTTCCGCTTCCTCGATCTGCTTCAGACGCTTGTCATAGGCCTCGCACTCGTCGCCCAACTGGTCGGCGGTGCGCTTGGCTTCCATCTGGCGAATCTCCTCATTGATCTCCTTGGCGCGCTCCGGATTGCTCTCGGTGAGCTGGTTGACGCGCTCAGCCAGCTGTTCGGCCTTGGCATTCACTTCGTCCGGGGTGCACGCGGCGTGCGCAGTCGGGCTGGCCAGCGCGGCGGCGGTCAGGGCAATCATCAGCAGTTTCATGGCTCGCTCCTCGTTCAATCGGTCTGTACGGTGGATCGCAGCGCAGCCGCTTTAGTTCAGACAACGAACCGGTCGCCATGGTGAACGGTCCCAATCAGTAGGCGCCTCATTCGCGAGGCGAACATCTGCTGAGGGAGAACGACCATGAGCTATAACTGGGGCCTTATCCAGCGCCTGTTGCATGAAGTTCAACGCGGCGCCAATGACAGTTTCAAGCCACGCCACTACGCCGAAGAACATGCGACGCAGATGGAAAGTGAAGGTCAGCCGATGCCGAATCTGGACAGCCTGCGTGCCGAAGCGGCCGACTACGAAAGTCTGCTATTCGAAGGTGGCTTCATCGTTTCGCGGCCCGAGGAAGAGGGCGGCAATGGCGAGAACTTCGTCCTGACCGAGCGCGGCTCGCGCTTGCTGGCGATCCTCGACGATCCGCAGGAGGCGCAGCGCCAGCACCTGGCGGACAAGGGCGATGCGGCGCTGGTGCCGGAAGTGTTCGACGAGATGGCGGCCGGACGCCCATGACCGGCGTTGTCGTTACAGGCGAAAGCCATCGGCGATGTAGCCGGCGAGCGTTTCGCTGACCGGCGACTGCTGCTGCGGGTTGCGCAGCAGCACGATGCTGGTCTGAGGCAGGCGCGGCAGGCCCTCCTTTTCACCGAGTATCTGCAGATCGGCAGGAATCAGGCTCTGCAGCTGTGCGGTCAGCGCCAATCCTGCACCCACGATCGCCATGATCGCCGACAGGCTCGGGCTGCTATAGGCGATCCGGTACTCGATTTCCCGCGCATCCAGCGCGTTGCATACCCAGGCGCGACAGAAGCAATCGGTATTGAACGTTGCCAGCGGCAGGGGGCGATGCTCATGCAGGTCGAAGCCCGGGGCGGCGGCCCAGACGACGTGCTCCTGGCGCAGCAACTGGCCAATCTCGGTGCCCGGTTCGCGGGTGACGATGCTCAGGTCCAGATCCCGTCGCTGCAACAACTGGGTCGATGGTTCGCAATGCACCTCGACCTGTACTAGCGGATACGCCTGGGCGAAGCGCGAAAGAATGCCGGGTAGAAAACGCATGACGTAATCGTCCGGCGTGCCGATGCGCACCGCGCCGACCATGTGTGGCTGGCGCAGGGTGGTCATGACTTCGCCGTGCAGTTTGAGAATGCGCCGCGCGTAGCCCAGCAGTATCTGGCCCTCGGCAGTAAACCTGACCTGCCGACCGTTGCGCTCGAATAGCGGACGCTGCAATACATCCTCTTCCAGGCGTTTCATCTGCATGCTCACCGCCGACTGGGTGCGGTTCACCGCGGCTGCGGCACGGGTGAAACCGCCGTGGTCAGCGATGGCCACGAAGCTGCGCAGCAGCTCGGTGTCGATATTCGGGTAGTTGGCCATTCATCAATCCTCGAGATGCAAGGCATCAGGAACATTCGTTGGATTGATCTTAATCCGGGCGCGAGACTGACGCCAACCCAACTGGAGGGTGTCGTGATGAACATGCACAAAGTCGCTTTGCAATCTTTCCATCTGCCGAAGGCACTTCGGGCACCCGCGCCGGGATTGCTGCTGCAGGCCTGGCACAAGCTGCAGCGCTGGAACGAACTGGCACGCCAACGGCGCCAGCTGGCCGCGCTCGGTGACGACATGCTCAAGGACATCGGCCGCAGCCGTGCCGACATCGAATGGGAGGCGAACCGGCCGTTCTGGGACGACCCTGATCGTCAGTGACCCAGCACCAGCTTTTGAATCCCCAGCGACAGGCTGACGGTGACCAACATGAGCGCGAACAGGCGCTGCAGCAGACTGCTGTTGAGGTATTGCGCCAGACGGTTACCGGCCAGCACGCCGAAGGCACCGCCCAGCGCCAGGCCGCCGAGCAGCGGTAGTGGTGGCTCGGCATCGGTAAGGTAGAGCAGGAAGCCACCGCCGCTGACGACGGCGATCACCGCCATCGATGTGGCCATGGCGCTGAGCAGCGATAGCGAAGTAAACCAGAGCAGCGCCGGGACGATGAGAAAGCCGCCGCCGACACCCATCAGCCCGGAGAGCAGGCCAACGCCAACGCCGATGCCCAGCAGCGCCAGCTGTCGGTCCTCGACGTTCTCCTTGGCCGGCAGGTTGGCGCCGCGCCACATGCGCCAGGCGGACCACAGCACCAACAGGCAGAAACCGATGATCAGTGCGCGCTCCGGTATGAACTGCCCGAGCCATTGACCGGCAGCGTTGCCCGGCAAGCCGCAGACGGCCAGCAGCATGACCGGGCGCCAGGCGACCTGGCCGAGCCGCGCCCGCGGAATCGCGCCGATGAGTGCGGACATGGCCACCGCACCGAGGCTGACGCCGATGGCATCGCGCAATGGCAGGTGCAGGCTGAGTAGCAGGGGCAGGGCGACCAACGAGCCACCGGCGCCGGTGAGGCCAAGCAAGAGGCCGAGAATGAGGCCGATGCCCAGTGCTTCCAGCAGTAGAACGTCCATCAGGCAAAGCTGCCGGATGTCAGGGGAATGGTAGGGACCGTATCGGTTTGCATGCGTGCTCCGTCGTCAGCGTTCCATCGTCCATCGTTGGTACGCTCGCGCTGGCGAGCGTTCCTTTGGATGAACGGCGGGTCGCAGCGGTGCCACGCACCCGCCGACGGAGTGTAAGGCCTATCAGCGTGGCAGGGCACGGCTGAGGGTGAAGGCGCCGCGCAGATCGCCCTCGCGAAACCCGCGGGCCTGATCCTGCGGGTAGTGCCGGTCGATCAGCTCCACCAGCTCCGGCTTGATCTTTTCGCCGTGACAACCCAGGCAGGCCTCAGCGGTGCCGATCGCCTGCATGTAGCGGTACTCGCCTGCCACTATCTCACCATGCTTGAGCTGTTCGATCGGTTCACCTGCAGCCGAACGCTTGGCGAACTGCTCCAGCACCGAGCGCTCCCAGGTGTCTGGCGCGTTGTCCGGATTGCGCAGCTTCAGCGCGGTGCGGCCTACCTTCCAGGGCGCCTGGCTATGCTGGCTGGCGATTTCCGGCGCGAGAAGACGGCATGCCTTGACGGCTTCCGCCGGGCCACCGTCTGCCATCGCCTGCTTGACCGTGCCAAGCAACTGCTGCTGGAACGGTGGAATCAGGCTGGCAGCCTCGCCGCGCAGCTGCTCGGTATCGACGTCAGGCGCGGCGTGGGCCTGCAATGCAAACCAGCCGAGCGTCAGCAAAGACAGTGATTTCATGATGCCTCCCAGGATGTGAAATATAGTGGGGGGAGTATCCGTGCAGGCAACGCACGATGCAAGCCACAGCCTGCGGTAGGCAGCGGCTCGGGCATCGGAACGTCTCAGGTGCCGCGAATCAGCTTGCGTAGCAGGAAACGATTGGGGTGGCAGGCTTCGGCGACGTCCCGAGGCAGCGGCAACGGTTCGTTGTCCAGCCAGGCGGCCAGCAGCTCGCCGGACAGCGGGGCGCTGATCATTCCGCGCGAACCATGTGCAGTATTGACGTAGAGCCCGTCGAGCCACGGGCAGGGCGCGTGCAGCGACTGACGGGCGTTCTTGCCCAACGCCGCATAGGTTTCGGCGAAGGCCTCGGGCTCGGCCAGTGGCCCGATCAGCGGCAGATAGTCCGGGCTGGTACAGCGAAATGCCACGCGCCCGTCCAGCTCCTCGGTACGTTGCGGGTCCGCCTGCAGACGCTGGTACAGATCCGCGGAAATCTGCTCGAGCATTTCCAGATTCGCCTGGTGTTCGGCGACGCTGGGGGTATCGTCGGTCTGCTGGAAGTTGAAGCTGGCACCCAGCGTGTGCGTGCCATCTCGGGGTGGCGCGACGTAGCCCTTGGCGCACAGCACGGTGCGCAGCTGGCCGCTCTGGGTGTTTGCCGGCAGGCAGGAAATCTGCCCGCGAATACGCTTGAGCGGCAGCCAGGCGCTCTGGCTGAAACGCGCGGCGTCCGCCGCGCCGGTCAGGACCACCACGGGCGCTTCGGCCAACAATGCTTGGCCGTCGAGCACCTGCCAGGATTGCCCGTTGCGGCGCAATTCGAGCGCTTCATGATGCCTGTACAGCTCGATTCCCGGTCGCCGCAGCAGCCATTGGCATAGCGCCGGTGGGTTGGCCCAGCCGGCTTCGGGGTAGAACAATCCGCCCTCGGCCAGGGCCACTCCTGCCAGCGCCTCAGCGGCTTCGCGCGACAGCGGATGGACCAGCGAGGCCGGGAAGGCTGCCGCCAGCTCGGCCTGGCGTTCGCGCTCCTTTTCGTCGTAGATCAGTTGCAGTACGCCGCATGCCTGCCAGTCCTGGCCTGCTTGCAGATTGCTCAGCAACCGGCGCGTGTAGCTGAAGCCGCTGACCACTAGCCGCGACAGTGCGGTGCCGTGGGCAGAAAGCTTGAGGTAGAGCACGCCTTGCGGGTTGCCTGAGCCTTCCTGTGCCGCCGCGGCGTGGCGCTCGAGGACGGTCACCTTCCAGCCGCGAGCGGCCAGCGATGCAGCCGTCGCGCAGCCGGCCAGGCCGGCGCCGATGATTACCGCGTGGCGTTCGGCCGTCGTATAGCCCGGGCGAGCGAACCAGGGCTTGTCCGAAATGCTGCCGTTGGCGGCTCGCAGGCGCCCGCGCAGAATCTCGCGTTTGTGGCCGTAGCCGGGCACCCGCTGCATGTCGAAGCCGGCCTCGATCAGGCCGCGCCGCACAAAGCCGGCGCTGGTGAACGTCCCCAGCGTTGCGTCGGGCGCGGAAAGTCTGGCCAGCTCGGCGAACAGCATCGGTTGCCACATCTGCGGATTCTTCGCCGGGGCAAAGCCGTCGAGGAACCAGGCATCGACCTGCGCATCCAGGCTCGGCAGGCATTCGAGCACGTCGCCGATCAGCAGGGTCAGAACAACGCGGCCGCCAGCGAAGACGAAACGCTGATAGCCCGGATTCAGCGCCACGTACTGTTGCAGCAGTTGCTCGGACTGCTCTCGCAGCTCCGGCCACAGCGCCAGTGCGCGCTGCAGGTCCTCGCGGGTCAGCGGGTGCTTTTCGACGCTGATGAAGTGCAGCCGCGCCTGCGGGTGGGCTACGCGCTCGAACAGATGCCACGCACAAAGAAAGTTCAGCCCGGTACCGAAGCCGGTCTCACCAATCACCAGGCGCTGGTTGTCCAGTAGCGCGGCGAAGCGCTGGGGCAGATCGTTCTGCGTGAGGAACACATGTTCGGTCTCGGCCATGCCGCTGGCGCGGGAGAAGTACACGTCGCCGTACTGGCGGGACTGCGGCAGGCCGTTCTCGTCCCAGTCGAGTTCGGCATGCTGGAAGGCGTCGGAAGCGGGGTGGTCGTTCATGCTGGTTCCTGAAAGAACGGTGCAACGCGATGGGCGTCGCCGGGCGCAGATGAAGCACCCGGCACGGTCGATCAGCCGTCGACCTGGATTTCCTGCTCCAGGCGGCTGATGGCTGCGTCCAGCTCATCGAGCGCGGCCTCGCTGTCCGGATGGTTCTGCTTGAGCAGGGTCTCGCTCTGCTGACAGGCGTTGCGCAACTGCGGCACGCCGCAATAACGGGTGGCGCCATGCAGGCGGTGTACCCGCTCGATCAACGCCTGGCGATCTCCTGCCTGGCGGGCTTCGCGAATGGTTCGGCGGTCGCCTTCCAGTGACTGCAGCAGCATGCCGAGCATGTCATCGGCGAGATCGGCCTTGCCTGCCGCCAGGCGCAGGCCTTCTTCCTCATCCAGCACTTTCAGGCTCGGTTCAGCCAGCTGCGGCGGCTCCGCTGCACGCTGCGGCTGGCTGCGCAGGGCCAGTCCGGTCCACTTCAGCACCACCTGGGCCAGCTGCCGGTCGCTGATCGGCTTGGTCAGGTAGTCGTCCATGCCGCTCTGCAGCAGCGAGCGTTTCTCATTCGCCAGTGCATGAGCCGTGAGCGCGATGATCGGTAACGGCGCGCTGTTGTTGGTGTGCTCCCAGTGGCGAATGGCTTCGGTGGCCTGTCGGCCGTCCATGCCGGGCATTTGCACGTCCATAAGGATCAGGTCGAACGCATGCTGCTTGACCGCTTCCAGCGCGGCGGGGCCGTTATCCACCGCAACGACTTCGGCGCCCATATCGCCGAGCAGCGTTTTTACCAGCAGCAGGTTGGCCGGATTGTCATCCACGCAAAGCACACGTGCCGGCCGGTCGGGCGCAGCTGCGGTGGGTTCCGGGTAGCTTTGGTTGGGGCGTACCAGCGCCACCAGTACGCGTTGCAGCTTGCGCGTGCAGGCGGGTTTGCCCTGCAGCTGGGTATAGCTGTGGGCTTCCGGGAGGGCGTCGTGGTAGTGGCCCTGCTCGGTGGTCGGGCACAGCACCACGCATTTGCAGCCGAGCGCCTCGATCTCCATCAGGCGCCGGCTGAGCGCGTCCGGCTCGATTTCGCGGCCGGTGACGCCAAGCACGGCGAGGTCGATCAGCTGGCTGCCCTGGCGCTGAGCGCTGATGGTTTCCTGCATCTGGTCGAGGGTATCGAAGGTATGCACTTCGAGGCCGAGGCTTTCCAGCTGATGCTGCAATGCCTGGCGGGCCAGTGGGTGCTGCTCCAGCAATGCGATCCGCCGGCCCTGCAAGGCCGGGTGCGGCAGGTCTTCGATGTCATCCCGTGCCTTCGGCAGGCTGAGGCTGATCCAGAACTCGGAGCCTTCGTCGGGGATGCTGTCGACACCGATCTCGCCGCCCATCTGCTCGATCAGTCGTTTGGAAATGACCAGTCCAAGGCCGGTACCGCCTGGCTGGCGCGACATGGAGTTGTCCGCCTGACTGAAGGCCTGGAACAGCGCGCGCAGGTCCTGATCGGTCAGACCAATGCCGGTGTCCTGCACGCTGATGCGCAGCTGGGCGCGATCGGTATTGTCGTCCTCGACCATGGCGCGGACGGCGATGGTGCCTTCGTTGGTGAACTTGATGGCGTTGCTGATCAGATTGGTCAGCACCTGTTTGAGGCGCAGCGGATCGCCCAGCAGCGACAGCGGCGTGTCGCGATAGACCAGGCTGACCAGCTCCAGATGCTTGGTGTGTGCAGCCGGGGCGAGGATGGTCAGTGTGTCCTCGATCAGATCACGGAGGTTGAACGGGACGCTGTCGAGCACCAGCTTGCCGGCCTCGATCTTGGAGAAGTCGAGAATCTCGTTGATGATTCCGAGCAGGCTGTCGGCGGACTGCTCGATGGTGCCCAGATAATCCTGCTGGCGCGGAGTGAGGTCGCTTTTCTGCAGCAGCTGGGTGAAGCCGAGGATGCCGTTCAGTGGGGTGCGGATCTCGTGGCTCATGTTGGCGAGGAATTCGGATTTGATCCGGCTGGCCTCCAGAGCTTCCTTGCGCGCCAGATCCAGTTCGATGTTCTGGATCTCGATGGTTTCCAGGTTCTGCTGCACATCCTCGGTGGCCTGGTCGATGCTCTGCTGCAGTTCTTCACGGGCGCTGAGCAGTGCTTCGGCCATGCGGTTGATGCCGGACGCGAGCTCGTCCATTTCATGGCTGCCCAATGGTGGCAGGCGGGTTTCCAGGTGGCCGTCCTTGAGCTGCGCGACGGCGCCTTTGACACGCTGCAGCGGCAGGCTGATGGCGCGGCTCATGCGCAGAGCCAGCAGGGCGGTGATGATCAGGCCGGCACTCACCAGAAACAGGCTGGTCAGCAGGCTGCGATAGCCACGCAGCAGGGTGTTGTGGTGCGACAGCTCCAGCTCCAGCCAGCCGATCAGCTTTTCGTCCGGTCCGCGGGTTTCGTCGGCGAGGTTGAGGTGGCGGCTGAGCACCGGCATGAGAATGCGCGTGTGGTCCATGCTGCTGACGCGGGTCAGGCTCTCCGGATCGCTCGGCGGAGGCGGGGTCAGCATGCGCGGGCCGGCGTGTACGCGTTGAACGCGTTCGGGATCGAGAATGGTCACGGCGCGGACGTCGGCCTGATCCAGCACCTGGGTCAGGATGCGCTGCAGGCGTTTGTCGTAGCCCAGATTCATGGCGGGCGCGGCCAGTGGCGCCAGCTGCTCGGCGATGAGCTGGCCGCGCTCGTCGAGCTGGTGGCGCATCTCGGACAGCTGCATCCAGGTGAAGTAGGCACCGAGCACCACCGCCAGCAAGGTGCTGGGCAGCAGCGTCAGCATCAGCACGCGGCCACGAATTCCTAGGTCTTTCAGCACAGTCCGTCCACCGATCCTGATTGCAGCGCGCTAGTGTAGCGACTCGGCTCGGTGGAATCTGCACGCCAGGTCTAGCCGTGGCGTCGCAGCCTCAGTCGAGGCCGCGGATTTCCTTGCCGTTGAAGTCCGGCAGTTTCCAGTGGAAGGTCATCGCCAGGACGCGGAACAGGAAGCCGCTGCCCAATGCTGCCAGAGTGGCCAGCGTGGTATTGATCTCCAGCCACAGCATGCCGACGTAGAAGACACCGGTGAACAGCGCGACGGTGGCGTACAGCTCGCGCTGCAGGACCATCGGCACCTGGTTGCACAACACGTCGCGCATCAGCCCGCCGAAGATGCCGGTGATCACGCCAGCCAGTACGACGATGGACGGGTGCGCGCCCATGCCCATCGCCACATCGCAACCGATCACGGTGAACGCTACCAGGCCGAGGCCATCCACCAGCAGGAAGACCATGCGCAGGTGATGCAGGTGGCGGGCGATGAAGCCGGTGACGATCGCCGCGCCGATGGTGAAGGTCAGATACTCCGGGTGAGCGATCCAGCCGACCGGATAATGACCGAGCAGCACGTCCCGCGCGGTGCCGCCACCCAGCGCCGTCACGGTGCCGAGAAGGCAGATGCCGAACAGGTCCATGCCGCGGCGCATGCCCATGATGGCGCCGGACATTGCTTCGGCCGTGATGGCGATCAGGTAGATGGTGTGCAGCAGTTCCACGACGATACTCCGGACGGGCTGGGCTGCACGCCAGTGGGGCGCTGCAGCAAGGGATGCGCGATTATGGAGCAATGCTGGCTAAATTTGTCGTGGCTAAGTATTTTTAGGCCATCCAAACATTTTCTTAATCGGCAGGCCGCATGAATCTCGATCCGAAGCAGACCGAAGCGTTTCGCACGGTGATCCGTACTGGCAGCTTCGAACAGGCTGCACAGCGCCTGCACCTGACGCCACCGGCGATTTCACAGCGGGTGCGCGCACTGGAGAGTGCGCTGGGCAGCGCGCTGGTTGTGCGCAGTCGACCCTGCCGACCCACCGAAACCGGTCAGCGCCTGCTGCAGTACCTCAAACGCGCCACCCTGCTCGAGGCCGATCTGCTGGCGGACCTCGCCGAGCGCAGCGATGCGCCACTGGTCGTGGTCGCGGCGCTCAATGCCGACAGCCTGGGCACCTGGTTCTTCCCGGCGCTGGCCGAGGTGCTGATCCGCGAGCGGGTCTTGCTCGATCTCACCGTCGAGGACCAGGATCACACCTACAGCCTACTGGAGACGGGGCTGGCGATCGGTTGCATCAGCACCGAGCCCAAGCCGATGCGCGGCTGCACGGCCAGCCCGCTGGGCAGCATGCGTTACCGACTGGTGGCATCCAGCGAGTTCCGGCAGAAGCACTTCGCCAATGGGCTGACCCGCAACGCGGCACGCAAGGCGCCGGTGGTTGCCTACACGCGCAAGGACACCCTGCAGTCGTCGTTCCTGCTGCGCCGCTTCGGGCTGCCGGACGGCGCCTATCCCTGCCATTTCGTCCCCGGTGCCGAACCGCATTTCAGCGCGATTCGCTTCGGGCTGGGGTACGGGATGGTGCCGGAACTGTTGCTGCATGATGCGCTGCAGACTGGCGAGGTGGTCGATCTGGCGGCCGACGAACCGCTGGAAATTGCCCTCTACTGGCACACCTGGAAGGTGCAATCACCGCGTATGGAGCACCTTTCGCGGCAGATCATCGAAGCGGCGCCGAAGATCCTCGCGCGGCCATAGCCTGATCGGGAGGGGCGGTGGGTGAGCCGATGTCGTGCCGGACAGGCAGAGACGGTCTGCCCGTCGTCGAGCGTTGCCGGTATCATGGCAACCTTTTCCGCTGCCGTGCGACGCCATGACTACACACTATCCGACCATTGCCGATTGCATCGGCAACACCCCGCTGGTTCGCCTGCAGCGGATGCCGGGTAAGACCAGCAACACCATTCTGGTCAAGCTCGAGGGCAACAATCCGGCCGGTTCGGTCAAGGATCGCCCGGCGCTGTCGATGATCAACCGTGCCGAGATGCGCGGCGACATCCAGCCCGGCGATACCCTGATCGAGGCGACCTCCGGCAATACCGGGATCGCCCTGGCCATGGCGGCGGCGATCAAGGGCTATCGGATGGTCCTGATCATGCCGGACAACTCCACGGCCGAGCGTAAGGCGGCGATGACCGCCTATGGCGCCGAGCTGATCCTGGTCAGCAAGGAAGAGGGCATGGAAGGTGCCCGCGACCTGGCGTTGAAGATGCAGGCTGAAGGTCGCGGCAAGGTGCTCGATCAGTTCGCCAACGGCGACAACCCGGAAGCGCACTACAACAGCACGGGGCCGGAGCTCTGGCGGCAGACTCACGGCAGCATCACCCATTTCATCAGCTCCATGGGTACCACCGGAACCATCATGGGCGTCTCGCGCTACCTCAAGGAGCAGAACGCCGCGGTGCAGATCGTCGGGCTGCAGCCGATGGAGGGGGCGGCTATCCCCGGCATCCGCCGCTGGCCGCAGGAATACCTGCCGAAGATCTATCAGGCCGAGCGCGTCGACCGCGTCGTCGACATGTCGCAGGCCGAGGCCGAGCAGGCCATGCGCCGTCTGGCCCGCGAAGAAGGCATCTTCTGTGGCGTGTCCTCCGGTGGCGCCGTTGCCGCGGCGTTGCGTCTGTCGCAGGAGGTCGAGAACGCGGTGATCGTGGCGATCATCTGCGACCGCGGCGACCGCTATCTGTCGACCGGTGTGTATGACGCGCCCAATTGACTCGCGCATCAGCGGTGCGCTCCCACGCGCCGCATTGCGTCGCCCATGACATTTTCAACGAACACAACAGCGCAGGTTTCAGCTGATGGCCAAACGTAGCGGCGCTCTGCGCTTTCAACCTAGCGGCGGCGAGCGCAAGCCCCAGGTGCCGGTCGGCAAGAAGCAGCGCCTGATTATCGAGCGACTGGCCAATGATGGGCGCGGCATTGCCTTCATCGAGGGGCGCACCTGGTTCGTCGAAGGCGCGCTGGCTGGCGAAGAGGTCGAGGCGCGCGTGCTGGCTGCGCGCAGTCAGATCGTCGAAGCGCGCTGCGAGCGCGTGCTCCAGGCCAGTGCGCAGCGTCGGGCCGAACCCTGTCCGCATGCTCGCCGATGTGGCGGCTGCAACCTGCAGCATGTGCCCGTCGCCGATCAGCTTGCGCTGAAACAGCACACGCTCGCCGAGCAGTTCGCGCGGGTGGCCGATCTGCAGCCGGAGGTATGGGCCGAGCCGCTGGTGGGACCGGCTTTCGGCTATCGCCGTCGCGCTCGGTTGGCGGTGCGCTGGGACGTCAAGCGCAAGCATCTGGACATCGGTTTCCGCGCCAGCGCCAGCCAGGAAATCGTCTCCATCAGTGAATGCCCGGTTCTGGTACAGCCCTTGCAGTCGCTGCTGCCGGCATTGCTGGCTGCATTGCGTGATCTGAGCAAGCCGCAGGTTATCGGCCACGTCGAACTCTTCAGTGGTACGGCCGAGGCGGTGCTGATCCGCCACACCGCAGCCTTGTCGGAAACAGACGTGGGACGTTTGCGCAGCTTCGCCACCGTCAATGGAGCGCAGCTCTGGTGGCAGGGCGAAGGTGAGCCTGAATCGGATGATCCCGCGGCGACGCTGGGTTACCGACTGGATGCCTGGGATCTGGAGCTGGCCTGGCGTCCGGGCGATTTCGTCCAGGTCAACGCGCCGGTCAATGATGCGATGGTCGCTCAGGCTCTGGAATGGCTGGACGTCGGCCGGGATGAGACAGTGCTTGATCTGTTCTGCGGGCTAGGCAATTTCAGCCTGCCGCTGGCGCGCTCGGGCGCTCAAGTAGTGGGTGTCGAGGGTGTAGAGACGATGGTTACGCGGGCGCAGGAAAATGCCCGTCGTAATGCTCTGGCGCACGCGCACTTTTATCGGGCCGACTTGTCGAAGCCGCTGGCTGACGCACCCTGGGCGCGCAATGATTTTGCCGCGGTGCTGCTCGATCCGCCGCGCGACGGCGCGCTGGAAATCGTTCGACAAATGTCGAAGCTGAAGGCGCGGCGCGTGGTCTATGTTTCATGCAATCCGGCCACCCTGGCGCGCGATGCGCGCGAGCTGGCCAGCCAGGGATATCGCCTGAAGCGTGCGGGTGTGCTGGACATGTTCCCGCAGACCGCCCACGTCGAGGCCATGGCGTTGTTCGAGCGGGGTTAGCGCTCGACGCTGCATTCTTGACAGGCGAATTGCCTGTGGTTCAACCGACCGGCACGCAGAATGCCGGCGTTCATGGCGCATTAGCTGCGCGGAAGGGAAGGTTTAGATGGTACAGGTCAGAGCGCTTCAGCCGATCAATACGGACGGTAGTATCAACCTGGATGGCTGGCTCGATCATGTGCTGGGGATGGACCCGGCACTCGACCGCGCGGCTCTTAAGGAGGCCTGCGAGTTTGCCCGCGAGGCGGAACAGCAGGCCAATGCGGCGCAGAACCTCTGGAGTGAAGGCACCTCCAGCTACCAGATCGGCCTCGAGATCGCCGAGATACTCGCCGACCTCAAGCTGGACCAGGACAGCCTGGTCGCCGCCGTTATCTACCGTGGCGTGCGCGAAGGCAAGATCCAGCTGGCCGATGTGAACCAGCGTTTCGGCCCGGTGGTGGCCAAGCTGGTCGAAGGCGTGCTTCGCATGGCGGCGATCAGCGCCAGTCTCAACCCACGCGAATCGCTCGTGCTCGGCTCCCAGGCGCAGGTGGAAAACCTGCGCAAGATGCTGGTGGCCATGGTCGATGACGTGCGCGTCGCGCTGATCAAGCTGGCCGAACGCACCTGTGCCATCCGTGCCGTCAAGCTGGCCGACGACGAGAAGCGCCAGCGCGTCGCCCGCGAAGTCTTCGACATCTACGCGCCGCTGGCCCATCGCCTGGGCATCGGCCATATCAAGTGGGAGCTGGAGGACCTGTCTTTCCGCTACCTCGAGCCCGAGCAGTACAAGCAGATCGCCCAGCTCTTGCACGAGCGTCGCCTCGATCGCGAACAGTACATCCAGAACGTCGTGCAGCAGCTCAGGGACGAACTGACTGCGACCGGCATTCAGCCCGACATCGACGGGCGTGCCAAGCACATCTATTCCATCTGGCGAAAGATGCAGAAGAAAGGCCTGCAGTTCAGCCAGATCTACGACGTTCGCGCCGTTCGCGTGCTGGTGCCGGAAGTTCGCGATTGCTACACCGCGCTGGGGATCGTGCATACCCTGTGGCGGCACATTCCGAAGGAGTTCGACGACTACATCGCCAACCCCAAGGAGAACGGCTATCGCTCGCTGCACACCGCGGTGATCGGCCCGGAGGGCAAGGTGCTGGAGGTGCAGATTCGCACCCACGCCATGCACGAAGAGGCCGAGCTGGGCGTCTGCGCGCACTGGCGCTACAAGGGCACCGATGTCAATTCCGGCTCCGACCATTACGAGGAGAAGATCGCCTGGTTGCGTCAGGTGCTCGAATGGCACGAAGAGCTCGGCGACATCGGTGGCCTGGCCGACCAGCTGCGGGTGGATATCGAGCCTGATCGAGTTTACGTGTTCACCCCGGACGGCCATGCCATCGATCTGCCCAAGGGCGCCACGCCGCTGGACTTCGCCTATCGAGTGCATACCGAGATCGGCCACAACTGTCGCGGTGCCAAGATCAACGGGCGCATCGTGCCGCTCAACTACAGCCTGCAGACCGGCGAGCAGGTGGAGATCATCACCAGCAAGCACGGCTCGCCGAGCCGCGACTGGCTGAACCCGAACCTGGGCTACATCACCACCTCACGCTCGCGGGCGAAGATCGTCCACTGGTTCAAACTGCAGGCTCGTGACCAGAACGTCGCCGCCGGCAAGGCGCTGCTGGAGCGCGAACTGGGACGTCTGGATCTGCCGCCGGTGGACTTCGACAAGCTGGCTGAAAAGGCCAACCTGAAGAACGCCGAGGACATGTTCGCGGCGCTTGGCGCGGGTGACCTGCGCCTGGCGCACCTGGTCAACATGGCGCAACAGCTGGTCGAGCCGGAGCGCGGTTACGACCAGCTGGAGCTGATTCCGCGGCGCTCGGCGCCGTACAAGCCGGGCAAGCGCGGCGACGTGCAGATCCAGGGCGTCGGCAACCTGCTGACGCAGATGGCCGGCTGCTGCCAGCCGCTGCCGGGCGATCCCATCGTCGGTTACATCACCCAGGGCCGCGGTGTCAGTATCCACCGTCAGGACTGCCCGTCCGTGCTGCAACTGGCCGGGCGCGAGCCGGAGCGGATCATCCAGGTCAGCTGGGGGCCGGTACCGGAGAAGACCTATCCGGTGGAAATCATGATCCGCGCCTACGACCGCGCCGGCTTGCTGCGTGACATCTCGCAGATGCTGCTCAACGAGCGCATCAACGTGCTGTCGATGAACACCCGCTCGAACAAGGAAGACAGCACCGCGCAGATGACGCTGACCATCGAGATTCCCGGGCTGAACGCGCTGGGTCGCCTGCTCAGCCGTATTTCGCAGTTGCCGAACATCATCGAAGCCAAGCGCCAAAGAGCGACGTAAGGCTCAGCACAGAGGCGGCGCCAACCGCGCCATGGTGGATGGGTGAAGCGTCATCCACCCTACGATGCAATACGGGTTTTTTTGGGGCGTTTGGCCCGTGACCGAACCGTAGGGTGGATGTCGCTTTTTACATCCACCGTGATGTCATCAGCGTCCCTCACCAGCCCTCGATTCGCTGAGGAATCCTATGTACCAACTCAACGATCTCCTGCACCTGATGGCCCGGCTGCGCGATCCGCAGCATGGCTGCCCTTGGGATTTGCAGCAGAATTACGCGAGCATCGTGCCGCATACGCTGGAAGAGGCCTACGAGGTGGCCGATGCCATCGAGAGCGGCGACTTCGATCATCTGCCCGGCGAGCTGGGGGACCTGCTGTTCCAGGTCGTCTACTACAGCCAGCTGGCCCGGGAGGAAGGGCGCTTCGAGTTCGCCACGGTGGTCGATGCCATCACCCGCAAGCTGATCCGTCGCCACCCCCACGTGTTCCCCGATGGCGATCTGTATGGCTCGCCGGAGCTGCCGCGCTTCGATGAAGCGGCGATCAAGCAGCGCTGGGAGGAGATCAAGGCCGAAGAGCGTGCCGAGAAAGCCGCCGCACCTGAACAATTGTCCCTGCTCGATGACGTGCCCAGCGCGCTGCCGGCGCTCAGTCGGGCCGCGAAACTGCAGAAGCGTGCGGCGCAGGTCGGTTTCGACTGGCCCGAGGCGCTGCCGGTGGTGGACAAGGTGCGCGAGGAACTCGGCGAAGTGCTGGAGGCAATGAGCGAGAACGATCCGCAGGCCATTGCCGAAGAGCTGGGTGATCTGCTGTTCGTTGTGGTCAACCTGGCGCGGCATCTCAAGGTCGATCCTGAGAACGCCTTGCGTGCCGCGAATGGCAAGTTCGAGCGGCGTTTTCGCTTCATCGAGCAGGCCTTGCGTGAAGCGGGGCGGCCAATCGAGAACTGCGATCTCGAAGAGCTTGACGCGCTCTGGGGCGAGGCGAAGAAGGCCGAACGATCGCCGTCCTGCGCCTAACTGCACTTTCCGGGTGGATGTGGCTTTTCACATCCACCACAATGCCGCTCGGTGGGCGGCCGAAGCGTCCACCCGCGTCCCACTTGAACTCACGACGAGACGAGCCGAAACATGAGTCTTTCCCTCCGTGATCAGCTGCTCAAAGCCGGGCTGGTCAACGAAAAGCAGGCCAAGCAGGCCGTCAAGCAGAAGCAGAAGCAGCAGCGCCTGGAGAAGAAAGGCCAGGTCGAGAAGGACGATTCGCAGCGCGAAGCGGCACTGAAGGCGCAGGCGGAAAAGATCGCCCGCGATCAGGAGCTCAACCGCCAGCAGCAGCAAAAGGCCGAACAGAAGGCCCGTACAGCGCAGATCAAGCAGTTGATCGAGACCAGCCGTCTGCCGAAGCTGACCACCGAGGATTACTACAACTTCGTCGACGACAAGAAGGTCAAGCGGCTGTCGGTGAACAAGCTGATGCGTGAAAAGCTGGCCAGCGGCTCGCTGGCAATCGTTCGTCATGGCGGCGGCTACGAAGTGATCCCGCGTGAAGCGGCGCTTAAGATTCAGGAGCGCGACCCGCAGCGGGTGGTGCAGCTCAACATCCGCACCGAGGAGCCGGATGCCGACGATCCCTACGCCGCCTATCAGGTGCCGGACGACCTGATGTGGTAATCCGCTGGGGCAGGTCGGCCGCCCGACGGAAGGTTGGATAGAAAGCGCCTGCCCCGACCTCTACTACAGACCAGCCCGCAGCTGCGGGTTAATGCAGTGGAGGACGTTATGGACGCTCGATCGAATCGCTATTTCCACGCCGCCGATACCGATGGCTGGCACGCCGCCGGCATTCCGGGTGATCCGGAGGAGCCAGGCGTTCCCACCCAGCCGTCCGAGCCCGGCGAGCCCACCGTGCCCGATCAGCCACCGCCAGCGCCGGTGGCATAAGCCGGTCGACTGTCCCTTTCTTGCGTGACGGCGTCGCAGCGCTCCGGCGCCGCGATGACGTCTTACTCGCCGAACGGGTAAGTATCCGGTACGACGCTCGCATCGATGTCCTGCGGGCCGATGGGCGTCACCGCCTGCGTCTGGTCGAACCAGATCAACGCATCGAACTGCTCGGCAAGGATGGCGCGGAAGTAGTGACTCTGTCGCTCGGTCAGCGGCCGGTAGATGACGCCAATCGCACGCTCAAGCCGTGGATGGCTGAGCGCCTTGCGAAATTCGCTGCGATCATTGCGCCAGTCGGTCAGCGAGGCCGGCACGCCGGCGCGCAGAAAGAGCTGCTCCCAGCTGTCCGACCGTGACGGGATGACCTGCTTGATTTGCATCGGTTCGTCCCAGTTGGCCGCCGCGGCCACCTCGCCGCGATCGGTTGCCATGCCGATCAGCACTGCATCGCGACCGAAGGCGGTGCGGCAGAGTTCGCCGATGTTGAACTCGCCACCCCAGCCCATCGAAGTCGCCGCAGCATTGCTGATATGCGAGTTGTGCGCCCAGATTACCGCTTTCGCGTTTGCCCCGCGGTGGTCGAGCAGAGCCCGCAGGGTGTCGAACATGTGGCGGTCGCGCAGATTCCAGGATTCTGTCGAGCCGCGGTACATCGCCCGGTAGTAACTCTCCGCGGCAAGTACCACCCGCGCGTTGCGCTCGGCGTTGAAGAAGCGTTCACCATCCTGGCCAATATATTCGAGACGCTGGGCGAGCAGGGCCTGCAGCTGTTCGATCACTGCCTTTTCGCAGGTTGGCTGGCCGAGCATGACGTTTCGACCGTAGTCGGCCGGGTCTTCCTGCCAGGGGCTCAGACAGCCATAGCGCTGGCGCGCATCCGCCGCGGCTTCAGGGTCGGTGTGGTCAAGGTAACGCAGCACCTCGCGGATCGAGCTGCCTAGGCTGTAGACGTCCAGGCCGCGAAACTCGACGCGCCGTGCGGCATCAAGTGCAGCATTGTGCTTGTGCAGCCAGCGGACAAAAGCGTCGACTTCGCGATTGCGCCACATCCAGGTCGGGAAGCGTTTGAAGGCATCCTCTGTCCAGGCGACCGATTCACGCTGGCGACAGTAGCAGTCGATTCGCGCGGCATCGGGCCAATCCGCCTCGACCGCGACGATGGAAAAACCATGGCGCTCGATCAGGCGCCGGGTGATCGCGGCCCGGGCGCGGTAGAACTCGGAGGTGCCGTGGCTGGCTTCACCGATCAGCACCACCCGAGCGTCGGCGAAGCGTTCGAATGCATCGGCGAAGCGCGGGCCATCCAGAGCGGGCAGCGGTTCGGCGTGCTGGCGCAGTAAGCTCACCAAATGCTCTTCGGACGGTTCGGTAATGCGTAGAGGCGAGGCATTCATATTCCCGACTCCATGGTGTTTGCATACGGATGACCGGGGCGTCCGCATGGTTGTTCCTGGCAATTCAATTAAAGCTGCTAACTTTGAAGTGAGGGACCGAACTGCCGACGCCGGATGGGTCTAAAAACTTACAAAAACCAAAATGGGCGTTATTACGTCCACACGGGTTTCTTTAAGGCGAGGGGCACTTTCATGACGACTTGGATCATTGCGTACAACAAAGACGGCAACACCGCGACATTGAAGATCGACTCGGCGCACCAGCCGGATATCGATGAGGCTGTGGAACTGGTGAGTCGCAAGGCAGAAGAGCTGTATCCGGATCAGGAGATCGAGCACGAGCACGAGCCCGATCTGGAGGACACCCCGGCCACACGCCTGGCCGAGCGTTATGGCATCACCATCACGGGCATATCCCAGGCCTGACCGGCGCAGGGCGTCTCAGCGGCCAGACCTCTCCATCCCCGATCACATAAATCTGCCAGTTGTCTTCGGCTGCCACCGTCATCGTTCCGGTGAAGTTGCCGAAGGCCGGCAGCAGGCTGAGCCGCGCTCCGATGCAGAAGCACGGCAGGCGCAGGCGCTGGCGGCCGCGGCCATGTAGCTGAAAGGCTGGATGTACGTGGCCAGCGAGTACGTGATGGGTCGGATGCGGGTCCGGCTCATGCTGCAGGGCATAGGGGCCGAGCAGTAACGGTTCGCTGACTACGCTTATGTCTAACTCGCGCGGTGGGTCGCCGGCACGGCGGTCGTGGTTGCCACGCACCAGCGTGATGTCCAGTTGCGCATGTTGTGCACGCCATTCGGCCAGACGGGCCAGCGTGGATGGTGCACGGGACTCCGGCGCATGCAGGAAGTCACCGAGAAAGATCAGCTGGCGGCAGGCGTACCGCGCCAGCAGATCGTCCAGCTGGCGCAGGTTGGCATCGGTGGTGCCGTGGGGCACGGGCTGGCCCAGACGCCGGTAGGCTGCGGCCTTGCCGAAATGTATATCTGCTATCAGCAACGCCTGCTGCTCAGGCCAGTAGACGGCCTTTTCCGCAAGTAGCCAGAGCGTACTGCCGGCCAGTTCGATGGGCTGGTAAGGATTCATGCGAGACATGGGCGTGCTGAGGCTGGCGTCATGGGGCGCGTTTCGGCTTCCTGAGCCGTGGCGTGCCGTCCTTGGTCTGCCGCGGTTTGCGCTTGGGCGCGGTTTCACGTTCGACCATGATGCTGGCATTCGCTTCCGGCTGATAGCCGCCGGGACCAGCCGCCTTGTCCAATTCGGCGACCATGCGGCGGATGCGGTCGGCGAGTTTTTCCGAGCTCATGCTTTCGCGAAAGCGTTCGACCATCAACGGAAATGCAAGCGGCGTGGTGCGTTTGACCTGATGGACGTCCAGCTGGCGCCGTTGCAGCCGGTTCATTGTCTTCTCCAGCCGCTCGACCTCCAGCTCCTGCCGCAGCACTTCTTCCTCGGCCTGGGTAAGTAGCAGGTTGGCCGGGTCGTATTGGCGGAACACGTCGAAGAACAGGCCGCTGGATGCCTGCAGCTGGCGCGCGCTCTTCTGCGCGCCGGGGTAGCCGGAGAAAACCAGCCCCGCGATGCGCGCGATCTCCCGGAAGCGCCGGCGCGCCAGTTCGCCAGCGTTGAGACTGGCGAGCACGTCCTGCAGCAGATTGTTCTGGCTGAACAGTTCGGGCGTCAGCCATTTCAGCCAGTCCACCTCGGTCGCAGAAAGCAGTTCGAAACCGTAGTCGTTGACCGCAATCGAAAAGGTCAGCGGCTGCTGCTGGCCCACGCGCCAGGCCAGCAGGCTTGCGAGGCCCAGATGTACGTGGCGACCGGCGAAAGGGTAGAGGAACAGGTGCCAGCCCTCGCGGGACTTCATCACCTCGGCCAGTAACGTGGTTTCGGTGGGCAGCGCAGACCAGTCCATCTGTACGCGGAGCAGGGGCTCGACCAGGCGCATCTCGTCACTTTCGAAACGGCCACGCGAGGCGGCGCCGAGTTGTTCCACAACCGCATCGGCCAGTTCGCTCGATAGCGGCATACGGCCGCCGTTCCAGCGGGGCACGGCGGCCTTCTTCCCCGTGGCGCGGCTGACATAGGCGGTCATGTTCTCGACCCGCACCAGCTCCAGCAAACGGCCGCCGAAGAGGAAGTTGTCGCCAGGCCGCAAGCGCGCGATGAACCCTTCCTCGATAGTGCCCAGCGAGCGGCCGCTGCCGCCCTTGGCCCAGAACTTCACAGTCAGGCTGGCATCGCTGACGATGGTGCCTATGCTCATGCGATGGCGCAGCGCCACACGGCGGCTCGGTACTTTCCACAGCCCGGTGTCGTCCGGCTCGACACGCTGGTAATCCGGGTAGGCGGTCAGGGAATGTCCGCCATGCCGTACGAAGGCCAGCGCCCATTGCCAGTGATCGTCAGTGAGATCGCGGTACGACCAGGCCTGCCTAACCTCATCGAACAATTCTTCCGGACGAAACCCACCGCCCAGCGCCATGCTCACCAGGTGCTGCACCAGTACGTCCAGTGGTCGATGGGGCGCGCTGCGGGCTTCGATGCGGCGTTCGGCGATCGCGATCTGGGCGGCGGCGGCTTCCACGACTTCGACGCTGTGTGTCGGCACCAGCGTGACGCGGGAAGTACGACCCGGCGCATGCCCAGAGCGACCGGCCCGCTGCATCAGCCGAGCCACGCCCTTGGGCGAACCGATCTGCAGGACCCGCTCGACGGGTAAAAAATCGACCCCAAGATCCAGGCTCGAGGTGCAGACCACTGCTTTCAGCGCACCTTGTTTGAGGCCCAGCTCCACCCAGTCGCGTACCTCGCGAGCGAGCGAGCCGTGGTGCAACGCGATTAGCCCGGCCCAGTCCGGCCGCGCGCCGAGGATCGCCTGATACCAGATCTCCGACTGGGAGCGGGTATTGGTAAAGACCAGCGTTGTGGCAGCCGAGTCGATCTGCTCGACCACTTGCGGCAGCATGCGTAGCCCGAGATGGCCGGCCCAGGGGAAGCGTTCAATGCTCGGCGGCAGCAAGGTATCGACGCGCAGGTCCTTGTCCACCTTGCCCTGCACCAGCCTGCCGCTGCCGGGGTGCAATAGGACGTCCAGCGCGTGGGGCTGGTTGCCGAGGGTGGCGGAAAGCCCCCACACGATGAGCTCCGGCATCCACTGACGAAGCCGCGCCAGCGCCAGTTGCAGCTGCACGCCGCGCTTATTGCCCAGCAGCTCATGCCACTCGTCCACCACCAGCATGCGCAGGCCCGAGAAGGCCTGGCGCGCATCGGCGCGGGTCAGCAGCAGGGTCAGGCTTTCCGGGGTGGTCACAAGCGCGGTGGGCAGCCTTCGGCCTTGGCGCGCACGCTCGGAACTGCTGGTATCACCGGTGCGCAGGCCGATGCTCCAGTTGATGCCGAGATCATCCAGCGGTGCTTGCAGAGCCCGCGCGGTATCGGCCGCCAGGGCGCGCATCGGAGTGATCCAGAGCACCGTCAAAGGCGCTGGCTTGTCCGTCGCGGTGGAAGAGGGTGCCTTGGTCGCAAAGCGATTCAGGGCTCCGAGCCAGACAGCGTAGGTCTTGCCGGAGCCGGTGGTGGCGTGCAGCAGCCCCGATTCGTCATGGCCTATCGCTTGCCACACCTCCTGCTGGAACGGGAAGGGTTGCCAGGCACGGCTGGAAAACCAGCCCGCAGCGAGGCTCTCGGCCCCGTCCCTCACCTCCAGCCCCTCTCCCGGAGGGAGAGGGGGGCGATCGCGCAGTTGCTCAGCATTCTCGCCTGGCGCTGCTCCGCTCTTGCTCCCTCTACCTCTGGGAGAGGGTTGGGGTGAGGGCTGAGCGGGTGCCGGATGCCTTGGTTTCATCCCAGCAACTCCTTCAGCGTCTCCAGCGTATCGGCTTCCTCCACCGGCTTATCGAGGCGCCAGCGCAGCATGCGGGGGAAGCGCACGGCGATGCCGCTCTTGTGTCGGCTGCTGGCCGCGATGCCTTCGAAGCCCAGCTCGAACACCAACGTCGGCGTCACGCTGCGAACGGGGCCGAATTTCTCCACGGTGGTCTTGCGCACGATGGCGTCGACTTTGCGCATTTCCTCGTCGGTAAGTCCGGAATAAGCCTTGGCAAAGGGCACGAGCTTGCGGTCCGGGTCGCCCGGCTCGCCGTCCCAGACGGCAAAGGTGTAGTCGGTGTAGAGGCTGGCGCGGCGGCCATGACCGCGCTGGGCATAGATCAGCACGGCATCGACGGAGTAGGGGTCGATCTTCCATTTCCACCAGACGCCGACGTCCTTGGTCCGACCGACGCCGTACTGGGCGGCGCGCGCCTTGATCATCATGCCTTCCACGCCCAGCGAGCGGGAGGCTTCGCGCTGGCGGGCCAGGTCCTGCCAATCCGTTCCACTCACCAGCGGCGAAAGCATCAGCTGTGGGCTGGGGCATTGGCCCACGACCGCCTCGAGCTGCTGGCGGCGTTCGCGGTGCTCGCGCTGGCGCCAGTCGTTGCCTTGCCATTCCAGCAGGTCGTAGGCGAGCACCGCGACGGGGGCGTCAGCCAGCACTTTCGCCGTGAGATTCTTGCGGCCGATACGCTGCTGCAGCAGCGAGAAGGATTGCACGCCGAAGCGTTCGGTTGTTTCTGAATCATCGCTATCGGAATGTTCGAAAAGATTGGTCGTAGGCTCGCCGGGGGCGTGCTTCCAGACCAGGATCTCGCCATCGATGACTGTGCCGTCCGGCAGTTCGCTGGCCAGCTCGCAGAGTTCCGGGAAGCGCTCGCTGACCAGCTCTTCGCCACGCGACCAGACCCAGATCTGCCCGTCGCGCTTGACCAGCTGGGCGCGGATGCCGTCCCACTTCCATTCGACGAACCAGTTCTCCGGCGCGCTGAGCAGGGTGTCGAACTCCTTGACCGGGGCCTGCAGCGGATGGGCGAGAAAGAAGGGGTAGGGCTGGCCGCCGCGCTGCGCATGTTCGTGTTCGGACTCGTCGGCAATCAGCGCGAGGTAGCCTTCGGCGCTGGGACGGTGCGAAAGGTCGGTATAGCCAACCAGCCGCTGCGCGACCCGTTTCGGATCGAGATCGACCAGCGAGGCCAGCGCACGGGTGACCAGCAATTTCGAGACGCCCACACGAAAGGCGCCGGTGATCAGTTTGATGCAGACCATCAGGCTGAGCCGGTCCAGCTGCGCCCATAGTGCGGGCAATCGCTCAGCCAATTCTTCCGGCGGCAGACCGCGCAATGGCAGCAGCTTGTCCTGCATCCATACGGCGAGGCCATCGTCGGAGCTGTGCTCGGCCTCGGGCATCAGCAGCGAGATGGTCTCGGCCATGTCGCCGACCGCCTGGTAGCTTTCCTCGAACAGCCATTCCGGCAAGCCAGATGCCTGCATGGCGGTTTCGCGCAATACCTTGGTCGGCACAAGTTGGCGAGGTCGACCGCCGGAAAGAAAGTAGACCGCCCAAGCGGCGTCGGCCGGATCGGCCTCGCGGAAATAGTCACGCATTGCCGCGAGCTTGGCGTTGCTCGAGGTGGTCGCGTCGAGGCGGCTATAGAGCGTGGCGAACGCTTTCATGCGGCGCCTCCGTACCGGTGTGGTGCGGCCGGTTTGCGCGCAAGCTCGCTCCTACAAGGCGGGGTGGTGACCCGCCGAGTCATTCGGCCTCCTGGGTGTTCGCATCGTCTTCCTCGCCATACTCGGTCTCGAATGCCTGCGCATCGAGCCCGCGCATCTCACGCAGATAACGGACCAGGATCGGAACGGAACCGTGAGTCACCATTACCCGCTCGGCACCGGTCTGTTCGATGGCCCAGAGCAGCCCTGGCCAGTCGGCGTGATCGGAGAGCACGAAGCCGCGGTCGACCCCGCGTCGACGACGGGTGCCGCGCAACATCATCCAGCCGCTGGCGAAGGCATCGGCATAGTCACCGAAACGGCGCATCCAGGTGCTGCCGCCAGCCGACGGCGGGGCGAGGATGATGGCCTGCTTCAGGCGCGGGTCGCCCTTTTTCAGGTCGCCGGCATAAACGGTCGGTGGAAGATAGACACCGCCTTCGCGATAGACCTTGTTCAGTGGCTCCACAGCGCCATGGACGACGATGGTGCCGATGTTCTCATCCAATCCGTGAAGGATGCGCTGCGCCTTGCCGAAGGCATAGCAGAACAGCACCGAGGCTCGCCCGGCCGCGGCGTTGGCGCGCCACCAGTCATTGATGTCGCGGAGTACCTCGGCCTGGGACGGCCATTTGTAGATCGGCAAACCGAAGGTCGATTCGGTAATGAAGGTGTGGCAGCGCACCGGCTCGAACGGGGCGCAGGTGCCGTCCGGCTCGACCTTGTAGTCGCCTGAGGCCACCCAGACCTCGCCCTTGTATTCCAGTCGCACCTGAGCCGAGCCGAGCACATGGCCAGCCGGGTGGAAGCTGAGCTTTACGCCGTGATGTTCGATGGATTTCCCATAAGCCAGCGTTTGCAGCGGCATATCGGCGGCGATGCGTGAACGCAGAATGCCTTCGCTGTCGCTTGAAGCCAGGTAATGGCCCATGCCCCAGCGCGCGTGGTCGCCGTGGGCGTGGGTGATGACGGCGCGATCGACCGGACGCCAGGGATCGATGTAGAAATCACCGGGTGGGCAGTAGAGGCCTTCGGGACGAGCAACGACAAGATCCATGACGACTGGCAGTTCGATGGGCTTGCAGGGTTGGAGCCCGACGAGGCGTTTGGAGTTCGCTCTCCAGGCTATGGCAGGGGCAGGCCCGTTCAATGAACGGGCTGCAGGGCTAGTCGGAAATCAGCGGATTCGTCCTTCCTGCAACTCCAGGTCCTCCTTGGCGAAGTCGTCCACGTCGATGACTTTGCGCCGTGCGAGTTCTGCCATCTGCAGCTGCTCGGCCTCCACGGCATCTATGACGCCGGCAGCCAGCGCGGCATCGATCGAACTTTCGCCAGCGGCCGGCATGACCGCGCCGGACTTGAGCGCCTTGGCCAGCTTCTTCGCTGCGTCCTGGCTGGTGGCGAGGATTTCGAAAGCGTGCTTCAGCGCGCCGAGCGGCTGCTCGGGATCCTGCGGGCGGTACATGCCATCGAGGATGCGCTCCAAAGCCGGATCGCCTTCCGGGCGGCCGAGGAGGGCGGCGACCTCGGCGTCCAGGACGTCGGACGGCCCCTTGTGGCGCGCACCGAAGGGGAACACCAGAGCATGCAGCAGGTGCCCGAGAATGCGGTTGGGGAAGTTGGCCAGCACGTCCTGCAGGGCGGATTCGGCCTTCTCCAGGCAGTCCTCCAGCGCCCAGCGCAGCAGCGGCTCCTGTTCAGTCGGATGGCCGAGGTCATGGAACTGCTTGAGTGCTGCGGAGGCGAGGTAGAGATGGCTTAGCACGTCGCCCAGCCGCGCCGACAGCCGCTCGCGACGCTTGAGCTCGCCGCCGAGCAGCATCATCGACAGATCGGCCAGCATCGCGAACGCCGCGGCGATGCGATTGAGCGCGCGGAAGTAGGGTTGCGTGACGCTCGTCCCCGGCACACGCCCCATCAGACCGAAGCTCAGACCCAGCAGCAGGGTGCTGGCCGTGTTGCTGACGGCGAAGCCGATGTGTTGCATCAACAGGTCATCGAATTTCACAACGGCGGCTTCACGATCCGGCTCGTGGACCAGCTCCATTTCGCGCAGCACGAACGGATGGCAGCGGATTGCGCCCTGGCCGAAGATCATCAGGTTGCGCGAGAGGATGTTGGCACCTTCCACGGTGATGGAGATCGGCGCCGACAGCCACAGGCGTCCGAGGTAATTGTTCGGGCCGAGGATGATGCCCTTGCCGCCGTGGATATCCATGGCGTCGGTGATGCAGGCACGGCCGCGTTCGGTGAGGTGGTACTTGAGAATCGCCGAGAGCACCGAGGGCTTCTCGCCCAGATCGACGGCGTTGGCGGTGAGAATACGCGCCGCGTCCATCAGCCAGGCGTTGCCGCCAATGCGCGCCAGCGGCTCCTGAATACCTTCGAAGGCGGCCAGCGGCACGTTGAACTGCTCGCGGACCTGCGCATAGCGACCGCTCACATAGCTGCAGACCTTGGCGGCGCTGGTGCCGGTCGCCGGCAGGGAGATCGAGCGGCCGACCGACAGGCAGTTCATCAGCATCATCCAGCCTTTGCCGATCATGTCGCGGCCGCCGATGATCGCATCCAGCGACACGAAGACATCCTTGCCCCAGTTCGGCCCGTTCATGAAGGCCGCACCCAGCGGCAGGTGGCGACGGCCGATGTCCACGCCGGGAGTGTCGGTGGGGATCAGCGCCAGGCTGATGCCGAGTTCTTCCTCATCGCCCAGCAAGTGATCCGGATCGTAGGTCTTGAAAGCTACGCCGAGCAGGGTCGCCACCGGGCCGAGGGTGATGTAGCGCTTCTCCCAGTTCAGCCGCAGGCCGAGCACTTCTTCGCCCTGCCACTGGCCGCGGCAGATCACGCCGCTGTCGTTCATGGCCCCGGCGTCGGAGCCGGCATATGGGCCGGTGAGGGCAAAGCAGGGAATGTCGGTGCCATTGGCCAGGCGCGGCAGGTAGTGGTTGCGCTGCTCATCGGTGCCGTAGTGCATCAGCAGCTCGGCCGGACCGAGAGAGTTGGGCACCATCACGGTGCTGGCCAGGTCACCGCTGCGGGTGGCGAGTTTCATCACGATCTGCGAGTGGGCGTAGGCGGAGAAGCCCTTGCCGCCGTATTCCTTGGGGATGATCAGGGCGAAGAAGCCTTCGGCCTTGATGTAGTCCCAGGCGGCGGGCGGCAGGTCCATGCGCTGGGCGATATCCCATTCGCTGACCAGGGCGCAGAGGGTTTCGGTAGGGCCGTCGAGAAAGGCCTGTTCTTCATCCGTGAGGCGCGCCTTCGGATAGCCGAGCAGGGTGTCCCACGCCGGGCGGCCGCTGAACAGCTCGCCGTCCCACCAGACGGTGCCGGCGTCGATGGCGTCGCGCTCGGTGGCGGAAATCGGCGGTAGCACCTTCTTGAACCAGTCGAACATCGGCCCGCTGAAGTACTTGCGGCGCACGTCTGCGACCAATAGAGGCACCGCAATGGCGATCAAGGCGAGCCAGAGCAGGAATACCACCACCCCGGAGGTGTCGGCAGCGGTCATGAAGACCAGGTAGGTGGCGACGATCACCAGTGCCGGCACCGGCGACAGGCGCAGGTGGGCGATTACGGCAATGCCGAGCAGTAGAACCAGCAACCAGAGCAGCGTCATGAGTCTTATCCTTTCAGGTTCGAACAGCTTCCGTCTTCAGCATAGGCGCTTGCGCCGCTGCAGCGAAGGGACGAGGTGTCGCCGCCGGCCAACGGGCGGCGACGGGGGATGGTTCAGCTCGGCCGGGCGCCGAGCATTTGCGTGTCGGCATCGTCGGTGTTCTGGTTGGCTGCCGGCTTTTCCTGCGGCACGCCGGCAACATTGATTTCCGGCAATCGCCCACCGATGAATTCGATGCTGCGGGTGGGGAAGGCGAACTGCACGTCCATGTCGCGAATGCCCTGCAGCAGGGCGAGGTTGATCTCCTGCTGGGTGTCCATGTACTTGTTGTAGTCCGAGACCTGCATGATGTAGACGACCTCGAAGGTCAGCTGACTGTCGTCGAAGCCGAGGAAATGCGCGCGGTCGAACTTCGCCACTTCGATGCCTTCGACGATGCGCTTCACCAGTGCCGCCACCTCTTTCACCTTTTCGGTTGGCGTGTCGTAGGTGATGCCGAACTTGAAGACGATCCGCCGCGTGTTCATGCGCTTGTAGTTGTGCACGATCTGCCGCAACAGGTCGGCGTTGGATACGACCACCTGTTCGCCGCTGAGGGCGCGAATGCGCGTGGTTTTCAGGCCGATGTGCTCGATGTTGCCGGCCACCTCGCCGAATACCACGAAGTCACCGATCTCGAACGGCTTGTCCACGCCGATGGACAGCGAGGCGAAGATGTCGCTGAGCAGCGTCTGTACTGCCAGGGCGATGGCGATACCGCCGACGCCGAGGCTGGCGACCATGGCGGTGATGTCGACACCCAGGTTGGCGAGGATCGATAGCAGCATCATGGTCCAGACCACGATGCGGATCATGATGCCGATGATGGTGGTGGTGACCGGATTGCGGGCCTTGCCGTCGCGGGTCAGGCTCTCCATCCACAGGCGCACGCCGGTGTCCATCCACAGCGCGAACTGGAACGCGAGGGCGATGAACCAGCCGTGGGACATTGTCGATTCCCAGCGAGGCGACAGTTCGACCGTCTTCAGTGCGATCAGCAGTGAGAACGCCAGGATCAGCAGATTGCTGGTGCGTGAAAGCAGTTCGGCGGTGATGCCGAGGAACTTGGTCTTGGACCCGGTGGCGAGCTTGTTGAGGCGCCTGGTGACGATCCCGAGGATGGTGCGCAGAACCAGGTAGCTGACGATGGTGATCCCCAGCATGATCGCCAGGTTGATCCAGAGTGTCTCGTTGAGCAGGGCGTCCCAGTTCATCCATATCCTCCGATAAGGGTGCGCATGATGCAGCGAAGGCCACGTTTTTCAGTGGCCCTCGCTGCTCATAAGTTCCCTATGTCGGCGGCGGTATGGGTGGTGCTGGCGGACTCGACGGCCGCGTCGGTGCGATCAGTCGCTTGGTAACACAGTGGCGAGCTCGTCGTAGCCGCCCGCGTTGATGACCTGTGTGTAGCCGAGCTTCTCGAGCACGTCCTGCGCTTCGGAGGCACGGCGGCCGCTGCGGCAGTAGAGCACGACCGGCGTGTCCTTTTCCGGGGCCAGTGTTCCGATCCGCTCGGCGATATCCGGAGTCTCGATGCGGACCGCGCCGGGCAGCGCTCCTTCGGCGAACTCGTCAGCAGTTCTTACATCGATCAGTACGGTGTCGGCTCGCTGCAGCATCTGCAGGGCGGTGGGCTGATCGATATCGCCAGCCGATGCGTGCAGGCTCAGAGCCAGCAGTAGGGAAAGAATCGGGACGCGCATGGGAACTCCTCGCAGCGCGCCGGTGGCGCGCTCAGCTGAATATACGGGTCAGGTTGGGCAGGATGAGAATCACTGCCGTGGCAATGACGATCAGTGTCGCCTGCCGAAATTTCTTCTGCTTGAGCATGACATGGCCTTTTATTCTTGTGTGTAGCGATTATCGCCTTGCCGAAGGGGCGGAGACGGTACGTGACCGCGGTTTCTAGAATCCGACGCCGGTAAACGAGACGTGCCGGACATTCGCCCAGACTCAAGAGAAAGCAATTTCCGCACCAGCGAACGCTTCCAGCGATGGAGCTGGTCGCTGCTTTTGGTTGTCTTCCGTTTTACACCGCATCGGAGGACAGATGATGAACAAGCCGAAGTTTCCGCTAGTACTGTTACTCACCGCCATTTCCAGCGCTGCATTGGCGCAGCAGGAGGGCATGACACTGCAGCAGGAGCGTGACCAGATGGGTGCCGATTTGGAAGAAAATCGCCAGCAGATCGGTCGTGATATCAACCGTATCCGTGAGCCGGGCACCACTCGGGAGCAGACGCCTGGTATCAACCGAGGGGGCGTGCAGAGTGATGCGTACAACCCCCGACCCAACGTTCCGGGTGCCACGAACCCGCCGACCGGGACCGGTTTGCCGAGTCCGCAGAACAATGTCCGCCAGCCGAACGGTGGCGTGGGCGCGAATCCTGCTCCGGGCACCACCCAGCCGCAGACCGCTCCGGGTGGTGCCAATGGAAACGCCAATCAGGGCGGCGTCACACCGCCGGGTGGAATCGGAACAGGTAGCGGTAACGGTGCAGGCGGAGCCAGCAGCGGAGGTGCGGCCAGCGGCGGCGCAACGGGTGGCGCCGCCGGCCAGCGTTGATTCGGCCGGCGTTCAGCAGGCGGTGTCGCCGCTGCTCAGAAGGCTCAGGGTGGCCGTATCGGCCTGACCGTCGAAGAAGGCTTGCTGCGCCTGCTCGAACTGGGCGGAGTCTGGCGCTACATGGGCGAAGAGGGTCATGCAGGAGTGAAACTTCAGGTCGTCTGGGCTTCCCAGAATCTGCTGTGCGCTGTTGCGGTGATGCCCTAGCATCGCCCCGGTGCAGGCCAGCAGACGTGGCCCCAGCAGCGGATGCTGCAGATAGGCTTCAGCCTCGGCTCGGCCCGAAATCGCGTAGCGCTGTGCCATGGCGCTGCGGCCAAGCCCCTGCAGCTGCGGAAAGATGAACCACATCCAGTGCGTACGTTTGCGCCCGCTGCGCAGTTCTGCCAGCGCCTGCGGATACTGGAGTTGTTGAGCGTCGACGAAGCGCTGCAGGTTGTAGGGATCGGCCATGGAAATGATTGCGGCATGAAAGGACTGCGAGCAATCTGCAACAGGCCAGACGGCACGACAATCGCTGACGGACGTATGGTGCCCTCGGATCGGGGCTCTAGAACGCAAAAACCCCTGGCTTCGGGGAAGTCAGGGGTTTTGCTTGAATCGAATATGGCGGTGAGGAAGGGATTCGAACCCTTGATACGATTTCTCGTATACACACTTTCCAGGCGTGCTCCTTCAACCGCTCGGACACCTCACCGGATCGACGGAGGTTCATGTCCGTCGAGGCGCGCTAATGTAATCGAACCCTGTGCCTTTGGCAAAAACTTTTTTAGCTTATTCATGCGCTTAACAAATTCGTCTCGCTCAGGTGACAGGCTGCACGTTCCGCTAGACTCCTGATTGCAGCCTTGGTCGATGCCTGGGTTATTTTGAATAAGAAGCCGAGCGGAGCTCACCTGTTCCATGAAACTGACAAGCAAGTCAGGTAAGCATATCGATACCTTGCTGGTGCCGACCCGGCGTCGGGTTGCTGTCGCCCGCCTGGAATTGGGCATGTACGTCTGCGAGCTGGATCGGCCGTGGAATGAAACGAACTTTGCGTTCCAGGGTTTTCCGCTGCTGAAGCCCGCCGAGATACGCGCGCTACGCAACTGTTGCGAGTATGTCTATGTCGACGATACGCGCAGAGTTCGCTTGCAGCACGATACGCCGGTTCCGGTCGTCGGGCCGCGTGTTCGCAAGCCGATAGAGCGACCGCAGCACGCGCTTTCGACCGAGGTGGAAGAGGCCCGCGCAGCCTATCTGGATGGCTCCCGCCTGATCGAACAGGTACTGGCCGACGTACAGCATGGACGAGTGATCGACACCCGCGCATGCCATGGCGCCGTCAAGCGCAACCTGGCCAGCATGCTGCGCAATGAAAGCGCCATGCTCTGGCTGGTCCGGCTGAAGAACAAGGATCTCTACACCAGCCTGCACTGCTTGTCGGTGTCGATCATGGCGATGGGCTTCGGCAATCATCTCGGCCTGCAGGACGACAAACTCCAGCTGCTGGGCATGGCGGGGTTGCTGCATGACGTCGGCAAGATGCGCATTGATCCGGAGATTCTCAACAAGCCCGGAAAGCTCACCGCGCAGGAGTTCGAGGTGATCAAGCGGCATCCGGTCTTCGGCCTGGAAGCGCTGCGGGCGCAACCCGGTATTCCGGAGGCTGCACTGCACGCCGCGTATGGCCATCACGAGCGACTCGATGGCACTGGATATCCGCTGGGTTCGGGGCCGGCGCAGATTTCCTACATGACGCGCATCATCACCATTGTCGACGCTTTCGACGCCATTACCAGCCACCGGGCCTACGATTGCGCGCGACCAGTGCAATCGGCCTTCGAGATCCTGCGCAGCGCCAGCGGCAGGCAGTTCGACGAGGACCTGGTGAGCGAATTCATCCGCTGGCTGGGAGCCTTCCCGGTGGGTACGCTCGTCGAGTTGCACACCGGTGAGGTCGCCGTGGTAGTGGAAAAACATCGGCAATACCAACTCCGCCCCCGTGTTGTGGTGCTGCGCGATGCCGCCAAGCAGCGCTGCACGCCGCGTTATCTGGATCTGGCGCAGATCACCGTGGACGAGGAGGGTGCGCCTTACCGGATATCCGTCGGTCTGCCGGATGGCTCTTTCGGGCTTCATCTCGCCGACCCCGAGCTACAGGCCATCCTGCACCCCGAGACACTGGCCGACTTCGAATCGAGCTGATCCCTTTCTGTACAGATACGTTTCGGTGCGGCTTTGACGCCTCTGGCGTGACCGGCCGGTCGGTCATCGCGCTTTACCTGAGCCTGAGCGCTGGGTAACGTCTGCCGACTTCAAAAACAAGGAATCTCGTCATGAGTGAGCTGGTCTCCTACCAATTCGAAGACGGCGTCGCCACGCTGACGCTGTGCAATGGCAAGGTCAACGCCCTTTCGCCTGCCGTGTTCGAGGCGCTCAACGCCGCGCTGGATCGCGCCGAGCAGGACCGTGCCGTCGTGATTCTCACCGGGCAGCCGGGCATCCTGTCCGGCGGCTACGATCTGAAGGTCATGACGTCGAGCCCGCAGAACGCCATGACGCTGGTCGCTACGGGTTCGACCTTCTCCCGCCGGATGCTGGCGCACCCGTTCCCGATCATCGTGGCGTGCCCAGGGCATGCCATCGCCAAAGGCGCCTTCCTGCTGTTGTCCGCCGATTACCGCATTGGTGTCGAAGGGCCATTTCATATAGGCCTCAATGAGGTGCAGATCGGCATGACCATGCACCATGCAGGCATCGAGTTGGCGCGTGACCGTTTGCGCAAGTCAGCCTTCCATCGCTCGGTGATCAACGGCGAGATGTTCGATCCGATTGGCGCGGTGGATGCCGGTTTTCTCGACAAGGTGGTGCCGACCGGTGAGCTGCTGGCAGTCGCCAAAGCCGCGGCCGAGCAGCTCAAGAAGATCAACATGGTGGCGCACAAGAACACCAAGCTCAAAGTGCGCAAGGCGCTGCTGGAAACCCTGGATCAGGCGATCGCGCTGGACCAGCAGCACTTCGGCTGAAAGAGCGCGTGGAGCGCAAGAGAATTTCTTCTCGAGTGCGCACGAGGGCCGGCCCTGCGTTTACACTGCGCGAGTGACGCCCCGCCGATGGCGGGGCGTTTTCATTTCTCATTCCGTGTCGCCTCGCAGGAGAGCCCCGATGTCCGCCCCGCACACCCCGGTAGAACGCGCCGATTTCGACCAGGTCATTGTTCCCACCTTCGCCCCAGCAGCCTTCGTACCGGTACGTGGCCTGGGTTCGCGAGTATGGGATCAGAGCGGGCGAGAACTGGTGGACTTCGCTGGCGGCATCGCGGTCAACGCACTGGGCCATGCGCATCCGGCGATGGTCGCGGCGCTGACCGAGCAGGCTGGCAAGCTCTGGCACATTTCCAACATCTATACCAACGAGCCGGCGCTGCGCCTGGCGAAGAAGCTGACGGCAGCGACCTTCGCCGACCGCGCGTTCTTCTGCAATTCCGGCGCGGAAGCCAACGAGGCGGCGTTCAAGCTGGCCCGTCGTTACGCCCATGACGTCTACGGGCCGCAGAAATTCGAGATTATCTCGGCGCTCAACAGCTTTCACGGCCGCACCCTGTTCACCGTCACGGTGGGCGGGCAGTCGAAGTACTCCGACGGCTTCGGGCCAAAGATCGAAGGGATTACCCATGTACCCTTCAACGATCTCGACGCCCTGAAAGCGGCGATCTCCGACAAGACCTGCGCGGTGGTGCTGGAGCCGATCCAGGGCGAGAGCGGCATTCTGCCGGGCGACCAGGCTTATCTGGAAGGCGCGCGCCAGCTGTGCAACGAGCACAACGCGCTGCTCATCTTCGATGAGGTGCAGACCGGCCTCGGCCGTACCGGCGAGCTGTTCGCCTACATGCACTACGGCGTCACGCCGGACATCCTGACCAACGCCAAGAGCCTGGGCGGCGGCTTCCCGATCGGGACGATGCTGACCACCAACGAGATCGCCGCGCACCTGAGCGTCGGCACCCACGGCACCACTTATGGCGGCAATCCGCTGGCCTGCGCAGTTGCCGAGACGGTGCTGGATATCGTCAATACGCCGGAGGTGCTCGAAGGCGTCAAGGCGCGACACGAGCGTTTCAAGGCGCGCCTGATGCAGATCGGTGAGCGCTATGGCGTGTTCAGCCTGGTGCGTGGCCGTGGCCTGCTGATCGGCTGTGTGTTGAGCGAGGCCTGGAAGGGCAAGGCCGGTGCCTTCTGCGCCGCCGCGGAGAAGCAAGCTCTCATGGTGCTGCAGGCCGGCCCCGACGTGGTGCGCCTGGCGCCGAGCCTGGTCATCGACGAAGCTGATATCGACGAAGGGCTGGATCGCCTCGAGCGCGCCGTCGCGACGCTGACCCAGGCCTGACCATTCCCCATGCGCAGCGCCGCGGGCGCCGCGCGTTCTACTAGCGAGAGCAATTCAATGAGCGATAGCCTGCAACTGGTTCTGGAAGATGTCGACGGAACCCAACTGGAAACGTCCTGCACCCGTTTTGCCGTGATTTGGCAGGGCCGCGAGGTCTGGATTCAGCAGGTCGGCAACGGTCAGCTGATGATTGGTGTGGACGTCGAGGACGGCGACACCGAATACGCCAATCTGGTGCTGCGTCCGTTGGCCACCAATCTGGTCAGCCTGCAGCTGGAAATGGAGCCGGTCGAGGCCGATGACGACGAGCACGTCCACGGCCCTGACTGCAATCACTGACGGCAGACCAGCATGCTCGCCATCGGCAAGCTGCTGGAACTGACCCTCGCCGGGCGCGAGCCCTGCGAGAAAGTCCAGCTCACCCCGCGCGGGGTGAAGCTGCACTGGCTGGCCGAGGGCGCGCTGCTGGTATCGCCGCCGAGCGGCCAGGATCAAGGCGGCGATCTGGTCCTGTCGGCCGGCATACACGGCAATGAACTCATCCCCATACATGTCTTGGATCGCCTGATCCGTGCGCTCGCACGGGGCGATGTGCAGCCCCGTGCGCGACTGTTGCTGCTGTTCGCCAATCCTGCAGCGATGCGTCGCATGGTTCGGTACATCGAACATGACCTTAACCGTCTCTTTCTCGGTGCCCATGCTGATGTATGGGGCGGCGAAGCCATTCGTGCGTCAGAGCTTGAGGCATTGGTCGGAGGCTTCTTCAGCGTGTCCGGACGCCAGCGCCGGCACTATGACCTGCACTCAGCGATGCGCCCGTCGCGTCTCGCCCAGTTTGCGATCTGCCCTTGGCGCGAGGGAGGGGGCGCACAACCCAATGCGTTGGCCCGACTGCATGCTCTGGCAATCGACGGAGTCCTGTTGCAGCGCCAGCCCAGCTCTACCTTCAGTGCCATGACCGCCACGCTTCATGGCGCCGAGGCGTTTACCTTGGAGCTTGCCGAAGGCAAGGACGAGGCACTGCCGCCGGCAGTGCTGCAGTTCGAGCAGGGGCTGATCGCAATGATCGAGGGGCGCGAGTTGTCTGCGGGTGCAGAGGCGCAACCGCAGCTGCTGAGTATTTCTCGAGAGATCATCAAGCGCAGCTCGCGGTTTCGGCTGTGTCTACCCGCTGACATCGAGAACTTTGCGCCATTGCCGCTTGGCAGCCTGCTTGCCGAGGACGACGGCATGCGCTGGGTGGTCGATGAGCCGGACGCGCGCATTCTTTTCCCCATGGCCGATGTTGCCGAAGGACAGCGTGCTGCATTGATCGTTGTGCCATTGGAGCAGTCCGACACGTAGCACTGAGGCGCTCGCTCCGGAAATGGGCGGTTGCAATCGGTCACTTGCGCCCTTATCTAGCTTCACTCCCTTCGCGTTGTGTGCACCTTCTTATGAGTACTGCTCTATCCATCCGGCAGTTGACCAAGACCTACGGCAACGGCTTCCAGGCCCTCAAGGGTATCGACCTGGACGTGGCCGAAGGCGACTTCTTCGCCTTGCTCGGGCCCAATGGCGCCGGCAAGTCCACCACCATCGGCATCCTCTCCACCCTGGTGAACAAGAGCGGCGGCACGGTCAACGTGTTCGGTCACGATCTGGATCGCGACCCGTCCGGGCTCAAGCGTTGCCTGGGCGTGGTGCCGCAGGAATTCAACTTCAACCAGTTCGAGAAGGCCTTCGACATCCTGGTCACGCAGGCCGGCTACTACGGCATCCCGGCGAAGATTGCCAAGGAGCGCGCGGAGCGCTATCTCAACCAGCTGGGGTTGTGGGACAAGCGTGATGTTTCCTCGCGGATGCTCTCCGGCGGCATGAAGCGCCGCCTGATGATCGCGCGGGCGCTGATCCATCAACCGCGGCTGTTGATTCTCGACGAGCCCACCGCGGGTGTGGATATCGAGCTGCGCCGCTCGATGTGGTCGTTCCTCACCGAGCTCAATCGTGAAGGCATTACCATCATCCTCACCACCCACTATCTGGAGGAGGCCGAACAGCTGTGCCGCAACATCGGCATCATCGACCATGGCCAGATCGTAAAGAACACCAGCATGCGCGAGCTGCTCTCGCAGCTGCACGTGGAAACCTTTCTGCTGGACCTCAAGGAGTCGCAACTGGTCGCGCCGGAGCTGGGCAGCTATCCGGCGCAGTTGATCGATCATCACACCCTCGAGGTGCAGGTGGAGAAGAGCCAGGGCGTGACCGAACTGTTCCGTCTGCTCAGCGCTCAGGGCATCGAGGTGCTGAGTCTGCGCAACAAGACCAACCGACTGGAGGAGCTGTTCGTGTCGCTGGTGGAGAACAACCTGAAGGTGAAGTCATGAGCGGCGAACTGCGTCCCAACCTGGTCGCGCTGCAGACCATCGTCCAGCGCGAGATCCGTCGCTATACACGCATCTGGCCGCAGACGCTGCTGCCCCCGGCGATCACCATGGTGCTGTACTTCGTCATCTTCGGCAGCCTGATCGGTGCGCGGATTGGGGACATGGGCGGCTTCAGCTACATGGACTACATCGTCCCGGGCCTGATCATGATGTCGGTGATCACCAACTCCTACAGCAACGTGGTGTCGAGCTTCTTCAGCACCAAGTTCCAGCGCTCCATCGAGGAGCTGCTGGTCTCGCCGGTGTCGCCGCATGTGATCGTCATTGGTTTTGCCCTGGGTGGCATCACCCGTGGGCTGGCGGTTGCGGTAATCGTCACGCTGCTGTCGATGTTCTTCACCGATCTGCAGGTGCACCACCTGGGCGTGACCGTTCTGGTGATCACCCTGACGGCGAGCATCTTCGCCCTGGGCGGCTTCATCAACGCGGTGTTCGCGCGCAATTTCGATGATATCTCGATCATCCCGACCTTCGTGCTGACGCCGCTGACCTACCTCGGTGGGGTGTTCTATTCGATCAACCTGCTGTCGCCGTTCTGGCAGACGCTGTCGCTGGCCAACCCGGTGTTGCACATGGTCAATGCGTTTCGCTACGGGATTCTCGGTGTTTCGGATATCCGCATCGGTGTGGCGATCAGCTTCATGCTGGTAGCGGTGGCGGCGCTCTATCTGGTCTCCGTCGGGCTGCTCAAGAGTGGGCGCGGGATGCGCCAGTAGCTGGCACTTGATTTCGGCCGCTGCGCCGATGCCACTGAAAAGAACGCCGCGAAGCGCTAAACTTCGCGGCGTTTCTCGTTCAGGTCCATTTCCCATGCAGCATCCCGCCGAACATTCCCCGCTGGGCAAGTCCAGTGACTACGTCGCCACCTACAGCCCGCACCTACTGTTTCCGATTCCGCGCGCGCCGAAGTGGGCCGAGCTTGGTCTCACCGCCGAGACGCTGCCCTACCAGGGCGTGGATCTGTGGAATTGCTACGAACTGTCATGGTTGCTGCCTTCCGGCAAGCCGGTGGTGGCGATCGGTGAATTCGAGATTCCGGCGGACTCGCCGAGCATCATCGAATCCAAGTCGTTCAAGCTCTATCTGAACTCGCTGAACCAGTCGGTGTTCGAGTCGCGGGAAGCGCTGGCCGAGGTGATGAGCAGCGATCTTTCTGCGGCAGCCGGCAAGCCGGTGAAGGTGCGCCTGCGCGCGCTGGATGAGGTGGCGGCCGAAGGTGTTGCGACGCTGCCGGGGCGCTGCGTCGACGATCTGGACGTGACCATCGAGCATTACGACCATCCTCAACCGGGACTGTTGGCCTGTGATGCCGGGCATATGGTCGAGGAGTCGCTGCACAGCCACTTGCTCAAGTCCAACTGCCCGGTGACCGGTCAGCCGGATTGGGGCAGCGTAGTCGTTGAGTACCGCGGCGCGGCGTTGCAGGCGGAGAGCCTGTTGGCCTATTTGGTGAGCTTCCGTCAGCATGCCGACTTTCACGAGCAATGCGTGGAGCGCATCTTTCTCGATCTGCAGCGTTTGCTGCAGCCGGAGAAGCTGACCGTCTACGCGCGTTACCTGCGCCGTGGCGGGCTGGACATCAATCCGTACCGCAGTACCGAGGCGATGGTCGTGGACAATCGCCGTCTGGTGCGCCAGTAACGCAGCGAGTCAGGGTCGCAGCGCGACCCGTGACCTGCTTCAGATGCCCATGTTGGCCAGGGTCTGCATGATGTTGCGCAGCGTCATGGCCATGCTTGGGTGGCTGACCTCGAAGCGCTCGACGGCCAGGTTGACGCCATCCACCAGCGAGTCGTTGTGGTCGGTGCTGCCCTGCGTCGCCAGGCGAACTTCGATGTCCTGGGCGATCGCTTGCAGCGAAGCCCGCTCCTCATCGGTCAGCGGCGTGTCCTGGGCCAGTTGATAACGCAGTTCTTCGAGCTGCGACTGCAGATCATGTTCCGGCATTTTGCTTCCCTCTCATGGGTTTACGGGCGGCGTGTAATGAACGTCGATAGCTGAAGGTTAAACCAGCGGCCAGGCCTTGTCTGTGCCTTTACCGGCGCTGGCACAAGCGCCGGCCTGTGCCACGAAAGCCGAATATCCGGCTGACTGCCGAAAACAGGATGTTCACTCTATACTGCGCGGTCTGCGTCGGTGCGCCGCATGCACCAAATACCTAAGGGAGAGAAAAGTGATGCCCAAGATCGCTACGGCCTGGATCGCCGTGCTCAAGGCCAGTTTCGTCGCTATGATCGCCACGCATGGCGCAGCGCCAGCGTTAGCGGCCGAAGAAGATCCGTGGGAAGGCGTCAACCGCGCGGTGTTTCGTTTCAATGACACCGTTGACACCTACACCCTCAAGCCCTTGGCCCAGGGCTACCAGAAAGTGACGCCGAGCTTCCTCGAGGACGGCATCGGCAATGTGTTCAGTAATCTCGGTGATGTGGTGGTGCTGACCAACGACCTGCTGCAGGGCAAGGTCCGCGATGCCGGCATCGACACCAGTCGTATCCTGTTCAATACCACATTCGGCGTGCTCGGTTTCTTCGACGTTGCCACCCGCATGGGGCTGCACAAGAACGATGAGGACTTCGGCCAGACGCTGGGTGCCTGGGGGCTGGGAAGTGGGCCATATGTCGTGCTGCCGCTGCTTGGGCCAAGCACGGTGCGTGATGCCGTCGGCCGGGTGCCGGATTCCTTCCTCGAACCGTATCCGCACATGGATCATGTGCCGACCCGCAACGTGACGCGGGGTGTGGACCTGATCGATACGCGCGCAGGACTGCTGTCAGCCGAGAAGATGATTCAGGGTGATCGCTACATCTTCGTACGCAACGCCTACCTTCAGAATCGCGAATTCCGGGTCAAGGACGGGGAAGTCGAAGACGACTTCTGAAGCCTGGCCGCATTTGCTGCGGCCATCGCTGGAGCAGGGTCAGCACATCGAGAGGATTGCCAGACCCAGGCTCTGCCGGCCATCGTCGAGCTGGCTGACGCGGACGACTTCTGTCTGCGCGTCCAGTCCTTTCAGTTCGCTGTGCTCGGATGGAATGAGTACGCGGACCTTGTCGCCCATGCGTAGTTGGGCGCTGGCCAGAACCTGCATGCCGGTACTGGAGAGGTCGATACAGGTGCCGCTCAGTTTTGTATCGCCATGTTCCAGCGCAACGGTGGTTTCGATCTGCATTCGGATGAAATCGCGTTTTTCACTGTAATCACGGTCTTTCTGGCTCATGGTTTCAACCTTTTATATATGGCTCGCGGCATTCTTATAGCTCCCCTCAATTCGACCTGTAAAGGCGCCAGCCGGTCGGCTTGAAACCCCGATCGTATGGGAGTACCGTCTGCGCCTTGAATCGAACCCAAGCCCGGCGTCATGCGGGGCCAATGTTTTCGCCAATCATCCTGGCGACCCCGCCTGGTAGGAACATGCATAAACCAAGCGCGACGCTGCTGATCATAGATGACGACGATGTGGTTCGAGCCAGTCTGGCTGCCTATCTGGATGACAGTGGTTTTCGTGTCTTGCAGGCCGGCAATGGCCCGCAGGGCATGGAGCTCTTCGAGTCGGAGCAGCCCGATCTGGTGATCTGCGATCTGCGCATGCCGCAGATGGATGGCCTTGAGCTGATCCGTCAGATCAGTGAGCGCCAGCTCGACCTCCCCGTGATCGTGGTTTCCGGTGCCGGCGTGATGAGCGACGCGGTGGAGGCCCTGCGCTTGGGCGCTGCCGACTACCTGATCAAGCCACTCGAAGACCTGGCGATGCTTGAGCATTCGGTACGGCGGGCGCTGGACCGTTCTCGTTTGCGGCTGGAAAATCGCCGCTATCGTGAACAGCTCGAGACGGCCAATCGTGATCTGCAAGCCAGCCTGCACCTGTTGCAGGAAGACCAGGACGCCGGTCGCCAAGTGCAGATGAACATGCTGCCGGTGACGCCCTGGAGCGTCGATGGCTTCGACTTCGCCCACCAGATCATCCCATCGCTGTACCTGTCCGGTGACTTCGTCGACTATTTCCGCGTGGATGAGCGGCGCATCGGTTTCTACCTGGCCGATGTTTCCGGCCATGGTGCCTCCTCGGCGTTCGTGACCGTGCTGCTCAAGTTCATGACGACCCGACTGCTGTACGAGTCGCGCCGTGGCGGCACGCTGCGCGAGTTCAAACCGTCGGAAGTGCTAGATCACATCAACCGCGGGCTGATCAATTGCAAGCTGGGCAAGCACGTGACCATGCTGGGCGGCGTTATTGATCAGGAGCATGACGTGCTGCACTACAGCATTGGCGGTCATCTGCCTATGCCGGTGCTGTACACGGGAGAGGGCGCGCACTATCTCGAAGGGCGCGGGTTGCCGGTCGGGTTGTTCGTTGAGGCGACCTATCAGAATTTCGAGCTGAAGCTACCCGAGACCTTCAGCTTGACCTTGCTCTCCGACGGCATTCTGGACCTTTTGCCCGGCGACACACTCAAAGAAAAAGAGTCCGCGCTGCCCGGTTTGATTACCGATGCCGGTGGCACGCTGGATGGATTACGTCGAGTCTTCGGGTTGGCCGAGCTGGCTGACATGCCCGACGATATCGCCTTGCTGGTGTTGAGCAGGAACCTTGCATGAGTACTGGTAGAATCCAGTTCGCCGAGATGGATGGCACCTTTGTTCTGAAGTTCATAGGTGAAATCCGTTTGACGCTCTGTTCGGCGCTGGATGCAACGATCGAGAAGATCTTCTCGTCGCGCAATTTTTCTTCGATTGTCATTGATCTGACCGAAAGCCGAAGCATTGACAGTACCACCTTGGGCCTCTTGGCCAAGCTGTCGATACTGTCGCGGCAGAAGGTGGGTATGTTGCCGACGCTGGTCACCACCCACCCGGACATCACCCGGCTGTTGCAGTCTATGGGCTTCGATCAGGTGTTCAATATCGTCGATACACCGTTGCCTTGCCCGGAATGCCTGGCCGATCTGCCATCGCAGGATCAATCCGAAGAGGTGGTGAAGGCCAAGGTGCTCGAGGCTCACCGCATCCTGATGAGCCTCAATGAGTCCAACCGCGAGGCCTTCCATGACCTCGTCACCGCCTTGGAGCGGTCCTGATCAGGCCAGCTTGGCCAGCAGGGCTTCGAGTTTCTCTTGGTCCCGCGCGAACTGACGGATGCCTTCGGCAAGCTTTTCGGTCGCCATCGCATCCTCGTTCAGGCCCCAGCGGAAGCTCTTTTCATCCAGACTGATATGCGCTTCTGACTCGCGGCCGGGCTGCAGTTTGCGTTCCAGCGCGCCGCTGGCTGCGGCCAGGTCGCCGAGCAGTTCCGGGCTGATGGTCAGCCGGTCGCAACCGGCCAGTGCCTCGATCTGTCCGACATTGCGGAAGCTCGCGCCCATCACTACCGTCTTGTATCCGTGAGCCTTGTAGTAGTCGTAGATGCGGCTGACCGACTGCACGCCTGGATCTTCCGCGCCTTGGTAATCACGACCTTCGTGCTTCTTGTACCAGTCATAGATGCGGCCAACGAACGGCGAGATCAGGAAGACGCCGGCCTCGGCGCATGCCACGGCCTGGGTGAAGGAGAACAGCAGGGTAAGGTTGGTCTGGATGCCGGCTTTCTCCAGCTGTTCGGCTGCACGGATGCCTTCCCAGGTCGAAGCGATCTTGATCAGAACGCGCTCGCGGCTAATGCCAGCCTGCTCGTAAAGGCCGATCAGGCGCTCACCGCGCTGGACCATGGCTTGAGTGTCGAACGACAATCGCGCGTCGACCTCGGTGGAGATGCGCCCGGGGATCAGTTCCAGAATCTGCTTGCCTACCGCGACGGCGAACAGGTCGCACGCCAGACCGATGTCGCCGTGGCACTGCTTCATCGCGTTCGCCAGGTCATCGGCATAACGCGGCATAGCCGCTGCCTTGAGCAGCAGTGAAGGATTGGTGGTGGCGTCCACCGGTTTCAGGCGAGCAATGGCGTCGATGTCGCCTGTATCGGCGACGACAGTGGTGAACTGCTTGAGTTGTTCCAGCTTGGAAGTCATGTAAGAGGGGCTCCGTCCTGTGAGTGGCATGACCTTACCCGAGCCAGTCAGCCCGCTCAACGAGCGGGTGGACCCGGATGCGCCTGGCCTTTGATTCAGATGCCGGGGTTGCGTTCCTTGAACGTGGAGCGTTAGTGCCCTTCGAGCAGCGCCACCGCCTGATCGAGCAGCGCAAGGGGGTTGCTCGTCTTGTGGATGTCCACCGAGAGCAGCTGGCGGAAGCGCCGCGCGCCGGGAAAGCCCTGGCCCAAACCGAGCACATGACGGGTGATGTGATGCATCGCGCCACCGTCGCTCATGTGGCGCTCAATGTAGGGTCGCATATTGCGTAGAGCTTGTGCCCGGCTGATCACCGGCGCTTCGCTACCGAACAGCTCCCGGTCGACGCGGGCCAGCAGATAGGGGTTGTGGTAGGCCTCGCGCCCTAGCATGACGCCATCGAAGGTTTCCAGGTGCGCGCGGCACTCGTCCAGCGTCTTGATGCCGCCGTTCAGGATGATCTCGAGGTCCGGGAAGTCCTTCTTCAGCTGCACGGCGATGTCGTAACGCAATGGCGGCACCTCACGGTTCTGCTTCGGTGACAGCCCTTCGAGGATGGCTATGCGCGCGTGCACGGTGAAACTGCGGCATCCAGCGTCGCGAACCTGACCGACGAAATCGCACAGCTCGGCATAGCTGTCGCGTCCATTGATACCGATGCGATGCTTGACGGTGACCTCGATATCCACTGCATCGCGCATTGCCTTTACGCAATCGGCCACCAGCGACGGGTGACCCATCAGGCAGGCGCCGATCATGTTGTTCTGCACCCGATCGCTGGGGCAGCCGACGTTGAGGTTAACCTCGTCATAACCCGCGGCTTCGGCGAGCTTGGCGCACTCGGCCAGCTCCGCCGGCACACTGCCTCCCAGCTGCAGAGCCAATGGGTGCTCAGTCTCGTCATACCGCAGAAACCGCTGCGCATCGCCATGCAGCAGCGCGCCGGTGGTGACCATCTCGGTGTAGAGCAACGCGTGTTGCGAAAGCTGGCGCAGGAAGTACCTACAGTGCCTATCAGTCCAATCCATCATGGGTGCGACGGAGAACTTTCTACTTGCAACAGACTGATTCGAACGAGGACTTTGCACTATCGGGCCGGATAACTTGGAGAGTCGGTGCAGGCGCACACGAGCGGTAAATGGGGGCGGCATTATACAGGATGCTGCCCATGGGCCAGCGCCCGGCTTGCGAAGCCTTTCGTCCGGTCAGGATCATTGGCGGCTGCCTTTTCCAGGTGCCCGTCTTGCGGTCCGCCAAAAACCGTGCGGTCACCGAACGACGGGGTGTCGTTCGTTGGTCGAATCTCCTATGCTCGAACGAAGCGATAGTCTTGACGCAGATCAAGCCTGAACATGCATGTGCGTGGCAGGAATCGCCGCCGGCGTCGTTGACGATGGACCGGCCGACTATAAGAACAATGCGAGTGCCTGGTGATGGAACGACTGCTGAACGAAAAAAGCAGGATCTTCGAGCATGCTGATCCGCATGCCGTTTCGGACTACGTCAATCAGCACGTGGGGGCGCACTGCATCCAGCTGCCGCGCACCGGCAGTCCGCAAGCCAGCCTCAGTCATTGCAAGTTCGGCAAACTCGACCTCTGCCAGATCAGTTATGGCGGCAGCGTTCACGTCACTTCGCCGGCGCTCGAGACCATCTACCACCTGCAGCTGCTGCAGCGCGGCCATTGCCTGTGGCGCGGCCGGGGCCAGGAGCACTATTTCACCCCCGGCGAGCTCCTGCTGATCAATCCCGACGATCCGGTCGACCTGACCTATTCGGAAGACTGCGAGAAACTCATCGTCAAACTGCCGGCCTCCTTTCTGGAGAAGGCCTGTAGCGAAAACCAGTGGCAGGCTCCGGTGGAGGGGATTCGCTTCGGCAGCAACCGCCACGCGCTCAGCGAACTCGATGGGTTTGGCAGCCTGCTTGGGTTGATCTGCCAGGAGGCGGGGTCCGAGCAGAGCATTCCGCAGATTCAGGAACAGTACAGCCGGATCATCGCCAGCAAGCTGCTCTGCAGTTTGGCCAGCAACATCCGCCGCGATCCGTTTGGTGACAGTTGCCCGTCCTTCGGGCGGATTGCCGACTATATAGATGAGCATCTTAAGCGGGACATATCCGTCGAGCAGTTGGCCGAGCTGGCCAACATGAGCCTGCGCTCGCTCTATCTGCTGTTCGAGCGCAAGGTCGGCACCACGCCGAAGTCCTATATCCGCCAGCGCAAGCTGGAGCAGATCCATGGCCGGCTAAGCGATCCTTCGGCCAAGGTGCGCAACATCACCGAAATCGCCATGGACTACGGCTTCATGCACCTGGGGCGTTTCTCGGAAAGCTACAAGAGCACCTTCGGCGAGCTACCTTCGGATACGTTGCGCCGCCATCACTGAGTCTCCTTGAGTCCCCTTGAGTCGCTGCCGGTCCGACGGAAGCGGCTCTTTTTTCCTTCCCTGCCTGTGCGCATTCGCTGCTCGTCACCCCGTGTGATGCGCGGGTGTGTTCCTGCGTGCCTGCGTCAATCTGTCCGCTTGCGCTTTGCAGAAAACGGATAAAGGTCCTGCAGGAAACGGATATTGATCCTTCTCCCCGCGCCGTAGCCTTCATCACGTAGACACAATAACAATGGAGGCCCCGGCCATGTCCCTGGGATTCGACTACCTTGATTCGCTGCTAGAAGAAGATAAAGAGAAGGGCGTCTTTCGCTGCAAGCGCGAGATGTTCACCGACCCTCGGTTGTTCGATCTGGAGATGAAACACATCTTCGAGGGCAACTGGCTGTACCTCGCTCACGAGAGCCAGATTCCCGAGAAGAACGACTACTACACCACCCAGATGGGTCGTCAGCCGATCTTCATCGCCCGCAACAAGGATGGCGAGCTCAACGCCTTCATCAATGCCTGCAGTCATCGCGGTGCCATGCTGTGCCGCTTCAAGAGCGGCAACAAGGCGACCTATACCTGTCCATTCCATGGCTGGACGTTCAATAACTCGGGCAAGCTGCTGAAGGTCAAGGACCCGAAGGAAGCTGGCTACCCGGATAGCTTCAACTGCGACGGCTCCCACGACCTGAAGAAGGTCGCGCGCTTCGAGTCCTACCGCGGCTTCCTGTTCGGCAGCCTGCGTGAGGACGTGGCGCCGCTGGAAGACTTCCTCGGCGAATCGAAGAAGATCATCGATATGGTCGTCGACCAGTCGCCGGACGGCATCGAAGTGCTACGCGGCTCGTCCACCTATGTCTATGAAGGCAACTGGAAGTTGCAGGCCGAAAACGGCGCCGACGGCTACCACGTCACCGCCGTGCACTGGAACTACGCCGCCACCCAGCAGCAGCGAAAGCTGAAAGAGGCCGGTGACGACATCCGCGCCATGAGCGCCGGCGGCTGGGGCAAGAAGGGCGGTGGCTTCTACTCGTTCGAGAACGGCCACCTGCTGCTCTGGACCCGCTGGGACAACCCGGAAGACCGCCCGCTGTATGCGCGCCGTGACGAGATGATCGCCGAGGTCGGCCAGGCTCGCACCGACTGGATGATCGAGAACTCGCGCAACCTCTGCCTCTACCCGAACCTGTATCTGATGGACCAGTTCGGCTCGCAGCTGCGCATCGCCAAGCCGATCTCCGTCGACAAGACCGAAGTCACCATCTATTGCATCGCACCCAAGGGCGAGAGCGCCGAAGCCCGCGCCCGCCGCATCCGCCAGTACGAAGACTTCTTCAACGTCAGCGGCATGGCCACGCCAGATGACCTCGAAGAGTTCCGCGCCTGCCAGCAGGGCTTTGCCGGCCGGGCGATGGAATGGAACGACATGTCCCGCGGTGCCAAGCACTGGATCGATGGCGCCGACGAAGGCGCGCAGGAGATCGACCTGCATCCGCTGATGAGCGGCGTGCGCACCGAGGATGAAGGCCTGTTCGTGCTGCAGCACCACTACTGGCAGCAGCAGATGATCAAGGCGGTGCAGCAAGAGCAGGACCAGCTGATCCACGTGGAGGGCGCGTGATGACTCTCTCCTACGAAACCGCGCGCGACTTCCTCTACCGCGAAGCGCGCTATCTGGATGACAAGGACTGGGACGCCTGGCTCGAACTCTATGCGCCGGACGCCACCTTCTGGATGCCGGCCTGGGATGACCGCGACCAGCTGACCCAAGACCCGATGAGCGAAATTTCGCTGATCTGGTACGGCAACCGCAGCGGCCTCGAAGACCGGGTGTTCCGCATCCGCACCGAGCGCTCCAGTGCAACCATTCCGGACACCCGGACGAGCCACAACATCAGCAACCTCGAGTTGCTCGAGCAGGCCGACGGCGTCTGCAAGCTGCGCTTCAACTGGCACACGATGAGCTTTCGCTACAAGACGGTCGACCACTTCTACGGCACCAGCTTCTACACCCTTGATACGCGCGGCGAGAACCCGCTGATCAAGGCCAAGAAAGTCGTGCTGAAGAACGACTACATCCGCCAGATGATCGACGTGTACCACCTCTGAGGGCGCCGCCATGACTAACAAGATCGCATTGAACTTCGAAGACGGCGTCACCCGTTTCATCGACGCCAACTTAGGCGAAACCGTCGCCGATGCCGCCTACCGCCAAGGCATCAACGTGCCGCTGGATTGCCGGGACGGTGCCTGCGGAGCCTGCAAGTGCTTCGCCGAAAGCGGTCGCTACGACCTCGGCGAGGAATACATCGAGGACGCGCTGAGCGAAGCCGAAGCCGAGCAGGGTTACGTGCTGACCTGCCAGATGCGCGCCGAAAGCGACTGCGTGATTCGCGTGCCGGCCGCTTCTGACATCTGCAAGACCCAGCAGGCCAACTACCAGGCTGCGATCAGCAATGTGCGCCAGCTCTCCGAGAGCACCATTGCGCTGTCGATCAAGGGCGAATCGCTGAACCAGCTGGCGTTCCTGCCCGGGCAGTACGTCAATCTGCAGGTGCCTGGCAGCGATCAGACCCGCGCCTATTCCTTCAGCTCGCTGCAAAAGGATGGCGAAGTCAGCTTCCTGATCCGCAACGTGCCGGGCGGGCTGATGAGCAGCTTCCTGACCAACCTTGCCAAGGCTGGCGACAGCGTCAATCTCGCCGGGCCGCTCGGCGCCTTCTATCTGCGCGAGATCAAGCGGCCATTGTTATTGCTGGCCGGCGGCACCGGTCTCGCGCCGTTCACCGCAATGCTGGAGAAGATCGCCGAGCAGGGTAGCGAGCATCCGCTGCACCTGATCTACGGCGTCACCCACGACCACGACCTGGTGGAGATGGAGAAGCTCGAGGCCTTCGCCGCGCGCATCCCCAACTTCACTTACAGCGCCTGCGTCGCCAACCCGGACAGCGCCTATCCGCAGAAGGGTTACGTGACCCAGCACATCGACCCCAGGCACCTCAACGATGGTGAAGTGGACATCTACCTCTGCGGCCCGCCTCCGATGGTCGAGGCGGTCAGCGGCTTCATTCGTGAGCAAGGGCTGGAGCCTGCGAATTTCTACTACGAGAAGTTTGCCGCCAGCGCCTGACAGCCAACCGTAGGGTGGGCAACTGCGCCGCATTGCCCACCGAATTCCTCGCCATTCCAGAGGTTGGGTAGATGAACACACGTTTTCAGAACAAGGTCGCCGTCATCACCGGCGCGGCCCAGGGCATCGGCCGGCGTGTGGCCGAGCGCATGGGCGAAGAGGGTGGACGGCTGATTCTGGTCGACCGTTCCGAACTGGTCCACGAACTGGCCGATGAGCTGGGGGCGACGGGCGTCGAGGTGCTGACGCTCACCGCCGATCTCGAGCAATTTGCCGACTGCCATCGCGTCATGAACGCGGCGAAGGCGCGCTTCGGCCGCCTCGATATCTTGGTCAACAACGTCGGCGGCACCATCTGGGCCAAGCCCTTCGAGCATTACCAGGAACACGAGATCGAGGCCGAAGTGCGCCGCTCGCTGTTCCCCACGCTGTGGTGTTGTCACGCCGCGCTGCCGCACATGCTGGAGCAGGGCGCGGGCGCCATTGTCAACGTCTCTTCGATTGCCACGCGCAGCCTGAATCGCGTGCCCTATGGCGCGGCCAAGGGCGGGGTGAATGCGCTGACTGCGTGCCTGGCCTTCGAGAACGCCGAGCGCGGCATTCGCGTCAACGCCACCGCGCCGGGCGGCACCGAGGCGCCGCCGCGGCGTATTCCGCGCAACAGTGCCGAGCAGACTGAGCAGGAAAAGCTCTGGTACCAGCAGATCGTCGATCAGACCGTCGATTCATCGCTGATGAAGCGCTACGGGACGATCGACGAGCAGGCCGGCGCGATCCTTTTCCTGGCATCGGACGACGCGTCCTACATCACCGGCGTGACCCTGCCGGTGGGTGGTGGCGATCTCGGCTGAATCACATAGACCGGCCTGACCGGACAACGCCAAGGCACCTCGGCGGCGCGGTGATTCACCGCTGCGGCCGACCGCGACTAACAAAAACAATAGAGAGTCTTGCCATGCGAAAAGTAGATGTACACGAAATCATCGATAACGCGCGCTTCAGCCGCTTCCATTGGCTCGTCGTGTGCCTCTGCGCACTGCTGCTGATCTTCGACGGCTACGACCTGTTCATCTATGGCGTAGTGCTGCCGGTGATCATGAAGGAATGGGGGCTGACCCCACTGGAAGCTGGTGCGCTGGGTAGTTACGCGCTGTTCGGGATGATGTTCGGCGCGTTGGTCTTCGGCACCCTGGCTGACCGCATCGGTCGCAAGAAAGGCATTGCCATCTGCTTCGTACTGTTCAGCGGCGCCACCGTGCTCAATGGCTTCGCCAGCACACCGACCGAGTTCGGCATCTTCCGCTTTCTCGCCGGCCTCGGCTGCGGCGGGTTGATGCCCAACGTGGTGGCGCTGATGAACGAATACGCGCCGAAGAAGCTGCGCAGCACGCTGGTGGCGGTCATGTTCAGCGGCTACTCGCTGGGCGGCATGCTGTCGGCCGGCCTCGGAATCTACATGCTGCCGCGCTTCGGCTGGGAAGCGATGTTCTTCGCCGCCGCGGTGCCGCTGCTGTTGTTGCCGGTGATCCTCTGGTATCTGCCGGAGTCGGTGGGTTTCCTCGTCCGCCAGGGCCGCGGTGAGCAGGCCCGTGCGTTGCTGAACAAGGTCGACCCAAGTCGCCAGCTGACAGCGGACGATGAGCTGGTGATGACCGATGTGAAGGGCAAGAGCGCTTCGGTGCTGGAGCTGTTTCGCGACGGCCGTGGCGTGCGCACCTTCTCCCTGTGGCTGGCGTTCTTCTGCTGCCTGCTGATGGTTTACGCGCTGGGTTCATGGCTGCCGAAACTGATGGCCAACGCGGGTTACAGCCTGGGCTCCAGCCTGTCGTTCCTGCTGGCACTGAATTTCGGGGGAATGGCTGGCGCGATTCTCGGCGGCTGGCTGGGCGATCGCTACAACCTGTCCAAGGTAGTGGTGGTGTTCTTCGCCGTGTCGGTGGCCTCGATCAGCCTGCTTGGCTTCAAGACCCCGATGCCGGTGCTGTACACCCTGATCTTCATCGCCGGCGCCACGGTGATCGGCACGCAGATCCTGCTGTACGCGACCGCCGCGCAGTTCTACGGCCTGTCGATCCGCTCCACCGGTCTCGGCTGGGCCTCGGGTATCGGCCGCAACGGCGCCATCGTCGGCCCGCTGCTGGGTGGTGCGCTGCTGGGCATCAACCTGCCGCTGCAACTCAACTTCATGGCCTTTGCCGTCCCGGGCATCGTCGCTGCACTGGCCATGACCGCCTTCGCCATCTCCAGCAAGCGCAGCCCAGAAGCCGCGCCGATCGTGCTGTCGGCGGCCAAGGCGTGACTCCTGACATTGGTAAATCGGAAATCGATATGAGCCCCATCCTGATCGAAAGCATCCAGGCAATCATCGTCGGCCTGCCGACCATCCGTCCGCATAAGCTGGCGATGCACACCATGCAGCAACAGACGCTGGTGATCATCCGTGTGCAGTGCAGCGACGGTATCGAAGGCATCGGCGAAGCCACCACCATCGGTGGCCTGGCCTACGGCAACGAGAGCCCGGAAAGCATCAAGCAGAACATCGACAGCCATCTCGGCGCGCTGCTGGTGGGGCAGGATGCGGCGAATATCAACGCCGCCATGCTGCGGCTGGATAAGGCGGCGAAGGGCAACACCTTCGCCAAGTCCGGCCTGGAAAGCGCGCTGCTGGATGCCCAGGGCAAGCGCCTCGGGCTGCCGGTCAGCGAGCTCCTTGGCGGACGGGTACGCGACAGCCTGGAAGTCGCTTGGACCCTGGCCAGCGGCAACACCGCCAAGGACATCGAAGAGGCCGAGCGCATGCTCGATATCCGCCGTCATCGCATCTTCAAGCTGAAAATCGGCGCCGGTGAGGTGAATGCCGACCTCAAGCACGTCATCGCCATCAAGCAGGCCCTTGGCGAGCGCGCCAGTGTGCGCGTCGACGTCAATCAGGCGTGGGACGAGTCGGTGGCCCTGCGTGCCTGCCAGGTGCTGGGCGACAACGGCATCGACCTGATCGAACAGCCGATCTCGCGGATCAACCGCGGCGGTCAGATCCGCCTGAACCAGCGCAGCCCGGCACCGATCATGGCCGACGAGTCCATCGAAAGCGTCGAGGATGCCTTCAGCTTGGCCGCCGATGGCGCGGCCAGCATATTCGCCTTAAAGATTGCCAAGAACGGCGGCCCGCGTGCCGTGCTGCGCACCGCGCAGATCGCCGAGGCAGCCGGTATCGCGCTGTACGGCGGGACCATGCTCGAAGGCGCCATCGGCACCCTGGCCTCAGCGCATGCCTTCGTCACCCTCAACAAACTGACCTGGGGTACCGAGCTGTTCGGGCCGCTGTTGCTCACCGAAGAAATCGTCACCGAGGCGCCGGTTTACCGCGACTTCCAGCTGGAAGTGCCGCGCACGCCGGGCCTGGGTCTGACCCTCGATGAAGAGCGCCTGGCGTTCTTCAGCCGCACGTAAACGGAGGCTGAACCGATGCTGTTCCACGTAAAGATGAATGTAAAACTACCGGTCGATATGGACCCCGGCAAGGCGTTCAAGCTGAAGGCTGACGAGAAGGAATTGGCGCAAAGCCTGATGCGTGAAGGCAAGTGGCGCCACCTCTGGCGCATCGCCGGCCAGTACGCCAATTACAGCGTGTTCGACGTCGCCAGCGTGCAGGAACTGCACGACACCCTGATGCAGCTGCCGCTGTTCCCCTACATGGAGATCGAGGTCAATCCGCTGTGCCGGCATCCGTCCTCGATTCGTGAAGACGATAGCTGATCGAACCTGAAAAAGGCCGGTGTGCGCCGGCCAATCAACCCGCGTCACCACAACTACAAGACGAGGCTTGAGCCATGACTGTGAAAATCTCCCACACCAGCGACGTGCAGCAGTTCTTCAAGGAAGCCAGCGGCTTCAACAATGACGAAGGCAGCCGCCGCATGAAGACGGTGGTCAACCGCATCCTGATCGATACCGCGAAGATCATCGAGGATCTGGAAATCACCCAGGATGAGTTCTGGAAAGCGGTGGACTACCTGAATCGTCTGGGCGGCCGCCACGAGGCAGGCCTGCTGGTCGCTGGTCTCGGTCTGGAGCATTTTCTCGATTTGCTGGAGGATGCCAAGGACCAGCAGCAGGGCTTGACTGGCGGCACGCCGCGTACCATCGAAGGCCCGCTGTATGTAGCCGGCGCCCCGATCGCTCAGGGCGTGACACGCATGGACGACGGCAGCGAGGATGATGTTGCCACGACGATGTTCCTGCAGGGTCGCGTCACCGGCCCGGACGGCAAGCCACTTGCCGGTGCGGTAGTCGACCTGTGGCACGCCAACACCAAGGGCAACTATTCCTACTTCGACAAGAGCCAGTCCGACTACAACCTGCGTCGCCGCATCGTCACCGACGAGAACGGCTGTTACCGCGCGCGCAGCATCGTGCCTTCCGGCTATGGCTGCTCGCCCGACGGTCCGACCCAGGAGGTGCTCGACACCCTCGGCCGCCACGGCCAGCGTCCGGCTCACATCCATTTCTTCATCTCCGCGCCGGGCTATCGCCATCTGACTACCCAGATCAACCTGGCCGGCGACAAGTACTTGTGGGACGACTTCGCTTACGCAACTCGCGACGGGCTGGTCGGTGACATTCACTTCATCGATGACGCCGAAGCCGCACGCAGCCGCGGTGTGCAAGGCCGCTTCGCCGAGGTCGACTTCGACTTCCAGCTGCAGAAAGCGCCCGCGCTGAAGGCCGAACAGCGCAGCTCGCGTCCGCGGGCTTTGCAGGAGGCGTAAGGCAGGCAAGTCAGCGCCAGCCACGGATGGCTCTGCCGCGCCAACAATTAATGCGGTGCGGCGTGTCCCGCTGCGTTGTCGAGCCACTGAAACGATACACCTACAACAAGAGCCGTCCGGACACTGTCACGGATAGCCAGGCCTGACTTGCGAGGCTTCATGAAGACACTACTCAGAGACTGTTCGCTTTCTGCCGTGGTTGCAGGATTCATCGCGACGGTGATCTCGTACGCCGGTCCCCTGGTGATCATCTTCCAGGCAGCCAAGGCGGGTGGGTTGCCTCAAGACGTACTGTCGTCATGGGTCTGGACGATCTCCATCGGCAGCGGCGTGCTCGGCATTCTGCTAAGCCTGCGCTACAAAGTGCCGATCATCATTGCCTGGTCCGCGCCGGGCTCGGCGCTGCTGGTCACCATGCTGCCCGACATCACGCTGAATGAGGCAGTCGGCGCCTATGTCGTCACCAGCGTGGTGGTGCTGTTGGTTGGCCTATCAGGTGCATTCGACCGCATCATCAACCGCCTGCCGGCCGCGATTGCCGCAGGCATGCTCGCGGGGATCCTGTTCCGCTTCGGGACTGGCCTGTTCATCTCCATAAAGGAACAGCCCTGGCTGGTGCTGGCGATGATCGCCACCTATCTGGCGCTCAAGCGTGCCTTGCCGCGCTACGCGGTGCTCGCGGTGCTGGTTGTCGGCGTAACGATCACCGTCGCCTCTGGCGAATTACAAAGCGAGGCCTTGGTGATCGGCTTGGCGACGCCGATTTGGATCGCCCCCGAGTTTAGTTGGCAGGTGATGCTGAATATCGCCTTTCCGCTGGTGATGGTGGCGCTGACCGGGCAATTCGTTCCGGGCATGGCTGTTCTGCGCAACGACGGCTACAGCACGCCGGCCAGCCCGTTGATCAGCAGCAGCGCATTGGGTTCGTTGCTGCTGGCGCCCTTCGGTTGCCACGGACTGAACCTTGCTGCAATCACAGCGGCGATCTGCACGGGCCGGGAAGCTCACGAGAATCCGGCGAAGCGTTACGTTGCGGGCGTATCGGGCGGTGTTTTCTATCTGCTGCTCGGGGTATTCGGTGCGACGCTGGTCTCCATCTTCACCGCGTTTCCCCCGGCTCTGATCGCAGCCCTGGCCGGTCTGGCACTACTGGCCGCAATTGGCGGCGCGCTGAGTGCCGCGATGGCAATGCCCGCAGACCGTGAGGCTGCCTTGATCACCTTTCTGGTGACGGCATCCGGTATGTCGTTCCTCGACCTGTCCGCGGCGTTCTGGGGACTGATCTTCGGCATTGCTGCCCATCTCTTCTTGAAGCTTCGCCCCGTAGCGGCAAATCACGCGGAGGAGCGACAGCCGGCCCGCTGACCTCGATTTTCGCGGCGCGACAACCTAGTCACCCAACACGTAGTCCTCCCCGGCACCACGCCGGAGAGGTGACTGCGTGCCCCCAGAAAACAACAAAAAGAGATGAATGCCATGCAGAAACGATCAATCTCGAGACTTGCTCTGACCATTGCTGCCGCTTCCGCCGTGCCGTACGTGCATGCTGAGGCCGGTGGGTTCATCGAGGATGCGACTGCCACGCTACAGGCACGCAACTACTACTTCAGCCGCGACTTCTCGGATATCGAGAGGCCAAATCAGCAGTCGAAGGCGGAGGAGTGGGGGCAGGGATTCATTCTCAACTTCAAGTCCGGCTATACGCAGGGCACGGTTGGGGTAGGCGTCGATGCAATCGGGATGCTGGGAGTAAAGCTCGACAGCAGTCCTGATCGGGCGGGGGCGGGGCTCTTGCCGGTGGCCGATGATGGCCGGGGAGCGGATGATTACAGCCGCCTGGGTGCTGCGCTGAAAGTGCGAGTCTCGAGCACCGATTTGCGGATCGGCGAGCTACAGCCAAATCTCCCGGTGTTGACCTTCAGCGACATTCGCCTGCTACCGCCTACTTATCAGGGCGTCAGTTTCGTTTCCAACGAGATCGCCGGCCTTACCTTGCAGGGTGGACACCTGCGCTCGACCAGCCTTCGCAATGAAGCGGGTGATGACCGGATGCGTGCGATGTTGGGCCGCACGCCGCAAGCGGGGTTCAGCGCTGCCTTCAACTATGCTGGCGGCGATTATGCGTTTAACGCCAAGCGGACGTCGCTGAGTGCCTGGTACGCTCAGCTTGAAGACATATATAACCAGCGCTTCCTCGGTCTGAAGCACAGCGAGCCACTGGGCAGCTGGACGCTTGGCGCCAACTTGGGCGTCTATGACTCGCAGGCAGATGGCAGCAAGCTCGTGGGAGAGATTGATAATCGGGCGTTCTATTCGCTGCTATCTGCCAGGCACGGCGGCCACACATTCTATGTCGGCTACCAGGCAATGTTCGGGGACAGCGCTTTTCCTCGGGTCTTTGCCAACGTAACGCCGCTCGGCAACGAGGTGCCAACCTACGAATTCGCCGAAAAGGATGAGCGTTCCTGGCAGGCGCGGTACGACTACGATTTCGCCGCGGTCGGCGTTCCGGGCCTGGTTGCAACGGTGCGCTATATCTCGAGCGATAACGTCGATACGGATCGGGGCTTCGAGGGTACCGCTCATGAACGCGACCTGGACGTCAGCTATACGATTCAAAGCGGTCCGTTGAGGAACGTCGGCATTCGTATCCGCAATGTTGCAGCACGCTCTAACTACCGCAGTGACATTGATGAGAACCGGTTAATCCTCAGCTATACATTGGCGCTGTTCTGAATAGCAGATCGCCACCGTGGCAGACATAGGAGGGGGCAGCCAGACAAATCTGGCCTCAGTGGAAATAAACGGTTGACGTTGATTTTCAGGCTCCTATAATGCGCACCACTTCCGGCGCAGTCCTTAAGAAAAACCTCTTGTAAATCAAAAGGTTAGCGAAATAAAAGGGTTGCACGGATGGCGGATTCGAGTAGAATGCGCCGGGCTGGCAGGGTGGCGGTTGAATCCTGTTAGCGGCTTCGGTCGGGTTGATCGGAAGCGGTTGAAAGAGGTGGTTGACAGCGGTTTTGAACGCTGTATGATTCGCCTCCCGCTAACGAGAGATGCAAGTTGATCTGAAGCGCAAGCGGTTGAGAAGAAAGAAAAACTTCTTCAAAAACAGCTTGACAGGTAACAAGGCTGCTGTAGAATGCGCGGCCTCGGTTGAGACGAAAGACTTGATCGAAACGCTCTTTAACAACTGAATCAAGCAATTCGTGTGGGTGCTTGTGAATGTAAGACTGATGGTCAGATAGATTATCAGCATCACAAAGCAACACTCGTTTATTCGAGAGTTACTCTTTACTTGTAAAGAGATTTGCGATTGCTGAGCCAAGTTTAGGGTTTTCTCAAAACCCAAGCAGTATTGAACTGAAGAGTTTGATCATGGCTCAGATTGAACGCTGGCGGCAGGCCTAACACATGCAAGTCGAGCGGATGAAGAGAGCTTGCTCTCTGATTCAGCGGCGGACGGGTGAGTAATGCCTAGGAATCTGCCTGATAGTGGGGGACAACGTTTCGAAAGGAACGCTAATACCGCATACGTCCTACGGGAGAAAGCAGGGGACCTTCGGGCCTTGCGCTATCAGATGAGCCTAGGTCGGATTAGCTAGTTGGTGAGGTAATGGCTCACCAAGGCGACGATCCGTAACTGGTCTGAGAGGATGATCAGTCACACTGGAACTGAGACACGGTCCAGACTCCTACGGGAGGCAGCAGTGGGGAATATTGGACAATGGGCGAAAGCCTGATCCAGCCATGCCGCGTGTGTGAAGAAGGTCTTCGGATTGTAAAGCACTTTAAGTTGGGAGGAAGGGCATTAACCTAATACGTTAGTGTTTTGACGTTACCGACAGAATAAGCACCGGCTAACTTCGTGCCAGCAGCCGCGGTAATACGAAGGGTGCAAGCGTTAATCGGAATTACTGGGCGTAAAGCGCGCGTAGGTGGTTTGTTAAGTTGAATGTGAAAGCCCCGGGCTCAACCTGGGAACTGCATCCAAAACTGGCAAGCTAGAGTATGGCAGAGGGTGGTGGAATTTCCTGTGTAGCGGTGAAATGCGTAGATATAGGAAGGAACACCAGTGGCGAAGGCGACCACCTGGGCTAATACTGACACTGAGGTGCGAAAGCGTGGGGAGCAAACAGGATTAGATACCCTGGTAGTCCACGCCGTAAACGATGTCGACTAGCCGTTGGGATCCTTGAGATCTTAGTGGCGCAGCTAACGCATTAAGTCGACCGCCTGGGGAGTACGGCCGCAAGGTTAAAACTCAAATGAATTGACGGGGGCCCGCACAAGCGGTGGAGCATGTGGTTTAATTCGAAGCAACGCGAAGAACCTTACCAGGCCTTGACATGCAGAGAACTTTCCAGAGATGGATTGGTGCCTTCGGGAGCTCTGACACAGGTGCTGCATGGCTGTCGTCAGCTCGTGTCGTGAGATGTTGGGTTAAGTCCCGTAACGAGCGCAACCCTTGTCCTTAGTTACCAGCACGTTAAGGTGGGCACTCTAAGGAGACTGCCGGTGACAAACCGGAGGAAGGTGGGGATGACGTCAAGTCATCATGGCCCTTACGGCCTGGGCTACACACGTGCTACAATGGTCGGTACAAAGGGTTGCCAAGCCGCGAGGTGGAGCTAATCCCATAAAACCGATCGTAGTCCGGATCGCAGTCTGCAACTCGACTGCGTGAAGTCGGAATCGCTAGTAATCGTGAATCAGAATGTCACGGTGAATACGTTCCCGGGCCTTGTACACACCGCCCGTCACACCATGGGAGTGGGTTGCTCCAGAAGTAGCTAGTCTAACCTTCGGGGGGACGGTTACCACGGAGTGATTCATGACTGGGGTGAAGTCGTAACAAGGTAGCCGTAGGGGAACCTGCGGCTGGATCACCTCCTTAATCGAAGACTTCAGCTTCTTCATAAGCTCCCACACGAATTGCTTGATTCACTAGCGAAAAGCGATTGGGTTTCGACCCGAGAGAGACGATTGGGTCTGTAGCTCAGTTGGTTAGAGCGCACCCCTGATAAGGGTGAGGTCGGCAGTTCGAATCTGCCCAGACCCACCAATTGTCATGGGATGTGGCCGATCTGTAGATGGGGCCATAGCTCAGCTGGGAGAGCGCCTGCTTTGCACGCAGGAGGTCAGCGGTTCGATCCCGCTTGGCTCCACCATTAACTCGAAAATCGCTGAAAGCTCAGAAATGAGTGCTGCTTACGCATCCTGTGATGTGTGAGGGTATTGATTTCTGGTCTTTGCGCCAGAACTGTTCTTTAAAAATTTGGGTATGTGATAGAAGTAGATTTGAGTGGTCACTTTCACTGGTGATTATTCAAGTCAAGGTAAAATTTGCGTGTTCTCTATGCAAATTTTCGGCGAATGTCGTCTTCACGTTATAGACAGTAACCAGATTGCTTGGGGTTATATGGTCAAGTGAAGAAGCGCATACGGTGGATGCCTTGGCAGTCAGAGGCGATGAAAGACGTGGTAGCCTGCGAAAAGCTTCGGGGAGTCGGCAAACAGACTTTGATCCGGAGATGTCTGAATGGGGGAACCCAGCCATCATAAGATGGTTATCACACACTGAATACATAGGTGTGTGAGGCGAACCAGGGGAACTGAAACATCTAAGTACCCTGAGGAAAAGAAATCAACCGAGATTCCCTTAGTAGTGGCGAGCGAACGGGGATTAGCCCTTAAGCTTCTTTGATTTTAGCGGAACGCTCTGGAAAGTGCGGCCATAGTGGGTGATAGCCCTGTACGCGAAAAGGTCTTAGAAGTGAAATCGAGTAGGACGGAGCACGAGAAACTTTGTCTGAATATGGGGGGACCATCCTCCAAGGCTAAATACTACTGACTGACCGATAGTGAACCAGTACCGTGAGGGAAAGGCGAAAAGAACCCCGGAGAGGGGAGTGAAATAGAACCTGAAACCGTATGCGTACAAGCAGTGGGAGCCTACTTTGTTAGGTGACTGCGTACCTTTTGTATAATGGGTCAGCGACTTATTTTCAGTGGCGAGCTTAACCGAATAGGGGAGGCGTAGCGAAAGCGAGTCTTAATAGGGCGTCTAGTCGCTGGGAATAGACCCGAAACCGGGCGATCTATCCATGGGCAGGTTGAAGGTTAGGTAACACTGACTGGAGGACCGAACCGACTACCGTTGAAAAGTTAGCGGATGACCTGTGGATCGGAGTGAAAGGCTAATCAAGCTCGGAGATAGCTGGTTCTCCTCGAAAGCTATTTAGGTAGCGCCTCGTGTATCACTGCTGGGGGTAGAGCACTGTTTCGGCTAGGGGGTCATCCCGACTTACCAAACCGATGCAAACTCCGAATACCAGCAAGTGTCAGCACGGGAGACACACGGCGGGTGCTAACGTCCGTCGTGAAAAGGGAAACAACCCAGACCGTCAGCTAAGGTCCCAAAATCCTGGTTAAGTGGGAAACGATGTGGGAAGGCTTAGACAGCTAGGAGGTTGGCTTAGAAGCAGCCACCCTTTAAAGAAAGCGTAATAGCTCACTAGTCGAGTCGGCCTGCGCGGAAGATGTAACGGGGCTCAAACCAGGTACCGAAGCTACGGGTTCAACGCAAGTTGAGCGGTAGAGGAGCGTTCTGTAAGCCTGTGAAGGTCAGTTGAGAAGCTGGCTGGAGGTATCAGAAGTGCGAATGCTGACATGAGTAACGACAATGCGAGTGAAAAACTCGCACGCCGAAAGACCAAGGGTTCCTGCGCAACGTTAATCGACGCAGGGTGAGTCGGTCCCTAAGGCGAGGCTGAAGAGCGTAGTCGATGGGAAACGGGTTAATATTCCCGTACTTCTAGTTACTGCGATGGGGGGACGGAGAAGGCTAGGCCAGCAAGGCGTTGGTTGTCCTTGTTTAAGGTGGTAGGCAGAGATCTTAGGTAAATCCGGGATCTTAATGCCGAGAGCTGATGACGAGCTTTCTTTTAGAAAGCGAAGTGGTTGATGCCATGCTTCCAGGAAAAGCCTCTAAGCTTCAGGTAACTAGGAACCGTACCCCAAACCGACACAGGTGGTTGGGTAGAGAATACCAAGGCGCTTGAGAGAACTCGGGTGAAGGAACTAGGCAAAATGGCACCGTAACTTCGGGAGAAGGTGCGCCGGTGAGGGTGAAGTATTTACTACGTAAGCCCATGCCGGTCGAAGATACCAGGCCGCTGCGACTGTTTATTAAAAACACAGCACTCTGCAAACACGAAAGTGGACGTATAGGGTGTGACGCCTGCCCGGTGCCGGAAGGTTAATTGATGGGGTTAGCGCAAGCGAAGCTCTTGATCGAAGCCCCGGTAAACGGCGGCCGTAACTATAACGGTCCTAAGGTAGCGAAATTCCTTGTCGGGTAAGTTCCGACCTGCACGAATGGCGTAACGATGGCGGCGCTGTCTCCACCCGAGACTCAGTGAAATTGAAATCGCTGTGAAGATGCAGTGTATCCGCGGCTAGACGGAAAGACCCCGTGAACCTTTACTATAGCTTTGCACTGGACTTTGAATTTGCTTGTGTAGGATAGGTGGGAGGCTTTGAAGCGTGGACGCCAGTTCGCGTGGAGCCAACCTTGAAATACCACCCTGGCAACTTTGAGGTTCTAACTCTGGTCCGTTATCCGGATCGAGGACAGTGTATGGTGGGTAGTTTGACTGGGGCGGTCTCCTCCTAAAGAGTAACGGAGGAGTACGAAGGTGCGCTCAGACCGGTCGGAAATCGGTCGTAGAGTATAAAGGCAAAAGCGCGCTTGACTGCGAGACAGACACGTCGAGCAGGTACGAAAGTAGGTCTTAGTGATCCGGTGGTTCTGTATGGAAGGGCCATCGCTCAACGGATAAAAGGTACTCCGGGGATAACAGGCTGATACCGCCCAAGAGTTCATATCGACGGCGGTGTTTGGCACCTCGATGTCGGCTCATCACATCCTGGGGCTGAAGCCGGTCCCAAGGGTATGGCTGTTCGCCATTTAAAGTGGTACGCGAGCTGGGTTTAGAACGTCGTGAGACAGTTCGGTCCCTATCTGCCGTGGACGTTTGAGATTTGAGAGGGGCTGCTCCTAGTACGAGAGGACCGGAGTGGACGAACCTCTGGTGTTCCGGTTGTCACGCCAGTGGCATTGCCGGGTAGCTACGTTCGGAAGAGATAACCGCTGAAAGCATCTAAGCGGGAAACTTGCCTCAAGATGAGATCTCACTGGAGCCTTGAGCTCCCTGAAGGGCCGTCGAAGACTACGACGTTGATAGGTTGGGTGTGTAAGCGCTGTGAGGCGTTGAGCTAACCAATACTAATTGCCCGTGAGGCTTGACCATATAACACCCAAACAATTTGGCTGTTAGACGGAAAGTCGACAAACAGACCGAAAATCTGCACGAACACGCAATACCAATTCATCACATACCCGATTGGCTGCAGCGGCTAAACCCCGAGGCAGCAACTGAATTGCTTGACGACCATAGAGCGTTGGAACCACCTGATCCCTTCCCGAACTCAGTAGTGAAACGACGCATCGCCGATGGTAGTGTGGGGTCTCCCCATGTGAGAGTAGGTCATCGTCAAGCTCCTTTCCCAAACCCCCGACCCGCGTAAGCTGGTCGGGGGTTTGCTTTTGGGACAGAGAAAGGTATTGAACTATGGGGAGAGCATTTAGCGCGTGCCTAGGAAGTGCCTTCCGCCAACCCTTCAATTGCATTGCTGCATTGCTGCATTGCTGCATTGCTGCATTGCTGCATTGCTGCATTGCTGCATTGCAAGCTTATAAAGTTCATTCAGGTCGGATGCTTTGGGGGTAGTGTTAAAAGAAGCCAGCCCCCGACAACCACGTAGCGTTCAGTCCTAACACCCCCGAAGTGCTGGAGCAGAGCCAGCCGTTGGGTCTTGGCCGGCACTAGCTAATGCTTGAGCTGGAGCCGCCCGCAGCTGTCGTCTAGATACATTGCTCCGGCCGGTCTTAGGCAGCCCCAGCCGGCACAGCGCGCGACCTAAGGTTCGCGGCAGGCGTGTTGAGAGCACACAGCAGACAGACGCTTCCGCTACACCGTTATTCCCTTTGTCCGGCTTCAAGCATCGTCTCTGGACGAACCCATTGATCGAACTCCTCGCTGGTAAGGTAACCAAGCTCCATGGCTGCTTCGCGCAATGTGGTGCCTTGCGCATAGGCCTTCTTGGCGATTTCAGCTGCCCGGTCATAGCCGATGTGAGGATTCAGTGCGGTTACCAGCATCAGCCCGCGTTCCAGATGCTCGGCCATACGCGCCGGGTCCGGCTCTAATCCGGAAATGCAATGAGCGTTGAAGTTGCGGCATCCATCGGACAGCAGTTGGACCGATTGGAGCAGGTTATGAATGATCACCGGCTTGAATACGTTCAATTGCAGATGTCCTTGACTCGCTGCAAAGCTGATCGCCATGTCATTGCCCATGACCTGGCAAGCGAGCATTGATAAGGCTTCGCATTGGGTTGGATTGACCTTGCCGGGCATGATCGAACTTCCTGGTTCGTTGGCTGGCAATCGCACCTCAGCGAATCCCCCGCGCGGACCGGAGCCGAGCAGACGAAGATCATTGGCCAACTTCATCAACGCGACGGCCAGCGTCTTCAGCGCACCGGACATCGCGACCAGCGGCTCATGTCCGGCCAGCGCGGCGAACTTGTTTGGGGCAGAGACGAAGGGGAGGCCCGAGAGAGCGGCCAGCTCCGCTGCGATGGCTTCGGCGAAGCCGTGCGGCGAGTTCAAGCCGGTGCCTACCGCAGTACCCCCCTGCGCCAGTTCATAAACAGCCGGCAGGCACTGACGGATCGTGCGTTCGGCGATATCGAGCTGCGCGACGAACGCCGACATCTCCTGGCCGAAGGTAATCGGAGTTGCATCCATCAGATGGGTGCGTCCGGTCTTGATCAGCTTATTGTGTCGCACTGCAAGCTCTGCCAGTCCACCGGACAGTTCTGCAATGGCAGGCAGAAGTTGGCTGTGCACGGCTTTGGCGGCCGCAATGTGCATTGCTGTCGGGAAGCAGTCGTTGGAGCTCTGCGCGCGATTAACGTGATCGTTCGGATGGACTGGCGCCTTGCCGCCTCGGTTGCCGCCGGCCAGCTCGTTGGCGCGACCCGCGATCACCTCGTTGACGTTCATATTGCTCTGCGTGCCGCTGCCGGTTTGCCAGACGACCAGCGGAAACTGGTCGTCGTGCTGACCATGCAGAACCTCATCCGCGGCTTGCTCGATCAGGCGCGCGATGTCGGGTGGCAGATCACCAATTCGATTGTTTACACGCGCTGCAGCTTTCTTGATCAGCGCTAACGCATGCAGCACCTGGATCGGCATTCGCTCGCTACCAATCGCGAAGTTGCTCAGCGATCGCTGCGTCTGTGCGCCCCAGTAAGCCTGTTCCGGTACTTCGACTTGCCCCAGACTGTCGGTCTCTATACGCGTCATGCCATGCTCCTGCTCGATATTGCTGGTTAGGCTGCCCTGCGGCATCGGCAGTTCCGTAGCTTTGCCTTCGGCCGCTTGAGGCATTGGAACTCCGAGCGCAGAATGTGTCCATTGAGGGCTACCTATAGCCAGCCCAAGGATTTCCAATGTCGACTTTTCGTGTCCAGACCCTGCGCGCTGCAGCGCTGTTCATCTGTATCAGTTCATCGGCTTTTGCCGATAGTGCGAGCCATGCGGGAAGTGCAGAACGTTTTCTGCAGCTTGCCAATGCTGACCGGCTCGCCGTACCTGTTTATGCCCAAGTGCAGCAGATGTTTGCGCAGCGTTTTGCCGAAGCGCAGGCGCCAGATACCAAGAAGGCGCTGCTTGAGCGCTATCAGGCTCAGGCCAATACTGCGTTGGACAAGGCTATAGGGTGGGACAAGCTGAAGCCGGATCTGGTTGCTTTGTACACCAGCCAGTTCTCCGAAGCGGAACTGAATCAGCTGATCGATTTTTATGAGTCGCGACTCGGCAAGAAGATGCTCAGCAAGCTGCCGGAGCTCAATGCTCGCTCGGCTCAGCTTACCCAGGTCAAGTTGGAAAGCGCGGTGCCGGAAGTGAATAACCTGCTGTCCGAGATGACGGCCGAACTCGAGAAACAGAAGCCTTAAGAGACCCTGCTATGCGCAAGCTCGATTTGATCCAAGACGCCCTGCAAGCCTTGCAGCCCGAGCACCTTGAAGTGCTCGATGAAAGCCACACACACAGTCGCGGGCAGGAAACACATTACAAAGCCGTGATCGTCAGCGAGCAGTTCACCGGACTGAATTCGGTCAAGCGCCACCAAAAGGCTTATGCCGCGATGGGGGCACTGATGCAACAGATCCATGCCCTTGCGCTGCATACCTATACGCCTGAGGAGTGGGCGCAACAAGGCACGGCCCCGGCATCACCGGTTTGTGCTGGTGGGCATAAATAGCGCGCCGTCTCGCACGGGACCATTCTTGCCGTTCTTTGTTAGACTTCCTCCCCGCGCCGGCCCACGCCGGCGCTTTCGTTTGTATCCGGTCCACCCTTTACGCGGGTGACCACTGGCGGAAGTACCCATGACACGAAAAATCGTTGTGGCAGCGCTGTACAAGTTCGTATCGCTGCCTGATTACGTTGCGCTGCGCGAACCCCTGCTCGAAACCCTCACGCACAATGGCATCAAGGGCACCTTGTTGTTGGCCGAGGAGGGTATCAATGGCACGGTCTCCGGTACCCGCGAGGCCATCAATGCGCTGCTTGAATGGTTTCGGCTCGATGACCGCCTTACTGACATCGACCACAAGGAATCGTACTGCGACGAGCAGCCTTTCTATCGCACCAAGGTCAAGCTGAAGAAGGAGATCGTCACGCTCGGCGTTGAGGGTGTCGATCCGAATCGGCAGGTTGGAACCTATGTCGAGCCGCAAGACTGGAACGCACTGATCGCCGATCCGGAAGTGTTGCTGATCGACACCCGTAACGACTACGAAGTGGCAATCGGTACGTTCGAAGGTGCGGTCGACCCGAAGACCAAATCGTTCCGAGACTTTCCTGACTACATCAAGGCTCACTACGACCCGGCAAAGCACAAGAAGGTCGCAATGTTTTGCACCGGCGGCATTCGCTGCGAGAAGGCGTCGAGCTATATGCTTGGTGAGGGCTTTGAGGAGGTTTATCACCTCAAGGGCGGCATCCTCAAGTATCTGGAGGAGGTGCCGGAGACACAAAGTCGATGGCAAGGCGACTGCTTCGTGTTCGATAACCGCGTGACCGTGCGCCATGATCTCAGTGTCGGCAAGTTCGATCTATGCCATGCCTGCCGTACCCCGCTATCCGTGGAAGACCGGCAGTCGGAGCACTACGCTTCGGGTATCAGCTGTCCTCATTGCTGGAATACGCTGAGCGAAAAAACGCGCGCAGGTGCTCGTGAGCGGCAGAAACAGATCGAGCTGGCACGTCAGCGCAATCAGCCGCATCCCATCGGCCGCGACCTCCGAGAACTGGATCGCTGAAGCCAACTGGCCGTGCGTCGGCCCACCAGGTAGTTGTGGAGTCTCGAAGTGGCCCGACTGATCTATGTGATGGACCCAATGTGCTCATGGTGCTGGGGATTCGCGCCGGTAATGACGGCGCTGGCCGAGCAAGCCGCGGCTCAGGGCGTATCGCTAGAGCTGAGGGTGGGCGGGCTGCGTCGCGAGCAGGGCGTTATGGATCAGGCAGGGCGGCAGCGCACGCTGTCCTACTGGCAGGCCGTGCACTCGGCGACAGGTCAGTCGTTCAATCTGGATAAGGGCTTGCCTGACGCGTTGATCTACGACACGGAGCCCGCCTGCCGTGCGCTTGTCGCTGCTCGCAGCCTCGATGAATCTCGCGTCTGGTCGCTGTCATTGGCGATTCAGCAGGCGTTCTACCAGCACGGGTTCGATGTGACCCTGCCAGCGGTGCTGGTGGACCTGGCCGAGACCGCAGGTCTTTCGCGGAGTCAGTTCGCCGAGCGTTATGACGACCCGGCCACCAAGGCAACCACTGTGGCTGACTTCACCTGGGTCGAGAACCTCGGCATTGCCGGCTTCCCCACACTGCTGGCCGAGCACGAAGGGCAACTGGCGCTGGTCACCAACGGCTATCAACCGCTGCCTGCACTAAGCCCGCTACTGGAACGCTGGCTGGAGCGTAACGCCCATGCCTGACCAACTCAGCTGGGCAGAGATACGCCGGCTCGCATTGCACCATCGCAAAGCGCTGATCCTGGCGAATCTGGTTGCCGTGCTGGCGACGCTCTGCAGTGTGCCGATTCCGTTGCTGCTGCCGCTGTTGGTCGACGAGGTGCTGCTCGGAGCGGGCGACTCGGCGCTGCAGATCATGGATCGCTTTCTGCCTGCCAGCTGGGAAACCGCTGTCGGCTATATCGGGCTCATGCTCGGCGTGACCCTGGTATTGCGGTCTTCTGCGCTGGTGTTCAACGTGCTGCAGGCGCGCCTGTTCGCTCGGCTTTCGAAGGATATCGTTTATCGCATTCGCGTGCGCCTGATCGAGCGGCTCAAGCGCATTGCCCTGGCGGAATACGAAAGCCTCGGCGGCGGCACGGTGGCGGCGCACCTGGTCACTGATCTGGAGACCATCGACAAGTTCATCGGCGATACGCTCAGTCGTCTGCTGGTGGCCGTGCTGTCGATTTTCGGCACGGCGGCCATTCTGGTATGGATGCACTGGCAGCTGGCGTTGTTGATTCTCCTGTTCAATCCGCTGGTGATCTACGCCACGGTGCAGCTGGGCAAGCGCGTAAAGCACCTGAAGAAGCTGGAGAACGACAGCACGTCGCGCTTCACCCAGGCGCTCACGGAAACCCTCGACGCCATCCAGGAAGTGCGCGCCGGCAACCGGCAGGGTTTCTTCCTCGGTCGCCTGGGTTTGCGCGCGCGGGAGGTACGCGACTACGCAGTTGCTTCGCAGTGGAAGACCGACGCGTCCAACCGTGCCAGTGGCCTGCTGTTCCAGTTCGGCATTGACGTGTTTCGCGCCGCGGCAATGCTCACTGTGCTGTTTTCCGATCTGTCGATCGGCCAGATGCTGGCGGTCTTCAGCTACCTCTGGTTCATGATCGGTCCGGTGGAGCAACTGTTGAGCCTGCAGTACGCCTTCTACGCGGCCGGTGGTGCGCTGGGCCGCATCAACCAGCTGCTGGCGAGGGCGGACGAGCCGCAGTACGCCGGGGGACGCGATCCTTTCGCCGGCCAGACGACGGTGGCCATCGATGTTCGAGGTCTGCGCTTTGCCTATCAGGATGAACCGATTCTGGAAGGGCTTGATCTCAGCATCGCGCCGGGCGAGAAGGTCGCAATCGTCGGGGCCAGCGGTGGCGGCAAGAGCACCCTGGTGCAACTGCTGCTGGGCCTCTATCAGCCGCAGGCCGGTCAGATCCGTTTTGATGGCGTGCCACTCGAAGAAATCGGACTGAGCACCGTGCGCGACAACGTTGCAGTGGTGCTGCAGCATCCCGCACTGTTCAACGACAGCGTGCGAGCCAACCTGATGATGGGCCGCGAGCGAGATGACGACGCCTGCTGGCGGGCGCTGGAGATCGCTCAGCTGGCCGATACCATTCGTCAATTACCGAACGGTCTGGACAGCATCGTCGGCCGTTCCGGCGTGCGTCTGTCCGGCGGTCAGCGGCAGCGCCTGGCCGTAGCACGCATGATCCTGGCCGAGCCGAAGGTCGTGATTCTCGATGAAGCCACCTCTGCGCTGGATGCGGCGACGGAGTATGCCCTGCACCAAGGCCTCAATCGTTTCCTTCAGGGGCGTACGACGCTGATCATTGCCCATCGCCTGTCGGCGGTGAAACAGGCGGATCGCGTACTGGTCTTCGACGGTGGCCGCATCGCCGAAGACGGCGGCCACCAGCAGCTCATCGCCGAGGGTGGGCTTTACGCTCGGCTCTATGGGCACCTGCAGCACTAGCTGTCGCAGGCACGTCATTCACCCGCAGCGGGTCACCGAGTTCGCCGCTGGGGCTTGGCCGAAAGCCGCAGCTGATCCGCACCCATAGGTAGACATCCTGGCGTCGCCCGCGACAGGGGAAGGTCGTTGGCACTTACCGTCAGTCTTAAGGCGCCAAAAATATCCAGCCGCAACGCTCAACTATTAGTAATCTCTGCCGACTTCCCGTTCGTGCCTCTTTTGTGGAACTTCTCTGATGGAACCAGTGCTGAATTCACTCACTAATCTCTCGGTCGGCAAAAAGCTCATCGGTGGTTTCGGCCTGGTACTGCTGCTCACGCTTGGAGTGGCCGGTACCGGGTTCGTTGCCGTCGATGAAGTCCTTGGCCGGGCCCGGCAGATCGAGCAGCTTTCCAGCGTCAACGCCTCCATTCTGGCGGCGCGTGGTGCCGAGCGGGACTACGCGCTGACCCGTCAGTCGTCTTCGGCCGAGGCGTTGCATGGCTCGTTGCAGCAACTGAATCAGAAGCTCGCTGGCCTGACCACCAGCTCCGATGCCGCCGAGCGGGCCTATCTGACGCGGATCAGCCAGGGTGCGGATGAATACGCGCAAAAGTTCGACCGCTACATGCAGCTGATCGAGCGCGGCGTGGCGCTACGTACGCGGATGCAGGAGGCCGCTCAGGTCAGTCGCGAGGAGTTCGAGTTCATCGAGCTGGACATGTACGACGCGGTACGGGCGCTGCGGCTGGAGGGAGATCGGCTCAAGGGAAGCGATCCGCTGACCGTCGCCGAGGCGACTTCGGGCCTGACCAAGCAGATCCTGGACATGCGTACCCTGGAGAATGTCTACGTTGCCAACAGCTCGGATGAAGCAGCCACCAGCTGGAGCGACTTGCACGGGAACGTGACCACCATCGGCGGCAATCTCAAGATCTGGCTGAACGATGACCAGAAGGCTTCCATGGACAAGGCTCTGGCCGAGCTGGATCAGTACAGGCTGGCGTTCGACGAGTTTCGTCAGAATCGTAGTGAGCGCCTCGCGCTGGAACAGTCGATGGCCCAGCAGTCCGAAGTCGTGATCGCTGCTGCCGACGAGGCCTTGGCCAATGCCAGCAGCGCCATGCAGCAACAGAAAAGCAGCAGCTACATGTTGCTCGGCGTGATTGGCGCGCTGGCCATTTTCGTCGGCATGCTGGCCGCCACGGTGATCTCGCGAATGATCGTCGGCCCGCTTCGCAGCACCGTCCAGCAGGCCCAGCGGGTCGCCAGCGGTGATCTGACGTACTCCGCGGCAAGCGCGCGTCGTGACGAGGTCGGGCAACTGCAGAACGCCATGCACGACATGACCGAAAGCCTGCGCAATCTGATCGGCCGCATCGGTGGCGGCGTCAGCCAGATCGCTGCAGCCGCCGATCAGCTCTCCGCCGTGACTGCGCAGACCAGCGCCGGCGTACAGACTCAGCGCGTCGAGACGGAGCAGGTGGCCACCGCGATGCACGAGATGGCTGCGACGGTGCAGGAGGTTGCACGCAATGCCGAGCAGGCTTCCATTGCCGCGCGCCAGGCGGATCAGCAGGCGCGGCAGGGCGATCTGGTGGTGCAGGATGCCGTCGGACAGATCGGCAACCTGGCCGGCGAGGTGAATCAGTCGGCGCATGCGATCGAAGCGTTGCACGCCGAAAGTGGACGCATCGGTAGCGTGCTCGAGGTGATTCGAGCGGTTGCCGAGCAAACCAATCTGTTGGCACTCAATGCGGCCATCGAAGCGGCCCGTGCCGGCGAGCAGGGCCGCGGCTTCGCCGTGGTGGCTGACGAGGTTCGTGCCCTGGCGCGGCGTACCCATGATTCCACCGAGGAAATCGAGGGGCTTATCGCCAACCTACAGCGGGTTGCGCAGCAGGCGGTGGAGCAGATGCAGAGCAGCCGTGACCTGACTCAACGGACCGTAGATCTGGCCAACGAAGCCGGCGTCGCGCTTGGGCGCATCACGGAGTCGGTGTCGACCATCGAGCAGATGAACCAGCAGATCGCGGCAGCTGCCGAGCAGCAGAGCGCCGTGGCCGAGAACATTTCCGAGAGCGTGACCCGCGTGCGGGATATCGGTGACCAGAGCGCCAGTGCCACCGAGCACACCGCCAGTGCCAGCGCCGAGCTGGCACGCCTGGGACTGGAATTGCAGGAGCTGGTTCGTCAGTTCCGCACCTGACCCGCGTAGGGGTGTATGCGGCTCAAACTCCTTGAGCCGCTTTCTTCAGCGACCGCCGTTCAGTTCAGCGGCCCAGGCGGCCAGAGGCAGCGCTGGCTCCTGCTGCCAGATGCGCTGCCACAGGCTGACCAGGCGGCTCATGTCGCCCCGGTTGGCCGGCAGTCGTTCGGGTTGCGCGATAAGCTGCCAGCCTTCGGCAGAGCGCTCTGCCAGCGGAAAGCGGAATGGATGAAAGCCGGTCATGCCCAGCCGCAGGTCGGTCACCAGTAGCTGATCGCCATCCACGTCATAGCGCAGCACGTTTCCGGTAAACCATTTCAAGCGTTCGTGCTGCTCTGAGCCATTGAGCTCCGCGGCCAGCTGCGCGTTGCGTGGAAGCCGCACGAGGCTGGGTGGTGCAGCATCCCACCAGCTGACCAGCGTTTCGTAATAGTGCTCGCCATCCACCAGAATCACCCGCCACAGCAGGCTGTTGAAGGGTGTTGGTGTGCTGAACATCTGCTCCGCCTGGATCCCTTGGCTTGCCATGGTCGCCTGCACGCGGTGCTCGGCCATCTGTTTGCCGGCCAGGGTAAACCCCAGGTAACAGGTGGAAATGGCCAGGGCGTAGGCGGGCCATCTGGCCCTGCGTCCGCGCAGGCCAAACAGCAGACCCGCCAGCACCGCAATGAGCAGTGGCACGCTGTACAGGGGGTCGATGATGAACACGCTGGACCAGGCGATAGGAGGCGTGGTCAGTGGCCAGAGCAGCTGCGTGCCGTAGCTGGTGAAGGCGTCCAGCAGAACGTGAGTGATCAGCACCAACCAGATGCTGAGGAACAGTCGTGTAGCGGTGTATCGCTCGTCCGGGCGGAATCGCCTGATCAGCCAGGTCAGCAGAACGGCGAGCAGACTCAGCACGAACAACGAATGGCTGAAGCCACGGTGATAGGTCATGTTGGCGACCGCATCGCCGTAGTCGATGACCACATCGAGATCCGGCAGGGTGCCGAGCACGGCGCCGTAAGCGAGCGCCTTGCGACCCTGCCAGCGACCGAGCATAGCGCCTTGTACACTGGCACCGAGTAGAGCCTGGGTGATCGAGTCCATGTTCAGATCCGTTGGGGCGGGCGTTTACCTTAGCCGAACGGCTGCCGGCAGCTGACGGCCAATGTTCTAAAAAGTGTGTCGGCGGCGCGCAGGTCATAGGACAATCACCGACACCCATCGTCCGCCGCGAGCTTTCATGCTGGAAATTTCCAATGCCGTGCAGTTGCCGGATGCCGAGATCGAACTGACTGCCATCCGCGCCCAGGGTGCGGGCGGGCAGAACGTCAACAAGGTTTCCAGCGCGTTGCACTTGCGCTTCGACATCCAGGCGTCGTCATTACCGCCGTTCTATAAGGAGCGGCTGCTGGCCCTCCGCGACAGCCGGATCACCAGCGAAGGCGTGGTCGTCATCAAGGCGCAGCGGTATCGAACCCAGGAGCAGAACCGCCTCGATGCGCTGGAGCGACTGGCTGAACTGATTCGCAGCGTGGCCAAGGTGGAGAAGGCGCGCCGCCCGACCAAGCCGACGCTCGGCTCGAAGAAGCGCCGGCTCGAAGGCAAAACCAAGCGCGGCGCGATCAAGGCAGGGCGGGGGAAGGTCGACTTCTGATCGGCCTGTGTCGCCACGCCGCCGCGGAGCAGCCGGCTACAGGGTGCCGGTCCGTGGTGGCATCGGCTCGTCCTGCGCGACCGGATGCTCGTCGACCATTTCCGCCTCGTTGGCCGGCGCAGCATCAGCTTCGACTTCCGGGGTGTCGGGCATCAGCTCCAGCACGGTATGGCTGGTACGCAGCATGGGTGTGAAATGACCGTGCGGCTCGGTGACCAAATCCACTACGCGACGCGGGCGCCAGAACGAGTAGATCGCGAGGATGCCCAGCGACACGGCGAAGAATAGTGGCAGGGCGATATGGCCGAACAGGTGCATCAGACCACCGGCCACCACCGGGCCGAACGCCGCACCGAAGCCGTTGGCCAGCAAAAGGCCGCTGGAACCCGAAAGGATTTCGTCCGGGTGCAACTGATCGACCATCTGCGCAACGGCTATCGAATAGATCGAAAATGCCAGCCCGCCCCAGAGAAACATCAGCCCCAGCAGCAGCGAGCCGGACAGGATCGGTGTGATCACCAGCGCCAGGACCGCCGCGATCGCCACCACCCAGAGCAGCACGACACGCCGGTCATGCTTGTCCGAAAACAGCCCGATTGGCCATTGCAGCACCGCGCCGCCGAGAATCGTGATGCTCATCAGCAGGCCGACACCGGCGGCATCGAAACCGACCTGGCTCGCATATACCGGCGCCAGACCCCAGAAACCGCCCAGCGTGAGCCCGGAAATACCGGCCGCCATCAACGGCAGCGGGGCGATGCGCGCCAGTTGCAGCAAATCGGTGGCTGGCATGTCCGGCAGCGCGGGTTGCGCCTGGCGGGTCAGGGTGATCGGCATCAGCGCGCTGCTGATGAGGATGGCGGCCAGCGCGAACAGCGTGAAGTTCATCGGCGTGTCGAGGCTCAACAGCTGTTGTGCAGCCGCCAGCGCGCCGAGGTTAACCGCCATGTATAGGGCAAAAACCTGGCCGCGCTTTTCGCCGCTGACCTGCGCGTTCAGCCAGCTTTCGATGACCATGTACAGCGTGACCAGCGACACCCCGTAGAGCACCCGCAGTACAAGCCACACCCACGGGTTGACGATCAGCACGTGCACCAGTACGGCGACCGCCGCCAGCGCGGCATAAAAGGCGAAGGTGCGGATGTGGCCGATGCGGCGGATCAGCGAGGGCGCCAGCCAGGTGCCGATCAGGAAGCCGGCGAAATAGCCGGACATCAGCAGGCCGATCATGCCGGTGGAGTAGCCTTCGGCAACGCCGCGCAGCGTAAGCAAAGTATTGAGCAGCCCGTGCCCGAGCAGGAGCAGAGCCACGCCAGCGAGCAGGGAGCTGATAGGTGCGATCAAGGTTTTCATCGGGACACCCTAAATAACGAGATGGCTGAAAACAAGTCGCGGCGCGTCCTGCGTCGAGCACAACGAAATGCAACTGTTTGATTTGTAAATGATTGAGGCGGGCCGGGCTGTCGTGCCTCCGCCCAGGGCAGAGCGCATGTTCAGGACTCCCGCGTCAGCGTGTTCTCCAGCGGCTCGGCGTGACGCACAGCCTGGTTCAGTAACTGCACAGCCTCGGCTACGGCGCAGCGATCCAGCGCGCCGTTCAGCGAGGTGGATGCCTGTTCGAGGATCGCCTGGGCGTGGTGCAGGATCACCCGTTCGTCCTCGGCGTCCGTCGCGCTGAAGAGGAGGTTCTTGCACGCCTGAAGCAGGGTCAGCAGCACCTGCAGGTCCTCTTTGCCGTATGCACGCAGCGAGCCGAAGGCCAGCAGGAGCATCTGATGCAGATCGAGCTCGCTGAGGAAGACCCGTGGCGCACCCTGTTCGGGGGCGACATCGTAGTCGGGCAACTTCATTCGTTCGCTGAGCAGCACGCCTATCATGTCGATCGCCTTGATCGCCGTTCCCGGATCATTGATGCCTGGGCTTAGCGCGCGTACGGCAATCTCGATGATCTGCTTGAAGCCGAAGAAAAAATGCCGGTGGGCGTATTCCTCGACGTAGAAATCGAAACAGTCGAGCAACTGCGTGACGCATTGTTCGTCCAGCTCTTTGCTCAGCCGGATCAACGGATGGCCGGGCATGACGAAAAAGCCGTAGTGCACCTGCACGGTCATACAGGCGTCCTGTTCGTTGAGCAGATCCTGCACCGCAGAGATGTTCAGCGCCTTGAAATAGCCGGAGCGCCGCGCCCGGACGGTCTGCCAGCCGCTGTCGTCCGGCCAGTCGGCGACTTCGCAACGCTCCAGTCGCTCCCGTCGTTGTTGCAGCTGGGCGTAGGTCTGCTTGTAAACGCGATTGAGGATGTAATCCACCTGGATCGACAGCGATATGGAGCGAATGAAGTACACGAACAAACACAGGCAGATCACCGCGAGCCCCAGCGCCAGGAAGATGCCCAGGCTCGGTACGTTGATGTCGTCGCCTTCCTGAATGGTCGAGATCAGCATCAGCGAATCGATGATCGTGCCGAGATAGACGCCGAGCACCACTTGATGGCTGCGGCTGCTGATCAGCCCGGGAATGACTCGCGGTGACAGCGACGAGGCGGCCGAGTTGAGCACCACCATCACCATCGAGAAGCTGAACACCATCAGCGAAATGATCCCGCCGACCAGCGTGCCGAGGATCAACCGGGCGTTCTCGGCGTTCTTCACCAGCCCCAGATCCAGGTCTTCCTTGTACGGCTGCAGCCAGGTCATCTCCAGCAGGATCGTAACGACGCAAAGGACGGCCAAGCCGAGGGCGATCAGGGTCGGGTAGAAGGCGATGCTGCCGGTGACTCGGTGATACAGCCGGAACAGTCGATTGGTCAGTGCGGACATGGTGGCTCCCTGCGATGGTCCGCCGAAGCGGGGCTACCCGCCTTTCGGCAGCATCCGGCGCGTAACGTTCGCTCACGCCTTGTCGTCGGGAACGAGAGTCGCGATCAGTGCACGAACGCTACCGGGCAGCGCGTCCAGTTCGCGAACCAGAATGCTGCGCTCGCGCACCGCCCAGGGTTCGTCCAGTGCCACCAGCGCAAGCTGCATGGTGCGGCTGTGCCGCCTTGCCGCGGATTCGGGAATGATACCGATGCCCACACCGGCCTCGATCATCCGGCACACCGCTTCGAAGCTGGAGACCTGGATGCGCAGCGATAGCTGACCACCGAGCCTTTCCACTTGATCGCGCAGGAAGGTCAGCAGCGTGCTGCCCTCATGCAGGCCGATGTGCTGGTAGGCCAGCGTCTGGCGCAGCGTGAGCTGTTGCTCGCCTGCCAGCGGATGGCCGATCGGCACGGCGAGCAGCAGGCGGTCGGTGCTGAAGTGCAGCACCTGCAGTCCCTCGGCGCGCACCGGCCCGGCGATGATGCCCATGTCGGTGCTGCCGTCGAGCACGCCACGGACGATGTCGCGGCTCAGCCTTTCCTGCAGGTCAACGCTTACGCCGGGGCGCTCGGCGAGAAAGCCCGCCAGCACTTCCGGCAGAAATTCGGTCACCGCGGTGGTGTTGGCGAAGATACGGATATGTCCGGCCGAATCGGTGCCGTATTCGGTGAACTCGCTCTTCAGGTAATCGACCTGACGCATGATTAGCCGTGCGTGCTGCAGCAGCTTGTGTCCGGCCGGCGTCAGCTCGACACCGCGGCTGTCGCGATAGAGCAAGCGACTGTCGAGCTGGCTTTCCAGCGCCTTGATGCGAGCGCTGGCCGCTGCCGGTGACAGATGGGCACGGCGCGCGCCCTGGGTCAGGCTCGGGGATTCGGCGATATGGATGAACAGACGCAGGTCCGCCAGATCGAAATGCATGCTTGATACCGGTACTTGGAACGGCGTTCAGCTTAGCCGAACGCTGGTGTCGGTAAATATAAATTCACGGAACGCCGCCGTCGTAGCATTCTCCAGCGAAACAAAGACAACGACCGGAAGCCGCAATGACCGATATCTCTGCCTGGATTGGCCGCAGCGAAGAAGTGCACGACCAGCTCAGCCGCAACCTGCTGATGCGCATCGCCGCCACATTCGGCGAAACAACGCCCGCTTATGGCGAGGCGTTGCCGCCGTTGTGGCAATGGTGCTTCTTTCAGGAGCCCATCGCCGAGAGCGGCCTGGGCGAGGACGGTCACCCGGCGCGCGGCGGCTTCCTGCCCCCGGCCGATAACCGCAACCGCATGTGGGCCGGCGGCCGGGTCGAGTTTCTTCGTCCGCTGGAGGCCGGTGGCGAGGCGCGGCGGGTATCTACCATCAAGCAAGCCGAGGAAAAACACGGGCGCACCGGTGCGCTGCTGTTCGTCACCCTGCAGCACGACTACCTGCAGGACGGTCGTCTGGCCATCCGCGAAGAGCAGGACATCGTCTACCGTGAGCCCAGCCCACCGAAGACCAGCAGCGGCGAACCCATGGTTGCCGGTGGCTGGCGCGAGGCGGTAACGCCGACGCCGACGCTGCTGTTCCGCTATTCGGCGGTCACCTTTAACGGCCATCGCATCCATTACGACTGGCCCTACGTCACTGAGGCCGAGGGCTATGCCGGTCTGGTCGTTCACGGCCCGCTGATCGCCACGCTGAACCTGCGCGCCTTTTGCCGCGCCAATCCCGACGCCCGCCTGCGGCGCTTTGCCTACCGTGGCCTGCGCCCGCTGATCACACCGCAGCCGTTCGAGGTCGGCGGACGCATCGTCGCGCCGGGCAAGGCCGAACTCTGGGCCGGCGATCACAACGGCTTGGCACAGAAGGCCGAAGTGGAATTCGACTGAGGTGTATGGCGGGACTCTGCCCCCTCACCCTAACCCTCTCCCCTAGGGGGCGAGGGGACTGGTCGGTGTCCGGCTTTAGATTGGTGTACACGCGATGCCATCTGCCAAGGCATAACCTCCGACCGTACACCGGATAGCTCCCTCGCCCCTCTGGGGAGAGGGCTGGGGTGAGGGGCGACCTCTCTAACAACGAGAACGTATCGAGATGACGACGAATCACAACTACCAGGACGCCAGGCACGAAGAACTCAATTTCATCCGCGAAGGCGTGCGTGCCCTCTGTGCCGAATTTCCCGCCGAGTACTGGCGCAGGATCGACGAGGAGAAGGGCTTTCCGGAAGCCTTCGTCACGGCCATGACCGAAGCCGGATGGCTATCGGCGATGATCCCGGAAGAGTACGGCGGCTCGGGCCTGGGCCTGGCCGAAGCCTCCGTGATTCTCGAGGAAGTGAACCACTGCGGAGGCAACTCCGGGACCATCCACGGGCAGATGTACAACATGTTCACCCTGCTCAGAAACGGCAGCGAGGAGCAGAAGCGCTACTACCTGCCGAAGCTGGCCAGCGGCGAGCTGCGCTTGCAGTCCATGGGCGTGACCGAACCCACCACCGGCACCGACACCACCAAGATCAAGACCACTGCTGTGCGCCGGGGCGACAAGTACGTGATCAACGGGCAGAAGGTGTGGATCTCGCGCATCCAGCATTCCGACCTGATGATCCTGCTGGCACGCACCACGCCGCTGGCCGAGGTGCAGCGCAAGTCCGAGGGCATGTCGATCTTTCTCGTCGACCTGCGCGAGGCCATCGGCAACGGCCTGACCGTGCAGCCGATCGCCAACATGGTCAACCACGAGACCAACGAGCTGTTCTTCGACAACCTGGAGATTCCCGCCAGTAGCCTGATTGGCGAGGAGGGCAAGGGCTTTCGCTACATACTCGACGGCCTGAATGCCGAACGCACGCTGATCGCCGCCGAGTGCATCGGGGACGGCCGCTGGTTCGTCGAGAAGTCCGCGCAGTACGCCCGCGACCGTGTGGTGTTCGGCCGGCCCATCGGGCAGAACCAGGGCGTGCAGTTCCCCATCGCCGAAGCGCATATCGAGATCGAGGCCGCCGACCTGATGCGCTGGCGCGCCTGCGAGGAATACGACAGCGGCCGCAACGCCGGAGCCGCGGCCAACATGGCCAAGTACCTGGCAGCCAAGGCCAGCTGGGAGGCAGCCAACGCCTGCCTGCAGACCCACGGCGGCTTCGGCTTCGCCAACGAATACGACGTCGAGCGCAAGTTCCGCGAGACGCGGCTGTACCAGGTGGCGCCGATCTCCACCAACCTGATCCTGTCGTACGTGGCCGAGCACTTGCTCGAGTTGCCGCGCTCGTTCTAACGGAGCCAAACGTAGGGTGGAAAACGGCGAAGCCTTTTCCACGCGTATCGAACAGGCGACACAGGTGGTGGAAATGCTCCGCGATTTCCACCCTACGAAAAAGGGAAGTGCGTCATGAATATCAGCCACCTCGACCATCTGGTCCTCACCGTCGCCGATATCGAAAAGACGGTGGACTTCTACACCCGCGTGCTCGGCATGCAGCTGGTGACCTTCGGCGAAGGGCGCAAGGCGCTGACCTTCGGCAATCAGAAGATCAATCTGCATCAGGCCGGGCGCGAGTTCGAGCCCAAGGCCGAGCGGCCGACGCCGGGTTCGGCGGACCTGTGCTTTATCGTCGCCACGCCATTGGATCGAGTCATTGCGCATCTGGAAACGCAGGGCGTCTCGATCATCGAAGGCCCAGTGCAACGCACCGGCGCCACCGGCCCGATCCGCTCGGTGTATGTGCGCGACCCCGATCTGAACCTCATCGAACTGTCCAACTCAATGGAGTCTCGCGCATGAGCCAACACACCCAGGCGCTGACCGAATTCCTTGCCGGGCTCACCTATGAGCAGATCCCCGAGCCGGTGCTGGCCCGCACCGAAGACCTCTTTCTCGACTGGCTCGGCTCGGCCCTGGCCAGCGCAGGCTCGCATCCGATTCCGCTGTTCGAGCGTTACGCGCAGAGGATGGGCCCGGCCGACGGACCGGCGCGCATTCTGGTCAACGGCCAGAGCAGCTCCGCCTATTTCGCCGCGCTGGTGAACGCCGCCAGCTCGCACCTGGTGGAGCAGGATGATCTGCATAACAGCTCCGTGCTGCACCCGGCCACGGTGGTCTTCCCGGCCGCGCTGGCGGCGGCGCAGGATCTGGGCAAGTCCGGCCGCGAGCTTCTGATGGCCTCGGTTGCCGGTTACGAGGCGGGTATCCGCATCGGCGAATTCCTCGGCCGCTCGCATTACCGCATCTTCCATACCACGGCGACCGTCGGCACCCTGGCTGCCGCGATGGCCGTAGGCAAGCTGATGAACTTCGACCAGCAGCAGTTCACCCACCTGCTCGGCAGCGCCGGCACCCAGGCCGCGGGGCTGTGGGAGTTTCTTCGTGACGCGGCCGACTCCAAGCAGCTGCACACGGCCAAGGCCGCTGCCGATGGTCTGCTCGCCGCCTACCTGACCGCCGATGGCCTGACTGGCGCGCAGAACATCCTCGAAGGCGAGCAGGGCATGGCTGCCGGTATGTCCCGCGATGCCGAGCCGAGCAAGCTGTCCGACCGCCTCGGCACCCGCTGGGCGCTGGCGGAAACCTCCTTCAAGTTCCACGCCTCCTGCCGGCATACCCACCCGGCCGCCGATGCGTTGCTGGCGTTGATGCAGCGCGAAGGGCTCGGGTCCGATGACATCGCCTCGGTCACCACCCGCGTGCACCAGGGCGCGATCGACGTGCTCGGCCGCGTGACGGTGCCGCAAACGGTGCATCAGGCCAAGTTTTCCATGGGCACCGTGCTCGGGCTGATCGCCCTGTACGGCAAGGCCGGCCTGACCGAATTCCACAGCCATGCGCTCAGCGACCCGCGCGTCGGCGAGTTTCGCGAGAGGGTCTCGATGACCCTCGATCCTGAGGTCGACGGCGCCTACCCGGCGCGCTGGCTCGGTCGTGTCGAAGTGACCACCGCCGATGGCCGCACGCTGCACGGCGCCATAGACGAGCCCAAGGGCGATCCGGGCAACACGCTGAGCCGCGCCGAGCTGGAAGACAAATTCCGCCGCCTGGTGCAGTTCTCCGCGGCGCGTAGTGATGACGAGGCGGGCGAATTGATCGACAGGGTCTGGCGTTTGCTCGACCTGGAGCGCCTGGACGAGCTGGCCTGAACGTAGGGTGGATGACGGCGAAGCCTCATCCACCAACACGGCGCCGGAGTCGCAGAGCCTGAACACACGCGTGGAAAAGGCGTTGCCGTTTTCCACCCTACGCCGAATTTGCAGTACCACAGCGACACGCTCCGGGGGCTGAAGCCCACCCTACAAGAAGCTGAATCGTAGGGTGGATGACGGCGAAGCCTCATCCACCTGACCAGCTCCAGAGTCCCAAGGGCTTGAACACACGCGTTGGTAAGGCGTTGCCGTTTTCACCCAGCGCCAGATTTGCAGGAACCGAATATGACCGATATCCAAGCCAAACCCCGCCCACTCGATGGCATCACCGTGGTCAGCCTCGAGCACGCCATCGCCGCGCCGTTCTGCACGCGCCAGCTGGCCGATCTCGGCGCGCGGGTGATCAAGATCGAGCGGCCCGGTGCCGGCGATTTCGCCCGCGGTTATGACGAGCGGGTCGATGGCCTGGCCTCGCATTTCGTCTGGACCAACCGCTCCAAGGAGAGCCTGAGCCTGGACGTGAAGCAGGATGCCGCCGCGCAGGTGCTCGACCAGCTGCTGGCGGGTGCCGATGTGCTGGTGCAGAACCTGGCGCCCGGTGCCGCGGCGCGTATGGGGCTGTCCTTCGACGCGCTGCACGAGCGTTTCCCGCGGCTGATCGTCTGCGACATCTCCGGCTACGGCGAGGGCGGCCCCTACGAGCAGAAGAAGGCCTATGACCTGCTGATCCAGAGCGAGGGCGGCTTTCTCTCCGTCACCGGTGGACCGGGTGAGACCGAGATGGCCAAGGCCGGCTGCTCCATTGCCGATATCGCCGCGGGCATGTACGCCTACACCGGCGTGCTTTCAGCGCTGATGCTGCGCGACAAGACGGGCGAGGGCACCCGCGTCGACGTTTCAATGCTCGAAAGCCTGGTGGAGTGGATGGGCTACCCGTTGTACTACGCCTACAAGGGCGCGACGCCGCCGCCGCGTGCCGGCGCCGCCCACGCCACCATCTACCCCTACGGCCCGTTCCCCACCGGTGACGGCGGCACGGTGATGCTCGGCCTGCAGAACGAGCGTGAGTGGCTGGCGTTCTGCGACAAGGTGCTGCTGCAGCCGGAGCTGGCGCAGGACGAGCGCTTCTCGAGCAACGCCCGGCGTTCGGAGCATCGCACCGAATTGCGTGCACTTATCGTCGAGGCGTTCAGCCACCTGAGCGCCGAGGAGGTGATTGCCCGGCTGGATGCCGCGCCGATCGCCAATGCGCATGTCAACGACATGGCCGGTGTCTGGGCGCATCCGCAGCTCAAGGCCCGCCAGCGCTGGAGCGAGGTGGACAGCCCGGCCGGTCGCTTGCCTGCGCTGCTGCCGCCGGGACGCAACAGCGCCTTCGCCCCGCGCATGGATCCGATCCCCGCGCTGGGCCAGCACACCGACAGTCTGCTGGCCGAGCTGGGTTACGCCCCCGGCGACATTCAGCGCTTGCACGAGCAGGGCGCGGTATGAGCGTGCCCAGGAACCAGCCCATGAACTCATCGATCATCCGTAGCGCGCTGTTCGTCCCGGCGACCCGCCCGGAGCGCATTCCCAAAGCACTGGCGAGCGGCGCCGACGCGGTCATCGTCGACCTCGAGGATGCGGTCGCGGAGAACCTTAAGGCAGAGGCGAGGGGCAACCTCGATGCCTTCCTCGCGGCCAACCCGGTGGTGCGCGTGCTGGTGCGCATCAACGCGCCAACCCATGCCGAGCAGGCCGCGGACCTGGCGCTTTGTGCCCGTCATGCTGGCGTCGCCAGCGTGCTGCTGCCGAAGGTCGAAAGCGCGGTGCAGGTTGCGCTGGCGGCCAGCTGCGGCAAGCCGGTCTGGCCAATCGTCGAAAGTGCCCGCGGGCTGGCCAATCTGGCGGAAATTGCCGACGCCCAGGGTGTCGAGCGGCTGTCCTTCGGCGCGCTGGACCTGGGCCTCGATCTCGGCCTGGCCAATGGCAGCGCCGGCGCCGAGCGCATGCTTGACCAGGCACGCTATGCGCTGCTGCTGCAGTCGCGATTGGCCGGACTGGCAGAGCCGCTGGACAGCGTCTTTCCCGACATCAAGAACCTCGAGGGCCTCGCCCGTGCCGCTGCCGATGCTCGTGACATGGGCTTTGGCGGCCTGCTGTGCATCCATCCGAGCCAGGTGGCCGTGGTGCACGAAACCCTGATGCCCAGTGCCGCGGAACTGGACTGGGCGCAACGCATCCTCGCCGCCGGAGCTTCCGGCGATGGGGTTTTCGTGGTGGATGGACAGATGGTCGACGCCCCCGTCATCGGCCGTGCCCGTCGCCTGCTGCAACGTGCCGGACAAGCGGTGCCCTGACCGCAACGCTTGCCTGCGAAACGTACCAACCGACAAAAACAAGAGGGTACTTCCATGCTGAGTAACAAGCTCAAGGCACTCGCCTGCGCGCTTTCTTTCACCGTCGCCGGGCTGGTGCATGCCGATCCCGTGACCATCAAGTTCGCCCATGTAGTGGCGGACAACACGCCGAAGGGGCAGGGCGCCCTGCTGTTCAAGAAACTCGCCGAGGAACGCCTGCCCGGCAAGGTGAAGGTCGAGGTCTACCCGAACTCCTCGCTGTTCGGCGACGGCAAGGAAATGGAGGCCCTGCTGCTGGGTGATGTGCACATGCTGGCGCCTTCGCTGGCCAAGTTCGAGCATTACGCCAAGGCCATCCAGATATTCGATCTGCCGTTCCTGTTCGACGACCTGGCCGCTGCCGACCGCTTCCAGAGCAGCCCGCAGGGCCGGGCGCTGCTGACCGCGATGGAGGACAAGAACATCACCGGTCTGGCCTATTGGCACAACGGCATGAAGCAGCTCTCGGCCAACAAGCCGCTGCGCGAACCCAAGGACGCGCGCGGCCTGAAGTTCCGCGTGCAGGCCTCCGCGGTGCTCGACGAGCAGTTCAAGGTGGTACGCGCCAACCCGCGCAAGATGAGCTTCGCCGAGGTCTACCAGGGCCTGCAGACCGGTGTGGTCAATGGCACCGAGAACACCTGGTCGAACTACGAAAGCCAGAAGGTCCATGAGGTACAGCCGTACATGACCGCGTCCGATCATGGCCTGATCGACTACATGGTGATCACCAACACCAAGTTCTGGAAAGGCTTGCCGGATGATGTGCGCAGCGAGCTGGAAGCGATCATGGCTGAGGTCACCGTCGAGGTTAACCGCCAGGCGGACGAACTCAATCAGAAGGCGCGCCAGACCATCGCCGCCTCCGGCAAGACCGAAATCATCGAGCTGACCCCCGAGCAACGCGCGATGTGGCGCGAGGCGATGAAACCGGTGTGGAAGAAGTTCGAGAGCGAGATCGGCGTCGAGCTGATCGAGGCGGCGCAGGCAGCCAACCGCTCCTGACACCAAACCATCCGCCTGAGCGGGGCGCAGTGTGCTCCCGCCCAGGTGCTTATCGGTCAACCATGCGGCGCCCGCCCAGATGAGACGGGCCTGCTTTTTTTACCCAGACGAAGGCTTATGCTGACCGCTCGACCAACGTAAGGAGACGCCGGCATGAGTCGCTATGCCTTTGTCAGCACGCCGGTGCTGGATATTGCTTATCTCGAATGGAATCCCCGTGGCCAACAGGTCGCCGTGCTGGTGCATGGATGGCCGGACTGCGCGGAGAGCTGGACCGAGGTCGCCGAGCGCCTGGCCGCAGCAGGCTACCGCGTGCTCTGCCCGACGCTGCGTGGTTTCGGCCAGACGCGCTTTATCGACCCACTGACCCCACGTAGCGGCCAGCTGGCCGCACTGGGCCGCGATCTCTTGGACTTCATCGATGCGCTGCGCCTCGACCAGCCGGTGCTGGTCGGCCACGACTGGGGCGCGCGGGCTGTGGCGAATGCCTGCGGGCTGCGCCATCACGCCGCCGCACGGCTGGTAATGCTCGCGGTGGGCTACGGCACCAATGACCCGAACCAGCACATCTCGCTGAGCCAGGCGCGCAACTACTGGTACCACTGGTACATGGCCACCCCGCGCGGCGAGCAGACGGTAATCGAGGATCGCGCGGCCTTCACGCGGCTGCTGTGGGATACCTGGTCACCGGCCGGCTGGTACGCCGAGGCGGATTTCATCCAGGCGCTGGAGGCTTTCGACAACCCGGACTGGGCTGCCGTGGTACTGCATTCCTATCGCCACCGCTGGGGCTTCGTCGACGGCGATCCTGCATATGCATCGGACGAGGCGCTGCTGCAACCGGCCCCGGTGCTCGCCGTGCCGACGCTGGTGCTGCACGGCGAGGCCGATACCTGCAACGCACCGGAAACCTCGGCCGGGCGTGAGGCCTTGTTCAGCGGCCCATACCACCGACAGCTATTGCCGGGCGTCGGCCATTTCCCCCAGCGCGAAGCGCCACAGGCGGTGGTCGAGGCGATTCTGCAGTTCTGTCAGGGATTGAGCCTGTTGCTAGATGCTGCGGACGGAGAGACCTAACTGTTTCTCTGGCCTGCAGTGGTTGGTTTTTCTAGGGCTCTGCTAGGCCTGCCGCTTGTGCTTGCCAGTTTTTTGCGGCTCTACACGGCATGGAATCTAGACGCCTTATCGACACGGCAATGGTGGAGCGTGTGCGGTAGGTCGCAGGCGAGGCAATGTTTGGTGACACCAATTTGATGCTTCTCGGAGCTGGTGTATAAACACCCACCTAACAACTGGTTGAATTCGTTCACTCCTCTCACTAGGACGGGCTAAAGCCCGCCCCTTAACCAAACGTTAGGGCAATCATGAACCGCAAATCTGCAGCTATATTTATCCTTGCTGGAGCTTTCGCAGGTGTCGCTCATGCAGCCTCTATGAAGGAGAGCATATGTAATTCCGCAAGCAATGAAGGAGAGATGTATCAATGCCTCAAGCATCAATTCAACAAGGCTGATGCCACCTTAAATCAGTCATACAAGACACTTGTTGCAAGATACAAAAATAACGGTATCCAGCAGGCTCAAGGAGCAAAACCTCAAGATAGTTATCTTAAAGAAGCCCAGATCGCATGGATTAAGTTTCGCGATGAAAGCTGCGATTTTGAGACCTATGAAGCAATCACAGGAAGCGATTTCGGGACAATCTACACTGCTTGCCTTCTAGGAAAGACACTAGAGCGGGTCAAGTATCTGCAATGGTACGTCGAGCACCCCTAACAAATGGTTCAATTGGCTCGCTTCGCTCACTCGGAGCCGGCTCAAGCCTTAACCAAACGTTACGTCTTACAAGGAAGTGTGCCAATGACTCAATATGCCGGCGGGCCATGTTGCTTTAGAACTTGGCTCAGAGGCCACCTGCCTTGGCTTCTAATTGATCGGGGCATTGCTGTTAAAGGCCCCGATTGCGAACGAGGGGATGTAGTCATGAGTGTTACAACATCAATGGCAAAGATAGTGGGTGCTGCCACTGTTAGGTCGTAGGCGAAGGCCAGCTTCGGCACAGAGGCAGTGAAACATAACAAATTTCAAATCGTTCGCTTTGCTCGCTGGAACGGGCTAAAGCCTGCCCCTAACCAAATGTTAGGTAAGGCAGTCGTTTAAATTTTTAATTTAGTAAGGAAGCTATGTCTAAAATATTAATAATACTGCTCGCCGTCAGCTGTTCTGCTTTCGCCGGAGCTCCCCCGCCAGGGGCGAAAATTGGCTTCGGTAGAGAAACATTTAACCAGGAGGAAGTTGTTTTTTTAATAGGAGCGATTATAATTTTCGCTGTAATTGTTTTTTTTATGGGATCTGCTTGGGGGAGCCAGGATGAAAACGAAAGAAATGACCGCCCTTAGTCATGTATGACAACCGGCTCAAATGTTCGCTTCGCTCACTGGGGCGGACTAAAGTCCGCGCCTATAACCAATAGTTAGGGAAGGGCATGGTTTTACGTACTCTGCTTTTAACCGTTTTCTGTTCTATTAGTGCTAATGCTGTAGAGGCAGCGGAAATTGATTGCGCAAAGGTAATTTCCACTCCTGATGTAGAGCAATGTATTGCTGTCGAATTAGATAAAGTCGAGGCTAGCCTGAACGAAGCGTATCAGCGCCTCGTAAAGCAGCTTACTCAAGTCGACACGCCGCAGGATAATTACACCGAGTACAGGAAAAAGCTTCTTATCGCTCAGCGGGCCTGGATAAAATTCAGAGAAGCAGACTGTGACACCCAGTACGAAATGCATAGATCGGGAAGTATCCGTAACTCTATATATTTAAGCTGTAAGAAACAGCGCGCAGAGCAAAGAATAAATGAGCTGAACAGCTATGCACCGTATTAGCCTTAACGATTTGTATGGACTCTCCCCACAATCATTGAAGAATAGCTTTTTCGAGACGGTCCGCTAGCCTCAAACGCCGGCTTCCTGCATCCACTTTGGCTTCGGATAACGGCGATCGGCCTTGCCGGCCTTGAGTACCGCGCCCGGCACGTCGTGGCTGACCAGTTGCGGCAGGTCGGCGGCGCATTGCAGCAGACAGTCGAGATCGACGCCGGTGTCTAGGCCCATGCGCTGGAACATATGCACCAAGTCCTCGGTGCAGATATTGCCGCTGGCGCCGGGCGCGTAAGGGCAGCCGCCGAGTCCGCCGAGAGAGGCATCGAAGCGGTCGATACCGGCGTTCAGCGCTGCCAGCGCGTTGGCCAGGCCCATGCCGCGGGTGTTGTGGAAGTGTGCGGTGAATATTGCCTGCGGCCAGCTGTTGAGCACTTCGCGGCAGATACGCTCGACCTGCGCCGGGTCGGCCATGCCGGTGGTGTCGCAGAGGGTGATGCCCTGTACGCCGATCTCCAGCAGGCGTTGCACCAGCTCATAGATGCGCCGCTCCGGCACGTCGCCCTCGAAGGGGCAGCCGAAGGTGGTCGATAGCGAGGCGTTGATGAATACGCCACTGCCGCGAGTGACTTCGATGATTTCGCGGAACTGCGCCAGCGACTGTTCGGGCGTCATGCGCAGGTTGGCCAGGCCGTGGGTGTCGCTGGCCGACATCACCAGGTTGATCTCGTCCACCTCGCAGGCCAGGGCGCGCTCGCAGCCCTTCACGTTGGGCACCAGCACGGTGTACTCGACGCCCTCCACGCGACGGATGCCGCGCATCACGTCCTCGGCGTCGCGCAGGTTGGGGATGGCCTTGGGCGAGGTGAAGGAGGTGACCTCGATCTTCGACAGCCCGGTCTGCGAGAGGCGGTCGATCAGGGCGATCTTGGTCTCGGTCGGCACGAAGTTCGCTTCGATCTGGAAGCCGTCGCGGGTGGCGACTTCCTGGATATACAGGCGTTTGTTCATGGGAATCCTGTCGGTTGGCTCTGGGCGTAGGGTGGATGACGCTTTACCCATCCACCGTTGTGGCTTGCTGGCTGGTGGACAAGCTTCGCGTTGTCCACCCTACGTATGGGCGCAGGGTGGATGACGCACTGTTCAGATGATCCCGCGCTCGCGCAGGCCCTGGCGTTGTTCATCGGTGAGACCGAAGCCGGCCAGCACGTCGTCGGTGTGCTCGCCCAGTTGCGGGCCGCCTTCGCCGATGCGCCCTGGCGTGCGCGACAGCTTGGGAAGCACGCCCGGTACCTTGAGCGGGCCGGCAAAGGTCTGCACCTGCTCGATCATCTGCCGCGCCAGGTAGTGTGGGTCCTTGACGATATCGGCGGCGGTGTAGGGATAGCCGGCCGGCACGCGGGCGCCCTTGAGTGCTTCGATCACCTCGTCGCGGCTGTGCTGGATGGTCCATTCGCCAATGGCGGCATCGATCAGCTCGGCGTGCTGAGCGCGGCCGTCGTTGTGGGCGAAGCGCGGATCATCGGCAAGGTCCTGGCGGCCCATCAGGGTCATCAGGCGCTTGTAGATGCTGTCGCCATTGCCGGCGATCAGCACGTAAGCGCCGTCGTTGCACAAATAGGAATTGGACGGCGTGATGCCGGGCAGGGCACTGCCAGCCGGCTCGCGTACATAGCCGAAGGCGTCGTATTCGGGCACAAGGCTTTCCATCATGGCGAACACCGACTCGTACAGCGCCACGTCGATCTCCTGGCCCTGGCCGCTGCGGTTGCGCTCCTGCAGGGCGAGCAATACACCGATCACCCCATACAGCGAGGACAGCGAATCGCCAATGCTGACGCCAACCCGCACCGGCGGCTGGCCGGGATAGCCGGAGAGGTGACGCAGGCCGCCCATGGCTTCGCCGATCACGCCGAAGCCCGGCAGGTCACGATAGGGGCCGGTCTGGCCGTAGCCGGAAATGCGCAGCATGATCAGCCGCGGGTTCAGCTTCGACAGCTCATCCCAGCCCAGGCCCCATTCTTCCAGCGTGCCAGGGCGAAAGTTCTCCACCAGGATGTCGGCTTCGGCCACCAGCTGGCGGACGATTTCCTGGCCTTCCGCGGCCTTGAGATCGAGCGTCACCGAGCGCTTGTTGCGCGACTGCACATGCCACCAGAGCGAGGTGCCGTCCTTGAGCTTGCGCCACTTGCGCAACGGGTCGCCGACCCTGGGCGGCTCGATCTTGATCACATCGGCGCCGAATTCGCCGAGCAGCTTGCTGGCGAAAGGGCCGGCGATCAGTTGGCCCATCTCGATCACCTTGAGGCCCTGCAGCGGCAGGTTCTTGTCTGTCTGTTCGCTCATCACGACACCTGTGCCGGTTGATTCATGGTGCCGAGCATGACCGACGCATCGGCAGCGGACAATTGGCCGTTGGCCAAGTGAGGTTTCGCGCCTCACGAAGGCTAAGACGAAAGGCGCTTTGAAAAGCACGGATTGAGCAGCGCATGCTTCGTCTACCGCGAATACGGGAATCCACTATGCGCCGCATTGATTTCGTCACCCTTCGGCTGTTCGTCGCCATCGCCGAGACCCGCAGTCTGACCCGTGCCGCCGAGCGCGAGCATCTGGCGCTGGCGGCGGTGAGCAAGCGCGTCAGCGATCTGGAAGGGCAGCTCGGCGTCAGCCTGCTCTATCGCCAGCCCAAGGGCGTCGAGCTGACGCCGGCCGGCCACGCGCTGCTGCACCACGCGTGTAACCTGCTGGACAATCTGCAGCAGCTGGACGCTGACTTGAGCGAGTTCAGCCAGGGCGTGAAGGGCCATGTGCGCATCCACGCCAATACCTCGGCGGTCATCGAGTTTCTCCCCGAGGATCTGAGTACCTTCACCCGCCAGCATCCGGAAGTGAAAATCGACCTGGAAGAGCGCGTCAGCAGCGACACCCTGCGCGCCCTGCGCGAGGGGCTGACCGATATCGGCATCTTCGCTGGGCACATGCCGGCCGAGGACCTGCAGGTGTTTCCCTACCGCGAGGATCGGCTGGTGCTGGTCACGCCGCGCTGGCATCCGCTGGCCGGCCGCGAATGCATTGCACTGCGCGAGGCGGCAGGCTTCGATTTCATTGGCCTGCAGCAGGACGCCTCGCTGCATGCCCTGCTGCAGCAGTCGGCACAGCAGATGGGCACGCCGCTGCGTCTGCGCATCCAGGTACGCAGCTTCGAGGCGATTTGCCGGATGATCCACACCGGCATGGGCATCGGCGTGCTGCCCGAGCAGGTGGTGCGCAACTACCTGCCGGCGCTGGACGTGGCCATGGTGCCGCTGACCGATGTTTGGGCGCGACGCGAGCTGAAACTCGGAGTGCGCAATCTGGAAAGCCTGTCGGTGACTGCGAGGCAGATGCTCGAGCACCTCACGCTTCGCGAAGGCCAGGCCTGAACGTAGCCGTTCGGCGGCGCGATCGCGTCACGGCCTTCGCCAAACGCGAAGTCGCGCTTGGCCAATTAGCAATTCAGCCCGAGGGGGCAGCGGGGTAGAGTCGGACCAGCTGCATGGCTCACACAACTACAAAACGGAGCTCTCCATGGCACGACTCACCCGTGGCATCACCCGTCTGCTCGCCGCTTCGGCGCTGTTTAGCGTCCTCGGCGCCCAGGCCGATCCGATCCTGATCAAGTTCTCCCATATCACCGCCGACAGCACGCCGAAGGGCCAGGGCGCGCTGATGTTCAAGAAGCTCGTGGAAGAGCGCCTGCCCGGCCAGGTGGAGGTGCAGGTGTTCGCCAACTCCTCGCTGTACGGCGACGGCAAGGAGATGGAGGCACTGCTGATGAACGAGGTGCAGCTGCTGGCGCCGGCACCGTCGAAGCTCGAGCAGTACACCAAGCAGCTGCAGCTGTTCGACCTGATGTTCCTGTTCGACGACATGGCCGCGGCGCAGCGCTTCCAGCAGTCGGACAAGGGCCGCGCCATGCTCAAATCCATGGAGGACAAGGGCATCACCGGCCTGGCCTACTGGCTCAACGGCATGCGCCACTTCACTGCCAACAAGCCGCTGCGCGAGCCGGCCGACGCCCGCGGACTGAAATTCCGCGTGCAGCCCTCGGACCTGCAGGCCGCCCAGTACACCGCCCTGCGGGCAGTACCGCGCAAGATGGCCTTCGCCGAAATCTATCAAGGGCTGCAGACCGGCGTGGTCAATGCCCAGGACAATCCCTGGTCGAACATCTACAGCCAGAAGTACCACGAGGTGCAGAAGTACATCACCGAGTCCGGTCACGGCATCGGCAACTACCTGCTGATCACCAACACCAGGTTCTGGAGCGGCCTGCCGGCAGAGGTGCGCGGCGAGCTGGAAGCGATCATCGACGAGGTCACCGTGGAGGTGAACCGCCAGGCCGAGGCGCTGAACGAGAAGGCCAAGCAGGGCGTGATCGACTCAGGCAAGAGCGAGATTCTGGTGCTTACCGACGAGCAACGCGACAAGTGGCGCGACGCGGTGCAGCCGGCGTGGAAGAAGTTCGAAGCCGATATCGGCAAGGACCTGATCGAGGCCGCGCGCGCAGCCAACTCTGCGCCCTGAGGCAAGCCCGCCAATGGTCTGTTAGACCAATGTGCAGTTTCGGCCGCGGCGCGGGCTGCACAGAATGGCGGTGTCTATCTGCGTGATCGGACAAGTGTGTATTCCAACCGGATGGTTGACCGAGCGGCCCTTGAGGCCGCTTTTTTTTTGCCCGCAAAACGCGTTCGCTGGTCTCGGGACTGAAGCATTCAGCTACGCGAAAGCTCTGGCAAATGGCGGCAGTGCACACGCCATGCGGTGAGGCGCGGTCTATGCTTGAGCAAAGCCGATACGCCAAGGGTGGCGTGCTTGGCTGGAGTGCACCGTCTGACAGGCGCTGGGTTGGTCATTGGGTTCGCCTGCTGGACAGGGTTCTGCATACCAACAAGACAGACGAGGAACTGCCATGAGCGCTGCGTCCGTATATCCGGTTCGGCCCGAGGTGGCCGCTCAGTCACTGACCAACGAAGCCAGCTACAAGGCCATGTACCAGCAGTCGGTGATCAATCCCGAGGGCTTCTGGCGTGAACAGGCGGCGCGGCTGGACTGGATCCGGCCTTTCACCGAGGTCAAGCGCACCTCCTTCGACGATCATCATGTGGATATCAAATGGTTCGCCGATGGCACGCTCAACGTCTCGGCCAACTGCCTGGATCGGCACCTGGCCGAGCGCGGCGATCAGCTGGCAATCATCTGGGAGGGCGATGATCCTTCCGAACACCGCGAGATCACCTACCGCGAGCTGCACCAGGAAGTCAGCAAGTTCGCCAATGCCCTGCGCGGGCAGGATGTGCACCGCGGCGACGTGGTGACCATCTACATGCCGATGATTCCCGAGGCCGCGGTGGCGATGCTGGCCTGCGCACGCATCGGCGCTATTCATTCGGTGGTGTTCGGTGGCTTCTCCCCGGAAGCACTGGCCGGGCGCATCATCGATGGTCAGTCGAAGATCGTGATCACCGCCGACGAAGGCATTCGCGGCGGCAAACCCGTGCCGCTCAAGGAGAATGTCGACGAGGCGCTGACCAATCCCCAGACCAGCTGTGTGAAGAAGATCATCGTCGTGCGCCGCACGGGTGCGGACATCCGCTGGCACGCGCATCGCGACATCTGCTACGACGACCTGATGCGCGTGGCCGGTGAGGTTTGCGCGCCGAAGGAAATGGGGGCCGACGAGCCGCTGTTCATCCTTTATACCTCCGGCTCCACGGGCAAGCCGAAGGGCGTTCTGCATACCTGCGGCGGCTATCTGCTCTATGCCGCACTGACCCATGAGCGGGTGTTCGACTACCGCCCCGGGGAGGTCTATTGGTGCACGGCCGATATCGGCTGGATCACCGGGCACAGTTACCTGATCTATGGTCCGCTGGCCAACGGCGCGACGACGCTGATGTACGAAGGCGTGCCGAATCATCCAGACGTTACCCGCATCGCCCGGATTATCGACAAGCATAAGGTGAACATCCTTTACACGGCGCCCACGGCGATCCGCGCCATGATGGCCGAGGGGGCCGCGGCGGTGGGGGGGGCCGACGGCTCCAGCCTGCGTCTGCTCGGCACGGTGGGCGAACCGATCAATCCCGAGGCATGGCACTGGTATTACGAAACGGTCGGCCAATCGCGCTGCCCCATCGTCGATACCTGGTGGCAGACCGAGACTGGCGGCATCCTGATCAGCCCGCTGCCGGGAGCGACTGCGCTCAAGCCGGGGTCCGCCACGCGCCCGTTGTTCGGCGTGGTGCCGGGGTTGGTGGACAACCTCGGCAACCTGCTCGAAGGCCCTGCCGAGGGCAATCTGGTAATCCTCGACTCCTGGCCGGGGCAGATGCGCACCATCTACAAGGACCACGACCGCTTCGTCGACACCTACTTCAAGACCTTCCGCGGCATGTACTTCACCGGCGATGGCGCGCGCCGCGACGAGGATGGCTATTACTGGATCACCGGAAGGGTGGATGACGTGCTCAACGTGTCCGGGCACCGCATGGGCACTGCGGAGATAGAAAGCGCCATGGTCGCCCATGCCAAGGTGGCCGAAGCGGCAGCGGTGGGCGTTCCGCATGCGCTGAAGGGGCAGGCGATCTACGTGTATGTGACCTTGGTCAGTGGCGTGCAACCCACGGATGCGCTGCGTCAGGAGCTGCAGCAATGGGTGCGCAAGGAAATCGGGCCGATCGCCGTGCCGGATGTGATTCAGTGGGCCCCTGGGCTGCCGAAGACGCGTTCCGGCAAGATCATGCGCCGGCTGCTGCGCAAGATCGCCACGGACGACTATGACGCGCTGGGCGATACCTCGACCCTGGCCGATCCTGGTGTGGTCGATCAGCTGATCGAGGCTCATGAGGCGGTGAAGAAGCGCTGAAGGCGAGGGCGACCGGAGCGTAGTCACGCAGCCGGTCGCCTCTACCCATGGAGCGTGTGCCCGGCTGCAATGCCACGACACGCCGGGCTCGATGTTTCCCGCTTGTATGGCCGCGGGGATCAGACGCCGGCGGGCGGGCTTTTCAGGCTGTCATTGCCGGTTACGGTGGTGCCGTTGGTGGCTGCCGCGGCATTGGCCTGCAGTTGCTGACTATCTTTTTCCGAGCGTTCGAACGGCATGTGGTGCGAGCGGCCTTCGGCCATGCCGGCCTGTTCGTTGATTTCATTGAACACGCGCTTGGCTTCGCAGTGACCGGTTACGCCACGGGACAGCGCCAGGCCGCCGATACCCAGCTGCAGCAGTCCGCCCAGGCCGCCGCGGCTGAGGCCCTTGGCAAGGAAATACAGCCCGCCGGCCAGGGACATGGCGCGCTCCCAACCGTGGACGTTCTGATTCTGGTGGTTCGAAGAATTGTTGTTCATTGGGTGGCTCCGACGAGGACATTCTCAATGAATGACTCTCGCCAGCGCAGGCTGTTCGGTGCCGCAGGTCGGCATCTGGCGACAACGCGGTGTAGTGGCTGTTGTGGGAAGCCAAACGGATGCAGGGGAGCGATCCAGGGCGCGCCGATGCGTGGGAGCGGTCCTGACCGCGAATCGTGAAATGCGATGGACGAGCTTCGCGGCTAACACCGGCGCGGGACAGCCGTGCTTCACGGTCGGCCCCATGGATGAATGTCTCGCGCACCAGACAGGCTGCGCGCGAGAGCGTGCTAACCGGCCATGCCGAATACCTTGAGCACGAAGGCGTACTCCAGCGCCACGTCCTTGAGCGCCTGGTAGCGCCCACTCATGCCGCCGTGCCCGGCACCGAATTCAGTCTTGAGCAGCAGCAGATTGTCGTCGGTACGGGTGGCGCGTAGCTTGGCGACCCACTTGGCGGCTTCCCAGTACTGCACGCGGCTGTCGTTGTAGCCGGCCACTGCGAGCAGCGCGGGGTAGGCCTGGGCGCGGATATTTTCGTAGGGCGCGTAGGCCTTGATCCGCTCATGAACTTCGGGCTGGTTCGGGTCGCCCCACTCGTCGTATTCGGTCACGGTCAGCGGCAGGTCGGCGTTGAGCATGGTGTTCAGCACATCGACGAAGGGCACCTCGGCGACGGCTGCGCCGAACAGCTCCGGGCGCATGTTCAGCACCGCGCCGATCAGCAGGCCGCCGGCGCTGCCGCCGCTGATGGCCAGGCGCGGCGAGGTGGTGTAGCCGTCGGCCAGCAGCTGCTCGGCGCAGGCGATGAAGTCGCGGAAGGTGTTCGGCTTGTGTTCCAGCTTGCCGGCGCGATACCAGGCTTCGCCGAGATCACCACCGCCACGCACATGCGCGATGGCGAAGACGAAACCGCGGTCGAGCAGCGACAGGCGCGCATGGGAGAACCACGGGTCGAGGCTGTGCCCATAGGCACCGTAGCCATAGAGATAGAGCGGAGCCGGCTTGCCGAAGCTGTCACGCCGGCCGACCAGGCTGATGGGAATCTGCGTGCCGTCCTGGGCGGTCGCCCAGATGCGTCGACTTTCATAGGCGTCCGCATCGAACGGGCCTTCCACCGGTGTTTCTTTCAGCACTTCCTGCGAGCCGTCGACCAGCGTCAGCTGACGGACTTGTGCCGGTCGGTTGAGCGCTTCATAGCGCAGGCGGATCACCGTGCTAGTGAACTCCAGCGAATTCTGTACGTGCAGGCTGTAGGCCGCATCGGGCAGCTGCAGGCGATAGGGCTGCACGCCCTGCGGCCGCACCTCGATCACTGGTAGGCCGCTTTCGCGCAGGGTCAGGGTGATCGCCTCGGCGTTCAGGCTGACATCCTCGAGCATCACCGCGTCGTCATGCGGGACCAGTTCCTGCCAATGCTCCCGCTCGGGCTGCGCCTCGCTGGCGAGATAGAGGGCGAAGTTGATGCCCGCCTGATTGCTGCGGATCAGCCAGCTCCACTGACCTTCGTGAAGGCCATGATCGGGAAAGTACTCGTGGTCTTCCTGGCGTGGTGCCAGGCACGTCCATTGACCTTCCGGCTCGTCCGCCGACAGCACCCAGGCTTCGCTGGTGGTCTTGCTGTGGGAAAGGATGACCAGCTGGCGCTCGGAGCTGGCGCGGTAGCAATGCACGAAGAAGCGCCCGTCCGGGTCGTGATAAACCTCGTTGCTGCCGGTTTCTCCGAGGCGATGGCGGTAGACCTTGTGCGGACGGTGGGTGTCGTCCAGTTCGCCGTAGAACAGCGTCTGGCTGTCGTTGGCCCAGGTCATGCTGCCGTCGCAATCGTCGAAGGGCAGGGCGGTCACGTCGCCGCTGGCGAGATCCTTGACGAACAGTCGGTAGATCTCGTCGCCTTCGCGATCGAGGCTGTAGGCCAGCTTGCTGTGGTCCTGGCTGACGCTGAACGCGCCCAGGGAGAGGAAGCCGCCTTTGGCCAGCTCGTTGGGGTCGAGCAGCAGCTGTTCGGCGTTCTCATCTACGGTGAGCGAACCATCGAGCGGCCGCGGGCAGCGATAGTGCCGCGGGTATTCGTCGCCAGCCGTGGTGCGCTGGTAATACAGCCACGGCCCCCAGGGCGACGGCAGGGACAGGTCGGTCTCGCGGATGCGGCTCTTTATTTCCTGAAACAGCGTCTCGCGCACTTCGGACTGGTCGGCGAGCTGTTCCTCGAGGTATGCGTTCTCTGCCTTGAGGTACGCCAGCACATCATCGGCGTCGCGATTCTCCAGCCAGCGATAGGGATCGGTGCCAGTGTCGGCGCGGGCGATGGGGGCTTGGGACATGCAGTAACTCCGGATTCGGTTCGCGGGCGGTAGGGCCGGTGATGGCATAGAGCGAGATGCGGCAGTGTACCTGCTCGGCTACGGCTAGGATTCAACAGACAAACGTGGCGTCGGTCGGTGACCGGTGCACGGCAAGGATCGGCGCGGTGAATGGCGGCGAATCGGCGTTGTCGATGATGACCGGGTGGTCGCGAAATGTCCGCTTGCAGGTGGCTTTCGGTTAGGCAAACCAGCTGATTGACAATGCTGAGCTTTTCCCCGAAGGTGTGCCGACCCAAATCAAACGGGCGTATGAATCGAGCGTTTGCCAGAGCAGATGCCGATCACCCGGATTATCGTGTCGGTGGGTGTCGTTCGCTGCAAGGCGCGGTCGAGTAAGGGCCGAAGACGTGAGACACGTAACGTTCAGCTTCCATACCTGGAGATCAGTTGATGATTTACGAAGGTAAAGCCATCACGGTTAAGGCTCTTGAGAGCGGCATCGTCGAATTGAATTTCGACCTCAAGGGTGAGTCCGTCAACAAGTTCAATCGCCTCACTCTCAACGATCTGCGCCAGGCCGTCGATGCCATCAAGGCTGACGCGTCGGTGAAAGGCGTCATCGTTACCAGCGGCAAGGACGTATTCATCGTCGGCGCCGACATCACCGAATTCGTCGACAACTTCAAGATGGCTGACGAGGAACTGGTCGCCGGCAACCTCGAAGCCAACAAGATCTTCAGCGATTTCGAAGACCTGGGCGTACCTACCGTGGCCGCCATCAACGGTATCGCCCTGGGTGGCGGTTTCGAGATGTGCATGGCCGCCGACTATCGCGTCATGTCCACCGCCGCCAAGGTCGGTCTGCCGGAAGTGAAGCTGGGCATCTACCCGGGCTTCGGCGGCACCGTACGCCTGCCGCGTCTGATCGGTGTGGATAACGCTGTCGAGTGGATCGCCTCCGGCAAGGAAAACCGCGCCGAAGACGCGCTCAAGGTTCATGCAGTCGATGCCGTGGTCGCCCCGGACAAACTGCAGGCCGCTGCACTGGATCTGGTCAAGCGCGCCATTTCCGGCGAGCTGGACTACAAGGCCAAGCGTCAGCCGAAGCTGGACAAGCTCAAGCTCAACGCCATCGAGCAGATGATGGCCTTTGAAACTAGCAAGGCATTCGTTGCTGGCCAGGCCGGCCCGAACTATCCGGCCCCGGTCGAAGCCATCAAGACCATTCAGAAGGCCGCCAACTTCGGTCGTGACAAGGCCATCGAAGTCGAGGCCGCTGGCTTCGTCAAACTGGCCAAGACCTCGGTTGCACAGAGCCTGGTCGGCCTGTTCCTCAGCGATCAGGAACTGAAGAAGAAGGCCAAGGCCTACGACAAGCAGGCGCGCGACGTGAAACTGGCTGCCGTACTCGGCGCTGGCATCATGGGCGGCGGCATCGCCTACCAGTCGGCCGTCAAGGGCACGCCGATCCTGATGAAGGATATCCGTGAAGAGGGTATCCAGATGGGCCTGGATGAGGCCTCCAAGCTGCTCGGCAAGCGTGTCGAGAAAGGCCGTCTGACTGCCGACAAGATGGCTCAGGCGCTCAACGCGATTCGCCCGACCATGTCGTATGGTGATTTCGGTAACGTCGACATCGTCGTCGAGGCCGTGGTCGAGAACCCGAAGGTCAAGCACGCCGTGCTGGCCGAGGTTGAAGGGCACGTTCGCGAAGACGCGATCATCGCCTCCAACACCTCGACGATCTCCATCAACTACCTGGCCCAGGCGCTCAAGCGTCCGGAAAACTTCTGCGGCATGCACTTCTTCAACCCGGTGCACATGATGCCGCTGGTGGAAGTGATTCGTGGCGAGAAGACCAGCGAAGTGGCTATCGCAACCACCGTTGCCTACGCCAAGAAAATGGGCAAGAGCCCGGTCGTGGTCAACGATTGCCCGGGCTTCCTGGTCAACCGCGTGCTGTTCCCGTACTTCGGCGGCTTCGCCCGCGCCATCGCCCACGGTGTCGACTTCGTTCGCGCCGACAAGGTGATGGAGAAGTTCGGCTGGCCGATGGGCCCGGCCTATCTGATGGACGTCGTCGGCATGGACACCGGCCACCACGGCCGTGACGTGATGGCTGAAGGCTTCCCGGATCGCATGAAGGACGACACCCGCACGGCTGTCGACGTCATGTACGAGGCCAACCGCCTCGGCCAGAAGAATGGCAAGGGCTTCTACGCCTATGAGATGGACAAGAAGGGCAAGCCGAAGAAGGTCGTCGATGCCCAGGCTTACGAGCTGCTCAAGCCGATCGTTGCCGAGACTCGCGAGCTGTCCGACGAGGACATCATCAACTACATGATGATCCCGCTGTGCCTGGAAACCGTGCGCTGCCTGGAAGACGGCATCGTCGAGACCGCTGCCGAAGCCGACATGGGCCTGATCTATGGCATTGGCTTCCCACCCTTCCGTGGCGGTGCGCTGCGCTACATCGATTCGATCGGCGTCGCCGAGTTCGTCGCGATGGCCGACAAGTACGCCGACCTGGGCCCGCTGTACCACCCGACCGCGAAGCTGCGCGAGATGGCTGCCAACGGCCAGCGCTTCTACGGTTAATCGAGGGAGAGAGAATTCATGAGCCTGAATCCAAGAGATGCAGTCATCGTCGACTTCGGTCGCACCCCGATGGGGCGCTCCAAGGGCGGCATGCACCGTAATACCCGCGCTGAAACCATGTCCGCACACCTGATCGACGGCGTGCTGGCGCGCAACCCGAAGATCGACCCGGCCGAAGTCGAGGACGTGATCTGGGGCTGCGTGAACCAGACCCTCGAGCAGGGCTGGAACATCGCCCGCATGGCTTCGCTGATGACGCGTATCCCGCACACCAGCGCCGGCCAGACCGTGAGCCGCCTCTGCGGTTCGTCCATGAGCGCCCTGCACACTGCCGTGCAGGCCATCCAGACCAACAATGGTGACGTGTTCGTCATCGGTGGTGTGGAGCACATGGGCCACGTCAGCATGATGCACGGCGTCGACCCGAACCCGCAGCTGTCGCTGTACGCCGCCAAGGCGTCCGGCATGATGGGCCTGACTGCCGAAATGCTGGGCAAGATGCACGGCATCACCCGCGAGCAGCAGGATGCCTTTGGTGAGCGTTCGCACCGCCTGGCGCACAAGGCCACGCTGGAAGGCAACTTCAAGGATGAAATCATCCCGATGGAAGGCTATGACGAGGATGGTTTCCTCAAGGTCTTCGATTACGACGAAACCATCCGTCCGGACACCACCCTGGAAAGCCTGGCTGCGCTGAAGCCTGCGTTCAACCCGAAGGGCGGCACCGTGACTGCAGGTACTTCCTCGCAGATCACCGACGGCGCGTCCTGCATGATCGTCATGTCCGCCCAGCGCGCCAAGGATCTCGGCATCCAGCCGTTGGCCGTGGTTCGCGCCATGGCACTGGCTGGTGTCGACCCGGCAATCATGGGTTACGGCCCGGTGCCGTCCACCCAGAAGGTGCTCAAGCGCGCCGGTCTGACCATGGACGACATCAGTCACGTCGAGCTGAACGAAGCCTTCGCTGCACAGGCTCTGCCGGTGCTCAAGGACCTCAAACTCCTCGACAAGATGGAAGAGAAGGTCAACCTGCACGGCGGCGCGATCGCTCTGGGTCACCCGTTCGGTTGCTCCGGTGCGCGTATCTCCGGCACCCTGCTGAACGTGATGAAGCAGAACAACGGTACGATTGGTATTGCCACCATGTGTATCGGTCTGGGCCAGGGGATCAGTACGGTCTTCGAACGCGTCTAACAGACAGATGCAAATGACTGCGCTAGGCTGACAGCCAATCTCGCGACTGAGCGGGAATATGATTGTCAGCCGGTGCATGGAAGCCGGGGCCTGGTGCCCCGGTTTTTCTTTTTTGTATTTGTGTGGAGGTAGGCATGCAGTTGCAGCCGGGGCGTTATCGCCATTACAAGGGGCCGGAATATCGCGTTTTCGCTGTTGCGCGGCACTCCGAGACCGAGGAGTCGGTGGTGTTCTACCAGGCGCTGTATGGGGAACGTGGACTCTGGGTGCGCCCGTTGTCGATGTTCATCGAGACTGTCGAAGTCAACGGCGAAACGGTCCCGCGTTTCGCATTGATCGAAGCCGAAACGAGCGTTTTCGAAGGTTGAGCTGGCTAGCGGCCACCAGGTCCGCGCTTGACCTCACCTCCATCGCCACTATATATAGCGGTGCTTTTCAGACAGAGCTTAAACCTTGCTGTTCGCTGGATGGCATCGAACGGCTGCTCTGATTCGCACCAGGCGGAGCCGGGCAGGGCGATTTTTCTGTCAGGTCGGCCCGTTCGCAAAACGCGCACTAACGTACGCTGATGCCTTGCCGTTTAGCGCCGGTGCGGGTATTCAAACTGTCGGAGGCGCCGCCTCTGTTCACCTCTAGATTCAGGAACTCTCCTCTCCATGGGTAAATCGCTGGTCATCGTGGAATCACCGGCCAAGGCCAAGACAATCAACAAGTATTTGGGCAACCAGTACGTGGTGAAGTCGAGTATCGGCCATATCCGCGACCTTCCTACCAGCGGCTCTGCCAACAAGGAGCCGGTCAAGCGCGGCAAGGCTGCGGCCGCCGAAGCGCCTGCGCTGTCGCCGAAGGAGAAGGCCAAGCGTCAACTCATCACCCGCATGGGGGTCGACCCGGAGCACGGCTGGAAGGCCAAGTACGAGATCCTGCCCGGCAAGGAAAAGGTCATCGAGGAACTGCGCCGTCTGGCCAAGGAAGCCGATACCATCTATCTCGCGACCGACTTGGATAGAGAGGGGGAGGCCATCGCCTGGCACCTGCGCGAGTCGATTGGCGGCGACGACAGCCGTTACAAGCGCGTGGTGTTCAACGAGATCACCAAGAAGGCGATTCAGGAGGCTTTCTCCAAGCCTGGCGAACTCGATCTGAACCGGGTCAACGCACAGCAGGCGCGTCGTTTCCTCGATCGGGTGGTTGGCTACATGGTGTCGCCGCTGCTCTGGGCGAAGATCGCCCGCGGGCTTTCCGCCGGCCGAGTGCAATCGGTAGCGGTGAAGCTGGTGGTCGAGCGCGAGCGTGAGATTCGCGCCTTCGTTCCGGAAGAATACTGGGAAGTTCACGCGGACCTGGCGAATGCGCAGCAGGCCAAGGTGCGTTTCGAGGTCGCGCGTGAGAACGGCGAAGCCTTCAAGCCGCTGAACGAAGCCCAAGCCACCGCTGCACTGGAGAAACTCAAGGGCGCGCAGTACAGCGTCAGCAAGCGCGAAGATAAGCCGACGAGCAGCAAGCCCTCGGCCCCCTTCATCACTTCGACCCTGCAGCAGGCGGCGAGCAATCGCCTCGGCTTCGGTGTGAAGAAGACCATGATGATGGCTCAGCGCCTGTACGAAGCCGGTTACATCACCTACATGCGTACCGACTCGACCAACCTTTCCGCTGACGCGATCGGTATGGTGCGCGGTTTCATCGAGAGCGAGTTCGGCGACAAGTACCTACCGGAAAAACCGAATGTCTATTCGAGCAAAGAAGGCGCGCAGGAAGCGCACGAGGCGATTCGCCCGTCCGACGTCAACCTGCGCCCGACCCAGCTTTCGGGCATGGAACGCGATGCCGAGCGTCTGTACGAGCTGATCTGGCGCCAGTTCGTAGCCTGCCAGATGCCGCCGGCACAGTACCTGTCCACCAGCGTGACCGTCGCTGCCGGCAATTTCGAACTGCGCGCCAAGGGCCGCATCCTGAAGTTCGACGGTTACACCAAGGTCATGCCGCAGCAGAGCAAGGCCGGTGAGGATGACGTGTTGCCGGAGATGAACAAGGGCGACGACATGAAGCTGCTCAAGCTCGACCCGAGCCAGCACTTCACCAAGCCGCCAGCGCGCTACTCCGAAGCCAGTCTGGTCAAGGAGATGGAGAAGCGCGGTATCGGCCGGCCGTCCACCTACGCAGCGATTATCTCGACCATCCAGGACCGCGGCTACGTCTCGCTGCACAACCGCCGTTTCTATTCGGAGAAGATGGGCGACATCGTCACCGAGCGCCTGTCCGAGAGCTTCAACAATCTGATGGACTACGGTTTCACCGCCGGCATGGAAGAGCATCTGGACGACGTCGCCCAGGGTGAGCGCGACTGGAAGCACGTACTGGACGAATTCTACGGTGACTTCCGCAAGAAGCTCGAGGTTGCCGAGGCCAGCGAGAACGGCATGCGTGCCAATCAGCCGACCGTGACCGATATCCCGTGCAAGGTCTGCGGTCGGCCGATGATGATCCGTACCGCTTCCACCGGCGTGTTCCTCGGCTGCTCCGGCTACAGCCTGCCGCCGAAGGAACGCTGCAAGTCCACCGTCAACCTGGTTCCGGGCGACGAGATCGCTGCCGATGACGAGGGCGAGTCCGAGTCTCGCGTGCTGCTTGGCAAGCACCGCTGCCCGCTCTGCAGTACCGCGATGGATGCCTATCTGCTCGACGAGACGCAGAAGCTGCATATCTGCGGCAACAACCCGGATTGCTCGGGTTATGAGATCGAGAAAGGCCAGTACCGCATCAAGGGCTATGAAGGCCCGAGCCTGGAATGCGACAAGTGCGGCAGCGAAATGCAGCTCAAGACCGGTCGCTTCGGCAAGTTCTTCGGTTGTACCAACGCCGAATGCAAGAACACCCGCAAGCTGCTGAAAAATGGCGAAGCCGCGCCACCGAAGATGGATGCGGTGAAGATGCCCGAGCTCAAGTGCGACAAGGTCGACGACACCTACGTACTGCGCGATGGCGCTTCCGGCCTGTTCCTGGCTGCCAGTCAGTTCCCGAAGAATCGCGAAACCCGCGCGCCGCTGGTGCGTGAGCTGATTCCGCACAAGGACGAGATCGATCCCAAGTACCACTTTCTGCTCGATGCGCCGCAGAAGGATCCGGAAGGCCGCTTCGCGGTTATCCGCTTCAGCCGCAAGACCAAGGAGCAGTACGTGCAGACCGAAGTGGACGGCAAGCCGACCGGCTGGAAAGCGTTCTACGATGGCGGCAAGTGGAAGGTCGAAGACAAACGCTGATTTCTTTGCGGTCGACCGCTCAGCAGACCGGCTGCACCGAGTGCGTTCTTCAAATCGGCTGGCACTTCGTCAGCCGATCTGGTGCGGCAACCTGTGAAGGTCCATTCTCTGTCCATCTTCTTTCGGAGAGCATGCCATGGCTCACGAGCTCTACACACGTACCAACCAGAAGATATTCTTCGCCGGTTTGTCACTGGAAAGCTGGCGCAAGGCCGAAGAATCTGCCTCGATGAATTCTCAAGGTTTGATTCAGGCTGAACGTGAGGCTTGCCTGTTCCACCTTTACGGCGCCTTGCTTGGACTGTGCCATGAGATCGCCGGTTACTACCGATCGCCCGGTGCGGATGCGCCTGTCGTCGAGGCATTTCTGACCCGCAGCGTGCTCGAGGCTGCGCCGAGCCCGGAACTCGCCGAATTGCTGGAATTGTCGGAGCAGCCAAGCACTTGGCTCGGGCAGTTGCTTACCGCCTACAAGCAGCTGCTCCAGCCGCCACGCGCTCCTGCCAAGGCCAAGACTGATCCGCGCCAGCCGTTGATCGAGGCAGTCAGTGTCGAGGACGATGTGCCACCGCTGTCGCGCGTCGAGCTGGAAGCCTGGCGACAGAACCTCAAGGGCCTGGCATTACGTTTTCGTGAGTCGTTGACCGAATGGTGACACTCGGGACCGTGGCGTCAGCCGCGGTGCCTGATACTCAGGACCATGGCGATGCCGCCGAGAATCGCCGCACCTGAGATGATCAGCGTTGCCGTCAACGCTTCACCCAGCAGCACAGTCCCGGCGATGGCTGTGAGTAGCGGAACGCTGAGCTGGACGCTCGCCGCCTGTATTGCCGCAAGACCGGGCAGCGCCGCGTACCAGATGGCGTAGCCGACCCCAGAGGTCAGCGCCCCGGAGAGCAGGGCGTACACGATTCCTGGCGCATCCCATTGCTGCTGGCCAAGCGTCACCAGACAAAGCACTGCTGCCAGCGGCACGGCCTTGATGAAATTGCCCGCAGTTGCTGCAAGGGGATTGCTCGCGCCCCGTCCACGCAGCGAATAGATGCCCCAGGCGACACCGGACAGCAGCATGAGCAGTGCGCCGTCCAATGCCGGCGCGCTGCTTCCCGGCAGCAGCAGAATCAGCAATCCGCTCAATGCCAACAGCAAGCCGACAATCTGCCAAGCGCTAAAGCGCTCGCCCCGCAGCAATCCCCAAGCAAGCATGCTCAACTGCACCGCGCCGAACAGCAGCAGGGCGCCGGCTCCGGCATCCAGGTTGATATAGGCGTAGGAAAAACTAGCGGCGTAGATGAACAGCGCCAAGGCGCTGAACCAATCTCCGCCCTGCGATTGTCTCGGCGTGCCGATTCGCAACATTAGCCAGAGCGTGAGCGCTCCGGCCAGTATACGGAGGCCGGTGAAGCTGGCCGGGTCAATAGCGGTGTCCCGCAAGGCGATACGGCATAGGATCGAGTTGCCGGCAAATGCAAGCATGGCCAAGGCGGTAAGCAGCAAGGTGCGGGTTGTCATACACAATCCTTATCGAGCGCCGGCGCGCGCTTTTTTTGTGCATGCTACGTGTCGGTATCCATAGCCGCATTGTTTTGTTGGTCGGGCAATGCACGGCTGCATGATGCTGCTACCTATCGGGGTGTTGCTAGCGAAAGGAGCTTGAGACCTGCAAAGGCTGTCCTGAGGCTGGTCGGCTGCTACAATGGCCGCCTTTCACGCGGAGCTGATCCATGCCTACATCTTTTCTGGAAATCGTCGAGCTACCTGACGGGCGCATCGTGCTTCGTCGTGCCGAGGACGAAGAGGTGTTGGTCACGCTGAATTTTTCGGAAGACGCCAAGCTATTTCTACAGGGGCAGCACGTCGAGATTGCCAAGGCGATGTTCAATGTCGGCGTTCAGATGGCCGGTCGCATGTCGGAAGGGGATTTCGAGCGCGACGATGAAGAGCCGCGTGTTCTGCACTGAGTGAGCTATTGCTCGAGCGTTATAGCTTCAGGATTCCATCCGCGATTTTCAGCACGTCCCTGTGCCGTGCGGTTCAACATCCGAGACGAATATTCAGACTCTGAGCTGCGCCCAGGCTGGCGGCTGCGCATAGTTTGCTACGTGTTGCCCCATCGAGCTGATCAAACCAGCTGACCACGGTATGGCTGCACCCCGAGGCCAGGGCTTTGCAGGCGAGTTCCATCGCGCCCTCGGCGTCGCGTGGCTGCAGCAGGATGATGCGTTCGCGATTCAGACCGCACTTGCGCAGCCAGTTCTGCGAGAGGAAAGCAGGCGGGGCAATCAGCGTCAGCCAGCGGCTGTCCGCTGCATCGCCGAGTTCACGCAGGATCGGGGCAAGCAGCAGGTGGCAGTGCTCGCTGCTGCCACTCAGGCTCAACTCGCTCAGATATTCCTTGTCCTGCTCGGGTTTGTTGCGTGGTTTCAGGTTGCCAAACGGTGCCAGGCTTTGCGCAATGACGCCGTCGAACAACGAAAGTTGGGGCCGGGAAGTGCTGGTCTGGTACTGCATGAACCTTCTCCTTAGCGGCGGATTACGCCGACACTCAAGCCTTCTATCACCAGTTCCTGCTGTTCGAGGTCGACCTCGATGGGCGCGAACTCGGGGTTTTCAGCCAACAGCCAAACCTTCTTGCCGTCACGCTTGAAACGCTTCACCGTGACTTCGTCACCGACGCGAGCAACCACGATCTGGCCGTTGCGGGCCTCGCGGGTGGTGTGCACGGCAAGCAGGTCGCCATCAAAAATGCCGACGTCCTTCATGCTCATGCCGTGGACACGCAGCAGATAATCGGCGCGCGGATGGAAAAACGCGGGGCTGATCTGGCAGGATTCTTCGACATGTTGCTGCGCCAGAATCGGCGCGCCGGCAGCAACGCGGCCGATGATCGGCAGGCCGTTTTCGGATGCGGCGGGTTCGAAGTCCGGAATACGTATCCCGCGAGACGCCCCGGGCGTCATCTCGATAGCGCCCTTGCGGGCAAGTGCCTTGAGATGTTCTTCGGCAGCGTTGGGTGACTTGAAGCCGAGTTCCTGAGCGATCTCTGCGCGAGTGGGTGGATACCCATTGTCTTCCAGGCAGCGCTTGATGAACGCGAGGATTTCCGTCTGGCGAGGCGTCAGCTTGATCATGTCGGTCTCTGTTCTTTTATACAGTGACTGGGATTATATACAGTGATCCGGCCTTGGCAACGAATGATTATGATGGTTTTGAAAGCACATCCGGCGTGCTCCGTGGTCTGTCTGCGACAATGACGCTAGTGCCACAAGGCGTTTCGTGGTTGACTTGCCGGTCGGTGAAACGTAAGTTTCAAACAGTTGTTTGTCTTTCGGAGGGGGCATGGCGCAGTCGGAAACAGTTGAGCGCATTCTTGATGCAGCGGAACAGCTGTTCGCGGAAAAAGGCTTCGCCGAAACCTCGCTTCGCCTGATCACCAGCAAGGCTGGGGTCAACCTCGCGGCAGTGAACTATCATTTCGGTTCGAAGAAGGCGCTGATCCAGGCGGTGTTCTCGCGTTTTCTCGGGCCATTCTGTGCCAGTCTCGAGCGTGAACTGGATCGACGCGAGGCATTGACCGACAAGAAGGACACGCTCGAGGAATTGCTGGAAATCCTCGTCGAGCAAGCCTTGGCGGTCAAACCGCGCAGCGGCGATGATCTGTCCATCTTCATGCGCCTGCTGGGCTTGTCTTTCAGTCAGAGCCAGGGCCACCTGCGACGCTATCTGGAAGACATGTACGGCAAGGTGTTCCGTCGCTACATGCTCAAGGTGCATGACGCGGCGCCGGCCATTCCGCCCATCGAACTGTTCTGGCGTGTGCACTTCATGCTTGGTGCGGCGGCATTCAGCATGTCGGGTATCAAGGCACTGCGCGCTATTTCCGAGAACGATTTTGGCGTCAGAACCTCGATCGAGCAGGTCATGCGTATGATGGTGCCGTTTCTCGCGGCCGGCATGCGCGCCGACAGTGGCATTGATGACAACACGCTGGCGGCGGCGCAACCGATCGCGCGGCGCAACGCAGTGGCTATCCCGGCGAAGGCTTGAGCTACAAGCCTGCCGGGTGATCGGCTAAGCTAGCCGCCCATGGCATTTCTCGATTTTCTGCATATTTCCATCGCCGATCAGCAGCTCTATGGCTTCGCCGAGGGCCAGTTGCGTCTGCGCTTTTCTGTCTCTACGGCACGCAATGGTGCGGGCGAGCTGAACGGTTCTGGTTGCACGCCGCGCGGTCTGCATCAGGTGCGTGCGCGCCTCGGTGACGGTTTGCCTCAAGGTGCGGTGTTGCGCGGGCGGCGCTGGACGAGGGAGGTATGGTCCCCTGAGCTTCACGGAATTTCTCCCGGTCGTGACTGGATCCTGACCCGGATTCTCTGGCTCAGCGGGTGCGAGCCAGGGGTCAATCGCCAGGGGCAGGTCGATACCTTCCGCCGTTACATCTACATTCACGGCACCCCCGATTGTGAGCCGATGGGCGTACCTCTTTCCCACGGTTGTATTCGCATGCGCAATGCCGACCTGCTGCAACTCTTCCCATTGGTGCCGCCTCACTGTGCGGTGCGCATCGACGAGGCGCCCTGTCCCGATTGGGCTGCCGCTGAACTCGAATAAGGATCCCTTCTGCATATGCACGGTTCACTGATGCTGGACATTGCTGGTACCTGGTTGACTGCCGAGGATCGCCAGCTGCTTCGCCAGCCCGAGGTCGGCGGGCTTATTCTGTTTGCCCGAAATATCGAGCACTCGCGCCAGGTCGACGAGCTGTGCCGATCGATTCGAGCCGTGCGGCCAGACCTGCTGTTGGCGGTGGACCAGGAGGGTGGCCGCGTCCAGCGGCTGCGCCAGGGTTTCGTACGGCTTCCGCCGATGCGCGAACTTGCGCGCTGCTCCGACGCGCCGCGGCTGGCGGAAGCCTGCGGCTGGGTGATGGCGACCGAGGTACTCGCTGCGGGCCTGGATTTCAGCTTCGCACCGGTTCTCGATCTTGACCACCAGCGCAGTGCCGTGGTGGGAACGCGTGCATTCGAAGGCGATCCGCAGGCCGCCGTAGTGCTGATCGACGCGTTCATCCGTGGCATGCACGCGGCGGGTATGGCCGCAACCGGCAAGCACTTTCCCGGTCATGGCTGGGCCGAGGCGGACTCCCATGTCGCGATCCCGGTCGACGAACGAAGTCTTGAAGAGTTGCGCCGCTGTGATCTGATTCCCTTCAAGGCGCTGAGCGGCACGCTCGATGCGATCATGCCTGCGCACGTGATCTATCCTCAGGTCGATGACCAGCCCGCAGGTTTTTCGCGGCGCTGGCTGCAGGACATCCTGCGTAACGAGCTCGGCTTCAAGGGCGTTATCTTCAGTGACGATCTGTCGATGGCGGGCGCGCACGTCGCCGGCGATGCGGCCGATCGCATCCAGGCTGCACTGGTTGCCGGCTGTGACATGGGGCTGGTGTGTAATGATCGGGCGGCGGCTGAACTGGCGTTGGCTGCGCTGCAGCGCCTCAGCGTCACGGCGCCGCCTGCGCTTTCGCGTATGCGCGCTGGTCGGGAGTGCGCTGCTGAGTACAAGCAGAATCCGCGTTGGCTTGACGCCATTGGCGCGCTCAAGGCCGCCGACCTGATTGACTGACCCTTTTTCTTTCAAGGAATACCCATGACTGTCCATGCCATCATCGGCGGCACCGGCCTGACTCAGTTGAGCGGCTTCAAGATGCAGCGCGCGCAGCTCATCGATACGCCCTACGGGCGCCCGTCCGGTGAAATCCTGCGTGGCGAATACAGCGGCCGAGAGGTGCTGTTCCTTGCACGGCATGGCCATCCGCACCGCATTCCGCCACATCAGGTGAATTATCGAGCCAACTTATGGGCGCTGAGGCAGGCCGGGGCGGAGGCGATTCTTGCAATCAATGCGGTCGGTGGCATCCATTCGGCCATGGGCTCCGGACATTTTTGCGTACCCCATCAGATTGTCGATTACACCTACGGTCGCGAACACACCTTCTTCGAAGGCGATATAGATCACGTGACCCACATCGATTTCAGCTATCCCTATGACGAAGCGCTGCGCGAGCGCCTGATCGGCGCACTCGCAGCCGAGGGCTATGCGTTCAGCAGCCACGGTGTGTATGGCTGCACGCAGGGTCCGCGGTTGGAAACCGTAGCGGAGATCACCCGTATGGAACGCGACGGCTGCGACATCGTCGGTATGACCGGAATGCCCGAGGCTGCGCTGGCGCGCGAACTCGATCTGCCTTATGCCTGCCTGGCGCTGGTGGTCAATCCGGCGGCCGGCAAGGCGAGCGGGGTGATCACCATGACCGAGATCGAAGCGGCACTGGCTGCCGGCATAGGCAAGGCGCGACAGGTCCTCGCAAACGTGCTGGCGACGTGAGTGATCCGCGGCGCACTGCAATGCGGGAGCGCTTTGTCTGAAACGTCGTTGTCATATTGCGGCCTGAGACTGGTATTTTTGCGGTGGCCCCCGTTGCGGCAAGCATGCTGCTTGCTACACTTGGCCGTCCTTTGGAGTACCGGAATGTTTTGCCAGGCACACACAATAAGAATTCTTAGAACCGTCGTGTTGCTCTGCCTGCTTGGCGGCATGGCCGGATGCTCGACCTGGTTTTCGGGCGATTTCAAGGACCCTACGGTCGAGCTCACCAAGGTCGATATCATCAAGGCGCGGCTGCTGGAACAGCAATTCATGCTGCGCTTTCGTATCGACAACCCCAACGATCACAGCCTGCCGGTGCGCGGGCTGATCTACAAAGTCCATCTCAACGACGTGGAATTGGCCAGCGGCGAGTCCAGTGGCTGGCTGACAGTACCTGCCAACAGCTTCGAGTACTACGAGGTGCCGGTTCACACCAACCTCTGGCGCCATATGAAGTACATCGTGCGTCTGCTGGAGAAGCCCGACCGTCCGATCGCCTACCGCCTGGCAGGTGAGCTCAAGACCGGGCTGATGATGGGCCGGCGCGTGCACATTTCCAGCAATGGCGAGATAATCCCGGGCAACTTTATTCCGGAGTAGTACCCAGATGAGTCAAGAGCCCCACGTACATGGTCCCGACTGCAACCACGATCACGACCATGACCATCACCACGTTCATGGCCCGCATTGCAATCACAGCCACGAACCTGTGCGTAATCCGCTGAAGGACGTCGGTCGCAATGACCCGTGCCCTTGTGGCAGCCAGCAGAAGTACAAGAAATGCCACGGCGCCTGAGCCTGTCATGACCCTGGCCATCGGTCTGTTCGTCATCGCCACGCTGCTGATTGCTGCGCTGGGCGGCTATGCGCTGTATCTCTGGCGGCGTGTCTGGCGCAACGAGCGGTTGCAGGCAGAGGCGCGGACGCAGCAGCAGACCGCGCTGGCGGAGGATCTGCGAATCCTCGCCAGCTGCCTGCTGGAGGAGCAAGTCCCGCTCATCGAGGGGGCAATCCGCATCAAGGTGCTGCTCGACAACTATGATGTGGCGCTGGGGCAGCATCCTCGTTGTCAGGTCTTCCAGCAGCTGTTCGAGGCCACCGAGCAAGTGCCGACCCATGCCGCCTGGAAGGCGCTGGACAAGCAGGAGCGGCGCCGACATGAAGCGCAGTTCAGTGCCCTCGAGCTGCAGCACAAGGCCGAGGCTCGGCGTTCGGCCCGTTGGCTGCTCGACGAAGCTCTGCCAAAATCCCGCGACGCGGCCTGATCGACCGATCTTCTTCGCCGCGCGCCCTCTAATCTGTCAGTACCATCCCTTGCCAAGCTCGCTCAGGAGTCTTTGATGTCTCTGCGTCTGCCGTTCGCCCTGGTTCGCCTGACGCTGGGGGCCGCGCTCGGCCTGGCTGGCCTTGGCGGTTGTCAGGCCTATCTCGATAATCGCTACAGCGCCAGCCTGCCGCCGCCGCAGGGCATTCAGCCGCTGACCGGCCTGGCAGGCAGCGCGAGCATCCGGCGCAATTCGCTGGGCATGCCGCTGATCGAAACCTCGTCGTTCCACGATGCGCTGTTCGCCATGGGTTACGTCCACGCCACCGATCGTCTGAGCCAGATGGTCAGCCTACGGCTGATGGCTCAAGGGAGATTGGCGGAGATGGTTGGCCCCGGCGTGTTGGAGAGCGACCGCTTCATGCGCGCGGTGAATCTGCGCCAGAGCGCCGAGCTGCTCTATCGCGAGTCCTCGCCGCGGATGAAGAAGTTCTTCGAGGTCTACGCCCGCGGCGTGAACGCCTACCTGTATCGCCATCAGGACAAGCTGCCGATGGACCTTGCCGAGTCCGGCTACAAGCCTGAGTACTGGAAGCCCGAGGACTCGGTGCTGGTGTTCTGTTTGCTCAACTTCGGGCTTTCGCAGAATCTGCAGGAAGAAGTGGCGGCGCTGCTGCTGGCGCAGAAGGTGGGTAGCGATAAGCTCGCCTGGTTGCTGCCGATCTATCCGGACGAAGCATTGCCGTTCGCCGAAGCCGACAAGCTCAAGGGACTCGCGCTGGGTGGATCGGTACCAGGGCTGGCGGCGATCGAGCAGGCGGCGCAAAACTTGGCATCGTTGACCCCGACTGGGATGGCTGCGTCGAACAACTGGGCCATTGCCGGTAGCAACACCCGGAGTGGCAAGCCGATTTTGGCTAACGACACGCACTTGCCACTGTCGATGCCTTCGTACTGGAATTTCATGCAGATACGCGCACCGAAATTTCAGGCGGCGGGCGTCACTATCGCCGGCGTACCTGCGGTTGTGGCCGGCTTCAACGGCAAGCTCGGCTGGGGCATGACCATGGTCATGGGTGACAACCAGGATCTGTTTCTCGAGCAGATCCGCCGCGAAGGCTCGCGCCTGATGTATCTGGCTAATGGCAAGTGGCTGCCGGCCCGCGAGCGGCACGAAACCTACTTCGTCAAAGGCGAGCGGCCGATTCGCGAGACCATCTACGAAACCCGCAATGGGCCTCTGCTGAACACGGCGCTCGGCGAGCGCAAGCACCCCTTGCAACCGCTACAGCTCCGCAGTGGTTACGGCCTTGCGTTGAAAACCACGCAACTGGAGGCCGATCGCACGCTCGACGCCTTCTTCGACCTGTCCCGCGCGCAGTCGGTGGATCAGGCCTTCGAGGCGACCCGTGAAATTCGTGCAACCGCGCTGAATCTGGTTTTCGCCGATCAGCAGGGAATCGGCTGGCAGGTCACCGGACGTTTCCCAAATCGTCGCGAGGGATTGGGGCTGGTGCCGTCGCCGGGTTGGGACAATCGTTATGAATGGGACGGCTTCGCTGATCCGATGCTGCATCCCTACGACCAGGATCCTATCCAGGGCTGGCTGGGCACCGCCAACCATCGCAGTGTACCGCGCGGTTATGGGATGCAGCTTTCCAGCTCCTGGTATGGCCCGGAGCGCTATGAGCGGCTGGCGGAGCTGGCGGGGCGGGGCAAGCACGACACCCGCAGCACCATCGCGATGCAGTACGACCAGGTCACGCCTTTCGCTGCCAAGCTCAGGGCAATGTTCGAGGCGCCGGGCATGGCCGAGCCGCTGCGCAAGGCAATCGATGCGCTGCCGGCCAGTGAGCAACACAAGGCGCGAGAAGCGCTGGATCGGCTGATGGCCTTCGACGGCAAGCTGACTGCGGATTCGGCCGATGCCGCGCTGTATGGCGCTTTCCTGCACGAAAGTGCACGGCAGATCTTCCTCGATGAGCTAGGGCCGGAAGATACGCCGGCGTGGCGTGCGCTGGTGCAGACGGCTAACACGTCCTACTCGGCGCAGGCGGACCATTTGCTCGGACGTGAAGACAGTCCGTTCTGGAACGACCAGCGGACTGCGCAAACCGAAGACAAGCCGGCGATTCTGGCACGCAGTCTTGCTGGTGCGGTGAGTCTGCTGGAAGGCCGGCTGGGCAGCGAGCGTAGCGCCTGGCAATGGGGCAAGCTTCACACGGCCAGCTGGACCTCTGGCGCAACGCAGCTGGCGCCGCATATGCCGGCCAGCCAGCGGAGCAAGATCAACGCCATCGGTAGCTACCTCGACCGTGGCCCCTATGCCATGGGTGGCGATCACAGCACTCTGAATGCCTCGGCCTACAGCATGGGGGCGAACTTCGATACCTGGCTGATCCCGGCGATGCGCATCATCGTCGACTTCGGCCGCGACGAGCCGATGATCGGCCTCAACAGTTCCGGTCAGTCAGGCAACCCGGCCAGCCCGCACTATGCTGACGGTATCGATGCATGGATGAGGGCGCAGTACATGAGCTTCCCGTTCAAGACGGAGAATTTCGACAAGGTCTACGGCACGCAGCGCCTGTTGCTGACACCTGCTGGTAAATGACGGGAGCGCCGCACCGGCATCAGGCCGGTTGCGGCGCTGCTGGCGCTACTTCCAGAACGCGGATCACGCCTGGCGCAGGGTAGTGCCAGCGTACGTCCACATCCCATAACTGCGCGCCGTAACGTCGTTCGGGCTCCGGCTTCTGATAGGCCGGGCGCGGGTCCTGCGCCAGGCACTGTTCGATGAGTTCGACCAGAGGCTCGCCCAGGCGCAGTGCTTCGCGGCGGGCTTGCAGCAATCCCGATTCCGACCATTGCACCTCGATCAACTCTGGCGCATCGGCGGCCATGTCGTTGCGTGCGTCAGGTAGCGCATCGGCGTAGGGCACGTAGGGTTTGATGTCCAGCACCGGGGTGCCGTCCAGCAGGTCGATGCCGGAAATGAACAGTCGTCCCGGCTCGACCTTATCCAGCCTGACCACCGACTGACCGATGCCATTGGGTCTGTGCGTTGCTCGCGTGGCGAACACGCCAACCATGCGATTGCCGCCCAGACGTGGCGGGCGAACCTTGAGGCGGGATTTGCTTTCCAGCGCCTGATGGAAGAGAAATAGCAGCCACACGTGGCTGACCTGCTCGAGCCCGGCTACCGCATCACCACTGTCGAACGGCGGCAGCAGTTCCAGCACGCCACGTGCGGCTGGCGCCAGGCTGGGCTGGCGGGGGATGGCGAACTTCTCCTTGAAGCAGGAGCGGACGTAGCCGATAGGCGAGACGCTGTGATGCATTACACGGGCCTGGAAGCAGTCGGGCGGCTGCGCATCTTAACCGCTATGGCCGCCTGTTGCGTTTACGCCCGGCCGACGCGCATATGCACTGTCGGCCCGCGCTGATGTGTTACAGGCCGAGCAGGTTGGCGACGTAATCGGCGTCCTTGTCGCCGCGGCCGGAAAGGTTGACCAGGATATGGCTGTCCTTGCCCAGCGTCGGCGCGGTGCGAATCGCCCAGGCCACGGCATGGGCGCTTTCCAGGGCAGGGATGATGCCCTCCACACGCGATAGAGTCATGAAGGCGTCCAGGCATTCCTGGTCGGTCGCGGTCTGGTAGTTCACCCGGCCGATGTCCTTGAGATAGCTGTGCTGTGGGCCGACACCGGGGTAGTCCAGACCGGAAGCGATGGAGTGCACCGCGGACGGGTTGCCATCGGCATCCTCCAGCACGTAACAGGCCATGCCATGCAGTTCGCCTGGCTTGCCCTTCGTCAGCGTGGCCGAGTGTCGGCCTGGCTTGTCCAGGCTTTCACCGGCCGGCTCGATACCGATCAGCTCGACCGCGGCATCTTCGAGAAATGCGGTGAACATGCCCATGGCATTTGAGCCGCCACCGACGCAGGCAACCACGTGATCGGGCAAGCGGCCATGTTTGGCGAGGAATTGCTCACGGGCCTCGGTGCCGATGATTGACTGGAAATCGCGGACCATCTTCGGGAACGGATGCGGGCCGACCACCGAGCCAATGGCGTAGATGTAGTTGTGCGGGTCCTTCAGGTATTCCTCGAAGGCGCTATCCACCGCTTCCTTGAGCGTCGCGGCGCCGCGGGTGACCGCTACCAGCTTGCAGCCGAGGATCTTCATCTTGGTGACGTTCGGGTGTTCCTTCTCGATGTCCACTTGGCCCATGTGGATCTCGCAGGGAATGCCGACCAGCGCGCAGGCGGTAGCCAGGGCAACCCCGTGCTGGCCGGCGCCAGTCTCCGCGATCACCTTCTTCTTGCCCATGAATTTGGCCAGCAGCGCCTCGCCCAGGCAGTGATTGATCTTGTGCGCGCCGGTGTGGTTCAGGTCTTCGCGCTTCAGGTGAATCTGCGCACCGCCGAGCTGCTCGGACAGGCGACGCGCATGGAAGATCGGGCTTGGCCGACCCACGTAGTCGGCGAACAGTGCGGCCAGTTCCTGCTGGAAGTCATCGCGCTGGCGAATTTCCTCGTACGCCAGGTTGATGTCGTCCATCGCCTGCTTGAGGTGCGGCGGGACCAGCTGGCCGCCATAGGGGCCGAAATATCCGTTGGCGTCGGGCATGGCGGTGAAGCGAGGATCGGACGACATGAACTCATCTCTGCAGGTGGAATGGGAGAAGGCTGCTGCTATGCGGGGCCGATCATAAGTCAGCGCACAATCGCTGAAAACGCCGAGCTGGGGCGGAGCGCTGGGCCGCTTGTGGCGAGGCGATTCGCATGACCGAAGGGTCGGATCAAGGCGTATGGAATGGTGCCGATTTCGCCGTCATTCGCGAAATTGACACTTATCGTGTAGGATGCACGCCGACTTCGCCATTATGGGAGCATGATTCAACTCGATTTTTTGTCGGCAGTAGCTTGCCGACGGGCATGGCTGTCATCAGTACGGCCGCTATGCATGCCCATCCCGCCCTTGGTGCGCAGCAATTTCAAGAGATTTGCCCGCCACCTGCCGCAATACGTCGCAGCGCGATGTCGTAAAAGCCAGAACAAGTTCAGGAGATAGAACTGATGAACGAGGCTGAGCTCTCGCCTAATGATTCCGAAGCGCCGGCTGACCGGATCAATCCCGTAGTCTTCTACGGTTCCGCAATCGCCATCGTGGCGTTTGCCATATGGACGATGTTCTTCACCGATCGCTCCCAAGCGGTCATCAACACGGTACTTGGCTGGATATCTGACACCTTCGGCTGGTTCTACTTTCTCGCCGTGCTGGTCTACCTGCTCTTCGTGGTGATCGTGGCTACCAGCCGCTACGGCAAGATCCGCCTTGGGCCGGATCATTCCAAACCCGAATTCAACGTGGTCACCTGGGCGGCGATGCTGTTTTCCGCCGGGATCGGCATCGACCTGCTGTTCTTCTGCATCGCCGAACCCATCACCCAGTTCCTCGAACCACCGGTAGGCGAGGGCGGAACCACCCAGGCCGCGCGCCACGCCATGGAGCTGACCTTCCTGCACTGGGGCCTTTCCGGTTGGGGTGTCTATACCCTGGTCGGCATGTCGCTGGCGTATTTCAGCTTTCGCCAGGGCTTGCCGCTGTCGATCCGCTCATCGCTGTATCCGATCTTCGGCAAGCGCATCTACGGCCCCATCGGGCATACCGTCGATACCGCCGCGGTGCTGGGCACGGTGTTTGGCATCGCTACCAGTCTCGGCATCGGCATCATCCAGCTCAACTTCGGCCTCAACTACATCTTCGGCATACCGGAAGGCACGCTTACCCAGGCGGTGCTGGTGGTGCTGATCGTGGTGTTCTCGGCGATCTCGGCGGCGACCGGGGTCGAGCGCGGGATTCGCCGGCTTTCCGAATTCAACATGCTGCTGGCGGTCCTGCTGCTGCTGTTCGTGCTGGTGGTCGGCGATACGGTGTTCCTGCTCAACGCACTGGTGATGAACGTCGGCGACTACTTCTCCAACTTCATCAGTCTGTCGCTGGACACCTACGCCTACCGCCGACCGACCGACTGGCTGAACGCCTGGACAGTGTTCTTCTGGGCCTGGTGGATCGCCTGGGGGCCGTTCGTGGGCCTGTTTCTGGCGCGCATTTCCCGCGGTCGCACCATCCGCGAGTTCGTCATCGGCACGTTGCTGCTGCCGCTGGCCTTCATGATGGCCTGGATGTCGATCATGGGTAACAGCGCGATCGAGATGGTCATGGGCGGTGCCCTCGAATTCGGTCAGCAGGCGGTGAGCAACCCTGGCTCGTCGATCTATCTGTTCCTGCAGAGCCTGCCCTGGGCCGGTCTCACTACCATCGTGGTGACCATCCTCGCCATTGTGTTCTTCGTTACCTCAGGCGACTCCGGCTCGCTGGTGCTGTCGAACTTCACCTCCATCCTCAAGGATGTGAACAGCGATGCGCCGGTGTGGATGCGCATCCTCTGGGCGGCGATCATCGGCATTCTCACCCTGGCGCTGCTGATTGCCGGCGGGCTGACCGCGCTGCAGGGCACCGTGGTGATCATGGGGCTGCCGTTCTCCATCGTCCTGCTGTTCATGATGTACGGGCTGTTCAAGGCCCTGCACGTCGAAGGGGTCATGGCCGACAGCTACCAGAAGAGCCTGTCCGGCTATCTGTCCGGGCGCGCCACGCTGGAACACACGCAGATGAACTGGAGTCAGCGGCTGTCGCGGGCAATGAGCTTCCCCAGCCGTTCGCAGATCCGTCGCTACCTGAAGGACGTGTGCAAGCCGGCGATGGAGGAGATCCAGAAGGCGCTGGGCGAGAAGGGCGTGCCGGTGGAGATCGTTGAAGGCGAACCGGGCAACGAGCACCTGGCGCTGCACGTCAATCTGGGCAGCGAGCAGGACTTCACCTACCAGATCTGGCCGGTGCGCGGCACCATGCCGTCCTTTGCCCTGCGCACGCAGAGCGGCAACGCCGACTACTACCGGCTTGAGGTGCATCTGCGTCAGGGCAGCCTGGGTTACGACCTGATGGGCTACTCGCGGCGCCAGCTGATCGAGGACATCCTCGACCACTACGAGCACCACATGCACTTCCTGCATCTGCAACGCGAGAACGGCGGTGGTGAAAGCGGCATGCCCAATCCGGGCGCGGCGCCGACACCCTGACCCTGCACGCCTCGGGCGATCCCCGAGGCGTTCCAATCATGTTGCGGCAGCGTCGATCCGCTGCCGCCACGAACAGTACGAACGAGGTAGAACATGGCCCGTTTCCCACGGCAGCAACTCTATATCCATGGCGGCTACGTCGACGCCAGCAGCAACCAGACCTTCGAGAGCATCAACCCGGCCAACGGTGAGGTCCTGGCCGAAGTCGCCGAGGCTGGCGCGGCCGACCTGGAACGCGCGGTTGAAAGTGCCGAGCAGGGCCAGCGTGTCTGGGCGGCGCTGACCGGCATCGAACGGGCGCGAATCATGCGTCGTGCGGTCGATCTGCTGCGCGAGCGCAACGACGAGCTGGCCGTGCTGGAAACCCTGGACACCGGCAAGCCGCTGAGCGAAACCCGCAGTGTCGACATCGTCACCGGCGCCGACGTGCTGGAGTACTACGCTGGCCTGGCTCCGGCCATCGAGGGCGAACAGATTCCGCTGCGCGACAGCAGCTTCGTCTATACCCGGCGCGAACCGCTGGGCGTGGTGGCCGGCATCGGTGCGTGGAACTACCCGATCCAGATCGCCCTGTGGAAGGCGGCCCCGGCGCTGGCTGCCGGCAATGCGATGATCTTCAAACCCAGCGAAGTCACCTCGCTGAGCGCGCTGAAACTGGCGGAGATCTTCAGCGAAGCTGGGCTGCCCGATGGCGTGTTCAACGTACTGACCGGCAGTGGCGCCGGCGTCGGGGCGCTGATCACCGAGCACCCGCGCATCGCCAAGGTGTCGTTCACCGGCGGCGTGGCCACCGGCAAGAAGGTCATGGCCAGTGCGGCGGCGTCGTCGCTGAAGGACGTGACCATGGAGCTGGGCGGCAAATCGCCGCTGATCATTTGCGAAGATGCCGATCTGGACCGCGCGGCCGACATCGCGGTGATGGCCAATTTCTTCAGCTCCGGCCAGGTGTGCACCAACGGCACGCGGGTGTTCGTTCCGGCCGGTCTGAAAGCGGCGTTCGAGGCCAAGCTGCTGGAGCGCGTGCAGCGCATTCGCCTTGGTGATCCCCAGCAGGAGGAAACCAACTTCGGTCCGCTGGTCAGCTTCGCGCACATGAACAACGTGCTCGACTACATCGCCAAGGGCAAGGCCGGCGGTGCGCGGCTGCTCTGTGGTGGCGAGCGGGTGACCGACGGCGAGCACGCCAAGGGCGCCTTTGTCGCACCGACCATCTTCACCGACTGCAGCGACGACATGACCATCGTGCGCGAGGAGATCTTCGGCCCGGTGCTGAGCCTGCTCGAGTATCAGGACGAGGACGAAGTCATCCGCCGCGCCAACGACACCGAGTACGGCCTTGCCGCCGGCGTCGTCACCACCGATCTGGCGCGGGCGCACCGCATCATCCATCGCCTTGAGGCTGGCATCTGCTGGATCAATACCTGGGGCGAATCGCCGGCGCAGATGCCGGTCGGTGGCTACAAGCAGTCCGGCATCGGCCGCGAAAACGGTATCGCCTCGCTGGCGCACTACACGCGGGTCAAATCGGTACAGGTAGAGCTGGGCGAGTTCGCCTCGGTGTTCTGAGGGAGGTTTGAACCATGGAATACGACTACATCATCATCGGCGGCGGCTCGGCGGGTAACGTGCTGGCCGCGCGCCTGACCGAGGACGCCGACGTCAGCGTGCTGCTGCTGGAAGCCGGCGGGCCGGACTATCGGCTGGACTTCCGCACCCAGATGCCTGCGGCGCTGGCGTATCCGCTGCAGGGCACGCGCTACAACTGGGCGTACAAGACCGACCCCGAGCCGCACATGAACAATCGCCGCATGGACTGCGGTCGCGGCAAGGGCCTGGGTGGTTCTTCGCTGATCAACGGCATGTGCTACATCCGCGGCAATGCCCTGGACTACGACAACTGGGCCAAGACTCCGGGGCTGGAGGACTGGACCTACCTCGACTGCCTGCCGTACTTCCGCAAGGCCGAGTCGCGTGACATCGGCCCCAACGACTACCACGGCGGCGACGGCCCGGTCAGCGTGACCACACCCAAGGCCGACAACAACGAGCTGTTCCACGCCATGGTGGAAGCGGGCGTGCAGGCGGGCTTCCCGCGTACCGATGACCTCAACGGCTACCAGCAGGAAGGCTTTGGCCCGATGGATCGCACCGTGACGCCCCAGGGCCGGCGCGCCAGCACGGCGCGAGGTTATCTGGATCAGGCCAAGGAGCGGTCGAACCTGACCATCCACACCCATGCCGTCACCGACCGTGTGCTGTTCGAGGGCAAGCGTGCCGTCGGCGTTCGTTACCTGCGCGGCCGCGAGCAGCCACAGGTGGCGCGTGCGCGCCGTGAAGTGCTGCTGTGCGGCGGCGCCATCGCCTCGCCGCAAATCCTGCAGCGCTCGGGAGTTGGCTCTGGCGCGTTGCTGAAGAAGCTCGGCGTCACGCTGGTGCAGGAGCTGCCCGGTGTCGGCCAGAACCTGCAGGATCACCTGGAGATGTACCTGCAGTTCGAGTGCCTGAAGCCAGTGTCGCTGTACCCGGCGCTCAAGTGGTGGAACCAGCCGGCCATCGGCGCTGAATGGCTGTTCCTCGGCAGCGGCATCGGTGCCAGCAACCAGTTCGAGGCCGGCGGTTTCATCCGCAGCAGCGACGAGTTCGAATGGCCGAATATCCAGTTCCACTTTCTGCCGGTGGCGGTCAGCTACAACGGCAGCAATGCCCATGACGGCCACAGCTTCCAGGCCCACGTCGGCTCGATGCGTTCACCCAGTCGCGGGCGCATCGAGATTCGCTCCACCGATCCGCGGGTCGATCCCAGCATCCTGTTCAACTACATGGCCCACGAGCAGGACTGGCGCGAGTTCCGCGATGCCATCCGTCTCACCCGCGAGATCATCGCCCAGCCGGCGCTCGATCCCTACCGTGGTCGCGAGCTGAACCCCGGCGTGGAGGCGCAGAGCGATGCCGAGCTGGATGCCTTCGTCCGCGAGCACGCGGAGACGGCCTACCACCCGTCCTGCTCCTGCAAGATGGGCACGGACGATATGGCCGTGGTGGACGGGCAGGGGCGCGTGCATGGCCTGGACGGGTTGCGCGTGGTGGATGCCTCGATCATGCCGCAGATCATCACCGGCAACCTCAACGCCACCACCATCATGCTGGCCGAGAAGATCGCCGACCGGATTCGCGGTCGCGAGCCGCTGCCGCGCAGCACGGCGAGCTACTACGTGGCCAACGGCGCACCGGTGCGGCAACCACCGCAGCGTTGACGCGTTCGCCGTCAGGTGGTGGAAAAGGCTTCGCCGTTTTCCACCCTACGCGGCTGGCGCTAATTGGTGTGCAGCGACCGTTGCGCGTAGCCAGAAACGAAAACGCCCCGCAGTAGCGGGGCGTTTTCGTTAGGCGGGGCGGATCAGATCACTTCGGCCCAGAGGTCGTACTCGTCGGCGTGGGTGACGCGCACGCGGACCTTGTCGCCCGGCTGCAGCGGTTTATCGCTGTCGATGTAGACCATGCCGTCGATCTCCGGAGCGTCGGCCCAGGAGCGGCCGATGGCGCCGTCCTCGTCCACTTCATCGATCAGCACGTCCAGTTCCTTGCCGACCTTCAGCTGCAGACGCGCGGCGCTGATGGCCTGCTGGTGCGCCATGAAGCGGTCCCAGCGATCCTGCTTGATCTCGTCCGGTACCGGTTCCAGGCCCATGACCTCGGCCGGGGCGCCGTCAACCGGCGAATACTGGAAGCAGCCGACGCGGTCGAGCTGGGCTTCGGTCAGCCAGTCGAGCAGATACTGGAAATCTTCTTCGGTCTCGCCGGGGAAGCCGACGATGAAGGTCGAGCGAATGGTCAGCTCGGGGCAGATCTCGCGCCACTTCTTGATGCGCGCCAGGGTCTTGTCTTCGAAGGCCGGGCGCTTCATGGCCTTGAGCACCTTCGGGCTGGCGTGCTGGAAGGGAATGTCCAGGTACGGCAGGATCTTGCCGGCGGCCATCAGTGGGATCACGTCGTCGACGTTCGGGTACGGATAAACGTAGTGCAGGCGCACCCACACACCCATCTTGCCCAGCTCCTCGCACAGCTCGAGCATGCGCGTCTTGACCGGCTGGCCGTTCCAGAAATCCAGCTTGTACTTGAGGTCGACGCCATAGGCGCTGGTGTCCTGGCTGATCACCAGGACTTCCTTCACGCCGGCCTTGACCAGGCGCTCGGCTTCGCTGAGCACATCGCCCACCGGACGACTGACCAGCTTGCCGCGCATCGACGGAATGATGCAGAAGCTGCACGTATGGTTGCAGCCTTCGGAAATCTTCAGGTAGGCGTAGTGGCGCGGGGTGAGCTTGATGCCCTGCGGCGGCACCAGATCGACGAAGGGGTCGTGCTCGATGTTCGGCGGCACCACTTCGTGCACGGCGTTGACCACCTGCTCGTACTGCTGCGGCCCGGTGACGGCCAGCACGCTGGGGTGTACGCCGCGGATGTTGTTCTCGTCCACGCCCATGCAGCCGGTGACGATCACCTTGCCGTTCTCGGCGATCGCCTCGCCAATGGCGTCCAGCGATTCGGCCTTGGCGCTGTCGATGAAACCGCAGGTGTTGACCACCACCACATCGGCATCCTCGTAGGACGGCACGATCTGGTAGCCCTCCATGCGCAGCTGGGTGAGGATGCGTTCAGAGTCGACCGTTGCCTTGGGGCACCCCAAGCTCACGAACCCGACTGTTGGCGTTTTGCTCATCGACTTTGAACCTCGAAAACCGCGCATGAAAAAGGCGCGCGAGTATACCGATGTGGATATTTTTTAGCCAGATTGAGCGGCATGCGGGCGACAGACGCGATGGTGGGTGGCAAGGACGACAGCAGACGGGCACGGTCGACACTCCAACGCTCAGGCGCCGATGTCCAGCTCCAGCCGGGCGGGTGTCGCGGTGGCGTCCTGTAGTGCCTGAGTGGCGTGCGTGGCAGCGTTCGCGCCACCGGCGAGGCGGTATTCGCTTGGCGTGCAGCCGACGAACTGCTTGAACGCACGGGCGAAGTAGGAAGGATCGCGAAAGCCGGCTTCGTAGCCGATGGTGGTGATGGGCATCTGCGAGTTCTCCAGCCGATCCTTGGCGAACTCCAGGCGCTTGCCCAGGGTGTACTCCAGATAGCAGACGCCATGCACGTCGCGGAACAGACGGCTGAAACGCGAGGGCGTCATCTCACACAGCCGCGCCAGCTCCTTCTGATCGAGGTTCTCGCGAAAGTGCAGGTCGATGTACTGGGTTGCCCGTGCCAGCAGCTGGTGCTTCTGGTGGTCGGCGGTCAGGCGGATGCTCGGCGGCAGGTCGGGGTAATGCTCGCTGAGCATCCGCCGTGCGCCGCGCTCGCTGTTCTGCCGCAGCTCGAGCAACCCGTGCAACGCCTGACGGAAGCGCTGCAGCTCGGCCGCTGACAGCGGCAGGGTGATGTATTCCCAGACGCGTGAGCGCATCGCCCACACCGCCAGCTCCTCGGAATGCTGGACGGTGAACATGCTGATGGGGATCGATGGAGCGGCATGCTTGACCTGCTGCAACTGATTCAGACCCGGGGCATCGGGGCGGTCGAAGTGCATGCAGATCATGTCGATGCGCTGCCCCGGCTTGCTATCGGCAAGGCTATGCGCTTGCAGCAGGCGAGAGTCGCTAAACGCCGTGAACTGGCTCATCAGCGTTGCGGTGCTGCGGTCGTGAGTCAGATCGATCCAGCGAAGGACGGGTAGCGGCGGAGAGTTAGACATCTGCACTAGCTCTGCTCTTTACATTTCCTTACCCACAGTATTGGCAATTGGCCATTATCGGTAATAACGATTTCTGCTAATCACCCTTGGTGATGGCTATTTGCCGTTATTGATTGCATCCGTCTCGGCAGCCGCCTTGAGGCGATCCGTAGGGCAGTGCAGTGCCAGCGAAATTGAGTGCTAGCGATCGGCAATTGAGTCCTAACGACCGCTTCGTTCCGCTGACTAGTGTTCACCTCAAGCAACGCACGCCGCGTTGCCCGCCTTTGAGCAACCACTTTCGAGTGAGGTGAGCGAAATGACCATTCAATCGATCAAGACCGCGATGCTGGCGTTTGCCAAGGATGAGGACGGGCTGACCATCGTCGAGTACGCCGTGGCCGGAGGGCTGATTACCGCGGCCGTTGCCCTGGCGTTCACCAATCTGGGCGCGGCGGTGCTCGTAAAGATCAACGCGCTTATCACTGCGCTCGGCGGGACCCCGGCATCCTGAGGCCGGAGCATCGCGATGAGCAGTCAAGGCTGGATCAGCACGCTGTTGCTGCTGACGCTGTTGGGACTGGCGGCGATCAGCGACCTGCGCCGTCACCGCATTCCCAACCTGCTGATCCTGCTGGGGCTGGCGTTGGGCTTGGCCGGGCAGTTTTTCGTCAGCGGTCTGGCCGGGCTGGGGCAGGGGATGTTGGCCGGGCTGATCGCTTTCGGTCTGTTCCTGCTGCTCTACCTCACCGGTGGCATGGCGGCGGGCGATGTGAAGCTGATGGCGATGGTCGGGGCGTTTCTCACGCCGCAGCAGGCACTGCTGGCCACGGCGGCAAGCCTTATCGCCGGCGGCCTCTGCGGGCTGATGCTGCTGCTCTGGCACGGCCAGTTGCGTCAGACCCTGGTTCGCTACGGTGCGATGTTCCGCACCCACAGCTACCTGCCACCAGCGTCCAGCGAGGTCGCCGGCCAGCCGTTCCCCTACGCCGTCGCGATTCTTCTGGGAACCACTGCCAGCCTGTCCAGCCAGCTCAACTTCTAGCGCGGGAGAGCGCCATGTACGCCGTCAGCGACAGCGATGCCTACCCCAGCGAGCGCGACGCGGTGCAGCGTCTGGCGCCGCAGCCGCGCAGCATCGCGGAGACCGGGCTGAGCGACCAGCTGCTTGCCGACCTGCTGTGCAAGCACCTGCACGAAGGTGGCGCGCTGGACATGTCGCGGCTGGTCGAGCGGCTGACGCTGCCCGGCGCGGTACTGGAGGAGGTGCTGGGCCTGTTGCGCAAGGACGGCCGCATCGAGGTGCTCGGCCAGCACAATGGCCAGGCCCTGCGCTATGGCCTGACCGAGCGGGGCCGCAATGCCGCCCGTGCCGCCCTGGAGCGCAGTGGCTACGTAGGCGCGGCGCCGTTTCCGGTGAGCACCTATCGCTCGCTGGTCAAAGTGCAGACGATTCACCACGGACGGGTGAATGCCGAGCGGATGCGCTCCTCCTTCAGCGGCGTCGTGCTCGCCGACGACCTGCTCGATCAGCTTGGCGTGGCGCTCAACTCCGGGCGCGCGATCATGCTTTACGGCCCGGCCGGCACCGGCAAGACCTACATCAGCGCACGCCTGGCCAGGCTGTTCAGCGAGGCGATCTGGGTGCCCTACGCCATCGCCGTCAACGACGCGGTGGTAGAGATCTACGACCCGCAGATTCACCAGCGCCTAGACGAGGACGAGCAGTCGCCCAGTCTGCTGCTGAGCGAAGGCGTCGACCGCCGCCTGCTGTGCTGCATGCGGCCGCTGGCGGTATCCGGCGGCGAGCTGAGCATGGAGCAGCTGGACATCCGCTACGACCCCTTCAGCCGCCGCTACCTGGCGCCGCTGCAGCTCAAGGCCAGCAACGGCCTGTTCGTCATCGATGACCTCGGCCGCCAGCGCATGCCGCCGCTGGACCTGTTCAACCGCTGGATCGTGCCGATGGAGGAGAAGCGCGACTTCCTCAACTTCGGCGGTGGCCAGCAATGCGCACTGCCGTTCGACATGGTTCTGGTGTTCTCCACCAACCTCAATCCGCTGGAACTGGCTGACGAGGCCTTCCTGCGGCGGATCGGCTACAAGCTGCGCTTCAACTACCTCAGACCGCTGGAATACGAGCGCCTATGGCGCCAGGAAACCGAGCGGCTGGGCATCGCTTTCGATCCGCACCTGCTGCGCTACGTCCTGCACGACCTCTACGAGGCCGAGGGCATGCCGCTGGTGCCGTGCCACCCGCGCGACCTGCTGAGCATGGCGCTGGACCGCCAGCGCTACGCACAACGCAGCGGACCGCTGACGCCCGACGACCTGCAATGGGCCTGGCGCAACTACTTCGTTCAGCTCGAATTTCTCGGATGAGGAGATACAGACATGGGCGCTCGTACTCTCACGCTGATCGCGCTGTCTCTGCTGCTGGGACTGGGGGCGGTCTGGATGGCCAACAACTGGCTGAGCGCAAGGCTCGATGCCGGTCCCGATGACCAGTCGCAGAACGTGGTGGTCGCCACCACCGAGATCCCCTTCGGGCGCATGGTCGAGATGCAACACGTGACGCTGGTGCGCATGCCCAAGGGCACAGTGCCGGACGACTCGTTCGCCGCCGCCGAAGACGTGGTCGGCAAGATCGCCACCTTCGGCATGCTGCGCGGCGATGTACTGCGTGGTGCGCGGCTGGCCGAACACCTGGGCGGCAGCACGCTGGCCTCGCTGATTGCCACCGACAAGCGCGCCGTGTCGGTGCGGGTCGATGATGTGGTGGGTGTGGGCGGCTTCCTGCTACCGGGCAACCGCGTCGACGTGCTGGCCACCCGGCGCAAGGGCAACGGCGACGAAGCCGAGGCCAGGACCATTCTCGAAGACCTGCGCGTGCTCGCCGTCGACCAGACCGCCAGTACCGACAAGACCCAGCCGGTGGTGGTACGCGCGGTGACCCTGGAAATGAGCTCCGAGGAAGCCGAGGAACTGGTCAAGGCGATGACCGAAGGCCGCCTGCAGCTGGCGCTGCGCAATCCCCTGGATAACCAGAAGAAGCCGGTGGCGGCCCCGCCGCCAGCTCCGGTTGCTGTGGCGCCTAAACCGGTGGCGCGCCGCGCGCCGGCGCCGAGCGGGGTGACGATCATTCGTGGCACCCAGGTGAACGTGAGCAATCTGGGGCTGTAGGGCGACTGCCGGCTGACGACGCGCGGCCAGAGCGGACCGACGCGCAAGGAGAAGGACATGAAGAGCAAGTGCAGAGTGGGGGCTACGGTCCTGGTGCTGGGCATGATGCTGTCCGGCCTGGCGGCCGCCCAGGCGACCCCGGCTGTCGTCGCGACACCGGCGGCGAATACCAGCGACGTTCAGGTGCCGATCTACAAGTCGCGGGTGCTGACCACGCGCACAGCTGTCAAGCGCATCTCGGTGGGCAATCCGGATATCGCCGACATCCTCATCACCAGTCCGACTCAGCTCTATCTGCTCGGGCGGTCGCTGGGCAGCACCAACGTGCTGCTGTGGGACAGCGGCAACCGCCTGATCGACAGCCTCGATCTGGAAGTGGTGCACGACCTCGGCGGCCTGAAAAGCAAACTGCATCAGGTGCTGCCGAACGAGGCCATCGAGGTGTTCAGCGCCCAGGGTGCGCTGGTGCTGCGTGGGCAGGTCAGCAGTGCCGCGGTGATGGACAGTGCACTCAGGCTGGCCCAGAGCTACAGCGAGCCGGCACCTGGTACAGCCGCGGAGCAGGGCGCCATGGCTCAGGCGTCGCCGGCGGCGCAGCGGCCGTTGCAACTGATCAACCTGCTCAGCGTCGGCGGCAGTCAGCAGGTGATGCTCGAAGTGAAGGTCGCAGAGATGCAGCGCAACCTGTTCAAGAACCTCAACGTGCGCTTCAACGCACTGGACTTCGGCTCGTCCGGGCGCTGGTCCGGCGGCGGCTTCAACAACGGCGCCGGGCTGGGCTTTGATGAGGACGGGCTGATCAACCCGACCGCGCTGTTCGGCGATGGCACCGGCATCTTCGGCCAGTTCCTCTCCGACAACTTCCTCTTCAACGTGGTGCTTGAGGCTGCGAAGGACAATGGCTCGGCCAAGGTGCTCGCCGAACCGACGCTGACCACCCTGACCGGGCAGCAGGCGGAGTTCATCTCCGGCGGTGAGTTTCCGGTGCCGATCACCGAGGACGACGGCATCACCATCGAATTCAAGGAATTCGGGGTCGGGGTCAAGTTCCTGCCTGTGGTGCTCGATTCCGGGCGGATCAACCTCAACCTCAACGTCTCGGTCAGCGAGCTCTCCAACGCCAATTCGCTGGTGCTGGACACCGGCCTGGAGAGCATTCTCGGCAACGGCGTCAGCCAGGTGATTCCGTCGCTGACCAAACGCAGCGCGCAGTCCACCGTCGAGCTGGGCAACGGGCAGACCATCGCCATTGCCGGCCTGATCAGCCAGAACACCCGTGATTTCGTCAGCCGCTTCCCCGGCCTGGGCGACGTGCCGGTGCTGGGCCAGTTGTTCCGTAGCCAGCAGTTCATTCACGGCGAAACCGAACTGGTGATCCTGGTCACGCCGCACCTTGCGCAGCCGGTGGATGCCAAGACCGTGCGGCTGCCCACCGAGCATTTCGTCGAGCCCAGCGATGCCGAGTTCTACCTGCTAGGCAAGACCAAGGGCAGTGGTGTCGACCGCGCGGTGCCGGTGAGCCTGGGTATCAGCGAAGGCCGCTTCGGCCACGACCTCAAGTAGGAGTCGCGATCATGAAAAGTCTGCTCCCCGTCTGTGTCCTGCTCCTGCTGGCCGGCTGCATTCCCTATCAGGAAGGGCGAGTCGGTGCGCTCGGCAGCACGGTCAACGCAACGCTGTATCAGCAGATCGCCGACAAGCACACGGCCGCCAATCCAGGCACGGCGCTGTCGCCTGCCGGCACCGACGGACCACTGACCGAGCGGGTCCTTGACGGTTACCGCGGCGTGACCGGCGATGCGCAGCAGGTCGCCCAGCCGATTCAGATCAACGTGGAAAACTGAAGGGCCGCATCATGAACGCCTCTCGCACGATGCGCCCGCTGCCACGAGCCCAACGCGGTTCGGTGATGGTGCTGATCGTAGTCGCACTGGCGGCGATCCTGTTGATGGCAGCGCTCGCGCTGGACGGCGGCCACATGCTGGTCAACAAGACGCGCCTGCAGAATGCGGTGGATGCCGCTGCGCTGAGCGGCGCCAAGACCCTGCAGCAGGTGATGGGCTCGGGAAATGCCGGCAGCCTGGCTCAGGACGCGGCGCGTGCCACCTTTCAGCTCAACGCCCAGGCGGCCGGCAACGACGAGCTGGCGGCGGCGCTGGGTGAGGACCCGGCCAGCCTGGTGCAGGTCGATCTGGCCGCCAGCGTCTACGGACCGTTCTCCTTTCCCGGCCCGACCGACGCACGCTACGTGCGCGTCAGCGTCACCCAGCTGCCGCTGACGGGTTTTTTCTGGGGGCTGCTGCAGGTCTTCGGCAATAGCAGCGAAAAGGCCGTGGCCGCGGCGGCGACCGCCGGTCCAAGTCCGACCAGCCCCTGCAACATTGCGCCGCTGATGGTTTGCGGCAACCCGGCGCAGCACCAGCCGGACGCTGGCCTGTTCTGGGGCTATCGCTTTGGCGATCTGGAAGTGCTCAAGGGGTCGGCCGACAATGCGCCGGCCATCGGGCCGGGCAACTTTCAGCTGATTCGGCTGGGCGACAGCAGCGGCGGTGCGGACGTGCGTGAAGCCCTCGCCGGTGGCGTCGAACAGTGCAACAGCGTCGGCGAGGCGGTCGAGACCGAGCCGGGCAATACCATCGGCCCGGTCGCCCAGGGCTTCAATACGCGCTTCGGGCAGTACAGCGGGGCGTTGTCGAACAGCGGCGATCAGTATCCGCCGGACCTGATCACCGACTACAGCGCGCCACGCATGACCTACAACAACAGCACCGCGCAGGCCGAGTATGAGGGCGAGGTGGTGAACGCCAGCGACGGCGACCTCTCCACCGCCAGCAGCGCCTTGCTCGATTACAACGACTGGCGCCAGCGCGTGGCGGATTGCCCCAACGGCTGTCGCTCGGACGGCGTGTTCGAGCGGCGCATCCTGAAGATCGTGCTCGGCGACTGCAGCGGCAGCTCCGGCGGCCAGGTTTCCGTGCCGGTGCTGGGGTTCGGTTGCTTCTTCCTGGTCCAGCCACTACCCACCGGCGCCGGCAACGAGGCGCAGATATTCGGCCAGTTTGTCAGCGAGTGCGAAGGCGACAACGTGCCGGACAGCAACCCGGTGGACGATGGCGGCCCGCAGATCATCCAGCTCTACAAGACCTACATCGACAACAACCGTACGCCGAGCAGCGACTCGTAGGAGGCGCCATGAACAGTCGGGGAGTTCGGGACAGGGCGCGCCAGCAGGGACTGGCGATGGTAGAGCTGGCCATCGCCTTGCCCTTGTTGTTGCTGTTGCTTCTGGGCATTGGCGAACTGGGTCGGCTGTTGTGGCAGTACAACAGCCTGCTGCAGGCCAGCCGCGATGCCAGTCGTTTCGTCGCCGGTCAGGCCTGGAATCGCACCCTCGGGCAGCTGGAACTGAGCGCGAGCCTGCAGCAACAGGCGCGCTCACTGGCGGTGTATGGCGTGCCGGTGGCGCAGGACGGCAGCGCGCCGCTGGTCACCGGGCTGAGCCCGTCGCAGGTGGCAGTCAGTGCCGTGGGCAGCGATCACGTGCAGGTCAGCATCAGCTATCCGTTCCAGCCATTGTTCGGCGGCGGCATTCCGGGTTTCGGCGGCGAGGCTGTCTCGCTGAGCTTTCCGCTGGTGGCCACCTCCGTGATGAGGGCGCTGTGATGAACGCCAGGCGGATGCGCGGGGTGTATGTGGTGGAGTTCGCCCTCGTCGGGTTGCTGCTGTTCATCCTGCTGTTCGGCGTGCTGGAACTGGGCCGGCTGTTCTTTACCGTCAACGCGCTCAACGAAACGGTGCGCCGTGGTGCCCGGCTGGCTGCGGTATGCGAGATCCACGAGCCACGCATCCTGCGCCGGGCGATCTTCAACGAGGCCGACGACAGCGCCGCCAGCGGCCTGATCGCCAACCTGCAGACCGCCGATCTGTCCCTGGTCTACCTCGACGGCAACGGCTCGCCGATAGCCAATCCGTCGACGCCCGGCAGCGCCGGATTCAGCGCCATCCGCTTCGTCCAGCTGCGGGTGGAGAACTTCACCTTCGACTCGCTCATTCCCGGCCTGAGCGGGGCGATCACGCTGCCGCCATTCAGCTCGACATTGCCGCGCGAGAGCCTCGGCCGCCATGCCGAGCCCGATGCCGTTCCGGAGATCACGCCATGCTGAACACCCTCGAAACTTCCAGCGGTGTTGCGATTGGTCGACAGGGCCTGCGGCTGCTCATCAGCGGCCGCGATGCCGGCGTGCTGGCCCGGCTCAAGGCGCTCAGCGAACAGCTGCCGGGCCTGCAGGTGAGCACGCGCCAGGTGAGCAACGGGCACACCGACCCGCTCTACGGGCTGGAGCAGCTTCCCGACATGCTGTTGCTGCACGTCAGCCACCTGTGGCGCGAGGAACTCGGTGCGCTGCAGCAGCACCCGTCGCAGCAACGACCGCCGCTGCTGGTCTGCGGCCCGCAGGACGATCGTGACTGCATGCGTCTGGCCATGCAGGTCGGCGCGCGCGACTTTCTTCCCGAACCGTTGCTGGAGCAGGAGTTGCTGGCCGCGATCGGTCGGGTCGCACTGGAAGCTCGCGACGTTCCGGCGCCTGGCGGGCAGCTGATCGCGATCATGAACGCTAAGGGCGGCTCTGGCGCCACCATGCTCGCCTGCAACCTGGCCCACAGTCTCAGCGCCCACGGCCGACGCACGCTGCTGCTGGACCTGGATCTGCAGTTCGGCAGTGTCGCCCACTGCCTGGACGTGCAGCCGAACCACAGCCACATGGAAGTGCTGCAGCGCATCGATGAGCTGGATGGCGTGGCGCTGCACGGCTTCTGCAGCCATTTCAGCCCGACCCTCGACGTGCTCGGCGGCCGCGCCGGCGAGCTGTGCCTGACCCAGGATGTGCAGCTGGAGCAGCTCGAGGCGCTGCTGCGGCTGGCACGCACGAGCTACGACTGGGTAGTGGTGGACCTGCCACGGCAGATCGACCACCTCACCGGCATCACCCTGGAACAGGCCGATCACGTCTACGTGGTGCTGCAGCAGTCGCTCAGCCATCTGAAGGACGCCGTGCGCCTGGTGCGCATCATGCGCGAGGACCTGGGCATTGGCGGCGAGCGTCTGCAGCTGGTGGTCAATCGCTACGACAAGTCGGCGCCGGTCAGTCTCAAGGACATCGGCGAGGCGCTGCATTGCGGCGAGCCGCTGCGGCTGCCGAACGACTATGCGGTGATCAACGAAAGCCAGAACACCGGCGTGCCGCTGGGGCTGCACGCGCCGCGGGCGGCGCTGACCCAGGGCATCCGCCAGATCGCCCAGGACCTGCTCGGTAACGAAGCCGCCGCGCCGGGCCTGCTCAAGCGCACCTTCGGCCGACTATTCAGGGGATGACCATGCTCAGCGAACTGCGCAACCGCCTGCAGACAGGCAAGCGACCCGCAACCCGCCAGCCGGACACAGGCCCTGCGCCCGAACGGGCGGAAGGTGTCATGGCCTGGGAAATGCCAGCGGTCGAGCGGCTGTATGAAACCCGCAGCCAGCTCAGCCCGGTCGATGCCGACTGGCGCGAACGGACCTATCAGCAACTGCTCAAGGTCATGGACCTGTCGCTGCTCGACTCGCTGGAGCCTGCGGAGGCGGGCTGGCAGATCCGCGAGATCTGCCAGCGCCTGCTCGACGAGCATGCCGCGCCGGTCAGCGCGGCCGGGCGGCAACTGATCATCAAGCAGATCACCGACGAGGTGCTGGGCCTCGGCCCGCTCGAACCGCTGCTGGCCGACGCCACGGTGTCGGACATCCTGGTCAATGGCCACGCCTCGGTCTACGTCGAGCGCCACGGCAAGCTGCAGCGCACCGATGTGCGCTTCCGGGACGACCAGCACCTGTTGAACATCATCGACCGCATCGTTTCCAGCCTCGGCCGGCGCATCGACGAATCCTCGCCGCTGGTGGACGCGCGACTGAAGGATGGCTCGCGGGTGAACGCGATCATCCCGCCGCTGGCCATCGACGGCCCGAGCCTGTCGATCCGGCGTTTTGCCGTCGACCTGCTCAATGCTGACGCGCTGGTGCAGATGGGCACCCTGACGCCGGCGATTGCCCTGGTGCTCAAGGCCATCGTGCGCGGGCGGATGAACGTGCTGGTGTCCGGCGGCACCGGCACTGGCAAGACCACCATGCTCAACGTGCTGTCGAGCTTCATCCCGCACAACGAGCGCATCGTCACCATCGAGGACTCCGCCGAGCTGCAACTGCAGCAGCCCCACGTGGTGCGTCTGGAAACGCGCCCGGCCAACATTGAGGGGCGCGGCGAGGTCAATCAGCGCGAGCTGGTGCGCAACAGCCTGCGCATGCGCCCGGACCGCATCGTCATCGGCGAGGTGCGCGGCCCGGAGGCGCTGGACATGCTGGCGGCGATGAACACCGGGCACGATGGCTCGCTCACCACCATTCACGCCAACAGCCCGCGCGATGCCCTCGGGCGGGTGGAGAACATGGTGGCGATGAGCGGCGCGACCTTTCCGATCAAGGCGCTGCGCCAGCAGATCGCCTCGGCCATCGACGTGGTGATCCAGCTCGAGCGGCAGGAAGACGGCAAGCGACGGCTGGTCAGCGTGCAGGAGATCAACGGCATGGAAGGCGAAATCATCACCATGACCGAGATATTCACCTTCGAGCGCCGCGGCGTCGGCGAGCACGGCGAGGTGGTCGGTGAATACCGGGCGACGGGCATGGTGCCGGGCTTGCGCGACGTGCTGGCCAAGCGCGGCATCGAGCTGCCGCTGGAGTTGTTCCGCCCGGACTGGATGGAGGGCTTGCAGCCATGAGCCAGCTGCCAGGCGAATTCATCCTGATCTTTCTGGGCATGATCTTCGTCGCCGTGTTCCTGCTCAGCCAGGGGCTGACGGTGCCGGTGTTCGGTGAGGCGGGACGGGTGCGCAAGCGTATCCGTGCGCGGCTGCACCTGCTCGAACAGGCCAACGACCTGCCGAACATGCAGACCCTGTTGCGGCAGAAATACCTGACGCGCCTGTCGCCTCTGGAGGCGGCGCTGGAACAGCTGCCGCTGATGGAACGTCTGGCGCAGATGATCGAGCAGAGCGGCCATGGCTACCGCGCCTATCGGGTGGTGCTGCTTGGCGCATTGCTGGGCGTGCTGGTGGCGGTGGCCTGTGCGCTGCTACTGCGTCCGTGGTGGCTGGCGGTGCCGCTGGGGCTGCTGGCGTTCTGGCTGCCGATACTGAAGATCGCGCGTGATCGCAGCCGGCGTTTTGCCGAGTTCGAGGAAGGCCTGGCCGATGCGCTGGACTCCATGTGCCGTGCGTTGCGTGCCGGCCATCCGTTCAGCGAGACGCTGCGGCTGGTGGCCGAGGAGCAGCGAGGCGCGGTGGCGCGCGAATTCGGCCTGACCTTTGCCGACATCAACTACGGCAACGACGTGCGCCGCGCCATGCTCGGTCTGCTGGAACGGGTGCCGAGCATGACGGTGATGATGCTGGTGACCAGCATCCTCATCCACCGCGAAACCGGCGGCAACCTGACCGAAGTACTGGAGCGGCTGAGCCGGCTGATCCGCGGGCGCTTCCGCTTCCAGCGCAAGGTCCGCACGCTCTCCGCCGAAGGGCGGATGTCGGCCTGGGTGCTGATCTGTGTGCCGTTCGTACTGGCCGCGGTGATCATGCTGACTACGCCGCAGTACCTGCCTCTGCTGATCAACGAGCCGATCGGGCGGCAACTCGGGGTGGCGGCGTTCGGCGCCATGCTGCTGGGCATTTTCTGGATTCGCCGGGTCATCCGCATCCGGGTCTGAGTGGGGGAGTGGTCATGGACTATCTGTATGGGCTGGTGCGTAGCCTGGTCGCCGATGAGCAGCTGGTGCGCCTGATCTTCCTGGCAGCGGTGGCGCTGAGTGTGGTGCTGGCAGCGACGACCACGACGGTGCTGGTGATGGGCCTGCACGATCCGATGCGCCGCCGCCTGGCGCTGATCAAGCGGGGCGGGCAGCACGGCGCCGAGCATGGCGTCGGCGAGCCGCCGCTGGGCGGTCTGCAACTGCTGCTGGAGCAGGTCGGCCAGCGTTTCGTGGGCAGGGAAGGCGAGCAGCACAGCGGCACCCGCGCACTGCTTTCGCAGGCCGGCTACCGCTCGGCCGCCGCGGTGCAGATGTACTGGGCGATCCGCCTGCTGCTGCCGCTGTTGCTGCTGGTCGCGACCCTGCTGGCACTGCCGCTGATGACCAGTGCCTCGCTGACACCCGGGTTGCTGGCCGTGACACTGGCGCTGGGGCTGGGCTGGCTGGCCCCGGCGATGTTCGTCGAGCGGCGTCGCAATGCGCGGCAGATGCGCCTGCGCGCGGCATTTCCCGATGCCCTCGATCTGATGGTGGTCTGCGTGGAGTCGGGGCTGGCGTTGCCGCAGGCGATCGAGCGTGTCGCCGAGGAAATGGCGGTGAGCCAGGTCGAGCTGGCCGAGGAGCTGGCGACGGTCAACGCCGAGCTGCGTGCCGGGATATCCAGCGCGGTGGCGCTGGGGCATCTGGCCGATCGGACCGGGCTGGAGGATATCCGCGGGCTGGTGAGCCTGCTGGCGCAAAGCATTCGCTTCGGCACCAGCGTGGCCGACACCCTGCGCGTCTACGCCGACGAATTTCGCGATCGGCGTACCCAGGCCGCCGAGGAGCAGGCGGCCAAGATCGGCACCAAGCTGGTATTCCCGCTGATTTTCTGCCTGTGGCCGAGCTTTTTCCTGGTCGCCATCGGCCCCGCCATGATCGGCGTACTCAAAGCGTTCGGGGGACTGTGAGATGAGCAGAATCGCACTGCTGCTGGCCATCGCGGCCGTACTCGCCGGCTGCCAGTCCATGGGCCCGGAGCCCGGCGAAGGGCGCTCGATCTACTCGGGCAACCATTCGGTGCTGTACCGTGCACGGCAACAGGCCGGCTCGCTGGAGCAGGCGCTGCAGCTTGCCGACATGGCTTATCGGGCGGGGGATCTGGACCAGGCGCTGTTCCAGTACCTGCGTGCACTGGAGTTGGAGCCGGAACGCTTCGAAGCGCTGGTCTGGGTCGGGCGGATTCACCGCGAGCGCGGCAATATCCAGCTGGCCGAAATGGCCTTTGACGAGGTACTGCGCAAGGCGCCGAATGACCTTGATGCCCTGGCCGAGATGGGCATGCTGCAACTGGCCCGGCGGGAGCAGGAACGGGCGCGGGAGCTGCTCGAACGAGCCGTGCTGCTGGACCAGCAGCGGCTCGCCGGCGTGCCGCTCAACGCACTGCCGGCGGTGGCAGCGCTGAAGGTTGACCGGCAGTCGCCGTTGCGCCTTTACAACGCGCTGGGGGTATTGGCCGATCTCAACAATGACTTTCCACTGGCTGAGCGCTACTACCGGTTGGCGCTGCAGATCGAGCCGCGTTCGCTGCTGGTGCAGAACAGCCTGGGCTACTCGTACTACATGGCCGGGCACTGGCAGGAAGCCGAGCGGGTCTTTCGGCGTGCACTCGACCGCGATGGCGGCTACGCGCCGCTATGGCGCAACTACGGCTTGCTGATGGCACGCACGCAGCGCTACGAGGCGGCGCTGTCGGCCTTCGAACAGATCGGCTCGCGCGCCCAGGCGAGCAACGACGTGGGCTACATCTGTCTGGTGGAAGGCAAGCTGGATGAAGCCGAGCAGTTCTTCCGCAGCGCCATGGAACAGTCGCCGTCGCACTACGCCACCGCCTGGGACAACCTGGAGCGGGTGCGTCAGCTGCGCAAGGTCCGTCAGCTCGGGCTGGGTCAGGTTCCGCCCGAGGCGGTTGCCGCAGCTTCGGCCGAGGTCCGGACGTTCGCCGTTCCCTGATCGGCCGCGTTCAGCGGTTGAGGCTGGCCGCCCCTGCAGTCGACTGCGCACTGGCTGCACGGGGCAGGTAGCGCTTGAGCCGAAGCGCTGGCGATTCGACGAAGTGCCAGGACAGCACCGCGAGAGCCAGGCTGGCAGCGAAGCCAAGGAGCATGAAGGGAATCAGCGGCAGGCCGTCGGTCCAGTGCATCAGTAGCTGCTGGACCGGGAAGCTGAAGATGTACAGGCCGTAGGAGAAGTCGCCGGCCTTGCCGAAGCCGGCCAGCCTCGGAATGCGCAGTTGGGCGAGGTAGAGCGTCAGGTAGGGCAGGGTCAGCACGTGCACCAGCTCCCAGTGATCGGTGCGGGCACTCACCAGGTTGGCAGCAACCAGCAGCGCGGCGATTTTCCAGTTCCAGCGAACGAGGTGCCGGTACAGATAGAGCAGCACGCCGGCATAGAAGAACATTCCCAGGCGAGTGGCCTTGCGCAGCAGGTCGCTCTGCATCTCGTAGATCGGCATCAGGTGAAAGTGCACACCCACCATCAGAATCAGGCCGAACAGCGCGCTGCTGCGGCCGAAGACCTTGACGATTCCGAGCGTCAGCACGGTGGCGTACATCAGCACTTCGTAAGGCAGTGTCCAGAGCGAACCGTTGACGCTGTGGGGAAACGGGTTGGCCTCGAATACGCCGGGCAGGCGGAACTCGGTGATCAGCGCGGCGTTGGCCAGGTAGGCGAGCGTGCCGGGGGCGGTGAAGTAATCGCCAAGCGGCAGCTCGGTGGCCAGCGGGCCGATCAGCAGGACCACGAACAGCACCGAGACGATCAGTGCCGGCATGATGCGCAGGGCTCGCTTGGCGGCAAAATCCAGCACGCTGCGGCTGTTCAGCCAGGACGCCGCAATGAGGAAACCGCTCATCACGAAGAACACGTGTACGGCGATATCCGCCGAGTCGTAGCTGCCGCTGAACAGGCGCAGAGGTTCCCGGTCCGCCTGACCGGATAGGCCGTAGCTATGGCCGAACACGACCATCGAGGCGGCAAAGAAGCGCAGGAAATCGAAGTTGTTGTCTCTTGGCGCGGTGGTTGGCGCGTGCATCGGCTCCTCCTTGGAATGGGTTCAGCGCAACGGAAAGGTCTGATGCATCCCCAGCGAACGGTTCTCGCCGTCACGGATGGCCTGCTCGATCAGTTGCAGCCGTTCCGGAACCTGCTGTCGCCGGGCCACGTGCCGCAGCAGGCCGAGGAAGATGCTTCGGTTCAACCGATAGAGCCAGGGTGAGGCGGCCCAGACGTAGGTGTCGAACCAGGCCTGGTTGCGGGCGGTGTAGTAGGCGCGGAAATCGGAATCACCGAGCAGGAAGGCTTCGTAGATGTTGCGGGTGTGCGCCTTGATGTTCCAGGACAGCTCCAGCTCGTCGATCAGCGCATCGGTCACCAGACGCAGACGGCCACCTTTGGCGGTAATGCGACGGGTGTACTCGGTGTCGTCGGCGTAGAGCACCAGCTCGCGCAAGGGCACCCCGATCGCCTGGTACAGGCTGCGATGGGCGAGCATGCCGCCATAGGGGGCGAACGGCAGGTCGATGGCCCGCGGCGGCGTGCCTTTTGGCCGGCCCCAGGGCAGGCGGCGCCAGACCTTGTACGGCAGCTGCGCGACGTGAAAGCCGAAGTAGCTGGAACGTGGCTGGATGGCGAAACGGCTCGGTACGCCGCGGGCGATGTCTTCCTGCTGACTGGGGCGAAAGCCCAGCACGGCGGCACGATGCAGCCCTACCTCGTCCGCCATTCGCGCAAGTTCTTCATGCAGCAGACGCACCGCGGCCGCGGTGGGGCCGTTGTCGTCATCCATCATCCAGATGTACTGCGCGCCTTCGGCCAGCGCCGCTTCCAGCCCCACGGCATAGCCGTTGGCCGAGCCGGTGTTCTGCGCCAGTGGGATGATGCGCACCTGCCCTGGCCAGCGGCTGGTGAGCTGTTCGAGTGGTGCGGTCGAGGCATTGCTGACCACCAGTACGCGGGTGATCTGTTCGAAGGCGAAGGCCTGCTCGATCAGTCGGCGCAGGTAAACCAGGCGGTCGCCGTAGGTCACCGTGACGATGGTGGTTTGCCGTCGCACCGGCATCTCGCCGGCGCTGGCGGCGGCTGCCTGTGCACTCTGCTTGCAGGGTTCGACGCGCGCGGTGTTCTGCACGGAATATCTCCTCAGCTCTGTTCAGGCGTGGCCAACGACAGGCAGTCGGCCTGCTGCACGTCGGCTGTCGTGCCTTCTTCGTTGGGGCTGAAGAAGGCGTGGAAGATACGGATGAATCCATTGCCCGACGGTCCGTCAGGCGCGCCGGGTGCGGGAATGAGTTCGGTGTAGGAATAGCCATCGGCCAGAATCAGCGACGTTCTGGATGTTTCTTCTGTGCTCATGCCTGTGCTCCTGCATAACCCGGTGCGGTAACGGCCCGGATCAGAATGAATAGCGCCTGCTGTCTGCCGGCGGACTCCAGAACGAACCGGACGCCGGTTCCGCGAATCGATACGGTTGATGACCGGATGGGCTTTCCTGCTGCCCGCCGCCATTGGAGCCACAGCGTGGCGTGGAGTCGGTTGACGAGTCGCTGTAGGCGATGACGCTCGCACTGCCGGCGCTGGTGCAGGCAGGCAACTGGCTGGACGGGTCGGTCGGTTCGGTGATCAGCGTGTCGGCGTTCACCGCAGCGCTGGCTGGCTCGATCACTACAACGAGAGCGAACCCGAGCGCTCGGGTCACTCTCATCCACTTCTTTACTGTGTTCATCCTTGAAACCTCGTAAGTGAATGGGGTTGATGGGTAAACGCATCAGGCGTGCTTGATCGGCACCACGGCTGCCGGGTAGAGCGGCGTGCTGGGGGCCGGCAAGGGCGCCGAGCTCTGCTGAAGGTCGAAGGCCCTGGCTTCGCGCAGGCGCGCGTCGACGAAGGCGCGGATTTCCTGCTGGAAGCGTTCGCTGGAGAAGCGCTCGGCATTGCGTCGGCAGTTTTCCGGTGTGATGCGCGAGCACTGGGCCTCGAACTCGCCGATGGCGGCGATGAGCGAGGCGGTGGTCTGCTCCGGGTAGAACACGCCCGTGGGTTCGGCATGTTCGAGCCCGCGCACGGTTTCCAGTACGCCGCCGCGCCCGTAGGCGACCACCGGCGTGCCACAGGCCTGGGCCTCGATGGGCGCGATGCCGAAATCTTCTTCGGCGGCAAAGACGAACGCCTTGGCGCGCTGCATGTGTTGCAGCAGCACCTCGAAACTCTGGTAGCCGAGCAGGGTGACATTGGGCCCGGCCGCTTCACGGGCCTTTTCCATTTCCGGGCCGGTGCCGATGACGATCAGGCGCTTGTCCGGCATAGCCGCGAACGCCTCGATGATCATCGGCATCTTCTTGTAGGGCACCATCCGCGAAGCGGTGAGATAGAAGTCTTCCTTGGCCTCGTGCAGGGTGAACTGGCAGGTGTCGACCGGCGGGTAGATCACCGTGGATTGGCGCCGGTAGCTCTTGTTGATGCGCCGGCCGATGAAGTGCGAATTGGCGATGAACTCGTCGACGCCGCTGGCGGTGCGCTGGTCCCACATGCGCATGTAGTGCAGCAGCATGCGCGCCAGCTTGGCCTTGATGCCGCGCTCCAGGCTGGCTTCGTGCAGGTACTGGTGCTGCAGGTCCCAGGCGTAGCGGATGGGCGAATGCACGTAGCTGATGTGCAGCTGGTTGGGCCCGGTCAGCACGCCCTTGGCCACTGCGTGGCTGCTGGAAATGATCAGGTCATACGAGGACATGTCGAGCTGCTCGATGGCCAGCGGCATCAGCGGCAGGTACTTCTGGTAATGGGTGCGCGCCTTCGGCAGTTGCTGGATGAAGGTGGTGGTGGCGCGCTTGCCGCCGAGGTGGGCACGGTCGGCGTCGGAGAGAAAATCGATGACGGCGAACAGATCGGCGTCCGGCCAGACGGCGCACAGCCCGGCGAGCACGCGCTCGGCGCCGGCATACGTCACCAGCCAGTCGTGAACGATGGCAACTTTCATGGCATGACATCCTTGATCGAGAAAGAGTGAGCAGCGAGGCGGTGAGCCTCAGCGGCTGTGCAGGCGTGCCAGTGGCATCAGGTCGTGTTGTCTGGTCAGGCGCCTGCCGGCGTGAGCCAGCGGCAGATCCAGCAACTGTCGGCAGAGCTGGGCGCTACCGAGGGCCAGCAGCAGGCCGAACACAGCGCCAGCCAGGCTGACGGTCGGACCGGTCAGGCCGAGCGCCTGGGTCAGCAGTTCGCTCAGGCGCTGCATCGCTGGCAGCAACAGATAGAGCGAGTAGCTGAGGCTTCCAAGCCAGACGAGCGGGGGTGCCCGTAGCGGTAGCCGGCTGGTGACCAGCAGGAAGGTCACGATGGCCAGGGCATAGGTGAGCAGGTCCCGGGGCCAGGCGGTTGCGTCCGCAGACCAGCCGGCCAGGAAGATGATCGGCAGCACCAGCAGGTAGATTCGCAGCGTGTAGCGCGCATATTCACGGGCTCGTCTGCGGGCGTAGCTGCTGCTTTCATGCTTGGCCTCGTACCTGAGTGACGCGAAAAACATCAGTGATAGCGCCAGCGGCAGCGTGACCGGTAGCTCTGTGCCCAGCAGCTGCCGCGCCAGGGCGAGCAGCAGCGCCACCGCCAGCAGCACGAGCGCGCAGCTGGTCCGCAGACTGACGCTGTGCAACAGGCCGAGCACCTGCAGCAGCAGGCACAATCCGTAGAACAGCAGGATTGGCAGCAGCGCTCCGTAAGCGCCGATGACCTCGAACGCCATGGCGCCGCCTGGCGCGGCCACACCCGGCAGCCAGGCCGGTGCCGTCGGCAACAGAATGGCGGTCAGCAGCACCGCCAGCAGGTAGACCGGCAGCAGGCGCAGCAGGCGGCGGACGACGAAGCCTCGCCCGCCGTCGACGCTGGTATGCAGGCTGGCCGGCACGATGAAACCGCAGCACAGCAGGAACCAGAGCACCGCCAGCAGTCCGGGGTCCAGGGCGTGCTGCAGTGCCCAGCCGTCTGACAGTGGCAACAGCAGGGTCTGGAAAATCAGGAGTAGGGCTGCGCTGCCGCGTAGCGCGTCGATATGCGCCAACCGTTCCATGGTCTGCCTCGCTTGGTTGATGGAGTTGAGTGTCGGGACTGCATTCGTCGGGCATCAGGGGCGGTCCGATGACCAGGCGATAAAGGACGGCGGGCTGGGTTTGCCCATCAGTGCCTTGTCGATCAGCTGCGACACGGTTTGCGCCGAGCGCTTCCAGGAGTAGCGCTCGACGTTGGCCAGGCCGAGGGTGCGCAGGTCATCGCGCAGGCGCGCGTCCTGCAGCACGTGGCGCATGCAGCGGGCAATGTCCTCGATGTTCAGGGGCTCGAAATAGAGCACGCTCTCGCCGAGCACTTCGGGTATCGACGCGGCCCGGGCGGCGATCACCGGACACCCGCAGGCCTGGGCCTCCAGCGGCGGAATGCCGAAGCCTTCGTAGAGCGAAGGGAACACGAAGGCGGTGGCGCCCTGGTATTCGCGCACCAGCTGATCGTCGTTCAGCCGGCCGAGAATGCGTACGCGTGGATTGCCATCAATGCTGGAAGTGGAGCCTGAGAAGACCGAGTGCGAGTCGCCGACGATGTGCAGTTCCACGTCATCGAAGCCTTCCAGGCTGAGGAAGGCCGCGACCATCCGCGCGAAGTTCTTGTGCGCGTTCGGGGAGGACACCGCCAGCACGTATGGCCTGGCATTGCCGCTGCGATCCGCGCCACTCGGCGGATGGAATTTGGCCGCCACCGCGTTGGGGACGACGCAGATCTTCTCGCTCGGGTAGCCGTAGTAGCGGGCGATTTCCTTGCGTGAGAAGTCGCTGACGGTGATCAGTGCCTTGATGCGCTTGAGCAGTAGCGGCGTGAGCCCCTTGTAGACGCTGCGGAAGGTGCGCGAATAGCTTTCTGGATGGCGCACGTAGGTGATGTCGTGATGGGTGGCGATCTGGTTGCGGTAGATCAGCGGTGCCGTGTTGCACAGTGATACCAGCGGCGGATAGCCGTGGCGCGCCAGCCACAGTGGCAGGTCCAGCTGTTCCCACAGATGCCCGTGGTTGCGGCCGATGCGCCGCACCTGCAGGCGCTCGGCGCTGGCGTGCATGCGGATGTCGTCCGGCGCAATGAATGTCAGGTCCTTGCGCATGGCGGCAAGCTCAAGGCAGACCTGTTCGGCAAAACGTTGCACACCGCGGGTTTCCTGAGTCAGGAAACGGGCGTTGATGGCGATCATGTAGGGCTCTCCTTGCGGGGATGGTGTGCGCCGCCGGTTGCTGGCACGCGGCGAACGCTGGCAGGTGGCGGCTTTGGCGACTGGCGAAGCGATGCGTCGTGCGTGGCGGTCAATGCGGGTTGGCCAGCGCGTGCTGGTCCGGTTGCGTTTCGCCTGGGTGGCCGGTCGTGCGGTCAGTGCATGTCGCGACAGGGGTCAACCGTCGTTCTGCACCGCGCGCAGGCTGATGATTTTCGGGAATCCATCGAGCTCCACCTCGGTGCTGCAGGCCTGGCCTTTGCCCGGACACTTCCACTCGGTACTGGTGACCACACGGCCGTGCTGGGGCTGGGCGGTATCGATCAGCGCCACCTGACCCGCCTGGCCTTCGGAGTTCTGCAGCTCCACGGTTCGCGGCTTGCCGGTGCTCCAGGCCACCATCAGTTCATCGTCTCCGCGGGCGAATCGCAGCATCACCACGTCACCCGGGGTTTTCTCTTCGCGGCTGAGGAAGCTGTACTGGCTGACGATCTGGCTGATGGAGGCGAGCACCGAATAGGCCGGCTTGAGGGTGAAGTCCTGCCGTACCAGGCCGAAGTTGTGTTCGCGTTCGGTCTTGTCGGTGCCATCGTTGCGGAAGTCGTACCACCACATGCCCTTGATGCTCGGCAGTGTCTTGGCCAGAAAGAAGGCGCGGGCGAGGTAGGCCCCCTGCAGGCTTTCATCGATGCCGCATGCGCCCTGGTGGGCAGGCCAGGCCATTTCCGTCAGGTAGAGCGGTACCGGGCGTCCGGCGGCGCGGGTCAGGTCCTTGTCGACCTCGCTCATCCATTCGATCCAGGCCTCTGGGGTGTTGCGCCGCCAGCCGCGGCAGTGCACGTAGGGGTGCAACGACAGGCCGTCGACCGATTGCATCAGGCCGTTCTCCAGCAGGCGCAGGGCGAAACCGGAGTCGATGCCCTGGCTGGTCACGGCGCCGGCGAGCACCTTGGCGTTGGGCGCGCGCTGCCGGATGATCCCGGACGCATCGGCGATCAGCCGCGCGTAATCCTGGGTGAATTCCGGGTCGCGCGGGTCCTCGACGTCCCATTCGTTCCAGATCTCGTAATACGCCACCTGGCCTTTCAGCTCTTCGGTGATGAACTCGACATAGCGATTGAATGCCGCCCTTACCGGCTCGCTGCGGGGCTTTTCACCACCGCCGTAGTGCGAGTTGCCGTAGCCGAGGATGAACTGGGTGCTTAGCCCGTGAGCGGCGGTTGCCTTCAGGTAACGGTGCCAGGATGGCTCGATCTTCAATTGCCCGGGCCGACGTTCGACATAGGCCCAGTGGGCGTCGGTGCGCACGGAGGTGATGCCGGCATCGCGCATCATCGCGTAGGCGCGGCCGCTGGGGTCGCCCTTGTGCAGTTCATGGGCACAGACGCCGACCACGAAAGGCTCCTCGGTGGTCTGGGCCGGTGTAAACGGAGCAAGGCCAAGCAAGCCGCCCAGCAGCAGGGTGTTGAGCGGGGTAGAGCGCTTCGTCATGTGGATCATCCGTGAAGGTAGGTCTCAGGTCAGGTGCTGCAACTCGGGCAGCCGCTGCGCCGCCAGGTTGTTGCTCGGGGCGCGGGCCGGGGTCAGCACGTGGGAGATCGCCAGACCCAGGAACAGCGTGGCGATGGACACCTCCAGTACATCCGTGGCCCAGGCCACCAGGCAGATGCAGAAAACGATCGGCAGCAACGCGCTGCGCAGTCGCGAGCCCCGCTCATGCAGGCGCAGCATCAGCGGAAAGGTCAGCAGGTAGAGCAGCACACCGAACACGCCGAGCATTCCCCACAGGTACAGCGCGGTATTGTCGGCAATGCTCAGCAACTCCAGCCCGGGTACGGGATAGACCTTGCCAGTGCTGCCCACCGCGCCAAATCCCGCGCCCCACCAGCCCCATCCTTCACGGGTGATGACCTCGATGAAGTTCGGCCAGCTGTTGATCAGACGGTCGGCGAATGAGGCCAGCAGCGAGCCGTTGTTCGCGGCGTTGGGGTCCAGGCTGAGCACCAGGCTAAACATCGGCAGCATCAGGCCGACCAGCACCGCGATCAGAAAGGCCGTGGCGCTGGCGAAGCGGTAGGCCGTGACGATCAGCATCAGCAGGGTCAGCACGTAGGCCGCCGCGGTGGATTTGTTGGTGGTCAGCACGATGCCGATCAGCGCTGCAATGTAGAGCATCAGGCGTAGCACGCGCGGCTGGATGAATGCGGCGATGAACAGGCTGTAGATCGCGATCATCACCGACAGCGCGGTGGACATGCGGGCGAAGCCGCCGATGCGGTCGATGTCGTCGAACGCCCACGAGCGGTTGGCGCTTAGTTCCACCTCGCCGACCATGTAGCTGTAGCCCTTCCACGGAACGCTGGTGAGCATGTCCAGGGCGATGCCGACAAAAGAGGCGATCAGGCAGAAGCCGATGATTCGCCGCAGCAGCCCGAGCCGCAGCTCCAGATGCCGGCCGCAGATCAGACCGAACAACAGCGGAATGTAGATGAATAGGCTGAAACCGATGTTGGCCAGCTCCGCGCCATGCATCAGTGCCAGCTGGGCGGAAGTGACAAGCCCCAGCAGCACCAGCCAGAACGCCGGCCAGCCGCGGTAGCGCAGCAGCTCCAGGCCCAGCGCGATCAGGCAGGCAATCTTGGGCAGGTACAGCAGCCAGGAAATCCCGGCCATGTCGAAGTAGTAGCGCAGTGCGCCGGAAAAGGTTTCAGTCAGCAGCAGCGAGGCGACGACCAGCGTCAACAATGTCGGCTTGTCGAAGGCCAACGGATTCGATTCGCGTCGCCGCGGGGTAATCAGCAGGCTCTGGTTCATGGTGGATTCTCGTTCCCTGAAGTGTTTCGCGCAGGATGGTCTGGTACTGATCCAGCATGCGTTCCATATCCAGCAGCGGCAGCACGCTGGCCCGTGCCTGGCTGGCGAGCCGCTGCCGCAGTGCGCCGTCGATGTAGAGCCAGAGCATGGCGATGCCGAGTGAGTCGGGATCATCGGGCGAGCAGAGCAGGCCGTTGCATTCGTCGCGGATGATCTCCGGCAGCCCGCCCATGTTGCTGGCGATCACCGGCAGGTTGTTGGCGCAGCCTTCGACGGCCACCAGGCCGAACGGCTCGCCCCACAGCGACGGCACCACCAACACATCGATGCTCTGCATGAACTCGTCGCTGTCGCAGTAGCCGAGAAAGCTGACCTTCTTCGGATCGGCCATGGCCTTCAGCCGGGCTTCGTAGTCCAGCTTGCCGCGCCCGGCGATATCCAGCCGCGCATCGATGTCCAGCCGCTGGAACTGCTCGATCAGCCAGCCGACGCCCTTGTTCTCCGACAGCGTGCCGATATAGCCGAAGCGCAGTGGATGGTTGCTGCGCTGCCTGGGCTTGCTGCCCTGACCGGGGTTGGCCGGCGTGCAGTTGTGCACCACATGCTGGCGCGCGCCACTGAAATAGCCCTGTGCGGTGATGCGCTCGAGCACGAAGCGGCTGACGCCGATCGCCGTGGCCACTTGCGCTGAGGCGCCGGCGTGGCGGAGACGGAACACCGAACACATACCGCACTGGCGCTGGCAGCTCTTGCCGTGGTTGAACATGGTGTCCTTCGGGCAGAGCAGGTACAGGTCGTGCAGCACCTGGACGATCGGCAGGCCGGCGGCGGTGATTTCGTCCCAGGCGGAAATCGACCAGCCGGTGAGGTTGTTGCAGACCACGATATCCGGCTGCTCCCGCGCGATCACCTCGCGCACGTGACAGCGCATGTCGCGGTTGTAGCGGTCCCGGTAGTGCCAGCCGAGGCGGGCGACGCGACTCGGGCGCTGCTGGGTGTAGTGCCAGTAGCTGTTCGCCAGGTTGGCGCGATAGACCCGCACACCGTCCTGAATCTGCATGTTCAGCCCGGCATCCGGGCCGGTCGCCAGCACTGCCACCTCACAACCACGCCGCTGCAACCCTTCGGCCAGGTGCCGGAGGATGACTTCTGCGCCGCCGCCGACATGCGGGGTGTAGAACGCATTGAGGAATAGGATCTTCATCGGTTGGCTCGCTGATTGAACCTGTCAGGCTGCTCGCATGGCCCTACGGGCACTCGCCTGGCTCAGGAGTAGCACTGGAGATAACGGGTGGGTACCCGGACCTTCTGCTCACGCTGCAGCAGGTTGAGCAGGATGACGGAGCGTTCTTCGCCGTCGCTGCTGACGAAGATCGCTTCGATGTCACTGAAGCTGCCCCCGCTGACCTGCACGCGCTCGCCGGGAGTGAAGGTTGCTGCTGGTGCGGCTTCGCTCTGCGCCAGGCGTCGGCGCAACTGTTCGATCAGCTCGTCGCGTACCGGCGTCGGTTGGCCGCCGAAGGTCACCACGCGGCTGACACCACGGGTGGAGCGGATCGGATACCAGTTGTCGTGAATGCAATCGAGGCGGATGAACAGGTAGCCCGGAAACAGCGCCTCGCCGGACTTGGCCCCGTGCGAGCCGCGTGAGGGAGCAGGTGTCTTGAGCGGGCGGTAGCATTCGAAGTGCTGGCGCAGCAGGTGCTCCTCGGCGCGGGCCTCCTGGCGAGGCTTGGTCTGGATCAGATACCAGCGTGCGGTATTGCTCGGTGTCATGGGGATGTCCTTCCCTGATTGGCCTGCCCGAATCCCGATGGCAGGCGGAATGTCGTCACGCCAGTGTCAGCGTTGCCCTTTTTTCCTGTCCCTCGACCACGCTGAAGCGCTGCAGCAATTCCTTGATCTCTTCGCGGCTGTTGAACATCAGCACGTCGATGATCGACAGCGACGGTACGAACGGATGCTTGAGCTGCGCATAGGTAATGTCATCCATGCGCAGGAAGCGCAGCAGCAGGCCGTCGGCGCGGAAGCGGGCAGGGCAGTACAGCTCCATGCCGCCGATGGGATTCAGGTAGAGCTCGCCGTCCATGCGATGGGTGATCTGGATGACCCGGTCCTGCATGTCCATCTTCGCCGGCAAGCCGAGGCTGGAGCCGCGATAGATCGGCGTGCGGATGTTCAGGTAGGCGCAGAGGCAGCGCAGGGAGTTTTCGGTGAACAGCGCCAGATTGCGCTCCGGACATTGCAGGATGCTGCGAATCAGCGGCAGCACCGCATCGCGCTGGGGTGCCTTGGCGTAGCAACGCTCGAGGGTCAGCATCAGCCCCGCGGCTTCCTTGTCGAAGTCGTCGCAGAGCCAGCGCTGGTTGATGCGCTCGGTCTGATGGCCCTTCTTCAGCGGGAAGCTGATGAGCTTGGGTTGGCCATTGACGAGAATCCGGTTGCGGTTCATCCAGGAGCCCCTGACGAATTGCAGGTCGTCACCCAGCACGAATACGTCGCTGAGCGCGATCAACTGAAAGTAGCCCAGGTACGGAAATAGGTAGGGCTGCATCATCGAGACGGTTCTGAGCACGGTGCACCTCCTTGTCTGGCGATCAGGCTTGCTGGGTGTAGGTGTAATAACCATAGGCGCCGCTGTCGTACGGCGAGGTCGAGGCCTTGCGCTTCACGGCATTGAGGATCACGCCCTTGAGCAGCACGCCGTTCTGCGCGAGCCGCCGCTTGGATGCATCAATCTGCGAGCTGGTGCTGAGGCCGAAGCGGGCCACCAACAGGTTGGTGCCCGACTGCTGGGCGACCAGTACGGCGTCGGTCACCGCGAGCACCGGCGGCGTATCGATGATGATGAAGTCGTAGAGCTTTTCCGCTTCACGCAGCAGGCGGGAGAAGTTGTCGTGCATCAGCAGTTCGGACGGATTCGGCGCGGAGAACCCGGCGGAGATGAAGTGCAGGTTTTTCTGCTCGGTGCGGTTGGTGATCTCCGCCAGGTTCAGGCCACTGGCCAGTGCATCCGACAGCCCGTGACGCGGTGCCATGCCGAACAGGGTATGCAGGTAGCCGCGGCGCATGTCGGCATCGATCAGCAGCACGCGCTGGCCGGTCTGCGCGATCACCGCGGCAAGGTTGCTGGACACGAACGACTTGCCCACCGAAGGGGTCGGGCTGGTGATCATCAGCACTTTGTTGCGCGCCTCGAGCATGGCGAACTTGAGGCTGGTACGCAGGCTGCGCAGCGATTCGACCGCCAGATCGGTCGGTTCGGTGAGGCTGAGCAGGCGAGTCTTGCCGTCGCGGCTCTTGCGGCTGCGATTGAGCTGATCCTGAGAGGCGCTGTAGGGCAGGCCGGCATAGACCGGTACGCCAAGCTTCTCGATCACGTCCGGGCTTTCCACACCGCGGTAGAAGGCCTGGCGCAGCAGGATGACTGCCGCCGAGACGAGCAGGCCGACGAAGATCGCGATGGCCACCACCAGCGGTTTGACCGGTTTCGACGGCTTCTCAATCATCGAGTAGGCGTTGTCGATGATGCGCACGTTGCCGATGGTGCCGGCGCGCAGGATGTCTTGCTCCTGTGCCTGGTTCATGAGGAGCGTGTAGGTCTGGGTCGTGACTTCCATGTCACGTTGGAGGCGCAGCAACTCCTGCTGCGTCATGGGGAGGGCGTCGACCTTCTTCAGCAGCTGGGCTTTCTGCGCCTGCAGCTCGTTCATCTGGGTGATCAGCGTGCGATAGGTCGGGTGCTCGCGGGTATAGAGGCGGTCGTACTCCACGCGCTTGAGTGACAGTTCGGATATCTGCGTTTCCAGCGCGACGATCTGGTCGAGCACGCCCTTGGTCTCGATGCTGATATCCACCGACTTGGAGCTGGTCTGGTAGGCATTCAGCGCGGCTTCGGCCTTCTCCAGCTCCTTGCGCACCTGAGGTAGTTGAGAACGCAGGAAGTCCAGGCGCTGGGCCGCCTCGGCGGAACTGCGCTGTATGTTCTGGCTGACGTACAGCCTGCTGATCTCGTCCAGCACATGGCTGGCCAGCTGCGGGTCCGGGTCTTCCAGGGACATGTAGATGATCCCGGAATCCTTGCCGGCCTCGCCGACCTTCAAGCGGTTCTGGTAATCCAGCGCGGTGGTCTGCGGGCGGTTGCGGACCAGCGCGAACTCGGTGCCCGGACGCGCGTCCAGCTGGGCGATCTGCACCTTGAAACCCTGGTTCTCCACCGCCTGATTGACCTGGCCACGCAGGATCGGCTCGTGCTCGTCGTCATGCAGGGTGTAGGCCCCGGCGGTGCCGGCGACCAGTGTCAGCTCCACGCCCAGATAGGCTTCGGGCACATCGAGCTGGAACACTTCGAGCTTTTCCCCGCCCCAGGCGTAGCTGCTCAGGCCGAACAGCGGGGCGGCCAGCGCGCCATCGGTCGCCGGGTCGTGCCGGCGCGCCATGAAGGCGCCGAACACCGGGAAATGACGGGGCTGGGCGACGATGTAGAGCTTGAGCTCCTCGACAGCCTTGCCGAGCACCGCGCGGGATTTCAGCAGGGAGATCTCGGTAACCGCCTGGGACACCGAATCCGGCCGGGCCGATACTTCCGGTACGCCGGTGATGGCGGCTTTTTTCGGTTCGATCTGGATCATCGCCGTCGCCTGGTAGATCGGCGTGGCGATCAGGGCGTAGAGCACGCCCAGCGCAGCGAAGAAGCCGGTGATGGTGATGATCAGCGCCTTGTGGTCATAGGCGGTGCGCATTATCCCGGCAAGGTCGATGCGGTTGTCCGCGTCATATTCCAGCGAAGAGCGGGTCAAGGCAGTCATTGGGAATCCTTCCTCATGGTGCTATGTGCAAAGAAGCGGGGTAGGCGGTCAGCTCCTGGCCAGCCGTGGGCTCAACCGACGCAGCAGGTTGAGGCTGATGTTCTGGGCGATGGTCGAGAGCGCCTGGATCTTGCTGAACGGCGAGATCAGCGAGAGGCACTCGCCGAACACCTGGATCAGGAAGTACTCGTAGAGCGCGTTGTTGCCGATGCGGCTGTAGTAGCGCGCCAGCGAGTAGTGGGCGTGCATGGCCATCTGGATGCGTTGCCGGCTCGGCTGCATGGAGAAGATGCCGCCCTCGTGCACGCGGTAGGCGGCCGGGCTGATGGTTTCCAGGAACTTGCCTTTGCCGTAGGCGCCGAGCAGCGACCACCAGCAGATATCCAGCACTTTTACGCCTAGCAGTTCCGGCGGCAGCTCCTGCACCAGATTGCGAAAGCACACGGTGAGCGTCGAGAGCGGGCGACCCTGCATCAGCTCCTGCGCGGTGGCGTCCTTGCGCAGCTTTCCGGTCAGTTGCGGGCTCTGGATGATGCCCTTGCTGTTGAACATGAAGGCATCGTGATAGGTGATCACGTAGTCACGATGCTGCTCGAGGAAGTCCACCTGCTGCTGCAGTTTGGTCGGGTCGGTCCAGTAGTCGTCGCCTTCGCAGTAGGCGATGTACTTGCCCCCGGCGCGGGCGAACAGGCGCGTGCTGAACGGCTCGCCGAGGCTGAACTGGTTCTGCGTCTGATAGATCGGCTTGATGATGCGGGGGTAGCGCGCCGCGTAGTCGGCGATGATCGCGGCGGTGGTGTCGGTCGAGGCGTCGTCGTGGACGATCACCTCGAAAGGGAAATCCGTTTCCTGCTGGAGGAAGCTCTCCAGCGCCTTCCTGATAAAGGATGCGTGGTTGTAGGCCAGGCAGACGACGCTCAGCAGCGGCTCGGTCTTGCCGCCCCAGCGTTCAATCAAGGCTTGCTCGCTCTTCAATTCCATTTTTGGACGCTCGTTTGGTGATGAGTAGGTGAAGCTTGAGTCGCAGTGATTTCGAGGTGGCCGCGACCAGCGCCAGGCAAATGAATCCGCTTACGGCCAGCGCCATCAGCATGTCGAAGCGGTTGTCGCTGGCGATCAGCAGGAACAGCGGCTCGCCCAGCGCCACGCCGATCAGGGTCGCGGCGGTGATTCGCAAGATGTCACGCGTCCAGATGCCCTGCAGGCCGGGCGAGAAACGCCGATGCACCACCGGAGGCCAGATCACGAAGGTCGCCAGGCGCAGGAAGAACCAGGCAAGCGCCGCGCCATAGGCGCCGTGGGTGAGCGCTGCGTAGATCACGATCGGCACGCTGATGGCGGTGGAGACCACGCTGTACCAGATATGCAGGCGCAGCCGGCCATAGGCGTACTGCAGGTAGAACTGAAAGGCACCGACCGCCATCAGCGCGCTGCCCGGCACGTACCAGAACAGCATGCGCTCGCTCCACTGCGCCGCGCCCGCGTCGCCGGTCCAGGCGAGGATCAGGGCATGCCCGTGCCAGGCGATCACCGCGGCCATCGGAAACAGCACGCTGCAGACGAAGCGGGTGGCGTTCAGGTACAGCCGCTCCATTTCGGCGATCCGGCCCTCGGCCACGAGCATGGTCATGCGCGGCAACAGCGTCTGCACCAGGGGGTTGGTCAGGGTCATGATGCCGGTGGTGATCAGCGCCACCAGCGAGAAGTAGCCGTACTCCTTGAGCAGCAGCACCTTAGAAAGCAGCACCTTGTCCAGCTGGGTCAGCACGATCCACAGCAGCGAGGTGAAGAACATGCCGCCGGCGAAGGGCAGCACCGGCTTGACCACGCGCCAGTCGATGCCACTGAGCAGCCTCGGGCTGGACAGCTGTATGTAGGCCTTGCTGGCGAAGGCAAGCGTTTCCACCAGCGCCACGGCGGTTTGAAACAGGAAGAAGTCCAGCGGTTCCTGCGAGACATAGGCGACCAGAAACAGGCCGCCGAGGTAGCGCAAGGTGGCGATCAGGGTGTTCGTTGCGTTCAGCCAGCCGTGCAGTTCGACGCCCTGCAGCCCGCTCTTGTACAGGGTCGCGTAGAGCCTCAGCGCGACCATCAGGCCCATGAGGCTGATGCACTGCATGATGGTGCCGGTGCTCAGTTCCCGCGCCTGCAGCCAGGCCCCGGCGATCCAGCCGCTGCCCAGGTAGATCGCCACGCAGGTCGCCAGGGCGATCGGCAGCAGCAGCAGCTCGAACGAACGCAGCAGCCGCCCTGCAGGACCAGCCGCGGTGCTGAGATCGCCCTGGCCGCGGTAGTGTGCCACCTGCCGCACCAGTGCCGGCGACATCCCGGCATCGAGCAGCTGCAGCCAGGCCTGAAGTACCGCGAAGAAGCCAATCAGCCCGTAGGCTTCGGCGCCCAGATGCTTCAGATAGAACGGCAGGATCAGAATGCCGATCAGCAGGGCGTAGGCCTGGCCGAGGTAGTTCAGGCTGGTGTTGCGGATCACCGATAACCGCTTGGGATCTGACATGAGTTACTGCTGGCCTCCAGTGGTCAGGGGCATGCGCGGGTAATCCGAACCTGGCAGGCGCTCCACGCCGCTGAACAGCCCGAACGCATCGGCAAAGGGCTGGAACAGGGTCCGGTTCGACTGTTCGCTGTGGATCGCTTCCTGGATCAGCGTCTGCATGACCTTTTCCTGCACCTTGCGCGGCAGCCCGGGGTAGATCGGCAGGCACAGCACCTTGCGGCTCAGGGCCCGCGAGCGTGGCTGCGGCACTTGCGGCTGCAGATGATCGAGCGTGTCCAGCGACGGGTAGAAGTAGCGGCGGGGGTTGATGCCGTTCTCGTTCAGTTGCGAGCGGCAGCGCAGGAGCTGGCTTTCGTCGGCGAGGGCAACGGGAAAGTAGCTGTAGTTGCACTGGGATTCCGGCTGCGCCCGTTGCAGATCGAAGTGTTCGCCAAGGCGGCGCTCGTAGCGATGGCCGATCTCTGCCCGGCACTCGAATATCAGCTCGATATCGTCGAGCACGCACATGCCCATCGCGGCGGAGAACTCGTTGAGCTTGGCGTTGATGCCGATGCCTTCGATCTGGTCGGTGTCGACGATGCCGAAGTTGCAGAGCAGACGGATGCGGTCGGCCAGCGCGTCGTCGTTGGTGACGATGGCGCCACCCTCGATGGTGTGAAACAGCTTGGTCGCATGGAAGCTCAGCGTGCTGATATCGCCCCAGTCGTAGACCGACCGCCCTTTGTGACGAACGCCGAACGCATGGGCGCCGTCGTAGACGACCCTCAGATTGTTCTTGCGCGCGATCTGCTCGATGCGTTCGACATCGCAAGGATTGCCGAATACATGCGTCGCGACGATGGCGGAGGTGTCGGGCCGGATATTTCGCTCGATCTGTTCCGGGTCCAGATTCCAGGTCGCCGGATCGATGTCGGCGAAGATCGGCTTGATGCCTTCCCATTGCAGCGAGCTGGTGGTGGCGACAAAGCTGAAGGGCGTGGTGATGGCGCTGCCGGTCAAACCCAGCGCTCGATAGGCAATCTGCAGCGCGATGGTTCCGTTGTTGGTGAGGATGATGTTCCTCACCCCGAGGTAGTCCTTGAGTCGTTGCTCGAGTGCAGTCACTAACGGTCCGTTGTTGGTGAGCCAGCCGGTGTTGTAGATCCTGTCAATGTAAGCCTTGAACTTGTTTTTGCTGCCCAGGTACGACTTGGTCACGTTGATCATGGTGATTTCCTTATCGAAGCTCAGCCGCCCCCGAATGGCATTCGGGGGTTATCGCTGGGTGCTACAGATGCGTGCTCAGACAGGTTGATGCGCGCCGATTGCGCTGGCCCGCCGTGCCCTGCGTTGGTTGTGCCTGAGGATCATTCGGGTCATCAGGCTGCCGGCGTGGGGATCGCCGTAGTGGAAGATGGCGGTAGCGCGCAGCTGCGCCGGATCACAAGGCTCGTTGGCATGCAGGGATCGGTAGCCCCAGAACAGGTAGAGATTGCCGGGTACCAGCTGCAGGCGCTGAGGCTTGAGCAGTCCGAGGCCTATCGCGCGGCTAATCAGCTTGCGACTCAACTTGTTCTGCAGCAGTGCTTTCTCCACCACGTTGACCAGTACGTACTTGCGAAGCTTGCGCAGATTGGGAAACAGCAGAAGATCGCCGCGCTGGTCGCCTTCCTGCGGGATTTCCACAGGTAGCAATGCCGTTACCAGAGAAGCATCGTAGTGAAAGCAGTTCGATTCCTTGCGTCCTGTCTGCCCCTGCACGCAGCGCATCACCAGGTAGATGCGCTTGCTTGGTGCCGCCTTGCCTGCGCCGAGCTGATACACGTCGTCCAGCAGCGACTGGAACTCCGGCGCGCTGCTCAACGTGGCAAGCAGCGAGCCCGCAACCTGTTCACCGTCGTGATGAGCGAAATATTCCCCGTGATGCTGTCGAGCCTGCTCGTGAACCTGCTCGCGCAGTTGAGTTAGTTGCAGATTGTTCAAGTAGCCGGGTATGCAGGCGTAGCCATTCTGATTGATATCCCGCGCAATCAATGCCTTGTCCTGATCTTCCGTTCCATAAAAGATTGTTGACACTGTAGTTCTCCCTGCGCAAAGGCGAGGCGAAACGGTTTGTCGAACCGCAGCTATTGCCGCGCCGCTGCTGATCGGCGTCCTGGGTGGGAATAAAGAATTACGGCGTAATGCCTGGCAGTAGCCTTTTAGCCTGTGACGAAAGTTAATGCCGGTCTAAAATATTCTTTTATTTAGACAAAGCTACCGCCATCGACTTATTTATATGTCGAGTTGAATAACTTGTACGTATTCCCCGTCATCTGCGATCGGCCAACGTCCGCGTGTGACCTTGAGAGAATCGGGCATGGCTACCGCACTCCGGGCACTCTGCGAGCCCCGGCTCTCTCAATGCTTATGGCGAACGAGCCCGCATCGCTTTATTAAAAGCGATACTAATCAGGCAGGGGGTTTAACTCTTGCGCCGCAAAACTTGACCTGTCCAGTTGGTCTTAAACTGCTCTGCAACGTATTGCTCCCTGTTGCGACTAGATATCCGTCATAACGTGAACCAAGTCAAGCTAGGGAGCCAAAAAAAAGTTGCGGATGGAGGTCGCGAGGTGTTTAGGAGAGCCAACTTATTGAGTTGAAAAGAGTTTTGTTTTTGACGCAGGCTGGCCTAGGGCTATCATCAATGGTTATAGCGAATGCAGTAATTAGCTCTAAGCTGAATAAACCATCTGCTGCTTTGCTGGCCATAAATGACGTATGCATAAACAAAGGGAATATAATTCCGACTATGCTGAGCAACTATTCCGATAAAGAGTTAATTCTACGGACCTGTTGTTACAAGACGCGGCTTACTGGCCGAAGAGGGGCGTTGGTCTGTCCGTGACAAAAAAGACGTGCAAACGAAAAAGGCCACTCGTCTGAGTGGCCTTTTCGTGATTTGGTTGCGGGAGCCGGATTTGAACCGACGACCTTCGGGTTATGAGCCCGACGAGCTACCAGACTGCTCCATCCCGCGTCTGTGGGGCGCATTCTACAGCCCGGTTACCCGTTGTCAATCAAAAGGAAGGAAAAAATCGTATTTCATTCAAAAGGTTAGCGAGTCCTGCAAGGTCTGCTGCCAACACGAGCGTCTCAGAGTTATGCGCACACAAAAAAAGGCCACTCATCTGAGTGGCCTTTTAAATTGGTTGCGGGAGCCGGATTTGAACCGACGACCTTCGGGTTATGAGCCCGACGAGCTACCAGACTGCTCCATCCCGCGACGCGCATTCTACAGCTTTAAACGCGGCTGTCACGGGTTTATTTGAAATCAGATTGAAATACCGGTCAGGCGTGCCATGAGGGCAGGGTGCCGGGAGCTGCTGGCTGGTGTGGCAGACACTGTTTGATTGCCGGGTGAGCCTGCGGCGGGTGATGGCGACGAGCGATCCTCATCATGCCCCAGAGCATGGAGAGCGCTACCGACAGCCAACCCAGGATCATCATCAGGAGTATCAGCGCAGGTTCCATCTGGAGCTTCCTCTTTGAATCCAATATTCGTCCTTGTGGTTGTGACCCCGCTCGCTAAAAGCGGTTCCGGCATGCCATCGGTCGCTCGCCGGCGCACTCCTTGGAATCGCCGCTGCCCAAGTATCAAGTGGATGATGCGGAGGTGTCGGACATGCGTATTCAGCTTGGTGTGCTGGTTGCAGCGCTTGCTTCAACAGTCAGCGCGCAGGATCTGGAACGACCGGTCGCTGATATCCCGTTGGCTCAGAACACGGGCGCGGCGGATCGCGGCGCCGCCGGCAATGGCTCGATGGGCATTGGCGGCGGTATCGACTATCTGGAGGATGACCAGGGCCAGTCTGAGGCAAGTGACGCATCCTCCAAGAAGCCAGCGGCGGAGCAGTACGACGACACGGCCGAACCCGGCCATGGTGGCAATGAGACCGACATGGAGCACCGTCGCCGTCCCAAATTGGAAAGACGTAGTGATTAACGCAGTCGTTCATCGATAGGAGGTAGCCATGAATCGGGCACTCACAGCGGTAACAGTATTGCTTCTGGCGGGTTCTGCGGGGGCGTACGCCGGTTCGGCGGAGAACGCCGATGACGCCCGTCGTCCGGGAGCTGCAAACGAAAGCTCAGTTGAATCGAGCGAGCGTTCCGACCAGCACAGCGAAAAGTCGGAAGGCCATGACAGTCGGGACCACAAGGCGCAGCAGGGCAGTGACCTGGGCACCATGGGAACGGGTAATACCGGAACCACAGGCGGCATGGGTGCTACCACGGGAACCGACACCATTGGCGGGACCATCGAGGAATAGCCCGCTACCGGCCACGCAACATTCATAAAGCGGTTGGGCATCCGTACAATGCCCAACCTTTCAACATCTATTGGCCTGGTATGCAGATCGCTTTGGCGCCCATGGAGGGGCTGGTCGACGAAATCCTTCGTGACGTTCTGACTCGGATGGGTGGTGTCGACTGGTGCGTCACCGAGTTCATCCGAGTTTCTGATCGTCTGCTGCCGCAAAGCAGCTTTCGCAAACTTGCCCCCGAATTGCAGACTGGCGCCATTACTCGCGCCGGCACCCCTGTGCGCGTTCAATTACTGGGCTCCGATCCTGCCTGTCTGGCTGATAATGCTGCCTATGCCTGCTCACTGGGTGCGCCTGCTATCGATCTGAATTTCGGCTGCCCGGCCAAGACGGTAAACAAATCGCGCGGTGGGGCCATCCTGCTCAGGGAGCCTGATTTGCTGCACGCCATCCTCTGTGAGGTACGGCGAACTGTGCCGGCGCACATCCCGGTCACCGCCAAGATGCGCCTGGGTTTCGACAGCCCGGACGGTGCACTCGATTGCGCTCGGGCGCTGGTGGACGGCGGGGCAGGTCAGTTGGTGGTGCATGCGCGAACGAAGGTCGAAGGCTACAAGCCGCCGGCGCATTGGGAATGGGTGGCTCGCGTGCAGGAAGTCGTCGTGGTGCCGGTATACGCCAACGGCGATATCTGGTCGCTAGAAGACTGGCGTCGCTGTCGAGAGGTCAGCGGCGCGGAGAACATCATGTTGGGCCGCGGCCTGGTTTCGAGGCCAGACCTGGCACGGCAGATCGCCGCCGCTGAACAGGGGCAAAGCATCGCCGAGATGAGCTGGGCAGAGTTTCAACCCACGCTGGTGGACTTCTGGCAGCAGGCGCGGGGCAAGATCGCACCACGCTATGCGCCCGGCAGACTGAAGCAGTGGCTGGCCTTGCTTACGCGCAACTACCCCGAGGCGGTGGCGCTGTTCGCCGCACTGCGCCGGGAGAATGATTGCGCGCGGATCGACGCGATGCTCGGCGTCGATACCGTCGGAATTCCGGTGGCGGCGCTGGGTTAGGCCGATCAGCGTCCGCCGCTGACGTCCAGCAACGCGCCGGTGGTATAGCTGGCGTGCTCACTGGCGAGCCAGAGTATGGCTTCGGCAACTTCCTCGGCTTTCCCGCCGCGCCCCATGGGCACGCTTGCCTTGACCCGCTCGATGCGATCCGGCTCGCCACCGCTTGCGTGAATCTCGGTATCGATCACGCCAGGTCGTACCGCATTCACCCGAATGCCTTCGCCGGCCACTTCCCTGGCCAGCCCGACCGTCATGCTGTCGATGGCGCCCTTGGCCGCGGCATAGTCGATGTACTCCCCAGGCGCGCCAAGTCGCGCGGCGATCGAGGACAGGTTGATGATCGAACCACCCTGGCCGCCATGCTGATTGGACATGCGCTTGATCGCCTCGCGTGCACATAGAAAGCTGCCGATGACATTAGCACCGAGCACGCGCGTCCAGCGGGCGGCGTCCATCTGCTCCAGGCGCATCTGCTGTTCGAGCATGCCGGCGTTGTTGACCAGCACATCGAGGCGGCCGAACTCGCGATCAATCATCTCGAACATCTGCACCACCTGACCCTCGTCGGCGACATCAGCCTTGACCGTGATTGCCGATACGCCCGCAGCGTGGACCTGTTCGAGCACCTGTTTCACCGCGTCTTCGCGTTGGTGATAGTTGAGGCACAGTGCGTAGCCCTGGTGGGCCGCCAGCCGGGCAGTGGCGGCGCCGATACCACGACTGGCACCTGTGATCAGCATGACTCTGGACATGGTGTTACCTCTCGTCGGCAGGCTCATTTTTGGTGCCTTGAAATCTGCATAACGGTTCCTATCTAGGGCTCAGCGGGATGCCGAAGTCGGGTCCCGCCAGTTTCAACTCGCTGATTCAGGAGGTTTATCATGAGTTCGTTCCCCATGGCCCCTCTGTTCCGGCAATCCGTGGGCTTCGATCGTTTCAATGACCTGTTCGAGTCCGCGCTGCGCAACGACACCGGCAGCTCGTATCCACCCTATAACATCGAGAAACACGGTGACGACCAGTATCGAATCGTGGTCGCGGCCGCCGGCTTCGAGGAGTCCGACCTCGATCTGCAGGTCGAGCGCAGTGTGCTGACCATCAGTGGCGGGCGGCGCGAAAGCGAGGCCGACAATGTCACCTATCTGCATCAGGGCATCGCTCAGCGGGCGTTCAAGTTGTCGTTCCGGCTAGCCGACCACATCGAGGTGAAAGGCGCTGCGCTGAACAGTGGCCTGCTCAACATCGACCTGGAGCGCGTGGTGCCGGAAGAGGCCAAGCCCAAGCGCATCCCGATCAATGCCGATCAGCGACCCGCGCTGGAGGGTTGATCTGCAAGAAAGCGAAGGGCGCCATAGGGCGCCCTTTCTTGTAGTTGTCTCGTCTGGTTAGTCACCGCGTTCAGCATCCAGCAGCGCCATGAAGGCTCTGGCCGCATTGGACAGGGTGCGTTCCCTGTGCACGATGTAGCCAAGGTGCCGGGTCAGCTGAATGCCTGGTAGAGGCAGGCTGACCACCTGTTCGTCGAGCATGCTGCGCGGTAACACGCTCCAGGCAATGCCGATGGAGACCATCATCTTGATGGTCTCCATATAGTTGGTGCTCATGGTGATATTGGGCGTCAGGCCCTCACGCTCGAACAGTCGCTGGGCGATGTGGTGAGTGAAGGTGTTGCCGCCGGGAAAGACGGCAGGATGGCCGGCGACATCGGCCAGACGAATATCCGCCTTGCCCGCCAGCGGGTGCTCGGGCGCGACAACGAAATCCAGCGGGTCGTCCCATACCTTCATTGCCCGGACCGGCTCGGCAGTCTGCGGCGCCAGGGTGATGACCGCCAGTTCGGCGCGGCCATGCAGCACTTCGTCGTAGGCGACTTCCGAATCGAGAAAGCGAATATCCAGGCTGACCTGCGAATAAGCGCGGGTGAACGCGCGTAGCAAGGGCGGCAGGCGGTGCAGGCCGATGTGATGGCTGGTCGCCAGGCTCAGCCGGCCGCCAATGTCGCCGTTGAGGTTGGTCAAGGCGCGGCGGGTGTCGTCCAGTACATTCAAAATCTGATAGGCCCGCGGCAGCAGGGCTCTTCCTGCCTCGGTCAGGCCAATCTCGCGGCCGAGCCGGTCGAACAGGCGCACGTCCAGCTGCGATTCCAACGCGGCAATGCGTTTGCTGACCGCGGGCTGGGTCAGATGCAGGCGCTCCGCGGCCAAGGAAAAGCTGCCCGTTTCCGCGATGGCGATAAAGGCATTGAGGTTGGCCAGGTCCATGAACGATCTCTATCCGTTGATGATTCGGATTCCTGTAGGGAATGCTTGGGATGAAAAATATGAATTTGAGTAATTGAATGCAAGTCCCTAGCATCGTCCCCATAAGCGCAAGGGCTATTCGCCCCGCATAGAAAGCAGATGAGGAAAAGTCCGATGGCCGGCAAGACGCTCTACGACAAGCTCTGGGAAATGCACGAGGTGAAACGTCGCGACGATGGTTCGTCGCTGATCTACATCGACCGCCACATCCTGCATGAAGTGACTTCGCCACAAGCGTTCGAAGGTCTGCGTCTGGCCAATCGCAAGCCATGGCGTATCGACGCCAATATCGCCACGCCGGACCACAACGTGCCGACCACCAAGGGCGAGCGTCAGGGCGGCCTGGAAGCTATCGCCGACGAGGTCTCGCGCATCCAGGTGCAGACGCTGGACGAGAACTGCGATGACTTCGGCATCCTCGAATTCAAGATGAACGACGTGCGTCAGGGCATCGTCCACGTCATCGGCCCGGAGCAGGGCGCGACACTGCCCGGCATGACCGTGGTTTGCGGTGATTCGCATACCTCCACCCACGGCGCCTTCGGCGCGCTGGCCCACGGCATCGGCACCTCCGAGGTCGAGCATGTGCTCGCCACCCAGTGCCTGGTCGCCAAGAAGATGAAGAACATGCAGGTGCGCGTCGAAGGCAAGTTGCCGTTCGGCGTCACCGCGAAGGACATCGTGCTGGCGGTGATTGGCAAGATCGGCACCGCTGGCGGTAACGGCCATGCCCTGGAATTCGCCGGCAGCGCGATTCGCGATCTGTCCATGGAAGGGCGCATGACCATCTGCAACATGTCCATCGAAGCCGGTGCCCGCGTAGGCATGGTGGCGGTGGATGAAAAGACCATCGCCTACGTCGAAGGGCGTCCGTTCGCGCCGAAGGGCGACGACTGGGACAAGGCGGTCGAGCTGTGGAAAGGCCTGGTCTCCGATGTCGACGCGGTGTTCGACACCGTCGTCGAGCTCAAGGCCGAGGACATCAAGCCGCAGGTCAGCTGGGGCACTTCGCCGGAAATGGTGCTGGCTGTCGATCAGAGCGTGCCGGACCCCGCCGCCGAAGCCGACCCGGTCAAGCGCGATTCCATCGTTCGTGCGCTGAAGTACATGGGCCTGGCGGCCAACCAGCCGATCACCGATATCAAGCTGGATCGCGTGTTCATTGGTTCCTGCACCAACTCGCGGATCGAGGACCTGCGTGCCGCGGCTGAGGTCGCCAAAGGGCGCAAGGTGGCGGCGAACGTCAAGCAGGCCATGGTGGTGCCGGGCTCCGGCCTGGTGAAGCAGCAGGCCGAGGCTGAAGGGTTGGACAAGATCTTCGTCGAGGCTGGCTTCGAGTGGCGCGAACCGGGCTGCTCCATGTGCCTGGCGATGAACCCGGACAAGCTGGGCAGCGGCGAGCATTGCGCCTCGACTTCCAACCGCAACTTCGAGGGGCGTCAGGGCGCTGGTGGCCGCACACACCTGGTCAGCCCGGCCATGGCGGCCGCTGCGGCGGTAACCGGCCATTTCATCGATGTACGCGAACTGGTCCAGGCCTGAGGAGATAACGGATGAAAGCCTTTACCCAACACACCGGCCTGGTCTGTCCGCTGGATCGTGCCAACGTCGATACCGATCAGATCATTCCGAAGCAGTTTCTCAAGTCCATCAAGCGCACCGGCTTTGGCCCTAATCTGTTCGATGAGTGGCGCTACCTGGACGTCGGCCAGCCGAATCAGGATTGTTCGCAGCGTCCGGTGAACAAGGACTTCGTGCTGAACTTCCCGCGCTACCAGGGCGCCAGCGTGCTGCTGGCGCGTGAGAACTTCGGCTGCGGCTCCTCCCGCGAGCATGCGCCGTGGGCCCTGGAGGAGTACGGTTTCCGTACGATCATCGCGCCGAGCTTTGCCGACATTTTCTACAACAACAGCTTCAAGAACGGCCTGCTGCCGATCGTGCTGAAGGAAGAGGAAGTCGATGAGCTGTTCGCACAGGCCGAAGCCAACGAAGGCTACCAGCTGACCGTGGACCTCGCTGCGCAGGTCGTGACACGCCCGGACGGCAAGCAGTACGACTTTGAAGTCGATGCCTTCCGCAAGCACTGCCTGCTCAACGGCCTCGACGATATCGGCCTGACGCTGCAAGACGCGGACGCGATCAAGGCGTTCGAAACCCGTCACCAGCAGAGCCAGCCATGGCTGTTCGGCGCCATCAAGTGAGATAAGGGCAGGGTGGATGATGCGTCATCCATCCACTTGCAGGGTTTCGGTGGATGAACACAACGGCGTCCACCCAAGTGAAAATCGAGGAATGTGATGAGCAAACAGATTCTGGTTCTGCCCGGTGATGGTATCGGCCCGGAGATCATGGCCGAGGCGGTCAAGGTTCTGCAGCTGGCCAATGACAAGTTCCAGCTGGACTTCGAGCTGAGCTATGACGAGTTGGGTGGCGCAGCGGTCGACAAATATGGCGTGCCGCTGGCCGACGAAACCCTTGGGCGTGCACGTGCCGCCGATGCCATTCTGCTTGGCGCGGTGGGAGGCCCGAAGTGGGACAAGATCGATCCGGCCATTCGTCCCGAGCGCGGTCTGCTGAAGATTCGCTCCGAGCTGGGGCTGTTCGGTAACCTGCGTCCGGCACTGCTCTACCCGCAACTGGCCGATGCGTCGTCGCTGAAGCCTGAGATCGTGGCCGGTCTGGATATCCTCATCGTTCGCGAGTTGACCGGCGGCATCTATTTCGGCAAGCCGCGCGAAAGCAAGGTGCTGGAGAACGGTGAGCGCATGGCGTACGACACGCTGCCGTACAGTGAAAGCGAAATCCGTCGCATCGCCAAGGTCGGCTTCGACATGGCGATGGTGCGCAACAAGAAGCTCTGTTCGGTGGACAAGGCCAACGTGCTGGCGTCTAGCCAGCTGTGGCGTGCTGTGGTCGAGGAAGTGGCCAAGGACTATCCCGAGATCGAGCTGAGCCACATGTACGTCGACAATGCGGCAATGCAACTGGTGCGCGCACCGAAGCAGTTCGACGTGATCGTCACCGACAACATGTTTGGCGACATCCTCTCCGACGAGGCATCGATGCTGACCGGTTCCATTGGCATGCTGCCGTCCGCCTCGCTGGATGCGGGCAACAAGGGCATGTACGAGCCGTGCCACGGTTCAGCGCCGGATATCGCTGGCCAGGGCATCGCCAATCCGTTGGCGACCATCCTGTCCGTTTCGATGATGCTGCGTTACAGCTTCAATCAGGTAGCGGCAGCCGATGCCATCGAGCAGGCGGTGAGTGATGTGCTCGATCAGGGCCTGCGTACCGGTGATATCTGGTCGGAAGGCTGTACCAAGGTCGGTACTCAGGCGATGGGCGATGCAGTAGTCGCGGCCCTCGCGAAGTTGTAATCTTCTGGCCCGCCTTAATCTGCGCGGGCCACTTTTTCTATAGGTGTAGTTGCGATGAAACGTGTAGGTCTGATCGGTTGGCGCGGTATGGTCGGTTCCGTGCTCATGCAGCGGATGCTGGAAGAGCGGGATTTCGACCTGATCGAGCCCGTGTTCTTCACCACTTCCAATGTCGGCGGCCAGGGCCCCGATATTGGCAAGGAAACCACTGCGCTGAAGGACGCCTACAGCATCGACGAGCTGAAAGGCCTTGATGTGATCCTGACCTGTCAGGGCGGCGACTACACCAATGAAGTCTTCCCCAAGCTGCGTGAAGCGGGCTGGCAGGGCTACTGGATCGACGCGGCGTCCTCGCTGCGTATGCAGGACGATGCGGTGATCGTGCTCGATCCGGTGAACCGTCGCGTGATCGACCAGCAACTGGATGCCGGCACCAAGAACTACATCGGCGGCAACTGCACCGTCAGCCTGGCGCTGATGGGTCTTGGCGGTCTGTTCGAAGCCGGGCTGGTCGAGTGGATGAGCGCGATGACCTATCAGGCAGCCTCCGGCGCCGGCGCGCAGAACATGCGCGAACTGATCAAGCAGATGGGTGCAATCAATGCGGCCGTGGCCGATGATCTAGCCAATCCCGCCAGCGCGATCCTAGACATCGACCGTAAGGTGGCTGAAACCCAGCGCAGCGAAGCATTCCCGGTCGACAATTTCGGCGTGCCGCTGGCCGGCAGCCTGATTCCTTACATCGACAAGGAGTTGCCGAATGGGCAGAGTCGCGAAGAGTGGAAGGCGCAGGCTGAGACCAACAAGATCCTTGGTCGATTCAAGAGTCCGATCCCCGTTGACGGCATCTGCGTGCGCGTGGGTGCTATGCGTTGCCACAGCCAGGCGCTGACCATCAAGCTGAACAAGGATGTGCCGATCTCTGATATCGAAGGGCTGATCAGCCAGCACAATCCCTGGGTCAAGCTGGTGCCGAATCATCGTGATGCCAGCATGCAGGAGCTGAGTCCGGCCGCAGTCACCGGAACGCTAAGCGTGCCGGTCGGCCGTCTGCGCAAGCTCAACATGGGCTCGCACTACCTGGGCGCGTTCACCGTGGGCGACCAGCTGCTGTGGGGCGCCGCGGAGCCGCTGCGGCGCATGCTGCGTATCCTGCTGGAGCGTTGATGCGCTCTCGATGAAGCGCCAGACGCCGCGACTTGTTCGCGGCGTTTTCGTTTATGCGATGTGCCGCTCGGCGGCGCTGGTTGCAGTGGTCTGCCATTTCGCTACAGTGCCGGTCCTTAGTGCGTGGAGGTGACGATGCCCACAGGTGTCGGTGTTGCGGTCGTAGGTGCGGTCAGCCTGGTAGGCGAAGCACTGGTCGAGGTGCTCGAGGAGCGGACGTTTCCGGTTGCCGAGCTGTATCTGTTGGGTGACAGCGAGGATGTCGGGCACACGGTGCCATTCAAGGGCCGGAATCTGCGTGTAGGCGAGGCGGATCGCTTCGACTTCAATCGGGCGCAGCTGGTGTTTCTGGTCGGTGCTTCGGAATTGGTGAGCGAGTGCCACGTCAAGGCAGTAGCGGCAGGCTGCCGAATCGTCGATCTGTCAGGCTCGATTCCCGTCGAGCAACAGCTTTGCGTGGTCCCAGAGGTTAACGGCGGGCTGCTCGATTCGTTGCCCGATCAGCGCGCCATTGCCAGTCCACTGCCTGAAGCGGTCGCCCTGGCCATTGCATTGAAGCCGATCCGGCAACAGCTGGATTTGCGTCGCGTGAGTGTTACAGCCTGTTTGCCGGTATCAAGTCGTGGTGCGGCGGGCGTGAAGGAGCTTGCCCGGCAGACATCCGAATTGCTCAATGCGCGCCCTTTGGAGCCCCGAATATTCGGCCGGCAGATGGCTTTCAATATGCTCGCACAAGCCGAGGCGGTCGACGCGCAAGGATATGGAGCGCAGGAACGGCGTCTGGTTGAAGAGCTTCGTCAGCTCCTGGATATGCCTGAACTCGCCGTCTCTGTTACGTTCGTTCAAGCTCCGGTGTTCTTCGGAGAGAGCCTCATCGTCTCGTTGCAGGGTGGCGTCGAGGCCGATATGCCAGCGCTGTCTGCGGCTCTCGACGCGGCGCCAGGGGTTGAGCTGGTGGAGTCGGATGACTATCCGACAGCGGTTGGTGACGCAGTCGGGCAGGAGGCGATCTATGTTGGAAGACTTCGTCGAGGCATCTGCGATCCACGGGAAGTCAATTTGTGGATTGTGTCTGATAACGTGCGAAAAGGCGCGGCACTAAACGCTGTGCAGTCTGGTGAGTTGTTGATAAAAGACTATCTGTAAAAGATACTTACTGGTAATTCAAAGAATATTTCTAGCCGATGCGCTGAACGGCTTATCGCTGATGGGGAGCCACCGCCAGGTGGCGCGGGCAGTGACATAAGACCCTCTCGTAGTTCGAGAAAAAGATAAACAAGGGATTAAATAATGGTTCGGGTTCGCAATCTGGTGCTGGCAATCGCGGCTGCTACCGCGCTGACTACAGAAATGGCCCACGCGCTTGGGTTGGGAGAGGTCACGCTTCAGTCGTCATTGAATCAACCGCTGATCGCGGAAATCGAGCTGCTGGATGCAAACAGCCTGGCGCCCGGGGAGGTGATCCCGGTATTGGCCTCGCTCGAAGAATTCAATCGCGCCGGTATTGATCGCCAGTACTTTCTGACGGACCTGAAATTCACTCCAGTGCTGCGTCCGAACGGAAAGAGCGTCATTCAGGTTTCGTCCAGCAAGCCGGTACGCGAACCCTATCTCAATTTTCTCGTAGAGGTGCTCTGGCCCAGTGGGCGCCTGCTCCGTGAGTACACCCTGCTGCTCGATCCGCCACTCTATTCACCGGAAACCGCAGCGGCCGCAGCACCGCAGTTGCCCATTTCCGCTCCGTCCCGAACAGTAGAGCCAGTACGCTCTGCGCCAGCTCGTCCGTCTACAACGCGCTCGACCGCAGTTCAGCCGGTAAGCGCGCCGCAGAGCGGCGGTAGCGAGTACAAGACTTCTGCGCGCGACACTCTCTGGGAGATCGCGGAGCGCAATCGTCGCAATGGAACGGTTCATCAGGCGATGCTGGCTATTCAGGATCTCAATCCTGATGCTTTCATTGGCGGCAATATCAACCGGATGAAGAGCGGGCAGGTACTTCGTCTGCCGGATGCCGAGCAGATATCGACTCGCTCTCAGGCCGAAGCGATCGCTCAGGTCGCGGAGCAGAACGCGGCATGGCGACAGGGTAGTGGTGGCGCGGTTGCAGGCGCTCGCCAACTGGACGCGACCCGTCGTACTGAAGCTGGAGCAGCACCGTCGCGTAGCGAGTCTCGTGACAGCCTCCGCCTGGTGGCGGCTGATGCGGGCAAGGAAACTGCCGGCTCCGACACCGGGTCTGCCGAAGGCGGCCAGGCCTTGCGTGACAAGCTGGCGGTGACCCAGGAGAGTCTGGACTCCAGCCGTCGTGAGAACGACGACCTCAAGGATCGTCTGAATGATCTACAGGGGCAGCTGGAAAAGCTGCAACGGCTTATGCAGCTCAAGGATGACCAGCTTGCCAAGCTGCAGGCCCAGGTCGGTGCCGAAGGCCAGGCCCCGGCGCTGGACGCCAACGCCAACGCCAGCCAGCCTGCTGCCGCAAAAACAGAGCCCCAGGCAACTGAAGGTAGCACGCAAGAGCCGGCCCGCGCTGACGGTGACACCCCGGCTGATTCTGCTGTTGATACCCGGCAGGAACCTGCTCCAGTCGTTGCTCCGGCACCGGCCGAGCAGTCTGCGGCGTCCAAGCCTGCTGCAAAGCCAGCCAGCCCAGCGAAACCGGTCGCACCTGTTGTTGAGCCTGAGCCCAAGAGCCTGATTGACGATCTGCTGTCCAACACTTTGCTGCTCGGTGTCGTCGGCGGTAGTGCCCTGTTGCTGTTGCTGCTGGGTCTGATGGCTCTTTCGCGCCGCAATGCGATGAAAGAGGCGGAGCTGCAGGAAAGTCTGATGGCGGATGACACGGTCGACGATCTGCGAGTGGAATCGCCAGCGTACGTCGATCTGGGACAGGAGCATCAACTTGAACCAACTTCCTTCCATGCCGACGCTCCGGCTGCGTCGGATGAGCTGACTTCCACTACAGGTGATGCATTGGCCGAGGCGGACATCTACATCGCTTACGGCCGCTTCAATCAGGCTGCAGAACTGCTACAAAACGCCCTTAATGACGAGCCTCAGCGGAGCGATCTGCGGCTGAAGCTGATGGAAGTGTATGCGGAGCTTGGCAATCGCGATGGCTTCGCCCGTGAAGAAGCTGAGCTACGTGAAATCGGCGGTGCTACCACCGAAGTCGAACAGCTGAAGTACAAGTATCCCGCCATGGCCGCGGCGATCGGAGGCTCGGCAGCTGTCACCGCCACTCATATGGACATGGACAGCCTCGACCTTGATGATCTGCAGCTCGACGAGCCGGCCGCGCCGGCGGCAGGGCAGGATCTGGACGATGCATTCGACCTCAGCCTGGATGACCTGGACATCGATCTGAACGAGGAGCGTCCGGCTGCACCTGCGGACGACTCTTTGGACTTCGACGACCTGACGCTGGATGAGCCGGTTACCGAGCGTGAGGCCTCGCCTGCAGCCAGCGATTTCTCCTTCGATCTCGCAGAAGATAAGTCTGCGCAAGAGGCCGAGCAGGACGATCTTTCCGATTTCTCGTTCGATCTGGACAGCGACAAAGGAGCGGAGCAAGCCCCCACAGAGTTTTCGCTCAATCTCGACGAGGAGCCGGTTGAAGGTCCTGCCGCGTTTGAAAGTGATGATCTCGATTTCGAACTGTCGGAGCCTGTAGCGAATCCGAGCGACGATTTGCCCGAAGGGTTCGATATTTCGCTGGATGAGCCCGAGTTTGAGGCGCAACCGGAAACCTTTGCCGACAAGCTGAACGAGGTGGAGGCTGATCTGGATGATCTGTCCAAGGAACTGGAGGAGCCGGCCACTGCTCCTGCTGACAACTTGGCTACGACTGACGCCGACGGCGGTGGGGAGGACGACTTCGATTTCTTCTCCGACACCGACGAAACTACCACCAAGCTGGATCTCGCCAGAGCCTATATCGACATGGGCGACGCTGAAGGTGCACGCGACATCCTGGATGAAGTGATTTCCGAGGGTAGCGATGTCCAGCAGCAAGAGGCGCGAGAAATGCTCGCCAAACTAGCCTGATCATGACCCAAGCAGTACCCCAAACGGCAGCCGAAATGGCTGCCGTCGGCGTTTCCAGGATCGCGCTTGGCGTCGAATACAAGGGATCGCGCTATCGCGGATTTCAGCGTCAGCGCGCCGGTGTGCCATCCATTCAGGAATCACTCGAAACCGCGTTGACCAAAGTGGCGGGTGGTCACTCCGTCACGCTGAGCTGTGCAGGTCGCACAGACGCGTTGGTCCATGCCAGCGGGCAGGTCGTGCACTTCGACACGCCGGTCTCGCGAACCATGCACGCATGGGTGATGGGCGCGAACATGAACCTGCCATCCGACATCAGCGTCACCTGGGCGAAGGAGATGCCGCGTCATTTCGATGCGCGCTTCAGCGCGATGGCTCGCCGTTATCGCTATGTGATCTACAACGATCAGATACGGCCGGCGCACATGGCCGAAGAGGTTACCTGGAACCATCGCCCACTCGATATCGAGCGTATGCGTGCCGCTGCGACGGCGTTCGTGGGAACACATGATTTCAGTGCCTTCCGGGCCAGGCAGTGTCAGGCCAAGTCGCCGATCAAAACCATTCATCACCTGGAGCTGCTGGAGCACGGCCGGCTGATCGTCATAGATGTTCGGGCCAATGCCTTTCTGCATCATATGGTGCGCAACTTCGCTGGCGTTCTGATGACCATTGGTGCGGGTGAGCGGCCAGTGGAATGGGCTGCGCAAGTGCTGGAGTCTCGTGTGCGCCGAACGGGCGGAGTGACAGCGCACCCGTACGGGCTCTATCTCATCGAAGTCGATTATCCCGAAGAGTTCGAGCTGCCGAAGCGCTATCTCGGTCCGCACTTCCTGTCGGGTTTGCCGGACGTTCGTCGCTAATGAATTAGGCAGGAGCCGTTTTGCCTATTCGCTTGCAGGTGGCAGGTCTTTTGTTACCATCCGGTTTCCTTTTTGGCAGGTAGCATCCGTTGTCAGTCGTTCGCAGCAAAATATGCGGGATCACTCGCGTCGACGACGCCTTGACAGCAGCCAAGGCGGGCGCCGATGCCATCGGCCTGGTTTTCTATGCCAAGAGTCCGCGTGCCGTCGATGTGCGGCAGGCACGTGAGATCGTCGCGGCATTGCCACCGTTTGTCACGACGGTAGGCCTGTTCGTCAACGCCAGCCGCTGCGAGATCAACGAGATACTCGACGCCGTTCCGTTGGACATGCTGCAGTTTCACGGCGATGAAACACCGGCACAGTGCGAGGGGTTTCATCGGCCGTGGTTCAAGGCGCTACGGGTAGGGAACGGCGAGGATATCGAGGCTCAAGTTGCGCGTTATGCAAATGCCAGCGGCATCCTTCTGGATACGTTCGTGGCAGGGGTGCCGGGTGGGACGGGCGAACGCTTCGATTGGTCGCTGATCCCGGCGGCGCTGGCCAAGCCGCTGATTCTGGCAGGTGGACTGACCGCCGAGAACGTTCAGCAAGCCATTGCCCAGGTTCGTCCGTACGCAGTGGATGTCAGCGGCGGGGTGGAGGCGAGCAAGGGCGTCAAGGATGCTTCCAAGGTGATGGCCTTTGTCGGTCAGGTTCGATCGGCTATGTGACGCCTGGGCAGCCTTTGCCGTCCAGTAACGAGTCGCTGGTGAGACCAGTAGCGTGATTCCTTGCCTGAAGGAGTCGGAGTTTCGCGGCTGCGCCGATAGGCGCATCGCTCACGCGACCAAGAGCGCCTGATACGCGTGGTCGCAACAATGAATCTGCCTGCAGCGCGAGTGCGCTCGGGACTGAAGCTTTGGAGAACAAGAGCATGAGCAACTGGCTGGTAGACAAACTGATCCCTTCGATCATGCGGTCGGAGACGCAAAAGAGCTCGGTCCCCGAAGGCCTTTGGCACAAGTGCCCCTCTTGCGAGGCGGTTCTATACCGCCCGGAGCTGGAAAAGACGCTCGATGTTTGCCCCAAGTGCCAGCATCACATGCGCATCGATGCCCGTAGCCGGCTCGATATCTTCCTCGATGCCGAGGGCCGCGAAGAGATCGCTGCCGAGCTGGAGCCGGTCGACCGCCTGAAGTTCCGTGATAGCAAGAAGTACAAGGATCGCCTCTCTGCAGCACAGAAGCAGACCGGCGAGAAAGATGCGCTGATCGCAATGAGCGGAAAGGTCGTCAACATCCCGGTCGTGGCTTGTGCATTCGAATTCTCGTTCATGGGTGGCTCCATGGGAGCAATCGTTGGCGAGCGTTTCGTGCGGGCCGCCAATGTTGCTCTTGAAAAGCGTTGTCCGCTGGTGTGCTTCTCCGCGTCAGGCGGTGCCCGGATGCAGGAGGCTCTGATCTCCCTGATGCAGATGGCAAAGACTTCCGCCGTGCTGGCCCGCATGCGTGAAGAGGGCCTGCCGTTTATCTCCGTACTGACCGATCCGGTCTACGGTGGTGTGTCTGCGAGTCTGGCGATGCTTGGTGATGTGATCGTCGCCGAGCCTAAGGCATTGATCGGCTTCGCCGGCCCGCGAGTGATTGAGCAGACCGTACGAGAAAAACTGCCGGAAGGCTTCCAGCGCAGCGAGTTCCTGCTGGACCATGGTGCTATCGATCTGATCATTCATCGCTCCGAACTGCGTACTCGCTTGTCGCGCTTGCTGGCCCAGATGCAGAAATTGCCAAGCCCGGTGGAACCCGCCCAGGTAACGGCTACTGCATGACCGGTCGGAGTCTGGCCGACTGGCTCGCCTATCTCGAGCAGCTGCATCCCACTGCCATAGACATGGGCCTGGACAGGGTCCGAGCGGTGGTGGGGCGGCTTGGCCTGACACGGCCGGCTCCGCTGGTGATTACCGTCACGGGCACGAATGGCAAAGGCTCTACCTGCGCGTTCATCGCTGCTCTGTTGAGCAGTCAGGGGTACAAGGTCGGTAGCTACAGCTCGCCGCATCTTCTGCGTTACAACGAGCGCGTTCAGTTCGACGGGCACCAGGCCAGCGATGACCAGCTTTGCCAGGCCTTTTCCGCGGTGGAGGCGGCGCGAGGCGAGGTTTCGCTGACCTATTTCGAAATGGGCACACTTGCAGCCTTCTGGGTGTTCGAGCGGAGCGGGCTCGACGCCGTGGTACTGGAAGTCGGTCTTGGTGGTCGTCTCGATGCCGTCAACGTCATTGACGCGGATCTGGCTGTGATCACCAATATCGGACTCGATCATGCCGATTGGCTGGGTGATACCCGCGACAGCGTTGCGTATGAAAAGGCCGGGATCATGCGCGACGGAGTCCCCGCGCTTTGTGGCGATCTGGATGTTCCGGGGCCATTGCTTGAGCACGCAGAGTCCCTGAAATCACCGCTGTTTCTGCGCGGAAGAGATTTCGACCTGGCGCTTGATCCCCACTCCTGGCATTGGCGGGGCGTCGGGCCTGGCGGCGAGCCGTTGGAGCTGCATGACCTGCCGCTGCTGTCATTGCCGATGGAGAACGCTGCACTTGCCCTGCAAGCCTATGCCACGCTTGCCTTGCCATGGGAGCCGGCGGCGTTGTCCGCGGCGCTTCAGCGGACACGCGTTGTAGGGCGCCTCGATAGTCGGCAGATCAGCTGGCGCGGCCGCGAGATCTCGCTGCTGCTGGACGTTGGACATAATCCTCATGCTGCAAGCTACCTCGCGCAACGCCTTGAGCAACGGCCGGTAGATGGTCGTCGCTTGGCTGTTTTTGGTCTGCTGGCGGATAAGGATCTCAACGGTGTGCTCGAAGCGATGTCCTCCTGCATCGCTGATTGGGCCGTCGCTCCACTGCCTACGCCGCGAACGCAATCAGCTACACAATTGGCTGCAGCGCTGCTTGAGCGGGGCGCGTCGGTCAGCCAGTATGCGAGCTTCGAGCAGGCGCTCGATGCTCAATGCGCGAAGGCCGAAGCCGATGATGAAGTAGTGGTTTTCGGATCGTTCTACTGCGTGGCGGCGGCGCTTGACTGGCTGGAACAACGGGCGGGGGAGAGTTGAATGGCGATGCTGGATAAGGGATTGCTGCAGCGTATGGTTGGCGCTCTGGTGTTGATTGCGCTGGCGGTCATATTCGTGCCGATGCTGTTCAATCGTGAGGACGATCTGCGCCACGTCACCGTCGATGCGCCCACCATCCCTGCTGCACCGGCACCGGCTGAAATCGAGATGCAGGAGGTCGAAGTGCCAGAGCCAGCGTCGGAGCCTGAAGGTTTCGAGATCATCGAGGAAGGTGCCGAGGCAGAAGCGGCATCACCCGTCGGTGAGCAGGCTTCGGAGCCGATCGTGCCGGTCGCTCCGAGCGAGCCTGCGCCAGCTGCGCAGCCGCCGGTGGAACAACCGCAGGCGGCGAAAGACGAGCCACGGCTTGATAACGATAACCTGCCGGTCAGCTGGTCGATCCAACTCGCCAGCCTGTCCAATCGCGCCAGCGCCGAAAGCCTGCAGCAGACCTTGCGTTCGCAGGGCTACAACGCCTACATCCGCACTGCGGATGGTATGAATCGCGTCTTCGTCGGACCGCTGGTGGAGCGCAGCGAAGCGAATCGGCTTCGCGATGTGTTGCAGCGCCAGCAGAAACTCGATGGCTTCGTCGTTCGTTTCAAGCCGGAAGGAAGCTGAATCGTTGAAGCGCTGGCCGGGGTACTGACGACAGGCCCCGGCTGCGGAGTTGCCGTCGGGTAGTCAGCGCGTATTCCTGGCGCTCCTGCTCTGCTAAAATGCGCCGCCTTTTCCCCATTGCAGAAGACATCGTGGCATTCACCTGGGTCGATTGGGCCATCATCGCCGTCATTGCAGTATCGAGCCTGATCAGCTTGAAGCGTGGTTTCGTGAAAGAAGCGCTTTCGCTGGTTACCTGGATCGTTGCCGGTGTGGTCGCATGGATGTTCGGTGGTGCGTTGTCCCACCATCTCGCGGAATACATCAGCACGCCCTCGGCGCAAGTCATCGCAGCCTGCGCGTTGCTGTTCGTGGCTACCTTGCTGGTAGGAGCACTGGTTAATTTTCTGATCGGCGAGCTGATCAGAGTGACGGGTTTGTCCGGCACCGATCGCTTTCTCGGCATGGTGTTTGGTGCGGCACGGGGTGGTCTATTGGTGGTGGTGCTCGCCGGATTGCTGAGCCTGGCGCCGGTCGAGCAGGACCTCTGGTGGCGCGAGTCCACGTTGTTGCCGCACTTTCTCCTGATCGCCGACTGGTCGAAGAACCTCATTCTAGGCTTCAGCGGCCAGTGGTTCGCCGGATCACTCAACCCGCCCGGTTGAGTCCCTTTTTCTACGGATGCTCGGCCTGCCGTCGTATCCGGTCTGCCTGTAATAACTGAGAGGTTCCTTGCATGTGTGGCATTGTCGGCATCGTCGGTAAGTCGAACGTCAATCAGGCGCTGTATGACGCGCTTACCGTACTGCAGCACCGCGGCCAGGATGCAGCCGGTATCGTCACGAGCCATGACGGCCGGCTGTTTCTGCGCAAGGATAACGGCCTGGTTCGCGACGTCTTTCAGCAGCGCCATATGCAGCGCCTGGTCGGCAACATGGGGATCGGCCACATCCGTTACCCCACCGCGGGTAGCTCCAGTTCCGCCGAGGCACAGCCGTTCTACGTCAACTCGCCTTACGGCATTACCCTGGCGCACAACGGCAACCTGACCAATGTCGATCAGCTGACCAAGGAGATCTACGAGTCGGATCTGCGCCATGTGAATACCAGCTCCGACTCGGAAGTGCTGCTCAACGTGTTCGCCCACGAACTTGCCGTGCGCGGCAAGCTGCAGCCGACCGAGGAGGACGTCTTCGCCGCGGTGAGCAAGGTCCACGAGCGCTGCCGCGGCGGCTACGCGGTAGTGGCGATGGTCACCGGTTACGGCATCGTCGGCTTCCGCGACCCCAATGCGATTCGCCCGATCGTGTTCGGTCAGCGCCATACCGACGAAGGCGTCGAGTACATGATCGCCTCCGAAAGCGTATCGCTCGACGTGCTCGGCTTTACCCTGATTCGCGACCTGGCGCCGGGCGAAGCGGTTTACATCACCGCTGACGGCAAGCTCTTCACCCGCCAGTGCGCGGATGCGCCGAAACTCGCACCCTGCATCTTCGAGTACGTTTACCTGGCGCGTTCCGACTCCCTGATGGATGGTGTCTCGGTTTACAAGGCTCGGCTGCGCATGGGTGAGAAGCTGGCGGACAAGATCCTGCGCGAGCGTCCAGAGCACGATATCGACGTGGTCATCCCGATTCCCGACACCAGCCGTACCGCTGCGCTGGAGCTGGCCAATCGCCTTGGTGTGAAGTTCCGCGAAGGCTTCGTCAAGAACCGCTACATCGGTCGTACTTTCATCATGCCCGGCCAGGCCGCGCGGAAGAAATCGGTACGGCAGAAGCTCAATGCCATTGATCTCGAGTTCCGTGGCAAGAACGTGATGCTGGTGGATGACTCCATCGTGCGCGGCACCACCTGCAAGCAGATCATTCAGATGGCGCGCGAGGCAGGGGCGAAGAACGTCTACTTCTGTTCCGCTGCGCCGGCAGTGCGTTATCCGAATGTGTACGGCATCGACATGCCCAGTGCCCACGAGCTGATCGCGCACAACCGCACCACCGAGGAGGTCGCCGAGCTGATCGGTGCCGATTGGCTGATCTACCAGGATCTGGAAGACCTCGTCGACGCCGTTGGTGGCGGCAAAGTCAAGATCGACAACTTTGACTGTGCAGTTTTCGACGGCAATTACATCACCGGTGATATCGACGAAGCCTATCTGCACAAGATCGAGCAGGCGCGCAATGATCTGAGCAAGGTCAAGACCAACGCGGTCAGCGCCATCATCGATCTCTACAACAACTGATTCATGCCGGCGTGGCAGCCTCGGCTGCCCGCGGCCGAGGTAAGAGCTATGACGACTGAATGGGATGCCGGACGGCTGGACAGCGATCTTCAAGGCGTCGGGCTCGATACGCTTGCGGTACGCGCCGGACAACGGCGCACACCGGAAGCCGAACACGGTGAGCCGCTGTTCTTCACTTCCAGTTACGTGTTTCGCAGTGCCGCCGATGCTGCGGCGCGCTTCGCCGGTGACGTGCCGGGCAATGTCTATTCGCGTTACACCAATCCCACCGTCCGTGCGTTCGAAGAGCGTATGGCGGCGCTCGAGGGCGCAGAGCAGGCGGTCGCCACGGCATCCGGCATGGCGGCCATCCTCGCCACCGTGATGAGCCTGTGCTCGGCAGGCGATCACGTGCTGGTCTCGCGCAGCGTATTCGGCGCCACCGTTTCCTTGTTCGAGAAGTACTTCAAGCGTTTCGGTGTGCAGGTCGACTATGTGCCGCTCACCGATTTTGCCGCCTGGGAGTCCGCGTTCAAGGAGAACACCAAGCTGGTGTTCGTCGAATCGCCATCCAATCCCTTGGCAGAGTTGGTGGACATCGCCGCGCTGGCGCAGCTTTGCCACGCCAAGGGCGCGATGTTGGCCGTCGACAACTGCTTCTGCACACCGGTATTGCAGCAGCCGCTGGCACTGGGTGCCGATATCGTCATTCATTCCGCGACCAAGTACATCGATGGCCAGGGCCGTTGCCTGGGCGGTGTGATTGCAGGTCGCAGCGAGCAAATGAAGGAACTGGTCGGATTTCTGCGTACCGCCGGCCCGACGCTCAGTCCGTTCAATGCCTGGGTCTTCCTCAAGGGATTGGAAACGTTGCGGCTGCGCATGCAGGCGCACTGCGCCAGCGCTCAGGAGCTTGCCGAATGGCTCGAGCAGCAGCCCGGTATCCAGCGCGTCTACTATGCGGGTTTGTCCAGCCATCCACAGCACGAGCTGGCCAAGCGTCAGCAGAAGGGGTTCGGTGCGGTGGTGAGCTTCGAGGTTGCTGGAGGCAAGGAGGCCGCGTGGCGCTTCATCGATGCGACTCGACTGATCTCGATTACGGCCAATTTGGGCGATAGCAAGACCACCATTACCCATCCAGGCTCGACCACACATGGTCGGCTGTCCGCCGAGGATCGCGCGACCGCAGGCATTTCGGACAGTCTGATTCGGGTAGCGGTGGGGCTGGAAGATGTCGCTGACCTCAAGGCCGATCTGGCTCGCGGTCTCGCAGCGCTCTAGATCAACTCATCAGGATGCCGTGCCCGGCCTGCGCAAGCAGGTCGGGCACGAACACTTGTGCCCTTTTTTCACTGACGCAGATCGATAGCCGGTGCGGGCTCGCCCCGTCCGTCGAACAGCTGCGCGGGATTCGCCGGCAGGATGCTGGGGCTGGCCGAATCCGTTTCGATGACCCGAATATCGCTGTATTTCTTCCCGGAAAGAGCCGCCAGGCCGGCACGGTCGCGAATGACCGTAGGTCGCAGAAACACCATCAGGTTGCGTTTGACGTGGGTTTCCTGAGTCGAGCGGAATAGGGCACCCAGAAACGGAATGTCTCCGAGTAGCGGCACCTTGGCGTTGGTGCGGGTGACGTCGTCCTGGATCAGGCCACCAAGCACGATGACCTGGCCATCTTCGGCAAGGATGGTGCTTTTGATGGCGCGCTTGTTGGTCACCAGGTCCACGGCCTGGGCCGTCAGGCTGGCGCTGGGCGCGATCGAGGAGATCTCCTGCTCGATCTGCAGGCGTAGCGTGGCGCCTTCGTTGATGTGCGGAGTCACCTTGAGGGTCACCCCGATGTCCTGGCGCTCGATGGTGGTGAAGGGGTTGTTCGCGCCCGCCGCATCGGTGGTGTAGGAGCCCGTCTGGAACGGGACGTTCTGGCCGACAAGAATCTCAGCTTCCTGGTTATCTAGCGTCAGCAGGCTCGGCGTCGACAGCAGATTGCTCTTGCTGTTGGACGACAGTGCGGTAATCAGCGCGCCGAAACTGCGAGTTCCAACGCCGATGATCGCGCCGTCGGGCAGGTTCTCCGGGATCTCGTTCTCGTTGATGGCATTGAGCACGCTGCCGACCGAAATACCGGTGTTGCCAAAGCTGACGCCACCGGCTCCACCAGTGCCTCCGCGCGCGTCGACCGCCCATTGCACGCCGAGGGCGTCAGTGATGTCGCCGGAAACCTCGACGATAGCCGCTTCGACCATGACCTGCGCACGGGGAACATCCAGCTGGCGAACGATGCTTTCCAGAGTGCCGATCAGCTCTGGATCAGCGAGAAGGACCAGCGCGTTCAGGCTTTCGTCGGCGCGGATCAGGATGTTCTGCGGCCGGGCAGAGGTGGCGGATTCGCCGCTTTCGGGGTTTTTCAGACCTTCGGAAATATCACCCAGGGTCTCGGCCAGGGATTTCGCATCGTTGTGGCGCAAACGGATAACGCGCGTGTTGGCCGAACGCGTGGTTGGCGTGTCGAGCGATTGGGCCAGTGCCGCCAGCTTGCCACGGGCCTCGCTGGGGCCAATGAAGATCAATCGGTTGGTGCGGGAATCGGCGATGATCTGCACGCCGGAGGTGGTTTTCGCATCACCGCGCATCAGCGAGTTGCGCAGCACTTCAGCGATATCCATCGCCCAGCCGTGCTGCAGATTGAGCACGGCGTAATCGTTGCTCTCAGCACGATCGAGCTGGCGCACCAGGTCCTCAATGCGCGCGATATTGGCGCTGCGATCACTGATGATCAGTGCATTGGCCGACGACACCGCAGCAAGATGGCCGAACTGCGGGACAAGCGGGCGGATCAGGGGTATCAGTTCGGCCGCGGAAGTGTGCTGCACCTGGATCACCCGTGTTTCCAATTGGTCGCCGCCGGTAGGCCCGCTGCCGGCTTCGGCCTTGGCCTCTGCATTCGGAACTACTCGGGCGACATCGCCTTGGGTCAGCACGCTGAACCCGTGCGTCGCCATGACCGAGAGGAACAGCTGATACACCTCGCTCAGCGACAGCGTGGCATTGGATACCACGCTGACTTGCCCCTTCACTCGCGGATCGACGATGAACGTCTGTCCGCTGAGCTGGCTGATCTGATCGATGAAGGCGCGGATATCCGCGTCCTTGAGATTGATGGTCCAGCCGTCCTGTTGATTGGGGCTTGGCTCGATACCGGGTTCGACGGCAAGCAAAGGCAGAGGGGCGGCCAGCAGGCCGGTGGCGAGCAGGGCAAGCAACGGGCGCGAAAAAGGCTTCGGCATCGGTCAATTGTCTTCCGTGGGCTGATCGTTGGCGGGGGCGGCATCGGGTTGGTTGACGGCTTCTTCCAGCTGCTGACGCAAGGCGTCCATCTGCTGCTGCATCAGCTGCGTCTCCTCGTCCGGTGGCTCGGCATAGGGTGGTTGATCCTGATAGGGCGCTTCGGTCATCTCCTCGGGAATGTAGCTGGGCGAGCGTACCTGAGGAAAATGCAGCACTTCGACGGCGCCGTTGCGCGCTAGCTCCACGCGATCAGGGTAGACCTGATGCAGACTGACGCCACTGGCCAGCTCTTCGCCCTGCCAGTAGAGCCGTGGCGGCTGCCCGTCGACTTGAACAATGGCGCTTGAGCGCTGCGGGTCCATGTGCACGAAGCTGCCGCGCAGGGTAAAGCCGCTGGCAGCCGCGGTGGGCGCGTAGGAGTCAGAAGGGGCCGCCGAGCCGAACAGTATTTCCAGCCGCTGCATATCGGGCTGACCCAGATTGCCGGCTTGTTGTTCATAGACGTCGGTGGGGGTAGGGGCGCGAGACAGGTTCATCCATTGCTCGATCTGCATCGCGAGGTAGAGCGCGAACACGCAGAGCAGCACGGTACTGATAATGAGTGGGACGTAGCGGCGGTAGTTGTCCAGTTTTCCCGGCAGTGGCAAGCGAAATACTCCGTGGCGCTTTTGTTGTTCGGTTCCCTAGTACGCGGGTTGCCTCTGTCAGGCGATACAGCACTTTTAGAACACTTTCGCGGACGCCGCAGCGAATTTACAGGTGCTCTTGGCGAATCGATGGTGCGGGACCAAGGTTACAAAGTGACGCGGCAGCTCCTGTTGACCACGGTTCCGTAAAAAAAATTCAATGCTGTTGTTGACTTAGCGTAGGGGGCTGAGTAAATTGCGCGCCTCGCAAGGCGATCGGCTGATTAGCTCAGCTGGGAGAGCACCTGCATCACACGCAGGGGGTCGGCGGTTCGATCCCGTCATCAGCCACCAACCTTTGTGAGATTTCGGACGAAAGTCCGGCCGACGCGCAGCGGTAGTTCAGTCGGTTAGAATACCGGCCTGTCACGCCGGGGGTCGCGGGTTCGAGTCCCGTCCGCTGCGCCATATCCCTCCGCTCACTTCCTTTAGAAGTGATGAGACAAGAGAAGCTGCCCAAGGGCAGCTTTTTTTGTGCCTGTCGAATAGCGATGTGATTGGTGAACCCTGCACTATCCAATCCCCGTCGGCGACCCGTTTCGGCGGAATCCTATGGCCTCTCGCATTTGCCAAACAGCGCGTCGAGCTCCGCTCCAGAGGCTGCGTTGGCAAAACCATCGAATCGTCCATGCTCGGCGATGGACCGTGCCGCCTGCAGAAAACCGGCCCACGCCGCTCTGGCCAATGCGCCGCCGACGCTGATGCGTCTGACGCCTAGGTCGGCGAGGTCCTGCACGGTCAGGTCGCTGTTCCAGCCAATCAGTACATTGACCGGTTTTGGCGAGACTGCCTCGATGACGGCGCTGATCTGCTCGCGGGTTCTCAGGCCTGGCGCATACAGGCAGTCGGCGCCTGCATCGGCATAGGCTTTCAGGCGTGCAAGGGTATCGTCGAGATCAGGCCGATCGACGAAGAAATTCTCGGCGCGACCGATCAGCAATGTTTCGCCTCCGGTAGCGTCGATTGCCTCACGCGCGGCGCACATACGTTCGGTGGCCTCGGCAAGCTCGCGTAACGGCTCGTGCGGGTCGCCTGTGGAGTCCTCGATGGAAATACCCGCGACGCCGGTTCCGACCGCCATGTGCACGCTTTCGGCCACGCCTTCGGGCGTATCGGCGTAGCCACTCTCGAAATCGGCGTTCACCGGCAGATGGGTGGCTTGGACCATGTAGCGCATATGGGCCAGGACCTCGTCCCGCGGCATCTGTCCGTCGGCGCGGGCACACGACCAGGCGTAGCCGGAGCTGGTCGTCGCCAACGCCTTGAAACCGAGGCCTGCGAGGACGCTCGCACTGCCGACATCCCAGGGGTTGGGCAGGACAAAGCAGCCGGACTGGTGCAGCGCACGAAAGGCGGCACGTTTTTGCGAAACACTGGGATGGACCATGAACCCTCCTGGTTGGTGAGATGGGTGGGGCACGACGCTTTTCGATTCGCCGCAGCGCGTCGTCAAAGACTAGATGGGATTCAGCGTGCCGTGGTTTTCAGAACACGCGCTGCAGGGTGCCACAGCGTTACTGAATTTCCCTGTGGGCGACCGTGAAATGTGCCGCCGTGATGTCCGCGCTGGGCTACGACGTTGCGTGGAGGCTGACGAGGGCGGGGCGGCGCCGGCATCACCCCGTACATGCTCGCCTGACACTCCGTTTGCGCTCGCGTGTCCGGGCTTCTACAACGTAACGTGCAGCCACCAACCGCCCGGCAATGCCATAACGAGGATTTGATGACGACCGACAAGCAGCAATTTGCCAGCGACAACTATTCCGGCATCTGCCCTGAAGCCTGGGAAGCCATGGCAAGGGCGAACCAAGGCCACGACAGGGCGTACGGCGACGACCAATGGACAGCCCGCGCGGCTGATCACTTCCGCGCACTGTTCGAGACCGACTGCGAGGTGTTCTTCGCCTTCAACGGTACAGCGGCCAATTCCCTGGCGTTGTCGTCCCTTTGCCAGAGCTACCACAGCGTGATCTGCGCCGACATCGCCCACGTCGAGACGGACGAATGCGGCGCGCCGGAGTTCTTCTCCAACGGCTCCAAGCTGCTGCTCGGCAGGACCGAGCAGGGCAAGCTGACGCCTGCTGCCATTCGCGAGATCGCGCTGAAGCGCAAGGACATCCATTACCCCAAGCCACGCGTGGTCAGCCTGACCCAGGCCACGGAAGTCGGTACCGTCTACCAGCCCGCCGAGCTGCGTGCCATCAGCGACACCTGCAAGGACCTCGGGCTGCACCTGCACATGGACGGCGCGCGCTTTGCCAATGCCTGCGCTCACCTGGGCATGTCGCCCGCCGAACTGAGCTGGAAAGCCGGCGTCGATGTGCTCTGTTTCGGTGGCACCAAGAACGGCATGGCGGTCGGCGAGGCCATCCTGTTCTTCAATCGCGAACTGGCCACCGATTTCGAGTACCGCTGCAAGCAGGCTGGCCAGCTTGCCTCCAAGATGCGATTTCTGTCGGCACCGTGGGTCGGGCTTCTGGAAAACGGCGCCTGGCTGAGATACGCCGAACACGCCAACCGTTGTGCCCAGCTGCTGGCCGAGTCGATTCAACCGTTGCCTGGGGTCGAGCTGATGTTTCCGGTGCAGGCCAATGGTGTCTTCGTCAGCCTGCCGCCATCGGCACTGGAGGCGCTCAGGAACCGCGGCTGGATGTTCTACACCTTCATCGGCGTCGGCGGTGCGCGCTTCATGTGCTCATGGGACACCAGCGAAGCGCGGGTACGCCAGCTGGCCGATGACATACGTGCGGCCGTAACCGACGTCCTGTAGCTGCCGACGATGTGCCCGCTCGCGAAGGGGCCTCGGCAATACGCGGGCAGCGGCTACTGAGCGCTGCTCGTCTGGATAAAATTGCCAGCGCTCTCGTGAGGCTAGATGCCGGCTTGCTCGAGCAAGGCGCGGCGGAACGCCTGTGCCACAGGCCCGAGTGGCTCATCCAGGCGGTGCGCGAGGTAGGCTTCGGATTGCACCTCGCTGTTTCTGCCAAGGTCGGGAATGGCGACGCGCGCCAGCCGCCCTGAAGTCAGATCCTCCTCAACCAGCCATGCCGGGAGCCGTCCCCAGCCGAGTCCGGCGCGGATCAGTGCGACCTTCGCTTCCTGGGTATTCACCCGACAGGTGAAGGGCGACAGAACGCCGAATGAGCGGCCCTCGGAGAGTGGCGTGGGATCGGCAAGCACGATCTGCAGATGGCCGGCGAGATCCGGCACGCCGAGTGGCTCACGGCTGCCGAGTTCGGCCAGCGGATGATCGCTGCGTACGACGGCAATCTGCGCAATCGAGCCAATCGCCTCCAGCGCCAGCCGGGGATTGCGAAAATCCTCGCCGACGATGATCGCGAGCGTGCAGCGCCTCTCATCCAGCGCTGCGATGGGGCCACCCAGGGCCTGTGACTCCAGGCGAAAGCTGGTGGAAGGAAAGTCGACGCTGGCCCGGGTAATGGCGAGCGCCACCGATTCGATCGGAAACAGCGTATCCACCACCAGGGTCAGTTCCAGCTCGACACCCGCACCCAGCGCCCGCGCCCGAGCACGCATGGCATCGGCGCGCAGCAGGATGTCGCGTGCGTGGGCCAGCAGTGCCTGACCTTCCTGAGTGAGGACGGGGCGGTAGCCGCTGCGATCGAACAGCTGCAGGCCCAGCTCTGTCTCCAGGTTCGCGATGGCATGGCTGATGGCCGATTGCACGCGCAGCAGCCGTGCCGCGCCGGATCGAAAGCTGCCGCTGTCGGCCACAGTTACGAACGTACGAATCTGATCCAGTGTCATGCCATCGAGCATGATCTGCTCCATAGATCGAGTTGATCGAAATTTAATCACTCCGCGAGAGCGTTTTTAGTCATTAGCCTGGCTCCAGTCAATGCCATCGGAGGACTGCAGCAATGACGAACGTACTGGTGCTCTATTACTCATCCTATGGGCATGTCGAAGCACTTGCCGATGCCGTCGCCGAGGGCGCACGCGAAGCGGGCGCGTTGGCAGACGTCAAACGGGTGCCCGAACTCGTTCCGCACGAGGTCGCGCAGAATGCGGGGTACAAGATGGACCAGCCCGCGGATACGGCGACCGTGGCGGAACTGCCGAACTACGACGCCATCGTGATCGGCACGCCGACGCGTTTCGGCAACATGGCCGCGCAGATGAAGAACTTCCTCGATCGATGTGGCGGGCTGTGGGCCGAGGACCGGCTGGTCGGCAAGGTGGGCAGCGTGTTCACCTCGACTGGCAGCCAGCACGGGGGCCAGGAGAGCACGATTCTGGCGACGCACACCGTACTGCTTCATCTGGGGATGGTTGTGGTCGGGCTGCCGTACAGCTTCAAGGGGCAGCTGCGGATGGATGCCATAACCGGTGGCACGCCCTATGGCGCCTCGACACTGGCCGATGACGGCAGCGGCGGTGACCGCCAGCCGAGCGAAAATGAACTGCAGGGCGCCCGTTACCAGGGCTGGCACGTCGCTCGCGTGGCCGCCGCACTCGCCGCCAATCCGGTCGGGGTGCCGGAATGAATGTCGCCCGGCAGCTCCGCGCGAGGCTGGTCGTCTGGGTCGTGCTCGGCTGCGGAGTCGTGGCGGCTCTGCATTTGGGCAAGGCTGCCATTGCCACACCGTTGCTACAGGCGGACCTTGGGGTCGATCTCGCCGGAGCCGGCTGGCTGACCGGCATATTCGCGGTGCTCGGCTTGCTCGGGGGAGCGGCGGCCGGTGCGGTGGTGGCGGCAGTCGGAGATCGGCGGGCCCTGCTGTTGGGGCTCGGGGTAACCGCGGTTGCCGGCGTCGCGGGCGCCGCCGCGCCGTCATTCGCGCTGCTGCTGATTTCCCGGCTGCTGGAAGGACTCGGATTCCTGCTCATCATCGTCGCCGGGCCGGCGATTCTGGAACGCCTGACGACCGGCGCTGCGCGGGACAGCGCCTACTCGCTGTGGAGTTGCTTCATGCCGAGCGGGATGGCGCTGGCCATGGTCGCCGGGCCGCTGTTCCAGACATGGCAGGGGTTGTGGTGGTCGGGTTCGGCGCTGGCGGTAATCGCCGCGGTGGCGGTGGGCTGCTGCATACCCGCTGGCGTTTCGTCTGGCATACCCGGACGGCTACTGGGAAATATTCGGCGCGTGCTGTTTTCCCGAGCCAGCGTTTTGCTGGCGGTTGGTTTCGCGCTGTACAGCCTGATGTTCTTCGCCCTGTTCAGCTTTCTGCCGGTTCTGCTGATGGAGCGTATGGATATTTCATATCGGAGTGCGGGGCTGTTGAGCGCACTGGCCAGTGTGGTCAATGTCAGCGGCAACCTTGCTGCTGGCTATCTGCTCACGCGCGGCGCCGGGCGTGGTTCGCTGATCCTGTTTGCCAGCGGCGTCATGGGGGCGTCCGGGATAGGCATATTCCTGGGCTGGTTCGAACCGCAGGCGACCTTCCTGCTGTGCCTGCTGTTTTCAGCCGTGGGTGGGTTGATCCCGGCCACGCTGCTGGCATCCGCACCGTTGGCTGCGCGGGAGACCTTCCTCGTTCCAATTGCTGTCGGCCTGATGATGCAGGGCAGCAATCTGGGACAACTGCTGGGCCCGGTAGTGGTCGGCGGCGTGACCGCGGCTTTCGGTTGGAACGCCGCCGGCCCCGTCGTGTTGCTTGCGGCGCTGGCCGCTGGCGTGACTGCGCTTCTTTTGCCAGCAGCACTGCAGCGCAGCGAGCCGGCGAAGGAGGGCAGTTCTGGGCGTTCCAGAAGCGGCGACGTGCAGTACTGATCCGATATGCGCGGCGAGCTGTCCCTAATAGCGGGCACCATGGCAGAGCGGTATGAAGCGATACGGTGCCCTGAAATGGGGCTCGGCTGTGACCGGTACGTCACATTATGGTGCGCGGTTCCTGGCCGGAGGCGGGACGAGGGCTCGACGGGTGGCCATGTGCCATCAATGGAGCGTTTCTTGCTGCGCATCGGTTTTCTGCCTTTCCTGCAGACCTCCGGGCGACAGCCTCAACATTGTCGCGGCTCCGGGTCATGCAGGATAACCACTTCAAGCCCAGATCAATGACCCAAGAACTCTCTGCCAGAACCAACCGCCGGAGCAGTCTGCTCACCTGTGAGGTGCTGGACCGCTCGCGTGTGCTCGACACGCTGGTCAACAACCTCGAAGGCATGGCCTACCGCTGCCGCAACGACGCGCCCTGGACGATGATCTTCGTCAGTCAGGGCTCGCAAGGCTTGTGCGGCTACAGTGCTGCGGATCTGGTCGACGACAACGGCATCTCATGGGACCGGATCACCCATCCGGATGACCGGCTTCGCGTCCGCCGCTGCATCGATAATGCTGTCGCCGGAATGGGGCGATTCACCGTGCATTACCGGATCCGCACCGCTGCGGGGAACCTCAAGTGGGTCATCGAGCGGGGCGTCGCGGTGCCCGATGAGCAGGGCGAGATCGTGGTGGAGGGCTTCATCGAGGACATCACCGCCCAGAAGGCCGTGCTCGAAGCGCTGGAGCAGGCCGAACTGCGTTATCGCAGCATCTTCGAGAACGCTTCGGAGGGCATTTTCCAGTCCACCCGCGATGGCCGCTATCTGGCCGCGAATCCTGCGTTGGCGCGCATTTACGGATACGACAGTGCGTCCGAGCTGGTGGCCGATCTCGCTGACATAGAGCGTCGCCTGTACGTCGAGGGTGGGCGTCGCGAAGTGTTCTGCCAGCTGATGGAGCAGCAGGGCGAGGTGCTCAACTTCGAGTCCGAGGTCTATCGGCGCGACGGCACACGCATCTGGATATCCGAGAACGCGCACGTGGTGCGAGGCGCTAGCGGCGAGTTCATCTGCTACGAAGGCACCGTGCAGGACATCTCCGAGCGCAAGCATTATCAACAGCAGCTCGAACGTCAGGCCAACCATGATCTGCTGACCGGCCTGCCCAATCGCATCCTGCTCAACGACCGCATCGAGCAGGGCCTGGCCCGTGCGGCTCGCCTGGGCTACTACCTGACGCTGGTATTCATCGACTTGGACAACTTCAAGTTCATCAACGACGGCCTCGGGCATGTCGCTGGTGACGAGCTGCTCAAGAGTATTGCGGCGCGGCTGGCCGGTAGCCTGCGCAGCTCCGACACCGTGGCGCGGGTCGGTGGGGATGAATTCGTGCTGGTGCTCAGCGATCACTACCGCATCAGCACAGTGATCTCGCTATTGGAGCGTGTGCTGAACGAAATCCGCCGGCCGGTCATGCTCGCCGGTCGCGAGTTTCAGGTCGGCGCCAGCCTGGGTGTGGCGATGTTCCCCGACGACGGCGAGGATGCGCAAAGCTTGCTCAAACACGCCGATATCGCCATGTACGCGGCGAAGAAGCGTGGGCGCAACAATTTCCAGTTCTTCACCCACGATCTCAACCGGATCGCCGATGAGCGTCTGAATCTCGAGGCCGCCATGCGCGTGGCGCTGGAGCGCAACGAGTTGTCGGTGCACTACCAGCCGAAGGTCGATGCGACGCGGCGGATTGTCGGTGTCGAGGCGCTGGCGCGCTGGACCCACGCGGAGCTGGGGGTGATAGGGCCGGATCGCTTCATCCCGGTGGCGGAGGAGAGCGGGCTGATCATGCCGCTGACCCTGGCCATCCTGCGTCGCGCCTTCACCGATGCGCGGCAATGGAACGAGGGACGCGGCACGCCGCTGCTGATTGCGGTGAACCTGTCACCGCTGCTGTTTCTTGGCGACGATGTGGTCGAACGCATCCTCGCGGTGCTCGACGAAATAGGGCTGCCGCCGACCCAGGTGGAGCTGGAAATCACCGAAACGGTATTCCTCGGAGACGGCACACGTGCGGTTTCCATCCTGGCCGAGTTCAAGGCGCGGGGCTTTCGCTTGGCGATGGACGATTTCGGTACAGGTTACTCGGCGCTCAGCTATCTGCGGCGTTTTCCGCTGGACATCATCAAGATCGATCGATCGCTGGTCACCGGGCTCGAACAGGAGGAGGAAGTGGCGATGATCGCCCGTGCCGCCATTTCGCTGGGCAAGAGCCTGCACAAGACGGTGGTGGCCGAAGGGGTCGAGAACGCCGCGCAGTTCGATTTCCTGCGTCGCAACGGTTGCGACGAGTTCCAGGGCTACCTGCTCTCACGCCCGCTGCCGGCGGCGCAGATCACCGCATTGCTTGCGGACGGCGGCGTGATCCGCTTCTAGCTGTCGCCGGGGATGGCGCCGTTCTGCCAGAGCTGCATCAGTTCCTGTGGCGCTCGGTCCTCGGCGATCTGCAGGATCAGTTCGGCGTCGGTGTCCTCGCGTCGGTAGTGCAGTTCGACCCGGAAGAAGCGCTGATCGCCGGCACCGACGTTCTTGCTGGCGACCGGCAGGCAGCGTTCGACCACCGAACAGAGGCCGCGGCGCTGCTCGGCATCGCAGTCGGAGAATTCGATCTGCCGGGGTCGCGCCAGGCTTGGCGCCGCGACGAAACCGCCCTGGCGCGATACGCGCAACGAGGTTTCCGGTCCCAGTGCTGGCATCTTCATCCTGCCTCCTCAGCGCAGTGCTACGCCCACTGACGTCCAGGCTTCATACAGCGCCTGAACCTGAGGCGACTGACGACCGAACAGCTGCGCCGCGTGGTTCAGCGTCACACCGGCGAAGGTTGCGAAGTCCGCATCATTGGGCAGTTGTGGATCACAGATGGTGGCGTACCAGATTCGTCCGGCCTGCTCCCAGGCGTAACCACCCAGCGCCATGGCCGCGAGGTAGAAGGCGCGGTTGGGAATGCCGGAGTTGAGGTGTACGCCACCGTTGTCGTCGCGGGTCTCGATGAAGTCGCGCATGTGCGCAGGCTGCGGGTCGCGACCGAGCAGCGGATCGTCGTAGGCGGTGCCCGGGTTGGCCATGGAACGCAGGGCGACGCCGTTGACCTTGTCGGTGAGCAGTTCGGCGCCGACCAGCCAGTCGGCCTCCGCCGCAGTCTGGCCGAGCGCGTGCTGTTTGGTCAGTACGCCGAACACGTCCGACACCGATTCGTTGAGCGCTCCGGGCTGGTTGAAATAGACCAGCCCGGCTTCGCTCTCGATCAGGCCGTGGGTCAGTTCGTGGGCGACCACGTCCAGCGAGCGAGTGAAGCGCTGGAACAGCTCACCGTCGCCATCGCCGAACACCATCTGCTCGCCGTTCCAGAAGGCGTTCTCGTAGCCCTGGCCGTAGTGCACGGTGCCGATCAACGGCATCCCCAGGTCATTGATCGAGTCGCGCTGGAAAACCTGCCAGAAGAATGTGTAGGTCGCGCCGAGCGCGTCGTAGGCTTCGTCCACCGCGGCGTCGCCGGAGGCCGGCTGACCTTCGCGACGTCGCAGGGTGCCCGGCAGCTGCATCTGCTGCTCGGCGTCATGGATTCGTCGTTGTGGGTGGCCGGGCGTGCGCAGCTCGCCAAGCTCGGCGATGGCTGTGGGTCGTGGCGGGCCGGGGTTGGGCAGCAGGCTCTGCACGTGGTGCAGCGTCTGTTGAGCGCAGCCGCGCTGGTAGGGCGAGCCGCGGTCGATGATGCGGTCGAGAATGTATGGCGGGATGAAGGTGTGAATCGGCACCGGCGGTACTCCAAGGCTGACGCGGCTACGACCAGCATAGACCGCTGGAACGCGATGGTTCGACCGCCGATCCAGAGGGCGCGACGAGATGGCGCGGCTCCCGCGGCGCACCCTTGGCGCGTTCTGCTGTCACTTGTGCTGGACCCCGTTTTTACCGTCATCGACGACGCGGGCGCTCATTTGACGAGGAGTTGTTGCCCATGTTCGGATTGGAAGCACTAGAGCTGGCGCGCGTCCAGTTCGCTTTCACCATCACCTTTCACATCATCTTCCCGGCGATCACCATCGGGCTCGCCAGCTTTCTCGCCGTGCTCGAGGGGCTCTGGCTGAAGACCCGGCAGGAGGTCTATCGCGACCTGTACCACTTCTGGCTGAAGATATTCGCGGTCAATTTCGGCATGGGTGTGGTGTCGGGAATCGTCATGGCGTACCAGTTCGGCACCAACTGGAGTGCCTACTCCGAGTTCGCCGGCAGTGTCACCGGGCCGCTGCTGGCCTATGAGGTGCTGACCGCGTTCTTCCTGGAGGCGGGTTTCCTCGGGGTCATGCTGTTCGGCTGGAATCGGGTTGGCGAACGCCTGCATTTCTTTTCCACGCTCATGGTGGCCGTGGGCACGCTGATCTCGACCTTCTGGATTCTGGCGTCCAACAGCTGGATGCACACGCCGCAGGGGCACGAGATCATCGACGGCATCGTGGTGCCGGTGGACTGGTTGGCGATCATCTTCAACCCGTCGTTCCCTTATCGACTGGCGCACATGGCGGTCGCCGCGTTCCTCGCCACGGCGTTCTTCGTCGGCGCGTCGGCGGCCTGGCAGCTGTTGCGCGGCAAGGACAACCCGGCGATCCGCAAGATGCTCTCGATGGCCATGTGGATGGCCCTCTTGGTGGCACCGGTGCAGGCGGTGATCGGCGATTTCCATGGGCTGAACACCCTCGAGTATCAGCCGGCGAAGATCGCCGCGATGGAAGGGCACTGGGACAACTCCGAAGGCGGGCCGACGCCGCTGTTGCTGTTCGGCTGGCCGGACATGGAGGCCGAGGAAACGCGCTACAAGATCGAGATTCCCTACCTCGCCAGTCTGATCCTCAATCACAGCCTGACCGAACCGATTCCGGCGCTGAAGGACTTCCCGCCCGAGGACCGGCCGAACTCGACGATCGTGTTCTGGACGTTCCGCATCATGGTCGCGCTCGGCCTGCTGATGATCGTCACCGGTATCTGGAGTCTGCTGTTGCGGCGGGGCGACCGGATGTACAGCTCACGCGCGTTCCTGCGGCTGGTGTTGCTGATGGGGCCTTCCGGGCTGATCGCCATCTTGGCTGGCTGGTACACCACCGAGATCGGGCGTCAGCCCTGGGTGATCTATGGCCTGATGCGCACCGCCGATGCCGTATCCAATCACGGCGCCGGCCAGCTGGGGCTCACTCTGGCGATGTTCGTGGTCGTCTACTTCGCCGTGTTCGGGGTGGGCATGGTGTACGTCCTGCGCCTGGTGCGCAAAGGTCCGGTGATCAGCGAAGGGCGCGAGAAAGGTACCGGTGGGCCCGGCGAGGCGCGCACGCCGATGCGACCGATCTCTGCGGCGGACGAAGCCCTTCCCGAGGGACAAAGCGATCAACTGGGCGAGAGGAACTGAGCCATGGGTATCGATCTTTCACTGATCTGGGCGGTGATCATCATCTTCGGCATCATGATGTACGTGGTGATGGACGGTTTCGATCTCGGCGTCGGCATCCTCTTTCCCTTCGTGCAGGACGCCTCGGAGCGCGACGTGATGATGAACACCGTCGCGCCGATCTGGGACGGCAACGAGACCTGGCTGGTACTCGGCGGTGCCGGGCTGTTCGCCGCGTTTCCGCTGGCCTATTCGGTGGTGCTGTCCGCGCTCTATCTGCCGATCATCTTCATGCTGATGGGGCTGATCTTCCGCGGCGTGGCGTTCGAGTTCCGCTTCAAGGTGGTCCGCGAGCGCCAGCATGTCTGGGACAAGGCCTTTATCGGCGGCTCGCTGGTCGCAACCTTCTTCCAGGGCGTGGTGCTTGGTGCATTCATCAGCGGGTTGCCGGTCGAGGATCGGGCCTATGCCGGCGGGGCGCTGGACTGGTTGACGCCGTTCTCGCTGTTCTGCGGACTGGCGCTGATCGTTGCCTATGCGCTGCTCGGCTGTACCTGGCTGATGATGCGCACCGCCGGCGACCTGCAACGGCGCATGCACGACATCGGCATTCCGCTGGTGTGGGCGGTGCTGGTGGTTACCGGCATCGTCAGCCTGTGGACGCCGCTGACCCATCCGGATATCGCCGAGCGCTGGTTCAGCATGCCCAACCTGCTGTATTTCATGCCGGTTCCGGTGCTGGTGCTGCTCTGCGCATTCGGACTGCTGCGCTCGATTCAGCGCTACGCCAACTACACGCCATTCCTGCTGACGCTGGCGCTGATCTTCCTCGGCTATAGCGGTCTGGGCATCAGCCTCTGGCCAAACATCATTCCGCCGTCGGTGAGCATCTGGGAGGCGGCCGCACCGCCTCAGAGTCAGGGCTTTACTCTGGTCGGAGCACTGCTCATTCTGCCGCTGATCCTGATGTATACGGCCTGGAGCTACTACGTGTTCCGCGGCAAGGTCAGTGCGGAGGATGGGTATCACTGATGGCTGATCTGGATAACAAGCCGCCCGCACAGCCTGAGCAGCGGCCGCTCTGGCAGCGCATGAGCTGGTTGGTGCTGATCTGGAGTGGCAGCGTGCTGGCGCTCGGCATCGTCGCCTGGCTGCTGCGCCTGGCGATGAATGCAGCGGGGTTGTCTTCACCCTGAAGGCGCGCCCCGGTTTGGGGCGTGTCACTCGCGCGTGCCCCGTGATCTGGCCGCCCGCGAGGCTCAAGGCACGTCACGATTCCTTCATTTGCCGGTTGTAGCCTGCTGGCATGAACCTTGATGCACAGACAGGCATCAAGCCTTGGGCAACCGCCGACGACTGAGGAATCTAGCGATGGACGACTACCAGGACGAACTACTGGAATGGCATGCCGCCGAGCAGGATCACCCGGACTGTGCGGAGGATGCGGTCGAACTCTGATCGCCGCTCGCGTATGCGCCGTTTACGCGCCGCGCCGCTGCGCCCGGCGATAGTCTCCTGGCGTCTGCCCGCTCCAGCGCTTGAAGGCACGCTGAAACGCTTCGGCTGAGGAAAAACCAAGCAGCCAGGCGATCTCGCCGAAAGCGGATTCGGTGTCGCGAATGTAGGCCATCGCCAGGTCGCGGCGGGTGTCGTTGAGGATCGCGCGATAGCTGCTGTTTTCCTCGGCCAGCTTGCGTCGCAGTGTCCAGGCCGGCATTTGCAGACGTGCAGCGATCTGTTGCAGGTCGGGCTCCTGACCCTTGAGCATCGGCCCGAGAATCTGTGCGACCCGCTCGCGCAGACTGCGGGTGCGGGTGCGCCGTTCCAGTTCGGCTTCACACAGCTCCAGCAGATGCCGCCAGGTGCCGGGGCAATGATCCGGGTTGCGCAACGCCAGGCTGCGCTGATCCAGCTGCAACTGATTCGCTTCGGCGCCGAAGATTACCGGCCGGCCGAACTGCTCGTCGTAGCGCGAGGCGTAGTCAGGGGCTTCGAACTCGATGTGGATCGCCATCGGCACCAGCGGCTGACCGCTCAAGCGGCCGAGCTGCGAGATCCAGCTGGCGAGTACGGTATCGACGACGAAGCGGTTGTAGGCGTTGTAAGGGCTGATGGAATAAAAGCGCAGCCAGGCGCCTGACGCATCTTCATGAAAACTCGAACTGCCGCGGTAGTTGGATGCATACAGCGCCTCGTAGCGGATCAGCGCCCTTGCCGCTTCGCGCACGGTGGGCGCCTGAGCGGCGGTCAGCCCGGCGAGGCCGAGGTGCCCGGGCTTGCGCAGGCGGCCCATCTCCAGGCCCAGAGCGGGATCGCCAGCCAGCTGGATGGCCGCATGCCCGAGCCGCATGTAACGGGGGATCGAGAGGCGGGCATGCGGCTCAGCGAGCCGCTCGCCATCCAGTCCGTAGGCCAGCAAAAGCGGCTGAGGGTCATGGCCGTACAGCTGCAACGCATCGTTGAGGCTGTGCAGAAAACCGACCGACAGATCACCCAGGCGCACCCGTTGCGCATTCATGGGGTGCTGCCGAGCCATTGATTGCGTACCTGGACCGGGACGCCGTGGCCCGGGGGCGCCGGGCGGCGCGGCGAGCCGAGCAGATTCCAGGGCAGGGCGAGGGTACGCACGGCCATGTGCGGTCTTGCGCTGAGCGCGTCGGAATGTGTACTGCCACAGCTCGCCTGCGGATCTGCCAGCGCGCCGGGTACAGCCAGCAGTTTCGCTTCGGCAGGCGGTTGCTCGAGGTAGGCATCGCAGCCCAGCAGCACTGCCAGCGAGCCCGCCGGTGTTTCAATCAGCCGTCGACGCTCGGGGATGGGGGCAACGCTGTAGCGGCGTTCGTAACGGCTCAACGCCTGCTTGTACTGCAGCGTTCCGAGGGGCTTGCCGCGACCGTCAAAGGTCAGGCTTACCTGGCGCAGCGGGCCATCGCCGATCATCAGCTGATCGTTCTCCAGATAGGGCTCCGGCAGCACGATCGAGCCAGCCACCAAGGTAACGCCGAACTCTCTGGCGAGGCCGCCGAAGACGTTCTGGTATTCCTCTGCCATCTGTCGGGCCTTGAGTCGCAACACCGCACCGGTACGCCGATCGTCGCCCTGATTATCCGGCAGTGCGCGCAGATAGCTGCCGGGATTGCTGAGCGCCATCCACTGCATCGCATCGCGCAGGGTGCGGGCTTGCTGCACTTCCGGCTTTTCGCCCAGGGCGAACAGGCCAGTGCCAACGTGTTCGGGGAGCACCACGACGGTTCGCTCGCTGAGCATTCCGGCTTCGGCCGCCTGCTTGAGGTAGGTGCGAAACTTGAGTTGCAGCCGCTCGCGGCTCTGATAGTCGGCTGGCTGCAGCCGGGTCTCGATGCCCAGCAGGTTGCCTGCGCTTCCGGCCTGCCCGTGGTTTTCGATGGGTAGCGTACGCAGATCGGACAGCAGTGGGCCGCTACGACGGTCTTGCGTCCAGTCGAGGTAGACGGCAAATGAGGCTGCTCCGAGGACGAGCAACAGCACGATATTGATTGAGGTGCGCATGTGAGGCAGGGCAGTGAGGGATTGCGTCAGCGTAGGTAACGCGGCGCCTGTTGCCAAGCTTTTTGCGCAGAAGGATCAAAAAGTTGTCACTTTGGATCATTGAGTACGGCACCTTCGCTGTTTATCGTCGCTGCATACCGACCGTAGCCCCATGAGGCTCGGCACTTGTCATGATGAGGATGCTTCGATGACCGCTTTCCCGAAACTGCTGGCTCCGCTCGATCTGGGCTTTACCACCTTGCGCAACCGTACCCTGATGGGATCCATGCACACGGGCCTGGAGGAAATGCCCAACGGCTTCGAGCGGATGGCGGCATTCTTCGCCGAGCGCGCTCGCGGCGGCGTCGGCCTGATCGTCACCGGTGGCGTTGGCCCCAATGAGGAAGGCTCGGTGCGCGCCGGGGCGGCCAAGCTGTCCACGCCGGAGGAGGCCGAAGAGCACAAGATCGTTACCCAGGCGGTTCACGAAGCTGGCGGCAAGATCTGCATGCAGATCCTGCATGCCGGGCGTTACGCCTACAGCCCGCAGCTGGTGGCGCCGAGCGCTATCCAGGCGCCGATCAATCCGTTCACCCCGCGCGAACTGGACGAGGAGGGCATCGAGAAGCAGATCCGCGACTTCGTCAACTGCGCAAGCCTGGCCCAGCAAGCCGGTTATGACGGCGTCGAGATCATGGGTTCGGAAGGCTACTTCATCAATCAGTTCCTGGTGGCGCACACCAACCACCGCACCGATCGCTGGGGTGGCAGCTACGAGAATCGCATGCGCTTGCCGGTGGAGATCGTGCGCCGCGTGCGCGAAGCGGTGGGCAGCGACTTCATCATCATCTATCGCCTGTCGATGCTCGACCTCATCGAAGGCGGCAGTGTCTGGGAAGAGGTGGTGCAGCTGGCCAAGGCCATCGAGCAGGCGGGCGCCACGCTGATCAATACCGGCATCGGTTGGCACGAGGCGCGGATTCCGACCATCGCCACCAAGGTGCCACGCGCCGCGTTCACCAAGGTGACCGCGAAGCTGCGTGGCGAGGTGAGCATTCCGCTGATCACTACCAACCGGATCAATACCCCGGAGGTCGCCGAACAGGTGCTGACCGAGGGCGATGCGGACATGGTCTCCATGGCGCGTCCGTTCCTCGCCGATCCGGAGTTCGTCAACAAGGCCGCCGCCGGTCACAGCGAGCGCATCAACACCTGCATCGGCTGCAACCAGGCCTGTCTGGACCACACCTTCAGCGGCAAGCTGACCACCTGCCTGGTCAATCCGCGTGCCTGCTACGAAACCGAGCTGAACTACATCCCCACTACCGCGGTGAAGAAGATCGCCGTCGTCGGTGCCGGGCCTGCGGGGCTCGCCGCTGCGACCATCGCAGCCGAGCGCGGTCATGAGGTGACGCTGTTCGATTCGTCCGCCGAAATCGGCGGGCAATTCAATGTTGCCAAGCGGGTGCCGGGCAAGGAGGAGTTCTACGAAACCCTGCGCTACTTCAAGAACCGCCTCGAAGAAACCGGAGTCGAGGTTCGTCTGAACACCCGCGCGACGGTGGAAGCGCTGCTGGCCGGTGGCTTCGACGAGATCATCCTGGCAACCGGGATCGCGCCGCGAGTGCCGGCAATTCCCGGGGTCGACCATCCGAAGGTGATTGGCTACCTAGATGCGATTCTGGAGCGCAAGCCGGTCGGCCAGCGCGTCGCGGTGATCGGCGCAGGCGGTATCGGCTTCGACGTGTCGGAATACATCACTCACGACGGCGAATCCACCAGCCTGGATCGTGAAGCCTTCTGGAAGGAGTGGGGTATCGATCTCGGGCTGTCGGTGCGCGGCGGTATCGCCGGCATCCAGCCGGCTCCGCATGCGCCCAAGCGTCAGGTCTATCTGCTGCAGCGCAAGAAGTCCAAGGTGGGTAACGGGCTGGGCAAGACCACTGGCTGGATCCACCGTACCGGGCTTAAGAACAAGCACGTGCAGATGCTCAATTCGGTGGAGTACCTGCAGATCGATGACGCCGGTCTGCACATCCGCGTGGGCGAAGGCGAGTCGCAGGTACTGCCGGTGGATACGGTGATTCTCTGCGCCGGGCAGGAGCCGTTGCGTGAGCTGCAGGAAGGCCTTGAGGCCGCTGGCGCGCGGGTGCATCTGATTGGTGGCGCCGACGTCGCCGCCGAACTGGACGCCAAGCGCGCGATCAATCAGGGCTGTCGCCTGGCAGCGGCGCTCTAGGCCACCGGCACATCCGCAAAGAGGATCACGCATGGAAACTGCAATCGCGCTGCAACCGGGGGCTGCCAATAGCCTGCAGACCTGGCACCGAATGATCGTTGAGCGAGACCTGAGCCGGCTGCCGGAGCTGCTGCATCCGCAGGCGGTGTTTCGCTCGCCGATGGCTCACACGCCGTATGAGGGGGCAGCGACGGTGAGCCTGATCCTCAACACCGTGCTGCAGGTTTTCGAGGATTTCCGCTACCACCGTGAGCTGGCCAGCGCCCAGGGTGCGGATGTAGTCCTCGAGTTCAGCGCCCGGGTGGGTGACCGTGAGCTCAAGGGCATCGACATGATCCGCTTCGATGACGAAGGGAAGATTGTCGAATTCGAGGTCATGATCCGGCCCATGAGTGGCTTGCAGGCCCTGGGCGACGAGATGAAGCGACGCCTCGCTGCCTACCGCGGCAAGTGATTTAGCTAAGCTCATCGCAAATCCGCTGGGCGCCTGGTCGAACGGCGTCCGATGCGGCGACTCCCTGCCAACCCAGTCACATTGCCTGCGCGAACATTTCCCCTAAACTTGCGGCACCAACGGGACGACGGCATCGGATGGCCGCTCGTTCCGCTAATCGCTGGCTCGCAGTTGCGGGCGATAAAGGAAATCGAGCATGCAGAACAAACCGCAGATGGTCGAAGCCGTCCTGTTCTTCAATGAGGGCTCCATCTGTAAGGAAATGCTGTATCCCGAATTCGAAGCGGTGCTGGATGGGGTGGTCGCGCTACCCGAGTTCGCAGACCGCCAGATGCATGCTGTCTACGTAATGATCAATCCGCGGCTGCAGGTGCGCGCCGCGGTGTTTTTCTGTCTCGACTTCAATGACGACGGCTCTGCCGACGCCGGTTGGAACATTCCCCTGCGTCAGTTGGCCGAGCGTACCGGGCGTGGTCCGGACATGGGGGCCGGACCGATTCGCCTGGCCTGCCGCAGCCAGTGCCCGGTCTCCTGGCACCAGATGCACATGTGGGACCCCAAGGTCGGTCCCGAACGCAATGATCTGGTTGTGTTGCGCGAGACCATCAAGCGCAACCAGCTCGGTCTGCTGGTCGAAGAGGAGACGCCTCAGGCCGTACCTGCGGAACGTCTGCAGATGGTCGCCGAAGACACCTGGTATGCAGCCGAGGCCGGCAAGGACGCAGCTGCGAAACGTTCCGAAAGCCATGAGCGTGAACAGCGGCAGAAGGCTGCGCTGCTGATCAAGCAACAGCGCCAACGCATTACCAACCTCGAGCGTCTGCGCGAAGAAGACGCGCTCAAGCTCACGGCTGCCGCGGAGAAGGAACGCAAGGCACTGCAGGAGGAGATCCGCACGCTGCAGCAGAAATTGCAACAGCAGACCGAGCTGAGCGCCAGCCTGCATGCGCAGATGACCGCCCAGGGCGAGAGTTTCCAGAAAGCGCGTGAGGAAATGAGCAAGCAGCTGCGTACGCTGGAGGTCAGCGGTCGGGTTGAGATCGGCGCCGCCCGGGAGCAGTTCGAGCATGAAGCCCAGGCCCGTATCGCGGCGGCGATTGCGGAGTACAAGGAGCAGGTGGCGATCCGCGATGTCGAGCTGGCCTACCGCAACGAACTGGATGCACAGCTGGAAGAGGAAATCCAGCGGCTCAAGACCGAGTGCGAAACGCTGCGCCACAGCGGTGACCGGGTGCTGGAGGAACTGTCTCGACAAGGGGTCGTGTTCATGGCCTACCACCCGGGTGCCGGGCATCTGACGATCGCATTGCAGGACCTGGCCCGCTACCGCGCCAATCCTCTGGCTTATGCTGCTGCCAAGTGCTTTGTCTCCGAGGAGCAGTACCGACAGTGGCTGGAGCATTATCAGAAGCCGGCCTGCGTCGCGGCGCTTTCCAGCGGTGAGCGTTGCGCGATGCCCCTGGACAAGATCGATGCGCCGAGTCGCTTCGTGATCGGCGAATCCAACTGCTGCGCCCGGCACCGCAAGGAAGACCGGCAGCGCACCGGCAGCTGAGCGGTTTGTCCTCCGTTCAATCCGATCTCGGCTTCGATGCTCCGCTGATCCTGCAGCCGCTGTCATTGGACTGGCTCGCGCGCAGCGGGGTCGAGGTTGCGGTGCTGCGGCTCGATCTGCTGGATCCCGAGCTGTCCGGCAACAAGTGGTTCAAATTGGTAAAGCATCTCGATGCAGCGCGTTCTGTCGCTGCGCCGGGGCTGATCAGTCTCGGCGGCCCACACTCCAATCATCTGCATGCGCTGGCTGCAGCCGGCCGCCGACTCGGCCTGCCTACTGTCGGCCTGCTGCGCGGCCATGAGCAGGTAACGCCAACGGTCGCCGATCTACGTGGCTGGGGCATGCAGCTGCATTGGCTCGGCTACGCAGGGTACCGGGAGCGCAATCTGCCTACCTTCTGGACGCCATGGCGAGCGCGATATCCAGGTTTCTACTGCATCCCTGAAGGTGGCGGCGGTTTGCCCGGCGCCCTGGGGTGCGCCGGACTCGTTCCGAGAGTGGAGTCCGCGCTCGCGTCGCTCGGCTGGAAGGACTACAACGCACTTTGGCTGGCCGCTGGTACTGGAACGACGCTGGCGGGTCTGGTCATCGGCGAGGCAGGTAGGCATCGGGTGTTCGGCGCGCTGGCAGGGCCGCCTTCCCACGCCGTCGATGCCAGCGTGGCCAACTTGCTCGCGCAAGCCGGTGTGGCGTCCAGCGGCTATGAACTGCTGGACGCCAGTCGTGGCGGATTTGGTCGCTTCGACAAGGAGTTGGCGCAGTTCATTCTCGATACCGAGCGCCAGGGTGGCGTGCCGCTCGATCCGATATACACTGCAAAGACCATGATGGCATTGCGCCTTTATGTCGAGCGCGGTTATTTTCCCGCCGGCACGCGGCTGATATTCGTCCATACCGGTGGACTGCAAGGGCGCCGTGCTGCTCAGGGCCAGCTGCAGAAGCTGATTGACGGATAGACGTTTGGATTTTGTCGGATGAACAAACCGCTGCACCCCGATCAGCTGCGTAATCTGGTCCCGCTCAATGGCTTGTCGCCACGCCAGTTGTGGGAGCTTCGCGTGCGCATAGTGCCGCTCGCGCTTGCGCCTGGGCAGTTGCTCGACCTTGTTGATGAGCTGAGTTCGAAACGTCATTACCTGATGTCGGGCAGCCTGCTGTTGACCGATCACGACGGGCAGCAAACGCGGCTGGTGGCGGGCACATCGGCTGCTCTACACAGCCTTGCTGCGGGCCGCCTGCTGGAGGCGAGGGCGCTGGACGACTGCCAGCTGCTGACGGTGGACAGCGCGGAGTTGGAGCGCCTGCTGTCCTGGCGCCAAGCCCTGCAAGATGTGCTGCTGCAGCTGTCGATGGAGGGCGAGGACGGCGAGTGGCTGGAGCGCCTGCTGGAGAGTCCGCTGTTCGCCCAGGTTCCACCGGCAAATATTCGCAGCATGCTCAGCCGCCTCGTTGAGATCGAGGTATCCGCCGGGCAAACCCTGCTACGCGAAGGGGAAGCCGGCGATTGCTGCTATTTCCTCAAGAGCGGCGGCGCCCAGGTCCTGAAGGCCGCCGGCAGCGGTGAGCAGCTGTTGGCCGAGCTGGAACCCGGAGCCTGTTTCGGTGAAGAGGCGCTGATCGAGGAGCGACCGCGTAATGCCAGTGTCGCGATGGTTGAGGACGGTCGGGTGCTCCGCCTGGCGCGGGCGGACTTTCTCGAGCTGCTCAAGGCACCGGTGGTTGGCGAAGTCGATCTGGATGGCGTGGCTGATCTGCTGGCCTGCGGTGCGCAGTGGCTGGATGTGCGTCTGCTTGATGATTACGAGCAGGGCCATGCCATGCAGGCGCTGCACATGCCGCTGCACCTGCTGCGTTTGAAAACCCGTTTGCTGGACCCGCAGCGGCCCTACCTTTGCTATTGCGAAAGCGGCAAGCGCAGCGCCAACGCGGTGTTCCTACTGACGCAGCTCGGCTTCACCGCCTATGCGCTGCGTGGTGGACTCGACGCACTTGTTACCGAGGACCGCGCTGCGCTGCTTTGGGAGTGTGGCACGGGTTACCTGGCGCGCTCCGACGGCCGAATCGAACGCAGCCTATGATCCGCGCTGCCCCATCCCGACCTTTGTCAGACGGCCGCCCTGCGAAGCGCAGTGTGCCGACGAATCTCGCGTCGGGCGCTGCGGGCCAGGCGCACGCTGAGCAACAGAGCTGCGCAGCTCAGGCCGGCGATCAGGCCTTGCCATAGACCGGCAGGCCCACTGGCGGCGCCGAGGTGGTCGGTCAGGCCGAGCAGATAGCCCAACGGCAAACCGATCCCCCAGTAGGCGAAGAGGGTGTAGACCATCGTCATGCGGGTGTCCTGATAGCCGCGCAACGCGCCAGCAGCCGTGACCTGAACCACATCGGAGAACTGGAACAGCGCGGCGTAGAGGAACAGGCTGGCAGCGACGGCGACCACGGCCGGATCAGGGGTATAGATCCGCGCGATCTGCTCGCTGAACAGCAGCATGGCGCTGGCGGAAAAGCAGGCATATACCAGGGCGGCGCCGATCCCGACGCCGGCGACAAAGCGAGCGTCGCGTGGAGCGTTGCGGCCCAGCTCCTGACCAATGCGCACGGTTACCGCCATACCCAGCGACAGTGGAATCATGAAGATCAGCGACGTGAAGTTCAGTGCGATCTGGTGACCGGCGACGACCGTTGCCCCGAGGGCGCCGATCAGCAGGGCGATCACCGAGAAGATGCTGGCCTCGGCAAACACCGCGACCCCAATTGGTACGCCGACCGAAAGCAGATGACGCAGCATCGGCCAGCGTGGCCATTCGAAGTGGGAAAACAGCTGACTGGCCTGATAGGCCGGTGCGCGCTTAACCCAGACGCTCATCGCCACCAACATGAACAGCATCACCAATGCCGTGGAAACGCCGCAACCGACGCCGCCCATTGCCGGCACGCCGAACTTGCCGTAGATGAACACATAGTTCAGCGGAATGTTCAGCAGCAGGCCGAGGATACCTATCACCATGCTTGGCCGCGGATGGCCCAGCCCGTCGCTGAAACAGCGCAGCACCTGATACAGAGCGACAGCGGGAAATCCGCAGGCGACAGCGCGCAGGTAGTCCATGGTCGGCTCGACCAGGGCCGGTTCGACACGCATCAGATGCAGGACGGGCTCCGCGTTCCACATCAATGATGCACTGAGCACACCGATGCCGCCGCCCATCCACAACGCCTGGCGAACCAGCGGGCCGATTTCGCCATGCCGTCCTGCGCCGAAGCGCTGTGCGACGTTCGGCGTGGTCGCCAGGGTGATTCCGCAGACGAGCAGATAGACCGGCACCCAGATCGAGTTGCCTAGCGCGACGGCGGCCAGGTCCTGCGGACTTACGCGTCCGGCCATAACGGTATCGACGAAACCCATCGCCGTGCTGGCCAGCTGGGCGATCATCATGGGTAGGGCAAGGGCAAAGAGGGTGCGCAATTCGAGGCGGACCCGTCTGAGTCTGAGCTCAGTGGGCATTACTGGGCGTTCCGGTTGTATACAAGAAGCGCGCTAGTCTACGCCGCGTGGCTACGCTCAGGAAGGCGGCAAAGCAGTGGCAAGCCGTCTAGAATGTGCTCCCCCTCACCGGAGCCGTGCAATGCATATCCTCGCCGATGAAAACATTCCGCTGGTCGATGAGTTCTTTGCCGGTTTCGGCGAGATTCGCCGCATGCCCGGCCGCAGCATCAATCGAGCTGCACTTGAGAATGTCGACGTGCTGCTGGTGCGCTCGGTGACGCGGGTCGACCGCGAGATGCTGGAAGGCAGCGCAGTGCGATTCGTCGGGACCTGCACGATAGGCACCGATCATCTGGATCTGGATTATTTCGAGCAGGCCGGCATCGAGTGGGCCAGCGCACCGGGGTGCAACGCGCGGGGCGTAGTCGACTATGTTCTGGGCAGCTTGCTCGCGCTGTCGGAGGTGCGCGGTGAAGCGCTGGCCCGGCGGCGTTTCGGCGTGGTCGGTGCCGGTGAGGTGGGCGGGCGGCTGCTCGAAGTGCTGCGCGGGCTTGGTTGGGACGTGCGCGTTTGCGATCCACCGCGGCAGGTCCGCGAGGCAGGCGATTTCGTCTCGCTGGATGAGATCCTCGCGGAGTGCGATGTGATCAGCCTGCACACGCCGCTGACCCTGGGGGGCGACTGGCCGACCTTTCACCTGTTCGATCAGGTGCGACTGTCGAGGTTGCGACCCGGTACCTGGCTGATCAATGCCAGTCGGGGTGCTGTGGTGGACAATGCCGCGCTGCGCGACCTGCTATGGCAGCGGCCGGACCTGGAAGCCGTGCTGGATGTCTGGGAAGGCGAGCCTCAGGTCGACGTCGCACTGGCCGGCTTGTGCCGTATCGCTACGCCGCACATCGCCGGGTATAGCCTGGATGGCAAGCTGCGCGGTACGGCGCAGATATATGCGGCGCTTTGCGCGGCGCGTGGTGTCGAGCCGGCTATCGAACTGGCGCAGCTGATGCCCGGCCCGGCACTCACCGAGCTGGTGTTTGCATCCTCCGCAGAGCCCGCCGAGATGCAGGCCACACTGTGCCGGGCGGTCTACGATCCGCGTCGCGACGATGCCGACTTCCGCCGCAGCCTGCTTGGCAATGAGGCGCAGCGTCGGGCCGGGTTCGACCTGCTGCGCAAACAGTATCCGCCGAGGCGCGAGATCGATGGCCTCAAGGTGCGGATCGGCGGGCACAACCCGGCGCTGGCTACGATAGTTGAGGCGCTTGGTGCGCGATTGCTGGGCTAGCCGGCGGTTCGAGTGCAGCCCGGATGCAATTTCCATCCTGCTCCGCTAGCATTACCCGTCCTCTGCCTTGTCCCCCGCGATGGTGTTATGAGTTATCAGGTTCTTGCACGAAAATGGCGTCCGCGCTCGTTCCGCGAAATGGTCGGCCAGACGCATGTGCTCAAGGCCCTGATCAACGCGCTGGACAACCAGCGCCTGCACCACGCTTACCTGTTCACCGGCACGCGAGGCGTGGGCAAGACGACCATTGCGCGGATCATTGCCAAGTGCCTGAACTGTGAAACCGGGGTCAGCTCGACGCCCTGCGGTGTGTGTTCGGTATGCCGGGAAATCGACGAGGGGCGCTTCGTCGATCTGATCGAGGTGGACGCCGCGAGCCGTACCAAGGTCGAAGACACCCGCGAGCTGCTGGACAACGTGCAGTACGCGCCGAGCCGCGGGCGCTACAAGGTTTACCTGATCGACGAAGTGCACATGCTCTCGTCGCACTCATTCAATGCGCTGCTCAAGACCCTCGAGGAGCCGCCGCCCCACGTCAAGTTCCTGCTGGCGACCACCGATCCGCAAAAGCTGCCGGTCACCATCCTCTCGCGCTGCCTGCAGTTCTCCCTGAAGAACATGCCGCCCGAGCGGGTGGTCGAGCACCTCACTCATGTGCTGGGCGTCGAGAACGTTCCCTTCGAAGACGATGCGTTGTGGCTGCTGGGGCGTGCCGCCGATGGCTCGATGCGCGATGCGATGAGCCTGACCGATCAGGCGATCGCCTTCGGTGAAGGCAAGGTGCTGGCCGCCGATGTGCGCGCCATGCTCGGCACCCTCGATCATGGTCAGGTCTATGGTGTGCTGCAGGCATTGCTTGAAGGCGATGCCAGAGCGTTGCTCGAGGCCGTTCGCCACTTGGCGGAGCAGGGGCCGGACTGGGCTGGCGTGCTGGCCGAAATCCTCAATGTGCTGCACCGCGTCGCCATCGCCCAGGCGCTGCCGGAGGCAGTGGACAATGGCCAGGGCGATCGTGATCGCGTGCTGGCGTTGGCTCAGGCGCTACCGGCCGAGGATGTGCAGTTCTACTATCAGATGGGATTGATCGGCCGGCGCGATCTGCCGCTGGCGCCTGATCCTCGCAGCGGTTTCGAAATGGTGCTGCTGCGCATGCTGGCATTTCGTCCTGCAGGCAGTGATGGCGCACCGCGAACACCGCTAAAGACACTGGGAATCAGCCCGGCCACAGCTGATTCCAAGCCCGCAGCGGTGGCCGATTCCGCTCCCGCTGGCGTGTCGTCCACTCCATCCGCTGCGATTGCCGTAGCAGCTGCGCCAGAGCCCGCTCCCGTTGCGCCGGCCGTTACCATGCCAGTGAACGTGCCGGCTCCCACGCCCTCGGCAGTGACGCCGGTCGCCACTCATGTGGTGGAAGCGCCGCAGGCCGCGCCTGTCATCGATGTGCCGTGGAATGAGCCGCCTGACGTACCGCCCGTCGCGGTCGAGGCTGATGCCGTTTTACCCCAACCTGTGCCGGTGGACGGCGCTGCCGATCACGTGGCGTCCGTGGTACAGGTCGAAGAGCCGGATGATGACGAACCGCCGCTGACGGACGAAGACTACTTCGAGGTCGAGAACCAGGCCGAGGCCTATCTGGACGAACTGGAACACTCAAGGGATGAGCCGGAGCCCGTCGAGCCTCTGCCTGCGGTAGAGCCTGCGACCGGGCTGGCTGCCGAATGGCTGGAACTGTATCTCAAGCTCGGCTTGTCCGGTCTTACCGGCAGCATTGCCGCCAACTGTACGTTGATCGCCGTGGAAGGCGACCGTTGGCTGATGCATCTCGATCCTGCGCAGAGCGCACTATTCAACCCCACGCAACAGCGGCGACTAAACGACGCCCTGAATCAATACCACGGGCGTACGCTACAGCTCGAGATCGTGCTGCAGAAGCCGGAGCAGGAAACGCCTGCGCAGGCCGCCCTGCGTCGCCGTGCCGAACGACAGCGTGCCGCGGAACAGTCGATTCACGCAGATCCTCTGGTCCGGCAGCTCATGCAGCAGTTCGCCGCTGTGATCCGCGAAGGCACCATCGAACCCGTAGAACACTCCGAAACCTGATTAATTGAGGTGATTCCCATGATGAAAGGTGGCATGGCCGGCCTGATGAAGCAGGCGCAGCAGATGCAGGAAAAAATGCAGAAGATGCAGGAGGAACTGGCGAACGCCGAGGTGACGGGCCAGTCTGGCGCCGGGCTGGTTAGCGTGGTGATGAACGGTCGCCATGACGTCAAGCGGGTCAGCCTCGACGACAGCCTGATGCAGGAAGACAAGGAAATCCTGGAAGACCTGATCGCTGCCGCCGTCAATGACGCGGTACGCAAGATCGAGCAGAACAGCCAGGACAAGATGGCCGGCATGACCGCCGGCATGCAGCTTCCGCCAGGCTTCAAGATGCCTTTCTAACTCGAACGGCCAGTCGGCGCGCATGGGCGCGCCACTCGAGGCGGGGCATCGTCATTTACGCGTAGTAGACTCCGATGTCCCGCTTTCTTGCCTCTGGTCCGGCAAACCGCCTGCCTGAACCCTTGGCACTGTGCTGCCCCTTTGCATAGCGACGCTTAATTTATGAGCTTCAGTCCCCTGATCCGCCAACTCATCGACGCCCTGCGCATTCTTCCCGGCGTGGGCCAGAAAACTGCACAGCGCATGGCGTTGCAGCTACTGGAGCGGGATCGCAGCGGCGGCTTACGCCTGGCGCAAGCGCTGAGCAAAGCGATGGAAGGGGTCGGCTACTGCCGGCAGTGTCGTACCCTTACCGAAGACGACCTGTGCCCGCAATGCGCCGACCCGCGACGCGACGATTCGCTGCTCTGCGTGGTGCAGAGCCCGGTGGACGTTTTCGCCGTCGAGCAGACGGGCTTTCGCGGGCGCTACTTCGTGCTCAAGGGGCATCTGTCGCCGCTCGATGGTTTGGGCCCTGAAGCGATCGGCATTCCCGAGCTTCTGGCGCGTGTTGCAGATGGTGCGTTCACTGAAGTCATTCTCGCGACAAACCCGACGGTGGAAGGTGAGGCAACGGCGCATTACATCGCGCAGATGCTGATTCCAAAGGGGCTGACCATCAGCCGAATCGCTCACGGCGTTCCACTGGGCGGCGAGCTGGACCTGGTCGACGGCGGAACCCTGGCCCACGCACTGGCCGGGCGCAAGACAATCCGCCTATAACCCGAAGTACTGACGATATGCCACCTCGGTAGTGCAGTTTTCTGGGTGATTCAGGTAAAGTTCTAAGCCATCAATGTTAGATAACTAAAACGAATATAGTGCTTCGTTCTGGTTATATGTACTGGCTATCCGAATCGAGGTCGAAATGAAAGCAAAGCATTGGCTGGTTCCAGCTCTGCTGCTGCTGAGCGCGTTTGCTCAGGCGCAGGAGAAGTTCAAGGTTGGCTACATCCGTGTGATGGACGATGCCCAGACCATGGTTGCACACGAGGCCGGTCTGTATAAGAAGCATGGCCTTGACGTCGAGCTGATCGAGTTCAGTTCCGGTACCGACCTGATCAAGGCGATCGTCGGCGGGCAGTTGGATACCGGCGTCCTCGGCTTTACCAATGCGGTGGCCTGGGCCTCCAAAGGTGCTGACCTCAAGGTGGTCGGTGGCGCTCAGCAGGGCTACCACTCTATCGTGGCGCTTGAGGGTTCGGGTATCGAGAAGGTTGCCGACCTGAAGGGCAAGATCCTCGCTTCGCAGAAAGAGGGGAGCACCGCTGATGCAGTGCTGCGTGGCGTGACCTTGAAGAATGCCGAACTCAAGCCGAGCGACGTCAACATCATGGGTGTCAGCCCGGCCGTTGCGGTGCAGTCGCTGGTGTCCGGGCGTGTCGATGCGGCGTTCCTGTTCGAGCCGTACGATCGCATCGCGCAGCTGGTTGCCCCGGTTCAGCAGGTCTACGAGATCGGTGAAGTGTGGCCATTCCCGTGCATGGTGGTGATCACCTCCGGCGATACCCTGGCCAAGCGCAAGGATGCCGTCTGGAAGTCGCTGGACGCCCAGCGCGATGCCATTGAAATGCTCGACAAGCAGCCTGCCGAGGCAGCCAAGCTGATCGCCGACTACTTCATCGCCGAGCCGACGCTGAAGACGCTCAAGCGTGGTGAGCTCGCGCGCGAGGTTGTCATTGAGGAGGCGATCGGAACCCAGACCTTCAGCGCCAAGCTTGGCAAGGACGATCTGGCACGCATCCAGGAGCTGGCGGACATTCTGCAGGAGCTCGGTTCGCTGAAGACCCGCGATGGCAAGCCGTTCGACACCAGTGCCATCGTCGATCTGTCCTGGCAGGAAGCTCGCGAACTCTGATCGCTTGACTCTGGTTTGAAACTACACGGGCCCGGCTTTTGTGCCGGGCCGTTTGCATCGCCCGCATTGCCGGGCAATTTCGTTTCTGGATTTGCGGATTTTTATGCAACTCAGGTTTGAAGAAGTAGACAAGCGCTTCGGGCAGCTCGAAGTCATCAAGGGCTTCAGCGGTGAGTTCGCCCAAGGTGAACTGGTGGCTCTGGTTGGACCTTCGGGTTGCGGCAAGTCGACCCTGCTGCATCTGGTTGCCGGGCTGGAAAAGCCCAGTGCGGGCCGCGTGCTTGCCGATGAAAAACCGATCACCGAGCCGAGCCCTCGACGTACGCTGGTGTTCCAGGAGCATGCCCTCTATCCCTGGCTCAGCCTGCAGGGCAACGTTGGCATGGCGCTGGAACTGCAGGGCGTGGCCAAGGCCAGCGCATTCGAACAGGCGCAGGCCTGGCTCCAGCGTGTCGGCCTCAATGGATTCGAGCATTACTACCCGCACCAGGTTTCCGGCGGCATGCGCCAACGCACGGCCCTCGCCCGTGCATTCATCGCCAAACCCGAGGTGCTGTTGCTGGACGAGCCGTTTGGCGCCCTTGATGCCCTGACCCGAATGGCATTGCAGGACGTGTTGCGTGAGCTGATCGAGGAGCATCAGCCGACGGTGCTGTTGGTCACCCATGATGTCGATGAGGCCCTTTACCTGGCCGATCACGTTCTGGTGTTCAGCGCGCGGCCGACTCGCGTGCTGAAAACCTTCAACTTCACCCATTGCGAGAAGAGCCACGACCTGTCCGACTTCGCTGCCGAGCGTAAGGAAATTCTCAGTCTGCTGGGTATCAAGACGGAGGTAGCGCATCCATGAGTCAGGCTCGCCGTCTTACTGGCCCAAAGAAGTACCTTGCGGTCGTTCTGGCCATCCTGTTCATTCTTCTGATCTGGCAGGCCGCAGCATGGAGTTTGCCGGCCTTTCTGATGCCGGGTATCCCGACCGTCTTCGAGCGTCTGTTCAGCACTATCCAGGAGCCAGAGTTCCGCGAAGGGCTTTACGGCAGTATGAGTCGCCTCGGCAGCGGCTACAGTTTTGCGCTGCTGTTCGGGATCGGTTTTGGCCTGGTGGGTGGGGTGCTGTTCTTCTTCCGCGAGATCCTGCGCTCGGCCATCGTCATTCTGCAGTCGATTCCGTCGATCGCCTGGGTGCCGCTGTTTCTGATCGTGATGGGTTTCGGCAATCTGCCGATCATCGTGGTGGTCGCCCTGGCCGCTTTCTTCCCGATGGCGCTGTCGGTGATGAATGCCACCGAGAGCGTGCAGCCGGTGCACGTCGCTGCGGCGCGGGTGATGGGTGCCTCGCGCTGGCAGCTGCTGCGCCGCGTTTATCTGCCCGCCGTGATGCCAGAGCTGATCACCGGCGCGCAGCTGGCCTTCGGTAACGCCTGGCGTGCACTGATCTCCGCCGAAATGCTAATTGGTTTCGGCCAGGGGCTCGGGCGTTCGCTCGCGTACTCGGGCGAGATTGCTGACATGGTTGGCGTGATGATGAACATTCTGGTCATCGCCATTCTCGCCACGCTGATCGATCAGGTTGTACTAGAGAAGTTCAAGCAGCGGATGCTTCGCTATCAGTACGTCTGAGGCCATTGCATGTCTGTTCTCTCGCGCATTGCCATATGGCTCACCCTGTTGATGCCGGTCGCGTCGATGGCCGAGTCGTTGCGGGTGCAACTGCCCGAACGCCGGGTGCTGTCCAGCAGCGAAACGGAGAGTTTCGAGCCGGCGCTGATCGAGCAATTGGCCGAAGCGCTTGGGCGTTCCGGGTTTTCCGTGGTCAGCGCAGATGACGCTGAAGTGCGCCTGGTCGCAGGCGATCGGGTTGGTCCGGCCACTTACTATCATGCTGTGCCTGCCGCGCTAAGCGCGACGGAAGGTCGCCTGGTTGCTTGGTCCGATCTTCGTGAGCAAACGGTTTGCGTCACCCACGCGAGTCCATATGGAGCGTTGCTGAGCGAGCGCTTCGCGGCGGTGCCTCGGGAATATCCGAGCGCGGCGCATGCGCTGATCGGACTCAGGCTTGGTGAGTGCGCTGCGGTTGTCGAAGATGATGTGCTGCTGACGGAGATCGCCACCTTGCCCGAGTGGCGGCGCTACAAGCACCTGTTACCGTCGATTTTCGATGCCGGGTGGCAGCTAAGCCTGACCGTCGCTGATGACGCTAACCTGCAGCAGCAGATCAACGCACTCTTGGCGCAATGGTTGGCAGAAGGGCGGTTGGCGGGGCTGACCCAGCAATGGGTCGATGAGGTGGCGTTTCAGGCGTACGTGCTGGCCGATACCCTGGACTGCCACTGATTCGGTAATTCGGCTTCGATGGCCAGGTTCAGCGTTCGTTCTCGAGTATCTGCGGCAGCATCCGCTGCAAGCCCTCCAGTTTCAGCGGCGCACGAATATGCCCGCGCAGGCTGCCATCCGGTGCGACCAAGGCCAGATTTCCGCTATGACTGACACTGTAGTCGCCTTCTGTGTCGCGCGCCGGAACGAAAGGGAGGCCCAGCGCCCTGGATAGCCTTAGCAGTTGCTCCATGTCGCCGGTCAAGCCGCTGAAGCCGGCGCGGTAGTAGCTCAGGTAGGCCTTGAGTTGTTTCGGAGTGTCGCGCGCGGGATCGGCGCTGACCAATACCACCTGCAGCTGCTCGCGAGTCTCGGGCGGTAGCCGGCTGAGCAGCCGACGCATGTCGCTCAGCGTGGTCGGGCAGATGTCGGGGCAGGCGGTAAAGCCGAAGAACAGGATGTGCCAGCGCCCCTGCAGCGACGAAGTACTGAAAGGCTGGCCGTCCTGGTCGATCAGCTCGAACTGGGGAATGGGTCGTTCACGCGGCAGCAGCAGGATATTCGCCTGGTCCAGCAGTGCATCGCGATCGAGTGCGAACCCGGGAGGAGTACAGGCCAGAACTAGGATAAGCAGGCTGCGCCTTAACGTCATTAACACGGGCAGATCCTTTACCTGGCAGCGGCGCGGAGAATTCGCCGTCAGCGGTCGCTTAGGGCGAAGGCGGTCAGAGTGAACGTGGGGATGCCAATGTCCTGAAGTTTCTGCGATCCGCCCAGTTCGGGCAAATCGATGATGGCAGCCGCCTCATGAATGCTCGCGCGCATTCGTCGCACAAGCTGTGCGGCGGCTAGCAGCGTGCCGCCGGTCGCAATCAGGTCATCGAACAACAGCACCGAATCGCCCTCGCAAAGGCTGTCGGCGTGAATCTCCAGATGCGCTTCGCCATATTCGGTGCTGTAGGCCTGCGACAGCACGTCGGCCGGCAGCTTGCCCTGCTTGCGAAACAGCACCAGAGGTTTGTTCAGCTCATAGGCGAGAATCGAGCCGACCAGGAACCCTCGCGCATCAAGCGCGCCGATATGTGTAAAGTCGGCCTCCACATAGCGCTGAATGAAGCTGTCAGCCACCATGCGTAGCGCCTTTGGCGACTGGAATAGCGGGGTGATGTCGCGAAACACCACACCCGGGCGGGGAAAGTCCTGCACCGGGCGGATCAGGGTCTTGATGCTGAACTCGTCGAAGATCATCGGATCTGCTACTCCAAACGCGCTGACTCAGACATCCATTGCGCCGCCGGCTAGGGCGCACAGTCCGATGGAATCCAGAATGCGTACTTCCTTGCCCTCGGCCTCGAGTAAGCCACTCTGCTGAAAACGGGTGAATACACGGGAAACGGTCTCGACCGCCAGGCCCAGGTAATTGCCGATCTCGTTGCGGGACATCGGCAGGCGGAACTGATTGGCCGAGAAGCCGCGTGCGCTGAAGCGTGCAGAAAGGTTGATGAGGAAGGTCGCGATGCGCTCATCGGCGGTCTTTTTCGACAGCAACAACATCATCTGCTGATCATCGCGGATTTCGCGGCTCATGATGCGCATGAGCTGGCGACGCAGCTGCGGCAGCAGGACGCTCAGTTCGTCGAGTCGTTCGAAGGGAATTTCGCAAACCGAGGTGGTTTCCAACGCCTGCGCGGTGACTGGATAGCTTTCGGTATCCATGCCGGAAAGACCGACCAGCTCGCTGGGCAGGTGGAAGCCGGTGATCTGCTCCTCGCCGCCATCGGTAACGCTGAACGTCCGCAACGCGCCGGAGCGTACCGCGAATACGGAACTGAACACGTCGCCCTGGCGGAACAGGGTTTCGCCTTTCTTCAGGGGGCGGCCGCGCTTGACGATGTCGTCCAAAGCGTCCATGTCCTGCATGTTCAGCGACAGGGGCAGGCACAGCCCGGACAGGCTGCAATCCTTGCAATGAGCTTGCCGCTGCGCACGGACCTTGATCGATTCGGACATAGAGGGCTTCCTGGAAACCTAGTTATAGCGCGCAAGGTTAACTCAGGACGTCGGCGATGGCCAATCGGCTCAAGGGTCGCAGGCAATGATTGGGACGATAGTCTGAGGCGCTCTAGATCAGGCGCGGCTGGCCTGGCTGACCTGCTCGGGGAGATAGTGGTCGAAGAGCATGCATATCGAGCGAACCAGTAGCCGGCCAGCAGGCTGAATCAGCAGATGGCTCTCGGTGATCTCGATCATCCCATCAGCGGCCATCTGCTCGAGCATCTGCCAGGCTTCGGCGAAGTACTGTCTGAACTCGATGTCATGCTCGCTCTCGATTTTCGTGAAGCTCAGCTCGAAATCGCAGATTAGAGACTGGATGACGGTGCGGCGGATATGGTCGTCCTGTTTGCAGCGTAAGCCTCTGGCGGTGGCTAGCTGATGCTGATCCAGCTGATATTGGTATTGTTCGATGTCGCTGGTGTTCTGGCAGTAGAGATCACCGATCTGGCTGATGGCCGAAACGCCGAGACCCACCAGATCGCAATGGCCATGGGTGGTGTAGCCCTGGAAGTTGCGCTGCAGGCTGCCATCTTCTTGCGCCATGGCCAGTTCATCGTCCGGCAGGGCGAAGTGGTCCACGCCTATGTAGCGGTATCCCGCGTCGGTGAGCAAATGAATGCTCTGCTCCAGCATGGCCAGCTTTTCGGCGGGGGCCGGCAGGTCGTTGGCGTTGATACGGCGCTGCGGCGCGTATTGCTCAGGCAGATGAGCATAATTGAACAGCGAGAGCCGGTCCGGCTGCAGGTCAATGATCGCTTCAACGGTTCTGGCGAAGCATGCTGGCGTCTGCAGCGGCAGGCCGTATATCAGATCGATGCTCAGCGAGTGGTACTGCAGCGTGCGGGCCGCCTCGATGATGGTGCGTGTTTGCTCCAGGGTCTGCATGCGATTGATGGCGCGCTGGACGTCCGGGTCCAGATCCTGCACGCCGATGCTGATGCGGTTGAAACCTAGTTCGCGGAGCAGGCCGATGGTTGGCCAATCCGCTTCCCGGGGGTCGATCTCGATACTGAAGTCGCCATGATCATCGTCCTGCAGGTTGAAGTGCTGGCGCAGATGGCCCATCAGCCGACGCAGTTGATCATGGCTGAGAAAGGTAGGTGTGCCGCCGCCAAAGTGCAGCTGCTCGACCACCTGGTCCTTGCCCAGGTGGCAGGTGATCAGCTCGATTTCTTTCTCGAGGCGTTCCAGATAGGGCTGTGCGCGTGTCCGGTCGTTGGTCACCACTTTGTTGCGGCCGCAGTAGTAGCACGCGTTGGCGCAGAATGGCAGATGGACGTACAGCGACAGCGGGCGTGACGCCTGGCGGCTGCCGCGCAATGCGTGCAGCAGGTCGAACGAGCCGACCTTTTCATTGAACTGGGCCGCGGTCGGGTACGACGTATAGCGCGGGCCGGCCTGATCGTAGCGACGGATCAGGTCGGAATCCCAGCGAATGGAGTCGAGCATGTGGCGTTCCCGGTCATGACGGCGGTCGCTGGATTCTAGGGGCAGGGCATTGCGGCGGACTTGACCTGTATCAAACTTGATCCGACCCTAGCGCGCTGGGCCAGATCGGCGCCGACATCCGGAAGGATCGCGCTGATTGGCGGTCAGATGATCACGTCAGCGTCTTATGCTTCAGCAGCGCCTTCATATCGCCAGAGGAGAGATTCATGCACAGCCGCCAGCAGGAAATCGCAACCGCGCTCAACGTCTGCGCACCATTTACCGGGCCGGAGTCGGTACAGGCCGAGATTGATCGTCGGGTGAGCTTCATCCAGACCTGCTTGCGCGAGTCGGGCCTGAAGACCTTGGTGCTCGGGATCAGTGGTGGCGTCGATTCGACCACGGCGGGTCTGCTGGCCCAGCGGGCGGTCGCCGGCATGCGCGAAGCAGGGGAAGGCGACGACTATCGCTTCATCGCCGTGCGCCTGCCTTATCAGGTGCAGCATGACGAGCATGAAGCGCAGCTGGCGGTGGATTCGATCAAGCCCGACGAGTGCCACACCGTGAACATCGGCACCGCGGTGCTGGGCCTGGCTGCCGCCACGCAGGCGCTTGATCCTTTGAGCCCGGCGCAGCGTGATTTCGTGCTGGGCAATACCAAGGCGCGGATGCGCATGGTGGCTCAGTACACGATCGCCAACGCGCGCCAGGGCCTGGTCATCGGTACCGACCATGCGGCAGAGGCGGTGATGGGCTTCTTCACCAAGTTCGGTGATGGCGCGTGCGACCTGACGCCACTGGCGGGTCTGGTGAAGGACCAGGTTCGGCAGATAGCCGCGGCATTGGGCGCTCCCGATCAATTGGTGCACAAGGTGCCAACCGCGGATCTCGAAGAGTTGTCACCTGGCAAGCCCGATGAGGCAGCTCATGGTGTCAGCTACCGCAACATCGATGATTTTCTGCAGGGTAAGCCGGTACCGGACGAGGCGGCCCGGATCATCATCGATACCTACGACAAGACTGCTCACAAGCGCCAGTTGCCCAAGGAGCCATGAGCGCTCGCAAGCCTTCCGCTAGTGCGCGTGTGTCTCGTGAGATGGCGCTGAGCCATGCCCCATCAGCCACTGCTGATGAGGGCCTGGCAGCGTCCAGATACCGAACAGAATCACCATTACCCCGCCGACGACGCGCACGCCACGCTTGCGCAGCAACGTTGTCAATCGCTCGGCAGCAAGGCCGGTGGCAAGCAACACCGGCCAGGTGCCGATGCCGAACGCCAGCATCAGCAAAGCGCTATCCAGTGCATCGCCCTGGCTGGCTGACCACAACAGGGTGCTGTAGACCAGGCCGCACGGTAGCCAGCCCCACAGCGCCCCCAGTATCAGGGCGCGTGGAATGCTCGTTACCGGCATGAATTTGCTAGCGATAGGCTGGATATGACGCCAGAGTCCGCGTCCTATCGACTCGATGCGTGTCAGCCCGCTCCACCAGCCGGCGAGGTACAGGCCCATGGTGATCAGCAGAAGTGCAGCGACGACTCGTAACGCCATGGCCGCTGGACTGTTGGCAACGGCCAAGCCCGCCAGGCCGATCAGGAATCCGGCAACGGCATAGCTTGATACGCGTCCGAGGTTGTAGGCGACCAGGAGACGCAGGCGCCTGCCGCGCTGATCCGGTGGAATGGCCATGGTCAGTGCACCCATCAGGCCGCCGCACATGCCGAGGCAATGGCCGCCACCCAGTAGTCCCAAGACCAGTGCAGACAGCAGCAGGGGCAGCAGTTCAGTCACCTTTGCGTTGCTCCGGCTGATCTTCCGAGGATTCCGCTGCATCGGCTGCGGAAGGCTTCTGCGGCTCGTCGTCGTCGAACAGGATGCTGTGCGCCGGTCCGTCGAGATCGTCGAACTGCCCGCTGTCCACCGCCCAGAAGAACACCCAGATTGCGACGGCCACCAGGACCACGGCAACAGGGATGAGGATGTACAGAGCGGCCATTAGGACCTCCAGGATCCGAAGCGAAGTCTTCAGCTGCGTAAAGTGCGCCGCTGCGCCAATGACGTGCGTTGCAGCAGATTCAGCCGTGACTTGCCGGCTGACGTGTCAGCCGCAAGGCGTTCAAAACCACCAGCAGCGAGCTGAGCGACATCCCCAGCGCGGCCCATAGTGGGGTGACCCAGCCAAAGGCGGCGAAGGGCAGAATCAGGCCATTGTACAGGCTTGCCCAGGCCAGGTTCTCGATGATGATGCGGCGGCTGCCGCGTGCGACGTCGAATGCCTGCGCCAAGCTGCCTAGGCGGTTGGATAGCAGTACCGCATCAGCACTGGTCTTGGCCAGGTCGGTCGCCGAGCCCATAGCGACGCTGATATCCGCTGCGGCAAGCACCGGGACGTCGTTGACGCCGTCGCCGAGCATTAGCACCCGATGTCCAGCGGCCTGCAAAGCCTGCAATCGGGAGAGCTTGGCGGCAGGGGTCATGCCGCCTTCGGCCTCATCGACGCCCAGTTCCCTGGCAATCTGGCCGACCATCGGTGAGCTGTCACCGGATAGCAGTAGCGTCTGCCAGCCACGGGCGCGGCAGGCCTCGAGGAGTGCCGGGGCATCGTCGCGAAGCCGATCGTCCAATACCAGCCAGGCCAGCGGAACTTGATCGTCGCCCAACAACAGCCATTGCCCCTGGTCGCCGGGAATAGCGGGTGCCGGTTGGGCGAAGCCTTCGGCGACGAAACTGGGCTGGCCGATCCGCAGGTTGCGACCTTCAACGTTGCCTTGCAGGCCAAGGCCCGGCACCGTTTCGACCGATTCCGCCGCCAGCGGCGCACGTCCGAAGGCGCGGGCAATCGGGTGTTCGGAACGGTTCTCCAGGGCTGCGGCCAGCGCCAGGCAGGCATCGGCATTCAAAGCTCCGAGCGGGTGCACGGCGCTGAGTGTCAGCCGGCCCTCGGTCAGGGTGCCGGTCTTGTCGAACACCACGGTATCGATATGATTCAGGCCTTCGAGCACATGCCCGCGGGTCAGCAGCAGACCGAGCTTGTGCAGCGTACCGGTGGCCGTGGTAAGTGCTGTGGGTGTCGCCAGCGACAGCGCGCATGGGCAGGTCGCAACGAGCAATGCAAGAACGATCCAGAACGCGCGTTGCGGATCGATCTGCCACCAGACCACCCCGACGACAGTTGCAACCAGCAGCACCACCAGCAGAAACCACTGCGCGACGCGGTCGGCCAGCTCGGCAAGCTTCGGTTTGTCTGCCTGAGCACGCTCCAGCAGGCGGACAATGGCGGATAAACGGGTGTCGTCGCCCAAGGCCTGGACTTCCACGGTCAGCGGGCCTTCGACGTTCAGCGTGCCAGCGGTTACTGCATCGTCCACGCCGCGGGGCAGGGGCAGGTACTCACCGGTCAGTACAGATTCATCGACGCTGGACTGACCGCTGATGATGAGGCCGTCTGCCGGAATCAACGCACCGGGTTGCACCAGTACGCGGTCGCTGAGCTGCAGCTCGCTGAGCAGGATGCGATTGCTGTGACCGTCTGCGTCGAGTTTCAGGCAGGACGCAGGCAGCAAATTGACCAGTTGTGCGGTGGCGGCTGCGGTGCGTTCGCGCGCGCGCCGCTCCAGGTAGCGCCCGGCCAGCAGGAAAAGGGCAAACATGCCCACCGCGTCGAAATAGAGTTCACCCTGGCCGGTGATGGTGGACCAGATGCCGGCGACATACGCACCGCCGATCGCCAGCGACACCGACACGTCCATGGTCAGGTGGCGGGTGCGCAAATCGCGCAGTGCTCCTTTGAAGAAGTCGGTGCAGCAGTAAAAGACGATCGGCGTGGTGAGCAGCAGGGCGGTCCAGCGAAGGGTGACGAAGAAGCTCTCCGACAGGTCCAGGTTGAACTCGGGCCAGGTGGCCATGGTGGCCATCATTACCTGCATCCACAGCAGCCCGGCTACGCCCAGCTGGCGCAGCGAACGGCGGTTCTCGCTGGCCAGGCGCTCGGCAGCCTGGTCGGCCTGGTAGGGGTGTGCTGCGTAGCCGATCCGTCGCAGCTCGCCGAGCAGCTCGCTGAGCGGCAGCTGTGCGTCGCTCCAGCGTACGTTCAGGCGATGATTGGACAGGTTGAGGCTTGCCTCGGCCACGCCGTGCAGGTTGCGCAAGTGGCGTTCGATCAGCCAGCCGCAGGCGGCGCAGCTGATCCCTTCGATCATCAGCGAAGTGCTTGCCAGATCGCCCTGGTGCTGTACGAACGGCTGTTGGACGTCCTCGCGATCGTACAGCGCCATCTCTTCGCTCAGTTCCTGAGGGAGAGTCTGCGGGTTAATGGCGGTGTCGCTGCGGTGCTGGTAGTAGCTCTCCAGCCCACCCTTGACGATGGCTTCAGCGACGGCCTGGCAGCCTGGGCAGCACAAGGCCCGCGTCTCACCCAGCACGCGGGCCTGGAACGGCCTGCCGGCTGGCACCGGCAGGCCGCAGTGGTAGCAGGGGAGAGGCTTTGCCATCAGCAGCTCAAGGCTTCAGTTCGAGGGCGCGGCCGGTTTCGATGGTTTTTTCTCCGTACAGGCGCCAGTCCTGATCACCTTCGCGACCGAGCAGCTCGATGAAGCGGCGGCCACTGATCGATTCCTGCATCTGGCCCTGATAGATGCCGTCGCCCTGCGGCTGCAGGATGATGCGGCGGTCACGCTCGGGCTGGGTCGGAGAGATCAGGTTGAGCACCAGTTGCTGCGGGCGGCTCGCACCGCTCAGTTGCACTTCGGCCAGGCCGCGCTCGTCATTCAGGGCGATGCGTGCCTGCATCTCCAGGCGCTCTGCCAGTTTCTCGCGCTCCAGCGACTGGTTGATGCCCTTGCCCGCGTCGTAATAGTTGTCCGCGACCAGGGTGTCGGCATTCTTGATCGCCAACGTCAGCAGGGACACGCCCAGTACTACGGAGCTGAGCAGGATGGCGATGACAAACCAGGCCCAGAACTGGGTATACCAACGCGTTTGTTCGTTATCAGAGCGCATGCATTACCTTACTTAGCGGATGCTTGGGCCGATGAAGCGGCTGTCTGCATCGTCGGTTATCGAATCGTCGTCTGCCGAGCGAATGTGGAAGGCGATTTCATTGGTACTCGAGGGCAGTTTCTCGGCGGCGATGGACAGCTCGACCGGGATCGTCACAAGTTCGCCGCCTTCGGCGCGAATCTCGCTGCGACCTTCGTAGACGAGGCCGTCGAGGCCGGTCGCTTCGATGACGAAGGTCTGTTCGCGCTGGGCCTTGTTCATCACCTTGAGGGTGTAGACGTTTTCGATGTTGCCCTGCTCGTTCTCGCGGTAGAGCACGCGATCCTTGAGCACGTCGAGTTTTACCAGCGGGCGATCATACACGGCATAGGCGAACAGCCCCATCATGGCCACCAGCGCGATGGCATAGCCGATCAGGCGCGGGCGCAGCAGATGAGTCTTCTGCCCGGACAGGTTGTGTTCGGTGGTGTAGCTGATCAGCCCGCGCGGGTAGTTCATCTTGTCCATGATGGCGTCGCAGGCGTCGATACAGGCCGCGCAGCCGATGCATTCGATCTGCAGGCCGTCGCGGATGTCGATCCCGGTCGGGCAGACCTGTACGCACATGGTGCAGTCGATGCAGTCGCCGAGGCCCATGGCCTTGTAGTCGGCGTCTTTCTTGCGCGGTCCACGCTTCTCGCCGCGCCGCGGGTCGTAGGAAACGATAAGGGTGTCTTTGTCGAACATCACGCTCTGGAAGCGCGCGTAGGGACACATGTAGATGCACACCTGCTCACGCAGATAGCCGGCATTGCCGTAGGTGGCGAGCGTGAAGAAGGCCACCCAGAACAGGGCCCAGCCGCCAACCTGCAGGGTGAGCAGGTCAGGTACCAGTTCGCGGATGGGGGTGAAGTACCCGACGAAGGTGACTCCCGTCGCGAACGACACGGCGAGCCAGATGCCGTGCTTGCCCAGCTTGCGGATGAACTTGTTGCCGCTCATGGGCGCCTTGTCCAGCTTCATGCGCTGGTTGCGGTCACCCTCGGTGACCTTCTCGGCCCACATGAAAACCCAGGTGAACACGCTCTGCGGGCAGGTATAGCCACACCAGACGCGTCCGGCGAACACGGTGATGAAGAACAGGCCGAAGGCACAGATGATCAGCAGCCATGACAACAGCATGAAGTCCTGAGGCCAGAAGGTTGCCCCGAAGACGTGGAATTTGCGCTCCGGAAGATCCCACCAGACAGCCTGTCGGCCGTTCCAGTTGATCCACGCGGTGCCGAAATAAAGGATGAAGAGAACCGCTCCGCCGACGCGGCGGACATTGCGAAACAGGCCGGAGAAGGCTCGGGTGTAGATTTTTTCACGCGCGGCGTAGAGGTCTGCCGACGCTCCTGCCTTGGACGGGGGGGTTACATCACGAACGGGGATCTGCTCAGTCATCGAGTGCGTACCACGGCGGAAGGTGGGTGTCCCGGCCGATACGTGCCAACCGGGATCATTTTTCTGTCCAGCTGCGAATGGTACGCCCGGAGTGTCGGGGTCGGGTGCGACAGGTCGTCACCCCGACCCTTTGTATCACTGCTCCGGCTGCTGCGACAGGCTGTAAACGTAAGCCGCCAGCAAGTGCACCTTGTCGTTGCCAAGGATTGCTTCCTGGGCCGGCATGCGGCCATTGCGACCGTAGCGAAGGGTCTGCTGGATCTGAGCGAAGCTCGAACCATACAGCCAGACATTGTCGGTCAGGTTCGGCGCGCCCATGGCTGCAACGCCCTTGGCTTCCGGTCCATGGCAGACTACACAGTTGGTCGCGAAGATTTTTTGACCCTGCTCAATGTCGACGCTGATACCCTCAGGGGTATTACGGCCGGATAGGCTGCGTACGTAACCCGCGACGTTGCGGATGCCTTCTTCACCGATCACATCGCGCCATGCCGGCATAGCGGCCTGACGGCCATGCAGGATGGTGGTCTTGATGGTTTCAGGCTCGCCGCCCCACAGCCAGTCATTGTCGGTGAGGTTCGGGAAGCCGTAGGCACCCTTGGCATCGGAGCCATGGCAGACGGAGCAGTTGGAGGCGAACAGGCGACCGCCCATCTTCAGCGCTTGCGCGTCCTTGGCGACTTCCTCTACCGGCATTGCAGCGTACTTGGCGAACAGCGGACCGTACTGCTCGTCCGCCTTGTCCATCTCGCGCTGCCATTCCTTGACCTGAGTCCAGCCACCTTCATAGCCCGGCAGGATGCCTTTCCAGTTGCCCAGGCCGGGGTACAGCACTAGGTAGCCGAGGGCGAAGATGACGGTGCCGACGAACAGCATGAACCACCAGCGCGGCAGCGGGTTATCGTATTCCTCGATACCGTCATAGGAATGGCCAACGGTTTCTTCAGTGCTGTCAGGGCGTTGGCCCTTGCGAGTTGCCAGTAGCAGCCAGACCAGCGCGGCAATGGTGCCGAGGCTCAGCAGGGTGACGTACCAACTCCAAAACGAGGTCATTTATTTCTTACTCCTGGAAGCTTCTTCATCACGCTTCTTGGCGTCGGTCTCGTCGTCCGCGAAGGGCAGGTTGGCGGCTTCGTCGAAGCTATTCTTGCGTTTGCTGCTGTAAGCCCAGAGCACCACGCCGATAAAGGCGACGAATACCAGAATTGTGCCCAAGCCGCGAAGAGTCCCGATTTCCATCATGCGTTACCGTTTGTTGGTGAGTGCAGTGCCGAGTACTTGCAGGTAAGCCACCATGGCGTCCATTTCGGTCTTGCCACGGACGGCATCCTTGGCGCCGGCGATGTCTTCTTCGGTGTACGGCACGCCGAGAGTGCGCAGTGCCGACATCTTCTTGGCGGTGTCCTTGCCGTCGAGGGTGTTCTCGACCAGCCACGGGTAGGACGGCATCTTCGACTCGGGCACTACATTGCGCGGGTTGTACAGGTGCGCGCGGTGCCAGTCATCGGAGTAGCGGCCACCGACACGGGCCAGGTCCGGACCGGTACGCTTGGAGCCCCACAGGAACGGATGGTCATAGACGCTTTCGCCAGCGACCGAGTAGTGGCCGTAACGCTCGGTTTCAGCGCGGAACGGACGCACCATCTGCGAGTGGCAGCCGACGCAGCCTTCGCGGATGTACAGGTCGCGGCCTTCCAGCTGCAGCGCGGTGTAGGGCTTCATGCCTTCGACCGGCTCGTTGACGGCGTCCTGGAAGAACAGCGGGACGATCTGGGTCAGACCACCGATGCTCACCGCCAGGATCATGAACAGGGTCAGCAGACCAATGTTCTTTTCGAGTACTTCGTGATTCTTCATCTATCCGTTCCTCAAGCGATCTGCGCAGCAGCGTCGTACTGAGCTGCTTTGGCGGCACGCACAGTGCGCCAGGTGTTGTAGGCCATCAGCAGCATGCCGGCGAGGAAGAAGGCACCGCCCAGTGCACGGACGATGAAGCCGGGGTGGCTGGCTTCCAGTGCCTCGACGAAGGAGTAGGTCAGCGTGCCGTCTTCGTTGATTGCGCGCCACATCAGACCCTGGGTGATGCCGTTGACCCACATCGAGGCGATGTAGAGCACGGTGCCGATGGTGGCCAGCCAGAAGTGCGCATTGATCAGGCCGATGCTGTGCATCTGCTCGCGACCGAACACTTTCGGGATCAGGTGGTACATGGAGCCGATGGTGATCATCGCAACCCAGCCGAGGGCGCCGGCGTGTACGTGGCCGATGGTCCAGTCGGTGTAGTGCGAGAGGGCGTTGACGGTCTTGATCGCCATCATCGGACCTTCGAAGGTCGACATACCGTAGAACGCCAGCGAAACCACCAGGAAGCGCAGGATCGGATCGGTGCGCAGCTTATGCCAGGCGCCCGAGAGGGTCATCATGCCGTTGATCATGCCGCCCCAGCTCGGAGCCAGCAGGATGATCGACATCACCATGCCCAGGCTCTGCGCCCAATCCGGCAGAGCGGTGTAGTGCAGGTGGTGCGGACCGGCCCAGATATAAAGGGTGATCAGCGCCCAGAAGTGAACGATCGACAGGCGATAGGAATACACCGGGCGCTCGGCCTGCTTCGGCACGAAGTAATACATCATGCCCAGGAAGCCGGTGGTCAGGAAGAAGCCCACGGCGTTGTGGCCGTACCACCATTGCACCATCGCGTCGGTCGCACCCGAATAGATCGAGTAGGACTTGAACCAGGACACCGGGATTTCCAGGTTGTTGACGATGTGCAGCATCGCCGTAACCAGGATGAACGCGCCGAAGAACCAGTTACCCACATAGATGTGCTTGGCCTTGCGCTTCATGATCGTGCCGAAGAACACGCCGATGTACGACACCCACACCAGCGTGATCAGGATGTCGATCGGCCACTCCAGTTCCGCGTATTCCTTGGAGCTGGTGAAGCCCTGTGGAAGCGTGATGACTGCAAGCACGATCACAGCCTGCCAACCCCAGAAGGTGAAGGCCGCGAGTCCGTCGGAGAACAGACGCGCCTGGCAAGTGCGCTGAACCACGTAATAGGACGTGGCAAACAGTGCGCAACCACCGAATGCGAAGATCACCGCGTTTGTGTGCAATGGTCGTAGACGGCCGAAGCTCGTCCACGGCAGGTCGAAGTTGAGCGAGGGCCACACCAACTGCGCGGCGATCAAAACACCCAGGCCCATCCCGATGATTCCCCATACCACCGTCATGATGGCGAATTGGCGAACCACCTTATAGTTATAAGCAGTCTCACTTATTGCTGTGCTCATGCAAGGCTTCCACGCTAATGGCATTTTCGAAGGCAAAAACGGCGGCAAGTATGGAGAAAGCATGGGGGCAATGCAAACGACGCCCGGGCTCTCTTTGCTGGCCAAAACCCTGATTTAAAGCGTTTTCCATGCGCTGCGCAGGGACGTTTCGCACCAGGCCGGTGCGCCAGAAATACCGAGTTCGCCTTATGCTTCTAGGTGGCGCGGCGAGTCGGAAGCAAAGCTTAGAAGTGCGTGGGCGGGCGGGGAAGGTCTTCGGTCGGCTGATGATGCGACAGATGGTCGCAGCACGACGAGAGTTGCCTGAAGACAAGGCGAGAAGGGCGGTACGAGTGTACCGCCCTTTTACGACTTACTGCTTGGCGAGTTGTTCCGGTTTCTGCGACAAGCTGTAGACGTAGGCGGCGAGCAGGTGAACCTTGTCGTCGCCCAGGTACTGCTGCTGGGCAGGCATCTGGCCGTTGCGGCCGTGGCGGATGGTCTGCTGCAGCTGGGCGAGGCTCGAGCCGTAGATCCAGCCGGAGGCATGCTGAAGATTCGGCGCACCCAGTGCCGCCATACCTTCTCCACCCTGGCCGTGGCAGACGGAGCAGGTCTGTGCATAGACCTCTTTGCCTTTGCCCAGATCAGCGTCGGTGCCTTCCGGCAGCGCCAGGCCAGCGAGTTCCTTGCGGACGAAGGCTGCCACGTTCTTCACGCCTTCCTCGCCGATAGCCTGACCCCAGGCCGGCATTGCTGCGATACGGCCGTTGAGGATGCTGGTCTTGATCGAGGCTGCATCACCACCCCAGCGCCAGTCATGGTCAGCCAGGTTCGGGAAGCCCAGGGAGCCCTTGGCATCGGAACCATGGCAGATGGCGCAGTAGTTGGCGAACAGGCGAGCACCCATCTTCACGGCTTGCTCGTCCTGAGCGACTTCTTCCACTGACATGGCAGCGTACTTGGCGAAGATCGGACCGTATTTTTCATCGGCCTGAGCGACCTCGCGCTCCCACTGCTTTTCCTGAGTCCAGCCACCCTCGTAGCCGGGCAGTACGCCTTTCCAGTTACCCAGGCCCGGATAGAGCACGAGGTAAAGGATGCCGAACACCAGGGTGCCGATGAACAGCAGGAACCACCAGCGCGGCAGCGGGTTGTCGTATTCCTCGATGCCGTCGAAGGCATGACCCATCGTTTGGTCCGTGGTGCCGGCCGACTCGCCCTTGCGGGTGGCGAAGATCAGCCAGAACAGAGCGACGATGGTGCCCAGCGTCAGCAGGGCGATGTATCCACTCCAGAAAGTGCTCATGTGCTACTCCTGGACAGCCCGAGCAACTCTGGCTGTCCGCGATTGAAGTCCCTGACGGCTGCGAAGCCAGCCGTCATTTTTCTTGGCTGTGCGATTAGCGCTTGTTGGTCAGAGCCGTGCCGAGCACCTGAAGATAGGCCACCATGGCGTCCATCTCGGTCTTGCCATTGACGGAGTCGCGAGCGCCGGCGATGTCCTCTTCGGTGTACGGCACACCGAGGGTGCGCAGTGCCGACATCTTCTTGGCGGTGTCCTTGCCGTCGAGGGTGTTCTCGACCAGCCACGGGTAGGACGGCATCTTCGACTCGGGCACTACGTTGCGCGGGTTGTACAGGTGCGCGCGGTGCCAGTCATCGGAGTAGCGGCCACCGACACGGGCCAGGTCCGGACCGGTACGCTTGGAGCCCCACAGGAACGGATGGTCATAGACGCTTTCGCCAGCGACCGAGTAGTGGCCGTAACGCTCGGTTTCAGCGCGGAACGGACGGATCATCTGCGAGTGGCAGCCGACGCAGCCTTCGCGGATGTACAGATCGCGGCCTTCCAGCTGCAGCGCGGTGTAGGGCTTCATGCCTTCGACCGGCTCGTTGACGGCGTCCTGGAAGAACAGCGGGACGATCTGGGTCAGACCACCGATGCTCACCGCCAGGATCATGAACAGGGTCAACAGCCCGACGTTCTTTTCTAGTTTCTCGTGCGATTTCATTTACCTAGGCTCCTCAGGCGATCTGCGCGGCAGCGTCGTACTCGGCGGGCTTGGCAGCCTGCACGGTGCGCCAGGTGTTGTAGGCCATCACCAGCATGCCGGCGAAGAAGATCGCGCCACCGATCATCCGCACCACGAAACCGGGGTGGCTGGCTTCCAGTGCTTCGACGAAGGAGTAGGTCAGCGTGCCGTCGTCGTTGATCGCGCGCCACATCAGGCCCTGGGCGATACCGTTGACCCACATCGAGGCGATGTAGAGCACGGTGCCGATGGTGGCCAGCCAGAAGTGGGTGTTGATCAGCGCGACGCTGTGCATCTGAGCGCGGCCGAAGACCTTCGGAATCAGGTGATACAGCGCGCCGATGGACACCATGGCAACCCAGCCGAGGGCGCCGGCGTGTACGTGGCCGATGGTCCAGTCGGTGTAGTGCGAGAGGGCGTTGACGGTCTTGATGGCCATCATCGGACCTTCGAAGGTCGACATGCCGTAGAACGCCAGCGAAACCACCAGGAAGCGCAGGATCGGGTCGCTGCGCAGTTTGTGCCAGGCGCCCGAGAGGGTCATCATGCCGTTGATCATGCCGCCCCAGCTGGGAGCCAGCAGAATCAGCGACATCACCATGCCCAGGCTCTGCGCCCAATCCGGCAGGGCGGTGTAGTGCAGGTGGTGCGGACCGGCCCAGATGTAGACGGTGATCAGTGCCCAGAAGTGGACGATCGACAGGCGATAGGAATACACCGGACGTTCGGCCTGCTTCGGCACGAAGTAGTACATGATCCCGAGGAAGCCGGCGGTGAGGAAGAAGCCCACGGCGTTGTGGCCGTACCACCATTGCACCATCGCATCGGTCGCACCGGCATACAGCGAGTAGGACTTCATCGCACTGACCGGAATTTCCAGGTTGTTGACGATGTGCAGAATGGCCACGGTCAGGATGAAGGCGCCGAAGAACCAGTTACCGACGTAGATGTGCTTGACCTTGCGCGTCGCCAGCGTACCGAAGAAGACGACCGCATAGGCCACCCAGACGATGGTGATCAGGATGTCGATCGGCCACTCCAGTTCCGCATATTCCTTGGAGCTGGTGAAGCCCAGCGGCAGGGAGATCGCGGCGAGCAGGATGACCAGCTGCCAGCCCCAGAACGTGAACGCGGCCAACTTCGGCGCGAACAGTGTGGTCTGACAGGTACGCTGTACCGAGTAGTAGGACGTTGCGAACAGAGCACAGCCGCCGAAGGCGAAGATCACCGCGTTGGTGTGCAATGGACGTAGACGACCGAAACTGGTCCAGGGGAGGTCAAGGTTCAGAAATGGCCAGGCCAATTGTGCTGCGATGAAAACGCCGAGCCCCATCCCGACGATTCCCCACACCACCGTCATGATGGCGAATTGGCGGACCACCTTGTAACTGTAGGCGGTACTGGTTGCTGTGTTCATGTATGGGCTTCCATCCACGGGTAATGAGCAGTTTTTTTCTTTCTAATAGAAAGCGGGGCAAGGATGGGGAAAGGGCAATCTGCCGGTATTGACACGGATCAATACACACAAAGTGACAAAGGGCATCTCGTCAGGTGGAACCAGCCGTCTGGCGGCGCCTGGGTGAGCCTGATCCTGGCGCATGGTGCAGGCGCACCGATGGACAGCCCGTTCATGGAGCAAATGGCTGCGCGCCTTGCTGCGCGCGGGATAGCGGTTTGCCGATTCGAGTTCGCCTACATGGCGGCGCGACGTGCCGGGGCAGGCAAGCGGCCGCCCAGTCCACAGGCTCAATTGTTGGCCCAATGGCGTGAAGTCCATGCCCTGGTGCGACAGCAGGCCACAGGACCGCTGGCCATCGGTGGCAAGTCGATGGGGGGGCGAATGGCCAGTTTGCTGGCCGATGAGTTGGGCGCGGACGCGCTGGTCTGCCTGGGTTATCCGTTCTATGCCGCCGGCAAGCCGGAAAAGCCTCGGGTGGCGCATCTCGCCACGCTGCAGACGCCGACCCTGGTTGTCCAGGGTGAGCGCGACGCCTTGGGTGATCATGAAACGGTGGAGCAGTACGCGCTATCCCCGGCGATTGCGCTGCACTGGCTGGCCGCCGCCGATCACGATCTCAAACCGCTGAAACGCTCGGGCCTGAGCCACGACCAGCACCTCGACAGTACTGCCGATGCGATTGCCGCGTTTCTCCAGGGCGTGATCTCGCACTGAGCGCTGCCTGCAGCCGGATCGAGCGATACCGGCTGCGGCTTTTCCTAGCGGTTGAAGCGCTCGACCAGGGCGTACTGCCCTTGCGCCGTGGCGGCGAGGTCCTCGCTGAGCAGCGCTGAGCTGCGCGCGTCACCGGTGGTCTGTTCGGCCAGCTGGGCGATGGTGCTGACATTGTTGCTGATCTCGTCGGCCACCGCGCTCTGCTGCTCCGTCGCGGACGCGATCTGCGTGGTCATGTCGATGATATTGCCCATCGCCTCATTGATCCCGCTGAGGGCCTGATCGGCCTGGACCACCTGATCGACGCCGCGCGTCGCATGCACGCGGCCATCCTCGGTGGTCTGCACGGCGTGGCGCGCCTGCGACTGAAGCTTCTCGATCAGTTGATGGATCTCACCCGTGGCACTGGCCGTTCGTTGGGCAAGCTGGCGGACTTCGTCGGCGACTACCGCGAAGCCGCGGCCACTTTCACCGGCACGCGCAGCCTCGATCGCGGCGTTGAGTGCCAGCAGGTTGGTCTGGTCGGCGATGCTCTTGATCACATCGACCACGCTGCCGATCGCCTCGCTGTCGTTGGCCAGTTGGTTGACCGCCTCGCCCGTCTTGGCGACGGACTCGGATAGCTGCTGAATGGCCTTGCGTGTCTCGGCAGTGACCGCACGGCCCTGATCGGTGAGGCGGCTGGCCTCTCGGGTCGCGTCGGCGGCCAGCGCTACGTTGCCGGCGACCTCCTGCGTCGTCGCGGCCATCTCGTTGATCGCCGTTGCGACCTGCTCGGTTTCCTGATGCTGCTGCATCAGGCCATTGGCGCAGTTCTGTGCCAGCGAGTCGGCCTGTTTGGCTTGGCCCTGCAACTGCACGGCCATGTCCTGCAAGCGCGTGAGGCAGGTCTTCAGGTGCGCATGCTGACTGAGCATCGCCATTTCCAGCTGGGCTTCGACGCCGCTGCTGTCGGTATACATACGCGCGATGAGTGGGTCACTGGTGCTCTCGCTCGCCAGCTGCAACAGGCGCTTTATGCCACGTTGCTGCCAGTGCAGCGCGACCAGGCCGAACGGTACGGCCAGCAGCGCGGCGGCGATGAACCCCAATGCATGATCGAAGCTGGCCCCGACCAGAAACCCGATCTGGCTGATGACCAGAAATGGTAGCCATTTGCTCAATACGGGCAGCCAGGTGTCGCGGCGGGGCACGCCGGACTTGCCGGAATTGATGCGCGCATACAGGGCTTCGGCTCGCTGAACCTGTTCGCGGGTCGGTTTGGTACGCACCGACTCATAGCCTGTTACCTGGCGCTGCTGATCGAAAATGGGCGTGACGTAGGCGTTGACCCAATAATGGTCGCCGGTCTTGCGCCGGTTCTTGACGATGCCCATCCACGGCTTGCCCTGCTTCAGGGTCGTCCACATGTGGTCGAACACGGCCGGCGGCACATCCGGATGGCGCACCAGGTTATGCGGCGCGCGAATCAGTTCGTCACGTGCGAAGCCGCTGACCTCGGCAAATATGTCGTTGCAGTAGGTGATCTGGCCTTTGAGGTCGGTGGTCGAGATGAGGCGTTGCTGGTCAGGAAACGCGTATTCGCGCTGAGTTACGGGTTGATTGTTACGCATCGACTATCACGCCTGGCAGAGGAATCGTAGGGTGTCGCACCCGACCTTATGTTTTTCTAATGGGTCAGGCTGACCAGTTGGTCGGCCGGAGAGGGGCGTTCTTGAGCGAAAGCTGATCCGTGGATCAGCTTCTCCTGCGCACAGGCGACCAGCGGCAGCCATGGCTTAATGGTTCTGTAACGGGTTTTGGGCATTGTCGGTGCGTGTCCGGTGCTTCGCGATGCGAAGCGAACTCAGGGAGCCGGGCAGCGGGCAGGGACGTCAGGGCAGCTGGAAACCAATCGCCGAAGGACCGGCGGACGCCGATGCGAAAGGAATCGCATCGGCGTTTCCGGTTTCGATCAGCTCCCGATCAGCTGGCGCAGCACGTAGTGCAGAATCCCGCCAGCCTTGAAGTACTGCACCTCGTTGAGCGTATCGATGCGGCTCAGCACCTGGAACGAGTCACGCGAACCATCGGCGCGCTCCACATCCACGGTCAGCATCTGGCGCGGCGCGATATCGGCGCCTAGACCGCGGATCGACAACTTCTCCGTACCGTTCAGGCCCAGCGACTGGCGCGTCTGATCATCGACGAACTGCAACGCCAGCACGCCCATACCGATCAGGTTGGAGCGATGGATACGCTCGAAGCTCTCTGCGATGACCGCCTTGACACCCAGCAGATTGGTGCCCTTGGCCGCCCAGTCGCGGCTGGAGCCAGTGCCATACTCCTTGCCGGCGACCACTACCAGTGGGACGCCTTCGGCCTGGTAACGCATGGCTGCATCATAGATCGAAAGCTTCTCGCCACTCGGCTGATGGAGTGTGTTGCCGCCTTCCTCCCCGCCAAGCATCTCGTTCTTGATGCGGATATTGGCGAAGGTGCCGCGCATCATCACCTCGTGGTTGCCGCGGCGGGAGCCATAGGAGTTGAAGTCTTCCGGCGCCACGCCTAGCGACTGCAAATAGGTGCCAGCCGGTGAGCTGGCCTTGATATTGCCAGCAGGGGAAATGTGGTCGGTGGTGATCGAGTCGCCGAACAAGGCCAGTACGCGAGCGTTCTCGACTTCTGCCGGCGGGGTCGGAGCCTGGCCGATATCCTCGAAGTAGGGTGGGTTCTGCACGTAGCTGGAGCCTGCGTCCCACGCGTAGGTGTCCCCGGCGCTGACCGGAATCTTTTGCCAGTGCTCGTCGCCGCTGAACACGTCGGCGTAGCGGCTGCGGAACATTTCGCCATCGATGCTCGCTACCGCTTCGGCGATTTCCGCGCTGCTTGGCCAGATGTCCTTCAGGTACACCGGCTCGTTCTGCGCGTCATAGCCCAGCGGTTCGCGGTCCATGTCGATGCGTGTGGTGCCGGCCAGTGCAAAGGCGACCACCAGCGGCGGCGAGGCCAGCCAGTTGGCCTTGACCAACGGATGTACGCGCCCTTCGAAGTTACGGTTGCCAGACAGTACGGAAGAAACGATCAGATCGTTATCTGTGATCGCCTGGCCGATGGCATCCGGCAGCGGCCCGGAGTTGCCGATGCAGGTGGTGCAGCCGTAGCCCACTAGGTTGAAGCCGAGCTCGTCGAGATAGCGGGTCAGGCCAGCACGCTCGAGGTAGTCGGTCACCACCTTCGAGCCGGGCGCCAGAGAGGTTTTGACCCAGGGTTGGCGTTGCAGGCCGCGCTCGATGGCCTTCTTGGCGACCAGGCCGGCGGCCATCAGCACGTTCGGGTTCGAAGTATTGGTGCAGGAGGTGATGGCAGCGATCACTACTGCGCCATGCTTGAGCTGGAACTGTTCACCAGCGACCGCAAAATCGGTATCGGCCTGTTGCTGGCGCCCGCTGGTCTCCAGCAGCAGATCGAAATTCGCGCCGATATCGCCGAGGGTCACTCGATCCTGTGGACGCTTGGGCCCCGCCACGGACGGTCGAACCTGGCTCAGGTCCAGTTCGAGGGTAGCGGTGAACTCCGGATCGGGCGAGTTGGTGTCGCGCCACATGCCCTGGGCCTTGCTGTAGGCCTCGACCAGCGCGATGCGCTCTTCATTGCGGCCTGTCAGGCGCAGGTAATCGATGGTCACCTGGTCGACCGGGAAGAAGCCGCACGTGGCGCCGTATTCCGGGGCCATGTTGCCGATGGTGGCGCGGTCGGCCAGCGGCAGGTGATCCAGGCCGGGGCCGAAGAACTCGACGAACTTTCCGACCACGCCGTGCTTGCGCAGCATCTGCGTTACGGTCAGCACCAGGTCGGTGGCGGTGACACCCTCGTTGAGCTTGCCGGTCAGGCGGAAGCCGATCACTTCAGGGATCAGCATCGACACCGGCTGGCCGAGCATTGCCGCCTCGGCCTCGATACCACCAACGCCCCAGCCAAGCACACCGAGGCCATTGATCATGGTGGTGTGCGAGTCGGTGCCGACCAGGGTGTCCGGATAGGCATAGGTTTCGCCGTTCTCTTCACGGGTCCAGACCACCTGACCGAGGTATTCCAGATTCACCTGGTGACAGATGCCGGTGCCCGGCGGCACCACGGCGAAGTTGTCGAAGGCCTGCTGGCCCCAGCGCAGGAACTCGTAGCGTTCGCCGTTGCGCTGCATCTCGATCTCGACGTTCTGCTCGAATGCCTGATCGTTGCCGAAACGGTCGACCATCACCGAGTGATCGATGACCAGATCCACCGGCGACAGCGGGTTGATCTTCTGCGGATCGCCGCCGGCCTTGGCCACGGCGTCGCGCATGGCTGCAAGATCGACGACTGCCGGGACGCCGGTGAAGTCCTGCATCAGTACGCGGGCAGGGCGGTACTGGATCTCCATCGTGGAGCTGCGCGTATCCAGCCAGCGCACCAGGGATTTCAGGTCGTCGGCGCGCACCGTCTGGTTGTCTTCCCAGCGCAGCAGATTCTCCAGCAGCACCTTCAGTGACGTGGGCAGGCGGCTGATATCGCCGAGTTGGGCGGCTGCGTCGGGCAGGCTGTAGTAGTGGTAGGTCTTGCCGGCAACTTCGAGGCTGCGGCGGCAATTCAGGCTATCCAGGGAAGGCATTCCTCATCTCCTTGTGCCCACACGGTAAGGGCTGGCTGATGAACGAGCGGTGAAACCCATGGGGCTTCGCTACTGCACTGGACCGGGTCATGCAGGCGAGGGTTCCCGTGGTCGGCTATGATGCGCGGCTTTGGCGCTGGCCCGACCGCTGACAGGATTCGAACATGAACACATTGCTGCTGCATTGCCGCCCCGGTTTCGAGGGCGAGGTATGCGCGGAAATCAGCGAGCACGCCGCCGTCCTGGAAGTGGCCGGCTACGCCAAGGCGCGGCCCGAGAGTGCCTGTGCGGAATTCATCTGCAGCGAAAGCGGCGGCGCCGAGCGGCTGATGCGAAAGCTGCGTTTCGCCGAACTGATCTTTCCGCGGCAATGGGCGCGCGGCGAGTACCTGCAACTTCCTGAAACGGATCGTATCAGCGTATTGCTGGAGTACCTGGCGGCTTATCCGGTCTGCAGTGGCTTGTGGCTGGAAGTGCTGGACACCAACGATGGCAAGGAACTTTCCAACTTCTGCCGCAAGTTCGAGGCGCCACTGCGCAAGGCGCTGATCAAGGCCGGCCGCCTCGACGAGCAGGGCAACGGCCCGCGACTGTTGTTGACCTTCAAGAGTGGCCGTGAGGTGTTCGTCGGTATTGCCGAGGTGAACAACAGCGCCTTGTGGCCGATGGGCATCCCGCGACTGAAGTTCCCGCGCCAGGCGCCCAGTCGATCCACGCTAAAGCTGGAGGAGGCCTGGCACCATTTCATCCCGCGCGACCAGTGGGATGCGCGTTTGGCGGCGGGCATGACCGGCGTCGATCTCGGCGCAGCGCCGGGTGGCTGGACCTGGCAGCTGGTCAACCGACACATCAAGGTCAGCGCTGTGGACAACGGCCCGATGAACGCCGAGCTGATGGATTCCGGGCTGGTCGAACATTTCCGTGCCGACGGCTTCACGTTCCGTCCGCGCAAGCCGGTGAACTGGATGGTCTGCGATATCGTCGAAAAGCCGGCGCGCAATGCGGCGCTGCTGGAAACCTGGATCGGCGAAGGCCTGTGCCGCGAAGCGGTGGTCAACCTCAAACTGCCGATGAAGCAGCGCTATGCCGAGGTCAAGCGGCTGCTGGAGCGCATCGCCGATGGCCTGGCCGCGCGCGGCGTCAAGACCAGCATCGGCTGCAAGCAGCTGTACCACGACCGCGAAGAGGTGACCTGCCACCTGCGGCGTCTCTGATCAGCCAGCGGATGACCCGCCTGCGCGCATGCGTAACAATGCACGCCAGTTTTCCGGAGCCCAAGATGACCCAATCAGCTGAAATGTCCGTCGATGCCGTGCTCGATGCCAGCGGCCTGAACTGCCCCGAGCCGGTGATGATGTTGCACAACAAGGTGCGCGATCTGGCCGGTGGTGCGCTGCTCAAGGTGATCGCGACCGATCCCTCGACCCAGAGAGATATTCCGAAGTTCTGCATCTTTCTCGGCCATGACCTGGTCGAGCAGCAGGAAGCGGCTGGCACCTACCTCTACTGGATTCGCAAGAAGAGCGAGTGAGCGACGCGGCTGCAGGCTCGTTCGCAGCCTCAGCCCAGCTCCTCCCGGGCAGCACCCGTTTGCTGGCGCCGCCACATGCGGGTCAGCCAGCGCCAGGCGATCCAGCCCCCGCCGATCAGATAGATAAGCCCACCGGGTACCCACATGATCAGGCCGGCGAGTTGCTGGTCGTCCACCGAGCGACCTTCGCCATAGAACGAGACGGTGCCGAAGGTGAGCAGGGCGCCCAGCAGGCCGGTGTGCATCAGCGTCAGCAACACGGCCATCAACGCCTGGGGCACCTGCTTCGGATTGGCGCGCAGCACCGACCACCAGAACAGCCAGCCGGTGAACAGAAAGCACGCATGTTCGAAAGCGTGCCACCAGAGGTTGTCCAGCGCCAGCACATAGAGCTTCGGCGTGTGCCAGATCCAGATGATCGCACCATGCAGCAGCGCCAGCAGCGTGGGGTAGCGGCCGGCGCGCAGAATGCCAGTCCACAGCGGCTGGGCAAAGCGGCCGGTGACGCCGCGCCATTGCGGCAGCGGCCGGGCCAGCGCCCACAGCGGCGCGATCACGATGATGAACAGCATGTGCTGGGTCATGTGCCAGCTGGTGCTGCTTTCCGCCCAGTCGTCGATGGGGCCGAAAACCGAGAACACCGCCAGCAGCATGGCGCTGTGAAAGCAGAGGGCCTCGCTCCGCCGCGGCGGTACCTTGCGGGCGCCCAGCACATAGAGCAGCCAGGCGGCCGCGACCAGCACCGCCGTGAGCAGCAATGGCGCGCGGTCCAGCAGGTGGGCATCGAAAAGGCCATGGGCCTGCGCCGATACCGGCAGGAAGATGGCGGTCAAGGCTGCAGCGGCTGCCCAGCGCATCGGCGGCCGAATTACAGGCATGGCGGAATCTGCAGCAGCGGAATGCCGACGAACAGGGTGGCGAGCGCCGCAATGAAGTGAATACCGGCAGCCAGCTTGGTGACGAACTGCTGCCGCTCGTTTAGCTCATGCGGTGGTCGCGACAGGCGCCAGAAGTAACGCGCTAGCCAGAGCAACAGCGTCAGGGTAAGCAGGGTCAGCACGCCGAGGCTGCCGTTCAGCCAGTTCCACACGCCGTCCGCGGGGTCCGGTGGGCTTACCTTGCAGATCACCGCCTGGCCACCGTACATCGCGACAAACCACAGGCTCCAGATGATCAGGCCGATCGGGATCTGCACCGGGTGAAAGGGTGACGTGCGTGCATAGGCCATCAGGCACCTCCCCAGGTCGCCGGGAACAACACGATCGCCGCATAGCTGACCCACAGCACACCCAGGTTGTAGTACCAGAGCTGCTCGACCACGATGGGCTCGTATGGCGCCTTGTCGCCCACGTAACCGAGGGCTACCCGCCACGCCTGCAGTCCGGTCAGTACGGCTGCCAGCGTGCAGTGAATCAGGTTGTACGCCAGCATCACGAAGATCACTGCATCGTGGGCGGTTTCGGTCGGCGCCAGGCCGGCCGACAGCATCAGCCAGAGCAGCAGCGCCGATTGAATGAAGGCGACGATCGCCAACACGGCAAGTTGCCCCATCAGCCCGCAATGCATACCGGCGCGCAGACGCTTGATCAGCTGGTGCAGCCAGAGCGTGCCGGCACTCAGTAACACGGTGCTGGCCAGCATCAACCAACCGTTCAGGTCGCTGTCCGGCACCTGCCATTGCGGCGACACGGTCCACAGATAGAACCAGCCGAACAGCAGCGAAAGGTACAGCGCACCATTGGCCAGCAGCGTCACGCCCATGCCCCATAGGCCCGGTCCGTCGAAGGTGCGTGAGTGCAGCGGTGGCTCGCCCGGTTGGGTATGGGCGTCCGGCGCGGCAGCAGGATGGGCGCCGTTTTCCCAGGACCAGCGCAGCAGCACGATCAGCGTTGCCACGGTGGCGATGATCGCGAGGATGTACGCCTTGTTCAGCAGGCTCAGGCAGAGCACTGCAAGGAACACCGAGGCAATGAACGGCAGCCAGCTGTTGCCAGGCAAATGAATGATCTCGCGGACCTTGCCCGTCAGCGGATCACTGCCCCAGGTCTCCCGTCGACCGTGGTCGATCACCGTCAGCGCATGTTCGCCGCGGGCGATGCTGTCGGGCAGGTCCGGGTCTTTCCACAGCGGATGACGGTCCGTCACATCGGGCAGGCTGACGAAGTTGTACGCGCTGGGCGGCAGGCTGGTGGCCCACTCGAGGGTATCGGCTTTCCAGGGATTCTTCGGTGCCGGGATGCCGAAGCGGAAATGCAGGATGATGTCCAGCAGGATGGTGGCGACACCCACGGCCATGATGAAGCTGCCGATCGACGACACCAGGTTGGGCATGTCCCAGCCGAGGCCGGTGTCATAGGTGTAGACGCGCCGTGGCATGCCGATCAGGCCCGTCCAGTGCATGATCATGAAGGTCACGTTGAAGCCGATGAAGAACAGCCAGAAGCCCCAGCGGCCGAGCTTTTCCGAGGGCATGCGCCCGGAGAAGTGCGGCAGCCAGTAGTACAGACCGGCCATCAGCGGGAACAACATGCCGCCCACCAGTACGTAGTGCATGTGCGCGACGACGAAATGGGTGTCGTGTACCTGCCAGTCGAACGGCACCAGCGCCAGCATTACCCCGGTCAGGCCGCCGGCGACGAAGACGATCAGAAAGCCCACCAGCCAGAGCATTGGCACTCTGTACACCGGCTTGCCGAGCCAGAGCGTCGCCAGCCAGGCGAAAATCTGCACGCCGGTGGGGATTGCCACCAGCATGCTCGCGGCCGAGAAGAACGCCGTGGCCAGCTGCGGGATGCCCACCGTGAACATGTGGTGTACCCATAGTCCGAAGCTGATGAAGCCGGTGGTCAGTACGCCCAGCACGACCCAGCGGTAGCCCACCAGCGGGCGCTGGCAGAACACTGGAATCAGCGTGGAGACGATGCCGGCGCCGGGCAGGAAGATGATGTACACCTCCGGGTGACCGAACAGCCAGAACAGGTGCTGCCAGAGCACCGGATCGCCACCGCGGGCGACATCGAAGAACGGCATGCCGGCCGCGCGTTCCAGTTCCAGCAGGATGGAGCCGAGGATCAGCGGCGGAAAGCCGACCACGATCATCATCGCCATCACCAGGATGTACCAGGCGTACAGCGGCATCTTGTGCAGCGCCATGCCGTTGGTGCGGGTGCGCAGGATCGATACCACCAGTTCGACACCGGCGGATACCGCGGAAATCTCGACGAAGGTGATGCCCAGCAGCCAGAAATCCGAGTTCACCCCAGGGGTATGTGCCGAGCTGGACAGCGGCGTGTACATGAACCAGCCGGCCTTGGGCGCGACGTCGAGAAAGATGCTCGACAGCAGGATCAGCCCGCCGAACAGGTAGCAGTAGTAGCCCAGGGCGGAAAGGCGCGGGAAAACCAGGTCGCGGGCACCGATCATCTTCGGGATCAGGTAGACCGCCAACCCCTCCATCATCGGCACCGCGAAGAGGAACATCATCACCGTGCCGTGCATGGTGAAGACCTGGTTGTAGACGTCCGGCTCCATCAGCTCGTAGCCGGGCAGCGCGAGCTGCGTGCGGATCAGCATCGCCAGCAAACCGCCGACGAGGAAAAAGAAGGCGCCGGTGACCAGAAAGCGCAGACCGATGCTGGTGTGGTTGACGATGGTCAGCGCGCGCCAACCGCGGGGGTTGCCCCAGACCTCGTTGAACTGGTCCTGCAACTGGTCGAGATCGGTAGCGGGCGCGCCACTCTTCGGGGTCGGTGTCATGGAGCGAGTGTCTCCAGCCAGTCGGCAAGCTGGCCGAGGGTTTCTTCGGGAATGTCGTCGTGCCGCGGCATGGCGTTGCCGTGCTTGAGGCTCTGGTGATCGCTCAGCCAGCGGCGCAGGCCGTCCGCATCGTTGGCGATCACGCCGGCGCCGAGGGTCGGACGGGTGGCGAGATCGCTCAGGTCCGGTGCGCGATTGCCCTCGCTGACGCCCGTGACGCGGTGGCATTGCCCGCAGCGCTCAGCGAAGACGCGACCGGCATCGCCGCTGGGTGGCTGGTGCTGCAGCTCACGGCGGGCCTTGATCCAGCTGGCAAAAGCGTCAGCTTCCAGCGCCTCCACGTGCAGAATCATGTGCGCATGCTGGCTGCCGCAGAACTCCGAGCATTGCCCGCGGAAAATTCCGGTCTGCGAGGCCTGCACGCGCAGGGTGTTGGTCCGGCCGGGAACCATGTCCAGCTTGCCGCCGAAGCGTGGCACCCAGAACGAGTGGATCACGTCGGCGCTGGTGACCTCGACGTCCACCGGGCGATCGACCGGCAGGATGAATTGGTTGGCCGTCACCACCTCGCTTTCCGGGTAGCGCACCTCCCACCACCATTGGTGGCCGATAACCTGGATGCGCAGCGGTTGCTCGCCTTCGACCGGCAACGGCAGCATGCCGCGCCCGGTGGGAATGCCGAACGCCAGCAGGGCGATGATGGTGACGGTGGGCAGGATCAGGCCGCCGCCGATGATCCAGCGACGATTGATCCGTTTGGCTTCTTCGGCGGTGTGCGTTCGCGGGCGGCGCAGCATCGCGTAGATCCACAGCGCGCTCACTACCAGCAGCACCACCACGGAAAAGCCGAACATCGCCCACCAGACGTTCGCCACGTCGCGGGCCATCGGGCCGGCAGGTGAAAGCGCCGATTGCGGACCGTCGCAGGCCGCGAGTAAAGGAACTGCCAGCGCCAGCGTGGTCCATTTGAAAGGGTTGCCGCCTCGTCTCGACCACCGGGCGGCCCGTTTCACTTCAGTGCCTGGGAGGGCCGGATGGCCACAGAACGCGAGTCGATCAACAGCAACGCCGCCATTGCCGGCCATCCGCTGCACCCGATGATGATTCACTTCCCCGTCGCGGCGTTGATCGGCCTGGTGCCGGCGGATCTCGCCTACCTGTGGACGCTTGACGAATTCTGGTGGCGCGCTGGCCTCTGGCTTTCCGGTGTGGGTGCGATCGGCGGCTGGATCGCCAGCGTCGCCGGCGTTATTGATCTGGTCACCGTGCAGCAGATTCGCCGCAAGGTGACCGCGTGGTGCCATGCGATCCTGGCGGTGATGATGCTTTCCCTGGCCTCGCTGAACTGGCTGTTGCGCTACCAGGGCATGGATCGCGGTGACGGCGATGCCATGTGGGGTCTCTACCTGTCGCTGCTGACCGCCGTGCTGATCTCGCTGGCGGCCTTTCTCGGCGGGCGCTTGGTCTACGAGCACGCGGTTGGTGTGGACGTTGAAGGCGATGGGCCGTAAGCGCGAGTCGCAACGGATCGAGTCGTCTCCTGGCGACATGCCGGGCTGCGTCGCGCAATGGCGCTGAGGGTATACGAATCGGGCCGGAGAGTCGGTCATGCGAGGCGGTCGTTCCTTGAGGTCAGAAGGGCTTGGCCAGCACCAGCCACAGAGTCAGGGCGATCAGCACGGGCACCATCACGCCCAAGGTGATGCACTGGTATGTGACGCCACGCTCCGGCTCGCGTTCGATGCGCAGGACGAGAACGCCGCACAGCGCATGACAGAGCGCCATCGCCGTCACCACCGTGAGCTTCATGATCAGCCAGCCTGCCAGCGTGCCGTCGCGCAGGAACAGCGCCGTGCCGGAGCCGATCGCCAGCAGCGCAGCCGGGGTGCTGATGAGGGTGAAGACCATGCGGGTGAGGTGTGCATGGTCACGGTAGAAGAGCTGATCGCTACGCTTGGTGCCCGCCGCGATCAGCGCCGGGAGATAAAGCAGCGAGCCGCACCAGCAGAGCAGGGCAGCGAAGTGCAGCAGTTTGAGCAAGGGCATGCCGGTCTCCATCCTGCCTGACGCGAGTCAGAGGATGTGACAGCCCTGCTTCAGGGCAGTTCGCCATGCCGTTGGCGATGCAGCGGGTCGGCAACCCAGCCCGCGCGACGGTTGGCACGTGTCAGTCGCGCGCCTCGCCTTCGCGTCGCTCGAACAGCTGGCTGCCGCAGCGACTGCAGAAGGCCGCATTGGGCTCATGGGTGAGCTTGTCGCAGGTCGGGCAGCTGTGGCGCAGGCTGTCCTGGCGCATGGCATTCGCCAGCTCGGCGGTGAAGATGCCGGTCGGCACGGCGATGATCGAATAACCAGTGATCATCACCATCGTCGCCAGCGCCTTGCCCAATGGCGTATGCGGAACGATGTCGCCGAAGCCGACCGTGGTCAGTGTGACCACCGCCCAGTAGATGCTTATCGGAATGCTGGTGAAGCCATTGCCTGGCCCTTCGATCACATACATCAGCGTGCCGTAAACGATGATCAGGGTGGTTACGCTGACGAGGAAGACGATGATCTTTTGCCGGCTGCCCTGCAGTGCCACCAGCAGGAAATTCGCCTGGCTCAGGTAGGGCGTGAGCTTGAGTACACGGAAAATCCGCAGCATGCGGACGATGCGTACCACCAGCAGGTACTGCGCATCGGGTAGCAGCAGGGCGATGAAGGCCGGCAGCACCGAGAGCAGGTCCACCGCGCCGTAGAAGCTGAAGATGTATTTGCGTGGCTCGGGGTGGGTGTAGATGCGCACCAGGTATTCCAGGGCGAATATCGTGGTGAATCCCCACTCCAGAGTGGTCAGCAGCTCGCCGTGGCGCTCATTGAAGGAGGCGATGCTGTCGAACATCACCACCACCAGACTGGCGAGGATAATCACCAGCAGCCAGGTATCGAAGCGTTTTCCCGCTGGGGTATTGGTGAAAAAGATGATGACGTATAGCCGTTCGCGCCAGCTCATCGCTTTCAAGGAGTCGTTATCCATTCGCTGTGGTCTCTCGCATGGGTTGCAGGTCGAGCGGGTCGCCTGCCAAAGCGGCTCATTAAAGCATTGCGACTGTGATGCTGCATGCCCGGCGGTGGCGCGGACCGCTCGCCGTTGGTAACGTCACTTTGCCTGATTCGCGCTTAGCGCATAGTCTGAATACAGGCGCAGCCAGCAGTTGGAGAGTTCCATGCCCGATTCCCAGTTGGTCGACCCGTTCGGCCGGCGCATCACCTACCTGAGGTTATCGGTAACCGATCGCTGCGATTTTCGCTGCACCTACTGCATGAGCGAAGACATGGTCTTCGCTCCCCGCGCACAGATACTTACCCTCGAAGAGCTCTATGCCGTGGCCGATGCCTTCATCAGTCTCGGTGTCAAACGCATTCGCGTGACCGGCGGTGAGCCGTTGGTGCGCAAGGGTCTGACCGGCCTGCTGGCGCAACTGGGCGCGCGCAGCGAGCTCGAAGACCTGGCCATCACCACCAACGGTTCACAGCTGCCAAGTCTGGCGACGGCGCTGCGTGATGCCGGGGTGAAGCGCCTGAACATCAGCCTCGACTCGCTCAAGCGCGACCGCTTCGCCGAACTGACCCGCCGTGACCGCCTCGATCAGGTGCTGGCGGGCATCGAGGCGGCGCGCGCTGCTGGCTTCAAGCGGATCAAGCTCAATAGCGTGGTGCAGAAGGGGCGCAATGACGACGAGATCCTCGATCTGGTGGATTTCGCCATCGAGCGTGGCCTGGATATCAGCTTCATTGAAGAGATGCCGCTGGGTAGCGTGTCCAGTCATCAACGCCAGATCACTTTCTGTTCCAGCGACGAAGTGCGTGAGCGAATCGAGGCGCGGCATACCCTGGTACGCAGCAGTCATGCCACCGGCGGCCCGTCGCGTTACTGGCAGGTAGCGGGTAGCGAAACACAGGTCGGCTTCATTTCGCCCCACAGCAACAACTTCTGCGGCAGTTGCAACCGCGTCCGCGTGACTGCCGAAGGCAAGCTGGTGCTATGCCTCGGCCACGAGGGCGCGCTGGATCTGAAAAGCCTGATGCGCCGGCATCCGGGCGATGGCGAACGCCTGCGCAATGCATTGGTGGACGCACTGCAACTCAAGCCGGAGAAACATCACTTCCGCACTGATGAGCAGGTTCAGGTGGTGCGCTTCATGAGCATGACGGGCGGCTGACGAATCGTCTTTCCAGCCCGAGCGCCGCTTGCAGTTCGGATGCCTTCACCTGCCACACCGTTCTGTGCGCCGCCACGCTGCGAGCGGAGCCAGGCTGCGTGATAAACTCCCTGGCTTCTTGCCAGTACCCATTCCATGCCAGGATTTCCGATGTTCACGGCGACCCCGCTTGCTCGTTCCCACGCTGACTGCCACGGATAGGCCGCATGCGACTGAAAAGCATCAAACTCGCCGGCTTCAAATCCTTCGTCGATCCCACCACCGTCAGCTTTCCGAGCAACATGGCGGCGGTGGTCGGGCCGAACGGCTGCGGCAAATCCAATATCATCGACGCCGTGCGCTGGGTAATGGGCGAAAGCTCGGCTAAGAACCTGCGTGGTGAGTCGATGACGGACGTCATCTTCAATGGCTCTAACACGCGCAAGCCGGTAACCCAGGCGAGCATCGAGCTGATCTTCGATAACTCCGACGGCACGTTGACCGGTGAGTACGCAGCCTTCGCCGAAATTTCCATCCGCCGCCGCGTCACCCGCGACTCGCAGAACACCTACTTTCTCAACGGCGTGAAGTGCCGGCGCCGCGATATCACCGATATCTTCCTCGGCACCGGGCTCGGGCCGCGCAGTTACTCGATCATCGAGCAGGGCATGATCTCCAAACTGATCGAGGCCAAGCCCGAGGACCTGCGCAACTTCATCGAGGAAGCGGCCGGCATCTCCAAGTACAAGGAGCGCCGGCGCGAAACCGAGAACCGTATTCGTCGGACGCACGAGAACCTGGCTCGCCTGACCGACCTGCGCGAAGAGCTGGAACGCCAGCTCGAACGTCTGCACCGTCAGGCGCAGTCGGCGGAGAAGTATCAGGAATACAAGGCCGAAGAGCGTCAGCTCAAGGCGCAGCTGTCGGCGCTGCGCTGGCAGGCCTTGAACGAGCAGGTCGGCCAGCGCGAGCAGGTCATCGGCGATCAGGAAGTCGCCTTCGAAGCGCTGGTCGCCGAGCAGCGCAACGCCGATGCGAGCATCGAACGCTTGCGTGACGGCCACCACGAACTGTCCGAGCGCTTCAACCAGGTGCAGGGTCGCTTCTATTCGGTTGGCGGCGATATCGCCCGGGTCGAGCAAAGCATCCAGCACGGCCAGCAGCGCCTGCGTCAGTTGCAGGACGATCTGCGCGAGGCGGAGCAGGCGCGTCTGGAGACCGAATCACACCTCGGTCACGACCGCACGCTGCTGGCCACGCTCGGCGAGGAATTGGCGATGCTCGAGCCTGAGCAGGAGCTCTCCGGCGCCGCCGCGGAGGAATCTGCCGTCCAGCTGGAAGAGGCTGAAGCGGCCATGCAGGGCTGGCAGGAACAATGGGAACGCTTCAATCAGCTCAGCGCTGAGCCACGCCGCGTGGCTGAGGTCCAGCAGTCGCGCATCCAGCAGCTGGAGCAGAGTCTGGAACGGTTGGCCGAACGTCAACGTCGGCTGGATGACGAACGTGCGCTGCTGGCTACCGATCCTGAAGATGTGGCGATTCTCGAGCTGGGCGAGCAGCTTGCCGCCAGTGAGCTCGATCTCGAAGCGCTTGCCGCGGCCGGCGATGCGCTCAATGAACGCCTGGAGCAATTGCGTGAAGCGTTGCAGCAGGCGACCCAGGCGCAGCAGCAGGCGCAGGGGGATCTGCAGCGTCTGAATGGCCGCATCGCCTCGCTGGAGGCGCTGCAGCAGGCGGCGAGGGATCCCGGCAAAGGCGTCGGCGAGTGGCTGCGTGAGCACGGGTTGGAAAAGCGCCCGCGCCTAGCCGAAGGGCTGCGTGTCGAGCCCGGTTGGGAAGTGGCGGTGGAAACCGTGCTGGGCGCCGATCTGCATGCCGTGCTGCTGGATGATTTTGCGGCGATCGAGTTCGAGGGCTTCGAGCAGGGCGACCTGCGGCTGGTCAGCCCTGCAAATGGCGGTGCGCGCCGCGCTGGTAGCTTGCTCGATCTGGTCGAGTCTGCTCTGGATCTGTCGCCCTGGCTGGGCAATGTGCGTCCGGTCGATTCGCTGGAGCAGGCGCTGGCCGCGCGCTCGGGTCTCAACGATGGCGAAAGCCTGGTAAGCCGCGACGGCTACTGGGTCGGTCGGCATTTTCTGCGGGTGCGGCGCGCCAGCGAGGCCGAATCCGGTGTGCTCGCCCGCGGGCAGGAACTGGAGCGGTTACAGGCAGAGCGCGAAGAGCGTGAAACCGCCTTGGCGGCAGTTGAAGAGCGCATCGCTGAGTTGCGTAGTGATCAGGCCCGTCTCGAAGACGAGCGCGAGCAGCAGCGTCGTCGGCAGCAGGAGGAAGCTCGCAGCCATAGCGATCTCAAGGCGCAGCTATCTGCCGGGCAAGCGCGCCTCGAGCAGTTGGCGCTGCGCCGCCAGCGTCTGGATGAAGAGCTTTCCGAGCAGAACGAACAGCGCGAGATCGAGACCGAACAGCTCGGCGAGGCGCGTCTGCAACTACAGGACGCGCTGGATGCGATGGCCCAGGACACCGAGCAGCGCGAGACATTGCTGGCCAGTCGCGACGGCATTCGCGAGCGGCTCGATCGCATTCGCCAGGATGCCCGTCAGCACAAGGACCAGGCGCATCAGCTGGCGTTGCGGGTCGGTTCGCTCAAAGCGCAGTACGAGTCCACCCGGCAGGCGCTGGAGCGATTGGAGCAACAGTTCGAACGTGCCATCGAGCGCCGCGAGCAGCTGACGCTGAACCTGGAGGAGGGCGAGGCACCGCTGGAAGAACTGCGCATGAAGCTCGAAGAGCTGCTGGAGCGGCGCATGGGGGTCGAAGACGAACTCAAGCATGCGCGACTGGCCCTGGAAGACGCCGACCGCGAGCTGCGTGATGCCGAAAAACGCCGCACTCAGGCCGAGCAGCAAGCGCAGCTGCTACGTGGGCAGCTGGAGCAGCAAAGGCTGGATTGGCAAGGGCTGAGCGTCCGCCGCAAGTCGTTGCAGGACCAGCTGCAGGAGGACGGCTACGATCTGCATGGCGTGCTTGGCACGCTCCCTGCCGATGCAGACGAGCCGCGTTGGGAGGCGGAGCTGGAGCGCCTTGGCCAGCGCATTCAGCGCCTGGGCCCGATCAACCTCGCGGCGATCGATGAGTACCAGCAGCAATCGGAACGCAAACGTTACCTCGATGCGCAGAACGATGATCTGGTCGAGGCGCTGGATACGCTGGAAAACGTCATCCGCAAGATCGACCGGGAAACTCGCAACCGCTTCAAAGAGACCTTCGATCAGATCAACGGTGGCCTACAGGCGCTTTTCCCGAAAGTGTTCGGCGGCGGCAATGCCTATCTGGAACTTACCGGAGAAGATTTACTCGATACCGGGGTGGCGATCATGGCGCGCCCGCCCGGGAAGAAGAACAGCACCATTCACCTGCTTTCCGGTGGCGAAAAGGCGTTGACGGCGCTGGCGCTGGTTTTTGCCATCTTCCAGCTCAATCCCGCGCCGTTCTGCATGCTCGATGAGGTTGACGCACCGCTGGATGATGCGAACGTCGGTCGATACGCGCGCTTGGTGAAGGAGATGTCGGAGAAAGTGCAATTCATCTACATCACCCACAACAAGATCGCCATGGAAATGGCCGATCAGCTGATGGGTGTGACCATGCATGAGCCGGGCTGCTCACGCCTGGTGACGGTCGACGTCGAACAGGCCGTTGCACTCGTCGAAGCCTAGGATTAAGCCGCGTGTTTGAGCATTTTTGATACAAGGAACGCTATAAAAAGAGAACTACCGCACGGTGCAAAGTTACCGTTCGTCGTGCTAGCTTAGAGCACAATTTTTGCGATGCGCTTGAAGCAGTCCCAAGTGACTGTTCGTTGCGTCTTTATCATCGAATTCAGAGGTTAAAGCATTAATGGATATCGGTCTGCGCGAGTGGCTGATCGTCATCGGCATCATTGTCATTGCCGGCATTCTGTTCGACGGCTGGCGTCGCATGCGCGGTGGCAAGGGTAAGCTGAAATTCAAGCTGGACCGCAGCCTCTCCAACCTTCCCGATGCCGACGATTCTCCGGAGCTTCTAGGCCCGGCGCGTGTGGTTAATCGCGATCATGAGCCTTCTCTGGATGAGGGCGACATGCCGACGATGAGCGCGCGCGAGTCCGGCAAGAAGCGCCGGCAGAACGAACCCTTTCAGGGCGACCTCCAGCTCAACAGCGACGAGCCCGTACCCACGCTGCTCGATCCGGTTGTTGGTGATGACGAGGAAGGGAAAGACCAGCCGCAGAAGGAACTGGCGCCCGTCGAGGAAGTACTCGTCATCAACGTCATTTGCCGTGATCCTCACGGTTTCCGTGGTCCGGCGCTGCTGCAGAACATTCTCGAGAGTGGCCTGCGCTTCGGCGAAATGGATATCTTCCATCGCCACGAAAGCATGGCCGGCAATGGCGAGGTGCTGTTCTCCATGGCCAATGCCGTCAAGCCTGGTACTTTCGACCTGGACGACATCGATCACTTCACCACGCCGGCCGTGAGCTTCTTCCTCGGTCTGCCCGGCCCACGCCATCCCAAGCAGGCTTTCGATGTCATGGTTGCTGCGGCGCGCAAGCTGTCCCAGGAGCTCAATGGCGAGCTGAAGGATGACCAGCGCAGCGTTCTCACCGCCCAGACCATCGAGCACTACCGCCAGCGCATCGTCGAGTTCGAGCGCCGGCAGATGACCATCAAGCAGCGTTGAGTGATATTTGCACCGGGCCTTGCGCCCGGTGTTGTGTGTTAGCAGACGTGGATTGCTCGCGCCGTCTCATGCTCCTGTCTCCAGTGCAGGCATTCCATTGACGGGCGCGCTCCGCCTCTGTCCATCAGTGAGCAGTTTGATTCGGGATGGCTGAGGCCGTCCCGCTGCGCTTCCAGCCTCCGACTAGCCAAAGCCGCGAACCTGCCTTCGATTGCGCATTCGGCTAGAATCCGACGCCTCACTATCAACCAAGGCGCGCTGATACGGTCTGAATCAGCACAGCCCCAGCCACGGCTCCGTCTTATGCCTTCCGCCCAAACCGCCGCCGAGCGCATCGCCGAACTGCGCGGCGAAATTGACGCCCACAATTATCGCTACTACGTGCTCGACGAGCCGAGCGTTCCTGACGCCGAGTACGACCGCCTGTTTAACGAGCTCAAGGCGCTCGAAGCAGAGCACCCGGAACTGGTGACGCCTGAGTCGCCAACCCAGCGGGTTGGAGGAGCGGCGCTCGCGGCATTCGGTCAGGTACGCCACGAAGTGCCGATGCTGAGCCTGGGCAACGCCTTCGATGAGCAGGATCTGCTCGACTTCGATCGTCGTGTGCGCGAAGGACTGGATTTGCCGGCGGGCGACCTGTTCAGCGATGGCGCTGTGGTCGAGTACAGCTGCGAACCCAAGCTGGACGGCCTGGCGGTCAGCCTGCTGTATGAGAACGGCCATCTGGTGCGCGGCGCCACACGGGGTGATGGCAGCACGGGTGAGGACATCAGCGCCAACGTGCGCACCGTACGCAACATTCCATTGAAACTGCATGGCAGTGGCTGGCCTGCGGTACTCGAGGTGCGCGGCGAAATCTACATGCCCAAGGCGGGGTTCGAAGCGCTGAATGCGCGGCAGCTGGAAAGCGGCGGCAAACCCTTCGCCAATCCCCGCAACGCCGCTGCTGGAAGCCTGCGCCAGCTGGATTCGAAGATCACCGCAAGTCGTCCGCTTGAGCTGTGTGCATATGGTGTCGGACGTAGCGACGGCGAGCTGCCGGGCACGCACATCGGTATCCTCGAAGCGCTGAAAAGCTGGGGCCTGCCCATCAGTCGTGAGCTGAAACTGGCCAGGGGCGTGGCCGAATGCCGGGCTTACTACGACGCCATCGGTGAAAAGCGCGACGCGCTGCCGTATGAGATTGACGGTGTGGTGTTCAAGGTCAACGCGGTCGCGCAGCAGCGTGAACTGGGCTTCCGTGCGCGGGAGCCGCGCTGGGCCATCGCACACAAGTTTCCCGCGCGGGAAGAAATCACCGAGCTGCTCGATGTAGAGTTCCAGGTCGGCCGTACCGGCGCGATCACCCCGGTCGCCCGGTTGAAGCCGGTGCAGGTGGCGGGCGTTACGGTTTCCAACGCGACGCTGCACAACATGGACGAAGTGGCGCGCCTGGGCGTGATGATCGGCGATACGGTGATCGTGCGACGTGCAGGCGACGTGATTCCCCAGATTCTCGGCGTAATCGCCGAACGCCGCCCGGCCGACGCGCGCGCCGTGCATGTGCCGGAGCAGTGCCCGGTGTGCGGTTCTGCCGTGGAGCGCACCCAGCTGATCAAGCGCAGCAAGGGGCGTGAGTCGGTGAGCGAAGGCTCGATCTACCGTTGCGTCGGCCGGCTGGCCTGTCAGGCGCAGCTTAAGCAGGCGATCATCCATTTCGTATCGCGCCGAGCGATGGATATCGACGGCCTGGGCGACAAGATCGTCGAGCAGCTGGTCGACAGGGGGTTGGTCAAATCGCCAGCGGATCTCTACTGCCTCACCCATGAGCAGGTCATCGACTTGGAAGGTTTTGCCGAGATATCCACGCGCAACCTGCTCAACGCCATCGACGCCAGCCGCAAACCGAGCCTCGCGCGTTTCGTCTACGCCCTCGGCATACCCGACGTCGGCGAGGAAACCGCCAAGTTGCTGGCACGGGCGCTGGGCTCCTTGGATCGCATAGGTCGAGCGCTGCCCGACGTGCTCGTCTACCTGCCCGATGTCGGCCTGGAAGTCGCTCATGAGATCCACAGCTTCTTCGAGGACGAACATAACCGCACGGTCATTGCGCTGCTGCGTGAGCGTGGCGTAGAACCGCAGGAGGAGGGCGACGTCCATCCGGAATTCGCCGCCTGCGCGACACCGGCCGATCTGCTCGACCGGCTCAATATTCCCTATATCGCCCGCACCGGCGCCCAGCGCCTGGCAGAACGTTTCGGCAGCCTGGACGCGATCATCGCCGCCGATTGGCTCGACCTGCGCCAGGTTGAACGCCTCACCGAAAAGGCCGCACGCTCGCTACGCGATTACTTCGACAAACCTGAAAACACCGAACGCGCCCGCGCTATCGAAGCGCAGTTGCGGGAATTCGGTATGCATTGGGAGAGCGAACGGAAGTCCGCGGAAGGTCTGCCGCTGGCCGGGCAGACCTGGGTGCTGACCGGCACACTCGTAGCAATGAGCCGCGACGAGGGCAAGGCGCGGCTGGAGGCGTTGGGGGCCAAGGTTGCCGGTTCCGTGTCGGCCAAAACGTCCTGCGTGGTGGCGGGGCCTGGCGCGGGTTCGAAGCTTGCTAAGGCAAATGAACTGGAGGTGCCTGTGTGGAATGAAGCGGAGTTTCTTGAGTATCTAGCGATATTGGAAATTCACCTAGTCCAGTAGATGGTCAAGGATGTATAGCTCGATGAGAAAATCTATTTCAACTGATGAAATAGAACTTGGTATGCATCATTGCTGAAAGTCGAGAAGTTTTCCGGCGTTAGATTGTATCAGTGGCCTTGTTGGAGGCGCTAGTTGTTCGTGCAGTGTAAGTTGCACTGCTCTAAAATGTAGGTTTACTGTAATTCATACAGGCATCTGTAAATTTCCTTTCAAATGCGCTAAGGTATCTATGAGATATGATTACAAGTTCGCTATATTTGGATTTTTTGTGGTTTTATCGGATTCTGTTAAGTAGAGGGGGTGAAAGATGGGGGCGATAAAGGAGGTGCGACTTGATTGGGGGCTTCATTCGGCGCTCAAGCTTGTTAGCGATTACCAATTCCAGACTATGCTTGATATCGGTTCTGGCGATGGGCTGCAGAAGAAGTTCTTTGAGATGTTCGGAAAGCGGGTTTTTACAGTTGATTTGAACAAGGATGCTGATTATGTTGGGGACTTCTTGGAGATTGAATTCGATCGTGAGTTTGATGTTATTTGGTGCTCTCATGTCCTTGAGCATCAAAGAAACGTGGGTGTTTTTCTGGAGAAAATTTTCAGTTGCCTGAAAGATGATGGGATTCTGGTAATTGTTGTGCCTGTGCACCCCCGGGAGCGCCTGATAGCCGGCCACCTGACAAGTTGGAATGCCGGGTTGCTATGTTACAACTTGATTCTTGCTGGCTTTGATTGTTCTTCAGCTGCTTTTTTACAGAATTTCGAGCTTGGCTGTATTGTTAGAAAGCGTAAGGCAGATATAGATTCTGCTTATCGGCGCGCAGGGTCCGGTGCTGATATTCAGGGTTTTTATCGACTGGATCCGTTCGAAGTGTTGAAAGGTTTTTTTCCTTTTCCAGTATCTCAAGGGGCGAATGCCGAAATATTGGAGTGTGCCTGGGGCGGGACGAATTACAGATTGCCGCCACCGGTGCATGGGGGCTCATATCGAATAGTGGGCAGGTTCCTGGGGGAGGGAGGAGTGGTTGTAGAGGTCTGAGACCTATCTCTTGAGAAAAGCCCGTATGTCATGGGCTGATCCCGGAAATCAAGTCGACGGCCTCGTCTATGGCGCTCATCCAATTACTTGGGTTTGGGTTGCGAATGAACTTTACGGATGGATACCAATAGCTCTCGTTCTGATCCAACCCCCAGCGCCAATCTGGGTCTGTGGATAACAGGAGATAGGTAGGGGTGCCCAGCGCCCCGGCAAGATGTACGGTCGTATTATCGACTGTAAGCACCAGGTCGAGCGCGGAGATTTGTGCCGCCTGCAGGTCCAGACTCAGCAAGGGGTCGATTTCAGAATCGTGATAAATTTCTAGGCCGAACGTCTCCATAGCTGCTCGATCTTCTAATGTATTTCCATACTGCAAATCAATAAATTGAACGTTTTTAAGCGTTTTTATTGGGTGCATTTCAACAGGGTTTAGGGTGCGTGCATATTTGTTGGTTCCCACGCCCGTGCCGCCACGCCATGAGATACCCACGAGTAGTTTTCCTGGAAAGAGATCTTTATAGGTTTTTCTGATTCTTCTTACCTCTGAGTTAGAGGCTTGAAGGAAGCTTTCTTGTCGAGGGAATTTGCTGGCATCATTACGTAATATCTTGCACAGGCTGCCTGCCGGGATATGGTAATCTGATGTTGGCCATAGCTTTACTATTGGCTTTCCTGTCTTGGAGATTGACTGTGCGATGAAGTTTACCTCTGGCCAGCTTCGGCTAAATAGCGGTACTAGTCGTGCGTTACATTCCCAGGCAATGTGTGGAGTCAATTTGCAGAGGTCTGGCAGTGTGCTGGCAAACATTATCTGATCGCCTATGCCTTGCTCAGTCCAGACAAGCAGTCTCTTCCCTTCGAGTGGCTCACCGTTCCATTCGGGGATATTGAAGTTCTGGATCTGGTTCTCGATGGATTTTGCCCAGCGCCATTCCCAGTGTTCCCAGCCTTTCTGGAGATTTCCAGTTTTCAGCATTAGGTGTGCGAGGCTGTGGTGTGTGTCTATATCTTCAGGGTTGTTTTTCAGTACTTCATAATAATGCGCGATGGCTTGGTTATACTGGCCTAGCTTATTGTGGCTTTGGGCCATTGCATAATGGCCATCTCGTGAATCTGGAAAGCTTTCCAGTACAATTTGGCAGCAGGCGAGGCTTTCGTGAAAGCGGTTCTGGCAGTAATAGATATGTGCCAATATCAGTAACAGTCCGTCTTGGGGTATTGCTTGGAGGGCAGCAGTCTCAAGTGCGGCAGTGATCAGCTCTTCCGCTTCGTTGAAGTATTCCTGTCGAATCAGTGACAGTGCCAGCAACTGACAGCGATGCTGGTTGGGGTGTTGTGAGTGCCAAGTGCGGATTCGCACCAGTTCGTTTTGGAGAATGTCAGCTCGCTGCGCCATGAGAGGGAAGATGAGTGCATCCACTTCATCGCTCTGAGGGAATGCCAAGGCGCGCTGGCAATGTTGCACAGCTTCCTGTTCCCGGCCTTGTCGTTGCAATAGGCAGGCTGCGCGTGCATGGGCAACCGCTGGCTCGGGCATGAGTCGCGTGAGTGCCAGGTAGCCCCGTATCTGCGCATCGAGATTATCTGTTTGCTCGGCCTTTATAAGTGCCTGAATGGTTCGTTGTATCTGCTTGTCGTTCCGGTGAGCCATCTGGGATTCCTGGGCACTAGGAAAATGAGACGTACCATGCAGGAGGTTGAGGGGCTGGCGCAAGCGGCCCGCAAGGTCGGGCATGCTGCACGGTTTATGAGACGACCTCCCTGGTGCCCGCCTGATGCTTCAGGTGTAGGAGGGGCCTTGGCCGCGATAGGGCGGCAACGATTTTTTCGCGGCCAAGGCCCCCCTACAACAGATGTGGGACAGGGTTAAAGTTTACTGCTGAACGATCGAAAACCTTTGCGAGCGGGCTCGTTGGGTCGGGGCCGCCGGTGTCGTACAAGGTATTGGCAGGATGCGCAAATTATTTTCCATCTGCCTCTAAAGCTCCCCGGAACGACGCCGATAAGCTAATCGAATGCGAACTCGATGGGTGCCTGGGCACAGCCGGCCCGGAGTCGCACGCTCAGGCAAACCAAAGTAACCAGCGCCCTTGGAGGCTCATCATGGCTCTTACCGTCAATACCAACATCCCGTCGCTGAATACCCAGCGCAACATCAACAACACGTCCAACTCCCTGAACACCTCCATGCAGCGCCTGTCCACCGGTAGCCGGATCAACAGTGCCAAGGACGATGCCGCGGGCCTGCAGATTTCCAACCGTCTGACCAACCAGATCAGCGGCCTGAACGTGGCGACCCGCAACGCCAACGACGGTATCTCGCTGTCGCAAACTGCGGAAGGTGCCCTGCAGCAATCCACCAACATCCTGCAGCGTATTCGTGACCTGGCAATCCAGTCGGCCAACGGCTCCAACAGCGATGCGGACCGCGCTGCACTGCAGAAGGAAGTGTCTGCTCAGCAGGCCGAGCTGACCCGTATTGCCGAAACCACCACCTTCGGTGGCCGCAAGCTGCTGGATGGTTCGTTTGGTACTTCTAGCTTCCAAGTCGGTTCCAACGCCTACGAAACCATTGATGTCAGCCTGAAGAGCGCTGCTTCCAACAAGATTGGCGCTTTCCAATTGAATAGCGGCGCTAGCAGTGTTACAGCATCGCTTTCGGCTGAGGTCGCTACTGCTGCTACTACTGGGGGATCAGGAACTGCTGTTCCCGCTGCTCCCGCCGCTGCATTTACGGCGCAGACGCTCAATGTAGTAGGCGGCGGTCAAGAAAAAGAAATCGAGATCGAAACCACCGATAGCGCCAAGACCATCGCAGCCAAGTTCGATGGGGCTATCCCCGGCATGACAGCGACTGCTCGCACCGTGTTCACGGCCGAGGTGGATCTCGACACCTCCACTGCCCTGAATTTCGATCTGACAGTGGGCGATGAGACGGTTTCCCTTGTAGGGGTGACCTCGACTGCCGATCTGGCTGACCAGATCAACTCGAATGCCTCGAAGCTGGGTGTGACGGCAAACCTGGACAAAGACGGTGTGCTGACCATCACGTCCAGTACTGGGGAGAATGTTGGATTTGGCGCGGTGAAAGCTCAGGATGGTGTCGCCAACGCTGCCGATGGTGAGATCAAGGTCAAGGTCCAGGGCTCCGATGGGGAGCTTGGTTCTGAGGAGGAACTTGCAGCCGCTGGTGGTACCGTAGTGGGCTACGTTCAGGTCAACTCGCCTACGTCCTATGCGGTGACTGGTACTACTACCGAGCTGTTCTCGGCTGGAAAATCCGAGCTGTCAAATATTGGTAATGTCGATATTTCGACCGCCGCTGGCGCTCAGCAGGCCCTGGCTGTTGTCGACAGTGCCTTGGCTGCTATCGACGCCCAGCGCGCCGACCTCGGTGCGGTGCAGAACCGCTTTGACAACACCATCAACAACCTGCAGAACATCTCGGAAAATGCTTCGGCCGCTCGCAGCCGGATCATGGATACCGACTACGCTGCGGAGACCGCGAACCTGTCGAAGAACCAGGTGCTGCAACAGGCTGGTACCGCCATCCTGGCCCAGGCCAAGCAGCTGCCACAGTCTGTACTGTCGCTGCTCCAGTAAGGCAAAAGCCGTCTGGCTAACAGGGGGAGGGAGTTTAGGCTCCTTCCTCCTTTTTGCGTTGTGAGGTATTAGATATGGAAACGGTAAATCTCACTTCTTTATCGCAGCCAAATACATTTAGGCGCGAGATGCCGTCGCTGAGCCCTAACGCTTCCGGTGAAACTGCGCCGACTGGTGGTGCTAAGGCTAAGGAGCAATCGGTTTCCGCTTCTGAGAGTGCAACCTCGGCAGTGGAGAAGTTCAAGACCATCGTGTATGACCTGCAGCGCAATCTTGATTTCAGCGTGGATGATTCTAGCGGGCAGGTTGTTGTGAAGGTCATGGATGGCGAGTCAGGCAAGCTGATACGCCAGATACCATCCGAGGATCTTTTGCGACTTTCCGAGCGGCTTGAGGACATGCGTAGCTTGCTGTTCAAGGCTGAAGCCTAAGGCACGATTATTGGATGGACTTCCTGAATCGCCAGCTCAGCCTGGCCTTCAGGCAAATTTTTGACGAGGTGGCATATGGCGGGTATCACAGGCATCGGATCCGGTATGGATATCGATGCGATGGTTAAGGCCATTTCATCAGCCGAGCAGGCGCCGAAGGAAGGTCAGCTGAAGCGTCTGGAAGCCAAGACGACTACCCAGCTGACCTCGCTAGGGCAGCTGAAAGGTGCGATCAGCAATTTCCAAACGGCGTTGTCCACCCTCAACAGTCCCTCTTCATTCCTGGCGCGTAAGGCGTCCTCTTCTGAAAGCAATGTGGCAACCGCGACGGCCAGCCAAAGCGCTGTGGCGGGAAGCTATAAGCTGGAAGTCGAAAAACTGGCAAGTAGCAGCAAGGTCGCCTTGGCTGCGATACCTGCTGATGAAGAAACCAAGCTGAACGCGGGCACCTTGAGTATCAAGGTGGGCGGCTCGACCGCACTCGATATCACAGTCGACTCGACTAATAACACGTTGGCGGGCATTCGTGATGCCATAAACAAGGCAGGCGCAAGCGCGGGCGTCAGTGCAACCATCATCACCGACGACCAAGGCTCCCGTCTCGTGTTGAGCAGCAGCAAGACGGGTGATGGCAACGACATTTCCGTCGTGGGGGCGGATGCCGACCCAGCAGAAGGCAACGTTTCGCTCGGAGCATTAACGTATAGCGCCCCCCCTAATTTAGCTGACTACTCTGGAGAAACAGACCCGGCGTATATCGAGGCCAAGGCCACGTATGACGCCCAGATTGCTGACCCGAGCTCGGCCAAGACGCTTGCTGTTGCACAGAGTGCGAAGTTCACAATCGACGGCCTTTCTGTTACCCGAGAGAGCAATAGTGTCGATGATGTGGTCAGTGGCGTCAGTTTTGAGCTCAAGTCTGAGGGTAGCAGTAGCGTGACGATTACTCGCGACGAGGCCGGCGTGCAGGGCAACGTCAAAAAGTTCGTTGATGCTTACAACACCTTAATGAGCCTTATAAATACCGAGACCAAGGTCACCACGGTTACTGAAACCGATGCGCCGGTGACCGGGGCTTTGGTGGGTGATAGCTCTGTTCGTTCGCTGATCAACACCATTCGATCAGAGCTGGTGTCGCCTCAGGGGGAGGGAGCGATACGAGCCTTGGCTGACATGGGCATCACTACCAAGAAAGACGGCACTCTTGAAATGGATGCGGCCAAGGTAAGCAAGGCGATTACTTCGAATTTTGAAGAAGTCGCCGCCTACTTTACTGGGGACAATGGATTAGCGAGCCGCTTAGGTGCTCGGCTGAAGCCCTATACTGATGCTGGCGGAATATTGGAGTCCAGAACGGATGCATTGCAGGGGACTATTGATAAGGTCGACACGCAGAAAGCGGAATTAACAAAGCGGATTGCGGCGCTGGAAGAGCGCTTATATAAGCAGTTCAATGCGATGGATACCCTGGTGGCCCAGCTTACTCGCACAAGCGATAGCCTCACGCAGCTTTTTGACAGCATGCCTGGGTTTGTTACGCAGAAAGATTGATCGGATGGCTGCCAAGGCTTTGCTTTAAGTGTTGGAAAAAGCTGCTAAAGCTCTTTGATTGTTTGTCGATAACTTGAACAGTATCGCTAAACGCTTGGAGCCCACCATGAACGCAATGTCCGCAATGAAGCAGTATCAACGTGTTGGGGTGCAGACTCAGGTTGCTGAGGCTAGTCCCCATCGCTTGATACAGATGCTCATGCAGGGCGGCCTAGACCGCATATATCAGGCCAGGGGTGCCATTCAATTTGGCCGGCTGGCCGAAAAGGGCGAGCTTATCGGCAAGAGTATCTCCATCGTTGGTGGCTTGCGCGAGGCCCTTGATCATGAAGTGGGCGGCGAGATTTCAGCGAATCTTGACCGGCTCTATGAATACATGATCAGGCGGCTGACGGAAGCTAACCGCAACAATGATGCCGATGCGCTTACAGAGGTCGCGGCTTTGCTTCAGGAAGTCAAGGCCGGCTGGGATGGCATTGAGCAGTACGCGTAACATCTAATAGGGTCTTCGGGTCACCCAGGCCAAGGTATTTTTATGACGCTTATCGGCTCCCTCAAGGTGCTTCAGGTCGAGCTCCGTGACGCGCTGTCACGCCGTGATTGGGGTGCAGTCAGCGAGCTTGATCCTCGCTGCCGTGCACTTGTAGCAGAGATAGTTGCGATGGAGTCTTGGGGCGATTCTGAGCTCCGCGATCAGGTTGGTGCGTTGTCTAGTTTGTATGCGGATCTACAACAGGTAGCGAGAGCAGAGCGTGAGCGAATTGCTGGTGAGTTGGCTCAGCTCAATCAGTCGAGGCGGGCGGATCAAGCGTACAAAACACTCGGCTGAAAGCAGCTCAGTGGCGGAAAGTCTCTGGAGACTTTCCGCCTTGCGCCTTGTAATCCTCACCGGTACTCGCACAGATAGGCGGTTTCAACCGTCACCTTCAGCTGAAACTTGCTGTTCGCTGGTACGGTGAACTGGCTGCCGCTGGCGAAGGTTTCCCAGGCGTCGCTACCCGGCAGTTTCACGTCCAGGCTGCCGGCAACTACGTGCATGACTTCCAGTTGGGCGGTGCCGAACTCGTATTCACCTGGCGCCATGACGCCGATCGTGGCCGGGCCTTCAGTCATGTCGAAGGCGATGGATTTGACGGTGCCATCGAAGTACTCATTGACCTTGAACATTTGGATTCCTTTGCAGGGTCGGGAAAAGGGTCGCCAGTATGCCCAAGCGCCAGGCCTGGCGTCACCTGGCAGAAGTGCTAGCTGCGAAAAATGAAGTAGACCGCTCCGACCATGCAAAGCCCTGCCCATAGATAGTCCAGCTTCAATGGCTGCTGCATGTACAGCACGCTGAAGGGCACGAACACCATCAGCGTGATCACCTCCTGCATGATCTTTAGCTGGCCTATCGACAGCTCGGTATAGCCGATGCGGTTAGCCGGCACCATCAGCATGTATTCGAAGAAGGCGATGCCCCAGCTGATCAGTGCGGCGATCAGCCAGGGTTTGCCGTTCAGGCTCTTCAGGTGGCCGTACCAGGCGAAGGTCATGAAGAGGTTGGAGCAGCAGAGTAGGGCGGCGGTTTGCAACCAGACAGGCATGATGGGTGTGGGCTCGAAATGGCGACGCACTAGCGTATTTGCACCTGCGGTCGCCTGCAATGGCGCATCTGGTGTCTTTGCTTTGGCCGGATTATTATCGCGCCCGTTTTTTCACTGAGTGGCAGTTTATGGATTGTCGCCCTGGTTGCGGTGCATGCTGTATCGCGCCCTCCATTAGCTCCTCGATACCTGGCATGCCTCATGGCAAGCGCGCTGGGGAGCGCTGTATTCAATTAAGCGCTGACTTTCTCTGTTTGCTGTTCGGCGATCCGCGGCGGCCGGTTGTCTGCTCGGCTTTTTCGGCGGACCCTGTTTGCTGTGGTGAAACTAGGGGGGATGCGATTCGATTGTTGGGTTGGCTGGAGCAAGCGACTGCGTAGGCAAGTCTGTGCTTGTTAAGTCCAAGATTGCGTATTCAACTGCTCGTCGGGCTATGAGTTGCTGGTTGCGCCGGTATGTCTGCTGAGAGCTGATCAATGACGTCAGGCCGGAAGATCGCTGATTGCGCTCGATGGCCATCGCTTACCTGTGTCAACCTTTAGTGAATCGAATGGAAGGGATAAATATTCAGTCGGCCCAGGGGGAATAAAAAAGGCTGCCCAAGGGCAGCCTTATTTTGCGCTGGTTGTCGCTTAGCGCGGCAGGTCGCGCTTGGTGTGGCCGGTATACAGCTGCCGCGGGCGGCCGATCTTCTGGCCGGAGGCGATCATTTCCTTCCAGTGGGAAATCCAGCCAACAGTACGCGCCAAGGCAAAGATGACGGTGAACATGCTGGTCGGAATGCCGATAGCCTTGAGAATGATGCCCGAGTAGAAGTCCACGTTCGGATACAGGTTGCGCTCGGCGAAGTAAGGATCGTTGAGAGCAATCTCTTCCAGCTTCATGGCCAGATCCAGCTGCGGATCGTTGATGCCCAGCTCGCCCAGCACCTCGTCGCAGGTCTGCTTCATGACCTTTGCGCGCGGGTCGAAGTTCTTGTAGACGCGATGCCCGAAGCCCATCAGCTTGAACGGATCGTTCTTGTCCTTGGCCTTCGCCAGGAATTTCTCGACGTTCGATACGTCGCCGATCTCGTCCAGCATGGTGAGTACGGCTTCGTTCGCGCCGCCGTGTGCCGGTCCCCATAGAGCGGCGATGCCGGCCGCGATACAGGCGAACGGGTTGGCACCGGTGGAGCCGGCGAGGCGTACGGTGGAAGTTGAGGCGTTCTGCTCATGGTCGGCATGCAGGATGAAGATGCGATCCATTGCCTTGGCCAGCACCGGGCTGATCGGTTTGATCTCGCACGGAGTGTTGAACATCATGTGCAGGAAGTTTTCCGAGTAGCTCAGATCGTTGCGCGGATACATCAGCGGCTGACCGATCGAGTACTTGTAGACCATTGCAGCAATGGTCGGCATCTTCGCGACCAGGCGCACCGCGGAAATCTCGCGATGGTGCGGGTCGTTGATGTCTAGGGAGTCGTGGTAGAAGGCAGAGAGTGCGCCGACTACGCCGCACATGATGGCCATGGGGTGAGCGTCACGACGGAAGCCATTAAGGAAGGACTTCAGCTGCTCGTGAACCATGGTGTGGTTCTTCACGGTGCTGACGAACTGTGCCTTCTGCTCGGCGGTAGGCAGTTCGCCGTTCAGCAGCAGGTAGCAGGTTTCCAGGTAGTCGGATTTCTCTGCCAGCTGCTCGATGGGATAGCCGCGGTGCAGCAGGATGCCCTTGTCGCCGTCGATGTAGGTGATCTTGGACTCGCAAGAGGCGGTCGACATGAAGCCGGGATCGAAGGTGAAGTGACCCGTGGAGGTCAGGCTTCGTACGTCTATTACATCAGGCCCTACGGTACCGGTTAAAACGGGCAGTTCGACGGGGGCAGCGCCCTCGATGATCAACTGCGCTTTCTTGTCAGCCATGTATGGCCTCCTGTTTTGTGCTTGGAATCATCATGGCCCCCCACGCAGGGCCCGCATCACTATAGAGTGATAAATCGCAAAGTCAATTTGCGTGAACCCATGCCGTAGAGGGCTCTGCAGGGGGATGCGTACAGCTTGGGTGCACTGTTTACGGCATTTATATAGGGGCTGCTATCAGCCTTTAGTGGCACTTCACCACATTGTCATTAGTGACCTAACTGTTTATACTCGGACACCGACCGGCAGGGGCCTTACAGGCAGTATTCTGTAGGTTGTCACTCGTGGGTAGCGGGTACTGCTGCGTACTCTTCCCAACAACTTTGCCCTGCGCTCTGGGGCTCTCAAGTGTGAAAAAAAGCCGTGAAAAGCCAACGACCTGTAAACCTAGATCTTAGGACAATAAAACTCCCCATCACTGCTTACACGTCGATTCTCCACCGTGTATCCGGTGTCATCCTGTTCGTCGGTGTCGCCTTGCTGCTGCTTGCGCTCGATACCTCGTTGTCTTCGCCAGAAGGCTTTGAGGATGTTCGCGCGTACCTGGGTAGTCCGCTGGCCAAGCTGGTGAGCTGGGCGTTGCTGTCCGCACTGCTGTATCACCTGGTGGCGGGTGTGCGTCACCTGATCATGGACACTGGGCATGGCGAGACGCTGGAAGGCGGCAAGCTGGGCTCGAAAATCGTAATCGCCGTGTCGGCGGTGCTGATCGTTCTGGCGGGAGTGTGGATATGGTAACCAATGTCACCAACTTTTCGCGCTCGGGTCTGTACGACTGGATGGCACAGCGCGTTTCTGCAGTGGTTCTTGCGGCTTATTTTCTGTTCCTGCTTGGGTACCTAATTGCGAACCCGGACTTGGGGTATGCACAGTGGCATGAGCTGTTTTCGGCCAACTGGATGCGGATCTTCAGCCTGTTGGCGCTGGTTGCCCTGAGTGTGCACGCGTGGGTTGGTATGTGGACAATTTCCACTGACTACCTGACCAACATGGCGATCGGCAAGTGGGCTACCGGCGTTCGTTTCCTGTTCCAGGCGGTGTGTGGCATTGCCATGTTCACTTTCTTCGTCTGGGGCGTGCAGATTCTTTGGGGTATCTGATTCATGGCTAACATTCGTACGCTTTCTTTTGACGCCATCATCGTTGGTGGCGGTGGCGCCGGTATGCGCGCGGCGCTGCAGTTGTCCCAGTCCGGTCACAAGACCGCTGTGGTCACCAAGGTTTTTCCGACTCGTTCGCACACCGTTTCCGCTCAGGGTGGCATCACCTGCGCCATCGCTTCGGCCGATCCGAATGATGACTGGCGCTGGCATATGTACGATACCGTCAAGGGTTCCGACTACATCGGTGACCAGGACGCTATCGAGTACATGTGTTCCGTTGGCCCGGAAGCTGTGTTCGAGCTCGAGCACATGGGCCTGCCGTTTTCCCGTACCGAGCAGGGTCGTATCTATCAGCGTCCGTTCGGTGGTCAGTCCAAGGATTTCGGCAAGGGCGGGCAGGCTGCTCGTACCTGCGCTGCCGCCGACCGTACTGGTCATGCACTGCTGCACACTCTCTATCAGGGCAACCTGAAGAACGACACCGTATTCCTCAATGAGTGGTATGCGGTCGATCTGGTTAAGAACCAGGATGGTGCGGTCGTTGGTGTTATCGCCATCTGCATCGAAACCGGTGAAACCGTTTACATTCGTTCGAAGGCCACTGTTCTTGCGACTGGTGGTGCTGGTCGCATCTATGCTTCGACCACCAATGCTCTGATCAACACCGGCGACGGCGTGGGCATGGCGCTGCGCGCAGGCGTGCCGGTTCAAGACATCGAGATGTGGCAGTTCCACCCGACCGGTATTGCCGGCGCGGGTGTGCTGGTAACCGAAGGTTGCCGTGGTGAAGGTGGCTACCTGATCAACAAGCACGGCGAGCGTTTCATGGAACGCTATGCTCCTAATGCGAAAGACCTGGCTGGTCGTGACGTCGTTGCGCGCTCGATGGTCAAGGAAATCCTGGCTGGCAATGGCTGTGGCCCGGATGGTGACCACGTGATGCTGAAGCTGGATCACCTCGGTGAAGAAGTGCTGCACAGCCGCCTGCCGGGCATCTGTGAACTGTCGAAGACCTTTGCGCATGTCGATCCGGTGACCGCTCCGGTACCGGTCGTGCCGACCTGTCACTACATGATGGGTGGTATCGCCACTAATATTCATGGTCAGGCCATCACTCAAGACGCCAATGGTAATGACACCATCATCGATGGCCTGTTCGCAGTAGGCGAAGTGGCTTGTGTATCGGTGCATGGCGCCAACCGCCTGGGCGGCAACTCGCTGCTGGATCTGGTTGTGTTCGGTCGCGCTGCAGGTCTGCACCTGGAGAAAGCGCTGAAGGAAGGTATCGAACATCGCGGTGCCAGCGAAACCGATCTGGACGTCGCCCTGAGCCGTCTTGCCGGTCTCAACGAGCGCACCACTGGTGAAGACGTCGCCCCGCTGCGCAAAGAACTGCAGAACTGCATGCAGAACTACTTCGGTGTATTCCGTACCGGCGAGTACATGCAGAAGGGTATCGCTCAGCTGGTGGACCTGCGTCAGCGTATCGCCAATGTCAAGATCTCGGACAAGAGCCAGGCGTTCAACACCGCGCGCATCGAAGCGCTCGAGCTGCAGAACCTGCTGGAAGTTGCCGAGGCTACTGCTATTGCCGCGGAGAACCGCAAGGAATCCCGTGGCGCGCATGCTCGCGAAGATTTCGAAGAGCGTGATGACGAGAATTGGCTGTGCCACACCCTGTACTTCCCGGGTGACAAGCGCGTTGCCAAGCGTGCCGTGAACTTCGCTCCGAAGACCGTTCCGGCATTCGAGCCCAAGGTTCGGACTTATTGAGGTCGACGATATGTTGCAAGTGAGTGTTTATCGCTACAACCCCGATCAGGACGAAAAGCCGTTCATGCAGGATTTTCAGGTCAATACCGATGGTAAAGATCTGATGGTTCTGGACGTCTTGGCTCTGATCAAGGAACAGGATCAGGGTTTCTCCTATCGTCGCTCCTGCCGCGAAGGCGTGTGTGGCTCCGATGGGATGAACATCAACGGTAAGAACGGTCTGGCTTGCATTACGCCGCTGTCCGCCGTGGTCAAGAACAACAAGCTGGTCGTACGTCCGCTGCCGGGTCTCCCAGTTATTCGTGACTTGGCCGTCGATATGAGCATCTTCTACAAGCAGTACGAGAAAGTGCGTCCGTATCTGATGAACGATACGCCGCCACCGGCTATCGAACGTCTGCAAAGTCCGGAAGATCGCGAGAAGCTGGACGGTCTGTACGAGTGCATCCTGTGCGCTTGCTGCTCGACCAGCTGCCCGTCCTTCTGGTGGAACCCGGACAAGTTCCTCGGTCCGGCCGCGTCGCTGCAGGCTTATCGTTTCCTGGCCGACAGCCGCGACACCGAAACCGAGAACCGTCTGGCAGGTTTGGACGATCCGTTCAGCGTGTTCCGCTGCCGCGGTATCATGAACTGCGTTGACGTTTGTCCGAAGGGATTGAACCCTACCAAGGCAATCGGTCACATACGCAACATGCTGCTGCAGAGCGGCACCTGATGACACCCCGGTCGCGAAAGGTTATGCGCTAGCCTGGAATGGCCGGATTGCGTTACCCGTTACACCTGCGGCGCCGAAGTTGAAGCTCGGCGCCGTAGTTTTAGTAGGAATCCCAGCTCACAAAGCCGGGATTCCACTCTGAAAATTTGATGACCAGCAGGAGCACCCGGCTTGTGCCCGGGAACTATCTGCGCGGTCCGTAGTGGCTTTACCTGAGTCGCTGCTTCAGAACTTGGGAAGTCATGCTGCGGTTTCCACGCTGGTGGTGTCTCCTTATCGAAGGTGACCAGACATGCAAGAAAGCGTAATGCAGCGCATGTGGGACAGTGCCCACCTATCCGGTGGTAACGCTGCCTATGTGGAAGAGCTTTATGAGCTCTACCTGCACGATCCCAACGCTGTGCCCGAAGAGTGGCGCACTTACTTCCAGAAGTTGCCCTCCGGTGGCAGCGCTTCAGCCGATGTATCGCACTCGACTATTCGCGACCACTTCGTCCTGCTGGGCAAGAACCAGCGTCGTGCTCAGCCTGTGTCCGCAGGTAGCGTCAGCAGTGAGCACGAAAAGAAGCAGATCGAAGTCCTGCGCCTGATCCAGGCCTATCGGGTGCGTGGCCATCAGGCAGCACAGCTCGATCCGCTTGGCCTGCAACAGCGCACCGTTCCTGCCGATCTGGCGATCAATAACTACGGTCTGACCGACGCCGACCTCGACACCGTGTTCCGCACCGCCGACCTGGCCATGGTCAACGGACAAGGCACTCTGTGCGAAATCCTGCAGGCGCTGCAAGAAACCTATTGCCGCACCATCGGCGCCGAGTACATGCATATCGTCGATTCCGAGCAGCGCAGCTGGTTCGTTCAGCGCCTGGAAAGCGTGCGTGGCCGCCCGGACTTCTCGCCGGAGATCAAGAGCCATCTGCTCGAGCGCCTGACTGCCGCCGAAGGCCTGGAAAAGTACCTGGGTACCAAGTATCCGGGCACCAAGCGTTTTGGTCTCGAAGGTGGCGAAAGCCTGATTCCGCTGCTTGACGAGATCATCCAGCGTTCTGGCTCTTATGGCACTAAGGAAATCGTAATCGGCATGGCCCACCGTGGCCGCCTGAACGTGCTGGTCAACACCTTTGGCAAGAATCCGCGCGACCTTTTCGACGAGTTCGAAGGCAAGAAGGTCGAGGGCCTGAGTTCAGGTGACGTGAAATATCACCAGGGCTTCTCCTCCAACGTGATGACCCCGGGTGGCGAAATTCACCTGGCCATGGCGTTCAACCCGTCCCACCTCGAAATCGTTTCCCCGGTGGTCGAGGGTTCGGTGCGGGCTCGTCAGGATCGCCGTTGTGATCCGGTCGGCGACAAGGTGCTTCCGGTAACCATCCACGGCGATGCTGCTGTCGCCGGTCAGGGCGTGGTGATGGAAACCTTCCAGATGTCGCAGACCCGTGCTTATCGCACGGGTGGCACCATTCGCATCGTGGTCAACAACCAGGTCGGCTTCACCACCAACAAGCAGGAAGATGCTCGTTCCACCGAGTACGCAACCGATGTGGCGAAGATGATCCAGGCGCCGATCTTCCATGTGAACGCAGATGATCCCGAGGCGGTGCTGTTCGTCACCCAGCTCGCTGTCGACTACCGGATGCAGTTCAAGCGCGACATCGTCATCGACCTGATCTGCTACCGTCGTCGTGGTCACAATGAAGCGGACGAGCCGAGCGGCACTCAGCCGTTGATGTATCAGAAGATCGCCAAGCAGCGCACCACTCGTGAGCTGTACGCCGATTCGCTGATCCAGTCGAAAGTGCTGGACGACGAGCGTGTTCAGGCCAAGATCGACGAGTACCGTACGGCGCTCGACAATGGGCTGCACGTAGTCAAGAGCCTGGTCAAAGAGCCGAATAAAGAACTCTTCGTTGACTGGCGTCCGTATCTGGGTCATGCCTGGACTGCCCGTCATGACACCAGCTTCGATCTGAAGACCTTGCAGGATCTGTCCAACAAGCTGCTGCAGACGCCGGAAGGCTTCGTGGTGCAGCGTCAGGTCTCGAAGATTCTTGAAGATCGCCAGAAGATGGGTGCGGGCGCGCTCACCATCAACTGGGGCTACGCGGAAGTCATGGCGTACGCCACGCTGCTGTTCGAAGGCCACCCGGTACGAATCTCCGGTCAGGACGTCGGCCGCGGCACCTTCTCGCACCGCCATGCTGCGCTGCATAACCAGAAGGACGGCAGTACCTACATTCCGCTGCAGCACCTCTATGAAGGTCAGCCGCGTTTCGATCTGTACGACTCGTTCCTCTCCGAGGAAGCGGTTCTGGCTTTCGAATACGGTTACGCCACCACCATGCCCAACGCGCTTGTCGTGTGGGAAGCGCAGTTCGGCGACTTCGCCAATGGCGCCCAGGTAGTGATCGACCAGTTCATCACCAGCGGTGAGCACAAGTGGGGTCGCCTGTGTGGCCTGACCATGCTGTTGCCACACGGCTATGAGGGGCAGGGCCCGGAACACTCGTCCGCTCGTCTGGAGCGTTACCTGCAGCTGTGCGCCGAGCACAATATCCAGGTTTGCGTGCCGACGACTCCGGCGCAGGTCTATCACATGCTGCGTCGCCAGGCGATTCGCCCGCTGCGCAAGCCGCTGGTTGCGCTGACACCCAAGTCGCTGCTGCGTCATAAGCTTGCGACCTCGACACTGGAAGAGCTCACCCAGGGTTCCTTCCAGACCGTTATCCCGGAAGTCGACGCGATCGATCCGGCGAAGGTCGAGCGTGTAATCATGTGTAGCGGCAAGGTCTACTATGACCTGCTGGACAAGCGTCGTGCCGAAGGCCGCGAAGATATCGCCATCGTACGTATCGAGCAGCTGTATCCGTTCCCGGAAGAGGATCTGGCCGAAGCGCTCGCGCCTTACCAGAATCTCAAGCACATCGTCTGGTGCCAGGAAGAGCCGATGAACCAGGGTGCCTGGTACTGCAGCCAGCATCACATGCGCCGTGTGGCCACCGCACACAAGAAGGAACTGTTCCTTCAGTACGCGGGTCGTGATGCTTCAGCGGCGCCGGCGGTCGGTTACGCCTCCATGCATGCCGAACAGCAGGAAAAACTGCTGCAGGACGCCTTCACCGTTTAACCATTTCGTGCAAGGGGCCGCGATATCGCGGCCTCGATGTAGAAACCGAATCAATAGGACCCCTGAATAATGGCTATCGAGATCAAAGCCCCTACATTCCCGGAATCGGTTGCCGACGGCACCGTTGCCACCTGGCACAAGCAGCCGGGCGACGCGGTCAAGCGTGATGAGCTGATCGTCGACATCGAAACCGACAAGGTGGTGATGGAAGTGCTCGCCGAAGCTGACGGCGTGCTGACCGAGATCGTCAAGAACGAAGGCGATACCGTGCTGAGCGGCGAGCTGCTCGGCAAGCTGGAGGCTGGTGCTACTGCCGCCGCCGCACCTGCGCCGGCTGCTGCCCCGGCTCAAACTGCTGCTCCGGCTGCTGCCGCAACCGCAGGTGAAGAGCCAATCCTGGCTCCTGCTGCGCGCAAGATGGCCGAAGAGAACGGCATCGATCCGAACAGCATCGCCGGTACCGGTAAAGATGGTCGTGTGACCAAGGAAGATGTCGTTGCCGCCGTCGAAGCCAAGAAATCCGCTCCGGCTGCTGCTGCCAAGCCGGCTGCTCCAGCTGCCTCCGCTCCGATCTTCGCCGAAGGCGATCGTGTCGAGAAGCGCGTTCCGATGACCCGCCTGCGTGCGAAGGTCGCCGAGCGTCTGGTCGAAGCGCAATCCTCCATGGCGATGCTGACTACGTTCAACGAAGTCAACATGAAGCCGATCATGGAGCTGCGTTCCAAGTACAAGGACCTGTTCGAGAAGACTCACAACGGCGTGCGCCTGGGCTTCATGTCCTTCTTCGTCAAGGCCGCGGTCGAAGCACTCAAGCGCCAGCCGGGCGTCAACGCTTCCATCGATGGCAATGACATCGTCTACCACGGTTATCAGGATATCGGCGTCGCCGTTTCCAGCGACCGCGGCCTGGTGGTTCCGGTCCTGCGCAACGCCGAGCACATGAGCCTGGCCGAGATCGAAGGCGGCATCAACAACTTCGGCAAGAAGGCCAAGGCCGGCAAGCTGACCATCGAAGAGATGACTGGCGGCACCTTCACCATCTCCAATGGTGGTGTGTTTGGTTCGCTGCTGTCGACGCCGATCGTCAACCCGCCTCAGACCGCCATCCTCGGTATGCACAAGATCCAGGAACGCCCGATGGCCGTTAACGGTCAAGTGGTCATCCTGCCGATGATGTACCTGGCCCTGTCCTATGACCATCGCTTGATCGACGGCAAGGAAGCGGTGACCTTCCTGGTTACCATGAAGGACCTGCTGGAAGACCCGGCCCGTCTGCTGCTGGATATCTGATAGAAACGTCACGGGCTGCAGCTGGCAGGTCAGGTGAAAGCCGGCCGTGCTACCTGCAGCCTTTGGCTTTTAGCTGCTTTTGAAGAGGATTCGTAATGAGCCAGAAATTCGACGTCGTCGTCATCGGTGCCGGCCCTGGCGGCTATGTGGCCGCCATTCGTGCAGCCCAGCTGGGTCTGAAGACCGCATGTATCGAAAAATACCAGGGCAAGGATGGTAAGACCGCTCTGGGCGGCACCTGCCTGAACGTAGGTTGCATTCCTTCCAAGGCGCTGCTGGACAGCTCCTACAAGTTTCATGAAGCCCACGAGAGCTTCAAGGTTCATGGCATCAGCACTGGCGAAGTGGCCATGGACGTTCCGACCATGGTCGCGCGCAAGGACCAGATCGTTAAGAACCTTACCGGTGGGGTTTCGGCTCTGCTGAAGGCCAACGGTGTGACCGTATTCGAAGGCCACGGCAAGCTGCTGGCCGGCAAGCAGGTTGAAGTGACCGGCCTGGACGGCAACGTGCAGACTTTGGCTGCCGAGAACGTCATCCTTGCCTCCGGCTCGACTCCGGTAAACATTCCGCCGGCGCCGGTCGATCAGAACGTCATCGTCGATTCCACCGGCGCACTGGACTTTCAGAGCGTTCCGGGCAAGCTCGGCGTCATCGGTGCTGGCGTGATCGGCCTCGAGCTGGGTTCGGTCTGGGCGCGCCTCGGCGCGGAAGTGACCGTTATCGAAGCCATGGAAAAGTTCCTGCCGGCTGCCGATGAGCAGATCTCCAAGGAAGCGTTCAAGGTTCTTTCCAAGCAGGGTCTGAAGATTCTGCTGGGCGCTCGTCTGACCGGTTCGGAAGTGAAGGGCGATCAAGTGACCGTCAACTTCACCAGCGCCGAAGGCGAGCAGCAGATGACCTTCGACAAGCTGATCGTCGCAGTTGGCCGTCGTCCGGTCACCTCCGAGCTGCTGGCTGCCGATGCTGGTGTCGATATGGATGAGCGCGGTTTCATCTTCGTTGACGACTACTGCGCGACCAGCGTCCCTGGCGTCTACGCCATCGGTGATGTTGTTCGCGGCGCCATGCTGGCCCACAAGGCCTCGGAAGAGGGCGTGATGGTTGCCGAGCGTATCGCTGGTCACAAGACCCAGATGAACTATGACCTGATTCCGTCGGTCATCTACACTCACCCGGAAATCGCATGGGTCGGCAAGTCCGAGCAGGCGCTCAAGGCTGAAGGCGTTGAAGTCAACGTCGGTACCTTCCCGTTCGCTGCCAGCGGACGTGCCATGGCGGCCAACGACACCGCTGGCCTGGTCAAGGTCATCGCCGATGCCAAGACCGACCGCGTGCTGGGCGTTCATGTCATGGGCCCAAGCGCTGCCGAGCTGGTTCAGCAAGGCGCGATCGGCATGGAATTCGGCACCAGTGCCGAAGACCTGGGCATGATGGTGTTCTCGCACCCGACGATGTCCGAAGCGCTGCATGAAGCGGCCTTGGCAGTGAATGGCCACGCCATCCACATCGCCAATCGCAAGAAGCGCTAATCGGCTTCGTGCTGTACCCGGGCCCGACGTATCTGCGGATACGCCGGGCCTTTTGCAAACTGCAGATTCGAAAAGGATTGCAGGTCGCTGAGAGGTATCGTGAATTCGCAGATAGTTTTCAGCGACTTGTGAGGGGGCACGGCGGCTCGTCGTGCTGTAAATGCGCCAATACCAAACCAGACGGTAGAAAGCATGAATCTTCACGAGTACCAAGGTAAACAACTGTTCGCTGAATACGGTCTGCCCGTGTCCAAGGGTTACGCAGTCGATAGCCCAAAGGAAGCAGCGGAAGCCTGCGACAAGATCGGCGGAACGCAATGGGTGGTCAAAGCCCAGGTGCATGCCGGTGGACGTGGCAAGGCAGGTGGCGTAAAGCTGGTTCGCAGCAAGGATGAAGCACGGGCGTTTGCCCAGCAGTGGCTAGACAAGCGTCTGGTGACCTATCAGACCGACGCCAATGGTCAGCCGGTGAGCAAGATCCTTGTCGAGGCTTGTACCGATATCGACAAGGAGCTCTATCTGGGCGCCGTGGTTGATCGCGCGAGTCGCCGGGTCGTGTTCATGGCCTCCACCGAAGGTGGCGTGGATATCGAAAAAGTTGCTCACGACACGCCTGAGAAAATCCTCAAGGCCACCATCGACCCGCTGGTCGGTGCACAGCCGTTCCAGGCGCGCGAGCTGGCATTCCAGCTGGGTCTGAAGGGCGATCAGGTCAAGCAGTTCGTCCATATCTTCGTCGGCCTTGCCCAGCTGTTCCAGGACTATGACCTGGCCCTGCTCGAAGTGAACCCGCTGGTGATCAAGAAGGACGGCAACCTGCATTGCCTGGACGCCAAGATCAACATCGACAGCAACGCTATCTATCGTCAACCCAAACTGCGCGATATGGCCGATCCGTCTCAGGACGATCCGCGCGAGGCCCACGCGGCCAAGTGGGAGCTCAATTACGTAGCGCTCGACGGCAACATCGGCTGCATGGTCAATGGTGCGGGCCTGGCCATGGGCACCATGGATATCGTCAACCTGCATGGCGGTGCGCCGGCGAACTTCCTCGACGTGGGCGGTGGTGCCACCGAGGAACGCGTGACCGAAGCGTTCAAGATCATTCTCTCCGATAGCAATGTCGCGGCCGTTCTGGTGAACATCTTCGGCGGCATCGTGCGATGCGACATGATCGCCGAAGGCATTATCGGTGCCGTTCGCGAAGTGGGCGTCAAGGTACCGGTGGTGGTTCGCCTGGAAGGCAACAACGCCGACTTGGGGGCCAAGATGCTGAGTGAAAGCGGTCTGAACATCATCGGTGCGAGCAGCCTGACCGATGCGGCCATTCAGGTTGTCAAAGCCGCGGAGGGCAAGTAATGAGCGTATTGATCAACAAGGACACCAAGGTCATTTGCCAGGGCTTCACCGGCTCGCAAGGTACCTTCCACTCCGAGCAGGCCATTGCCTACGGCACGAAGATGGTCGGCGGCGTCACGCCGGGCAAGGGCGGCACCATGCACCTCGGTCTGCCGGTATTCAACACCGTTCGGGAGGCCGTCGAGACCACCGGTGCTGACGCCTCGGTGATCTACGTGCCGGCGCCGTTCTGCAAGGACTCGATTCTCGAAGCGGCTTTCGGTGGGATCAAGCTCATCGTCTGCATCACCGAAGGCATTCCGACACTGGATATGCTCGAGGTTAAGATCAAGTGCGACGAACTGGGTGTGCGCCTGATCGGGCCGAACTGCCCGGGTGTGATCACGCCGGGTGAGTGCAAGATCGGCATTCAGCCTGGGCACATCCATATGCCCGGCAAGGTCGGCATCGTCTCGCGCTCCGGCACGCTGACCTACGAAGCCGTGAAGCAGACCACCGACGCCGGTTTCGGCCAGTCGACCTGTGTTGGCATCGGTGGTGACCCTATTCCGGGCTCGACCTTCATCGATATCCTCAAGCTGTTCCAGGATGATCCGCAGACCGAGGCCATCGTCATGATCGGCGAGATCGGCGGTTCGGCCGAGGAAGAAGCGGCGGCCTTCATCAAGGCCAACGTGACCAAGCCAGTCGTTTCCTACATTGCGGGTGTCACGGCTCCGGCTGGCAAGCGGATGGGGCACGCCGGCGCGATCATTTCTGGCGGCAAGGGAACGGCGGAAGAGAAATTCGCAGCCCTGCAGGACGCCGGTGTGAAGACCGTTCGCTCGCTTGCCGATATCGGCAAGGCGCTGGCGGAAGTGACTGGCTGGGAAATGAAGGCCTGATGTAACGCCCGCTCGGCTGCAGTCGGGCGTTCGAGTTGCTCAGTCTTCGCATGCCCCGAGGCAGACCTGACGGTTCTGCCTCGGGGCTTTCAGCTTTGGGTTTGGTAACGTTGCAGCTTCAATCGCTGCTTGGTCCCGCGCTTCATCTATCACGCGTTGAGCGCTTCAACTCTGCGGCGCGACGTTTTTTCGCGGCCAATGTTGACGCTCCGGTCAGCATCCATCGCCGCATCGTGGCATCATTGCCGCTCATTCATACGCTTGTTCGGTCCACAAGAGCGACAGCGTGCAACGAAGGATTCGGCCCAACCGGCTGAATGACGTTTCCCCTTATCCCTGAAGGAAACCCGTATCCCATCATTCAGGCCAATATGAACCGCTGACCCGTCGCGCTCGTGGCATGTGCGTCGCGTTCATTTAAGCCGTCATCCATTTGGTAGTTTTTTCCGCATGAATCGTTTGAAAGGTTTTGACCTGCTGGCTCTTGGCTTCATGACATTTGCGTTGTTCCTTGGCGCCGGCAACATCATCTTCCCGCCCAGCGCCGGTATGGCGTCGGGCGAGTTTATCTGGCAGGCGGCACTGGGCTTCTTGCTGACCGGTGTCGGGTTGCCGCTGCTGACCGTCGTCGCGCTGGCGCGAGTGGGTGGGGGCATGGACCGTTTGACCGCACCGCTCGGCAAGGTCGCTGGTACGGTGCTGGCGGTGGCCGTCTACCTGGCGATCGGTCCGCTGTTCGCGACTCCGCGCACCGCCGTCGTTTCGTTCGAGATGGGCATTGCGCCATTCAGCGGTAACGCCGGCATGCCGCTATTCATCTACACGCTGGTGTTCTTCGCGGCCATGCTGTTCCTGGTGCTGAACCCCGGTCAGCTGGTCAACCGTATCGGCAAGTTCATTACGCCGGTGCTGCTGGCGGCACTGCTGGTACTCGGTGGTGCGGCGATTTTCGCCCCGGCGGGAGAGGTCGGTGCTGCGAGTGAGAGTTATCGTGCGTCGCCGCTGATCAAGGGTTTTCTCGAAGGCTATCTGACCATGGATACGCTCGGCGCCCTGGTGTTCGGCATCGTCATCGCCACCGCCATCCGCGACCGTGGCGTTACCGAACCTGCGCTGGTTACCCGTTACTCGATGATTGCTGGCGTGATTGCTGCGGTCGGGCTGTCGTTGGTCTATCTCGCTCTGTTCTATCTTGGTGCTACCAGCCAGGGCATCGCCGCCGGTGCGGAGAACGGCGTGCAGATTCTGACGACCTACGTGCAACACACGTTCGGCACACCGGGCAGCCTGCTGCTCGCAGTAGTCATCACGCTGGCCTGCCTGACCACGGCGGTCGGCCTGACCACGGCCTGTGGCGAGTTCTTCAGCGCATTGCTGCCGGTTTCCTATCGCACAGTGGTGGTCGTTTTCGCTCTGTTCAGCCTGCTGGTGGCCAACCAGGGTCTGACGCAGTTGATCAGTGTGTCGGTGCCGGTCTTGGTGGGCCTTTACCCGCTGGCCATCGTCCTGGTTGCTCTGAGCTTGCTGGATCGCTTCTGGGTTTCGCCCTCGCGGGTGTTCGTGCCGGTCATGGCGGTGACGCTGATCTTCGGCATTGTCGATGGACTTGCCGCCGCGGGCTTCACCGATTGGGTTCCGGTGCTGTTCACGCAGTTGCCATTGGCCGATCAGAGCATGGGCTGGCTGGTTCCGGTTCTGGTGATGCTGGTGTTTGCAGTCGTCACTGATCGCCTGCTCAGTCGCGCCGATCAGGCGCAGCATCACGCCTGACTTGTTCTCGCGCTGCGTTGCGGCTGACGATAGATCGGTCGCGGGGTAGCGCTGACATTAGGCGCAAGCTTCGGCGACGCGGTGCTGGCTATAATCGCGTGATGTCTCCGAGGGCGCGCCATGACGTTATCCGATTCAACCCTGCCGCATCTGATCGCCGTGCTCTGGTTCATCATCTGTTGGGCTGGATACACCCGCTACGCGAGCTGGCGCGGCCGGGATACGGCTTGTCTGGCGAGTGTGTTGCACCTCTATCGGCAGGACTGGATGCAGCGCCTGCTGTTGCGTGACAACCGTATTGCCGATGCCAACGTGATCGGCAATCTGGAGCGCAACGCATCGTTCTTTGCATCCAGCACGCTGATCATCCTTGCAGGCATCCTGACCGCGTTGGGTGCATCCGATCGAGCGGTTTCGCTATTGGCCGACCTGCCATTTGCGCAACCGGTCAGCCGCGGTCTTTCGGAAGTCAAGCTGCTGTGTCTGGCGGTCGTCTTCGTCTATGCGTTCTTCACCTTCAGCTGGTGCATGCGCCAGTACAACTTCGCCGCGGTACTGGTTGCTTCGGCGCCGATGGTGGGCGAGCGCAACGTCAGTGATCAGGAGCGCAGGGCTTTCGCCGAGCGTGCGGCGCGGGTCCTGTCCATGGCGGCCAACCAGTTCAACTTCGGCTTGCGCGCCTATTACTTCGGCATGGCCACCTTGGCCTGGTTCGTTCACCCCTGGTTCTTCATGTTGGTCACCACAGGCGTGGTCCTGATTCTCTACCGCCGCGAATTCCACTCGGACGTACTCGGGGTGATGGTATTCACGCCAACTTCCCCGGCCGAACTGCCCAGGGAATAGGGCGCGTACATGGCAAGGCGGTATCATGCGCGCCTTGAGCAAATCCCCCGAGGATTCGAATGAGCGATAGCCAGATACTCGAGCGCACCCAGCGCTTCTTGTCCTTTCTGCGACACTGTGAGGTGCTGGGTCTGACAGTCGAGCATGCCGACAGCCGCGGCCTTACCCTGCGCCTTCCATACAGCGAGAAGATCATCGGGAACCCGGAAACCGGCGGAGTCCATGGCGGTGCGATCACCACGCTGATGGACACCACCTGCGGCATTTCCACGGCCTGCGCCCTGCCGGAGCTGGAAGTTTGCCCGACGCTCGATCTGCGAATCGACTACATGCATCCCGCCGAGGCCGGACACGATATCTTCGGGTTCGCCGAGTGCTACCGCGTCACTCCAACGGTCATCTTTACTCGTGGCGTCGCCTATCAGCGCGACATCAACGAACCGATCGCTCATGTGGTCGGCACCTTCATGCGCATGGGCAAGGCTGCACCGGCAGCCATGGGCAAGGAGGGCGGCGCATGAGCGATCTCAACCTCAACGAGCTGGTCCAGGATGCACACGCCAACAACGATTACGACTCGCTGATCAAACTGGTGCCGTACGCCAAGCTGATCGGCATCGAGTGCCTGCGGCTCGGTGACGAAATGGTTTTTCGTCTGCCGCAGAACGAGGACAACATCGGCAATCCGCTGCCGGCCATTCACGGCGGGGTCATCGCAGGCTTCATGGAGCACGCGGCGATGCTGCATCTGCTGATGTTCATGGGCGCGCCACATTTGCCCAAAATCATCGACTTCTCGATAGATTATCTACGCGCCGGTCACTATCGTGACACCTTTGCCGCCTGCCAGGTCTGGCGCCAGGGTCGCAGGGTCGCCAATGTCGCGATCACCGCCTGGCAGACCCATCAGGCCGAGCCCATCGCCACCGCCCGCTGCCATTTCAAGATCGACGAGCCCTGACGCATTCGTCAGGGTGGCGTTACGGTGTGCGGCGTCACCTTGTGCGATTGCGTGAAGGAACTCGAATGGAAGCACTTCTGATCCTCGGCGGCTTGCTGCTGATTCTTGCTGGCGCCGTCTGGCTCATCAGCTTGGCATTCTCGACGAGCTTGCTCTGGGGCCTGGGCAGCCTGCTGCCTCCATTGACGTTGGCGTTCGTATTCAGTCACTGGCGCGTTGCGCGCAAGGCGCTGATCCTGTCCTGCCTGGGTTTCATTCCGTTGATCGTGGGGCTGTCGCTGCTGGCCAGTCGCGATGCCGAGCGGCTGGAGGCGATTTTCAGTCTGCGTTGGCTGCCAACTCAGGTCGAGCCGGATCTTGCCATGGGGGTGCGCGGGGAATTGAACGGACGTCGATTCGCGCCGCAACAGGGTGAGCTCATAAATGGCGTACTGAATCTGCGTGAGGGGAAGGGCTTCTTCGCTCGCCAAGAGGTGACGATTCGCTTGCGCGAACCGATCGAGGGTGCGTTGCGCATCGACGTTCTGCCCGATGACATCGGCGCATTGCCTGAGGTCGAAATCGCCTGGCTGAACCCCGATCAGGAGCTGCCGGAGACGCGACGCCTCGATCGCGGTTACACGTTGCATCTTGATCTGCAACCGGTGGCGCCGAACAAGCTGCGTGGCGATTTCCATCTCGTGCTGCCGCCACAGTTCGACACCAGCATCACCGGCGTCATCGAGCTGTACACCGATCGCCTGCGCTACCTGAACGGTCAGGTCGACCGCCGCCATGATTCGCGGGACACCCTGGCCTTCGTGATCGAGGACTACCTGCAGCGTCGTCACGCGAGCCGGGACGTCGCTTTGCAATCGACGCCCGTCGTCACGTTGCCGGCCGAAGAGTTGGAGGTTGAGGTCCAGGCTCAGGTGAAGGGCGAGATGCAGGCGTTCACGCTGCCCCTGGCAAAGAACGAGCAGGGCTGGCACGTCAGGGGCGATGACTATCCGCCCCTGACCGAACCTGCGGTGGAGACACCTGTAACGACGACCAAGGCGGCCGAGCCCGTTGCTGCGACGGTGCCGCAAAGCAGTCTGGATCGGCGACTGCGCTTCTCGATGGAGCAGGTCCTGCGCACGCCTGACCGCTATCAGCACCTGTTGATGCGCGCGCACACCGAGCGCGGCGGTGTTGCAGAAGGGCGCTTCGCTGGTCTGGATAGCGAGGGCAATCTGATCATCAGGCGGGTCATCAGCGGCCCCGGCGAAGCGACCTATAACCTGGCTCCCGGGGAGATCGTGCTGCTCGAACTCGTTGACCCTTGACTGGGCTGGCTGGCGTTGCGACCCGTCGGCTGCCCTTGAAAATCATCGCCACGCCCCCATCTGCCAGACATCGCCGCAACCGCGGTCCGTGCCATTACGCTGATGTGGAGTTTGTAGACGATGAGTGTGGAGACTCAAAAAGAAACCCTGGGCTTCCAGACCGAAGTGAAGCAGCTGCTTCATCTGATGATCCATTCGCTGTATTCCAACAAGGAAATCTTCCTTCGCGAGCTGATTTCCAACGCCTCCGATGCCGCCGACAAGCTGCGCTTCGAAGCGCTGGCCAAGCCGGAGCTGCTTGAGGGTGGCGCTGATCTGAAGATTCGCCTCAGCTTTGACAAGGATGCCAATACCGTCACCCTGGAAGACAACGGCATCGGCATGAACCGCGATGACGTGATCGCGCATCTGGGTACCATCGCCAAGTCCGGTACTGCCGACTTCCTGAAAAATCTCTCTGGCGACCAGAAGAAGGATTCGCACCTGATCGGTCAGTTCGGTGTGGGCTTCTATTCCGCCTTCATCGTCGCCGACAAGGTCGATGTCTACAGCCGCCGCGCCGGTACTCCGTCCAGCGAAGGGGTGCATTGGTCGTCGCAGGGCGAGGGCGAATTCGAGGTCGCCACCATCGACAAGGCCGAACGCGGCACCCGCATCGTCCTGCACCTGAAGAAGGGCGAAGAAGAGTTTGCCGATGGCTGGCGCCTGCGCAACATCGTCAAGAAGTACTCCGATCACATCGCGCTGCCGATCGAGTTGCCGAAAGAGTTTCACGGTGAAGAACAGGACAAGCCGGCCGAGCAGGAGTGGGAGACGGTCAACCGCGCCAGCGCCCTCTGGACCCGTCCGCGCACCGAGGTGAAGGACGAGGAGTATCAGGAGTTCTACAAGCACGTCGCTCACGACTTCGACAATCCACTGTCGTGGAGCCACAACAAGGTCGAGGGCAAGCTCGAGTACACGTCGCTGCTCTATGTGCCCGGCCGCGCTCCATTCGATCTGTATCACCGCGAGGCGCCGAAGGGCCTGAAGCTCTACGTGCAGCGCGTGTTCATCATGGATCAGGCGGACGAGTTCCTGCCGCTGTACCTGCGCTTCATCAAGGGAGTGGTCGATTCCAACGACCTGTCGCTCAACGTTTCCCGCGAAATCCTGCAGAAGGATCCGGTCATCGATTCGATGAAGTCGGCGCTGACCAAGCGCGTGCTGGACATGTTGGAGAAGCTGGCCAAGGACAAGCCCGAGGACTACAAGAAGTTCTGGTCGCAGTTCGGTCAGGTACTCAAGGAAGGCCCGGCGGAAGATTTTGCAAACAAGGAGAAGATTGCCAGCCTGCTGCGATTTGCCTCCACCAGCGACGCATCGGGCGAGCAGTCGGTTTCGCTGACCGATTACCTGTCGCGCATGAAGGAAGGTCAGGACAAGGTTTACTACCTGACTGGCGAAAGCTACGCGCAGGTCAAGAACAGCCCGCACCTGGAAGTCTTCCGCAAGAAAGGCGTCGAGGTACTGCTGCTCACTGATCGTATCGACGAATGGCTGATGAGCTACCTGACCGAGTTCGACGGCAAGCAGTTCGCCGATGTTGTGCGCGGCGACCTGGATCTGGGCAAGCTGGATTCCGAAGAGGACAAGAAGGCTCAGGAAGAAATCGCCAAGACCAAGGAAGGGCTGATCGAGCGCCTGAAGGGCGCGCTGGGTGATGAAGTCGCCGAGGTGCGCGTCTCCCATCGTCTGACCGACTCGCCGGCGATTCTCGCCATTGGTGAGCAGGATCTGGGCCTGCAGATGCGGCAGATTCTCGAGGCGAGCGGGCAGAAGGTGCCAGAGTCCAAGCCGATCTTCGAGATCAACCCGCAGCATCCGCTGATCGAAAAGCTCGATGCCGAGCCGGACGAGGATCGCTTCGCGGATCTGTCGCACATCCTGTTCGACCAGGCTGCGCTGGCGGCGGGGGATAGCCTGAAGGATCCCGCTGCTTACGTGCAGCGTCTGAACAAACTGCTGGTCGAACTATCGGCCTGATCCCTGGCAGCGATGTACGAACGGCCCGTCAAGTGACGGGCCGTTTTCGTTTCGGGTCGCTTCAGAGCAGGACGCTGACCAGACGAGTGCCGTGGGTGAGATTGTCGGCTACCGGGCAACGCTGCTCGATCTGCTCCAGCAATGCCTGCTTGCCGTCCCGATCCAGATCCGCGTCGATGTCCACCTTGATGCGCAACTCCTGAAAGCCCGGCCGTACAGAAGGATCGCGTCCGAGCAGTCCGGCGGGATCGTAATCGGCTTCGATCTCGAAGCGCATGCCGCGCAGTTCGATCTTCTGCTGGTGAGCGATGAAGCGGCCGATGGTGCCGAAACATCCGGCCACTGCCGCCAGAATGGCTTCCAGCGGCGTCGGGCCGAGGTCTTGGCCCGCCGCGCTCTTTGGCTGGTCCATGATCAGGCGGTGGTTGCCGCATTGCACCTCGATTGCCATTCCGGCATTCAATGTTCCGTGCGCGCTGATGGTTTTCATTGCCATGCGATGGGTCCTTTTGTGAAGCGGAAGAAAAGCAGCGCGCAGTGAGGTAGCGGCTGCGCGGTTGTGGTGGTCATGAGACTAGTGTGATGGCGATGGATGGTCGTTGATTTCAGTCAAATACCGTGGGGGGTATGCCTCGGCTGAGTCTCTGGTCGTGCCCCGCAGCATGGCAAAGCTGAACGGGTGGCCCTCCTGACGGTCTACTCGCTGGCTGTCAGGAGGACCGAGCTTTGTACATTTTCAGAATATTTTCCGTTGTAGCCCTCGTTACGTTGTCGTCCGTCGCGGTAGGGGAAGGGCGTGACTATCGTTACAGCGATGCGCATCTGCACTATGTGGATTTTTTCCAGGAAACCGATGGCATGCAAAAGCTGCTGGCAGCGATGGACGCGGGCAGCATCGATCACGTGATGATCAGCGGCATTCCGGTGGCGAAGAAATGGCACGAGAACGAGCCCAAGCGGCCTCGCTACTACGCCGGTGACGATGCGCCGGTGTACTGGTACAGCGCGACCGACGTGCTGGTCGCCGCAGCGCTGGAAGATCTGGATGAGGAGCAGCGCAAGCGCTTCCATCCGTTTCTTTCCGGCTTCAACCCTAACGACAAGAACGCCGACGCGCATATCCGCCGCATGCTGGAGCTGAACCCGGGCCTCTGGCAGGGTCTGGGGGAGGTATTCACCCGACACGATGACGTGACCGCGTTGACCGAGGGCGACACCCCGCGGGCCAACAACGAGGCGCTGGCCAGGGTCTATCACCTGGCGGCGGAGTTCGATCTGCCGGTGATGCTGCATTCCAACATCACCTCCAAGCGAGAGCGCAATCCGCTCTACCTGGTCGAGCTGGAGGAGCCGCTGCGCAATCATCCGCATACGCGCTTTATCTGGGCTCATGCCGGAACCAGCATGGAGCTGCACCGACACCAGGAGAAGCTTGAATTCCTGCACGATACGGTCAGCCGCCTGCTCGATGACTATCCGAATCTGTACATCGACCTTTCCTGGACCATGTTGCAACCTTATCTGCTGGACGAAGATAAGCGTCCCGACCCGAAGTGGGTCGCGCTGGTTAAGCGGCATCCCAAGCGCTTCGTGATCGGCTCGGACGTGGTTGGCCATTTCGATAACCTGGCGACCGGCATGCACGCCTTCGCTCCCTTCCTCGATGCACTTCCAGCCTCCGTAGCGCAAGGCGTGGCGCGAGATAACTTTCTCGCGCTGCTCCCCCGCAAGCGTCAGGCTGAGCTACGTTGAGCGTCATGAGACTGTAATCGGGGCGTCATAACCTGCCTGCTTCGCAAACAGGAAGGAGCAGGTTCCATGTCGTTCACTCGTTGGGCGCTCGTCGCCATGGTACTGGGTGTGAGTTCGCCCGCAGCGCTGGCGCAGGTCGAGGTCGTGGGTGCCGTGGAGTACGGCGTGTTCGAAACCGTCAAAGAGGATTTCGAGCCAGGCGAGCGCGTGCTGACTCGTCGTGACCAGCCCATTCGCCAGACGACTGAGGTGCCGGCGCGGCTCGGAAGCAAGTTCGGCCTGCGCTATCGCCTCGCTGGTAAGCACGACGCCGATACGCCGCTGACCTTGCTATACCTGACGCCAGGTGTGGTGACACCCGATGGCAAGCGGCATGACAAGTTCGAGGTCGTACAAGCGCTGGTGTCGGGCGCCGAAACGGACGTGATGGCATTCGAATTCACCGAGCCTCATGAGATTGTGGTCGGCCGGTGGCATCTGATGGTGTTCCAGGGAGACCGCAAGTTGGCCGAGCAGATGTTCGACGTCCGGTGATGGCCATCTTGTTAGGCCGAGATGGCCATTCGAACCGTTAGTCGGGGAGGGAGTCGAGCGGCGCAAAAAATTGGCGTCAAAGTTCAAGTGAGGGGCCAGGCCTTCCGATAACGGAGCAAGTCACGGTTTGTGGCGTTGTTCCGTTTTTTCATGGAGAAGGTAGTCCCATGTCCATTCGCTCGCTCACTATTGGTAAACGCTCAACACTGGGTTTCGGCCTGATTGGCCTGCTCGTCCTCTTCCTCGGCCTGTTCGCACTGAACCAGATGGCCAACATGCGCAACGAGAGCAAGGAGGTCGATGAGAACTGGCTACCCAGCATCATGGCGCTCAGTGAACTCAACGTCACGGTCATGCGCATTCGAGCCAATACCCTGCGCCTGGCTCTGGCTGAAGAGTCACAGATGGTGCAGGAGACCGCCCAGCGCTTGACCCAGATGCGCAGCGAAGTGGCTCAACGTGATGCCGATTACGCCAAGCGAGTAACCACGGCCGACGAGCGCGCAGCGTATGAGCGCTTCAAGCAGGGTTTCGACCAGTATCTGCTGCTGCAACAGCGCGTCGTGGATCATGTAGTCCGAGGCGAGCGCGCCCAGGCCGTGACGATAGTCAACGGCGAAATCAACGGGCACGCCGACAACGTAACCGCTTCGTTGAACCAGCTTCTGACTATCAACAACGAGGAGGCCAACCGGGCGGCCGAGCGTGCGTCCTTGCAATACGACACAGCCCTGAGTTGGGTGGTGGTCACGCTGGTACTCGCCGCTGGCATTACGATCACGCTTGCCTGGGTCTTTACCCGGAGCGTTGTGGGTCCGCTGGGGATGGCCGTTTCGGTAGCCGAGCGTATCGCTGGTGGTGACCTGACCGGAGACTTCGCTGTCGATGGCAAGGACGAGCCGGCCCGCCTGCTGACATCACTGAAAGCCATGCAGGCCAATCTGCGCGGGACCATTCAGGGCATCGCCGAATCCTCCAATCAGCTTGCCTCGGCGGCTGAAGAGCTCAATGCGGTGACCGAAGACTCTACCCGTGGCCTGCACCAGCAGAACCACGAGATCGAGCAAGCGGCTGCCGCCGTGAATGAGATGACCGCAGCCGTAGATGAAGTGGCGCGCAACGCGGTGGCTACCTCCGAGGCCTCCCAGGACTCCAACGACACCGCACAGCGCGGTCGCAAGCAGGTGATGCAGACAGTCGAGTCGATCAATCTGCTGGCAAGCGACGTGACCAATACCGCTGGAGAGGTGGAGCATCTTGCCGGTCAGGTGCGAGACATAAGCAAGGTGCTTGAAGTGATCCGCTCGATTGCCGAACAGACCAATCTGCTCGCACTGAACGCCGCGATCGAGGCGGCCCGGGCTGGCGATGCTGGCCGCGGCTTTGCGGTGGTGGCCGACGAGGTACGTGCTCTGGCGCATCGTACCCAGCAGTCCACCGGTGAGATCGAGCAGATGATTGGCAGCGTGCATCAGGGCACGGACAAGGCCGTGCATGCGATGCAATCGAGCAACGAGCGTGCCCGTACTACGTTGGAAATGGCTCGGGCGGCCGGCGAAGCCCTTGATGGCATCACCTCGGCGATCAGCCAGATCAGCGAGCGTAACCTGGTGATTGCCAGCGCCTCAGAAGAACAGGCTCAGGTCGCGCGGGAAGTGGATCGGAATCTGGTTAATATCCGTGACCTGTCGCTGCAGTCCTCGGCAGGTGCCAATCAGACGAGCGCGGCCAGTCAGGAACTGGCCCGCTTGGCCATCGACCTGAACGGCTTGGTGGCGCGTTTCAGGATCTAACTGCTCGCCTAATAAAAACCACGTTAAATTCAAGGTTTTTACCGTTCGTCGTAAAGTTTCCTCCCGCCAAGGCGATAATGTTGCATAAGCAGCGTTACCCCGGGGGGGACTTTATATGGTTAGGCAAATCAGTATTGCGATTCGTGCAGGGTTAGGTTTTGGCGCCGTGGCCCTGCTGGTATTTTTGCTGGGAGGCTTTTCTCTGCAGCAGATGACTACCATGCAACGGGAGTCCGTGGAGGTCAGTGAGCACTGGCTTCCTGCGATTCTTCGCATGGGTGATGTGAATCAGCAGTTCCTACGCATCCGTGCCGCCACTCTGCGTCTTCTCTTGGCTGATTCACCAACGAATCAGCGCACGGCAGTAGCTGCTATCGAAAAAACCAAAGTTGAGTTTCGGCAAGCTCGTGAAGAAGTGGATCCGCTGATTCGCACTGCAGAAGGTCGTTCGATCATCACGCGCTTCGATAAGGCCATGGCAGATTACGAGCGTTTCCAGACGCAGATCGTAGAGCTCGCGCTGAAAGGCGATCTTGACGGAGCGAGAGCATTAACGCGCGGCGAACTCAATCAGCATGCCGATGCCGCTTCCCAAGCAGTCGGGGATCTGATTGCTCTTTCCCGCGGAAAAGCTCTGGAGGCGGCGCGGCTGTCCGACGAAACTGCGTCGAGTGCGTTCAATGGAGTTGTAGTGGCGATGCTGCTGGCAGCAGTCCTGACAGTTGCCCTGGCTTTGCTGCTGACGCGCAGTATTGTGCGACCACTAAACGAGGCTGTAAGTGTTGCCGAGATCGTTGCTTCGGGCGATCTGACGCGTTGCATTCAGGTGATCGGGCGTGACGAGCCCGCTCGCCTGCTGACTGCGCTGGGGAGCATGCAGGCAAGCCTGCGCGAAACGATTCAGCGCATTGCTGACTCCTCCAGCCAGCTGGCTTCGGCGGCTGAGGAACTCAACGTCGTGACCGAAGATTCCACCCGCGGCCTCCACCAGCAGAATCAAGAGATTGAGCAGGCTGCAACGGCGGTCAACGAGATGACCACCGCGGTGGATGAGGTGGCGCGCAACGCCGTGGCGACCTCCGAAGCGTCGCGCGAGTCCGACCAGACAGCGCAGCATGGTCGTCAGCAGGTCATACGCACGGTTGACTCGATCGGCCTGTTGGCGGAAGACGTGACGATGACCGCGGCCGAAGTCGAGCGCCTAGCGGGGCAGGTGCGGGACATAAGCAAAGTGCTGGAAGTTATTCGCTCCATCGCCGAGCAAACCAACCTGCTGGCATTGAACGCCGCGATCGAGGCCGCGCGTGCAGGGGACGCTGGACGCGGTTTCGCGGTGGTAGCCGACGAGGTCCGGGCCTTGGCACATCGTACTCAGCAATCGACTGAAGAGATTGAGCAAATGATTGCTGACGTGCATCAGGGCACGGACAAGGCCGTGCACGCGATGCAATCGAGCAACGAGCGTGCCCGTACCACGTTGGAAATGGCTCGGGCGGCCGGCGAAGCTCTTGATGGCATCACCTCGGCGATCAGCCAGATCAGCGAACGCAACCTGGTGATTGCCAGCGCCTCAGAAGAACAGGCTCAGGTCGCGCGGGAAGTGGATCGGAATCTGGTTAATATCCGTGACCTCTCGCTGCAGTCCTCGGCAGGTGCCAATCAGACGAGCGCGGCCAGTCAGGAACTGGCTCGCTTGGCTATCGACCTGAATGGTCTGGTAGCGCGCTTTCAGGTGTGACATGCGCTAGCCGCAATGGCGCTTTCCCGCCGTCTGCGGGCGCTTCAGCAGCCGCCCGTGCCCCCGTGACAGCACAACGCTGGGCATGGGCGGGAGAGCGGCGTACCATCCGGCGTTTTTCCATGGCAGGCACGGGCTGTTTCGGGCCGTATCTGCCGAGCTGCGAGATGCGCCCATGTCCGATATGCCTCGATTCATTCGCTTCATCAGCCGTACCAGCCTCGTTGCCCAGATCGTCGCGGGCCTGGTGGCTGGCGCCCTGCTTGCGCTACTGCTGCCTGGCGCAGCAAAATCCGTAGCTCTTCTCGGTGACCTGTTCGTGCAGGCGCTCAAAGCGGTAGCACCGATTCTGGTGTTCGTGTTGGTGACCTCTTCACTGGCCAACCACAAGCGCGGCCAGCCTACCCATATCCGCCCCATCATCTTGCTATACGCGCTCGGCACGCTGAGTGCAGCGGCCGTTGCCGTGCTGGCGAGCTTCATGTTTCCAACCACGCTCACGCTGGTCAGCGGTGCTGCGGATGTAGCGCCGCCATCGGGCGTGGGTGCTGTGTTGCAGACGCTGCTGTTCAATATCACGGCTAACCCGGTGCAGGCGCTGCTCGACGGCAACTTTATCGGCATCCTGGCCTGGGCCATCGGACTTGGCTTCGCCTTCCGTCATGCGCAGGAAAGCACCCGGCATCTGATCAGTGACCTTTCCGATGGCGTCACCTTGATCGTCAAGGTGGTCATCCGCTTCGCCCCGCTGGGGGTATTCGGGCTGGTAGCCGGCACGTTGGCCGAATCGGGCTTCGACGTGCTGCTGGGCTACATGCGGTTGTTGCTGGTGCTGGTCGGCGCGATGCTGTTCATGGCGCTGGTGATGAATCCGCTGATCGTGTTCTGGCAGATCCGCCGCAACCCATATCCGCTGGTATTCGCCTGCCTGCGCGAAAGCGGTATCACGGCGTTCTTCACGCGCAGTTCCGCCGCGAACATCCCGGTGAATATGCAACTCTGTCAGCGGCTCGGGCTGCACAAGGACACCTATTCTGTATCCATTCCGCTCGGGGCGACGATCAACATGGGTGGTGCGGCGATCACCATCACGGTGCTTACCCTGGCTGCGGTCAACACCCTGGGTATCGAGGTGGATATCGCCACGGCGGTGCTGCTCAGCCTTCTGGCTGCGGTATGTGCCTGCGGCGCGTCGGGTGTGGCCGGTGGCTCCTTGCTGCTCATTCCGCTGGCCTGCAGCCTGTTTGGTATCTCCAATGACCTGGCGATGCAGGTGGTGGCCGTCGGCTTCATCATCGGGGTCGTCCAGGATTCGGCGGAAACCGCGCTCAACTCCTCTACCGATGTGCTGTTCACCGCCGCTTCGTGTATCGCACATGGCGATATCGATGGAGATGCCGGGCGCCGGGTGTGACGGCGTGAGGTGGAAACAAAAAACGGCGCCCTAGGGCGCCGTTCTTGTTTTGTCGCTAGTCAGACTCAGCCTTTGTAGCGGCGCAGCACCAGTGTGGAGTTGGTGCCACCGAAGCCGAAGCTGTTGCTCATCACGGTATCGAGCTGCACGTTCTCGCGGGTTTCGCGAAGAATCGGCATGTCGGCGACTTCCGGATCCAGCTCGTCGATGTTGGCGGAGCCCGCGATGAAGTTGCCTTCCATCATCAGCATCGAGTAGATCGCTTCATGAACGCCTGCAGCGCCCAGCGAGTGACCGGACAGGCTCTTGGTCGAGCTGATGGTCGGGATCTTGTCGCCGAACATGTTGCGCACGGCCTTGATCTCGGCCACGTCACCGACCGGCGTGGAGGTGCCGTGGGTGTTGAGGTAGTCGATCGTGGTATCAACGGTCGACATTGCCTGCTGCATGCAGCGCAGGGCGCCTTCGCCACTCGGCGCAACCATGTCGTAGCCGTCGGAAGTAGCGCCGTAGCCGACGATTTCTGCGTAGATCTTGGCGCCGCGCTTGAGTGCGTGCTCCAACTCTTCGACCACCACCATGCCGCCACCGCCGGCAATGACGAAACCGTCACGCTTGGCATCATAGGCGCGGGAGGCTTTCTCCGGCGTATCGTTGTACTGGCTGGACAGCGCGCCCATGGCGTCGAACAGGCAGCTCTGGCTGTAATGCTCTTCTTCACCACCACCGGCGAAGACCACATCCTGCTTGCCCATCTGGATCTGTTCCATGGCGTGGCCGATGCAATGCGCGCTGGTGGCGCAGGCCGAAGCGATGGAGTAGTTGATGCCCTTGATACGGAACGGCGTGGCCAGGCAGGCGGATACCGTGCTGCTCATGGTGCGCGGAACACGATATGGGCCGATGCGCTTGACGCCCTTGTCACGCAGGATGTCGATGGCTTCCATCTGGTTGATGGTCGAAGCACCACCGGAGCCGGCCACCAGGCCGATGCGCGGGTTGGAGATGTCATCGAGGGTGAAGCCGGCGTCTTTCACGGCCTGCTCCATTGCCAGATAGGCGTAGGCGGCAGCGTCGCCCATGAAGCGCAGGACCTTGCGGTCGATCAGTTCTTCGAGGTTCAGGTTGACGGAACCGGAAACCTGGCTGCGCAACCCCATGTCCGCGTAGGACTGGTTGAAGCGAATGCCGGGGCGGCCGGCGCGCAGGTTGCCGGAGACGGTCTCTTTGTCATTGCCCAGGCAAGAAACGATACCCAGGCCAGTGATCACGACGCGACGCATGCGGATGTCCTTCAAAAGCTGTCGGTAGAGGTGAACAGGCCGACGCGCAAGCCTTCGGCACTGTAGATCTCGCGGCCATCAACGCTGACGGTGCCATCGGCAATGCCGAGAATCAGCGAGCGGTTGATGGTGCGCTTGATGTGAATGTTGTAGGTGACTTTCTTGGCGGTCGGCAGAACCTGACCGAAGAACTTCACTTCGCCGGAGCCGAGGGCACGGCCACGGCCGGGGTTGCCCTGCCAGCCGAGGTAGAAGCCGACCAGCTGCCACATGGCATCCAGGCCCAGGCAGCCGGGCATGACCGGATCGCCTTCGAAATGGCAAGCGAAGAACCAGAGATCAGGGTTGATGTCCAGTTCGGCGACCAGTTCGCCCTTGCCATACTTGCCGCCCACTTCACTGATGTGAACGATACGATCGACCATCAGCATGTTCGGCGCGGGCAGTTGCGCATTACCGGGACCGAAGAGTTCGCCGCGGCTGCAACGAAGCAGGTCTTCCCGAGTAAAGGCGTGTTGTTTGGTCATGCGTATTCCTCAATGGGCCCCTTGCGAAGGGCTTTGCTGCTTACATACCGGGCCAGAATTCGAGGCCTGATCATCAAGACTAGTCATAGACTGCCGCGTTGTGGCTAAAGTCACAGCCCGCCAACAGCGACGCCATTCAACCCGTACCTGCGGCTGAACGCGCAAAGACAGAATTGGGCGGCTACTTTAACACTCCTTAACGGCGAACGAGGACCTTGCGACAGCGTGTCCTCTATAGACAATCGTTGCAGGGACGGTTGCATGGCGTGAACGAATACCGATCCAAGGGCCCCCGGGAGGCTCTGGACTAGTCTTCGTGACGACTGTAACCAAATGATTTCACTGGGCCCCGTAGTTGCGCTGGCCGCTGTGAAGATGAAACGTATAATGCCCGGCACTGCCATTTCGGATGGCCAACAACGGATTCCACATGACACGACAGCAACCCATCGCGGTACTCGGTGGCGGCAGTTTCGGTACCGCGATCGCCAATCTGCTGGCCGAGAATGGTCACCACGTCCTGCTCTGGATGCGCGATGCGGAGCAGGCCGAAAGTATCCGGACGCTGCGACAGAACCCGCGCTATCTGAAAGGCGTCGAGATCCTTGCGCAGGTCGAGCCGACCACCGATCTGTCGTCGACCCTCGATGCCTGCGAGCTGATCTTCGTTGCGCTGCCGTCCAGCGCGCTGCGCCAGGCACTGCAGCCGTTCGCGGCGCAGCTCGGCGGCAAGATGCTGGTCAGTACCACCAAAGGCATCGAGGCGGACGGCTTCATGCTGATGAGCCAGATTCTCGAGCAGATCGCGCCGCAAGCGCGCATTGGCGTGCTGTCCGGACCGAACCTGGCGCGAGAAGTGGCGGAGCACGCGTTGACCGCGACTGTGGTGGCGAGCCAGGACGAAGCCTTGTGCCGGAGTGTGCAGCAGGTGCTGCATGGCCGCACCTTCCGTGTCTATGCCAGCTCCGATCGCTTCGGCGTCGAACTGGGCGGGGCATTGAAGAACGTCTACGCGATCATGGCGGGTATGGCCGCAGCTCTGGGCATGGGCGAGAACACCCGCAGCATGCTTATCACCCGCGCCCTTGCGGAAATGACTCGTTTCGCCGTGAAGCTGGGTGCCAATCCCATGACCTTTCTCGGGCTGGCAGGGGTTGGCGATCTGATCGTGACCTGCACCTCGCCCAAGAGTCGCAATTTCCAGGTGGGCTACGCCCTGGGCGAAGGCCTCAGTCTGGAGGAGGCGGTTTCCCGGCTGGGCGAGGTCGCGGAAGGCGTCAACACTATCAAGGTGCTCAAGTGCAAGGCCGAGGAACTGCAGGTGTATATGCCGCTGGTCGCGGGTCTGCATGCCATCCTGTTCGAGGGGCGTACGCTCGATCAGATCATCGGGGTGCTGATGCGTGGCGAGCCCAAGACCGATGTGGACTTCATTTCAACCGACGGTTTCTGAGCCGAGCGTAGGGGACATTCCATGAGTCAATCGAACCAGGCAACGGACCGGGAATCGCTGATCCTGCGAGCCGTCTGGATGCTGATCTTCTTCTTCGTCTGGCAATTGGCCGAACTGGCCCTGCTGGTGGTCGTGGTGCTGCAGCTGGTAATGCGCTTGGTCAAGGGCTACCCGGACTCCAGTCTGCAGGGCTTTGGCGACAGCCTCAGCCAGTACATCGCGCAGATTGGCCGTTTCGCCACCTTCAATACCGAACGCAAGCCCTGGCCGCTTTCGGACTGGCCGAATCCGCGTCCGGCGGATGTCGAGCTGACCACCCCGGCTGCGCCCGTTGCGCCGAACGAGCCGAAGGACTCCCAGCAGGGTCCGACGGCATGAAGCTGTGGCTGCTACGACACGGCGAAGCCGAGCCCCGTGCGCGCACCGATGCGGAGCGCAACCTGACCGAGGGAGGGCGCCGCGACGTGCGGCGCAGCGCCACTTTTCTTCGCGGCAAGCCGCTGCAAACGATCCTGGTCAGTCCGTTTCATCGTGCACAGCAGACTGCGGACGAGGTGCGCAAGGCGCTGAGCTTCGGCGGTCAATTTGAAACCGTGGACTGGCTGACGCCGGAGGCCGATCTAGGCGAAGCATTGCGCCAGCTCGATCTGCGCGGCGAAAGCGATCTGCTACTGGTCACCCACCAGCCCTTCGTCGGCAATCTTGCCGGCTGGCTGGTGAACGGCAACTATGCGGAGCCTGTGCCGATGGCGACCGCGTCCCTGGCGGAGCTGGAGGGTGAGGCAATTGCCGGAGGGCTGATGCGGCTGGTGTCCTTGCGTCACGTTGGTTAGGGTTGACCGGTCCGCCAGGCTGTTTTGCTCACGGCGGCACATCAATCAAGAACAACAATAGACGTCAGGAGTATGCGCCTTGAGTATCTGGCACCGTCAGCCCAACCTGGAAGAGCTTCACAGCACCCGCAAGAACACCATCACCGAATTGCTGGACATCCGCTTCGAGACCTTCGATGACTCGTCCATCACCGCCAGCATGCCGGTCGATGCACGCACCCATCAGCCTTACGGCCTGCTTCATGGCGGTGCCTCTGTAGTGCTGGCTGAAACCCTCGGTTCGATGGCCAGCTATCACTGCATCGACAGCAGCAAGTTCTATTGCGTTGGCCTCGAAGTGAACGCCAACCATCTGCGCGGTTTGCGCAGCGGGCGCGTGACAGGCGTATGCCGGCCGGTGCACCTGGGACGCTCGACCCATGTCTGGGATATCCGTCTCAGCGGCGAGGACGGCAAGCCAAGCTGCATTTCACGTTTGACCGTCGCGATCGTGCCGCTGGAAAAAGGCGCTCCGGCGGGCTGACAACAAACCTGGAGCATTGCGGCCTGCTGATTGGCCTGAATGCCCTCCATTCGGCAGGGCTATGGCGATTGCCGCCTGCCGAGGCCTGCCAGACAATGAGGCTTCAGTCTGTCCGGCAATGCCTTCCATGTCGCAACGCATCTTCTTCGCCCACGCCAATGGCTTTCCCTCGGCCACCTATCGCAAGCTGTTCGACGCCCTGGCGCCGGAATACCGGGTCACGCACATGGACCGCCATGGGCACGACCCGCGCTTTCCGGTCGACGATAACTGGAACAACCTGCTCGACGAGTTGTTCGAGCAGCTCGATCGATTGCACGAGCCGGTGTGGGGGGTAGGGCATTCGTTCGGTGGCATGCTGCATTACCGCGCCGCGCTGCTGCGCCCGGACCTGTACCACGGGGTCGTCATGCTGGATTCGCCGATACCGACCTGGTTCGACCAGACGGTGATCTGGGCGGCCAAGCGCCTCGGTTTCATCGACCGGCTGACGCCGGCTGGTCGTACGCTGGGACGGCGCGAACAGTTCGCCAGTGTCGAAGAGGCTCGCGCCTATTTCGCCGGCAAAGCCCTGTTCAGCAGCTTTGATCCGGAATGCCTCGAAGCCTATATCGAGCATGGTCTGGAGCCTGTGGGGCAGGGGGTGCGCCTGCGTTTCGATCCGCGGACGGAGATCAGCATCTATCGCAGCGTGCCTCATCTCACTCCCGGTTGGCCGCCGGCCTTGAAGATTCCGCTGGCGATGATTCGCGGGCGCGATAGTCGTGTCGTGCTGCCGCATCATGGTTATTTGCTGCGGCTGATGTCGCGAGGCGAAGCGCACACTTTGCCAGGAGGCCACATGTTTCCGTTCGAACAGCCGCAGCAGACCGCGGAAAAGCTGCGTGAACTGCTTGGCCGCTGGGGCACCTATACCGAGCTTTCCAAGGGGGCTGCATGAGCGTGCTGTTCGAAGAAGTCCGGCTGAGCCTGCCGCATCTCGAGGTGGCGGCGCATCTTTACGGGCCTGACGATGGCAAGCCGGTGATTGCGTTGCATGGCTGGCTGGATAATGCGGCAACCTTCAGCCGTCTGGCGCCGCGGCTGCAAGGGCTGCGCATCGTGGCGCTGGATCTGCCTGGTCACGGCCATTCCGATCATCGTCCGATCGGGGCGGGATACAACATCTGGGACTATGCCCATGACGTGCTGCAGGTCGCCGAGCAGTTTGGCTGGCAGCGCTTTTCATTGCTCGGGCACTCCATGGGTGCGATCGTTTCCGTGCTGCTCGCCGGTGCGCTACCCGAGCGCGTCGAGCGGCTCGCATTGATCGACGGCGTGATTCCCTACACTGGCGAGGCGGATAGCGCGCCGCAGAAGCTTGGTTCCGCCCTCGAGGCGCTGCTCGCGGTGAACGACAAGCGCAAGCCGGTCTACGCGAGTTTCGACCAGGCTGTGGAAGCGCGGATGAAAGGTGTCGGCGCGGTCAGTCGTGAGGCGGCCGAGATGCTCGCACAGCGCGGGTTGATGCCTGTGCCCGGCGGCTACACTTGGCGCACCGATCCACGCCTGATGCTTCCCTCGGCAATGCGGCTGACCCGCGCCCATGCGTTGGCCTTCGTCAGTCGGGTCGCTTGCCCGACCAGCCTGGTGCTGGCCGAGCAGGGGTTGATGATGCAGCCTGAGCTGCTCGAGCTTGTCGAAAGCTTCCCGTTCGATATCCGCCGCCTGGCGGGTGGGCATCATTTGCATCTGGACGATGACATCGGCGCTGAGGCGGTCGCCAGGGTATTCAACAGCTTCTTGCGCGACTAACGTATCCGGCGGGCTCGCAATACTCTCTCGCAAACCCTTGCTTGACTTGCTTTTGCCAACTGGCGAGGCTGGGAAGCAATGTTCCAGCAGAGCCAGCGCAATGATTGATCGCTACAGTGCCACGTTTCCCTGCGAGCATCGGCCTGCTGACGTTCTGAGCCTATCGGGTCCATGCGACGCGATATGCCGGTTGAGCTTCGGCAAGCAGTCGAAGGTGTCCCGTTGAGGAGAATTATGCGAAGTGCATGGATAGCAGCGGCGGCGTTTTTCTCCGCCGCTGTGCTGGCGGCTGACGTTACCGGGAGCGCTGATCTGGAGCGCCTGCCTCGTTTTGCCCAGGCGCAGATCGTCGATTACCGGCAAACCCAGGTTCAGGAGCGGGTGTATCCGCAGGACTCGATACGTCGCATCAGTGGCAACCTGCGGATGGCCTCCCAGGTGGTCGTCTCTGGCGAGCTGACCGCGATCACCTATCAATTGCCAGCCACGCACACGGGTATTGAAGCCTTTACCGAGGCTCGCGGCACGCTGTTGCAACAGGGCGCCGAATTGCTTTTCTGGTGCGAAGGGCGCGAGTGCGGTTCCAGCAGCCTCTGGGCCAACGCTATCTTCAACAAGTCCATGCTCTACGGTCCTGAAGCGCGGCAGGCCTATCTGCTGGCACGCATGCCAGGCGGTGAAGGCGAGCTGATCGCGCTGTACGGGATTACCCGTGGCAACGGCAGGCCTTATCTGCACGTCGAGCAACTCCACTCCGACCGGCCTCTGGCTGGTGTGCTGCCGACTGCGGCGACATTGCAGCGACAGCTGCGCAGCACCGGGGAGCTGCGTTTGCCCGATCTGGCCGATGAGCCGACTGCCGAGTGGGGCGTGCTGCTGGCCAATGTCATGCGTCTGGACAGCACAACGCGGGTGAGCCTGGCCGGGCGTAGCGCAGCCGCCTGGCGTGAAGCGCTGATCGCCGAACGCATTCGTGGCGGTCGCCTGGAAGTGGATGACTCGGAGCAACCCGGCCTGCTCATCAGACTATTGCGCTGATCCTGCGTAACGGCTGCAATAGCCGTCTTCGCTGACGCGTCACGCTGACAGAACGCGCCGGCTCTTTTCAGTAGAGTAATTTCACATGCTCAACAATGATCGCCTGCTGGTGCAGATTCTGCTCCTCGGGCTGCTGGCCGCCTGTCTCTGGGTACTGGCGCCCTTTGCTTCCGCGTTGTTCTGGGCTGCCGTTCTGGCATTCGCCAGCTGGCCGGTCATGCGCGTGCTGACCCGTTGGCTGAATGGCAATGCCACGCTCGCCGCCGGTCTGCTCACGTTCAGCTGGATGGTTCTGGTGGCGGTGCCGCTGGTTTGGCTGGGCTTCAACATCGCCGACCAGATCCGCGATGCCAACGCATTGCTGCACGATCTGCAGGTCGAGGGACTGCCGCCGGCGCCGGCCTGGCTGGGTGAGGTGCCGCTGATAGGCGATGCACTACTGAATTTCTGGAGCACCGTGGACGAGCAGGGCACGGCGCTGATCGCCAGCATTCGGCCCTACATCGGCCAAGTCGCCAACTGGCTGCTGGTGCGCAGCGCGCGCATCGGCGGCGGGATGCTCGAACTGGCGCTGAGCCTGGTGCTGGTGTTCTTCTTCTATCGCGATGGGCCACGCTTGTCGGCATTCGTCCATAGCCTGTTGCACAGGCTGATTGGTGATCGTGCGGATCATTATCTGGAACTCGTTGCGGGGACGGTGCAGCGCGTGGTCAACGGGGTGATAGGCACTGCCGCGGCTCAGGCGATTCTGGCCTACATCGGTTTTCTCATCGCCGGGGTGCCGGGAGCGCTGGTGCTCGGGCTGCTGACCTTCGCCTGTAGCTTCATCATGGTGCCGCCGCTGATCTGGGGCCCTGCCGTTGCCTGGCTGGCCTGGCAGGGCGATTACGGTATGGCGATCTTCCTCGGCATCTGGGGGATGTTCATCATCAGCGGCGTGGACAACGTGCTCAAACCCTATCTGATCAGCCGAGGGGGCAATCTGCCGCTGGTGGTGGTGCTGCTCGGTGTGTTCGGCGGCATTCTCGCGTTCGGTTTCATGGGGCTGTTCCTCGGCCCGACCCTGCTCGCGGTGGCCTATAGCCTGCTGGGTGACTGGCTGATCAAGGAGGTGCCGCAGATGCCACCGCACGAATCGACGCAGCTCGCGAACGAGCGGCGGGAACCTGCCGGGCGGTGAGGTGACGTCTGCCGATCACTGCTCCTCTTCGTAGCGCACGAGGGCGTCGTGGGCGACGATGCGGCCCAGCGCTATGAGCTCCGGCGCCTTGTAGAACTCGTAGAAGCGGCAGGCCCGCTTCGGAATATTGACCAGTACATTCGGCGGATAGCCGGCGATCTTGTACTGCGCCAGCGAAGACTGCATGACATCGAAGCTCTGGTTGATCAGCTCCAGCAGCGACGCCGGGCCAGTCACATCGATTACCGTCGAGCCTTCCGCCGATCGAGGCGCGCTGCGGCTGGTCGGTGCAGCCGGTGGCTGATCACCGCGAGTCAGTTCGCCTGCGCGGATATCCTCGATCTGTTCGGTCAGCTCGGCTTCGTCCTTGCGCCAGAACGGGATGTGCGAGCTGATCGAGGTCATGAGCGAGTCGAAGCGGCCGGGGCGCTCGATCTCCGGTAGCGGGTATTGCTTGTGATTGTTGGCGTTGAGGTTGACCGCGATGATCATGTCGCAATGCGCCGACACCACCGGGACGATCGGTAGGGGATTGAGCAGGCCGCCGTCGACCAGCATGCGATTGCCCTGCATGACCGGCGTGAACAGGCTTGGGATGGCCGCGGAGGCGCGCATCGCCAGTTCCAGGCTGCCTTCCTGAAACCAGATCTCCTGCTGATTGGTCAGGTCGGTGGCGACCGCTGTGAACGGAATCGGCAGATCCTCGATGCGGGTCTTGCCGACCATGTCGCGGATGCGGCCGAACACCTTTTCGCCGCGGATCGCGCCGAGGCTGAAGCTTGGGTCGACCAGGCGCAGCAGGTCCAGGTAATCGAGGCTTTCGATCCAGCTGCGGTACTCGTCGAGCTTGCCAGCTGCATAGATGCCGCCCACGACCGCGCCCATGGAGCAGCCGGCGATGCAGGCGATCTCGTAGCCACGTGCCTCCAGTTCCTCGATCACGCCTATGTGCGCATAGCCCCGTGCGCCACCGGATCCCAATACCAGTGCAACTTTCTTACTCATGCGGTTCTCCCTGTGGCACTCGCGATAGCTTCATGCCTGGCCGGCGAGCCTGCAAGCGCTGATCGGGAACTCGTCATGTGCGAGCCTGTCACCGCGTGCCAGAATCCAGCGGCAACCGGCGAAATCACGGTGGCCTTTGCTACAATCGCCGCCCGTTTGTGCACGTGTCACGAGAGAGCCTGATGAGCGAACCGATCCGCCTCACCCAGTACAGTCACGGCGCCGGCTGCGGCTGCAAGATATCGCCCAAGGTGCTGGATGTGATTCTTGCCGGCAGCGGTGCGCAGAACCTCGATCCGCGCCTTTGGGTCGGTAACGCGTCGCGTGATGACGCCGCGGTGTATGGCATCGATGAAGAGCGCGGCGTGGTGTCGACCACAGACTTCTTTATGCCCATCGTCGACGATCCGTTCGACTTCGGTCGCATTGCTGCGACCAATGCCATCAGCGACATCTACGCCATGGGTGGCGATCCGCTCATGGCCATCGCCATCCTCGGCTGGCCGGTCAACGTGCTGCCGCCGGAAGTCGCCCGCGAAGTGATCGCCGGTGGCCGCGCCGTCTGCGATGCCGCAGGCATTCCCCTCGCCGGCGGCCATTCGATCGATGCGCCCGAGCCGATCTTCGGCCTGGCCGTCACCGGCCTGGTGAACAAGCATCAGATGAAGCGCAACGACACCGCTACCGCCGGCTGCAAGCTGTACCTGACCAAGCCGCTGGGCATCGGCATCCTCACCACCGCCGAGAAGAAGGCCAAGCTGCGCGCCGAGGACGTCGGGCTGGCCCGCGACTGGATGTGCACCCTGAACACTGCCGGTAGCCGTTTCGGCAAGCTCGAGGGGGTTCGTGCCATGACCGACGTCACCGGCTTCGGGCTCCTCGGCCATCTGGTGGAAATGGCCGACGGCAGCGGCCTGACTGCCGAGATCGATTACGACCGCGTACCGCGGCTACCGGGCATCGAGTACTACCTGGAGCAAGGGTGCGTGCCCGGCGGGACCCAGCGCAATTTCGACAGCTACGGTGAGCGCATCGGCACGCTCGACGAACGCCACAAGCAGCTGCTCTGTGACCCGCAAACCAGTGGTGGCTTGCTGGTCGCAGTGGCGCCGGAAGGCGAAGCTGAATTCCTCGCCGTTTGCGCCGAGCTCGGCCTCGCCCTGGAGCCGATCGGCCAGCTGGTGGACGCGCGCAGCCATGCAGTAGAGGTGCGTTGATGCGCAGCGATACCGAAGATTTTCGCGCGTTGTTCCTCCACGACACCCCGATGATGGATGCCCGTGCGCCGGTGGAATTCGACAAGGGCGCGTTTCCCGGCGTAGTCAACCTGCCGCTGATGAGCGACATCGAGCGGCAGAAGGTCGGCACCTGCTACAAGCAGCACGGCCAGAAAGCCGCCATCGAGCTGGGCCATCAGCTGGTGTCCGGCAAGACCAAGGCGGAGCGGCTTCAGGCCTGGGCCGATTTCGCCCGGGCTCATCCGAACGGCTACCTGTACTGCTTCCGTGGTGGTTTGCGTTCGAAGATCGTCCAGCAATGGCTGAAGGACGAGATGGGCATCGAGTACCCGCGGGTCGTCGGCGGCTACAAGGCGATGCGCCATTTCTTGCTGGATACCATTGATCAGGCTGTCGAGCAGTGCGGTTTCGTGCTGGTGGGCGGGATGACCGGTACCGGCAAGACCGAAGTGCTGGCGCAGCTGGATAACAGCCTGGACCTGGAAGGCCTGGCCAATCACCGTGGCTCCAGCTTCGGCAAGCGCGCGACACCACAGCCGGCGCAGATCGATTTCGAGAACGCCCTCGCGATCCGGCTGCTGAAGATGCGTGCCACGGGCATCGAGACGTTCGTTGTCGAGGACGAGGCGCGTCTGGTCGGGCGTTGCTCGATTCCATTGCCGCTGTTCAACGGCATGCAGGAATTTCCGCTGGTCTGGCTGGAGGACAGCCTGGAAGGGCGCGTCGAGCGGATTCTCAAGGACTACGTGATCGACCTGTGCGCTGAATTCATCGCCGAACAGGGCGAGAACGGTTTCGCTGCATTCGCCGAGCGTCTGCAGCAAAGTCTGGTCAATATCAGTAAGCGACTCGGCGGCGAGCGTTACCAGCGCCTGGCATTGCTGATGGATCAGGCGCTGGCGGAACAGGCGCGTAGTGGCTCTGTCGACCTGCATCGCGCCTGGATTGAGGCGCTGCTGGGTGAGTATTACGACCCCATGTACGCCTATCAGCGTGAGAGCAAGGCCGAGCGTATCGAGTTCGCTGGCGACCAGCCGTCCGTGGTCGAGTATTTGCGGCACCGTCAGGCGCGAGCTGCGCCTTAACTCCTGAATGGCATACGAGGGATCATGCGATGAAAACCTGGCTATCTTTGCCTTTGCTGGTTCTGTTGCTGGCCGGTTGTGCTGGCAAGACGGCATACCGTGACAGCTGCGCCGCGGAGCTGAATGCGGCGTGGAAGGAGCAGAGCCTGGCGGAAGCCGAAGGCTTCGCCGGTACGGTCAGCTACTCCAAGGCCATGGCCTTGCTGACCGGCGCCAAGACGCAGCAGCAGTTCGAAGCCTTCCGCGGTTGCACGCAGAAAGCGCAGAAGGCGCGCTTCTACCTTCGCGAATCCCGCGCCGGTCGCTGAGCCGGCGCCTTCAGTTGCCGGTCCGTTCGCTAACGCACGGGCCGGCAATTGCCTTCGAGCCTTCCGGCTCGCTTACCGCTTTCCCGCGGCCGTCATCTCACAAGCAATGTCTGCAGCTGCTTTCCATCGTCTGGAAACAGGCGCAGCGGCGTGAGTGCTGCAACGGTGCCAGGATCACAAACTCGTCACCGCGCATTTCCTTCGCTTTGCCTGGCCGCAGCTGACCAGTAGCATCAGGGCGACGAACGAAGGAGAGTCTATGCGCACCCGATTGGACGCCTGCCTGCGAGCAGTCAACGAAGTATTGCTCGGCAAGGAAGCCCAGGTTCGACTGGCCCTTGCCTGTCTCTTGGCCCGAGGTCATCTGCTGGTCGAAGACATGCCGGGCATGGGCAAGACCACCCTGAGCCATACTCTGGCCAAGGTGCTGGGACTGGAGTTCCAGCGCATCCAGTTCACCTCCGATCTGCTGCCCGGCGACATTCTCGGCACCTCGGTGTTCGACAAGGACAGCGGACAGTTCGTCTTCCACCCGGGTCCGATCTTCGCCGAGCTGGTGCTGGCCGACGAGATCAACCGCGCCACGCCGAAGAGCCAGAGCGCGCTGCTTGAAGCCATGGAGGAGGGGCAGGTCACCATCGAGGGGGCGACGCGCCCGTTACCTGACCCATTCTTCGTCATCGCCACACAGAACCCGGTCAGTTCAGGCGGCACCTTTGCCTTGCCGGAATCGCAGCTAGACCGCTTTCTCATGCGGGTTTCCCTGGGCTATCCGGCCAAGGCAGCGGAAAAGGCGTTGCTGTTGGGCGAGTCGCGACGCGATCTGCTGACCCGCCTCGAACCGCTGCTGGAACACGACGAACTACGTGCCATTCAGGACGCAGTGGGCAACGTGCGGGTCAGCGATGCGCTGGTCGATTACGTGCTGCGACTGGTGGAGGCCACCCGCACGCAGCCGCAATTCGCCTGGGGACTGTCGCCGCGTGGCAGCCTGGCCCTGCTTGCGGCTGCACGTGCCTGGGCGTTTCTCGACGGTCGCGACTACGTGATCCCGGAAGACGTGCAGGCGGTGTTGCCAACCGTGGTCGGTCATCGCCTGCGCGAGCGCGCGGATGCCACCGGTCACGGCGGCGGCGCGCTGGTGCAGTGGTTGCTGCGCGAAGTGCCTGCGCTGTGACAGCGACATCCGCGCATGACGGCGGGCAACTGTCGTGAGGCTGTTGCCGCGCTTTCGTGACCGCTGGCTGCTGCGGCGCATCCCGCCCGCATCCAGCGTGCGCCTGAATCAGCGGCGCATCTTCATCATGCCCACCGCGGTCGGGCTGGCGTTCCTGGTGGCGCTGCTGCTGATGCTGCTGACCGCGATCAACTACCAGAACAGCCTGGCCTACGGCCTGACCTTTCTGCTCGGGTCGTTGTATCTCGTCACCATCCTGCATACCTGGCGCAATCTTGCCGGCCTGGTCCTGCAGGCGGGCGGAACCACCGCTGCATTCGTCGGTGAGCAGGCGCTGCTGCGGGTGCGTCTGGAAAGTCCCGGTCGCGCCTATCAGGCGGTGGCGCTCGGCTGGCCGGCCAGCGGCTTGCGCTTGGTCGATGTGCCGGCGGGCGGCGCCGTCGAAGTCGAATTGAGCCTGCCGACGCAACGCCGCGGCTGGCTGCGACCGGGGCGTGTGCGGGTCGAGAGCCGTTTTCCGCTGGGCCTGCTGGTGGCCTGGAGCTGGATCGATCTGGAGCTGGCGGCGCTGGTCTACCCGCAGCCATCGGTTGCCGAGCGCCCGCCCGGCGGCAAGGCGCAGGAAACCGAGGATGAGGGCACGCTGACGCGCGGCGCCGGTGTCGACGACTATCAGGGGCTGCGGGCCTGGCAGCCGGGCGATCCGCGCCGACGCCTGCACTGGAAGGCCTATTCCCGTGGCCAGGGCCTGCTGGTGAAGGATTTCGCCAGCCTGCTCGGCAACGATCCGCTGCTGGACTTCGATGCCCTGGACGGCGACACCGAGCAGCGCCTGTCGAGGCTCTGCCACTGGGTCGTCGACCTCAGCGACAAGCAGCAACCGTTCGCACTGCGCCTGCCGGGTGAGCTGGTCGGACCCGATGGCGGGCAGGCTCATCGGGATGCCTGCCTGCGTGCACTGGCGCTGCATGGCCTGAGCGAGGAGGGCGTGAAGTGAGCGCGAAGCCGGGAATTCCGCGCAACAGCCTGATCTGGCTGCTGGTGGCGCAGGTGCTGGTGATCCTGCCGCACCTCACTCATCTGCCGCTATGGATCATCGGCCTGTGGTTGGGCTGCGCCAGCTGGCGGATCCAGATATTCCGCATGCGTGCGCGTTATCCGCGCAGCTGGCTCAAGGCGCTGCTGATGATTGGCGCCGGCTTCGGCGTGTATTTCTCGCGCGGCAGCCTGGTCGGCTTGGAAGCCGGCGTGGTGCTGCTGATCGCTGCGTTCATTCTCAAGCTCGTGGAGATGAGCACCCGTCGCGATGCGCTGGTACTGATCTTCCTGGGTTTCTTCGCGGTGGTGACCAGCTACCTGTTCGAGGACAGCCTGGTCGCCGGACTGTATAGCCTGCTGCCCGTCATCGCATTGCTGGCCGCGATGATCGGGCTGCAGCAGAGTAGCCTGGTCACCCGACCATGGCCGACGGTACGCCTGGCCGGTTCGCTGCTGTTGCAGGCGATTCCGCTGATGCTGGTGCTGTTCCTGTTCTTCCCCCGCCTGCCGCCACTGTGGTCGTTGCCGCAGGCCGGCGACCGCGGCACAACCGGCCTGGCCGATCACATGGCGCCCGGCGATATCGCCCGTCTTGGCCGTTCGGCGGAGCTGGCCTTTCGCGTTACCTTCGACGGCGACATTCCGCCCCGCGACCAGCTCTACTGGCGCGCGGTGACCTTCGAACGCTTCGACGGTCGTCGCTGGTCGCAGTCCTACGCTTCGCAGCTTCCCCAGGCGCCGGAGTGGCAGGCGGCTGGTGAGCCGCTCAGCTACAGCATCGTCATGCAGCCCAGCGGTCAGCCCTGGCTGTTCGCGCTGGATGTGCCGCAGGTTGCGTCCGCCGAGGCGCAGCTGATGGCGGATTTTCATCTCCAGCGCCGCCAGCCGGTGAACAAGCCGCTGATGTATCAGGCGACCTCCTGGTTGGACGCGCGTCGCGAAGCGACCAGCGCACCGGCGAGCCTCGGGCGCGCATTGCAGCTGCCGGAGCAGGGCAATCCACGTACTCGCGCCTGGGCGACCGAGCTACGGCGCTCTGCGCAGGAGCCGCAGGCGATGGTGGATGCGCTGTTGAAGCACTTCAACCGCCAGCCCTATCACTACACTCTGGAGCCGCCGTCGGTGGGGAGCGATATCGTCGATGACTTCCTGTTCGAGACGCGCAGCGGTTTCTGCGCACACTACGCCGGCGCCATGACTTTTGTGCTGCGCGCAGCGGGCATTCCGGCTCGGGTGGTGGCGGGCTATCAGGGCGGTGAGGTCAACCCGGCGGGCAATTATCTCTCCGTTCGTCAGTTCGACGCCCACGCCTGGGTCGAATACTGGGTCGCCGAGCGCGGTTGGGTCAGTGTCGACCCGACCTTCCAGGTCGCGCCCGAGCGGGTGGAGCAGGGCCTGGAGCAGGCGCTGGCCCGAGAGCAGAGCTTTCTCGCCGACGAACCGATGTCACTGCTGCGCTACCGTGACATCGGCTGGATGAACGCGCTGCGCCTGCGCTGGGACAGCCTCAATTACGGTTGGCAGCGCTGGGTACTCAACTATCAGGACGAGCAGCAGTCGCAGATGCTGCAACGCTGGTTCGGCAAGCTGGACGGCCAGACCCTCGGTCTTGGCCTGGTGGCGCTGCTGGGTGTGCTGACCGGCGTGCTCGCGCTGCTGCTGTTCAAGCCCTGGCGGCGCGAAACGGACGTTCAGCAGCGCCTGTTCCGGCGCTTCGAACGACTTCTGGCACGTCATGGCGCGCGCCGCCAAAAAGGCGAGGGTGCCCGTAGTTTCGCCCAGCGCGCCGCAGTGATGCTGCCCGAACAGGCGCCAGCCATCCTTGCGTTCGTCAGCCTCTACGAGGCGCAGCGCTACGCCGAGCAAACTGATGCGACTGACGACCTGTCACGCGCCTTGAACCAGCTGCGCCGGGCGCTGCCCTGGCGTCCCGCTGCGCCGGCGCAACGTGGCTGACGTCCATTGCCGGCATGGATGATTCGGCATTTCATGCGGCCGCTTCTGCCAGGCAGGCTCGCACCCTCACCGGCGCCCCTTTAACATCGCTCGCATAACGAACGATAACGAGGTGGATATGGAGCTTTGCGAGCTGTTGCAGGCGGTGCGCGACAACCCCGGCAGTGTGGTGGTACCGGCCAGCTGGGGACAGGGGCGTGCCGGTTTCGGCGGTCTGGTCGCCGCGCTGGTCTTCGAAAGCATGCGCGCCAAGGTGCCCGACGGCAGACCGCTGCGTTCGCTGGCGATCACCTTCGTCGGGCCGCTGGCGCTGGACACGCCGGCGAGCTTCGAGGCCGAGGTACTGCGAGAAGGCAAGGCCGTGAGCCAGATGCTCGGCCGGGTGATGCAGGACGGGCAGGTGGTCACCATAGTCCAGGGCAGCTTCGGCGCAGCGCGCAGTTCCGTCGTGGATGTCGAGGCCGAGCCGGCGCCAGCCATGCCACCGGTCGAAGCCTGCCAGGAACTGCCTTACGTAGCAGGCGTAACGCCGGAATTTACCCGCTACCTGGCCATGCGCTGGGGCATCGGCGGGCTACCATTTTCCGGCAACGCGTCCCGCGAAATGGGCGGCTGGGTGCGCCAGCGTGGTGATGTACCCCGCGAGCCGATGACTGAAGCGCACCTGCTGGCGCTGGTCGATGCCTGGCCGCCTGCCGTGTTGCCGCATCTGAAGAGCTTCGCGCCCGGCAGTTCACTGACCTGGACCATCGAATTCATCCAGCCGTTGCCTGAACTCGACAGCCACGACTGGTGCATGTACCGCGCAGTTATCGAGCATGCCCGTGACGGCTACGGCCACTGCGCCGCGGCGTTGTGGACGCCAACCGGAGAATTGGTCGCGCTGAGCCGGCAAACGGTGACCGTTTTTGGCTGATGGCCGATCCGGCGGTGTGCGTTACCGATGTTCATCGCCGAGGTGCCGCGCTACGCGAGGGTTTTACTTGCGATCGGTGCGATAGATCTTTTCCGGATTCATCTTCGGGCTCCACGGCAGGCCGGCGTTCTGCCAGCCGTTCTGTAGGCGAAAACCTGCCTGCGGTCCTTCCTTTATCGCCGCGCCCTGAAATCCATCGACGACATACCGCGCATTGGGAAAACCGTTCTCACGCAGGAAATCCGCACTGGGTTTGCCACGCTCGCTGCCCGAGCGGCACATGGTGATGATTTCGGTGTCGGCGCCCAGCCCACGCTTGTCCAGTTCGGCCTGGATCTGCTCGAGGAACTTCGGATTACGGTTGGTCTGGAACGCACCGCGCTCGTCATTCCAGGCGTCCCGATTGACGAGCAGATACGGAATGTTGGTGTCCACGGCATCGGTGAAGCCGACGAACATGATCTCCACCGGGTCGCGGACGTCGATGAAGAGGACCTTTGCATCCTCCTGTTGGGCGCGGGCGTAGGCGTCTTGCGGGGTGACTTCGAGTTCTACTGCCTGGGCCGCGAAAGCCAGCATGCTGAGGGAAAGGGCGATCAATGAGGATTTCATCTGAAGCTCCGACATGAAAGGACGTAGATGTTCGGGTCATCTTATACCGGTGGGGGTATTTATCCACTCATTGATCCACTCAGTGCTTCTCTTCCCAACCGCTAACCATGGCTCTGATGTGTTCCAGGGGCGTCCGCCCGGTTGTGGCCAGGTACACATGCGCTATCAGGAAGATCAGCATCATGAACGCGCCCGCCGTGTGCAGCAGTGCGACCTGTTGCAAGCCGAGCCAGGGCGAGAGCTGCTCCTGCATCTGCTCCCAGAAGAGATAGAGCAGCCCGGTCAGCCACAGCAGCGGGCCGATCATCACCTTGACGAACAGGTACGACAGGCGCTGCAACGGGTTGTGCTTGCGCTCCACCGTGATCTTGTACGGATGAGGAGCGCCGATGAAGATGCCGTGAACGTAGTAGCGCAGCATCCGATCGATGTTGTTCAGCGTGGGAGTGTACTGGCGCCACTGGCCGGTGGTGAAATGCCAGAAGATGCCGAACACCCACAACAGCATCAGCAGCCAGGCTGATACCTCGTGGATTTCAACCGCAGTGCGAAACTCCAGTAACGCGTGGCTGCCATGAACCGCGAAGCCGCTGAACAACAACGTGATGATCAGTGTGGCTTGCGACCAGTGCCAGAAGCGCTCGAAACGGGTAAACAGGTAGAGACGCTCGCCCATGTCAGTGGCTCCTTCTGCGGCGCGAGAGTACGCGCAAAGCGGCATGGATGAGGACGCCCAGCAGGGCGAGGCCAGCCAGCCCAAAGCCGATCCGGTCGAGCAGGGGGCTGTGGTGTTTGCCAGTCAGCCAGATACCGGGAACAGCGCCGAGCCGGCTTTGCCGGGCATGGCACTGCGCGCAATCGAGCGCCTGTTCCTTCGGTGCGACCATATGGGTGATCGGCCATAGCATCGACGTGTCGACGAAGTCGAACTTGCCACTGTAGGGGGCGCCAGAAGCGTCGGCTCCAGCCTGCAGGGCCTTGGCCCAGTCGAAGTTGTACCAGAACGCCGTATCGTTCGGGATCGCGGTATGCGGCACCAGCAATGTCAGGTGTTCGGTATCGAAAGGCTGGCGCCCGTGAAAGGTTTTGACCGGCCAGATGCGTGCATCAGCGGCCCCCGGTGTGCCGTGAAAGCTATTGATCGGTACCCGGGTGCTTGGGTCTATTACAGTATCGGGTTGCACATAGCTAACCCGACCGTCGAACCAGACATAGTCGGGCACTACATCCTCGCCGAGTACGAAACTGCCCTTTCTGCTGTCGTAAAGAACCTGACCGCGCTCGTTGCGCGTCTGGAATGGCTTGCCGTTGGCGTCCATTCTTCCGGCGCTGGACCAGTCCCAGGCCATTTTGGTAGGTACGCCGCCGCGGGCGAAGGCCGGGATATGACAGCTCTGGCAGGCAAGCACACTGGTGTGGTCATTAACGCGCCCCGCGTGCAGCAGGTTTCCCTGGTGCGGCTTGTCACCATGGCAGGACTGACAGGTCGAACGGTTGCGCTCGCTGCGCTCACCTCGAGTGACTGCGCCGTGCGGGTCGCTGGCAGTAACGTTGATGCGACTGCCGGCGATCCGGTGCTCCTCGGCAACGTGGCAGGTCGAACAGGTGAAATCTAGACCCTCGGCGGCCATGTGCACGTCCAGCTCACGCGACGGCGCATTGAGCGACGAATCGAGATCGCCGTGCTTCACGCCGTCGCCACCGCCGCCGTAGTAATGGCAGGTCCCGCAGGTCCGGCGTGTGGTTGCGCCAACATGGCGTGCCACGGCGGCCAGGTCGACCGGTTCGATGAATCTGCCTGAGCCGGGTGCGGTTTCGCTGCGCACCAGCGGCGGATGCCCAGCGAGGCCCGCAAGCTTGAGGTAGTTGCCGGTGTTATGGCAAGAAAGGCAGTCGACCTTGGTTTCGTCGGTAAAGTCGAAGCTGGCATCCTTCCAACCATAGCCGATGTGGCAAGACTGGCAGAACGCCTCGTTGGAACGGTCGCCGATGCAGAAGCCGTTGAGCATGGTCTTCTTGCCCAGACGCTGACCGGTATCCGGGTTTATGTAGTCCCAAGTCCAGTGCCGCGTGGCCATGATCTGCTTGGCTGCCTTGCCGTGGCAGCTCAGACAGGCCCGCGTTACTTCTTCGCCACTGGCGAAAGGACCCAGCAGGGCATCGAAACGAGCGTGATTGGCGGTGGATGCTTGCGCCAGGCCGCCAGCAAGCAGGAGCGGCGCTAGTAGCAGGGCGATGGTGCGCTGGCGGAATGCTCTCATTTGCCTCTCCCTTGCTGCATGGCAGCGGCGCTAGGGTCCAGCATAGGTCACCCCTGGCAATCTGCTACTGCAGCGATTGCGGCTGTAGCAGCATGACGACGTCCCGCGGGAGCATCGCCGCACCGCTGATTAGCTTCAGCGTGCCGCCAGGTCGTTTTGTGAGCTTGTGGCTGCTCAGCGCGAGCACGGCGAAACAGGTAGTACATCTGATCAGCGATGACGAATGTCGGCACTGCCGGCGGCCAGACGCCGGCGTCACGGGACAGGCGCAGCAGATCGGCGCGAGCGGCAGGATCGCGATCGACTTCCCGCAGGCGAATCTCCAGCTCCGGATGCTGCGTGGAGAGCTCCGCGAGATGGGCCTTGGCTGCGCTGCAGTGCGGGCAGCCGTCACGCACGAATACCTCAAGCACCGTTGCGTTAGCGAACGCATGAGCGCTGGCCAGTATCCCCAGAAGCATCAACAGAGCCCCGCGCAACACGACGTGGTACATGAGCGTGCTTCCCTGGTGCTGGCCTAGCCGGCGGGCGGGGCGATGGCACATGGTTTGCGAATCCACGCCCATCCTCGACCGTCTTTTTCCGGCCGGCAATGATCTGTAGCAAGGTTGCGCGGTGTGAGCGGCCTTGGCGCAGCAGGCTGGACTAATCTCTTAATCAGCGTCATGTAACCGGACCTGGCAAGCGGACAGAATCAGGCACCGGTGAGACAGGCCTGTGCCGTGCTGTTTGCCGTCCTACCAGCGGAGATTTTGGCGATGAAGATCGAGCGATTCGAAGACCTGATCGACTGGACACGCGACACCCATGCCATGCTGGCTCGTTGCATGGCTCGCTGTTCCGACAAGCACGAAGAGACCCGAGCCAAATGGCTGCTGGTCTACATTGCCGACCACGAGAGAGCACTGGCGGAAACGGTCGACAAGATCGAGAAGCATGCCGACCCGAAGGCATTGCATACCTGGATCTACGACTATCTGACACGCAATCCGGTGTTGCGCAATCAGGCCTGTAAGGCTTACGACACCATGACGGTGGAGGAGATCTCCCTGGATATCTTCACCATTCATAACCAGGTGATCGATCTGTACCGATCCTTGGCACGTCGCGCCGAAATTGATGGTGCACGCAATCTCGCCGAGGACCTTCTACGCATGGAAGAGCACGAGACCATGCGTCTTGCTCGTCAGGTGAGCCGTATTCACGAGATGTGATGTCAGTGCGGCCGTTGCCGTCCATGGCAATGTCCGATCTCGGCAACACCGGTGCCGCATGTACATTTGCCCTGTTGCCCTGTTGCCCTGTTGCCCTGTTGCAAGGTGACACAGTGACGCCGGCTAGTCTGTCGCGAGTGAATCGCCGCGGGCTTGGAGGTTCTTACTCAAGCATCATCCCCGCCGCAGTCACCGCCCAAACGATGCGCTTTCCCGCATACTGCGCGCCGTCAGTCAGCATGGTTACGGTTGCATATCGATGGTGTCGCTCTCCGGCTATCTCGGCCTTTTTCTCGCGGCGTTCGGTGCCGCCACGCTGCTACCGATGCAGTCCGAGGCGGTGCTCGCGGGCCTCCTTCTTTCCGAACGCTACACGGTCTGGGCCCTGGTCGCCGTGGCCAGCCTCGGCAATGTGCTGGGCTCGGTTGTGAACTGGCTGCTCGGGCGTTACGTCGAGCATTTCCGCCACAAACGCTGGTTTCCGGTCAACGAGCGGCAACTGGCGAAGGCGCAGCACAGCTACCATCGCTATGGCCGCTGGACGCTGCTGCTCAGCTGGGTGCCGATCATCGGTGATCCGCTGACCCTGGTCGCCGGCGTGATGCGTGAGCCACTATGGAGCTTTCTGCTGATCGTCACGTTGGCGAAGACCGCGCGTTACCTCATGGTGATGGGGCTGACCCTGGGCTGGATGTGACGCAAGGGCTGACAGCGCGACCGTGCCTGGCCGATCATGGCGGCCAACGACTACAGGGCAGGAAACCGAGCCGCATGACCAGCGAGGCGCAAACGACAGCAGACGAGGCAGCCGTCTCGGCGATAGCCCGCCGGGACAGCATCAGCGTCCGTTTGGTGGCCGAGGCACTGCTGGGTTTCGTCGGGCCGCGGCTGAGCGCCGAGCAACTGCTGGAGGAAATCGGTCTCGACCCCGCATGCCTGCAAGATCCCGACGGCCGCATGGACGTGCGCGACTACTCGCAACTCTGGCTGCGCCTGGCGCGGCGCTTCGATGACGAATTCTTCGGCATGGACCCGCGCCGGCTGCGCTGGGGCAGCTTCGTCTTTCTCAGCCGCAGCTGCATCCAGCAGCCGACACTGGAGAAGGCGCTGGTTCACGCACTGAGCTTTCTCGGGCTGGGCCTGGAGGACTTGCGTGGCAAGCTGATCCGCAGCCAGAGCCTGGCTGAAGTGGTGCTGCGCGAACGCAACCCCGAGCCGGCGCGAGCCTTTTGCTACTTCACCTTCTGGATGCTCCTGCACGGCCTGGCCTGCTGGCTGGTGGGGCGGCGTATCCCGCTGCTGGCGGTCGAGTTGCGTTGTGCTGAACCGGACTACACGGATGATTACCGGGTGATGTTCTCCGACAACCTGCGTTTCGGCCGGCCGTCGACGCGGATCATCTTCGCTGCCGAAGTGCTCGATCTGCCGATCCGTCGTAGCGAAGCAGAATTGCAGGCCTTTCTCGCCGAAGCGCCAGCCAACATCCTGGTGCGTTATCGCGACCACTCCAGCCTGGCCAGCCGCATCAAACAGCACCTGCGCAGCCTGCCCGCCGAACGCTGGCCGGACAGCGAGGCGCTGGCGCAGACCCTGTGCATCTCGGCCTCGACCCTGCGCCGACGCCTGGCGGAAGCGGGGCAGCCGTATCAGGCGATCAAGGACGGCTTGCGTCAGGAGATGGCCACCGAGTGGCTGGCCGATGCTGCCATCAGCTACGGCGAGATCGCCGAGCGGCTTGGGTTTGCCGATGTCAGCTCGTTCTACAAGGCATTCCGCAAGTGGACGGGCATCAATCCCGGGCACTACCGCAATCTGATTCTGGCGCCGGCGCGGCGCTGATTACCTGCATCCCAACTTCAGCCCGCTGGCGCGCACCGCGGCGTTCGTGATTGCGTTTAGCCATTGGCCAAAACGGTCAGACAGGTTGAGAACATCGACCATTGCCGCACCCGTGTTGCTGTCCAAAGATAACTCCCGGCTTCGCACCGAATAACAACAAGCACGGGAGAGCGCCATGCAGATTCGCGACAAGGTATTCCTCATTACTGGCGGCGCCTCCGGCCTTGGCGCTGCCGCGGCCCAAGGGCTGGTGGAGGCGGGCGGCAAGGTCGTACTCGTCGATCTGGATGAAGCCGCGGCCAACGCAACGGCACAGGCGCTGGGGCCGAACGCCTTGGGTGTCGCTGCCGACATTCGTGACGAACAGGCCGCGCGCCATGCCGTCGCCACCGCCCGCGAACATTTCGGCGCGTTGCACGGGCTGGTCAACTGCGCCGGCGTCGCCGGCGGCGAAAAAGTCCTCGGCCGCAACGGCCCGCACAGTCTGGACGGCTTCAGCCGCATCGTCGGCATCAACCTGATCGGTAGCTTCAACATGCTGCGGCTGGCCGCCGAGGCGATGGCCGAGAACGCACCTGACGAAGGTGGCGAGCGCGGCGCGATCATCAATACCGCATCGATCGCTGCCTTCGACGGCCAGATCGGCCAGGCGGCCTATGCCGCGTCCAAGGGCGGGGTGGTCAGCATGACCCTGCCTGCAGCCCGCGAATTGGCGCGCTTCGGCATCCGCGTGATGACCATCGCCCCTGGCGTGTTCGAGACGCCGATGATGGCCGGGATGACTCAGGAAATCCGCGACTCGCTGGCCGCCGGTGTGCCGTTTCCGCCACGCCTGGGCCACCCGGCCGAATACGCCGCGCTGGTGCGGCACATCTTTGAGAACAGCATGCTCAATGGCGAGGTGATCCGTCTCGACGGCGCCTTGCGCATGGCCGCCAAGTGAAGGAAGCAGAGATGAAAGATGATCCGATCGTAATCGTCAGCAGTGCGCGCACGCCCATGGGCGGTTTTCAGGGCGACCTGCAGGGGATGACCGCCTGGCAGCTCGGTGCTGCCGCCATCCGCGCGGCGGTGGAACGCAGCGGCCTGCCGGCCGAGAACGTGCAGGACGTGCTGATGGGCTGCGTGCTGCCTGCCGGCCAGGGCCAGGCACCGGCACGTCAGGCGGCGTTGAGCGCCGGGCTGACCCGCGCCACCACCTGCACCACGGTCAACAAGATGTGCGGCTCGGGCATGCAGACGGTGATCATGGCCCACGACCAGCTGCTTGCCGGGAGTGGCGATATCGTCGTCGCCGGCGGGATGGAAAGCATGTCCAACGCGCCTTACCTGCTCGACCGCGCCCGTGGCGGCTATCGCATGGGGCATGGGCGGGTGCTCGACCATATGTTTCTCGACGGTCTGGAAGACTCGTTCGACAAAGGCCGGCTGATGGGCACCTTTGCCGAGGAATGCGCCGACGCGTTCGGCTTCAGCCGTGAAGCCCAGGACGCTTACGCGCTCGAGTCCCTGCGCCGCGCTCAGGTGGCGATCAGCGAGGGGCGTTTTGCCGAAGAGATCGTTGCGCTGGAGGTCACCCAGGGCAAACAGCAGCGGCATATTCGCGACGACGAGCAGCCACCCAAGGCGATGCCGGAAAAGATTCCCAGCTTGAAGCCGGCGTTCCGCGAGGGCGGCACGGTGACCGCGGCCAACTCCAGCTCGATTTCCGATGGTGCCGCCGCGCTGCTGCTGATGCGCCGTTCCGAAGCCGAGCGCTGGGGCCTGCAGCCACAGGCGGTGATCCACGGCCACGCGGCCTACGCTGATGCACCGAATCTGTTCACCACAGCGCCGATCGGCGCGATCCGCAAGCTGATGGAGCGCACCGGCTGGTCCACCGAAGACGTGGATCTGTTCGAGATCAACGAAGCCTTCGCGGTGGTCGCCATGGCCAGTATGCGCGAGTTGGGCTTGGACCACGCCAAGGTCAACGTCAACGGCGGTGCCTGCGCGCTCGGCCATCCCATCGGTGCCTCGGGCGCGCGGATCCTGGTGACGCTGCTTTCGGCCCTTCGTGCACGTGGTCTGCGCCGTGGCGTAGCGGCGATCTGCATTGGCGGCGGCGAAGCCACGGCCATGGCCGTCGAACTGATCTGAGGAGGCATCCATGCTGCCCAATGAAGATCAAAACGCGATCGCCGAGATGGCTCGCCAGTTCGCTCAGGAACGGCTGAAACCGTTCGCCGAACAGTGGAGTTGCGAGCATCGCTATCCCGCCGAGGCGATTGCCGAGATGGCCGCGCTCGGCTTCTTCGGCATGCTGGTGCCAGAGCAGTGGGGTGGCAGCGACATCGGCTACCTGGCCTATGCCATGGCATTGGAAGAGATCGCCGCCGGTGACGGCGCCTGCTCGACCATCATGAGCGTGCACAACTCGGTAGGCTGCGTGCCGATCCTGCGTTTCGGCAACGACCAGCAAAAGCGCGACTTCCTCGGTCCGCTGGCGCGCGGCGAGCAGATCGGTGCCTTCGCCCTCACCGAACCGCAGGCCGGCTCCGACGCCAGCAGCCTGCGTACTCGTGCCCGGCGTGACGGCGATTATTACGTGCTCAATGGTGCCAAGCAGTTCATCACGTCGGGCAAGCATGCCGGCACGGTGATCGTCTTTGCGGTGACCGACCCGGACGCCGGCAAGCGCGGTATCAGTGCCTTTATCGTGCCGACCGACAGCCCGGGCTATCAGGTGGTACGGGTCGAGGACAAGCTCGGTCAGCACGCGTCGGATACCTGCCAGATCGCATTCGAGGACCTGCGCGTGCCGGTGGCCAACCGGTTGGGCGAGGAAGGCGAGGGCTACCGCATTGCCCTGGCCAATCTCGAAGGCGGACGCATCGGCATCGCCGCCCAGGCAGTGGGCATGGCGCGCGCGGCGTTCGAAGCGGCGCGTGATTACGCTCGCGATCGCGAGACCTTCGGCAAGCCGATCATCGAGCATCAGGCCGTGGCCTTCCGCCTGGCCGACATGGCCACCCAGATCGCCGTGGCACGGCAGATGGTGCATCACGCCGCCGCGCTGCGCGAAGCCGGACGGCCGGCATTGGTGGAGGCGTCGATGGCCAAGCTGTTCGCCTCGGAGATGGCGGAGAAGGTCTGCTCGGCAGCGATTCAGACCCTGGGTGGCTACGGCTACCTGTCCGACTTCCCGGTGGAGCGTATCTACCGCGACGTACGGGTCTGCCAGATCTACGAAGGCACCAGCGATATTCAGCGTCTGGTCATCGCGCGCAACCTTGGAGGGCCGTCCTGACCTGAACCGGCTGCGCCTGCGTGCCATGCGGCGCATCGATACGTGATTTCAGTGGTGTCGGTAGAACGCCGTTTCCTCGACCGGCACTTGCACAATAAAAACAAGATAGAGGTAGGAAACATGCAACCAGGATTGATGCAGAACGCCCCCCTGTTGATCAGCAGCATCGTCACCCACGCCGCCCGTGCTCACGGTGATCGCGAAATCGTCTCGCGGCTGGTCGACGAACCCCTCTGGCGTTATGACTATGCCGGGCTCGCCGCCCGTTCGGCGCAGGCCGCCAGCATGCTGGCCAAGCTCGGCATCGGCCCCGGCGATTGCGTGTCGTCGCTGGCCTGGAATACTCACCGTCACTACGAGCTGTTCTTCGCCGTGCCCGGCATCGGCGCCGTGCTGCACACGGCCAACCCGCGGCTGTCGGACGAACAGATCGTCTTCACCATCAACCACGCCGGCAGTCAGGTGCTGCTGTTCGACAGCAGCTTTGCCGAGTGCGTCGCCCGGTTGCGGCCGCGTTTGGGCAATATCCGCCATTTCATTGAACTGGCTGCGCAACCGAGTTCTGGCCTAGAGGATGTCCTGGGCTACGAGCAGCTGATCGCCGACGAGCAGCCGCTGGACTGGCCGCAGTTCGACGAGAACGCCGGCGCGGTGCTTTGCTACACGTCCGGCACCACTGGCGACCCCAAGGGTGTGCTCTACAGCCACCGTTCGGTGGTGTTGCATGCGATGGCCGCCGGGCTGTCCGGCGCGTTCGGCCTGTCCGCCTTCGATTGCATCATGCCGTGCTCGTCGCTCTATCACGGCACTGCCTGGGGCATTCCGTTCGCCGCGGCGATCAATGGCTGCAAGTTCGTGCTGCCATGCGACAAGATGGACGGCGCGAGCCTGCAGGAACTGATCAAGACCGAGGGCGTGACTCTGTCCGGCGGCGTGCCGACCATCTGGACCATGTACCTCGCCCATCTGGAACGTAGCGGTGAGGATTCCGGCAGCCTGGCGCGGCTGGTGATCGGCGGTTCCGCCGTCCCGCGGGCGATGGCCGAAACCTTCCAGACCAAGTACGGCGTCGCGGTCTGTCAGCTCTGGGGCATGACCGAGACCAGCCCGCTGGGTGTGGTGGCAACGCCGACGCCAAAGCTGGCCGAACGTGGCCAGCAGGCCACCAATGACACCATCTGGACGCGTCAGGGGCGCCTGCAATTCGGCATCGAGCTGAAGATCGTCGACGAAGATGGACGCGAACTGCCGTGCGACGGCGTCAGCTCCGGCAGCCTCAAGGTGCGCGGCCCCTGGACGGTGGAGCGCTACTACCGCAGCGAAGTGAGCGCACTGGATGAGGATGGCTGGTTCGACACCGGTGATATCGCCACGCTGGATGCCGATGGCTTCATGCGCATCACCGACCGCAGCAAGGACGTGATCAAGTCCGGCGGCGAATGGGTCAGCTCCATTGATATCGAGAACGTCGCGGCGGCCTGTCCCGGGGTGAAGGTGGCAGCCGTGGTCGGCGTGTTCCACCCCAAATGGGAAGAGCGTCCGGTACTGGTGATCGAGCCGCATGTCGATGCCGAGGTCACCGTAGATACGATCCTCGCCCACCTGGAGCCGAACATCGTCAAGTGGTGGATGCCGGACGCGGTGATTTTCGACGCGGTGCCATTGACCGCCACCGGCAAGATCGACAAGAAGGTGCTGCGCGAGCGCTATCGCAACCATCTAGTCGAGAACCAGCCCAGCGCTGTAAACCAGTAACCGTTCAGCAAGAACGCCCCCGTGCCGTCGGCGCGGGGCGTTCTTGCGCGCGCGGATCAGGAGAAATACAGATGAGCGAAGGTGTCGATGCACGCCAGGGCCCGCTACAGGGGCTGCGCGTGCTGGAGTTTGCCGGGATAGGCCCAGGGCCGCACTGCGCGATGCTGTTGGCAGATATGGGCGCCGAAGTGCTGCGCATCGAACGCGAGGGTGGTAACGGCTGGCCGAACCCTGTGGTCGACCGTGGGCGCAAGACGCTGACGCTGGATATCCGCAGCGAAGCAGGGCGTGCGCGCTGCCTTGAGCTGGCGCAGACCGCCGATGTGCTGATCGAGGGTTTTCGGCCCGGCGTGATGGAAAGGCTCGGACTCGGGCCGGAGGAACTGCGGCAGCGCAATCCCCGGCTGATCTATGGACGCATGACCGGTTGGGGCCAGACCGGCCCGCTGGCCAGAGCCGCCGGGCACGATATCAACTACATCGCCCTGACCGGCGCGCTGGCGGCAATCCGCGGCGAGAGCGGGACGGCGATTCCACCGTTGAACCTGGTCGGCGATTTCGGCGGCGGCTCGCTCTATCTCGCCGTCGGCATCCTCGCCGCGTTGTGGGAGCGCGAACGTTCGGGGCAGGGGCAAGTGATCGATGCGGCGATCGTCGATGGCGTGTCGTCGTTGATGACCTTCTTCGCCGGCCTGCTGCCGAGCGGGCGGATCGACATGCAACGCGAACACAATCCGCTGGCTGGCGCTGCGCCGAACTACCGTTGCTATCGCTGCGCCGATGGTCGCGAGATTGCAATCGGGCCGCTGGAGCCACAGTTCTGGCACGAGCTGCTGGAGCGAATAGACGCACCGGAAGCGCTCTGGGCGGGCTGTGCCGATCCGGGCGAATGGCCTGTGCAGAGCGAGCTGCTGGAGCGGCTGTTCGCGACCCGCACGCGAGCCGAGTGGTGCGCCTTGCTCGAGGGCAGCGACGCCTGCTTCGCGCCCGTGCTTGAACTGGAAGAAGCGGCGCAGCACCCGCATCTGCGCCAGCGTGGCGTTTACCAAGACGTTGAGGGCGTGTTGCAGGCAGCACCGGCTCCGCGTTTTTCCCGCACGCCAGGCAAGGCGAGGCGGACGTTACGTTGCGGTGCGGAGGAGGGGTGGGACTGAGCTGCGCAGCTGACGGTAAGCACTGTTACGACGCACGCAGGCTTGCGCGCGAGTATCGAAGTCGACGACTTTCATGCTGCGAAAAAAAGCGCGTCCATTATTGGGCAAGCAGTCAGGAAAATGATTCCTGAATATATAACGCTTATATCGCAACACTGTTCAAAGTAATCATTCGGGGTCGACCAAAGTAGTGTGCAGCGCCCGTAAAGCGCGGCCTAGACGTGCCGCACGTCGGTTTTGGTTTGCGAGTTGGCACCAGCTGACTACTATGAAAACGGAGGCTGCTTATTACAACAAAAACGGGGAGTACAACGTCATGATTAATGATGCCGAACAACAAGTAGTTGCACTTGAACTGTGCCGTTTCCTGGCCCACTGCGTCGCTGCGATCGTTGTCGTGGGGATGCTGTTTGTGGCCCTCGTCGGATCCTGGCACGCTGCCCTCAGTGTAGGTGTCGTCCCTTTGCTCGCCATCATGGCCTGCGATTACCTAGCGAGACGCAAGGAAACTGCTGTGCAGACAGCAGACGCCTGATACGACACAGGCGCTAACCAGCCGAAGAACCTTTTTATGCCCATCGAGCGATAGACACCCTGACAGTGAACCACTGCCGGGGTGTCCTGCGTTATGCAGCCGCGAATCGGCTGGCAGACCCTTTCATATCACTATCGCGCCCTTGCACGTCGCCGCGCACAGAGGCGGTTACCCAAAGGTGTTACTCCTTTCGTACAGCGTAACGGTCACTGAGGTGGGCGGTAACGAATCAGGCGCGAATTCTGTGCTCTCTGTGCATGCGTAAATCGTAACCTATTGAAAAATATGGAGTTATCGAAACTGGCACGACGAATGCTTTGTTATTGGCATAACAAGAACAAGAAAGCACATCCAATAACAAAAACAACACGTAGCGACTCCGACACAATAAAAACAAGCAGGTGGGAGACGTAGCAAACTGATTCTTTTGGAGAGGAATTGCCCGACAGGTTTCCTGTCGACCGGACCGAGAACAATAAAACTGCCTTGAGGCAGCTCCAGAACCGGTTGAGCCCGCGAGGGTAGTGGCAACATCAGCGACCAAAATAATCCGTTTGTTCTTTATGTCCCTTATGGGACTGCTACTCGGACGATGTCCGACCGGGCTGCCAACAAAAACAACAAGCCCGTCAGCAGAAGAAGAACAAAGCAACATGACCTGAAGGGGAGCCTAGCGGCTCCCCTTTTTATTTGGGCCGCAAGACAGCGGCCACGCTGTCAGGCGTTGTGGGCATTGATTGTGTAATTGAGTGGGCTTCGATACAGCCAGGCTGGCTTTGCCATGCGAGTGACGGCGCCCTTGTGACGAATGCCGAGCTGTCACATTGCAGCACGGCATTCGTCCAGCACGCAGTGGCGTTTACAGCGCGTAGTTCGCCAGCTCCCGCGCGATCAGCAGGCGCTGGATCTCGCTCGAACCCTCGTAAATCTGCGTGATACGGGCATCGCGGTAATAGCGCTCGACCGGATAATCCTCGAGATAGCCGTAGCCACCGTGGATCTGCACCGCCTGCGAACAGACCTTCTCCGCCATTTCCGAGGCAAACAGCTTGGCCTGCGAGGCTTCGGACAGGCATGGCAGGCCGGCGCTCTTCAGCCGCGCGGCATGCAGAATCAGCAGACGTGCCGCATTCAGCTGGGTCTGCATGTCGGCGAGCATGTTGGCGATGCTCTGGTGCTCGGCGATCGGCTTGCCGAACTGCACGCGCTCGCGGGCATAGAGCAGGGCGGCTTCGAAGGCCGCACGGGCGATACCCAGGGCTTGCGCGCCGATGCCGATACGGCCGCCTTCGAGGTTCGACAGCGCAATCGCCAGGCCCTTGCCACGCTCGCCAAGCAGGTTCGCCTGCGGGATTCGGCAGTCGCTGAGCGAGACCGCGCAGGTGTCCGAGGCGCGGATACCCATCTTGTGTTCGCTGCGCTCCACCGCGAAGCCGGGCGTGTCGGTGGGCACCAGAAAGGCGGAAAGTCCCTTCTTGCCTAGGTCCGGATCAGTCACCGCGAAAACAATGGCCAACTTCGCCCGCTTGGCATTGCTGCAGAACTGCTTGCTCCCGTTGAGTACCCACTGACCGTCCACCAGCTCTGCGCGGGTGCGTAGGTTGTGCGCTTCGGAGCCGGCCTGCGGTTCGGTGAGGGCGAAGCAGCCGATGGCGCGACCGCTGGCCAGTTCAGGGAGCCACTCGTCCTTCTGCGCCTGCGAGCCGTAATTCAGCACCGGGCCGCAGCCCACCGAATTGTGGATGCTCATCAGCGCGCCGGTGGCGCCGTCGCCGGCGGAGATTTCCTCCACGGCCAGGGCGTAGGCGACGTAGTCGATATAGCTGCCGCCCCATTCTTCCGGGACGACCATGCCGAGCAGGCCAAGCTCGCCCATCTGGGCGACCAGGGCGTCGTCGATCCAGCCGGCCTTTTCCCAGGCCTGTGCATGGGGGGCGATCTCGCGGCGGGCGAAGTCGCGCGCCATGTCGCGGATCATGCGTTGGTCTTCGCTGAGTTCGAGGTCATGCATTGCGCGGTCTCTTCTTGTTGTTGTGCTGCAAAAGAGGTTCAGGCCGTGGCGCTGCGGCGTGTCTTGCCGGTGGTGGCCTTGAAGCCGTCGAAGAACGCCTGGACGCGCTCCGGCGTGACCTCTGCCAGCGTCGGCGGATTCCAGCGCGGTGACTTGTCTTTGTCGATGATCAGCGCACGCACGCCTTCCATGATGTCGCCCTTGGCGAACCATTGACGGTCCAGATGCAGCTCCAGGGCGAAGCAGTCGGCGATCGGCAGCTCGCGGCCGCGACGCAGCATCTCCAGCGTGACGCACATGGCCAGGGGTGAGCGGCTGTCGAGCACCTTGAGCGTTTCCTCGGCCCAGTCGGCAAACTCCGGACGCGACTCGGCGGCCAGCGATGCGCGAATCGCCGCCACGTCGCTTTTGCCGAAATGCTCGTCGATGGCCTGATGCAGCGCCTTCAGCTCGGAACCCGGCAGTTTGTTGCTGCCCAGCGTCGCCACCAGGGTGCGCAACGCCTCCTGCGGATGGACCGACCAGCTCATGCGGTCCAGGCAGCGATCCAGCTCGGCAATCTGGTCGTGGCTGACGCACCAGTCCGCCAGGCCAACGTGCAAAGCATCAGCGGCGCGGATCTGCAGGCCGGTGACGCCCATGTAGGTGCCGAGTTCACCCGGCAGGCGCGAGAGGAAATAGCTGCCGCCGACATCCGGGAAATAGCCGATGCCGACTTCCGGCATGCCCATGCGCACGCGCTCGGTGACCACGCGCAGCGAGGCGCCCTGGACCAGGCCCATGCCGCCGCCGAGGACGAAACCGTCCATCAGCGCCAGCAGCGGCTTCGGGTAGGCGTGGATGTACTGGTCGAGGGCGTATTCTTCCTCGAAGAAGGTTTCGTGCTCGGTGTCGCCGCGCTGGAAGCTGTCGTACAGCGAACGGATGTCGCCGCCGGCACAGAACGCCTTCTCGCCATTGGCGCGCAGCACCACGGCATGGATCTGCGGATCGGCCGCCCAGGCGCTGAGCTGCTGTTGCAGCAGGCGGACCATTTCCAGGGTCACCGCATTCAGCCCGGCCGGGCGGTTGAGGGTGAGGTGGCCGACGTGGTTGCGTACGGCGGCCAGCACGGGGCGTTCGGTTGCACTCATGGTCAGGTGTCCTTGCGGTACTGATTGATGATCGCCGAGAAATCCAGGCCGCCATGACCCTGGGCGCTGAAGCTCTGGTAGAGTTGCTGGGCGAGGGCGCCGAGTACTACCGGCTGGCGCACCTGTTTCGCCGCCTCGGTAGCCAGGCCCAGATCCTTGAGCATCAGGTCGCTGCCGAAGCCGCCGCTGTAGCCGCGTGAGGACGGAACGTTGTCCAGCACGCCGGGGAAGGGGTTGTAGGTATCCGAGCTCCAGCAACGACCGCTGGAGGTGTTGATCACGCCGGCCAGGGTCTTGGCATCCATGCCCAGCGCGACGCCCAGCGCCATCGCCTCGGCGACGCCGATCATGGAAATGCCCAGCAGCATGTTGTTGGCGACCTTGGCCACCTGGCCGTTGCCGGCTGCACCGCAGTGCACGATGTTCTTGCCCATGGCCGCGAGGATCGGCTGCGCCCGGTCGAAGTCCGCGTCGCTGCCACCGACCATGAAGGTCAGGGTGCCGGCTGCTGCACCGCCGGTGCCGCCGGAGACCGGTGCGTCGAGCATCGGGTTGCCATGCTCGGCAGCGGCCTTGGCCACTTCGCGGGCACTGTGCGGGTCGATGGTCGAACAGTCGATCAGCATCACACCCTCGCGGCTGCTGGCGATCAGGCCGTTCTCGCCCAGGTACACGCTCTTCACATGGGCGGCGGCCGGCAGCATGGTGATGATCAGTTCGGCGTTGCCCTGGGCGATGGCGGTCGGAGAATCGACCGGAAGCGCGCCGGCGCCGACCAGATTTTCGACGGCCGCGGCGTTGAGGTCGAAAACGCTGAGCTGGTGGCCTGCCTTGAGCAGGTTGTGGGCCATGGGCGCGCCCATGTTGCCGAGACCAATGAATCCGATATGCATGGCGTGTTTCCTCTTCTTGTTATGGCCAGATGCGGCTTAGCGATTGGTGAACTCAGGCTTGCGCTTCTCGCTGAACGCGGCCATGCCTTCCTTCTGGTCGGCAGTGGCGAACACCGCGTGGAACACACGACGCTCGAAGCGGATGCCTTCGGCCAGCGTGGTTTCGAAGGCGCGATTGACGCTTTCCTTGATCATCATGGTGGCCGGCAGGGATTTCTCGGCAATCACCCGGGCGGCCTTGAGGGTTTCCTCCAGCAGGCTTTCGGCTGGGAACACACGGGCGACGAGGCCGGCGTGCTCGGCTTCGGCGGCGTCCATCTGGCGGCCGGTCAGGCACATGTCCATCGCCTTGGCCTTGCCCACGGCACGGGTCAGGCGCTGGGTGCCGCCGATGCCCGGCAGCACGCCGAGGTTGACCTCCGGCTGGCCAAAACGCGCGTTGTCGGCAGCGAAGATCATGTCGCAGAGCAACGCCAGCTCGCAGCCGCCGCCCAGGGCGTAACCGGCGACAGCGGCAATCAGCGGCTTGCGGCGAGTGGCGATACGATCGGCGTCGGCAAAGAGGTCATCGAGATAGACCTGCGGGTAGGACAGCTCGGCCATTTCCTTGATGTCGGCGCCGGCGGCGAACGCCTTGGGCGAGCCGGTGAGCACGATGCAGCCGATCTGCGGATCGGCCTCGAGCTGGCCCAGGGCCTGGTTCAGTTCGCTGATCAGTTGGGCGTTGAGCGCGTTGAGCGCCTGCGGCCGGTTGAGGGTGATCAGCGCGACGCGCTCCTGGATGTCGACGAGCAGGGTTTCGAATGTCATTTCAGCGTCCTTGAGGGCCGGCGCGTCCGCCGGCCCGGTGGGTGATGTCACTTCAGGTTGATGGTGGTGTTGACCGGGCCGCCGACCTCGTTTTCATCGAACCAGCGCTCGGTGATGGTCTTGGTCTGGGTGTAGAACTGCACCACCTGCTTGCCGTAGGGACCGAGGTCGCCGAGCTTGGAAGCGCGCGAACCGGTGAAGGAGAACATCGGCACCGGCACCGGGATCGGTACGTTGATGCCGACCTGACCCACGTCGATCTCTTCCTGGAAGTGCCGCGCCGCCGCGCCAGAGCGGGTGAAGATGGCGGTGCCGTTGCCGTTCGGGTTGGCGTTGATCAGCGCGATGGCTTCGTCCATGGTCGCTGCCGCCATGACGCAGAGGACCGGGCCGAAGATTTCTTCCTGATAGATGCTCATCTCGCGGGTAACGCCGGAGAAGATCGTCGGGCCGACGAAGTTGCCCTTTTCGTAGCCGCTGACGCTCGGGTTGCGGCCGTCCAGCTCCAGCCTGGCGCCTTCGCGTACGCCGCGTTCGATCAGCCCGCTGACGCGATCCAGCGCCGCGCAGGAAACCAGCGGACCGACATCGGTGCCGGCCTCGACACCGGCGTTGACCTTGAGGGTCTGTGCCTTGGCTACCAGATCGGGAATCCAGGCCTGCGCTTCGCCCACCAGCACCACCACCGACAGCGCCATGCAGCGCTGGCCGGCCGCACCGAAGGCGGCACCGGCGAGGTTGTTGAGGGTCTGTTCCTTGTGCGCATCGGGCAGCACGATGGCGTGGTTCTTCGCGCCCATCATGCACTGAACGCGCTTGCCGGCCTGGCTGGCGCGGTTGTAGACGTGGGTGCCAACCCTGGTCGAGCCAACGAAGGACACCGCCTTGATATCCGGGTGGTCGCAGATCGCGTTCACCGCGTCCGGCCCGCCGTGCACCACGTTGAGCACGCCCGGTGGCACGCCGGCTTCCAGCGCCAGTTCGCACAGGCGCATGGTGACCATCGGGTCCTGCTCGGACGGCTTGAGGACGAAGGTGTTACCGGTGGCGATGGCCATCGGGAACATCCACAGCGGGATCATGGCCGGGAAGTTGAACGGGGTGATGCCGGCGCAGACGCCCAGCGGCTGCAGCAGGGTATAGGTATCGACGCCCGCGGCGACGTTGTTGGCCAGCTCGCCGAGCTGCAGGTTGCCGATACCGGCGGCGTGCTCGACCACTTCCAGGCCGCGGAACACGTCGCCCTCGGCATCAGCCAGGGTCTTGCCCTGTTCGGCGGTGAGGATCGCCGCCAGCTCCTTCATGTTCTCGCGGATCAGCTGCTGGTACTTGAGGAAGATGCGCGCCCGCGCGCCGATCGGTGTCTTGCGCCAGGTCTTGAAGGCTTTCTGGCCGCTGGCGACGGCGCGGTCGATTTCCTCGGCAGTCGCAAAAGGCACGCGCGCCAGGACTTCCTGGGTCGCCGGGTTGACGACATCGCGCCAGTCCTGGGTGGTCGATTCGATAAATTCACCGTCGATCAGCAATTTGACGGTAGGAATGGAGCTGGACGTTGTCATAAGGCTCTCCGCCTGAGAAGGCACTGTTGTTGTTATGGCTCGCGGACGGCTGCGACCAGTTGCACCGAATGTAGCAATGCAAAAAACCACATTACAATGCGATCGACTGCAGAGTCGTTCTGCATAAATGCACAGTAGCTAATGGAGGCTTCAACCATGGACTGGGACAATCTGCGCTATTTTCTCGAGGTCGCCCGAGCGGGGCGGCTGACGACCGCGGCGCGCCGGCTTGCTGTCGACCACACCACCGTGTCCCGTCGCTTGCAGGCGCTGGAAAAAAGCATGGGCCTGCAGCTCTTCCTACGTGAGCCCGGCGGTTACAGGCTCACCGAAGCCGGGCGCAATCTGCTACCGCGAGTGGAAGCGATGGAAAGCGCCAGCGTGGCCATCGAGCATTCGTTGCCGAGCATGGGTGATGGCCTTTCCGGGCAGGTACGTATCGGCGCGACGGAGGGTTACGGCACGGTGATGCTTGCCGGCCAACTAACTGGGCTCAGCCGGCGCTATCCGCACCTGAACATCGACCTGCTGGCGCTGCCGCGGGCGGTGCGCCTGTCGCGCCACGAGGCGGACATCGTCATTACCCTGGAACGCCCGGAGCGTGGACCGTTCATCATCACCCGGCTCACCGACTACGTGCTGCGGCTGTATGCGTCGCCGGCGTATCTCGACGAACACCCGCCGATCCGCAGCCGCGAGGACCTGGCCGCGCATCGCTTCGTCAGCTACGTGGATGACCTGCTGTTCAGCAAGGAGCTGCTGTTTCTCGATGGCATCGCCGACGCCCGCTCCATCGGCCTGCGCAGCACCAGCCTGCTGGCGCAGCAGGAAGCAGTGGCGATGGGGGCGGGGATTGCGATCCTGCCGGCTTTTTCCGCCGACGCCGATCCACGGCTGCGACTGCTGCTGCCGGAGGAGGTCAGCTTTACCCGCACCTTCTGGATGCTGATGCCGATCGAGTTCAAGGACCTGGCGCGCATGCGCACGACCTGGGATTACCTGAAGGAAATGGCGCAGCAGAATCAGGACCGATTGTTGGGCCAGTAGTTATCGATGATTGACCGCATTGCAGCCACGGCGCCGCTAGAGCGCCGTGAGGTTTGCGCTTTTGCCGCTTGTAGAGGCTGTTAGCGAGCAGCGCATCATCGAGGCGCTGCCCGGTCGATCAGACGCGCGGCGTGGTGCGGCTTTCGTTGCCCATGGGGGTGGAGTCCGGCATTTGTACGCTGGTATCGGTGAAGTCCGAACTGTGCACTTCGGAATCCATCGGCATATGGCTGTAGCGCTGGCTCGGCAGCGCCGGCTTGCTTTCCATCTCCGCGAGCATGCGCTTGGCCTCGCAGCGACCGCTGATACCACGAGCCAGCGCCATACCGCCCATGGCCAGCTCGGCGATCCCGATCAATCCGCCACGGCGTAGCCCCTTGCCCATCATCACCAGGCCGCCCGCCAGCGACGCGGCGCGCTCCCAGCCGTGGACGTTCTGTGGGGCGGTTTTGTCGAACATTTGCTTGATCATGACGCGGCATCCTCTATGCGGGTGGTTTATAGATGACTGCGGCGTGCGGGTAGCGTTCCGGTCGCAGGGGCCGCGCAAGACCAACGTCAGAATTTACGGTTTTTTTACGCCGCCTGACCGGTAACACAATCGAATCTTTACGCCGCCTGCCTCGAGACTCCGTACACGCATTGACGCGTCATACGGAGCATTACCCATGACTATCCTCGACGGGCTCGCACTGGGCCTGGCCATCCTTCTTTTCCTCTATCTGCTGGCTGCGCTGTTGCGCGCCGAACGTAGTTAGGAGGCCGCATGCACGCCAACGACTACTGGCTGATCGCGGCGTTCTTCATCCTCGTGCTGGCGCCAGCACCCTGGCTTGGCCGCTATCTGTACCGTGCAATGGAGGGCGAACGTACCTGGCTGACGCCTGTATTCCAGCCGGTCGAGCGGCTGTGTTATCGCATTGCCGGTATTGATCAGGAAGGCGAACAGAACTGGATGAGCTACTGCCTGGCACTGCTCGGACTAACTGCGTTCAGCCTCCTGGGTTTGCTTGCAATGCTGATGCTGCAAGGGCAGCTCCCGCTGAATCCGCAGGAGCTGCCCGGGCTCGAATGGCACCTGGCGCTGAACACCGCGGTGAGCTTTGTCACCAACACCAACTGGCAGGCCTATAGCGGTGAGGCGCAGCTCAGCTACTTCAGCCAGATGCTGGGTCTGGGTGTGCAGAACTTCGTCAGCCCGGCGGTCGGTCTCGCGGTGCTGGTGGTGTTCTGCCGCGCACTGTCGCGCCGCAACGCGGGTGCAGTCGGCAATTTCTGGGTCGATATGACCCGCGCGGTACTTTACGGACTGTTGCCGTTCAGCCTGATCCTTGCGCTGCTGCTGGTGTGGCAGGGCGTGCCACAAAGCCTGGCGGAATACGTCCCGGTGGTGACGCTGCAGGGCGGCGAGCAGAGCATTCCACTGGGGCCGGCAGCCAGCCAGATCGCGATCAAACAGCTGGGCACCAACGGCGGCGGCTTCTTCGGTGTCAATTCGGCGCACCCGTTCGAGAACCCGACAGCCTGGAGCAACCTCCTCGAGGTGGCTTCGATCCTGCTGCTGCCAGCCGCACTGGTATTCATGTTTGGCCACTACGTACGCGACCTTCGGCAGAGCAGGGCGATTCTGGCCTGCATGCTGGTGCTGTTCTCACTCGGTCTGGGCACGACCCTGCTCGCCGAGCATCAACCCAACCCTGCGTTTGTCGGTATTGCCGTGGAACAGACGGGGCCGCTGGAGGGCAAGGAAAGCCGTCTGGGCATTGCTGCCTCGGCGCTATGGGCCACCGTGACCAGCGCGGCTTCGAACGGCTCGGTCAATGCCATGCATGACAGTTTCAGCCCCCTTGGCGGCATGGTGCCGATGTTCAACATGATGCTTGGCGAGATCGTGTTCGGCGGTGTCGGTGCAGGCTTGTACGGCATGCTGCTGTTCGTGCTGGTCACGGTATTCCTGGCGGGCCTGATGATCGGACGCACACCCGAGTACCTGGGCAAGAAGCTCGAAGCGCGCGAGGTCCGCTTGCTGGTGGCGTCTCTGCTGGTGATGCCGGTGGGTGTGCTGGTGCTGGCTGCGCTCGGTGTGAGCTTGCCGGGACCCGCTGCCTCGATCACCAATCCTGGCCCTCATGGGCTGAGCCAGATCCTGTATGCCTACACATCGGGTACCGGCAATAACGGCTCGGCCTTCGCCGGCTTTGGCGCCGGCACGACCTATCACAACCTGATGATCGCGCTCGCCATGCTGCTGGGGCGCTTCGGCTTCATCCTGCCGGTGCTGGCGATTGCCGGCAGTTTGGCGGCGAAGAACCGCGCACCGCTCGATGCCAACAGCTTCCCCACCCACGGACCGCTGTTCGTGACGCTGTTGACCCTGGTGATCCTCCTGGTCGGCGGTCTGACATTCCTGCCGGCCCTCGCGCTCGGCCCGCTCGCCGAACACTTCGTCCTGCTGCAAGGCTTCTGAGGAGCGTCATGATGAACGTCCGTCAAACGGCACTCGAAAGTGCCGAGCAACAACCTGCTACATCCTTTGCTGCGCTGTGCAAGCCGGCGCTGTTGCAGGCCCTGGTCAAGCTAGACCCACGCCGGCTCGCCCGATCTCCGGTGATGCTGGTGGTCGAGCTCGCCGCTGTAGCGACCACATTGCTGTGTTTCCTGCCAGATGCTGCGGTCGGTCGCCCGGTGGCAATACAGATAGCGCTATGGCTGTGGTTCACCGTGCTATTTGCCAACTTTGCCGAAGCGCTTGCCGAAGGGCGCGGCAAGGCACGGGCGGATAGCCTCAAGGCAGGCGTGCAGGGACTCGAGGCGCGACTGCGAGATGACGATGGCAATTACCGCCAGGTGGCGGCGAGCAGCCTGCGTCGCGGTGATGTGGTAAGAGTCGAGGTCGGCGAACTTATTCCCGGCGATGGCGAAGTCATCGAAGGCATCGCGGCCGTCAACGAGGCGGCGATCACCGGGGAGTCTGCACCGGTGATCCGCGAGTCGGGAGGGGATCGCTCGGCCGTCACGGGCAATACCCGCGTAGTGTCCGATTGGCTGCTGGTGCGGATCAGCAGCGATCCGGGCGAATCCACACTGGATCGAATGATCGCCCTGGTCGAGGGAGCCAAGCGGCAGAAAACGCCCAATGAGGTCGCGCTGGACGTCCTGTTGATCGGGCTGACGCTGATCTTTCTCGTGGTGGTTGCCACGCTGCAGCCATTCGCCCGCTTCGCTGGTGGCGATCTGCCACTGGTCTTTCTGGTCGCGCTGCTGGTGACATTGATTCCGACGACGATCGGCGGGCTGTTGTCGGCGATCGGCATCGCCGGCATGGATCGTCTGGTGCGGCTCAATGTGATCGCCAAATCGGGCCGGGCAGTGGAGGCGGCGGGCGACGTCCAGGTGCTGTTATTGGACAAGACCGGCACCATCACTTTCGGCAACCGGCGCTGCAGCGCGATGGTGAAGGCACCCGGCATTTCTACCACCGAGCTGTCGTATGCGGCATTGCTCTCTTCGCTGGCGGACGATACGGCCGAAGGCAAATCCATCGTTGAATACCTGCGTGCCCTGTCGCCCATGGCAGAGCCGTCCACACAGAACGTCAGCAATATTCCATTCAGCGCCGAAACACGTTTATCCGGTGCCGATCATCAGGGTCGCCGCTATCGCAAGGGCGCGGTAGACGCTGTGCTTGACCATCTCGGCATGACGCGCGAGCAGGTTCCGCCGGTACTGGCACGTGAGGTGGAAAAGATCGCTCAGAGTGGTGGCACGCCTTTGCTGGTATGCGCCGATGACCATTTGTTGGGCGCCATCCACCTCAAGGATGTCGTGAAACCCGGCATACGCGAGCGCTTCGCCGAGCTGCGCCAGCTGGGCATACGTACGGTGATGGTTACCGGGGACAACCCGCTGACCGCAGCCGCGATTGCAGCCGAGGCTGGGGTCGACGACCTGATTGCCGAAGCGACGCCGCAGAAGAAATTGCAGCGCATTCGTCAGGAGCAGGCCGAGGGCAAGATGGTCGCCATGTGCGGCGATGGCGCCAACGATGCGCCAGCGCTGGCGCAGGCCGATGTCGGCATGGCAATGAACGACGGCACCCAGGCTGCGCGGGAGGCGGCGAATCTGGTCGATCTCGACTCGGATCCGACCAAGCTGCTCGACGTGGTTCAGGTGGGCAAGCAGCTGCTGGTGACACGGGGCGCGCTGACGACCTTTTCGATCGCCAACGACGTGGCGAAGTACTTCGCCATCCTGCCGGCATTGTTCATCGGCATCTATCCGCAGCTCTCTGCACTGAACCTGATGCAGCTGCACAGCCCGGAGAGCGCAATCCTGTCGGCGATCATATTCAACGCTCTGATCATCGTCGTCCTGATCCCGCTGGCGCTGCGTGGCGTACGCATCAAGGCGGCCGACGCAGCCAGCCTGCTACGGCGCAACCTGTTGATCTACGGACTGGGCGGGCTGCTGGCACCGTTCGTTGGGATCAAGCTGATCGATCTGCTCCTGACCGCGACAGGTCTGGTCTGAATCCCGCCGTGCCCTGGCGCGGCTTCTGGAGATGAAATGATGCTCAAACAAATTCGTCCGGCGTTCGTCCTGCTGGTCCTGATGACCCTGATCACAGGGGGCGCTTATCCGCTGCTGGTCACGGCTGTGGCGCAGCTCGCCTTTGCCGAACAGGCCAACGGCAGCCTGGTTCGTGATGCCAGCGGCCAGGTGCGTGGCAGCAGCCTGTTGGCCCAGCGTTTCGATGGCGCGCAGTGGTTCCATCCGCGTCCCTCGGCGGGGGACTATGAGACGGTGGCCAGCGGTGCCAGTAACCTGGCACCCAGCAACCCGGAACTGGCGAATCAGGTCCGTGCGCGGGTAATCGAATGGGCTGGCAGTCCTACGAAGCCGGTGCCCATGGAGTTGGTGACGACTTCGGCCAGTGGGCTCGACCCGCATCTGACGCTGGCTGCCGCCCGCTTCCAGGCGTCACTGGTGGCGGCCGCTCGGGGCATCCAGCCCGAGCGTGTGGAGCGCTTGCTGCTCGAGCACCTGGAAGCCCCTCTGGTGGGGCCCGCCGTAGTAAACGTGCTGGCTCTGAATCTTGCATTGGCTGACAATCGCTTGCCTGCCCCCAGCGAGTGACCTGAATGAGCGATGCCCTGCGCGCGGATGCGCTGCTCGACGATGTTCCAAGGGAAGGCCGTGGGCGTCTCAAGGTTTTCCTCGGAGCCGCGCCCGGGGTCGGCAAGACCTATGCGATGCTGCAGGCCGCACAGCGCCAAAAACGGCTTGGGTGCGACCTGCGTGTGGGTGTGGTCGAAACCCACGGCAGGGCTGAAACCGAAGCGATGCTCGTTGGCCTGCCCGAGCAGCCGCTGATCCGCAGTGAGTATCGCGGCATCACCCTGGCCGAGATGGACCTCGACGGGCTGCTGGCGGCGCGGCCGCGTGTGGTGCTGGTGGATGAACTGGCCCATAGCAACGCGCCTGGCAGTCGCCACAGCAAACGTTGGCAGGATGTACTGGAACTGCTCGAAGCAGGCATCGACGTCTACACCACGGTCAATGTCCAGCATCTGGAAAGCCTGAACGATCAGGTCCGTGCGATCACCGGCATACAGGTGCGGGAAACCATGCCCGACTGGATCCTGCAGGAAGCGGACGACATCCTGCTGATCGACCTGCCGCCGCGCGAACTGCTGGAACGCTTGCGCGAAGGCAAGGTTTACGTGCCCGATCAGGCCAGGGCGGCCATCGATGCATTCTTCACGCAGACCAACCTGACGGCCTTGCGTGAGCTGGCTATGCAGACTGCCGCCGCGCGGGTCGATGCCGAGCTGAACCGGCGTTACCGCTTGCAGGGTCAGTCGGCGCCGGCCGTTCGTGGTCGCCTGCTGGTCGGTATCCACGGTAACGATGCTGCCGAAGGGCTGGTCCGGCATGCCGCGCGCGTTGCGGAGCGCAGGCACCTGCCGTGGTCGGTCGTGTATGTGAACACCGGGGCGAATCGCGGCGAAACAGAGCTCGCTCATCTGCAAGCGGCTCAACAGCTGGCAGAGCGGCTGGGCGGCGAGGTGGTGGAGCTGCGCGGGGAACGGGTGGCGCGAACACTGATCGACCACGCATACGAGCGCCGCGCTACGTTGCTCCTGGTCGGGCGTAGCGGCGCACGACGGGGCCTGAAACGGGTGTTCATGCGTTCGGTCGCAGAGCAGCTCATCGCGGCAGGTCAGGGGCTGGAAGTCAGTATTCTCGACCAGCAGCGCACGCCCTCGCGCAGGATCGGCGAGGCGAAACGGTCGGCGGACTGGCGCAACTACCTGCTGGCGCTGCTGGCGACCCTGGTGGCGACCGGGGCCGCGCTGGTGCTGTCGCGCTACCTCGCGCTACCCAACATCTCTCTGGTTTTCCTCGCAGCGGTGCTGGTCGTGGCTGTGCGCAGTAGCCTTGGCCCGGCGCTGGCGTGCGCGGGATTTTCGTTTCTTTTCTACGACTTTCTGTTCATCCCGCCGACCTTCACCTTTATCGTGGCGCGTCAGGAAGATGTGCTGACGCTGTTGTTCTTTCTGTTGATGGCAGTCCTGGCCGGCAATCTCGCCAGTCGCCAGCGCCGCCAGCTGCAGTCGCTGCGTCAGGCTCAAGCGCAGACCACGGCGCTGCTCGACCTTTCCCGGCGACTCAGCGCTGCGACGGATGTACAGGCGGTCTGTGCCGTTGCAGTTCACCAGCTGCAGTTGTTGCCGGATATCGAGGCTGTGGTGGCTATGCGGACGAAGAGGGCCGAGTGGTCGTTCAAGGGCGGTGCTCTGCCTGATCTGCTGAACGACCAGGCGTTGGCAGCGGCCGAGTGGGCCTGGAAACATGGGCAGCCCGCGGGGAGGGGGACCGATACCCTACCTGGCGGACAGTGGTGGTGGCTGCCGCTCAGCGGAGATGGGCAGTCGCTGGGCTTGCTGGGCATTCATCCACTCGCCGGTACGCAGCTGCCGCCGCCGAAACGTCGGCTGATAACCGCCCTGGCCCAGCCGCTTGCCCAGGCGCTGGGTCGTGCGACCCTCGCCGATGAACTGGAAGCGGCCCGGCTGCATGGCCAGAACGAAGAGCTGCGCAGTGCCTTGCTGGCTTCCGTTTCGCACGATTTGCGCACACCGCTGACCGCCATGCGTGGGTCCATCGACTGCCTGGCCAGTCTGTGGGCGGGCATGAGTGAGACTGACCGGCAGGAGCTTCTGGATACCACGCGGGACGAAGCGGAGCGGCTGGATCGCTATATCCAGAACCTGCTGGATATGACACGGCTGGGCCATGGCGGTCTCAAGCTGATTCGCGACTGGGTGACGCCGGCCGATATTGTCGCTAGTGCCCTGCAACGCCTGCAGCGAGTCCTGGCTGGTTTCCAGGTCGTGCTTCGGATTCCCGACCGGCTGCCGCTGCTGTACGTCCACGCGGCGCTGATCGAACAGGCGCTGGTCAACGTGCTGGAAAATGCTGCGCGATTTTCCTCGCCGGGAGGGTCCGTGGAAGTGGCAGTTTCAGCGGTCCCCAACGCGTTGCGCTTCATCGTCAGGGACGAGGGGCCGGGCATTCCCGAAGCGGAGCGAGAGAAAATCTTCGACATGTTCTACACCGCTGCACGGGGAGACCGGGGCGGTCCGGGCACCGGACTGGGGCTCGCCATCTGCCAGGGCATGATCGGCGCTCATGGCGGGCGCGTACTGGTTGATGATGGGCTCAATGGCCGAGGCGCAAGTGTGATCCTGGAACTGCCGCTATCGCCGCAGCCGGAAATGGAGGACGGTCTTTCGTGAGTGGCGAATCGGCAAGTGTTCTGATCATCGACGACGAGCCGCAGATCCGGAAATTCCTTCGCATCAGCCTTGTCTCGCAAGGCTATCGGGTGGTCGAGGGCGTCGATGGCCGCGATGGTCTGACCCGTGCGGCGCTCGAGCGGCCGGATCTGGTTGTGCTGGACCTTGGCCTGCCTGACATGGACGGCCAGGTCGTGTTGAGCGAGCTGCGCGGTTGGAGCCAGGTGCCGGTGATTGTGCTGTCGGTACGCTCCAATGAGGCGGAAAAGGTCAGGGCGCTCGATGCTGGCGCGAATGACTACGTCACCAAGCCATTCGGTATTCAGGAATTCCTCGCCCGGGTGCGCGGGCTGTTGCGTCAATCCACGGTTCCTGCGAGCACGGCAGCCCAGGTGGTTGCAGGTGCCTTGTGTATAGACTTCGCGTTCAGACGGGTCAGTCTGGACGACCAGGCCGTGAGCCTGACCCGCAAGGAGTATGCGGTGCTAGCGGAGCTGGCCCGTCACGCTGGTCGGGTGGTGACACAACAGCATTTACTGAAAGAAATCTGGGGGCCGTCCCACGGAGGCGACAGTCACTATCTACGTGTCGTCATCGGGCATCTGCGGCGCAAGCTTGGCGACGATCCGGCTGCGCCGCGCTTTATCGTGACCGAGCCCGGAGTCGGGTATCGCTTGGTCTCGGACGCATGATGCGCGCACCTGAGCAGCACTTCATCGCTGCCAGAGAATGAGCGGCAGCTCCAACGGCACCGCCAGGCCCAGCGCGGGGCTGGGTACGACCCGAGCCGTGTAGTCGGCCTCAGGGCGCTGGGTGCTCAGCTCAGTCCGGTAGCTGGCGTATGAGCCTTCGTGGTGCTGGAGTTGCAACGTGTGGACATTGGCCGGCTCCGCTCCCTGCGATTCGGCGAACAGCTGCACGGCGATCTGCTCCGGTTCGATTCGGCCGAGGTGCAGGCGAGCCGCAATGTGCTGGGCATCGCCCTCGCGCCGCCACTCAAGTTGTTCGAAGGCCAGTTCGTGCCAGTAACTGCGCAGGTTGGTGATTCGGCGCGACATCTCGCTGGCCAACGCAGAACCATCCGCGCAGCGCTGTCGGTAGCGGCCGGACAGCGGCAGGTAATAGCGCTCGGTGTATTCACGCACCGTCCGGTCGGCGGAAAAGCGTTCCACCAGAGCACTCATGCTGCGGCGCATGCGTTTCACCCAGGCGGTGGGGATGTCCTGCTGGTCGCGCTGGTAGAAGCAGGGCACGACTTGCTCTTCGAGTAGCCGATACAGCTGTTCGGCGTCCGCGGCATCGTGCTCGGGTTCATGTTCCAGGCCGTCGCCGACCGCCCAGCCGAGGTCGGCGGCATAGGCTTCGGCCCACCAGCCGTCGAGCTGTGAAAGATTCAGCCCGCCGTTGGCCAGGACCTTCATGCCGCTGGTGCCACTGGCTTCCCACGGGCGGCGGGGAGTATTCAGCCAGACATCCACGCCCTGCACCATGTGCCGGGCAATACGCATGTCGTAGTCCTCGAGAAAAACCACGTGGCCGGCAATATCGGGGCGCGCGGCGAACTGCTGCCATTCGCTGAGCAGCGCCTGGCCGGCGCGATCGGCGGGGTGCGCCTTGCCGGCAACCAGCAGCTGCACCGGGTAATCGCGATGGGTGAGGAGGCGCGCCAGCCGCTCCGGGTCCTGCAGCAGCAGGTTGGGGCGCTTGTAGGCGGCGAAGCGCCGGGCAAAGCCGAGCGTCAGCCGTTGCGGATGCAGGTGCGAGCCGGCGAACTCGATCTCCGAAGGCGAGGCGCCGTGCACCGCGAGGCTGCGAGCCAGGTGGCTGCGTACGAAGCTGAGCAGTTCGCCACGGGCATGCTGGCGGATCTGCCACAGCCATCGGTCATCGACTTGCGCCAGAAGATCGTCCACGGAAGCTTGGTCGGTGCCGCGCCAGGGAATCTCATCGCCATGCAGCTCATACCAGTGGGCTTCGGCGTCTGGCGATACCCAGGTCGGCAGGTGGATGCCATTGGTGACATGACCGACCGGCACCGACTCGAGCGGCCAGCGTGGATAAAGCTCGCGGAAGATGTAGCGGCTGGTGCGGCCATGCAGCTGGCTGACGGCGTTGACCGCCCCGGCCCCGCGCGTTGCCAGGTAGGCCATGTTGAATGGCTCGTGTGGGTCGTGCACATGCTTGCGTCCCATGGCCAGCAGCGCCTGCAGCGGGATGCCCAGTTCGTACTCGGCATAGCGCTCCAGGTATTTGCTCAGCAGCTCCGGCGGGAAGCGGTCGAAGCCGGCTTCGACGGGCGTATGGGTCGTGAACAGATTGCCCGCGCGGGTTGCGTGGAGGGCGACTTCGAACGACACGCGCTCCCTGGCCATGTAACTGCGGGCGCGTTCCAGGACGGCGAAGGCGGCGTGGCCGTCGTTCAGGTGAAGCACATCGGCCTGCAGCCCGGCGGCTTCGAGCAGCCGCCAGCCGCCGATGCCCAGCACCAGCTCCTGGCGCAGACGCATTTCGTTGTCGCCGCCGTAGAGTTCGCTGGTGATCAGTCGCGCGATGGGCGGGTTGGCTGGGTCGTTGGTGTCCAGCAGGAGCAGGCGGTGGCGGCCGACCCTGGCCTGCCAGCCGCGCAGCCAGATCTGCACGCCGGGCAGCTGGATCGCGAAACGCAATGCTGTTCCGCTGGCGTCGAGCAGCGGCTCGATGGGCATCTGCCGGGTGTCATTGACCGGGTAGAGCGCCTGCTGGCGCCCATCCGGGCCGATGCTCTGGCGAAAATAGCCGTGCTGCCAGAGCATGCCGACCGCGGTTATCGGCACGCCGAGGTCGTTGGCGGCCTTGAGCTGGTCGCCGGCGACATTGCCGAGACCGCCGGAGTAGATGGGCAGCGCCTCGCTGAGCATGTACTCCATGGAGAAATAGGCGACTCGCGCGAGTTGTTCGCTGTAACTCTGGTCACCGTGACTTTGACTGGCGAACCAGGTCGCCCGCTCCAGGCGTGCCTGCTGAGCTTGGACGATGCCCTCCACCAGACGATGGCATTCAGCGCGCTGCAGCAGTGCTTCCAGCTTCTGCAGCGGCACCGTGCTGAGCACCAGGCTGGGATTGCGGGTGAGCTGCCACAGGTCGTTATCGATCAGCTGCCACAGGTCATCGTTCTGGCTGGTCCAGCGGATGGACTGGTCAAAAGCGAGCTGGCGCAGGGTTTCCGGGGTGATGGCGGGGCGTTCGGATGCAGGCGTCATGCGGGCTCTCTCGTCTGAACTGGGCGCACGGTGTTTTCCAGCATAGGCCGACCGCCGCGGCTGATGGACGGCGGCTCAGCGTCGCGGGCCGGCCGCAGGCTGCGGCACCTCGCCCGGGGTGACGGGCTCCTCGTCGATGGTTTCCTCGGCCTCCTGTTCGTCCTCGCGGTCGGCTTCGAGGCCATGTTGTTCTTCAGTGTGCTTGGGGTCGTACTGCAACTCGATGAACACCGGGAAATGGTCGGAGCCGATATCAGGCAGCCGCAGCATGCGGATGAAGCGGAAATGCGCGCTGTGAAAGAAGTGATCCAGCGGCCAGCGCAGAAACCAGTGATGGGCATGGAAGGTGTTGTACATGCCGCGGCCCACACGCGGATCGAGCAGCCCGCTGATCTTGCGGAACAGGCGCGTGGTGGGCGACCAGGCGACATCATTGAGGTCACCGCTGACGATGATCGGGTCATCGCTGTCCTGGATGCTCCTGGCGACCACCAGCAGCTCGGCGTCGCGCTCGGTGGATTCCTCGTTCTCGGTCGGGCTGGGCGGCGCTGGATGCAGGAAGTGCATGCGCACCGCGAGCTCGTCGCTTACGCGCACCCGAGCATGCATGGAGGGCACGTCGTCTTCCACCAGAAAGCACAGCTCCGGCTCTTCCAGCGGCAGACGTGAAAACACATGCATGCCGTAGAGGTTGTCCAGCGGGCAGCGGATGCTGTGCGGGTATTGCTCGGCGAGTTGCTCGAGCTGCGTTTCCCACCACTGGTCCGATTCGAGCGTGACCAGAACGTCCGGGCGATACTCGCGAACCAGCGCCAGCAGCCGATCGGACTGTCGGTTCGGCCCCAGCACATTGGATGACATCACCCGGATGCGCGGCCCTGCGGCATCTGCCTCCGCCCGGCGCACCTCGTTGCGCCAGGGGCGTGTGTAGGGCACGACCCATGCGAGCTGGTAGGCCAGACAGGCGCCGGCCAAGGCAGAGATCAGGTAATGCCACGGCTGGCTGTAGTCGAGCAGCATGCCTTGAGCGACGAGCAGGGCGACCAGCAGCGCGCCGAGTTGCAGGCGCGGAAACTCCCATACGCGCACCCACCAGGCGCGATGCCGCCACAGCGGCAGGAGTGTGACGAGCACAAAGAGTCCCGTGGTGAGCAGCAGTATCCCTTCGATCATGACGTTTCCCGTTATGGCCGATCAGTTCGGCAATCAGGTGTGCACTCCAGATTGGTTCCAGGACCGGGATATTCGACAGGCAATCAGGCGAAGCGTCGCAAACGAATTCGGATTACGTCCAGTTTTTGCCGGTGCGTGCGCCGAAATCGGCGCCGGGAAGAGCACCGATGCGGGCGTTTTGGGGATCACTTTTCGGCCGAAAGCATGCCGCTGGTCAGTGCCGGCAGGTTTTCCGGTCGGCACAGCGTGTTCTGGCCTTGCAGGTAAGGCTGGAGGATGGGCGCCATGCCCTTGAGCGTCTGCACGGGCAGCGCCGAGGTAAAGCGGAAGCTGTCGGCGGCGCGTCCCGGTACATAGGCCGTCAGCGTGCCGAAGTGATTGGGTCCGAGATAGAAGACGAAGGTGGCGGTGCGGTTCAGCGCCAGCGAGCTGATCAGCCGGCCGCCAGCGCCGACGCTCTGGATGCGGTTGTCACCGGTGCCCGTCTTGCCGCCCATTCGCAAAGCGCTGCCGTCCTGCTGCACGAAACTGCCTTGCAGGCGCCGCGCAGTACCGCCTTCGACGACATTGGCCAGCGCATCCTGCAGCGCGCGGGCCACTTCTACCGGCATCACCCGCTTGCCGGTCCCGGCGACCAGGCCCATGCGGGTTTCATAGGGCGTGCCCTGAGCGAAGTGCAGGTTGTCGATGCGCACGCTGGGCAGGCGGACGCCGTCGTTGAGGATGATGCCCATCAGCTCGGCCAGCGCGGCCGGTCGATCACCGGAACTACCCAGCGCGGTCGCCAGCGAAGGCACCAGGTTGTCGAACGGATAGCCCAGCCGCTGCCAGCGGCGATGGATGTCGGTGAAGGCCTCGACTTCCAGCATGATGCGAATCCGGCTGTCTCGCGCGCTCTTGTGCCGGCTGCGGAACAGCCAGCCATAGACTTCCTGGCGCTGCGCGCGGCTGTCGGCGACCACTTCGGAGAGCGTTGCCTGCGGGTGGGCGATCAGGTAGCCGAGCAACCAGAGGTCCAGCGGGTGCGTGCGGGCGATGTAGGCCTGATCGGGCAGGCTGTAGGCGCCGGGGCCATAGCGGGTGTAGAGCGCATCCAGCTTCTTGTCGTTGAGATCGGCATCCGGCAGATGCTGCTTGAGAAAGCTGTCGAAGACCGGCCGCTCGGCATCCGGCATCAGGTAGCGATGCACGGCCGCCAGGCGCACCGGTGTCGGCCGCATGCCCTGCAGGAAGGTTTCGATGCGCTGCTCAGCGCTCTTGTTGCGGTACTTCTTCCAGAAACGTTGCAGGAATACCGAGCCCTCGCGATCGGCGAAGCGGGTCAGGTATTCCTGGCGGCGCGGGTCCTTGTCGTCCCCAAGCAGCTCGGCACTGTTGATGGTTTCGTAGGTGCTGTAGCTCACCAGATCACGCATCAGCCGTACGAAGGGCAGATTGATCGATTCGCGCAGCGATTCGCGTACGGTGGGGATACGCCCGTCGTCTTCACGGCGGAAGTTGCCGAAGCGATGCATGCCGGCGCCGGTGAAGAAGCGTTCGGCGGGGCTGGCCGAGTAGCGCCGATCCAGGGCCGCGTCGAGCATGCGCTCCAGGCTGCGGTCGCTGTGCGTGGCCAGGTAATCGATGGCCCAGCGGCTGAGATTGGCCTTGGCGTCGATCTTGCGCAGCTCGCCCGGGGTGAGGCCCGAGTAGCGCTGGTGCAGCTCGGCGATAACCTCAAGATAGGTGGTCAGCACGCGCAGCTTGGCGGTCGAGCCCAGCTCCAGCTTGCTGCCCTCGTTGATGTCGAACGGCTGGTTGGTGTTGTCGGTCTGCACCCGCACCTGGAAGCCTTCCTCGCCGCGCTCGAACAGCGTGAAGCTGTAACGCACGGCGGCGGTCTTCTCCGGGGACAGCATGCGATCACCGAACAGCCCGACCGTTTCGGCGAAAGCGGGATCGGCCAGGCGCACCAGGTACTCGCTGATCTGTGCCTGCAGATCACCCTGCAGCGGCGTGCTGGCGGTGAGGTCCAGGCGATCCAGGTCATACAGGGGCAAGCCGAGCAGCCCGGCCAGGCGCATGCGCGCGACGGTGATGCCCTTGGTGGCGTCCACCTGCCGGATCGCCGAGTCGCGGCTCGGGCTTTGTCCTAGGACGCGCTGGCCCAGCGCTGCGTCGCGCAGGCCGGCATCGATGATGCCGCCGTTGGCCAGCAGGCGGATGTGACTGTCGGTCAGCGTTGCCATTTCCTCGCGGCCGGCACCCAGGTAGTACGACGGACGCCGCTGTGCGATCAGCAGCGACAGCACCTGACGCAGCGCCAGACCGCGCGCCTGCGGATCGACTTCGTCGGCGCTGCGTGGATCGAGCAGGCGATTGACTTCACGGAAGTCGGCGCCGAACCACAGTCGCAAGCCATCGGCGATGCCATGCACTTCACCGTGTCCGGGCGCCGCCGAGAGCGGCACGCTGTTGAGGTAGTCGCGCACGATGCGCTGACGGGTGGCCAGGGTTTGCGGACCCTCGCGATAGGTACGCACGCTGGCGGAGATCATCTGCCGGATCTTTTCCTGCGGATCGCCGGTGCGGCCTTCGGGCGAATGCCGATACTTTTCGACCTGGGTGGCCAGGGTGCTACCGCCGGCGGCCTGGCCGCTGAGGCCAAGGCGCTTCTCCAGCTGGCTGATCGCCGCCTTGGTGAAGCGCGGCCAGTCCACCGCCGGGTTGGCGTGGGGGCGGCTGGCGTCCAGCAGGCCACGGTCCTCGATGAACAACAGGCTCATCACCACCAGCGGTGGGATGTCCTCGAAGCGCTCGTAATACTGGCGTGGATAGCTGTTGGTGTAGATCGGCACGCCGCGGCAGTCGTTGATGGTCAACCCGGCCTGGGAATCCTCGGGGTAGGGCGGAAAGAATCCGCGGTGGGTGTAATCCAGCAGTGCCCGCGAGAAGCGTGCCTGCTCCTCGATCCTGAAGTTGCGCTGTGACAGCTGTTGAATGAAGCGCGGCAGATCGACGTAGCCCAGGCGGCGGTCGAACGGACCGTCCTCGGGGAACTGAATGCGTGGGCTCGGCCCGGGTTTGACCGCGTAATCCAGATCGGCCGCATAGCGGCTTAACCAGTGCGATTGCCACCGGGCGCTGTCCAGCTCCTGCCAACCGAGATAGCCACCGCCTGCCAGCAGCGAAATGCCGACGAGCAGCGCCAATCGGCGTGCCGTCTTGCGACGGCCTTTAGCTGATGTGCGGGATGATTTCGGGGAAGGGGCGCGCTTGTTACGCCCATCCTGGGATGTATTGTCGGACCGCCATACTGCGCCCATGTGTGCCTGGCTTCCTAGCAGTGCTCTACGGCAAGCATAGTTCGCCCGCACGGCTTAAGCGATGGCGGTTTGACGAACGGAGCGGCTCAAGCACGAGCCTTGAAGCGGAGGCGGTGGGGTGCCTCGACATACTTCTGAAATCCGGCGCATGGAGCGCCGGAATGGGGCGTGATTCATATCTGAGTTCGGCTTGACGGCCCGGTCCTGAAGAGCAGGTATTGGCAACCGGTAACCACCCCGCGAATGCCCATCAGCACCGGGACGAGCGGCGATTGTGTTCCTTTCGGCCGGGCCGTTTATCGTCAGAACCAGCGATCGTTACGCTTACGGCCGCGGGTGAGCATTGGCAGGATCAGACCCACCAGCAGCCCAGCACCGGCGATGCTGCCGCCATAGACCATGTACTGCATGAGCACCTGCTTGTTCTCGTCGCCGAGCCGCGCCTGGGTCGTACGCAGTTCGGACTGTGCTTCGGTCAGCTCCGCCTCGAGGGCGATGCGGCGGGCGTCGAGTTCGTCGATCAGGGCTTTGCGCGAGTCCAGGGTTTCCTGCATGCCCTGCACGCGGACCTGCCAGCTTTCGTCGATGGTCTTGAGTTCCTCGCTCAGTTCTGCGACTTGCTGTTCGAGCTGCGGCAGGCGCTCGGCCTGGCCGGGAACGTCCTGCAGTTCCTTGCTGGGTATCCAGACGTTGCTGCCGGACTCCGAGCGTACCTGGCTGTAATCGCCCTGAGTGCTGATCAGCTCGACCTTCTGCCCCGAGGTCAGCGTGCCGACGATGCGATAGCCGTCCGTGGGGCCGCTGCGCACGTAGGTGTTCAGGCTGTCGCTGACCCAGCGCGCGTTATCGGACGATTCCTGGGCATCCACAGGCCCTGCAATGAGCAGGGCGCCGAACAGACTGGCGCCGATGACTTGGCGCGGCTGGGAAAAGCTGAACCGGGAGAGCAAGGCAAAAAGATGAAGAGATATGGACATGAAAAGTTCGCGTTATTGGAAGAATAGGACCCAAGCGTGGGGTGGTGAGGTCGACTGCATCTGGCACGCGAGACTCTGGGCCAGCCGCAGCGAAAAGCACCGCTTTTAGTGGCCGGACGCGGTGGCAGCCACAGGTCGGAGCCCGACGTGCAAACGGCACGAAAATGAAGATGCTCCGCGGGTGCATCAGCTGACTGACCGTCCTCCCTGGCGAAAGTTCAGGCGGTTTTTTTCGGGCTGACAATGCTGGCGATGAGGGGCGGCGAGCTGGGCAACTGCAGTCGATGCCAGCCGCAAGCGGCTAAAGCCGCGGGGTGGGGCGGTGCGAGACCGAGCCGGTCTCTAGGCCGGAATGGTGATTGAACCTGGTGCAGGTGGGCCTGCGCCAGCGTGACCTCGGTCCGCTGAAGCAGGCCCCGCCGTCAGCTTATTTCGGTTCCTGAGCGGTACCGAGCTGCTTCTGCCGTGCGCGACGCGCCATCATGTTCAACACCTCGACCCCGGCGGAGAATGCCATCGCGGCATACACGTAGCCCTTTGGTACGTGGGCACCGAAGCCCTCGGCGATGAGGGTCATGCCGATCATCAGCAGGAAGCCGAGCGCGAGCATCACGACGGTCGGGTTCTCGTTGATGAATTTGGCCAGCGGATTCGCCGCCAGGAGCATCACGGTTACCGCGACGACCACCGCAATGACCATGATCGCGACGTGATCGGTCATACCCACCGCAGTGATGATGCTGTCCACCGAGAACACCAGGTCGAGCAGCAATATCTGCGCAATCGCGGCGCTGAAGCCCATCGTGACGGCATTGTCGAGCTGCTTGCCTTCGAACATGTCGCCGCCCGGTGTCGGGTCGACACTGTGGTGAATCTCCTTGGTGGCCTTCCAGAGCAGGAACAGGCCGCCGGCGATCAGGATCATGTCCTTCCAGGAAAACGCGTTGCCGAACAGTTCGATGACCGGCTCGGTGAGCTGAACGATCCAGGCCACCGTGCCGAGCAGGCCCAGTCTCAGGACCAGCGCCAGGCTGATGCCGATGCGCCTCGCGCGCTCACGCTGATGCTCCGGAAGCTTGTTCGTCAGAATCGAAATGAAGATCAGGTTGTCGATGCCGAGCACCACCTCCATGGCGATCAAGGTTGCCAGGGCAACCCAGGTGGTGGGTTCGGAGAAGAGCTGGATAAGCGATTCCATATGGATCTCTAGCGTGAGTGATGACGATCCCGCGTCTGGCGGGTGCGCGAGCATAGCTGGAAGGCAATCCGTAACAGAGCCCGCATTTTGGACCGCTTTGTATCAAATCGATTCAGTGCCAAGTGGCGGCTGCTTCGCGTGCGGTAACCGTCCCTATAGCGCCAGGATGCGTCGAAGTCCCATGCGCCTGGGGCGCCAGAATCAGGCAAGCCAAACCGATTGTTCTTGGCCACCGCTTAACACCTGCGGGTGCAAAGCCTGGCGGTTTCTGCTTTTATGACCTGCAGCACGCTGCGGAATTACCGCCCGCCCATTCATCACGATGCATAGTGGAAATAGCTCTGGAAAATCTGACCCGAGAGGAGCTGGTGGCTGAGGTGGCGCGCCTGCGCACGGTTCTGGATCTGGCTGGAATCGATCCGGATCCGGCCCTATCTCAAGTTCACCGTGATAGTCAGCCCGCCCGCGAGCAGCATCGTCAGCGCCCGACACCCGCACAGTTGGGTGCCTCCAAATATCTCCCCGAAACGCTGAAAGCCAGCCTCCTGGCACTGGCTGGCAGCGAGGCACGACAGCGCGCGATATTCGAGAGCGCGATCGACTTCGCCATCATCCTGACCGACACCGCTGGCATCATCACCGACTGGAATGCCGGCGCCGAGCAGGTGATGGGCTGGACCGCAGAGGAGATGCGCGGGCAAAGCGCCGAGCGGTTCTTCACGCCGGCCGATCGGGCCTGCGACTGGCTTGGCGAAGAGATGCAGAGCGCGCTACGTGAGGGCCGCGCTCTGGACGAGCGATGGCACCTGCGCAAGGACGGTCAGCAGTTCTGGGCAGCGGGCGAACTCTCGCCGATCCATGACGAAAACGGTGCACACCTCGGCTTCATGAAAATCCTGCGTGACCGCACCAGCGAGCACCTTGCGGGCCTCGCCATGGAAGACACCCAGGTGCGTTATCGGCTGGCCGCGAAGGCGACCAACGATGCGGTCTGGGACTGGGATCTGCTCAGTAATCACGTGCTGTGGAATGACGCGCTGGAGCAGGCGTACGGCCATCCGCTGGCAAACGTCGACAGCTCTGGTGACTGGTGGCTGGCGCATATCCATCCGGATGACCGTGCACGTATTCACCGGTCGATCCATGCGGTCATCGATGGCAGCGAGGTGACCTGGACCGACGAGTACCGCTTTCGCCGTCTGGATGGGTCCTACGCGGATATCCTCGACCGCGGTCATGTGATTCGTGACGTTCACGGCCAGGCCGTGCGGATGATTGGCGCGATGCTCGACCTGACGCGCATGCGCGCCGCCGAGGCGGCCTTGCGCCAGAGTGAGGAACGCTTCAGCACCATTCTGGAGACCATCGAGGCGGCATTCGCCATTGTTCAGGTCAAGTTCGATGCCGACGACAATCCCGTGGATTACTGCTTCCTCGAGGCCAATCCTGCGTTCGAGCGCCAGGCCGGCGTAGACCTGCGCGGCAAATGGGTCACCGAGTTCGCGCCGGACCTGGAGCAGTTCTGGTTCGAAGCCTATGGCCACGTCGCCAAGACCGGTGAGCCTGCCAATTTCGAGAACTATGCCGAAGCGTTCGAACGCTGGTTCGACGTTCGCGCCGTCCGCGTCGGCGATCCCGCCGAGCGGCGAATCGCCATTCTCTTCAACGACGTCACCGAGCGCAGAAACGCCGAAGAGCGGCTTCGGATCAGCGAAGCCCTCGCCCGCGAGAACGTGCAGCGCGTCCAGCTGGCCCTGGCGGCGGGCGCGATCATCGGTACCTGGAACTGGCATCTGCCGACCGACCGTTTCACCGTGGATGAGGGGTTTGCGAGCGCCTTCGGCCTCGACCTCGCTCTCGGTCGCGAAGGGCTTAGCCTCGAGCAGATCATCGCAACGGTGCACCCTGAGGACCGGGACGGACTGATCGCAGCGATCGAAGAAGTCATCGCCCGCGGTGGTGCCTATGCGCACCAGTACCGTGTGCGCCGCGCTGATGGAAGGTTCTACTGGCTTGAGGCCAACGGGCGCGTCGATCATGCCGAGGACGGCACGCCGCTGAGCTTTCCCGGCGTCTTGATCGACGTTGAGGACCGACGCTCCATCGAGGCGGAGCGGGATCGTGCCACCGCTGCACTGCGCGCGCTTAATGACACGCTGGAACAGCGTGTGGCCGAGCGGACGGCGGAGCTGATCCAGGCCGAGGAGAAATTGCGCCAGTCGCAGAAGATGGAAGCGGTCGGCCAACTGACTGGCGGTCTTGCCCATGACTTCAACAACCTGCTGGCCGGTATCAGCGGCGCGCTGGAATTGATGAATCTGCGGATTTCCCAGGGGCGGCTGGACGATATCGACAAGTACATGTCGGCTGCGCAGGGCGCCGCCAGGCGTGCCGCGGCGCTGACCCATCGGCTGCTCGCCTTTTCCCGCCGCCAGACCCTCGACCCGCGGCCGGTGGACGTCAACCTGCTGATGGAGGGCATGACCGAGCTGATCCAGCGCACGGTGGGGCCGAGCATCCTGCTCGAAACCATAAGCGCGCCCGACCTCTGGCCGGCGTCGGTCGATGCCAGTCAGCTGGAGAACGCGATCCTCAATCTCTGCATCAACTCGCGCGACGCGATGCCCGACGGCGGTCGGATCACCATCGAGACCGCCAACCGCGTGCTCGACCCGGAGACGGCGCAGGCCTATGACCTGCCCGCCGGCGACTATCTGTCGCTGTCCGTCACCGATACAGGGACCGGCATGACGCCCAGCGTGATTGCAAAAGCGTTCGACCCGTTCTTCACCACCAAACCGATTGGCGAAGGCACCGGGTTGGGGCTTTCGATGATCTACGGATTCGCTAAACAGTCCGGCGGGCAGGTGCGTATCGATTCCGATGTCGGTCGCGGAACCTCGATGTGCATCTACCTGCCGCGTTATCACGGCAATGCCGGGACCGGCACGTCCGCACAGACCAACTCCGCGACCGCACTCGCGGGCGCCTGCGGCACCATTCTGATCGTCGACGACGAGCCGACCGTGCGCCTGCTGCTGATGGATGTGCTGGGCGACCTCGGTTACACGCTTATCGAAGCATCGGACAGCGTGGCCGGGCTGAAGCTGCTGCAGTCGGATGTGAGCATCGACCTGCTGATCACCGATGTCGGCTTGCCCGGTGGGATGAACGGCCGGCAGATGGCCGACGCCGGTCGCCAGGTGCGCCCCGGCCTGAAGACGCTGTTCATCACCGGTTATGCCGAGAGCGCCGCGTTGGGCAACAGCTCGCTCGGCGCTGGCATGCAGGTGCTGACCAAGCCTTTCGCGATAGATGTCCTCGCGGCCCGGGTGCTCGAGATGATGAAAGACTAGGCGCTTGAATCGCGTTCTCTTTTTTTCCTCGCTAGTTGAAGTATCCGGGCAATGCGCCTAGCCTCTCGGCCTGCTTTCAGGGCCGCCGATTCCGGCGGTTCTCACTCTTCGGATCCGTCAGTGTGGGTCGAATGAAATCACTGCTGCACCCAGGCAGGGTTGTCTCGCTCGTTTTTCTCTTCGCCATTCTCTGCGGTACAGCGTTGCTGTCATTGCCCGCTGCCCAAGCCCAGGGTGAGTCGGCGCCGTGGATCACTGCCTTCTTCACCGCCGTGTCGGCGGTCAGCGTTACCGGTCTGGTGGTGGTCGACACCGGCACCTATTGGTCGACCTTCGGCCAGGTGGTGATCATGCTGCTGTTCCAGCTCGGCGGTTTCGGCATGATGACCCTGGCCACGCTGCTCGGGTTGCTGGTCAACCGCTCGTTTCACCTGCGAACCAAGCTGATCGCCCAGGCCGAATCCCACGTGCTGGGGCTGGGTGACATCACCAGTGTGGCAAAGCTTGTTCTGGTGGTGACGCTGGTGATGGAGCTGGCGGTGATGCTGCTGCTCACCCTGCGCTTGCACCTGACCCACGGCCTCGCCTGGGGCGATGCAGCCTGGAGCGGGCTGTTCCACGCGGTGTCGGCATTCAACAATGCCGGGTTCTCTATTCACGGCGACGGTCTGGTCCGCTATGCCACCGATGCGCTGGTCCTGACACCGGTGATGAGCGCCATCGTGATCGGCGGGATAGGCTTTCCGGTGCTCTACGATCTGCGCAGCAAGTGGACCGATCCGCGGCATTGGTCGCTGCACACCAAGCTGACGCTGTCCGGGACTGGGGTATTGCTGGCAGGCGGCTTCCTGGCCGTGTTGCTGTTCGAGTGGTCCAACCCGGGCACGCTCGGCCCGATGGCCTGGGCGGACAAGATGCTCTCGGCGGCCTTCGTTTCCGTCTCGGCGCGTACAGCCGGCTTCAATGCCATCGACATCGGCGCGCTGACCCACGAGAGCTGGGCGCTGCACTATTTTCTGATGTTCATTGGCGGTGGCAGTGCCGGTACCGCGGGCGGGGTCAAGGTCGGAACAGTGGCCATCCTGGCGCTGATGGTGATCGCCGAGATTCGCGGCCGGCCCGACGTCGAGGTGTTCGGCCGTCGGGTTGGCAGTTCGGCGCAGCGCCAGGCCATCACCGTGCTCGTGCTGGGTAGCGCGCTGGTGGTGCTGGGTACGCTGGTCATCCTGCGCGACACCGATATCCCGACCGATCAGGTCATCTTCGAAGTCATTTCGGCATTCGGCACGGTCGGCCTGTCCACCGGCATTACCGCGGACCTGCCGGAAACTAGTCAGCTCATGCTGACCCTACTGATGTATGTCGGTCGGGTCGGCACCATCACGCTGGCCGCTTCCCTCGCACTGGGCGAGCACCGCATGCCATACCGCTATCCGGAGGAACACCCAATTGTTGGCTAAATTGTTGTTTTCAGAGCAGTTTTCGTTCTCTAAAGGCGACAGCGTGGTGGTCATCGGGCTGGGGCGGTTCGGCAGTTCGGTGGCGCGCTCATTGACGCGTCTGGGCCATGACGTGATGGGTATCGATCAGGCGGCGGAGCCGGTGCACACCTGGGCCGACCTGCTGACCCATGCGGTGCAGGCCGATTCCACCAATGTCATGGCGCTGCGGCAGCTCGGCGTCGCCGATTTTCCCCACGCGATCGTCGGCATCGGCTCCGACATGGCGGCAAGCCTGATGACCATCATGGCGCTGACCGAGCTGGGCATCAAAGACATCTGGGTCAAGGCGCTGACGGCCGAGCACGGGCAGATCGCGACGCGGATCGGCGCGCACCATGTGGTCTATCCCGAGGCGGACATGGGCGAGCGGGTCGCCCATCTGATCTCCGGGCGGATGGTGGATTTCATCGAGTTCGACGACGGTTTCGCCATCGCCAAGATCCATGCGCCGGAACGCGTTCATAACGCGACGCTCGCCGCAGCCGGGGTGCGCGAGAAGTTCGGCGTGACCGTCGTGGGCCTCAAGCGCGCCAATGAGGATTTTCAGCATGCGACGCCCAGCACCCAGGTGCTGCCGGGTGATCTGCTGATCGTTTCGGGCCCAACCCATGACATCCAGCGTTTCGCCGGTCAGGGGCGCAAGCGAAGCTGAGGCCTGGGCTACGCGCTCCTTTAGTGCGGCAGCCGAGAGGCGACTACGCTTCTCGGGCGGTCGAGCCTGCGGTTCAGTGATCGATAGTCTGGGCTCGCTGCTTCCTTCGTTGAATTAGAGGACGCCGAACGTGAATTCATTAACTGGGGGCTGCCTGTGCGGCAACCTGCGGATCGTGACGGCGGGGCAGCCCTATCGGGTCGGGATCTGCCACTGCCTAGACTGCCGCAAGCATCATGGTGCTTTGTTCTACGCAGCTGCGGTGTTCCCGCAGGATGCGGTAACCGTCGAGGGCGAGACGGCCGAATATGCCGGACGGCATTTCTGCCCGCGCTGTGGCTCGTCGGTTTTTTCCCGCCTCGCCGATGAAATCGAGGTGCATCTCGGCGCCCTGGATGCACCCGACCAACTGGCACCGACCTACGAATGCTGGACCGTGCGTCGCGAAGGGTGGCTGCCCCGGTTTCCGCTCAACCGGCGCTACCAGCACGATCGCGACGACTCCAGCCGCTTCGAATGAGCGTCATTGGCCGCTGGCGATCAGCGGCTGCTCGGTCTTCTGCGTGTTGGGCAGCACGCGAATCGCGATGAATTTCGACGTCGGCGTGTGGCTGCGCTCGCCAAAGCTTTCCAGCGGCACCAGCGGGTTGGTTTCCGGGTAATAGGCGGCGGCCTGGCCGAGCGGGGTGTCGTAGGCGAGCAGGGTGAAACCGCGCACGCGGCGCTCGATACCGTCATCCCACAGCGAAATCAGATCGACTTGCTGGCCGGCTTCCAGGCCCAGCCGTTGGATGTCGGCGGGATTGACGAACACCACATCGCGCATGCCTTTCACCCCACGATAGCGATCATCCAGACCATAGAGCGTGGTGTTGTACTGATCGTGGGAGCGCAGCGTCTGCAGGATCAGGTCGGCCTCCACGCCGCCGTGGCGGGCCTGCTCGGGTAGCAGATCGGCCGGCAACGGGTGCGCCTTGAACTCGGCGCGACCGCTGGCGGTGTTCCATTCGCGCCGGGCAGCGGCATTGCCCAGGTAGAAGCCGCCAGCGCGATGCAGGCGGTGGTCGAAGCCGGCGAAGCCGGGAATGGTCGCCGCGATCAGCTCGCGGATACGGCCGTAGTCCTCCACCAGCCAGAGCCAGTCCACCGGGCGCTTGCCCAGCGTGGCGGCGGCGATGCCGGCGACGATGGCCGGCTCCGAGCGCATCTCGGCAGACGCAGGCTCGAGCTGGCCGCGCGAGGCGTGGATCATGCTGAACGAGTCTTCCACGGTGACCGCCTGCGGGCCGCAGGCCTGGCGGTCGATGTCGGTGCGGCCGAGGCACGGCAGGATCAGCGCGTCGCGGCCCATGGTCAGGTGGCTGCGGTTGAGCTTGGTGCTGATCTGTACGGTCAGCGCGCAGTTGCGCAGCGCCTGCTGCGTGCGCGGGGTGTCCGGCGTGGCCTGGGCGAAGTTGCCGCCCAGACCGATGAACACCTTGACCTGCCCGGCGAGCATGGCCTGGATGCATTCCACGGTGTTGTAGCCGGGCTGGCGCGGCATTGGCAGGTCGAACTGGCGCTGCAGTGCATCGAGCAGCGCAAGCGGCGGCCGCTCGTTGATGCCCATGGTGCGGTCGCCCTGCACGTTGCTGTGGCCGCGCACCGGGCAGGCGCCAGCGCCGGGCTTGCCGAGGTTGCCGCGCAACAGCAGCAGGTTGGCGATTTCCTGGATGGTCGCCACCGAGTGACGGTGCTGGGTGATGCCCATCGCCCAGCAGACGATGGCCCTTTCCGCGTTGCGGTAGATCATGGCGGCGTGGCAAATGGTTTCGCGGTCGAGCCCCGACTGCTGCTCAATCAGCGCCCAGGGCGTGGCTTCGACCTCGGCCAGGTAGGCCTCCAGCCCGTGGCTGTGCTCAGCCAGAAACGCGTGATCGAACACTGCCGGTGCGCCGCTGGACTGGGCTTCCTGCTCCCATTGCAGCAGGTACTTGGCGATACCGCGCAGCACCGCGAGATCGCCACCGAGATTGGGCCGCAAGTAGGCACTGTGAGTTGGCGCGTCCTGATTGGCGAGCATCTCGATGGGCTTCTGCGGGTGCTGGAAGCGCTCCAGCCCGCGCTCGCGCAATGGATTGAAGCAGACCACCTGAGCGCCGCGCTCCACAGCCTGACGCAATGGTTCGAGCATGCGCGGATGGTTGGTGCCGGGGTTCTGGCCGAGGACGAAGATCGCATCGGCGTGATCGAAATCCTCCAGCGTCACCGTGCCCTTGCCGACGCCGATGGATTCGGTCAGGGCGACGCCACTGGCCTCGTGGCACATGTTCGAGCAGTCGGGAAAATTGTTGGTGCCGAAGCTGCGACCGAACAGCTGGTAGAGATAGGCCGCTTCGTTGCTGGCCCGGCCGGACGTGTAGAAGGCTGCCTGGTGCGGGCTGTCCAGGCCGTTCAGGTGATGGGCGATCAGCGCAAAGGCATCGTCCCAGCTGATCGGCAGGTAGCGGTCGCTGGCGACGTCGTAACGGACCGGTTCGCTCAGGCGGCCCTGGTATTCGAGCCAGTAATCGCTCTGCTCGCGTAACTGGCTGACGCTGTGGCGGGCGAAGAACGCGGCGTCCACGCGGCGCCGGGTCGCTTCCCAGTTCACTGCCTTGGCGCCGTTTTCGCAGAACTTCACCGCACCGGCCTCCGGCGAATCACCCCAGGCGCAGCCGGGGCAGTCGAAGCCGCCGTTCTGGTTGGTGCGCAGCATCGCGCGGATGTTCTTCAGCGCGTTGCCGCTGCCGAGCCAGGCGCTGGCCACGCTGCGCAGCGCGCCCCAGCCGCCTGCCGGACCGGCGTAGGGCTGGAAACGGGTGGCGGGATGGAAGCGGGACGTGCGGCTCATGGGTGACATCCGTTCTGTTCGGGCAGCGCAGGTGCCGGGCTGTAGACCCGTGGCGCGCTGTGGTGGGGCAGGTGAATGAGGTTGAGGTGATGCCGACGCGCCCACTCGACGGTCAGGTGGGTCGGCGCGGACAGACTGACCAGCGTGCCGATGCCGGCGCGCACGGCCTTGTGGATCAGCTCCAGGCTGCAGCGGCTGGTGACCACGACGAAGCCTTCGCTCGGGGTACGGCGCTGCAGCGTCAGCGCACCGATCAGCTTGTCCAGGGCGTTGTGCCGGCCGATGTCCTCGCGGCACAGGGCGATCTCTCCGTTGCCGTCGACATACAGCGCCGCGTGCAGTGCGCCGCTGTCGCGGGCCAGCAGCTGGGCGTTGGCGATGCGCTGGCGCAGTTCGTGGAAATGTCCTTCGGGCGGCAGATCGATTGGCGAAAGTGGTGCGAGCTGTGGCAATGCCTGCTCCAGCGCCTGCACACCGCACAGGCCACAACCGCTGTGGCCGGCCAACTGCCGTCGTTGCTGCTTGATGTGCCAGAACGCCCGCGGGCTCACCTGCACTTCGGCATGCTGCGCGCTGCCATCGCCTCGCAAGCGCAGGTCGCGTAGATCATCGATGCGCTCGATCAAGCCGCTGCTCAGGCTGAAGCCGATAACGAAGTCTTCCAGATCCAGCGGTGTAACCATCATCACGGCCTGATTGAGGCCGTTGTAGCTGATGGCCAGGGCACATTCGTCAGCCAAGGGCGCTGCGCCGAGATCCGGAGCACTGGCGCTTGGGGCGTTGAGGGTGGCGTATTGCATGGCGATGGCCTGCGACAGGTCGACGCAGGGAGCCTAGGAGCGCAGGGAGGGATCGTCCAATCGCTATGTTCGATAGGGTGATCGAGCGTATCGATCGCCCGTCAGGGGATGGCAGGTCTTTGCCGCTGTAACAGCTCGCGTGCCTCGTTGAAGCAAGCCTCGCCTAGCGCGGATCGCGGTGAGCCGCGACGCAGGATCAGCCCCAGCGGCGCGAGGGTACTGGCATTGTCGATGGGCGTCAGGGTCAGCCGGCTATCCAGTGCTTCGAGGCCGCTATCCAGCGGCATGATTGCGCAACACAGTCCGGCCCCTACGGCCTGCAGCAGATGGTGCACGGCATCGGTCTGCAGCCGCGGTGCCAGGCTCAGGCCACGGCTACGCAGCGCATGGTCGATGGACTGGCGAAAGTGCATACCGCCGGTCAAAAGACCTAGCGGAAGATCGGCGAGGGCTTCCCAGCGCAGCGATGGCGCGTCGAAGCGAAAATGGCGCTCGTCATGCAACAGCCCCATGCGGGTTTCGCCGAGCGGCAGGCTGGTGAAGTGCGCGTCATCCAGCCGCTCCAGGTAGGACAGGCCGAGGTCCAGCAGATTGCGATTGAGCCGTTCGAGAATCTGATCGCTGCTCAACGCGAACAACTCGAAGCGCAGGTTCGGGTGGCGCTCGCCGAAGGCCTGCACCAATTGCATCGGGTCGAAACCGGCCAGCGGCACCACGCCCAGGCGCAAGGTGCCGACCAGCTGGCCACGGCAGGAGGCGGCTTCGGCCAGCAGGCCGTCCTGTGCGGCGAGCAGGCTGCGCGCCCAGGCCAGGATGCGTTCGCCTTCGGGGGTGAAGCCTTCGAAGCGCTGGCTGCGGGTCACCAGTTGCAGGCCGAGTTCGTCTTCCAGGCCGCGCAGGCGCATCGACAGCGTCGGCTGGGTGACATGGCAGCGCGCCGCGGCCTGACCGAAATGACGCGTTTCATCCAGCGCCACGAGAAACTTCAGCTGCTTGATATCCATGCCCGCTCGCCTCGAAGGTAATGCGGACGGCACCTTAGCATGCCGTCAGGGGGCGTCGAACAGCGGCTGCAGCCCGCTGGGCACCACCCCGGTCCAGCGCTTGAAGGCGCGACGGAAGTTGGTGGTGTCGTTGAAGCCGAGGTGCCGCGCCACGGCCTCGTTGCCTAGGCCGCGGGCCTGATAGAGGTAGAGCGCAACGTGCGTGCGCACCAGATCGAGCTGTTCCTGGAAGTGCGTGCCGTGCTTGGCCAGCTTGCGCTTGAGCGTCGCCGGACTCATGGCGAACGCCAGCGCGACGCGCTCCAGGTTCAGTGGCTCGCGGATGTTGTCATGCAGGTATTGGTAGAACGCATCGAGAAACGCACAGGGGCCTTCCAGCGCATCGATCTGCTGCTGGCTGGCCTGCTGCGCGACCTGGCCTACCGTGGCCGAAGCATCCGGCCAGGGCTGATGCAGGTACTCGCGAGGCAGGCTGAGCAGGGTCAGGTGGCGGTCGAACTGCAGCGCGTCACCCAGGTGCACCCAGTACTGCTCGACATGGCGCGGCTGCGGGTAGGCGAACTGGAAGCGCCACGGCAGGCGCAGGCCGCTGCCGCGCTTGCACAGCGCGACGATGGCGGTCAGGTGCGCTTCGATGAGAAACCGTTGGTGGCGGCCGGCGCTGCCGTTGTCCAGCCAATAGATGTGCAGCTGCTGCTCGTCCAGCAGCAGCCTTGGCGCCAGCAGCGGGCAGAGCAGGGCGCGGAACTGGCTAAGCCGCTCCAGCGCCTGCTCGAGGTTGCCGGCGTTGGCCAAGGCAAGGCTGGCATCGCCGTAGTGGCCGGGCAGCAAGCGCTGGCCGAACAGAAAGCTGCTGTCCGCAGCACCCAACAAGCGTTCGGTATTGCCGATGAGCGTCAGCAGCTGCTCCGGGCTGACGCGGGCACGGCCGCTGGCGACGTCCTCGTAGAACAGCCCGCTGCCGCGCAGCAGCGCATGGCTGTCGATACCGCGCGAGAGCGCCAGGTCGAGCAACACCGCCGGCTGGTGGTGGGCGGCGATGAAGCGGGTGTCCCATTCGTACCAGCGTAACGGGCTTTCCATGGTCGCCTCAGGCGCAGCGTGGCAGGGACTGCTTGGCCTTGGCCAAACCGAGGTTGAGGCGTTTGAGCAACTGCTCGGCATCGTCGTCGAAGGCCATCACCACTGCGGTGCTGGCGCGCAGATGCAGGCGCTCGCCGTGCTGGCGGGTCTTGTGCGCGAGGCTGGCGACGGCGGTCTGCAACTCCTCGGCGAGCTGCCGCGCCTGTTGTTCGGCGGTATCGGGCAGCAGCACGACGAAGCGATCCCCGGCCAGGCGGCAGAGCAGGTCCTGATGGCGCAGGTTGAGCACCAGCAACTGCGCCACGGCCTGCAACACGAGGTCGCCTTCTTCCTGGCCGTAGCGCTGGTTGACCCGACTGAATTCGTCGAGATCCACCGCCAGAAGCGACAGCGGCCTTTGCTCGTCGGCGGCCTGGCGCAGGGCCGAGTCCAGTTGCCGACGCAGGTACTCGGCGGTGCCGAGCGGGGTCAGGTTGTCGAACAGGCGATGCTCGCGGAAGAGCCGTTCGCGCTTGTGCATCTGCGCGTTGATGGCGCGCTGTTCCTGGTTCAGGTGGTAGATGCCGAAGGTCAGCAGGATCAGGCCGACCGGCATGGGTGCCGTTTCCAGCCAATTGTCCCAGGCGATGTTGGCGGGGATCTGGATGAATTCGTCGAGCAGGTCCATCCACCAGGAAAAGCAGATGCAGGCCAGCCCCAGCGCCAGCAACCGCGTCACCCGGCCTGCCGGGCGGCTGTGCAGCAGCATGATCAGCCAGGCGAGGGCGAGGGCGGCGCAACCGCCTTCACCGACCACGTCCATCCAGTCGATCTCGCCCCAGGATTTGAGCTGGCCGACGGCGAGGAGCAGCTGCAGACCGACGTTGGCGGCCAGGGCGAGGCCGAGGAGGGTGAGGGTGTGGAGTTTGAGGAGGGATTTCATCGGGTCTCCGTGGCGAGGGATCGCGCCAGTGCGTGATGGCACGGAAACAGATGGATGTGACGGTTGGATGAATGGGGTGGGGGTTGAATTGGCTCAGGGGGTTTTTAATCTTTTGGGGTGTCAGACGAATTAGGGAGTTGCTTGATAGCTGGGTTTCGCCCTGCTGGGCGACCTACTTTTTCCAGTCGCGGAAAAAGTAGGCAAAAACGCTTGCCCCTGCATCCGGCCCCGGCTGCGCCGGGGTTCGTTCTCTACGCCGCCGTTCCGAGGGTCGCCGTACAAGGGCCATCCATGGCCCTTTACGGCTCTCGCGGCATCCATGCCGCTCGCCCCTCTACACGACGGCTCCGTTCACCCTCCTGAAGGGGCGATTGGGAGTCGCCTGGGAGGCAGTGCAAGCAGAACGATAAGCAGCCCTAGGCTTCCGCGGGTTAGAGGATCACTCAAGGTTTCTGCGTTTCAGCATAGGAGCCGTGCTTTGGCGCTCTGCATTACGTACGCGAAGCATTTCTACGACCTGTCCACATAAAGGGGGGTAGCTCTGCATGTACTTGCACAGATCACCAGGTAATACCGAATGCCCCTTTCAGGAGGCCGAATGGAATCGTTGCGTAGGGGAGCGAGCGGCATGGATGCCGCGAGAGAACTAGGCGTCCCCTCCGTAAAGGGCCATGGATGGCCCTTTACGCCGGCTCCCGGAGCGGCGAGGGAGTGAGGAAAGTCGAGCGCAGCGAACCGGGGACGCCCAGTTCGGATGCAGGGGCGAAGCGTTTTTGGCTATTTTTCCCCGGCCGGGCAGGCGCGTCTGGAAAAAGTGACTCGCCCAGCAGGGCGAAACAGAAACTTCGACCCCTTCGAAAAACGGCTCTGGCGCGCAGTCCGCCCTGAAAACAGGTCATATCAGCTCAATCCCGCTCGCAAAATCCCCGAAAACCCCCTGTTCCAAGCCCTCCCCGAACCTCCTGTCACAGAACCGCCATATCCCCCACCTACCGTCCGCTGCAGTTCCGGGATGGACCCGGTAAACACCGTTCGGGGGATTGTTCATGAGCACATACCGCAGCGGCATCCGCCATGCAGGATTCCGCATCAGCCTGCTGGCCCTGGCCGTCAGCGCCGGTTCGGCCTGGGCCGAGGAGCCGCTTGTCATGGAGCACGTCGAAGTCATTGGCCAAGCGGTCAGCATCGACGAGGCACTGAAGGACCAGCGCAATTCCGACAGCGTGAAGAGCGTGGTGCATGCAGACGGCATCGGCCAGCTGCCGGACGACAACGCCGCCGAGGCGCTGCAGCGCATTCCGGGCATCTCGGTCGAGCGCGACCAGGGCGAAGGGCGCTTCGTCAGCGTGCGCGGCATCGCGCCGGATCTGAACAGCGTCACCATCAACGGCACCCTGGTCCCATCGCCGGAGAGCGATCGCCGTGCCGTGGCGCTCGACGTGCTGCCATCGGAGCTGGTGCAGTCGCTGTCGGTGGTCAAGACGCTGACGCCGGACATGGATGCCAATTCCCTGGGCGGCACCATCGAGGTACAGAGCCTGTCGGCCTTCGACCATGACGGGCTGTTCTACAGCCTCAGCGGCGAGGGCAGCCATGACGACAACGTCGACAAGACCAGCCAGAAATTCTCCGGCGCCATCAGCGACCGCTTCAGCCTGGGCGATGGCGTCGACAATTTCGGCGTCGCCGCAGCCGTCAGCTGGCAGGAGCGCGACTTCGGCTCGGACAACGTCGAGACCGGCGGCAAGTGGGACTTCGCCGACGACGGCGCGCGGCTGGAGGAACTCGAGCAGCGCGACTACGAGATCACCCGAGAGCGCACCGGCTTCGGGCTGAACTTCGACTACAGGCCGGACGATGTCAGCAGCTACTACCTGCGCACGCTGTACAGCCGCTTCAAGGACACCGAAACGCGTAACGCCGCCGGTGTCGCCTTCGAGGATTCGCAGCTGCCGGGCGAGACCGGTGACGCCGAGGGCTGGCGCGAGCTGAAGTCCCGCGAGGACACCCAGACCGTGCAGTCCTACGTGTTCGGCGGTGAACGCATGATGGGCCTGTGGACCCTGAGCGGGCAGGCCGGTTACAGCCAGTCGCGCGAGCGCAATCCGGGCGGTATCGCCAGCGCGACTTTCGAGGGCGATTTCGCCGATGCCGGCTTTTCCAGCAGCCGCAAGCCGCGCCTGACGATCGATTCGTCCTTCTACGACCCGGCGTCCTTCGAGCTGGATGAAGTGGAGTGGGAGAAAAGCGACACCCGCGACCGCGAGAAGAACATCCGCCTGGACCTGGCGCGCGAGTACGACATCCAGGGTTACGCCGCGCAGGCCAAGTTCGGCGGCAAGCTCAGCCGCCGGCACAAGGACAACGATAACGAGGTCTGGAAATACGACGATTTCGACGACCTGACTCTGGCCGACTTTCAGGGCGGCAACGTCGACTATGCGCTCGGCCGCTTCGGCCCGGGCATCAGTGCCTCGGCCATCGAGGGCGCGATTGGCGGTCTGGATGCCAGCGAGTTCTACGACGAGGAGGAGTCGCGCATCAATGACTTCGACATGCACGAGGACATCAACGCCGCCTACCTGATGAACACCGTGGATATCGACCGCTGGCGCGTCATCGCCGGCCTGCGCTACGAGGGCACGCGCTTTCGCGCCAAGGGCACCGGCCTGCGCGATGACCAGTTTGAGTCGATCTCCAGCAGCAGTCGTTATGACCACTGGCTGCCGGGGCTGCACCTGCGCTACCAACTGACCGACGACACCATGATCCGTGCCGCCTGGACCAACAGCGTTGTGCGCCCGACCTTCGGCCAGCTGGCGCCCGGTTTCGTCATCGACGGCAACGACGCCGAGTTCGGCAACCCCGATCTCAAGCCGCTGGAATCGATCAACTACGACCTTGGCATCGAGCACTACATGGGCCGCGCCGGCGTGGTGTCGGCGTACCTGTTCTACAAGGACATCGATAACTTCATCTACAACACCGATCTGGCCGGCACCGGCCAGTGGGCCGCGTTCGACGAAGCGCTCAGTTTCCAGAACGGCAGCAGCGCGAAGCTCTACGGCCTGGAGCTGGCCTACTCGCAGAAGCTCGACTGGCTGCCGGCGCCGTGGAACGGTCTGTTGCTGGGCGCCAACGCCACCTTCAGCCAGTCCGACGCGGACATCGAAGGGCAGGGCATGCAGCGCAGCATCGACCTGCCGAATCACTCCGACACGGTCGGCAACCTGATGCTCGGCTGGGAAAACGACCGGCTCAACCTGCGCCTGGCTGCGAACTACAAGTCGGACTACCTCTACGAGGTGGCTGGCATCGACGACGAGGCGCACGACCTGTACGTCGACGATCAGCTGTTCGTCGATTTCAAGGCGGGCTACTTCATCACGCCGAGCCTGCAGCTGACCTTCGAGGCGCTGAACCTGACGGACGAGTCCTACTACGTCTACAGCGGCCGCCGCGCCTACAACGCCCAGTACGAAGAGTACGGCCCGACCTACAAGCTCGGCCTGACCCTCACCCACTTCTGACCCCATGCCGCTCCGGTGCCCGCCGTTCCCCTTTTCGGTCGGGCGCCGGCAGGCGGCAGCCTGAATGGATACACCATGAACGCATTACCCAAAACCATGCTGCTCGGCCTGTGCATCGCATTGGCGGCCTGCCAGTCCACGCAACCAGATACACCGGCGAAGTCGGCCCAGCTGAACATCAGCGAACCGCTGCTGGTCGGCCTCGAGTACGCCCAGCTGCTAAACGGCGACACCCCCTGGACCGGCGCCGACCGTGTGCAGGTCGATGACCAGGGCCTGCAGCTGCTGGATGCCGCCGGTAACAGCCTGGCGCGCCACGCCGGGCGCTTCGAAGGACTGGACCATCGCGTCGACCGCCAGGGCCTGCTGCTCGCCACGGTCGAGCGCAAGCGCCAGCAGGCGATGCTGATCGGCCTGAATGCCGCGCGTGCCTGGAGCCAGCCGCTGTACCTGCCGCGCACAGCATTCGCCATCGAGGGGCTTTGCCTGTACCGCGACAGCGCGCACAACGACTTCGTGTTTCTGCTCGGTGAGGAGGGCGTCGGCGAGCAATGGCTGGTCGGCAGTCAGGGCCGCCTGCTCGGTGAGGCGCGGCGGGTGCGCGGGCTCAGCCTGCCGCCGCAGAGCGCCTTCTGCCAGACGGACGATGCCAGTGGGCAGCTCTATGTCAACGAGGAGTCCGTCGGCTTTTGGCGTTACCCGGCCGACGCCGAGGCGCCGTTGCAGCGTGAGCCGGTCGATCTGCGCCAGCCGTTCGGCAGCCTGGCCCATGCCGCAGCGGGCATGACCTTGGTGCCGGGCGGACTGCTGGCGCTCGATCCCGAAGCCTCGGTGCTGCATCTGTACCGGCAGAACGAAGCCGGCTGGCAAGCCGATGAGGTCATCGCACTGGACGGTTTCGACGAACCGGAACGCATCAGCGCGCGCCGCAGTGCCGAGGGCGTCGAGCTGCTGCTGGCGGATGAACGCGGCCTGCAGTCGGCCCGTCTGGACTGGCAACCGACCGCGCTGTCGCAAGCCGAGCCGATCGTCAGCCTGCCGGCCGCAGTTGAGACAGGCCCGGTGCCGAGCCTGGGTGATGCCGCCGATGATCCGGCGATCTGGGTCCATCCGCGCGATCCGGCACAGAGCCGCGTGCTCGGCACCGACAAGAAGGGCGGCCTGGTGGTGTACGACCTGGACGGCCGTCAGGTGCAGGACCTGCGCGCCGGCCGGCTGAACAACGTCGATGTGCGCAGCGGCTTCCGCCTTGGCAGCAAGCGCGTGGACCTGGCCGTGGCCAGCAATCGCGATCACAACAGCCTGCACCTGTTCGCCATCGACCGGGCGAGCGGGGTGCTCCGCGATGTCGGCGAGGTCGCCACGCCGCTGAGCGAAATCTATGGCCTGTGCATGTTCCAGGATCGCCAGGGCACTACCTACGCCATCGCCAACGACAAGGACGGCACCTTCCTGCAGTACCGCCTCGATGGCAGCTCCGGCCAGCCGCGTGGCGAGCTGGTGCGGCGCTTCAAGCTGGACAGTCAGCCCGAGGGCTGCGTGGCCGACGACCGCAGCGAGCGGCTGTTCGTCGGCGAGGAAGACGTCGCGGTGTGGGTGGTCGATGCCCGCGCCGATGTGCCGGCGGTGCCGGAGCAGATCATCGGTGTCGGCGGGCCGGTCTACGACGACATCGAAGGTCTGGCTATCTACCACGGCGAGCGCGGCGACTACCTGGTGATTTCCAGTCAGGGCAACGACAGCTACGTGGTGCTCGATGCCCAGGCTCCCTACGCCGTGCGCGGCGCCTTCCGCATCGGCCTGAACGCCGAGCGCGGCATCGACGGAGCGTCCGAGACCGATGGGCTGGAAGTCACCTCGGCCAACCTCGGCGGCATCTGGAACCGCGGAATGCTGGTGGTGCAGGACGGCCGCAAGCGGATGCCCGAGGGGACGCAGAACTACAAGTACCTGCCCTGGTCGGCGATCGCCGATGCGCTGGGGCTGGATTGACGTCATCGCCCGCTAACCGACCCGCAATCCAATAGCAGCTGCCCCAGTCGGGGCAGGAGGAAACGATTCATGCAAACGACTCTCGAGCACATGTCCATCTGGGGCCTGGTCAGCGAAGCCAGCCTGGTGGTCCAGGCGGTGATGATGATTCTGGTCCTGGCCTCGGTTTCGAGCTGGTACCTGATCATCCGTCGCAGCGTGGCGTTGCGCAGCGCCGAACGCCTGCAGCGCGGCTTTCTGCAGCGCTTCCGGCAGGGCGGCGATCTTGCCCAGCTCTATCGCGAAGGCCAGGCGCAGCCGTTGCCGGACGAGGCCGCGCTGCAGCGCATCTTCCTCGCCGGTTACGGCGAGTTCGCCCAGCTGCAACGCCAGCCGGGGATCGCGCCGGATGTGGTGGCGCAGGGTGTCGAGCGCAGCCTCTACGTGGCCGTCGCCGAGCAGGAGGAGCGTCTGGAAAAGGGCCTGCAGTTTCTCGCGACCGTGGGTTCGGTGAGCCCCTATATCGGCCTGTTCGGTACCGTGTGGGGAATCATGAACTCCTTCCTCGGCCTGTCGCAGGTGCAGCAGGCGACGCTCTCGACCGTCGCACCGGGCATCGCCGAAGCGCTGATCGCGACGGCCATCGGCCTGTTCGCGGCGATTCCCGCGGTGATGGCCTACAACCGCTTCGCTGCCCGTGGGCAGACGCTGGTCGGTCGTTACTACGCCTTCGGCAACGAGCTACAGGCGCGCCTGCATCGGCGCCTGCACGCCGCTTCACCCAACGTTGCCGCAGCCGCCTGAGGAGGACGCCTTCATGCTGGTCAAACCACAGCACAAACACGGGCCCAAGGCGGAAATGAACGTGGTGCCCTACATCGACGTGATGCTGGTGCTGCTGGTGATCTTCATGGTCACCGCGCCGATGCTGGTGCAGGGCGTCAAGATCGAGCTGCCCAAGGTCGCAGCCGAAGCGCTGCCGGTGGAGAACGAGCGGCAGATCCTCACGCTCTCGGTAAAGGCCGATGGCGGCTTCTACTGGAACCTGGGCAGCGAGCTGGACATCGACAACCAGACCGACAGCGCCGTCGACCTTGCCGAGCTGCAGGCCAAGGTCGGCGCGATCATCGCCGAGCGCGGCGACACCCAGGTCTATGTCCGTGCCGACGAGGCGGCGGGCTACGGTCGCGTGGTCGCCGGTATCGCCGAGCTGCAGCGCGGCGGGGTGGTCAACCTGGGGCTGATCACCGAGGCGCCGGCCGGAGTCGGGCAGCCGTGATGATGACCTTCAGCACGCCCGTCGCGCATGGCAGCGAAGTTGTCCCGCGACAGTGGATCGGTCCGGCCGGGGCTGCATTGCTGACCCTCGGGATGCACGCCGGACTGTTCGCGCTGTTGCTCTGCAGCTGGTCGCCAGCGCTGGAAATGCCGGTCGCCACCCAGGTGATGCAGACCCAGTTGATCAGCTTGCCGCCGCCGGCGCCAACCGAGAGCGCAGTGCCGGTCGAACCGCCCGTCGAGCCCGCGGTCGAACCGCCGCCGCGCGAGCCACAGGTCGATACCCACGCCCAGCAGCAGCGACTCGAGCAGGCCGAGCTGGCCTTCAAGCGCGCCGAAGAGGAGCGCAAGGCCGAGCAGCTGAAGCAGCAGCGCGAGCAGTTGGAACGCCAGCGCGAGCAGCAGCGTCAGCGCGACGAGCAACGCCGCCAGGAACAGGCACAGGAGCGGGAACGGATGGCTCAGGAAGAGGCACGGTTGCAGGCGGCGCGCGCAGCCGAGGCAACGGCGCGCGCGGAAGCGGCTGAGCGCGCACGACAGGCTGCTGCGGCCGAAGCGGCCAGCCGGCAGTACCTGCCGATTGCCAAAAAGCCGCCGGTCTACCCGCAACGGGCGCTGGACTCCGGGCTTCAGGGTTCCTGCACGGTCAGCTACACGGTCGATGTGCAGGGTCGCGTGCGCTCGCCCGAAGTGGTCGGCGACTGCCATCCGCTGTTCATCCGCCCATCACTCACCGCCGCCAAGAGCTTTCGCTACCAGCCGCGCATCGTTGAAGGCCGCGCGGTTGCCGTGCCCGACGTAAAGAACACCTTCCATTACCGCATCGAATGATGCCGTTACGACTCAGGAACCGTTTTCGATGAAACAGGATTTCACCGATTTTCACGCGAGCGTGGGCGCTCATGACGACCAACCGGTCAATCCGAGCGGCAACGTGCCGCTGCAGCAGGCGATCGATCACCGCCGGCGCGGGCTGCTCAAGGGTGGGCTCGGCCTGGCCGGCATCGCCTTTCTCGGCGGCGGGATGGCCGGCGCGCGAGCCGCGACCCGGGGCGATTCGCTGCTCGGCTTCGAAGGTATCCCGACCCAGCTCGATCCGCATTTCGACCGTGTCGAGGTGGCGCCGGGCTACAGCGCCCGGGTGTTCTTCTCCTGGGGCGATCCGGTGCATGCCGACGCCCCCGAGTGGCAGCCGGATGCCAGCGACGATTGGCAAGCCCAGCTCAGGCAGGCCGGCGACAACCACGACGGCATGCATTTCTTCCCGTTCCCCGACGCGCCCGACAGCCGCGGCCTGCTGGCCATCAACCACGAGTACGTCAACCCGACGCTGCATCCAGAAGGCATCGCCGTGGTCGATGGCCGGCGCCCACTGGAACAGGTGCGCAAGGAGCAGGCGGCCCATGGCCTGAGTGTCATCGAGGTGCGCAAGGATGCGCAGGGCGAATGGCAGCGGGTGATGGATTCACCCTACAACCGCCGCATTTCCGGCATGACGCCGATGGCCATTGCCGGGCCGCTGGCCGGCCATGCAGCGATGCAGACCATGGACGACCCGGAAGGAAACACGGTGCTCGGCACGCTGAACAACTGCTCCAGCGGCTTCACGCCCTGGGGCACCTATCTGGTCTGCGAGGAGAACTGGCACAACTACTTCGTCAACCACGACGCCGACGATCTTGCCGCGCGCGTCTCGCACAACCGCTACGGCATCGCCGGCAGCGGCATGAGCAAGCTCTACGGCTGGGGCACGGTCGATCCGCGTTTCGATGCCACGCCGCAGGCAGGCCAACCCCATGGCGGCTTCGTCAACGAGCCGCACCGGTTCGGCTGGGTGGTGGAGGTCGATCCGTTCGACCCGCAGAGCGCGCCGGTCAAGCGCACCGCCTTCGGCCGCTACTGCCGCGAGTGCTCGGTGCTGTCGCTGGGCGAGGACGGGCGCATGGCGTTCTACTCGGGCGACGACACCAAGGGCGAGTACGTCTACAAGTTCGTTCCCAGCGGCCGTTTCGTGCCCGGTGCGGACGCGGCCAATCGCCGCTTGCTGGATGAGGGCACCTTGTATGTCGCGCGTTTCGATGCCGACGGCAGTGGCCAGTGGCTGGCGCTGGTGCACGGCGAGCATGGCCTGACCGCGGAAAACTGCTTCTCCAGCCAGGCCGAGGTGCTGCTCAACGCCCGCGCCGCCGCCGACCGCGCCGGCGCGACGCCGATGGACCGGCCGGAGTGGGTCGCAGTGCATCCCGATACCCGCGAGGTTTACGTCACCCTGACCAACAATGACGCGCGCGGCACCAAGCAGCCGCTGGACAAGGCCAATCCGCGACCGAACAACCTGCACGGGCAGATCCTGCGCTGGCAGGAGGAGGGCGGCGACCCGACGGCGACCCGTTTCCTGTGGGAAGTCTTCCTGCTCGCCGGCGAACGTCGCGGCTCGCGCGATGCCCAGGGCCAGCCGGTTGCCGCCAACCTGATCGGCACCATCGACGGCGACTGCTTTTCCTCGCCGGACGGGCTGGCCTTCGATCGTGACGGGCGCTTGTGGATAGAAACCGATTTCGACGATGACGAATCGGTGATGCAGGCCATGGGCACCAATCAGCTGCTCTGCGCCGATCCGAAAACGCGCGAGGTGCGGCGTTTCCTGGTCGGGCCACGGGGCTGCGAGATCACCGGAATCACCTGGAGCCCGGACTACCGTGCCATGTGGATCAACGTGCAGCACCCGGGGCTGAGCTTCCCGGCCAGCGACGGCCAGTCACGCCCGCGCTCGTCCACGGTGCTGATCACCAAGGACGACGGCGGCGTGATCGGCAGCTGACGATCGTTCCCACGAGTAGGTGCCAGGCTAGGCGGCGCCCCGCATCCTGAATCAGGGCAGGCACAACGGGCGGTAGCTACCGTTGGCGCTTCCGGCGCATCATCGTTTCTGCTGCGCCGAGCTCCTGCCAGGTCGTACTGCCTGGCGGGCCTTAGCTGCGCCGCCTCGTGGTGATCGACCGGCGCTACACGCGCAACCAAAGCGCTCGGGCCCCACGCAGTGCGAGCCAAGCTAACAGCGCGGCCAGCACGTCATCCAATGCGATACCCAAGCCTCCACCAATCGTTTCGACGAATCCTATGGGCGGCGGCTTGGTGATATCGAAAAGTCTATACAGTGCGAATCCGGCACCTAGTAGCCACCATCGATGGGTTGTGGCCACTCCCAAAAAAACCAGTGGAAAAGCGAAGTACTCGTCGGCAACGATCTGCGCGGCATCGCCGCCTCCAAGCCAGTGCGAGGCCCAGTGACACAACGGAACGCCAACCGCCAGCAGTGCGGTGATGACCAGCAGTTGCCTTGTCAGCGGCTGCCCCCAGAGCCACCACGCCAGTGGTATCCCCAGCAGTGATCCGAAGGTACCGGGCATCCAGGGCAATGATCCCAGCCCGAAACCAGTGGCAATCAATAAAACGACTTGCTCTGCGATCAATTGTCGAACCTCTACGGTGACCACCTGGCGTAACTGCAGAAATGCTCGCAACATCTCGCATAAAATCGATTCGACCGTTCGGCATTGAACATCGCACAAACTGGACGCCGCTTTTGGCGACCCTCAAATTTCGTCCCTGCACGATGTTGATGCGGAAATCGTCGAGTACACGCTTGGCGACGATGCGAGAGCCGCCGGCCGACTGCTCTCGCAGATGGCGCTGTTGTAATGGGCGGAAAGAGGCCCACTAAGCGCCTCTCTCATCCAGGTTGTATCAGCGGACCTTGAATCGGCTTACGACGGCCGTGAGGCGTCCATTCGTGTCCAGGAGCGATTCGGTACTCCTATCGACGCTCGCGCCGCTTTCGACCAGCTCGTCAACCACATGCCGCACGGCGACCATGTTCCGGTTGATCTCCTCGGCTACGGCGCTCTGTTCTTCCGCTGCGGTGGCGATCTGGGTGCTGAGATCATTGATGTGAACGACCGAGTTGGTCATTTCATCAAGTCCAACGGTGACCTGAGCCGTTTTGTCGGCTGTCGCCTGGCAGCTGGCCTTGGTTTGTTCCATGGCCTGAACGGCAGAGCCGACCGCATCCTTCAGGCGTTGCAAGGTTTCATTGATTTCGGAGGTGCTCTGCTGCGTCCGTGCGGCAAGTGCGCGGACCTCGTCAGCGACGACCGCGAAGCCACGGCCCTGTTCGCCGGCTCGGGCCGCCTCGATGGCCGCATTCAGCGCAAGCAGGTTGGTCTGCCCGGCGATGTCACCAATGACGCCCAGTACATCGTTGATGCGCTGGGCATCGGCCTGCATCGCCTGGACTTTCGCCGTCGCGCTTTCCACTTCGCTGACCAGCGAGCGCACGCTGCTCGAGGCATCCTCGACGACTAGGCGGGAGGAGACCGCATTGTGGTTGGCCGTCTGGGTGAACGTCGCCGTATCGCTGGCACTGTGCGCAACCGATTCGGCAGTTGAGCTCATTTCGTTGATCGCGGTAACGGCCTGGTCGGTTTCCGAGGCGTGCCGGGCCAGCGCGTCATTGGTGGTACGGGACAGCTGCTTGAGCTGTGCGATCTCCGACTGGATCTGGGTCGTGGCGTCACTTACGTCGATCATCATCTTCTGCAGGTAGCCGATGAATCCATTGACTGAGCGTCCGACCTGATCGACTTCGTCCTCGCCCTTGATAGCGATACGCCTGGTCAGGTCTGCGTCGCCTGCGGATAGGGAATCGATGTTTGTCTTCAGAACGGCAAGTCGTTTCATCAGCTGATTGATCGCGACAAGCATGAGCGCGAGCAGGATGAGCACCATCGGGATCTGCAGGGATGCAAGCGTCCTGAGCATCGCATCGCTTCGTGCCTCAAGCTTGGCGGTCGGCAGGGCGGCGGCGAGGAACCAGGGGGTACCTTCGACAGGCGTCATGAAGAAGCTGAACTCTTCGCCGGTCTTGCTCGTGAATACCTCCCGTCGCAACGCTTGCGACGTGCTGGCGAGCGCCTTCTGTACGGTCGCGATGAAGGGCGACTGTACTGACATTTCGGAAACGTTGCGCAGCACCATGTCCGAGCCAAGTTGCGGCTGGTTGCTGAGGATCTTGCCGTCGGCCTCGACGATCATGACCTCGCCTTCGATCTCGTCCTGCTTTTCGGCAACCAGGCGGTTGAAGAAACCGAGGGTCAGGTCGATCGTCGACACGCCCCAGGGAGAGCCGTCCTTATAGATAGTCATCGCGCAATTGGTACGCGGCTCAGCACTGGCGTCATCCTTGTAGGCCGCTGCCCACACACATTTGCCGCGCGGTGCCTGCATGCCGCCTCGGTGCCAAGGCTCCTCGAAATAGTTACGCGATTCGGCCGAATTCCAGTGGGTATTGACGATCAGTTTGCCGGATGCGTCCCGGTGATAAAACGTGCTGTGCTTGGCGCGGCCTGGCGTACGGACGTCGGGGAGCGGCCAGATGCCGCCACCGAAGACCTTGACGTCACCGTACTGGTCGACGAGACCGGGTAGGACCCGGTCGATCTCGTCACTGTCAAGCATCGGCACCGTCTGGGTGATGCTGCGTGCTTGCGCTTCGACTCGCGCCAGGTCCATTGCGATGTGCTCGCCAATCTCGGTGACCTGCGACATGACGATGGTTTCGCCTGCCTCTATGAGCTGCGGGGTTACGAAGCGCTTGATCCCCAGCATCGTGAGCAACATGACCAGGAGAACGAAGCCGATGAAAGCGGCCGTGTAGCGAGCTTTGATGGTATGCAAAGAGAGCATGGATCCTGAACCTTGAGACAGCCGGCCCAACGGAGGGCATGGCGACGGTGCGCTATCGGCTAGTTGACCGATTAGTTAAGAAATCGGCGACTAACGGTCCTTCGAGAATGGCTCGCAGGTTATTCGTCGTATTACCAGGTGCGCGGCCATCGAATCAGGCATCCAGTAATGATGCCCCACACGGTCATGGGCCCCGCTGCGCCGATGTTGCTCAGCAGACGTCGGCGCGCAGCTGCTCGACGGCATCTAGCAGCTGGTCCTGGGTGAAGGGCTTGGCCAGTCGCTGCAGCGGCAGGGCCGGGGTGGCCAATGGCAGTTCGGCATAACCGGACACCAGCAGGATCGGCAGCTCCGGCCGGCTTGCCCGTACCTCGGCAGCCAGTTGCGCGCCGCTCATCAGCGGCATGGCGTGGTCGGTGACGAGCATGTCGATCTGCGCCACCTGCAGCAGCTCCAGCGCCTGCGCAGCGGAGCGCGCCGTCAAGACGTGGTGGCCGGCGGCTTCCAGCATGCCGGCGGTGCCGAACAGCACCAGCTCGTCATCATCCACGGCCAGCACGGACAGCGGACGCGTGGTTCTGCGCGGGAGGTCATGCGGTGACGGGCCGTGAGTCGGTTCCGCGGCTGGTTCGTCCTCAAGTGCTGGCAGCCAGATTTGCGCGGTGGTGCCGGCGCCCGGGCTGCTGCGCAGCACCAGCCGCCCGCCGGATTGCTCGGCCAGGCCATGCACCATCGACAGGCCGAGACCGGTGCCCTTGGCGACGCCCTTGGTGGTGAAGAACGGCTCGACCGCGCGCTTGAGCGTCGTCTCGTCCATGCCGGTGCCGCTGTCGCTGACATTCAGGCGAACGTAGCGCCCGGCGGCCAGGCCGTGCTGCTCGCCGGGCAGCGTCACCTGTTCGGCGACGATGAGAATGCGGCCCTCGCCGGCCATGGCGTCGCGCGCGTTGGCGGCGAGGTTGAGCAGGGCGGTTTCCAGCTGGTTGGGATCGGTCTTGACCCGCGCCAGTCGCTGCGGCAGCTCCACCTCCAGCTGGATGGTCGGGCCGAGCGAGCTGAGCAGAAGTGCCTGCATGCCTTGGATCAACTGGCGCAGATCGATCGGCGTCTTGTGCAGTTCCTGCTTTCGCGCGAACGAGAGCATGCGTGCCGTGAGCGAGGCGCCGCGTTCGGCACCAGCGCGGGCGTTGTCCACCAGGCGCAGCAGGGCCGGATCGGCCGGCATGCGCCTGCGCAGCAGCTCCAGGCTGCCGAGCACGGCCATGAGCAGATTGTTGAAGTCGTGGGCGATGCCGCCAGTGAGGTTGCCCAGCGCTTCCATCTTGTGCAGCTGTTGCAGCGTCTGCTCGGCGGCGACGCGCTCGCTGATATCCAGGGCCTCGGGGACCAGGGCGACGACAGTACCGTCGTCACCCAGCACCGGGCGCATGGAGAAGTCGAACGTGCGCGTGCCGCCCGGCATGTTCAGTGTCATGGTGCCGTGCTCGGTGGCGCCGGCCGCGACGCGCAGGGTCATCGCCTTCATCGCTTCCGGCATGCCGGGGGTGGCACTGAACCAGGGCGAGTCCCAGAACGGCGTGCCCGCCAACTGATGGAAGCGTGCGTCGATGCCGGCCAATGCCGTGGCGTTGACGTAGAGAATCGAACCGTCCGGTGCGAGCATCGCCTTGTACAGGTGCGAGGTTTCCAGCACCGCACGGATGTTCGCCTCGCTGCGGGCCAGCGCCGCCGTGCGCTCGGCGACCTTGGCTTCGAGCTGTTCCAGGAAGCACTGCTCGCGCTGCCGGACCGCCGCAGCGGAGCGCACACGCTCGATGTGCGCCCAGGAGCGATCGGTGACTTCTCGGAGCAGGGCCAGCTCGCAGGCGCTCCATACGCGGGGCACGCGGTCGTGAATGGCCATCAGCGCGGTCAACCGGCCTTCCTTGACCAGCGGCAGGCAGATGGTCGCCGCGATGTCGAGTTGCTGGAAGCTGGCGGCTTCGGCCGGCGGCAGCTGCGCACAGTGATCGTCGACTATGAAGGCTTCACCTCCACGCAATTTCGTCACCGCCAGTGTGCCGAAGGCTTCCAGCCGGTAACGTCCGACGATGCTGGTGCAGCCGGGCGCGGCCCAGTCGCCGCGAATGGTGAAGCCGTCCTGGTCCGGGTCCATGTCGGCGTAGGCGCAGCTGGACAGGCCCAGATGCTCGCCGAGCATGCGTGTAGTGGTGGTCAGGATGGCGTCGGCGTCGACGCTGCGGGCGGTTTCCTTGGCCAGGGCATCGAGAAAGCGCAGGCGCTGTTCGTTCTCGCGCAGGGCCTGTTCGGCCTCGGCGCGCTCGGTGACGTCATTGCCTTCGACGAAAATGCCGCTGACATTGCCATTCGCGTCGGTCACCGGCTGGAAGACGAAATCCAGCAGGCGCTCTTCCTCTGCTTCGCCTTGGGTACGCTGCAGGCCGATGCGGATACCGGAGCCGACGAAGGCGGTGCCGCTGCGATAGACCCGGTCGAGAATGTCGATGAAGCCCTGCCGCTCGACTTCGGGCAGCGCCTCGCGCACCGGCTTGCCGATGACGTCGCGTTCGCCCACCACCCGCAGATAGGCCGGGTTGGCCATCTCGAAGACGTGTTCGGGGCCGCGCAGCATCGCCATCAGCCCCGGTGCCTGTTCGAACATCTCTTGCAGGCGTGCCTGCTGGCCCTGCAGCTCTCGTTCGGCCAGTACCCGTTCGGTGGTTTCCACGACCAGCGCGATGACACCGGCCGGCTGCGCCTGATCGTCGAATACCGGCGAGTAGTCCAGATTCATCCAGGCACGCTCAGGACGGCCGTTGCGGTACAGCACCAGCTCCTGATCCTTGTACGAAAGCGTGCCGCCTGCCAGGCCGACCTTCATGACGTTGTCGTTGAAATCGGCGACTTCCGGCCAGCCTTCGCGCACTTCCGAGCCCAACAACTGCGGGTGTCGGCTACCGGCGAACACGGAATAGGCGTCGTTGTAGATCATGATGCCGCGCTCGCCCCAGAGCAGCACGATGGGCGTCGGCGAAAGCAGCAGCATGGCGGTGACGGTCTTCAGGCTCGCCGGCCAGCCAGCCAGAGGCCCCAGCGTCGTTTGCGACCAGTCGAAGCGACGAATCAGTGCGCCGAGTTCGCCGCCGTCGGGGAGGAATACATGGCTTGAGACGTCAGGCGCGGGGTGTGCTGCTGGGTCCATCAGTAGCGATCCGTATCCGGTGTGAAGGCAGGGCAGGGTTATCCAGATCAGAGCTGGTTCAGCTCGGACAGCCGATTGCCCAAGAAGTCGTGCCGGCGATGCAGGCGATTGATGCCTCCATTCGCTGCTGTTCGTCCTGGCAGCGGCCAGGGTACAGGGAAAAACCCGTACCATATCAACGATATGCAATGCCCACGGTGATTTCCGATGCTTTCTGCCGTCAAGCGCTACAGGGCCCTGGTCGCCGGGGTGCTGCAGCGCTGTTTTCCACGTACCTCGGCCCATCTGCGCGAAGAGGACGAGTTGTTGTTTCGTCGCTGGGGCGCTGCGCCCGGCAAGGCGAACAAGGCTGCGACCGCCAAGCGCAAGGGCAAGCCTGCAGCCAAGGCCAAGCCGAAGAGCACCCCGGAAGCGCCGGCGCGTGCTGCCGCCAAGCCGCGCGGGACGGCAGCGCAGGGGATCTACGCCGCGGCACAACTGAAAGTGGATGACGCTCAGGTCCAGGCCATGCGCGAACGCGTCGAGCAGGCGGTGGCCGCCGGCATAATCAGTGCACCGTCGGAAGAGCAATGGGCGATGATCCTCAGTCGCAGCCCGGTGACGCGAATCTTCGCCGGCGCCGGTTCCGGCAAATCCACCACCTTGTTGCTGCGGGTGGTGTTCATGCTCTGCCACATGGGCGTCGAGCCCGGACGCTTGACGGTCATCTCGTTCACCAACGCCTCTTGCGCGCAGCTGCGCGAACAGTTGTTGCGCGTGCTCGGCTTCTGGCAGGTGCCGTTCGATGCGCAGCAGGCGCGCCAGTGCGTACGCACCTTTCATTCGGCCATGGCGCAGCTGGCGCGTGAAGTGCTGAGCCGGCCGCTGTGGTTCGAGCAGTTGGACGACAAGGCCGCCGCGGCGGACGAACCGGATAACCCGCTAGCCACCGCACGCCTGCGTCCGGCGCAAGTTCGCCTGCTCAAGCAGGCCTATCAGCAGTGTTACGCCGAACAAGCGACATTCCGTGAGTTGGTGCATCGACTGCTCGACCTGCCTGCGCCGCCAACCGAAAGCGAACAGGGCAAGCGCGCTGCCCCGAAAGCGCCCGGCGATACCTTCACCCTGGCCGGCGAGTTCACGCCGCTGCCGCTGTACGAGGCCTTCTATGCCCAGGCAGGCTTTATCGAGAGCATCGGCATTCGCATTGATCAGCTGCAGCCAGGCAAGCTGCAGTGTGCGCCGCGCGAGCGGGATTTCGTCGAAGCGCTGGTGAGCTTCCATGGCTACTTCAGGGCCGCGCTGCGTGAGCAGGGGCTGCTGACCTTCAACGAGGCCTTTCAACAGCTCACCGAGCGCCTGGCCTCAGGCTCGGATATGCCGCAGGCCTGCCTCGTGCCGTTCGAAAATTTGCTGATCGACGAATTTCAGGACATTTCCCCGCAGATCGTCCAATGGCTGCAAGCGCTGCATCGCCAGCTGGCGCGACAGAAGGCCGGCCCGAGCCTGATGGCTATCGGTGACGACTGGCAGTCGATCTACGGCTGGCGCGGCAGTTCGCCGGAGTTGTTCATGGACTTCGACAAGTACTTTCCGCGGCGCGGCGCGAAGGGCAGCGAGACGCTGCTGCTGGAAACCAACTACCGCTCCATCGAACCGGTGATTCGCGATGGCGAGGCGGTGCTGGCCGGTGTGCACTTCAAGCAGGCCAAGACCAGCCGGCCATGCAAACCGACGCAGCCCGGCGACCACGGGGTAAAGCTGGTCACCGGTTTCGAGCTGAACAAGGGCCTGCCGAAGCTGATCGAGGCGATCACCGCGCAATGTGCCCATGCGGCCGAACGGCAAAGCCGCGAACGCACCGCAGTGCTGTTGCTCAGCCGGCGCAATGCGTCGCTGCGAACCATTCAGGCGCAGCTGGACCGCAAGCTGCCGGTCAAGGCCTACACCATCCACCGTGCCAAGGGGTTGCAGGCCGAGGTGGCGATCATCGTCGACGACTGCGCACCGGTGCAGCCGCACCCGCTGCGCAATGCGCTGTATACCTACTCGGGCTTTTTCCGCAACAGCTATGACCAGGCCATGGCCGATGAGAGTTTGCGCCTGGGCTATGTGGCAATCACCCGCGGCGTCAGCCGGGTGTTCTGGTACACCCGCAAGGCCCAGGGCGCCACCGAGCGCCTGGCACGGCGTGGCTAGGGCTCAGCGCAACAGCAACACGACGACTGTCACCGCCAGCAGCAGTGACAGGCCTTTCCAGAACAGCAGCGGGTTGCGCTCCAGCAGCGGCGGGCGGGCGCGGTTGAGAAACGCCGGGTTGGGCTGGCGCAGCTCGAAGACGAACTCCGACAGCTCGGCATAGCGCCGGGACGGATCGGGATGCAGCGCCTTGCCCAGCACTTCGTCGATCCATGCCGGGATATCGCGCTGTGCATGGCGCAGCGGCTGATAGCAGAGGCGTTTCTGCGCTGCAGTGGTGCGAGCCCTGGCGACGTCGGCGCCGTAGGGCAAGCGACCGCTGAGCAATTGATAGGCAATCACCGCCAGCGAATACTGATCCGAACGCGGCGTGCCGGCCTCGCCGAGGAAGTATTCCGGCGCGGTATAGGCGGCGGTGCCGAGCAGGTTGTCCTGCGTGCCCGGTGCGTTGCGTTCTGCCAGCCCGGCGACGCGGGTCGAGCCGAAGTCGATGATCTTCAGCGTGCCGGTGGCGTCGATCATCAGGTTCTGCGGGCGCAAGTCCTGATGCAGCATCTCCAGGCGGTGGAAGGCGCGCAGGCCGCGGGCTATCTGCTCGACGATGCCTCGCACGGTTTCCAGGTCCGGCTGTGGATGGTCAAGCATCCATTGCGCCAGTGTCTGGCCGTCGATGAACTCGCTCACGGTGTACAGGTAGCGGCGCTGCCGCGGCGGCGGGCAGGCCTTGACCACGTGGGGATTGTCGAGGCGCCGGGCGATCCACTCTTCCAGCAGGAAGCGCTCCAGATAGGCCGCGTCGCCCCGCAGATCCATCGAGGGCGTCTTCAACACCACGGTGGCGCCGCTGGCTTCGTCGACGGCCAGATGCACATGGCTGCGGCTGCTGACGTGCAGCTCACGGACGATGCGATAGCCGTCGAACTGCATGCGCGGCTCCAGCAGTGGCGGCAGCGCCAGTTCACCAAGCTGTCGCTGCACATCGCCGACGGCGTGCTCCGGCAGGCTGTCGATGCGCACCAGCTGTACGGTGAGGTTGTCGTCGCTACCGTTGGCCAATGCCCGCTCGACGATCCGTCGCGCCGCCAGGTCGAGCTCGTTGCCATGTTCGGCAACGAGCTGCGCCACCTCCCGCGCGCCGATGTGCTCGTAGACGCCATCGGTGGCGAGCAGGAACAGGTCGCCGACCGCCAGCGGCAGACTGCGGTAGTCGATCTCCAGGTGCCGGTCGATGCCCAGCGCGCGGCCGAGGTAGCTGGTATCCGCGGACACGCGCACGCGGTGATCCTCGGTCAGTTGTTCGAGGCCGCCGTCGCGCAGTCGATAGATGCGCGCATCGCCGACGTGGAACAGGTGCGCGCTGGCCGACTTGAGCACCAGCGCGCTGAAGGTGCAGACATAACCTCGGTCGCGGTCATAGCGGTGCGGGCTGTGGCGGGTCTGCGCATGCAGCCAGGAATTGATCGCCACCAGCACCCGCTGCGCCGACTGCTTCACCGACCAGGCGTCGGAGGTGCAGAAATAGTCGGAAAGAAAGCTCGCCACCGCGGTTTCGCTGGCGACATGGCTGACCTCGCTGCTGCTGATGCCATCGGCCAGCGCAATGGCGATGCCCTTGCTGGCGAGCTGGGCGTCAGCGGGCACGCAGGCGCCGTGAAAGTCCTGGTTGGCCGGTTTGCGCCCGCGGTCCGAATGCTGGCCGAGGGAAATGGCGAGTTGGCTGGGCATCTTCATCTGCGCAAAAGCCCCGGCGCGCATGCGAGCCGGGGCCTTCGTTCACTCCAGGGTCAGTAGACGGTGCGCTTGGGTGCGGTGCGCACGTGGGTGGTGTAGAGCGTCAGGCCGGTGAAGGCCAGGCCGCCGACCAGGTTGCCCAGCGCGGTGGGGATCTCGTTCCAGAGCATGTAATCCATCACCGAGAAGTCGCCGCCCATGATCATCGCCGAGGGGAACAGAAACATGTTCACCACCGAATGCTCGAAGCCCATGAAGAAGAACAGCATGATCGGCATCCACATGGCGATGACTTTGCCGCTGACCGAGGTGGAGATCATCGCGCCGACCACGCCCATCGAGACCATCCAGTTGCACAGCATGCCGCGTAGAAAGATGGTCGCCCAACCCGCCGCGCCGAACTCGGCGTAGCCCAGGGTGCGGTCCTCACCAATGTGCGAGATCTTCTCGCCGATCGGCCCCGGGTCGGTGGAAAAGCCCATGGTGAAGACGAAGGCCATCATGAAGGCGACCACCAGTGCGCCGGCGAAGTTGCCGAGAAATACCCAGCCCCAGTTGCGCAGGATGCCATTCACGGTCACGCCCGGGCGGCGGTCCAGCAGGGCCAGCGGGGTGAGCATGAATACCCCTGTGAGCAGGTCGAAGCCCATCAGGTAAAGCATGATGAAGCCGACCGGAAACAGCATCGCGCCGACCAGCGGCGAGCCGGTCTGCACGGTCACGGCCACGGCGAACACCGCGGCGAGGGAGAGGATGGCGCCAGCCATGAAGGCGCGGATCAGTGTGTCGCGGGTGGACATGAAGATCTTCGATTCACCGGCGTCCACCATCTTGGTGACGAACTCGGAGGGGATGATGTAGGACATGGCGGTCTCTCTGAATGGCAGTAAGGGGCCAAGCCCCCGACGGCGGTCGCGGGGCGCTGGCTGAGCGATGTGAATTGCTGGCGAATTGAGGTCAGGTTCGCGGCCAGGGCTGCTCCCGCGGATCGGTACGGTTTGGGAGCGGTGAGCCGCGCGAGTGAACGGCGGCGATCAGCCAACGGCGATTTGCACCTCGTCTCCCTCCAGACGCACCGGCCAGACGCGCAGGCTTTGTTCGGGGTATTCCATGCAGCTGCCGTCTTGCAGGCGGAAATGCTGCTTGTACAACGGCGAAGCGATCACCAGCTCACCCTTGACGTTGCCGACGATGCCGCGGCCGATGACGTTGGCGCCGGACTTGGGGTCGCGATTGTCGATGGCGAACAGCTGCTCGCCTTCGGCGTTGTCGGGCAGGTGGAACAGCGCCACCTGGGCGCCTTCGTGCCAGGCCACTACACCGGAATTGGCGACCAGATCGGCACGGCTGCACAGTGCCTGCCAGGCCGCCGGGGCTGCGGAACGGGAGTCGAGACGAACGACGTTGGACTGGCTCATCAGAGCACCTCCTGGGTAAGTGGGATCAGGTGAAGTTCGCTGGCGCGCACCGGCCGACGCTGGCCGCGCTCCTTGACGAAGTGGATGTCGGGGTCGCCGCGGCCGTCGTTGACGAAGGTGCGGAAGCGCTTGAGCTTTTCCGGGTCGCTGATGGCATTGGCCCATTCGCACTGGTAGCTGTCGACCACGTGCTGCATCTGGCTTTCCAGCTCGGCGGCAAGACCCAGGCTGTCGTCGAGGATGACGTCCTTCAGGTAGTCCAGGCCGCCTTCCAGACTTTCGCGCCAGACCGAGGTGCGCTGCAGCTTGTCGGCGGTGCGTACGTAGAACATCAGCACGCGGTCGATGGTGCGGATCAGCGCTTCATCGTCGAGGTCGGTGGCGAACAGCTCGGCATGCCGCGGTCGCATGCCGCCGTTACCGCAGACATAGAGGTTCCAGCCCTTGTCGGTGGCGATCACGCCGATGTCCTTGCTCTGCGCCTCGGCGCATTCGCGGGTGCAACCGGATACGGCGAACTTGATCTTGTGCGGTGCACGCAGGCCCTTGTAGCGGTCCTCGAGACGCAGCGCCATGCCGACGCTGTCCTGCACGCCGTAGCGGCACCAGGTGCTGCCCACGCAGGATTTCACCGTGCGCAGGCTCTTGCCGTAGGCGTGACCGGTCTCGAAACCGGCGGCGATCAGCTCGCCCCAGATGTCCGGCAGCTCGTGCAGCTGGGCGCCGAACAGGTCGATGCGCTGGCCCCCGGTGATCTTGGTGTAGAGGTCGTATTTCTTCGCCACCTGGCCGATGGCGATCAGCCCCTCGGGGGTGATCTCGCCGCCTGGAATGCGCGGCACCACCGAGTAGGTGCCGTTCTTCTGCATGTTGGCCATGAAGGTGTCGTTGGTGTCCTGCAGCGGAATCAGCGCCGGATCGGTGATCGGCTGGTTCCAGCAGGAGGCGAGGATCGAACCCACCGTCGGCTTGCAGATGTCGCAGCCGACATGGCCACGGCCGTGCTTGGCCAGCAGTTCGGCGAAGCTCTGGATGCCCTCGACGCGGACGATGCCGTAGAGCTCCTGACGGGTGTAGGCGAAGTGCTCGCACAGGCTCTTGTCCACCGCCACGCCGCGCGCCGCCAGTTCGGAATCGAACACCAGCTTGAGCAGGGCGTTGCAACCGCCGCAACCGGTAGCTGCCTTGGTTGCGGCCTTGAGTTCGCCGAGATCGGTGACGCCGGCCTCGACCTGGCAGCACACCGCGCCCTTGCTGACGTTGTGACAGGAACAGATGGTCGCGCTGGCCGGCAGGGCGTCCGGCCCAAGGGTCGGAGCGCCCTCGGTCTGCGGCAGGATCAGCGCGGACGGATCGGCCGGCAGCTTGATGCCGTTCTGCGCGTACTGCAGCAGCGTGTCGTAGTAGCTGTTGTCACCGACCAGTACCGCGCCGAGCACGGTCTTGCCATCGGCGGATACCACCAGTCGACGGTAGCTGGCACTGGCCTCGTCGATGAAACGGTAACTGCGCGAGCCGGGTGTGGCGCCGTGGGCATCCCCGATGGAACCGACGTCGACGCCGAGCAGCTTGAGCTTGGTCGACATGTCGGCGCCGTAGAAGGGCTCGTGCGGTTCCTCGGCCAGCTGCGCGGCGACACTGCGCGCCATGCTGTAGCCGGGCGCGACCAGGCCGAACACGCTGCCGTTCCAGCTGGCGCACTCGCCGATGGCGAAGATCGCCGGGTCCGAGGTGCGGCATTCGCTGTCGATCACGATGCCGCCGCGCGGAGCGATCTCCAGCTCCGCGACATGGCCGAGGGCGTCCTGCGGGCGGATGCCGGCGGAAAACACGATCAGGTCGGTTTCGAGGAATTCGCCGTCGGTGAAGTTCATCCGCCAGGCGTAGTCCTCGCCGGTAACGATCTCCTGGGTGGCGCGCGACAGGTGCACGCCGACGCCCAGCGCCTCGATGCGCGCCTTCAATGCCGCGCCGCCTTCGCCGTCCAGTTGCACCGGCATCAGGCGCGGGGCGAATTCGACGACATGGGCTTCCAGGCCGAGCGACTTCAGCGCGTTGGCCGCTTCCAGGCCGAGCAGACCGCCACCAACCACCACACCGCGCGTGGCGCCGCTGGCGGCCGCACGAATCGCATCAAGGTCGTCGAGGGTGCGGTAGACCAGCCGCGCGCTGCCTTCGGCACCGCTGATCGGTGGCACGAAGGGGTAGGAGCCGGTGGCAAGAATCAGTTGGTCGTAGGGCTGGCGGCCGGAACTGGTAACGACCTCCTTACGTTCGCGGTCGATACCCAGCACCTGTACGCCCAGATGGGTGTAGACGCCGTGGCTGCTGTAGTAGTCAGCCTCGCACATGGCCAGCGACTCGGCATCGCGACCGCCGAAGTATTCGGACAGGTGCACGCGATCGTAGGCACGCTGGCGCTCCTCGCCGAACACATGCAGCTCGTAGCGGGTGAGGGCGCCGCGCTCGATCAGCTGTTCGATGCAGTGGTGACCGACCATGCCGTTGCCGACGATGACCAGTTTTTCGTGCGTGAGCGGAGTGACGGTAGAACTCATGGCCTTTCCTCAGTCGAGCTGCTGCGGCACTGGGCCGGCAAAACGCAAAAAGGCGCCTGGAGCTGGTATCAGCTCCAGGCGCCTTTGCCTGGTAATTAGTGGTGTGTGGGGTGGTCGGTCAGGCCTCGTTGCCTGCTACACCCGGTCCCGCGCCTGTTGGCTTGACGGTCGCCGCTGACCGTCTGGGACGTCCTGCCGCGAGGCGGCAGGTGTTGTCAGGGTGGTTGCAGGTTGTATGCCAGCTTGTCCGGCAGCATGGATTTGCGGCTGTAAGGCGCGCGATTGCGCGGTGTTGCGCGGTGCCTGGTCGCTCGGATGCTGAGCGATCAGCCTCCGTGACTGCGACCTGAGCGCGGCAGGCTTGAACCAGAACAGTGCGGCGGTGCGCGCACGATCCCCGCTTTGGGGCGATCAGGTCCCGAGGCAGGGCGCAGATTGTTTCTGCATCAGGCGCCAAACGCCTCGCGGAGCAATTCGGGCAGTGCCTTGCCGGCGGGCAGCGCAAGCAGGTGTTCGCGGTCGCTGCCGGGTGCCTCGCCCTGTGGGTTGATGTGCACCACGGTGGCACCGGCGTCGCGCGCTCGGTGAGGCACTTCAGCTGCTGGGTAGACCACGCCGGAGGTACCGACCGACAGTAGCAGGTCGCATTCGCCGGCCGCCTGGAACGCGGCACTGAGTGCAGCGACGGGCAGGCTCTCGCCGAACCAGACGACGCCAGGGCGCAGTCGTCCGCCGCAGTGGCTGCATCGAGGCGGTTCGAGGCGACGACCACCTTCGGGCTCGTCGGCAGCCGGCAGCGGTTCGGCTGGCTCGCGGGCGCAGGCGAAACAGCGCGGTCGGTGCAGGCTGCCGTGCAGGTGAATGACATCCTCGCTGCCGGCACGCTCGTGCAGGTCGTCGACGTTCTGCGTGATCAGCGTCAGTTGCGGTACGTGGCGCGCGAGGTCGGCGATGGCCAGATGAGCAGGATTCGGCTGGGACTGGAGGACGCGCATGCGCCGCCATTCATACCAGCCCCAGACCAGCGCCGGATCGCGGCGAAACGCTTCGGGTGTGGCCAGCTCGCCCGGATCGAAACGCTCCCATAAACCGGTCAGCGCGTCGCGGAAGGTCGGGATGCCGCTCTCGGCGGAAACGCCGGCACCGGTGAACACGACGACATGGCGCGCGGAGCGCAGGGCGGAAATCAGGGACGCTGGAATCACGTTCGGGCTCCGGGGTGCATGGATGGCGCACTATCAATACCATCGTGCTGCGGGCTTTTTCAAAACGTCGGCTGGTCGAACGGCGTTCGCGAGGGGCGGTTGTTCAAGCAGCACATCGTGTTTCGCGTCGGAGTTCTGACCGTCCGGCTGCTCGCCGTGGCCATCTGTCACCTACTTGACGGACGTCAACGTCGCCCGCAGCGGCTCGCGGATGATGCCGCGTAAAGCAACAGACGCGATATTCGCAGCCGGGAGGCTCTCATGCTTGGCTCAGTGACCTGGGACGACGCGCTGGTACAACGCTACGGACAGATCGGGCAGAGGCACTGCACCTATCCGGCTGCGGCCGATTTCAGCGACCGGATCGCCCCGCTGGATCTGCTGCGTGCGTTGCGCGAGGGGCGTCGCGCCGGCCGCCCGCTGTCGATATCCATTCACCAGCCCGGTGGCGTCGAGCTGCAGCCTGGCGAGGCCGCGGCCTATCAGCTGCGGCTGCACCGCGAGATCGAACAGCTCGGTTGCCATGCCGGGCCGCTGCAGCAGGTCGAGCAATTGCGGCTGAGCACCGGCACGCTGGGCATCGCCGCGTTACGAGAACTGATGACGCTGCTCAGAAGCCGTTTCAGTTTCGTCGATTCCCATGCCGGCAGCTTTCTCGCTGAAGTCGAGCTGGCTCATGTCGACTGGCCGCTGATTGGCGCGCTGCACGAGCTCGGCTTCAACCAGCTCAGCGTCGCGGTGCCCGATCTGCGCGCGGACGACGGCAGCACGGTCGAATATTTCCGCAGCTCGGCGCGCATCCGCGCGGTGATCGAAGCCGCCCATGCGTTGCATTACCGCTCGGTGAATCTGGATCTTGGCTACGGCAGGTCCTGGCAGACGCCGGCCAGCTTCGCGCGCAAGTTGGCGTCGATCATCGAGCTGGCGCCCGATCAGGTGACGATGTTCGATTACCGCGACGCGCCTCTGGTCGCTTCCAATCCCGCGCGCCTCGGCCTGGCTTCGGTGGCCGATACGCTGGCGATGTACCGCCATGGTGTCGAGCAGCTCAGCGCCGCCGGCTACCGCTACATCGGGCTGGGCAAGTTCGTCCTGCCTCACGACGATCTGGCGATGGCTCAGGAGATCGGCGCGCTGCACCACGATATCCATGGCTACACCCTGCACGGTGAATGCGATCACCTGGGGTTCGGGGTGGGCGCGATAAGCCGGGTCGATGGCCTTTATTGTCAGAACGCCAGCACCGCGCAGGCCTATCAGCAGGCGCTCGACCAGGACCAGCTACCGAGCATTTGCGGTCTGCACGCCAGCCATGTCGATCCGCTGCACCAGTTGCTGCTCGAACACCTGCGCTGCACCTTCGCGCTGGATTTCGACGCGCTCACGCTGCATAGCGGCGTGGATGTGCGGCAGCGTTATGCGCGGCATTGGCCCGCGCTGCAGCAACTGCATGTCGACGGGGTGATCGTGCTGGACGACAGCGGGCTGGAAATCCCGCGCCACGCTCGGCTACTGGTGCCGGCGGTGTGTGCGGCCTTCGAACAGCCAAACGCAATGGCGATTGGTCATTCGGCCGGGCGCCGGCGGCGCTGACTGGCTCCGCCGCTTCACCGCACGGTGAAGCGGCTGCTGAGGCTGCCGAGGCGACCGGCCAGCTCGTGCAGCTGACGACCATCGTTATCCAGCTCGCTGGCGTCCCCTGCGTTACGCTCGGCGACCTGCTGCACGCTCTGCAGATGACGCCCCATATCGGCTGAAACCGCGGTCTGTTCGTGGGTCGCGGCGGCAATCATTTCGTTCATCTGGCTGATGCCCTCGATCTCGCTGGCGATGGCGTCCAGCAGGGCGGTGGTGTCCTGGCTGCTGCTCACGCAACGGGCCACGCTGTCGCGGCTGTTCTGCATCGCTTCGGTGGCCTTGCGACTGCCTTGCTGCAGGCGGCTGATGATGCCCTGGATCTCGGTGGTGGAAGCTGCGGTCTTCTGCGCCAGATTGCGCACCTCGTCGGCGACCACGGCGAACCCGCGACCCTGTTCCCCTGCTCGTGCGGCCTCGATGGCGGCATTGAGGGCGAGCAGGTTGGTCTGTTCGGCGATGGTACGGATAACCTCCAACACGCGGTCGATCTGCTCCGATTGCGCCGCCAGGTCCTGAACCACGCGGTCGGTGCCTTCGATGTGTTCGGCAAGGGTGCCGATCTCGCTGCGCACGCCGCTGACCGCGCTGCGGCCCTGGCCGGCCTTCTGGCTGGCACCCTGGGCAGCCTGCGCCGCGCGATCGGCGTGGCCGGCGACGTCATCGATGGCTACGGTCATCTGCTGCATGGCTTCGACCATGTAGGCAGTCTCATCCAGTTGGCGGCTGGCACCGTCACGCAGCTGGCGGGTTGCCTCGCTGAGGTTGGCAGCGGTGCCGCCCAGCCCCGCGGTGTCGCGTACCACGGCGCCGACCAGATCGCCCAGCTGGTCGAGCAGTTGATTGAAGCGCTGGGTGACCGGCCCGCTGACCTGGCTGCGGTAGCTCAGATCGATGCGTTCGGGACGCGCGGTGATGGCGGCGGCAGCGCCGAGCAGCGCTTCGCCTTCGCGGGCCTCGGCGGCGGCACGGATTGCCAGATAGACCAGGATTGCGCTTTCCAGCACCACGTAGAACGCATGCAGGAATACCTCGCCCCAGTTGCCATCGGGCATCAGGAATACGTCGGTGCCCTGTTGTTGCAGGGCGAAAAAGCTCAGGTGGTGCACGGCGATGGTCAGTGCAGCGACCACGATGGGCAGCCAGTCGCGGTAATACACCAGAAACGCCAACAGGGCGAAGATGCCGAAATGCATCTCCAGCATGCCGTGTGCCTGGTTGATATGCAGCGCGGAGAACACCATGAATGCGGCGCCGATCAGGCAGCGCAGCAGACGTTGACCAGGGATCAGCATGTACAGCGCAGTTACCGCCACGCCGGTCAGCCCGCCGATGACCAGTGCTTGCGCCCAAGTGCCATGGAAAGCCGCCACGCCGAACGAGTAGGCGACCAGAAACCAGATCACACCCAGCATGATGCGATCGGCCTTGAGGTAATGCGCTTGCAGCGTGACGCTTTCGCTGTTCATGGATGACTCCGGGTGAAAGTCCGCACTCCTGTTATCGGGCGCCTCATGCCGCGCTTGATCCGTCGTAGAGCGGTTTCCGACGAGCGCCCGGTTTGGCCAGCAGCAGCTGTGCGGTGCCGATGGCGCGCTCGATGAAGCCGCCCTCGCAGTAGCACAGGTAGAACTCCCAGAGCCGGTAGAAATAGTCGTCGTAACCGTGGCGCTCCAGCTCGCCGCGGGCGCGGCGGAAGTTCTCGTGCCACAGGCGCAGGGTGCGCGCGTAGTGTTCGCCGAAGTCCTCCATGTGCAGCAGGTTCATGTCCGAGTCGCTGGCTACGATATTGAGCATGCGCTGCATGGAGGGCAGGGCACCGCCGGGGAAGATGTAGCGCTGGATGAAGTCGACGCTGCGGCGCGCCTGTTCGTAGCGCTGGTCGCGAATGGTGATGGCTTGCAGCAGCATCAGCCCGTCGTCCTTGAGCAGCCGCGAGCACTGTCGGAAGTAAGTCGGCAGGAAGTCGTGGCCGACCGCTTCGATCATTTCGATGGACACCAGCTTGTCGAACTGACCGTCGAGATCGCGATAGTCCTTGAGCAGCAGGGTGATGCGGTCCTGCAGGCCCTGTTCTTCGATGCGCCGCTGGGTGTAGGCGAACTGTTCGCGCGACAGCGTGGTGGTGGTCACCCGGCAGCCACGGTGGATGGCGGCATAGAGCGCCATGCTTCCCCAGCCGGTACCAATCTCCAGCAGATGGTCCTCGGGCTGCAGGTCGAGCTTTTCGCAGATGCGTTCGAGCTTGTGCAGCTGGGCCTGTTCCAGATCCTGTTCGGGGCTGGTGAACATTGCCGCCGAGTACATCATGGTCGGGTCGAGAAACTGCTCGAAGAGCTCGTTGCCGAGGTCGTAATGGGCGGCGATGTTGCGCTGTGAGCCGCTGCGGGTGTTGCGGTTGAACCAGTGCAACGCCTTGATCACCGGCTGGCCGAACAGCGCCAGGCTGCCGCGCTCGATGTTGTCGAGCACGTCCATGTTGGCGACGAACAGGCGGATCACCGCGGTCAGGTCCGGGCTGTGCCAGTAGCCGTGAATGTAGGCTTCGCCGGCGCCGATCGAGCCGCGCGCGGCGATCAGGCCCCAGGCGGCACTGTCGGTTATATGAATTTCTGCCTTGAGCGGGCTCGCCAGATCGCCGAACTGCTGGCAGACATCGCCGTGTTGCAGTCTCAGCAACCCGTGGCGCAGGTGTTCGAGCTGATTCAGCACGGTACGGCGCAGCAGGCTGCTGGCCAGTCCCATGCCCGCCAGCGGACGGACTTTGACGGTCAGGCTAGGGCTCTTCATGGCGGGCTCCGGTGGGTTGCGTGACGGCCAGCCCGTACGCCGTGGTAGCGGGCTGATGGGTGAAGATCGGTGTGCGCTTGAGCAGCAGGCGCAGCGCCTGCCAGTAGATGGCGAGCAGGGTCTTGGCGGTCATCCAGGGGAAGCCGAGCAGGTAGCGGTGCACCGCGCCGCAAGTCAGCGCCTGGCGTTGCAGACCGAGGGTGGCGTCAAACAGCTTCTGCTCGCCCTGCCAGTCCTCCATGTGCACGCCGATGCGTCGTCCCGGCGGGTTGAAGCGCATGCGGTATTCCAGCTCGCCGGGCAGGAACGGCGAGACGTGGAAGGTCTTCGCCACCGTGCAGCGCAGGTTGCGATTGCCGGATGCCGGCAGCACGTAGTGATAACGCTCGCGCCAGGGGGTGTTGCTGACTTCGCAGAGCACCGCGGTCAGCTGTTCCTGTTCGTCGAAGCAATAGAAGAAGCTGACCGGGTTGAAGCACAGCCCCCAGCTGCGCGGCTGGGTCAGCAGGCGCACGGCACCGGTGACCGGCCGCCCGAGGGCTTCACTGACCCGCTGGCGGACCGCGTCGGCCAGCGCGATGCCCTGGCTGGTGTATTGCGGCAGGTAGTCGCGCTCGCGGAAGGAAAATGCGGCGAAGCGGGCACGCCCACTCAGGGGCGAAAGCCCGAGCACGGCGTCCTGTTCGGCCAGGTCGAGGTACAGCAACCCCATGCGATAGCTGAACGCATGAGCCCGCGGCGCGAAGCGCCGGTGCTGCACCCAGCCGCTGTACAGCGCGCTGTGCACGATGGCGCTGCTCACAGCGACTCTCCGAAGGCGGCGGCGACGCGCAACGCGCTGACCACACCGTCCTCGTGGAAGCCATTGCCCCAGTAGGCACCACAAAAGTAGCTGTGCCGGGCGCCGAGGAGTTCGTCGGCACGGGTCTGCGCGGCGATGCCGGCCAGGCTGTATTGCGGGTGGGCGTAGGAGAAGCGCGCGAGGATCAGGTCCGGATCGATCGCTTCGCTCTGGTTGAGGCTGACGCAGAAGGTTTCCGGCGACTCGATGCCCTGCAGGATGTTCATGTTGTAGGTCACCGCGGCCTGCTGCGTGGTCGGCCCACCGAGGCGGTAGTTCCAGCTGGCCCAGGCGCGGCGACGCTTGGGCAGCAGGCGCGTATCGGTGTGTAGCACCACGTCGTTTGCGGCGTAGCCGATGGCTCCGAGGATCTCTCGTTCGACCCGGCTCGGTTCGGCCAGCAGGCTCAGCGCCTGGTCGCTGTGACAGGCGAAGATCACCTTGTCGAAACGCTCGGCACCGGCCGGGCTCTGGATCGTTACGCCGTGCTCATCGCGCAGCACCTCGAACACCGGGCAGTTGAGACGGATGTGCTGGCTGAAACCCCGCGTCAGTGGCGATACATAGGCGCTGGAGCCGCCTTCGACGACGTACCACTGTGGGCGATCGCTCACCGACAGCAGCCCGTGGTTCTTGAAGAAGCGGATGAAGAATTCCACCGGGAATTCCAGCATGTCGGCCAGCGACATCGACCAGATCGCTGCGCCCATCGGCACGATGTAGTGATCGATAAAGCGCTGGCTGTAGCGGCCCAGCTCGAGATAGGTACCCAGGGTGACGTGGGCACCGAGGCGGCCGTGCTTGTAGTCGTCAAGCGCTTCGCGGTTGAAGCGCAGGATGTCGCGGATCATGCCCCAGAACGGTGGCGAGAACAGGTTGCTGCGCTGGGCGAACAACGTGTTGAGATCGTGGCCGTTGTATTCCAGGTCGCTGAGCGGATCGCTCACCGAAAAGCTCATTTCGGTCGGCTTGTAGCGCACTCCGAGCTTGTCCAGCAACTTGATGAAGTTGGGGTAGGTCCAGTCATTGAAGACGATGAAGCCGGTGTCCACCGCGTAGTCCCGGCCGTGCAGACGGAAGTCCACGGTATGGGTGTGGCCGCCGATCCAGCTGGCCGATTCGAACACCGCGACCTGGTGCTGACGGGACAGCAGATGCGCACAGGTAAGTCCGGCAATACCGCTGCCGATGATGGCGATTTTCATGGTTATCCTTCCTTGAGAGGCGTACGCGCCAGTCGCCGGCCGAGGGCGAATTGCAGGCGTGCGGGCAGCAGTGAGAGCAGGCGCAGTACGGCGATGAACGGCGCCGGAAACGCGATGTGCAGCGGGCGGCGTTCCAGCCGTCGGGCGATCTGCCGTGCGGCCTTGTCCGCCGGCCAGCTCATTGGCATGGGAAAGTCGTTGCGACGGGTCAGCGGTGTATCGACGAACCCCGGGCTGACGAGGGTGACGTCGATGCCTTCGTTGGCCAGATCCAGACGCAGCGATTCGAGCAGGTAGCGCAGCGCCGCCTTGGATGCGCCGTAGGCCCCGGCACGCGGCAGCGGCAGCCAGGTCACCGAGCTGCCGACACCGACCAGATGCGGGCGCACCCCTTGGCGCAGCAGTGGCAGTGCCGCCTCGATGCAGTAGCCGACGGCGAGCACGTTGGCGCCCATCACGCGCTCCAGCAGCGCCGCGTCGAATCGGCCGGCATCGATGTATTCGCAGGTTCCGGCATTGAGGATTACGCTGTCCAGCGCGCCCCATTGCATCTGGATGGCGGCGCCGATGTCGCGCACCTGTTCGCTGTCGGTGAGATCGCCGGGCAACACCAGCACACGCCCCGGGTAGCGCCGGGCAAAGGCCTGCAGCGGCTCGGCGCGGCGTGCCGACAGCGCCAGGCAGTGCCCGTCGGCGAGCAGCTGACGTGCCAGTTCCAAGCCGATGCCACTGCTGGCGCCGGTCAGCCAGATACGTCGCGAGAGGTTCACGCGAGCCTCCGCTGCAGCCAGCGAATGGCCGTGCCGAGCAGGGGCACATGCTGATAGAGCAGGGCACCGGCATCGAAGTAGTCGCGGTGACGGACGACCTTGCCGGCGCCGTTCCAGCGCAGCAGCGAGCAGCCTTCGAGGCTGATCAGCTTGCCGCCGTTCAGCCGCGGATGTCGGTAACTCATGATCCAGCGCAGATAGCCCTGGCCGTCGCATACCTCGTCGTGGCTGATGAACTCGAAATGCAGATGCTCGACGTTGGCATACAGCTCGCTGAAATAGCGCTCCAGCTCGACGAGCCCGCAGACCTCATGCAGCGGGTCGGTGAAGTGCACGTCGGCGCTGTAGAGGTCGCGCAGGCGGTCGAGATTGCTCGCGTCGAGGCGGGCGAACTCGCAGGCGAAAGACTGCAGGAAGCCGCTCATGCTTGCGCATCCGGCAGGTTGCGGAAGGCATCCAGCGCCCGCGCCCGGCTGGCGCCGAGGTCGACGATGGGGGCGGGGTACTCGGTTACGCCGAACAGGCTGCGGTGCGCCGACGGGTTATGCACGTCGCGCCTGCTCAGGTGCTGCAGCTCGGGAAGCCAGCGGCGCAGGAACTGCCCGTCCGGGTCGAAGCGTTGCGACTGGCTGATCGGATTGAACAGGCGGAAGTAGGGCACCGAATCCGTGCCGGTGGACGCGCTCCATTGCCAGCCGCCATTGTTGGCGGCCAGGTCGCCGTCTATCAGGTGGCGCATGAACCAGCGCTCGCCCTCACGCCAGTCGATCAGCAGGTTCTTGCTGAGGAACATGGCGACGACCATGCGCAGACGGTTGTGCATCCAGCCGGTTTCCTGCATCTGGCGCATGGCCGCATCGATGATCGGAAAGCCCGTGCGGCCCTGCTGCCATGCTTCCAGCTCGTACGGCGCGCGCCGCCAGGGCAGTGCCTCGGTTTCCGGGCGGAAGGCGCGGTACATGGACACCCGCGGATAGCCGACCAGGATGTGCTTGTAGAACTCGCGCCAGAGCAGTTCGTTGATCCAGGTGGTGACGCCGGTGCTGCCGCTGTCCAGCTCGCCCTGGTTGTAGCCAAGCGCCGCGTGCAGGCACTGGCGGATGGAAATGACGCCGGCGGCGAGGTAGGCCGACAGCTGGCTGGTGCCGGGCTCGGCGGGCAGGTCGCGGCGCTGGTGGTATTCGTTCAGGTCGTCCTCGACGAACGCTGCCAGGCGGCGTTGGGCGAAGGCTTCGCCGGCTGGCCAGAGCGCGCGCAGATAGTCCGTGGGTCGCGGAAAACCGGTGACCGTCGTGGGTATCGCGTCACTGGTGATACCCAGCGGCGCCTGGGCCGCAGGCACCGGCTCGCAGGCTGGCAGCGATACGCTCAGGTGGGCGAGGCAGGCCTTGCGGAACTGGCTGAACACCTTGAAGTAGCTGCCCGACTGCGTCTGTACGCTGCCCGGAGTGAACAGCAGCTGGTCGAGATGGCCGCGCACGCTGATGCCGGCCGCTTCCAGATGCGTGGTAACTGCCTGATCGCGGCGCTGCTCGTTTACCCCGTACTCGTCGTTGTAATGCAGCCGCTGCACGCCCTGTTCGCGGCAGACCTTCAGCAGCGCGTCGGGTACCGCCTGCCAATCATCGACCTCGCGAATCAGCAGCGGGACGTTGAGCGCGCCCAGCCGCGTCGACAGCTCGGCGAGGTTACGCAGCCAGAAGTCGACTTTGCAGGGGGCATCGTCGTGGGCGAGCCATTGGCCCGGAGTGACCAGATACAGCGCCACGGTAGGGCCGCAAGCCATCGCAGCCGCGAGGGCGGTGTTGTCGCTTGTGCGCAGATCGCTGCGCAGCCAGAGCAGCTGGGTCATGACGCACTCCCTTCGCTACCGGGCAGCAGGCCGGCGCCATGCAGCTGCTGCAGGGCGCCGAGGGGACCCTCAGCGAGCATCAGCCCGCGATGTCGGTGCAGCTCGGGTGCATGGATATGAACGGCCGGCCCGGCCACACAGAGCGGCGCGACGCTTTGCACGATCAGACGCGGCAGGTCGCGTTGCAGGCAGTTGCCCGGCAGGCTGTTGCTCGCATAGAGCAACAGGGCGCGCGGCAGGATGCGCTCCATCGCCAGGTTCAGCTCGTTTAGCGGTACCGGCCACTCGACGACTTCAACTGGGCAGTCGGTGCTGGAGACGAGCCAGGCGGTCAACCACAGACCGGGTGCGAAGGACTCGTTATCCAGATTGGCGAGCAACAGCGGACGCCCGACCTGCTGCCGGTTGTTGAAATAGATGCGCGTCGCCAGTTTGCTGCGCAGCCAGGAATGAACCAGCGCCCGCTCCACCGCTGCACCGTACTGGCCCTGCCAGCGCTGTTCGAGTGCCTCGAGCAGTGGATGCAGCAGGTGCTGGCAGAGCGTGCGCGGCGGATACAGCGCCATGGCCCGGTTGAAGGCATCGTCCAGGCGTCGTTCGCTGAGGTGGTCGATGGCCTGCAGCAGCTCTTCGAGCAGCTCCGACCACTGGTTCTGCCTGGGCAGCTCCGGCGGCGTGGTGGTGTCCAGCAGCGGCTTGATCTGGCTGACCGAAACGCCGCGATTGAGCCAGGTGAGGATGTCGCGGATGCGCTGGATATGTGCTTCTTCGTACAGCCGATGACCCTTGGGCGTGCGCAGCGGGACGATCAGCCCGTAACGGCGCTCCCAGGCACGCAGGGTCACGGCGTTGACGCCGGTGATGCGCGCCACTTCGCGGATCGGCAGGAGGCCGTCGGCCGTCAGCTGCGTCAGGTCCGTTGATTCATTCATGTTCAGATTCCGTTGCGCAGGCTGAGGGTTTCGGGATGCGGCTGCATGTAGGCCTGGCGTGCGACGTAATGATCGGGATGCCGACGGAAGTGGTGCTTGAGCAGGGTCAGCGGCACCACCAGCGGAATGACGCCGGCGCGATACTGATCGATGAGGTGGCGCATCTCGCGGCGGTCCTCCGCGCCAAGCGCGTCCTTGAGGTAACCGCTCAGATGCAGCAGCACGTTGCAGTGGGTACCGCGGGTGGCCGGCTTCTTCAGCGCCTGCATCAGCAGGCTGAAGTACTGCGGTGCGAACTCTTCCAGCGAGTGTTCCGCCAGTTGCGCGACCAGCCGGCCGAGCACCTTGTACTGCAGCGGGTTGCTCGCCATCAGCTGGTACTTGTAGCGCGAGTGGAAATCGACGATGGCCCGGCGGCTGAGGCCGGCCTGGCGCAGGCGCTGCCAGTCGGCATGGGCATAGACGCGGGTGAGGAAGTTTTCGCGCAGCACGGCATCGTTCAGTCGACCGTCCTCTTCGACCGGCAGATCCGGACAGGCCTGCATCAGCGCCTGGGCGAACACGCCGCTACCACCTCCGGGCTGGGTATGGCCGTTGGCGGCATAGACCTTGACCCGCTCCATGCCGCAGGACGGCGATTTCTGCATAAGGATGTAGCCGTTGATGTCGTGCAACTGCTCGGCGATCTGCCGACCGTAGGCGGCGAGGGCTTCGGTGACATCCAGCTCGGGACGTACGGTGCCGACAGCCTTTGGTGCGTCGGTGTCACCGACCAGGCGGATCGGCTCGCGAGGTGTGCCAAGGCCGATGGCAACCTCCGGGCACACCGGCACGAACTCGAAGTGCTGCGCCAGGGTTTCGCTGCACAGGCGTGATTCCTTGTGGCCACCGTTGAAACGCACCGGATTACCAAGCAGGCAGGCGCTGATTCCAATCTTGGGCGTGGGGAGCTTGGTGTGCATGATGGCGACCTCGTCTTGTACAAGTTGGTTTTCTGTACAACTTGTGGCCATCATAATCTTGGTATTGTACAAGTCAATACATGATGTACAACTAAGTGCATAATCCTGTACAAATATTGTCAGCGAGTGGCTTTGGATAGTTGTCGCCGCGTACGGAGGGGGGTTTTGGTGGCTGAGCGATCTACAGCGCTTGTCGGCCGGCCTGATGTGCGCCATTGGCTCAGCTGAAGCGGTGGCGTGAAAATGCTGTACGGTTCATGTGCCTGTGTATAGGTGTATGCTTTCAAGCAAGTCGTCAAACCCGCGCAATGGCTGCGCGCCAGGAGCTCACCATGAACATCTTGTTGACGGGCGGTACCGGGCTGATAGGCCGCGCGTTGTGTCGGCGCTGGCTGGCGGACGGGCATCGGCTGTGGGTATGGAGTCGCACGCCGCAACGCGTTGCCGCGTTGTGTGGTGCCGAAGTGCAGGGTGTGGGCAGCTTGCAGCAGCTGGATGCCGTGGCGCTGGACGCGGTGGTCAATCTGGCCGGCGCCCCCATCGCCGATCGGCCATGGACCAAGTCGCGCAAGGCGTTGCTTTGGGACAGTCGGGTCAAGCTCACCGAACAGCTGGTCGAGTGGCTGGGCCGGCGCGAGCAGAAACCGGCGCTGCTGATCTCCGGTTCCGCTGTGGGTTGGTACGGCGACGGTGGTGAGCACCGCCTGACCGAAGCCGATCAGCCGGTCTCCACCGATTTTGCCAGCCAGCTATGCAATGCCTGGGAAGAGCGCGCGATGGAGGCAACAGTGCTGGGAATGCGTGTGGTGCTGGTGCGTACCGGGCTGGTGCTGGCGCGTGACGGCGGCTTTCTCCAGCGGTTGCTGCCGCCATTCAGGCTTGGTTTGGGCGGGCGCATCGGCGATGGTCGACAATGGATGCCGTGGATTCATATCGAAGACCAGATCGCCCTGATTGATTTTCTTCTGCGCCAGCCGGCGGCAAGCGGGCCTTACAATGCCTGTGCGCCGGCTCCAGTGCGCAACGTCGAGTTCACGCGCAGCCTTGGCCGCTGCCTGCATCGCCCAACGGTATTGCCAGTCCCGGCAGCGGTGCTCAAGCCCCTGCTCGGCGAGTTGGCCGGATTGCTGCTCGGGGGGCAACATGCGTTGCCGCAGAGGGCCGAGGCGGAAGGTTTCCGCTTCCGTTTCAACGATCTGGATTCAGCCCTGGCCGACCTATTGACGCCCCCCTGAAGGGTGCGCCCTGTGTGAAAATAGCGCGCCCCCCGCTTGGGGTACGGCGCAACCTTAAAAACAGTAGTCAGGAAAGTTGCATGACAGAGCAGGCGTTGTTGTTGGTCAATCTGGGTTCGCCGGCCTCCACGGAAGTCGCTGATGTACGCCGCTACCTCAACCAGTTTCTGATGGATCCGTACGTGATCGATCTGCCGTGGCCGTTGCGGCGCCTGCTGGTCTCGCTGATCTTGATCAAGCGCCCCGAGCAATCGGCGCATGCCTACGCCTCGATCTGGTGGCCGGAAGGTTCGCCGCTGGTGGTGCTGAGCCGCCGTCTGCACGAGGCGGTACGTCCGCACTGGACGCAGGGCCCGGTGGAGCTGGCGATGCGCTACGGCGAGCCCTCCATTGAGACCACGCTGACGCGTCTGGCCGGGCAGGGCATCACCCAGGTCACCCTGGCGCCGCTTTATCCGCAGTTCGCCGACAGCACCACGACGACGGTCATTCAGGAAGCGCGCCGGGTCATCCGCGAGCGCGGACTGTCTCTGCAGTTGTCGATCCTGCAGCCGTTCTACGACCAGCCGGAGTACCTCGACGCGCTGGTCGCCAGTGCCAGGCCGCATCTGCAACAGGATTTCGATCATCTGCTGCTGAGTTTCCACGGGCTGCCCGAGCGTCACCTGCACAAGACCGATCCAACCGGCGCGCACTGCCTGAAGAGCGATGATTGCTGCCAGCGTGCCGAGGGCGAGGTACTCGCCAGCTGCTACCGCGCGCAGTGCATGCGCACCGCCGCCGGCTTCGCGGCGCAGGCCGGGTTGCGTGACGATCAGTGGTCAGTGTCCTTCCAGTCGCGCCTCGGCCGCGCCAAGTGGATCGAGCCCTACACCGAGACGCGTCTCGACGAGCTGGCGCAGCAGGGCGTGAAGAAGCTGCTGGTGATGTGCCCGGCTTTCGTCGCCGACTGCATCGAAACCCTCGAGGAGATCGGCGATCGCGGTCGTGAACAGTTCATCGAGGCGGGTGGCGAGGAACTGGTGCTGGTGCCCTGTCTGAATACCCACGAGGATTGGGTAAAGGCGCTGGTGACACTCTGCGGGCGCGCGCCTCTGGCGCTCTGACCGCAGGCTCGGGGACGCATCGCGCGGCGATGCGTCCCACGTCAGGCTGTCACGCCGTCGTCCGCCTCGGTGGCGCGAACCAGCTCCTCGAAGGCATCTGCCGATAGCGGTCTGCCGAACAGATAACCCTGATAGCGATGGCAGCCATTGGCGAGCAGCATCCCCCGTTGTGGCTCGCTTTCGACGCCTTCGGCGATGACCTCCAGGCCCAGGCCGGTCGCCAGTGCGCAGATGGCCCGGACGATGGTCAGGCTGCTGCTGTCGTCCGGCAGGCGGCGAATGAAGGTCTGATCGATCTTCAGCTGATCCAGCGGCAGCTGCTGGAGATAGCTCATCGAGGAATAGCCGGTACCGAAGTCGTCGATGGCGAAACGGATGCCGTGCTGCTTGAGCCGCGTCATGCGGGCGATCGCTTCGGGCATGTTGTCCAGCAGCAGCGTTTCGGTCAGCTCCAGCTTCAGCCGGGCCGGATCGGCACCGCTCCTTTCCAGCAGCTCGAGCACCCCCTCGACGAAATTGTCCTGGTACAGCAGGTGTGCACTGAGGTTGACCGAGAGGCTGAGGTGGGCGAATTCCGGCGTTTCGGCCCAGCGCGCCAGTTGTGCGCAGGCCTGGGCCAGCACCTGTTGATCGAGAGTGTGGATCAGACCGGCGTGTTCGGCCTGCGCGATGAATGCCGCCGGAGTAAGCAGACCGCGCAGCGGGTGCTGCCAGCGCACCAGCGCCTCGGCGCCAATGATGCCTTCGGTCTGCTCCAGCTGCGGCTGGAAATTGAGTATGAATTCGCCGTTCTTCAAGCCCAGGCGAATCTCTTCCTCCAGACGCAACCGTTCCTGCACGGCCAGCTGCATGCGCGGGTCGAAGAAGCGCAGGGCGTTCTTGCCGGAAATCTTCGCTTCGTACATCGACATGTCGGCGCGCTTCATCAGCTCGTCGCTGCTGCTGGCTTCGGCACCGAACAGCACCACGCCGATACTGGCGCTGCTGTACAGCGCGAGATCGGCCAGGCGATACGGCCGATCCAGCGAGTTCAGCAGCTTCATGCCGATGTGCTCGGCCTGGCCCGCCGCGCGTAGCGGGTCATCACCGAGGTTCTCCAGCATCACCACGAACTCGTCGCCACCCAGGCGCGCCACCGTGTCGCTGGCGCGCACCTCGGCATGCAGACGTTCGGCGGCGATGCGCAGCACCTGGTCGCCGGTCTGGTGCCCGTGCAGGTCGTTGATGTTCTTGAAGTTGTCCAGGTCGATGAACATCAGCGCGCCCAGCTGATTGCCGCGGCGGCTGGCGGCCATGGCCTGGTGCAGGCGGTCGAGCAGCAGCCGGCGGTTGGGCAGACCGGTCAGCGGATCGTAGAACGCCAGATTATGAATTCGCTCTTCGGCCGCCTTACGATCGGTGATGTCGGTAAAGGCGGCGACATAGTGAGTCACTTCTCCGAGCGCGTTGCGCACCGCGCTGACGGTCAGCCATTCGGGAAATATCTCGCCACTCTTGCGCCGGTTCCAGATTTCGCCTTCCCATACGCCGGTGGTTTCAATGCTCGACCACATGCTGCGATAGAACTCCGGGCCGTGCTTGCCGGACGCGAGCAGAGCGGTGGTCTGACCGATGGCTTCGGCGGGGCTGTAGCCGCTGATGCGGGTGAAAGCCCGGTTGACCCGCAGGATGCGGTTCTGCGCGTCGGTAATCAGCATGCCCTGCTGCGATTCGAAGGCGATGGCGGCGATCCTGCGCTCCAGCTCGGTGTTCACCCGTTCGGTGATATCGCGGCTCAGCCAGACCACCGCACGCTTCTGTCCTTCCGGCTGCTCCAGCGGCAGCGCGCGGCCTTCGAACACCTTGAGGCCACCCTGAGTCGGCAGGCAGTATTCGATCAGCTGCGGAACATCGCTGTTCAGCGTCAGCTGGATGAAGTCGAGGAAGCGACGTTCTTCCTCTTCGGGCATGACGTCGTGCAGGCGGCGACCGAGCAGCTTGCCCGGATCGTCATATAGCAGGCTCCGTTCGGCGCAGAGGATTTCCAGGTAGCGGCCATCCTCGTCGAGCACCATGAGCAGATCGGGCATGGCCTGGGTGATGGCGCGCAGCCTAGCTTCGCTGAAGCGCAGGGCCTGCTCGGTCTTGTCGCGCTCCAGCAGATCCTTGAGCAGGACGCCGAGGGTCGCGGTGGCGATGGGCAGCGCCAAAAGCGCTGGCAAGGCGACTTCCCGTACCGCGGCGGCGGCAAGGCCGCTGGGCAGCAGCAGTGCGATCAGTCCCACGGCGCAGAGGTGCAGCAGCAGGCCGAAGGCGAGCAGTTGCCAGAAGCCGATGCCGACCAGGCGCTTGCGATATGCACAGCAGTAGGCGAGTCCGAGCGCGATCGGCAACACCACGTTCGCCAGCCCCGGTACCACACCGGGCCCGCCCAGCCAGAGGCGGTAGGCGCCGGCCAGGGTGCCGGCGATCGTGGCCACCAGCGGCCCGCCGAACAACCCGGCCATGCTTAGCACCACGGTGCGCGCATCGAGGATGATCCCGGTGTGGCCGACGCTCGTGATCAGCATGCCGATGATGCAGGCGCTGCCGAACCAGAGTCCGGCGAGCAATTGAGCAGAGAGCTGACCGCTCCGGTTCCAGCTGCGGGTGGTAAAGGCCAGCAGCCAGCACAACGCGAGCAGCATGACCGCGTTCTGTACGACGGCATTGAGAGTCAAGACAGAATCCTAGGGCGCAACCGCCCACTGCAGGATGGTGAAATGGCGATTTGCCAGTATCCCATATCCACCGCTACCGAGTAACGGCACTTAGGTAGGGTTGTCCGGGTACTTGAGGGCGCAGCGCTACCCCATCGTTGAGCCAATGGCCCGCCGGACGCGGGCCGGGCGGCGTGCTCAGTTCTGCGCGAGCTTCGCCTTCAGTTCGCGAATCTCGGCTTCCAGCGCTTCGACACGTTGCAGGGCATCGACCTCGGCGGTGACGTTCTTCTGGATGCCGATGAAGTAGGTCAGCTGATCGGCCTCGTTGAACACCGGCGTGATGGAAAGCTCGTTCCAGAACGGTGTGCCGTCCTTGCGGTAGTTGCGGATGATCTGGCGGCACGGCTGGTTGTTCTTAACCGCCTCGCGAATGGCCTGCAGGGCCGGCTGGTCGCGGTCCTCGCCTTGCAGGAAGCGGCAGTCGCGGTAGAGGATGTCGTCGACCGCATAGCCGGTCAGCCGCTCGAACGCTGGGTTGGCGTAGATCAGGATGTTGTCATCGCCTTCCTGTTCGGCGACCACGATTCCGTCGTTGGAGGCTTCGATAACCAGTTGCAACAGCTTGGCATTGATCATGTCACGACATCCTGAAAGGGCATGCCGCGCATTCTAGAACAACTTGGACCGTTCGGTGCCTTGCAGGTGCCATCAGTGGCCTGTTTGGCAAGTTCAGTTTGTCAATTTCGCGCCGATGGCCCCGATACTGCGTTGCTGCTCCTCTATAGCCCGCTATGACTCGTCGCAGCGCCTTGTCTCGGAACCATGGTCATCCGAACGTGCCTCAACCAACTCACCCCACAGGCCACCCGCTCATTCGTTGCGTTTGCGGAAGAACAGGGTGACCTGTCCCACCTCCACGCCAAACTTGCTCATGAACGAACGGTTGGCCAGGGTGTTCTCGTCGATCAGGTACATCCAGTCGTCCAGGTGCACGTCGTAAACCTTGTCATCCACCGGCAGGCTGAGCACGTAGCGCCAGCGCAGGGCATTGCCGGCCACTTCGCCAACGGCCTCGCCGACCACGTCTGCAGCCGTGCCGCGCCAGTGCCCCGGGTGTTCCTCGGTCAGCGTCCAGACGCGTTGCTGGGTAGTGCCGTCGCTGTAGCGAAAGTGTTCGTCGAGGATCAGCTTGTCGCCATCGAGGCTGCCTTCGATCTTGACATGAAAGCGCTTGACGACCTCGCCGGAGCGCTTCTGGAACATGCCCCAGGCATCCACCGTGCCGACGAAATACTTGCGCAGATCAAGCGTCGGCTCCTCGTCTCGGTAATGCTCGACATCGACGGCGGTGCAGCTGAGCAGCAGCAGGCAGCAAGCCAGAATCAGTACCTTTTTCATGGTTTCGTTTCTCCGCAGGGCAGGGAAGTGAGCAGCCGCGCCGCCAAGAGTTTCAGCAGGCAGGGCAGGCCGGCGTAGACCAGCGCAAGGTTCCAGCCGGCGGCGGTGCCCGGTTGGTAGTCGCTCAACGCCAGCAATGGCAAAGCCAGACCGGCGAGTGCCAGCGCCAGCTTGGCGAGAAAGCTCCACAAGCCGAAGTAGGCGGCGGTGGAATCACGGTCCTCGACTGGGATGATGTCGGCCAGCAGCGCGGGTGGCAGAGCCAGATCGGCTCCGAGGGCAAGGCCGGACATCATGCAGACGCCGGCATAGGCCCAGGCCGAGCCCGGCTCCAGCAGCACCGCCCAGATAAAGGCGGCGCAGGCGGTGAGCATGCCGATCCGCCAGCTGCGTCGTTTGCCGATGCGATCGGCCAGACGGGTCCAGAGCGGCAGGCCCAATGCGCCGCTGATGAAGTACAGCGCCAGGAACAGCCCGGTCAGTCGCGCCAGTTGCAGGCGGTCGGCGATGAAGAACAGCGCCAGGGTGGCCGGAATCGCCACCGCCACGGCATTGATGAAGTAGACGCCCGCCAGGCGCCGGAACGCAGGGTTGCGCAGGGGCAGTCGCCGGCTGCTGGTTTCGGTACGCACGGTGCGGTGGGGGCGTGGGGCGCCGAACAACAAGGTCGCCGTGCCGGCTAACAGCAGCACGGCGAAGGTGGCAGCAAAGGTCGCCAGCGCCGTCGCCATGCCGTATCGGGTCGCCAGCACGGTAGGCAGCACGCTGGCGAGCACCACGCCGAACAGTCCGGCACCTGCGCGCCAGGCGGCGACTCGGGTGCGGGTATCCGGCTGGTCGGAGAGGCGCGCGCCCCAGGCCAGATAGGTAATGTTGATCAGGCTGTGCAAGGTATAGGTGAGCGCCAGCAACGCGCCGAGCCACGCGGCTAAGCCGAAACTGCCTAAGTTGCCGGGTGGGAGCAGCAGTGCCGCCATCGCCAGGCTAAGCAACACAGCCACGCCGCCGAGCAGAATGGTCCAGCCACGTGGTGAGCGGCGATCGATAAGGCGGCCAAGCCAGGGGTCTTGCACGGTGTCCAGCAGGCGGGCGAGAAACAGCACGGCGCCGGTCAGCGTCAGGCCGAGGCCAAGATCGACCGCATAGAAATTTGGCACCAGCACATAGATCGGCAGCATCGCCATCGCCAGCGGCAGGCCGAGCATTCCATAGGCTGCCAGCGCCGGGCTTTTCATCGCTGGCCCAGCAGGTTTCGCCGCAGCTTCTGGTCGCGGCTGCGCGGGTCGAGCCAGATGGCGAAGAAGGCGTCGGCGAACGCAGCGTCGGCGACCTCATGCTGCAGGCGGTCATTCACGTAGAAGCGGCAACCGCGCCCGGGCAAGAAGACGCCAGTGATTCGGTCTCCCGCCTCTACATCGACGAAGGCCTGCTGCATGTCTGCGCGCCAGCGGCGCAGCTGTTCGGCATCGAGCGGCTCGCCGGAGAGTCGCTGAATCTCTTCCAGGCTGGTGCGCACCAGGTCGTCGCGGCTGATGGAGCGGTGATAGGTCAGTTCCAGCGCGAACGCCGTACGGGCTTGCAGCGGCGCGGTTTCGCTCCACAGGCGCGCGTCATAGATGCGCAATCCGAAGAAGCGCAACTGGCCTTCGCCAATCAGTCGCGCCTGTGGCACGGCTTCGCGCCAGCTCGCTGCTGCGATCAGCGGGATCAGCGAAAGCAGGCTGGTGAGCACGACGCGGCGGATATTCACGACATCGTGCTCAGCGACTGCCGGCGAGGGTGATCGAGACCGAGTCGGCAAAGCGCAGCGCGTGGGGCTTGTCGACTTCCACCTCGGCGTAACTCACCGCAGGATGTGCCATCACCAGGTCGAGGATTTCCTGGGTCATGCGCTCGAGCAGGGCGAAGCGGTTCAGCTCCACATGGCGAATGATCGCCTTGGTGATGGTTCGGTAGTTGAGTGCCTGCTCGATGTCGTTGTCGCGCACCGCCTCGACCGCCGGGTAGAGGATGCTCAGGTTGATCAGCACGTCCTGGCGGTTGAGGATCTCGTCCTCGTTGATGCCGATGTAGGTGCGCAGGCGCAGATCCTTCACCCGGATGCGCGCCATGCCAGGTTCCAGGCGCGGCATTACTGGCCCCTCCCGATCAGCTGTAGAAATTCCATCCGTGTGTTGCAGGAGCTGCGGAAGGCCCCGAGCATCACCGAGGTGTTCATCACCGAGTTCTGCTTCTCCACGCCGCGCATCATCATGCACATGTGCTTGGCCTCGATGACCACCGCAACACCAGCGGCGCCGGTGACTTCCTGAATGGCTTCGGCGATCTGGCGGGTCAGGTTTTCCTGGATCTGCAGGCGGCGGGCGAACATGTCGACGATTCGCGCAATCTTCGACAGGCCCAGCACGCGCCCGGTGGGGATGTACGCCACATGGGCCTTGCCGATGAAGGGCAGCATGTGGTGCTCGCACAGGGAGTACAGCTCGATGTCCTTGACGATGACCATCTCGTCGTTGTCCGAGGCGAACAGCGCGCCGTTGACGATCTCTTCCAGGCTGCGGTTGTAACCGCCGCACAGGTATTGCATCGCCTTCGCCGCGCGTTGCGGCGTGTCGCGCAGACCTTCACGCTCCGGGTTTTCACCCACCCCGGAGAGTATTTCGCGGTAATGACCAGGCAGATCGTTCATGACGGTTCCTTTTTTGCGCCGGGCGCTGTTGCGTGGAGGGGGAATGCTGTTGCATCGATGAGGGATGCGATAAAGCTATACGAATATTGCTTCTTGTACAGGTAAATGTACAGGAATATTCTGCTGCACAAGAACTCCTTGGCCCGAGCCCGCCATTTGGCAGGCAGGTGGGCAATTGCGGGGCTATGCGGCCAACTGAATCTGTACAGGTATCCGAGTATGAAACAGGGCGTGTCGAGGCTTGGGCTGCGTATTGCGCTATTTCGCGGCCGAGTAGAGCGGGTCGAGCTGCATGGTCTGCGCTGCTGCGGGTACAGCGCCTGGGTGGTCGAGCGCAGCGGTCGTCGCCGGCAGTTCGCCGATGGCCGGCGCAACGTCTGGAGCGACCAGGGCAGCCTGAAGCGGGAGCTTCGGGCGTGCGGTGTGCGTGAGGTCTACTGGCGGCAGCCGGTCAGCCATGACGAAATGATCGGCCGCCCGGCTGCTGCGGAATCCGGGTTTGGCCTGCGCATGCCTCTGCTTGCCGACAACTAAAGGCGATCGTCGGTTGCGGCGCTGGTCTTCGACGGCTTTTGCGGCACATTGCACCCGGTTGTGCAACGACTCGCACCGTCAGGATGCGGCAGCCAGTCAAGATGCGGGCGCAGCACGGCGAACAGCTGGTAACCGAGCAACAGCAGTGGCCGCAATGGACGCCAGCCGAGCGGTGCGGCCCAGCGACCGTGGCCCGCCAGTCGCCAGCTCCAGTAGGTGGCGTCCACGCCGGTCAGCCAGGCACCGCTGGCGCTGCGGGCGTGCAGACGCCGTCGGAGCTGCGCCAGATCCCGGTCGAGCCCTTTAGGATCGAAATCGGCAGCGCTGATATCCACCAGCCGCAGCCTTGCCGGATCGGCGCTGCGTTCCAGCCAACGAACTTCTCGGGCACACAGCGGACAGGCTCGATCGACATAGAGCGTCAGGGGCAAATCAGGCGTCATTTCATCGCACCTTGCATTTGTACAACGTTTGTAGAGGGTATGCTGCGAAACGCTGGGTTACAATCTCGGCATTCTTTTCCAGCGAGCCGCCCCATGACCGATTCTTCCGGCGCTTCGAACCTGGCCTCGAGCGCCTTCGAGCAGCAGGATCTATTCCCTATCCGTGAAGTTTCCCGCCTGACCGGGGTCAACCCGGTCACCTTGCGAGCGTGGGAGCGCCGCTACGGGCTGATCCGGCCGACGCGGACCGAGAGCGGCCATCGCCTGTACTCGATGGCCGACGTGGAGGCGGTTCGCAGCATTCTTTCCTGGACCGAGCGTGGCGTGGCGGTAAGCAAGGTCGGCAGCATACTGGCGCGCAGCGCAGCGACCCGCGAGTTAGAGGAACCGACCGCAACCCCCAGTAGCGAGTGGAACGAATGGCAGGGGCAACTGCGTGATGCGGTGAATGGTTTCGACGAGGTGCGGCTGGAGCAGCTATACGGCCAGATCTTCTCCACCTATCCGCTGGCTGTGGTGTTTCAGGATGTCCTGTTGCCGGTGTGGCAGGAGCTGCTGCTGCGTCAGGAGGAATTTGGCGGTACCAGCGAGTGGCTGTTTCTCGATGCTTTCCTTCGTGCCCGGGCGCTGCAGCGGCTGCAGCTGGCCCGTATGCCGGCTGGCGAGCGCGTACTGCTCGCCGCGATGCCGGGGCAGTGTCGCGAGCTTGAATTGCTCGTGGCAGGTCTGATGCTCAGTGGCGACAGCCTGGCCGTCAGCGTGTTGCCGATCGGGCAGCCGCTGGAAGAACTCGCGCTGGTCTGCGACAAGATGAAACCGCAGGGGCTGGTGCTGTTCTCCAACGTTCCCCATGGCGAGGCGCAGTTGCGCCAGCTCAACAAGCTGTCCCTCGCGCTTGATTGCTCCTTGGCTTTGGCCGGGGAGGCGGCCGAACTGGGTCGTGAAGCGCTGGCGGGTACGCCGATCGCCTGCCTCGGCAGTTCCGGCAAGTTGATGCAGCGCCGTCTGCGCCAGTTCCTGGCCGGCCAGCTGGATACCTGAGTCATGCGCACAGCTGTCCGGCAACAGGAGATCGATCCATGACGCCAGACAGCGTTCCGCCTGCCGTGTTGCCGCAGTGGCACGTCCTGCCCAATGGCCTGCGGCTGGGCTTTATCCAGCTCCCAGCGGGCAGCCAGGCAGCAGCCCTCGTTCGCGTGAACGCCGGCGCACACGATGCGCCGGGCGAATACCCAGGGCTTGCGCATTTTCTCGAGCACCTGCTGTTCCTGGGCAGCCAGGCCTATGCGCCAACCCAGAGCCTGATGCCGTTCGTGCAGGGTTGCGCTGGGCAATTGAACGCATCGACCCGTGAGCGTCATACCGACTTCTTCTTCCAGGTGCCTGCCGCTGCCTTCGGCGAAGCCCTCGAACGCCTGCTCGACATGCTCGCCCGGCCGCTGCTCGATCCTGCGGCGCAGTTGCGCGAACGCGAGGTGTTGCAGGCCGAATTCCTGGCTCGGGGGCGGGACCGGGAGACTCTGTGCGACGCCGCGATCGGTACGACACTGAGCTGCGCGCATCCCTTTTCAGGGTTTCACGCGGGCAATCGCGAAACGCTGCCGGTAGAGGCGCCAGCGTTCCAGAAAGCGCTGACGGGATATCACCAGCGCTTCTATCAAACTGGGCAGATGGAACTGCTGGTCGCCGCACCCTGCAGCCTTGAGCAGGTGCTGGAACTGCTGCAGAGCGATGAATGCCAGCTACCGGTCGCACCGAACGTCGCGAGGCCGATACAGCCACTGCGCGCCGATGATGGCGGCACCTTGCGTCTGAGCGTCGATGGCGCGCGACCGTATCTGGATATCGCTTTCGCCCTCGACGGGCTGCCGGATGAAGCCTGCGTGGCGCTGGATGTGCTCGGCTCATGGTTGAGCTCGCAAGCCGACCGGAGTCTTTTCCAAACCCTCAGCGACGCCCACTGGTGCGATGCCGTCTCGTTGCGGGTGCCGTACTGGCATGACGGGCAGGGTGTGGCCGTCTTCGAGGTGCAGTTGACCGAACGCGGCATGGCGGAACGCGCGCAGATTGTTGCCGCAGTGCGTGACTGGCTGCATTTCATGAGCACGCAGGCAGCCTGGTCAGAGCTCTGGGGCGAGTACGCGCAGGTCCGTCAGCGCGGGCTCATGGGCAAGGAGCCGCTGGCCCTATTGCGCTACTGGATTGACCCGGCTGCCTGGACGCCGTCGATCGATACGAATCGTGTGCAGCAGGCGCTTGAGATGCTGGGTGCGCAGCTTCATGCGAGCAGGCCGATCGTATTGACGGTGGACGGCGAAGGTTGCGCTCGGACTAAGCGCATCGAGCCGGTAAAGGCTGGGTTCGAGCTGGACCTGGTCGCCGAGCAGTTGCCGCCGTCAGACAGGACTGGATGGCAATGGCACCTGCCGGAACGCAATCCTTGGCTCAGTGAGCGCATGCAACCGGGCGTGGTGCCGTTGCAGATGCCATCCCTGCGCTGGGTCGAACACACCGATGCTGCAGGGCAGGGCGCGCTCTACCTGCGTTGGCGGTTTGCCGCGGGCCAGCCACCGGCAGGGCTCTGGCATACGCTGCACGCGGCGCTACGCAGGCATGCCATCGCTGCGGTGCAAGCCGGTGTCGAGCTGCATTTCGATGACCATGGGCATAGCTGGTGCCTGAGGCTGTGCGGTTATGCCGAAGCGTTGCCAGTAATTCTTCGTGACCTGACCGACATCCTCAAAGTGCCGTCGCCGGCTGCTTTCAATGAAGGACACCGCCTGTGCTACGAGTCCGTGACGTCAGGTGCCGACGAGATACTGATACGGCAACTGCTGCGCCGCCTGCCGCTCCTGCTAGCGGGAGCCGCACGAGACGGTGATGCATCGCTGGACCAGCACGCGCTCGATCAAGCCTGGCATCAGTCCCATTGGGATGCATTGGCAGTGGGACTGCCTCGGCATCTGAGTGGCCCGTTGCAGACGGTACTGGCTGAGCTGCCTGGGCTGGCCGGGCCCGGTGCCGGTCAGTACCACGAAAGCACACCGCGTTATTGCTGGTCGCGCTTTGGTCAGCCTGGCGTGGAAACCGCGTTGGTGCTGTTCTGTCCGCTACCGCTTCGGACAGTCTTCATCGAGGCGAGCTGGCGCCGCCTGGCGCGATTGATGGAAGGCGCGTTCTTCCGTCGACTGCGCAGCGAACTGCAGCTCGGCTATGCGGTGTTCTGTGGCTATCGTCAGTTCGGCGAGTGCCCGGGCATCGTTTTCGCGGTGCAGTCTCCCAGCGCATCTGCCAGTGAGATCCTCGCCCATATCGAAACCTTCCTCGACGGCTTTGCCGGCACTCTGGTTGAAGTCGCTGCAGCGGATCCCTCGACCGGCAACCACGACGGCGACCTGCGCCGCCGCGCCGAGTCGTTATGGCAGGCGCACCTGGCCGGCTTCGATGGCGACCACCCGGAGGCGGTTGCTGCGGCGTCGGCCAACCTCGATGCCCGAGCTATCCGTGCTCAGCTACAGGCGCTGCGTGATGCCGAAGGCGGCTGGCATGTGGTCGCCAATGCCGAAGCGCCCGACACGCGTTGGCATCGTTGCTGACGGTTATCTCAGCGTCCCACATCACCCGCCCATTCAACCCCGACAATGCAGCTCGATGGCCAGCCGTTTACGGCGGGCTGCCGTGGCTTGTGCCTGGGTATGGTGGCGCGCTGCTTTGGGTGTACGACCTAAGCCTCGTGCGTCTGGCGGTCGGATGAGATGCTTTACATGCAAGACGGCACCCCGGGCGAAAGTACTAGCCTTTCGCCGCCATCGCAGCGTATGTGCGCTCGAACGGCCTTTCGATAATCGCTCCCGTCACGACTGCTTGTCGTCAAAACCGCGGAGAGCGCCATGCACAACAACAAGAAAGCCGTATCAACCCTGTTGCCACTGGTTCTGGCCAGTGCCGTCGCCATGACCGTAAGCCAGTCGGCCGTCGCCGAAATCGTGCTTTACGATCAGGACGACACCACCTTTTCCACCGATGGTTACTTCAACACCTTCTACGTTCACAGCGACGTAGAGCGTGCCGGCGAGCAGTTCGATCGCAAGCAGTCGCGGGTGAAGATGGGCTTCCTGCCCAACTGGATCGGCTTCAACTTCGGCAAGCAGGTCGGCGATCTCAAACTGGGCGGTCGTTCCTCGTTCTGGGTGACCATCAACGACAGCGAAAGCAACGGCACCGAAACCGGTATCGACGTTCGTCAGTTCTACGCCACCGCAGCGAATGAGCAGTGGGGCGAAGTGCTGTTCGGTAAGGACTTCGGCTTGTTTGGCCGCTCCAACATCCTGCTCGACGAGATGCTCAGCGGTTACGGCCAGGTCAGCGACACCCTGGGTCTGGTCGATGGCGGCGGCGTCTCCTTCGGCAACATCGGTACCGGCTACCCGTATCCGTTCCCAACCTCGCAGATCACCTACCGTTCGCCGAAGATGAGCGGCCTGCGCATCGCTGCCGGCATCATGGACCCGGTAGACACCACCGACGATACCTCGTCCACCCTGGACAAGGCCTACCAGGAAGCGCCGCGCTTCGAAACCGAGATCACCTACGAGTTCGAGATGGGCGGCACCCAGTTCTACACCTGGATCAACGGTATGCAGCAAAGCTCGGACAACACCGACAGCAGCATCGAGAAGGTCGATTCCAAGGGCCTGGGTTACGGCGTGCAGGCCAAGATGGGCAGCCTGTCGCTGACCGCATCGGGCTTCCAGGCCGAAGGTATCAACCCGTTCTTCACCAACAATGCCGGCGAAGCACTGCTGCGTGAAGTGGACAGCGACGGCTACCTGCTGCAGGGCTCCTACCGCTTCGGCAAGAACCGCGTTGCGCTGTCCTACGGTCAGACCAAGGATGATGGCAACGGTCTGGGCGGTGAGGCCGATTACGAGACCCGCGGTATCGCCCTGTTCCACAGCATCAACGACAACCTGACCCTGGTCGCCGAACTGAACCAGTTCGAGATCGAAGGCAAGGACAGCCCGGCACTGGACGAAGAAACCCGCACCTTCGCAGTGGGCGCGGCGCTGAGCTTCTAAGCGAGGCGATCAGCAGGGCGCGGATGGACGTCGAACCGTAGGTCGCTCCATCCGTTGCATCGGCAGTGGGACGTACGTTGAGCGTATCCCACGCCCTGTGCGCAGTGATGATCTCTGCGCAACCACGAGAAAGGCCGGCACCGTAAGGGGCCGGCCTTTATGCATCTGTGCATCACTTGACATGGCCAGCGTGCGTCGAGGCCAGGCCTGATCGGGATGGACACCGTTTGGTTCGCGGTGCAGAGGATGGCTGGTGGACGGGAACCCACACTGCGGCCACTGAACTAGCAACGCAGCGCTGCGTTGTTTCGTCGCGATACTACCTAGGCAGGCCTTTACCGGTACTCAAGTAGCATTTTCGTCCCATATGCCCTGCCCAAGAATGGGGTCATCCGATTCAAGTGGTGCGGGGTATCGTGCGTGACCGATGAACAAGGCGAAGTGATCCGCACGGCGATGTCCGAGGCCCGGCTACCCGAAACGGTGGCGCAGGACCTGGCGCGCCAACTGATGCACCCGCATCTGGGCTTCGTGCTGTTCTTCTGTTCGGCTGAATACGACCTGCCGGCGCTGGGCGATGCGCTGCGCCAATACTTCGGTGGCGTGCGTCTGGTCGGTTGCACCTCGGCGGGCGAGATCACCTCCCAGGGCTATGGGCGCAGCTGCGTGACGGCAGTCGGCTTCGACCATCGAAGCTTTTCCATCGCCTGCGAGCTGATCGACGAGATGGATCGCTTCAGCCTGATCGAGGCACAGCAGCTGGTCGAACGCCTGGGTAGCGACTGCCGCAGCAACTCGCTGGCGCCGATCAAGGACCACAGCTTTGCGCTGACGCTGCTCGACGGGCTGTCCAGCCGTGAGGAGATCGTGTTGTCTGCGCTTAGCGCCGCGTTCGGCAGCATTCCGCATTTCGGCGGGTCGGCTGGCGATGACAATCACCTCAGCGATACCTACGTCTATTACGACGGCCGGTTCTACAGCGGTGCGGCGATTGTGGTGCTGATCAACACTTGGCTGGATTTCGAGGTGTTCACCACCCATCACATCCTGCCACTCGAAGACAAACTGGTCGTGACCCGCGCCGACAGCAACAGCAGGCGGGTCTACGAGCTGAACGCCGAGCCGGCCGCCGAGGAATACGCCCGGCTGATCGGTGTGCCTGTCAGCGATCTCGATCACCGTCTGTTCGCCGCCCATCCCCTGGCGGTGCGGATCAACGAGCACTACTACGTGCGCTCGATCCAGAAGGTCAACGAGGACATGAGCCTGACCTTCTATTGCGCGGTGGAGAACGGCATCGTGCTCACCGCCATGGAACCCGGTCCGCTGATGCCGAATCTGGAAGCCCTGTTCGAGCGGCTGGAACAGCGCCTCGGGCCGCCGCTGTTGACCATTGGTTGCGACTGCTTTCTGCGCCGGCTGGAAATCGAGGGCAACGACACCAGCGAACAGACCTCGGCTTTTCTCCGACGCCAGCAGGTGATCGGCTTCAACACCTACGGAGAGCAGTTCAATGGCATGCACATCAACCAGACCTTCACCGGTGTCGCCATTGGCCGACCCGGAGGCCGGGCAGGTCGCTGAGCTGCTGGCGCGCCAGGCCGAACTCGAGCGCGAAAACCTCAAGCTCAAACGCATCAACGCCGCACTGATCGAGCGCGTCGAGTCCAGTGGCGCCGGACGGGATGCATCCTATGCGGCGTTCCAGCATTCGGTGGAACTGGCCGAGCAGGTGCGCGAGCGCACCGACGCGTTGAACCAGGCGATGGCCGAGCTCAAGGGCAGCAACCAGCTGCTCAGCGATGCGCGGCTGCGCGCGGAAACCGCGCACCAGCACCTGGTCGACGCCATCGAGAGCATTTCCGACGCATTCGTGCTGTTCGACCGGGATCAGCGCATCGTCCTGTTCAACCGTCGCTTCAAGTCGCTATGGACGCGCACGCGCGCGCGCATCAACGCCGGCACGCGGCTGGCCGAGGTCCGCCGGCTGGCGGAAAGCACCGGGCTGATCGTCGAGGAACACCGCGGCAAGGGCGATGAGCCCACGGTGTATCGACTGAACAACGGCCGTTGGGTGCAGGTCAGCGAGCGACCGACCCGTGAAGGCGGACTGGTGATTCTCTACACCGACATCACCGAGGTGAAAGTCAGCGAGACCATGCGTCGCGAGCAGGCGCTGGCGCAGAAGTCGAGGCTGTTGCAGCGCGCGGTGGACAACCTGTCCCAGGGCGTGGCGATGGTCAGCGCCGAGGGTGCGCTGGAGCTGTGGAACCGGCGCTTTCTTGAACTCTGCGGGCTGGCGCCGATCGAGGCGCATCGACCGTTCGAGGAGGTCATGGCCGACAGCGAGCTGACCCTGCTCACACCCAACAGTCGTGACGCCCGCGGCCGGCCGATCCGCGAGCTGGAGCAGCGCCTGTTCGATGGCCGCGTGCTGGAAATTCGCACCCATGCGCTCCCCACCGGCGGCTTCGTCAATACCTTCACTGACATCACCGAGCGCTACCGCCATGCCGAGGCGCTGCGCGAGAGCGAGCGCTGGATTCGCCTGATCACCGACCATGTGCCGGCACTGATCGCCTACGTCTCGGCCGATCTCACCTACGAGTTCACCAACAAGGTCTACGAGGAATGGTATCGCTGGCCCAGCGACGGCATGCTCGGCCAGTCGCTGCGCGAGGTCCACAGCGGCGAACACTGGCGGCAACTGGAGCCCTACATCGATCGCGCACTGTCGGGCGAGAGCGTCAGCTTCGAGATGGCCGAGCGCAACCATGCCGGCCAGCAGCGCTATATGCTGCGCTCCTATGTGCCGAACCGGCAGGCCAATGGCGAAGTGGCCGGCATTTTTGTGCTGATTCAGGACATCACCGATCGCCGGCGCACCGCCGAGGCGTTGCACCAGGCCTATCAGAATCTCGAACAGCGGGTGCGTGAGCGCACTGCCGAGCTGACCAGCCTCAACGACCAGCTGCTGCGCGAGATCGACGAGCGCAGCCATGTCGAGGCGCGGCTGCGCGAAGCCAAGCGCGAGGCGGAAGTGGCCAACCTGTCCAAGACCAAATTCCTTGCCGCGGTCAGCCATGACCTGCTGCAGCCGCTCAACGCCGCGCGGCTGTTCACCAGCGCTTTGCTTGAGCAACCGGGCGCGCCCAACGGCGGGCTGATCCGCAACATCAGCAACTCGCTGGAAGACGTGGAGAACCTGCTTGGTACGCTGGTCGATATATCCAAGCTGGATGCCGGCGTGATCAAACCGGATATCGCCCCGTTCGCCGTCAGTGAGCTGTTGGAAAACCTGGCCATGGAGTTCCGCCAGATCGCCGGGGCCGAACAGTTGCAGCTGGACTTCATTCCCTGTTCGGCGCTGGTGCGTAGCGATATCCAGCTGCTCGCGCGCATCCTGCGCAATCTGCTGACCAACGCGATTCGCTACACACCCAAAGGACGCGTACTGCTGGGTTGTCGTCGGCATCGGCAGAGTCTGTCCATCGAAGTCTGGGATACCGGCGTGGGCATCGCCTCGGACAAGCTCGAGGAAATCTTCCAGGAATTCAAACGCGGGGAGGGCGTGCGTCCCAACCAGGATCGTGGTCTCGGCCTTGGCCTGGCCATCGTCGAGAAGATCGCGCGCATGCTGGGCCATCGTATCCGGGTCAGTTCGCACCCGGGACGCGGCTCGTGTTTCGCCATCGACGTACCATTGGCCAAGCGCGCACCCAAGGCGCGGCCTGAGCCGAGCACCACGGAGCTGGTGCTACAGCGGCTGCAGGGCGCCCGGGTCTGGGTGCTGGATAACGACACGGCGATTTGTGCGGGCATGCGCACGCTGCTGGAAGGCTGGGGCTGCAAGGTGATCACGGCGCTGTCCGAGGAGGACTTGGCGAGGCAGGTGGACAACTTCCATGCCGAGGCCGACTTGATGATCGCCGACTACCACCTGGACAATGGCCACACCGGCATCGATGTCGTCGCCACCGTCAATGCGCGCCGCGCCAGCCCGCTACCGGCGCTGATGATCACCGCCAACTACAGCAACGAACTCAAGCAGCAGGTCCGCGAGCTGGGCCATATGCTGATGCACAAGCCGGTGCGGCCGATGAAGCTGAAGACTGCCATGTGCCATATGCTCGAGCATGGTACAGCTGGATGACTGATCCGCTGGCCCCGGCAGCCGTCGGATGTGACCGCATCGCCGCGGGCGCGCTTCCCACAGGGCCTGGAGTTTTGTAGAAGCACGACATCTGGGCGATGGTATGGGTTTCAGGCTAGCTGTGCTCCGATCTCACCCAGATGCCGTTGCCTCGCAGGCGCTCGCGATCATGTGGTCGATCCAGTCCAAGAAGCGGACCTTTCGGCACGATGCCATTTCCGTTGATCTGTCGATGGCTGGCGTAGTAGTGGTTCTTGATGTGTGTGAAATCCACCGTTTCGGCAATTCCCGGCCACTGGTACAGCTCGCGCAGCCAGTTCGACAGGTTCGGATAGTCCTCGATGCGGCGCAGGTTGCACTTGAAGTGGCCGTGGTAAACCGCGTCGAAGCGAATGGCTGTGGTGAACAGGCGCCAATCGGCCTCTGTCAGGTACTCCCCTGTCAGGTAGCGCTGCTTGCCCAGGCGTCGCTCCAGCCAGTCGAGCTCACGGAACAACTCGTCGAAGGCCTCTTCGTAGGCCTCCTGGGTCGTGGCGAAACCTGCTCGGTAGACCCCGTTGTTGATCGCCGGATAGATCCGCGCGTTTAGCGCATCGATTTCGCCATGCAGTGCCTCTGGGTAGAAATCCAGCGTTGAGCCGGTCAGTTCGTCGAAAGCGCTGTTGAAGATGCGGATGATCTCGGCCGATTCGTTGTTGACGATGCATTGGCGCTCGCGATCCCAGAGAACGGGGACGGTGACCCGGCCCGAGTACTTCGGATCGTCACGGGTGTAGCGCTGATGGAGGTAGTCGAATTCGTCCAGCGCATCGCCGCTGGAGCCGGTGGACTTGTCGAAGGTCCAGCCGTGCTCGGCCATCAGCCAGCTGACTACGGACACGTCGATCAGCGGCTCGAGCCCCTTGAGCTTGCGGTAGATCAGCGTGCGATGCGCCCACGGACAGGCAAGGGAAACATAGAGATGATAGCGACCGGCCTCAGCCTGGAAGCCACCCTGGCCGTCAGGCCCGGGCGCGCCGTCGGGCGTGACCCAGTGCCGGCGCTTGGCCTGTTCGCGTTCGAATTTGCCATCGCGGCTTGCATACCAGCGGTCGTGCCACTGGCCATCGATCAGTAATCCCATGGTGCCCTCCTGTTACGGCATAGGAGGCCAGTCTAGGAAGCATCGTTCGATCGATGTGACCGAATGGCGGGTTAATCCTATCGCTTAAATCGATGAATGGCGGGCGCGCCAGTAGCTTTGCGCTTGCTCGAAAGCTGCCTCCCGCGTCGCGCCAAGGCCTCGCAGGGCAAGGGCCATGGTGGCGATCACAGCGAGTTCACCGTAGGCGTCTTCCTGCTCGCCAGCCCAGACGGCAAGCAGCTGCTGCGGGTCGAGCTGTGCGGGCTTCACGTGGCGCCGCTCGGACAGTGCCGGCCATTCCTCGTCCCACGGCGTGCCGCCAGTGGTGCCGTAGAGATGGGAGATGTTGTCCGGGTTCATCTCGATCTCGCCGCCTTCGCCCTTGATGACGATGGCGTGGTCCCCGAGCAGGGTGCTGGCCTGGCGATGGGCATCCTGATAGCCGGGGTGGAAGATGCTCTGCAGGCCGCAGCGTGCGCCCAGCGGGTTGAGCAGGCGCGCCAGCGAGTGGATTGGCGAGCGCAGGCCGAGCAGGTTGCGCATGTCGATCATGCGCTGCAGCACCGGCATCCAGGCTCCCAGCGGGATGAACGCGAGATTGCTCTGGTCCAGTGCCACGCTGACCTGTTGCCAGTTCTCGCATCGACGAATGCCCAGCAGCTCAAGCTGCTGTTCGCTATAGATGCGCCCAGCAGTATGGGCACCGCCACCGTGCATGAGGATGCGTATGCCATTGGCTGCCAGGCACTTGGCTGCCAGCAGATACCAGGGCAGGTGGCGCTTCTTGCCGGCATAGGTCGGCCAGTCGATATCGACCGGGATAGTCGGTGCCTGCACGCGCTCACGCACGGCCTGGGTAAAGCCCGCCAGCTCGTCGGGGCTTTCTTCCTTGTGCCGCAACAACATGAGGAAGGCGCCCAGCTGAGCGTCCTCCACCTTGCCGTCGAGCAGCATGCCCATGGCTTCGCGGGCTTCTTCGCGTGTCAGGTCGCGGGCGCCACGCTTGCCTTTGCCAAGGATACGCACGAAGGCGGCGAAAGGATGTTCTGCAGGCGTTTCGAGGCTCATAGGCAGTTGCTCGGTTTTGGCAGCCCGGCCAGCTTGGCGGCCAGTTTGGCAGGGGTGCCCTTGAACAGGCGGTTGAGGTGCATGCTGTTGCCCTTTTCAGGCCCCAGCTTGAGTGCGGTGTACTTGATCAGCGGGCGTGTGGCCGGCGACAGCTGGAATTCGGCATAGAACTCGCGCAGCAGCCGAAGCACTTCCCGATGTTCGTCTTCCAGCTCCAACTCTTCACGGCGCGCCAGCGCTTCGGCAACGGCTTCGTTCCAGTCGCTCAGATCGACCAGAAAGCCGTCCTTGTCCAGCGCGATCTCGCGCCCATCCACGACCAGGCTGCTCATAGCCAGCTGTTGATCCGTTCGTAACGGCAGGTCAGTTCGACGAAGCCCGCGTAGTCCAGCAATTGCACGCGCGTCGGCAGCATGCCGAGTGCCCGAGCCTGCACGTCTTCTTCAAGTGCGAACAGCGCGACCTGCTCTGGCAGTTGCTCCAATTCGGTCGCGGGTTTGGTTCCGGCTGTCAGGGCGTAGGTTGCGTCGCCGGCCAGCAGCAGGGCGTCGGTGTCGCCTAGTAGCGGCAGGCAGCTGTTGAAGCGGCCGTCGCTGAAGGGCGAATGGGAAAGCAGATGCAGAGTCGCCATCAGATCGTGATCACATGGTCATAGCGGTTGATCAGGGTGCTCAGGCCAGCGTCGTCGAGGATTTCGACCGGCAGCGCCAGAGAGGATTCATCCAGGTTGCGCTCGGCCAGGCTGCGGCGAGCGACGAACAGGCTGTCGATGCCGAACAGCGGCAGCGCCTGCAGATTCGCGGTCAGGTCTTTCTGCTCGAGCGATGCGGCCTGCTGCGCCTTCGTAAGCTGGAACACGCCGTCATCGAGAAACAGCAGCCCTAGCGGCAGCTCGAAAGCGCCACCGGCCAAAACGATATCCAGTGCCTCACGCGCAGAGGGGCCGGCCCAGGGCGCCTGACGGCTAATGATTAGCATGGAACGCGCCATCATTGGCCTCCGAAGCAGACGAGCCGATCGGCCTGCTGCGCGGCTTCATGCAACTGGCCCAGCCCCGACAGCTCCCAGCCAGCGGCAAGGTTCGCTGCCGGACGCTGGTAGCGCTGCGCTTCGCCGGCATCCAGTACGCCGCGACGCAGGCCGGCGGCGATGCAGACCACGCCGTCCAGCTGGTTGGCGCTGATGAAACGGCTCCATTCAGCCGCCACGTCCAGTTCGTCCTGTGCCGCCACGACGTTAGCTGAAGCACTGTGCACGCCATCCTGATAGTAGAACAGCCGGACGATCTCATGCCCGCCAGCGAGCACGGCTTCGGCAAAGCGCAACGCGCGGCGGGCAGCGGGTGAATGGGGCGGAGCGAACAGGGCGATTACGAATTTCATCGGAGCACCATGGCAGAACAGCTGACATGATACGCCAGCTGCGGGCATGAAAAAGCCCGCCGAAGCGGGCTCGTTCAATGCGATGCCGGATCAGTCGTCGCCACCGAAGATGCCCAGCAGCTGCAGCAGGCTGATGAACAGGTTGTACAGCGAAACGAACAGGCCGATGGTGGCCATGATGTAGTTACGCTCGCCGCCGTGGATGATGGCGCTGGTCTGGAACAGGATGCAGGCCGAAGAGAACAGCACGAAACCTGCGCTGATCGCCAGTTGCAGCCCGGTGATCTGGAAGAAGAAGCCCGCCAGCATGGCGCCGATCAATACGAAGAAACCCGCGGTGATGAAGCCACTGAGGAAGCTCATGTCCTTGCGGGTGATTAGCACGTAGGCTGACAGTCCGAAGAACACCAGGGCTGTCATCGACAACGCCGAGCTGATCAGCTCACCGCCATTGGCCAGACCCAGATACATGTTGAGGATCGGCCCGAGCGTGTAGCCCATGAAGCCGGTCAGAGCGAAGGTGGAAACCAGGCCCCATGCCGAGTTGCGCAGCTTGGCGGTGAGGAAGAAAAGGCCATAGAAGCCGATCAGCACCACGAAGATGTTCGGGTAGGCCGCGTTGGCCTGCATGGCCATATAGGCAACCAGGCCGCTGAACGCGAGCGTCATGGCCAGTAGCCCGTAGGTGTTGCGCAGGACCTTGCTGACCTCACGCTGTTCGACCTGCGTGTGGCTAAGCGCGTATTCGTGTTCGTGCATGGCGACACTCCTTGGATGAATTCAAGCCTGAGACGATTTGTCCCGGATCATAACAGAGGCAAGTTGGATGCCTAGCATCAGTGTTTGACAGTGTATTTCTATCCGGTACTATTGCGCCCGCTTTATCCGGAAGTGTGGCCGAGTGGTTGAAGGCAGCGGTCTTGAAAACCGCCGAAGGGGAGACCCTTCCCAGAGTTCGAATCTCTGCGCTTCCGCCATCTGCAATCCTGAAGGCCCCGATTACGGGGCCTTCAGCGTTTCTGTGGTACGGAAAACGAGCGCGGATGTTGCCAGGATCGGCGAATGTCAGGCTGCAGTTCCATTGCGTAGGCTGCCCGCGCGACTTCCTGCAACATCCGTAGGGCAAGTTTTGCTCTGACAGTGTCGACGCACGTTGTGCTGCAGTTGGCACTTGCCAGCCAGAGCGATGCGAAAGCCACTGCTAGAATCCGCCGCCTGACAAATGGAGTTGTCATCATGAAGCGATTCAGGCAACCGGAGGCATTTGCCCTGGTTCAACAATATTTCGAACCGCTGCTGTTCAGCGCGCGGATGGATTCGCCCTCGACCATCCGCGTGCTGCTAGTCGATGAAGCAGCAGGCGAGTCGCTTTTGCTTACCGGTTTGCCGTGCCGGCTATCGCTTTCCCGCGCCGAGATCACCGGGCTGATCAATACCATCGATCTGGACGCCGCCGCGCTGCGGCCGGCGCTACTGAGCAAGCTCAAGCGCCCTCGCTTGCTTGGCTAGTCACTGAGGATGGAGCGTGCGACGTCACCAGCGCCAACAGATTGCTCGCCATGAAGGGTGTCTGCTCCCTGAGCGAAAACAGCTTGGGTGACAGCAACCAGGTGTGGGTGATGCCCATCAGGCTTGAATAAAGCAGCAGCGCCAGCGATCGTGGGGATTGGCAGTTGCCGGTGCCAGGCGTCTGCTGACTTCGCTCGACCAGCGCCTCCAGCAGCTGGACCATGTCGCGGGTCAGCTTGCGTTCACGCTTCAATGTGCTGGCCATCTGTGCCGTGAGTTCGGTCTTGTTCAGCAGGATCTCGAAAGACTGGCGATACCAGCGGTCCTCCAGCAACAGCCGAAACCAGTCGTCGATGAAGTGCTCGAGCGCGACAAGCGGCTCGTCGGCCAGCTTTCGGCTGCGGGCGATGAGCTGCTCCAGCGGTGCCTGGGAGTAGGCCAGGACCGCTTCGTACAGCTCGTCCTTGCTTTTGAAATGCCAGTAGATCGGGCCGCGGCTGAAGCCGGCGCTGTCGGCGATCATCGCCAGCGTGGTGTTCGAGTAACCGTTGCGGCTGAACAATTCCAGCGCCGCGGCAATGATCTTCAGACGGGTCTGTTCGGCGTCTTCTTTGGTCCGGCGCATGTGGGGCCTCAGATGATGCGCGGTGGCTCAGCCAGGCCGCGCTGTGCGACAGCGCGCCGTGGCTGATGAATCGGGCGCGTCGCGCCCGTCAGGGGCTGAGGATTCAGAGTTTTCCGTCCGCGGCCATTTGCATGTAGGTGGTATCGAAGCGCAGTTTGACGTTGGCGTCCGAGCCCATCAACTTGCCGCCAGGCATGGCGATGCCGATAAAGTCTACCGAGTCCGCACCGTCGCCCAGCAGACCGTGGTCGAAGGAGAACCTGCGCACGCTGTCCATGGCCTGATACGCCTCGTCGCTGTTGATGAACGCGAGCGAGTCGGCAGGCTTCCAGAACATCTTCATGCCCTTGAGCTGGCTTTCGTACCCGGCCTGATCGGTTCCGGAGGCCTGGCCTAGCGAGGCACGCGCCTTGGCGCCTTGGTCGGTGTCGCTTTCCAGGATCGCCATCACCTCATACCAGGCGCCAACCACGGCTTTGCCGAAATCAGGGTTGTCGGCCAGGGTTTCGCTGTTGACGATGGTCAGGTCCTTGATGTGGCCGGGGATCTGGCTGGAGTCGAAGGTGCGGTGCGCACCGGGCGTGGCGGCGACTTCGTCGAGCAGAGGGTTCCATGTCACGACATTGCGCACCTCGTCCGTACTGAATGCGGCGACCAGATCGGCGTCCGAGGTGTTGACCACCTGTACGTCGCGCTCGCTCATGCCGACGCTATCGAGCGCCTGGGCCAGCAGGTAATGCGAAACCGACAGCTCGACCAGATGGATCTGCTGATCCTTGAGGCTCTTCAGGTCGGCGCTGTCCTTCATCACCATCCCGTCGTTGCCGTTGGAATAGTCACCGACGATCAGTGCGGTGGTATCGATGCCTCCGGCTGCCGGAATCGACAGCGCATCCATGCTGGTGGCGACCACCCCGTCGAACTGGCCGGCGCTGTACTGGTTGATCGACTCGACGTAGTCGTTGACCTGGGTGATGTTCACTTCGATCCCGTACTTGTCGGCCCACTTCTTCATGATTCCCGACTCATCCGCATACTTCCATGGCATCCAGCCGGCGTAGATGGTCCAGGCAATATCGAAGCTTTTCTTTTCCTCGGCCTGCGCGGCAAAAGGCGAAAGGGCTGCAAAGATCACGGCGCCGGCACAGAGTGCCCGCTTGAACGTATTGGCTTGCATGGTGAATCTCCTTTTCATCGAGTCAGAAGAATTTCAGGTAGCGCTGGATTTCCCAGTCGGAAACATGGGTGTGGTAGGCATTCCATTCGTCGCGCTTGTACTCGACGAAGGCTTCATACATCGCGTCGCCGAACACCTGGCGCGACAGCGGGTCGGCCTCGAAGGCGTCGATGGCTTCGGACAGCGTGCGCGGCAGGGTTTCGATGCCCATGTCCGCGACATCCTTTTCGCTGTAGTCGTACATGTTTTCGCGATGCGGCTGGCCCGGTTCGAGCTTGTCGCGGATGCCTTCCAGGCCGGCGGCGAGGATCATCGCGGCGCCGAGATAGGGGTTGCAGCCGATATCCGCGGCGCGGCATTCGACCCGCGCGCCTTGGGACGGAATACGCAGCATGTTGGTGCGGTTGTTGTTGCCGTAGCAGACGAACACCGGCGCCCAGGTCGAGCCGGACATGGCGCCCTTGCGGATCAGCCGCTTGTAGCTGTTCACCGTTGGCGCGATGACCGCGCAGATCGCCTTGGCGTGTTTCAGCACGCCGGCGATGAAGTGATAGGCGAGCGGGGTGACACCGCAGCCGTGAGGGTCTTCGCCATCCACTTCGAAGAGGTTCTTGCCCGAGGCCAGGTCCGCCAGTGACATGTTGTAGTGCGCGCCGCTGCCGGTGCGCTGCGCCGAGGGCTTGGGCATGAAGGTGGCGAAGGCGCCGTGCTTGCGGGCGATCTCGTTGGCCATCATGCGGAAGAACACGAAGCGGTCGGCCATGGTCAGTGCGTCGGCGTACTTGAAGTCGGTTTCGAACTGGCCGTTGGCGTCTTCATGGTCGAACGAGTACACGCCCCAGCCCATCTCGTTCATGGCTTCCACCAGCTCATCGATCACCGGCAGGTTGTCCATCAGCAGGCGCGGGTCATAGCAGGGCTTGGCCGCGGTATCACGATCGCTGAGTGGGGCAAAGCCACCGTCCGGGGTGTCCTTGTAGAGGAAGAACTCGGTCTCGATGCCCAGATTGAAGCTGTAGCCCATCTCGGCCGCAGCGTCGGTCTGGCGCTTGAGAATGCCGCGCGAGCAGGCTTCGAACGGCTTGCCGTCCAGGTACAGATCACTGGCGAACCAGGCCAGGCTGCGATTCCAGCTGCACTGGGTGGCGCTGGCCGGATCGGGCATCGCCGCCACTTCGTTATCGCTGATCTGCTGCGGCACGCCGTCCAGCGCTGCGCCGGTGTACAGCTCGGAACCGCGAAGCATCTGCCCCAGATGGTCGAGCGGAACGAACTTGCCTTTGATCACGCCGTGCATGTCGACGTAGCTGGCCATGGCGTACTTCACGCCCTTGTCCTGCAGCCGCTGTTTCAGCTCCTCGACGGAGGAGAGTGGGAAGCTGGTCATCTGCTTGCGCTCCTTGGAGTCATGAATGGCGGCCGGGGCCGCTGGCACGATTCCTTCATCCAATATACATGCCAGCGTGTATAGAAACGGGCTACGTCTGGTGCCACTGCTTGCCCGTTTCGCCGATGTGGGAGTCATGCAGATGCTTGAAATAAAAAGGGAAAAGAAGCTTCACGCGCTGGGCGAAATGAGCCTGGAAAGCGGCGAGCGATTGCGCAATGCACGCATTTGCTATCAGGTAATAGGCACGCCGAACCGGGCGCGAGACAACCTGGTGCTGATTCCCAGCTACTACGGCGGCACACATTGGGGCAGCCTGCCCCTGCTTGGTGCGGAGGGGCCACTGGCAGGCGGCGATTACTGCGTGGTGCTGACCAACCTTTTCGGCGCCGGCTGGTCGACTTCGCCGAGCAACGCGGCGCCGGGACAGGAGGGTGCGGACTTTCCGCAGGTGAGCCTGCTGGACAATCTGCACGCCCAGAAGGCGTTGCTCGACCGGCTGTTCGGTGACGACTGGCAGCTAGCCTTGGTGACGGGCTGGTCCATGGGCGGCATGCAGACGCTGTTCTGGGCGATGGCCTATCCCGAGCGGGTGCGCGCCATCCTGCCGTTCTGCTGCACGGCACGCTGCTGGCCGCACAATCGGGTGTTTCTCGAAGGGGTGAAAGCGGCGCTGTGCGCCGACGCCGCCTGGCTGGGTGGTCGCTACAGCGTGCCGCCGGAACGCGGCCTGCGGGCTTTCGGCCGCGCCTATGCCGGCTGGGCCTATTCGCAGGCGTTCTATCGTCACGAGCTGTGGCGCGAGCTGGGCTTCGAGAGCCTGGAGGCGCTGCTCGACTACTGGGAGCAGGATCATCTGGAGCAGGACGCCAACGACCTGCTCTGCGTGCTGCATACCTGGCAGTCGGCCGATCCGGCCCGCAGCTTTGGCGATGGCTCGCTGGCCGAAGCGCTGGGGCGCATCCGTGCGCGGTCCATCCTCATGCCCGGCAGCAGCGATCTGTATTTCACCGTCGAGGATGCCCGCCACGAGGCCTCGCTGATTCCCGCTGCCGAACTGCGCGTGCTGGAATCGGACTGGGGTCATTGCGCCGGTGGGCCCGGCCGCAGCGCGGCGGCCATGCAGCAGGTCTTCGCAGCGATGGCCGAGCTACTCGGGCGCTAGCCTTCAGCCGGCCACGGCGCTGAGCTTGGCCAGCTGCTCGAGGTCGGTCTGCATGCCAGAGGTTTCGCGGATGCGGGCGAGGATTTCGCGCTTGAGCTCGGTGAATTCGGGCGCGAGCTTCATGTCCTGATGGCGCTGGGCCGGCAGCGGCACCTCGTAGATGGAGTCGATACGCCCGGGCCTCGGCGCCATCAGCACGATGCGGCTGCCCAGATAGATGGCTTCCTCGACATCGTGGGTGACAAACAGGATGGTGCTTTTTTCCAGCCTGTGCACATGGCGGATAAGGTCGTGCATGACCTCACGGGTCTGCGCATCCAGCGCGCCGAACGGCTCGTCCATCAGCAGCGTCGCGGGCTTGGGCAGCAGGGCGCGAGCGATGGCGACGCGCTGCTGCATCCCGCCGGAGAGCTGGCTGGGATAGGCATCGGCGAAGCGCGTTAGGCCCATCAGGTTGAGCAGGGCGTCGGCGCGGCCGGCGGCGGACTCCACGTCACCGTCGTGGCGCACGGTGTCGCCGATCACCTTGAGTTGGCGGCAGAACTTGATGTTCTGCATCACCGTCAGCCAGGGGTAGAGGCTGTAATGCTGGAAGACCATGGCGCGGTCGACGCCAGGACCATCGATGGGCTTGCCGTCGAGCAGGATCTCGCCGCGGCTCAGCGTTTCCAGCCCGGCGATGATTCGCAGCAGGGTGGATTTGCCGCAGCCCGAGGCGCCGACGAAGGTGACGAACTCGTTGGGCTGGATATCCAGGTCGATCGACTGCAGCGCCTGCACCTCACGGCGCTCGCTGACGAAAGTCTTGCCGACCTGACGGACATGAATCTTGGCATCGGACATGGTCATTTCCTCATCCAGGGAAAGGCGCGGCGGTGCAACCAGCGGAAGGCCTGGTCGGTGAGCAGGCCGATCAGACCGATCAGCAGGATGCCGGCGAAGATCTTGTCGGTGTGCATGTACCGCTGCGCCTTGAGGATGGCGTAGCCGAGGCCGGAGTTGGCCGCGACCAGTTCGGCCACCACCAGGTAGGTCCAGGCCCAGCCGCAGGTGATGCGCAGGGTGTCGAGCAGCGCCGGTTTGGCCGACGGCAGGATCACCAGCTTGACGATCTCGCTGCGGTTGGCCCCCATGGTCTGTGCCGCCTCGATCTGCGCCATGGGCACGCGGCGCACATCCTCGGCGACCATCAGCACCATCTGGAAAAAGGTGCCGATGAAGATGATCAGCACCTTGGAGCCTTCGTCGATGCCGACCCAAAGCATCACCAGCGGAATGAAGGCCACTGCGGGCATGTAGCGGATGAAATCGGTGAGCGGTTCGAGAAAGGCCTGCACCGGCCGGTAGGTGCCGATGTACAGCCCCAGCGGCAGGGCGATCAGCGCCGAGGCGCCGAAGCCCGCCATGACCCGCCAGACGCTGATGCCGATGTCCCCCAGCAGCCCCTCGCTGGTCCACCAGCGACCGATGCGTTCGAGCACTGCGCCGGGGCTGGGCATGAACATCGGGTCGGCGAGGCCAAGCGCGGTCCACAGCCACCAGATGATGAAGGGCAGGCTCAGCCCGGCGCCGGTCAGCAGCCAGGCGCTGCGCCGGGATATCTCGCCGCGAATGCGCCAGAAACTGCTCTTGCGCACCACCTGTTCGGCCGGTGCGGCCGGTGTTGCCGTGTGTCGCGGCTGCGCGGCGGTGGCAGCGGAGGGGATGCTGATCTGCGCTGTCATGCGGGAACCTCCTGTGAAATGGTGGGCACATCGAGTTCAACGCGTTGCCAGCCACCGGCCGCCGGATAACGACCAAGCGCGGCGAGGTCAGCAGTCGGCAGGCTGGTGGGGTCGGCGAAGTTCCAGTAGCTCGACAGTAGGGCGTCGCCGACGCGGCCGGGCAGCGTCGAGTGGGTGATCTGCCAGGGTGTTGCGCCGTTGCGGTGGCGGCCGAAGGACAGCTCGCAGGCCAGCAACTGTGGCCGCAGCGCGGGGCTGACGGCAGCCAGTTGGTCACGCAGATATCCTGTGCTGGCCGGCAGCAGAATCGGCCGCTCGGCAGCGAACAGGAAGTAGTCGCCCGCTACCAGCAGACAGGCCTGCCGGGCTGGCTGCTCCGCCGCGCGCAGCCAGATGCCCCAGTTGCGCCCTTGCGACTCCGGCAGGCGCTGCCAGATTTCGTGATAGCTGCCGTCCAGCCCGTCTTCCAGCAGCCGCTCCGGGGTCTCGAAGTGCATCAGGCCGATATCCGCAGGTCCGCCCGGCGGCTGGAAGTCGATCAGCCGATGCCACTGGCAGATATCGCCGGTGACCTCGGTGATGCCGGCGAAGCCAGCCTGTTCGCTCAGGGCCAGCTGCTGGGCATGGCTGCAGGTTTCCAGCGAGGCGGCTGGCGGCAGCGCTTGCGGCCGCGGCAGGCGCAGGTCGGCGTGCAGGCTGGCGGTTTGCAGCCAGTACACCTCGCTGGTTTCGTCACGCAAGCCGGCCGTGGTGGTCAGCAGGCGCCGGCGCCACACGCCAAGATAGGCATCGGGAACGCTCTTCATGCGTGGTACTCCGGAAAGCGTTTGAGGGTGCGCCAGAAGGCCATGTCGTGATTCGGCCAGATTGCGGCGTCGGTTTCGGCAGCGGTGGCCTTGAGCTTGCGGATGCTGGCCAACGCCAGGTCTTCGCGGTCCTGCCAGCAGAGGCCGGGCGCGACTTCGTCGACCAGGTTCTCGCTCAGGTCCGCAGCGTCCCCGGCGAGAATCACCGGCTTGCCGTGCGGCAGTTCGATAAGCAGCGACATGTGGCCGGCGGTGTGCCCGGGGGTATTGATCGCGCGCAGTCCGGGCAGCAGCTCGTATTCGTCGCGCTGCAGCATCCAACGATGTTCGCCGGCAAAGTCATCGGCGAAGTAGGCATTGTCCGCCTGGGCGCGGGCGGCGGCGAGTTCCGCTTCATGCACATGCACATCGCAGCCGCACAGTTCGCACAGGCCACCGGCGTGATCGAAATGCAGATGACTGAGGAACACGAGATCAATATCGGCGGGGGACAGCCCGTGTCGGTCCAGATGGGCGGGCAGACGCTGCTCCTCGGTCATCTCGGGCGGCCCCATGGGAAACTCCACCGGATCGAACCAGCGCGCACGCAGCTGCGGATCGCTGAGCTTGGCGTAGTCGCAGCCGACGTCGAACAGCACGCGACCCTGTCGGGTTTCGATAAGGAAGGCGAGGATCGGCGCGTCGATCAGCGTGCCCTGGCCGCGATTGCGGGTGGAAATCGACTTGTCATAGCGATGCGTGGCGGTCAGCAGTGGCCAGAGCTTCAGCACATCGGTCATGCGGCACGCTCCAGACGCCGGAGCAGGCTGGCGCTGTTGGTCACGCTGCCGAACAGCCCACCTTCGACCTCGATCATCGCCAGCGCAGCTGCATGCAGTTGCGGGTCGGACGAGGCGCAGGCATCGCTGACGGTCAGGCAGTCGAAGCCAAGGTCGATGGCCTGGCGCAGCGTCGAAGACACGCAGACCTCGGTAGTCACGCCGGTCAGGATCAGCCGCTCGATGCCGCGGCGGCGCAGGATCAGTTCGAGATCGGTATGGGCGAAAGCGCTGTAGCCGGGTTTGTCGATCACCGGCTCGCCAGCGCGCGGCTGCAGTTCGTCGATCAGGTCGTGGCCGAATTCGCCGCGCACCAGCAGGCGGCCGAGGGGGCCGACGCTGCCGATGGGGGCGCCGGTCGCTTCGGCACGGCGGCGTTTGGGGTCGGGCAGGTCGGAAAGATCCGGACGATGGCCTTCACGGGTGCGCACCACCAGCATGCCCAGCCCGCGGGCGCGATCCAGGAGCGCCTGAATCGCCGGAATCGGTGCGCGCAGGCGGCTGACGTCCATGCCGGCCTGGTCGGCGTAACCGCCCAGGGCGCAGAAGTCGCGCTGCATGTCGATCACCAGCAGCGCCGTGCGCTGGGGGTGCAGCAGGTTCGTCGTCAGGCTCACAGGGCGAACTCCTTGCACACCGCGGCGGCGATGCCTTCGACGATGTCTTCGGCGAGCCGCCGGCCTTTCTCTGCGCTGGAGCCCTTGGCCGAGGACAGCACCCCGGATGGCGGCACCCATTCGGTACGGGTGGGGTACATGTCGTAGGGCGGAAAGTCGGCCGGGGCGTCGTCGGGAATCTTCTCCAGCGCGACCAGCTGCGGATGGAAGTGCAGCATCAGCGAGGTCTCGATCACCGCAGCGTGCTCCAGAGCGAAGCCGGGGAATCCATCGGGGAAGACATCGGTCAGGGTCTGCTCGCGGCAGAAATCCCAGTGCTCCAGGCGCATCACCTCCAGCCCGGCGTCCGGTCCGAGGTCGCGCAGCGCGAGCTGGATGCCCTCGGCGACGAACCACTGGTTCTCGTAATGGCCGAGCACCAGCACCAGGCGGCGCACGCCGTGGCGGTGGAACTCCCGTACGGCGTCGCGCACCAGTGCGCTCAAGGTCGCGCCATCCAGGCTGGTGGTACCGCAGAAATGCTGACCGCCGCCGCATTTCGGTTGCGACTTGTAGCCGTAGGACAGCGCAGGCGCGACCAGTCCGCCGACTCGTGCCGCCACGTCGGCACTGATCGCGCTGGCCAGCAGCGCGTCGGTGCCCAGCGGCAGGTGTGGGCCATGCTGCTCCGTGGCGCCGCAGGGCAGAAAGACCACGGCGCCTTCGCGCACGCGGCGTTCGTAGTCGACCCAGCTCAGTTGATCCATGTGCACGGTCATGCGCAGGTGCTCCTTGTCGCGATTGAAAGGGGACGTTCCGGCCAGCCGGCGATCAGCGCGGCGGTGGTGATCAGGGCGGCGCCGAGCCATTCGTTCGGGCCGATGGCGTGGGCGCCGAACCAGGCGGACGACAGCACCGCGGCGATCAGCTCGAACACCACCAGCACTGCGGCGCGGCCGGCTTCCAGATGAGTCAGGCCGTACTGCACAGCGGCCATGCTGACCAGCCAGCCGAGGGCGAGCAGGGCGATCTGCCAGCTCAGGGTCAGATCCAGGGGCGGAAGTGGCTGGCGCAGCAGCAGGCAGAACAGCCCACCGAGCAGCGCGCTGCCGACGAAACTGACCAGCGCCTTGCTCGCCAGCGGCACCCGGTCGGCGGCGCGAGTGGCGAGGTTGTTTAGGCTGAAGGCGAGGCCGGCGGAAAGTGCCAGCCAGTCGTTCGCGCCGGGTGCGTCCAGCGCTTCGCTCGTGACGCCGAGGGTCAGGCCGATGCCGAGCATCGCCAGCCCCAGGGCGAACAGCCGTGTGCCGCTGAGGCGTTCGCCGAGCAGCAGCCAGCCGCCGACCATCGCCCACACCGGCGCCAGGTAGAACAGCAGCATCACCCGCACCACGTTGCCGTCGGCCAGGGCGGTAACCAGGGCGGCGGTGGCCCAGCCACCGCACAGGCCCATGGTGAGCACCTGGCGATACTGGCTCGCCCACTGGCGGCGCTGCTGCCAGAGCACTGGCAGCGCCAGCAGGCTGAGTAGCGAATAGGTCAGCAGCACCAGCGGCATGCCGGCCAGGCCGCGGGCCGCGAAGAACTGCAGCGGCAGCCAGCCCAGCCCCCACATGATGGCGCCGCCGATCAGCATGCCCTGTGGCATCAGGCTGTTCATGCGCCCATCCAGGAGCCGCCGTTGGGCCCGAGCAGCTGTCCGGTGAAATAGCTCGCCTGCGGCGAAAGCAGGAAGACGATGGCCGCCGCGACTTCCTCCGGCGTACCCAGGCGAGCCATGGGGATCGCCAGCTCCTTGGCCATCCACTCATCGCTCATGTGCTCCGGGCTGACCATCGCCGTGGCGATGGGGCCGGGCGCGACGCCATTGACGCGAATGCCATCGGCGGCGAATTCGCGCGCCAACGAGCGGGTCAGGCCGATCACCCCGGCCTTGGCCGTGCAGTAGGCGACGTACTGTTCGCGGCCGAGAAATCCGAGGTCCGAGGCGACATTGACGATGGCGCCGCTGCGCCGCGGCTGCATCTGTGCCAGTGCATGGCGGCAGCAGCGGTAGACGCCGGCGAGGTCGACGCCCAGCACCCGTGCCCAGTCCGCCTCGCTGGTCTCGAGAAAGGGCTTTTCCAGGATCACCCCGGCGTTGTTGACCAGCAAATCCAGCGGTCCGTGCGCCTCGATGGCCTCGAACATCGCCGCCACCGCAACCGGATCGCTGACATCCGCCTCGATGGCCGAGGCGTCTCCGCCGTTGGCTATGATCTGCTCGACCAATTGGTTCGCCAGATCATGCTGGTCGCGATGGTTGATCCAGACCCGCGCGCCCTCGGCTGCGAGCGCAAGCGCGGTGGCGCGGCCGATGCCGGTCGCTGCGCCGGTGACCAGGGCGGTCCGGCCAGTAAAGATGGCAACCATCAGTGCATCACCTCGCCGTGGCTGACCGACAGCGCCTGGCCGGTCAGGGCGGCGGCCAGCGGTGAGCCGAGAAACAGGAAAGTGCCACCCAGATCGGCCGGTGTCAGCAGCTCAGGGATGGCCTGGTTGGCGAGGATCGCCGCCAGCTCAGCGCTGTCGCTGCGGCCGTTGGCGTCCGCCATCACCTGCAGCGAGCGCATGGCCGCATCGGTGCCGATCCAGCCGGGGCACACCGCGTTCACCCGGATGCGCCGCGGGCCCAGCTCCCAGGCCAGCGAGCGGGTCAGGCCGACCACTGCGTGCTTGCTGGCGACATAGGCGGAAAAGCCCGGCACGCCTTTCAGGCCCCAGATCGAGGCCTGGTTGATCACGCTGGCGCCAGCGCGCAGGCGTGGCAGCAACGCACGGGTCAGACGCTGCATGGAGCCGACGTTGTTCTCCAGCAGGGTCGACCAGCGCTGATCGGCGTCGAAGCTGCACTCATCCAGCGGCGTGGCGTATTCGACGCCGGCGTTGTTGACCAGCACATCGGCATTGAGGCCGCGGCAGGCGAGGTCATCGGCGTACTGCTGCACTGCCTGGCGATCACCGAGGTCCAGCGCGGTGCAGTGCAACGGCGTCTCGCCAGCGAATTCGTCGGCAAGCCGGGCGAGGGCGTCGGCGTCACGGTCGAGCAGCTCCAGGGTGGCGCCGACGGCGGCGAAACTCTGCGCCAGGCCACGGCCGATGCCCCCGGCGGCGCCGGTGATGACCACGCAGCGGCCGCGGTAATCCAGTGCCTTGTGCATGTCACACCGCCGTCAGGAAGGAGACGCCCACGGCGCCGTAGAAGTTGTCGGCCTTGTGCGGCCCCTCGCTGACCACACCGTAGTCATCGTCCAACACGCGACGCACGCGGTAGCGGTGGAAGCTACCGAGCAGCTTGCGCATCGGGATGACCTGGTTGTAGGTGCTGCCGTACAGCTCGGCGTGCAGCTTGGGCAGGCGATACCAGGGCGCCACCGGCTTCTCGTGGTGGGCGTTGTGGAATGAAAAGTTGAGCAGCAGCAGGTTCAGCGCCGGCCAGCGCTCGGAAACCACGTTGCTGTAGGTGTTCTGCTGCTCGTAGCTGCGGTCGCGGCGCTTGTCCTCCGGCAGCTTGCCGCCATCTTCCAGCACGGCGAAGGCCTCGTAGGTGTGCTGATAGGCATCGGCGAAACGCAGCACGCTGAGCATGATCATCCAGGCCAAGGCGTAGAGCAGCACGGCCTTCAGCGAGAGCGTAGCGAGCCCGGTAAAGAGCAGCGTGCGAATGGCCAGCACAGCAGCGACTTTGCCGCGCCGGGCGCGGTGCCTGTCGTTGTCGGTGATGAAGGGCAGGGCGATCACGTAGAAATGCATGATCAGTTCCACCGCCGGCACATAGGCCCATTCCAGCGCCAGCACCAGCTTCTGGAACCACAGCGGGCGTGCCTTGAGAAAGGCCTTGCTGTCGAAGGTGATCACGTCGGCGCGGTCGACGTGATGGCGCATGTGTTTCTTGCGCAGGTCCTGAAACTCGGCGTAGCAGCTGCCGCACAACCAACTGCAGACTTTGCCAGCCCATTCGTTGTGCTTGGGCACGCTGAAAATGGCGCCGTGGGCGAATTCGTGGATCAGGTAGGCAGCGATGATCATGCCGTGGGCCAGCAGCAACGTGCCCAGTGCATTCAGCCAGCCATTGGCGGCGAACAGCAGGGCCAGGCCGCCGCCGTAGGCGAGTACGGTGTAGAGGATCGCCAAGGTATTTGGGACGCGGCCATCGGCGTAGCGGTACAGGGGTTTGGCGTTCATGGTCTTCTCCAGCACAGGCGGGCGATGGCCCGCCTGGCGTCGGCTTTACTGGGCGAGCGCTTCGGTGAACTGGGCGTCGTAGGTCTGGCTGAAATCGGGGATGCTCGGGATCTGCCCGTTATCCTTGAGCAGCTTGGCGATGATCGCGCCGCTGCCATGGAACGAATGGGTGTCTTCGCCCGGGGTGAAGCTCTTGCCCATCTCGGCAAGCGGGATGTTGTAGGCACCGGTCATCTGCTCGACGGCTTCTTCGGCGCTGACGCCGAGCACCTCGCCGATGATTTCAGCCGACTCCTCGGGGTGCGCCTGCATGTAGGCCAGGCCGTCGAGATAGCCCTGGATCATCGCCTTGATGGCGGCGGGCTTCTTGGCGATCACCGCCTCGTCGAAGACCAGCACGTCGGTGATCAGGCCGGGGGCGTCCTTGGACGAATAGACGACCTTGAACTTGTCGCCGCCGCCCATGGAGAGAATCTGCGAGACGTTGGGCTCGTAGGTCACACCAATCGGCAGATTGCCCGAAGCCATGGCGCCGGGGATGCCTTCCGGGGTCATGTTGACGGCGTCGATATCCTTGTCGCTCATGCCGTTCTGCTGCAGCGCATAGGCCAGCAGGAAGTCTGAGGGCGACAGCGGATTGAAGCCGACCTTCTTGCCCTTGAAGTCGGCGACCGACTGAACCGAGGCATCGGCGACGATGGCGTCACCGCCGTTGGAGAAGTCGATGGGCATCACCACCCGATGCTTCAGGCCCTTGGCGACCGAGGCCACTACCTGGTCGTAGGTGAGCATGCCGCCGTCCAGCGCGCGGCTGAGCATGGCGGTGGGGATCAGCGCCGGGTCGTTGAAGAACTGCAGGTCTACATCCAGGCCGTGGGGCTTGAACAGGTCTTTCTTGTCGGCGACGTAGAAGGGGCCGTAGCCGGCCCAGACCACGGTGCCGATCTTCAGCTTCTCGGCGGCCTGGCTGGCCAGCGGTGAAAACAATGTCGCGACGGCCAGGCCGGCGGCGAGGAGGGTCTTGTTCAGCGAGCGCAGTGTGGACATGGCGTGATTTCCCTACACATTGGAATGACAAGGCACGGGATGACATCGCGTCTCCCGGGCTTTTATCCCTCCGTGTAGTCCCGTCCCTGGGACCGGAGAACTCTCGGACCAGCGCCCACTCCCTGTGAGCCGGAACCCTAGTTCTCCTTGAAGCTGCTCCTGTGTTTTGTGCCAAGCGTCATGAGTGCCGGTGGCGACTCATCCCGTTCACTTGGGATAGAGCAGGTTGCGTGCCAGATGCCGTGCAAGCTCGGCAAGCCCGCGTGGCACGGCGCGTCCGCTGCGGCACGAGGCTTTTCGTTGAGCGGCGGGCATGCTCGGATGCAGGTCAATTTCTGAAAGGGCGCTCCCGAATGGTGCTGCGGCGCGTCTTAATGACGATCGGGATAGAGTCGCGAGATGTACTGGTCGGCGAAAACCTTGAACGATGGAGGTACCTGCCAGTCGGAACTGATGAACTCACGAAGAACGGGAGCCATCACATGCTGAAGTTTCTAGGTAGCACCATTGGCATCATCTTTCTGATCGGCCTGATCGTCGTGATCGGCCTGTTCGCGCTGGTCTTCTGATAAACCGCGGACGCACCCTGGGTCGCAGATTGCACATCGGTCGGCCCAGGGCTGCTCTTCTCGCAACATCTCTTCCCATGACTCGACTGATGCATCTGCCGATGGCCGTGCTGCTGGTGCTGCTCGCCGTGTTTGCCTCATTGCCCGCGACCGCGCAGGTAGATGATGGCTTGGCGACGGTGCGGCTCGACGGCCGGGCACTGTTTCGTCTTGGCGGAACCGAGGAGCTGGAGGCGCGCCTGCGGGCTCGGCAGATAGAGCGGCAATTGCTGACGGTGTTGGAAACCCCGCAGGGCATCAGCAGGGCGCGCATCGCGCCGGCCGGGGAAAACGCCGAGGCGCGCCAGATCACCATGGCTGGGCGCATCCTGATGCAGGTCACGGAGGAGGATGCCCAAGCCAACGGCCGGGCGCTCGAGGCGCAGGCGCGCGAGTGGGCGTCGGTTCTCGAAACTGCGCTGGCGCAGGCCAGCACACGGCGGACGTCGGAGCGAGCGCGCTTCGTGACCGACGTGCGCGCCAGCGTCGATACTGCCTTCGCCCGGCTGCTGGAAGCGGCCATCAGCATCGTGCCGCGGGCACTGGCGGCGCTTCTGGTGATCGGCGTGTTCTGGGCATTGGCTGCGAGTGTGCGGGCAGGGGTCCGGATGATCTCTCATCGGCTGATACGCGATCGGACGGTGGAGAACCTGATCAAGCAGGTCAGTTACTACACCGTCTGGCTGCTGGGCCTGATCGTCGCTGCCACCGCCTTTGGCCTCGAGCCCGGGACGCTCGCCACAGGCCTCGGGCTGACCAGCCTGGCGCTCGGATTCGCCCTCAAGGACATCCTTTCCAACTTTGTCAGCGGCCTGCTGATCCTCACCTTGCGGCCGTTCCAGCTCGGCGACCAGATCATCATCGGCGACACCGAGGGCAGCGTGGAGCGCATCGAACTGCGTGCCACGCAGATCCGCACCTACGACGGACGCCGGGTCCTGGTGCCGAATGCGGAAACCTTTACCTCGCGGGTCACCAACAACACCGCTGCGCCGGTGCGCCGTGGTCAGGTGATCTGCTACCTCGGCTACGAAGTCGATCTGCCACAGGTAATGCGCGTGCTCAAGGAGGCAGCCCGGGGTGCTGAAGGAGTCATCGCCGAGCCACCACCCACAGTGGCGATACGCGAGATGGGCCAGAGCGAGCTCGCCTTTCAGGTGCAATTCTGGTGCGACTCGCGCCGGTCGGACTTCATGCTCACCGCCTCGCGTGTGCGGGCAAACCTGATTGAGGCACTGCGCGCTTCGGGGATCGCGATGCCTGGTCCGGGGGTTCATCAAGTCGTGTTGCGAGAGGGTGGGTCAGCGCTGGACGAGGCTTTGCCGAGGCGCAGCAGCAGCGACGAAGACTAGCGTGAGGACTGGATGCGCACACCCTGGCCCGAGATGGCTACCTGACCGGCGTTATAGGAGCTGCCATTAAGGCGCGGTATCGCTATCGTGCGCTGCGCGGGATGTACCAGATGCATAGTTGTTGGTCAGTCCCGCGCATTCATTTCTCACTGGCTGTGTTTCGCTCCTTACCGCTTACAGCCAGATAAGAGGCTTCGCTATCTCAACCCCGCTGCGCCAGCCAAGCCTTCCAGCCGCCGAAGTGGGTGATGTCCTCGGCGCCGTCAAGGCCGTAAGCATCGCAGATAAACCCGGTTTCCCAGCGCCCGTCTTCTAGCTCCACTTTGCCCAGGCCCAGCGGCGCTGGGATGCCGGTGAGGAACGAGCCCAGCTCGCTGCTGGGGATTTCCCAGACTTCCACGGCGATGGCCGCTCCACCCTCGGCGACGCGCACCATCCCCGGGCGTAACAGCGGGCCGCCGGCCAGGGCGTAGAGCTTGTACGCCGCGCTGCTGGTGGTTACCTCCAGCAGCCGACCGCCGCGCTGGCGAAGTTGCCAGTTCAGCGGCAGGCCATCGAGGTGCGCGCCGCAGACCACCACTCTCGTCCGGTCGTTGCGCGCCGGATTCTGCGGGGCAGGTGTTGTGATCGCATTGCTGCCCACCAGGGCCAGGCCGGTCCGGCGTTGCAGTGCATCGGCCAGGCTCAGCAGGTACTGGTCGGTGAACACACGGCCAAACAGCGTCACGCCCCAGGGCAGCTCGTTCTCCATAACGCCGGCAGGTACAGCCACGGCGGCGTAATCCAGCATGTTCATGAAGTTGGTGTAGTAGCCCAGGTCCGAGTTGCGCTTGACCGGTTCGGCGTGAAGCTCGGCGAGCGTCACCGGGCGCGGGTACGCGGGCGTCAGCACGCAATCGACCTCGGTCATGATCCGGTCGCAAATGGCCTTCAGCTGCTGCAGGCGGTATTGCGCTTCGAACAGCTGCACGGCGGTGGTGCCCGGTGCCTTTTCCAGTACCGCCTTTATCACCGGCAGGACGGCGTCGGGTTGCTGCTCGATCAGCGCGCCGGCCACGCTATAGCGTTCGGCGACCCAGGGGCCTTCGTAGAGCAGGCGCGCGGCTTCGAGAAAGGGCGAAAAGTCCACTTCCACTGGCTCGCCACCGATGGCTTTTAGCTGCTCAATGGTGGCGGCGAACAGCGCCGGACTTTCCGGGCAGCCGAGGAACTCGAGCTGCTTCGGTACGCCGAAGCGAAAGGACTTCACCTGGCCGAAGGCCGAGCCGTCGTTCCACAGCGGGTTGGCGCGGCTGTATTCGTCACGCGGATCGAGCCTGGCGGTCAACGCGAGCAGCTGACTGGCTTCGGTGGCGCTGGCAGTGAAGAAGGTCACGCAGTCCAGCGTGCGACAGGCGGGCACGACGCCAGCGGTGGAGATCAGCCCTTTGCTGGCCTTGAGGCCTACCAGATTGTTCAGCGCCGCCGGCACGCGGCCGGAGCCTGCGGTGTCGGTGCCCAGGGCAAAGGTGCACAGGCCCAGCGCCACGGCCAGGGATGAGCCGGCGCTGGAGCCACCGGAGGGGTAGTCGGGGCGCACGCTGTTGCGGCACTTGCCATAGGGCGAGCGGGTACCGTTGAGGCCGGTGGCGAATTGGTCGAGGTTGGTCTTGCCCAGCGGCACCGCGCCCAGGCCGATCAACTGCTCGACGATGGTGGCGCTGGTTTGAGGTGTGTAGGCAAAGGCCGGGCAGGCGGCGGTGGTGGGAATGCCGGCCAGATCGATATTGTCCTTGATGGCGAACGGGATGCCGTAGAGCGGTAGCTCGGCGGGCGTCTTGCTCTCCAGTGCGGCCAGGTAGGGCTCAAGTTCTTCGACGCTCATCAGGTGGATAAAGGCGTTGAATTCGCCGTTCAGTTCAGCGGCCTTGGCGTGCAGTTCGAGGATCAGCTGGCGCGGGGTCGTGGTGCCGGCTTCATAGGCATTGCGCAGCGTGTCGAGGCGAAGATCGAAATGGGTCGTCATGGTTGGCTTCCTCTGTGGCGGGCCTGGTCTGTTCGGGCGGTCGGGATTCAGGTCAGGCTGGCGGCCGTTTCCCCTCACCCCAGCCCTCTCCCCAAAGGGGCGAGGGGGTTGGTTCGGTGTTGCTGGCGGTCTTTGTGGTCTGGCGTTGCTTTGGTGCTTTTAGTCCGGAGCCTTTGGTGTGTGTCGTGGCGAGGCATCTGGTTGGGTCTCTTCCCCTTACCCCAGCCCTCTCTCCAAAGGGGCGAGGGGGTTGATCCGGTGTTGCTGGCGGTCTGGTGGTCCGGCGTTGCTTTAGTGCTGTTAGTCCGGAGCCTTTGGTACGTCGTGGCGGAGGAACTTGGTTGGGCCTCTTTCCCCTCACCCCAGTCCTCTCCTCAAAGGGGCGAGGGGGTTGATCCGGTGTTGCTGGCGGTCTTTGTGATCTGGCGTTGCTTTGGTGCTGTTAGTCCGGAGCCTTTGGTGTGTGTCGTGGCGAGGCATCTGGTTGGGTCTCTTCCCCTCACCCCAGCCCTCTCCCCAAAGGGGCGAGGGGGTTGATCCGGTGTTGCTGGTGGTCTTTGTGGTCTGGCGTTGCTTTGGTGCTGTTAGTCCGGAGCCTGTGGTATGTCGTGGCGGAGGAACTTGGTTGGGCCTCTTTCCCCTCTCCCCAGTCCTCTTCCCAACGGGCGAGGGGGTTGATTCGGTGTTGCTGATGGTCTTTTGGTCCGGCGTTGCTTTCGTATCGCAGGCGCTGAGAGGTCGTTACGCGGCTCATGGCAATGCGCGAGCTGCGTCGATGTCCAGACCTGCGAGCCCGCGCCGAACCGGTCCCCTCTCCCTGAGGGAGAGGGCTAGGGTGAGGGGGAAATGGTCGGCAAAGACCACAGTTCTCAAACCTCCTCGATCACCACCACCCGTTGGCCGGCGCGCACCGGGGAGCCGGGTTGCACACGGATGTCCTTCACCACCCCGGCGACCGGAGCGATGAGCGGAATTTCCATCTTCATGCTCTCAAGGATCACCAGCACGTCGCCGGCAGCCACGCGCGCGCCCTCGGCCACCGACACCTGCCAGAGATTGCCGGCGATATGGCTTTCGATGCCGTGCTCACCGGCGCCAAGCGGGGTGTCTTCACCGAGATCGGCCGCTACTTCCTCGCTCTCGAAATGCGCCAGCCCCGATTCGATCCAGCGCTGGCGCTCGGCGTCGAAGGCCGCGCGCTGCTGGCTGCGGAAGGCCTCGATGCCTTCGGCTTCCTTGACCAAGAAATCCTGGTAGTCGGAGAGGCGCAGCTCGGTCTCCTCGATCTTCACCGGGTAGCGGCCCAGCGGAAAATCGCGGCGAATCTTCAGGAGCTCCTCGGCGCTGACCGGGTAGAAACGGATCTGGTCGAAGAAGCGCAGCAGCCAGGGCTGGCCGCCGAACGCCTCGACGGCGCGGTAGCGGCTCCACATCTGCAGGGTGCGACCGACGAACTGGTAACCACCCGGGCCTTCCATGCCGTAGACGCACATGTAGGCGCCGCCAATGCCCACCGAGTTCTCGGCGGTCCAGGTGCGCGCCGGGTTGTACTTGGTGGTGACCAGGCGATGCCTCGGGTCCAGCGGGGTGGCCACCGGCGCGCCGAGGTAGACGTCGCCCAGGCCCATCACAAGATAGCTGGCCTCGAACACCGTGCGATACACCTCGTCGAGGTTCGGCAGGTCGTTGATGCGACGGATGAATTCCAGGTTGCTCGGGCACCAGGGCGCGTCCTTGCGCACCGTGGTCATGTACTTCTCGATCGCCAGCTGGCAAGCCGGGTCGTCCCAGGACAGCGGCAGGTGGACGATGCGCGAGGGGACTTTGAGATCCTGCGCGGCGCACACTGCGTCCCACAGGCCGGCGACTGTCTCCAGCAGCACGGCCAGCGGCAGGGTTTCCGGCTGGTAGTGGACCTGCAGCGAACGGATGCCGGGTGTGAGGTCGATGACGCCGTCGAGTCCCTTGGCTTCCAACGCCTGCATCAGCGCATGGCCTCGGAAGCGCAGCACCAGGTCCAGTTCCGGCGCGCCGATTTCTAGCAGCAGATGGGTGTCGCCGGAGAGTCGGGCGACCAGACGGGTGTCGTCCTGGCCGAGGTCGAGGACGATGGGGGAGGTGAGCGCATATTCCGCAGACTGCGCGTAAATGCCCCCTCTCCCTCCGGGAGAGGGCTGGGGTGAGGGGCTTTTGCTGTCGGTTGAAACAGCCCTCACCCCGATCGCAGGCCGCCCCGGCCCCTCTCCCGGAGGGAGAGGGGAGACAAGCGCGCACTCTTCGCGCCGGGCTCTTGCCAGCTCCCGCGCTGTGGCGATATCCACCGGGACAAAGCGCACTTTATCCCCTGCCTTAAGCTGCCCGAGCTGCCACAGGTCCGCCTCGATAATGGTCACCGGACAGACAAACCCCCCCAGGCTCGGGCCGTCGGGGCCGAGGATCACCGGCATGTCGCCGGTGAAGTCCACCGCGCCGATGGCGTAGGGGTTGTCGTGGATATTGGATGGATGCAAACCGGCTTCGCCGCCGCTCTCGCGCACCCATTCGGGCTTGGGCCCGATCAGGCGCACGCCGGTGCGGCTGGAGTTGAAGTGCACTTCCCAGTCGGTGGCGAAGAAGCGCTCGATATAGCCTTCGGTGAAGTATTCCGGCGCACCGTGGGGGCCGTAGATCACGCGAATTTCGCGCACCGCCGGCAGGGCGCTGCACAGCTCGGCGGCCAGCGTGGCGCCGGCAGACGAGTCGGTCAGCGGTGCCAGATGCAGCACGTCGCCGGCACGCAAGGCGCGGCCGCCGTGGCCGCCGAACTGGCCGAGGGTAAAGGTGCTCTTGCTGCCCAGATACTCCGGCACCTGCAGACCGCCGCGCACGCACAGATACGACCGCGCACCGGCACCGGCACCGGCACCGGCAATGGTGCCGATCGTCAGGGTGCTGCCGGCCGGGATGAACAGCGCAGTGCTCATCGGCTGCGGCACGTCATCCAGCTTCAACGGTATTTCCGCGCCGGTCACCGCCACCACCGCGTTGGTGTTGAAGCGCAGGATCGGCCCGCTCATGGTGATTTCCAGCCCGGCGGCGTCTTCGGCGTTGCCGAGCAGGGCATTGCCCAGACGCAGGGCGCGGCTGTCCATCGGGCCGGACGGCGGCACGCCTACCGCCCAGTAGCCAAGGCGGCCGGGGATGTCCTGTACGGTGGTTTGGGTGCCGGCGCTGATAACCTCGAAGGTATTGGCCTTGTAGCTGAGACCCTCCAGGCAGCGGGTCCAGGGGTTGCCGCTGGCGAACGGGGTAAAGGCAAGGATCTGGCGCAGGTAATCGCGGTTGGTTTCCACGCCGTAGAGCAGGGTGTCGCCGAGCGCCTCGTCAAGCGCTTGGCGAGCCTCCTCGCGGCTCGGCGCCCAGGTGATGACCTTGGCGATCATCGGGTCAAAATACGGCGGGATCTCGCAGCCAGCCTCGACCCAAGTATCGACGCGCAGGGCCTTGCCGTCGGCTGCCGGGAAGCTCGCGGCGGTGAGCAAACCGGGGCTCGGCTGGAAATCCCGGCCGGGGTCTTCGGCATAGACGCGCGCCTGGATCGAATGCCCGCTGGGCTTCAGCATCCTGGTCAGCTCCGCCAGAGGCGGCAGGTCGCCGGCGGCCAGCTCGATCATCCAGCGCACCAGATCGACGCCCCAGACCTGCTCGGTGACGCCGTGCTCGACCTGCAGGCGGGTGTTTACTTCGAGAAAATAGAACTGCTCGGCCTCGGCGTCGTAGACGAACTCCACGGTGCCGGCGCTGCGATAGTTCACCGCTTTTGCCAGCCTGATCGCCGCCTCGCACAGCGCCTCAGCCATGCCGGTCGGCAGGTTTGGCGCCGGGGTTTCCTCCAGCACCTTCTGGTTGCGTCGCTGCACCGAGCAGTCGCGCACGCCGAGAGCGATGACTTCGCCGGCGCCGTCACCGAACACCTGCACTTCCAGGTGGCGGGCACGCTCGATGTATTTCTCGATGAATACGCCCGAATCGCTGAAGTTGTTCTGCCCCAGGCGCTTGACCGCGTCGAAGGCCTCAGCGAGTTCCGCCGCCGAGCGGCACACGCGCATGCCGATACCGCCACCGCCGGCGGTGCTTTTCAGCATCACCGGGTAGCCGACCTGCTCGGCTGCGCCGAGGGCATCGGAAAGGCTGTCGAGCAGCTCAGTGCCCTCCAGCATCGGTACGCCGCGTTGTTTGGCCAGGGCGCGGGCGGTGTGCTTGAGGCCAAACACCCGCAGCTGTTCTGGCGTCGGGCCGACAAAGGCGATGCCGGCGGCTTCACAGGCTTCGGCAAAGGCGGCGTTCTCGGAGAGAAAGCCGTAGCCGGGGTGAATGGCTTTCGCGCCGGTTTCCCGGGCGATGCGGAGAATCTTCTCCACCACCAGATAGGTCTGCGCTGCCGGGCCTTCGCCCAGGCTGTGGGCCTCGTCGGCCTGCTGGATATGCAGGCTGGCGGCGTCGGCCTCGGAGTAGACGGCCGCGCCTTTCACATCTAGGGCGCGCAGCGTACGCAGGATGCGGCAGGCAATGGCGCCGCGGTTGGCGATCAGAAGTTTGTCGAACATGTTCAGTAACCCTCGAAGGGCTGGCGGGCCGTCCCGCCTTATTCATCTGCGCCACGGCCGTCCGTGGTTGGGGAGGGTTGCTTCGCTGTCGGCAGCTCGGGCCGCTGCCCGGCGCGCGCCTGCAGCAGCGGCAGCAGGTGGCGTCGTAACAGCGCCATCAGTCCCACACCAGCACCTCGGCGGGCGTCGGGTTCCAGCCGTTGCAGGGGTTGTTCAGTTGCGGGCAGTTGGAGATCAGCACGATCACGTCCTGCTCGGCCTTGAGCTCCACGTACTTGCCCGGTGCGGAAAGGCCGTCCTCGAAGGTCAGGCCGCCCTCGGGCGTCACCGGAACGTTCATGAAAAAGTTGATGTTGGCGCCGATGTCGCGCTTCTCCAGACGGCCGTCGTGCAGGCTGGCGCGCAGAAAATTGTCGCGACAGCTGTGCATGTAGCGCTTGTCCAGGGCGTAGCGCACCACGTTGCTCTCCTGGGCGCAGGCGCCGCCGAGGGTGTCGTGGCGACCGCAGGTGTCGGCGACGATGGTCAGCAAGGGGTTGCCGAGGTTGGAATACAACACCGTGCCGGCGGTGAGATAGACCTTGTTCTGTCGGCGCAGGGTGCGCTGCGGGTCGAAGCGTTCGCGCGGGTTCTTCGCGCTGAAGAACAACGTGTCGATGGCTTGATTGCCCTCGACATCCAGCAAGCGCAGGGTCTGTCCGGCCTTCACTTCGAACAGGTATGGCTCGCCGGCCGGGATCAGGTGGCGGAAGTTGGCGGTTTCGGGGTGCAGGCTGCTTTCTACGATGGTCATGTCGGCAACCTCCTCAGATGTAGAGTCGTTCGGTGTTGTGGAAGCCGCGGCCGTTCTCCGGACGCGAAGTGCGGCAGAGCACGCTGATGCCATCGCTCTCGACCTTGTGCCAGCTCAGCTGCACCGGTTTGGGTGCGTACAGCGGATTGGGGTCCAGCGGATGCTGCAAGGCGGTGAGGATCACCAGGGTGTCCATTGGCGCGTACAGCTCGATGTAGTCGCCCGCTTTGGAATTGCCGCTGTGGAAGGCAAAGGTGCCGTCGGCATTGACGTCCACCCGGCTGAACAGATTGAGCACCATGAGCAGGTCCTGCAGGTTGAGGTTCCACTTGCCCATCTCCACCAGCAGGTTGTCGGTGCCGTTGCGGAAGAAGCCGTTGCGCAGTTCCTGATAGCGGCCCTGGCCGTATTTCTCGCGGAACTCCTCGGCGTTCAGCACGCCGCCAAAGCTGTCGTGCCAGCCGCAGGTGTCGGCGGTGATGGCAGCCAGTACGCGGCCCATGTCCGAGTAGAGGCAATGACCGGCGGTGAGCTTGGCGGTGTGCTGGCACTTGAGGGTGTCGGGCAGGTTCAGCCGCTCGCTCTTCTCCTGGGCGTTGAGCAGCATCAAGCTGACGTTGGCGCCGCCTTCCAGATCGGTCAGGCGCAGCAGCTGGCCACGCTTGAGGACGAAGGAGGTGTGGCCGCCACCGGGAACGGTTTCCTCGTACAGCGTGGGGCGGATCGCGAGTGAAGCGCTCATGTCAGGCTCCTTGATAGGCAGTTCGGAATTTCTCGCTGAGGGCGACCGGAACGCCAGCGGACGCGCCGGGCGCGTGGCGGCCCTCGTGCAAGGGAATGTCGTAGGTCACCCGCGCGCCATAGGCACCCGGGGCGTGGGGATCAATGCGCGGCTTGTCGAAGACCAGGATGCGGCTGCCGAGGGTGAAGCCTTCCGACAGGTCGTGGGTGACCATGAACACCGTCAGCCGGGTTTCCCGCCACAGCTCCAGCAGCAGCTCATGCATGTCCTTGCGGATGCCCGGGTCGAGTGCGCCGAAGGGCTCGTCGAGCAGCAGCACGCGGGGCTTCATGATCAGCGCCTGGGCGATGGCCAGGCGCTGCTGCATGCCGCCGGACAGTTGCGCCGGGTACTTGTCCAGCGCATGGCCGAGGCCGACCTTGTGCAGCATCTGCGCGGCCTGCTCGCGGGCATCGTGCTTGCGACGTCCGAGCAGACGGCCCAGCAGCGGGGCGCACGGTAGTTCCAGGCCGAGGGCGACGTTGTCCAGTACGGTCAGGTGCGGAAATACCGAGTAGCGCTGAAAGACCACGCCGCGGCTGGCATCCGGTTCGTTGGCCAGCGGCTGGCCATCGAGCAGGATCTCGCCACGGCTGGGCGCTTCCTGGCCGAGCAGCAGCCGCAAAAAGGTGGATTTGCCGCAACCGGAGGCACCGACCAGGGTGCAGAACTCGCCTTCGGCGATGTTCAGGTTCAGGCGCTCCAGCACGACCTGATCGCCGTACTGCTGCCAGACGTTCTTCACCTGAATGAAGGAGCCGGGGTTGCCGCCTGCGCGAGTCCCTGGTTGCGTTGTGCCTTGGCTCGACTGTGCGGCCACGGATGCCTTGGCGTTGTTCTCGCTCATGCCTTGGCTCCTTCGTACCAGGGGAACAGCAGCTGCGTCAGGCGCCGCAGCAGGTAGTCCATGGCCCACGCCAGCAGGGTGATCCAGGCGACATAGGGCAGGATCACGTCCATCGCCATGTAGCGACGCACGAGGAAGATGCGGTAGCCAAGCCCATCGGTGGAGGCGATGGCTTCGGCGGCGATGAGAAACAGCCAGGCCGAGCCGAGTACCAGGCGCAGGCTGATCAGCAGGCGCGGCATCAGCTGCGGCAGGACCAGGCGCAGGATCAGGGTCCAGGTGTTGGCGCCCAGGGTTTGCGCCTTGATCAGCAGCTCGCGGGGGATTTCCCGTGCGCGCTGTTCCAGGTCACGCGCCAGGATTGGTGTGATGCCGATGACGATCAGCATCACCTTGGACAGCTCGCCCAGACCGAAAACGATAAACAGGATCGGCAGGATCGCCAGGGGCGGCACCATCGACAGCACCGTAAGCAGGGGCGAAAGTGGCGCGCTGAACAGCGGCAGGGTGCCGGCGGCGATACCCAGGCACAGGCCGGCCACTGCCGCGATGGCAAGACCGGTGCCGAGGCGCTTGAGGCTGGAGGCGGTGTCCTGCCAGAACAGATAGTCGCCGGAGCGTTTGTCGGGGGTGAAAGCGAGGCGTTCGACGGCTGCGCTCATCTGGCCGAAGCTGGGCAGCAACTTGTCGTTGGGGTTCAGTTCCAGGCGCTGGGCCGAGTTGGTCAGGTACAGCGCCAGCAGCAGGGCGAAGGGCAGAATTGCCAGTGCCAACCAGCCGCTACGTCCGGGAGTGCGGTTGATCAGACGCATGGGCAGATACCCCGTGCAACGGCCGCGGCAACAGGTGGAATACTGTGAAGTTCGGGTGCGGCAGAGGCCCTGGCACAAGGCAGAGCGGAGAACGGCAAAGCCGTTTCGAGCGGGCACATGGCAAACCCTCCAGTGTTGGGAATAGCGCAGGAGCTGCGTGCAATCACGCTGTCTCCCGGGCTTTTATCCCGCCGTGTAACCTCGCTGGAGGTCGCCAACTCTCGGACCAGCCACTCGCGTCAACGAGTCGGAACCCTAGTCAGCTATTTCAAATTGTCTTCGCAGGTGCAGCAGCTTTCTTCGCAAAGGATGCAAAGCAAGAGCGATGCCAATGCACAAAAATCGCGCGCTGCAGGCGTCGTGGGGAAGGGTGGCACTAGGGGGATGCCCTGTTTTGGGGCTGCGCTCGAGGCGGTGCATGCTTTTCGAGCGCGGAGGGCGTTGCACGAGCGCAACGCCGCATTGGCAGGAAGCTAGAGCTTGAGCTGGCCGATGGCACGGCTCAGATCGGTGGACAGCGCGGCCAGCTCGGCACTGGTGCTGGCCGAGCTTACGGTCTGCTCCACGGTGCGTTCAGTGACGTCGCGGATGCCGGTAACCGAGCGATTGAGCTCCTCGGCGACCTGGCTCTGCTGCTCGGCGGCAACGGCGATCTGGGTGTTGCTTTCGCGCATCTGGGCCACTGCGCCGGCGATGGCTTCGAGTGCCTGGGCTGCCTCATGTGCCTCGCGCACGCAATCATCGGCCTTGAGTGAACTCTCCTGCATGAACTCCACGGCATCGCGAGTCATCGCCTGCAGGCCGGAGATCATCTGGGTGATCTCGTCGGTGGAACTCTGCACACGCTTGGCGAGGTTGCGCACCTCATCGGCGACCACGGCGAATCCGCGGCCTTGTTCACCGGCGCGGGCTGCCTCGATGGCGGCGTTCAGCGCCAGCAGGTTGGTCTGTTCGGCGATGCTGTGGATCACGTTGACGACGCCGTTGATCTTCTGGCTGTCCGCGGCGAGCTGCTCGATCATCTCGCCGGTCTGCTGCACACCCTGGGACAGGCTGGAGATGGACTTCTCCACACGGCCGACGACCCGGTGGCCGTCGCCCGCAAGGCGGTCGGCGTTCTGTGATTGATCGCGAGTTTCGCGTGCATGCTCGGCGATCTGGTGCACCGTGGCGCTCATTTCGTTGATGGCCGTGGCTGCCTGGTCGGTTTCACCCTGCTGACCGCGCATGCCCTTGTGCACGTCGTTCATGCTCGTGGCGAGCCGGCTGGCGCCCTCGTCGAGACGCGCGGCAGCCTGGGCGACGGTGCTGACCACGCGTTGATAGCCGCCCTGCATGGCGTTGAATGCGCTGGCCATCTGGCCGACTTCGTCACGGCTGTCCAGCGGAACCCGTGCCTGCAGGTCGCCACTGCGCTCCACGTGCAGCATGACGTCCTTGAGCGTGTTGAGGTGGCTGAGCAGAAAGCGGATAAGCAGTTGCGAAGCGCCGAGCAGGCCGAGCATCAGCACGGCGACCGCCACGGCGTAGCTGAAAAAGTGCTGGCTCAGTACCTGAACAGCGCTGGGCGCGCGGGCCAGTACAGCCAGCTTCTGACCATTCGTCGCGGAGATCAGGTGGGCGCCGACCACGGGATTGCTGGAGAACAGTCGGTCGTGGGCGAGGGTGGTCCAGCCGCTTTCGGCGATAGCCTGACCCTCGACCGCGGCGCGCTGATCTGCCTGGAACGCGATCAGGTCCGCACCCTGCGGCAGCGCAGCATCGGCCGGCCAGCTCGCCAGCAGCGACGCACGCGCCTGCGCTGCAGCGACGGCGTCGGCGCTACGGGCGCTTTGCTCCAGTTGTACGGCGTAAAGCACCAGCAGCAACGCGATGACGAAGGTCACCATGTTCAGTGCCCAGAACTTGTATTTGAGCGACAGATCGCGAATCCAAACGGCCATGACTGCTCTTCTTCTATAGGAGGTTGCGCGCGCGTAGCGGAACGCTTGCTTGCACTGCGGCTGAACATTTAACGGCCGCCTGAGGCAGAGCTTGAGAAATTTCTGTGACTCAGTCGAGGTCCGGCAGGCCGAAGAACGCGCGCGCGCAGCGTGTGGTGTGAGCCGCCAGCGACGCTTCGCTCTCGCCGCGATGGAGCGCGACTTCGCGCAGTACTTCCGTAAGGTAGGCCGGTTCGTTCTGGCCGCTCTTAGGCTTCGGTCGCAGGGTGCGTGGCAGCAGGTAAGGTGCGTCGCTCTCGAGCATCAGACGACCTGTAGGGATGTCCTTCACCAAGGGATGCAGATGGGTACCGCGGCGTTCGTCGCATATCCAGCCGGTGATGCCGACATGCAGGTCCAGGTCGAGATAGCCGTACAGCGCCTGTTTTTCACCGGTGAAACAGTGCACCACCGCCGCAGGGAGGTGGTCCCGAAACGGTCGCAGAATCGCCAGCAACCGGTCGCTGGCATCGCGTTCGTGCAGAAAGACCGGCAACTGCAGTTCGACGGCGAGTTGCAACTGTTCCTCCAGCGCGCGCTCCTGTAGCGGTCGCGGTGAAAAATCGCGATTGAAGTCCAGGCCGCATTCGCCGACTGCGCGCACTTCGGGCTCGGCGAGAAGGCCGCGCAACTGGCTGGCGCTGTCAGTCGTCCATTGGCTCGCATCATGCGGATGCACACCCGCGGTACTGAACAGGTGCAAGCGGGACTCGTCCAGTTGGCGGCAGAGCTTGAGAGCAGCTTCGCTTTCTTCGAGGCTGGTGCCGGTAAGTACCATCTGCACGACGCCGGCCGCTCTGGCGCGCTCGACGACCGCAGATGCGCTGGAGGCGAATGTCGGGTGGCTCAGATTGACGCCGATGTCGATAAGCTGCATGGATACCTCGAGATTAAAAACTAACTAAATCAATAATATAGGAGTTATATCTAAACCAGTTTGGAGGCAAAACTGGCGGAATAAGCCAACCTGTGAGAACCTTTGCCACCTTTTGCGGGCAGGGAGCACCGCACCAGCGTTCTCTGCGTCTTCAGACCGGTGCATCCCGATGCCACGATTGCTGCCACTCATGTTCTGCCTGCTGCTGGCCCTGATGCCAACGATGGCGACTGCGCGCGTGGCGGGTCCCGAGGCGTGGCAAGCGAACGACAAGGTACGTGATCTGGCCGAAATTCGCCGTAGTGGCGTACTGCGCGTGCTGGTCAATCAGAGCCGGAACAGCTCCGGTGAGGTGAAAGGCGAAGCGATTGGCGTCGAGTACGCGCGGCTGCGGGCCTTCGAGCAGTACCTGAATCGCAATGCTGCATCCGCGCGGCCGATTACCCTGAAGATCATCCCCAAAGCCAAGGATCAGTTGCTTGGCGCGCTGCAGCGCGGCGAGGGGGATCTGGTAGCGCCCGGCGAATTACTGCCGCTGGCGGGCATGAAAGGCATCAGCCGCAGCCGGTCGGTAGTCAGCGACGTGTCATTGGTGCTGGTCGGCCGCCAGGGCGGCCCACGCTATCAGCGTCTGGACCAGCTATCCGGGCGCAGCCTTGCGTTGCCACCTGGCAGCGCCGCAGGGCCGGCGCTCGCGCGGCTGAACAAGCAACTGATGGAGCGCAAGCTGGCGCCGATCGTTGCCGAGTGGGTCGACCCCACGTTGGCTGTCGAGGATGTGCTGGAGATGGTGCAGGCCGGCGTCTATCCGGCGACCGTGGTCGAGCAGACCATCGCCGAGCGCTGGGCCAAGGTCATGCCGAAACTGCGCATCGAGCAGCACCTGAGCCTGGGCGACAAGGCCAGCATGCACTGGTTCGTGCGGAACGACGCCAGCATGTTGCGCGCCAGTGCTGATCGCTTTCTCAAGGATTTCGACCTGCCAGACAACCAGGATGCCGCCTTCGAGCGCGTCTACCGGCGTCTGTACAAGGTCCAGTACCCGCTCGACCGAGTGGGCCGCCAGCGCCTGGAAAAGGTTCGTCCGACCCTGCAGCGCTATGCCGAACAGATCGAGCTGGACTGGCTGAACCTCGCCGCCCTGGCGTTCAAGGAGTCCACCCTGAACCCCGCGGCGCGGGGCGCCGGCGGTGCCACGGGGTTGATGCAGGTGACGCCGGCCACGGCTCGTGCGATGGGTGTCAGCAACATCCACCAGTTGGACAACAACGTGCAGGCCAGTGCGAAGTATCTGGCGAACATCCGTCGTAACTTTTTCGCCAGCCCGCGACTGAACGAGCGTGAGCGCATGGCGTTCATTCTCGCCGCCTACAACCTCGGCCCGCAGCGGGTGCAGAGTATGCGCGCCGAAGCCCGTCGGCGCGGTCTGAACCCGGATCAGTGGTTCTTCCAGGTCGAGCGAATTGCCATGGAGACTGTTGGCATGGGCGTAGTGGCATACGTCAACAGCGTCAACAAGTACTACTTGGCCTACCAGCGCGAGCGCTATCTGCTCGAGGCCGACCGCAAGACCGCGGCCAACTGACCGCTCTCAGCGCTCCGCCACTTCCTGCTGCTGAAAGGCAGCGACAAGCCGCAAGCGTTCGCCCTCGTCAAACTGTTCGGCCTCCAGTTGCTCGATAGCGCTGCGACGCTCGACATCGTCCAGGCCGCGAGTGGCTTCGATACGCTGACGTTCCTGCCGATAGGCAGCAACCCGTTGCTGCCACTGCGCGCGCTGTCGATCCAGCGCTTCGAGTCGGGCGGCAGCCTCGCTGCCCACCAATTGCTGGCGCAGCTGGCGGATCTGCTGCGCATTGGCGCCCTGGGCCTGCAAGGCGACAGTTTGCTCTCGCAGCTCGCTTTGCAGCTGCGGCACGAGCAGCTCTTGCAGGTCGCCGGGCAATCCGGCGCGCAGCTGGTCGATGGCGCGGCCCTTGGCTTCGCTGTCCAGTGCTGAATCGGCTTGAATGGCCAGGCGCTCCAGGCTGAAGCGATCATAGGCCTCGTCCAGGGCGAAGAACGCCTGGTGAACAGCCGGCTCCAGCGCGCGTGCGCGCAACGCCTGCACGGCACTCAAGCGTTGGCGTAGCGCTGAAATGTCAGTGGTTCTCGAATAAATCGCTTCCAGATCAAGCAGTTGGCGCTTGTAGTTGAGATATTGGGTGAGAACTGCTGATGCCTGGCTCTGAGCCGGCTGCGGCAGCTCGGCAGCGATGTAACGGCGCAAGCGTTCGATACTGTTCTTCAACGGCTCCTCTCCGGCTGCGGCGAGAAAGTAATCGAACAGATGCCGAAGTTCGGCGCCGATTAGCAGGTTGCCGGCTTCATCCAGAAGGAACTGGCCATCGACCTGGGTGCCCTTGAACGACGTCGGCAACTGCGGCGTGCCTTGCGGTGCCGGTTGGGTTTTCAGCGGCTTCTGGGGTGGTGTTGGGGCAGCCGTGGCGGGTGAGGTGGCCGATGGCAATTCGGCCACTGCAGCCGGGCCGGGTGTCGATCGGCTCTGCATGATGGTCAGGCTTAGCGCCACGGCCAGCACCAGAAGAATTATGTATTTGCTCATGGGGTGCTCGGTGATAGCGGCCGGGATCGACGATCCCGGCCTGGTTCACGAAGAGTCGCGCGTCAAAGGCCCGCGTTCTTCAGGCGGTTCGCGTGTTGGCGATAGACACTGACCGGATCGGTCTCGAACAGGCTGGTCAGCCCCATGAACTGATTGACCTCGTCCAGGTGGTTCATCCGGTAGTTATCGCGGATCACCATGCCCAGGTGCGAGCTGCAGCGCCCGACCAGTCCATCGTTGGGCCCGCTGAATGCCAGGGCTCCGGCACCCATCATGGCGTCGCTGATATCCAGTGGGTTGGTCAGCGGGCTGGTGCCACTCCAGGAGTAGTAGCGCACGCCATTGACCTTGTAGGCGCCCTCGCCGCAAGCGGTGGTGGGAATGCCTTGCGGGAATTTGGCGTTGAAGCGGGCGGCGCCTTCGCTGTTGAGTGACTCCAGCGAGCCGAGAGAGTCCTGCGGGGCCGTGCTTGAGCTGCCGGAAACGAAATTGATGAAGCTGCCCATGGCGTTCACCAGTCCGGCGATGATCGCCTCGCCAGAGGAGCCCTCGGGGATCTTGCGGATCAGATCGGCGACGTCCGAACCCTTGTGAGGTGCGCCCACGCTGGTTACCGAGGCGATCAGGTCCGGCCGGACACCGGCTACATAGCGCACGGTCGGGCCGCCGTGGCTGTGGCCAACCAGGTTGACCTTTGGCTTGCCGCTGATGGCGACGATTTCCTCCACCTGCGCAAGCAGCTCCTCACCGCGCAATTCGGACGTATTGAGCTGACTGACTTCGGTGACGTAGACCTGCGCACCGTCGCGGCGCAGCGCGCTGGGGATGCCGTACCAGTAATCGATGCCCAGCAGACTGTCGAAGCCGAGCATGCCGTGGGCGAGCACGATCGGGTACTTCGTAGCGGTGTAGCCGCTGCCAGTAGCAGCATGAGCCTGACCGGCAAGCGCCATGGCGCTACCGAGACAGAGAGCGAGCAAGGTTTTGTTCTTGTTCATGGACGCACTCTTCGAATGTGAATCGGGCTGTGGGCAGTCCATTGCCGTTAACCGCGCATGGCGCGTACTGCGCGCTGAAGAGCGCAGCATTCGTGCCATAAGCACCGAGCGGGAGCGCGTCCGCTCTAGTCGGGCAATTACGACGGGAGGTGATATTGCTGTGATATCTGTGCGGCGTGCGGTCATTGTTACCGAGCGAAACGGCGACTGGGTAAGAAAGTGATGATTTTGCTTTTTAGCCGCCAATCGCTTTTAGATGTCAGCACAATCGCCGAAGATGATGACCGGTTCGTCCGATATTGACCTGCCGGTCACTGATACTCGACAGCGACCACGTACCAGAGCTTCATCCCGGTCGGGGTTTGCACCTGGACTTCGGCATCCAGACCTTTGCCCACCAGCGCCCGCGCCAGGGGCGAATCGATGCTGATCAGGCCCTGGCGCAGGTCCAGTTCGTCAGGACCGACGATTCGGTAGCGCGACTCCTCACCATCCTCGTCCTCCAGGGTCACCCATGCGCCGAAATACACCTTGTTCGGGTCGCTGGGCCGGTCGCCTACGACTTTGAGCTTTTCCAGACGCTTGGTCAGAAACCGCACGCGGCTGTCGATCTCTCGCAGCATCTTCTTGCCGTAGGTGTATTCAGCGTTCTCCGAACGATCACCCTGCGCCGCCGCTTCGCTCACCGATTGGGTCACCTGCGGGCGCTTGACGTGCCAGAGTTCGTGCAGCTCGGCACGCAGTCGAGCCTCACCTTCTGGGGTGATCAGGGGCGTGCCGGCCGGGCGCGGTGGGCGATAGCGACTCATGGATTTGCGTCCTCGCTGAAAAGTCGCCGATTGTAGCGCTTCAACTCTCGCGCAGTACGGTCAGCGGGCTCGCATTCAGCGCGCGTCGAGTACCGATCAGACCGGCGCCACCGACCAGCAAAGCACCTATCAACGGCAGTACCAGCAGCCATGGGTGCGGCTGCCAGCGCAGATCGAATGCGTAGTGATAGAGCAGGGCGCTGACCAGCTCGCAGCCGAGTGCGGCGAGCAGGCCGCTGGCGGCGCCCAACAGGCCGAACTCGGCTCGGCGCGCACGAAGCAGCAAGCCCCGCTCTGCACCGAGCGCCCTGAGCAACGCGCCCTGACGAATGCGCTCGTCCAGCGTCGCTTGCAGCCCGGCGAACAGAACCGCCAGTCCGGCGGCCAGGACGAACAGCAGTACGTATTCCACCGCCAGTGATACCTGCGCAAGGATGCTGCGCAATTGAGCCAGCAGTGCCTCGACCTGCAGCAGGGTGACCGAAGGAAACGCGCGGGCCAGCTCCACCAGTTCGCGTTCCTTGCCAGGCGGCAGGTGGAAGCTGGTCATGTAGGTGGCCGGCATGCCCTGCAGAGTGTCCGGTTCGAAGATCATGTAGAAGTTGGGCTGGAAGCTGTCCCAGTTGACCTCGCGCAGGCTGGTGACGCTGGCCTCGCGGGTCAGCCCGCCGATGGTGAAGGACAGTCGATCACCGACCTTCAATTGCAGGCTTTGCGCAAGTTCCGCCTCGACGGATACCCCGGGAATGTCCGCGTCGCCCTGATCGCCCCACCAGTTGCCCGCGACGATGTGATTGTCCTTCGGTAGTTCGGCGGCCCAGGTCAGGCTCAGGTCGCGGCGGATCGCGCGCTCACCCTGGGATTCCTTGCTGACCAGCTGGCGCACCGGCTCGCCGTTGATCGCGATCAGGCGTCCTGGGACGACCGGATACAGCGGCGCGGCATGGTCCGAGATGGCCGCGATGCGCTCGGCAAAGGCATCCTTTTCCGCCGGCAGTACGTTGAGCACGAAGTGATTCGGTGCGTTGTCCGGCAGCTGGTCCTGCCAGGTATCGAGCAGCTCACCTCGCAGCAGCGCGATAAGCGCCATGGCCAGCAGGATCAGGCCGAAGGCAAGGGCCTGTCCGGCGGCAGCCAATGGATGGCGCAGCAACTGGCCGAGGCCCAGGCGCCAGCTCAGCGACGCACCGGCAAGCAGGCGGCGCATGGCCTTGAGCCCCATAAGAAGCAGACCGCCAAGCAGCAGCGTGGCGAGCAGGCCGCCGCCGAGCAGTGCCAGCGTGATCTTCAGATCCAGGCTCAGCCGCCACATGATCAGCCCGAGGGCGAAAATCGCGGTCCCATAGACCAGCCACGCGCTAGGTGGTACCGGCAGCATGTCGCGGCGCAGCACGCGCAGCGGAGGCACGCGCCCCAGCCCCGCCAGCGGCGGTAGGGCAAAGCCTGCCAGGGCCACCAGCCCGGTTGCGATGCCTGCCGCGGCCGGCCAGATGCCGCCAGGTGGTATTTCCTGGGCGAGCAGATCGCGCAGCAAAAAGAACAGTCCGTGCTGCGCGGCCCAGCCGAGCAGCGCACCGGCGATGCTCGCCAGCAGGCCGAGCATGCCCAGTTGCAGGGCGTAGAGCAGCAGGGCGTCGTGACGCGACAGGCCCAGGCAGCGCAACAGTGCACTGGCATCGAAGCGGCGCGCAGCGAAGCGGGCGGCGGAGAGCGCGACCGCCACCCCGGCCAGCAGGATGGCGGCAAGGCTGGCCAGGTTCAGATAGCGTTCGGCGCGACCAAGGGCACCGCCGATCTGGCGATTGCTGTCGTTGGCCGTTTCGATGCGTTGGTGCGCCTGCAGATCGCTTTGCAGTGACTGCTGATAGGCCGCCAATGCCGCGCTTTCACCTCGCCACAGCTCGCGATAACGGACGCGGCTGCCGGGTTGCACGACACCGGTCGCGGCCAGGTCGTCCAGGTGCATCAGCACCCGAGGCGTCAGGCTGTAGAAGTCGCCAACCCGGTCCGGCTCGTAGGTCAGCACGCGGGTCAGGCGCAGCGGCTTGTTGCCGACCTCGATGCTGTCGCCGATCTCCAGGTCAAGTGCTGCAAACAGCCGCGCCTCGGCCCAGGCTTCGCCGGGTGCAGGAGCGCCGCCGGGCTGCTCGGTTTCATAGGGCTGCGCAGCGTTGCGCAGGGTGCCCCGCAACGGATAACCGTTGCTGGCGGCCTTGACGCTGGCAAGCTGCAGATCCTCATCGGTCGCGATGACGCTGGAGAACTCGACGACCTGGGCATGCGCGAGGCCTTGCGCCGTGCCCGCTTCGATCTGCGCTGGCGCCGCCGGCGCGCTGCCGCTCAACACCAGGTCAGCACCGAGGAATTCGCTGGCGCGTAGCAGCATGGCGCCGTTCAGGCGTGCGCCGAAATAACCGATCGCGGTGCTGGCGGCCACGGCGATGACCAGCGCGAAGAACAGCACGCGCAACTCACCGGCGCGAGCGTCACGCAATAACTGCCGGTAGGCCAGGGCGAACAGGCGGGCCTTGGGCATGCGCATCATTCAGCCGCCTCGGCAGCAATCTGCCGACCGCCCTCGAGGCGAATCATGCGATGGCAACGCTTGGCCAGGCGCTCGTCATGGGTCACCAGCACAAGCGTGGTGCCACGCTCGCGATTGAGTTCGAAAAGCAGCTCGGTGATGTGCGCGCCGGTATGCGTGTCGAGGTTGCCGGTGGGCTCATCGGCAAACAGTACGTCGGGCTCGGCGGCGAAGGCACGGGCCAGCGCAACCCGCTGTTGCTCGCCACCCGAAAGCTGACGCGGATAGTGGTGCAGGCGCTCGCCGAGGCCGACGCGGCCAAGCAGTTCGGTGGCGCGCTCGCGGGCATCGCGACGGCCATCCAGCTCAAGGGGCAGCATGACGTTCTCCAGCGCGTTCAGGCTGTCCAGCAACTGGAACGACTGGAAGACAAAGCCGACGTGTTCGGCGCGTACGCGTGCGCGCTGATCCTCATTGAGCGCGGCCAGCGCGTGGCCCGCCAGGTGCACTTCCCCGGAGCTCGGCAGATCCAGCCCGGCGAGCAGACCGAGCAGGGTCGACTTTCCCGACCCGGAGGTGCCGACGATGGCGAGGCTGTCGCCCTTGGCCAGCTGCAGCGAGAGGTCGGCCAGGATGCTCAGCTCGCCTTCCGCGCTGGGTACCACTTTGTTAAGGTTCCGGGCGTCGAGAATGTTGCCGCTCATGAGGGGATCCGATGCGAAAGTGGCTGAAATGCGGGGCTCTGGCGCTGCTGTGCTGGACGCAGGGAGCCCTGGCCGGAACCGTACTGGTGGTCGGCGATAGTATCAGCGCGGCTTTCGGGCTGGAAACCAGCCAGGGGTGGGTGCATCTGCTGCAGGAACGCCTGGTCGGGGCGGATGACTCGTGGCGCGTGGTGAACGCTTCGATCAGTGGCGACACCACGTCTGGCGGGCTCGCGCGGCTTGGTCCGTTGCTCGAGGAGTATGCTCCCGAGGTGGTGATTCTCGAGCTGGGAGGCAACGACGGTCTGCGTGGGCAGTCGCCAGCGCAATTGAAACAGAATCTTGCCGAGATGATCGATCGCAGCCGCGAGGCGGGTGCAGAGGTCCTGTTGCTTGGAATGCGCATGCCGCCCAATCTCGGGCAGCGTTACACCCGCGCGTTCGCTGACGCTTTCGACTCTCTGGCAGCGGAGAAACCGGTGGCTTATGTGCCGTTTCTGCTGGAGGGGGTTGGTGGCGTCGCGGGGATGATGCAGGCCGATGGCATTCACCCCACCGCAGAGGCCCAGACCCAGCTGCTGGATACCGTCTGGCCGGTGCTCGAGCCCTTGCTTTGAGGCGTGCGCGCAGCTACTGTCGCGCCCTCGATTGGAGCCTCAGATGTCGCGCTCAGCCAGGACCCTTTACGCTTATCGGATCATCGTGCCGGACGAACAGTACGACATGTTCGCCTGCCGCGAGAATCGACTGCACCTGGCGTTGCGCCAGCTTGAGCTGAGCGGCAATGCGGACCGTACCCTGTGTGGCGGTCTGCTGCCTGCGCAGCCTCGCTGGAGGGAGCTCGAGCGCGCCACGCTGAAGGACCGACAGCTGTGTCCGAACTGCAGGCAGTTGCTTGAGGCGCGACGCAAGGGCCTTCCGTCCGCCACCGCTGCCTGGTAGCTCACGTTTCGCCCGGTTCACGTACAATCGCACCATTTCCATCATCCAAGTTCTCAAGGATTTCTGAATGCTCTCGCGCGCGTTTGCAGTCGCCTCCTGTTTGTCACTCGCTGCTTTGCTTTCAGCAGGCTCCAGCGCGGCGCTTGAGCTGCCGCTGCCGCCGGAAGGCGACGACATAGTCGGTCAGATTCAGGTCATCAAGGCCAAGTACGAAGACACCTTCGCCGCCATTGGTGAAACCCATGACCTTGGCTATCTGGAGCTGGTGGCGGCCAATCCGGGTGTCGATCCCTGGTTGCCAGGCGAGGGCACGGACATCATCCTGCCGACCCGTTTCATTCTGCCGCCGGGTCCGCGTGAAGGCGTGGTGATCAACATTGCCGAGTACCGCCTTTATTACTACCCGGAAGGCCAGAACGTTGTGCACACCTTCCCCCTCGGCATCGGCCGCGAGGGTTGGGGCTCGCCGGTTGGTAATACGCGGATTTCGGCAATGACCAGCAACCCCGCCTGGTACCCGCCGCAATCCATCCGTGACGAGCACGCTGCAGATGGCGACCCGTTACCGACAGTCGTTCCACCCGGACCGGATAACCCGCTGGGGCCGTTCAAGATGACGCTTTCGCTGCCCGGCTACCTTATCCATGGCTCGAACAAGAAGTTCGGGATCGGTATGCGCGTCAGTCATGGCTGCTTCCGCATGCTCAACCATAATGTGCTGGAGCTGGCGAAGATGGTGAAGGTGGGTACCCCGGTACGCATCGTCGACGAGCCATACAAATTCGGCGTGAGTGAGGGCAAGGTGTATCTCGAAGCCCATGCGCCGCTGGAAGAGGGTGATCAGCAAACGCTCACCTTGATGGATAAGCATGCGGTCGTGATCAATACGCTACTCAAGCGCGACGATGCCGCGGGCAAGCTGCATCTAGACTGGGAAATGGTCCGCGAAATCATCGCTGGCGAGGACGGCCTGCCGATCCAGATTGCCGAGCAACGGACGGAAGTGGCTGCTCAGGAAGAACAGTTGTTTTGACTGCTGATCTAAGTGCATAAAAAAGCCGACCTCAAAGGTCGGCTTTTTTTATTTCTACAAGCTTACTTGCGGCTGGCGCGTTCCAGCATACGCAGAGCACGCTCGTTGGCTTCGTCAGCGGTCTGCTGAGCCTTCTGAGCGGCGGCCAGAGCTTCGTCGGCCTTGCTGTACGCTTCGTCAGCGCGAGCTTGGGCGCGGGCAGCGGCGTCCTCGGTCGCGGTCAGGCGAGCTTCGCTTTCTTTGGTCATGCTGTTGCTGCAACCGGTAGCCAGAACTGCGGCCAGAGCCAGAGCAGAGAATTTCAGAACGTTGTTCATCTTGTTCCCCTTAAGGTGGAAATCCATAAGCAACTTCCGTTATGGAAAGTTTGCGCGCACATACTACCTAGAACTTAGCTTAAGTAAACGGAGCGAGCCTCGGAGCCACAGGTTTTTTTTCAAATGGCCTTTTGCTTTACCACCCCTTTGCGAAAGTTGGATAAAAAACATCCAGTGTTCGCCGGGAATACATGCACTCATAGTTGCCTGATCTTCTGTTTGATCGAAAGTTCCTTCAATGCCGCGCACAAATATTGATCAGCTGAGGCTGTTCGAACGGATGCGAAACAGGTAGAAAAGACACCTGTGTATGTTTCGGCTGCCAGTTCTGCGTCATGGACCGCAGCGTGATCGAGAACAAGAAGACAGGGCAATCCTGCTGAGGAGTCAAAATGAGCGATACGGTGCGTGTTCACCATGACCTGGCGGGGCATCGCTTCGAGGCGGTGATCGACGGTCATTGTGCCTATCTGGCCTATATGGATCTGGGCAAGCAGACGCTGGACATGTACCGGACCTTCGTTCCGGATGCGCTGCGTGGGCGAGGCATCGCTGCTGTGCTGACGCAGCACGCGCTCGAATATGCCGAGCGCGAGGGGTACCAGGTGATTCCGTCGTGTTCCTATGTCGAACGTTACATCGAGCGCAATCGACCGACCTCGGACAGGGTGGAACCGACCCCATAAAAAAACGCCGGGAGACCGGCGTTTTTCGTTTCAGTCGCGCTGCCGTCTTGGCAGTACGTCCTTTAGCTTGTCGTGCATGCTCATCACTGCCTTCTCGGTGGTTTCCCAGTCGATACAGGCATCGGTGATCGATACGCCGTACTTGAGATCACTCAGATCCTTCGGAATGGACTGGTTACCCCAGCCAAGGTGGCTTTCCACCATCAGGCCAACGATGGAGTTGTTGCCTTCCAGAATCTGATTGGCGACGTTGTCCATTACCAGCGGCTGCAGGGCAGGGTCCTTGTTGGAGTTCGCGTGGCTGCAGTCGATCATCACATTGGGGCGGATGCCCGCCTTCTTCAGATCCTGCTCGCACAGCGCGACGCTGACCGAGTCGTAGTTGGGCTTGCCGTTGCCGCCGCGCAGGACCACATGTCCGTAGTTGTTGCCCTTGGTGGTGACGATGGAGACGCCGCCGGACTGGTTGATGCCGAGGAAGCGGTGCGGGCTGGAAACCGACTGCAGGGCGTTGATTGCCACGGTCAGGCTGCCGTCGGTGCCGTTCTTGAAGCCGACAGCGGAGGACAGGCCCGAGGCCATCTCGCGGTGCGTCTGGGATTCGGTTGTTCGTGCGCCAATCGCCGACCAGCTGATCAGGTCCTGCAGGTATTGCGGCGAAATCGGATCGAGCGCTTCGGTCGCGGTGGGCAGACCCATCTCGGCAAGGTCGAGAAGCAGCTTGCGACCGATGTGCAGCCCGTCCTGGATCTTGAACGAGTCGTCCATATACGGATCGTTGATCAGGCCTTTCCAGCCGACGGTGGTGCGCGGCTTCTCGAAATACACCCGCATGACGAGGAAGAGGCTGTCGGACACCTTTTCTGCCAGCACCTTGAGACGCTCGGCGTACTCGTGGGCGGCCTTCAGATCGTGAATGGAGCAAGGGCCGATCACTATGAACAGGCGGTGATCCTTGCCGTCGAGAATGTCGCGTACCACCTGGCGCCCGTGGGAGACGGTCTGCAGTGCCGAGGCGGTCAGCGGAATTTCACGCTTCAGTTGCTCCGGCGTGATGAGGGTCACGTTGGAGGCAACGTTAAGGTCGTCGATTGGTAAATCAGCCATTTGTTACTCGTCAGGAATCACGGGAGCCGTCCGCCAGCGATCCCGGTGCGGCGGAACACAGCCTGAGGGCGCAGCGGGGAAACGGAACCTTATCGCTAAAGGCCGCACTCGACAACGAGATTGATGGCCTATTGAGGCTTGCCCCCAGTGCACCCATCCACGCTGCCACGCCAGTCACTGGGACGTTGCGTGCCGGACTGCTATCGTTCGACCTTTTACCGGCTGGCCCAACGAGCGCGGCCGGTCCACTGATCTGGAGTGCTTATGTCTGCAGCGAGTCCACGTATCGGCATCATCGGCACCGGTGCCATCGGCGGTTTTTACGGTTTGATGCTGGCGCGTGCCGGCTACGATGTGCACTTTCTTTTGCGTAGCGAATACGCCGCGGTGTGCGAGCGCGGCTTACAGGTGAACAGTGCCGTTCATGGAGCGCTGCAGTTGGAGCGGCCGCAGGTCTACCGCGATGCAGCGCAGATGCCGGCGTGCGACTGGTTGCTGGTCGGTGCCAAAAGCACCAGCAACGAAGCACTCGCGCCGATCATCGCACAGCTAGCCGCTCCTGGTTGCAAGGTCGTTGTACTGCAGAACGGTTTGGGGGTGGAAGATGCCATCAGGCCATTCCTCCCTGACACCGTACATCTGCTCGGTGGCTTGTGTGCGATCTGTGCCCATCGCTCGGCGCCCGGCGTGGTGGAGCATCAGGCACTGGGCGGGGTGAATCTCGGTTACCACTCGGGACCTGCCAGCGGCGACGAGCAGGCTCAACTTGCGCTGCTGAACGCGATGGTCGAGATGTTCCGTCAGGCAGGCGTGGACTCGTCGCCGATGCCCAGCCTGGCACAGGCGCGCTGGATGAAGCTGGTGTGGAATGTCCCGTTCAACGGGCTGTCGGCGTTGCTTGACGCGGGCACCGAGTCACTGCTCAGTAGCGATCACTCGCGCGCGCAGGTCAAGGCGATCATGCAAGAGGTCTGCACGGCGGCGCACGCGCTGGGCTGTTCGCTGCCGGAGGACTTTCCGGAAAAGCTGCTGATGGGCACTGCGCGTATGCCCGATTACCTGCCCAGCATGTATCACGATCGTTTTCAGAACCGGCCGATGGAGCTTGAAGCGATCTATGCGGCACCGCTTGCTGCCGCAGCGCAGACAGGCGTTTCGATGCCCAGAACAGAGATGTTGTATCACCTGTTGCGTTTTCTGGAGCAGCGCACTGGTGGCTGAGAGCAAACGCCAGGCCCGGTTTTCGCCGCGCTGCTAAGCTCAACGGCAGTCGCGGCGAGTCAGACCAAAGGTCGCACAGCAAACGCCAGGCGGAACATCTATCATCCGTTGGCGCGTCGTTCATAAGGTTATAAGTGTTGCGGCAGGCGCAGTGGTGCCTTTGCCTTGAGGGATTTCTATGAAGCTTCAACAACTGCGTTACATCTGGGAAGTGGCGCACCATGACCTCAACGTTTCGGCAACGGCGCAGAGTCTGTTCACCTCGCAACCCGGAATCAGCAAGCAGATCCGACTGCTGGAAGACGAGCTCGGCGTCGAGGTGTTCGCCCGCAGCGGCAAGCATCTGACCCGTGTCACGCCAGCGGGGGAGCGCATCATCACGACGGCAGGCGAGATCCTGCGCAAATGCGAGAGCATCAAGCAGATCGCTCAGGAGTTCTCCAACGAAAAGAAGGGAACCCTGAGCATCGCCACCACCCATACCCAGGCGCGCTACGCGTTGCCCCAGGTTATTAGCAGCTTTATCAAGCAATACCCTGACGTTTCCCTGCACATGCACCAGGGTACGCCGATGCAGATCGCCGAGATGGCCGCCGACGGCACAGTCGACTTCGCCATTGCCACCGAAGGACTGGAGTTGTTCGGTGATCTGGTGATGATGCCCTGCTATCGCTGGAACCGTTGTGTGATCGTGCCTCAGGGGCATCCGCTGGCAAAGCTCGAAAAGCTCACGCTCGAAGCACTCGCCGAGCATCCGATCGTGACCTACGTATTCGGGTTTACCGGCCGGTCCAAGCTCGACGAGGCGTTCGGGCACCGCGGGCTTTCGCCGAAAGTGGTCTTCACCGCCGCCGATGCCGACGTGATCAAGACTTATGTGCGGCTTGGGCTGGGTGTCGGGATCGTTGCGCGAATGGCTGTGGATTCCAAGCTCGACTCCGATCTGGTTGTACTGGATGCCAGCGAGCTGTTCGAATCCAGTGTCACCAAGATCGGCTTCCGCCGCGGCACCTTCTTGCGCGGCTTCATGTGCGACTTCATCCAGCAGTTTGCCCCGCACCTGGATAGGGACATGCTGGAGAAGGCGATCCAGTGCCGTAACAAGGCGGAACTGGATGAGCTGTTCGACGGCATGGAACTGCCGACTTACTGAGCCATGCCGAGCAGGCCGGGAGCCCAGCCTGCTGTCCTTTTATCGTTGCTTCGCTGCCAGCCCTGACTGAGTTTCAGTTCTTGGCGATCAGATTGCCGGCATGCAGCCCGCATTCCTTGTGAGTAGCTTCCTCCCACCACCAGCGACCTTCGCGCTCGTGCTGATTGGGCAGTACCGGGCGGGTGCAGGGCTCGCAGCCGATGCTGATGAAACCGCGCTCGTGCAGGCTGTTGTAGGGGATTTCCAGCATGCGGATGTAGCCCCAGACTTCCTCGCTGGTCATCTGCGCCAACGGGTTGAACTTGTATAGCGCGTTATCCGCTGTGGAGAAGGCCGTATCCAGCTCCAGCACCGATACCTGGCCGCGTGTGCCGGGGCTCTGATCGCGGCGCTGCCCGGTAGCCCAGGCGCGGACGGTGGCCAGTTTGCGTCGCAGTGGCTCGATCTTGCGAATTCCACAGCATTCGCCGTGACCGTCACGATAGAAACTGAACAGTCCTTTCTCATTTACCAGTGGCTGCAGCAATGCCGGATCGGGGGTCATGATTTCGATGGCAATGCCGTAGTGATCGCGTACCTGCTCGATGAAACGGTAGGTTTCGCTATGCAGTCGCCCGGTATCAAGGGTGAACACCTTGACGTTCTTGTTCAGCTTCCAGGCCATGTCCAGCAGCACCACGTCTTCGGCGCCACTGAAGGAAATCCACAGATCATCGCCGAACAGGTCGAAGGCGAGCTTTAGAACGTCTTGCGGGGATTTCTCGGCGTAGGCAGTGGCCAACGCGGCGACGTCGATAGATGGGCTCATCGGGCGGCTTCCTTATAGATGGCATTGGCGCTTCAGCGCTCTGAGGCCGCGGATGGTAGCAAAAGGCGTTTATGCCGCTAAATAACGTTTAGACACTCTGATCAGCTGCTTCGGGTATAAGCCTTGCGTTGCTTCGGTGGCGAGCTGCCGTTAGAGTGCCGCCTTCAATTTTCTGCATTGAGGAGTGGCCCCGTGGAAATAGCCTGTCTCGACCTGGAAGGTGTGCTGGTTCCGGAAATCTGGATCGCCTTTGCCGAGGCCACCGGAATCGAATCGCTCCGGGCGACCACGCGGGACATTCCCGACTACGACGTGTTGATGAAGCAGCGCCTGCGCATCCTCGATGAGCACGGCCTGAAGCTCGCCGACATCCAGAAGGTGATTGCGACGCTGAAGCCACTGGAAGGCGCCCCTGAGTTCGTCGACTGGCTGCGCGAGCGCTTCCAGGTGGTGATCCTGTCCGACACCTTCTACGAGTTCTCGCAGCCGCTGATGCGCCAGTTGGGATTCCCGACGCTGCTTTGTCACCGCCTGATCACTGACGAAACCGATCGCGTCGTGGACTATCAGCTGCGTCAGAAGGACCCCAAGCGTCAGTCGGTCATTGCGCTGAAGAGCCTCTACTACCGCGTCATTGCCGCGGGCGATTCCTACAACGACACCACCATGCTCAGCGAGGCCCATGCCGGCATCCTGTTCCATGCGCCGGACAACGTCATCGCCGAGTTCCCGCAGTTCCCGGCAGTGCACACCTTCGACGAGCTGAAGCAGGAATTCCTCAAGGCATCGAACCGCAAGCTCGCGCTCTAGTGAGTGAGGAAGCGACCGGTGCACGGTCGGTCGCTTCAGTCTGGTAGCTGCTCCAGTGTCTGCAGCAACACCTTCACCTTGTCGATCGATTCCTGGTACTCCGCCTGCCAGTCCGAGTCGGCGACGATGCCACCGCCGCCCCAGCAGCTGGCTTGCCCATCGCGGATGAGCAGTGTGCGAATGGCGATGGAGCTGTCCATTTCCCCCCTGACATCGACGTACAGCAACGATCCGCAATAGATTGCGCGGCGCGTCGGTTCCAGCTCGTCGATGATCTGCATGGCGCGGATCTTCGGCGCTCCGGTGATCGAGCCGCCGGGAAAGCTGCCGGCCAGCAGATCGAACGCGTCGTGGCCGTCGGCCAGTTCGCCGGTCACGCAGCTCACCAGGTGATGCACGTTGGGGTAGCTTTCCAGTGCGAACAGCTGCGGAACGCGCACGCTGCCGATGCGGCAGCTGCGGCCGAGGTCGTTGCGCAGCAGGTCGACGATCATCAGGTTCTCGGCGCGATCCTTGTCACTGGCGAGCAGCGCTTGCGCTTGTGCGGCGTCGCTGCGCTCGTCCGCACCGCGTGGACGGGTTCCTTTGATCGGGCGGGTTTCCACGTGGCCCTGCTGCAGGCGCAGGAAGCGCTCCGGCGAGAGGCTGGCAATGGCGCCGTCTTCCAGTGCAACGAAGCCGGCGTAAGGCGTTGGGCAAGCTTCTCGCAGCGCGCGATAGGCGTTCCATGGGTCACCCGAGCAGCCGGCACGAAAACGCTGGGTGAAATTGACCTGATAGCAGTCACCGGCCTGGATGTAGGTCTGAATGCGCTCGATGCCGTTCCGGTAAGTGTCGACAGAAAGATCGGCAGCGAAACGGCTGTGCAGCCTGAATGGAGCGCTTTCGACGGTGGTGGCTGAATCGAACAGCGCGATCAGTCGCATCTGCTCGGAAGAAGTCGTTGCTGGGTGAAACACCAACTGACTGGTGCGCCTCTGGTGATCGCTGATCAGCGCCCAGCCATAAAGGCCGAAACGCGCCAGTGGCAGACCGTTGTCGTCGAGGGCGCGCTGGGGCAGGGTCTCGAGGCGGGCACCGAAGTCGTAGCTCAACAGGCCGATCAGGCCTCCGGCAAACGGCAGCTCACAGCTCTCGGGCAGCTCGGCGGAGCCAAGTCCGCGCAACGCCTGGCGCAAACGGTGGAAGTAATCACGCCCTGATTCATCGTCGCGTGGCTCGTGCACGGCCAGTGGCCAGGCGCTGAGAATGTCGAAGCGCCCACGCTCGGCCTTCGGCCTGCCCGAATCGAGCAGCACCGCCCTTGGGGCATGGCGGATGTGCTCGAACCAATAGGCGGGATCGGCCTGGTAGGGCAGGGCATGCAGCGTGCAGATGGACATGGGTCGAGTCGATGAGGGGGCAGCCCGAGAGGATACGCGGGCTACCCGGCTTGCGTCATTCAGGCGTGGGGCGGGACATGGCCGAACAGCTCCTGGGAGAACTTCACCCGCTCCTCCGGCGTTTCCTGGATGCCTTTCTCCTTGAGTTCCGCCAGGCGGTTCTCGACTGCATGGGCCCGGTGCGTCAGCCCACAGTCGTTGGCGATCTGGATGTTCAGGCCAGGACGCGCATTCAACTCGAGAATGAGTGGGCCCTTGTCCTGATCGAGCACCATGTCGACACCGATATACCCGAGCCCGCAAAGCTCGTAGCAGCCGGCGGCCAGCTTCATGAAGCCGTCCCAGTTCGGCAACTGCACGCCATCCACCGCGTTGGTGGTGTCCGGGTGTTTGGTGATCTTGTTGTTCAGCCAGGTACCACGCAGGGTGATGCCGGTGGCCAGATCCACACCGACGCCGATGGCTCCCTGGTGCAGGTTGGCCTTGCCGCCGGATTGACGGGTTGGCAGGCGCAGCATCGCCATGACCGGGTAGCCCATCAGCACGATGATGCGAATGTCCGGCACACCTTCGTAGCTGATGCTCTTGAAGATCGGGTCGGGGGTGACGCGATATTCGATCAGTGCGCGGTCACGATGGCCGCCCAGCGAGTACAGCCCGGTGAGGATATTGGAGATCTGATGCTCGATCTCCTCATGGGTCATGATCTTGCCCGAGACGGTCCTGTAACGGCCCTCAAAACGATCGGCTATCACCAGGATGCCGTCGCCACCGGCGCCCTGGGCCGGCTTGACGACGAAATCGGTGTGATCCTTGACGATATCCTTGAGCTTGTCGATGTCCTTTTCGGTTTCGATGATGCCGTACATCTCCGGCACATGAATGCCGGCCTCGATGGCGCGCTCCTTGGTGATGATCTTGTCATCGACGATCGGATACAGGTTGCGCTTGTTGTACTTGAGCACATAGTCCGCGTTGCGGCGGTTGATGCCCATGATTCCCTTGGCCTCGAGGGCCTTCCACGTCTTGATCAGACCGAACATGGCTCAATCCTTCAGAAAGGCTTTGAAGCGGAACAGCTCGGTCAGGCGGTAGCCGCGGTAGCGACCCATCGCCAGCATGAAGCCCACCATGATCAGCAGCACCGCTGGGAAGGTGAAGATGAAGTAGGTCAGCTCCTGAATGTTCATCAGCATGAAGGCCAGGCTCGCGGCGATCAGGGTGCCGACCGCCACCTTGAAGGCATGGCCGCCGCCACGTTCTTCCCAGGTGATCGACAGGCGCTCGATGGTCATGGTCAGAATCACCATCGGGAACAGGGAGACCGACAGGCCGCGCTCCAGGCCGAGCTTGTGACTGAGCAGGCTGATCACGGCGATCAGCACCACGACGAACGTCAGTACCACCGAGAGGCGCGGCAGCATCTGCAGTTTCAGGTGTTCCAGGTACGAACGCAGCGACAGGCCCAGCGCCGTGATCAGCGTGAACAGGATGATGCCGAAGCCGATCTGGGTTTCGCGGAATGCCAGGGCAATCAGTACCGGGGTGAAGGTTCCGAGGGTCTGCAGGCCGCCGAGGTTGCGCAGGATCAGGATCACCAGCACGCCGATCGGGATCATGATCATGATCTGGTAGGTCTGCTGGGTCTGCAGGGGCAGGCCATACAGCGAGTACTCGAGGAAGTCGGCGTCGGTGTTCTCGTCGGTCAGCTTGGCCAGGCGGATGGCGTTCATTTCGCTGTTATTGAGCGTGAAGGTCACCTGCGGATTGCGTCCGCCTTCCAGATTGATCAGCGGCTCGTCACCGGTCCACCAGACCAAGCGGTCATTCGGCAGGCCTTGCTCGCCGGTGCCGGGGTTGAAGAACAGCCACTTGTCGCCGTTGAAGCTGCGTAGCCAGAGTTCCGGGGTTTGCGGCTGGTCTGCGTTCAGGCGAATGGTATGCACGCGCTCCATCGGCACGTGAGCGATGGACAGCAGCAATTCGATGACGCGTGCCTTGTTCGGGATGGATGCATCGCCGCCCAGTAGCAGCTTGACGTTGTCATCGTTGGAATTGTTGACCCGCTTGATGGCTTCGCTGATGAAGGTTTCCACATCAGCGGAATGCTGACGAATCGGAGAAAGCAGCGCTTCGGCAGCGATCTTCTCGGCGCCTTCCACCGGAAGACTGTCGCGGAAGATCGGCCCGGTGGCCTTGGTCTGCTCACCGCTGTAGCGCTTGGTGAGCACGAGGCGGTAATAGAGCGTCTGGTTTCCGCTCGCACGGCGCGCAGACCAGGTGACGCGGCGGTTGCCGTCGGCCCGGTTGATGCTGACGCCGTAGTTGTTGGATATGAAGCTTTCGTTGAGGCTGACGAATTCCTGATTCAGTGGCGGCACGTACATCTGCAGCTTGACCGGCTCGCGTGGGCTGGCCTGGAACTCGACCTTGGCGTCGATATTCCACAGGTCATCGGTTTCGTCTTCGGTAACCGGAATGCCCAGTATGAAGATCTGGTAGGCGGTGATCGAAATTCCCAGAGCGACGAGGATGAAGATCAGGACTTTCAGATGCAGAGTGAGAGCGCGCATGGGTATTACTCGTCAGCGTCAGATTCGTTGAGGCAACCGGGTTTGCCGGCAATAAAGGTGCGACTTGGGTCGACCAGGGCGCCGAAGCGGGTGAGCGCGTCGGAACCGATCAAAAGTGGGTATTGGAAAGCGGTACGGTCCGTGAGGTTCACTTCGATTGTGCGTTTGGCCTTGCCCATGCACAGATCGAGTTCGATAACCGGGCGCGCCGTGTAGGTTTTTTCCTCTTCCGGATCATAGTCGCCAGCCCGGCGCTTGATCTTGCTGATGCGTGCCAGCGGGCGCTCGATGGGGTGTGCGTGGGCGCTGTCGACGGCAAGGTAGAAGCGCACCCACGACTCGCCTTCACGCTTGAATCGGGTGATGTCACGCGCACTGAGCGACGCGGTTTGGGCGCCGGTGTCGAGCTTGGCGTCCACTTCCAGATTGAAGTCGGGGATTCCAACGTGTTCGTTCAGACCGTAAATCGTATTGTCGGCAGCAGTGCCGATCGCGGGCAGGAGTAATGTACAGAACAGCAGGAAGTGGGCTTTTACTCTCATGGAACCTGTTGTCTTAAGGAAGGGATGACTGGAGATCGAGTGGCGACAGGCATTGCGGGCAAGCGCCGGGGGCGCGAAAGGCTGGCATTCTAGCATGCTGGTTTCACGGCGCTACAAGGCGCTCTGCCCTGGCTCAAGCTAATCTCGATCAGGTTGCCGCTTTTACGACTTTAGTAAAAGTGTCGACAATCTGCGTAGGCGGGCTGTTGACCGGTTGGCAATGAAGGCGTACTTTCGTCGCATCAAAACCTGAATTGTCGACAATCATGCTGGATACCGTTGAGCTTCACTCATCCGCGCAACAGCTCGACAGTGGCACGCTGGCCGAGCACGTGTTTCGTCTGATCCAGGCTGCCATCGTCAAAGGCGAGATCGCCCCGGGTAGCAAGATCTCCGAGCCAGAGCTGGCGCGTACCTATGGCATAAGCCGCGGGCCGTTGCGCGAGGCGATCCACCGGCTGGAAGGGCAGAAGCTGCTGGTCCGCGTGCCGCATGTTGGCGCGAGGGTGGTGTCGCTCAGTCATGCCGAGCTGATCGAGCTCTACGAGATTCGTGAATCCCTGGAAGGCATGGCCTGCCGCCTGGCGGCCGAACGCATGACTGAGGCGGAAATTGACGACCTGCGCCGGGTACTGAGCACCCACGAGCGCGATGAGGCGTTTCAGGCCGGTGTCGGCTATTACCAGCAGGAAGGCGACTTCGACTTCCATTACCGGATCATTCAGGGCAGCGGCAACCGCACACTGGCCAAGCTGCTGTGCGACGAGCTCTATCAGCTGGTGCGCATGTACCGCATTCAGTTCTCCACCACGCCGAACCGTCCGCATCAGGCCTTCGCCGAACACCACCGGATTCTCGATGCCATCGCCGAACGCGATGGCGAACTGGCGGAGCTGCTGATGCGCCGCCATATCGCCGCTTCCAAGCGCAATGTCGAACGTCACTTCACGGGCGTTCTTGAGCAAACACCACATGAAAGGGGTAATGCATGACTCTTCCTTCTGCCGGTCAGCGTTTCCGTGACGCCGTCGCCAGCGAGCATCCGCTCCAGGTCGTCGGCGCGATCAACGCCAACCACGCCTTGCTGGCCAAGCGTGCCGGCTTCAAGGCCATCTATCTGTCCGGCGGCGGCGTTGCTGCCGGCTCGCTGGGTCTGCCGGATCTTGGCATCACCGGGCTCGACGATGTGCTGACCGACGTGCGCCGCATCACCGATGTCTGCGATCTGCCGCTGCTGGTGGATGTCGACACCGGCTTCGGCTCCTCGGCGTTCAACGTGGCGCGTACTGTCAAGTCGATGATCAAGTTCGGCGCCGCGGCGATCCACATCGAGGACCAGGTCGGTGCCAAGCGTTGCGGCCATCGTCCAAACAAGGAAATCGTCTCGCAGCAGGAGATGGTCGACCGCATCAAGGCGGCCGTGGACGCGCGCACCGACGACAGCTTCGTGATCATGGCGCGTACCGATGCGCTGGCGGTGGAAGGTCTGAACTCCGCGCTGGATCGTGCCGCGGCCTGCATCGAAGCGGGTGCCGACATGATCTTCCCCGAGGCCATCACCGAGTTGGCGATGTACAAGACCTTCGCCGACCGCGTGCAGGCGCCAATTCTGGCCAACATCACCGAGTTCGGCGCCACGCCGCTTTACACCACCGAAGAGCTGGCCAGCGTCGACGTCTCCCTAGTGCTCTACCCGCTGTCGGCGTTCCGTGCCATGAACAAGGCCGCGGAAAATGTCTACACCGCGCTGCGCCGTGACGGCACGCAGAAGAACGTGATCGACACCATGCAAACCCGCATGGAGCTCTACGATCGCATCAACTATCACACGTTCGAGCAGCACCTCGACGCGCTGTTCGCTCAGAAGAAGAGCTGACGAGAAGGCCCCATTGGGTTTGCCAATGGGGCCTTTGCGATCCATTTTTCAACGTGATTTGCAGTATCCAGAACAAATCCAAGAAGGAGATAGCAATGGCTGAAGCAAAAGTTTTGAGCGGCGCGGGCCTGCGCGGACAGATCGCCGGACAGACCGCCCTGTGTACCGTGGGCAAGACCGGTGCCGGGTTGACCTATCGTGGTTACGACGTGCGCGACCTGGCGGCCGAGTGCGATTTCGAGGAAGTGGCCTACCTGCTGTTCTATGGTGAGCTGCCGAACACCCAGCAACTGGCCGATTACAAGAATCGCCTGAAGACCATGCGTGACCTGCCACAGGCACTGAAGGAAGTGCTGGAACGCATCCCGGCGAGCGCCCACCCGATGGATGTCATGCGTACCGGTTCGTCGGTGCTCGGCACGCTGGAGCCGGAGCTCAGCTTCGACCAGCAGCGTGACGTGGCCGAGCGGCTGATGGCGGCTTTCCCGGCGATCATGTGCTACTGGTATCGCTTCACCCACGACGGTGTTCGCATCAACTGCACCAGTGATGAAGAGACCCTGGGCGGCCATTTCCTCGCGCTGCTGCACGACAAGAAGCCGAGCGACCTGCACGTCAAGGTGATGAACGTCTCGCTGATCCTCTACGCCGAGCACGAGTTCAACGCCTCGACCTTTACCGCCCGTGTCTGCGCTTCGACGCTGTCCGATCTCTATTCCTGTGTGACCGGTGCCATCGGTTCGCTGCGCGGCCCGCTGCATGGCGGCGCCAACGAAGCGGCGATGGACATGATCGAGCAGTGGAAGAGTCCGGAAGAAGCCCGCGAGGCGATCCTCGGCATGCTCGAGCGCAAGGACAAGATCATGGGCTTCGGCCACGCGATCTACAGCGTTTCCGACCCGCGCAACGAGGTGATCAAGGTCTGGGCCGAAAAGCTCGCGGATGAAGTGGGCGACACCGTGCTTTATCCGGTCTCGGTTGCTGTCGACGAAACCATGTGGGAGCAGAAGAAGCTCTTCCCGAACGCCGACTTCTACCATGCGTCCGCCTATCACTTCATGGGCATCCCGACCAAGCTGTTCACGCCGATCTTCGTCTGCTCGCGCGTCACCGGCTGGGCGTCCCATGTGTTCGAACAACGCAGCAACAACCGGATCATTCGGCCGAGCGCCGAGTACATCGGTCCGGAGCAGCGCAAGGTTGTCCCGATCGCCCAGCGTTGATCGGAGCGGGGGAGCTCGTCGTCGGGCTCCCCGCACCTTGCCCCACAGAACATTACTGAATTGAGTTCTTCCGGCATGAATACACAACACCGCAAACCTTTGCCAGGTACTGGGCTTGACTACTTCGACACCCGTGAGGCGATCGAAGCCATTCAGTCGGGTGCCTACGACAAGCTGCCCTATACCTCCCGCGTCCTGGCCGAACAGCTGGTGCGTCGCTGTGAGCCCGAAGCGCTGACCGATTCGCTGAAGCAGATCATCGAGCGCAAGCGCGACCTCGATTTTCCGTGGTATCCGGCTCGTGTAGTCTGCCATGACATCCTCGGCCAGACCGCGCTGGTCGATCTCGCCGGCCTGCGCGATGCGATTGCGGAGCAGGGCGGCGACCCGGCGAAGGTCAACCCGGTGGTGCCGACCCAGCTGATCGTCGACCACTCGCTGGCGGTTGAATTTGCAGGCTTCGACCCGGATGCGTTCGAGAAGAACCGTGCCGTCGAGGAGCGCCGCAACGAGGACCGCTTCCACTTCATCGAGTGGACCAAGACCGCGTTCAAGAACGTCGACGTGATCCCGGCCGGCAACGGCATCATGCACCAGATCAATCTGGAGAAGATGTCGCCGGTGATTCAGGCCCGTGGCGGCGTTGCCTTTCCGGACACCTGCGTGGGTACCGACTCGCACACCCCGCACGTCGATGCGCTGGGTGTGATCGCCATCGGCGTTGGCGGCCTGGAGGCCGAAACCGTGATGCTCGGTCTGCCTTCAATGATGCGCCTGCCTGACATCGTCGGCGTACGTCTGACCGGCAAGCGTCAGCCTGGCATCACCGCCACCGATATCGTCCTCGCGCTGACTGAGTTCCTGCGCAAGGAACGTGTGGTCGGAGCTTGGGTCGAGTTTTTCGGCGAAGGCGCCGACAGCCTGACCATCGGCGATCGCGCGACCATCTCCAACATGTGTCCGGAATACGGCGCCACCGCTTCGATGTTCTACATCGATCAGCAGACCATCGATTACCTCAAGCTGACCGGTCGCGAGCCGGAGCAGGTTGCGCTCGTCGAGCAGTACGCCAAGGAAACGGGCCTGTGGGCGACGGCTCTGGAAGGCGCCGAATACGAGCGCGTGCTCGAATTCGACCTGTCCAGCGTGGTGCGCAACATGGCGGGCCCGTCCAACCCGCACAAGCGTCTGCCGACCTCCGCGCTGCACGAGCGTGGCATCGCCGACGAAGACAAGCTGGCTGCAGCGCGCGCCGAAGAGGCCGAAGGTCTGCTGCCCGATGGTGCGGTGATCATTGCCGCTATCACCAGCTGCACCAACACCTCCAACCCGCGCAACGTGGTGGCCGCCGGCCTACTGGCGAAAAAGGCCAACGAGTTGGGCCTGGTGCGCAAGCCCTGGGTGAAGACGTCCTTCGCGCCGGGTTCCAAGGTCGCCAAGCTGTACCTGGAAGAAGCTGGGCTGCTCAGCGAGCTGGAAAAACTCGGTTTCGGCATCGTCGCCTACGCCTGCACCACCTGTAACGGCATGTCAGGTGCGCTGGACCCGGTGATCCAGCAGGAAATCATCGAGCGCGACCTGTACGCCACTGCAGTTCTCTCCGGTAACCGCAACTTCGATGGCCGTATCCACCCGTATGCCAAGCAGGCCTTCCTTGCCTCGCCGCCGCTGGTGGTCGCGTACGCCATCGCCGGTACCGTGCGTTTCGATATCGAGCAGGACGTTCTGGGCACCGACAAGAACGGCAATCCGATCACCCTGAAGGACCTCTGGCCGTCCGACGAGGAGATCGACGCCATTGTCGCGTCCTCGGTGAAGCCCGAGCAGTTCAAGCAGATCTACATCCCGATGTTCGATCTGGGCACCATCGAGGAAGCCAAGAGCCCGCTATACGACTGGCGTCCGATGTCCACCTACATCCGTCGTCCGCCGTACTGGGAAGGCGCGTTGGCTGGCGAGCGCACACTGAAAGGCATGCGTCCGCTGGCGATCCTGCCGGACAACATCACCACCGATCACCTGTCGCCATCCAACGCCATCCTGTTGGATTCGGCGGCCGGTGAATACCTGGCGAAGATGGGGCTGCCGGAAGAGGACTTCAATTCCTACGCAACCCACCGCGGCGACCATCTGACCGCGCAGCGGGCGACGTTCGCCAACCCGCAGCTGGTCAACGAGATGGCGGTGGTCGACGGCAAGGTGCAGAAGGGTTCGCTGGCGCGCGTCGAGCCGGAAGGCAAGGTGATGCGCATGTGGGAAGCCATCGAAACCTACATGACTCGCAAGCAGAACCTGATCATCGTGGCCGGTGCCGACTACGGCCAGGGCAGCTCGCGTGACTGGGCGGCCAAGGGCGTGCGCCTGGCGGGTGTCGAGGTGATCGTCGCCGAAGGCTTCGAGCGTATCCACCGTACCAACCTGGTGGGCATGGGCGTGCTGCCGGTCGAGTTCAAACCGGGCACTACGCGCCTGACCCTTGGCCTCGATGGCACCGAAACCTTCGATATCGAAGGCGAGCTGTCGCCGCGCTGCGACCTGACGCTGGTCATTCATCACAAGAGCGGTGAAGAAACCCGCGCTCCGGTCACCTGCCGCCTCGATACGGCGGCGGAAGTCAGCGTCTACCAGGCCGGCGGCGTGCTGCAGCGTTTCGCCAAGGACTTCCTCGGGCAGGCGTGACCGGCCGTCCTCGTAGGGTGGATGGCGCTTTTCCATCCACCGCATTAGCCCGCGCGGTGGATCGGTCAAGCGTGATCCACCCTACAACCCATTCATCTTCCAGCCAGGACTCACTCATGGCTCATCAAACCCAGATCAGAATTCCCGCGACCTACATGCGTGGCGGCACCAGCAAGGGCGTGTTCTTCCGGTTGCAAGACCTGCCGGAAAGCTGCCAGGTGCCGGGCGCTGCGCGCGACAAGCTGTTCTTGCGCGTGATCGGTAGTCCCGACCCTTATTCGGCGCACATCGACGGCATGGGCGGCGCCACGTCCAGCACCAGCAAATGCGTCATCCTGTCCAAGAGCACTCGACCTGATCATGACGTCGAGTATCTCTATGGTCAGGTGTCGATCGACAAGCCCTTCGTCGACTGGAGCGGCAACTGCGGCAACCTTTCAACCGGCGCCGGCGCGTTCGCGCTGCATGCGGGCCTGGTGGATGCCGAGCGCATTCCGCAGAACGGCACCTGTGTGGTGCGGGTCTGGCAGGCCAACATCGGCAAGACCATCATCGCCCACGTGCCGGTGGCCAACGGCCAGGTGCAGGAGACTGGCGATTTCGAGCTGGACGGCGTGACCTTTCCGGCTGCCGAGATCGTGCTGGAATTCCTCGATCCGTCCGACGACGGCGAGGAGGGCGGTTCGATGTTTCCCACCGGGAATCTGATCGATGAGCTGGAGGTCCCGGGCATCGGTACGCTCAAGGCGACCATGATCAGCGCCGGCATTCCCACTGTGTTCGTCAACGCCGAGGACATCGGCTACCAGGGCACAGAACTGCGTGAGGACATCAATGGCGACCCGGAGGCTCTGGCTCGTCTGGAGTCGATTCGTGTAGCCGGTGCTCTGCGAATGGGCTTGATCAAGACCGCGGAGGAGGCGCTGACCCGTCAGCACACGCCGAAGGTTGCGTTCGTTTCCCAGCCGAAAAGCTATCGGGCGTCTTCCGGCAAGAACATCGACGCAGGTGAGGTCGATCTGCTCGTGCGGGCGTTGTCCATGGGCAAGCTGCACCACGCCATGATGGGCACCTGTGCGGTGGCCATCGGTACGGCGGCGGCGGTGCCTGGCACGCTGGTGAATCTCGCGGCAGGTGGTGGCGAGCGTCAGGCCGTGCGCTTCGGGCATCCGTCCGGCACGCTGCGGGTCGGTGCCGAGGCGAAGCAGATCGACGGCCAGTGGACGGTTACCAAAGCGATCATGAGCCGCAGCGCGCGCGTGCTGATGGAAGGCTGGGTACGTGTGCCAGGTGACACTTTCTGATGCGCTTCAACTGCCGGAAATCGAATTCTTCCGGCTGAAAAACGCAAAAAGTCCGCACCAAGCGGACTTTTTGTTGTCTAGCGAAGCGGCACTTATTTGAGTCGACGCTCGACGCCTTTCTCCACGAGGATCTTTGCAGAGATTTCCTCGACGGAGAAATGGGTCGAGTTGATGTAGTTGATGTTCTCGCGGCGGAACAGGCTTTCCACCTCGCGGACTTCGAATTCGCACTGAGCGAAGCTGGCATAACGACTGTTGGGTTTGCGTTCGTGGCGAATGGCGGCCAGGCGATCCGGGTCGATGGTCAAGCCGAACAGTTTGTCCTTGTACTCCTTGAGGGCGCTCGGCAACTGCAGACGCTCCATGTCGTCCTCGGTCAAGGGGTAGTTGGCAGCGCGGATGCCGTACTGCATCGCCATATACAGGCAGGTCGGTGTTTTGCCGCAGCGGGAAACGCCGACGAGGATGAGGTCCGCCTTGTCGTAGTAGCGAGTGCGGGCACCGTCATCGTTATCGAGGGCGAAGTTAACCGCCTCGATACGCTCCATGTAATTGGCGTTGTGGCTGATGGAGTGGGATTTACCAACGGAGTAGGAGGAACGTGACATCAGCTCATGTTCCAACGGCGCAAGAAAGGAAGAGAAGATGTCGATCATGAAGCCATTGGATTCGGCCAGAATGTCACGGATTTCCTGGTTCACCAGGGTGTCGAAGATGATCGGCCGGCCACCGTCCTTTTCCGCGGCATTATTGATTTGCTGTACCATGGCCCGCGCTTTTTCGGCGGTGTCTATGTATGGGCGGGTCAGCTTCGTGAAGGTAATGTTCTCGAACTGTGCCAGAAGACTCTGGCCCAGGGTTTCCGCGGTGATGCCTGTGCCGTCAGAAATGAAGAAAGCAGTTCGTTTCATGTGCCTTGGGCCTTAAGTCGAGAACGGTTCCCAGCTATAGTAGGCCCTTCGCCGAGCCCGGTTGGCGGGCATTGTTACTTATTTTGCAGGGTCGGGCCACAGTCGTGCGGCCAGGCTCCGGTTGAGTTTCCAACACTAATGTGGAGAGATCACCTTGGTAGAGTACGTAGTTTCCCTCGATAAGCTCGGCAATCATGACGTTGAGCGTGTAGGGGGCAAGAACGCCTCCCTCGGCGAGATGATCAGCAACCTCGCAGGCGCGGGTGTTTCGGTGCCTGGCGGTTTCGCCACTACGGCCCAGGCCTATCGTGATTTCATGGAGCTCAGCGGTCTCAACGAGCAGATCCATGCGCTTCTCGATGCGCTGGACGTGGATGACGTCAATGCCCTCGCCAAAGCTGGCGCGCAGATTCGCGGCTGGGTGATGGACGCTGAATTCCCGCCTCAACTGGATGCCGACATCCGCACCGCATTCGCGGAAATGTCCGGCGGCAATGACAACATGGCGGTCGCGGTACGCTCCTCGGCCACCGCCGAAGACCTGCCGGACGCCTCCTTCGCGGGCCAGCAGGAAACCTTCCTCAATATACGCGGCGTGGACAACGTGATCCGCGCAACCAAGGAAGTGTTCGCTTCCCTGTTCAACGACCGTGCCATCGCCTATCGCGTGCACCAGGGCTTTGACCACAAGCTGGTTGCCCTGTCCGCCGGCGTGCAGCGCATGGTGCGTTCGGAAACCGGCACTGCAGGTGTCATGTTCACTTTGGACACCGAATCCGGCTTCCGCGGTGTGGTGTTCATCACCGGCGCGTACGGCCTGGGTGAGACTGTCGTTCAGGGCGCGGTCAATCCGGACGAATTCTATGTCCACAAGCACACGCTGGAAGCCGGTCGCCCGGCAATCCTGCGCCGCAACCTGGGCAGCAAGGCAATCAAGATGGTGTACGGCGCCGAAGCCAGCGCCGGCAAGTCGGTCAAGACGGTCGACGTCGACCAGGCCGATCGCATGCGCTTCTGTCTGACCGACGAAGAAGTGACCAACCTCGCCAAGCAGGCCATGACCATCGAGAAGCACTACGGGCGTCCGATGGACATCGAGTGGGCCAAAGATGGCGACGACAACCAGTTGTATATCGTCCAGGCACGTCCGGAAACCGTTAAGAGCCGCAGCAGCGCCAATGTCATGGAGCGCTACCTGCTGAAGGAAAAAGGCACCGTGCTGGTCGAAGGTCGTGCCATCGGTCAGCGAATCGGCGCCGGCCCGGTCAAGGTCATCCACGACGTCAGCGAAATGGACAAGGTTCAGCCGGGCGATGTGCTGGTTTCCGACATGACCGACCCGGATTGGGAACCGGTGATGAAGCGCGCCAGCGCCATCGTCACCAACCGTGGCGGGCGCACCTGCCACGCGGCGATCATCGCCCGCGAGCTGGGGATTCCGGCGGTCGTGGGTTGCGGTAATGCCACCGAGTTGCTGAAGGACGGTCAGCGCGTGACCGTTTCCTGCGCCGAAGGCGACACCGGTCTGATCTTCGATGGCGAGCTGGGCTTCGATATTCGTCAGAACTCCATCGATGCCATGCCGGAACTGCCGTTCAAGATCATGATGAACGTCGGCAACCCTGACCGTGCCTTCGACTTCGCGCATCTGCCGAACGAGGGCGTCGGCCTGGCCCGCCTCGAGTTCATCATCAACCGCATGATCGGCGTGCACCCCAAGGCGCTGCTGAACTTCGACGGTCTGCCCGCAGATGTGAAGAGCAGCGTGGAGAAGCGCATCGCCGGCTACGACGATCCCGTCAACTTCTACGTCGAGAAGCTGGTCGAGGGCGTAAGCACCCTGGCCGCCGCGTTCTGGCCGAAGAAGGTCATCGTGCGCCTGTCGGACTTCAAGTCGAACGAGTACGCCAATCTCATCGGCGGCAAGCTGTACGAGCCGGAAGAAGAGAACCCGATGCTCGGCTTCCGCGGTGCGTCCCGCTATATCAGCGATTCGTTCCGTGACTGCTTCGAGCTCGAATGCCGCGCGATGAAGAAAGTCCGCGACGTGATGGGCCTGACCAATGTCGAGCTGATGGTGCCTTTCGTGCGCACCCTGGGCGAAGCCTCGCAGGTTATCGATCTGCTGGCGAAGTACGGCCTCAAGCGTGGCGAGAATGGCCTGCGCGTCATCATGATGTGCGAGCTGCCGTCCAATGCGCTGCTGGCAGATGAGTTCCTGGAGTTCTTCGATGGCTTCTCCATCGGCTCGAACGACATGACCCAGCTGACCCTCGGCCTGGACCGCGACTCCGGCATCATCGCCCACCTGTTCGATGAGCGTAATCCGGCGGTGAAAAAGCTGTTGGCCAACGCCATCCAGGCATGCAACAAGGCCGGCAAGTACATCGGTATCTGTGGTCAGGGTCCTTCGGATCACCCGGATCTGGCCAAGTGGCTGATGGAGCAGGGCATCGAGAGCGTCTCCCTGAATCCGGACTCGGTGCTCGATACCTGGTTCTTCCTGGCCGATCGCGAGATCTGACGGTTGAGTCGGTAACAAAAAACGGGGCGTCAGCCCCGTTTTCGTTGGCGCTGATAATCGTCATTCCAGCGATTTCATTCCGCCTAGAGCGTCCAGCGGCTAATATGCGCGCCTATATGGCTGTACGCTGGATGTCGCCGTAATTTCCAAGCAGAAGGAGTTTCCCATGCAATACGTCACGCCTGATCTGTGCGATGCCTATCCGGACCTGGTGCAGGTCGTCGAGCCGCTGTTCAGCAACTTCGGTGGTCGCGATTCCTTCGGTGGCGAGATCGTGACCATCAAGTGTTTCGAGGACAATTCGCTGGTCAAGGACCAGGTCGACGTCGACGGTACGGGCAAGGTGCTGGTGGTCGACGGCGGCGGCTCGCTGCGTCGTGCGCTGCTGGGTGACATGCTTGCCGAGAAAGCCGCGCGCAATGGTTGGGAAGGTTTGGTTATCTACGGTTGCGTTCGTGACGTCGATGTTCTCGCGCAGACCGAGCTTGGCGTTCAGGCCCTGGCCAGTCATCCCATGAAGACCGACAAGCGCGGCATCGGTGATCTCAACGTTCCGGTGACGTTTTGCGGTGTGACGTTCCGTCCCGGTGAATACGTATACGCCGATAACAACGGCATCATCGTGTCGCCTGAGCCGCTTTCCATGCCGGAGTAAAGCCGGCTCTAACGGCTGTGCGTGCCATCATTCCTGAGCCCGGCGATGCCGGGCTTTTCATGACCAGTGACGGAACGGATAGATGCGGGAAACCGAAAGCGAACAGCGCGGGCTGATCCACGCCTTTGTTCTCGATGGCAGCGGCGGGGCTCGCCAGATCGGCTATAGCGATCTGCCTGAGCTGCAGCTTGCGGCCAATGAGAGCATCTGGCTGCACTGGGATCGTGGCCAGCCCCAGGCGCAGGATTGGTTGCGCAGGCAAAGCGGGCTCAGTGGGTTCGCTTGCGATGTGCTGCTTGAGGAGAACACGCGCCCGCGCGTCTTAGCGCTGCCGCAGGAAGGGCTCTTGCTGTTCTTGCGGGGGGTGAATCTGAACCCCGATGCCGAGCCGGAAGACATGGTTTCCGTGCGCGTATTCGCCGATCAAAAGCGGGTCATTTCGCTTCGCCTTCGGCCGCTGCGCTCCACCGAAGTAGTGATTCGATTGCTGTCGGAAGGTAGGGGGCCGAAGTCGACCTCTGAACTGCTGCTCTATCTGGCAGAGGCGATGACCGAGCGAGTAGATGATCTGGTCACTCAGCTGGCCGAGCGCATTGACGCCGTGGAAGAGCGGCTCGAGGGAGATGAGCAATACACCCTGGAACATGCTTCGATGCTTTCCTTGCGCCGGCAGGCCGCGAGCCTGCGGCGCTTCCTGCTGCCGCAGCGCGAGCTCTACGGCCAGATGACGCGTAATCAACCGAGCTGGTTTGCCGAGGATGACACTGAATACTGGAACGAGCTGAGTAACCGGCTCATCCGTTATCTGGAAGAACTCGAGATGGTCCGCGAGCGCGTGAATCTGGTGTTGGAGTCGGAGCATCGCAGGCTGAGCGAGCGGATGAACCGCACCATGTACCTGCTGGCTATAATTACCGGCTTTTTTCTGCCGCTCAGCTTCCTGACTGGGCTGCTGGGGATCAATGTGGGTGGTATTCCCGGGGCCGAGTTTTCCTACGGGTTCGTCGTTGCCTGCCTGCTCATCGGCGGCGTTGCGCTGTTGCAATGGTGGATACTGCGCCGCCTGCGTTGGGTGTGAATGTGACTCCCACCTAACCGTAAGCCGTCTAGACCACATACTTTAGCGAGGTTTGCATGCGCGATCCCTTCGAAGAATCCCTGCGCGATCTGCTCAACAAGCCCTCGGTTCATGATGACGACGCTTGTCTGGGCCGTGTGTTGAAAACGGCCAACCGGCAGGTTGGTGCCGGCGACCTGTTTGCACTGATCGGTCACTGGCTGCAGGCCTTGATGATCGCAGTCAACAGCGGCTCAGGTCATGTCGCTCCGGTTTCTCGCCGAGAAACACCTAAATGTTCGTTCGATAAGGCTGATTGATCATGGAATTCGATCCCTGGACCCAGAGTCTGTTGTCGGCGATGAGCTCCCTTTGGGCTTCCGTCGCCGCGTTCATTCCCCGATTGTTCGGCGCATTGGTCGTCGTCCTGCTTGGTTTCGTCGTCGCAAAGCTCCTCGACACCCTGCTTTCCAAAGTGCTTGCCAAGGTGGGCCTGGACCGGCTGATGGCGGGTACCGGTCTGACCAAGCTGCTGGGGCGGGCGGGGATCCGCATTCCGGTTTCCGCGCTGATCGGCAAGGTCGTGTACTGGTTTGTGCTGCTCATTTTTCTGGTTTCAGCTGCTGAATCGCTGGGGCTTGAGCGAGTGTCGGCAACGCTGGATATGCTGGCCCTCTACGTACCTAAAGTCTTTGGCGCGGCACTGATTCTGCTAGCAGGCGTGCTCTTGGCGCAGTTGCTCAGCGGCCTGGTGCGTGGCGCTGCCGAGAGTGTCGGGCTGGACTATGCCAACGGCCTGGCGCGCATGGCGCAGGGGCTCGTGATCATCATCAGCATCTCCGTTGCGATCGGACAGCTCGAGGTCAAGACCGAACTCCTCAACTATGTCATCGCCATCGTGCTGATCACCGTCGGCTTGGCAGTTGCGCTTGCGTTTGGACTCGGCAGTCGCGAGCTGGTATCGCAGATACTGGCTGGCATCTATGTGCGTGAGCTTTACGAGGTAGGGCAGCGCGTGTGCCTGGCGGATATCGAAGGACAGATCGAGGAAATCGGAACGGTCAAGACATTGCTACTGACCGACGACGGCGAACTGACCTCTGTCGCTAACAGAGTACTGCTCGAACAACGCGTCGACAGCCGTTAGCCTTGCGATTCTGGTAAAGTACGTCGCCTTTTTTCCGGTTTCCTTAATGGTGGCCGTGCCCCCGACTGCCGGCTCGAAGCGTCTTGACTAAAACCCCATCGTCCATATCGCGCTACGACCCTCGCCAGCTCACCGACGAAGAGCTGGTGCAGCATGCTCATGTCGAACTATTTCATATAACGCGTGCGTATGAAGAGCTTATGCGGCGATATCAGCGCACACTGTTCAATGTATGTGCGCGTTACTTGGGGAACGAGCGGGACGCCGACGATGTATGTCAGGAAGTTATGCTCAAGGTTTTATATGGGCTGAAAAACTTCGAGGGCAAATCGAAATTCAAGACATGGCTATATAGCATCACTTATAACGAATGCATTACTCAATATCGTAAGGAGCGCCGCAAGCGGCGTTTGCTTGACGCACTCAGCCTCGACCCGCTTGAAGAGGCATCCGACGAGAAGGCGCCGAGAATCGAGGAGAAGACTGGGCTCGACCGGTGGCTCGTGCATGTGAATCCGATCGATCGAGAGATACTGGTGTTGCGTTTTGTTGCTGAACTTGAGTTTCAAGAAATCGCGGACATCATGCATATGGGTTTGAGTGCAACGAAGATGCGATACAAGCGTGCGCTCGATAAGCTGCGGGAAAAATTTTCCGATACTACTGAAACTTAATCCTGGAAACTTGTCTTATACCTTGCGAACAGCTTGGGCATACAGACAGCCGGTTTCCTTAGATTGTTCTGATTCTAACCACCAGATGGGGATTTACGGATGAAACTTAAAAACACCTTAGGCGTCGTTATCGGTTCGATGGTTGCCGCCACTTCTCTCAGCGCGCTGGCCCAAGGACAGGGCGCCGTAGAGGTGGAAGCGTTCGGTAAGCACTATTTCACCGATAGCTCGCGTGACGTGCAGCGTGACGGCGAGCTTTATGGCGCTGGCGCCAGCTACTTCCTTACCGACGATGTTTCCCTGGGCCTGTCCTACGGCGAATACCATGACCTGACCTCCAAGGATCCGGTCGGCGCCGATGGCAGCCACAAGAACATCAAGGGTAGCCTTACTTCTCTGGATGCTGCCTACCACTTCGGCGCGCCAGGCGTAGGCCTGCGTCCGTACGTCTCCGCTGGTGTGGCTCATCAGAGCATCGGCCAGGCGACTCGTGGCGGTCGTGACAGCAGCACCTTCGCTAATGTTGGTACCGGTCTCAAGTACTACTTCACCGAGAACTTCTTTGCCAAGGCCAGCGTCGACGGCATGTACAACATCGATGCAGACGAAGCTGAGTGGATGGCTGGTGTTGGTGTCGGTCTGAACTTCGGTGGTGGTGCTCGCGAGGTTGCAGCAGTCGAGCCGACTCCAGAGCCGGCTCCGACTCCGATTGTCGACAACGAACCAGAGCCTGCTCCTGAGCTGGTCCGTGTCGAACTGGACGTCAAGTTCGATTTTGACAAGTCGCGCGTTCGTGAAGAAAGCTACAGCGACATCAAGAACCTTGCTGACTTCATGCAGCAGTACCCGCAGACCAACACCACTGTTGAAGGTCACACTGACTCCGTTGGTACTGACCAGTATAACCAGCGTCTGTCCGAGCGTCGTGCCGAAGCAGTGCGCAACGTTCTGGTCAACGAATACGGTGTTGAGGGTGGCCGCGTGAACTCCACAGGTTACGGTGAGTCCCGTCCGGTTGCCGACAACGCCACTGAGGAAGGTCGTCAGATCAACCGTCGCGTTGAAGCAGAAGTGGAAGCTCAGGTTCAGTAATCTGAGTTAGCTACGCCTAGAAAAGCCCGGCTAGTCCGGGCTTTTCTTTGTCTGTGGGAAAAGACTATCTCTAGTGGCAATCCCTTTTCCCGATGGTGTTTTTACTGCGGCTGTGCTGCACGGTGATGGCTGATTGGTCGGTGCGCATTGCTGTAGCAGCGTGCGTGTGCAGGCGTTGGTCGCCGCTCCGATTGGGGAAGGGGGCGGCGGCGATGGAGGCAATAAAAAACCCCGCCGAGGCGGGGTTTTTTTATTGCCTTACGGCGTCATCAGACTTCGACGACCTTGATCTTGGCCTTCTCCGCAGCGTCACGGAATTCGGCGATCTGGTCGAAAGACAGGTAGCGATAGATATCGGCAGCCATGCTGTCGATGTTCTTCGCGTATTCCATGTACTCCTCGACGGTCGGTAGCTTGCCGGTGATGGACGCTACTGCCGCCAGCTCTGCCGAAGCCAGGTAGACGTTAGTGGCGTCACCCAGACGATTCGGGAAGTTACGAGTGGAGGTAGAGACCACAGTGGAACCGGTTTGCACGCGAGCCTGGTTACCCATGCACAGCGAGCAGCCCGGCATTTCCATGCGCGCGCCAGCCTTGCCGTAGATGCCGTAATAGCCTTCCTCGGTCAGCTGATGAGCGTCCATCTTGGTCGGCGGAGCCAGCCACAGACGGGTCGGAATGCCACCCTTGACCTTGTCGAGCAGCTTGCCGGCAGCGCGGAAGTGGCCGATGTTGGTCATGCAGGAGCCGATGAAGACTTCGTCGATCTTCTCGCCAGCAACGGTGGACAGCAGGCGGGCATCGTCCGGGTCGTTCGGCGCGCAGAGCACGGGCTCTTTCACTTCGGCCAGGTCGATTTCGATCACTGCAGCGTATTCGGCGTCCTTATCTGCTTCCAGCAGCTTCGGATCGGCGACCCACGCTTCCATCGCTTGAGCGCGGCGCTCCAGGGTACGGGCATCACCGTAACCTTCGCTGATCATCCAGCGCAGCATGGTGATGTTGGACTTCAGGTACTCAGCGATCGAGTCTTCCGGCAGCTTGATGGTGCAGCCGGCAGCCGAACGCTCGGCGGAGGCGTCGGACAGCTCGAATGCCTGCTCCACGGTCAGCTGGTTGAGACCTTCGATCTCAAGAATGCGACCGGAGAAGATGTTCTTCTTGCCCTTCTTCTCGACAGTCAGCAGACCCTGCTGGATGGCGTAGTAGGGGATGGCATGAACCAGGTCACGCAGGGTGATGCCGGGCTGCATCTGACCCTTGAAGCGCACCAGTACGGATTCCGGCATGTCCAGCGGCATGACGCCAGTGGCGGCGGCGAAGGCGACCAGGCCGGAACCGGCCGGGAAGGAGATGCCGATCGGGAAGCGGGTGTGCGAGTCACCACCTGTACCAACGGTATCCGGCAGCAGCATGCGGTTCAGCCAGCTGTGGATGATGCCGTCGCCCGGACGCAGGGACACGCCGCTGCGGTTCATGATGAAGTCCGGCAGGGTGTGGTGGGTGTTGACGTCGATCGGCTTTGGATAGGCAGCGGTGTGGCAGAACGACTGCATGACCAGATCGGCGGAGAAGCCCAGGCAAGCCAGGTCCTTCAGCTCGTCGCGAGTCATCGGGCCAGTGGTGTCCTGCGAGCCGACGGTGGTCATCTTCGGTTCGCAGTAGGTGCCCGGACGAACGCCCTTGCCTTCCGGCAAGCCGCAGGCGCGACCGACCATCTTCTGCGCGAGGGTGAAACCTTTGCCACTGTCAGTCGGCGCTTCCGGCTTCTTGAACAGGGTGGACGGTGCCAGACCCAGCTCGGCGCGGGCCTTCTCGGTCAGGCCGCGGCCGATGATCAGCGGAATACGACCGCCAGCACGGACTTCGTCCAGCAGGACGTCGGTCTTCAGTTCGAAAGTGGTGACGACTTCATCGGTGCCGTGCTTGCAAACCTTGCCAGCGTATGGGTAGACGTCGATCACGTCGCCCATGGCCAGGTTGCTGCAGTCGAATTCGATCGGCAGGGCGCCGGCATCTTCCATGGTGTTGTAGAAGATCGGGGCGATCTTTGTGCCGAAGCAGAAGCCACCAGCGCGCTTGTTCGGCACGTTCGGGATGTCGTCACCGAAGAACCACAGCACGGAGTTGGTAGCCGACTTGCGCGAGGAGCCGGTACCGACCACGTCGCCGACATAAGCAACTGGGAAGCCCTTGGCTTTCAGTTCTTCCATCTGCTTGATTGGGCCGACCGAGCCCGGTACGTCCGGGTTGATGCCTTCACGGGCCATTTTCAGCATGGCCAGCGCGTGCAGCGGGATGTCAGGGCGCGACCAGGCGTCTGGAGCAGGCGACAGATCGTCGGTGTTGGTTTCGCCAGTGACCTTGAATACGGACAGGGAAACTTTTTCGGCAACTGCCGGGCGGTTGGTGAACCACTCGCCTTCGGCCCAGGACTGCATCACAGCCTTGGCATGCTCGTTACCGGCCTTGGCCTTTTCGGCCACGTCGTGGAAAGCGTCGAACATCAGCAGGGTGTGCTTCAGTTGCTCGGCGGCAACAGCGGCCAGTTCGGCGTTATCCAGCAGCTCGACCAGAGTGGCGATGTTGTAGCCGCCCTGCATGGTGCCCAGCAGTTCGACAGCGCGCTGCTTGCTCAGCAATGGCGAGGAAGTTTCACCTTTGGCCAGGGCGGACAGGAAGCCGGCCTTGACGTAGGCGGCTTCGTCGACGCCAGCGGGGACGCGGTTGGTGATCAGGTCAACGAGGAATTCTTCTTCGCCGGCTGGCGGATTCTTCAGCAGCTCAACCAGGCCTGCGGTTTGCTCGGCGTTCAGCGGCTGGGGCACGACGCCCTGGGCGGCACGCTCTTCTACGTGTTTGCGATAGGCTTCAAGCACAGTTTTTACCCTCATCATTGGTCCCTTGGGTGTTTCGGGACGCGCATCCGGAAGCTGTTTTCAAAGTTTTACGCCGGGCGGGCGAGGCCGGATGGGCAGGGTAAAGATAAATCTGCGCATCCGGCACGCAGCCGGTTCAACTGTGCTCGTGACGCTTTGAAAACAGCTTCGTATGGAATGTGGCGCCAAAAACGGCGGGCCGATACTACTGGAAATGGCCCCAAAAGTTAAGTCGAGCGCCAGCGGCGGCCGCCGCCAAGGCTTCGTGAGCTTGCGTGAAAAGATTTCGCTCGGGCCCGCGGGGCCTGGGCTTGTGGCGGCGCCAGAGGGGTCCACGCTTTAAACAAGGATGACCCTGGTAGGACAAAAGTCTAAGATGCTCGGCCCGCCATCAACCTGCTTCGGTCATGTCCTCACAGCGCATCAAAACCCCTTGCATTGGTCTGTGCTCGACGGTGTACGGCGATATCGTCTGCCGTGGGTGCAAGCGATTCCATCATGAGGTGGTTAACTGGAACGCCTATGGCGAAGAGGAAAAGCGGGCGGTATGGCGGCGTCTGGAAATCCTCCTGGCGCAGGTCATGACGGCCAAACTCGAAGTGTTCGATGCTCAGCTGTTGCGCCAGCAGCTGGAGGCTCGGCAGATCCGCTTTGTAGTGGAGCAGTCTCCCTACTGCTGGGCCTATCAGTTGATCGCGCGCGGTGCGCGGCTGATTCAGCAGCTCGAAGCCTATGGCGTTGCTTTGCTACCCGAATTCCGTGATCGACCGCTGCCTGAACTGCGCGACGCGATCGATCAGGAGTTCTTCCTGCTTTCCGAGGCTCATTACGAGCGCTACATCGCGCCACGCTTTCTAGCGGAAGGTATCGACTTCAGGGTCTGATGAAGCCCGCGGGCCAGCGCTTTCGTTCGGAGCGGTCTGACTCAGTGGCGAACCAGGTCTTCGAGGTGATCGATGATGTCGTTGGGCTTGAGTACCAGGACATCGCTTTCCAGTGTGTCGAGCACCACCTCGGCAGTGTTACCCATCAGCGCGCCAGAGAATCCGGTCCTCGCCACCGTGCCGATCACTGTGACGACGGCCTTGAGCTGGTGGCAAACGCGCGGAATCAGCGCATCGGCAGGGCCTTCCTCGACATGTAGCTGAGCGTCAGGAATCTGAAACTCTTCCTGGAACTGCTTGCAGGCATCTCTATACCGAGCTTCGATGGTTTCCTTGAGCTGGAACGCCGGGTCGGCGGCGGAAAGCATCGCTGAAGGATGCGCACTGATGACGTGCAGCTTGCCGTCGGCGAGGCTGGCGATCTCGTAGCCGTGATTGATGATGGTCGCGTGCAGCGTGCGGTGTTCCAGATCGGCGTTGCCGACGTCCACCGCGGCGAGAATGTTTCCACCTGTCCATGGCTTGTCAGTTTTCACCATCAGCACCGGGCTGGGGCAATAACGCAGCAGCTTCCAGTCCTCGGGAGTGAGCAGGGCGCGCTTGAGTGGGGTGTCCGGCACGTGCTGCTTGACCACCAACCCGCAACCTTCGGCCTGCTGCACGTTGATGATGGTCTGATGGATGCTCTCGTGCCACGCCTGCTGGGTGGACACCTGATGGCCCTCGCTAGCCAGCTGTTCGCTCAGTGCAGTCAGGTGGGCACCGTGGTCGTGTTTGGTATCGCACACCAGCAGGTGCAGGCGGGACTGGCTGACACTTGCGATCAGTCGCGCACGTTTGAGTGCCAGCTCTTGCGGCTGGTTCGGGTCAATTACCACGAGGATGCAGCGAATGGCTTGCATGATCGGCTCCATTTCCAGATTCAGGTTGGTCAACTATAGACAAGCCTGCGATGCCGGCCGTGATGTATATCAAGCAAGGCTGGCTGCTCCGCGCGGCATTCGCAATAATGCCCGTCCGGTGTCCGGCGGTGCCATTTAACTGTCGGCTTATTAAGTTCCTGAATATGCAAGGCTAGACATGCTTCCTGATCTCAACGAATTCCTCGGTTGTTCCACACCCGCCGCATGGGTGGATGCAGCGTTGCAGAATCAGGATGTGATGCTCATCGATCATGGAAACTGCGAGAAGAAGGCGGCAGGTGCGGCGTTCCAGTTGATGTTTCGCTACGTTGACAAACCGGACCTGCAGAACAAGATGTCGCGCCTCGCCCGTGAGGAGCTGCGTCATTTCGAGCAGGTACTGGCAATCGTTCGCCGACGTGAGATCCAGCTGCGGAACGTTGGGTCGTCACGCTATGCAGCCGGCCTGCGCGAACTCGTACGCAATCATGAGCCGTACCGGCTGACTGATACGCTGGTGATCGGTGCCTTTATCGAGGCACGCTCCTGTGAGCGTTTCGCCATGTTGGTGCCGCATCTGGATGAGGAGCTGGGCAAGTTCTATCACGGGCTGCTCAAGTCGGAAGCGCGGCACTTTCAGGACTATATCAAGCTGGCGTACCAATATGGCGATGCGGCTGATGTCGATGCGGCGATCATTCGGGTACGTGAACGCGAGCGCGAACTCATCGAAAGCCCGGACGCCGAGTTTCGCTTCCACAGCGGCGTGCCGCTGGCGGCTTAGTTCAGATCGAACGGGGCCTGTTGAAAGCCGCTCTCGTCGACCTGTAACGCCCAGCCTTGTTGGTCCCAGTCGCCGAGCACGATGCGCCGTGCCGGGCGGCCGTCGACTTCCAGTTCGTGTGTCGCGGGGCGATGGGTGTGGCCATGGATCAGGGTCCGCACGCCATGCTCGGCGAGTACTCGAGGGATCAGCTCCGGGGTGACATCGATGATGTCCGAAGCCTTCATGCGCGTCTGGGCGCGACTTTCATTGCGCAGCTTGCGCGCGAGTTTTCGGCGAGTGGACAACGGCAGATGACGCAGGATGAACAGGCTGAGCGGATTGCGCAGCAAACGCCGTAGCCGCATGTAGCCTTCGTCGCGGGTGCACAGGCTGTCGCCATGCATCAGCAGGACGCGCTCACCGCCGAGCTCGACCACACTCGGGTCGCCCAGCAGCGTACAGCGCGCCGCGCGGCAGAAGCCCTTGCCCAGCATGAAGTCACGGTTGCCGTGCATCAGGTAAATGCGCGTACCGCGTTCGCTCAGGGCGCGTAACGCGTCGGCGATCGATTGCTGGAAGGGTGTCATGGCATCGTCGCCGATCCAGACCTCAAAAAAGTCGCCGAGTATGTACAGCGCTTCGGCCTGGCACGCGCGAGTGGCGAGAAAATGCAGGAACGCCCGGGTAATGTCCGGGCGTTCCATTTCCAGGTGCAGATCGGAGATCAGCAGGATCACTCGCGATTACTCGACGATTTCCGCTTTCTCGATCACCACGTCTTCCACTGGAACGTCCTGGTGACCGGATTTCATGGTGGTCGCCACGGCCTTGATCTTCTCGACCACGTCCATGCCTTCGGTCACCTCGCCGAACACGGCGTAACCCCAGCCCTGAACGGTTGGCGCGCTGTGGTCGAGGAAGTCATTGTCCTTCACGTTGATGAAGAATTGCGCGGAGGCAGAGTGCGGCTCCATGGTGCGGGCCATGGCCAGGGTACCGGTCTTGTTCGACAGGCCGTTGTTGGCCTCGTTCTTGATAGGGGCGCGAGTCGGCTTCTGCTTCATGCCAGACTCGAAACCGCCGCCCTGGATCATGAAGTTGCTGATCACGCGGTGGAAGATGGTGCCGTCGTAGTGACCGCTCTTCACGTATTCCTTGAAGTTGGCAGTGGTTTCCGGTGCCTTGTCTTCGAACAGGTTGACGGTGATGACGCCGTAGTTGGTGTGCAGTTTGATCATCGGGGAGAGATTCCGTTTTCGTGGGGCTGGCCAAGTGCGGGACAGGCCGCTGCAAGGGTCGTCGTACCGAATGCCGTCAGGCGCTGATGGCAGTGCCGCCTTGGGCGCATTGCTCTGTCAGGGGGTTGACGGGTCCGCTATGATAAGCGCTTTGATTTGGTCGGCCTACCCTGAGCCGCACTCGCTGATCGTTAAGGACATCATGAGCAAGCCCGAGACTCCCGCCGCTAGCAACTTTCTCCGTCCGATCGTCCAGGCCGACCTGGACTCCGGCAAGCACGCCAAGATCGTCACCCGCTTCCCGCCTGAGCCCAATGGCTACCTGCATATCGGCCACGCCAAATCGATCTGCCTGAATTTCGGCCTGGCGAAGGAGTTCGGTGGCGAGTGCAACCTGCGCTTCGATGACACCAACCCGGCCAAGGAAGACCAGGAGTACATCGACGCCATCAAGAGTGATGTCGAATGGCTGGGCTTTCAGTGGGCGGGCGAGGAGCGCTATGCCTCCAACTATTTCGATCAGCTGCACGAGTGGGCCGTCCATCTGATCAAGGCGGGCAAGGCCTATGTCTGTGATCTGACGCCTGAGCAAGCGCGTGAGTATCGCGGCAGCCTGACCGAGCCCGGCAAGAACAGTCCGTTCCGCGAGCGGTCGGTGGAGGAAAACCTCGACCTCTTCGCGCGCATGAAAGCCGGTGAATTCCCGGATGGCGCCCGTGCGCTGCGGGCGAAGATCGACATGGCTTCGCCCAACATGAACCTGCGCGACCCGATCCTCTATCGCATTCGCCATGCGCACCATCACCAGACCGGCGACAAGTGGTGCATCTACCCCAGCTACGATTTCACCCATGGTCAGTCTGATGCCATCGAGGGCATCACGCATTCGATCTGTACATTGGAATTCGAGGATCACCGGCCGCTGTATGAGTGGTTCCTGGCCAACTTGCCGGTGCCGGCGCAGCCGCGTCAGTACGAATTCGCCCGCCTCAACCTGAACTACACCATCACCAGCAAGCGCAAGCTCAAGCAGCTGGTCGATGAGAAGCACGTGAACGGCTGGGACGATCCGAGGATGTCGACGCTTTCTGGCTTTCGTCGTCGCGGTTACACCCCGGCGTCGATCCGCAATTTCTGCGACATGATCGGTGTGAATCGCGCCGGTGGCGTCGTCGACATCGGCATGCTGGAGTTCGCCATCCGCGAAGATCTTGATGCCAATGCAGCCCGTGCGATGTGCGTGCTCAAGCCGCTCAAGGTGGTGATTACCAACTACCCGGAAGGTCAGGTCGAGAACCTTGAGCTGCCGCGCCATCCCAAGCAGGATATGGGCGTGCGGGTGCTGCCATTCAGCCGGGAACTCTACATCGACGCCGGCGACTTCGAGGAGGTCCCTCCGGCTGGGTTCAAACGCTTGATTCCGGGCGGCGAAGTGCGCCTGCGCGGCAGCTACGTCATTCGTGCCGATGAAGCCGTGAAGGATGATCAGGGCAATATCGTCGAGCTGCGCTGTTCCTATGATGAGAACACCCTCGGCAAGAATCCAGAGGGGCGCAAGGTCAAGGGCGTCATCCACTGGGTGCCGGCCGCCGAGAGCGTCGAGTGTGAGGTGCGTCTGTACGATCGCCTGTTCCGCTCGGCCAATCCGGAAAAGGACGAGGAGGGCGGTAGCTTCCTCGACAACATCAATCTGGAGTCGCTGGTTGTGCTCAAGGGGTGCCGTGCCGAGCCGTCGCTGGCCAGTGCCGAACCTGAAGAGCGGTTCCAGTTTGAACGCGAAGGCTATTTCTGCGCCGACATGAAGGACAGCAAGCCGGGCGCTCCCGTGTTCAACCGCACCGTCACGCTGCGTGACTCCTGGGGTCAATGATGGCGCTGTCGATCTACAACACGCTGACCAAGACCAAGGAAGCGTTCCGCCCGCTGGAAGGCAACAAGGTGCGTATGTACGTCTGTGGCATGACGGTCTATGACTTCTGCCACATCGGTCATGCACGGGTGATGGTCGCGTTCGACGTGGTCACCCGTTGGCTGCGCCGCCGCGGCTACGACGTGACCTACGTGCGTAACATCACCGACATCGACGACAAGATCATCCGCCGTGCCAGCGAGAACGGCGAGCCGTTCCAGGCGCTGGTCGAGAGAATGATCGCCGCCATGCACGAGGACGAGACCCGCCTCAACGTACTGCGTCCGGATATCGAGCCACGTGCGACTGACCATATCGCCGGCATGCACACGATGATCCAGACGCTCATCGACAAGGGCTTCGCCTATGCGCCGGGCAATGGTGATGTCTATTACCGGGTCGGCAAGTTCGTCGGTTACGGCAAGCTGTCGCGGCGCAAGATCGAGGACCTGAAGATCGGCGCGCGCATCGAGGTCGATGAGGCCAAGGAAGATCCACTGGATTTCGTGCTGTGGAAGGGCGCCAAGCCAGGTGAACCGAGCTGGGATTCGCCCTGGGGCGCCGGTCGTCCGGGCTGGCATATCGAATGCTCGGTGATGTCGACCTGCTGCCTAGGCGAGACCTTCGACATTCATGGCGGTGGTCCGGATCTGGTGTTCCCGCACCACGAGAACGAGATCGCCCAAAGTGAAGCAGCCACTGGCAAGCAGTACGCCAATGCCTGGATGCATGCCGGCGCGGTGCGTGTCGATGGCGAGAAGATGTCCAAGAGCCTGGGCAACTTCTTCACCATTCGGGAAGTGTTGGAAAAGTACCATCCTGAGGTGGTGCGCTATCTGCTGGTTTCCAGCCACTATCGCAGCCCAATCAACTACTCCGAAGACAGCTTGCGCGAAGCCAAGGGCGCCCTGGAGCGCTTCTACAACGGCCTCAAGGGCCTGCCTGAGGCGACGCCGGGCGGCGGCGACGAGTTCGTCGCGCGCTTCGGCGTGGCGATGGACGACGACTTCAATTCGCCGGAAGCCTGCGCGGTGCTGTTCGAGATGATCCGTGAGGTGAACCGTCTGCGTGAGTCTGATCTGGCCGCAGCTGCGGCGCTGGCTGCGCGCCTCAAGGAATTGGCTGGTATATTGGGCGTGCTGCAGCTTGAGCCTGAAGCCTTCCTGCAGGCTGGTGCGGCGGGCAAGGTCGATGCCACCGAGGTCGAGGCGTTGATCGCTGCGCGCCTCACGGCTCGAGCTGAAAAGAACTGGGCCGAATCCGATCGTATCCGTGAACAGCTCACCGCGATGGGGGTGGTGCTGGAGGATGGCAAAGGCGGAACGACATGGCGTCTTGCTGAATAAAAGGGACGGCGTAATCAAAAACGGCACCGAAAGGTGCCGTTCTTGTTTCACTCGCAGTAGTTATCGATGCAGATGTTCGGCGGCGTGCAGTGTATTTTCCAGCAGGCAGGCTCGGGTCATCGGACCTACTCCACCCGGAACCGGAGTGATCCAGGCGGCGCGTTCGCTGGCTGGTCCGAATTCAACGTCGCCCAGCAGGCGCCCGTCGGCCTGGCGGTTGATGCCCACATCGATGACGATCGCCCCAGGCTTGATCCACTCACCCTTTACCAGGCCGGTGATACCGGTCGCTACCACGACCAGATCAGCTCGGCGAACGTGCTCTTCGAGGTTGCGGGTGAAGCGATGGGTAACGGTGGTGGTACAGCCAGCCAAGAGCAGTTCCAGCGCCATTGGGCGACCGACAATGTTGGATGCGCCCACGACAACCGCATCGAGACCGTGCAGATCGACACCGGTGCTCTCCAGCAGCGTGATGATCCCCTTTGGCGTGCAAGGGCGTAGCAGCGGCATGCGTTGCGCGAGACGACCGACGTTATAGGGATGGAAGCCGTCCACATCCTTGTCCGGACGGATGCGCTCGAGCAATTGCGAGGCATCGAGGTGCTTTGGCAGCGGTAGTTGCACAAGGATGCCGTCGATGGAGGTGTCGTCGTTGAGCTGATCGATCAGCGCAAGAAGATCTTCCTGGCGAGTATCGCTCGGCAGGTCATGGGCCACGGAATTGAAGCCCACCTCCTCGCAATCCTTGCGCTTGTGCGCCACGTAAACCTGGGAGGCTGGGTCGCTGCCCACCAGAATTACGGCGAGGCCGGGAGCGCGAAGCCCTTGGGCGCGGCGTTCGGCAACACGACCGGAGATCTGTTGGCGAATGTTGGCAGCAATCGTTTTACCGTCGATCAGTTTTGCGGTCATGACGCTTGGTTAACCATTGGAGAGGACTTGGAAAGGGCGCGTATTCTCGCATGTCGCAGCGATGTGGCAAAGGCGAAGCAGCTACCGGCACCTGTAACTCCTTTATCTAACTGAAATTTTTTTGAATTTGCTGTTGACGAGTGTTTGGAGCCTCTATAACATTCGCCCCGCTTGTCGAGCACAGCCTGCTGCTGGGTAAGATGGCTTTCGAAGAGGGTTACTTCTTCAATAGCCGGAGCTTCAAGTCTGCGCTCCGAACAGAATGCAGATAAAGCGCCCGTAGCTCAGCTGGATAGAGCATCCGCCTTCTAAGCGGATGGTCGCAGGTTCGAGTCCTGCCGGGTGCGCCATTTCGGGCTCTGGCACAAGCAAATGCAATATGGTGGGCGTAGCTCAGTTGGTAGAGCACAGGATTGTGGCTCCTGGTGTCGAGGGTTCGATCCCCTTCGTCCACCCCATATTCCAGAAAGCGCCAGGCATTGCCTGGCGTTTTCGTTTAAGCCCTGCTTGGCGGACGTGGTGAAATTGGTAGACACACCAGATTTAGGTTCTGGCGCCGCAAGGTGTGAGAGTTCGAGTCTCTCCGTCCGCACCATCTCATGATTTCGAAGCTTTGCAAGAAGAATCGAAAATCTTTAAAAGCCCCGTAACAGGGGCTTTTTTGTGTCTGCTGTTGTAACACGTGAGGCTACTCACGATGCCTTGCAGCGCAGACGGCGGAGGTTGATGGTACTGATCATCCTCGCCGCCACAGACGACTCAATCGATGCCATGTGGGGCGTTGTAGCTCAGGTGGTTCAGGCCAGTGGGCCTTCTTGCTTTCGCATTGCACTATGCCGTTGGTACCGAGCCTCAGGCGCCAGCGCTGGGCCGATGGAAAATGCTCACCGGGATTGGTGTGCAACAGCAGCAGGTTGTAGTCGTGCTGCTTCTCGATGGGGTGGGCTTGAACTGAACCTTCGCTGCCATCGCTGGCGGAATCATCTTCGTCGGCCAGGACAAACAATTTGTTGTGGCTCGCCTGGATCATCGCGCAAAGCTGTTCGCAATCCAGCGTGAGCCGCTCCCGAATCTCGTCGTGCTCCAATGCTGCGTTGTCCAGACTCAGCAGCACGCGATAGCAGATGATCTGCCGCTCCTCGTTGGTGGCCCATTTGCCGGAGTGTTCCCGAACCAGGGGCGGTAGATCCGCCAGCTTGCGGTAGTCGAGCCAGACCCGTTGCTGCGCGAGCAACTTGCGGGTGTAGGGCATGAACAGGCGAATCTTCCAGCGCGGCTTGCCTTTGCGTAGTCTGCGGGTGATGGCGGTGATCATGTCGTCGCGCAGCAGATCACGGACGGCGTAGACCAGCGCTATCACAAGCAGAAGAGTGAGCGAGAGTTTCTCGCTGGCGTCGCGCGCATTGAACAGGAAGTAGGTGAAGAGCGACATAATCAGCATCGTCGACGCCGCCTTGACCAGCTTGTGAGTGCCGGCGCCCAACTGCGTAACCTTCGAACGCAGCAGTACTGGGTACTCCAGCAGCCGGTGATATAGAGCCATGCGGTTCCATATGCGTGTCGGGGTGCCGTGGAAGTCGCTCAGGTACTCGCGCTCCTTACGGTATCTGTGTTCCTGGTGCAGGAACTCCGCCACTGATTGCTTGAGTTCCTCGTCGAGGGCCGCGTAGCCCTCGAGGGTCATGCTTTCCAGCAAGAATTGCTCGGCATGCCACGAGAAATAGATGTCCATCTGGCGGAAGTAGCGCTGTTGGTTGCTCTGCTTCGGGCTGGACTTGCGCAGGCGTTGCGCGAAGTTCTGGCTGAGCCGCAGGGCGCGCGCTACGGGCTCTGCCACAGCTTCGGACGTGAGCATCTGCTGACGCAACCGCTCCATCGAAGCCTGGTACTGGAAGAACCAGGAGCCGTACATGATTTCGTAGTGCGGTGAGAGCAGCACGAAGGATTGGTCAGCCTTGCTGATGCGGTCCTTCGATGGCATGCCAAGCAGCCCGAAACTGTGCGTCAGGGTGGTAAAGAAAAACTGCTCTTCCGACAGGGTCCAGGCCGACAGGTTGCTCTCGTGCGGGGTGAACAGATACAGCTCTATCTTGTGCCGTCCAGGCTGCTTCAGCGTGCGGGTCAGCTGCAGGCGGAAATCACCTTTGCGCTTGAGCGAAAACACGGAACCCCCAAATGACAGTAAAACGCGGCCAGCTTACCAAGCTTTGCTAGCAGGTACGCGAGGCTGGCTTCTGCCTGAACACGGCTCTGTCGGGATACCTTGCGCATAGCCCCTTTTGCCTGTCCCAGGCTATGCAACAACGCGAGGATAACTGCTCGCGCATTCGCAAGTTTGCTAGCCACCACAGCGCGCTCGCTGCACTACGGGCAACACGCTCGTCTGCCGCGGCTCACAGCAGCAGTCGAGCTACCTGCGGCTGACAGCGAAATGATCGATTGAAGCATCTAATTGTGTACCGGATGAAATTCATCCTATGATTGAAACATAGGATGAATTGGAAGGTGATCATATGTCGCTGCAGTACACCTCGCGCTCGTCACTTGTAGAACGGGTAATCGAGCAAATGCGATCGCAGATCAATGCTGGCGAGTGGACGCCGGGTATGCGAATTCCTACCGAAAGCCAGCTCAGCAACTCTTTAGGTGTTGGCAGAAATACCGTCAGAGAGGCAGTGCGAGCGCTGGTTCATACTGGGGTGCTGGAGGTCCGCCAGGGTGCGGGGACGTTCGTGCTCTCCAGTAGAGACCCGTCTGGATTACTCCAGCGCCTAGATCACGCCGCGCTGCATGACCAGCTCGAAGTCCGACGCGCGCTGGAGGTCGAAGCTGCGCGTCTGGCTGCGTCGCGGCGCACGGATGAGGACCTGCAAACGATACGTGACGCTCTCGGAGCGCGAGGGACCTGGACCGATGACGCCTCACTTGAAGCGTTCGTCGAACGAGATGCCGATTTTCATCTGAGCATCGTCCGCGCCAGCCACAACACCACGCTGCTGGAAATGTATCAGTTCTTCTGGGCGGGTCTGCAGAACACCATTGCCAAGACGGAGGGCGAGCAGCAGCTCCCGGAACCCACCTATGCAGCACACGCAGCTGTCTATGACGCCATAGCCCGCGGTTGTCCCGAGCAGGCTGCCATAGCGGCCAGCGAGCTGTTGACTCCGGCGCTCGAAACGCTGGCCAGTACGCTGGAAACCGATTCTCGAAACGCGGACACAAGGGAGTAGAACTTTCATGGATCATTCGATTACGACGTGGGCAATTCTGCTGGTTGCCGCTTTTCTTGGCGGCGGGCTGAACGCCATTGCCGGTGGCGGTAGTTTTTTCACGTTCCCGGCATTGGTTTATGCCGGCGTGCCTGCTGTGGTGGCCAATGCCTCAGGCACGCTCGCGCTTTTACCTGGCTATTTTGCAAGTACCTGGGGCTATCGAGAGGACCTGCGCCCGCCAGCAACGCTGCCGATGGGAACGCTCGTTGCCATCAGCCTCGGCGGCGGTGCAGTAGGGGCGGGGTTGCTGCTGACCACGCCCGATGACGTATTCCGTGCGATCGTGCCTTGGCTATTGCTTATCGCGACGCTGCTGTTCGCCTTCGGGCCCTGGTTATTGCGCAGGTTCAAGCGCGATTCGACCGAAAATGAGGCGAATGCACTGGTGCAGGGTTTCACTCTGGCTGTTGTCAGCGTATACGGCGGCTACTTCAATGGCGGTCTGGGCATCGTGCTACTCGCTGCATTCAGCTTGCTCGGCCATCGAGACATCAACTCGATGCAGGGGCTCAAGAATCTGGTTTCGTCTATACTGACAGCGATCGCCGTGTCTGTATATGCATTCGGCGGTGCGATCCTGTGGCGCGAAGCGCTGGTGATGATGCTGGCGGCGACTGTCGGCGGCTATGTCATGGCACGCGTCGGTCGCCGGCTCCCTTCGAGCTTCGTTCGGGCGGTCGTGATCATCACCGGTGCCGTGATGACGGTGCTTTTTTTCCGCGCCTGATCCCGGCTTCCTCCATAGGGACCGATTCCGCCTTCTCGCCAATCACTGCTTTCGCTTAAACTTGATGAGAATTGTTATCTTTAAGCGATGGGTGCATCCACCCTACAGGGAGTGGCAATGGGCGGATACCTGGCTGATGTGCTGGTTATAGAAGACGATCAGGTTCTCAGCGCTCAACTCGGCGATCTGTTACGCCTGCAGGGATATGCAGTGCGCTCCAGCTTGCTCGGCGAAAGCGGGCTGGCTATGGCGTTGGCCAATGCACCGGACCTGGTGCTGTTGGATGTGATGCTGCCGGACATCAATGGGCTTTCTGTACTGCGCCGGCTGCGCGAGCAACAACAGACACCGGTGATCATGCTCACCGCATGCGGAGCAGAGGAAGAACGGATTCGCGGACTGCGCCACGGCGCGGATGACTATCTGTCCAAACCATTCAACCTGACCGAACTACAGCTGCGCATCGATGCGATCTTGCGGCGAACTCGCAGCATGGAACATCGCGTACCGTCGCCATCGACGCTTCAGGTCGATTCACTTGTTCTCGAACGGTGCGGTCTACATGCACGCGCCGGCTCGTATGACCTCGCGCTGACGCCCTTGCAGTTTCGGCTGCTTTGGCAGTTCTTGCTTCAGCGTGGGGAGGTGCTCAGCAAGCCTTATCTCTACCGTGTGGTTCTGGAGCGTGAGTACAGCGGTTATGACCGCAGCCTCGATATGCACGTCAGCCGGATACGGCGACGTTTGAGCGAGGCAGGCGTGGCAGCCGACCGCCTGCAAACGCTTCACGGTCGTGGCTACTGTTTTCAATGAATCGGCGCCTGTTCTGGAAACTCTGCCTAGGCGTGGCGCTGGGAAGCGTAGCGTTGTTCTGGGTCATCGCACGGCTTAGTGGTCAGGCCGAAGAACAGATGAGTTTCATTGACGCCGACCATCAGCGCACCCTGCGTCAGTACGCACTGCAGGCCGAAGAGCTGTATCGCGCAGGCGATGAGCGGGCGCTGCGGGACTGGCTGCGCAGTGTGCAGCGCCAGGAGCAAACCTGGGCAGCCGTGGTCCAGCCGCAGCTGCAAGCCTTGGCCGGCAGTGAATTGTCCAAGCGCTTTCTCAGTGAGTTTAGTCTCGGGCGGGACCCGTCCTGGAAGATCCACCTCTACTTTCAGGACAACCCGATCATGGATGTGCCGTTCGCCGATGGACAGCGGCATTTTCTGATTCAGCTGCCGCAGCGAATGCGGCCCGGGCATTACTGGTACCCCGCGCGGCTGTTGCTTGAGCTGGTTCTGCCGCTGATCCTCTTGGTGATTGGCTGCCTCTTGCTGTATCGCCATCTGATGCGACCGCTGAATCGACTCCAACAAGCAACCCGTCGCTTCAGCGAAGGGGATTATGAAGCTCGGGCCGGAGTGTTGCTGGGCTCGCGACGCGATGAGCTGGCGGGCCTGGCCGAGACGTTCGACTCGATGGCTGAGCGTATCGGAGGCTTGATCATTGATCAGCGCCAGCGTTTGGCCGAGATGTCCCACGAACTACGTACGCCGCTGGCCCGTATCGAGATGGCGGTGAGCCTGGCTGAGCAGGGCGGAGCGCCAACCATCCTGCTACGGCGTATCCGCCAGGACTGTACCGCGATGCGTGCGCTGGTCGAGGATTCACTGACGTTGAGCTGGCTCGAGACTGAGCGCCCGAGGCTGCGCGACGAGACGCTGGATCTCACCGATCTGCTCGACAGCATTATCGACGACGCACGTTTCGAATTTCCGGACCGCCACATCGATACGCAACTTCCAGTAGAGGCTGAACTAACTGGCAGTTGCCACCGCGCACTTGGCCAAGCGATCGAGAACATCGTACGCAACGCTCTTGAACATACGCCACCCGGTGGCACGGTGAGCATTCATCTGAACTGCGATCCACAGACGTACCTTCTTGAGGTCATCGACGAAGGGCCTGGGGTGCCAGAGCAATGGTTAGAGCGCATTTTCCAGCCATTTGAGCGTTTGAGTTCAGATCGAGCCGGATTTGGTCTTGGGCTGGCTCTAGCGCAGCGCCAGATCTTCGCCATCGGCGGCTGCCTGACTGCGCGCAATAATGAGCAAGGAGGGCTTTGCATGACTATCCGGTTGCCACGCGAGGTCTCTGCCGCGTAACAGTTGTAAAAGTGATACAGAAGGCCGACCCTTCCGGTGACAATCATTAATACGAAACGTTCGCATTAATGATCGAGGTTCACCAATGCAACACTGTCCATGCCAGCGGTCTTTACTTGGCTCCTTATCGTTCGCTGCGCTGTTGAGCGCTTTGCCCTGCCAGGCTCAATCCAGCGATCCCCTTGAGCTCGGCGGTGTCGAAGTGACGGCGCGCCATGTTCAAGAGGACAGCGTTGAGGCCGAACAACTTCAGCATTTTCAGGCGGCTGATCTTCAGGATGTGTTCGAGTCCAGCCCCGATGTCTCGGTTGGCGGCGGTCCCGGAGTCGCGCAGAAGCTCTATTTGCGTGGCTTCGAGGACACGCTGCTCAATATCACGATCGATGGTGCCAGCCAGCCGGGTCAGACGTTCCACCACACCGGTCGCATTGGTATCGAACCGGAACTGCTAAAGCGTGCTGAGGTGCAGGCGGGAACGGGTGACGCGACTTCCGGGCCAGGGGCGCTGGGCGGTTCGATTCGATTCGTCACCAAGGACCCCGATGACCTGTTGCGGGAGGGCGAACAGGTAGGCGCGCTTATCAAGGGTGGCTATTTCAGCGGTGCTGAAGGTTACAAAACCAGTTCGAGTCTTTACGGCCGCTTCAGCGAAAACTGGTCTGCATTGGCCGTGGCGACCTATCAAGACCAAAACGATTACGAAGATGGAAACGGGCGCGATGTGCTGGGCACGGGCGCGCGTCAACAACTAGGTTTCGCCAAGCTGGTCGGCCGGTTGACCGATGAGCAGACGCTGCGCCTGTCCTACGAGAAGCGCACCGATGAAGGCGAACGCACCCAGCGACCTCAATGGATCCCGAGCAGCTTCAATCCGCTCTTTCCTTTGGAAACAGAGCGTGAAACCTGGACGTTGAAGTACGGCTGGAACCCGCTAAGCGAACTGGTTGATCTTGAGGTGACTACCTATCACACGTCCACAGACCTGCAGCAGGATGGCCGCTGGGGACTGTATATCGGCGATACCGCTAGCGCAGGGTTGGATGTGCGCAATACCAGCGAATTGGGTGCTCATCGTCTGACGTATGGGATTGACTACCGAGACGACAAAACCAGTCTAGGCCCTGCCGGCGATCGCGATCTGGATCAGGAGGAGGGCAGTGTGCTCGGTTTCTACGTCCAGGATAGTTATCGGCTGACCGAGAGGCTGCTGTTGGGCATGGGTGTTCGTTACGATCGATACCTCCTTGATGATCGCGACGGGCAGGACTTCGCCGACGCAGGCTTCAGCCCAAATCTGAGCCTTCGCTACCAGGTAACTCCGCAACTCGCGCTCCTCGCTGGTCACTCCCAAGCGCTTCGCGGCGTGCAAGTCCGCGATGCGTTCAAGCTTGACGCGGCCGCCAATGAGGCGGATCTCGATGCCGAAAAAGCGCGCACCAACGAGCTGGGATTCGAATTCCGAGAGGGCGGTTTGGAGCTGTCCGGCAAGATCTACGATACGCGGATCCGCGATGCGATCTACGATCCCAGCGGCCGGCCCAATCTCTATGTGAACGGCGGGACGCTGAAAAGCCGCGGCGTTCTGCTACAAAGCGCTTATCACTGGCAGCAGCTGAGCGTTGGGCTGAGCTTCCACCATAACGATATCGAGCTGGATGGCGATGACCTGAACGTTTACGAACACAACGGTCTCGGTACCACACTAGGCGATACTTGGATTGGCTTCGCTGATTACCGGGTTGGTGACAGGTTGAATTTGGGCTGGCAGGGCCGTTTCGTTCAGGCGGTGGATTCACTGCACACCGGTGTCGGCACTCTGAACAAACCAGGGTATGGCGTGCACGACCTTTATGCGCAATGGGCGGCTTTGCCCGATGAACGTCTTGTCCTGAACCTGACGCTGAAAAACGTCTTTGACAAGCAGTATCTGGACCACGCCAGTAACGAAGATTTCGAGCGTATCCCAGGCTACGAAGGTGTGCGTGGCAGTTACGAGTCTGGCCGCGAGCTGCGCCTCGGTGTGGCTCTGCGAATCTGATGATCTCTGATCAGGGCGGGCCTGAGGTCGCTCACCTGACTGTATGACCCGAAGAGCATTTTCGGGTCACCAGACGTATCGATGCACTCAGGGCTGTCAGCTCAGAATCAGGCGGACGTCGATGTTCCCGCGAGTTGCATTGGAGTACGGGCAAACCTGATGTGCAGCGTCGATAAGGCTTTGGGCCAGCTCCCGGTCAAGGCCTGGCAGGCTGATTTGCAGCTCGACCTCGAGGCCGAACCCGCCAGGGATCTGGCCGATACCGACGTTGGCGGTAACCGCGGTGTCGGCCGGCAACGTTTGCTTCTGCTGGCCAGCGACGAACTTCAGGGCGCCAAGGAAGCACGCCGAATACCCGGCCGCAAACAGCTGTTCCGGGTTCGTTGCGTCGCCTCCCTGACCGCCCAGCTCGCGAGGAGTGCTCAACTTGACGTCAAGGTTGCTGTCCGACGAAACGGCTCGCCCATCGCGCCCTCCGGTGGCCGCAACGGTTGCTATGTAGAGAGGCTGAATGGGTTGCATGATTTTCTCCTTAGCGTAATGGAAGTTATTTTGCGCGCTAACTAAATGCGTGAGGAAGGTAGTCAGGATTTACTTTGCGCGCAAGGTTTTTCGCCCTTCGGCCATTCCGCCGCTGGCACAGCAGCGAGCATCGTCGGGCCGCTAGGAGGGATTAGGCGAGTTTTTGCAGTGCGGTGCGCAGGGCGATGATTTGCGTCTTTAGCGCTGCCACCGTTTCCGCAGTCTGCCCGCTGGCGCTGAGAATACTGGCCGGAAAGCATTCGGCTTCAGCCTGTAATGCTCGACCCTGCTCGGTCAGGCGCAGTTCCACTACCCGTTCGTCATCGCTGCGGCGAGTGCGAGTGATGAAGCCTTCCGCCTCAAGCCGTTTCAGTAGCGGTGTGAGCGAGCCCGGATCGGTCAGCAGGCGCGCGCTGATGTCACCTACGGTGATGCCATCGCCTTCCCATAACACCAACATCGCCAGGTACTGCGGATAGGTTAGGCCGATCCGTCGAAGCATCGGCTTGTAGACCTTGGTCATCAGCAACGAGGTTGAATGCAAAGCGAAGCAGAGTTGATTGTCCAGCTGCAGGGCCGGACAGGAGCGGGGCTTGGTCATGATCGGAATGGTCGGGAAAGGTGGCATAACGTTATCGCCCAAACCTCTGGCGCGCAAATGTAGCGAAATCACGTCTGTTAGCCGTAATAGCAGAGCTGTAGGAGCGCCTCTTTCAAAACGAGCTCATTTCGTCTTAAAGAGAGAGAAGGCGGGAGCTTATAAGTAGCGGCTCATTTTCAATGAAATTAGATTAGCGGTTACGTGCGTATTGTTCTTGTCGCGCAATTGAACACTTACAGAAAAGATTTTGATATCTCAGCGGGCGTTCGGTTGGATATGGACTGGCGCTATCCCATTAAAAATGGCTGACGATTGTAGCCCGGTATCTATCCGTCTGCTCTCTTTATCGACGGTAGAGGACGACCTCTACCGCCTGTCGGCAGCCTCGTCGCCAAGACTCAAGCACATTCCAATGCTGGTATTAATTCCGCGCCGTATGCGCTGGCTGCCATGCCTGCGCCAAGCTTGACTCGAATCAATTCTTTCCCTATCTGGGATTAATACCAGATCAATTATTCTGCGCTTTTAATAAGCTTCTTTTGAATTGATAGGGTGCGCCGCAACTTTTTACTCCGACGGATAGTTTTCTCGTGACTAAACTGATGGTCGAGATCAACTCGATGTTAAGAGGGCCAGGCATGCGCCATTGTTCTAGAGTTCTGCTGCTCGTGTTACTGGTTTTACCAAGTGTCCTTTGGGCGCAAGCGAAATCCAGTAGCGATGTAAGTTACCGCCCAGATGTCACGATTACACTTAGGACCGACATCGCAGATGGAAAACTCGTCTATGTCAGTGAGTCCGGCCCGACGCGTGGCGAAGTGAATCCCGAATTGCGGGTGCCCGAAGGTGCGGTGGTTCAGATCAATCTGATCAATGGCGACGGCGCAGTGCATGATATCGCCATACCTGAATTCGACGCTGCGTCCAGCGAAATTTCCGGCAAAGGCGCGGCGACCGGAATCGTGTTTCGTGCGACCAAAAGCGGGACGTTCGAGTACTACTGCACACTGCCTGGCCACAAGGCTGCGGGAATGGTCGGCAAGCTGATTGTGGGCGATGGACCGGCGGCGGTCGTCGAACAAGGCAAGGATTTGTCCAAGGATCCGATGCAGGTAGGTGAGCCGGTTGGTGACCGTGAGCCGAAGAGCATCACCCTTGACCTTCGCACGACCGAGGAGGAGGGCCGCCTCGCCGACGGGAGTACCTACAAATTCTGGACGTTCGACGGCACGGTGCCCGGCCCCATGGTGCGGATACGCGAGGGCGATACCGTCACCCTTAATCTCAGTAACGAGCCTGACAGCGCCCATATCCATTCCATTGATCTGCACGCCGTGACCGGCCCGGGTGGTGGTGCGGCGGTTACCCAGGTGGCACCGGGGCAAACACGCTCCTTCACCTTCAAGGCATTGCAGCCGGGGCTATACGTCTATCACTGCGCTACGCCGATGGTTGCGCAGCACATCAGTAACGGCATGTACGGACTGATTCTGGTCGAGCCGGAGGGTGGACTGCCGAAGGTCGATCACGAGTTCTATGTAATGCAGGGTGAGCTGTACACCGCCAGCCCCAGGGGCGCGCGCGGTCTGCATGAGTTCTCGTTGGACATGCTGCTGGGTGAAACGCCGCAACACATGATGTTCAACGGCGCGACCGATGCGCTGACCAAGACCCACAAGATGGAAGTCAACGCAGGCGACAGCGTGCGTATCTTCTTCGGAGTCGGTGGCCCCAACCTGATCTCCAGCTTTCATGTGATCGGTGAAATCTTCGACAAGGTCTTCGACCAGGCTTCGCTGACCAGTCCGCCGCTGACGGATGTGCAGACGACCCTCGTACCTGCCGGCGGAGCGACCATGGTCGAGTTCGTCGCGGATTACCCGGGCAGATACATCCTCGTTGATCACGCCCTGTCGCGCGCCGAGAAAGGCCTGAGCGGTGTGCTGACGGTGAAGGGCGACGCGGATTCCTCGATCTTCTCCAGCCCCGAACCGATCGATCCGCACTCCGGGCACTGAGCGCGGTTGCTTATACGGCAGCTAACGCTGCGAAGGAGAAAGCATGCAGGCTCGAAAGCTCTACGGCCCGTTGAAGATCCTGAGTGTGGTCGTGCTGGCGCTGATGTTCGGCGCGATGCTCTATGCATTCACGATGACGCTCATTCACTGGACAGGCATCAATGTCTGAGGGCACGCCATGAACAACCGTCAAGCGAGGCTCTTCGCGATTGCTGCAACCGGTGTGGCGACGCTCGTGTTCATCGGGCTGACGGTGGATAGCCACCGGCAGTTTCCCAAGCTGACCAATGCCGACAGCATCACGGCGGAGGTCAAGCACGGGATGGATGTCTGGCACAAATACAACTGCATCAACTGCCACACGTTGTTCGGCGAGGGCGCGTACTACGCGCCCGATCTGACGAAGATCACCCAGCATCGCGGCGAGCCGTATCTGAAGGCTTATATGCGCGATCCCTCGAAGTTCTACGACGAGAAGATCCATCGGCGTCTGATGCCGAAACAGGACCTGGCCGAAGACGAAATCAGTGACCTGATCGCCTTTCTCGACTGGGTCAGCAAGGTGGACAACCAGGGCTGGCCGCCGCGACCGATCCTGGTGACCGGCAGTTTCGTGCCGGGTGCAGACACACTGAAGACTGGCGGCGAGCAGCGCAGTGATATACCGCCTGGTGCCCGGCCGGTGGATGCCGGGGATGACGAGCGTGCGCTGGGTGAGCAGGTTTTCCGAGGCGCAGTGCCTGCCTGCAATGCCTGCCACTCCACCGCACCCGGCGCTGATATGGCTGGCCCCACGCTCGCCGGTATTGCAACTCGGGCGGCGGCTATCGTCGCGTCGCCCGACTACCAAGGGCAGGCGCAGGATGCGCGCGGTTATATCCGCGAGTCGATCGTGTCACCCAGCGCGCACATCGTTCCCGGCGCGATGTATTCGGCAGACGGCACCTCGTTCATGCCGACCGGTTACGACGGCAGCCTGACGGATGAGCAGATCGATCAGCTGACAGCCTATCTCGAAACGCTCAAGTGACACGACGGCCAAGCCGACCCACGTTCGCTTCAAGGGGAAACTACGATGCGCTATCAGTCCCAATCGGTCGCCTACTGGTACTTCGCGGTCGCGATGGTGTTGTTCGGCCTGCAGCTGGTGTTCGGCCTGCTCTCGGCAACCAAGTACATCGGGCCGGACCCGCTGTTGTATATCCTGCCTTTCGACGTGACCAAGGTGATTCACACCAACCTGCTGATCGTCTGGGTACTGACCGGCTTCATGGGGGCGACCTACTGGATGATTCCGGAAGAGTCGCGCGCCGAGCTGCATAGCACCAAGCTGGCCTATGTACAGCTGGTGCTTTGGACGCTGATGGGCGTCACGGCGATCATCGGCTACCTGTTCCGCTACGGCACCGGCAACAAGCTGCTCGAGCAGCCGTTGCCGCACAAGATCGTCATCGTCATCTGCATGCTGATCTTCCTCTACAACATCGGCATGACGATCCGCAAAGCGGGGCGTTTCACCACGACCGAAGCAGTGTTGATGATCGGCTTTGTCAGTGCCGCACTCCTGTACTTGCCGGCGTTGCTGCATTACGAGAACTACACGGTTTCCATTTTCTATCGCTGGTGGACGATTCATCTGTGGGTCGAAGGCGTCTGGATGATGATCATGGGCGGCTTCCTGGCCTACCTGCTGATCCGCTTGTCCGGCGCGGATCGGGAAGTCATGGAGAAGTGGCTGTACGTGATCGTCGGCCTGGTGTTTCTCGCCGGCATCCTTGGCACGGCGCACCACTATTACTGGGTCGGCGTGCCCACTTACTGGCTGCCCATTGGCGGATTCTTCAGCGCGCTGGAGCCGCTCGCACTCGTCGGCATGGCCGCCTATGCCTACGGCGCCATGCGTCGCTCGGGGCTGGCACACCCGAATACGCTGGCGTTGCATTGGACGATCGGCAGTGCGCTGTTCTCGCTATTCGGTGCAGGGCTGCTGGGCTTGGCTCATACCTGGCCGAGCGTCAACAAATGGACCCATGGCACGCTAATCACCGCGATGCACGGCCATGCCGCGTTCTACGGTGCCTACGCAATGATCGTCATGGCGATGATCAGCTATGCCTTGCCATCGCTGACTGCCGGACGACGGGAGCAGGGCACGGCGCTGGGCTACTGGGCATTCTGGCTGCAAATCACCGGCATGTTCGGCATGACGCTGTCGTTTGCCACCGCAGGCATTGCGCAGGTCTATCTGGAGCGAATCATGGGCATGGGCTATCTGGATGCACAGCTGAAGATTCAGATCCATTTCGTGATGCTCATTGCCACCGCGTCGCTGTTCACCGTGGGCGTTGCCCTGTTCATCTACGACTTCTTCCGCTACACGCCACGCTTCGTCCTGGATGATACGGAGTCGGTGCTTGCAGAGAGGGAGGTACACCCGACGTGACGTTGCCCGAATACCCGCCACTGGCGAAAGCAAGCGAGGGGGAGCCGTTCTACGTACCGTGCGGCAATGAAGTCGCGATGTTCGAGCGCTGCCATGCGCGTGGCTTGGCAGTCATGCTCAAAGGGCCGACCGGCTGTGGCAAGACCCGCTTCGTCGAACACATGGCCTGGAAACTGGACCGGCCACTGATCACGGTGGCTTGCCACGATGATCTGTCGGCCAGCGACCTGATCGGGCGTTTCCTTATTCGCCATGACGGTACCGTCTGGCAGGATGGCCCTCTCACCCGCGCCGTGCGTGAGGGGGCCATCTGCTATCTGGATGAAGTCGTCGAGGCGCGCCAGGACACCGTGGTCGTCTTGCATGCCTTGACCGATCACCGGCGCCTGCTGCCAATCGACAAGACCGGTGAGTTGCTGATGGCTGCGCCGGGCTTCCAGTTGGTGATCTCCTACAACCCGGGCTACCAGCGCATGCTCAAGGATCTCAAACCGAGCACCCGCCAGCGCTTCGTGGCCATGGACCTGGATTTCCCGGGCGAAGATGCGGAGGCGAAGATCGTCGAGCGCGAGAGTGGTGTCGACGCACCGACTTCGCGTGCCCTGGTCATGCTGGCCCGCAGGCTGCGAGCGCTGCGGGACCGCGGCCTGGCCGAGGTGCCGAGTACTCGTCTGCTGATCGCCGCGGGTGCACTCTGCGTCGATGGCATACCCGTTCGGGAAGCGTGCCTGGCGGCAATCGTCTCGCCACTTTCGGACGACGAATCCCTGGTCGGAGCGATGCGCGATCTGGTCGACGGAACCTTCATCTAGACCATGGCCGAAGCCGAGGAGGTTCTTACCGACGCTGCGCGGCATGCCACGGTCTTCGCCCAGCGCCTCTGGCGTCGCTACAGTCCTGCGCCGGACGCACCGGCAAGTCTATCGCTGAGCGAGGTGGCGGAGCGTCTGGAACTGCTGCTGTCGGCGGTGTTCGGCAACAGCTATCGGCTGCGCATCGCCCAGCCGCCAGCGCGACCGACCTTGCTGGGCAACTGGTTCGGCCGCACCCCCAGGCCGCAGCGATTGGCGGCAGTACCGGCAACCGATGGCACAAGCATCTGGCTTCCTCGCTCGCTGGATATCCCTGATCGAGCACTGGCGGCGAATCTCTACAAAGTAATGGCCTTGCAGCAGGCAATGCGCATCCGCCGCGGTAGTGCTCTGAGCCTCTGGCGCAGCCTCCCGCCACTTGCCGGGGCGCTGTACCACCTACTTGAAGTCCAAGCGGCCGAGCGTGAACTGCTGGAGGAAATGCCAGGGTTTGCTGAATCGGTGCGGGCATTGCGTGCCTGTGCACACGCACGTCGTCCACCGCTGAGTGCATTTGGTTCGGCACGACGCCCCCTGGAGGCTCGCGTGCGTGCATTGCTGGTTGGCGAAGCTGATGGTGTTCCGCAGTCACCTACGCCTGAAGCGTCGTGCGAGCTGGCCGTGCGATTGTTGGCTGAATGGGGGCTGGAACCTGCCTCTGGAGGACGCATCGGTCAGGAGCCGCTCTTCGCTGATTGGTGGACCGGCATGCTGTTGGCACCTTCGCCGCACCATCAAAACTCCGCCGGCGCTCAGAGTCAGTTCGACCCCACTCAGGCAGCGCCGCAGAGCGTGCGCCTCGAACGACGCCCCGACATTCGCCAGGCGCGCCCCGATGAGGATGAATCGGAGGAAAGCGGACCGCTGATGATCCAGCTGGACGAGCCACATCCCCACGCTGAGGACCCGATGGGCTTGCAGCGGCCCATCGATCGGGACGATGCGGATGCGGAGCTGTTCGGTGAAATGCTCGGCGATCTTCCTCAGGCGCGTTTGGTGGCGTCACCAGGGCGACCCAAAGAGGTGTTGCTGGCTGATGATCCTCCGGATGCCTCTGCTATCGCGCTTGCGCCCGGCGTTTCGGTTCTGCAGCGAGGCATCGCCTATCCCGAATGGGACTACCGCAGGCAGCATTACCGCGAGCAGAACGCCCTCGTGCAGGTACGCACGGCCCCGCCGGGTAATCCAGTCTGGGTAGCGGAAACGCTCGAGTCCCATCAGGGATTGCTCGAGGGGATTCGCCGCCGCTTCGAATTGCTGCGCACCCATCGGGCCTGGTTGCGCGGTCAGGTCGATGGCGATGAGCTGGACCTGGATGCCTATGTGGATGCGGTTGCGAATCTGCGGGCTGGCAGCGGGCTGACCGATCGTCTGTACCGCACGCAGCGTTGCGCGGAGCGGAACCTGGCCATCCTGCTGCTCATCGATGTCAGCGGATCGACGGACAGCTGGATATCCCAGGGGCGACGCGTGATAGACGTCGAGCGCGAAGCCTTGTTGCTGGTCAGCATCGCGCTGCAGAGCCTGGGTGCGCCCTATGCGATTCAGGCATTCTCAGGGCAGGGCAGGGAAGCGGTGGTGGTCCGCGATATCAAAACCTTCGAGGAGGCTTATGGCCAGGAGGTAGCGCTACGCATAGCGTCGTTGGAGCCGGAGCATTACACCCGCTGCGGCGCGGCGATCCGTCACGCCAGCGCCAATCTCATGTGCCAGCCGGCGGCCCGTCGACTGCTGCTGGTGTTGTCCGATGGAAAGCCTAGCGACAACGATGACTACGAAGGGCGATACGGAGTCGAGGACACCCGCCAGGCGGTTCTGGAAGCCGTGCTGCAAGGTATATCGCCGTTCTGCCTGACCATCGACCGGCAGGCCAGCGCCTACCTGCCGCGCATATTTGGCGCAACCCGTTATGCACTGTTACCACGCCCTGAGCTCCTGCCTACCGTTCTACTCGACTGGATGAAGCGTCTGGTGCAGGGATAGTTGGCCAGCATATGTCCTCGATTTTCGGCTGGGCTGACGTAAGTAGTGATTCGCCGGCCGCGGCTCGGCTTTTGCTCGGCGCGACGGGCAGGGTGACTTATGTCAATCGAGCCACTAGAATGCTTGCCCATTCTGGGGCCGGAACGCCCGGCTTATGTCTGTGCAACGAGGAAAATCCATGCAAGTTTCTGTTGAAAGCACCTCCGCTCTTGAGCGCCGCATGACCATCGGCGTGCCGGTCGAGCGCATCGAGACCGAAGTCAACAAGCGTCTGCAACAGACCGCCAGCCGTGCCAAGATCCCTGGTTTCCGTCCCGGCAAAGTGCCGATGAGCGTGATCCGTCAGCGTTACGAAGAAGCCGCCCGTCAGGAAGCGCTGGGCGATCTGATCCAGTCGACATTCTATGAAGCCGTCGTTGCCGAGAAGCTGAACCCGGCCGGCGCGCCGTCCGTCGAGCCGAAAGTGTTCGAAAAGGGCAAGGATCTGGAATACGTCGCCACCTTCGAAGTGTTCCCCGAGTTCGAAGTGGCCGGTTTCGAGGCCATCGAGATCGAGCGTCTGCAGGCCGAAGTCGCCGATGCCGACGTCGACAACATGCTGGAAATCCTGCGCAAGCAGAACACCCGTTTCGAGAACGTCGAGCGCGCTGCCGAGAGCGGCGACCAGCTGACCATCGATTTCGTCGGCAAGATCGACGGTGAGACCTTCGCTGGCGGTTCGGCCAAGGGCACTCAGCTGGTGCTGGGCTCCGGTCGCATGATTCCTGGTTTCGAAGACGCGCTCGTTGGCGCCAAGGCCGGCGAAGAGCGCGTGATCAACCCGACCTTCCCCGAGGACTATCAGAACCTCGACCTGGCCGGCAAGACTGCCGAGTTCACCGTCACCGTGAATGCCGTCGCCGCTCCGCAACTGCCCGAGCTGAATGACGAATTCTTCGCCCAGTTCGGCGTGCAGGAAGGTGGCGTCGAAGGCTTCCGTGCTGAAGTGAAAAAGAACATGGAGCGCGAGCTGCGTCAGGCCATCAAGACCAAGGTGAAGAATCAGGTCATGGAAGGGCTGGTCGCTGGCAACCCGATCGAGGTGCCCAAGGCGCTGATCGACAATGAAGTGAACCGTCTGCGCGTGCAGGCCGTTCAGCAGTTTGGCGGCAACATCAAGCCCGAGCAGCTGCCGGCCGACCTTTTCCAGGAGCAGGCCAAGCGCCGCGTTGTTCTGGGTCTGATCGTGGCCGAAGTGGTCAAGCAGAAGGAGCTCAAGCCTGATGAGGCCCGCGTTCGCGAGCTGATCGAGGAAATGGCCTCGGCCTACCAGGAGCCGGAGCAGGTCGTCGCCTGGTACTACAAGAACGCTGAGCAGTTGAACGAAGTTCGCTCGGTTGTGCTCGAAGAGCAAGTTGTAGATACTGTCCTGCAGCAGGCTAAAGTGACCGATAAGTCGGTCTCCTACGAAGAAGCTGTCAAGCCTGCGGAAGCCCCGCAAGCAGCCTGATTTCTTCATATATTAGAGTGCACAAACATAAGCCAGCCTCGTGCTGGCTTATGTCTTTTGAGGCATGACATAGGGAGTATCGTTGGAACATGTCCCGCAATCCTTTTATGCAAGCTCCGGACATTCAGGCCGCTGGTGGCCTGGTCCCGATGGTGATCGAGCAGTCCGCTCGCGGCGAGCGCGCCTATGACATTTATTCCCGACTCCTCAAGGAGCGGGTGATCTTCATGGTCGGCCAGGTCGAAGACTACATGGCCAACCTGATCGTCGCGCAGATGCTGTTCCTCGAGGCCGAAAATCCCGAGAAAGACATTCACCTGTACATCAACTCCCCGGGCGGCTCGGTGACTGCAGGCATGTCGATTTACGACACCATGCAGTTCATCAAGCCGGATGTGTCGACCATCTGCATCGGCCAGGCCTGTTCCATGGGGGCTCTGTTGTTGACCGGTGGCACCGCGGGCAAGCGTTACTGCCTGCCGCATTCGCGGATGATGATCCACCAGCCGCTGGGCGGCTTCCAGGGTCAGGCTTCGGATATCGAGATCCACGCACGTGAGATTCTGACCATCCGCGAGCGCCTGAACAAAGTACTGGCTCACCATACCGGTCAGCCGATGGAAGTGATTGCCCGCGATACCGACCGCGATAACTTCATGAGCGGTGAAGACGCCGTCAAGTACGGCTTGATCGACCAGGTTCTGACCCAGCGCCAACTGGCGGTCTGATCCCTGCAGCCTGCGATATGTGGCTGCTCCGTGGGCTTGAAAAAGCCCACGATTGCCTTCATCTTGTGTTTCAAGCCTTCCCGATTGGATCGATCGAATGACTGACACCCGCAACGGCGAGGACTCCGGCAAACTGCTCTATTGCTCTTTTTGCGGCAAAAGCCAGCATGAAGTACGCAAGTTGATCGCCGGGCCCTCCGTTTTCATCTGCGACGAGTGCGTCGACCTGTGCAACGACATCATCCGCGAGGAGGTGCAGGAAGCGCAGACCGAGAGCAACGCGCACAAACTGCCTGCGCCGAAGGAGATCAGCGGCATTCTCGACCAGTACGTCATTGGTCAGGAGCGCGCCAAGAAGATCCTGGCGGTGGCCGTTTACAACCACTACAAGCGCTTGAACCAACGCGACAAGAAAGAAGAAGTCGAGTTGGGCAAGAGCAACATTCTGCTGATCGGTCCAACCGGCTCGGGCAAGACGTTGCTGGCCGAAACGCTGGCACGCTTGCTCAATGTGCCCTTCACCATCGCCGACGCCACTACCCTCACCGAGGCGGGCTATGTGGGCGAGGATGTCGAGAACATTATCCAGAAGCTTTTGCAGAAGTGCGATTACGACGTTGAGAAGGCCCAGATGGGCATCGTCTACATCGACGAGATCGACAAGATATCCCGCAAATCCGATAACCCGTCGATTACTCGGGACGTATCCGGTGAAGGCGTGCAGCAGGCACTGCTGAAGCTGATCGAGGGCACCGTTGCGTCCGTCCCGCCACAGGGTGGTCGCAAGCATCCGCAGCAGGAATTCCTGCAAGTGGATACGCGCAACATCCTGTTCATCTGCGGTGGTGCGTTTGCCGGTTTGGAGAAGGTCATCCAGGGTCGTTCAACTCAGGGTGGTATCGGCTTCAATGCCGAGGTTCGCAGTAAGGACCCGGGCAAGAAGATCGGCGAGGCGTTGCGCGCCGTGGAGCCTGATGATCTGGTTAAGTTCGGCCTGATTCCTGAGTTCGTTGGCCGTCTGCCGGTGATCGCGACGCTCGATGAACTCGATGAGGCTGCGCTGATCCAGATTCTGACTGAGCCGAAGAATGCGTTGACCAAGCAGTACGCCAAGCTCTTCGAACTCGAAGGCGTGGATCTGGAGTTCCGCCCGGATGCACTCAAGGCAGTCGCTTCGCGCGCTCTTGAGCGCAAGACCGGCGCACGTGGTCTGCGTTCGATTCTTGAAGGTGTGTTGCTCGACACGATGTACGAGATTCCTTCGCAGAAGGAGGTCAGCAAGGTTGTCATCGATGAAAGCGTGATCGAAGGCACATCTCAGCCGTTGCTGATTTACGAGAACACCGAGCCGCCAGCCAAGGCGGCGCCTGAGGCGTAATCGAACAAAGGGGCCTGCGGGCCCCTTTGCATTTGGTCCGCCGCCTTGTTTTTTACGGTGTGTGCCCTCATCTTTGTTGCAAGGGCATCGCCCATCCGTTTACCGCCGAATGGCCGCCGTAGAGCTGAATTATGAAGACAACCATCGAATTGCCCCTTTTGCCGCTGCGCGATGTGGTGGTTTACCCGCACATGGTGATCCCGCTTTTCGTTGGCCGTGAAAAATCCATCGAAGCACTCGAATCCGCCATGGCCGGCGATAAGCAGATTCTCTTGCTGGCGCAGAAGAACCCCGCTGATGACGATCCAGGTGAAGATGCGCTGTACCGTGTTGGCACGGTGGCGACCGTGCTGCAGCTTCTCAAGCTGCCAGACGGAACCGTCAAGGTACTGGTCGAGGGCGAGCAACGTGGTGTGATCGAGCGCTTCGTCGACGTGGATGACCACTGCCGCGCCGAAGTTTCCTTGATCGAAGAAGCTGAGGTCGACGCGCGCGAATCCGAAGTATTCACGCGCAGCCTGCTCAGCCAGTTCGAACAGTACGTGCAGCTGGGCAAGAAGGTTCCCGCCGAGGTTCTTTCCTCGCTGAGCAGCATCGATGAGCCCGCGCGTCTGGTCGATACCATGGCTGCGCATATGGCGCTGAAGATCGAGCAGAAGCAGCAGATTCTCGAAATCACCGACCTCCCGGCGCGCGTCGAACACGTACTTGCGCTGCTTGATGCCGAGATCGACCTGCTGCAGGTCGAAAAGCGCATTCGCGGTCGCGTGAAGAAGCAGATGGAACGCAGTCAGCGCGAGTACTACTTGAATGAGCAGATGAAGGCCATTCAGAAGGAGCTCGGCGATATCGACGAGGGCCATAACGAAGTCGACGAGCTGAAGAAGCGCATCGAGAACGCCGGCCTCAGCAAAGACGCCTACACCAAGGCCAACGCCGAACTCAACAAGCTCAAGCAGATGTCGCCGATGTCGGCCGAGGCGACAGTGGTTCGTACCTATATCGATTGGCTGGTAAATGTGCCGTGGAAGGCTGCCAGCAAGGTGCGCCTGGATCTGGCGAAGGCTGAAGAGGTACTGGATGCCGATCATTACGGCCTAGAAGAGGTCAAGGATCGTATCCTCGAGTATCTTGCCGTCCAGAAGCGCGTGAAGAAGCTCAAGGGGCCGGTGCTGTGCTTGGTAGGCCCGCCGGGCGTGGGTAAAACCTCGCTGGCCGAGTCGATTGCACGCTCGACCAATCGCAAGTTTGTACGCATGGCACTGGGCGGCGTACGGGACGAGGCCGAGATTCGCGGTCACCGCCGTACTTACATCGGCTCCATGCCCGGTCGTTTGATTCAGAAGATGACCAAGGTAGGGGTTCGCAACCCCCTGTTCCTGCTCGACGAGATCGACAAGATGGGCAGCGACATGCGAGGTGATCCGGCGTCGGCTCTGCTGGAAGTGCTCGACCCCGAACAGAACCACAATTTCAACGATCACTACCTTGAGGTCGACTACGATCTTTCGGACGTGATGTTCCTCTGCACCGCCAACTCAATGAATATTCCTGCGCCGCTGCTCGACCGTATGGAGGTCATCCGGCTGCCGGGCTACACCGAGGACGAGAAGGTCAACATCGCCATTCGTTACCTGGCGCCCAAGCAGATCGAGGCCAACGGCCTGAAGAAAACCGAGTTGGAGTTTCAGGAGGCGGCGATTCGCGACATCATCCGCTACTACACCCGCGAGGCGGGTGTGCGCAGCCTGGAGCGCCAGCTGGCCAAGGTATGCCGCAAGGTCGTGAAGGAGCATGCCGCGGAGAAGCGTTTCCACGTGGTCGTGGACGCCGAATCCCTTGAGCATTTCCTGGGCGTTCGCAAGTTCCGTTACGGGCTTGCCGAACAACAGGATCAGGTAGGGCAGGTCACTGGCCTTGCCTGGACCCAGGTTGGCGGCGAACTGCTGACCATTGAGGCTGCTGTGGTGCCCGGAAAGGGCCGCCTGACCAAGACCGGCTCGCTGGGCGAGGTCATGGGCGAATCGATCACCGCGGCTCTTACAGTGGTTCGCAGCCGTGCCGCGAGCCTGGGCATGGCGGCTGATTTCCACGAGAAGCAGGACATTCACATCCACGTGCCCGAAGGTGCGACTCCGAAAGACGGCCCGAGTGCCGGTATCGGCATGTGCACTGCACTGGTTTCCGCGCTGACTCAAATTCCGGTGCGCGCAGATGTCGCAATGACCGGCGAAATAACATTGCGCGGGCAGGTGCTTGCAATTGGCGGATTGAAGGAAAAACTTCTGGCTGCTCATCGGGGTGGGATCAAGACGGTGATCATTCCGGAAGAAAATCAGCGTGATCTGAAAGAGATTCCTGAAAATATTAAGCAAGACCTGCAGATTAAACCGGTGAAGTGGATTGACGAGGTCCTGCAAATTGCGCTGCAATACGCGCCGGAGCCCTTGCCCGATGCGGCTCCCGAGATTGTTGCAAAGGACGACAAGCGCGAGCCTGATTCCAAGGAGCGAATCAGCACGCATTAGTCTGGAAGGCCACGTTGACACACTTCAGGCGCCCTTGTTTAATCGGCCTCTTGTGTCATAGCCATCTAGCACCGCTTTGCTTACACCCGAAAATTAAAGATACGACTCAACAGAAATAAGGGGACTTAGAGTGAACAAGTCGGAACTGATCGATGCCATCGCTGCATCTGCTGATATCCCAAAAGCTGTTGCTGGCCGCGCGCTGGATGCAGTGATCGAATCCGTCACCGGTGCCCTGAAGGCTGGTGACTCCGTGGTACTGGTTGGTTTCGGTACTTTCGCTGTCAAGGAGCGCGCTGCGCGCACTGGTCGCAACCCGCAGACTGGCAAGCCGATCAACATCGCTGCTGCCAAGATCCCGGGCTTCAAAGCTGGCAAGGCTCTGAAAGACGCTGTCAACTAAGCGTCTTTCTACCCGGCCAGTCAGCTCGCGCTGCACTGGCACGGGGCGGTTGTCGAGCAGGCCTGGCCTGCTGCAATCTGGCTTGGGGGAATAAGCCCAACCGCTCCAAAAGCTCCGAGAAGGCGCATCCCTGGATGCGCCTTTCTTTTATCCGGTTTCCACCCGCGTTGCGCATCCGATCGCGCCGCAGACTCCTGGGGGTCGCATGCTTCAGAACATCAGGGACAATTCGCAAGGCTGGATAGCCAAAACCATCATCGGCATCATCGTAATGCTGCTGGCGTTGACTGGCTTCGAGGCTATCTTCAATGCCGCGAGCAACAACCAGAATGCCGCGGAGGTCAACGGCGAGGAGATTTCCCGTTACGACCTTGACCAGGCAATGAACATGCAGCGGCGCCAGCTGGCGCAACAGCTTGGCCAGGATTTCGATGCTTCGTTGCTGGATGATCGTCTGCTTCGTGATTCCGCGCTCGGTTCGCTGATTGATCGCATGTTGCTGTTGCAGAGTGCCAAGAGCGCCAATTTCGCCTTCTCCAGCGAAGCACTCGACCAGTTGATTCTGCAAACCCCCGAATTTCAGGTTGACGGCGCTTTCAGCGCTGCACGTTTCGATCAGGTCATCCAGCAGATGGGCTATTCCCGTCTCCAGTTCCGCCAGCTGCTCGAGCAGGAAATGCTCATCGGACAGCTACGGGCCGGCATCTCCGGAACCGGATTCGTTACCGATCAGCAGGTTGATAACTTCGCGCGTCTCGAAATGCAGACCCGCGACTTCGCCACTCTCACCCTGCCTGCTCAGCAGGAGGCAATTGAGGTCGGTGACGAACAGATCAAGGAATACTACGAGGCAAACGCTGACCGTTTCCGTACACCTGAGCAGGTCATCGTCGAGTATGTCGAGTTGAAGAAAGAGTCATTCTTCGATCAGGTCGAAGTGTCTGACGAGGAGCTGCAGGAGCTTTATCAGAAGCAGATCGCCAATCTGGCCGAGCAGCGTCGCGCTGCGCATATCCTCATCGAGACCGGCGGTGAGCTGAGCGACGACGAAGCCAAAGCCAAGATCGATGAAATTGCTACCCGGGTGAAGAACGGTGACGACTTCGCTGCAGTCGCCAAGGAAGCCTCTCAGGATCCAGGTTCTGCGAGCGAGGGTGGTGACCTTGGATTCGCCGGACCGGGTGTATATGACCCGGCATTCGAAGATGCACTCTATGCCTTGAATGAGGGCGAGGTCTCGGCACCGGTCAAATCCGAATTCGGCTGGCACATCATCAAGCTGCTGGGTGTTCAGTCGCCGGAGGTTCCTGCCTTCGAGAGCTTGAAGCCCCAGCTGGTACGCGAGCTCAAGGCGCAGCAGGTCGAGCAGCGCTTCGTCGAGACCAGCAAGCAGCTGGAAGATTCGGCATTCGAAGCATCCGACCTGGCCCAGCCCGCTCAGGAGCTCGGCTTGATGGTGCAGACCACGGAAGCCTTCGGGCGTGACGGTGGCGAAGGCATCACGGCCAATCGTCAGGTGATCCAGGCTGCTTTCAGCGACGAAGTACTGGTAGATGGCGCCAACAGCAGCGTCATCGAGCTCGATCCCGATACCTCCATTGCGCTGCGCGTGAAGGAACACCTGAAGCCTGCGGCTATCCCGCTTGCGGATGTGCGTGAGGATATCGTCCAGCAGCTTCAGCGCAGCCTGGCTGCCGAAGCGGCACGCGCCAAGGGTGAGCAGTTGTTGGCGGACCTGCGTAAAGGGCAGCAGCCTGATGACGGCCAATGGCAAGCCGTAGAGGCTGCCACACGCAGTCAGGAAGGCGTTGCGCCAGCCCTGTTGCAGGCGGTATTCCGCATGCCGCGTCCAGAGCAGCAGGATAAGCCGAGCTATTCCGGCGTGGCGCTGAGCAACGGCGATTACGCGGTTGTACGCCTGAACGGCGTCAATGAGCCGGAAGCGGCGCTGACCGATGAAGAGAAGCTGAATTATCGACGCTTCCTTGCATCTCGCGTCGGCCAGCAGGACTTCGCAGCGTTTCGGCAGAAGCTGCAGGCTGAGGCGGAAATCGAAAGATTCTGACTGCCAACTGACGGACGAAACCACTCGGTTTCGTCCGTCAAACAGAGAGGACGCCCCGACTGGTTCGGGGCGTTTTCGTTTGAAGGTGTTGAGTGTCAGCGGAGCAGTTTGCGCCCCAGCCAAGGCCCTTGGTGTAGCAATGCCGCGTGAACCTGCACCAGTTCCGCGCCTGCACGCATGCGTGCCTGCAGCTGGCTTGCGGTCTGGATGCCGCCAACCGAAAGCAAAGCCATGTCATTTCCGCAGAACCGACGCAGGTGCTCGATCTGTTCGCAGGCTTGCGCCTGGCGTTGTGGGTCTTGCCAGGCCAGATAGCGCTCGCGCGTCGCCGGTGGCCCAGGGTCATGGGCAGCGAGCAGTCCGTCGAATCCAAGCTCAAGTAGCAGCCCGGCAAGCGAGAAGGGAATCTGCTCAGGAAGGCAGCGCAGCTTGGCTATCAGCGGAACCCAACGCTCACCTCTCTGATTAAGCTGATGCTGTTCTTCACGAAGCGCGGTCAGCAGGTTGTGCAACCGCGCGCCCTGATGAAGCAGCGGGGCGCTGGACGGGCCGATCAGGTTCAACACGAGATAGTCAGCATGCCGCCAGGCACCGCGTAGCAACGCGCAGGTCTCGGCGGAGGAGCATCTGGCGTCCAGGGTCAGATTCACGCCTAGGCGTGCATCGCCTGGCGGGATTGGCTGCAGCCGGGCGAGCGAAGCCGCTGTCAGGCTGCCGATCTCGTTGAAGCCGAATCCCAGCGACGCGACACGCCGTCCCAGTGCACCGTGGCGGTCGAAGCCCGCCGCAATACCCAACGGCGTCGGGAATTCCAGCCCCATTACCGTGACCGGGTGGCGCGGCACCGCGCTCAGGCGGCACGCGACGCTGGTGAAATTGAGGGCGATACGATTGCGCAGCGCTTGCCAAACCATCGGCTTATCCATGGCGTTGCTCGAAGTCCGACATGAAATCCACCAGCTGTTGCACACCCGACACTGGCATCGCGTTGTATAGGCTGGCCCGCACGCCGCCAAAGGCAGCATGCCCGCGCAGATGGGTCAGGCCGCATTGCTCGGCCTGGTCAAGAAAGATCTCGGTCAGCCCTGCGTCGGCCAGTTGAAAGCAGACATTGATCGACGAGCGATCCTGGACCTTCTGCGGGCAGTGGTAGAGATCGCTGCCGTCGATGTAGCGGTACAGCAGCGCGCTCCGTTGTCGAGCAGCCGTTGCCATCGCCTCAGCGCCGCCTCGTTGCTTGATCCAGCGCAGCATCAATGCAGCGACATACAGTGTGAAGGTCGGTGGTGTATTGAAACGGCTCTGTTGCTCGGCTTGGACCGCATAGCTGAACGCGGCTGGGAGACCAGCTGGCGGTGCTTGCAGAAGATCGTCGCGCACGATGACGACGCACAGCCCGGCTGCACCCAGGTTCTTCTGCGTGCTGGCGTAGATCACTCCGAAGCGGTCGACTGGAACGGGGCGGGTGAGGAAATCCGAGGTCATGTCTACAACCAGGGGCACCGGCAGCGCGGGAAACTCCTGCAGTTGCAGTCCATTGGCGGTTTCGTTGCTGGTGATATGGCAGTAGCCAGCCAGTGGATCGAGCCGCCAGTGCGCTGGTGAGGGGAGGGCGGTGAAGTCCTGATCCGCCCCACTGGCGATGACGTTCACAGGCGCGTGACGGCGCCCCTCGGCAATTGCCTTGCGTGCCCAGTGACCGCTTTCCAGGTAGTCCGCGCCTTGTCCCGGGCGCAGCAGATTGAGCGGCAACAGGCCGAACTGCGCCGATGCGCCACCTTGCATGAAAAGCACGCGATAGTTGCTCGGAATCTCCAGTAGTGCGCGCAGGTCGGCATCGGTTTCAGCCATCAGCTGTTTGAAGGCGCTGCTGGTGAAGGGGTGCTCCAGTATGGAGAGTCCGCTGCCACGCCAGTCCTGCATTTCCTCGCGGATCTGCGCCAGCACGTCGGTAGGCAGCATCGCCGGGCCGGCAGCGAAATTGTAGTGCCCGGACTGCTCAGAATAGATGCAGGCCATGACCACCACTCGCCATGAGGAACAGCAGGGGAAAGGACAGCATGGTGTTGCTGCGCGACGAGAGGAAGGTTATCCGCGAGCAGCGCACACGCTCCTCCAACGTCGCCGGAACGAAGCCGAGCAGCTTTTTCTGGTGTGGCCAGAGCACCAGCCAGAGGTTGAGCAGCATCAGCGTGCCAATCCAGGCACCAAGACCGATTACCGCCAGCGGTCCCTGCAGCAGCAACGCATCGACCAGCCAGCCGCGTTGCCAGAGCATGAACATGCCGGACACCCAGACCACCACGGAGGCGTAGCGGAAGATGCCATGCTCACGTTTCATCCGCGCTTCCAGATCGCTGTTCAGCGTAGCGGTGTCGATGCCGTTCTGCAGTGGCACGAAGCGCGGGTTCTGGATGAAGTTCGCATAGTTGTGTCCGACCCAGACCAGTGCGAACAGTAGGTGCGCATAGCGGGCCAGCAGATCGAGGATCGGCAACTGCATGCTCACGTCACCAGCCAGTAACGCAGTAACAGGTAGCAGCCGAGCGTCAGCGCGAGTCCGGCGCTGACGGTGCAGCCGAACGAGTCATGGGGTAGTTTCAAGTTCCACCCCCTGACTGGCCTGTCGGGCGATCAGCGTGCCTTGCGGACGCGTGGCATCCTGCGCCAGTTCAACGGCCTGGCGAATCAGCTGGTGATGTGGGGATTTACTGCAGGCCGGATCGGTGTTGGCGCCGTTGCCGGTCAACAGCAGCGCCTGACAACGGCAGCCGCCGAAATCCTTCTCCTTGTCATCACAGCTGCGGCAGGGTTCGGGCATCCAGGTGTCGCCACGGTAGAGGTTGAATACCGGCGAGTCGTGCCAGATCTGCTCCAGCCGTTGCTGTCGCACGTTGGGGAAGGTGAGGTCTTTGAAGTTGCTGGCCTGGGAGCAGGGCAGCACGTTGCCGTTTGGCGCGATAGTGACGTGAATGGCGCCCCAGCCGTTCATGCAGGCCTTGGGACGACCTTCGTAATAGTCGGGGATGACGAAGAAGATGGTCAGGCGATCACCGAACCGCTCGCGTGCCTTGCGCACCTCATCTTCGGCTTTCTGCAGTTCGGCATGGGTCGGCATCAGCGCGTCGCGGTTGAGCAGCGCCCAGTTGTAGTACTGCACGTTCGCCAGTTCGAGGTATTCGACTCCCAGTTCGACGGCGAACTCGATGATGTCCGGCACCTGAGCGATGTTCTGCCGGGTGATCGGTACGTTGAGCACCATGGGAAAGTCCATTGACTTGATCAGGCGTGCCATGCCGAGTTTGCGCTCCAAGACATCGACGCCGGCCAGCTGACGTGCCACATCACGGTCGGTGGACTGGAAACCGAGCTGGATGTGGCGTAGTCCGGCATCCTTCAGGGCGCGTAGGCGCGCCTCGGTCAGTCCAATGCCGGAAGTGATCAGGTTGGTGTAGTAACCCATTCGGTCAGCCTCGGCGACCAGCGTTTCGAGGTCCTTGCGCAGCGTGGGCTCGCCGCCGGAGAAGCCGATCTGCATCGCACCCATGGCGCGGGCCTGGGCCATCACGTCGATCCACTCGGCGGTGCTCAACTCATCCTGACGGTAATCGGCAAAGTTGCGTGGATTACTGCAGAACACGCACTGCAACGGGCATTGGTAGGTCAGCTCCAGTAGCAGCCAGACCGGGTTGCCGCTGCCGTCAAGCCTTAACTCGGATCCAGCCCTTGCCATGGGACACCTCCAGGAAGTTCAGGACGCCGTTGCGAATCGTGTCGGCGTCGGATGCGTTGTAGCTGAGGGCCAGCTGGTCGATCAGCTCGGCGACGCTGGTCTTGCCGTCGCAGCGCTGCAGAATCTCGCCGCCGGTGGCGTTCAGCTTGACGATGCCTTCGGGATACAGCAGCACGTGGGCATGCTGTGAGTCTTCCCAACGAAAGAGGAAGGGCGGGCGGATCTCGTAACAGCTGGCGGGCAAAATTTTTGTCGTTGTCATCATGTCCATCCTCGCTCGACCGGCGTGAAGCCATGTGCGATCACGCCGGTCAAGGGCTCAGCGTACGTAGACGTACGCAGTGACTTCGAAGCCCAGACGCAGGTCGCAGAAGTCCGGATTGATCCACTGCATGGCGTATCTCCTCATTGGTTGGTGTCAGGAAAAGCAATGTCGCACCCCGAAGCTAAGGCGCTTTGCCACGGCGACTAATAAGACTTTGGGGTTGGTTTTGCCGCCTTTTGGTCGCGCTTTTCTTGCGTTGCGGGAGAATTTGCGCTGTGGGTCAGTGTCCTTGTTCGGCGTCATTTTTAAGGTGCTATTCAGGGCCTATTCTGCTCGGCTTTTTTCTCCCGCTTCGGCATGCCCGAACCAATCGCAAACCGCCATCAACGCTGCCTCTGCGCCTTGCCATCTACTACCAAATGAGGAGCCCTCCGCTGCCATGGGTGCATACCGGAGCGAAGACCCCACTGCCTAAGATCGGTCCATGTCCTGTGCACCTTCCGGCACAGGCTCCGACAAGCAGAAGAAGAGAGGCCCATCATGATCTACGCCCAGCCCGGTACCGCAGGCGCCGTCGTATCCTTCAAGCCGCGCTACGGCAATTACATCGGTGGTGAATTCGTCCCGCCGGTCAAAGGCGAGTACTTCGTCAACACCTCGCCGGTAAATGGTGAAGTCATTGCCGAGTTCCCGCGTTCGGGCGCCGAAGACGTCGAGAAAGCGCTGGACGCCGCCCACGCTGCTGCCGATGCCTGGGGCAAGACCTCGGTGCAGGACCGCGCGCTGATTCTGCTGAAGATCGCCGATCGCATCGAAGCCAACCTGGAAAAGCTCGCTGTCGCTGAAACCTGGGACAACGGCAAGGCCGTCCGTGAAACCCTGAACGCCGACGTGCCGCTGGCTGCCGACCACTTCCGCTACTTCGCGGGCTGCATCCGCGCCCAGGAAGGCAGCGCCGCCGAGATCAACGAGCACACCGCGGCCTATCACTTCCATGAGCCGCTGGGTGTTGTCGGCCAGATCATCCCGTGGAACTTCCCGCTGCTGATGGCCGCCTGGAAACTGGCTCCGGCCCTGGCTGCCGGTAACTGCATCGTGCTCAAGCCGGCCGAGCAGACCCCGCTGTCGATCATGGTATTCATCGAAGTCGTCGGTGACCTCCTGCCGCCGGGCGTACTGAACATCGTCCAGGGCTTCGGTCGCGAAGCTGGTCAGGCGCTGGCCACCAGCACCCGCATCGCCAAGATCGCCTTCACCGGCTCGACCCCGGTCGGCTCGCACATCATGCGCTGCGCCGCCGAGAACATCATTCCGAGCACCGTGGAGCTGGGTGGCAAGAGCCCGAACATCTTCTTCGAAGACATCATGAATGCAGAGCCTGCGTTCATCGAGAAAGCCGCTGAAGGTCTGGTATTGGCGTTCTTCAACCAGGGCGAAGTCTGCACCTGCCCGTCGCGTGCACTGATTCAGGAGTCGATCTTCGAGCCCTTCATGGAAGTGGTGATGAAGAAGATCAAGGCGATCAAGCGTGGCAACCCGCTGGATACCGACACCATGGTTGGCGCCCAGGCTTCCGAGCAGCAGTTCGACAAGATCCTCTCCTACATGGAAGTCGCTCAGCAGGAAGGCGCGCAGATCCTCACCGGCGGCGCAGCCGAGAAGCTCGAAGGCGGCCTGGCCTCCGGTTACTACGTGCAGCCGACCCTGATCAAGGGTCACAACAAGATGCGTGTGTTCCAGGAAGAAATCTTCGGACCCGTGGTCGGTGTGGCGACCTTCAAGGACGAAGCCGAAGCCCTGGCGATCGCCAACGACACCGAGTTCGGCCTGGGTGCCGGCGTCTGGACGCGCGACATCAACCGCGCCTACCGCATGGGTCGTGGCATCAAGGCCGGTCGCGTGTGGACCAACTGCTACCACCTGTACCCGGCGCACGCCGCCTTCGGTGGCTACAAGAAGTCCGGCGTCGGCCGTGAAACTCACAAGATGATGCTCGACCACTACCAGCAGACCAAGAACCTGCTGATCAGCTACGACATCAATCCACTCGGATTCTTCTGATGAGGGCCCCGGCGTGTGAGCTCCAGCGCGCCGGTTTATTTTGCTACGCACGTCATGTGCAGGGACCTGCGCCGCTTCTGCTGTGATCCCCCTCGAACCGAGCGCAAGGTTCCTATCGCAACGCGGCTCCGGCCGCGTTTTTTTTTGCCCGGTGGCGAACCAGCCATCGCGTGCATCGAACTCCCCGCCGCCGATACGCCTCCCATCAACATGCCCTGTGCCGAAGATGAGGAGAACCCCATGTCGCAACTGCTCGAACCCTGTTCGCTAAAACACCTGAAGCTGCGCAATCGCGCGGCCGTTGCGCCGATGACCCGCGTCAGCGCCGAAGCCGAGGGTGCTGCCAATGAATTGATGCGCGACTACTACGCCTCGTTCGCCAAGGGTGGCTTCGGCATGGTCATCAGCGAAGGCATCTATACCGATACGGCCTACAGCCAGGGTTACTTCAACCAGCCGGGGCTTGCTACGGAAGCGCACCGGGACAGCTGGCGGCTGGTAGTCGACGCCGTGCACGATGCCGGCGCCGCTTTCGTTGCCCAGCTCATGCATGGCGGCGCGCAGACCCAGGGCAACATCCATCATGCCCGGCACGTTGCGCCATCGGCGGTGCAGCCCGGCGGGTCGCAGCTGACCTTCTACGGTGGCGAAGGACCCTATGCGACGCCCGCGCAAATCAGCGAAGACGAGATTCAGGAAGCCATCGCCGGGTTTGCCCAGGCCGCGCGCCATGCCCGTGAGGCCGGCTTCGACGGTGTCGAACTGCACGGCGCGAACGGCTACCTGCTGCACGAGTTCATCAGCGCCGAGTTCAACCGGCGCGATGATCACTGGGGAGGCGATTACCTAGGTCGACTGCGCTTGCCGCTGGCCGTCATCGCTGCGGTGCGGGCAGCGGTTGGCAATGACTTCGTGGTTGGCATGCGCCTGTCGCAGAGCATGGTGAGCGACAGCCAGCTGAAATGGGAGGGTGGGGTGGACGAAGCCCGACAGCGTTTCCGCGCACTGGCTGATGCTGGCCTTGATTATCTGCACGTTACCGAGCCGGACGCCGCTGCGCCGGCGTTTGCCGACGGGCCGAGCTTCGCTGCGATCGCAAAGGGCAGCGTGTCGATCCCGGTTATCGGCAACGGCGGCATCGTCACGGGCGAGCAAGCAGAAAAGTTGCTGACTCAGGGGGACATGGACCTGGTCGCGGTCGGCAAGGCCGCGCTGGCGAACAACGACTGGCCGCAGCGAATCGCGCAGGGACTGCCGCTCAACGAATTCGACGGCACGATGTTCGTACCCATGGCGACCATCACCAATGAACTGGCCTGGCGTAATGCCAATGGTCGGTCGGCGCTGGGTTCAAGTTGACAGCGCACCAAGGCCGGGCGTTAGCTGGTAAACGAAACGCAGCAATGACAGCCGTCTGTCGGGCACTACCAAGGCACGGCGCTGTCTCCTTCCAAAGTACCATTCTGCTCGAGGCAGAACAGGGGGCTTAATTGGGCTGTCGGAATCTTCCGGCACCATAAAAAGAGGACCGACCTATGTGGACTAAACCCGCCTTCACCGACATGCGTATTGGTTTCGAAGTCACCATGTACTTCGCAAATCGTTGATCGATCAGCCCCGGCTCCGGCCGGGGCTTCGCTTTTGGGGGCTGTCCATGTTCATCCGTATTCTTGGTTCCGCTGCGGGCGGCGGTTTTCCGCAGTGGAACTGCAATTGCGCCAACTGCGCCGGCCTGCGCGCCGGCACGCTCAATGCGAAGGCGCGTACCCAGTCGTCGATCGCCATCAGTGATAACGGTGTCGACTGGATTCTGTGTAATGCCTCGCCGGACATCCGCGCTCAGCTGGAGTCGTTCCCGACGCTGCAGCCGGCCCGTGCGCCACGCGATACCGCCATCGGTGCCATCGTTCTGCTGGACAGCCAGATCGATCACACCACCGGCCTGCTGACCCTGCGTGAAGGTTGCCCGCATGAGGTCTGGTGCACCGAGATGGTCCATCAGGATCTGACCACCGGGTTCCCGCTGTTCAACATGCTCGAACACTGGAACGGCGGCTTGAAATGGAACCCCATCGCGCTGACCGGCAGCTTCACCATTCCCTGTTGCCCGAACCTGCACATCACGCCGATTCCGTTGCGAAGCTCTGCGCCGCCATATTCGCCGCACCGCAATGACCCGCATCCCGGTGACAACATCGGCCTGCTGATCGAGGACCGCAAAACCGGTGGCACGCTGTTCTATGCGCCGGGGTTGGGCAAGGTCAGCGACGAACTACTGGAAACCATGCGCCAGGCGGATTGCCTGCTGGTCGACGGCACTCTGTGGCGTGATGACGAAATGCTCGTGCGCGAGGTCGGCACCAAGCTCGGCAGCGAGATGGGACACCTGCAGCAGAGCGGCCCGGGGGGCATGATCCAGGTGCTCGACGGCATGCCCGCGGTTCGCAAGATCCTCATCCACATCAACAACACCAATCCGATCCTCGATGAAGATTCCGTCGAACGCGAAATCCTCGGCGAGCATGGAATCGAAGTGTCCTTCGATGGCATGAACATCGAGCTATAGCACCCGAATCGCGGCCTTCAGCCGCCTGGTGCTGCGATACGAACATCGGAACGATAAGAAAAGGAAAGACACTGCCATGATCCTGCCAGCCATGAGCCCCGCGGAATTCGAACAGGCGCTGCGCGCCAAGGGCGAGTACTACCATATCCATCACCCGTTCCACCGGGCCATGTACGCCGGGCAGGCGACACGCGAGCAGATTCAGGGCTGGGTCGCCAACCGTTTCTACTATCAGGTCTGCATTCCGGTGAAGGATGCGGCGATCATGGCCAACTGCCCGGACCGTGATACCCGTCGGGAGTGGATCCAGCGCATCATCGATCACGACGGCGCGCCGGGGGAAGAGGGTGGTATCGAAGCCTGGTTGCGACTCGCCGAATCCGTCGGCCTGGATCGCGAGCAGGTGCTGTCGCAGGAACTGGTGCTGCCCGGTGTGAGGTTCGCCGTGGATGCCTACGTCAACTTCGCCCGTCGCGCCAGCTGGCAGGAGGCCGCCAGCAGCTCGCTGACCGAGCTCTTCGCCCCGACGATCCACCAATCGCGCCTCGATAGCTGGCCGCAGCACTATCCTTGGATCGATGCCTCCGGCTACGACTACTTCCGCAAGCGCCTGAAGGAGGCCCGTCGCGATGTCGAGCACGGTCTGCGGATCACCCTGGAGCACTACCGCACCCGCGAGGCGCAGGAGCGTATGCTGGAGATCCTGCAGTTCAAACTCGACGTGCTCTGGAGCATGCTCGACGCCATGAGCATGGCCTACGAACTGGATCGCCCGCCGTACCACACCGTGACCCGCGAGCGTGTCTGGCACAAGGGCATCAGCCTGTAGGCACGCGTTCCGTGGGCAGATCCTGCCCACCCATGAGGCATCCGGCCCCTGTAGAGTGGACCGCCTGACGACCATGACCACGTGCCCAGGCAGCATCCTGCCCACCGGCGAGACAATGATGATGAGCGATATTCAACTAACCCAGATTCCAGCGTTGCGCCGTGGTTTCCGCTTCCAGTGGGAGCCCGCGCAGAACTGCCATGTGCTGCTCTACCCGGAAGGCATGATCAAGCTCAACGAGAGCGCTGCGGCGGTGCTGACCGAAGTGGACGGGACGCGTAGCGTCGGTGCGATCGTTGCCGATCTGCAGGCTCGCTATCCCGAGGCCGAAGGGATTCAAGAAGATATCGTTGCGTTCCTGGAGGTTGCCGTTGAACGGTTCTGGATCGAGCTTCGCTAAACCCGGCTACGAGCCCGGCCCGCCGCTCTGGCTGCTGGCGGAGCTGACCTATCGTTGCCCGTTGCAGTGCCCGTACTGCTCCAATCCGCTGGACTTCGCCCGTAGTCATGAAGAACTGAGCACCGCCGAGTGGATCGAGGTGTTCCGCCAGGCACGCGAGATGGGCGCGGCCCAGCTGGGTTTTTCCGGCGGCGAACCATTGGTGCGCCAGGACCTGGCCGAGTTGATCGAGGCGGCACGGGGACTCGGCTATTACACCAACCTGATCACCTCCGGCATCGGCCTCACCGAAGAGAAGATCGCCAGCTTCGCCGAGGCCGGCCTGGACCATATCCAGATCAGTTTCCAGGCTGCCGACGAGGAAGTGAACAACCTGCTCGCCGGCTCGAAGAAGGCCTTTGCTCACAAACTGGAAATGGCCAGAGCGGTGAAGAAGCACGGCTACCCGATGGTGCTCAACTTCGTCACCCACCGGCACAACATCGACAACATCGACCAGATCATTCGGCTGTGCATCGAGCTCGAAGCCGATTTTGTCGAACTCGCCACCTGCCAGTTCTACGGCTGGGCGGAGCTGAACCGTGCAGGGTTGCTGCCGAGCAAGGAGCAGCTGGTATGTGCCGAGCGCATCACCAACGAGTGGCGCGACAAGCTCGCCGCCCAAAACCATCCTTGCAAGCTGATCTTCGTGACGCCCGATTACTACGAAGAACGCCCGAAGGCCTGCATGAACGGCTGGGGCAACCTGTTTCTCGATATCACGCCGGACGGCACGGCGTTGCCTTGTCACAGTGCGCGCCAACTGCCTGTTGAATTCCCCAACGTACGCGAGCACAGCATCGAGCACATCTGGCGACACTCCTTCGGCTTCAACAAGTTCCGCGGCTACGACTGGATGCCCGAACCCTGCCGCAGTTGCGACGAGAAGGAACGCGACTTCGGCGGCTGCCGTTGCCAAGCCTTCATGCTCACCGGCGATGCCGCCAATGCCGATCCCGTGTGCAGCAAATCGGCGCACCACGGCAAGATACTTGCGGCTCGCGATCAGGCAGACCACGGCGCGCTGGGGCTCGATCAGCTGCAGCATCGTAACGAGAAGGCTTCCAAGCTCATCCTCAAGGTATGAAATCGCCCCGCAACGATTCGTCCGTGCGTCATCCACCCGCCGAGGTGCTGCCCTATGGCTTCTGGCCCAGCGCCTGGAGCGCCGAGGCCGCCGCGGCCGCCAGCCAGGACTATGCCGAGCTGCGGGCCGGTCACGGGGGGCTGTTCTGGGTCGAGTACGACCCCGTTCAAGGGCGCTGCACGCTGTGGTTCTGGCAGGCCGGCAGCGCACGCTGCCTGACCCCGGACGGCTTCTCGGTACGCAGTCGCGTCTATGAATACGGCGGCGGCGCGTTCTGTCTGACCGGTCAGGGCATCGCCTTCGTCAACGAGGCAGATCAGCAGATCTACCTGCAGTTGACCGATGACGCCGAGACCGCGCCGCCAATCGCGCTGACCGCGGCGCCTGAGCGCCGTTATGGCGATCTGCAACATGACCCCGTCAGTGATGCGATTCTGGCGCTGGAGGAATCCCATGAGGCCGTTGGCGTCGTGCATCGGCTGGTGAGTATCTCCATGGTCGATGGTGCGCGTCGCGTTGTTGTGGAGGGCGCCGACTTCTATGCCGCTGCGGTGCTCAGTCCGGACGGTGCACGGCTGGCTTGGATCGAATGGAATCGTCCCGAGCAGCCCTGGACCTCGTCGCGCCTGTGCGCAGCTGAACGCCTGCCTAACGAGCGTTGGGGCAACAGGCAATGCTTGGCAGGCACGGATGGAGGCGAGTCCTTGCAACAGCCACGCTTCGCCTCCGACGGCCGGCTGTTCTGCCTCAGCGACCGTCTGGGTTTCTGGCAGCCTTGCTATGAGGCAGACGGCCAGCTGCATCGGCATTCGCTGACGGCGCCCGGCGAGGCGGACGAGACACAGGACTTCGATTGTGCCCCGGCACCCTGGCAACTGGGCACCACCAGCTACCTGCCACTGGCTGGTGGCGGCCTGTTGTTGACGCATATGGTCGATGGTTATGGCTGGCTGTTCGAGCACGCTGCCGATGGCAGCCGGCGCCAACTGGCTGAGGACTTCACCCGGTGCCGTCAATTGGCCGCCAACCAGTCCCACGTGTTCTGTATCGCTGGCGCTCCGGAGCGAGCGCCCGCGGTACTCGCCATCGAAAGGGCCAGTGGAGCGGTGCGGATCCTCGCCGGCGGAGCGCAGCCGCTGGCCGGCGATCAACTGTCGCGCCCGCAGCCCATGCGCTTTCAGACCGGCGATGGCGAGGTCGCACATGCTTTCTTTTACCCACCCGCCAATGCGAACTGCCGCGGCGAGCCGGGGGCCTTGCCACCGCTGGTGGTATTCGCCCATGGCGGGCCGACTTCGGCGAGCTATCCGGTATTCGATCCGCGCATTCAGTACTGGACCCAACGCGGCTTCGCCGTGGTCGACGTGAACTATCGCGGCAGCAGTGGCTTCGGGCGGGTCTATCGACAGCGATTGCGCGAGCAGTGGGGGATTGTCGACGTGGAAGACACCTGCCAGGCCGCACGGGCATTGGTGGAGCAGGGCGCGGTCGATCCGCAGCGCTTGTTCATCCGTGGCTCCAGTGCCGGTGGCTTCACGGCCTTGAGTGCGCTGGCTGCGACAGCGCTGTTTCGCGGCGGCGCCAGTCTGTACGGCGTTAGCGATCCGCTGGCGCTGCGGCGGGTAACGCACAAGTTCGAAGGCGATTACCTCGACTGGCTGATCGGCGATCCGCAGCAGGTGCCGGAGCGCTTTCGGGAGCGCGCACCTCTGCACAATGCCGACCAAATCGGTGCGCCGGTCATCTTCCTGCAGGGCGGGCAGGACGCGGTGGTGCTACCTGAGCAGACTGAATCGATGGTCGCGGCGTTGCGTGATCGTGGCATCGAGGTGGAATACCGCCTGTATCCCGATGAGCGCCACGGGTTTCGACAGGCAGCCAACCTTGCGGATGCGCTGCAAGGGGAATTGCGCTTCTACCAACAGCTGCTCTGACGCGTTCCGCCGGACGGGTGGCGCGGCCAGCCATTTGACGCATTGCTTTACCTGATCAATGCAGTAGGCTTGCGCCCGTTAGTTACAAAAAATAAAAAAGGCCGTAGTCATGAGCCCGAATATCAGCCTCCAGCGCAAGTTCGTCTCTCCAGAAATCATCTTCGGTGCCGGCTGTCGCCACAGTGTCGGCACCTGTGCGGCCAACTTCGGCGCGCGAAAGGTGCTGGTGGTATCCGACCCCGGCGTCGTGAAGGCAGGCTGGGTGGCTGACGTGCAGGCCAGTCTCGACCGGCAGAACATCGAACATTGCTTGTTCACCGGCGTTTCGCCCAATCCCCGTTGCGAAGAGGTGATGCTCGGCGCCGAGCTGTATCGCAGCGAAGGCTGCAACGTGATCGTCGCGGTAGGCGGTGGCAGCCCGATGGACTGCGCGAAGGGCATCGGCATCGTCGCGGCGCATGGGCGCCATATCTATGAATTCGAAGGGGTGGATACGCTGCGCGTGCCCAGCCCACCGCTGATCCTGATTCCAACGACTGCCGGGACCTCGGCGGATGTTTCGCAGTTCGTGATCATTTCCAACCAGGAAGAGCGGATGAAGTTCTCCATCGTCAGCAAGGCGGCGGTGCCGGACGTCTCGCTGATCGACCCGGAAACCACGCTGAGCATGGACCCGTTCCTTTCCGCCTGTACCGGTATTGATGCGCTGGTGCACGCGATCGAGGCATTCGTGTCGACTGGTCATGGGCCACTGACCGACCCGCACGCGCTGGAAGCCATGCGACTGATCAACGGCAATCTTGCGCAAATGATCGCCAATCCGGCGGATATCGCGCTGCGCGAGCAGATCATGCTCGGCAGCATGCAGGCCGGGCTGGCGTTTTCCAACGCGATCCTCGGTGCGGTGCATGCCATGTCCCACAGCCTCGGCGGCTATCTCGATCTGCCCCATGGCGTTTGCAACGCCGTGCTGGTCGAACATGTCGTCGCATTCAATTACGACGCCTCGCCGGACCGCTACCGCAAGGTCGCTGAAACGTTGGGCATCGATTCGCGCGGGCTGAATCACCGCCAGGTTCGCGAGCGCTTGGTGCAGCACCTGATTGATCTCAAGCAGCAGATCGGCTTCCGCGAAACGCTCAGTCTGCACGGTGTGAACGTTTCCGATATTCCGTTCCTGTCGCAACATGCGATGCAGGACCCCTGCATCCTGACCAATCCACGCTCGTCGACGCAGCGGGACGTCGAGGTCGTCTATGCCGAAGCCCTCTGATGACCAGCATCAGGCCCTGGCGCAACTGCTCGGCTTCGGCAGCCATTCCGCACGCAAGAGTCACTACCCTGAACTGGTGGCGCGCCTGGAAGAGCTGGAAGGGGAGCGCAATCGCTACAAATGGCTGTTCGAGCACGCCGTGCACGGCATCTTCCAGGCCAGCATCCACGAAGGTATTCGTGCCGCCAACCCCGCCTTGGCGCGCATGCTCAATTACGACACCCCGGAAGAGGCACTGTGGGCGCTGACCGATCTGTCCCATCATCTATTCATCGGCGGTGAGGAGGAGCTTCGGCAGATCCGCCATATCCTGAGCCAGCAGCATGGCTTGTTCGGCTACGAGACGCGCCTGCGCCGCAAGGACGGCAGCGCCATCTACGTGATCATGAACCTGCTGCTCAAGCCGGACGAAGACGGCCTGGTGGAGGGCTTTGTCGCCGACGTGACCGAGCGCAAACTGGCGCAGTTGCGCCTGTTGCAGCTCAACGAAGAGCTCGAGCAGCGCGTCGCCGAGCGCACCTGTGAACTGCGTGAAGCCCGCGATGCGGCGGAAGCCGCCAACCTGAGCAAGGACAAGTACCTCGCCGCAGCCAGCCACGACCTGCTGCAGCCGCTCAACGCCGCGCGCCTGCTGATCTCGACCTTGCGCGAACGCAAACTGCCGCAGAACGAGTTGCATCTGGTGGAGCGGGCCCACCAGGCCCTGGAAGGCGCCGAAGACCTGCTGACCGATCTGCTCGACATCTCCAAGCTCGATCAGGCCGCGATAAAACCGGATATCGATATCTATTCGCTGGACGATGTCCTGCTGCCGCTGGTGTCGGAGTTCCAGTCGGTCGCTGCTGCCGCAGGGTTGCAGTTGAAGCACTACATCCCGCGAGTTGCTATCAAGACCGATTTCCGCCTGTTGACGCGAATTCTGCGAAATTTCCTCAGCAATGCCTGCCGTTATACCGATCAGGGCTGCGTGCTGGTAGGGGCGCGCATGCGCGCCGAGGCGCTGCGTATCGAGGTCTGGGACACCGGCCGGGGCATCCCTGAGGAGGAGCTGCAGTCGATCTTTCTCGAATTCAACCAGCTCGGGATCGGTCGATCCGCGAAACGCAGTGGAGTAGGGCTGGGACTGGCCATCGTCGACCGTATCGCCAGCATGCTCGGCTACCAGGTGCTGGTGCGCTCGAAACCGGGACGTGGTTCGGTGTTCAGCATCGACGTGCCGCTGGCCGAAGCGATGCCCCGCGAGCGGGTTGCGGCTCCGGCAGTCGTGCCGCAGCTGGGCGATCCGTTGCCTGGGCGGCGCCTGCTGGTGATCGACAACGAGGAGAGCATCCTGCTGAGCATGGCTGCCTTGCTCGAACAGTGGGGCTGCACGGTGGTGACTGCCACCGACGAGCAAAGCGCATTGACGGCGCTGGATGGAGTCGCGCCGGACGCGATTCTCGCCGATTACCACCTGGATCACGGGCTGACCGGCTGGGACGTCGTGCTCGCGGTGCGCGGACGCTTCAACCAGGCGCTGCCGGTGGTGATGATCACTGCCGATCGCAGCGACCAGTGTCGCCAGCAGCTGCACGGCTGCGGCGTGCCGGTGCTGAACAAACCGGTCAAGCCCGGCAAGATGCGTTCGGTGCTCAGCCATCTGCTCGCCGGCAATGGCAATGGCAATGGCAATGGCAATGGCGGCGGACAGGATTCGGGCTGACACGATCGGGATCAAGTTTTACCGGGCGCCGGCTCGGCTAGACTCCTTGCCATGAAAACCCATCTGCGTCTGCTACTCGTCCTGTTGATCAGCCTCGCGCTCCCCGTGAGCAGCATGGCTGCGCTCGAACAGAGCGCAGAACCGTGCCAGATGCAAAGCGACATGGAGAGCTCGGGGCATCTCGCACACCAGGCTGAAGGTCAGGACGAGGATGCGCATTCGCACGAGGGCAATCCACTGTGTGAAAGCGGCCACCAGTGCAAGACCGGCAGCATGTTGCAGGCGGGCATAGCGCAGCCGCATCTGACCGCCTCGCTGCCGCAACTCGCAGTTCATTACCCCGAGTTCTTTCCCGCCCGCTCCAACGCCGACGTCTGGCGTCCTCCGCGCTACTGATTCCATCGCTGACCTGACTCGCCCCACGCTCATGCGTTGAGGCGCTGTAGGCATGCCGTTGCGGTATGCAGGAAACCGAGGAATCCAATCCATGATCTCCCGATTGATAGGGAAATACCGGCCGTTCGCGGGCGTGGTGTTTGTCGCCGCGTTCGGCCTGCCCGGCGCAGCCACCGGGCTGACATTCGACGATGCCCTGAGCCTTGCGCAACAGCAGGCGCCGTCGCTACGTGCCGAGGCTTTCAGGCTGCAAGCCGCGCGTAGCGAAGCCGTCGCTGCGGGCGAGCTGCCCGACCCGAAACTGCTGCTGGGCCTGCAGAACGTGCCGATTGAAGGCGCCGAGCGCTGGAGCCTCGATGAGGACGGCATGACCATGCGCATGGTTGGCCTGATGCAGGAAGTTCCGAACCGCGACAAGCGCAAGGCACGCAGCGATGCGGCACAGGCGTCTGTCCAGCGCGCAGGTGCCTCGCGCGAGGTGGAAACCCTCAGGGTGCGTCTGGCGACTGCCCAGGCGTGGATCGCCACCCACGCGGTGGAACGCAAGATCCAGCTGTTCAACCAGTTGTTCGAGGAGAACCGCCTGCTCGCCGAAGCAATTCGGGCGCGTATCGCCGGCGGGCGAGGGCAGTTGACCGACAGCGTCGCGGCGAAGCAACAGGCAGCGTTATTGGCTGATCGCCAGGACGAACTGGAGCAGCAGCGCCGCCAGGCACGCGCGGCGCTGGTGCGTTGGGTCGGCAGCGATGGCAATCAACCGCTGCTCGGCGAACCGCCGCGCTGGGCCATTGCCCATGAACAACTGGCGCAGCGGGTCGGCCAGCACCCGCAACTGACCGCCTATGCGCCGCTGACCCAAGTGGCGCAGGCACGCATCCGTGAGGCGACCGCCGAGAAACAGGTCGACTGGAGCTGGGAGGTCAGCTACCTCAAGCGCGGTCGCGAGTATGGCGACATGGTCAATCTGCAATTCAGTTTCGACCTGCCGGTGTTCCAGCGCTCGCGGCAGAACCCGCGGATCGCCGCCCGCTACGCCGAGCTTGAACAACTGGAAGCCGAGCGCGAAGCCATCACGCGCGAGTTCGTTGAGCGGATGGACGTCGAGCTGGCCGAGCTGGATCGCTTGCAGCGCGCACTTGAACGCAACGCAGAGGTGCTGCTGCCGCTGGGAGAGGAAAAGGTGGCGCTGGCGATGGCCGGCTATCGCGCCGGGACCAGCGAATTGAAAGCGGTGCTGACAGCGCGCAACGAGCTGATCGAGACCCGCCTTGAACACATCGACCTGCAGGGTCTGGTAGCCATCGCGGCTGCGCGCCTGCACTTCGCTTACGGAGAAGCCAAATGAGCCGGAATGTTCTCGCAAGCGTCACCCTGGCCGGGGTGACGGCGCTGATCGGCGCGGGTGCCGGCTACTGGCTGGCCAGCTCTGATGACCAGGTGTCCGAACCAGTCGCATCCGCGGTCGAGAGTGACGCCCAGGTGCTGTACTGGTACGACCCGATGGTGCCGCAGCACCGTTTCGAAAAGCCCGGCAAGTCACCGTTCATGGATATGGACCTGGTGCCGCGCTACGTCAATGAGGGCGGCGATGTCGCCACCATCAGTATTGATGCCGGTATCACGCAGAACCTTGGTATTCGCCTGGCAACCGTCAGCCGCGGACAGCTGGTGAATGTGACCGAAGCGGTCGGCTTGCTCGAATACAACGCGCGTGATGTCGCGCTGGTTCAGGCTCGAGCCGGCGGGTTCGTCGAGCGCGTCTATCGGCATGCGCCAGGCGATGTGCTGGACAAGGGCGCAGCGCTGGCCGACCTGCTGATTCCCGAGTGGTCGGCCGCTCAGGAGGAATACCTGGCCCTGCGGCGAATCGGCGAACCAGCGCTGCTGGCGGCCGCACGGCAGCGCCTGCGTCTGGCCGGCATGCCGGCATCGACCATCAGCCAGCTCGAGCGCAGTGGCAAGGTCAACGCGTCCATTACCATTTCCACCCCGATCGGCGGCGTACTGCAGGAGCTGGATGTTCGCGAAGGGATGACGCTTGCGGCCGGTGCGCCGCTCGCGCGGATCAATGGGCTGGACAGCGTCTGGCTGGAAGTGGCGGTGCCAGAGGCGCAGAGCCAGGGTATCCGCGTCGGCCAGCGCGCCACTGCGCGGCTGCCGGCGCTGCCGGGCCAGCTCATCGAGGGTGAGATCACCGCGGTGCTGCCGGAAGCCAATGCTGCAAGCCGTACCCTGCGTGTGCGGGTAGAGCTGCCCAATCCGGACGGACTGCTGCGGCCGGGGCTGACGGCTCAGGCCAGCCTGGCCGGTGGCGACGATGCGTCGGTTCTGCTGATTCCCGGCGAGGCGGTCATTCGAACCGGGCGTCGCAGCCTGGTGATGCTGGCCGAGCCCGGCGGCCGCTATCGCCCGGTGGAAGTCGAGACCGGGCGGGAGAGCGGCAGCCAGACTGTCATCCTCCGCGGCCTGGAGGAAGGTCAGCAGGTGGTTGCGTCCGGCCAGTTCCTGCTGGACTCCGAAGCCAGCCTGCGCGGCATCGTCGCGACGCCCGCGACCAGTGATGTGCAGCACGACCACGACCATGGCCATGCTCAGCCGGCACCGACGCTGCATGAATCCGAAGGCCGCGTCATGGCACTCGCCGATGCCCGCGTGAAGATCGCACACGGCCCGTTCCACACGCTTGGCATGCCCGGCATGACCATGGCGTTCGCGGTCGCCGATGCGGCATTGCTGCAGGATATCGAGGTCGAAGACCGGGTCCGTTTCGCCGTTCGGGAAACCGATGCAGGCCTGCTGGTCGAGCGAATTCAGCCGCTGGAGAAGCAGCCATGATCGCCGCGCTGATTCGCTGGTCCGTCCTCAATCGGTTCGTTGTGCTGATGGCGACATTGCTGATGACTGCCGTGGGCATCTGGGCAGTGCGTACCACGCCGATCGACGCGCTGCCTGACCTGTCGGACGTGCAGGTGATCATCCGCACGCCCTATCCGGGGCAGGCGCCGCAGATCGTCGAGAACCAGGTGACCTATCCACTGACCACCACCATGCTTTCGGTGCCTGGAGCAAAGACGGTGCGCGGCTATTCGTTCTTCGGCGACAGCTTCGTCTATGTGCTGTTCGAGGACGGTACCGATCTCTACTGGGCGCGTTCGCGGGTGCTGGAGTACCTGAGTCAGGTGCAGATCCGGCTGCCCGCCAGCGCCAAGCCATCTCTCGGGCCGGACGCTACCGGGGTCGGCTGGATCTATCAGTACGCGTTGGTCGACCGCAGCGGCACGCACGATCTCGCGCAACTACGCAGTCTGCAGGACTGGTTCCTCAAATACGAACTCATCACGCTGCCCAACGTGGCCGAGGTGGCGACCATCGGTGGCATGGTCAAGCAGTATCAGGTCGTGCTCGATCCACTGAAGATGGCCAGCCTTGCCGTCACTCAGGCCGAGGTCATCGAGGCCATCGGCATGGCCAACCAGGAAACTGGCGGCGCAGTACTCGAATTGGCCGAAACCGAATACATGGTCCGCGCCTCCGGCTACCTGCAGACGCTCGAGGATTTTCGCCAGATTCCACTGCAGCTGAGCGCCAGGGGCGTGCCGGTCACGCTGGGCGATGTGGCGCATATCCAGCTCGGCCCGGAAATGCGTCGGGGCATCGCAGAGCTCGACGGGGATGGGGAAACGGTCGGCGGGGTGGTGATCCTGCGCAGCGGCAAGAACGCGCGGGAAACCCTGGCCGCCGTGCACGCAAAGCTCGAAGAGCTGAAAAGCAGCCTGCCCGAGGGTGTCGAAATCGTCACCACCTACGACCGCAGCGAGCTGATCGACCGCGCGGTGGAGAACCTCAGCTTCAAGCTGCTGGAGGAATTCGTCGTCGTCGCACTGGTGTGCGGTATCTTCCTCTGGCACCTGCGATCTTCGCTGGTGGCGATCGTCTCGCTGCCCATCGGCATATTGATCGCCTTCGCCGTGATGCGTTATCAGGGCATCAACGCCAACATCATGTCGCTGGGCGGTATTGCCATCGCCATCGGTGCGATGGTCGACGCGGCGGTGGTGATGATCGAGAACGCGCACAAGAAGGCCGAGGCCTGGCGCCACGCCAATCCGGGCAAGGAGCTGGAGGGTGAAGAGCACTGGCAGGTCATGACCAGCGCAGCGCAGGAGGTCGGCCCGGCGCTGTTCTTCTGTCTGCTGATCATCACCCTGTCGTTCGTTCCGGTGTTCACCCTCGAAGCGCAGGAAGGCCGTTTGTTCGGCCCGCTGGCCTTTACCAAGACCTATGCCATGGCCGCAGCGGCGGGGCTTTCGGTGACCCTTGTGCCAGTGCTGATGGGCTACTGGATTCGCGGCAAGCTGCCGGACGAGTCGCGCAATCCGCTCAACCGCGGGTTGATACGGGTCTACCGCCCTGCGCTGGATGCGGTGCTGGATCACCCGAAATCGACCATTGGCGTAGCCGTGTTGATCCTGGCTACCACGCTGTGGCCGATGTCACGCTTGGGCGGGGAGTTCCTGCCACCGATGGACGAGGGTGATCTGCTTTATATGCCTTCGGCGCTGCCGGGGCTGTCAGCACAGAAAGCCGCGCAGCTGTTGCAACAGACTGATCGCATGATCCGCACGGTTCCGGAAGTCGAAACCGTGTTCGGCAAGGCCGGCCGCGCCGAGTCAGCGACCGATCCGGCACCGCTGGAGATGTTCGAAACCACCATCCGCTTCAAGCCGCGAGAGCAGTGGCGCGCCGGCATGACGCCGGAAAAGCTGATCGACGAGCTGGACCGGGCTGTGCAGGTGCCAGGCCTGACCAATATCTGGATCCCGCCGATCCGCAATCGCATCGACATGCTTGCCACCGGCATCAAGAGCCCGATCGGCGTGAAGATCGCCGGCGCCAATCTGGAGGAGATCGACCGTGTCAGCCAGCAGGTCGAGGCCGTTGCCAGAAAGGTGCCGGGTGTCAGTTCGGCGCTGGCCGAGCGCCTGGTCGGCGGGCGTTACGTCGATATCAATATCGATCGTCAGGACGCCGCCCGCTATGGGCTGAACATCGCCGATGTGCAGTCCATCGTTTCCAGCGCCATCGGTGGCGAAACCGTCGGTGAGACCATTGAGGGCCTTGCGCGATATCCGATCAGCGTTCGCTATCCCCGTGAATGGCGCGATACCCCCCAGCGGCTGGAGCAGCTACCGATCCTCACGCCGCAGGGCAGCCAGATCACCCTGGGCAGTGTGGCGCGAGTGCGCATCAGCGACGGTCCGCCGATGCTGCGCAGCGAGAATGCGCGGCTGGCGGGTTGGGTTTACGTCGACGTGCGCGGCCGGGATATCGCGTCGGTCGTCGCCGATCTGCGCGATGCGGTGAGCAGCGAAGTCAGCCTGCTGCCCGGCATGAGCCTGGCTTACTCGGGCCAGTTCGAGTTTCTCGAGCGCGCCAACGAGCGCCTCAAGCTGGTCGTGCCCGCGACGTTGCTGATCATTTTCTTCCTGTTGTACCTGACCTTTGGCCGGCTGGATGAGGCGGTGCTGATCATGCTGACCCTGCCGTTTGCGCTGACTGGCGGCGTCTGGTTCCTCTATCTGATGGATTACAACCTGTCGGTGGCCACCGGCGTCGGCTTCATCGCACTGGCGGGAGTCGCTGCGGAGTTCGGCGTGATCATGCTGCTATATCTGAAGAACGCCTGGGCCGATCAGCAGCGCGACGGGCTGAACGGCGAGGCCGCGCTGTGCGAAGCAATCCGCGAAGGTGCGGTGCAGCGGGTACGCCCGAAGGCGATGACCGTTGCAGTGATTGTCGCAGGCCTTTTGCCGATTCTGCTGGGAGCGGGCACCGGCAGCGAAGTGATGAGCCGCATCGCGGCACCGATGGTCGGCGGCATGCTGAGTGCGCCGCTGCTGTCGCTGTTCGTCATCCCGGCCGCCTATCGTTTGATGCGCAGGCCCAGGAGAGGAACACAGGTGCGGTAGGCTCGGCTACATCAACAATAGGAGGAAGGAGTAGCCGAGCGACCCGAGCAGGAATGCACCGAATCGGCTGTTCCTTTCCGTCGGCAGCTCCTCCTTCAGAACGTTGAGGATGATCGCGCCGGCGATGAAGGCAGTTACGGCCGACACACCCAGCTCCGAGAGTTCGATGACCGAGCCGAACGCCCAGCCGATCAGGCTTGCCCCCGCCAGGATCCAGCGGCCGCGTCGGGCAAACAGGTCCTGGTGATCATGCTGAAGGGCCACATCGTTGACCATGTAGTGCAGCGACATGGCCACGGTGTACCAGACCAGCTCCAGCGCCTGGCCGGAATCACGGTTGGCGAGGATATGGCCGATCAGTGCGTTGTAGCCGGCAAACGCACCTATGTGCAGCCAGAACACGCCCGCGTGGGAGGGTGCACCTTCAGGCCGCTCGTCGCGGTGCTGCTTGATCAGCCGTTCGAGCCCGTAGAAGCAGACCAGGCCGACCAGTGCCAGCAGATAGGCATGGTGCTCCAGGTAGCGCAGCGGGTGAAACCCGCTATCCTCCATCACCCTCTGCCCGTCGGCCAGCTCGGGGAGCAGGTGGACGAAGACATAGGCAACGGCGACGCCGCCGGCTGCGGATAGCCAGCGGCTACGCGGTAACTGGTGGAGTTTGCTCAGTCTGCCGGCCAGCATGTGAGTGGCCGTCAGCACCAGTGCGGCGATCAGGGTAAGCATGGGAAATCCAGGGGAAATGGCCATCTGGTTTGTGACTTTGGCCGTTCATCGGCGTTCAGCATGCAATTCGTCGGCAGAGGGGATGGACTTATGATCTCGATCAGTTACCTGCGTCGTGATCGGCCAGGCCGATGATTTTTTTGATAGAGTTCGCTCCTGAAAAAGCGAGCAGCCAGCCAGCTTTTAGTACGGTCAATGAGGTGTCTGCTTGATTAGGGTGCTGGTGGTCGATGACCACGATCTGGTTCGCACGGGCATCAGTCGCATGCTGGCGGACATCTCCGGTCTTCAGGTGATAGGCCAGGCGGATTCCGGCGAAGACGCCATCCGCAAGGCGCGGGAACTGAAGCCTGATGTGGTGCTGATGGACGTCAAGATGCCGGGCATCGGTGGCCTCGAGGCGACCCGCAAGCTGCTGCGCAGCTACCCCGATCTGAAGGTCATCGCTGTGACCATATGTGAAGAAGACCCTTTCCCGACGCGCCTCCTGCAGGCTGGCGCGGCGGGTTATCTGACCAAAGGTGCGGCACTGGAAGAAATGGTGCAGGCCATTCGCATGGTATTTGGTGGTCAGCGCTACATCAGCCCGCAGATCGCCCAGCAACTGGCGCTCAAATCCTTCCAGCCGCAGCTCAGCGAATCGCCATTCGATCTGCTCTCGGAGCGGGAAATCCAGATCGCATTGATGATTGCCAACTGCCAGAAGGTGCAGAGCATCTCCGACAAGCTCTGTCTCTCGCCGAAAACAGTCAACACCTACCGTTATCGCATCTTCGAAAAACTGTCGATTACCAGTGATGTCGAGCTTGCCCTGCTGGCGGTTCGCCACGGGATGGTCGACACCGTCAACTGATGAGCGAAACCTTCGACCCATCGGCGTTCCTGGCCGCCTGCAGCGGCCGGCCGGGCGTCTACCGCATGTTCGACGCACAGGCCAAACTGCTCTACGTCGGCAAGGCCAAGAATCTCAAGAAGCGTCTGGCCAGCTATTTCCGCAAGACGGGCCAGGCGCCGAAGACCGCCGCGCTGGTGGCCAAGATCGCTCAGGTCGAAACCACCATCACCGCCAACGAGACCGAGGCGCTGCTGCTCGAGCAGACCCTGATCAAACAATGGCGACCGCCTTACAACATCCTGCTGCGGGACGATAAGTCCTATCCCTATGTGTTCCTCTCGGCCGGTGAGTTTCCACGACTGAGTATTCACCGGGGCGCGAAGAAGGAGCCGGGACGCTACTTCGGCCCCTATCCGAGCGCCGGCGCGATCCGCGAAAGCCTGAGCCTGCTGCAGAAGGCTTTCTTCGTACGCCAATGCGAAGACAGCTACTACCGCAACCGCACACGTCCCTGCCTGCAGTACCAGATCAAGCGCTGCAAGGCGCCGTGCGTAAATCTGGTCGAGCCGGAGGAATACGCCGAGGACGTACGACATTCGGTCATGTTCCTCGAAGGCCGTAGCAATGCGCTGGCCGAAGAGCTGTCACGCAATATGGAAAAGGCGGCGATGAACCTCGATTTCGAGCGTGCCGCCGAGATTCGCGATCAGATCGGCATCCTGCGTCGCGTGCAGGATCAGCAGAGCATGGAGGGCGGCACTGGCGACGTGGATATCGTCGCCGCGGTGGTCAGCCCGGGCGGCGCCTGCGTTCACCTGATCACCGTGCGTGGCGGCCGGGTGCTGGGGAGCAAGAATTTCTTCCCGCAAGTGGCTATCGAGGAAAGTGTCGCCGAGGTGCTGCAGGCGTTTCTCGAGCAGTACTACCTGGGCGCCGCCGAACGCGATCTGCCGGGAGAGCTGATCGTCAACGCCGTGCACGAGGACTTTCCGACGCTGATCAGTGCCATCGCCGAGCTGCGCAGCTTCGATCTGACCATTACCCATCGCGTACGTGGCACGCGTGCGCGCTGGCAGCAGCTGGCGCTGACCAACGCGGAACAGGCGATGGCTGCACGCCTGGCCAATCGTCAGCATCTGTCCGCTCGGTTCGACGCGCTGGCCGAAGCGCTGGAACTCGACGAACCGCCGATGCGCCTGGAATGCTTCGACATCAGCCATTCCAGCGGCGAGGCGACGGTGGCGTCCTGCGTGGTCTTCGGGCCGGAGGGACCGCTGAAGTCGGACTATCGACGCTACAACATCGAGGGTGTTACCGCGGGCGATGACTATGCGGCGATGCACCAGGCGCTGTCCCGGCGTTTCCGCAAGGCAGCGGAGGGCGAGGGCAAGCTACCGGACATCCTGCTGGTCGATGGCGGCAAGGGCCAGCTGAACATGGCGCGTGAAGTGCTCGAAGAACTGGCCGTGCCGGATCTGATCCTGCTCGGCGTGGCCAAGGGTGTGACGCGCAAGCCGGGGCTGGAAACCCTTTACCTCAACGATGCGGCTCACGAGTTCACGCTTCCCGCAGACTCGCCGGCGCTGCACCTGATCCAGCAGGTGCGCGATGAGGCGCACCGTTTCGCCATTACCGGCCACCGTGCCAGACGCGGAAAAGCGCGGCGAACCTCGACGCTCGAAGGTGTCCCTGGCATCGGACCGAAGCGCCGTCGCGAACTGCTTACGCATTTCGGCGGTCTTCAGGAACTGTGCAGAGCCAGCCTCGACGAGATCGCCAAGGCTCCCGGCATCAGTAAAAAGCTTGCCGAGTCGATTTATGCCGCCCTGCACAGTGAGTAAACTGTCCCCGAATTCCGCCGATCAGTGGTACCGATGAATATCCCGAACTTGCTCACCGTTCTACGCGTGCTGCTGATACCTATCTTCATTCTGCTGTTCTATCTCCCGTTCTACTGGAGCTACCTGGCCGCGAGTGCAGTATTCACCGTTGCCGCGCTGACCGACTGGCTCGATGGCTACCTGGCGCGCCGTCTCGAGCAAAGCACGCCGTTCGGTGCCTTTCTCGATCCGGTGGCCGACAAGCTGATGGTCGCTGTAGCGCTGGTGTTACTGGTCGAAGAGCATTCGAACCTCTGGCTGACATTGCCGGCAGCAATCATTATCGGTCGGGAGATCGTCGTCTCGGCCTTGCGCGAATGGATGGCCGAGCTGGGCGCTCGCGCGCAGGTGGCGGTGTCGAACCTGGGCAAGTGGAAGACCGCTGCGCAGATGGTCGCGCTGGTGATCCTGCTGGCCAATCCGCCGCAGCCAACAATCTGGGTCGGGCTGGGTTATGCGCTGTTGATCGTGGCAGCGGGGCTGACGCTTTGGTCGATGATCAATTACCTGATGGCTGCCTGGCCGCACCTGAGCACCTCAGAAAAGAAATAAAAACTTTTTTAATCAAGGGGTTGACGGCAGCATTCGATCGTATAGAATGGCGCCCGTCACCAAGACAACGCGGGAATAGCTCAGTTGGTAGAGCACGACCTTGCCAAGGTCGGGGTCGCGAGTTCGAGTCTCGTTTCCCGCTCCAGTTTGTAAGATCGCGCCGCAGTAATAATGCGGCGCCTTCGTTTTGAGGCCGGTTGGCAGAGTGGTTATGCAGCGGATTGCAAATCCGTGTACGCCGGTTCGATTCCGACATCGGCCTCCATATTGAAAAGCCCCAAGCAACTAGTTGCTTGGGGCTTTTTCTTTTGCGCGGCTAAAAGCCAAGCATCTTGATACGCCAATTAGTTTGGCAACGAGCGACTCCGTAAAGGCTATCTATACTTCGAGAGCGCCTTTCGCGCGAGGAGAACAGCCATGCGACGCCTCACAGCTTTTACCCTTGCCGTCCTGTTCAGCACGCCGCTGCTGGCGATGCACTGTCCCATGGACATGGCCAAGATTGATGAGCAGCTCGAAACCAATCCGCCCAAGGATGCCGCTACGCTGCAGCAAGTTCGTGAGTTGCGTGCTGAGGGCGAGCAGCTGCATCAGGCTGGCAAACATGCCGATTCGGTAAGGGTGCTGGGCAAAGCGCTGTATCTGTTGGGGCTGAAGCCCTGATCAGCGCGCCCGGCGCAAGCCGACCAGCAACCAGAACAGCAGTCCCAGTATCGGGAAGACGGCAATACCGATTGCCCAAAGCGCCTTTGCGCCTACGGTTCGCTCACTTTTGAAGACGCTGGTGATCGCAAGCAGATTCGCGGCTATCAGCGCTACCGCGGCCGCTATGGCCAAGTACGTCATCGAATCGGACACTTCTCGCTCCTCCTGACAGTTCAACTATGAGGCCGTGAACTGCACAGGACGGTTCCGTTCGACAGTCGTGCCGCATTTGCAGCATTGCGATGGGATCACTCAGCCCAGCAGCTGCTCAAGCTCATCGCTGCTCGGCACCTTGCCCTCCACGACAATCTCCTCATCAACTGCGAGCGCAGGGGTGCGCATGACGCCCGCGTCGATGATGGCGTTTACGTCGGTGACTTTCTCGACCTCGAACTCCAGGCCGAGTCGCCGCGCGGCAGCTTCGGCGTTGGCGGAAAGCTGTTGGCACTTGGCGCAGCCAGACCCATAAACAGTCAGTTTCATTGTCGTCCTCACATCAGTTGGCCATAGAGATAGCCGCTGAGCGTGGCCATGACCACTACCAGCGAGCAGTACACGATCGTTTTCTGCGTGCCGAGCACGGTACGAATCACCAGCATGTTCGGTAGCGACAACGCAGGCCCCGCCAACAGGATTGCCAGTGCCGGGCCCTTGCCCATTCCTGCGCCCAACAGACCTTCCACGATGGGCACTTCGGTCAGGGTAGAAAAATACATGAAGGCGCCGAGGACCGAGGCGAGGAGGGTGGAGGTGAAGCTGTTGTCGCCCACAGCCCAGACGACCCATTCGCTGGGAATCAGCCCTTCGTGGCCGGGGCGGCCGAGCAGCATGCCGGCGATCAGCACCCCGCCAAGCAGTAACGGCATGATCTGTTTGGTGAAGTCCCAGCTCTGACCGACCCATTCCTGGCTTGCTGCGTTCTGGCGACTGGCCTGTAGCATCAACCCCGCGATGCCTATGACCATGGCAAGCTCCGGCCACTGAGGCGCAAGCAGAGCGCTCGCAGCGACCAGCGCGCCAATCATGAGCAACGGTCGTACCGACCAGTTCCAGCGACGCGCCAGCAATGACGCCAGCAAGATGGCGAGGGTTGCGGTGATTGGCCACTTCCAGGCATGCACGGCCATCCAGGCCGAGTTCTCCGCGCTGGCCCAGTTGGCGAATACCAGAATGCCGATCATCAAGCTGAACAAGGCGACGATGTCGCCGAGCGGGTGCCCGTCGTCGTCACCGGCGAAACCGCGGGCACTTTTGGCCGCACGTGCAGCCTCCTCGCGGCGGTAGAGCAGGTGCATGATGGCGCCAATTACCAAGGCGAACACGATGGCGCCAACGGCTCGAGCGATCCCGAGCTCGGCGCCAAGCACCTTGGCGGTGACCACGATGGCCATGACGTTGATCGCCGGCCCCGAATAGAGAAAGGCGATTGCTGCACCCAGGCCGGCACCGCGCTTGTAGATGCCGCCAAACAGCGGCAGTACGGTGCAGGAGCACACCGCCAGCAGCGTGCCGGCGATGGATGCCACACCGAACGCCACGGGCTTCGGCGAAGCCGGGCCCAGGTGCTTCATCACGGCACCCTGGCTGATGTAGACGGCCATTGCGCCCGCGATGACGAAGGCTGGCAGCAGGCAGAGAATCACATGCTCACGGGCGTACCACTGCGTCAGGCGCAGGCCTTCCAGTACCGCGTTTTCGAAACGGGGCTGGCCCATCGGCAGGAAGAAGATCAGCAGGAACGCCGCGCACATTCCGAGCAGCACTTTGGCTTCGGTGGGATGGCCCCGCCAGAAGTTAGCCAAGTGCGCTCTCAGCGAAAGTGGTGTGTCACTGGTCGGGGCAGGCTGCTCTTGTGCGGGGCTGTCCATGTCTGTGGTCCTCTCAGGCGTCTGCATCGATGGTAGTCAGCCTGCGCGCCGCCCTGCTGATCAGGGTCAAGCGAAGGTGAGTGGTTCCAGCTCAATCAGCCGGCAACGCCCGGTTGTACCAGTCACGGCTGCGGTTGATGCTGCGCACCAGCCAGAGCATGACCGGCACCTCGATCAATACGCCAACTACGGTCGCAAGGGCCGCGCCTGAATTGAAACCATAGAGCACGATTGCAACGGCAACCGCCAGTTCGAAGAAGTTCGAAGCACCGATCATCGCTGAAGGGCCGGCAACATCATGGCGAACCAGGAAGCGACGGTTGAGCCAGTAGCCCAGTCCGGCGATGAATAGTGTTTGCAGCAGGATCGGTACCGCGAGCATGGCGATGATCAACGGCTGGGCCACGATCGCTTCGCCCTGGAAGGAGAACAGCAGGACGAGGGTCGCCAGCAACGCCACGATGGAAAATGGCTGCACTTTCGCCAGTGCCGCCTGAAAGGCCGGCTCACCGCGCTTCATCAGCCGGCCGCGAATGAACTGGGCGATGGCCAGCGGAATGACGATGTACATCACTACCGAGAGCAACAGGGTATCCCAGGGCACTGGAATCGACGACACGCCGAGCAGCAGGGCGACGATTGGCGCAAAGGCAAACACCATTACCACGTCGTTCAGCGCCACCTGGGTCAGGGTGAAATTGGCGTTGCCGTTGCAGAGATTGCTCCAGACGAAAACCATCGCCGTGCAGGGTGCGGCGCCCAGGAGGATCAGGCCAGCCATGTAGCTATCGAGCTCGGAAGCCGGGAGCCACGGCGCGAAGACATGCTTTATGAATACCCAGCCGAGCAGGGCCATGGTGAATGGCTTGACCGCCCAGTTGACGAACAGTGTGATGCCCATGCTCGCCCGTTGTGCATAAACCTCCCGCAGCGCCGAGAAATCGATCTTCATCAGCATCGGGATGATCATCACCCAGATCAGCAGGCCGACCGGAATGTTCACATGGGCGATTTCCAGCGCGCCGACCGCTTGTGCGGCAGCGGGCAGTCCCAGACCGAGGAGGGTGCCGGCAACGATGCAGAGAAAGACCCAGAGCGTCAGATAACGCTCGAAGAATCCGAGCGGGACGCCGGCCGCTTTCTTCCCGGCCACTTCACATTGACTGGACATCGCTAATTACACCTTTTCGCATGATGATCGGGATTGCATCGGTGGTTGCTAGGGGCGCTGCAGGGACGTTGCGGCAAGTGCCTGAACGACCTCATCGACGGTACTTCGCGCCGTGCGGGTGACGCCGATCAGCGTGGCAGATGCCATGCCGGTCCAGTCGCCGTAGCCCACCAGCCAGAGATTGGGTTGCTTCACGACACGGGTGCCTTCTACCTGTACTTTGCCATCGGCCTCGATGATGCCGAGTTCACGAAGATGATCCAGTGCCGGGCGGAAACCTGTGCACCAGATCACCGCGTCCAGGTCCTCACGACGCCCATCCGCCCACTCGACTCCCGTTTCGGTGAAGCGCGCGAAGGGGCGCTCGGCCACTAGAACGCCACGCTCGCGGGCTTCGCGCACCGGCGGCACCATGACGATGTCACCGAAGCCGCCGGCCGGCTCGTCGATGCTGCGTCCCTCCTGCTGCGCCTTCCAGCGCGCGGTGGCGCGCTCGAACAACACGCGGCCGTCGACATCGTCGGGCAGAAACGCAGGTGGCTCCTGAGTGACCCAGCGTGTCTCGCTGACTCTGGATAACTCGGCGAGGACCTGCGCGCCGGAGTTTCCACCGCCTACCACCATCACCCGTTTACCTGCGAAGGGACCAGGGTCACGGTAGTGAGCCGAGTGAATCTGCGCACCCTGAAAAAGCTCGTGCCCTTCATAAGGCGGAATGAAAGGCTTGCTCCAGGTGCCCGTCGCACTGATGACTGCGCGAGCCAGCCAATGCTGATCGCCTGCTTGCACACGCCAGAGATCGTCGAGGCGGCTGATCGTATCGACTCGAACCGATCGCTGAATGGGAAACCGGTAGCGATCTTCGTGGCGTCGCAAATAATCGATAACATCGCTGCGCGTGGGATTGCCCGGCTCGGCCGGAGCAGGCATCGGCCAGCCGGCAATCGAGCTCCAGGCGGCGGGTGAGAACAGTCTCAGCGACTCCCAGGCGTGCAGCCATGCGCCGCCGGGACTGGGCTGTTCATCCAACAGCAGATAGGACAGCGACGTGCGACGCAGAAAGTACGCAGTCGTCAGGGCGGACTGTCCTGCGCCAATGATGATGACATCGAGAACATTGGGTGCTGTCATCAAGCGGCTCCCGTGAAGGCGGATATTCGTTCGAATAAATATATGCGATACGGAATATACGCCTCTTGTTCCGGCGCAACAAACTCGCCTTTGACAGCGCGCAGTAAATAGCTGGCCTAGCTCGAGAGAGAGAGAGAGAGCTTTACTTGCTTATGCGCTAAGCAATATATTCGCCCAGGCATATCTGATGGGGAACGGCTTCATGGCCTATAAATCGCGCGTCCTGTTCGTCTGCGTCGCCAACTCGGCACGCTCCCAGCTCGCCGAGGCGTTGCTGCGGCATACCGATTCGGAGCACTTCGAGGCGTTCAGTGCAGGCACCGCTCCCACCCAGGTCGATCTACGAGCGTTGGCAGCGCTCGAGCAGCTTGGCGTTGCGACAGTGGGATTGCACAGCAAATCGCTGGAGGAAGTGGAAGGGCAACCGTTCGATTTCGTGATCACGCTGTGTGATAAGTCGTCATTGGAATGCCTTGCACTGCCTGGTGCGGGCGAGTACATCGCCTGGAACTTCGAAGACCCTGCCACCAGCGACCAGCCGGATGCTTACCGGCACACGCTTCACGAGATACATGAGCGGATCAAGATGTTCGTGTTGGTCAAGAACAAGCGCTGAGAAGATATCAATGGTCGAGCACCTGACACCTACCACTGTATTCAAATGCCTGGCAGACGAGACTCGCGTGCGGATCGCGTTGCTCGTCGCCCGTGAAGGCGAATTGTGTGTCTGCGAGCTGACCTGTGCTCTGGATGAAAGCCAGCCAAAGATCTCGCGGCATCTGGCGCTGCTGCGCGGATGCGGAATTCTGGAAGACCGCCGTCAGGGCCAATGGGTTTACTACCGACTCCACCCGCACCTGCCTGACTGGGTGACCGACATGCTGCAGCCGATCCTGGCCGCCAACAAGAATTGGCTGGGCGATAACGTGCAGCGCCTCGAAAGTATGCGCAACCGCCCAGAACGCGCCAGCTCATGCGCCTGAATCAAGAACGACCATGAAGATTCTCTTCCTCTGCACCGCCAACAGCTGCCGCAGCATTCTGGCCGAGGCGCTGTTTAACCATCTCGCGCCGGCCGGCATGCGCGCGTTCAGCGCCGGCAGCGAGCCAAGAGGCGATATCAATCCGCTGACGCTTGAGGCGCTGGCGCGGGCCGGCATTGCGGCTGATGGCTTGTATAGCAAGAGCAGCGACGCGCATCAGGCGCTGAATCCCGACTTCGTCATTACCGTCTGCGACAAGGCCGCTGGCGAAGCGTGCCCGATACATTTCGGGCCGGCCACCAAGACGCACTGGGGGCTTGCCGATCCTTCCGAGAGGGTCGGTAGCCCCGAGGAGATAAAAGCGGCGTTCGATGCCACGCTGGTCAGGCTCAAGCTACGTTTCGCCGCGTTTCTCGCGCTACCGCTCGCTCAACTGGATGCCGCTACGCTGAGAACCGAGCTGGCGCGCATCGGCACACTTTGAACCTAGCAGGACATGCCTAATGAACGACGATCTGCCCAATATCGACCCAGATCTGCTGGATATGCCTGACCTGGACAAGCTTGCTCTGCCGGCAGGTCCAGAACACAGGCCACGCATCCTGCTGCTCTATGGCTCTAACCGGGAGCGTTCCTACAGTCGCCTGCTGGTACAGGAAGCTGCGCGCCTGCTCGAGCGTTTCGGTGCCGAGACGCGCATCTTCAATCCGTCGGGATTGCCGCTGCCGGACGATGCACCGGACAGCCATCCGAAGGTGCAGGAGCTGCGCGAGCTGATGCAGTGGTCGGAAGGTCAGGTGTGGTGTTCGCCGGAGCGTCACGGCTCGATGAGCGCGGTGTTCAAGGCGCAGATCGACTGGGTGCCGCTGGCCATGGGCGCGGTGCGGCCGACACAGGGCAAGACGTTGGCGATCATGCAGGTCAGTGGCGGCTCTCAGTCGTTCAACGCGCTGAACCAGATGCGCGTGCTGGGCCGCTGGATGCGCATGATCACCATCCCGAACCAGTCCTCGGTGGCCAAGGCCTTTCTCGAATTCGACGACGCCGGCCGGATGAAGCCCTCGGCCTACTACGACCGCGTGGTGGATGTGATGGAGGAGCTGATCAAGTTCACCCTGCTGGCCCGCGGTCGGGCCGACTACCTGGTCGATCGCTATTCGGAACGCAAGGAGTCGGCCGAAGCGCTGTCCCGTCGCGTCAATCAACGCTCCATCTGACTTTCCAGGAATCGCCCGCGTGTCCCATCCCTACGACATCCTCGATGTACCCGGCAGCGCCGGTCAGCTGATCTTCACACCGTGCCCCGGCAGCAAGGGCACCAGCGTCGATGAGGCGCTGGCTACCCTGCAAGCGGCCGGCGCTGACGCGCTGATCACCCTGATGCCTGCTGAAGAGCTGGCGCGCAACGAAGCGACGCAGCTGGCGCAGCTCTGCGCCGAGCGCGGCCTCGAGTGGTTTCACCTGCCGGTGGCTGACGAACAGGTGCCGCTGGCGGACTTCGACCAGGCCTGGGAACAGTCGGCGGATCGGATCAATGAGCTGCTGGATGCCGGCAAGCGCATCGCTATTCACTGCAAGGGCGGCTCCGGTCGTACGGGCCTGATCGCAGCGCGCATCCTGATAGACCGCGACGTGCCGCGCGCAACCGCCATCGCCAGCGTCCAGGCGCTGCGCCCCAAGGCTATCCAGCATCCGGCCCATGTCGGCTGGATCGAACGCTTCGGCGCATGACGGGCTTCGCATGCTGAATACGCTTGGCCTGTTCGTCATTACCGCGATAGCGGAGATCGTCGGCTGCTATCTGCCATACCTCTGGCTGAAACAGGGCAAGAGTATCTGGTTGCTGCTGCCAGCTGCGCTTTCCCTCGCGCTGTTCGCCTGGCTGCTGTCGCTGCATCCCACCGCCGCCGGGCGCGTGTATGCGGCGTACGGCGGCGTTTATGTCGGCGTGGCGCTGGTCTGGCTGTGGCTGGTCGATGGCGTTCGCCCGACCTGGTGGGACCTGCTTGGCTGCGCCGTTGCGATGCTGGGCATGGCGATCATCATGTTTGCGCCACGAACTTCCTGATTCACCTTTTAAAAGCGAGTCATCCATGAGCATCAAAGTTGGCATCAACGGCTTCGGCCGCATCGGACGTCTGGCACTGCGCGCGGCATGGGATTGGCCGGAGCTGGACTTCGTGCAGATCAACGATCCGGCAGGGGACGCGGCGACCCATGCGCACCTGCTGAACTTCGACTCCATTCACGGTCGCTGGCAACACGAAGCGGGATCCGATGGCGACTGTCTGGTGATCGACGGTCAGCGGGTAAAGGTCAGCGCCAACAAGGCGATCAGCGAAACCGACTGGTCGGGCTGCGATCTGGTCATCGAGGCCAGCGGCAAGATGAAGACCGTTGCCGTGCTGCAGCAATATCTGGAGCAGGGCGTCAAACGCGTCGTGGTCAGCGCGCCGGTGAAGGAGCCGGGTGCACTGAACATCGTCATGGGCGTCAACGATAGTCTGTTCGATCCGGCGCAGCATCGCATCGTCACCGCGGCATCCTGCACCACCAACTGCCTGGCGCCGGTGGTCAAGGTGATCCATGAGCAGCTCGGCATCCGCCACGGTTCGATCACCACCATCCATGACCTGACCAATACCCAGAGCATTCTCGATCAGCCCCACAAGGACCTGCGCCGCGCTCGGGCCTCGGGCATGAGCCTGATTCCCACGACTACCGGCTCGGCCACGGCGATCGCTGAAATCTTCCCGGAGCTGCGCGGCAAGCTGAACGGCCATGCCGTGCGCGTGCCGCTGGCCAATGCCTCGCTGACCGATTGCGTGTTCGAAGTGGAGCGCGCTACCGATGCCGCTGAGGTGAACCAGCTGCTCAAGGCCGCGGCAGAGGGCGAGCTGAAGGGCATCCTCGGGTATGAGGAGCGGCCGCTGGTTTCCATCGACTACCGCACCGACCCGCGCTCGTCGATCATCGATGCGCTGTCGACCATGGTGGTCAACGGCACTCAGGTGAAGATCTACGCCTGGTACGACAACGAATGGGGCTACGCCAACCGCACCGTGGAACTGGCGCGCATGGTGGGGCTGGCAGGGTGAGATGCCGCTGAGAGGCGTTCGCTGAGAGCGGTGCGGGCTATGGAAGAAGGGCAGGTAGGGTGGGCTGGAGCCCACCCTACGGCAAATCCGTGACTCGAATCCCCGACTCTTTTCTCGGCATGCCACGCCATCGCCAATCTAGCTGCGCAGTACACCTGCTCAATCAATCCGGAACCGACCATGCAAGCCTTTGCCAGACTGTCCCCCGAGGTGCGCCAGTACCTGATCGTCACCGGTAACTACTGGGCGTTCACGCTCACCGACGGCGCGCTGCGCATGCTGGTGGTGCTGCATTTCCATTCGTTGGGCTACACGCCACTGCAGATCGCGGCGCTGTTCCTGTTCTACGAGGTGTTTGGTGTTGTCACCAATCTGGTTGGCGGCTATCTCGGCGCTCGACTCGGCCTGAACCGGACGATGAACCTTGGCCTGGCGATGCAGGTGGTGGCGCTGCTGATGCTCACTGTGCCAGCGGCGTGGCTGACGGTGCCTTGGGTGATGGGTGCGCAGGCGTTGTCCGGTATCGCCAAGGACCTGAACAAGATGTCGGCCAAGAGCTCGATCAAGCTCCTGGTACCCGACAGCCAGCAGGGCACGCTGTACAAGTGGGTGGCCATCCTCACCGGCTCGAAGAATGCCCTCAAGGGAGTGGGATTTTTCCTCGGTGGCGCACTGCTGACGCTGCTGGGATTCGGCGGCGCGGTCCTGGCGATGGCTGCGGTGCTAGCCGTGATCTGGATCGGCAGCCTGGTGCTGTTGAAAAAGGATCTTGGCAAGGCGAAGGCCAAACCGAAGTTCAAGGACATCCTCTCCAAAAGCCAGGCAATCAACGTACTGTCGGCCGCGCGGCTGTTTCTCTTCGGGGCTCGCGATGTCTGGTTCGTCATCGCGCTACCGGTGTACCTGAGCACCGTCTTCGGCTGGAATTTCTGGGTGGTCGGCGGCTTTCTGGCCTGCTGGATCATCGGCTATGGCATCGTCCAGTCGATAGCGCCGGCCATTACCGGCAAGCGCAGCGGCAAGGTACCGGATGGACGTGCGGCCTTCATCTGGGCCGCGCTGCTGGCGGCGCTAACGGCGGCAATCGCTGTGGGCCTGACAACTGATGCATCGCCGCAATGGGTCCTGATCGGCGGGCTGCTGCTGTTCGGTGCGCTGTTCGCAGTGAATTCCTCGCTGCACAGCTATCTGATCGTCAGCTACGCCAAGGAAGACGGCGTTTCGCTGGACGTGGGGTTCTATTACATGTCCAACGCCATGGGTCGGTTGATCGGTACCCTGCTCTCCGGTTGGGTGTTCCAGGCCTATGGGTTGCAGGCTTGCCTGTGGGTTTCGTCACTCTTCGTGCTGCTCGCCGCGATTATCTCCCTGCGCCTGCCTCGTCACACGCGATAGCTGAGTAGGGAAGGTCGGGCGCGAACGCCCGACCCGTATCGCTTAGTAGCTGTACTGCAGCTGTGCCCAAAGTTTCTCGGTGTCCACCGAATAGTCGTCCGCGTCGTAGCCGGCGTACTTGACCGTTGCGACCAGCCCTCTGACCAGCGGGATGGCGCGGCTGTAACCGATGTTGATCTCTTCCCCGTACTGCTCGCTACCACGCTCGGCGCGGAAGTCGTGGTACCAGGCCTGCAGCGTGCCGCCCAAGAGCGGTAGTGTGCCCCCCAGGTAAACGTCCTGCACACCGTCTGCCGGCGTCAGCAGGAAGGTGTCGGCCCAGCCCTGAAAGGCGTGCTTGGTGGCCAACGGCGTCTGGAAGGCGCGATTGCCCGGCCCCGAGTCGCCGCCCAGTACTTCCACGCCCGCTTTAAGAGTCGCACCCTTGAGGGCGTAGCCAAGTTCGGCCAGGTAGTACTCGCTGCTCAGCTCCTGTGGATTGTCGGCGTAGTCCTGCTGGCGCGCATATTCAAGCGCATAGCTGATGCCGTGGAGGGCACCGTTCAGACGCAGACCTGTGGTCTTGCTGGACAGGGTGCCGAGCGCAGCAGCGGGTGCAGTGGCGATGTTGTCCAGTCCCAGCAGATAGCTGTAGGCGGTGGCCGTCAGCGCCGGTGAGTGAGCGTAGCGGGCGTTGAACAGATGGCTGTGGCCTTCGATATTGGCCGGGTTGGCGCGATTGTCGAAACGGTTGTCGCCCGGGCCGAAGATCGTGTTGATGTTGTTGATGTAGGCGTAAGTCAGGGTCAGCTTGTCGAGCGGTTGCAGCTGGCCCAGCACACCGTCGTAGGTTTGTTCGTTCTGCCGCCAACCGACGCCACCGACGAAGCGCTGGTTGTCCAGATTGATGCGCTGACGGCCGGCAATGGCGCTGCCGAGTTCGTGGTCGTAGCGCAACAGCGCCTGGTTGATTTCGCTGCCGTCGGGGTCGGCTACCACGGAGTAATCGGTCTGGCCGTTGCGTGTGCTGTTGTAGGCGGCATCACCCAGGCGGCTTACGTTGTCTGCCTCGACCAGAGCCGACAGGCCGTACCACTTGCCGGTCTGAAAGCCGACGCGGGTGCGCAGCGTCTGGGCGTTGGCGTGCTCAAGTGCGTTGTCCTGATCGACGTGCTCGTAGCGATAGCGCACATCCAGAATCGGTTTCGCGTCGGTGAACAAGCTGCTGAAGGTTTCCTGAGCGAAAACCGCCGGACTGCATAACAGCCCAGCGCTCAGCAGGTAGGGGGTCAGATGATGGGGATGCAGGTTCTTCATGTGCCGCTCCTTGGTTGACATCGGAGCGAAAGATAGGCTGCTTACTATTTTTGCCATTGACAGCCGTCAAGGCCACAGAAAAGCTCTGGAACAGGCCTTGCGACCCGTTCGCGAGGCCTGACAGGAGTCGAGCTCAGCTGTGTACAGCGGTTCTCAGCATGCCGATATCATGTGCGGCGCGCTGAATCAGTGCGGCAGCGTTCGGCCCGGCCTTGTCATGACCGTTACGACGCCCGCGGCGCCAATGCACCATGGGCTGGAGTGCACTGATATCCGATCGGGTAACCAGTTCTTCGAGTGATCGCTTGCTCATGTTCGCGTCCTCACGTCGTGAGTTCGGTGGAGCGTCCTTGCGCCATGGGGAGTCCATGAGCAGACGATGCGCGATGATTGTTACAGCGGTTTGGCAGCACGGCGCAATCGGATGGCCGGTGCAGGGAGGAGAAGACGGCTAACGCGCCAGCATCAGACTTCGGTGATCGCGCTGACGCTGGTGATGCCAGCGTTCCAGATCATCTCGTAGTGTGCGGTCTGAACGATGGACAGTACGCGCCGCGGCGTCATGAGTGCCCAGCAGTGCCGGCCTGGGCTACGTACCGAGTGATACCGCAACCCGGGGAATCCCTCTTGCCTGGCGAGGCGACCGAACTGGCGGGACTGGAAGTAATCATCCGCGTCGTAGATCGGATCCGACATCGACACGCTCGTGGCATCCAGCAGCCCGGCCTCGTTGAACTGACATGACAACCCGCGGAAAACGAACCGCTCGAAGTTCAAGCCTACGACATTCGACCAGTAGTGCTCCTGGTGATACCGCACCTCGGCCAGTGCCGTTTCCATGCTGTCGGCCAGATACAACACGCCGTAGCTGCCATCGCTGAAACGAGAGCCGGCTGGATTCACGTGGGTGAACGGCGCCGTAGCGTAGGAGCAGCCCGGAATGCCAAATGGTATTTCTGACCGAGGAATCAGCTCGAGGCGGCCAGTTTCGTTGTGCAATCTCGGGTTTGTCAGCGCCTGCAACTGATAGAGGATTTCAAATTCCTCGGCGTCGGCTACGTCATCGAACAGATCGATGGGGGGATACTTGGAGTTCACCAGCCGATAGGCCTGACAACGGGCATCGGCCCGCACGGGAAGCCCTTTCGGCACTACCACTGCGCGCCTCGCAGGCTGTCGATACGGCGGAACGACTCGTACAGGGAAATCATGTCCCCCTGAGCCATTACCTCCAGTGGCGATCGCCCGTTGAAGAATTCGTTGTGATTGGGCATTGCCGGAAAGCCGTAAGTGTTTTCCGGGTTATCGAAGATCAGCCGAAGTGCTGCGTGGATGTTGAGAATAAAACTGACGCGCTGCATCTGGTCGGGGTCCAGACTGACCGACCAATCTGCATTGCGGAGTTTGGCCCGTGCGTGAGTACTGCGGGAGATACGCAGTATCCGACAGGCCTGTTCGGTAGACGCCTGCCATTTTTCGAGAACGTTCACCGCGGTTCGAAGGCCGGCGGCGCACTGGTCTTTGGTAAACGCGGGTGCCTGAAGAGTCGCAGTCATGGCAATTGCTCGATTAATTCCATGGACTCAGGATAGCATCTTATGTGTCTGTAGACACAATTACGCACACGCTATCTTTCTGGACATTGATAACGGCAACAGTGAGTGCCGGTAAGTTCGATATGAACTTAGCCAACAACCAGGCTGGTCATTGCGTTCGGTGGGTAAGGAGTTTGCCAGGCGTTACAGTGGTGACGGGAGTGCTCGGGTCAATTGCACAGCAATGCGCAAATGACAGGGCGAAAGCTGGAAGGCTGAAAGCCGCGTAAAGACTGGTGCCCGGAGCGGGGGTCGAACCCGCATACCCTTTCGGATGAGAGATTTTAAGTCTCTTGCGTATACCAATTTCGCCATCCGGGCGGAGGCTGCGTAGCAGTGCGCCGATGGGGAATCGGCGGCGCAGGACTATAGCGAGCCTCCGGACACCACGCAACCCGAACGGCGCCGTTGCGTGGCCTCAATCGCTGGAAACTGGCGAAAGCTGCCACCAGCTCGGTAGCAGGCGGCGTATCTGCGACCGGCCGAAACGGTCGTCGATCAGGTGCACGACGCCTTCATCGCTCTGTGTGCGGATAACCCGTCCCGCAGCCTGCACGACTTTCTGCAGCCCGGGGTAGAGGTAGGTGTAGTCGTAACCCAGGCCGCGGCCGAATAGCTGCTCAAGGCGTGCCTTGAACTGCTCGTTGACCGGATTGACCTGTGGCAGGCCGAGGGTGGCGATAAAAGCGCCAATCAAGCGGTTGCCTGGCAGGTCGATGCCTTCGGCGAATGCGCCGCCGAGCACCGCAAAACCGACGCCCTTGCTGTGTTCGGTGAATCGGTCGAGAAATGCACTGCGGGCCGCTTCCTGCATGCCGCGAGTCTGCTCCCAGAAGGGCACGTCCGGATACTGCTCGCGCAGCAGGGCGGTCACCTGTTGCAGGTAATCAAAGCTGCTGAAGAACGCCAGGTAGTTGCCGGCGCGCTCGCGATATTGCTGGGCGATGAGCGCGACCACGGCACCCAGCGAGGCCTGGCGGTGCTGATAGCGGGTCGAGACATGCGCGGCCAGGCATACCCGCAGCTGATCGGCCTGGAATGGCGATTCGACCTCGATCCAGGCGCTACCCGTGGGCAGGCCCAACATATCGGCATGGAACCGGCGCGGGTTCAGCGTGGCCGAGAACAGCACCGTTGAACGAGCCTGTTCTAACCGTGGCGCGAGGAAGGGCGCTGGAACCACATTGCGCAGGCACAGCATCGAACGCTTGGTCTTGCCGCGGCCAGTTGCGGGTAACAGGCTGATATCGAACAACGAATGCTCGCCGAACAGTTCGGCGATCCGGCAGAAATGCATGGCATCGAAATAGGCCCGTTGCAGCTCTGCATCCAGCCCGCCGGGCTGTTCGCCAAGGTAATCGGTGACGGCGCTGACGGCCTGTTGCAGCGCGCCGAGCAGCTTGAGCGGCAGTTCGGGCTGCACCTGATAATTCGCCAGCTGCTCGCGATGCAGGTCGTTCCAGCAGCGCTGTACCCGACCCAGCGGGCGTTTCAAGGGCGCCGGCGCCTTGCCGCCGAGACCGGCGAAGGCCCGCTGATCGAGCTCGGCGCTGTACATGCCGCGCGCGCGTTCGAGCAGGTTGTGCGCTTCGTCCACCAGCACGCTGATACGCCAGTCATTGTTGAGCGTCAGGCCGTAGAGCAGGGCGCTGATGTCGAAATAGTAGTTGTAGTCGCCGACCACGGCGTCCGCCCAGCGCGCCAGCTCCTGGCTGAGGTAATAGGGGCAGACCTGATGGGCGAGGGCGACCTCTCGCAGGGCCGCTTGGTAGAGCATGCTTTGCTGCAATGCCGCTGCTCGGGCCGCGGGCAAACGATCATAGAAACCCTTCGCCAACGGGCAGGATTCGCCGTGACAGGCCTTGTCCGGGTGCTCGCAGGCCTTGTCACGTGCGATCAACTCGAGCACACGCAATTCACCCGCGCCGTTGCGCTGTAGCGTTTGCAGTGCATCCAGCGCCAGGCGGCGGCCGGAGGTCTTGGCAGCGAGAAAGAACAGCTTGTCGAGCTGCTGGCCGGGAAACGCCTTGAGCTGCGGAAACAGCGTGCCCAGGGTCTTGCCGATACCGGTCGGCGCTTGCGCCATGAGCGTGGTGCCGGTACAGGCTGCCTTGTACACCGCCTCGGCGAGTTGCCGCTGGCCGGTGCGGAAATCGGCATGAGGAAAACCCAGCGCGGTGAGCGCCTGATTGCGCGCGTCGCGATGGGCCAGTTCCTGTTCGGCCCAGTCGAGAAACGCCTGACACTGGGTTTCGAAAAAAAGGCGCAGGCTCTGTGCTCCGTGGCGTTCGACGAAGAGGGTTTCCTTGTGGCTGGCGACGTCGAAATAGACCAGTGCCAGCTCGACCTCGTCGAGCTGGCGCGTCTGACACAGCAGCCAGCCGTAGATCTTCGCCTGCGCCCAGTGCAATTGCCGATGGTTGGCCGGCTGACGTTCCAGATCCCCGCGGAAGGTCTTGATTTCCTCCATGCGGTTCCGCGCCGGGTCGTAGCCATCGGCACGGCCGCGCACCATGAGTTTTCCGTATTGGCCCTCCAGAGCCACTTCACGTTCGTAGCCCTCGCCGCGCCTGGCGCTGACCTGGGCGTGGCCGGCGATGCCTTCCAGCGCGGTGGGCGAGGGTGTGAAGCGCAGGTCCAGATCGCCGACCTTGGCGGTGAATTCGCAGAGCGCGCGCACCGCGACCCGATAGCTCACGCCATGACCTCAGCCCATTGCACATGGCAGACCGCAATCGGCAGACCGTGCTGATGGGCGTAATCGATCCAGCGCTTCTGGTTGTCCTGCAGGCGGTCGCCCGGGCCTTTCACCTCGATCATCCGGTAGCGGCGTTCTTCGGGCCACAGCTGGATGAGGTCCGGTAGGCCAGTGCGATTGCCGCAAACATCGGCGAGGATGCGCTGAAACATCAGCTTCAGATGCGCGGCGGGAATGCACGTCAGGGCATGGGTCAACAGCTCCTCGTCGAGCAGCCCCCAGGCAACGAACGCGTTATGAATGCCGAGCTTTGCCTGGAAGGTGCGCCAGATGCAGTCGCGGTAGTCGTCACTGTCGAGACAGGCCAGGCAGGCGGCAAACAGGTCGGCGCGCCGTTGATGAAAATCCGCACGATTCAGATCGGCCGGCGCCCAGTGGAAAGGGTGGAAGAACGCACCGGGCAACGGTGCGAAGATCGCATCCCAGCAAAGCAAGCCGAACAACGAGCCGACCAGGGCATTCTCGACATAGTAGACCGGCGCGTCTGGTATCGACAGGTGCTCGCGCACCGCATGCTCGACGCTACAGCCGGCCCGGGGCAGGACCAGGTCGAGCTGCTCCGGCTTGCGGTTGAGTGAGCGCAGCGTAGGGATACCCAGGCTGCGCTGCAGGCGCGGCTTGATTCGCTGCAGTTGCTGCAGTTCGTGCTCACTCTGCGGCGCAGCCTGCGCCTGATCCAGCAGCTCCAGCGCTGCTGCAGGCTGGCCACAGCGTTCGAGCACGCGAATCGCGCGCTCGCGGGCACCGGGATAGGTATTGGAGGCATGCAGACGCAGGGCCTCTGTCAGATCGCCAATGCGCTCGAACTGCTGGCCGATGCTCAGCAGCAGCTTGCCGCGGCGGATTTCCAGCCAGGCGTTGGCATAGGGCTCATCGGGAACGTCGGCCAGCACGTCGCTCAATGGCTCGCCGGTATCGAAACGCTCGCGGCAACGATGCAGATGCAGATAGGCATCCAGCTCGGTGCGGCAGTTGAAGGCGCGGGAGCTGGGCGAGAAGACGACCTGCTCGTAACGGTAGATGCCGAGGTCGGCCAGAACGAACTCGGACCAGTCCTGATGGATGTTGCCGAAGAACAGCAAACGCAGGCGCTCACAGAGCTCGTCGATGCATAACGCAAATACCGCGTCTTCGATCTGGCTGCACCACGCCTGAAACGGCTTGGCCATCTGGTGGTCGGCGCGCAGCTTATCCAGCAGCTCGGCCTTGCGCAGGCTGGCTGATGCAGACGACCCGAACACTTGCAGCAGCTCGCCTTTGGTCAGCAAAGCGAACAGCTGCTCGAGCGTCAGGGCCGAAGACGCATCGACCCACCCCTGATCGATCAATGGCTCCACCGCGCGACGTGAGCAGCCAATCTCCAGATAACGCAGCTTGCTTGCTCGAAACAGCATGCCCTTGCGCATCACCATGCGCACCAGCAGCGCCTGGGAAGGCTGCGGCAACAGGGCGAAACGCTCGATAAATGCCAGCTCGGTTTCATCCAGCAGATCACTGTGGTGACGGCTCACCCAGGCCAGAACCTGCCGGAAGTTTTCGAGGTAGTAGAAGGGATTTTCCAGGGCCTGACGCATTGTACATCCGCTGCAGCTGGGGCGCGCGCGGCCCGCTCAAAGACTGGCTATTTATACAGTTTGAGCGACGTTTGGCAATTGCCCGGTGATCAGCGGAAGTCTCACCAGCTACAGCAGGCGGCTGAGTGCCGCCTGTTGTGAAGTCGCGAACTCAGACCGTGCGCGAAAAACGACCGCGCTGCTCGCCGCCGAGGTAGGCGTCGAACGCCATGGCGACATTGCGCATCATCAGCTGCCCCTGCGGCAAGAGAACCAGCGCGTCGTCGTGCAGCTCGACCAGGCCATCGGCCACCGGTTCGGCGAGCTTTGCCAGCGAATCGGCGAAGTATTCCCGAAAATCGATGCCGTGCTTCTGCTCGATCTGGCGGTAGTCGACGCGGCTATGGCACATCAGCGACACGATGACGTCACGGCGCAGGCAGTCATCGTCGCTCAGCTTGTAGCCGCGCTGCACGGGCAGCATGCCCTCGTTGAGGCGCGCGTAATACTGCGATAGCTCCTTGACGTTCTGGCTGTAGCTATCGGCGACCTTGCCTATGGAGGAAATGCCCAGCCCGATCAGGTCGCAATCGGCGTGGGTCGAATAGCCCTGGAAGTTGCGCTGCAGCGTGCCATTGGCGCGGGCAAGGGCCAGTTCGTCCTCGGGCAGCGAGAAGTGATCCATGCCGATATAGATGTAGCCGGCGGCGGTAAGGCGCTGGATGGTCAGTTCCAGCAGCTCGAGCTTGCGCTCCGGCGGTGGCATGTCCTCTGGGCGTATCAGCTTCTGTGCACGTACCAGCTCCGGCAGGTGGGCATAGCTGTAAGCGGCGATGCGGTCCGGACGAATGTCGATGATCTTGTCCAGCGTGGTATCGAAGCTGGCCACCGTCTGCAGCGGCAGGCCGTAGATCAGGTCGACGCTGATGGACTTGAACTGTGCGTCGCGGGCGGCCTGGACCAGCTCGCGGGTCTGCTCCTCGGTCTGGATGCGATTGACGGCGATCTGCACCTGCTCGTCGAAATCCTGCACGCCGAAGCTCAGGCGGTTGAAGCCCAGCTTGCGCAGGCCGTGGATCTGCTCGGGCGTGACGGTGCGCGGGTCCACTTCCAGCGAGAACTCGTGGTTGTCGCTGTCATCCATGTTGAACGCCTGATGCAGGCACGCCATCAGGTCGGCCAGCTGCTCGCTGGTGAAATAGGTGGGTGTGCCACCGCCGAGGTGCAGCTGAGTGAGCTTGCGCGAACGGTCGAACAGTTCGCCCTGCATGGCGATCTCGCGCTTGAGGTATTCGAGGTACTCGACGGCGCGCTCGGTCTTGTGGGTGATGATCTTGTTGCAGGCGCAGTAATAGCAAAGGCTCTTGCAGAACGGAATGTGGATGTATACCGACAGCGGCTTGGGCGTTTGTGCCTGATTGCTGCGTGCAGCGGCGGCACGGTAATCATCCTGGGCGAAGGCCTGGTGAAACTGGGGGGCCGTGGGGTAGGAGGTGTAGCGCGGACCTGGACGGTCGTATTTCTCGACCAGGGCGCGGTCGAAGCTCGGCAGTTGGTCCATGTTCGTTTTACCTAAGGTTGAATTCGGAGTCCGGCGCGGAACGCGGTGTCACCCTCGGGTGTGTCCGGCTCAGGCAGGTCATGGGCGCGGATTATGGACGATTCGGTCCGGCGCGCCGACTGTCTCAGATCAAGAATAGCGCCCCGGCGGCACTCCGAACCGCACCGTTGGGCGATTCGAAATGCGTACCGGGCGCGGCCGGGAAGGCCGCATCGCAGTGGTCAGAGCTTGAACTGGCCGACCAGACGGTTCAGCTCGGTTGCCAGACGCACCAGCTCGTCGCTGATCTGCGAGGTCTGGGATGCGTCAGCCGAAGTGGTGTCCGCAATACGGCTGATGGTCGTGATGTTGCGATTGATCTCTTCGGCAACCGCACTCTGCTGTTCGGCAGCCGTTGCGATCTGGGTGTTCATCTCGTTGATGGTGCCGACTTCGTCGGCGATCACGGCGAGACTCTGGGCAGCCTTCTCGACGCATTGCGAACCCGACCGGGCACGCAGTTGTGCTTCGCTCATGGCCTGCACCGCATTGCGAACGCCGCTTTGCAGCTGTTCGATCATTGCCTGGATTTCTTCGGTGGATTTCTGCGTGCGCGAAGCCAGGGTACGTACCTCATCGGCCACCACCGCAAAGCCGCGGCCCTGTTCGCCGGCGCGTGCCGCTTCGATGGCTGCGTTCAGCGCCAGCAGGTTGGTCTGCTCGGCGATGCCGTTGATCACGCCGAGCACCATGTCGATGCTGGCGCTGTCGCTCTCGACCCGCTGGATGACCTGGGCGGCTTTCTCGATCTCGGCGATCAGCACTTCGATACCGTCCAGTGCCTCGGTGGCGACCTTTACGCCGGCTTTTGATTCGTTGTCGGCGCCGGTCGATGCCGTGGCGGTCTGGCTGGCATTGCGTGCCACTTCCTGCACGGTCGCGCTCATCTCGTTCATCGCCGAGGCGACCATGTCGGTCTCGCTGCGCTGCTCGTTGACGGCAGCCAGGGTCTTCTCTGCAACATGGGATACCCGCTCGGAGACATCACTGAGCTGATGGGTAACGCCCGCGACGGCCTCCAGGCTATGGCGGAACTTGCCGATCATGCGGTTGAAGGCATCGCCCATCGCGCCGATTTCGTCCTTCGCACCCACCTCGACGCTGAGGCTGAGGTCTTCGTCCTCGGCCATGGTATTCATGGTGTGGCGCATGGCAGTGATGCGGCGGATGATGACGTGGCGCACGGTCAGGCACATGACCACCACGCCGATGAACAGCAGGAGCAGCTGAATCCCGCCGCTGATCATGATGTTGCGGTCGACTTCCTGGTCCAGCGCCTTGAGGTCATAGCTGATGCGCACTGCGCCCATTACCGTGTTCTCGCCGACCTGGTGGCAGGTCAGGCAGTTGGTGCCGCGGTAGTCCGCGTGGGCGAGGATGGGATTTATGACGGTCAGCACACGGCCGCCGTTCTGCTTGTTGACCTCGATGATTTCCTCACCGCCCAGCGCGCGACGATCCAGCGCGTCGGCCGGGGCCTGGTGGTCATAGCCAGGGCCGAACACCTTGGTGACTTCTTCCCCGCGGATGATGCGCGCATCGATAACGCCTGGGCGCGCGAGGATCTTGTTCCGCAGCACCTCTCGCTGAGCCATGGTGCCGGTCAGCATCATGGTGTTGATGCTATCGAAATAGGAGTCGGCGGCATCCTTGGTCTGCTGCTCCACAACCTGGAGCACGAGCCGCTTCTCCGTACTGGCAGAGAAGAACAACGAGGCAGACATGATCGCCACCAGGACCAGCACGAGGGCCAGGTTGATCTTTGTCTGCACGGACATTTGTCGGGAGGCGGAGCTGTTGTTCATGGTTTTCCTTAGTACTACTGCCACGCGGGGTCAGCTGCCATTGCAGCACTGCTGCGCTGCCGATACTTGCGGCGCAGCATTGAGCAGGCAGTCACCTGCTGATATCGGCGTGCTGTGCGTATTCTTGAAACCAACCGCAGATGATAGCCATGCGCCATTATTGGGCGGCGCTATGGTATTGCTTTTCGGCACGAGAGAAGTGCTTCGGGCGACCGACAACAGTGCAATTGCACATTTCCCTGATTCAGGTCATGGGTCGACCGGCTCTCTTTCGGTGCAAGGTGCGACAAAGGTGTAATGATCATTGGCTATGGGTATTCGCGGTTGCGCGTACGGTTATTCGGCCTCACTGGCACGGTGAAAAAACACCGACAGATGGCTTTACAGAGCGCCCCGACCGCCATTAGCGTGGCGACCCGCCGGAGCAGCGAAACCAGTGCCTCCGAGAGGCAGGCACATAATCTGCATCGAGCGTGAATGTCGCTGCGAACCCCGCTGCAAAACGATGGTCGTAGGCTCTACGCCGGCATGGCCGGGCAACACCGCAAGGCAGCTGCTGTTCTCGATGGCAGTGCATCGACTGGAACCTTTATTTCAAGGACTCACATGATCAAGAAATGCCTTTTTCCCGCTGCCGGATATGGCACCCGTTTTCTTCCTGCAACCAAAGCCATGCCCAAGGAAATGCTGCCGGTGGTGAACAAGCCCCTGATTCAGTACGGGGTTGAAGAGGCGCTGGCGGCGGGGCTGAACCAGATCGCGATCGTCACCGGGCGTGGCAAGCGCTCGCTGGAAGACCATTTCGACATCAGCTACGAGCTGGAGCACCAGATCCGCAACACCGACAAGGAAAAGTATCTGGTCGGTATTCGCCGCCTGATCGACGAATGCAGCTTCTCCTACACCCGCCAGGTGGAGATGAAGGGCTTGGGGCATGCGATTCTCAGCGGCCGGCCGCTGATCGGCGATGAGCCGTTCGCCGTGGTCCTGGCTGACGACCTTTGCATCAACCTCAATGGCGATCCGGTCCTGGCGCAGATGGTCAAGCTCTACAACCAGTTCCGCTGCTCGATCGTTGCCATTCAGGAAGTGCCGCCGGAAGAGACCAGCAAGTACGGTGTGATCGCCGGCGAGATGATCCGCGACGATATCTACCGCGTCAGCCACATGGTCGAGAAGCCCAAGCCGGAAGATGCGCCGTCCAACATGGCGATCATCGGTCGCTACATCCTGACTCCGGACATCTTCGATCTGATCGAGCAGACCGAGCCGGGCAAGGGCGGTGAGATTCAGATCACCGACGCGCTGATGCGCCAGGCTCAGGATGGTTGCGTGCTGGCGTACAAGTTCAAGGGCCAGCGCTTCGACTGCGGTAGCGCCGAGGGCTACATCGCGGCGACCAACTTCTGCTACGAACACTTCTACCTGACCGGCAAGGCGTTCTGAAGCAATTGGGCCGCCTAAGGGTGGCCCAGTCACTTCCGGGCCTGCTTCAAGGCTCCGGCATATCCTCGGCACCCGGTCCAAGCGGCTGCCCGTAGCTGAATTCGACATAGTTGCCCGCAGGATCGCGCAAACCGCAGTAGTAGCCCACCGGATAGGGTTCGTCGCGCGGCTCCCATATCAGACAGCCTTCCCTGCGCGCCAGGTCGGCAACCGCATCCACTTCCTCTCGACTGGCCAGCGCGAAGCCGAAATGGCTGTAGTCGTCCATCGCCAGTGATCGATCCTTGCCGCCCGGCATCATCACGAAGATGAACTCGCGCTCTTTTCCAGGCTCCGCCATCCAGACGATGCGTGAGCCCTTTCCGGGGCGCTCGTGAAACACGTGCATGCCGCAGAAGCGCTCATAGAACGCGATACAGGCGTCCAGATCGGGCACGTGCAGAGCCAGGTGGGTGAGGGTAGGGCGCATGCGGCACTCCTTCGGTGATTCAGGCCGAAAGCCTGGGTTATGCTGTTCGCTACAGAAGGAGACAACATTACATGGCTTACGACTTCGATCTATTCGTCATCGGTGCAGGTTCCGGTGGCGTGCGTGCGGCGCGCTTCGCTGCAGGTTTCGGCGCGAAGGTGGCGGTTGCGGAAAGCCGTTACCTGGGCGGTACCTGTGTCAACGTCGGTTGTGTGCCGAAGAAGCTACTGGTCTACGGCGCGCATTACGCCGAAGACATTGGCCAGGCACAGGGCTACGGCTGGACCATCGACGGCGCGACCTTCGACTGGAAGACCCTGATTGCCAACAAGGACCGGGAAATCCAGCGACTGAACGGCATCTACCGCAGCATCCTGGTGGATAGCGGCGTGACCCTGCTGCAAGCGCATGCGCGCGTGGTCGATGCCCATACCGTCGAAGTCGAGGGCAAGCAGTACACGGCCGAGCACATCCTGATCGCTACTGGCGGCTGGCCCCACGTGCCGGCGATTCCGGGGCGTGAGCACGCCATCACGTCCAATGAAGCTTTCTACCTCGAATCCTTGCCGCGACGCGTGCTGGTGGTCGGTGGTGGCTATATCGCCGTCGAGTTCGCCTCGATCTTCCATGGCTGCGGTGCCGATACCAAGCTGCTCTATCGCGGTGAATTGTTCCTGCGCGGTTTCGATGGCTCGCTCCGCGATCACCTGAAGGACGAGATGATCAAAAAGGGCGTGGATCTGCAGTTCAACGCCGACATCGTGCATATCGACAAGCAGGCCGATGGCAGCCTGCTCGCGACGCTGGAAGACGGCCGCACGCTGGAAGCGGACTGCATCTTCTACGCGACAGGCCGCCGTCCGATGCTGGACAACCTGGGGCTGGAAAAGGCCGGCGTAGCGCTGGATGCCCGAGGTTTCATTGCCGTTGACGATGAATACCGTACCTCGGTGTCTTCGATTCTGGCGATTGGCGACGTGATCGGTCGCGTGCAGCTGACACCCGTCGCACTGGCTGAGGGCATGGCCGTGGCGAGGCGGCTATTCAAGCCGGAGCAATATCGCAAGGTCGATTACACGACCATCCCGACCGCGGTGTTCAGTCTGCCGAACATGGCAACTGTCGGGCTGACCGAGGAGGAGGCGCGCGAGCAGGGCTACAACGTAACGATCTTCGAAAGTCGTTTCCGGCCGATGAAGTTGACCATGACCGATAGCCTCGAGCGCAGCCTGATGAAGCTGGTGGTGGATGCTGAGACCGACCGTGTGCTCGGCTGCCATATGGCGGGACCGGATGCCGGCGAGATCATGCAGGGGCTGGGCGTGGCGCTGAAGGCCGGGGCCACCAAGCAGGTGTTCGACGACACGCTGGGCATCCACCCGACGGCCGCCGAAGAGTTCGTCACCATGCGCACACCGGCGGCGATCTGAAAGCATGCTGGCGGCCGCCTGCGGCGGCGCGCCAGATCACTCAGTGATGATGCCCTGGCGCAGCACCGCCGGCAGCCGGGGCGTCTACCTCGATGCTCACCTCGGTGGTGATCTCGCCGCCATCCTTGAACTGCAGCGTCACCGGGAAGCTCTCCCCAGCCACCAGCGGCTGCTGGAGCCCGAACAGCATCACGTGATTGCCACCCGGCTTGAACTCCACCTTGCCAGCTGCGGGCACGTCGACCGCCTCGACCTGCTGCATCTTCATCATGTCGCCCTGATGCACATGGGTGTGCAGCTCGGTCTTTTCGGCCCGTGAGGTCTGCGCCCCGATCAGGCGCTGTGGCTGCTGACCACGATTTTCCAGTATGAAGTACACCGCGCCAGTCGGAGCGCTGGGCGGCATCGCCCTCGACCACGCCTGGCTGACAGCCAGCTCACTGGTGGCCGCCTGAGTCGAAACCTGATGGTCGTTGTGGTGCTCCTGCGCAAGAGCAGGCAAGCAGAGTGCCGCAAAAGTACCAGCGGCCAGTAAGCGAAGCAGCATGAGAGAACTCCCGTTCTGTTGAGATGCGCCATATTACGCCGCTGGCCCTGCAGCGGTACGTCTGGGTAGTCGACTTATCGGCCGGCCATGGCCTGCGTGCCGCGCGATGGAGAGGAGGGTGCAGCAATTTGCCACAGGTGTGTTTGTGACACTATATTGCGACGCCTGTACTTGCAGCCATCGAGGATTTCTGTAGCACCTGGTTTTTCTGAACGAAGCGCTTATCAAGCGCGGCTGATCGGCTTCCTGCACCAAGTGATTGCTCCGACCCTGGTGCTCGGCCATGATCGGCGGCCGCTCAGACAAGCTCGGTACTCCCGGCCATCAGAAGTCGGGGCAAACCGATCAATACACTTTGTTTTTCACGCCCCGACGGTTTTTGGGGCATACGAGCTTGCCGTTTCTTGCAAAGCGCAGGACGCGTCATGTGTTTATACGGACATGATTTATATGAGTTCTGGAAAGTTCGGATTTCTTCCCACCTGCCTGTCTGTCATCGCCCTTGCAGCTGTTTTCACTACCGCCTGGTGGCTTCATCCTGAACGAGCGGTTTCCGGGTTCGCTGTAGCCGATTCTCATGCTCTGCCGCTCGCCAGCAAGGGGCCGTTTTACAGCACCCGCTTCGCATCCTCCGATCTCGACGAATTTGTCCATGCCTCCTCGGTGACCTCCTTGCCGGATGGTGGCCTGATGGCCGTATGGTTTGCCGGTTCACGCGAAGGGGCTGCGGATGTTCAGGTGCGCGGCGCGCGATTCGACGCGATTGCGGCGGAGTGGGGCGAGGAACTGGTCCTGGCAACTCGCGAGTCGACCCAGAAGGCGACCCAGAAGCACATACGCAAGCTCGGCAATCCGGTCATTGCGCTGGCTCCCGACAACAGGCTGTGGCTGTTCTATGTGTCGGTATCGATCGGTGGCTGGGCTGGAAGCGCCATCAACGCCATGTATTCGGATGATCTGGGAAAAACCTGGTCGACTCCCAGGCAGCTGATCACCACCCCCTTCTTGAACATCAGCACACTGGTGCGCAATGCCCCGGTATTCCATCAGGACGGCACCATAGGGCTACCCGTCTACCACGAGTTCCTCGGCAAGTTCGCCGAGTATCTGTACATCAGCCCGAACGGCGAGGTGATTGGTAAAAGTCGAATCAGCAAAGGCAACGATTCACTGCAACCAACAGTGGTGCCGATGGACGAGCAACACGCCGTTGCCATGCTGCGCTATGCAGGCTCCAGCCATCATCGCGTGCTTGCAAGCCGCACCGCAGATGCCGGCAGAACCTGGAGCAAGCCTTATCCGATCGACCCGGCCAACCCCAATTCCGCGCTCGCGGCGGTGGCCACGCCCAATCATGGCCTGTTGGTTGCCCTGAATGATCTGGAGGACGGACGTTTCCGTCTTCGCCTGATGGAAACCGACTCGAGCCTCGATCTCTGGAAGCCGGTGATTGACCTGGACGAATCACCTGACCCGGAGGGCAATCCGTTCACCCCGGAGGTATATCGGGAAATCATCGGCGACAAGTTTCGCCTTTCCAGCGGGCCGCGGCGGCTATCGCTGGTGGACGAGTTTCTGAAAAACCTGGATAAGCGTGTCTGCAAGACCCATGGCTGCGATTTCGAGTACGAGTATCCCTACTTCATCAGGAGCGCCGACGGTCTCTACCACCTGGTCTATTCCTGGAACAACACATTCATCAAACACGTCAGCTTCAATGATGCCTGGCTACTGGAGCAGCTCTGATGCCTGAACTCTGGCAAGCGCATCTGACCTTCGGGTTACTCGCTTTCATCGTCACGCCTGGATTTGGCTTCGGCCGAGGGGTTCAAGGGCTTCGCCTTTTCCTCCTGCTGGGGATCAGCTTCATTCCTGTGGACGGTCTGTCACTGGCCGCCTACATGCGCAGCTTCACTGATGACGTGGCCATCACGACGCTGGTGGCGCTGGCATTTTTCGCGGCAGTGCGCTTGGGACTGATGGCGATGCCGCCGCAGAACGCGCGCGTGCAATTGTTGATCGCGATGGCGGGGCTGGCGCTTTTTCTCTACCCGGCAACGATGGGCCTGTCCTATCTGGACCCCTATCAACTCGGTTACGCCCCCCGCCCGCTGATCGCGGTGGTGGGCGTGCTTGCCCTGGGCTTGCTGCTGCTCAATAACTGGCTGGGCGCTTTCATGCTTGGCCTTGCCACCTTGGCGTTCAGCCTGGGGATCAAGCCGTCGCCCAATTACTGGGACTATCTGCTAGACCCCTTCATCGCCTTGTTCAGCTGCGGGGCGTTGCTTGTCTATGCCTGCAGGGCACTCGTGCGCAAGCCAATGCCCGCGTGACGAAAATTACTCCAGCCGACCTGTGATGGCTCGGCTGTGCTATTTGACGATTCGATAGATTCGAGGTTGGGACAATGGGTTGGCTTCAGTCGCGGCGCCTGCATTACTGGTTCGGTGCAGTCGGGATTCTGTTCATTGCGCTCGCAGCATTACGCGGGATTTTCTTCGTCGGTTTTTCCGGACTGGCGCCCAGCACGCTCGGCACGGTCGAAGCTGTACCCGAAACGCTCGGAATCGGCCTGCGTTTCGACCTTCGCCTGGCGATCCTCTTGATGTTGCCGATCGCGCTGTTGGCGTGGCTGCCGGTCTGGAACCTGACGCGCTCCCGCGTCCTTCGCTGGGTGGCGCGGCTCTATCTGGCTCTGGCGCTTGGTGCAGTGCTGCTGGTCTACATCATCGATTTTGGCCACTACGCCTATCTCGGGGTGCGCATCAATGCCACCGTGTTGCGCTTTCTGGAGGACGCGCAGATATCCACCGATATGGTCTGGCAAACCTATCCAGTGGTCTGGATCACCCTTGGCTGGGCGGCGGCAACCGCTCTGGTGTGGTGGCTGCTGCTGCGCTTCGAGCGGGTCACGCTGGATCGTCCGGCAAAGCGAATCAGCCGGCTTTCGCTGATCTGGGGTAGTGCGCTGATGGTGGTGGCTGTTTTCGTCGCCATCCTCGGGCGCGTCGACAATATCAATCTGGAAAACCCGGTGCCGCTGCGCTGGAGCGATGCGTTCTTCTCGGGCGACAACCAGATCGCAGCCCTTGGCCTGAATCCGGTGATCTTCCTCTACGACACGCTGAAGGTGCCCAATCAGCCGTATGACCGGGAACAGGTCGAGGCCCATTACGATGTCGTCAGCCGTTACCTAGGCGTCGACCAGCCTGATGCGAAAACGCTTAATTTCAGCCGGGAGCAGGGCGTTCAACCCTATGCGATTGACGGAAAGCGGCCGAATGTCGTCTTCGTCATGCTCGAATCCCTGGGAACCACCGCAGTGGGTGCCTACGGTAACCCGCTCAATCCAACTCCCAATATCGACCGGCTGGCCAAGCAGAGCTGGTTCTTCAAGAACTTCTACGTGCCCGTGACCGGCACCGCGAAGACCGTTTGGGCGAGCATATCCGGCGTACCAGACGTTTCCCGGCAGGAAACCGCGACGCGCAATCCGCTGATCACCCGTCAACACAGCCTCGTCAACGCGCTGCAGGGCTACGACAAGTACTACATGATTGGCGGCAATTCCGGCTGGGCCAATATGAATGCCCTGATCCGCCAGAGCATCGACGACATCCAGCTATATGAAGAGCGCCACTGGAACTCTCCGATGGTGGATGTGTGGGGAATCTCCGATCTGGACCTGTTCAAGGAAAGTGACCGGCTGCTGCGAGAGCAGGGGGAGGGCAAGCCCTTCTTTGCCTATATCCAGACGGCGGGCAACCATCGTCCGTTCACCATACCCAAGCAGAACGACGGCTTCGAAGCCCTCGATCTGCCTTTGGAAAAGGTGCAGGGTGCCGGTTCCCGCAGCGTGGCGCAGTACAACGCTGTCCGCCTTCTGGATTTCAACATCGGCCGCCTGATGGAGATTGCGAAGGAAGGCGGCTGGTACGACAACACCATCTTCGTCATGTTTGGCGACCACAACACGCGCATCGCTCAGATTCCGCACATGCTGCCGGCATACGAAAAGCTGGGGCTCGAGAGCAATAACGTTCCGTTGTTGATCCATGCGCCCAAGCTGCTGGAGCCACGAGTGATCGAGGAGGCCGTGGGTCTGGCCGATCTGCTACCGACCGTACTGGGCATGGCCGGCATGGAGTTTCGCAACGGTGCAATGGGACGCGACATCCAGCAGCCGGCTCCTGAAGGGGAGCGAGTGGTTCCACTCGTGCTCCGCGAAGGCACGTTCCCGCTGATTGGTGGCGTGACCAAGGACTTTCTTCTGCAGATGCAGCACGACGGCAGCCAGCCGACCCTGCACGAAATTGCATCACCGGAGCCTCTGGTCGACGTAGCCGACCGGTACCCCGAGGAATTCCAGCGACTTGTCGCCCTGACACGGGGACTGCACGAGGCATCGCGTCTGATGCTCTATCAGAACGTCAGGAAGGACTGAGTTCCAGGGCAGTCATAACTGCCTATCCGCGAGCTGTCTAACACAGTGCGCGGCTGGGCAGATCGGGCGAACATGAGCGTGAAGTTACAGCGCCAGGCTCAATAGAGAATCATCACCCAGGTGACCGCTACCATCACCAGCGACAGCAGTTGCGCCGCGCTGCCCATGTCCTTGGCATTCTTGGAAAGCGGGTGCAGTTCGAGCGAGATTCGGTCGATTGCTGCCTCTATCGCCGAATTGACGAGCTCGACCACCAGTGTCAACAACGGCACGATCACCAATAACAAGCGTTCGATTCGGCTGACGTCGAGCGTGAACGCCAGTGGTATCAGGACAGCGTTGAGCAGCAGCAGCTGTCTGAAGGCAGCTTCGCCGGCAATCGCAGCACGGATACCTGCAATGGAGTATCCCAGCGCTCTCAGGATTCGCCTGAGACCTGAGTGCCCCTTGAGCGATTGCGCGTTGAGTTCTTCGATGCTGCTCATGTTCAACTTCCTGGCAGAATTGCGGCGAGTATAAGCATCCAGCGGCAGAGAGCGCGTGCTGATCGTGGCTAAACGAATACCAGAGAGGGAAAGGACCAGAAGGTGGCGATGGCAAAGCACGGCCATTACCACAAACGCAATTTAACATAATATAGATTATGCGAAACACAACCTTGCGCCTTAGGCGTTACCCACCACCAGATCACCTCCAGCTTTTAGCCTCAATATCTCCAAAGCGCTTCAGCTCTCAGGTGAATCCTTTGCCTGCGCATGCTGGCTGTTCGGCTGACTAGTTTCCGCATTCCGAAACGCCGAGCGAAATTCGCTGGGTTTGAGTCCGGTCTGCTTGCGAAAGAAACGGCTGAAGTATGCCGCGTCGTCGAACCCCAGGTCGCGGGCGATCTGCTGGATGTCGAGCGTGGTATACGCCAGCTGACGTTGTGCTTCGCGAACGACTCGCTCGTTGATGATCGCAGTCGGTGATTCACCCAGACCTTCGCGGGTGGCTCGGCCCAGTGTGGCTGGCGTGATTCCCAGCGCTTCGGCGTACAGACCAAGCGGCCAATGCTGTCTGAAATGCGTGTCGACCAACTCGCGAAACTGAATCAGCAGCTGGGACCGCCTGCCATTGGCTGGGCGAGCTATCGGCACTGGCTGTTCCAGCCGGACGACATGTACGAGTAACGCGAGCAACAATGCGTGCCCGGCGGCGACATTGCCGCGTTCCTGACCGTGCGCTTCCGCCTGGATCAGCTGGATCAGCGGCCATATCGGCTCTTCGCCGTCTGCATCCCACGGCAGCGGCACCACTGCCGGACGTTGCATCAAGGCCAGCAGGTCGCTGGACAAAATCCGCGCCATCGACTCCAGCGGTCGCTGTGCTGCCGTGATGACCGGCCCGTCGGTTTCGGGACTGTAGCGAAAGGCATGCACGGTGCGCTGCGGCAGCAGGATCAGGCACGGCGCACGGAAGCCCATTCGGCTGTTCTCCAGGGAAACTTCGCCCTCGCCACTTCGTACATAGACGATCTGCAACAGTGAGTCATGCTGATGCGGCTTGATTTCGCGCTGATGCATGTCGCCGCGTTCGTTGATCCATTCCAGATGCAACAGGTCCTGCCATACGGGCAATGCAGCCTGGCCGTACAAGGCGTAGTTGGGAATGCGTTTGCTCATGAATTCCTGCCGTGGTGCCGGTATCCGGCGCGGAAAAATGCATTAATCGTCCTAGTGGTTGTTCAGTCTGTCATACGTCTTTGACGTTAAATGTAACCATCTGTGTTGCAGCGTGACGGCCGCGCCCTCTCCCGCCTCTGGCCCACGCCCCAAAAACGAACTCTATGAATATGCCAACCTGGCGCGAATGGCTGTTTTCGGCCAAGGCGCTGATTGCCGCCTTGCTTGCGCTGTACATCGCTCTGGCGATACCGCTGGAAAACCCTTACTGGGCCATGGCCTCGGTTTACGTCGTGTCGCATCCGCTGTCCGGGGCGACACGTTCAAAGGCGATCTATCGCGCGCTGGGCACGCTGCTTGGTGCAGCCGCATCGGTCGTGCTTCTGCCGACGTTCGCTCAGCAACCGATGATGCTGAGCCTGGCGATCTCATTGTGGATCGGCGCCCTGCTCTTTCTCTCATTACTGGACCGCTCGCCACGCAGTTACATCTTTCTACTCGCCGCCTATACGGTGCCGCTGATCAGTCTCGCCGAGGTCAATCACCCATCGACCATCTTCGATGTCGCCCTGGCGCGTTCCGAGGAGATTCTGCTCGGTATCGTCTGTGCCAGCGTGGTAAACGCCGTGCTGTTTCCCAGCCGCATCGCGCCGACCCTCGCGGCGAAGATGCACCTGCTGCTGCGCGATGGGCGCGGTGCCGTCAGCCGGATGCTCAATACCCAGCACCTGGGCGAAGCCGACCAACGTGCGCTGAATGCGCTGTTGGTGGATGTGATGGGGTTGGACGCAATGATCAGCCATCTGATCCACGACAGCAGCAGTCATCTCTCCACCGTCCATGCTCGCGAATTTCGCGCGCGTATGGCGATGTTGATGCCGCAGCTGATCTCCACCGCGGACTCGCTGCACCGGCTTCAGGCTGAGCTACAGGGCTTGCTGCCGGAACTGGTGGATTACCTGCAGGAGGTGGATTGCTGGATTCAGTCCGATGCCGAGGCTGGGCACGGCGAGCATCTGCGCGAGCGCAGCCTGCAGCTGGCAGCCTGGCTGGGCGACAGCCATCCGGCGCACGCCCTGGCGATCGACAGCGGCCTGCGCCAGCTACGCGCGTTGATCGACCTGTGGCAGGACTGCCTCGACCTCTACCAGCAGTTCCATGAGGGCCATCCCGAGGCGGCACCGGCGCTGCGCTATCACGTACAGCAACTGGTCGGCGGGCCACGCCACTATGACTACGGCCTACTGGCATTCACCGCGGCTTCGGTAGCGCTGTCGGTGTTCTGCCTGAGCATGCTGTGGTTCGTTTCCGGTTGGGAGCACGGCTATAGCGGCGTGTTCATCGCCGCGGTGGCAGGCTGTTTCTTCGCCAGTCAGGACAATCCGGCGCCGTTCATCAAGTCGTTTCTGGTCGCCACGCTGATCTCCTCCACGGCCGCCGGCGTCTACCTCTTCGCGTTGATGCCCAACGTGCACGATTTCGGCAGCCTGGCCATCCTGCTCGCCGTGCCGCTGCTGTTGCTTGGCACCCTCGCCGGTCGACCGCAACACGCCGGGACAGTGATCGTGATTGCGGTGCAGACGATCTCCAACATCACCCTTCAGGACAGCTACCGCGCCGATTTTCAGCTGTTTGCCGACATCGCTCTGTCCACTGCGCTGGGCGTGCTCTTCGCCTTCGTCTGGGCCCGCCTGACCCGGCCGTTCGGTACGCTCTGGGCTGCGCGGCGATTGGTACGCCACGGCTGGCTGAGCCTGGCGGCGCTGGCAGACCTGCGACGTTGGCGCAACGAAGCCGATGATGCCTCGAGTTTCATCGACCGTATCGCCCAGCTGCTGCCACGCCTGGCTCAGCTGGATGACGATCGCCTGGCGCTGAATGACGCCACGCGCGAGCTGCGCGTCGGTTTTCGTCTGCTGGAACTGCGTGAACTGCGGCCGGCGGCCGCCATCGAGCAGAAGCTGGAGCCGGTGCTGAGCATGATCCGCGCGCATTTCCTTGCGTGCGCCACCGCGCGTAGCCAACTTCCGGCACCGGAGCCCTTACACGACGCCCTCGAGGCCGCATTGCTGGATTTGCAGTGCGATGCTTCGCCCAGCGCACACCGGGCGGCGCAGGTGGTGCACGGCTTGCGGCTGGCGCTTTTCGCCGACGCATCGGCCAGCGTGCGTGCGGCACCGGGAGGCCCGCCACCCGCAGCCGGCCTCTCCCCCGCTGGAGCGTACGCATGACCGGTCACCTCGATGTGTACGGCGTCTATGTGCCGGTCCTGCTGGTTGCCATGCTGGCCGCCTATGGCATCAAGAGCCTGCTCGCCACCGTGCTGCAGCGCACCGGCTTCTACCGCTGGGTCTGGCATCCGCCGCTGTTCAACCTCGCCCTGTACATCATCGTGCTCGGTGCCCTGTTCAATCTCCTACCCCGGATGTGAATCGTGAAGAAATGGATACCCGCCGCCGGCTCGGTGCTGCTGACACTGCTGGCGGTTGTCATCGCCGTCGTCGTCAGCCTGCACCTGTGGGACTACTACATGGAGGCACCCTGGACCCGCGACGGCCACGTGCACGCCGACATCATTCAGGTCGCACCGGATGTGTCCGGGCTGGTGACCGAACTGCACGTGCGCGACAACCAGAAGGTCAGCCGCGGCCAGGTGCTGTTCGTGATCGATCGGGCACGCTTCGAACTGGCGGTCGACGAAGCACGCGCCACAGTGCTCGAACGCCGCGCGCAGCTGGACCAGGCGCAACGCGAAGCCAGACGTAATCGGGTGCTGAAAGACCTGATCGCTGCGGAAACCGTGGAAATCGGCGACACCCAGGTCAAGCGCGCCGCTGCCGCCCTGGCCACGGCTGAGGCCGCCCTCGGCGTGGCGCGTCTAGATCTCGAACGCACCACCGTGCTCAGCCCGGTGGATGGCTATCTCGGCGACCAGACGATGCGCGTGGGCGATTACGTGAAAACCGGTACGCCGGTACTGTCGATCGTCGATACCGATTCACTGCGCGTCGAAGGCTACTTCGAAGAAACCAAGCTGCACGCCATCGAGATCGGGCAGCCGGTGGACATCCACATCATGGGCGAAGCGCAGCATCTGCGTGGCCATGTGCAGAGCATCGCCGCAGGCATCGAGGATCGCGACCGTGTGCGCGGCAATTCGCTGCTGCCCAATATCGACCCGAGCTTCAACTGGGTGCGCCTGGCGCAGCGAATTCCGGTTCGCGTTGTGCTGGACGACGGCCAGCAGAGCGACATCCGCCTGGTGGTTGGCCGTACGGCGACGCTGTCCGTGCTGCCGTGGTCGCGCGACACATCGGCGACGGTCAGCCAATGAGCCGCGCGGCATACGCACTGCCGTTCGCTCTTACTGCGCTGCTCGCCGCATGCAGCGCGGTGGGCCCGGACTACCGCGTGCCAGACCAAGCCCTGGCCTTGCAGGCTGCTGCACAGAAACCCTTCGATCTGGCCGGCAACGAGCGGGTCGAACAGGCGCCGCTGCCGGACGACTGGTGGCAGCTCTATGACGACCCGACGCTCGATCGGCTGGTGAGTGAAGCCCTGATCGGCAATGCCGACGTGCGCCAGGCGTATCACAACCTGCGTCGCGCCTATGAAGGCTTCCAGATGGCGCACCACGCGCAGGAGGTCGTGGTCGGCGGCAACGGCTCGGCTGCACGCGGCCAGCTGTCCAGCGAAGCCCTGGCCCTGGAGGAAAAACTTCCAGTGATGAACCTCGCCGACGCCGGCCTCAGCATTGGTTACCAGCTCGATCTGTTCGGTCAGCTGCATCGCGCCGCGGAAGCTGCGGGGGCCGATGCGGACGCCAGTGCGGCGCTGCTCGACACGGCCCGCATAACTGCAGTGGCCGGGGTGGTACGCAGCTACATGACAGCCTGTCATGCCAGCGAGGAGCTGACGATAGCGGAGCATTCACTGGCGATTCAGCAGCAACAGCTGGATGTCGCCGAGCGCCTGTTCGAGGGCGGTCGTGGCAACGAAGTCGATGTGTCTCGCGCCCACGCCCAGCTGGAGGCTCTGCGTGCCGAGCTGCCGCCATTCGAAGCGAAGAAGGCGGCCGCGTTGTATCAGCTCGCCGCCCTGCTCGGCCGCACGCCCGGAGCCCTTCCCGAGACGGTTACCGCCTGCAGTCACGCACCGCAGCTGCGCCAGGCGATTCCGTTGGGTGATGGCACCGCCCTGCTCAAGCGCCGCCCGGACATCCGTGCGGCCGAGCGCGCACTCGCCTCCGCTACGGCACAGATCGGCGTCGCCACGGCGATGATGTATCCGCAGGTCAGTCTCGGCGCTGCGGCCGGTTACACCGGAATGCTCGAACACCTCGGTAATCCGGTAACCCGTCGCTGGGAATTCGGCCCGTCGATCAGCTGGCATTTTCCGACCCGGGTTGATCGCGCGCGCGTTCGCGCCACCGAGGCCGGAGCCGCTGCCGCCCTCGCCCGCTTCGACGGAGTTGTGCTCGACGCACTGCGGGAAACCCAGACCCTGCTCACGCACTACGCTCACGACCTGCATCGTGACCAAGCGCTGCGCGAAGCGCGCGATGCCGCGCGAGACGCCGCGGACCACACGCGCCGGTTGTACCAGGAAGGACGACTGGCCTATCTCGACAGCCTCGACGCCGAGCGCACCCTCGCAACGGCCGAAGCCGCCCTGGCGGCGTCCCAAGCCCAACTGTCGCAAGACCAGGTGAACCTGTTCCTCACGCTGGGCGGCGGCTGGCAAGGCACGCAAACCGCATCGGCGCACGCTGAAAATCCATCGCCGGGCGTGCCTGGCCAATAACCCAGAGAGGCCTTACTCGATGGACATGCTGCAAGCGATGCGGGTATTCGTCCGGGTAGTCGACGCCGGCAGCTTCACCGCCGCGGCGAAGCTGGCCGACACGTCCACCGCGCAGGTTTCCCGTCTGGTGGCTGAGCTGGAGAACCACCTCCACGCGCGCCTGCTCAACCGCACCACGCGGCGTCTGGCGCTGACCGAGGTCGGTGCGCGTTTTCTCGAACGATCGCGCGAGATCCTGGCGCAACTGGAGCAGGCGCAGGAAGAAGCCTGCGGGGCGCATCTGACTCCGCGCGGGCGCCTGCGGGTGCACTCTACGACCGGTCTGGGCATCCAGCTGCTGGCGGGACTGGCGGGTAGATACGGTGAGCGCTATCCCGACGTCAGCCTCGACCTGACCCTTTCGCAACATCAGCCCGACCTGCTGGAAGCGGGCCTCGACGTCATCATCACGCTTTCCCGCGAGCTGCCTGATTCGGAGCTGATCGCCCAGCGGCTGGGCGAGGTTGGCAACGTTGTCTGCGCGGCGCCCGGTTATCTCGAGCAGCATGGCGTGCCGCGGCGGCCGAGCGACCTGCAGCGGCACCGCTGTCTGCGCTTGGCAGACCCGGTATTCGCAGATGAATGGCGCTTCTTCGCAGATGGTATCGAGGACGTGATTCGCCCTGGCGAAGCGTTCAAGGTCAACGTTGCTGAGGCCATGGCCAGCGCAGCAGAAGCCGGCATGGGTATCTGCCTGCTGCCCGACTATGTCGCTGCTCCGGCCCTGCAGCGCGGAGCACTGCTGCGCCTGTTGCCCCGCTATCGCCTGCAGGAAAAGCAGATCCACGCGCTCTACCCGTCCCGGCGGTTTCTCGACGCGAAGATCAAGACCTGGGTCGACTTTCTCGCCCTGGAGCTGCCACGCGCATTCGCCAGCTATCACGGCATCCTGCAGAACCCGGCGCATTGGGCCTGAACGATTGTTGCGCGGCGGGTAAAGGTGCTTCACCGCTGGCGCGGTTTTTCCCCTTCTGGTCGCCCACTAAAATCCACGGGTGGCAACGGACGCTAGAAGCAGTCCGCTCCTTCTTCGGTCGAGTGCTCCTTCGATCGGCCGTCCTGCCACCTTTTGGCTGCTTTCCCTCGTGGCAGCCTCGTTTATTTCCCGACGCCTGCCATCCTGCGGGCGCTGCATGCAAAGAAATGCCTGCCCTCGCCGTCACAACGATCTGGGCGAGCAGGCGCTCTGGAGGTTATCTGTGAACAAACTGATCTGGATTGCCGGCCTGGCCCTCAGTGCCCAGTTGGCGTATGCCGCCGATGAACCCAAGGCCTATCAATATGGCGACAAACTCGACATCGCCAAGGTCATATCCATGGAGGTACCTGCCGGCGGCTGCGAGGTCGTGACGGCCCGGATGACCTATGTGGACTCCAAGGGCGAAACCCACGAAACGACGTACCTGCGCCAAGGGCCTGACTGCCACGATTTCTAGGGCGGCGCGGGCCGGTGCGTTTAGGCGTACGCCGATGACGGCGTGTCACAACGTGGTGCACGCTTGTGTTCGGCGAGCGCGCCAAACGGTTTAGAAAAGCGGTTTCTGAAAGAGCCAGAACGGTTTCGGCTGTTTTACGGTCCGAGCCCAAGGTACCCATCACATTCAGGACCGCATGACCATTCCGCTTTCAACCTGCCGCACAGCGTGCCCGGACCCATCCGGCCGGCCTTTCGCTACCCGACCAGTTCGCCACTCGCTCCTGACGGCAATCGTCGCAGTGGCGTTGCTCGGTCTTGCCGGTTGTGGAACCCAGCAGCCGACGACTCCGGCGCCCAAGCCGGAAGAAGTCCGGGCCAGGATCGCTCGCCTGATCCCCGCCAACATTCCCGATCGTCAGGGCTGGGCTCAGGACATCTACACAGCCTTCGATGCGCTGGATATCCCGCCGAACGATGAGAACATCTGCTCGGTCCTGGCCGTGACGGTGCAGGAATCGACATTCCAGGCGACCCCGCCCGTGCCCGGCCTGGCGAAGATCGCACGAGAGGAAATCTACCGTCGTGCCGGCCGCCTGCACGTCCCGCGGTTCGTGGTGGATGCGGCGCTGGACGTGAAGTCGCCCAACGGCAAGACCTATAGCCAGCGTCTCGCGGCCGTGCGCACCGAAGAGCAGTTGAGTGCGATCTTCGATGACTTCCTCGACATCATGCCGCTCGGCAAGCAGTTGTTCGGCACGCTCAACCCGGTCAAGACCGGCGGCCCGATGCAGGTCAGCATCGCCTTTGCCGAAGACCGCAGATGGACCTACCCCTATGAACGGGAAGGCTCGATCCGCGACGAAGTCTTCACGCGCCGCGGTGGCATGTATTTCGGCATTGCCCACCTGCTCGACTATCCGACCAGCTATCGCGAACCGCTGTACCGCTTTGCCGACTTCAATGCCGGCTGGTACGCCAGTCGCAACGCCGCGTTTCAGGCCGCGGTGAGCCGTGCCTGTGGCATCAAGCTGGCCCTCGACGGCGACCTGATCATTCACGGCAGCAGCAAGGCCGGCCAGACCGAGCGTGCAGTTCGCGCGCTGGCAGGCAAGCTGGAAATGAGCGATACGGCGATTCGCAACGCACTGGAGCGCGGTGACACCCATGGTTTCGAGAAAACCGACCTCTATGAAAAGGTTTTCGCACTGGCCGAAAAGCGCGCGGGTAAGCCGATGCCTCGGGCGGTGCTGCCGGGAATCCGGCTGGAAAGCCCGAAGATCACCCGCAACCTGACTACCGCCTGGTTCGCCAACCGGGTCAATGACCGCCACCTCGCGTGCATGAAGCGCGCCCGCAACTAGTGAGAGCCTGCATGGCCGGCGATCGCTGCATGGCACCACACTGAAGTTGTCACTGGCCCAGGCCGTAGCGCGCATAACGAGCGCTACGGCAACCGACCATTGAGAACGTAGCGCGGCTCAGTGCTGGGTGATGGACGTGCTGTTGCCAGTGCCGTTCTGGATGATGGCGGCGCTCGGCGGCGCGGCGAATTCCGTCAGTTGATTGAGCACAGCGACATTGGCATCGCCGGTCTGGCTGATCGAAGCCGTGCCATAGGCGGCATGTTGCACCACATCGATCTCGTTGGCTGAACCGTTCTGCGCGATGTCGAGCACCGGGCCGTCGAAACTCTGGTCAATGTTGACGCGGTTGCCGTTGCCGGCCGAGCTCCCGCGAATCGTTCCGGTGCGCGTGCCCTGCCTCGCCGTCAGCTCGTTACCGATTCCATCCTGGCTAAAGGTGAGGTTGCTGAACCCCGCCCATTGCACCACTTGCGCACTGTTAGCGCTGCCGACCTGCGTCAGGTTGACCTCGCCCGTGTAGTAACGGCCACCCACCTGGGTAACCGCGGCCTCGTTGAAGGCGCCGTCCTGATCAACGGTGACTCCCCCGCCATAGGCGAACACGTTCTGGTCGATGGTGATCCGGTTGTCGCTGCCGATCTGCTGGGTAGTAGCGGTCGCAGCACCGGTCTGAGTGACTTCGGTGAGATTGTTCGTGCCGAATGTGCGACTTTCCAGCCCGTTGGCATAGAACAGCTGCTGGACCCGATGGATGTTGCGTGCGCCCTGCTGGTGGATGGTCGCTTGGGAGCCGTTACCGTCGGCCTGCACGACTTCGGCGACATTCTCATCTCCCAGCTGTACGACCGCCGCCGAATGCCCGAAGTTATAATCGCTTGCCTGATACACCGTCGCCTGGTTGCCCATCCCCCATTGGAGGAGCTCCAACTGCGTGGGCTGTAGCGAGGTTTCGCCGCCGCCCTGCTCTACTCGCGAGAAGTTCGCATCCCCTTGCTGCAGCAATAAGGCCGAATTCGAGCCCCCACGCTGCTCGAGGATGACCTCGTTATCGTTTCCGGTCTGGGTGGTTACGGCCTGTGCCGAGGCCAAGCCTGGCAACGAGCCGAGCAGGAAACAGGCGATAAGCGGTTTATGCGCGAACATGCGGGGCACTCCTTTGAATATTGTTGTTGGCCGACAGCATGCTGGCTTTGTCTGGCGCCTCCCTCACCATTACCGCTCCCCTGAACGTGCCGATTGTTTGCCCGGTGGTGCCATCCGCCTATCGCCCTATCGGTGTAGACCGACTAGCGTTTAGACGGACGGCGACTTAAGCCGGCATGCCCAGACGTTCGCGCATCTGCGCGGTGATGGTCTGCCTGACCCGCGTCATATCCGCCCAGGGATCGTCGTCGCCCAGTTCCTGCAGGCGCTCCAGCAGATTGCGTACGGTCCAGAGATTGGCGCCCTTGAGGTCCGCCAGTTCTTCGCGGTGGATCGGCACGGAGACCGGCAGGCCCTCGCGGGCACGCACCGAATATGGGGCGACCGTACTGGCGCCACGGCTGTTGCGCAGGTAGTCGATGAAGATGCGTCCAACCCGGTTCTTCGGCCCGCTTACGGCGGAAAAATGCGACGGCAGCAGCTTTGCCAGGTACTTGGCGATGGCCTGACTGAAGGCCTTCACCTCATTCCAGCCGTGTACCGGATCGAGCGGTACGACGATGTGGATGCCTTTGCCCCCGCTGGTCTTGAGGAACGAGGTCAGGCCAATCTCGTCCAGCAGCGTCTGGGTCAGCTGAGTGGCTTCGAGCATGCTCTTCCAGGGCAGCGCCGGGTCCGGGTCGAGGTCGAGCACGAAGCGATCCGGATGCTCCAGTTCGGGCGCTACCGCGTTCCAGCAGTGCAGCTCGATGGTGCCCATCTGCGCGGCGCCGACCAGCGCTTCGGCGCTGTCGATCACCAGTAACGCACCGTGCTTCGGGTCTAGCGCCGGGTCGAGTTGGGTGATGTGCGGGATGGCCAATTTGTCGGCGTGCTTCTGGAAGAACAGCTCGCCGGTGATGCCCTCCGGGGCGCGCACCAGGGCCAGCGGGCGCGCTCGCAGCTGCGGCAGGGCCCAGGGCGCGATCTGCGCGTAGAAGCGGGCCAGTTCAATCTTGGTGATCCCGCTGCTGGGGTCGATGATCCGCTCGGGACTGGAGATTTTGATCCGGCCGCTGCCGATAGCGTCTGTCTGCCGCTGCTCGGCTTTGCTGCTACGACTGGCGGGCTTGGCCCGCTCACGGGTAATGGCGTCGGCGGGTTTGTCCGAGCGCAGGCCATGGAACACCGAATGGCGGACCACGCCTTGGCGGGTCATCTCCGCGTAGGCAACTTCGCACATCAGTTCGGGTTTGAGCCATTGCGCGCCGCGCACATCGGCAACAGGTGCCGCCTTGGCCAAAGGGCTTTTGTCGGTTTCCAGCTTCTTCAATTGCTTGTGCAGGCTTTTCAGCGTGGCCTGATTGAAGCCCGTGCCGACCTTGCCTGCATAGAGCAGCTTTCCACTGTCGTCATGCAGCCCAAGTAACAACGCGCCGAACCCGGTGCGCGTGCCCTTGGGCTCGGTGTAGCCGACGATGATGAATTCCTGCCGGTTGCTGCACTTGATCTTGACCCAGCTGCTGCTGCGCCTGGAGGTATAGGAGCTGCCCGCTCGCTTGCCGATCAGGCCTTCGAGCTTCATCTGGCAGGCGCTTTCCAGAATGCTGTCCGGCTGCTCGGTGAAATCGTCGGAGAAACGCAGCAATTCGCTGTCGCTGCCTTCCAGCACTTCACGCAACGCCGCGCGACGCTGTTCCAGCGGCACATCGCGCAGGTCCATGCCGTTCAGATAGGGCACGTCGAACAGGTAATAGAGAATGCTTCCACTGCGTCCGGCTTCGAACGCGTTCTGCAATGCCTGGAAGTCCGGAGCGCCCTCCTCGTTCGGCACCACCACTTCGCCGTCGAGCCAGCCGGATTCAAGCCCGAGTCCGGCAAGCGCGGCCGCCTGCTGCGGCATCTTCGCCGTCCAGTCATGGCCGTTGCGGGTGAACAGCGCGACCTTGCCGGCGTCGATACGGGCGAGCATGCGGTAGCCGTCGAACTTGATCTCGTAGCGCCAGTCGCCGCTCGGCACGGCGTCCACCAGCGTCGCCAGCTGCGGCTTGAAGGTCTCCGGCAATTCGGCCGGGACCGCCCCTTCCAGCTTTACCGCGTCGCTCTTCTTGCGTGACGCTCGCTTTCTTGCCGGCGCCTTGACTGGCTTGGCCGGCGATTCCGCAACGCGAGCCTTGGCCGGCCCGCGTTTGCGTGGGACCAGCGTGCGATCGCTGAGCACGCTGTTCGGCTCGGCGGTGACGACGTCGTACTCACCCTCCTCGCGCGCGGCCTCGTCACGGGACTTGATCAGGAACCACTGCTCCTTCTTGCCATCCATGTGCGTTCGCACCAGATTCCAGCTGCCGGCGAGTTTTTCGCCCTCGAGGCTGAACTTGAGCTTGCCCTTGCGATAGCCCTCCTGCGGATCACCCTGCGGTATCCACACGCCGCGATCCCAGACGATCACATCGCCCGCGCCGTAATGCCCGGCCGGAATGGAGCCCTCGAACGTGGCATATTCCAGCGGGTGATCCTCCACATGCACTGCCAGCCGGCGAACGCTCGGGTCAAGGCTGGGGCCCTTGGGGATCGCCCAGCTCTTCAGCGTGCCATCCAGCTCCAGGCGAAAGTCGTAATGCAACCGCGTGGCGTCGTGTTTCTGGATGCAGTACTGCAGGCTCTGGACCTTGCGTGACCTGCCGCGCGCCTTACCCGACGGCTCGGGAGTGGCGGCAAAATCGCGCATGCGCTGGTATTCGTCGAGCGCCATGGCTGACCTCCCGCAATGTCCCGCGATTACTCGAGCTTGCCAGCGTCGGTGGAACTGTCGTCAGCCCCGCCGGGCATCGAATGCCGGTTCGGGTCAGTGGATTTTTCCTCGCTTCCCGGCTGCGGCGCCACCAGCCGGCCATCTTCGGTCACGGTGCGTCCCTGATCGTCCTGGCGGGTTTCGACTTCCTCCTGCGGCGTCGGATTACCCATGGTGCTGGGGCGCGAACCGGTGTCGTCCCGCGGAGTACCAGCGGGAAACTGGGCCATGGCCGGTAGCGCAACCAGGCCGCTCAGGATTGCCGTGAGCATCGTTTTCTTCATCTCGGTTCTCCGCTAAGGACGACGTACTTAATTTGGTCATCCCCTACTGGTATGAAGTTCAGCAGGGACAGATCGAGCCGTCCGACGGGTTCCGACAAGCGGCACTGGCCGGAAACTGCCATGTAGAGCAGTTGCCGGACTTAATCCGCCGGGTGGACAGATCGCCGCATTTACAACCGGACAAGCACTGCTACGGTTGAATGACGTCGGGAAAACCAGGGGTGCGCAGCGATCGCTTTACTGCGCTCAAGTCACCTTCCTACATAGGGAGGATTTATGAATACGCGTCTTCCGCTGTTCAAGATCGAAGCGATCCTGCACACCTACCTTCGCCCATTCCAGTGCGAATGCCGCGACGATTCCGACAACTCACTCCGCGTGCGCCTCTTTCAGGAATCGCCAGACGAAGAACTGACCGTTCTCGGCATTTCCTACGATCAGTGCCGCGATGCCGCCAATCTGGTGCGTCTGGCGCAGGAACTGCGCATTGAAATGTGCGTCACGCGTAGCTCGCTGCCCGCCGAAGGCAAACAGCTCAGTCACGTCGAATGAGCCTCGCTTAGCGAGGCGTGCGGACGATCCGGCCGCTGGCGGTCTGGCCGCGTGCCATGTATTTCAGGAATACGTCGTGGCCATAGCTGTGGCTGTGGGTGGCCTTCTGGCGACCGAAGCGTTGCCAGGCGCGTTCATGGAGATAGAATACCAGGGTGTTGCACAGCGGCTCGATCAGCGCGACCGCCCCGCCGATCAACAGGCTCCCGGTGAGGGCATAGACGACGATGAACGCTGTCGCGAAATGCAGCACAGCGAAGGTCAAGGTCTTGAGTAGCGGGCGTTGTCTCATTGCTAGCTTCCACCAGGCGCGCGACGGCGAGTGGTCACGGCATGGCTAATAAGTTGGAGGGGTAATGCACCCGGCCAGCGGCAGCCGGGCGCCCGGGCTAGTCGCTCAGCGCTTGGCCTCGACATGCGGCTCGGCCGCACGAGTGAGATAGGCCTGGGTCAGCTCGGCCAGGTGGTCGCGTAGCCAGTCGGCCATGGCCACCTCCTCCACCAGGATGCGCTCGCACACTTCCTTGGTCTGCATGTCACCCACCGCTTCGGCGGCGGCGATGAGGATCTTGTAGGAGGCGATCTCGAGGTTCTCGAACACGTAGCCCATCTGCGCGCCCTTGACGATCTCGTCGTTGACCATCATGCCGCCCATGGCCTGCCCCATCGCCATCATCTTGCCGCCCAGGTCCTTGAGGCCGGAGTAGGACTTGTCATAGCGCTGCAGGCAGCCTTCGATCAGCTTGGCCTGGTTCTGGGTTTCGGTGATGTGCTGTTCGATCCGCGCCTTGAGTTCGGGGTAGTGCTCGATGCGGCTGGCCTGCTTGTTCAGCATGGTTTCGGCCTGCGCCTCCATCGCGTGCGCATCGCGCAGCCATTCGATCAGGCGTTCGGTACGGACGTCATTGCCGGTCTGTGCACTCTGCATGGTTCAACTCCAATCGGGTCAGAAAATCGGGTCGTGCTCTGCAACCCGCTTGGAATTTGTGAAACATCCCGCCCATAGGAGTTCCGCCCACCCGTCCGGCGCACCTCTCGGCTGCACGCCCTGAACTTTCGCCGCCGGCTGTCTGTCTCTGCCCCAGACCTCTGGCCAACCGGAACGCCCGCTATCGAATTTCCAGCCTTTCTCCTGCAGTGGGATCACTACATCAGCCAGCCGGCATTGCGCACCATAGCCGCGGCGCTGTTCGTGGCGTTGGTCCTGAGTCTCTTCGGCCGGCTGCTGACGGCCCTGACGCTGCGCCTGGCGCGAGCCTTCCTGTTTACCCGGGAGCTGTCCGAGCAACTGGAAAAGCCCGTCCGGCTACTGTTGCCACTGATAGGGGTGCAGGGCGTGTGGACGTCTGCGCCGAACGATCTGCATTTCATCGACGCGGCACGGCATGTCACCACGCTGCTGATAATCGCCACCCTCACCTGGCTGGTGATGCGCTCGCTGCGTGGGCTGCAACAGTTCATTCAGCTGCGCAATCCGGTGGATGTGGTCGACAACCTTCGCGCCCGCCAGATACAGACGCAATCACGTGTGCTGCTACGCACCCTGACCTTCTTTGTGCTGTTGATTGGCGCGGCGGCCATGCTGATGACCTTTCCCGGTGCCCGCCAGTTCGGTGCCAGCCTGCTTGCCTCGGCGGGCCTTGCGGGCCTGGCGGTGGGCTTCGCCGCGCGGCCCGTGCTGGCCAACCTCATCGCCGGCGTGCAGATCGCCATGACCCAGCCGATCCGCCTGGACGATGTGGTCATCGTCGAGAACGAATGGGGTCGCATCGAGGAAATCACCGGCACCTACGTCGTCGTGCGGATCTGGGATGACCGGCGGCTGATCGTGCCGTTGCAGCACTTCATCGAGAAACCGTTTCAGAACTGGACCCGTCGCGGTTCCAGCCTGATCGGCACAGTTTTCCTCTGGGCCGACTATTCGCTGCCACTGGAGCCGCTGCGCGAGGAGCTGCGCCGGCTGTGCAAGGAAGTCCCCGAGCTGTGGGATGGTCGGGTCTGCGTCCTGCAGGTCACGGACACCAGCGAGAAATCCATTCAGCTGCGCGCCTTGGTGAGTTCGCCGGATTCGTCGCGCAACTGGGACCTGCGCTGCCACATTCGCGAAAGCCTGCTGAGCTTCATCCAGCGGCAATACCCGCACTCACTGCCGCAACTGCGCGCAGACCTCAGCGTCGGCCACAAGCAGCGGGTCGATACATCGCAGCCCGAACATGTCGAACCGGAGCGCCAGCCACCGGTGTGACTAGTCGCCCTCGAGTCCCTCCAGCTTCTTCAGCAACTCGGCGTATTTAACCGGTAGCTGGGTGAGTCCGTGTCGCGCGGCCTGCTTGCGAATCGCGACCCGGTCGCCATCGAACTGCACCGTTTCGCTCACCACCACCTGCCGCTCGCCCCGCATCAGTGCATAGGCGTAGCACTGGGTGCCGCCTTCATCCTCCTGGTCATCGTCCGCAACACCGGTATTCGACACGGCAAGGGTGGCGACGCTGGCGTTCAGCGCGCCGATAGCCATCTCGCGCGCGACCTCCTCGCTGGTCAGGCCGAATCGCTCGATGGTTTCGAAGTCCACCTTGAGCAGGCGGTTCTTTGCCTTGGGTGAATAGACCACGAAGCCGCTGTCGAGCACCTGGCCGCAACCCGGAATATCGCCCATCAGCGAAGCCATCAAACCGCAGGTACAGGACTCCGCGGTGGTCAGCGTCAGTTCCTCGCGTTGCAGAAAGTCAACGACTCGTTCGATCTCTTGCATGTTTTTTGCTCCGACCATTCCAGGTTCAACGCCTTCACGACTCTGTATTCGGAGCAAGTTGGCTGGTTGCGAGTTCCGGCAGTGGTAGTTGATCGGGTTTTCAAGAACTTCTACCGCGACGCCGGGTCTGGTTTCTGGTAGGGCCAGTGAAGCCCCACCTGCCTTCGCGGCAGCTCCGAACTAGATTTCAGCCTGGTCGTGTTCATGGTATGTGACGGTCATCAGATCGTTGCATAGGAGAAATATGCTCGTAGCTGGCGCCGGCACCTGGAACGCCGGGGCTCTGGGGAGATCGTGATGAGTATTGCCGCTGTGAACGCCCTGCCTGTCGGACTACCGAAGGCGCAACCCGCCATACCCCTGGTTACTCGCCCTGCCCTGCAGATTCGCAGTAGCCACGATGACAAACGCAAGATCCTGTTCGTCACCTCCGAACTGACCGATCTGGTCAAGACCGGCGGGCTCGCCGACGTGTCGGCAGCACTGCCCCGGGCGTTGGGCGCACGCCACGATGTGCGCGTGCTGATCCCCGGCTATTCGCAGGTAATCAACAGCGGTCACGCCATCCGCACGGTCGGCTCGCTGGGCGGCTATGCCGAGATTCCCGGCTGCCGCATCGGCCGGATGGACATGCCCGACGGCCTGATCATCTATGTGCTGATCTGCCCGGAACTCTATGAGCGCGAAGGCTCGCCATACGGTGACGCCGATGGCAACGACTGGCCGGACAATCCGGTGCGTTTCGCTCGCCTCGGACTGGCCGCTGCGGAAATCGCCGCCGGTACGGCCTGCATTCGCTGGGCGCCCGAGCTGGTGCACGCCCACGACTGGCCAGCCGGTCTGGCGCCCGCCTACATGCACTGGCGCGGGTTGAACACGCCCAGCGTCTTCACCATTCATAACCTCGCCTACCAGGGCAACATCGACATGGCGCAGCGGCGCCTGCTGGGAATCCCCGCCGAGGCCTGCGACCCGGAGCGCATGGAGTTCTACGGCAAGCTGTCCCTGCTCAAGGCCGGGATCGCCTATGCCAACCGCGTGACCACGGTGAGCGCTACCTACGCCGAGGAAATCACCACGCCGGAATTCGGCTGCGGCATGGAAGGCTTCCTCAGCATGAAAGCCCGGCAGGGACTGCTCAGTGGGCTGCTCAACGGCATTGACGAAAGCTGGGAGCCGGAAAGCGATCCCTATCTGGTGAAGGGTTTCAGTGCACGCAACTGGGAAGGCAAAGAGGCCAATGCCGCCTATATCCGCGATTCGTTCGGCCTCGAGCATTGCCATGCACCGCTGTTCGCCGTGGTCTCGCGCCTGGTGCACCAGAAGGGTGTCGACCTGACCCTCGACGTGGCCCATGCCATCGTCGAAGGCGGCGGCCAGCTGGCGATACTCGGCCAGGGCGATCACCAGATCGAGCATCAGGTTCGCCAGCTCGCCGCCCAGTACCCCGGCCGCGTCGCGGCCCACATCGGCTTCAACGAAACGGATGCGCGCCGCCTGTTCGCCGGTAGCGATTTTCTGCTGATGCCGTCGCGCTACGAGCCGTGCGGCCTCAGCCAGATGTATGCCCAACGCTATGCCTCATTACCGGTCGCACGTCGCACCGGCGGGCTGGCGGACTCCATCGATGACGGCATCACCGGGTTCCTGTTCAACGAATCCAATGTCAGCAGCTACCGGCAGGCCGTCCAGCGGGCGCTGGCGATCCATCAGCATCCTCAGCTGCTGGCCGCCATGCGTTGCCGGGCGATGGGGGCCGGCTTTTTCTGGCGTCACGCCATCGAGCCCTATGACGCGCTGTACCGGAAACTGCTCGGAGAGCGCCGCGAGGTTCGTCTTTTAATCTGAAGAGGTCGTTCAATGCAGAAGCAGCGTGCCCATATCGGGCATCACGGGCCAGAGTTGCTGGAAGACGGGACCACCCGCTTCCGACTCTGGGCGCCCGATGCGCAAAACGTCAGTCTGATCGTTGTAGGCGCACAAACGCTGCCGATGACCGCCACTGAAGAAGGCTGGTACAGCATCGATGCCCCTTACGGGGCCGGTACGCTCTACCGGTTTCTCATCGACGACGAACTGCATGTGCCCGACCCCGCCTCGCGGGCGCAGGCGGGTGACGTGCATGCGCCGAGCCTGGTGGTCGACACCCATGACAACTATCTGTGGCGCAACAGCAGCTGGCTCGGTCGCCCCTGGCACGAGACGGTGCTGTACGAAACCCATGTCGGTCTGTATGGCGGTTTCGCCGAGATGGAAAAGCACCTCGCCGGGCTTGCCGAACTCGGCGTGACGGCCATCGAACTGATGCCGATCTCCGAGTTTCCCGGCGACCGCAACTGGGGCTACGACGGCGTTCTGCCCTACGCGCCGGAAGCGGCCTACGGCAGTCCGGAAGAGCTCAAGCATCTGATCGATACCGCCCACGGCCTCGGCCTGATGGTGTTTCTCGATGTGGTCTACAACCACTTCGGCCCGGACGGCAATTACCTCGGCCGCTACGCCAAACACTTCTTTCGCCACGACCAGCAGACGCCCTGGGGCGATGGCATCGATTTCCGCCGCCGCGAAGTCCGCGACTTCTTCATCGACAACGCGCTGATGTGGCTGATGGACTACCGCTTCGACGGGCTGCGCTTCGATGCCGTGCATGCCATTCCCGACCGCAGCTTCCTCACCGAACTGGCCGAGCGCGTGCACACCACCGTGGAACCCGGTCGCCATGTGCATCTGGTGCTGGAGAACGAGGACAATCGCTCCAGCCTGCTGACCCAGGGCTTCACCGCGCAGTGGAACGATGACGGCCACAATGTGCTGCATGCGCTGCTCACCGACGAAAGCCAGGGCTATTACGCCGACTATCACCAGGACGCGACCAGCAAACTGGCGCGCTTTCTTGGCGAAGGCTTCGTCTATCAGGGGCAGAACAACCGCCGTGGCGAATCCCGTGGCGAGCCCAGCGCGCACCTGTCACCGACCTCGTTCGTGCTGTTCCTGCAGAACCATGACCAGACCGGCAACCGCGCCTTTGGCGATCGCCTGGTTACGCTGGCCGATGCCGACGCGCTCAGGGCTGCCACCGTCGTCCTGCTGCTTTCCCCCATGGTCCCGCTGCTGTTCATGGGCGAGGAATGGGGCTCGCGACAGCCTTTCCTGTTCTTCACCAGCCATCACGGCGAGCTGGCCGATGCAGTGCGTGAAGGCCGCCGCAACGAATTCGCCGAGTTTTCCGAGTTCGCCGACGAAGCCACCCGCGAGCGCATTCCCGATCCCAACGCCGTATCCACGTTCGAGCAGTCGCGGCCGGACTTCGGTGCACAAACGCAACCTGGGCACGCCGAGTGGCATGCGCTGTACCGCCAGCTGCTGAGCATCCGCCATGCCGAGATCGTGCCGCGCCTGCCCGGTAGCGCCTTCCTCGGTTGCAGCGTGCTGGGCGATGCCGCCGTGCTTGCACGCTGGCAGCTGGGTGATGGCAGTCAGCTGCGCCTTGAGCTGAACGTAGGCGAACAAGCCGCTCCATTGCCCGCCTCGTCTAGCGCAGCGCAGCTGCTGTTCGCCAGCCGTGCGGCGGATGCCACGCCCGACCAATTGCCGCCTCGTATGGCCAAGCTGTATCTGGAGAAAGCCAAATGAGCGACGAATCCCTGATCCGCCTGGCGGAAGCCGCCGGGCTCTCCATCGACTGGGTCGATGCCGACAACCGCGAACAACGGGTCGAGCCGGCCGTACTGCGCGACGTGCTGACCTGCCTCGGGCTGGCGGCGGAAACCGATGCAGATATCGAAGCCAGCCTCGAGATTCTCGCGCACAAGAACAACCACGGCGGCGTGCCGCCGCTGCTGACCTGCGATCAGCACGCTGCACTGGACCTTTCCGCCTACTTTCCGGCGACCAGTCGTTTCGAGTTGCAGGCAGAAGATGGCGGTGTTCAGCAGGGCACGCTCGACAGCCAGGCGCGCCTGCCAGCCATCGACACGCCCGGCTACTACCGGCTGACCATCGACAAGTATCAGCTGACGGTGGCTATCGCCCCGCTCTCCTGCCCCACAGTCGCCGAAATCGCCGGGGCGGACGCCTGGGGCCTGACGGTGCAGTTATACGGGCTGCGCCGCGCGGACGATGGTGGCCTGGGCGACACCCAGGCACTGGAGGCGCTGGTCAGCAACGCTGCTGCCCACGGAGCCGATGCGCTTGGAATCAGCCCGGTGCATGCCATGTTTGGCGCGCATATCGATCAGTACAGTCCTTACTCGCCGTCGAGCCGGCTGTTCTTCAATGTGCTGCACGCCGCGCCCGGGTCGATCCTTGGTGAGCGGCCGTTGCGCCAAGCCATCGAGACTTGCGGGTTAGGCGAGGAATTGAAACGGCTCGAGCGCCTGGAGCTGATCGACTGGCCGGCCGTGGCGCAATCGCGGCATCTCCTGTTGCGGCAGCTGTTCGACGACTTCAGCAAGGGCGGCAACGCCCTGCAGGTGGATTTCGACAGCTTCCGCGCGAGCGGTGGCGAGGCGTTGGAAAACCACTGCCGCTTCGAAGCCCTGCACACTCATCTGCGGGACGCAGACGGTCACACGCAGCACTGGAACGACTGGCCAAGCGAATACCGCGATCCCTCCAGCCCGGCCGTTGAGGCCTTTGCCCGCGAACATGCCGATGAGGTGAGTTACCACGCCTTTGGCCAGTGGTTGATGGCCCGCGGCCTAGAACGTGCCCAGGTCGCCGCGCGCAGCGCCGGTATGCGCATCGGGTTGATTTCCGACCTCGCCGTCGGCGCCGATGGCGGCGGCAGTCAGGCCTGGAGCCGCCAGGCCGAGCTGTTGGCATCGCTGAGTGTTGGCGCGCCGCCGGACATCATGAATCGCGATGGCCAGAACTGGGGCATTTCCGCTTTCTCGCCCTGGGGCCTGCGGCAGAACGGCTTCCGCGCCTATATCGAAATGCTGCGGGCCAACCTCGCCCATGCCGGCGGCATGCGTATCGACCACGTGCTGGGCCTGAAGCGTCTCTGGGTTGTACCCGCCGGTGCCGACCCGAAGCGCGGCGTGTATCTCAACTTCCCCTTCGACGACATGCTGCGCCTGCTCTGCCTCGAGGCCTGGCGCCACCAGGCGGTGATCCTCGGCGAAGACCTCGGCACCATTCCCCACGGCCTGCGTGACGTGCTCGCAGCACGGGGTATCCTCGGTATGCGGGTGCTGCTCTTCGAACAGCACGACGGCCATTTCCAGACCCCTGCCCAGTACCCGGCGCAGGCGCTGGCAACCAGTACCACTCACGATATCCCGACCCTGACGGGCTGGTGGCACGGTCACGATATCGACTGGCGCATCAAGGTCGGCCAGGTGCCCGAATCGGACCGTGATGCCCAGTGGCAAGCGCGTGAGAAAGAACGCGCAGGGCTGAATCGCGCATTGTGTGAGTACAGCGGCAAGAACCCGGACGTGCTGCTGAACGCCGAGGAGGCGGTCGATGCCGCCATTTGCTTCCTGGCGCACACCCCCGCGCCGCTGGTGCTGGTTCCGGTGGAAGATGCGCTCGGTCTGGAAGAACAGACCAACATGCCCGGCATCGTCGAAACCCATCCCAACTGGCGTCGCCGTTATCCCGGCGACAGTGCAACATTGCTCGACAGCCCGGCCAGTAGCCGTCGGCTGGCGTCCTTTGCGCAGGCCCGTCGTAACCATCGTGGAGCTGCGCATCGATGAAAGACCTAACCGCAACCCTGAGATTGCAGTTTCACCGCGACTTCACCCTCGACGACGCTACTGCGCTGGTCGACTACTTCGCGGAACTCGGCATCAGCCACATTTATGCCTCGCCCCTGCTGACCGCCCGCCCCGGCTCCATGCACGGTTACGACGTGATCGACCCGACCCGCATCAACCCTGAACTGGGCGGCGAACCGGCGTTGCAGCGTCTGGTGGAGGCCCTGCGCGGCAAGGGCATGGGGCTCATCCTCGATATCGTCTCCAACCACATGGCGGTCGGTGGCTCGGGCAACGCCTGGTGGCTGGACGTACTCGAGTGGGGCCGCCGCAGCCCGTACGCGCAGTTCTTCGACATCGAATGGAATTCGCCGGACCCCCTGCTCGAAGGCCAGTTGTTGGTGCCCTTCCTTGGCAGCGACTATGGCGAGGCGCTGCAGCAGGGCACCGTGAAGCTGCGCCTGGACGTTGATAACGGCTCGCTGTACGCCGAGCATTACGAGCACCGTTTTCCGATCACCCCGCCGAGCTACGGCGAGGTGTTGCGTGCCGCCGATCATCCGCAGCTGCGTACCCTGGCGCAGCACTTCGATGCCCTGAAGACCGAGCCCGCGCCGTACCAGGCCGCTCGTTTGCTACGTACCGAGCTCGCCGAGCAGCTGCAGGACGCCAGCACCCGCCAGGCGCTGGAGCAGGCGCTCAATTGCTACGACTCCACTGCAGATGACGGCTTCCGCCGCCTGCACAGCCTGCTGGAACGTCAGAACTATCGTCTGGCCAGCTGGCGGACCGCGGGTGACGACATCAACTGGCGGCGCTTCTTCGACATCAATGAGCTGGGCGGCCTGCGCGTCGAACGTCCGGTGGTGTTCGAGGAAACCCACGCCAAGATTTTCGAGCTGATCGGCGATGGCCTGGTCGACGGCCTGCGCATCGACCATATCGACGGCCTGGCCGATCCGCGCGGCTATTGCCGACGCCTGCGCCGGCGTGTCGATCGGCTGAATGCCGGGCGCCCGCAGGACGCGGTGCAGGATCACGTGCCGATCTACGTCGAGAAGATTCTCGCCGGTGGCGAGCGGCTGCATGACGACTGGGGCGTGGACGGCACCACCGGTTACGAATTCATGAATCAGGTGTCGCTGCTGCAACATGACCCGGCTGGCGAATCACTTCTGTGCTCCTTGTGGAGCGAGACCAGCGGACGCACCACCGATTTTATGGAAGAGGCTCGCCAGGCTCGCCAGCTGGTGCTGACCGGCCCGCTGGCGGGCGACTTCGAAACCGTCGCCCTGTCGCTTTTGCAGGTCGCCCGCGGCGACGTGATGACCCGCGACATCACCCTCGGCGCGATTCGCCGCGCGCTGCTGGAGCTGATCATTCACTTCCCGGTGTATCGCACCTACATTGCCGCGCCGGGCCGCCGCGAGGCCGATGAACCGTTCTTCCAGCAGGCGCTGGACGGCGCGAAGACGACCTTGAGCGAAGCCGACTGGCCGTTGCTCGAGCATCTGCAGCGCTGGCTCGGCGGTGAAAGTCTGCGGCAACTGCCGCGTAGCCTGCGCAAGATTCGTCGCTACGCCTGCACACGCTTCCAGCAGCTGACCTCACCGGCTGCGGCAAAGGCCGTGGAGGATACCGCCTGCTACCGCTCCGGCATTCTGCTGTCGCGCAACGATGTCGGCTTCGACCCACAGCACTTCAGCGCGCCATTGCAGGCATTCCACGACGAGTGCCTGCAACGCGCCGAGCACTTCCCGCGCAACATGCTGACCACCGCGACCCACGACCATAAGCGTGGCGAAGATACCCGCGCGCGCATCGCTGTGATCAGCGAGCGCGCCGAATGGTTTGCCGGCAAGGTGCGGCGCTGGCGCGAGATGAGTGCCAGCCACATCCAGCAGCTTGGCGACGGTGCGGCGCCCTCGCCCGGCGATGAGCTGATGCTGTTCCAGATCCTGCTCGGCAGCTGGCCGCTGGAGCTGCGGGCCGACGACAAGGCTGCGATGGAGCAGTACTGCACACGCATCCTGCAATGGCAGGAGAAAGCCCTGCGCGAGGCCAAGCTGCGCACCACCTGGAGCGACCCCAACAGCGATTACGAAAGCGCCTGCCGCCAGCACGTCGAGTACCTGCTACTCACCGACAAAGGTGCACCATTACGGGACGAAATCGCTGCAGCCGCTGCCGAACTGGCCCCTGCCGGTGCGTTGAACAGCCTTGTGCAAAGCCTGCTGCGCATGACCACCCCTGGCGTGCCTGACCTCTATCAGGGTGCCGAGTACTGGGACTTCAGTCTGGTCGATCCCGACAACCGGCGGCCGGTGGACTTCACTGCACGGCAGCACAGCCTCGCCAGCGCGGCCTCGCTCGATGAGCTGCTGCAAAGCTGGCACGACGGTCGCATCAAGCAAGCTGTGATCCGCCGCACACTGCAGCTGCGTCGACGCCACCCGCAGCTGTTCAGCGAAGGCCGCTATCTGCCGCTAGCGGTTTCTGGCGAGCAGGCCGAGCAACTGCTGGTCTTTGCCCGCGAGCTGGAAGGCGAGTGGGTGGTAGTCGTCGTACCGCGGCTGGCAGCGGATCTGCTGGGGGATCGTGGAGTACCGAGCATTCCGGCACAGCGCTGGGGCGACACCCGGATCACACTGCCCGAGGCGCTAAACGGTAGTGAATTCGAGCGACTTTTCGACGGAGCGACAGTCTCATCCCAACAAGCCAGCCTAGAGGTTGCGCGCGTTCTGGACGGACTATCGGTGGCCGTCCTGCATACGTCTATGACCGCAAATGGAGAATCCCAACAATGAGTTCAGAAGAGCAACGTATCCGCGAGTTCGCTTATCAGATCTGGCAATCCGAGGGTTGCCCGGAAGGGGAAGATGAGCGCCATTGGGCAATGGCGCGCAAGCTGGTCGAGGCCGAATACGGCGCTGCCGATGCCAAGCCCGCCAGTCGTCCACGCAAGACCGCTACCAAACCCACCGACGCCACGCCAAAAGCCAAGACCAAAGCCAAGGACGTGAAGGATTCGAAGGACGCGCCAGCTGCCAAGCCCCGCGCGAGCCGTGCCGCACCCAAGGCTGGCACCGATGCCAAGGCCGGTACACCCGAAACCATCAAGAAAACACGCACCCCGCGCGCGAAGAAGGAAAGCTGACCGGCGGCAGGCATCTTGTCGGCGTCGGATCGGTCGAATGATCGTCCGCGCCGACACTCGCCTCGGCATGCCTTCCGGAATCCGCCTTTGGAGATTTCATGAGTAAGAAAAAGCCCTACGTGCCGCAGGTTACGACCCCGTCCAGGATCAGCGAGGGCTTGCCCTTCCCTCTCGGGGCAACCTGGGACGGCCTGGGTGTCAATTTCGCCATTTTCTCCGCTCATGCCACCAAGGTTGAACTCTGCCTGTTCGACTCCAGTGGCGAGATCGAACTCGAGCGTATCGAATTGCCCGAGTACACCGATGAGATCTGGCACGGCTATCTGCCGGATGCGCATCCCGGACAGATCTACGGCTATCGCGTGCACGGTCCGTACGACCCGGAAAACGGCCATCGTTTCAACCCGAACAAGCTGCTGATCGACCCCTATGCCAAGCAACTGGTAGGCGAGCTGAAATGGTCCGAAGCGCTGTTCGGCTACACCATTGGCCACCCTGACGGCGATCTCAGCTTTGACGAGCGCGACAGCGCACCCTTCGTGCCCAAGTGCAAGATCATCGATCCGGCCTTTACCTGGGGCCGCGATCACCCCGTGCAGGTGCCCTGGGACAAGACGATCATCTACGAGACCCACGTGCGCGGTTACACCATGCGCCATCCGGCGGTAGCGGACGATGTGCGCGGCACCTTCGCCGGCTTCAAGACGCCGGAAGTGATCGACTACATCCGCAAGCTTGGGGTCTCCTCGATCGAGCTGCTGCCGATCCATGCCTTCGTCCAAGACCAGCATCTGCTCGAAAAAGGCATGGCCAACTACTGGGGCTACAACAGCATCGCCTTCTTCGCGCCGCACCCCAAGTATTTGGCCAGCGGCAAGATCACCGAATTCAAGGAGATGGTCGCGCACCTGCACAACGCCGACCTCGAGGTGATTCTCGACGTGGTCTACAACCACACCGCCGAGGGTAACGAGCGCGGCCCGACCCTCTCCATGCGCGGCATCGACAACGCCTCGTACTACCGCCTGATGCCGGACGACAAGCGCTACTACATCAATGATTCCGGCACAGGCAACACGCTGGACATGAGCCACCCGTGCGTACTGCAGATGGTCACCGACTCGCTGCGCTACTGGGCGACCGAGATGCACGTGGATGGCTTCCGCTTCGATCTGGCGACCATTCTCGGCCGCGAGCATGACGGTTTCGACGAGCGCCACGGCTTCCTCGTCGCCTGTCGCCAGGACCCGGTGCTGGCCAAGACCAAATTGATATCCGAGCCTTGGGACTGCGGCCCCGGCGGCTATCAGGTTGGCGGTTTCCCACCGGGCTGGGCCGAGTGGAACGACCAGTTCCGCGATACGGTGCGCTCGTTCTGGAAAGGCGACGACGGCCAGCTGGCTGATTTCGCCAGCCGTCTCACCGGCTCCGGCGATCTGTTCAACCAGCGCGGGCGGCGCCCGTTCAGTTCGATCAACTTCGTCACCGCCCATGACGGCTTCACGTTGAAGGACCTGGTGTCCTACAACCACAAGCACAACGAGGACAACGACGAAGACAACCGCGACGGCAGCGACAACAACCTGTCGTGGAACCATGGCGTCGAGGGGCATACCGACGACCCGGAGATCAACGAGCTGCGCTATCGGCAGATGCGCAATTTCCTCGCCACGCTGCTGTTCTCCCAGGGCACGCCGATGATCGTCGCCGGTGACGAGTTCGCCCGTACACAGCACGGCAACAACAATGCCTATTGCCAGGACAGCGAGATCGGCTGGGTCAACTGGGACATCAGCGAAGACAGCTACGGCCTGCTGGGTTTCGCCCGTAAGCTCATCCGCTTGCGCCAGCGCTTCCCCATGCTTCGCCGTGGGCGCTTTCTGGTCGGCGCCTACCACGAAGAGCTGGGTGTGAAGGACGTGACCTGGCTGGCGCCGAATGCGGAGGAAATGTCCATCGAGCAGTGGGAGGACGCACACAACCGCTGCATGGGCATGCTGCTTGACGGTCGAGCCCAGCCCACGGGCATCAGACGTGCAGGCTCCGACGCAACGCTGCTGATCATCGTCAACGCGCATCATGACCTGGTGAATTTCACGCTGCCGGAGGTGCCGCAAGGGATCTACTGGAATCGCCTGATCGATACCAACCACCCGACCGCTCGACCGGAACGGTTCGACTTCAACGACGAATACGCCGTGACCGGCCGTTCGCTGCTGCTGCTCGAACTGATCAAGTCCGACGAGTGAGCAAAGGCGCCTCGGCCCAGTGGCCGGGGGGGCACTTATGCTGGCTTTCTCCGGGATCGCGTGCCTGGCGTCCATTGCTGCCCCTTCCACACCAACTTGTTTTGTGGGGAGCGCGGGGCCGCCAGGCCTCGACCGCGAAGCGGTGCTTCAACAGTTCAGCGGCACGGCTGGCTTGGCGTCCCTGACTGTCGCCGCGCGGAAATCGGGCTATAGACGCCCTTCCCACCTCACGCCAAACCCATAACGGATGTGGGACCGGTCTCGACCGCAAAGCTCCTGTACCGCTACAGACTTAGTCCCGCGCCCACGCGCAAAAAACGACGCGCGGTAGTGAACCTCATCGCGTGACTCAAGTCCCAAAACCAGCGCGGCCCCCTAACCAACCCAACGGATTCGTTCTGCTCGTCGCCGGCAGCCTTGTCTTTTCCGTGATGGATCACACGTCATGCTCTCTCTGCGACCGCTTTTTTATCCCCTTCTATTACTGCTTGGGCTGACACCACTGTTGCCAGCCGTGGCCGCCAACAACCAGGCAAAAGCCGATAAACCGGGCTCGGTGCGCCTGTTCATCAACCGTGCTGGTAGCGGCAAGGCGATGGACGTCAGCAACACGCTGGAAGTGCCGGTCGAGGTCACCTTGCGGCTGACGCGCATGGTCAATGTGGCCGGCGTCGGCAAGGGGGTGATTCGCAAGACCATACCGGCCAACAGCCGCGTTCGCGTGGCTACCCTGAGCAAGCGCAAGGCCGGCGGGCCAATCATGTTCAAGCATTCGTTCAGCTACGCGATGCTGTTCTCGCCGGAGCCGGATCAGCCTGACTCGGTTTCGGTCGAAGGGCCGGCGTACGCGCTGCCGTGGCAAGGCGGGCCGTTCCGCATCTCCCAAGGCGCTGGCGGCGACTTCAGCCACAACTCGCCGAGCGGTCGTTATGCGGTGGATATCGCCATGCCTGTCGGCACCCCTATCGTGGCGGCTCGGGCGGGCACCGTGGTGAAGATTCGCAACGGCCAGGGCGGCCGGTTTCCCGACCCGGCCGGCAACTACGTGCGCATCGAACACGAGGACGGCACCCACAGCGCCTACCTGCATCTGAGCCGCGGATCGGTGCGGGTCAAGCCAGGGCAGCAGGTCAAGCTCGGCACGCTGTTGGGCAAGTCCGGCAACACCGGCCGCAGCACCGGACCACACCTGCACTTCGTGGTGCAAAAGGCCTATGGTAGCTCGATGTTGTCGATCCCCTTCCGCTTCAACCAGCCGGTTAGCTCGCTGCCGAACTTTGCGCTGAGCAGCCAGTGAAGCCAGACCCTAGAGCATGCGCTGCATGATGTCGTCGCGCTTGACCACGCGGTGATACAGCGCAGCGCCGATATGCCCGAGCACCAGCAGAACGGTGAGCCAGGCCAGCGGTGAATGCACGCTGCCGAGCGAGGCGGCCCAGGCGATCTCCGGGCCTTTCTCCACCAGTTGCTGGCCGAACACCTTGACCCCGTAGCCATTGCCGATCAGATACAGCAGACCGCTGATCGGCATCAGCAACATGCAGCCGTACAGTGCCATGTGACCGCCCTTGACCAGCCATGCTGTGGCCGGGTCGTGCGGCGGGCGCTGTTTGAGCTGGCTCGCCGCCCAGACGATGCGCAGCACCACCAGTACCAGCAGCACCGCGCCAAGGGAAACATGCCAGGGCACCAGGGTCTGCCCGACCCAGTGCTCGCCTTCGGCGATGCGGTCGCCCAGCTTGAGAAACTGCCAGACGATCAGCAGTGCCATCAGCCAGTGGAGTGTTCGCGAAACCGTGCCGTAGCGACTTCTGGAGTCGACCGTTGTGTTCGCGTTCGCAGCGGCTCCGGGCGGCTTGCCCGCTTCGGACTGCCAGTCGATCTGCAGGCGCTCTTCTCCCGCCATGCGCGCCAGGTGATCGGCCACAACCTTCTGCAACTGCTGCGTCTTGTCCTGATCGGCTGATTCCAGGTGCGCGTTCAGGTATCCCTCAACGGCGCGCAGATCGCAGCGGCCGATCGGCAGCTCGATGACCCCGCCCTGCTCGTCCAGCTGTACGGGAAACTTGTGCCGCCAGTGGTTGCAAAGCCGCTTGATCAGCCGCTGCGGGTTCTCGGCCGCGATACGGGCATGTGATCGATACATCGCTTGTTCTCCTGTAGAAATTTGCCCTGTCAGCCGAAGCGATAGGCGGACAGCGTGGTGTGCATGACGCGGTCACTGAAGACCTTGCGTCCGATGGAGTCGCCACCCGCGCCGGCCGCCACCAGCAGCGGAAGCAGATGTTCCTCGGCGCGCGGCGGATGACAGAGGCGCGCCGACGGCGCCTGTTCCCAGCGCTGCAGCGCGAGATCGCGTTGCTCGGGCGCAGATTCGACCGCAGCGCTCAACCAGCGATCGAACTCGTCGGAGATCGGCGCGAAACGCGGGTCGCCGTAGCCACGCATGTTGTGAAAGCTCATGCCGCTGCCGACGATCAGCACCCCGTCCTTGCGCAAGCCCTGCAAGGTACGACCGGCCTCGATATGTGCCTGCGGGTCGAGGTCGCTGCGCAACGAAAGCTGCACCACCGGGATATCCGCGTCGGGAAACATCAGCTTCAGCGGGATGAACATGCCGTGGTCGAAGCCGCGCTGTGCGTCCTCATGGCCACCGAGCGAAGCGTCTTCGAGCAGACCGGCGATACGCGCAGCCAGCCGCGGCTCACCTGCAGCCGGATAGCGCAGCTCATAGGTGTGCGGCGGAAAGCCGTGATAGTCGTAGACCAACGCCGGCCGCGCAGCGCTGGTGACGCTGAACGTCGGCTGCAGCCAGTGCCCGGAAATCAGCACGATGGCCGTCGGTTTCACCGGCAGTGTCGCCGCGATGCCCCTGAGGAAATCAGCCATGGCGTTCCAGGCCGTCGGCGGGTTCCACTCCATGAAGAAGCAAGGCCCGGCGCCATGCGGCACGAACAGCGTCGGCATGGTTCGATCAGTTGCAGGATCACTGGCAATCATCAGCGGACTCCGTGAAGGACGTGCGACAAAGCATGACCTACACTCGGCGGTGAGAGAACCTGCTAAAAAGAACACACAGTTTTAACCAGGAGTAGGAACCGCGATGCTCGACAGAATCACTGGCATGCGCGTATTCGCCCGCGCTGCCACGGCTGGCAGCCTCTCGGCGGCGGCGCGCCATCTGGAAATGTCGCCAGCGATGGCCAGCAAGCATGTCGATGCGCTGGAGGCCCGTCTCGGGGTCAAGTTGTTCCACCGCAGCACCCGTCGCCTGAGCCTGACCGAGGCCGGCAGCAACTATCTGGAGGCCTGCCAGCGCATCCTCCCGGAGATAGAGGAAGCCGAGGCCAGCGTTGCGTCGCAGCGGATCGAGGCCACCGGGCTGTTGCGCATGAATGTGCCGCTGACGTTCGGCACGCAATTCATCGCCCCGCTCATTCCGGAGTTCAGCCGTCGCCATCCCGCGGTGAAAGTGGAACTCGGCCTGACCGACAGCCGGATCGACCTGATCGATGGCGGCTGGGACATGGCCGTTCGCATTGGCAGGCTGCAGGACAGTCCCATGCAGGCCCGCCAGCTTGCCGATTCCCCATTGTTGGTCTGTGCCGCGCCGCGCTATCTGGATGAGCGAGGCGTGCCGCGCAGCGTCGCCGACCTGGGGCAGCACAACTGTCTCGGCTACAGCCTGGCGAGCCTCGCCGCGGGCAAGGTCTGGCCGTTCGGTCGCAATGCCGAGGTGCGGATCGCAGTCAACGGCGATCTGGTCGCCAACAATGGGGAAGCCCTGGTGGCCGCCGCGGTCGGTGGACAGGGCGTGATCTACCAGCCGCAATTCATTGTCTCCAAGGCGTTGCGCAGCGGTGAACTGGTCGCCCTCGAGCTGGATCAGCCGTGCGTCGAGCTTGGTGGAATTCACGTGGTCTACCCGCCCGATCGACGTCCTCCGGCCAAGGTCCGGGTGATGATCGATTATCTGGTCGACGCCTTTTCCGCTGACCTGCCGTGGAGCCTGTCGCCGGACTGAATCCGGTCCAGTACAGCCGCAAGACCTCGGTCCAGAGCGCAACCCGCACGCTAAAACTGCCACCACCGCGATAGAAAAGGTGAACCGCTACTGCGCGCAAAAGTCGGAACAGATGTGCGCATCGGCGATTGCGCACCTGTCTGGGCGAATTGGAGTGGTTATGAAAGCGGTCAACCCCATCACCGGTGAAACGCCCTGCGTAGCAGCTACCGCCGCCAGTAATCCGGCAAGCGCCTCGTCTGTCCTGATTGCACGGTAGGGCCGGTCCATGGCGAACATTCATATCGGCATATCCGGCTGGCGTTATGCGCCCTGGCGCGGCGATTTCTACCCCAAGGGGCTGACGCAGAAGAAGGAACTGCAGTTCGCCTCGCGCGCGGTGAGCAGCATCGAGATCAATGGCTCGTTCTATTCGCTGCAGACCCCGGAACGCTATGCCGACTGGTACGCCGATACGCCAAAGGGCTTCGTTTTCAGCATCAAGGGGCCGCGCTACATCACCCACGTACGCCGTCTTAACGACGTGGAGAAACCGATCGCCAACTTCTTCGCTTCGGGAATCTTCCAGCTCAAGGAAAAACTCGGGCCGATCCTCTGGCAGTTCCCGCCTTCGTTCAAATTCGATGCGGAACTGTTCGAGACTTTTCTTCGCCAGCTGCCCCACGACACCGAAGCCGCGCTGGCCATCGCCAAAGGATGCGAGCCCCGTATGGAGGGGCGCAGCTACCTGTCCATCGACCGCAAGCGGCCGATGCGGCACGCGGTGGAAATCCGCAACGCCAGTTTCGCCGCGCCCGAATTCATCGACCTGCTGCGCAAGTATCGGGTCGCGCTGGTGGTGGCCGACACCGCCGGCAAGTGGCCGCACCTAGAAGACCTCACCAGCGACTTCGTCTACATCCGCCTGCATGGCGCGGAGGAGCTCTATACCAGCGGCTACACCGATGCCGCGCTGGACCACTGGTGCCAACGCATCCAGCGCTGGAGCGACGGCGACCAGCCCGATGACGCGCGACTGACCAGCCCGCGCAAGCCGCGGCCGCGCAAATCCCGCGCGGTGTACTGCTATTTCGACAACGACGTGAAGGTTCGCGCGCCCTATGACGCGCGGCAACTGCTGCGCCGGCTCGGCCTGGATGAACACCTGCAGGCCACGCCTGGCCAACTGGAAGGAGCAATGGTTTGACTCTGGACAAAAATCACCCGATCGAAAGCGCCGACCTCGATGCCCACATGGCGACAGCGGTCAATTCGATCCGCATTCTCACGGTCAATACGCACAAGGGCTTCACCGCACTCAACCGTCGCTTCATCCTTCCCGAGCTGCGTGAAGCGGTGCGCAGTGTCTCGGCGGATGTGGTGTTCCTGCAAGAAGTTCTCGGCACCCACGACAAGCACGCGTTGCGCTTTCACAACTGGCCGTCCACGCCACAGTACGAGTTTCTGGCCGACAGCATCTGGACCGATTTCGCCTACGGCCGCAACGCGGTCTACCCGGACGGCGACCATGGCAACGCCGTGCTGTCGAAGTTTCCGATCATCCGCTACGAGAACCTCGACATTTCCATCGCCGGCCCGGAACGCCGCGGCCTATTGCATAGCGTGCTGCAGGTGCCGGGGCACGACGAGTTTCACGCGATCTGCGTACACCTTGGGCTGCGCGAGTCGCACCGTCAGCAGCAGCTGGAACTGCTCTGCAACCTGCTCGACTCGCTGCCCGAAGGTGCGCCGGTGGTGGTCGCGGGAGACTTCAACGACTGGCGACTCAAGGCCACCAGGACCCTGGACCGCTGTGCTGGCCTGCATGAGGTCTTCGCCGTTTCCCAGGGTCAGGTGGCGAAAACCTTCCCGGCACGCTGGCCGATGCTGCGCCTGGACCGCATCTATGTGCGCAATGCCAGCAGCCACGATGCGCGAATCCTCGGTAACAAACCCTGGACGCACTTGTCCGATCATCTGCCCCTAGCGGTGGAGATACATCTATGAGTTACCACTGGAGAGACGGGAATCGCCTTCAGTTACTGGAAAACGGCGAAGAGTTCTTTCCTCGAGTGTTCGAGGTCATCGCCCAGGCCAAGAAAGAAGTGCTGCTGGAAACCTTCATCCTGTTCCAGGACAAGGTAGGCGCGGAGCTGCAGAAAGCGCTGATCGCCGCCGCGGAAAACGGCGCCAGCGTCGATGTGACTGTGGACGGCTACGGCTCGGCGGACCTGTGCGGTGATTTCGTCACCGCCATGACCCGCGTCGGCGTGCGTATTCACATGTTCGATCCCGGCAAGCGCCTACTCGGCCGCCGGCTCAACGTGTTCCGGCGCATGCATCGCAAGATCGTCGTGGTCGATGGCGAGGTCGCCTTTATCGGCGGCATCAACTTCTCCGCCGATCACCTGGGTGACTTCGGCCCGGCCGCCAAGCAGGACTATGCCCTGCAGGTGGAAGGTCCCGTGGTGCGTGATATCCACCACTTCGCACTGGCGCAGATCGCACCGGACAAGCCGACCCATCGCTGGTGGCGGCGGCGCATGCGTCATCAGACGCCGGGTTACGGTGGCGTCAGCCGTGGCGAGGCGCGGGCGTTGTTCGTCATCCGCGACAACGACCAGCACCGCAACGATATCGAGCAGCACTACCTGCAAGCGATTCGAGATGCTCGCTCCAGGTTGTTGATTGCAAACGCCTATTTCTTCCCCGGTTATCGTGTATTGCGGGAAATCCGCAACGCCGCGCGGCGCGGAGTGCGGGTGCGGCTGATCCTCCAAGGCGAGCCGGACATGCCCATCGCCAAGTTCGGCGCGCGCATGCTCTACAACTACCTGATGCGCGACGGCGTGGAGATCCACGAGTACTGCCGCCGCCCGCTGCATGGCAAGGTCGCGCTGGCCGACTACGAGTGGTCCACAGTCGGCTCGAGCAACCTCGATCCGCTGAGCCTGTCGCTCAATCTGGAGGCCAACTTGATCATTCGTGATCATGTGTTCAACCGCCACCTGCACGAGCGCCTCGATCACCTGCTGCAGACCGACTGCCGGCGTATTCCGCTGGAGCGGATCGTCCGCGGATTCTGGTGGCGTGCGCCGCTGGCCTTCCTGATCTTCCACTTCCTGCGGCACTTCCCGGGACTGGTCAGCCTGTTCCCCGAGCACAAGCCACGCCTGGAGCTGATCGATCCGGACACCACCCGCCCACTCGATCCCGTGCCTTCTCCCCTGCAGCGAGACCACCAATGAGCCAGACCAACCAGGCCGAGGCAAAGAGCGGCTGGCGCCGACGCTGGCCGCTGATCAAGAGGATCCTCACCTATGTGTTCTTCGCACTTGTCGTCGGCCTGCTAGTCGGTCTAGCGCGCAACCTCGATTGGGGTGAGGTCTACAAGACCCTGCGCAACTACCAGGCACAGACGCTGTGGATGGCTGGCGCTGCCGCTTTTGGCAGCTACCTCGTGTACTGCTTCTTCGATGTGCTCGGTAAAGGCTACGCACGGCATGACCTGCCGATCCGACAGATCCTGCCGGTGACCTTCGTCTGCTACGCCTTCAACCTCAACCTGAGCGCCTGGGTCGGCGGCATCGCCCTGCGTTTCCGTCTGTACTCGCGCCTGGGGCTGAAACCCTCGCAGATCACCCGGGTGTTCACCATGAGCATCCTCACCAACTGGCTGGGCTACATGTGGCTGGCCGGAATGATCTTCGCCATGGGCTGGATTCAGCCGCCGGCCAGCTGGGAAATCGGCTTCACCGCCCTGCGGGTGCTTGGCGTCGGCCTGCTGGTGGCGTGTGTGGTGTATCTGTGGCTGTGCGGCTTCTCCAAGCGTCGCTCGTGGACCATTCGCGGCCACGAGATTCAACTGCCTTCGCTGCGCCTGGCGCTGATCCAGCTAGTGCTGGGCGCCGCCAACTGGTCGCTGATGGCGCTGGTGGTGTACTTCATGCTTTCCCAGAAGGCCGCCTATCCCGAAGTGCTGGGTATCCTGATGATCAGCAGCATCGCCGGCGTGGTCACCCACATCCCGGCCGGGCTCGGCGTCATCGAGGCGGTATTCGTGGCAATGCTCGCCGACGAGATGAGCAAAGGTGCCATCGTCGGCGGTCTGATCGGCTACCGGGTCATCTACTTCCTGATCCCCCTGCTGTTCGCCACCCTCGTCTATGTGGTGCTCGAAGCCCGGGCGAAGAAGCTGCGCAGCAGCAACCAGGCCGGCGACCAGCAGACTGTCTCTCAGGAAACGAGCTGAAGGTCAGCGAAGCAATTTCCGGGAAGACCGCGATTCGAGATGTGCTCCGTTCGCGGCCAGGGCCCGCTGCTACAAAGGCGGATACCTGAACGGAGCCAAGGGGAACAGCCTCACCGGTCGGTTCTGTCAGCAGCTCTATCCACGACAGGCTCGACCGCAGCGTCCGTGGCAGTGGGCTTGACCGCTAGTTGGAATCCGCAACGCGTCCTCCAAGGCCGCACACTCAATGAGTGCTAGACCGTGACCATCGCGGTGCAGCCTAGCCGCATCGCTCTGCAAGTGCCTTAGAGCGCACAAGCCGCAATAAAGCGGATTGTCTTGCCCGCAAAAAAAAAACGCCGCTCAGGTTGCCCCGAGCGGCGCTCTTCAGCGCGGCAGCCTTACACCTGCGGCCGCAGTACCAGCACGCCGAGCGGCGGCAGGGTCAGTGACAGCGAGACCTTCTCGCCGTGGCTCTCGATCGGCTCGGCGAGCATGCCGCCGCCGTTGCCGGTGTTCGAGCCGCCGTAGCAGGCCGCGTCGCTGTTGAAGACCTCCAGCCACTTGGCCTCCACCGGAACGCCGATGCGGTACGCCTCACGTACCACCGGCGTGAAGTTGGCGACCACCAGTAGCGGGTGCCCGGTCGAACTCTTGCGCAGCCAGGCGAACACGCTGTTGGCGCGGTCATCGCCGATCAGCCACTGGAAACCCTGCGGGTCGCTGTCCAGTTCGTGCAATGCCGGCTCTTGGCTGTACAGCCGGTTCAGATCGCGCACCAGGTTCTGCACGCCACGGTGATCGGCCTCTTCAAGCAGATGCCAGTCCAGCTCGCGGTCATGGTTCCACTCGCGCCACTGGCCGAACTCGCTGCCCATGAACAGCAGCTTCTTGCCCGGGTGCGTCCACATGAACGACAAGTAGGCGCGCAGGTTGGCGAACTTCTGCCAGCGATCCCCGGGCATCTTGTCGACCAGCGAGCCTTTGCCGTGTACCACTTCGTCGTGGGAAATCGGCAGGACGAAGTGCTCGGAATAGGCGTAGACCATGCTGAAGGTCATCTTGTCGTGGTGGTACTGCCGATTGATCGGGTCTTCTTGGATGTACTTCAGCGAGTCGTGCATCCAGCCCATGTTCCACTTGTAGGAAAAGCCGAGGCCACCTTCGCTGGTGGGCTTGCTGACCCCCGGAAAGGCTGTCGATTCCTCGGCGATCACCAGCGCGCCAGGGGTTTCCGTGGCCACCACGTCGTTCAGATGGCGGAGGAAGTCGATCGCCTCGAGATTCTCGCGCCCGCCGTGGCGGTTCGGAATCCACTCGCCGTCCTTGCGCGAATAGTCGCGATAGAGCATCGACGCCACCGCATCGACACGCAGGGCATCGACGTGGAATTCGCGCAGCCAGTGCAGCGCCGAAGCAAGCATGAAACCGTGCACCTCGGTGCGGCCGAGGTTGTAGATGTAGGTATCCCAGTCCTGATGGAAGCCTTCGAACGGGTGGGCGTATTCGTACAGCGCGGTGCCGTCGAATTCGCCCAGGCCATGGGCGTCGGTGGGAAAGTGCGCCGGCACCCAGTCGAGGATCACACCGATGCCGGCGTTATGGCAGGCGTCGACGAACTCGGCGAAATCATGGGCGTTGCCGTAGCGCGCGCTTGGCGCGAACTGCGAGAGCAGCTGGTAGCCCCATGAGCCTCCGAAGGGATGCTCCATGATCGGCATCAGCTCGATGTGGGTGAAGCCCATGTCCACCACGTAGGGAATCAGCCGCTCGGCCAGCTCGTGCCAATCGTACAGGCGGCCATCGTCACCACCGTCACGTCGCCAGGAGCCCGCATGCAGCTCGTAGATGCTCATCGGCGCCTTGACCGACTGGCGCGCGGCGCGCTGCTGCAACCAGCCATGGTCCTTCCACTGGTAGTCCAGCGGCCGGGCGATGACCGAAGCGGTGCCCGGCGGGTGCTCGGTTGCCAGGGCGATCGGGTCGGCCTTGAGCGGCAGGATGCCATTCGGCCCGAGAATCTCGTACTTGTAGGTATCGCCCGGCTGCAGGCGCGGGATGAACAACTCCCACACGCCAGACGGAAAGCGCAGCCGCATCGGATGACGGCGACCGTCCCAGCCATTGAAGCTGCCGACGATCGACACTCGGCGCGCGTTGGGCGCCCACACGGCGAAGCGCACGCCCTGCACACCGTCGACTTCAAGCACCTGCGAGCCGAATACCCGGCCGATCTGCCGGTGATTGCCTTCGGAGAACAGGTGCATGTCCAGCTCGCCCAGTTGCGGACCGAAGCTGTAGGGGTCTTCGGTGATCTGCTCGCCGCCGGCCCAGCGAATCTTCAGCAGGTAGGGTTGCTGATGTGGCAGGCGGATAAAGAAGAACCCGGGCACCTGCCCCTGCTCCATCACGGCAAGCAGTTGCTCATCGCGATCGAGCACTTCGGCACCCAGGGCATTGGGCAGGTAGGCGCGAATCACGATTCCCTCGCCATCAGGATGCGGCCCGAGAATGGAAAACGGGTTGCCATGCTCGGCTCGCACCAGGGCGTCTACATCGGCGTCGCTGGGCATCAGGGTTTCCCCTGGCATGGTCAGAACCGGACGATCAGTCATTGGAGCCTCCATCGAAAAGCTGTTGTGCCAGGGCCAGCAATCCCTGTAGCGGGACGGGCAACCAGGTTGGTCGGTTCTCCGCTTCGTAAACGATCTCGTAAGCGCATTTTTCCAGGCTGAACAGCAGCAGTGCAGCATTCGCGCCATCCGCGTCGCGCCAGTCGTGCGGCAACTCGGCGGTGGCCTCGCGGTAGGCTTCGAGGAAGGCCGCCTGCGCACTGCTCTGGTAACTCGCCGCGATACGCTGCCGCGCCTGATCGGCCTCGGGTGTGCTGTCGCTGATCTGCGCACCGCGGATGGTCATGGCCGCGGCGTACTCGAACGAACGCAGCAGGCCTGAGACATCCTTGAACGGACTATGTTTGGCGCGCCGCTCATCCAGCGAGCGGGCCGGCTCCCCTTCGAAGTCGATGAAGTAGGCATCACCCTGCACCACCAGCACCTGGCCGAGGTGCAGGTCGCCGTGGACACGGGTCCGCACGCCACCAACGGTTCTAGCAGCCAGACGTTGCACTTGTTCGAGCAGCTTGTCGCGCCGCGCCAGCAGTTGGCCGAGCGCGGTAGCCTCCTTGCGATCGAAGCTCGAGCGATGTTCCTCGAGGCGCTGCAGGGCCTGTTCCAGCTGCGCGCTGACGCTCTGCTCCCACTGCTTGGCGTCGGCCTTGCTGGTGCTTTCGTAGGCGAAGGCCGGATCTTCGGTCTGCGTGGCAAGCGCCATGTGCATCTCGCCGAGCCGCTGGCCGAGCAGGCGGTTGAAGGCCTGTAGTTCGTCGAGGGCGCTGAACTGGTTCTCGTGCATTGACACGCCGCCCGCGATTTCGTCACGCACCGCGCGGTCGAGGTTGTTCAGCGTCCACACCCAGGCATCGCCCTGGCTGTCGAGGAAGTGCTGGATCACCATCAGGGCAACCGGCTCGCCCTGCTTGTTGATGCGGCTGACCTGACCGAGCATGCCGGAGATATGGGCGAAACCGCGTTCAGTGAGGAAACCGCCCATTTCCAGTTCAGGGTGGACGCCCGGTGCCACGCGACGGAGCAATTTGATCATCACCTTGTTGTCGATGATCGCCGAGCTGTTCGACTGCTCCGCAGAGATGAAGCGCACCTCGGGATGCCCCGGCAATTGCAGGTCGGCCAGTTGCGGCATCGGCACGAAGCGGATCTCACCGTCGTTGCAAGGCAGCACCAGCTCGTCGCGCAGACCTTGAATCACCGCGGCGCTGAACTGCTCGAGGGCGAAGGCATCGGTCATCAGGCCGACCTGCGGCCCGCGGCGTACCCGCGCCAGGGCCAGTTGCTGCGGCAATGCGACCTCGAATTCGGTCTCGGCCAGAAAACCCAGCGGCAGCTGGTACAGATCGCTGCGCCCGGCGGATTCCACGCAAAGCTCGCTGAGCAGAACCGGGCGATTCGGGTCGCCGAATGGCACGCAGTAGCTGATGCGGACCGACTCGATTGCCACGTCCTTGGCGGCAAACCAGCGCCGTTTCGGCAGATAGGCCGGTAGCGCTTCGGTTTCCAGAATGCGCCGGTTGGCGGCGGTCAGGGTATCCAGGCGCTTGAGTACCAGCGTCTGGAAGTCCGGCATGGTGTCCACCGGCTCCTGGTGCCAGCTCGGCATCTGGTTGGTCAGCGCGAGCTGGAACCAGTAGAAGCCATAGGGCGGCAAGGTCAGCAGATACGGCAGCTGACCGATGGGCGGGAAGGCACTGCCGCCGACCATCTCCACCGGCACCATGCCGGCGTACTGCGACATTTCCAGTTCTGCGGCCTGGGCCGAGCGCGAGACGTTGGCGACGCAGAAGATGATCTCGGTTTCGCCGTTCGCTCCGGTGAATTCGCGCATGTAGGCGAGGATGCGGCGGTTGCTCGGCGCGAGCATCTTCAGGGTGCCACGACCGAAGGCCTTGAACTGCTTGCGGATGGTCAGCATCCGCCGCGTCCAGTTGAGCAGCGAATGCGGATCGCGCTGCTGGGCCTCGACGTTGATCGTGTAGTAGCCGTAGAGCGGGTCCATCACCGGTGGCAGCACCAGGTTCGGTGGGTCGGCGCGGGAGAAGCCGCCGTTGCGGTCCACCGACCACTGCATCGGCGTGCGTACGCCGTCGCGGTCGCCGAGGAAGATATTGTCGCCCATGCCGATCTCGTCGCCGTAGTAGATCACCGGCGTGCCGGGCATGGAGAGCAGCAGGCTGTTGAGCAACTCGATCCGCCGGCGGTCACGCTCCAGCAGCGGCGCCAGGCGCCGGCGTATGCCCAGGTTGATCCGTGCGCGCTTGTCCGAGGCGTAGTAGTTCCAGAGGTAGTCGCGCTCCTTGTCGGTCACCATCTCCAGTGTCAGCTCATCGTGGTTGCGCAGGAAGATCGCCCACTGGCAGTTCTCCGGGATGTCCGGGGTCTGGCGCAGGATGTCGGTGATCGGGAAGCGGTCCTCCTGGGCGATAGCCATGTACATGCGTGGCATCAGCGGGAAGTGGAAGGCCATGTGGCATTCGTCACCCGGGCCGCCGTCTTCGCCGCCGAAATACAGCTGGGTGTCTTCCGGCCACTGGTTGGCTTCGGCCAGCAGCATGCGGTCGGGATAGTTGGCGTCGATCTCGGCGCGGATCGCCTTGAGCACCGCGTGAGTTTCCGGCAGGTTCTCGTTGTTGGTGCCGTCGCGCTCGACCAGGTAGGGAATCGCGTCCAGGCGCAGACCGTCGATGCCCATGTCCAGCCAGTAGCGCATCACCGCCAGCACGGCCTTCATCACCTGCGGGTTGTCGAAGTTGAGGTCCGGCTGGTGCGAATAGAAGCGGTGCCAGAAGTACTGCTTGGCCACTGGGTCCCACGTCCAGTTGGATTTCTCGGTGTCGAGAAAGATGATCCGTGTGCCGTCGTACTTCTTGTCGGTATCCGACCAGACGTAGAAATCCCGCGCTGCCGAGCCCTTCTTCGCCTTGCGCGCGCGCTGGAACCAGGGGTGCTGGTCGGACGTGTGGTTGATGACCAGTTCGGTGATCACCCGCAACCCGCGCTTGTGCGCCTCGGCGATGAAGCGCCGGGCGTCGGCCATGCTGCCGTATTCCGGATGCACGCCGCGGTAATCAGCGATGTCGTAACCATCGTCACGCCGCGGCGACGGATAGAACGGCAGCAGCCAGATGGTGTTCACCCCAAGATCGGCGATGTAATCCAGCTTCTCGATCAGGCCGGGGAAGTCACCGACGCCGTCGTTGTTCGAGTCGTAGAAGGACTTCAGGTGCACCTGATACACCACCGCGTCCTTGTACCAGAGCGGGTCCTTGATGAAAGCGGCGGGTTTGCGCGGTTTTGCCATGTTCTTCATTCCTGTCGCGGTGTGAAGGCCCAGTCCGGATCGGCGCATTAGGCAACGGCAGAGCAACAGCTGAATTCACATCAACAAAGCGTCATAAACGTATGATTCAAATGAATTAACAGCTGCGCCCGAGAAATTACTTGAGGTCCGGGTCCGGCTCCTGTGCGGTCAGGCGCCAGATGCCGAACGGCAGATGCCAGGGTTCGATGCGCATCCACTGGGTCTTGCCGTACCAGGTCCAGCGATGGCCATTCATCAGGTCCTCGCCCTGGGTATGGGCGTCATCCGGCAGGCCGAGCTCCCACAGCGGCAACTCGAAATTCGCTTCCTGAGCGTTGTGCGGATCGAGACTGATGGCCACCAGAATGAAGTTCGACAGGTCTGGTGTGCGCTTGCCGAAGTAGAGGATGTTGTCGTTCCAGGCCATGTAGGCCTTGAAACCCAAGTGCGTCTGCAGTGCCGGGTTCTGCCGTCGGATGCGGTTGAGCTGGGCGATCTCGGCGATGATGTTGCCCGGTGCGTGGTAGTCGCGGACGCGAATCTGGTACTTCTCCGAGTCCAGATACTCTTCCTTGCCCGGAATCGCCGCCGACTCGCATAGCTCGAAGCCCGAGTACATGCCCCACAGCCCGGACCCCATGGTCGCCAGCGCGGCGCGGATCAGGAACCCGGCGCGGCCGGAGTCCTGCAGGAAGAACGGATTGATGTCCGGCGTGTTGACGAAGAAGTTGGGCCGGTAGCAGTCGCGCAGCGGGGGCTCGTTCAGTTCGGTGAGGTACTCGCTCAGTTCCGCCTTGGTGTTGCGCCAGGTGAAGTAGGTGTAGCTCTGGCTGTAACCGATCTTGCCCAGACGCGCCATCATGCCGGGGCGTGTGAACGCTTCGGAGAGGAACATCACGTCGCGGTCGCGCTCGCGGATATCGGCAATCAGCCACTCCCAGAACGGCAGCGGCTTGGTGTGCGGGTTGTCGACCCGGAATATCTTCACGCCCTGCTCCACCCAGTGCCAGACCACGTCACGCAGCGCCAGCCAGAGGTCGGGCATGGCATCTTCGGCATAGAAGTCGACGTTGACGATGTCCTGATACTTCTTCGGCGGGTTCTCGGCGTATTTGATCGTGCCGTCCGGGCGCCAGGAGAACCAGCCCGGATGCTCTTTCAGCCAGGGGTGGTCCTGCGAGCACTGGATGGCGAAATCCAGGGCGATCTCAAGGCCATGCTCGCGAGCCGCTGCGACCAGCTCGCGGAAATCATCCAGCGTGCCCAGCTCGGGATGGATGGCGTCGTGGCCGCCCTCTTCGCTGCCGATGGCATAGGGACTGCCCGGATCGTTCGGCCCGGCGTGCAGGCTGTTGTTCGGACCCTTGCGGTGCTGCCGACCGATCGGGTGGATCGGCGGGAAATACAGCACGTCGAAGCCCATGTCGCGAATCGCCGGCAGACGCTTATGCACATCACGGAAGGTGCCGTGGCGATTGGGATCGCCGGTCTCGGAGCGCGGGAACAGTTCGTACCAGCTGGCGAACTGCGCCAACGGGCGTTCCACGTCCAGCGGATACACACGGCTGCGGCTGCAGTGCTCGCGTGGGTCTGCGGCAGCCATCGCCACGGCCGTCTCCGGTGCGAGCAGCAGTGACACGCGCTCGTCATCGGTATGCGCCATGCCGAGGCGGTGCATCAGATCGTCAAGCACCGCGCGGTTCTCGCCCTGGGCGCGGGCGGTGGCCTTCTCCAGCAGCAGACGCCCTTCTTCCAGCTCCAGATGCACCGGAACGCCGGCCGTGTGCTTCTTCGACAGCTCGTAGCGATAGCTCTCGAACACATCCCACCAGGCCTCGATGACGAACTCGTGCTCGGCGACCTGGGTGGGCGTGAACTGGCCTTGCCAGGCGTCGTTGCCGAGCAACTTCAGCCGTGCCCGCCGCCAGCTGGTTTCGCCTTTCTCACGCCAGCACACGGCGGCGGCGAGCTGGTCGTGGCCGTCGGCGAAAATCTTGCTGGTCACGACCACTGGCTGGCCGATGACCGCCTTGGCGGCAAAGCGCCCCTCATCCAGCACCGGCAAGGTGGATTCGATGGCGATGCGCGGCATCTGCAAGGCTTCTTCGAGTCGAGGGTGAATCGTCGCGTTAGGCTGTGCATCGCTCATCGAACGGGCTCCTGGGGCGCATGGGTTCGGGTTGCCCGAGCCGCCTCTGGACGCGTCATCGTGCGGTTCGGGAGGCGACCGGTACGGTTTTCGTCGGCTCTTTCTTCCGAGCCAAGGGACCCTGGAAAGTTCAGCCCCGGGCGGCCGTTAGCCAGCCCGTCCGGCGACCGGTCGAGCCTGGTGGAGTGCCATACGGCAGTTGCCGGTTTCAAGTCCCCCGTGAGTGGGTGCCGAACCCGACCACGCCGACGGTCGCCAGCGCCGCGAGCAGCGACGATTGGCCGGAACCTCGCCTACGTCGGCCGATCAATGCAGAACGGCCGCCAACGCTAAGCTGGCGAACACCAGGAGAACGACGATGACTCACGTGCGACCCGATGTGCCGCAACCCGACCCGATCGTGCATGACAAGCCGGGCGATGTGCCGCAGGTGCCTTGTGCCGAGGAGCTGGACGAACACAAGCCCGGCGCGCCATATGGAAACCAGACCGTGGCGGATACCGACGACCCCCAGACGACCTGATCGCTCGCCGCCACGCCGTTGCCTCAACCCTTCTCCAGGCGCTTGAGCAGTGCCTGCGTCAGCCCCTGGCGAACGGCGCCGTAGCGGGCCCACGGGTCGCTGCGTAATGCCCGCAAACGCTCATCCAGGTTGCCGATGTTCCAGCGATCGGCTCTCTCCAGCTGCGCCAGCTCCTCACGCTCGACAGGCACGGATACCGCCAGCCCCGGACGCGCCCTGACCGAATAAGCGGCAACGGTGCTCGCCCCGCGCTGGTTGCGCAGGTAGTCCACGAAAATTCGCCCGACCCGATTCTGCGGCCCCATTTTGTCGACGATCAGCTCCGGCGCCTCGCGCGCCAGCCGCTCAGTGACCGAGCGAGCAAACTGCCGGGCCAGGTCCCAGTCGTGCCGACGGTCGAGCGGCACCACGACATGCATACCGCGGCCACCGCTGGTCTTGAGGAAGGCCTGCAGTCCCAGGTCGTCCAGCAGCTGCAGCGTCAGCTCGGTCGCCTCCACCATGCTCGACCAGGGCAGCGCGGGATCGGGGTCGAGATCGAAAATGACTCGATCGGGCCGCTCGACGCGATCACTGCGCGCGTTCCAGGTGTGGAACTCGACGGTACCCATCTGCACGGCCTCGATGACCGCGGTGATGTTGTCCGCCTGGATCAGCCGCGCATGCTCGGGATCGAGGTTTTTCGGCAGTGCGCGCATGTGCGGCATCTTCAACCGACCGCAATGGCGTTGGAAAAAGCTTTCGCCGTCGAGGCCTTCAGGTGCACGAACGATGGACAGTGGCCTGCCAGCCAGTTGCGGCACCAATCGGTCGGCGACCGCCTGGTAGTACTCGGCCAGCGCAAGCTTGGTCGCGCCGCTGACCTTGTCGATCACTCGCTGTGGATTACTGATGCCGACGCCACCCACCAGCGGGCGGCCGGCGCTCATGCGCTGCTCTGGCATGGGCTACCCCGATCAGCTCGCCCTTTTGCTGGATTTGCTGCCCGCCGCTGGCGCCTTGCGCGTGCGCGAAGCCGCCGAGGAAGATTTGCTCGTTTTGGCCTTGCTCGCAGTCTTGGGCTTGGCCGGCGCCTTTTCCTCCTCCTCGAGGTCGTTCTCTTTGCTGGCCTTGCCCGGCTTGGCAGCGAGGCTGCGCTTGAGCAGTTCGGTAAGATCGATGACATCCGCCGAACGACGATCCACCGCTTCCTCCGGCCCGCCGACCGCTTCCAGCTTGCCTTCGCGGGCCTTCTTCTCCACCAGCTCCATGATCTGGTCCTGGAAGGTGTCCTTGTACTGTTCCGGCTTCCACTTCTCGGTCATGTCCTCGACCAGGCGCTTGGCCATGTCCAGCTCACGCTCGGCCAGGTCCGGATCGAGCGCTTCGTCCTTCAGTTCCAGGTATTCGACCCCGCGCACCTCGTCGGCCCAGCGCAGGGTGTTCATCACCAGCGCCTTGCCCAGCGGCATTACCACCGCCAGGTGCTGCTTGTTGCGTAGCACCACGTTGGCGATGCCGACCTTGCCGGTCTGGATCAGCGTCTCGCGCAGCAAGGCATAAACCTTTTCGCCGCGGCGGTCCGGCGTCAGGTAGTACGGCGTGTCGATGTAGAGAAAGGAGATGTCCTTGGCGTCGACGAAGGCAACGATATCCACGGTCTGGGTCGCCTTGGGGTGCGCGCCTTTGATCTCGTCATCGCTGATCACCACGTAGTGACCCTTCTCGTACTCGACGCCCTTGACGATGTTCTCGCTGTCGATGTCTTCGCCGGTGGTCTTGTTTATGCGCTTGTAGCCGACCCGGTCCATGCTGCGTTTGTCCAGCCAGTCGAAATCGATGCCCTGGCGGGTGGTGGCCGGTACCAGCGCCACCGGGATGTGTACCAGTCCGAAACTGACTGCGCCTTTCCAGATCGTGCGTGGCATGGTCGTTCTCCAAGCGTTGATGTGGCCGGGCCATTCGTTGGCCCGGCAATGGGTCAGCCGTTGACCACGGTGCCGCCGTTGACGTGGATAACCTGGCCGCTCACGTAGGCTGCATCGCTGCTGGCCAGGTAGACATACGCCGGCGCCACTTCATCGGGCTGGCCGGGGCGCTTCATCGGCGTGTTGGAGCCGAATTCGGCGACCTCGTCGGCATCGAAGGTCGACGGAATCAACGGCGTCCAGATCGGTCCCGGCGCGACGCCGTTGACGCGGATGCCACGCTCGGCGAGGTTCATCGACAGCGAACGGGTGAAGGCCGTGATTGCGCCCTTGGTGGCCGAATAGTCCAGCAACTGCGGGCTGCCCTTGTAGGCGGTAACCGAGGTGGTGTTGATGATCGAAGCGCCCTTGCCGAGATGCGGTAGCGCCGCCTTGGTCATCTGAAACATGCCGAAGATGTTGGTGCGGAAGGTCTTCTCCCACTGCTCTTCGCTGATGTCTTCGAGCTTTTCCTGCGGGTGCTGCTCGGCGGCGTTGTTGACCAGGATGTCGAGCTTGCCGAACGCAGCGAGGGATTCGTCGATGACCTTGCGGCAGACGTCGCGATCGGCCACGTCACCGGCGAAGGTCAGGCAGCGACGGCCGTACTGTTCGACCACGGTGCGGGTTTCCTCAGCGTCCTGATGCTGGTCGAGGTAGAGAATCGCCACGTCGGCGCCCTCACGGGCGTATAGCACGGCCACCGAGCGGCCGATGCCGCTGTCACCACCGGTGATGATCGCTACCTTGCCTTCGAGCTTGCCCGCCGCCTTGTAGTCTTCGCCGCGGTATTCCGGGCGCGGGTTCATCAGCCCTTCCTTGCCGGGCTCGGGCTGCTCCTGCGGCGGTAGGGTCTGATTGTCTTCACCCATGGAAAATCCTCCGTCAAGGTTATGAGCCTGTCTTCGGAGGACTTGAACGGCGCGAGAAAAGTTTCTACGGGGCGATGAGAGGGCCCTGTACAGGCCCTCGAAGGGTCAGGTCAGCGTCAGCACGACGCGGCCGCGGGGTACGCCGCTTTCGACATACTGGTGGGCTTCGACTGCCTGCTCGAACGGGAACTGGCGGTCGAGCTGCGGCCAGATCAGCCGGTCCACGGTGAGCTGGTTGATATGCTGCAGCGCACGCTCCACGGCTTCACGGTTCTGCTCGATGCCCAGCTCCGGCTGCCCGGTGAAGTCGCACAGGCAGTGCAGGAAGAACTTGAAGTTCTTCTTGAAGGCCGCACACACCGGCAGGGCCGTTTCGTTGCCGCCGTTCATGCCATAGAGGATCAGCTTGCCCAGCGGCGCCATGACGTCGCCGAGCAGTTTCATCTGCGAACCGCCACAGGCATCCAGCACCACGTCGACGCCGCGGCCTTCGGTCACCTTCTGCAGGCGGCCGACCAGGTCTTCCTCTTCGGTGACGATCACCGTCTCCGCGCCCAGCTCGCGCAGGTAGTCACGGTCCTCGCTGGTGTCGCAGGTGGCGATCACCCGGCCGCCCAACGCCTTGGCCAGCTGTACGGCTGCCGGCCCGGTGCAGTGAGCCGCCTGGTTGATCAGCACGTATTGGCCGGGTTCCAGCTGGGCCAGTTCGACCAGCGCGAAATAGCTGACCAGCATCGGCGTGTAGTGGATCGCCGCCTCACTGGCGCTGAGCATGTCCGGATAACGCACCAGCGCCTGCTGCGGCAACAGCGCATGCTCGGCGTAGAGCGGATACTGATTGAGATCGTGGGCCGGGAAGCCGGCAACATGATCGCCGACACTGAAGCCCTGAACGCCCTCACCCACCGCCAGCACCTCGCCCGCCACCTCGCTGCCGAGCCCGGCAGGCAGACGCGCGTGTCGTGGCGCGAGGTCCTGGCGCCAGAGCACGTCATTCCAGCTGACGCCGATGGCGCGCACGCCAATCAGCACCTCGCCTGGGCCGGCAACCGGCATTGCGCGTTCCTCGTGGCGCAACACGTCGGCCGGGCCGAACTGATGAAAACGGATGATGCGGGACATTTCGACCCCTCACTTACTACTGTGCGAACGGACTCTATCGTCAGTATCGTCACAACTCCAGTGAACGGCGTGGATTCCCATCGATAGTTCCCATGCGCAGTAATGATGGAACTACGTATGTATGCTTGCCGGCGCATTGCAGCTTTGTGCATTTCGAAAGCGGGATCGGGCATGCCGTTGGCAGCCGAAGCTGTCTAGAATGCAGACCACCCTCCAGAGCCGGACGCCTCCTGGTCCGGCTGCAGGCTCGACGTGAACCAGGTATGAATCGCAACGACCTTCGCCGTGTTGACCTCAATCTGCTGATCGTCTTCGAAACGCTGATGCACGAGCGCAGCGTGACCCGCGCAGCGGAAAAGCTGTTTCTCGGCCAGCCGGCGATCAGTGCCGCCCTGGCACGACTGCGCACGCTGTTCGACGATCCGCTCTTCGTCCGTACCGGCCGCAGCATGGAGCCGACCGCTCGCGCGCTGGAGATCGCCCAGCTGCTTTCACCGGCGCTGGACTCGATCTCCACCGCCGTTAGCCGCGCCTCGACCTTCGACCCGGCGACCAGCACCCAGGTGTTTCGCATCGGCCTGACCGATGAAGTCGAGTTCGCCCTGCTACCGCCGCTGCTGCGCCGCCTGCGCGCCGAAGCGCCGGACGTGGTGCTGGTGGTGCGCCGCGCCAACTATCTGTTGATGCCCGGCCTGCTGGCGTCCGGTGAGATATCGGTGGGCGTCTGCTACACCGAGGAGCTGCCGGCCAACGCCAAGCGCAAAGTACTGCGCCGGCCCAAGCCGATGCTGCTGCGTGCCGACAGCATTCCCGGCCGGCTGAGCATGGCGGACTACTGCAGCCGTCCGCATGCGATGGTCTCCTTTGCCGGCGATCTCAACGGCTATATCGACGAGGAACTGGCGCTGCACGGCTGCAAGCGCAAGGTGGTTTTGGCGGTGCCGCAGTTCAACGGCCTGGCCAGCCTGCTTGCCGGCACCGACATCATCGCCACCGTCCCGGACTACGCCGCCGCGGCGCTGGCGGCCAACGGCGGCGTGCGCGCCGAACCTCTGCCGTTTCAGACCAGCCAGGATTTCGAGCTGTCCATGGCCTGGCGCGGCGCCCAGGACAACGATCCCGCCGAGCGCTGGCTGCGTTCGCGCATCCAGATGTTCGTCGGCGATCCGGATAGTCTCTGACAGGCCCGACGCCCGGGGCTTCGCGGCGCGTGCCGGGTAGACAGGCCTGCTCCCGCCAGTGATGCGCTGACCGGTTTTTCGTGGCTTCGAGCGTGGTCGCTGGGAAATGCCGCGCCGAGGCTTCGGCGGCGGCAGGGTTCATTCGCGGCCAATACCGCTCCCAAGCATAGGTGAGCAATATCCTCGCGCTGCGCTGATAACGAATGCGCAACCATCACCGCCAATGATATTCACCTTCGCCTCGTTCGATTTTTGCTGAACGGCTTGACCACGCAGACTCCTCCCATCAACAAATCCGACTTGCGGAGTCAAGCATGGAACGTTCGTTCAACGCCTTGCGTTTTCCCCTTATCGCCCTGACGGTGCTGATCACCGCCGCTTGTGGCAAGGCGCCGGAGGCCACCCAGTCGGGCATGCCGCCACCCGCCGTCAGCGTCGCGGAAGTCATCGAGCAACAGGTGACCGAGTGGGATGAACTCACTGGCCGCCTGGAAGCGCCGGAGTCGGTGGAGATCCGCCCGCGCGTGTCCGGTTTCATCGACAAGGTGGCCTTCGAGGAAGGCGCGCTGGTGAAGAAAGGCGACCTCTTGTTCCAGATCGACCCGCGCCCGTTCCAGGCTGAGGTCAAGCGCCTGCAGGCGCAACTGCAACAGGCTCGCGCCAACCAGCAACGTACCGTAGCCGAAGCCGAACGCGGCGAACGCCTGCGCAAGAAGAACGCGATTTCCGACGAGCTCGCCGACGCCCGCGTCAGTGCCGCCAGCGAAGCCCGCTCGGCAACCGCGGCGATTCAGGCGCAACTGGACCGCGCGCAGCTGGATCTCTCCTTCACCCGCGTGACCGCGCCCATCGACGGCCGCGTCGGCCGGGCGCTGATCACCGCCGGCAACCTGGTCAACGCCGGCGAGGCGCTGCTGACCACGCTGGTCTCCACCGACAAGGTCTATGCCTATTTCGAGGCCGATGAGCGTACCTACCTCAAGTACCGCGAGCTGGCGCGCAACGGCGACCGTGGCGAGGCGACCCCGGTCTACCTCGGCCTGTCCAGCGAGGACGGTCACCCGCACCTGGGCCACATGGACTTCGTCGACAACCAGGTCGACCCGCGCACCGGCACCATCCGCGGTCGCGCCGTGTTCGACAACCGCGACGGCAGCTTCACCCCCGGCCTGTATGCACGCCTGAAGCTGGTCGGCAGCGCCACCTACGACGCCGTGCTGATCAAGGACGTCGCCGTAGGTACGGATCTGGGCAAGAAGTTCGTCTTGGTACTGGCCGAAGACGGCACTGTAGCCTACCGCCCGGTCGAGCTCGGTCCCAAGCTCGAAGGGCTGCGCATCGTCCGCAGCGGCCTGGCCAAGGGCGAAAGCATCGTGGTGAACGGTCTGCAGCGGGTGCGCCCGGGCAGCCCGGTGCAGCCGGAATCAGTGCCGATGGCCGACGCCGAGACACTGGCCACCCTGCGCCAGCAGAACCGCGCGATCAGCGAGGCGATGAAACCGCAGGTCGTCGAGCGCAGCCTGGCTCAGCGTCCTAGCAGCTGAATACCTCCCAGAACTGACCTGAACTCCGGCGCGCCTGCCGCGCCAATCCGATCGATCCGCCAGGGCGCCAGACGCGCGCCCTACCCCGGAGTGCGCCATGAATTTCTCGCAATTCTTCATCAAGCGGCCGATTTTTGCCGCCGTGCTGTCGCTGGTGATCCTCATCGGCGGAGCCATCTCGCTGTTCCAGCTGCCGATCAGCGAATACCCCGAAGTCGTCCCGCCCACCGTGGTGGTACGTGCCAACTTCCCTGGCGCCAACCCCAAGGTGATCGGCGAAACCGTCGCATCCCCGCTGGAGCAGGCCATCACCGGCGTCGAGGGCATGCTCTACATGTCGTCCCAGGCGACCGCCGACGGCAAGCTGACCCTGACCATCACCTTTGGCCTGGGCACTGATCTGGACAACGCCCAGGTGCAGGTGCAGAACCGCGTCACGCGCACCATGCCGACCTTGCCCACCGAGGTGCAGCGCCTCGGCGTGACCGTGGACAAGGCCTCGCCGGACCTGACCATGGTGGTGCACCTGACCTCGCCGGATCAGCGCTACGACATGCTCTACCTGTCCAACTACGCCGCACTCAACGTCAAGGACGAGCTGGCGCGGCTGGATGGCATCGGTGATGTGCAGCTGTTCGGCATGGGCGATTACTCCCTGCGCGTCTGGCTCGACCCGGAGAAGGTCGCCTCGCGCAACCTCACTGCATCGGACGTGGTCAACGCCATTCGCGAGCAGAACCGCCAGGTCGCTGCAGGTTCTCTGGGCGCACCGCCGGCACCGGGCGCGACGGACTTCCAGCTGTCGATCAACACCCAGGGCCGTCTGGTCACCGAGGAAGAATTCGAGAACATCATCATCCGCGCCGGCGAAGACGGTTCGATCACCCGCCTGCGGGACATCGCTCGTGTCGAACTGGGCTCCAGCCAGTACGCGCTGCGTTCGCTGCTGAACAACCAGCCCGCCGTCGCCATTCCGGTATTCCAGCGCCCGGGTTCGAACGCCATCGAGATCTCCGACTCGGTGCGCGCACGCATGGCCGAGCTGAAACGCGACTTCCCGGAAGGCGTGGACTACGAGATCGCATACGACCCGACCATCTTCGTGCGCGGCTCCATCGAGGCAGTGGTGCATACGCTGCTCGAGGCCATCGTGCTGGTGGTGCTGGTGGTGATCCTGTTCCTGCAGACCTGGCGCGCCTCGATCATTCCACTGGCCGCGGTGCCGGTGTCGCTGATCGGCACCTTCGCGGTCATGCACCTGCTCGGTTTCTCGCTCAACGCGCTGTCGCTGTTCGGCCTGGTGTTGGCCATCGGCATCGTGGTGGACGACGCCATCGTCGTGGTGGAAAACGTCGAGCGCAACATCGGCCTCGGCAAGTCGCCGGAGGAAGCGACCCGTCAGGCCATGAAGGAAGTGACCGGGCCGATCATCGCCACGGCGCTGGTGCTTTGCGCGGTGTTCATCCCGACGGCGTTCATTTCCGGCCTCACCGGGCAGTTCTACCAGCAGTTCGCGCTGACCATCGCCATTTCCACGGTGATCTCGGCGTTCAACTCGCTGACCCTGTCGCCGGCACTGGCCGCCGCACTCCTCAGGTCGCACGACGCACCAAAGGACGGCTTCTCGCGTCTGCTCGATCGAATTTTTGGCGGCTGGCTGTTCGCCCCATTCAACCGCATGTTCGACCGCGCCAGCGACGGCTACGTCGGCCTGGTGCGGCGCATCCTGCGCGGCAGCGGCATTGCGCTGGTGGTCTATGTCGGACTGGTCGGCCTCGGCTACATGGGCTTCGCCAGCACGCCGACCGGTTTTGTGCCACCGCAGGACAAGCAGTACCTGGTCGCCTTCGCCCAACTGCCGGACGCCGCAACCCTGGACCGCACCGAGGACGTGATCAAGCGCATGTCGGAAATTGCCGGCAAGCACCCGGGCGTGGAGAACACCGTGGCCTTCCCGGGCTTGTCGATCAACGGCTTCACCAATAGCCCGAACAGCGGCATCGTATTCACCCCGCTCAAGCCCTTCGATGAGCGCAAGGACCCGTCGCTCTCGGCGAACGCCATCGCAGCGGACCTTAACGGCCAGTTCGCGCAGATCCAGGACGCCTTTATCGCCATCTTCCCGCCGCCACCCGTACAGGGCCTGGGCACCATCGGCGGTTTCCGCGTGCAGGTGCAGGACCGCGGCAACCTCGGCTACGAGGAGCTGTACAGCCAGGTGCAGAACGTCATCGCCAAGAGCGCGGACTATCCGGAGCTGGCCGGCCTGTTCACCAGCTATCAGGTGAACGTGCCGCAGGTGGATGCCGACATCGACCGGGAAAAAGCCAAGACCCACGGCGTGCCGATCGACGAGATCTTCGACACCATGCAGGTCTACCTCGGCTCGCTATACGCCAACGACTTCAACCGCTTCGGCCGCACCTATCAGGTCAACGTCCAGGCCGACCAGAAGTTCCGCCTCGCACCAGAGCAGATCGGTCAGCTGAAGGTGCGCAACAACCGCGGCGAGATGGTCCCACTGTCGACCTTCGTCAACGTCACCGACAGCGCCGGGCCGGATCGAGTGATGCACTACAACGGCTTCCTCACCGCAGAGATCAATGGCGCGGCCGCACCGGGCTACAGCTCCGGGCAGGCCGAGGCGGCCATGGAGCGCCTGCTCAAGGCTGAACTGCCAAATGGCATGAGCTACGAATGGACCGAGCTGACCTATCAGCAGATCCTCGCTGGTAACACCGCAATCTTCGTCTTCCCGCTCTGCGTGTTGCTGGCCTTTCTGGTGCTCGCCGCGCAGTACGAGAGCTGGAGCCTACCGCTGGCGGTGATTCTGATCGTACCGATGACACTGCTGTCCGCCATCACCGGGGTGATCCTGGCCGGTAGCGACAACAACGTGTTCACCCAGATCGGCCTGATCGTGCTGGTGGGCCTGGCGTGCAAGAACGCCATCCTCATCGTCGAGTTCGCCAAGGACAAGCAGGAGGAAGGCATGGACCGGCTGGGGGCCATCCTCGAAGCCTGCCGCCTGCGTCTGCGGCCGATCCTGATGACCAGCTTCGCCTTCATCATGGGCGTGGTGCCGCTGGTGCTCTCCAGCGGGGCCGGTGCCGAGATGCGTCATGCCATGGGTGTCGCGGTGTTCAGCGGCATGCTCGGGGTGACCTTCTTCGGGCTCCTGCTGACCCCGGTGTTCTATCTGGTGATTCGCGCCTTCGTCGAGAAACGCGAAGCCCGCAAAGCGGTTTACAAGGAGGCCCGCGCATGAAGTTCTTCGCCCTTTCCCTGCTCACACTGGCACTGAGCGCCTGTGCGGTAGGCCCCGATTACCGGGCACCGCAGCAGGAACCGGCGCGTATCGACAGCGCTTCGGCTGGCGAATACGACCACTCACGCTTCGAAGCGGCCTGGTGGCAGCAGTTCGACGACCCGACGCTGGACGCCCTGGTCGGCGAAGCGCTGGCCGAGAACCGCGAACTGCGCATCGCCTATGCCCGCCTACGGGCGGCACGGGCTATTCGCGATGACGTCAGCAATGATCGTCTGCCCACCGTCACCGCGGGCGCCAGCGCCGATATCGGCAAGGCCCAGCAACCCGGCGTGACCGAACAGCGTGTGAATGCCGAACGCTACGACCTCGGGCTGGACATGGCCTGGGAGCTGGACCTGTTCGGCCGAATCCAGCGCCGCCTGGAATCCAGCGAGGCGCAGGCTGATGCCGTCGAGGCCGAGCTCTACCAGCTGCAGGTCAGCCTGATTGCCGAGCTGGTGGATGCCTACGGTCAGCTGCGCGGTGCCCAGCTGCGTGAGCGCATCGCCCGCGACAACCTGGCCAACCAGCGCAATTCCCATGAGCTGACCGAACAGCTGCGCGAAGCGGGCGTCGGCAGCGAGCTCGACGTGCTGCGCGCCGATGCCCGTCTGGCGGCCACCGAGGCCAGCCTGCCACAGCTCAGGGCGCAGCAGGCGCGTGCGCGCAACCGCATCGCTACCCTGCTCGGCCAGCGCGCCGATCAGCTCAGCGTCGACCTCTCGCCCCGCGAGCTGCCGGCAATCGCCAAGTCGCTACCGATTGGCGATCCCGGCGAGCTGCTGCGCCGGCGCCCGGACATTCGTGCAGCCGAGCGTCAGCTGGCCGCGGCCACTGCCGATGTCGGCGTGGCGACGGCCGACCTGTTTCCGCGCGTGAGTCTGTCGGGCTTTCTCGGCTTCGTTGCCGGGCGCGGCTCGCAGATCGGTTCCAGCGCGGCGCGGGCCTGGGGCGTGGCGCCGAGCATCAGCTGGGCAGCATTCGACCTGGGCAGCGTGCGGGCCCGCCTGCGTGGTGCCGAAGCCGACGCCGATGCGGCGCTGGCCAGCTATGAGCAACAGGTATTGCTGGCACTTGAAGAGTCAGAGAACGCCTTCAGCGACTACGCCAACGCCCAGCAGCGCCTGCTTTCTTTGGTCCGCCAGTCGACAGCCAGCCGCGCCGCCGCGCAGCAGGCGGAGATCCGCTATCGCGAAGGCACTGCCGATTTCCTCGTGCTGCTCGATGCCGAGCGCGAGCGGCTGACGGCCGAAGACGCTCAGGCGCAAGCCGAAGTGGAGCTCTATCGCGGGGTGGTGGCGCTGTACAAGGCCCTTGGCGGTGGCTGGGAAGTCCCCGAGCAGACGCCGCGAACGGCCGCGGCAGAGCAGTTGCAGTCCGCGGGAGGTCGCGCAGAAATGTGACACGGTGCCGCTCCCGCCGGGTTGGTTGGGGAAAGCGCTTTCAGTCGTCACCTATCTTTGGCATAAGGAGCGGCTGAAAGCCTAGAAGCGTCCTCGCGGTCGGTCCGCCTGGATGCACTGCCAACCAACCAGAATAAAGAGTCTTTCATGAAGCCGATCATTACCCTTGCCGGGCTTGTGCTGGCGGTCACCAGCGCATTCGCCCAGGCGGAGCCCATCGTCATCAAGTTTTCTCACGTAGTGGCCGAAGACACGCCCAAGGGCAAGGGTGCGCTGATGTTCAAACGCCTGGCCGAAGAGCGCCTGCCCGGCCAGGTAAGCGTCGAGGTCTACCCGAATTCGACGCTGTTCGGTGATGCCACGGAGCTGGAGGCATTGCGCAACAACGAAGTGCAGCTGCTGGCACCGTCACTGGCGAAGTTCGAGCAATACACCAAGCAACTGCAGGTTTTCGACCTGCCCTTCCTGTTCGACGATATCAATGCAGTAAATCGTTTCCAGAAACGCACCAAGGGCAAGCAGCTGCTGCGCTCGATGGAAGACCAGAACATCACCGGCCTGGCCTACTGGCACAACGGCATGAAGCAGCTCTCGGCGACCCGCATGCTACGCCTGCCGAGCGATGCCTCGGGGCTGAGCTTCCGCATTCAACCGTCGGCTGTGCTCGAGGCGCAGTTCGGTGCTGTCGGCGCATCGACCCAGAAGATCGCCTTCGCCGATGTCTACGACGCCCTGCGTACCGGCACCGTACAGGGCGCGGAGAATCCCTGGTCGAACATCTACAGCAAGAAGATGCATACCGTGCAGCCCTACATCATCGAGAGCGACCACGGTGTGCTCGATTACATGGTGGTCAGCAACACCCGTTTCTGGATGGGCATGCCGCACAAGATCCGTTTCGAGCTGGAAGCCATCCTCGACGAGGTGAGCTACATGGTGAACCGCGAGGCCGAGGAGCTGAATCAGGCCGATCGTGAACGCATTCGCCAGGCGGGAACGACCGAGATCGTCAGCCTGACCCCGGAAGAGCGCGAACGCTGGCGCGAAGCGATGCGTCCGGTTTGGCAGCAGTTCGAGCCGGTGATCGGCGCGGACATCATCAAGGCAGCCCAGACCGTCAATCGCAAGCAGCGCAATTGACCCCCGAAAGCGACGCCGCATAAAACGCAAAAGCCCCGCCGATCCGGCGGGGCTTTTTTTTGGGTGCCGGCTTCGCGGCCGGAATCAGGGCGCGTCCGGCAAAGTCGCAGCCGTCGGTGGCTGATCCAGCTGCTGACTATCCCAGCCACCGCCGAGCGCGGCGATCAGCAGCACACTGGCGGTCAGCCGATCGCCCAGCAGGGTCAGGTTGGTGCGCTCGTTGTTCAGCGCGGTGGTCTGCACCGTGGCAACGCTGAGGAAATCGACGGTGCCTGCCCGGTACTGGTTCTCGATCAGACGCAGAGACTCCTGTGCCGCCTCCAGCGCCTCGCGCTGCACAACCGCCTCCTCTTCCAGCACCCGCAGCTGCACCAGGTAATCCTCCACCTCGCGGAAGCTATCGAGCACGGTCTGCCGGTAAGTGGCCACGGTCTGGTCATAACTGGCTTCGGCACGCTCCAGTTCGGCGCGCCGGCTGCCGAAGTCCAACAGTGTCAGCGCGAGTTGCGGGCCGAGCGACCAGAAACGGTTGGGCACACTGAACAGGTCGCTGAAGCTGCTGTTGCGGTAGCCACCGCTCGCCGAGAGCGTCAGGTCCGGGTACCAGGCCGCTTCGGCAACGCCGATGTTGGCGTTAGCCGCCATGACCTGGCGCTCGGCGGCGGCGATATCGGGGCGGCGTTCCAGCAGCTGTGACGGCACGGCCAGCGGCACGCCTGGCAGCGCCGGGATGTCCTCGCGCACCGCAATATCCAGCTCCGAGGGCGCAACGCCGATGAGCACGGCGATCGCATGTTCCATCTGCGCCCGCTGCCAGCGCAGGTCAATGGCCTGGGCCTGGGTGCTCTTGAGTTGCGTCTGCGCCTGGGCGACGTCGGATTTCGGCACGATGCCGGCCCGATACTGGTTCTCGGTCAAGCGCAGCGAGCGTGCGTAAGCCGCGACGGTCTGGTCGAGCAGGCGTTGATGTTCGTCGATCACCCGCAGCTGCAGGTAGGTCTGCACCAGCTCGGCCTGCAGGCTCAGCCGCACTGCGGCCAAGTCTGCGGCGCTGGCCTGCATGCTGGCGCGGTTCGCTTCCAGATTACGCCGCAGTCGGCCCCAGATATCCGCCTCCCAGGACGCACTCAGGCCCGCTTCGTAGCTTTCGCTGACGCCACTGCCGAACGAGCCGCCGCTGGTGTCCGAGCTACCACTGCCCTGCGCTGAACGGGTCACGCCGGCACTGCCGGAAAGGATCGGGAACAGCTGCGAGCGTGCACCGCGTACCAGTGCCCGGGCCTGACGGAACTGGGCCTCGGCCGCGGCCAGGTTCTGATTGTCGACATTCAGCCGGGCGACCAGGGCGTCCAGCTCGGCATCGCCATAAAGCCGCCACCACGCGCCACGCTCCAGCACATCGGCCGGCGCCGCGGCTTTCCAGCCTTCGGCCTGTTTGAATTCGGTAGCCACGGGCAGCTCCGGACGTTGATAGTCCGGGCCCAGGGTACAGGCGCCCAACGACAGGGCCAGCACGGCAGCCGCGAGGGGCCGCAGGGCATGCTTCAGCGATGAGAGGCTCAGCGACGACGGATTCATAGCGGGTTTTCCAGGGCGGCATCGGTGCGAACACCGCGCCAGCTGTTGAAACGATGACGCAGGCGGTCCAGGTACAGATAGACCACCGGCGTGGTGTAGAGGGTCAGGATCTGGCTCAGCAGCAGACCGCCGATGATGGTCAGACCCAACGGCTGACGCATCTCGGCGCCCTCCGCGCCGCCGAGCAGCAGCGGCAGCGCGCCGAGAATGGCCGCCATGGTGGTCATCAGGATCGGCCGGAAACGCAGCAGGCAGGCGCGATGGATCGAATCGGCGGGCGACAGCCTGTCGTTGCGCTCGAACTGCAGCGCCAGGTCGATCATCAGGATCGCGTTCTTCTTCACCACGCCGATCAGCAGGAAGAGCCCGAGTAGCGAGATCAGGCTGAACTGGTCGCCGGTGAGGATGATCGCCAGCAGCGCGCCGACTCCGGCCGATGGCAGTGTCGAGAGAATGGTCAGCGGATGGATGTAGCTCTCGTAGAGGATGCCCAGCACGATGTAGACCAGCAGCAAGGCGCCGAGAATCATCAGTGGCTGGCCTTGCTGGGTGCTCTCGAAGGCGCTGCCGGTGCCGCCGAGGCGGCCCTGTACCTCACTCGGCATGCCGATGGCGGCGACGGCGCGCTCGATGGCCAGGGTCGCCTGATCGAGGCTGACGTCAGGCGCGAGGTCGAAATCGATGTTCTCCGCAGCGAACTGCCCGTCATGGCTGACCCGATCCTCCTCCAGGCTGCGTTCGTAGCGGGCGAACGCGGCGAGCGGCACGCGCCGGCCATCCTCGGTGATGATGTGGATCTGCTCCAGCACCTCGGGGTACTGCGCGTAGCTGGGGTCGATCTCCATCACGACCTGGTACTGGTTGAGCGATTCATAGATGGTGGAAATCTGCCGCTGGCTGAAGGCGTTGTTGAGCAGCGTGGTCACCGTACTCATGTCGATGCCCAGACGCTTGGCCGCATCGCGATCGATCTTCAGGCTGATCTGCTGGGCGCCCTCGCCGTCATTGGCGTCGATGCTGGTAAGTTCCGGCAGCGCCGACAGTGCCTGGGTGACCCGCGGCACCCAGGTGCGCAGGTCGTTCAGGTCGCTCGCCAACAACGTGTAGGAATAGGCCGAGCTGCTCTGCCGGCCACCGCCGAACTGCAGGTCCTGATCGGCCATGAGGAACATGCGCCCGCCAGGCACCTTGGGCTGGTTCTTGCGGATGCGCTCGATGACCTTCTGCGCCGAGATCTTCCGCTCGCTCAGCGGTTTGAGGCGCACGATCATGAAAGCATTGTTGATGCCGCCCTGCCCGCCGATGAAGCCCGCCACGCTCTCCACCGCCGGATCCGCCAGCACCGCCTTGCGGAAGACTTCCATCTTCGGCTGCATGACCTGGAAGGACAGGCCGTCATCACCGCGGATAAAGCCGGTCAGCTGGCCGGTGTCCTGCTGTGGCAGGAAGGTCTTTGGCACCTGCACGTAGAGCACCACGTTCAGCGCGATGGTCGCCAGCAGGCTCAGCAGCGTGATGCGACGGTGCCGCAGTGCCCAGCTCAGCGACCGGTCGTAGTGACGCAGCAGCCACTGATGGGCCTGGTGGCTCCAGCGCTGCAGGCGCCCTTCCTGCGCGGGCTGATGCGGTTTGAGCCAGCGCGCGCAGAGCATCGGTGTCAGCGTCAGCGAAACCAGCAGCGAGACCAGGATCGCCGCCGCCAGGGTGATGGAAAACTCGCGGAACAGCCGCTCGACGATGCCACCCATGTAGAGAATGGAGACGAACACCACCACCAGTGAGAGGTTCATCGACAGCAACGTGAAACCGACTTCGCGGGTGCCGACGTAGGCGGCCTTCAACGGCGGCATGCCGTCGTCGATATGCCGGGCGATGTTCTCCAGCACCACGATGGCATCGTCCACCACCAGACCGGCGGCCAGGATCAGCGCCATCAGCGAGAGGATGTTCAGCGAGAAGCCGAACAGGTACATCACGGCAAAGGTACCGACCAGCGACACCGGAACTGCCAGCGCCGGGATCAATGCAGTACGCAGGCTGCCGAGGAACAGGAACACCAGCACGATGACCAGCGCCACCGCGATCAGCAGCGTGCGTTCGGCTTCGTGCAGCGTGGCGCGGATCACCGGCGAGCGGTCCATGGCGATGTTCAGATCGACGCTGCCGGGCATGATCGCCTGCAGCGCCGGCAGTTCGCGGCGGATGCCCTCGATGGTTTCGATGATGTTGGCGCCGGCCTGGCGATTGACGATCAGCAGCACGGCCTGCTCGTTGTTGAAGAAGCCGCTGTTGTAGCGGTCCTCCACCGAATCGCGCACCTTTGCGACATCGCCCAGGCGCAGCGCTGCACCGTCCTGGTAGCGGATGATCAGCGGTGTGTAGTCGGCCGCCTCGTGCAGCTGATCGTTGGCGCGAACCTGCCAGTGGCGGTCCGCGTCCTCGACCATGCCCTTGGGTCGGCGCACGTTTCCGTTGGCAATGGTCTGGCGCACTTCGTCCAGCGACACGCCGTACTGCTCCAGCTGCTGCGGCTGCAGCTCGATGCGCACGGCGGGCAGCGAGCTGCCGCCGACCTGGATTTCGCCGACGCCGGACACCTGCGACAGCTTCTGCGCCAGGATGGTCGAGCCGATGTCGTACAGCTCGGCCTTGTCCAGCACGTCCGAGGTCAGCGAGAGCACCATGATCGGTGCCTGGGACGGATTGATCTTGCGGTAGGTGGGCATGCTGCGCATGCCGCTGGGCAGCAGGTTGCGCGCGGCGTTGATGGCCGCCTGCACGTCGCGGGCGGCGCCATTGATCTCGCGGTCCAGGTCGAACTGGATGATGATCCGCGTCGAGCCCTGGCTGCTGCGACTGGTCATCTGGCTGACGCCGGCGATGCTGCCCAGCGAGCGCTCCAGTGGCGTGGCCACGCTGGAGGCCATGATTTCCGGGCTGGCGCCGGGCAGGCTGGCTTGCACGGTGATTACCGGGAAATCCATGTTCGGCAGCGGCGATACCGGCAGCAGGCCGAAGCTGACGCCACCCAGCAACAGGATCGCCAGACTGAGCAACATGGTCGCCACGGGACGGGCGATAAAAGGCGCGGAAAGGTTCATGCCCGCCCCCGCACGATCGCAGGCCGGCTCACGCTTCAGCCTCCACCAGCGGCTCGCGGCGACGCCCGAAGCGCTGGCCGAGGCGGTCGAAGAACAGGTAGATCACCGGTGTGGTGAACAGCGTCAGCAGCTGGCTGAGCAGCAGACCGCCGACCAGCACCAGGCCGAGCGGCTGGCGTAGCTCGGCACCGGAGCCGGATGCCAGCATCAGTGGAATCGCACCGAACAGCGCCGCCAGCGTGGTCATCAGGATCGGCCGGAAACGCAGCAGCGCCGCGCGATAGATCGCGTCCTGCGGACTCATGCCCTGCTGCCGTTCGGCCTCCAGGGCGAAGTCGATCATCATGATCGCGTTCTTCTTGACGATGCCGATCAGGAGGATGATGCCGATGATCGCGATCAGCCCGAGGTCGTTACCGGTCAGCAACAAGGCTAGCAAGGCGCCGACCGCCGCCGAGGGCAGCGTGGAGAGGATGGTGATCGGGTGGATATAGCTCTCGTAGAGCACGCCGAGCACGATATACATGGTCACCACCGCGGCGAGAATCAGCAGCAGCGTGCTCGATAGCGAGGCGCGGAAAGCCTCGGCCGCACCCTGGAAGCGCGTCTGGATACCGGCCGGCAGGCCGATCTCCTGCTCCACCGCTTCGATCACTTCCACCGCCTTACCGAGCGACACGCCGCTGGCCAGGTTGAACGACAGGGTCACCGCCGGGAACTGGCCGATATGGTTGATCAGCAAGGGCGCGTTGCGTTGCTCCAGCGTCGCCAGGCTCGACAATCGCACCGGTGTGCCGCCTTCGCTCTGCACGAATAGTTGCTCCAGCGCCTGCGGGCCGAGGCGGTTGCCCGCCTCTGCCTCCAGCACCACGCGGTACTGACTGGCCTGGGTGAAGATGGTGGAAATCTGCCGTTGGCCGAAGGCGTCGTACAGCGCATCGGTGATATCCGCGACCTGGATGCCCAGGCGCGCCGCGGCGTCGCGGTCGATGTCCAGATAGATCTGCAGGCCGCTGCTTTGCAGATCGCTGGCCACATCGGTCAGCTCCGGCCGCTCGCGCAGCGCCTCGACCAGCCGCGGCGTCCACTCCTGCAGCAGCTCGCCGTCCGGCGTCTCGAGGCTGAACTGGAATTGCGTGCGGCTGATCCGGTCCTCGATGGACAGATCCTGCACCGGCTGCAGGTACAGCTCGATACCTGGCACCTTGGCCAGCTCCGGTCGCAGCCGGTCGATGATCTGGCTGGCAGTCAGGTCTCGCTCGCCGTGGGGCTTGAGATTGATCAGCAGGCGGCCGCTGTTGAGCGTGACGTTGTCGCCATCCACGCCGATGTAGGACGACAGGCTGTCCACCGCCGGATCGGCAAGAATCACCCGCGCCAGTGCCTGCTGGCGCTCGCTCATGGCGCGGAAGGAGATCGACTGCGGCGCCTCGCTGATGCCCTGGATCACGCCGGTGTCCTGCACCGGGAAGAATCCCTTGGGCACGGCGAGATAGAGCACGACGGTAAGGCCAAGCGTCGCAACCGCGACCAGAAGGGTCAGCGTCTGGTGGCGCAATACCCAGGTCAGCCAGCGCGAGTAACCGCCGATCAGGCGCTCGACCCAGTCAGGCTTGGCCTCGACGGCCGTCTGCGGCTTGAGCAGCTTGGCGCACATCATCGGCGTCAGCGTCAGCGACACCACCAGCGAGATCAGAATCGCCACCGCCAGGGTGATGGCGAACTCGCGGAACAGCCGGCCGACCACGTCCTGCATGAACAGCAGCGGAATCAGCACGGCGATCAACGAGAAAGTCAGCGAGATGAGGGTGAAACCGATCTGTTTCGCGCCCTTCAGCGCGGCGTTGAGCGGTGTCTCGCCCTCCTCCAGATGCCGCGCGATGTTCTCCAGCATGACGATTGCATCGTCCACCACGAAGCCGGTGGCTATCGTCAGCGCCATCAAGGTCAGGTTGTTCAGGGAGAAACCGCAGACGTACATCACCGCGAAGGTGCCGACCAGTGACAGCGGCACGGCAATTGACGGGATCACCGTGGCCGAAAGCTTCTTGAGAAAAACAAAGGTGACCATCACCACCAGGAAGGTGGCGAGCATCAGCTCGTGCTGCACATCGGTGACGGCGGCGCGGATGGTCTGGGTACGGTCGGTGAGCACCACCACATCCAGGCCGGCCGGCATGCTGGCCGTCACTTCCGGCAGCAGCGCCTGGATGCGTTCGACCACGTCGATGACATTGGCACCGGGCTGGCGCTGGACGTTGAGCAGCACCGCCTGGCTGTCATTGGCCCAGGCCGCGAGGCGCTCGTTCTCGGCGCCGTCGATGATGTCGGCGACATCCTTAAGCCGCAGCGCGGCGCCATCCTCGTAGGTGAGGATCAGCTCGGCATATTCCTCAGGCGTCTTCAGCTGGTCGTTGGCGTCGAGCATCGACACCCGGGTCGGGCCGTCGAAGTTGCCTTTGGGCTGGTTGACGTTGGAGCTGGTGATCAGCGAGCGCACGTCGGCCAGCGAAAGGCCGTACGCGGCAAGTGCTTCCGGGTTGGTGCGGATACGCACCGCCGGCCGCTGGCCACCGGCGATACTGACCATGCCGACGCCGTTGATCTGCGCCAGTTTCTGCGCCATGCGCGTATCGACCAGATCATGCAGTTTGGGCAGCGGCAGCGATTCGGACGTCACGGCCAGGGTCAGCACCGGCGTGTCGGCCGGGTTGACCTTGTTGTACACCGGCGGCGCCGGAAGATCGTTGGGCAGCAGGTTGTTCGCCGCGTTGATCGCGGCCTGCACTTCCTGCTCGGCCACATCCAGCGCCACGTCCAGCGAGAAACGCAGGGTAATCACCGAAGCGCCGCCGGAGCTGGTGGATGACAGCTGCTCGAGCCCCGGCATCTGCCCGAACTGGCGCTCCAGCGGTGCGGTAACGGCGCTGGTCATGACTTCGGGGCTGGCACCGGGATACAGCGTCATCACACGGATCGTCGGGTAGTCCACCTGTGGCAATGCCGCCACTGGCAACAGCTTGTAGGCGATCAGTCCTGCCAGCAGGATAGCGATCATGCTCAGCGTGGTCGCAACCGGTCGCAGGATGAACAACCGCGAGATGTTCATCGCTCTTCGCGCTCCGCAGCCTCACCGCCCCCAAGCACCGGATTTTCCGCTGCCTGTTCGGCCATGCGCTGGCTGCCGACGACCTCCACTTCGGCGCCATCGCGCAGTCGGTCGGTGCCTTCCATCACCACCCGCTCGCCCACCTTCAAGCCCTCGAGCACCACCGTGGTCGCGCCGTTGGTAGGCCCGGCCTGCAACGTCCGCAGCTCAACCTTGTTGTCGTCGCCGACGACATAGGCGAAGGTGCCGCGCGAACCGAACTGCAGCGCCGCAGACGGAATCAACACGGCGTCACGCAGGGTCTCCACCCGCAGGCGCACGTTGACGAACTGGTTGGGGATCAGCAGCTCCGCTTCATTGTCGAAACGCGCCTTCAGGCGCAGCGTGCCGGTAGTCGCATCAATCTGGTTATCGATGCTCTCCAGCACGCCCTCGCCAAACTGGGTCTTTTCACCGCGATCCCAGATCTGCACTGCAAGCTCATCGCCCTGGCGATAGCGCGTCAGCACCGGCAGCAACTCGCCTTCGGGCAGGGTGAAGCTGATGGACATCGGCTGGGTCTGGGTGATCACCACCAGCGGCGTGGTGTCGTTGGCAGCTACCAGATTGCCCACATCGAGCTGGCGCAGGCCGACCCGACCATCGATGGGCGAGCGAATCTGGGTGAACTCGAGATTCAGGCGCGCCTCGTTGACCGACGCCTGATTGGCGGCCAGCGTGCCCTGGTACTGGCTGACCAGCGCTTCCTGGGTATCCAGGGTCTGCTTGGCGATGCTGTCATCGGCGTAGAGACCGCGATAACGCTCGAAATCCACCTGCGCGTTCTTCAGCTGCGCGCGGTTCTGCTGCAAGGTGCCCTCCGCCTGCTGCAGCGCGACCTTGTATGGGCGAGGGTCGATCACCGCCAGCAGATCGCCCTTCTTGACACGCTGCCCCTCTTCGAAACGCAGCTCGACCAGCTCGCCACCGACCCGGCTGCGCAGATTGACGGTATTCAACGGCGTCACGCTGCCGAGCGCCTTGTTGAAGACCTCGAATTCACCCTGCTCCACCTTGGCCACGCGCACGGGCACAGGCCCGCCAAACGCGCCGAAGCCCGGACGCCCGCCCGGCCGCTGAGGGGTTTCCTGAGGTGCAGGCCACAGCCACCAGACCAGCAGCCCGATGGCAGCTAAGGCGAGGATGATGAGCAGCCAACGAAGGCTGGAACGCGCGGAAGAAGGATGAGCCACGGTCATGAACGGGGTTCGCTTGAAAAGGAGCGTGAACCATAAGCAGTCGCGAACCGCTCGCAAAGTGCCTTTACGGCATTTTTACGTATCGGCATGTATGAAGAGCCCCAGACAGGCCGGTGCGCGTCGGAACCATGTGCCGGGTCTTAAGTCTATTTAGCGTTCTTCTCGGGCACCGAGCTGCGAGGGGAAGAGCTGTAAGCAGGCCGTATGGTCTGCCAGCACGTCGAATCGGACATTGTCGTGTCGCTAACGGGCCATCATCGATGGCCAGCAAGGATCAAGGAATGAATGTATCGCTGGTCATTCTGGCGTTGACCGTCGCCAGTTTTCTTCTCGGGTTTCTTCGCGATCTGTTCATCGCCCGCTCCTTCGGCCTCAGCTGGGAAGCGGACCTCATCTTCGTCGCCCTGATCCTGCCGCTGTTCTTCGAGAACTTCCTCGGCCTCGCCTTGCGCGACGCCATGATCCCTTACCTGCAGAAGCTGCGCAGCCAGTCGCAGTCGCTGTTCGAGGCGGTCGCGCGCTGGCTTTACTGGCGCATCATGCTGCTCGGTGGCGCGGCCTGCCTACTGATACTCCTGACCAGCTACTGGGTGCTGAACGCCCTGGCACCGGGCTGGACACCGGAACAGGTCGCCAACGGACAACTGGTCTTCTGCGTCGGCGCGCTGCTGATCGGCGTACAGGCCGCGCTGTACTGCCAGGGCGCGTTGCTCAACATGGACAACGTGTTCGTCATGCCGATGACACGAACCCTGCTGCTCAATGCCGGGGCCATCATCGGGATTCTGCTGTTCGAACCCAGCGGCATGGTGATCTTTCTCGGCATGCTTTTGCCGCAGTTGGCCCTGATCGTCGTGCAGCACCGCCGTATTCATTACCTGCGGGGAGAGGCGCAACCGCTGGAAAAAGGTCACGGCAGTCAGTTCGGCCTGGCATTCGCCCCGGTACTGATGGCCGCTGGCGCTCAGCAGGCGTGCATTTTGGCCGAGCGGATGTTCGCCTCATTCCTTGAGGAAGGCAGCATCACCATGCTGTCGTTCGCCTTCCGCATCGTCACCATCCCGCTGACGCTGTACGCGATGTCGGTGCTTTCCGTGCTCTTTCCGCAGTTCTCCTCCAGCTGGAACGAGCAGGATCACAGCGCTCATGCCGCGGTGATTCGCAAGGGGCTGCTGGCGACGTTGCTGTTCCTGGTGCCGGCCACCGTCGTGCTTTGCTCCTTCCCGGAAGCGGTGGTCGCGGTACTGCTCGAGCGCGGCGAGTTCGGCGCCACGCAAACCCAGGCAACCGCCTCGCTGATGGTCATCTACGCGCTTGGTCTGCCGTCGATGGGGCTCGCCCTGCTCTGGGGCCGCGCCCTGCTCGCCCAGCACCAGGTTCGCCTGTTTCTGGTGATCACGCTGATCAGCTCGGCCATGACCATCGCCCTGGATGCCGCGCTTTACAAGCACTATGGCGCCGCAGGCCTGGCACTGGCCTTCTCCAGCGGTGTCACGCTGCAGGCGCTGTTCATGGGGTTGTTCGTCTATCGCGCCTCGCCCAAGGGCGCCGGTGTGGCTGTGCTCGCGCGCTGGGCCGCGACAGCAGCGGTGTTGGCCGCTGCGCTGCACTTCGTGCCTCAGCCACAAGGCTTTATCGAACTCTGCGTCTATATCGGCCTGGTGCTGATCGGTTTCGCCGCCGGCGTGACCTTGCTCGGCGAGCGCGACCTGTTCAAGCCACGCTACTGGTCCATGCGCAAGGCCTGACGGCAACGCGGCGGTCCTGCATCGCCGCTCTTTCGATCATCACCGACAACAGAAACAAAAAGGCCGCTGACATCAGACAGCGGCCTTTTTGTTTGAGCGTCGTTCAACCACCGAAGGCGAGCATTCCCATGGTGCTGATGCCTGGTGCGGTCCAGTCTGACCCTTTGCTCTCGACCTGGGTCATGCGCGGCTTGCGCTGCTCCAGCACGATATCCAGCGCGCGACTCGGCAAAATGTCGATGTCGTCAAAGGTGATGATCTGGCCAGGCTCGACGGCGCGTTTGAGCGCAGTCTTGCGCAGCAGACCGATCGGCACATGATCCGGGTGCTCGGCCAGCTTGATCGCCTCGCCACGGAACTGGAAACCGCCGATGCCGCGCTCGATCAACTCACCCGGCTTCATGGCACGCTTGGCGATGGCCGCAACGCCGAGGGTCGGTTCGGTCGAGTTGTTGAGCAGCACACCACCGCCATTCAGCACGCGGCGCACGGTCTTGCCCACTTCCAGCGAGCAGAGGTGGAACGGACGCACCAGCGTGTAGAACGGCCCGCGGCCCAGCTTGAAGTACTCGATTGCCTGCGCCTGATCCTCGTCGTGCCTGCCCACCAGGAACACGCCGCCGGCCGGGTAGCCGGAAGGAATGACGTAGTCGACGATTGGCTGCCCTGCTCGCTCGGCCATCATGCCGAGCAGGCTGGCGCTGTCGTCCAGGTTGGTCGAGGCCAGCCCCTCCATGCCCTGACGGGTAATGGTGGCGCCCAGGCCGTTACCGATGATCACCTGCTCGATCTGCACCTTGGTGCCGTCGGTGAAGGACGTGGTCTGATCGACGCTGATCCCCTGTCGATTGGCCCAGTAGGCCATGTCTTCCGGCGACGGATCATGGTTCAGATAGCCCTTCATGTTGCCGTACACCAGCGGCTGAAAGCCCATCTGCAGCGCGTCTTCATGCAGGGCCGCAAGCGAACCTGGCTGGTCGCCTTCGGCTTCGGTGAGGAAACCCCTGCCAGCCAGGAAGGAGCCCGTGGTCACCTGCAGTTCGGCGTTGACCGTCACCACCTGCAAGCCCGCTTCGAAAGCGCGCTCGATGACTGAAGTCCCATGGAACACGTCACCGCTGCACTCGACAATCAGATCGGAATGATCGATCAGCTCGTCCAGCGAGTTGGTGAGGACGTCTGCCAACGGGAAGTCAGCCATCGTTGAGAGCGGTCGGCGTGTCAGGACGCGCGAGATTTCCATGTCCGGATAGTGTTTCTTGATTAACCGCACGAAGCCGCGGGCGATCATTCCGGTTCCGGAAACACCGATTTTCTTGATCTCTGAGGTAGGCATAAACTGAATCCATTCAATGGGCATCAGCGCTATGACAGCAGCTGAGCGAAAAGATTTTTGAAAAGCTGCCTATTTGCCACTTTTGCAGACTTCTCCACACCCGCGACGCTGAAGCCGGGCGGCATGCCTGAAAGTAGTTGTCTCGGAGGGTTCACGCTAATTGACGACGACGGGCGGTTTCGCACCAACTGATGGATTTCTGTCGCCAGAAAACGAAACGGCGAGTGCTATTGAAAGCCACTCGCCGTTTCGTCCCAGCAAGGCAGATCAGCCAAGCGAGGCGATGGCTGCCTCGTAGTTCGGTTCACTGCCGATCTCGTTGACCAGCTCGCTGTGCAGGACGCGATTCTGTTCGTCGAGCACGACTACCGCGCGAGCTGCGACCCCGGCCAGCGGGCCGCTGGCAATCGCTACGCCGTAATCCTCGAGGAACTCGGCACCGCGCATGGTGGACAGGTTGATGACATTCTCCAGCCCCTCGGCGCCGCAGAAGCGCTTCTGCGCGAACGGCAGGTCGGCGGAGATGCACAGCACCACGGTGTTTTCCAGGGCATTGGCCTGAGCATTGAACTTGCGCACCGAGGTGGCGCAGGTCGGTGTATCGATGCTCGGGAAGATGTTGAGAATCTTGCGCTTGCCGGCAAGGCTCGACAGCTCGACATCGGAAAGGTCAGCGCCCACCAGGCGGAACGCCTTGGCCTGCTGGCCGGCCTGGGGGAAGTCACCGGCCACTTGGATCGGTGTGCCTTTCAGGGTGATTTCAGTCATTTGCTTCGCTCCTCGATATGAATAGGCAATAAAAAAGGTCGTGGAACGCGCAGCTCCACGACCTGGGTGGTCGACACGGGCTTGTTCCTGTTGCACGACCGATGCAGCGCTGGCTGCCCGCACCGGTCGCTATCGGACATCAGCTACGTGCGAAATATTCCTTGGTCAGCTTGACCACTACCGGACTCAGCAGCAACAGCGAAACCAGGTTGGGGATCGCCATCAGGCCGTTGAGGGTATCGGCCAACAACCAGGCGAAGTCGAGCTGGGCAATGGCGCCGAACGGCACTGCCAGAACCCAGATCACGCGGAACGGCCAGATGGCTCGCGTGCCGACCAGGAACTCCCAGCACTTCTCGCCGAAATAGCTCCAGCCAAGGATTGTGGTAAAGGCGAAGACCACCAGCGCGAGAGTCAGGATGATGCCACCGATACCCGGCATGGCCGACTCGAAGGCTGCCGCGGACAGCGCCGCACCGCTTTCGCCGCTGGTCCAGACCCCGGTGCAGATGATCGCCAGGCCGGTCATCGAGCAGACGATGATGGTGTCGATGAATGTACCCAGCATGCCGATCATGCCCGAGCGCACCGAGCTTGTGGTGGTTCCGGCCGCCTGAGCGATACCAGCGGTACCAAGGCCCGCCTCGTTGGAGAAGATGCCGCGGGCAACACCGAAGCGAATCGCCGCCATGACCGCAGCGCCGGCGAAGCCACCGGTTGCGGCGATCGGCGTGAAGGCGTGGGTGAAGATCAGGTCGAATGCCGCCGGAATGGCCGAGGCATTGACTACCAGCACCACGGCAGCGGCGATCAGGTACGCCAGGCACATGAACGGTACGAGCGACGCGGCGACCACACCGATGCGGCGAATACCGCCGAGAATCACCAGGCCGACGATCACCATTGTGATCAGGCCGGTCGCCCACAGCGGCACCGAGAAGGTGGTTTCCAGCGCGTGGGCCATGCTATTGACCTGCACCATGTTGCCGATGCCGAAGCCGGCCAGGCCACCGAAAATGGCGAAGGCGGTACCCAGCCAGATCCACTTCTTGCCCAGACCGTTCTTGATCGCGTACATCGGGCCGCCAACGTGCTCGCCGCGGTCGTCCTTCTCACGGTAGTGGACCGCCAGTACGACTTCGCAGTACTTGGTGGCCATACCCACCAGCGCGGTGCACCACATCCAGAAGAGCGCACCCGGCCCGCCGAGGAAGATGGCCGTGGCCACGCCTGCGATGTTGCCGGTACCCACGGTCGCCGCCAGCGAGGTCATCAGCGCCTGGAAAGGGCTGATTTCGCCAGTGGCTTCGTCACCCTTGGTGCGTCCGCGCCACATCAGCGCAAAGCCGGTCGGGATGCGGGTCAGCGGCATGAACTTGAGGAAGATCATCAGGAACAGACCGGTACCAAGGATCAGCACCAGCATGGGTGGGCCCCAGACGAGGCCGTTGACGCTATTGACGAGGTTATTCAGAAATTCCATTCGAGCACCTTATTTCTTATAGGCGAGTTCCCTCGCGTTAGGGTCGCGCTACCGTGGAGCCGTTGAAAAACATGACGCTTGTGGCGGTGGTTTTTCAGCGACCAGGTAACGGCGATTCCGATACGCCTCTGGAGCTTGCGCTGCGCTGAGGTCCGCGAGCGCTTTGCAAGACTCGTGCTAGAGCGTTGCGCGGTTATGACCGCGACGTTCGGAAGCGTGGATGCTACCACTGCATTCGCCCATTGGGCTCGGGGCAATCGCGCCAGATTCGATGATCGAATCGACGCGAAAACCAGACCGAACGGTCAGACCCCGCAGCTCGACTCAGTCGAGCCAGGAATGGCATGGAAAGCGAAATCAGCGTAGCCCAGTCTGGTGCGCCCGCCAGTGCGGATTGATGCAGTTTGGTGCGCCCGACCGATGAGAGCGCGAATGCTTCATCATGCCTCTGCGCCTCCTCGATCATGGCGCACCGGCGGTGTTCCGGCGCCGCGCAATCGATCAGAAGTCGCGGCGATAGAACAGGTCCAACGAGCTGGCCAATCCGCTGGCGGCTTCGAGGAAGATCCGCCGCGTCAGCTGATAGCGCAGCGCAATGGTATTCGACGGCTCGAACACGCCGACGCCATATCGCAATGCCAGCCGTTCCGTCAGCCGCCCGGTAGCGACCACGCTGGTGCCAACGCCGGTGCCTTCGGTGTCCAGCTGGAAGTCCTGGATGCCCAGGCGCTGCGCCAGGCCGCCGGTGATGGATGAGCTACCCGCCAGGCCAAGGCCCAGCGCCGCCTGTGCCAGCAGGTTGCTGTCCCCGGTATCGGCGCCCAGCGGTCGCCCCAGTACCAGATACGCCAGTGCCTGCTCCTGACTCATGGCAGGCTCGGAAAACACGTCGATGCGTGGCTGCTCGGCGCTGCCGGTGATGCGCAGGCCGGCGATCACATTCTCCGCATCGATACGGCGAATCGCCTCGATGTTGAGGAACGGCTGGCTGATCACGCCAGTGAACAGCAACTCGGCGCGGCGGATGGTCAGTCGCTGGCCGTAGGCTCGGTATCGGCCGTTCTTCAGCTGCAGCTCGCCACGTGCATCCAGGTTGTCGCCAATGTGCAGATAGCCGGCGAGATCGGCGGTCAGGCCGAAGCCGGAGAAGCGCAGGCGGTCCTGGCCCACCTCAACATCAATGTCCATCTTCACTGCCAGCGAGGTCGCCGGCTCCTCGGCTTCGCGACCGATGATCACCGTGTCCTCGGAGACCTTGACCGTCGCCGGCGGTAGCTCGCGAACCGTGATCGCTCCTCGCGGCACTTCGACCCGACCGCTGACCGCCAGGTCCTGCCCGCTAAGCACGATGCGCAGGTCGGGCTCCACTTCCAGGTCGGCGTAAGGCTCGACCACCACCGGCAGGCGACTGCCCTTGATCGCCAGATCCAGATCCAGTTCGTTCCGCCAGTCCAGCGAGCCGGCCAGACTGCCGCGTCCCTGCTCGCCGGCACGCCAGTTGCCGTCGATGTCCAGCCGCTCACCCTCGATCAGCATGCGCACCCGCAGGTCTTCGAACGTCGTCGGCAACTCGCTGCCGGCGATTTCACCCTCACTCAACAGCAGCTGGCCGTTGAGTGACGGCTGCTGTAGGGTGCCGGCCAGCCGGCCACTGCCGTTCAGTTCGCCGCGCAAACGCTCGACCATCGGCACGAATGGGCGCGCCACCGACAGATCGAGACCACTCAGGCGAAACTCGCCATCGATCGGCTTGGCCGCGGACCGCGGATCGATCTTCAGCTGCACGTCAAGCTCGCCCAGCTCGCCGCCCAGAAAGCGCAGCTGGCTGTCGATCCGCTCCGGCAGCAGTCGGCTGTTCAGCACCAGGGTCTGATAGGGGAAGTCGTGCCACTCGTCCACATCGCGAATGCGCAGCACGCCGGGGCCGGCGTCGACCCGAACCCGGCCATTGGGCCCGCCAGCGGGAAGATCCAGTTCGATATCGGCATTCAGTTCGCCCTGCCAGCGGAAATCTTCGGGCAAGTAGTCGGCCAGGGTCTGCAGTGAGAAATCGCGAAGGCGATAGCGAATCTGCGGTTCCGGCAGCAGACGCTGATTCTCCGCGCAGAGGCTGGCGGGCCCGGAACGCCAGCAATGCGCACCGAACTCCAGTCGGCCATCGGCGAAACGCTGCAGTGTGGCCGGCCGTTGCAGGGCCCAGTCTTGCTGTTGCGCGCTGAGCTCGCCGCGCGTCAGCCGGCCAAGCCAATCATCACCGCGCAATCCACCATCGAAACCCAGCGCCAGGTCGAGCAAGGGACCTTGCAGCTGCAGCTCGGCCTGATGCCGTTCCGCCGTGCCTTCGGCATTGATCCGCAGTGCGCCGATGTCCGTCTCGCCTGCGCGGACTCGCTCGGCGGTCAGCGCCAGCCGACCACGTTCCCCATCGGATAGCTGACCCTGCACGCTGAGGCGACGCAGCCGATTGTCCTCATAAGCTAGGTTGCGACCGTTCAGCTCGAGCTGCGCGCTCGGCGCCGCTGCGGTTCCCGTCAGCGTGACCTCACCGTTCACTCGCCCCCTGAGACCGGGCCACAGCTGCGCCAGGCGGCCCAGTTCCAGTTGCAGTCGACCATCCAGCGTCTGTGCCCAGATGCCATTGCCCTGTACGCGGTTATCGCCCATGCGCAGGTCGATGACCGGCAGATCCCAGCGCTCGCCCTCGCCGTTGGCTTGCAGCTGCAGACGGGTATTCTGCCCGCGCAGGCGCCCGGCGAGGTCGAGGCTCGCCTCGGCCTGCAGCTGCTCGTCACGCAAGGCGCCCTGGCTTTTCAGCGAACCGCCGAGATTGCCCGGCAGTTCGGCCAGCCAGTACGCCGGATCGAGTTCGCTCAGCGTCAGGTCGGCTTTCCAGTCGATGCCCGCGACGAAGCCGAAGCTCAACGAACCCGTCGCACTGCCCTGCCCGGCTTGCAGCTGCAGTTGCGGCAGATGCACCGCTTCGAGATTGCCGCTGACCGGGCTGTTCAGTGTGAAATCCCCGGCCGGGCCGGTCATGGCCGATTCGAAATTGCCGAGATAGCTGCCGTCGTCGTACTGAATCTGCGCCTTGAGCTCGCGCAGCGTCACCGGCGGCTCTTCGATCGCCGGGTAGAGCCGTCGCCAGGGAAAATCGCGCCAGAGCAGATCGGCATTCGCGGTCAGGCCGTCCTGCCAGTCGACATCGCCACTCAGCCGCACATCGCGCTGCTGCCCCGCATCCAGCTCGAGCATCTCGATCTGCGCTCCGCTCGGACTGACGACGCCCTCCAGCGCCAGCCGCACTGCGCCGCCCTCGCCCGGCAGTTCGGTGGTACCGAGCAGCCGGTAGCCGTCCTGCAGGTTGCCACTCGCTGTCAGCTCCAGATCGTTCAGACGCAGGGTGTCTGGCAGATCGGGCAGCGGCTTGAACCCGTCGGCGTTCAGCCGGAGCGTCGCCGGCAATTGCTCATCCAGGGCCCGCAGCTGCCCGCTGAGGGTGCCGTCAAGATAGCCCTGGCTTTGCACCTGCACCTGCAGCTGCTCGCGCAGGGCGCCATCCACGGTGATCATCAGCGCCCACGGCTGTTCGTCCGGCGACTGCAACGCGGCCTGCCCGTCCAGCGTCAACGGCCAATCACCGCTGGGCTGCAGTCGACCAGTCACTGACAGGTCCACATCCGCCCTGCGCAGGTCGAGGCGCTGGATATCCAGGCCATCCGCACGCCAATTAGCCTGCAGAGACAGGCTTCGCACCTGCTCGCTTTCATTGAGCGTTACCCGGCCGATTTCGATGCGTTCGACCTGCAGCGCCAGCGGCAGATCGAGCTCAGGCAAGCTGAAGGGGTCCGCCGCCGGGTCAGGCTCGCTGGGCGGGAAGCTGAGGTCGATGTCGCCAGTGACCAACTCGTCGATGCACAGCGTGCGCTTTAGCAGGCACGCCGGCGACCAGGCAAGACGGGGCTGTTGCACTTCGACACGACTGCCGTCCTGCTCCCAGATCAGCCGCTCGGCCTGCCAGCGCTGGCCGAGTCGGCCCTCGAACGCTTCGACCGTCAGCCCCGGCACCTGCCCCAGCAGCCAGCGGCTGCCGCTGGCGGTGCCGAGCAGCACGGCGGTGACGATGAGCACGAGCAATATCAGCCCAAGCAGCGTCCAGCCAAGCCCACGCAGTAGCCGCATCACAGCTCCGGCCCCATGGAGAAATGCAGGCGGACGCCACCGTCGCCGTCCAGCGGATGAGCGACATCGACGCGAATCGGGCCAACCGGCGATACCCAGCGCACACCGACGCCAACGGCACTTTTCAGCGTGGGAATTTCCAGCGAGTTGAAGGCGTTGCCCTGATCGACGAAGGTCGCGACACGCCATTTCTCGGCGATCGAATACTGATACTCGGCGCTGACCGCGAACTGATAGCGGCCGCCGATCTTGTCGCCATCGGAGTTGGTCGGTGACAGGCTCTGGTAATCGTAGCCACGCACGCTCTGATCACCACCGGCGAAATAGCGCAGTGATGGCGGCACGTTGACGTATTCATCGGTCCAGTTGCCGCCAAGCTGCACGCGACCGAGAAAACGATGCCGCTGGGCCAGGGTGGTCAGCCCCCGCAGCTGCACGTTGGCGTGGACCAGGTCGGCGTCGGAAAGCACCCCGGCCTTCGCTGCGGCCACTTCGAACTGCAGGCGATAGCCGCGGCTCGGATCGATACGGTTGTCGCTACGCAGGTAGCTGTAGGCGACGCCGGGCATGAGCAAGGTGCTGGTTCCGGAATCGTCCCCGAGGCGATATTCCTCGTGCTGCCACTTCAGCGACAGCACGCGCAACCAGCCGCTGGGCAGCTGGCTGTGCCATTCCGGCCCGACCTTGAGCAGGCGGCTGAGGCTGTCGGTGCCGGCGATCTCTTCATACTGGTAGCCGCCGACGAAGCGCAGCTTGTCGGTCAGTGGCGGGTCCAGCGGGATGTCGTACCAGAACCCGACGTTCTGCCGCGGCGCCGACAGTTCCGCCTCGGCCCCGTAGCTATGGCCTTGCGGGTTGACCCAGTGGCGCGTCCAGTCCAGCCGGACCCGCGGGCCGACGTCGGTGGAATAACCAAGGCCGAAGCCAAAGGTGCGCGGCTTGCGCGTGGTGAGCGCGACCGAAACAGGGATGCGCTGCTGGTTGGCGCCGCTCGGGTTGGCATCGACGCGCACGCCCTCGAAATAGCCGCTCGACTGCAGCGCCTGGCTGAGTTCGGCGATCAGTTCGGAGTCGTACGGTGTATCCGTCTCGAACGGCACCATGCGCGCGAGCAGGTCGTCATCGAATGGCGAATCCCCCTCGAAGCGCACGTCGCCCAGGCGGTAGCGCGGCCCGCTGTCGAACACCAGCTCGACGTCGGCGACGTTCTCCCGCGGATCGACGGCCAGCCGCTGCTGGGTGAAGCGGCCATCGAAATAGCCGAAGCGCGAGGCCTGGTTGAGAAACTGCTGCTTCACCTCTTCGTACCGTCCGTGGTTCAGCACATCGCCCTGACGCAGGGTGCGTTCGGCGACGCGAAAGCCGGAGAACTCAGCGGCAGGCCCGTCCAGCCGGACGGTGATGTTGCGCAGCTTCACCGGCTCACCGGTTCGCACACGCAACACCAGCGCGGGTTCCTCGCCCTCACGCACATCGGTGCGGATGCGGCTGCGGTAGTAACCCAGCGCTTGCAACGCCTTTTCCGCCTGACTCTGCGCGACCCGGCTGTAGCGCAGCAGCTCGCGCGCGTCACGGTCGCCCAGGTCGCCAATGTAGTTCTCGATATTTTCCCGGAGCGCCCGGTTCTCGGGCTCGATGCGAACGTCGAGTTCAGCGGCGCTGGCATGGATGCCGCTCAACATCACGAGTGCGGCTACCAGCGGGCCGATTCGGTTCGATTTGCACATGGCCAGCGATGCTAGCACGTGTTTCCGAGCAGGCCCGAACGTACGGGCTAGACAGTGTGTAAGGCGATCTTGCGGTGGGGCGGGCATCGGCTGACATCGCGTGGCTTCAGACCAGTCAGACTGGCCCGCCCGGATAAAATTCGGCCACACCTAACGCGCCGCTTCCATCCGCCTGGGCGCCGGATGAAAGAAGATGTGTTCGACCACCGGGCCGACGGCGATCTGGCCGATCTCCTCGTAGCCCTGCCGCTGGTAGAAATTCAGGTAGCGTGGGTTGCCGGTATCGATCACCAGCCCCTGGGAGGTTTCATCCTCGGCGCACCACTCGTGCACCGCCTGCAGCAGCTGCTCACCATATTGCTGCCCCTGAAACTGCGGATGCACACCGAGCAACGGCAGCAGATGCACCGCGCCGGTCGGCAGACACGCCAGTACCGCCGCGTGGTAGTCCAGATAGCGCCTGGTGCAGCGGAACCCGGCGGTCAGCAGCATGCGCGCGCGCCAGGCCCAGCTTTCGGTGACATCCAGCCGCCGTTGCGGCGGCGCGATCAGCGCGACGGCTATCAGGCGGTCGTCCAGCAACAGCCCGAGTGCTGGTTGCTGCTGCAAGAAATGCTGGTTTACCAGCTCCCGCACGGTCGCGCGCACGCGCTGCTGATAGCCGGGCCGGTCCGCCTCGAACAGGTAGGCAAAGGTCGGTTCGTGACGGTATGCGTGATACAGCAGCGAACGGGTTTCGCGGTCATAACCACCATCGAGCGTGCGAACCTCGGCAGACATCGGCATGGCAACTCTCGGCTTTTTCCAGAGGGATGCTTGCAACTTAGCAGCGCTTCGCCCGCCCCGCCACGCCGCCGGAGCACCTGCCGTTCACGCTGCTCCAAAGACAATGCCGTTGCTGTCCGTTTCAGCGCGAAACTTGGTAAGCACGGCGGCACGGCTCTAGAATCGGCGTTCTTTGCCCACGACAGATCGGCATCGGCAGCGCCGCGCCGGGTGTCCTTCCCACTTGAGCCTCAGCCAGCCTTCACGGAATCCCATGAAAATCGTGTCCTTCAATATCAATGGATTACGCGCAAGACCTCACCAGCTTTCTGCGATCATTGAAAAGCACCAGCCGGACGTCATCGGCCTTCAGGAAACCAAGGTTTCTAACGAACAGTTTCCCCAGACGGAGATCGAAGCACTCGGCTACCACGTCCACTATCACGGGCAGAAAGGCCACTACGGCGTCGCCCTGCTCTCGCGCCAGGCACCGCTGGAGATCCACAAGGGCTTTCCCAGCGATGGCGAGGAGTCGCAGAAGCGCTTTATCTGGGGCCGGTTCGCCGACGCGAATGGCGAGCCTGTTACCGTGATGAACGGCTACTTCCCCCAGGGCGAAAGCCGCGCCCATCCGGTGAAGTTTCCCGCCAAGACCAAGTTCTACGCCGACCTGCAGGCGTTGCTCGAACAGCAGTTCCGCCCTGAGGAATCGCTCGCGCTGATGGGCGACTTCAATATCTCCCCGCAGGACTGCGACATCGGCATCGGCGAAGTGAACGCCAAGCGCTGGCTGCGCACCGGCAAATGCAGCTTTCTCCCCGAGGAGCGCGAGTGGCTCGAGCGCCTGAAGGGCTGGGGACTGCAGGACAGCTTCCGCACCCTCAACCCGGAAGTCGTCGATCGCTTCAGCTGGTTCGACTATCGCAGCCGCGGTTTCGAGGACGACCCGCGCCGCGGCCTGCGCATCGACTACATCCTGACCACCGCAGCGCTGCACCAGCGCGTGATCGATTGCGGCGTCGACTACGACATCCGCGCGATGGAGAAGCCTTCCGACCACTGCCCGGTGTGGATCGAGCTACGCTGACGACCGCTGCGCAATTCCGGCAGCGCCGCCCGCGCTGTCATTTATTGGTAACCGAACCGTCTTAATCTCGCGGCCTTCTACAAGGAGGTCGCGAGATGACGTCACGTGTGTTTGGACGGTTCTGGAATCGGGCACTGCCCCTGCTGCTGGTCACGCTGGGCGGCGCCTCCAGCGCCAGCCTCGCCGCCCCACCCACCCCGCCAGACGGATCGGCCGTACTGCGCATCCACGGCTCCAATACCGTGGGTGCCAAGCTGGCACCGATGCTGGTGGCCGGCCTGTTCGAGGCCAAGGGCCTGCAGTCGGTCCGCATCGCCCCGGCCGGCAAGGAAAACGAGCAGCGCATCACTGCCCTCGACGAGCGCGGTCGGACCGTGCAGGCACTGGTCGCCGCGCATGGCACCGGTACCGGATTCGCTGGGCTGAAAGACGGTACTGCCGATTTCGCCGCTGCTTCGCGACCGATCAAACAGAGCGAAGCGCAGAGCCTCGCCGCCCTGGGCGACATGCGTAGCGCCGGGAGCGAACAGGTCATCGCCATCGATGGCTTGGCGGTGATCGTCCATCCCGACAACCCGGTGCAGTCCCTCAGCGTGGAGCAGGTGGCACACCTGTTCGCCGGGCAGATCGCCAACTGGCGGGAGCTGGGCGGCGCGGACGTTGCCGTCGAGCTGCACGCGCGTGATGACCAGTCCGGTACCTACGACACCTTCAAGGAGCTGGTGCTGAACAGTCAGGGGCAGGCACTGGCCACCAGCGCCGTGCGCTATGAATCCAACGACGCCCTGTCCCAGGCGGTCAGCCGCCGTAGCGGCGCCATCGGCTTCGTCGGTCTCGCCTCCGTCGGCAAGTCGAAAGCGCTGGCAATCACCGACGGCGATTCCCAGCCCATGCCGCCCAGCACCGCGCTGGTCGCCACCGAAGACTACCCGCTGTCGCGCCGGCTGTTCCTCTACGCCGATCCCCAGAAGCAGTCCGCATGGACCCGCGAGTTCCTGAGCTTTGTGCACAGCCCGGAAGGACAGGCCATCGTCGAGAAATCCGGTTACGTGGCCCAGGCCATCGCGCCGATCAGGCTGCCGCTACAGACGACGATGCCCGAGGCCTATCAGCAGCTGGCCAAGGAGGCACAGCGACTGACCGTCAACTTCCGCTTCGCCGAAGGCAGCGCGCAACTGGACAACAAGGCCCAACGCGATGTGCAGCGTTTGATCGACTATCTCAACAGTCACGACAAGCAGATGAACGCTGCGGTGCTGGTCGGCTTCGGCGACGCCCGCAACGATCCCGCGCGGACTGCATTGCTGTCCAAACTGCGCGCCATGGCGGTGCGTCGCGAACTGGCGCGTGGTGGCATCCTTGTAAAGGAAATCAATGGTTTGGGCGATCAACTTCCAGTGGCATCTAACAGCGAAGCGGGCCGCATCAAGAATCGCCGCGTCGAAGTCTGGGTGTATTGAAACGAGTGCAAGATCGTATCGGCCGCCAGCCGCGGGCGTACTGTCCCGGTGCCGGCGCCGGGTTTAAGCTCGGGCGATTTCCGCCAGCAGGAATCGTCCATGTACCTCGTCTGTGGTGAAGCGCTTTTCGATGTGTTCGCGGCCTCGACCGACAGCCGCAGTCGTCTGCATCTGGAAGCCGTTGCAGGTGGCTCGCCGTTCAACGTTGCTGTCGGGCTGGCCCGGTTGGGCGCGCAGGCCGCGCTGCTCGGTGGGCTCTCCCGCGATCATTTCGGTCAGTGCCTGCTAGAGCTGCTGCAGGAAGAAGGTGTTGCCACCGAGCATCTCGCCATCTTCGATGCGCCGACCACCCTGGCGATGGTCGCCATCGGCGCCGATGGCAGTCCGGTCTACAGCTTTCGCGGCGAAGGCTGTGCCGATCGCCTGTTGCATACCGAACAGCTGCAGCCGCTGCCTGCTGGCATTCGTGGCATCCATTTCGGTTCCTATTCGCTGGTGACGCCGCCGATTGCCGATACGCTGCTGGCCTTGCTGCATCGCGAGCATGCCCAGCGCCTGATTTCACTCGATCCGAACATTCGCCTCAACGTCGAACCCAGCCTCGAACGTTGGCGCGAGCGGGTCGAGGCATTCGCCGAACGCGCACATCTGATCAAGGTCAGCGACGAGGACCTGGCCCTGCTCTATCCGGGCGTTGCGCCAGCGAGCATCGCCCAGCGCTGGCTGGACCATCACGCCGAACTGGTGGTGCTAACCCGCGGTGCCGACGGCGCACAGCTCTTCAGCCGCAAGCACGGCCAGCTGCATGTGGCCGCGCATGCGGTGACGGTGCGTGACACCGTGGGAGCCGGCGACACCTTCCAGGCCGCGTTGCTCGCCTACCTGGCCGAACAGCAGCTTGACTCGCCGCACGGGCTCGCACAGATGGGACCTGCGCAACTGCAGGCCATGCTCGCCTTCGCCAGCAGCGCTGCCGCCATCACCTGTTCCCGGCGTGGTCCGGACCTGCCCTACCGATACGAAATTGTCTGACCGGTTTGGCCGTTGCGCCCTCAGCAGCTATAACCCTTCGTGGCCTTTCACGACAACGGACCCTGCATGAGAGCGTTGAAGATTACCGACCCGTCCTACGAGCTGATGGACGACCACCACGGCAACTCGCTGATCTATCGCGAGCACGGGTTCCCCTGCCCGCTGGTGCGCTGGCACAACCACAAGGAGTACGAGCTGCATCTGATCGTCGCCAGCTCCGGCAAGGTGTTCGTCGGCGACTACGTAGGTAATTTCGGCCCGGACAGCCTGTTCCTCACCGGCCCGCACCTGCCGCACAACTGGATCAGCCAGGTCGAGGACGGCGAGGTCGTGGCCAAACGCGACATGCTGGTCAACTTCACGGACGAGATGCTCGAAGCGGGCCACGCTGTCTTCTCCGAGCTGCGGACCTTCACGCCGATGCTCGAGCGCTCGCGCTACGGCATCGAGTTTCGCTGTCCGCAGACCATCGCCCAGGCACGCCAGCTGATGCAGCAGATCGCCGACAGCCGCGGCGCCACCCGCCTCGGCTATTTCCTGATCATGCTCGAGCTGCTTGCCAGGTGCGACGACTACCAGCTGCTCTCCGGCGCCACTTCGGCACAGTTGAGCGACGAGCAGCAGGCCGACCGGACCAACATGGCGGTCAACTACATCTTCGAACACTACATGCGCGAGCTGCCGCTGGAGGAAGTCGCCAGCCATCTCGGCATGAAGCCCACCTACTTCTCGCGCTTCTTCAAGCGCGCCACCGGGCGCTGCTACGTCGAGTTCGTCAACAGCCTGCGCATCAGCAAATCCTGCGAACTGCTGCTCGATCAGGACAAGCCGGTCACGGATGTCTGTTTCGAATCGGGTTTCAACAACCTGTCCAATTTCAATCGCCGCTTCCAGCAGCTCAAGGGCATGACCCCATCGTGCTATCGACGCCTCGTCGAACAACGTCTGACCGAGCAGAACCTGGCCAGCTGATACGCTTCCGGCCGGCTCCAGCGCCCTGTTCCTCGCCCGCTACCCCGCTTGCGTCTTTATGATCGTGGCAAAGCCCCGCTCTTGAGCCCCTGCGACAGGTCTGGACGGTGCCGCTGCGGGCAGCCCACCGCGGTCAAGCGAGTGCAAAAAAGTATCGAAGCGAGTGCAGTCACGGCTTTGTCGCGCGGCCACTGCCGGCGTTGTAATGCCTGCCAGACGCTCGTAGCGCAGTACGCGGGTAACAACAAAAACAATAAGTGCTTCCAGGCCCTGATCTGGAAGAGGAGTCCACGAATGAAAGCATTCAACTTGCTGCTCGGTACCGCCTGCATGGCCTCGATTGCGCTGGCCCAGGCCGCCGAAACCCTCACCGTTGCCACCGTCAATAACGCGGACATGATCCGCATGCAGCGCCTCTCCAAGACCTTCGAGCAGCAGAATCCCGATATCAAGCTCAACTGGGTGGTGCTCGAAGAGAACGTGCTGCGCCAACGCCTGACCACCGATATCGCCACCCAGGGCGGCCAGTTCGACGTGCTGACCATTGGCATGTATGAAGCCTCGCTCTGGGGCGACAAGGGCTGGCTGGCGCCGATGAAGGATCTGCCAGAAGGCTACGATCTGGACGACGTATTTCCTTCAGTACGCGAAGGCCTGTCGGTAGATGGGACGCTGTTCGCCCTGCCGTTCTATGCCGAAAGCTCCATGACCTACTACCGCACCGACCTGTTCGAGCAGGCGGGCCTGGACATGCCTGAACATCCCACCTGGACGCAAATGGCCGGGTTCGCCGAAAAGCTGCACAAGCCTGGCGAAGACCAATACGGCATCTGCCTGCGCGGCAAGGCCGGTTGGGGCGAGAACATGGCGCTGGTCACGACGGTCGCCAATTCCTTCGGTGCGCGCTGGTTCGATGAGAAGTGGCAACCGGAGTTCGATGGCCCTGAATGGAACAAGGCCGCCAACTTCTATGTGGATCTGTTGAGCAAGTACGGCCCACCGGGCGCCTCAAGCAACGGCTTCAACGAAAACCTGGCCCTGTTCAACAGCGGCAAGTGCGCCATGTGGGTCGATGCAACGGTCGCGGGCTCATTCGTCACCGATACATCGCAAAGCAAGGTCGCCGACAAGGTGGGCTTCACCTTTGCCCCGCAGGAAGACACCGACAAGGGTTCCGCGTGGCTGTACTCCTGGGCGCTGGCAATCCCGACCAGTTCGCAACAAAAGGACGCCGCCAGGCAGTTCACCGCCTGGGCAACCTCCAAGGACTACGCCAAGCTTGTTGCCGAAACCGATGGCGTCACCAACGTGCCACCGGGTACGCGCGAATCGACCTACAACGACGAGTACATGGCCGCAGCGCCGTTCGCCAAGGTCACCCTGGAGTCGTTGAAGCAGGCTGATCCCGCCTCGCCATCGGCCAAGCCGGTTCCTTATGTCGGCATCCAGCTGGTGACCATTCCGGAGTTCCAGGCCATCGGTACCCAGGTTGGCAAGATGTTCTCCGCGGCGCTTACCGGACAGATGCCGGTCGAGCAGATGCTGACCGCGGTGCAGCAATCCACGACGCGGGAAATGAAGCGCGCCGGCTATCCCAAGTGAGCATCCCAAGTAGGTAACCCCTTCAACCGAAGGTGAACACCGGACAGGGCTCGCCCGAGCCCTTAAGGCCTTCTTACAGCCGGAGCACCCCCATGGCCACCTCATCCGCAGCCTTGCCCAAGGCACCTGTCACCGAAACGGCAAGCGAGCCGAGCGAGCGTAAGCCATGCCGCTTCGGCCCCAGCTGGTTCCTCGTCAGCCCGTCCGTTGCACTGTTGATGCTGTGGATGCTGGTACCGCTGTCGATGACCGTCTACTTTTCGGTGATCCGCTACAACCTGCTCTATCCCGGTGAGAACGATTTCGTCGGGCTGGAGAACTTCCATTACTTCCTGACCGATGCCGGCTTCATGCCCGGCATGGTCAACACCCTGATCCTGGTCGGCAGCGTGCTGCTGATCAGCGTAGTGCTTGGCGTGCTGATCTCGGCATTGCTCGAGGCGGCAGACTTCGCCGGGCGTGGCATCGTTCGCGTCATGCTCATTTCGCCGTTCTTCATCATGCCCACCGTGAGCGCGCTGGTCTGGAAGAACCTCATCTACCATCCGGTCTCGGGCATTCTCGCGGCGGTGTGGAAGTTCTTCGGCGCGCAGCCGGTGGACTGGCTTGCACAGCACCCGCTGGCGTCCATCGTGATCATCGTGTCCTGGCAGTGGCTGCCCTTCGCGATCCTGATCCTGATGACGGCCATGCAGTCCCTCGATCAGGAACAGAAGGAGGCCGCTCGCCTCGATGGTGCGGGCCCCATCGCGATCTTCTGGCACCTGACCTTGCCCCACCTGGCCCGGCCCATTGCCGTGGTGGTGATGATCGAGACCATTTTCCTGCTTTCGGTATTCGCCGAGATCTTCACCACCACCAGCGGCGGTCCCGGCTACGCATCCACCAACCTCGCCTACCTGATCTACAACCAGGCGCTGCTGCAGTTCGATGTCGGCATGGCCTCGGCCGGCGGCCTGATTGCGGTGGTGATCGCCAACATCGCGGCGATAATCCTGGTGCGGATGCTCGGCAAGAATCTCACCGAGAAATATTGAGGACAGACCGATGCTGACGCTCAAACAAAGTCGCCGCCTCAACACCCTGGTGGTCGGGCTGTTCGCCTGGGCCGTGGCGCTGCTGCTGTTCTTCCCGATCTTCTGGATGCTGCTCACCAGCCTGAAGACCGAGATCGACGCCTTCGCCACGCCGCCGCAGTTCATCTTCACGCCGACGCTGGAAAACTACCTGCAGATCCAGGACCGCAGCGGCTACTTCAAGTACGCCTGGAACTCGGTGACCATCTCCTTCGGCGCCACGGCCCTGGGCATGCTGATTGCGATACCTGCGGCCTACTCGATGGCCTTCTACGAGACCAAGCGCACCAAAGGCACGCTGTTGTGGATGCTCTCGACCAAGATGCTGCCGCCGGTGGGCGTGCTGGTGCCGATCTACCTGCTGGCCAAGCAGTTCGGCATGCTGGACAGCCGCGCAGTGCTGATCATCATCTACACGCTGATCAACCTGCCGATTCTGGTGTGGATGATCTACACCTACTTCAAGGACATCCCGCGCGACATCCTCGAAGCGGCGCGTATGGACGGCGCAACCTTGATGCAGGAAATGGTTCGCGTGCTGCTGCCGATCAGCAAGGGCGGGCTGGCCTCGACCATGCTGCTGTCGCTGATCCTGTGCTGGAACGAGGCCTTCTGGTCGCTGAACCTGACGTCCTCCAATGCTGCCCCGCTGACCGCCTTGATCGCGTCCTACTCCAGCCCTGAAGGGCTGTTCTGGGCGAAGCTTTCGGCCGTATCCACCCTCGCCTGCGCCCCCATTCTGATATTTGGCTGGATCAGCCAGAAGCAGCTGGTCCGCGGCCTGTCGTTCGGCGCCGTGAAATAACGCCGCTGAGCTGAAAAGAACAACAGAGGATTCCGAACATGGCAGACCTGAAAGTCCACAACCTGAAGAAAAGCTTCGACGGCAACGACATCATCAAAGGTATAGACCTCGACATTCGCGATCGCGAATTCGTGGTCTTCGTCGGCCCATCCGGCTGCGGTAAGTCCACCCTGCTGCGCCTGATCGCCGGCCTCGAGGAGGTCAGCAGCGGCCGGATCGAACTGGATGGACGCGACATCACCGATGTCAGCCCGGCCAAGCGCGACCTGGCCATGGTGTTCCAGACCTACGCGCTGTATCCGCACATGACGGTGCGCAAGAACATGTCGTTCGCCCTGGATCTCGCCGGGGCTGACAAGCAGGAAGTGGCCCGCAAGATCGAGGCAGCCGCCCGCACCCTGGAACTGGAGCCGCTGCTCGAGCGCAAGCCACGCCAGCTCTCCGGTGGCCAGCGCCAGCGTGTCGCCATTGGCCGCGCTATCGTGCGTAACCCCAAGGTCTTCCTGTTCGACGAGCCGCTGTCGAACCTCGATGCCGCCTTGCGCGTGCAGATGCGCCTGGAGCTGTCGCGCCTGCACCAGGAGCTGCAGGCGACCATGATCTACGTGACTCACGATCAGGTCGAAGCCATGACCCTTGCGGACAAGGTAGTCGTACTCAACGGCGGACGCATCGAACAGGTCGGCTCACCCATGGAGCTCTACCACAATCCCGCCAACCTCTTCGTCGCGGGCTTTCTCGGCACACCGAAGATGGGCTTTCTCAAGGGCCGCGCAAGCCGTGTCGAAGCCAGCGGCTGCGAAGTCGAGCTCGACGCCGGTTGCCGCCTGTTCCTGCCGGTGAGCGGCGCCACGCTGAAGGCGGGCGATCCGGTCACCCTCGGCATCCGCCCGGAACACCTCAACCGTGGCAGCGAAGGCAATTGCCAGTTGACCGTGAAGGCCGACGTCAGCGAGCGGCTGGGCAGCGACACCTACTGCCACGTGGTCACCGGCAACGGCGAGCAGCTGACCATGCGCATCCGCGGCGACTTCACCCCACGCTATGGCGAGTCGCTGTCGCTGACATTGGAAGCCGACCATTGCCACCTCTTCGACAGCAATGGCGTTGCAGTCGGCCAGTCGCTACAGCAGGCGGCCTGACCGACCCATAGCCACCCGAGCCCTGACTTGCCGACAGATCGCTGCGCCCGCGATGGCAGCGATCCCGCCCCCGGCTTTCCCACATTCAAGCCCAGCGAGGCCCGAGATGAAGTTGAACGAAGCGAATCTGCCACAGCTGCCGGGCCCTATCGCGCGCCCCGACTACCGCCTGGCCGAGGTCACCACCGGCATCGCCCACATCGGCGTGGGCGGTTTTCACCGCGCCCACCAGGCGGCCTACACCGATGCGCTGATGAACACCGGCGAGGGGCTAGAATGGGGCATCTGCGGCATCGGCACACGCGCCGAGGAGCGCGCGATGCGCGACGCACTGGCCGCGCAGGACTACCTCTACACCCTGGTCGAGCTCGACGACCGGCCCGACACCGAGGTCCGGGTGATCGGCAGCATTCGCGACATGCTGCTGGTGGACGAGGATGGTTCCGAGGCGGTGGTTGCCCGCCTGGGCGATCCGGCGATTCGCATCGTCTCGCTGACCATTACCGAGGGCGGCTATTGCCTGGACGACAGCACCGGCCAGTTCAATGCGCAACTGCCCCAGATTCAACACGACCTGCAGCAACCGCGCCGCCCGGTCAGCGTGTTCGGCCTGCTCTGCGCGGCGCTGGCCAAGCGCCGCGGCGACGGTGTCGGCCCCTTCACGGTGATGTCCTGCGACAACCTCCCCCACAACGGCGACGTGACCCGCAAGGCCACGCTAGCCTTCGCCAGCCTGGTCGACCCCGACCTGGCCCGCTGGATCGAGCGCAACGTCAGCTTTCCCAACGCCATGGTCGACCGCATCACGCCGATGACCAGCACGGCGCATCGCCAGGACCTCAAGCGTCAGCACGGCCTCGATGACGCCTGGCCGGTGGTCTGCGAACCCTTCGTGCAATGGGTACTGGAAGACCGCTTTGTCGCCGGCCGCCCGGCCTGGGAAAAGGTCGGTGTGCAGTTCACCGATGACGTTTCGCCCTACGAGGATATGAAGATCAAGCTCCTGAACGGCAGCCACCTTGCCCTGACCTACCTGGGCTTCCTGCGCGGTTATCGCTTCGTCCACGAAACCATGGCCGATCCGCTGTTCGTCGAGTACATCCGCCGCTACATGGACGAGGACGTCACCCCACAACTGGCTCCCGTGCCCGGCATCGATCTCGCTCGCTACAAGCAGACGCTGATCGCGCGCTTCTCCAACCGTGCCATCGCCGATCAGCTGGAACGAGTGTGCTCCGACGGCTCGTCGAAGTTTCCCAAGTTCACCGTGCCGACCATCAACCGCCTGATCGCCGATAACGCCGCCCTGGACCGGGCCGCCCTGGTGGTTGCCGCCTGGGCGCTGTATCTGCGGGGCGTCGATGAAAACGGCGAGCGGTACCGCATCCCCGATCCGCGCGCGGATTTCTGCCAGTCCCTCGCTGCGGAGGACGACGGCCTCACCGAACGCCTGCTGGGGCGCGAGGAGATCTTCGGCACGCAGATTCCGCGTTCGCTCGCCTTCCGCGAAGCCTTCGAGCGCAACCTGCTGCGGCTGCGCACGCTGGGGGTCAGCGGCACCCTTGATCTGTTGCTGACGCAGTGACGGGGTGCGGCATGTTTCTCGGGATCGATTGCGGCACCCAGGGCACCAAGGCGCTGTTGCTCGACGCCAGCAACGGGCGCGTGCTCGGCCAGGGCTCGGCCGGCCACGATCTCATCAGCGGGCCCAATGGCCGGCGCGAGCAGGACACCGAGCAGTGGACCGCCGCCTTCGCCAGCGCCACCGCCGCGGCACTCGCCGAGGCCGGAGTCGACGGCGATGCCGTGCTGGGCATTGGTGTGTCCGGGCAGCAACATGGCCTGGTTACGCTCGATGCCGCGGGCCGCGTGTTGCGACCGGCCAAGCTCTGGTGCGACACCGAGTCGACTACGGAGAATCAGCGCCTGCTCGACTGGCTGGGCGGAGAACAGGGTTCGCTGCAACGCCTCGGTATCGTCATCGCACCGGGCTACACGGTGTCCAAGCTGCTGTGGATGAAGGAGCAGCACCCCGCGCTGTTCGCTCGCATCGCGCATATCCTGCTACCCCACGACTACCTCAATTACTGGCTGACCGGGCGTTGCGTAAGCGAATACGGCGACGCCTCCGGCACCGGCTATTTCGATGTGCGCACCCGGCAGTGGGCGTTCGACATCCTGCGGTATGTCGATCCCAGCGGCCGCCTGGAGGCGGCGCTGCCCGAGCTGATCGAACCCCATCAGCCGGTCGGCCGGCTACGCCCCGAACTTGCCGTCCGGCTGGGCCTGAACTCCCAGGCCATAGTGGCGAGCGGCGGTGGTGACAACATGATGGGCGCCATCGGCACCGACAACATCCGCCCCGGCGCGATCACCATGAGCCTGGGAACCTCCGGCACACTCTACGCGTTCTCCGGGGAACCTCGGATCAGTCCACAGCCATCAGTCGCGACGTTCTGCTCGTCCAGCGGGGGCTGGCTGCCGCTGATCTGCACCATGAACCTGACCAACGCCAACTCGGCGATTCGCGACCTGCTGGAGCTGGACCTCGATGCGTTCAACGCGCTCGTGGCGCAGGCACCGATCGGCTGCGAGGGCGTCACCATGCTGCCGTTTCTCAACGGCGAGCGCGTCCCCGCCCTGCCCCAGGCCAGCGCCAGCCTGCACGGCCTGACCGCCGAAAAACTGACCCGCGCCAATCTCTGCCGCGCGGTGCTCGAAGGCGTGACCTTCGGCCTGCGCTACGGGCTGGACCTGCTGCGCGAAAGCGGCATTCGCGGCGAGCGGATTCAGCTCATCGGCGGCGGCGCGAAGAACCCGCTGTGGCGGCAGATCGTAGCCGACATGATGGCGACGCCGGTGGTCTGCGCCCGCCACAGCGAAGCCGCGGCGCTGGGTGGCGCGATCCAGGCGGCGTGGTGCCATGCCAGACAGCGCGACCCCGCGGCGAGCCTCGCTGAGCTGTGCCAGCGCTGTGTCAGCCTCGACGAGACCACGGCGGTCGCGCCTGACACCGCCGCGGTTCTGGCCTACGAGCAGGCCTATCGGCGTTATCGGCAACTGGTAGCCAGCATCTACGGTCAGCAGACAGCACCGGACCTGACGCCGGTCACCTCTTGATGCGCAGCGCTCGGTCGGCAGGAAAATAGCTCATAAAAAAAGGCAAAGCCACGGCGTGTGGCTTTGCCTTTGGTCCTGCGCCTGGGACGACGCCTCAGCGGCTGCGCAGCGCCTCGCGCGGCACGTACTTGCCCAGCTCGTGACGGGCGATGGCCACCCGATGCACCTCGTCCGGGCCATCGGCCAGGCGCAGCGTGCGCTGCATCGCCCACCAGTGCGCCAGCGGGAAGTCCTCGGAAACACCAGCGCCGCCGTGAATCTGGATGGCGCGATCGATGACCTTCAGCGCCACGTTGGGTGCGACCACCTTGATCTGTGCGATCTCGCTGGCGGCGATCTTGTTGCCTACGGTATCCATCATGTACGCCGCGTTCAGCGTCAGCAGGCGCGCCATGTTGATCTCGATGCGGCACTCGGCGATGTAATCGAAGTTGGCACCCAGCCGGGCCAGCGGCTTGCCGAAGGCGGTGCGGCTGACGGCGCGTTCGCACATCAGCTTCAGTGCACGTTCAGCAACGCCGATAGAGCGCATGCAGTGGTGAATGCGACCTGGGCCAAGACGGCCCTGGGCGATCTCGAAGCCTCGGCCTTCACCGAGAATGACGTTCTCGTAGGGCACTCGCACGTTTTCCAGCAGCACTTCCGCGTGGCCGTGCGGGGCGTCGTCGTAGCCGAACACCGGCAGCGGGCGCAGCACCTTCACGCCGGGGGTATCCATCGGCACCAGGATCATCGAGTGCTGGGCATGGCGCGGCGCGTCAGGGTTGGTTAGGCCCATGAAGATCATGATCTTGCAGCGCGGGTCGCAGGCACCGGAGGTCCACCATTTGCGACCGTTGATGACCCACTCGTCGCCCTCGCGCACCGCGCGGGCTTCCATGTTGGTCGCGTCGGACGAGGCCACGCCCGGCTCGGTCATGCCGAAGGCCGAACGGATTTCGCCGCGCAGCAACGGTTCCAGCCACTCGCGCTTCTGCGCCTCGCTGCCGTAGCGCACCAGCACTTCCATATTCCCGGTGTCCGGTGCTGAGCAGTTGAACGCCTCCGGGCCAAGCCCCGAGCTACCCATGATTTCCGCCAGCGGTGCGTATTCGGTGTTGGTCAGGCCGGCGCCCAGTTCCGATTCCGGCAGAAACAGGTTCCACAACCCTTCTGCCTTGGCCTTGGCCTTGAGCTCCTCGACGATAGCGGTCGGCTGCCAGCGGTCACCTTCGGCGACCTGCTGGTAGAACACCTTTTCGGCGGGATAGACGTGAGCATCCATGAACGCTTGCACGCGCTCTCTCAGCTCTTGAACCTTCGGGGAGTAGGCGAAATTCATGGGCGACAACCTTCTGGCAGGTAATGTTTTGTAGTTTTGAATGCTAGAGGAGGCCTGGTGATTTATCTAAGCTATTTTCCTCGTGTATAAACATTCATCACCGATATATGATCGGCGAATTCCGATACACGCCGGAGAGCACAACAATGAACCTGAACAAGGTCGATCTGAATCTATTCATCGTCTTCGACGCCATCTACACCGAAGCGAACCTGACACGCGCCGGGCAGATCGTCGGCATCACCCAGCCCGCGGTTTCCAACGCCCTTGCCCGCCTGCGCGAGACCTTCAACGACCCGCTGTTCGTGCGCACCGCGCAGGGCATGGTGCCGACGCCAATGGCGCAGAACATCATCGGCCCGGTGCGCAATGCGCTGCAGCTGCTGCGGGTTTCGGTGCAGGAAAGCCGGACCTTCAGCCCGGCGCAGGCGAACAAGACCTTCCGCATCAGCATGACCGACCTTACCGAGGCGGTCATGCTGCCGCCGCTGTTCCAGCGCCTGCGCCGTCTGGCACCGAACGTGAAGATCGAGAGCATGCTGGCCAAGCGCCGTGAAACCACCAAGGAACTGGCTGCCGGCCGCCTGGATTTCGCCATGGATGCACCGCTCAATACCGACCCGCAGGTGCGCCACGTCAAGCTGCTGGAAGATCGCTACATCTGCGCCATGCGCCGCGGCCACCCGCTGGCCAAGGACAAGCTAACCCTGGAGCAGTACCTGTCGCTGTCGCACATCCACATTTCCAGCCGCCGCAGCGGGCTGGGTCTGGTGGATCTGGCGTTGGGCAAGATGGGTCTGCAGCGCAAGATCGCCCTGCGCTCGCAGCACTACCTGATGGCGACTCAGGTGATCGACCAGACCGACATGGCGGTGACCGTTCCCGAGCGTTTCGCCCGGCGCCACAACCTGCACCAGATCGACCTGCCGGTGGACATCATGCCGCTGGAAACCCACATCTACTGGCATGAAAGCACCGATCAGGATCCAGCCAACCGCTGGATGCGCGAGCAGATGATCGAGATCGCCCAGCAGGTCACCGCGCAGCAGGATCTTTGACGCGCTGGCGGGTGAAAGCCCGCCTCAGGCGCTGTCGCGCATCACCACTTCGAAGCCCACATCGATACAACGCTCCGCAGGCTGCTGACCCCGCATCAGGCTCAGCAGCATCTGCGCCGCCAGCTCGCCGATCTCGCCACGCCGGGTGCGCACCGTGCTCAGCGCCGGATGCATCCAGGCCGCCGCCGGCAAGTCGTTGAAACCGGCAATTGCCAACCGCCCCGGCACTTCGAGCCCCAGCTGATGGGCGCGAAACAGGGCGCCGAGGGCCAGGTCATCGTTGTTGAAGAACACCGCGTCGATCTGCGAATGCTGCGCCAGCAGCCGATCCAGCAGCTCTGCGCCAAGACCGATGGACGACAGCTGCGGCGTCAGCAGTTCCAGTGTTGGCTCGTAGCGTCCGGCCTGGCGCATGGCCTGACGGTAGCCTTCGGCGCGTTGCAGGGTCCGAGGGTCCAGCTGCGCCGCGGCGAAGGCGACGTGACGGTAGCCACGCTCGAGCAGGGTGCGGGTCATGGCCACGCCGGCTTCCAGCTGCGAGAAGCCTACGCAGTAGTCATCCGGTCGCTCGCTCAGCTCCATCAGGGTGACCATCGGTGCGGTGTAGTTGGCCAGCACTGCACGCGCGGCATCGCTGCGCTCGAACCCGGTGATCAGCAAGCCGGCCGGTTGATGGGCCAGGTAGGCGCGCAGCAACCGCTCGTCCTCTTCGGGGCGATAGTGGCTGACGCCGATCATCATCTCGTAGCCCGCCGGCATCAGCACGCGCTGGATGGCCTCGACCGTGTCGACGAACACCGCGTTGGACAGCGAGGGGATGATCACCGCCACCAGATTGGAACGCGAACTGGCCAGGCTGCGCGCCGCCGGATGCGGCACGTAGCCGAGCGCCTTGACCGCCTGCTCGACACGCTCACGCAATGCATCGGAAACGAGATCCGGTTGCGACAGCGCGCGCGATGCCGACATCAGCGAGCAGCCGGCACTCCGTGCGACATCCGAGAGGGTTACCCGCTCGGCAGAGCGGCGTCGGCGTGTGGTCATGATCAATCCAGCATCTGAAGGCGGCGAATTCTATCAGCGGTATGGAAGGCAGCGCCCTACTGGGACGCTTTCTCCACTTCGGCCTGCACCTGGTCGAACAGCTCCTGGCCGACCGCGTCGATCACCGTCTGGATCGCCGGCTGCGCCCTCTCGCGCATGCGCTGGATCTCGTCGGCACTGACCTCATTGATCTGCATGCCACGCTCTTTCAACGTCGCCAATGCCTGGCTGGCCTCGCGGCGGGTGTCTTCGCGCTCGGCGTCCCGTGCCTTTTTCGCGGCGTCCATGAGAATGCCCTGCTCGGTCGCGGACAGCCCATCCCACCAGCGCTTGGAAACCGTGACGATCCAGGGGCTGTAGACGTGATTGGTCACGCTTAGGTACTTCTGCACCTCATAGAACTTGGACGAGAGGATGGTATTGAACGGGTTTTCCTGGCCGTCCACCGCCTTGGTTTCCAGCGCCGTGAACAGCTCGGAGAACGGCAGCGGCACCGCGTTGGCGCCCATGCGCTTGAAGGTGTCGATGAACACCGGATTGGGCATCACGCGCAGCTTGATTCCGTTGAAGTCTTCGTACTTTTCGATCGGCCGGGCGCTATTGGTCACGTTGCGAAAACCGTTCTCCCAGTACACCAGCCCAACCAGGCCTTTCTCCTCGAGCTTGTCCATCACCTGCCGGCCCACGGGACCGTCCAGTACCTGATCGGCCTGGCGCGGGTCGGTGAACAGGAACGGCGTATCCCACACCGCCATCTCCTTGCTGATGCCGACCAGCGTCGCGGTCGAGCCGACCATCATTTCCTGCGCGCCGCCGATAAGGGCGTTCTGCATCTGGTCGTCCGAACCGAGGCTGGCGGAGGCGAAGGTACGCACCTTCAGCTTGCCGCCCGAGGCCTTGGCCACTTCCTCGGCCAGCAGCTTGGCCGCCCTGCCCTGGTTGCTGTCTTCGTTGAGCCCGTAGCCGAAGCGGATCATGCGTGGGCGGATGTCGTCCGCCGCCTGCGCGTAACCAAGGCTGAGTGTGCTGCCGAGCAAGGCGGCAGCCAGGGTGCTGATGAGAAGTCGTTTCATGTCGCGTTACCTTCTTGTTGTTGGACGTTGGGTTGTTGAGCGCTTGAATTGCAAGACCGGCGCTACCGCAGCCAGGCCAGGGGCACGGTGATGATCGAAGGCACGGCGATGAGCAGCCCGACGATCACCAGATAGATAAGGAAGAACGGCATCACGCCGCGCACCAGGGTTTCCATGCGCAATCGGCCGATACCGCCGACCACGTTGAGCACGGTGCCCACCGGTGGCGTGATCAGCCCGATGGAGCCGATCAGCACGAACATCACGCCGAAGTACACCGGGTCGATGCCGGCCTTGATCGCGATCGGCGCCAGCACCGGACCGAGGATCAGGATGGTCGGCGTCAGGTCCAGCACCATGCCGACGGCGATCATCAGCAGCATGATGGCGACCATCAGCAGTTTCGGGTCCTGCGCCAGCGGGCCGAGCATCGCCGCGATCTCGTCGGGCAGCTGCGCCAGGGTGATCATGTACGCCGACACGGTTGCGGCGGCGCAGAGGAACATCACCGAAGCCGTGGTGCGGCTGGCACGGGTCAGCACCTCAACCAGTCCGGCCCAGTTCAGCTCGCGATACAGCAGGGTCGAAACGGCCAGGGCGTAGACGGCGGCGACCACCGCCGCTTCGGTCGGGGTGAACAGACCGCCACGCAGCCCGCCGACGATGATCACCGGCAGCATCAGCGCGGCAGCACCGTCGACCAGCACGCGGCGGCGCTCTGCAGTGCTGGCCTTTTCCTGCTTCGGTTCGTCGATCCGCCGGGCGATCAGCGTCCAGGCCACGATCAGGCCCATGCCCATGATCAGCCCCGGCACCATGCCGGCGAGAAACAGCTGGCTGATCGAAGTGCCAGTGACCACGCCGTAGATCACGAACGGCATCGACGGCGGAATGATCGGTGCGATGATTCCACCCGCCGCCACCAGGCCCGATGACGAACTCAACGGGTAGCCGCGCTCACGCATCATTGGCAGCAGCAGCGTCGCCAGCGCGGCGGTATCGGCCAATGCCGAGCCGGACATGCTGGCCAGCAGCACCGAGGCGGCAATCGCCACGTAACCCAGGCCGCCACGCTTGTGACCGAAATAGGCCTGCGCCATGGCGATGATGCGCCGCGAGATGCCGCCGGCATTCATCAGTTCGCCGGCCAGGATGAAGAACGGCACCGCCAGCAGCGGGAAGCTGTCAGCGCCGGCCTGAAGATTCTGAGCCAGCAGCTGCACGTCCCAGAAATCCAGGTACCACATCAGCACCGAGCCCGTGAGCAGCAGCGCGAAGGCGATGGGCATGCCAAGCGTCATGAAGCCCAGCAGCGATGAAAGGAAGACGACGACGGTCATACAAGGTCCTCGGTTGGGCAGTGCCCGTATTGTTCTGAATGCGGCGTCGCTTCAGTCCGCGGTGACATTCGCAGCGGCGGTGGCCGATGGCTGATCGCGCCGCCAGACATTGACCAGCTGCACCAGCGCCAGTACCGCCAGCGCGACCATGCTGGCGGCCACGGGCAACATCGCCAGGCCCAGCGGATAACCGACTACCGGGCTGTTGATGGTCCAGCCGAACTGCATCTGGTTCCAGCCACCCCAGGCCGCCAGGCAGCTCGCAGCTGCCACCAGCAGCCAGCTGACGGAGTCGACGACGCGGCGGAACAGCCGCGGGAAACGGTCGCGCAGCATGGAGAAACTCATCAGCTCGCCGCGGCGCATGCTCGAAGCGACGCCGACAAACACCAGCCAGACGAACGCCAGCCGCGACAGCTCCTCAGCGCCGGTCCAACCAGTGCCGAAGGCGTAACGCAGCACCACGCTGGAGAACACCACGATGACCATGAAGGCCATCAGCGCGGCCATCAGCCAGTCGGTCAGACGGTCGAAGTGTTGCGCGACCGTGCCACTGTAGATCGGCTCGTTGGTCAAAGGCGGCGCCGTGGTAGCGCTATCAAACGGACACGAAGAAAGATCGACACGGGTTTCAATAAGCTCATTCAGACCGGCGCCCTGCATCCAATCGACGATCTGGCGCAGAACGACTTCGCGGGGCTGGCTGGCATCCACGGTCAATACACCGGGTTCGCCCTCGGGTGATTCGAGGGTGGCGAATTGGCTGTCGACCAGGGAAATCGGCATGAAATGCCCCGCCCTCCCACCGACTCGCTGTATGGCGGTTTCGTAATCGATGGCCAGATGGGCGAAACGCAGCTCCGGGACCGCACTGCGCAGCAACTCCCGGTAGCTGCGCTTGAGCGCCGAGCAAGCCAGCACGAAGCCGCTGCCCGCCGCTAGGGTGCGTTGCATTTCGGCGATCAGCGCGTGCAGCCACTCCACGCGATCGGCGTCGGACAGCGGCGTGCCGGCACGCATGCGCGCCACGTTCTCTGCCGGATGAAAGTTGTCCGCTTCGATATGCGGCAGGCCGAGCGCATCGGCTACGGTGTGGCTGGTGTCCGTCTTGCCGGAACCGCTGACGCCCATGACGACCAGCACCGGAAGCGCGGAAGCCTTTGAGGTATGCACTGAAGGCATGCGAGGAATCCATTGTTTTGCTTGTTTGGCCGAATGTTAGCGCTATCACGCGGAGCGATAAAACTACCACTCGTCGACCGATCGGTCACAAATCGGCTGCATCGAAGCGGTATCCCGGTCGACATTCGCAGCGGCACGACTACAATCGCGCCCCTGTGCAATCGAGGACACCGAGCATGCCCAAAGCCATGTGCCGCCACATTCTGGTCAAGACTGAGGCCGAAGCCGCGCAGCTGAAAAAGCGCATCGCCAATGGCGAAGCATTCGACGTGCTGGCGCGCAAATACTCGACCTGCCCGTCCGGCAAGAAAGGTGGCGACCTCGGCGAAGTGCGCCCGGGGCAGATGGTGCGCAGCATCGATCAGGTGATTTTCAAGAAGCCGCTGCGCGAAGTGCACGGCCCGGTAAAGAGCCAGTTCGGCTACCACCTGGTGCAGGTGTTCTACCGCGACTGAGCCAGCGCTCAGCCAAAGCGCTGCAGCTGCATCTCCCGCAGACGGCTGAGCGTGCGGCGGAACGGGAATGCCAGATAGCCCTCGGTATACAGCTCGTCCAGTGCCACCTCGGCTTCGATATAGAGAGGAATCCGCCGGTCGTAGCACTCGTCCACCAGCGCGATGAAGCGGCGCACGGCATCATCCCGCGCGGCGAGCCTGGGCAACTGGCGATCACCCGCCGCCACCCGCGCGGCTCCATCCTCGGTGCCGCGGGCAATGCGCCCATCGCGCTGCGTGCCGCCGAGCCTAGGCACGTCACCAATCAGGATCGCTGCGAAGCGGTCGCACAGTTCAATGAAATCCAGAGCCGAGAACGGCTGCTCGCAGAGGTCGGCGAAGCGGCACCAGAGCACCGATTCGCTGCGCCGCACGACGTCGAGCTGGCGACGGCTGAGGGCGAGTGGCTCGGTGCTGACCGCGCCATCGGACAGCGCCTCGAACGTCGCGGCTAACGCAGTGGCGCCGTCGAGCGGGGCGATCCAGTAGCGCTGCAACGCAGCGCCGGGACGCAGGCGGTGATCGGCGCCACCATCCACATCCAGCACATGCATGTGCTTCACGATGGCATCGATGGCCGGCAGAAAACGCTCGCGATTGAAGCCGTCGGCGTACAGCTGCTCCGGCGGCTGGTTGGAGGTGGCGACGATCACCACGCCGTCCTCGAAGAGCACTTGGAACAGGCGCCCAAGGATGATCGCGTCGCCGATATCACCGACGAACAGCTCGTCGAAGCACAGCACGCGAATTTCTTCCGAAAGCTCTTTGGCCAATGCTTGCAACGGGTCCGCCGTGCCGTTGAGCTGGAACAGCCGGATATGCACCCAGCGCATGAAGTGATGGAAATGCTGCCGCCGCGACGGAGCCGTCAGGCTTGCGTGAAACAGGTCCATCAGCCAGGTCTTGCCACGCCCGACCGGTCCCCATAGGTAGACGCCGAGCGGGAGGTCCGCACCTGAAACAAGCGCCTCATAACAGGCCTGAAGCCGTGCAACGGCGCGCTGTTGAGCCGCGTCGGCCAAGAAACCGTCTTGCACGATGGCCTGCTGATAACGTTCAAGGGGCGAGTCGGCGTGCATGATCGTCCGGCGCAAAAGCCGCCATGGTAGCGCGCGACCGCTCAGTTGTGCCCATCATGCAGCAGCAGTCGCTCGGCCTGGGCACCGAGCTGCTCCAGCAGCATCGCCTGCGCCGGCAACAGTTGCTCGTGAACACGGGTCAACGCATAGACCGGCACGCTGATGGCCGGCTCGAGCAGACGGGTCTGCACCTCGCCGCCAGTGGCCGCCAGCGCGGTGAACGGATCGACCAGCGCCACGCCCTGCCCCGCAGACACCAGCTGTCGCGCCAGCTGATAGGTCTGCACCCAGGTAACGACGCGCGGCGGCGGATCGAGCTCCTCGATGTGGCCGCGCAACAGGCTGCCCAGCGCATCGCGGGCATCGATGCCGATCAGCGCTTTACCCGCCAAGGCCTGCAGCCGCAGCGGCCTGTGCAGTTCATCCGGCGACCACCAGCCAGGCGGCGCAATCACGTGCATGCGTCCCTCTGCCAATAGCCGGCTGCTCAGTCCCGGATGCTCCACCGCCTGTGACGTCAGCGCGAGATCGGCTTCACGCAGTAGCAGGGCCTCGACGATTTCCGCCGTGTGCTGCGTGGCGAGCTGACAGACCGTACGTGGAAATCGCTCGCGCCAGGTGCGCAACGTCTGTGGCAGCAGCGCCTGAGCCAGCGCCGGCGTGCAGATCAGGCGCAGGGCGCACTCCTCGCCCCGGCCGAGGCTGTCAGCTAGCCGCCGAAGATTCTGCAGGTCGATGGCCAGGCGTTCGGTCTGCTGCTGCAGTACCCGCGCCTCGGCGGTGGGCTGCAGCTTGCCGCGCACCCGGTCGAACAGCGCAAAGCCCAGTTGCTGCTCTGCATGCTTGAGAATCTTGCTCGCCGCCGGCTGGGAGATATGCAGCAGCTCGGCCGCGGCCGTCAGGCTGCCGGTTTGCAGGATCGCCTGGAACAGTTCGATATGACGCAGCCGCATGCATGTCCCCCTTCAGTCAATCGAGCATAACCGCAGGTTATGGGAACGCTCCATCCTTTCATTGGCCGCCTCGCTGGCACGCGGCCTAGGCTGCGCTGATCGAGTCGGAGGAGCAGTTGCATGCGGGTAGCAGTCATCGGCGCAGGCGTTATCGGGCTTGCCACCGCCTATTCACTGGTGCGCCAGGGGCACAGTGTCGAGCTGATCGAAGGGCGCGACGATGTCGCCTTGGAAACCAGCTTCGCCAATGGCGGGCAGCTCAGCTATCGCTACGTTTCCCCCCTGGCCGATGCCGGCGTGCCGTTGCAGGCGATTGGCTGGATGCTGCGCGGAGCCGATGCCCCGTTGCGTTTCCGACCGCAGGCGAGCCTGCATCAGTGGCGCTGGTGCCTGCAGTTCCTGCTGGCGTGCCGGCGTTCGGTCAACCGGCGCAACGCGGCTCACTTGCTGCGGCTCGCCCTGCACAGCCAGCAGATCCTGCGCAGCTGGCGCGAGCAGGACCAGCTGGACGGCTTCGCCTGGCGCGCCAACGGCAAACTGGTGATCTATCGCGATCAACACAGCCTGCACAAGGGCGCAGCGGCCATCGACGACGAATCAGGGCAGCGGCTACTGGACGCCGCGCAATGCATCGACGTCGAGCCGGCGCTGACGCCGTTGGCGGCATCGCTGCACGGCGGCATCTATTCGCCCGGCGACGAGGTTGCCGACTGCCATCTGTTCTGCACCGAACTGCTGCGACGACTGCGGGCATCGCCTGCGTTTCATCTGCATACCGGCCAATCGGTGAGCGCATTGCGCACCGAAGGCAAGCGCGTCCGCGCGGTCGTGCTTGGGCACGATGAAGTCGCCATCGACCATCTGGTAGTGGCGGCCGGCACCGGCAGCGTCGGGCTGCTTCGGCCACTGGGTATCGACCTGCCGATCTATCCGCTCAAGGGCTACAGCCTGACCGTTGCGCTGGCCGACCAGAACCGCGTGCCGCAAACCAACGTCACCGACTACGACAACAAGGTCGTCTACGCCCGCCTCGATGACCAGCTGCGCGTCGCGGCGATGGTGGATATCGCCGGCTGGGATGCCGGGCTCGACCAGCGGCGCATCGCCACCCTGCAACGTCTGGCTAGTGCGACCTTCCCCGGTGCCGGCGACTACCAACGCGCGCGGCAATGGGCAGGCCTGCGCCCGGCGACGCCCCAAGGTACGCCGCTGATCGGCCGCAGCGGATTCGACAATCTCTGGCTCAACGTCGGCCACGGCAGCCTCGGCTTCACCCTGGCCTGTGGCAGCGCCGACCTGCTCTCCAGCGTAATCGGCGGATCACCACCTGCTGTCTCCCTGGACGGCTTGAGCCTGCCCGCCTGACCACTCAAAGAGGAAACCGATATGCCCGTTCAACGCATCGAGAGCAATCCGCGAATGTCCGCCGCGGTCATTCATGCAGATCTTGTGTTCCTCGCCGGCCAGGTGCCGGACGACCGCGGCCTGGATGCCGCAGGACAGACCCGCGAGGTGCTGGCGAAGATCGACCGGCTGCTGGCCGCCGCCGGATCCAGTCGCGAGCACCTGCTCAGCGCGCAGATCTGGCTGAAGGACATCGACGCCGACTTCGCCGCCATGAACGAGGTCTGGAGCGACTGGCTGCCAGCAGGCTGCGCACCGGCACGGGCGACGGTACAGGCGCGTCTGGCCTCGCCCGAGGTGCTGGTCGAGATCATGGTGATCGCTGCGCGCGCCTGACCACAGCGGTCTATCGTTCCTGCGCCGGCCAACCACAGTTGCAACCACCCACAATACAAACAAGAGGGAACCGCAATGAACCACCAGATCCGTAACGGCCTGTTCGGCATCACCCTGGCCGGCGTGCTCGCCAGCGCCTTGGCGAGCACCAGCGTGCTGGCACAGGAGCGCTTCGTCACCATCGGCACCGGAGGGCAGACCGGCGTGTACTACACCGCCGGCCAGTCGGTGTGCCGCTTCCTCAATCGTGCCGAGGTGAAGCCCGCCATCAAATGCAACGCACCCTCGACCGCGGGCAGCGTGACCAACATCGTGTCGTTACACAAAGGCGAGTACGACTTCGGCTTCATCCAATCCGACCATCAGCACAAGGCGCTACAAGGCCTGGCGCCCTTCGACAATGAAGGCGCCGTCGAACTGCGCGCGGTGTTCTCGCTGCAGTCGGAGATTCTCACCGTGGTCGTTCGCAACGACAGCGGCATCACCGATCTGGCCGGACTCGAAGGCAAGCGGGTAAACATCGGCGTGCCCGGCTCGGGTAGTCGCGACACCTTCGAGGAGGTCATGCAGGCCAAGGGCTGGACCAACGCCAGCTTCTCCCTGGCCGCGGAACTCAAACCGGCGGAAATGGCTTCCGCCTTGGGTGACAACAACCTTGACGCCATCACCTATGTGGTCGGCCATCCGAGCGGTGCGATCCAGGAAGCCTTGACCAATGTAAAGGGCAGGATCATTCCCGTGCAGGGCGCCGAGATCGACAGCCTGCTGGCCAAGGCCGATTACTACAGCGCCGTGGAAATCCCCGCAGGGCTCTACCCGGGCGTGGAAGGCGCCATTCCATCGATCGGCGGCAAAGCCGTGCTGGCGACCACCAGCAAGACCGACCCGGAGGTGGTCTATCAGCTGGTCAAGTCGGTATTCGACAACCTCGATAGGTTCAAGCGCCTGCATCCAGCCTTTGCCGATCTAAAGGCCGAAGACATGATTCGCGTCGGACTGACTGCGCCACTGCACGAGGGCGCCGAGCGTTATTACAAGGAGAAGGGTTGGCTGTAAGCCGACGAAATCAGCGGGCGTCACTGCCCGCTGAGTACAGGCTCAGAGCTCCACGGACAGGCTAACGCTCAGGTTGCGCGGCTCACCCGGCATGATCCAGACATTGCTGTAGGAGCGCTCGTAGTAGGTCCGGTCGAAGGCGTTGTTCAGGTTCACGCCGAGGGTCAGCTTTTGCGTCGCCTTGTAGCGCGCCAGCAGGTCCACGGTCGTGTACGACGGCAACTCGAAGTCGCTATCGGCCTGCCCTGCCCGATCACCCACGTAGTTCACGGCGCCGCCAAGGGAGAGTCCGCTGAGATCACCATCGAGGAATTCGTAGGTGGTCAGCAGGCTGCCGCTGTGGCGCGGTACGTTGAGCAGCCGGCTGCCGCTGGCCAGGGTGTTGTCGCGAGTCACCTCGGCATCCACGTAGGCGTAACCACCGATCACGCGAATCGCATCGGTCAGCTGCCCGGCCAGCTGCAGGTCAATCCCGCGGCTGCGCACCTCGCCGGCGGCAATCTGAAAACCGTCGTTCGCCGGATCGCTGGTCAGGACGTTTTCCTTGGTCAGATGGAACGCTGCGGCGGTGAGCCCCAAACGGCCGTCGAACAGGTCGAGTTTGACCCCTGCCTCATAACCCACGCCTTCTTCCGGATCGAACGTGGCGCCGCTGAAGTCCGCGCCATTGTTCGGCTTGAACGACTGCGAGGCGTTGGCGAACAGCCCGACCTCCGGTATCAGCTGATAGAGCACACCGACACGAGGCGTGACCTTTTCATGAGTCTGCTCGGTGCGCCGGCCAGCAACCTCATTGTCCAGGCGTTGTTCGTAGTGGTCATAGCGGGCGCCGATGACCCCGAAGAGCTTGTCGGTGAAGCGCATCTGATCCTGCAGATTCAGCGCCCGGCTATGCACCAGCTCGTTTCGGTCAACCGTACGCGCCGGGTTGAATGCCGGACGTGGCGCACCGTAGACCGGGTTGTAGAGATCGATGGTGCGCAGGTTGTTGGAGCGCAGCATGAACTCGCTCAGAGCGTAACGCTCGTACTCGGTGCCGATCAAAAGCTGATGCTCGATCGAACCGGTATCGAAGCGCCCACGCAGCTCCAGTTGGGTGATTGCGTCCTGCCAGTCGTAGTCGCGATAACGCAGGTTGCGGGTCAGCGTGCGGCCGTCTGCTGCGACCTCTGCCGCTTCGGTGGCGTAGCCATCCATCCGGCCCTGCTTGTAGTGGCTGGCCAGGCGTAGCGTCCAGACTTCGTTGAGGTCGTGTTCGAGTTCGGCCTGCAGCGTTTCGTTGTCGTTGCTGATCGGCCCATCCGAGGGTTCGCCATAGAACGCTGAGCGGGACACCTTGCCCAGGTCGCCACCGGGCGCGACCACGCCGCGATCGAAGGTCTGGCGGTTGCGCACCACCTCTGCCTGCACCAGCAGCCGCGTATCAGGGCTCAGCTCCCAGCTGAAGGACGGCGCGACGAACTGGCGCTCAGCCTCGCGATGATCGCGGAAGCTATTGCCATCTTCGATGGCGATGTTCATGCGATAGAGCATGTTGCCGTCTTCATCGAGCGGCGTGTTCACGTCCAGCGCAGTGCGATAGCGATCCCATCGACCGGCGCTGAGATCGAGACGGGCAAAGCTGTCCAGCTGCGGGCGCTTGCTGACGATATTGATCGTGCCGCCCGGATCACCGCGTCCGTAAAGGCTGGCCGAAGGCCCCTTGAGCACTTCGACCCGCTCGATATTGGAAGCGTCCGGTGGGTTCATGAAGCCGCGGTTGACGCTGAAACCGTCCTTGTAGAACTCTCCGGTGGTCAGCCCGCGCACGCTGTACTCGTACATGGTCAGGCCACCGAAGTCGTTCTGCCTGGCGACACCGCCGGCGAAGTCCAGCGCCTTCTCAACGCGCGGGCTGTCCAGATCCTGCAGCACGGATGCTGGAACGACGCTGATCGACTGGGGTATTTCCTCGATGGGTGTGTCGGTTTTCGTCGCGCTGCGCGTGCGTTTGGCGCGGTAGCCCTGAACCGGTCCATCGGCGCGTTCCTGATCGGCCGTGATGATGACCGAATCCAGTACCGCCGCGTCCTCCGCCACAGCCAGCGGCGCACCCGCCAGCATCAATGCCGCTCCACAACCCGCCCATTTCACTACCGCACTTGCGTTATTCATGCTTTAACTCAGATATCGATGTTATATCGTAACAATGCTCTCTGTTTGGCATCCGGGTGTCAATGAAACGATTCGCATCCGCTCGAGCTCGACGACCGCTACCGGGCGATTCCGGGTTGCCTCGTCAGCCTCTCCTTACGCCGGCCAGTGCAGCTATGCGACAATGCGCGGCTGGAGTTCGGTAGCCACCCCGCATTCATCCGGCAGCAGGCGCAAACGCCCACCGTTGTCATTCACCTCAAGAATCGCTGGATCGACCAGCTCCCTGTCGGAGCGAGCTGGACCGCTGAGTATTGGTATCGGATCGGTATCAGCCTGATTCACGCAGCCACACGTCATTGATAGGTACGCCCTTGATCTCCACCGCCAACATCACCATGCAGTTCGGTGCCAAGCCGCTGTTCGAAAACGTTTCCGTCAAATTCGGCGGTGGCAACCGCTACGGCCTGATCGGCGCCAATGGCTGCGGCAAGTCGACCTTCATGAAGATTCTCGGTGGCGATCTGGAGCCGTCCGCCGGCCAGGTGATGCTCGAGCCGAACGTGCGCCTGGGCAAGCTGCGCCAGGATCAGTTCGCCTACGAAGAATTCAACGTGATCGACACGGTGATCATGGGCCACGAGGAACTGTGGAAGGTTAAGGCTGAGCGCGACCGCATCTATTCGCTACCGGAAATGAGCGAAGAGGATGGTATGAAAGTCGGCGAACTCGAAGGTGAGTTCGCCGAAATGGACGGCTACACCGCAGAATCCCGTGCCGGCGAACTGCTGCTTGGCCTGGGTATTCCGCTGGAACAGCACTTCGGCCCGATGAGCGAAGTCGCTCCCGGCTGGAAGCTGCGTGTACTGCTGGCCCAGGCGCTGTTTTCCGATCCGGATGTGCTGCTGCTGGACGAACCGACCAACCACCTGGACATCAACACCATCCGCTGGCTGGAAACGATCCTCACGGCGCGTAACAGCACCATGATCATCATTTCCCACGACCGCCACTTCCTGAACTCGGTCTGCACCCACATGGCGGACCTTGATTACGGCGAGCTGCGCCTGTTCCCGGGCAACTACGACGAGTACATGACCGCGGCGACCCAGTCGCGCGAGCAGCTGCTGTCGGACAACGCCAAGAAGAAGGCGCAGATCGCCGAACTGCAGACCTTCGTCAGCCGCTTCTCGGCCAACGCCTCCAAGGCCAAGCAGGCCACCAGCCGCGCCAAGCAGATCGACAAGATCCAGCTGGCCGAGGTCAAGCCGTCCAGCCGTATCAGCCCGTTCATTCGCTTCGAGCAGACCAAGAAGCTGCACCGCCAGGCAGTGACCGTCGAGCGCCTGTCCAAGGGTTTCGACGACAAGGAACTGTTCAAGAACTTCAGCTTCACCGTCGAGGCCGGCGAGCGCGTGGCGATCATCGGTCCGAACGGTATCGGCAAGACCACCCTGCTGCGCACCCTGGTTGGCGAACTGACCCCGGACAGCGGCAGCGTCAAATGGACCGAAAGCGCCGACTACGGCTATTACGCCCAGGACCATGCCCATGACTTCGAGGATGACGTCAGTCTGTTCGACTGGATGAGCCAGTGGACTCAGGGCGGCGAGCAGCTGGTGCGCGGCACCCTCGGCCGCATGCTGTTCTCCAACGACGAGATCCTCAAGTCGGTCAAGGTCATCTCGGGTGGCGAACAGGGCCGCATGCTGTTCGGCAAGCTGATCCTGCAGAAGCCCAACGTGCTGGTGATGGACGAACCGACCAACCACCTCGACATGGAATCCATCGAGGCACTGAACCTCGCGCTGGAGAACTACCCGGGCACGCTGATCTTCGTCAGCCACGACCGTGAATTCGTCAGCTCGCTGGCGACCCGCATCATCGAGCTGTCGGAGAACGGCGTGACCGACTTCAGCGGCAGCTACGATGACTACCTGCGCAGCCAGGGCGTAATCGTCTGATCCTCACCCTGCCCGCGTATCGCAGCGCCTTCATCGAGGGCGCTGCAGATTCATAGGCAACTCTCGGTAACGCGCGGCGCAGTGCTTCAGCTAGGTAAAGCGCCTGCCGAGAAAGTCCAGCAGCAGCGCGTTCACCCTCCCCGCCTGCTCGTTCTGAATCCAGTGGCCGCACGGAGCCAGTTCGTGCCGTTCCAGATCAGGCACCCATTCTGGCATCTTCTTCAGCGTGTAGGCCTCGAGCTCACCAACCGGGTCATGGTCGCCGATCAAAAACATGGTCGGCTGCGTGATCTTGCGCCCCTGCAGTGGCTCGGTAACCTGCCAGTTGCGTTCGAAGTTGCGATACCAGTTCAGCGCACCGCGAAAACCGTGCTCGGCGAACGTCTGCCGATACACCGCCAGATCGTCTTCTGAGCACCAATCGGGCAACAGCCCCGGCTGCATGTCGTCCTCGAACAAGGTGCCGTCGGCCGGTTTGTTCTGCAGCAACAGGTTCCTTTCCTGGTAATACATCAACAGGCGCAGGGTACGATCAATGTCGGCATCCAGTTCACGCTCGGCGCGACCGGGCTGCTGGAAATAGAGGATGTAGTTGAATCGATCACCGCTGGCTTCGCGCATGATTTCGGTCGCAGGCCGCCGCGGTCTTCCGGCGAAGGGCACCGACATGGTCACCAGCGCGGTGACCCGCTCCGGCTCCAGCAACGCGAGATACCAGGCGACCATTGCGCCCCAGTCGTGCCCGATTAGCGCCACCTGCCGGTGACCGAAATGATCCATGGCCGCACGAACGTCCCCACACAGCGTCAGCACATCGTAGGCCGAGACGTCCACTGGCGCGCCGCTGAGCCCGTAGCCACGCATCTCGGGAACGAACACGCGATAACCAGCCGCCACCAGTGAATCGATCTGATTGCGCCAGGAATACCAACACTCGGGGAAGCCATGCAGCAGCCAAACAGGCCTGCCCTCTTCGGGTCCGGCGCTATAAAGACTGAGCGATATACCGTTCAGGTCGAGCTGGAAATGGTCCGCAGTACTGTTCATGAGGCCTCCTGACTGGAGGCCTCACTATGGCAAAGCCAGGCGCGCGTGTGCGCTGTATCAGCAGGGCGAAGGCCGCGACATCGCGCCGATGGATCAGCCCTGGGCGCTGGCCCAGTCGATCAGCCCGAACTGCCAGGTAGCCAGAATCAGCAGGCCGAAGCCGATCCGGTACCAGGCGAACGCCGCGTAGCTGTGATTGCCGATGAACTTGAGCAGCGCCCGCACTGCAAGCATCGCGAAGATGAACGAGGTGACGAATCCGACCGCGAACACGGCGAAATCGCCCGGCTGAAAGAGCTCGCGGTACTTGTAGCCGGAGTACACCGCCGCGCCGACCATGGTCGGCATGGCCAAAAAGAACGAGAACTCGGTAGCCGCCTTGCGCGACAGGCCGAACAGCAGGCCGCCAATGATGGTTGACCCCGACCGCGAGGTGCCGGGCACCAGTGCCAGGCACTGGGCGAAGCCGACTTTCAGTGCCAGTGCCCAGTTCATGTCGTCGACCGTTTCGGCACGAATGATGTGATCACGCCGTTCGGCCCAGAGCATCACGACACCGCCGATCACCAGCGCGGTGGCTACGGTGATGGGGTTGAACAGGTATTCGTGGATCAGGTCGGCAAAAGCGACACCGAGGACAACTGCAGGCATAAAGGCGATCAGCAGGTTCAAGGTGAACTTCTGTGCCTGAGACTCCTTGGGCAGGCCAATCACTACGTCCAGGATCTTGCGCCGATACTCCCAGATCACCGCGAGAATTGCCCCGAGCTGAATGATGATGTTGAAGGCCAGCGCCCGCTCGCCACCAAAACCGATCAGGTCCGCAACAATGATCTGGTGACCGGTACTGGATACCGGCAGAAACTCGGTTACACCCTCGACCACGCCCAGAATCAACGCCTGAATCGCAACCCAAAGATCCATCTATTCCCCTAAAGCGATGCAGCCCATCGCGACTCAATGCAACCAAGGTATATGTCAGAAAGCCATCTGGCCGGCTGTTCTGACTCGTTCGAGAGAACTAAATTCCTCTGCAAACGAAACGGGGCTCATTTTTAGCCACGGGCGGCCGAAAAGCTATACAGGGTGCCGCGAAACGACCGCATTCAGAAGGTCGACAGCGGCGCGACAGACCCACCGATCAGCCAGAACAAAACGATAAGAAAGTCCCATCAGGAGCCCTATTCATGAATCTGCTGCGCAACGTTCCCATTAGCAAGCGCCTCTGGCTGATCCCCGTGGTCGCCGTCGTCATGCTGTTCATCCTCGGCATGCTGATGATTCAGCAGGTCCGCGCCGATTTGTATCGTGGCAAGCAGGAAGCAACTCGGAACATAGTCGAGGCTGCATCCGGCGTGCTTGAGTACTACCGGGCACAGGAGACCAGTGGCGCCATGACCACGAGTGAAGCCCAGAAGGCGGCCATGGAGCAGATCCGCCTGCTGCGCTACGACGGTCAGGACTATTACTGGATCAACGACCTCGGCCCGACCATGATCATGCATCCGATGCAGCCGAAGCTGGACGGTCAGGACCTGTCGAAGATCAAGGATCCGGAAGGCAAGGAACTGTTCAACGAGATGGTCAAGATCGCCCAGCGGGACGGGGCTGGTCTGGTCGACTACATGTGGGCCAAGCCCGGTGAGGCAGATCCGGTGCCGAAGATCTCCTACGTGCAGTTGTTCAAGCCTTGGGGCTGGATCATCGGCTCGGGCATCTACGTGGACGATGTCGAGCAGGAATTCTGGAACTATCTGACTCGTTTCTCCCTGATCGGCCTCTTTATCTCGGCAATCATGGCCGTGCTGGTGGCGATCCTGATCCGCAGCATCGTGCGCCCCCTGCGCCACACCATGTCGGCGATGGCGAATATCGCCAGTGGCGAAGCCGATCTGACGCGTACTCTGGATGTATCCGGCAACGACGAGCTGAGCACCCTTGGCCGTGACTTCAACCGCTTCACCCAGAAACTGCGCACCGTGGTCGGTCAGCTGTTCGAGACAGCCGGCGCGCTGGACCAATCCTCCCGTTCGCTGAGCCAGCTTTCCGGTCAGGCCCATGAGCAGAGCCAGCAGCAGATGCTGCAAATGGAGCAGGTCGCCACGGCCGTCAACGAAGTCACCTACGCCGTACAGGAAGTCGCGAAGAACGCCGAGCATGCCTCCAGCGAAGTCGGCAACGCCGAAAATCAGGCGGGCCAGGGTCAGCGCAATATCGAAACGAGCCTGCAGCAGATCGACGAGCTTTCCGCGACCATCGGCCAGGCCGTCGACGTGATTCAGTCGCTGGCTGATGAAACCACCAAGATCGGTTCGGTACTGGAAGTGATCGGCTCAATCGCCGAGCAGACCAACCTGCTCGCGCTCAATGCCGCGATCGAAGCTGCCCGAGCCGGTGAACAGGGCCGCGGTTTCGCCGTGGTGGCCGACGAAGTTCGTCTGCTGGCGCAGCGCACGCAGCAATCGACTGCCGAGATACATAGCATGATCGAACGCCTGCAGAAGAACTCCGGCGCTGCGGTAAACGTGATCATGGAAAGCAATCGCGCCTCCCAGCTCACCGTAGAGCAAGCCAGCCAGGCCGGCGAGAGCCTTGGCGAAATTGCCCAGGCGCTGCGCAACCTCTCAGGCCTGAACGCATCCATCGCCAGTGCCACGCTGCAACAGTCCCACGTGGTCGAGGACATCAACCAGAACGTGACCCAGGCGGCCGGGCTGGCGCAGGAAAGCACCCTGGCTGCCGAGCAGTCCAGTGAAGCTGGTAAGCGCCTTGGCGAACTCGCCGATCAGCTGAATCGTCTGCTGAGCCAGTTCAAGGTCTGATAAACCCTCTGCCTGCGGCCCGCCAGATGAGCAGGCCGCAGGCACTTCGACGAAGCAGGCGCCCCGCCCCACGCTCCATCGCGGAGCACGCCCTTAGAGATTCGATACATTTCCCGTCGCGACAGGTTGTCGCACGGGATTTTTTTTGCGTCCCGCGCCGATTCCCTCACGCTGCGCATGCCGTTGCGAAGTTCTTCAATATTTACAGGGAGTTAGCTCAAACGTACTAAGCCGACTCGGCCAGGCGTCAACGTTATACTTTTGGCTAATTGCAAAGCCCTTCAAATTTTTTCGAACTCGCATGTGACTCGTCAGTCCTCTGGGTACATCAACTGCAATGTAAGGCCAACGCCAACGAGCTTGGCTGCAGGTATTTTGGGTATCACACAGAGAGACATGCCCCATGCACACCCCGCTGCGTATCAATGAAGCCCTTTTGATCACCGACCGCGCGTTCAAGCCCTTCCAGTGCGTTGCCTGGACGCTGCCCGAAGGAAACGGTGAAGTCAGCATCACCGTCGTCGACCGCGACGAGGCCCGTCTGCTAGGCCGCTGCAAGATGTCCAGCAGCGTGTTCACCGATCCCGTGAAGCTCGGCGAAACCCTGGAACAGACTCGCGCACAGCTGAGCCGCGACGGCGCGCATCTGTCGCCCTGGCACATGCCAGAGTAACCATGGCTTGCAACGAACAAAGGCCTGCGGCGGTGCCCCAGGCCTTTTTTCATGCCCCGAATTCGGCTACGCCAACTGCTCTACTGATCCATTCGCGTGTTTAACGGTCCTAAACAACAACACGTGAAACAGGAGAAGCTCATGAAAGGTGCAGAAGCGTACGTCAACGATCAATGGCAAAGCTGCGGCCTCGCCGACCTTGCGCAAGAGCCGGGCGCCCATACCGTCACACTGCACTTCATCGTGCCGCGAGATGCCCAGATGCCGGGCCTGATCACGCATATAGGCGAAATCGCACAGCGGCACCTGAGCGATTTCTATGACGGTCGAGCCGTCAGCCACAAGCCCGCAACCGGCTCGGTGGTGGGCGACGGCAGCGGTGACGGAATCAACCTGGAATTCGAGATAGCAGCCGCGCATTGACCCTGGTGGACGTCGGCGTCAGCCAAAGCCGAGCTTGAAGAAATCGCACCGAATGCCTGGAAGGACGATTCAAGATGACCCCCTTTGACATGCAGCGCATGCTTCTGCACGAATTTCCCTTGATGTTCGTCGCCGAAGTGGCGCTGCGGGCACTGCTGGCCTTCGTTGCCGTATTCGTCTTTCTCAAGGTCAGCGGCCGTCGCGGCATTCGCCAGCTTTCGGTGTTCGAGCTGGTGATTATCCTGACCCTCGGCTCCGCCGCGGGCGACGTTTCATTCTACGAAGACGTGCCGTTGCTGCCGGTCGCAGCGGTGTTCGCCACCCTGCTGGCGCTGTACCGCCTCACGGTGTTCTTCATGAATCGCAGCCCGCGATTCGAAGCCTGGCTCGAAGGCCGTCCCGTCACCATCATTCGCGATGGCATCTATGAGCTGCGCAGCCTCGACAGCCTGAACATTTCTGCCGATGAATTCTTCATGGAGCTGCGCCAGCAAGGGGTCGAGCACCTCGGCCAGGTAAGGCTCGGCATTCTCGAGAACGATGGCAACGTCAGCCTGTTCTTCCATGAAGACCATGCGGTACGCCCTGGATTGTCCGTCCTCCCGCCGGAATACCGGCCGGTCTTCCGCCAGGTGCCGGCGGCCGGCATGTACGCCTGCAGCCGCTGCGGTTTTCCTCAGGCGCTGGAGAGCCAGCAAAGCCAACAATGCCCGCGGTGTTCCAATCCAACCTGGTCGAAGGCGCTTTCCACACAGAGATCGCGCTGATACACGGTCAGAACCCCCATCCTGCTGGCCGGTCAGTTGTTAGAGGCGCCGGAATTCGCTTCCTGGATACGCCTTCTCTACTCACTGCAGCAGGAGCACACCATGCTTGGCGACTATTCATCGATCAACGACCACCTCGACACCGCGCGCAAACATGCCGATCAGGCTGAAACCGAAGCCAAACCCGAGCTCTATCGCGAAGCCATCGACGAGCTGGTCGCAGCCATTCGATTGCTGATGCGCAACAGCAACGAAAAGGATAGTTGAGCCCATCCAAAAGCCTCGCCGGTAGCTACTCCGACGAGGCCATAGCGGGAACGGTCATACATGCGCAACGACACCCTGATGGACGACCCGGTGCCCCTGGCCGAGGGCACTCGCCCTGTTCCTGCCGATGAGACCGGCGACACCGGTACGCTGCTGTGCCCAACACTGCCGCCGGACCTGCATTACGTCGATGATTCCCAGCCAGGCATCCGCCGCAGGCGACTGCGCGGCAAGTTCGTCTACTTCGAGCCGAACGGCGAGCGCATTCGCGACGAGGAGGAAATTCGTCGCATCAACAAGCTGGCGATTCCACCCGCTTATCGTGACGTATGGATATGCCCGGATGCTCAAGGGCATCTTCAGGCGACCGGGCGCGACGCCCGTGGACGCAAGCAATACCGCTATCACACGCGTTGGAGAGAGATTCGCGACAGCGACAAGTACGAACGAATGCTCGAGTTCGGTGAAGCCTTGCCGAAACTGCGCCGCGATCTGGAAAAACACCTGGCTAGACCCGGCATGGCGCGTGAGAAGGTCATGGCCCTGGTGGTCATGTTGCTGGAGTCGACCCTGATCCGGATCGGCAACTCGCGCTATGCGAGGGACAACCGATCCTACGGGCTGACGACCCTGCGTACGCGTCACGTGGATGTCAAAGGAACCTCGATCCGCTTCCACTTTCGAGGCAAGAGCGGCGTGGAGCACGAAGTCACCCTGCGCGACCGTCGGCTGGCCAGGCTGATGCGCAGCTGCATGGAGCTGCCGGGCCAGCAGCTGTTTCAGTACCTGGATGAAGATGGTCAGCGCCGCGCGGTCAGCTCCAACGACGTGAACCTTTATCTTCGCGAGATGACCGGCCGCGACTTCACTGCCAAGGACTATCGCACCTGGGCCGGAAGCGCGCTGGCACTGGAACGGCTACGCAAGCTGGACGCATCCACGGAAGCCGTCGCCAAGCAGAATCTGGTCGAGACGGTGAAGCAGGTCGCCAGCCAGCTGGGCAACACCCCTGCGGTCTGCCGCCAGTGCTACATCCACCCGGCGATTCTGCAAGCCTTCAGCGCAGGCGAGCTGGCTGATGTGCGCGCCGCGCGCAAACGCAAGTGGCTCAGCGCCGAAGAGGTCGCGTTGCTGGCTTTTCTCCGCAAAGCGGCGGGCTGAAGCGCTAGTGCTGATGCAGGGTGACGCGATTGCGACCGGCCGCCTTCGAGGCATAGAGCGCCGAATCGGCCCATTCGATCAGTTGCGCATGACTGTGGGTGGGGACGCTGAGGTCCGCAACACCCAGACTGATGGTGAAGCGAATGCGGTGCTGCTCGTGCTGAACCTCGCGGCTCTCCACCGCATGCCGCAAACGCTCTGCAAAGGTCATTGCACCCTGTTTGTCGGTATCCGGTAGCAGTACCACGAACTCTTCACCGCCGTAGCGGCCAGCCACGTCCGAATCGCGCAAATTCTCGCGAATCAGCTCCGCGACCTGCTGAATCACGGTATCGCCTACCTGATGTCCATAGGTATCGTTGATCGCCTTGAAGTGGTCGATATCGAACATAACCAAAGCCGCCTGGCTGTCATAGCGGCGATGACGAGCGTAATCCAGGCGGAGCATCTCTTCCCAGTGCCCGCGGTTGTAGAGCCCGGTCAACCGGTCAGTGCTGGACAGGCGCTGCAACTCGGCATTCGCCGCCTGCAACTGGCGGCGGTTCACGGCGACATCGGTGACGTCATAGATGATCAGGCACACCTGGTCGATGCTGCCGTTGACGCCCTTGAGAGGCAGCAGCGTGGTGTTCTGGTACATGAAGTCTTCCAGCCCGGTGATCGGCTGGTAGTTCTTGAAGCGCAGCAGATAAGGGCGCTGCTCCCAGATGGTGAAAGATGGCGTACCGAGGGTCATCACGCTTTCCACCTTGCGGCGGAACCAGTCTTCATCGACTTCGGGAAACAGCGTGAAGAACGACCGATTGCGCGCATTCTCCGGCTGCAAACCGGAACGGTTTTCCATGAAAGTGTTCCAGACCTCGACACGGTAGTCGCGGTCCAGCACGACGACGCCCACGTCGATGCTCTGGACGATCGCCAGCAACCAGTGAAGCTCGTTCAACTCGGCAGAATTGCTCATGCTCAATCCATCAGGTGGGCAAGCTTGCGCGTCAGCAGCTCGACCGAATCTTCCGTGAACAACAGCAGCAGGTCAAAGTGGATATCGTGCCCTTCCAGGCTGTAGCTGATTTCCACCGCCAGGGTCTTCTTCCATCGGGCACTATTGAGCCGGATCAGCTCGTCGATCGATGCGTGCTGCCCCAGCACCTGCGGGTGCCCCTGGGAAAACACCACTTCGATCTGCTCGGCGATTCCGCTGAGGCATGCGCTGATCAGCAGGCTCGACAGATCCAGGAGCATCTCCATCTCCAGGTAGTCCTGCCGCCGCATCAGACGTGCCATGTCGGCCACTTCGGAGTCATGGAACAGCAGCAGCGCCTCGCCTGCGATACCGCCACCGATGTAGCCCTGGCAGACGGCAGTCAACTTCTCGCCGCGCGCCGCATCGGCCAGCGCCATATGCAGCTCGCCGACTTCGAGAATATTTACATTGGGAATCGGCAACTGGATGAAGACACCCAGCACTCGCGCCAGGAGTGCGGCAGCCCGCCCCATGGCGATGTTGACCACCTCACGAAAGGTATCGCGAAAACCGATCTTTTCCCCGGCGACCCTAGCGATCAGAGGCGAGACATCATCCAGCAGGCCAAGGCTCGCCAGCGTCTGGTGCAGGTGCACCGGATCGGCGGGCTTCTTGATGAAGGCCAGCGCGCCGAGGGCCAGGACACGGCGCACGGCCTCATCCTGAATGTCAGCGGAGATCACGATGGTCTTGCACTGCAGCCGTTCTTCGCGCAGCTGCGCGAGGACCTGATAACCATCCAGCTCGGGCATGGTGAGGTCGAGCAAGAGGACGTCGACGCCACCCTCGCGAACCTGCTCCAACGCCTCGAGGCCGGTGGCCGCCTGACTGACGTCGACCGGCCAACCGGCGGGCAGCGCTTGCAGAAGCTGCTTGCGCGCCAGCGCGGAGTCATCGCAGATCAAGAGGGAAATGGCAGACATGTGGTACGAGCTCTCGTTGCCCGATTAACCTTGGCACGAGAGCTTATCGCAGGAAAGGCGCGCTGTGCGCACCATGAAGGCAAAATAGTGGCATTTCACCTTAAAAACTGCCGAACGGCCCGGCGGTGCTGCTCCGTCGGGCTGTCTCGGCTCAGTAGTAGGCGTTCTCGCGATTGGTGTGGTCGGTCACGTCGCGCACACCCTTGAGCTCCGGAATCCGGGCCAGCAGAGTCTTCTCGATGCCTTCCTTGAGGGTGACGTCCGCCTGTCCGCAGCCCTGACAACCACCGCCGAACTGCAGCACTGCGATGCCCTCCTCGACCACATCGATCAGCGTGACCTGCCCGCCATGGCTGGCCAGGCCCGGATTGATCTCGGTCTGCAGGTAATAGTTGATGCGCTCGTTCATCGGGCTGTCTTCGTTGACCATCGGCACCTTGGCATTCGGCGCCTTGATGGTCAGCTGGCCACCCATCCGGTCGGTCGCGTAGTCGACCAGCGCATCCTCGAGGAAGGGTTCGCTGGTGCCATCGATCCAGGCCGTGAAGCTTTTCAGCGCCAGTGCAATGTCGTCAGGCTTCTCCTCGCCCGGCTTGCAGTAGGCGATGCAGGTTTCAGCATACGGGGTGCCCGGCTGGGTAATGAAGATGCGAATGCCGATGCCAGTGGTGTTCTGCTTCTCAAGCAGGTCGGCCAGATAATCGTGTGCAGCTTCGGTAATGGTGATCGCGCTCATGGGAACTCCTCGCAGACATGCGCCGCAGTGTACGCCAAACCACTGCCGCGGTTAAGTCCTAGTATTTTAGTCGGGTTAAACGTGGTCGAGTTCCGGCCGCAGTCGCCGCTCGCGGCGAATCAGAGATTTTCGTAGCGATTCATATCCAGTACGCCCGCTTCCAGTGGCTCGGTTTCTTCGAGATAGCGGGTCAGATCGTTGAAATAATCCCAGAAACGCGGATGGCTGCGCCGCACGCCCCAGCGGTCGACCAGGCGCCCCAGCTGATCACTCGCCCTGACCTCCTCCAGTGCTGCGACAAATGCCGGCACCTCGGCGGCAGGCACATTGAAGAGGAAATTCGGATAGCTGCTGAGAACCCCTGGATACACCGTCAGGGTGTCCAACCTCGGCTGCCAGCGCAGCGACTCGCCGTACATGAAGGCGACGTTGCTGTGGGCGCGGTTGCGCAGCAGGCTGTATATCTCACGCCGATCGCCGTCGTACTCGATGCGCAGCAGCGTGGCTTCCGGCAGATGCTGGATCGCCGGCAAGCCTCCGGCGAGTCGGTTGGTCAGACGACTGAGCGCCTGCTCGGCCCCTTGCAGGCTCGCGGGCCGCCCTGCGCGGTAGCACTGGGTACCCTGGCAACGGTTGATCGGATCGGGGGCTGCGTTGATGCCGGCGTACCTTGCCAGCATCTCTCGAGCGAACGCGCGCTTCGGATCAGCCCTGTTCAGCGTCAGCAGCGAGGGTGTCGAATCGTCGATGGAGGTGTAGGCCAAGAGCAGCTTCAGCTGCCCACCCTGCTCGTACCAGCCATCGAGGATGGCCGGGCGTGAGGCGGCCGGCAGCAGCCGAAGGAAGTTCAGCTCCGCGCCGTTGCGAATCAGGTCGAAGTAAAGCCGTGTCTGGCCCTGATGGGAGACGTTGCCGAACACGTCGAAATTGACCACGAGTTGGTAGTAGGTGCGCTCGAGCAGCGGATAGTCCATCCACCAGAGCGTCTGTGGAATCTCACCGATCAGCCCTTTGCGCACCGAGGCGCTGTCGTGCTGGCGGAAGATGCTCAGCAAGGCATTGTCATTGCCGGACCAGATCTGCTGCCACTGCGCGGGCTTGCCCGCATAGGCATTCATGCGCAGCTGTTCGTACTGGTTGCGCTTGACCCGGTAGCTCTTCCAGAACGCAAGCAGGTCGCCCATTTCATCGAACTGCCCGGGCATCGCCAGCAGCGGCGTGGTTTGTTCGCGATAGCGCCGGTCGGTAATGTACAGATCGTGCCGCGGGTCCTGGAAGAATACCCAGAAGTTGTCGCGAATCACATCCGTGGCGATCTGCCCGCGGCACACCGGCCCGCGGATAAAGGTGCGGACGAAATACTCGGCGTTATCCAGCATGAACTGGTACCGCGCCTCGGCGGGAATAGCCTGGAAAGTCTTGAACGGATTGGCTCTGTGATCTGCGCCGTAACCGGGGATGGCATCCACCGTCGAGTCACCGCTGAAGAACAGCGAACGGACCCGCGCCAGCTTCGCAGCGCTGAGTGGATAGGTGATGTGCGTCTTGTGCACGATCACGTCGGTAATCGGTCGCATGCGATAGCTGAACCGGGTACCCGGATCATCGTTCGGCCGTCGCGTCGCAATGGCGTCGACCGGCTCGCCACTGGGCGTGCGCGAACGCACCAGCTGATAGAAACGACCGCCTCCCTCCCCTTCGAAGTACAGATGCGCGATGAAAAGGTGCTCATACAACCAGCGGCCAACCAGATTGCCGCGTGCACCGGGAGTGTTGAGCAAGCGTTCCCACTCGTCGATCTGCACGGACTCGGTTGCCGAAGGCTCGGGCGGCGAACTCGCATCGACTGACGCGCCCTGCTCCAGCCAACGCTGTAGGAGTGCGTACTCCGCATCGCTCAGCCCGGTCACGGCGAAAGGCATACCGCCATGCATGTTGCGTCGGGCGTAGCGGTCGAATTCATCCGGCAGCGGGCAGGTGTTTTCCCGGCCGATGCCGATCTCCAGCGCTGACGGCAGCTTGGCATTGGGCGTCAGCGGCTGGCTGCGACCGAGCTCGAGCATTCGTGCCATCAGCGCAGCCTGGTTGCCCTCGCCATTGAGTACCGAATTGAAGCCCTTGCGCCGCCACGCGGCGTCGTGATCGGCGTCGAGAAACAGGCGCGTGGGCTCTTGGGCCTTTACCCGTACGCCGTTGTATACCGGCAGCTTGTTCGCACCGCGGGATGCGCCCTCACCACTGCCGAGATTGAGCTGGCAGGGCGAGTCATAACAGGCGTGGCAAGCGACGCACTTGGCGGTGAATATCGGCTGGATATCACGCCGATAAGAGAGGGCTTCGGCGCGCGCAGCGGTGAACGAGAGGAATAGAAGGCAAGCGAGCCAGAAACGAAATGACATGCATCGAACGCCTTGAGATGAGCGCGCATTCTATTCGCCTCTGCCGGGTCACGGCCAACGCCTGCCAACCTGAATAATCTTCATGCAAAAGCGCGAAGGCTAAAAAAGCATGCAGCTTTGCTATCATTCGCACTCTTTTGTCCCAGCTTTTCAGGTAGTCCCCATGTCCACTCGCAGCTCCCGTCTTCAGGCCCTTCAGCAAGCGCTCAAAGAGCGCATCCTGATTCTCGACGGCGGCATGGGAACCATGATCCAGAGCTACAAGCTGGAAGAGGAAGACTACCGCGGCGCGCGCTTTGCCGACTGGCCGCAGGACGTCAAAGGCAACAATGACCTCTTGCTGCTGAGCCGCCCCGATATCATCCAGGCCATTGAAAAGGCCTACCTCGACGCCGGCGCCGACATCCTCGAAACCAACACCTTCAACGCTACCCAGGTTTCTCAGGCCGACTACGGCATGGAATCGCTGGTGTATGAGCTGAACGTCGAAGGCGCACGCCTGGCCCGTGAAGTGGCCGACGCCAAGACCGCCGAAACGCCGGACCGTCCGCGCTTCGTCGCCGGCGTACTCGGCCCGACCAGCCGCACCTGCTCGATCTCCCCGGACGTCAACAACCCCGGCTATCGCAACGTCACCTTCGACCTGCTGGTAGAGAACTACGTCGAGGCCACGCGCGGCCTGATCGAGGGCGGCGCCGATCTGATCCTGATCGAAACGATCTTCGACACGCTGAATGCCAAGGCGGCGATCTTCGCCGTGCAGCAGGTGTTCGAGGACCAAGGCGTCGAACTGCCGATCATGATCTCCGGCACCATCACCGATGCCTCCGGCCGCACGCTGTCCGGCCAGACCACCGAGGCATTCTGGAACTCGGTGCGTCACGCCAAGCCGATCTCCGTGGGCCTGAACTGCGCTCTGGGCGCGAAGGACCTGCGCCCATACCTGGAAGAGCTCTCCAGCAAGGCCGAAACCTTCGTTTCCGCGCATCCCAACGCTGGCCTGCCGAACGCCTTCGGCGAATACGATGAAAGCCCGGCAGAGATGGCCGCGGTGGTCGAGGAATTCGCCGCCTCCGGCTTTCTCAACATCATCGGCGGCTGCTGCGGTACCACGCCTGCTCACATCCAGGCGATTGCCGAGGCTGTCAGCAAATACCCGCCGCGCGCCATTCCAGACATTCCCAAGGCCTGCCGCCTGTCCGGCCTGGAGCCGTTCACCATCGACCGCAGCTCGCTGTTCGTCAACGTCGGTGAGCGTACCAATATCACCGGTTCCGCCAAGTTTGCCCGCCTGATCCGCGAGGAGAACTACACCGAGGCGCTGGAAGTCGCCCTGCAGCAGGTCGAAGCCGGCGCCCAGGTGATCGACATCAACATGGACGAGGGCATGCTGGATTCGAAGGCGGCCATGGTCACCTTCCTCAACCTGATCGCCGGCGAACCGGACATCTCCCGCGTGCCGATCATGATCGACTCCTCCAAGTGGGAAGTGATCGAAGCCGGCCTGAAGTGCATCCAGGGCAAGGGCATCGTCAACTCGATCTCGATGAAGGAAGGCGTCGAGCAGTTCAAGCACCACGCCCACCTGTGCAAGCGCTATGGCGCCGCCGTGGTGGTCATGGCCTTCGACGAAGCCGGCCAGGCCGATACCGCGGCACGCAAGCGCGAAATCTGCCAGCGCAGCTACGACATTCTGGTCAACGACGTCGGCTTTCCGCCGGAAGACATCATCTTCGACCCGAACATCTTCGCCATCGCCACCGGCATCGAGGAACACAACAACTACGCAGTCGACTTCATCGAGGCCTGCGCTTTCATCCGCGACAACCTGCCCTACGCGCTGACCTCCGGCGGCGTATCCAACGTGTCGTTCTCCTTCCGCGGCAACAACCCGGTGCGCGAAGCGATCCACTCGGTGTTCCTCTTCCATGCGATCAAGGCCGGCCTGACCATGGGCATCGTCAACGCCGGCCAGCTGGAGATCTACGACGAGATCCCCAAGGAGCTGCGCGACGCGGTCGAAGATGTGGTGCTCAACCGCAGCGCCGGCGGCACCGAGGCGCTGCTGGACATTGCCGACAAGTACAAGGGCGACGGCTCGGTCAAGGAAGCCGAAACCGAGGAATGGCGCGGCCTGCCCGTGGACAAGCGCCTAGAGCATGCACTGGTCAAGGGCATCACCGCCTTTATCGTCGAAGACACCGAGGAGTGCCGGCAGCAGTGCGCGCGGCCGATCGAGGTCATCGAAGGCCCGCTGATGAGCGGCATGAACGTGGTAGGCGACCTGTTCGGCGCTGGCAAGATGTTCCTGCCGCAGGTGGTCAAATCCGCCCGTGTGATGAAGCAGGCCGTCGCCCATCTGATTCCCTTCATCGAAGCGGAAAAAGGCGACAAGCCGGAAGCCAAGGGCAAGATCCTCATGGCCACAGTGAAAGGCGACGTGCACGACATTGGCAAGAACATCGTCGGCGTGGTGCTCGGCTGTAACGGTTACGACGTGGTCGACATGGGCGTGATGGTGCCGGCGGAGAAGATTCTGCAGACCGCCATCGCCGAGAAGTGCGACATCATCGGCCTCTCCGGCCTGATCACGCCTTCGCTGGACGAGATGGTCCACGTCGCCAAGGAAATGCAGCGCCAGGGCTTCAGCCTGCCGCTGATGATCGGCGGCGCCACCACGTCCAAGGCGCACACCGCGGTGAAGATCGACCCGCAGTACCACAACGATGCAGTGGTCTACGTCACCGACGCCTCGCGCGCGGTGGGTGTCGCCACTACTTTGCTGTCCAAGGAACTCAAGCCGGCGTTCGTCGACAAGACCCGCGAAGAGTACGCCATGATCCGCGAGCGCACCGCCAACCGCAGTGCGCGCACCGAGCGCCTGAGCTATGCCCAGGCCGTCGCCAATAAGCCGCAGTTCGACTGGGCCAGCTACACGCCGGTCAAGCCGAGCTTCACCGGCCGCCAGTTGCTGGAAGATATCGACCTGCGCACGCTGGCCGAGTACATCGACTGGACGCCGTTCTTCATCGCCTGGGACCTGGCCGGCAAGTACCCGCGCATCCTCAAGGACGAAGTGGTCGGCGAAGCGGCCACCTCGCTGTTCAGCGATGCCCAGGCCATGCTGAACAAGCTGATCGACGAGAAGCTGATCCGGGCGCGCGCCGTGTTCGGTTTCTGGCCGGCCAACCAGGTGCAGGACGATGACCTGGAAGTCTATGGCGACAATGGCGAGCAGCTGGCCACCCTGCATCACCTGCGCCAGCAGATCATCAAGCCGGACGCCAAACCGAACCTTTCCCTGGCCGACTTCGTCGCACCGAAGGACAGCGGCATCACCGACTATGTAGGTGGCTTCATCTGCACCGCCGGCATCGGCGCCGAGGAATTGGCCAAGGCCTATCAGGACAAGGGCGACGACTACAACTCGATCATGGTCAAGGCGCTCGCCGATCGTCTCGCCGAGGCCTGCGCCGAATGGCTGCACGAACAGGTGCGCAAGCAGTACTGGGGCTACGCGAAGGATGAGCAACTGAGCAACGAGGAGCTGATCCGCGAGCAGTACAAGGGCATCCGCCCTGCCCCCGGCTACCCGGCTTGCCCGGACCATACCGAGAAAGGCACGCTGTTCCAGCTGCTGGATGCCGACGGCATCAGCCAGGTCACGCTCACCGAGCACTACGCCATGCTGCCGACCGCAGCGGTCAGCGGCTGGTACTTCGCCCATCCCGAGGCGCAGTATTTCGCCGTCGGCAAGATCGACAAGGATCAGGTGGAAAGCTACAGCCAGCGCAAGGGCGAAGACATCGCCGTCAGCGAACGCTGGCTGATGCCGAACCTGGGTTACGACAACTGATCCCGCGGCGGGCGCTGATGAGCGCCCGCCGTCGTTCCGCTCAATGGAGCTTGCACCATGTCATCCGAAACACCGCTGCTGATCGACGAACTCGAAACCGCCGACATGCTGATCATCGACGACCTACATGCCTGGCAGTTCGAGCTGAACGAGGCGCTGCTCGATGATGCCGACGCTGCGGCCGAAGCCAATCAGCCATTCGCCAGTGAGGACATCTTGCTGACCATCGATCTGGTCGACGGCCGCACGCGTCGCCAGTGGCAGTTCAGCTACAACCAGATCATGGAGGCCCAACTGCAGCCAGATGGCGAAAGCTGGCTGCTGGAAGGCCCACACCGACTGCAGTGCCTCAGCGCCATCGGCGGCGAGGACGAGTAACGCCTCTCTAGGCGCCTCCCCCGCGCGGGCGACGGCTATCGGACTTGCAGCCGTCCCATCTCCGCCGGCTGCCGCTGACTTCCGCCCCTCCATCAGCGGCCGTTCGATATAGCGAGCACCATCAGGATCGCCAGGCCACGGAGAAATTGAATATTGCGATTCTTGCCGTGCGTCGCTCCGGCATCTCTCATAAGCAGTCCGATATTCGCAAGCCACCGCGACTACCAGCCATTGCCTGGGTCATTCAGGATCGATTCCATTACCTCGGGGCTTTGTTCAACACCTGGCCAGCCTCCCGCTGCGCCCTCGCCTCAACCATGACCAGTCGATACCCCCGTCGTTCAATCCTGGCGCGCCTCACAACATGCAGCCATCGGCGGAGACGTCCGCTATGATCGCGCCCCTCCTCTGCAAAGCCGGTTGCACGCCATGTCGTCTCTCGAACTGATCGCCTCGCTGCTCGGCGTGATCGCCGTATGGCTGACGGTGCGCCAGAATCCGTGGTGCTGGCCGCTCGGGTTGGGCATGGTGTCGCTCTACGCCTGGTTTTTCTTCGACGCAAGGCTGTATTCGCAGGTCCTGTTGCACAGCGTATTCGCCGTGATGCAACTGTACGGCTGGTGGGCCTGGACGCGAGGTGCCGCAGGCGAACACGGTAGGCCCGTGACCGGCGCCAGCCCGCGGGAGTTAGCGACAGGCATTGCCTGCGCAGTGCTCGGCAGCCTACTGCTCGGCAGTGCCATGGCGAGCTTCACCGAGGCCGCTTTTCCCTGGGTCGACGCCACCCTCACTGCATTCAGCCTGCTCGCACAACTGTGGATGGCCCTCAAGCGCCTGCAGTGCTGGGCTTTATGGATCGTCGTGGATGTGCTGTTCGTTGCCTTCTTCAGCTATCAAGGCTACTGGCTAACCGCCGGCCTCTACGCGCTGTTCACCGGACTTGCGGTCATGGGGCTACGGGAATGGCGCATGGCACGGGTGGCGACGCGATGAAGGTGCTGGTGCTCACCGGTCCGGAGTCCACCGGCAAAAGCTGGCTTGCACAGCGGCTGCTGCGCACATTCGGCGGAGTGATGGTGGGCGAGTACGTACGCCATTACATCGAGCAGACGCAACGCGACACGACGCTTGTCGACATTCCTGCGATTGCCCGTGGCCAGCTGGACTGGGAAGACGCCGCGAGAATTCAGGCACCGCATCTGCTGATTCTCGACACCCATCTGCTGAGCAACATGCTCTGGAGTCATACGCTGTTCGGCGATTGCCCGATCTGGCTTGAGGATGAACTGCTGGCGCGGGATTACCACCAACATCTGTTGCTCTCGCCCGAGGGAATCGAGTGGCATGGCGACGGTCAGCGCTGTCAGCCTGATCTCAGCGAACGGATGGACTTCTTCCAGGCATGTCGCAGCTGGTTGGTGCAGCGGGACCAGCCCTTCGTCGAGGTCAGCGGCGGCTGGACCGAGCGCGAGCGGCAGGCGATCGCCCACACCCGTGCTCTGCTAGGCGAATGACTGGCCGCAAGCCCTATGGCTGGCGGTCGCGACGCAACAACAGGCCGATGGCAAGCACGACCAACAGGCTACCCGGCAACCAGTGCACACCCATGCGCGTCGGCTGATCGAAGAACAGCAGCAGCATCGAAACGAAGGGCACCAGGTAGCTATAGGCCGTGACCGCACCGGGCGTGAGAACGGACGTCGCTCGCTGCTGCAGGAAGAAGGTCATCGCGCTGGAAAAAACGCCGAGGTAGGTCACCAGCAGCAGATCCAGCAGGTTCATGCGCAGCAGCGACGCCGGTCGCTCCCAGATAAAGCCCATCAGGCCGATCAACAGCGCGCCGGCGATCAGGCTCCAGAAGGTGCGCAAACCTGCCTGTCGCGGCAACGTGCCGTTCGCCAGTCCCCATTTGCTGAGCACTGGGTACAACGCCGAAGCGACACAACCGAAGAAGAAGCCCAGCTCGCCCAGGCCAAACTGCATGCCGGAGAAATCGCCGCCGTTCTCGGCCCATGCCAACCCAAGCGCCCCGCTCGCACCAAGCGCCAGGATAGCCAACAGACGGCCGGCTGGCTGCTCGACACCAAGCCCGCGGCCCAGGCAATACGCCAGTAGCGGCACGCTTACGAACAACGTCGCCATCGACAGCGCGCTGACCCGATGGGCCGCCCAGAACATGGTGCCGAAAAAGCCCGCCAGGCATAGCCCCATGGCGGCGTATAGCAACAGCGTGCGCCAACTCGGTCGCCCTTCGCTCTGGCTCCAGGCCAGCGGCGCCAGGACCAATGCCGCAATGCTGAAGCGCATGGCTGTCAGCAGCAGTGGCGGCAACCCGTCAGTGAGCAAACCCACCGCGGGGAACGACAACCCGACAAATAGCGCCCAGAGCAGCATGCCCAGATGCGCGCGGGTGGTTCCGCCACGGCTATCGCTCATGCGCGTCTCCGGCGTGTGGTTGCCAAGGCTGGTGTTGATGGCATGCGGATGGTGGCTGCGGTTCAAAAGCTCGCTCCCTGTGAATTGCCTCGCAGCCCATGGGACGATTACAGACGCGAGGGGGACCGTCGAATGACCCTGATCGAGTGACTGAGGTTCGGTTTGCGCGTCACGCTGATGGGGCGCCGGGTGACCGTATCGATGGTGATGTTCCAGAAGCCGGTACTCGGCACGACGATTTTCGCCGGGAATTTATCGAACGCCCCACCATGGTAGGTGTGCCGACCGCCGTTCTTGAAACTGCGGAAATTGGCATCGTTCATCAGGCGGATGTTGCAGGTCTGCGAGCATTCGATGACGACGATGTCGTCCTCGTTGAGGTGCTCGCGCTGGTGTATGAACTTCATCGACTGCTCCGACAGCGCACGTGGCGGCAAAGCGGCCAACGATAGCATGCGCACCCGTCGAATCGGACCGGTTGTGAACCACGCGGGAGGCGCACCATGGTGCCAGGCCTGCGCGCGGGTTGTTCAGTAGCGCGGGTTGTGTATCCTCTGTGTACCTATCCAACAGCTACCCTCCTTCCATGTCCAGCACGTCACTCCCCTGCTCTTCAAGCCTGCCCGCGGGAAGCCGACTGCTGTTTCTCTTCGATACCGGATTGCTGGCCCTGTGGTGAAACGCGGTTCGCCGCGCACTCAACCCATCGCCAACCCAGTTCATCGAGGAATGCCGCCCATGCTTGCGGTCCGTAACACCGTTCAGATCGACGCCCCTATCGTGCGCAACGCAACCCGTTGCGGTTTTTTCATGGCCGGCTTCGGCCTGTCCGTCTGGGCGCCGCTGGTGCCCTATGTACGCGAACGCATAGAGATGACAGATGCAGTGTTCGGCCTTTTGCTGCTCTGCATCGGCGTCGGCTCGCTGACCTGGATGCCACTGTCCGGCGTGCTGGTAAGCCGCTGGGGCATTCGCCCGGTGCAGCTGTGCAGCGTCGTGCTTCTGGCGTTGGCGCTGGCCGGCATGGCCCTGACCGACTCGATGCTGTTGCTGGCTCTGGCGCTGTTCTGCTTCGGCGGCAGCCTGGGCGTCATCGACGTGATCATGAACATTCAGGCGGTGCTGGTGGAGACTGCGATCGGCCGTCGACTGATGTCGAACTTCCACGGCATGTACAGCCTTGGCGCCATCAGCGGCGCACTGATGCTCACCGGCCTGCTGACCCTCGGCCTGGCGCCGGAGATCGGCAGCTTTCTGATGATCGGGCTGATCGTTGCGGCGAACCTCGGCCTGGCCCGCGGCTTTCTGCCGAATCGTGCGCCGGGCGGCGGCTTCGCCTTCGTGCGGCCCACAGGCGTGGTGTTACTCGTAGGCCTGATGTGCTTTGTCGTCTATCTGGCCGAAGGCGCCGTGCTGGACTGGAGCGCGCTTTACCTGACCGGTGAGAAAGGCCTCGAAGTGGCCAAGGGCGGCCTGGGTTACGCAGCCTTCGCCCTCATGGTGACCATCGCGCGCTTCGCTGGCGGCCCGCTGGTCAATGCACTCGGCACGGCCCGCGTCATCGCCTCTGGCGGGTTGCTCGCTGCGTTCGGCATCGGCTTGAGCCTGGCCGCCGAACACTGGGCCGTGGCGCTGATCGGCTACGGATTGTGCGGGTTGGGCTGCGCGAACGTCTCGCCGGTGCTGATTTCGTCCCTGAGCCGGCAGGACGGCATGCCGGTGCAACTGGCCGTCACCGTGGCGACCACCATCGGCTTCGCCGGAGTCCTCGCCGGCCCGGCCATGATGGGCGTGGTCGCGCACTTCAGCTCGCTGGGCATGGCCTTCGCGCTACTCGCCGTCCTGCTGATCGGCATCGTGCCGTTCTGCCGTCGCTTCACCGCGTGACCCCGGATAGAATGCGCGCCCTATGCGAATCCCAGACCTGCAGCAACGCCTCGCCGACATCGGCGCCAAGCCCCGTCATATCGGGCGAATGACCCGTGCCTGGCTCAAGGGCCTGCCGCTCGATGTCGGCCGTCGCCAGCAGCAGGCCGAGGACTTCCTGCCGCTGAGCGTGCGCGCAGGGCTGCCGACGCTGAGCGCCGAGATCGACGGACTGGCGCGGCTGCGTTCCGAACATCCGGCGGCCGACGGTTCGGCGCGCCTGCTGGTGGAGCTGGCCGATGGGCAGATGGTGGAAAGCGTCCTGCTGCCGCGCGACGGGCTGTGCGTGTCCAGCCAGGTCGGCTGTGCGGTGGGCTGCGTGTTCTGCATGACCGGCAAGAGCGGACTGCTGCGCCAGCTGGGCAGTGCCGAAATCGTCGCTCAGGTCGCCCTCGCACGACGCTTCCGCCCGGTGAAGAAGGTGGTGTTCATGGGGATGGGCGAGCCCGCGCACAATCTCGACAACGTCCTTGAGGCCATCGACCTGCTCGGCACGGACGGCGGCATCGGCCACAAGAATCTGGTGTTCTCCACCGTCGGTGACATGCGCGTGTTCGAGCGCCTGCCGCAGCAGCGGGTCAAGCCGGCGCTGGCCCTGTCCCTGCACAGCACCGATGCGGCGCTGCGTCAGGCCCTGCTGCCGCGGGCACCACAGATCGCTCCCGACGAACTGGTCGACCTCGGCGAGGCCTACGCCCGCGCGACCGGATTCCCGATCCAGTACCAGTGGACACTGCTCAAGGGCATCAACGACAACCAGGATGAGATGGATGGCATCCTGCGCCTGCTCAAGGGCAAGTACGCGGTGATGAACCTGATCCCCTACAACAGCCTGGAAGATGACGAATACCAGCGACCCGATGGCGAGCGCATCGTGCAGATCGTGCGTTACCTGCACAGCCGCGGCGTTTTGACCAAGGTACGCAACTCGGCCGGCCAGGACATCGATGGCGGTTGCGGCCAGCTCCGCGCCCGGGCCGAGCAGGTGCTCGATCGCAAGCGACGCGTTGATCGCGGGGCCTGAACCCGCAAGCCGCAGTCACTGTCCCAGCGCAATACGATTGATGGCCCGCCCGGCCTCATACAGCAAGGAAAGCGCAAGCCGCATGCACACACTGGAACAACTGGAACGTGGTGAACTGACAGGAATCCGCCGTCTCGATCTCTCGGCCGACCTGCAGCATTTTCCGGAGGCGATCTTCGCTCTCGCCGATACGCTGGAAGTACTGAATCTCTCCGGCAACCGACTCAACAGCCTGCCGTCCGACCTGTCCCGCCTGCGCAAGCTGCGCATTCTGTTCTGCTCGGACAACCTCTTCACCGAGGTGCCGGGCTGCCTCGGCGACTGCGAGCAGCTGGAGATGATCGGCTTCAAGGCCAACCAGATCCGCCATCTGCCTGGCGCCGCGTTGCCGCCGGCGTTGCGCTGGCTGATCCTCACCGACAACCAGCTGCAAGCGTTGCCTGACGAGATTGGCAATCGCCGCCACTTGCAGAAACTGATGCTCGCTGGCAACCAGCTGTCTTCGTTGCCGGATACGCTGGCCAATTGCGTCAACCTGGAATTGCTGCGCGTCGCCGCCAACCGCCTGCCAGCGCTGCCCGACTGGTTGCTGACACTGCCGCGACTCAGCTGGCTGGCCGCTGCCGGCAACCCCTTCAGCGACGCCAGCGAAGCGATGAGCCTCGCTCGTCATTCGCTACCGGCGATTCCGCGCGAACAGGTCGTCCTGCACGAGCAACTGGGCCAGGGTGCGTCGGGCATCATCTACCGTGCCGCATGGCAGCCGAGCGGACAGTCGCCCAAGCAAATGGCCGCCAAGCTGTTCAAGGGCCATGTCACCAGCGACGGCCTGCCCCACAGCGAGATGGCAGCCTGCGTATCCGCTGGCGCCCATCCAAACCTGATCGATGTTGCCGGGCCGCTGGCTGATCAGCCGGGCCAAACGCCGGGCCTGCTGATGGATCTGGTCGAGCCGGCCTTCCAGCCACTGGCTGGTCCGCCGTCGCTGGTCAGTTGCACACGCGATTGCTACGCCGAGGATCGAACCTTTACCGTGGAGCAGGCGCTGCGGATTGCCCGTGGCACCGCCTCGGCGGTCGCTCACCTGCATCAGCGCGGCATCCTGCATGGCGATCTGTACGCCCATAATCTGCTGGTCGACCCAACGGGCGAATGCCTGCTCAGCGATTTCGGCGCTGCCTCGTTCTTCGAGCCGGAGAGTGCCACTGGCCAAGCGCTGCAACGCATCGAATCGCGCGCTTTCGGTTGTCTGCTGGAAGAGTTGCTGCAACGCTGCCCAGACCTCGAAAACGATTCGCATCGGCACACTCTGTTCGAGCTACAGAATCAGTGCATGTCAGAGCAGCCAGAAGGCCGTCCAAACTTCAGTCAGTTGCACACCACTCTCGCCGCGCTCTGACGCGCTTTCCGGAGCGACCCCGCAATGAACTCACCCAAAGCAGACGAAGAACATACGCCCTACCCTAAACCCTACTCGGATGCGGCGGTCGATCAGGACCCGTTCATCCGTGGTTTGAAACAGCGCCTGCCCGAGCACTTGCGTGAATCCTTCAGCGAAGAGCAGCTCGATGCCCTGCGTGGGGTGTTCGGCGCACGGTCATGGGTCAAGCACCGCGTCGATCTGCGCGGTACGGTGAAGGTGTGGCGCGACCGCTATTACTTCGCGATCGTCGCCGGTCGCAACAAGCGAAACCTGACGCGTCCCCAGCAAAATCTCTCGCTGATGGCCAAGGCTGCATTGGCGACCTTGTTCCTGCTGTTTTCTGCATTGGTAGGGCTGGTGATCCTGTACGTGCTCAAGTCAGCGCTGGGGATCAATCTTTTCCCGGGCTTCTCGCTAGGGCTTTGGGATTGGCTGAAGGAGAGCATCTGAGTGTCTCCAAACGCTCCATCTGACCGTGCGCAGACCAGAGCCCTGCACTACTCTAAATGACGCACAGATAGTGGGGTATTGGTTGATCCGCTTCAATCCGCAGTCCTGCAGCTGGCAGAGCAAAGTCCTTCTTTGAACTTCCCTAGCTAATGAGGAGCTTGCGAAATGAACGATACTTCGAAAAAGCCTTCAGTCAGTACGAACGAGAAAAACGTGCCTTCGGCGTCTCAGGAGCCCTGGCGACCCTTCGACACCCTGCGCCGACAGGTGGATCGGCTCTTCGACGACTTTGAACGTCCCTGGCATCTACCCTTCAGCCGCCATGGTCTGGAAACCTCGCCCCTGTGGCAGGGTGGCCCCAATCGGATGCCGGTGATGGACGTTGTAGAGAAGGAAAACTCGTTCGAGATCACAGCCGAACTGCCCGGACTGGATGAGAAGGATGTGGAGGTAAAGCTGGCTGGCAACAGCCTGATCATAAAGGGTGAAAAACGCCAGGATCATAAGGAGGAACGCGACGGCTACCACCTATCCGAAAGATCCTACGGCAGCTTCCAACGCAGTTTCGCGCTGCCCGAAGGCGTAGACCGTGACAAGATCGACGCCACGTTCGGCAAGGGTGTATTGCGTCTGTCATTGCCCAAGCAGCCGGGCACCGCCGACAACACGAAGAAAATCTCCATCAAGGCAGAGTAATGCGACGGACCGGTTTGTAGTACAGCCGGTCCTGTATTTCAAAAATAGCCTGTGCGCTCGCCTCGCTCGGCTCTCTTTACCGCATCAAGTCTTTGCGCTGGCAATGCCTTTGTACGACTAGACTCCGGAGAAACCGCGATTGGAGGCAGTCATGTCCGAGACACCAATGAAAGACGATCAGGAAAAGACTCTGACGCTTCGCGAAATGCTGAGCAGCGTTCTGGCTGCGGCACTGGGCGTACAGAGCGGCAAGAACAGGGCCCGGGATTTCAGCCATGGAAAACCCAGCCACTTCATCATTCTCGGCGTGGGTTTCACCGTTCTGTTCGTGCTGGTGATCCTGGGGTTGGTGAAACTGGTGCTCTATCTGGTTGGGAGCTGAGCTTTTACTACTGATGGCTGACCCAGAAGATCGCGGTGCCCACCGCGAGCATGATCAGACTGAAGATAGCCGCGGCATCCACCACACTGTCGCGCTGTTCGTTTCTCACGGAAGTTCTCCTCTAGCGGTTCGATGATATCGACAGCTTCTTTGAGGCAGTTAAGACCACAGTTGTGCGTTGCTCAAGGGCAGCGGGTTATAAGTCCATTTCGCTTGGTTTGGTTCTAAACATATTCCCAAACATCACTTTTGCGTATAACCACGAGCTGGTATCGTGCCGCCCTCCCTTAATGGGTGCGCGGCCGTGCGCGCGAATGCTGTAGACAGCCTGAAAACAGGACATTTATGTACGTTTACGATCAGTACGACCAACACATCATCGAGGATCGGGTCCGGCAGTTCCGCGACCAGACTCGCCGCTTCCTGGCTGGCGAACTCGCTGATGAAGAATTCCGCCCGCTGCGTCTGCAGAATGGCCTGTACATCCAACGTTATGCGCCGATGCTGCGCGTAGCCGTGCCTTACGGGCTACTGTCCTCCACCCAGGTACGCAAGCTGGCCGAGATCGCACGTCATTACGACAAGGGATACGCGCACATCAGTACCCGGACCAACGTGCAGTTCAATTGGCCCGAGTTGGAAGACGTGCCGGAAATTCTTGCCGAGCTGGCCACCGTGCAGATGCACGCCATCCAGACCAGCGGCAATTGCATCCGCAACACCACCACCGACCAGTTCGCCGGTGTCGCCAAGGACGAGCTGATCGATCCCCGCCCGTGGTGCGAGATCATTCGCCAGTGGTCGACCTTCCACCCCGAATTCGCCTTCCTGCCGCGCAAGTTCAAGATCGCCGTCAACGGCGCGGTCAGCGACCGGGCCGCCATCGAGGTGCACGATATCGGCCTGGAAGCGGTGAAGAACGAGGCCGGCGACCTGGGCTTCCGTGTTTCGGTCGGCGGCGGCCTCGGGCGGACCCCAATCGTCGGCAGCTTCATCAACGAATTTCTGCCTTGGCAGCACCTGTTGAGCTATCTCGACGCCATCCTGCGGGTCTATAACCGCTATGGCCGTCGTGACAACAAGTTCAAGGCACGCATCAAGATTCTGGTCAAGGCCCTCACACCAGAAGTGTTTGCCGAGCGCGTCGATGCCGAATGGGCGCACCTCAAGGACGGCCCGACGACGCTGACCGAAGCTGAAGTTCAGCGTGTCAGCAAGTTTTTCGTCGATCCGGAGTACAAAGCCCTGGAAGACCAGAGCGCTGCGCTCGCCCAGCTGGACGCAGAGCATCCGGGCTTTGCTCGCTGGCGCCAGCGCAACGTGGTCGCACATAAGAAGCCCGGCTACGCGGCAGTCACCCTCTCGCTGAAGAGCACTGGCGTGGCTCCGGGCGACGTCACCGACAAGCAGCTCGATGCCATCGCCGATCTGGCCGATCGCTACAGCTTCGGCGAGGTGCGCAACTCCCACGAGCAGAACATGATTCTGGCCGATGTCGAGCAGGCCAAGCTGTTCGAGCTCTGGCATGAACTGCGCGAATTGGGTCTGGCCACGCCGAACATCGGCCTGCTGACCGACATCATCTGCTGCCCTGGCGGCGACTTCTGCTCGCTGGCCAACGCCAAGTCGATCCCAATCGCCGAATCCATCCAGCGTCGCTTCGATAACCTCGATTACCTGTTCGACCTGGGCAACATCGACCTGAACATCTCAGGCTGCATGAACGCCTGCGGTCACCACCATGTCGGCCATATTGGCATTCTGGGCGTGGACAAGAAGGGCGCGGAGTTCTACCAGGTTTCGCTGGGCGGCAGTTCCGGCCGTGACGCGAGCCTCGGCCAGATCCTCGGCCCATCCTTCGCCCAGGACTCGATGCCAGATGTGATCGAAAAGATCATCAACGTTTACGTGGAGCAGCGTACCGAAGATGAACAGTTCATCGACACTTACCGCCGCATCGGCATTGATCCCTTCAAGGAGCGCGTCTATGCAGCGAATCATTAAGAACGATCAACTGGTCGACGAGACCTGGCACCTGCTGCCCAAGGAACAGACGCTCGACGACCTGTGCAACAGCGACGATCTGATCGTGCCGCTGCATCTCTGGCTGGACCATGCCCATGCGCTGAAAGCCCGCGACGGCGGCCTCGGGGTCTGGCTCGATGCCAACGAGCAGGTCGAGGACATCGCAGACGACCTGGCGCACTTCCAGGTCATCGCGCTGAATTTCCCCAGCTTCACCGACGGCCGCCACTACTCCAGTGCCCGCCTTTTGCGCGAGCGCTACGGCTACAAAGGCGAGATCCGCGCCATCGGCGATGTGCTGCGGGACCAGCTGTTCTACATGCGTCGCTGCGGCTTCGATGCGTTCGCCATTCGCGCCGATCGGGACCCGGTCGACGCGCTGGAAGGCTTGAAGGACTTTTCGGTGACCTATCAGGCCGCGGCCGACGATGAGCGCCCGCTGTTCCGCCGTCGCCAGGGTTGATAGCAGTCCGGTCGATTGCGACAAATAAAAAGCCCGCCTATTGGCGGGCTTTTCATTGCTTCATTGATACATCCAGAAGTTGGGGTGTTCGACCGGCGTGGTAACTACATCGGCCTTTTTTCCGGCTGCGATCTGTTTGATCTTTTCGGCAAGCTTCTTCATGAACCATTTCCTCGGTTGCGATCAGGAGTGGCGCTAGATTCCGCCAATTAACGCTACCGAGGAAATTCATTGCCACTATCGCGGCGATAAGCCAGCACGCGTGGAATTCAGTCCACGCGGACCAGCACTCGACCCACCTGGCCGCCGGCCAGAATGCGCTCGATCGCCGTCGGTAACTCCTCCAGCCCGACCTCCTGCGAGAGGTCGTCCAGATTGGCCAGCTTCCACTGCAGCGATAGCTTGTCCCACATGGAAGCCTTGACTACCAGCGGGATCTCCACCGAATCAACACCCAGCAGATTCACGCCGCGAAGAATGAACGGCAGAACACTGGCCTGGAAATGCGTCCCGGCGGTAAGCCCGCAACAGGCCACGCTGGCACCGCGCTGTAGCGACTTCACCACGTTGAACAGGATGTCTCCGCCAACGGTGTCCACCGCCCCGCCCCATTGTTCCTTGAGCAACGCTTTCTCCACACCAGCCTGCAGTGCGGCGCGCTCGACGATCTGGCTAGCCCCCAGGCGAGTAAGGAAGTCCGCCTGATCAGCCTTGCCCGTGACCGCCGCAACCTTGTAGCCAAGACTGGCCAATAGCGCCACCGCTATGCTGCCAACGCCACCCGTCGCGCCAGTGACCAGCACGGGCGCTTCGCCTGGCTCAAGACCCGCCTGTTCCAGCTTGTCGACGCAGAGGGCCGCGGTCAGCCCGGCCGTGCCGAGGATCATAGCCTCGCGCAACGAAAGCCCCTGCGGGCGCTTGATCACCCAGGCCGCCGGAACGCGGATGTACTGGCCGAAGCCACCGGCGGTGTTCATGCCCAGGTCGTAGCCCGTGACAATCACCTCATCGCCTTCGGCGAACTCACCGACGCTGGACGAAGCCACGACACCCGCGGCGTCGATGCCTGGCGTATGGGGAAATGAGCGGGTCACGCCGCGATTGCCGCTCGCCGATAGCGCATCCTTGAAGTTCAGCGAGGAGTAATGCACCCGAATGAGTACCTCACCGGCTGGCAGCTCGTCGGTAGTACGTTCGACGATACGGGTTTCGAAACGACCCTCGGTCGTCTCGCTGACTTGTAGTGCCTTGAAGCTGCTCATGCGGTTCCCCTTGTCATTGCCAAAAACGTTGTTCGTTCAGCCGGCTCCAGCCTTTCAGCAAGCCGTGCTCCATAACCGTACTGGCCGCCATGCCGAAGCGCTCGGGCAGGCTTTTCTTCTGTATGTAATGCAACTGGAACAGTTCCGCTTCCTGAGCGCGCTCGGCGAGATATTGATCGCTGGTCTTGAGTTCGTCCGCCAGATGCTTGCCCAACGCGGCAATGCCCAGCCACACCTCTCCCGTCGCCACGTCATCTATCGACAGGTTCTGCCGGTAACGCGCGACGAAGTTCTTGAACAGCTCGTGGGTCGTCTCCAGGTCTTCCTGGAACTTCTCGCGGCCCTTCTCGGTGTTCTCGCCGAACACGGTCAACGTGCGCTTGTACTCGCCAGCGGTCAGCACTTCGAAATCGACATCGTGCTTCTTCAGCAGTCGATGCACATTCGGCAGCTGTGCCACCACGCCAATGGAACCGAGAATGGCGAACGGTGCGGTGAGAATGCGATTGCCGATACAGGCCATCATGTAGCCGCCGCTGGCTGCGACCTTGTCGACACAGACGGTCAGAGGCACGCCGGCATCTCGAATGCGCACCAGCTGCGAGGCAGCCAGGCCATAGCCATGGACCATGCCGCCACCACTTTCCAGGCGCAACACCACCTCATCCTGCGGCGTCGCCATGGTCAGCAGCGCGGTGATCTCGTGGCGCAGGTTGTCTACTGCAGACGCGCGAATATCGCCATCGAAATCGAGAACGAAGACTCGAGCTGGAGACTCGGCCTTCCTGTTCTGCTTGGCCGCCTTCGCTTCGCGCTTGCGCAATGCCTTGAACGCGTCCTTCTCCATTACGGCCTGCTCCAGGCGCTCACGCATGGATTTGTAGAATTCGTTGAGCTTGTGCACCTCGAGGTGCCCACCACTCTGTTTGCTGCGCCCCCGCCGCATCGAAGCCAGCGCGATGAGCACGATCACGATCGCCACGACCAACGTGACGGTCTTTGCCAGGAAGCTGGCATAGTCGACAAGAAATTCCACGTATCCCCCTCGATGAGTTCCGATCGCCGACAAACTACCTTCGGCGGCATGCCGCCAGCATACCGGCGGGCCTGTACCTGAGCCAGCGCGAGCGATTCAAACAAACGTTCGAATTATCGTTGACACTCCCGAACGATGTCCCTACCCTCGCGAAAAACAGTGCCGGCCGGAGCAGCAGCATGGGCAGTATCTACCTGATCAGGCATGGTCAGGCGTCTTTCGGCGCAGAAAACTACGACGTGCTGTCCCCGCTGGGATATCGCCAGTCCGAAGCCTTGGGTGACTACCTGGCGCAACTCGATGTGTCTTTCGATAGATGCCTGAGCGGCGAGCTGGAACGCCAGCAGAATACCGCCCGCGCCACGCTGGCGAGGCTAGGCGCTCAGCCTGAGCTTGAAGTCGATGCTGCCTTCAATGAGTTTCACGCCGATGCGGTTATCCGCGCGCATCTTCCTGACCTGCTCCAGGTGGAGCCGAATGCGATGCACATCCTGCGCAACGCCGCCGATCATCGTGCCGACTTTCAGCGCCTGTTCACCCATGTAGTGCATCGCTGGATATCCGGTGAACATGAGAAGGACGACCTGGAGAGCTGGCAGCACTTTCTCGACCGTGTACGTGGTGGTCTTGAGCGCGTTCTCGATCAAGCCGGCAAACGCGACCGTATCGCCATCTTCACCTCCGGTGGAACTATCACCGCGCTGCTGCAACTGATCATAGGCGTGCCGCCGATCAAGGCGTTCGAGATGAACTGGCAGATCGTCAACACCTCGCTCAGCCTGTTGAAATTTCGTGATCGGGATGTCGCGCTGGCTTCGTTCAACAGCCATGCGCACCTGCAACTCCTGAAGAATCCGGAGCTCGTCACCCATAGATGAGCCCAGCCCCAAGCGGCCAAAAGCTGCGTGTACCCATAACGACCAAAAAGGAAACCCTCATGAGCAACGTCGCCGAAACTTTCAAAGGCATGCAGTCGAAGTTCAACCCCAGCGCCGCTGCCGGCCTGGATCTGGTCTTCCAGTTCAACATCACTGATGCCGAAAACTACTACCTGGTGGTCAAGGATGGTACCTGCGATCTGCAGCAGGGCGATTCCAGCGACGCCAACGTCACTCTGATCATGGACAGCGAAACCATGCAGGGCATCGTTAGCGGCGAAACCGACGGCATGCAGGCCTTCATGGCCGGCAAGCTGCGCGCCGAAGGCGACATGATGCTGGCCATGAAGCTCAGCGAACTGTTCCCAGCCTGAGGCGAAAGCTGATTGCTGAGATGCAAAGGAACCGAAGTCTCAGACTTCGGTTTTTTTATGCCAGCGATTCATACGCGGACGAATCAGGGAGCTTGATTAACCAGCAACACTCCGGCCAATAACAGCGCGCATCGCTTGGTCTACGCAACCTTGAGCATTAGATTACTGAATCATCTTGGGCACCGAACATAAGTAGAAGGGATAATAATGGCGCTTACAGATCAAACCACCCGCGTCCGTGCAGGCGAGGAGTTGCCGGTCGATATCATCGACCAATACTTGAAGGCGCATATCCCTGGCCTGAACGGTACACCGCAGATTTCCCAGTTTCCCGGCGGCGCATCGAATCTGACCTACCTGCTGCAGTACCCCGATCGCGATCTGGTCTTGCGCCGCCCTCCCTTCGGACACAAAGCCAAATCAGCCCACGACATGGGCCGCGAATTTCGAATTCTCAATCAGCTCAACGAAGGCTTTCCCTACTGCCCGAAGGCGTACGTGTACTGCACCGATGATTCAGTGATAGGCGCGGAGTTCTACGTGATGGAGCGCGTCAACGGCATCATCCTGCGCTCGGAGCTGCCGCCGGAACTGAGCCTCGATGAAGACCAGACCCGTGCCCTCTGCGAGAGCTTCATCGACAAGTTCGTCGACCTGCACAATGTCGACTATCAGGCCTGCGGCCTTGGCGACCTGGGCAAGCCTGAAGGTTACGTGAAGCGCCAGATCGAGGGTTGGAGCGAGCGCTACGAGCGCGCCATCACCCCCGATGCGCCCGCCTGGGAGGCGGTGAAGGCCTGGCTGAAGGACAAGATGCCGGCGGATCACCCTAAGCCGGGAATCATTCACAACGACTACCGTTTCGACAACGTCATCCTCAACCCGGACAACCCGATGGAGATCATCGGCGTACTGGATTGGGAAATGACCACCATCGGCGATCCGCTGATGGATCTGGGCAATACGCTGGCCTACTGGATCGAAGCCGCTGATCCTCAGCCAATGCAGGCAATGCGTCGCCAACCGAGTCATCTGCCCGGCATGCATACCCGGCAGGGCTTCGTCGATTACTACGCGCAACGAGCCGGGATCGAGATTCCCTGCATCGATTTCTACTACACCTATGGCCTGTTTCGCCTGGCTGGAATCGTTCAGCAGATCTACTACCGCTTCTATCACGGTCAGACCCAGGACCAGCGTTTCGCCTCATTCATCCACATGAACAAGTTGCTCGAACACAAGGCGCTGCAAGTGATCGGGCAATCGACGCTCTGAAGCTATCCTAACCCTGTGGCACGCCACAGGACCGAACAAGAAAAGAGGAACGACCATGTCCAAGACCACCCTGTTCGACCTAGACGGCAAGATCGCCTTCGTTTCCGGCGCCAGCCGCGGTATCGGCGAAGCCATCGCCAAACTGCTCGCGCAGCAAGGCGCCCATGTGATCGTATCCAGCCGCAAGATCGAAGGCTGCCAGGTGGTAGCCGACGCGATCATCGCTGAAGGCGGCAAGGCCACCCCGGTCGCCTGTCACATCGGCGAGATGGAACAGATCCAGTCAGTGTTTGCCCAGATCCGCGAACAGTTCGGCCGCCTCGATATTCTGGTCAACAATGCGGCGACCAATCCCCAGTTCTGCCACGTGCTGGATACCGATGTTTCGGCCTTCCAGAAAACCGTCGACGTGAATATCCGCGGCTACTTCTACATGTCCATCGAAGCCGGCAAGCTGATGCGCGAACACGGCGGCGGCAGCATCATCAACGTCGCTTCCATCAACGGGGTAACGCCCGGCAACTTCCAGGGCATCTACTCGATCACCAAGGGCGCCGTGATCAACATGACCAAGGCCTTCGCCAAGGAATGCGCGCAGTTCGGTATTCGCTGCAATGCCCTGCTGCCAGGCCTGACCGATACCAAATTCGCCTCAGCGCTGGTCAAGAACGAGTCCATCCTGGAGATGGCACTGCAGCACATCCCGTTGAGCCGGGTCGCCCAGCCGAGCGAAATGGCCGGTGCGGTGCTCTACCTGGCCAGCGACGCGTCCAGCTACACCACCGGCGTGTCGCTGAACGTCGACGGTGGTTATCTGGCCTGATCGTTCGCCGCACAAAAAAGGGAGCCAAGCGGCTCCCTTTTTTGTCTGCCCACGCTTACCAGTTCTTCAGTGCCTCGGTCGCAGCGGCATTCACCGGTTTCGCCAGTAGCCCCGTAGGCGCCAGTTCCACGGCATAGACGGCCCCATCGGCGATCGGCATGTACTCGACACGAAGCACTTGCGGTTCAAGGAAGTGCAGATCGCGGCGCTCGAGCTGAAGCGCGTCCCATATATCCACGCCCAGAAGGTTCTCGCTCAGTACAACGCGACCATGGCGGGCGATGTTCTGTTGCTCCACGGCGAGATATCGTCCGGAAAGTCGCTCCAGTCGATACCCTGACTCCAGACCTATTAGCTCAGCCAGGCTCTTCCAGCGAAGCAGATGGAGATCGAGCTGCCATAGATCGCCTTCCAGCATCACCGTTCGCGTCTCGTTGCCCTGTTCCAGGCTGACTTCGTAACGCTGCGGACCCTGGGCATGGAAACTCACAGTGACCAGCGGCTTCTTGTCAGGCAGCGCAGCGTAGGTGCTGACGTCATAGCCAATCAGGCCAATCAATCCGGCGAACAACAGAACCAAAAAGCCGCACGTCCCGCGCAACCATCCCATCAGCCAGTGCCCCCCCAGTAGCAAGCGCAGCGCGACCAGCAATACGATCACAGCCAGCAGTGCGATCACGATCGCAAGCCCGAGATATTGCATAACCATGCGTCCTTTCAATTGGGTGCGACATTATCCGCAGGAGCAATCAGAGCAGCCAGCATCTGCATGGGACGGCCATCACGCGCTGACACACTTGTCTATCAGGACGTGGATCTCGGTCATACGAGCAAGCTCTTTCGCCGACGTGGCCAGTCGCATTATCCTCCGCTTCCGTTCTGCCTATTGAGGCCTGCATGCCCTTCGCACTTGAGCTCGCGCTCGATCCTGCCACGTTGGTGATTCTGTTCGCCGTAGCTTTCACTGCCGGGTTCATCGACGCCATCGCCGGGGGCGGCGGGTTGTTGACCATTCCTGCCCTGCTGACTGCCGGCCTACCACCGCATCTCGTGCTGGGCACCAACAAGCTGTGCGCCACATTCGGCTCGGCCACAGCCAGCTACACCTTCTATCGCCGCCGACTATTCGAGCCGGGCCTGTGGCGACGAGCGCTCACAGGCACGGCGATCGGCGCCGCAGTTGGCGCAGTAGTCGCGCAGTTCATGCCGGCAAGCTGGCTTAACCAGCTATTGCCGCTGGTGGTTTCTGCCTGCGGGATCTATCTGCTCTTCAGCCATATGCCGGCCAGATCAGCCAGCGATGCAGTGGCCATCGGCCGCAGACGCCAATGGCCACAGAGCCTTTCACTGGGCTTTTACGACGGCGTAGCCGGCCCGGGAACCGGCGCCTTCTGGACGGTCAGCAGCATGCTGCTCTACCCGCTCGACCTGCTGAGAGCGAGCGGCATGGCGCGGACGATGAATTTCGTCAGCAATGCCATGGCGCTTGCAGTATTCATAATCGGCGGTCACGTCGCCTGGGTGCTGGGCATTGGGATGGGGCTGGCCTTGATGGCAGGGGCCTACTTCGGCGCGCGCACGGCGATCCGCGGTGGCTCGCGGTTCATCCGTCCGGTATTCATTCTGGTAGTACTGGCGATGAGTCTGCGGCTAGCCTGGCAACACTGGTTCGGGGTGGCCTAGCCGACGGGCCAGATAAAGCTCGATCAGATAGCGCGCGATGGATTGGCGCGCGGGCAACGCCGGCAGGTTGTCGATGGCGAACCAACGGGCATCCTCGATTTCCTCTGGCTGCAGCACGATATCGCCATCGGCATATTCCGCGTGGAACCCGAGCATGAGGGAATGGGGAAACGGCCAGCCCTGGCTGGCGATGTACTGCGGCGCATGAATGGCCACACCGACTTCTTCTCTTACCTCGCGTGCGACGCACTGCTCCACCGACTCACCCGGCTCAACATAACCGGCCAGCGTGCTGTAGACACCAGCCGCGAAACGCGGTGAGCGCGCCAGCAACAGTTCATCTCCACGGGTGACCAGGACGATCATGCTCGGTGAAAGCCGCGGGTAGTGCTGGACTCCACAGGCTGGACAGTACATGGCACGCTCACCGGCTCGCGCCTGCATGGGCGAGCCACAGCTGCCACAGAAACGATGCTGGCTGACCCAGGTACCGATCTGCGTGGCATAGCCGAGGAGCCGGAACAGATCGCGATCGTCCTCCTGCATGAACTGGCGCAGGCCCTGCCAGCGCGCTCCTGGTACATCGGCCGGAAAGTCCAGTTCGAAAAGAAACACCGGCTCTCCGTCGAAGTGCCCCAGACCCTGTTCGCTGAGCAGCGGCAGATCCAGGCGCTTGAGCCAGTCCCGCGGAAAGAGCGCACCGTTACCATCGAGCAGAAACTGCTGCCGGCAGTGCACCACCGCCCAGCCTCCTGCCATCGAAGGATCGAGCAGCGCCGCCTGCCAGCGCAAGCTCATCAGGCGGCTACCGGCATGCCCAGCGCGCGCACGCTCTCGCTGGCCAGATCAAGCACGCTCACGCGCGAGTCGTCACGTCGCAATACCGCACCACCTTCAAGGTAGTACTCCAGGCTGGTCAGCGCATCGGCCAGAGTTTCCAGCAGTTGCTCGGGGGGCATCTGGTTCGATTCGAGCATGTGCTTTTGAATGAAATCAGCGCAGGCGCCGATCAGGTCCGCCGCACGTTCCTGCTCGAGGAAACGCAGACCGCCGCGCACGGCCTGCAGGCTGAACGGCACGTTGGCCAGGTGCAATTTCTCCCCGTTGGACTCGAGATAAGCGGTGATCGCCCGCTTGGCCAGTGCCAGGCCTGCGGTCGCCTCATCGATTACCACGATGCACGCTTCGGTGAGCTGGTGATTGGCAAAGGCTTCCGCTTCCATTCCGGGTCGGGCGACCTGAGGCTTGGTATCGCGTCGATCGCCGCGCTCGAGGCTGGCGACCATGCTTTCGACATACAGCACGGCATCGGCGAGACGCTGGATGACATGCGGTTCCGGCGCATGCTCCAGGCTCCAGCCAGACACGTCGCCCAGCTGCGCCTGCAGCGTGCTGGCCGCAGATGAAAGGCCAACCATGCCGAGGGTCTTGGCCATCTTCCCGAGCAGGTTATGCAGGTTCGAGTAGGCTTCCGCCTGGGCGGTATCTCGCTCGATTAGATCCAGCAGATCCTTCAGGCTCGCCAGTTCCTCACGGATCGCCGAGGACAGCGAACGCATGACGGCCTGGCCCGGGCCGGCCAGGCGCTGGGATTCATCTTCCAGCAGGTGGTCGGTGAACGGCAGCGAACCCAGCGAGAACACCTGACGGACCTGGCTGGCGATAGGCCCATGGGTGTCCGCCAGCGCGACGACGTATAGCAGCTCTTTGAGCAGGCTGCGTGGCGCCTCGTATGCAGGGTTGCCAATGACCTGCTTGAGTTCCCGGTCCAGACGGGAAAACAGCTGCTTGCGCGACTTGCGCGGCAATAGCTGGCCGTCCAGTTGCGATTCGACAGCGGCGCTGCCGATCCAGCACAGCCGACCTCCTGGCGACTCGACGAAGAGATGATCCAGCCGCGTCAAAGCGCGGCCCATGAGTTTCAGGCTGGCTGGCAGATTCTCTTCACGAATGAAGCCGAGCAACCCGACCTGATACATCTGACGCAGCCGCCGGGCCTCGGCAACTGGCGCGGCTCCCGAACGAACCGGCACGTCCAACGCAGGACGGGCATGGTCGAGCCGGACGCTGAAAAAGAAACTTTCCGGCAACGGCGGCTGCGCGCACGCCTGGCGCAGCGCGTTGATGGCTGGAAGCAGCAGCTCGGGGATTTCCTGGCGGCTGGCATCGACGCTTTCCAGATAACGCCGCAGCACGTAGAGCGCGTTGCTCAGCGCGGCGAGTTGCACGTCGCGGTCCTCGCCGGCGCCGACCGGGATGTCGGTAGCCAGCTGCAGTATTTCTTGCGCGAGCAACTCGGCGCCGGTCAGCTCGATGAGGTTGAGCGTACCGCGCACCTGCTTGAGGTTCTCCACGGCCTGCTGCAACAGGCCGCCGTTGTTGCGGTCGATGATGAAATGCTCGAGGCTCTGCTCGGCTTCTTCCATGGTGGCGAACAGTTCGTCACGTACCAGACCGAGTGAAGTAGCTCCAGTAACCATGCCTAGTGCGCCTCCCGCGCAAACGTGTGGTGACGCATCAGTCGGCAAAGTCCGGCTTCTGTTTGCTCATATGAGCGGCGATGGCGACCTTGATGTCGGCCGACTGCAGCATGGCCGCATTCCAGGTGGCGATGTACTCGAGACCATCGTCGACCCGGTGATCGCGCATGTAACGGATCATCTCCTTGGTGCCGCGAATGGCGAGCGGTGATTTGCTGGCGATGTCACGGGCCAGCTCCAGAACGGCGTCCATCAGCGTCTGCTGATCGGCATAGGTGCGATTTACCAGCCCGATGCTGCGCGCTTCCTCGCCGCTGATGGTGCGGCCGGTAAAGGCCAGTTCGCGCATCATGCCGTCGCCGATGATGCGAGGTAGGCGCTGCAAGGTGCCGACATCGGCAGCCATGCCCATGTCGATTTCCTTGATCGAGAATTTCGCGTCCGCCGTGCTGTAACGCATGTCGCAAGCGGAGATCAGATCGATGGCGCCGCCCAGACAGTAACCCTGAATCGCGGCTATGACCGGCTTGCGGCAGTTGTCAACGGCATTGAACGATGCCTGCAGAGAGAGGATCTTGCGCCGCAGCTGCTCGGCATTGCGGCCGACGTCGTTGCCAAGCTGGCTGCCGACCGAAGCCAGCATCTGCAGGTCTATACCGGAAGAGAAGTGGTCACCGGCGCCACTGAGGACGACTACGCGTACTTCGTCGGTTGCATCGATCCAGTTGAAGATATCGATGATTTCCGACCAGAACGCAGCGTCCATCGCATTGATCTTTTCAGGCCGATTGATCACGACGCGGGCAATCTTGTCTGCCAACTCTACGCGGAAGGCTTTGTATTCGGTCACGCTATCATCCTCGACAGCAAGGGCGCATGGGGAGCGCCGTGGCGGGCAAACCCGTACGACGGCGGGCAACTATAACAACTGCCACCACGACGAGTGAATGTCGATGCAGACGATGTGATACAGACCACGCCGCCAGACGACCTGTTCATGCCGTTGTAGACGGTGGCGAGCATCGACGCATCATTCTTCGCGGATACAGTCGACGGTGTACACACATCCATCCGCGCCTGCCTCATGTTGCAGGCCATGAACGTCGGCATCGAACCCGGGGAAACGCTCGGCGAAATCACGGGCGAAACGAAGGTAATCGAGAATCGAGCGAGTCTCTTCGGTAAAGCGTTCGCCCGGCATGATCAACGGGATACCCGGCGGATACGGCACCAGCATGACCGCCGCGATCCGGCCCTGCAGTGCCTCGATCGGCACCGCTTCGACCTCGCCGCGAACCAGCTTGTCATAGGCCTGGGCCGGAGTCATCGCAGGCTCCGGCAACGCCGTGTACATCCTGCGCATGGCCCGCGCCGTGGCGTTTTCGCAATAACAGGCATGCAGCGCATCGCAGAGATCACGCAGCCCCATACCCGTATAGGCCGCTGCACCGGCGCGCGCAATCGATGGCAGGGCATCGATCAGCGGGATATTGGCGTCGTAGTGACGCTTGAACTCCAGCAACTCGGTCAGCAGAGTGCTCCACTTGCCCTTGGTGATGCCCATGGAGAACAGCACCAGCATCGAATACAGCCCGGTTTTTTCCACCACCAGACCACGTTCCCAGAGAAACTTGCTGACCACCGCCGCCGGTATGCCACTTTCACCCAGTGCGCCGGATGCGGTAAGGCCCGGAGTGACGAGCGTGACCTTGATTGGGTCGAGCAGTACGTAATCGTCGGCGATATCGCCGAAGCCATGCCAGTCAGCCGTTGGCTCGAGAAGCCAGTCCGGGGTCACCAGCGCCTCGGCGCCGTCGACCAGTGGTGGCTGCCAGATGCTGAACCACCAGTCGTCGGCATCGATGTGCTGGCGCAGGTTGGCCAGCGCCCGACGAAAGCTCAGCGCCTCATCGAACGTCTCTTGAATCAACGAGCGTCCCGCCGGGCCTTCCATCATGGCCGACGCCACGTCCAGTGATGCGAGGATGCCGTACTGCGGCGAGGTGGAGATGTGCATCATGAAGGCTTCGTTGAAGCGATCGCGGTCGAGCTGCCGTGTCTGGCTGTCGAGCACATGGATCATCGAGGCCTGGCTGAACGCTGCCAGCAGCTTGTGCGTCGAGTGGGTGGTGAACACCAGCGGGCCCTGCTCCCGCGTATCCATGCCGTAGCGGCCGTCATAGAACTCGTGGAATGCCGCGTAGGCGTACCAGGCCTCGTCGAAGTGCAGCACTTCTACGTTGTCAGCCAGGGTGCGCTTGATCAGGTTGGCGTTGTAGCAGAGCCCGTCGTAGGTCGAGTTCGTCACCACCGCCAGCTTGACCTTCGGCGGCCGGCCACGCGCCAGCGGGTTGGCGGCGATCTTCGCCTGGATGGACTCGCGGGTGAATTCTTCCAGCGGAATCGGGCCGATGATGCCCAGCTCGTTGCGCGTCGGGCTCATGTACAGCGGTATCGCGCCCGTCATGATGATGGCGTGCAGAATCGATTTGTGGCAGTTGCGATCCACCAGCACCAGATCGTCTCGTGCGACCATCGAATGCCAGACGATCTTGTTCGCCGTCGAAGTGCCATTGATCACGAAGAACGTGTGATCAGCGCCAAAGTTGCGTGCGGCGCGGGCTTCCGCCGCCGCTACCGGCCCGGTGTGATCGAGCAACGAGCCAAGCTCGGGTACCGAAACCGACAGGTCCGAGCGCAAGGTGTTTTCACCGAAGAACTGGTGGAACGCCTGGCCGACCGGACTCTTGCGGTAGGCCACGCCCCCACCGTGTCCCGGCGTATGCCAGGAATAGTTCGACTCGCCGGTATGGCGTACCAGCGCGCTGAAAAACGGTGGCAGCAGATCCTCGAGATAACCGCGTGCGGCCCGGGCGACCTGGCGCGCAAGAAACGGAACGGTGTCTTCGTACAGGTAAAGCAGGCCACGCAACTCGTTGAGATCGGCCATTGCCTCGGCAGGCGCATTCTCGATGGTGATCTGCTCGCCCAGTGCAAAGATCGGCAGACGCGGCGCGCGGCGACGAGCGACGCGGATCAGTTCCACCACGTCGTGCAGCAGGCGCTGATTGTCACCGGCGCCTTCTGCCGCAACCAGAATGCAGGCCAGCCCATGGTGCGTGGAGGCGACGATTCGTCCCTCGTTGGAGCTTGCTGTAGGCAGGATATTGAAGCCGTCGCGCTCCAGTTCGGAAGCGATGCCGCGCACTCGCTCACCGGCAACGGTGTCGGCCTTTATGTCACGGTGAACGATGAGGATGGGGAATTTCAGGTCTTTGTACATGCGCACTCTCTGCGAACGATCCACCTACAGGGTAGAAGCGTCCGCAGCAAAGGAACAGCGCATTGAAACGAGCGATTGTGAGGCAGCGTCGCAAGTAGGCGGCAATGCCGAGCCATTCAGACTTCGAGCTGAGCCCAGAGCGGAGCTGCCCCGGCGGCTTTCTCGATCGCGGCCATTCGAGCCATGTGCGCGGCAACCTCTTCTTCGGTAGCGCGCAGCACCGCAGTGCGCGGCCGATCGGCCGGTAGCCGGCGGATCGGCGTGGGCTGGGGGCGACCGCCGTCGGAACTTTCACCATCACCCGCGAGGGACAGATTGGTCTGCCCGCCGGTCATGGTCAGCCAGACGTCGGCGAGAATCTCGGCATCGAGCAGAGCGCCGTGCAGATCGCGGCCCGAGTTGTCCACGCCGTAGCGTTTGCACAAGGCATCGAGGCTGTTGCGCTGGCCCGGGTGACGCTCCCGAGCCATCAGCAGGGTATCGAGCACCGAGCAGTGGTCGGTGATCTCGGCACGCTCCTGCTGACCGAGCAGCGCGAACTCGTTATTGATGAAGCCAAGGTCGAACGCGGCGTTGTGGATGACCAGCTGCGCGTCCTTGATGAACTCGAAGAACTCGTCGGCGATATCGCGGAACCGCGGCTTGTCGACAAGAAACTCGTTGGTGATGCCGTGAACGGCGATCGCGCCCTCGTCCACTTCACGATCAGGTTGCAGATATACGTGGTAGTGCCGCCCGGTCAGGCGGCGGCCGATGACTTCGACACAGCCAATCTCGATGATCCGGTGGCCATCGGTCACCGGCATGCCGGTCGTTTCGGTATCCAGCACTACGCTGCGCATATCGTTTAGCTCACTTACACAATCGGTTGTCGTTTGGCCTGTACCACGCCGCGATTCGCCAGCAGGTCAGCATGCTCGTTACCGGGATGGCCGGTATGACCGCGAACCCACTCCCAGCTCACCTGATGGCGATTGACCTGCTCGTCGAGCTGCTGCCAAAGATCGGCATTCTTCACCGGCTGCTTGCTCGCCGTTTTCCAGCCGCGCTTCTTCCAGTTGGGCATCCAGTCGTTGATGCCCTGCATGACGTACTGCGAGTCGGTCACCAAACGAACCTTGCACGAGCGCTTCAGCTCCGCCAACCCGCGGATTGCCGCCATGAGCTCCATGCGGTTGTTGGTAGTGTCGGGCTCGCCGCCCCAGAGCTCGCGCTTGACACCCTTATAAATAAGTAGCGCCCCCCAGCCGCCCGGCCCGGGATTGCCCTTGCAGGCACCGTCGGTGTAGATCTCGACCCAATCGTCGCTCATGTGGATTGCTTACTCTGTTTGCCGGCAGGCTCGGGACGTCAAGGGAGTCGGTGCTGTTCGGCTTCGCGGCGGCTGACTTTGGCGACGGGCATCGGCAATAGCTTGCCCATGCGTTCGCGGCGCTCCTGGCGCAAGGGCCGCAGGCCGATCATCAACTTGCGCGCGACCAGCAGATAGAAACCGCCAGTTGGCGCCTGCAACTGCTGGCCGACGGACTCCAGACGAGACAACCGCGCCTGCCAGTCGCTCGAAGAAAGCGGCGGACAATAGCATCCGAAGCGACGTTTCTCCAGCGCGAATCCCAGCAGGTTCAGCCAGTCCCCTACCCTTGACGGACGAATGCAACGCGCCTGCCGAAACGCCTCGCGCGAGACCAGATGACGCAGGCCCCAGACACTCCAGGGGTTGATACCGACGATCAGCAGATGCCCGCCCGGACGAACGCCACGCGCCGCTTCACGCAACAACCCATGGGGCGACAGGCTGAAATCCAATGCATGCTGCAGCACCACGACATCAGCAGCATGCTCGCCGAGCGCCCAGGCCTGCTCCTCGCAATGAATCTCCACACCAGGCAGTGGCGCACCGAGGCGAACGCTGCGTTTGATGTTCTGTGGTTGCACCGGCTCGCCGCTGAACGGGCCATTGTGCACCAGATAGCTGCCGAAACAACGCGCCAGCTCTTCGGTAAGGACTTGCTTCTCCTGAACCAGCAGCTGCTGGCCCAGCGGCCCCTCGAACCAGGCGGACGCCTCATTGATCATGGACAGCCAATGGTCGCTGCCCTGGGTGGACGGTCGATCGTTCATCGCTCGGCTCCGTTCGCCGCGCGATCTGCGCGGCGCTGAGTTCGCTCGGGTTCAACTTTCCCATGGGACTGCTAGGATGCGCCTTTGTCACTCAATTGGCGACCCGCCCATGTTGAAGATCGAAGCCCTGCCCGCCTTCACCGACAACTACATCTGGTTGCTTCTGGACGAGGCCACTCAACGCTGCGCTGCCGTCGATCCCGGTGATGCCACGCCAGTCCTGAAGTGGCTGCGCGACCACCCGGACTGGCAGCTCAGTGACATCCTGATTACCCACCACCATCGCGACCACGTCGGCGGCGTCGAACGGCTCAAGACACAGACCGGCGCGCGCGTTCATGGACCGGCGGCCGAGAACATTCCCGCGCGCGACGAGGCGCTGAGCGACGGCCAGCACCTCGAGGTACTCGGGACGGACTTGCAGGTCATCGCCGTCCCTGGCCACACGCTTGGCCATATCGCTTATTTCCATGCCGACCCCGTGCAGCCCTGGCTGCTCTGTGGCGATACGCTGTTCGCCGCCGGCTGCGGGCGTCTGTTCGAAGGCACGCCCGAGCAGATGTTCCGCTCGCTGCAGCGCCTGGCCGATACACCGGATAGCACCCTCGTCTACTGCACCCACGAATACACGCTGAGCAATCTGCGCTTTGCCCGGGCAGTGGAACCGGACAACCCGGCCATTGGAAAACGCATGCGCGAGGTGACCGAACTGCGCGAATCGAACCGCTTCAGCCTGCCAAGCAGAATGGATATCGAGCGCGCGACCAACCCTTTTCTGCGTTGTGGTGTCGCCGCCGTTCAGCATGCGGCAAGCGAGCGCAGCGGCGGCCAGCTAGACGGCGATGTGGCGGTTTTCGCGGCTTTGCGCGCCTGGAAGGACGCCTTCTGACAAGGTCGACAGGTTCCCGAAACGCGGCATGCAGCCTTGACCCCACCAGGGGGCGTTCCTAGAATCCCCCGAATTTTGTTTCCGGGGAAGATTCCAGCCAATGCCGCCAGCTCCCAAGAAACGCCTCGAACCGGACGCCTTGGCAGCCTCTGGTCGGGCGTTGGCTCTAGCCGTTTGCGTCGCCCTAGCGGGCTGTCAGAGCAACGCCGTGCGTGATGATGCACGCGATCAGGCAAGCCGCACCACGGCGCCTGTGGCACAAGAGCCCATCTGGCTGAACGACACCCCCGTCATCACCGAACACCAGGACATCTGGGAGCGAATTCGCGAGGGTTACAAGCTTCAGGAGCATCTGGACAGCAACCCCCGCATCGAGCAACAGCGCCTGCTGTTCTCCAGTCGCCCAAGATCCATCGAAATCGCCAGCGAGCGCGGCAGCCCCTATATCCACTACATTGTCGAGCGCCTCGAAGAGCGCGACATGCCGCTGGAACTGGCTTTGCTGCCGATTATCGAAAGCTCCTACGATCCCTTCGCCTATTCGCCCGCCCACGCCGTCGGGCTCTGGCAGTTCATTCCCGCCACCGGCCGGCACTTCAATCTTCGGCAGACAAGCTGGTACGACGGCCGCCGTGACATCACCGCCTCGACCAATGCAGCCCTGCGTTATCTGAGCTACCTGCACGGCCTGTTCAACGGTGACTGGCTGCTGGCACTGGCTGCCTACAACTCGGGTGAAGGCACCGTGAGCCGGGCCATCGAACGCAACCAGAAGCTAGGCCTGCCGACCGACTACTGGAACCTGCCATTGCCGCAGGAAACCCGCGACTACGTGCCGAAGCTGCTGGCCCTGTCGCAGTTGATCCAGGCCCCTGAGGCCTATGGCATCAATCTCAATTCGATCGCCAACGAGCCCTACTTCGAAGTCATCGCGCTCAAGCAGCGCATGGATCTGGCGCGGGTCGCCAAACTCGCCGACCTGGACGAGGACGAGCTCTACCAGCTGAATCCTGCCTTCACCCGCCGAATTACCCTGGATGGTCCGCAGCAGCTGCTGGTGCCAATGGAAAAGGCTGAAATGCTGGCAGCCAACCTGGCGCTGATGAAGCCGCAGGACCTGGTCGACTGGCAGCAGTATCAGGTGCGCGCAGGAGACACCCTGGGCGTCATCGCTAACCGTCATCATCTGACCGTCAACATCATCCGCGACGTGAACCGGTTGAAGAGCGACACGTTGCGGATCGGGCAGGTCCTCAGCCTCCCAACCAGCGGTGATGCCGGCGCTTCGCGGGAGTTGCTGCACGCTGTAGCGCGTCAGCCGGCCGCCACGCCGCGCAGCTACCGGGTCAAATCTGGCGACAATCTCTGGGACATCGCCAAGGCTCAGCGCGTCTCGGTACGCGACCTGCAGCGCTGGAACAAGCTCTCCGGCAGCCAGCTCAAAGTGGGCCAGGCGCTGTTCCTGCAGGGCCCGGCAGTAGCCAAAGCGCAGAGCAAGGGAAATTCGCCTACCTATTACAAAGTGCAGAAAGGCGACTCGCTGTACCAGATCGCCAAGCGCTTCAACGTACAGCTGAACAACCTGAAGACCTGGAACCCGAAAGGCACCAGCGTGCTGCGCCCTGGCCAGCTGCTGACGCTATACCTCGCCAACTAGCCCTCCGCCATTCACCCAGCCGGACGCTTGCTCAGGGACTCCAGGCAGCGTCCAGTCAGCTGGGTAAAGCGCTGAAACGCGACGAACTGTTCGTGTTTCAGCGCCCGCCCCGAAAGCCGGCAATCGCCGTAGATCACACCTATTTCACGCGTCCCCGCCATCAGCGGTGCGATGAAGAACATGCCATTGCCAAACCACTTTCGCAGCGGCTGGGTCACCAGGTCGGCCAAGTTATAACTTGCCGGCACGCCCATCCAGAGCGACTGCCGATGGCGCAGTGCGTAACTGAACACGTTCGGCTGCTCGGGTTGGTCAGCGGGAAGCACGAAGCCCTGAATCCAGGTCTCGGTCCCTTCACCGACGGCGCAACGCACCTTGAAACGCGTCTGCTGATCGGCCAGCACCGCCACCATCACACGTTCCAGGCCAACCCCGCGGTGCAGCCCCTTCAGCAGCGTATCCAGAATCAACGTGGCATCGCCGCCGCCTGAGGCCATGAGCCCCAGGTCCTGCAGCGCCTGTTGCATCAGCAACAGATCCGGTTGCAGCAAGGCTGCCTGACGCTGGGCCTGCTGCAGGCGGATCTGCTCGGGATCGGTACTGGGAATGAGCCGGCCCAGACGACTTGCGCCAAATGTGGTCGCCACCTGCACGGTTTCATCGGCGCTGGCGAGTATCTGCTGCAACGCATCAGCTTCATCCACGCCGGTGAACTCGGCCACGGCCCTGGTCAGTGACGTCATCCGCTCGCACTCCCAGCCTCCGAGTGCGGCTTCGCTGATCTGTACGCCCAGCGCGACCGCGCGAGCGGCCGGATCGCTGCTGGCCACCTGAGTGTGTGCAAGACTGGTCAACTCTCCCAGGTTCCAGCTTCTGACCAGACCCAGGCTGAGCTGCCGGAAGCTGGTGCCCAACACGCTCTGCACTGCATCGTCAGGCTTGATGCCCGGCTGCGTCAGCTGCAGGGCCAGCTCATCTGCCTGCTCTCCACCGCAGCCCCAGAACGCCAGCTCGCCCACGTTGTAGAGCAGCGCGGCAATGAATACTTCTTCCTCGTGACGCGAAAGCACATAGCCGGCGATGTTGCGCGCTTGCACCGCGGCGTGAAACGAACGAGCCAGCAGTTCCAGCAGCTGCTCCCTCGGGGCGCGCTCAAGCAGGCTGTCGATCAGCGTGACCGACAGACTGATCAGGCGCACGTTCTCGAAGCCGATCATTACGATGGCCCGAGAAATCGTCTTGATGGTCTCCTGGGAGGGGTTGTAATAGCTGCTGTTGCCGACCCTCAGCACCTTGGAAGTCAGCGAGGCATCACGAAGCAGTACATCGGCCAGTTGCTGCACCGAAGCATGTTCATGCACGGCAAGGCGCTGCAGATCCTTGACCACGGACGCCAACGCAGGCAGCTCCGATTGATTCAGGCGGTCTATCCATGCCTGAAGACCCTGGGCACGTACATCCAAGAGGTCACCTCTGCACAATGCCATTACGGGAAATGACCGGCAGTTTGCCCGAGTTGCCCGGCCTTTTTCCAGCGCATACAAGCTGTTACTGTACCGGCCCGAGAAGCCCCTAAGCGCCAAGGATCGGATTCCCCGTCTGATGCGAGCCCTGCTACCGTTACTGACCTGCCTGGCCTTGAGCTTTCCCGCCTTCGCCACCATCAGCGAAAGCCATGGTTATGCGCAGTTCGGCACTCTTAAGTATCCGGCCAACTTCACCCACTTCGATTGGGTGAATCCGCGCGCGCCGAAGGGTGGCCAGATCAAACTGATGGCCTCCGGGACGTTCGACACCCTGAACCCCTACACTTTCAAGGGCACCAGCCTGAGTTCGGCGCCCGGCTTTCTGCAATACGGCATCAGCGAGCTGAACGAGCCGCTGATGGTCGGCACCGGCATCTACGACCCGTCCGGCGACGAGCCTGCCTCCAGCTACGGTCTGATTGCCGAGTCAGTGGAGCACAGCGATAACTACAGCTGGGTGGTTTTCAACCTGCGCAAGGAAGCCCGCTTTCATGACGGTAAGCCGATTACCGCCTATGACGTCGCCTTCTCCTATCGCACCCTGATAAAGGATGGGCACCCCCAGTACCGCTCCAACCTGCAGGGGGTGAAGCGGGTCGACATCCTCAACCGACATCGCATTCGTTTCGTATTCGAGCAACCGAAAAATCCGCTGCTGATCATGCGGCTCGGCGAACTGCCTGTGCTGCCACAGCACTACTGGAAGAATCGAGACTTCAGCGCGACCACCTTCGAACCCCCACTGGGCAGCGGCCCCTACCGCATCACGCATGTGCAGCCAGGCCGGCAGGTAGTCTTCGAGCGAGTGCGAGACTGGTGGGGCGCCAAGCTGCCGGCCAATCAGGGGAAATACAATTTCAACCGAGTCTCGGTCGAGTTCTATCGCGATAGCGTGGTGGCCTTCGAAGCCTTCAAGGTCGGCGAGTTCGACTTCTTCATCGAGCACCAGGCGAAGAACTGGGCCAATGGCTACCAGTTTCCGGCGGTGATGCGCGGCGACATCATTCGCGCTGAAATTCCCCACCAGATTCCGACCCAGACCCAGGCGCTGTTCATGAACGGGCGCCGCGCAACCTTCGCCGACAATCGTGTGCGCGAAGCGCTCGGCCTGATGTTCGACTTCGAATGGACCAATCGTGCCCTGTTCTACGGCGCCTACCGCCGCAGCGAAAGCTACTACCCCAACAGCGACTTCACGGCGACAGGCAAGCCCGAAGGTGGCGAGTGGCTGTTGCTCTCGCCGTACCGCAAGCAGCTCCCGCCCGAACTGTTCACCGAGCCATTCCAGCTACCGAAGACCGAAGGCCGTGGAATTCCGCGGGAAACCCTGCGCCATGCGCTGAAGCTGCTCGCCGAGGCGGGCTGGAAAGCCTCGGATGCCGGCCTGTTGAACAGCGCCGGACAGCCGCTGCGCTTCGAGATCCTGCTGGTCAACCCGAGGCTCGAGCGCATCCTTCAGCCCTACGTCGAGAATCTGGCACGCATCGGCATTCAGGCCAACCTGCGTACCGTCGATAGCGCGCAGTACAAGCAGCGCCTCGATCACTACGACTACGACATGATTCTGATGACGCTGGCGCAGAGCCTCAGCCCCGGGATCGAGCAGTATCTGTACTTTCATTCCAGTCAGGTCGACGTCAAGGGCGGTCGCAACTATGCCGGCATCGCCAATCCGATCGTCGACGACCTGATTGACAAGCTGCTCGCCGCGCAGACCCGCGACGAGCAAGTCGCCGCCGCCCGCGCAATCGACCGCGTGCTGCTGTGGAACCACTACACCATTCCGAACTGGTTCATCAGTAACCACCGCATGGCGTACCGCAATCGGTTCGCCCACGTCACCACGCCACCCTATACGCTGGGTTTGCGCGCCTGGTGGCTGAAGAGCCTGGAGAAGACCAAATGAATGATCGCGCGCGCCATCCGCTGCTCCGCGCCGGGCTGCTGGGGCTGCTCTGCCTCGCTGCTATCGCCGAAGCCGCTCCTCGCCATGCCCTGACGCTGTATGACGAGAAGCCGAAGTACCCGGCCAATTTCCAGCATTTCGAATATGCCAACCCAGACGCTCCCAAGGGTGGGACGTTGCGACAGGCTGGTTTCGGCGGCTTCGACTCGCTCAACCCCTTCATCAACAAGGGCGTTGCAGCCGACGATATCGGTCTGATCTACGACACCCTCACCACCAACAGCCTGGACGAACCCTTCACCGTCTACGGCCTGCTGGCAGAAAAGATAGAAAAGGGACCGAACAACAGCTGGGTGCGCTTCCACTTGCGCCCGCAGGCACGCTTCCATGACGGCGAGCCGGTAGAGGCCGAGGATGTGGTGTTCACCTTCGAAACCCTGATGAGCCAGGGTGCCCCGCAGTACCGCGCCTACTACGCCGATGTGGAGAAAGTGACAGCGGAAAGCCCGAGGCGGGTGCGCTTCGATTTCAAGCACGCTGGCAATCGCGAACTGCCGATGATCCTCGGGCAGATGCCGGTGTTGCCGAAGCATTGGTGGGAAGGAAAGGAATTCGCTTCGGGCAGCCTCGAACCGCCTCTGGGCAGTGGCCCATACCGCGTCGAGAAGGTCCAGGCCGGCCGCTCGATCCGCTATGAGCGCGTAGCGGACTACTGGGGCAAGGGCCTCCCGGTGAATCGCGGTTTCTACAACTTCGATCACATCAATTTCGATTACTACCGCGACAACACCGTCGCCTTGCAGGCGTTCAAGGCCGGGCACTTTGATTATTGGGAGGAGCGCACAGCCAAAAGCTGGGCCACCGCCTATGACATACCAGCGGTGAGGGACGGTCGGATCGTTCGTGACGAAATTGCGAACGAGAACCCTGCGGGAATGCAGGGCTTCATCTTCAATATCCGTCGACCACAGCTGGAAGACCGCCGCGTCCGTGAAGCCCTCGGGTTGCTGTTCGACTTCGAATGGACCAATCGCCAGCTGTTCAATGGCGCCTACACCCGCACCCGCAGTTACTTCGACAACTCCGAGCTGGCGTCATCCGGCTTGCCGAGCGAAGACGAACTGAAGATTCTCGAGCCCCTTCGCGGCAAGGTTCCGGACGAGGTGTTCGACAAACCGTTCGAGCTGCCGCGTACCGAAGGCAACGGTGTGATTCGCGAACAGCAGCGCGAGGCATACCGGCTGCTCACTGAAGCGGGTTGGAAGGTCGAGAACGACCGCATGCTGGACGCTGCCGGCAAGCCGGTGAAGCTCGAATTCCTGCTGGTTCAGGCAGAGTTCGAGCGGGTGCTGCTGCCGTACAAGCGCAATTTGGCGGATCTCGGGATCGAACTGGAAATCCGCCGGGTCGATGTTTCGCAGTACATCAACCGCCTGCGTTCGCGCGATTACGACATGATCGTAAGCGGCTTCGGCCAATCCAACTCGCCCGGCAACGAGCAACGCGAGTTCTGGCACTCGGCAAGCGCCGACAACCCGGGCAGCCGTAACTTCATCGGTCTCAAGGACCCGGCAGTCGACAGCCTTGTGGAAGGTTTGATAGGGGCCGATTCGCGCAAGGAATTGATCACCTACACCCGCGCGCTCGATCGTGTGCTGCTCTGGGGGCATTATGTAGTGCCGAACTGGCACATAAAGACCTGGCGAGTGGCGTACTGGAATCACCTCGCGCATCCAGAGGTGACGCCCCGGCAGGACATCGGCCTGATGACCTGGTGGCGCAAACCCGACGCCAAGCTACCGGTTGCCGATCCCGTCGAAGCAAAGAAGGCCGAGGAAGCTGGCGCTGCCGCTCCGGCTGGTGATGGCGAGGCGGAGCGCTAAGCATGCTGGCTTACATCGTTCGCCGACTGCTGCTGATCATCCCCACGCTGTTCGGCATCCTGCTGATCAACTTCATCATCATCCAAGCCGCCCCCGGCGGCCCGGTGGAGCAGGCAATCGCCAAGCTGGAAGGCTTCGAAGGCGCCACCAGCCGGATCGCCGGCGGTGGCTCGGAAGTCGCGGTCGCCGGCACCAGCTACCGGGGTGGCCAGGGTCTGGACCCCGAGCTGATCGCCGAGATCGAGCGCCTGTATGGCTTCGACAAACCGCCCGCAGAGCGCTTCTGGATCATGCTCAGCAACTATCTGCGGCTGGATTTCGGCGAGAGCTTCTTCCGTGACGCCAAGGTGACCGACCTGATCATCGAGAAGATGCCGGTTTCCATCTCGCTGGGTCTGTGGAGCACGTTGATCATGTACCTGGCCTCGATCCCGCTGGGCATCGCCAAGGCGACGCGTCACGGCAGCAAGTTCGACGTCTGGACCAGCTCGGCGATCATCGTCGGCTACGCCATACCGGCTTTCCTGTTCGCCATTCTGCTGATCGTGCTGTTCGCTGGCGGCAGTTACTGGAACTGGTTCCCGTTGCGCGGACTGACGTCGGCCAACTTCGATGATCTGACCCTGGCCGGCAAGATCATCGACTACTTCTGGCACCTGGCCCTGCCCGTCACCGCGCTGGTGATCGGCAACTTCGCGACGCTGACGCTGCTGACCAAGAACAGCTTTCTCGACGAGATCAACAAGCAGTACGTGATCACGGCGCGAGCCAAGGGCCTGAGCAAGAATCGCGTGCTCTACGGCCACGTGTTCCGCAATGCCATGTTGATCATCATCGCCGGCTTTCCGTCTGCCTTCATCGGCATGTTCTTCACCGGCTCGCTGCTGATCGAGGTGATCTTCTCCCTTGACGGGCTCGGCCTGCTCAGCTTCGAGGCGGCAATCAACCGCGACTATCCGGTGGTGTTCGGCACCCTCTTCCTCTTCACCCTGCTCGGACTGGTGGTGAAGCTGATCGGCGACCTGACCTACACCCTGGTCGACCCGCGCATCGATTTCGAAAGCAGGGAGGCCTGAGATGCAGTTGTCCCCCCTCAACCAGCGCCGGCTGGCGCTGTTCAAGGCACACAAGCGTGGCTGGTGGTCGCTGTGGATCTTCCTCGCGCTGTTCGTACTCAGCCTTGGCGCGGAGATCATCGCCAACGACAAGCCGATCGTGGTGCGCTACGACGGCGAATGGTTCTTCCCGGTGTTCAAGCGTTATCCGGAAACGGCCTTCGGCGGCGAGTTTCCGCTGCAGGCGAACTATAAGAGCCCCTATATCCAGGAACTGATTGCCGAGAAGGACGGCTGGATGGTCTGGCCGGTCATCCCCTTCAATTACTCGAGCATCAACTACGAACTGCAGGTACCCGCGCCCGCGCCGCCGTCACTGGAGAACTGGCTGGGCACCGATGACCAGGGCCGCGATGTACTCGCCCGGGTGATCTACGGCTTTCGCATCTCGGTCCTGTTCGCCCTGACCCTGACCCTGATCAGCTCGGTCATCGGCGTCATCGCCGGCGCCCTGCAGGGCTTCTATGGCGGCTGGGTCGACCTGGTTGGTCAGCGCCTGCTGGAGATCTGGTCCGGGCTGCCGGTGCTCTATCTGCTGATCATTCTGGCCAGCTTCGTGCAGCCGAACTTCTGGTGGCTGCTGGGCATCATGCTGCTGTTCTCCTGGATGAGCCTGGTGGACGTGGTACGTGCCGAATTCCTCCGTGGGCGCAACCTCGAGTACGTGCGCGCCGCTCGTGCGCTGGGCATGCAGAACGGCGCCATCATGTTCCGCCACATCCTGCCGAACGCCATGGTTTCCACCATGACCTTCATGCCGTTCATCCTCACCGGCGCCATCGGTACGCTCACCGCGCTGGACTTTCTCGGTTTCGGTCTGCCGGCCGGTTCGCCGTCGCTCGGTGAACTGGTCGCCCAGGGCAAGGCCAATCTGCAGGCGCCCTGGCTGGGCATCAGCGCCTTCATGGTGCTTGCAATCATGCTGACCTTGCTGGTGTTTATCGGGGAGGCGGCGCGCGATGCCTTCGACCCAAGGAAATAACATGGCCGAACAACCGATAGCCGAGAATCTGGTCGAGGTCCGCGATCTGGCCGTCGAGTTCGTCACCGGCGAACAGGTCCAGCGTGTCGTCGAAGGCGTGACATTCGACATTCGCAAGGGCGAAACCCTGGCCCTGGTCGGGGAAAGCGGCTCGGGCAAGTCCGTGACGGCTCATTCCATCCTGCGACTGCTGCCCTACCCGCTCGCCCGCCACCCGCAAGGGCAGATCCTCTTCCACGGTCAGGACCTGCTCAAGGCCGACGAAAAGGCCATGCGCAAGATCCGCGGCAATCGCATCGCCATGGTCTTCCAGGAACCGATGACCTCGCTCAACCCGCTGCACACCGTGGGCAAGCAGATCAACGAGGTGCTGGAGATTCACAAGGGCCTGCGCGGCAAGGCCGCAACCGCTCGCACCCTGGAGTTGCTGGAACTGGTCGGTATCCCGGAGCCGCGCAAGCGCATCCGCGCCTACCCGCACGAGCTGTCGGGCGGACAGCGGCAACGGGTGGTCATCGCCATGGCGCTGGCCAACGAGCCCGAGCTGTTGATCGCCGACGAACCGACCACAGCACTCGACGTCACCGTGCAGCTGAAGATCCTCGAACTGCTCAAGGAACTGCAGGCACGCCTGGGCATGGCGCTGCTGCTGATCAGCCACGACCTCAACCTGGTTCGGCGCATTGCCCATCGCGTATGTGTCATGCAGCGCGGTCGCGTCGTCGAACAGGCGTTGTGTGAAGATCTGTTCCGCGCACCTCAGCATCCATATACCCAGGAACTGCTCGCGGCCGAGCCCAGTGGCGGCCCGGTGGCGGTCGAAGAAGCGGCACCATTGCTGGAAGTGGACGACCTGCGGGTGTGGTTCCCGATAAAGAAGGGCTTGCTGCGTCGCACCGTCGACCATATCAAGGCGGTGGACGGAGTGAACTTCAGCCTGCCCAAGGGGCAGACACTGGGTATCGTCGGCGAGAGCGGCTCCGGCAAGTCCACGCTGGGATTGGCTATCCTTCGATTGTTGGGTAGTCGGGGCGAGATCCGCTTCCAGGGCCAGCAACTGCAAAGCATGTCGCAGCGCCAGGTACGGCCGTTGCGGCGGCAGATGCAGGTGGTCTTTCAGGACCCCTTCGGTAGCCTGAGCCCGCGTATGTCGGTCGGGCAGATCATTGGCGAAGGGTTGCACATCCACCGGATGGGCAATGCCAAGGAGCAGGAACAGGCAATCATTGACGCGCTTGTGGAGGTCGGCCTCGATCCGGAAACCCGGCATCGCTATCCCCATGAGTTTTCCGGCGGACAACGGCAGCGCATTGCCATTGCCCGGGCTCTGGTGTTGAAGCCGGCGCTGATACTGCTCGACGAGCCGACCTCGGCGCTCGATCGCACGGTACAGCGCCAGGTGGTAGAGCTTCTGCGCTCGTTGCAGGCCAAGTACAACCTGACCTACCTGTTCATCAGCCATGACCTGGCGGTGGTCAGGGCGCTGAGCCACCAGATGATGGTGGTCAAGCAGGGCCAGGTGGTGGAACAAGGTGCGGCCGCTGACATTTTTGCGGCACCACAACATCCGTATACACAGCAGCTGCTGGAATCCGCCTTCATGGCGCCCGGCACTGCCGAACAACCAGAAGAGGGACAAGCACATGGGTTTTCTCACCGGTAAGCGCGTACTGATCGTCGGCGTTGCCAGCAAACTTTCGATTGCCTCCGGCATCGCCGCCGCCATGCATCGCGAAGGTGCAGAACTGGCTTTCACCTACCAGGGCGACAAGCTCAAGGGTCGCGTCGAGGAATTCGCTTCCGGTTGGGGCTCGAGCCCTGAGCTGTGCTTCCCCTGCGACGTCGCCAACGATGAAGAGATCGCGCGCGTATTCGAAGAACTGAGCAAGAAGTGGGACGGCCTGGACTGCATCGTGCACTCGGTCGGCTTCGCTCCGGGCGACCAGCTCAACGGCGACTTCACCGAAGTCACCACCCGTGAAGGCTTCAAGATCGCCCACGACATCAGCGCCTACAGCTTCGTCGCCCTGGCCAAGGCCGGTCGCGAGATGATGAAGGGCCGCAACGGCAGCCTGCTGACCCTCTCCTACCTGGGTGCCGAGCGCACCATGCCGAACTACAACGTCATGGGCATGGCCAAGGCCAGCCTGGAAGCCGGCGTTCGCTACCTGGCCGGCAGCCTCGGCCCGGAAGGCACCCGCGTGAACTGCATCTCTGCCGGGCCGATCCGTACCCTGGCCGCCTCCGGCATCGCCAGCTTCCGCAAGATGCTGGCTGCCAACGAGAAGCAGACCCCTATGCGTCGCAACGTCACCATCGACGAAGTCGGCAATGCCGGCGCCTTCCTCTGCTCGGACCTGGCTTCCGGCATCAGCGGTGAGATCCTCTACGTCGACGGCGGCTTCAACACCACCGCAATGGGCTCGCTGGAAGACTGATCCCGCGCCCGTCTACGTAAGCACCGAACCCCGCCTGCTGGCGGGGTTCATGTTTCTGCGCAGCGGCTCAGCCGGCCGTAACTGTCATGCCGCCATCGGCCATGACCACCGAGCCCACCATGAAGCTCGCCCGCTCCGAGGCGAGAAAGGCGACGATCTCGGCGATCTCCTCCGGTTGCGCCGCGCGCCCGATGGGTGCGGCTTCGCCATGCTGGGCAAGAAAGCCCGGGCCGTCCTCGACCACGTCGTTGAGGATGTTGGTCACCACATCGCCTACGCCGATGGCGTTGACCCGGATGCCATGCTCGATCGCCTCCAGCGCCAGTGTGCGGGTCAGCTGGGCCAGCGCGCCTTTCGAGGCCGTGTACGCGGCGATGGTCGGGAAGGCGAAATAGGACGCGTAGGAAGCGATGTTGACGATCGCCCCCGAGCGGTTGGGCATCATCGCCTTGACCGCTTCGCGACAATGCAGGAACGCCGCCGTGGCATTGACCGCCTGGATGCGCTCCCAATCCTCGCGGCTCATGTCCACCACCCGCTTGTTGATGATGATGCCGGCGTTGTTGACCAGGATATCCAGCCGGCCAAAATGCTCGATGGCCAGGCCGACCGCACATTCGGCTGCGCCATCCTCGGTAATGTCCGCCAGCAGTGGCACCAAACCTGGTCGAGCGAGTTTCTCGACAGCCGGGTTGATGTCTTCGGCGATGACCTTGGCGCCCCGATCGTGCAACAACAAGGCAATCGCCCTGCCGATGCCGCTGGCGGCGCCGGTGACCAGCGCGACCTTGCCTGCAACTTCCTGAACGACGATGTTATTCGAATCAGTCATGGTGCTCTCCTCTCTTTCGGGCTGCGCCACGAGGCGCGATGGGTTAACTGTCTCCCATCGCAGCAGGCCGGGCTTTCGCACGCTTGCGCTGGCTGTCGCAGTTTTGCGCGCAGCAGTGATCTGCCGGCGCGCAGGGTCCTGCGCTAACCTTTCGGCGCTGAACGCTTTCAAATGTTTGCCAGGAGCACGTCATGCCGCGGTTATCACAAGCCCCGCCACGGCCCCATGCGGGGCAGACCTGCCCGCAGTCGATGAGCCATTACCTGCCTGGTGAAGCGCGCGCGACCGCACAGCAGCCGCCGATGCAGGACGTGGTGGTGCAGCTGTTCAGCCATCGCACGATCGTCGAGCCGATACAGGTACCGGCAGTGTTGGAGCCGCTGCTGGTGCTGGTACTGGCCGGTGCGGCACGAGTCGAGGAACGTGCGCCTGGTGGGCAATGGAGCGCAGCAACCGTCAGCGCCGGCGACTTCTTCCTGACCGATACCCACGAGCCGTACGAAATGCGCTGGCAGACGCTGGAAGGTGAGCAATTCGAGGTGATGCACCTGTATCTCGGCCTGCCGCTCATCGACCAGGCCGCACGGGAACTGCTCGGGCCGCAGAGCACAGCGGTTGCCTTGCGGGACGTCTCCGGCGCCCACGACGACACGGTTCGCTGGTTGATGGAGAAGCTGCACCACGAGCTGGTCGAGCAGCGCCAGCCCAGCCCGCTCTGCGTTCGCGGCCTGGCCCGGGCACTGGCCGTGCATCTGGTGCGCCACTATCGGGATCGGCAAGACGCCGTCCGGCGCAGCAACGCCTTGCCGGCCTACAAGCTGCGCCGGGTCATCGAGGCGATGGATGCGCAGTTGGCCGACGATTTCAGTCTTGCTCAGCTGGCACGAACCGCCGAGCTGAGCGAGTACCACTTCAGCCGGATGTTCAAACGAGCCACCGGGCTTTCGCCGTCTCAGTACTTCATCGGCCTGCGCATGGCACGGGCGCGACGGCTGCTGATTGAAACGCAGCGCAGCGTCATCGATATCGGGCTGGAAGTGGGCTATTCGAGCCCGAGCCACTTCTCCCAGGTTTTCCGCCGCGAGGTGGGCGTTACCCCCAGCGCCTATCGCCAGGCATGAGCTGCCTATCCCTGGCGCCAGAACGACAAAACCCCGGCCATGACGACCGGGGTTCTGTTTGCGCAAACCCGACGGTCGCCGGGTTTGCGTAACGCAGGCTGATCAGCGCTTGGCGACCAGATCCTTCGGCAGCTTGAAGGTCCAGACCATACCGCCCTGGTTGAAGTCCTTCACGCGCTTGGCGACCTCGCCGCCCCACAGCGGTACCGCACCACCCCAGCCGGAGAGAACGGAAACGTACTGCTCGCCATCCATTTCCCAAGTGACCGGAGAACCGATGACGCCCGAGCCGGTGTTGAACTCGTAGACCTTCTTGCCGGTCTTGGCGTCGAAGGCCATCAGGTAGCCCTCAGGGTTGCCGGTGAATACCAGGTTGCCCTTGGTGGCCAACACGCCGCCCCACAGCGGAGCGTAGTTGTTGTAGCGCCACACTTCCTTGCCGGTCTTCGGATCGATTGCGCGCAGCACACCGATGAAGTCGTCGTTGAGCGGCTTGATGGTGAAGCCGGCACCCAGGTAGGCGGCACCCTTCTTGTAGGATACGCCTTCGTTCCAGATGTCCATGCCCCACTCGTTGGACGGCACGTAGAACAGGCCGGTGTCTTGGCTGTAGGCCATTGGCATCCAGTTCTTGCCACCGAGGAAGGACGGTGCGACGAACACCGACTTGCCCTTGTCCGCGTCGGCAGGATTGCCCGGGCGGTGGGCTTCGTCATAGATCGGACGGCCAGTCTTGTCCAGGCCCTTGGCCCAGGTGATCTTGTCAACGAACGGGAAGCCACGGATGAACTTGCCGTTGGTGCGATCGAGCACGTAGAAGAAGCCGTTACGGTCTGCGGTGCCGGCAGCCTTGATGGTCTTGCCGCCGTCCTTGTAGTCGAAGGAGATCAGCTCGTTGACGCCGTCGAAGTCCCAGCCGTCATGCGGGGTGGACTGGAAGTGCCACTTGATCGAGCCGTCATTCGGGTCCAGCGCCAGACGCGAGGACGAGTACAGGTTGTCGCCAGGGCGCAGGTGCGAGTTCCACGGCGCCGGGTTACCGGTACCGAACAGCAGCGAATCGGTGTCCGGATCGTAGTAGCCGCCCAGCCATGGAGCTGCACCGCCGGTCTTCCACAGGTCGCCCGGCCAGGTCTTGCCGGCTTCGCCTCCGGAGATACCGCTCTCGACCTTCTTGCCGTCCTTCCAGACGTAACCCATGTGGCCTTCCACGGTCGGGCGGGTCCACAGCAGTTCACCGTTCTTCGCGTCGTAGGCTTCGATCTTACCGACCACGCCGAACTCACCACCGGAGACGCCGGTGATCAGCTTGCCATTCACCACCAGCGGCGCGGCGGTCAGCGAGTAACCGGCCTTGTAGTCGGCGACAGTCTTCTTCCAGACCACCTTGCCGGTGTCCTTGTTCAGGGCGACCAGCTTGGCATCCAGGGTGCCGAAGATCACCAGATCGCCATACAGCGCGACACCACGGTTGATCACGTCACAGCACGGCATGATGCCGTCGGGCAGGCGGGCATCGTACTGCCACAGTTCCTTGCCGGTACGGGCGTCCAGTGCATATACACGCGAGTAGGAGCCGGTGATGTACATCACGCCGTCCTTGATCAGCGGCTGCGCTTCCTGACCGCGCTGCTTTTCACCGCCGAGAGAGAAGCCCCAAACCGGTCGCAACTGATTGATGTTATTGGTATTCAACGTGTCCAGCGTACTGTAGCGCTGGCCCTGCAAACCCAGACCGTTGGTGACGATCTGATCGGTGGATTTGGCGTCGTTGAGGATTTCCTGGTCGGTTACGGCCCAGGCGTGCAGGCTGGACATCGCCACCGCGGCGCATAGCGCCGTCAAGGCGAAGGGCTTGCGAAGACCGGTGTGCTTCATTGCGGCTACCTCTGCGGGTTCATTGTTATGCCGGGAAATTTTCCCGGTCTGTTGTTGATTCTTGGTTTGCACCGCCTCGCCAACAATTGCCCGCAGTACCGATTTTCCTCCTCCCTTGGTAGCAATACGCCGCCGCAGGCCAAGAAAGACGCGTGATTCCGCCCGCTGCCAATGCCGGGCGGCACCGAAAGTCGCACCTATTCGGCCGGAAAAGACAATTCCGCCGGCCCCCCCTACCCCCTAAAACGGATGCCCCCTCGCTCAGAAGGATAAGAGCCATGCTTCACCCTACCCTGATCATCGCCTTCCTCGTCTTCACACTACAAAGCGCCCATGCGGCCGAACCGATCCGTCTGGGTCTCAACTACCCGAGCACCGGCAACTACAAGTCCGAAGGTCTGGAGCTACGCCGTGGCGCCCTGCTTGCCGTCGACCAGATCAACCAGGGTGGTGGTTTGCTGGGCCGACGCCTGGAGCTGGTCAGCCTGAATTCGGCCGCGCGCGCGGAAAAGGCGCGTGCCAACGTCGACCGTTTCGCCAAACAGGGCGCAGCGATGATCTTCGGCGGCGCCAACAGCGAAGAGGCGATGAGCGCCGGCCAGCGCGCCCGCGAACTCGGACTGCTGTACTTCCCCACCCTCGGCTACGCCAACGAGATCACCGGACGAGACGGCCATCGGCATCTATTCCGCGAATCCAACAGTGCCTGGATGAGCGCGCGGGTACTCGGCGAGTACCTCAGCTGGCACATGCCCAATCGCCGCTACCACTACATCAGCCTCGACGATGCCTGGGGCCACAGCATGGAGCAGGCCCTGCGTGAAGCGACCAAGAGCCGCGACCGCGCACGCCACGGCTACTCGAAGATCGCCGCGCGAGGTGCCCGCCGCGATGACTACCTGAGCGCACTGCAGAAGGCTGCCGCCAGTGATGCGGATGTGCTGGTGATCGTTCTGCTCGGCCAGGACCTAGTGCAAACCATGCGCCTGGCGCACACCCTGGAGCTGGGCAAGCGCATGCAGATCATCGCGCCCAACCTCAACCAGAGCATTGTCGAGCAAGCCGGACCGCTTGTGATGGAAAACGTGATCGGCACCGAAGCCTGGACCTGGCGGGTACCGCAGCGAGAAAAGAGCGAAACCGGTCAGGCGTTCGTCGAGCGCTACATCGCGTTGCATCAGGCCTACCCCGGCAGCACCGCGGCGTCGGCCTACGGCATCGTCCGGCAGTGGGCCGATGCCGTGCGGCGCGCGGGCCGACTGGATAGCGAAGCCGTCATCACCGCGCTGGAGAACCATCGCTACAGCCTGTTGAAGGACGAGCAGTACTGGCGCGACTTCGACCACCAGAACGTCCAGAGCATCTACGCGGTACGGGTTCGCGATCGCAGCGAGATCATGCAGGATCGCTTCAAGCAGGACTATTTCATCATCATCCATCGCATGGACGGCGAAGAAGCCGCGCCGAGCCTGGACGACTGGCAGCAGGAGCGCGGTGATCAGCTACAGCTGCAGTGATTGGAGTCGACCATCAACCGGCGCGCCGCGGGCGCGCCTTCACTCGTCGACGCGCTGCAGCGCCATCGCTTCGTAACGCGGATACAGATGGCTGACGCTCCGGATCAGCTCGTAGCGGGTCAGGCTGATGCCGGCGAAGCGCTCAGGGATCGGGCTCTGGATAACCTCGTTCATGTCCGCTCCGCCACTGGCGGCTTCACGCAGCAGGCCGTCCAGCCAGCCGAGGTAGTCGCGCATCTGCACGAACGGCGCGGCATCATCGGCCACCGGGCCGTGGCCGGCGACCAGCCGCTTCCAGGGCAGCGCCTCTAGGGTATCGAGGTCTTCCAGCCAGACATCCAGGCCTGGGCTGTTGGGCGTGGTCAGCGCGCGCTGGTAGAACAGGATGTCGCCGGCGAAGAGCACGCCACTGCGTTCGTCGAGAATGGCCAGATCGGCACCGGTGTGACCGCGCAGAGAGAGCAGGCGCAGGGAGCGCCCGCCGATCTCCAGCGTGCCGGGCGCCAGGGTCTCGGATGGCAGCACCACTTCCGTACCGCGCATCCAGTCACCAACCAGGCGGTACATGTTCTCGGCCATGGCGTTGCCCTGCTCGCGCAACAGCTCGGTCGTGCCAGCGAGCGCAGCGATGGGCACGTCGGCAAATGCCTGGTTGCCGAGGACGTGGTCGGGGTGATGATGAGTCAGCAGCAGCTTGATGACCGGACGATCGGTAACGCTCGCGATGGCCGCGCGCATCGCCTCGCCATAACGCCGCGACGGGCCGCTGTCGATCACCACCACGCCGGCCGCGGTGACGATGAAGCCGGTGTTGACGATATTGCCGCCATTGGCCTTGTCGAAGTTGTCCGTCGAGCCCTCCAGCAGCCAGACGTCATCGGCGATCTGCCGCGGCTGCAGCGTGTAACGCAGCTCGGCGTATGCGGGCAGGGTCAGACAGAACGCGAACATCAGGAGCAACAGGCGCATGACGCCTCCTTGGCTTGGTTGCTGGCTCTCGGAGAAAACGCGGGCTGGTCAGCTCAGAGCGCGGCTTCGAACTCGTTGCCGTTGTTGTCACGCAGCCACAGGCGGGTGTCCTGCGCGCCCTTCACTTCCAGGCTCAGACTCGGGTTTTCGGCGACAGCCGGATACAGTTCCAGCTCCGCCAGGACCTGACCGTCGGCATCGCGCAACTCGGCCTGGTTGAGAAAGAATTCGGGTATGCCGCCGACCAGGCCGTTATCCATCGGATGGGAGACCTGCAGGCGCAAACGACTGAAATCGCCGCGGGCGAAGCGCCCACCGATGACCTCACCGAGGCGGTCTTCCCAGCCTGGCTGGGCACGCACCACGCTCGGGGCCGTACAGCCGCCACCAGCAGCATCGACCTTGGCCGAACCGATGTGCCAGACGCCATCACGGGTCAGCACCGCCGCACGGATCGGTGTTGCCTGTTCCACGCGTATGCGGATGGCGACCAGCGGCACGACCTGCTCGCCGGGCGTGAAGGTGAAAATACGTGGAATGGGATTGAGGTCGGCCCAGGCCTCGATACGCACCACCTCGTCACCGAGGGCTCTGGCATCGATGTGCACCGGCACCTGTCGCGAATCCTCGGCGAATGGCGGCACCTGGACCTTTACGCGCTCGTCGAACACATAGGGCTCGCTGTTGAGCAAGCCCTTGTGGTGGTATTCCCACATCACCGATTGCAGCGGATCGGCCTCCGCCGCCAGGGCGCTCGGCGCGTGAAAGACCATCAGCAGCAGCAAGACTCGGACGCTCATGTCGACTCCTCGAACAGCGATCCGCAGCGGGATCGGCATGGCGCGACCGGTCAGCGCCCGGCCACGTCGCTCTCCACATCCTGGTACAACCCGGGCAGCTCGTAGCTCAAGCCGTAGCTGGCGTAGAGCTTTTCCAGCTCGCCTTCGAGTATCAGCGGCTCCAGCACTTCTTCCAGCGCATAGGCCAGTTGGCGGTTGGATTCATGCACCGCCATGCCAAGATCCCATACCTGCTTGCCCATGTTCGGGTAAGCGTTCTCGGCGAGCTTCAGGTGCTTGTCGTCGGCCTGCTCGAGCAGCCACTCGATCTCCGCGCGCATGGCCATGGTGGCGTCCACCTCGCCCTGCTGCAGCGCAGCGAATGCCTCGCGGATGCTCGGGTAGTGGTGGGTGTGCTTCGCCAGTCGACCCTCGAATACCGAAGACAGGTAGAACGAGGGCACACTGTCCACTTCGACGCCGATCGGGTGATATTGAAAGACCGCCACGCTCGGCACCTCGTCGATGCGGCGGTCGTCATACGCGGTCTGCCAGCGCTCGCGCTGGTAGGGCGCGAACATCACCACCAGCTCGTTGATCACTTCACCCAGCTCGTTGCGCTTGTAGGCGAACTCGCGGTCGTAGGGCACACGCAGCATCACGTCTGCCAGCACACCAGGCCGCAGGTAGTGGCCCTTCCAGATGAAGTTGCGCAGGTCGTCGTCGAGGGTTTCGTCCGGCGTTACCCACAGCACTTCCAGTTTCAGGTCCAGCCCTTCGGCGAGCTTGCGTGCGAGCTCCACATCGACACCGCGCGGCTCGCCATCCTGCTGGTAGCTGTACGGCGGGAAATTCTCGTACATCGCCACCTTGAGCACGCCGGATTCGATGATGTCATCGAAGGCGCGCACCTTGACCACGTCCGCCTGCGCCAGTGCGCAGCACAGTGCCAGCCACAGCGACAGAACCAGCCGGACGGCGTTCATCACTGCTTGGCCGCTTCGCTTTCGATATAGGTCCGGATCGCCCACAGCGCTTCCTGGCTGAGGGTGTCGGCCATGCGCGGCATGTACACAGCACCGTCACGGACCGCGCCATTGATCACGCGCTCCTTGTACCACTCGTCGCCGTCGTAGCTGGCTTCCAGCTCACGCAGGTCGGGGGCGATACCGCCAGAAATGGCTTCCAGACCGTGGCAACGCGCGCAGTTCTGGTTGTAGGCGGAGGAACCGATCTCGACCGCCAGGTCGTGGTGCTCGTTGGGCGCACGATAGGGGTTCTCGTCCAGCCATTCTTCACCGAGTTGCGGCAGGCCCTTGGTGTTGACCGCTTGCGGCGTCACGTCGCCATGCGCCAGAACCAGGCCGGACATACCGAGAACACCCGCTGCCAGCAGTGAGCGCAAAAAGATCTTGTTATTCATGACTACCACCCTCTATTCGAGAACCTGTGCAAGGCAGCCCCATCGGAGCGCATGGTGGTCATGTTGGCCGTGTCGGTGCATCGGCAGAATCCTGCTTTGGATGCCTGCATCTCCTCCCTTGGTACTGGGTTTTGCTACCGCCTCCCGCCCCCCAGAGGTAGCAAGGCTAAATCAGCAGGGTTCGGGAAGGATTCCCGGCATCGGCGGGAGCTTTTCCGTGTCGGCGCCCACGGCGCGCTCCCAATAATCGAATCGCCAGGCCAGCCGGATGCGGCGGCCTCGTTCGAATCGACCAAGGGAATCGCAACCATGACAACAAGATCGCACCCCGGCACACCCCGTCCGCTCGCCCTCGCTGTGCAATGCCTGACACTGGCTGGTAGCCTGGCGCTGGCCGCTGCCGCTCAGGCCAAGCCGGTCAGCTGGGAAGACATCGCCAAGGATCATCTGTCCACCGAGAACGTCCTGCAATACGGCATGGGCACCAGTGCGCAACGCTGGAGTCCGCTGGCACAGGTCAATGAAGACAACGTATTCAAGCTGACCCCGGCCTGGTCGTTCTCCTTCGGTGACGAGAAACAGCGCGGCCAGGAATCCCAGGCCATCGTCCATGACGGCGTGATCTACGTGACCGGCTCCTATTCGCGCGTCTTCGCCCTCGATGCCAAGACCGGCAAGCGCCTGTGGAGTTACGCCCATCGCCTGCCCGACGATATCCGCCCGTGCTGCGACGTGGTCAACCGCGGTGCCGCCATCTACGGCGACAAGATCTACTTCGGCACCCTCGACGCCCGTGTCGTGGCGCTGAACAAGGACACCGGCAAGGTCGTCTGGAACAAGAAGTTCGGCGATCACGGCGCCGGCTACACCATGACCGGCGCACCGACGCTGGTCAAAGACGCCAAGACCGGCAAGGTGCTGCTGGTACACGGCAGCTCCGGTGACGAGTTCGGCATCGTCGGCAAACTGTTCGCACGCGACCCGGATACCGGCGAAGAAGTCTGGATGCGCCCCTTCGTCGAGGGCCACATGGGTCGTCTCAACGGCAAGGACAGCACGCCGACCGGCGACATCAAGGCGCCGTCCTGGCCGGACGATCCCAACCACCCGACCGGCAAGAAGGAAGCCTGGAGCCAGGGCGGCGGCGCGCCGTGGCAGAGTGCGAGCTTCGACCCGGAGACCAACACCATCATCGTCGGTGCCGGCAACCCCGCCCCGTGGAACGGCTGGGAGCGCACCAGCGATGGCGGCGACCCGAAGGATTACGACAGCCTCTACACCTCCGGGCAGGTCGGCGTGGATCCGAGCACCGGCGAGGTGAAGTGGTTCTACCAGCACACCCCGAACGATGCCTGGGACTTCTCCGGCAACAACGAGCTGGTGCTGTTCGATTACAAGGACAAGAACGGCAAGACCGTCAAGGCCACGGCCCACGCCGACCGCAACGGCTTCTTCTATGTCGTCGACCGCAAGGACGGCAAGCTGCAGAACGCCTTCCCCTTCGTCGACGGCATCACCTGGGCCAGCCATATCGACCTGAAAACCGGTCGACCAGTGGAGAACGAGGGTCAGCGCCCACCCAAACCGGAGCCGGGCGAGAAGCACGGCAAGTCGGTCGAAGTATCCCCACCCTTCCTCGGCGGCAAGAACTGGAACCCCATGGCCTACAGCCAGGACACCGGCCTGTTCTACGTACCGGCCAACCACTGGAAAGAGGACTACTGGACCGAGGAAGTCAGCTACAAGAAGGGCTCGGCCTATCTCGGCCAGGGCTTCCGCATCAAGCGCATGTACGACGACCACGTCGGTATCCTGCGCGCCATGGACCCGACCACCGGCAAGGTGGCCTGGGAACACAAGGAAAAACTGCCATTGTGGGCCGGCGTGCTGGCGACCAAGGGCAATCTGGTCTTCACCGGCACCAGCGACGGCTACTTCAAGGCCTTCAACGCCAAAACCGGTGACGAGCTGTGGAAATTCCAGACCGGCAGCGGCGTGATTTCCCCGCCTGTGACCTGGGAGCAGGACGGCGAGCAGTACATCGGCGTGACGGTCGGTTACGGCGGCGCCGTGCCACTGTGGGGCGGCGACATGGCCGTACTGACCAAGCCGGTCGCCCAGGGTGGTTCCTTCTGGGTATTCAAGCTTCCGGATTGGGAGAAGAAGACCGCCAAGCGATGAGCCGAGCCGTGCCCGCCACCGCGCGGGCACGCCTCGTGTTTTCAACGTACAGCGGCTCACGCGGCGCGTCTGGCCCAGCCGGCTCCGGGTTGGCGCTCTCGCCGACAGGCCAGAAACGCCACGCGACCGCTTTTCTCTATTGCCCTGCCCCAGGTGACTTTCCATGAACAGCCCTAACCGCTTGCTACTGCCACTGGCCCTGTTCGCCAGCGCGTCCGCCTTCGCCGCGGATGACGGCCCTCTGACGATCAACGGCTGCGTACTCCAGCCCGAGAGCCAATGTGCCAACGCCGATCTGCGCGGCGCCGACCTCAGCAATCAGGACCTGCGCCGCATCAACCTCGCCGGTGCCAACCTCTCCGGCGCCAACCTGCGCCACGCCAACCTCGACCTGGCCAATCTGGAAAAAGCCAACCTAACCGGCGCCACGCTTAACCGCGCCAGCCTGCAACAGGCCAACCTGCGCCTGGCCAATTTCACCAATGCCCGGCTGATCGCCATCCAGGGCTGGGGCCTGTTCGCCCAGGCCGCCCAGTTCAAGGGAGCCGACCTCACTGGCGCCTACCTTGAGTTCGCCCGCATGAGTGGCGCCAGGATGCACGGCAGCACGCTGCACGCCGCCGACCTGGAAATGACCTGGCTGAGCAAGGCCGATCTCGAGGGTGCCGATCTGACCGATGCCAACCTGCAGGAAGCCAAGCTCAACGACGCCAACCTGGGCAACGCCGTGCTAACCGGCGCGCGCCGGCACTACGCGACGTTTCAAGCCACCAACATGGAAGGCTGCAAGGACTGCCCGGTCGATTGGGAGAAATGAAACCCGCCGATAGGCCATTTCAATCGCCGGTATAGAGCAAACCATTGGCTGGCAACCTCAGGAAAATGACTCAGGCGCCGATCAAGTGACTGGGCTGTCTTGCCCTTCACCGGATGCCAATAAATGTTCAACAAGAACCTGAAACGGGAACTGGCTGAATTGCGCGAGGAAGCCGCAGTCAATCAGCAGATCAAGAACTCGTTGTACAGGGAGATGATGGTCCTGGAACTGGACCCGCAAGGACGCATTCAGCACGCCAACGAGCTGTTCCTCAGCGAAATGGGTTATCGCCGCGACGATCTCATCGGCCGCTCCGTCGACGACTTCTTCAGCCAGCAGTTTCGTACCGAACCGAACTACTCACGCCTCAAGACCGCCATGCAGCGCGCGGAGCACATCAGCGGCGCCTACCGACTGCTGCAGGCTGACGGCCAGGAAGCCTGGCTGCGTTCGATCTGGCAGCCGATCACGGGCTCGGATGGCACGTTGCACCACTTCACGCTATGCGCCACTAACCTGACCCGCACCATCGAGACCTCACGCGAGCACGAAAGCGTAATCAACGCGCTGTTGCGCTCCACCGCGGTGATCGAGTTTGACCTCGGCGGGCATGTCATCACCGCCAACCAGCGGTTCCTCGACGGCATGGGCTACCGCCTCGAGCAAATCAGGGGCAAGCACCACCGCATGTTCTGTGAACGTGAGGAAAGCGAGTCGCCGGCCTATCGCGAATTCTGGGCTAGCCTCAACCGTGGCGAGTACATCGCCGAACGCTTCAAGCGTATCGATGCCCACGGTCAGACCGTCTGGCTCGAGGCGTCCTACAACCCGGTGCTCGATGCCTACGGCAAGCTATACAAGGTGATCAAGTTCGCCACCGTCATCACCGACCAGGTCAACCGTGAGATGGCTGTGGCCGATGCCGCAACGATTGCCTACGACACCTCCCAGCACACCGATCTCAGCGCCCAGCGCGGCGCGCAAGTGGTCCAGCAAACGGTCGAAGTTATGCATCGTATCGCCCAGCAGATGCAGGAAGCCTCCGACGGTATCGAAGCGCTGGACAAGCAATCGCAGCTGATCGGCGCGATCCTCAAGACCATCAGCGGCATTGCCGACCAGACCAACCTGCTGGCACTCAACGCCGCCATCGAAGCCGCACGGGCCGGTGATCAGGGCCGTGGCTTCGCCGTGGTGGCCGACGAGGTTCGCCAGCTGGCGGCCCGCACCAGCAAGGCTGCCGAGGAGATCGTCGGCGTGGTGCAGAAGAACCAGGACCTGGCGCAAGCTGCCGTGCACAGCATGAGCGCGAGCCGCGACCAGGCCGAGCACGGACTGGAATTCGCCAACCAGGCCGGCGCGGTGATCGTCGAGATCCAGGACGGCGCGCAGCGCGTGGTCAGCGCAGTCGGGCAGTTCGCCAGCCAGTTGAAGAACTGATGGCGAGCCTGTCACTGCAGATCGGCACATGAAGGATGGCCGCGCTACAGCCGAGTCGGCACCGCTGCCTCAGGCTGACTCGATCATCAGCGTTCGGAGGACGCCAGCTTGACGCAGAAGCTGATCATTCATATCCGCCAGCATCCGAACGTCGACGGGCTGCCGCGCTTCGACGGGCTGACGTCGGCGAGCATCGTCACCCCCGCGACGGCGGACGAGTTTCGCGCGGCGGTGGAGGAAATCATGGGCTTTGCCTGCATCGGTTTCGATACCGAATCCAAACCGACCTTCAAGGTGGGCGAAGTCTCCAGCGGTCCGCACCTGATCCAGTTCGCCACCCCGGCAAAGGCCTACCTGTTCAGGATCGGCGTGCCCGGCTGCATCGAAGCGGCCAGCGCAATCCTGCAATCGCCCGCGCTGGCGAAGATCGGTTTCGGGCTGAAGTCGGATCGTTCCAGGCTGCACGGCAAGCTCGGCATCCGGCCGACCAGTCTGCTGGACCTGGGCTCGGTGCTTCGCTATCAGGGCAAGAAAGGTCAGGTCGGCCTGCGCGGTGCGGTGGCCGCGGTGCTCGACGCACGGATCGAAAAATCCCGCAGCGTGGCCACCTCGAACTGGGCGAACCCCGCGCTGACCGTGGCACAGCAGGCCTACGCGGCCAACGACGCCTACGCCGCGCTGCGCGTGTTCCTCGGCCTGAGCGCAGAGCAGCAGGCGATGCTGCTCGCGGCGCTACCGCGCTGACAGGGCTTCGGCGGCAGTCAACAGGAGTTAGGCCAGCCCATGCGCCCGGCGTTGCAGGAAGGTCAGCGCGGCATACGCCAGGACGCCCAGCGCCGCCGACAGCCACAGCGCCCGCGTACCGAAGGCGTCGATCAGCAGCGCGAACACCAGCGGCGAAAACGCTTGGGCGAAACGTGCCGGCACCATCAGCAGCCCCTGGCGCAGGCCATAGCCATGGGGGCCGAATATCGCCAGCGGCAAGGTCCCTTTGGCGATGGTCAGAATGCCGTTGCCGCCGCCATGCAGAAGCACGAATGCGGTGGTCGCAGGCGCACCCACCAGCATCACGCTGGCCGCGCCGATGGGATGGGCGATAGCGGCGAGACGGGCCGAGATCAGTGGATGGAAGCGCTGCAGCAGGACGAACTCCAGGCAGCGCGCCCCGACCTGGGCCGGTCCGACCAGCGCCGCGATTCCGATGGCCGCGGCCGCTGACAGCCCGGACTCCTGCAACAGACGTGGCAGGTGCGCCGCCATCGCCGTGCTGGTGAACCAGGTGGCGGCGAAGACGAAGGCCAGCAACGCCATGGTCAATCCTGCACCCGAGCGGTCGTCTGTCTGCGCTTGCTCTGCCGCGGTCGGAGCCGGCTGCACGCCAACCGGGATCAGCAACCGGTTCAACGGCAGCCCGAGCAGCAGATGCGCTCCGGCCCATGTGAGGCAGGTGGCGCGCCAGCCGAATTCGGCGTTCAACCAGCCGCTGATCGGCCAGCACACCGTACTGGCGAAGCCGGCGAGCAAGGTGATGCCGGTGATCGCGCCACGCGCATCGCGACCGTAGATGCCGGCAAGCGTGGAGAAGGCCGACTCGTAAAGGCCCAGCGCCATGCCGATGCCGATCACCAACCAGCCGGCCCAGAGCATCAGCGGTCCGTTGGCCAGGCCGAGCATGGCCAGGCCAACGGCAAAAACGACGCTGGAAAGCGCCAGCACATCGCGCCCGCCATGATGGTCGATGCGCTTGCCCGACAGCGGTCCGAGGACGGCCGTGACGATCAGTGCCAGGGAAAATGCAGCGAATACATTGCCTGTGGAAATGCCCAGCTCGCTCGCCATCGGTTCGGCGAGAATGGCCGGCAGGTAGTAGGTCGAGCCCCAGGCCAGGGTCTGTGCACTGCCGAGTGCAAGAACGATGCGCAGACGTGACGGCATGCTCAGCGGCACCCGCCAGCGGCACGTTGCGAGACGGGGGGGTAATGATGGACGCGGTTCATCCGTGCTCCTGTGCTGCCGTCAACCAATCGGCCAAGCTCGCCAGGATACGCAATCGCCCGTGACGATTTCACGTCAGAACCTTGAACCGCGAGCACACCGAACACCGCAGCCAGGCCGGACGCGAACATGCCGGGCGCAAAGGCCCGGCATGCTCGGTGCTGCTGCGACTGATCGGTTATAGCGCATCCCAGCGATAACGCACGCCCACCCAGCCCGCCCGGGGCGCGCCTGGGGCGATGAACTGCTCGTGGCGCCATTCATCCGGGTCCGACTCGAAAGCGTTGCCAGCACCGACGAAGGAATTCTCGGCCAACGCACCGCCGGTGGCGTACCGCTTGTCGAAGAAGTTGTCGACCCGGCCGAACAGCGTCCAGTCACGGGCGAAGCGGTAATCGGCAGTGAGGTTGACCACCGCGTAACCTGGCAGCTTGCCGCTGCCCTCTACCTCGTCGTTGGGCTGATGACGGTTGTTCTCGTTGCCGCGCACGTACTGCGACGAGTACGCCAGGACGCTGGTGCCGACTCGCAGGCGCTCATTGAGATTCCAGTTCAGCCCCAGCTTGAGGTTGTGCTTCGGCAGGCCTGGCAGATAGTCACCGCTGGACACGCGAATCTCGTCGTCCGGGCAGCCGCCCTCGCCTTCGGTGCTGTTGTTCTCGGCCAGGATGCAGGCCCCGGAGCGGAAGGTGGCGTGCAGGAAGGTGTAGTCCACCCGCCAGTCGAATGGCCCCTGCTCGCCAGCCAGACCCAGTTCGATGCCCTGACGACGGGTGCGGCCAAAGTTGGTGAAGTAGCCCATGCTACCGCCCGTGCCGACAAACAGCAGGTCATCATGGTTCACGCTGCGGAAAGCCCCGAGGTTCCAGCGGGTGCCGCCGGCCAGTTCGCCGCGTACACCGACCTCCAGCGTGCGGGTGACAACCTGCTCGAGGAAGGGGTCGGCCGCCATGGCGTTTGGCAGGCTGCATGGGTTTGCAGGGTCCGCGCAGCCCAGCTCGATTGGTGTCGGGGCACGGTTACCCTGGGAAAAGCCACCGTAGACTGTGACCTCCGGTTGTAGCTGCCAGGCAAAACCCAGCGCGGGATTGAGCTTGCGATAGGTGAAGTCGCCATTCAGCGCATCGCCCATGCGATCGGTGTTGACCACGCGCGTGCGGTTGTAGCGCAGCGAGCCGGTCAGCTGCAGCGCGTCGGTCAGCGCCCAGGTGTCGGTGGCATAGAGGCTGGAAGTACGGGTGCGCCCCAGCAAGCTGTTGGCCTGCTCCTCCTCTTCGCTGGCAGCGATGCCGCGCTCGTCGGTCAGCTCGCCGCCCTGCTCGCTCTGGTGGAAGCTGGCGCGGGTGTTGTCGTGGGACAGTCCGAAGGCGAATTGATGCGCACCTACATGCCGCGCCCACTGCAGCGCCAGACCGTAGGCACGTTGCGCGGTGCGGGTACGGTTCAGCACGCCGCTTTCCGGCCCTTCGCCGATAAAGCCGCCGTCTTCCCACGCCTCGTATTCGTCCTCGTACTCATCGTTGCCGTCGCCATTGAGCGTCGCGGTACGTGTGCGGCGCAGATAGACCGTGCCGGAAAGCCGATCGTTGTCGTTGAGCCAGTGGCTGGCGGACAGGGCCATCAGGTGGCTGCGGTTCTCGGTCTGGTCGGGATAGGTGAAGATCGACTCGCGCCGCTGGTCGTACATGCTCTCCGGGATCAGGCCGTTGCCGATCAGGTCGTTGTCGGCATGCGCCAGCGTCAGGGCCAGATCGGTGGTGTCGGTAGTCCAGGCGAACTTGCCGAACAGCTGGCGCACCTCGGACGGCGAATGGTCACGCCAGCCGTCCTCATCCATGCCTTCGGCGGCCAGGTACCAGGAGAACTCCTCATGGCTACCACCCTGTTCGATTGCACCGCCCTGGCGTCCGAACGAGCCGCCGTAGATTTCCGCCGAGCCACCTGGATGGGTATCGCCACGTTTGGTTTGCAGCGCCAGCGCGCCGCCCAGGGTGTTCAGGCCGTACAGCGGGTTCGAGCCCGGCACCAGGGCCATGTTGGCAATGGCGGTGTTCGGGATCAGGTCCCAGTGCACCACATCGCCGAACGCTTCGTTGACTCGCACGCCATCGAGGAAAACTGAAAGCCCCTGCGGCGTACCGAGTAGTGGCGAGGCGGTGAAGCCACGATAGTTGAGGTCCGCCTGGTACGGATTGCCCTGAATCTCGTTGACGTTGACGCTGGGCAACCCGCGCTGCAGTTTCTCGGCTAGCGACTGGCCGCCGAGCCGCCGCAGGTCCTCACCATCCAGTGACTGGATGTTGGACGGTACCTGATCCTTTGGCAGCTCGATGCCCGGCAGCGGCGTGGTACCGACCACCTCCTGACTGCCGAGATCGAGCGTCTGCTCGGCATGAACGGATGCCGGCAACAGCGCGGCGATGGCGAGGGACAGCAGCGTACGTCGGGGCGTCGCGCTGCAACAGAGCTGGTACGGCATGGGTGGTCCTTGTTCTTGTTGGCCAATCGGACTGGCCAGGCCACCCGCATTCGCGACGCGGCAAGAACCGCGGACAAGCGCATGCTGGCAACCTGCCAGATGCGATTATCGAGAGCCGCGGCGCGGTGCCGACAGGGAAGAATTCCCGACTCGAACGGGAAAAATTCCCGGCCGCATGGAGATTGGTCTTACGACCAGCGCACTAGCTCGGGCCCACGACTTTCGCAAGGCACAAGCGCCCCGTCCGCCTGTTACAGGCGGGCAGGTGCTTGGGAAAAATTGGAGAGGTGCTGCGGCTTCAGCACACGGACATGTCGCGCTGCATACAGAGGCAGCGCGGCAGGAAGCCGAAACAGCTGTGGGCCGATCAGGCCTCGCACACCATGCGGTCACCGACGCGGAGCAAGCCTTGGTCGATGGCCAGGTGCACGAGCTCGGCCTGGGAGCTGACCTCCAGCTTGCTTTTCAGCAGGGCCATATGGTTCGAGACGGTCTTGCTGCTGATACACAGCCGCTCGGCAATCTCCCGATTGCCTATGCCACGCGCGAGCATGATGAAGATTTCCATCTCACGAGGTGTCATTTCGCCCAGTCGCCCCTTGATTGGCGACTGCGAAGGCCGCTGGCAGGCCAGATCGGTCGCCAGCGGCTGCTCGATGAAGGTCTGCCCGGCAAGCACCTTGCGCACCGCCTCCACCAGCACGTCCGGCGCGCAGCGTTTGGTCAGGTAGCCGGAGGCACCGGCATCCAGCGCCTGCCGGACCAGTGCCAGCTCGTCGTGCATGCTGAACACCAGCACCGGCAGCAGCGGCAACCGCTGACGCAGGCGCCGGCAAGTTTCCAGCCCACTGATGCCCGGCAGACCGAGGTCGAGCACGACCAGGCTGGGAATCGATTCCTGCACCTGCTCCAGCGCCTGCTCACCGCTGGCGGCTTCACTGACTGTCACCTCGGGAAGCAGAGCCTTGAGCAGGCTCGCGTAGCCCTGACGCACTACCGCGTGGTCATCCACCAGCAGAATCTTCATGACGTGGCTCCTTGCAAAGGCAACTTGAGATAGAGCGCCCAACCCTTGCCGGCGCGGTGGCGCACACGCAGCCGGGCACCCAGACAGCGCGCGTGCTCGACCATCGAGCGCAGGCCGACGCCCGGCCGTTCTGGCGGCAACCCATGGCCATCGTCTCGCAGCAACAGGCGCAGCCCGTTGTGATTCCCGCACAGATGCAGGCACACGCGAGTCGCGCGCGCATGCCGCGCCACATTGGTCAGCGCCTCCTGCACCATGCGATAGAGATGCACCTTGGCGTCCATCGACAGTGCTGGAATAGCTCCACGCAGCTGGACATCGCATTGGATACCTTGAGTGTTCTGCCACTGCTCAGCGAGTTGCCCGATGGCGTCTTCCAGGTTCAGGTGATCGAGCATCACCGGATACAGGTCTCGCACCAGCGTGCGAAAGCCGTTCTGCAGATCGAGGCTGTGCTGCTCAAGGTGCGCCGCGGTCTCGCGAACGGCGTCGGGCTGCTCAGCCTGGACGCGCAGCAGACAGGCCCGGGCACGGATACCGGCCAGGTACTGGCCGAGGTCGTCATGTAGCGCTTGCGCCAGACGGGTGCGTTCACGTTCCTGCAGCGCCAGCAGCGCCTGGGTCAGTTGCTCATTGTCGGCCCGCGCATCTTCGAGTGCAGCGGCCATGTGATTGAAGCGTTCGGCGAGCCTGCGCGACTCGGCGAAGCGATGCGATGGCAGGCGGGTGTCGAGTCGGCCGTCGGCGATGCTCACCAGTGCACCAAGCAACTCGCTGAGCACTCGCATGCCCGGACGCACGGCCCAGCGGATCGCCAGCAGGCAGAGCAGCAGCGCCAGGCCGAACAGCACCAGCAACTGCAACAACGAATCGCTGACCTCTTCGACTTCGTCATGCGGATCGACGCTGATGTGCAGCCGCTGGCCGTTGGAAAGCTTAAGGACGCTGGGTGACGACAGTTCGGCGGGGTACAGCCAGGAGCTGAGCAAGTCGTCGAGCGCTGGATCGACCCCGACAGGCATCGATTCAGTGGCGTCCAGCCAGCGCACACGAATGTGGCGCAGGCTATCGGTCAGGCCCGGGCGCAGCGAGTCGGGATCGCGCTCGGCCATCTCGCCGAGATAGCCAACCACCGCCGCCGCGGCATCGAGCTCACGCTTTACATCGTGGGCGGCCTGGCGCAGCAACACCGCCAGACAGACCATGGTGATCAGGGTGAAGAGCAACGTGACCAGCAGATTGATTCGCCAGAGTGCGGACATATCGGCAACTCCCCGTGATCAGCGCCGAGCGCCAGTCCGCTTCACTTGACCACGAACCGGCCTTCCATGCCCTTGTTCTGCAGCCCCTTGCAGTAGAACGGGTAGCTGCCCGGCTTGACGGGCAGGAAGAAGATTTCTGCCTCGCCGGCATCCTCGAACTCCAGCTCGACCAGCGTGATCGCCTTGATCTCCACACCACCGGCCTCGACCTTGCGCAGATAGATCGACTGGGCGAACTCGGGCGCCTGGAACGCGCACTCCTTCTGGCCATCGGAGCTGACCTTGAGCTGGTAGGCGACGCCGGTTTCCAGCTGATATTCCTTCTGCGACACCGCGTAATCGCTCTGCTCGGAACCGAACTTCAGATCCGGCAAAGCCTGCGTACGACGGGTCAGGTCGCCAGCGGCGTGGCTGTGATCGAATCCGACCAGGCTGCCAACGAACAGCAGGTTGAGCAACAGCGCTTTGTAAGTGGGCATGGGAATGGCCTCGTTATTGTTTTCGGTGTCGCCATCCTAAGGCGCCCCGCCCTGCCCAGCTTCCTACCTTGGTAGCGTTCAGGGGCCACTGAATCGGGCGGCTCCAGACTCTTTCATGGCAGTGGCGGCGATCCAAATCTGCGCAAACGCCGGCTGCGTCACCCGTTTCGGCAGCCTGACGGCGCACACCTCGAGTGCCGAGCGAGCCGAATCAGTACCAAGGTCGCAGTACCAAGGTATCGATCAACTTCCTGCCAGCGCGGCCGCCATATCCAGGTATGCATGATGCCGATTGGACATCATCCGATCTCTGGCCGCCCCACGTGAGACCGTCCACGTCCCTGGGCCCGCCACCGCTGGTTCTTTTGTGTTATCAGGAGTAGGAACCGTGATGTCTCTCAAATCCATACAGCAGCGAATAGCGATCACCGGCGGCTTATGCCTGCTGGCGACCGCCGGCATCTTGATCGGCTACAGCGTTTACCTTGCCAGCTCGACCCAGCACCTGGTGTCCAACCGGGTCAGTCAGCAGGCGCAGGAAGATGCCTTGCAGACCCTGCAGCACCTCGGCGGAAAATACGCTGGAGAAATCCGTTCCGAGTTCACCGAAGCGCTGGAAGCGGCCCGTGGCATGGCGACGACCTTCGCGGTCGGCAAGCTGAACCCGACGGGTTCGGGCGGGCTGCAGATTGGCCGGGACGAGGTGAACTCGATTCTGCTCAACGTGCTGAAAAGCTATCCGGACTTCAACGGCACCTACTCGTGCTGGGAGCCGGACGCAATCGACGGCCAGGATTTCCTATTCACTGGCGGCCAGAACGGTAACAACGAGCAGACCGGTCGCTTCACGCCCTACTGGACGCGGGGTGCAGACGGCAAGATCGCGGTGCAGCCGCTGGTCGAGTACGACACCATGGACAAGCACCCCAACGGCGTACTCAAGGGCGGCTGGTACATCGGGCCGCGGGAAACGCTCAAGGAAAGCGTGCTCGGCCCGCTGCCCTACATCGTGCAGGGCAAGCAGGTATGGCTGGCGACGCTTTCGGTTCCGATTATCGTCGATGGCCGCTTCATGGGTGTGGCGGGCACCGACTACAACCTCGACTTCGTGCAGAAGATCAGCCAGGAAGTATCCGGCAAGCTGTTCGAGGGCCGAGGCGAAGTGGCGATCATCAGTGACCAGGGGCTGATCGTGGCGGAGAGCCGCTCGCCAGACCTGATTGGCCAGCACTTCCAGAAGGTATTGCCGAACGAGTGGCAGACCGCCCTGAGCGCCGTGCAGAAAGGCGAAGAACTCGCCCGTCTGGACGCAGACGGCACGATCGTGGTGTTCGCGCCCATCGAGCTGGGTCGTACCGGCAAACCCTGGTCGATGATGCTGAAGATCAACAAGGAAATCGTGCTTGCCAAGGCCACCGAGCTGAAGACCGAGATGGACGCCAAGAGCGATCGGAGCATGCTGCAGCAGATCGGCGCAGGCGTGCTCATCTCAATCCTCGCCGTGCTTGCGCTGTGGTTTTCTTCCCGCTCGGTCGCCCTGCCCATTCGCAAAGCCGCGCAGCTGGCCGGTGCCATTCAGAAAGGCGACTTTTCCCAGCGCCTGGCGCACCAGTCCGCGGACGAAGTCGGCCAGCTATCCGCCAGCCTCGACCGGATGGCCGACAGCCTGCAGGAGCAGGTACACGTGGCCGAACGCATCTCCCAGGGCGACCTGGCGGTGGAAGTCCGTCTGGCCTCGGAGCACGACCAGCTCGGGCTTGCGCTCAGGCGAATGGTCGACAACCTCAACGAGTTGGTATCCCAGGTCCAGCAGAGCTCAGGGCTGATCAACGACAAGGCCGGCCAGGTGACGAGCCTCAGCCAGGATCTTTCCAGCGGCGCAACGGAATCGGCCTCCGCGGTGACTGAGATCAGCGCCACCATCAACCAGATGGCTGCGCAGATTCGCCAGACCTCCGAATACGCCAGCGAAGCCAACGCCCTCTCGCGCGATTCCGAGCATTCGGCCCGCGGTGGCAACGAGTTGATGGTCACCCTGAAAGCGGCAATGCAGGAGATCAACCAGTCGGGTCTGGATATCACCAACATCATCAGAGCAATCGAAGAGATCGCCACGCAAACCAACCTCCTCGCGCTGAACGCGGCCATAGAGGCGGCCCGTGCCGGCGAGCACGGCCGCGGGTTCGCGGTGGTCGCCGATGAAGTCCGTCAGCTGGCAGCCCGCAGTGCCGAGGCCGCACAGCGCTCTACCCGTCTGATCCAGGAGTCCAATGCGCGGACGATCAAGGGCATGGAGCTCACCGACGACACGGCACGGGCGCTGGAAGCGATCGTTCAGGGCGCGGCACAGGTTTCGCAGCTGGTCGACGAGATCGCCTCGGCGTCGAGCCAGCAGGCGTCCGGTATCGAACAGGTCAGCCTGGCCATCGGCCAGATCGATGAAGTGGTGCACCACAACAGCAGCAACTCCGAGCAATCGACGCAGGCCGCACAGGAGCTGACGCAGCAAGCGCAGCAGATGATCGTGCAGGTCGGCCGATTCAAGGTCAGGCGAGTCCGCTAAGGACCGGGGCGGCGCAGGGCCTGCGCCGCCTTTTCATCGTCACTTCTACGACCTTGGTACACAGCGACTGGTACTTTCTGCATATTCCCCCGCTCTGCCATGGTTCCTATGCTGCCTGCAACGTCACAGGAGCTGCCCATGAGCCATGTATTACGACGAGCCGGTTTCCTGATCGCCCTCACTTGCTGCACGCAGTTCGCTGCAGCGGCTGCCAGCACGGAGCTGGCGATACGCATCGGTTATCTCGGTTATCGCCCAGACACCGGCCCGGTGCTCTCCAACGTCATTCCTGAGCCCGAAGACGCCGGCCTGCGCGGCGCCGAACTGGCGATCACCGACAGCAACAGCACGGGACGTTTTCTCAAGCACAGCTATGTGCTCGAAGCGGCCACCAGCGAAACGCCGGAAGAGCTCCTGGAACAGGCGGGCAAGCAATACGCCGATGGTCTGCGCCTGTTCGTGGTCAACGCTCCGGCTGCGTCCCTGCGCCAGCTGTCGGACGCCATGCCGGAAGCGCTGCTGATCAACGCCGGCAGTGCCGACGATGCACTGCGCAGCCAGAGTTGCCTGGCGAATGTCCTGCACACCCTGCCCAGCCGCAGCATGCTCGCCGATGCGCTCGGCCAGTTCCTCGCGGCACGCCGTTGGAATCGCTGGATGCTGATCGTCGGTCCGACCGCTGAGGATCAGGCCTACGCCGATGCTTTGCGCCGCGCGGCCAAGCGCTTCGGTCACCGCATCGTGGTGGAGAAGCCCTGGAGCTTCGATAACGACCAACGCCGCAGCGCCCAGGCCGAGATGCCGTTGTTCACCCAGGGCGCCGAATACGACGTGGTGCTGGTGGCCGACGAACGTGGCGACTTCGGTGAGTACGTGCCATATCACACCTGGTTGCCGCGCCCGGTGGCAGGCACCCAGGGCCTGACCGCCACCGGCTGGCACAAGACGGTGGAAACCTACGGCGCCGCCCAATTGCAGAAACGCTTCGAGGCGCATGCCAAGCGCTGGATGAACGACCGCGATTTCGCCGCCTGGATGGGCGTACGCAGCCTTGCAGCGGCGGTCACTCGCCTGCGCAGCACGGACGCCGCAGCGATCCGTCAGCTGTCGCTTAGCGGTGAGCTGCCGCTGGATGGTTTCAAGGGCCGCAAGCTGAGCTTCCGCCCGTGGAATGGCCAGCTACGCCAGCCGATCCCGCTGGTACACCCGCGGGCGCTGGTATCGAACTCGCCGCAGGACGGCTTTCTGCATCCCACCAGCGAACTGGACACCCTGGGCTTCGACGCACCGGAAAGCAGCTGCCGCCTGAGCGAGGTGCGCCCATGATCCGTCTCGCTGCTGCCGCCCTGCTCGGCCTTGCCACTCTGCCCGCCAGCGCCGACGAGCTGGGCTATGAAGCCTATGTCGACAGCCCCAAGCGCATCAAATGCCTCTACGGCTACGTGACGGCGAAGACTGGTAACTTCGATGCCGCCAAAGCCATCTTCGAAGACTGCGTGGCGCGCTGGAACGACGTCTACTCGATGATTTCGCTGGCGCAAATGTACGAGAGCGGCAGCGGCATGGAGCCGGATCTGAGCAAATCCGCCGCGCTACTGAAGAAAGGCGCGGAGCAACCGGACGACGCCAGCTACGTCAGCCTGGCGCGCTACCACTGGGGCGTCGCTCTGGCCGAAGGGCGTGGCGTTGAAGCCGATTCCGTCGCAGCACGCCATTGGTTGCAGCGAGCAGCCGCCGGCGGCCAGGAAGAAGCCGAAGAATATCTGCGCCAGCTGGACCACAGCGAAACCACTGCCCCCATCACACAATAACGACAAGAGAGCCCAACCATGCCCAGAACTGCCCTTGCCTCCGCCATCACCATTGCCCTCAGCCTTGCCGCAGGTTCGGCTGCCGCCGCCACGGCCTACGTCTCCAACGAGAAAGACGACAGCATCAGCGTGATCAACCTGGACACGATGGAAACCGTCGAGACCCTGGAAGTCGGCATGCGCCCGCGCGGCCTCACGCTCTCCCATGACAACAAGCTGCTGTACATCTGCGCCAGCGACTCGGACACCGTGCAGGTGATGGACCTGGCCACGCGGCAGATCATCAAGCAGCTGCCATCGGGAGCAGATCCCGAGCAGTTCGCCCTGCACCCGAACAACAAGTGGCTGTACATCTCCAATGAGGACGACGCGCTGGTGACCGTGGTCGATGTCGACAAGGAAGAAGTGCTGGCGCAGATCGACGTCGGCGTCGAGCCCGAGGGCATGGGGGTGAGCCCGGATGGCAAGTGGGCGGTCAACACAAGCGAAACCACCAACATGCTTCACTGGATCGATACCAGCACCAACGAACTGGTCGACAACACCCTGGTCGACCAGCGCCCCCGCCACGTGGAGTTCACCAGGGACAGCAAGCAGCTATGGGCCTCGGCCGAGATCGGAGGCACGGTCAGCGTGGTGGACGTGGACAAGCGCGAGATCCTCAAGACCCTGACGTTCAAGATCAAGGGCGTGCACCCGGACAAGGTCCAGCCGGTGGGCATCAAACTCAGCTCCGACGGCAAGTACGCCTTCGTTGCGCTCGGCCCGGCCAATCACATCGCCGTAGTCGATGCGAAAACCTACGAGGTGCTCGACTACCTGCTGGTAGGCCGCCGCGTCTGGCACATGGCATTCAACCCTGACGAAAGCCTGCTGCTGACCACCAACGGCGTCAGCGGCGACGTCTCGGTGATCGACGTCGACAAGCTCAAGGTCACCAAGTCGATCAAGGTCGGCCGCTATCCATGGGGCGTGGTGGTCACTCCATGAACGCGCTGGAGGTCAGCGACGTCGCGTTCGCCTATGGTGAGCGGCGGGCGCTGGACGGGGTGAGTTTTACCGCAGCGCAGGGGCGTTTCACGGCGTTGCTCGGTCCGAACGGAGCCGGCAAATCGACGCTGATCGCGTTGCTGACCCGCCTGTACGATCTACAGAAGGGGCAGATCCGTATCGCTGGCTTCGATCTGCGTGAAACGCCGCGCAAGGCCCTTGCGCGTCTTGGCGTGGTGTTCCAGCAGAGCACGCTGGACCTGGACCTTACGGTGGAGCAGAACCTGCGCTACCACGCGGCGCTGCATGGCATTCCGCGGGCCGTGGCCAACGAACGTATCGAGCTGGAACTGCAGCGCCAGCAGCTCGGCGAACGCCGCCGCAGCAAGGTGCGCGAACTCAACGGTGGTCACCGTCGCCGTGTGGAAATCGCCCGTGCCCTGCTGCACCGACCGGAGCTGCTGTTACTCGATGAGGCCAGCGCCGGCCTCGACCCCGCCAGCCGCCAGGCGCTCAACCAGCATGTACGCCTACTCTGCCAGGAGCAGGGTATGAGCGTGCTGTGGACCACGCACCTGCTTGATGAAGTCCGAGACGACGACGATCTGCTGATACTCAACCGTGGCCGCCTGGTGGCTCATGGGCGTGCCGCGACCCTGGCCACCGAAGGCGAAGACCTGGCCGCGAGCTTTGCACGGCTGACCGGCAGCGGCCTCGATCACCAGAGCGCCCTGCTCGACAGCACGCCGCGAGCAGTCGATACCGGGCACGCGGCGTCTGCGACGCCGGCTTCCAACCCTGGGGCTGCTCCCGGCACGCGCGCGACCCTCGATTCCGGACGGAAAAGTTCATGATCATCTACTGGGAATGCCTGCGCGGCATCGTTCTGCGCGAATGGCTGCGCTTCGTGCAACAGCGCTCGCGCTTCTTCAGTGCCCTGGTGCGGCCGCTACTCTGGCTGGTGGTGTTTGCCGCAGGCTTTCGGGCGGCGCTCGGCATCGCGATCATCGAGCCGTACGACACCTACATCACCTACGAAACCTACATCGTGCCGGGGCTGGCCTGCATGATCCTGCTGTTCAACGGCATGCAGGGTTCACTCTCGATGGTCTACGACCGCGAGATGGGCAGCATGCGCGTGTTGCTGACCAGCCCGTTGCCGCGCAGCTTTCTGCTGGCCAGCAAGCTCGTCGCCACGGCGTTGATCTCCTTGCTGCAGGTCTATGCGTTTCTCGCTATCGCCTGGTTCTACGGCGTACAGCCTCCACCGCTTGGGCTGATCGCCGCCCTGCCCGCCCTGCTGCTGGTGGCGCTGCTGCTCAGCGCCCTGGGTTTGCTGCTCTCCAACGGCATTCGTCAGCTGGAGAACTTTGCCGGCGTGATGAATTTCGTGATCTTTCCGATGTTCTTTCTCTCGTCGGCGCTCTACCCGCTGTGGAAGATGCGTGAGGCGAGCGAGTGGCTGTACTGGATCTGCGCCCTCAACCCCTTCACCCACGCTGTGGAGTTGGTTCGTCATGCGCTTTATCTGCGCCTGGCACCGACCGCACTGATGGTTTGCCTCGGACTGACCCTGCTGTTCAGTCTTCTCGCAGTAATCAGTTTCAACCCACAACATGCGGCCTTGCGCCGCTCAGCCTGAGCGATCTACTACTTTGGTACCGGTTTTCCCCTCCATCGTAGGATTTAAAAGACAGGCCCTTTGCTCTGTAATCGACCTATCGAAACGCCATGGAATACGGACTATGTTCAGGTCGCTGCTGCCCTTGCTGATCGCCGCGCTGCCTGGGGTCTGCCTGCCCACGATTGCCGCGGCCGAAGAGCAGCTCACCCTGTTCTCCACCGACGGCTATCGCCAGACGCAGTACCGCAGCCCGACACCGCCTTCCATCGACGGTGCACAGACTCTGGATACGACCGCGTTAAAGGCTTTGCTGGAAGAACAATCCGATGTGGTGCTGGTGGACGTGTATCGGAGCCAGTGGCTCGCCGGCCGTTTCATCGACAGCGAACCCCATGCAAACCTGCCCGGCAGCATCTGGCTGGCGAACACCGGCGATGGAGATCTGCAGCCCGAATGGGCAAGCTACCTCAGCGAAAATCTTGCCCGCGCCAGCCAGGGCAATCTCGAGCAGCCAATCGTGTTCTACTGCCGGTCTGACTGCTGGCTCGGCTGGAACGCCACCAGGCGCGCCCATGCGCTGGGCTACAAGCGACTGTACTGGTATCGCGATGGGGTGGACGGTTGGGAACAGGCGGGCCTGCCCTTGCACCCTGCTACTCCGGAGCCTCTGCCTGGCGATGAGTAGCATCACCTGACCAGCATGCCCCCACCATAATCACAACAAAGAGGTGACCGGCCTTGTACAAGATCCTGATTGCGGACGACCATCCGCTGTTCCGTGAAGCCATCCATAACGTCATTCGCGACGGCTTCCCCGACAGCGAAATCCTTGAAACTGCCGACCTCGACAGCGCGCTGGCGCTGACCCTGGAACACGACGATCTCGATCTGGTGCTGCTGGACCTGAACATGCCCGGCATGCACGGCCTCAACGGCCTGATCAATCTGCGCAACGAAGCACCGACCATTCCGGTGGTGATCGTTTCGGCGGAGCAGGACAAGCAGATCGTGTTGCAGGCCATTACCTACGGCGCCGTCGGCTTTATCACCAAATCCTCGCCGCGTGCGCAGATGACCGACGCCATCGAGCAGATCCTCAACGGCAACGTCTACCTTCCTTCGGACATCATCCGCAGCCAGAAGCCCAGCAGCCGCCACTCCCATCACAACGAGCAATCGATCCCGCCGGAACTGTTGCAGGCGCTGACCCGCAAGCAGCTACTGGTACTGGAGCGCATGACCAAGGGTGAATCCAACAAGCAGATCGCCTACAACCTCGACATCGCCGAAACCACCGTGAAGGCACATGTCTCGGCGATTCTGCGCAAACTCAACGTGCACAACCGTGTACAGGCGATCCTTTCTGCCGGGGACATCGACTTCACCGCCTATCTGCGCCGCTGAAAACGGCGCAGATAGCGTCGATCTTCTGCTAGGCGCTCGCCTGGGCGCCTTCGAACCAAGCCAGTTTCTCGCGTAGCTGAACCACTTCACCGACGATCAGCAGGGTCGGAGCCTGGACCTGCTCCTGGGCGATACGCTGGGCGAGGGTTTCCAGCGTCCCTGTGAAGACACGCTGATTTGTGGTGGTGCCCTGCTGCACCAGCGCCGCCGGCGTATCCGCCGAACGTCCATGGGCTATCAGTTGCTGGCAGATCACCGGTAAACCCACCAGGCCCATGTAGAACACCAGCGTCTGTGCCGGCGCAGCGAGTTCCGCCCAGGGTAGATCGCAGCTGCCGTCTTTCAGATGACCGGTGACAAAACGCACCGACTGCGCATGATCGCGATGAGTGAGCGGAATGCCGGCATAGGCTGCACAGCCGCTGGCGGCAGTGATACCCGGCACGACCTGGAACGGCACACCGTTGGCTGCCAGCTCCTCGATCTCCTCGCCACCGCGGCCAAAGATGAATGGATCACCGCCCTTGAGCCGTAGAACGCGCTTGCCTTCCTTGGCCAGGGTCACCAGCTTTTGATTGATCTGCTCCTGCGGCACCGCGTGTTCCGAACGCTGCTTGCCAACGTAGATGCGATCGGCATCGCGCCGGCACAGGTCGATGATCGCCGGCGCCACCAGGCGATCGTAGAGCACCACGTCGGCCTGCTGCATCAGGCGCAGGGCGCGGAAGGTCAGCAGGTCAGGGTCGCCTGGGCCAGCGCCTACCAGATAAACCTCGCCCAGCGCGCGCGGCGCTGCACCGGCAAGCTTCTCCGCCAGCAGGCGCTCGGCTTCGGCGCTGCACCCAGCCAACGCCTGTTCGGCGATCGGTCCCTGAAAGGTTTCCTCCCAGAACACCCGCCGCTGCTGAACATTGGCGAACTTAGCTTTGACCTGAGCGCGGAACTGTTTGGCCAGCCCCGCCAGCTGCCCGTAGGCCGCTGGAATCCAGGTCTCGATACGCGCGCGGATCAACCGCGCCAGCACCGGAGCATCGCCACCACTGGAAACCGCAATCACCAGCGGCGAGCGGTCGACGATCGCCGGAAAGATCACGCTGCACAGCTGCGGCGAGTCGACCACGTTGACTGGCATACCCAGCGCGTTGGCATGCTGCGAAACCGCGGCATTCAGCGGCTCGTCATCGGTGGCGGCGATGGCCAGCACACAGCCCTGGAGGTCCTGCGGGTCATAGCCGCGATCGAGGCATTCGCCACCGCCCGCTCCTACCAGTTCGGCCAGTTGCGCCTCGATGCTCGGCGCCACCACCCGCAGCCGTGCTCCAGCTTCGCTCAGCAGCCGAGCCTTGCGTAGCGCAATCTCGCCACCCCCGACGATCAACACCGTGCGGCCTTTGAGGTTGTGGAACAGCGGGAGGTATTCCATGGGCGAATCCTGGAGGGTCGTTGGTGGTATGGGCATGACAGCCATTACGGCCGCGATGCCCCTTGTCGAATATCAAGGATCCGGCCTGATGCCGAACCGCTGCTGCAGCCTCAGCCGATGATTTCGATACCACCCATGTATGGCTTCAGTACGTCGGGCACCACAACGCTTCCGTCAGCCTGCTGGTAATTCTCCAGTACGGCGACCAGGGTACGACCGACCGCCAGGCCCGAACCATTGAGGGTGTGCACGAGCTCCGGCTTGCCGGTTTCCAGATTGCGGTAACGCGCCTGCATGCGCCGCGCCTGGAAGTCGCCACAGTTGGAGCAGGAAGAAATCTCGCGGTACTTGTCCTGGCTCGGCACCCAGACTTCCAGGTCATAGGTCTTGGTCGCGCCGAAACCCATGTCACCGGTGCACAACGACAACACACGGTAAGGCAACTCCAGCAACTGCAGCACCTTCTCGGCGTTGCCGGTCAGCTCTTCCAGCGCCTCGAAGGACCTGGACGGCTCGACGATCTGCACCATCTCGACCTTGTCGAACTGGTGCTGACGGATCATGCCGCGGGTATCGCGGCCCGACGCACCCGCCTCGCTGCGGAAGCACGGCGTGTGGGCGACGAACTTCAGCGGCAGCTGCTTGGCATCGAGAATCTCGCCGGACACGATGTTGGTCAGCGATACCTCGGCGGTCGGAATCAGGTAGAAGTCCGCTTCGCCTTCACGGCTGATCTTGAACAGGTCTTCCTCGAATTTCGGCAACTGACCGGTACCCTGAAGCGCCGGCGCCTGTACGAGATACGGCGTGTAGGCCTCTTCATAGCCGTGATCGCGGGTGTGCAGGTCGATCATGAATTGCGCCAGGGCGCGATGCAGGCGGGCAATCGGGCCGCGCATCAGGGCGAAGCGCGCACCGGACAGCTTGGCCGCGGTCTCGAAGTCCAGCCAGCCATGCTGCTCGCCCAGGGCAACATGATCCTGCACCGGGAAGTCGAAGGTCTTCGGCGTGCCCCAGCGGCGAACCTCGAGGTTCTCGTCCTCATCCGCACCGACCGGCACCGACTCGTGCGGCAGGTTGGGAATGCTCAGCATTAGCTGGTCGAGTTCGCTCTGGATGCGGTCCAGCTCCTGCTTGCCGGAGTCGAGCTCCGAGCCCATGCGATCCACGTCGGCGAGCAACGGCGCGATGTCCTCACCGCGCTGCTTGGCCTGGCCGATGGATTTGGAGCGCGCGTTGCGCTCGGCCTGAAGTTGTTCGGTGCGGGTCTGCACGGTCTTGCGCTGAGCTTCCAGCGCTTCAATGCGCGCCACGTCCAGCTGGTAGCCACGGGTGGCCAGGCGGGCCGCCACGTCCTGTAGCTGAGTGCGTACCAGTTTCGAATCAAGCATGGTGGGTCTCGTCTGTGAAAGCTTGGATGAAGGGCGAAGAGGGGGCGAAGTTTACTGTGAACGCGCGCCGGTTCATAACCTCGCGAGCGCCAGACCGGCCCAGGCCGCCAACAGGCCACCGAACACGCTGCCGCCGACATAGGCGAAGGCAGTCGCCAGCTGACCGCTTTCAAGCAGCCGCAGTGCGTCAAGTGAGAAGCTGGAGAAAGTCGTCAGTGCGCCAAGAAAGCCGATGATCAGTGCGCCACGCAGCTCGGGTGAAATGTCCGGTCGGGCGAGAAAGGTTGCATAGAGATAGCCGATCAGCAGGCACCCCAGCAGGTTCACGGCCAGCGTGGCCAGATAGAAATGCCGTGGCCATTGATTGCTGACCCAGGTCGCCAGGGCAAAGCGCAACAGGGTCCCGATCACGCCGCCACAGGCGACGGCGAAGGCCATGCGGATCATTCCTTTCTCCGTTGTTTCGGGCTTTCGCGGTCGAGCCGGGCAAGGTGCTCGAGCTTGTCGCGGATCTTGCTTTCCAGCCCGCGCGGGGCCGGATGGTAGTAACGCCGCGGCTGCATCGCTTCGGGAAAATAATCCTCGCCTGCAGCATAGGCATCCGGTTCGTCGTGGGCGTAGCGGTATTCGTTGCCGTAGCCGAGTTCTTTCATCAGCTTGGTCGGTGCATTACGCAAATGCAGCGGCACTTCCTGCGAGCCGTTCTCGGCAGCATCGCGCATGGCTGACTTGAACGCGGTGTAGACGGCGTTGCTCTTCGGCGCGCAGGCGAGATAGACGATCGCCTGCGCTACGGCCAGCTCCCCTTCCGGGCTACCCAGGCGCTCCTGCACATCCCAGGCGTTCAGACACAGCGGTAGCGCGCGCGGGTCGGCATTGCCGATCTCCTCGCTGGCCATGCGCACGACGCGCCGGGCAATGTACAGCGGGTCGCAGCCACCATCGAGCATACGCGCGAACCAGTACAGTGCCGCGTCGGGATTGGAGCCGCGCACAGACTTGTGCAGTGCCGAAATCTGGTCGTAGAACGCCTCACCGCCCTTGTCGAAACGGCGACGGCTGTCACCCAGCAGATCCTGCAGCAAGTCGGTGCTGATGCTACCGCCCTCCTCGGCCAGGTCCGATGCGTTCTCCAGCAGGTTGAGCAGCCGACGACCGTCACCATCGGCAGCAGCCAGCAGCATCTGGAAGCTCTCTTCCGGCAGTTCCAGATGCAGGTCACCCAGCCCTTTTGGATCGCTCAATGCGCGGGTGACCAGTTTACGCAGCGCCGCCTCGTCGAGACTTTTCAGCACGTAGACGCGGGCGCGCGAGAGCAAGGCGTTGTTGAGCTCGAAGGAGGGATTCTCGGTGGTCGCACCGATGAAGATCAGCGTGCCGTCTTCGACGTAAGGCAGGAAGGCGTCCTGCTGGGACTTGTTGAAGCGATGCACTTCATCGACGAACAGGATGGTGCGCCGTCCGTACTGGGCGGCCTGCTGCTTGGCGATTTCGACCGCCTGGCGAATCTCCTTGACCCCGGCGAGCACGGCGGAAACCGTCTCGAAATGGGCATCGGAGACTTTTGCCAGGAGCCGCGCCAGTGTGGTCTTACCAACCCCGGGCGGCCCCCAGAACACCATGGAATGCAGCGCGCCCTGTTCCAGCGCCTCGCGCAACGGCTTGCCGCGCGCGAGCAGGTGCTCCTGCCCGACGTACTCGTCGAGGCTGGCTGCACGCAGACGCGCGGCAAGGGGTTGAGCGACAGGCTCGCGGCTGAACAGGTCCATTGCGGACGGTTACCTCGATTGCAGCGGCCAGCCGCTGCGCAGGCCGCCTGATACGAATGTCAGATGAGGGTCACTCGGAAATGACGTCGGCACCCTCAGGAATCTCGAAGGTGAACGTGTCGGCCTTGAGCGGCTGATTCATCTTCACGCCCATGAAGAGGATATTGGTACGCTGACCGACGCTGTCGATCAGCTGCATGTCGTTGATCACGCCGCTACGGAACGACAGGCGCAGATTATCGAACAACGTGTCCTTGGCCTTGGGCTTGAGGGTGAAATCCACAACCTCACCGGCCTCCTTGTGGGAAACCTCGAAGTTCTCGCTGATGGTCGATACGTCACCGGAGAGCAGTAGCGCCGGGGTATGCGTCAAGCGCTGGTCGAGTTGCTGGACGGTGACCTGCTCCAGGTCGGGGTCATACAGCCAGACCTTCTCGCCGTTGGAAACCAGCAGCTGCTCCATCGGTGCATCGGTGTGCCAGCGGAACTGCCCGGGGCGCTTGAGCGCCAGTTCGCCGGAGGTTTCCTGCAGCTGGGTGCCGCTGCCGTCGAGCGACAGCTGCGAGAAGCGGCCGGTCAGGGTTTCAGCTTGGTTCAGCAAATCAGTCAGTCGTTTGGTGGATGCAGCCTGGTCGGCGTGTGCCGGGGCCAGGGCAACCATCAGGACAGATGCACACAGCAAACGGATCAATTGCATTTAGCCCTCGAAGCGATTCAATCGCGCATAGGCGGCGGCGCGATGACTTCGCGCGAGCCATTGGTGTTCATGGATGTCACCACGCCAGCCATTTCCATGGCCTCGATCATCCGCGCGGCGCGGTTATAGCCAATCTTGAGTTTGCGCTGCACGGCGGAAATCGACGCACGGCGGCTTTCAGTGACGAAGCGAACGGCCTCGTCGTACAACGGGTCTTCTTCGCTGCCCTCTCCGCTGCCTTCGCCACTGCTACCATCGAAGCCGCTACCCGCCTCTTCGGCGCCAGCAAGAATGTCTTCAATGTAGTCAGGCGCGCCACGGGCCTTCCAGGCCTCGACCACCCGGTGCACTTCCTCATCGGAAACGAACGCGCCATGGACACGAATCGGCAGGCCGGTGCCCGGCGGCAGGTAGAGCATGTCACCGTGCCCCAGCAACTGCTCGGCACCACCTTGGTCGAGGATGGTGCGCGAATCAATCTTGCTGGATACCTGGAATGCCATTCGGGTGGGAATGTTGGCCTTGATCAGGCCGGTAATCACATCCACCGACGGACGCTGGGTGGCAAGGATCAGGTGAATACCCGCCGCGCGTGCCTTCTGTGCGATACGCGCGATCAGCTCTTCGACCTTCTTGCCGACGATCATCATCATGTCGGCGAATTCGTCCACCACCACGACGATGGTCGGCAGGGATTTCAGCGGCGGCGGCTGGTCATCCATGCTCTCGCGACGGAACAGCGGATCGGTAAGCGGTGTGCCCGCCTCTTCGGCTTCCTTGACCTTGCGATTGAAGCCCGCGAGGTTACGCACGCCCATGGCCGCCATCAGCTTGTAGCGCCGCTCCATCTCAGCGACGCTCCAGCGCAGTGCGTTGGCCGCCTCCTTCATGTCCGTGACGACAGGGCAAAGCAGGTGCGGAATGCCTTCGTAGATCGACAGTTCAAGCATCTTGGGATCGATCATGATCAACCGCGCCTCTTCCGGCGTGGACTTGAACAGGATCGACAAAATCATCGCGTTGACGCCCACCGACTTACCGGAACCAGTGGTACCAGCCACTAGCAGGTGCGGCATCTTCGCCAGGTCGGCGATGACCGGCTTACCGCCGATATCATGGCCGAGTGCCAGGGTGACCGGTGATTTGGCGTCGTCGTAGGGGGCCGAAGACAGCACCTCGGAGAAGCGCACGATCTGACGATCCTCGTTGGGAATCTCGATGCCCACAGTGGTCTTGCCCGGAATCACTTCGACCACCCGCACGCTGATCACTGCCAGTGAGCGCGCAAGGTCTTTGGCCAGATTGGAGATACGGCTTACCTTCACACCGGCTGCCGGCTGGATTTCGAAGCGGGTGATCACCGGGCCTGGATGTACCGACTCGACGATGACCTCTACACCGAACTCCTTCAGCTTGATCTCCAGCAGCCGCGACATCGCTTCCAGCGACTCAGGCGAGTATTGCTTCTGCTGTTTCTCGGCAGCATCAAGTATCGAGATCGGCGGCAGGCTGCCCTCGATCAGCGGATCGACAAACAGGTTGGCCTGCTTTTCTTTCAGCACGCGCTTGCTCGGTTCGGCGGCTTTGGCAGGAGCAGGCGGAGCGATCACCGGAGCCACACGCTTGTCGCGCTCGCTCATGTGCTTGGCCAGGGACTCGTCACGTTCGATGATGCGCTCCTTGACCTTGGCCTGCTCACGACGGTCGCGCACCATCGGCGCAGCCACCTCGCTCACGACATCGTCAACTTCTCGCAACTGGGCGACCATCTGCTTGCGCTCGGCGCGGGCGCTCCACCAGCGACTGAAGAAGCTCTGGATCAGCTCGATGAGGTCGAGAGTGATCTTGCCGGTGATGTCCATCACTTTGAACCAGGACAGATCCGTGAACACCGTCAGGCCGAACAGGAAAAACGCCAACAGCGCAAGGGTGCTGCCCTGTACGTTAAGTGACAGAACGGCCAACTGACCGAGGCTCTCTCCCAGCGCACCGCCGGCAGACGCGGGCAAGCCAGGAGCGGCCTGGAAATGGATATAGGCCAGCGCGGACCCGGACAGGACCAGGAACACCAGACCGATCAGGCGCCAGGAGAACAGCCAGCCGTTCCACACCCAGGGTTGATGACGCGCGCGGAACACTTGCCAGGCCTTGACGCCAAGCAGCAGGGGAAACAAATAGGCGAAATAGCCCAGCGCCATGAACAGAACATCAGCAAACCAGGCGCCGGCACGGCCGGCAGCGTTGCGGACCTGATCGACATTGCTGGTGTGGGTCCAGCCAGGATCGCCCGGGTCGTAGGTAAGCAACGCCATCCACAGGTAGACGCAGAGCGCACCGAGCGCTATCAACGCGCCTTCCTTGAGGCGATAGTGCAATTGTTGTCGCCAGACGGTTGCCGGCGCGGTAGATGAGGAATTCTTCAAAACGCTTTCTTTCCTGCGCCTGCGGCGCGATGAACCGTAGTCAGCCAGAACCCCGGCATTGTACGGGTTTGTCGATTCGATGGCATGCAGGTTCCGCGGCGGCTTGGGCTTTTGCCGATGCTTCGGTGTAGCATAAACGCCCGATTTCCCGACGCGGCTCGACTGGAGCACGCTTCTCTATTTGCAACAAAGGCTTATGAGGGCTTTTTATGAGTGAAGTCAAGCATTCGCGTCTGATCATCCTCGGCTCCGGCCCGGCCGGATATACCGCTGCGGTATACGCTGCCCGCGCCAATCTGAAGCCACTGATGATCACCGGCATCCAGCCCGGCGGTCAGTTGACCACCACTACCGAAGTCGACAACTGGCCCGGCGATGTCGAAGGTCTGACCGGCCCGGACCTGATGGTCCGCATGCAGAAGCACGCCGAGCGCTTCGACACCGAGATCGTCTTCGATCACATCCATACCGCAGAGTTGCAGCAGCGCCCATTCACCCTGCGCGGCGACAGCGGCGTCTATACCTGCGACGCATTGATCATCGCCACCGGTGCCTCGGCACAATACCTCGGCCTGCCCTCTGAAGAGGCGTTCGCTGGCCGTGGTGTATCGGCCTGCGCCACCTGCGACGGCTTCTTTTATCGCAACCAGGTCGTCGCGGTGATCGGCGGCGGCAACACTGCGGTCGAGGAAGCGCTGTACCTGTCCAACATTGCCAAGGAAGTCCACCTGATCCACCGCCGCGACAAACTGCGGTCGGAGAAGATCCTGCAGGACAAGATCATGGACAAGGCGGCCAACGGCAACATCCGCCTGCACTGGAACCATACCCTCGAGGAAGTACTCGGCGATGCCAGCGGCGTGACCGGTGTCCGTTTGAAGAGCACTCTCACCGGCGAAGAGAACAAGCTGGACCTCGCCGGCGTATTCATCGCCATCGGCCACAAGCCGAACACCGACCTGTTCCAGGGCCAGCTGGAAATGAAGGATGGCTACCTGAAGATTAGAGGTGGCGGCGAGGGTGATGCCACCTGCACCAGCATCCTTGGCGTCTTCGCTGCTGGTGATGTGGCTGATCACGTCTATCGCCAGGCGATCACCTCGGCCGGTGCCGGCTGCATGGCCGCTCTGGACGCAGAAAAGTACCTCGACAACTGATCTAGTGGCGGGCCCTCGGCCCGCCCTCTCCTACCTGCATATGCGTGGCGACATGCTGACCTGGCTAAAGCGCGACGATCTCTGCTTCCCCCCTCTCGAAGCGGCTTTGCGAGAACCCAACGGCCTTTTGGCTGCTGGGGGTGACCTTAGCCATGAACGCCTGCTGGCCGCCTATCGCCACGGCTGCTTTCCCTGGTACCAGGATGGGCAGCCGTTGCTGTGGTGGTCTCCCGATCCGCGAACGGTGCTGTTCCCGAACGAACTGCATGTGTCGCGCAGCCTGCGCAAGCGCATCCGTCAGGCCGAATTTCAGGTGACCTTCGATCAAGCGTTTACCGACGTGATCCAAGGCTGTGCCGGGCCTCGTAGCTATTCGGACGGAACCTGGATCACCACACCGATGCAGCAAGCCTATGTTCAGTTGCACGAAATGGGTGTCGCGCATTCGGTAGAAGTCTGGCAGGAGCAGCATCTCGTCGGCGGACTCTACGGACTGGCAATCGGTAAGCTATTTTTCGGCGAGTCGATGTTCAGTCGCGCTACCGATGCGTCCAAGGTTGGATTCGTCACACTGGTGGAACAGCTGCGTGACTGGGGTTTTGTCCTGATTGACTGCCAGATGCCGACACGTCATCTGGAAAGCTTTGGCGCCCGCAGCATTGCGCGTGAGCAATTCGCCGCCGCACTTGCCGAGCATCTGGATCAGCCCAGCGCAGCCGACTGGCGCGCCTAGTCGGCTACCGCAAGCTGACCTACACTCAGCTCATGATTTCTGAGAGTTGACCATGACTTCACTGGCTCGCCTCAAGTTCTACGCCACACAGCCCCATGCGTGCAGCTATCTGCCCGATGAACAGGCCACCACGCTGTTCCTCGACCCTAGCCAGCCGATGGACGCGCAGGTGTACGCGGAACTCTCCGAGATGGGCTTCCGGCGTAGCGGCGATCACCTCTACCGCCCCCACTGCCAGCGGTGCTCGGCCTGCATTCCGGCTCGCATTCCGGCAAACTCGCCAGAGCTCAGCCGGCAACAGAAACGAATCCTCAAACGCAACGCTGACCTGCAGGTACGTTGTGTTCGCCCGGCGTTCAGCGAGGAGCTCTACGCGCTCTACGCGACCTACATCGAAAAGCGCCATGCGGACGGCGACATGTACCCCCCCAGCCGCGAGCAGTTCAATACCTTCCTCGTGCGCGACCTACCGTTTTGTCGATTCTACGAATTCAGGCTGGATGGACGACTGCTCGCAGTCGCCGTCACCGATGTACTGCCCAATGGACTGTCCGCCGTTTACACCTTCTACGATCCCGAAGAAGAACGGCGCAGCCTGGGGCGCTACGCGATTCTCTGGCAGATCGGCGAAGCAGCGCGTCTCGGCCTGAAGGCCGTGTACCTCGGGTACTGGATCAAGAACTGCCGGAAGATGAATTACAAGACCGAATATCGCCCCATCGAACTGCTGGTCAACCAGCGCTGGGTGACGCTCAGCTGAAGTCCTTGGCTCATCGACCCATTTCGGGCACAATGCTTGCCGCTTTTGCCCGCGCACGCATGCGCCGGGTCACTCATTTGGACACCGAGGACTTTACTGAATGTCGAAAGAAGACAGCTTCGAAATGGAAGGTACTGTCGTCGACACCCTGCCTAACACCATGTTTCGTGTGGAGTTGGAAAACGGGCACGTCGTTACTGCGCACATCTCCGGAAAGATGCGCAAGAACTACATCCGGATTCTTACCGGTGACAAGGTTCGCGTGGAACTGACCCCCTACGATCTGAGCAAGGGTCGCATCACCTACCGCGCCCGCTAAGCGAGCCGCGAGAAAAATGCCCGGTTTATGCCGGGCTTTTTTGTTGCAGCAGCAAACAGCCGGAAACGGACGCACGCAATGCCGGAACGAAAAACGCCCGGCCGAAGCCGGGCGCTCGATACCACCTAGGGTCAGGCCAGCTCTGCAGTGGTCTCGAATTCGAAGAACGGCTCGCCGCCCCGAATATCGATGTGAACCACGCCACCATGTTCGGCCAGCTCACCGAACAGGATCTCCTCGGCCAACGGCCTCTTGATCTTGTCCTGAATAAGCCGTGCCATCGGCCGCGCACCCATCTGCGCATCGTAGCCATGCTCCGCCAGCCAGCTGCGCGCAGCATCTGACACCTCCAACGTCACATGCTTGTCTTCGAGCTGCGCCTGCAGCTCGATCAAGAACTTGTCGACGATGCTCTTGATGACTTCGTGACTCAGACGGCCGAACTGGATGATGGTATCCAGACGATTGCGAAACTCTGGCGTAAAGCTCTTCTTGATGACCTCCATCGCGTCAGAGGCATGATCCTGCAAGGTAAAACCGATAGAAGCCCGCGCCGCGGTCTCCGCACCAGCATTGGTGGTCATGATGATGATCACGTTGCGGAAGTCGGCCTTGCGACCGTTATTGTCCGTGAGCGTGCCATGATCCATGACCTGCAGCAGCAGGTTGAAAACCTCGGGGTGCGCCTTTTCGATTTCGTCCAGCAACAGCACGCAATGCGGCTGCTTGGTGATGGCCTCAGTCAACAAGCCGCCCTGGTCGAACCCAACGTATCCCGGAGGCGCACCGATCAGACGAGATACAGTGTGACGCTCCATGTACTCGGACATGTCGAAACGGATCAGCTCGACGCCCAGCGCTCGAGCCAGCTGGCGTGCAGCCTCTGTCTTACCCACGCCGGTAGGCCCGGCAAAAAGGAACGATCCAACCGGCTTGTCCGGAGCCTTCAATCCAGCCCGTGAAAGCTTGATGGCTGTCGCCAGCGAGTCGATCGCATCATCCTGGCCAAAAACCGTGAGCTTCAGATCGCGCTCGAGGTTACGCAGCAGCTCCTTGTCCGAACTGCTGACGTGCTTCGGCGGAATCCGCGCAATCTTTGCCACGATGTCTTCGACCTGTTCGACATCAATGCACTTGACCCGCTGCTCTTCCGGCTGCAGGCGCTGATAGGCGCCCGCCTCATCGATCACGTCGATGGCCTTGTCAGGCATATGCCGATCATTGATGTAGCGCGAGGCCAATTCTGCCGCGGCACGAAGCGCCTCATCGCTGTATTCGATGTTGTGATGCTGCTCGAAACGCCCCTTAAGGCCACGCAGAATGCCGATCGTGTCTTCGACTGAAGGTTCGCTGACATCGACTTTCTGGAAGCGACGCGCGAGGGCGCGATCCTTCTCGAAGATCCCACGGAATTCCTGGAAGGTCGTAGAACCGATGCAGCGGATTTCACCGGAAGAAAGCAAGGGCTTGAGCAGGTTCGACGCATCCATCACGCCGCCAGACGCAGCTCCGGCACCGATGATCGTATGTATCTCATCAATAAAAAGAATGGCATGCGGCCGCTTGCGCAACTCTCCGAGCAACGCCTTGAAGCGCTTCTCGAAATCACCTCGATACTTCGTACCCGCCAGCAGCGCACCCAGATCTAGCGAGTAGACGACGCTATCAGCGAGCAGGTCCGGAACCTGATTATCCACTATGCGTTTTGCCAGGCCCTCAGCAATAGCGGTCTTACCGACGCCAGCTTCACCTACGAGAAGCGGATTGTTCTTACGCCGACGCGCGAGAATCTGCGCGACACGCTCGACTTCGTTCTCACGCCCAACCAGCGGGTCGATCCGTCCTTGACGCGCCAGCTCGTTCAGATTGCTCGCATAGGCATCCAGAGGATTGCCCGACGCACCCGGCTCGCCACCGTCCTCATCCTGCATCTCCGCATCGTTCTCCGGGCTACCAGCATTGCCAGGCACCTTTGAAATACCGTGAGCAATGTAGTTGACGACGTCGATACGCGCGACGTTCTGCTGCTTGAGAAGGAATACGGCCTGGCTCTCCTGCTCGCTGAAAATCGCGACCAGCACGTTTGCCCCGGTCACTTCCCGCTTGCCAGAGCTTTGGACATGGAATACGGCACGCTGCAGTACGCGCTGAAAGCCAAGCGTAGGCTGGGTTTCGCGCTCCTCATCGTGCTGTGGAATTAGTGGAGTGGTGGAATCAATGAACTCCTGCAGATCATGGCGCAGCTTGTCCAGGCTCGCGCCACAGGCCCGCAGCACGGTGGCTGCCGCTTCATTGTCCAGTAGGGCCAACAGGAGGTGTTCAACCGTCATGAATTCATGACGTTTGGTACGTGCCTCTTTGAAAGCCAGATTCAGAGTGACTTCGAGCTCACGGTTCAACATAGCTTTCACCTCTTCTCCAGCAGTCGGAGTTAACCGTCCTTCTCGATCTCACAGAGCAGCGGGTGCTGGCATTCCCTTGCATATTGATTCACTTGCATCGCTTTGGTTTCGGCTACGTCGCGCGTATAGAGCCCGCAGACGGCCTGCCCCTCGGTATGGACGGCCAGCATGATCTTGGTGGCCTGCTCCCTGCTGTGATTGAAAATGCCTTCCAGCACCTCGACGACGAAATCCATCGGTGTGTAGTCGTCATTGAACATGACAACTTTATACATCGGTGGTGCCTTTAATTCCGGCTTGGCCTCCTGGACAGCGAGACCAGACGCGTCGTCTTCGTCCCGTTGAGGCCGGTCCTGATTGAATGTTAGTCGAATCTGAGCAAATGCATGCATGCGCATAACGGTTCTAGGTCGTGGCGCGGGGGCCAGATAAATATGGACAGCTTCGCAGCCAGCTGACGAGTCGCCTTGACTATCGGCAAAACGGTGATACAAACAGTATGTGCCTACAAGGGCAAACGGGTTGCGCAACATGAGGCCTCGGGCTGCATAAGCGCGGAATGAAATGGATGTTACTCCAGTAATGGACTCCTTTGCAGAGGGATAACAGCATGCTAAGCGGTAAGGTCAAGTGGTTCAACAACGCCAAAGGCTACGGGTTCATCGTAGCAGACGGCGGCGATGAGGACCTGTTCGCCCACTACTCGGCCATCCAGATGGAAGGCTATCGAACTCTGAAAGCTGGGCAAGCGGTCATGTTCAACATCCTGCAGGGTCCGAAAGGCCTTCACGCAACCGACATCAGGCCACAGCAGGCCGTGTCCGAGGCGACGACCCCTGCTGCTGCCCAAGGCGTCTCGACGGTAGATGCCTGATTTGTCCTGAAACGAAACAAAAAAAGGCCGATCATCTGATCGGCCTTTTTCATTCCACACCTTACATATGGCTGATCATCGCGTCGCCAAATTGCGAGCATGACATCAACTGGGCGCCCTCCATGAGACGCTCGAAGTCGTAGGTGACGGTCTTGGCGGCGATAGCGCTCTCGGTCGACTTGATGATCAGGTCTGCCGCTTCCACCCAACCCATATGGCGCAGCATCATCTCAGCCGAGAGAATCAGCGAGCCCGGATTGACCTTGTCCTGACCGGCGTACTTCGGCGCGGTACCATGCGTAGCTTCGAACATGGCGACCGTGTCAGAAAGGTTTGCCCCGGGGGCAATACCGATACCACCGACCTCAGCGGCAAGCGCGTCGGACAGGTAGTCACCGTTCAGGTTGAGTGTTGCGATGACGTCGTACTCGGCCGGGCGCAGCAGGATCTGCTGAAGCATGGCATCGGCAATGGCGTCCTTGACTACTATGTTCTTGCCGGTGTTAGGGTTCTTGAACTGCATCCAGGGCCCGCCATCCAGCAGCTCGGCGCCAAACTCGTCGCGGGCCACTTCATAGCCCCACTCCTTGAAGGCACCCTCGGTGAACTTCATGATGTTGCCCTTGTGGACAATGGTGACGGAGCTGCGGTCATTGTCGACGGCGTACTGCAACGCCTTGCGAACGAGACGCTTCGTACCTTCCAGTGAAACCGGCTTGACCCCAATTCCGCAGTTTTCGGTAAAACGGATTTTCTTGACGCCCATTTCCTCGGTAAGGAACTTGATGACCTTTTCCGCTTCCGGGGAGCCTGCCTTCCACTCGACACCGGCGTAGATGTCTTCGGAGTTCTCCCGGAAGATCACCATATCCACATCGCCCGGCTTCTTGACCGGGCTCGGCACACCGGTGAACCAGCGAACCGGACGCTGGCAGACGTAAAGATCCAGCTCCTGGCGCAGCGCAACGTTCAAGGAGCGGATGCCACCGCCGACCGGAGTGGTCAGGGGGCCTTTGATCGACACGACGTAATCGCGGACAGCTTCGAGGGTTTCCTTCGGCAGCCAGGTGTCCTGATCGTAGACCTGCGTAGCCTTCTCGCCCGCGTAGATCTCCATCCAGGCAATCTTGCGCTTGCCGCCATAGGCCTTCTGAACAGCGGCATCCACGACCTTGATCATCACCGGGCTGATGTCGACGCCGATACCGTCCCCTTCTATATAAGGGATGATCGGGTTGTCGGGGACGTTCAGGGTGTTATCGGCATTAACGGTAATTTTGTCACCGCTGGATGGCACCTGGATCTTTTGGTATCCCATGCTGGACTCCGTCTTCGTGGTTAGACATCGATCATCTTTGAGGGTAACCCACTCGAATTGCCTGAAACTACATGTTCGTTCGTCGTATGCGCAATGCCGTTCTGCCCGAGGCTGGCTCGATGGTATACTGCCGCGATGACTCACAAGTCATAAGGGACGAACCTGTCTTGTACAAGTCCCGCCCCTTGAAACCTCAGAGTCGCTACCGCGGCTCGGCGGTTCAAATGCTCGACACTCTATTGGTGCATCCATCATCACCGCGGCGAATCCCCCTTCTGGTTTCATCTAGACGGAGAGCCAGAGCGCCTACCCGGCGCACTCGGGATTCTGTGCACGCCCTGCAAGAAGAGAGTTATCGCTAAATGTCCACCCCTTCGAAGATCATCTATACCTTCACCGACGAAGCCCCTGCGCTGGCTACCTATTCGCTTCTTCCTATTGTAGAAGCCTTCGCCGCCTCCGCTGACATAGCCGTCGAAACACGCGACATCTCTCTTGCAGGGCGCATTCTTGCGAGCTTTGCCGACCAGCTCGACGCTGACAAGAAAGTCGACGACGACCTGGCCAAGCTTGCCGAGCTGACCGTTCAGCCCGATGCCAACATCATCAAACTGCCCAACATCAGCGCTTCCGTGCCGCAGCTCAAGGCCGCCATCGCCGAACTGCAGACCCTGGGCTACAACATCCCCAACTTCCCGGAAGACCCGCAGACCGATGCGGAGAAAGATACCCGCGCCCGCTATGGCAAGGTACTCGGCAGCGCCGTGAACCCCGTGCTGCGCGAAGGCAACTCCGACCGCCGCGCTCCGGCCGCCGTGAAAGCCTACGCTCGCAAGCACCCGCACTCGATGGGCAAGTGGAGCAAGGCTTCGCAGTCCCATGCCGACTACATGCGTGGTGGCGACTTCTTCTCCAGCGAGCAGTCGATCACCATGGACAAAGCTGGTGACGTGCGCATTGAGTTCGCCGGCAAGGACGGCAAGGTCGAGGTCAAGAAGCAGCTGTCTCTGCAGGAAGGCGAAGTGCTCGACGGCATGTTCATGAGCTGCAACAAGCTGCGCGCCTTCTTCGAAGACACCCTGCAGGACTGCAAGGAAACCGGCGTGATGTGGTCCCTGCACGTCAAGGCCACCATGATGAAGATCTCGCACCCGATCGTCTTCGGTCATGCGGTCAGCGTTTACTACAAGGATGTGTTCGACAAGTACGGCGAGCTGTTCAAGGAACTGGGCGTCAACCCGAACAACGGTATCAGCAGCGTCTACGACAAGATCAAGTCGCTGCCGGTCTCGCAGCAGGAAGAAATCCTGCATGACATCCATGAGGTTTACAGCCACCGCCCTGAAATGGCGATGGTCGACTCGGTCAAGGGGATCACCAACCTGCACATCCCGAGCGACGTCATTGTCGACGCCTCGATGCCGGCGATGATCCGTAACTCCGGTCAGATGTGGGGCAAGGACGGCAAGCAGAAGGACACAAAAGCGGTAATGCCGGAGAGCACCTATGCCCGCATTTACCAGGAGATGATCAACTTCTGCAAGACCAACGGCGCCTTCGACCCGGTCACCATGGGCAGCGTCCCGAACGTCGGCCTGATGGCACAGAAAGCCGAGGAATACGGTTCGCACGACAAGACCTTCGAGATGCAGGCCGACGGCACCATGCGCGTCGTTCTGGCCGACGGCACCGTGCTGATGCAGCACGAAGTCGAGAAAGGCGACATCTGGCGTGCCTGCCAGACCAAGGACGCTCCGATCCGCGACTGGGTCAAGCTGGCCGTGACCCGTGCTCGCCAGTCGAACACCCCGGCAATCTTCTGGCTTGACCCGGAGCGCGCCCATGATCGTCAGCTGCAGAACAAGGTCGAAACCTACCTCAAGGATCACGATCTGAGCGGTCTGGACATCCGCATCATGGGCTACAACGAAGCCATCCGCGTCAGCATGGAGCGCATGATTCGTGGCCAGGACACCATTTCGGTGACCGGCAATGTGCTGCGCGATTACCTGACCGACCTGTTCCCAATCATGGAACTGGGTACCTCGGCCAAGATGCTCTCCATCGTTCCGCTGATGGCGGGCGGCGGCATGTACGAAACCGGCGCCGGCGGCTCCGCACCAAAGCACGTGCAGCAGCTGGTCGAAGAGAACTACCTGCGCTGGGATTCGCTGGGTGAGTTCCTGGCACTGGCGGTATCCCTGGAAGAAACCGGCATCAAGACCGACAACATCAAGGCCAAGATCCTCGGCAAGACCCTTGACCAGGCCACCGGCAAACTGTTGGACAACAACAAGTCACCGGCGCGTAAGGTTGGTCAGCTGGACAACCGCGGCAGCCACTTCTACCTGGCTCTGTACTGGGCGCAAGCTCTGGCCGCCCAGGACGAAGACGCCGAGCTGAAGGCCCACTTCACCCCGCTGGCCAAGCAGTTGACCGAGCAGGAAGCGACCATCGTCGCCGAACTGGCCGAGGTGCAAGGCAAGCCGGTGGATATCGGTGGCTACTACCGCTCCAATCCGGAACTGACCAGCAAGGTGATGCGCCCCAGCGCAACCTTCAACGCAGCCCTGGCCGCGCTGAACGCCTGAATCGACGCTTGAGTGTTATCACGAACCCCGGCCTGGTGCCGGGGTTCGTGCTTTCTGAACGGAGGTGACTGTTATCATCCCGTCATTTACACAAGGCAGCTCTTATGGACTGGCAACCGCATATTACCGTCGCGACCGTTATCGAAGACCAGGGGCGCTTTCTGTTGGTAGAAGAGCTCAAGGCGGGCCGACTCGTACTCAATCAGCCTGCTGGGCATCTCGAAGCCAATGAGAATCTGCGCCAGGCGGCTGTACGGGAAACCCTCGAAGAAACCGGCTGGGAGGTCGAGCTCATTGGCGTTGTGGGAATTTATCTGTACACCGCGCCCAGCAATGGCGTGACCTATCAGCGCGTATGCTTCGCCGCCAGAGCCCTGCAGCATGATCCGCAGCGTCATCTCGACGAGGGCATTGTCGCGGCTCGGTGGCTGAGCCGCGACGAGCTGGAGGCGCAACCTGAACGCTGGCGCAGCGAACTGGTGCCCCGCTGCATCGATGATTATCTGACCGGGCCGCTGCATTCGCTTGACGTGATTCGCAACTGAACGCGGCTTCGTCATGCCTGCTGCAGCCTGATAGAATTCCGCCCCTTTGCAGAGCCTCAGCGTGTTCCTATGTCTGTAACCACCCTCACCGCCCCGGAAAAAACACGTGTCATCGTCGGCATGTCCGGCGGAGTGGACTCTTCCGTTTCCGCCCTCCTGCTGCTCGAGCAGGGCTATCAGGTCGAAGGCCTGTTCATGAAGAACTGGGAAGAGGACGACGGCACGGAATACTGCACCGCCAAGGAAGACTTGGCCGACGCCCAAGCGGTGTGCGACCGGATCGGCATCAAGCTGCATACGGCGAACTTTGCAGCCGAATACTGGGACAACGTCTTCGAACACTTCCTTGCCGAATACAAGGCGGGACGCACGCCGAACCCGGACATCCTTTGCAACCGGGAGATCAAGTTCAAAGCCTTTCTCGACTACGCATTGATGCTAGGGGCGGACCTCATCGCGACCGGCCATTACGTGCGTCGTCGCGACGTGAATGATCGTAGCGAGCTGCTCAAAGGGCTGGACCCGAACAAGGATCAGAGCTACTTCCTGCATGCGGTCGGCGGTGAACAGCTGAGCAAGACGCTGTTTCCTGTCGGCGAGCTGGAAAAGCCCGAAGTGCGGGCGATCGCCGAAAAGTACGGGCTTGCCACGGCGAAGAAAAAGGATTCCACCGGCATCTGCTTCATCGGCGAAAGGCGCTTCAGCGACTTTCTCAAGCAATACCTTCCGGCCCAGCCCGGCAATATCGAAACCATTGATGGTGAAGTGATCGGCCGTCATCACGGCTTGATGTATCACACCATCGGTCAACGCCAGGGCTTGGGCATCGGTGGCCTCAAGGATGCTTCCGACGAGCCCTGGTACGTGCTGAGCAAGGACCTGCAGCGCAACGTGCTGGTGGTCGGCCAGGGCAACGATCATCCGTGGTTGTTCTCGCGCGCGTTGCAGGCATCTGAAATCTACTGGGTGAACCCCATCGACCTCAGCGCTCCGCTCCAGCTGACCGCCAAGGTCCGCTATCGCCAGAGCGATCAGGCCTGCACGCTGGAAAAGACGGCAGACGGCTATCGTGCCGTCTTCGAAGCGCCACAACGGGCGGTGACACCGGGCCAGTCGGTCGTGTTCTACGACGGCGAAGTCTGCCTTGGCGGCGGCGTGATCGAGCAGGCCGAACCCTGGTTCGAGGGTCGAGCATGAATACGCTCGACGAACAACTGATTGCACTCGGCGCAGTGTTCGAAGCCGCAACGTTGGTAGACCGCATCGCTCGCACCGGCCAGGTTCCGAACGCCTCGCTCGGCTGCATGCTGGGCAGCCTGCTGGCCCGCAATCCGGAAACCACACTGGAAATCTACGGCGGTGATGACCTCAATCTGCGTGATGGCTATCGCGCTCTGGTCGGTGCCTTGGAGCGCGACAGCAGCGCACTGCAGCGAGAACCACTGCGTTACGCACTGGCGATGATCGGTCTGGAGCGCCAGCTGGACAAGCGCGACGACATGCTTCAGGTCATTGGCAGCCGTCTGGATCAGATTCAACAGCAGGTCGAGCACTTCGGCATCACCCACGAAAATGTCGTGGCCTCGTTCGGCGGTTTGTACCAGGACACCCTGAGCACATTTCGCCAGCGCATTCAGGTTCAAGGCGACATGCGGCACCTGCAGCAGACGGACAATGCAGCCAAGATTCGCGCCCTGCTGCTCTCCGGAATTCGCTCGGCACGTCTGTGGCGCCAGCTCGGCGGGCACCGTTGGCAAATGATCTTCAGCCGCCGCAAGCTGCTCGATGCGCTCTATCCACGGCTGCGCTCGACCCAGGATGACGACCGCTAACGGTGGCGAATGTACCGGGCCCACCCGATCCATTCGTGTATAATCTGCGCCCTCTTTTCGTTGCCTGACTGTCCGAGAATGCCCTCTATGCAGCTTTCCTCGCTCACGGCGGTTTCCCCCGTCGACGGCCGCTACGCCGGCAAAACCAGCGCCCTGCGCCCGATCTTCAGTGAATTCGGCCTGATTCGTTGCCGCGTCCAGGTCGAAGTCCGCTGGCTCCAGCGCCTGGCAGCCCACCCAGGCATTCCGGAAGTCGCCCCCTTCTCCGCCGAAGCCAACTCGGTGCTGAACCAGCTGGTCGAGAACTTCCAGCTGGAGCACGCCGAGCGCGTGAAGGAATTCGAGCGAACCACCAACCATGACGTAAAAGCCGTTGAGTACCTGCTCAAGGAGCAGGCCAAGCAGCTGCCGGAACTGGCCAAGGTCAACGAATTCATCCACTTCGCCTGCACCAGCGAAGATATCAACAACCTCTCCCACGCGCTGATGCTGTGTGAAGGCCGCGACAGCGTTCTGCTGCCGCTGATGCGCCAGCTTGCCGAATCGATCCGCAGCCTGGCCGTTCAGTTCGCTGACGTACCGATGCTGTCGCGTACGCACGGCCAACCGGCGTCGCCAACGACGCTCGGCAAGGAGCTGGCGAACGTGGTGTACCGTCTGGAACGCCAGATCGCCCAGGTCGCCGCCGTTCCGCTGCTGGGCAAGATCAACGGCGCCGTGGGCAACTACAACGCCCACCTGAGCGCCTATCCGGAGATCGACTGGGAAGCCAACGCCCGCGAATTCATCGAAGGCGACCTCGGCCTTACGTGGAATCCCTACACCACACAGATCGAGCCGCACGACTACATTGCCGAGCTGTTCGATGCCATCGCCCGGTTCAACACCATCCTCATCGATTTCGACCGCGACGTCTGGGGCTACATCTCGCTCGGTTACTTCAAGCAGAAGACCGTTGCTGGCGAGATCGGCTCGTCGACCATGCCGCACAAGGTCAATCCGATCGACTTCGAGAATTCCGAAGGCAACCTGGGCATCGCCAACGCACTGTTCCAGCACTTGGCCAGCAAGCTGCCGATCTCCCGGTGGCAGCGCGACCTGACCGATTCCACCGTGCTACGCAACCTTGGCGTCGGCTTTGCCCATAGCGTCATTGCCTACGAAGCGAGCCTCAAGGGTATCGGCAAGCTGGAGCTAAACGTCGCCCGCATCGCCGAAGACCTCGACGCCTGCTGGGAAGTGCTGGCCGAGCCGGTACAGACGGTCATGCGCCGCTACGCCGTGGAAAATGCCTACGAAAAGCTCAAGGACTTGACCCGCGGCAAAGGCATCACGCCAGACGCTCTGCAGTCGTTCATCGACGGTCTCGACATTCCGGCTGAAGCAAAGTCGGAGCTGCGCAAACTGACGCCGGCCAACTACATCGGCAACGCTGTTGCCCAGGCCAAGCGCATCTGAGTGCGCCCATGTATGCACGCCCGGCTGTGCCGGGCGTTTTTATTTTCAGCTCTGTATATAGAGCAAGGTGTTACGCATGACTTCTGATATTCCACTTCAAGTCCTGGGCGGTATCAGCGCCCGGGAATTTCTGCGCGACTACTGGCAGAAGAAACCGCTGCTCATTCGCCAGGCCATCCCAGATTTTCAGAGCCCCATCTCGCCGGACGAACTGGCCGGCCTTTCGCTGGAAGAGGAAGTCGAATCCCGCCTGATAATCGAGCACGGACAAAGCCCCTGGGAGCTGCGTCGCGGTCCCTTCGCCGAAGACACCTACCAGCAGCTACCCGAGCGTGATTGGACCCTGCTGGTCCAGGCTGTCGACCAACTGGTACCGGAAGTCGCCGATCTGATCGAGCACTTCCGTTTCCTCCCCAACTGGCGCATCGATGATGTGATGATCAGCTATGCCGCACCGGGCGGCGGTGTTGGCCCGCACTTCGACAACTACGACGTATTCCTGCTGCAGGCGCATGGTCAGCGCCGCTGGCGCATCGGGCAGATGTGCGACAGCGAAAGCCCAATGCTGACCCACGGCGATCTTCGCATCCTGGCCGAGTTCGAAGGCACCGATGAATGGGTCCTGGAACCCGGTGACATGCTCTACCTGCCGCCTCGCCTGGCCCACTTCGGCACCGCCGAGGATGCCTGCATGACCTACTCGGTCGGTTTCCGTGCCCCTAGCGCTGCCGAGGTCCTGACCCATTTCACCGATTTCCTGGCGCAGTTCCTGCCGGACGAGGATCGCTACAGCGACGCGGATCTGCAACCGACCGACGACCCTTACCAGATTCAGAGCGACGCGTTGGATCGCCTGAAAGCGCTACTCGCCGAACACATGAACGATGAGCGTCTCCTGCTCACCTGGTTCGGCCAGTTCATGACTGAGCCCCGCTACCCGGAACGGGTGGAAGGGCCTGAGCTAAACGAGATCGAACTGCGTTCGGCACTCGAGGATGGCGCCCTGCTGGTCCGCAACCCGGCGGCACGCCTGGCGTGGAGCGAGGTCGACATCGGGCTGCTACTGTTCGCCAGTGGCCAGAGCCGCCTGCTTCCCTCTAAGCTGCGCGAACTGTTGAAACTGGTCTGCTCCGCCGACGCGTTGCACGCCGATAATATCGGCGAGTGGCTGAGCGACGACGATGCCCGGGGGCTTTTGTGCGAGCTGGTCAAACAAGGAAGTCTGGAGTTTGCTGATGAATAGCGTTCAGGTACGGATCGCCGACTGGCAGCAGGACAACGCCGAGCTGCGGCGCATTCGGGAGGCCGTGTTCATTGCCGAGCAGGCCGTTCCGCCCGAGCAGGAGTGGGATGCCGACGATAGCGAAGCCGTGCATTTTCTCGCCCTCGAGGGCGACTATCCGATCGGTACCGCACGGTTGCTGGCCGACGGGCAGATTGGCCGGGTAGCAGTCCTGCGCGACTGGCGCGGCATGAACGTGGGCGATGCGCTGATGCGTGCCGTCCTTGCGGAGGCGGAGCGCCGGGGCCTGACGGAGCAGACACTGACTGCGCAGGTTCACGCCACCGCCTTCTATGAGCGACTTGGTTTTGAAGTGGTCAGCGATGAGTTTCTCGAAGCTGGAATCCCCCACGTCGACATGCTCCGCCGGAGCCACTGAGGCCGTATGAGCGACAGCGCCCCTGACGAAAGTAGCGATCAGGCCGAACTCCCGGCCATAGACTTTCACTCTCCGGGGCGTTTTGCCGTTCACAACCCCCAAGCCGACCTTCCCGAGCCTCTCGCTTGGAGAGCGGCCGCCTTTGAGCTTGGACAGGACACCGAACTGCAACGCTTCAGCGAACCCAGTGAGGTTCGCCAGCATGCTTTGGCCATGCTGCAGCAGGCGACTCGCTCGCTGTGCATCTACAGCACGGATCTGGAACCCTGGCTTTATCATCACAGCAGCGTTCAGCAGGCTTGCACTCGCCTACTGCTGGCCCACCCGCGCAACCGCCTGCGTATCTTGGTCGGCGACCCGACACGAGCGATCAAAGAAGGCCACCGTCTTCTGCAGCTTGCTCGGCGATTGACCAGCAATGTACATATCCGCAAGCTGAACCCCGATTATCCCGAGCAGAGCGGCGCCTATCTGATCGCCGATGATTGTGGTCTGCTGCAACGCCCCAAGGCTGACCAATACGCCGGCTATGCCCTGTACCACGACCTCGCCCGGGTGCGCATACGCCAAGCGGAATTCGACAAGGCCTGGGAACATGGATTAGCGGATGCAAACCTGCGGAGTTTTCTGCTATGAGCCCTCGAATCTTTCTGCTGTCCGTTGCTGTCAGCATCTGTCTTCCGTTACAAGCGGCGACCGAAGTCATTCAGCTCGACAACCGCATGGCCGAAGACGTTATTCCCGTAGCGGAGTCGGTGCTCGGTGGCCAGGGACGGGTCACAGCCTACGGCAGCCAGCTGATCGTCAATGCACCGGACGCGCTCATCAGCGAACTGCGGCAGGTGATCGATCAGCTGGACGTCGAGCCCAAGCGTCTGCTCATCAGTGTCGATACTCAGGACTCGGCCAGCAGCTCCGCAGGCGGTTATCAGGTGGACGGTTCGGTACGCTCCGGCGACGTGGAGTTTGAAACCGGACGCGGAGAGATTGGTGGGCGTGATCGGGTGCGAATCATCCGCCGCAGCACGAACAGCAGGGATGGCGGCGTTCAGCAGGTTCAGGCCAGCGAGGGTTATCCGGCGCTGATTCAGGTGGGCCAGAGTGTGCCGCTGACCACCCAGGGCACAGATGGCTACGGCCAGATCTACCAGCAGACGCAATATCGCGACGTTCTCCGCGGCTTCTACGCCACCGCCACAGTGCACGGCGACCGGGTGCAAGTCACCATAAGCAGTACCCGAGACCGGCTTGCGCATGGCCGTGGTGGCGTGGTGGAGGTTCAGAACGCGGACACTCGGGTAAGCGGTCGTATCGGTGAATGGATCACCATCGGCGGCGTCGATGAAAGCGCGAGCTCCGAGCAGCAAGGCACGTTACGTCGCTATTCCACCCAAGGCGGCCAGAACCTGTCGATGCGCCTCAAGGTCGATGTTCTGGACTGAACATCAGCAGGTCCCTGACAGCCACGCCACGATGTAGTGCCCCGAAAAAAACACTACAAAACGATTGACGATGCAATTTCAGCGGAGCATTATTGCCCCGCTCCCGCTAACCAGGGGCCCTGGCAAGGGTCTCCGGGGCGTGCTCAAGCCAACCAGCCGAGCCGTTCCGTGACTGTACTGCCCACAAGGCGGACTGACGAGGTTGCGACTGGAACGAGTCGTCCTGAGGGACGGGGTAGCGATTGACGCATCAGCCAGACTGAAAGCTTCTCGTTGTTGTAGCGCACACGGCAGCCACGCCGGCTGTGGGCGCAGCAACCGGAACCAGCCCGGCGGTCGTATCCCCCCTTCTCTTGGTTCAATCCTCGTCCCGGTCGATATTTCGACGCTCTGCCGCGTGTTGCCCGCAATGATCAGCGATAGCACGTAGGTTTCGGTGGGAAAAGTCGGTGCTCAACCACACTCATTTTTGAAGGATTGAACATGTCCGCATATCAAGACGACATCAAGGCAGTTGCCGCCCTGAAAGAGCAATACGGCAGCAGCTGGGCCGCCATCAACCCTGAGTCCGTCGCTCGCATGCGCGCCCAGAACCGCTTCAAGACCGGTCTGGAAATTGCTAAGTACACCGCCGACATCATGCGCAAGGACATGGCCGAGTACGACGCCGACTCGTCCGTCTACACGCAGTCCCTCGGTTGCTGGCACGGCTTCATCGGTCAGCAGAAGCTGATCTCCATCAAGAAGCACCTGAAGACCACCAACAAGCGTTACCTCTACCTGTCCGGCTGGATGGTTGCTGCTCTGCGCTCCGAGTTCGGCCCGCTGCCGGACCAGTCCATGCACGAGAAGACTGCCGTTTCCGACCTGATCGAAGAGCTGTACACCTTCCTGCGTCAGGCTGACAGCCGCGAGCTGGACCTGCTGTTCACCGCTCTGGACGCCGCTCGCGAAGCTGGCGACAGCGCCAAGGCTGCCGAGATCCAGAACCAGATCGACAACTACGAAACCCACATCGTACCGATCATCGCCGACATCGACGCTGGCTTCGGTAACCCGGAAGCCACCTACCTGCTGGCCAAGCGCATGATCGAAGCAGGCGCTTGCTGCATCCAGATCGAGAACCAGGTTTCCGACGAGAAGCAGTGCGGCCACCAGGACGGTAAAGTGACCGTTCCCCACGCGGACTTCCTCGCCAAGATCGCAGCTGTGCGTTACGCCTTCCTCGAGCTGGGCATCGACAACGGTGTGATCGTTGCTCGTACCGACTCCCTGGGTGCCGGCCTGACCAAGCAGATCGCCGTGACCAAAGAGCCGGGCGACCTGGGCGACCTGTACAACTCTTTCCTGGATTGTGAAGAAGTCTCCGCTGCCGATCTGAACAACGGTGACGTGGTTCTGAACCGCGAAGGCAAGCTGCTGCGTCCGAAGCGTCTGCCGTCCAACCTGTTCCAGTTCCGCGCTGGCACCGGTGAAGCACGCTGCGTACTGGACTGCATCACCTCGCTGCAGAACGGTGCTGACCTGCTGTGGATCGAAACCGAGAAGCCGCACGTTGGTCAGATCGCGGCCATGGTTGACGAAATCCGCAAGACCATCCCGAACGCCAAGCTGGTCTACAACAACAGTCCGTCGTTCAACTGGACGCTGAACTTCCGTCAGCAGGTCTTCGATGCGTTCGTCGCCGAAGGCAAAGACGTTTCCGCCTACGACCGCGCCAAGCTGATGAGCGTCGAGTACGACGAAACCGAACTGGCCCAGGTTGCAGACGAGAAGATCCGTACCTTCCAGCGCGACGGTTCGGCTCACGCCGGCATCTTCCACCACCTGATCACCCTGCCGACCTACCACACCGCAGCGCTGTCCACCGACAACCTGGCCAAGGGGTACTTCGCCGACCAGGGTATGCTGGCGTATGTGAAGGGCGTTCAGCGTCAGGAACTGCGTCAGGGCATCGCCTGCGTCAAGCACCAGAACATGGCTGGTTCCGACATCGGCGACAACCACAAGGAGTACTTCGCTGGCGAAGCCGCTCTGAAGGCAAGCGGTAAAGACAACACCATGAACCAGTTCCACTAAGAATCGGTTCGCGGCCCTCACCGGCCGCGGGTGTTAACAAAAAGCCTCGGCATCTGCCGAGGCTTTTTTTTGCGAGCAAGCAGACTGCGTAGACGGGGCGACATTTCGTCGGCACGACCCCTACCTGTCATTCTGTTGTCGCATATCGAATTTAGCGTCATGACTCCGACAAAAATCGTAATGGAGCTGTGCCGTGACTACTGAGAACAACGACATTTTGTTTGGCAACGGGGACGAGTTGCCCAGTAACCACTCGACGAACCCACACATTCAGGATGTGATCTCTGCTAGCCGTCGAAAGGTAGTGGTTGGCGGCGCAGCCCTGGGAGCCATGGCCTTTCTCGGTGCGGCTATTCCCGGAATTTCGCGAGCGGCTGAACCATCCGCGCAAGGACTCAAGGACCTCTCCTTCCGCCGCCGTACCCGTCTGCCGTTTTCGCCAGTGGCGGTAACGCGGGCCGATGCTATTACCGTTCCTGCTGGCTATTCCGCGACCACTTTCATTCCATGGGGCACCCCGATTACCGGTAGCTACCCGACCTGGATGGAAGACGCGAGCAATAGCGCCGAAGACCAGGCTCAACAAGTCGGCATGCATCACGACGGAATGCATTTCTTCCCGATGAACGCAAAACTCGGCGGGCGCCAGAGCGATCACGGCTTGCTGGTCCTAAATCACGAATACATTCAAGCGCCTCTGCTCCACCCCAACGGCCCGACGGTGGTCGATGGTAAGCGTGTCGATGTCGACGAGGTCCGCAAGGAAATCAACGCCCACGGCGTTTCGGTAATAGAAATCCGCCGCGGCCCGCGTGGCGATTGGTCGGTCTTGCCGACAGCCCGTAACCGCCGCATTACGGGTGCCACGCCGATGCGCATTGAAGGCCCCGCGCGCGGCCATGCGCTGATGCGCACCCGCTACAGCCCGAGCGGCACCTCAACCCGCGGAACCCTTAACAACTGCGCCAACGGGCATACGCCTTGGGGTACCTACCTCACCTGTGAGGAAAACTGGGCAGGTTACTTCGCCACCGCCGACAGCGACCTACCTCGTGAACTTAGCCGCTATGGTGTGCGCGGTAGCGGTCGTTATGGCTGGGAGACAGTTGCCGGCGATGAGTTCGAGCGCTTCAACGCCTCGCGCATCGCGACCGGTCCACAAGCGGATTATCGTAACGAGCCCAACACCTTTGGCTGGATCGTCGAGATAGATCCGTTCGATCCGAACTCAACACCAGTCAAGCACACGGCCCTCGGCCGTTTCGCCCACGAAGGACTGGTGTTTGCCCCCGTCAGGCCGGGCCGCCCCGTTGTCTGTTATTCCGGCGACGATTCACAGAACGAATATATCTACAAGTACGTCAGCCGCGACCGCTATCGGCCGCAGCGAAGCGATGGGCGGCTGCTGGACGAGGGGACTCTCTATGTCGCGCGTTTCAACACCGACGGCAGTGGCGACTGGCTCGCTCTCGATCATGCCGATCCGGCCTTCCAGCGGGCCTGCGAGACCGCCGGCGTTCAATTTGCCGATCAAGGTGAAGTCCTGATCAACACCCGTCTGGCCGCCGACATCGTCGGAGCCACCAAGATGGATCGCCCAGAATGGGGGGCGGTTAACCCAGATAGCGGTGAGGTCTACTTCACCCTCACCAACAACAGCGGACGCAAGGAAACCGACGCCTCCAATCCGCGAGCACCAAACGCATTTGGTCACATCATTCGCTGGCGTGAAGCGAGCCGCGACTTTTCAGGCACGCGATTCAACTGGGATATCTATTTGCTTGCCGGGCCACAGGACAACAGCCGGGGGCCGAAGGGTCGAGCGCTGGATGAAAGCAACATCATGGCCAGCCCGGATGGGTTGTGGTTCGACGACGAGGGTCGACTGTGGATTCAGACTGACATGAGCGGTAGCCAACTGCGCAGCGGGCCGTTTGGTAACAATCAGATGTTGGTTTCCGACCCCAGAACCGGTGAGACCAAACGGTTTCTCGTCGGGCCTCAGGGCGCTGAGGTAACCGGAATCACAGCTACACCGGACTTCCGGACCCTGTTCGTCAACATCCAGCACCCTGGCGAAGACTCGACCGCGACGAACTACACGAGCACGTGGCCGGACGGGCCGGGTCGCAGACCCCGCTCAGCAACCGTCATCGTCACGCGGGACGACGGAAAGCGCCTGATGTAACTGCGGAGGGGCCAAGCCGCAAGGCTGGCCCCCCTATCAATCCACTGACCACACTCAAGGCTCATCTGGTGAGGTGAAAAGGCCCCAGGTCGATATGAATAGCGCCGCGACCAGCGGGCCGATCACGAAACCATTCAGTCCGAACAATGCCAGCCCCCCCAGCGTCGAGATAAGCACGACGTAGTCCGGCATCTTTGTATCCTTTCCAACCAGAATCGGTCTGAGGATGTTATCCACCAGGCCGATTACCAACACACCATAAAGCGTGAGTATCACGCCCTGCCAGATCGCGCCGGTCATCAGGAAATAGATGGCTACCGGCGTCCATATCAGGCCCGCCCCGACAGCGGGCAACAATGACAGGAATGCCATCAGCACTCCCCACAGCAGCGCCCCGGAGATCCCGAGCACGGCGAAGATGATTCCGCCGAGCGCTCCTTGGGTAACGGCGACGACAATGTTTCCTTTTACCGTCGCGCGTACGACTCGCGTGAACTTGCTGAACAGGCGCCGCTTCTGAGCATCGCTGAGCGGAATGGCCTTCCTGATACGCGCCACCAGATCACGCCCGTCGCGAATCAAGAAGAACAGCAGGTACAGCATGACAAAGAAGCTGACCAGAAACTGGAACGTCCCCTGGCCAAAACTGAACGCTTTTGTCGCGAGGAACTGACTTCCCTCGAGCGCCCCAGAGGCCAGCCGTTCACGCATGGAATCGAGGTCACCGAAACCGAAGCGCTGAAGCTGCAGCTGGATCGATTGAGGCAGCAGCTCGCGGAAGTTGACGACCCAGCTGCCGATGTCCAGCTCGCCACTTTCGATCTGCTTGTAGAGGATCGCCCCCTCTTGAACCAGCATTCCGGCGATCAAAATCACCGGCAGTACGGCGACCAGCAACGAAACTAGCAAGGTGATCAGAGCTGTCAGGTTGCGTCGCTGGCTAAACCGTCTGTAAAGATAGCGCTGCAAGGGGGCGAAGATGATCGCCAGTATCACCGCCCAGAAGACTGCCCCATAGAACGGCAGCAGGATCCAGCCAAAAGCCAGAGACACCACCACCAGCAGCGCAAGAAAGACCTTCTGCTCGAGCCTCGAATTGTCCATTGTTGACCCAGTCGCTGCGTTTGGTTCTGTTTAGTCAACGAGCGACGGTACGAGTGCGGGTCTGGCAGATGATTCAGTGTCAGGCCGGGGTTAGGCGTACAGCTGACACTGAATTTGATGCGTTACAGCGTCATTGCCGCCAACCAACCAAATGCCAGAAGTGGCAGGTTGTAATGTAGAAACGTCGGCACGACAGTATCCCAGATATGATTGTGCTGACCGTCCGCATTCAAGCCGGCGGTCGGACCGAGAGTGGAGTCGGATGCGGGAGAACCGCCATCGCCCAGAGCGCCGGCAGTCCCGACCAGACTGACGATCGCCAGCGGACTGAAGCCCAGCGCGACACCTAGGGGAACAAAAATCGCGGCAATGATCGGCACTGTGGAAAAAGAAGACCCAATTCCGATGGTTACCAGCAATCCCACCAGGAGCATCAACAGCGCGCCGACAGCCTTGCTGTCGCCGATCCATTGAGTCGAAGCGTCTACCAGCAACTTGACCTCGCCCGTTTCACGCATCACCTCGGCAAAACCAGCGGCCGCGATCATGATGAAGCCAATCATGGCCATCATCTTCATCCCGTCGGTGAACAGGTCATCCGCTTCGCGCCAGCGCACCACGCCGGAAACGGAAAAGATCACGAACCCAGCAAGCGCGCCAAGTATCATCGAGTCCAGCCAAAGCTGAATCACGAAGGCCGCTGCAACTGCGACAGCAGCCACCAGCAGCGTGAGGGGACTGTAGGTCACTGTAGTTTTTTCAAGCTGCTCGACACGCACGAGGTCGTATTCGCGGGGCTTTCGATAGCTATAAAAAGCAATCAGCAATCCCGCGAGCATCCCGATTGCGGGGATCAGCATTGCCTGCGTGACTTTGATTCCAGTTACATCCACTCCACTTTTAGCAACGTTTGCCAGCAAGATCTCGTTCAAGAAAATATTGCCGAACCCGACCGGGAGAAACATATACGGGGTAATCAGACCGAACGCGAGCACACATGCGATCAAACGCCTATCGATCTTCATCTTCGACAGCACAAAAAGCAGCGGGGGAACCAGTAGGGGAATAAATGCGATATGAATAGGAAGGATATTCTGTGAAGAAACAGCAACGGCAAGCAGCAAGCCGATCATCATCCACTTGACCGCCCCGCCCCCTTGCGCTCCTTGCTTTCCAACCAAAGCTAGCGCCTTGTCAGCAAGGGCGTGAGCCAACCCGCTTTTTCCAATGGCAACGGCAAACGCACCCAGCAACGCATAAGACAAGGCAACTGTTGCGCCACCGCCTAGCCCCTTGTTGAATGCCGCCAAGCTACCCTCAATTCCCAAGCCACCAATCAAACCGCCAGCCATAGCTCCAGCGATGAGCGCGACCACTACATGCACACGGCAAAGACTCAGGATTAGCATGATGCCAACAGCCGCAACAACTGCGTTCATTAAACTCTCCATACAAACGACAAACGTCGCGAAAAAACGCCGTACTCTGCAATAACGGAACTGGGGTGTCAAAAGCAGATCTGCACGATAAGCAACTTACACGTATCTACCTGGGCAACGCGCTGGCACGAGAATGCTTTACCCAAATGCCTACTTAGCCCACCTTTGTCTGATATAGATGCCAAGCATAGGAATGATCAGACCGCACGCTCTGGGCAATGCTTAATCGCCGCAGTATTCACAACCGCTTGTACAGGTTTCATGAATACGGATGCGCGAAAGCTCAGGCAGAAGCGGTTTGAGCTCAGTCCAGATCCATTTCGCAAGATTCTCGCTTGTAGGGTTTTCTAACCCAGGAATATCGTTCAGATAATTGTGATCCAGCAGCTCATACAACGGCTTGAAGACAGACTTGATTTCACCAAAATCCCGGATCCAGCCCGTATGCGGATCCACCGTACCGCTGATATATAACGCCACCCGGAAAGAATGCCCGTGCAGTCGGCCACATTTGTGTCCCTGCGGTACATTCGGCAAACGATGTGCTGACTCAAACGTAAACTCTTTGAATATTTCCACTAGATAGACTCACAGTCTGGTCGCCAGATTGAGGGGCGATTTTACGCATTTTGACAGCGTGGCACATGCATTACACCAGCTGTAGATGCTGGGCGATGAGCGAATGAATGGCTGTGGAAGTGCTGAAGCACTAACGGCACACGGCGGAACCGGAAAACTGCAAAGGACTACGTGGTTGGTCACCCCCGGCTCCAGGCAGACGAAAACAGCACAAGATAACTGCAGTTCAGCTGCACTATCGGCAATTCCAGCACCGCCTTAGCGCCTTGTGCTTTTCTCTGCCCCAAAAGCAAACCCCCGACCAGCTTACGCGGGTCGGGGGTTTGGGAAAGGAGCTTGACGATGACCTACTCTCACATGGGGAGACCCCACACTACCATCGGCGATGCGTCGTTTCACTACTGAGTTCGGGAAGGGATCAGGTGGTTCCAACGCTCTATGGTCGTCAAGCAATTCAGTTGCTGCCTCGGGGTTTAGCCGCTGCAGCCAATCGGGTATGTGATGAATTGGTATTGCGTGTTCGTGCAGATTTTCGGTCTGTTTGTCGACTTTCCGTCTAACAGCCAAATTGTTTGGGTGTTATATGGTCAAGCCTCACGGGCAATTAGTATTGGTTAGCTCAACGCCTCACAGCGCTTACACACCCAACCTATCAACGTCGTAGTCTTCGACGGCCCTTCAGGGAGCTCAAGGCTCCAGTGAGATCTCATCTTGAGGCAAGTTTCCCGCTTAGATGCTTTCAGCGGTTATCTCTTCCGAACGTAGCTACCCGGCAATGCCACTGGCGTGACAACCGGAACACCAGAGGTTCGTCCACTCCGGTCCTCTCGTACTAGGAGCAGCCCCTCTCAAATCTCAAACGTCCACGGCAGATAGGGACCGAACTGTCTCACGACGTTCTAAACCCAGCTCGCGTACCACTTTAAATGGCGAACAGCCATACCCTTGGGACCGGCTTCAGCCCCAGGATGTGATGAGCCGACATCGAGGTGCCAAACACCGCCGTCGATATGAACTCTTGGGCGGTATCAGCCTGTTATCCCCGGAGTACCTTTTATCCGTTGAGCGATGGCCCTTCCATACAGAACCACCGGATCACTAAGACCTACTTTCGTACCTGCTCGACGTGTCTGTCTCGCAGTCAAGCGCGCTTTTGCCTTTATACTCTACGACCGATTTCCGACCGGTCTGAGCGCACCTTCGTACTCCTCCGTTACTCTTTAGGAGGAGACCGCCCCAGTCAAACTACCCACCATACACTGTCCTCGATCCGGATAACGGACCAGAGTTAGAACCTCAAAGTTGCCAGGGTGGTATTTCAAGGTTGGCTCCACGCGAACTGGCGTCCACGCTTCAAAGCCTCCCACCTATCCTACACAAGCAAATTCAAAGTCCAGTGCAAAGCTATAGTAAAGGTTCACGGGGTCTTTCCGTCTAGCCGCGGATACACTGCATCTTCACAGCGATTTCAATTTCACTGAGTCTCGGGTGGAGACAGCGCCGCCATCGTTACGCCATTCGTGCAGGTCGGAACTTACCCGACAAGGAATTTCGCTACCTTAGGACCGTTATAGTTACGGCCGCCGTTTACCGGGGCTTCGATCAAGAGCTTCGCTTGCGCTAACCCCATCAATTAACCTTCCGGCACCGGGCAGGCGTCACACCCTATACGTCCACTTTCGTGTTTGCAGAGTGCTGTGTTTTTAATAAACAGTCGCAGCGGCCTGGTATCTTCGACCGGCATGGGCTTACGTAGTAAATACTTCACCCTCACCGGCGCACCTTCTCCCGAAGTTACGGTGCCATTTTGCCTAGTTCCTTCACCCGAGTTCTCTCAAGCGCCTTGGTATTCTCTACCCAACCACCTGTGTCGGTTTGGGGTACGGTTCCTAGTTACCTGAAGCTTAGAGGCTTTTCCTGGAAGCATGGCATCAACCACTTCGCTTTCTAAAAGAAAGCTCGTCATCAGCTCTCGGCATTAAGATCCCGGATTTACCTAAGATCTCTGCCTACCACCTTAAACAAGGACAACCAACGCCTTGCTGGCCTAGCCTTCTCCGTCCCCCCATCGCAGTAACTAGAAGTACGGGAATATTAACCCGTTTCCCATCGACTACGCTCTTCAGCCTCGCCTTAGGGACCGACTCACCCTGCGTCGATTAACGTTGCGCAGGAACCCTTGGTCTTTCGGCGTGCGAGTTTTTCACTCGCATTGTCGTTACTCATGTCAGCATTCGCACTTCTGATACCTCCAGCCAGCTTCTCAACTGACCTTCACAGGCTTACAGAACGCTCCTCTACCGCTCAACTTGCGTTGAACCCGTAGCTTCGGTACCTGGTTTGAGCCCCGTTACATCTTCCGCGCAGGCCGACTCGACTAGTGAGCTATTACGCTTTCTTTAAAGGGTGGCTGCTTCTAAGCCAACCTCCTAGCTGTCTAAGCCTTCCCACATCGTTTCCCACTTAACCAGGATTTTGGGACCTTAGCTGACGGTCTGGGTTGTTTCCCTTTTCACGACGGACGTTAGCACCCGCCGTGTGTCTCCCGTGCTGACACTTGCTGGTATTCGGAGTTTGCATCGGTTTGGTAAGTCGGGATGACCCCCTAGCCGAAACAGTGCTCTACCCCCAGCAGTGATACACGAGGCGCTACCTAAATAGCTTTCGAGGAGAACCAGCTATCTCCGAGCTTGATTAGCCTTTCACTCCGATCCACAGGTCATCCGCTAACTTTTCAACGGTAGTCGGTTCGGTCCTCCAGTCAGTGTTACCTAACCTTCAACCTGCCCATGGATAGATCGCCCGGTTTCGGGTCTATTCCCAGCGACTAGACGCCCTATTAAGACTCGCTTTCGCTACGCCTCCCCTATTCGGTTAAGCTCGCCACTGAAAATAAGTCGCTGACCCATTATACAAAAGGTACGCAGTCACCTAACAAAGTAGGCTCCCACTGCTTGTACGCATACGGTTTCAGGTTCTATTTCACTCCCCTCTCCGGGGTTCTTTTCGCCTTTCCCTCACGGTACTGGTTCACTATCGGTCAGTCAGTAGTATTTAGCCTTGGAGGATGGTCCCCCCATATTCAGACAAAGTTTCTCGTGCTCCGTCCTACTCGATTTCACTTCTAAGACCTTTTCGCGTACAGGGCTATCACCCACTATGGCCGCACTTTCCAGAGCGTTCCGCTAAAATCAAAGAAGCTTAAGGGCTAATCCCCGTTCGCTCGCCACTACTAAGGGAATCTCGGTTGATTTCTTTTCCTCAGGGTACTTAGATGTTTCAGTTCCCCTGGTTCGCCTCACACACCTATGTATTCAGTGTGTGATAACCATCTTATGATGGCTGGGTTCCCCCATTCAGACATCTCCGGATCAAAGTCTGTTTGCCGACTCCCCGAAGCTTTTCGCAGGCTACCACGTCTTTCATCGCCTCTGACTGCCAAGGCATCCACCGTATGCGCTTCTTCACTTGACCATATAACCCCAAGCAATCTGGTTACTGTCTATAACGTGAAGACGACATTCGCCGAAAATTTGCATAGAGAACACGCAAATTTTACCTTGACTTGAATAATCACCAGTGAAAGTGACCACTCAAATCTACTTCTATCACATACCCAAATTTTTAAAGAACAGTTCTGGCGCAAAGACCAGAAATCAATACCCTCACACATCACAGGATGCGTAAGCAGCACTCATTTCTGAGCTTTCAGCGATTTTCGAGTTAATGGTGGAGCCAAGCGGGATCGAACCGCTGACCTCCTGCGTGCAAAGCAGGCGCTCTCCCAGCTGAGCTATGGCCCCATCTACAGATCGGCCACATCCCATGACAATTGGTGGGTCTGGGCAGATTCGAACTGCCGACCTCACCCTTATCAGGGGTGCGCTCTAACCAACTGAGCTACAGACCCAATCGTCTCTCTCGGGTCGAAACCCAATCGCTTTTCGCTAGTGAATCAAGCAATTCGTGTGGGAGCTTATGAAGAAGCTGAAGTCTTCGATTAAGGAGGTGATCCAGCCGCAGGTTCCCCTACGGCTACCTTGTTACGACTTCACCCCAGTCATGAATCACTCCGTGGTAACCGTCCCCCCGAAGGTTAGACTAGCTACTTCTGGAGCAACCCACTCCCATGGTGTGACGGGCGGTGTGTACAAGGCCCGGGAACGTATTCACCGTGACATTCTGATTCACGATTACTAGCGATTCCGACTTCACGCAGTCGAGTTGCAGACTGCGATCCGGACTACGATCGGTTTTATGGGATTAGCTCCACCTCGCGGCTTGGCAACCCTTTGTACCGACCATTGTAGCACGTGTGTAGCCCAGGCCGTAAGGGCCATGATGACTTGACGTCATCCCCACCTTCCTCCGGTTTGTCACCGGCAGTCTCCTTAGAGTGCCCACCTTAACGTGCTGGTAACTAAGGACAAGGGTTGCGCTCGTTACGGGACTTAACCCAACATCTCACGACACGAGCTGACGACAGCCATGCAGCACCTGTGTCAGAGCTCCCGAAGGCACCAATCCATCTCTGGAAAGTTCTCTGCATGTCAAGGCCTGGTAAGGTTCTTCGCGTTGCTTCGAATTAAACCACATGCTCCACCGCTTGTGCGGGCCCCCGTCAATTCATTTGAGTTTTAACCTTGCGGCCGTACTCCCCAGGCGGTCGACTTAATGCGTTAGCTGCGCCACTAAGATCTCAAGGATCCCAACGGCTAGTCGACATCGTTTACGGCGTGGACTACCAGGGTATCTAATCCTGTTTGCTCCCCACGCTTTCGCACCTCAGTGTCAGTATTAGCCCAGGTGGTCGCCTTCGCCACTGGTGTTCCTTCCTATATCTACGCATTTCACCGCTACACAGGAAATTCCACCACCCTCTGCCATACTCTAGCTTGCCAGTTTTGGATGCAGTTCCCAGGTTGAGCCCGGGGCTTTCACATTCAACTTAACAAACCACCTACGCGCGCTTTACGCCCAGTAATTCCGATTAACGCTTGCACCCTTCGTATTACCGCGGCTGCTGGCACGAAGTTAGCCGGTGCTTATTCTGTCGGTAACGTCAAAACACTAACGTATTAGGTTAATGCCCTTCCTCCCAACTTAAAGTGCTTTACAATCCGAAGACCTTCTTCACACACGCGGCATGGCTGGATCAGGCTTTCGCCCATTGTCCAATATTCCCCACTGCTGCCTCCCGTAGGAGTCTGGACCGTGTCTCAGTTCCAGTGTGACTGATCATCCTCTCAGACCAGTTACGGATCGTCGCCTTGGTGAGCCATTACCTCACCAACTAGCTAATCCGACCTAGGCTCATCTGATAGCGCAAGGCCCGAAGGTCCCCTGCTTTCTCCCGTAGGACGTATGCGGTATTAGCGTTCCTTTCGAAACGTTGTCCCCCACTATCAGGCAGATTCCTAGGCATTACTCACCCGTCCGCCGCTGAATCAGAGAGCAAGCTCTCTTCATCCGCTCGACTTGCATGTGTTAGGCCTGCCGCCAGCGTTCAATCTGAGCCATGATCAAACTCTTCAGTTCAATACTGCTTGGGTTTTGAGAAAACCCTAAACTTGGCTCAGCAATCGCAAATCTCTTTACAAGTAAAGAGTAACTCTCGAATAAACGAGTGTTGCTTTGTGATGCTGATAATCTATCTGACCATCAGTCTTACATTCACAAGCACCCACACGAATTGCTTGATTCAGTTGTTAAAGAGCGTTTCGATCAAGTCTTTCGTCTCAACCGAGGCCGCGCATTATACAGCAGCCTTGTTACCTGTCAAGCTGTTTTTGAAGAAGTTTTTCTTTCTTCTCAACCGCTTGCGCTTCAGATCAACTTGCATCTCTCATCAGCGGGAGGCGAATCATACAGCGTTCAAAACCGCTGTCAACCACCTCTTTCAACCGCTTCCGATCAACCCGACCGAAGCCGCCAACAGGATTCAACCGCCACCCTGCCAGCCCGGCGCATTCTACTCGAATCCGCCATCCGTGCAACCCTTTTATTTCGCTAACCTTTTGATTTACAAGAGGTTTTGCTTAAGGACTGCGCCGGAAGTGGTGCGCATTATAGGAGCCTGAAAATCAACGTCAACCGTTTATTTCAGTTTTATTCAGATGACGGGCAAGCGAGTCAAAAAGTACCGTCCGTACGAGCGATACCAGCCACAACTATATATAAGGATGCACGGCAAAAATCGCGGCTCTCTCGTTTCTTCAATCCTACGCCACCAGCCATTACACTAGCCCTCTTCTCCTCAGTCATGGCTTCACATGTCCCGGCAAAGTGATGCACCGCTTGATCTTCTTTTATTTCCGACCTGGCTCGTTCCGGTGGAGCCGGCTGGCGTGGTGTTGAAGGGGCACGGTCTCGGCGTTCGAGATGGACGCATTGCGCTCATCGCTCCGCGAGCCGTAGCACTCAAGTATCAGGCGATAGAAACGCGAGAGCTCGAGGGTATGCTTCTCGCTCCAGGTCTGATCAATGCGCATGGCCATGCCGCGATGACTCTTTTTCGTGGACTTGCTGATGACCTGCCCCTTCAGCGCTGGCTTAAGGATCACATCTGGCCAGCCGAGTCGCGTTGGGTCGATGAGGATTTCGTTCGCTGTGGCACCGAGTTGGCAATCGCCGAGCAACTAAAAGGTGGGATCACCTGCTTTTCTGACATGTACTTCTATCCCAGCGTCGTCAGCGAGCTGGTACACAAGCACGGTGTGCGAGCGCAGATCACCATCCCGGTTCTTGACTTCCCGGTTCCCGACGCTCGCGATGCGGATGAAGCGCTACGCAAAGGTGTAGCGCTGTTCGACGATCTCAAGCATCACCCCCGAATCACGGTCGCCTTCGGGCCTCATGCTCCTTATTCGGTTGCGGACGACAAACTTGAAAGCATTCGCGTTCTGGTAGCGGAGATGGATGCAGGCATCCATATGCACGTCCATGAAACCGCTCATGAAGTCCAGGAGGCGCTGCGGAAACACGGTGAGCGGCCGCTGGCGCGACTAGCGAGATTGCAGCTGCTAGGGCCGCGTTTTCAGGCAGTGCACATGACCCAGGTCGATGATGACGATCTCGCGCTGCTCACCGAGCATAACTGCAGCGTTATTCACTGCCCAGAATCCAACCTCAAGCTCGCCAGTGGCTTCTGTCCGGTCGAGCGCCTTTGGGAAGCAGGAATCAACGTGGCAGTCGGCACGGATGGGGCGGCAAGCAATAACGACCTGGACCTGCTAGGCGAAACTCGTACGGCAGCGCTGCTGGCGAAGGCCGTCGCCGGCTCGGCCACGGCACTGGACGCCCATCGCGCTCTACGCATGGCCACACTGAATGGCGCCCGAGCGCTGGGCATCGATGAGCACACCGGTTCTCTAGAGATAGGCAAGTTCGCCGATCTGGTCGCGCTGGATCTTTCCGGTCTGGCGCAACAACCGGTATACGACCCGGTATCCCAATTGATCTACTCCACCAGTAGAGACGCGGTGCGACATGTATGGATAGGCGGTAAGCAGCTGCTGGAAAGCGGCCGCCTTACGCGAATGGATGAGCAGCAAGTGATTGCGAACGCTCGCCAATGGGGCGAGAGAATTTCGAGCACCGATCAACGTTGAAGGTGTGAAACCAACCATACACAGCTTCTGCGCGACCAAATGACATACGAACCACGGCGGCTACGATGCCCCGACCTTAGCTGAAGCTGGCAACATGAGCCCTTGCAGCTCAAGCTTCTCCCTCAAGCTTTCAAACGGACCGGATCATGAGCAACGTCGACCACGCTGAAATCGCCAAATTCGAAGCCCTTGCACATCGTTGGTGGGATCGCGAAAGCGAGTTCAAGCCGCTTCACGAGATCAATCCACTGCGAGTGAACTGGATAGACGAGCATATTGCTCTGGCGGGCAAGAAGGTAATCGATATCGGTTGCGGAGGCGGCATTCTCAGCGAAGCCATGGCTCAGCGAGGCGCTCAGGTCACCGGTATAGACATGGGCGAGGCGCCGCTTTCGGTAGCGCGCTTACACCTGCTGGAATCCGGACTCGAAATCGATTATCGGCAGATCACTGCCGAAGCCATGGCCGAGGAAGCTCCCGAGCAGTTCGATGTGGTCACCTGTCTCGAAATGCTCGAGCACGTGCCGGACCCGGCGTCGGTCATCCAGGCCTGCTGTGCACTGGTCAAGCCAGGCGGGCAAGTCTTCTTCTCGACGATCAACCGCAACCCGAAAGCCTATGCATTCGCCATCATTGGCGCCGAGTACGTATTGCAACTATTGCCGCGCGGTACCCACGACTTCAAGAAGTTCATCCGCCCCTCGGAGTTGGGTGCCTGGAGCCGCGACGCGGGCCTGGCCGTCAAAGACATCATCGGCCTTACCTACAATCCGCTCACCAAGCACTACAAGCTGGCTGCGGACGTCGATGTCAACTACATGGTCCAGACCATCAAGGAGGCATGATGCGCCTGCGCGCTGTTCTGTTCGACATGGACGGTACTCTGCTCGATACCGCTCCCGACTTCATTGCCGTCGTGCAAGCCATGCGAGCCGCCCGAGGGCTGGCACCGGTTTCCGAACAACAGGTTCGTGATGTCGTGTCAGGCGGAGCGAGGGCCATGGTACTCAGCGCTTTCGAAGTCGACCCTCTATCGGCTGAGTTCGAAGAACTGCGTCTCGAGTTCCTTGCGCGGTATCAGGAGAACTGCGCGGTGCACAGTCATCTTTACGACGGCATGGCCGAACTGCTCGACGAGATCGAACGCGCGAACCTGATCTGGGGCGTAGTGACCAACAAGCCGCTGCGCTTCGCCGAACCGATCATGCATCAGCTGGGCCTGGCTTCCCGCTCCGCTGTGCTGATCTGCCCTGATCATGTCACCAAGAGCAAGCCTGATCCCGAACCCATGCTTCTGGCGTGCAGCCAGCTCGACCTTGACCCATCCGCGGTTCTGTTCGTCGGCGACGACCTGCGAGACATCGAATCAGGCCGCGCGGCAGGCAGTCGTACAGCCGCAGTGCGGTACGGCTACATTCACCCCGAAGACAACCCGGGAAACTGGGGCGCTGATGTGGTGGTAGACCACCCGCTGGAGCTCCGGCAAGTCCTGGATAGAGCACTGTGCAGCTGCTGAAACGGCGGCAGCGCAAACCTTCCTAGCCTTATCGTCCGGCGAACATTCGTCCGGGCGCCACCTACCATCGATTCAAGAGGCATCCGATGTTCGAGTATTCCGCCCGCCCCGACTTGCTCGCTGGGCGCACCATTCTGGTTACGGGAGCCGGCCGCGGCATCGGCGAAGCTGCCGCGAAAGCCTATGCGGCACACGGAGCAACCGTACTGCTGCTTGGCAAGAATGAAGACAACCTGAACCGGGTTTACGATGACATCGAAGCCGCGGGCCATCCTCGTCCTGCCGTTATTCCGTTCAATCTGGAAACCGCGCTGCCGCACCAGTACGACGAACTGGCCGCCATGATCGAGCGCGAGTTCGGTCATCTCGACGGCCTTTTGCATAACGCGGCGATCGTTGGTCCGCGGACGCCGCTCGAGCAGTTGTCCGGCGACAATTTCATGCGCGTGATGCAGGTGAATGTGAACGCAATGTTCATGTTGACGAACACACTGCTGCCGCTGCTGAAGCTAGCCAAGGACGCTTCGGTGATCTTCACGTCGAGCAGTGTCGGCCGCAAGGGGCGTGCATATTGGGGCGCCTACGCTGTATCGAAGTTTGCCACCGAAGGGCTAATGCAGGTGCTGGCGGATGAACTGGATGACACCGCTGCGGTCCGCGCCAACAGCGTCAATCCGGGGGCCACTCGTACCGACATGCGCGCGAAGGCTTATCCCGGCGAGAACCCGCTGGTGAACCCACTCCCAGAGGAAATCATGCCTGTTTATCTGTACCTGATGGGCCCGGACAGCATCGGGGTGAATGGTCAGGCGCTGGACGCGCAATAACCAAAGCTTCCAAAACAAAAACGCTGCGCAACGGCTTCGCCCATTGCGCAGCGCTGGATACAACTATCAGGTGCGTTTGCTACGCCCGAAGCCTGGACGCTGACCATCTCCTGCCGGCCTTTTACCTGGCCCCGACGGACGCCCTGCCCCGTCACTACGCTTACCACCTTTACGCGTCTCGCCCGGACGCTCAGCGACCGGCGTTCCGCGAGGCTTCTCACTACGCCCGTCGCTGACACGCGGCTTGCGCCCGCCTTCGCTACCCCTCGGTGCCCGCGGCTTGTCCGACACAGGCACATCGGCCTCGCTTGACGAACGCAACACCCGAGGTCGCCGCTCACCGCGGCTCAGCGGCTTCGCCACCTTACGCTGCATGCGGTCGATCTTTTCCTTGGCCTTGGCTTTCATGCTCGGCAGTGCAACCGGCTTTAGCCCGACTTCCTGGCTGAGAATGTCCACCTCGGTTTGCGACATTTCACGCCAGCGTCCCATCGGCAGATCGGAGGTCATGAAGACCGGCCCGAAACGCACACGCTTCAATCGACTCACGACCAGTCCCTGCGATTCCCAGAGACGGCGAACCTCGCGGTTACGGCCTTCCATCACCACGCAGTGATACCAATGGTTGAAGCCTTCACCGCCGGGCGCCTCCTGGATGTCGGTGAAGCGTGCCGGACCGTCTTCGAGCATCACGCCGGTCTTCAGCCTTTCGATCATCTCGTCGTCGACTTCCCCACGCACCCGCACCGCGTACTCGCGGTCCATTTCATAGGATGGATGCATGAGGCGGTTGGCCAGTTCGCCGTCGGTGGTGAACAGCAGCAGGCCGGTGGTGTTGATGTCGAGGCGACCGATATTGATCCACCTCCCCTCCTTCGGGCGCGGCAGACGATCAAATACCGTTGGGCGCCCTTCCGGATCGTTGCGTGTGCAGATCTCGCCGTCCGGCTTGTTGTAGATCAGTACGCGGCGGACTACTTCGCTGACTTCTTCCCGCTTGAGCAGGCGACCGTCGACTGCAATCGCATCATGAGAGTCGACGCGCTGGCCCAGGCTCGCAACCGCGCCATTGACCTTGACACGGCCTTCGGAAATCCATTTTTCGACATCGCGGCGCGAAGCCATGCCCAGACGGGCCAGGACTTTCTGCAGCTTTTCGCCGTGAGTAACGTGAGTGCTTGTTTCTTCGTGCTCGGTCATCTGGGCACCTCCCGGTGTGGCAATCCGATTGAAAGGGCGCGAATCATACGCGCATCGCTGCGCCTACGCACCAACCACAGCGTAGCAGTGATCCTGACCTGCGCTGACGAGATCACCCCAGTGCGGCCAGCGCCTGAACAGTACGTCGCTGAATACCGGCCCAGTCACCCGAACTGAGGCTCGCACCATCGATCATCCAGGTACCACCGACGCACATCACGTTCGCCAGGGCCAGATATTGCGCGGCATTTGCTGCGTTTACGCCGCCGGTCGGGCAGAAACGCACGTCGGCAAAGGGGCCGCCGAGCGCCTTCAGCGCAGCGATGCCGCCACAGATCTCTGCCGGGAAGAGCTTGAAGCGGCGATAACCCAGCGCGTAGCCCTCCATGACATCCGATGCGCTACTGGTGCCTGGCAGCAGTGGCACCGAGCAGCTCACCCCCGCTTCCAGGATTTCCCGCGTGGAACCGGGTGTGACGATGAACTGCGCCCCTGCCGCCTCCACTTCATCCATCATGCGTCGGTCCAGAACGGTACCAGCGCCGATGCAAAGATCAGGACGCTCTTCACGTAGCCGTCGAATGGCTGTCAGGCCATGACTGGATCGCAGGGTGATCTCCAGTGTACGAAGGCCGCCAGCAGCCAATGCATCAGCAAGAGGCAGGATCTGCTCTTCGCTACCGATGGTGATGACCGGCAGAATCCTCGACTCTACACAGATTCGTTCAATCAGAGCGTTCTTCTGGTCCATGGTCATGCGGAAGTCCTCGGGCCTCACGGGCACCAATAGATTTCGAGCGGGGAATGCAGGAATGCGCGAATCGGCATCTGCAGCGGATCGACATTCAGCGCCGCGCGCAGGGTTTCGAGCTTGTCAGCACCCTGGATAGCCAGGCACTGCATCCGAGCACCAGCGAGCAGCGGATAGGTCATTGTCAGACGTGCCTGCGGATCGACCGGCGCCTGCATCGGCAGGCACCGCTCCAGGCAGTCATCGCGCAACGCATGCGCCAGCTTTGGGTTGCCGGGGAACAACGAGGCCGTATGACCGTCATCTCCCATTCCCAGTATCAGCACGTCGATAGGCCGCTGCAGCTGCACCAGGGCGTGGTCAGCGAGTGATGCGGCCTGCTCGACGGATTCGGCCGGGTGGTACAGCCCGATCAGCCACGCCTCACGTGCCGCGTTCTGCAGCAAATGGCGCCGCACCAAGCCTTCGTTGCTGGCCGGATTGGTCGCAGGTACCCAGCGTTCGTCAGCCAGGCTGATCTGCACCTTCGACCAGTTCAATTCTCGTATCGACAGGGCTTCGAAGAATGCGATCGGACTGCGCCCACCGGATACGACGAGACTGGCAACGCCATGTGTCTGCACCGCGTAGGCCAGCGCCTTGGCCACATTGTCAGCCATCAGTTCAGCTTGCCGCTGCGGATTGGCCGAACTATGCGCCACCACACCGGTAGGAAGATCCAGTTCAGAGATCGCCATACCACGCCCTCCCATCGCGTGTGATCAGTGCAATCGAAGCGACTGGCCCCCAGGAGCCAGCGGGATAAAGCTTGAGCTCTGCGCCGAGACGATTCCAGCCCTCGATCAGCTGATCGCACCATTGCCATGCGTACTCGATTTCATCCCTGCGCACGAACAGGTTCTGGTTGCCCTGCATGACCTCGAGCAGGAGTCGCTCATAGGCGTCTGGAATGCGTGTGCTCTTGTAGGTTTCGGAGAAATTCAGCTGCAAGGGACCGCTGCGCAGATGCATGCCCTTGTCCAACCCCTGCTCCTTGGTCATCACCTGCAGCGAGATGCCCTCGTCAGGCTGCAGTCGAATGATCAGGCGATTGCTGATCAGCGCTCGCTGCTCGGGCGCGAAGATGTAGAAGGGTGGCTCCTTGAAATGAATCACGATCTGCGAAAGCTTCTGCGCCATGCGTTTGCCGGTTCGCAGATAGAACGGCACGCCCGACCAGCGCCAGTTGCAGATATCGGCACGCAACGCGACGAAGGTTTCCGTACTGCTTTCGGCGTTCGAGTTCTCCTCATCCAGGTAGCCAGGCACCGATACACCAGCAACGTTGCCGGCCGCGTATTGGCCCCGCACCACCCGCTGATGAAGGGATTCGGCAGTGATCGGTGCCAGCGCCTTGAGGACCTTTACCTTTTCATCACGGATGCTGTCCGCAGTCAGGTTGCTCGGCGGGTCCATGGCGATCAGGCAGAGCAGTTGCAGCAAATGGTTCTGAACCATGTCGCGCAGTTGTCCAGCCTGGTCGAAATAACCCCAGCGTCCTTCGATGCCGACCGTTTCGGCCACGGTGATTTCTACATGGGAGATATGGTGCTGGTCCCACTGCGTCTCGAACAGGCTGTTGGCGAAGCGTAGCGCGATGAGGTTCTGTACCGTTTCCTTGCCGAGATAGTGGTCGATGCGATAGATGCGGCTCTCGGGAAAGTGCTCGGCGACCGCATCGTTGATGACACGCGAAGAAGCTAAGTCATGACCGATGGGCTTTTCCAGAACGACGCGCGCCTGCTCGGCGAGCCCTGCCGTAGCCAGGAACCTGCAGATATCACCGTAGACCGCCGCGGGTGTCGCGAAATAGGCGATCAGAGGCTGCTCGGCCGGCACGCAGTCACGCAGCGCCAGGTAATCCTCGGATCGACGAAAATCCATCGCCAGATAGTGAAGCCGGGCGCTGAAGCGACTGAGGGCCTGCTCATCGAACTCGGCCTTGGGAACCCGCGTACGCAATGCTTGCTCGATTCGCGCCTTGTGCGTGGCCGGCTCGCCGCTCTCCCGCGATAGCGCCAGTATCTGGGTATCGGCATGCAGCAGGCCGGCGCGATCCAACTGATACAGCGCGGGAAACAGCTTGCGCAACGCTAGGTCGCCCAGGGCACCGAACAACGCGAATGTGATGGGTTCTACCGTAATGCCTGGCATGGTCCGTCCGCTTGAATGCAGGGTTCAATGACGTGCAGCGCGAGCACGACGATGATCGGTCAACGATAGCGAGGATATCGCGCTCCTCGCCTTCCGATCAGACGCCACATGCTACAGACCACTCAGCGGCTCAAATGCTCAGCAGTCGACGGGAAAATCCCAAGGTTGCCCGTGCCCACAGGAACAGCGCAAACACCTGAGCGCGACAGCTCGGTCGTTAAAGGGCACGGAGCTGAGTCAGCTTCCCGCGACGCGTGCACGGAACAGGGCCTGATGCTTACGGCACTGCTGCGCCGCAAGCAGGAAGACACCATGCCCCCCGCGCGAGAACTCCAGCCAGGTGAAATCCACTTCGGGATAAAGGGCCTGGACATGAACCTGACTATTTCCCACTTCGACGATCAGGATGCCATCGTCAGTGAGGTGATCCGCGGCCTCGGCGAGCATACGCCGCACCAGATCCAGTCCGTCTTCACCGCATGCTAGGCCAAGAGCCGGCTCGTGATGAAACTCAGCCGGCATGTCGTCGAAATCTTCGGCATCGACATATGGAGGATTGGAAACGATCAGATCGAAACGTTGATTTGGCAGCCCGTCAAAGCCATCGCTCTGCACGGTATAAACCCGCTCTTCGAGTCCGTGATGCTCGATGTTTTGGTTGGCGACCTCGATCGCATCGAACGACAGGTCAGCGAGCACCACCTCGGCCTTGAGAAACTCGTAAGCGCATGCGATGCCGATGCAGCCCGACCCCGCGCACAGATCGAGAATCCGCTTGGGCGTGCCAGGCAGCCAGGGTTCGAAGCGGTGCTCGATCAGCTCTCCAATCGGCGAACGTGGGATCAGCACGCGCTCGTCGACGATGAAGGGCAAGCCGCAGAACCAGGCTTGCCCGAGGAGATAAGCGGTCGGCACACGTTCTTCAATACGGCGACGCAGCAGTTCCTGCAAATGCTCGCACTCGTCGAGCTCGAGGCGGCAATCCAGATAGCTGTCAGCCATTTCCCATGGCAGGTGCAGCGCACCCAGCACCAACTGGCGCGCGTCATCCCAGGCATTGTCGGTGCCATGGCCGAAGAACAACTGCTCTGCCTGGAACCGGCTGACGGCCCAGCGGATATGGTCACGCAGCGTACGCAAGCGGGAGAGCGAAGCGGTCACAAGGGCGTCTCCTGTAAAAAGGGCGCGAGTGTAGCAGGCCTGCGAAAATCCGAGCCATGCCTGCAAGCAGCATGCGGAGCAAGCCCCGCGGCGCGGCACTCGGGATGTAAATACCCAATTCGTTTCAACACCAGACGTCTAGCCGGCAGTACCCTTCCGCTCCGCGGGCGGGGTCGATCCATCCGACATATCGTATGGCCATGCAGTTCGACCGAGCAGTCAGCACAACGACCAGCGAAACATGAGCCGGACGGTTCACATCGGCGCATTCTGGCGCCACAATCAGCCCCCTCACAGCACAAGGAGCCGAAAATGACCAAGCCACAGACCATGCTTCAGCTCAGTGGCCGCAGCTATAACCCGGCGACGCTGACGAACGCCACCTTGCTGGTCATCGATGTGCAGGAAGAGTACCGCAGTGGTGTTCTTGCCCTGCCTGCCCTGGATCGGGCACTTCCGGAAATTACCCGTCTACTGGCAGCTGCGCGCGAAGCTGGCGCGCCGATCGTGCACGTGCATCACCTGGGTATCAGCGGTGGTCTTTTCGATCCGCAGGGCTTTCGTGGACAGATCATGCCGGAGGCTGCACCACTGCCCGGTGAGGCAGTGGTTGCCAAACGCCTGCCGAACGCTTTCTCCGGCACCGAGCTCCACGAACTACTGCAGAAACTGGGTCGCCTGGATTTGATCGTTTGCGGCTTCATGACCCACTCCAGCATCAGCACAACGGTTCGCGCCGCCAAGGATTACGGCTATCGCTGCACACTGGTGGACAGCGCCTGTGCCACACGCAATCTGCCGATGGGCGAAGGCAGCATCGATGCCGAACAGGTGCACCGCATCGAGATGACCATTCTTGCCGACAACTTTGCCGTTTGCGTGCAAGACGCTGCGGCGCTGGCGCGCTGAAGACCCACTATCCGAACGCCGAACGAGCTGGCAGCCTTTCCAGACACTCTCTGCATGATGCAAGCAAAAGTACGTCTGGATGGAAGCTCGTCCGCCAGGCGCTGTGGCTGGGGTAAACTGCCATCCTGTTTGGAGGCCCCATGCAAGACGACGAATTCTCTCTCTTCCAATCGGCTGTGCGCGGTGTCAAGCCGATCAAGCACGACCGCGCCGAAACCGGCAAAGTGCGCAGCAATCGCGAACAGATCGCGACTCGCCGCAGCAACGCCACCGTCAGCAACGAAACCACGCGCGTCGACGGATTATCGGATCAGTTCGTCATCGACGTAGGTGCCGAGGACGAGCTTTATTGGGCCCGCGACGGGGTTCAGGACAGTCAGGTCCGCAAGCTCAAAGCCGGCCAGATCCCATTTGAGGGAAGTCTCGACCTGCATGGCATGAGCGTCGAGAAAGCCCGGGAGCTGTTATGGGACTTCATCGCCGAAGCGACGCGGCTCGAAGTGCGCTGCGTCCGCGTGACCCATGGCAAGGCGGCAAGACTCGACGGCAAGCGGCCACTGATCAAGAGCCACGTCAACACCTGGTTGCGGCAGCATCCGCAAGTGCTCGGCTTCACCTCCTGCCTGCCACGTCATGGCGGCACCGGCGCCATTTACGTGATGCTCAAACGCACCATGCTTGAAGGCCGGGACGAATGAGCCGAGGCCAGCGTCTCGCTCGCCATACTTGCCAGCCGAGCGGCGGCCCCCTACCCTTCGCGTTCGCGACCCCATGAAGCCTGACAGGTAGCTCAATGTCCCTGGAACAACACTACACCGCGATCCTCGGCCAACTCGGCGAGGACGTTAGCCGCGAAGGTCTGCTCGACACGCCCAAGCGCGCCGCCAAAGCCATGCAGTACCTGTGCAAGGGCTATCAGCAAACCCTCGAGGAAGTCACCAACGGCGCGCTGTTCACGTCAGATAACAGCGAGATGGTGCTGGTCAAGAATATCGAGCTGTACTCGCTGTGCGAGCATCACATGCTGCCTTTCATCGGCAAGGCACACGTTGCGTATCTTCCCAATGGCAAGGTACTCGGCCTGTCGAAGGTCGCTCGCATTGTGGATATGTATGCGCGCCGCCTGCAGATTCAGGAAAACCTGACCCGTGAAATCGCCGAGGCGATGCAGCAGGTTACCGGCGCATCTGGCGTTGCAGTGGTCATCGAAGCCCAGCACATGTGCATGATGATGCGCGGCGTGGAGAAGCAGAACTCGTCAATGGTTACATCGGTGATGCTGGGTCAGTTCCGCGATAACGCCGCGACCCGTAGCGAGTTTCTCGGCTTGGTGAAATAGCACCGAGCCCACAGTAAAACAGGGCCTTGCGGCCCTGTTTTTCGTTCAATCGTGCATGCCTACATGCCGCGGATGACTGGCGACACGCTGCAGCCATCGGCGAATTGCGGGATAGCCTTCGAGGCTGAACCCTCCCTCTTCAGCCACATGCGTGTAAGCATACAGCGCAACGTCGGCAATCGAGTAATGCTCACCCACCAGGTAGGGCGTGCGTAGCAACTGCTGCTCCATAACGTTCAACGCATGGTAGCCATCGAGCTGCTTGGCCTCGTACTCCTCACGGCGATCCTCGGGCATGCCGAGATACACCTTGATATAGCGGGCGACAGCCAGGAACGGCTCATGGCTGTACTGCTCGAAGAACTGCCACTGCAGCACCTGGGTACGCAGCCGCGGGTCCGCTGGCAGAAACTCGCTGCCGTCGGCCAGATAGTTGAGGATGGCGTTGGACTCCCACAGGCAGGCGCCATCCTCCAACTCAAGAACCGGAATCTTGCCATTCGGATTCTTCTTGAGAAACTCCTCGGAGCGGGACTCACCACGAAGGATATTGATCGGAATCCATTCGTACGATTGGTCCAGCAGGTGCAGCATCAGCTTGACCTTGTAGCAATTACCCGACCGGTAATCACCATAGACTTTCAACATGCTCCCTCCCATCGACCCACAACGCAGGTCAGCGATATCTCAGGCGGCTTCCAGCGCTTTACCTTCGCGGATGACCTGCGCCAGACGACGCACCCCTTCTTCCATTCTCTCAGCAGCCACATGGCTGAAGTTCAGCCGCAGATAACCGGGATTAGCGTCCGGGTCCACGAAAAAGGGCTCCCCAGGCATGAACACCACATCATTGGCGAGCGCTCGATCAAGCAGGGTTCGCGTATCCAGCGGCTGCTTCAGCGTCAGCCAGAAGAACAGCCCTCCCTGCGGCAGCTGCCAGGTCGCGAGATCACCGAAGTGCTCGCTGAGCGCAGCCTGCATGGCATCACGACGAACGCGATAGAAATCGCGAAGCTCCGCCAGATGCGCCTGATACCGCTCGCTACCCAGCCACTGCAGCGCCTGCCACTGCCCAATGCGGTTGGTATGTAGATCAGCCGACTGCTTCAGTCGTAGCAAATAAGGGAACAGATCCGGCGAGGCGATCAGATACCCCACCCGCAAGCCAGGCAGCAGCGTCTTGGAAACCGTACCGGTGTAGATCCAGCTAGCACGTTTCAGACGCGAGACGATCGGCTTGGCACTGCCCTGATCGAATACCAGCTCACGATATGGCTCGTCCTCGAGCAGCGTCACGCCAAACTCATCCAGCAATGCTGCGACAGCATCACGCTTGGCTTCGCTGTAGCGAACGGCGGATGGATTTTGGAACGTAGGAATCAGATAGGCGAAAGCAGGCTCGTGCTGCTCCAGCGTTGCGCGTAGGGCAGCCAAATCCGGACCATCGGCCTGCTGGGGAACTGCCAGACATTCAGCTCCGAACAATTGAAAGGACTGCAGAGCAGCGAGATAGGTTGGCGCCTCGACCAGTACCTTTGTCCCCGAGTCGATAAACAGCTTCGACGCGAGATCCAGCGTCTGCTGCGAGCCACTGACGATCAACACCTGACTGGCTTCGCAAGGCACGCCAAGCGCCCGCGCCTGGGCGGCAATAAGTTCACGGAGAGCGGGCTCGCCTTCGCTCATCCCATACTGCCCCATGCTTGCGGGCAGTTCTGCCCAATCAACGATCGGCAGCATCGCCTCAGCCGGCAACCCGCCAGCGAAGGACATCACTTCCGGGCGCTGGGCTGCAGCGAGGATTTCACGAATGAGAGAGCTTTTAAGGCGAGTAATACGTTCGGAGAAGGCCATTTCCATACCAGATGCGAGGCGCTGCAAAATAAGTCAAACTTCTTGACCGAAATTACGCCTCTCACGATAAATACGTCAATATGCCTGACCTAAAAAAAAGCGCAGTGCAGCGCCAGATCATGGAGAGTTTCTTTCTCGGCTATCAGGCCTTCACGGCCAAGCCTGACGAAATGCTCGCCCGCCGCGGCCTGTCCCGTGTGCACCACCGCATTCTTTTTTTTATCGCCAGCTACCCGGACCTGAGCGTTAAGGAGTTGCTGAGCTATCTCGGTGTCTCCAAGCAGGCACTGAATACACCGCTACGCCAGTTGATCGAAATGCACCTGGTGGAGAGCCTGACTGCAGAGGATGACAAGCGAAAGCGCATGCTGCGCTTTACCGCAGAGGGGGCGAAGCTGGAGCAGGCCTTGCGCAGAGAACAGGTCCGGCTGCTTCAAAGGGCTTTCGATGATGTGGGTGAACAAGCGGTAGACGGCTGGCTCGCGGTCAACCAAGCGCTCGCCATGGAGAAAGCCAGAGGCTAGCAGCCCTCAAGAGGCGGGCCGCTTCACCACGCCGGAATCGCGGGCACAAAAAAGGGCGACCGAGGTCGCCCTTTTTCATGAAGAACCCGAACTTAGTTCTGGTTTTCCATCTGAGCACGGATCAGATCACCAATGGTGGTCGGGCCAGTGCTTTCTACGTCCTGCTTGGTGCGCAGCTCTTTCATCGCATCCTTTTCGTCTTCGACGTCTTTGGACTTGATGGACAGGCTGATCACGCGGGACTTGCGGTCGATGCTGATGATCTTGGCTTCAACTTCGTCGCCTTCCTTCAGCACGTTGCGCGCATCTTCAACGCGGTCGCGGCTGATTTCGGAAGCTTTCAGAGTGGCTTCGATATCGTTGCCCAGATCGATGATGGCGCCTTTGGCGTCAACTTCTTTCACGGTACCGCGAACGATGCTGCCTTTGTCATTGACGGCGGCGTAGTTGGAGAACGGATCGTCTTCCAGCTGCTTGATGCCCAGGGAGATACGCTCACGCTCCGGATCGACCGACAGGATGACGGTATCCAGCTCGTCGCCCTTCTTGAAGCGGCGAACGGCTTCTTCACCCGGCTCGTTCCAAGAGATGTCGGACAGGTGAACCAGGCCGTCGATGCCGCCGTCCAGACCAATGAAGATACCGAAATCGGTGATCGACTTGATGGTGCCGGAGATGCGGTCGCCCTTGTTGAACTGGCCAGAGAAGTCTTCCCATGGGTTGGACTTGCACTGCTTGATACCCAGGGAGATACGACGACGCTCTTCGTCGATGTCCAGAACCATGACTTCCACTTCGTCGCCGACCTGTACGACCTTCGACGGGTGGATGTTCTTGTTGGTCCAGTCCATTTCGGAAACGTGTACCAGGCCTTCGACACCCTCTTCCAGCTCGGCGAAGCAGCCGTAGTCGGTCAGGTTGGTGACGCGAGCCTGAACACGGGTGCCTTCCGGGTAACGCGCCTTGATGGCAACCCATGGGTCTTCGCCCAGTTGCTTCAGGCCCAGCGATACACGGTTGCGCTCGCGGTCGAACTTCAGAACCTTGACATCGATCTCGTCGCCAACGTTGACGATCTCCGACGGATGCTTGATACGCTTCCAGGCCATGTCGGTGATGTGCAGCAGACCATCGACGCCGCCCAGGTCAACGAACGCACCGTAGTCGGTGAGGTTCTTGACGATACCTTTGACCTGCTGACCTTCCTGCAGAGACTCGAGCAGAGCTTCGCGCTCGGCGCTGTTCTCGGCTTCCAGTACGCTGCGGCGGGAAACGACAACGTTGTTGCGCTTCTGGTCCAGCTTGATGACCTTGAACTCGAGCTCTTTGCCTTCCAGGTGGGTGGTGTCGCGCACAGGGCGGACATCGACCAGGGAACCCGGCAGGAACGCACGAATGCCGTTGACGTCGACGGTGAAGCCACCTTTGACTTTGCCGTTGATGACGCCCTTGACCACTTCTTCTGCAGCGAAAGCCGCTTCCAGAACAATCCAGGATTCCGCGCGCTTGGCTTTTTCACGGGACAGCTTGGTTTCGCCAAAGCCATCTTCAACCGCGTCCAGAGCAACGTGGACCTCGTCACCCACCTTGATGGTCAGCTCGCCCTGCTCGTTGTAGAACTGCTCGACCGGGATGACGCCCTCGGACTTGAGGCCGGCATGCACGGTGACCCAGTCACCGTCGATGTCGACCACGATGCCGGTGATGATGGCACCCGGCTGCATGTCGAGGGATTTAAGGCTTTCTTCAAATAGTTCTGCGAAGCTTTCGCTCATGTTGATTCCTGCTGTTTTCAGGCGAGAATCCGCCCAATCTCCACATTCCAGACAATGTGGGTTCATTCATATAAAAAAAGGCCTGTGGGACTGGATCTGGTCTCCCACATGCCTCCTTGTTAACGGCCCCGAGATGCGCAGCCTGCTGGCTGTGCCTACTCAAGATCCGTTTGGCCGCCTTTCGGCGTTCCGATCATCCAGCCAAATCGCGGTCGGCGACTTCGCTCAGAATCTTTTGCAACACCTCATCAATGGAGAGTGTAGTGGAATCCAGTTGAACGGCATCATCTGCCGGCTTCAGCGGGGCCACCGCACGTTGGGTATCGCGCTCATCGCGCTCCCGAATCTCCTCAAGAAGACTCGCGAGATTAACATCATCGCCTCGTGCCTTCAACTGCAAGTAACGTCTGCGAGCACGCTCTTCCGCACTCGCGGTGAGGAATATCTTCAACGGCGCGTCGGGAAATACCACAGTACCCATGTCACGCCCGTCCGCGACCAGTCCCGGCGCCTCGCGAAAGGCCTTCTGTCGCTGCAGCAAGGCGGTGCGAACCACCGGTAACGCTGCGACCTGGGATGCGCCGGCGCCAACCTGCTCGTTACGGATCGACTCGGTGACCTCCTCCCCCTCCAGAATGATGATCATGCCGTGCCCATCGCGTGCGGCACCAAACTGGACATCGAGGTGCTCGGCGAGCACCTTCAGCGCTTCTTCGTTGGTCAGATCGACGCCGTGATTGCGCGCTGCGAATGCCAGCAGGCGATACAAGGCACCGGAGTCGAGGAAATTCCAGCCAAGCTTGCCCGCAAGCAAGGCTGCAACTGTGCCCTTCCCCGAGCCACTCGGCCCATCGATGGTGATGACCGGAACGGGCCTGATCATGAATCACCCTCCGAATGTACCTGCATGCCGGCGCGCTGCGCCAAGGAGAGGAAGTTGGGGAACGACGTCGCCACGTTGGCGCAGTCATGGATTCGAATCGGGCCATTGGCTCGCAGCGCAGCCACACTGAAGGACATCGCGATACGGTGATCGCCATGCGCCCAGACTTCACCGGAACCGATCGCACCACCTTCGATGACAATTCCGTCCGGGGTCGGTTCAGCCTTGACCCCCAGTGTCTGCAGCCCGTCCGCCATGACCTGGATGCGGTCAGACTCCTTGACCCGCAGCTCTTCGGCACCGCGCAACGTGGTACGACCTTCCGCGCAGGCCGCAGCCACGAAGAGCACCGGGAACTCGTCGATCGCCAGCGGAACCAGGTCCTCGGGAATGTCGATACCCTTGAGCTGAGCGCCACGCACGCGAATATCCGCCACCGGCTCGCCGCCCACCTCGCGCGGGTTCTCCAGAGAGATGTCGCCGCCCATCAATTTCAGAATATCGATCACGCCGGTACGGGTCGGATTCACGCCGACATGCTCGAGCACGATCTCCGAACCCTGCGCAATGCTCGCCGCCACCATGAAAAATGCCGCTGAAGAAATATCGGCAGGCACTTCAATATGAGTACCACGCAGCTTGTGCCCTGGCTCGACAACCGCAGTACTGCCCTTGACGGTCACCGGATAGCCGAAACCGCGAAGCATCCGCTCGGTGTGATCACGCGTCGGAGCCGGTTCGGTTACCGAGGTCTGATCAGCTGCATACAGGCCGGCCAGTAACAGGCAGGACTTGACCTGCGCGCTGGCCATCGGCATTTCGTAATGCATGCCGGACAGACGCTGGCCGCCGCGAATGGTCAGCGGCGGACGCCCTTCCGGTGCCGTCTCGATAACGGCTCCCATCTCGCGCAGCGGCTTGGCGACGCGGTTCATCGGCCGTTTGGACAGGGACGCATCACCCGTCAACGTCGTATCGAACGGCTGCGCCGCGAGCAAACCGGACAGCAGCCGCATGGAGGTTCCCGAGTTGCCCAGGTAGATCGGCCCGGGCGGGGCCTTGAGGCCGTGCAGACCGACACCATGGACCGTCACGCGCCCCTGATGCGGACCCTCGATGACGACGCCCATGTCCCGGAACGCCTGAATGGTCGCCAGAGCATCTTCGCCTTCCAGGAAGCCTTCGACTTCCGTCACGCCCTCGGCAAGGGAGCCGAGCATGATCGAGCGATGAGAAATGGATTTGTCGCCTGGCACACGCAGATGGCCGGTCAGGCTGCCGCCAGGGTTGGCGAGGAAAACGAGGTCATTGGAATGCATAACGTCCACATAGGCTCGGCGAGCAAGTATTTTGCTGAAATGTTCCCGGGCAGCCTTGGCGCGAGTGAAAACGCCCAACAGCTTGTGCCCGTCTCCTTCATCGACCGCGGCGCGCAGCGCGTCGAGGTCGGCACGAAAATCGTCCAGGGTATGCAGCACTGCCTCGCGGTTGGCGAGAAAGATGTCGTGCCACATCACCGGATCGCTACCGGCGATACGGGTGAAATCGCGAAAACCACCTGCCGCGTAGCGGAATATCTCGAGATTCTCATGGCGCTTGGCGAGCGAATCAACCAGCCCAAAGGCCAGCAGATGCGGTAAATGACTAGTGGCAGCCAGCACCTCATCGTGATGCGTCACCTCCATATGCTCGACATCCGCACCCAGCGCCGACCAGAGCTTGCTCACCAGCGTGAGCGCTTGCGGATCGGTATTATCCAGCGGCGTCAGGATCACCTTGTGCCGTCGAAACAGCGTGCTGTTCGCCGCCGTCACGCCACTGAGTTCAGAGCCGGCGATGGGGTGGCCAGGCACGAACCTTGGTGGCATGTTGCCGAACACTTTACGCGCACAGCGCACGACATTGCCCTTGGCGCTGCCGACGTCAGTGATCACTGCGTCGCCCAGTTCGAGCTTCGCCAGTTCACCAAGCAGCCGCTCCAGCGCAAGAATAGGCGTCGCAAGCTGAATCACCTCAGCCCCATGACAAGCCTCTGCAAGCGTCGCGGCGCAGCGATCCACCACGCCCAGTTCGACCGCCAGCTCACGCGAGCGCGCATCCAGATCGAAGCCGACCACCTCGCGACAAAGGCCAGCCTCACGCAAGCCCTTGGCGAACGAGCCGCCAATCAGGCCAAGACCGATCACAACCAGGCGATTCACAATCGGCGAAGGCTGTTGCGCGTGACGAGCGTGATTCACTGTGCGAGTACCTGGTGCAGCACATCGAGAAAGCGTGCATTTTCCTGCTCGGTACCAATTGAGATACGCAGGAATGTTGGCATACCGTATCCGGCCACAGGACGCACAATCACCCCTTCGCGCAACAGCGCCTGATTGATCGGCGCAGCGTCACGGGCGAAGTCCACCGCGATGAAATTGCCCCGCGAAGGGATCCACTCCAGTCCCAGCTGACGGAAACCCGTTTCCAGCTGAAGCATCCCGGCATCATTCGCCTTGCGGCTGGCAAGCAGGTAATCGACGTCACCCAGCGCTGCGCAAGCCGCCGTCAGCGCCAGACTGTTCACGTTGAATGGCTGCCTGACGCGATTCAGCACATCGGCGATCACCGGCGAACTGATCGCGTAGCCGACCCGCAGCGCAGCAAGCCCATAAGCCTTGGAGAAGGTGCGCGAAACCAGCAGGTTCGGATAGTCGGCCAGAAACGCCAGGCCATCCGGCAACTCCTGCCCTTCGGCATATTCGATGTAGGCCTCGTCCAGCACCACCAGGACACGCTCCGGTACGCGCGCTAGAAATCCACCCAGCGCAGCAGCATCGAACCAGGTTCCGGTGGGATTGTTGGGGTTGGCGACGAAAACCACGCGGGTATTCTCGTCGATGGCCGCCGCCATTGCGTCGAGGTCGTGACCCCAGTTCCTGGCCGGTACGGCCCGTCCCTCGGCCCCGACCGCCTGCGTCGCGATCGGATAGACAGCGAAGGCATGCTCGCTGAACACGGCGTTGAGGCCCGGAGCCAGATAGGCGCGCGCAACCAGCTCAAGAATGTCGTTGGAACCATTGCCCAGGGTGACTTGATTGATTCCGACCGAATAGCGCTCGGCAAGTCGCTGCTTGAGCGCGAAGCCGTTGCCGTCCGGGTAGCGGGTCAACTCCGAAAGCTCAGCCCTGATCGCATCAAGCACTTTCGGGCTTGGCCCCAGCGGGTTCTCGTTACTGGCCAGCTTGACGATTCCTGCGGGGTCCAAACTCAGCTCGCGCGCCAGTTCTTCAACCGGCTTGCCCGGTACGTACGGCGACAGCTTCTGCACCCCTGGCTGCGCCAGGGCGAGGAAATCACAACTCATAACAAAACCTCAGGCTGCAGGCTTCAGGCGGCAGGTACAAGCCGGTCGCCTGCCCCACTGCCGCGACCTGAAGCCGCAATTAAAGAACCGCTTTGGGGTAGGAACCCAACACCTTAAGAGCCACAGCTTCCTGCCCGAGCTTCTCCAGCGCATCCTTGATCAGCGGATCCTGGTGGTGACCCAGGAAATCGATGAAGAACACGTAGGTCCACTTGCCGCTGCGCGACGGCCGCGTTTCGATTCGAGTAAGGTCGATGCCGTTGGCATGGAACGGCACCAGCAGCTCGTGCAAGGCGCCTGGCTTGTTGCGCATCGAGACGATGATCGAGGTCTTGTCATCGCCGGTCGGCGGCACTTCCTGGCTACCGATAATCAGGAATCGCGTGGAGTTGTCCGGGCGGTCCTCAATCTTCTCGGCCAGCTTGGTCAGACCGTAGAGCTGGGCAGCCATGTCGCCGGCGATGGCCGCCGAATTCCACTCGCTCTTGACCCGCTTGGCCGCATCCGCATTGCTGGAAACCGCTACGCGCTCGACATTCGGGTAGTGGGCATCAAGCCACTTGCGGCACTGCGCCAGCGATTGCGCGTGGGAGTAGATGCGCGTGATCCGATCGGTCTTGGTCGTCTCGCCCACCAACAAATGGTGGTGGATACGCAGCTCCACTTCACCGCAGATCACGATGTCGTGCTCGAGGAAGCTGTCCAGCGTGTGATTGACTGCACCTTCGGTGGAGTTCTCCACCGGCACTACGCCGAAATTCACAGCCCCCGCCACAACCTCGCGGAACACCTCATCAATGGCTGCCATTGGCGTACTGATGACCGCATGGCCGAAATGCTTGAGCGCCGCAGCCTGGGAGAAGGTACCCTCTGGGCCGAGATAGGCAACCCGGAGCGGCTGTTCCAGGGCAAGGCAGGACGACATGATCTCGCGGAACAGACGCGCCATTTCCTCGTTATCGAGCGGCCCGCGGTTGAGCTCCATGATGTGCTTGAGCACCCAGGCTTCGCGCTCCGGACGGTAGAACACCGCGGACTCGCCCTCGGCCAGCGCCGCGGTCTTGACCCGGGCGACTTCCTGGGCACAGCGGGCGCGCTCGCTGATCAGATCGAGAATGCGCTCGTCGAGGCTGTCGATTCGAACCCGCAGGGCCTTCAACTGATCGGCGTCGCTCATCAGCCGTGCTCCTTCTCGAACTCGGCCATGTAGGCCACCAGCGCTTCGACCGCATCCAGGCCTACGGCGTTGTAGATAGAAGCGCGCATGCCACCCACGGAGCGATGCCCTTTGAGGTTCAACAAGCCACGCGCGTCGGCGCCGGCCAGGAACACCTTGTCCAGACGCTCATCGGCCAGACGGAACGGAACGTTCATCCACGAACGCGCATTGATAGCGATCGGGTTGGTGTAGAAATCGCTGGCATCGATGGCACCGTAGAGCATGTCCTTCTTGGCGCGGTTGCGCTGCTCCATCGCCTCGACGCCGCCCTGCTCCTTCAGCCACTCGAAGACCAGCCCCGAGAGATACCAGGAAAAGGTTGCCGGCGTGTTGTACATCGAGCCGTTATCCGCCGCGACCTTGTAGTCGAGCATGGTCGGGCAAGCGGAACGCGCATGGCCGAGCAGGTCTTCACGAACGATGACGACCACCAGCCCGGATGGCCCGATGTTCTTCTGCGCTCCGGCGTAGATCAGGCCGAACTTCGAGACGTCGATGGTCCGCGACAGAATGTCCGAGGACATGTCGACGACCAGCGGCGTATCGCCGAGATCCGGAATCCAATCGAACTGCAGGCCGCCAATGGTCTCATTGCTCGCGTAGTGCAGGTACGCTGCGCGCTCGCTCAACTGCCAGTCGTTCTGTCCTGGAATGGCGAAATAATCGAGGGGTTTGGCGCTGGCCGCCACGTTGACGTTACCGAAACGACGCGCCTCTTCGATCGCCTTGCGCGACCAGATGCCGGTATCGATGTAGTCGGCAACACCATCTTCCGGCAGCAGGTTCAGCGGAATCTCGGCAAACTGCTGGCTGGCGCCCCCCTGCAGGAACAGCACCTTGTAGTTCGACGGAATCGCCAGCAGGTCGCGCAGATCCTGTTCGGCCTTTTCGGCGATAGCGGTGTATTCGTCGCTACGGTGACTCATCTCCATGACCGACAGGCCCTTGCCATGCCAGTCGAGAAGCTCCGCCTGGGCACGCTGAAGGACGGCTTCGGGAAGCGCAGCCGGACCGGCACAGAAGTTAAAGGCGCGTTTGCTCACTGCTGTTCTCTCGCTCTTGCTCGATATTGAATCCCGCGGCGCGGCGACCGGTACCTCTACCGTCCGCCGCGCTACCACCTGATTGCGGATTGCTTTCGCCGATCAGTCTTCGTCGTCTGTCGGCACCACATCCGGAGATACGTCGCCAGCCCCGCCGAGCAGTTCATCCTCGCTCGGCTCAGTGCTGAGTACAGGCATTTCCTTCTCGAGGGCGTCGTCATCGAGCAACGCTTCGATGTCTTCCAGCACGTCTTCCTCGGATGGCTCCTGCACGCGCTCCAGACCAACCAGATGCTCGCCCTTGCTCAGTTTGATGAGGGTGACGCCCTGAGTATTGCGCCCCAGCGATGACACCTCGTCGACGCGGGTCCGGACCAGCGTGCCCTGATCGGAGATCAGCATGATCTCCTCGCCCTCGAGCACCTGCACGGCACCGATCAACGGACCGTTACGCTCGTTGGTGACCATGGCGATGACGCCCTGACCACCGCGACCGCGGCGTGGAAACTCTTCCATCGCGGTGCGCTTGCCGTAGCCACGCAAAGATGCGGTAAGTATCTGTGCACCTGATTCCGGAATCAGCATGGAAATGATGCGCTGCCCTTCGGGCAGACGCATACCGCGTACACCGCGGGCATTGCGGCCCATGATGCGAACCTTGCTTTCCTTGAAACGGATGACCTTGCCGCCGTCGGAGAACATCATCACTTCCTGGGCACCATCGGTAACGGCCGCAGCGATGAGGGTGTCGCCTTCTTCCAGCTTGAGCGCGATCAGACCGGACGTACGCGGACGGCTGAACTGCACCAAGGGCGTCTTCTTGACCGTGCCATTGGCGGTAGCCATGAAAATGTAGGAGCCGGTCGGCTCGTCTTTCTCGTCGCTGTCGGCGTCATCGCTTTCGACGTCGTCCGCATCATCGTGCTCAATGACCAGGCCTTCTGCTTCGTCCAGGTCGTCCTCACCTTCGGCGGCCTGCTTGCGCAGAGCTTCCAGATCGACCTGAAGCATAGCGGTGATGCGCTCGCCCTCATCGAGCGGTAGCAGGTTGACCAGCGGGCGGCCACGCGAAGTGCGAGATGCTTCGGGAATCTCGTAGGTCTTCAGCCAGTACACTTTGCCCTTGCTGGAGAACAGCAGCAGCGTGGTGTGACTGTTGGCAACCAGCAGATGCTCGACGTAATCCTCTTCCTTCACACCAGTCGCAGCCTTGCCGCGACCACCACGGCGCTGCGCCTGGTAGGCGGCCAGCGGTTGCGACTTGGCATAACCACCATGAGAGATGGTGACGACGCGCTCTTCTTCGGTGATCAGGTCCGCCAGCGTCAGGTCCAGACGCGACTCGAGAATCTCGGTGCGCCGTGCATCGCCGAAATCGCGCTTCACGCCTTCCAGTTCTTCGCGGATGACTTCCATCAGGCGAACCGGATTGGTCAGGATGCGGATCAGCTCGCCGATCTGGGTGAGGATTTCCTGGTATTCGCTGAGCAGCTTCTCGTGCTCGAGGCCGGTCAGGCGGTGCAGACGCAGATCAAGAATCGCCTGCGCCTGCTCCGGCGACAGAAAGTACTTGCCGTCACGCAGGCCAAACTGCGGATCGAGGCCTTCCGGGCGACAGGCATCAGCCCCTGCGCGCTCGACCATGGCTTCAACGGCGCTCGATTCCCAGGCAGTGGAAATCAGCGCATCCTTGGCCTCGGCTGGGGTTGGCGAAGCCTTGATCACCGCAATGACCGGATCGATGTTGGACAGCGCGACCGCCTGCCCTTCAAGAATGTGCCCACGCTCGCGCGCCTTGCGCAGTTCGTAGACGGTACGGCGGGTAACGACTTCGCGGCGGTGGCGAACGAAGGCTTCCAGCAGCTCTTTCAGGTTCAGCGTACGTGGCTGGCCATCGATGAGCGCAACCACGTTGATACCGAAGACGCTCTGCAGCTGGGTCTGGGCGTATAGGTTGTTGAGGATCACCTCCGGCACCTCGCCGCGGCGCAGCTCGATGACCACGCGCATGCCGTCCTTGTCGGACTCGTCACGCAGCTCGGTGATGCCTTCGATCTTCTTCTCTTTCACCAGCTCGGCGATCTTCTCGATCAGCCGTGCCTTGTTCAGCTGGTAAGGCAGCTCGGTGATGACGATCTGCTGGCGGCCGCCGACCTTGTCGATATCTTCGATATCGGCGCGAGCACGGATATAAATGCGGCCACGGCCGGTGCGGTAGGCCTCGATGATGCCAGCACGGCCATTGATGATACCGGCAGTGGGGAAATCGGGGCCCGGGATGAACTGCATGAGTTCGTCGATAGTGATATCGGCGTTGTCGATCAGCGCCAGGCAACCATCAATCACTTCGCCCAGGTTATGCGGCGGGATGTTGGTCGCCATGCCTACCGCAATACCGCTGGAGCCGTTCACCAGCAGATTGGGAACCTTGGTCGGCATGACCGCCGGGATCTGCTCGGTGCCATCGTAGTTGGGCACCCAGTCGACGGTTTCCTTTTCCAGGTCGGCCAGCAGCTCATGGGCCAGCTTGGCCATGCGCACTTCGGTGTAACGCATCGCTGCAGCGCTATCGCCGTCAACCGAACCGAAGTTACCCTGGCCGTCGACCAGCATGTAGCGCAGCGAAAATGGCTGCGCCATACGCACGATGGTGTCGTATACCGCCGAATCGCCGTGCGGGTGGTATTTACCGATCACGTCACCGACCACACGGGCGGATTTCTTGTACGGCTTGTTCCAGTCGTTGCCGAGTTCGCTCATGGCGAACAGTACGCGGCGGTGTACCGGTTTCAGGCCATCGCGCGCGTCCGGCAGCGCACGGCCAATGATCACGCTCATGGCGTAATCAAGGTAGGACTGCTTGAGCTCGTCTTCGATATTGACCGGGAGGATTTCTTTGGCCAGTTCGCCCATGGAAGCCTGGTTCCTTATAGTCAGCAGGGTCCTGTAATAAGCGCGGGATGGTAACACAGACGACTGCTATAAACTGAGCCTTGCACGGAGCAAAACCGGCTTGCACGCCACGCCCGAGCGCGACCGGCCATTACTCAGTGCAGCCGTTTGCGGCTCATCAGCTCAGCCAACTTCGCGGCGTTCGGGCGCTCAACCACACCTTTCTCGGTGACGATGGCGTCGATGAGATCGGCCGGCGTCACGTCGAACACCGGGTTGAATGCCTCGACATCAGCCGCGAAGCGCTGACCGTTGACCTCAAGCAGCTCGCTGCCGGCGCGCTCCTCGATCTGGATCTCCTCGCCGCTCTCCAACGCCATGTCGATGGTCGAACTCGCCGCCACCACCATGAAACGCACGCCGTGGTGCATCGCCAGGACCGCAAGCTGGTAGGTGCCAATCTTGTTCGCCACATCGCCATTGGCGGTGATGCGATCCGCACCGACGATCACCCAAGAGATGCCTCTGGATTTCATCAGATGAGCAGCCGCCGAGTCCGCATTCACCATAGCCGGAACGCCATCACCGAGCAGTTCCCAGGCCGTCAGCCGGGAGCCCTGCAACCACGGCCGGGTCTCATCGACATACACCCGCTCTACCAGCCCCTCAAGATGCGCCGCCCGGATGACTCCGAGCGCCGTACCGAAACCGCCGGTCGCCAGGCCGCCGGTATTGCAATGGGTGAGCAGGTTCTGCGGATTACCCTGATGGCGGCGGATGAGGTCGACGCCAAACTGCGCCATCGCCAGATTTGCCTCGCGATCGCTGTCATGGATGGAAATGGCCTGGGCTTCCAGCGCTGCATACGGGTCTTCACCCGGCTTGAGGCGATCCAGTCGTTCGCGCATCTGGTTCAGCGCCCAGAACAGATTGACCGCAGTGGGACGGGAATCGGCCAGCACCTTGAAGTCCTCCTCCAAGGCCTGTCGCCAATCACCGCCGCCGGCGATACGGGCACGCGCCGCAAGGACCAGGCCATAGGCTGCGCTGATGCCGATTGCCGGCGCGCCGCGCACGACCATATCCCGGATCGCCGCAGCGACCGACGCTGCGGAATCATGGCTGCACCAAATCTCTTCGACGGGAAGCTTGCGCTGATCGAGCAGGTTCAGGCGCCCGTCCAGCCATTCGATCGACTTAACCTTTTCCGCAGCCAACAAACGCTCGCGCATGGCATTTCCCTCGTTCAGCTTCGTCGACACAGGACCATCATGCGCCCCGAACAGCAAAGAAAAAGCCCGGATCGCGGGCGAACCGGGCTTTCCAATCTCAATATGGCCGGGAAGCAGCAAACATGAGCACTGCGGCCTCTTATCCCGGGCGCGAATGCTAATCGACGGGTTTTCCGAGCACAAGCAGTGATCAGGGCTTGGCGACGCCTAATGGCCGAGCAGCTTTCAGGCTGGCCCCGCCTTCCACGGAGAGAGCATGCGCTCGAACAGATGAAGTGTCGCGCTCACTCATCGCGTCGTGCTTGACCAACTCGCGGCAGGCCAAATACTGTATCTATATACAGTTATTTTGGATGCCTCTTCATGACCGCAGTGGTCGCCCTCGATAGCCTGCTGGATACACGTCGCGTCTGGCGTGGCCAGGCCATAACGTCTCGCACGGCCGTTCAGCCGACCGGAAATGCCACACTGGATGAGTTCCTGCCCGGCGGCGGCTGGCCGGAGTCGGCCATCAGCGAGTTCCTCGTCGCGGCCACGGGCATCGGCGAGCTGAATCTGCTGTGGCCGACCCTTGCACGACTGACCACCGCCGGCGAGCGGGTGGTGCTGATAACGCCCCCTCATCGACCTTACCCCCAGGCCTGGCTGGCCGCGGGTGTAGACCTGCAGTGGCTGACCATCATCCAGGCAAAGGGCCGCGATGCGCTGTGGGCTGCAGAACAATGCCTACGTTCCGGCAGTTGTGCCGCCGTGCTGTGCTGGCCGCAACAAGCTGATGACCGTGCCTTAAGGCGCTTGCAGATTGCTGCTGAATCCGGCCAAACCCTGGGCTTCGTCTATCGGTCACTGCGTGAAGCAAATAACCCATCACCGGCGGCACTACGCCTGACCATCGAGGCCCAGCCGGCGCAGCTACGTGTCATCAAGTGCCGCGGCGGCCTGGCTCCAGGACAGGCGCTCCCGGCCAGCGCCTGGCAACAGGCGTGACGATGCTTTGGGCCTGCATTCTGCTGCCGCAACTGGCCATGGACGGCGTTTTGCGCCACCGCGACGATGCCGCCGCGCCGCTGGCCCTGCTCGCCGGCCCGCCACAGCGCCGCGTGCTGCAGGCCGTCAACGCAGCCGCCCGCAAGCTTGGCCTCAAGCCAGGGCAATCGCTGATCGCAGCCCAGGCATTGACCCACGACTTCGCCACCGCCGATTACGACCAGCTGATGATCGAACGCTGGCAGCGGTTTCTGGCGGCCTGGGGTTACGGCTACAGCGCCCAGGTCAGCCTGCACTACCCGCGCTGCCTGCTGTTGGAGGTGCATTCCAGCCTCGGCCTGTTCGGCCCCTGGCCACGATTCGAGACGCGTCTACGCAAGGAGCTCACGGCTCTGGGCTTCCGCCACCGCATCACCCTGGCGCCCAACCCGGCGGCCGCGCGCATCCTCGCCAATGCCCATGACGGGCTGGCCGTGACCGATACAGCCACGCTGCATCAGGCGCTCGGGGTACTGCCGATCGAGCGCCTCGGCCTGCCCCGAGAAGTCAGCACATCGCTGGTACGCATGGGCCTGCGCCATCTTCATCAACTGCTCGCCCTGCCGCGCGACAGCCTGGCCAGACGCTTTCCGGAAGAAGTGCTGGCCCAGCTCGACACCCTGCTCGGACATCGGCCGCTGCCTCTGGAGTTCTACCGTCCACCGGATGTCTTCGACACCCGCATCGAACTGAATTTCGAGGTCGAGTCCCATCAGGCTCTGCTGTTTCCATTGCGCAGACTGACCGCCGACCTGGCCGCCTTTCTCGCCGGGCGGGACAGCGGCGTCCAGCGTTTCAGCCTGTACCTGGAACATCGCACCCTGCCCGACAGCGAGGTAGCGGTCGGCCTACTCAGTACCGAACGCGAGCCCGCCATGCTGTTCGAACTGACCCGTGGCCGCCTCGAGCATCTGCAACTGCCGGCCCCCGTCCTGGCCGTGCGTCTGCTGGCTCGTGATCTGCCAGCCTTCACGCCGGCCCATCAGGCCTTGTTCGACGAGCGCCCGCAGCAGAATGTGCCCTGGGAGCAACTGCGCGAACGCCTCCGCGCCCGACTGGGCGACGATGCCGTGGTCTCGCTGAGCGCACGAGCGGACCACCGTCCCGAATATGCCTGGCGGGAAAGCAGCCTCGCCCGCACCGAACCATTGCCTCACGTGGGGTTGCGCCCCGGCTGGCTGCTGAGTACCCCGCAACCATTGCGCGAAGAGGGTCTGCTCACCCTGACCGGCCCCGAGCGCATCGAGTCCGGCTGGTGGGATGGTGCCGACGCGCGACGCGACTACTACCGGGTGCAAACCGCTACCGGCCAACAGGGTTGGGCGTTTCGCGCCCTCGCCGGAGGCCCCCTGCTGCTGCACGGCTGGTTCGCATGAACGCCGAATATGCCGAGCTGCACTGTCTGTCCAACTTCAGCTTCCAGCGGGGTGCATCCAGCGCGAGCGAACTCTTCGAACGCGCCAAACGCCAGGGCTATGACGCTCTGGCGATCACCGACGAATGCAGCCTGGCCGGTATCGTGCGCGCCTGGCAGGCCTCGAAGGACACCGGCCTGCCGCTGATCATTGGCAGCGAGGTGCAGTTCGAGGGCGGGCCCAAGCTGATCTTGCTGGTGGAAAACTTGACCGGCTACCAGGCACTCTGCCAATTGATAACCCGTGCCCGCCGACGAGCCGAGAAAGGCCGTTACCAGGCGCTGCGCGAAGACCTTAGCGAGTGGCCACTAGAGGGTCTGCTGGCAATCTGGCTGCCCGCCCACACCGGCGTCGATGCCGAAGGCCAGTGGCTGCGCGAGCGTTTTCCCGAGCGGCTGTGGCTCGGCATCGAACTGCATCGGGGGCCGGACGACGCGCTGCAGCTGCGGCAAAGCCTGGCGCAGGCCTCACGCCTGGGCATACCCGCGGTGGCCTGCGGCGATGTGCACATGCATGCCCGCGGTCGTCGGGCATTGCAGGACTGCATGACCGCCATCCGCCACCATCTGCCAGTGGCCGAAGCAGGATGCCACCTATTTGCCAATGGCGAACGGCACCTCAGATCGATCATCGAACTGGCCCAGCTCTATCCAGCCGAGCTGCTCGCTGAAACCCTTCGCATCAGTCAGCGCTGCCATTTCCAGCTCGACCAGCTGAAGTATCAATATCCCCACGAGCTGGTCCCGCCCGGACATGACACCACCTCATGGTTGCGCAAGCTGGTCGAGGATGGCGCAAGCTGGCGCTGGCCGGACGGCATCACGGAAAAGGCCCGCGCGCAGCTCGAACATGAGCTCGAGCTGATCGCCGACCTGCATTACGAAAGCTATTTCCTGACCGTGCACGACATAGTCCGCTTCGCCCGCGAACGGGGCATTCTCTGTCAGGGTCGAGGCTCGGCGGCCAACTCAAGCGTCTGTTTCGTGCTGGGTATCACCGAGCTCGACCCGGTGCGCAGCAAACTGTTGTTCGAGCGCTTCCTATCCCGCGAACGCAACGAGCCACCCGATATCGACGTGGACTTCGAGCACGACCGGCGCGAGGAAGTCATCCAGTACGTCTTTCAGCGCTATGGGCGCAATCGCGCCGCCCTCACCGCCGTCGCCAGCAGCTACCGCGCAACCGGCGCCCTGCGGGATGTCGCCAAGGCGCTGGGCCTGCCGCCGGACCAGATCAACGCCTTGGCCAGCTGCTGCGGGCGCTGGAGTGAACACATACCCGACGATTCTCGGCTGTGCGAGGCCGGCTTCGACCCGGACAATCCGGTTCTGCGCCGGGTTCTGGTGCTGACCGATGCGCTTATCGGATTTCCTCGCCACCTTTCCCAGCACCCTGGCGGCTTCGTGATCTCCGAGCAGCCACTCGATACCCTGGTGCCAATCGAGAATGCCAGCATGGCCGACCGCACGGTGATTCAATGGGACAAGGACGATCTCGACGCAGTCGGTCTGCTCAAGGTCGACGTGCTGGCCCTGGGCATGCTCAGCGCGATACGACGTTGTTTCGACCTGATCGAGCATTATCGCGGTACGCGCTGGACCATCGCCACGCTGCCCGCGGAGGACAAACCCACCTACGACATGATCAGCCAGGCCGACACCATCGGCGTCTTCCAGATCGAGTCGCGGGCGCAGATGGCCATGCTGCCGCGCCTGCGCCCGAAGACCTTCTACGACCTGGTCATCCAGGTCGCCATCGTCCGCCCCGGGCCAATCCAGGGCGACATGGTGCATCCGTACCTGCGTCGACGTAATGGTGAAGAGGAGGTGGATTACCCCTCCGAGGAACTAAAACCGGTGTTCGCGCGTACCCTTGGCGTACCGCTGTTTCAGGAGCAGGTGATGGAACTGGCGATCGTGGCGGCCGAGTACACACCAGACGAGGCCGACAAGCTGCGCCGTGCCATGGCCGCCTGGAAACGCCACGGCAGCCTTGAGCCCCACCGCGTGCGGCTGACCGAGCGAATGCTTGCCAAAGGCTACCAGCCCGACTTCATCGCGCGGATCTTCGAACAGATCAAAGGGTTCGGCAGCTACGGCTTTCCCGAATCGCACGCGGCGAGTTTCGCGCTGCTCACCTATGCCAGCAGCTGGCTGAAACGCCACGAGCCGGCGGCATTTGCCTGCGCGCTGATCAACAGCTGGCCGATGGGTTTCTACAACCCTGACCAGATTCTCCAGGACGCCCGTCGCCACCGGCTGGAAATCCGCCCGGTGGACGTTGGCCACAGCGGCTGGGATTGCAGTCTTGAGCCATGCAGCCAAGAGCAACCGGCAATCCGCCTAGGGCTACGCATGGTGCGCGGCTTTCGGGAAGCCGATGCCCTGCGCATCGAAGCCGCACGCCAACGTCAGCCATTCATGGACATCCATGACCTGTGCCGTCGCGCCGAGCTCGAACCGCGCGCACGCGAGCAGCTCGCCGATGCCGGGGTCCTGCGCGGTCTGGCCGGTCATCGGCATCGTGCGCGCTGGGCCGTTGCAGGGATCGAACCACAGTTACCCCTGTTTGACGGCCTGCCCGCTATGGAGGAAACACCCATCTACCTGCCGCTGCCTTCGGTGAGTGAAGACCTTTTCAACGACTACGCGACCCTCGGCACTACGCTGGGGCCGCATCCGCTGACCCTGCTGCGAAATGAGCTCAAGGCCAGGCGCTGCCAGAGCTCACGGGAACTGGCCATGATCGAGCATGGCCGCCCGGTCAGCGTTGCAGGCCTGGTGATCGGACGACAACGCCCACAGACCGCCAGCGGTGTCATCTTCGTCACCTTGGAAGACGAATTCGGCATGGTCAACGTGGTGGTCTGGCGCGACCTGGCCGAGCGCCAGAGGCGGCCGTTGATCCAGTCCCAATTGCTTCGCATCGACGGCCACCTGGAATCCGCCAGCGGCGTTCGCCATGTCATTGCAGGCCGCCTGAGCGACCTCACGCCCCTGCTTATCGGGATCGATGTGCGTAGCCGCGACTTTCAGTGATCGTGCGCAGGAGCGGCTTTGCCGAGATTGGAAGCCGATTTCCGCGCGTGAACCAGCTGCCCTTTTCCCGCCAGATTCCAGCGGACGTCACGACAACACCGAGGTCGAGACTCGCTGGGAAGGTTTGGCCGTACTGAACGGTATGGGACGTCCCGATGATCACATGAACGATTCCGGCTGGAGCAAAGCAAGGAAGCGAAGAATCAAGAGTGCTTTCAAGCCATATGGATCGGTGTCGATACGGCCCTTAAAAAACTTTCACATTTTCATATGCTTAATGTATAGTTCTATCCGCTTTCAGCAGTGCTGATGGCGACAGTCGGGGCGTAGCGCAGCCTGGTAGCGCACTTGCATGGGGTGCAAGGGGTCGAGTGTTCGAATCACTCCGTCCCGACCAAAAATCCCTAGAAAATCCAGTTACTTAACGGTGACTGGATTTTTTTTGCCCTGCCCACGCTCATCGATGTGGGGACTTTTGGGGGGACTTTTTTCATCCTGCCTTCCTCCTCAGTATCGTCAGCGCCGGTCCCCTCGAATCCGTCGCCGAAATCTTGTTGGCCTCATCGATCAGCTTGCCCAGTTCGGCCGCCGAGTAGTGGCTGGTGATGCTGCCGTTCTTGTGGCCCAACAGGACCTTCCTGTCTTCCTCCGTCACGCCGGCGGCGCGAAGCCTGCGACCGAACGTGTGCTTCAGGTCATGCACGCGGATCGACGCAAAACCCACCGGTGCCGTTCGCTTGACGCGCTGCTCGTACATTGCGGCCGCCCGCTTCCTTGCCTTGCGCCACGCCGAGTCGTTCATGCGGTGCATCGGAGTGGCGTTGCCATCCTTGTCGGGCTGACCGTAGGGAAACACCCATAATGGGTCCAGTCCGCGTTGCCCCTCGATGACCGATTTGGCGACCCGATTCAGCACGATCAGGCGCTCGTCGCCATTCTTCACGCCCGCGTTTTCGTGTCTTCCGCCAAAATTGGCCGGGATAAGGAAAACGCTGGTTCCGAGCTCCGGTACAGGGATCTCCCAGTCCCAGCGTAGCTTGACCACTTCCTGCTCCCGGGAGCCGCTGTTGACCTTGTAAAGCGCCATCCTCCTCAAGTGATCGGGCAGCTCTGCGAACAGCAGGCTCTGCTCCTCCCACGACAGCGGATGGGGCTGACGCGTCGAGCGCCTGAGGTCCAGCCGCGTGATCATCGGGACAGTGTCGAGCCAGGGACGTCTCGCTTCATCACGCCACTTGCGCGCGCAGAGATTCAGCACCCGTATGACTCGTTCCAACGCGATGTTTATGGTTCGCGGCGCCACGCTTCTGCCTTTTCCGGGGGATCCGCGCAGGCGACCGGCGAGCCTGTCCTTCACGTAGGGTGCGAGTGCCTCGTCGTCGATGTGGTCGACCGGTCGATCACCAATGTAGGGATCGAGCTGCTCGAGATACAACGCCGTCAATCCTATTGATGGCTGGTCCTTGTACTCCACCAGATAGCGCGTAGCCGCTTCACGCCAGGTTCTTACCCTTCTAACGCCATAGATGTGCTGTTGCCTCAGCTGCTCCAGGCGATGTATCAGATATTGCTCCGCCTCCTTCCGGTCACTTGAGCCAGTGCTTTCTCGAATGCGCTGACCTCGGTAGATCTTGTCGATGTACCAGACGCCGTTGCGTTGGTAGAGACCGCTGATTGTTCTTTTCGCCATGGTTGTCCTCCACGGCGCCTACTGCAGGGCCGATCTTCCCCCTGCGCACCGCTCTTTTCAATGCTGGCTTTGGCGATATAGGCGTCTGCCCAGGCGTCGAGCTCGAGGCGATCGAAGCCAACGCCCTGGACCCCGATGGGAAACTCGCGAATGAAGGGGCGTACGGTCCTGTTGAACTCGCCGCGGCACATGCCCAGATACGCATGTGCTGCGCCGGCTCGCAGAATTCGCGGGGAAATGGCCACTAACGAGGGAGAGGGAGTGTTCGCCATTGCCTTGGGCACCGATTGCTTGTAACGACACGGTGCCATTGGCACCTCGGCTAAATGCTGGCCGTTACGCTGAACGCGCTCAACCAATTCGGGCATATTGGAGCGGGGCCGGTAGGAGAGCCGACCACGCTAGTTGATCAGCCGCGCCTGTTTCAACTCGCAAACTAGCTCGCCAGCGGATAATCGCAGGGCGCCCTACTGCAACAAGCGCCATACTCCATTGGAGATGCTCCCCGGATCCCCGCAAAACTCCCACCACACCATCTGCTCGCAGCTGAGCCCTTTACTTCTATTTATATGGATTGGCTGCGACCTGCCTTGAACCCAACGACCACCAGTCGCCGATTTCTTAACTAATCGGTCAACAAGCCGATAGCGTGTCATCGCCACGCCCAGTGTTGGGTCGGCTGTCTAGAGGTTTAGGCTCCCATGTTTTCTCTTCGCACTATCAAAGCTCGCTACACAGCCGCCTTCATCGGCTTCGTTCTCTTGGTGATGTTGCTCACGATGCTGGGCATCAAGCGCTTCGTTACCCCACAGCTTATAGAGGCAGGCGAAACCATCGTCATGTCGCAAGTCACCGAGATCGGCGAACACATCGCGATGGAACTGGCACGGGTCGAAGCGCAAGCACGCAGCATCACCCAGACCGTTCCGATGCTCGACAGTGACGAGATCGACCGAGTCCTGCCTGGTCTCGTCGACCAGTACGGTGACGTCAAGGTCTTCGGCGGCGGTATCTGGCCGCTCCCCGACGTCCGCACGCCGGGGCGCGCCAAGCACAGCACCTTCTATCACCGGGGCGCGTCCGGGCAACTGATCGTCAATACCCACTGGAACTCGACCGAATCGCGTAACTATTTCGAGGAGCCTTGGCACCGAGGCGGCATGCAGGCACCGCGCGGCAAATGTGTGTGGGCAGCGGCCTACAAGGATGACGCCAGTGCTGAGCCGCGTACCAATTGCGCGATGACTATCTATAAGGACGGCTCTCCCTGGGGCGTGTCGACGATCGACCTGACCCTCGGTTTCTTCAACCGCCTGGTTGCCGAAAAGCAGGACGAGATCGAAGGCGAGGTCATGATCGTCGAGGCCGACGGCAAGATTCTCAGCAACCAGCCGCAACTTGGCTCGGACATGGTGCTGCGCAACGTTTCCGAGATGTCCGTACAGTCGCCCTTCATCGCGACCGTACAGAAGGCGCTCGCCAGCCCGTCGCAAGCGTTGCGACGGGAGGTATTCACGAGCAAGACCGGCGAAGAGTTCAGCTTCTTCATGACGCCTGTCGAAGGTACCCCCTGGTTCCTAGCCGCCGCCCTGCCGACGGCCAAGCTTGAGGCACGAAGCGATGCGATGCTCAGGACGCTTGCATCCCTGCAGATCCCGATGGTGCTCATCCTGCTCGCTTTCATGCTTGTCGCGATCAACCAGCTGATGAAGCGACTTGGTGCTCTGAAGACAAACATCGATTCCTTGTCCGCAGGCGACGCAGACCTGACCAAGCGTATCGCTATCAAGGGCGAGGACGAAGTCGATCAGGTCGGACGCTCAGTCAATGGATTCATCGGCTACCTGCAGAAGATGATGATCGACGTAAGTGACGCCACAACGCAGATCCAGTCCGAGATCGCGCAGCTCAAGCACCTGTCCCGTACCACCAATGACGCGCTGGCCCGGCACGCCTCGGAAACCGACCAGGCCGTTACCGCGATCAACGAAATGAGCTCGACTGCCGAATCGGTTGCACACAGTGCCAGCGATACGGCGACGTTCACCCAGACGGCCAACCACAATGCGGTCTCCTCCCGCCTGGTCGTCGAGGACGCTTCGAGCAGCGTGCGTTCCCTGGTCAGCGAGGTGGAAAGCGCGACGGCGAAGGTCCAGGCGATGCAGGCCGACGCCCAGCGCATCAACGATGTACTGGGCGTCATTGGTGACATCGCTGGGCAGACCAACCTGCTTGCACTCAATGCGGCGATCGAGGCAGCACGAGCCGGCGAGCAGGGCCGTGGCTTTGCGGTCGTCGCCGACGAAGTCCGCGCGCTTGCCGCACGCACTCAACAGAGCACGTCCGAAATCAATGAAACCTTGCAACGCCTGAAGGATGCGGTCGGCTCTGCCGTTCAGGCGATGGAACAAACCAAGGCCAGTTGCCAGGCGACTGCAGACAAAACAGCTCAGGTCACTGTTGGACTTGATGAGATGACCAACTCGGTCGTTCACATCAATGATCTCAGCACCCAGATCGCCACTGCGGCCGAAGAGCAAAGCGCCGTCGCCGAGGAGATCAATCGAAACATGGTCGCCGTGCGGCATGTGGTTGACGAGCTGGTCGAAAGCGGCGTGAGCGTCGACCGAAGCACGGAAGCCCTGCTTGGCACCAACGCTCGCCTGACGGCTCTGGTCAATCGATTCAGGGTTCGCTGATAGAGCGACCGCAAAAGAGGCCCCGCTGGGGCCTTTTTTTGCGCCGCAATCTTCCACTTGCACGCCACGTTGCGGCCAGCCTGGCCCGTCTGCGCTCCAGTGGGTGGCAGGAACATCGATCGTGGCGGAGCATATCGATCAAGGTCCCTCGGCCATTTGCCCCGACGATCCCGCACCGTGGCGCCTCGTCGACTCATCGCGCACGGCATTCCACATGGCAGGGACGGCGACATCGCAATGGCTCATAAAGTGCGCACCATGCGAATGGTCGTCTTGCGCAGGGTCATCGATTAAGCCTGGTGTCTGCCCCTCTGCCAGAGAGCCGGCCAGCGTCCTCTGCTCGTAGTGAATCCTGGAGGGCTCGGCCTCTTTGGCCACAACCGCGGAACCAAACAATTTCCCCGCCGGTGCCCGGCTTCCTCGCGACGCAAATTGTTAGGTCCCTGCGGTCCTTCTCTGCGTTACGGCTGCAGGCAGTGCGGCCCGCCCTCTCCCACCGACCGGATCACAACGAGGACGCGATAGGCGCGGCCCTCAGTCCGAAAGGAGAAACACCATGGCCAACATCGGCACCTTTACCACCCTCAACGACGGCTTCACCGGCACGCTGCAAACCCTGACGCTCAAAGCGAAGGTCGCCTTCGTGCCCAACGACAAAAGCACAGCCAATGCGCCCGACTTTCGCATCCTCACCTCGGGCGGGGTCGAGATCGGGGCCGCATGGCAGAAGCTCAGCCAGAACGATCGCCCCTACCTGTCGGTGACGCTCGATGATCCGGCTTTCCCCGCCACCGTATACGCACGGCTGCTGGAAGGATCCGAAGGCTCCCACGTATTGATGTGGAGCCGAAGCAAGACCGAATGACGCCAAGGCGCCCTGGCAATCCAGGGCGCTTTTTCGTGATCCAGTTCCGCATGCGTTGGGCCATGTGCGCTACGGTTTGCGCGGGGTGTAACGACCCCGCACTGCTTGCTCTTCACAAACCAGTGAGGAGCATTGGGCGCCCGAAGGGGCGCTTTTTTTGTCCGCGTTCTGGACGACTCAAACCACGGGTGCGGCCACGGCCGATGATAGGCGCAAAGCCTTCGCGCTCAGCTTGCATCGCTGCCTGTCACATCGTGCCAGAGAGTTAATGGGGCGGCCTTGCTGTTTTCCTTCACCTTGTCACGGCGTGCTCGCCGTCAAGGGCTTCACCCGCGTCGCGTTTTCGCGGCTGGCGCCGGCTTCGCCCCCTGACTGCTTGCGCTGCGCCGTGCCGGGTCGGTTCCGGGCAATCTCGCCCGAGCAACCGGAGCACCGACATGTCGAACGTCATTTCTTCCGCCGAATCCATTCTGCTGGTTCGAGACGATGCGGGCCGTTATGTACCGGCAACCCCTGAACAGATCCTCGACGCCGCTCGGCGAGCCATCGACGTGAAGATGAAGCGAGGCGCCGCGTTCACGTCGCCAGAGACCGTCAAGACCTTCCTGCAGACCAAGCTCGCAGGTTTCGAACATGAGATGTTTGCTGCCCTGTTCCTGGACAACCGGCATCGGCTGATCGAGTACGTCGAACTGTTTCGCGGCACGATCGACACGGCCTCGGTGTACCCCCGCGAAGTGGTGAAGGAGGCCCTGCGCCTCAACGCAGCGGCAATAATCTTCTCGCACAATCATCCAAGCGGACATCCCGAGCCTAGCGAAGCGGACAAGGCGCTTACCAGACGCCTAAAGCAGGCGCTCGACCTCGTCGAGGTGCGCACCCTCGACCATGTAATCGTGGCTGGCCATGCGTCGACGTCACTGGCCGAGTGCGGGCTCGTCTAATCAAGAAGGGGGCGCAAGCCCCCCTCTGTCAACCGGCCGAGGCTGCGCAGTTTTGAGACGCGGACGCGCCTGCGGGACGGCGGAACTGCTTGCTGCACGCAAGCTCGCGCAGCCGGCGAGAGTCGAGGATCTGAACTTCCCGTCCGTGTGTTTCGAGCACGTCCTCGGCGCGAAGATCGGCAAGGGCTCGCGAGACCGATTCGACCGCGAGTCCAAGATGATTCGCTATCTCGACCCGGGACATGGGTAAATGGAACCGGTTGGCCGCCAGGCGACGCTCGGCCAATGCGCTTGCGTACCAAGCCACGAAGCTCGCCACCCGTGTGTCGGCCCGGGGCGTGGCGAGCTGGAGCCGAGCACAGCGAATGCTATTCAGCTCCTTGCTAAGAGCACGGCGCAAGAAGCGGACGAGGCCGCCATTGCCTTCGCTCGATTGGAGCAGTAATTCCTTGGGGAACTCACACAAAGCGGTACGCTGCACTGCTCGAGCGCTCGTCTGGTACTCGTCCTCATGAAGTGCTGACGCCCCGACCAGATCACCGCCCAGGCTGAAGAAAAGTATCTGTTGGACCCCATAGTGGTTCGGGCTCGTCGTGCCAATCGTCCCGGACCGAACCACATAAAGGCTGGTTGCCTGTTGGCCTGCTTCGAACAGGACCTGTCCCTTCGCCAACGTCAGCGTACGCAACCGAGTTTGATCGGTAGGAAGATCGTCAACGGCAAGCACCGATGGCAGACAGATGCCGGACATGACGCACTGTTGGCACGGAAGAGCGTGACCCTCGGACACGGTGGTCACAAGCGCGTCGGCGCGTTGCGCGTTGTTTTTGTGAAGAACACCGTCCATCCTCTTGGCCAATTCGGAGCCCAAGAGCGTGCCTTACGGGAAGAATTAAAACCAATGAATAGCGTTGCGCTTTAAGTGCAATTATTTTGTTCTAAATAAGCTTCGCGTCTTGGTGTAGCAGGACGAGCGAGCAAGCCGACGAAAGACACGCGAATGAAAATACATTTCAGGGAAGACACCGCACGAGCCTTTGAGCGCCGCAGGCGACAGTTCAGCCTCGCATCGACGCTCGTTGTGCTGACTGGCTTTGCAGTACTCGCTTACACCACTCATGAAAGCGAGGCGTTCGGCATCGTGGAGGCCGGGGTGGCGTTTGGAATCGGCTTACTGGTGTACCTGTTAAAGGTTTGGCTCTGGCGGTGCCCCACCTGCAGCGCGCCCCTGGAGATGGGTGGCCTGCACGTTTCTGACCTACGCCGATCCCATCGGATCGCATGCAAGCGATGCGGGGCAACGTATCCTTGAACATCTCGCGGGGCGACTCCAAGGCGTTGAAAAGCCAGCGAGACGCCCCCAATTTAGTCGCCGATCACCTTCCATTCTGCGAGACGTTCATGAACACACCCATAATGGTTCTTTGCGCCGTGCTAAGCGTCGGCGTGGTCGGCGCAGGCGTCGTGCTTGACCTGCGCGCCGCCGATCGAGATCGTGCAGCCAGAACAACCGACTACAACAACCCCAACACCCTGCTCACCCTTCGTCACTCGCGCCCGGACACGAAGGGTACCAAGCACAAGGCGTAATGCTTGCACTCGCTCCCGCTTCGCCCGAAGGCAGTTACGAACGGCTGGCAGGCATTGCTTGGATGCCAACGGTCGTAATGCGGCCCAGCATCTCCTCGCGTACCGTAAGCAAGGCAGAGCCGGACATGAGCTCGGCGCCCTGGGCTGCACGGCCGTCTAGGGCATGCTTCATTACGTGGTCGAGCGTTTGCTCCGACTCGGCTTCCAGTTCGATGCCATAGGAATTCCATACGTCCTCGACCTTGGTGCTGCCCTTGAGCCTAAGCTCAAGGCTCGGCAGGTCCGTTCTGGATGCCTCTACGGCCTGAGAGAATACGCAGTCAACGAATGGCTGGTTGTTCGGCTTGAGCACGACAAACAGATGATCACCGGCTTCAAGCCTGGTCGACCCTCGAGGCGGTATGACGGCCGACCCTCGCGTGATCATCGCCACGACTACGCCTTCGGGCAACGCCATCTGCGAGAGCAAACGGCCGGCGGCTCTCGCATCGTTACCAAGCGTGTATTCGACGATTTCCGCGTCGACATCGTGGAGTGACGAGATTTCGAGAGTCGCGGCGGGCGCCGCCGGTGGCTTCTCCGTCAGCCCCAGCTTGCGCGCGACGAGCGGGAGCGTAGAACCCTGCACTGTCGCCGATAGCAGAACCACGAAGAACACAACATTGAAGATCAGGGGCGCATTAGGCAGTCCGAAAAGCAACGGGAAGATTGCCAGGATGATCGGCACCGAACCACGTAGGCCTACCCAGGAAACAAGTGCCGTCTCCCTGAGATTGAATCCAAAAAGCGCAAGCATTGGTGCGACGGCCAACGGCCTGGCCAGCAACACCAGGACCAGTGCAATCACCAACCCCTCGACCCAGACATCGAGCAGCGAAACCGGATCGACGAGCAGGCCGAGGACCACGAACATCGTGATCTGGCTAAGCCATGCCAGGCCATCCATGAACAGGAAGGTGCTGCGCTGGAAAACGAACTTCTGGTTTCCGATCATCACGCCAGCGACGAAGATCGCCAGAAATCCGCTGCCGCCCAGATTCGCGGATACTCCATAGGCAAGCAATCCGCCGGCTGCAACAAGCACTGGATACAGGCCGGTCGCGACCAATTTTATCCTGCTCAGCAACTTGAGTATCGACCATCCGACACCAAGCCCGACCAGCGCACCTATCCCCATCTGCATTAGAAACAACTGGAGCAGCCCCCAGCCCAGTGGCATGCCGTTGACCAGCACCTCCAACAAGCCCACCGTCAGGAAGATGGCCATGGGGTCGTTGGACGCGCTTTCGATCTCCAGCACCGACTTGAGCCGCTGATTGATGTGAATTCCGGCGTTTCGCAAGAGAGAAAATACGGCTGCAGCATCGGTCGAGCCGATGATCGCACCCAGCAACATGCCTTCCAGAACTGGAAGCTCAAGCATCCAGGCAGCTGCGAGCCCCGCGATTGCGGCCGTTGCGAGTACCCCAACTGTTGCCAGCAGAGAGGCTGGCTTCCAGACCTTCCTTATGGACGAAACGGGCGTTTGCAGGCCGCCGTCAAAAAGGATAAGCGCCAAAGCCAGGGTGCCGAGGGCATGCGCGGCAACGGCATTATCAAAAACGATCCCGCCGATACCGTTCTCACCTGCAAGCATGCCGGTGATCAGGAACAACACGAGCACCGGCAGCCCCAGACGGGCCGACAGTTTGCTGGAGAGCACACCGAACAGGATCAGTACTGCTGCCAGCAGCAATAGCTTGTCAATTGCAAACACCGAAGGTCCTTAATTATCTATGCACCGCATTTCTCGCGAGCAGACGCAACGTCGTGATAAGCCGGCGAGCCGACCACACCGCCGTATCAGGTCACCGCAGTTGTAGCTCAGGAGTAAAAAGCGCTCATTTTGAGCGATGTTCGATACCTAGCGGTCGAATCGATTTCATGCCAGATGTTGCGAGGCCTTTCTCGCGCAATGCCAAATGGTCACCGTTGAGGTTCGACAATTGATCTTTGAGCAAGTCGTTTTATTGATTGCCACTGGTTTTGGGCTGGGATCATCGCCCTGGATGCCCGGTACCTTCGGATCACTGCTGGGGATACCACTGGCGTGGTGGCTCTGGGGGCAGCCGCTGACAAGACAACTGCTGGTCATCACCGCGCTGCTGGCGGTTGGCGTTCCGTTGTGTCACTGGGCCTCGCACTGGCTTGGAGGCGGCGATGCCCCGCAGATCGTTGCCGACGAGTACTTCGCTCTTCCACTGGTTTTTTTGGGAGCGGTCACAACCCATCGATGTTGGCTACTCGGTGGCGGATTCGCACTGTATAGACTTTTCGATATCACCAAACCGCCACCTATTGACTTCGTCGAAACCATTGGTGGTGGCTTGGGTATCGTTTTGGATGACGTGCTGGCCGCGCTATTGGCTTGGCTCATTCTGCGTGGGACACAAGCAGTTTGGAGACGCCCGTAGCTCCAGCTCAAGCCACCCTTACCGGCAGCGATTCTAGGCCCAGTCACTCCGCTGCTGTCTGAAACGTTGAATAGGCCAAGGTGCTCTCGGCTACAGGTCGACACCTCGTGTGCTGCTTTCTAGGACGACCCACTGGTCGGCTGTCATGAAACAGGTCCAACCTGCATCAGGTCAGTGTATACCGGTAGCGGCCGTTCGGACCGCAGGCTCTCTGGAGATTTCGATGTCGAAAAAGGCACTGCCCCCGCCCTCTGCGGCCTTGGATTTCAATCCATTACGCGTGCAACTCGAACGGCTACGTAACGAGATGACGAGCGACGCCTGCCTGGCATCGCTGAAAAATATCCAGGTTCATGAGTGCTACAGGCAAAGCGCCGAGAACCTGCTGCAGTACCTATGTCTTCGTCGCCATGACCTGCGCGAGTTACAAGCGCAGCTTGCCGAGATCGGTTTGTCGTCCTTGGGCCGCGCCGAGGCGGCAATACTCGCAGCTGTGACATCGGTGATGGGCGTGTTGCAGCGGCTCGAAGAGCCGAATACCCAAGAGCCCAAGGCCCGTGACCGTGGTCTCCACGAGGGTGAGCGTCTATTGGCGGCTCACGCCGACGCGCTGTTTGGAAAGGCCCGTGGCACGCGCTCGGTTCGAATCATGGTCACCCTCCCCTCTGAAGCGGCGCACAACCGCGACCTCATCGAAGCGTTGATCAAGGAAGGCATGGATTGCGCACGCATCAACTGCGCACACGATGACCCAGACAGCTGGCGTGCGATGATCGAGCATGTTCGTGCAGCGGAGAAAGCGCTTGGGCGCGAATGCAAGGTAGCGCTCGATCTCGCTGGGCCCAAGTTACGCACAGGCCCTATCGCAACGGCGCCAGGTGTAAAAAAGGTACGGCCCACGCGTGATTGCTATGGGCAAGTCATCAGCCCCGCCCACGTTCGTATTACATGGACGAATGCAGCCATAAACGAGTCCGATACCGACGCTTGTTTTATGGTTACAAGCGATAAAGCGCTGGCAGTCCGTGCAGGCGATACGCTTAGGCTGCGCGATGCGCGCGGCTCGAAACGAAAGATGAAGGTCATCGCGTCTGATGAGGAGGGGTGCCTGGCGGAGCTGAAGAAAACGGCCTACTTCACAGCCGGCAGGCAGATCAAACAGCGTCGGGCAGGCAAGACACTGGGACGAATGCGCGTTACAGGCTTGCCGCCGCGCGAGCAGCATTTGACCCTGCGGGTTGGCGACCTGTTGGCGCTGACCGCTGACGACCAACCTATCGATCCACCGAGCAACGACAATGCCGAGACCGCAAGGATAGGCTGCACACTACCGCACGTATTGGCGGCGGTCGCAGCGGGCGACCCTGTTTGGTTCGACGATGGCAAGATCGGCGCGCGGGTGGAGAAAGCGTCGGCCGAGGCGCTGATCTTGCGTGTCACCCAAGTCGCACATGCAAGCGGCTGCGCCAAGCTGGCAAGTGACAAGGGCATCAACTTCCCAGACAACGCCCTCCCAGTCCGAGCACCGACCGAGGACGATATTGAAACACTGGCGTTCGCGGCGAAACACGCCGATATCGTTCAAATGTCCTTCGCAAACAGCGCCGAAGACGTGATTGAATTGATTGATCATTTGGAACGACTGGACGCGACGCATCTTGGAGTAGTGCTGAAAATCGAAACCCGTGCCGGGTTCGAAAACCTGCCCAAGATGCTGCTCGCCGGCATGCGATTGCCACGATTTGGCGTCATGATCGCCCGGGGCGACCTGGCCGTAGAGACCGGTTTCGAACGTTTGGCCGAAATTCAGGAAGAGATGCTGTGCCTGTGTGAGGCAGCCCATGTACCAGTGATATGGGCAACCCAGGTTCTTGAAAGCCTGGCTAAGAAGGGAGCCCCGGCGCGCTCAGAAATTACCGATGCAGCCATGAGCGTTCGTGCTGAGTGCGTAATGCTCAACAAGGGGCCATACATTCTTAAGGCGGTGACAACCCTCAATGACGTGCTGCGCCGCATGCGGGAGCATCGCGCGAAGAAACGGGACTTACTTCGCTCGTTGCAAGTGGCTGGGCGGCAGGATGCAACCGGGGCGCTAAGCTGAAGGCTGCAGAAGGAAGGTGTCGCGGTCACTGGCAATGGTGTTCAGCAGTACTTTTCTTCGAGTTATCACCCGTCTGCCACTCGTATCTGCAGGCCCCATCCCACCCATATGGACGGCAATTGACAGCCCTTGGCTCGCCGATACTCGACAGCAACCTGCGGGCTCGTCCGGCTTTTTGGTTACGCCGCATGCGCGACCGGACCCGGTTCTCCCACCTGCGTTTTGGACTTCGCGGAGCGTGGAGACGCATCGAGCAAAAGTTGGAAGAGCGGCGTTCGAGGGTAGCCGACTGAGAGGTATGAGCGTGGCTGTGGAAGGAGCGCCAGCCGGGCGAGCCGATTGACGCTGGCGTGCTTCGCTTCGAGCGTGCGGGCCCCATCGCGACCCAGGAGACACTTATCTTTGACGCACTAAACCACAGCGCATCGCGACACTCGCTGGTTGTCATTCGAACGTCAGCTTCGCCCCGGCGTAGATCGTGCGGCCGGGGGCAGGCTCGTAGTAGCGGCCGAAGTTGTCGTTGATACGCAGGTTGTCGTAGTAGTCACGATCTAACAGGTTGTCGATACCGATGTAGGGCTCCCACCGTTGATCCCCCCACTGCAGCCGCCAGCCCAGGCGGGCGTTGGTTACCGCATAGCCAGGCACACGATCGAGGTTGGCGTTGTCCGCGTATTGGCGGCCATAGGCATTGACGTTGACCCGTGCATACCAGTCGTCACGGTCGTAGCTGACCTCAGCGAAGAGGCTCTGATGTGGTATCCCCGGAATGCGGTTGCCGTCGTTGCCCTGGAATTGCTCGAAACGATAGCGGTTGTAGGCCCACGCCCCGGTCAATCGCCAAAATCGCCCCAGCAACCAGTCCCCGCTGAGCTCCACACCGTCGCGGCTGGAGCGGCCCGCGTTTGTGTAGAAGGTGCGCCCGTCGACTTCGGGGACCAACTCGTCTTCGATGCGCATGCTGTAGAGCACCGCTTCGTAGCGCAGCCCGGGGTGCTCACCCTTAATGCCTATTTCGCGGTTGACCGACTGCGCCGCGCCGAGCGATGGATTGAAGCCGCCTCCGGTTGGATTGGCCATTTCGTTGATCGTTGGCGTCTCGAACGAGGTCGCGTAACGCACGTACGCCACATGATGGACATCCAGCTGCCGGCTCAGGCCCAGGCTGTAGTTCCAGTCCTCCAGGTTGCGCTCCCCCGAGGCATCGCCGTCGCTCAGGTAGCGGTCTTTGGCCTCGAGCCGCACGCTGTCATAGCGCAGGCCTGCGGTAAGCAACCAGGCATCGCCCAGGTTCACCTGGTCCTCGATAAACACACCCCGGCTGTCTGCCGTTTCGCGCTGACGTTGGGTAAGGACGCCGGTGATGCCGCCAGGCAGGTTGTCGTTGCGAGAGCGATCATCCCGCTGACTCTCCAGATCCACGCCGACGGTCAACTGATGGGGCAAGCCCGCCAGCTCACGGTGAAAGGTACGCTGGGCACCCACCCCGGCGAACCATCGGTCGTAGGCTGTCTGACCATTGGAGCGCAACGGGAGGCGGTTGCTGAACTCCCGCTGGCCGTAATAACCGCGCAGCTGGTAAGTATCGTCGCCTGCGGCCTTACCATCCCAAACCAACGAAAGGCGTTGCTGCTGGACGGTCTCGTCTGAATCGAACTGAAGGCTTTGTGGCCGCGCCTGGGAACGATCAGCCCGGACCTGGTCCAGGGTCAGCCCACCGGGGTCTTCGGCCCGGTTATCGATCGCATGCAGGGTGAAACCGAGCGTGCCACCCTGCCCCTGCCAGCGCAGCTTGCCGGTGAGGTGGTTGGTTTCGGCCGTCCCGTGGCTGCGGTAGCCGTCGAGTTGCGTTGCGTTGACCGCCAGCAAGGCGCCCAATGCTCCGGTGCTGCCACTGGTTTCCGCGCGCATCCGGCGATAGCCCAGTTCGCCGCCTGTCACCTCGACCTGAGTGCGCGGCGAGTCCCCTGGCTGTCGCGTCTGAATCGCCAGAACGCCACCGGCGGCATTGCCGTAGATGGTCGACGAGGGACCACGAATCACCTCGATGCGCTCGACCAGCGAGGTATCGAGGCCGTCCATTTCGGTCTGCCCGTCAGGCATCGTCAAGGGCACCCCGTCGACCAGCACCCGCACGCCGCGCACGCCAAAACTGGAACGGGAACCGAAGCCGCGAATCGACAGGCGCATGCCCTGTGCCAGGTTGTAGCGGCTCTGCGAAAGCGCGCCCGGAACGGGCCCCAGCAGGCTGTCGAGGCTGAGCAACTGCTCGCCCGGATGGTCCTGCGCGTCGACGGCGGACACCGCCATCGGCAAGGTAAACCAGTCGGATTCCGCTCGAGGCGAACTCACCCACAGGGGATCGAGCGTGAGCGGCTCGCTCGTCTGGGCGAGCAGTGAACCGGATACCAACGAGAGCGATCCGGCGAGCAGTAGTCGATGCATGATTGAGCCTTGTTGTTATTGAGTGACGATGCTGTCACCGACCTCTGTTGAAAAGAGCCTGACCAGAGGACGCGATTGGGCAGCCTTGGAGCCCAGCGCTCCGGCACACGTATTTCAAACTACAGAAACGACCGGAAGCGGGAAATCCTCCCTTAGCGTCATCAAGGCAACGCACATGCCAAGCGAGCCGGACGACTTCACCGTTTACCATTCATGCCCCCGAAACAGCCCTCAGCCCGCTGTCCTGCTGTTCCGGCAGTGCCTTCTGAATCGCCGCTCCGCATACAGGTGGTGATCGCGCGGCCTGGGTGCGCCTTTCCGCTGTCGCCAAGACGCGACAGTTGTCGCAGCCGTGCAACGGTCCAGGTGCGACAGACCGCACCAACCGTGGACGACTTGGATCGCGTCAGCCAGCGCCAGTGCTAGCTTTGCGGCCAAATTGGAACGCCTGGCACAGCGGTTGCTCTCTCCGGTTTAACTGCCCTGCGGGGCGGCCATAGCCAATAACAAGAGAGAGCCTTCGATGAATCAGTTCGATCCCTATTCGGGCCGACGGCCCACCGCTCTGCTTGGCGCCAGCCTTGCCGCGCTACTGTCCCTTCCGCTGCACGCCGCCGATGTAGACGGCCAGCGCATTGCCACTGCCGACGCAGAACCCGGCAACTGGATGAGCCACGGTCGCGACTACGGCGAGCAGCGCTACAGCCCACTGAAGAACATCACCGACGAAAACGTCGACAAACTCGGTCTGGCCTGGAGCTACAAGCTGGACATCGATCGCGGCGTGGAAGCCACACCCATCGTGGTCGACGGGGTGATGTACACCACCGGCCCCTTCTCCATCGTCTATGCACTGGATGCACGCACCGGCAAGGAAATCTGGAAATACGACCCCAAGTCCGACCGTTCCCGCGCCGGTGAGGCCTGCTGCGATGCGATCAACCGCGGCGTCGCCGTGTGGAAAGGCAAAGTCTACGTCGGCGTGCTCGACGGTCGCCTCGAAGCCATCGACGCCAAGACCGGAGAGCGCGTCTGGTCGGTCGACACCCGCTACGACAAGGAACGCAGCTACTCCATCACGGGTGCGCCACGCGTCGTCAACGGCAAGGTGGTGATCGGCAACGGCGGCGCCGAGTTCGGCGTGCGCGGCTACGTCACCGCCTACGATGCCGAAACCGGCGATCAGGCCTGGCGCTTCTTCACCGTACCCGGCGACCCGGACAAGCCGGTCGAAGGCAAGGGTATGGAGATCGCCAAGAAGACCTGGCATGGCCGCGCGTTCGTCGAGCAGGGCGGCGGCGGTACCGCCTGGGACTCCTTCGCCTACGACCCGGAGCTGAACCTGCTCTACATCGGTGTCGGCAACGGCTCACTGTGGGATCCGATCTGGCGCAGCGAGGGCAAGGGCGACAACCTGTTCCTGTCTTCCATCGTCGCGGTCAACGCCGACACCGGCGAATACGTCTGGCACTACCAGACCACGCCGGGCGATGCCTGGGATTACACCGCCACCCAGCACATGATCCTGGCTGATCTAGAAATCGAGGGCAAACAGCGCAAGGTGCTGATGCAGGCACCGAAGAACGGCTTCTTCTACGTCATCGATCGCGCCACTGGCGAACTGCTCTCGGCCGAAAACATCGTGCCGATCAACTGGGCCAAGGGCGTCGATCTGAAGACCGGTCGCCCCATCGTCGATGATGAAGCCGCGGCCTACTGGAAGGGTGAGAAGAAGGCCAAGCTGGTCCAGCCGGGCTTCTGGGGGGCGCATGACTGGCACCCGATGTCCTATAACCCGAACACCGGGCTGGTCTACATCCCCGCGCACATCATGTCCGCCTGGTATGAGCACGTACCTGATGCGCCTGCGCGCAACAAGTTCAAGAGCATGTACCAGCTGGGTCTGAAGACCGGGATGATGCCCGAGGATCCTGAAGGCCTGGGCGAATACGCCGACACCTGGTCCGGCAAGCTGATCGCCTGGGACCCGGTCAAGCAAGAGCAGGCTTGGGAAGTGCCCTACGTCACCATCTTCAACGGGGGCACCCTGAGCACCGCCGGCAACCTGGTGTTCGAAGGCAGCGCCGACGGGCGGGTCATCGCCTACGCGGCCGACAATGGCGACAAGCTCTGGGAGCAGCCGGCCGCCAGCGGCGTAATGGCCGCACCCATCACCTACAGCGTGGACGGCGAGCAGTACGTGACCTTCATGGCGGGCTGGGGCGGTGCGTTCTCCACCTTTGCCGGCGCCCTGTCGCTGCGTGCCGGCGTGCAGCCCTACGCACAGGTGCTGACCTACAAGCTCGGCGGCACGGCTGAACTGCAGGAGCCGGCACCGCGCAAAGACGCCCCCGAGCCGCCACCGCTGACGGCCGATGCTACGACGGTCGAAGCCGGCGCCAAGCTGTATGACGGTTACTGCTCGCAGTGCCACGGTATTCATGCGGTCAGCGGCGGCGTGCTGCCGGATCTGCGCATGCTGACGCCGGAAACGCACAAACAATTCCTCGGCATCCTCCATGGCGCGCGCATTCCCGATGGCATGCCCTCCTTCGCCGAGGCGTTCGATCGCGAACAGATGGAGCAGATCCACCAGTACCTGATCAAGCGCGCCCACGACCGTCTCGAACACGGCCCGGACGACCTGCCGCAGCCCACCCAAAAAACGGCCAGCAACTGAGCACCAGGAGATCGACATGACTGACGCAATCACCTATCAGAACTTCATAGACGGCAGCTTTGTCGGCTGCGACAACCTCGTCGAGGTGCGCAACCCCGCCACTGGCGCCCTGCTCTCACGGGTCCCGGAATCCGATTCGGCCACCGTCGAGCGCGCCATCGCGGCCGCCCGCACGGCGCAGAAAGACTGGGCGAACAAACCTGCGAACGAGCGCGCCGGCTATCTGCGCACCATCGCCAGCAAGATTCGGCAGAACGCCGAACGCCTTGCCCGCGTCATCACCGAAGAGCAAGGCAAGATCCAAAGTCTGGCGCTGGTGGAGGTGAATTTCACGGCCGATTACATGGATTACATGGCCGAGTGGGCGAGACGCATCGAGGGGGAAATCATCACCAGCGACCGCCCTGGCGAGAACATCTTCCTGTTCCGCAAGCCGCTGGGCGTGGTCGCCGGCATTCTGCCGTGGAACTTCCCGTTCTTCCTGATCGCCCGGAAGATGGCGCCCGCACTGGTCACCGGCAACACCATCGTCATCAAGCCCAGCGAGGAAACGCCGAACAACTGCTTCGAATTCGCCAAGCTGGTGGCCGAGATCGACCTGCCCAATGGCGTGTTCAACGTGGTCTGCGGCAGTGGCGCCGGCGTGGGCAGTGCGCTGACAACCAGCAGCGGCATCGACATGATCAGCTTTACCGGCAGCGTCGGCACCGGCTCACGGATCATGGCCGCAGCAGCGCCCAACGTCACCAAGCTCAACCTGGAGCTGGGCGGCAAGGCCCCGGCCATCGTGATGAACGACGCCGATCTCGAACTGGCCGTGACGGCTATTCGCGCCTCCCGAATTATTAACACAGGCCAGGTCTGCAACTGCGCAGAGCGCGTCTATGTTCAGCGCGGCGTGGCCGATCAGTTCATCGAACGCATCGCCGGGGCCATGGCCGAAACCCGCTATGGCGACCCTATTGCCCAAGCGGATGTGGAAATGGGCCCTTTGATCAACGAGGCCGGCCTGCGCAAGGTCGAGCAGATGGTACGGACCGCCCAGAACCAAGGCGCTCATCTGATCACGGGCGGTGCCGTGGCCGATCTCGGCCAGGGCTTCCACTATCAGCCAACCATCCTTGCCAATTGCTCACATGACATGGAAATCATGCGCCAGGAGATCTTCGGCCCGGTGCTCCCAATCCAGATCATCGACGATCTCGACGAAGCCATCGCCATGGCCAACGACTGCGAGTACGGCCTGACCTCCTCGATCTACACGCGCGACCTCTCTACCGCGATGAAGGCAGCCGCCGGCCTGGATTTCGGCGAGACCTACATCAATCGCGAGAACTTCGAGGCGATGCAGGGCTACCACGCCGGGGTGCGCAAGTCCGGCATCGGCGGTGCGGACGGAAAGCACGGCCTATACGAGTACACCCATACTCATGCGGTGTACGTGCAAAGCTGAGTGACTTGAGGTGACCCAGAACCCCGCCCCGGCGGGGTTCTTGTTAAATGGACAAGCGAAGACCAGCGCCACCGCTAGGCGGACCGGCCGAGGATGCGCTCAGGGCGACCGAACGCATTGAGTCGTATGCGAGGCATCATTTGCGTAGCGCCGCCAGGCCGTAACGGTGCAGCTTGCGATATAGGGTGGCGCGGTTGATGCCGAGGGAACGAGCCGCAGATGCGACATTGCCGCGGTGCTGCTCAAGTGTCGTTTGCAAATGGGCCGCCTCGGCTGCATCCCGGGTCGTCGTTAGCGACTGTGCCGATGACGACCGCTCCGCGGGCACGGACACGACTTCCGGTGGCAGGCAGTCGGGACCAATCATCCCGTCGTCAGCGAGCGCGACGGCACAGCGCAGCACGTTGATCAGTTGACGCACATTGCCAGGCCATCCATAAGTGGCCAGGCGCTCCATTGCGTCGGTGGACAGCTCGACATGCTCATCCCCGGCCTCACGTGCCAGGACACGACGGATCAGGCCCCTACGATCCGCACGGTCACGCAAGGCGGGCAGCCTCACCGTCAAGCCATTGAGCCGATAGTAGAGGTCCTCACGAAACTCCCCCGCAGCGACCATCGCTGGCAGGTCGCGGTGCGTCGCACAAACAAGCTGCACGTTCAGCGCGACCGGTGTCGCGGCGCCCAACGGCACCAGCTCCCGCTCTGCCAGCACGCGCAGCAGCCGCGTCTGCAAGTGCGCCGGCATATCGCCGATCTCGTCGAGGAACAGCGTCCCGCCATTGGCCTGCTCCAGCTTGCCCTTCATCCCTTGCCGGCTGGCGCCGGTAAAGGTGCCGGCACGGTAGCCGAACAGCTCGCTCTCGATCAGCGACTCCGGGATCGCGGCACAATTGAGTGCGACGAAGGGCCCCGTGGCGCGAACGCTAGCCTCATGGATCGCACGCGCAAACGCTTCCTTGCCGGTACCCGTCTCGCCGGTCAGCAGCAGCGAGATGTCGCGATCAAGCACGCGGCGCAGCTTCTGGACGGAGCGTTGCAGGTCAGGGTCTTCCCCTGCCAGGTGCTCGAGCGTCGGCTCTGCCGGAACCACCCTCAGCCCACGCTCGTTTCTGGAGCGCCGCGCGGCGGTGGCCGGCATACGCAGCGTGACCTCTGCCGTTCCACCGGCTAGTGGCAAGGATGCACTGCGCTGGCCGCCCTGCGTCAGGGTGATCAGCTCATCCAGCGACATGGACAGGACATCCTGGACTGCCGCCCCCAGCAGAGGGATCCCATGGCCGGCGGCCTGAAAGGACGCCCGATTGGCACCGAGGATGCGGCCCGCGCCATCGATTGCCAGCAAACGCTCGTTGCCCAGATCACTGGCATCACCGCCCAGAGTCAGCATGGCACAACCGGCATAGCGTTGGCGGAAACTGGCGTTTTCGATAAGCCGCGCGTACAGGCTCACCAACTGGAGCGTCAGGTACTGCGCCTGTTTCGGCCCGCCACTGTTGAGGCACGAGGCATTGAGGCAGCCCAGCAATGCACCCTGGGGATCGAACAGAGGCGCCACCGAGCAACTCAGCATGGCGTTGCTGCTGAGAAAATGCTCGTCCCGGTGGATGATCAGCGGCTGGCTGGCGGCCAGCCCGGTACCGATGCCATTGGTCCCCACCAGTGACTCGTCCCAGCAACTGCCAATCACCAGTCCCGAGTCCGAATAGGGACTGTGCTGCCCTGGCAGCCTCGCGTCGAGCGTGATACCGCGGCGATCGCTGAGCAGCACCGCAAAACCCGCCGGGTTCAGGCGCCGCGCGAGCCCTTCCACGCCCTGGCTCGCAATGGCGAGAAAGTCATGGTGCTCCTCTTGATGCAGGCGGATCTCGTGGTGCTCGAGCTGAACATGGGAGGCAGGTTTAGCGGGATCGAGCCCGTGCTCGTAGACGCTGCGGTACCAGGATTCAGCAATCAACCGATCCGGATTGGAGCCTCGACCAGAGAAGTGCGTAGCAACGAACGCTGAAAGGTCGCTTGGAAGCTCAGATGGTGGGCGCGCGATCATGCGGGACTCCAAACCAGGCGCCGAGTCGGGCCGTGCGTAATTGTTTGTATTGGCAGGCAACGCAGCCACGCCCAAGCCTAGCACGGCCACATTACTCCAAGACGGGCGATCTGCTCACGGGCGCTGCGAGGTAAATGTATCGGTATCACGCTCCATACGGATGGAGCAGCCCGTGTTCCGGACGGTACGTCTCGATGGGGTGAGGACATCGAGCGAAACCGAGGCTTGTCGGTGCTTGGATCGCCACGAAACTGGTGCGCCCGAGCAACACCAACTCGTCCATGGTGCCCTATACCGCGGCGGGGCTCCGAGGCTCGAAAGGCGAACCCGGGTTTCACGGTGCCCTTCGCCGCTCCGTCCTTTCTGTCTACCTACTGGTGCATCCTCTTTCAGGCCAGGTCTGGCAGCAGGAAGTTGCCGGGCCCTTGTTTATCCAGCGTAGGCACCTGGGCTTCGTCCTTGAGATCGACACCGGACAGTTGCCGCCGGCAGGCTTCGCGCATCAGGTACATCAGGCGGAAGGCGGCCATGCCGTAGCTCAGACCCTCCAGACGGACATTGGAGATGCAGTTGCGGTAGGCATCGTTGAGGCCAACGCGTGGGGCCCAAGTGAAGTACAGGCCGAGGCTATCCGGCGAGCTGAGCCCGGGCCGTTCGCCGATCAGGATCACCGTCATCTTCGCCCCCAGCCGCTCGCCCACTTCGTCGGCCACCGCCACGCGGCCCTGCTCAACGAGCGTGATCGGCGCCAGCGACCAGCCTTCGGCGGTCACCTGTTCGAGCACGCGCGTTAAAAAAGGCAGGCTGTGGCGGCTGACGGCAAGGGATGACAAACCATCGGCGATGACGATGGCCAGGTCATGGCCGCCCCCGTGTTGCTTGACGTGATCATCCAGCAGCGCAGCGGACGCGTCGTCCAAACGCCGGCCCAGGTCAGGACGCTGCAGGTAGGTGTGGCGATCACTGGCAGCACTGTGCAGCAGCAGCGTGCCATGCCCCCGGGCGTGCAGTTCTTCACGCAGGGCTGCGTGGTCGAATGGCAGGTGCACAGCGTCTCGTGCCTGGGCATGGGCGAACTGGAAATCGAGCTGGGCGCCGGTCGGCAGGCTGGTGCCGGCACGGCCCAGCGCGATGCGCGCGGGGGTCAGCTGGCGCAACTGTTGCCACGGGTTCTCTGTGGCAGGGGCGTTATCGGTCATACGTACCTCTGCATAAGTGAGCGAAATCAGGAAAGTTGTGCCAAGGCCTGGCGGAAGGCGGATGGCAGCTCGTTACCCAGGCGCAGTTGGCCGTCGCGCTGCTGGAAGATGCCCATGTGCGCCAGCCATTGCTCGAACTCCGGTGCCGCGCGCAGACCGAGCACCTTGCGCGCGTAGAGCGCGTCGTGAAAGGAGGTGGTCTGGTAGTTGAGCATCACGTCGTCCGACCCAGGAATACCCATGATGAAGTTGATGCCGGCGGTGCCGAGCAGCGTCAGCAGCATGTCCATGTCGTCCTGGTCGGCTTCGGCGTGGTTGGTGTAGCAGATGTCGCAGCCCATTGGCACGCCGAGCAGCTTGCCGCAGAAGTGGTCCTCCAGACCGGCGCGGATGATTTGCTTGCCGTTGTAGAGGTACTCCGGGCCGATGAAGCCGACCACGGTGTTGACCAGGAAGGGATTGAAATGACGGGCCACCGCATAGGCCCGGGCCTCGCAGGTCTGCTGGTCGACATCGTGATGGGCGTTGGCCGACAGCGCGCTCCCCTGCCCCGTCTCGAAATACATCAGGTTGTTGCCGAGCGTGCCGCGCTTGAGGCTCAGGCCGGCCTCGTAACCTTCCTGGAGTACCTTGAGGCTGATACCGAAGCTGGCGTTGGCCGCCTCGGTGCCTGCGATGGACTGGAACACCAAGTCCAGCGGCGCGCCGCGTTCAATGGCCGCGATGGAGCTCGTAACGTGGGTCAGCACGCATGACTGGGTGGGTATTTCGTAGCGCTGGATGACGGCATCGAGCATCTCCAACAGGGTGCAGATCGAGCCCATGCTGTCGGTGGCCGGGTTGATGCCTATCATCGCATCACCGTTGCCGTAGAGCAGACCATCGAGCGTGCTGGCGGCGATGCCGGCGGGATCATCGGTGGGATGGTTGGGTTGCAAGCGGGTGGACATATGGCCGCGTAGGCCCATCGTGTTGCGGAACCGGGTGACGACGCGAATTTTCTGCGCAACCAGTATCAAGTCCTGGACACGCATGATCTTCGACACCGCCGCCGCCATCTCTGGCGTCAGGCCGGGAGCCAGGGCTCGCAGGCTGGCCTCGTCGGCATGATCGCCCAGCAGCCAGTCGCGCAGGCCGCCTACGGTCAGGTGGCTGACCGGGGCGAAGGCGTTGGCGTCATGGCTGTCGATGATCAGTCGGGTGACTTCGTCGCGCTCATAGGGAATCACCGCTTCGAGTAGAAACTGCTTGAGCGGCACATCGGCGAGGGTCATCTGCGCTGCCGCTCGTTCGGCGTCGCTGGTAGCAGCGACGCCCGCCAGGCAGTCGCCAGAACGCAGCGGACTGGCCTTGGCCAGCACCTCGCGCAAGCTGTCGAAACGCCAGGTCTGGCCACCGATGCTGTGGGAATAGGTTGCCATGGTCGGGCTCCTGTTTTCAGGGTGAACGGCGACCCGGCGAGCACGCTGCCGATGAGGGCGTTAAGCCTCTTGCGGCAGCAGTGGCCCGCTTTAGGGATCGTCGGGGTTCAGGCGTGGGCGGCGGCTTTCGGGATCGGCAGAGAGCCGTCGTGTAGCGATGAGCCCGGATATTCATCCGCATCGATGATGCCGGCGGCGCGATCCTGCTGTTCCAGTTGCAGCGCCTTGGGTACCGACAGCCAGTAGGCAAGCCCCACGGCAGTGAAGCCGGCGAGGATCTTGCCGATCAGCACCGGCAGGATGATGGTCGGCTGGAAGTTGGCGGTGAACGACAGGTGATCGCCCAACAGGAAAGCCGCGCACACGCCGAAGGCGATGTTGATCACCTTGTCCTTCGGCGGCATGAAGCGCACCAGACGAAACATCGCGAGGATATTGGCGATGGTCGCCAGCATCCCGGCGCTGCCAACGGCGCTCAGGCCTACCTTGCCGCCGAGCGCCTCTAGCGGCCCACCGAGGTACTTGCGCAGCAGGTAGACCATTGGAAAGGCACCGGCCAGCATGATCCCGATATAACCGGCCGTTTCCAGCGCGCGGGTCTGATCCTCGGCGTCCGCGATGATCGGGTGGAAGCCCCAGCCGCCGAAGATCACGGTGAAGAAGCCCGTGAAGTACTCGACGATGGAGAACACCAGCACCAGTTTGATCATCGCATCAAGGCCGCGTCCGAAGGCGATAAAGCCCTTGATCATCAGGTCCGGCAGAAAACGCAGACCGGCTGCCAGTGCCACCACGAAGACGATGATCGGCAACAGGTTGGCGAAGATGCCGCCAAGGCTCATTGCCAGCTGATAGGTGGCCTCACCGTTGGTGGCGACCACCTCTCGCACCGCGGGGTTGCTCAGCATCAGCACGACGCTGGCGATCAGCACACCGACTGGGATACTGAGGATGCCCGACATGATGCCCAGCGCCATGTACTTGTGGTCGCGCTTGTCGAGCATGGCCAGACCCATGGGGATCGAGAAGACGATGGTCGCGCCGCCCATGAAGCCGGTGATCAGCGCCATGATCAGCGCTTCCTTGCTTTCAGTGAGCGCGGCGGCAAGGTGGTAGCCGCCCATGTCCGAGGCGATGATCATCGTCGCCGCCAGCGCCGGGTCGGCGTTCAGCGCATCGAAGAACGGCCCGAACACGCTTTCGATCAGTACCGTCAGGTAAGGGATGGAGGCCATGATCCCGGCTGCCGGGACGAAGATGTGCCCCGTGGCATGGATGCCCTCCATGAACTCGCGGCCGAGGCCTTTTTCGCTATCGCGAATGGCTGCGAAGGCCCCAAGGACCGCGCAGAACATGATGACGTAGAGGACGTAATTGCCGATCTGATCCATTGCTTTGCCCTTTTATTGTTTTTACCAGGCGCCAGAGACCCATCCTCAGCGGCAGCTACCGCTGGAGAAGGAATCACGGAGTTTGATGCGCCGGGGCTGAACGCACGCAAGCCAGCCCCGGTGTTCTGCGTTAGAAGAAGCCCAGCGGGTTGATGTCGTAGCTGATCAGCAGGTTCTTGGTCTGCTGATAGTGGTCGAGCATCATCTTGTGGGTTTCACGGCCGACGCCGGACTTCTTGTAGCCACCGAACGCGGCATGCGCCGGGTACAGGTGGTAGCAGTTGGTCCACACGCGACCGGCCTTAATGCCGCGACCCATGCGGTAGGCGCGGTTGATGTCGCGCGTCCAGACACCGGCACCCAGGCCGAATTCGGTGTCGTTGGCGATTGCCAGGGCTTCAGCCTCGTCTTTGAAGGTCGCCACACCGACTACCGGGCCGAAGATTTCTTCCTGGAACACACGCATCTTGTTGTGACCCTTGATCAGGGTCGGCTGCACGTAGTAACCGGAGGCCAGGCCGCCTTCGAGCTTCTCGGCTGCGCCGCCGGTGAGGATCTGTGCGCCTTCCTGCTGAGCGACTTCCATGTAGGAGAGGATCTTGTCGAACTGCTGCTCGGAGGCCTGGGCGCCAACCATGGTGTCGGTATCCAGCGGGTTGCCACGCTTGATCGCCTTGATCTTCTTCATCACCACTTCCATGAAGGGCTCGAAGATCGATTCCTGAATCAGCGCACGCGACGGGCAGGTGCAGACTTCGCCCTGGTTGAAGAACGCCAATACCAGACCTTCAGCGGCTTTCTCGATGAACGCAGGCTCTGCATTCATGATGTCTTCGAAGAAGATGTTCGGGCTCTTGCCACCCAGCTCCACGGTGCTCGGAATGATGTTCTCGGCGGCGCAGCGCATGATGTGCGAGCCGACCGAGGTCGAGCCGGTGAAGGCGATTTTGGCGATGCGGGTGCTGGTGGCCAGCGCCTGACCAGCTTCACGACCGAAGCCCTGGACGATGTTCAGTACGCCCGGCGGCAGGAGGTCACCGACGACTTCGATGAATACCATGATCGACAGCGGGGTCTGCTCGGCCGGCTTGAGCACGATGCAGTTACCGGCAGCCAGGGCCGGAGCCAGTTTCCAGGCGGCCATCAGCAGCGGGAAGTTCCACGGGATGATCTGGCCGACAACACCCAGCGGCTCATGGAAGTGATAGGCCGCGGTGTGCTCGTTGATCTCGGCGGCGCTGCCTTCCTGGGCGCGGATGCAGCCAGCAAAGTAGCGGAAGTGGTCGGCAGCCAGCGGCACGTCGGCGTTCAGGGTTTCACGGACGGCCTTGCCGTTGTCCCAGGTTTCAGCGACAGCGAGCTTTTCCAGGTTGGCTTCGATGCGATCGGCGATCTTCAGCAGAATCAGCGCGCGGTCCTGCACCGAGGTCTTGCCCCAGGCATCGGCAGCAGCGTGAGCGGCGTCCAACGCCCGTTCAATGTCTTCGGCACCCGAACGCGGGAACTCGGCAATGACTTCACCATTTACCGGCGAGGTGTTGACGAAGTACTCGCCTTTGACCGGCGGGACGAATTCACCACCAATGTAGTTGCCGTAGCGCGGCTTGAAGGATACGACGGCGCCTGCGGTGCCGGGTTGGGCGTAGATCATGGGAATCCTCCGAACGAACTCTTGTAATAATTGGTGCACTGGCCGAATCTCGACACGGCTCACGTTGATCATGAGTCAGTTTCATGAGCGCGACTTGACCCCAGACGGAGCTCTGCTGTCGTCGACGGTCAACTTCGTGGCGGAATGTCGCAGGGCTCAGACGCCTGCTTTTTTTTGATGCGCGTTTTGGCGTGATGCGCTTGGGGACGTTTGCGCGGCTGTCCAGTGCCCCGCACGAAGCGCACGGGGCTTGGCTTCAGATCGCGAAAATACGGTTGGTGGAGACTTCGATGAGTTCCTTATTCGAGCAGACAGATGCGCCAGCCGGACTGGCGCTTGTCACCAGCGGGCAAAGGCATGTCGGCGTGCTGGCCGCAGCCGCCAGCGGCCTGTGCGGCTTTATCGAGAAGCAAGGCGGAGACCCCGAGCGGGTGCTTGGAGTGTCGGGCATTGATGCGCAATTGCTGCAGCATCCGACGCTAAGCCTGGCGCTGCCCAACTACTGCCAGGTACTGGAAGAGGCGGCGCGCCAATCGGGCTGCGACAACTTCGGTCTGTACTATGGCCAGCAGTTCAAGCCGCAGGCTTTGGGGTTATTGGGCTATATCGGGCTATGTTCGGCAACCGTCGAGCAGGCGCTGATCAACTTCGCCCGCGCCTTCCCACTGCACCAGCGCAACAGCCTGATCCGCCTGGTCGATGAGGGGGACTGCTATCGCTTCGACTATCAGGTCCGTCACGGCGCCATCCTCTGGCGGCGACAGGATGCAGAGCTAACGCTGGGCATGGCCCGCAACCTGATCCGTCACGTGCTCGGCAGCCAATGGGCGCCACGGGCGGTGCACTTCGAACACCCGCGCCCTGCGGATTGGCACGAGCACAGCAAGGTCTTCGATGCGCCGGTCTACTTCGAGCAACCGTACAACTCGCTGCTGATCCCCAAGGTCGGCCTGAACCGTGCCATGCCGGACAGCGATCCGATGCTGCTGATGGTCATGCAGGATTCCCTGCGCCAGCTCAGCCTGGCGGGCCGCGATGAGCCTGACGTCGTCGATGATGCACGCGCACATATTCGCCAGCGCCTGGTGCTGGGCGAGCCGGGGTTGGAGGATATCGCCGAGCAGATCGGCATGACCAGTTGGTCGCTACAGCGCCGCTTGCGCGAGCAGGGGCTGACTTTCTCTGCGCTGGTGGACAAGCAGCGCCAGGAACTGGCGACCTACTATATGCGCCAGCAGCAACTGCCCATTTCGGAGCTAGCCCCCTTGCTGGGCTATTCCGAAACCAGTGCCTTTTCCCGTGCGTTCCGCCGATGGTTCGGCGTAAGCCCCCGCCAGTGGCGCCAGCACAGCGACCTGGTCAATACCAGGCAGCACTAGCTGGCGCGGTTCTGCCCTGAGTATCAGTACCCATCGTTCGATGTCGGCTTTCTTGGGTACCGATCGCATTCATTTAGATCGCAGACTGTGTTTGTCTATGTCTCACCGAAGCGCCACCCGGACGAACGCACTCGCGCCGAGAGGCCCGTCGCGTCCGAACTGGCGCTACCTCTCCAGATCACCTCCAGCTCCCTAGCGATTAGCAGCTCGTTGGGGTCGGTGATGAATGCGATGCGCGACGAAAATCACCGCAACGCTCCAAACCGTTCGCTAAATTGGCCTACAGTGATCCAATGGATCGATATCTGGACGAAACCGAGAAGGACTCTCATGTCAGGCAAACCCGCCGCTCGCCTGAGCGACCCAACCTCCTGCCCCATTCCTGGACATGGCACACCCGCCATCACGTCCGGCTCCCCGGATGTGCTATTCAACAATCTCCCCGCTGCGCGCCTAGGAGACGCTGCTGGCTGCGGCCAGGCCATATCCGGCGCCTTCTCCTCTACCGTAATTATAAACGGCAGGAATGCCGCGATGCTGGACAGCACGCTGAGCCATGGCGGGGTCGTCATCGGCGGATCGGGCGATGTGCTGATTGGCTGAGCCGTCTTCGCAGCGATGTGCAGGCAGTCCGGCTATCGACGCCCTGGATGACGTGCGCGAAGGCAGCAGCATGCAAGGGGGAAGCGTATTGACTCACGACGAACGTGTTCGGTTATGGTCGGTGCTGTCCGATGCCTTCGTCGACAACGAAATCGACTATCCGGAGATAGCACGGCAGCTGGCGGGATACGATTGCGCCGCGGTCAAGAAGGTTTTCTTCGAGGAGGTGGCACCCGTCTGCCACTCGAACCTGCAGGCGCCGATCCCGCCCATATGGACGGCATTCAAAAGCACCTGGCTTGCCGATACCATCGACAGCAACCTGGGCTCGCAGGCCTTCCAGGCTACGCCGCAAACCGCGCTAACCGGCCCGCCCGACGACTAGCATCCTCACGCTCGCAAGGATTTCCCCTTAACCACCCCTCCCGGGTCCTTTATCCTTACGATCGTGAGGATTATGTTGCGTCTCAAGCCGCTTCAGCTTATCCACGCGATCGTGAGGATTAATAATCAAGATTACACTCGGTTCCGCATCGGACATTGGCCCTCTCGTGCGCGCTACGCGCAAGGCACTTGGACTGCGCCAGGACGATACCGCGGGCACGATAGGCGTCAGCGAAAACTTCCTGGGCAAGGTCGAGCGCGGCGACGACTCGGTGCAATGGAGCAAGCTGTTTCAGGTGCTGGACCAGTTGGGCATACGCCTCACCGCCGAGATACCGGAGCAAGCCAGAGCCCTGCACGAGGCCGAGACGAAAAAGCTCGAGACGCGCCGGAGTGAGGCGAACTGATGTCGCGTACGCTCGAGGCCTGGATAAACGACCGGTTCGTCGGCACGCTTCACGAAGCAAACGGCTTGTGGGCGTTCGAGTATTCCAAGCAATGGCTGGCCCCCCGGATACTTATCCGCTTTGCCCGGGCATTCCATTGGTCGAAGGCTGCAACGCGATGGCGTCACCAGTCGCCCGGTGCAGTGGTACTTCGACAATCTGCTGCCCGAGGAAGGCCAGCGAACCCTGTTGGCCGGTTCGGCGCAGCTCGATGCCCACGATGCCTTCGCACTGCTGGCGCACTACGGTGCCGAGTCTGCAGGCTCGGTGACGCTGCTTGTGCAAGGCACCTCCCAAGCGCCTCACGCCACCCATCCCCTGTCCGACGAGGCGCTGTCGCGGCGGATCCAGCAGAGCTCTGGAGCCGCGGCAAGCCGGAGTAAGGCAAATAGGCCCTGCCGGGTGCCGCGCCGATCGACCGGCGCCGATGGCCGTTCTTCAGCCGGTGCGGCACTTGTCAGTGTACGTCGCCGTATTCCGTAACTTCCAAAGCACATTCGGACTCGAAGGCGGCCCGCAAAGCCTCAAGAAAGGCTGGCGATTGCGGAACGCCGACCGAGCCGAAGGCGGTGACAGCGACACCCGGCGTCCAGGAATTCATGACCACTGCGCCAGCGAAGTTCGCCACGTCGCGGACGAAGATATCCTCATGCCGTTGCGCGATGCCGAGCACGCTCAGTTGGCGCTGGATCATTCCCATCATCGTCCCGACCAGTACTTGCGCTCGCGGCCAGACCACGGAGTGACCATCCCAGAAGGCAAGATTCCAGATGGTCGCCTCGCCCAAGCGACCATGACGGTCTACAAAAGCCGCATCGTCGAAGCCCTGCGCCACCGCTTGTCGTAGATAGTGGGTTTTTGCACCTTCACCAACGTGCTTGATGGTCGGCAAGTATCGCTCATGCTCGACCACGCTCAACCGAAGCGGCCCCTTGGGACCATTTGACGGCGGTCCAGTACGAACCAATAAGCTCGGCTCGATGTCGCTGCTCCCCGCGGAGAATTCGCCCTCCGGTGAGTACGCCGTTACGGTGAGCGACTGATCCGGCGGGCCATCCTGGATCGCCCGTCGGATGCTGCGAGCAACGGTATCGTAGGATGGCGCCCGACCGAACAGGTCGATCGAGGCATTCCTCAAGCGTGCCATATGCAGATCTAGAGCCTTGATCCGACGCCCCCGCACCTGCAAAGCGGTGAAGTGGGCGAACCCTGAAAACGCGAGCGGCGCCAGGTCACGCACGCTTGCAGGCCCTTCGTTGAGAAGAGTCGGATAGGTTTCTGAACGTGAATTCATTGCAAGTGCCCCTCGGTTTTTTGATTGGGAGCACCGAGTGTAAAATATGACAGTACTGTCAGAGTCAAGCCCAACATGAAGATCGGTGAACTATCCAGGCGATGCACGGTGAGCATTCGAATGCTGCGCTATTACGAAGAGGAAGGACTCCTCAAGCCGCAGCGCACCCAGAACGGCTTTCGGGTGTATGGGCCTCGCGAAGAGCAAACGGTCGAGCGAATCAAACTGCTCGGCTCCGCAGGCATGACACTCGCGACGATCAAGCAGTTTCTGCCGTGCATTCGAGGCGAAGGTCATCTGTTGGAGCCGTGCGACGAGCTCCGCTCCACGTTGGCCGAGCAGATCGCGCTGATCGATCAGAAAACCGAAACGCTCATGCGAAGTCGCAAGGTGCTGGAGAGGTTTCTGCTGGAAGTGCAGTAAGCGGGCTCTGGATGAACTAATCGGTCAGGAGCATCCTTTCTCAAGATTGGCTGCGATGTACTCTTTCGTTTGCGCGGCGGGCGAGCAAGGTCAGGATGCACATTGCCGCCCCTCTAGTAGAACTCATCAAGTAGCCGATAGAAGCTTGCACGGGCCGGATCGAGGGCTTCGATCCCGTAGCGCCGAAGGAACACCTGCACCCACTCCTCTCCCAATTCCTCGGCGATATCACGGCAGGTCAGCGCTAGGTCTTGGTATCGGTCAGCTACACCTAGTCGGCCGCAGTCGATCAAGCCCGAGAAACGGTCCTCATCCACCATTACGTTGGGTAGACAGGCGTCTCCATGCGTAACAACCAGATCCTCGAACACGGGCCTTTGCTCATGCAGCCGGGAAAGCAACTCGCCTGAAGAAAGGCCAACATGATCGTCATCAAAATCCTCGTCATCGACAAGTCCGGCATCCATCCGGGCCTGCGCGCGGCGGATTCGGAGTTCTACCCGGTGGTCGAATGGACATGTGGACGGATCGAGCGCGTGGAGCATGCGAACGACGTCAGCCATGATCGTCACTTTCCTTTCAGGGTCGAGTGATGAAGACAGCAGATCCTCTCCTGGTACCTCACCCAGGAGGAGCCAATCCCTTCCGCCCTCGCTAAGTGCATCGATGACCCGCGCACAGGGGATACCCGTGCGTTCCAACCAACGTAGGCGCGCCGCTTCGTCCCGCAGCTCACAGAGCGGATCACTTGGCTCGGATTTTACGAACAGTGATGGTTGGCCGAACGCGGTAAGCCGAAACACCGCAGCGCCTGAACACCCCTGGTCCTGCAAAGCCCAGTGGTAACCAGCTAACAGGCTCCTCCAGGCAACCGGCAACTGTTCAATCAGGCTTGCCTTGTCATTCATGGCATCTACCTCAACATTGTCGAATCGATAATCCCTTGAGTATCGGCCGCTTATAGGCGCCTCATGCACCGAACGGCTAATGCCCGGTATCTACGCCGTTTGAGCGCACGTGCCGCAGCGCAATTGCTGAAATCACCGCCAGCACGCCAACGCTCGCGGCGCTGAACAAGGCTGCGCCTTGAAGACCGGCCACGAAAGCAGCTTGCGCATGAGCAATCAGGTCAGCAGGTACCTCTGAGGCGCTCGCCGAAGCAGCCCATAGGCTGTCTGCCACCGCGTCCCGCGCACCTGCCGGCAGATCGCCGGCGAGCAAAGGGGTGATGGTTCGTTGATAAATGGCCCCAGCGATACTGCCAAGCAATGCGATGCCGAACGATATCCCGAGGTCCTGCACCATCTCGGTCATCGCCGAGGCCGACCCAGCTTTCCCTGCCGGTGCGGTGCCAACCGCCAGATCCGTGCCCAGCGCCGCGATAGTTCCATTTCCCAAGTAGGCCAAGGCAAGCGAAACAACAGCCAACAGAACGCCCATGCTCGTGTCCGTCACCTGCACGAGCAGAAGATAACCCACCGCCGACAACGCCAAGGCTCCAGCAACGACAAAGCCGGGACGTATCACCCTGGCCAGGAGCGGAGCGCCGATGCCACCGATGATCATCGCCAGCGCAGCCAGTCCCATCCACAGGCCGGCATCCGAGGGCGAGTATCCGACGACAAGCTGCAGAAACTGGGCAACAAGCAGCATGGTGCCGCCAACCGCGACCAGACCGAACAGCAGCACAGCGAGCGCAGCGGAGAACGCCCGATTGGAAAACAGAGACAGATCAAGCAGAGGGTCTGAGAGTCGCCGCTGACGTCTCACGAAGAGCCACGCAAACAGTAACCCGACGATGATTGCCGAGCTGGCGTCCAGAACAAGGCCTTCCTTGGCAATCTGCTTGACGCCGTAGACGAAGGGTAACGTCGCAGACAGGGACAGCAGGACGCTCACAAGATCCACTCGTTCGGCATCGAGCGAACGATATTCAGGCAGGACGAACGGCCCGAGCAGCACCAGCAGGAACACGGCGGGTACCACCAGCAGGAACGCAGCCCCCCACCAGAACCACTCAAGCATAAGCCCGCCGACTACCGGTCCCAATGCTGACCCAACGCCCCACATCGTTGCCCAGATGCCTATGCCAAGCGCCCGCTGACGCGGATCTGCAAATAGATTGCTGATCAGCGCAAGCGTTGAGGGCATCAGCGTTGCCCCAGCCACCCCAAGGGCAGCGCGCGCCACGATCAGCATGGTGGCGCTGGTTGAAAACGCGGCAACCACTGAAGCCATGGCGAAGGCTACCGCACCGATCAACAGCATCTTGCGCCGTCCGATACGATCACCCAGCGTTCCCATCGTGATCAGGAAGCCCGCGATGAAGAAGCCGTACGCATCCATGATCCACAGTGCCTGCACGCTGGTCGGATTGAGGTCAAGCGCAAGCGCGGGCAGTGCCAGATGCAACAGCGTCAGGTCCAGGCCCAGCATAATCGTAGGCAGCGATAGCAATGCCAACCCGGCCCAGGCGCGAGGTCCGGCTCGTTTGCCGCCCGCAGCCGTGGATATAACGGTTCGAGTTCCAGGAGATCTGGATTCCAGGGAAATACTCATCGTGCCCTCGCCATGTTCAGGTTGCGGAAGCGACATCATCGGGGCACGATTAGCCCATTACAATTTGGCTAGTTATCCTATTGTCAGGAACAACCGTCATGTCTGATCGAAGCCTCAGGCGCACACGCAAGGAGCTATCTGGGTTTCTCCTGCACCATCGACAGAAGCTGACCCCGGCGGACGTCGGACTACCCTCTACCGGACGCCGCCGAACGCCCGGGCTGCGGCGGGAAGAAGTCGCGGCGCTCGCAGGCGTCGGTCTGTCTTGGTATACGTGGTTTGAACAGGGACGTGATATCCAGGTATCGGAGAAGTTTCTTCTGGGCATCGCCTATGCACTCAAACTGGACGACGCCGAGTGCAATCATTTGTTCCTTCTTGCACACCGCAGACCACCATCACCCGAAGCGCGCCAGCCCGCATCAGTTTCGGCGGGGATACAGCAGTTACTGGACGAACTGCCCAGGCCGGCCTATGTGCAGAACCTTCGATGGGACGTCATCGCGTGGAACGCGGCAGCAGATGACCTTTTTCAGTTCGGTTCCAGAGATTTGCGGGATCGCAACCTGCTGTATTTGGCGTTTGCCGCCCCCGACATGCGTCGACGATTGCCAGCATGGGATAATGACACCCCGGGGCTCGTGGCCCAGTTCAAGTATGACGTAGCCACTGCCCCCGAAGATCCAGCGATGCTCGAGATCATCGAAACGCTTCAATCGCTTTCGCCGAGCTTTCGCCGCGCATGGATAGAACCCGGAGGCGCGGTCGCGCAGCGTGGCGTGAGTTCCGTTGTGGACGTAGGGGGCGCTCTGCACAGGTTTCATCACGAAACCCTGACCGTGGATGAATATCGGCACCTCAGGATGGTTGTGTACCTTCCAGCTCAAGCGCCCGAGATTGTGATGCCAAGTGCTACGGGATAAAGAAGCGATCTTGCTGTTTCCCTTCACCCCTTTCCCAGCGTGCCGTGCTGTTTCGCGGGACCATCGACACCGCATCGGTGAGTCCGCGAAAAGTCGTCACTTCACCTGACGCTCAATCGGTACGGTAATCTCCGCTCACTAAAAGGATGTCGAAGCCAGCGCTGCCTACCCGGGCGTCGGGTACGCAATCAACGGTGAGCGCGCGGGCTGTGGATCCGGCTATCACACGGCCGACCGTGGCGTTAAAGGGCGACCCTGCGCCAAAAGCGCACTTGATGGCACGTAGACATCACCCTACCCTATCTCCCCTTTCAAGCGCTCATGATAGTGACATCCATGATCCGTACACCTGCACTCACGCTGGCGGTGGCATTACTTCTCGGCGGCTGCGCAACCCAGCCCCGCGCCTACGACCCCAGCGCGAGCCGCGCATTGAACGTCGCCAAGGCAGCCGGTTTGTCCAAGGCAGAGGACTATCCCGCCGACAAGATACCCGGCGTGGGTATCAGCGGGCTGCTGGACGTCACTACCAGCGCCCTCTCCTTCGAGTCCGCCAACGGACTGGATCTTGCCATGGGCGATGCCGTGGGGCTCGGCTTGCTGAGCTTCCTGTTCTCCCCGCCCGCGCAGATGGACCGCAATGCCCTTCTGGCCTGGATTCCTGAAGAGCAGGCCAAAGACAGGGACGAGGCTGCGCTCGTCCTGTCGAAGCTCGTCCTCGACGCAATCGAAACGACGCTGAACGCCGAAGGCATTGCCTACCACATAGAAAAAGCCCACCAGGAGCGGCTCGCCCTGTTCTACCCATTCCTGGAAACAAGACTGGACTTCGATCTGGATGGAAAGAACTGTGGCGCGTCTTACCAGGTGTACAAGACACAGACCATAGGTCCGAAGCCGACGCCCACCTTCATAGGTGACGGTGGCGCTGCCTACGGCTTTCTTGCGGGACACGAGATCCAGTACCCATCGTTCGATGTCGGCTGCCTGGGTGCCGATCCCATTCATTCAATCGAACTGGCGAGAAAGATCAGCCAGGCGTTACCGGAGACAGTGTTCCTCTACATGTCTCCGAAGCGCCGGCCGGAAGGTGGGCGGACGCCGCCGATGGTGCTGGATCATGGGAAAGCGTTGTTGTTCATCACACCAAATGAACGTAGCGAGCTGGTCCGTCACCCTACGACACCCAATACAGCGACGATGCGGTAGGTCGGCATCATCTCGCACCAAGCATGATTGCCCGGTCTGTACAAAACCGGACCTCCCCATCGTCATTAACCTCGACGTAGCTATGCAGACCGAGCGGAAGCCAGCCCTTCGCGCCCCTGTTCGGCTTCGCATTGGGATCGACTGCCACCACGAATGAGCGCGACGTATTCCGTCGCACCGCTACGCGACTCTAGCCCCTAATGGATCGCTGGAGCTAAACCATGTCGCAGTCGAACGCCGTTTCAAGTATCACGCTGGCGCACGAAACCCCACCGGTCGTTGTGCGCTGGATGTATGCGCTGCTGCTGGACATGGGCGGCTGTGCCGAGTTCGTTACCGGCGAGGGATTCAGGGACAATGACATTGCGGAATGCCTCGGGGTGCTTGCGCTCGATGGCTGCAGTGAGGACGAGGACGGCCAGCCTGTCATGCGCCGCGGAACTCGCAGAAACGGCGACGAACCAAGTACAAGCTTTTATAGGCGCATCTTGCTCAAGCTTCGCGAAGAACGCCGGACTCATCTAAAACGCTTTCCCGGCTTGGTACTGCCGGAACCCCTGCGCAGCAATGTGGAAACGCTTGGCAACCTGGTCGGACTGGACGAGGTGGACCGCAGGATCCTTGCATTCAGCGCGCTGCTTTCGAGCGATACGCTTCTGCACGAGTGCAGCCGCTTCATCGGGCCGGTCAGCTTCAACCGGATGCTGAGGGTGCTGGCCAACCTGCTGGAGTGTCCGCAGGACCGGATTCGCGACAACCTGGCTCGCTCTGGAACACTGCTGAGAGCGGGGCTGATCGATACCTTCGGTCGCTGGTCGCACCGCGAGGATCTGGGAAGCGTTCTGCAGACCGAAAGCACTGATCTCGCATTCCAGCTCTGCCATCACCAGGGCGACCCAATTGGGCTGTTCGCTGGTGCCTTTCGATTTGCGCCAACCCCAAGGATGGTTCGTGACGATTACCGCCACGTGGCGCCGATGCTGAAGATGATTGAGGAGCACCTGCGCGTTGCCCTCGAACGCAACCTGGGTGGCGTGAACGTCCTGCTGTACGGCCCACCGGGGACGGGCAAGAGTGAGCTTACGCGCCTAATTGCCTCGGGCCTGAATGCCGAACTCTTCGAGATCAGTTGTACTGACCAGGACGGTGATCCCATTGACGGGCCAGGGCGATTATCCGCATTGCGCTCGGCAACATCCGTCCTGGCCTCGCGCCGCGCACTATTGGTGATGGACGAAATTGAAGACCTGTTCAGTGCAACCGACGGATTGGCCGCAGTGCTTGGGGAGCGCCCACGGCACAAAGGCTGGACCAACCGTATGCTGGAAGAGAATCCGATCCCCTGCTTCTGGCTGACCAACAGAATCGATGCGCTCGACAACGCGTACATTCGGCGCTTCGACATCGTCCTGAATCTCGACAATCCACCGCGGGCGCAGCGCCGCCATCTTGTTGAGGTCGCTAGCGGCGGACGTGTACGCGAACCGGTTGCCACGCGCCTTGCCGAACATGAACAGCTCACCCCTGCGGTTATCACCAGAGCAATTGCGGTGGCAGAAACGACTACGCCCCACGTTGACGATCTTGGCCCATCGGTCGAGCGACTGGTCGACGCAACGCTGGCTGCCCAAGGCTTTCCGTCATTGGCCTCCTGTGGGTACGAAAACCTCCCCGCGTTCTACAGCCCCGATCTGGTCAACGCGGACCAAGGGCTTCAAGAACTGGTCGAAGGCATTCGCAGGCACAGGGAAGCCCGCCTTTGCTTCTACGGGCCGTCGGGCACTGGAAAAACGGCATTTGGCCGCTGGATCGCCAGGGAGCTGGGTCAACCGCTGCACAGCCGCCGAGTATCCGATCTCGTGTCGCCCTACGTCGGAATGACCGAGCGCAATTTCGCCGAGGCTTTTGAAACGGCGAGCCGGGATGGCGCCGTTCTGCTTCTCGATGAGGTGGATACGTTTCTCCAGGACCGGCGGACGGCTCGCCATAGCTGGGAAGTCAGTGCGGTCAATGAAATGCTCACGCAGATGGAAAGTTACCGGGGCCTGTTCATCGCCTCGACCAATCTCATGGAGAACCTGGACCCGGCAGCGATGCGGCGTTTCGACCTGAAGATTCATTTTGGGTACCTGAAGCCGGAGCAAATTTCCGCCCTCCTCGACCAGCACCTGGCGGAGATGAGCCTACAACGCCCAGAGACGCTAGCGCTGGCCCACCTGCTTCGACACCCCGCCGTCACACCCGGCGATTTCGCCGCGGTATCCAGGTGTGCTCGCTTCAAGCCATTCAGATCGGCGGAGGAATTGATCGAGGCGGTTCTCGCAGAGGCTTCGCTGAAGCAAGCCAGCACGCCCCAGCCAATCGGCTTCGTTCATTGAGGCGCGGCCATGGCATTGTTATCCGAAGCACTTCTTAACCGCGGGTTTCTCGTGGAGAAGCAGCGGAGCACGATTCTCCTAACAAGCGAGATGGTCCTGCCCGGCGATGCGCGTGTTCTTCAGACCTGCCTGAGGCGCATGGGACTGGATAGTGCTCTTGCACCCTGGCCAGTGGACACACTGCCCTTCCGTCTCCTCATGCCGGACCAGCCACTGAATACAACCGATATGGATGCATTGTTTGAAGGTCGGCATGTCGAGTCGTGCGTCGAGCTTCCGGCTTGCATCGGGGTCGATCGCTTCAGGCGAAACCGGTTTCGCCCCAGGATACCGCTTACGGCGCTTGATCCTCGAATAGCGTCGCTTGTAAGGGCACTGTCCGCTGTCGGTTGCGAGACCTGGAGTTCCTGCCAAGGCAGGCATGCCCGTGATGTGCGGAGCCCTCCCCTGCCTCCGGTCCTTGGGGGCAGCTCCTGCCCTTTACCTTCCACCCGGCCATCGGTACCGCTCCATGTAGAGCTCATCGACGGGGTGAACGCGGAATGGGCGCGTCACCTGCTAAACGATGCGAGCCGAAACGGTACTGTCTGTGAAGCCATTCAGGTCAACGGCTCCGCTCTGGGCGAGACGCCACAGAACCAGGTTGTCCCTAGTAGAGATCTGACCGCACTCTGGGAGGGCGCTGCTGCGCTGGGTCGCTTCATCTTCCACAATCGCCAGCGGCTTCGCGAAACGCGCGAAGCATGGATTTCCAGCCATACCCTTTAGGTCAACGAACCCTGAAAGCAGACACGGGCCTGAACGCCGATATAGACGCGTCGGATGCAAGCCGTCTGGTGACGCGCCAGGCGCAATAACGGTAAAACGCCATTAAGCAATGTTGGATCCAAGGAGTGGGATACGTGCCCGCAAGCTCTACCCGCTCTACCCTGGCTCGCCAATGGGAGCTGCTGAAGATGCTGCCCGTAAGGGCGCCGGGCGTTACTGCAGCAGATCTTCAGAAAGGCCTGGAACAGGCCGGCCACCCGACCAGCAAGCGTACCGTTGAACGCGACCTCGTCGAACTCTCAAGACTGTTTCCCCTGCAGTGCAACAGCAAGGGAACGCCCTTCGGCTGGTATTGGACCCCAGGTTCGACCGCCGAACTGCCAGGTCTCTCGATCTGCGATGCACTGACGATGCGGCTCGTCGAAAGCAGTATTCGTCCGCTGGTCCCGGCCAACCTGCTCGCTATCCTTGAGCCCAAGTTCGCGCAGGCACAACGCAAGCTCGAGTCTCTCAGTGCAGAAAGCGCATCGGCACGCTGGGCGGATAAGGTCGCCAGCGTCCAGCCTGCCCTTTCACTGCTTGCACCCGTAATCGACAAGGACGTTCTTGAGAAGGTACAGGACGCTCTGCTGAAAGATCTGCAGATTAGGTGCCGTTACTACGCAGCTCACAAGGATCAGACCCACGACCTGACGCTTAGCCCGCTCGGACTGGTACAGCGCGGCCAGGTCACCTACCTGATCGCAATTGCCGAACCGTTCGAGGATATCCGGCAGTTCGTTCTCCACCGGGTCCAGGCGGCCGCACCGATTGATCGTCCCGCCAATCGCCCGCCGGATTTCGACTTGCAGCGCTACATCGAAAGCGGACCGATGCAGTTCGGCAGCGGACAGTCAATCCGGCTCGAAGCCTGGATTACGGAGGGGCTAGCGCGGCTCATGCGCGAGACGCCTCTTTCACAGGATATGGAGATATCGCCACTGCCGGACGGCGCGACGCTTACGGCTACCGTAGCCGACAGTTGGGAGCTTCGGTGGTGGATCCTGTCGCATGCCGGTTCAATCAGGATAGACAAGCCCGCCGACCTTCAAGGTTCTATTGTGCAGCGTCTGTTGGAGGCAGTTGCCCTTCACGATCGTAACCAGGCTGTAGATTAGCTTCGTAGCAAGCAAGACGCACCGCCATCCGCTGGCCGTCCGCCCCGCGCCAGCGAGCAGTCAAAAGCCTCGCTGGGCATACCACTTGACCTACACGCCAGAAGAGTAACTGGCCTGTTGAAACCGTTTCTCGAGCGCAGGTATTTCTAGAGCCGCTTCATCGGTGAAGACATATACCCTTTGATTCTCATCATTGATGACCAACTCGGTGCCATAGCATCTTAGCCATAATTTTCGATGTTCCGCCGAAAGCACATACCCTTTCTCATACTCGCTATTGGGAAGTCGGCTAGGGATAGCCGACCCCTTTCGTTCCAGTCGAGTTATACCAATGACTAGATGCAGAAGAGAGCCCTGCTCCGGGGCGACCAACTCATGAAATGTTGGCCAGAAAACCTTGTCGTCATCAGACGCCCGCCATCCCGAAACCCTATTGATATCCTTCAGGCCTTCATAAGGGTGCGAGTGGAAGGTCCCAACGAGCTCCAAATGAGGCCAGTATTTCTCGAAGAACTCCTTCTTTGCTCCGACAGACTCGTAGTTTGGCTGCACCCAATGCGAATGGCGGACCGCCGATGTCTCGGCCGTCGCCATCGTCACTACGATTCTTGCCGGGGCACCGCCCTTCTTGGGGATCGAATAGCCCCAAAGCAGTCCGAATGTCTCGAGCTTATCGTACCCCTTACCCCTCAAGGTACTTTGGTGTCGAAACTCAAACGCCTCGATTGCAGTGGTAAAAAGCTGAGGCACCGCATGATCTTCAATGTATACATTCGTTCGCAACGAAACGATCTCCCAACCGCAAAAAAATCAGTGATCCAGCCCTATTTCTGGACGGAAATTTCCGCAATCAACATCCCCAGTAGATCATCTCTTTCCTCTCGCGAGAGCCGCGCCAGCTCCGAGTAAAAGTGTAAATCCGACGAAAATGCCAGCTTTCTAATGGCGCGGCGGTCGCCCGCCCCAATTGCACCCACACATAGTATTTGCTCGTAGGCCCATGCCATCTTAGAGACAACGCTACAGTATCTTTGCGACCTCCCAAACAGGGATCTCAAAATACTCCTTTGCAGCACACCGCTCGGCGCCTCTTCACCATCTTTAAAGTAGTAACTGCGAAGCATCTCTTCAAGCGATCGAGATTCGCGCGGGTACAAACGCACAATATTTTCTGCGTCAACTGTATTTTCTGGGGAGGCTTCAGCAAGCCGCAGCAACTCCGTACGACTGAAGTCAGCGCTCAGTTGTAGGAGATCAATTACATCCGAGCAGCAACCCTCGATAAAATTGATTTCTCCCGCAATATATTTTTCATGGAAAAACTCAACAAGCTTTCCTATGTCCCTGCAATTCACCATCTGAGAAACGGAATCACCTAGCAGTCTTTCCGCTGCCGCCAATCCAGCACTGATGCGGTGCTGACTGAGGTTCATCAATCCCGCCCCCTCAAGAAGCCACTCAACGACTCGTCACAATCCTCGCCCACTGACCAGTCGGGCGTCTGCAAAAGGCTTCTCGCGAGAGAAACATACTCATCCCAGCGAACGGCCAGGTTGTGTGACAACGCGATAAGGTCCTTCCTATCCTCACCGCTCTCTTCGACGGCGAGCCCGTAATGCATGTCAAAAAAAGTGACTAAAGCGTTGATTCCATCGAGCCTTTCCCGCAGCTCCTTAAGATCATCAAGCGCGCAAATAAACTGCTCGCGGACACGTTTGAGAAACATCCCGAACTCTAAATCACTCACCCCCTCGTAGTTATGCTCAAGACCACTTGGGATATCAGCCTTGTCCACAACCCGCTTTCCATCTAAGTCAGAGCCAATGCTCAGATAGAACTCATCCATCAAACCATCAACATTGAGCCAGCCGATTGAATCGTTGCAATCAGCAGCTTCTAAAACCGCTCCATTAATGCTTTCCATCCACCGGCCGACGGAGGTCCCTGCCAGGAACTTTAAAAGTATCTTATGCTCCGCCTCAAAGGCTTCCAGTCGCTTCAAGTAAGCGCGGGACATCTGCCTTGCTCGATCCATTGCAATCCCCTATTCTTCAGCGCACCGCACAAATGGCCTTCCCGATCTGCAGCGAGCGACCAGCCCTACCTGCGAGCGCACCTCAACAAATGGTAGCCACTCTGGCAAGCGTCAAACTTTCCATATTGCAATTGGGACATAATGCATTCTGCGGCACGGGTTCACAATCGTTATAAACCAACCCGGCCGGCGATTCAAACAGCTCCGGGAAGCCTAGGTCGGACTTGCGCAATGCAACCCGCGTTCTAGTAGTAAGGGAAGCAAGGTAAACCTCAGAGTTCCCACACTCGGAACAGGTATAATAATACTCTGTTCGCCCTCTATCCTCTGAAGGCATTCTCTGAGATCGAATGCAATGGTAAGACACTATGGGAATATCTCCGTGCAAGTAACTCGTGGACTATTTCTGTTACGCGCTTACGTTATTCCTACGATTCAAATTACATAGAGGACTCATTAATGCCCGCACCTCAGCATCGACGTCGTCGTTTCCACACGCTAGACACGAGCAGCTTTATTCAAAAACAGATGCCTCAGCTTTTAATTATGCCACATAAAAACAACCTGCTTAAGCAGGCAACTAAACCGGCATTCAATTCATGACCTAATCAATAATTAGTTTCGGCATTATAACTACCTCGATCGATAACCGACCGAAATACCCGCACAGTGAAGCGTTTCCCCACACATCAAAGAATAACGGCTCAACCGGCGCGGGCACCCGGCTAATCGGAATAACTGATCAAGTAGTTGCCATTGTCTTCTGCCAGCGCGCGATAGCGAACAACTCCGCTCAATGAGGCCGGCAACGCCACCTCAACGGGTTGCCCGGCCAGAAGGGCCCTTACCGGCTCGACCACCTTGCGTTGAATGTCGTCCGGGGTATTTACCGCTGCCAACCTGAGGCTGTACAGCCAAAGCCCACCGGGCGGGTTGCCCTGCCAGCGCATCAGAACCTCGCCATCGATCTCGGGGGCGACCTCGTATTCGCTGAAGAGGGGAAAGCCCATGTAGTAATTGTTGGAGAAGCTGATCGGCTCGTCCCAGAGCCCGATGTGCAGCAGCGGTTCCGAGCAGCCGACTGCTGCCATGCCCTCGCCGGCAAGACTGATCTGGAAAAACAGGGCGCAATCCGTAACGCGTTTACCTTTGCGCGTCAGCGGCAGGGACGCACCCAGCGAGTAGTACATGCAGCGAGTCGGATCTTCCTCGAACGCGCCGATCCATGGCCCCGTTGACCGGAATAGCCCCTTCAAATCGGGATTTAGGAGCGCTGCACTGATCTGCTGCTTGAGGAGGTTTGAAAGATTACCGCTCTCTCGGTATACGCCGGCGAGAAACGTTGCGCTGTCGGTAATCGCCTTGCCAATATCCATCGTCATGCCTGTAATTCATCCATTCGAGAAAAAAGTCGCCGGGGTCAGTACTCGATATCGGTGCCATGCCAGAAGGCGGCCCTGTGAGGCTCCGGTAGCGAGGGAGGACCCAGCCGCAGAAAGCCGCCGAATGCGGAGATTCCCAGCAGGCCAAGGACCTTCTCGATCTGTACTGCCCATTCGGCGAGCGGCGATTGCCCAGCGCCCTTGAAACTCTCGGCGCTGTTCAGGATGTCCTGCCAGGTTCGGAGCAGGAGCCGGCGACGCCAGACATCTTCCTCGGCCAGCGCGCCCAGCCCCTGGCTAACCTCCGGCGCGATGAACAGGTGAAGGGCTGTCTCGCGTTCCTCATCGGAAAGGAAATCCAGCCACTGCCGATGGAGTTGCCGCTCCCCGCTTAACGGTGCACGCCATTTGAACTCGACCAGCAGAAGCCGACGAGTGCCGTCACGCCAATGCAGCGAAACCAGCAGATCGGGTTCAATTCGGCGCCCTGAATTGACTCGCGAAGGCCAGAACTCGACACCGGCCCGCACGGGTTCGCCTTCCGGCCAATCCGTTCCAGGCCCGATGATCTCCCGCCACAGTGCTGAAACCGCCGATGCCGGGAAGAAAGCCAGGGGTCCCATCAGGATGGCGGTGAGTTCGTCCTCCTCCATTACGCGACGTTCCCCCTCCTCCCTGTGCCCGAGGTAACGGTAATGCAGACAGGTCTTTTTCCTGCTGATGGCATGCAGCATCCCGATCTCCAAAATAATGATTGCGACTGGACACGCGGGCGTTACCCGCGGCCTTCCTTGATCTAGTTCACAGTAGCGCCGGCATCGTCCCGCCGACGCAGGCCTGGGGACTATGGGCATAGGAGGCGCGGGAGCGGGCACACGCCAGTTCACCCGCAACTTCCTGCAGTGCCTGCACTCGATGGGGGTTGCCGGAGGCAAACCGGGGGTGGGTCGTCCGCAGGCAAAGGGTGTCGCCCATGCGGAACCGCCAAAGTCGCCGGGGCTCGACGACGCAACTGTCCCGGATGCGGCCGTCAAAGCATGCCTTGAGGTACCGGTCATAGCCCGCGCCGGTAACAAAGAGAATGGCTCGCGGCTGCAGCAGCTCGATCTGCTTCACTAGTAACTGTGTTGACAGTTCGGCTATCAGTCCCATCGCCTTGCTGGCGATCGGCGATCGTCCCTTGAAACTGATGGAGAACAGGTTGTGCCACGCAACCGAGCCCTCGACGGATTTCAGCGTCCGCTGCGCCTGGCGGTGAAACTGCCCGAACCTCGAGCCTCTGGGTGGCCCTGCGAGCAGGTCACGGTGACGGGCCATGGAAGCCGCGACATACTCCTGCAACGGAGTGTCATAGACCTTTGCGAAGCTGCCCAGCCAGCCTCGCGTCTCCTGCCCGACTATCATCAGCTTCACGGGACCGACGGGGGCCGAAGGCAGGAAGATCCCGGCCAGGCCGGTGTCCACGGGACGGAATCGTGACAGATCGAAGGCTGATAGCAACTCGTTATACGCTCTGGCAAGACGATCATCGCACTCAGTACTCAAAGTCGTTCTTACTCTTGGTATTGACCAACTCAACGATATCATAACGACATCATTAGCTTCGCGCGAAGGTCTGATTCCCCGCCCTTGCCAACCCCGCTGACCCGTTCATTCGGAGCTATCAGTGACGCTAACCGAGGCGCACATCCTGACTGCAAAAACCGAAGAGCGAAGTTGAACATTCGCATTGGCTCAGGATCACTAGGAAGACTGCGCCTTAGCGTACTGGCAGGCCTCGTTTAGCATGCCGATCAGGTTTCCCAATGTGTCGTCGTTTATCAGAACTTCTCTGAACGACTCCTTTCCCGACGGCCCCGAGGGCGACCGGGTATGCCGAATGGGGAAACGCTCACAGAATGCGCTGACCTGGACGCTCCGCGATTGCCAAAACGCTTTTGGAAACGACATCACCCTTTCCGGCCTCTTTCGAAAGGCCACCAGCGCATGTTTCTTGCCGACACGATCGGTCCAGATGAACTGCAGGGTATGGGAATTTTCGCTTCCCTGCGGTTTTAGTCCCTCGCTTTCCAGCAGTTCTATCAGTGGTCCGTACAGCCTGCATCCAAAGCCGCTAAGGAATTCGTTTTTGAACCGCTCGCCGTAAGATCCATCTTCCATAAATGCTCCCTCATCTCGCTTCAGTTCGCCGCCAACTTGCCACGCTAATCAGCCTGCGCCAAGCCATTAAGCAGGACCCTCAGTCTTTCTCGTATTTCCGGGTACTCGAGATCCCATTTCTTCATGTAAATGTGCACCGCACGATGACAGTTCGGGCAGAGCAGAGCGAGATCCTCGAACCTTACGGCGTGCTCCGAGGAATAGGTTGATATGGGCACCTTGTGGTGTGCCTCTATGCATTCGACGCCATAGCGCGCCGAGAAGCGTTGACGGCAGATTTCGCACTCCGAGGCGGAGCGACCCTTCAGCGCCCTGACGACTTCTCTGTTCCGTTCTGCCATGAGGTGCGTCACATACCTTAGACCACCCTCCCGGTAGTCGGCCCCCTCTTCCGAAATGCTCGTGTCCGATCCAACGATCACTCGATTCCTGACCAGTACTACGAATCGATCGTCAATGGCCGAAACGTCGAACGCCCCTTCGTATGACCAGGAGCTCCCAGCCTCCGTAAAGAGAAGGATCGGATATCGGTACACGGGCTGATGGATCAGAACGGCGTTCGCCTTCTCGGCATGTGAAATGACGCCATCGCGGGCCTTGAAGGAATAGTGGTAGGCGGTCTTTTCATTGTCCGACCATCCATCGTCCGCGTATGCCCCCGGTCGCGCCTTCAGGATAACGGCTCGACATGCCGGTAGGCCCCCAACCCAGTTGATTCCCTGCTGCGGCGTGTTCCCGATTTTCAGGTCCTCGCCACTCCAGAAGCTGGAGCCCGCCACCTTCGAATGCTGAATGAGGTCGAAGAAATTGCGCTTCGATACGCAATCTCCGGGGGCCAGTCGAAACAGGTCCTGCGTTCCTTTCAGTTCCACTCCGAACTCTCCTCTCGCCACGTAGCTCGATGCTGGTGCATGTCGCCAGGCCCACCGTTGTCGGGCCCGGCACATGTTCAGCCACCGAGAATCTCCGGTATGCCCTGCTGCAGGGGCGAGTAGCCGGCATCCCTCGTCCTTGTCCAGCACTCGGGCTTCTTGGCCCACTCCGAGATCATCCTGCCGCCGGACCCGCGGTGCAGCGCCTCGTTGACCTCGACCGCCCAGTCGGCAATCTGTCGCTGGAGCTGAGGCGATATCGCCTGCTCCTGCCAGACACGCCGAAAGTCGAACCGGTCTTCGGCCTTCATGGCAAGTACCGAGACCGTATATGCGGTGATGTTCGCCTGGAACGCCGGAAAAAGCGGACGAATCGCCTTGTGGGCGGCCTTGAACAGAATCGCCTTGGCAATCATCCGCTTGAAGTCGTCCTGATCCGGAACCACGTTCTCGCCCGCCAGCTCCCGGTCGGCAAGCGAATCCATGAAAGCCTGAAAGTTCTTCTGGCTTCCAAGGCTTACCACATGGGGCTTCTGTTCCCAGGCGAACAGATACTTGGCCAGATCCGGCTTTGTAAGGCGACGATAGGGGGGAATGGCGGCCTGGAGCTTCCGGCGCTGCGCCGGCGTCGCCGCTTCCTTCTCCAGCATGACCTTGTAGCTGCCAGCAGATCGCTCATAGAACCATCGCCCGACGCCGTCCGGGCAGTAGGTACGCATGGAGATTCGCTCGAGTTCCCGGTGGAACGGCTTGTTCGCGGACAGATCGGACTGTCTTACGACGTTCTGGCTGTTGGCATATCGGGAAATGTTGGCAATCAGCTCCTCGTCATCGGCCTGCCCGTCACGCAGCACGATGATCTTGGCGGGAACGCGGACATTGCTCAGGTCGATATCGGCGTTCTTCTTTTTAGCAAAGTAGATGGATGCGGTGGTCTGGCCTCCGTTGACGATCTGCATGCCCTGCAGCCAGAGAATCCCAACGGATCCGTCGGACGCGCGATCCAGCTGAGCGGCGTCCGCCACGACAACGATCCCGTTGTTGTAGGCCATGAACCGATCAGGATAATCCCGCAGGGTATCCCGAATTCCCTTGTTGACGCCCTTGCTGCTCACGCCCAGAAACGAACGAACGTTGGCCTCGAGTATCCGGGGGCCGTACCTGTCGTACAGGTGACGCAATGCCTCGCCCGGTATGGCCGTCAGCGCATAGTCGTATTCGTCCCCTTCCCCGCCGGGCACCCAGACGCTGGGCAGGGCCGTCCCGCACAGATCGCGGAAGTTCACCACGAGTTCGTCACGCGCCCGGCCCTGCTGCCAGTGGTTGTACAGCCGCTGCAGGTCCATGATCTCCAGCCGGACCTGTTTTCCCTCGACAGCCTGAGGCGCATAGGTTCTTGTTTTCGCAAGCGCATCGGTGATGACGAAGATCCGAATGTCGTCCAGCGACTCGAATATTCGTTCAACCTCGACCACAAGCGGATAGACGTCGTTGGTCTCGTCCAGCTCCCGCGACAGCTTTCCCGAGGCCGAAAACTTCAGAAACTGCAGACCGAGCCTGGCGGCCCGGCCGACCTCCGCATCAGGGATCTGCTCAAGCGTTTCGGCTCCGCGGTAGAGGCTTACAAACAGATCCAGTCTGTCCGGGTTGCCCCGTTCATCCGTCGTATCGGAAACCGCGTAACCGCTGACCTTTACCTTGCTGTTGCCGATTTTTGCCTCGTAGTGGCACGACGTGGGCTCGAACGTAATGCCCTGGTCGGCCATGTGGGTCATGATGTGAGAGGAAAACACGGCCTCCGCCGGTACGGGAGCCTCGCCGGGAACGAGTTCCTTTACGACCTCGTCCCGTATGGAGGTCTGCGTATCGAGAAGAAAGTCCAGAAGTTCCATCAGACTGCTCCAAGTTGGGTCAGCACCGCCGCAAGGTTGTCCTTGCCGGCAGGGACAAGACCGAGGTCGAGATCGTAGCTTGCGCGTCGCACGGCAGGCGGCACGTTGCAGGGCGTCAGGCGCGGAAAATCGCCGTTCACGAGATGAAGTCGAACCTCGATGACGGAGAAGCGTCGGGTATAGCCTTCCGCATGCATGTCCAGATAGCCGACATGGTCCAGCGCGCGCTCGAATATCCTTAGCGCTGCCGGGTCGGCCTCCAGGCGGTTGCGCATCTGCGTTACCAGCTCGGGCAGCGAGGCACCGGCGTCACCCTGAGCGAACCGCAACGCACACAGATGCAGCGGGGAACACTGGGCGTCGTCAAGCTGATCCAGCGATGCGATGCGGATTGGGAACCCCTCGGCGGCCAGGGTGGACTTGACTTCGATGGCCCCGCTTCCAAGCCGGAAGTCGTGCAGTCCGTCCAGAGGGCCCTTCCAGCCATCCACGGCCGTGAAGAGCGGCAACCCCTCGTCGAGCAGATCCCGCAACACATGGATTTCCCCGACCAGCCCCAGCTCGGCCTCGGCACCCAGCCCCTCCGTCCCCCTGCGCATGAACTCCTGCCAGCCGCGCACGCGCCCGAGCAGCCGCTGATACGCGACATCCTCGGGAAGGCTTGCGAGAGATAGGACCAGCCCACAGATGTCGGCCGCGACCGCCCCGAAAAGCTCGAGACTTCCGGCGGGCTGCCGCACGATCGAAAGCCACTGATGCGTCCCTCCCGCCTCGCCCAGTGTCGCCCGCTCCATGCGAAATCCGCGGCCCTGGGGAAGCTGCGCATTCGGGGCGATTCTGGTCTTCGAGAAGCCAACGAGAACTGCCTCCTCGTTGCCGGGCGAATGCCGGGCGGCCCTGACGCGGCAGCTGGGTGTATTGAGAAGCTCGATCGAATGCCACCCTGGTGTCGACCGGTTGCCCGACAGCGCGCGCCAGACCGCCTCGATTTCCCTGCTAGTCGCTGCCGCCATACTGCTGCTCCCAAAGAAGGTTGGTGACGACATAGGGCACTGACTTGCCCTTGCTGCTGGAAGGGAAGCTGATGGCGAAGGCAACCACCGGCTGGTCGAGGTTCGCAACTCCGGAGTCTTTTGGATCCAGCAGCGAGATCAGGAGCAGCCCGCGCTCGGGATGTGGCGGAATGCCGTCGCCACCGAGTCCCCTGATGCGCCTCAGATACGGCCCGCTCGGGCTATCCGGCAGCGTTCGCCCCCTCGACCGTCCCGGATCGGGCTTCCAGTTTCTTCGAGTCAGCTCGAGCGCTGCCATCCAGCTCGCCTTATCCAGATCCAGTGCCTCGTCCTTTGGCGACAGCAGACGCCCGATCGAATATTTCTCCGGTTCGGACGCATTGTTCTGTCGCTTCATCCTGCTCACCTCCCGCCCTCCGACGACTTCGATCCTCTCCACGCCGCCGCCGACAACCGCTACCGTCCACTCGGTCAGCTCGCCGGCACGGCTCATTTCATCGACGAAGTCGGCCAGCAGATCGCTTCGTACCTTCCGGGAGTCCGGATGGGTCTCGTAGGAACGTAGGAACTCTATTACCGGCTGTGCGGATGCGCCGCGCCAGCAGGCACCGCTCCAGCTGTCGGTCCTGCCGTCCCGGTTCTGGTCGGGAATTGCTCCTGCCGCCCCGAGGGTGGCCTCGAGCGTCCGGAACGCTGCCAGATTGCGCTCCACCTTCTCGCGATCCGTGAAGAAGGCCACCGTTTCCGCCACCTCGCCGCTGAACGAAAGGTATAGCGTCCTGGCCGTTCGCATCTTCAGCGGAGAGGTCACCATCAGCACCGGGTGCGACTTGACCTTCAGCCCGTAGTCGCGGGGCGTCAGTCCGCTTTCGATCATGTAGTCGAACTCGGCCCTGAGTTCCTCAGCTGCATCGGCGATGTGCTCGAACCACTCCACCAGGTCGTCCGTGGTGTACAGCCGGCACAGGTCCAGATAGCCGGGCCGATAGCCAAACCAGCGGCCCATCTGCATCAGCGTGTCGTACATCTTCGATGCGCGAAGGAAGTAGCTCACGCAGAGCCCCTCCAGGGTAAGCCCCCGTGCCAGCTTGTCTCCGCCAATGGCTATTACCTTCAGCCCCGTAGGGCTGTCCGCATAGTCGAGCGCATCCTTGGCAGTTCCGTTGATCATCCGGACATCGATCTGCTCGAGCACATCGGCCAGGATTGCCTCGATGGCCGTCCAGTCGTCCGCCGAGTGATGAATGTCCAGACCGCTCTGCCCTGCGATGGCGGCAGTAGTGGAAACGAAATCCCTGCTCCAGAGGTCGCAAAGGGTGCTCAGGCATTTCTCATGGTCGATCCGGCGCCTCAGCCGCTGCCTGAGATGCAGTACATAGTCGCCCACCTGTCTATGGACGTGCTGCTGCACAAGGTTGAAGCGCGTGACGTGGATAAGCATCGAGCTGTGCTCGCCACCCTGCCCTCGAAGCTGTCGAATGGCGCACGAGAGGATGAAGGCGTTGATGGCTTCCTGCAGCGAATCGGGTATCCGGTCGCATCCGTCAATGGCAGGCACGTGCGTGCTCTTGTGGCTCACCGGCATCCACCCGGATTTCCTGTCCTCCGAACACTGGTCGCTTACGCAACGCACCAGATCGAGCGCACCGGAGCGCCCCTCTTCGCTGGCCAGCCCGAAGACGCGGGACGGTCCGATGTAGTTGGAGGGCGCAGCGAGATTGGTAATGAAAGCGGCCGGAAACAGATCGGGGCCTTCCCTGACCGTCTCGCCATGCTCATGGATGTAGATGTTGGCGAACGGCGTAGCCGTATAGCCGACGTAGGCCTTGCGGGAAAAGGAGTGAAGAATCTGGCGAATGAGACTGTTGATGGCGGTTGGCTGGTGATCCAGATCCGGAACCCCGTTCTCGTCGACCACCTTCTCTCCCGTATCTACCGATGCGTGGTCAGCTTCGTCGTCGACTATCAGAAGGGGCAGATGGGTAACGAGCGGCCGGCCGGTCTCCGGGTCGCTGCTCTCGGCCACGTGCTTGTGAATCCAGGCCAGCAGCCGGGTCAGGACCGTCTTGTTCTTCTTGACGACGAACAGCCACGGCTTCTGCTCGGGAGACACGCCGAGATTCTTCACGAACCTGGTGTTGAAGTCGCCCGTCTCGGAGCGGTTGGTCACGTATTGTGGACGGAGTGCGGCGGACGAATCGATCTTTCCGACCCCAATGGCGACATTGCCGGCCCCCTCCACCGGGCTGCTCTCGTAGCCGAGAAAGCCCTCGTCCAGCCGCATCTGGGTCTGCGCCCTCAGGTTGTTGTGCAGACCTGCAAGAACGATGATGATCTTGTAGCCGGCATCGGCAGCCTTGCAGATGAGACCGGTATAGCTGCCGGTCTTGCCCGACTGGACGTGCCCAACGACCATGCCCCTGCGATCCCAGTGACCGTCACGGCGCGGGTCTTCCAATTTTGAAAGGATGCTGTCGGTGCTCCGATCGAGCTTCTCGGCAATCTCCCAGGACAGCTTCTGCTCCTGCCATTCCCGGTAACGTCGCCAGTAGCGCCAGTCGGCCTTTCGCTCGGGGGTCAGCCACGGAATGTGACCGGCCGTATCGACAAGCGAGGAATCGTCCCCGACCCAGATGCTGAACCGTCGGATCAGCTCCTCGGTCACCGCCGCGCGATCAAGGCCGGCCCCCCATTGCGGCATCAGCGCCAGGACCATGTCGATCTTCCCGGAAATCAGCGTCGGGGTAATCGTCGACTTGTCCGCCTCCCCGGCGAGCATTTCCTGGACAAACTTCACCACGCTCCATTTGTTGTCGTCGGACATTGCGTACTACTCCTTCAGACTGTCAGGCAGCCCATCGATCAGTGCGGGGAAGGCATGAAACGGCTCGGTCGACCTCAGCAGCTCTCGGGCTGCTTCCGGGGAGTACCCCTTTCGCTCGATCATGTTGCGGTACATGACCAGCAGCACCTCGCGCGCTTCGTCGGGCGGACTCTGGTCAAAGCCCGTACGGGGGGTGTCGCGGTTTTCGGCCGTGTCGATCCAGATTCGCTGTACCGGCACCGACTCCTCGATCACGCGCAGCATGGCACGAACCATCGGAAGAAGCGGACCCGCCTCGTCGAGTACGGCCCTGACGGCCGGATGCTCCGGGTCGATTCGATAGCGCATTCCGCCCGCGAGCCTTTCGACCTTCCAGGCCTCCACGACCTGCCTGTTGCCGATCAGCGTCGGCCGCCCCCGATGTGCAAAGGCCCTGCGCGCGCGGGAGCGGGTCGCCTCTGCCAGACCGGTCAGCCACTGGCGCAGATACACCGGCGGCCTCGCCGTCGACTTGCGAATGTCGATCTTCCAGTCCGCGTCTGCCGAATTCGGAATGTCCAGACGTATTCTGGCGAGCCGATGGGCCTCATCCTTGGTCCAGGCGCGACCGGTGCCAAGTCCCAGCCAGCTGCCCGCGACCAGAAGCCGCTCATTGCGATAGACGTAGAAGCCCTGCTGCGCGGTCCACCCCTCCGGACCGGCGAGGCGCTCGAACGCATCAGGCGTCAGCATGTCCTTGTGAGGCAGCACGTGGCATTCCGCCTCGATGCCGCTACGACTTGGATGCGTGAAAACCGGAGGGTTGTACGATTTCCCGGGATGGTCGGTCATGAACGGATCCCATGGTCTGACGGGCGTCCCGTTCAGAAGGATCTTCAGCCGGGGTCGACTTCCCTCCAGGAAGCGGTGAAACACCATGCCGAGATGCTGTTCAACCCGATCCGCAAGGTCGAGAAAGTCCTGCACGGTCGATCCGGGCGTGACGATCCGATCGAGATCTTCCCATAGCACCAGCGTTCCGCTCGACCCGCCGGAAAGGCTCTCCAGAAAGCCTTCCGAGCCCGGGTGGGGGCCTTCGAGCAGATGCCAGCCGTCATCGCTACTGCTTGCGAGGTAATCGAGATCCCAGCGAAGCGACTGGAGTCCGTCGTCTCCCATCGTCGCAACCGTCAGGCGTCGACACTGGGAAAACGATGCGGTCTTGAGCCCCAGGCCGAAGCGGCCGAGATCGCTCTCCGCCCTTTCCTCGAGCGGACTTCGCTCACCCAGTCGCATTGCGCGATCCAGCTGGCTCGCGGACATGCCCGAGCCGTTGTCGAGGCACAGGATGCGGCTGTCCCGCTCGGCCCAGACGAAATCAATTCGAACTTCCGTCGCGCCGGCGGCAATGCTGTTGTCGATGATGTCGGCGAGCGCGGTCTGGGTGTTGTAACCGAGGCCGCGCAACGCCTCGATCATCGCGCTAGCCCTGGGCGGCGCACTTCGACTCTTGAAGGTGGAATGCAAGGCTGGACTCCCTGTCTGCATGTGATTCGGCGCCGATCGCGCGCGCCTTCCCGGCACCGATGATGCGTGCGACCACGTCGGCTATCTGGTGCGCCAGAAGCGGCGGCACCGCATTGCCTACCTGATGAAACTGCTGAGTGCGGTTCCCGAGGAAGAAGTAGTTGTCCGGAAACGTCTGAAGCCTGGCGGCTTCGCGAACCGTGAGGCTTCTGCACTGCCTGGGATCGTAATGGATGAAGTAGTGACCGTCCTTGGCGATGTGGCTCGTGATCGTGGTCGACGGATAACCCTTACGCTGAACACGGAAACGGTCGCTGAACTTTCCACTTTTCCAGTTCTTGTGATCGGGCTCGAGGCCGGGAAGGTCGAAGTCGTGATGGCCCTTCGGCGAATACTGGTAGGTTTCGGCAAACGCCGCCGCGTAGACGTATCGCCGCAGGTCCGAACTCATGTGGCCCCGGGCCTCGTGATTCAGCCAGTAGCGCAACCGCTCGTCTCCCAGCCATGCGTCGAGCTGGGTTCCGGTAACGCCGTCACAACCCCCCCGCTTGAGAACGCGAAGCGCACCGCTGGACATCGAGTTCGAGGAGTAGGTGTCTGCAAGTATTCCGAGCATCGATGCGAGCCTTACCCGCTCGGGCGTTTCGGAAACCTGCAATCGACATTCGCGATGCAGCTCGCGGAGATGGTCCCGGATCACCGCAGCCCAGGCGTCCGGCGAGTCATTCAGACGCGTCAGCGTGCTTCTGAGTGGCGGGAGCCGTCCGATTACCTGTTCGATTGATGGACCGGCCGTCGGCTCGAGCTGATGGTCGCCGAGCGCGCCGACGTACTCTTCGGAAACGCCAAGCAGGATCACCCGATGTCGCGCCTGCGGAACGCCGTAGTCCTCTGCCCGAATGATGAAGTTCTCCGGCTCGATGCTGTCGGCATCGGCACCATTCTCGTACACGTAGTCCGCTACCAGCGAACAGATCCGGTACTTGGGGCCGCTGGTGCTCAATCCCAGCGCGGCGTCCGGATCCGACAGGTCCTTGAGGATCTTGGGGAAGATCCGCTCTCCCGCCACGCGGGACGAGAGGATGCCCTTCACGTTCTCCATTACGAAGACCGCCGGTCGCTTGCTCTGAATGATCCGGAGATACTCAAGGTACAGAAAATGGCGCCGGTCATCCTCTGCCCGGTAGTCGAGCTTGCCGCGGTTTCTTGCGCGGCCGACAATCGAGTACGCCTGACACGGCGGGCCCCCGATCAGAACCCAGGGCTTGGTTTCATCCAGTCTCGACTCCAGCATCCTGTCGAGCCTGGCATTGCCCTCCTCCGTCCCGAGCTCGAGCTGCTGGGCCTCATGATCCGCCTGCATCCAGGCATCTCGCGATCTCGCCGTATGGGGCTGGCTCGCGTTTGCGGTTTCGCAGAAGTCGTAATAGTCGTCCAGAGCCTCCGGCTTGTCGCGCCGGAGCAGTCGGTAGAATGCCCGCAGACGCAGCGTCGACCGGGCGGAGGCCTCCATCTCGGCGGAAACCCTGATCTCGAAGGTTTCACCGCTGCCATGCGAAGAAAAGCCTTCCCCGAGACCGCCGGGGCCGGCAAAGAGATCTACAACCTGAATGGGTGGAGTACGGCTCATGAAACCACGCTGTATCGAAATGGGGCGAAATGGACATAGTTGATCCCGCCCGCAGGTCGCGCATGATGGCGACCATACGGGGGAAGGACACGAAGCCCGAAATGCTGGTGCGCAGGTTTCTGCATGCCCACGGATTCCGATTCCGGCTTCATCGCACGGACCTTCCCGGAAAGCCGGACATTGTACTGCCTCGGCTGAGGACCTGTATATTTGTACACGGCTGCTTCTGGCACCGGCATGCGGGGTGTCGATACGCAGTCCTTCCGAAGACCCGCCCCGAGTTCTGGGCGGCCAAGCTCGAAGGCAACGCGGCGAGGGACCGACACGCCGTTGCGGCGCTGCGCGGGGCCGGCTGGAGGGTAATCGTCGTTTGGGAGTGCGACCTGCGGAAACCCGAGACCGCGCTGCCCGAACTGCTGCAGGCGCTGAAGGCCGCATCCCCGAACGAATGACGCATGTTCATTCCGGCACATGTCATGAGGGCGCTCCGTCCAGTGCGTCGAGCACATCGCTGGTCCATGGGTGACACTCCCATCCGCCGGCGGAGCCCCTTTTTACGTAGTGACCGAGACTGCCGGCTAGAAGACGGTTGATTTCCGCGAGCGGGTGGCCAAGCACCTGCTGTGCATGGGACGCATGGTCCCCGGGGTTGTCCGAAAAGTACCTCAGCAGATCCAGCGCCACCGGGCCGAGCCTCGCGGTTCTCTCCAGGAGTCTTCTTTCGCTTTCCGATCCGCTCTCGGCCGCCGGGGTGTCGGACGGTTCCTGCGGCCATGACGCGTCGCCCGTATCGTCGAAGCCCGGTATGGCCTCTCCCGACTCGAGCGCGATGTGGCGGCCGATGTCCGCCTGCATCTGCTGCGCAGCCCGTCTGAGTGCCGTGTCGTCAACCTCCGGTTTCACCGGGTCCTCGGCCGCCGCCCATAGCCAGTCGGAATCCTCCGGCGGAGCTTCCGCAGCCGCGTCCGGGATGGAAGCTGCCGAAGGGACCGCAGGCTTCTCGGGCCTGCCGGTACGCTCCATGAAAAGCAGCTGAAGCTGGAGAAGCCTGCGCAGGCGCGTCGAGTCGTGCTTCTCGCTTAGAAAGTCGACCAGCAGCTCCCGCGCCTGCCGTTCGAGGCGCAACGATGCCAGGGAGCAGATTGCCTGCACGACGCCCCGGGGCAGGGATGCCCTGAAGCGCGTTTCCAGCAGAGCGTTGCAGTGTTCGATCCGCTCGGGAAGCGGCTGCGGCAGAAGACGCTCCACAAGCTGCGCCCATTCGTGCCGGTGCGCATCATGCCCGGAATGACCCTCGTCCAAATCGATGCAGCCGTCCACGACCGGCCACAGGCGCTCCCGATAGGAAACGACCGGACTACCCGATTCCATTCGTACGGAGCTGGCAATGCGATCGATCACCCTGCCCCGCGACATCACCTTGACCGTCAATCCCATTGCCCTGCCACTTCTAATACCCGGACCAACACTTTCAAGAATGGCATTTTGACATATCCCAGCACAGGCGACGCGCGCTCCGGCCTTTCATGGCCGACACGCCGATAAACGGAGGCCGCAGGGCCTATCTGGCAACCGCCTCGGTACGAAATGCCGATGCCCTACCGGCGAGACGCTCCGCATGTGCTCGCCAGGGTGCCGGGTCGCCCGCACGAGAATACCCGAACCGGATAGGCTTGCGCTCAACCTCCTCGGGACTGGTCCTGAGGCACTGCCTTGAATAGCGAGGCAGGCGATGGAGCTCCGACCTGAGGAGGCTGCCCGGACAGAGCAGCAGAACATTGCCGAAGCCGAATAGCTGGTATGCCAACACCTCGACCCGACCGTCCCGAGCAAGTCGCGTATGCCAGAGGAGACTGTCGAGGTCATCCAGTTCGATTCGCTGCGGGAGAACGAAACGGGCCGTGAACGTCTGCCGCAGTTCAAGCTTGCCCGCCGCTGCATGCGAAACGCTCGACGCCGCGCCGCGCGCGACCAGGAGAAATGCAAGAAACAGAAGCACCGTTACCGTAAAGCCGATGACAAGCCGCCTATACAGGCTGCCGCGCACGGTAAAGAAAACGAAGGCCGGCGCAAGACTCAGGACCTGGGTGAAGAAGCTCAGCGTTGCCACAAAGCGAACCGCGTCGTTTGTATCCTCTCCGATGTAGGACGCAAGTATCAGAGAAATGGAAAAGGTCGCAGCCAGGACGGTACAGACCAGCAGCATTGCCACACAGGATAGAAAGCCGAGTTTTGCCCAGCTCCATTTCCGGCCCGCAGCCAGAGCCACGAGCAGTCTGAAGCGCGGCGACAGGGCATACGTGGCGACAAGACCCAGCACAGTAGCCGCGATGACAAACGCGACGGATCCCGACGCGCCCAGCCAGCCCGGGCAAAAGAAAACAAGCACCACGAATGCCAGCGAGCCGGCAACTACCGGAAGCAGCAGTCTCTGGGCCGCCTGACCGAGATGTCGGCGGCGCTTGCCAAGAATCGAAACGCACAAACCGTACAGCCAGCCGGTACTGGTCAGAATGAACAGATAGCCAGCCATGATCGGCAGCACGATGAACAGCCACGCAGCGAGCGAAGCCCCGGATTCGAGCGCCGGCAAAAACAGGTCCGGACGACCTATGACCTGCGTGTAGAGGTAGAGGTTGAGTCCGCTGAGCGTCGTGGCGGCGAAGGCCAGGGTGACGGTGACCGGCGTCCAGTGACGGAGGACGCGCCTCAGGAACTGCTTGAAGACCGCGGAGAAAGAGGGGTTGGTCAAGGACGACATGGACGGGATTCGGCCTCCTTCATGGCTACTGCGGTTTAACGGAGCGCGCCGAACCGGTCATTCGGCTGGAGCATTCGACTCGCGCAGATCGCTGTGCGGACCAGGCGATGACACGGGTTTTGCGGAAATGCCAAGGGGGACAGGCGCAGGGTGTCGATCACCCGGAGCTCGTGCAGGGCAAGCGTTGGCGCGTGCGGTCCGAGGATCGGCAGGTCATGGTCGATGACGTTGTGGCCGAGCACGAAGCTTGCGCCCTGCCCCAGGCTGTTCAGTGCATCGAGGACGCTGGGGTGGTCCTTGTCGACCTTGCGTTCGAGCTCCTCGCCCGTGTCGGGGCGCAGGGCGCCGACCATGAAGGTGCGATTGAGTTGTTCGGCTTTGCCGGGGGCGACTTCCAGATCGAAGATCAGGCTTTTGGGTTGAGACGGTGAAGCCATCCGGACGGCGATCCTTGCAACAGACTACGGGGCTACCTGCACTGTAGCGGCAAATGCCCGGTGTAGGTAGGTGCGTGAGGTCGCGGTGGGGGGTGGTTGCGGGTTTCAGACCGGTGTGAGGGATGGGCAACGGCAGGAGCAAAAGAGCAAAAGATGGGGCGTCACCGGCTGGGCCGGGTCGCGCTGGCGTGCTTCTCATCGAGCCGGACGGAGCCGTCTCGACCCACGGGCGCACATCGCTGAAGCGGGGGCGGTGGGGATGGCGGGTTTCGGCCAAAAGCAGTCCATCGTTAACTGATGTCGTTGGCTGACTCATCCGCCTCGCGCATTGCTACCTCATGAGGAGGTTTGCCCAAGGAGAGAGCCCCTTATTTATTTCCATACCCAGTGATAAAGATCCCTTCCGGAGCTGCTTGCCCCAGAAGAATCTTCTCCCTGCTTTTGCCCTGTTCCTTGATTGCCTCACTTCTAACACTTCTTAAAAGAGGCGCGTAGGGCGCCCACCTAGTACCCTGTATCGATTCGGTGGTTATCCGTGCATCTATGCAGGTTTTGGCAATGATGAGACAACCCCAGAACTCCTCGGGAGATTGTGCAGCGCACATATCTCTCACCCACTTGCGTCCCCATTGAGCTGCTTCGTGTGCTGCCTTTGCTTTTTTTGCCGCCTCGCCGGTAATGCCGCTGTCACCCATATGGCTCTCGATGATGCCAAGTAGCTGCTCAGATTGTAGAGAGTACCCAGCAACACCTATCGCGTATGCCTGATCGAGCGTCGATGCGCTACGCGATTGTTGTTCAACAAAAGACCTAATGAAATCCACAGAACCAAACCGCTCAGCTGCGAGCACCTCTTGGGCCAGAATCTCATCGTTGCCACATTGAAGAAGACGATCACGCCATAGCAACTCCATTTTTTGTGACGCCGCACTTGACCAGATCGCTTCATGCTCAAGTGTCAAACCATCTCCACGGTCATGGGTCACAATGCCCTGAATGGCTAACGTTCGCTGGAAAAGAGCGGTAGCCCTTTCGGAGGAGATCGTCGAGGCTATGTTAGCAACGATGAACGCGACGCTTCTTAGCCACGCAAGCTCAGTGGCGCTCGCACACTCAAGGATTTCGAGCATTTGAGGCAAGATCGTCGGATCCAATCGGACAAGCAACTTTATGTCGCTAATGGTCACGTTCTGGATAATGAGTTGAGCATCCGTACTTTTCAGCTTCTCCAAAAAAACATCGGCGATAGCACGAAGTCGAGCTCGGTTCTCTTCGAAACCCTCGCCCCCTAGCATCCCTGGGAGCTCTTTATGACGTGGAAAACGACCGTCGAGACGCTCTGTTTCATCGATAGAAAGTAAAGGGAACAAACCAGAATCAACCGAGACAGTGAAGTCAACAGCAAGAGGCTCAAGGCTCTGGGCTGCCCTCACTGCTCCTCGTAGACGACTTAAGAAAGAGTCAGCCAGAGGCTTGATCATCTCATCACCAACCCGCTCGGCAGCAATGAACCATGTCTCCGGACTTATGCGTTTCAGCAGCGCATGAATAGACAACTCCTTTCTGGAGGTAGCCTCCGCAAGTAGGACAGAGCCGAACCAACTTTCATATGTCGTAATATCTGCCTCAAGTGCGGACCAACTACTTCGAGCGTGGAAATCCCTCAACATCTTGAGGTTGCACTCAATTGAAACTTCAAACGAAAGAGCCCGGATTACTGAGGACTCTGATCTCTCGCAGCGGAGTAAAAGAGATTCCAGTTCTGGTGTGACTGGCGTATTGCCGTGGCGTGCTGCAGCCAGAGCACCGTAAGTAGCGGCATCGTCATGTGCATCCAATGCCGCTTGCAATACATCGTAAATTGCCTCAGTTGGCTGCGGCTTTAAGCTGGGAATAACCTTGAGAAGGTAGTCTGTCCCAAATGCAGGGTCAGTCATGCAAGCGAGCTGCTCTGATGACGTGAGCTGGGGAGCGGCATAACAGAAGAGGCACATGCGCAGGAAATTTCGTTCCCGCTCTGCAAGGTCTTCAACAATGTCAGCGCTGCTATCAGTCACCCGTGACACTACCCGAAGCGCTAAGTCGCGGGTCATCAACGGGGAATATTTGGTGCCATTGAGGATCAATTGGCGCAGCGGAAATGCAGTCCTAGTAAGAAGCCCAGATAGAATTTCGCGTGCCTTTTCGGTGGCAATTCTTGGCTCAAAACGACATATCACAGGGAGCAACTCTCGCAGATCGTAGTCTTCCGAAACTTGCCCCATCGACTGCATCATTTTTTCTGGGCTAATAGCGCGGAAAAGCTCTAACCCCGAGTTCATATCAGCTGGTTTGGTAGCATCAGGATCAGCTACGCGCAGTTGACGCCACCCTTCATTCGCTGGCCACACCCAGTGGGGTCTATGCTTGCGTAGCTTTTCTGCAATTGTGCCAGCCTCTATAGCTGCCGCTTCATCTCCTGTTGCGTACAGCATGCGTACAAGCGTCCACTGACCAGACCTAGATGTTGCTGGCGCGCGAAGCGGCTCAATCGAATTGAGGTACGCTGCCTTAGCGGCGTCTCGATCTACTCTGTTAAAGGTCGTCAGCTGTTGGAAAGCCTTTCGGGCAGATGAAGTATCTCTATCAAGAGCGAAGCCCAGGCCTAACGCAACAAAACTATTTGAAAATCCAGCAAGTGGGCGGCCAGCAAGAAGATGAATCGCTAGAGTGAAAAGATCATCCGTATCACCAGCGACCTCGGTCATCTTCTTTAACAGGTCTCTTTCGAAAGATGACAAGCAAGATAGAACATCTTGAATATCTCTCTGTGCCGTTTGGAGACGTTCCAAATCCTTCTCGTCATTTTGCCTAGGGTAACGGTTCGTCTGTTCGACAGCATCCTTGTTATAGCAATGCATCCAGCGGTGAATGAATAGCTCCGTTACTGGCCAGCCGTCATCTGAGCTGGCAATCTCAAATGCGGCATGAGTAAACCAGTCTTGGTTGAGGCGCCGCCCTCGCTCGAGGGTAATCACGCCCAGTGTTTTGAAGAACTCCGCTGGCTGGTTCTTGGAAATTTCGACAAACTCCTCGAAGCGTTGATCGCTCACGTTCTGGAGATGGGAAAATGCGTCGAGGAGTACGGAGAATATGGCTTCATCGAAACGAATCGGATCTAGGGCGCAAACCATCAGTGCAGCGAACATGACATCCACGGTTCGATCCATCGCATGTATTGGATCAATTAGGTGAGTCATACGCTCACTAAGGGCTAAGCCAGAGCCCTGTACCTTCCATAGCTGATCAATCAATGTGTAACCGAGAGCGAGAGTCAACCCTTCCATGCGGAGCTCGTATGTGTCACCTGGACCTGGAAGACTTCTAAAGAACCGTGTTTCGATTACCGCAGTCGAGTCCACCTCAAATCTAAGCGGTGGCTCGCTTGGTGATGCTCTGACTCGCTCCAGTACTTCCTTGGCATGGTTACTGAGGCGCTTGGTTAGCTCAGATAGCGTCTCTGATTCGAAGTTTTCTCGCTGCGAAGCCCGAAGGTGCTCCATGAGAATCCTGTCGGGAGTGAGACCTTTCCATGCAGTAGAACTATGATGAGGCAGGGTGGCTACCGCTACCCCAAGTAGGCGGGGGTTGAGAAGAGTTTCTAACGTAGCCTCATCAAGCCAATCAAGGCTGATGCCGTAATGGCCTAGCAATTGGTCGCGCTCATCCGGCGACCACACCGGTACATTAATTAACTTAGGTCGGAAGGCCAATCCGGGAGCAACGATCTTATGCCAAAACTGGGGCCGTACAGAGACGATTAAGCGTCCACCAATAGCCTGTAGCCGCTCCTGTAAACTGTTGAGAATTCTATCCCATCGCAATCTGTCTCGTTGGTTTATGCCATCGACGATGACAAGCACAGGAGATGAGGGGGGCTGGCTCTTCCAAGCAACAAGCCGGTGACCCCATCTACGGCGGACTGCCTCATCAGACATATCGCCGGTCTGTTGAATCAAGAGTTCAATGAGACTCTTATCGAGCTCATTGGGCGCAATGCCCTCAAACTGCTCCGCGCTCGCAAAGATAGCTAGCCCCTCATGGTCACAGCAAATTTGCGCAGCGAGCCACGATTTACCATGCCCCTCTCCCCCAGAAAGAATGACGCTCTGGCCGCATTGCAAATACTCTTTCACTTGATTCCGCTGGGTTGCACGCAATGGCAGAAGCGTTGGTTGGGCGGTCACTGCAAGTGCCTGCCCCAAACGCTCCCTAGCAGTGTGCCCGGAGCTGAAAGAGCTTCTTCTCCACTCCTTGTTCGCCTCAGTTGAGCGCGCAGTAGCCAGGGTCGAAACGTTCAAGTCCGACCGGAGTCTCTGCAGCAGACAGCCAAACTCAGGGTGCTCCGATATTTCTTTGATCGATTTAGCGAGCTCGTGACGGTCAGGTTGGGGAACGCAATGTGTTACCAGAAAATCTATCGCAGAATCACCAGCGGCAGCGGTAGCGACAGCCAAAAGTGGCAGGGGCTCAGCAGTCCAATCGAGTATCAGGGTTGAGATCGCGTTTTGATCGCCGACCTCTTCCACTGCGGTCGCCAGTTGAGCGCCAATCTCAACTGTTGCACCAAGAATCCAAAGTCGATCAGGGGCACCGCTTTTTCGAGCAAGATCTACGATCTTTGTCAGTACTTCATTGCGGTGAATCGCCCCAGAGTATCGCTTGGCCTCGAAACTCACGGCGTCGCCTCGCAACGCCGAATCACCATCCATGCCACCCTGCAAGCCACTTACAGCTAGCCGAAAAGGAATGCCCGTCAAGCGAGTAAGAACAACCCTAAGGAATCCCTCAAAACCATCGGCACCTGCTGCTTTCAGAGCCAAAAGGGTGTTCTTGAGATCTGTTAGCGAGTCACTCATTACGTCCTCGGACATTACTAGTTCTGTCAGCTCAAAACGCTTGGTTATTTGGAACGAGGCATTGGCTCAACAAGTTACTAGCGGCCGAGTAGAGCATCCGTCCAAGCCAAGCCATCTTCTAGGTCGGGATGACGCGGTTCATCGTCTGGGCGGACGGTTTCACGCCGTTTGCATTCCAGGGAGGCAAGTAGCCGTCTGCAGCAATCAGCGATATGCCCGGTACCTTTTGCACGAACGTAAAGTTCCGCCCTTAGCTCGTTGCTTGCTGTCTGTATGACTTCGTACTGTACGTTGCTTATCGGCTCTTTGACGGTGAATGTGCCCCCCAACATCCTGTAGGCCGGCATGTCCGGGTGAACGGCCCGCCCAGCATCAAGGGCCTCCAGTAGGTAGAGCTGACGAGCAGCTTCGCCTCCCTTGGTGTGTGTGAGAACTGCGCCGGCTAGTGCATCAGCAAGAGTCGATTGGGGCTTCCGGCATGCGTCTAAGAAGGACTCAACCTGACTGCTTTCCTCGCCTAGAACAGTTGCGATGCTTGGGGCAAGGTGTTCCAGAGTCCAAGCACTCCTACACCACGAGAACAATCTCCCGTCGGCTATGAGCGCAAGAAACTCGGTGAGACATCTTGGCGCCAGGGAGGAAACCAGAGCGCGTGTGAGTTCCTCACTCTCATCCAGTTCACGGCCCAGTTCCAAGAGCACGGGCCATGCGACCTCTGAGTGCGTGACACCCAAACGACGTATGATTTCCGTGTGGTGCGAAAATCGGCGCCATAGCTGAAGGTACTGTCCCACCGGTTTGTTCAATAACGAGGGTGGCACCGCGATAAGCAGCAGCTCTGTTAGTTCCGACATTGCATAGCTCGATTGATCGTCGAGCCATTTACCATCAGCTGTTTGCTCGTACAGGGCTTCGAGTTGCTCCACAACGGCCGTATCCGAGATGTATAAGCCTTGGCGCACGAGGCCTCGCAGCGCCCCAACCGTACCGTGGAGATTCATCAGGGCACCTGTCAGGGCGCGATGCACTGGCTGGATAACTCTGGCACTGGGAATTCTCGCCACAACGCCGGCGAGGTGCCCAACACGAGACTCCGCTTCACGTATGTTCCACTTCTCGTCAGTGGAACTCTTCTGTTGGTAGAGCGTCACAAGTTCGCTCAGCTTCTGCCCAAGGATTCTGGCCGCCTCATCTGTCCATTGCTGAAAGGCATCGTCAGGCTGCCGATGCACGCGCCCCATCCTCCTGCGCTGCTCCCCTTCCTGAATATCGGCACTAACACTGCTGAACGTTCGCTCCTTCTTGCTGGCCCAAGGCGAGCTAGCGATGCGAGCAATCACCTCTGGAATGAATTCCATCGCACTAGGGTGGGCCATAAGTTCTAGCAAGCTTGGCAGGGCATCATGCCCCCACTTCACTATGCTCAATGTCAGATAGTTCCCCATGCCGGGGTTATAGGGCCGCGGTTGTGAAGGCATTTCAGCCCACTCAGCGACTTTTTCCCTAAAAGTACTCCAAGCATCTAGATGGCGGCGACAGGCCTCCAACAAAAGAGGCCCGAACTCCGCTGGTGCAACATGACTTGCGATGCAAGAGAGGAGTATCCAAACCCTGTCCTGTGGAACCTCCGCGATCTCTTCTTTCTGAGAGAACTGAGCTACCAGCTGCCGGACTTCATCAACTGTTGGCAGCCATTGATTGGCTGCACTGGGGCTTCCCTCGTCGCGCCCAATACGTCGCCACACTAGCTCAACCAACTGAGCAGCCTCATTGTAGGAGGATGCCTGTGCCCGCTTCATTACGACATTCAGCAGGTCGCTCCCAGGTGCGTGCGCAAGCAGTTGCCTCAGCTGCCTGTTCCTTTCGTGGTCTAAGTCGCTCAGAGTCTTACGATCAATTTCAGAGTACTGCAACAACGAGGCGACGCTGCGTTCGGTTTGGTCACGACTGGCAAGAGGTCCCAGCACCTCGCTACTCAGGCTCTTGAAGTTTTGCCCCTGCAGAACGAGCCATGCTCGCTCGAAGATATTGGTCTTTACGTCGATTGGGGCTTGGTGCAGAAATTCACCCACCCATTCAGTCACGACTCGCGGTTGCAAGGCGAGCTCCAACGCAAGATCCAGCAAGCGTTCGGGGGCATTGAACCGTGCTATGTCAACCAAAGGATGATCGTCTCCGTAGCGTTTACGACTACGTAAGTGCTCGAAGATCACATTTAGTGCACTGGGCCCAACCTCGCGGGGGAAGGCCAGTGCGAGCTTCAGCCGTGCGCTGTCGGCTATATCGTTGCCTGAGATGGCCTGTAGACGCTCTCGTACCGCGTCGCTGGCGTACCCCTCTTCTAAAGCGTACTGGACGTAGCTCAGAACGTTCTGTTCGGTCTGGACCTGAATTGGAGCATCCAGCCATGCCTGAAAGGGCGCATCCGAAGCAGGAAAATGACAGAACAAAGCGGAAATCGCTGCTGCTCGGACAGCCGGGTCGAGCTCACTTTGAGCCAGCTCCACAAGGAACTCGTAGTTCTCTACGTTTTCCGCAATCTCATGCACAAACTCGACTCGGCGGTCTGACGGCCATGAGGCAACTCGCAGGTTAGCCCCGGCTCCGAGCTGTACTAGAGATATGGCGGAACCATTCAATCGATACGTATACAAGCGAGTCTGTTGGTCTTCGCTCTCAAGGAGTGGCCACAGCTTTTCAGCAAAAGCCGGGAAACCGGACGCAATCTGATAGGCGATTCCAAGATCACGAACTTCGTCCAAGGGTGAAGAGGCCAGTTCATTGACGCGAATCACTAGCTGACTATGAAGCTCAGAGTCGTCTGCATCGCTAAAGTCGCAGATTCCTGCTAAGTCACAAGCCCGCCCCAAGTCCATCGCTGCGGCAGCCTTAACTATCCGAACTCGAGCGGCAGCCGAGTCACCTCCACCTTTTAGCTTGCCTGCGACAAGTGCGAGAGACTCGTCCCAGGCCGGCTGATTGATCGCTTTGTGCAGAATTGCAGATGAGGCACCATCATCAGTGCATATCCTTAGCAGCCGTGTAGCCGCGAAGTACTCTTGGAAGCGCTGGTGGGCGAAACGAACCACACCATCGTCAAAGTGCAATAAATGATGACTGGCCAGCAGATCCAAGATCGCAGTTGGTTGTGGGAGTGACCCAATTAACCCGCGCGCGGCCAATTGTTCAGCAGCATAGTGAATAGCCTGAAGCGCATCATTTCTAGAGCAGCTGGTAGTAAGTCGCTGCGTGAGCCGGCAAGCAAGCTCTTCAAGATACTCTCGTTGATGGCCATCTAGAGGTGCGTTAGATAGTGCTAGAGTGCGCAGGTCATCTTCCTCGAAAGCCTGTACGGTGGCGCCGAGGAGATCAAACACACTTGAATGCGACGTGGTACCTTTCTTGGCTTGTGCAATGAGGCCTTGAAGTATGAGCGGGCTCCTAGCCGCATGGCGCAGGTACGTGTTCTTGCTAAGAAGATCCAGTAGTGGTGCCGATCCGTCCTCGCCAAGCTCAGCGCGGATCACCGCCGACTGCCCATCCCATGTGATGCCTTGAACCTCGACCCGCCTCGCGTTTGGTAGCCTAGGCGCATCACTTGAGCTTCGAGACACGACCACAACGCCGAGCGCCTCGGCAGCAGCTGACAACTGGTTCAGATCTTCCAGGCACACCAACTTCAATGAAACAGGTAGCTCGTTCCAGCCGTTGAGCATGACGACTAAGCGACCAGCCTCGGCTAGCTTGGTTAGCTCATCAACAGTCACCTTATTTGATGTTGCTGAAGGGCGGCCAGCGAGGTACTCAAGAAGGCTCATATTACTTCGCGCCCATAGCGTTGCGTCTACGAATAGAGGTATACGGCCACCCGTGTTGAAACAAGACGAACACAGTTCTAGCAGGAACGTAGTCTTGCCTATACCCCCCTCACCGAACAGAACCAGGCTGACTCCGGTCTCGATGACTGACGCAAGCTCAGAGGTACTAATTGGCCGTGGACTCGGGTCCTGCTCATCCTTTTTCTCATGAGCCTCTAAAGTGAGTGGGGCAATGAACTTAGGCATTTTCCAACTGCGCTTGCCTGCCTCCAGCAATTTTGTGGCCATGGTTCGTACACGATGCAAATCGGCATGACTTGGGAATTGAGGCTGCTCAGGATGAAGCAGCAGTTGCAGCTGTGCAGCTGACCGCAACGCAATCGCAGACTGTAATGCCTGCTTGCCCTTTTCTGTGGCTTGGAGTTGCCCCAAGACATACGAAACGACTTGTGCTACGGAGTTGTCGGCTAGCGACCCTGTATTCCGAGCGAAAATCTCGTAACTTGCAGCGAGCTCTCGCTCAGCCCGTTCTGAAAACTCCGAATTACCACCTGCCCTCGCTATCAGCGCTTCGACAAATAGCTCGACGTTTTCGCCTTGCTGCAACCAGTTTCGGAACGCGTAAGGCTGAAGCCCTAAAAATGACTTGCCACTGTCTGCAAATGCTTTCAGCTCTTCCCCTATGAGGTGATGAAGGCTGGCTTGGCTGGCTAAGTCTTCGCCTCGCATGGCTTTTCTACTTGCCTTCATCCGAGCCAGCTTTTCGGCCACATATTTCAAGGCTATCTTCGAGCCCCACGCAGCAGGGGCCTTGAGTATCGCGAGCAAGTAGTTCAAAGGCATCCCTATCTCTCACGCATGGTTCGTGATTTGAGCTGTTTTGATCGTACTCAATGATGCGGGCTTGGCCTAAGTAAAAACAGCAGCAAACGGCTTTATTGATCGTCGATTTGGAGAGTGGTCACGGCCGGCATCATGCCTCGAATATCACCTAGTCGAGTGGTGGCTTTCTGGCCGGCTTCTGTAGATATCTACCGGCAGCTATGGGTCGATAGCGCCCTTTCCAGCCGGCACCATGCTTGTACTTCCTCACCGAGGAGGACGAGCCATGAAAGCGACAGCCGCCATTAGCCACGAGCCTTGGAACAAGGGAAAGCTCGTCGGTCAGAAAGCCCCGCTCCGAATCAGGGATATCTGGGCTATCCGCGTCAGACTCCAGCTTGCGGAGAAAACCAGGGACTTGGCTCTTTTTGACTTGGCAATCGATAGCAAGCTGCGCGCCTGCGACCTCACCAGGCTGCGCGTGCGAGACATAGCCCACGGGGAGCACGTCTCACCGAGAGCTATCGTGATGCAGCTAAAAACTCATCGTCCGGTGCAGTTTGAAATCACAGAGCAGACACGCTCAGCGGTGGAAGCTTGGATACGCCATGCCAAGCTTCGAAACGAGAACTTCCTGTTCCCGAGTAGGCTTGCCAACTCCGAGCATATTTCCACCCGACAGTACGCACGGATCGTGAAAGCCTGGGTGACAGCGATTGGTTTGGATCCAGCCTTGTACGGAACCCATACCCTGCGGCGAACTAAGGCGTCGCTGATCTACCGCAGGACAAAGAACCTCAGGGCCGTACAGCTCTTACTGGGCCATACGAAGCTGGAAAGCACTGTCAGGTACCTTGGCATCGAGGTTGACGACGCTCTGGAGATGGCCGAGCAGACAGAGGTTTAGCTGCATGACTTGGCGACGGCCGCGGGGCCGTCGCTATCCGGCCAATAGCGGACGATCTCTAGACTCCCTCTACTGGCTCGCGATATGTGGTTGAGTAGTAAACGCAACTGCTCACGTAGCCACGATGCTCAGGAGTGCTTGCGTAGCGTGCATGTAACAGCGGACTGAGAGTCTCAAAAATGGCCCAGCCTGCACTGGGCCATTGGTATCAGTCTTCTGCTTCTCTTTCGTAATGGGCTTTTAACTCAGCTTCTGCACCCACGCTAAGAGACTCGACTGCAGCTTGGATTTCAGCTTCTGCTACATCGGGGTCACCGGCGACGTCTCCGATCTCAGACATCACTACGGTCAACTGCACCCCGATGCCATTTTCAGGGCGAGCAATGATGTCAGATGGGCTGCCAACCGGCTTCACCATATTTACTTCTTTACCACTGGTATCTTTCTCTTTATCTATTTTTATACGCTCCCCACGGAGCGGTACCTTTTTTACGGTCACGGTGGCTGTACCGAGCTCTTGCAGCTTTATGTCTTGCAGCGCATTCGGCACAGCGGCTGTTGCCGTAACCGCAACAGCGATGTTTATATGCCCACTTGCCTGGCCTTTACTGCCGCATTTCTTACTGCATTTCGTCATAGAAATACTGTTCTGAGCGAAAGCGTATACTGGGACTAGTCGCATGGCCCGGCCATAATGCTCGATCTTCATCACCACGACCGCTGCCGGCTGACTCTTGTCCGGTCCAACTTGACCCTTCATTGCTACGTCAGGCCCACGATAAGCTATTATGCACCCGGCTCCCTCCAATGTACTGCTATCAACAAATGCCCTGAATTTTGTAGATTTTGAGGATTTCTCTTTTATCTCCTTGACGTACTTACTCGCGGCAGAGCCACCGGCCTTGATTGACAAATTGACAGCAATTGGCACCCATATTGCCGCCGCAAGTGCGTGAGCACCACCAGTAGTGCAATAGCTTTGTAGATTGGAAGCGCCAGCACCCCACAGCGGGTGCTCATTCTTCGGGTCCTTGATTATTTGAAGAATTCCGACATCAGTTTCCGCCGCTTGTGGCTCTATTTTTTTTGTCATAGCTATCGTAAGGGTTTGACATCCCACCAACGGTATCATCATTATTATTAAAGCTAAAACCCTATACATATCTGCTCTCCCTGCATTGTATTGAAACTCTAAGCGTAGATGCTGTGGCGGCCGTACGCCACCCCTCCCAGATTGTCAGTTGGTGTCTGCGTCTCGATTCCTGAAATAGCCCCACTTCCCTAGAGACCTCCGAGCCTCACAATTGAGGACCACTAGAAGGCACCATAAGCAGCCAGCGTTAGCCCGAGAGGGGCAATATTGACGCGACCAGGCAAGTACTGAGCGAGGCCCTTCCGTAACTGAGGTGGCGACTCAACTGGGTATGTGGCGGGCATCCTTTAATTCTAGATTAAACACCGCGGCAATTATTGCGAAAGGAAATAACTCCTAGAGAAATTATTTCTAATTAATCTAGAAAAATCATTGTGAGTCCGGTGGACGGATATATGCACGTTGCCTAGATTTCAGCTGTGCCTGCTCAATGGTGTAGCAGGTGTGACGATGAGCAAATAAGGAGAGCACATTATGAGCTTGAAACTATCAAGTATTAAATCCGGAAGCATTGATTCTATTCTAACTGCGGCAACGAGCGACCCAGGCTTCGCCGCTGAGTTGAAGGAGGCGGCACGAGCAGCACAACAAGCTGGGGTTGGATCTAAAGAGTGGGACACGCTGATGCAGAAATTCTTTTCTGATCCTAATGATTTAGCGCTGATTAGGCTAGCGCAAACCGGCGACGAAAGAGTTCAACCCGAGTGGACAATTACAACTATAACCACGTTCACCACGTTTACAACTGCGTTTTGAAATTGGAGGCGCCAATGGACAAGGATTTCGCCGAGCTTCAATGGTCTTCGCTGTGCAATAGATTGTGTGGTGAATGTAGCAGTGAAGACTTTTGGCGCCTCTATTCACCCAAGCCAATAGATCTGCCGAACCAAGGATGGAAACTGCATTTATCTGCTACGCCAAGAAATTCACTGCAGATGCTAAAGGCGGCGGTTAGTGCAGCCAATAAATATGGGGTGGCAGTGAAATTTCCTAGAAAAATAGTGGGCTTGGCGATACTTAATTCCGGAATTGGTTCAGCGCTCTCTCAGGCTGGGAAAATTTTTACATTCTACAGCGATAGTGAAACAAAACTTCTTAAAGCTGCTGAAGAGCTAGGGCGAAAAACAAATCGATTCCGCTGTCCTACGGTAACCTATGATGAGCCGGTAGTTTGGGGGCGGAATATTTTTTTTCGATACGGAGTTATAAGTGGCGATGCATTTACTAAGGTAATTGGGCCCAGCGGAGATGCTCTTCCGGATGAGAGAGGTAAAGGAAAGGCAATTCCAGCTTGGGCGAAAAATTCAAATTTCGTGCGTGCCATCCGAGGCAATAAACAAAGTCGCCATTCGGCCACTAGGCTATTGCCATGCGATCTTTTAGTTTTCGAAGCTATTTCTCAGCGAGCAAAAGGTGGCGTGTACAAAGCGTTAGATTTGTCGGTAATCCCTGGGAGAATAGTTACTCTTAAGGAGGGCAGGCTTGATGGAGAGTTAAATGTAGAGGGACTGGAGGGATACAAACTAGCTCGGAGGGAGGCCAGAAATCTGAGATCTTTGCATAAGCTTGGCTTTCATGTTCCCAAGGTATATAGAACTGTAGATGTAAGCACGCACTTCTATGTGGCAACCGAATACCTCGGCACCAACACCCTGGATAAATTCTATAATACAGAAACTGAGGAAAAGTTAAATATTTGTCGCAGCCTTATGCGTGAAATAGCCTCGCTTAACAATGCGGGCTGGATGTGGCGGGACTGCAAGCCGGCAAATATAATTATTAGTGAAGGAAGAATCTACTTAATAGACATGGAGGGCGCCTGCAAGGTCGAAAAATCTTACAATACAAAATGGGGAAGCCCAGGATACATTCCTGACTTCAGCGTTACGCCAAGGCGCCTGCAAGATATATATGCAGGACTTTTAAGTTGCGGGCAATTAATTGCATCTAACTTTAAAGAAATTGACAATATCACCATATCTGAAGGCATTAATAGCTCCGCAATCAGTGGCACCCTGAAGGAACTGTTCTATATTTTTCTAGAATCCCCGACAGGCGCTAACATAGAAAGACTGCTTCAGTGTTTGTGCGGTGATCGTAGGCTTGAGGTTTTGTCTCATATAGCTAAATCTTGAGTCTGGCTCATGTATATTGGGCGCTGTGATTGCTTACAGCCGCAAGAGACGCTGTCGTGGCGCTATGCTCGACCAAGAGCGAACAAGCCAGATGCTCCCCGCCACTAGCTGCATTCCTTCCTGCACCTTGGAAGCTAGGCCACTTTGAGTACCCACAAACAGAAGGAGCATCAAATGGCAGGCCATATCGACAGCGCAGATATCAACGCACTTCCTGTTCTCTCTTATGCAAATTTAAGAACGAAGCTGAAATCGGGAGATCTACTGTTTGCATCTGGGGACTATCTTGTTTCCAAAGCAATTCAAAAGGTCACTGGCAGCCCCTGGAGTCAGGTTGGCATCGCTTTCTGCCTTGATTCAATTAACCGCATCTTGCTCTTGGAAAGCGTTGAGGACATAGGCGCTCGCTTTGCCCCTCTATCAAAATACCTTAGAGATTATGAAAATGGAAAACCATACAAAGGACGTATCGTCCTCGCGCGCTGTAGCGATGTAGACGCAAGCACAGTCTCCAGCCTTTCTACATTCGGCATTGATGAGCTTACTCAGCCATATGATAGAGATGAAGTCGCAAAAATATTGGCACGAGTTGCGCTGGGTATCGGGAAGAAGGAAAGCGATCGCGAGTACATTTGTTCTGAGCTGGTCTACGAATGTTTTTCACATGCTGGAAAAGAGCTTGCATACAATTCTAAGGGATTCATTAGCCCAGAAGATGTTTGGCTAGATCAAAAGCTATCCCTCGTAGGACGAATTCTTTAGCATCATCTGATTTCAACATGCAGCTAAAGTACGGTTTCCGTCCTTCTCAGCCTACGGAACGGCCGGGGAAGCCTGCACTGAACTGCACCATCACGCCGTGTATGTTGCCCCCTATGCCAGAGAGCCACCGGACTGAACCCCAATGTCACTTGGCAAGCTGCAACTGAGTTGTACACCGACTGATCAAGCAGGGGCTATACAGCTTTAATTCCTGCCTAGGTCGACTCCAGTCGGTTGCGACAGGCAGCTTCTGGCCGGCAGCTGCCGGTCATGAAGGGCAGGAATCGGCCAAAAGCGGACTTTCAGAAGTCGTTTAACCGACCTCCATCGAAGGCTTGGAGGTGTCTACGAAACCAAGAGCGATTCACAGTAAGAAAGACGCCCAACCCTCCTTTCTCAAACTGTTGTTAACTAGCCAGCGAAGACATGCTTGATCAAAAAGGCCTCCAGCCCGTCTTCCACGGCACGCACAATGCCACCATTCGGTGTAGCCCAAACCAGAACTTTCCGTGCTTGGTTGTCGTATAGATAGAACTGCCCATCACCAATCTCCAGCAGTGGCACAGTATTTTTCGGGTAGTTCGGGTCGCGGCTCAGGTCCGAGAATGCGGCCAGGACATTCAGGTAATAGTCTTCAGGAACGCCGAGGCCGTATGTTTCGTATGCGTCGAAGACGATGACGCCAAAGGTGGACAGGTAGTCCTTGTATTCGTCGGACAGTGCAAATCCCAGTTTTTGCTCAAGACTCTGGATGCTGCCGGCATCTACAGGCCGGGTATTGGCCTGGTGGAGATCAACGAGTTGTTCAAGTTTCTTCATGAGTTTCGCCCTCAGCGCTGATTCTCGATCTGTTCGGCTCGCGCCTTCCAGTAATCTTTCCGCTCTTTATCGAAGTCTTCGCGATTGATTTCAGACTCCTTTTGTTTGTTGTGCAGTACGTTGTCGTTGCCATTGCCTCGGTGCTCAACGCTGGTCAACTCGGCCAATGGTGATTCCTGTTTCTGACCGATGTGATGCAATTCGATCGGCTTTCCATTGGCATCCAGAGGAGCCCTTCCCGACTTCATCCGGTCCAGGTTGGTGGTGCCCATGGCATCTTTTTGATCGTAGTCGATGTCGGTGCGAATCAGTGCATCCTTGCCGTTTACCTCAGCGGGCTCCAGGTTGGCATTTTCATAGATCTTCGCTTCGGCTTCGCTGCCAATCGCATCCAGCACCTCTTTCGGAACCCCCAGTCGTTCAAGACGCTCACGTGTCTCCGGCGACATCTCCGGTAGTTCCACGCGGGTTTCCTGGGTGAGCACGATAGGTCGATCAAGTTCGGCAACAATCAGGCAACGGTCTGGCATTTCTCGGGCCAGTAGCGCCAGGTTGGACGGAGCCTCGTTTGTTTCAGTAAAGAAGCTTTCAAAGTTCACAGGACACTTCCTGTTTCGAGGCGCGCACGCCATGCTGAATAAATATCGATATGGCTTTCATGCTGCAGGCTGTAGTCTTTCATCAGGCACTGCTGGGTAGCCAGGGCCAGCTCAGCGCTCAAACCTGTCGCTCGCTCGTGCAATAGCACGTCAAGCAGGTTGTTGAGATGGCTGTAGTCAGTCGCCGATTGAATGATCTGCTGAACCCGCTGCCGACAGCCGAGCACATCGACCACCAACTGGGCCGTGTGGGCGAATGCCTCAGGCATACACAACGCCGACGGCTGCTCTTTCTTGCAGGCGTTGAGCACTTCGAACAGCGCGATTTTGCTGCGTGCCAGCAACGGCAACTCACATAACCCGCTTTCCAGCAACGCTAGGTCTGTGGCGATCGGCGTGCGTACCCGGTTGCTCAGGAGCAGGCTGAGAACCTGCAGGTTGAAATCCTGGCTACGCACTGCGCGCGCGCCGCCGGCCGTGTAGATATACGGCGTCTCAGGATCTGCGAACTTCTTCACCTGACATAGCACCGGCTCCAACCAGTCGTTTTGATAAACGATGGCAACGCCTTTGGGTAATTTGGCGATTTCCTCGAGCTGGTCGTCACGCAACGCCACCGATTTGCCGATTAAACGACGGTCCATTTCATCCGGCAGACGCATGATGATCTTGGTGTTGGTGTTACGGATCGCGGCGATATCCACCGCATGAGGCGACTGATCAGCAATGATGAAACCTTCGCCATAGGTCCGCATTTCTGCGATGGCGTTGGTCAGCATCTCCACAGACTTGCCAATCAAACTCGAACCTTCGGCGCCGCCTTCGGACGGGCTGCGCTTGAGGATGTTATGGGCTTCCTCAAGCACCGTGACATGACGCAGCGGCTGATTCATTCCACCACCAGCCATGCGGTGCTCACTCAGGCGCATCACAAGGATCCCCATTATCAGGGCCTTGGTTTCGGATGAACCGATGCGGCTGAGGTCAACGACTGCACTCTGATCGAACAGCTCTGCGCTCTCGATTTCGTCGGCGGTGAAAATCCGCCCATTCAAACCATTGGTCAGGGATTTGATCCGTGTGGACAGCGACCCTATGTAGTTACCCTTGAGTTCCTGAGAGTATGCTGACGCCTCGATTACGCTTTGCAAGGTACTGAGCAGATCACTGAACGTGGGAAACAGCGCATCGCTGTAGCGGTTGGTCGACAGGTCCAAATCCCAACCACACTGCTGATACGCCTGCAGAATCGCCTCCTTGAGTACGGCGGGCATGGCGGCATACATCGGCCAGCAGACGTTGAAGATTTCCACAAGCCGATCAACGTGCTCCAGCACATGAATGGCCAGCGGGAAGCGGAACGGGTTGATGCGCAACAACTCACTATGGGCCGGATGCGTACCAAATACATTCACATCATTGCGATGACCGAAGACATGCTTGTACTCGCCCTTGGCCGGCTCGATGACCAGAAATGGCACGCCGGCGGCGCTGATCTGACTGAGCATTTCATACAGCGTGTTGCTTTTACCGGCGCCGGTCGAACCACTGACAAATACATGGCTGGCCAACTGATCGAGGCTCAATTCGATTTTTTGTGGCAAGTTTTCCCACAAGTGGCGGATATTGCCCAAAGTCAGGGTCTTGCCCTTTCCCAGCTCACTGCTGTGACCATCCAAGCGTTGCACTTTGCGGCCAAAAGCCTGGGTTTCCAGCACGGCCACCGTAGAGGTGGAGCGACGGGGCAGACTCAGTTGGATCGCCATCTCCTTGCCAGACACCAGCGTGGCAGGCGTGAGGTAGCTGATCGGGATCTTCTTCGAGAACCCCGTTTTCAATTGCGGATGGCAGAAGGCGCTGAGCCAGTCCAGCACGGCAGACTTGTTGGCGGATTTCCAAGTGGTCAGGGCGAAGTCTTCATGGCTGGACTTACTGCCGCGCACTAGTCCGAGAAAGATGCTCGCCAACGATTCGGACGAAGCGGTGCTATCACCGATGAAGTACGCCGCCGAGTTCCAGCCGCCGTACGTCTTGGCCTCGTCAATCCGCTCGAGGTGGTGATCGATTTTGCTCAGCAATTGTTCGATGCTCTTGTCCACGGTCTCAATCGAGATCTGTCGATTAGAGCCCGTAGTTTTGTTCAACGACTGGGTGTCAGTGCTGCTGGTGGTGTGTGTGGTTGATGTGGTCTTCGATGCCGCCTCACTGTAGGAGGTACCGTGGCTTTCGTTGCGACCGGTGGAGGTCGAATGGCTGGTGCCTGTGGTGCGTTGTTCGTTGAACAATGCAGCGGCGGCCGAGCCAATCTGGCTGCCGAGCATCGCACCGATCGGCCCAAGTGCCGCGCCGCCCGCCATACCCAACAGGGTGCCACCGAGGGCAACCGTTTTCGAGGTCCCGGTCTGCGCGCTGAACGATTCGCTGGTGCCTAAGGTTTCAGTGGTCGAGGTGCCCAGGGTGCTCGAGGTACCCTTGGTTTCTGTCAAACCAAGACTATGACCGAGGGAGTCACTCAACCCCTGGCTGATGCTCAGCCCGACCGAATCGCTGTCCTGCTCACCAAAAGACAACTGTTGCTTGAGCAATGGCGACAGTTGAGTCGCGACCTGTTCGTATCCCGCGCGTATCAGGTCGAGGTTCTGCGATGAAACCGGCTCGGCGAGGATGATCGCGTGATACACCCGACGCTCCGCAGCGTCGATAAAACGCTCGAGCCCTTGCATGAAGTGCTCGCGGTTCTCCGTCGACAGAGCAGGCACCCCCGTCACCGCGGTAATGCTCGCCGACGGGTTGGCCTTTTCGGCCTGGACCGCCCCCAGCAAGGTATCGGCATCCTGTTGTTGCAGCGGTATCAGTGAACTGCCCGAAAAGTGCCCCTTGAAGGTTTCCTGCATCAACACCCCGGAGCTGTGCCCGAGGGTTTTGCCAGGCTCGCCGCGAGTACCGATGTACAGGTCAGTTTCGATGCCGTTGGAGCGCAATATCAAAAACACCGAGTAGCCTGCAGCACCCAGTGCAGTGTACGCGGCCGTAGTGCTTTCCAGGACCGATTGCTTATTGTCCTGGACGATACGCTCCACGCGAAAAATCCGCACGTCACTGGCAGCATTGAACCGCAGCCCTTGTTCGGCAAACGGGTGGACCGGATATTGATCCAGTTCCGACAAATAGCTGCGGTTGATCAGGGCACGCCCGGCCTCCAGGGTCAGGGCGGCGTTCTCACGAATATCCTGAACAGCGGTGCGAGTCAGAATGGTAGTTGTCATGCGCTCACCGAACCAATGCCACGAGGAACACCACCACAGCGGCAATCGCGCCACCGATCAAGAGTGCAGCCATGAAGGCAGGGTTGCGCTCTGATGTGTTGCCGGGAATTGGCTGACGAGAGTTGGTACCTGGCGCCTGTGCTGCGAGGGAAGCGGAATGTGGGGTGAAGGCTTTCGTCTTGGTCGAAGTGAAACCCTCAACTGCGCTGGTGCGCAACAACTCGCGCACCTCGATCAGGTGTAAAAAGCGTTTTTCCGAGAAGTTGGTTTTTAAGTAAGTGACCTGCAGATCGTAATAGTCCTCAGTCCACTTGTTCTGATCTGATGCAAGTTCGCGTGCGAATGCTCCTTCTGAATAGGCCTCGAAGATATCGGGAACGCTACCCTTGATCCAGGCAAGTGCTGCGTGCAATTCGATGCCATCCAGACGACGATCATTCAGTTCCAGGCGCAGTGCGGTTCGCGTCGTCAACAAGTCGCCTTCATCGACGAACCTCTTGAGGTTGATGGAAGGATGGTAGTCGACAGATGTCGTGTTCATCTGAACCTTTCTCGTCGTTGAGGCAGTGGTGGGCGTAAAGCCCTTTTCATTTCGTTGACGAAACACGTCACGAACGCTGATCAGGTGTTCCAACCTTTCCTTGGAAAAGTTGCGGGATGCTAAAAAACTTTGCCGACTGAAATAGTCCGGATGCCAACTCACTGGATCTGCATCGATGGCGTTATAGCCGATATACACCTCATGAGCGTCCATCACTCCCGGAGTTTTCTCAGCAACTTGTATCATTTGCTTCAATAACTCGGTGTTGACCTGTGTGTCATTAAGCGCTGCTAAAAACTGCTCGCGGGCTTTTGTAATCATCGAGGCGTTATTCGTCATAAAAGCTCCGAAGTCAAACGGCGAGGGTTTCGTCGAGTTTTGCTTTGAATTGATTGATCCACGTTTGTAGCTCACGGGACTCTTCAAGGGCGCGTTGACGCACGTCGCGGTCCGTCATTTTTTCTTTAAGCGAATCAATCAACTCATTGAACTTGGTGTCGAACTCACGCCCCATGAACGCCATGAACTGATCAATCAGAACGGTCTTGCCATTGTCGATTTCAGTACGGGCGGCTACGACTAATCGAGCGAACTCGTCCTCGATACGGGTGTGACGGTCCTTCCAGAGCTCCTGAAGGTCGACTGATTTCTCTTCACCATATTTATAAACCGTACGCGTAGACCCCCATGAGAAGGGGTTGTACCACCTACTGTCACTGACTTCGTAGCTATCCACCACCACTTCTGTAGTCTTGACTTCATGACTCTTGATGGTGAGATTGAAGGAAATATCGCCCGTCGCTTTCTGAAGACTGTCCAGAATGGGCAGCTTCAAATGTTGGCAGTCCTTAAACAAATCAACAATGTAGCTCTGGTACTCCAACTCCAGATCGTCACGAATGACTTGCTGGCTAGTGATGAATACGGCCTCATACGCGTTGATGAGCTTTCGGTACTCGAACTGGAGTTCCGCTTCAACTTCCTTGACTAGAAGTTCAGCAATGCGCGGGTCAGCCGTCCCAGTGAAACGCTCACTGACCTTTCTGATATTTTTGCTCGAAGATTTTTCCAGGACCGAGAGCTCATCTTCAGTGGCCCGTGGCAACGCCTTACCTTCACGCGCAATCCTGTCCTTATACGCCTGTGTATCGAAGCCCTTCTCCTGCCGATACTCCAGCGCCTGGATCTCTTCATTAATATGGGCCAGCGTCTTCTCATCCTGATCCAGCTGCTCAATCAGTTGTGTTTCGTTAAGTCCGACCGCAATGGCCTTGGTCATCGCGTCGTAGGCGCGTTTGACCCGATGCGGGAAGTTGTACTTGTCGATGTACTCGTCAATCATCGCCTCGACCGCCGGCAAGCCGCTGCTCAGGACGATTTCGGGAAGACGCTTGTCTTGCAGGTTACGTTTTACCCGCTCGGTAATCGGCATGTATTGCAGCAAGTTCATGCTTGGCTCTTCGCCGAACATGTCCATCATAGAGTTCAACTCGCCGCGCTCCTTGCGTGAATGCAAGTGCTGGGGTTTGCGCAACAGCCGCGTCAAGTTGGCCGACACCGGATAGATCAGCGGATTGAAGATTCCGTTTTCGACCAGGTAGTTTTTGACGCGGGCCAGCACCGACGGCAGGTCCTCGCCTTTCTCTGGGTCAAACACATCCATTTTGTTGATGACGAAAATGAACCGATCCTTGCTCTGCTTGCCGCCCTTACGCATGGTTTCGGCGACCAGCCTCAATAGATTTTTGTCGTCGTTGGTACCCAACTGGCTAGCATTCAGTACATACAGAATCAGCGGATTGCGCTGCGAGTCTTGAATGAAGCTCATGGTCTTGAGCTGGTGCTTTTCATCCTGGCTGTTGTTTGGACCTGGAGTGTCGGTCAATACCAGGCGAACGCTGTCACGGTCTTGAATTGCACGAATCTTGCCCTCGATATCGATGCGCATCGTATCGGGCAGGCTGTTCCAGGCCTGCAGCACTTCTAGGCTCACGTCATCGCTGTTTTCCGCAATACGGTGATCATTGGTCACCCGTTGTGCGGCGAAGCGTTGGCCCATTGATGCGTTGTCGGTGATCCGCGCAATGGTCGCGGTCGTGGCTTCGTTAGCCGCGGGCAGCAGGTCCTGGCCAAGCATGGCGTTGATCAGCGTAGACTTGCCCGACGACATGGTCGCCACCACGTACACGTCGAAATCCTTGTTGAACGCTTCTTCAAAGGACTGGCTGACGTCGGCATTGTCACGGATGAAATGCTCAAAGTCAGGATGAAGCTTGGCTTCTTCCATCAACTCACGAATGCGGGTCAGGCGCTCTTCCGTCGGATCCGCTTCAATAAAGTTCAGAGTGACCTGCATGCCTTTACCAATCGCGACCTTCGCGGCGTCGACCACGTCCAGGTAATCCGATTCAACCCCCCTGAAAGTGACATCAAAGTTATTGTCGCCGTTGAACAACTGACTCAATTCATCAAACAGCTTCTCGACCCACACTTGCAGCCGCGACTCCTTGTAGCTCGACAGCTTGCAACCTTCAGCTGGAGGCTGGCCTCTGATCAGGAACTGGGTCTCGACGATGAATGGGTTGTGGATGATTTCAATAGTATTCATGGTTGTTCATCTAAGCGGCGTTGATGATTGATGAGGACTTCAATGGTTTTAAGCCCGCTGATGGTGACTAGTTGGCGCAATTTGTTTTTGTCGCTGGCCCGGGTATCTGATTGATTGGCCTGCTGTTTACGCTCAAGGCTGTCGAGCGCCTTGCCGACGCGGCGTTTGATCAGGTCGGGCGCGACAGTGGCATTGAGCAAGGCACGCTTGTTGGAGTCCAAGACATCGAGAGCCTGGCGCAACTGGGACCGCTGGGCCCGTGTCAGTGTGTCGGCACTCAGGGCCTTGCGCGCGTACAACGCTGCACTGGCCATTGTCGGAATGATGATTGGCTGCTCAAAACCGATGTCACGTAAATAGCGCTGGGCCATGTGCACATAGCCTTCAACGCTTTCGCCCTTTTCCGGATCGAGCAAATCCACTTTGTTGAGGATGAAATAAATGGGCTGGGCAGGCTTGGTGACCAGCTCTTCGCGCAACTGCTCGAGCAGCAACCGGTCGTCACGGGTCCCCAGCTGGCTGGCGTTGAGCACATAGCAAAGCGCCTTGAACGACACATTGCGGATAGCCTCCAGCGTCAGCCTGGCGTGACTTTCATCCTGACTGTTGTTCGGCCCTGGCGTGTCGTGGAGCACCAGGCCGGGCGCCGGGCGCGGCAAGACTTTGAAAGTTCCAGCAAGGCTGATGCGCTTGACCTCGGCATCGGCGTTCCAGTCCCGCAGCAACGCTACTGACGGTGAACGCTCGTAGGCCAATTCAGTATCGTTATAGCAATAGCACGCACCGCTGAATCGCCTGGTCCCTTGGCGATGCTCGACACGGGTCACGCAGGCAGTGGTGGCCTCATTGGCGGTATGCAGCAGTTCCTGGCCAATCAGTGCGTTGATGAACGACGTCTTGCCTGCACTCATTGTGGCCAACACCAAGACATCGAACGTGGCGTTGGCAGCGGGCGCTGAGCGCGCGGATTTTCGGGTTTTTGCAGACGTAACGGTGGAGCGCGTCATCAGCTTCTGTCCATATTGCTCGGCGCCCAGGTCACCCAACAAAGTGTTTATCCATTGGTGGTTAATTTCCCGTAGTTTTCCACGGCAATGCGACAGCTCATGTCGCGTGGTCGGTTGAGGTGTAGAGGTTTTACATACCGTTCAACCTGTCATTTATTTCATCGACCGCAAACCTGCGGTCCGTGAACTCGGGTGTTGTCGTTCAGGCCAAAGATCACCACAGCGTTTCACGATAAAGCGGAAATTGAGCGCGCGGGCGCTTCCAGGTATGTGAGGGGATATCGCTCAAGGTTTGCTCATGGCTCAGCGGGGTCTCGATTGTCAAAAGCAAGTTCATGGCTAAAGCTGACATCGGAGCTCTTTGACCGATTGGCCTGATGCTAGCAAGAGGAACGAAGCGAAGGCGTCCTTGCTTCATGAATCCGAGCACGGGATTCACGATTCTCAGTAGGCCTAGCACCGCATATGTCCGACATACAAATTGATCTGTCCGAGGTCGATCTTGACCGAGTCAAACGCTAGGGCAAACGCGCTGTCAAACATAGCGATCAGGGTTAATGCGCAGAATTGAATGAGCAAGCACGTAAGCACGGCATACCTTCGCTAGCCTGTAATCCAACGTAAAAGCAGCGCATCTAGCAAACCTAAACTTCGATTAGAGTGCTTACATGATTCCATTTGGATTGAAAACGGCAATGCATCCATTGCTTACTGGAGCTAGCTGCATATTTATACCACCTGCGTTTTTAAACCATAGATAATCGGCCGCCTCCGCCACATAAGAAAATGCGGGATTGTCTTGCGCATATGCAAAACAGGTCTTTGGCGAGGTAATGATAACTATCGAATCGTACACGCATTTTTTCCCCACCTTAGTAAAGACCGTCTTTCCATATAAGGAATCCCCTTTGGTACCCCAAGTGCTTGTCATTGTGAGTGAGTTCGGAGTCTCATCAAAAGACATCACATTAACTCGAATATCTCCGCCGGTAGCAAATTCGTGAGTTTTTTTAATTGCCGCATCGCACCCGGTAAAGCTCTTGGCATGAGCTTGTTTAACTGCGAAATCTGCAAGCTCCCCTGCCGAAGTGTATAAGCTGGCTCCCATTAGAGTGATTGCAATAAAGGCTCTACGCATCTTCCTGTACCTATTAGTCATCGAACTGTGGCGCCACTTAACGAGCACTAATGCTGCAATATCATTGTGCCATCTGTCTAGCGACTGACGCCATTGAATTGACAAGCACTTTGGTGACGCGACCAGCGGCCTTGGTTGCCGGCATTGTCAGCCCCGGCTTTGTTCGTGCCTCCAAGCCGCAAAACAGAGCCTTGTAAGCGCCCACTTTCGGGCGAAAGCGGCCTCCCCCCGTCGCGTAAGTCCGCCGCTTGAGCCAAGTCAATCATCCATGCGAGCAGTAGCCTAACGCCATCACGGCCGGTGTACCATTGCCCTCAATCAAGGGAAAGGACGCCGAGATGGAACTCTTGCTGGTCATTGCCGTAGTCGCGGCATTCGTACTGCTGGTCAAGCACACCAAGGCCAAGGGCCGCATTTCCGAGCTGACGCTCAACCTCAAGGCACGCCAGAACGAGATCGAGGATCTTGAGCGTGAGGTGGTGCGCGTGCGCGGCGATCTGCAGGTGCAGCTTCAGGAGCTGCAGCGCTTCAAGCCCATTCAGGACGTCGAAGCGGAAGCCAAGCACCTTCGAATCGAAGCCGAGGCGCAACGGGACGATCTGGTGCAAGGTGCCCGCAATCGCCTCGAAAAGGCAGAGGAAAAACTCCAGTCCGCGGTGGCGGAAGCCGACCGGATCGTGGCCATGGCCAACGAACGGGCGCAGGAGGTCGCCGGCGATGCCTTCGCCGCGATGGGCAAGGCCAAGGAGCTGACCGAAGCCGCTCAGGCGATGAAGAACATCATCGAGGGGTACGGCGACGCCTATATCGTGCCGACGTACAACCTGCTCGATGACCTCGCCGAGGAATTCGGTTTCACCGAGGCCGGGAAGGAGCTGAAGCAGGCGAGGGAATCCTCCCGCCTGATGGTCAAGCTCGGCCGTTCGGCCACTTGCGACTACGTCGAGGCCAACCGCCGTGAGATCGCCATTCGCTTCGTCACCGATGCCTTCAACGGCAAGGTCGATTCGATCCTCTCGCGAACCAAGACGGACAACCACGGCAAGCTGGAGCAGGAGATCCGTGATGCCTTTGCCCTGGTGAACCTCAACGGCTCCCCGTTCCGTAATGCCCGTATTACCGAGGAATACCTCAAGGCCCGGCTGGAGGAGCTGAAGTGGGCGGTGACTGCACGTGCGCTGAAGGAACGCGAGCGCGAGGAGCAACGCCAACTGCGCGAGCAGATGCGCGAGGAAGAGAAGGCCCGGCGCGAGTACGAGCGTGCGATTAAGGAAGCGGCCAAGGAAGAGAGCACCTTGCGCAAGGCCATGGAGAAGGCTCAGCAGCAGGTTGCCGCGGCCAACGAAGCGCAGCGAGCGGAATTTGAAGCGCGCCTGGCGGCGCTACAGGAGCAGCTCAAGGCGGCCGAGGAAAAGAACCAGCGCGCCCTCTCCATGGCGCAGCAGACGCGGGCTGGGCACGTCTACGTCATTTCCAACATCGGCTCCTTCGGCGAAGAGGTGTTCAAGATCGGCATGACGCGCCGGCTCGAACCGCTCGATCGTATCCGCGAGCTGGGGGATGCGAGCGTGCCGTTCGAGTTCGATGTGCACGCCATGATCTTCAGCGACGATGCTCCGGGACTGGAGAAGCAGCTGCACCGGCATTTCCTGCGTCAGCAGATCAACAAGGTCAACCCGCGCAAGGAGTTCTTCCGATTGGAGCTGGCAGAGATACGCCAGGAACTCGAAACGCTCGGCGTCGAGACCCACTGGACCATTAGCTCCCTCGCCCACGAGTTCCGCGAAACGCTACGTATCGAGCAGCAGATCCGGGACAACCCGGCAATCGCCGCGGAATGGACGCGTCACCAGATTGAGGTGGAGGAAGCGCTGGATGTGATGGAGGAAGAGGAAGTGGTGAGTTAGGAGTGGCAGATGAACAACAGCGGTGACTGCCCTTCCCTCACCCGATCAACATATTCACGAACCGAGCCCCACAAAAGCAGCCCCACCGACCATGAAGATGCGGTCGGGTTGGTCGGCTTTGCCGGGGGCGACTTCAAGATCGAAGATCAGGCTTTTGGGTTGAGACGGTGAAGCCATCCGGACGGCGATCCTTGCAACAGACTACGGGGCTGCCTGCACTGTAGCGGCAAATGTCCGGTGTAGGTAGGTGCGTGAGGTCGTGGTGGGGTGTGGTTGCGGGGGTTTCCGACGGGTGTCGATAACCCCCAAGACTGGACAGACAACGGAAGATAAAGCGGAAAAGAGCAAAAGAGCAAAAGAGCAAGGATAAGGCGTCAACCGGCTGGGACGGATCGCGCTGGCGTGCTCCGCATCGAGCCGGTCAGGACCGTCTCGCCCGTGAGGGGCGCTCATCGCTGACGCGGGGCGGTGGGGATGTCTGGTTTCGGGTGCCGCCGCTGCGTCGACCGCAGCAGTGAAGCGATCTATTTTCGAAACACTGCGAGGGTCGGTCCTTCTTTGGCAGCATCCATATACCGACCGTGGTACGGCTCAGATGCGGTGCTGCTGCATTTCATCAAATAAAGCTGTGCTATATCGCTGATCGCGGGTATTTCGATCGTCCAAGGCGACATATTGATGATTTCGAGGGTTATGTACCCGTCGAAACCCGGCTCTACCTGACCGTCATTACAAGTTACCTGCACGAACAACCGCGCAAGGGTTCCTTTGGTTTGCACCAAACCAAAATAATCCAACGGTATTTTATATCGATGTTTACTGCAGGTAATAACTTGCTCACCAGGTTTCAGTACCAAGTTTTGCTGAATTTCTTTTCGTTCCGAAAAAACTGTCGACGGAGCTGGATGTGCCCCATACACAATGCTTTCAGAGGCGGGCAAAGGTTTTGGCTCGTAATACGTATGCCCCAATTGAATTTTGAGAGAGAACTCATCAAACAAGGTTTTTTCGCATACAGAATATTGTGCAATAAGGTGTTCTAGGTTTTTATCAATGACAATCATTTTGGCTTAACTTCATTCGGCGACGGCTGGGCGCTTTGTTGTGCATGAGGATACTGCGATTGGTGCTCCAGTATCGTCTTGTAATAAACGGCGTACAGTATAAGAGAAGACACCAACGAGCTTGTGATGAGGTTCAGCGTCCACCCGATCCATATGGTGGGATTGAGCGAAAACCACTTCTTCAGTCGCGCCCACCGCGTGATGGGAAGCGTCGATATTTCACTGCCACGCTTAATTGGGGTCTGGGTGTATGTCGATTCTGTGGAGAAAAAAATCACAGAGCCCAGCTTTTCGCCTCTATTCAGGTAGACATTCTTGTTGGTGGTGTTGAATATCCTGAGCTTGAGCTTGCCATCAAATGCAGGTTCGACCTTTGCCGAAGCAACCAGCACCCCGCGTGAAAGAAAAAGACTACCCGTCGGCAGGACGATCCCGTATCGATTGTGCGGCACCTTGATTTCTTCAGCGGCCTCCACCACCACAGAGTCGTGACCCTTGATCGTCATGCCATCGTCAATGCGCCACAGGCTTCTGTCGTTGCCCGAATAGTTATCACTCCATCCTTCACCCACAGACAGTTCGAGGGAAAACTCTTCGATTCTCTCTTCCCGCGCATTAGTGAGGATAAGGCTGTTGCTGGAGTACGATGCCGCGTCAAAATCCTTGTGGGATTCCGTTGTACGCCCTTTGATCTGTAACACACTCATCAAATTTGTCCTTCGTCCTTGGGCTGAGAGACGCGGCCGCCCTGCCACTGTCCTTTGTACCGGCCAATATTCCCGGATACCGCCTGAAAGATGACGTGCGCAAAGCGTGCACCAATCTGAATTTCGAACGCCTCGCTGTGATGGTTGGTGAGCGCGAACGTCATCGGACCTACATAACCTGGGGGCAGCACACTGGAATTGAACGTTATCCCGCTTCTGAACAGCGTGCTTCTCGGAAAAAAAAGCGCAGCCAAATCTTCCGGAAGATCGAATTCTTCCATGGTGCTCGCCAGATAAGTTTTGCCCGGTTCCATGACTAAGCAGTCCTCTGGGTCTGCGAGCATGACCTCGCTGGCAGGGGTGCGTCGCGTAGATTCTCGCAAGCTTCCACCCCCGACGGTCAGGCGAGAGAGACCTGCGAGTCTGAGGTCAAATCCAACGCCTTCCGGGGTTGTCAATTCACGGTGGGCAAGATGCTTGATTAGTTTTCCCTCCCGGACCAGTTTCAGGAGCGAGTGCGGTGAGTAAATCATCTGTTTTGCCTCGGTAAGGGCTCAGCTTCTAGTACTGAGAATCGCCTACGTTTGCAGGCAAAAGGTCGGATGCAGTCGTTGAGGCCGCATTTTGCGTGTCCTAAAGGCGCAGTAGCAAGACCAAAGCCGCTCGACATGCTCAGCGTAGAAAACTTGAACTTGACCGACGGATCCATCGGCGTAGCAAGCCTTCACCGCCACTCTGATCTGCCCCGCGTCCGGCAAGAGTCGATCACCTAAATATAGCCCACGCCTGTAGCAAAATTATTCAACACGGCTCGCCGTCAGGGTGAAATCCTAGGAACTCAATCCTGGTGGCTGCATACCTGGGTTGGCATATCCTCAGTCACGTGCAGCTCATGCCTGCTGAAACTTGCTGCCCGAGCACACAGCGTTGTTCAGTCGCCACTCAATTACGTACGTGGTAAGAATAATCGACTCGGCTTTGAGGTTTTCCTGTATCACCAAGAGCTAAAGAGTCTTGCCAACGACAGCTAATGGCTGCCTTCAGCCTATCGCGACAGGCAACTCCTGGCCAAAAGCAGACCATGGTCATGCTGTGGCCTCGTCAGTAATGTGCATACTTCGCCTCATGTCGCGTTCTTGGCGCGGCACTCAAGCATATAAATCGTTATGCATGAACAAGGAACGTTATCAGACATAAACGGCGAAAACCATTACGATACATATATCGGTTAATTATAGTTAGGCAGATTAAGGAATGTACGTAGAATTCGACTTGCCAGAAATCCACAGATAACCCTCGGGCGTGCCGCAATACCGGCTAAAAAGCCCCTTTGGTCGTTCCCTGTACAGCAGCACCAATATTTTGATAAGGAAAGAAGGCAATGGCATCTGAGAAGAAGGGCTATGCAAAGCCGCCAGTCAACCCGCACAACGAACCATTTGTGGATGAGCTCAACAGCATGCTTGAGTCGTTGCATGAGCATGACGACAGAAGCATGGTCCTAACCATCGCTGCTTTCGCCGAGGATACACTTGGGTTGCTTTTACTCGCCTACTTGCGTGAAGCGCGGCAAGCGAAAGACCTGGTGAATGGCTTCAACGCTCCGCTGGGTACCTTCTCCGCGAGGATCAAGGCAGCATTCGTTCTAGGTTTGATACACAAAGACGGATATCAGACGCTTGAAATATTGAGGAAAATTCGTAATGAATTCGCCCATAACTGGGCCGGCGTCTCTCTCGACCGAGAGGACATCAAGAGCCTGGTGGCTCAGCTGACACGCTCCCGCATCGAAGAAGTTGTCATCGATCAGTCCGGGACAGTCCGATCTTCTGGTCGCGAAAGATTGCGTCTAAAGATCACAGATATTCTGATAGATATCCGAATGCTAGCCAAATCCTTACACAAGGATGGAATAAAGGCCCCGATTATCATGGGGGACACCAAACCGGTGCGTGTTCAGTTTATAGAAGTTGAGGGGTGAATCGCCCCAGCTTTTGTAGAAACTCTATGACTGCTTTTGGCCGGCAGCTGCCTGTCACGAGCGTCGGCAACCGGTCAGAAACCGTCACTACATCAGCACGGCAATAGGTTGGGAGTACCCAGCGGAGTCGTAGGCTATTCATTCCAAGTTAGTGTTCGCTCAGCCCGGATTGCCTACCTAATGATTTCCTTCATTCGACTCGTATGCCCGTGGTCCAGCCACCTAATTGAGAAGACACTCTAGGGTTATGAGCCACAAGAGTAATCACAGTAAAGACGCTCATGCGCTCCAATGGTAAGAGACTTACCCTACAGGTAGGAATATGTGCATTGAACACAAGCTCTGTTTCCCTAATCCGCCGAGTACTGGGTGTTCCATTTTGCATCGGATAGGTAGCATTAAAATTCGGTTTTGGTAACGATTGCAAAGAAAGGGCGATGGAACGCCAACGTAGCATCAACAATAAAAACGACATGGCTGTAGTGAAAAATTTTTGCACAAAGACAACACACCTGAGAAGCCAAAATATATTTAAAGTCCTTTTAGGGTTTTCATTTGGCCATCTTCTTGCGCTCTTGTGTCTAGTTATCGCGCACTTCATCAGTCGTGATAGATGCCTTGATTTCAAAGAAGGACTGAATTTTTTGAGTTTGTGCAATTTTATGATTTTTTGAAATCTTCTTAGCTCTGAATTTCCTCTGGGTAGCGGCGGCGCAAATAGCCAACTATCGAGTCTTACCGGATTGCCGATGTTGCAGGCACGGAGGTCCAGCAAGTGAGTGGCGGCAGCCATGGCTAGAGAATTCGTAAAAGCCGGCGATAGGGAATGTATCTTTCGTTGCCGTATATGAAACGCCAAGCTGTCGTCTCGATCCCAACTCAGTGAGAGGCGTTTATCGAGCGCTGCGGTTAAACCTTGCCCTTTTATTGGTAGAAACAAAACAGCGCAGCCAATGTAAAGCCCCGGCAGGAAGTACCAGGGATAGCTCAAAGTAATATCAAATTTTACTTCGCATAAGCGGAGCATCAACTGCGAAAAAAAATATATGACAAGCGACAGAGTCAGTGCCTTTATAAGGTTGAAGCGATGCAGTCGAAAAAGATATAGGCGAGTCTTGCTCATTATAGTGGTATCTTTCAAAAAACTGGCTGTGCCTTTCTGGTTTCGCATTATCAGCTTTTCGAAAAGTAAAAATAATAAGATGCACCCTCCAAGGAGCGTTGGTAGTTCGTATAATGCCATTATAATGCTACTCATAGAGGGTGCTCGTTCAATATTTTGGCGCCGGAATTAATCGTAAACTTTCCGATTAAGAGCCTTTATGGATTCATACATGTTCTCATCTCGGGCAGAAGTTATAACTTGCGCCCAATTCACCGTGTCAGTTTCAAACTCTTGGAGTCTGATGAATTTGTCACGGGCCCTCGCGCACAGACGGCGAGAACATGCCTCAGGAGGCATTATGCCATCATGACTGATTGGAATGAGGATATAGCCCTTCAATCGGCTTGAGAGCCTGATGTCGTCACGATGCGATGGATCAGCCCTGCGAAATGATGAGCTCTCAAATGTCAGCTTTTGGCCGGTTGCAGCTCTTCGCATCCATCATGTCAGGCACGTTTAACTACGCCCCAGCTGGTTTGCCTCTCCCCAATGCCCCGCGCTAGACTGCGCCCGTCGCGGTAAATCCCGCGACCGGGCGTGAGAACCCGGCGTGTATGTCCAAGGCGCGGTTGCGCCGTAGCGCACAGCCAGTGTTAGCACTGTGCTGCAGCAACGCTATGGCGGGCCGTGTGAGGCGGGCTTCGGCCCGGCCGGTTCCCTTGGACGCCGGTTCTCACCCTTGCACGGTCCGCCACCCACGCTCGTGAGAAGGCTGGTTGGCGGCTCCTTAACTGTCCAAGGAGCACCAGCGTTATGCACTACCACCTTTTTACGCCCGCGCCCCACCCTGTCGTTTCGTCTGTGTTTGGCGACTTTGCCACTTCGCGCTGCGAGGTGGGCAATGACTGAACATCCTTCCAATCTCCTGGCCTTTCCTTCCACTGCCCCTTTGCATTGTTCGTCTGCCGTTTCGTCTTCCGGTCCCTTGGCCGAGGCGGAGTTGCGGGTCGAAATGATCCGGGGGCTTTTGCTTCAGCTGACCGAGGACGAGGGCGTGCAGACCCTTGACCTGCGTGCGCGCCTGCTGGGCTATGCGGCCCAGGAACTGCTCGACGAGATGGTCGTGCTGTACCGACGGGCATTCGGGGCGGAATCGGCGCAAGCCTGAGCCGGTGGGCCGTCCGCCTCTGGGCGGCCCGCTCTGATCTTCTGGCGCTCGGTGTTGGCTCGTCTCGCTGTTTGCGTTGTGGCGCTGTTACGCCTGGGTGCCTTTTGGATTCCTGTCGTTTTGGCGAGGCTGATTGTTTTCGTCTTGACGTTTGCCTTGGGTGATTGCCATCGGAGACGTTCGGTGGAACTGGAGCTGATCCGTCCTGCGCTGCATGATCTGAGCGAAGCGGATTCGCTGGATGATCTGCGGGTTGTGTTGGACAGGCTCTTTTCGGGGCTGGGCATCGGGCAGTACGCGTTCATTCAGGTGGGCAGCGCCGTGCTGGGTGCATCTCCGCTGCTCGTTTCGAACCATCACGCCTGCTGGCAGCAGCTGTATCGCTCGCATGGCTATCAGTGCGTCGACCCGTTTGTGCGTCATGCGCGGAGTTGTGCCCTGCCCTTTCTTTGGCGGGACGTGGGTGTGCGGGTATCGTGCTGTGCCGCAGATGCGGCGTTTCTGGCCTGCGCCAGGCGGCATGGCATCGACGTGTGTCGGGGCGCCTCGATCCCCGTTCATGTGCGCGGCGAGCAGCTCGCGTTGCTCAGCATTAGCCAGGCGGTGGACGGTGGTCACGGACGGGACATCTGTATTCGCGATGCGTTGTTGCTATCTGGCGTTGCTACGACGCTGCACCTGCGGGTCGGGCAGTTGATGGCGGGCTGTCGACCTCGATCGCTGACACGGCGTGAGCGCGAGTGCCTGCTCTGGGCGTCGCGCGGCAAGGGGCAGGAGGAGATTGCCTTGATACTGGGCCTGCGGCCGCGCACCGTTCGTTTTCACCAGGAGAACGCCATGGGCAAGCTCGGTGCTCGCAACATTGCGGCGGCCGTGGCGATGGCGACTGCCCTTGGGTTGTTTTAACTGCGCTTGGGTCGGTGTAGAGGGCTTCACCGGTATGGACGTGGTGTCCGTTTGAATTGCCTTCTACAGTGATGATTCGTCCCTGTTCAGAAGCCTGTCCGATGCTCACCGATGCCCTCGCCCGCTTCCCGCGCCTTGAATTGATTACCACCCCTACGCCCCTGGAACACCTGCCGCGTTTGTCACGTCACCTGGGTCGGGATATCTGGATCAAGCGCGACGACCTCACCCCGCTGGCCCTCGGTGGCAACAAGGCACGCAAGCTCGAATACCTCGGCGCCGAGGCCCTGGCTCTTGGCGCGGATGTGTTGGTAACCGCCGGTGCGATTCAGTCGAACCACGTGCGTCAGACCGCGGCCCTGGCGGCCAGGCTCGGTCTTGGCTGCCTGGCGCTGCTGGAGAATCCGCTGGGTACCGACGAGGGCAATTACCTGGGCAATGGCAATCGCCTGCTGCTTGACCTGTTTGGCTGCCAGACTGAATTGGTCGCCAACCTGGACAGTGCCGACGAGTTGCTACAGGCCGCCGCCGAGCGCCTGCGCAGCGCTGGGCGCAAACCCTACGTGGTGCCCATCGGTGGCTCCAATGCGCTTGGTGCGTTGGGCTATGTACGCGCCGGCCTGGAGCTGGCCGAGCAGATGCACGGCATCGGCGAGGATTTTGCTGCCGTGGTCCTCGCCTCCGGCAGCGCCGGAACGCAGAGTGGCCTGGCCCTGGCGCTGGAACATGCCCGGCCGGGCAGCCGGGTAGTCGGGGTCACCGTGTCGCGGCCAGAGGCGGCACAGCGGCCCAAGGTCGAGGGGCTGCTGCAGCGCACCGCCGACCTGCTTGGCGTCGAGGTGCCGGCGGGGCTGCAGGTTGAGCTGTGGGACCGGTATTTCGCTCCGCGCTATGGTGAACCGAATGCCGGCACCCTGGCTGCGATCCGCCTGCTGGCCGAACAGGAAGGCGTGCTGCTCGATCCGGTGTACACCGGCAAGGCCTTTGCCGGCCTGCTCGACGGCATTGCTCGGGGTGCCTTCCCCGGCACGGGCCCGCTGCTGTTCCTGCACACCGGTGGTGCCCCGGCATTGTTCGCCTACTATCAATGGGCACTGGGTGCATAACGCCATATTCCTTTGGAATTGGTTCTGATGCCTTCTAATTATTTTCTCGAATAAATGTTCATCGTTAGAGTTGAGTGACCTTTCCGATCTCCTGGAGGCCTGCCATGACGTTTGCGATCCTGCGTCGCCATTTCCTGCTCGGCAGTCTGAGCCTGCTGCTCGGAAGCCTGTTCATGCCGGTGTACGCGGCCGATCTATTGGATGAGGTCAAGGCCGACGGGGTTTTAGAGGTGGGCCTGGAAGGCACCTACCCGCCCTTCAACTACCAGGATGAAAGCGGTGAGTTGACCGGTTTCGAGGTGGACTTCGCCAATGCCCTGGCAGAGGAGCTGGGGGTCAAGGCCGAGTTCCAGCCGACCAAGTGGGACGGCATCCTTGCCGCCCTGGAATCCAAGCGCCTGGACGTGGTGATCAACCAGGTGACCATCTCCGAGGAGCGCAAGCAGAAGTACGACTTTTCCACGCCCTACACCGTCTCCGGCATCCAGGCGCTCACCCGCAAGGACGATGCCGACAGCATCAGGAATCCGACCGATCTCGCCGGCAAGAAGGTCGGGGTGGGTCTGGGCACCAACTACGAGCAGTGGCTGAAGGAAAACGTGCCCCAGGCCGATATCCGCACCTACGACGACGACCCGACCAAGTTTCAGGACCTCGCCGTCGGACGCATCGACGTGATCCTGATCGACCGTCTGGCCGCCTTCGAGATGGTCGAGAAAACCGGCGATCGCCTGGCGGTGGCCGGTGAAGCCTTCTCCCGCCAGGAGTCCGGTGTTGCCCTGCGCAAGGGCAACCCGCAGCTGCTCGCCGCCATTAACGAAGCCATAGCCAAGCTGCGCGCCGACGGCACGCTCAAGGAGCTATCGGAAAAGTGGTTCGGGGCTGACGTCACGCAATGATCGAGCGCAGCCTGCAGCTGGTCCTGGACTCCCTGCCCTTCCTGCTCAAGGGCGCGTGGTGGACCGTTGTCCTAAGCCTGGGCGGCATGTTCTTCGGTCTGCTGCTGGGCTTTGGCCTGGCGCTGCTGCGGCTGTACGCGTTTTGGCCGCTGCAGTGGCTGGCGCGGGTCTACGTGTCGTTCTTCCGCGGCACGCCGCTGCTGGTGCAGCTGTTCATGATCTATTACGGCCTGCCGCAACTGGGCATCCAGCTCGACCCGCTGCCGGCGGCGCTGATCGGTTTCTCGCTGAACATGGCGGCCTACACCGCCGAGATCCTGCGCGCCGCCATCGCCTCCATCGACCGTGGCCAGTGGGAGGCGGCCGCCAGCATCGGCATGGGCCGCGCGCAGACCCTGTACCGGGCCATCCTGCCGCAGGCCGCACGCACCGCCCTGCCCCCGCTGGGCAACAGTTTCATCTCTCTGGTCAAGGACACCGCCCTGGCTGCCACCATCCAGGTGCCGGAGCTGTTCCGCCAGGCGCAGCTGATCACCGCGCGCACCTTCGAGATCTTCACCATGTACCTGGCCGCTGCGCTGATCTACTGGTTGCTGGCCAGCGTGCTGGCGTACTTCCAGGGTCGCCTGGAACATCGGGTCAACCGCCACGAGCAGGACGCCTGATGATCACCGTGCGCAATCTGAGCAAATCCTTCAACGGCCAGGCGGTGCTCAAGGGCATCGACCTGGATATCGCCCCCGGCGAGGTGCTGGCGATCATCGGCCCCAGTGGATCCGGGAAGACGACGCTGCTGCGCTGCCTCAACCTGCTGGAGCAACCTGGCGGCGGGCAGATCAGCGTGGGCGAGATCCACATCGACGCCGACCGGCCGCTCAAGGCGCAGCAGGGGCTGATCCGCGAGCTGCGCCAGCACGTCGGTTTTGTGTTCCAGAACTTCAACCTGTTCCCACATCGAACCGCCCTCGAGAATGTCATCGAAGGCCCGGTGCAGGTGAAGAAGGAGCCACGCCGCGAGGCCATCGAGCGCGGCCGGGCACTGCTGGCCAAGGTGGGCCTGGAGGGTAAGGAAGATGCCTATCCCAGGCGCCTCTCCGGTGGCCAGCAACAGCGCGTGGCGATTGCCCGCGCGCTGGCCATGCAGCCGGACGTGATCCTGTTCGACGAGCCGACCTCGGCGCTCGATCCGGAATTGGTCGGCGAGGTGCTCGCCACCATCCGCAGCCTCGCTGAAGAGAAGCGCACGATGGTCATCGTCACGCACGAGATGAGCTTTGCCCGCGATGTGGCCGACAGGGCGATCTTCATCGACGACGGGGTGATCGTCGAACAGGGTGACGCCAGGCAGCTGCTCAGCGCACCGCAGCACGAACGCACGCGGCAGTTTCTGAGCAAGTTCATTGGCGACCAGGAGGGGCACTGAAGCGTCGGCTCGCTGCCGCCTCGGGGCATCAGGTGCCTAGAGCGCCGGTTTGGCTTCCGCCTTTTTTTATCGCCAGCCCGATTAGCCCCTCAATGCCGCCTCGATCGTGCCGATGTCGATCTTGCGCATGCCCATCATGGCGTCGAACGCGCGCTTGGCCGCTGCCCGATCAGGGCTGGTATAGGCCGCCGTCAGAACGCGTGGCGTGATTTGCCATGACAGGCCCCACTTGTCCTTGCACCAGCCGCATTCGCTTTCCTGGCCGCCGTTATCGACGATCGCGCTCCACAAGCGGTCCGTCTCGGCCTGGTCGTCGGTGGCAACCTGGAACGAGAACGCCTCGGAATGCTTGAAGGCCGGGCCCCCGTTTAGCCCGAGGCACGGGATCCCCATCACCGTGAACTCGACCGTCAGGACATCGCCCTGCTTGCCCGAGGGATAATCGCCCGGCGCACGATGCACGGCGCCCACGGCACTGTCCGGAAAGGTCTCGGCATAGAAGGTAGCCGCCTCTAGCGCAGTGCCGTCGTACCACAGGCAGATGGTGTTCTTGCTGTTCATTTCGGCCTCCATGTTGATTGTCTGGACGCCACCGAGCCGGTGCCCAGGCATCCGCCTGGAGCTGCGACCAGGGCATTGGCAGCATCATGTGGCTTTCAACGCTGCGAATACGTTGCGATGGCAGAACTAGTCGTACGGGCCCCTCGGCAATCGACACCTTCCCGTAGATTTGTCGCTACCCTGCGCTCAACCACAAACCGCATGGAAATTACGCCGATACTCGGAAGGCGTTGTGCTCAGCTGGGCCGCGAACTGCTGACGCAGCGACAGGGTGGTGCCAAAGCCGACCTGCGAGGCGACGCAATCGATGGGCATCTCCGTCGTTTCCAGCAACTGCTGGGCCCTTGCCACACGCTCGGCATTCAGCCACTTGATAAAGGTGGTACCGGTTGCTTCGCGGAACCGCCGGGTAAAGGTTCGCCGGCTCATATGGGCGACCTCGGCGAGGGCATCCAGCGACAACGCCTCATGCAGGTTTTGCCGCGCCCAAGTCAGCACCTCAGGTAACCGGCTCTCGCTCGGCAGTTGCGGCACCGGCTGCTCGATGTACTGCGCCTGTCCGCCCTGGCGATGCGGAGGGGTGACCAGCAGTCGCGCGATCCGATTGGCCACATCCGCACCGTGGCGCTGACGCAGCAAGTGTAGGCAGCAGTCGATGGCCGCCACCGTTCCGGCCGACGTGATGACGTTGTCGTCCGCCACGTAGAGCACGTCAGGCCGGAAATGGCTATTGGGGAAGCGCCGGGCAAACACCTCGCGCGCCACCCAGTGGGTGGTTGCTTCCCGCCCATCGAGCAGCCCGGCATCGCCCAGTACAAACGCGCCGAGACACAGGCCGACGATCAGCGCACCGCGCGCATGAGCCTGACGCAGACCATCGATCAGCTCCGCTGGCGCGGCAACCTCGGGATCATTCCAGGCAGGGACAATGACGATGTCGGCGCGTGCCATGGGCGTCATCCCGTCCGGCACGTCGATCGTCAGGCCCTGATCGCACCGCACCTTGCCCGGCTGCGCCGCACAGTAGGACACTTGATAGCGCGCACTGTCCGGCCCTTCATCCCCGGCACCCAATACCATTGCCGGCACGGAGAGATGGAACAGGCTCACGCCCTCGAACGCGACAACGCAGACATTCAGCGAGGACATGGGCATACCTCAGCGGTGTAGGTGGCCAGCGAGCATCGCATGGTTACGGAAGATATGGCCCATATCTTTCCGTGAATGCCACATGGGCCAACGATACGCCCACTTCGGCGGCTCCAGAATCTCGCTACAGAACGGCCGCACCGGTACCGAGACCGGCATAATGCTCGGGGCACCAGCTGGCAGGCCACTGGGCGCGCTCGCGGGTGCCGGGCTCGATTGGCTGGCCGATTGGGGCATTCACCCAGGTACCTGGCCTCAGTGGAACTGCCAATGCATTACGCGCAGAAGACCGCGAGACCGCGCTGGTAGGTTCGCCTTACAACAGCTCGCCATCGGAGAACAGGTCGATCAAGGCGGCAGACGCCTGCGTGCGCCTGGTACCGCTCAGCGGTCTTCGACGGACGGGCTGTCGCTTGGCCTCGATGTACCAGCAATCCAGCCCGCGCAATCGCACAGGCTGGATCGTTCTTTCAGCAAGAAAAATCAGCCCGCAAGATACTCTGCGGTCGATCCCAGCTTCGCATAGGCAAAGCCCAGAGCAGCCATCATCGCGGCGTGCACCTGCGCTGCGGGCACCTTAATGCCGCCAAACTCCAGGTCGAGGGTGGCACAGGCGTCATGGATGACGGTGACCGGATAGCCCATATCGGCCGCCGCGCGCACGCCAGCGTCAACACACATGTGGCTCATGGCACCGACTACGACCAACTCCTCTACGCCCCGCTCGTCCAGCAACTGCTTGAGATTGGTGTCGCGGAAGGAGTTCGGGTAATTCTTCACCACCACCGGTTCACCCGCCTGAGGCGCTACGGCGGCTTGGATCTGCACGCCATCGCTGCCGGGGACGAACACCGGCATTTCGCCGTGAGCGAACTCGTGACGAACGTGGATGACCGGGATGCCTTTGGCGCGGGCATCGGCGATCACTTTTGCCGCGTTGGCAACCGCGCCTTCGATGCCACTAAGCGGCAACTTGCCCGTTGGTAGGTATTCGTTCTGCAGGTCGATTACGACCACTGCACGCTTGCTCATGCTTAGCTCCTGCGAAGATGCTGTAGGAAATGACGAGAACATCATTGGTCATCCTCGCAGCACTGCTAAGGGGTGCGACCGACAACTTCGAGGGTGCTATCGACACATGCCGAATCAACCACAAATCGAACTGGGGATTGTGCTCTACCCCGGCGTGCAGATGGCGACGGTATTCGGCCTGACCGATCTGTTCGGCATCGCGGCGCGGTTCGATGGCGCGGCGGACGACCCGGATCGACCTCAACTGCGCATCAGCCATTGGCAACTCGGCGAAACCGGCCAGCCCGCCAAACGGGTCCACGACTCGCACCCCGATGCCTGCTGCACACCCAGCGTACTGATCCTCCCGCCCAGCCTGGAAGAGCCGATTTCGACCGAGGCCGCTCGCCCCTATCGCGACTGGCTCTGCCAACAGCATGAGGCCGGCGTCAGGCTGGCATCGATCTGCGCAGGCGCCTTTCTGCTTGGCGAGACAGGGTTACTTGCCGGACGCACGGCAACTACCCACTGGCTCTATGTCGAGCAATTCATGGCCCGCTTCCCCAATGTCCACCTGGATGCCGACCAGCTCATCATCGACGCCGATGACATCATCACCGCCGGTGGGCTTATGGCCTGGACCGATCTGGGGCTGCGGCTCGTCGACCGCTACCTGGGCGCAAAGGCCATGATCGATACCGCGCAGATGCTGGTCATCGACCCACCGGGTCGGCAGCAACGCTACTACAGCGCCTTCGCGCCGCGGTTGAACCACGGCGACAGCGCCATTCTCGCCGTCCAGCACTGGTTGCATGAGACCGCTGCCGAAGACGTTGCATTGGCCGAGCTCGCTCGACGAGCGGGCCTTGAGGAAAGGACCTTTCTGCGCCGTTTCCGCAAGGCCACTGGTATGACCACCACCGACTATTGCCAGCGGCTACGGGTCGCCCGCGCCCGAGAGTTGCTGCAGACAGGCCGCCTGCCCATCGAGCGGGTCGCCTGGGAGGTCGGTTACGCGGACCCGGGCGCTTTCAGGAAAGTGTTCACCCGTGTCGTCGGGCTGACGCCCGGGGCCTATCGACGCCGGTTTGGCATGGAGCCAGGCGCTACCGGCTGAGCACTGCCGATTTTCCATTCAGCTTGGCCTAAATTTATCGATGATTGTCTTTCAGGCCGATTTCGCCCCCAAGGCCCGGTGCCCACAATGCGTACTCCTTCCACAGCACCTTTGGAGTCGCCCCATGCTGTTTCAACGCACGCTCGCAACGTCCCTCTTTCTCGCGCTCGGCCTTACCGCTGGCACGGGCTGGGCCAATGACACCAATACCAGTTCGTCCGCCTCGGCTGGTGCCGCCGTGCAGATGCAGCAGATCCGCAATGCCACGGTAAAGATCAGCTACGCCGATACCACGTTCCTCGTGGACCCGATGCTCGCGAAAAAAGGCGCTTACCCTGGGTTCGAAGGCACCTATCGCAGCGAGCTGCGCAACCCGCTGGTCGAACTGCCGACGTCGACCCAGGAGATCCTCGCTGGGGTGGACGCAATCATCGTCACACACACCCACCTCGACCATTGGGACGATGCTGCCCAGAAGCTGCTGCCCAAGGATCTGCCGCTATTCGTACAGAACGAGTCGGACGCCAAGATCATCCGCGATCAAGGCTTCAAGGATGTCCGCATCCTTGAAGATGGGACCGAGTTCGGGGGGGTCACGCTGAGCAAGACTGGTGGGCAGCACGGCACCGACACGATGTACGCCAATGCACCACTTGCTGCTCTTCTCGGGGAAGCGATGGGTGTTGTGTTCCAGGCCCCGGGCCAGAAGACCATGTACCTGATTGGCGACACCATTTGGCGTGACGAAGTTGACCAGGCGCTGGCGCGGTACAACCCGGAGGTAGTCGTCGTTAACGCCGGCTATGCCTTGGTAAACGGTTACGAGGGCGCCATCATCATGGGCAAGAAAGATCTCGCCCATGCAGCGCAGGCTGTGCCCAACGCCCGCATCGTGGCAACCCACCTGGACGCTATTAATCATATGAGTCAAACCCGCCAGGAGCTCAAAGCCTACGTCGTCGAGCAGGGTATTCAAGACCGCGTGGACATCCCGGCAGACGGGGCTGTGGTCAAGTTCTAAGTGCAACGCCAGGCCGCCCTACTCAGGGCGGCCTTTGTGCTTATCGACGTCCAAGCCCAGCACCCGAAACTTGCGACTGCCGTAGCGTTTGCGGCTGCGGGGCTTTTGGCTAGTTTGGACGGGCACTCATGCGCACCGTCCCGTCGCCGCGGAGGTGAATGACGTAGTCGGCCTTGGCAATCACAGATGGGCGATGGGTGATCATCACCAGTGTCCGGGCGTTGGCCTTGAGCACATCGATGGTGCGCTCCTCGCTCTCGACATCCAGGGCCGAGGTGGGCTCGTCCAGGAGGATCGTCGGCGTTCCCCGCGCCAACGCCCGGGCGATCGCGATGCGCTGCTTCTCGCCGCCCGACACGGCAGCGGCATCGAACCCCACGTGCCTGTCCGTGGTCGGGGTGTCGCTGGCATGGGCGTCGAGTCCGAGCTGGCCGAGTAGGCTGTTGAGCTGGTCGTCGCTCAAGTTTCCCTTTGCACCGTAGCGGACATTGTCGGCCACGCTGCCGGCGATGAGCAGAGGATGCTGGGTAACGACCGACACGGCGTCCAGCAATGCGGTTCGGTCCAGGGTGATCGTGTCCATGCCGAACGCCCTGACCGTGCCCGCCTCCGGCTGGATCAGCCCCACCAGCAGGCGCAACAGCGTCGTCTTGCCGGCACCCGAGGGGCCAGTGATTGCGTAGGTATGGCCCTGGTGGATCTGCAGGTCGACGCTGTCGAGGATCGTCCGACCCTCCGCCCGGTAGGTCACGCCCTCGAGCTCGAATAGGACCTCCGCGTCGGTGTTGGGGATCGTGTGGCCCCGAGGCTCGGTTTCCAGGTCCAGGTAATGAAAGCCCCTGTCCAGCAGGACCAGGTGGTTACGTAGCTCGATCAGTACGCTGGCCAGCAGGGCCAGGCGCATCGTCAGCTGCATGACGTAGCCGTTGATCATGACGAAGTCACCGACGGTGTAGGTGCCCTTCGCGACTTCGCTGACGATGTATAGCGTCGAGGCCAGGAGCAACGCACCGACGAGGGTGACCTGCAGCAGCATGAGCAGGCCGATGCGCAGGTTGCCCACGGTCACGCTGTCGATGAAGCCGCCCGCCTTGGAGCCGAAGCGCTGCCTCTCGAGGGGCTGGGCATTGTTGAGCTTGATCTCCTCGACCAGGCGCATCCGCTCGGTGAAATGCGACATCACCTGATTGTTCGATTCCATTATGCGCTGGTGGATGCCCTTGGCCTTGCGTGACAGCAGCACCGAAAGCCCAACCAGCCCGACGATGGCCATGATGAAGAACGCCGCGAAGGCGACGCTGATCAATGTGGCGAGCACCGCGAATACGAACAGCAGCTCAACCAGTGTCGGCAGCACGATCCAGAACAGCGTGCTGGTCAGCGCACTGAAGGCACCCTTTGAACGCTGTGCATCGGCGACCAGCACGCCCTGGTCGAGCTTGCGCAGCTCGGCCTGTGGCACCTTGAGCAGGTGATCGAAGAACGCGCGGTAGAAGGCCGCATCGCAGCGCACCAGCACCGCGGCGGAGAGTATGTTCTTGGTCCACTCCAGCACCTGCGCGCCGGTCCAGCACAGTGCATAGGCTGCCGCCGTGACCAGGATAATGCTCATGGCATCGCCTGCGGCGAGTCGGTTGGTTGCCTCGCGAAGCAGGACCGGAACGGCGGCGTTCAGTAGCGCCAATGCCAGCAGGATCGCAGAGGCGATCGCGAAGTAGGTAAAGGCCTTCGGGTAGTAGGAACGGGCAAGGGTTAGTGCTCGGCGATACTGCTGCAGCGCTTGCGTCATTCGGCACCCCGCAGGCGGTGGAGAGATCGGGCGACATGGTCAGGCTCACCTAGGGGCTGGCCGTTTACCTCCAGCCAGGCATGTGCCATGAAACTGTACTTCTGCACACCGATCTCGACGGTAGCATTGACGCCATGGCGGGCGAGACGTTCGCGCAAGGCGAGAGAGAATTCAAGGCAGGCGACTTTGCATGGGAGCCAACGAGCGGCACGGATCAGGGCGCAGATTTCCCGGTTGAGTGTCTTCGTTGCCGGGCCCTCGCTGAAGAGGTTGGCCTGGCCTCTCTCAAGCAGACGGTGAAGCGACACGCACTTGAGCAGAAAGCACACCTTTGCAAGGGAAAGACCGGCAACTAGCACCTCCTGGGCAGACGGACAGCTCGCATGATGGCGGGCCTTGTAGCGGATCGACTCGCTCCAGGTGAAGTCATCGAGTCCAGGCGCGTGGCTCCGATTGAGCCTTGGCATCGACACGGCGTGCTCCAGGATGCCTTCGGCAATAAAGCGCTCGGCAAGCGGACCCATGGCTCGCCCCTCGATGGCGTCGACGAGCTCACGCGATGCGTCGCGGTCGAACAGGACGAACTCGTTCGAGCGGGCATCGAGCAGCACCAGCTCGCCATCTGCCAACACATGAAAAACCGAAGACGCGAACCTCAGGAATCGATCTGCCATCGAGCCACCCCCGAAAGACGAGACCAATGCTGCATGAATAGCTCCAGCGAAAGCGCATTCATGAGCTGCGGATGGATCTCCGTGGAGCCAAGCGCGGCCGCTCGCAACGCCCGCTGCATATCCTCAACGCGGTACATCTTGTGCTTCGCACCGATGCCCCGCTCCAAAAGCGCCGCCAATATTTCCTCCTTGAGCTGGATGGCCCGCTGAAAAGCGCCGGTAAGGTGACCTTTGCTTATGCGGCTGAAGTCCTCGGTCTGGTGGTAGTCATTCATCGCCGTTCTGAACGGCAGCCTGGATTGCCCCTGACCTACATGCTCGTGCGGGGCGATCGACAGCGCGTAGTTCAACATCGCGGGACAGGTGAATGGGTGAACCAGCCTGTACTGCGGACCTAGCCTGCTCCAGATCGCATTTTCGTAGCAGGCCTGCTGGATCAGTCGTCGGTGTAAGCGTTTTCCCGGCGTGAGGCTCAAAGAACTACGGCCAATGCCGCGACCGACCCTGCGATATCGCAACGGAGCAAGCACACCCCCGCCATGGAATTCGACGAGGGTCCGGTAGTACCTCAGGGCTTCGCGAAAACGGGCATGGAACAAAAGGTCCAGCATGGGGACCGGGCTCGGCGGATCAAGGAAGATGTGATCGCCGCCATGACCGTTGACCACGATAGCGTCGGTGCGCCCGTCGATCGCATCCCGAACGAGCCGATCCCGCTCCGCCATCATGAACAGCGATACGCTGGGCCTGTCCGGCTCAAACTGCGCTGGCACCTCGAATAGTCCCCCCGGGGACAGGGTTGCAACCCGGTGTTCGAAACCAAGCTTGCCGGCTACGCGCTTGGCATGCTCGACATCGCAGGAGCCCGGGAAGAGAGGATCGGCCCAGGTAATTGCCAGCACATCGTGTCGGCCAGAAAGCGCGTGGGCGATAGCTGTCGAATCGGTGCCGCCGGATAGTTCGAGTACGACGGTCGAAGCGGAATCTGGGATGGCCTGCTTCAGAAGCACTGCGGGATGATCAAAGGATGTGTTGCCGCACTGCGCCTGGCGCCACGGTTCAAAGGACCATGAGCACCCACCGGCATTCAGCGATAGGGCCGCGTTTGGGACCAATTGGAAAACGTCGCGCCAGGCAGTCGCATGGGTTGCCGTCTCACCAAAGTGCAAATGATGGCGTAGGTAGCCTGGGTTGAGGGCCGGTCGTATCGACTTCAACAGGTGCTTCAGGGAAGTCCAGATGCTGAAACTTGCTGATGCAGCTCGAACGTAGAAGACTTCGGAGCCCGTGTTCGTCAGCACGGCCGCATCTCGTAGAAGCCGTATCTGGAGTCCCGGTACGATCTCCTGCGCTGTCGGGGCCGCAGCCGATCCGTACCCTGCCTTGAAAATCTGCGTCATCGAGGTGACAAGATCTGGGTGACGACGACGCCGCCACCCAGAGGTCCATCAACGGGACCAGACGCCATAGCTACCCTCGACGATCGCGCCGCCCGGTACGCCGTTGATTTTCGCTTTGGCGTTCTTGATGACGACGGCCCGATCCATCACGTTTCGATTGGATTTGCGCTTTTGAAGAAGCTTGAACATGGCGATACCCCTCTTACGTTGACGAGGCGGGATGCCTCGCCATCAGCCTAAGGGGTAAGGCTCGGAAAACTAGCTGGCAAATATGCCAGGTGTCGCGCCCGGCCTTGCAGCTCCAAGATGTCGTGGCAGGTTTCGACCCGTGCAGTCGCCTCTCCCTGCTTGATCAAGCGCACAAGTGTGCAAGGCACGTCGCGACGTTTCATCGGCCGCACCCGGAAAAGGAAGCCAAGCCCTATCAGGTGCGCGACGCTAGGGCATTCCTCGAGCAGGCAGGAGTCAAGCCATGAATCCGATGACCTACAAGGGCTACGCCGCCCGGATCGAGTACAGCGATGAGGACGGGCTGTTTATCGGCCACATTGCGGGAATCCGCGACATCGTGGGGTTTCATGGGGAATCGGTCGCAGCGCTGAGACAGGCATTCAAGGAAGCGGTGGACGATTACCTGGACACCTGCGAGAAGATCAACAAGGCGCCTCAAAAACCCTATTCCGGCAAGCTGAGCCTGCGACTGGAGCCCATGCTGCACGCATCGGTTGCAGTGAAGGCCGAACTGGCGAACAAGAGCATCAACCAATGGGTGGTCGACGTCCTTACCCGCGAGACGCATGCCTGAGCGCTACGCAACCACATGAGCCGGTACCACGCTTGTCCCGCCCGAGCCCCCTCCTCTGAACATTATCCTCCCCGGCCGGGGCCCGCTGCCTGACGCGGCGACTGAGCGGTCTCGCCCGCCAACCAGCGCCATCAGGAATAATCGCCCGGTGTTTCGCCGGAGCGATTCGCCGCGAAATACAAAGGCCCAGTGCCCCAGGTGGGCGGCAGGTCGAGATCCAACTGGCCCCACAAGGTCAGTTGGCCCTTCCGGTAAGCATCGCTCTTGACGAGCGCGAAGTGCACCTTCTTCATCGCTAGCATGAGCGCCTGAACGCCATCTTCGCCAGAGGCGTAGCCTCGGTCCTCATGATCCGGCCAGTCCAGTTCGTAGTGGCATTGGAATTCGCCACCCGTAGCCTTCGTCGGAGTGGAAAAACGGGCAACGACGTCCGTATCGCCCATTTCGAATCTGCGCTCAACGAAGATGGCCATGACGGGTCTCCTTGTAGGCGGGCTGAAGTCCGAGTTCTTGTGATCGCCCGGCAGAAGCATTGCTCAGTGCAGCGCGGACGATTCGTCCATGCCGGCGTCCTTGGCCAGACTCACGCTCCAGTGTCCGCCAGTTTCCTGGACGGCATTGAGAAGGTCGTAGGTCTTGACCATGTTCAGCAATCCCGAGTGCCCGTACGCGCTGGGCGAGAACGCGGGATCGGCACGCTTGAGATATCCGCCCAGGGCGCTGAGCGTCACCTTTCCTTCGTTCGTTCCCGCCACCATCAGCGCGACGGCATCGACCACGAAGCGCGGGCGCCGCTTGGCCGGCGGCCTGGGCGGTTCGGCCTTGGATTCGGTCTTCGCTGGACAGGCGATCTTCGGCGCACGTTCCGGCGATTCGACCGCCTGCTCCGGCTCTGGCGCCGGTCGAGTCCATTCGAAGAACTCGTCGCTGGCGTTTCTCAGTGCATCCGGGGTCTTGGCCTCGCCCACGATGCAGACGGTTGCGCCCCGCTCTCGCAGCTTGCGGCACAGGTAGGCAAAGTCCGAGTCGCTGGTGACCAGGCAGAAGGTGTCGGCACGCGCATCAAACAGTGCCTCGAGCGCATCGAGGGCAAGCGCGATATCTGCGGTGTTCTTACCTGCGGCGTACTGGTACTGCAGGCACGGTGTGAAGGCAAGGCGCACGAGCGCCTCCTGCCACCGATTGGCAAGCGTGCCATGGTTGCCATAGCCCCGGCGCAACACGACACGCCCGAACTGGGCGATCACGCGCAGCGCATGCTCAAGGATCTCGGGCGTTACGTTGTCGCAATCAACGAGTACCGCGACGCGTGCCTCACCCGTGGCAGAACATGCCATCCCCTTTCTCCTCTTATTGTCTTCCTTGAAACCGCCCCTTTTGGGGCGGTCATAAGCGAACCGATGCTAACGCAATGGCTGGTGACCCTGCATCTGGACTGTATCCATTGGAAAACACTGCTAACGGTTTCGAACCTCGCCGATGGTCTAGGTCCGCGTACTTTTGCATGACGTGCGCTATGCTCGGCGCGCCCGGCAACACGCGCCGTGTCCCAACAGGTAGCTCGCCCGTGTCGATTCGCTCCCGTCTAGTTTGGCTAGTCATCGCCGTTATCGCCCCGGCACTCGCTTTTGCGTTGTATGGCACCTATTCGGTCTACCGTGCGCAGTCGGCGCAGGTTGACCAGGGGATGAAAGAGGTTTCCCGTGCCGTCGCGCTCGCCGTGGATCGCGAGCTGGCGCGGTATGCAACGATCGTTACGACGCTCGCCGCCTCTCCGACCATCATCAAAGGCAACGTACGAACCTTTCACGAGCGTCTTCAGCAAACCAAGCATGCGGTAGGCGCGAGCGTAACGATCTTCGATACGAACGGCGTCGCGTTGGCCGATACCGACTATCCGTTTGGCACACCCTTACCGAGCCTGCCTAGTTATCCAAAGTTCACGACCACAACGGAAGTTGAGGTGAGTCCATCGTTTAGTGATCGGGAGACCGGAACTCACAGCATTGCAATCCGCCGGCCGGTTATTCGCGACGGCGAGGCGGTGTATTTCCTTGTCATGGAGTTCCCGGTTGCAGGTATCGGCGCACTTCTGGAGCAACAAGCCTTGCCGAAGAAGTGGCTCGGTGTGATTTTGGATCAAGGCAATACGGTAGTCGCCCGCACACGTGATCCGGACAAGCATATCGGTAAACCGGCGAGCGCCGATTTCATCGACCAGCTGCGTGCCTCGCCAGGTAACGACGGGAGGGTGTTATCGATAACGCGCGATGGCGTGCAGGTGACAACGTTCTTCAGCCATGCCCCGGCATCGGGCTGGACGGCACTGGTTGCCATTCCTCGCGATGAATTGCTAGCCAGCGTGCTTGCGCCAACGGGGACCATGGTGATCGGCATTCTTGTCGTGTTGTTCCTTGCGGTCATGGCGGCGATTGCAGTCGGACGCACCATCACCCGGCCACTTGCGCAGCTCGATGAGGCTGCCACTGCCCTGGCGCGAGGTGAAGTGTTCAGTCCGCCGATAACGGGCATGGGCGAGACCGACCGAACTGCACAGGTTATGGCCCAAGCCAGCGTCACGATTCACCGTTCCAGCCAGCAGATGGCTGAACGGGTAAAGGACGCCGTTGCACAGGCGGAGCGCTCTCACCAGGCATTGTTGCAGGGACAAAAGCTCGAAGCGTTGGGTAACCTCACAGCCGGGATCTCCCATGAGTTCAATAATCTGCTGCAAAGCATGACCATGGGTTTGCAGCTGGCCGAGATGCTGACATCCCATCCGAGGGCCGCGCGTGCAATCGAGGGTTGCCAGCGTTCGGTAGATCGGGCGACTCGTCTCACACGCCAGTTGATGGCATTCAGCAGAAGCCGCACCGCCGACGTAGAACAGGTTGACCTACGAAACTCGATTCTCGGCATGCACGAGTTGCTGACCGGTGCCCTCCCCAATCGGGTGACGTTGGAGATGAACCTGCCCGACGGCTCGTGGCCGACGGTCATCGACCCCGTGCAATGCGAGCTGGCTATCCTCAATCTTGCCATCAACGCGCGCGATGCAATGCCTGAAGGGGGCCGCCTGGTCATCGGCCTGCATCAGCCCACCCTGCCGCGTGACAATCCATTAGGCCTGGCGCCCGGGCCTTACCTGTGCGTGGACGTCGAGGATTCGGGATGCGGCATGAGTCAGGAGATACAGGCGCGCGTATTCGAGCCCTTTTTCACCACCAAACCCATCGGTGAAGGCACTGGACTGGGCCTGGCGCAGGTCTACGGTTTCGCGCGCCAGTCCGGTGGGGCAGTAACGATCACGAGCGAGATCGACAAAGGCACACGCGTGTGCTTGCTATTGCCCCGCATAGAACATGGGCCCAGCACTGGGCAACAGGATCAAGGCACATCGTTTCCTCCTACCCACCCGGCGCGCATTCTTTTGGTCGATGACGACCCCGAAGTGCGCGAAGCGATGGTGGGAATGCTCGAGGAGTTGGGTTACCAAGTCGATGAAGTCTCCTCGGCTGATGCAGCGCTGGCTCGATTGGCAGGTGAGCCTCGGCCAGCGATTGACGTACTGCTGTCGGACGTCGTCATGCCCGGAAGACTTGACGGGGTTGGGCTGGCGGACGAAGTGCATCGCCTCTATCCGAAGATCCACATCCTCCTCGCCACCGGTTTTACGACGCGGCTTTCACCTGAGTCCCGATATCGAGTATTGGCAAAGCCTTTCAGTCACCAGGCCCTTGCTGAAACCCTAGCGGAGGTCTTCGCCTCGGATGGGCCCCGGCTTCCCGCAGCGACGTGAATGCGCCGGACAGCTGCCCAACGGCGAACGGCAGTCGCTCCAGACTTGGCTTCGACATTAAAGGCGTAATGCGGATGTGGCCGGAGCGCCTTTCCATACTGTATATTCGTACAGACACATGGATAGGTGCCGTATTCACTGATGGCTCGTTTGCTTGTCCCCCTTCTGCTGGTTTTCCTCGTCTCAAGTGCCCAGGCCGCCGCGCCACGGACCTTCGCCGAAGCCAAGAAGGCAGCGTGGAAGCTGTATGCCTCCCATTCCGTTGAGTTCTATTGCGGCTGTCGCTATTCGGGGAACCGGGTGGACCTGGCAAGCTGCGGGTACGTGCCGCGCAAGAACCCGCAACGTGCAGCACGTATCGAGTGGGAGCATATCGTGCCCGCATGGGTGATTGGCCATCAGCGCCAGTGCTGGCAGAACGGTGGTCGCGCCAACTGTGCGAAAAAGGACGCAACCTATCGCCGGGCCGAGGCCGACCTGCACAACCTGGTGCCCAGTATCGGCGAGATCAATGGTGACCGGAGCAACTACAGCTTTGCCTGGCTGCCGCACAAGCCGACTCAATACGGCGCTTGCCCGATGGTCGTCGACTTCAAGGCGCGCAAGGCAATGCCGCGCCAACCGATACGCGGCATGATTGCGCGCACCTATTTCTACATGGCCGATCGTTACAAGCTGCATCTGTCCAAGCAGGATCGACAGCTGTTCAACGCCTGGAGCAAGACCTATCCACCGCAGCCATGGGAGCTTGCGCGCAACCAGCGAATCGCATGCGTGATGGGCCATGGAAACGCTTATGTCGGGTCCGTGGATCTGGCCAGATGCCGCTGAGTTTTCTTCGAAAAAAAATTAGTCCGGCACGAAGACGAACGCCTTAGTCCCCGCGAACGGTAACAATCCAGGAATAAGCTGACTGGCTAGCCGAGGTAAATGTCGCAAAGCCGCGTCGACATTAGGATTTAGCTCCTTATCCACAGAAGCTGTGGATAACTCTGTGAACATATCTTGGATTCTTGCTGGAAACGCCCGCCTGGCGCGGACTGGAAACGGATCGGCGAGATTTTGCGCAACGTTCCATATCGTTTTAAAATCAATTACTTACGCTATTGCATCAGTTTCCTGCGGCATATGCTGCCCCTTGGCGGCTCCCTCCACGCACAGATGTGCATAATTGTTGGTGTCAATCGTTTTTTAAGACGTTTTTATGCTTATTCCTCGGGCCCCGTGTCTTGACTCCCGCCTCTTGATGAGTCAACCGCCCCATCAGGCAACGGCGGTTCTCTATCGGAACAGTGATGCGGTCAATGAAAATCGCGACTGGGCACATCCAATCCATCAAGTAGGTCGCTTCGGTCCTGAAGGTGGCCGGCAATCAAGTGCCTCACGCCGGCCTGGTCCTCGAGCTTGCCCTTGACCTGCAGCAGCCGCGACTGCATCAGCGCTGGCCGGTAGCGCTCGGCCAGATCCCGCCAGACCACGACGTTGACCATGCCGTACTCGTCCTCCAGCGTGACGAAAGTGACGCCCGACGCCGTCGACGGACGCTGCCGGCCGGTGACGATGCCGATCACAGTAATGAACTGTCCATGGGCAGATTCGGCCAGGTCCCTGGAGCTGCGAGCGCGCATCAACTTCAGAGTGGCGCGCAGCAGCGACAGCGGGTGTGGGCCAAGTGTCGTGCCAGTGCGCGCATAGTCGGCGTGCATGTCCTCGACCAGCGTGGGTGCAGGCAGCGCGATCGGCCGATCCGTTTCGGCACAGTCGAACAGCGGTAGCGGCGCCTGGACACCGGCGATGTCCCAGCGTGCCTGATGCCGATGCCCTGCCAGCGCACTGAGGGCATTGGCTTCGGCCAGCAGCTCACGCGCCTTGGTATCGAGCCCGGCGCGAAGGCACAGGTCACCCACGTGGCGAAACGGGGCGCTGCTGCGCTCGGCCTCGATGCGGCGCCCCACCTGCTCCGAGAGGCCGCGCACCATCCGCAGCCCCAGGCGAATTGCCGGAGTCTCTTGCTGAGGTTCTTCCAGCGTGCAGTCCCAGTCGCTGCGGGTAACGTCCACGGGCCGCACCTCGATGCCATGCCGGCGCGCATCCTGTAGCACCTGGTCGGGCGAATAGAAGCCCATGGGCCAGCTATTGATCAATGCACAGGCGTAGGCCGACGGCTCGTGGCATTTGAGCCAGCAGCTGGCGTAGGTCAGAAGTGCAAAACTCGCCGCATGGGACTCGGGAAAACCGTAGCTGCCAAAACCCTTGATCTGTTCGAAGATGCGTTCTGCAAAGGCCTCGTCGTAGCCGCGCTCGAGCATGCCCTGCTTCAGGCGCTGCTGGTGGGGCTCAAGCCCACCGTGGCGCTTCCAGGCGGCCATCGAGCGCCGAAGCTGGTCGGCCTCGCCGGCCGTATAGCCGGCCGCAACGATGGCCAGGCGCATGACCTGCTCCTGGAACAACGGCACTCCCAGCGTGCGCTCGAAGACCTCGCGCAGCTCATCGCTCGGGTAGCTCACCTCCTCCTCGCCGTTGCGCCGGCGCAGGTAGGGATGGACCATCTGCCCAACGATCGGCCCGGGCCGCACGATGGCGACCTCGATCACCAGATCATAGAAGGTCTTGGGCTTGAGCCTGGGCAACATGGCCATCTGCGCCCTGGACTCGATTTGGAATACGCCAAGCGTGTCGGCACGGCTGATCATGGCGTAGGTCTGCGGATCCTCGGCCGGGATGGTGGCCAACGTCAGGTCGCGCCTGTCGTTGGTGCGCAGCAGGTCCAGGCAGCGCCTGATCGCGCTCAGCATGCCCAATGCCAGGACATCGACCTTCATCAGCCCGAGCGCGTCGATATCGTCCTTGTCCCACTGGATGATCGTCCTGTCCTTCATGGCCGCGTTTTCCACCGGCACGAGCGTGGACAGCGGGTGCTCCGATATCACGAAACCACCCGGATGCTGGGACAGGTGTCGCGGAAAGCCGACCAGTTGCGAGGTCAGGACCAGCACCCGGTGCAGCGTCGGGTTTTGCGAATCGAATCCGGCTTCGGCAAGCCGTTGTGGCGACGGCATGTGGTCACTCCAGCTGCCACAGCACCTGGCCAGCGCGTCGACATGCTCGGGTGGCAGGCCCAGGGCCTTGCCCACGTCTCGGATAGCGCCGGCGAAATGGTAGGTGCTGGCCACTGCCGTCAGGGCTGCCCGCTCGCGCCCGTAGCGATCGAAGATGTACTGGATCACTTCCTCACGCCGCTCGTGCTCGAAGTCCACGTCGATATCCGGCGGCTCGTTGCGCTCCTTGGAAATGAATCGCTCGAACAGCATGCTCATTCGGGTCGGGTCCAGCTCGGTGATGCCCAGTGCAAAGCACACGGCCGAGTTGGCAGCCGATCCCCTGCCCTGACACAGGATGGCCCTGCTTCGGGCGAAGCGGACAATGTCGTGGACGGTCAGGAAGTAGCTCTCGTACTGCAAGTCCTTGATCAGTCCGAGTTCCGCCTCGAGTTGCGCCAGTGCCTTGCCCGGGATCCCGTCCGGCCAGCGCCAGTTGGCCCCTTCGAATGTTAGCTGCCTCAGCCATTCGGAGGCCGATCGTCCCGGGGGTACGACCTCGTGCGGGTACTCGTAGCGCAGCTCGCCCAGGTCGAAGGTGCAACGCGCTGCGATCCGGACCGACTCGTGCAGCAGCCCTGACGTATAGAGATCGGCCAGCGCCTGCAGCGTACGCAGGTGCCGCTCGCCGTTCTGGAATAGGTAGGCACCGGCGTCGGCGACGGCGCAGTGATGCCGGATTGCGGTCACGGTGTCCTGCAGCGCCCGACGTCCTCGCACATGCATGTGCACGTCGCCCGAGGCCACGAGGGGCATCCCAAGTTGCTCGCCCAACGCCATGAGTGCCGACCGCTTGCGCTCATCGTCGCACTCACGATGCAGCTCCACCGCGATCCAGCAGCGGCAATCGAAGACCGACTTCAGCCAGTTGCCGTGCTCCTGCGCTTCGTCCGGGTTCGGGACCCAGAGCGCAAGCATCCCCTCGGTCCCGCTGTCGAAGTCGGAGCGGTGAAGCACGTAGCTCCCCTTCCTGGCACGCCGTCGTGCCTGGGTGATAAGCGCGCAGATCCGCTGGTAGCCGACCAGATCCTGGGCCAGCAGCACCAGCCGAGCGCCTTCGACTAGCCTTACCTCGGTGCCGACGATCAGGCGAACGCCGGTTGCCTTCGACGCCTGCCACGCCCGCACGATGCCGGCGAGGCTGCACTCATCGGTGATGGCGAGCGCCTCGTAATTTAGCTGGCGAGCCCTTTCGAACAGCTCGGCCGCGCTGGATGCACCGCGATGGAACGAGAAGTTGCTCAGGCAGTGCAGTTCCGCATAGCGGACGGGAGTGGGATCGACGCTGTCCATGGAGAAACCAAAAACTGTATATACATACAGTATATTTTGAGCGAGCCGAATCGCGTCAATCGAGAAGCGACAGGAGGAAGAACCAATGTGCGGACGACTGGCCCAGCATCGTGCGGCCGAGAAGTACCTGGCATCGCTCGGGGTCCAGGCAACCCTGTTCGGGCGAGCGCCCGCCGAGCTGATCGGCCGCTACAACGTCGCGCCGCACTCGCGTGTGGACCTGCTCAGGCGTGTTGACGCGGGTCTGGTATGGAACCCTGAACGGTGGGGCTGGTCGCCCAGCTGGGCGAAGGCCCCCGCTCGCAGCGACATCAATGCGACCCGGGAGAAGGTCGCTCATAGCGCGTACTTCCGGCAGGTCTGGCCGAACCGTGCGTTGCTTTGTGCCGACGGCTGGTACGAGTGGTGTCCAGTCGAGGGCCAGACAACCAAGCAGGCCTATTACATTCGCCGATCCGACAGCGAACCGCTGTTCATCCCTGCGATAGGTCAGTTCTCTGATGCAGGAAGCGAGCCCCGCGCAGACGACGGCTTCCGGATCATCACAGCCGATTCGCAGGGAGGAATGCTCGACATTCACGACCGACGCCCCGTCGTGCTCGATGCGCTGCAGGCGCGTTCCTGGCTGTCGGATATCGGCGCCGGCGAGGCCAATGAGCTGCTTCAGGCTCATGCGATTGCTGTCGATGCCTTCGTCTGGCATCCGGTGGGGCGAGACGTGGGCAACCCGCGAAACGAGGGTCCCCATCTGATCGAGCCGATTGTCTAGCCGACGTTCTAAGCCGGTCAGCCAGGCAGGGCGATCCATCAGGCTTTGTGGCTGCGGTCAGCGTTCTGCAGGCCCGCAGCGCGGCGCGCTACTGGTACCGATCGAGAACCGCGCGAAGTGCCGTACGGTCCTGACTGGGCACCTTGGTCATGAGCATATGAAGGAACTCGAACGCATCCAGTCCATCGATGCTGGCCTTGGAACTGACGATCCTCCTGTAGGGATCAGCGCCGGCCCGCAGGAAGCGCTCGACCAGAGCGGGCTCGTTGTAGAGGATCGCAGCGTTCAAGGGCGAAAGGCCCAGTTCATCGGGCTCGTCGATGTCGCAACCGGCGTTGATGGCCGCGTCGATAACCTCAAGCACGACGACCTTATCCTTGGACAGCTTGTCGTAGGCGCCTGCCATCAGGACGATGGTCGGCGCCTCGAAGCCTCTGCCATCGGTCAATCGGCAGGGATTCTTATCCTTTGTGCGCAGGCCGAACGAGGCCAACGAATCCGACCATGCGTTATTGGTCAGCAGTCCGCAAACCATGATCGCCAGCCCAGCAGCAATGGTTTTGGCAGGCATCTAGGAACGCTCGAATCCAGCCGTGAGTTTCACGAACGACTCGTGGCCTGGAATCAGCTCGTCGCGCAGGACCAGCAGTTGCTCGGGCGCCTCGATGGCCAGGCGGGCCCGGCCTCCATCAGTCTGGACGACCGTAATCCAGATGCCGACCTGCTCCAGCTCATCCAGAAAGTCGTCGATCGAGGCCCCGGGCTTCAACGTCAGCCTTATCTGTTCACCGGCTCGCCTGCTCAATACCAACCTGCCCATATGCGCTCCTTGCTTGGGTCGTCCGTCGAGTTCGACAGTAGCGCATCGCGCGACGGAATCTGAATCGAGTTCCCAGGTTTAGGCAGCCGTTCACAGTCCGCCTTACCCGTGGTCGAGGACGAAAAGCAGGGTGTCGTGCAATTTCTTGAAGGCTGCTGACGCGTAGCCCGCGGGACACAAAGTGCGCCGCCCTGTCCATTTTTGTAGCCCGTGGGCCACAAAAAGCAGGTGTTGTCTCTAGGGTCCCAGCGGCTCCGAGCGCCTCCTGCGGTCGGTCTACGCCGTCGCGCAACGTTCATGCAGGAGTTATGAGTTGCTCTTTTGAATTGTTCCGTATACGTTACATCTCTCTTTTATGTTACGCAAACAAGACATGGACCATGCCTTCATTACAGCTCGCCTTGGCCAGCAGGTCAGGCAGCGTCGACTGAACCTCGGCCTGACCCAGGCGAAGCTTGCCTCCTTGGCGGGCATCACCCGCCAGAAGGTTATCGCCGTCGAGAGAGGCGACTTGTCGGTAGGCATCGCGGCTTATGCGCGAGTACTGGGCGCGTTGGATTGCGAGTTCGCGGTAACGCCGGCCGCGATGCCCACACTCGATGAGATCCAGGGAGTGTTTGATTGATGACAGCCGTGCTTCAAGTGTCGACGCCAGAAGGCGGCAGCGGGAGGATCCTTAGCAGTGGTGGCGACTATCTATTTCGCTATCACGAAAGCGCCCGGGCGCAGGCGGCGATCAGTTTGCTCATGCCCGTGCGGCAGTAGCCCATCGGCGACCGAGCAAGGCGGTTGACGCTCAAAGGGTGACTGCAACTGTGAAGGCGTACGCGAGAGCGTTGAGGGCACAGTTCAAACGCGAAAGGCAGGGGTTCTTGCCCCCTCAAAATCAAGAAAAATAGACGGTTTCCACCCGGCCGCTGCGCTGGGCGGAGCCTCCGCGATTTTTCCTGATTTTTTCACGACGGCCTTAGTCGCCCTAGTCGGCAGGGGTTCATGCGCGGCGAAACGCGCAGAACCTTCCAGACAAGGAGCGCAAGCATGAGCAAGCCCATCCGGATCTACCTAGCCGATCTCGCTGCCTACAATGCCGGGCATCTACACGGCGTGTGGGTTGAGGCGACCCAACCCCTGCATGAGATTCAGAAGCAGATCGAGTCGATGCTCCGAGCATCCCCCGTCCCTGGCGCCGAGGAATACGCGATTCACGACCATGAGGGTTTCGACGGCTACCGCCCGGGCGAATACGCGTCGCTCCAAGCCATACACGAGATTGCCTGCCTGATCGCGGAGCATCCTGGGCTAGGCGGGGCTCTGCTGGCCTACTTTGGCGAGGTGGAACCAGCACGCGTTGCCATCGAAGAAAACTACTGCGGCTGCTATACCTCCCTCGCTGACTACGCCCAGGACGTGACCGAGCAAACAACCGATATCCCTGAGCACCTCGCGCCGTATATCGACTACCAGGCCATAGCGCGCGACATGGAATACGGCGGCGACGTGTTCACCATCGAAACGGGCTTCGAGCAGGTGCACGTTTTCCACGCCAACTAGCGGGTCACCTGTGGACGCTTACGAGGTCCGCAACCTGTCCCCTGAGCGCCGCCGCCTCGCACACCGGTGGCGGTGTCATCCAATTGCAATGCGCCACGGCCTTCAATACATCGCCATCGCCAATCACCGAGGCCAGCGACATGCCCGAGAAAGCCCTGTGCGGTCTGGTAGCCCGCTCCCCGTTCAAGCAGTTGCGCTGCCAATTTGAGCAAGTGCATGGTGCGGTCCAGTTGCTGCTTCCCCTGCTGCGCAGCGCCCTCGACGAGGACTGGCAGCGCGTACAGCTGATCGAGCAGCAGGTCCGGGAACTCAGCCAGGAAAGCGAGCGGGTGTCGCGGGATGTCTGCCTGCACTTGCCGAGCACGCTTTTCATGCCAATCCCGCGCAGCGATGTGCTCGATCTGCTGCGGGCGCAGAACAGCCTGGCCCACGGCGCCAGTGAATTCGCCCGTCTCGTCGCGTTGGGCAGGATGCGCTTTCATCCGGCGATGCAGGATGAAATCAGGATCCATCTGCTGCGGGCGGTCGATACGGTCGCGCACGTCATGGCTGTCGTGGAAAAGCTCGACGAGTTGCTCGAAAGTCGTTTCCGCGGCCACGAGGCCGTCCTGGTGCAGGCGATGATCAATGAGCTAATCAACATCGAGTACTCGTCGCGACAGCGTCGGGACGAGGCAACCATCAAGTTGCTTGGAATGAAGGACCAATTGCCGGCCGCTGAACTGATAACACTCGATAAGCTGATCGAGTATATCGCCGACATGGCAGCGCAGGCCAAGCAAGTTGGTCTGCGCCTGGAGCAACTGTTGGCAAACTAGCGGAAACTTTCGTTCAGGCGACCCAGGACTTCACCGCCTCGGCGCCGTACTGTTTTTTCCAGGCGCTGAGGACCCTGTGGTTTCCACCCTTGGTTTCGACCACCTCACCGGTGTGCGGGTTGGTATACCTCTTAATTTCACGGGCGCGACGGCGGCCGGCGGGCGCTACATCCCCGGCCGACGCCGGGTCGAGGATATCGAGGACGGTGCGGGCATTGAAACCGTACTCGTTGATCAGGGCCTTGAGCTTGTCTTCAAACTCCATTTCCCGTTTCAGTTGGCCATCGGTCTTGAGCTTGTCCAGCGCCGCGAGTTGCTCGGCAAGTTGGGCTTCAAGGCGTTTGTACTCGGCGATCTTGCTCATCATTTTCCTCTTCAAAGCCATAAAACATAATTGGCCTGGCGATATACCGCGGGCAAACTAACACGGCCACTAGTGGATAACCAGAAGACGCCACGGTAAATCAACTTCCGCCCCGTATTAAGACGAAAACGTAAAGGCGTATTTACTATTAGCAGCACAGTACGCGAACGCACATTTGCGGCTTTGTGTGTATACGCATTTCAGTAATTGCAGTTCTACTGAAATGCGCAATTTCGCTTCTGTTAAAAGTGCATGCGTCGCACCCGCTTGCAGGACATGCGGGCAACGTCGATCACCATGTCTGCCCGGTTGGCGTTGTGACGCAGCAATCGGACCAGGCACGCTGCAATTGGTTTTGTGCCGCGTTGCCGTCTGGTCCGAGACCCAGTCCGGCATGATCGGCACGGGCTGATCGGCACAGGGTAGGCCTCCATTTACAGGAGACCTGCCCATGTCCCTCCAACCTCACCACGCTGCGCCCTCTTCTACCGACCATGACCGGCAAACCCTGCCTGGCCAACCGGTAGCGCCCAGATCGCACGGCGCTTCGGCGCACGAACACCCGACCTACCTCAACAATGCCGAGGCCGCGGTCTTCCTTCGGCTTTCACCGCGCACCCTGGAAAAGCAGCGCGTAATAGGGGGCGGGCCGCGCTTTCGCAAGTTTGGCCGGCGCGTCATGTATGCCCTGACCGATCTGCAGGCATGGGCCGACGCGCGCAGCTTCGACACCACCTTCGACCCCGAGTACCTGCAGCATCACTGCGGAGGTGCGCGCCATGAACGTTGAGACGCTCGATACCGATGAGCGCACGTTCCGAGCCGCCTGCCCTGGAACGGACGCTAGCCCCGTTTCGTGCCCTGCCCGGCGACATGGCCCCGCGCGATGCCCAGGACCTGATGGCGCACCCCTTCTTCTCGCTCGGCAAATCGCGTCGCACGCTGCCGATCGACTTCCGCTCCGGGAGCGTGACGGTACGTGTCGAGGGCACGCACGAGCATGGCATCGCGACGATATGGGATGCGGACATCCTGATATGGGCCGCCAGCCAGATTGTCGAGGCGCGCGATGCGGGGATTGCGACGTCCCGCCTGATCAGGGCGACGCCCTACGAGATCCTGCGCTTCATCGGGCGTGGCACCTCCCGGCGCGACTATCTGCGGCTGAAGGCTGCCCTGGATCGGCTACAGACCACGAGCGTTGCGACGTCGATACGCGAGACCTCCGGACGCCGGCTGCATCGCTTTTCATGGATCAACGAGTGGAAGGAGCTGGCCAATGCCGATGGCAAGCCCCTGGGTATCGAGTTGATCCTACCGGACTGGTTCTATGCCGGCGTGCTGGATCGCGCCCTCGTCTTGACCATCGACCGGGCGTATTTCCGGCTGACCGGCGGGATCGAGCGCTGGCTCTATCGCCTCGTGCGCAAGCACGGCGGGCACCAGCCGGAGGGTTGGCAATTCGACTTCAGGCACCTGCACCGAAAGTCTGGCAGTGCTGCCCGCTACTCGGACTTTGCCCTCGATCTTCGTGCACTGGTCGCCCGCCAGTCCCTGCCCGGCTACCAGCTGGACATCGTGCGGATGGACCCTTCCACCGAGCTGCTGGCGTTCAGGCCCGTGCCGTAGGCGGCACGGGGATAAGCCGGGGACAAGCTGTGAAACCCGTCGTGCTATCAGGCGCAAATACACTCGTGCCATCAGGCGCAGGCCTATCGTGCTATCAGGCGCACCGAATTGGATGCAAACCAGCAAACGCGCGGCCTGCGGCGTGCCTTAACTTAACTAACACAGAATCTCTAACTTGTTGTTGTGGGATCGAGGCTACCCGGATCATCCGCGCCGGTTGGCACGCACACCTGGAGGCCGGGTCATGATCCTCGCCCTGCTCAACCAGAAGGGCGGGGTCGGCAAGACCACCCTGGCCACCCATATCGCCGGCGAGCTGGCACGACGCGGCAAGACCGTGATCCTGCTGGATGCCGACCCGCAAGGCTCTGCGCTGGACTGGGTGCAACGGCGTGCCCAGCAGGGCCTGGCGAGGCTGTTCGGAGCGGTGGGCCTGCCACGCGAGACACTCCATCAGGAGGCGCCTGAGCTGGCCAGACGTGCCGACCACCTGATCATCGACGGCCCACCGCGCATCGCTGCCCTGGCCCGATCGACGTTGATGGCAGCCGACCGGGTACTGGTACCGGTCCAGCCCAGCCCCTTCGACTTCTGGGCCAGCGCCGAGATGGTCGACCTGATCCGCGAGGCACAGGTCTTTCGTCCCGCGCTGCGCGCGGCGTTCGCAATCAACAGGCGTGTCAGCACCACGGTGATCGGGCGCGAGGCCAGGGAGGCACTGGCCGACCAGCCGCTACCGGCGCTTCGCGCCGAAGTGCGCCAGCGCATTGTGTTCGCCGACAGTGCGGCAGCCGGCCGCCTGGTGCACGAACTCATCCCCGACGGCGCAGCGGCCCGTGAGATCAGCTCGCTGGTCGACGAACTGCTCGGGTGGGCGCCATGAGCGCGAAGCGCGTCGACATAGGCGCGCGGCCCATGGCCGATGCCCAGGCCCGAGCATGGATCCGTCAAGCGTCGGTACAGCTCCCTGCAAAGGGCAGCATTTACACGGCGCGCCTTACGCTCGACATCACCCCCGACCTGCGAGCTCGAATCAAGGTGGCCGCGTTTCAGGAAGGCATTACGGTGGCCCAGATGCTGCGCGAGTTGCTCGAGGCGCGTTTTCCGGAGCGCGAGGCATGAGGCACCGCAAGGCAGTCCTCCTGCTGGCGATCGTGGGCACTGCATGGGTGGCGTCGTCGGGCCTGTTCGAGCTACCGGTGAGGGTCGTCTACAACGCTTCGGACAGCGTGCCACCCGGCTGGTACCGCATCGACCCGGACGCGCTGCCAAGGGTCGGGGACCTGGTCCTGGTACGCCTGCCAAGCGACGCGGCCCAGCTTGCATCTCGCCGTGGATACCTTCCGATTGAGATACCGATGCTCAAGCCGGTTTTCGCAGCGCCGCCACAGCGCGCCTGTGCGATCGGCTCGCGTCTACTGGTGGACGGCGCTACGGCAGTAGAGGCGCGTGCATACGACCGCCGCGGCCGCCCCATGCCGCAGTGGCGAGGATGCCGCCCTCTGGTGGATGACGAACTCCTGCTGCTTTCCCCGCGCCATGACGACTCGTTCGACAGCCGCTATTTCGGTCCCGTCAGCACGCATACCGTGCTGGGCACGGCACATCGTTTGTTTGCCGATTAGTGGCGAATGGCGGAGCTGAGAGGCATGAAAAGCGGAGGGCAAGATAAAAGGGAACCCTACGCCCTCGCAGGCGAGTCCAGTCTGCACGTGGGTTGGAGACGGCACGGACATTACGGTTCGGGGTGCCTGTCAGCGCAGGGGGCGCACCGGCTGTGCGGCTAACCGGGGCACCCCTGCGCCCCACCACGACCACATTGGAGGCAATGATGGACGATCGGGATAGCACCCATGACGACCGATTCCGGCCTCGAACCGGCCCGCCGAAGCAGCGCGGCCAGGCCTTCGTCGGCCAGGTTCTTCGCCAGGCCAGCAAGACGGGTGCCCATGCGGTCGCGGGTTCAACAAGGCCAGGCGCCCGCCTCGGCCGTGGTCATGTCATGGCTCAGTTCGGCCGCACAGGTCGCTCGGTCCATTTGCGGCGTGTCGCCGTCAAGACGCGCCTGGTGAATCTCCAACGCGCCGGCAGGCGATCCACGTCGACGCACCTGCGCTACATCGAGCGAGAGGGCGTCGGGCGTGATGGCGAGCCGGGCAAGGCCTACGGCGCGCTGACCGACGAGGTCGATATCCAGGCGTTCGAAGCGCGCGGCCGCGATGATCGCCATCAGTTTCGCTTTATCGTCTCTCCCGAGGACGCGAACTCGCTCGATGACCTGCGCACCTTCACCCGGCACCTGATGGAGCGTGTCTCGTCAGACCTCGGAACGCGGCTCGATTGGGTAGCCGTCGACCACTGGAACACCGACAACCCGCACACCCATATCGTGTTGAGGGGTAAGGACGAATCCGGCCGGGATCTGGTCATCGCCAGGGACTACATCGCCCATGGGATGCGCGAACGGGCATCGGCGCTGGCGACCGATTGGCTCGGGCTGCGCACGGAACGGGAGATCATGCAAAGCGCTCAGCGCGAAGTGACGCAGGATCGCTGGACGAGCCTGGATCGCATGCTCGCCCGCCAGATGCCGCCGGAAGGACTGCAATTGAACGATCTTGGACGCCACCCGCGGCGCCAACAGCTGATCGGGCGCCTACAGCACCTGGAACGATTAGGGCTCGCCAGGCTGGGACCGGGGGGACACTGGCGGATGTTCGATCACGCAGAGCGCACGCTGCGCGAGTTGGGTGAGCGCGGCGATATCCTGCGTACGATGCAGCGCGCCATGGCCGGTACTCAGCGGGACCTGCATATCGTTCAGCCTGGACACGACGCCAGCATCATCGGGCGGGTAGCAGCCAAGGGCTTAACCGGCGAATCCCACGACTTGCCCTATCTGGTCGTCGATGGCACGGACGGCCGGGCTCACCACGTCACGTTGGCGCGCGACACGCAGTTGTCGAGCTACCCGGTCGATGCAATCGTCGAGGTCAGGGGTACCTTCCCGCCACGTGCAATGGATAACCGGATTGCCGCCCTGGCGGTCGATGGGCTGTACGCCCGGGATACGCATCACGCCACGCTAACGAAGCGAGACCCGGAGATCGACGGGGAATCACTGCTCGATGCACACGAGCGCCGACTCGAAGCCTTGCGCCGCGCCGGTATCGTCGAGCGGGTAGGCAACGGCTTATGGCGCGTTCCGCAGGACCTTGCCGAGCAGGGGCGACGCCACGACGCGCAGCGCTCGAGCGGTGTGGCGGTAACGGTCCATTCGCGACTGCCAATCGATCGCCAGGTGAGGGCCATGGGTGCCACCTGGCTCGACGCGCAGCTCGTGGGAGGGTCAGCGGAGCCGGCGACACATGGCTTCGGCGCAGAGGTTCGCACGTGCCTGCGCCAACGAGCAGACTATCTGGTCGAACTTGGGCTGGCGCAGCGCCAGGGCGAGCGGATGTCATTCACCCCGAACCTGCTGGGAACGCTTCGCCAGCGCGAATTGGCCGCCACGGTGGAAGGAATCGAGGAACGAACCGGCATGCGGCATCACGCACCGGTCGACGGCGTACCGGTCACCGGGATCTACCAAAGGTATGTGGACCTTGCCAGTGGGCGCTACGCGCAGCTCGAACATGATGGTGGCTTCAGCCTGGTGCCCTGGAAGCCGGTCATCGAGCCGCGGCGAGGACATTTGGTGACTGCACGGGTCCAGCGCAACCAGGTGACATGGAACATCGGGCGCTCGCGCGGCCCGGTCATTGAATGAGCGACGCGTCTTCTGGGCTGGGGAATGGGGCCTGATTGATCAGCCACTGCTCGAAACGGCGTCCCTGCGCCTGCCCTTCCCTCGCCGCGTAATAGACCAGCCGCAGGTCGCGGTCGACGTCGATCGTCAAGGACGTATGGTCGAACACGACCGGGCCAACCTCGGGGACGCTCAGATACCGATCCCCCTGGCACGGGCCATGGATATCCTGCTGGCGCCACCAGGTCCTGAAGTCGGTATCGACCTTTTCCAGGTCCTTGACCAGGTTGCCGATGTCCGGATCGAGCGGGGCCCTGACGAAGTCGCGGCGAAAGCTCGACAGGATCTGCAGCGCCTGATCCTGCCAGGGATCGAACAGGGCGCGCATCGAAGGGGCGGTAAACAACAGCCATAGCAGGTTGCGGCGCTCGGCCGGAAAGCTCGAGAAGCCAAACAGCCGATCGGCCGCAGCATTCCAGGCCAGCACGTCCCACCGCAGGTTCAACACATACGCCGGGCGCAACGGCAGATCCGCCATCAGCCGATGCACGAGGGGCGGAACCACGCACCACGTCTTGCCCGGCTCTGGCGGCAAGCGCTGATGGGCCAGCAGGAACAGATGGCGACGTTCTGTCGCATCGAGCTTGAGCGTGCGCGCCAGGTTCTCGAGAAATGTCGCCGATACGCCGATATCCCTCCCCTGCTCCAGCCAGGTGTACCAGGACAACCCCACCCCAGCGAGCGCGGCCACCTCCTCTCGCCGAAGCCCCGGCGTACGGCGCCTGACGCCGGACGGCAGGCCAACCTCCTCCGGCGTAATGCGTTCACGGCGGCTACGCAGGAAGTCGGCAAGCTCGGTGCGGTTTCGTTCGAAGCTTCGCGGTGCGCTCATCCAATTACCTCCAGTAACAGCATAACCAGTCAAATTGTAACCCCCTGGCAACGGTACTAAGAATAGCGCCTCGTCACGCAAAACCCCATTGCAGAGCAGTCGGTAGGGGCTAGGCGGCCAGATCGCTAGGAGAGATACGGATGTACCAATCATTGCTTCGCGAACAGCTGGAGTCATTGAAGTCCTCCAACCAGTACCGCACGTTCACAACGCTCAGCCGCATCTGTGGCCAGTACCCGCTGGCAAAGCTGCAGGGCAGCGACCGGGAGCCGGTCGTTGTCTGGTGCAGCAACGACTACCTGGGAATGTCCCAGCACCCGGCGGTGCGCCAGCAGATGCACGTCGCACTCGAGACCTACGGCGCCGGCTCCGGCGGCTCGCGCAATATCGGCGGATCCCATGAGCTGTATGCCCGCCTGGAAGCCAGCCTTGCCGAGTGGCATGGCAAGGAGGCCGCGCTGGTCTTTCCAACCGGCTTCGGCTCGAACGATGCGACCCTGCAATGCCTGCTGCGCCAGATTCCAGACTGTGTGGTGGCGAGCGACGCCATGAACCACGCCTCGATCGTCAATGGCATTCGGGCAACACCCAACGATCGCAAGGTATTCAGGCACAACGATGCCCGTCATCTCGATGAGATCCTGTCTGGCTACCCACTCGGGCAGCCAAAGCTCGTCGTGTTCGAATCGATTTACTCAATGGACGGCGACATCGCGCCAATCGAACGTATCGTCGAGGTCGCCAAGCGCCACAATGCGCTGACGTACCTGGACGAGGTTCATGCGGTGGGCATGTACGGTCCCCGCGGTGCCGGCATTGCCGCACAGCTCGGCTTGGCCGGCGAGATCGACATCATCCAGGGAACGATGGCCAAGGCCATCGGGGTCATCGGCGGGTACATCGCCTCGAGCCAGGTCATCGTCGATGCCGTGCGTTCCCTCGCAACCGGCTTCATCTTCACCACTTCGCTGCCACCGGCGGTTACGGCCGGCTGCCTTGCAAGCGTCGAGTACCTCAAGGCAAACGACGACGAACGCACCCGGCTGCACGCCAAGACCGCGCTTCTTCGTGAACGGCTCAAGCAGTACGACATTCCGGTCATGCCCTGCTCGCAGACGCACGTACTGCCCGTCCTCGTTGGCGAGGCCGAGCGGTGCAAGGCTGCCGCCCAGCGCCTGCTCCATACCCACCGCGTGTATCTGCAACCGATCAACTATCCGTCGGTACCCGTTGGCACGGAGCGCTTTCGCATCAACGCCACGCCCAACCACAGCGAAGCGCAAATCGCGCAGCTCGCCGCAGCGCTGGACGAGACATTCGCGCACTTCGACATCCCCAGGGCTTCGCGTGCCTTCAAGACGGAGGTGGCGTGATGGGCGATTCGTTATTCAACGTGCGCAGCGCGACCGCGCTCGACATCCCGATGCTGATCGAGCTGCGCGGCGTACTGCTCGACGGCACAAACGCCAGCTACTCAAGCCGCACGCCAGAAGCGTGCGCTCGCTGGCGAGCGGCGTACCGGACCTGGCTGGGCAGCACCCTCGGCGCCAACGACAATGTCCGCGTGCTCGCCGTCGAACATCGAGATTCGGGCCAAGTCATTGGCTGCGCGACCGGCATCATCGACTCGAGGGCCCCCACTGCGGCAAACCCGAACGGGTTGTCAGGGTGGGTGCAGTCGGTCGTGGTAGCACCGCAGTTCCGTGCCAGAGGCATAGCCCGCGAGCTTATGACCACCTTGCTGCGTTGGTTCGACAACCGCGAGGTGCGCACCGTCGTGCTGCAAACCACAGAAGACGGGGCGCAGCTTTACTCGTCGCTAGGCTTCCAGCCCAGCGGCGAGCGCTTGCTGGTCCGCCAGGAGACGCCGACATGAAGGTGCTCATTATCGGCCTGGGTTATGCCGGACTGCGCTGGCAGCACGCACTCGAATACGTCGGTCGCACATGCGGTGTCGAGATGTCGATCGCCTATCTGGATCGCCGAGAAAGGCCGAGCACGCTGGAGCGAATCGGGACCATCGAGCAGGCGCTCGACGCGTTTGGGCCGGATCTGACCGTGGTCAGCGTCAATGACGTGAGCCATGCCTCGGTGCTTGGCCAACTGCGCGGCTATCACGGATTCGTCATTTGCGAAAAACCGCTGGCCACACCGGCTGACGACCTTAGATCCATCGACACCGCCCTCGCTTCGCTCAATGGCTTCGCGCTCAACCTGGTCGAGCGCTACTCGGCTGCGAGCCAGACGCTTCGCGAGTGGGTCGCTCGACATCGGTGGCGCCTGGTGCGGGCCCACTTCAACTGGGGCAAGGACCGTATCAACGATTATCGCCCGACCTGCGGCGTTACAAGTGAAGTGATCCATGCACTGGACCTCGTGAACTGGATTTGCCCCATCGAAGGTCCGTGGTCAGTCGACGAGGTGATCGGCGTTCGATCGGACTTTTCGATATCCGGCCCCGCCGTGCTCGACACGGTGATGGTCGGCGCAACGCTCGGCGAGGCCCCCGTCACCGGCTACAGCAGTTTCGTCCATGTCGTACGCCAGCGCACCGTTGACTGGTCGTTCGTGGATGACCAGGCGCATGTCATCCACGCACGGCTGACCTTCGATACGCCCTGCTGGGACCACGATCACCTGAGGATCTGGATGCGCGATAGCGACGGAACGCCGTTGACGCTGCACGAAACAAGTGAGGCGCCCAGCAAGCCGGGTCTGGAAACGCTCCACAAGCTCTCGCGCCTGTGCCGGGACGCCGTGCTCTGGATAGCAAGCCGGCGCGAGCCCGACCTGCCCTTCGCCGACCTGAACACCGCCATCGAACTGCAGCGCCTGCTCAACACGCTTGAGACACGCGCCAAGGCGATCGCAGTTCCCGCGCACTACAACCGCGCCCAGGACCGGGTCCTGCTCGCCGAAGACAGCGACCTCGAAAGCCTTGGCTAATCAGGAGACGACTATGTGTGGAATTACAGGATGGCTGTCCTACAGCCAGCAAATGCAGGCACAAGAAGACACCCTGCAACGCATGACCGACTCGATGGCCCGTCGGGGCCCGGATGCGCAGGGAATCTGGATCGACGGCCCAATCGGCCTCGGCCATCGCCGCCTTTCGATTATCGATCTGGAGGGTGGCAAGCAGCCGATGTTGGCTCGCCAGGCGGATGGCAAACAGGCAGCGGCCATTACCTATAGCGGCGAGATCTACAACTTCCGCGAACTGCGTGCAGAACTGCAGTTGCGCGGACATCGTTTCGAGAACCGCAGCGATACCGAAGTGGTCCTTCGCGCGTATCTCGAATGGGGAGAAAACTTCGTCGACCGTCTCAACGGCATGTATGCCTTTGCCATCTGGGACCGACGTCAGGAAAGCCTGCTTCTCGTCCGCGACCGCATGGGCGTCAAGCCCTTGTACTACTACCCCACCGCGGACGGTGTCATTTTCGGTTCCGAGCCGAAGGCCCTCTTGGCAAACCCGAGCGTGCCACGCCGCGTCCGTGCGGACGGTCTTCGAGAAATACTGGAGATGGTCAAAACCCCCGGCCATGCCGTCTTCCATGGCATGTACGAGGTTCTGCCCGGCGAAGTCGTTCGAGTCGATCGCCGAGGGGTGACGCGGCGGCGCTACTGGCGCCTCGAGGCGCGCGAGCATGCCGATTCGCTGGAGCAGACCGTCCGGCATACGCGTGATCTGCTGGAAGATATCGTCGAGCGTCAGATCGTGGCGGACGTTCCCCTGTGCAGCCTCCTATCCGGCGGTCTGGACTCGTCCGTGATCACTGCGCTGGCTTCAAAGAAACTACTCGAGGCGGGCAAACCGAACATTCGCTCCTTCTCGGTGGACTTTCGAGATCACGGCCAGGGCTTCGCCGGCGACGCGGTCCGGGCAACGCCGGATGCGCCCTTCGTTCGCGAACTGGTTGCGCGAATCCACAGCACGCATAGCGAGATCATCCTGGACAGTGCCGAGCTTGCCGACCCGGCCCTGCGCCGACAGGTCGTGCACGCACTGGACCTTCCACCGGCGTATTGGGGCGACATGTGGCCGTCGCTGTATCGCCTGTTCGAAGAGGTGCGCAAGCATTCGACCGTGGCACTCTCCGGCGAGAGCGCGGACGAGGTGTTCGGCGGCTATCGGTGGTTCCATGATCCCGAGGCAATCGAGGCGGATACCTTTCCGTGGCTGACCTCCGTCACCGGCAAGTACTTCGACGGCAAGACGCTATTCGACCGTGGGCTGTTGCGCCAGCTCGACATGCCTACATTCCTTGCCGACAGCTACCGCCAGGCGATTGCCGAAACACCCATGCTTGTCGGCGAGAGTCCGGTCGAGCGGCGCATGCGAGAGCTGAGCTACCTAAACCTCACACGCTTCGTGCAAACGCTGCTCGATCGCAAGGACCGCATGAGCATGGCGGTCGGACTCGAGGTCCGCGTTCCATTCTGCGACCACCGACTGGTCGAATACGCCTTCAACATCCCATGGTCACTCAAGGCCTTCGATGGGCGCGAGAAGAGCATCCTGCGCGCAGCGACACGCGACCTGTTGCCGCCATCGATCACCGACCGTGTCAAGAGCCCCTACCCCTCTACGCAGGACCCTGCGTACGAACACGCGCTGCGCCAGTCGATGGCCGCGATCATGCAAAGCCAGGACGCGCCCGTCCGGCCGCTGCTGGACACCTTTCACGTCCAGGAAGCCCTCGACCGGCCACTGGGTGACGTCTCGCCCATGTATGACCGCATGGGCATGGAGCTCGCCGTCGGACTCAACTCCTGGCTGACGGATTTGGACGTAACACTGGATCTATAACCCTTCGGGCGTGATCCGACGGGTCACGCTGCCCTGACACGACGTGGAGCCTCACCTGTCATGAGCACCCCCTCAACCAATCCGCTTCCCATCTACCTAATCGCACTGGGCGCCTTCGCACTCGGCATGGCGTCCTACGTGACGGCCGGGCTGATCCCGTTGATCGAAGACGCCTTCACGGTATCGGTTGCCGTTGCGGCGCAGCTGGTTACGGCCTTCACCCTGGCCTACGGCCTCGGCTCGCCCATCTTCGTGGCCCTAACGCCACCAGACCGCCAACGTAGTGGCCTACTTGCAGCCCTCGCCCTTTTTGTCGTCGCGAACGCGGCCAGCGCGCTTTCCACCGACTTCAATGCGCTGCTGGCCTGGCGCGCCATCGCTGGAATTGGCGCGGGCGTTTATCTCGCAATGGGCATCGGCGCATCGGCCGCCCTTTCGACTGCCGAGCGACGCGGCAAGTCCATCGCGATCATCATGGGCGGAATGGCCAGCGGCGTGGTCCTAGGCGTACCGCTTAGCCTCATGATCGCCGACCACATGGGGTGGCAGGCCGCGCTCTGGCTCGTCACGCTGCTCGGGCTACTGGCCTTCATCGGGCTTCTGCTGCTGTTGCCGGCACTGCCCGCGGCACCAGCCAGCTCGCTCCGCGAGAAGCTAGCCATCCTTACCGATGGCCATGTCGTCACCATCCTGCTCGTTTCGCTACTTGCCGCCATCGCCAGCCTGGGCATGTATACCTTCATCGCCCCGCTGCTACGCGACCCCGAGTACGGCGGCGTTCGTTCGGTTACCCCTTTCCTCTGGGCCTGGGGCATCGGTGGGGTGCTCGGCAGCTTCCTGATCGGACCGGTGGTCGATCGCGTGAGGGGGCCAGTACTGGTCCTCGCCATCATGCTGATCCTGGGCGTATCGCTGTTTCTGCTACCCATGGTTGCCACGTTCAGTGCGTGGCTCGCCATGCTACCCATCGTGCTGTGGGGAGCCGTGGGCTGGGCACTGCAGGTACCGCAGAACAACGAACTGATCCTGGCGCGCCAGGCCCAGGGCGACGGCAATCTAGCCATCGCACTCAACGAGTCGGCGCTCTACCTGGGCAGCGCCATTGGTGCCGCTGCAGGCGGGTTCCTTCTTCTGCTACAGCTGCCCATCTGGTCGCTTGCTGCCGGCGCCGGCGCGGTCGCACTGGCCGGCACGCTGCTGCAGACGCTAAACCTGCGCCGCCAGCCGGCCTGGCTCGCTGCAGGACGTGTCCAATAATTCATTGATAGCCCGTCAGGAGGTAATAGCCGTGGAGCTTCGCCACCTTCGCTGCTTCGTCGTCGTTGCCGAAGAACTGCACTTCGCTCGGGCGGCCGCACGGTTGCATATCGAGCAGTCGCCCCTGTCACGCATCATCAAGGACCTGGAATACAGGCTTGGTGTACAGCTATTCGAGCGCACTACCCGACGGACCCGCCTGACCTGGGCGGGCAGCGTACTGCTCGAAGAAGCCCGCCGGATCTTTGCCGTGGTCGAACAGGCCAAGGCCAGCGTCAAGGGCGCTGCCGCCGGATTTCGCGGCAAGCTTCGGGTTGCGCTGTCCGATGGCGTACCGCAGCACCGGCTCGCCGCGCTGTTGGCCCAATGCCGAGAGGAAGATCCGGACGTCGAGATCTTTCTTCGCGAGGTGCCGTCATCGGTGCAGGCCAACGGGCTGCGCGAGGACCTCTATGACGTCGGATTCGCACAAACCGTCGCCAACGAAGGTGATGGGCTCGTGGCCGAGCCTGTGTGGCAGGACCCGCTTGTCGTCGTCCTGCCTGCCCGGCACCAGTTGCTTGCGCACCGGCAGATTCCGCTCGACGAAATAGCCCGGCATCCGTTGGTGCTATGCGAGCCGGAGGTCTGCGAAGGCTTCTGGCAGCAACTTCAACCCGTACTCAAGCCGATCGAAACGCAGATGACGATTGCCGAGCGTGTACCCACGCTTGACCTCCTGATTGCGCTCGTCGCAGCGGGTTACGGCCTTGGCTTCTCGAGCCTTGCTCGCATCGCCGAACTCAACAACCCAGATGTGACAACCCGGCCGTTGGCAGGCGACACGACCATGATCACCACGTATCTGGTTCGGCGTGACGTCGAACACAGCGAGCAACTGAGCCGCTTCATCAATCGAGTCACGCGTGCGGATCGAGTCCCTATTAACCTCGCGAGCACCGACGCGTCAGCACTTCGGGCAGGGCTTTAGCCTGGCGCGCATTGACCACCGATCCGCGCCAAATGTGGAACTGAAGCTGAGACGATCCAAGGCTCCGGATTCGCTTTACTGGCGTTCCGGCAATCGCAGTGCACTCTCAGCGCGCGAACACCTCTTTGCTCATGAGTATGTCTAATCGATAGACATGAGCCGGATAGGCGAGTATCGAATTCATCCGCGTTATGTCCCTGAATATGTTTCCACCGCCCCCTTCCACGTGGGCCTGCCTTCCTGCCAGATTCGGGAACGCTTCGAATACGCCGAAAGTCGTCTGCGAGTACCGCACGCCATACCAAGGTCCGGTTGCCGGCTCCTGCTCAACACAGGCGAGAATGTCCCTTAGCATCTGCACAACCTGATCCTCGTTGCCAGGGATGGCCTCAATGTGAATGTAGAACGCTTTGCGACCGTCATCGCCCTGTTCGCCACTAACCTCGACGCCGTGGTGGGGCGATACTGGTGCGGACGGAGCCGGGAATGGAACAGGACCTGGTAGGGTTGTGTTGTCAGTCATGATCACCTCCTGTCGAGAGGCTCAAATATAGAATCGGCATGGCTGGGCGGTGCGCTGGATTCATTCGTTTTCTAGCCTGATCATCCAGAGTCAACTCATGTCGCTCTGTCCGTATGGCAGGATCAGGATATGGCCGAGACGCTTCTTGAAATTGTTCGTCGCCATACCGAAGGCGCGTGTGCACGTGACGGTGTCGCATCTACCGCTTGCGGGATTATTGCTATTCGCAAAACCGCGACTACTTCATTGGAGCATACGCTGCCGCGGCCGCTGTTGTGCCTGGTGCTGCAAGGGAGCAAACGCGTTTCTATCGGTAACCAGCAGCTGGACTACGCTGCGGGCGACTCCATGCTGATCACTGCCAATCAGCCAATGGTTAGCCAGATCAAGCAGGCAAGTGCGAGCAAGCCTTATCTGTCGCTCGCACTTGATCTGGACCCTTGCATAATCGCCGATCTGGTGCTGGAAATGCAGGCGCAGTCGTTAAGCGTCAAGCCCCATGAACGTGCTTCAACATACGAGCAAGTCGCCGACACCGCGTTGCGCTTGATGCAGCTTCTTGACCGTCCGGCCGCATTGGCCATCCTACGTCAGCAATTGCTGCGCGAAATCCACTACTGGCTACTCACGGGTATGCACGGTGCCGCGATACGCCAACTCGGAACGCCTGACAGTCATGTTTATCGCATAGCCCGCTCCGTTGCGGTACTGCGAGCCGAGTATGCCAACGCGCTGCCGGCCGAACGGCTGGCTGCCGTGGCGGGTATGAGCCGCTCCTCGTTTCACCAACATTTCAGAGCAGTTACCTCACTCACACCGCTGCAATTCCAGAAGCAATTACGATTGATCGAGGCGCGGCGCTTGATCGTGTCTGAAGGCAGGTCATCCAGTAGCGCAGCGTTCGAGGTTGGTTATGAAGGTGCTTCACACTTCGCCAGGGACTACTTACGCATGTTTGGCATACTGCCTGGCAAGGATCGGCTAGAAACCGGCAGACCGCGTCGCCAGGAGTAACGCCGATTGCGGCTAGACGCGGGAAGGATGCCTCCTCCATCTAACGTTTCTGCCGATAGCCCTAATAGTCAGCTATCGGCCAAAAGCAGCCATTGGGACTTTATGAAAAAACGTCTGAGTAGTACCACGTTCTTAAAGTTGCTTGTGAGCAATTGGCGGAATAGACCTCGACAAAGTCAACGGCAGGGTTCGTCTAAAGCTGGTTTCTTGGCAGCCCGAGAGCCAACACTGGCAATGGCATATGATCGGTGTGCATTAAAGATTCGATGGATCAAAAGCGACCGACGCTTGCTCCAAATCTCCCCACACTACTTCAACCGCCAAGCTCGCCTTGCTCCTGGCAGGCTTGAAATAGAGAACCTCACGGAATTCCGCCACGAACTTGGTTAGATAACGCTGTTCGAACTCGCTGGGTCTATCCGCCGAATAAATCTCCACGCGGAACTGTCCGTCGAACTTCTTATCCAGAATGTTGCCGTCCCATCCCAGCGGATGATCGCAGCTTTCATGAATAAGCCGGCTCAGTTCGCTGGCGGCCGAGCGAATGGCTCTATTGACAGACTTATCCCTCACACGAATGCAGTAACCATGCTTGCCCTTAACGGCCGAAGCGGTCTGCTCGATTTCAATATTGTCGGAAATATCCAGATGAAACGAATCTTGGCTAAGCATCTCTTCCGGTGTCCAGATCAACTGCGCGCGGTCGAAGGTATGGTAGCGCCGGGCCAGTGGCAAGATGTTAAACCCTTCCTTAAAACCATAAGTTCCGCCATCGATTCGCCATTCAGTGGGGAACGGGAGCCATTGCGATGGCTCGCCGTTCAGCGGCAACAATAAGAGGCTTTGCGCTTCATAGATATCAAACGCCAGATAGACATTGCGATCATCTACCCAAGTCAACACGCGGGTTTCCTCGCCCACCGCCGACTCGAAGGTAAGCACGGGCGACACCTCAATGCCACCATCGACGAGTTGAAAACGCTGTATACCGGCAAAGTCCACCACCAACACACTGCCGTCGGGGAGATCCTGTACCGCCAGAATGACTCCGTTGAAGCGCCGCACGCCAGTTGCTCGCTCCGCCTCTACATCGTATACCTCGTATTCTTCTCCAGGACTCAGTGGGAAAAAGAACAACGGTTTGCTGAAACGTGCCACACCACGATTGTTACTACTTGCCGGTCGTATAATTGAAAATACCACCTGGCCAGTCATATTGAATATACGCCACTCAGTATCGCTACTCAGTGCAAGATGATGGGTGCCCAGATGCTTCGGATGTTGATAAGGCGCTCGATAAAGCTCTTCACCCGTAGGCTTCATCACCACGGCCTCCATATTATACTTCTCATCTACCTCTATACGAAGAAGGAAACTTTTACCTACCGCCGGATCACCAAACGACTCAAAAATAAACTCACTTTCATTATAGCGAGATAGATAACGTTTTCCAGGCAAAGCCACGACCTGGAACTCTCCGCTAGCGTCGCCTATATAATGATAAGAGCCATCTTTGGGAGGAATCAACCCAATTTCTCCCTGCGTAACCTGTAACCAACCCATCTCATTGACGAAGCTCAATACTCCCGCCCCTTGATCAGAGAAGGCATGCGGAAAATTAAAAATCAACACAGCTATGGCACCCCTCTCAAGATAGCATCAATAGCAGTCATTACATCTGACTGCGCTTGGCCGAAGTCTCTTACCTGCATCTTCTCATACAGATATTTCTGATATTTACCCTCTCTTAGAATTTCCGCCTTAACCGCATCAATTAACTCCTGACGCACTATATTTTCATCGGAAAACTCCCAACGGATATTCTTATTTCCGCCAGGGCCCAAATAAGTCGCCAATCCTTCATCAATTGTCCCGGCGCGCCATCCGTACCATCCGTTTTTTTGCTAAAGTTTAGGGAGTCCTTAATTCTGGTCAGCGAGATATGTTTGTTCCAAGACTTCACCTCGACAAAGTATTTAACTGCATTGCGTACAACAACGATATCGTAGGCCCTTATGCCAAAGATCTTTTGCATGGCTTCTGGCAAGGTCATTTCAAAACCGATGAGTTCGTCGCCCTCCCGCGTGAACATCTTCGATGCAACCCTAACCGTACCCGCACCACCTCGGGCAACGAAAATCAGCGATCGATCATAGCTGTCCTTAACGAAAGCGCCTATTTGCCCCAGTACCTGCGAATAATTTTCGGGGTCGGCGCCTTTCGAGAATTTCAATTCTAGATTGTAAAACTCCTGCACAAACTCACCGAAGCTTTTCCCGCCGAAACAATCGGATGGGGTGCATGGCGTTCGGCGCAGCGCGGCCAGACCGTCCGGCCCCGTGCGCGCGTATACCGAAATCATCCGCTCTTGGCAGACTCCGGCCTACCGACATCGGTCGCAACCGGCCAAGAGTTGCCGGTCAGAGCCAGCGGGGGAAGTCGAACGCTGTAGGTCAGACCTACAAATAATTCAGCAATAATTGTTCGGTAATCAGCTAAGTCTCACGAATTTTTCAGGATGCCCTTTGATAGAGTTGATACCAACATGGCGGGACGCCTCTAGGCTCCGTCGTGTCGAATTCCTCATCATGGACGACCCTATGTCATCACTTTATTTAAATCTTTACGTACATTCAGACGCAGCCATCACTCAGGCGGCCATTCGCCAGTTCGTCACTCACGTAAATGCTGATGACTATGCGGCTGTTGAGGCTATGGATGTTGAAGATTCTCTTTATGAGATAGATGACATACTGTCTTCTGCTATCGAGTTGCATCAAGATAAAGGTCTCTTCCATTTGGTTTTCGAATCGACCAGCTCCCTTGAGGTCGAAGTGCTGGTGAATTTCTTTCACAACCTCGGCGCTGACAGTATAGAAATCAGCGCCTTCAGTTCCAGCACAGGGGAGACCTTCTATGTGAATAATGAAGGTGAGTACCTAGAAGACTATGCCGACAGCTCGTGGCAATGGCTTCCCTCACCAGCTTCAGGTTTCATCGGTCAGTTCGTGGTGGTGACTGGAACCTTTTCCGACTACACCCGACCAGAGGTGGAAGAGCTGATCGGCCAGAAAGGCGGCAAGATTCAGAAGTCAGTCAACAGTAAAACCACGCTTTTGGTGATTGGTGCAAGACCCGGCGCTGACAAAACTGGCAAAGCTGAAACGCTCGGCATCCGGACGATGGACGAAGAAGAGTTGCTCGATGTACTCGCTGGTGGCGATACGCTCTCGGTCAATGGTGAATCCTTAGAGACTGAATCGATTGACCAGCCGATCATTGCTTACCAGTACTGCTTCCCACCAAAGGACGCATCGGTCACCACGCTACCCATCGCCGTTCGCGAGGATCTCATTGCGTTGTTACGCGCGAATAATTACCTCAACGAGCAGTACTATAAAACTAAACTTTCTCATGCGCGAAATTGGCATCCTCATATAGCTGGCAAATTCAATGAATATCGCCATGCTCGTGAAATTCCCATGGAGGCTCGCGGCCCTCTCGAACCGCGATCTGCCTGGGATATTGCGAACATTTTTAGCGACCACAATACGCTGATCACCGGTTATGCCCCTTACATTTTCCAGGCTGACCAAAAGGGGTATGGTCATGCGCTTGCCCAAATAGCTAAATTCTCAGGCATGCCGCTGGAGGAAATTCAGTACACGCCCAAGGCGGGGACAAAAGACAGCTTCACCTTGTCCTGTAAGTTTGAAGGGAAGACCTACAGGGCTTCGTTCAAGTTCTCAAAGGACACGTTCCCAAAGGCATTCTTGCGTCTGCTGCACGACATCGCTGCACAAAGTACCTCATGGGACTTCGTCTTTCACACTCGGCGAGGTGACAATGGGTACGTGCTTGTACCTAGCGCGTTGGCACAAGGCCTCGCTCATCATGGTTTCCTAAAGCCGCTGTACATGTGCGCTCTATGAACCAACTTAGCTCTAGGAAGGATTGAGCATAGCGATACCCTTCACACCACAATATCGATGCTGCTGACAGACCGCTTGTGGCCGGTTAGCGACCATTGCTCTGGCTAGCCATCCTTGTCCTCCCACACGTGGAGGACTTGCCATGAACATCATCGCTACCTGGAGCCGTCAGCCCTGGAACAAAGGGAAATTGGTCGGGCAGAAAATCCCGCTCCGACTGAGAGATATCTGGGCGATCCGAGTAAGGCTTCAGATTGCAGAAAGAACTCGTGATCTGGCCCTTTTCGATCTGGCTATCGACAGCAAGCTTCGAGCCTGCGACTTAACCAAGCTGCGTGTGCGCGACGTTGCCCATGGCGAACAGGTGTCATCGCGAGCCATGGTCATGCAGCAGAAAACGCAGCGGCCAGTGCAGTTCGAGATCACTGAGCAAACACGGTCTGCTCTCGCGGCCTGGATACATCAAGCACAGCTCCGTAGCGAGGACTGCCTTTTTCCGAGTCGGCTGAATACCTCTGACCATCTATCCACTCGTCAATACGCTCGTATAGTGAAAGGCTGGGTGAAAGCCATAGGCCTTGATCCTGCCATCTATGGCACACGATGAGACGTACGAAGGCATCACTGATCTATCGCAGAACGAAGAACCTGCGGGCGGTTCAACTCCTGCTCGGCCATACGAAGCTGGAGAGCACCGTTCGATATCTTGGGATTGAGGTCGATGACGTTTTGGAGATGGCGGAGCAGACTGAAGTTTAACCCTGCATTGCATAGCGACGCACAAAGCCAGGCCGTCGCTACCGGCCACTAGGCTTTAAACAAAAAGCCCGCCATAAGGCGGGCTTTCATGTGTCTCTGAGAGGAGGCTGGAAGCCAACAAGTCTCGGAGCACGCAGCCATAGGATACACCCACTCCACAACTGCGAGTACTGGCGGAGATTGTTAGCTTTCGGCCAGAAGCGGTTACTAACGTCTTGGCTGAACCGCTGCTTCGGATCAGTCGTCGCACTCCAACCAGATGTTAGGCCCCTTGGTCTTGGGCCCTTCAAACTGAGGGGGCCGTGTTTAGCATGTCTTTCCATGGGCTCAGCCCACTCAGGTCGCACCATCAGTCAGCCAGTTACCGACGAAGCGGGATCCAAGCGAGCCATGGACTACTAGGCCAAAAATTGACCCCGCTTCTTGCGATGATGTTAGGCCTGCGCTGGTGAGTAGCAGAGCATTACCGATGGCGATGACTAGCAGAAGAATTCCACAGGCCGCCCAGCCGAACTTCGTGTGCCACCAAAGTCGCGTCGATACGATCACAAGCAACCCCAACAAATTCATACCCCAGACAAATTTCTTCGCAATGCCCACCAGCCCTTGTAGCGCTATCGCTCGCTCCGCGGACTCGGGTTTAGCGGCCGTACTGACTATCGAAGATTGTGCCGCCTGCTGAGGGGTGGCGACCTCGCTCGACATCACTCGGAAGCCGGCTACAACCAGCACCGTAAGGCCGACGGCCGCGATTAATCCAGATCCCAACACGGCTAGGGCAGCCATCTTCGCTTTGATATAAGAGGGTTCCCCTCGCTTTACGCGAGTCCACTCGTGCTTGAGTAATGGCTTGCCGGCCTCGCGAACAGCGTCACATGTAGAGTGGGCTTCCTCGTATTGACCTTGGCTGTAGTGCTCCCTTGTTTTCTTAAGCGCAACTAGGAAATTATCGTTAAGTTTTTTTCCCGTGACGTTATCTTCAGCCGGGTTAATGCGAAATATGATGTCGTTGTACGATCGGTCTACCCGCGCATAGGTATCTTGCAACTCTTTATCGGTCTCAAACCGATTATTGTGTTCTCCCCGCTGCCCAGTGAAGTGCTTGTAGAAAGTCGAGAGATAGGCAAGAGCGGACAAGTACTCCGCCAGCGATGATCTCAGTGTATCGATCCACTGCTGTCGAAACTCTGAGACTTTTTGTTCCTTTGAAGTGATCAGGTTGAGGAAGGAAAAACTACCGGCAATTACCGCGACTGTGATGGCAGCTGCTGCAGCTAGTACCGGGCCATTTATACTTGCATCCATTACGTCTTCCTTAATCTAACTATACATAGGCACTAATTGACGGATAAGAGCCGACCAATTTGTGGATAAAATTTTCTCGCGGATAGTGTCTGATAGTTCTAAAACGAGCTTTCTGCGCCGACACTGGAGTTTGTGAGTCTGCTCAGGAAGTCTTTTTACCAGCATTCTGGCCGGATCGCACATTTGCTTTCAGGCTGGGGGCTAGACAAGAGGACGGCTTCCGTACCGGGGTCACTGGGGTGGATTGCCACTCAATGAGGGGGGCGGGGATTGTTCCAACTTTTTAAAATCCCCTCGAGGACTGCTTCTGGCCGACTACTGCCTGATGCGACTGGCTCAGATTGGCCTAACGCAGCCAGTGAGCACTCGCGAACTCAGGGCGATTAATTGGCTTATAAGTACCTAATAGGCCTAAAAAAACCCAAGCGGCCAGAGACTGGCGGCTTGGGTTTCGTCCCACCCCATACCCTTTAGGCTGATGGCGTTTCGGCTAATCAGTTTCCCTTTCGCCTAGCCTGCGAAGGCCGCAATCAACCTTCCAAAAACGACCTGAATCGCGCCGTGGAAGCGAATGGCTTTTCACGGGGCTAACCCCTAAGGGTGTACAGGTCAACGCGGATATGCCGCAGTAAGGGCTTAAGGTGCCCTCGTTCCGTTTGGGGTTTGATCAAACTACCAGACGGCTGGGTACTCAACAACACCGTCCACTGAGAATCCATGATTCATCAATGCCTGCCGTAGCAAAAACGGCAACGAAAGACCTGTGTGAGGGCTTTCGCTATTTAATTCTGTGGAGAGTTTATCTAACCAGCTAATTAGTTCAGCACTACTTTTCTGATCTGCTATTTCGGCAGACCAAAGTGCATCCTGATCGCTGTCCAAAGCATACTTTAAAGGGGGTTTAAGCTCTAATTTGCTCTGAATTACAGCCCTGAATTTATCCGCCCCTTGGTGGTGGATAATCAGTTTCATGGTTGGTGATTTTTTTTCCGGCCTGCCGGCAACATCAGTCAACTTAAACATAACCTCGGAAAGAATAATCTTCCCTTCTACCCGAAAGAATGTCTTGGCCTGCGTGGTCGAGTCGAACGACCAATACACACGAAATGTATTTCTTCGTAACTTATGACCGTATATCTCAAGTAGCGGCATTAACTGCGCTTCAGTCGCGTACTTGCCGCCCTTGCTCCAAGCACTGACGATAGACTGTTGAACTCGACATTTTTCTGCGATTTCTCTCTGCGTCCAGCCATCATTTAGCGCTAGACGAATCAGCTGTCGCGTCAGTTTGAAAGGCTTCTTCTTAGTATTTTTCCCTTTGCTTGTATCAGCCTGATATTCCATGTCTCTCCTGCTCAGATAATAAGGGGAGCAAAGCTCCCCTAACACGTTAAGGCTTTTTCACCTGATTCAGTGGGTTCTCAGGGTTCTTTTGCCAGCCAGTATGGCCGTGGTTTTTATCCCAGGTCTTGTTGGTACCATTGGTGCCAGAGTTACGATTGTGGGCGTTTGCCTTGTCATTGTGCTGCTTGGTCATGTTGATGCTCCTTACCTCTGTGAGTAGAGAGCTCAGCCTACCAGTTGGAAAAAACACCACCACTGATCGTTTAGTGATGAACCGTGATAATTCGTGATATTTCAACATCGTGGGGTTTTGCGCAAGCCGAAACCCGCTCTTGATACAGGCCAGAGGTTAGGCTTCTCCGACTACAAGTGTGTGTTTTATAAGTGACCGCTTTTGGCCGTTAGCTGCCGATCAAACCCGTCCGCTGCATTTTTGAGTAGCTGGCATGCTCGGATGTGCGTCATTACGGCATCAATGCAGTCCTTTCTCCGCGTGGCCCGAAAATCACTTCCCCCGGTCCGTCCGCAGTTTCGTCCATCTATGCCTACCCGGTCCGGCCGTCTGCACGGCCCACATAATCGTTGCCCAATCGGTCTTTGAAGTCAGTGACTTGATTTACGAACCTTATCCATACGGCACGCCAAGGTGCCGCATGGATAAGGAGCGCAACGGCGGTGAACCAGGCATCGAACGTGCTGTACGGACAGGTGATGGCGACGGTCTCGGTCGTACTCGCCAGCGTCTGGATCGCGACGCAGTCGGCCGCCTCGTCGCTGGACTATGACCCGCAGCTTGGCCGCCCCTGGTTCGAACTGCGTGGTTATCCCGTGTACCAGCCCTGGCGCTTGTTCGCCTGGTGGTTTCGGTTTGGCGATGCGTCCCCATCCACCTTCGACAGAGCGGGGTTGATCGCAAGCGGCGGCAGCGCAACTGCCGTGTTGCTCGCATTCGGCATGTCCATCTGGCGGGCGCGCCAGTCCAGTACAGCCACTACCCACGGATCCGCGCGCTGGGCCATGCTCAGGGAGGTACGTGCGGCTGGGCTGACAAAGGACGCGGGTGTCTGCCTGGGCCTTTACCGGGGCCGCTATCTGCGCCACGCAGGCCCCGAGCATGTCCTTGCGTTCGCCCCCACCCGCTCTGGAAAGGGCGTCGGGCTTGTCGTGCCTACCCTGCTGTCGTGGACAGGTTCGGCCGTCATCCACGATATCAAGGGCGAGAACTGGAACCTGACGGCAGGCTGGCGCTCGCGCTTCTCCCACTGTCTACTGTTCAACCCGACCGATCCGGCGTCCGCGGCATACAACCCCCTGCTCGAGGTTCGCCGGGGCGATCATGAGGTACGGGACGTCCAGAACATCGCGGATATCCTCGTCGATCCCGAAGGCGCGATGGAGCGGCGCAATCACTGGGAGAAGACCAGCCATTCTCTGCTGGTAGGCGCCATCCTTCACGTCCTGTACGCCGTCGCGGACAAGACACTGCGAGGCGTTGCCAATTTTCTTTCAGATCCGGCCTGCACCTTCGAGCTGACGCTCCATCGCATGATGGTTACCTCCCATCTGCCGGAGGGCCCCCATCCGGTCGTTGCATCCGCGGCACGCGAGGTGTTGAACAAGAGCGAGAACGAACGTTCGGGCGTGCTCTCGACGGCCATGTCCTTCCTCGGCCTTTACCGTGACCCGACTGTGGCCCAGGTGACCTCCCGATGCGATTGGCGCATTGCGGACCTGGTTGCCGCTGTGCATCCGGTGTCGCTCTACCTCGTCGTTCCGCCGTCGGACATCAGCCGCACCAAACCGCTCATTCGACTGATCCTGAACCAGATCGGGCGGCGCCTGACCGAATCGCTCGACGGCGCCGACGGTCTCAGGCGCAGGCACCAACTGTTGCTGATGCTCGACGAGTTCCCCGCGCTGGGACGGCTGGATTTCTTCGAATCGGCCCTGGCATTTATGGCCGGTTACGGCCTGCGGGCGTTCCTGATCTCGCAGTCGCTCAACCAGATCGACAAGGCATACGGACAGAACCACTCGATCCTGGACAACTGCCATGTCCGCATCACTTTTGCCACCAACGACGAGCGTACGGCCAAACGCATCTCCGAGACCTTGGGAACCGCGACGCAACTGCGCGCGCAACGCAACTATGCGGGCCACCGGCTCGCACCCTGGCTGGGGCACCTCATGGTCTCTCGCCAGGAAACGGCACGACCTCTGTTGACGCCCGGCGAGGTGATGCAGCTGCCGGTCGACGAGGCCATCGTGATGCTCTCGGGCGTGCCGCCCATTCGCGCCAGGAAGCTGCGCTATTACACGGATCGCAACTTCGTCCCAAGACTCTACAGCGCTCCGGTGCTCAGCCCGGGTCCCTACCCGGATGCGCCAGCCGTAGCACCTCACGACTGGTGCGGCGTCGTTGTGACCGGCGAGCCCTGTCAGCCGGTCAGCGCACTTGGGGACGATGCCGGTGGCCTTGAGCACAGCTCCCTGCGCGAGTCGTGGGACGAGGCACGGCCAATGCCGAACCTGTCGCCCCTGACCAACGACCTCGCGCTGCTGGACGACGATGCGGGTCTCGATTCAGTCGGAACGCCGCTGCGGCTATCGGCGGCGATTGGTCCTGACGATGGAGTATCCCTATGAGACGCGCGCGACTAAACCTCTTCATCGAGCCCGAGCACGCCAAGCGTCTCGATGAGCTGGCAACCAAGAAAGGTGTATCGAAGTCCTCCCTCGTCGCCGCGGCACTGGCGAGTTGGTTGTCGCCCGCTTCGGGTGAACAGCGTGAAGTTGCCATGGGCAAGCGTCTGGATCGCCTGTCGAGGCAGTTCGAGCGGTTGGAACGTGACCAGAACATCCTCATCGAGACGGTTGCTCTGTACGTGCGTTACTACCTGACCGTCAGCACGCCGGTGCCCGAAGCGCACCAGGAAGCCGCGAGAGCCCAAGGTCGCCTGCGCTTTACCCAGTTTGTCGAGCAGTTGGGCAGACGATGGCAGAAGGGCCGACGTCTGATAGACGAAATCGAGCGTGAAGGTCAGGCATTCGAAACACCTGATCACACCATGACGGCGTCGGGAGATCGGCCATGAACGCCCTCCCCACCACGGCTCTCATGCGCAGCGCCGCGATGTTGCGCACCGCCTTGGGCGCGCGGATCGCGGCCGCCCTCGATGACGCAGATGTCGCCGAGGTCATGCTGAACCCCGATGGACGCCTTTGGATCGACAGGCTAAGCGGGGGCCGGCACGAGATCGGAACCCTGTCGGCTTCCGAGGGCGAGCGCGTTGTTCGGCTGGTAGCGGCGCACGTGGGGCGGGCCATCAACGCGGCCAGCCCCCTGCTGAGTGCCGAGCTGCCGCAGACCGGGGAGCGCTTCGAGGGTGTGCTGCCCCCCGCCTCGCCCGCTCCCGCCTTCTCAATCCGCAAGCGCGCAATCCAGCACCTGACCCTAGACGACTATGTCGATGACCGTGTCATCACGCCCGAGCAGCGTGACGTGCTGCGTAAGGCGGTGCACGAGCGCAGGAACATCCTCATCGCCGGCAGCACCAGCAGTGGCAAGACCACGCTGGCCAACGCCCTGCTCGCGGAGGTGGCCGGCACCGGCGATCGAGTCCTGGTGCTCGAGGATACGGTAGAACTGCAGTGCACGGCCCGCGACCAGGTGTGTCTGCGGGCAATCTCCGGAGTCGTCACGATGAAGGACCTCGTGCGCAGCACCCTCCGGCTTCGGCCGGACAGGATTGTCGTCGGTGAGGTGCGGGGCGCGGAGGCGCTTGACCTCGTCAAGGCATGGGGCACCGGCCACCCTGGTGGGATCGCCACGATCCATGCCGGTTCCTGCCACGGCGCGCTGCTTCGTCTGGAGCAACTGATTCTCGAGGTCGCCCTCGCCGCACCCCGGCCGCTGATCGCCGAAGCCGTCAATCTCGTCGTGTTTCTCACCGGTCGTGGCTGCGAACGCCGCGTACAGGAGATGGTGTGGGTCACAGGGTACGACCATCAGGGCTACAGACTGACAGCAATCGGCGTTCCACTCGCCGACACACCAACCAACCGTCAGGAAGCCCCCGCATGAACCGACTCTTACGCATTCGTCCGAGCCTGGCCGCCCGTTTCTCGGGTATTGCATCGGGCCTGCTGGTACTGGGCCTTGCGACGCCAGTCCTTGCCGCCGGCTCGGGGATGCCCTGGGAGGCGCCGCTTGAGTTGATCCTCAAATCGGTTCAGGGCCCGGTCGCCAAGATCGTTGCGGTCATCATCATCGTGGCAACGGGGCTGACGCTCGCCCTGGGTGATACGAGCGGAGGCTTTCGCAAGCTCATCCAGATCGTCTTCGGGCTGTCCATTGCCTTCGCGGCCTCCTCGTTCTTTCTCAGCTTCTTCAGCTTCGCCGGCGGCGCGGTGATCGCATGAGCGAAGCGAGCCCACACCTTTCCGGCTTCGAACTGCCGCTGCACAGGTCATTGTGCGAGCCAATCCTGCTCGGGGGCGTGCCCCGCAGCGTCGCCATTCTCAACGGCACCATGGCGGCCGTCGTTGGGTTGGGCCTGCAGCTTTGGCCGGCCGGCCTCGCACTGTGGCTGACAGGCCACATGCTGGCGGTATGGGGGACGCGACTGGATCCGCAGTTCCTGCCGGTGTTTACCCGCCACCTCAGATTTCCACCCTTGCTGGACGTGTAGGCCGACCATGCTGAATCTGCGCGAATTCCGGGCACTGCCCGCCAGGCTTGCCGACTGGCTGCCCTGGGCAGGTCTCGTGGCGCCCGGGGTAGTACTGAACAAGGACGGCTCCTTTCAGCGAACCCTGCGCTACCGAGGCCCGGATCTGGACAGCTCGACCGAAGCGGAGCTGCTCGCCGTAACGGCTCGCCTGAACAATGGGCTGCGTCGTCTCGGATCGGGCTGGATGCTCCATATCGACGCTGACCGCCACGCTGCCGAGGCATACCCCACCAGCCAGTTTCCCGATGCGCTGTCCTGGCTCGTCGACGAGGAACGCAGGGCAACGTTCGAAGCGGCTGGCCGCCATTTCGAGAGTCAGTACTACCTGACCCTTACCTACCTGCCAGGCGAGCAGATCCGGGCCCGCGCGCCTGGCCTGCTCTACGCCGGCCGAGCCGCTCCCGGCGCGGACTGGAAGCGCGAGCTTGGCGACTTCGTCCGCGACAGCGACCGCTTCCACGATCTGATCCAGGGCGCGATGCCCGAGACCGCCTGGCTGGATGACGCGCAGACGCTGACCTATCTGCACCAAACCGTATCGACGCAGCGGCAGCAGGTGACGGTCCCGACCGTTCCCTTCTATTTGGACGCCCTCCTCGCCGATCGCGCACTCGTGACAGGAATTGCGCCCATGCTGGGCGAGCAGCACCTTAGGGTCGTATCGGTCAGAGGCTTTCCGGGATCGACCTGGCCCGGCGTTCTCGACAGCCTGAACCACATCGCCATCGCGTATCGCTGGTCCACCCGCTTCATCTGCCTCGACAAGCAGGAAGCCCTCGCCGAACTCACGCGGCTTCGCCGACAGTGGTTTTCCAAGCGCAAAAGTGTTGCGACGCTCCTGCGCGAAACCGTCTTCCAACAGGAAAGCGCACTGGTCGACAACGACGCGTCCAACCAGGCCGCCGACGCTGACGCTGCACTGCAGGAACTCGGCGCCGACATGACCGCCTTTGGGTATGTCACGACAACCGTGACGGTTCTCGGCGATACCCGTGAGCAAGCCGAGGAGAAACGTCGGCTGGTGGAGCGAACCATCCAGAGCCACGGGCTCGTCACCATTGCCGAGCAGCTCAATGCAGTCGAGGCCTGGCTCTCCTCCATTCCAGGCAATGCCTACGCCAATGTACGCCAGCCACTGATCTCAACCCTCAACCTCGCGCACCTGATCCCGGTCTCGGCAGTGTGGGCGGGGCCCGCGCGAAACCAGCACCTCGACGGCCCGCCCCTGATGATCACCCGTACCGAGGCCTCGACGCCTTTTCGGCTGGTTACCCATGTCGGCGATGTCGGCCATACGCTTATCGCAGGCCCAACCGGCATGGGCAAGTCCGTGCTGCTTGCGACCCTTGCGCTGCAATTTCGGCGCTATCCGGGCGCACGCCTTCTGATCTTCGACATGGGCCGTTCGCTTAGGGCGACAACGCTGGGCCTCGGCGGCGTCCACCATGATCTCGGGGACGACGCTTCGATCGCATTCCAGCCGCTGGCCAACATTGATGATGATCGCCAGCGCACGTGGGCGAGCGAGTGGGTCCAGGCCCGCCTGCTGCAAGAGGGTGTCCAGGTGGGGCCCGAACAACGGTCGGCGATCTGGACGGCGCTGCTCAGCCTGGCCGGCGTACCCAAGGCCCAGCGAACCCTCACGGGTTTCACCCTGCTGCTGCAGGACCCCGCTCTTCGCGAGGCACTCGAGCCCTATCTGCTCGGCGGCCCACGTGGCGATCTACTCGATGCGGACCAGGACTGCCTGGCCGATGCGCCTGTGCAGTGCTTCGAGATGGAGGCGCTCATGTCGAGCAAGGCGAGCGTCGCGGCGGTGCTCGGCTATCTGTTTCATCGGTTCGACGCACAATTCGATGGCGCGCCGACGCTGCTCATTCTCGACGAAGCCTGGCTATTTCTGGACGAGCCTCTCTTCGCAGCCCGCATCAGGCAATGGCTGAAGACGCTGCGCAAGAAGAACGTCTCGGTGATCTTTGCCACCCAATCGCTCGCGGACATCGACGCCTCGAGCATTGCCTCGGCCGTCATCGAAAGCTGCGCGAGCAGGATCCTGCTGCCCAATCCGCAGGCGCAGGAGCCGCAGGTCCGCGAACTCTACAGGGCGTTTGGCCTGAACGATCGCCAAATATCAATGATCACGGGCGCCCTACCCAAGCGCGAGTACTACTACCAGTCCCGTCAGGGCAACCGCCTGTTCGAGCTGGCACTCGGCCCGGTAGCCCTCGCCTTTACGGCAGCAGCCACGCCCGAAGACCAGCGCAGGATCGACCAGATGCTCTCGAGCGGAACGCCCTTCGCACAGGCCTGGCTGCAGACCCGTGGGCTTGACTGGGCGGCCGGGCTGCTTGCGTCCCATCAATCGGCACAGGACCACCAGCCATGACGCTGCAGCGCCTGGTCCTACACACGGTAGTTCTGCTCTGCGTCTCAGCCATTGGGCATGCACGCGCGATAACCGTCATCGATCCGACCAACCTGGCCCAGAACACACTCACCGCCGTGCGCACGCTGGAGATGACGAACAACCAGATCAGCCAGCTACACAATGAGACCCAGATGCTGCTGAACCAGGCGCGCAACCTTGCCGCCCTGGACTTCAATGCCGTTAACCGGCTGCGACAATCGATCAGGCAAAGCGAGCAACTGCTGGCCGAGGCAACCGGTCTCGCGTACGAGGTTTCAAGGCTCGACCAGGCCTTCGCCCGACTGTACCCCGAGCGGTATGCCGCCTCGATCACCGGATCCGACATGGCCGCACACTCGATCGAGCGTTGGAGCCAGGCACGCGAAGGCGTGCATACAGCCCTCCGGATGCAGGCGCAGCTCTCGCAGGATCTCGCCTTGGATGAGGCTGCGCTCACCGACCTGGTCAGTCAAAGCCAATCTGCAGTGGGGGCGCTTCAGGCTTCGCAGGCGACCAACCAGTTGCTGGCCCTGCAGGCCAAACAGGTCATCCAGGCCCAGCAGTTGGCGATCGCACAGCACCGTGCCGTGTCCATCGGGCAGGCCCGCCAGGTTGCCGTCGAGCACGAGGCCCGAGAGCGGCGCAAACGCTTCATGGCTAGTGGAACGTTCTATTCGCCTCGCCCCGTCCGGGTCTTCGCACCATGATGCCGTGCGTGTTCGTCCCGGCTCTTTTGGGTGCTGCGCTAGTACTGGCGTGCAGCTGCCAGCAGGCGGATTCGAGCAGCGATACCGCGCGCCATGCGGAACCTGATGCAACGCAGCGTTTCTTCTCCGGGCGGGCACGGCCCGATGAGTTTCAACGGCTGCAGCAGCTGCCGGACATCCCGCCGACCTTCGAGGAGGCGGAACCATGAACGATGTGGGGGTCATAGACCGCTTTCTCGAAACCTTCTCGCTGTACATCGACTCCGGTTTCGGGCTGCTCAATGGGGAGATCGCCTTTCTGTCGGCGACCCTGCTCGTCATCGACGTCACCCTTGCGGGCCTGCTGTGGGCCAACGGCGGCGACGATGCCATTGCGAAGCTGCTCAGGAAGACCCTCTACGTAGGCGCGTTCGCCTTTATCATCGGCAACTTCAACTGGCTGGCCAAGATCGTCTTTACGTCCTTCGCAGGCCTTGGCCTGCTGGCATCAGGCTCTTCCATGACGCAAGAGCAGTTTCTGCAACCGGGACGGATCGCAGCGCTAGGCATCGAGGCGGGACGCCCCCTGCTCGAACGCATCGGTGGCCTGACGGGGCTCACTGAGACGATGGCCAATTTAGACATGATCGTCGTGCTGTTCCTGGCATGGCTCGTGGTGCTCGTCAGCTTCTTCATTCTCTCCATCCAGCTATTCGTCACGCTGATCGAGTTCAAGCTGACCACGCTCGCAGGCTTCGTACTGGTGCCATTCGCCCTTTGGAACAAGACCGCATTCCTCGCCGAGAAGGTCCTCGGCAACGTTGTCTCGTCCGGTATAAAAATCCTGGTGCTCGCGGTGATCATCGGGATCGGCAGCGGGCTTTTCGACGAGTTTCTATCAACTCCCGAGGAGCCCACCCTTGATCATGCGCTGGCCACGATGCTCGCCTCGCTCGCCATGCTGGGGCTCGGCATCTTCGGCCCCGGCATCGCGACCGGACTTGTCTCGGGCGCACCACAGCTGGGCGCGGGTGCGGCCGCCGGAGCCGCCTTAGGGGTTGCCGGCATGACTGCCGGCGGTGTGGCCCTGGCATCCGGCGCAACATCTGCACTCAAGGGGTCTCGCCTCTCCGCCGGTGTGACGGGCGCAACAGGGGCAGCGAGCGCGGCGCGCATGGCAAGCGGCTCCCTGGCTGAAGCCACCATGGGGCAAGGTTCGGATGGGCAGTCTGAAACCGCGACCGCACAACCGGCTTGGGCCAAGCGCCTGCAACGTCGACAGCAGCTCAGCCAGGCGACCGCCACAGTGGCCCACACGCTGCGCGGCGGGGACGCTGGCGGCTCGGCACAGGGACCTCGACTGAAGGACCCTGCGGATGGGTAAGGGAGACCGCCTCGATGCGCTTTAGACGCGCTCGCACGCGCTACTCGCAGGCGCCTGCACCAGCGACGCCCTACCAGTCTGCTGCGCAGGTCTGGGACGAGCGCCTCGGGTCCAGCCGCGTCCAGGCCAGGAACTGGCGCCTGATGGCGTTCGGCTGCCTGGGTTTGGCGCTGCTGATGGCGGCGGGCCTGGTCTGGCGTTCGACACAGTCGCTGGTCATTCCCTACGTGGTGGAAGTCGACAGTTCCGGTCAGGTTCGCGCAGTGGGTGAAGCTGCGACCGACTACCAGCCAGGTGATGCGCTGATCGCCCAGCACTTGGCCCGCTTCATCACCCAAGTCCGCGCGCTGCCCATCGACCCGGTCGTGGTCCGAAGCAACTGGCTTGGTGCCTACCAACTGACCACGAACCGCGGTGCCACGACGCTCAACGAGTTCGCTCGCGAGAGTGATCCGTTCTCACGCATCGGCAGGGAGTCGATCACGGTTGAAATCACGAGCGTTGTCCGCGCCAGCGAGAACTCCTTCCAGGTGCGCTGGACGGAGCGCCGCTTCGTCGATGGCGCTTCGGCAGGTTCCGAGCGCTGGACCGCCGTGCTAACGGTCGTCCTCAAGCCGCCACGTAGCGAAGAAAAGCTTCGCCAGAACCCCCTGGGCATCTATGTCGACAGCCTGTCCTGGAGCCGCGAACTGAACACCAGTCAATGAGGCGAACCCACGATGATGCGGTACCTGCGCTACGTTTGCTCTTTTCTAGTCATCGCAACAACCGGTTGCGCCAGCCGAAATGAAGTACCGCCGGCGATTCCACTGGAGGAGCCGGTCGCAGCCCAGCAGATGGCGGAGCCTCCAAAGCCGGTGGAGGTAGTGGCGATACCCCAGCCGCTGGCGCTCCCGTCACAGCTCAAGCCACTGCCGAAGCCGGTCAGTCAGTCGGAACCTGCCTCCCCTGAAGCAAGCGTCTCGCGCGCCAACGATGAAGCCAGAATTGCACCGAGCCGGGAGGGCTATCTAAACGCAATTCAGGTATGGCCTTTCTCCGACGGCGCCCTGTACCAGGTGTTTGCCAGTCCCGGCCGAGTGACCGCGATCAACCTCGAACCCGGTGAAGAACTCGTCGCCGTCGCCGCCGGTGACACCGCACGCTGGATCGTCGGCGACACATCGAGCGGGATGGGCGAGAAGCTGCGGATCAGCATCCTCGTCAAACCGACCCGCGTCGATATCACGACGAACATGGTGATCACCACCAACCGGCGCACCTATCTGGTTGAACTAACCTCCACCGAGCAGGCCTGGATGGCATCGGTATCCTGGGACTACCCACAGGATCGACTTCTGGCCCTTAGAAGGCAGGCTGCCGAGGCCCTCGAAGCGGCACCGGTGGATGCCGGCCTCGCCCTCGAGCAGCTGCAGTTTCGCTATGTGATTCGCGGCGACAACCCGTCCTGGAAGCCACTTCGTGCATTCGACGATGGGCGCAAGGTCTACATCCAGTTTCCGCCGGGGATTGCCCAGGGCGAGCTCCCGCCACTCTTCGTCATTGGCGCCACGGGCGATGGCGAGCTGGTCAACTACCGCGTCCGGTCCCCGTACTACGTCGTCGATCGGCTCTTTGCCGCGGCCGAGCTCCGCCTGGGCGGAGAAGAGAATGCGGTCGTTCGGATCGAACGCAGCGACGTCCCCTCCGGTGGTCATCGATGACGAGCGAAACCGACGCCTCCGGGGAAGACGCCCCAGTGCCGCCACAGACGAAGGTGGCGGCAGAGACGCTGGCTTTGCGCGCCCGACCGGATCGCATCACGCGGTTAAACGCACGGACAGTGCTAGCCATTGCCGGCACTCTGGCAACAGCGACGCTCATCGCCCTGCTCCTGGGACTGAATCCACCAGACCACGCGCGCAGAAATGCGGCGGGCGAACTCTTCAACGTCGATCACAATGTTCGATCGGAGCGCCTCGACTCACTTGCAAAGGACTATTCGCAATTGGCGTCGCCCCGGCCAGCGTCGGGTAGCCACACCGAGAGAGCCGATACCGCGACAACCGAGCCTTTGACTTATGCCTCACCGCACCCAGGCGAGATCGAGCCGAAAACGCCCGAACTGGCGGACGCGGAAGAGGACGAGCAAGCGCGCCTCTCGCCTCTCTTCTTCCAGGCCAGCCACACCCGGCCAGCCAGCGATCCCGTCATTGATCCAGATCGCCCTGACCGCTCTGTTCAAAACCTCGCTGGCAATCAGGCGCTTCTCAGTAAAACCTCAGACGCACAAATGAGCGAATCCGCTTTGGTGCAGAAGCCGGGCTCGCCCTATCAGGTCATGGCGGGCAGCGTGATCGCGGCCGCGCTGGTGACCGGCATCAAGTCCGACCTGCCAGGCGATGTGATCGCCACGGTAACCGAGCCGGTCTACGACACCGCGACCGGAGCGCATGTGCTGATTCCCCAGGGTGCTCGTCTGCTTGGCCGCTACGACAGCCAAATCCGCCATGGGCAGAGCCGAGTCGCCGTGGTCTGGCACAGGCTTATTTTTCCAGACACCTCGTCGCTGAAACTCGACAACCCAATCGCAAGTGACCCTCAAGGCTATGCCGGTCTCGAGGACGGCGTTGATTGGCATTGGGATCGAATCGTTGCCGGCGCGGCTCTGACCAGCCTGTTGGGCATCGGCGCCGAGCTGGCGGCCCCGTCGAGCCGCGATGAGGGGGATCGAATCGTGATAGCGGGTCGTGACAGCCTGCAAGACTCGATCAACCAGGTAGGCCAGGAGATCACACGTCGAAACGTGGACATACGGCCCACGCTCACCCAGCGGCCCGGCCTTCCCCTGCGGATCATCGTCAACCGCGATATTCCGCTGCGCCCGTATCGGCCGCCTTCCGCACCGATACGTCGCCGGCCATGAAAATCGAGCGAGACGACGAAGACTCAATCCCCCCACAGACCTGCCCGGCGCTAATCAGCCTATCTTCGCTCGCCACCCTTATCGGGCGGAGCGGCCGTCGTCCCTTCTCGCCGTTCGACGTGTTTGCGGCGCGGGTTGGCTCCTCGGACCCGGCGAGCCACATCGGACGACGGCTCACGCAGAGAAACGGACGAGGCGGGTATGCCTGCAACGAGCCCAACGCGAAGCCCGAATTTCCTCAGGATCGCCTCGATGGTGCCGAGGGTTGGATTACCTTTATCGGTCTCTAGCTGGTACAGGGCTTTGGTGGACAGGTTGCACATCGCGGCGAAGGTCGCCTGGTCGAAACCGGTCACCTCGAGGCGCAACCGGCGTATCGAGGTCCCCAGCGTTTCCCTTCCCGACGCATGGCCTTGCATGATGTCGTCGATGATTTGCTTTCGTTGCTCGCTATTGGGCGTGCTCATCTCACCCCCATTCCGCCCAAATCACCGGCAGGTCAGCGGCCTCGACATGGGTCTGGATCGCGAGTTCTCCAACCATAGCCTACTCAACTTGTAACCGGTACTGTAGTTCCGAATTTAACGCAACTACGCCTATCAATCAGTATTATAAGACCTAAAAAGGCCAAGCTGGGAATTTTTAGGCATTATAGTACCGATCACTGTTCAACGGCAGCCCGTGCCAATTTAGACGTAGACGTCGTGACGATGGGTCTGCTAATCCGCTCGTCGTTCACCTCTACCTCCAGCCAATCAGCACCGCGCCTCCTGTCGCGGCATGCCCGGGGATGTCCGAGCCGGTTGGGCGCATGTAGCTTGGAACTCAGCAACAAGCCGTTGATGCCAACGGAGCGATGTCGTTTCGAGCAATCGACGCCCAACGCGTTATGAGATATCGATCGTGCCTTGAGCTCGACGGTCGCAGCTAGGAGCCGGGGTACCCTTAATAGGTGATAAGTCGATCCTTCCCCCGGCTTGCTCGTGATTATCATCCGCCGCAACGAACCGGCGAGCGGTTCTGAAACGTCGCGATAGAAAGGGAAGTAGTCCGGGTTCAGTCTTTACACACTCGGTAGAGATTGGCGGGGCGAGAGCGGCCGTCCGCAGATGCGGGGTGGGACTTTTGGGGGGATCCGTTAAATATCGTCGAACAGCGTAAGGCGCTGATTGCAGTAGGCGCCGTTGAAAAAGTATTTAGAAACAACAAGATAGGTGTTCGATAGCCCGCATGGGGTGCAAGGGGTCGAGTGTTCGAATCACTCCGTCCCGACCAAAACACATAAAAAAATCCAATCATCTAGCGATGATTGGATTTTTTTTTGCGCGCCCCGAACTCAACAGCGTGAGGACTCTTTTTAATCCCCTCCGAGCACCCTCAGCACAGACCTCTAGAGTCCATTCAGATCGACTATTTCCTCAGCACCTGAAGAACCTCTTCCAGCTCCGAAATCATCTGCCGGATCAGCTGCTTATACTGCGTAGTATCGTCGCGCGCCTCCTCGCCGGACATACGCTGCCTCGCACCACCAATGGTGAAACCCTGATCGTAGAGAAGCGCTCGAATCTGACGAATCATCAGGACATCCTGACGCTGGTAGTACCGCCTGTTGCCGCGTCGTTTTACCGGGTTGAGCTGAGGAAACTCCTGCTCCCAGTAACGCAGAACATGTGGCTTGACAGCACAAAGCTCGCTGACTTCACCAATAGTGAAATAGCGCTTGCCGGGGATCGACGGAAGCTCGTCGTTATGACTTGGTTCCAGCATAGGCCTCGACTCTCGCTTTGAGTTTCTGCCCGGGACGGAACGTCACCACCCGACGCGCCGTGATAGGAATTTCTTCGCCTGTTTTCGGATTTCGCCCGGGCCGCTGACGCTTGTCGCGCAGGTCAAAGTTGCCGAATCCGGACAACTTGACCTGTTCGTTATGCTCGAGCGCCTGGCGGATCTCCTCGAAAAACAGCTCCACCAACTCCTTGGCCTCGCGCTTATTCAAGCCCAGCTCTTCATACAGACGTTCTGCCATTTCAGCTTTCGTCAGAGCCCCCATACGCTATTTCCTTAACGTGGCATTGAACCTTTCTTCCAGGGAGGTGAGGATTTTCTGCATTGAACCGTTCACCTCATCGTCGTTTAGAGTGCGCGATGGGTGTTGCCAGGTCAAGCCGACTGCCACACTTTTGCTAAGAGGATCAATACCTTTGCCCTGATAGACATCAAATAGCTTGAGGTCCGTCAGATAGTCGCCCGCAGCGTCACGAATGCAGGTGAGGATTTCCTCAGCAGGTACTTCCCGCGCGACCAACACAGCTAGATCGCGGCGCACCTCGGGGAAACGCGACAGCTCTGCAAAGGACGGCATCCGCCCCTCGGCGATCTCACTGAGCTTGAGTTCGAACATGAACACAGGCTGATCGATCCCTAATTTGCCCGCCAACTCAGGATGCAGACTACCTACGAACCCAACCAGCGTTCCTTCGCGCTCGACACGTGCGGTCTGCCCAGGGTGCAAAGCCGGATGCTCTCCAGCGACGAATCGATAAGCGCCGGCGTTGCCGGCATTAGCCAGTAGAGCTTCAACATCTGCCTTGACGTCAAAGAAATCCACCGCTTCGCGAGCATTCGTCCAGCCCTCGGGCTCACGGCTGCCCGTTACCACACCGGCCAGCATGGCCTCCTGCTCAAGCTCCGGCAGCTGACCGACAAAACGCAGCCCTGCTTCGAACAGGCGCACACGCGACTGCTGTCGATTGAGGTTGTATTGCAATGCCTTGACCAGACCTGGCCAGAGCGAGGCGCGCATCGCGGCCATATCTGCAGAAATCGGATTGGCCAGCTCCAATGGCTTCACGCCCGGACTGAACAGCTCGAACAGCTTGGGATCGATGAAACTGTAGGTGATCGCCTCCTGATAACCACGAGCCACTAGCAGACGACGAAGCAGTGGCAACTCGGCGCGGGCTTCCGGCTTGGCTTCCGGCGCAAGGCGGGCTTGCGGATAGCGCACCGGCAGGCGATCGTAGCCATACAGGCGCCCCAACTCTTCGATCAGGTCGACTTCAAGGCCGATGTCAAAACGATGACTTGGAACACTGACCTGCCAACGACCTTCAGCCTCTTCGGTCACCGCCAACCCCAACGATGTGAGTAGGCGTACCACCTCGGTGCCGTCCATTTCCAGGCCCAACATCTGAGTGATGCGCTCAGTACGCAGCGTGACCGGCGTTACCTTAGGCAAATTACTTTCGCTGACTACTTCGACAATGGGTCCAGCCTCACCACCGACGATCGCCAGCAACAACCCTGTTGCGCGCTCCATAGCCTGACGCGCCAGCTGCGAATCGACCCCACGCTCGTAGCGGTGGGACGCATCGGTGTGCAATCCGTAGGAACGCGCTTTGCCAGCCAGCGCAATGGTGTCGAAGAACGCGCTCTCCAGGAAAATGCTCTGCGTAGATGCAGTTACGCCACTATGCTCCCCACCCATGACACCCGCGATCGCAAGCGCCCGTTGATGATCTGCGATAACCAGAGTGTCCGCCCGCAGGGTGATTTCCTGGCCGTCGAGCAGGACGAGCTTTTCGCCCGCTTCAGCCATTCGAACCCGAATACCACCGTTGATCTCGACAAGATCAAAGGCATGCAGGGGCTGGCCCAGTTCGAGCATTACGTAGTTGGTTACATCGACGACCGCATCAATGCTGCGGATGTCTGAACGGCGCAGGCGCTCGACCATCCACATAGGCGTCGGACGTGACAGATCGACGTCTCGAATGATACGCCCGAGGTAACGCGGACATGCAGCAGGCGCAAAAACCTCGACTGGACGCGAGTCGTCATGACCAACTGGCACCGCTGCAACATCCACCGGACTGACTGCTACGCCATAGATCGCGCCAACCTCCCGTGCCAAGCCAGCAATGGATAGACAGTCTCCGCGGTTAGGCGTCAGGCCGATTTCGATGCTTACATCATCGAGACCAAGAAACTCGCGGAAATCAGTACCAACTGGTGCGTCGCAAGCTAGCTCCATCAGACCGCTATCGTCACTACCTACCTGCAACTCGGTTTCCGAGCAAAGCATGCCGTTGGATTCGATACCGCGGAGCTTAGCTTTCTTGATTTTGAAATCGCCCGGCAATTGGGCGCCAATCATGGCAAACGGGATCTTCAGGCCTGGCCGCACGTTAGGCGCGCCGCACACGACCTGAAAGGTTTCACTCCCATTGCTGACCTGACAGACCCGAAGCTTATCGGCATCGGGGTGCTGCGCCGTTTCCAGCACCTCACCGACAACCACTCCGCTGAAGCTGCCAGCAACGGGTGTCACCGCATCAACCTCGAGCCCGACCATAGACAGACGAGCTACCAGCTCCTCGCGAGAAACCTGCGGATTGACCCAGCTCCGCAGCCATTGTTCACTGAATTTCATCCTGCTCTCCTAATAGATCGTTGACTGGCGGCGGTACTAGCGAAATTGCGCGAGAAACCGCAGGTCGTTGTCGAAGAACAGGCGCAAGTCATTGACACCGTAACGCAGCATGGCAAGACGCTCGACACCCATACCGAAAGCAAATCCGGAGTACCGCTCCGGATCGATCCCAGACATCCTCAATACATTCGGATGCACCATGCCGCAGCCCATTACCTCAAGCCAGCCGGTCTGCTTGCACACTCGGCAACCCTTGCCGCTACACATCACGCACTGCATGTCGACTTCTGCAGAGGGCTCGGTGAACGGAAAAAAGGAAGGCCGGAAGCGAACACCTAGCGGCTTCTCAAAGAACACCCGCAGGAACTCCTCAATAGTGCCTTTCAGATCGGCAAAGCTAACGCCCTCGTCGATCAGCAGCCCTTCGACCTGATGGAACATGGGGGAGTGAGTGATATCGGAATCGCAACGATAGACGCGGCCAGGGCAGACGATACGAATGGGAGGTTGACGTGATTCCATGGTGCGCACCTGAACCGGCGAGGTATGCGTGCGCAGCAACATGTTGGCATTGAAGTAGAAGGTATCGTGCATCGCCCTCGCCGGGTGATGCCCCGGAATATTCAGCGCCTCGAAGTTGTGGTAATCATCTTCGACTTCGGGACCCTCTGCCACGCTGTAACCAATGTGGCTGAAGAACTGCTCAACGCGCTCCAAGGTACGAGTTACCGGGTGCAGTCCGCCGGACGCCTCGCCGCGTCCAGGCAGTGTCACGTCGATTCGCTCGGCTGACAATTTAGCATCCAAGGCAGCCTTTTCCAGATCAGCCTTGCGAGCATTCAGCACATCCTGAACACTGCTCTTGGCCGCGTTGATCAGCGCACCGGCTTGCGGACGCTCCTCAGCAGAAAGCTTGCCCAGCGTTTGCATCAGCTGAGTGAGTTCACCCTTCTTTCCCAAGTACTGAACGCGTACCTGCTCGAGAGCACCGATATCCTCGCTTTGTTGCACGGCCTCTAGCGCTTGGGAGACCAGTGCATCCAAATTTTCCATGTACACAACCTCCAGAGGTTCTTGCAGAACCGCGCCGGTCAGACGCCCTTATTGGTCGCCGCCATACGCATTTTTGCAAAAGCCCCTTCCAGATACGAAATAGGGGAAGAGCACAAGGCTCTTCCCCTATTGATGACGTTGCAACGAACCCGAGAGTCCGGATTGTCGGGGCTTAAGCCAGAGAAGCTTTGGCTTTCTCGACAATCGCAGCAAACGCCGCTTTTTCGTTCACTGCCAGATCGGCCAGAACCTTGCGATCGATCTCGATGGCCGCCTTTTTCAGACCGGCGATCAGACGGCTGTAAGACAGACCGTTAACACGAGCACCAGCATTGATACGAGCGATCCACAGAGCGCGGAACTGACGCTTGCGCTGACGGCGGTCGCGGTAGGCGTACTGGCCAGCCTTGATTACCGCCTGCTTGGCGACGCGGAATACACGCGAACGCGCTCCGTAGTAGCCTTTGGCGAGTTTCAGAATTTTCTTGTGACGGCGACGGGCAACGACGCCACGCTTAACACGAGCCATGAGTTATTCCTCTGAGTCTTGACCGGATCAACGAACGCGCAGCATGCGCTCCACTTTTGCAACGTCGGACGGGTGCACTTGCGAGCAACCGCGCAGCTGACGCTTACGCTTGGTGGACATCTTGGTCAGGATGTGGCTCTTGAAAGCGTGCTTGTGCTTGAAGCCGTTAGCAGTCTTCTTGAAGCGCTTCGCAGCACCACTTTTAGTCTTCATCTTTGGCATGTTCGGTACTCCACATTGTGGGTGATTACAAATAACCGCAAGGCCTGCCAGTGCCCTGGGGGTTACTTTTTCTTCTTGGGAGCGATGACCATAATCAGCTGGCGTCCTTCCATCTTCGGATGCTGTTCGACCGAGCCATATTCAGCGAGATCGTTTTCGACCCGCTTCAACAGCTCCATCCCCAGCTCCTGATGGGCCATCTCACGGCCACGGAATCGCAAAGATACCTTGGCCCTGTCCCCGTCACTAAGGAAACGCACCAGGTTGCGTAGCTTGACCTGGTAGTCCCCTTCTTCCGTCCCTGGACGAAACTTTACTTCTTTAACCTGAATCTGCTTCTGGTTTTTCTTCGCCGCAGCAACCTGCTTTTTCTTCTCAAACAGATGCTTGCCGTAATCCATGATCCGACAGACCGGAGGATTTGCATCGGCGGAAATTTCAACCAGATCCAGCTTGGCTTCTTCAGCTACTTGCAGCGCTTCATCAATCGAGACGATGCCAATCTGCTCGCCGTCAGCACCAATCAAACGGACCTCACGAGCCGAGATATTCTCGTTGATCGGGGCCTTGGGTGCAGCTCGTTTATCCTGTCTCATTTCACGCTTAATAGTCATTACTCCAATTCTTGGCGACCACGCCGGGAAACCGCCTGTGTCAACATCTGCGCGAACTGCTCGAGGGGCATGGAGCCCAGATCGACGCCTTCACGGGTGCGCACAGCAACGGATCGTGTCTCAACCTCCCGATCCCCGATAACCAAGAGATAAGGAGTCTTGAGCAAAGTATGCTCGCGGATTTTAAAGCCGATCTTTTCGTTTCTCAAGTCGCACTTGGCACGAAACCCGCTTTGGACGAGCGTTTTTTCGACTTCAGCGGCAAAAGCGGCCTGCTTGTCGGTGATATTCATGATCACCGCCTGCGTCGGCGCAAGCCAGGCCGGGAAAGCGCCCTCGTAATGCTCGATCAGAATGCCAATGAAACGCTCGAACGAACCGAGGATGGCTCGATGCAGCATGACCGGGTGCTGCCGATCATTATTCTCGCTGACATACTCTGCGCCCAGCCGCACCGGAAGATTGAAGTCCAGCTGCAGGGTACCGCACTGCCATACACGGCCCAGGCAATCGCGCAAGGAGAACTCGATCTTGGGGCCATAAAAAGCCCCCTCGCCCGGCTGCAGGTCGTACGGCAGCCCAGCACTTTCCAGCGCCGCCGCCAGCGCCGCTTCAGCCTTATCCCAGAGATCATCGGAGCCGACACGCTTCTCGGGCCGGGTCGACAGCTTCAGCTCGATATCCGAAAAACCGAAGTCGGCATACACCGCTTGCGTCAGCTTGATGAACGCCGCCGACTCAGCCTGCATCTGCTCTTCGGTGCAGAAGATGTGCGCATCGTCCTGAGTAAAGCCTCGTACTCGCATGATGCCGTGCAGCGCACCAGACGGCTCATTACGGTGGCAAGCGCCAAATTCGGCTAGCCGCAGCGGCAGTTCGCGATAGCTCTTCAAGCCCTGATTGTAAACCTGCACATGGCAGGGGCAGTTCATCGGCTTGATCGCGTAATCACGACTTTCCGACTCAGTCGTGAACATGTTTTCGGCGTAGTTCGCCCAATGCCCGGATTTCTCCCAGAGCACGCGATCAACCACCTGCGGCGTCCTGATCTCCAGGTAACCGTTTTCGCGCTGAACCTGCCGCATGTACTGCTCTAGCACCTGATACAGCGTCCAACCATTGGGATGCCAGAACACCATCCCAGGCGCCTCTTCCTGGGTATGAAACAGATCCAGACGCTTGCCGATCTTGCGGTGGTCGCGCTTTTCAGCTTCCTCGATACGCTGGATATAAGCAGCCAGCTGCTTCTTGTCGGCCCAAGCCGTACCGTAGATGCGCTGGAGCTGCTCATTCTTCGCATCCCCACGCCAGTAGGCACCAGACAGCTTGGTGAGCTTGAAAGACTTCAGAAAGCGTGTATTCGGCACGTGCGGACCACGGCACATGTCGACGTACTCTTCGTGGTAATACAAACCCATCGCCTGTTCGTCGGGCATATCTTCGACCAGACGAAGCTTGTAATCCTCGCCGCGCGAGGCAAATACATCTATCACCTCCGCTCGCGGCGTCACCTTCTTGATGACGTCGTAGTCGCGATCGATCAGCTCTTTCATACGCTGCTCGATGGCAGCAACGTCATCGGGAGTGAAAGGACGTTCGTAGGCGATATCGTAGTAGAAGCCCTCATCAATGACCGGCCCAATGACCATGCGGGCGGTCGGGTAGAGCTGCTTCACAGCATGCCCGATAAGGTGCGCACAGGAGTGGCGAATGATCTCCAGCCCTTCCTCATCCTTCGGCGTGATGATCTGTAGCGCTGCATCTTTTTCAATCAGATCACAAGCATCGACCAGCTTGCCGTCGACCTTGCCGGCAACGGTCGCCTTGGCGAGGCCAGCACCAATGGACTGAGCCACTTCGGCAACAGTAACCGGATGATCGAACGAACGCTGACTGCCATCGGGAAGAGTAATGGTGGGCATGGCGCCTCCTCTCCTAGTGGTGACCCGTACCAAAGGCCACATGGGTTGGGATGAGCCAGTAAAGCGATTCGGCGAGCACACCTGCCGCACAATGGCAGGAGCCTGAGGCTCACCCGACCGAACCGAAGTCACTGGAGGAAAACAAGACTGGCGATGCTTTCAGAAACCCCGACCTCTGACAAGCAAGCCAAAAAAAAGGGTCGCGCAAGCGACCCTTTTATTCGAAATTGGTAGGCACAATTGGATTCGAACCAACGACCCCCACCATGTCAAGGTGGTGCTCTAACCAACTGAGCTATGTGCCTTCGATGGGGGCGCATTCTAAAGCCAAGAAAAAAAGAGTCAAGCAGTTTTTTCTTCTAACTCACTGATATCTGGAAATTTTGAAAATTCCTGCTTGCAATGTTGCGACGCTGGCGAGCTACAGGGTCAAGCGCTAGGATGCGTAAAAAATTCAGAACAGAGAATCCAAGATGCCGCACAACAATTATCCCGCTTCCTACTACGCAGCGACGGCCAACGCGACAGGTGTTCGACAAGAACTTCAGGAAAACAAGCAGGCCGACGTGTGCGTGATCGGCGCCGGATACACAGGCCTGTCGACGGCCCTGTTTCTTCTTGAAAAGGGTTTCAGCGTAATCATATTGGAAGCAGCCAGGGTCGGCTTCGGCGCCTCTGGCCGCAATGGCGGGCAGATCGTCAACAGCTACAGCCGAGACCTTGACAGCATCGAGCGCAGCGCGAGCGCCTCGGCAGCGAAGCTGATTGGGGATATGGCATTCGAAGGCGGACGAATTATCCGTGAACGTGTAGCACGCTATGGCATTCAGTGCGACCTGAAAGACGGCGGCGTATTTGCCGCCTTCAATCAGAAGCAGATGCACCACCTCGAAGCACAGAAGGCCTTGTGGGAAAGATATGGCTACCCGCACCTCGAGCTACTGGATAAACAAGGCATACAGCGAGTGGTCGCTAGCGAGAGCTATGCGGGAGGTATGCTCGACAAGCACGGCGGCCATATTCACCCTCTCAATCTGGCACTCGGAGAAGCAGAAGCTGTTGAATCACTGGGAGGCAGCATCTTCGAGCAATCCCCCGCGCTTCGCATCGAATATGGCGACGCACCGCTGGTGCACACTCCAAAGGGGGCCGTGCGCGCAAGCTTCGTCGTGGTAGCAGGCAACGCCTATCTTGGCAATTTGATTCCCGAGCTCGCCGCCAAATCCATGCCTTGCGGCACACAAGTGGTCGCGACGGAGCCACTTGATGATGAACTCGCGTACAGCCTTCTGCCTCAGGACTATTGCGTAGAAGACTGCAATTATCTGCTTGATTACTACCGGCTCTCAGCGGATAAACGGCTCATCTACGGGGGCGGCGTAGTGTATGGCGCACGTGATCCCGCCGACATCGAATCGATCATACGACCCAAGATGCTGAAGACCTTTCCGCAGCTGGAAAAAGTGAAGATCGACTTTGCCTGGACAGGCAATTTCCTGCTGACGCTTTCACGGCTGCCCCAGGTGGGGCGGCTGGGCAGCAACATCTACTACTCGCAGGGCTGTAGCGGCCATGGCGTCACCTATACACATGTTGCTGGAAAGGTGATCGCCGAGGCCCTGAGCGGCCAGGCAGAGCGCTTTGATGCGCTCGCCAGCCTGCCTCACTACCCTTTCCCTGGAGGACAGCGTTTTCAGGTACCGCTCAGCGCTCTCGGGGCGATGTACTACAACCTGCGCGACAGGCTTGGCTTCTGACGGAAATCACCTGGACACGCATGGCGGGCTCGGCAAGCATTGCGCCGCTCGCTTGCCGTCCAGGGCTGGCAGCGACGCCCTGAGCCGATCATCATCCGGATCCATTCGCACGGCACAGGCCTGTGCTTGGCGAGCACCCACGTCACAACCCTTCTCAGCCATTACCTGCGATAGATTGAACCAGCCAATGGCGAAGCCCGGGTCGAGACGAACACTGAGCCGTAACGATTCCTCAGCCGCAGCCTTTTCTCCAGCCGCATACTGACTGTTCGCCAAAGCAAACTGCGTGAGCGCCGAGTTCCAGCGCTTCGCGCCGGCTTCGTACGCCACCCGAGCCGCGCGCAATTGCCCAACCTCTTCCAGATCGCTGGCACTGCGCAGCCAGACAGTTTCTTGCGCAGTTTGTGGTATCCGCTGTGGCTGCAAAGTAAGCACGGCCCAGCGCTCCGCCTTGCGCCACGAGCGCTCGAACTCGTGAAAACTCACTACCAAACGCTTGGTAGTGCCAGACCTAAGCACAATTTCCTGATCTGCAAGGTCATAGCCCACCACCACGGCAAAATGCCATTGAGGCCAACGATCAAAAGCGAGGTTCTGTAGAACCAGAACCGGGTTGCCCGCAGCGACTTCGGCAAGAAGATCACTGAGACTAGGCTGCAGCGGATATACAAGAAGCCCAGCAGAACGGGCGGCAGCAACCATCTCCACCTGCAAGCTGCCTTTGCGCTTGGGAATGTAGACCTGCTCTACAAGCGCTTCCGGCGTTACTTCGATGTCACGCTGCACGAGCATCGTTGCCAATGCAGCGGGTCCGCATTGGTAGTCTTCCTGCGGGTAGAACGGAACGTCCACCAACTCGGCTCTTGTCGGGAGCTGAGCATGATCGACAAGCGTAACCGTCGTTCGCGCACAGCCCCCGAGCAGACCGATCAGGAGCAGTATGAGTAGCCGCTGGCTCAACGATTGATGCAGTTGACGAAGTTGAAAATATTAGTGGCACATAGCATGTCCGTGATGATGAAGATCACCAGGAACAGCACGATCACGCCGACAACGCCTGCCCCTGCGGGGGCCTGATCAAGTTGCTGATTGAACTGGGCCAGTTCCGCTGCCGTCAGGCCGTTGATGCGCTTTTCAACCTGATCACGTTCGACGCCCATCGCTTCCAGCTTCTTTTGCACATCCTGATCATCCAGCATCGTCAGCAACTGTTGCCGATCGACCTGCTGCTGATGTTCAGCAACAACCTCAGGCGTGCCGATCATCGCAGCTTGCGCCAACGGAACTTGAGCTACCAGAAGCAAGTGCAGAGCAGCCAGCACCGTAGCGACACGCTTGAGTAGGGGGGAATTGAACATAGCGGAACTCCTTATTTTTCTTACAGCCAGGGGATTGCAAAGCGCCATCAGCCATTAAGACGAGTCAACGCCGCTTCGGTTCCCATCCACAGCTGTTTTTTCCAACTGGCATGGAGGCCTATCGGCATGCCCATATCTTTGATAGTAGTTGCGCTCCGACAAACCAGACGAAAAAGGAGACGCTGTGCAGCGCATCAAACGAGCTCTACCAATTGCCATAGCCTCGGCCGCATTTGTACTGACAGGCTGTCAAACGACTTCTACAGCACCGTCAAACAGCAGCCCGACTGAGTTAGTCGGACAGTGCAACGCCGATGCCGTGGCAAGCTTGACCGGCCAAACCGTCACGCCAGAAATACTTGAACGAGCAAGGGAGCAATCCGGGGCAATCACCGCGCGGGTCCTGCGGCCAGACGATATCGTCACGCTGGAATACAACTCGCAGAGACTGAATATCTATACCGACAAGGATATGACCATAGAGCGCATCGGCTGCGGCTAATACCGCATGCGCGATGCCGCTCAGCAAGCATGGCCTGCTGAGCGGCATCTGCGTCGGTGCATGACAAGGCAGCGCTAGTGGGCAACAGCCTTGCGCATATGGAACTGAGATGCCGAAATCTGCTTGGGCGGGGTGAGCAAGAAGTACAGTTTGTAGCGATTGATCACGACCTGCGCCAACAACGGAGCCGCCGTACCGATCAGCGTTCCGATAATCAGATGCGCTGTGATTGAATCAATACCGAGGAATTTGCTGAGTACTACCCGCACCCCGCTACCGGCCAGAATATGCATCAGGTAGATCGTCATCGACGAAGCGCCGATGAACAGAAACCAATCCACGCGAAACTGACCTAGCCACATAGACAACGCGATCATGAAAAAGATGGATATGGTTGCAAGCGCGAGTACCGCCATGCCGCCATCGGCATAGTTCAGACCGTAGGTCACATGAAACAGGTACTGCCCCAGGATGAACAGCGCACCGAAAAATAATGTCAGCTGTGTATAACGCGCAAGGAAGAACGCCTTGACCTCGTTGAACCAGACGCCCAGTGTGAAGAAGACGGTGTTGCCCAGGATAAAGCGGGTCATGTTGTTTACCGTCAGATCCTGCTGGAAGACATACAGCAAGCCAAACAGGACCACGAATGGCAAGAAATAGCGCCGATCTGCCCGCGCATAAAGAAACGCACAAACCACGAACACCAGAAACAGAGCGTACAGGAACCAGAACTGCGCTCGCGGCATCCAGAGCAACGAGAGCACCTCAACCAAGGTGACCTGACCGTTCGTGTAATTCGACAGGACGACTTCGAACAGACCTTGTAGTAAAGACCAGACAATAAAGGGATAGACGATTGTGTCGACCTTGTTGATGATCAACCCGCCCCGGCCCCGCTTCTGCAACGAATCGAAGAAGAATAAACCCGACAGGAAGAAGAACAGCGGCATGTGAAAGCTGTAAATGATGCTGTCGACCAGCACGAATCGCGCCTCATCCATCGGCAACCCGGCATTGAACACGCCTCGCGCGACATGCCCGTAGACAACAAGAATGATCCCGATCGCCTTGGCATAATCAACCCAAACGTTTCTCTCCTGCATTTGATTGTTCTCCTTGTATTCAGCCAATGAGCAGGCGGCACCCTCTTCCAGAGAAAGTGGATGGAGGAGATAGACAACAGGATTTTTCGTTGGTTTAGCTAAAGCACTCCTGGGTCGCCGAAGCGCGACACAGATTCCAATAACCCGAGCGCCTGGCCTCCACACCTCCCGTACGCACGCTGCCCGACCGCCAGCCCGAGCGCTATATGCAATCTTTTCTGGAGCGATGATATGCCCGACCCGCTACTGCCTTCCTGCTCCATCCTGCTTCTGGCGGGTGGCCGTGGGCAACGTATGGGAGGACAGGACAAAGGACTGGTCGAATGGCAGGGACGCCCATTGATTGCATGGTTGCATGAGACCGTTCAGCCATTGACAGACGACCTCCTGCTGTCCTGCAACCGCAATCGAGCCCGCTACTCGGCCTATGCCGATCAATTGATTAGCGATGAAGAGCAGGGATTCCCCGGGCCCCTTGCAGGAATACGCAGCGGTCTTGCAGCTGCTCGCAACGCCTGGATGCTCGTACTGCCGTGCGACACCCCGTTGATTGATCGCCCCTTGCTGCAGTCGCTCTACCAGACCGCGCTCGAAGAGCCAGACAGGCCAGTCATGCTGAGCTGCGAAGGCCAGTGGGAGCCCCTGTTCAGCATAATTCCCACCGGCCGAAGGTCCGAAGTTGACGCTTGCTGGCAATCTGGAGAACGCAGCCCTTTGCGTGCACTTCTTCATCTTGGCGCCCGTGCGCTTGAGGTACACCGGGGCGACCCCCGTCTCGCCAACCTGAATACACCGGAGCTGCTCAAGATCACTGGCTCGAGGGGAACTTCGTCCTAGTGGGTTTCGTCCCATGGGTATCGAACCCGCAGAAGGAACAGCGTCATGCAACCACGCATCATCCCCGCCCTGCTACTCGCGCTGGGCTTTACCGTCCTTGCCGGCTGCGCGAACCCCAGCGTGATCACGCTCAACGATGGTCGTGAAATTCAAACTCTGGACCATCCCGATTTCGATGACGAGTCGGGCTTCTACGAATATGAGCAAATCGATGGCAAGCCAGGCAAAGTGAACAAGGATCAGGTTCGCACCGTACGAGAACTCTGAGCCAGGTCGACCTTCGCACAAGATAGATCCTAGGTTATCTGCCGCGAAGGTCGATTGTTCCGCTAGCAGCTCGCAAAAGGCTGGTCGCCCCCCAAAAAAACCCCTCCTAACACCTTGTGCAGCAAAACTTTTTCTGTAGAATGCGCGCCATCTTCGGAGCGTAGCGCAGCTTGGTAGCGCGTCTCGTTCGGGACGAGAAGGTCGCTGGTTCGAATCCAGTCGCTCCGACCATATCCCGCTGTTCAGCTAGCTGCTTAGCTGAACAAAAAACCGGCAAACATGCCGGTTTTTTTATGCCTGTAATTTGTTCAACATCACGTCGAACCCTGAAGAAAACTCACCACCTGCTCTGCCTCGAACGGCCAGTTCAATTCGGAACCGGTATCGACGCGACGAAGCACCGGGATTCGCAAACCGTAATCTTCGACCCAATCAGGGCGCTCAGCGATATCGATCAACTCGACCAGCAGCCCATATTCGACCAAAGGCATGAGCACTTCCTCGGCCTGCTCGCATAGATGGCAGCCCAAGGTCCCGAACAGTTGGCATTCCGGTAACATCTGACGTTCTCGCAATGTTATGTGCTCGAATTCTAGCAAGCGTTATTCGGCGCGCCATTGATAAATGACTTCGGTCGGCAGACGCACCAGCAACAAAAATGTGAATTCAGCCTCACTCATCAGGCGATTATGCGATGGCCATTCGACTCAGCCCGAGCAAAACGCTAGGATGCTGCCACCCGCGGCGACGCAGATTGCCCGGCACACCCTTTAGTCTTTAACCGCCAGGCCGTTGTCTTGTGCAACTTTACGGGTCGTACGCGAATATCGCGCACTTGCACGATATGCCTGCGACCGTCTAGCACGTTGACTTGCGGGACTTGGCGACTAAAGTCTAAAGGTTGAAAAACCTCTGTAATGTTTTATTGCATGGCGCCGTAAAGAGCGACTTCAGAGCATCATCCAACGAGGAGAAATAAGAAATGCTCAAGACCCCCATCGCCCGGGGCGTGGCCCTCGCCACTCTGGGAGCAACACTGGCTATCCCAACAATGGCCCAAGCCGCCTTCATCGAAGACACCAAGGCTGGTCTGGAACTGCGTAACTTCTATTTCAACCGTGATTTCCGCGAGAATCTCAATACTGAGAACAGCAAAGCGGAAGCATGGGCTCAGGGCTTTCTGCTTCGTGTCGAATCCGGCTATACCGAAGGTACCGTAGGCTTCGGTGTTGACGCCCTCGGCCTAGTGGGAGTCAAGCTCGACTCTGGCGGCGGACGTACTGGCACTGGCCTGCTGCCGTTAGACTCCGGTAAGCCAGCAGATGACTATTCTTCGCTCGGCTTGGCCGCTAAGGCCAAAGTATCCGAGACCGTCCTGAAGGTCGGTACCTTGCAGCCGAAGAACATGGCAATCTCGTCGAGCGACTCTCGTCTGTTGCCGCAAACATTCCAAGGCGCACAGATCGTTTCCAAAGAGATCCAGGGCCTGACGCTGGATGGCGGCTATCTGAACCGCGCCAACCATCGCGACTCTTCCAACAACGAAGCACTGGCTTACGGCGGCAAGGCTGCGGCTGTAGGCGAAACCGGTATCGACGCCAGCGATGTGGATGATTTCATCTTCGCAGGTGGTAGCTACAAGCTGACCGACGATCTCACCGCTTCTTACTATTACAGTAATCTGGAAGAGGTCTACAAGCAGCACTCGACCAACCTGGTGCATGTACTTCCGCTGGGCGACAAGCAATCTCTCAAGACCGATTTGCGCTATGCTCGCTCTTCTGAAGACGGCTCCTCGAACGTCGATAACCGCGCATTGGGCGCGATGCTCACCTACTCACTTAGCGGCCACAGCTTTGGCCTTGGCTATCAGAAGATGAGCGGCGACACTGGCTTTGCATATGTCGGCGAATTTACAGATCCGTATCTCGTCAACTATGTCCAGATCAATGATTTCGCTATCGCTGACATGAAATCTTGGCAGGCACGTTACGATTTCAACTTCGCGTCTGTAGGCATTCCTGGCCTTACCTTCATGACTCGCTATGTAACCGGCGACAACGTCGAGCGTGGCGCAGGTCAGTCCGAAGGCAAGATCTGGGAACGCGACATGGACATCGGCTACACCTTCCAGGAAGGTGCGCTGAAGAACCTGAACGTGAAATGGCGTAACGCAACTGCCCGGGGCAATATTGCTCGCGGCAACAACGTTGACGAAAACCGCCTGATCGTTAGCTACACCATCCCGCTGATGTAAATAGCGGCTACTGCACTCGTTGCTGTAGACAGGAAAACCCGCTTCGGCGGGTTTTCTTTTTTTGGTTCCTTGCCGTAATTGCCAGAACCAAGCGATTGAAAGCTGTCTACACGGTTTAACGAAGCGGGGAACCTTTAACGAGGCGCAATGCTCGAAACTTGAGGCAACGGGGCCTTTTTCCCCGAAGAATCAAGAGGAGCTGCGCATGTCTACCGAGTCCACTTTCGGCACCAGCGATAACACCCCGATTCCTGAAGGTCCCGCTGGGAGCACCCGCCCCCTGATCGATACATCCGCCCATCGCCGCAACCTGCAAGCTGCGCAGAACGCACTGATTGGAGAGTTTCATACTCTGATCGGCGACACTGAGCGTCTGCTCAAGCACACTCAGGAAACCGCAGGCGGCCAAACCGAAGAGCTGCGCAGCAAGATCAACGCAAACATTGCCAAGGCTCGTGAAATGCTCAAGGAGCGGGAAGGCTCGATGCGCGAGCAGAGTCAGGCTGCTATCCAGTGCACCGAGGAATATATACACACCCATCCCTGGCAATCGATCGGCATCGCTGCCGGGGTCGGCTTTCTGCTCGGTCTGATTTCACGCCGCTGATGGGAGAGCCAGCAATGGAAGCGAAGCCCGGCACCGAAGCCCCCAAACCATCGCTTAAGAAGCTGGGCGGCGCATTCGTCGGCCTGCTCCAGGGGCACTTGGAACTTGTAGGCATAGAGGTCCAGGAAGAGAAAGCCCGAACCTTTCGGCTATTCCTCCTGGCCGGTGTCAGCCTGATTCTCGGCTTACTGATTCTGGTAGGGCTTTCCGCAGCGATCGTTATCGCCTTTTGGGAGACTCACCCCATCGCGGCGATTCTCACGCTATGCGCAATCTATGCGGTGGTGATGATCATCTGCGTAACCCGCGCCGCTTCGCTCGCCAAACAATGTGCCGCACCGTTCCAGGCCACGCTTGAAGAACTGGAGCGCAACCGGGAGCGATTACTGCCATGAGCCAACCGTTGAGCACATCGAATGATCTGAGCATGCGCAAGGATCTGGTGCGACTGCGCATGGAAATGCACCGTCAACAGATGCTCTACCACGCGCAGCCCCTTTCACATCCACTGCAGCAGATGAAGAGCTTCGTAAGTTCGCGTCGAACATCCAGCGAACACAGTTCAGGCAAGGGACCGATGATGATCGCCGCGACAGTCGTACTCGCGCTGTTCGGACGCAGGATGGGAAAAGTGGGAAAGCTGGCTCGCGTGGCGCTGACGCTGTATCCGCTAATCAAGGGTCAGCAAAAGCTGCGGGAAAAGCTGCACTAGCCCAGCTGCCTACCCTGTCTGAACAACACTGTACCCTCGGCCAACCGCGGGTAGGTCGCCACGCCTTCTGAACTGGTTATCCTTCTAATACGCCAGCACCGATCAGCGATTCGGCAGTTGTGGTAGCTTTGCACCAGCCCGCTAATGGCAATACGGAGATGGTCCTTGGACTGGCACACACTGCTTACCCGCGAACGACTCGGAAAATCCGCCCACAGTAGCGACGAGTTGGGCCGCAGCCCTTTTCACAAGGATCATGATCGGATCATTTTTTCGGGCGCCTTTCGCCGGCTCGGGCGCAAGACTCAGGTTCATCCAGTTTCCAGCAACGATCACATCCATACCCGCCTCACCCACTCGCTGGAGGTGAGCTGCGTAGGCCGCTCACTCGGTATGCGTGTCGGTGAAGTGTTGCGCGATGACCTACCCGAATGGTGCAGCCCGGCCGACCTTGGCATGATCGTCCAGTCAGCCTGCTTGGCCCACGACATTGGCAATCCGCCCTTTGGCCACTCCGGCGAGGATGCTATCCGCTGCTGGTTCCAGCAGGCCGCAGGGCGCGGATGGCTCGACGATATGAGCGACGCGCAACGCGCGGACTTTCTCAACTTCGAAGGCAACGCACAGGGATTTCGGGTGCTTACGCAACTCGAATACCACCAGTTCGACGGTGGAACGCGACTGACCTACGCCACCCTCGGCACGTATCTCAAGTACCCCTGGACTTCACGCCATGCAGAGGCGCTGGGGTACAAGAAGCACAAGTTCGGGTGCTATCAGAATGAGCAGCCGCTGCTCGAGCAGATCGCACAGAAGCTGAACCTACCCAACGTCGCTGAGCAACGCTGGGCTCGTCATCCTCTGGTTTATCTCATGGAGGCAGCAGACGATATCTGTTACGGCCTGATCGACCTGGAAGACGGCCTCGAGATGGAGCTGCTGGAATATTCGGAAGTCGAAGCGCTGTTACTGGCTCTGGTGGGCGATGACATTCCCGAAACCTATCGTCAGCTGGGCCCGAGGGATTCAAGGCGGCGCAAACTGGCCATTTTGCGCGGCAAGGCGATCGAGCACCTGACCAATGCCGCCGCTGATGCCTTTGTCGAGCAGCAGAGCAACCTGCTTCGTGGTGAGTTGCACGGAGACCTGGTCGAGCATATGCATGGTCCGGCCAAAGAGTGCGTATTGCAGGCAAAGGCGATGGCGCGGGAGAAGATTTTTCAGGACAAGCGCAAAACCCTGCACGAGATTGGCGCCTACACCACGCTGGAAATACTGCTCAATGCATTTTGCGGCGCAGCATTGGAACAACATCGCGGCGGCACCCCCTCGTTCAAGAATCAGCGGATCCTCGACCTGCTCGGACGCAGCGCGCCCTCGCCCGAGCTACCGCTCTATCAGTCGTTCCTGCGCATGATCGACTTCATCGCAGGCATGACCGATAGCTACGCCACGGAGATGGCCGGCGAGATGACCGGCCGCTCCAGCCCGGTTTGACCCACATGAAGCGCCTGCTGCGGCAAAGCATCCACTGGCAACCCGTGCGCCCCGCCTGGGGCGCTGCCATGGTGGCCGGCTTTGGTTGCGCCTTGCCGTTGCTGCTGGGGCTTTTCAGCGGCCATCCCGGCTTCCTCTGGGCAACGGTCGGCGCCTTTCAGGCGGCCAAGGCCAACCCACTTCATCGCTTCGGCATGCTGCGCATGCTGTTACTCATCGCGCTGGGCGCCGGGAGTGCCGGACTGGGCTTCTGGTCGGCGACTCATCCACTGATCAGTCTCGGCCTGTTCGCCTTCTACGGCCTGCTGCTGGCCTGGCTGCAGCGCTACGGCAGCGAAGCAGGAAAGCTCGGTATCGGTTTGGCGATCTGCCTCTGCCTCGGCCAAGGGCAGCACGGCATTGGCGATTTCAACAACCCGTACGCCATAGCCTTTCTTTTCGCGCTCGGCGGGCTCTGGGTGACCTTGCTCGCCTTCGGCCTGCGGGGGATGCATGGGCTGCGCATGTGGCCATATATGCCGCGGCTGATGAGCATCCTTCGGGTGCTGCGCAGGCACGCTCGCCGAACGCCGATCCGGCAATGGCGTGTGCACGCCCTGACCTACATCCTGGCCGGAGCATTGGGTGGGGTAATTGTGAATATGGCTGAGCTGCCAAGAGGCTACTGGTTGACGCTGGCGGTATTCACCACGCTGCAGATGGATCTGGAGCGGAGTCTGGTGCGGGCGCTACAGGCCAGCCTGGGAATATTGGCGGCTGCGGCCATACTAATTTACATTGGCCACGGCCTGGCCGACCCGCCACTGATGGTGATGATCCTGCTGCCGCTTATCGTGCTGGGCAGAGCGTTTCAGGCGAATCACTATGGGCTATTCGTCCTGCAGACCACGCTGCTGTTCCTGCTGCTGGCAGAGACGCTGGCCCAGGACTGGAACCTGCCGCAGATACGGCTCATCAACGCTGCCATTGGCGTAGGTGTGGCGCTATTCATCGCAACACTGATGCACGTGTTGCAGATGCTGCTGGCCAAGCGTTCGCGCAGGAAGGCCCAGCGGGCAGCATCGCAACGATCAGACGAAGAGACTACTTCTCAGCCCTGATCGGGTTTTCCGGATACCACACGTCCATCAGCGGGCTGACACTGTACTCAGCCAGCTCGCTGCGGCCTTTCAACCAGGCGTCGACCTTTGCACGCTGCTCTTCGCTGACCGAGCCACGGCGGCCAAGGCAGACAAAACCGTAGTCTTCACCACCGATATAGCCGAGTTCGTTGGCTTCCATCGCTTCGCTGATAAACGCTTCGAGGAAGTCGTCCACAGCCTTGCTTTCGATACCTTCGCGGTAGGTGAGATTGACCTCGAAGCCGAGCTCCTGGAACTCATCGACACAGAGTTTCTTACGCAGGCGACGCGAACGATTGGTAGCCATTTGGGGGCGATCCTTTTTCTACTTGATGACGGCGCGCACTCTAACAGCAACCCCGCGCCAAGGCGATGACCGACAGCAGCGGTTGAGCTCATCGCAGCCTGGTGCGCATCTGTCTTTGCAGTAACCTGTGTACCGCAGCTACGCTTATCGGATAGAGGCACGACGCCTCTACAGCACGGGCATAATGGCCCGCACTCGTTCCCTAAGAGCAGTGGGAAACACATGCCAAATCAAACCGCCAGCAGCCCCCTGTGTTTGCCCAGAGGCGCTCGTACGATGAGCTCCATCCTCCGCGGCATAACCTTAGCCTTCTTCGCCCTGCCCTTGACCCTGCCAGCCCAGGCCGCCGGGGTGAACCAGACACTGCCACCGCGCGTCGAACAGGCACTGAAAGCCAACAAGATCAGCAGCGACGCACTGTCCGTAGTCATGCTGCCACTGACCGGTGACGCCGCGCCGACGTTCGTCAACGCCGACGTATCGGTCAACCCCGCCTCGACCATGAAGCTGGTTACCACCTACGCCGCCCTCGAACTGCTCGGCCCCAACCACCAGTGGAAGACCGAGTTCTATGCCGACGGCCCGCTGGTGGACGGCACCCTCAACGGCAATCTCTACCTCAAGGGCGGCGGCGACCCGAAACTGAACATGGAGAAGCTCTGGCTGCTGCTGCGAGATTTGCGTGCCAACGGAGTCACCAAGGTCACTGGCGACCTGGTGCTCGATCGCAGCCATTTCGTCCAGCCCGACCTGCCCGTCTTCGATGACGACGGCAATGACAAGAACAAGCCCTTTCTGGTTGGTCCCGACTCACTACTGGTCAACCTCAAGGCGCTGCGCTTCATCGTCCGCAACGATGGCGGAAAGGTGAATATCGCAGTCGAGCCGCCGATCGCCAGCATTCGAATAGACAACCGGGTCAAAGCGCTGCCCGCAGGCAAATGCCCGGGCTGGCCGGACGTGCTCTACAACCCAGTTGCGGATGGGGATGGCGTGACCGTCGTGGTCACCGGCAAACTCGCCGACGGCTGCAGCGCACAGAGCTACCTTTCACTGCTCGATCACCAGCGCTATGCCGCCGGCGCGGTGCGTGCTATCTGGGCCGAGCTCGGCGGCAGCATTCTCGGCATCGACCGTGTGGCCCAGGTGCCTGACAAAGCAAGACTGTTGGCGAGGGCCTATTCGCCGGATCTCACCGAGATCATTCGAGACATCAACAAGTACAGCAACAACACCATGGCCAAGCAGCTGTTTCTGAGCCTCGGCGCCGAATTCCGTAACGAAGCGGATGCCGATGACGCCAAAGCGGCACAGCGGGTCATCCGCCAGTGGCTGGCCAAGAAGGGGCTCATCTCGCCGCATCTGGTGATCGAGAACGGCTCCGGGCTTTCCCGCGCCGAACGCGTCAGCGCACGCGAGCTGGGGAGCTTGCTGCAGGCCGCCTGGCGCAGCCCTTACTCGGCCGAGTTCATTTCGTCGATGCCATTGGCCGCCGTGGACGGCACCATGCGCAAGCGCCTGCGCAATACACCTGTCGCCGGCAAGGCGCACCTCAAGACGGGAACCCTGAACACCGTGCGCGCCATCGCAGGTTACAGCCGTGACGGCGACGGCAATGTCTGGGCAGTCGTGGCGATCCTGAACCATCCCCGCCCATGGGGCGCAGCCTCGATTCTCGATCAGGTGCTGGTCAGCCTCTACGGTCAGCGCAACCAGAACACCGCACAACGCTGATGGTGACTCAGGCAGGCCGAACGGCCCGCCTATATCACCGGATGATCACCGCGCCTGAAATTTCCAGGCGCGGTGGATCCGGGGGTTACGACGGAAATCCTCGTCCAGCGTTGCGCTGCTGATTTCCTCTACGGCATAGCGGTCGCTCAGGCTGGCATCCAGCACGAATTTGCGGAAGTTGTTGGAGAAATACAGCGCTCCGCCCGTCGCCAATCGAGCCATCGCCAGATCGAGCAGCGCCTGGTGGTCCCGCTGTACGTCGAACACGCCTTCCATGCGCTTGGAATTGGAGAACGTCGGTGGGTCGATGAAGATCAGGTCGTACTCACCACGGTCCTCTTCCAGCCAGGCCATCACGTCGCCCTGTTCCAGGCGCTGGCGATCCGAAAGGCCATTCAACGAGAGATTGCGACGCGCCCAGTCCAGATAGGTTTTCGACAGGTCGACGCTGGTGGTGCTGCGCGCACCGCCCTTGGCTGCATGAACCGTGGCGGTTGCGGTATAGCAGAACAGGTTGAGGAAACGCTTGCCGGCCGCTTCACGCTGAATGCGCAGGCGCAATGGGCGATGATCGAGGAACAGGCCGGTATCCAGATAATCGGTGAGATTCACCAGCAGCTTGACGCCGCCCTCGGTCACTTCGAGAAACTCGCCCTGACTGGCCTGACGCTCATACTGGCGCGTTCCCGTCTGGCGCTCGCGGCGCTTTACCACCACCTTCTCGCGTGGAATGCCCAGTGCTTGCGGTATGGCAGCCAATGCATCGAGCAGGCGCACCTGGGCCTTCTCCGGATCGATGGAGCGCGGCGGCGCATACTCCTGCACGTGCACCCAGTCACCGTACAGATCGATCGCCAGGGCGTACTCAGGCATGTCCGCGTCGTATAGCCGGTAGCATTCGATACCCTCACGACGCGCCCATTTGCCGAGCTGACGCAGATTCTTCTGTAGGCGATTGGCGAACATCTGCCCGCCTTCGCTGAGGCGTGCCTGCTCGACCGGCGCCTGCTGCTGTGAATGTTCCTCATGGCCGGCGCCGCGCTGACCTGTCACGAACTGATCCAGCTCGACCTTGATCAGCAGCAGCTTGCACGGCAGCGCACCGTTCCAGAACGCGTACTGCTTGTGACTGCGGATGCCCATGCGCTTGCCGAGATCCGGCGCGGCGGTGAATACCGCGGCTTCCCAGCCCAGGCAGGCCTGGCGCAGGCGTTCGCCGAGGTTCTGGTAGAGATAGAGAAGGCTCGCCTCGTCGCCGAGGCGCTCACCATAGGGCGGATTGCAGATCACCAAGCCCTTCTGATTCTGGTCCGGGCGCGGCTCGAAGTCGCCGACATCACCCTGGTAGACCTTGATCCAGCCGGCCAGCCCAGCGCGTTCGATGTTGTTGCGTCCCGGCTGGATCAGCCGCGGATCGGCCTCATAGCCGCGAATCCATAAGGGCGGCTTGGCCAAGCCAACCTCTGCCCGTGCCTGAGCTTCGGCATGCAGTCGCGACCACAGCGCGGGTATGTGCCCCAGCCAGGCACTGAAACCCCAACGCTCGCGCTTGAGGTTCGGCGCGATGTCCGCCGCCATCATCGCCCCTTCGACAAGAAAGGTGCCGACGCCGCACATGGGATCTGTCAACGCGCCACCAGCAGCGGCGATACGTGGCCAGCCGGCACGCATCAGGATCGCGGCAGCAAGGTTTTCCTTGAGCGGCGCTGCACCCTGCTGCAGTCGATAGCCACGCTGGTGCAGGCTGTGCCCGGAGAGGTCGAGCGAAAGCACCGCTTGCCCCTTGTCGAGGCGCAGATGCACGCGCAGATCAGGATCGAGCTTGTCGATGCTGGGTCTCTCGCCAGATGCGGTTCGCAGCCGATCCACAATGGCGTCCTTGACCTTGAGCGCACCGAAATGGGTGTTGTCGATGCCCGAGCCACGACCACTGAACTCCACTGCCAGGCTGCCGGCAGGCTGCAGATGGTCAGCCCAGTCGACGGCGTGAACCCCTTGGTAAAGCGTCTCGGCGTCTACAGTGGGAAAACGGCTGATCACCAGCAGCACGCGATTGGCCAGGCGCGACCATAGGCAGAGCCGGTAGGCCACCTCCAGCGTACCGAAGCCGCGAATCGCGGATGTCTGCTCGCGACCCTCCTCCAGTCCAAGCGCGGTGGCTTCCTCGAGCAGCAGGCCTTCGAGTCCCTTGGGACAGGTCAGGATCAGTTCATGGCGGTCGGTCATGGAGTTTCCACAAAAGGTGCTTCGGACCGTCGCGACCCTTTCGTCGGAACAGGCCCAGCAAAGAAAATTAGAAAGAGGTTACAAACATCATGGTTGCAATCATGCAGAAGTGGCCAAGCAGTGCACTTCGCATCCCTTGCCCTTTCAGGCTTATGGGTAGAACCATAGATTCGTTACCTACTTATGACAAAACGATCATTCCAGCGTCTTCAGCATTGCGTTAGAACTCACCTCAGGCCGACATCGCAATGGTGCCGGCGAAGCGCGCCACGCCGGCAGCGCGCTTCATTGGCAGTCAATCTGCCCGGTCTCGCCATGAGGCCACAGGAACACCAGTCAACCACTGAGGGCAATACCCAATGAGAAGACTCAAGCGTGATCCGATGGAACGAGCATTTCTACGCGGTTATCAGCACGGCATACATGGCAAATCTCGCGACCTCTGTCCTTTTTCCCATCCCAATGTTCGCCAAGCCTGGATTAACGGCTGGCGGGAGGGTCGCGGCGACAACTGGGATGGTCTGACCGGCACGGCCGGTCTGCATAGACTCAACGAACTTCACGCGGTCGGCTAATTCACCGATCCACCCGACTTGATATAGCGCGCCCCACCCGGGCGGCGGGCGAGAAGCCCAGGGGCTCCCAACAGGAGCCCCTTCCGGGCAATCATCAATGCGCTTTTGAACGCAGCGCCGCGATGGCATCCACCGCCTCGCGGATCAATGCCGGTCCCTTGTAGATGAAACCTGAATACAACTGAACCAGGCTGGCACCCGCCTCGATCTTCTCTGCCGCGTGCCTGCCCTCGGTGATGCCGCCCACGGCAATGATCGGCAGCCGTCCGCCTAGCGTCTGTGCCAGCACCCTGACCGTGTGCGTGCTCTTCTCCCGAACGGGCGCACCAGACAGGCCACCAGCTTCGTCAGCATGAGCCAAGCCGGCAACGCCTTCTCGGCCAAGGGTAGTGTTGGTGGCGATGATCGCGTCCATCCCGGCCTGGAATACCGCCTCGCCCACCAGAGCGGTTTCTTCGTCGGTCATGTCCGGAGCGATCTTGATCGCAAGCGGCACGCGCTTGCCATGCATGATCTCCAGATCCTCACGGCGCAGTCGCAACGCATCGAGCAAATGCTTGAGCGAGTCGCCGAACTGCAGGCTGCGCAAGCCAGGCGTGTTCGGCGAACTGACATTGACGGTGACGTAGCTTGCATGGTGATAGACCTTGTCCAGGCAGAGCAGGTAGTCCTCCTCGGCGCGCTCGACAGGGGTATCGAAATTCTTGCCGATGTTGATACCGAGGACGCCCTTGAACCTGGCGGCCTCTACCCGAGCCAGCAGCGCATCTACACCATGGTTATTGAAACCCATGCGATTGATGATCGCCTCGGCCTCGGGCAGGCGGAATATCCGTGGCTTGGGGTTGCCTGGCTGCGGGCGCGGCGTCACGGTTCCCACTTCGATGAAACCGAAGCCCAGCTGCGACATTCCGCGAATGGCTTCGCCGTTCTTGTCCAGCCCTGCTGCCAGGCCGACCGGATTGGGGAAATCGAGCCCCATCACCTGAACAGGAAGACTTGCTGGCGCTTTGCCGAGCATTGCATTGAGCCCGAGACGGCCACCGGCGCCAATCAGCTCGAGGGAAAGTTCATGGGAAGTTTCCGGAGATAACTTGAACAATAGCTGGCGGGCCAGGTTATACATACGCAGCCTAAGGTCTCGGTAAATGTGGACGCGGAGTATAGCAGCCCGAGAGGGCTTCAGCCGCTGCCGCCAGTGAGGAAATAGGCCGGTCGAGCGCACCGACCGACGGGTTCATTGCAGACGCCGCAAACGCAGCAATTGTCCCTGCTCAGCGAATTCGAGCTCGAAGGAACCATATATCCCTTCGTGGGTCAGAAACGGGCGCAGATGATGCGCCGGCAAGCTGACTCGCGTGCCGTCGCGACTTCGAATCAGGACTCGATTCGCGTGGCCCTGGTAGACCGCCTTCATTCGTTCGGCGGAAAGCGCGATATCCAGTACCAGATTTGGCATGGAGGCTCCTCAGTGATCTATTCAGCGATATTGCCACATCGACAAGCGATCTTTGCCCAAGGCTGTGACGCAGGCCAGCGCTACGGGTGGCGCAAAGCCCGTGCGCAAATGACACAGGTCTGCCACACTTCGGCCGTAGCCCTGAGAGCTCAAGCATCATGATGAGCCTGCCCGAGCCAATGCCTTCACTGACTTCTCAAATCGCACGACTTGCGCAACGCCTCGGGCTGCGCTCCAAGGCTTCGCTTCCCATTCAGGATCGCGCCAGCAGCCTGCAGCTGCCCTTTTCCCGCCTACCCGAGCCTGAGCCCAGCATTTTCTGGAACGATGGCCCCTGCCTGCAACGCTTGCTGGAGCTGCCACGTGGTGCGCTCTCCGGTCCGGTGCAGGAAGACAAGGCCCGTGCGCATGCTGCGCTGACCCGTTTGATCAGCAAGGATTGCACCCGGTCACGGCTCGACCTGCGGCAGATCGACGGCTTCGGCGGGCAGCGCAAAAATGAACCGAGTTACCCGACCTTCGAAGCCTTTTCCAGCACGGCGGGTTGTCGGCAGGTACGAATCATCAGCTACAAGGATTTTCTTCGAGCACTCGGTACCGCCTTGCCCGGCTTCGACAAGGGGGCAGCGATCGATGTTCGCCAGGCCAGCTGGCTCGGGGAGCGGCTTTATTGGGCCGGCGAACACCATCTGGAAGCCTTTGCCTGCGCCGTGGCCTACGCGCGCTTGCGCGGCCTGGAAGTCATGCTGCCGGCGGAGGTCACCGATTACCGCCTCGACCGCTCCGGTGTTCACGCGCTGGACGCTGACTACCACGCCGTGACGATGCCTGCTCAGGCCTGGAGCGATCGTGAATTCATGGCCATGCTGCTCGACAGCCAGGTTCCCTATGCCCGCTTGACACTACTGCGCGATGCCAGCAATTCCGAGTTGCTGTTGCTGGAGAAGCGTGACCCCACAGCCAATGCCATTGGCGAGGGGCTGAAGCTGGCAGGCGCACCTGACCTGATCCGCTACCTGCGCGATCTGCCGCAGATCACTCGATTCAAGGTCGGACTGCCTGCGCAGGACTGAGCGTTTACCGCCACGGACTCCCTGCGCAGCAAACACCCATCCGCAAAAAAAAACGCACCGCCCGAGGGCAGTGCGTTTTTCAGTTGCGCCGCATTAATGGCGCGGCCTCTCCCGCGGACGGATCGTCCACGGAGGAAGCCGCAAGACCTCGTCAGCCATGCCCTACCGACTGCGCCAGCCCCTGCAGCTCGCGGCTGGCGACTGCATAGATGGCGTAGTCGGTGCCGCTGGCGCCGCGCAGCTCGGCCAGCATCGAGCGCCAGCGCTCCATTAACACTGGTCGTTGAGACAACCAGGCGTCGACCCGCTCGCTGATCGCCTCCGGACCGTTCTCCATCTGCAGCACCGATACCGTAATGCTGCGCTGCTGTGAGTCGAGGTCGTCGCGGAAGCTTTCACGCGCCAGGGCCTGCCAGTTGTTGGCAACCGGCAGGTTGGTGAGCAGATGCAGATACCAGGGAAGCTCCAGCGCACCACCGACGGCGAAGTAGGTTGCCGCCACCTGCGCAGGCACCTGGCCAGTTTCGTCAGCGGCCTCCAGAATCGGCAACAGCGTGTACAGATGGCTGGTACCGGCCACCATGCGCGCCAGCAGCTCCGGCACCCCGGCTTCGGTGTAACGCTTATAGCGCTCCTGCCAGCGGTCACGCGTCGAGCCTTGCAGCAGTTCATCGAGCTTCAGCCCCAGGGCCGCTACGCGTGGACCAAAATGAGCGACGTCGCGTGCGGCATCCAGCTCGCTACGACGATTGCGCAGGAACCAGCGCGTCGCGCGGCGGCCCAGGCGCATCAGCTCATCCATCAAGGCCAACTGCAGCTCCGCCGGTACCTTGTGATCCAGCGCCTCGATCTGCCGGAACCAGTGAGGCAGATGGAAGATGTCGCGCACGATCACGTAGGCTCCGGCGACATTCGCCGCACTCATGCCCGTCGCCTCGTTCAGGCGCTGAACGAAAGTGATGCCCATGTTGTTAACCAGATCGTTGGCAATCTGGGTAGCAACGATTTCGCGCTTGAGGCGATGTTGCAGCATGGCATCGTGGAAACGCTCGCTCAGTTGCTGCGGGAAGGCACTTTCCATTTCGCGGGCGAGGTAGTCGTCGTCCGGCACGCGCGAATCCAGCAGCGCTTTCTTCAGTTCGATCTTGCTGTAGGAAATCAGAACCGACAGCTCCGGCCGGGTCAGCCCCTTGCCGATGCTGGCGCGCTCGGTCAGGGCGTCATCGCTGGGCAGGAACTCGAGCGCGCGGTCGAGCTGCCCCGCCGCCTCCAGCGCATTGATCAACCGAACATACTCGGCGGCCCGCTCCCGCGAGCGATGCTGCGCCTGGGACAGCGCCTGGGTCTGCTTGTAGTTGTTCTGCAGCACCAGCTCGGCCACCGCGTCGGTCATTTCGAACAGCAGTTGATCGCGCTGCTTGGCGGTCATGTCACCGGCGCTGACCACCTCATTGAGCAGGATCTTGATGTTCACTTCATGATCCGAGCAATCGACGCCGCCGGCATTGTCGATGAAGTCGGTATTGCTCGATCCGCCATGCAGCGCGTACTCGACGCGTCCCAGCTGGGTCATGCCGAGGTTGCCGCCCTCGCCCACCACTTTGGCGCGCAGATCGGCACCATTGACCCGCACCGCATCGTTGGCCTTGTCGCCGACTTCGGCGTGGCTTTCGCCGCCGCTCTTCACATAGGTACCGATACCGCCATTCCATAGCAGGTCCACCGGTGCCTTGAGCAGCGCGTGGATCAACTCGGCTGGAGTCAGCTGATCCGCCTCGATGGCGAAGCGCTCTTTCATCTGTGGCGTGATCGCGACTCGCTTGGCCGAACGCGGGAAGATGCCACCGCCTTCCGAGATCAGCGACACGTCGTAATCGGTCCATGACGAGCGCGGCAGGTCGAACAGGCGCTTGCGCTCGATGAAACTGCGCGCAGGATCGGGATTGGGGTCGATGAAAATATGCAGATGGTTGAACGCGGCCACCAGCTGCAGGGTTTCGGACATCAGCAGACCGTTGCCGAACACATCGCCAGCCATGTCGCCGATACCGATGACGCTGATCACGTCGGTCTGCACGTTGATGCCGCGCTCACGGAAGTGCCGCTGCACCGAAACCCAGGCGCCGCGCGCGGTGATGCCCATCTTCTTGTGGTCGTAGCCTGCCGAGCCGCCCGAGGCAAAGGCGTCGCCGAGCCAGAAGTCGTATTCGGCGGCGATGCCGTTGGCGATGTCCGAAAAGCTCGCGGTGCCCTTGTCCGCAGCGACCACCAGATAGGGATCGTCACCGTCATAGCGCAGTACATTGGCGGGAGGAACGACCTGACCTTCATGCAGGTTATCGGTGATGTCGAGCAGGCCACTGATGAAAATGCGATAGCAGGCGATCGCTTCGGCCTGAATATCATCCCGCGTGCCACTGGTAGGCAGACGACGCGGCACGAAACCGCCTTTCGCGCCGCCGGGAACGATCACCGCATTCTTCACCTGCTGCGCCTTGACCAGGCCGAGCACTTCGGTGCGGTAGTCCTCTTCACGGTCGGACCAGCGCAACCCGCCACGCGCCACCTTGCCGCCGCGCAGGTGCACGCCCTCGACCCGTGGCGAATAGACGAAGATCTCGTACATCGGTGCCGGGCGCGGCATCTCCGGAATCGAGCGCGGATCGAGCTTGAAGCTGAAATACGACTTGGGTTTGCCGTTGGCATCCGGCTGATAGAAGTTGGTTCGCAGGGTGGCCTGAATCAGCGCCAGATAGCGCCGCAGAATCCGGTCCTCGTTGAGTACCGCCACCTCATCAAGCGCTGTGAGAATCGCCTGTTCCAGCCGTTGCTGCTTGTCTGCCAGATCCTCGTCACCGAGCTTGCGCGCCAGGTAGAAGCGCATCTTGAACAGCCGCACCAGCTCGCGGGCGATATCCGTGTGGTTGAGCAGCGCGCTGGCAATATAGCCAAGGTCGAAGCCCATGCGAATCTGCTTGAGATAGCGCGCATAGGCGCGCAGCAGCGCCACTTCCCGCCAGGCCAACCCGGCGGTCAGCACCAGACGGTTGAATCCATCGTTCTCGGCAAAGCCGCCGTAGATATGGATGAACGCATCCTGCAGCGCCTCGTTGATCTCCAGCAGGTCGATTTCCAGACCTTCGGCATAAGTGAAGGCGAAGTCGTGTATCCAGTACTCGCGGCCGCTGCGGTCACGCAACCGGAACGGAAACTCGCCGAGCACCCGCAGCCCCAGGTTCTCCATGATCGGCAGGATGTCCGACAGCGGCAGCGGTGTATTCAGGTGGTAGAGCTTGCAGTGCAGGCGGTTCTCTTCAGCCGTGATCGGCTGATAGAAGCTCATCACCAGCGGGCGTTCCTCGCTGAGGTCGAGCACATGCTGCATGTCGACGGTGGCCGATTGCGGCGAGAAGCGCTCGCGGTAGCCGGCCGGGAAACCTTTCGGAAACTCGCTGAGCAGATGGGTGCCCCTGGCCTCGCCGAAGCGCTCGACCACCAGGCTCTGGTAATCGTCCCGCCAGGTACGGCAGGCCTGCAGCACTTCCTGCTCCAGACGCACCGTATCCACCTGCAGCGCGCGGCTGGGGTCCAGACGCAGGATGAACTGCACGCGCGTCAGCACCGATTCGGAGAAATAGGTGGAGAACTCGCAGTCGCTGGCTTCGAGCCGCTCCTGCAGCACCTGCTGGATTTTCAGCCGTGTCTCGGTGGAGTAACTGTCACGCGGTACGTACACCAGGCAGTAGCAGAAACGCCGATAGGGGTCGAAACGCAGGAACAGCCGCAGCCGATTGCGTTCCTGGATCTGCACGATGGCGATGGCGTTTTCGAACAGCTCGTCGATCGGCGCCTGGAACAGCTCGTCACGCGGCAGCACCTCGAGAACCTGCACCAGCTCCTTGGCCAGATGCGCAGAGCTGCCGAAATTGGCGCGCTGCACGACCGTCTCGACCTTGCTGCGGATGAACGGGATGCGTCGCACGCTCTGGGTGTAGACCGACGAGGTGAACAGGCCGAGGAAGCGGCATTCGCGAACCACCCGCCCCTCGTCATCGAATTCACGCACCGAGACGAAGTCAGGGTAAGCCGGACGGTGCACGCGACTGGGCATGGCCGCCTTGGCGAACGACAGCAGCAGCGGCTCACGCAGGTAGCTGACCGATTGGCCGGTGAGCGATTGCTCCTCCTCGGAAAGCCCGGTGCGCATGCTGCGCGACAGACCCAGCAGCGAGCTTTCGTCATAGACGATGCGCCCGCCCTCGGCCTGTTCCTGCACGGAGAACTCTTCGTAGCCGAGGAAGGTGAAATGGTCGTCCGCCAGCCAGCGCATGAAGTCGCGGATCTCGTCCAGCTCGTCGCCGTCGATGCTCAGGTTGACCCGCTCCAGACGCCCTTGCAGCTCGACCGCCTTGCCCTTCATCGCCGCAAAGTCACCCACCACCTGACGCACATCAGCCAGCACACCCAGCAGTGACTGCTCGAGCTCGCGCAGGGCCGTCGGACTGGCGCAGCGATCGATCTCGACGAAGATCAACGATTCGGCGTGGCTGTCAGCGGCGCGCTCGTCCTTGGGCAGCAGCCCCAACAAGCTGCCGTCGGCCCCGCGACGCACCTGCAGCACGCTGGTTTGCAGGGTATGGATGCTGTAGCCGCGGCGCGTCAGCTCCATGCGCACCGAATCGACCAGGAACGGCATGTCCGGATGCAGCACCTCGACCACGCTGTGGGTCGATTGCCAGCCGTGCTTCTCGAAGTCGGGGTTGAATACCTGCACCTCGGGTTTGGCGGGATCGAAGCGCTCCAGCAGGCGCCAGCTGGCCAGTGTCGAGCCGACCAGATCGCTCATGCGCCGTTCGGTGAGTTCGGGCAGCGCGACGATGCCGAAGAACTGTTCGGCGAACAGGCTCAGTTGCGGCAGGATTTTCGGGTCTACGTGTTGCGCTAACGCTGTCTGCAATTGCTGCTGAAAGTCGGCCTTGCTGGCCGCTGAAAAGAACGCCATGTATGGCTCCGCTTGGCTTGCTGGGGAAAGAGACGTCGGTAGTGACTGACGGCACAGGTCGAAGGTTCAAGGTTAGTCTAGTCGAGGGTTAATGCAGTAAAGTGGCGCTTCTCCTGCAGTCGCCTGCGACTGTCTGTAGCAGCCAATAGCAGCCGGCGTCTCTGCCCGCCGCGCCAGCCGATTTGCCGCCCACCTGGAAGACTCGAAACGATGGATCACCGTGAATCGATAATCGCGCTGCGACAGTTCCTGTCCACCCAGATCCTGGGGCAGGAACGGCTGATCGAACGCCTGCTGATCGCCCTGCTCGCCGACGGCCACATGCTCGTCGAAGGGGCGCCGGGCCTGGCCAAGACCCGGGCCATCAAGGAGCTCGCCGAAGGCCTGGAGGCGGAGTTCCATCGAATCCAGTTCACCCCCGACCTACTGCCCGCCGACATCACCGGTACCGAAATCTATCGGCCGGAGACCGGCAGCTTCGTCTTCCAGCAGGGGCCTATCTTCCACAACCTGGTGCTCGCGGACGAAATCAATCGCGCGCCGGCCAAGGTGCAATCGGCGCTGCTCGAAGCCATGGCCGAGCGCCAGGTCAGCGTCGGCCGCAGCACCTATGACCTGCCGCCGCTGTTTCTGGTGATGGCGACACAGAACCCGATCGAGCAGGAAGGCACCTACCCCCTGCCCGAAGCACAGCTCGACCGCTTCCTGCTGCACGTGAAGATCGGCTTCCCCGACGCCTCGGTGGAACGACGCATCCTGCAGCAGGCCCGTGGCGAGGCGATCAATGGCGAGGCGGCGCCGGAACATCGGGTCAGCCAGCAGGCGATCTTCGCCGCGCGCAAGGACATCCTCGGCCTGTACATGGCCGATGCGGTGGAGGAATACCTGGTGCAGCTGGTCATGGCCACGCGTACCCCGGCCAAGTTCGATGCCGAACTGGCCGAATGGATAGCCTATGGTGCGAGTCCGCGCGGTTCGATCTCGCTGGATCGCTGCGCCCGTGCCCATGCCTGGCTGGCCGGACGCGATTTCGTCAGCCCCGAGGACATACAGGCGATGCTTTTCGATGTACTGCGTCACCGCCTGATTCTCTCCTTCGAGGCAGAAGCCGCCGGCATTGATCAGGACCGGGTCATCCAGCGCATTCTCGACGTGGTAGCGGTGGCCTGATGCAACCGCAGGCTTCCGCCGCCGGGCAGCCAACCGAGCAGGGCTCCGGTATCCGTGTGAGCCTGGCCGAACTCATCGATATGCGTCATCGCGTCCGTGAAGTGCCGCTGTTTTCTACACCGCATCGCCGCAGTCCGCTGGTAGGTCTGCACCATTCCAAGCTGCGCGGGCGCGGCGTGGATTTCGACCAGGTTCGTATCTATCAGCCCGGTGACGACGTGCGCACCATCGACTGGCGCGTCACCGCACGCACCCAGGAGCCGCACACCAAGCTGTTCCATGAAGAACGCGAGCGGCCGATCTATATCGTGGTCGAGCAGAGCCCGCGACTGTTCTTCGGCAGCGGCCGACTGTTCAAGTCGGTGCTGGCGGCGCAGGCGGCGAGCCTGATCGGCTGGGCGGCGCTCAGCCACAATGATCGGGTTGGCGGGCTGGTGTTCGGCGATGAGCGTCAGGAAATCAAGCCACGGCGCAGCAAGCAGAGCCTGCTGCAGCTGCTGGATCGCGTCACCCGCGCCAACAATCGCCTGCAGCCAGACAACCCGATCGACCCCGACGCTTTCAGCATGGCCCTGCGCCGGGCACGGGAAGTGCTGCGTCCGGGCAGTCTGTCGGTGATTCTCTGCGACGAGCGCACCCTCACCGATGCCGCCGAGCAGCAGCTCAGCCTGCTCGCGCGCCATGTCGACCTGCTGTTGCTGCCGCTGTTCGATCCACTGGATCACGCCCTGCCCGCGGCCGGCCTGCTGCGCTTCAGCGAAGGCAATGCGCGGCTTGAACTGGATACCCAGGATGCGGATCTGCGTCAGCGCTACCGCGAGCAGGGCGAGGCGCGCAGCGCCCGCTGGCAGCGTCTGGCCGATCGCCTGCGGGTGCCGCTGATGCCGCTGGACACCCAGCACGATCTGGTCGAGCAGTTGCGCGAGCACCTGAGCGTCCGCCATCCGAGCGCACGGCGATGAATCCGCTCGATCAACTCGCTCCGCTGATCAGCCCCGACCCGATCAGCTGGTGGCCTCCAGCGCCGGGCTGGTGGCTGCTCGGCCTGGTGCTGCTGATGGCGCTTGGCTTGCTCTGGCGACTTCGTCACCGGCTGCTCAGGCGCAAGCCCCATGTGCAGCCGGAGCCACCGCTGGAGCCGCAGCGTCAGGAGGCGCTCATCGAGCTTTCGCGCTTGAGCAAACCCTACGGCGGGCAACCGGCCAGCCAGTGGCTGCAACAACTCAATGGGCTGCTCAAGCGGCTCTGTCGCATTCGTTATCCCAACGACCACCCGCACACACTCAGTGGGCGTGCGTGGCTGGCCTTTCTCGACAACCGCTGCCCGGCCGCCGGGCTGACCCGCTGGATGATTCTTGTCGAAGGTGCCTACCGGGCCGAGTGCCGCCTCGACGACAAGGCAATCGACGGGCTCGAACAGGCCGTCGACATCTGGATCCGCAAGCATGTTTGAACTGGCCTGGCCCTGGGTCTTCCTGCTGCTACCGCTGCCCTGGCTGCTGCGCGCACTGCTGCCGCCTGCCGATAGCGGCGAAGCCGCGCTGAAGGTCAGCTTCCTCGACGAACTGCAGCAGCTGTCCGGCCGGCGCGCGCGTGTCGCCCTGCCTGCCTGGCGCCAGCAACTGCCCTACCTGACCATCTGGCTGTTGCTGCTGTTCGCCGCAGCACGCCCCCAGTGGCTGGGTGAACCACTGCCGCTGCCCACCAGCGGCCGCGATCTGCTGCTGGCAGTGGACGTCTCCGGCTCGATGGATTACCCCGACATGCAGTGGCAGGACGAGGAGCTGACGCGGCTGGAACTGGTCAAGGTGCTGCTCGGCGACTTCATCGAGGAGCGTCGTGGCGATCGCGTCGGCCTGATTCTCTTCGGCAGCAAGGCCTATCTGCAGGCGCCACTGACCTTTGATCGCCACACCGTGCGAGTCTGGCTGGACGAAGCCCGGGTTGGCATCGCCGGCAGCAACACTGCGATAGGGGACGCCATCGGCCTGGCGGTTAAACGCCTCAGGGAGCGACCGGCGAACAGTCGTGTGCTGGTACTGATCACCGACGGTGCCAACAACGGTGGCGAAATCGAGCCGCTGCTGGCGGCCTCGCTGGCCGCCGAAGAAGGCGTGCGGGTCCACACCATCGGCATCGGCGCCGTGCCGGAAGAAGGTGGCGTGCTCAGCCGCTTCGGTTTCAACCCTGGCCTGGACCTCGACGAGCCGACTCTGCGCGCCATTTCCGAGCAAACCGGCGGTGAGTATTTCCGCGCCTCGTCGAGCGCAGAGCTGAAGGCGATCGGCGACACGCTGGATCGTCTCGAGCCGGCAGCGCAGCAACCAGCCCAGGCCCGTGTGGCCGAGGCCCTGTACATCTGGCCGCTGTCGGCGGCTTTGCTGATCAGCCTGCTGATGGTCGCGGCCAGCCTGTGGAGCGCACAGTTGCAGCGCCTGGCCTGGCGACGGGAGCAGCGCCGATGAGCGAGCTGCTACCCCATCTGTTACGGCCATACTGGCTACTCATCCTGCCCCTGCTGATCTGGCTGCTGTGGCGGCTCTGGCATCGGCAGCTACAGGTCGGTCGCTGGCAGCGTCTGCTGCCGGAAGCCTTTCATGCCGCCCTGCTGACCCGTGGCCGACTGCGCCACAGCCGCCTGCCCTGGCTGGTGCTGGGCCTGGCCTGGCTGCTGGCGGTCATCGCATTGCTCGGGCCCAGCTGGCAGCGCTTCGAACAGCCGAGCATCAAGCGCAGCGATCCCCTGGTGGTGCTGCTGGAACTCACGCCATCGATGCTCGCCAGCGACGCACCACCCACTCGCCTGGAACAGGCCAAGCGCAAGCTGCTGGATCTGCTCGAGCGCCGGCAGGACGTACAGACCGCCGTCGTGGTATTCGCCGGCAGCGCCCACACCGTGGTGCCGCTATCCGATGACCTGGCGACCACCCGCAACCTGCTCGACGCCCTACACCCGACGCTGATGCCCGAGCAGGGCCAGCGCGCGGACCTTGCCGTCGCCAAAGGCCTCGCCCTGCTCGAACAGGCTGGCCTGGGGCGCGGGCGCTTGCTGCTGATCGGCAGCAGCCTGGACGAGCACGAACGCAGCGCCATCGTCACGCTGATGGAGGGCAGAAACGAGCAACTGCTGATACTCGGCGTCGGCACCGCACAAGGCGCGCCAATCGCCGGCAAGGACGGTAGCTTTGTCAAGGATGCCCAAGGCGCAATCCTCATCCCGCGCCTGGACAACGCCAGACTGCAACGCCTGGCCAACGAGCTGGGAGGGCGCTATCAGCGCGCGCAGCTGGGTGACGACGACCTGACGGCCCTCGGTCTGCTCGATCAAACTGGCACGTTGCGCCAGGACGATGAAATCACGCGGCTGGAAGCCTGGCTGGATCAGGGGCACTGGCTGCTGTTGCCACTGCTCTTGCTGGCCGCCCTCGCCGGTCGCCGCGGCTGGTTGTTCTGCCTACCGCTATTGCTGCTGCAGCCGCAGCCTGCCAATGCCTTCGAGCTACAGGATCTCTGGCTACGTCGCGATCAGCAGGGCCAACGCCTGCTGGACGCGGAGCAGCCGGCCGAGGCCGCCGAGCGCTTCACCGATCGCCGCTGGCAGGCCACCGCCCGCTATCAGGCCGGCGACTATGCCGGCGCGGCAGAACTGTTCGCCGAAGGCAACACGGCCGCCGATCACTATAACCGCGGCAATGCCCTGGCTCGCAGCGAAGCCTTCGAGGCCGCCATCGAAGCCTATGACCAGGCGCTGGACCTGCAGCCTGATCTACAGGCGGCGCAGCGCAACAAGGCGCTGATCGAAGAGCTGCTGCGCCGCCAGCAGGAACAGCCCGAGCCCGAGCAGGAACAGAATCAGCAGGACGAGCAAACCGAAGAACCACTGCCGCAACCCGAGCAGCCGCAATCACAGGAAGCGGGCTCTGCCCATTCCCCTTCGCCGGAGGATGCCCAAGGCGAGCCGTCCAGCGAAGCCAGCGGCGCCTCGCAGCCATCGACAACCGAAGCCACGCCCGAGACCGAAGAAATTGATGGCAGCGCGGCCCAGGCGCAACACGAGGCGCTCCCCGAGCAGGAACGGCAACAGGCGATGGAGCAATGGTTGCGGCAGATTCCGGACGATCCCGGCGAGCTGCTGCGAAGGAAATTCCTCTACGAACAACGCAAGCACCAGGAAACCAATCGATGATGCGCCTGATGGCTTTTCTTCTGCTCGGCCTCCTTGCTGGCCAGGCCGCAGCCGCCGGCCTGTTCGCCCGGGTTGACCGCACCCAGCTGAGCATTGACGAAACCCTGGAGCTGAGCCTGGAAAGCCAGGGCAGCACGGTATTCGGCAAGCCCGACCTGCAGCCGCTGGAGCCATTGTTCGAGGTGTTCGACACCCGTCAGGTCAACCAGCTTTCCAGCAGCAACGGCGAAGCCCATGCGATCACACGCTGGTTGATTACCCTGCGGCCGAAGCAGACCGGCTACGTGATCATCCCGCCGCTGCAACTGGGCGACTGGCGCAGCGAGCCGATCACATTGATGGTCCAGGAATCGCTGAAAAATACCGAAAGCGACCAGCTGGCGCCGATCTTCATCGATGCCAGCGTCGATCAGGAAAACGTTTACGTTCAGGCCCAGGTGATCCTTACCCTGCGCATCTATCATTCGGTTTCGCTGTACGACGACAGCACCCTCTCGCCGCTGCAGATGCCGGAAGCCCTGGTCGAACGGCTCGGTGAGCCACGCACCTACGAGAAAACCATCAACGGCATTCGCCACGGCGTCATCGAAGTGCGCTATGCGCTGTTCCCGCAGAAGTCCGGCGAGCTGACCATCCCTGCCCAACTGTTCAGCGCCACCACCGTGACCAATGGCAGCAACCCGCTGTTCGGCTCGCGTTCGGGCCGCTCGACGCAGGTCAGGTCACCAAGCATCCCGCTGACGGTCAAGCGCAAACCGGCGGACTACCCCGCCGCTGCGCCCTGGCTGCCGGCACGCAGCCTGACCCTGGTCGAAGCCTGGAGCCCGGAGCCCGATCAGGCACAGACCGGCGAATCGCTCACCCGCAGCCTGTTGCTCAAGGCCGAAGGCCTGACCAGCACCCAGTTGCCCGCCATCGGTTCTGCCCAGAGCCCCGACCTGCGCCGCTACCCGGATCAACCGATCCTGGCCAACGAAGTCAGTGGCGCGGGCCTGGTCGGTAGCCGCGAGCAGCGCGAGGCGCTGATTCCCACGCGCAGCGGCGCGTTGCAGTTACCCGCCGTGGAAGTGGTCTGGTGGAACACCGCGGAAGACCGGCTAGAACGCACCACGCTGGACGAACGGACCCTGAATGTCGCCGATAATCCGAATCTCGCGCCGACGCCCGCCGAGCAACCGGCCGCAACGCCACTACCTGCCGAGCAGCAGCTACTCTGGCCCTGGCAGCTGAGTACCCTGCTCTTCGCCCTGTCCACCCTCGCCGGCTTCGGATTGTGGCTACACGCGCGGCGGCAACCCGCAGTGCAGCGCGCACTGCAGCCTGGCCCGACCCCACGCAGCCTGCTCGACGACCTGCGCCGCGCCTGCCAGGCCAACGACTCGCAGGCCACTCGCCAGGCGCTGGATGCCTGGGCGCGGCAACAGCCGGAAACGCTGGCCGACATGGCTGCGCGCTTCGTGCCGCTGTCAGATGCGCTGGACGGACTCAACGGTGCGCTGTACAGCGAAGCCGGCCAGCGTTGGCAGGGAGAGGCGCTGTGGCAGGCGATTCAGACGCTCCCTCCAGCGACCAGTCCGAGTGTCGAGCAGGACCACAGCGCCCTGCCACCACTGTATCCACGCTGACCGGCAACGCTGCACCGCTTCACACCAGACGCGCCTGACCAATGCGGTGCACGGGCACCGCATGGCGCACCACTTTCTCGCTGGCATATCGCTTGCTTCAGGCTTGGCATAGACCACCCCTGATCCGTCGCGCACGGTTAACTGTGCCGCACGCTTCGCAATCGAAAGGCCCACAGCATGACCGAACCCTCCACGTCGCCCCGCCACGATGCACTGGCCTGGGTCGCCGGCAGCGATGCACCGGAAAAGAGCTCGCTCAACCTGGGCTTTCTGCCACTTACCGATGCCGCCTCGCTGATCGTCGCCGCCACCCAGGGCTTCGCCCAGCCCTTCGGCCTGACGCTCAACCTGCACCGCCAGAACTCCTGGTCAGGCCTGCGCGACAAGCTGATCGGCGGTGAGCTGGACGCAGCGCACGGCCTGTACGGACTGATATATGCCGTGCACCTGGGAATCGGCGGCAGCCGCGCGGTGGATATGGCGGTGCTCATGGGGCTTGCGCAGAACGGCCAGAGCATCAACCTGTCGACCCCGCTGAAGGCAGCCGGCGTGACCGATCCCGAGGCATTGCGCAACAGCGTGCGCCAAAGCGGTGCACGCCTGACTCTCGCGCATACCTTCCCCACCGGCACCCACGCGCTGTGGCTCTATTACTGGCTGGCCGCCAATGGTATCCACCCGCTGCAGGATGTGCGGACGCTGGTGCTGCCGCCATCGCAGATGGTGGCGTACCTGCAAGCCGGGCGTATCGACGGTTTCTGCGCCGGCGAGCCCTGGGGTGCGCAGGCGATCGCCGAGGGGGTTGGCTTTACCCTCGCAACCAGTCAGTCGATATGGCCGGATCATCCGGAAAAGGTGCTCGGCTGCACCCGCGCATTCGTCGAGCAGTACCCCAACACCGCGCGCGCACTGGTGATGGCGGTGCTCGAAGCGAGTCGCTTCATCGACCAGAGCCAGGAAAACCGCCGCAGCACCGCACAGCTGATTGCCGGGAGCGAGTATGTCAACGCGCCGCTGGCAGCCATCGAATCACGCTTTCTCGGCTCGTATCAGGATGGGCTGGGCAACGCCTGGAATGACCAACACCCGCTGCGCTTCTTTGCCGATGGCGCGGCGAACATGCCCTACCTGTCCGACGGCCTCTGGTTCATGACCCAGCTGCGGCGCTGGGGTTTATTGCGCCAGGACCCGGACTACCAGCTGGTCGCAAGCCAGGTGCAACAGATCGAGCTGTACCGACAGGCCGCCGGCGCGCTCGGCATCACCGTGCCGGAGTCGCCCATGCGCAGCGCCACGCTGATGGATGGCAGGACCTGGGACGGCAGCGATCCGGCAGCCTACGCCCGCAGCTTCCCACTGCACGCCATGGCCGATCAGGCCATGGTGGCTGCACTTTGAGCAGGAGATCAGGCATGTTGCGCATCCTGCTGATCGACGACACCCCACGCAAGATCGGGCGCCTGCGAAGCGCGCTGATCGAGGCCGGCTTCGAAGTCATCGATGAATCCGGCCTGACCATCGATCTGCCCGAGCGGGTCGAGACAATTCGCCCGGACGTGGTGCTGATCGACACCGACTCCCCGGGCCGCGATGTGCTGGAACAGGTGGTGCTGGTCAGCCGCGACCAACCACGACCCATCGTCATGTTCACCGACGACAGTGACCCGGACGCCATGCGTCAGGCCATCCGCGCCGGGGTCAGCGCCTATATCGTCGAGGGCATTCAGGCCCAGCGGCTCAAGCCGATCCTCGATGTGGCGATGGCGCGTTTCGAGACTGACCAGGCGATCCGTGCGCAATTGCAGGCCCGCGAGCAGCAACTCGCGGAGCGCAAACGCATCGAGCTGGCCAAGGGCATGCTGATGAAGATGCGCGACTGCAAGGAGGAAGAGGCCTACACCCTGATGCGCCGCCAGGCGATGAGTCGCCAGCAGAAGCTGATCCAGGTCGCCGAGCAGATCATCGCCATGAACGAGCTGCTTGGGCAGTGAGCTGCCCGCCCGCAGTGCAACCGCTCGACCAAACGCACCATCGGCGAGCGTGCTCTCGGTCCCTCGGTATGGACCGTGAGACAGCTGCAACGCCGCCATCCGCCACGACGCGGCGTTCAGCCGAAAGCCTGCAGCAAGCGGCAGGCTGGCAAGCAGCTTGCTAGATGGATTGGCCGAGCCAACGAAGGCGTCCGGCAAAGACGAAGGCGTCCCTGCACCGCATGTTTCGACATGCCGGTCCGGACGCCTTTTTTGTTGCCCGCGCGGCAGTGCCGCGCGCTCACTTCAGGGATTTGCAGAATGACCATCACCGCGACCTTGGCGATCGCCTGTGCACTGCTGATGCTGGGCCACTATCTGAACGGCATGGCCAGCGCACAACATTTCCGACGCGTAGCGCAGTTGCGCCTGCTGGCAGTTCAGGAAGATCTGGAGATTCTCCGCCTGCTGCAACAGCATCGCGGTCTGGGCGTACAGAGCGAACCCACTGCGGTAGCGCTGCGCTGCGCTGCGCGCTGGCGACAAGCCTCACGCAACGTCTGCAACAGCGCAGTGCCCTGCCCGATGCGTATTCGATAACCGAAGGCTGGCTGGTTCTGCGCAACAACCCTGCCGATTTCGACGGGCATTGCGCTCTGATCGAAACCCTTATCGATGAGCTTGAGAAGCGGGCGCCGATGTCGAGCAACGAACCCGCCGAAGCCGCTCGCGCCTGCCGCGAACTGGAAGACGTGGCACGCCTGCGCGGCCTCTGCGTCGTCGCCTCGAATCAGGGCGGCTGCACGCCGGCGTTGCAAAAGCGCCTGAAAGCACTCTGTCGGCGCATGGTTACAGACACCGATATGGAGCTGAAGCGGCTGGTCGGCAAGCTGGAGCGCAGCGTGATCCATGCAGCCCAACCGAGGCTGAGCCCGCCCGAGTGTTTTGCCCTGGTCACTCCCTTCATCGACGCGCGCCTGCAGTTGATCCGGCAGCGTCTGCAGCACAGTGGCGCACAGGCGCAGCGTGGCTTGCATCGGGCGGGCTGACGGATAGAGGTTGCGGGGCCGGTCTCCGCTGCATTGGCGGCCGGCAACGCATGGCTACGTGCAGGATCCGCTATACGCGGGTTTCCATTAGAAGCGCCTCGGCCGCAAATGAGCCTGCCCAATGCCAGCTCATTCGCGGTCAAGACTGCAGCCACGAGCGCGCATCTAACCCCGGCGAAGAACACAACGCTAGAATGCGCGCCTTCTACAGATTACCGAGCGACCCATGGCGCGTCTTACCCTGCATTTCCCGGAAGACCAGTACTGCTTTTCCACCCAGCTCACTGTACGAATCACCGACATCAACGCCGGCAACCATCTGGCCAACGATTCGATGATCTCGATGATTTCCGAGGCGCGGGCGCGCTTCCTGTTCGCCTACGGGGTAGCCGAGACCCGTCAGGATGGCGCCGGGATCATCGTGACCGACCTTGCCACGACCTACAAAGCCGAGGCCCATGCCCGTGATGCGCTGCTGTTCGAGGTCGGGGTGATGGATTTCAACAAGTACGGCGGCGATATCATCTTCCGCATCACCCGCCCTGCCGACGGCACACTGATCGCCATGGCCAAATCCGGTTTCGTCTTCTACGACTATGCCCAAAGCCGCGTCGTCGCCATGCCCGAGGCGTTCGCCGGCAAGTTTCCGCGGGTCAACCGGATCGAATAGGGGCGTCTGCCACAGATTGCAGCAACCGCTGGACATCCTCGCGATGACACAGCTCGGTGCCCGGACGCATTACCGTCGCGGCACCCGCGGCAATGCCCCGGCACACCGCATCCTGTAGCGAGCGCGCCTCGGCCAGCGCCAGCACCATGGCGCCGAGCATGCTGTCACCCGCACCCACTGCGCTGACCACCGGGACATCCGCCGAGGGCAGGCGCTGCAGCTCATCGCCACAAGCGTACAGCGCGCCCTGGGCTCCCAGCGACAACACGACCACTTCGGCGCAGCCCTGAGCGATCAGGCGGCGCAGCGCTGCCTCCTGTTCGGCTTCGCTGGAGATGGGGTAGCCCACAAGGCTGGACAGCTCGTCGAGGCTCGGCTTCATCAGGTATGCACCGCCCTGCCGGGCGGCGTGGCGTAATGGCTCGCCGGACAGATCGACGACCAGCCGCGCACCGATACCGCACGTCAATGCCAGCAGCTCGTCGTAGAAACCCAGGTCGACGCCAGGTGGAAAGCTGCCGCTCAGCACCACATAGGCCGGCGCTGGCTGCAGCGCTGCGAGGCTGTCGAGGCAACGCCGAAGTTCCTGCGCGGATAGCGTCGGACCGCGCAACACGAAACGGTACTGCAGGCCTGAGCCCAGCTCATCGACAGTGAAACTCTCGCGGGTATCGCCAGTAATGGACACCGGACGATGCACCAGACCCAGTTCGTCCAGCGAACGTTGCAGCAGATCGCCAAAGGGGCCGCCAGCCGGATAGATGGCCACCGCCCTGCCCCCCAGCGTCTTCACCACCCGCGCCACGTTGATCCCGCCGCCTCCCGGGTCGTGGCGCGGCAGCGAACACCGCAGCTTTTCGGTACTGATCACCCGCGGTGTGCTGACGGAAAGATCCATCGCCGGATTAAGAGTCAGGGTCGCAATCAGGGGCATCGCTCGCTCCTTGGCAAAAGCCGCTCAAGCCTACCAGCAAGCGCCCCCAGGTTTTTACCTGGCGCGCCGCCCTGATTTGGCGCGCGCTTGCGCGCTATCTGTGCGCTCCCGGCGCAGAGCCGCGCCGGGTCTATCGCCAGAGCCGGCCAAATCTGCGGCTTGCGCCGCCTGGCACGCTAGATGCTAGTTCCGCTTCAGGCAGGCCAACGGCGGTCTGCAATATCACGACAAAGGCGTCGCACCACACCTGCTCCGGCAGGCGTGCTGCGGCGCCTTTTTGTTTTCCGCCTCGACGAGGGGGCGGTCTGAGCAGCCCTAGCGGCCAACGCCGCGTCACGAACGCCCTGGAGCCGATCCAATGAGCACGAGTTTCTGGAAAGCCGGCCATGCGCCGACCCTGTTTGCCTCCTTCCTCTACTTCGACCTGAGCTTCATGGTCTGGTACGTCCTCGGCCCGCTGGGCGTGCAGATCGCCGCCGATCTCGGCCTGACCACCCAGCAACGCGCCTTCATGGTCGCCACGCCGATCCTCGCCGGCGCGGTACTGCGTCTGGCGCTGGGTATCCTCGCCGACCGCACCTCGCCGAAAACCGCCGGCCTGTTCGGCCAGAGCGTGGTCATCGTCGCGCTGTTCGTCGCCTGGCTACATGGCATCCACAGCTACGAGCAGGCTTTGCTGCTCGGCCTGTTCCTCGGCATGGCCGGCGCATCCTTTGCCGTCGCGCTGCCGCTGGCCTCACAGTGGTATCCGGCAGAGCACCAGGGCAAGGCGATGGGCATCGCCGGTGCCGGTAACTCCGGCACTGTGCTGGCGGCCCTGTTCGCGCCGGTCCTGGCGGCGATCTTCGGCTGGAACAACGTATTCGGCCTGGCGCTGATCCCGCTGGTGCTCACCCTCATCATCTTCGCCAGCGTGGCGAAGAATGCCCCCAACCGCCCGGCACCGAAGTCGCTGGCTGATTACATGAAGGCGCTGGGCGACCGCGACAGCTGGTGGTTCATGTTCTTCTACAGCGTGACCTTTGGCGGCTTTCTCGGCCTGGCCAGCACCCTGCCCGGCTATTTCCACGACCAGTACGCCTTCGACCCGGTCAAGGCCGGCTACTACACCGCTGCCTGCGTCTTCGCCGGCAGCCTGCTGCGCCCGCTCGGCGGTGCACTGGCCGACCGCATCGGCGGCATTCGCGCGCTGCTGGTGATGTACACCGTCGCGGCATTCTGCATCGCTGCGGTGGGCTTCAACCTGCCGAGTTCCACAGCAGCCCTTGCACTGTTCGTGGTCGCCATGCTCAGCCTCGGTGCCGGCAATGGAGCGGTGTTCCAGCTGGTGCCGCAGCGTTTCAACAAGGAAATCGGCGTGATGACCGGACTGGTCGGTATGGCCGGCGGTATCGGTGGCTTTCTGCTCACCGCCGGGCTCGGTGCAGTCAAGCAATCGACCGGTGACTACCAGCTCGGCCTCTGGCTGTTCGCCAGCCTCGGCGTGCTCGCCTGGTTCGGCCTCTATGGCGTCAAGCGTCGCTGGCGCACCACCTGGGGTTCGGCGGCGGTAACCGCGGCGCGGGTGTGATGCCCAAGCAGATCCTGCAGGGCGCGAATATTGCTCTGCTGCAGTACGCAGTCAGTCGAGAACGACCATGCCCCTTCGATTGAGCTATGGCGAGGCCAGCGCCGCCGGGCCGCGCCCGGAAAATCAGGATGCGATACGCATCGTCACTCCGGCGCCCGGGCTGGCAACCGGCAAGGGCTATCTGTTCGCGCTGGCCGATGGCGTCAGCCAATGCGCCGATGGCGGGCTGGCGGCCCGCGCGACCTTGCAGGCACTGGCCTTCGACTACTACGCGACGCCCGAAACCTGGGCCGTCGCGCAATCACTCGACCGCGTGCTGGTCGCGCACAATCGCTGGCTGCAGGCCAACGGTGGCAACCAGCCGCTGTTGACCACCCTCACCACACTGGTGCTGCGTGGTCGACGCTTCACCCTGGCCCACGTCGGCGATTGCCGCGCCTACCGCTGGAACGGCTCGCAGCTCGAGCGACTCAGCGAAGACCATGTCTGGGAACAGTCAGGCATGCGGCATGTGCTCAAGCGTGCGCTGGGGCTGGATCAGCACCTGGTGATGGACTACCTCGACGGCGAGCTGCAGGAAGGCGAACACTACCTGCTGCTCAGCGACGGAGTCTGGTCCTGCGTCCCCGAGCGCGACATCGCGCATATCCTGCACGATCAGCCTGACCTCGGCGCCGCAGCACGGGCGCTGGTCAATCTGGCGCACCAGAGCGGCAGTCAGGACAACGCCAGTGCCTTGCTGCTGCGCGTCGAAGCCCTGCCCGAAGCGGTGCTGGCCGACGCCCTCGCCCAGCTCGATCATTGGCCGTTGCCGCCGAAGCTGCGCCCCGGCCAGCTGTTCGAGGGCTGGCAGGTGAATGCACTACTGCACGAGTCGCGGCAGTCGCTGATCTACCGGGTGCAGGATGCTCAGGGCCAGGCCTGGCTGCTGAAGACACTGCCACCCAGCCGGCAGGACGAGGCAGACGCAGGACCGGCGTTGCTGCAGGAAGAATGGTTCATGCGCCGGGTTGCCGGGCGCAACTTCGCCGAACTGCATCCGCTACCAGAACGCCAACACCTCTATTACGTGCAGCGCGAGTACAGCGGGACGACCCTGGCGCAACGCTTCGAACGAGACGGCCCGCTGCCACTGGCCGATTTGCTGCAGGTCGCCTCCCGACTGATCCGCGCGGTGGGCATGCTGCATCGGCGCAACATCCTGCATCGTGACATCAAGCCGGAAAACCTGCTGCTGGGTGAGGACGGCGAGCTGCGTATCCTGGATTTCGGCCTGGCGTTCTGCCCCGGGCTGACTCGCGATCTACCCAATCACCTGCCCGGAACCCCGAGTTTCATTGCCCCGGAGGCATTCACAGGGGCCGAACCCAGCGCAGCGCAGGATCTCTATGCGACCGGCGTGACACTCTATTACCTGCTGACCGGGCACTACCCATACGGCGAGATCGAAGCCTTCCAGCATCCACGCTTCGGCAACCCGACACCGGCCAGCCGCTATCGCCCGGACGTGCCGACCTGGCTGGAGGAAAGTCTCGCCCGCGCGCTAGCGGTCGATCCACGACAGCGTTTCGAAACCGCCGAGCAATGGCTGCTTGAGCTGGACCAGGGCGAACAGCGCAGCGCCAGCCTTCGCCCGCGCCCGCTGCTCGAACGTGAGCCGCTCAAGGTATGGCGCGGCATTGCACTGCTTTCGCTGCTGCTCAACCTGCTGCTGGTCGTGCTGCTGATAAAAGGCGCGTGACGCTCAGCGACGGGTAATCAGCCCCTGGCGCGCCACCCGGGTCAGCTCGCGCACGCACTCTTCCAGGCGCTCGGCGGTCGGCGCCTGAATCACCGCCATATCGAAACTGTCGGTGGCAAAACGCGCCAGCGACTCGTCGGCCGTGGCGAACTGGATAAGCAGGGCGCGGGATTTGCGATGACGTCGCGGCCAACCTTCGAGGTAGCGCAACAGAGACGGCTGGTGAGTGCCGCCAAGGAGAATTTTCGGATTGCTGGGGTGCAGGCCGCTGGTGATCGGGGCCAGGCGCAACTGGGCGTGCTTTGCGTTCATCGATTTCAACTTCCGCCTCGAGGATTCCGCTGGGCAGCGGTGGGAGGCGACACCGGAACCAGCGCTTTAGCGGTATTTCAAAGCCATCGGCTCCAGGCGCCCCGCAAGTAGCTGACTAAATCGGCGCATGGGCGAAACTTTAGAAAGCTGGCCGCGGCCTGTCAACGGCGTTTTTGGAGTCGCTTCGATGGCGATTCGCACCATCAGGGCGCAAGCCGCTGCATATCAGTGCAACGATCAACCTCTGAGCCACGCGCCGGGAAGCTCCAACCCATTGAAAAATGGCGTATTGGAAAGTTGGCACAGCCTCTGCAATGTGAAATATCGAAGAATCATTACGACCTGACCCTCAACGTGGAGCGGCAGGTTTCCCGAGAGAGTGGGACACGGACAAAGGCGTCCTCACTGGGTAACCGGTGGGACGCCTTTTTTGTTGTTGAAAAATTTCGAGCAGGCCGGACGGCAGCTGTCGACTGGCACGGAGAACGGGCATGAAGAAACTCAAACTGGTAATGATCGGCAACGGCATGGCCGGCGTGCGGACCCTTGAGGAACTGCTCAAGCTCACCAACGAGCTCTACGACATCACGGTGTTCGGCGCCGAGCCGCATCCCAACTACAACCGCATCCTGCTCTCCCCGGTGCTGGCCGGCGAACAGCAGTTCGAAGAGATCGTGCTCAACGACCTGGACTGGTACGCCGAGAACGGCATCCACCTAATGCTCAACCGCAAGGTGGTGAAGATCGACCGCGTCAAACGCCGGGTCATCGCCGATGACGGCAGCGAGGCGGTATACGACCGCCTGCTCATCGCCACCGGTTCCAATCCGTTCATCCTGCCGATCCCCGGCAAGGACCTGCAGGGCGTAATCGGCTACCGCGACATTGCCGACACCCAGGTGATGATGGAAACCGCCAAGACCCACAAACACGCGGTGGTCATCGGCGGCGGCCTGCTCGGCCTGGAAGCGGCCAACGGCCTCAAGCTGCGCGGCATGGACGTCACCGTGGTGCATATCGGCGACTGGCTGATGGAGCGGCAACTGGACAAGACCGCCGGCACCCTGCTGCAGAGCGCGCTGGAAAGCCGTGGCCTGAAGTTTCTCCTGCCCAAGCACACCGCCGAACTGCTCGACAACGGCGACGGCCGGGTCTGCGCGGTCAAGTTCAAGGACGGTGAGGTGATCCCCGCCGACCTGGTGGTGATGGCCGCCGGCATCCGCCCCAACAGCGAACTGGCCGAACAGGCCGGTATCCCGTGCAACCGCGGCATCCTGGTCAACGACACCCTGCAGACCTACGACCCGCGCATCTACGCAGTCGGCGAATGCGCCAACCATCGCGGCACCGCCTATGGCCTGGTCGCACCGCTGTTCGAACAAGCCAAGGTCTGCGCCAATCACCTGGCCATGCTCGGCTTCTCCCGCTATCTGGGTTCGGTGACCTCCACCAAGCTCAAGGTCACCGGCATCGACCTGTTCTCGGCCGGCGATTTCATCGGCGGCGATGGCACCGAGACCATCACCCTCTCCGACCCCATCGGCGGCGTCTACAAGAAGCTGGTGATCAAGGACGACGTGCTGGTCGGCGCCTGCCTGTATGGCGACACCGCCGATGGCGGCTGGTACTTCCGCCAGGTACGCGAGGGCCAGAACGTGGGCCAGATCCGCGACCATCTGATGTTCGGCGAGGGAGCCATCGGCGATGCTGGCCACCAGGGCCAGAGCAAGGCCATGTCGATGCCGGACGACATGGAAGTGTGCGGCTGTAACGGTGTGTGCAAGGGCACCATCGTCAAGGCGATCCAGGAACACGGGCTGTTCTCGGTGGACGAGGTGAAAAAGCACACCAAGGCCGCCAGTTCCTGCGGCTCCTGTGCCGGGCTGGTCGAGCAGATTCTGATCAACACCGTGGGCGGCGCCGCCGACGTCAAGCCGAAGAGCGAAAAGGCCATCTGCGGCTGTAGCGACCTCAACCACGGCCAGGTGCGCAAGGCCATTCGCGAGCACCACCTGACCAGCATTCCGGCGGCCATGGCCTTCATGGAATGGCGCACGCCGAACGGCTGCGCCACTTGCCGCCCGGCGCTGAACTACTACCTGATCTCCACCTGGCCGGGCGAGGCCAAGGACGACCCGCAGTCGCGCTTCATCAACGAGCGCGCCCACGCCAACATCCAGAAGGACGGCACCTACTCGGTCATTCCACGCATGTGGGGCGGCGTCACCAATGCCGCCGAGCTGCGGCGCATCGCCGATGTGGCGGACAAGTATCAGGTGCCGATGGTCAAGGTCACCGGCGGCCAGCGCATCGACCTGCTGGGCATCCGCAAGGAAGACCTGCCGGGTGTCTGGACAGACCTGGACATGCCCTCCGGCCACGCCTACGGCAAATCCATCCGCACCGTGAAGACCTGCGTCGGCAGCGAGTTCTGCCGCTTCGGCACGCAGAACTCGACGCAGATGGGCATCGACCTGGAGCACGCGCTGTTCAACATGTGGTCGCCGCACAAGGTCAAGCTGGCCGTCTCCGGCTGCCCGCGCAACTGCGCCGAATCCGGCATCAAGGATGTCGGCATCATCGGTGTGGACTCCGGCTGGGAGCTGTACATCGGCGGCAACGGCGGCATCAAGACTGAGGCCGGCGAGTTCTTCGTCAAGGTGAAGAGCGCCGAGGAGGTCATGGAGTACAGCCTGGCGTTCCTCCAGCTCTACCGCGAGGAAGCCTTCTACCTCGAGCGCACCGTGCACTACATGCAGCGCGTCGGCATGGACCACATCAAGAAGGCCGTGCTGGACGACGCCGAGCGACGCAAGGCGCTGCACCAGCGGTTGCTGTTCTCGCTTTCCTTCGAGCAGGACCCGTGGCAGGAGCAGCTCTCCAAGCCGCAGCTGAAGAAGGAATTCGACCGCATCGCCGTCAAGCAGCTGGAAAACGCCTGAGAACCTGATCTGGAGAGACACCGCATGAACTGGCTCGATATCTGCGCACTGGATGAAATCAACCCGCTCGGCTCGCGCATCATCGCCGGCCCCAAGGGCGATATCGCGATCTTCCGCACCTCCGACGATCAGGTCTTCGCCCTCGACGACCGTTGCCCACACAAGGGCGGCCCGCTGTCGCAGGGGATCGTCTACGGCAAGCAGGTCGCCTGCCCGTTGCACAACTGGCAGATCGATCTGGCCAGCGGCGAGGCCTTGGCGCCGGATGTCGGCTGCGCCCATCGCCACGAGGCGCGCGTCGAGAATGGTCGCGTGCAGCTTTCGCTTAACCAGCGCAAGGATTGCGCGGCCTGAACACACCGCAGTTGACCAGCACCTTTTCCCAGGAGACGACGCCATGCGTATGACAACCGCCTCGACCTGCTGCTACTGCGGTGTCGGCTGTGGCGTGCTGATCGAGCACGACGGCGAGCGCATCCTCGATGTGGCCGGCGACCCCAGCCATCCGGCCAACTTCGGCAAGCTGTGCAGCAAGGGCTCGACCCTGCACCTGACCGGCGATCTCGATGCCCGCGCCCTCTATCCCGAGCTGCGTCTCGGCAAGGGCCTGGCCCGCAGCCGCACCGACTGGGACAGTGCCCTGGAGCATGCCGCTAACGTGTTCGCCGAGACCATCCGCGAACACGGGCCGGACAGCGTCGCCTTCTATGTCTCCGGCCAGCTGCTGACCGAGGACTACTACGCCTTCAACAAACTGGCCCGCGCCCTGGTGGGCACCAACAACCTGGATTCCAACTCGCGGCTGTGCATGTCCTCGGCGGTGGTCGGCTACAAGCGCAGCCTGGGCGCCGACGCCCCACCCTGCTCCTACGAGGACATCGAGCAGGCCGACTGCCTGCTGATCGCCGGCAGCAACATGGCCTATGCGCATCCGGTGCTGTTCCGCCGCCTGGAAGAAGCCAAGGCGAAGCGGCCGGAGATGACCATCATCGTCGTCGACCCGCGGCGCACCGACACCAGCGAGCTCGCCGACCTGCACCTGCCGATCCTGCCGGGCACCGATGTCGCGCTGTTCCACGGCCTGCTGCATATTCTCATGTGGGAAGGCTGGATCGACCGCCGCTTCATCGATGCCCATACCGAAGGCTTCGATGCGCTGAAAAGCCTGGTGCGCGACTACACCCCGGCAATGGTCGCCGACCTCTGCGGCATCTCTGTAGATGATCTGCAAACCTGTGCACGGCTGATTGGAAGCGCGCCTGCTTTCCTCTCCCTGTGGTGCATGGGGCTGAATCAATCCACCGCCGGCAGCGCCAAGAACAGTGCGTTGATCAACCTGCACCTGGCCACCGGACAGATCGGCAAGCCGGGCGCCGGCCCCTTCTCGCTCACCGGCCAACCGAACGCCATGGGCGGCCGTGAGACCGGCAGCCTGTCCAATCTGCTGCCCGGTCACCGCGACGCAACCAATGCCGAACACCGTGCCGAAGTCGCGGACTACTGGGGCGTCGAGCAGCTGCCAAAACAGCCTGGCCTGTCCGCCATCGAGCTGTTCGAGGCGGTGCGCGCCGGCAAGATCAAGGCGCTGTGGATCGCCTGCACCAACCCGGCTCAGTCGCTGCCGGACCAGCAGAAAGTCCATGAGGCCCTGGCCGCCTGCCCCTTCGTCGTGGTGCAGGAAGCCTTCTTCACCACCGAAACCTGCCGCCACGCCGACCTTCTGCTGCCGGCCGCGAGCTGGGGCGAGAAGGAAGGCACCGTGACCAACTCCGAGCGTCGTATCAGCCACGTGCGCCGCGCCGTGCCGGCCCCAGGCGAAGCCCGTGCGGACTGGGCGATCACCTGCGATTTCGCCCGGCGTCTGGAACGTCACCTGCGCCCCGGCCGCCCGAGCCTGTTCACTTTCGAGAATGCCGAAGCGCTGTTCGAGGAGTACAAGCCGCTCACCGCCGCCCGCGATCTGGACTACAGCGGCCTGAGCTACGCACTGATCGATACCCTCGGTCCGCAGCAATGGCCGTTTCCGCCAGGCAGCGAACAAGGCACCGCGCGGCTTTATGGTGACGGTGTGTTTCCCACTGCCAATGGCCGCGCCCGTTTCATCGCCGAGCACTACCAGGCGCCGAAGGAAAAGCGCGAGGCGCGCTATCCGCTGACGCTCAATACCGGCCGGCTGCGCGACCAGTGGCACGGCATGAGCCGCACTGGCACCGCGGCGCGGCTGTTCGGCCATGTCGAAGAAGCGTTGCTCGGAATGAACGCTGATGACATGCGCCGCCGGCGTCTGCTGGACGGCCAGCTGGTAAAGGTGAAGAGCCGTCGCGGCAGCCTGATCCTCCCGATACAGAAGGACGACAGCCTGCGTGCCGGCCAGACCTTCCTGCCGATGCACTGGGGCGATCGCTTTCTCAAGGGGCTGGGCAGCAACGTGCTGACCCTGGCCAGCGTCGATCCGCTGTCGAAACAGCCGGAACTCAAGCACGCCGGCATCGAAGTCGAACAGGTCGAATTGCCCTGGCAGTTCTTCGCGCTGGTTGAGGGCGATGTGCAGCGACGCTTCGAGGCGCTGCGGCCATTGTTCGAAACCTTCGACTACGCCAGTTTCAGCCTCGGCGGGCGCGAACGCTCGGCGCTGCTGATCCGCGCCGCCCGGAATGCGGCGCCAACGGCCGTCGAGCTGGATGCCATTGACCGCCTGCTCGGCCTCGATGAAGGCCCGGTGCTGGCCTATGACGATCCCCGCCGTGCAGTCGGCAAGCGCGTACGCATCGAGGAAGACCGTATCGTCGCGTTGCGCCTGGCCGGCGAGACCGCCGCCCGGCAGTGGCTGCGCGGACTCTGGGAACGCGGCAGCGCCGACGCCGAGTTGCGTCGCTGGCTGCTGGCTCCACTCAGCGCGCCACCTGGCGGCGCGACCATCAGCACCGACCGTACTCTGTGCAACTGCATGAACGTCAGCCAGAGCAAGGTCCGTGCAGGCATCGAGCGCGGTCTCGATCTGACCGGCCTCAAGCAGGAACTCGGCTGCGGCACCAGCTGTGGCTCCTGCGTACCCGAAATCAAGCGTCTGCTGGCCAGCCAGCCGGAACGCGCACTTCTCTGATACCAACCAAGACGAGGATTACCCCATGAGCGCAAAAGTCTGGCTGGTAGGCGCCGGCCCTGGCGACCCGGAATTGCTGACCCTCAAGGCCGTGCGGGCGCTGGGTGAAGCGCAGGTGGTGATGATCGATGACCTGGTCAACCCCGCCGTGCTCGAACACTGCCCGAACGCTCGCATCATCCCGGTGGGCAAGCGCGGCGGCTGCCGCTCCACACCGCAAGCCTTCATCCACCGTCTGATGCTGCGTTACGCCCGCCAGGGCAAGTGCGTGGTGCGCCTCAAGGGTGGCGATCCGTGCATCTTCGGCCGCGGTGGCGAAGAAGCCGAATGGCTGTCGGCACGCGGCATCGAGGTCGAGCTGGTCAACGGCATCACCGCCGGCCTGGCCGGCGCCACGCAATGCGGTATCTCGCTGACCCAGCGCGGCGTCGCCCGCGGCGTCACCCTGGTAACAGCGCACACGCTCGACGACAGCAGTCCGGAATGGCAGGCGCTGGCCAAAAGCGGCACCACGCTGGTGGTGTACATGGGTGTGAGCAAGCTGGAGCAGGTGCAGGCCGGGCTGTTGGAGGGCGGACTTTCCGCCGGTACACCAGTGGCGATGATCGAGAACGCTTCACTGCCGCAGCAACGCGAATGCCGTTCGAGCCTCGCTGGCATGTGCTGCGATGCCTTGGCCTTCAAGCTGAAGAGCCCGGCGATCCTGGTGATCGGCGAAGTGGCCGCACAGGCTGCGTTCCAGGCGGTAAGCCAGAGCGCCTGACCGTAGCTGACCGCCGTACCAAAAACACCCGTAAAAAAAAACCGCGGCCCCAAGGCCGCGGTTTTCGCTACAGCGTGATCATCACGCTTTCTGACGCAGCTTCTCCGGTTTGATCAGGAAGCGAGCCAGGGCCGGCAGCAGCCAGATCGCGCCGACCATGTTCCAGAGGAACATGAAGGTCAGCATCAGACCCATGTCGGCCTGGAACTTGATCGCCGAGAACACCCAGGTCACCACACCAATCGCCAGGCAGACGCCGGTGAAGATCACCGCCTTGCCGGTGGACTTCAGGGTCTGGTAGTAGGCTTCCTGCAGGGTCATGCCCTGGCGCAGGAACGACTCCAGACGGCTGTAGATGTAGATGCCGTAGTCCACACCGATACCCACGCCCAGTGCGATCACGGGCAGCGTCGCCACCTTCACCCCGATGCCCATGAAGGCCATCAGCGCGTTACCGAGGATCGAAGTCAGCACCAGCGGCAGGATCACGCAGAGCGTGGCCGCCAGCGAACGGAAGGTCAGCAGGCACATGATGCTCACAGCCAGGTAGACGGCGATCAGCATGGTGGTTTCCGACGCCGCGATGACCTCATTGGTGGCCGCTTCGATACCGGCGTTACCTGCCGCCAGCACGAACTCCAGACCTTCGCGGTTGTTCTCCTCGGCAAACTCCTTCGCCGCGGCGACCACGTGTTCCAGCGTCTCGGCCTTATGGTCGTTGAGGAACACCAGTACCGGTGCCAGCGAGCAGTCGCTGTTGTACATACCTTCGGCACGGGCGATGGAGTTGTTCAGCACATGCTGGTTACGCGAAAGCGTTTCCCATTTCAGGCTGCCCTCGTTCATGCCCTTGATGCCCTGACGCGCCACCGACACCATCGACACCGCCGACTGCACGCCCTCGGTGTTCTGCATCTTCCACATCAGCTCGTCCATGGCGGCGAGCGTATCGTAGTGCGAACAGCCTTCCGGTGCGGTCTTGACCATCACTACCAGCACGTCGGAGCTGGTCGAGTAGTTGCGGATGACGAAGTCGTTGTCCAGGTTGTAGCGCGAATCCGGATGCAGCTCCGGCGCGCCTTGATCAAGGTCGCCGATCTTCAGGTTCTGGCCGTACCAGAGGCCACCCGCCAGCGCGACCACGGCGATAGTGATGGAGATCGGCGCCACCTTCGGGCTGGCAAAATTCGACAGCGCGCGCCAGAACGGATGATCGCGCGAGGCTTCTTCGCGGGCCTGCTTGATCGCCCGCTGACTGATGCCCATGTAGGAAATCGCAACCGGCAGCAGGATCAGGTTGGTCAGGATGATCACCGCCACGCCCAGCGAAGCACCGATGGCCAGCTCGCGGATCACGCCGATATCGATCAGCAGCAGGGTAACGAAGCCCACCGCGTCGGACAGCAACGCCACCATCCCCGGGATGAACAGCTGACGGAAAGCCATGCGCGCCGCCGTCACCGGATCTTCGGTATAGCCGGAGGCCATGGCGATGCCGTTGATCTTCTGTACGCCGTGGGAGATACCAATGGCAAACACCAGGAATGGCACCAGCATCGAGTACGGATCGAGGCCGAAGCCCAGGGTGTGCAGCAGGCCAAGCTGCCAGGTCACGGCGATCAGCGTGGTGATCAGTACCGCGATGGTGCTCTTCAGGCAGCGGGTAAACCACAGCAGCAGGGCAAAGGTGATGCCGATGGCTACGATGAAGAACAACGCAACACCGACCAGCCCGTCGATCAGGTCACCGACCTTCTTGGCGAAGCCGATGATATGCACCTTCACATTCGGGTTCTGCGCCTGGTACTTCTCGCGGATCTTTTCTTCCAGCTCGTGGGAGAACTTCTGGTAGTCCAGCTTGATCTGCCGGCTCTGGTCTTCCGGGTCCGGGTAGGACTCCAGCAGCGGCACATCGATGATGCTCGACTTGAAGTTGTTCGCCACCAGACGGCCGATCTGGCCAGACTTGAGGATGTTGTCGCGCAGGTCCTCAAGGCTTTCAGGTGAGCCGTCGTAGGTCTGCGGGATCACCTCACCACCGGCGAAGCCTTCCTCGGTGACCTCGGTCCAGCGCACGCTGGGGCTCCACAGCGACTTCATGTTGGAGCGGTCGACGCCATGGATATAGAAGATTTCGTCATGGATCTGCCGCAGCGTCTCCATGTACTCCTTGGCGAAGATGTCGCCCTCCACGGCCTCCACCGATATCCGCACGGTGTTGCCGAGGTTGGCCAGATCATTCTGGTGCTCGAGCATCTTCTGGATATACGGATGCCCCAGCGGAATCATCTTCTCGAAGCTGGTCTGCGGCCGAACCTGAGCCGCCTGATAGAAGAGAAACGCGCTGATCAGCAGGCAGAGTACGACGACTGCCGGCCGGTTGTTGAAGATCAGGCGCTCGAGGAACGACGCCGGCTTCTGTTGGTGCTTGGTCATGCAGACTCTCCCGGCTTTATTGTTGTGTGGCCAGATCCGCGCCCGATGGCGAGGCGATGCGAACACCACCCTGCCCTACCAGGATCAGGTTGCCTTGGGAATCGGAGGTGACACCCGACAGCGAACGGCGGTCGGGGCGATTGAACAGCTTGAAGCTACGGCCCTGATCGTCGCTGGTGAGTACCGCGCCGCCGTGACCGACCACCACGATGCGCCCATCGCGCAGCAGGTTGCCGTCGGCCAGCCCGGACTCCAGTACATTGCCGTTGCCGTTGACGAGCTCGATGCCTTCCCAGTTGTCGCCGAAATCGACGGAACGGAACAGGTGGCCGCGCAGACCGAAGGCAACCACAACCCCCGGCTCCGAACCACTGACCACCCCGAAGAACGAACCCTGATACGGCGACTCGGCGCGCTCCCAGGTTTCGCCGAGATCGGAGGAGCGGAACATGCCGCCCAGTTCGCCGACGACGAACAGGCCCGAGCCCTGGATATGGGCGATGGCGTTCAGGTGATAACCGTCCTCGTTGTCGAGGCGCTCACTGATGTCCTCCCAGCTCTGACCGCCATCGATGGTTTCGAGCAGCGCACCGTAGGCGCCCACCGCGATGCCGTGCTGGGTGTCTTCGAACCAGACGTCCAGCAAGGGAGCCTCGCGCTCGCGATCCTCGTACTGCGCCGTCCAGCTCTCACCGCCGTCGGCTGTAGCCAGGATCAACGCGTCATGGCCAACCGCCCAGCCGTGCTTGTCGTCGACGAAGTCGATGGCCGTCAGCAGCTGACGCGTCGGGACCTTGGCCTGCATCCAGCTGGCGCCACCATCGTCGGAATAGAGAATGTGGCCTCGATCGCCCGCCGCAACGAGGCGTTCGCCTGCCTGGGTGATATCGAGCAGAAGATTGGATACCGCCTTGGCCGACTCGATCGAGTAGCGGGCCTGGCCATCGGTAGCGGCCTGGGCGGGTGCCGATGCTGCGAGCAGCAGGAGTGAGAAGGCGCCGCACAGCGAAAGCATGCCGGCAACCGATGAGTGAAGACGCGACGCCCTCGCCTGGCATGGAACCACGGCGCGGCCGGATAGTGTGCGCCGCAGAACGGGCTCACTCATACATACCCCCTTTATTCTTATTAGGTAAGGCCTGTAATGCAGGCTCGGCCATCCTAGCCAGCTTCCACAGACAGGCACAATTGGCCGGACGTTATGAATTGTTAACTCTCACGCAATGATTGACGCGTGATCACTCAGGCTGATTGGGCCAGTGGCCAGTATGTGCCGACCGCCCCTTTCGATCCCGCAGTGACGATCCGACGCGAGGCGCCAAAGGATGGTCACGATACGCAGGATGGTTGTTTGCCATGGATAGTGCCTGGGAACGGGCTCTCGTAAAAGAAAGGCCGATCGCATTGCACGATCGGCCTTGTCGAGTCAGGCGAGGCTCTTGCTCACCACTTCGTAGACATCGCTGGACAGCTCGCCGGAAGCAAGAATGCGCTCCAGCTCGCCCTTCATCAGCGCCTGCCGGGCGCTGTCGTACTTGCGCCAGCGGGTCAGCGGTGCCAGCAGCCGCGAGGCGATCTGCGGGTTCAGCGCGTTGAGGGTGATCACCTGGTCGGCGAGGAAGCGGTAGCCGGCGCCATCGGCGCGGTGGAAGTTGACCAGGTTCTGGTTGGCGAAGGCGCCGATCAACGCACGCACCTTGTTCGGATTCTTCAGGGTGAATGCCGGGTGCTGCATCAGCGTCTGCACCCGTTCCAGCCCGCCGGGCAACGGGTTGCCGGCCTGAACACTGAACCACTGATCCATTACCAGCGGGTTGTCCTTGAAGTGCTCGGCGAAGGCCTGCAGTGCCTTGTCGCGCTCAGCCTCGAACGGCGAGTTGACCAGCACGGCCAGTGCGGTCAAGCGCTCGGTCATGTTGTCGGCCTGCTCGAACTGTTCCAGGCAGGCTTCCACGACTTCGGCTTTTTCGCTCAGCATCAGATACGACAATGCGATGTTCTGCAGGGCGCGACGGGCGAAATGTTCGGCCGAGGCGACATAGGGCGTGCTGCGCGAGGTTTCGCGATTGGCCTGGTAGCGCTGCCACAGCGGCTCGAACAACGCGTCGGCGATGCGCTTGCGGGCGAACTCGCGTGCCGTATGGATGGCATCCACGTCCGCCACTTCGCTGATTTCGGTCAGATAGGCCTCGCCCGGCAACGAAAGCATCTCGGCAACCATGGCTGCATCGAGCGTCTCGTTTTGCAACAGGCTGCGTAGCGCCTCGACCAGGCGCTCATCCATCACCAACGCTTCCCCACGCTGATGCTGACCGATCAGCTCCTGCAGCACCTGCACCGACAGCTGCTGACCCGCTTCCCAGCGATTAAAGCCGTCGGAATCGTGCTGCATCAGAAACATCAGCTGGTCGCGGTCGTACGGGTAATCCAGCTTTACCGGCGCGGAGAAGCCGCGCAGCAGCGATGGCTGCGGACGCTCGGCGACGTCGACGAAGGTGAAGCTCTGTTCGGCTTCGGTCACCGCCAGCACGCGACTGGTGCCCGCAGCTTGCGGCTCGCCTTCCAGGCGCAGCGGCATGTCCGAACCATCGGCGGCGAGCAGGCCCAGCGCCACCGGGATCACGAACGGCTCCTTGGTCGGCTGGCCCGGTGTCGGCGGACAGCTCTGGCGGAAGGTCAGGCGGTAGGTCTTCGCTGCCTCGTCGTATTGCTCGCTGACGGCCAGGCGCGGTGTACCGGACTGGCTGTACCAGCGCTTGAACTGGGTCAGGTCCGCACCGTTGGCGTCCTCCATCGCCTTGACGAAATCGTCGACCGTCACGGCCTGGCCGTCATGCCGCTCGAAATAGAGGTCGCTGCCCTTGCGGAAGCCCTCGTCGCCCAGCAGCGTCTGGATCATGCGCACCACTTCGGCGCCCTTCTCGTAGACGGTCAGGGTGTAGAAGTTGGAAATCTCGATGAAGGATTCCGGGCGCACCGAATGCGCCATCGGGCCGGCGTCCTCGGCGAACTGGTGGGTGCGCAGGTAGGCGACGTCCTCGATGCGCTTGACGGTCGGCGAGTTCATGTCGGCGCTGAACTGCGAATCGCGGAAGACGGTGAAGCCTTCCTTGAGCGACAGCTGGAACCAGTCGCGGCAGGTCACGCGATTGCCCGACCAGTTGTGGAAATATTCGTGGGCGACGATGGCCTCGACGCGCTGGTGCGCGGCATCGGTAGCGGTTTCGGCGCGGGCCAGCACTGCGCTGGAGTTGAAGATGTTGAGGCCCTTGTTCTCCATGGCGCCCATGTTGAAGTCGTTCACCGCGACGATCATGAAGATGTCCAGGTCGTACTCGCGACCGTAGGCCTCTTCATCCCACTTCATCGACTTCTTCAGGCTGTCCATGGCGTGCTGGCACTTGTCGACGTTCTCCGGCTCGACATAGATGCGCAGCGCCACGTCGCGCCCGCTCATGGTGGTGAAGCTGTCTTCGATCGCCCAGAGGTCACCTGCAACCAGGGCGAACAGGTAGGCCGGCTTCTTGAACGGGTCTTCCCAGGTCGCCCAGTGGCGGCCGTCGTCCTCGCTGCCGCTGGCAATCGGGTTACCGTTGGAGAGCAGCACCGGATAGGCCTTTTGTTCGGCGCTCACGGTGGTGGTGAACTTGCTCATCACGTCCGGGCGGTCGAGGTAATAAGTGATCTTGCGGAAGCCCTCGGCCTCGCACTGGGTGCAGAACATGCTGCCGGACTTGTACAGCCCTTCCAGCGCGGTGTTGGTTTCTGGATGGATCACCACCGAAGTGTCGATGACAAAGCTTTCGCTGTCCGGCTGTAGGGTCAGACAGTCTTCGCTGATCTGGTAGTCGCCCAGGCCAAGCTCGCGGTCGTTCAGCGCGATGGCCTGCAGCTCGAGCTCCTGGCCGTGCAGCTCCAGCGGCGGCAGCTTGCCAGCCGGGCGCTCGGGATTGCGGCGCATCACCAGCTGGGCGTGCACCAGGGTGCGGTCCTCGTACAGTTCGAAGGTCAGGTGGGTTTCATCGATCAGGTATTCAGGCGCCTGGTAATCCTTCAGATGAATGACTTTCGGTTGTTCGGTACGCATGGAAACCTCGTCGACTGAGCTTCAAGCGGGTAGCTTCAAGCAGGAATTTGGCGATGGACTGCCAGCCCGGAAACCGGGCTGCGGATGAGTTCGAGCTTAGCGTCTGTCGCGACGGACTTGTAGGGTGGAAACGGAGAAGCCTTTTCCACAGGGTTGTTCCAGGCCGCTCATCCTTGAGCCCGCCGGCCGTAAGCGGTGGATAAGCGAAGCGTTATCCACCCTACGCGGTAGCGCTGGCGGCGACCTGATAAGCGGTGAACTTGCGAATGTTGATCACGCCGGTATCGAGAATCAGGTACTGGCCCTTGATGCCCCTGAGCGTACCTTCGACTACGGGCGTCTTCTCCAGATCGAGACTGACAACCTTGGTCGGATAGGCGTCGACCGGATAGCGAACCTCCAGCACCTCGGCGTCCGCCACCGGCTGGATCGCCTGCAGCCCGTAGCGCTGTTGCAACTCGCGCAACCCATCGGCACAGGCATCGAAGATCTGCTCGCGCATTTCGATCAGGTCGATGGGTTCGGCATCGCCCTTGAGCAGCGCGCGCCAATTGGTGCGATCCGCCACCTGGCTGCGCAGCAGGTCTTCGACCATTCCGGACTGCTGGCGCGTGGCGACGCGCATGATCGGCAGCGCCTGGCTGGCGCCCTGATCGAGCCAGCGCGTCGGCAGCTGCGTGGCACGGGTGATCCCGACCTTGATGCCCGACGAGTTGGCCAGGTAGACCACATGGTCGGTCATGCAGAAGTCCATGCCCCACTGCGGGTCGCGGCAGGTGCCGAAATCGTGGTGGCACTTTTCCGGGCTCATGATGCAGACATCACACTGCGGCAGCTTCTTGAAGCACGGGTAGCAATACCCCTGGCTGAAGCTCTTGTTGGTCTTGCGACCGCAATGGGTGCAGTTGATGGCGCCGAGGTATTCCAGACGCAGGGTCTTGCCGATCAGCGGATTGACCGGCACCAGCTCGTCGTTCAGACGGAAGGAATACTGCGCCGGTGCGCCGAGCTGGATCGACATCTTGCTCAGCGCACCGCGTCCCAATTCGAGCATCAGTGGCGGGTTCCCGAAGCGGGAGCGAACAGGCTGGTATCGATGGCCGGCTCAGCCTTCTTGCTCTTGGAAGCACATTCCTGACCGCCCATGAAGCCGGTGCGCTGTTCTTCCGGGAGGTTCTTAAGTTCCCAGGCGATCACCGCCTGCATGCAGGTTTCCTTCTGCTCTGGGGTCAGCTTGCGGCCGTCAGCCCATTTGCCGAGTTCAAGCGCCTGCTTGAGGTTCAGGTAGATTTCGGGGGTGATGTTTTCGGCGGTTTGGATAAAGGTCGACATGGCCAGCTCCGAGGGAAACGAGCGACCATTCTACCGGGCAGCCGTGCTTTAGGGAAAAGCCTCAGCGCTGGCGCCGACGGCGCGCCAGGGTGCCGCCAATCACGCCGGTCACGCAGCCGGCGACCAACCCGCCGACATGAGCGGCATTGGCGATGGCCAGCGCGCCGAAACTGAGCACCTCGATGACGCCGGTGAGGCAGATCACCAGCCACACCAGCATCAGCACGACCACCCCGGGTGGCAACCGGTAGGCCTCGTTGGGCGCAAGCTTCTGATAGAGCCAGCAGTGCCCGAGCAGCCCGTACAGCACGCCGGAGAGCCCACCGAAAATGCCCGGCCCGCCGAACAGGTACTGGGCGAAGTTGGACACCAGACCGAACAGCAGCGTCAGAGCCAGCAGCATCCAGGCGCGCTGAAGGGCTTCGATGCGCCGCCCCAGCTCCCAGAACCACATGCTGTTCATCGCCAGATGCAGAATGCCGAAATGCACGAAGATCGGCGTGATCAGTCGCCACCACTGCCCGGCGGCGAGTGTCTGCTCCAGCGAGGCGAAGTAGGCGTATTCACCATCGACCCGGAAGTCGACGAAGTTCAGCCAGCGGATCGTTGCGAAATTCTCACCAAGCAGGGTGATGGCCGCGACGACCAGCGTGATGACCAATATTGCTGCGGTCAGCGGGCTGGCGCGCAGGGCGGCGACGAAACCGCCGCGGCGACGCGGCTGTTCGATGACGACGCTGTCATCGCCATGGGGATGCCGTGAGTACAGGTCACGAACCTGCTCGACGACCTCAACCGGCACGCGCAGCACCTGTTGATCGCCCTCCTCCGACACCCGGCACGGCACCCGCAGACGGCGCAGCAAGGCGATGAAACCGCTAAGGTCTTCCGACAGCGGCAGGCGCAGCGCTTCGCTCACCTCGACACTCATGTTCGGAACACCGCGCAGACATCGACCCAGGCGAACTTCGCCGGGTCCAGCCGGACTTCCTGATCCAGTCGATAGGCCACCAGTTTGCCGTTCTTCACCGCGCTGTAGTCCAGGCAGGCCAGATTGTCGCGCAGCGGCCCCGGCTGGCCGCGACGCCAATAGTGGCCAACGAACAGCAGCGGCTCGTCCGGACCGTAGAGGAACAGGCGATTCTTCTGTTGCGCAGACAGTGGCATGCGCGCCGCATGATCCGGCAGGCCATCGGGCTGGAACACCACGTCACCGTAGGTCTGCGGGTTCTCTTCCCAGAATTTGGTACGAAAGAAGGTCCGCACGAAGCCTTCCTCGCTGGTCAGCGTCATGCCCTCGGGCAGCGGCATATCGGTGCCGCGCAGCAGCCGATCCAGCGCCTGGCAGATGAACGTACCCGGCAGGCCGGCTTCGCGCAGGATTGCCGGATTGAGGCAGGCGTCGTTGAGAAACGGACGCAGGCGTGCGATCACCCAGCTGTCCCAGCAGGCATGCACCACGCGGAAGCGTTCGTTCTCGAGAAACAGTGGCAGGCTATAGAACCATTCGCGAAAGGCTTTCCACTCCTCGGGATAGGGTTCGAACTGCTGGAAGGTTTCCTGCAACAGCCGGGCGAAACGCGGCGAATGCTCACGCACGAATTCCCGGCCGCTGCCCGGTGGTGCCGGCATGTACCAGCCCAGCGCATTGAACTCGTGGTTACCCATGATGCAGTAGGCTTGCCCACGATCAACCATGTCGTAGACCAGATGCAGCGCCTCGCGGATATGCGGGCCGCGGTCGATGATGTCGCCGAGGAAGATCACCTGTCGCCGCGAATGGCGCCAGACCCCGCCCTGCAAGCGGTAGCCCAGCTGATCCAGCAGCCGCGCCAGTGCACGACCGCAGCCATGCACATCACCGATAAGGTCGTAGCCGCGTTCGGGATCAAGCTGCATCAATCGCCCCCGCCGAGGCGACTGCCCCAGCCCAGCTTGGTCCGGCAAACTTCGTAGTAGTTGTGGTCCAGCGGATGGATCAGGTGCAGCTTCTGCGGCTTCTTGCGCACCGTCACGGTATCGCCCGGAGCACAGGTGAAGTGGTTCTGGCCGTCGCAGGACACCTGCGGATATATCTGCATGTTCGGCGACACCACGATCTTCAGCTCGCTGTTGCCATCGACCACGATCGGACGGCTCGACAGCGTGTGCGGGTACATGGGAACGACGACGATGGCGTCCAATCGCGGATGCATGATCGGCCCGCCCGCCGACAGCGAATAGGCAGTGGAGCCGGTGGGGGTCGCCACGATCAGGCCGTCGGCCTTCTGGCTGCAGACGAACTGGCCGTCGATGTACAGCTCGAATTCGATCATGCGCGTGGATTTTCCCGGATGCAGCACCACATCGTTGAGCGCGTCGCCCTCGCCGATCGGCTCATCGAAGCGTCGCGCCTGGGCCTCCAGCAGAAAGCGATTTTCCAGGGTGTACTGGCCGTTGAGCACTTCGGCGACTTTCTCTTCCAGCTCATCCGGACGGATGTCGGTGAGAAAGCCGAGGCTGCCACGGTTGATGCCGAGTACCGGCACCCGGTGCTTGGCCATCGCCCGGGCGGCGCCCAGCAGGCTGCCGTCGCCGCCGACCACGATCACCAGGTCGCAGGATTCGCCCAGCCGCTGCCGCGACGAGGTCTGCATGCCGTGTCCCGGCAGCACCTCGGCGATGTTCTCTTCAAGAATCACATGCAGATGGCGTTCGACGAGGAATCGCTTCAGCCGGCGGATGGTATCCAGCACCTGGGAGCTACCCAGGCGGCCGATGATGCCGATATTGCGGAATTGCTCCATTGACGTTCCCTGGTGTGGCTGGGCGGATGGTTGCGGGCAGTCGCAGCGCTCGAAAATAACACGCAGCACGCAGGCGACGACGCCGATACGAATCGGCCATTCGCCTGAATTCCAGCACAGGCGTTAGAGCCCCTGCTCGCCGCGGTGTTCAGCGGCAGCGGATTATCAGCGAAACGCCGGACCATCAGCAAACCGACAGCTATGCTGCATTCATGAGCCTGTGCAGTCTTTCCGCCCTCCCCAACCGCCTCCAGCATCCGCAGGTGCGCGATCTCGCCTGGACGATCCTCTCGCCGCCGCTGCTGAGCGAGGCACCGCAGTGTCAGCGTCACCCGCTGTCCGCGAGCTGCTGGAACAGCGAGCCGGAGCGGCTGGCCAACTGGTTGCGGCAACAGGATGCCGAGCCATCGATTCTCGAAGCCTGGCTGTCGCTGCACCGCATTCGACGACTGGGCCTGTACTACGAGCGGCTGTGGCAATACGCGCTGTCCCACGCACCCGATATCCAGCTGCTCGCCGCCAATCTGCCGATCCGGCAGAACGGCAGCACCCTCGGCGAGCTGGACCTGCTGTTCTGCGATGACCAGGGCGTGCATCACCTGGAGCTGGCCGTGAAGTTCTACCTGGGGCTCGGGCAGGGCGATGGCAGCCGGCACGCGCATTGGCTTGGTCCCGGCAGTCACGATCGACTCGATCTGAAACTCGACCATATGTGCCAGCGACAGCTGCCGCTGTGTACCCAGCCAGCAACGCTGGCGGTGCTCGCTGAACTTACCGGCCGCCCGGTGCAAAGCAGCTTTTGGCTCAGCGGGTACCTGTTCCGCCCCTGGCCGCAGAGCTGCACGCCGCCACTCGGCGCCAACCCGCACCACCTGCAGGGCAGATGGCTGCGCCAGGCCGACTGGCCGCGCTTCCAGTCCGAGACGCCCGACGCCGTCTGGCAACCCATCGCTCGCTCGGCCTGGCTCGCGCCAGCACGTGTCACGCCGGCCGAACTGTGGACTGCAAACCGGTTCGCCGACTGGCAGGCCGCCAATCCGGCACAGGCGCGGGCGCAGCTTCTGGCGCGGCTCGAACCGGATGCATCGGGCGTCTGGCTGGAGCAGGAACGGCTGTTTCTGGTTGCCGATGATTGGCCCTGCAACGGCGCCGCAGCGCGTCCGCTGTCATCCACCTGACACCTTGAACAGCTAGACTGCCTGCCCGACTCGACCCTACAGATCGATAGCCGACAGACCCGCATGCCCACCGACGCGCAGCATCATTCGACATCCTCCCGACTCGACGCCTGGACCATTTTTCTGGTGTTCCTGCGCCTGGGCCTCACCTCCTTTGGCGGTCCCATCGCGCATCTCGGCTATTTCCGCGAGGAGTTCGTCCAGCGTCGCCGCTGGCTGGACGAGCGCAGCTATGCCGATCTGGTCGCGCTCTGCCAGTTTCTTCCAGGCCCGGCCAGCAGCCAGGTAGGCCTGGCGATCGGTTTGCTGCGCGGCGGTTACCGTGGCTCGCTGGCGGCCTGGGCAGGCTTCACCCTGCCATCGGCGATCGCGCTGACGCTGTTCGCGCTGGGAATCGCCACATGGAGCGACGCGCTGCCTGCTGGCATCCTTCAGGGTCTGAAGATCGTCGCCGTGGCCGTGGTTGCCCAGGCCGTCTGGGGCATGGCACGAACGCTGTGCACCGACGCGCCGCGAATCGCCATTGCGCTGGCGGCGGCGAGCACCGTGCTGCTGCTCCCGTTCATCTGGAGTCAGGTTGCGGTCATCGCCACGGCGGGTCTGATCGGGGTGGTTTTCTTTCGCCCTGCCACCACAGAAGCACATGTCGCATTGCCCGTTGCGGTGAAGCGTCGGGCCGCGCTCACAGCACTGGCGCTGTTCTTTGCGCTGCTCATGCTGTTGCCGCTACTCGCCAGCGGCACGGACAACCCGTTGCTGACGTTGCTCGATGCGTTCTACCGCGCTGGCGCGCTGGTGTTCGGTGGCGGCCATGTGGTGCTGCCGCTGCTGCAGGCCGAAGTGGTGCAGCCAGGCTGGGTAGACCGCGATACGTTCCTCGCTGGCTACGGCGCGGCCCAGGCGGTACCCGGACCACTGTTCACCTTTGCCGCGTTTCTCGGCGCCTCGATGAATGAGTCGCCCAGCGGCTTGCTGGGAGCGGCGGTGTGCCTGGTTGCGGTATTCGTGCCGTCGTTTCTGCTGGTCATCGGCGTGCTGCCGTTCTGGGAGCGCCTGCGCAGCAACCGGCGCACGCAGGCAGCCCTGGCGGCGGTCAACGCGGCGGTGGTCGGGTTGCTGCTGGCTGCGCTGTACGATCCGGTATGGACCAGCGGCATCAAGGCGCCAGAGCATTTCGTCCTTGCCCTGCTCGCCCTCGCCGCACTGATGTACTGGAAACTACCGCCCTGGCTGGTGGTGATCGGTGGCGCTGTGGGTGGTGGCCTGATCGGCCTGACCGGCTAAACGACTGGCGAAATCGCGCCGATCAGCTTTCCATCGCCAGCAACACGGCGCTTGCCACCAGGAAAACGCTGAACAGCAGTCGCAGCAGACGTTCCGGCAAGGCATGCGCCAACCGCACGCCCAAGCTGATGCTGAGCAATCCGCCTACCGCCAGCGGCAGGCCCAGCGACCAGTTGACCTGATGATGCAGCGCATAGGTCACCAGAGTGACGCCGGTGCTCGGCGCGGCCAGTGCCAGCGACAGGCCCTGAGCGACCACCTGCGAGGTGCCGAATACGCTGGTCAGAATCGGCGTGGCGATAACCGCTCCACCGACACCGAACAAACCTCCCATTGCTCCGGCACCCGCACCGAGCAGGCCCAGCCATGGCCAGGGATGACGCAGCTGTCCGTCGCCGGCGGCCGGGCGCAGAAACACCCGTAGCAGGGTGTAGGCAGCCAGGGCCAGCAGAAAGCCGACGAACGCCATGCGCATGCGCCCGGCATCCAGCGACACGGCAACGGCCGCACCGGCGATGGCGAATACGAAACTGGCACTGCCCAGCGCGAGGGCATGCCGCCAGTCGATGCGATTGCGCTGGTGATAGCGCCAGATGGCAAGCAGCACGTTGGGCACGACCATCACCAACGCGGTGCCTTGCGCCAGTTGCTGGTCCAGGCCGAACAGCACGCCCAGCACGGGAATCGCGATCAGCCCGCCGCCGATACCGAACAAGCCGCCCAGCGTGCCTAGCGCCAATCCGAGCAGTACGTTCAATCCGATATCCAGCAGCATTCCGACGCTCCAATTCACAGGGGCGCTCATCGTACGCCGCCGCCGCTGGCGTCGGTACGCATAGCCACGCACAATGGCTTTGCGCAGATCGCACAAGCAAGGAATTCGAATGCTGCCCGACGCCCTTTCCGCCCAGCTCAGCCTGTTCATCGATGTGCTCGACGCTGGCAGCTTCTCTGCCGCCGCGCGCCGCCACGGCCTGACACCTTCGGCGGTGGCGCGGCGCATCGATGCACTGGAACAGGCACTGGGCTGCCAGCTGTTCAACCGCAGCACCCACGCGGTTCGCCCGATGCCCGCCGCATTGGCATTCGCCGAGCGCGCCCGGCGCATCGTGCAGGAACTGCACCTGGCGCGCGCCGAAGCGACGTCGCTGGACAGCGCACCGGAAGGCCGCATCCGGATCGACGCACCGGCCCCCTTCGGTCGCCGTCATCTGGCGCCGGCCCTGGCCGAATTTCTCCAGGCCTATCCGGGAGTCGATATCCAGCTGCGTCTGATCGACAGCTTCGTCGACCTGCACGGCGAGCACCTGGGTGAGGTCGATCTGGTGTTGCGCATCGGCCCGCTGGCCGACACCCGTCTCGTCGCCACACCGCTGGCGCCGATGGTGCGAGTAGTCTGCGCCAGCCCCGCCTATCTGGAACGCCGCGGCGTGCCACTACAACCGGAGGAATTGCCCGACCATGATGGGTTGGACTGGGATGCGCTGGCGCCGCCCCATGCGTGGCGCTTCGAGCGCGGCGGGCGACCGCAACTGCTGCGTCCGGGCCGCCTGCGCATGGTGGCGAACAATGCCGAAGCGCTGCTGGCAGGGGCATTGGCGGGACTTGGCATCGCCCACCTGCCAACCTGGCTGATCAGCGACCAGCTGCTGCGTGGCGAACTGCTGCCGCTGTTCTGCGAAGGGGGATTGCCGCAACCGGAGGCCAGCGGCATCTACGCGCTGCGATTGCGACGCGAGGCCGACTCGCGGAGCCGTCTGTTGCTGGAGTTTCTGAAAAACCGCTTCGGCCCGGTCCCTCCCTGGGACCAGGCACTTCAGAGCGGCTTCAAGAGGGAGTGAGGATAGAACGGTCAGGCACCCTGACCTTCGATCTCCTGGGTGACGCCCCAGCCATCAAGCACCCCACCGAGGGGTTCGACCAGGTATTCAAGATCCTGCTCGAAATCGCCGATGCCATCGAACGTCGCATACATCACCTTGCTTACCTGCAGATTCCAGCTTCCGTCCTCACGCGGAAACACCTGGGTATTGATGGTTTCGCCGCGAAAGTTCTGCGCGGCCCTCTGAGCGCGGTCCTGTTCGGAAAATACCGCATAGAACTCGATTGGATGGACTCGGGCGAAATCGAAACCGCCCTCCTTCATCCGGCGCAGAACGGTGCTGCTGACATCCTCGTGGAAGGTGGTGCTCATAAATCAACCTCCTCTCATACCTGGATGAAGTTGCCACGAGCTCAGCGGGAGATCGGCTCCGTCGTCAAGACATCGGGCAAACGGGAGTCGCAACAGCTAGTCGAAGTGACGCGGTGGACGCAGTCCACGCTGACAAGCTAGCAGGCCGCGGAGCCAACTGCGAGGGCTTAATTAACCCCCGGCCCAAGCGCGCGGCCTCGCTCCAGTAGAACCCGGAAAAGTCCTGGCAGTTCAACCCGGACGCTGGATGCAAAAACGGCCCGCACCGTTGCCGGGCGGGCCGTGGATCAAGCACAGCGCGCGTTGCTGCGCCGCTATCACGATCTGGAATCAGTCGTTGCTAGGCTTGGCGATCGCATGCAACACGTATTGCGGCAGTGCAAAAGCGCCAATGTGCACATGCGGGTTGTAATACCGCGTAACGATGCCGCTGCCGGCGAAGCGCTGCATCAGAGCTTCCAACGGCAGCTTGCGGCTCTCGGCACTGCAAGCGCCCCAGGCAAAGGACATGGCACCGCCGATGTAGGTCGGCACGGCCGCCTGGTAGAAATGCCAGTCGGCGAACAGGCCCTGCATGCGTTTGGCAGTGGTCTGCAGTTCGCCCAGTTGCATGAATGGCGTACCGTTCTGCGCAACGAGAATGCCGCCTTCGTTCAGGCAGCGGCGACAGGCCTGGTAGAAATTCTCCGAGAACAACACTTCACCCGGGCCGATGGGATCGGTGGAGTCTGAAATGATGACATCGAACTTCTCTTCGGTGGTCGCCACGAAGTGCATGCCGTCATCGATCACCAGATTCAGCCGCGGGTCCTCGAAGGTGCCGGCGGAATGATTCGGCAGGAACTCCCTGCACATCTCCACTACGGCGCCGTCGATCTCGACCATAGTGATGCTTTCGATATCGCGATGACGTGCCACTTCACGGAGGATGCCACCGTCGCCGCCACCGATGATCAGCACCCGGCGCGCCAGGCCATGAGCCAGGATCGGCACGTGGGCGAGCATCTCGTGATAGATGAACTCGTCGGCCTCGCTGGTCTGGATCACGCCGTCCAGGGCCATCACCCGGCCCATGCGCGGGTTCTCGAAGATCACCAGATGCTGATGCTCGGTGCGCATCTCGTGCAGCAGCTTGTCGACCTGGAACCGCTGCCCGTATCCCTCGTAGAGAGTTTCCTGAAAGTCGCTCATGGGTTATCTCCCTTGACCGGCGACGAAGCAGCGCTCCGCCGCATGATGGCAATCTGGCTTGACGGGCGATGCAGCCTGCCTGCCGAAAAGAGGCGCATTCTACGTTGGCCAAGATGACAGCGGAAACCGCAGGCAGCAAAAGCACACTTCGGGACGACAAGGCCATCGGGAGATCCTAGAGTCTGGTCATGAACGAAATCATCCAATTGCCCTACCTCGAACCCTGGGAATGGCAGCAGTTCCACCGCCATTTCGCCCTGCGCCTGTTGCCCGGCGTGGAGCGGCTGGACGTTAACGGCTACGCGCGCACGCTGCGACTCGGCGAAGCCTGCGGTTGGCTCCACGTGCGAGCGCAGGCCGACCGCCCGGCGCTCGAACTGACTCTCAGCGACTCGCTGCAACAGGCTACCCAGCCACTCGTCGGGCAGGTTCGCAGGATGTTCGATCTGGATGCCGACCCGCAGGCCATCGCCACACATTTCGCTAGCGATCCCGCGCTCGGCCCGTTGATCGCCGCGAACCCCGGCCTGCGCCTGCCAGCCGCCTATGACCCGTTCGAACAGGCGGTGCGGGCGGTGGTCGGCCAGCAGGTCACGGTCAAGGCGGCGGTGACCATTACGCGACGTCTGGTGGAACGCCTCGGCGAGCCGCTGCAGGACGCGCTACCGGGGCTTGAGATGCTCTTCCCTACCGCACAAGCGATAGCCGATGACCCGCTGGACAATATCGGCATGCCATCCAAGCGAGCCCAGGCGCTACGCCGGCTCGCTGCCGCGGTGGCCGAAGGGGCGCTGCAGCTGCATGTGGAAGATGGTGCCGATGCGCTGGTGCAACGACTCTGCGAATTGCCGGGGATCGGTCCCTGGACCGCCGAATACATCGCGCTACGGGGCTTCGGCGTCGCGGACGCCTTTCCCGCAGCCGATCTCGGACTGCTGAAAGCGCCACTGTGGGGCGCGGATGGCATCAGCGCCAAAGCGCTGGCCGGACGCGCCGAAGCCTGGCGTCCGTGGCGCGCCTATGCGGCTATCCATATCTGGGACAACTATTCCAAAGGGGCCAAGGTTGGCTAGGGCGGCGCGATGCGCGTCAGTACCTTTGGCGGAGTCGTCAGCGGACGCTCCAGGATCAGTCCCTCGCCCGACTGCGGGAAGATGCCCGTCAGCGCGGTGATGTTGACCTGGTGGGTGACCAGCACCGCTACCTCGCCGGCCGGCAACTGCTCGACGGCCTCGCGCAAGGCTTCGGTATGCCAGTGCTCGTTTGCGGGCGACGTGAAAAACGAATCCAGCGCAGGCAGTGGTTCCACCCGGCCGAGCGCCATATGCTCGGCGGTCTCCAGCGCACGGCACCAGCGACTGCTGAACAAGCGCACCTCATGCAGACCCGCTTCGCGCAGCCGCGCGCCCCAGCGCCGGGCCTCATCCCGGCCGCGCTGATTCAGATTTCGCTGGGTTTTGCAGTCTTCGAGAACGAAGCCTTCGGGATCGCCGAGACCTGGCGCGCTGGCGTGACGCATGACAAGAATCGCCCGCCCCTCGCGCAATGCCTGCCAGGCCGCCGCGTCGTCAGCCCGAAGCGGCTCGGCAGCAAGTGCCAGCAGACCGATCAGCAGACCGCTGCGCCACATGTGTCACAACCGCGCCTTGCCGAACGGCCCGGCCGCTACCGCCCACATGATCAGACCGACCACGGGCAGCAGCAGGATCACACATGACCAGACAACCTTGTGCCCGACCTCGATGCGGCTGCGCCACACATAAGCGATGGCGAGGACGTCGAGCACGAGAACCACGATGGCCAGCGGGCCGCTGAGGCTTTCCATCAACGGCTACCGATACGGCCCGCGCGAGTCAGGGCGATTGCCGCGCGGCCCCATGATTCCCCAGATGATCAGGCCGAGCACTGGCAACAGAACGATCAGAAGCACCCAGAGCACCTTCTTGCCCCCGGTGCTATCGCTGCGAACGATGCTGATGATCGCCCAGATATCCAGTATCAGGATGAGCAGGCCGAAAATACCGCCGAAGGCATCTCCCATGGGTTCGCTCCTGTTTGGGTGAGTACCTAATCTAGGATGCCAGCGCGGCGGCAGGGTTCAGTAATCGCCCGGTGGCTCAGTAGCGCCGCGGGTCGATCTGCGCAAAGCTGGCGACGGTCTCGTGCTCACCGAGGGCGCCGCCATCGCGGCCCAGCCCACAGACGCGCATGCCGGCCTGCTGCGCGGCATCGAGTTCTTCGACCACATCGGAAAGGAACAGCACCTCGACGGCTGGCACGCCAATGGCTTCGGCGATGCGCTGGTAGGAGACCACCTCGCGCTTGTGCCCGCTGGTGGTATCGAAATAACCGGAGAACAGCGGTGTCAGGTCGCCGGCCTCGGAACAGCCGAAGATCAGCTGCTGTGCCTGGATCGAGCCTGAGGAATACACGTACAGCGCATACCCCTGCGCCTTCCACTCCCGTAGCGCAGCCACTGCGTCCGGATAGATGTGCCCCTTGAGCTGGCCGGCCCGGTAGCCCTGGAACCAGACCATGCCTTGCAGCGCCTTGAGCGAGGTCGCCTTGCGATCGCTGGCGATCCAGCCGAGCAGTATCTCGATGACGCGCTCGATATCCGCATCGCCCTCACCGCTTTCGCCGCGCACCGCCTCGAGCTGCGCAGCGACCGCAGGTTCGCCGGCGTGGCTGCGGATATACGCCGGCAAATGCTCGCGGGCATAGGGGAACAGCACATCGAAGACGAAGCTGACGGCGCTGGTGGTGCCTTCGATATCGGTGAGGATCGCCTTGATCGGCATCTCAGTCGTCCAGCCGCGGGAACTGATCGGCGATGCTTTCGCCGGTGAACTCCGCGACCCAGCCTTCCGGGTTGTTGAACAGGCGGATCGCGACGAAGTGCGGCTCTTCACCCATGTCGAACCAGTGACGCGTGCCGGCGGGCACGGAGATCAGGTCGTTCTTTTCGCACAGCACGGCGTAGACCATGTCATCGATGTGCAGGGTAAACAGCCCGCGCCCGGCAACGAAGAAGCGCACTTCGTCCTCGGCATGGCGATGCTCGTCAAGGAACTTCGCGCGCAGTTCGTCCTTCTGCGGGTGATCGCGGGTCAGGCTGATCACATCCACCGTGACGTAGCCACGCTCGGTCATCAGCTTGTCGATCTGCGGCCGGTAGGCGGCGATCACCTCTTCCTGGCTGGCCCCGGCGGCGATTGGTGCGCTGGCCTCCCAGCGCTCCAGCTGCACACCGACCTTGGCCAGCGTCGGGGCGATGTCTTCGAGGTGGGTCAACACCTTGAGCGGCTGATCGGGTCGGGTCTCGTGATAGACGCTGAGGACACTCATGTTCGGCTCTCCGAAAAGGTCGTCTGACCGGTCGCTACCGGGCAGGCTGGAATTTATCTGGGCTGCAGGGCACGCATCTTCAGTTCGCATTCGAACAGAAATTCGAATGCCTCGATCTGTCGCAGCGCATCGCTCATCGTCTCGCCCCAGGTGTACAGGCCGTGGCCGCGAATCAGGTAGCCGACGCAATCGGGATGCTCGTCAAGCCACGGCTGCACCCTGGTGGCCAGGGCGGCGATGTCCTGATCGTTGTCGAAGATTGGCACCAGCACCTGCAATTCATGGCTCGAGATGCCGCTGAAGGCCTTTTGCAACTCGTAATCGGCGAACACCAGCGAATCGGCCAAGGCGACGCGGGACAGCACCGTGGCATTCACCGAATGGGTGTGCAGCACCGCGCCGATCTCCGGTTTCCAGCGATACAGCTGGGTATGCAGCAGTGTCTCCGCCGAAGGCCTCTTGCCCTCTTCCAGGCTGTTGCCGTGCATGTCGACGGCCAACAGGTCATCGGCAGTCAGCTCGCCCTTGTGCCTCCCGGAAACGGTCAGCAGCAGCTCGGCGCTGGTCAGGCGCGCCGAGTAGTTGCTGCTGGTCGCCGGCGACCAGCCACGACCATACAAGAAGCGTCCGGCGTCGATGATCGCCTGGCTCAGGTGCTGGCGGGTGGCAGTCATGCGCGGTCCTCCTGCAAACGGAAGGCAATGATAGCGGCTGCGGCCAGCGCCGCCAGACTGGCGATGGCGAACGACCAGCCCGGTCCCAGACCGGACCAGGCGTAGCCCGCGTAGAGCGCACCCAGCGCTCCACCGATGCCGGACAGGCTGGCATACAGCGCCTGGCCCTGGCCCTGCTGGCGATGGCCGAAACTGCGCTGGACGAAGTGAATGGCGGCGGCGTGGAAACTGCCGAAGGTCGCCGCGTGCATCAGCTGCGCGACCAGCAGCACGGCCAGATGCTCGGCGAACTGCCCGAGCAACACCCAGCGCAGCGCAGCGATCAGGAAGCTGGCCAGCAGCACCTGACGCAGCGAGAAACGCTCGAGCAGCCGCGCCATTACCAGGAACAGCAGGATTTCCGCGACCACCCCCAGCGCCCACATCAGCCCGATAAAGCTGCGGCTGTAGCCCAGTGCTTCCAGGTGAATACTGAAGAAGGTGTAGTACGGACCATGGGCCAGCTGCATCAACGCCACGCAGCCGTAGAAGGCCAGTACGCCAGGCCGCCGCAGCTGGGCGAGGAACCCGCCCTGCCCGGCCGCCTCGCTACGTTGCCGCGGATGAGCGTTGGGCACCCAGGCACTGCTCAGCACGATACCGACCATCACGAAGGCCACCGCGGTCGGGTAAAGATCGAGGCTCAGCCGCTGGAACAGCAGTCCGAGCCCTACCACCGCGAAGATGAAACCGATGCTGCCCCACAGCCTGACCTGGCTGTAGCGCTCAGTCTGCTCGTGCAGATGCGCCAGGGTGATGACTTCGAACTGCGGCAGCACCGCGTGCCAGAAGAACGCATGCAACGCCATCACCAGCGCCAGCCAGGCAAAGCTCTTGTCGAAGAAGATCAGCCCGAAGGACAGCAAGGTGCACAGCGCGCCGAGACGGACGATTTCCAGCCGGCGACCGGTTGCATCACCCAGCCAGCCCCAGAGATTCGGCGCCACGCAACGCATCAGCATGGGAATGGCGATCAGCTCGCCGATCCGCTCCGGCGAGAAACCCAGATGATCGAAGTACAGGCCGAGAAACGGCGCCGTGGAGCCGAGCAGGCCAAAGTAGAAGAAGTAGAAACCGGACAGACGCCAGTACGGCAGAGCAGCGGCCATAGGCTACAAGCTACCGACTGCGGACAACGGCCGCCTTATGCTGCCGCCGTCGGTCTGCCGTCTACGGCCCGGATTCACAGTTGCGGCAGCACCGGGGTGAGCACTTGCACATCGGCGTTCTGCCCACGGTGGCGCAGCAGGTGATCGAGCAGAACGATGGCCATCATGGCCTCGGCGATCGGCGTGGCACGAATGCCGACGCAGGGGTCATGGCGACCCTTGGTGATGACCTCGACCGGCGCGCCATTCACATCAATCGACTGCCCTGGCGTGGTGATGCTGGACGTGGCCTTGAGCGCCAGGTGGGCGACGATCGGCTGTCCCGAGGAGATGCCACCGAGAATGCCGCCGGCATTGTTGGAGAGGAATCCCTGGGGCGTCAGCTCGTCACGGTGCTCGGTGCCACGCTGGGCTACCGAAGCGAAGCCGGCACCGATTTCCACGCCCTTGACCGCATTGATGCTCATCAGCGCATGGGCCAGCTCGGCGTCGAGGCGGTCGAAGATCGGCTCGCCAAGGCCCGGCGGTACGCCATCGGCGACCACGGTGATCTTCGCGCCCACCGAATCCTGATCGCGACGCAGCTGGTCCATATAGGCTTCCAGCTCCGGCACCTTGTCCGGGTCCGGACTGAAGAAGGCATTCTGCTCGACACTGTCCCAGGTCTTGAACGGGATCTCGATCGGACCGAGCTGGCTCATGTAGCCGCGCACCTGGATGCCCAGGGTCGCCAGATACTTCTTGGCGATGGCACCGGCCGCCACGCGCATGGCGGTCTCGCGCGCGGAGCTGCGGCCACCGCCGCGGTAGTCGCGCAGGCCGTACTTGTGGTGATAGGTGTAGTCGGCGTGGGCCGGACGGAACTGGTCCTTGATCGCCGAGTAGTCCTTGGACTTCTGGTCGGTGTTGCGGATCAACAGGCCGATGGGGCAACCGGTTGTCCTGCCTTCGAAGACGCCGGAGAGGATTTCCACCTCATCGGCTTCCTGGCGCTGAGTGGTATGCCGGCTGGTGCCCGGCTTGCGGCGGTCGAGATCGCGCTGCAGATCGTCCAGCGACAGCTCCAGCCCGGGCGGGCAACCGTCGACGATGGCCACCAGCGCAGGACCATGGCTTTCGCCGGCAGTGGTGACGGTGAACAGCTTGCCGTAGGTATTGCCGGACATGCAGGACGCTCCGCGATCGACCGAAAAACAGGGGCCGGAAGTATACCTGAGGCCGCTACGGTGTCATCGCTCCTGTTGCCGGCGCATACTGACCTTTGCGTCGATTGCCGCGTCCAACCTGCTCCGTGACCAACGAAATCCTTCCATGCGTGCCCTGCTGATACTGCTGCTACTGACCATGTCCCCTTCTTTCCTGCAGGCGCAGACCCTGCTCAACCAGACCCTGAACCTGGATACCGGCAGGGGCGTGCTGCAGGGCAGTCTGTTGCTGCCGAAAAGCGACCAGCCGGTACCGGTAGCGCTGCTGATCGCAGGTTCCGGCCCGACCGATCGCAACGGCAACAACCCGGCCGGACGCAACGACAGCCTCAAGCGCCTGGCCCAGGGCCTGGCCAAGCTGGGCGTGGCCAGCCTGCGCTACGACAAGCGCGGCGTCGGCGCCAGCCTGGCGGCCGCACCGGACGAGCGCGAGCTGAGCGTCGAGGGCTATGTCAACGATGCGCTGGCCTGGAGCGCGAAGCTCAAGGGCGATCCCCGTTTCAGCCAACTGATCCTGATCGGCCACAGCGAAGGCGCGCTGATCGCCAGTCTCGCCGCGCCGAAGTCGGGCGCCGCGGCGCTGATCAGCATCGCCGGCAGCGGCCGACCGATCGACGAGGTGCTGCGCGAGCAACTGCAGGGCCGCCTGCCGCCGGCACTGCTCGCCACCAGTTATTTTCTGATCGACGAGCTCAAGGCCGGCCGAACCCACGCCGAAGTGCCGGAGCCCCTGCAGGTGCTGTTCCGCCCGAGCGTGCAGCCGTACCTGGTTTCGCTGTTCGCCTACGACCCGGCGGAGGCCTTCGCGGCCGTCGAGACACCCGCGCTGATCGTCCAGGGCCGCCACGACATCCAGGTCGGCATCGAGGACGCCGAAGCCCTGCAGCGCGCAAAAGCCGACGCCAAGCTGGCACTGATCGATGGCATGAACCATGTGCTGCGCATCGTCCCGGCGAATGCGCAACAGCTGGCCTCCTATGATGACCCCGACCTGCCGCTCGCCTGGGACCTGCAGGAACGTATCCGACACTTCCTGCAGGCCAATGGCATCCTGCCAGCCTCCAGTTAGGCGCCGCGCTGCCGATAGCCCGCATGACGAGGGCCCGATCGGCTCCTGAACGAGCCGCCGCGCAGGCCCAGGAACGCGCAGATGACCGACAGCGAAACCACCCAGAGCACTGAAAAAGACCAGCCGGCAGCACCTAAGCATCCGTGGACGGAGCTCAAGCCCGACCGTTTCCGCCTGCTGCGCCTGGCACCACTGCCCACCGAGCGCGACGGCGGCGCGCGCCCGCTGCGATTCGTCGAACTTGCGCAACTGGAACGGCATACGCCGGAGCAGAGCCTGCTGCGGATGTTCATCAACATCCCCGGCCAGGTGCGCTCGCGCAAGAACAACGTGCTGGAGGTGTGGGCCGATCACCGCAGCAAGGAACTGCGCTTCGGGCCAGATAACGGATTACAACTGGACCCGGCCAATCGAGGCCTCGGCCGCTTTCTGCTGGCCCAGGGCGCGGCATGGGCGCAGAAGCGCTGGAGCCACTATCTGGTCGAGGGCGGCGCGTTGCCGAAGGATGTGGCGAGCGAAGACCAGCGCCTGCGTCGCGATCACTGCCTGCGCACCCAGGGCTTCGATATCGACTACCCCCAGGCGACGCCGCTCAAGCCAACCTACGGCGCACCGCGGGTCAGCGCCCTGCGAGCGGACTGGAACAGCGAGAAGGTGCAGGTAGTGGAGCTGCAGGAGGCGGCGGCGATGCTGGAACAGGCCGACCGCAACCTGCAGGCACAGGAGAACCAGATTCGTGAGCTGCAGGAGCGAATCGCCCGCTTCCGCCGTGAGGACGGTGCGCTGCGATTCACCATTGTTTGCCTGATTGCGCTGGCGCTGTTCCAGGCCGGCCTGCTGATCTGGATGGCGACCCGCTAACCGCTTACCACCAATGCTCCACCTGCACGCCGAAGTTCGAACCATGGCGGGCATTGCCGAATGCACCGGTGTCTGACAGCGCCGAGCCTTCGGCCATCAGGTTGGCGGCACGCTGAGCCGCCTCGTTCCAGCTGGCATAGGTGTAGTACAGCCGGAACTCCGGCCGCGCCCAGAAGCCAGGGCCGGCGGGTGACCAGGTCGGCGCGATGGTGAACTTCGTCAGTTTGCGCGTACCGTCGGTGGCGTCGATCTGATCATGGCCGACCTCGGCGACGAGCTTGAACTGCTCGCTGAACGCATAGACCGGGCGAGCCCCCACCGACCACCAGTCCTGATCGCCACCGTCGGCGCGCTTGTCCTTCTGATAGACCACCTGAGCCTGGCCGCCGAAGCGCGGGGTCACCTGCCAGTCGAAGTACTCCACCACCCGCCAGCTCTTGGCGCTGTCGTCCAGGGTCACGTCGCCGGTATAGCCTAGGCCGGTGCCCGGCCCTTCACCGTACTGCAGTGCCAGTGTGTTCTTGCCGCCTAGAAAGTCCGACTGCACGTGCTGCACCGTCACCGCCCAACCACTGTTGGCGCCGTCGCGACTGGGCTTGTCGAGGTAGCTCAGGCCGAACTCCAGCTCGCCGCCCGGGTTGCTGTCGAAGCCGCCGACGTTGAAATCGTGGCGAGTGACGTATTCTTCCTGGAACACGCTGTCCTTGCGCGAGAAGGCATAGCTGTACTTCAGCCCGCCGATCTCCATGTCCTCGACGCCGGCGCCGGTGGCGCTCTGGTTCCAGTAGTAGAAGTCGGAGATATGGATGTCGTTGCGCTTGTAGAAGCGCCGCCCGGCCCACAACGAGCCGTTGTTCAGCGCCGGCACCTTGCTCCACTCGGCGTAGGCCTGGACCATCCGCGCCCAGCCGTGGTCGCCGGTGAATTCCGGGGTGTGGTTGTACTGGTTGTACAGCGCCGCCATGCCTTCCAGGCTCAGTACCGAGCCATCGGCGAAGGTGTAGAGGTCCTGGCGCAGGTCCAGCTCGGCGTACTGCTCGCACTCGTTACCGAGGCGGTACTTGCTCGGCGCGCCGGGCAACTGGAAGCACGATTGCGAATCGCTGTTGACCGATTCACCCACGCCGCTACGCATGTAGCCAGTGAATTCCAGGGCGTGGCCGCTCAACGGCAGGGCCATCCCGACAACGGCAGTCGCAACGCCCAGGGCTGTCAGTGTTCTTTTCATATCCACTCCGCTTTTGTTGTTATTGATCGCTGGATCGAGCCGAGACGGCTCTGTTCATTCCTGTAACCGTCCACTTTCATCGACCGCCTGCTGGCAAGGCAGGCGGCAGTTCACTGCGCTGTGCCCGCTCCGTTGGAAACCAGCCGGGTGACCTTGCTCTCGCGCACCGGCTCCGGCTGCACAACGCCAAGCCGCTCGCCGGTCTGCGCATCGAAGAGCAGCGCCTTGCGCGGGTCGAACTGCAGATTGAGCGTCTCCCCCACTCGCGGAGCCTGGTCCGGCATCAACCGGCAACAGGCCTTGACCTGATTCAGCGTGAACACCACCAGGGTGTCTGGCCCGGTGGGTTCGACCACTTCGATGTCGACCGCCAGCGAAAAATCAGCTGTTCCGACTCCGGCGAGGCCGATCTGTTCAGGGCGAATGCCGAGGATGAGTTCGCGATCACGCAGACCGTCATCACTGGTGATCGGCAGCGGCAGCTCACAGCTGCCCTGCTCGCTGTTGAGCACGCCTACCCAGCGTCCGTCGCGCTGACGAATACGCAGCGGCACGAAGTTCATCGGTGGCGAGCCGATGAAGCTGGCGACGAACAGGTTGGCCGGGTTGTTGTAGATCTCGTGCGGAGTACCGAACTGCTGGATCACGCCGTCCTTCATCACCGCGACCTTGTCGCCGAGGGTCATCGCCTCGATCTGATCGTGGGTGACGTACACCGTGGTGGTCTTCAGGCGCTGGTGCATCAGCTTGATTTCGGTGCGCATCTCCACCCGCAGCTTGGCGTCCAGGTTCGACAGCGGCTCATCGAACAGATAGATCTTCGGCCGCCGAGCCAGCGCCCGGCCCATGGCCACGCGCTGCTGCTGGCCGCCGGAGAGCTGCGACGGCTTGCGCTCGAGCAGCGGCTCGATCTGCAGCAGCTTGGCGACCCGCGCCACCTCCTCCTCGATCTTCGCGGCCGGCACCTTGCGCATCTTCAGGCCGAAGGCAATGTTGTCGCGCACGCTCATGGTCGGATAGAGCGCATAGGACTGGAACACCATGGCGATGTCACGATCCTTCGGGCTGGCCTGGCTGATGTCCTCGCCGTCGACGAGAATCTCGCCGCCGGTGATGTTCTCCAGCCCGGCGATGCAGTTCATCAGCGTGGATTTACCGCAGCCCGAAGGCCCGACGAGGATCAGGAATTCACCGGCGTCGATCTTCAGCGCGATGTCCTTCAGCGTTGCGATCTGGCTGTTGCCATAACTCTTTTGAACGTTGCGCAGTTCCAGGGAAGCCATCGTTGTTCTCCTCAACCCTTGACGGCGCCGGCAGTCAGCCCGCGCAGGAAATATTTGCCGGCGACCACGTAGACCACCAGCGTGGGCAGGCCGGCGATCATCGCCGCAGCCATGTCGACGTTGTATTGCTTGGCGCCAGTGCTGGTGTTCACCAGGTTGTTCAGTGCCACGGTGACCGGCTGGGTATCACCACTGGCGAACACCACGCCGAAGAGGAAGTCGTTCCAGATCTGGGTGAACTGCCAAATCAGGCAGACCATGATGATCGGCACCGACATCGGCAGCAGAATGCGCCCGAAGATGGTGAAGAAGCCGGCACCGTCCAGCCGTGCCGCCCGCACCAGTGCGTCCGGCACGCTGACGTAGAAGTTGCGGAAGAACAGCGTGGTGAAGGCCAGGCCATAGACCACGTGCACCAGCACCAGGCCGGTAGTGGTATTGGCCAGGCCGAGCTTGCCGAGGGTGAAGGACGCCGGCAGCAGGATTACCTGAAACGGCAGGAAGCAGCCAAACAGCAGCAGGCCGAAGAACAGCTGCGAGCCACGGAAACGCCACATCGACAGCACATAGCCATTGATCGCACCCAGCGCGGTAGAGATCAAAACGGCCGGAAGGACGATCTTCACCGAATTCCAGAAATAGCCGCCGATACTGTCCCACGCCGTCAGCCAGCCCATGGCGCTGAACGCTTCCGGCCAGCTCAGCAGGTTGCCGGTACGGATGTCTTCCGGGGTCTTGAAGCTGGTCAGCAGCATCACGATCAGCGGCACCAGGTAGACGGCGCAGGCCAGCAACAGGGTGGCATGGATGGTCAGGCGCCCGAGGGTCAGGCGCGGTTGCGCGAAGTCAGACATGGCGCTTGTTCCTCAGCTCGGAATACAGGTACGGCACGATGATCGCCATCACCGCGCCGAGCATCAGCATGGCGCTCGCCGCACCCAGGCCCATCTGGCCGCGGGTGAAGGTGTGGGCGTACATGAACATCGCCGGCAGATCGCTGGAATAGCCCGGCCCACCGGCGGTCATCGCCGCGACCAGGTCAAAGCTCTTGATCGCGATGTGCGCGAGGATCATCAGCGCGCTGAAGAACACCGGCCGCAGACTCGGCAGCACGATGCGCAGGTAGATGGTGGGCAGGCTGGCGCCGTCCACCTGGGCGGCGCGGATGATCGACTGATCGACGCTGCGCAGGCCGGCGAGAAACAGCGCCATGACGAAGCCCGAGGCCTGCCACACCGCTGCGATCACCAGGCAGTAGATGACCCGGTCGGGGTCCACCAGCCAGTCGAAGCGAAAACCTTCCCAACCCCAGTCGCGCAGCAGCTTGTCCAGGCCCAGACCGGGATTGAGCAGCCACTGCCAGGCGGTGCCGGTGACGATCATCGACAGCGCCATGGGGTACAGATAGATGGTGCGGATCAGCCCCTCGCGGCGAATGCGCTGGTCCAGCAGCACGGCGAGCACCACGCCGATCAGCAGACTGATGGCGATGAACATGCCACCGAACACCAGCAGGTTCTGGCTGGCGACCCACCAGCGATCGTTGTCCCACAGGCGCTCGTACTGCTGCAGGCCGGCCCACTTGTAGCTGGGCATGAAGCGTGAGTTGGTGAACGAGAGCAGGAAGGTCCAGCCGATGTAGGCGTAGAAGCCGACCAGTACGATCAGCATGCTCGGCGCCAGAACCAGCTTGGGCAGCCAGCGCTGCAGGGCGTCGAGCGGCGAGGCTTTGGCAGGCCTGGCTTGAAGCGCGATGGAGCTCATGGGTGTGATCCCTCATGGAAATCGGGGATGTCGTCGCCCGCGGCACAGACCGAGGCCTGTGCCGGGACGAACGTTTCGGGAAGCGGGCGGAACGGTCCGCCCTCAGCGTTACTGCACGGCCTGGATCGCCGCCGCCAGTTGCTTGGCCGCCTTTTGCGGGTCGGCCTTGGGGTCGTTGAAGAAGTTGGTGACGACGTCGAACACCGCGCCCTGCACATAGCTCGAAGCCGCCATGCCATGGGTCAGGCTGGGCTGCAGGCCGCTGCCCTTGGCGGCCTCCTTGAAGTCGGTCATCGACTGCTGGGCGCAGGCGTCGAACTCGCTCATGTCCTGGTCCTGGCGAACCGGGATAGAGCCCTTGTTCTGATTGAAGAAGGTCTGGAATTCCGGCTCCAGCACCGTGCGCGCCAGGTCTTCCTGAGCCTTGCGGTTGTCATCGTTGCTGAGCTTGAACATGGCCAGCGAATCGATATTGAAGGCAAAACTGCCCTGGGTGCCGGGGAACGGCAGGCACTGGTAGTCCTCGCCAGCCACCTTGTTGGCGGCGGTGAACTCGCTCTTGGCCCAGTCGCCCATGATCTGCATGCCGGCCTTGCCGTCGATGACCATGCCGGTGGCACGGTTCCATTCGCGCCCGGCCGCGTCGGCGTCGATGTAGTCGCGCAACTTCTTCAGTGCGGTGAAGGCCTGAACCATCTTGTCGCCGGTCAGGGTGTCGTTATCCAGCTCGACGAAGGCCTTGTGATAGTCGTCCGGGCCGAGAATGCTCAGTACAAAGCCCTCGAACACGGTGCCGTCCTGCCAGGGCTGGCCGCCGTGGGCAACCGGAATGAAGCCGGCAGCCTTGAGCTTGTCGGCTGCGGCGAAGAATTCGTCGAGGGTCTTCGGCGGCGTGGCGCCGGCCTTCTCGAACACCTCCGGGTTGATCCACAGCCAGTTGACCCGATGCACGTTGACCGGCACCGCAACGTAGGAACCGTCGTACTGCATGATCTTGCGCACCTGCTCGGGCAGCATTTCGTCCCAGCGTTCGGCCTTGGCGGTGTGATCAAGATTGGCGAGCAGGCCGAGTTCGCCCCACTCCTGGATGTCCGGGCCCTTGATCTGTGCGGCGGACGGCGGGTTGCCGGAAACAGCGCGGGTCTTCAGTACGGTCATGGCAGCCTCGCCACCACCGCCGGCGACGGCGAAGTCCTTCCAGGTATGGCCTTTCTGCTCGACCAGCTTCTGCAGGGTGTCGGCGGCGCGCTTCTCGCCACCGGAAGTCCACCAGTGCAGAACTTCGACCTCGCCGGCATGGGCGAGCAATGGCAGGGCAAGGGAAACGGAAAGAGCGAGACGATGGATCGCGTTCATGTAGAGGCACCTTCTTGTTTTTATCCGGCAAGTCATGGTCGCTTGCGATGGACCGAGTCTATGCGCAGGGAAATGGACACTGGGTAACGAAGGGATGGGCGATGGTCACAGAGCCGTTACAAAGCCGCAGCGATCGTAACGAGGTGCACTGAGCCGGATCAGCGCGGCAAGGTCAGCGTCACCCTCAGCCCTCCCTGCTGCAGATTGCGCATGCTCAGTTCGCCACCGTGGGCGTGGGCGATATTCCGTGCGATACCGAGCCCCAGCCCGTAGCCCTGCTGCTGCCCCGAGAGCCGCACGTGGGGTTCAAAGACATGCTCAAGACGCTGCTCGGGCACGCCCGGGCCCTCGTCATCGACGTGCAGCACCAGCGCCCCCTTGCCGTCCTCGACATGCAGGTGGGCGCGCTCACCGTACTTCAGGGCATTGTCCAGCAGATTGCCGATGCAGCGCTTGAGCGCCAGCGGTTTGCCCGGATAAGGCGCCGAAGCCCGGCCGTCCAGGGTCACGCGGGTCTGGTCGCAGGCCTGATAGGGCTCGACGATATGCTCGAGCAGCAGATTGAGGTCCACCGCCTCGATGTTCTCGTGGATGTCGGTGTCCTTCACGCATTGCAGTGCGCCCTTGACCAGCAGCTCCAGCTCGTCGAGGTCACGGGTGAACTTGATCTGCTGGGCTTCATCTTCCAGCAGCTCGACACGCAGACGCAGGCGCGTGATGGGCGTGCGCAGGTCATGGGAGATCGCGCTGAACAATTGGCCTCGCTCGGTCAGGTAGCGACTGATGCGCTGGCGCATGTTGTTGAAGGCACGGCTCACCTCGACGATCTCGCTGGCGCCGGCCTCGGTCAGCGGCTGCACCTCGGCGCCCAGCGACAACTCCCGCGCCGCCTTGGCCAGGCGCTTCAGTGGCCGGCTCTGCCAGCGCACCAGCAGGCCGATGAACAGCAGCAGAAAGGCGCTGGTAAGCACGATGAACCACAACTGCTGGGCCGGCAGCCCCTCGTCCTCCAGGCTGACGTAGGGAGCTGGCATCAGCGAGGCCAGATAGAGCCATTCCTGCGGGGCGATCTGGATCTGCGTCACCAGCACCGGCGGTGACAGCGGTTCGAGGCCCAGCGCGTAGTGCGCCCAGGAGCGCGGCAACTCATCGAGCGTGATGCCGCTGTTGAAGATGCGCAGGTCATCGGGGCTGACGAACTCGATGTTCAGGTCCACCGCACCGCCCAAGCGCTGGCGCAATACCTGCTCTACCTCATGCAGGACGGCACGCTTGCGCGGCGTTTCCGGGAGGATCTCCATGTCCAGCGGCTTGTCGTTGAGCGACACGAAGAAACGTGTACCGCCCATGCTGCGCAACTGATCGAGCACCAATGGGCGATAGCCCAGCGGCAGCGAACGGAAGTAGCTGACGCTGGCCGCCATCGACTGCGCCAGGCTGCGGGCGCTGGTGAGCAAGCCTTCCATCTGGTTGGCGCGCAGCTGGGACAGCCAGATCAGGCTCGAAAGGCCCTGGGCCAGCAACACCGCCAGCAGGGTCAGCAACAGCATCCGTCCGAGCAGCGAACGTGGCACCAGCCGCAGACGCCGCCGCTCAGTGCGCAGATTCATGGTGCGGCGTCACCTGGGTAGCCAACAAGTAACCGCTGCCTCGTACCGTGCGGATCAGCCGCGGCGACTTGCCGGTGTCGCGCAGGCGCTGGCGCAGGCGACTGACCGCCATGTCGACGATACGCTCCAGCGGCATCACCTCGCGGCCACGGGTGGCGTTGGCGATGGTGTCGCGGTCGAGGATCTGCTGTGGATGATCGAGAAACAGCTTGAGCAGGGCGAAATCGGCGCCGGAGAGAAAGACCTCCTCGCCGTCGGCGTGGAACAGGCGGTGGCTGATCATGTCCAGCCGCCACTCATCGAAGGCCAGAACATCACTGCCGCGTTCCTGGGCGAAGCTGACGCGTCGCAGCAGTGCCTTGATCCGCGCGAGCAATTCGCGCGGGCTGAACGGCTTACCCAGGTAGTCGTCGGCGCCCAGCTCCAGGCCGACGACCCGATCGGCCTCGTCGGAGCTGGCGGTGAGCATGATGATCGGCATCGAAGCCAGCCGCTCGTGCTGGCGAATCCAGCGGCACAGGCTGAAGCCGTCCTCGTCGGGCAGCATCACGTCGAGAATCACCAGATCGGCCGGCTCGGCACACAGCGCCGCGCGAAACTGCCCGCCGTCCGGCACGCCGCGCACATGAAAGCCCGAGCGGCTGAGATAGGTCTGCAACAGTTCGCGGATTTCCTGATCGTCGTCGACCAGAAGGATGTTCTTACCTGCTTGGCTCACGTCACGTCCCTTTTCTTGTTGTTATGGGGTCACCCGTCGACCCGCCATGTCGCAGCCTAGGCTCCCTCCAACAACGGTTGCAATGCCACGCCCGCGCCCTCGAGGCCCGGATACGGCGCGGTCACCAGCCAGACCGGCAGGCGATCGAAATAGCGGCTCATCTGCCCCTTCTCACGCAACGCCTCGCTGAAACCGCTGCGCAGGAACATCTCGGCGAAACGCGGCACCACGCCACCGACGATGTAAACGCCGCCGCGGGCACCGAGGGTCAGCACGTTATCGCCGACGATACGCCCCAACCAGCGGCAGAACTGCTCCAGCACCGCCGCGGCGTAGGCATCGCCGGCCAGCGCGGCCTTGGTGATACCTGCGGGCGAATCGAACGCCACCTGCTGCCCATCCAGTGCACAGCAGGCACGGTAGAGCGTGAGCAGCCCCGGACCGCTGAGCACCGCCTCGGCATTCACATGGCCGAGCGAACGATGCAGATGCGCCCAGATCGCCGCCTCGCGCTCGCTGCCGACGGGAAGGCAGATATGCCCGCCCTCGCCCGGCAAGGCGCGCCAACCGCCGCCAGACAGTGGCAGCAATCCGGCGACTCCGAGCCCGGTGCCGGGCCCTATGACCAGCCGCGGCCGTCCCGGTTCTGGCTCGCCATCGCAAACCGTGATGCGCTCACCATCGTGCAGCCGCGTCATGCCGAGGGCCATAGCGGTGAAATCGTTGATCAGCAACAGCTCCTTCACACCCAGCTCGCGGCAGAAGGCTTCGCGGCTCAGCTGCCAATGGTTGTTGGTGAAACGAAACAGATCGCCGCCGACCGGCCCGGCACAGGCCAGGCACACCGCCTCAAGGGTTTCCAGCGGCTGATCGACTTCACTCAGGTACGCAAGGATCGCCAGCTCCGGCCGCGCATGGTCGGCCGTGGGAATCACGCGAATCTGCTCGATACGCTGGTCGCGCCACAGCGCGAAACGTGCATTGGTACCGCCAATATCTCCAACCAGCGCCGTCTTCACTTCAGCGCCTCCAGACTCTCGGTAAATGCACTGGCGCCCTGCTCTGCTGTGCTGAACGAGGCGCGCATGAAGGCAAAGAGCTCCCGACCGCAGCCGATGCCCATGTCTTCGGGCCGAATCGCCGGTTCCCGCGCATCCCATTCGGCGGGATCGACCAGTGCTCGCAGTTCGCCGTTCTCGCCGTCGACGCGGAGGATGTCGCCATCGCGCACCCGCGCCAGCGGCCCGCCGTCCAGTGCCTCCGGGCAGACATGAATGGCCGCCGGCACCTTGCCCGAAGCACCGGACATGCGCCCGTCGGTGACCAGCGCCACCTTGTAGCCGCGGTCCTGCAGCACACCGAGAAACGGCGTGAGCTTGTGCAGTTCGGGCATGCCATTGGCTTTCGGCCCCTGAAAACGCACCACGGCAATGAAGTCGCGCTCCAGCTCCCCGGCCTTGAACGCCGCAGCCAACTCGCTCTGATCGATGAATACCCGCGCCGGCGCCTCGACAAAACGGTGCTCGGGCGCCACGGCAGAAATTTTCGTCACGCCGCGGCCGAGGTTGCCTTCCAGCACGCGCAGCCCGCCCTCCGGCGAGAATGGCCGCTCGGCCGGGCGCAGGATGTTCTCGTCAAGGCTCTGCGCCGGGCCGTCGCGCCACACCAGCTTGTCACCGTCGAGGAACGGCTCCTGGATGTAGCGCCGCAGGCCCTTGCCGACGACGGTATGCACGTCCTCGTGCAACAGACCGGCGTCGATCAGCGTGCGCACCATGAACGGCACCCCGCCACAGGCGTGGAAATGGTTCACGTCGGCCTGGCCGTTGGGGTAGACCTTGGCCAGCGTCGGCACCACCTCGGAAAGATCGGCCATGTCCTGCCAGGTCAGCTGGATGCCGGCGGCGCGGGCGAACGCCGGGATATGCAGGGTGTGGTTGGTCGAACCACCGGTGGCGTTGAGCGCGACCACCGAGTTGACGATGGATTTCTCGTCGACCACCTGACACAGCGGTGTGTAGTTGCCGGCCTGATGGGTCAGGCGCGTGACCTGGTGCGCCGCCTCCCGGGTCAGCGCATCGCGCAGCGGCGTGTAAGGGTTGACGAACGACGACCCTGGCAGGTGCAGGCCCATGATCTCCATCACCACCTGATTGGTGTTGGCGGTGCCGTAGAAGGTGCAGGTGCCGGGGCTGTGATAGGACTTCATCTCCGACTCCAGCAGCTCCTCGCGGCTGGCCTTGCCTTCGGCGTAACGCTGGCGCACCTCGGCCTTCGCCTTGTTCGGAATCCCCGAGGGCATCGGCCCGCCCGGCACGAAGATGGTCGGCAGATGGCCGAAGCGCAGCGCGCCGATCATCAGACCCGGGACGATCTTGTCGCAGATGCCGAGCATCAATGCCGCATCGAACATGTTGTGCGACAGCGCGACTGCCGTGCTCATGGCGATCACTTCGCGGCTGGCCAGGCTCATTTCCATGCCCGCCTCGCCCTGGGTCACGCCATCGCACATCGCCGGGACGCCGCCGGCGTACTGGCCGACCGAGCCGATCTCACGCAGCGCCTGGCGAATCATTTCCGGAAAATGCTCATAGGGCTGATGCGCCGAGAGCATGTCGTTGTACGCCGAGACGATGGCCACGTTTGCCGCGTTCATCAGGCGCAGGCTCTGCTTGTCCTCGCCGGAATTGCAGCCGGCGACACCGTGGGCAAAGTTGGCACACTGCAGCTTGCCGCGCTGCGGACCCTCACTGGCGGCGGCGGCCATCATCGCCAGATAGCGCTCGCGGGTCTTGCGGCTGCGCTCGACCAGGCGCTCGGTGACTTCTAGAACTCGCGGATGCATGCCTCACTCCTGCTGCAAAATTCAACTGTGGTTGAAGGGCTCAACGCTTGGTTGAAAGCTCAGACAACCATAAACCATCCAGGGTCAGTTGGCGTTCGGACACGACGCGATGCCGGCATGGAAGCGGCGACCAAGAGCCTGAGTTCGCCGGTTGGAGGTGGCTTGGCGCTTATTGCGCAGGCTCGTCTCCGCGCGGCTCGTCTGCCGATGTTTCTTCTTCGGCTTCCAGCAGATCGTCGAAGTCGGTCTTCAGGCCCTGCTCCATGCCGTCGAGTTCGGCCAGCAGGCTGCGGAAGCTGGTCTGCTCACGCAGTGGGGCCTGCGGCTCATCTGCAACTTCATCGGCCCGCGCCTGCAAGGCGACAGGCACGGGGGCATCCTCGTCGTCGAGTACCGGGCGCAGCTCGGGCTCCATTTCGCGCAGCACGGCCAGCGGCGGCAGTTCATCCAGATTCTTCAGGTTGAAATGATCGAGAAACTGCCGGGTCGTGGCGAACATCGCCGGCCGACCCGGCACGTCACGATGGCCAACCACACGAATCCACTCGCGCTCCTGCAGCGTCTTGACGATCTGGCTGTTCACCGCGACGCCGCGGATATCCTCGATCTCGCCACGGGTGATCGGCTGGCGGTAGGCAATCAGCGCCAGGGTTTCCAGCAGCGCGCGAGAGTAACGCTGGGGGCGCTCTTCCCAGAGCCGGCCGACCCATGGCGAAAAGCGCTGACGCACCTGCAGGCGGTAACCGCTGGCGACTTCCTTGAGTTCGAAGGCGCGGCCCTTGCAGGACTTTTCCAGCACTTCGAGGGCCTTCTTCAGCTGTGCCGAAGACGGCCGCTCGGCTTCCTCGAAGAGTTCGCCGAGGCGCTCCAGGGAGAGCGGTTTGCCGGATGCGAGCAGAAAGGCTTCGAGCAGAGAAGCGAGATCCTTGGGATCGGACAGGTCCACGATTGACTCCTGCAAATGCCTATTCGGTACGGCTGCGCACATGAATCGGCGCAAAGGGTTCGTTCTGCACCAGCTCGACCAACGACTCCTTGATCAGCTCGAGCACAGCCATGAAGGTCACCACCACGCCGAGTCGCCCTTCCTCGATGCGGAACAGCGCTACGAAGGGGACGAAACCACCGTCCTTCAGTCGTTCGAGCACTTCGCTCATGCGCTCGCGGGTCGACAACGCTTCGCGGGTGACCTGATGGCTCTCGAACATGTCGGCGCGGCGCAGCACCTCGGCCATCGACACCAGCAGCTCTTCCAGGCTCACGTCCGGCAGCAGCTTACGCGCCCGAGCCTCGGGTGCATCGAGACGCGGCACCTGCAGGTCGCGGCCGACCCGTGGCAGCTCGTCGATGTCCTCGGCGGCGGCCTTGAAACGTTCGTACTCCTGCAGCCGGCGGATCAGCTCGGCGCGCGGATCATCCTCTTCTTCGGCGACCTCAGCCGAGCGCGGCAGCAGCATGCGTGACTTGATCTCGGCGAGCATCGCGGCCATCACCAGATACTCGGCGGCCAACTCCAGGCGCACCGATTTCATCAGCTCGACGTAACCCATGTACTGCCGGGTGATCTCGGCCACCGGAATATCGAGGATGTCGATGTTCTGCTTGCGGATCAGGTAGAGCAGAAGATCCAGCGGGCCTTCGAAGGCTTCGAGAAAGACTTCCAGCGCATCCGGCGGAATGTAGAGGTCCAGCGGCAGCTCGGTCACCGCCTCGCCATAGACCAGCGCCAGGCGTAGCTGCTCGCCGGGCTGGATCGCTTCGGGACTGGGGGACTCGGTGTGCTGCATGAAAATCCTTCGGAGCCGGCCGCTTAGGCGCCGCTCAGCGGTAATTCAGGCCCATCGCCTGGCGAACTTCGATCAGCGTCTCACGGGCCTCGTCACGGGCGTGCTCCGCACCTTCTGCGAGGATGCTGCGGACCAAGTCGGGATTCTGCTCGTAGTCCAACGCGCGCTCCTGCAGGGGTGTCAGATCAGCCTTGATCGAGTCGATCAGCGGCCCCTTGCACTCCAGGCAGCCGATGCCGGCGCTGCGGCAACCCTGCTCTGCCCACTGGCAGACGGCCTCTTCGGAGTGCACCAGATGCATCTGCCACACCGGGCAGCGCGTCGGTTCACCGGGATCGCTGCGATGCACGCGGGCCGGATCGGTGGGCATACGGCGAATCTTCTCCTCGATCTCGTTCGTCGTATCGCGCAGGTAGATCGCATTGCTGTTGGACTTCGCCATCTTGCCGCCGTCGAGCCCGGAAATCTTCGGTTGCTCGCCGAGCAGCGCCTGCGGTTCCGGCAGCAGCAGCTTGCCGCAACCTTCCAGGTAGCCGTAAAGCCGCTCCTGATCGCCGATGGTGATGGTCTGCTGTTCCTTGATGACCGCACGAGCGGTGTTCAGCGCCTCGACGTCGCCCTGCTCCTGATAGCTCTTGCGCAGGCTGACGTACAGCTTGGAGGTCTTCTTGCCGAGCTTGCGGATCGCCGCTTCGGCCTTGCCCTCGAAATCCGCTTCGCGGCCATAGAGATGGTTGAAACGTCGCGCCACGTCGCGGGCGAATTCGATATGCGGCAGCTGGTCGGCGCCGACCGGCACCAGCCCGGCGCGATAGATCAGGATGTCCGCCGCCTGCAGCAGGGGATATCCGAGGAAGCCATAGGTATCCAGGTCCTTGTGCTGCAAATTCTGCTGCAGCTCCTTGTAGGATGGCACCCGCTCCAGCCAGCCCAGTGGGCAGATCATCGACAGCAGCAGGTGCAGCTCGGCGTGCTCCGGCACCTGTGACTGGATGAACAGCGTCGCTGAACTGGGACTGACGCCGGCAGCCAGCCAGTCCACCGCCATATCCATGATGTTCTGCGAGATTTCGCCGGAGCTTTCGTAGTCGGTGGTCAGCGCGTGCCAGTCGACGATGCAGAAGAAACACTCGTACTCGTGCTGCAGCCTGACCCAGTTCTTCAATACGCCGTTGTAATGACCGAGATGAAGCCGGCCGCTGGGACGCATGCCGGAAACCACGCGCCGCTGTGAATCCATGGAGCTCAAAAGGGTGTCCTTGATTAATTGGCCTGTTTGGTAAGTTCAGTTGGTCAATTTCGGCGGCCATGGCCCAGATACCGCGTTGCTGCGCCCTGTCTCGGAGCCATGTTCACCCGAACTTGCCTCAACCCTCTCACCGACAGGCCAGATGGTGTACAGGCACGCTCGCCATCCAGGCTCAAGCCATGAAGGGTTCGGGATCGCCGCAGCCGACCCGTATCACTTCTGGCCGATCGTCGACCAGGCTGACCACGGTCGATGCTTCGAGGCCACCGTAACCGCCATCGATGATCAGGTCTACCTGATGCTCCAGCGCGTCACGCATCTCGTAGGGGTCGCTCATCGGCAGGTCTTCACCGGGAAGGATCAGGCTGACGCTCATCAGCGGCTCACCGAGTTCTTCCAGCAGCGCCTGGGCGATCGGCTGTGCCGGCACGCGCAGGCCGATGGTGCGGCGCTTGGGGTGCAGCAACATGCGCGGCACCTCGCGGGTAGCCGACAGGATGATAGTGTAGGGACCGGGCAGATGAGCCTTGAGCAGGCGAAAGGCCGCGGTATCGACCTTGGCGAAAAGGCCAAGCTGCGACAGATCGCGACAGGCCAGCGTAAAGTTGTGCTTGTCATCGAGCTGGCGCAGCCGGCGAATGCGTTCGATGCCGGCCTTGTTACCCATCGAGCAGCCGACGGCATAACTGGAGTCGGTCGGGTAGACCACTACCCCGCCCTTGCGGATGATTTCCACGGCCTGTTTGATCAGGCGCGGTTGCGGGTTGTCCGGATGGATCTGAAAGAACTGGCTCATGGAAACTCCCTGTTCAGCTGGCAGCAGGTATGCGGCGCTCATGATCGAAATGTCTCCAAAGCGGCGACAGGTCCTCCGGCAGGCTGCGGTACAGCCCCAGTTCCGACCAGTCGCCGGGCGCATGGAAATCACTGCCCACTGTGGCCATCATGCCCAACTCACGTACCAGGATCGACAGACCGCCGACCTGTTCCAGCGGCTGCATGCCGTTGACCACCTCCAGCGCGTGACCGCCGGCCTGGGCGAAATCGATCACCAGCCGGCGCCGCTTGCTGCGGGTGAAATCGTACTGCCACGGGTGCGCCAGGCTGATCCACGCACCTGCGTCACGCAAGGTCTGGACCGTCTGCTCCAGGCTCGGCCAATGCTGCTTGACGTCGCCGAGCTTGCCCGAACCCAGCCATTTGCGAAACGCTTCGGCACGGTCGCGGACATGACCGGCACGCACGAGAAAATCGGCGAAATGCGGTCGCGCCGGTGCGTTGCCGCTGTCGCCGAGTTCCTGCTGAAGCGCCCGCGCGCCTTCCAGCGCACCCGGCATCCCCTTCGCTTCGAGGCGCTGGCCGATCAGTTCGGCGCGGCGCCAACGTCCTTCGTGCAGTTGTGCGATCGCCTGCCGCAGCGCAGGCGCATCAGCGTCGAAGGCGTAGCCCAATACATGAATGGTAGCCCCGTTCCACAGGCAAGAGAGCTCGATGCCATTGACCAGCTGCATGCCGAGCGCCTGCGCAGTTGCCCGCGCCTCGGCAAGGCCGTCGACCGTGTCGTGGTCGGTGAGCGCCAGCATCTCGATACCACGCGCATGGGCTCGCTCCACCAGTTTGGCAGGCGCCAGCGCGCCGTCCGAGGCGGTGCTGTGGCAATGCAGATCGACAATCATCTGGTAACGCGCTCCAGTGAGATGCAGACACCTCGATAAGAATCCGTAAGCCTGCGGCGATAAGGCTTCACCGGCCCGAAAGACGGGGTGCTCCGGCGCAAACGGCCGACTAGTCTAACGCCGCACCGGCGCTTTGGCTCGTGTCGTCACCGTCATTACGGCCAGCCAGCGCTGCAGGCGCCGCAAACCGCTCTTGCTTCGACCGCCGATACGATCCTGCGTGCCATCAACCGCTGCAGCAGGGGAAAGCGCAGCGCTTCCGTCGCAAGCGCCGTTTGCTATGATGCCGCGCTGCACGGCGCGGTCCGTTGTAGCGCCTGGACCCGCGCGACAAACAAGCCGCGCCGGCACTGTCACCATGCCGGGCTTTCTGTACTTTTTTATATACGCCCCTACGCGAACGAGGATCGACCATGCTCTACGCCGTTATCGCCACAGACGCACCGAATTCCCTGCAGGACCGCCTCGCCACTCGCCCAGCCCACCTGGCACGCCTGGAGCAGCTGAAGAACGAAGGCCGCCTGGTTCTCGCCGGCCCGCACCCAGCCATCGACAGCAACGACCCGGGCGAAGCCGGGTTCAGCGGCAGTCTGGTAGTCGCCGAGTTCGATTCGCTGGAAGCCGCGCAGCAGTGGGCCGACGCCGATCCGTACAAGGCCGCCGGCGTATACGTGAACGTGGTGGTCAAGCCCTTCAAGAAAGTACTGCCCTGAGCCGACACAGCAGGGAATAGCCCGGCCGCTGGCAGCCCACGGCCTCGTAAGGAAATAGGAGTTCCGATGCGTCAACGATCGCTTGCCCTGCTGTTTGCCCTGACCCTGCTCACCCCGGCGCTGTATGCCGAGGAAGCAATAACGGAACCTGCTGCTCCGGTGACCGAGCCCGGCGACCCCGCCGAATACGACGAGCTTGACGCCGTAGCCGAGCCAGAGCCTGCCGGCCCGAGCACCGACACCACGGAGGCCTTGCTGCTGCGTCTGCGCGAGGAAAATCGCCGCTTGCGCCTGCAGTTGCAGACCGAGCAGGCAAAAGTGCTGCCCGCGATGTTGAACGAACAGCAACAGTGGTTCGCCGTCGGTGGTGCTGTCGGGGTCGTCAGTTTCACCCTGGGCCTGCTGGTCACGCGCGGTCGCCGTCGACGCCAGTGGCTCAACTGAGTACCTGAGCCGACATGAGTGAATTGCTGCTTATCGACGATGACGAAGAACTCTGCGAGCTGCTGATCAGCTGGCTCGCTCAGGAAGGTTTCGTCGCCCATGCCTGCCACGATGGCAACAGTGCACGCCAGGCGCTGGCGCAGCACCAGCCAGCCGCGGTGGTCCTGGACGTGATGCTGCCCGACGGCAGTGGCCTGGAGCTGCTCAAGCAACTGCGCAGTGAACATCCGGATCTGCCGGTGCTGATGCTGTCGGGTCGCGGCGAGCCACTGGATCGGATTCTCGGCCTCGAACTTGGCGCAGACGATTACCTGGCCAAGCCCTGCGACCCGCGCGAACTCACCGCACGCCTGCGTGCCGTGTTGCGCCGCAGCCAGCCGACCGCGACGCCCAGCCAGGTCGAGTTCGGCGATCTCTGCTACAGCCCGGCGCGCGGCGTGGCCAGCGTCGGCGGTCATGACGTCAGCCTGACGCTCTCCGAAGGCCGCATCCTCGAAACGCTACTCGCGCAACCAGGCGAGCCGATCGACAAGCAGACCCTTGCCCAGCACGCCCTGGGACGCAAGCTCACACTCTACGACCGCAGCCTCGACATGCACGTCAGCAACCTGCGGCGCAAGCTTGGTCCGCACGCCGACGGCAGCCCACGGATCGTCGCCCTGCGCAGCCGCGGCTATCTGTACGCGGTCTGATCGTCTTTACCGAGGCTTTACCCTGAGCTGACCGCCCTTGACCTTGCCCTGCGTAGACTGAACTCATCCGGTCACAGACCTGCCGCCAATGAGCAACGCGTCGGTATGGCCGGTTTCCCTACACAGGAGAGTTTTCACCATGCGCAAATCACTCGTAGCCCTGCTGTTCGCCGCTGCCGTTCCGACCCTCGCTTTCGCCATGCCTGGCGGTATGCACGACGGTCATCACGGCGGCAAGAACGCCCCGCACATGTTTCAGGACCTGGACCTGACAAAGGAACAGCAACGCGAAATGCGCAAGCTGATGGGCGAGCAGATGCGCCAGCGCCAGCAGATCACCCAGCGCTACCTCGACAAGCTGCCCGAAGCCGAGCGCAAGGCCATGCAGAACGATCTCGACGCCAGCCGCGAGAAGACCCACCAGAGCATGCGCGCGCTGCTCAAGCCCGAGCAGCACAAGGCCTTCGACGAAGGCATGAAGAAGATGGAAGAAAAGCGCGCCGAACGTGCCGAGTTCCTCAAATGGAAAGCGGACCGCGATCAGAAGAACTGATCTGCGCCCTTCCTGAAACCTGCCCGGCAGACTCCGCCAAGCGTTCAGAACGCCGGTGGGAGCTGCCGGGCTTTGCCGTGGAGAGACCCAGTGCGATCACTGTTCTGGCGCATACTCGCAACCTTCTGGCTGGCCATTGCACTGGTTGCCGGCCTGGCCATGCTACTCGGCCATGCGTTGAACCAGGACGCCTGGATTCTCGGCCGCCACCCGGCGCTGCAAGGTCTCGCCGAAACCTGGACCGAGGTCTACGAGCGCCAGGGCCCGCTGGCTGCACAGCGCCTGCTGGAACAGCACCGGCATCGTGCACGGGTCGATGTACAGGTGCTGGCGGAAAACGGCCAGCCAATCATCCGCGGCACCTTCCCTGCCCGTGCCGCCGCCTTCGAGGCGCGCCATCAGGATCGCGAGCGCCCACTGCCCTGGCGACGCCTCACCGCCGATTACACCAGCCCGACCAGCGGTGAAACCTATCTGTTCATCTACCGCATCCCCTATCCCGAACTGCAGGCCTGGCATCGCGGCAGCCTGGCCTGGCCGCTCAGCGCGCTGGGCATCGCACTGGTGGTGCTCACCGGCTTCAGCCTGCTTCTGACGCTGTCCATCACCCGCCCATTGGATCGCCTGCGCCGTGCCGTGCACGATCTGGGACAGACCAGCTATCAGCAGCAGTCCCTTGCCCGCCTGGCAACACGGCGCGACGAACTCGGCGTGCTGGCGAGCGATTTCAATCGCATGGGCGCACGGCTGCAGGCGCTGATCGGCAGTCAGCGCCAGTTATTGCGCGACGTATCCCATGAACTGCGCTCACCGCTGGCGCGCCTGCGCATTGCCCAGGCACTGGCCGAACGCGCCAGCCCGAGCGAACGCGAAGTGATCTGGCCGCGACTGGCCAAGGAATGCGATCGGCTGGAAGCGTTGATCAGCGAGATTCTCGAACTCTCGCGCCTGGATGCGGAACCCGGCACGACAACGGCCGTCGACCTGCCAGCAATGTTCGAACAACTGGAGGACAACGCCCGCATCGTCGCGCCTACCCAACGTATCGACAGCCGGGTCGAGCCAGGCCTGGCATTCACTGGCTGGACGGAAATGCTCGAACGTGCGCTGGACAATCTGTTGCGCAACGCCCTGCGCTTCAACCCCGAGGGCGTGCCCGTGGAGCTGCGCGCGCAGCGCGACGGTGACGAGCTGGTACTGAGTGTGCGCGACCATGGGCCAGGAGTCGCCGACGAACACCTGCCGCAACTGAGCCAACCCTTCTTCCGAGCGCCGGGACAAACGGCGGCCGGGCATGGCCTCGGATTGGCCATCGCCCGCCGTGCGGCCGAGCGCCACGGTGGGCAGCTGCAGCTGGCCAACCACCCCGATGGCGGCTTCATCGCGAGCCTGCGTCTGCCGTTGGCAAACGCAGCAGGCACGGTGTCAGAAATCCAGGCCCATCACTGACCTTTCCAGGCGCTGACGAAAGCCTCGGGCTCGAGCACCGGAGCGCTACGGATGCGGCCCTCCGGCGTGCCCAGGTACAGGAAGCCCAACAGACGTTCCTGCTCGGCCAGGCCCAGCCCCTTCATTACATGCGGGTCATAGGCGAACTCACCGGTGCGCCACACCGCGCCAATCCCCTGAGCATGGGCGGCCAACAGCAGACCATGCGCCGCGCAGCCGGCAGCCAGCAACTGTTCGCCTTCCGGGACTTTCGGGTGCGCCTTCGGACTGGCGATCACCACGATCAACATCGGCGCACGCAGCGGCATGTTGCGCGCCTTCTGCAGCGCTTCGTCCAAGGCATCGGTCTGCCGGGCCTGCAGAGCGTCGGCAAACAGCTCACCGAGCTTGCCGCGCGCATCGCCCTCGACGGTCAGGAAGCGCCAGGGGTGCAACTGTCCGTGATCCGGCGCACGCAAGGCTGCACGAAAAAGCAGATCGAGTTGATCGGCATCGGGTGCCGGCTCGCATAGGCGAGTGACAGATACACGGTTGAGCAACAGGTCCAGAGCGTCCATCCATTACCTCCTGAAAGGGTCGGACATTCTAGAGGGTGTTGGCGACGTACCGCGAGTGATGGCCGGCCGACAGCGCAAACAACGCGCCGGCCGGCGCTGGTGGCCTGTGCAGTGAGTTGGTTGAGGCAAGTTCGGACGAACATGGATCCGAGACAAGGCGCTGCTACGCAGTCATAGCGGGCTTATGGCAAGGAGCAGCAACACAGTATCGGGGCCATGGTCATCCGAAATTGACCAACCGAACTTACCAAACAGCCCATCAGGTCAAGCCACCCGATCCGGCGAGAGCTGCGGCTGCAGCGGCGGCACCAGCGGTGGCAGGCCGTGTGCCGCCCGCGCCGCGTCGCAATGCGCATTGTGCTCGCCGTTCTCCCACGACGCCTCAAATTCGCGGCAGGTGCTCGAACGCTGCTCGTACATGCTGCAGCGCACGCCGCAACCGACATCGCCCAGCAGTCCGACGCAGCGCGCAGGCTTGCTCTCGGTCCCGAGCATGGCCACATGAAACGGCGAAACCTGAACCGTCAGCTGGTCCGGCACCGCACCGCCGGCAGAAACGCATTCACCAAAATAGAAGGACACACGAAAGTACGCGCAGCAGGCGCCGCACGTGAGGCAGGGATTGTCGATTGACATGGAAGGTGAACACCCAGAGACCGGAAATGGGCCGGCGCCCGGGCGGCTATTCTATTCATGGCGCTGCGCTTGGGAAGAGGCTCCGCGGCTGCCGAGAAAACATTTTTCTACCAGCCGTCGGGCGGTTTACTGGCGGAGCGACGCGAGTAGAATGTCCGCCCTCTTTCACCGTGCCGAGCACCCTCTACATGGCCCTGCCGACCTTACGCATCATCGGTTTCATCCTCGGCATTTTCCTGATCACCCTGGCCGTCAGCATGATCATTCCGATGCTGACCCTGCTGGCATTCGAACGCACCGATGACCTGCAGGCATTCATCTGGGGCAGTCTGATCACCTTTTCCTGCGGCTTCGCCCTTGTCGCACCGGGTAGACCGGCCAACACCAACCTGCGGCCGCGCGACATGTACTTCCTGACCACGATCAGCTGGGTGGTGGTCTGCTGTTTCGCCGCCTTGCCGCTGATGCTGATTCAGCACATCAGCTATTCGGACGCCTTCTTCGAAACCATGTCCGGTATCACCACGACTGGCGCCACCGTGCTCTCGGGACTGGATAGCGCATCGCCCGGGCTGCTGATGTGGCGCTCGCTGCTGCACTGGCTGGGTGGCATCGGCTTCATCGGCATGGCGATCGCGATTCTGCCGCTGCTGCGCGTCGGTGGCATGAGGCTGTTCCAGACCGAGTCCTCGGACTGGTCGGAGAAGGTGATGCCGCGCTCGCACGTGGCCGGGCAGTACCTGCTGGTCATCTACGTGACATTTACCGTCGCCGCGTTTCTGGCCTTCCTGTTGACCGGCATGAGCATGTTCGATGCCATCAACCATGCGATGTCGACCGTCGCCACTGGCGGCTTTTCCACCTCCGATGCATCGATGGGCAAGTTCGGGCCGTCCGCGCACTGGGTCGCGGTATTCTTCATGCTGCTCGGCAGCCTGCCGTTCACCCTGTACGTGATGACGCTGCGAGGCCATCGCACGGCGCTGCTCAAGGATCAGCAGGTGCGAGGCTTCGTCCTGATGCTCACCATCACCAGCGTGCTGTTCAGCGGCTGGTATTGGCTGAACAATGACATTCCGGCGCTGGATGCACTGCGCATCGTGACCTTCAGCGTGGTTTCCGTGGTTACCACGACCGGTTTCGCGGTGGATGACTACACCCAGTGGGGCGGTTTCGCCGTCATGGCATTTTTCTACCTGACCTTCGTCGGCGGCTGCTCGGGCTCGACGTCGGGCGGGCTGAAGATGTTCCGCTTCCAGGTGGCCTACTCGCTGCTACGCGCCAACTTCAAGCAGCTGATTCACCCCCGCGCGGTAATCCGCCAGCAGTACAACGGGCACAATCTGGACGAAGAAATCGTTCGCTCGATCCTGACCTTTTCCTTCTTCATCACCATGACCATCGGCGTGCTGGCGCTGTGCCTGGCGCTGCTGGGCCTCGACCCGATCACCGCGCTCACGGGCGCGGCGACCGCGGTCTGCAACGTCGGCCCGGGGCTGGGCGAGATCATCGGGCCAGCCGGCAACTTCTCCACACTGCCCGACACGGCAAAATGGCTGCTGTCGATCGGCATGCTGCTGGGACGCCTGGAGATCATCACGGTGCTGGTGCTGCTGACCCCGGCCTTCTGGCGCCACTGACTCAGGCCGCGGCGCCGGAGCCGCGCTTGAACAGCCGGCCGCCAAGCGTAACCAACGCAAACACCACGCCGCCGGCGATGATGCCGAATGCGGCGTCGAGCAGCGTCGGCAACAGGCCTCCGAGTACCGCTCCGATATAGGGCAGTCCGAGCGCTTCGTGGGTGCTGTTCTCGATGAAATGATGCACGGCGCGTATACCGTGGGTGAGGATGCCGCCGCCCACCATGAACATTGCAGCGGTGCCGATGACCGACAGCGACTTCATCAGCCACGGCGCGACGCTCAGAATGCCGCGCCCGATGGCGCTGGCCACACCGCTGGCCCGCTTGCTCAGGGCCAGACCAAGATCGTCGAGTTTGACGATGGCGGCTACCAGCCCGTAGACGCCGATCGTCATCAGGATGGCGATGCCCACCAGAACCATGACCTGCTGACTGAACGACGCGGCGGCGACCGTGCCGAGGGTGATGGCGATGATTTCGGCGGAGAGGATGAAGTCGGTACGCACCGCGCCGCTGATCTTTTTCTTCTCGAACGCCACCATGTCCACGGACGGGTCGGCGAGCGCCTTCACCGTCTCCGCGTGATCGCTGTCATCGCTATGAAGAAAGCGGTGCGCCAGCTTCTCGAACCCCTCGTAACAGAGAAAGGCGCCGCCGAGCATCAACAGCGGTGTGATTGCCCAGGGCAGAAAGGCACTGATCAGCAACGCAGCGGGGACCAGGATCGCCTTGTTGCGAAACGAGCCCTTGGCCACTGCCCACACCACAGGCAGTTCCCGGTCGGCATTCACCCCGGTCACCTGCTGCGCATTGAGTGCCAGATCGTCGCCCAGTACGCCAGCGGTCTTCTTGGCCGCCACCTTGGTCATGAGCGAGACGTCGTCGAGTACGGTCGCAATATCGTCTATTAACGCGAGCAGGCTGGTGGCCAATTGGGTAACTCCATCATGGAACGGCGCATATAAGTAACCGATCTGCTCTAGCTAAGGCTATGTGGGCTTTCACAGGTTCCTACTGGCGTGAGCGCGCGGCCAGACGGTATTCGCCGGGCGTGACGCCGAACCAGCGCTTGAACGCCCGGTAGAAATTGCTCGGATCGGCGAAGCCAAGCAGATAGGCGATTTCCAGCGGCGCCAGGTCCGGCTGGGCGAGGTGCTGCACCGCCAGATCGCGACGCGTATCGTCGAGCAATTGCTGGAAGCTGCTGCCCTCCTCCTGCAGACGCCGCTGCAGGGTGCGCTCCGACAGGCACAGCGCCTGCGCCACGACTTCGCGCCTGGGCTCGCCCTGCGGGAGCAATCGACAGAGTATCTGCCGCGCGCGATGCATAACTTTGCTGTCGGAGAAGCGCGAGAGGTACTCACCGGCGAAACGATCATGCAATTGCGCCAGCGCTTCATTGGCGGTCGGCAACGGCATTTCCACATCCTCTTCGCGAAACAGCAACGCGTAGCGAGGTGCGTCGAAGCGCAAAGGCGCCTGGAACAGCTGCCGATAGGGCTCCAGATCATCCGGCGGTTGGCCCTGAAAGCTGACTTCCAGCGGCAGCAACGGCGTTCCTGTGAGCCAGCGGCAGAATGTCAGGCAGCCTGCCAGGGAGCCTTCGGCACTTTGCCTAGCTGGCGGCAAGCGGTCGCCGATTATCGTCAGACTCAACCGATAGCCCTGTGCGCAGGGCTGGAAATCCAGATCGGCACCCTCGGCGATGATCCGCTGGCGCACCAATCTGGCGAAGCCTTCCTTGAGATTGCGGCTGGACATCAGCGCATAGCCGACCACGTTCAGCGCAGCCGGCCGCGCCTGGCGCGCCATGTTCAGGCCAATGGCGGGGTCACCGGAAACCACCACCGCGCGTTGCCAAAGGCGCGTCATGTCATCCTGGGCAAAGCGCGCGTCGGGGTCGTCCAGAGCGGCATAGTCCAGATGCAGCTCAATGAACAACTGGCGGCAATCGATCCCGGCGGATTCCAGGGCCTGGACGATACTCAGCGCCCAGCTCGAGGAAGTGGTGCGTTCGGTCATGGGGTTTTCTTGTTCTTCGATAGGTGGGGCAGCTGCGCCTAAGGCTACTAAACTGGCCCTGATTGTCACTGACACGCAAGGTTAGCGATGACTAGTCTGTGCGCGACAATAACAGGAGGTACGCCATGAGTACGCAAACCGCCGAACGCTTCAGCCGCTTTGCCGATTTCTATCCGTTCTATCTCGCCGAGCACAGCAACCCCACCTGCCGTCGCCTGCACTTCGTCGGTAGCCTGCTGGTGCTTGGCATACTTGGCTACGCACTCCTTACCCAGCAGTGGCTCTGGTTGCTGGCGATGCCGGTGGCCGGTTATGGCTTCGCCTGGGTCGGCCACTTCATCTTCGAGAAGAACCGGCCGGCAACATTCCAGTATCCGCTCTACAGCTTTCTCGGCGACTGGGTGATGTTCAAGGACATGCTGACGGGCCGGATTCGCTTCTGAGCCTGATGACAGCGGCTATCCGACCGGTGCCATCATTGTTTTCATCCTCTGGTTTGGCGATGCGGCGTTGCTTGGTTATGATCTGACGGCTTTCGCGCGGGCCGGCCATCGCCGAGCTGGCCCCGTGATCGCGAGGCTGTCGCTGATGTGCTCGAAAGCTGTCGCCTTCGCAGGGTGACCCGTCGATCGAGCCTGGCGTCAGTCTGCAAGGCGCGAGAGAACGGCGTCGAAAAAACTACCAGGGATCGTACGCACACATGACTTCCACTCCGGTTGAGCGCCGCAATGGCCTCGCCACTCGCCCGTTGCGCGAGTACTACTCCCGCGTGCTCGCCTACCTGATCTGCGCCGCCACGCTTGCAGCTGGTACCTACACCCAGTATTTCTCGATGGACCTGCTGTGGATGGTGCCGTACGCCCTGCTCTATCCGCACCTGGCCTATCACCTGAGCTATCGCTTCAAGCGCGATCATCCCGAGCGCACAGCGCAGGTTCTGCTCTGCCTGGATGCCTTGAACGCCGGTGGCGGCATATTGCTGCTCGGTTTTTCGATCGTGCCCAGCCTGATGTTTCTGCTGACACTCAGCTTCAGCGCGCTGGTGAGCGGCAGCCTGCGCAACCTCGCCATCTCGCTGATCTGCGTGGGTGTCGGGGTCGGCCTGGCATCTCTCGTCGTGCCCCTGAGCTACCGCGGTACCACACCGCCACTGGTTTCTCTGGTGAGCATCCTGTTCACGACCTTTTACATATGCGCCACCGCCTACTTCGTGCACCAGCAGGGCCAGCGCCTCGCCCAGGCGCGCAAGGAGATCGAAACTGAGCAGGCCAAGGCCGCGCGCCTGGCACGCAACCTCGCCAAATACCTCTCGCCCCAGGTATGGGAGTCGATCTTCACTGGCAAACGCAGCGTTCGCCTGGAAACCCAGCGCAAGCGGCTCACCGTGTTCTTCTCCGACATCAAGGGATTCACCGAGCTGGCCGAGGAACTGGAGGCCGAGGCCCTTACCGACCTGCTCAACAACTACCTAAACGAGATGTCGAAGATTGCCCTGAAGTACGGTGGCACCATCGACAAGTTCGTCGGCGACTGCGTGATGGTGTTCTTCGGTGACCCTTCCAGCCAGGGTGCCAAGAAAGACGCGGTGGCAGCGGTTTCCATGGCCATCGCCATGCGCAAACACATGAAGGTGCTGCGCCAGCAATGGCGCTCACAGGGCATTACCAAACCCATGGAAATCCGCATGGGCATCAACACCGGTTATTGCACGGTGGGCAACTTCGGTGCCGATACGCGCATGGACTACACCATCATCGGGCGCGAAGTGAACCTGGCCAGCCGTCTTGAAAGCGCCGCCGAGGCCAGCGAGATCCTGATCTCCCACGAAACCTATTCGCTGATCAAAGACGTCATCATGTGCCGCGACAAGGGCCAGATCGCGGTCAAGGGTTTCTCCCGCCCGGTGCAGATCTACCAGGTGGTGGACTTCCGCCGCGACCTTGGCGCCACCTGCAGTTTCGTCGAGCACGAACTCCCCGGCTTCTCCATGTACCTGGACACTAACGGCGTGCAGAACTTCGACAAGGAGCGCGTGATTCAGGCACTGCAGCAAGCGGCCGAGAAACTTCGCGACAAGGTCATCCTCTGATTCTCTGACCGCTAGCGGCCAGCCGTCGACCAACCGAATCTGGCCAAGTGGTCTGTTCGGTAAGTTCAGTTGGTCAATTTCGGCGCCCAAGGCCCCCGATACGGTGTTGCAGCTCCTCGCCATAGTCCGCTATAACTCGTCGCCGCGCCTTGTCTCGGAGCCATGTTCACCCGAACTAGCCTCAACCAACTCACCGCACAGACCACTGGTCAGCGGGCCTGCTTCGGGACAGCCGCCAGATGCTATCGCTGCGCAACTACCATCACCACCTCATCGCCCATAGCCACGAACATCCGCAACTGGTATTCGGCTTGAAAGGGCTGCTGGAGTTCGAGATTGCCGGGCGCGGCAGCCGCGTCGGCGAGCAGAGTCTCGCGGTAATTCCGTCCGCCACTCACCATGCCTGTGCCAGTGTCACCGGCAGTCACTGCCTGGTGCTCGATCTCCCGTCGGAGAGCTGGGTTCGTCAGCGCTTGGGCCACCACACCGAACCCAGCCTGCGTCTGATCGATCGACCGGATACCGTGCGCCTGAACGCAAGCCAGCAGCGCCTGGTCGCCTGGCTGGCGCACAGCCCGATCAATGATCCATTGATTGCCGAACAGGGCGCCGTACTACTGCTCGCCAGTCTGGCCAGTGGACAACATATCCACCATGACCAACACGCGCTGCCGGTCGCCGCTATCGACGCCTTCATCGATCAGCATCTATCCCACCCGCTTCAGGTTGCCGACCTGGCCCGCATCGCCGGGTTGTCGGTGGCCGGTCTGCACGCGCGCTTTCTTCGCGAGACGGGCCGAACGCCGATGGAACACGTACGCCAGCGCCGCTTGCAGCATGCCGAGGCGCTGTTGCACGACACCCGCCTGCCAATCGGCGAGATCGCCGCGCAGGTGGGCTATGCCTCGCAAAGCGCCTTTACCGCCGCACTGGTTCGCGCACGAGGCTGCACACCGCGCGCACTGCGACGCGAGCTGCGCGACAAAACCGGTGACTGACGCGACAGACACACTCCAAGCCACGGCCTAGCATGGTCCTGATTCGCAAGGTTCAGGTAGCCATGACCCTACTCATCCGTTCACACCACACCGCACGCACACACCACTCGCTCGGGTGGTTCGTTCCATGACGCCGCGCAACGCCCTGCTGGCCATCCATCTCGGCGCGCTGATGTTCGGCCTGTCCGGCGTGCTCGGAAAACTGGCCGAAAGCTCGGCGCTGATCATCACCTTTGGTCGTGCACTGTTCGCCGTGTTGGCCCTGCTGCTGGTGGCGCAGTTGCTGCGACCCAGCGGGGCGACGCCAAACTGGCGGCAGCGTGGCGGTCTGGCCTTGGGCGGGCTGTTGCTGGGTGCGCACTGGTTAACGTTCTTCATCGCAGTGAAGATCGCTGGCGTCGGCATTGCAACCCTGGGCTTTGCCAGCTTCCCCGCCTTCACCGTGCTGCTCGAAGGCCTGTTGTTCCGCGAACGCACCCGCGCCATCGAGTTCGCCATGGTCGGGCTGGTCTGTGCCGGCCTGCTGCTTGTCGCGCCGGCGTTCGATCTCAGCAGCGGACCGACTGCAGGATTGCTCTACGGTGTGCTTTCCGGCCTGCTGTTCGCGTTCCTGTCGCTGCTCAACCGTGCCGTCACCCGCGGCCTCGATCCGGTTCGCTCGGCGCTCTGGCAGAACCTGGCGATCCTCGCAGCCCTGCTGCCATTCTGCTGGTCGGCGATACCTGCGATACCCGCGCAGGACTGGCTCTGGCTGGCTCTGCTCGGCGTGCTCTGCACCGGACTCGCGCACAGCCTGTTCGTCGCTAGCCTGCGGGTCCTGAAGGCGCGTACGACGTCGGTGATCTTCGCTCTCGAACCGGTCTACGGCATTGCCTTCGCCTGGTGGCTGTTCGGCGAGCAGCCAACACTGCGCATGCTGCTCGGCGGCGCCTTGATCATCATCGCCAGCGTGGTTACCAGCCGCTTGAAAAGCCCGCCGAGTGTCGTTCCGAAACTGGCCAGCTGACGCTCAGCGGTCGTTATGCCCCAACGAGCGCTGCGGGTCGATGCGATCACGCACGCGCTGCTTGAGCTCCTTCGCCTCGGGAAAACCGCCGTCGAGCTTGCGCTCCCAGATCTGCACGCCATCGCAGCTGATATGGAAGGTGCCGCCTGTGGCGGGCACCAGACAGACGCGGCCCAGGTCATCGGCGAAGGTCGACAGCAGCTCCTGTGCGAGCCAGGCAGCACGCAGCAGCCACTGGCACTGGGTGCAATAGGTGATGACGATTTCCGGTTTGCTTGCGGTCATTCGTGACAGCTCCGAAGGGGATACGGCGGCCTATAATAGCCGCCTTCTCCTCCCTTCCCCGGTTCAGCCATGCTCCGCCTGTTCGTTTCCCTGCTGATGCTGTTAGCCCTGCCGCCGCTGTTCGCCGAGCCGGCTCAGCCGAAGACCGGGCTCGTCCTGTCTGGCGGTGCGGCGCGCGGGCTGGCTCATGTCGGCGTGCTCAAGGCGCTGGAAGAGCAAGGCGTACGCATCGACGCCATCGCCGGCACCAGCATGGGCGCGGTGGTCGGCGGGTTATACGCAGCAGGCTACAGCGTTGCGGAACTCGAGCGCCTGGCATTGACCCTCGACTGGCAGCAAGTGCTGTCCGACGATCCGCCGCGCCAGGACATCCCCTACCGCCGCAAACAGGATGACCGTGATTTCCTCATCAAGCAGAAGCTCAGCTTCCGCGACGACGGCAGCCTCGGCCTGCCGCTGGGCGTGATTCAAGGGCAGAACCTCGCGCTGCTGCTCGAGCGCCTGCTGGTGCACGCCAGCGACACCCGCGACTTCGACCAGCTGCCGATCCCCTTCCGCGCGGTGGCCACGGATATTGCCAACGATGAAAAGGTGGTCTTTCGCAGCGGCCACCTGCCCCAGGTGATTCGCGCCAGCATGTCGATTCCGGCCGTGTTCGCACCGGTGGAGCTGGACGGCCGCCTGCTGGTGGATGGCGGCATGGTCGACAACATCCCGATGGACGTGGCGCGCGACATGGGCGTCGACCGCCTGATCGTGGTGGACATCGGCACGCCGCTCAAGCCGCGCAAGGAATTGCTGACAGTGGTCGACGTGCTCAACCAGACCACCACCATGATGACCCGCCGCAACTCCGAAGCGCAGCTGGCCACCCTGCAGTCGCAGGACCTTCTGATCCAGCCGCCATTGGCCGCATACGGCTCCACCGACTTCGCCCGCGCCGAACAGCTGGTCGATGCCGGCTACCGTGCCACATTGGCTCTGGAGGGACGTCTTGCCGAAATGCGCATCACCACCGGTGGCAATCCGGCACTGAGCCTTGCGCGCTCCAGCGACCCTCGAACACCGGTCATCACCGCCATTAGGGTGGAGAACGACTCGAAGGTCAGCGATGCGGTGATCCGCCGGCATGTCCGCCAGCCACTCGGTGAACCGCTGGATCTGGAGGACCTGCAGAAGGACATGGGCACCCTCTATGGCCTGGACTACTTCGAGCGCGTGGAATATCGCGTTCAACGCGGCAAGCTCGGCAATACGTTGGTCATCAACGCCCGCGAGAAGCGCACCGGCACCGATTACCTGCGACTGGGCCTGAGCCTGTCCGACGACTTCCGCGGCGACAGCGTATTCAACCTCGGTGCGAGTTATCGGAAGAACGGCATCAACGAACTAGGTGCCGAGTGGCTAACCCGCCTGCAGCTGGGTGATCGGCAGGAACTCTACAGCGAGTTCTACCAGCCGCTGGATGCCGGCTCGCGCTGGTTCGTCGCACCGAATCTGTTCGTCGAGGCGCAGAACGTCGAGTCCATTCTCGACAACGATCCGATTGCCGAGTACCGCCTGCAACGCTACGGCTACGGTCTCAATCTCGGCAGACAGATCGCCAACAATGGCGAGATCCGCTTTGGAATCGGCCAGGCCTGGGGTGAGGCCGATGTGCGAATCGGCGAACAGGATCTACCCGACTTCAGCTTTACCGAGGGCTACTACGAGCTGCAGTACTCGTTCGACACCCTCGACAACATCGACTTTCCCCGCGAAGGCGAGGATATCCGCCTGACCATGCGGCAGTACGACCCCAGCCTGAGTTCGGACCAGCGTTATCGCCAGTGGCACCTCAAGCTGGACAAGGCACTCAGTCACGGTGCCAACACCTGGGTGCTCGGGGGGCGCTACGGTCGCACGCTGGATGACGCGGAAGTGGTGACGTCGAGCTTTCTGCTTGGCGGCGCGCGTCAGCTGTCGGGCTTCCGTCAGGATGCCCTGGCCGGCCAGAACGTCAGCCTGGCGCGCATGGTGTACTACCGTCGCGTGACGCCGCGAGCGTTTCAGCCGCTGGACTTCCCGCTCTATCTCGGTGGATCACTGGAGCGCGGTCGCGCCTGGAATGCCGACAATGCCTTCGACAGCGGCTATATCAACGCCGCGAGCATCTTTCTCGGCTACGACACGCCACTGGGGCCACTGAACTTCGGCTACGGCTTCAATGACGAGGATGAACAGGCGCTGTACATGAATCTGGGGCGCAGCTTCTAAACCGGCGTGCCCGGCCTGGATCAGCGCCGGTCGAGATTGGCCAGGATCCGTGCATGCACCTGCTGGCACTTGCGCAGATCCTCCTCGTCGATCCCGGCAAAGGCTTCCTGACGCACCTGTGTGGAAATAGCCTCGATCTTCTCGATCAGCGGCCGTGCCGGCGCACCCAGGGAAATGCGTTTGGCCCGGCGATCCTCTGCAGACGCCTTGCGATGCACCAGCCCCTGCGCTTCGAGACTATCGAGCAAGCGGGCCAGCGTCGGCCCTTCAACGGCAACGCTTTGGGCCAGCTCGCGCTGGGTGGGTTCGTGGTCGAAACGGGCCAGGTGCAACAGCACCAGCCAGCGTGCCTGCGAGAGTCCGAGATCAGCCAAGCGTCGATCCAGTTCAGCGCGCCAGCCACGAGAAAGTTGCGCCAATTGCATGGCAAAGCGATGTTGCTCGGCGTACATGTACGGCCATTCCTGCAAAAACTAATTATTAGTGAGCTAACCACAGCTCCGGAAAGCAGGCAAGACGACCTTCGATCCCTGATCGAGCGACAGAAGTCGTAATGATGGCACGGCGGGCGTTGCAGCCCGGCAGACACCCGCTGTCGCAGCAGCTTCCGACCGAGCTGCAGGGATGCACCTGGTTACAATTCGAACTCGACCTGCAGTGCGGCACGCACGCAATAAAGCACCTGTTCGGGTACCCGCCCAGCGAACTGCTCGGCCACGGCGCTCACCGGTGGCAGCTCGCCCTCGCCGTCGAGAAAGGCCTCCTGGATTTCCCCGAGCAGATCCTCGGGCAGATCCAGCGCCTGTTCCAGGCTCAGCTGTTGCAGACCGATGGCTTCGGCGAGCATCGCGTAGACGTTCTTCTCACTGCAGTCGAGCTGACGCGCGATCTGTGCAGGGGTCATGCCGGCGCGCGCCAGCGTGATCAATTCGTGTCGTATATCGGCAGGTGACTTGGCCACTTCGACGCTGCCTTGCAGAACCTCCAGGAAGGCCTGACCGTAGCGCTCCAGCTTGCGCGCGCCGACACCGCTGATGGTGGCCATGTCCGACAGCGAGGCCGGCTGGCTGCGTAGCATCTCCAGCAGCGTGGCATCCGGGAAAATCACATACGGCGGCACACCGTGTTCTTCGGCCAGTTTGCGGCGCAAGGTGCGCAGCGCTTCCCAGGTTTCCCGTTCCTCGCTGCGCACCAGCTGGCTGGCGGCACTGGCTGCTGGCTTCGGTGCCTTGCTGGTCAGATCACGGCGAAGTTCGAGGTTCACCTCTCCACGCAGTAACGGCCGGCAGCTGTCACTCAGACGCAGCCCACCGAAACCATCCAGGTCGACGTCCGCCAGCCCGCGCGCCACCAGCTGGCGAAACAGCGAACGCCACTCGGCCTCAGCCAGCGCCTTGCCCATACCGAACACGGACAGATGCTGATGGCCCAGGCCGCGGACCTTGTCATTGTCACGCCCGAGGAGGATGTCCACCAGATGGCCGACGCCGTAACGCTGGCCGCTGCGGTAGATCGCCGATAGCGCCTGACGGGCGGGCTCGGTGGCATTCCAGGTCTGCACGCCATCGACGCAGTTGTCGCAGTGACCGCAGGGGTTGGGCAGCTCTTCATCGAAATACGCGAGCAGCGCCTGGCGCCGGCAGCGGGTTTCCTCGCAAAGCGCCAGCATGGCATCGAGCTTGTGCTGCTCGACCCGCTTGTGCCGCTCATCACCCTCTGAGTTGTTGAGCATCTGCTTGAGGAAGATCACATCCTGCAGGCCATAGGCCATCCAGGCGTCGGCAGGCAGCCCGTCGCGCCCTGCCCGTCCGGTTTCCTGATAGTAGGCTTCCAGCGACTTGGGCAGATCAAGGTGGGCGACGAAGCGCACGTTGGGCTTGTCGATCCCCATGCCGAAGGCGATGGTCGCGACCATGATCAGGCCTTCCTCGTTGAGGAAACGCTTCTGGTGATAGGCGCGCAGCTCGTTGGGCAGGCCCGCGTGGTAAGGCAGTGCCGGAAAGCCCTGCTCGCTGAGGAACGCAGCCAGGTCATCGACCTTCTTGCGCGACATGCAATAGACAATGCCGGCATCGCCGCGGCGTTCGGCTAGAAAACCCAGCAACTGCTTGCGCGGCTGCTCCTTGGGCACGATGCGATAGAAGATGTTCGGTCGGTCGAAGCTGGAGAGAAACCGTTCGGCGTTCTCCAGATGCAGGCGCTGGACGATTTCTTCCCGCGTCCGCTTGTCCGCCGTCGCGGTCAGCGCAATACGCGGCACGCCAGGAAACAGTTCGGCCAGCTGGCCCAGCTGCATGTACTCGGGACGGAAGTCGTGCCCCCACTGGGAGACGCAATGGGCCTCGTCGATGGCAAACAGGGCGATCTCCAGCCGCTGCAGGAACGCCAGCATGCGGGGCTGAACCAGTCGCTCAGGCGCGAGATAGAGCATCTTGATCTCGTTGCGCCGGATGCGCTCAGCGATCTCGCGCTGCTCATCGGCGCTCAGCGTCGAGTTGAGCGCAACGGCCGAGACGCCCAGCTCGTCGAGTGTCGCGACCTGGTCGTCCATCAGCGCGATCAGCGGCGAAACCACCACCGCCAGTCCTTCGCGCAAGAGCGCCGGAACCTGGTAGCACAGGGACTTGCCGCCGCCGGTCGGCATCAGTACCAGCGCATCGCCGCCACTGCCGACACGCTCGATGATCGCGCCCTGGTTGCCACGAAACGCGTCGTAGCCGAATACGTCTTTAAGGATGCGCTGTGCCTGGTCGAGCATGCCGGTCTCCGAAACAAGGCGCGCAGTATACGCGAGCGAACCATGGAGTTCAGGATCGCGCGGACAATACGGACGAGGCGTCATCCGAAGGCACGAGTAGCCTGCGCCCCGCGCCTCGTCTAGAATCCGGGTTGTCTTCCAGCCCCCAAGGTAGTTCCCGATGTCATTCGCCGAGCAACTCGCCCGCCTGCAAGTCTTTCTTGATGCAGATGACCTGCACGAGGAAGCACTGGATTACATCGCCGCCCATGGCTACCTGACCGCACTGTGCATCTGCTCCGAACAGGTGCCTGAGCGTGAATGGATCGACGCGCTGTTCTCCGAACCACCCAAATACAAGGACGACACCGAGCGCGAAGCCATCGAGGCCACGCTGGTTCAGCTCAAGGCACATATTGCTCGCCAGCTGGCCAGTGACGAGGACATGGAACTGCCGTGCGAACTGGACCTGGGTGAAGAGCCGGACGAATCCGATCTGCGCGGTTGGTGCATCGGCTTCATGGAAGGCGTGTTCATGCGCGAGGCGATCTGGTTTGAGGACTCCGAAGAGGAAGTCAGCGAGCTGCTGCTGCCGATCATGGTCGGTTCGGGCCTGTTCGACGAGCAACCGGAATTCGCCGATATCGCCGACAACCCCGAGCTGGTCGATGAAATGGTGGCGCAGATCCCCGAGCTACTGACGGCCCTCTACCTGATCTGCCATGCCCCCGAGGAAAAGCCAGCCCTGCTCAAGCCGCGTCGCCACTGACCGGCTGCGACGTGGCCAAGCGTCAAGGTGGGCGTCACGCCCACCTGCACGGTGCGACTGCCGGCGCGGCGCCCCACTGCCGGACCTGTCCCGCTGGCTATCACCACAGAAGGGAAAGGCATTGTTCTGCACATTTCGATGCCCATCGCGAATATCTGACGACGCTGACGTGAGCCAGCCGCGCACAGATCGCAGCGAATCGAAGAACCGGGCTGACTAGTACCATGGCCCATCGCGATATCCGGCAGCATCGCAACCCTCTGATCCGATCGATCCTGCTCGGCGTCGGCTGGCTGGCCGTTGTGCTGGGCGTCGTCGGCATCTTCCTGCCCGTCCTGCCGACCACGCCATTCCTGCTGCTGGCCGCGGCCTGTTTCGTGCGCAGCTCGCAACGTTTCTATGACTGGCTGGTAGGCCACCCACGGCTCGGTCCGTGGTTTCGTGACTACCTGGAAGGGAACGGTATTCCGCGCAAGGGCAAGGTATACGCCATCGCCACCATGTGGATAAGCATCGGCATATCCTGCTGGCTGGTGCCACTGATGTGGGCCCGTATCGGGATGCTACTAAGCGCGACGCTGGTGACGCTCTACATCCTCAGGCAGAAAACATTGCCGGTCAGCAATGACACTGGTGTCAGGTAAATCAGCTCCGCACGGCCATAGCGCTTTCGCTCGCATACCTCTAGGTGTTGGCATGATTACGCTGATATACCTCTCGCCCCATCGCATCGATCTGGCCCTCGATCAAGGCGTCGAACGGACGGAGCAACTCATCGAATCGGCTGGGGCTTTCCAGCAGGTTAAGTGCCGTAACGATCGCCTCGATGGTCGACAACGCGCCGGGCATTGGCGCTTTGCGCAAGCGATAGCGGGAGCTCAGCCCTTCTGGCAGCGCGACCCGCGGCAACCCAGTCAGCCATGGATTGACATGCAGGATCTTGCGCGCCTTTCGCCAGGTCCCATCCGGCACGATCAGGCGCAAGGGTTGGGCGGCATCGGCCAGACTCTCGAGCGGCATGGCATCTTCCCCGGGAAATAACAGGTAGCTCGGCCGTGCGGCATTGCAATCGTCCTCGAAGCGCTCGCCCACCCGCAGTTCTGCATTGCGCAGCCCCAACGCGGCCAGGCGCGCCGTATTGAGCGCATGACTCGCTTCACTGGCATGCTGGAGGACGAGCACCTGGGTACGGCTATCCAGCGCAGGTATCAGCGCGCAAAGGCACAGGGAAGACGGGCGCTGGCAGCGTGAGCATCGTGGACGGGACATGGTTCACCTCGGCGGCGGAGTCTGCCATAACGGCCACTGCTCTGCAGAGCGACTATGCTTGCGACGTCCCCGCATGAGGAGCAGGCATGATCACCGTCCACCATTTGAACCACTCCCGCTCGCACCGCGTCCTGTGGTTGCTGGAAGAACTGGAACTGCTTTACGAGCTGAAGCGTTATCCGCGCGACCCGAAGACCATGCTCGCGCCAGCAGAGCTGAAAGCCGTACACCCACTGGGCAAGTCTCCAGTGATCACCGACGACGACCTGACGCTGGCCGAATCGGCAGCCATCCTCGAATACCTGCTGGAACGCTATGGCAACGGACGCCTGATGCCGCAGGGCGGCACTCCGGAATACCGTCGTTTTCGCTACTGGATGCATTACGCGGAAGGCTCTGCGATGCCCCCACTGCTACTGCGGCTGGTATTCGACCGCGTCGCCAATGGGCCGATGCCGTTCTTTGTTCGCCCTATCGCGCGCGCAATCGCCAAGGGCGCTAACAGCGCCTTCATCGGGCCACAACTGAAGACCCATCTCGATTACATGGAAGCGGAACTGGAGAAGTCCGACTGGTTTGCAGGCAGCACGTTCAGCGCAGCGGATATACAGATGAGCTTCCCGCTGGAAGCTGCCCGTTCCAGAGCCGGCCTGGACGAGAGTCGCCCACGCCTGATGGATTTTTTGCAGCGGATACAGCAGCGGCCCGCTTACAAACGAGCCGTGGAGCGCGGAGGACCCGCCTTGCCCACCGCGTAGACGCCACCAAACTTAGCGGCGGCGTTCCTGCTCGCGCTGGGCGCGTACCGGGATGGGTTGCATACGAGGCGGTTCGATCAAACCAAGAGCGACCGCCAACTTCCAGAACATCTCGTTGAGCCTTGCTTTCATGGTCACACCCTCCTGCGATATAACGGGCTACATCGGAGCCATGCGGGCTTCGTGGACAGCATAATTCAACTTCGGCTCCGGCGCTCGTGCCCTTTGCAAGCGCGATCCCCGAATGGAGCGCCGCTTTGTTACGGCGCTTTACAACTGCGACCGAGGCGGCGCAAAGGCGTTCAAACGAATTCACTGCCGGTCTTCAGTTGCGATCGGCCTTGCGTCGATAAGGGAACACATCGATCACCTTGCCGCCGCTGATGGCGTCCTGCAGCCCTTTCCAGTAATCAGCATCGTAGAGCTCGCCATGCAAGCTGGCGAAAAGCCGGCGCTGGCCATGGTCGGCGAACAGGAAGCGCGGGAACTCCTCGGGAAATACATCGTTCGGCCCCACCGAATACCAGGGCTCGGACGCCATTTCATCCTCGGGATAGCGCGGCGGCGGAATATGGCGGAAATTCACTTCGGTCAGAAAGCTGATCTCGTCATAGTCGTAGAACACCACCCGACCATGGCGGGTGACGCCGAAGTTCTTCAGCAGCATGTCGCCGGGAAAGATATTCGCCGCCGCCAACTGTTTGATCGCCAGCCCGTAGTCTTCCAGCACCTCGCGCACCTGCTCGTCGCTGGCATGCTCGAGGTAGAGATTCAGGGGCGTCATGCGGCGCTCGGTCCAGCAGTGGCGCACCAGCACGGTATCGCCCTGCACCTCGACCGTTGACGGCGCCACCTCCAGCAGTTCGGCCAGACATTCCGGATCGAATTTCGCCTTGGGGAAACGGAAATCTGCGAACTCCTGAGTGTCGGCCATGCGCCCTACCCGGTCGACGCTCTTCACCAGCCGATACTTCTCGATCACCGTGGCTCGGTTGACGCTCTTGATCGGCGAGAAGCGGTCCTTGATCAGCTTGAACACCGTATTGAAGCCCGGCAGCGTGAACACCGTCATCACCATGCCGCGAACGCCGGGCGCCATGACGAAGCGGTCGTCGGTATTGGCCAGGTGATCGATCAGCGCACGATAGAACTCCGACTTACCGTGCTTGTAGAAGCCGATCGAAGTGTACAGCTCGGCGATGTGCTTGCCGGGCAGGATGCGCTTGAGGAAGCCGACAAACTCCGCCGGAATCGGCACCTCGACCATGAAATACGAGCGGGTGAAGGAGAAGATGATCGACACCTCCGCCTCGTCGGTGATCAGCGCGTCGGCAATGATGCCTTCACCCTCGCGGTGCAGTAGCGGGATGACCAGCGGCCACTGTTCGTCGCGGGTGAAGATCCGCCCAAGCAGGTATGCCCCCTTGTTGCGATAGAGCACCGAGACGAACAGCTCCACGGTCAGCTCCGGGTCCTTGCAGACCCAGTCGGGCAGGGTCTCGTGCAATTGCGCCTGCAGGCGCCGCTGGTCTCCTGGCAAGTCGCAGTAGGGCACGGCGAATGCGTAATCGCCAAGGATCTGTTCGAGCATCCCGCTCAAGTCGCCGTTGGGCTGGTAGGTACGGGTTTGCGCCAGCCGTTCATGAGCACGCACCGCCGGACGGGTGGTATGGATGAACATGGTGCCGTCGCTGATGCAGTCATGGCTGAACAGCCCACAGAAGATCGAGTTGTACCAGGTCTCCGACAGCTCGTCGTCGAAGCGTGGGTTGATCAACTCGATGTAGGCACCTTTGATCTGCGGCCAGGACTCGACCTGAAGCAGGTCGGCGTGATCGAAACCGGCCAGCAGGCCACGCCGGGTTTCACCAACCTTCTCTTCGTAGAGGTTGATCCGCGCCGCCGATGCGCGCTGCGCTTCCTGCCATAGCGCCTGCTCGAAGCGTGCCCGCGCGCCTTCGGTGATCAGGCGAAAGTGCTCTCGGTAGTCGTCGAAGCCCAGGAGGATCTGCCGAGCAATTTCAGCGGCCAGTTTCTGCTGCACCATGATGCACCCACTGCAGGACATGAACGTCCGCCGAGCTTAGCAGCACGCAGTTTGAAAGTCGGTTTCGGATTGCCAGTTGGCTGATGGGCGACAACACTTGCAGCTCTCTTCCGGTGGAGCCGCCCCATGCGCCCGCTCGACATGTTCCGCCTGCTTGCTCTCGCCGCCATCTGGGGAGCGAGCTTTCTGTTTCTGCGCATCATCGCGCCGGTGCTCGGCACCTTTCCCACGGCGTTCTTTCGTGTGCTGCTGGCAACCTCAGGGCTGCTGGTCATCCTGCTGTTGCTGCGCACGCGCTGGGATTTCCGCGGCAAGCTGGGGTTGTGCCTGATGCTGGGCGTGATTAATTCCGGCGTACCCTTCGCGCTGTATTCGGTGGCCGCGCAACTGGTGCCGGCTGGCTATTCGGCGATCTTCAATGCCACCACACCGATGATGGGCGTGCTGATCGGCGCCCTGTTCTTCGCCGAGGAGTTGACGCTCGCCAAGATAGTCGGCGTTTTCAGCGGACTCGGGGGCGTGGCATTGCTGATGCGAATCGGCCCGGTGCCATTCGACACGGAGCTGCTGCTCGGCGCACTGGCATGCCTGGGCGCCACCGCCTGTTATGGCTTCGGCGGCTTTCTCACCCGCCGCTGGATCAACCAGGGCGAAGGCCTGGACAGCGAAGTGGTCGCGTTCGGTAGCCAGCTCGGTGCAGCACTGTGCCTGTTGCCATTGTTCGGACTGTCATTACTGAATGCGCCGCCGGTGAACTGGGGCGATTCGACGGTCTGGCTGAGTCTGCTGGGTCTGGGGCTGGTCTGCACGGCGTTCGCCTACATCCTCTACTTCCGCCTGCTGGCGGATATCGGACCAGTCAAGACACTGACGGTGACCTTCCTGATCCCGCCATTTGGCGTGCTGTGGGGCGTTATCTTTCTTGATGAGCCACTTTCCTGGGCTTACGTCCAGGGCGGTGCGCTGATCGCGCTCGCGCTGTGGCTGATTCTGCGCCAGACGCCAACCACACGGCCAACGGCGCAGTTGCGACGCAGCTGAATTGCTCAGCTGCGTCGCACCGCATCACTGCACCAGTTCCTGCTCGCTGAACATGTCGGTGAACAGCATGCTGGATAGGTAGCGCTCGCCGGAATCCGGCAGGATCACCACGATGTTCTTGCCCTGCATCTCTGGACGCTCGGCCAGACGGACCGCCGCAGCCATCGCCGCGCCGCAGGAAATGCCGCAAAGAATGCCCTCTTCGCGCATCAGCCGCAGCGCCATCTGCTTGGCCTCCTCGTCGTCGACGAGTTCGACCTGATCGACCATGGACAGGTCGAGGTTCTTCGGCACGAAGCCTGCGCCGATCCCCTGAATCTTGTGCGGGCTGGGCTTGACCTCGTCACCCGCCAGGGTCTGGCTGATAACCGGCGAGCTGGTCGGCTCCACGGCAACGCTGAGGATCTGCTTGCCCTTGGTGTTCTTGATGTAACGCGAAACACCGGTAATGGTGCCGCCCGTTCCGACGCCGGCGACCAGCACATCGATGCTACCGTCGGTGTCGTTCCAGATTTCCGGGCCGGTGGTCTTTTCATGGATCGCCGGGTTGGACGGGTTCTCGAACTGCTGCGGCATGTAGTACTGCTCGGGGTTCGAAGCCGCGATTTCGGCGGCCTTCTCGATCGCCCCCTTCATGCCCTTCGCCGGCTCGGTAAGTACCAGCTCGGCACCGAGCGCCTTGAGCACCTTGCGCCGCTCCAGGCTCATCGACGCTGGCATCGTAAGCATCAGTTTGTAGCCGCGCGCCGCGGCGACGAAGGCCAGACCGATTCCGGTATTGCCGGAGGTCGGCTCGACCAGAGTCATGCCGGGCTTGATCCGGCCGCTGCCTTCGGCATCCCAGATCATCCCGGCACCGATTCGGCACTTGACGGAGTAGGCCGGGTTCCGGCCTTCGATCTTGGCCATGATGCTGACGCCCTTGGGACCAAGGCGGTTGATCATGACCAACGGAGTGTTGCCGATGGAGCGTGCGTTGTCTGCGAATATGCGACTCATGGGAATGCCCTGTCCGAGGTGTACCAGACCAATCAGCCTATGCGCAGTCCAGGCGTCAGTCCAGCCGAACTCACGGCGGAAATCTGAGGTCCATCGTCAACACGCCCACATCCCCGGAACGCCATGACCCGTCGCCTGCTTCCCCTGTGGATTCTTCTCGCACTTGGCCTGCTGCTGATCGTGCTGCACCTCGCCCTGCCCCATCTGGTGCGTAATTATCTGAACGAAAAGATGGCCGACATGGGCGACTATCAGGGCCATGTCGAAGACGTCGATCTGGCTTGGTGGCGCGGGGCTTATCGCGTCGAAGGGCTGCTGATCGAGAAGAAGGACAAGCGCGTACAGGCGCCGCTGTTGAAGGCGCCAGGTATTGATATCGCCATCAGCTGGGACGCAATCCTGCGGCACCGCGAGATCGTCGGTGAGGTGATCTTCGAACAACCGCACCTGAACTTCGTCGATGGCGGCGACAGCGGCGATTCACAAAGCGGTAAAGGAGTCGATTGGCGCGACCAGCTCGATGCCCTGATACCGATCACGCTGAACGAGATTCGCGTTGTCGATGGACAGCTGTCCTTTCGCAACTTCTCTTCCGACCCACAGGTGCACGTCTACGCCAGCGACATCCAGGCCAGCCTGTATAACCTGACCAACACCGATGATGCCGATGGCACCCGCACGGCAGCGTTCGAGGGCACCGGCAAGCTGTTCGACCAGGCGCCGATCGAGGCGACGGCCAGCTTCGACCCATTTACCGACTGGGAGGATTTCGAGGTCAATCTGCGTGTCACCGGGGTGCCGCTGAAACAGCTGAATGACCTCAGTCGCGCCTATGCCAACTTCGATTTCGCCGGCGGGACGGGTGATCTCGTCCTCGAAGTGCAGGCCACCGACAGTCAGCTCGACGGCTACATCAAGCCGTTGCTGCGCAACGTGGATATCTTCGATTACGAACAGGACGTGGCAAACGAGGACAAGGGCTTCTTCCGCGGCCTCTGGGAGGCCGTGGTCGGCGGCGGGCAGGAGGTGCTTGAGAACCAGAGCAAGGATCAGTTCGCGACCCGTGTCGAGCTGTCCGGCACCACCCGCAAAACCGACGTGAGCCCATTCCAGGCCTTCGTCGCGATACTGCGCAACGCCTTCGTCGAAGCCTTCTCGGCTCGATTCGAACGATCCCTGAGCGAGGACGAGTGACCAAGCAGCGTCACCAGAAGCGTACGTGCAGCCATTCAGTGACTGAATGATGCTCTCGCGTTCACACTCAAGCGAGCTTCCCTTATAGTCCCCTCCTGACTACAACGAGCGCCTGCGTGCCAGGCCCGCCGAAGGAATCCGCAATGAAATTCGAAGGCACCCAGTCCTACGTCGCCACCGACGACCTGAAACTCGCAGTCAACGCAGCCATCACCCTGCAGCGCCCATTGCTGGTCAAGGGCGAACCCGGCACCGGCAAGACCATGCTGGCCGAGCAGCTGGCCGAATCCTTCGATGCCAAACTCATCACCTGGCACATCAAGTCCACCACCAAGGCGCATCAGGGCCTCTACGAATACGATGCGGTAAGCCGCCTGCGCGACTCCCAGCTGGGCGTGGACAAGGTCCATGACGTCCGCAACTACATCAAGAAAGGCAAGCTGTGGGAGGCCTTCGAGAGCGAGGAGCGGGTCATCCTGCTGATCGACGAAATCGACAAGGCCGACATCGAGTTCCCCAACGACCTGTTGCAGGAGCTCGACAAGATGGAGTTCTACGTCTACGAGACCAACGAAACCATCAAGGCGACCCAACGGCCGATAATCATCATTACCTCGAACAACGAGAAGGAGCTGCCTGACGCCTTCCTCCGCCGTTGCTTCTTCCACTACATCGCCTTCCCGGACCGGGAAACGCTGCAGCGCATCGTCGATGTGCACTACCCCGACATCAAGAAGGATCTGGTCAGCGAGGCGCTGGACGTGTTCTTCGACGTGCGCAAGGTGCCAGGGCTGAAGAAGAAGCCCTCGACCTCAGAGCTGGTCGACTGGCTGAAGCTGCTGATGGCCGACAACATCGGCGAGGCAGTGCTGCGCGAGCGCGACCCGACCCGCGCCATCCCGCCGCTGGCTGGTGCTCTGGTGAAGAACGAGCAGGACGTGATGCTGCTCGAGCGTCTAGCCTTCATGAGTCGACGCGCCAACAGCCGCTGATCGGTGCCGGCTTCGGGGGCGCCGGTCGCGCACTCACTGGAGGAACAAACCATGCAAACGCATACCGGTAGTTGCCTGTGCGGCGTCGTGCGCTATCGCATCGATGCCCCCATCGACGAGTTGACCCACTGCCACTGCAAGATGTGCCGCAAGGCCCACGGCGCCGCCTTCGCCAGCTACGCGAGCGTGCCATTGGATGCGCTGCATTTCATGTCGGGCAAGGATCAGCTGGGCGTTTACCACTCCTCCGAACATGTGACGCGCACCTTCTGCATCCGCTGCGGCTCCAATCTGCTGTTCGTCGACAACCGCGAGCATGAGGTCGGCGTCGCTGCCGGGACCCTCGATTCACCGCTGCCGGCACCGCCGCAATCGCACATCTTCGTCGACTCCAAGGCGGCGTGGTACGAGATTAACGACGCACTGCCCCAACACAACGGCGACAGCCCCCGCTGAGCGCCCCGAACATTGCGCACTATCCACGGTGCGTCAGAGGTTTTCTGCCATGCTGCTTGGCCTGTTCAATGAGATGCGCGCTGCCAAGGTGCCGGTATCGGTGCGCGAACTGCTGGACCTGATCGATGCGCTCAAGCACCGCGTCGTGTTCGCCGACATGGACGAGTTCTATTTCCTGGCACGCACGGTGATGGTCAAGGATGAGCGCCACTTCGACAAATTTGACCGGGCCTTCGGTGCCTATTTCAAAGGCCTGGAAAACCTCGATCAGCATCTCGACGCGCTGATCCCCGAAGACTGGCTGCGCAAGGAGTTCGAGCGCAGCCTGACGGACGAGGAACGAGCGCAGATCCAGTCCCTAGGCGGCCTGGACAAGCTGATCGAAGAGTTCAAGAAGCGTCTCGAGGAACAGAAGGAACGCCACGCCGGCGGCAACAAGTGGATCGGCACCGGCGGCACCAGCCCCTTCGGTTCGGGCGGCTACAACCCCGAAGGCATCCGCATCGGCGACGCCGGCAAGCGCCAGGGCAAGGCGGTGAAGGTCTGGGACCAGCGCGAGTACAAGAACCTCGACGACCAGGTCGAGCTCGGTACGCGCAACATCAAGATCGCCCTGCGCCGCCTGCGCAAGTTCGCTCGCCAGGGCGCGGCGGACGAGCTGGATATCGACGGCACCATCGACCATACCGCGCGAGATGCCGGCCTGCTCAACATCCAGATGCGCCCGGAGCGGCGCAATGCGGTGAAGCTGCTGATCCTGTTCGACATCGGCGGTTCGATGGACGCCCACGTGAAGGTCTGCGAAGAGCTGTTCTCGGCCTGCAAGACCGAGTTCAAGCACCTCGAGTACTTTTACTTCCACAATTTCATTTACGAGTCGGTGTGGAAGAACAATTTCCGCCGCACTTCGGAACGCACGTCGACTCTGGACGTGCTGCACAAGTATGGCGCTGACTACAAGGTGGTGTTCGTCGGCGACGCGGCGATGGCACCCTATGAGGTCACCCAGCCGGGCGGTAGCGTCGAGCACTGGAACGAGGAAGCCGGCTACGTCTGGATGCAGCGCTTCATGGAGAAGTACAAGAAGCTCATCTGGATCAACCCCTATCCAAAGGACACCTGGGGCTACACCACGTCCACCGGCATCATCCGCGAGCTGGTGGAGGACCGCATGTATCCGCTGACGCTGAGCGGGCTCGAGGACGGGATGAAGTTTCTGGCGAAGTGAGTTGATCCGTCCGTTCGCCAGCCGCTACCTGAGCCGCGACTAGGCCAGGCAATCGGCAATGCGACCCTCAAGTCACGAGCGAAAGGCACGGTAGCGGCGCCGCGAGCGAAACGGAAAGCTTGCCGCCAGCAGCAGGCTCTCCACCAGCCAGGCCAGCAACAGTGCGCAACTCAGCCCCCAAGCAATGGCTTCGGGCGCCAGCAGGACCTGGAAGCGATAGCTGCTCCACACCTGCTCGCGCAGACTGCGCTCGGCGCCGAGCAGTACGTGAATGGCGCGTGCGTACCACGGTCGCTGCATCGCCTGCCACTCGCGCTCGAGCAGGCGGGCCCGCGCCACCAGATGCTCGACGCTTTGAGCGTCGTTCTGGAAAACCGGATCGTCGCTATCTCGATAGTGCTGCACTAGCGCATCCAGATCGCCGCTGAAGAAGCGCCGCGCTGTGTCCTGAAAGCCGTGCAAACCCTGCTCGGCCTCAAGGCGCCTCGCCTCGACGTGCTTGGCATAGGCATCGATGAAACCCGGCACCTGTACGCCCACCAGCAAGCCGAACGCAAAAAGAGTCAGGCGCAGATAACTTCTCAGCATGTCGCCACCTTGCCCTGCGCGACGCATTCGCCCTGTTGCCAGAGGCTCCATTGACCGGGCTCGTGCAGGGTCCATTGCTCGTTATTGGTCAGCGGTTCGGTCGCCAGCACGGTGACGACATCGTCAGGGGTGGTTTCGGCATGGAAGTTCACCGTCAGCTCGGCATCTCTGAGCTGAGCAGGGCCGAACGGGGCGCGCCGGGTAATCTCCGCCAGCTTGGTGCTGCAGAAGCTGAACAACCATTCACCGTTGCTCAGCAGGCAATTGAACACGCCCTTGCGGCGATACTCGTTGCAGGCGCCGAGCAACACGGGCAGCAGGCTCTGCGGGTCGCAGCGGTCAGGGAAATCCAGTCGGATGCGGTTCAGCAGGTCGCAGAAGGCGCGCTCGCTATCGGTGTCGCCGACCGGTCGATAGATGCCCTTGCCGGGCTCGAAGTCCGAAAGCTGGCCGTTGTGCGCGAAGCACCAGTGCTGCCCCCAGAGTTCGCGGACGAAGGGGTGGGTATTGACCAGGGAAACCTTGCCGACATTGGCGTGGCGGATGTGGCCGATCACCACTTCGCTCTTGATCAGGTAGCGCTGCACCATCTTCGCCACCTCGGACTCGCAACTGGCGACCGGGTCCTGAAACAACCGCAAGCCGCGCCCCTCATAGAAGGCGATACCCCAGCCATCCTTGTGTGGGCCGGTCTTGCCGCCCCGCTGCATCAGACCGGTGAAGCTGAAAACGATATCGGTTGGAACATTGGCGCTCATGCCCAGCAGCTCGCACATGCGTCATCTCCGCTCGGTGTCTGTGAATCGCTCGACTAGAGCCTGGGTTCGGTGCGCATCCGCCCGCGTGACGGCGTGTAGTCCAGCTCGTCATCGCTGTCATCTTCCATACGTTCGCGCAGCGTCCGGCTGTCCTCGGCTTCGTCCGCAGTGTCGCGGCGGCGTCGATACTTTCGCTCGATCGGCCAGCGTATGGCGACGAGCAGCAGATACAGGCCGAACGCGATCAGCCCGTACATGGCCAGATCCGCCACGGCGCGCCAGGCGTTGTTGCCCACCTGGAAGATCATGTCCATGGCGGTAATGGCCACCGCCGGCGCGAAGAGTTCCTTCGCAGGGTCGACGATGGTCGGCGTGAACAGCAACACAGCCGCGATCAGCCGTAGCGGTTCGCGCAACCAGCGCCACATTCCGCGCGTCACCCGGAACCAGAACAGCAGGCATCCCAGCGCGGCTATCCCGTAGAGAGCCCAGGCGAGCGAATAATCGGAGTCGAACATCAGCATGGTGTTTTCTCGGTGACAGCCGTTCACAACTGCCAGCGGCGGGCTGGCGAGGCAACAGGGCGCATTCAGCGTCGCCACGGGCATGATATGCGTCGCAGCGACAAGGGCGGCCATGATAGCAGCCTGTGTCCCTCAGCCGTCATCGATGGTGACAACAAGCCACTGGCGAAGGCCGAAGCAAGGTCGTATAAACCTCTTAAACGAGGGGTTATCCCCAAACATCGCCGGGACGGCTGCCTCAGGCAACCGGCAAGCAAGGAGAAACACGCCATGCCCTACCAACACATACTGGTCGCCATCGACCTGACCGAAGAGTGCCATCCGGTCGTGGCTCGCGCCCAGGCGCTGGCCAGCACCTCGAATGCCAAGCTGAGCCTGGTGCACATCATCGAGCCGATGGCCATGGCCTTCGGCGGCGACGTGCCGATGGACCTTTCGATGCTGCAACAACAGCAGTTCGACCAGGCACGCGAGCGCATGAACGGCTTCGCCGACAGCTACCCGGGCCTGGCACCGGAGAATCGCCACCTTGCCTACGGACAGCCCCGCCAGGAAGTACACCGCCTGGCGAAGGAACAGGGCTGTGATCTGATCGTGGTCGGCAGCCATGGTCGCCACGGACTCGCCCTGCTGCTGGGGTCGACCGCCAACGACATCCTCCACGGCGCGCCGTGCGATGTACTGGCCGTGCGTTTGAAAAAGGCCGATTAGCCAGGTCGCCGCGCAGGGTGAAGCCACTCTGCGCAAGCTGGCGAGGTCAGACCGCTTCGACGCCCTCGCCCGCACTCATCACCAGCGGGCGGATCTTCTGCAGTTGCGTCTCGAGCGAATAGGTCAGGCTCGATGCCATGGAAAAGAAGGTCAGGAAGGCCTTGAGATTGGAGTCAGCGTGACAGGTATCGTGAATACGCTGCCAGAACGCCTGGTTGACCAGTTGCAGCTGCTGAAATGAACGCACCAGCCCGCGCAGTTCCCAGTCCGCATGGCGACCCTCGCGCAGGTTGAAATACTGCCGCGCCAGATAGAGCGATACCGCCCGCAAAACGAACTCGTTGTTGCTGGCAAAGGGCAAATGCTGCTTGGCCATGGGCTTGAGTCCGCCGAGCACCGGGCAGGCGCTGGTAGCCATGATCACCCCGAGCAGTGCCCGCAGCCCCTCGTCCAAACCAACCTGCTTGGTGTACTCACGCTCCGGGGTGCGCACCCATACCAAGGCCTTCTTCACTGCCGGCAGGCCCTGGAAATCCTCGATCACCCGGTGCAGGTCGACCGCCGCCGGGCAATGGCTGAAATCGTCCTTGCTCAGTGGGCAATTCGAGCAGCGCTGATGCTCCAGACGGGTCCATTTCGGCGCCTGCGCGGCGACCTCCCTGTCGTACTCACGATCCAGCTCGATCCTGTAGCTAAAGTCGTGTTCATCATCCAGGGTAATGCGGTATTCGATTGCCATTAACGCTCCATCATGACTGCATGATCCGATGCGGATACTTAACTACGCGCCAGCACGCCGGGCATTGATCCATCTCATAAGCCGTGATGGGGAGCCGCATCGTCGGGCAGCGATTGGTGTGGCGCGGGCCCCAGCAACCCGCCACCCCTGCTCGCCAGTGTGGCGGGATTACTCCTCCAGCTCTGCCCAGCGCTCCAGCAAGCCGTCCAGCTCCAGCTGCAGCGCTTCAAGGCGACTCAGCACCGCAGCGGTCACGTCTGCCGGCTGCTGATAGAAGGCCGGATCGGATATCTGCGTCTGGAGCGCCTCGATAGCCTGTTCCGCCTCATCGATCTTGCCCGGCAAGGCCTCGAGCTCGCGCTGCAACTTGTAGCTGAGCTTCTTCTTCGCCGGCGCGACCTCGGCAGCTGCCGGCGCGACCGGAGCCTGCTGCACTTTCTTGGCGTCCTTCGTCTCGCCGCCGGACTCTGCAACACCCAACAAACGCGGCGAACCACCCTGGCGCAACCAGTCCTGGTAGCCGCCAACGTATTCGCGTACCTCACCGCCGCCCTGGAACACCAAGGTGCTGGTGACCACGTTGTCGAGAAAGGCCCGGTCGTGGCTCACCATCAATACGGTGCCCTGGAAACCGAGCAACACCTCTTCGAGCAACTCGAGAGTTTCCACGTCGAGGTCGTTGGTCGGTTCGTCGAGCACCAGCAGGTTGGCCGGCTTACTGAACAGCTTGGCCAGCAAGAGCCGTGCCCGCTCGCCTCCAGACAGCGCCTTGACCGGCGTCCGTGCGCGCTGCGGGCTGAACAGGAAGTCGCCGAGATAGCTCAGGACATGACGATTCTGGCCATCGATGGTGATGAACTCACGTCCTTCGGCGAGGTTGTCGACCACGGTCTTTTCCAGCTCCAGCTGGTGACGCAATTGGTCGAAATACGCCACTTCGAGCTTGGTGCCGAACTCTATGGAACCGCTGCTCGGATGAAGCTCGCCCAGCAGCAGCTTGAGCAACGTGGTCTTGCCGGTACCGTTGGCACCGAGCAAGCCGATGCGATCTCCGCGCTGGATGACCATGGAGAAGTTCTTGATCAGCGGATCGCCGCCGACATGGGCGAACGTCACATCCTCGGCAACGATGACCTGCTTGCCGGACTTCTCAGCGGTTTCCACCTGGAAGGTTGCTTTGCCCTGCACGTTACGGCGCTCGCTGCGCTCGGCGCGCAGCGCCTTCAATGCCCGCACGCGGCCTTCATTGCGGGTACGCCGCGCCTTGATGCCCTGGCGAATCCACACCTCTTCCTGTGCCAGCTTCTTGTCGAACAGCGCATTGGCCGTTTCCTCAGCCGCCAACTGCTGCTCCTTGTGCACCAGGAAGCTTGCGTAGTCGCCATTCCAGTCGATCAGGTGGCCGCGGTCCAGTTCGAGGATGCGGGTCGCCAGGTTCTGCAGGAATGCCCGGTCGTGGGTGATGAACAGCACGGCACCGTTGAAACCGGTAAGCGCCTCTTCCAGCCAGGCGATGGCACCGATATCCAGGTGGTTGGTGGGCTCGTCGAGCAACAGCAGATCCGGCTCGGACACCAGTGCCTGGGCCAGCAGCACGCGGCGGCGCCAGCCACCTGAGAGTTCGGCCAGGGTGCGGTCAGCCGGCAGCTGCAGGCGGCTCAGGGTGCTGTCGACCAGTTGCTGCAAGCGCCAGCCATCCTTCGCCTCGAGCGCCTGCTGCACATGCATGAGCTTCTCGAGATCGGCGTCGTTCTGGATGTTCTGGCTGAGGTGATGGTACTCGGCGAGCAGCTCGCCGACCCCGGCCAGGCCTTCAGCGACCACATCGAATACCGTGCGGTCGTCCGCTCGCGGGAGCTCCTGCGGCAGTTCGCCGATCTTCAGCCCCGGGGCACGCCAGATCTCCCCGTCATCGGCGGCACGATCACCTTTGACCAGGCGCAGCATGCTGGATTTTCCGGTGCCATTACGGCCAATGATGCAGACCCGCTCGCCTCGCGCGATTTGCCAGGACACGCCGTCCAGCAACGGCGTGGTGCCGTAGGCGAGAGATACATCGGTGAACTTGAGCAGGGTCATGACTACCTCCGGAAAACAGGGCGCGCAGTCTAGCAGATCGCCATGGCCCACCCGCTGTGAGCAAGGCTTTATCAGCCACACGGCGCTATCGCATCGGTTTGCTGTCGATGGCCACGCGAGCCATGCCAGGTACGCTCGTCGGAAGTCTGCCTTTGTTTGTTACGGGAGCTTAATGCGCGTTTAACTGCCCCGTGCGGCAGGCTAAGCTAGCCCCTGCGACAGGCCGATTGCGGCTGTGCCCAGGCGCAGCCGATCACCTGTCATCTCAAGCCCCCGTTTTACGGATGTACCATGCGCGGCCGACTCTCCAGTTTGTGTTTCTGCCTGTTCGTTTCAACCCTCGGCCTGGATGCGTCCGCCGCCAGTCTCGGTCAGCAGCGCCAGTATTACGACCAGGCCAAGCAGGCCCTGGCCAAGGGTGACAGCGGCCCCTACCGGCGTTATTACAACGCCCTGCGCGACTACCCGCTCGAACCTTATCTCGCGTACGACGACCTGACCCATCGCCTGAAATCGGCCAGCAACCAGGAGGTGGAGAAGTTTCTTGCCGAGCACGGTGACCTGCCACAGATCAGCTGGATGAAGCTGCGTTGGCTGCGCCTTCTGGCCGCGCGCGGGGACTGGCAGACCTTTATCCGCTACTACGACCCGAAGATGAATTTCACCGAGCTCGACTGTCTGTTCGGCCAGTATCAGCTACGCAACGACCTGCCAGGTGCCGATGCCACGGCCGAGCGCCTTTGGCTGGTCGGCAAGTCGCAGCACAACGCCTGTGATCCGTTGTTCGAACTGTGGGATATCAAAGGGTTGCTGACCGAAGAGCGCCGCTGGAAGCGCACCAAGCTGGCAGTCGAGAGCGGTAACTACGGCGTGGCCAGCTATCTGGTCAAACGCCTGCCGACCCTGCAACCTCAGGGACAGCTGATGATCGATGTCGCGCAGAAGCCGCAAATGCTTCGCCAGCCGGATCGCTTCGTGCCAACCAGCCCGGAAATGGCCGACGTCGTGTCGATCGGATTGCGCCGCCTAGCCCGTCAGGACCCGGAGCAGGCGCTGAATCTGCTCGACGGCTACGCTCGGCGCTTCGCCTTCTCGGCCGAAGAGAAAGTCGCCATCGCCCGGCAGATCGGGCTGACGCTGGCCAAGCGTTTCGACGCACGCGCCCTGAAAGTGATGGCCGAATACGACCCCGAACTGCGTGACAACACCGTCAGCGAATGGCGCGCCCGGCTGCTGCTGCGCCTGGGCCAGTGGGATGACGCATACCGGCTTACCCAACGCTTCCCCGAAGACCTGGCCAATACCAATCGCTGGCGCTACTGGCAGGCACGCAGCCTGCAACTGGCCAAGCCCGAAAGCCAGCAAGCGGCACAGCTTTACCAGCCGGTTGCCAGGGAGCGGGACTTCTACGGCTTTCTTTCTGCCGACCGCATTCAGGCACCGTACAAGCTCAACCACCAGCCACTGGCGCTCGATAGCAAGGTCGTGCAAAAGGTGCGCAACACCGCTGGCATCCGCCGCGCGCTGGAATTTCACGACCGCGGGCAGATCGTCGATGGCCGCCGCGAGTGGTACCACGTCAGCCGTCTCTTTAGCAGGGACGAACTGGTGGCGCAGGCGCGGCTTGCCTATGAAAAGGAATGGTATTTCCCGGCGATCCGCACCATCAGCCAGGCGCAGTATTGGGACGACCTGGACATTCGCTTTCCCATGGCCCACCGCAGCACGCTTATTCAGTCAGCCAGGGCCCGAGAGATTCACCCGAGCTGGGCATTCGCCATCACCCGCCAGGAAAGCGCGTTCATGGCCGACGCCCGCTCCCATGTCGGCGCCACTGGGCTGATGCAGCTGATGCCGGCCACGGCCAAGGAAACTGCTAGACGTTTCAATATCCCGCTGGCCTCACAGCAGCAGGTGCTCAACCCCAACACCAATATCCAGCTGGGCACCGCCTATCTGAGCCAGATCTACGGCCAGTTCAACGGCAACCGCGTGCTCGCCTCGGCCGCCTACAACGCTGGACCTGGCCGCGTACGTCAATGGCTGCGCAACGCCGAGCACTTGTCATTCGATGTCTGGGTGGAAAGCATTCCGTTCGACGAAACCCGCCAGTACGTGCAGAACGTGCTGACCTACTCGGTCATCTACGGGCAGAAACTGAACTCGCCGCAACCGCTGGTGGAATGGCACGAGCGCTTCTTCGAATTTCAGTGATGCGGCGGCTTTCAGGCAACCAAACAGGCCTGCCCACTTGGGCAGGCCTGGCTGGAATTACTCCAGCACTTCCACCGGCATCCCCACCTCCAGCTCACCGGCGCCTTCGGCGATCAGGTTCTGACCGAAGAAGACACCGCCCTTCCCTTTGCGATATGTGAGCAGCGTATTCAGCGGTTCACGATCGGGATCGCGCTCGGCGGTGAACGGGTCGAGGGTGGGAATGACACAGCGGGAACAGGGCTTGACGATGCGAAACGCCAACTGGCCGATGCGAATACGCGTCCAGCCGTCCTCGGCATAAGGCTCCGTACCGCTGATGACCAGGTTCGGGCGAAACCGCAACATTTCCAGCGGGCGCCCCACGCGGCGAATCAGGTCGTCCAGAGAGCCCTGACCGATCAGCAGAAAGGGAAATCCATCGCTGAATGCCGTGCGCTCGCCCAGCCTTGCGTAGTCAAGATCGACTTGAATGCCTTCGTCTTCGGGCAGATACACCAGACGGCAGGGCTGACCGAGAAAATCCGTCAGCCAGGCCGCTGCGGCATCGCCGGCATCAGGCACCACGGCATTGGAACTCCAGATCTGCACGCAGCGCATTACCTTGGCATCCGGCACGGCAACCAGCAGCTCCTGCATGCCCGGCGCAGTCAGCCGCAGCGCGGTTTCGCCGTCCCAGTGCGCCTGTAAAAGCGCCATTCTGGGTACGGCACGCTGGGTGAGAAAGCGACCTGTGCCGGCTGCAACCACCATCCAGCGCCGATCACCGACCAGACCCAGCGCGTCACTCGCGCATTGCTGAAGCGCTTCGCCAGCGGCCGATTTGAGGGGGAAGCGATAGAGCGAGGAGAGATGCATGCGGCGCCTCCTGAGGGGAAGCGCAGCAGCATATCAGGGCTCGACTGCGATGTTCAGCAGCCGACAGAGCGAGGGACTGATCAGTCCTGCTCTTCCGTTTTCAGACGGTCCTGGATCACGTCCACGAGCTTTTCCGGCTGGAACTTGGAAAGGAAGTTGTCGCAACCGACTTTCTGCACCATCGCCAGGTTGAAACTGCCCGACAGCGAAGTGTGCAGCACCACGTACAGATCACGCAGGCGCGGGTCATGGCGAATTTCCGTGGTCAGGCGATAGCCATCCATCTCCGGCATTTCGGCGTCGGTGAAGACCATCAGCAGCTTGTCGGTCAGCACCTCCCCGGCATCGGCCCAGGCCTTGAGCATGTTCAGGCCCTTCAGTCCGTCGCTGGCGGTGTGAACCTTCAGCCCGAGCTGGCTGAGGGTTTCGCGCAGCTGCGAGAGGGCGACGGTGGAATCGTCCACGCAAAGCACTTCGCGGCCTCTGGCGCGCTCGAGCATCGGATCGGCCAGGCGTTCGGCGGAAATGCTGGTGTCGTAGGGCACGATTTCGGCGAGCACCTTCTCCACATCGATCACTTCCACCAGCTCGTTATCGACCTTGGTGATGGACGTGAGGTAATGCTGACGGCCGGCCGTGGTTGGCGGCGGCATCACTTCTTCCCAGTTCAGGTTGACGATGCGATCCACGCCGCCGACCAGAAACGCCTGTACGGTGCGGTTGTACTCGGTGACGATGATGGTGCTGCGCTCATCCGGCACCAGCGGTCGCAGCCCGATGGCGCGAGACAGGTCGACCACCGGCAGCGTCTGCCCTCGCAGGTTGACCACGCCGCAAACCGAGCTGTGGCGGTGCGGCATCAGGGTCATCTTCGGCAACTGGACGACTTCCTGCACCTTGAAGACGTTGATGGCAAACTTCTGCCGCCCGCCGAGCCGGAACATGAGAATCTCCAGGCGATTCTGCCCCACAAGACGGGTACGTTGATCGACTGAATCGAGAATGCCGGCCATTTCCAGGCTCCTTGGGAAAACATGGTAAAAGGCATATCGGCCGGATGCTCCAACGCTTTATGCAACGCAGGGTGTTTTTTATGCCGTGCGTCGCAACCGTCGGAATGGCAAACAGGGGTTATTGCTTGTCGGCATTGCGCAACAGCAAGGGAGAGTCGGGCGGCAGGTGCATGCGCAATGCGCCAGCGCGCACATCGAAGCGCAGATGGGCACCGCGGAACGGCTCGCCGTCCAGATTGATGTCGATCTTCGTCGGCGCCTCCACCTCGAGCCAGGGCACCCGCGCGCTGACGGACACAGTCTCGACTCCGAGCAATCCGCCGCTGAGCAATGTTCCCAGCGTACCGACGGCATCGGCCGGCGCAGGCACGATGCAGACATCGAGCAAGCCGTCATCGACGCTCGCCTGCGGACATAGCAGCTGGCCACCGCCCGCCTGGCGGCCATTGCCGATCCCTAGCGCCAGAAACTCGCCCTCCCATTCGAAGTCCGGACCGCTGAAGCGGCCACGGGCCGCATCGATCTCGGCAAAGCGCGTCAGCCCGGTCAGCAGGTAAGCACCACCACCCAGGAAACGCTTGAGTTCTTCCGAGGTGCTGGCAGTTACCCGCGAACCGAAGCCACCGGTAGCCATGTTGACGAATGGCCGCCCGTTCATCATGCCGATATCGACGGCCTGCGCAGGCTCATCCAGCAGCGCCAGCGCTTCGAATGGATCGAGCGATATACCGGCAGCCTTGGCGAAATCATTGGCGCTACCCAGCGGCATCAGTGCCAGGGTCGCGTCTGCTCCGATCTCCAGCATGGTTTCGGCAACTTCACGCAGGGTGCCATCGCCACCACCGGCAACCAGCATTCGGTAGCCCGTATTCAAGGCCTCCTGCACCAGCCGTTGAGCATCGCCGGGCTCCCAGGTCACGCGAACCGCCAGCTCCCAGCCCAATTCACGCTGCTGTTTGACAGCTTCGCGCACCTCGTCATTGAGCGCCTGTTTTCCATGCAGTATCAGCAGCGCCTTGGCATCGCTCATGGCTGTTTATTCCTCGCTATTCCCACCGTTGCATCAGACAGGTGGCAGAGGCGGAAGTTGTCTGGCGCAAACGCAGCGGTATTAATCCAAAAGTTCGATCAATCGTGCCGTCGGTCACTGACTGCTCGCTGACGGATGCCGAAACACGCAAACAAGTTCCACTTAAAACCCTTTCAAAACAGTGGTTTGCAGGCAAATCGTGGTTTTCATCATTTTTTTGGCAGGCCACGGAGTAGTACTGAACTCATCCTGAGAGGCACGGTCGGAGCAGGAGTCCCGATCACGGTTGCGATGGCGGCCTGCTATCAATCCCCCGCGTGCCGCGGCGATTAATTCGAGATTTGAGCCAGCTTTGAGCTGAGGATGGAGCCTTGTATGCGCGTACAGTCAGTTGGAACCCTTGAATATGCTCACCCGAGTTTCGTCGATTACTTCCTCGCCAGCATTCGTCTGATACATGCCTTGACGGCTATCTTGCCGGGGCTTCTGCTTCTGGCATTCATGGAGCTACCGACCAGCGGTCCGTTCAGCGCCTTCCTCGGCTTCTTCGCGGTACTGAGCGTCATCATTTTCCAGACCGTAGGCATCTACAGCGAAGAGGTGTTCAGCACCCTGCTGCGCTTCCGCGTCATGTTCGTCGCCTGGGCGGCAGCGTTCAGCTTCCTGGTCTTCATGCATCAGGGCATGGGGATGTTCGGCTATCTCGAAGCCAAGCATCTGGCGTTCTGGTTCCTCACCAGCACCATCCTGTTCGGCGCCGAACGCCTGGCAATGCTCGCCCTGTTCCGCCGCCTGATGGCGCGCGGCATGTTCCTGCAGAACGCCGTGATCCTCGGCGGCACCGACAATGGCGTACGCGTTGCCGAGTATCTGCAGAACCACCGCGATATTCGCACCGGCGTGCTCGGCTTCATCGACGATCGCCTCGAGCGCTTGCCCAACGAGCTGGCCAACCTGCCGCTGCTGGGCAACACCCGTGATCTCGAACAGATGATCCGTGAAGAGAAGGTCACCCAGGTGCTGGTCGCCCTGCCCTGGTTCGCCGACAGCCGGATCGGCCAGCTGATCGCCGAACTGCGCAAGCTGCCGGTCAACGTTCTGCTGGTCCCTGACATGGTCGCCTTTCGCCATGCAGACAAGCGCATCACCGAGGTCGGCGGACTGCCGACCCTGATCGCGTCGGATCTGCCGCTGCGCGGATGGTCGCCGATGTTCAAGCGTCTGGAGGACATCGTCATTTCCAGCATCACCCTGCTCGCCGCCGCGCCGGTCATGCTGGCGATAGCCCTGGCGATCAAGCTCGACTCGCCAGGCCCCGTGCTCTTCAAGCAGAAGCGCTACGGCTACAACAACCGCCTGATCGAGGTATTCAAGTTCCGCTCGATGTACCACGAGAAATCGGACGCCAATGCCGATCGGCAAACCACCCGTGGCGATGATCGCATCACCCGTGTGGGCCGCTTCATCCGCAAGACCAGCCTCGATGAGCTGCCTCAGCTGCTGAACGTCTTCCTCGGCAGCATGTCAATGGTCGGTCCACGCCCTCATGCCACTGCCACCAAGGCCGCTGGCGTGCTGTTCGAGGATGCCGTGGCCGAGTACTCCGCGCGCCATCGCGTCAAGCCAGGCATCACTGGCTGGGCACAGATCAACGGCTACCGCGGTGAAACCGACACACTGGAGAAGATCGAAAAACGCGTCGAGTTCGACCTGGATTACATCGAGCGTTGGTCCGTGTGGTTCGACCTCTACATCCTGGTGCGCACCCCGCCAGCGCTGCTGCTCAACAAGGATGTGTACTGATCGGCAAACGCGCTGAACACCGCCGAAAAAGATCAGAAAAGCCGCATCACAAAGATGCGGCAGGAAGGAACTAATGACACTCCCAAAAATCTCACATTCGTTCACCCCGGGCCGCACCCCGGCGGCTGCGAAGTTGCAGCCACGAGGTTGATCCCATGTTCAAGAACATCTTGATCGTCTGTGTCGGAAACATCTGCCGAAGCCCCACGGCCGAAGCGCTGTTCGCACACAGACTCAGCGGCCAGGACCTGACGATCAGCTCGGCAGGGATTGGTGCATTAGTAGGTAACCCGATGGACAAGACCGCCCATGAAGTACTGCAGGACAACGGGCTGGAGCTACCAGCTCACTGCGCGCGCCAGGTCGACAGCCACATGCTGCACCAGGCGGATCTGATCCTAGCGATGGAGCATAGCCACATTCAGCACATTCGCCAGATCGCACCTGAAGTGCACGGCAAAACGTTTCTCATCGGTAAATGGCAGGACGAGCTGGAAATCCCGGACCCGTACCGCCAATCCAAACCCGCGTTTGAACATGTCCACAATCTCCTGACGAAATCCGTCGAGAGCTGGCTTCCTTACCTGAAATGAAGAAGGAACTTCGATGACAACCATGCCCCGCCCGATCTATGAAACCAAAGAGGACAAGGACATCGACTTGGCCCACCTCTTTGACACCTTCATCAACAACCGCCTGCTGATCCTGGGCATCACCGGGTTCTTTGCAGCCCTGGGGATCGCCTACGCCCTGCTTGCGACGCCGGTCTATCTCGCCAGCGCGATGATCCAGATCGAGCCGAAGAACGGGCTGCCGAGCCTGACTGACGTGGTCAATACCAATCCGCCGGTGTCCCCGGCGCAAACCGAGATCGCGCTGCTCAAGTCGCGCTCGGTGGTTGGCGGTGCCGTTGCCAGTCTGAATCTCGACATCCAGATCACCCCCCACCACTTCCCGATCATCGGCGGCTTCATGGCGCGTCGCTTCGAGCCGAGCGAAGAAGGTGAATTGGGTTGGCACCCTGCCGGTCTGGGCGCTTACGCCTGGGGTGGCGAGACGCTGAAGGTCACTCAGCTGGAAGTGCCGGACAAGGTCCATGGCAAGGAGCTGACACTCGAAGCGGCAGAGAACAACGGCTTCATCCTGCGTGACAAGGACGACGAGGTCGTGGTTCAGGGTGTCGTTGGCGAGCCGGTCGAGACAGAGGACTACCGCGTCACCGTGGCTGAGCTGAATGCACGGCCGGGCACCACCTTCACCGTCGTCAAGAACCGTACCTACAACACCACTGAGAGCTACCAGCAGCGTCTGTCGGCCGCCGAACGCGGCAAGCAGTCGGGCATCGTCAACGTGACCCTCGAAGACCCCAACCCGGAGCACGCTATTCGCGTTCTGGAAGAGGTCGCCAGCCGTTATGTAGACCAGAACGTCGCGCGCAATGCCGCCGAAGCCACCCAGAGCCTGGAGTTCCTGAATGAGCAGGTGCCAGCCGTACGCAAGAAGCTGGAAGCTGCGCAGACAGCCCTGAACAAGTACCAGACCGGCTCGGGCTCGGTGGACATCACTGCCGAAACGCAATCCGTGCTGGATCGCATCGTCGACATGGAACGCCAGATCTCCGAGCAGAACCTCAAGCGTACCGAGATGGAACGCCGCTTCACCCGTCAGCATCCGAACTTCCAGGCGCTGATGAACCAGATCAACCAGCTGCAGACGCAGAAGGAAGAACTGGAGAAGCAGATCGGCACCCTGCCGTCGACCCAGCAGGAGCTCCTGCGCCTGACCCGTGACGTGGAAGTTTCCTCGGAAACCTACTCCATGCTGCTGAACAAGACCCAGGAGCTGGACATCATCCGCGCGGGTACAGTGGGCAACGTGCGCATCATCGACCATGCTGCCGCCGACCTGGAAAATCCGGTCAAGCCGAACAAGCCGCTGGTGGTGATCGTCGCGACCCTGCTGGGCGCCCTGCTCGCGACTGCCTTCGTCTATGTGCGTGAAGCCCTAAAGCGTGGTGTCGAGAATCCGGAAGACATCGAGCGTACCGGCACCCCGGTGTACGCCTCCATTCCGTTCACCGACAAGCAGGCTGCTCTGGAAAAACGCCTGGCCAACTTCAAGCGCGACAAGAGCACCGCCTCCTACCTGCTGACCATCAACGACCCGGCCGACCTCGCCACCGAAGCCATGCGCAGCCTGCGTACCAGCCTGCACTTCGCGATGATCGAGGCCAAGAACAACGTCCTGATGATCACCGGCCCAAGTCCGGCGGTGGGCAAGTCCTTCGTCACCACCAACCTCGCCGCGGTCGTTGCACAATCCGGCAAGCGCGTGCTGCTGATCGATGCCGACATGCGCAAGGGTTACCTGCACAAGGTCATGCGCTGTGATGGCGACAAGGGTCTGTCGGACATCCTCTCGGGCCGCATCACCCTGTTCGATGCCATCCAGAAGACCCAACTGAACAACCTGCACGTGATCACCCACGGCCAGCTGCCGCCGAACCCCTCGGAGCTGCTGATGCACGAGAACTTCTCGCGCTTCGTCAAGGAGATCAGCCACATGTACGACCTGGTGATCTTCGATACCCCGCCGATCCTGGCAGTCACCGACGCAGCCCTGGTCGGCAGCCAGGCCGGTACCACACTGATGGTCACCCGCTATGCGCTGAACGGCGTGAAGGAAATCGAGGCTGCCAAGCGTCGCCTCGAGCAGAACGGTCTGATCGTCAAGGGCGTCATCTTCAACGCAGTGGTTCGCAAGGCTTCAACCTACGGCGAGTACGGCTACTACCAGTACGAATACGCCAGTACCAGCAAATAAGGTGAGTGCATGGCGACGGCTCACCGTCGCCATGCAGAACACTGCAGCTACCCCCACTTTCCTCACTGCCGAACAACTGGCCTTCAGAGCGTCAGTGGAACGTTTTTTTGCCCGAAGATAGGTGTTAGCGATGACCAGACACCCCAACCGGCCAGCACAACGCCTCACACGACTGGCTGTGGCACTGGTGGCCACGCTGTCCGTAGCCGGCGCGAGCGCCGCCGATTGGCCAACCAGCGACAAGGGCCTCGCCCTGCTCGGGGTCAATATCTCCGGCGCCGGATTTGCCCCACACGTGACTCCGGGCAAGAACGGCACGAACTACTTCTATCCGGAAAAGAAGCACTTCAAGTACTACGCCGATCAGGGCATCCGCCTGATCCGCTTTCCCTTCATCTGGGAGCGGGTTCAACACTCGCTCGATGACGGATTGAACTTCGACCAGATCCGGTTGTTGAAGAAGACCCTGGATCTGGCCGCGATGAATGGCCAGAAGGTCATTCTGGACATGCACAACTATGGTCGTTACCACGGCGAACTCATCGGCTCGAGCAAGGTGCCATACGACGCCTACGCATCGGTGTGGCGCGAGCTGGCCAAGCGTTTCAAAGGTCACCGCGGTCTGCTCGGCTACGACATCATGAATGAGCCCCATGGCACCGTCGGCCTTTGGCCAGGCGCTGCTCAGGCGGCAGTCGATGCGATTCGCGAAGTCGATGACCAGACGCTGATCTTCGTCGAGGGCGAGCGCTGGTCCAGTGCGTATCACTGGCCACAGGTGAACGCCAACTTCCTGATCAACGACCCGGCCGACCGCATAGTCTACGAAGCGCACCTGTATTTCGACCAGGATTTCTCCGGCAAGTACATGGCGCAGACCAGCCGCGATATCGATCCGATGATCGGCGTCGAGCGCGCTCGCCCCTTCATCGAGTGGCTGAAGAAGCACGGCCAGAAAGGCTTCCTCGGCGAATACGGCATTCCCGACGACCTGCCCGAAGCGGCGGTCGCCATGGACAAGCTGCTCGCCTACCTCAATGACAACTGCGTACCCAGCGCCTACTGGGCCGGCGGCCCCGGCTGGGGCACCTACAAGCTTGCAATCGAGCCGCGCAAAGGCGAGGACCGTCCTCAGATGGAGCTCATGCGCAAACACCTGGCGAACGACTGCACTGCCATTGGCCCTACACCTGCGCACAACGCTGACTGATTCTGGAGTGACTCGAACATGAAATTCGGACTGCTATGGCACTCGTTCTCTTCCGGCAACCTCGGGGTTGGCGCCCTGAGCATTTCCAACATGCTGCTGATTGACGAGGCCGCGCGTAAATGCGGGATCACCCCGGAGTTCCTGATCATCGGTTCGTCCGGGCCCTGCGACTACCCTCCGTCCACCGAGCGCTTCAAGTACGAATTCATCGAGTTCAACGAGAAGGCGCTGCTGAAGAATCCCCACGGCCTGTACCAGGCGATCAGCTCCTGTGACGCGGTGTTCGATATCGGCGAAGGCGACAGCTTCTCCGACATCTACGGCGCCAAGCGCCTGATCAAGCTGCTGGTCAGCAAGGGCATGGCCCTAGGCGGTCGCGTTCCGCTGATCCTCTCGCCGCAGACCATCGGCCCGTTCAAGTCGGACTGGGGCACCAAGGCTTCGGCCTGGGCGATGAAGAAGAGCACCATGGTCTTTGCCCGCGATCACCAGTCGTTCGACGTGCTCAAGCAGCTGAATATCCCCAATCGCGACGAAGTCATCGACGTCGCCTTCGCCCTGCCCTTCGAGCGCCAGAGCGAACAGCGCGACCCAAGCAAGCTGGCCGTCGGCCTCAGCGTGTCGGCGTTGCTGCATCACGGCGGATACGAAGGCACCGCCAATCAGTTCGGCCTGCGTGCCGACTACAAGGCGCTGACCGACCGCCTGATCCGCACGCTGCTCGAGCGCGGCCACGAAGTACACTTGGTGCCCCACGTGATCCCGATCGGCTTCCCTGCGGAAGACGACTACACCGTGTCCCAGCAACTGCAGCAGCAGTACCCCGAGCTCAAGCTGGCGCCACGCTTCAAGGGACCAATCGAGGCCAAGTCCTACATCAGCGGCATGGACTTCTTCGTCGGCGCCCGCATGCACGCGACCATCGGCGCGTTCTCCGCCGGCGTACCGGTTGTGCCGCTGGCCTACAGCCGCAAGTTCGCCGGGCTCTATCAGTCGCTCGACTACCACCGTGTGGTGGACCTCAAGACCGAGGACACCGAGAGCGCACTGGAGTTGGTTCTCGCGCACCTGGACAACCGTGAACAGCTCAAGGCCGAAGTCGCCGCCAGCGGCGCGATCATCCGCCGCAAACTGGACGCCTACAGCGTGGCGCTGGAGCAGATCCTTGCCACCCTGCACCAGCCTCAGGCCGCGTATCAGAGATAACCATGCGCGATCACGCCCTGATGGGGGTTACCACGGCGGCCCGCACCGCCGTGCAGCTCGGCACCCTGCTGATCCTCGCGCGAACGCTGGGGCCGAGCGACTTCGGCTTCATTTCGATCGTGATCACCTGGTCGACCATCGTCGCCCTGGTGACCGACTACGGCTTCGGCATGCGCGCCTTGCGCGACATCGGCGCCGAGCGCCATCGCGCGGGAGAGATCATGTCCGCCAGCCTGGCGGCGAAGTCCGTACTGGTACTGCCGGCCTGCGTCGTTCTGCTGCCGATCATCCTGTTCGTCCTCGATCTGCACACCACCGAGCGCTTTGCCGCAGTGCTGTTCCTGCTCGGCACGATTGCCTCCTCCTATGGCGACCTTGGCCTGACGGTGTTTCGCAGCATTGGCCAGTTCCATCGCGAGACGAAGATCGTGGCTGCGACGGCACTGGTGCATTTCGTCCTGATCGGCGCGGCGATCCTGCTGCGCAACGATGTGCTGGCCATCGGCGTCGCCTTTCTGGTGTCACGTCTGATCTACGCGACTTTCGCCCTGCGCGCGCTGTCGAAGATCCTCGAACTGGGCGGCATCCTGCGCAACTCCTGGAAGGTGCTGGCCGAGCGCTTCAGGTCTTCCACCAGCTTCGCGGTGGACAGCGGTGCGACCAACATCTTCGCCCAGCTGGACGTCATCCTCGTCAACCATCTCGCCGGGCGCGAAGCCGCAGGCATCTACTTCGCCGGCTCGCGCCTGATCCAGGGCGCGGTGCCGTTCAGCGTGCTGCTGGCCAGCGTGCACATCCCGCGTTTCGCCTACCAGCTGCACAACAAGGCCGCCGGGCTGGCCCGCTATGGCCTGCGCATCCTCGGGGAATACGCGGGCATGGGACTGGTGTTTGCCCTGGCGTTCTTCTTCATCGGTCCGCTGTTCACCGACTATTTCCTCGGCGCCGAGTACGCCGAGCTGAACACCCTGTGGCTGGCCTTCGCCTGCTTCACCGCGGCGCGCTTCATCGCCGCCGGCCTGGGTGTACAGCTGATGGCGATGGGCACTGGTTTTCTGCGCACCTTCGGAATCATCGCCTCGGGCGTGATCACGGTGCTCTGTTACTGGATTTTCATCCCCTCGCACGGGATACAGGCGGCTCCCTGGGTGTCCACTCTGGGCATGGTCGTCCTGACGCTTATCTACGGTTATGCGGTGCTCAACATCTATCGCAAACGGCGCCAGCCAGCATGACCGCACTCGTTAAATACTGCCGGTCGCGCATCGCGCTCGACTGGCCGCTCAAGGGAAGGCAGGTATGAAAGCTTCATTGAATCGCGTGCTGAACAACGACTTGTGCAGCGGCTGTGGCATGTGCAGCTCGGTCGCAGACGACGACGCCATCAAGATTCGTCTGACTGGCGATGGCTACCACCGTCCGGTCCTCAACAGCCAGTACCAGAACAAGCCGGTGGCCAACGCGCAGACCAGCGCCGCTTTCGCCAAGTCCTGCCCGGCGCTGAATCTGGATATTCGCCCGTACAAGTCGGAGAACTACCACCCGATATGGGGCGAGATCCTCGACACGCTCAAAGGCTACGCCGCCGATAACGAGATCCGTCAGGCTGGCTCGTCCGGCGGCGTGATCTCGGCGCTGGCGCAGTATTGCCTGGAGAACAAGCTGGTCGACGGCGTGATCCAGATCCAGGCTTCGCAGACCGATCCGCTGGAGAACGTCGCCACCATCAGCCGCTCGCGGCAGAACGTCATCGCCTCTTCCGGCTCTCGCTACGCGCCGGCCAGCCCGGGCGAAGCGCTGAAGTGGGTGGCCATGTCCACCGAGAAGTACCTGTTCATCGGCAAGCCGTGCGACGTCGCCGCCGTGCGCCAGATGCAGCAGCACAACCCGCGGCTGAAGGAAAACATCCCTTACATCGTCTCCTTCATGTGCGCCGGCACGCCGAGCCTGCAGGGCACCGAGCAGGTGCTGGACAAGCTGGAGGTCAAGCGCAGCGACGTTACCGCCTTCCGCTACCGCGGCGACGGCTGGCCGGGGCTGACCAAGGCCACGCTGAAGAATGGCGACGAACGCACCATGACCTACAACGATTCCTGGGGAAAGGTGCTCAACCGCCACCTGCAAACCCGCTGCAAGATCTGCCCGGACGGCATTGGCGAATTCGCCGACATCGTCTGCGCCGATGGCTGGGAAGGCGATGAAAAGGGCTACCCGTCCTTCGAGGAGCGCGAGGGCAATTCGCTGATTCTGGTACGCACCGCAAAAGGTCGCGAACTTTTTCGCAACGCGGAGGCTGCTGGCGTTGTCAAAGCCGAGGCTTTCGATACGGGCAGCATCTTCTCCATTCAGCCGTTCCAGTACTACCGCCGCACGACGATCCTGCCGCGGCTGCTGGCGATGAAGCTGCTGTTGCTCAAGACCCCTACGTACAAAGGCTTCGAACTTGGCAAAGGGGTAAAGGAGATCGGGTTCTACCAGAGCTTCAAGGCGTTCACCGGTCTCCTGGTGCGGCGCAAGAAGATCAAGAAGCGGGCGCTGGAAACAGCTTGAAAGGCTGTGGCGCTCAAGGAACCAATACCTAAGGACTCAGGTTGATGACGAATTTCAGTTCACGCTTCTTCTTTTTTCCGTTGCTGATCCTGGCACTGATACTGCACTTTTCGGTATTCGGCGACAGCCCGCACAACCCCTATGGCATCAAGGGGCTGAACGAGGCGTATCTGGCGGTCAGCATCGTGTTCGCCATTTTGCTGTTGCTGGCATCGGCGGAAAACGCTCCGCGTGAATTTCGCATCCTGATGTACTACTGCCTGTACAGCGCGGTGGTGTTTCTGGTGATGCCGGCGATCTTCGCCTATTTCACCTATGGCCAACCGATCGTGTTCGGGCTCATTGAAGAGCGCCGCGTGCTGTTCTGCCTGGGTTTTGCACCGTTGCTGTTCCTCGGCAAGCGCGTCAGTACATTGCAGTTCGAACGCGCCTTGCTCTATGCAGCCCTGGCCGCCGCGTTCTTCTCCTGGTGCTTCAAGTTCGGCGTGATCCCCGACATGCGCCCGGAAGTGCGCTCGGACGACCGTCCGGATCGCTCATCTATCGGCCCGTACCTGATCTGCCTGGCGTACTTCTACTGCATCCAGATCTGGTCGAAGGGCGCCTCGCCGATCAACGGGGCCGCGCGGAACAAGACCTTCTATCTGGTGATCGCCGCCCTGCTGCTACTGACCCTGGTGTTTGCGACCCAGACGCGCCAGCTGATTGTCCTGTGCCTGGCCTTCACCCTGTTCTGTCTGCGTGCCAAGGCCGTCATCTGGGCGGCTTCGCTATCGATTCTGCTGTCGCCTTTCTATTTCTACCCGAGCCTGCTGGAAATTCTCGGGCTCAACACGGAGTTCTACGACAGCACGCTGGAAGGCGTGGAAGACGGCGCCCGCTCGGTCACCATTTCTCTGATCTTCGACCATCTGGATCAGGTCAACTGGCTGCCCAGCGGCTCGCTTTCGCTGATGTGGCAGGACGGCTTTATCCCGTACTTCGGCGAGCACTTCTTCCTGTCAGATGTCGGAATCATCGGAACGCTGTTCCGCTTCGGCTTTCTGACCTTCCTCATCGTCCCGATGACACTGTTCGTCTATCACCGCATCGCCAAGAACATTGCCACCGACATGACCTTCATCTACTCGACGATGCTGGCGTTCTTCGTCATCTGGCCGCTCAACGGATTCTTCGAATACGGCCAACCGGTTTTCGCATTGCTGTTCGTCATTCACGCCCTCAGGGCCCGTCACCTTCGCCGCCAGGAACCCATCCATGAACGTCGCGCTTATCCTCAACTACAAGGCAGCTACTGAAACCATCAGTTGCGTTGAGAGCCTGCTCGCTCATTGCCCGGCTCTCAACCATGTGGTGGTCATCGACAATGACTCCCAGGACGGCTCCGTGGTGGCATTCAACCAGTGGCTTGAGGCCCAGCCGCGCCACAACGTTACCGTTCTCGCCAACCCGGAGAACAACGGCTACGCCGGTGGCAACAACTACGGCCTGCGTTGGGCGCTGGACAACCTGCCAGTGACCACTTTCTGGATCGTCAACAACGACACCTATGTCGACAGTGATGCCTTCACGCCGCTGCTCGATGCGCTAAAAGAGAACGATCGCCAATTCGTTGGCTCGGTCATCCTCAGCGCCGACACCGGGCGCCTGGAATGCTACGGCGGCGGCAAGCTCTACCCGCTGCTGGGTAAGGCCAAGCTGCTGGGCAAGGACCAGACCCTCGAAGCCATGGCAAACACCAGCGAGCAGCCGGATTACCTGATGGGCTGCAGCCTTGCGTTCTCGGCCAAGCTGATCGATCGCATCGGCCTGATGGACGAGGCGTACTTCATGTATTCCGAGGAAGTCGACTGGCAGTTCCAGGCCAAGAAGAAAGGCATCTCTATCCGCGTCGTGCCAAGCAGCAGGCTCTTCCACTACGGCTCGCTGAGCTCGGGCGGCCGCTCGGCCTTCTATCACTACTACCGCAATCGCGCCGCGACCCGATTCAACAAGCGCTTCTACGGCCAGGGTTTCGCCTTCGCGTCGGCCTGTTTCCTGTCGGCGATCACCGTCATCAAGGAGTTCAACCACCCCAGCCTCGCCTGGTCCGGCATCAAGGGCGCCTTCAAGGGAGTAACGATGAGTGTCTAACGAGACTAACCACGCGTTCGGTGTGAATTTCTATACCGGCAGCAAGGCGACGCTGCTGAACTGCATTCGCGAGGGGGTCAAGCAGCCCTACTCGTTCGTGGTGACCCCCAATGTCGACCACCTGGCGCAACTGCAGGATAACCCTGCACTGCGCGAGGCTTACGCCAAGGCTCGCCTGCGCCTGTGCGACAGCCGAATCCTGCAGCCACTGCTGCAGCGCCTCGGTGTACAGATCGAAGAAGTGATTCCGGGCAGCGACCTTACCGTCGACCTGCTGGAATGGGCAGACCGCGAGCGCCTGCGCATCGTCCTGATCGGGGCGACCGAAGAGGAATGCGTAAAACTGCGCGCGATCTACCCCGGAATCACGCTCTATCACCACAATCCGCCGATGGGCTTCATCAATCGTCCGGATGAAGTGCAACGGGCATTGCAGTTCGTTCGGGAAAACCCGTCCGAATTAGTGCTCTACGCAGTCGGCGCGCCGCGCCAGGAAATACTTGCCAGTTCAATCGAAAGCCACGAACGGACCGGTATGGGCTTTTGTATCGGCGCATCCATTTCGTTCGCTACCGGCAGTATTAAACGGGCACCGGTGTGGATGCAGAACTGCAAACTCGAATGGTTGCATCGGATGCTTTCCGAGCCCAAAAGGCTGGTTAAGCGCTACGCACATGACGCGATGTTCATAGTTCCGGCATTCATGCGGGAAAAAAACTACCGCGTGCAGAAGGCCAAGCCGGCGAAACAGGACAGCTAATCCCAATGATCGAAAAATTGGGCGAAATTGCACTGAACGACGGTGAACCCAGCGAAATCGAGACGGTCTATCCCTTCTGTGTGAGCGTGACAGGATGGCAATTCAACATCTAACTAAACATGAGCGCCATCCCGCCTCGGTGGTAACGCAGCAGCCGTATGTGAAGAACTTAGGAATTAAACCTGCCCCACCAAACAGCCGCTGACTTTACAACCAGGAGGGAAATAAAAACGCGTCTACGTAGCTGAATAGATAGCTGCTGGAGATGAACAATTCAGGAAGGAGAGAAACTTTGGCTACCGATCCAATTTGGTCGCTGAGGAGTGTGGAGTGATGACTCCGGTCCTCTTGGAAAGGCGAAAAAATTACTCAAGCGCCTCAGGCAGAAAAGTGAATCAAGCCGTCTCACTCTTTGAACAACAACCACTCCGTCAAGGATGAACAACCCATGAAACCATTTATCGCTCTAGCTTTTACTTCCGCCTTGGTATTGCAGGGCTGTGCGTTCGCCCCCGGCCAGTACCTCGATCCCGATGAGTTCAAGGAAGGTGCCGAAGCCGAGCACGGCACCGTTCAACTGATCCGCATCACCCCCGAAATGCTCAAGGGAGACCTCGCCTCCGACGCGGGCACCTCCAGCAAGCAGGAACTGCTCAACTACAAGCCCGGCGCCTACCGCATCGGCGCCAACGACCTGCTCTACATTACCGTCTGGGACCACCCGGAGCTGACCGCGCCGTCAGGCCCGCAGCAGCAGCTGGATGCCAACGGTCGTCTGGTACGCCCCGATGGCACCCTGTTCTACCCGTACATCGGCAACATCGAAGCCGCGGGCAAGACCATTGAAGAACTGCGCGCCCTGATTGCGCGTCGCCTGACCAACTACATCGACAGTCCGCAGGTCGATGTATCCATCCTGCGCTTCGGCAGCCAGCGCGTCGTCGTTTCCGGTGCATTCGACACCGCCGGCGAAGTGCCGGTGACCACCGCTCCGATGACCATCACCCAGGCTATCGGTCAAGCCGGTGTGGATACCGAAACCGCAGACCTCACCGGTCTGACGCTCAAGCGCGACGGTCGTGAGTACATGCTCGACGTCGACTCGCTGAACCGCCCCGATTCGTGGCTGCACCAGGTTTACCTGAAGGACGGCGACCAGCTGCACCTGCCATACAACGACCAGCGCAAGATCTACGTTTTGGGCGAGGTCAACCTGCCGCAAGCGCTGTCGTTCAAAGCCACCAACATGAACCTGATGGACGCAATCGGCACCGCTGGCGGCATTCGTCAGGAGACCGCCGATGGTGAGGCGCTGTACGTGATTCGCGGTGCTGAAGACATGATGACCGAGCCGGCCAAGGTCTTTCAGCTGAACGCCGATTCCCCCACCGCCTTTGCGCTGGCCAAGCACTTCCCGCTGCAGCCGCAGGACGTCGTGTTCGTCGGCCCGGCCAACATCACTCGTTGGAACCGCTTCATCAGCCAGCTGCTGCCGTCGGCGAACGTCATCGGCATCGGTGCTGCAGCGGACTACAACCTGGGCCGCTAAGCAACGCATGACCTGATCGAATGATCGGGCTCCTATAAGCCGCAGAGTCATCACTCGATGCTCTGCGGCTTTTTCGTGCATGGACTACGCATCTGGCGACCACCAGATGTCGATCTGCCGGGGCCAACAGATCGCGCTCACAGTACGACTCGTCTTTATCGCCGACAAAAAAACGGGCCTGCTACGGCTTCGTAGCAGGCCCGTCTCAAGACGGTACACCAAGGTGTTAGCGCACGGCTTCGAACAGGCCGGCAGCCCCCATACCGCCACCGACGCACATGGTCACCACGCCATAACGCAGGTTGCGCCGCTGCAGCTCACGGACGATATGCCCGGCGGTGCGCGAACCGGTCATGCCGAACGGGTGCCCGATCGAGATCGATCCGCCATTGACGTTGTACTTCTCGTTGTCGATGCCAAGCGTGTCGCGGCAATACAGACACTGCGATGCAAAGGCCTCGTTGAGTTCCCATAGGTCGATGTCATCGATCTGCAGCCCCTTGGCCTTGAGCAGACGCGGCACGGCGTATACCGGCCCGATGCCCATCTCCTCCGGCTCACAGCCTGCCACGGTGAAACCACGGAAAAAGGCGCGCGGCTTGAGGCCAAGTTCGATGGCCTTGTCCAGGCTCATCACCAGCGTCATGGACGCGCCATCGGACAGTTGCGAGGCGTTGCCGGCGGTGACCGAGCCGTCTTCAGCGAACACGGGCTTGAGTCCGGCCAGGCTTTCCAGCGTGGTGTCAGGACGGTTGCAATCATCCCCCTCGACCACGCCCTGATGCACGGTGCGCTCGCCGGTGTTCTTGTCCTCGATGTAGTACTGGACATTCATCGGCACGATTTCATCGCTGAACAGGCCATCGGCCTGCGCACGCGCAGTACGCTGCTGGCTCTGCAGCGAGTAGAGATCCTGCTGCTCGCGAGTCACGTTGTAACGACGTGCCACCAGTTCGGCCGTCTGCCCCATGGTGTGGTAGATGCCCGGCACACGCTCTTGGATGATCGGGTTGAACAGGTGATCGGTGTTGCGGCTCTTCAGGGTCAGGGTGATCGACTCCACCCCGCCGGCGACGATGATATCGCTGCAGCCCGAAGCGATCTGGTTGGCCGCCACGGCGATGGCCTGCAGGCCCGACGAACAGTAACGATTGAGCGTCATGCCGGCGCAGCCAATGCCCAAACGGGACAGCACTGCGACGTTGCGACCGATATTGTAGCCCTGCGCGCCCTCGTTAGAGCCAGCACCGACGATGCAATCCTCGACGAGTGCGGGGTCGAGATCATTGCGCGACAGCAATGCATCAACGCAATGCGCGGCCATGTCATCAGGACGGGTCATGTTGAACTTGCCACGGAAGGACTTGGCCAGGCCGGTCCGTACGCTATCGACGATCACTACTTCACGCATGACATACCTCGGAGACTAGGCGCGGTCGCGGGGATGTTGTGACGGCGCTGCGCGCACGGTTTGTTCCACGACCGCGGGGTGGACGGTGACCCGAGCATAGTTCCCGCCTCGCAGCGCTGGCGACGACCATTCAGCTCGGATATGCACGGCCATCGGCTTGCCGGCCGGATAGCGCGCCTGGGCAGGACTGGCAGCAATCTCGTAAGTGGAGCACTAGCATCGGACTGGCACCCCTGTGCCGGTTATCATCCCTTATCGATCGCCGCCTCCAATGCCTCGTTCAAAGTCCGCAACACCTTCACCCTGGCGAAGCGCTTGTCGTTGGCCTCTACCAACGTCCAGGGTGCGATTTCGGTACTGGTGCGGTCGACCATATCGGCTACGGCATGCCCGTAGTCGTCCCAACGCTCACGGTTGCGCCAATCCTCCTCGGTGATCTTGAAGCGCTTGAAGACTGTCTCCTCGCGCTCCTTGAAGCGCTTGAGCTGGGTTTTCTTGTCGATGGTCAGCCAGAACTTCACCACCACGATATCGGCATCGACCAGTTGCTCTTCGAAGTCGTTGATTTCCGAATAGGCACGCAACCATTCATCCGGAGTGCAGAAACCTTCCACCCGCTCGACCAGTACGCGGCCATACCAGGAGCGATCGAAGATGGTGAACTTGCCGCGCTCCGGCACATTGCGCCAGAAGCGCCAAAGCCAGGGCTGCGCGCGCTCTTCCTCGGAGGGCGCGGCGATCTGAATGGTCCGGTACATCCGCGGGTCCAGCGCGCCGGTCACGCGGCGAATCGCACTCCCCTTGCCCGCCGCATCATGCCCCTCGAACAACGCCAGCACGCCCCGCTTGCGCAGACGGCGATCCCGCAAAAACTGCGACAACCGCGCCTGCTCTTCGGCGAGCTGCTGCTGGTAGTCGTCCTTGGTGAGCTTCTGGCTCAGATCCAGGCTGTCCAACAGGCTCAAATGATCCAGATCGATCTGTAGCGGTGCCGAATGCGGCTGCGACGCCGCCTGCCCAGGCTGCTCCGCGGCGGCCAGCGCGGCCTGCAGACCTTCGAGCAGGATGCGGCCGACGGTCAGGCTGCGGTAACGCTCGTCCGCACCCTCGATCACATACCAGGGCGCAAAATCCCGGCTGCTGAGCCGCAGGATCTTCTCACCGTGGCGCACGAACTTATCGTAAGTCTTCGACTGTTGCCAATCCAACGGGCTGATGCGCCAGCTGTGCAGCGGGTCATTCTTCAGCGAATCGAGCCGGGCGTTCATACGCTCCTTGGACAGATGGAACCAGAACTTGAAGATCAGCGCGCCCTCGTCACAGAGCATCCGCTCCAGGCGCTGCGCCCGCGCGGTGGCGAGTTTCAGCTCGGCACCATCGATGCGCCCGTGCACACGGTCCTCGAGCATCTTGCTGTACCAGTTGCCGAAGAAAATCCCGGTGTGGCCCTTCGGCGGCAGGCGTCGCCAGAAACGCCATGCTGGTGGATGCGCGAGCTCTTCGTCGCTGGGCACATCGAAGCTGTCGACACGTATCAGCCGCGGATCCATCCACTCGTTGAGCAGCTTGATAGTTTCCCCTTTGCCGGCGCCCTCGATGCCATTGATCAGTATGAGGACCGGGAACCGCGCCTGGGCCTTGAGCCGGTACTGCGCCTGCAGCAACGCTTCACGCAACTCTGGCACCGCCGCATCGTAGGTCTCCTTGTCGATGGAGTGACCAATTTCGGCTGATTCGAACATCGCTTTCTCCGTCCAGGTGATGCGCTCAACCCTAGCAGGCACCCTGAAGGCATAGCGAGCAGCGCGTGAAAAAATAACCGCAGCCTTGATACGGGTTATCCCACCTGAAGCGGGGCTGCAGCCGTTTGCGACGATGGCGTGTGCAGTTGGTTGGCGCGCCTCTCCCTGTGGACTGTTACCGATGCCGGCGAAACAGCGCGCTGAGCAAGGGGTAATCCGCCAGGCGAAGTACGGCGCGTCCGCCGCAGCGCGATGACATTCACCGCCAGCCTTGAGGCAGAATAGCGACCATGAACGATCTCCCTTCCTACCCGCGCTGCTGCACGCCACTCACCGACCACTGGCCGCTACCGCAAGCCTTGGCGGGTGTCAGCCTGATGAGCACACGCTTCGACCCGGCATTGCTCGATCCCGAGGATTTTAGTCGCTGGGAGATTCCCGCACAGAAAGGCGTCAGCAAGCGGCAGGCAGAGTTTCTCGCTGGACGCTTGTGCGCTAGGGAGGCCCTGCGAGGCCTGACCGGCACTGCATTCGTGCCGCCAGTGGGTGAAGACCGCGCGCCGCGATGGCCGGCCGGCATCGTTGGTTCCATTACCCACGGCGCAGGCTGGGCAGGCGTGGTGGTGGGCTCCAGTCAGCAATGGAGCGGGCTGGGACTGGATATCGAGCGCATTCTTGCCCCCGAGCGAGCCGACCGACTGGCCGCCGAAATCCTCACACCCCGTGAACTGGAACTCTACTCTCCGCTAAACGAAGACGAGCGCTCCGAACTGGTTACCCGAACCTTCTCGTTAAAGGAAAGCCTGTTCAAAGCACTGTATCCGCTGGTGAAGCGACGCTTCTACTTCCAGGATGCCGAAGTGCTGGACGCCACTCGTCAAGGCGTGGCGCGCCTGCGTTTGTTGATCGATCTGTCCGCACACTGGCGCAACGGCATCGAGCTTGGCGGCCAGTTCACTACCTTCGAAAGCTACCTGCTCAGCTTGATCAGCATTCCAGCCCAGCCCGGCGAGATCGAGCCAAGCTAGTACGTCGCGCTGTCGGCAAAGCGATAGAAGACCCCGTTTTTCAGCGCTGGCAAGCCGACGAGCCAACCATCGCCTCATCCGAAAAACCGAACCTGCGAGCTATAAGCGAGTCAACCAGACACCCCAATTCACCGGCGCGCACGCCTATAATCGCGCCTTTCAGAAAACCGACACAGGTGAACACATGGCCAATCCATACCACGATCACAACCTGGCCCTGCTGGCCCATCTGCGCGGCATCCTGCTCGCCATGGGCGAGGCCGAACAGGTCTCGGAAGAAAGCCACGCACTGTTCCTCGAGCGCTTCGACGAGTTGATCATGAACCTGCAGAACGTCCCGGAAGAGCGTCATATGGGGCAGGACCTGATCTGCCAGGTCTTCCACCGCTATCCCCAGATCGCCCATCTGGTTCCGCGCGACCTGCTGTGGTTCTTCGGCGGCGACTGCCTGCACTTCATGCCGGATGACGAGATCGCCGTTTTCCAGCAGCTGGAAGAGCGCCGCTACGAAGCCGAGCAGAACGACGAACCGTTCGACTGGAACCGTGAAAAACAGCTGCTGAGCATGCCGGACGAGGGTGCACGGCACTGACATCCGGTACCAGCCAGCTGGATGGCGAGGAGTATTTGCCAGTTAAGAGGCAATCAACGGCCGCTATAGTGGGGGCTGAAGCCCCCTTGGGAGGAAGGTACTTTTTCGATGGAGGCTGTTGCAAAGCAGATTTAAAAATCGCGCTTACCCAACAGCTGGGCTGTTCAGAAGCTGCCAGGAGACTAGGCACCCCTGACATGTAACTCTACTTACTCAGGCTCTACCCGCCGCTGCTGGTAGATCCAGTCGACGATCTCCCCCTCCGGCACATACCCGCTCACCACTTCACGAAGTAGCTGCCGCACCTGCGGGTAATCATCGCTTTCCACCGCCTTGAGCAGCTTGGCCAACCGGTCCTTGAGCACATCCCAGTCGAGGTGTTCCTCATTGGCGCGCATGATCATCGGATGTTCGGTAGCGCTCACGTTGTCGCCGATCAACAGCTCTTCATACAGCTTCTCGCCGGGCCGCAGGCCGGTGTATTCGATAGCGATATCCCCGTGCGGGCATTTCTCAGAACGAACACTCAGGCCGGACAGATGAATGAGCTTCTCGGCCAGCTCAGCGATCTTCACCGGCTGTCCCATGTCCAGCACGAATACATCACCGCCCTGCCCCATCGACCCCGCCTGGATCACCAGCTGAGCCGCTTCGGGAATGGTCATGAAATAACGGGTGATCTTCGGATGCGTCACCGTCACAGGCCCGCCCGCGCGGATCTGCGCATAGAAACGGGGGATGACCGAGCCCGACGAGCCGAGCACATTGCCGAAACGCACCATGGTGAAACGGGTTTTGTTGACGTGATGCACACTGCCCGCAGTGCCAAACAAGCCCGGCGCCGGTTCACGGCTGAGCGCCTGCAGAACCAGCTCAGCAACACGCTTGGTACTGCCCATCACATTGGTCGGCCGAACGGCCTTGTCAGTGGAGATCAGCACGAAGTTGCTAACACCCGCCTGAACGGCTGCCTGCGCCGTGTTCAGGGTGCCAATCACATTGTTCAGTACGCCCTCGGCCACGTTGTGCTCAACCATGGGCACATGCTTGTAGGCAGCCGCGTGATAGATCGTCTCCACACCCCAGGTGCGCATCACGTCCAGCAACCGATCAGCATTGCGGATGGAACCCAGGATCGGCATCAGCTTGATCGGCAATGACGTACGCTCTATCAACCGCTCCAATTCCATATGAATGCTGTAAAGGTTGAACTCACTGTGTTCGAACAACAGCAGCGCCTGTGGCTTGTTCGAAAGGATCTGACGGCACAGCTCCGATCCGATCGACCCGCCCGCACCCGTCACCATTACGACCTTGCCGCGGATACACTTTTCGAACAGTGCCTGCTGCGGCGGTACCGCATCACGCCCCAGCAGATCGGCAATATCCACCTCCTGGATGTCTTCGACCTGCACTTTGCCGCTCGCCAAATCCATAAAGCCCGGCACACTGCGTACATGCAGCGGGAAACGCTCGAGCATTTCCAGTATTTCTCTTCGGCGAGAGCGAGAGGCTGACGGGATGGCCAGCAGTATCTGAGCCGCCCCGGTTTCCTCGATCATCTGCGCAATACGCTTAGCCGGGTAAACTTTCAGCCCCGCAATTGAACGATTCTGTAGCCCTGGATCGTCATCGATAAACGCAACTGGAGCCATCACGCGGCCAAGCCTCAGAGCCGCGACTAATTGATTACCGGCAGCGCCAGCTCCATATACCGCTACCTTGCCAATTCCTGCATCCCGAGTTTTGAACTTCGTCGCCGATACCGGCGAAAACCAGTCTCCAAGGAAGTACTGCCGCAGCACCAATCGCAAGCCACCGATCATGACCAGGCTAAGCCACCAATAATTGAAAACCATCGAGCGCGGAATGAGCTTGGGAGCATCACTACGCCAGTAAACAGCAAGCGCCAACAGTAGTGTTGAAAGAGTGACCGCCTTGGCGATCGCCATAAGCGCATCGTTACCGAAATAGCGCATCACCGCGCGATACATGCCTAAGCGGATGAAGAACGGAACAGAAATCAACGGCGCAACGACGAACAGCCAAGCATGCCCGCCAAGTGGTTCAACGAAATCGGCTTCGCCAAGACGAATGAAGAAAGCCAGCCAAAGCGCCAGCCAGACCAACATAACATCTGCGACAACTTGAATAAGCCGTTTCTGTCGCCTGGGCAAAGCAACCAACCGCACACGTAGGCGCTCAGCGTACCTCAGCATTTTCTACGACCTTCGCTCCAGTTACAGGAAAGCAATGCAGCACACCAAGACTACCCGTTTATTCGATCCCCGGCGCCCTTTCCAGAGATTGTAAGAAGTATGTACTTGAAATAAGCACCCAACGTTAGGTGTTGGAGCATCCGTTGGTCGGTTTTTGCCAAAAGTTCGGGAGTAGACATGTCAATCTCGCTAATCTGCGCAAGCCCGGTGATTCCCGGCCGCACTTTGAAAACACCCCGCACCGCCCTCTCGCGGGTAAGCTCTTCTTGATTAAACAGTCCTGGCCTTGGCCCGACGAGGCTCATTTCGCCTTTGAGCACATTCCACAATTGCGGAATTTCATCAAGCTTGGTTCTGCGAAGAAAATGACCGAACCTGGTGATCGAGGACCTGCTCGCGAGATGAGTAGCGACCGAGGCGGTATCCCGCCGCATTGTTCGAAATTTCCACAGCGTAAAAGGTTTCTGATCGCGTCCTACCCTGACCTGCCGAAAAAGGGGTGAGCCGGTATCGAAAAGACCGACAAATGTGAGTAGCAGCAAAAGCGGGGCACCAAGAATCAGCCCCAGCGCTGAAAATAAAACATCGAATAGCCGAATCACTGCTGCTCTCTCTCGGGCATGCGGGTCTCGAAGCACCGACGAAGACCTTGGGCAACGGTATAGGGCGGGTCCCAATCGAGCAGCACGCGCGTTTTGGTGATATCCGCCTGCAATGAGCCCAGGAGACGTTGTGCTAGGGCCTTCTTGCCAATCAAGTTGGCGCCAACGTGCAACAAACCGGTCGGAACGCTGATCAACCGACACGGCCGGCCGCGGGCAACCGCAAGCATTTGCAACAGTTCCGCCGTGGAAAGGTCGTCGCCATCGCTTGCCAGGAAGACTCGGTTTGCTGCAGCCGGGTGCTCAATGCAACGAGTAATCAGCGATACCAGATTGTCGATACCAACGAGCGAACGCTTGTTTTTGACAGCACCAAGCGGCAGCGGAATGCCAGTCTCGACCAGCTTGGCCAAGGTCGAAAAATTGCCCTTTACACCCGGACCGTATATCAGCGGCGGGCGGACAATCACGACTTCCATACCGGTTGCCGAAGCGAGCTTCATTAATGCCTGTTCAGCCTCCAATTTGGACACCCCGTAGGCGTCAGTCGGCCCAGGTGTATCGTCAGCCAGAAAAGGCCTTCCCGGCGGAGTGCCCTCGCCGTTTACCTTGATCGAACTGATAAAAACAAAGCGCTTTACTCCAGCGGCAACTGCCTCCCGAGCCACCGTAAGGGTACCGGCGACATTCACCTGTCGATACAGAGCCAAGTCATCACCGGATCCGCGCATGATAGGGACCCGAGCGGCGGCATGAACCACAGCGTCAATCCCATGAGCGGCGCGACGCCACGCCTGGGGATCGTCGATATCACGGATCGGGAGATAACGCGCACCGCCAACCGAAGCGACGGGCTGACGTGCCGCAGCAACGACCTGATGGCCCTCTCGGCAAAACGATTCGAGGAGCGCCTTGCCAACAAAGCCGTTGGCGCCGGTCAAGAGAATTTGCAAAGGCCACCTAGCCCGTCAAAGCAGTTCGCGATAAAGCGTGGCATACGAGGAAACCATCGAGTCCGCCGTAAACATCTGCTCAAAGCGCGCCCGTGCACGACGCCCCATCTGAGCAGCCATATCTGGTTGCTCCCACAGCGAACGCATCGCCTGTGCAAGGGCGGTTGGGTCAGCTGGAGGCACTACCAGCCCGGTCTCTCCTGCCACGTTGATAAAGGTTGTACCGGTACCTATCTCGCACGAGATCATCGGCCTGCTAAACATAGCGCCTTCCAGGAGAGAGATACCAAAGGCTTCTGAGCGCAAATGGGAAGGGAAAACCAAACCGTAGCAAAGCGAAAGCAAGGCTACCTTGTCCTCGTCAGGCAACCCGCCTAAGAATTGGATACCCATTAACCCGTACCGCTGCGAAAGCGCCGTTAGCTCCGCCTCCTCGGGACCGGTACCAATCACTACTACGGGAAAAGAACTTAAGCGCAGCGCCTCGAGCAGAAACGCAAGGCCCTTGTAGTAACGCAGGGCGCCGACAAAGAGAAAAAATCTCTCACCCACCCTCTTTCGCCAGTAGGCCAGCTTCTCGTCCGTCGGGCATGGGTACGTCGCCTCATCGAGGCCGATAGGGATGACCCGAACTTTATCCCGATAGCGCTGAAGTGTCTGGCTGCTTTCGACATAGTTCGGCGACGTAGCAACAATCCGGTCGACACGCTTGAGGAACTGGTTCATCAAAGGCTTGTAAAAACGTAACAGCGTTTTTTGCTTGACGATATCCGAGTGATAGGTAAGCACCGTTGGTTTGCGGACACGCGTTAGAAAATGCGCAAGGTCCATGTAAGGCCAGGGAAAGTGGTAGTGAATCAGATCCGCCTGGCGCGTAAGGTCGGCAAAATCCGCTAGTGCCGAGAGCGAAAAGCCGGTCGATGCGAGCTCCAGATCGAGTCGCGAACGGTGGGTCAGGTGATTGGCAAAGTGCTCTGCCCGCGCTTCGCCGTACCGGCTCAGATACAGCACTTCGGCCTGATAGCCATGAGCGATGCCACCCTCTGCCAGCTGGAAGATGACCTGCTCGACCCCACCCATGGTCTGCGGATAGTAGGTCTTGAAAAAATGCAGAACCTTAGGCACCTAAGAAAATCCATATAAACTAATTGCAGCTTTTAGACTCTTCTAAAATATACTTTGCGATAGCATTCGCACTATGATCCCAAGAGTACTTCTGCGCCCTCACCAATGCCTGGACAGAGCAGCAAGAATAAAAATCCCGATTTTCGAGCAGCCTCATTATTCCGCACCTGATATCATCACTAGACAATGGATCTACCAGTGCCGCAGCATCGCCGGCCACCTCTGCTAATGCGCCAGTAGCCGATGCAACCGCTGGAACACCAAACTGGAAAGCCTCAAGCAGTGGCAAGCCAAATCCTTCGTAAAGGGATGGCATAAGCAGCAGTGCTGCCCTTGAGTAGATATAAGAAAGCTGACCCTCAGACATGGAACCTAGAATGATCACCTTACCATGCAAACCATAACGAGCCACCAACTTGGAAAGCGACACCCCCCAACCATGCCCCCCCACGATAACCAACGGATATTCCGACTGCATGGAATTGGGCAGACCAGAATACGCGTCCAAGATACGACCAAGGTTTTTCCGCGGCTCAGGAGTACCAACAAAAAGCAGAAAAGAACTAGGCAGATACGATACAGCGTGCACTTCTGATGTCATGACTGTCGTGCCGCACGGAACAACTGCCACAAATGATTTCTTCGCTGGATAAAAGACCTCAAGTTCACTATAAGTAGAGTAGGAAACACAAAAAATCTTATCAGCCCGCCCAATAGAGCTAGGCATCTGCAACCGCTCGGACCAATAATTGAATAACTGCATGGTACCGGGAAAAAAACGCCAAGTAAAATCATGAATTGTAAGCAGCGCAACAACATCTGACTCAAGCGTTGCCGGAAGATGATGGCGTGGAGACCAGAATAGCTTCACCCCATCCCGTCGCAGCACCTTAGGGAGCACCACATGATACCAATACAACTCCTTTAGCGCCCCATTATTTTCAGCACAATATATCTTAACATTCGAAACACTCAAGCATGAGAGCACCTCATCTGACGGCTTCTTAGAAAAATACAAGCACCAGAAAAAGTCTTTTTTTCTCACCAATCGCCGGACAAGCTCTAAAGTATATCTTCCTATACCGCCGTGCGGCCTGGTAAGCGGCCTGCAATCTATACCAACCTTCATTTAGAATGCCCTCAAACTCGGCTCAAAAGCTTGTCTCTCAAAACCTTAAACGGCCGAAGCACCACCGAGCGCATAGTTGACTTCAGGATTGCAAACCAAACAAAAAATACCCAGGCTTCAAACGGGCCACACAAACCATGCGCAATAACCGAGCGCCTATATTGAGACAAGCTCTCAATAAACTGTCTATCACTAACCCCACCAAGCGACATGTTAGCTAAAACCGCCTCCAGCTCTACAAAGCTTAACCCTGAAGCCATCGCTCGATGGCACCACTCACTATCCATGGCATGAGTGTAGCACTCATCATACAATCCAACACGCTCATATGCAGAGCGACTGATAACCATGGCGGGATGAAATAACCACATCCGATATCTCAGCGCACTTAATCTTGGCCGCCTTATATAGGCGTAGCCGCTCTCATTATCAACATACCTGACAGCACCATAAAAGACCCCCCCTTCACTATTCTCCCGAACCCCCTTCTCTATTGCCGTCAATGCGTTTACGTCCCAAAAGTCGTCACTATTTAGAATAGCTATGAATTTTCCGCTAGAGTGAAGAATCCCCCTATTGAACGCATCAGCTATCCCCTTATCCTTTCCTGTCTCCCAGTACGAAATACGCGACTCGCGCACACGTATCTCCTCCAGAGTCCCATCAGTAGACCCGCCATCAATAATGACAACCTCTATATCTGAACGTTTCAGCGATAACACTTGGTCGATAGCCCTAACAAAACCCATACGGTTATTAAGGACTGGAATAATTACGCTTAACCAAGGTGCCATAGGTATTTCTCAAGACGGGGCTATTAGAACTTAGGCTCTGATAAGATTTTGGTTATCGACAAACCATCGATAAGTATCATGCAGCCCATTCTCGAGAGCTATAGTCGCTTTCCAGCCGAGAGCATTCAACCGCCCGACATCCATGAGCTTACGTGGCGTACCATCCGGCTTACTCGAATCGAATATCAGCCGACCTTGGAAGCCGGTTACGTGGGCAACGGTTTCCGCCAGCTCGCGAATACTGCAATCTTTTCCGGTGCCGACATTAATATGTGAAAGCATTGGCGTGGTATGGACGTTTAGGGATGCTCTGTCCAACTCCATGACATGTACGCTAGCCGCTGCCATATCGTCCACATGCAGGAACTCGCGCATCGGAGTGCCGCTGCCCCAGATCACTACCTCCGCATCGCCGCGCTGCACAGCCTCGTGAAAGCGGCGCAGCAGTGCTGGGATCACATGGCTGTTTTCCGGATGGAAGTTATCGTGTGGCCCGTAGAGGTTGGTCGGCATCACGCTACGGTAGTCACGGCCATGCTGGCGGTTGTAGCTTTCGCACAGCTTGATACCGGCGATCTTAGCGATAGCGTAGGGCTCGTTGGTAGCCTCGAGCATTCCTGTAAGCAGCGCCTCCTCCTTCATCGGCTGCTGCGCATGCTTGGGATAAATGCATGAGGAGCCAAGGAACAGCAACTTCTGCACGCCGCTAGAGTGCGCAGCTTGGATGACATTGGCCTCAATAATCAGGTTCTCGTAAATAAAATCGGCCGGGTAACTGTTGTTGGCAAGGATGCCCCCAACCTTGGCCGCCGCAAGGTATACCTGATCTATCTTGTTCGCCTGAAAGTATGTCTGTACCGCCGCCTGATCAAGCAGATTCAGCTCGTCACGACCGGCGGTGAGAATGCTAGCGTAGCCCAGCGCCTGTAGGCGGCGGACGACGGCCGAGCCGACCATGCCGCGATGACCGGCGACAAAGACGTTCTGGTTCAGATCGCGCGCCACGCTCAGTTCTCCACCGATACCGCTACGTCGTGGCCATGCTGCTTGAGCAGGGCATGACGCTGGGCGATCTTGAGGTCCTCGCGGACCATCTCCGCGCACATTTCCTGCACAGTGATCTCGGGAACCCAGCCGAGCTTCTGCTTGGCCTTGCTAGGGTCGCCCAGCAGGGTTTCCACCTCGGCGGGGCGGAAGTAGCGCGGATCGACGCGAACTATCACATCACCCACTTTGAGGGCAGGAGCCCGGTCCCCATCGATGCGCTCGACGATAGCAACCTCATCCACGCCTTGACCTTCGAACTTAAGGGAGACGCCTAGCTCGGCGGCCGACCAAGTGATGAACTCGCGCACAGAGTATTGCACACCGGTGGCGATCACGAAGTCATCCGGCTGCTTCTGCTGCAGCATCATCCACTGCATGCGCACGTAGTCCTTGGCGTGCCCCCAGTCACGCAGCGCGTCCATGTTGCCCATGTACAGGCACCGCTCGAGGCCTTGGGCAATGTTGGTCAGCCCACGAGTGATCTTGCGAGTCACGAAGGTTTCACCGCGACGGGGCGACTCATGATTGAACAGAATGCCGTTGCAGGCATACATGCCGTACGCCTCGCGGTAGTTCACGGTGATCCAATAGGCATACATCTTAGCCACCGCGTAGGGCGAGCGCGGGTAGAAGGGGGTGGTTTCCTTCTGGGGGATTTCCTGCACAAGGCCGTATAGCTCGGAGGTGGAGGCCTGGTAGAAACGGGTCTTCTTCTCCAGACCCAGTAGGCGAATGGCCTCGAGGATGCGTAGTGTTCCCATGGCATCCACGTCGGCAGTGTATTCCGGTGATTCGAAACTCACTGCTACATGTGACTGCGCGCCAAGGTTGTACACCTCATCCGGCTGCACTTCTTGTAGTATCCGGGTGAGGCTGGAAGAGTCGGACAGATCTCCATAGTGCAGCACAAAGTTCTGCCGCTCTACATGCGGATCCTGGTAAATATGGTCCACCCGCTGGGTATTAAACGAAGAAGCACGACGCTTGATACCGTGTACTTCATAGCCCTTTTCCAGCAAAAACTCTGCGAGGTAGGAACCGTCCTGACCAGTAATACCGGTGATGATTGCCTTTTTTTTAGCCATAATTTAAAATTCTTTTAATAATCGATGAAAAAAAACAGAAAGCAAAGATTTAAAACCTGCCTCCCAACCTAAACCTTCATACGATACAGACTCTCGCGCTCGATTCTACCCCAGCGACACCATAGAAAGGCTGTGCCTGAAATCCCATATGACCAAGTGGTATTATTGAAAAGTTCGTGGCCCCAGTTACAACACAGTGGCGCACAGAAGCTGACTCTATCTCCGCCATCGTCGAGTTTTTAATATTTTTATATAGCTCCCTGGGCCAGGAAGCAAAACCAACATCCAACACATATTCGCCAGCCGAAAATGCTAACGGAACATCGAAAACAGCACGGACAGTGCTACCCTTACTCAACTCCCCAGGAACTTGAGCGTCACATTGTCCAGAATTTTTACCGTGAATTACAACGCCTCGATCGGTACGAATCACGAAGCCGACCACCGGCACGTCAATATTTTCACAAATCACAAACTCAGAATAGATTCTTAGTTTCTCAAACTGTCGAAATACTTGGCGGCAATCGTCAAACTCATCTGTTACAGCAAGACGCACGCACTTCACCAAACCATCACCTGTCTGCTCACGAAAACTCATATCAATAGAAGCCTGATCAGGCCATCGAAGTAACATACTGTCAGACCCAACAGATGCATCGTCTAAAGTTAAATAATGTTCACCCGTACTAGCAGCATAGTCATCTTCTCCATCAGCGGAGTCCCGCTTCGCATTAAGATGCCCCAGTGCATAATAACGATTTATCGCCTCTGCTGCCCCGCCCTGGTACAAATTACTGCCATTATGAAGCAGGAGCACCTCATCACAATAATGCATTACATCATCCATGCTGTGAGTCACCAAGATCACAGTGCAACCTCGTTGGCGTAAGCGCTCCAATCGCTCATAGCACTTTAACCTGAAGAAGATATCTCCTACAGCCAACGCCTCGTCAACAATCAAAACGTCTGGATCGATACAGGCCTGGACTGCGAAGGCGAGACGAACAAACATACCACTAGAGTATGTCTTGACAGGGGAGTCGATGAACTCTCCTATATCTGCAAAGGACTCAATTTCAGGAATTATTTTCTCAAACTCCTTGCCCGAGATTCCTAAAATCTGCGCATTTAACCTCGCATTTTCTCGCCCAGTAAACTCTGGATTAAAACCTGCCCCCAGCTCCAGAAGCGCAGCAACTCGCCCACGGACCAAAACATGCCCCGTGGTAGGCTGAAGAATCCCACTAATTATCTGTAGCAGTGTTGACTTTCCGCTACCATTCTGTCCAATGATACCAAAAAAACTGCCACGCCGAATTTTAAGCGACAGAGGTTTTAAAGCTGAAAAAGTTTCTTGGCTTCTACTCCGACTTAGCAGCAATCCTCGCATTCGATGTAATGGACTCTTGTAAAGCTCATATTGCTTTGAAACATTTTCAAGACTGATAGCATAGTCAGAGGGCATCGGCGAAACCTGCACGCATTCTGTTAAAAACCATGTAACCAAAGACAGCGATAGCAATGGCTACTATTGCGTAGACACCTAGCATCAACCAATCCATCTCACTACTCGAGAAAATTAAGGCTCGAATTGTTTCCACTGGAACAGTGAGTGGATTAATTCTCAAAAGCCAGCGAAATTCATGAGGAACCATTTCGACTGGATAGCATATAGGCGCAGTGAATAACATAATGGTCGCGAGACTACTTGTCAGCTGCGGCAGATCTCGCACAAAGACACCGACCGCCGATAGCAGCCATCCTAGCCCTACAGTGAGCACAAAAAGAAAAATTAGGGGGATCGGAATCAAGAGCACGTGCCAAGAAAGGTCCACCGAGTAAAAAAAAGCTCCAAGTAAAAGCAAGCCAATTCCAAAAATCACACCCACTGCGGTTCCAGCAGCAGTGACGACAGGAAGAATCTCCAGCGGAAATATGACACGCTTCACATAGGATGTATTGCTTACTATCAAAGATGGAGTCCGAACAAGCGTATCGGCAAGCAAGCCATGCAGCAAAATACCGCAGAAGAGCAATAAACCAAAAGGCACATCCCGCCCATCAGGCGTCTGAATTCCCCACCGAGAACGCAGAACCACTTGAAAAACGAAGCTATAAAGTAGCAATTGAAGTAGCGGTTGGCCGATAATCCAGACACTACCAAGCACCGAGTTCTTGTAGCGCATGGATATATCTCGGGAGACCATTTGCACAATTAGCGCCCGATTGACAATGATCGAATAAATACCACTCACAATTCCTGCACTCAAAACATAACCCCTACATTTTTTTTGTATTCCGCATAACTGCATGAACAACACCCATAAAAGAATCAGCGAATTCCTGCTGACTTTTTCTATAATCAATGCTTTCGCGCCTCGGCTCCGTTATTGCGTATTTCTCAAGAAGAGAAGCAAGAGCGCTCGGAGTAGAGGCATCAAAAAAATCAACATTATCCTTAACTTGTTCGACATTGGCGGGAACATTAGAGGCTATCACATGCTGCGAAACAGACTTTGCATCCTCAATCACCGTCGACCACCCCTCAAACAAAGAAGGCTGGATAACACTCACCGCACGGCGAAAGATAGCCATTTGGTCCTCACGAGGGATAAAGCCTAGAAAACGGAAATTATTCGACAACCCCATCCCCGCGATTTTCTTCCTTAGCTTATCAGCATGATCTGGCGCACGATGATCGTGCTCTTTCCCAGAAAAAGCTACAAGAACCTCAACCCCCCTACCCTTGAGCAAATTCACCGCATCAATTACCACATCGTGGTTTTTATGCACCCAGAATTGATTAGGGCAATAGAAAAAGCGTTTGGGAAGATCATACCGAAGAAGCACATCATCATCAAAGGAACCATCCGACGCTGATTCAAACGTGGCAAAATGAACAATATATTTATTAACGACAGCCTCCGGATAAAACTCCTCAAAGTCATAAAGCGCAGCATTGCTACTAAAAACTATATGCTGAAAGTTATTAAAATAATAACGATGCTGCGCTTCACGGGCAATTAGCTCATCTCTACTAAAGAAGTTTGGCAGACGTTTATCCTGGAGGTCAGGTATCCAACAGGCAGTCTGTTTTAAATTTTCATCAATTGGGTAAGGGTAAATCAGATCAAACTCGAGCTTCTTCTTCACGAACCACGGCGTCAACCACGAAGCAAGCTTCACTTTTCGAGAGAGGCCGCCATCGATTCCTCCGACCATTCCAGGCCGTATCCAATTCAAGCGCGGGTAAGCCGTTTCGCGCTTTATAAAATCAAAGGAGGCCTCTGAGTGACTTATGATCCAGACATTTGGCTGCCTTACAGGATCAACTATATTGAGAGCACTAATCAAGTTCTTAATATAGTATGCTCCACCAATCCAGTTCTCATCATAATTAAAAGGTATTCCAACGACAGGACGCTTCAAATATCTTCCTCCGACACAATAAAAATTTAAAGTGACCTCAACCAATCGGCAACGCAGCTAAGACCGCTTTGTAGATCAAATCGCGGAGAAAATCCGACACTCTTGAGATAAGAAATATCCGCCTGCCAATAAGAAGGATCGCCTGCACGTTCCGTACCGGTAAAGATGATTTCTTTTTTACTCCCGAGAGAGTCGAGAAACAAATGAGCTGCGGTTTCTATTTTAGTGGCAGTACCACTGGCTACATTCACTGCTCGGCCATCGAAGTCACCATGCAAAAGAATCGCACTAAGTGCATTGACTAAATCTTCGACATAAATAAAATCACGCGCTTCTTGACCTGTACCAAAAAGCTCAACCTTTGATTGATGCGATACTTTCTGATAAAGATCCCAGAACAATTGCTTCCTTAAGTTAGGGCCATAAGCTGAAAAAACCCTCAACGAAATAGTACCAAGACCGAAATAACAGCTATATTCTCGACAAATATCTTCAGCACTTTTTTTATGCCAACCATACGGAGACAGCGGCTTCAGCTGAACATCCTCCTTAATCGCTTGATAACCATATGAGCCGCCATACACTGCCGCGCTTGAAAAGTGAACGAACTTAGTATGCGCAGACACCATGCGAATCGCCTCCAGCATCTGGGCTATTCGCAAAGTATTCAAGGTGTAATCATGATGCGGATTAGAAAAAGACTCGGGAACACTCGCAGCACCAGTGCAATTAACACAGAAATCCGCATTAGCAGTCTGAAAAACACGTTCAAAATCAGGTTGGATAGGGTCAATAAAAATATGGTTGGAGCTACCCCCCCCAATAATGTCCGCCCCAATAATTGTATGTCCCAAATTACCTAGCAAATTTGAGACATGCCCCCCAAGAAATCCGTTAGAACCAAGCACGAGAACTCTCATGCTGCGATCCTCTTTTTAGCCACATAGGTGTATGGGCGCCCAGCGACTTGGAGCTCAGTTAGCTCCTTGATGTCATGCTCCGAGTGGGGGAAATAATTGATTGGGCTATCCGCAAACTTAAACTCCTTGACCAGTTCCATACTTGCATCATTTAAGAAAGCGCGATACTCCTCGCTTTTATATGCATTTTCGCCACGAGTGAACCTATGGAACGGATGGCCATCAAGGAAGTTTTGCATGTCAGAATCATCAAATACCACATGTTCCCGAACCAAGAATGCAACACCATCATCCTTCATTAAACTGTGAATCTTCCTTAAAGCAATAACTGGATCCTTGAAGTGGTGGACTACCTGGCGGCAGTACACAATATCATACCGCTCCTCAAGGAATAGATTCTCCAACGCTGATTGACGGATTTTTACTCGCTCAACAACTGTTGCATCCAGTTGTTCGGCGGCAAACTTAAGAAGCTCTTTGGCCGCTAAAGTGCCGACAATTCCGTCAGATGAAGGCTCAGCCAGCGTCACCTCATATCCAGAAAGTGCGAAGGCTATTGTCATAACTCCCCCAGCACCTCCTACATCTAGAATCCTTCTAGCATGCGGAGCAGTTTCTTTGAACTCAGAGATAGTATGCGAAAACTCCTCGCTAGCCATAAAGCGGTGAAGAGAGTCTATTAGGTTATGATGGAGATACGAGTCCCGAAGCACGGCATCTAGAGCGGGATTACCCTGAGAGGCCTGTATAATCTCCTCCCAACTCCAGCGATCTCTTGGAACAAAGCTTACAAAACGAGCCGGAGCCCCAGCATAGACGCAATAAGGTGGAACATCACGAGTCACCATTGACCGCGCACCGATGACTGCTCCTTTTCCAATACGAACCCCTTTAAGAATGGCACATTCAAAACCAATCCAAACATTATCTTCGATGTAAATTGGGGCAGAAGCCACTTGAGACCAATCCTTGTAGGCGCCAATTCGACCTGCATCGACCCCAGCCTTCCAATCATATGCATCGTTTGCCCGAATATCTGGATCCAACGAATGGGCGTTAGAATCCATAACTGTACAATCCCACGATAACATTACGTTATTACCGACGTGAATACCGTCCTGCTGCGTGCATATAAACTTGCAGCCACTTCCGATAGAGCTTCTGTTACCAATAGTCACCACACCAACACCACGCTCGAAAATATAGCTCCCCCCCACGTGGCTGTACTCTCCGACCAAAACGTACGGTCTATTTTCGCCGCCCATTCGAACATCTATGTAGGTATGCTCTACACGAGCGCCAACACTGACACTCAGAAATCGCTGCCCAGCACTGTCGCCACCCAAGTGACGCATAGAGCTAACCATTAATTTCCTAAGATGCATCAGATTAACGGCAGCTCGACGGAAAGCTGCATTTTTGATTCGATTCAGAAAGCGCCTTGCACCTGCCAAACTGTACTTTTCTTTAACTCTCGCTAAACTTATGGATCGACTGATCACGGATGAATCTTTACTACGAACTGCTTTTGCAAAAACTTTCGTCAACCAGTCACCGCAAGCCTCAGCAAAGTCAATTTCATCCGATGACGTTTGATCATGCAACCGCTGAATAAACTCCTGCTGATAAGGTGTAGAAACATGCGCGGAGTAGAAGTTTACTGGAAGAATATAACCTGCCACTACTGGAGCCAAAGACTCGTACTTACCGAAGCGATTGAACAGGTCTAGGCATATTTTTCTCACCACCAAAAAATCGAATGCTTTTTGATCATTTAATTTCGTTGTTGATGTAGCCCGCTGAAAATAAGCATAGGAAATACTCGGATCTACATATACGCGCTCCGCAGTTAGCATCAAATGAATGGCGAAGGGATGATCCTCGTAAAAAACCCCCTTAGCGAAGGTAATCCCATGCTCGACGAGATGCCGACGACGAGAAAGTAGTCGCCACGGCGGAGTGTTCCAACAAGAAACAGCAGCGAAGGTTTCTGCATCCACTGTCGGGGATAGCATAGTGCCTGCCAAGTGCTGAGGCACTAGGCTAGAAGGCACAGAAGCTCTATCATCAAAAGCGTATTCAAAGTTAATTAACATGACATCAGGATCCTTCTGCGACAGAATCCTGCTGATCCGCGGCAGAACGCATGGCAGCAGCCAGTCATCGCTATCAACGAACCAGACATAGTCACCGGTAGCCTGTGCAAACCCATTAGCTCGGGCGGCACCTTGACCAGAGTTCTCTTGAAGAATACTAGTTATGCGCTGATCCAAACGCTGATATTCTTCAATTACACATTGCGTTCCATCAGTAGAACCGTCGTTAACTATAATAATCTCATAATCATCATACGGCTGACGCAATATCGAATCTAGGCACTTACCCAAGCTGTCTTTGGAGTTATATGCAGGAATTATGAATGAAATAGACATTATGTTTTTTAAAGAGATCCATGTTTAAAAAATTTAATAACTTTCCCTAGCGCCTTCTCTGAAAAAGACTTAACGGCAGGGGAGTCATTAACAATACGATCAATAGCATGTTCTATCGAGCTTGAATTTAGACCTTCCAAAACAGCCTTGGCGAGAGCGCTGTTTTCTTGATGCCGCGCCAAGATAGCGGGAACTGCGCTAGCGTCGGTCCATCGCCGGACCGCTTTGAAAAGTATCTCGGCCTCCTCCATGGTGAGACCTGGAAAGTTCGACGCAACGACAGCATAGGTTTCTGTCATTATCAGCTCGTCATTTACCGAAGAGGTTCCACTCAGACTGAAATGCACAAGAACTTGCTCCACTCGCGAGCAAGTACAACCGTTACGAATCGAGCGATGAACCCAGTCAGCATCAGCGCAGATCTTATAGTTCAGGCTATAGCTACCAACTTTTCGATATGTTTCAGGGGTGACAAACATACTGTTGTGGCAAAATGGAATCCCACTCACCAAGGCGCCAACCCCATATGCCTCGTCAAGGCGCAGGCTTACGCTTCCATTCGGCGACTCCAACAGAGCACGCCCAGCAACAATATCCGTACGCCGGATACTCCAAGTGTCATGAACAATAGAAAAAGCGCCATCAGCAAGCCTGTCATCCGAGCCGACCACACAAATTAGGTCTCCGGTTGCGCGAGCTATACCTTTATTAATTGCGTCATATATACCTTTGTCCGGCTCACTGATCACAATCATTTCCAAGCCAGCATAGTTATTGGCAATTTCGACTGTCTGATCTTTTGACCCACCATCGACAACGATGACTTCAACATTCGGCCAGCGCTGAATAAAAATTGACTCTAGCGTTTCATATAGTGTCGGCTCGGAGTTGTAGGTCGGGAGAACGATGCTAAATCTCGTTATCGCGCGCGTATCGATCTCAAACATTCGCACGCCCATATCTGTCACTCAGTCTGACAATATCATCTTCGCCTAGATACTCGCCGCTCTGCACTTCGATCAGCACCAGATCAATCACTCCCGGATTCTCCAGACGGTGTTTATGCCCCGCCCGAATAAAGGTGGACTCATTGGTATCTAGCAGCAGCTCGCGCTCATCGTTAATCACCCGCGCCATGCCGCTGACCACAATCCAGTGCTCACTGCGGTGATGATGCATCTGCAGCGACAGGGAGGCACCCGGCTTGACGACGATACGCTTGATCTTGAAGCGCTCACCCTCCTCCAATGTGGTGTACGTTCCCCATGGGCGGTGCACGGTGCGATGCAGGAGGTGGGCATCGTGGCCGGTTCGCTTCAACTGGCTGACAATGTGCCTGACGTCTTGCGCGTGATCCTTGTGGGCCACCAGAACGGCATCCGGTGTATCCACTACGATCAGATCCTGTACACCCACCAGGGCAGTAAGACGCTCCGGGCTCTGCACATAATTGTTTTGAGCGCCATGAACCATCACTTCCCCTTCCAGGCGGTTGCCGCTGTTGTCAGCAGCCGTAAGCTCACCCATCGCATTCCAGGAGCCGATATCACTCCAGCCAATGTCGCAGGGCACCGTGGCTACGGCGTGGGAACGCTCCATCAATGCATAGTCGACTGAAATATCAGGAACCGAGGCGAAGCGTTCGGCATCGAGACGGAGACAGCGGTGACTACCGCTGGTACTCAGACGAGACTGCTCAAGGGCGAAGCGCACTGCCTCAAGCACATCAGCGGCATGCTTTTGCAGCTCATCCAGCAAGCTTCCGACCCGGAAACAGAACATGCCCGAATTCCAAAAATAATTACCCGCCGCCAGGTACTCCTGTGCGGTGGCCACGTTCGGTTTTTCAACGAAACGCGCGACTTTGAGTCCCTCGCCCACAGAGGCCTGGTTGTCAGCTTCGATGTAGCCAAAGCCGGTTTCCGGATACTCAGGTTTGATGCCGAAGGTTACCAACCAGCCTTTTGCCGCCAGGGCCTGAGCTTTGCCAACCGCTTCAGAGAAAGCCGAGTGATCGGCAATCAGGTGATCCGCCGCCAGCACAAGCATATGGGCGTCTGGGCCATGAGCATTTTCCAACTGGACTGCCGCGGCCGCTACGGCCGCCGCGGTGTTCCGGCCGAAAGGCTCAAGAATGAAGCTCTGGGGGATATCGGTGTAGCCGGCCTGCCCGTATTCGTCCTCAGTCTTGAAGAACAGTTCCTGATTGGTAACCGTCATGACCTCTACGACGCCCGGGAGGGAGGCGGCTCGTACGAAGGTCTTGTGAAGCAGGTTCTGGCCATCCGGCAGAGGCATGAAAGGCTTGGGATGTGCCTCGCGCGATACGGGCCAGAGCCGGCTGCCAACGCCACCGGACATGATTACGGGTATCAGCTTCATTCTTTCAATCCTATTCAACAGCCTGCCGTGTTATCCAGCAGATATGATCCGTTCAATCGCAGCGACCTGCTTTGTCACAAGCTCGGCATCGGCTCGAGACTCGACATTCAGCCGCAGCAGTGGCTCGGTATTGGACATGCGCATGTTCATTCGCCAGTCGGCAAATTCGAGGCTGAGGCCATCGGCAGCGTCTAGGAGAGGGCGTTCCTGTTCGTAGTGCGCCTGGACGGCGGCAATCACCGCCTTCGCATCAGCGACTGTGTAGTTGATCTCCCCGCTGCAGGGGTAGGCAGCCATACGCGCGCCGACAAGCTCGGACAGCGGCTTGCCGTCACGACTCATAAGCTCCGCGACCAGCAACCAGGGGATCATGCCGCTGTCGCAATAGGCGAAGTCGCGAAAGTAGTGATGGGCGCTCATCTCGCCGCCATAAATGGCGTTTTCCTTGCGCATGCGCTCCTTGATAAACGCATGCCCCGTCTTGCTCTGGACGGCCTGACCGCCGTTCTGTGCACAGATATCGACAGTATTCCAGGTCAGCCGCGGGTCGTGGATGATTTTCGCCCCGGGCTCCTTCTTCAGGAAGGCTTCAGCGAGCAAGCCGACAATGTAGTACCCCTCGATGAATCCGCCCTTTTCGTCAAACAGGAAACAGCGATCAAAGTCCCCGTCCCAGGCGATCCCCATGTCTGCGGCATGGGCCTTCACGGCGTCGGCGGTCGCCGCTCGATTTTCCGGTAGCAGCGGGTTCGGTATGCCGTTGGGAAAGGAGCCGTCTGGCTGGTGGTTGACCTTAATGAACCGCAGCGGGACGCCAAGCCTCTCGAAACGCTCCTCCAGCGCGTCGATAACGTGGCCAGCGGCACCGTTTCCGGAATTGACTACCAACTTGAGAGGCTTGAGCGCCAGGGCGTCGACGTACCCGAGCAAGTGCTCGATATAGGCTTGAGCGCAGGATTCATGACTAAGGCTGCCCCGCATTGAAACCGCAGCGAATTGATTCTCCTCAGCCAGGCGCTGGATCTCTCTCAACCCGCTATCGCCGCTGATTGGCCGCGCGCCGCCCCGCACCAGTTTCATCCCGTTGAAATCAATGGGATTGTGGCTGGCAGTGACTTCGATCCCGCCATCCACATCAAGATGAAAAGCAGCAAAATACACTTCCTCGGTGCCGGTCATCCCTAGATCGATGACATTGCACCCCGCATCTATCAAGCCGCTGGCCAAAGCTCGCTTGAGCGGCTCGCTGGACAGACGCACATCCCCACCTATAACCACACACTTGGCGGAAAGGAACTGTGCATAAGCGCGCCCGATGCGATAGGCAATTTCGTCGTTGAGTTCGTCACCGAGACGCCCGCGAATATCGTAGGCTTTGAAACAGGTTAGCTTAGTCATAAATCCACAGACCTTGTCGCGCGTGCAGTCTTTACCGAAAAATGTTGAGATCGATTCCGACCCAGCAAAAAAGCATCAACCGACTTCGGCTTTGCCTTCCGCGAAATATTCTTATCTCTCTCGGCGGATACTAGCGTGCCCATAACAAAGCTGGAGGTCTTTGCTGCAGAACGGGCGATCCAAGCCCGGTGAGGAGGCTTTGCATCCGATCCAAGAGCAATAACGCACGCTGCAACCGAGCGCGCTTTGTTCGCGATTCGTTCATGGCGAAGCCTGGCCGGAGATAACGCACGAATGGACGCAGGCGCTGGATAAGCCAACGCAGAGATGGCCAGACTTGATGCTGCTTGTGCTTGGCTGGCGCGTAGTTTGGCAGTGACTACTAAGGTAGCGAGAAATCTCACCCCGATGCCGCCCCGACGACAAACCAGCGCCACGATGCCGGAAGCGAGAGTAGGAATGACACGAATGATTCGCCCAAGGGATACTTTGGCGAACGAGGAGTTGTCCCTGGACAGGTCTGCCACTGCCTGCCCGCGCGCTGCGCACTCTACTCGCAGGACGAGCGCCCAATCGTCGCGTTCTGCTTTTGACTGACCACTCGAACAGAGCTCTCCCGCTGCGGCGCCATGATGTTTAAGAGATAGATAACGCACGGATACTACTTCCACGGGTCATTTCTGACCGTCCTTGTGTTTTAAACCTGACTCGAAAGCGGTGCGCTAGGTAAGCCGGTCGAAGAAGGCGGGCATTATCCCTAAATGCCAATAACGATAGTGCCTGGAGTGATGAAAGGCTGTCTGAGACGCTAAGAGCGCAGGCGCCAGCCTGACGGCGTCGGATTTTGCCACGCCAGCCAAATAAAACCAGTCTTAGTCACAATTTTTTTGTGAATTATTTCCGCGGCGAGTTGTCGCTGGTCGGTACTTCGGTAGGAGAGTTATTCCTCATTAACCCGATCCCGCAATTCCTTCCCAGGCTTGAAATGCGGAACGAATTTGCCGTCGAGGCTGACGGATTGGCCGGTTTTGGGATTGCGGCCTACGCGGGGGGCGCGGTAGTGCAGTGAAAAGCTACCAAAGCCGCGGATCTCGATCCGGTCGCCAGTGGCCAGAGCCTGAGCCATTTGCTCAAGCATGGTCTTGATGGCCAGCTCGACATCCTTCGACGAAAGCAGCCCCTGCTGGGTGACGATTCGCTCGATCAACTCCGACTTGGTCATGGTTTTCCCTTCGTTTTCAAGCGGCTAGATCATTCGGGTTGCGGTCGTTTGTAGCATGTTGTTCAGAGTTTGAACAGCCCGAGCGGGATTGACGAGCAAGGAGTGCTTCGTTTGTCGGAGCACGACACGGAATGCAAAGGGACGGATGAGTAACCAGCCCTTGGCGTGATCGATGGAAAGCGAGAGCCGAGGTGAATCTTTCTTTTGGCAATAAAAAAGGCGGGCTAATAAGCCCGCCTTTCATTTATCTACCTACCGATCAATCCTCGCGATAGCGACGCAGCTTGAGCTGCTTGCCACCGACGCGGGTGTCCTTGAGTTTACCAAGCAAGCGCTCGAGACCGTCTTCCGGAAGCTCGACCAGGCTGAAGCTGTCGCGCACCTGGATGCGGCCGATGGCTTCGCGGGCTAGGCCGCCTTCGTTGAGGATGGCGCCGAGCAGATTGCGGGCAGCGATGCCGTCACGCGCTCCAAGCGGCGTACGGCAGCGGGCGCGGCCTTCGGCCAGCGGGACCGGAGCGCGACGCTCGCGATCACCACTACGCTCTGGACGATCCGAACGTTCGGTGCGCTCACGCGGGCTGCTGGTCGGAACCAACGGCTGCTCTCTTTCCACCTCGGCCAGGGTCAGAGCCTGACCATTGGTGGCCTTACGCAACAGTGCAGCGGCCAGAGCACGAGGGCTGCAACCGATGTCGGCAACCAGCTTGTCGAGCAACTCGCCATGGGTGGCTTCGGCATCGGCAACCAGCGGCGCGAGGCTGTTAGTGAGTTTCTTGATGCGGGCGTCCAGCACCTGCTGCGCATTCGGCAGACGGGCTTCAGCGACCTTCTGGTTGGTCACGCGCTCGATAACCTGCAGCATGCGACGCTCACGCGGGGTGACCAGCAGCAGCGCACGGCCTTCACGACCGGCACGGCCGGTACGGCCGATGCGGTGTACGTAGGACTCCGGATCGTAGGGCATGTCCACGTTGAATACGTGGGTGATGCGCGCCACGTCGAGACCACGGGCGGCGACGTCGGTGGCGACGACGATGTCCAGGCGGCCATCCTTGAGCGATTCGATAACGCGCTCACGCTGGTTCTGGGCGATATCGCCGTTCAGCGCAGCGGCCTTGTAGCCCTTGGCTTCCAGCGCGGCGGCCAGATCCAGCGTGGCTTGCTTGGTGCGCACGAAGGCAATCAGGGCGTCGAAATCCTCGACTTCCAGCAGACGCAGCACAGCCTGGATCTTCTGATCGGCATGGACCATCAGGTGTGCCTGCTCGATACGAGCGACGGTCTGGGTCTTGGCAGCGATCTTGATGTGCTGCGGCTCACGCAGGTGCTTTTCGGCAATCGCGCGAATGGAGTGCGGCAGCGTAGCGGAGAACAGAACAGTCTGACGGCTCTCTGGCATCGCTTCGAAGATCACTTCGAGGTCGTCCATGAAGCCCAGCTTGAGCATCTCGTCCGCCTCGTCGAGTACCAGGAAGCGGATGGTCGACAGCAGGCCACTGTTGCGGCTCAGGTGGTCAACCAGACGGCCCGGAGTCGCAACGATGACCTGCGCGCCCTGGCGAATGGCCTTGAGCTGCGGGCCCATGGGTGCGCCACCGTAGACCGCGACGACGGTCAGGCCAGGCATCTGCTTGGAATAGGTTTCGAATGCAGTGGCGACCTGCAGGGCCAGTTCGCGAGTCGGCGCGAGGATCAGTGCCTGCACTTCCTTACGAGCGGGATCGATCTTGGACAGGATCGGCAGCGCAAAGGCCGCGGTCTTGCCGGTACCGGTCTGCGCCTGGCCGATCATGTCGTGACCGCCAAGGATCACCGGGATCGCCTGAGATTGAATAGGGGATGGTTCTTCGTAGCCGACTGCGCTGATGGCAGCCAGAACAGCGGAGTGAATACCGAGTGCGGCAAAGCCGCCGATTTCCTGGGTCATGGGTCTTGTCTCTGATGCTCCGCAAGACCCATTGTTCCGAAGCTGCGCATGCCGTGCAAAACCCGAAGGTCACCCTGGCAGCCTGGTCGGCGGGGTTGCGAAAACGTATGAATGATGAATCGTCAAGGATAGCCCGCTCGAAGCGGACAGCAGCCGAAGCAGTGCTTCGTGTGTTGCAGTACCTGAACGCAGGCTGGGTTTCAGCCGGCGCGTACTATACCGGATTAACGTGAAGCTGTGCGGGTATTTTGCGCGGGCGGTTGGGCTACCGGGCGCACCGTTGGCCAGCAAGCCCCGCCGCGTGGCTCCCCTGCACCGAGCCAGGTGCACAGCAGCGGCACCGTGGCAGGTCTCGCCCTCGCGGCGGGCATCACTTTCAAGCAGCCTCGCTATTGGCGGCGCTGACGCGGAAGCGGCCGACCAGTTGGTGCAGCTTGCCAGCCGTATGACGAACACGTTCGGCGCTGTCCTGCAGCACGCCGAGGGTCTGCCCCATCTCATTGGAGGCCTGGTCGACGCCACGGATGGTCTGGCCGTAATGCAGGCTGCGCTCGTTCAGCCCCTTGATGATGTCGAACATGCGCTCGACGGTGTGATGCAGATGCACATTCTCCGAGGATGCCTCCTCGGTCAGGCGCAGGCTGCTGTCGACATTCTGGACCCCCCCCTCCATGAACGACACCGCCTGGCGCGTTTCCGCCTGCAGGCTCTCGACCTTGTGCCGAATGTCCTCTGCCGCCTTGGCCGTACGTTGCGCCAGTGAGCGGACCTCACCCGCCACCACGGCGAAGCCGCGACCATGATCCCCTGCCCTGGCCGCCTCGATTGCCGCGTTCAGTGCCAGCAGATTGGTCTGCGTGGTGATGTCGCTGATCAGGCCGACGATCTCATCGATCTCGCCCATGCGGCTGTCAAGCAGCTGAACACTCTGAGCCGAGCGCTGCACCACATCACGGATCGATTCGGTACCGTTACGCACGGTGTCGAAACGCTCGCGGGCACGCTGCATCACCTCGTCCATGGCGCCCTTCATTTCCTCGGCGGTCATCGATGCCTGCTGAATTTCGCCAAGTTGCTCCTCCACCAGCAGCAACAATTGATGGATCGATTCGGCCACATCGCTGGTGGTCTGCCCCGCTTCGCTGCTGCGTTCGAGCATCAGCTCGTTGTCCTGACGAACGTGTTTCGAGACCTGGATCACCTGGCCGACCACACCGTCCAGGCTGTCGATGAAACTGTTGATCCAGCGCCCCATGTCGCCACTCTCATCGCGCTGCATGGTGCTGCTGTCGACCCTTTGGCGCAGATTGCCCTCGCCTTCGGCCAGCGTACGAATCACTTCGGTCATCTCCTGCATGCGAGCAGCCAGCCGTCGCGGACCGAAGGACGCGAACGCCCAGGCCCCCAGCAGGAGCAGCAAACCGTTGACCAGGTGCAGCGCGGTGGTGGACAGACCGCTGAACTCCTGCAGCAGACTGCCGATGGCGAACAGCGTGGTCACCGTGAGCAGATAGGTCTTCATCAGCCCGACGCTCAGCGAACGGCGACGATAGACCTCCTCCAGATCCGCCTCGCACATCATCCCCCAACGGTCTTGCGAGCCTTGCAGCTGAAAGGTAACGCCCTTGCCGATGACCGGAATGTGTCGGTAGTCCGAGTAGCCGGGATAGGTGACGAACAGGTTGGCACCCTTGGCGATCGTCTCCCGCACACCAGGATGCAACTGGCCGGTGGCCGGATCGGTAAAACGCAATTCCAGCTCGGTATGCTGCTGCACGCGCACCGTTCCCCAGCGCGTGTGCACACCGCTTTTCAGGTTCTCGCCGTGGCTGAAGGTGGCATCTTCGAAGCGCGAGCGTGACAGCGCCGTGCCGGTCTGAACCCTGCTGTCGAAGCGCGACTCCACCATGAACAGGTAGTTGTCACCCGATTCCGGGTAGACGTGGCCGGCCTCGCGCTGGATGAGGTCACCGATCACATCATTGGGCACCCGCGCGCAGATGCAGCCGAGACACTTACCGCCAACATGCACCGGCTGGTAGAACATCAGGGTGACCGCATCATGGAAGCGCGACGTGCTCGCGCCCAGGCGCTGGGTCAGCGGATCACGGTAGGGCCCGAGCAGGAACGGCTCGCTCAGCCCGCGCGCCACCGCTCTGCCATCGAGATCCTGTTGCCCGACATGAACCGCGCAGGTGGATGCCAGCACGCGGCCTTGTGGGTCGATGACGAACAGCTCGGAAATATCCGGCAGCTGTGCCCGTTTCCCCTCCAGCACATCGCTAGCGACGTGGCCAACGGCTTCGCCCAGATTGGCGGCCAGGTCCGCAAGATGATCCCAGTGACTGGCGACCCAGTTCTGCAGGATGCGCACCCGTGACTGCGCAACGCCCTCGAACACCTGCTCCACCGCGGGATACACGCCACGATTCAACCAGCACGACCAGCGCATCGCCAGCTTGCCGGTTGGCCCTGACCACGGAAGCCAATGGCGCTCGCTAGCGGACAGATGCATCAGATTGCTTTGAAGATGAGGCACGGGGATTCCTTACTGCCGACAAAACATGCTGGCTTTTTGCAATTAGCAGACCAGCCATGCCGTCACGTTTGCTCATCAGCGCGGCAAGACACAGCGCTCCAGCATTGATTAACTGCTGGCTTCGTGGGCCCCAAAAACTGAGTGGGACGAGTGAGGCCCCGCGATAGAGCCGCGCGTCGCGATTTTCGGCACCGGACGGCGCCGGTCAGTACGCACCGATATGGAACAGCCACAAACCTTCAATACCGTCGACGCACCCGTTCGGTGCAGAGTTAGCTCGCGGGCCGCAGTGCCGCAATCAACGAATCCAGCGAATAGCCCAGGCGCGGCGCCAACACTTCGGCCCGCTGGCGCAGCCCGGTCATGTCCAGCTGCTGATCGAGATCCGCTGGCACCAGCAGCACCACGTTGCCCTCCTTCACGGGGCACTCCCAGTAATGCCGATGATAGAGGCCACGCAGCAGCGCCGCGCCCAACGGGCGATCGTCATCGGTGCCCCATTGATTGATGATCAGCCAGCCGCCCGGATTGAGTTTTTCCTGACAGCGCTTGAGGAACGACCAGGCCAGATGCGCGGCATCCGGGCCTGCATCGTTGTACAGGTCGACGAAGATCAGATCGGAACTCTCGGCGGTATCCAGCAACTCGGTGGCATCGCCGATGCGGATATACAGCCGCGAGTCGTTCTGCAAGCCGAGGTACTGCATCGCAAGCTCCGGCACCGCCGGCCGCAGCTCAATGACCTCGACGTCCTCCAGCGGCAGGAACTGCAGACAGGCCTGCGTCAGGTTGCCGGCACCAAGCCCTAGAAACAGTGCGGTTTCCGGTTCTGCATGACAAAGCCCACCGAGCAGCATCGCGCGGGTGTAATCGTATTCAAGCCAGGCAGGATCGGCGGTGAATACGCAGCTTTGTTCGACCGCCGCGCCAAACTCGAGAAAACGGTAGTCGCCCACCTCGAGTACGCGAATCAGCCCGAAAGCGTCATGCACTTCGGCGAGCAGACGTTCCTCTTTGTCCATCAATGTGCTCCGCAGCTATCCGATCACCAGCGTGTCGGCGAACGCATCTTACGCAGCCCCATAGGCCATCGCTATCTCCGGGGCCCGGGCGCTTCAGGTAAAATCGCCGCACTTTTATCAGTTGGAACGATCATGAACGACGCCTGGAGCCCCGATAGCTGGAAAAGCAAGCCGATCCAGCAGCAGCCCGAATACCCGGATGCCGAACACCTCTCGCGCGTTGAACGCACCCTGGCCGGCTTGCCACCGTTGGTCTTCGCCGGCGAAGCACGGGAGCTAAGACGGCAGTTCGCCGAGGTGACCCAGGGCCGCGCGTTCCTGTTGCAGGGCGGCGATTGTGCCGAGAGTTTCGCCGAATTCTCGGCCACCAAGATTCGCGACACCTTCAAGGTCCTGCTGCAGATGGCGATCGTCATGACTTTCGCGGCCGGCTGCCCGGTGGTAAAGGTCGGGCGTATGGCCGGCCAGTTCGCCAAGCCCCGCTCGGCCGGTGACGAAACCGTCGATGGCATGACGCTGCCGGCTTACCGGGGCGATATCGTCAATGGCATCGACTTCAACGCGCAAAGCCGCGTGCCGGACCCGGAGCGTCTGCTGCAGGCCTACCATCAGTCCACCTCCAGCCTGAACCTGCTGCGTGCATTCGCCCAGGGCGGTTTCGCCGACCTGCACCAGGTGCACCAGTGGAACCTGGATTTCATCGCCAACTCGCTGTTGGCCGAGAAGTACCACCAGCTCGGCGCACGCATCGACGAAACGCTGAAATTCATGCGCGCATGCGGCCTGGACGGCGCGCCACAGTTGCGCGAGACCAGCTTTTTCACGGCTCACGAGGCACTGTTGCTGAACTACGAGCAGGCTTTCGTCCGCCAGGACAGCCTCAGCGGCGGCTGGTACGACTGCTCCGCGCACATGCTGTGGATCGGTGACCGCACCCGTCAGCTCGACGGCGCGCATGTCGAATTCCTGCGCGGAGTGGGCAATCCCATCGGCGTGAAGGTCGGCCCGAGCATGGACAGCGAGGAGCTGATCCGCCTGATCGACATCCTCAACCCGCAGAACGACCCCGGTCGCTTGAACCTGATCGTGCGCATGGGCGCCGACAAGGTCGAAGCCGGCCTGCCGCGACTGGTGCGTGCGGTGCAGAACGAAGGTCGCCATGTGCTCTGGAGTTCCGACCCGATGCATGGCAACACCATCAAGGCGTCCAGCGGCTACAAGACGCGGGACTTCGAGAAGGTGCTCGCCGAAGTGCGTCAGTTCTTCGATGTGCATCGTACCGAGGGCAGCTACCCCGGCGGGATTCATATCGAGATGACCGGACAGAACGTCACCGAATGCATCGGCGGTTCGCGGCCGATCACCGAAGCCGGCCTCAGCGATCGCTATCACACCCAGTGCGACCCGCGGTTAAACGCCGATCAGTCGCTGGAAATGGCGTTCATGATCGCGGAAACCCTGAAGCAACTGCGGCCCAACTAATGGCGAGGTAGAAGCCGCAGGCTGCCGGTCACGGTGCGCGACACTTGTCGCGCACCGATCGGCAAGTGAAAGGGCATAAAAAACCCGGCGCCAGGCCGGGTTTCTTTTTCGAGCAGTCTGCGTGGCCTATCAGGCCTTGACGCGGGACTTGTACTCGCCGGTGCGGGTGTCGATTTCGATCGAGTCGCCGATTTCGCAGAACGCGGAAACCTGCAGCTCGGCACCGTTCTTCAGGCGAGCGGTCTTCATGACCTTGCCAGAAGTATCGCCACGCACGGACGGCTCGGTGTAAACGATTTCGCGAACGATGGTGGTCGGCAGTTCGACGGAAATCACCTTGTCGTTGTAGAAAACGGCCTCGCAGACGTCGGTCATGCCGTCTTCGATGAAGGTCATCACACCTTCCAGGTCGTCTTTTTCGATTTCGTACTGGTTGAACTCGTCGTCCATGAACACGTACAGCGGGTCGGCGAAGTAGGAATAGGTCACTTCCTTGCGCTCGAGGATGACCGGCTCCAGCTTGTCGTCAGCCTTGTAAACGGTCTCGGTAGCCGAACCGTTGAGCAGGTTCTTCAACTTCATCTTGACCACGGCACTGTTACGGCCGGACTTGTTGAACTCGGCTTTCTGGATGACCCAGGGTGCGCCGTTGATGATGGCCACCTGGCCGGCACGGAACTCTTGTGCGGTTTTCATACGAAATATCCGAAGGGGAATTAGAGACAAAAAACAGGCCGCGTATCATAGGGTCTGTTCCCGCCTGGTCGCAAGCCACGTTGCTGCGCCAAATGGCGCCATGCGGAGCGGCGTACAACAAGGCGCGGAGATCAGGCCACGGCCTTTCCCCACCATAATTGAAGGTGCGATCGCACGCTAAGCGTGAACAGCACCTAGCCAATCGGTGTAGAAAAACACCAGCTTTCCGGCCAGATCGCCATTGGCCACCTGCTCGTGGGTCCAGGCTTCGGCATGCTCGAGCAACGCCGGATACTCGCGGACCAGAGCCGTCCAGGCTTCGCCAGCCCCCTGCCCGGCGTTCCAGGCACGCCAGAACTCGCGCAGGGCTGCGTTGGCCGTGGGCGACAGCTCATGCGCGTACAGATCGAGAAAGGCATGGAGTTTATCCCAGTGGGCATCGTCTTCCTGAGGATAGATGTGCCACACCAGCGGTCTGCCGGCCCACTGGGCGCGGATAAAGGACTCCTCCCCGCGCACTGCGTTGAAATCGCAGCTCCACAGCAGCAGGTCGTATTCGTCTTGAGTCATGAACGGCACGATGCAAAGCTGCAGACTGCCGCGCCGATGCTGATCGCCCGCATGCAGGCTCGGCACGCCAAGCCAGGCGGCAACATCGCCAAGTACTCGCCCTTCCGGGACCAGCAGCTGGTTGCTGCGCGAATCGGCCGCGAGGGCGTCTAGCCAACCCGCGACCGCAGTGTTTTCGTAGGCGAACAAGGACAACAGGCGCGCGCCGGGCTGTCGCGCTACGCCGAGCGAGGCAAGAAAAGCGGTCTGTTGCGCCATATCGCTCTGAAATTCCGCACGGCGCAACATCAGATCGGCTTCACGGATCAGACCGCCGGTCCGGGCTTCGAAGCCCGGAAAGAAGAAGTACTTCTGCAAGCCGTTGGCCTGCAGCGAGGGCAGCGCATGGCAGCCGACGATCCAGTCCTCGGCACTCAGATACTCGAGGTTCAGCCAGAGGATGCGACGACCGCTGGCAGCCATGGCATTGATGTAGGGCTGCGGCAGATTGCAGGCGAACGCCTCGATGACCACATCGGCTGGCTCGGTAGCTGACCATTGGCCGGACCAGCGCCGGACCTCCACGCCTTCGTGCAGCTGCTGTTCCGCCTCGGCATTGGCCGCCGGGCACAGCCGAGCGAAGGTATCCAGGTCATCCACCCACAGCCGCACGTGCTGACCGTGTTCCGCCGCCAGCTGCCGGGCCAGGCGCCAGGTGACGCCGATGTCACCGAAGTTATCCACGACTGCGCAGAAGATGTCCCACTTCGCTTTTACAGACAAAACCGTGCTCCTCGAGCCGATACCGGCACTTCGTGCCTCTGGAAACGCTGCGCAGGATACAAGGTTGGCGCCAGCAACCGGTTGCCATGCCACAACAGGAACGGCAGACGCGCGTATACGCCCGAGCCTGCAAAGGCGTCAGCGGATTCAGATAAGAGAGAAAGGAAAAACGAGAAGATCGTTATGGAGGTGAACCCTACCAGCCACACCCCGGCACACAATGTCACCGCTGCGGCTGCTCCCTTCCGGGCCTGACCGGGTTCACGGCTGATCGTTGCGAGGGGACCGGCAGGGCCCACCATAACGAAACCCGCCTGGCGGCGAGCGGCGCCATTGTACCGGCTTATCAGCAACTTACAACCACAGACTGCTGCCACGCTTACGGCAGGCCGCTTGCATCCTCTTCCATGAAGCGCCAGCAACCCGACTATCAATGGATTGAACCGGCGAGCGGTATGCGCATTGCGTCGAAAGCCTCTAGCCAAAGACCAACGTCTGTCCGAGGATGGACAGGCTCAAGCGCTATCGAACGCTTGTCATGAAACCATGCTGTGCAGCGATTCGCTGTGCGGCTGATGGCAACAGCACACGAGGTAATCATGAGCAAGGCTCCAATCGCCGTCATCGGAACCGGGATCGCGGGGCTCTCCGCTGCGCGCGCCCTCCACGATGCCGGGCAGGCAGTACATCTGTTCGACAAGAGCCGCGGCAGCGGCGGCCGCATGGCCAGCAAACGCAGCGATGCGGGCTCGCTCGACCTGGGCGCGCAATACTTCACCGCCCGGGATCGTCGCTTTGGCGAAACCGTCCGCCAGTGGCAGAGCGAAGGCTGGGTCGATCAATGGTCGCCCAGCATGTACCAGTCCCATGACGGTCAACTGAAACCATCTGCCGACGAGCAGGTGCGCTGGGTCGGCACACCGACGATGAGTTCGATCACCCGCGGGTTGCTGGGCGACATGCCGGTCAACTTCAGCTGCCGCATCACCGAAGTGTTTCGCGGCGAGCAGTTCTGGACGCTGGTCGATGCCACAGGCGTAAGCCACGGACCATTCAGCCAGGTGGTGATTGCCGTGCCGGCGCCGCAGGCGGCTGCGCTGCTCTCCAGCGCGCCCAAGCTCGCCGCCGTCGCCGCCAGCGTAGCCATGGAGCCCACCTGGGCGGTCGCGCTGGGCTTCGCGACTCCGTTGAACACCATGCTGGAAGGCTGCTTCGTTCGCGACGATGCGCTGGACTGGATTGCTCGCAACCGCAGTAAGCCCGGCCGCAACGGCGAGCTGGATACCTGGGTTCTGCACGGCACCAGCAGCTGGAGCCGACAGCACCTCGACCTGCCCAAGGAGGCGGTGATCGAGCGCATGCATGGCGCATTCGCCGAGCTGATCGATTGTGTGGTGCCGGCCCCGGAGTTCACCTTGGCCCATCGCTGGCTGTATGCCCGCCCGGCCCAGGCCCACGAATGGAATGCCCTGGCCGACGCCGGGTTGGGTCTTTACGCCTGCGGCGACTGGTGCCTGTCCGGCCGAGTGGAAGGCGCCTGGCTTAGCGGCCAGGAAGCGGCGCGCCGGCTGCTTGAGAATCTGTAGAGCGACTGCCAGCGGCTGATCTGACCCAGGTCAGCCGTACGCGCAAGGCCAGCTGCTATGATCGCGCGCTTTCTGCACTGGCCCCCTTCAGCGGAGTTCCGATGAATCCCTCCACCCTGATCGGCATCGTCGCGAGCATCGGACTGCTCGCCGTCGTCATGCTCTTCGCCGCCAAAGAACCCGCGCTGTTCATCGACCTGCCAAGCCTCGGCATCGTACTGGTCGGCACCCTGGCGGCGACCTTTATCAGCTATCCGTTGCGCGAAGTCACCCGAGTGTTCGGGCTGATCTGGACCGTGATGCGCAACGAGCGCCTGTACACCCGGCAGGATCTCGATGAGCTGGTGCAGATCTCGCGACTGTGGATCAGCGGTGATCTACCTGCGGTGGAAAAAGCGGTCGAGCAGGTCAGCAATCCCTTTCTGCGCACCGGCGTGCAGCTGGTGATCGACAACACCCCGGAAGAAGACATCCTGGAACTTCTGCAATGGCGTATCGCACGACTGCGCGCCCGGGAGAATGCCGAGGCACAGCTGTTCCGGGCGATGTCCAATTATGCGCCGGCGTTCGGCATGATCGGCACGCTGGTCGGACTGATCAACCTGATGTTCATGCTCGGTAGCGGCAATATGGACCTGATCGGCCGCAGCCTCGCGGTCGCGCTGATGACGACCTTCTACGGCGTGCTGCTGGCCAACCTGATCCTCAAACCAGTGGCCGTGAAGCTCGAACGGCGTACCGAGCAACGCGTGGCGCTGATGAATCTGGTGATGCAGGGCATCTCGATGATGTGCAATCGCCGCAGCCCGGCCTACATGCGCGAAACGCTCAAGTCGTTCATCGCCCACCACGACGACGAAATTCGCGACGGCAGCCCCGCCGCACCGCGCAGCGCGCCGCAGGACGAACGCACGTGAACGGCCAGGCATCGCAGGGCAGCCGCTTCTCCCGCTGGCATATCGAGCCGCAGCGAGAGGAAGAGCAGGAAGCCTGGCTGATCACCTACCTGGACATGCTCACCCTGCTGTTGGTGATGCTGGTGATCATGCTGGCGCTGGCCGGCAAGGGCGAAGGCCAGCAGAGCGAGCCCGCGATGGTAGAAGCCACACAGCAGGCGGCTGGCGATCAGCTGGTAGCACTGCAGCCAAGCGCTTCACCCATACCATCGATCGTGCCGCTACCGGCGCCGGCGGCTGATACGCAGCAGGACGACACGAGCGAAGCGAAGCCCGATCTGGCGCTGGGCGACGACATCGAGGTCATCGTCAACGATGGCAGCATCAGCTTTCGAATCAGCAGCGAAATTCTGTTCGGCTCAGGGCGGGCGGAGCTGGAAGACGCCGGGCTGGATGTGATCGACCGATTGGTCCCGACCCTCGCCGCAGGCGGTCATCGGATCATCGTCGAGGGCCATACCGACAATCTGCCCATCCAGACTGAGCGCTTTCCGTCCAACTGGGAGCTTTCCGCCAGCCGCGCCAGCAGCGTGGTGCGCTACCTGCAGCTGGCCGGCATCGAATCGACGCGGCTGAGCGCAACCGGCTACGCCGACACGCGACCGCTCGCCGACAACGGCGACGAACAGGGTCGCGCCAGCAACCGCCGCGTCGAGCTGATCATGCAGACCGAGGCGGACAAGCCCTGACGCGTCAGCCCAGCGCGGTATCGAGGAACATCATCACCGCGAAGCCCACCATGAGGCCCAGCGTGGCGGGCGTCTGATGGCCGTTGCGGTGGGTTTCCGGGATCACCTCGTGGGATACCACGAAGATCATTGCCCCCGCGGCCAGGCCGAGGCTGATGGGATAGGCGATGGCGAAGCCGCTGGACATGCCGATACCCACCAGCGCGCCGATCGGCTCCATCAGCCCGGATGCCGCGGCGACCAGCACCGAACCCAGCGCCGACAACCCGGTGGTGCGCAACGCCAGCGCGACGGCCAGGCCCTCGGGAATGTCCTGAATGGAGATCGCCGTGGTCAGCGGCAGGCCAACGCTCAGGTCGCCATTGGCGAAGCTCACACCGATGGCCATGCCTTCGGGAATGTTGTGCAGCGCAATGGCGAGCACAAACAGCCAGACCCTGTTCAGGCGTTCGCACTCGGGACCACAGGGGCCAGTGCTTTCATGCTCGTGCGGCGTGAAGTAATCCAGACCGAGCATGAGCAACACGCCAAGACCCAGGCCGACCACCACCGTCAGCGCCGCAGCCGGGCCGTTACCGAACAATTCACGCCCCGCTTCCAGCCCCGGAAGGATCAGGGAGAAAGCGCTCGCAGCGAGCATCATGCCGGCGGCAAAGCCAAGCATGCTGTCCTGGGTGCGAGTAGAAATGTCACGCAGGCCGATCGCCAGAAACGCGCCGACCGCCGTCGCTACGAAACCGGCGCTGCCGCCCAACAGCGCGTAGCGAACGTTGCCCGCCTCGCTGCTCTGCAAAGCGTTGGCGGTACCCGCCACTAGCAGTAACAGCACCGCCACTGCAGTTGCCGCAAGACCGAAGGTGATCCAGGGGTTGGCTTGCGCCTGTGCGAGCCAGGCAGCGCGCAGAGTGGCCGCCGGGCTTTGAACGGTGGACGCCATGATTTCAGAATCCTCGATGCGGGCGGCCAGTGTACTCCGCCACGCCTGCTCCAGAGCCTATGGTCACGATAGCCGCAGACCATCGCCCGACCTGCGCGCAACGCCCGCGTTGTACCCCCATGGGTATGACCGTAAGCTTGGCGGGTTCGATGGCCCGGAGGGGCCGCATTAAGGAGTGGTCCGTCGTGCCCGCTGCAAAAACCATTCGTCGCGCGCTTTTGCTGATCATCCCGGTCCTGCTGCTGGCCGGCTGGATGATCTGGCGCCAGCTTCAAGGGCCGGAACTGAACGGCTATCGCCTGGAAACACGCCCACTGGTGCAACGCGTGGTCGCCAGCGGCGAGGTGGACAGCCAGTCGCTGGCGCAGGTCGGCAGCGAAATCACCGGCGTTGTCGCCGTGCGCCATGTGCGCGAGGGCGATGCGGTAAAGGCTGGCGATCTGTTGCTGGAGCTGCGCGACGACGAGCAGCGCGCCCGCCTGCGCGAGGCGGAAGCGGCCCTGCGGCAGCTGATCGATTCCAGCCGCCCTCAGGCACAGGCCACCCTGCGCGAGGCACAGAACAACCTCGAACAGGCCGATCGCGAACTCCAGCGCCGGGAGACACTGTTCGAACGCAAGCTCCTGGCCTCCGAGGCGCTTGAGCAGGCTCGCCGCGCAACGCTGACTGCGCGTGTGGTCCGTGATCGCGCCCGCTTCGCCGCCGCGGCCGTGGGCGAAGGCGGCAGCGAGGAACAGGTCCTGCGTCAGCGCCTGGAAGCGGCGCGCGCGAACCTGGCGAAAGCCCGCATCCACGCCCAGGTCGACGGCATCGTGCAGACGCGCGAAGTCGAACCCGGCGACCTGGTACAGCCCGGCCGCACCCTGCTGACGATCGCCCGCTCCGGCAGTAGCGAAATCCTGCTGCCTCTGGACGAAAAGAATCTGGCCCCGATTGAACTGGGCCAGGCCGCCAGGATCATCGCCGATGCCTACCCGGATCGCGTGCTGCCGGCACGCGTCAGCTTCATCGCGCCGGGCGTCGATACCGCCCGTGGGACCATCGATGTCCATCTCGACCTGCTGGAGCCAGCCGACTTCCTGCGTCAGGGCATGACCGTCTCGGTGAACATCGAGACCGGCCGACGCGAGCAAGCCCTGGTATTGCCCAACGATGCGCTGCGCGCCCGCGACGGAACACGCGCCCAGGTATTGCGCGTCAATAATGGCGTGGTCGAGCGGGTCAGCGTGCGTCTGGGAATGCTGGGCACGGCGCTGAGCGAAGTGAGCGAAGGGCTGGCCGCTGGTGATCTGGTGCTGATCGGCGACGCCGAGGAAGGCCAGCGCGTACGCGTGCGTGAGCAAGCGATTCCAACCGGCATTCAGGACTGACTGCATGCACCTGGCCGACTCGCTGTGGACCGAATGGAAGATCGCCCTGCGCTTCTTGTTGGACAACCGCATGCAGACGTTGCTGATCATGTTCGGTATCGCCGTCGGCTCGGCGGTGATCGTGTTCATCACCGCGCTGATCACCGGCCTGCAGGCCAATGTGGTCGAGCGCACCCTGGGCACCCAGGCGCATATCCGCATCCTGCCGCCGGACGAGGTCAACCGCATTCTGCCCGCCGATGACCATAGCTGGTCGCTGGTGCTGGAGAGCCCGCGGGCGCAGCGCCTGCGCTCGATCATCAACTGGCAGGACGTACGCGACGTGCTCGACCAGGACACACAGATCCTCGCGGTGTCGCCGGTGATCAGCGGCCCGGCCATCGCCCGACGCGGCGTGGCCCGCGCCTCGGTGGCGCTGCTCGGCATCGACCCGCCGCGCTATCAGCGCATCATCCCGCTGGCAGACGACCTGATCGCCGGGCAGTTCACCGTGGGCGCCGGCCACGCGGTTATCGGCAAGGAACTGGCACGCGACCTCGGCCTGGGCATCGGCGACAAGCTGCGTTTGGACGCCGGCGAAGGCCGCGAGGCGGTCGTCGATATCGCCGGCATCTTCGAGCTGGGCGTGCGCGAGCTGGATGCGCGCTACGTGTACCTGGACCTGAAACAGGCGCAGACACTGCTCGACCTGCCCGGCGGCGTCACGGTGATCGATACCACGGTCGCCGAGATCTTCGAGGCCGATCAGGTCGCCGAGCGCCTCGCGCGCCTCACCGGGCTGCGCGCCGAAAGCTGGATGGAAACCAATGGGCAACTGCTCAACGCGCTCGCCTCGCAGAGCATGACCACGGAAATGATCCGTGTATTCGTCGGTATCTCCGTGGCCTTTGGCATCGCCAGCGTGCTCGCCGTGAGCGTCGTCCAGCGCACCCGCGAGATCGGCATCCTGCGCGCCATGGGCAGCCCGCGCGGGCAGATCCTGCGCGTGTTCCTGCTGCAGGGCGGGCTGCTCGGGCTGCTCGGTTCGGCCTGCGGCGGAGGCGTCGGCTGGGGCCTGGTGCAGGTTTTCAATCTGTTTGGCCCGCGACTGTTCACCATTCCGGTCGATCCGACGCTGGTGCCGCTGGCCATGCTGGTAGCGACAATCACCGGCGTGCTGGCGGCGGCGATGCCGGCGCGGCGTGCGGCGCGCTACGACCCTGCGGTGGCGATTCGATATGTCTGAAACCCTGCCAGCCAGCCCGGCCAATGAGGTCCTGCGCCTGGAACAGGTACGCAAGGCCTTCAACATAGGCACACCACTGGAAACCGAGGTGTTGCACGGTATCGACCTGCGTCTGAGCCGTGGTGAGCTGGCCGCGCTGATCGGCCCGTCCGGCTCAGGTAAGAGCACGCTGCTGAACCTGATCGGCCTGCTCGATACGCCCAGCTCCGGCGAGCTGTACGTGCTCGGCCAGGCGACACGCGACAGCAACGACGAAGCGCGCACGCACCTGCGCAACCAGGCAATCGGTTTCGTGTTCCAGTTTCACCACCTGATCTCGGCGTTCAGCGTGCTGGAGAACGTGCTGATGCCGCTGATGATTCGCCACGGCAAGCCGTCACACGCGGATATCGACCTGGCTCGCGGCCTGCTCGACGAAGTCGGACTGGCGCAGTTCGCCGGCAAGAAGCCGACGCAGATCTCCGGCGGCCAGCAGCAACGAGTTGCCATCGCCCGGGCGCTGGTGACCCGCCCGCCTCTGTTGCTGGCCGACGAGCCGACCGGCAATCTCGATACCCGCACCGCGCAAAGCGTGTTCGAGCTATTTCATCGCATCAATGCCCAGTTCGGCTGCGCAATACTGGTGGTGACCCATGATCCACGGCTTGCGGCCGATTGCGGGCGGACCATACAGCTGGTCGATGGCCATATCGTCAGTGACGCTGCCAATCCGCCCAGTCGCTGACCCGACAGCCGCTGCGCCCCTTCCATAGCGGGTCGCGGCGAATGTCCCGTCACCAGCTAATAACTATTAAGTCTAAGCATATAACCTAAATCAGGGCTAACATCACTCCACATACATACCCCTACCGGTATTAATCTTGGAGAGGAGCGCGTCCATGAATGCCCATATCGAACCCTTCTTCGATCCCGCGACTTTCACCTACAGCTACGTGGTCAGCGATCCGCAGACACGCCAATGCGCGGTGATCGATTCGGTGCTGGACTACGATCCGGCATCCGGCCGTACCTCCCATGCTACCGCCCAGCGTCTGGTCGACTATGTACGCGAGCAGGACCTCAAGGTGCAGTGGCTGCTGGAAACCCACGTGCACGCCGACCATCTGAGCGCCGCGCCGTACCTCAGGCAGCAACTAGGTGGTCAGCTGGCGATCGGTGATCGCATCACCGTGGTGCAGGACACCTTCGGCAAGCTGTTCAACGCCGGTACTGGCTTTGCGACCGATGGCCGCCAGTTCGACCACCTGTTCCACGATGGCGATACCTTCCAGGTCGGCAACATCCAGGCGCGCGCCATCCATACCCCGGGACACACCCCGGCCTGCATGACCTATGTCATCGGTGATGCGGCGTTCGTCGGCGACACGCTGTTCATGCCCGATTACGGCACTGCCCGTTGCGATTTCCCAGGCGGCGACGCGCGCACGCTGTACCAGTCGATCCAGAAGCTGTTCGCCCTGCCGGGCGACACACGGGTATTCATGTGCCACGACTACAAGGCGCCCGGCCGTGAAGAGTTCCTCTATGAAACGACCATCGCCGCCGAACGCGAACACAACGTGCACGTGCACGCCGGCATCAGCGAGGACCAGTTCGTCGCCATGCGCACGGCACGGGATGCCACGCTGGGCATGCCGACGCTGATCCTGCCCTCTGTGCAGATCAACATGCGCGGCGGCGAGCTGCCCGAGCCGGAAAGCAACGGCACGCGCTACCTGAAGATCCCCCTGGACGTGCTGTAGCCCCAAGCGTGGAGGACGTCGACATGCAAACAATAAAACGACTGACCCCTTTCATCTCCGTCGCTGCCCAGTTGCAACCGGCGGACATGGCGCTGCTCGCCGGCAGCGGATTTCGCTGCGTCATCAACAACCGCCCAGACAACGAGGGCGAAGGCCAGCCGTCCAGCGAGGCCATGCGCACCGCCGCCGAGGCGTCCGGCCTTGAGTATCACCATCTACCGGTCGTATCCGGGCAGATCACTGATGCCGACGTCGCGGCCTTCCGAGCGCTACTGGCGCGGATCAAGGGGCCAGCACTGGCGTTCTGTCGCACCGGGACACGCTCGGCCTCGCTCTGGGCACTGGCCGAGGCCCATCACCTCGACCCGCAGGTGTTGCTGCAGACAGCCCAGCAAGCCAGTTACGACCTCAGCGGCCTGCTGCCACGCATGCAGGGTTACTGGCAGTCGACAACCGATCTGCCGCTGCCGGGCGCTTCGAAATTCGCCGTCACGCCGCGCTACGACGTCCTGGTGATTGGCGGCGGCGCGGCCGGCTGCGCCGTGACAGCCAGTTTGCTCAAGCGCGACCCCGAACTGCGCGTCGCAATCATCGAACCCCGTGAACAGCACTACTATCAGCCCGGCTGGACGCTGGTAGGCGCCGGCGTGTTCGACCGCGCCGCCACCGAGCGCGCAATGAGTCGCTGCATTCCGTCCAAGGCGCAATGGATCCGCGCGGCTGCCGAAGCCTTCGAGCCGGAGCACCAGCAAGTGGTGCTCGAAGACGGCAGCCGCATCGGCTATCGGGCGCTGGTGGTCTGCCCGGGCCTGAGCCTCGACTGGGACGCCATCGAAGGCGCCCGCGACAGCCTCGGCAAGTTCGGCGTGACCTCGAATTACGCCTTCGAACTGGCGCCCTACACCTGGCAACTGGTGCAGAACCTGCGCGGCGGCAAGGCGCTATTCACCCAGCCACCCATGCCGATCAAGTGCGCCGGCGCACCGCAGAAGGCGATGTACCTGTCCTGCGATCACTGGCGCCAGCAAGGCGTGCTGAAGGATATCGAGGTCGACTTCTGTTCGGCTGGCGCGGTGCTGTTCGGCGTCGCAGACTTCGTGCCCGCGCTGATGCAGTACGTCGAGCGCTACGGCGCGCGGCTGAACTTCAACCACAATCTGGTGGCTGTCGACGGACCGGCGCGCAAGGCCTGGTTCAAGGTGACCGACAGCGCCGGGCAAAGTACCACGGTGGAGCGTGAGTTCGATCTGCTGCACATGGTGCCACCGCAGCACGCACCGGACTTCATTCGCCACAGCGCCCTGGCCAACGCCGACGGCTGGTTCGAGGCCGAGCACGAGACGCTTCGGCATCCGCGCTTCGGCAACGTCTTCAGCCTCGGCGATGTGTGTTCCGCGCCCAACGCCAAGACCGCAGCAGCGGTGCGCAAACAGGCACCGGTGGTCGCCGAAAACGTGCTGAGTGTGCTCAAGGGCAGCGGCCCGCGGGCGATCTACGATGGTTACGGCTCCTGCCCGCTGACCGTCGAGCACGGCAAGGTGATCCTCGCCGAGTTCGGCTATGGCGGAAAGCTGCTGCCGACGTTCCCGCTCGACCCGAAAGTGCCGCGCCGCCTGGCCTGGAAGCTGAAGACCCAATGGATGCCGTCGATCTACTTCGAGATGATGCTCAAGGGCCATGAATGGCTGGCCGAGCCGAAGCATCTGGACTTCGAACCGCGCCCGGCCGAGGCACCCGACGCTTGCGACTTCACCCAGGAGAAGAAGGGATGAAGCAGCGCTTGGCTCGCTACATGCCCATATTGGAGTGGGTCAGGCACTATGATCGCGCGGCCGCGGCCAAGGACAGCCTGGCCGCGCTGATCGTAACGCTGATGCTGATCCCACAGAGCCTCGCCTACGCCATGCTCGCCGGCCTGCCGCCAGTGACCGGCCTGTACGCCAGCATGCTGCCGCTGATCGCCTATACCCTGTTCGGCACCAGTCGCACCCTGGCAGTCGGCCCGGTGGCAGTGGTATCGCTGATGACTGCGGCCGTCTTGGGACCGTTGTTCGCCCCGGGTAGCGCGGAATATGCGAGCGCGGCCATGCTGCTGGCGCTGCTCTCCGGCGCGGTGCTGCTGCTCATGGCCATGCTGCGCCTGGGCTTTCTGGCGAATTTCCTCAGCCATCCGGTGATTTCCGGCTTCATCAGCGCTTCGGGCATCCTCATCGCTCTCGGCCAGCTCAAGCACATCCTCGGCATCTCAACCGGAGGTGAAAACGCCGTGGAGCTGATTTGGGGCCTGCTCGGAACACTGTCGCAAATGCATCTGCCGACGTTCATCGTCGGCACGACGAGCCTGCTATTTCTCTACCTGGTGCGCAGCCGCCTCTCCACTTGGCTGCAGCGTTTGGGTATGAGTCCGCATATCGCCGGCACACTGAGCAAGATCGGGCCGGTCGCCGCCTTGCTGCTGGCGATAGCGGCGGTCAGCGTCTTTCAGCTCGCCGATGCCGGCGTGCGGGTAGTCGGTGCGGTGCCTGGCGGCCTACCCAGCATGAGGCTGCCGACGCTGGATATGACGCTAGCACTGCAACTGTTGCCTGCAGCGGTGCTGATCAGCCTGGTCGGCTTCGTCGAGTCGGTTTCCGTGGCGCAGACCCTGGCGGCCAAGCGCCGCGAACGCATCGAGCCTAACCAGGAACTGGTCGCGCTTGGCGGCGCCAATGTCGCCGCGGCCCTCAGTGGTGGCTTTCCGGTAACCGGCGGCTTCGCCCGCTCGGTGGTCAACTTCGATGCTGGCGCACAGACGCCGCTGGCTGGTGCGCTGACCGCAGTGGGCATCGGCCTCACCGTGCTGCTGTTCACGCCACTGTTCCGCAATCTGCCACACGCGGTACTGGCCGCGACGATCATTGTCGCTGTGCTCAGCCTGGTGGACCTCTCCGCCCTGCGTCGCACCTGGCGCTACTCCCGACAGGACGCCGCGGCCATGGCTGCCACCATGCTCGGTGTGCTGCTGATCGGCGTGGAAAGCGGCATCCTGCTCGGTGTCGGCCTATCGCTGCTGCTGTTCCTCTGGCGCACCAGCCAGCCGCATATTGCCGTGGTCGGCCAGCTGCCGGGTAGCGAGCATTTTCGCAACATCGAGCGCTTCGCCGTAATACAGAGCCCGAGGGTGCTCTCAGTGCGCGTCGACGAGAGCCTGTATTTCCCCAATGCGCGCTTCCTCGAAGACCGCGTCGCCGAGCTGATCGGGCGCTATCCGCAGGCCGAGCACCTGGTGCTGATGTGTCCAGGCGTGAACCTGATCGACGCCAGCGCCCTGGAGAGTCTTGAGGCCATCACGGCCCGCTTGCACACCGCAGGCATCCAGCTCCATCTTTCCGAGGTCAAGGGGCCGGTCATGGACCGATTACGGAACACTGATTTCCTCGCTCATTTGGGCGGTCAGGTTTTCATCAGCCAGTACGAAGCGCTGCTCGCACTGGACCCGGACACCACCCACCATGCCCGTGAACGGCAGCGTGAATGTTTTGGCAACATCAAGGAGAACGCAGGATGAAGAACGCACATGACCTCGTCGAACTGGCCCGGGCCCACGTACAGGAAGTCGCAGTCGCGGATGCCGACGCCGCGATCCAGGCAGCGGACGTGCTGATCGACGTGCGCGAGGCGGATGAGTTTCGTGAGGGCCATATCGCCGGCGCCCTCAACATTCCGCGGGGGCTGCTGGAGTTCAAGCTCAGCGGCACACCGGAACTCGCCGCGCGCGACATGAACATCGTGCTCTATTGCAAGACCAGCGGTCGCGCCGCACTGTCCGCAGCAGCGCTGCAGGACATGGGCTACCTGCATGTCCAGTCGATCGCCGGCGGGTTCGACGCCTGGATCGGCGCGAACAAGCCCGTTGTGAAGCCGAGCCTGCCCAGTTTCGAATAGCCGGATCGCAGCGCGCAGACAAAAAAAGGCCGACATCGATGTCGGCCTTTTTGCTGTGGAGCTTCGCAGACTCTCAGGACTTGGAATCGCACGCCTTGCAAGTCTTGATACCGAGCAGCGTATACGCTGGGCAGAAACGGAAGATGCCAGTCGCCAGCGGCAACAGACCGATCCAGCCCCATGCACCGATCACGCCGCCCAGGCTCAGACCGATAAGCACCAAGCCGACAACGATGCGCAGTGCCCGATCAATGGTTCCAACGTTGACTTTCATAAAGACCTCCCGGTCAGCAAGCGCGCCGGCGTTCCAGCGCGGAGAACAACAGCATTCCGCCAAGCATGGCGAGAACGAAAAGCACGACCTGCCAGTGCCCACCGAGCAGCATGGCGATGGCCGGGCCCGGACAGATGCCAGCGATTCCCCAGCCCACACCGAACAGCAGACTGCCACCGATCAGCCTGCCATCCAGCTCGCGCTTGGTTGGCAGCTGCATCGGCGCATCGAGCAAAGAGCGCTCGTGTTTCCTCGCCCAGGTGAAAGGCACCAGCGCCGTAGCGATGGCACCGACCATCACCAGCGCCAACGAGGGATCCCAGGCGCCCGCCAGATCAAGGAAACCGATGACCTTGGCCGGGTTGGCCATTCCGGAAAGCAACAGCCCCAGCCCGAATAGCAGACCAGCAGCAAATGAAGTCAACTTGCGCATGCTCAGCCTCCCAGCAGATGACGTAGTACATAGACCGTGGCGAAGCCGGCGACCATGAATGCCACGGTCGCCACGATGGAGCGCGGTGACAGTCGCGAGATCCCGCAGACCCCATGCCCACTGGTGCAACCGGAGCCGTAGCGAGTACCGACGCCGACCAACATCCCGGCCACCAGCAAACCGATCCAGCCGGACTGAAACTCCATCGCTGGCAGGGTGGCAAACAGCATCCACAGGAGCGGCGCGAGCAGGATGCCGAGCAGAAACAACAGTTTTTCGCTTCGCCCCTCGCCCCCCGTTTCCAGCAGGCTGGCAAGCAGCCCGCTGATCCCGGCGATTCGGCCATTGAGCAGGACGAACAAGCTGGCCGCGGCACCGATGAGGACACCACCAGCCAACGCCGCCCAAGGTGTGAAGTTGATCCAGTCGATGGTCATTGCTTGCCCCCTTCGCAGAACAGCTGATAAAGCGTCGTGATCACCGCCAATGCTTCAGCGCTGCTGATCCGGTAGTAGACCTGCTTACCTTCGCGGCGCGTTGCAACAAGCCCCTCCCGGCGCAATACGGCGAGCTGCTGCGACAGCGTCGGCTGCTGAATGCCCAGCAGCTGTTCCAGCTCGGAAACATTGCGCTCGCCCAGCGACAGCTGGCAAAGCAGCAAAAGGCGGTCAGGGTTGGCCAAAGCCTTCAGCAAAGCCCCCGCGGACGCCGCATTGGCGCGCAGTTGCTCGATATCCAGATCGGCAGTCATAGGTCAGCGATCAAACATTTAAGATAATGACAATATATTTTTTTATATATTGCTTGGCAAGCCCTGACCGAAAGAAGTTGGCCGCCAGCGGCGGCGTCGCTAGCATGCCCCTACCCGTATATGAGCCGCGACCCTAATCGGAATCTTCAGGCTCTCCATCCAGTCATGTCGAGGTAGCCGCATGAATGACCAGACCCTCCCCGTGGAATCCGCAGAGATGCAGGCCCAGCAGCAGGCCATGCTGAAACGTTTAGCGAGAGTCGAGGGGCAGGTGCGCGGCATCCAGGCAATGATCAAGCGAGGCGAAGATTGCGAAGCCATCGCTCAGCAGTTTTCCGCTGCTCGTAGCGCGCTGGACAAAGCCTACCGACTGATGCTGACCTGCCTGATCGAAGAGGCGCTGCACGACCAGACGCAAGATACAGGCGAGACCCTGGAGCGGGTGCGCAGCATCTTCACCAAATACACCTGAGGGGACGCCCACCACCTTGAGCCTCCTCCGGCAGCCCGCCGCGCGATGCAGTAGGCTGGCCTGAGGTAGCGGACGGCGCCAGCGCATGGCAAGCCACGCAGGCGCTGGGCATAAAGATCAGCAAGAGCTGAGATCTGAAAGGGATCGACTGAAACGAAAAAAGCGACCCTGAGGTCGCTTTTTTCTTTCTTCGATCACCTTGAAAAGGTCACCGAAGAGAATTTGGAGCGGGAAACGAGACTCGAACTCGCGACCCCGACCTTGGCAAGGTCGTGCTCTACCAACTGAGCTATTCCCGCGTTGTCTACAACAAATATGGCGTCCCCTAGGGGACTCGAACCCCTGTTACCGCCGTGAAAGGGCGGTGTCCTAGGCCACTAGACGAAGGGGACGTTGCCCGGAAACCACAAGCTTCATTCCGGCTTGCCGCGCTCTGTTTGGTGCTTCACGCTGCAAGTGGCGCGCATTCTATGGAGGCCCTCGGGAGTCGTCAAGCATAGTTTTAAAAAAAATTTGAAGGCCATATCCGGGCAGCACGCAGAGCTATCGGCCACATCATCAAGCCACTACACTCAAGCGAAAAACCAGCGGCTCGAGAGGTGCAGTCAAGTGTCTCCATTAATGATCACTGCGTTGATCCTGGTCGGTGTGTTCCTGCTGGTCGGCATCGTCTACACCATTCAGATTGTCGAAAAAGGCAATCTGGAAAAGGCCCGCAAACGGGCTGACCTCACTGACCGCTGCCGCCGCTGCGCGGACCTGTCCGAAGGACTCCCGGGACAGATGATGACACCCGCGCTCAAGCTATTGCTGACCCGCCTCGAACTTGCGCTGAGCGAACGCTTGCGGCCGGTGGACAAGGGCAATGACAAACTGAGCGCGCGAATGCAGGCGCTGCAGGCCGAGCTGGCCAAGGGCGAAGCGATCGAGATGCGCAATGCTCCGCGGCAGATCGTGACGGAAGCACAGGCCAAGGAAAGTCGCTTCATGCTCGAGGATCTCCACGCCCAGATCGTTCGCGCCACCAAGGACGGCCTGATCGATAAGGCCGAAGCCAAACGCTGGGTGCAAGACATCCAACGCATGCTGGCTATCCTGCACATCGAATTCTTCACCGGCTTGGGAAAACTTGCGCTGCAACAGAACCAGCCGCAACGCGCACGCCTGGCGTTCGAACGAGGCATTCAGCATATTCGCCGCCAACCTGCACCGGCGCCTTATCAGAGCCAGCTCAAACAGCTGGAAGCCCTCCTCGCACATGCCGACGCTCTGGTGTTGAAGAACGAGGTGCCCAAGACAGACGAGCCCAACGAGCTCGCCGAAGGCATGAAGGCGTTCGATGACGAAGATCTCTGGAAGAAAAACAACGTCTATTGATCGCTCATCAGCCCTGATCTGCTACGGAGAAATCCCATGACCTTGACCGTGTATGGCGTTCCCCTCTCCCCGTTCGTGCGCAAGGTGCGCCTGTGCCTCAGGCAGAAGGGCCTCGAGTATCAGCTAGAGACGGTCATGCCCTTCACGCCTCCGCAATGGTATCTGGCCCTCAATCCACTGGGACGCATCCCGGCACTCAAGGACGGCGACTGCACACTCGCCGACTCCAGCGTGATCTGCCAGTACCTCGAGGAGGCCTATCCCGATACGCCGGCCCTTTACGCTGGTAACGCGCAGGAACGCGGGCGGGTCCGCTGGCTGGAAAAGTACGCGGACTACGAGCTGGCGCCACTGACCACCTTTACCGTTTTCCGCAACCGAATTCTCAAGCCGACCGCCGGTCAAGCCTGCAATGAAGAGGCGGTGCAGGCCGCGCTGAAGCAGAAGCTACCGCCGCATTTCGATTACCTTGAGCAGCAACTCGCCCGGCGGGAGTTCCTCGTCGGCAACCAACTGTCGATGGCGGACATCGCCGTCGCCTGCCAACTGATCAACCTGGCGCACGGTGGCGAACAGCTCGACGCGCAGCGCTGGCCCGACCTCGCAGCACATCATGCACGCATGCTCGCATTGCCATCGGTCGCGGGCATCCTGCCGGACGAGCAGCGCATGAACGCCAAGCTCAAGGAAATGGGCAAGGCTGCTACCGCCTGAGTTCCGATCACGCCCACGGTGAGGTCACGCAGCAGGCCGCCTTGACGCGTTATCTCAGCAGATACGTCAGCCTCGCGCTTCGAGCAGACGCTTACCCACCCACTGCCGAGCGTACTGGTAGGCGCAGCGACCGTTGCGGTTGCCGCGCCCGGTCGCCCAACGAATCGCATCCTTCTCCAGGGCTTCGCTCCACGCCCAATCGAGGCTGGCCCGCCGCGCCAACGAATCGATCCAGTGGCGTACCACACTGAGGTAGTGCTGCTGGGTGAAGGGGTAGAACGACAGCCACAAACCGAAGCGATCGGACAACGCGATCTTGTCTTCCACCGCTTCGTTCGGGTGCAGTTCGCCGTCGACCATCTGCCAGTTCTCGTTGTCACTCTGACGTTCCGGGACCAGGTGCCGGCGATTGGACGTGGCGTACAACAGCACGTTCTCCGGCGCGCGCTCCAGCGAGCCATCCAGCACACTCTTGAGCACGCGATAGTCGCCCTCTCCCGCCTCGAACGAGAGATCGTCACAGAACAGGACGAACGCCTGTCGTAACCCGGCCAACAGTTCGACAACGCGTGGCAGGTCCGCCAGGTGGTCACGCTCGATTTCGATCAGACGCAGCCCGTCCGCGGCGTATTCGGCCAGCAACGCGCGAATCAGCGACGACTTGCCGGTGCCACGGGCGCCCCACAACAGCACGTGGTTGGCCGGCAATCCATCGACGAACTGCCGCGTGTTGGCGGACAGCAGATCGCGCTGGCGATCAATGCCGATCAAATCAGCCAGACTCAGATCCAGACTGACTTCCAGCGGTGCCAGAAAGCCGCTGCGAGCATCACGCTGCCAGCGCGCCGCAAAGGTACGATCCCAATCGATGACCGGTGGCTGGGCAGGTAGCAGCGGCTCGATACGCACCAGCAGTCCCTCGGCACGCTGCAGGAAGGCTTTCAACTCGACATCCATGATGACTCCAGAGACGAAAAGGCCCGGCTGGACCGGACCCGACAACAGACAATCAGGCAATCAGGCAATCAGGCAGGCGAAACGCAACCTCACTCAAGCAGCAGTCAAAGCAATGTTTCGATTTCCGCGGCCATTGCCTCCGGCGTGGTGCGAGAGGAAAAACGTCTCACCGCTCTACCCTGGTCAGAGATGAGAAACTTGGTGAAATTCCACTTGATCGCCTTGCTACCCAGCAGCCCAGGTGCGCGCTTTTTCAATTCAATGAAGAGCGGATGAGCATCCCCACCGTTCACCTCGACTTTGGCAAAAAGGGGAAAGGAAACGCCGAAGCGGCGTTCGCAGAATGCTGCGATTTCCTGCTCGCCGTCTGGCTCCTGCTTGCCGAACTGGTTACAGGGAAATCCGAGCACGATCAATCCGCGCTCGCCGTAACGCTGCCACAACGCTTCCAACCCCTTGTATTGCGGGGTAAAACCACACTGACTGGCCGTATTGACCACCAACAGCACCTTTGCATCGAAATCCGCGAGCCTCTTCTGCTCGCCCTCGATGGTGACGCAGGGAATGTCCAGCAAAGGGTCGTGCATGCGAGGCTCCTTGCAACCGACGATGCTCAGGCTTCGCGCGGTTTCAGGTTGAGAGAGGCGGAATTGATGCAGTAGCGCAACCCGGTCGGCTGCGGGCCATCGGGGAAAACATGACCGAGGTGTGCATCGCAGCGTGCGCACCTGACCTCGATCCGGTGCATACCGTGACTGAAATCATCCAGGCTGGCGATAGCGGTATCACTGACCGGCTGGAAATAGCTGGGCCAGCCGCAGCCGGAATCGAACTTAGCATCCGCATCGAACAGTGGCGTGTCGCAGCAGGCGCAATGGTAGATGCCAGGTGTCTTCGTGTCGTTGTACTTACCCGTGAAGGGACGCTCGGTGGCGCCCAGCCGGCAGATCTGGAACTGCTCATCGGAGAGTTCCTCGCGCCAGACGTCGAGCGGTTTTTCCAGCTTGTCCATCGATACACTCCTCAGCTCAAAAAAGGCCGATCTGTACCTTTTCCGGTGGTCGGGGCGCACGTATCATGCGTCCCTCTTCGACGCCTAGTCTGGCAGCGGGGTTTCCGACTGCCAAGGCGCCCGGGTTCATGCCAAGCGCGGCCAGCCATTTCCGGAACTGGCGCGTTTTCACTTCGGGACACTCAGGATCATGCAGGTCAGCAAATCGAACAAGCTTGCCAATGTCTGTTACGACATCCGCGGGCCCGTGCTCAAGCACGCCAAACGCCTGGAAGAGGAAGGCCATCGCATCCTCAAGCTGAACATCGGCAACCCGGCGCCGTTCGGTTTCGAAGCACCGGAGGAAATCCTCCAAGACGTGATCCGCAACCTGCCCACTGCCCAGGGCTACAGCGACTCCAAAGGCCTGTTCAGCGCCCGCAAGGCGATCATGCAGTACTACCAGCAGAAGCAGGTTGAAGGCGTCGGCATCGAAGACATCTACCTCGGCAACGGTGTGTCCGAGCTGATCGTCATGTCCATGCAGGCATTGCTGAACAATGGCGATGAAGTGCTGATCCCTGCCCCGGATTACCCGCTGTGGACCGCTGCGGTGAGCCTGGCCGGCGGCAAGCCGGTGCACTACCTTTGCGACGAGCAGGCCAACTGGTGGCCGGACCTGGCCGATATCAAGGCCAAGATCACGTCTAACACCAAGGCATTGGTGCTGATCAACCCGAACAACCCCACCGGCGCGGTCTACCCCAAGGAAGTGCTCGAAGGCATGGTCGAGCTGGCGCGCCAGCACAAGCTCGTTCTGTTCTCCGACGAAATCTACGACAAGATCCTCTACGACGACGCCGTACACATCTCCACCGCCTCGCTGGCGCCGGACGTGCTCTGCCTGACCTTCAACGGGCTGTCCAAATCCTACCGGGTTGCCGGCTTCCGTTCGGGCTGGGTGGCGATTTCCGGGCCGAAGCACAGGGCGCAGAGCTACATCGAAGGCCTGGATATCCTCGCCAACATGCGCCTGTGCGCCAACGTACCGTCGCAGCATGCGATTCAGACTGCACTGGGCGGCTACCAGAGCATCAATGACCTGGTATTACCGCCGGGCCGCCTGCTCGAGCAGCGTAACCGTACCTGGGAGTTGCTCAACGACATCCCGGGCATCAGCTGCGTCAAACCCATGGGCGCGCTGTATGCGTTCCCGCGCATTGACCCGAAGATCTGCCCGATCCACAACGACGAGAAGTTCGTGCTTGACCTGCTGCTTTCCGAGAAGCTGCTGATCGTTCAAGGCACTGCATTCAACTGGCCATGGCCGGATCATTTTCGCGTGGTCACCTTGCCCCGCGTCGACGATCTGGAGCAGGCCATTGGCCGCATCGGCAACTTCCTCAAGACCTACCACCAGTAAGCGATGGATTTGCAGATCGACGATTTCTACAAGGACGCAGCGGGTGGCCTGCTGATGCTCTATCAGGCCTTCCCACGCAAGGTCTCGCTGTATGTAGAAGATCTGATCGGCCGGGAAGAGCCGGATGAGTTCGGCCTTCCCTCCAAACGCCACCAGAGCTGCCTGGGTGCCCTGCTCTGGCTCGCCGAGGAGGGCTATCTGCGTTACGACAGCACAATTCATTTCCAGGCGCTGGACCAGGCGGTGCTTACCGAAAAAGCCTTCGTGCGCCTGTCACGAGCGGTGCCTGGACAGATCGCCGACGACCTCAGCCTCCCTCCCAGCGTGCTGCGCATTCAGGCCAGCCTCGCCCATCAGCTTCGCGAGGCATTGAAGTGCGCGAACAGCGAGCGCATCGCTCAGCTGGCCCGATTGATGTTCGAAAGCCAGTCCGGCGCACCACTGCATCCCAGCCTCCATGGGCAAGCGACATAGCTTGAAATAGTCGCCCGGTTGAATAGCTCAAGGGCGCACCTTATATAGCCTATCGTTCTTCAATTCCTACCCTGGAGTCTGCCGCAACATGATGCGCATTTTCTTGTTCCTGGCCACCAACCTTGCGGTACTGGTCATCGCCAGCATCACCCTGAAGCTGCTCGGGGTCGATCGCTATACCGGCCAGAACTATGGCAGCCTGCTGGTCTTCTGTGCGGTTTTCGGCTTCGCGGGCTCGCTCATTTCGCTGTTCATCTCCAAATGGATGGCGAAGATGAGTACGCGTACGGAAATCATCAGCCAGCCGCGCACCCGTCACGAGCAGTGGCTGCTGCAGACAGTCGAGCAACTGTCGCGCGACGCCGGCATCAAGATGCCCGAAGTCGGCATTTTCCCGGCCTACGAGGCGAACGCCTTTGCCACCGGCTGGAACCGCAACGACGCACTGGTGGCGGTCAGCCAGGGGCTGCTCGAGCGCTTCTCGCCGGATGAGGTGAAAGCGGTGCTTGCCCACGAGATCGGCCACGTGGCCAACGGCGACATGGTGACCCTGGCGCTGATCCAGGGTGTGGTAAACACATTCGTCATGTTCTTCGCACGTATCTTCGGCAACTTCGTCGACAAGGCGATCCTGAAAAACGAGGACGGCCACGGCATTGGCTACTTCGTCGCGACGATCTTTGCCGAACTGGTACTGGGCCTGCTCGCCAGCATTATCGTCATGTGGTTCTCGCGCAAACGCGAGTACCGTGCCGACGAGGCCGGTGCCCAACTGGCCGGCACCAGCGCCATGATTGGCGCCCTGCAGCGCCTGCGTGCCGAACAGGGCATGCCGGTTCACATGCCCGACACGCTCAAGGCATTCGGCATCAACGGTTCGCTGAAGCATGGCCTCGCCGGGCTGTTCATGACCCACCCGCCGCTGGAAGACCGCATCGAAGCGCTGCGCCAGCGCGGCTAATTGCACTGAACGCAACAGGGGCGACGCAAGTCGCCCTTTTCTTTTGTCTATGCAGACTCAACCCGCATACAAGGAATCGCCATGCGTCGTTTCATATTCGCCTGCTTCGCGCTGCTCGCGCTCGGCGGCTGTCAGAGTGCCTACTATTCAGCGATGGAGAAGGCCGGTATCCATAAGCGCGATATCCTGGTCGATCGTGTGGAGGAGTCGCGTGACGCGCAGCAGGAAGCCAAACAGCAGTTCAAGGATGCTTTGGAGCGCTATCGCAGCGTCGTCGAGGTCAAGGGCGGCGATCTGGAGAAGCGTTACGACGCACTCAACGAAGAGTACGAAGCCAGCGTAGCGAGTGCGCGTGACGTCCGCGCCCGCATCGAAGCGGTCGAAGACGTGGCCGACGCGCTGTTCAGGGAATGGGAAAGCGAACTCAAGCAATACAGCAACGCCAGCCTGAAAGCCGCCAGCGCCAAAGAACTCAACCGCACCCGCGCCGAATACCGAACGCTGATCCAGCGGATGAAAGCGGCGGAGAAACGCATCGACCCGGTGCTCAGCGTTCTGCGCGATCAGGTGCTGTTTCTCAAGCACAACCTCAATGCTCGCGCGATAAGCGCCTTGCACGGGGAATACCGCACGCTGCAGGGCAACGTCGACCAGCTGATGGCTGACATGCAGCGCGCCATCGACGAGGCCGACACGTTCATCCGCCGCTTACAGGCCGACGGCTGATCGCTGCAGCATTACAAGCGGCGGGTCAGACCCGCCGTTGCAGCCAATGGAAGTGCTCCTCGAGCCGCGTCAGACCGCGCTCGCGCATCCGCGGATTACGCTCCAGCACTTCCTTGGCTTCCAGCAGTTCCACGCCCCACTCAGCGGCGTACAGGTCGCGCACCTCGCTCGTACCCACCGCGAAGGGCGGGCCTTCCATCTCTGCCTGGTCATAATCCAGCGTAACCAGAAGCTGCTGACAGCCGGCCGGGAGGATGCTCGACATCAGTGCCGCGTACCGCTGACGCATCGCGTGCGGCAATGCGATCAAGGCGGCGCGATCATAGACCGCCTGGCACCCGAGGACATCGGCCGTACCGAGCGCGAAAAAGTCGCCGCAACGGATCTCCAGGCTATCGGAGCGATAGACCTTGAACGGCCCACGCTGGGAAATTTCAGCTTCGAGCTGCTGCTCGGAAAAAAAAGCGTCTACAGCCTTCTCACTCAGCTCCACCCCCACGACATTGAACCCTTGCCCGGCCAGCCAGGCCAGATCCAGACTCTTGCCGCACAACGGCACCAGCACCGTCGCACCATCAGGCAACGCCAGTCGCGGCCAGTGGCGACGCATGCCGGGATGAACATCGTCAAGGTGGAAACCAATCTCGTTGCGAGCCCAGCGCTCCTGCCAGAAGTCTTTGTGCACCTGGAAATCTCCATCATGAGGATGGCGGCAGCTTATCAGAGCGAGGTTGAGGGGAGCGCGCTCAGCCCGCGTAGAGCGATGCCTCGACATCCATCCCGGCGTCGCGCATCTGCGCCAGCTTGTAACGCAGGGTGCGCGCACTGATGCCCAGGCGATCAGCCGTCTCCTTGCGCCGTCCACGTTCGGCACGCAGGGTATCGATGATCAACTGGAACTCGCGGCGGCGCAGATCATCCCCCAGTCCCGAACAGGCCCCCGCCTCCCCTGCAGCGCCCTCGCACGGTTGTGCCGCGCTGCTGGCGACAGGCAAGCTGGTGACACCGCCCACACCCGCCAGGCACAGATCCTGCGGCTGGATCACGCCGCTCTGCTGAAGAATCAACGCTCGCTGTATCGCGTTGTCCAGTTCGCGTACGTTGCCCGGCCACGCGTGCGCCACCAGGCAGCGCTGCGCCTCGGCCGAAAGCCGCGCAGGCGCCTGGCGCATCTTCCTGGCGTGGCTGACCAACAGGCGTTCGGCGAGCGGCAGAATATCGGCCGGGCGCTGCCTCAGCGGCGACCACGCCAGTGGGAAGACCGAAAGACGGTAATAGAGGTCCTCACGGAAGCGACCCGCCGCTACCTCGCCAGCGAGATCACGGTTGGTGGTGGCGAGCACACGAATATCCAGAGCGATAGGCTTCCGCCCACCGACCCGCTCGACCTCTCGCTCCTGCAGCACACGTAGCAGTTTCGCCTGCAACCCCAACGGCATCTCGGATATCTCGTCGAGCAGTAAAGTACCGCCGTCGGCCTGCTCGAACTTGCCAGGCAGACTGGCAATCGCGCCGGTGAAAGCGCCCTTCTCATGCCCGAACAGGGTTGCTTCGAGCATGTTGTCCGGAATGGCAGCGCAATTGATGGCGATAAATGGCTTGCCGTGCCTCGGTGACTGCTGGTGGATATAGCGCGCCAGCACCTCCTTGCCAGTGCCTGACTCACCGGAGATCAGTACAGTGGAGTCACTTTGCGCCACCCGCCGGGCAAGAGCCAGCAGCTGCTGGCTGGACGGCTCGAGCGCCACCGGCCCTTCTGCCTCGGTAGCAGCGATGCCGTTCACATGACGCCCCAAGAGCTCAAGCAATGTGCCTGGCTCGAACGGCTTGACCAGATAATCGACAGCGCCCTGGCGCATCGCATCCACCGCCCTCGTTACCGCGCCAAAGGCGGTCATCAGCAGCACGGGCACCTGCGGGTAGCGTTGCCTAACCAGCGAGAGCAGTTCGTGGCCGTCCATGCCGGGCATGTTCACGTCACTGATGACCAGGCCGAATGACTCTTCCTGCAGCGCACACAAGGCCGCTTCGGCGCAATCGACGGCACGGTACTCGTAGCCCCCAAGCTGCAGCGTGATGCCCAGGGCTTCGCGCAGGGCGTGATCGTCTTCGACGAGAAGTATCGTGGCGGCCATACAGGTCACTCCGGTTTGTGAGTGGCGGGAATCAACGGCAGGCTCATCAGCGCACAGGTTCCGCGGCCTGGCCGCGAGCGCAACTGCAGGTCACCTTGATGGGCTCGGGCAACGGCCTTGGCCACTGCCAGACCCAGGCCGGTTCCCGTGGTTCGGGTGGTGAAAAACGGCTCGCCCAACCGGCCCAGTGTTTCGGCGTCGATGCCTTTACCGCAGTCGCTTATGCACACCCGCACCGTTTCGTCGCGGCGATACAGGTGGACCTTCAGACGCGGCGCCCCGACGCTGGCCTGTAACGCATTTTCGATGAGATTGAGCAATGCTCCGACCAACGTATCGCGATTGCACAACACCTCCACCCCCTGCACGTCACACTGCCAGCGCACGCTGGCGCCGTGCAGACGTGGCTCGCCGGCCGAACGCAGCGCCGACAACAGCGCAGCCGGACTCAGTCGGTCGTTCAGCGGCAGATCACCGCGGGCGAAGATCAGCATGTCACGGACCTGATGCTCCAGTTCGTGCAGACGAGCCTTGAGGCTACCGGCGAAGCGCTGCTGTTGCTGTTCGCTCAGCCCCCCCTGCTCGAGGTGACTGGCATATAGCAACGCGGTGGACAGCGGAGTGCGAATCTGGTGGGCAAGCGAAGCCACCATGCGCCCTAGCGACGACAGCCGTTCATGGCGCGCCAGCTGATCCTGGAGTCGGCGGGTCTCGGTAAGGTCGGTGAGCAGTACCAGCTGACCAGGTTCCCCGGCAAGCGAGCGCGTAGCGATGGATAGGCGGCGACCATTGCGTAGCGATATCTCGTGCCCGTCGTCCCGCCGCGGTGCAAAACAGCGGCCAATCACCTCGCGCCAGGGGTGCCCCACGAGTGGCTCGCTCAACAGCTCAAGAGCAACCGGGTTCGCATCGCGCACTACACCCTGCCCATCGATCACGATGACGCCACCTGGCAGCAGGTCGAGAACGCTCTGCAATCGCTGCGCGAGACGCTCTTTCTCCTCCAGCTCCTGTCGTCGAAGCTCGCCGGCCTCGGCAAGTTGCCCCTTGAGCTCGGCGACGCGTACCTGCAATAGCTCCTCGGATTCACCAAGCTGTCCGGATACCTGACGAAAGAGCTCCAGCGATCGAGTCAGCGCCAGCACGTCTAGGGCATCGAATGAACTTTCGGATGGCTTGGTGACGGAATTCACGGGTCGCTTGCGCCTGTCAAAAGAAAGTCGGTTGACGGGGACCAGCAATCTTCGTGCCCGGCGCTCAGCACTTCCCAGCGACCGCCATCGGCACGACCAGCCAAACGAAAAAAGCCACCTGATCCAGGTGGCCTTTTTGAACGTCTTTTTAGAACCGAGTAGCAGCGTGCTAGTCGCCCATATCGTCGTCGCGACGATTCATGCCGTACTTGCGCATTTTCTCGACCAGCGTGGTTCGGCGAATCCTCAACCGCTCGGCTGCCCGAGCCACCACGCCACCAGCATCTTCGAGAGCCTGATGAATAAGTCCCTGCTCAAGATTGCCGAGGTATTCCTTGAGATCCAGACCCTCGATCGGCAGCATCGCCTGAGCTTCGGGTACCACCATTGGCGCGCTGATTGCCGCGCGCTCCTCCATCTCATCATGCAGGCTGGTCGCGTACTGCTCGTCATCGTCGTCGACGTGGCGAAACTTCTTCGGCAGCTCCATTACCCCGATAACGCCATAGGGATGCATGATCGCCATGCGCTCTACCAGGTTTGCCAGCTCGCGGACATTACCCGGCCAGTCGTGCCGGCATAGCGACATGATTGCTGCCGAGTTGAAACGTATAGAGCCGCGCTTTTCATGCTCCATGCGCGAGATCAGCTCGTTCATCAGCAACGGAATATCCTCGACACGCTCCCGTAGCGGCGCCATCTCGATGGGGAAGACATTCAGACGATAGTAGAGGTCCTCGCGGAAGGTCCCCTCCTCGATCATTTTCTCAAGGTCCTTATGCGTCGCCGCGATGATGCGCACATCGGCATTCTGCGTACGGTTGCTGCCAACACGCTCGAAGGTGCGCTCCTGCAGAACCCGCAGCAGCTTGACCTGCATCGGCAACGGCATGTCGCCTATCTCATCGAGAAACAGTGTGCCGCCCTCGGCAAGCTCGAAACGACCCGCGCGAGCAGTAATCGCACCGGTAAAGGCGCCCTTCTCGTGACCAAACAGTTCGCTTTCCAGCAACTCCGCCGGAATCGCTCCGCAATTGACAGGTACAAAAGGCCCCTGACGCCGCTTCGAGTGATAGTGCAGATTTCGCGCAACCACTTCCTTGCCGGTGCCGGACTCACCAAGAATCAGCACACTGGCTTCGGTGTCGGCGACCTGTTCCATCATCTGCCGGACGTGCTGCACCGCTCGGCTGGTGCCGACCAGGCTGCGGAAAAGATTGGGCTCGCGCTGGCGACCACGGGACTTTGCCTGGTCGTACATCTCGCGATAGACCTGCGCACGGTGCAGGGAGTCGAGCAGCTTGTTATAGCTGGGTGGCATTTCCAGGCTGGTCAGCACTCGGCGTCGCAGATCGTCCGGCCAGTCCGCCGGAGCGGGCTCACCGATCAGCATCAGCGGGACATTTTCATCCCATTTGCCCATCTGCTTGATCAGTTCGACAGCGCCGCCCTTGGAGGACACGTCGCCCAGCATGACACCGTTGACAACACGGCTGGATTCGAGGCCGGCGACCGCCTCCTGCCATTCACTGCTTGAACAAGCCAGATGATCCTCGCTGAGAAAGTTCAGGATGACGGCCAGGTCGCGCCGGCGGTGGTGATCATCGTCTATCAACAAAATCTTGGTTTCACGCCACATCTTGTTTATAGGGCTCTAAAGAAGCTGAAAGAAAGCCTGCGCTCGCATCCATGGAAGAACGGCGATCACACTGATGGCAGATGGAACGTAGATTAATGAAAAAATGAACTGAGTCAAATTTATGGCGTGAATTAGCGACCAAAGAACGAGCCAAAAATCAGTACCTTGAGAGACACCTCAAGATCGATTTGAAGACTTCGGTGCACGATGACCGCGAAGATAGGTATTTACCAGGCAATAAGCGCCAATTAGCCGCTCGCCAACAAAAGGGTAGCGGCATAATGCCACATACTTTGTAATGATAAATATTGAGGAAGAATTCAGCCCCAGTGATCCTGGGAAGAATTTGAAGCTGTCGGGCCTGAGGCCACGCTTAGGCGAATAGCTGGTAGACCTTGGTACCCTGTTGAGACTGATTCAGCTGACGCAGCTCGCTTGCGACCCGTGCCTGTTCAATCTGGCAGGTCATTACCAGCTCACCATACAGATCAAGAAGCTCCTGCAACCGCTGACGAACCACGCCGCTGTCGCGCTCATGTGCCTGCATCGCCTCGTCGACGGCATTACGGCACTCGCGATCCAGCATACTGATTGCGGCCCAGTCCTGCTGCGTCAGCGCATCGCGTAGAGCGGAACCAGTTTCTTCGAGGCGCTTGACGGAAGCATTCATTATCGACTCCGGGGCATGAGCCCGATGGACGGCATAGGCCGAGCCAGCTGGGAACGTTGCAGTGCAACGGTGCTGAACCTTTATCGGCAATAGGCAAGCCGCCTTTAGGCTGAAGCGCAAAAAGTTAGCGCCTGCTGCCGAGGAGTAACATCAATAGCGGTCACGAAGACCCGGCGGAACACTGGGCGGCGCGACCGGCTCCCACGGGCCATCGGGGCGCCCAGCACAGTACCAGTCGCCATCCCACCGGTAATACAGGCGCTCCCGGTAAAAGAGATCACGCCCCTCCACGACATAGACCCCAAGACGATTGTCCCAGTGCGCAGCCACGTGCGGTGGCGGCGCATAACGCGGATGGCTCTTCTGGGTAGTTGGAGCCCTGGGTGCCGGTGGCGCCTTGATAGGAGGGGGTGAGATAACCGGCCCACTGGGCTCGGGCGCACGCGGCACCGGACTTGGAGCAGGCCCCTGAGGCGCGGAACCGTAGGGATTACCTGCGCAAGCGCCGAGCGCCAATGTCAATCCGAGCAGTACGCCCCGCGGGCCGAACCGCGCAAGCCTAAGCGGGTGTGCTGACGAATTCGTGTGCATCTCTACCTCATGGGGGTTCAGGGAGCCTCGGCGCGGTCGATCACCAGATCAATGGCGTTATCGCTGGCAGTATCAAGCGCTTCGCTTTGACCCATCCACTCACCTTTTGTTGCGTCGCCGGAACGGGAGACCCGCGCCATTATCGTGACCTGCTCGACGCTGGAGATCTTCATCGAAGGCACCATCGCATCGGCATCGCCAAGCGTGACGGTTGCAGGCAGATCGGCAATCGTCAGGCGTTTTGCTGCCAGCGGAACGGGTGGCCCCGCTACTGCGCGAGCGAATACGAAAACCGTATCCTGCGGCGAAACCGATTCCGCCACCTTCGGGTCCAGCGCAACCTGAATCTGCAGCGTGGCCCCTGCGTTATCAGCCTTCTCGCTTACCGCTGATGTCTGTTCGGTGGTGGAGCTGCCCCCCTCGATCTGCTGCCGCGCCCGCTCGATGCCGCCACGGATCGCTTCGCGCGAAGGATCTTCTTCGGGAAGCGCCGCAACCAGTTGCTCCCAGAAGCGCACTGCATCCGGATAACGCGCTTCCTCGAATGCCGCGATGCCAAGCAGGCCGAGACTGGTCACTTCCTGCGGATCGCCCTGCAGCGCTTCGTCAGTAAGGGCTTGAAGCTTATCGGACCACTGACGGTCACCAGCGAAATAGAGCGCCTGCGCCAGCTGACCGAGCAGCTCGGGCTGACGGCCCGCAATTTCCACCACGCGCCCGAAAGCCTTGGCTGCGTCGGCTGGACGCTCCTGGTTCATATAAGTACGACCCAGGAAGTACCAGGCTTCGGCAGAATCCGGCTGCTCCTGTACGGCCTGCTCCAGATGAGCGGTCATTTCTTCGACTGTGCGAGGCTGCTCCGAAAACTGTCGAGCCATCTGAACTTTGTCGCTGGCGCCCCAATACATATAAAGCCCGTAGCCCATCAGGGGCACCAGAACCGCCGCAATCAGCGGAACGCTGCGACCAAGCTTGGCGATTCGCGGCTTGTCGCTATTCTCGGTGTCCTCCAACAGCTCGCGTGCAGCATCTGCTCGCCCAGCCTCCAACTGCTCGGCGGTCAAGGTTCCGGCAGAGTGCTGAGAGGTCAACTCGGCAAGGCGCTCTTCATACAAGGCAACGTTCAGCGCCGTACGATCTTCTTCGGCCTGGGCTCGACGGCCACGCAGGATGGGTAACAACAAAAAGGCCAATGCCACCAGCAGCAAGGCGCCGGCGGCTATCCAGAAATCGATCATGAGTCTTTTTTATCCAGAAGCTGGGCGAGACGTTCGCGCTCGGTCTCGGAAAGGGTTGATGCAGGTGCCTTTTCGACCCGGCGACGACGCACCAGAATCACGGTCAGCACGCCGAAGCCGAGGACCAGCAAACCAACCGGCCCATACCAGAGCAGCATGGTTTTCGCGTTTACCGGCGGCTTGTAACGAACGAAATCGCCGTAGCGATCGACGAGATAGTCGACGATCTGGTCATTGCTTTGGCCCTCTTCCAGCATGCGGAAGATTTCCTGGCGCAGGTCCATGGCGATCGGCGCGTTGGAATCGGCGATGTTCTGGTTCTGGCACTTCGGACAGCGCAGCTCTTCGGTTAGGGTGCGGTAGCGCTCACGCTCGGCTTCGTCCCTGAATTCATAGGTATCGATTGCTGCCTGGGCGGTCGTGACCAGGAACAGACCAAGCAGCGCACCGCGGATCAGTCGTTTCATTCGTCCACCAGCTCCTGATAGAGCGCTGCCAGCTGTTCTCGCCAGACCCGATCGTCGATCACGCCGACGAACTTGTGGCGGATGATGCCCTGCTTGTCGATGAGGAAGGTTTCAGGAGCGCCATAGACTCCCAAATCCAGCCCAAGACTGCCGCGTTCGTCGCGGATGTTCAGCTGATAAGGATCGTGGAACTCGTTGAGCCACTTCAACGCCGCGGCGTTGTCGTCCTTGTAGTTGACTCCATGAATCACCACACCCTGAGCTGCAAGACGGTTCAGCACTGGGTGCTCGACCTTGCAGGCGACACACCAGGTCGCCCACACGTTGACCAGCGCCGGCTTGCCCTTGAGGTCCTCGGCGGTGATGACGCGCTGCTCGTCTTCCACCGACGGCAGCGAGAACGCCGGGAGTGGCTTGCCGATCAGCGCCGAAGGCAGCTCGGAAGGATCGAGGAACAGGCCGCGATAAAGGAACACTGCAACCACCAGGAAAATCACCAGCGGCAGCAACATCAGCAATCGTTTCACATCAGGCTCCTTGTGCGGCCATGCCCAGCGCTTCGCGCACGCGGGTCTTCACCTTGACTCGATAACGACGATCACTCGCCGCCAGCACACCGCCGAGCCCCATCATCAGCGCTCCGAGCCAGATCCAGCGAACGAAGGGCTTGATGTGAACACGCACGGCCCACGCCCCATCACCCAGCGGCTCACCCAGCGCGACATAAAGGTCGCGGGTGAAGCCCGCATCGATACCCGCCTCGGTCATCGGCATCTGCTGCACGGTGTACAGGCGCTTTTCCGGGTGCAGCGTGGCGATCTGCTTGTCGCCGTCGAGCACGCGAATGGTCGCCTTGTCCGACGTGAAGTTCGGTCCTTCGTGATGCACCGCGCCTTCGAAGACGAACTCATAGCCGCCAAGCGACAGCGACTCCCCAGGAGCCAGGCGCAGATCGCGCTCCGCACTTTGGTGGCTGGTGAGTACCACGCCAATGGCACAGACCGCCAGCCCGAGGTGCGCCAGATGCATGCCCCAGTAGCTTGGCGCGAGGCTGCGCATGCCCTTGAACAAACCCTTGTGGCGCGTCTTGTCCAGCAGATCACGGACGCCAGCGATCACCACCCAGGCCGCCAGCAAGGACACCGCAAGTACCGCCCAGTTGAAGTCACCGAACAGCAACGAGCCCAGGCCACCAAGCACTACGCTAGTGATCAGCACTGGTGTGAGCATGCCGAGCAACCACTTCAGCGGAGTGTCCTTCCAGCGCACCAGGATTCCGACACCCAACGTCAGCATCAGCGCGCCAATCAGCGGAACGAACATCGCATTGAAGTACGGTGGGCCGACGGAAAGCTTGGCACCGGACAATGCGTCCAGCAGCAGCGGATAGAGCGTGCCGAGGAGAATCATCGCCGTGGCGACGACCAACAGCAGGTTATTGACTAGCAGCAGAGTCTCGCGCGACCACAGGCCGAACCCGACCTGGCTCTTGACCACAGGCGCGCGCATGGCAAACAGCGTCAGCGAGCCGCCTACCACCATCAGCAGAAAGATCAGAATGAACACGCCACGCTCGGGATCGGTAGCAAACGCATGCACCGACGTCAGCACGCCGGAACGGACCAGGAAGGTCCCAAGCAGGCTCAGCGAGAACGCCGCGATTGCCAGCAACACGGTCCAACTCTTGAACACGCCGCGCTTCTCGGTCACTGCCAACGAGTGAATCAGCGCCGTACCGACCAGCCAGGGCATGAAGGAGGCGTTTTCCACCGGATCCCAGAACCACCAGCCGCCCCAGCCGAGCTCGTAATAGGCCCACCAGGAGCCAAGGGCGATGCCCAGGCCGAGGAAGGCCCAGGCGACGAGCGTCCAAGGACGCGACCAGCGCGCCCAGGCCGCGTCAAGGCGTCCCCCCAGCAACGCGGCGATCGCAAAGGCGAACGCCACCGAGAAACCCACGTACCCCATGTAAAGCATGGGCGGGTGGACGATCAAACCGAAATCCTGCAGCAGTGGATTGAGGTCGCGTCCATCCATTGGAACCTGCGGCAGCAGCCGCTCGAAGGGGTTCGAGGTGACGATAAGAAAGAGCAGGAAACCGATGCTGATCAAACCCATGACGCCGAGCACGCGCGCCAGCATGTCTTCCGGTAGCTGGCGGGAGAAGATCGCCACGGCAAAGGTCCAGCCGGCCAGGATGAAGGCCCACAGCAGCAAGGAGCCTTCGTGAGCACCCCAGACTGCGCTGAACTTGTAGTACCAGGGCAAGGCACTGTTGGAGTTGTGGGCGACGTAGGCAACGGAGAAATCGTCGACCATGAAGGCGTAGGTCAGGCAGGCGAAGGAGAAACCGAGAAAGGCGAACTGACCCCAGGCGGCTGGTTGGGCCAGGCCCATCCACTGTCGGTCACCGCGCCAAGCACCGATCAGCGGCAGCGTGGCCTGGACCACTGCCAGGCACAGCGCCAGAATCATCGCCAGATGGCCGAGCTCGGGAATCATTTCGCGTACTCCTGCTTACCGCCCTCGTAGTGCTTCATCATGCCGCTCTTCTCCAGCGCCTGAGTTACTTCGGGCGGCATGTAGTTTTCGTCATGCTTGGCCAGCACTTCGTCGGCAACCAGAACGCCCTCGGAATTGACCCGACCCAGCGCGACGATACCCTGCCCTTCGCGGAACAGGTCCGGGAGAATTCCCTGGTAAGTGATAGTGATCGCCTGGGCGCCATCAGTGACACGGAAGGCGACGCTGAGTGAGTCGTTGGTACGCTTCACCGAACCCTCTTCGACCAGGCCGCCTGCTCGAATCCGGGTGCCCTCAGGAGCCTCCCCCGCTGCGATCTGGGTCGGCGTGTAGAACAGGTTGATGTTCTGCTGCAGAGCGGACAACGCCAGCGCCACGGCGATACCGACACCGGCGAGGATCGCCAGGACGATGAAAAGACGCTTCTTGCGCACCGGATTCACTTCGACTCCTCCCGGCGCAAACGACGCGCCTCATCTTGCAGGTAACGCCGGCGTGCCAAGGCTGGCAGCGCGACGTTGAGAATCAGGACAGCCAGGCTGATGCCATAGGACGTCCAGACGTACACGCCATGATTGCCCATGGCGATGAAGTCCGCGAAGGATGAAAAGTTCACGAGTTGTTTCCTACCAGGGCCTTGACCTCATTCTTCACCCAGCTGGCGCGCGATTCGCGACGCAGCACTTCCAGGCGCATGCGCATCAGCAGCACCACGGTGAAGAAGCAGTAGAAGCCGATCACCATCACCAGGAGCGGCAGCCACATTTCCGCTGGCATCGCCGGTTTTTCGGTGACGGTGAACGTTGCCGGCTGGTGCAGCGTGTTCCACCACTCCACCGAATACTTGATGATCGGGATGTTCACCACTCCGACGATGGCCAGCACAGCGCACGCCTTGGCCGCGCTGTCACGATTGCTGATCGCCTGTCCGAGCGCAATGATGCCGAAGTACAGAAACAGCAGGATGAGCATCGAGGTCAGCCGCGCGTCCCATACCCACCAGGCACCCCAGGTTGGCTTGCCCCAGACCGCGCCGGTCAACAGGGCGATGAAGGTCATCCAGGCACCGATGGGGGCAGCCTGCTGCAGAGCCACATCGGCCAGCTTCATCTTCCAGACGAGCCCGACCACCCCCGCCACGGCGAGCATCACGTAGATCGACTGAGCGAGAAACGCAGCCGGCACGTGGATATAGATGATCCGGAAGCTGTTGCCCTGCTGGTAATCCTCAGGCGCGAACGCCAGACCCCAGACCATACCGACGCTGACCAGCAGCACGGCTGCCCAGGCAAGCCAGGGCAGCCAGCGGCCGCTGATCTCGTAGAACCATTTGGGTGAGCCCAGCTTGTGAAACCATGTCCAGTTCATCGGATGACTCGTCGTCCAGCGGGACCTTGCAAATGCAGGCCCCGAGATTCGTTACATCGACCGGGTGTGAGCGCCGGCCATCTGGGTGTGTCGCTATTCGCCAACGCTGATCTTCAGCCCGGCAGCTATCGCAAAGGGTGTAAGGGTAACGGCCAACGCAGTCAGACTGGCCAGCCAAAGCAGGTGACCGACTGCCGGTAGACCTTGCAACGACGCTTGCAGGGCGCCGCTGCCGAGAATCAGTACCGGGATGTAGAGCGGCAGGATGAGCAACGCCAGCAGCAAGCCACCCCGCTTCAATCCTACCGTCAACGCCGCGCCCACCGCACCGAGCAGACTCAGAATCGGCGTCCCCAGCAACAGTGAAACCAGCAGCACCGGAATGGTCCCAAGCGGCAGACCCAACATCAAGCCCAAAAGCGGCGCCAGCAGCACCAGCGCCAACCCGGAAAAAGCCCAGTGCGCCAGTACCTTGGCGAGAACCAGGAGCGCGAGCGGGTGCGGCGAAACGACCCACTGCTCGAGCGAGCCATCTTCGAAATCACTGCGAAAAAGACCATCCAGTGACAGCAGAACGGCCAATAGTGCTGCCACCCAGACCAAGCCGGGAGAGATGGTTTGCAGAAGCTGAGTCTCCGGCCCTACCGCAAGCGGGAACAACGCGATAACGATGGCGAAGAACACCAGCGGGTTGGCCAGCTCAGCCGGGCGACGGAACAGCAGACGCGTCTCGCGCGCCAGCAGAAGAGTGAATACGCTGCTCATGCGGCTCGCTGTCCCAGATCGAGCTCACAGTAGCCGGTAGGCTTTTCCGTCAGGCTGTGGTGAGTGGTCAGTACGACCAGTCCGCCCTGCTCGCAATGCGCTGCGAGATGCCTCTCAAGCTGCGCCACGCCATGTTTGTCGAGCGCGGTAAATGGCTCATCGAGAATCCACAGCGGCGGTGGCGAGAGATACAGACGCGCCAACCCGACGCGGCGCTGCTGGCCAGCAGAAAGGGTATGACAGGGCACGTCTTCGAACCCGCGCAGTCCCACTTCGGCAAGTGCATGCCATATCGCCTCGCGGCTGGCCGGCTGGTGCAACGCACAGAGCCAGGTGAGATTCTCCTCAGCTGTCAGCAAGCCCTTGATGCCAGCAGCATGGCCGATCCACAACAGGTTGCGTGCCAGTTCACCACGCTGAGCGCTGAGCGACCGGCCCTTGAGCAGCACCTCGCCTGCGGTTGGTTGCATCAGGCCGCATAGCAGGCGCAGCAGACTGGTTTTGCCGCTGCCATTGGGCCCGGAAATCTGCAGCATTTCCCCACTCTCGAGACGCAGATCCAGCTTGTCGAAAAGCAGCCGCCAATCCCGTTCGCAAGCGAGGGCTACGGCTTCGAGAAAGGGAGTTGACACGGCTGGCGACACCTCAAGATGAAAAAGGCCTGGCCGCTATACTCAGGAAGCAGGGCCAGGCGGGCGGAATTATACATGGCAACCTTTGGTGCCGAGGGCCGCGAACGCGAAAGGTTGTAAGAGCATTTGAGGAAAGATGACCGAGATCAAGAGTACCACTGCCCTGCCCCCAAGCAGCGCGCCGCGCCAGGCGGCAGCGGCGAATGACCTCGCTTTGAAACTGCTGCAACCGATGCAAGGCCTTCTGGCGGCTGGCGAAAACGCCGAAGCGGAGGTAGTCAGCATCAGGGAAGCGGCGCAGGCATTTCGGCTGGTGCTGCGGCTGACCATGGGCAGCGGGCGCCAGGCGACCGTCGAGGTCAGCAGCAACAAGGCGCCGCCACCCGGCACCGCATACGTCATCACCGCCCTGTCCGACACCCGGTTGCTGGCCGCTCCACAGATCGCCGGGCGCCAGCCCGCCTCGATGATCGACCTTCAGCAACTGCCGGTCGGCAGCATCATCCAGGGCCGTGTCGTGGCGACCAGTCAACAGCAGTCGGAGGACGGGCAGAAGATCTTCAAGGCGGTCATCAGCCTGCTCAACAGCCCCGTCGCTGGACAGAAGCTGAATATCGAATCAGCCAACCCGCTGGCACTCGGCAGCCTGCTGACAGCGCAGGTCAAGGGCGACCAATCCCTCGCATTCCTTCCGCTGAGCGGGCGCCTCGATCAGCTGCATCTCGGCGAGCAACTGAGCGCCCAACACAACCGCCAGGCCTCGCTGGAAGGCCTGTTCAAGGCTCTACAGGGTGGTACTGGGGTTCTCCCCGAGGGGCTGCGCGGCGCCGCCGAAAAACTGCTGGGGCTGATACCCGAAATGCAGCAACTGGGCGATGCCAAGGCACTCGCCGCAGCGCTGGCCAGGAGCGGCGTGTTCCTTGAGGCGCGCTTGCTGGCCGGGCAAACCGAAGGACTGCAGGGCGACCTCAAGGCTGGGCTGCTGCGCCTACTGGCGCAAATGCCCAATCTTCCAGGTAGCACGCCGCTGGCCAGCGCCCAGGCCAGTGCTGCCATGGGCCAGGCGTTGCCTGCATTTGCGCGGCAAGCGCTGGGCTCCCTGGCGCAAAGCAATGTCCGTCAGCTCGCGCTGGGGTTCCCGCTACCAACCCGACTGCCGCCTGGCCTGGAAGAAGAAGCCGACCTCGAAATTCTGCTCAAGCTCGCAGCCGCCGCGGTATCCAGGCTGCAGACCCATCAACTGTCCAGTCTCGCGCAGACACAAATCGGCCCGGACGGCGCCCTCCTCACCACCTGGCAGCTGGAGCTGCCAATGCGCGACCAGCGCGATATCGTGCCGCTGCAAATCAAGCTGCAGCGCGAAGAAGAGCCGAGAAAGCAGGAAAAGGAGCGTGGCGAGCCGCTCTGGAAGATCGAACTCGCATTCGATGTCGCACCACTCGGGCCACTGCAAGTTCAAGCACAGTTGACGCGCGGCACCCTCACCAGCCAGCTGTGGGCCGAGCGCAGTGCCACGGCCCAGTTGGTGGCGACGGAACTTACCCATCTGCGTGAGCGCCTACAGGCAGCCGGGCTGAGTGTCGGAGAACTGAGCTGCAGGCAAGGCACGCCACCGCAGGGTCCGAGCACCAATCTGGAGCAACGCTTCGTGGACGAAAAGGCATGAGCGACAAGCAGCCACGCCAGGCAATCGCGCTCAGCTATGACGGTGTCAACGCGCCGAGTCTGAGCGCCAAGGGTGATGACGAACTGGCCGAGACGATCCTCGCCATCGCTCGGGAACATGAGGTGCCGATCTACGAGAACGCCGATCTGGTGAGATTGCTGGCGAAACTTGAGCTGGGCGACGAGATCCCGGAAGCGTTATACCGCACCATCGCGGAGATCATCGCCTTTGCCTGGTATCTCAAGGGCAAATGCCCACCAGGGTTCCACGAACGGAGCGCAGGCGAACCAGCGCCGCCCCTGCCGCGACTCAGTGGGCCTGCGCGTTGAGCACGACGGTTGCATGATCTTCACCAGTGACCTGAGGGAGATCATGCAGCTGCCAGGCGAAATAGCCGGCACGGAAATAGAACACCCGCTGGTAGCCCCAGGCCACGGCCATTCTTGCGGCTTCCGCGCTGCGCGGGCAGATTTCGCTGTCGCAGTAAATCACCAGCGGAAGCTCACGCGGCCACTCCGCCCCGGCCAGGCTGACGAAATCACTGGCCAGATCGAAGTGCACGGCGCCTTCCACGTGGCCCCATAACCATTCGCGGTCGGCACGCACATCGATGAAAACGGCGCCCAGTTCATGAAGGCGCTTGGCTTGAAAGACGTTTACGGTCATTGCGCCGTCCACATCGTCTGGCGCCTCGACGGCCTGAGCGCCAAGCGAAACCATGAACAGCAACAGAATGAGAGTAAGCCGCATCATTGCCCTCCTCGCCCCAAGCATGGGACCTGGACAAGCTCAGCAATGCCAAGCTGATACGGATTGGAATGTGCAGGGTGTGGGAGGTTCCGGCACAAGCTCCGAAGGGACGACCAGTCGACGGAAAAACTGCAATCAGGGTTTCTTGCGAGCCTGATGCAGCTTGCTCATCAGCTCCGCTTCGGATTGCGACAGGCCACAGGACTGCGTCAGGTCGTCGACGCTTGCGCCCATGCCGACCAGTTTGGCCGCCTGGGAGAAGGAGAAGTTGTTGGGGTCGCGCTGTTCCAGCTGGGTGAGCTTGTCCGGCAACGGCGCCAGCGTGCGACTCAGCTCACGCAACTCATCACCCATGCGCAAGCTGCCTTCCAGATAGGCATCCAGGCGGCTGCTCAGCTCCTTGATGCGCTTATCCCTGTTCGCATCGCGTTGCTGCTGTTGTTCGGCCAGAAACCGCTGCCGCCTGAGCAGCCACAGGCAGAAGCCCAGCAGCCCAAGACAGCAGAAGGCCAGCGCAACCAACGATGCGACCAGCGACGCGATCAGCATGTATCAGATGCTCTCAAGCTCGGCCCATTCTTCTTCGCTCATCATCTTGTCGAGTTCGACCAGAATCAGCAGCTCGCCGTTCTTGTTGCAGACGCCCTGGATGAATTTGGCCGACTCATCATTACCGACGTTGGGCGCAGTTTCGATCTCGGATTGGCGAAGATAGACCACCTCGGCAACGCTATCGACCATGATGCCGATGACCTGACGATCCGCCTCGATGATCACGATTCGAGTATTGTCCGATACCGACGCGGTTTCCAGGCCGAAACGCTGACGCGTGTCGATCACCGTCACCACATTGCCGCGCAGATTGATGATGCCGAGCACATAGCTCGGAGCACCCGGTACCGGCGCGATCTCGGTATAACGCAACACCTCCTGGACCTGCATCACGTTGATACCGTACGTCTCGTTGTCCAGACGGAAGGTCACCCATTGCAGTACAGGATCTTCGGAACCCTGCGCAGACGTCATCTTCATAGCCCCACCTTCTTCAGTTACCGCAATGGCGGTCGATTCTATCGCCGGGCCGCGCAACAGGCGCGACCGTCAATTGTTTGCTTTCAATGCGTCCGCGGCTTCGTCGCGCCCTGCATCTGTTTCACAGCGCCACTGGCGATCAGCTCGGCCAGCGCAGTCACGTCGACCAGCGCGCACATATGCTCGATTACCGTACCGGCCAGCCATGGACGCTGGCTGCGCTGCGTACGCCACTTGACCTCACTGGGGTCGAGGCGAATCGAGCGACTGACCTGATGGACCGCCAGCCCCCATTCGTAGCCCTGAACCGAGATCACGTACTGCAACCCCTCGCGGAAGTCGTCACGATACCGATCAGGCATCACCCAGCGCGCGGTGTCCAGCACCTTCAGATTGCCTGACTGGCTCGGCAGTATGCCAAGAAACCAGTCGGGCTGACCGAACAGCGGCGTCAGCTCCTGCCCGGCCAGCGGATAGATGGAGCCCAGACACACCAGCGGCACCGCCAGGGTCAACCCGGCCACATCGAACAGCAGACACTCGAAAGGCTCCTCACCCCAACCCGGATGGGCGTCAGGCACGGCTTCGACTGGCTCGCTGGGCAGCTGCGGCGCAACCTCGAGCTCCACGACCGGCTCAAGAGTCAGCACCGACGGCATCGTTAGAAGCGCTTCCACCATGGGCGGCGGCGCCGGCTGGACTATTTCAAGGCGCGGCGGTTGGCTCTGCCGCGTATCACGCAGTTGCTCCTCGAGCACGGCCGCCTGGAATTCGTCCTGACTGACCGAGTCGGCCAGTTCGATGGCAGCGTCCTGCAACAGCCCATCGAGATAGGACTGCAGTGCCTGCTGGGATCGGGTTTCGGTTAGGACGGTGCGGCTCATGGAACGAACTCGTTATGAGAATCTGAACAGGCTATCGGCCACTGGCGCGACAAACTTGAGCTGGCAGGCGCCGAGCGGCATGGCACTTCACGCCACCTGCGGAGACACTTGCGAGGCCAGCAGATGCTTGAGCAAGGCCCGATAGGCAAGAACCGCACGACTGGTCGGATCGAACTGCGAAGGCGTCAGGCCGGCGCGGCTGGCATCGCGCAGCCGTGTATCGACCGGGATGAACGCTGGCCAGAGATGATCGGCATAACCGGCTCGCAGTACCTTGAGCGTATTCATCGAGGCCTGGGTGCGGCGGTCGAACAAGGTCGGCACGATGGTGTAAGGCAGCGCTTGCTTGCGCGAACGGTTGATCATCGACAGCGTGCTAACCATTCGCTCGAGACCCTTCATCGCCAGAAACTCCGTCTGCACCGGAATCACCAGCTGCTGACTGGCAGCCAGCGCGTTGACCATCAGCACACCGAGCAGCGGCGGGCTGTCTATGATGGCGTAATCGAAGTCCTGCCAAAGCTGCGACAGGCTCTTGGCAATGACCAGCCCGAGGCCGTTCTGCCCGGGCGACTGGCGCTCGAGTGTCGCCAGCACGGTACTGGAAGGCATCAGCGAGATACGCTCGTGACTGGTGGCCAGCAGCAGCTGCCACGGCAGGCCATCCGGCACGGTACCCTGGTGCTGGAAGAGATCGAAGACGCTATGGTCCAGGTTATCGGGATCATGCCCGAAATAGCTGGTCATCGACCCATGCGGATCCAGATCCAGCACGACGACGCGCTTGCCGGAATCGGCCAGCAAGCCCGCCAGCGCGATCGACGTAGTGGTCTTGCCCACCCCACCCTTTTGATTGGCTACAGCCCAGACTCTCATTGATCTTCCACCCGGCGAAGCTGACCGGAACGGCATTGCCTGAAAACGGCAAAGCGACGGTGTTTTGACGACTGCGCCCTGAAGCGCTTACATGGACACAGCCGGTGCAGATTGTGTGCCAGCCCGACGCAACGCATCGTCAGGCCGTACATTGCTGCTGCCCATTCCGGTGACACTCCGGCGCACATCGAGATTGCGCGAAACCACCAGAATCACCCGCCGGTTGCGCGCCCGGCCTTCGGCCGTCGCGTTGTCAGCCACGGGCTGAAATTCGCCATAGCCCACCGCTGCCATCCGCGAAGGGTCCACCCCCTGCGCTGCAAGCATCCTCACAACGCTGCCAGCGCGGGCTGCGGACAGCTCCCAGTTGGTAGGGAACTGGCTGGTGCTGATTGGCAGATTGTCGGTAAACCCTTCGACATGGATCGGGTTGTCGAAAGGGGCCAGAATTCCGGCGACCTTGTCGATCAGCAGAAATGCCTGGTCGTTGGGAAGCGCATCGCCGCTGGGGAACAGCAGGCTGGAGTTGAGTTCGATCTCGATCCACAGCTCATTGCCACGGATCGTCAATTGCTCGTTGGCGATCAGCTCGCCGAACGTCTCGCGCATGCTCTGCGCAATCCGCTCCAGCGGATCGAGGGTCGGCTTCCCCGCCGACGAAGCCGGGCCCGACAGATCCTCGACCTGGGACACATCCGCCTCGGTGGTCCGAGGTCGCTCCTCACCGATGGGGATGGGCTTGACCGAACGATCGACCTGATTGAACACGCCGACCAGCGAATCGGAGAGGATCTTGTACTTGCCCTCGTTGATCGAGGAGATCGAGTACATCACCACGAAGAAGGCAAATAACAACGTGATGAAGTCGGCGTAGGACACCAGCCATCGCTCGTGATTCTCGTGCTCTTCCGGTGGTCTGCGTCTGGCCATGGCGGTCAGTCCATGAAGCCTTGCAGCTTCATCTCGATGGAACGCGGATTTTCGCCCTCGGCAATGGACAACACGCCCTCCAGCAGCATCTCGCGATAGGCGGTCTGCCGCTGGACGACGCTCTTCAGCTTGTTGCCGACCGGCAGCACCAGCAGGTTGGCGAAAGCGACGCCATAGATGGTCGCCACGAACGCAACGGCGATGCCGCTGCCCAGCTGACTGGGATCGGCCAGATTGCCCATCACGTGGATCAACCCCATTACCGCGCCGATGATGCCGATGGTCGGCGAGTAGCCACCCATGCTCTCGTAGACCTTGGCCGCGCGCAGATCACGCCCCTCCTGGGTATACAGATCGACCTCGAGGATGCTGCGGATCACTTCCGGCTCGGCGCCATCGACCAGCAACTGCAGGCCCTTGCGCGCGTATGGGTCGGGCTCCGTCTCGGCGACTGGCTCGAGGCCGAGCAACCCCTCCTTGCGCGCAGTATTGCTCCAGGTAGTGACCATGAGGATGCCGCGCGCGAGATCGATCCGCGGCGGAAAGAATATCCAGCGACCAATACTCATCGCCCGCATGAACACGGCGATGGGCGTCTGCAGCAGGACGGCACCCAGGGTACCGCCAAGCACGATCAACGCGGCCGGCCCATTGAGCAGCGCCGAGATATGGCCGCCCTCGAGAAAATTGCCCCCAACGATGGCGACGAACGCCAACAGCAGCCCGATCAGGCTGAGCACGTCCATTAGAGGCGGGCCTCCATCAGATGCACGCCTCGGCCAGATTGCGACCGATATCGTCGAGCCCGTAGACCGCATCACTCAGGTTGGCTTTGACCACCGCCATCGGCATGCCATAGATCACGCAGCTGGCTTCATCCTGCGCCCACACCTGGCTGCCGCTCTGCTTGAGCAACCGTGCGCCTTCGCGACCATCGGCACCCATGCCGGTCAGCACTACCGCCAGCACCTTGTCGTGAAACGACTTGGCGGCCGAACCGAAGGTAACGTCGACGCAAGGCTTGTAGTTGAGGCGATCATCGCCCGGCAGGATGCGGACCGCACCGCGGCCATCGATCATCATCTGCTTGCCACCCGGTGCCAGCAAAGCAAGCCCCGGACGCAGTACATCGCCGTCTTCGGCTTCCTTGACACGAATGCGGCAAAGCTTGTCCAGACGATCGGCGAAGGCTTTGGTGAACGCGGCCGGCATGTGCTGGATAAGCACGATCGGCGCGGGGAAATTCGCCGGGAGCTGAGTGAGCACACGCTGCAGCGCCACCGGACCGCCAGTAGACGTACCGATGGCCACCAGCTTGTACGCCTTGCGCTTCGGCGCCGGCGAACGAGCTGCCGGCGCAGCGGGCGCTGGCGCTGTAGCGCCGGTCCGAGGCGCTGCAGTAGCCAATGTCGAGGCAGTGCCACGCGCGGATACCGGCGGCGTACTTACGCTCGAGGTACAGAACGTGCTGTAGCGCCGGTTGCTGCGCGAAACGGTATGTACCTTCTCGCACAGCAGCTGCTTGACCTTATCCGGGTTACGCGAAATGTCTTCGAAGTTCTTCGGCAGGTAGTCGACGGCGCCGGCATCCAGCGCATCGAGGGTGACCCGAGCGCCTTCGTGCGTCAGCGAGGAAAACATCAACACCGGTGTGGGGCAGCGCTGCATGATCTGCCGCACCGCCGTGATGCCGTCCATCATCGGCATCTCGTAGTCCATGGTGATGACATCCGGCTTCAACGCCAGCACCTGGTCGATCGCCTCGCGTCCGTTGGTGGCGGTGCCGACGACCTGGATATTCGAATCAGAGGAAAGGATTTCCGAGACGCGCCGACGAAAGAAGCCGGAATCGTCGACGACCAGGACCTTGACTGCCATACATCACTCCTAGCGGCAGCGCTCCCATCCGAGGTAAGCGCTGCCTGACTGAATCAAATCCTGCGTGCGTAGCGCTTGAGCATGCTGGGAACATCGAGAATCAGCGCGATGCGGCCATCGCCGGTGATCGTCGCACCGGACATGCCAGGCGTACCCTGCAGCATCTTGCCAAGCGGCTTGATGACCACTTCTTCCTGGCCCACGAGCTGATCGACGACGAAGCCGATGCTCTGATTGCCGACGCTGAGAATTACTACATGGCCTTCACGCTGCTCTTCCTGAGCCGCATCGTTGACCAGCCAGCGCTTGAGGTAGAACAGCGGCAGCGCCTTGTCGCGGACGATCACCACTTCCTGGCCATCGACGACGTTGGTCCGCGACAGGTCGAGGTGGAAGATCTCGTTGACGTTGACCAGCGGGAAGGCGAAGGCCTGGTTGCCGAGCATGACCATCAGGGTCGGCATGATCGCCAGGGTCAGCGGCACCTTGATCACCACACGCGAGCCCTGGCCCTTGGTGGAGAACACGTTCACCGTGCCGTTGAGCTGGGAAATCTTGGTCTTGACCACGTCCATACCGACACCGCGGCCGGACACGTCGGAAATCTCGGTCTTGGTCGAAAAGCCCGGCGCGAAGATCAGGTTGTAACACTCCAGATCGCTCAGGCGGTCGGCGGCATCCTTCTCCAGCATGCCTTTCTCGACGGCCTTGGCGCGCAGGACGTTGGCATCCATACCCTTACCGTCATCACTGATGATCAACAGGATGTGGTCGCCTTCCTGCTCGGCGGAAAGCACTACCCGCCCGGTACGCGGCTTGCCGGCGGCTTCGCGCTCCTCGGGCATCTCGATACCGTGGTCGACAGCGTTGCGCACCAGGTGCACCAGCGGATCGGCCAGGGCTTCGACTAGGTTCTTGTCGAGGTCGGTTTCTTCACCGACGAGCTCAAGGTTGATCTCTTTCTTCAGGCTGCGAGCCAGGTCGCGGACCAGGCGCGGGAAGCGACCGAAGACCTTCTTGATCGGCTGCATGCGGGTCTTCATCACCGCACTCTGCAGATCGGCCGTCACCACGTCGAGGTTGGAGACGGCCTTGGCCATCGCCTCGTCGCCGCTGTTGGAGCCCAGGCGTACCAGACGGTTACGCACCAGCACCAACTCGCCGACCATGTTCATGATCTCGTCCAGGCGTGCGGTATCGACGCGCACGGTGGTCTCGGCCTCGGCCGGAGGCTTTTCCGCCGGAGCAGCAGCGGCCGGCTTGCTCACCGCAGCTGCCGGAGCGGCCTTGGCCGGAGCAGCAGCAGGGGCAGGCTTGGGCGCCGGTTTGATCGGCACAGCCGCAGCAGGTTCAGCCGGGGTCTCTACGACCGCAGGCTCGAACTTGCCCTTGCCATGCAGTTGATCGAGCAGTGCTTCGAACTCGTCGTCGGTGATCTCATCAGCTGCACCAGCTGTACCACCGCCCTTTGCCGGTTCAGCGCTTGCTGGCGCAGCGGGTTCAGCCGGGGCCGCTTCGAACTTGCCCTTGCCATGCAGCTGGTCCAGCAAGGCTTCAAATTCGTCATCGGTGATTTCGTCACTAGTCGGCGCAGCAACGAACTCGCTCTCGGCAGGCATCGAGGCACCCGCAGCGGCAGAGAATTGTCCCTTGCCATGCAGCTGGTCGAGCAGCGACTCGAATTCGTCGTCGGTAATCTCGTCGGTGGCAGGGCCAGTCGCTACTTCGGCCGCAGCCGGCTCGCTGGCGGACGGCTGAATGGCATCGAGCATCTGTTCGAATTCGCTATCGGCGCCCTCGGACCGGGATTCGGCCACGACCTGCGGTTCGACTGCCGGCGCTGGCTCATCAGCCGAGGCTGGCTCCGCCAGACGTGCCAGCGCCGCAAGCAACTCACGCGAGGCTGGCGTCGGCTCGACGCGCTCGCGGACCTGGCTGAACATCGCGTTCACGGCGTCGAGCGCCTGCAGAACGACATCCATCAGTTCGGAATCGACTCGACGCTCACCCTTGCGCAGGATGTCGAAGACGTTTTCGGCGATATGGCAGCACTCCACCAGCTCATGCAGCTGGAGGAACCCGGCACCGCCCTTGACCGTATGGAACCCGCGAAAAATCGCATTGAGCAACGCCATGTCATCGGGGCTGCTTTCCAGCTCCACGAGTTGCTCGGACAATAGTTCGAGAATCTCGCCGGCCTCTACCAGGAAGTCCTGGAGGATTTCTTCATCGGCGTCGAAGCTCATATTCACTTCCCCTAAAAGCCCAGGCTTGAAAGCAGATCATCGACATCGTCCTGGCCGGAAACGACGTCTTCACGCATATCGGCATGCATCTGCGGACCTTCACCCTTGGAAGGCTCTTTTTCTTGTTTTTTCTTTTCCTGCTCGGCGCGCATCGCCTCGCGGTCATGCTGGATGCCTGCCACGCGATCAACCTGCCCCGCCATCAGGACAAGATTGAGCAGGTTGCTTTCGAGGTCACTGATGAGGCGGGTCACTCGCTTGATCACCTGCCCGGTCAGATCCTGGAAGTCCTGAGCCAGCATTATTTCGCTGAGGTTCTGCGACAACTGGCCGCCGTCGTTCATGCTGCGCTGCAAGTACTGGTCGATGCGCTTGACTAGGTCGCGGAACTGATCGGCGTTCATTTCACGACGCATGAAGCGCTGCCAGTCGGCTGTCAGGCTCTGCGCCTCATAGCTCACATAGTTCACCAGCGGCGCTGATTCTTCGACCAGGTCCATGGTGCGGTTGGCAGCCTTCTCGGTCATCTCCACCACGTAGGACAGGCGATCGGTCGCGTCCGTGATCGGCGACGGGTCGCCGCCGGTGGCGCAGGTGTCCATCTCGAGCTTGACGATGGCGTTGTGCAGCTCTCGGGTGAGCTTGCCAACTTCCAGGTAAAGCCCGTGGTTGCGCACCTGATTCAGCTCATTGAACATCTGCGTCGCTTCATCGAAGCGGCCCTGCTGCAGACTTTCGATCAACTTGGGTGCATGCGCCTTCAGAGTCGCTTCGAACTCTGCCAGGCTTTGGTCTGCTTGCGTCATAGTGCCCTCGCGGCGTTGCTGCTTCAGCCGTTGACGCGCTCGAAGATCTTCTCGATCTTCTCCTTGAGCACCTGGGCAGTGAAAGGCTTGACCACATAGCCGTTAACCCCGGCCTGGGCGGCTTCGATGATCTGATCGCGTTTCGCTTCGGCCGTCACCATCAGCACCGGCAGGTGCTTGAGGCGCTCATCGGCACGCACAGTGCGCAGCAGATCGATGCCGCTCATTCCCGGCATGTTCCAGTCGGTCACCAGGAAGTCGAAGCTGCCGCTCTTGAGCATCGGCAGCGCGGTAGTACCGTCATCCGCTTCGGCGGTGTTGGTGAACCCCAGATCACGCAGGAGGTTCTTGATGATTCGTCTCATCGTCGAGAAGTCATCGACGATGAGGATTTTCATGTTCTTGTCCAAGTCGACCTCCGTAAGTCCCAAAATGCCTCAGCAAACCGAGCACGTCATACCGCAAACAATCGTCAATTGGCGCGCCATTCGCCGAGGCGCGCGCGCAAGCGCGCAGCGCACTGGCTATGCAACTGGCTCACACGCGACTCGCTGACCCCCAGCACCTGACCGATTTCCTTCAAATTCAATTCTTCGTCGTAATACAGCGACAGCACCAGCTTTTCACGCTCGGGCAGGTTGGCGATGGCGTCGGCCAGCGCCTGCTGAAAACGTTCATCCTCGAGATCACGGAACGGCTCCGGGTGGAGACTGGCAGCGTCTTCCTCGAGCTCGCCATGATCGCCTTCCTGCAGCAGATCGTCGAAGCTGAACAGGCGACTGCCCAGCGTATCGCCCAGAATGCCGTAATACTCGTCGAGACTTAGCTTAAGTTCGGCCGCAACCTCGTGATCTTTAGCGTCGCGCCCGGTTTTCGCTTCGATCGCCCGGATCGCCTCGCTGACCATCCGCGAATTGCGATGCACCGAGCGCGGCGCCCAGTCACCCTTGCGGACTTCGTCCAGCATGGTGCCGCGAATGCGGATACCTGCGTAGGTTTCGAAGCTGGCACCCTTGCCCGCGTCGTATTTCTTAGCTGCTTCCAGCAGTCCGATCATTCCAGCCTGAATCAGATCGTCCACTTGCACGCTTGCAGGCAGACGCGCCAACAAGTGGTAAGCGATTCGCTTGACCAATGGGGCGTACTGATCGATCAGGCGGTACTGCGCATCCTTTGCCTGAGCCTTGCTGTAATACATAGCGGATCCGGCACCTGTCATTCGTGGCTGGGTGAAGCGGGGCTGATGAGGCGCTCTACGAAGAACTCGAGATGACCCCGCGGCGTCGCCGGCAGCGGCCAGGTATCAACCTTCTGCGCGATCGCCTTGAAGGCTAGTGCACATTTCGAGCGCGGGTACGCTTCATAGACAGCGCGCTGCTTCTGCACGGCCTTGCGCACCGCTTCGTCGTAAGGAACCGCACCGACATACTGCAGCGCCACGTCGAGAAAGCGCTCGGTAACCTTGGTCAGCTTGGCGAACAAATTGCGGCCTTCCTGCGGTGCGTGAGCCATGTTGGCCAACACGCGGAAGCGGCTGATGCCGTAATCGCGGTTCAGCAGCTTGATAAGTGCATAGGCGTCGGTGATGGACGTGGGCTCGTCGGTGACCACCAGCAGCACTTCCTGAGCTGCGCGCACGAAGCTCACCACGGAATCGCCGATGCCAGCCGCGGTGTCGATGATCAGCACGTCGAGCTCGTCGCCAAGCTCGCTGAACGCCTGGATCAACCCGGCGTGCTGCAGGGAAGACAGCTGCACCATGCTCTGCGTGCCGGATGCGGCCGGCACTACGCGGATGCCGCCCGGCCCCTGGATCAGTACGTCGCGCAGATCACATTCGCCAGCGATGACGTCAGCCAGGGTGCGCTTGGTGGTAAGCCCCAGCAGCACGTCGACGTTGGCCAGGCCAAGGTCGGCGTCAAGCAACACCACACGCCGGCCGAGGTCGGCCAGCGCCAGTGCCAGATTGACCGACACGTTGGTCTTGCCGACGCCACCCTTGCCGCCAGTCACCGCAATCACCTGTACGGGATGCATACCCATGTTCACATGCCTATATCTTGCTGGGGCCTTGCGGCCGGCGATGCGTCCGCATGGCACGCATCTGATTCATTCGAGTACCGCTGTCGCAGCATCATCCAGCCCGCCGTGACGAGCCGTTGTACAACCCGGCGAACATGTCGGCCATGGTTTCTTCGCTCGGCTCCTCGCCGGACTGCAGGCTCACCGCCCGACTGACCAGCTGATGGCTGCGCGGCAGATGCAGGTCGTCAGGAATCCGGGGACCATCGGCGAGGTAGGCTATCGGCAAATGCTGGCTGATCGTGAGACCGAGTACATCGCCAAGGCTGCCCGCCTCATCGAGCTTCGTCAGGATACAACCGGCCAGCCCACAACGACGATAGTTGTGCCATGCGGCCTTAAGCACCTGGCTCTGGCTGGTTGCCGCCAGCACCAGGTAATTCTTCGATTTGACGCCCTTGTCCGACAGCGCTTCGAGCTGCATGCGCAGCGTCGGATCGCTTGCCGGCAAGCCGGCGGTGTCGATCAGGATGATCCGCTTACGCGCCAGCGAGGCCAGCGATTTGCTCAGCGGCTGGCTAGGATCGATCTGCACCACCGGCACGTCGAGGATCCGGCCCAGTGTCTTGAGCTGCTCCTGCGCACCGATCCGATAATTGTCCATGCTGGCCAGCGCAATGCTCTGCGCGCCGTGTTTCAGCACGTAGCGAGCAGCCAGCTTGGCCAGCGTAGTGGTCTTGCCGACGCCTGCTGGGCCGACCAGAGCAATCACACCGCCCTCTTCCAGCGGCTCGTTCTTGGTGACCTTGATTGCCTGCGCCAGATACGCCAGCACCATGCGCCAGGCCTGACGCGACTCGTTAATGCCGGCGACCTTTTCCAGCAGGCTACGCGACAGCTCGGCCGGCAGGCCCAGGCGCTGCAGACGGCGCCAGAGGCCTGCCTGCTGCGGGCGACGGCTCTGCTCCTGGCCCCAGGCGATCGAGCCGAGCTGCACTTCGATCAGCTCGCGCAAACCGTGCAGTTCCGAGTACATCGCTTCGATGGCACGGGAGTCGGCCGCGGGGGAAGGCTCGGCGACCGTATCGGGCTGTGCCTTGCTGGCCGCGACGGCAGGCTTCTCGTCAACCAGTTGACGATCCTGCATCTTCGCGCGCGGCGCAGCGCTCAGCTCGGCATGTGCATTGGCCAGGCGCGACTGCGTCTTGCGCAATTCGGCTTCCAGCGCCGGGTTGGGCTTGTTGGCCGCCGGCGCGGACTGCATGGGGTAATCGAGCACAGCGGTCAGCTCGACGCCACCGGCCACCCGGCGATTGCCGATGATCACGGCATCGGCGCCCAGCTCGTCGCGAACCATTTTCATGGCGATGCGCATATCGGCGGCGAAGAAACGTTTGACCTGCATGGCCTGTACCCTCGGTTAATTCTGACCCACCGTCGAGACGATGGTGACCTGCTTGTTGTCCGGTATTTCCTGGTAGGCCAGAACATGAATGTTCGGTACAGCCAGACGCGCGAATCTCGACAGCATCGCCCGTACCGGGCCGGCTACCAGCAGTACCGCCGGCTTGCCGAGCATTTCTTGACGCTGTGCTGCTTCTACCAGAGACCTTTGCAACTTTTCGGCCATTCCCGGCTCCAGCAAAATGCCGTCTTCGGAGCCTTGACCAGCCTTCTGCAGGCTATTGAGCAAAATCTGTTCCAACCGAGGCTCCAGAGTGATCACAGGCAGCTCCGGCTCTAGTCCCACAACGTTTTGCACGATTGCGCGAGACAATGCGACGCGTACCGCAGCAACCATTGCGGCGGGATCTTGACTCTTGGCGGCCGCATTGGCGATGGCCTCGGCGATGGTCCGGATGTCGCGCACCGGCACCTGCTCCTGCAGCAAGGCTTGCAGCACCTTGAGCAGCGTGGACAGCGAAACCATCCCAGGCACCAGCTCCTCGGCCAGCTTGGGCGAGCTCTTGGCCAGCAGCTGCAACAGCTGCTGGACCTCCTCATGGCCAAGCAGTTCGTGGGCGTGCTTGTGCAGCACCTGATTGAGGTGGGTGGCGACCACGGTACTGGCATCCACCACGGTATAACCAAGCGACTGCGCCTGATCACGCTGGCTCGCTTCGATCCAGACCGCCTCCAGCCCGAACGCCGGGTCTCTGGCGGTAATGCCATTGAGCGGACCGAACACCTGGCCCGGGTTGATCGCCAGCTCCCGATCCGGATAGACCTCAGCCTCGGCCAGACTCACCCCCATCAGCGTCAAGCGATAGGCGTTGGGCAACAGATCGAGGTTGTCACGGATGTGAACCGAGGGCATGAGAAAACCCAGGTCCTGCGAGAGCTTTTTGCGTACGCCCTTGATTCGGGCCAGCAGCTGGCCACCCTGGTTGCGATCCACCAGCGGAATCAGACGGTATCCAACTTCCAGCCCCACCATGTCCACCGGGGTTACATCGTCCCAACCCAGCTCCTTGGTTTCGGCCGCACGCTGGGCCGGGAGCAGATCCTGCTGTTTCTGTACTTCCTGCTCGGCCTTCTTCACGACCTGCTTCTGCCGATGCCAGATCCAGTAGGCACCCGCTGCAGCCGCGGCGCCAAGGCCGAGAAAGGACATGTGCGGCATGCCGGGAACCAGACCCATGGCAATCATGATTGCCGCGGAAACGGCCAGCGCCTTGGGCGAGGCGAACATCTGCCGCTGCACCTGCTGCCCCATGTCCTCGGAACTGGTAACGCGGGTAACCATGATGGCCGCCGCGGTGGACAGCAGCAGCGAAGGAATCTGCGCAACCAGGCCATCACCGATGGTCAGCAGTGCATAGACCTGGCCGGCATCGCTGAAGCTCATACCGTGCTGCGCCATGCCGATACCGACGCCGCCGATCAGGTTGATGAAGAGAATCAGCAGACCGGCGACGGCGTCACCACGGACGAACTTCGAGGCACCATCCATGGAGCCGTAGAAATCAGCTTCCGACGACACTTCACTACGACGCTTCTTGGCTTCTTCCTGGTCGATCAGGCCGGCGTTGAGGTCGGCGTCGATCGCCATCTGCTTGCCGGGCATGGCATCAAGGGTGAAGCGCGCACTCACTTCCGAGATGCGGCCGGCACCCTTGGTCACCACGACGAAGTTGATGATCATCAGGATCGCGAACACCACGATACCGACGACGTAGTTGCCGCCGATCACCACATTACCGAAGGCCTCGATCACATGGCCGGCAGCGGAGCCGCCTTCATGGCCGTTGATCAGCACCACCCGCGTCGACGCCACGTTCAACGCCAGACGCATCAGTGTGGCAACCAGCAGAATCGTCGGGAACACTGCGAAATCCAGCGGGCGCAACGCATAAACGCTGACCAGCAGCACGACGATCGACAACGCAATGTTGAAGGTGAAAAGCAGATCCAGCAGGAACGGCGGCACCGACAGCATCATCATGCCCATCATCACGAGCAGCAGCAGCGGCACGCCGAGGTTGCCGCGCCCCGCACCCGTCAGGCCATTGCGAATATTGATGAGTTGCGTGCGATCCAACGTAGCCCCCGGGGATACAGAACGAATTCTTGACGCGACAAGCGTCCTGCCCGGGTTATAGCAAGAAGGGGTCCAACTTCTGCGGCCCGTCGCAGAGCCCGCCGCACGGTCTGTCCCCAGACAGACCTGCGAGCCGCCGCGCCAGCGAACGCCACCGACAACTGGCAGTCACACTAGCAACCGGCGACAGCCCGTCGCCGTTCGTACAAAGGAGCTTCCAGATGAAACAGTGGATCATCGCCGCGCTGGCCGGCTGCACTGCGGTCGCCGTTCAGGCTGATACATTGAACGTCAAGGTGAACGCCGTGACGGCCCAGGGCGTCGGCGAATCGGTCGGCAGCGTCAAGATCGAAAACAGCGAATACGGGCTGGTGTTCCGCCCCGAGCTATCTGGCCTGCAGCCTGGCGCCCACGGCTTTCACGTTCACGCCAAGGGCAGTTGCGAGCCGGCCGAGATCGATGGCAAGCAGACCCTGGCTGGCGCAGCGGGCGGTCACTGGGACCCGAAGAACAGCGGAAAGCATGGCGAACCCTGGGGTGACGGCCATATGGGCGACCTGCCGGCGCTGTACGTCGACAGCGAGGGCAAAGCCAGTCAGCCAGTGCTGGCGCCGCGCCTGAAGAGCCTGGGCGATATCAAAGGCTTGGCGCTGATGGTTCACCAGGGCGGAGACAATCATTCCGATCATCCGCAACCCCTGGGCGGTGGCGGTGCGCGGGTCGCCTGCGGCGTCATCGAATAACGCTGGGTCACGCGGCGAGCCGGCGATCGCCGCGTGATGCGCCTCAGTCGTCGCGGCGCAGATTCGGCGGGATGGGCACATCATTCAAGGGGTCCGGCCGCCGCCCCTTGCCCGCGCGGTACTGGCGCAGCTGATAGACGTACGCCAGTACCTGCGCCACTGCCAGGTAAAGGCCGGCAGGAATCTCCTGGTCCAGTTCGGTCGAGTAGTACACCGCCCGCGCCAACGCCGGTGATTCCAGCACCGTCACCTTGTGCTCCTGGGCGATTTCGCGAATCTTCAGCGCGACGAAGTCGCCGCCCTTGGCCACCAGCCGAGGCGCACCGCCCTTGTCGCCGTCGTATTTCAGGGCAACGGCGAAGTGCGTCGGGTTGGTGATCACCACGTCTGCGTCGGGCACAGCCTGCATCATGCGGCGCTGCGCTGCCTCACGCTGCAACTGGCGAATGCGCGACTTGACCTCCGGCTTGCCCTCGGAATCCTTGTACTCGTCCTTGACCTCCTGCTTGGTCATCATCAGCTTCTGCTTGTTGTCCCAGAGCTGGAACGGCACATCCACCGCCGCGATGAGGATCAAACCGCAAGCCATCCACAGCGCGCACCAGCCAACCACCTCGGCGCTGTGCATGATGGCCAGATCCAGTGGCTGCTTGGCGATTGAAAGCAGATCGTCCTGATAGGCCGAAAGCACCGCCAAAGCGACGCCGAGCACCACCAGAAACTTGCCCAGCGCCTTGAGCAGCTCGACCAGCGCCTTGGTGGAAAACATCCGCTTGAGCCCGGCAGCCGGATTCATCCGGCTCATCTTCGGCGCCATCGCCTTGGCCGAGAACAACCAGCCACCGAGCGCCACCGGGCCAACGATCGATGCGATCAGCAAGGCGATCAGCAGCGGCATGATCGCCTCCAGCGCAAGCATGCCGCTGCCCATCAGCAGTCGAACCATGGACCCTTCATCGAGCAGCGTTTCCCGGCTCAGCTCGAAGGTGCCCTGCATCATCGCCATCAGGCTCTGTGCCAGACCTGCGCCCGACGCCAGCAAACCGCCGATGCCGCCGAGGGTCACGGCGACCGTGCTGAGTTCGCGGGAACGGGCCAGCTGCCCTTTCTCGCGGGATTCGCGCAGGCGTTTCTCTGTGGGTTCCTCGCTTTTGTCGGCGCCGCTTTCGCTCTCAGCCATGCGCGACCTCCTGCCCTGCCGCGTTCATCAGCGCGCCCCCGCCAGCTCACGCAGCATCGCCAGCGCCTCGCTGACGAATATCTGGTACTGGGCGAAGATGTCGGCCATGCCGATCCAGACGATGATCAGACCCAGCACCAGGGTCAACGGAAAGCCAATGGAGAAGATGTTCAATTGCGGCGCGGCCCGCGTCATCAGACCGAACGCCAGGTTCACCACCAGCAGTGCGGTGATCGCAGGCAGCACCAGCAGCAACCCGGCGCCCAAGACCCAACCCAGCTTGCCCGCCACCTCCCAGTAATGATTGGTCGACAGACCACCACCTACCGGCAGCGTCACGAAGCTCTCGGCAAGAATCTCCAGCACCACCAGATGACCGTTGACCGAGAGGAACAACAGGATCACCAGCATGTTGAAGAACTGACCGAGCACCGGCACCGAGATGCCGTTGGCAGGATCGACCATCGACGCGAAACCCAGGCCCATCTGCATGGCCAGCAACTGGCCGGACACGATGAATACGTGGAAGAAAAGCTGCAGGACGAACCCCAGCATCACACCGATCACCAGCTGCTCGGCGATCAACAGCAACGAGGCCAGGCTGAGCGACTCGACCACCGGCATGGGCGGCAACGTCGGCACCAGTACCAGGGCGATGGCCAGCGACAGGTAAAGCCGCACCCTCATCGGCACCAGCTGCGTACCGATCAGCGGCATGCTCATCAGCAAGGCGGCGATGCGGAACAGAGGCAGCAGAAACTGCCCTACCCAGCCGCCGATCTGCGCATTGCTCAGCTCAAGCACGCGCTTACCCGATCAGCAACGGAATGTTCTGGACAAGGTTCTGGGTGTACTCCATCAGCTCGCGCACCAGCCATGGCCCAGCCCAGATCAGCGTCAGCAGCATCACCAGCAGGCGCGGCAGGAAGCTCAGGGTTTGCTCGTTGATCTGCGTCGCGGCCTGGAACATCGCCACCACCAGGCCGACCAGCAGGCTTGGCACCACCAGCACGCCGACGATCATCGCCGTCATCCACAGCCCTTCGCGAAACAGGTCCACCGCTACTTCTGGAGTCATATGCGTGGTTCCTAAAGCGTGCCGAAGCTACCGGCCAGCGTGCCGATGATCAGACCCCAGCCGTCCACCAGCACGAACAGCATGATCTTGAACGGCAACGAGATGATCAGCGGCGACAGCATCATCATGCCCATCGCCATGAGCACGCTGGCCACCACCATGTCGATGATCAGGAAGGGAATGAAGATCATGAAGCCGATCTGGAACGCCGTCTTCAGCTCGGAGGTGACGAACGCTGGCACCAGGATGGTCATCGGTGCAGCTTCCGGCGATGCGATATCGGTGCGTCGTGACAGCCTGACAAAAAGCTCAAGATCGCTCTCACGGGTCTGCGCCAGCATGAAGCCCTTGAGCGGTACTTCGGCGCGGGCAATCGCTTCCTGCGCCGGGATCTGCTCGCTGAGGTAAGGCTGCAGCGCTTCCTGGTTAATCCGCTCGAACACCGGCGCCATGATGAATAGCGTGAGGAACAGGGTCAGGCCGATGAGGATCTGGTTCGACGGTGTCTGCTGCAGGCCAAGCGCCTGACGCAGGATGGAAAACACGATGATGATGCGGGTGAAGCTGGTCATCAGCATGACGAACGCCGGAATGAAGCTCAGCGCCGTCATGATCAGCAGAATCTGCAGGCTGACCGAGTATTCCTGCTGCCCTTCCGCGTCGGTGGTCAGCGTGATCGCCGGAATCGAGAGCGGGTTGTTTCCCTGGGCCAGGATGCCGGAAGGCTCCTGCGCCATGGCGAGCGGGCCGAGCAACATCAGCGCGACCACCAGCAGAATGCGCAACATCAAGGCTTGTCCTTGTGGTCCTTGCCGAGCAGCTCCATCAGACGCTGGGCGAATTCAGGGTTGGCCGGCTCGGCGTCCGGCAGATGTACCGGCTCCTGCATCACGTGCAATGGCGTGATGCGGCCGCCACTGAGGCCGATCAGAATCTGCTCGCCGCCAACCTGGACCAGCACCAGCCGCTCGCGAGGCCCCAGCGCCTGGGTGGAGATCAGCTTGATCACCTGAGTGCCGCGGGGGTTCAGCTGCTGAACTCGACGCAGCAGCCAGGCGAGCAGGAAGATCAGCCCGATCACCAGCAACAGGCCGAGCATCAGCTTGCTCAGCTGAGCGCCCATGCCCGCGCTGCTCATGCTGGTTGCCGGCTCTGCGGCGAAGGCTGGCAGCGCGACGAACACTGCCAGGAATACGAGCGCGCGCACGTCAGCGCAGCTTCTTGATGCGTTCGGTCGGGCTGATCACATCGGTCAGCCGGATGCCGAACTTCTCGTTGACCACCACCACCTCGCCGTGGGCGATGAGCGTGCCGTTGACCAACACATCCAGCGGTTCGCCGGCCAGACGATCAAGCTCCACCACAGAGCCCTGGTTCAGCTGCAGCAGGTTGCGGATGCTGATTTCGGTACTGCCGACCTCCATCGAGATGGAAACCGGGATGTCGAGGATCACGTCCAGATTGGGGCCGTCCAGTCCCAGCTGCACGCCATTGGACTTGGGTGCGCTGGCGAAGTCCTCCAGCGGTGCCCGCGGGGCGGCTGGTGCAGCCGCTTCCGGCCCCTGATTCAGCAGCGCATCGATGTCGTCCTGGCTGGCGTCGCCAGCTTCGGCCAACGCCGCAGCCCATTCATCGGCCAGCGCCTGTTCCTCGGGGGAGGTGTTGTCGTGTTCGTCTGCCATCGCTAATCCTCGATCGGCTCGAATTGAGTAAAGGGCTGGCTCAGCGTGGGCGGACCACGGGTTCCAGCACCTGCAATGCCAGGTTGCCCTTGTGGGCACCCAGCTTGACCTTGAAGGACGGCATGCCATTGGCACGCATGATCATGTCTTCTGGCATTTCCACCGGGATCACGTCGCCGGGCTGCATGTTCAGAATGTCGCGCAATTTCAGTTGCCGCCTGACGACAGTTGCGCCCAGCGGAACGCTGACGTCGAGAATGTCTTCACGCAGCGCCTTGACCCAACGCTCATCCTGGTCACTGACGTCCGACTGGAAGCCGGCATCCAGCATTTCGCGGATTGGCTCGATCATCGAATAAGGCATGGTCACGTGCAGATCGCCACCGCCACTGTCCAGTTCGATGTGGAAGGTGGAAACCACCACCACTTCGCTGGGGCTGACGATGTTGGCCAGGGCCGGGTTCACTTCCGAGTTGACGTACTCGAAGTTGACGTCCAGTACTGCGTGCCAGGCTTCCTTGAGATCGGTGAAGGCCTGATCGAGCACCATGCGTACGACGCGCAACTCGGTCGGGGTGAACTCGCGCCCCTCGATCTTGGCGTGGCGACCGTCGCCGCCGAAGAAGTTGTCCACCAGCTTGAACACCAGCTTGGCGTCGAGGATGAACAGCGCCGTGCCACGCAGCGGCTTCATCTTCACCAGATTGAGGCTGGTGGGTACATACAGCGAATGCACGTACTCGCCGAACTTCATCACCTGGACACCACCGACCGACACATCGGCCGAGCGACGCAGCAGGTTGAACATGCTGATGCGGGTGTAACGGGCGAAACGCTCGTTGATCATTTCCAGGGTGGGCATGCGCCCACGCACGATGCGGTCCTGACTGGTCAGGTCGTAGCTCTTGATGGACCCCGGCTCGGAATCGCTTTCGGTATCCACCAGACCGTCGTCGACCCCGTGCAGGAGCGCATCGATCTCGTCTTGCGAGAGCAGGTCTTGAACAGCCATCTGCGGCAGCCTTCTATTGCAATACGAAGTTGGTGAAAAGCACTTGCTCGACGGCAAGCTTGCCAATTTCCTTCTGCGCCAGTTCCTGCACGCTGGCAGTCGCCTGCTGACGCAGCATTTCCTTGCCCACGGGCGTTTTCAACGCCTCGAAGTCCTGACTGGAGAACAGCATGACCAGTCGGTTGCGCAACAACGGCATATGCACTTTCAGTGCATCCAGCGCAGCCTGATCACGTGACATCAAGGCGATACTGACCTGCATGTAACGCTGGCGTCCCTTGTTGCTGAAATTGACCACGAAAGCCGGCATCAGGACTTCATAGATCGCCGGCTGCTTGCCCGAGGCGGTGCTCGCGGCCACTTCGGCCTTGTCGTCACCGAGGTCGCCGCCCTTGTTCATGAAGTAAAGCGTACCGCCGATGGAAAGCCCTACGGCCACCAACATGGCGACCACGATCACCAGGATGAGTTTCAGCTTTCCCTTGCCTGCCGGTTCCGCTTCCGGTCCGGTTGGCGGCACTGTTGGTGGAGCCTGTTTCTTAGCCATGCCAAATATCCGTCATCAACAGCGTTCGATTCTGATTTCAGGAGTTAGGAGCAACAGCTGTGCCAACGTCAATGCACGCCGGTACGGCGCAGCCTCGGGCTCCAGGCAGTGCGCTCACAAGGTATCAGGAAAAGGATGGAGACAACGCCTGGATAGGCGACGCGAAAGCGATTGCAGCGACGGGCGGCGGAAAACCGGCGCGCACCTGAACGGCGGCGCCGGATTATCCCTCAAAGCGGATGGCTCAGGCGTAGTAGTCGACGAGTCCGCGATCACCGGCGACACGACTGGAGGCAATTTCCGTCACGCCGAGCTCCACCTCATCGCCTGCCAGATCGCCCTCACCCGACGCTCCACCCCGCGAGGAACCACCATCGGCTCCGCCTTGCCAGCCACGCGCCAGCGACTGATCGGATACGTTCACGTCCATCAGGTTCATGCCCTGCTGGGTGAACATTTCCCGTAGTCGCTGCATCTGTCCTTCCAGCGCGTCGCGCACCCCCGCATGCGGGCTGAGGAAGGTCACCTGCGCCTGGTCCTTGGTCAGGTCGATGCGTACTTCCATACGACCGAGTTCAGCCGGATCGAGCTGGATTTCCGCCGACTTTAGGTTCTGGCTGGACAGCCACATCACGCGGTCGACGACCGCCTCGCTCCAGCCGGACTGCTGCATCTGTACCGGTTGACCCGGCACCAGTTGCGGACGCTGCGACTGCTGCACCTGCTGAGCGATGGCCTGGCTCAAGGGGTTGAGGCGTCCCGCAGCCAGTTCGCTGGCGCTGGCACGACTCTCCTTTGGCGCCTCCACGCTTTCCAGCAGGTCCTTGGTCAGCAATTCCACATCGAGCTCTTCGCCCTCACCCGCTTCCTGACTCGCCAGCAACGCGCTGGCAAAGCCATCGTCTGCCGTGGCCTTCGTCTGCGCATCGGCCAGCGGGTTCTGCAATTGCTGCTGGGCCGTCTTCTGCATGGCTGCCGGGGTTTCGGTCAGCGCACGCATGCCGGCCAGTGTTGCTTCGTCCGCATCGACAGCCTCATCGCCGGCGATGCCGGCAGCGGTCGTCGGCAGCCCCGGAAGCAGGGAGACAGCATCGACCTCGGCTTCAGGCAGGGCTTCGGACTCCGCCACGAACTGCGTGCCAAGGCCAAGCAACAGCATTGGATCGAGCTCCGTCTCCGGCATCTCCTCCGCCGGCGTTTCGGGAGGCAAGGTATTGCCGCTTTCGGCAACCGCCGGCTTCTCGTCGGTGGTCGCCTCCGCCGTTTCCTGCTCGCGCTTGTCCTCGACCGGCTTGTCACGGCCGGCCTCATTGCGCACCGGACGCTCGGCTGGTTTCGTCTGACGCTCCTTGGCGTAGACGTCGGAGAAGCTGGAACTGCCGCTGTCTCGCCCTTCACGCGGCGCCTCCGGCGCTTTGGCCGCCGCTTTGGGACGTGCGTCGACGGATGGGGATCTAAGCAACAGGTCGGGGGAAACAGCCATGAGGTCATTCCGCTACGGATGGATCGTAGCGGAAGCAGAGCAAGTTCCGGGCCAGCAGCATGTTTGCCGGAAAAACACCGTGGATACGCGCTGGCATTGCCAGAAATGATGGCCCGACGGGCCGCGGCTCAGCCCTCAGAAGCGCTTACGCGTCAGAGATTTGGCCACTCAGCCGTAGCGCTGGCGCTCGGCGCGGAAGAGGATGCCGACGATGGCGAACTCCCGCTCGATGGATTCGATGAGCGCCGGGGCCTGGGCGAGGTTCTCCTCCCGAGCGGCACTCTCGAGCTCCTGGCAGAGGTCGGCCAGCAGCGTCGCGCCCATGTTGCTGCAGCTGCCTTTGAAGCTGTGCGCAGCACGCCGCAAGGTTTCAGACTGGTCGGCGAGACAGGCCTGGCGGAGCAGCCGAACGCGCTCCTCGGAGTCGGCAAGAAAGGTATCCAGCAGCGCCGGATACTCACTCTCCATCACGTCCTGCAGCGTGGTCAGCACGGCGCTGTCGAGATGAGTGTTGGACACCGATACACCCCTGAATGAAAGCGGACGATTATGCCTCAGCCTGCCAGATGAACTCTACGCTCAGCCCGCGTCCATCCGACTGCCAGTCGAATCGGTCGCTCAACTGGCGCACCAGATGCAAACCGCGACCGCTGAAGCGATCGCTGCCCAACTGCGCCTGCAACGCGCGCGACACGTCGAAGCCCGAGCCGCTGTCGCTGATACCGATACGCAGCCGACCACCATGCGGGGCGGTCTTGATGTTCAGCTGCAGGTGCACATGGCCGTCGACCAACGCCTGCAGGCGTTGCTGGCGCAGGTCGTAGTAATGCTTGAAACCGTCGGCATCGCACTTGAGGCTTGAATCGAGGCCGAGCACGCCATGCTCCAGGGCATTGGAATAGAGCTCGCCCAACACGGTGTAGATCTCGCCGACACGCGAGCGCAGCTGATTGACCTGCAACAGTATCTGCAGCAGCGAAGGTAACGGATTGCCACTGCGCAGGCTGTCGGCACGCAGCTCGAGCCGAATCGACCAGTCCATCGGCCGTGAGCGGTGCGCGGTGGCCGGGGCAATCGACGGCATCGTGATCACCTCCGGGCTGATCACGACCTCGACCAGACTCAAGTCGTCGTGCTGCTGGCCGTGGAAATCCAGCAGCGCCTGCTCGATCTCGTCGAACAGCCGTGCCGGATCGTCGTTGGCGTCCAGAGTGGCTAGCAGGCGCTGTTCGCCGAACAGCTCGTCATTGGCATTGCGGCTCTCGACCACGCCGTCGGACAGCAGCAACAGCCGGTCGCCGGGGGCCAAGGGGTAATGCTCGAACTTGTCGTCCAGCGCCGCCGGGGAGACGACGCCGAGCGGCAGGTGACGGGACACCAGCGCCGTGCGCCGGCCATCCGCGCCGATCAGGTAGCCATCCGGCAACCCGCCATTCCACACCCGCAGACTGCCCTGCTTGGGATCGATATCGAGCAACGTGGCACAGCAGAACATCTCCACCGGGAGGATCTGCTTGAGCTTGGCATTCATCTCGCGAAGGATGTCGGTGCTCGAATACCCCTTCGCCGCCATCCCGTAAAAGGTTTCCGCCAGCGGCATGGCCCCGATCGCGGCGGGCAGGCCGTGGCCGGTGAAATCGCCGAGCAGGACAAACATCTGCCCCGCCGGAGCCTGCGCCGCCAGCAGCAGGTCGCCGTTGAACAGCGCCTGCGGCGACTGGCGGAAGCGGATGGTCGGCGCGCTCAGGCAACCAGCATGTGCGACTTTGTCGAAGATCGCCTTGGCGGCCCGATGTTCGTCGAGCAGCTGCTGATTGCGCCTGGCGATCAGGTCGCGCTGCTCGAGCACGGTCGCCTGCAGGCGGCGCAGGCGATGCATGGCCTGAATCTTGGCTTCGAGAATGATCGGGTTGTAAGGCTTGGCGATGAAGTCGTCGCCGCCAGCCTCGAGGCAGCTGACCAGCGCTTCGTGCTCGGTCAGCGAGGTGAGAAAGATGATCGGGACCAGCTCATCGCCGGCCAGTTGCTTGATGCGCCGCGCCGCCTCGAAGCCGTCCATCACCGGCATCAGCGCGTCCATCAGCACCAGCTGCGGCCGCTCCTCCTGAAACAGCTCGACCGCCTCCTGCCCATCGGCTGCCGTCAGCACCCGGTGGCCCTGCTTGGCAACGATGGTGGAAAGCAGCATCCGATCGACCGGGCTGTCCTCGGCGATCAGGATCGACAGCCGCATGGGCATGTCAGGCGATCACGAACAATTGTTCGAAATTCGACACCGACAGGATCTTGCGCACGTCGCCATTGCAGTTGAGCAGGCGGATGTCCGCCTCGTCGCCACCGGCGTGATCGCGCAACAAGAGCAGCATGCCCAGCGCCGAACTATCCATGTAAGTGGTGCCTTGCAGATTGACCACATAACGCTGCGGATTCACGTCCTGACGTTGGTAAGCATCACGGAAGGCCTGATGCGCATTGAAGTCGAAGCGTCCGCTGATGGATATGGTCAACTCCTGGCCATCCGTCGAAGGCTGCGAGGTAATGGTCATGTGGCACTCCTGATCCGGTACGTCTTGAAAGCGGCTTGCGAGCAGCCGTCGCGATAAGCGAAATGAACAGCCGTGTACCGGCTGAAAGGCGGCCATCCGGTTCTGAGACTTATCCTCGGAAGAGCCAGATGGCAGCTGAAACGATCTGTTGGCGGTCGCCGCGCTGAAACGCGGTCAAGATTTATCATTCAAGCAGCGGTACGGCAAGCACGAATCCGGCCTGAGACCGTGGCTGGATCACTGCTCACGCGTTCTCCCGGACAGCCGCTGGGCGTACTCGTCGAGCAACTTCTGCTCGCGCTTGTCCGCCGCGATCCGCGCCTCCTTCTGATAGCTTTCGACCAGCTTGCTCAGGCCTTCGACACGCGCATGGCGCTGGTGCCACTGCTGGCGCAGTTTCTTCAGGTTGTCGCGGTACCAGTTGACGCTGCGCTGCTGCTGCCCGATGGCCGACTCCAGCTGCGACAGGAAGCGCTGGTAATTCATCAGCCACTGCCCCGAGACGCCTTGACTGCCCTGCTGCATCCACTGCTGCTGGTAGTCCCTGAAGTACTGCTCCAGCTCACCGAGCTTGGCCTCGGCCTGATTCAGCTGAGTCTGGCCCTGGCCCAGCAACCGCGCGGCCTCCTGCTCGGCCTTTTCGGCCATCTCGATGACCGGCGCCAGGCGCGCCGCCCGACTAGCCGCCATCGGTTAGCCGCCCTGCCGTGGATTGAACACCGCTGCGAGCTGCGCGGCACTGCGCGTCAGGTCCTCGCTCTCATCGAGGCCCTGGCGCAGGTAACTGACCATCTCGGCCTGGCGTGCGATGGCCATATCCGTTTCCGGATCGCCACCTGGCACATAGGCGCCGACACTGATCAGGTCGCGGCTCTGCTGGTAGCGCGACCAGAGCTGCTTGAAACGCTGCGACGCGCGCACATGCTCGGCGCTCACCACTTGCGGCATGACCCGGCTGATGGAGGCTTCTATGTCGATGGCCGGATAGTGGCCTTCTTCGGCCAAACGGCGCGACAGCACGATGTGGCCGTCGAGTACACCGCGAGCGGCATCAGCGATCGGGTCCTGCTGGTCGTCACCTTCGGAGAGCACGGTGTAGAACGCCGTGATCGAGCCGCCGCCCTGCTCGGCATTACCGGCGCGCTCGACCAGACTCGGCAGCTTGGCGAACACCGACGGCGGATAGCCCTTGGTCGCTGGCGGCTCGCCGATGGCCAGGGCGATCTCGCGCTGGGCCTGGGCATAGCGCGTCAGCGAATCCATCAGCAGCAACACGTTCTTGCCCTGATCGCGGAAGTACTCCGCAATACGCGTGCAGTACTGCGCGGCGCGCAGGCGCATCAGCGGCGCTTCGTCAGCCGGTGATGCCACCACCACGGAGCGCTTGATGCTCTCCTCGCCGAGGATGTTCTCGATGAATTCCTTGACCTCACGCCCCCGCTCACCGATCAGCCCGACCACGATGATGTCGGCCTCGGTGAAACGGGTCATCATGCCCAGCAGCACCGACTTGCCAACCCCGGTACCGGCGAACAGGCCGAGACGCTGACCGCGCCCGACCGTGAGCAACCCGTTGATACTGCGGATACCGACATCCAGTGGCTCGCTGATGGGATGGCGCTTGAGCGGGTTGATCACCGGGCCGACCATCGGCACCCAGTCCTCGGCTTTCATGCCGCCCTTGCCGTCCAGTGCACGCCCTGCGCCATCCAGCACGCGGCCGAGCATGGACATGCCCATGGGCAGCCGTCCGGTATTGACCAGCGGCACGACCCGCGCGCCCGGGGCGATTCCGGCAAGACTGCCGACTGGCATCAGATACAGCTTGCCGCTGGAAAAGCCCATCACCTCGGCCTCGACCTCGGTGGGGTGATAGCTGTCGTCGTTGATCACCAGGCAGCGACTGCCAACGGCTGCGCGCAGCCCTTCGGCCTCCAGCGTCAGTCCGACCATGCGCAGCAGGCGCCCTTCGAGCATGGGCTGGCTGGGCAGTTTGATCGCTTCGCCATAGGCTTCGAAACGCTTGGCGAAACTGGTTCGCTCAAGGCGCATCGGGCATGTCCAGATCGATGGTCAGATCGGCGGCAGGGGGACGGGTGGCATTCTCGCGCTGCTGTTCGAACAGTTGCTTGATGGCCTGGGTGAGACGCGTCTCGATGCTCGCATCGATGCGACTGTGCTCGGTTTCGATATGACAGCCGCCAGGCAGCAGGCTGCTGTCCTCGAGAATTCGCCAGCTTTCCTCGTGCCGCTCGCGCAGCGCCTTGATCAGCTCGAAGTCCTGCGGATTGACGTGGATTCGCACATTGCTGGCGCCCATTGGCAGCAACTTCAGCGCCTCACGCAGCACCTGACGGATCTGGCTGGAATCGATCAGCAGATCACGCTGGATCACTTCGCGCGCCATGTGGCTAACCAGGGTCGCCATGGCGTGCTCGAGATTGCGATCCTGATCGGCAATCGGCTCGAGCAACTGACCCATCAGCTGCTCGAGGTTTTCCAGCCGCGGCGCCAACGCGGCCTCGGCCTCCTGCCGCGCCTTGAGCTGGCCGGCATGGAAACCATCCTTCTCGCCGGTGGCGAAACCTTCGTTGTATGCCTGCTGGCGGATCGCTTCGAGTTCGTCGAGCGTCAGCGGTTTGACTTCCTCGACCGGGACGTCCTCGCTTCGCGCCAACTCTTCGGCGGGCTCTTCCACAGCCCCTGCGGCAGGCAACTCGTCTTCTTCGCCCTGCGGGTCGAAGCTGGGCAGCGACCAGCGATCGAACAGGCTGACGTCTTTCGCGCGTATGACGTCGCTGGGGTTGTCCTTGGCCATGTGTGGAATTCGTACCTGGTTAGATCATCTCTTCGCCGCCCTTGGAACCCAAGACGATTTCACCGGCCTCGGCCATGCGGCGAGCAATGGTAAGGATTTCCTTCTGCGCATTCTCGACATCGCTGACGCGCACCGGGCCCTTCGCCTCCAGGTCGTCACGCAGCAGCTCGCCGGCGCGCTTGGACATGTTCTTGAAGACCTTTTCCTTGATGCCGTCGTCGGCACCCTTGAGCGCCATCACCAGCACGTCGGAGGATACCTCACGCAGCAGCACCTGAATGCCGCGGTCGTCGACTTCGGCGAGGTTGTCGAAGACAAACATCAGGTCTTCGATCTGGCTCGACAGGTCCTCGTCCACATCGCGGATGGCATCCATCAGCTGGCCTTCGATGGAGCTGTCCAGGTAGTTCATGATGTCCGCCGCGCGCTTTACGCCGCCCAGGCTGGCGCGGGTGGTGTTGGTGCTGCCGGAGAACTGCTTTTCCAGGATCAGGTTCAGCTCTTTCAGCGCAGCCGGCTGCACGGTGTTGAGCGAGGACACGCGCAGGACGATGTCCAGGCGCACCTTGTGGTCGAAATGCGAGAGCACCTCGCCAGCCTGGTCCGGGTCGAGATAGGCCACCACGATGGCCTGGATCTGCGGGTGCTCGTAGCGGATCACATCCGCCACCGCACGCGGCTCCATCCATTTCAGGCTGTCCAGACCGCTGGTGTTGCCGCCCAGCAGGATGCGGTCGATCAGGCCGCCGGCCTTGTCCTCGCCGAGCGCCTGGGTAAGCATCTTGCGGATGTAACCGTCGGAGCCGACGCCGAGGCTGGTCTGGTCGCCGACGATCTCGACGAACTCGCTCATTACCTGTTCGATCTGTGCCTTCTGCACGTTGCGCATCTGCGCCATGGCAGTACCGACGCGCTGCACCTCTTTCGGACCGAGGTGACGCAGGACCTGCGCAGCGTCGGTTTCACCCAGCGAGAGCAACAGGATGGCGGCCTTGTCGACCTTGTTGAGCTTGGCTTGAACTCGATTGTCATTCATCGGCGTTGATCCACTCTTTCACCACCTGGGCTACCCGTCCCGGGTCATCGGCCACAAGGTTCTTGATCGCGTTCAGCTGGGCTTCATATCCCTCGCTGGGGCTCGGCAGCAGAATGTTCTGCGGGCCGCTCAGACTGACCCGGTCGCTGGCCAGGCCGGAATCCAGTCCATCATCGTCACCCAGTTCGCCCGGACCGCTGGCAACCTGCAGCTCCTTGCCGCTGGACGGATTGGTGAGGCTCTTGAGCACCGGACGCAGCACACCGAACACCAGCACCAGGATGAACAGCACGCCGAGGACCTGCTTGACCACATCCCAGAACCACGGTTGCGAGTAGAACGGTATTTCTTCGAAGGTCTCACCGGCGCTGTCGGCGACGAACGCGGTGTTGATCACGCTGACGCTGTCGCCGCGGCTGGCATCGAAACCCACCGCGTCTTGCACCAGCCGGGTGAAGCGCGCCAGATCATCGGCGTTCCACGGTACGCGAACCATCTCGCCGGCCGCATTGAGCGTCATCTGATCGTCGACCACTACTGCCACCGAGAGCCGGCGCAGGCGACCCTGCTGCTGCTTGGTATAGCTGATCGAGCGATCGAGTTCGTAGTTGCGCGTAGCCTGCTCACGCTTGTCGGCCGGATAAGGCGCGAGCATCGGCTGACCGGTCACGGGATCCATGACCTGCTGACCATTGGCATCGAGCAGAGGCTGACCAGGAGCCACGGCACCCGCAGCGGCTGCGGCCTGATTGGCCTGCTCGGGCGCGGCCGCCGGGCCAGGAGGCTGATTGCTCAGGGCGCCCGGCACACCTTGCGGCGGCAGGCTGCTCTGGCGCTGCTCATTGACGCTCTGTTCGCTGCGCAACGCCGGCTGATCGGGGTTGAAGGTTTCCGAGGTGGATTCGACGGCGCTGAAATCCACGTCCGCGGAGACTTCGGCCTTGTAGCGGCCGCTGCCCAGCACTGGCTGCAGAATATTGTGCACGCGCTGGGTGTAGAGGCCTTCCATGCGGCGGCTGTAGTCGAACTGCTTGCCGGCCATGCTCAGCTCGGTCAGCTCCTGCTGATCGGACAGCAGGTTGCCCTTCTGATCCACCACGGTGATCTGCGATTTGCCCAGTTCCGGCACGCTGGTGGCGACGAGGTTGATGATCGCCATCACCTGGCTCGGCTCCAGCGCGCGGCCCGGGTAAAGCTCTACCAGTACCGAGGCACTGGGCTTGCGCTCGTCGCGAACGAACACCGAGCTCTTCGGGATCGCCAGGTGCACACGGGCGCCCTTGACGTTGTTCAGGCTGGAAATGGTGCGGCCCAGTTCGCCCTCGAGACCACGGCGATAACGGGTCGCCTCCATGAACTGGCTGGTACCCAGCCCCTGTTCCTTGTCGAGGATTTCGAAACCGATGTTGCTGTCGGCCGGCGCGATACCCGCACCGGCGAGCTTGAGACGTGCGCGAGCAAGATCATCCGCCTTGACCAGCAGGGCGCCGGAGTTCGGTTCGACGGTATAGGCGATATCCGCAGCGGCGAGGGTTTCCATCACCTGATTGGCATCCATCCCCGCCAGGCTGCCGAGCAGCGGGCGGTAATCGGGCTGCTGCGACCAGAGCACCACGGCAAAACCGATCGCCACGCTGGCCGCCAGCCCGACCAACAGGCCGACCTGCCGCAGCATGGACATATCCGAAAGGTTTTCCAGAAAGGACAAGCCCAGCAGGGGCTTCTTGACACCCTCGGGAGTAGCCGGCACCGGAACGTTCACCGCTTCAGCCATGATTCAATCCGCCTCACACCGGCATCTGCATGATGTCTTGATAAGCCTGAACCAGTTTGTTGCGCACCTGGGTCATGGCTTGAAAGGAAACGCTGGCCTTCTGGGAGGCGATCATCACTTCGGTCAGGTCGACACCGCCCTGCCCCATCTCGAAGGCAGATGACAGCTGGCTCGAAACCTGCTGGGTTTCGTGCACTTTATTCACCGCCTGGCCAAGCATGTCGGAGAAGCTCGGAGCGCCGACCTCCTGGGTCTTGACCTCCGGCTTGGCGCGCGCCATTGCATCGGTCTGCATGGCCCGCATTTCCAGCATCAAGCGATTGAATTGAACACCCTGACTCATCTAACCCTCCAACAGCCGCGGTTTTTTTGACGCATCGCGGCAGGCAAAGACTAGATAGCAACAAGGGTGCCAGATCGAATACCAGCGGCCAGGCGCGGCGATGACCTGCACTTACGCCCGTCGCAACTGTTACGTCCAATACGCGGGCGGCTGTACCGCGACGCTACCCGACCACGGCCAATAGGCTTTGTACGATAGGCTGCCGCAGCCGCGCGACGTCATACCTTGCACAAGTAGAAATCAGCAATGAACGAAATAAGCCGTACCGCCCTGCGTCCCCTCTGTGATAGCTCGCCTTCGACCGTCGTCGCCGGCTTCATCGCCATGCTCACCGGCTATACCAGCTCGCTGGTGCTGATGTTCCAGGCCGGCCAGGCAGCAGGCCTGAGCACGGCGCAGATCTCTTCGTGGATCTGGGCACTGTCGATCGGCATGGCGATCTGCAGCATCGGCCTTTCGCTGCGCTATCGCACGCCGGTGGTGGTTGCCTGGTCGACGCCCGGCGCGGCCCTGTTGATCACCAGTCTGCCCGGCGTGCCGTACGCCGAAGCCATCGGCGCCTTCATCTTCGCCTCGGCGCTGATTGCCCTGTGCGGCCTGACTGGAAGCTTCGATCGGCTGATGCGACGAGTACCGGCATCGCTGGCTGCCGCGCTGCTGGCGGGCGTGCTGTTCAATATCGGAAGCGAGATTTTCCGTGCCGTCGAGGTTCAGCCGGTGCTGGTGCTCGGCATGTTCTTCAGCTACCTGCTGGCCAAGCGAATGCAGCCCCGCTACGCCGTGCTCGCTGCGCTGCTGGTCGGCTGCCTGATCGCCGGTATTTCCGGCCTGCTGGACTTCCAGCGCTTCAGCCTGCAGGTCGCGGTGCCGGTGTGGACCACACCGGCGTTTTCCCTCGCGGCGATCTTCAGTATCGGCATCCCGCTGTTCGTCATCGCCATGGCTTCGCAGAACATGCCAGGCCTGGCCGTGCTGCGTGCCGAGGGGTATCAGGTGCCGGCTTCGCCACTGATCTCCACCACCGGCATCGCTTCGGTACTGCTGGCGCCGTTCGGCTCCCACGGCATTCATCTGGCGGCGATCACCATGGCCATCTGCGCAGGCCCAGAAGCTCATCCCGACCCGCAAAAACGCTATACCGCAGCTGCCTGGTGCGGGGTGTTCTACGGCATTGCCGGCATCTTTGGCGCAACCCTGGCCGCGCTGTTCGCCGCCTTCCCGGCGGCACTGGTGTTGTCCGTCGCCGCGCTGGCATTGCTCGGCTCGATCGGCTCGGGGCTGACCCAGGCGATGCAACAGCCCGACGAGCGAGAGGCAGCGCTGATTACCTTCATGGTCACCGCGTCGGGGCTGACGCTGTTCGGCATCGGCGCAGCGCTGTGGGGATTGATCGCAGGTGTAATCACCTTGCTGATTCTGCGCCGCCGTAACTGAGCGGCGCTGAAAAGGGGTGCCCGGCCAGACAGCGCCGGGCGCGCCGTCAGATCGCCGTCGCCCCGCCATCTACCGCCAGCGCATGACCGGTAGTGAAGGCGGCGCTGTCGCTGCACAGGTACAGCACCGCGGCGGCAATCTCTTCGACCTTGCCGATGCGCCCGACTGGGTGCATGGCCGCAGCGAACTCCGCCTTGCGCGGGTCGGCCTCGTAGGCACGGCGGAACATGTCGGTGTCGATCACCGCCGGGCATACCGCATTCACGCGAATCTGCTTCTTGGCGTACTCGATCGCTGCCGACTTGGTCAGGCCGATCACCGCATGCTTGGATGCCGCGTAGATACTCATCTTCGGCGCGGCACCGAGACCCGCAACGGACGCGGTGTTGACGATGGCGCCACCACCCTGCGCCAGCATGACCGGCAGCTGGTGCTTCATGCACAGCCAGACGCCCTTGACGTTGACGCCCATGATCGCGTCGAACTCCGCCTCGCTGCCTTCGGCCAGGCGTCCCTGCTCGATCTCGATGCCGGCATTGTTGAAGGCGTAATCGAGCCGCCCGTACTGCGCCAACGTCTGCTCGATGAGCGCCTTGACCTCCGCATCGCGCGTCACGTCGCAGCGCACGGCGATCGCCTGGCCGCCAGCAGCACGAATGCTTTCTGCGCCATCGCGGATGCCCGCTTCGTCAATGTCGGCCAGCACCACCTTGAGGCCCTGCTCGGCGAACGCCTGCGCGGTGGCGCGACCGATTCCTGCTGCTGCGCCGGTAACCAGGGCAACCTGCCCGGAGAATGTCATGCTCATGATTGTTCTTCCCGAAGAATTCGACTCACCTTGCGCCCGCAAAATGACCGCACAAGGCCTCCCGGTCGAACTTATACCGCTATGCGCTCGCGCATTTAACTGCCGGCACGGTCATATCACCGAACTGGATGCCCGTTCATTCCAGCCTGCTGACGTAGCTTGCGGCGCGGCGCTGGCCGGGCTAAACCAAACCTTTCGCAAACACGAGGCTTATTCCATGACCCTGCTCAACCAGCAATTCCTGCTAGCCCAGCGGCCGATCGGTGCGCCGACCCGGGAGACCTTCGACTACGTCGAGAAGCCGGTGAGCGAGCCTGGCCCCAATCAGATTCTGGTCAAGGTCGAATACCTGTCCATCGACCCGGCCATGCGCGGCTGGATGAACGATGCCAAGTCCTACATTCCACCGGTGGGCATCGGCGAAGTGATGCGCGCCCTCGGTGTCGGCAAGGTGATCGCCTCGCAGCATCCTGACTACAAGGAAGGCGACTATGTAAACGGTGCGCTGGGCGTGCAGGCGTACTACCTCGGCGAGCCGAAGGGTTTCTACAAGGTCGACCCGCAACAGGCTCCGCTGCCGCGTTACCTGTCCGCGCTGGGCATGACCGGCATGACCGCCTACTTCGCGCTGCTTGCGGTTGGCCAGCCCAAGGCCGGCGAGACCGTGGTGATCTCCGGCGCCGCCGGTGCGGTCGGCAGCGTTGCCGGGCAGATCGCCAAGATCAAGGGGTGTCGTGTGGTGGGTATTGCCGGCGGCGCGGACAAGTGCCGCTTCCTGACCGAGAAACTCGGTTTCGACGGCGCCATCGATTACAAGAATGAAGACCTGGCAGCGGGCTTGAAGCGTGAATGCCCGAAAGGCGTGGACGTGTTCTTCGACAACGTCGGCGGCGACATCCTGGATATGGTGCTGCAGCGCATCAGCGTCGGCGCTCGCGTGGTGATCTGCGGGGCCATCAGCCAGTACAACAACAAGGAAGCGGTGAAGGGCCCGTCCAACTACCTGTCGCTGCTGGTCAATCGCGCGCGCATGGAAGGTATGGTGGTGACCGACTATGTCACGCGCTATCCCGAGGCGATGCGCGACATGGCCGAATGGCTCGCGAGCGGCCAGCTCAAGAGCAAGGAAGACATCATCGAGGGACTGCAGACCTTCCCGGACACGCTGATGAAGCTGTTCACCGGCGGCAACTTCGGCAAGCTGGTGCTCAAGGTCAGCTGAGCAACTGCCCGCTGCGAAAAAGGCTGAGCCGTGAGGCCCAGCCTTTTTTCGTCATGCCAGCTCGGCCACCACGGCTGCCAGCGCTTGCGCCGGATCGGCTGCCTGCGCGATCGGCCGGCCGATCACCAGATAATCGGAGCCTGCAGCCATGGCCTGGGCCGGAGTCAGGATGCGGCGCTGATCGTCCTGCGCACTGCCGGCCGGACGAATACCCGGTGTGACCAGCTGTAGCGCCGGGAACTGCGCCTTGAGCGGCACTGCCTCCTGCGCCGAACAGACCAGTCCATCCAGCCCAGCCTGCGCAGCCAGCCCGGCCAGCCGCAACACCTGTTCCTGCGGTGCGATATCCAGCCCGATGCCAGCGAGATCGTCCTGCTCCATGCTGGTCAGCACGGTGACACCAATCAGCAGCGGCGTGGGTCCGGCCATACCAGAAAGCGTGTCACGACAGGCCGCCATCATCCGCAGACCGCCGGAGCAGTGCACGTTGACCATCCACACGCCCAGCTCGGCAGCGGCCTTCACCGCCATCGCGGTGGTGTTGGGAATATCGTGAAACTTGAGGTCGAGAAACACCTCGAAGCCCATTCCCTGCAATGCCTCGACCACCGCCGGACCGCAACGCGTGAACAGCTCCTTGCCGACCTTGACCCGGCAAAGCCGCGGATCGAGCTGGCGCGCCAATGCCAAAGCAGCATCGCGGGAGGGGAAATCGAGCGCTACGATAATCGGAGTCTGGCAGGTCATGACACGTCCTCGGAAAAGTCGGCGCGCATTGTCGCAGAAAACACCACGCGCGACGAAAGCCTCCCTGCGGGGTCAGAATAGCTATCGCAACGCCGATAGTGACCACCCTGACGCAGCCACGTAGAGTGCGGCTCGTCACTGCCGCCCAACCGCCCGGAGGAAAAACATGCCCTGGTATTTCTGGCTTATTCTGCTCGTCGCGCTGGGCTCGATCGTCGGTAGCCTGCTGATGCTGCGCTCGACGGCAAAGAAGATTCCCCTGACCGAAGAACAGAAAAAACGCATCGCTCAACGCAATGCCGAGGCGGACGCACAGGACTCCCGCGACCGCTAAAAGTCGATAGAGCGCAGTCGCTCAAACCAGTGGTCCGCGCAATTTACGATGATTTTGCCGAGCGGTAGTGGCACCATGCCGCCATTGCCGCGATCCAATGCAGTGCTGGCAGGAATCCCCTCATGCAAACTCTCCTTCCCGACGATGGCCCGGTAAAACCGAAGGCCAGATCGATTTTCGCTCGCCGCATTCTTCCTGGCATGGTCGCCCTACTGGTCATCGCCCTCATTGTGGCCGCTGCCGCACTCATCCACATTGCCCGGAAAATCGATCAGGATGCATTGCAGCAAAGCCACTTCCTCGTAGGCAAGGCGCTGCAGGCACAGCACGACTGGATGAACCGCTCCATCGTCGACTATGCGTTCTGGGGCGATGCCTACGCGCATCTCAACAGGCAGGTCGACCTCGACTGGGCTTATACCCAGGCCAATCTCGGTCCATCCTTGTACAAGGACTTCGACTACGAGGTGGTGCTGATCATCTCTCCGGCAGGCGATACGGCCTATTCCGTAGTTCGCGGCGAACTCCAGACAATCGACGGTTCCGAGTTTCTCCAGCACGGTTTACCGCAACTGCTGGCGCGGGCCCGGGAAGCTGTCGAGGAGGAATCGGGCGTCTCTGCCCTGCTCTGGGCTGACGGTCAGCCGGCGCTGGTCGCCGCAGCCGCGCTGACCACCGGTGGTACGGATATCGAAGAGGACGAAGGGCCGGCGTCGATTCTGTTGTTCGTCGACCTGCTGGACGCCGAGCGGCTGGCGGAGATCGGTGAGCAGTATGCGATCGAGGATCTGCGCCTGGCTCCAGACTCAACGCCAACCGATGATCCGCGCATCGAGCGACCGCTGGAGGATGGCTCGACCATCCAGCTCACCTGGACGCCGGCGCAGCCGGGGCGCCTGCTGCTGTGGGTTACCCTGCCAATCCTCGCGGTCGTGGCCCTGGGGCTGGGGCTGCTCGCCTGGTTGCTCATTCGCCATGCCTTGCGCAGCCTGCACTTGCTCGACATCAGCTATGCAAGGCTGGCCGCCAGTCGCAGCGCGCTGGCGGAAAGCGAGGAGCGGTTTCGCGATGTCGCCGAGGCCGCTTCCGATTGGATCTGGGAAACCGACGCGCAAGCTCGGCTGACCTTCCTTTCCAATCGCTTTCGCCAGATCACCGGACACGAATCCAGCCAGTGGCTGGGCCGCCCGTTGCTGGAACTGTTGATCAGCGACAGTGCCGCGCTGCAGAACTGGCTCCAGGCACCACAGGTCGCACCACTGCGCAGCAGCTATCGTGCCGCCGATGGCTGCGAGCGTTTCTGCCGGCTGGCTGCCCGCGCCATCCATCAGGACGACAAGCTGGTCGGCTATCGCGGCACCGCCAGCGACATCACCGAGGAAACCAAGGCGCAGGCTCGCGTTCAGTACCTCTCTCAGCACGATGCCCTGACCGGCCTGCCCAACCGCAGCCGGCTGCGCGACTACCTAGAGCAGAATCTGGCGGCGCTTCGTAGCGGCTCGGCGCTGACACTGCTCTACGTCGACCTGGACCGCTTCAAACCAGTGAATGACACCCTCGGTCACGCCGCTGGCGACGAAGTACTGATCGGCGTGGCATCCCGCCTGCGCCAACACACCCGCGACGGCGACCTCGTGGCGCGGCTGGGTGGTGACGAGTTCGTCGTCGCGCTCCACCGGATGAGCGAAGACACCGATATCGACCGTCTCTGCAACCGCATCATCGAGGCACTCAGCGCGCCCTTCGTCTACGAGGACCAGCAGATCAATATCGGCGCCAGCATCGGCGTAGCCCTGGCGCCCGACGATGCCAACCAGGCCAACGAACTGCTGCGTTGCGCCGACATTGCGCTCTACCAGGCAAAGGATGCAGGCCGGGGAACCTGGCGTGCCTATGGCCGCGAGATGGATCAGCGGCTGCACGAGCGGCTCCAGCGCGAAGAGGCACTGCGCATCGCGATTGCCGAGCAGCAGTTGGAGGTCTACTACCAGCCGCGCTACCTGAGCCAGGGCATGCAGATCATCGGCGCCGAGGCGCTGGTGCGCTGGAATCACCCCGAGCGCGGGCTGCTACTGCCAGAGCAGTTCATTCCACTGGCCGAAGAAACCGGACTGATCATTCCACTCGGGCGCTGGGTACTGCATCAGGCCTGCAGCCAGGCGACCCGCTGGCCCGCCGGTACGGTCGTCTCGGTCAACCTCTCGCCATTGCAGCTGCATGATGATCGGCTGCTCGATGAGATAGCCCATGCGCTCGGCGAGAACGGCCTGCCAGGGGAGCGGCTGGAGCTGGAGGTTACCGAGAGTGCACTGCTACGGGAAACGCAGGGCACGCTGGACCAGCTCAAGCGGATCAAGGCGCTCGGCGTACACCTGGCCGTAGATGACTTCGGCACGGGCTACTCGTCGCTGACCAGCCTGCGCCACTACCCCTTCGATGTGATAAAGATCGACAACAGCTTCGTCGCCGGTATCGGGCAGTCGATGGAAGATCATTCGATCGTACGCGCCTTGATCGAACTGGGCCGCGGCCTGCAGATGCGCGTGACGGCCGAGGGCGTGGAAACCGAGGAACAGCTGCGGCTGCTGAAAGACGACGGCTGCACCGAGGTGCAAGGCTTCCACATGAGCCACCCGATGCCGGCCGATGAACTGCAGCGGCTGCTTTCGCAGCTACCAGCCAGGGACTAAAGCGCAGGGCCGGGGAACACATGCACCTCAGCGCTTGAATTCGAGGCGAATCTCCGCGCCCTCGATGAGCTCCTCGTCTTCTGCCTCGCCGGAAATCAGCCGGCCGCCGATCTGCATCGATCGCGACGGCCCGCCACCCTCGAAAAGCGGCGGCAGCAGACGCATCGATTCATCACCCGGCCCTGGCGCCAGCTCCTCGACCAGTTCCTCGGGCAAGCGCAGATCGAGTTCAGGCTCGGGCAGTTCGACCTTCGCTGGCGGCGGCGTGGAGCGCTTGGCCGTCGAGGGCTGCGGCGCCGGGTCAGGTGCCTCGTCCTCGGGAACGGGTTCGGGCAGGCTGATCTCCACTTCCGGCGGCTCGGCATCGGAGGTTTCTTCGATCGGCGCCAGCTCGATATCGAGATCCGGCGGCACCTCTTCCTGCTCGACGATATTCCCGGGTTCCGAGTGCTGCTCCGGCGCGGGCGCACGCGATGAGGTCGATTCGTCGTCCCCGCACCCGCCCAGCAAGGCCAACGACAGCAATAACAACAGCGGCCTTCGCATCCGAAACGCTCCTTACAGCGGCAGGTTTGGGGCGCTACTTGGCATCCCGACACAGTTCCGAAGCCAGCTGCCCGAGTGTCCGCAGCGCCCGCTCGGTCTCGTTATTCCAGGGGAGTCCACAGTTGAGACGAATGCAGTGGTTGAATTGTTCAGTGTTGCTGAAGATGAGTCCCGGCGCGATGCTGATGCCCCGCTCCAGCGCCCTGACATGCAGGTCCTGGGTATTGACCCGCACCGGCAAGCTGACCCAGAGAATGAAGTTGCCCTTGGGGCGCGTCATCTGTGTGCCTTCCGGGAAGTAGCGCTGTACCGCCAGCTGAAACGCGCTGAGATTCTTGCGGTACTCCTGGCGGATGGCACGCAGGTGTCGATCGTACCCCCCGTTCTCCAGATAAGCCGCCACACCCATCTGAGTGACGCTGCACGCCGAATGGGTGCTGAAGGTCTGCAGGCGCTCGATCTCGGCCTGATGGCGCCCGGCGATGACCCAACCGATCCGCACCCCCGGCGAAAGCGTCTTGGAAAAGCTGGAACAGTAGATGACACGTCCGTCCCGATCATTGGACTTGAGCGCCTTGTACTGGCCCTGGTCGAACATCAGTTCGCCATAGATATCGTCCTCGACGATCTGGATGTCGAAACGTGCCGCCAGGCTCAGCAGCTGCTTCTGGCGGTGGTCAGGCATGCTCACGCCCAGCGGATTGCTCAGGCGTGCGGTCAGCACCAACGCCTTGATCGGCCACTGCCCTGCTGCAAGCTGCAGCGCCTCAAGGCTCATTCCGGTATCCGGGTCGCTGGGGATCTCGATGACCTTCAGACCGAGCAGATCGGCCAGTTGCAGCAAGCCGTAATAGGTCGGCGACTCGGCGGCGATGAGATCGCCCGGCTTGGTCAGGACCCGCAGTGACATCTGCAGCGCGTCGACGCAGCCGTGGGTGATGACGATCTCGCTCGAATCCACCACCACACCGGCATCGCGCATGCGAATCGCCACCTGGCGGCGCAGCGGCTCGTAGCCCGGACTGAACATGTAGCTGAATGCCCGCGGGCTGTGAAACCGCGTGACCTTGGCCAACTGCTGGTGCAACGCCCGCACCGGCAGGTAATCCACATGCGGCACGGCCGCCCCCAGCGGAATCAGCCCCTCGCGGCGCGACTCGCTGAGCACCTGATTGATGATGCTGCTGCGGGTGACCAGTTTCGGCCGCTCGACCTGGGCAATATCCGGCGTCGGCGCAGTGAGTACGGGCGTCTGGTGGACGTAGAAGCCGGACTGCGGGCGCGCACGGATCATGCCCTGATCTTCGAGATTGGCGTACGCCTGCAACACCGTGGCGTGGCTGACACTCAGCTGTCGGCTCATCTTGCGTACCGACGGCACGCGCTCACCGGGGCGATATACGCCGCGCCGAATATCTTCGGCAAGCTGCTGGGCAATGCGCTGATAGAGCAACAGATTGGTCATCTCGCCGGTCTCCTGCCAACTGAACCGTAACAGTAGCGCACTGCTGGAGACCCAGACCAATACAGTTAGGTCACGTCTAGGCGAAACAGTCTGCTCAGATGGCCGCGCGACTAACGGTCGGGACCGAGATTGCCTTCCGCGTCGGAGAACAGGATCTCAACGCGACGGTTCTGCGCGCGACCGCGGGCCGAGGCGTTCTCGGCCAACGGAAAGCGCTCACCATAGCCGCGCACCTCTACCCGCTCGGCAGCGACGCCAAGATTGATCAACAGATCCGCCACCGTTTGCGCCCGCGCCTGCGACAGCGCGAGATTCTCCTGGGCATCGCCGCGGCTGTCGCTATACCCCTCGATGCGAATCTTGCGCTGCGGATTGAGCTGGAGGAAATGCACCAGCTTGAGCAGGGTGCGATTGGCCGTGTGGCTGAGCTCGGCACTGCCGGCACGAAACAGCACGTCGCCAAGCGTCATGACCATGCCGCGATCGGTTTCGCTGGCAGCCAGGCTCATCATCTGGTCTTCCAGCCAGCGACCCTGTTGCTCAGCGGTCATCAACCTGGCGTCCTGCAGCATGCGCCGCAACCGGTCGCGCTCCATCTCCAGGCGCGCGACCTGTTCCTGATGCTGCAGAAGCTCACCCTGCCTCGCGGCGATTTCGCTGTAACGCTGACTCAGGTAGGCGTAATGCCGGGCGTCGGCGGCGCCCCCCCAGTACTGGTTGAAACGCTCGGCGCGTTGCTGCGTCTCGAGCGCACGCTGAACATCTTTCGGCGCGCTGCGCTGGACCATACTGTCTGCCTGAATGCGTTGCAGCGCCGCAGATGCGCGGTTCAATTCGAGCTCGGTCTGCGGCGTCGAGCAACCAGCCAGTATCAGCCCAGCCAGGGCTATCGCAAATCCCCTTCTCACCTGGCCTCCCCCAGCAACTGCCGTAGCCGCTGAATGCGACGATTCAGATCGTCGATCTGCGCCTCGCGCTTGTCCTTCAGAACCCTGCTCTCCGCCAGACGAGCATCCAGCTCCGCTTGCTCGCCCAGCAGCCGGGCTTTGCGATTATCGCCTGCCTCGAGTGCCTCCTGGGCCTTGCTCAACTTGCTTTCGGCCAGCACAAGCTCCTCGTACGCATCGGTTGCGCCTACGGAGCGTGCCTGCGCCACGGCCTGCGAGCTCAGGCGCAGTTGTTCTGTCGGGGCGGGATCACTGGCACAGCCAGTCAGGAAAACCAGGACCAGAAATGGGCTGGCGAAAAGTCTTTTCAACACGGCGAGTCCTACTTTTTCGAAGCCTTTGCCCGCTCTGACTGCTGGTTCTTCCAGACGGTCAGGTTGTGCGCCACCAGTTGCTCAGGTACACCGGCGGCGCGCAATTCTGTCATCTTCCGCGCCAGTTGTCCGCGCAGCCAGGGATCATTGCAGGCCGAGTCGTGCGAAATGGCCAGGTGCATATCCCGGCCTACCACTGGAGGTTCGAGACGCTGCACCTTGTCCAGCAGCCCCAATGCATCAGCCGCCGCGACTGCACTGTACCGCTCATGCAGCAAGTAGTCGCCATTGCCCGCCACGATCCGCTTCAGCCCCTGAGCGAGGTCGGCGACCGGCTGCAATTGCAGGTGTTTTTTCGCGAAGGCGTCGAACTCGCTACCGAAGCGGCTGGTGCCAACGATCAAGCCGGCGTGACCTCCAAGATCTTCACGGCTGGCATAGAAGAAGCCGGGCTCATTGCGTACCCAGGCGACGGTCTGCAATTGCAGGATGGCCGGGTGGACGAAATCCAGTTCTTCGAGTCGCTGCACCGTCAGTGTCGCATCGGCCAGTACGTCGACCCGACCACTGCGCACCTCTTCGAGCGCTTTGGTTCGGTCACCGGTGTAAAGCAGGTCCAGTTTCAGATCGAGCGAGTCGGCGATCTGCCCGAGCAGGTCCGCATTGGCCCCGATCAGACGCTTGGGGTTCTGCGGATCGCGCCAGAGAAAGGGAGGGTTGTCCGCTGCGCCAGTCGCCACCAGACGGTCGCACTTCCCCGCTGCCGCTGCCGTGAATGGCGTTGCCAACACCAGCGCGACCATGGCCAATTTCAACGGAAAAGCGAAACGCATGAAGATCCCCTTATTGCGCGAGTTAACTGATGCTGATCGAAGTTCGCCGATGGTACACCGGCGAACCCGCCCATCGCCCATGAAAAAACCCGCTACATGAGCGGGTTTCTTCAACAGCGATCAGCTTCAGACGAGCTTTTCCAGCTCCGGCACGATCTCGAACAGATCGCCCACCAGGCCGTAGTCGGCGACCTGGAAGATCGGGGCTTCCTCGTCCTTGTTGATCGCGACGATCACCTTGGAGTCCTTCATGCCTGCCAAGTGCTGGATGGCACCGGAGATACCCACCGCGATGTACAGCTGCGGTGCAACGATCTTGCCGGTCTGCCCGACCTGCATGTCGTTGGGTACAAAACCGGCATCGACCGCGGCACGGGAGGCACCAACAGCCGCGCCGAGCTTGTCGGCCAGCGAGTACAGGTGCTTGAAGTTGTCGCCATTCTGCATGCCACGACCGCCGGAAACGACGATCTTGGCAGCGGTCAGCTCGGGACGATCCGACTTGGCCAGCTCTTCGCCAACGAAAGCCGACTTGCCGGCATCGCCAGCGCCTGAGATCTGCTCGACCGCAGCCGAGCCGCCGGTGGCATTCACGGCATCGAAGCCGGTGGCACGCACGGTGATGACCTTGATGGCAGCGCTGGACTGCACGGTAGCGATGGCGTTACCGGCATAGATCGGGCGCTTGAAGGTATCGGCGCTTTCAACGGCGATGATCTCGGAGATCTGATCGACATCCAGTTGAGCAGCAACGCGCGGCAGGAAGTTCTTGCCGTTGGTGGTCGCTGCAGCCAGCACGTGGCTGTAGTTCTTCGCCAGGTCGGCGATCAGCGGCGCGACGTTTTCCGGCAGCTGATTGGCGTAAGCCGCGTCGTCAGCGACCAGTACCTTGGCCACGCCTTCGATCTGCGCGGCTGCTTCACCGATGGCACCGCAGCCACTGCCGGCTACCAGTACGTGGATGTCGCCACCGATGGCCTTCGCGGCGGCAACGGTGTTCAGGGTAGCGGCCGCGAGGACGGCATTATTGTGTTCAGCGATAACCAGGATAGTCATTTAGATTACCTTCGCCTCGTTCTTCAGTTTCTCGACCAGTTCAGCCACGGACTTGACCTTGATACCGGCGCTGCGAGCAGCCGGCGCTTCGACTTTCAGGGTCTTCACGGTAGACGTGGTGGTGACGCCCAGTGCATCCGGGGTCAGCGTCTCCAGCGGCTTCTTCTTGGCCTTCATGATGTTCGGCAGCGACGCGTAGCGCGGCTCGTTCAGACGCAGGTCGGTGGTGACGATCGCCGGCAGGCTGAGCGCGACGGTCTGCAGGCCGCCGTCGATTTCGCGGGTCACGTTGACCTTGTCGCCAGCCACTTCCACCTTGGAGGCGAAGGTGCCCTGGGCATAGCCAGTCAGTGCACCGAGCATCTGCCCGGTCTGGTTGTTGTCGCTGTCGATCGCCTGCTTGCCGAGAATGACCAGCTGCGGCTGCTCCTTGTCGACCACGGCCTTGAGCAGCTTGGCGACCGCAAGGGAGTTCAGTTCGTCGTTGGACTCGACCAGCACGGCGCGGTCGGCGCCCAGCGCCAGCGCGGTGCGCAGCTGCTCCTGAGCAGCGGCCGGACCGATGGAGACGACAACGATTTCGCTCGCCACGCCCTTCTCTTTCAGGCGTACGGCTTCTTCCACGGCAATTTCGCAGAAGGGGTTCATCGACATCTTGACGTTGGCGAGGTCAACGCCCGAATTGTCCGCCTTGACGCGAACCTTGACGTTGTAATCGACCACTCGTTTGACAGCTACAAGAACCTTCATGGATTCCTCGTTACTCTCCGGTGAATAGAATTCCGCCGAGGCGAACCGAGCCTTGCTCGTGGCTTGGGTTTTGATAGCCGCTGCCCTGTTCGGCGAGTGCAAACCGTCCGTATCTTGACCGCAGGCCGCGGACGGGGTCAACAACGCATATGACCCGTCATAACGACGCGGTTCGGGCGATTCTAACAGGCTTCCAGAAAATTCAAACAAACGTTTGTATTGGACCGATTCGAGCGTCTATATATAATGCGCCGGCCCGGCTCGGTCAGGGACCGATCACAGCCCTCCACCACTTATATAACAACCAAGCCCTGAGTAGGAGAAAGCCCAATGGAACGCGAATACATGGAATTCGACGTTGTCATCGTCGGCGCCGGCCCTGCAGGCCTATCCGCAGCCTGCCGCCTGAAGCAGAAAGCCGCCGACGCTGGTCAGGAAATCAGTGTATGCGTCGTTGAGAAAGGCTCCGAAGTAGGCGCCCATATTCTATCCGGCGCAGTCTTCGAGCCGCGCGCACTGAATGAGCTGTTCCCTGACTGGAAAGAGCTCGGCGCCCCGCTCAACACGCCGGTCAAGCGTGACGACATCTACCTGCTCAAGACCGCCGAAGCCGCCAGCAAGCTGCCCAACGCACTGGTCCCCAAGACCATGCACAACGAAGGCAACTACATCATTTCCCTCGGCAACCTGTGCCGCTGGCTGGCCCAGCAGGCTGAGAATCTGGGTGTCGAGATCTACCCAGGCTTCGCCGCTCAGGAAGCGCTGATCGACGAGAACGGCATCGTGCGCGGTATCGTCACCGGTGACCTTGGCGTCGACCGCGAAGGCAATCCGAAGGAAGGCATGTACACGCCAGGCATGGAGCTGCGCGCCAAGTACACGCTGTTCGCCGAAGGCTGCCGCGGTCATATCGGCAAGCAGCTGATCAACCGTTTCCAGCTCAACGCCAACGTCGACCCGCAGCACTACGCCATCGGCATCAAGGAACTGTGGGACATCGACCCGGCCAAGCATGAGCAGGGTCTGGTCGTGCACACCGCGGGCTGGCCGCTGAACGACGAAAACACCGGCGGCTCCTTCCTTTATCACCTGGAAAACAATCAGGTGGTCGTCGGCCTGATCGTCGACCTGTCGTACAGCAACCCGTATCTGTCGCCGTTCGACGAATTCCAGCGCTACAAGCACCATCCAGTGATCAAGCAGTACCTGGAAGGCGGCAAGCGCGTTTCCTATGGCGCACGTGCGATCGCCAAGGGCGGCATCAACTGCCTGCCGAAGATGGTATTCAACGGTGGTGCACTGATCGGCTGCGACGCCGGCACCCTGAACTTCGCTAAGATCAAGGGCAGCCACACGGCGATGAAGTCCGGCATGCTGGCGGCCGAAGCCGCTGCGGACGCACTGCTAGCCGGACGCGAAGGTGGCGACGAGCTGACCGCGTATGAAGAGGGCTTCAAGTCCAGCTGGCTGTACGACGAGCTGTACAAGAGCCGCAACTTCGGCGCTGCCATTCACAAGTGGGGCGCAATCAAGGGCGGCGCGTTCAACTTCATCGATCAGAACATCTTCGGTGGCAAGATCCCCTTCACCCTGCACGACACCAAGCCGGACTACGCCTGCCTCAAGACGGCTGCAGAGTCGAAGAAAATCGACTACCCCAAGCCGGACGGTAAGCTGAGCTTCGACAAGCTCTCCTCGGTATTCCTCTCCAATACCAACCACGAGGAAGAGCAGCCGGTTCACTTGAAACTGACCGACCCGAGCATTCCGATCGAAAAGAACCTGCCGATGTACGACGAGCCGGCACAGCGTTACTGCCCGGCCGGCGTTTACGAGGTCGTGAGCAACGACGATGGCAGCAAGCGCTTCCAGATCAACGCGCAGAACTGCGTGCACTGCAAGACCTGCGACATCAAGGACCCGGCGCAGAACATCACCTGGGTCGCGCCCGAAGGTACCGGCGGGCCGAACTACCCCAACATGTAAGACCAGCAAAAAAGGCTCCCTCGGGAGCCTTTTTCGATCATGGGTAACGAAACAGCCGGCGCACTACTCAGCGACGCCAATCGGGAAGAACGTCCCGCCACTCCACACACCGAGGTAATCCTTGCCATCTACCTTGCCGGGCACCGCCAGCTCCACAAGCTCATAAAACACATTGCGATGGATCAGTGCCTCGAGGTTGGCACGCACATGCACATATGGCGCCGGCTCCTGCGTTTGCGGGTCGGTGACAACGCGCAAAGGGTGCTCTTCACCAGCCTCGACCTCGTCCTCGACATTGGTGATAAAGCGCAGGCTTTGCGTATCACCCTCGCCACTGACTTCCAGCCGGACCGCAACGAAAGGCGCATCTTCGACCTGGATACCGACCTTCTCTACCGGCGTCACCAGGAAGTAGTCGTCGCCGTCGCGGCGAATCACCGTGGAAAACAAACGCACCATTGCCGGCCGCCCGATCGGCGAACCCTGATAGTGCCAAGTCCCGTCGCGCGCGATGCGCATGTCCAGATCGCCACAGAACGGAGGGTTCCACAGATGCACCGGCGGCAACCCTTTCTTCTTCCCGCCAGCGGACAGCTGCGCAAGCAGATCCCCAGCCTTGCCTGTATCGGTCATTCGGTCCTCCTCGATTGAATGAGGTAATCGCCTGTTCCCGATACTGCCACATCGCTCAACGTGACAGGCCCAACAACCGACGAGCATAGTCCTGCAGTGGCGGACGCAAGAGTTGCTCCGGCTTTGCATCGTAGATGCCGAGCACGCCGCCACGATTACGAATGCGAGCGGTATCGACCAGATAGCGAGTTCCGGTCTCCACCAGCATCAACTGCACCACGCCGGAATCGACACCAAGGCGATCCAGTGCGCGCTGATCGTTCAGCTCGTCGAAACTGCCGATGCGATCATCAGCCGCGGCAAACCGCAGATACAGCAGATAATGCGCGCCCATTGCCGACGCTTCGGCCATTGCCTCCTCGAGCCCGAGCGGGCCACGGGCTCGACGAACCATTGGGAAGTACTCGACAAACCCGCTGAAGGCCTCTTCGGCCACGACGTTCGGCCGCGGGTATGCGTCTCCGGGTGGCACGAAATGTCCCTGCGCGATATAGATGAATGAGTCCGGCTGCAGGCGCCAGGAGTTGGAACGACGGGTTTCGCTGTGATCCAGAATTCCGGCATCGCGAAGGTGATAACGGGTACCCTCCGCCATGTCGCTGACCTTCATGCAGCCAGAAAGCATGAGCAATGCAAGCAAGCCAGGCACTGCCAGTAACAGAAATCGCATGGAACTCACCTCATAGGGCCGGCGACGAAAAACCGACGATTCGACAGCCAATGCAGCATCCACGCCACTTCCAGCACCGAGGCGAGCCGGTTCAGCTGGATGCTCGAACGAGGCGGCTAGAGCCCTCGCTGCCACTCCTGACGCAACGGAGCGTTACGCGGGTCTTCGATGGCCTCACGTACCCGACGCAGCAGGCCCGGTTTATCGACACCCAAAATGCCCTTGAGCACCAGATAATTGGACGCGTGATCGCTGCGAAAAACCGTATCGGTCAGCTGCAGATCCTCCAGCAACCACTCCAGCTCGCGAAACAGATCGGCCGGCACCAGCGGCTCGAAACCCTCGAAGGTTTGCCGAAAACGCGCTTTACCCTGCGGAAAACTGACCACCAGCGTGGACAGAAACTCGGGCTGCGCTGCATTCATCAGCCGCGCCGAATTGCGTGCGTGCTGGCGACTCAGTTGGCGACCACCAAGCCCGTTGAGAATCATCACCGAGCGTGCGATGCCCGCCGCCCCCAGCTTATCCAGCGCGCTGAGCGTCGATTCGTAGGTCTCCCCCTTGTTGACCAGCGCCAGCACCTCATCGTCGCCGGACTCGGCGCCGACATAGGCCATGCCGAGCCCCGCATCCGCCAGTTCCTGCAGCTCGGCAACCGACTTCTTGCGCAGGTTGCGTGGCAGGCAATAGCTCGAGACACGTTGAACTTCGGGCAGGCACTGGCGGATCTGTTCAAGGATTCTCAACAGCCGGTGGGTCGGCAACACCAAGGCGTCACCATCGGCGAGGAATACGCGTTGCACGATCAACTGCTCGCCGCAACGACGGATCTCGTCGAGCACCTCCGCCTCATCGCGAGCACGAAACTTCTTCTGTGGCGAGGTATACATCTCACAGAAGGTACAGCTGTTCCAGGAACAACCATTGGTCACCGGCAGGATCAGCGAATGCGCCTCGCTGGGCGGCCGAAATACCGGCTCGATGTAGCGGATGGGAAACTCGCTCGCGTTCATTGCGTCCACGCCTGTTCGATCTTCACGCTGCCGCCGATTCAGTCACGCTTGCGCTTGTTGCCCATGCGTACGCCGATATCCATGAGGAACTGGAAGAAGCCGTCCTGATCTTCCAGCACGTTGCTCCAGAACGGCGAGTGGTACAGCGCCACCGCACCATGTACCAGCGCCCAGGCGGCACAATAGTGGAAATACGGCGGCACGTCTTCCAGCTTGCCTTCGGCGATACGGCCTTTGATCAACTGGGTCAGATGTTCGAAGTTGGAGGCGCGGATGCTGTGCAGCTGCTCGACCATTTCCGGCACCTGATTGCCCTTGACCACTTTCTCCTCGAGGCGGTCGAACAGCCGATAGCGCTGCGGGTCGCGCATGCGGAACTCGAAGTAGGCGCGCGAAAGCGCTTCCTTGTCGCGGTCCAGGTCGGGAGAGTGGAGGATCTGGTTCAGGTCGCGCTCGTAGTCCAGCATCAGCCGCAGGTAGATTTCGGCCTTGGACTTGAAGTGCTTGTAGATCGTGCCTTTGCCGATACCGACCGCATCGGCAATCATCTCGACAGTAACGCTGTCCTCTCCCTGGTCGAGAAAAAGCTGCAACGCGGTATCGAGGATTTCCTGTTCGCGGCGACGAAATTCGCGGACCTTACGAGGTTCATTCTGCATAGGAAGGCTGCTTGAGGTGAAAAACGAGGCAGCCATTATGCCTAACCGGTCATGAAATGCACGGGACATCCAACCATGATTCAAATAAATGACGAATTCCCGCAAATAGTCGGTTTGCGATATCTGAACCATGCTGCCGTCGCTCCCTGGCCCAGGCGGGCCGCTCGGGCCGTTAGCGCCTTTGCCGAGCAGAATGCAACCTTGGGCGCGCGCGACTACCCCGAATGGCTCACAGTGGAACGCAGCCTGCGCCAACGCCTGACGCGACTGCTCAACGCGCCGAGCAGTGCCGATGTGGCGCTGGTCAAGAACACCTCCGAAGCGCTCTCATTCGTCGCCTTCGGGCTGGACTGGAAAAGCGGTGATCAGATCGTGATCAGCGACGAGGAGTTTCCGTCCAATAGGGTGGTCTGGGAGGCATTGCGGCCGCTCGGCGTGGAAGTCATTCAGGTCAGTCTCAAGGGTGTCGATCCCGAGGCTGACCTCCTTGCAGCGTGTGGTCCTCGGGTACGCCTGATGTCGATCAGCGCCGTGCAATATGCGAGCGGCATGCGGTTGGATCTTCCGCGCCTGGGCGAAGGCTGCGAGCAACGCGGCGTGCTTCTGTGCATCGATGCAATCCAGCAATTGGGCGCCCTGCCCTTCGATGTCCAGCAGAACCGTTGCGCCTTCGCCATGGCGGATGGTCACAAGTGGATGCTCGGCCCGGAAGGACTCGGTGTTTTCTATTGTCGCAACGACCTACGCGAGCAACTGAAACTGCACGAGTACGGCTGGCACATGCTGGAGCACGCCGGCGACTACGACCGTAGCGACTGGGAGCCCGCACGCAGTGCCAGGCGGTTCGAGTGCGGCAGCCCGAACATGCTGGGGGCAATGGCACTCGAAGCCAGCCTGTCGCTGCTGGAGGAAGTGGGGATGAAGCAAGTCGCCAGATCGCTGGACGAACGAATCGAATGGCTGACTCACGGGATCAGCAAGCTGAAAGGAGTAGAAACCCTCTCGCCAGGCCAAGCGGAGAGACGCTCCGGCATCGTCACGTTCCGCCTCGACGGCTGGCCCAATGCCGCTCTGTTCGAGCGACTCAAGACTGAACAGGTGGTGTGTGCACAACGCGGCGGCGGCATCCGCTTCTCGCCACATTTCTACACGGCGGAGCACGTCATAGACGAAACGCTAGGCGTTTTGCATGACCTGGCTGCGCACTGAAGGCGATCAGCCAGCGAGACATGTATTCCAAATGCGTTTAAAAATCAGCGAAATCCGCCGGCAAACCCGCGGAGCAGCGTTAATACTTGAGTAACTGGCCGGGCAATCCCCCCACTGCCCAGCCAGATGAGGTCGCTAGGATTGCGATTTCATACTCCTAATGGTCTTGGCCCGGCTTCCCTGGAAACCGGGTTTTTTTTGCTCTCAGGTCTGGGGCTGCGCCAGCAAACGAGTCCGCAGCCGGTAGCACAGCCAGAGAAACCCGACCCAGACCGGAATCGCGAACACCGACATGCGGATGCCGGGTAGCCACAGCATGATGACCAGGATCCCGCTGACGAAGGCCAGGCACAGGTAATTGCTCAGCGGGAACCAGAACGCCTTGAAGCTCGGCTCAACGCCCTGGCGCTGCATGGCGCGACGAAATTTCAGGTGCGCAAGGCTGATCATCGCCCAGTTGATTACCAGCGCAGCCACCGCAAGGGACATCAGCAGTTCGAGCGCGCCCTGCGGAAACAGGTAGTTCACCGCCACGCAGAGCAGGGTTACCAGGGCCGACACGCCCACCGCTAGCACCGGGACACCCCGGGCATTGATCTTCATCAGGCTGCGCGGCGCATCGCCCTGCTCTGCCAGGCCGTACAGCATGCGGCTGTTGCAATACACGCCGCTGTTGTAGACCGAAAGCGCAGCCGTCAGCACGACGAAGTTCAGCAGATGCGCCGCCGTATCGCTGCCGATCAGCGAAAATATCTGCACGAAGGGGCTGCCGCTGTAGGGGTCGCCCGCGGAGCCCAGCGTCTGCAACAGCGCGTCCCAGGGATACAGCGCCAGCAGCACCGTCAGCGCGCCTATGTAGAAGATCAGAATGCGATAGACGACCTGATTGATCGCCTTGGGAATCACGGTTTTTGGCTCCGCCGCTTCTGCCGCCGTGATGCCGACCAGTTCCAGTCCACCGAAGGAGAACATGATGATCGCCAGCGCCAGCAGCATGCCGCTAAAGCCGTTGGGGAAAAAGCCACCGTGCGTCCACAGGTTGCTGATGCTTGCCTGCTCGCCCCCCTGGCCACTGACCAGCAGGAAAAGCCCGAGCAGGATCATGCCGACGATGGCGGCAACCTTGACGATGGCAAACCAGAACTCGGCCTCACCGAAAGCCTTGACGTTGCTGAGATTGATCAGATTGATCAGCACGAAGAACGCAGCGGCTGTGGCCCAGGCGGGAATATCAGGCCACCAGAACTGTACGTACTTGCCGACCGCCGTCAGCTCGGCCATGCCCACCAGGACGTACAGCACCCAGTAGTTCCAGCCGGAAAGGAACCCCGCATAACCGCCGCCATATTTGTGTGCGAAATGGCTGAACGACCCTGCGACCGGCTCCTCGACGATCATCTCCCCCAGCTGGCGCATGATCAGAAAAGCAATGAAGCCACCGATCGCATAACCCAGGATCATCGACGGGCCGGCACTTCTCAGAACTCCGGCCGAGCCCAGGAACAGTCCCGTTCCAATCGCTCCGCCCAGGGCGATCAGCTGGATATGGCGATTCTTCAGACCGCGCTGGAGCGGTCCGGTGTGCAGCGTTTCAGCGGTCATACGCCACCTTGTGGATCTTCAGGGCAAGAAAAGCGCCGCTCGTGTCGGCGAGAAAGAAGACAGCGCACCGGACGTGCTGGAAAGCACCAATCCTGCGCGGCGGCGACGTCAGCTGCGCACCCTGGCCAGCGGGAACAATGTCTTGAAGTTGGCAGTGGTTTGCTCAGCCAGCGCCTCGAACGGAACGCCACGCAACTCCGCAACAAACTCGGCGACCTCCCGCACATACTGCGGCAGGTTGGCTTTGCCACGGTGGGGAACCGGCGCCAGATACGGCGAATCGGTTTCGACCAGCAAGCGATCAGCCGGCACTCTGCGGGCCACATCGCGCAGCGCATCGGCATTGCGGAACGTGACGATCCCCGACAGCGAGATATAGAAACCGAGATCAAGCGCAGCCTTGGCCATGTCCCAGTCCTCGGTAAAGCAATGCAATACACCCGCCTGCGGCAGCGCCGCTTCACGCAGCAGATCCAGCGTATCGGCGCGGGCAGCCCGGGTGTGCACGATGACCGGTTTGCCGGTCAGCCTGGCTGCTTCAAGATGCAGCCGGAAGGACTGCTGCTGCATCTGCGCGGCTTCGGGCTCGTAGTGGTAATCCAGACCGGTTTCACCAATGGCAACCACATGCGGGTGCTGGAGCTCGCCAAGCAACCAGTCCAGCACCGGCTGGCTCGTCGGCTCGAGATCCAGAGGATGAACACCGATCGAGCAATCCACATCGGCATAGCGCTCGGACAGCGATCTGACCGCCGCTGCGTTGTCGGCGCTAACGCCGATGCAGAGGAAATGTCCGACGCCGCGCGAGCGCGCAGCGTCCAACGCGGCATCCAGTGAACCGTCATGTGCGGTCAGGTCGAGTCGGTCAAGGTGACAGTGGGAATCTACCAGCATGAAATGCACTACTTGCTATCGCGAAAAAGGGGCGATTGTAGAGCAAATGGCCGGTTGTCAGGAAAGGCCAACGAACACCCTGCCGTCTGGCGAGGGATGACGTTCAGTGACTCAGAGCGTTACATCGTGTGGGTCGGGCGGTCGGATTTGAGCGCACCGGCCAGATAGGTTTCGATCTTGTTACGTGCGGTACTGTCGCCTTCGTTGAACTGCACGCCAATTCCCGCGGCGCGACTGCCCTGGGCACCCTTTGGGGTGATCCAGACGACCTTGCCGGCAACGGGAATCTTTTCCGGCTCGTCCATCAGGTTGAGCAGCATGAACACTTCGTCGCCAAGCTTGTAGCTCTTGTTGGTCGGGATGAACAGACCTCCATGCTTGATGAAGGGCATGAACGCGGCGTAGAGCACCGACTTGTCCTTGATGGTCAGGGACAGAATGCCATTACGCGGACCAAGATTTGCTGGCAGGCTCATGCGGTGTTCCTAACGAAAATTCCAGTCGATTCTAGCCCGCGCCGGGCAGCGTTGCCCACTGCACCAGCAGCGCTTCGAGAAGCAACACACGGTTGAGGTTGGCTTTGCCTAGCACTTTTTGCCGATGTTCGAGTAGCCAGTCCTGCAGCGCCATCACTTTGTGTTGCGCTGACTTCTGCGCAAGGTACTGCAACACCTTCTGCATATCGGCTGCACCGAGCTCAGCATCATCACCGGCCATCTGATACCGCAGGATCAGATGCGTCCACTCGCAAAACCAGTCGAACAGCAGGATCAGCGGCAGCGAATTCCAGCCCTCAGCCAGCTGACTGGGTGACTGTTGCTGCTTGAGCAGCTTCTTCACGCTGTCGACAACCTGCGCGCGCAAGTCCAGTACTTTCTGCTCATGCATCTTCAAGGCGGCCAGAGGTGACCCCGCCGCCAGTGTCAGTAGCTGCTCACGCAGCTCCGCTGCCAGCTCGGTGAGCTGTCCAGCCAGCCAGTCGAGACTCTGTTGCCGTCCCGGCAGAGGGCAGGCCTGCTGCACGCAACGGCTCTTGATGGTCGGCAACAGGCGACTCGGCTGGTGGCTGATGAGCAGCAGTACCGTATCGCCGGAGGGCTCCTCAAGGCTCTTGAGCAATGCGTTGGCCGCATTGAGATTCATCGCCTCGGCGGGCTCCAGCAGTATCACCTTGCGCCCACCCAGCTGCGCAGTCTGGGTGACGAAGCCGACCAGATCACGCACCTGGTCGACCCGTATGGCCTTGTCGACCTCTTCCGGCTCGAGGATGTAATGGTCCGGGTGCGTATGTGCAGCCAACAGCTGACAAGCCTTGCATTCACCACAGGCCGTGGCGTTCACGGGCCGCTGGCAAAGCAGCAGCGCCATCAATTGCTCGGCCAGCTGCCGCTTGCCGATGCCGCCAGGACCGTGCAGCAGGTAAGCGTGAGCATGCTGCGTACGACCTGCCAACTGCCGCCAGAGCTCCGCCTGCCAGGGGAGGACGTCAGCCATCGAGGCGCCCCATCAGGTCGGGAATCAGGGCCTGTACATCCTGCTGCACGACATTCAATGGCTGCCCTGCATCGATGATTCGATAACGCGACGGCGCAGCCTTGGCGCGCTCCAGATAGGCGCGCCGTACCGATTCGAAGAAGCGGAGGCCTTCCTGTTCGAAGCGATCCAGACGACCGCGCGCCGCAGCACGGGCCAGCCCCACCTCGACCGGCAGATCGAAGATCAAGGTCAGATCAGGTCGCAGCTCGCCCTGCACGAAGACTTCCAGCTGGGCGATCCGCTCGATAGAAAGCCCTCGACCCCCGCCCTGATAGGCATAGGTGGCATCGGTGAAACGATCGCAGAGCACCACCGCCCCGCGCTCCAGTGCCGGACGTATGACCTGCGCGAGATGCTGAGCACGTGCGGCGAAGACCAGCAGCAACTCGGTATCCACCGCCATCGGCTCGTCGGCCGGGGTGAGAAGCAGCTCGCGGATACGCTCGGCCAGCGGCGTCCCGCCGGGCTCACGGGTCAGCACGACATCCACGCCACATGCGCGCAGGCGCTCGGCGAGATATTCACGATTGGTGCTCTTCCCGGCCCCTTCAGGGCCTTCGAGGGTCACGAAGAGTCCTTTCATTGTACGCTTCCGTTGTCCGCCGGTGCCTGCCGTGGCGGCGGGCTGGAGCGGTAGTCGGCGCGGCGCTTGAGCTGATACTCGCGCACCGCACGGTTGTGCTGATTGAGCGTATCGCTGAAAACATGGCTGCCATCGCCACGGGCGACGAAGTAGAGACTGGTGCCATCCGCCGGATTCAGCGCGGCGTGGATCGCCTCGCGCCCGACCATCGCGATCGGGGTCGGCGGCAGGCCGGCATTGGTGTAGGTATTGTAGGGTGTCGGCGTGCGCAGATCGGTGCGGGTGATCCGGCCCTTGTACTTCTCACCCATGCCGTAGATAACGGTTGGGTCGGTCTGCAGCAGCATGCCCCGCGCCAGCCTGCGCACAAAGACGCCGGCAATCTCTCCACGCTCACCGGGCACGCCGGTTTCCTTCTCGATGATCGAGGCCATGATCAGCGCCTGATAGGCGTCCTTGTAAGGCAGGCCTTCGGCGCGCTGCTGCCACTCCTCCTCGAGGACCTGCTCCAGCCGGGCGTAGGCACGGCGCAAGAGGTCTGCATCGGATGTGCCGCGGGTGAAACGATAGGTATCTGGGAAGAAGCGCCCTTCCGGGTGCTGGCCAGATGCACCTATGCGCGACATGATTTCGGCATCAGTCAAACCATCCAGGGTTTGCTCCAGCTTGGGCTGATTTTGCAGGGCGCTACGCAACTGGCGGAAATTCCAGCCCTCGACCAGGGTCAGGCTGTATTGCACCACTTCGCCACGCTGCCAAAGCCCAATCATGTCCCGCGCCGTCATAGTGGGGGACAGGCGATACTCGCCGGTATGCAAGCTCTGCCCGGACAGGTTCAAACGCCAATACAAACGCAACCAGAAGGCATCCTCCAGTACGCCTTCGGCCTCCAATCGCTGAAGCACGCCACTGGGCGTATCGCCCGGACGCACGTCGAGCAGCAGGGCCTCGTCGGGAACGGCCAGAGGCTGCTCGAGCGCAGCATGCTGTTTCCAGGTGAACAGCCCGAGCGCAATCGCCGCCAACAGCAACACTGTCAGCAGCAGAACAAGAATTTTACGGATCACGAATCACTCAACAGGTCGGCGACAACGGACTGCAGTTTACGGGTCAGCGGACCGACGGGCCAGACGCACTCGGCCAAAGCTGTCACGGGCCAGATGCCGTAAAGGCTGTTGCAGAGGAATACCTCATCGGCCTGCACAAGCTCGGCATAGCTGATGTCGTCGATCACGACCGGGAGCCCGTGCTGTGCTGCGCGCGCAATGATCTCCGCACGCATGACCCCAGCGACTCCGCAACGAGTCAGCGGCGCGGTACGCAGTTTGCCGGCTTCCACGATGAACAGATTGCTGAAAACGCCCTCCACCACCCGGCCGGACATATCGCGCATCAACCCTTCCGCGTAGACCGGATCATGCCACTCGGCACGCGCCAACACCTGTTCCAGGCGATTCAGATGCTTGATGCCGGCGAGTCGCGGTTGCTCGGCAAGCCGGGTCTCGCACGGAAATAGCCTGATGCCGGTTTCAGCATGCTGTGGCGGATAAGCTGGAGAGGACGAGCCTAACAGCAGACGCTGCGGCTGACACGGCTGTGGCGTTGCATAACCACGCTGTCCGGCGCCACGCGTGACGATGAGCTTGGCGACGCCCTGCCCCAGTGCCCGGCAGAAGCGCATCAGCTCATTGCGCAGCAGATTTGCATCAACGGGAATGGCAAGGCGCTCACAGCCATCTTGCAGCCGCTGCAGATGGCGTTCAACCAACCGCGCCTGGCCACCTGCGACGCGAATAGTCTCGAACAGCCCATCGCCGTAGGCCAGTCCTCGATCATGAATGGGCAGCCCATCACAGGGCTCCCCGTTCAGCCAGCTCAATGTCACTCGGCGAACCGGCGGAATACCAGCGAACCGTTGGTTCCGCCAAAACCGAACGAGTTGGACACCGCCACTTCGATCGGTCGGGGCTTGGCCTCGTGCGGAACGAAATCGAGGTCGCAGCCTTCATCCGGCTCATGCAGATTGATGGTCGGCGGCGCGACCTGATCACGAATAGCCAGAACACTGAAGATCGCTTCCACCGCACCGGCAGCACCCAGCAGGTGGCCGACCATGGATTTGGTGGAACTGACCGACAGCTCATAGGCGTGATCACCAAATACGCTGCGAATAGCAGCAGCCTCGGCCTTGTCACCTGCGGGAGTCGAGGTGCCGTGTGCATTGATGTAATGCACCTGATCGACATTCAACTGGGAGTCCTTCAGCGCATTGCGGATGCAGCGCGCAGCACCGGCGCCGTCGTCGGGTGGCGAGGTCATGTGGTACGCATCGGCGCTCATGCCGAAACCGATCAGTTCGGCGTAGATGTGCGCCCCCCGGGCCTTGGCATGCTCCAGCTCCTCCAGCACCAGCGCACCGGCACCATCGGAGAGGACGAAACCGTCGCGCCCCTTGTCCCAGGGCCGGCTCGCAGCCGCCGGGTCATCGTTGCGGGTGGACAGTGCGCGTGCTGCCGCAAAGCCTCCGATACCAAGCCCACTGGCAGCCATCTCGGAACCGCCGGCCACCATGACATCCGCCTCGCCATAGGCGATGTTGCGGGCGGCCATGCCAATGCAGTGGGTGCCCGTGGTACAGGCGGTAGCGATCGCATAGTTGGGGCCCTGCAATCCCAGATGGATCGACAGGAAACCAGACACCATGTTGATGATGGAGCCCGGCACGAAGAAGGGAGATATACGCCGCGGACCTTGCTCGATAAGTGCCTTGCAGCTGTTTTCGATATTGGTCAGGCCGCCGATACCGGACCCCATCGCGACGCCGATGCGCTCCCGATTGGCGTCAGTGACCTCCAGCCCGGAATCACGCACCGCCTGGAAACTCGCGGCAAGGCCGTACTGAATGAAGAGGTCGAGCTTGCGTGCCTCTTTTGCCGGCAAATACTGCTCGACATCGAAGCTTTTGATCGACCCGCCAAAACGAGTGGAATAGGCAGAAAGATCCATGTGCTCGATCAGGCCGATACCACTGCGGCCGGCGAGAATTCCCTGCCAGCTGCTTGGCACATCGTTACCCAGTGGCGATAGCATGCCCATCCCGGTGACTACGACGCGTCTACGCGACACAGCGATTACTCCTATACCTAAACGTACTTGGCTCGGTTCCCGCCAAGACAGGAACCATCCCCGGTTGGGTGCAATGGAGCCCCCGCGACCTGGATGAATCCCTCTCAAAGAAAAGCCGCACTACCTCGTTCAAAGGCAGTGCGGCTGTTCCTGTTTCTGAAGCAGATTACAACTTACTGCGCGTGCGCGTTGATGTAATCGATGGCTTCCTGAACGGTGGTGATCTTCTCAGCTTGCTCGTCCGGGATCTCGGTCTCGAATTCCTCTTCCAGAGCCATCACCAGCTCAACGGTGTCAAGAGAGTCGGCACCCAGGTCTTCGACGAAGGAAGCGCTGTTGGTTACTTCCTCTTCTTTAACGCCAAGTTGCTCGGCAACGATTTTCTTGACGCGTTCTTCGATGGTGCTCATACCTTGTTTTCACTCCTATGGAAAAATCAGGCAGCTGGTTTGCGCGGTAGTGTATAGAAAGCGTTTTCCGCATTTCAAGCTGGAAGCAGGCAAGCATGACGCCGCCTTCAACCTTCTGTCTATAAACCAGCTGCGGTTTTATAGCTAATTTAAAGACAGCCTCTAAGACTGTCCTCCTGCGTAGGGCGTCACACTCAGCTCATGTACATGCCGCCATTCACCGGAACGGTAGCACCGGTGACGTAGGCAGCGCCGTCCGAAGCGAGAAACGCAACGACCTTTGCAATTTCTTCGGCCTGACCGAGACGTCCCAGGGGAATCTGCCCCACGAGCGCATCACGCTGGGCTTCCGGCAACTCGCGAGTCATGTCGGTATCGATGAAACCAGGCGCCACGGAATTCACCGTGATACCACGAGAACCGACCTCACGAGCCAATGCACGGCTGAAACCCTCCAGACCGGCCTTGGCTGCCGCGTAGTTTACCTGTCCGGCGTTGCCCATGGCACCAACCACCGAACCGATATTGATGATTCGACCCCAGCGAGCCTTGGTCATGCCGCGCAGCACGGCCTTGGAGAGGCGATACAGGCTATTCAGGTTGGTGTTGATGACGTCATGCCACTCATCATCCTTCATGCGCAGCATCAAGTTATCGCGGGTAATACCGGCATTGTTGACCAGAATTGCCGGCTGTCCGAGATGCTGCTGAATGTGCTCAAGAGTGCTGCTGACAGATTCATCGTTGCCAACATCGAGCACCAGCCCAGCGCCTTCGATACCGTTTTCCTTCAGTGTCTCGGCGATGCGCTCGGCGCCGGTTGGCGTGGTCGCAGTACCAATTACGATCGCGCCCTGGCGGCCCAACTCAAGGGCAATGGCCTGGCCAATACCGCGGCTCGCGCCGGTTACCAACGCCACCTTACCTTGCAGATTCATAGCATTCTCCTTGTTCAAGCCAATGCGGCACGAGCGGCCGCGAAGGCCTCGGGGGTATCCAGATTGTAGGTGCTGACGCCCTTGACGCAGCGTTTGTTGAGGCCCGACAGAACCTTGCCGGGTCCGCACTCGACCAGCGAGGTGACGCCACGGTCTCCCAGAGCAACCATGGACTCGACCCAGCGCACCGGACTGTAGAGCTGTGCCAGCAGATCACGCTTGAGCACTTCTAGATCCGCGACGACTGCTGCGCTGACGTTCTGCACCAACGGAATCTGCGGCGCTTGCCATTCGATCGACTCCACCGAGGAAGCGAAGCGTTCGGCAGCCGGACGCATCAGATCGCAATGAGAGGGGACACTCACCGGCAAAGCCATCGCACGCTTGGCACCTTTGGCCTTGCACGCTTCGATCGCGCGCTCTACCGCCGCCGCACTGCCGGCAATCACCACCTGACCCGGAGCGTTGAAGTTGACCGCACTGACCACCTCACCTTGCGCGGCCTCGGCACAGGCGGCCAATACATCGGCATCTTCCAGCCCGAGAATGGCGGCCATGCCGCCCTGCCCGGCCGGCACTGCCTGCTGCATCAATTGACCGCGCAATTCAACCAGCTTGATGGCGTCAGCGAACGGCAGGCTGCCCGCCGCCACCAGAGCGGAGTACTCACCGAGGCTGTGTCCGGCAACGAATGCGGGCTGCGCGCCGCCTTCTGTCTGCCACAAACGCCAGATTGCAATGGAGGCGGCAAGAATCGCCGGCTGGGTCTTGTCGGTCTGATTCAGCTGTTCTTCCGGACCGGTCTGGGTCAACGCCCAAAGGTCGTACCCGAGCGCCGAAGATGCCTCGGCAAAAGTATCGACGACCACGCTTTGCTGGGCACCCAACTCGGCCAGCATGCCAAGGGACTGAGACCCCTGACCGGGAAAGACGAAAGCAAGTGATGCGGACATGAAACGACTCTCTTGTGGTTCTGTTCGTCTGAAGAATACGCCAGGGACCGGCGTCGCGAATTTCAGTTGGATGGCTGGCCACCACCTGCGGTCACATCATCCACATCATCGTACGGATGAGGCGGCCGCAGAAAATGCCCCAGCCTGCTCCTCAGTTGCCCAGGGAGATCATGCTCGACATCCAGCGCCGCGCGCCGGATCGCTGCTTTGAAGCCGTCCGCGCCGGCACTACCATGACTCTTGACGACAATTCCCTGCAGCCCGAGAAAGCTCGCACCGTTGTACTGAGCCGGATTGAGATCCGCCCGCAGACGGCGCAACAACGGCAATACGACAGCACCGACAATGCGCGCGCCAAGCGAACGTTTGAAAAGCGCCTCGACTCTGGCGACCAGCATCCCAGCCAAGCCCTCGCTGGATTTGAGCAATATGTTGCCGACAAAGCCATCGCATACGACCACGTCGGCTTCACCGCGATACAGCCCATCCCCCTCGATGAAGCCCTGATAGTTGAGATCAGCGGCCTGCTGCAACAGCAGCGCGGCTTGCTTGACCTGCTGATTGCCCTTGATCTCTTCGGTACCGACATTCAGCAGCGCGACCCTAGGCTGCTGTCGCCCCAGCGATTCGGCCGCCACAGCCCCCATGACAGCAAACTGGAAAAGCTGCTCGGGCGGGCAATCGACATTTGCGCCCAGGTCCAGCAGCAGGCATGGGTCAGCCTGCGTAGGGAGCGCTGTCACCATCGCCGGCCGATCGATACCTGGCAGCGTTCTCAGAACCTGGCGCGCCAATGCCATCAGCGCGCCGGTGTTACCGGCGCTTACACAAGCATTGGCTTTACCGTCGCGAACCTGCTCGAGGGCAATACGCATGGAAGAGCGTGGCTTGCCACGCAATGCCTGAGCCGGGCGTTCAGCCATACCAATGATTTCAGGCGCATCGACGATTTTCAGGCGCGAACGATCGACCCCAGGATGCTGGGCGACAAGCTGTTCGATAAGGGAAGATTGGCCGACAAGGGCCAGATGCAGCGAGGGGCTTTCAGCCAGACAGGACAGACTGGCCGGAACAATGCAGTGGGGACCGAAGTCCCCACCCATTGCATCGATCGCGATGACCGGAGCGGACAAGGATTACTCGTCAGCGCCCTTGTCGATCACCTTGCGACCACGGTAGAAACCGTCCGGGGACACGTGGTGACGCAGGTGAACTTCACCGGTGCTCTTTTCCACGGACAGAGCGTTCGGCTCGAGAGCGTCATGGGAACGACGCATGTCACGGGCGGAACGGGATTTTTTGTTCTGCTGAACAGCCATTTGGATCAACTCCTAAACGTTTGGGTCACGCTTTAACTGCGCCAGTACGCTGAACGGGTTGGACCGCGTTACCTCGTCCTCACTCGGTTCAGGCTCATCTGGCCCAACCGGCGGCTGGCAAATTTCAGGGTCATGGAGTGGAACAATCGGCAGAGCGAGCAACAGCTCGTCTTCGACCAGCGCCAGCAGATCCAGAGGATCCTCTCCCACTTCCAGCACGTCATACCCTTTGGGCAGGTGCTGGCTGCTCGCCCCTTCATTCACAACCGCGTAATCGCACTCGCTGTGAATCGGCAGAACAACCGGCTCCAGACAACGCTGGCAAATCATTTTGACTTCAACGTCGAGCTGACTACGGATAACCGCAGTACGCTGCTCGTCGCGCCCAAAGGCAAAACTGGCGCGCACCACACCCTGATCATCCTCAAGAGGATCGGCGAGCCGCTTCAGCTGCGACAATTGCAGCTCACCGGCTAGGGTGGCCGCTCGGTCGGCGAGCTTGCGCGGATCAACGTGCGGTGGTATCGGTCCTTTCAACATAAGCGCGGCATTCTAGGGACGCGCCCGCAGCCTGTCAAAGGAATTCCGCCCAGCTTCACGACGCAACGCATACAATCTCGCACCTTATATAAAGGAGGAATCATGCGCCGCCTGCTGCTTGCATCCAGCTCACCCTATCGACAGGAATTGCTCTCCCGGCTGGGACTGCCGTTCGAAAGCTGCACCCCGGATATCGATGAAACCCATCTACCCGGAGAAAGCGCCGAACAACTCGTAAACCGACTCGCCGAGCAGAAGGCCAGAGCACTTGCCGAGCAGTATCCGAATCACCTGATTATCGGCTCCGATCAGGCTGCAGTATTGGACTCGAAGATTATCGGCAAACCGCACACGCTCGAACGGGCAAAACAGCAACTGCAATCCGCCAGCGGCAACAGCGTCCGATTTCTGACCGGACTGGCGCTCCTCGACAGCGCGACAGGCAGAATTCAGACCGACTGCATACCGTTCACCGTACACTTCAGAGAACTAGATGAAGCCCGAATCGAGCGCTATCTGAGAATTGAAAAGCCCTACGATTGCGCGGGCAGTTTCAAGGCTGAAGGATTAGGCATCAGTCTTTTCCGCGCCACCGAAGGCGAGGACGTTACCAGCCTGGTAGGCCTTCCGCTCATCCGCCTGGTGGACATGCTACTGACCGCAGGCTACGACGTTCCGTGAGCGCGAGCCGGCTGCTATCGCAACACCGGCCCCTGCACCCCAACCAGAACAGCCAAGCGTTCGGCGACGCCAGCACCAAGTTTCTTGGTAAAACGATCCAGCGGCGACTCTTTGACAGTGAAGTCCACCAGTTCGGGCTCACCGATCACCTCGCGCGCGACATGCGCCGTACTTCCCAAACCATCGATCAGCCCGAGCTCCAATGCCTGCTCCCCAGACCAGATCAGACCTGAGAACAACTCCGGATGCTGCTCCTCCTGAAGGCGATCGCCGCGACCACGCTTGACGCTGTCGATGAACTGCTGATGGGTGGTAGCCAGCACGCCTCGCCAGAACTGGGTCTCCTCAGGCTTTTCCGGCTGGAACGGATCCAGAAAAGCCTTGTGCTCACCCGCCGTATAGACACGCCGCTCGACGCCGAGCTTTTCCATGGTTTCAACGAAGCCAAAGGTGGCCGCGGTTACACCGATCGACCCCACTAGACTGGACTTGTCAGCATAAATCTCGTCCGCGGCGCTAGCGATGTAGTACGCACCCGACGCCCCCAGGTCGGTAATTACCGCATAAACCTTGATGGCCGGATGTTCGCCGCGCAAACGCCGGATTTCGTCATAGATATAGCCCGACTGCACCGGACTGCCCCCCGGGCTGTTGATTCGCAGCACCACACCCTTGGTATTGGCGTCCTCGAAGGCCGCCCGCAAGGCACCGACGACGTTATCGGCGCTGGCAGGCTCTTCATCCGCGATCATGCCGCGCACATTGATGACCGCCGTATGACTACCCTCCGCGCCCTTGCTGGAACCAAACTGCAGCGCCGGGGAAAACAGTGCCAGCGCGCCGAACAGGTAAATGAAGGTCAATAACTTGAAGAAGATACCCCAGCGCCTAGCGCGCCGCTGCTCCTGAACCCCTGCAAGCAGCGTCTTCTCCAGCAGCTTCCAGCTGTTACGATCACCCTTGGACTCGTCTACCGGAGCCTTCCACTCATCCGACATTTGCATTCACCTCAGAAACCGCCAAGGAGCGCAGCCAATCACCAAGCTCCGAAAAATGATTGATCGCAGTGCGCGGCTTACACTGCTGCAAGATGTGCAGTGGCTGTGCGCCATAAGCGACAGCTACGCCATCCACACCCGCGCGATGAGCCATCTGCAGGTCAAACACCGAATCACCGACCATCAGCGCCTGCTCCGGACGAGCACCGCAGTGAGAAAGAATCTGGTGGATCATCAGTGGATCGGGCTTGCTTGCCGTCTCGTCCGAACAACGGGTGATATCGAAGAAGTCCTCCCACCCCTGCCCAGCCAAAACGCGATCAAGGCCGCGACGCCCCTTTCCAGTCGCGACAGCGAGCATATACCCGGCGTCACGGAACTCGGATAACGCCTTGGCGACTCCCGGATAAAGAGCTGAAGGCTGGGTCTCCAGGGACAGATAATACTCGCTATAGCAGTGACGAAAATCCTCGATCAGCGCGACATCCGCCTGATCCGGATACAACACGCCAATCGCTTCCGGCAAGGCCAACCCGATGATGCCCTTGACCGAGGCATCATCGACCTGCGGCAAACCACAATTTTGCGCCGCAACATGTATCGATTCGACAATACGCCCGATCGAGTCGACCAGCGTGCCATCCCAATCAAATATCAGAACCCGGTACTCACTCACCGAGACGCTCCAGCGTTCGCGCCCACATTTCGTCGACGGGCGCCTCCAGGGATAACTCACCGCCATCAGGCAAGGGAACCTTCAGCGCGTATGCATGCAGGAACAATCGCTTGCCGCCTAGTTCGCGAATCTCGCGAGTGAACTCCTCATCACCGTACTTGCTGTCGCCGGCGATGCTGTGCCCGGCATGGCGCGCGTGCACACGAATCTGGTGCGTGCGACCGGTAACTGGCTTGGCCTCCACTAGCGTTGCGAAGTCACCAAAGCGACGAAGCACGCGAAACAATGTCAGCGCTTCCTTGCCGTCTTCGGTCACCTCGACCATTCGCTCACCAGAGCGCAGTGTGTTCTTCAGCAACGGCGCATTGACCTGCTTCTTCGACGTTTCCCAGCGACCACGCACCAGAGCCATATAACGCTTGTCTACACCGTCACCGCGCAACGCCTGATGCAGGTGGCGCAACATGCTGCGCTTCTTGGCGACCATCAGCAGACCGGAGGTATCGCGATCCAGTCGATGCACCAATTCAAGCTCCTTGGCATCAGGACGCAGTTGCCGCAAAGCTTCGATCACCCCGTAGCTGAGCCCGCTACCACCATGCACAGCTATGCCGGCCGGTTTATTCAGTACGATGAGCGCCTTGTCCTCGTGCACGATGGCCTTTTCCAGCCTTTCCAACAGTCCTTGAGCAAGCGGCTCAGGCTCGTCGCGCTCGGCCAGGCGCAGCGGCGGCACGCGCACCAGATCACCGGCTTGCAACTTGTACTCAGGCTTGATGCGCCCTTTGTTCACACGCACCTCGCCCTTGCGCAAGATGCGGTAGATCAACGTCTTGGGCACGCCTTTGAGCTGGTTGCGGAGAAAGTTATCAATGCGCTGGCCGGCAAGTTCCGGCGCGACCTCGAGTATTTGCACACCGGAGGTCTGGGAGGGGGTATTGGTCATCGCGGCATCATATCAATTTTCATGGAATTGAAGCACTTAAACATTGCTGTTATAGTCGCGAACGCCGCCAAAAGCGGTCAGGTCCAGGGATGCCAGCGATACCGCCAACCCAGACCGGCAAAAAAATGTTCTAGGACGTGAGGCCGTCCGACGGAGCTTCCCTCAAGTAGCGGAGAAGTTGCGAAACAAGCCTTGAAGACATGATGCGTGCCCCCTATGGGAATCGCGATAATCGACAACCCGCTCCCCGGATTCTGCGAGCGGCACCCGATTTTCAAAGTATGCGTGTTGGGTGGAGATGCACAGCATCGGATTGCGTAGCAAAGGCTTTCACAGACGCTTCATTCCGTCCGCTACCGATGCCTGATTCCTCCTCCCGAACCATTGCTTCTGTTCCGACAGCAAGCAGGAGACGTCGTCGCGACGCCGGCCCATTTGGCCGCACATCGCTGGACACTGGAGTGCTTTACAACCATTCCTGACTCACCTGACACCGACCGCGAGAGTCGTGTGTGCCGAACGCCGTTTCCGGATGCCACGGAAACCGACGGTACTACATGAAAAGAATGCTAATTAACGCAACTCAGCCCGAAGAGTTGCGTGTCGCACTGGTCGACGGCCAACGTCTGTTCGATCTGGACATCGAATCAGGTGCCCGCGAGCAGAAGAAAGCCAACATCTACAAGGGCAAGATCACCCGCGTCGAGCCCAGTCTCGAAGCTGCTTTCGTCGACTTCGGCGCCGAGCGCCATGGCTTCCTCCCCCTCAAGGAAATTTCTCGCGAATACTTCAGCAAGTCGCCTGAAGGCCGCGTGAACATCAAGGACGTCCTGCGCGAAGGCCAGGAAGTCATCGTTCAGGTCGAAAAAGAAGAGCGCGGCAACAAAGGCGCTGCACTGACCACCTTCATCAGTCTGGCCGGCCGTTATCTGGTCCTGATGCCGAACAATCCGCGTGCTGGTGGCATTTCGCGCCGCATCGAAGGTGAAGAACGCAATGAATTGCGTGAAGCCCTGAACGGTCTCGATATCCCCGCTGACATGGGTCTGATCGTCCGCACGGCAGGCCTGGGCCGCTCCAGCGAAGAGCTGCAGTGCGACCTCGACTATCTGTTGCAGCTCTGGACCGCAGTCAAGGATGCGTCCCAGGATCGCCCCGCGCCATTTCTGATCTATCAGGAATCCAACGTCATCATCCGCGCCATCCGCGACTACCTGCGCCAGGACATCGGCGAAGTGCTGATCGACAGTGTCGAAGCACAGGACGAGGCATTGAGCTTCATCCAGCAGGTGATGCCGCAGTACGCCAGCAAGATCAAGCTGTACGAAGATTCCGTACCGCTGTTCAACCGCTTCCAGATCGAAAGCCAGATCGAGACGGCCTTCCAGCGTGAAGTAAAACTGCCTTCCGGCGGCTCTATCGTCATCGATCCGACCGAAGCATTGGTATCCATCGACATCAACTCGGCTCGCGCCACCAAGGGTGGCGACATCGAAGAAACCGCCCTGCAGACCAATCTGGAGGCGGCCGAGGAAATCGCCCGCCAGCTGCGTTTGCGCGACATCGGCGGACTAATCGTCATCGACTTCATCGACATGACCCCGGCTAAGAACCAGCGCGCCGTCGAGGAGAAGATGCGCGAAGCACTGGAAGCCGACCGTGCACGTATCCAGGTCGGCCGCATCTCGCGCTTCGGCTTGCTGGAAATGTCCCGCCAGCGTCTACGCCCCTCTCTGGGCGAGACCAGCGGCATCGTCTGCCCACGCTGCAACGGCCAAGGCATCATTCGTGACGTCGAATCGCTGTCGCTGGCGATTCTGCGCCTGATCGAAGAAGAAGCCCTCAAGGACCGCACCGCCGAAGTTCGCGCTCGCGTGCCGTTCCAGGTTGCAGCGTTCCTGCTCAACGAGAAACGCAACGCGATCACCAAGATCGAGCTGCGCACCCGTGCGCGCATCTTCATCCTGCCGGACGATCACCTGGAAACGCCGCACTTCGAAGTTCAGCGACTGCGTGACGACAGCCCAGAAATCATGGCAGGCCAAGCCAGCTACGAAATGAGCCCGACCGAGGCCGAAGAAGCTCAGCCGGTCAGCTCCACACGCACCCTGGTTCGCCAGGAAGCGGCGGTCAAGACCGCACCGCAGCGCACCGCACCGGCGGCAGCCGCCGCAGCGCCAGCCGAAACACCCGTTGCCGCGCCGGTGCAGGAACCAAGTCTGTTCAAGGGCCTGATCAAATCCTTGGTCGGACTGTTCGCAGGCGAGACGAAAGAACCGCAGGCCACAGCCGAAGTCGAGAAGAAGCCCGCCTCGCCGCGCCCGCAGCGCAATGACGAGCGCCGCAGCGGACGCCAGCAGAACCGTCGCCGCGATTCGCGCGGTGGCCGTGATGAGGAGCGCAAGCCGCGCGAAGAACGTCAGCCCCGTGAGGAGCGCCAAGCTCGCGAAGAGCGCCAGCCCCGCGAAGAGCGCCAGCCGCGCCCACCACGCGAGGAACGCAAACCCCGTGAACAGGCCGAAGTTGCCGAAAGCCAGCCGCGCCGCGAGCGAGCCCCACGCGAGGACCGCAAGCCCCGCGAGGAGCGCAAGCGCGAACTGCGAGCACCAATCGACGAAGCTCCGATCGCTGTAGCAGCAGAAGAAGAGCAGGCCGAGCGGCAACCACGCGCCCCGCGCGAAGAGCGCAAGCCGCGCGCCGAACGGCAAGCCCCGGTAGCCGCCGATGAGCTGCTGCAGCAAACCGAGGATGCGAACGAAGCCGAGGACGCCCAGGACTCCAACGAGGGCAGCGAAGGCAACGACGGCGACCGCCCACGCCGCCGCTCCCGCGGCCAGCGTCGTCGCAGCAATCGCCGTGAGCGTCAGCGTGACGCCAACGGTAACGAAATCGACGAGGTCGACGAGAGCAACGCCCCGGTGAAAACCGAGGAAATCGCCGTCGCAGCAACAGCCGCCGCCCTGGCCGCGAACACCGCCGACACCGAAGCGGCTCCACAGGCCAAGCTCGCTGATGACGCCGTGATTCAAACCAGCACCGAAGGTGTAGCGACGATTGTCGAGCATGCGCCAAGCGTGGAAAGTACGGACGAGCAGCGCACTGTGGCCGAGCAGTCGATAGCTATCGAAGCTGCAGACGAGACATCGACACACGCTGCCGAAGTTGCGCCGAGCGAAGCACCACAGGTCGTCCAAGCCGACGCCACCCCGCAGCCTGCCCCGGAGCCGGTGGCCGAGAAAGTCGAAGTCGCACCGGCCGTGGCGCCAGTACTGACGCCTAGCGGACGCGCGCCTAATGATCCGCGCGAGGTCCGTCGCCGTCAGCGTGAAGCCGAGCGTCTGGCCAAGGAAGCGGCAGAAGCCGACTCCAAGGCCGCAGCGGAGCAACCTCTGGCCAGCCCGGAGATCGTCGCCAGCGAGCCAGTCGTCGAAGCGCAAGTTGAACAAGTTGCGGAACCAGTGCCTGCCGACGCCCAGCCTGAGCAGTTCGCCGAGCCAGTCACCACCCTCCACGAGCAGCCGCTCGCCGAGGCCGACGAGCCCGCCGAACAAGCACAGGTGTCGACCGCTGAAGTAGACGAGCAGAAGCCAGAAGCACCGACAACTGAGGAAGTGGTTCAGCCATCACCCCTAGAGTCGGAACAAGCTGTAGAAGGTGACCAGCCAGATAACCGTGAGAAGCCGCAAGGCTAAACAGCTGGCCTAAAAAAGGGATGCTTCGGCATCCCTTTTTTTTTGCATTGTCCCGTCCTGAATAAGGTTTACACCTTCGTCTTATTCATCGGGAGAACGCTCATGGCAGAAGGGGTGCGGCGCAGTCGGCAAGGCTATTCACTGCCCCATCTCTCCCCGAAAAAGCCGTCACTGCAAGCTTGAGAAGCCGGACCGGCTGCAGGTCGAAATTGAGCTCGCTTACATCCGACGCACATCGCAGGTTCTGCTTGGTTGCCGCGCTAGGCGAACCGAAGTGCGAGATCAGTACAACTCAAGCGACCGGAACCATATATCTACACCACCGCACGGCCTGGCTTTAACGCAGCCAGAGCTGGCCGTACGAGTCGTAGTCAGAGCACATTTGGCTCGATCTCAAGGCTGACGCCGAAGCGCTCCAGCACATCGACCTGGATACGTCGCGCCAGGTCCAGCAGCTGCACCCCCGTGGCCAGGCCATGATTGACCAGCACCAACGCCTGCAGCCGATGAACCCCTGCGTCGCCGTCACGAAATCCCTTCCAGCCAGCCTTCTCGATCAGCCAGCCAGCCGCCAGTTTCACTTGACCGTCGGCTTGCGGATAACCGACCAGCTCGGGGTAACGGTCGCGCAGCGTCTGAGCAGCGGCAGCCGGCACCAGCGGATTCTTGAAGAAACTCCCAGCATTGCCCAGCTGCTGTGGATCCGGCAGCTTTTCACTGCGGATGGCACAAACAGCTCGGCTCACATCCTGCGCGGAAGGTACGGTAATCCCCTGCTCCGCCAAACGCTGGCGGATCGGCCCATACTCAAGATGCAGCGCTGCCTGGCGACGCAACGCGAAACGCACTCGCAGAATCAGAAAACGCCCTGGCTGCTGTTTGAACAGACTGTCGCGATAACCGAATGCGCAGTCGTCCTGGCTGAACTCACGGAGGATCCCAGTTTCACTATCCAGTGCAGTGAGTCCTGCAAATACGTCCTTGATCTCGACACCGTAGGCACCGATGTTCTGGATTGGTGATGCACCAACGGTACCTGGTATCAGGCTCAGATTCTCGAGGCCCGCCAAGCCTTGATCCAGCGTCCAGAGCACGAATGGGTGCCAGGGCTCGCCTGCCTCGGCCTCGACCAGAACCTGCTCGGCAGACTCATCGATGATGCGTTTGCCACGGCTGGCCATATGCAGGACAAGCGCCGGCACGTCACGAGTCAGCAGCAAGTTGCTGCCTCCACCGATCGGCAGCAGCGGAACGTCGAGCCGACGCGCCTGGGCGAGCGCGTCACGAACATCCTCATCGTTATGAGCGGCCGCGAAGTAGCGCGCACGCTGATCGACAGCGAACGTGTTGAATGCCTTGAGTGATCGGTTTGATTCGAGGGTCAGGCTCACAGTCGTCCCTTCAATTCCACGAGCAGCACATCACAGGCCTCCTCGAGGAGATCCAGTACTTCCTCGAAGCCATCTGTCTCGCCGTAGTAAGGGTCTGGTACCACGCCACGCGCCAGGTCGTAACGGCGTAGCAACAGATCAAGCTCCGCCCTGCTCGCTTCGGGGCGCAAGGCCTCCAGTCGAGCCAGGTTGTCGTGATCCATCGCCAGAATAAGGTCGAAACGCAGGAAGTCTTCCGGCTGCACCTGGCGCGCGCGCAGCGCTGTCAGCTGATAGCCGCGTTTGCCGGCCGCGGCGCAAGCACGCGAGTCCGGAGCCTTGCCCACATGCCAATCGCCGGTCCCAGCAGAATCGATCTCGATCCGACTGCCGAGCCCAGCCTGCTCGACGCGCTGGCGAAACACGCCTTCGGCGGTGGGCGAGCGGCAGATGTTGCCCATGCAGACGAACAGGATTCTCATCTCAGCCGCCCAGCAGACGACGGACCCGCTCGAGGTCTTCCGCGGTATCCACTCCCGCAGGCGGTGCCTGTACCGCGTCTGCAACGTGAATACGCTGGCCGTGCCAGAGCGCGCGCAACTGCTCCAGACACTCGGTATCCTCGAGCCAGCAAGGGCCCCAGGAAACGAAATCAGCGAGGAAACCGGCGCGATAGGCGTAGATACCAATGTGCCGGCGGTACGGCACGCCAACAGGCAGTACGCTGCGATCGGCGGCAAACGCATCTCTTGCCCAGGGCAGCGGCGCCCGGCTGAAGGTCAGCGCCAGGCCATTGGTGTCCGAGAGCACCTTTACCACGTTTGGATTGAACAGCGCCTGCACATCGCTCAATGGTTCGGCGAGCGTGGCGATGGCCGCCTCGGGGTGCGCAGCCAGATTAGCGGCAACCTGATCAATGACTGCCGGGGGAATCAGCGGCTCGTCGCCCTGCACGTTGACCACGATGGCGTCACTCGGCAGACCAAGCTGCTCGCACACCTCAGCCAGCCGGTCGGTGCCGGAGTTGTGGTCGGGGCGGGTCAAAACAACCTGCGCACCGAATGCCGAGCAGGCATCGACGATGCGCGAGTCGTCGGTGGCGATGACCGCGCGCTGAGCCGTGCTCTTGCTTGCCTGCTCCCACACGTGCTGGATCATCGGCTTGCCGGCGATGTCCTGCAACGGCTTGCCAGGCAGGCGGGTTGAGGCATAGCGGGCGGGAATCACGACAGTGTAGGCAGTGCTCATTTGTCGAGGCGCTCATCCACGTCCAGCGTACGGGCCTCGCTCTCGAGCATCACCGGGATGCCATCGCGCACGGGAAACGCCAGGGCGTCGGCCTTGCAGATCAGTTCCGACTTGTCATCGGTCAGCTTCAGCGGCCCCTTGCATAGCGGGCAGGCCAGTATGTCGAGCAGTTTGGTATCCATGCGCAGTCCTTGGAAGCGTTCGACTGCGATGGCAGTGCGAGCGGCTTAAGAGTGATCGGGCAGCAATCGCGCCAACTGGCCGTCGAACCAGGTGACGAAAGCCGCAGAAGGTACGGCGTGCACCTGAAGATATGACCAACCCGGCGGTGCGAATGCCCGGCATTTCACCGCATCCTTCTCGGTCATCACCAACGGCAGAGCGGGGCTGAATTCCAGCTGCTCCTGGCTGTAGGCGGCGTGATCGGCGAAGGGGTGCGGAATCGGACGCCAGTGTAGCGTTTCGAGCGTGGTGAAGAAACGCTGCGGGTTGCCGATGCCAGCCACCGCGTGCAGCCGCTGGCCGGCGGGAAAGTGATCGAGAGGCCAGCGCTCGCCGGAGCACAGTTCGACCAGCGCGACTGGCTTGAGGCTGAACGCATAGCCGTCGGCGGTATCCGAATCGGTGCCGTTGACCAGCACAGCATCCACGCTATTCAGGCGTTCGGCCGGTTCGCGCAAGGGGCCAGCCGGCAGGCAGCGCCTGTTGCCCAGACCGCGTGCCGCATCGATCAGTACGAGTTCGAGGTCCCTGGCCAGCCGATAGTGCTGCAGGCCATCGTCGGAAAGGATCAGGTCAAGCGATTCGGTCTCCAGCAGGCACCGTACCGCGCGTGATCGGTCGGGATCTATCATCAGCGGTACGCCGGTACGCTGCACGATCAACAGCGGCTCGTCGCCTGATTGCTCCGCCGAGTGTTCGGGTTGAACGCGCCAGGGCAGCGCCGACGGCTTGGCACCGTAGCCGCGGCTGACGACGCCGACGCGCAGCCCGCGGCTACGGCAATGCTCGATCAGCCAGAGAATCAGTGGAGTCTTGCCTGTTCCACCTACGGTGATGTTACCCACCACGATGACCGGCACTGGTGCGCGATAGGCAGCGCTTTCACCTTTGAGAAAGCGCCGTCGCTTTGCCTCGACCACGCGCCGATAGAGTAGCTCCAGCGGAGCCAGCACACATAGGGCCGGATGCCCCTGATACCAGGCGCGTTGCAGGCGATCGGCGAATGACATCAGGGAGAGGCCTGCGCCTCGACCGTGGTGATGCGCAGTTGGCCGAAGCCCAGCTTGCCGGCGGCATCCATCGCGGTGATCACCGCCTGATGCGGGGTCTTGCCATCGGCGCTGATGACCATCGGCAGCCGATTGTCGCCGCCTGATTCCTTGCTCAACGCCGCCATCAGCGAATTGAGGTCGCTCTTCAGTAGCGCTTTGCCGTTGAGCGAATAATTGCCGGCCACGTCGATCAGCACTTCCAGCTGGCGGACCTCGGCATCCTGCGGCGGTGTACCGCTGGCGGCTTCCGGAAGATCGACCTTGAGCTGCGTTTCACGGGTGAAGGTCGTGGTGACCACGAAGAACAACAGCAGAATGAACACCACGTCGATCAGCGGTGCCAGCCCAATCTCCACGTTCTCCCGGGGTTTGCGACGGAATTTCACGCCTTGTCCTCACCGAGATCGACATCGCGGTCGCCCTGCACCACTTCCACCAGCTTGATCGCTTCCTGCTCCATGCCAACGACCAGCTCGTCGACGCGGCGTTGCAGGAAACGATGGAAGAACAGCGCTGGGATACCGACCATCAGACCCGCCGCGGTGGTGATCAGCGCTTTGGCGATGCCGCCGGCGAGCAGGGGCGCATTGGCCATGCCCGAGTCCATGAAGGCACTGAAGATTTCGATCATGCCCAGCACCGTACCCAGCAGCCCGAGCAAGGGCGCGATGCCGGCAATGGTGCCCAGCGCGTTGAGGTAACGCTCGAGGTCGTGAACGACCCTGGCCGCGGCTTCCTCGATGCATTCCTTCATGATCTCGCGACCACGCTTGGAGTTGCTGAGGCCGGCGGCAAGAATCTCACCCAAAGGCGAATCCGCGCGCAGTTCCTTGAGCTTCTGGTTGCTGAGTTTCTTGTCCTTGATCCACTTCCACACCTGGCCAAGCAGATGCGGCGGCGTGACACGACTCGGGCGCAGCGTCCACAGGCGCTCAGCAACGATGCCGGCGGCGGCGATGGAACACAGGATGATTGGCAGCATTATCCAGCCGCCTGCTTTGACCAGCTCCCACACGAGATGAATCCCCCTCGAAAAAGTGGCGCCACTCTAGCATAGGGTCGAGGGGTCGCCGACGGCCGCCGTTCTCATTTTTCCCGCCAGAACCGACGTTCCGCACGCTGTATCTCCGCCACCGAGAAATCGCCGAGATCGATGCGGATCGCGCCGTGCAAGGCGGTGTCGTAAACGTCGACTGCGGACGCTTCGAGGCGAGCGGTCACAGTCGGATGAGGATGACCGAAAGCGTTGTGCAGGCTGCGCGAGATCAGCGCGGCGCTCGGTTCCACCGCTCGCAGGAATGGCTCCGACGATGAGCTGCGGCTGCCGTGATGAGGCAATAGCAACCACTGCGCCTTTAGGTCCTGTCCGCTGAGCAGCAACGCCTGCTCCGCGGCCTGATCGATATCGCCGGTAAGCAGCACCCGTTCGCCATTGGCCTCGACCAGCAGAACGCATGACGTCTGATTGCTTTCCCGGGCCGCCTGCCATTGCCAGAGACTGAAACGCACGCCGTTCCACCGCCACTCTGCACCGTTTTCACAGGGCTTGGCATTCAGATCGGTCGCATGTCGTTGCGGCTCCCCACTGACGGTCCGCACGACCGGAAGCAGTCGACGGATCGCCTGAGCGCCACCGGAATGATCGTTATCCGCATGGCTCAGCAGCAGTATGTCCAGCCTCTTCACGCCCAGGCTTCGCAGCGACGGGAACACGACACGCTCGCCGGTATCGAAATCACCCTGCCTCGGTCCCGCATCGTAGAGCAACGTGTGCTCCCGGGTCCGCACCAGTACCGAAAGCCCCTGCCCCACATCCAGCACCGAGACCTGCGCCCGTCCTTCGGCTACTTCGGAATACGGGGGATACACCAACGGCGCCAGGAGCACCAGTCCGAGCGCACGCACCGGCACACCTGACGGCAATAACATCAACAGCACACCCAGCCCAATCATCAGCAAGGCCCAGATGGGTATACCGACCGCCAGCCAGGCGGGTTGCCAGGTAGCCATGGCGGACAGCAGCTCGAACAGCAGGGCCAGCGAGGTGCCGACCAACCAGAGTAGCGTCTCGCCGATAGCGCCCAACGGCAGAAGCAACGTACCGAGCAGCGCGAAGGGAACGGTGAGGCTTACCCAGGGTACGGCAATCAGATTGGCCAAAGGCCCGCTGGCGCTGACCGGCAGTCCCAGCGTCAGTAACAGAGGCAGCAGGCCGAGGGAAGCTGCCCATTGGGCGCGCGTCAGCGTCGCCCACCACTTCCATCGGCCGAGCCGACCGGAGAACGCCAGCGCGAGCACCGCAACGGCCCCGAATGAGAGCCAAAACCCCGGCTGCAACGAGACCAGGGGATCGACCAGCAGGACACCATTCAGCGCCAGCAACAGCGGCTGCCAGACACCCAGATGACGAAAGCGCAAGCGCCAGAGCAGGACCACGGCGACCATGAGACACGCACGACGCACCGGCACATCGAACCCCGCAAGCCATCCATAGGAAAGCGCACCAGCGAGAGCCAACGCGCATGCGCATGGAAGCCAGGGCCAACGGCTGGGCCAGAAGCCCCATCGAGCTGCTAGCGCAACCAGTCCGTATAGCAAGCCAGCCAGCATGCCGATGTGCTGTCCGGATATGACCATCAGGTGCACCGTGCCGGTGTCCTGCAACACCTGCCAATCCTCACGACTCAGGCCGGAGTCATCACCGACCACCAGTGCCGCGATCGCGCCTTGTCGACCGGACGCGGAGACCTCCATCAGACGGAGCCTCAAGCGGTCGCGCCAACTATTCACGGAGTGCGGCGCGAAGAGGCGCTCTCCCGCCTTGACCGAACCGGTCGCGCCAATGCGACGCGCCAGCAACCAGGCTTCGTAGTCGAACGCATGCGGATTGACCAGGCCACGCGGACGTTTCAGTCGAGCCGCAAGCCGCCAGCGCTCGCCGGCCCGCACTTGCGGGCCGCCGTACCAGGACAGACGCACCTTTGACGGCAGCCCGGCATGCCTCGACTCGATATCCTCCAACTCGAAGCGCACGACATCGCCCGTGCTGGAGGGCAATCCACTGACCGTCCCCTGGATCCAGTATGTCCGGCCATCTTGCGAAACGGGCAGGCGATCATCAATAGCACTCTGGCACTGCCAGCATGCCCAGGCGAACCCGAGGAGAAGCAACCCAGACGACGCCCAGCGCCGACGCGAAAGCAGCAAGCCCCCCAGCACGCCAAGCACGCACAAGATCCAGACAGAGGGCAACGCCGGTAAGAAACGGGGCAAGACGAGGCCTGCCGCGAGCGCCAACATCCATGTGCGCATGCTTTTTCGACTCCTGGAATCCATTCCGGGACCGCTGTGGGCGGATGGTCAATTTGTCGCGGGCGTAGACCTAATGTCACAAAACTCCTGTCAGCGCCGCATCGCGATTCGAGGCATAATCGCCGGGCTGCAGCCTGCCAGAGAACCTTCATGCCGCGTCGCTTTTTCAAACGCTACATGCCGCACCCCGATCGCATCAAGACTAACAAGTCCCTGCGTTTTCTCGGCGCGCTGATTCACGATCCCAATCTCTGGCATCTCAATAGGCACTCGGTGGCGCGAGCCATGGCTATCGGCCTGTTTTGGGCGATGATTCCGATGCCCATGCAGATGCTCGCGGCGGCCGTCTGTGCACTTCCCGCGAGAGCCAATCTGCCCATCGCGGTAGGTTTGGTCTGGCTGACCAACCCGCTGACCATGCCTCCGGTGTTCTATTGCAATTACAAGGTCGGAACCTGGCTGCTGGATACACCGGCCTCTGACATGCCGGCAGAATTGAGCCTGGCCTGGGTAAGTCACATGCTGCAGCACAACTGGCAGCCGCTGTATCTGGGCTCGCTGGTTTCGGGCGTCGTTTTCGCCATTCTCGGCTACGTTCTAACTCAGGCTTACTGGCGCTGGTGGGTCGGGCGCAGCTGGCGCCGGCGGCAGAACGGCCGGCGCTAACGGCCATCACTCGTAGCGCAGTGCCTCGGCCGGCTGGGTCTGCGCGGCTCGCCATGCCGGATAGAGCGTAGCCAAGAAGCTCAAGGTCAGCGCCGCGACCGATACCAGCACGACGTCCTCCAGACGCAGCTCCGATGGCAGGGTGCTGATGAAGTAAACGTCGGAACTAAAGATATGCTGGCCTGACACTTTTTCCAGCCAGGCCACCAGAGCACTTACGTTCAGCGCACCGAGTACGCCCAGAATCACGCCTATCACGGTGCCACTGAAGCCAATGATGCTGCCCTGAACCATGAAGATCGACATGATCTGCCGTGGAGTCGCGCCAAGCGTGCGCAGAATCGCGATATCGGCTCGCTTGTCGGCAACGACCATGATCAGCGTCGCAATGATATTGAAGGCAGCCACCGCAACGATCAGCATCAACAACAGGCCAATCATGGTCTTTTCCATCTTCATCGCGCTGAATAGGCTGCCCTGCGTATAAGACCAGTCCTCCACGCGGTAGCCATCACCGAGCATTTCAGCCACCTGCGCTGCCACTTCCGGCGCCCGATACAGGTCGCTCAGCTTGAGCCGCACGCCCTGCACCTGCTGCGGCGCCCAACGATGGATCTGCGCAGCATCGGCGCGGTGGATCATCCCCAGGCTGCCGTCCAGATCGGCGCCCACCTTGAATACGCCAACCACATTCAGCCGCTGCATGCGAGGCGTGACTCCACCGGGCGAGGAGCTCACTTCCGGCACGATCAGTGTCAACTTGTCGCCCAGCTTCAGACCGAAGCGCCGGGCGGTCATCAAGCCGACGATGACGCCGAACTCACCTGGTTTCAGCGCATCCAGACTGCCTCCGACCAGGCGATCACCGACGATGGATACATCCGCCTCAGCCTGCGGATCGATACCGCTGATCTGTATCGGCTGCATGCTGCCCTTGAATGACAGCATGCCTTCGAGCTGGGTGACGGGTGCGCTGCCGACAATCTGAGGATGCGCCGACAGGCGCGACGCGACGGCCTGCCAGTCGTCCAATGGCTGATCACCAATGACGGTGGCGTGGGACACCATCCCGAGAATGCGCGAACTCATCTCGCGCTGAAATCCGTTCATCACGGACAGGACCATGATCATCGCCAACACGCCAAGTGCCAGGCCGATCAGCGAGGTCAGGGAGATGAACGAGATGAAATGGTTGCGCCGCTTGGCACGGGTGTAGCGGCTGCCGATAAAGACACTCAGAGGCCTGAACATCATTCGACCACCAGACGTCCGTCTTCCAACCGCAGAATCTGATCCATTTGCGCGGCAAGCTGACGGTCATGGGTAACCACCAGGAAGGCGGTCTGCAACGACTTGCTGAGCTCCAGCATGAGGTCCTGGATGCCTTGCGCCGTGTGATGGTCAAGATTTCCGGTAGGTTCGTCGAGCAGTACCAGCGCCGGCTCGTTCACCAGCGCCCGTGCAATCGCCACACGCTGGCGTTCACCGCCAGAGAGCTCCGCCGGCTTGTGCTCGAGGCGATGCCCGAGTCCGACACGCGTCAACAGCGCAGCGGCCTTCTGCCGCGCTTCCGGGATCGGCGTCCGCCCGATCAGCAACGGCATGCAGACGTTCTCCAGTGCAGTGAATTCGGCGAGCAGGTGATGGAACTGGTAAACGAAGCCCAGCGCGCGGTTACGCAATAACCCGCGATCCTTTTCGTTGAGCGCCGAAAGCTCCTCACCGGCCAGCCACACACTGCCCTCACTGGGCGTATCCAGCCCGCCAAGCAGGTTCAACAGGGTGCTCTTGCCCGAGCCGGAACTGCCGACGATGGCGACGCGCTGCCCCGGGAACAACTCGAGTTGCAGGCCGGACAGCACTTCCACCGACTCCGGACCCTGCTCGTAGCGTTTGCCAAGATTGCGGCAGCTCAGCACCGCGTGCTTTTGCGAAGAAAGCTCGTTCATAACCTGTTCACTCATAACGTAGCGCCTCTGCCGGCTGGGTGCGCGCAGCGCGCCAGGCCGGATACAGGGTCGCGAGGAAACTCAGGACCAGCGCGGCAACACAGACCTGGATGACGTCGGCCGTCATCAGCCGTGACGGCAGATAGTCGATGAAATAGACGTCGGCGCTGAGAAACTTGTGTCCGATCAGGCGTTCCAGCGCAGCGATCCAGCTGCTGACATTGACTGCCGCGAACATGCCCAGCAGCGCCCCGACCAAGGTGCCGACGACGCCGATCACCGTACCCTGGACCATGAATATCGCCATGATCTGTTTCGGCGTCGCGCCCAGCGTGCGAAGGATGGCGATGTCGCCGCGCTTGTCGGTTACTACCATCACCAGCGTCGAAATGATGTTGAACGCCGCCACCGCCACGATCAGCAGCAGCAACAGTCCGATCATGGCCTTCTCCATGCGAATCGCCTGGTACAGGTTGCCATGGGTGCGGGTCCAGTCACGGGAATAAAAATCGTCGCCGAGCTGGCCGGCCAGCTCCCAGGCAATGCGCGGCGCCTGGAACAGGTCGTCGAAACGCAGACGAACCCCCTGGACCTGGTCCGGCTTCCAGCGCTGCAGCCGTGCTATGTCAGCGATGTTCGCCAGCGCAACGTAGCCATCGATCTCGCCGGCTCCGACATGAAAGATTCCGGTCACGGTAAAACGCTTCATGCGCGGGAACATCCCAGCTGGAGTCACGATGACTTCGGGCGCCACGAAGGTGATCTTGTCCCCCACGCCGATACCGAGCTTGGTCGCAGCCTTGTCACCGATGACGATGCCGAACTCGCCTGCGGCAAGATCGTCCAGCGAACCTTCACGGAAAAACTGATCGATGATCGAAACCCGCCGTTCGGCCTCGGGGTCCACTGCGTTGATCAGGATTTTGGTCACCTGCCCCTGATGGGTCAGCAACCCCTGGCTTTGAATGAAAGGTGCCGTCGCCGCGACCTGGGGGTGCCCTTCGAGCCGCTTCCCAAGTGTCTGCCAGTCGCCGATTGGCGTCGGGCTTTCGATCGTCGCATGGGGCACCATGCCCAACACGCGGGTACGCATCTCGTGATCAAAGCCGTTCATCACGGAAAGCACGACGATCATCACCAGCACACCCAGAGCGAGCCCGATCATGGATGTCAGGGAGATGAAGGAGACGAAGAGGCTACGACGTCTGGCGCGGGTGTAACGCGCGCCGATAAAGACGGACAGCGGTCTGAACATAAGATCGACGGGTTCGCTGGCGGGGGAAAAAACAACATGCAGCTGACGTCACCGCGGGGCCTGATACACTCTGGCCATTACTGCATCCCGGGTATCGCCATGCCGACACAAGACACTGAAGAACGCCGTGAATACTACCGTATCGAGGATCGTGTGGCACTGGAAATCATCCCGGCCGGCCAAGGCCAGGAGGCCGACGCAGCGCCCCTACCGCCGCTTTTCAGCCTGCTCGGCGAGCTGCACCAACTTGATTTCGAAGCGCAGCATTTGTTGCGGCAGATTGCCGAGAGCAATCGCACGCTGGCCAATTACCTGAAGGTGCAGAACAAACGAATCGAACTCCTGGGCCAGGCACTGGCGCAGGATCTGCTGAAGGATCAGGGCGCACCGCAGCCGGTGATATTGTCCGAAGGCGGTATCAGCTTCGCCAGCGAGCAGCCCAAGGCTGAAGGAGAGGGGCTCACACTGAAGCTGATTCTGCTGCCCCAGGGGCTTGGCCTTGTGCTGGCCGCGCGGGTCATCTACTGCACGCCGATGGATGACGGGCGTTACGATATCGGCACAGAGTTCGAAGCGTTGACTGATGCACAGCGACAGTTGCTCGCACGACATATCCTGCAGAAACAGGCGCTGGAGCGGCGCCTGGCCCTGGAAAGCCTGCAAGGAGATTGACCGATGCGCCGCCTGGCGACTCTGCTGCTCGTACTGACATTCAGTCCACCCCTGTTCGCCGAAGACATTCGGATACCTGTTGGCCAACAAGGCCTGCCGGAAATGACCATGCCTAGTCGTGGCGACTCGAAGAACCAGGTTCTGGACCGCTTCGGCCTGGCCGATGAAGAGCGACCCGCCGTCGGCCAGCCGCCGATCACCCGCTGGGATTACCGGGAGTTTTCCGTGTACTTCGAAGGCGACCGGGTGATCAACAGCGTGCGCCATCATCAACGCCCATCACCCCCTAAGGAAGACTTGCAACCGTGACACTCATCTACGGCCATCGCGGCGCCAAGGGCGAAGCGCCAGAAAACACCCTGGTGAGCTTCGAGCAATGCCTCCAGCACGGCGTGCGCCGCTGCGAGCTGGATCTGCATCTTTCCCGCGACGGCGAATTGATGGTCATCCACGACCCGACACTCAAGCGCACCACCGGTCGCCGGGGAAAAGTCGTGCAACATGATGCCGACGAGCTTGCGAACTACGACGCCCGGGAAGGCGGGCCTGGCTGGAAGACACCCTGCCCTATTCCGAGGCTGAGCGAGCTGTTCGAAAAATGCGATTTCGAGCACTGGCAGCTTGAGGTCAAGAGTGCTTCACGGGTGCGCGCCGCGCGTACGGTCATGGCGATCAAGGAGCTGGCCGAACAGCATCGGTTGCTCGATCGCATCACCGTCACGTCGAGCTCTCGTGAAGTCCTGCGTGCGCTGAACCGGCTAGCGCCGGAGATATCACGCGGGCTGGTAGCCGAGTACAACTGGCTAGACCCACTGAAGGTCGCCCGTCAATATGGCTGCAGCCTGCTGGCATTGAAGTGGACGCTGTGCACCCCGGAGCGTCTGGAAAAAGCGCGTAAACAGGGCCTGCATGTATCGGTGTGGACAGTCAATGAACCAGCCCTGATGCGCCGCCTGGCCGACTTCGGCGTCGACAGCCTGATCACCGACTACCCCGGCCTGGCTGTCAGTACGCTATCGCGATCCTGACAGCCAACACACCGCGGCACGATCCGGCAGCGCAGGCCGCTGCCGGATTCACCCTCACCTGATCAGAAGCTCTCCCGGTTAGGCCAATGCCAATCACGGGAGTCGCCGCCCTCTCCAGCCGCCTCAGGCCAGCGGCCGGAGCTGCTCAAAAAAGCCGGTTGAGCCCGTCGAACGCAGCGACGCGGTAGGCTTCGGCCATTGTCGGGTAGTTGAAGGTGGTGTTGACGAAGTACTTGATGCTGTTCGCCGGCCCCTTCTGGTTCATGATCGCCTGGCCAATGTGCACGATCTCCGAAGCCTGATAACCGAAGCAGTGCACACCGAGCACTTCCAGCGTTTCGCGGTGGAAGAGAATCTTCAGCATGCCCACTGGCTCGAACGAAATCTGCGCCCGCGCCATGCTTTTGAAGAACGCCTTGCCGACTTCATAGGGAATCTTCGCCTGGGTCAGTTCGCGCTCATTCTTGCCGATCGAGCTGATCTCGGGAATGGTGTAGATACCGGTCGGTACGTCATCGACGAAACGCCAGGAGTCATTCTCGACGATGCTGCCCGCTGCCGAACGGCCTTGGTCATAAGCGGCACTGGCCAGCGACGGCCAACCGATCACATCGCCGGCAGCGTAGATATTGCCGATCTCGGTGCGGTAGTGCTCATCAACCTGGACCTGACCACGACTGTTGGCCTTGAGCCCGATGTTCTCCAGCCCGAGCTTGTCGGTATTGCCGGTACGTCCGTTGCTCCAGAGGAATGCGTCTGCCTTGATCTTCTTGCCCGACTTGAGATGCAGGATGACGCCGTTCTCCAGCCCCTCGACCCGCTCGTATTCTTCGTTGTGGCGAATCAGCACGTTGTTGTTGCGCAGGTGATAGCTGAGCGCATCGGAAATCTCGTCATCGAGGAAGCTGAGCAGCTGCTCGCGGTTGTCGATCAGGTCGACCAGCACGCCCAGACCGCTGAAGATTGATGCATATTCGCAACCGATGACGCCGGCCCCGTAGATGATCATCCGGCGCGGCGTGTGACTGAGAGTAAGAATGGTGTCGCTGTCGTAGATGCGCGGGTGATTGAAGTCGATATCAGCCGGTCGATACGGGCGCGAGCCGGTGGCGATGACGAACTGGCTGGCAACCAGCTTTTCCACCATGCCATTGAGGCAGACCACTTCGACGCTCTGCTCATCGGAGAAGCTGGCAGTCCCGAAGAAGGTATCGATGCGGTTACGTGCGTAGTAACTCGTGCGGGAAGTGACCTGCTTACTGATGACCTTCTCGGCACTCTTCAGCACGTCCGGAAAGGAGAACCAGCGTGGTTCGCCGATCTGGCGGAACAGCGGGTTGGTGTTGTACTGCATGATCTGCCGTACCGAATGGCGCAAGGCCTTGGACGGAATGGTGCCCAGGTGTGTGCAGTTGCCTCCAACCAGCGGACGGTTATCTACCACGGCGACCTTGCGTCCCGCCTTGACGGCATTTATTGCCGCGCCCTCCCCGGCCGGACCGGAACCCAATACCACCAAATCGTAGTTATAGACCGCCATATACACTCCTGAAAACGCAGCGGGAGACGCCGCTGCTGTCAACGAATTCGCCGATGTCCAAGGACGCAAACCAGCCACTTCTTTCAAGCTCTGCGCGCGCCGCGCCCATCAGGAGCCCGGTCAGGCAAGCCCGCTCAGGGCTGCCTGGACGCGCAAAGGTTCACATCAACGCTTGGTGGCGTCGTAGGCGAGATCGGCGTTACCCGCGTTCTTCGCCTCGTTCACTTCTTCGCACTTCTCGCGGCTACCGCCACAGATGGAGCACTCCTTCTCGATGCCCAGATTGGCGATACCCCCGCAGGAACCCGCGATGGGCTTGCGGCCCATGATCACGCCGATGGCCATGCCGAATACCACAAGCAGCATCACCAGAAAAACCAGTAACCAAGTCATTGCTCTACTCCCGCACCGAACAGCTCGTCAAAAGCCTTGGTGCTCGTTGTTACGAAGCCTTGCCCCTCGCGCACGACGAAGAACGCGGCGATCGCATTACGCTCTGCCAGTGCCAGCCCCCGCTCGGGGCCGAGCACCATCAACGCGGTAGACAACCCGTCAGCACGCAAAGTCGATTTATCGATGACCGTCACCGCAGCGAGGTGATGCTCGATCGGTCTGCCGCTTTGCGGGTCCAGGGTATGTGAATAACGCCGGCCGTCCTGCTCGAAATAGTTTCGATAGTCGCCGGAGGTGGATACGCCCAGACCATCGAGTTCGACGATCTTCTGCGCAACCCGCTGGTCATCCCTGGGCGCTTCAATGGCTATGCGCCACGGTGAATCATCGGGCTTGCGGCCCTCAGCCTTGAGCTCGCCAGTGATCTCAACGAGGTAACTCTCTACGCCGAGCGCCTTCAGACGATCGACAACGCGATCAACCGCATAGCCGGCAGCGATGCTGTTGAAGTCCAGCTGCAGCGCCACCGTCTTGCACAACTGATCGCCATCGATACGTAGATGCCGATGGCCGGTCAACGCCCGCGCCGCCTCGATATCCGCCGCGGATGGAACCTGTTCGGCACGACCTTGCGGACCGAAGCCCCAAAGGTTCAGCAATGGCTCGAGTGTAAGATCGAACGCGCCATCGCTGTCGGCCGATAGCTGATCGCCCGCTGCGACCAATTCGCGCACCGTATCCGGCATCGGCTCGCAGCTACCAGCCGGCAGCGCATTGAAGCGCTCGACGTCGGAATCGCTACGGTAGGTCGACAGCTGTTTATCAATGTCGCCGAGAATGGCCTCGACTTCACCGTGCAGCTCCTCCCTGGAGGGGACGTCGCCGCTGCTTACGTACTTGACGGTATAGGTGCTGCCCATCGTTGGGCCGCTGATGACCTCGACCCTGTCCTGAAACAGACAGCCCGTCAGGGCTGCCGCGAGAGCGACAGCGATGACGGGCCGGAGGTACACGACAGCATGGAGAGCCTGCAGTGACGCTCGGGTCATGCTAGCCGCCGAAGTCGTCGAGCAGAATATTCTCCGGCTCGACGCCGAGGTCGGTGAGCATCTTGATCACCGATGCGTTCATCATGGGCGGGCCGCACATGTAGAACTCGCAATCTTCCGGAGCCGGATGATCCTTCAGATAGTTCTCGTACAGCACGTTGTGGATAAAGCCGGTCGGGCCATCCCAGTTATCTTCCGGCAGCGGATCGGACAGGGCCAGATGCCATTGGAAGTTCGGATTCTCCGCCTGCAACTGGTCGTACTCTTCCACGTAGAAGGCCTCGCGCATGGAGCGCGCGCCATACCAGAAGCTCATCTTGCGCTTGGACTTGAGACGCTTGAGCTGGTCGAAGATGTGCGAGCGCATCGGTGCCATCCCCGCACCACCGCCGATGAAGACCATCTCGGCGTCGGTGTCCTTGGCGAAGAACTCGCCGAACGGTCCGTAAACGGTGATCTTGTCGCCCGGCTTCAGGCTGAAGACATAGGATGACATCTTGCCCGGCGGAATGTCGTCACGGCCTGGCGGCGGTGAGGCGATACGGATGTTGAACTTCACCAGGCCACGCTCTTCCGGATAGTTCGCCATGGAGTAGGCGCGAATGACGGTCTCGTCGCACTTCGACACGTACTTCCACTGGTCGAACTTGTCCCAGTCGCCGCGATACTCTTCCTGAATGTCGAAGTCCCGGTAACGCACTTCATGCGGCGGGCACTCGAGCTGCACATAACCACCAGCGCGGAAGTCGACGTTCTCGCCCTCCGGCAGCTTGAGTGTCAGTTCCTTGATGAAGGTCGCGACGTTGGGGTTGGACTCGACGGTGCATTCCCACTTCTTCACGCCGAAGACTTCTTCCGGAACTTCGATCTTCATGTCCGCCTTAACCGGAGTCTGGCAGGACAGGCGCCAGCCCTCGCCCGCCTCGCGACGGGTGAAGTGCGACTCCTCGGTGGGCAGCATCTCGCCACCACCACTCTCGACGATGCACTTGCACTGCGCGCAGGTACCACCGCCGCCACAGGCCGACGAGAGGAAGATGTTGTTGGCAGCCAGGGTCTGCAGCAGCTTGCCGCCGGCGGGGACGGTAATGGTCCGTTCGCCATTGATTTCGATGGACACATCGCCGCTGGATACCAGCTTGGCGCGCGCAGCCAGGATGATCACCACCAGCGCAAGCACGATGGCGGTGAACATACCGATGGCGAGGAAAATTTCGTAACTCATCAGTTCGTTCCGTCCTTACAGCTGTACGCCAGAGAAAGACATGAAGCCCAGCGACATCAGTCCGATGGTGATGAAGGTAATACCCAGACCCTGCAACCCATCCGGAACATCGCTGTACTTCAGCTTCTCGCGAATACCGGCCAGCAAAGCGATGGCCAGCGCCCAGGACAGGCCGGAGCCCATGCCATACACCACGCTCTCGCCCAGGTTGTAGTCGCGCTCGACCATGAACAGCGTGCCACCCATGATGGCGCAGTTCACGGTGATCAGCGGCAGGAATACACCCAACGCGTTGTAGAGGCTCGGTACGTACTTATCGAGGGTCATCTCGAGGATCTGCACGATCGCCGCGATCACGCCGATGTAGCTCAGCAGACCGAGGAAGCTGAGGTCCACTTCAGGCAGTCCGGCCCAAGACAACGCACCGGCCTTCAGCAGGTAGGTGTAGATCAGGTTGTTGGCAGGCACGGTGATGGCCTGCACCACGATGACCGCGATGCCCAGGCCGATGGCGGTTTCCACCTTCTTGGAAATCGCGATGAAGGTACACATGCCAAGGAAGAACGCCAGGGCCATGTTCTCGATGAACACGGCACGGACGAACAGGCTGATGTAATGCTCCATTAGTAAGCCTCCTTGTTCGAGACTTGCGGCGCCATCTTGAAGGCAGGCTTTTCGACCTGCTCCTTCTTCCAGGCACGAATGCCCCAGATGAACAGACCGATCAGGAAGAATGCCGAAGGCGGCAGCAGCATCATGCCGTTGGGCTGATACCAACCGCCGTCGTTGACGACGGGCAGAATGGTGTAACCCATCAGTTTGCCAGCACCAGTCAGCTCGCGAATGAAGCCGAGTGCAATCAGCATGGCGCTATAGCCCAAACCGTTGCCGATACCGTCGAAGAACGACAGCATTGGCGGGTTCTGCATGGCAAACGCTTCCGCACGCCCCATCACGATGCAGTTGGTGATGATCAGACCGACGAACACCGAGAGCTGCTTGGACAGCGAGAACGCGTAGGCCTTGAGCACCTGATCCACCAGGATCACCAGCGAGGCGATGATCACCATCTGCACGATCATGCGGATCGAGTTGGGGATCTGGCTGCGGATCATCGAGATGAACAGGTTGGAAAACGCCACCACCAGGGTCAGCGCGACAGACATCACCAGCGCTGTGTTCAGGTTGGAGGTGACGGCCAGCGCCGAGCAGATTCCGAGAATCTGCAGGCCGATGGGGTTGTTATTGAAGATCGGATTGAGCAGAACTTCTTTGACAGTGGGTTGCGACATGATCAAGCCTCCCCAGCGCGCAGATTAGCGATAAATGGACCGAAGCCGTTCTCGCCCAACCAGAAGTGCAACAGCGAGTTGACGCCGTTGCTGGTCAGGGTGGCACCGGCCAGGGCATCGACCTGGTGGTCGGCTTTCGGGCTCTGAGGGTCGACACCGCCCTTGACGATCTGCACCGCCAGTTTGCCGTTGTCGTCGTACAGTTCCTTGCCGGGCCACATGCCGCGCCACTTCGGATTGTCGACCTCACCGCCAAGGCCCGGGGTTTCACCGTGCTGGTAGAAGCCGAAGCCGGCAACGGTATTCAGGTCACCCTCGACTGCCATGAAGCCATAGAGCGTCGACCAGAGACCGTAGCCACGAACCGGCAGGATCAGCGTATCGATCTCGCCCTCGCCCTGCCCTTCGACGATATAAACGGTGCTGTAACGCTCGCGACGCTTGATCGAGGCAATATCCTGCTCCCCAGGCAGCGCCTGGGACAGCGCAGGGTCCTTGGCAGCGGCGAGCGGATCGAAGGTCTTGGCTTCGAATTCATCGCTGAACTTGCCGGTTTCCAGATCGACCAGACGGGCGACGATGCGCTCGTTGAACAACTGCTTGACCTGATTACCGGACATGCCCGCCTCGCCCAGACCGGCGATCGCCAGGATGCTGCGCTGCTTGTCCAGCAGACGGTTTTCCTGCTGAGTCGGGCGAAGCGCCACGGCGGCGCCAGCCACGAAGATGGAGCACACCAGGCAGACCAACAGGGCTACCGTCAGCGTGCGAACGGTGGATTCTTTCTGACTAGACATTACGTGCCAGCCTCCGCTTGATATTGGCCTGAATGACGAAATGGTCAATCAGCGGCGCACACAGGTTGGCGAACAGGATCGCCAGCATCATGCCTTCCGGGAAGGCGGGGTTGACCACGCGGATCAGCACGACCATCACACCGATCAGGATGCCGAACACCCACTTGCCGGTATTGGTCATGGAGGCCGACACCGGGTCGGTCGCCATGAAGATCATGCCGAAGGCGAAGCCACCGACGACCATGTGCCAGTACCAGGGCATGCCGAACAGCGGGTTGGTGTCGGAACCGATCAGGTTGAACAGGAAGCTCAGACCGATCATGCCGAGCATCACACCGGAAACGATGCGCCAGGAGGCAATCTTGCTACCGATCAGGATCACGCCGCCGATGAAGATCGCCAGCGTGCTGGTTTCACCGATCGAGCCATGAATGGTACCGACGAAGGCGTCCATCCAGGTGATGCCGTTGTCGATCACGTTTTCGATACCGCCGACGAAGCCGAGGCTCAGCGCAGTTGCGCCCGCATAGCCATCGACCGCAGTCCAGACGCCGTCACCGGACATCTGGGCCGGGTAGGCGAAGAACAGGAACGCCCGCGCAGTAAGCGCCGGGTTCAGGAAGTTCTTGCCGGTCCCACCGAAGATTTCCTTGCCGATTACCACGCCGAAGCTGATACCCAGCGCGACCTGCCACAGCGGAATGCTCGGCGGCAGGATCAGGGCAAACAGCACGGACGTAACGAAGAAGCCCTCGTTGACCTCGTGCTTGCGGATCGAAGCGAACAGCACTTCCCAGAACCCACCGACGATGAAGGTCACCGCGTAGATCGGAAGGAAGTAGGCTGCGCCCTGGATGAAGTTATCCCAGAGACTGTTCGGATCGAAGCCCGCCAGTGCGCCGATCAGACCGAAGCGCCAGCCTTCCTGAGCTGCGAGCAGATCAGGGCTCTGCGCGAAGATCAGGTTGGCCTGGTAGCCGGTGTTCCACATGCCGAAGAACATCGCCGGGAAGGTACACATCCAGACGGTGATCATCATGCGCTTGAGGTCGATGCCGTCGCGCACGTGGGCCGTGGTCTTGGTGACGCTGCCGGGACGATAGAGGAAGGTGTCGGCCGCTTCGTAAAGCGCGTACCACTTCTCGTACTTGCCGCCTTTTTCGAAATGATGCTCGATCTTGTCGAGGAATGCGCGAATGCCCATGCCTTAACCCTCCTTCTCGATGCGGGTCAGATTGTCCCGCAGGATCGGGCCGTATTCGTATTTCCCGGCACAGACATAGCTGCACAGCGCCAGATCTTCTTCATCCAGCTCCAGGCAACCGAGTTTCTGCGCCACTTCGGTGTCACCCACGATCAGTGCACGCAGCAACTGGGTCGGCAGGACGTCCAGCGGCATGACCTCTTCGTAGTTACCTACCGGCACCATCGCCCGTGGGCTGCCGTTGGTGGAGGTAGAGAAGGCAAACTTCTTGCCGGCCATCAGCTTGGAGATATAGATATTGAGGATCGAATGCTTTTCGACGCCCGGGCGCATGTAATGGAGCATCTCGCGCTCCTTGCCCTCACGCAGGCAGGAAACCTGCTGGTGGTAGCGACCAAGGTAGGCGAACGCACCATGGGCGGTACGACCACCCAGCAGCGAGCCGGAAACGACGCGATTGGCTCCGGGTTGCAGCTCACCGGCGGTCAGTTCGTCGAGGTTGGCACCTAGACGGGCACGTACCAGACGTGGCTGCTCGACCACCGGGCCAGCCAGGGCGACAACGCGCTCCACCGACAAACGCCCACTGGTGAACAGCTTGCCCACGGCAATCACGTCCTGATAACCGATGGTCCAGACGCTTTTGCTGGCACTTACCGGGTCGAGGAAATGGATGTGGGTACCAGCCAGCCCGGCAGGATGCGGACCGTTGAAGCTTTCGACCTGAACCTTGGCCAGGGACTCGCCTGGCAACGAGGCATTTGGCGCCTTGCACAGGAACACCTTGGCCAGATTAGTCAGGACCTTGAGTCCGGCTTCAAAGGCTTCAGGCTGTTCAGCGATGATGATCGCCGGATCGGCTGCCAGCGGATGCGTGTCGATCGCGGTCACGAAAATCGAGGCAGGCGTGGCATCGACGGCCGGCACCTTGCTGAACGGGCGCGTGCGCAGCGCGGTCCACAGGCCTGACTGCTGCAGGTTTTCACGCACCTGCTCGCAGCTCAGACCATCCAGCTGGGCTGGCGAATAGCTCGTGAAGGTGACCTCTTCATCGCCCTCGAGGTCGATGACCACCGATTGCAGCACGCGCTTTTCGCCGCGGTGAACTGCACTGACGACACCGGCGCCGGGCGCGGTGTAATGCACGCCTTCGGACTTCTTGTCGGAAAAAAGGATCTGCCCCAGCTTAACCCGATCACCGACCTGAACAGCCATGGTTGGCTTCATGGTCGGATAGTCGAAGCCGACGACGGCGACGCTGCGCACGGGCCTGCCGGCCTCGATACGCTGCGCCGGCGCGCCGGCTATGGGCAAATCAAGCCCTCGTTTTATATTGATCATCGGTTTGCCTAACCACTGATTTTAGAAAGCTTTTTTTGCAGGCCCAGCGGCATGGCGCAAAGTAGGATTGCGCCGCGCGCGCCAATACGTTATTGACGCGACACCATGTCGCGGACCCAGGTAAAAAATCCGCCCGATTATAGAGGTCGCAGACCTTGACTGACCACCCAAGCATTGCGGATTTTTGACTCGAAACAAGAGAAGCAAAATTAGCGGCGCACGAAATCGAGCCGACCGCTCGGCCGCTCAACCCCGGCAGCTCGCGCTATTACTACCGCCCAGAAAAGCGAAACGGGAGCCTAGGCTCCCGTTTCGATTTCACCGTCCGCAGCGTTTAGCGCGGGAAGGCTGGCGGGTTAACCCCTGCCATGTCTTCCATCACCCGCACGACCTGACAGCTGTAGCCGAACTCGTTGTCGTACCAGACGTAAAGCACGACACGGTTGTCGTTGCAAATGGTCGCTTCGGCATCCACCACGCCAGCATGGCGCGATCCGACGAAATCAGTGGATACAACTTCCTGAGAATTGACGAAGTCGATCTGTTTCTGCAGATCCGAGTGCATGGCCATCTGGCGCAGGTACTCGTTGATCTCTTCGCGACTGGTGGCCTTCTCCAGGTTCAGGTTGAGAATTGCCATGGACACGTTCGGCGTCGGGACGCGGATCGCGTTGCCAGTCAGCTTGCCTTTGAGCACCGGCAGCGCCTTGGCTGCAGCGGTGGCGGCACCCGTTTCGGTGATCACCATGTTCAGCGCAGCGCTGCGACCACGACGACTGCCCTTGTGGAAGTTGTCGATCAGGTTCTGGTCGTTGGTGTACGAATGCACCGTTTCCACGTGACCGTTGACGATGCCGTACTGATCGTTCACCGCCTTGAGCACCGGCACGATGGCGTTGGTGGTGCAGGATGCGGCGGAGATGATCTTGTCATCGGTGGTGATATCGCCATGGTTGATGCCATGCACGATGTTCTTCAGCTCACCCTTGCCCGGCGCGGTCAATACGACGCGAGCAACACCCGGGCACTTGAGGTGCTGACCCAGGCCTTCGGCGTCACGCCACTTGCCAGTGTTGTCGACAAGCAGCGCGTTCTCGATGCCGTACTGGGTGTAATCCACCGAGGACGGATCGTTGGAGTAGATCACCTGAATCAGGTTGCCGTTGGCGGTGATGGTGCTGTTCTCTTCGTCGATGGTGATGGTGCCATCGAAAGGACCATGCACCGAGTCGCGACGCAGCAGGCTGGCACGCTTGACCAGATCGTTGTCCGCGCCCTTGCGCACGACGATGGCGCGCAGGCGCAGGCCGTCGCCACCACCGGTTTTCTCGATCAGGATACGCGCCAGCAGACGGCCGATACGGCCGAAACCGTAGAGAACCACGTCAGTGCCTTTGTGACCAGCTGCGGCGTGACGCTTGTCGGCCACCTCAGCCAGCTCTTCACGGACGAACTGCTCGAGATTGCGACCGTTGCCCGCTTCCTTGTACTTGGCGACCAGCTTGCCCAAGTCCACCGAAGCGGCGCCCAGGTTCATTTCGCTCATCGTCTTGAGGATCTGGAAGGTGTCGTGCACCGACAGCTCGGTTTCGTCGGCGATGCGGTGACGGGCGAAACGGTGTGCCTTGAGGATGGCGATCACCGAACGATTGATCAGGCCACGGCCGTAGATCGAAGTCACCACGTTGTTGTTGCGATACAGCTGACCAATCAGCGGAATCATCGCTTCGGCGAGCGCTTCGCGGTCAATCCATTCACCAAGACACTGGTCGGGCTTCTGAGTCACGGGCAGTTCCTTCCAACATGTAGGGGCTGAGAAAAGGGGCTACATTATGACGGCGCACCCTAGCGCCGGCAATCTGCAGCGGACGAAACACTGACAGCCAAGCGCCTCGATAGTTACAATCCCGGCGGCCTATTTTTTGATCGGAGCCACGCCCACTCGTGTCCGTCTTGCGCCTTCCCCCCCTGCCTGCCGCCAGCGGCAAGCAACATTGGGGCAATCTTCCAGGAGCTGCGCTAAGCCTGGCGATTGCCGAAGCAGCCAGCAACGCCAAGCGCTTCACGCTCCTGCTCACTGCCGACAGCCAAAGCGCCGAGCGCCTGCAGGAAGAACTCGCCTTCTTCGCGCCACAACTGGCGGTATTGCATTTTCCTGACTGGGAAACGCTGCCCTACGACATCTTCTCGCCGCACCAGGACATCGTCTCCCAGCGCATTGCCGCCCTCTACCAGCTACCGGAGCTGAGCCACGGCGTGCTGGTAGTGCCGATCACTACCGCCCTACACAGGCTGGCGCCAAAGCGCTTCCTGCTGGGTTCGAGCCTGGTGCTGGACGTCGGGCAGAAGCTGGATGTGGAGCAGATGCGCCTGCGCCTGGAAGCAGCCGGCTATCGCTGCGTGGACACCGTGTACGAGCACGGCGAGTTCGCCGTGCGCGGCGCGTTGATCGACCTGTTCCCCATGGGCAGCCCCCTGCCCTACCGCATCGACCTGTTCGATGACGAGATCGAGACACTGCGCACCTTCGATCCGGAGAACCAGCGCTCGATCGACAAGGTCGAGTCGATCCGCCTGTTGCCAGCACGCGAGTTCCCCCTGAAGAAGGAGGCAGTCACCGGCTTCCGCGCGCGTTTCCGCGAGCGTTTCGACGTCGACTTCCGCCGCTGCCCGATCTACCAGGATCTCTCTACCGGCATCACCCCAGCGGGCATCGAGTATTACCTACCGCTGTTCTACGAAGAAACCGCGACGCTTTTCGACTACCTGCCTGAAGACAGCCAGGTGTTCTCCCTGCCCGGCATCGAGCAGGCCGCCGAGCAGTTCTGGAGCGACGTTCGCAATCGCTACGAAGAACGCCGCGTCGACCCCGAGCGACCGCTGCTGCCGCCGGCCGAACTGTTCATGCCGGTGGAAGACTGCTTCGCTCGGCTCAAGCTCTGGCCACGTGTGGTCGCCAGCCAACAGGATGTCGAGCCTGGCATCGGCCGAGAACGCTTCACCGCGCAGGCCCTGCCGGAACTGGCAATCGAGGCCAAGGCGAGCGAACCGCTGGGCAAGCTGCGACGCTTCCTCGACGAATATGCCGGGCGTGTGCTGTTTACTGCCGAATCAGCCGGCCGCCGCGAAGTATTGCTGGAGCTGCTCGCCCGTCTGAAGCTGCGCCCGCAAGAAGTCGAAGGCTGGGAGGAATTCCTCGCCAGCCAGGAGCGCCTGGCGATCACCATCGCCCCGCTCGACGAAGGCCTGCAACTGGACGACGTCGCACTGGTCGCGGAAAGCCCGCTGTTCGGTCAGCGCGTCATGCAGCGCCGGCGACGCGAGAAGAGTCGCGACGGTGGCGAGAACGTCATCAAGAACCTCACCGAGCTGCGCGAAGGCTCGCCGGTGGTGCACATCGATCACGGTGTCGGTCGCTACCAGGGCCTGGTCACCCTGGAGATCGAAGGCCAGGCGCAGGAATTCCTGCTGCTGCAGTACGCCGAGGACGCCAAGCTCTACGTACCGGTCGCCAGCCTGCACCTGATCGCCCGCTATACAGGCAGCGACGACGCGCTCGCGCCACTGCACCGGCTCGGCTCGGAAACCTGGCAGAAAGCCAAGCGTAAGGCGGCCGAGCAGGTCCGCGATGTCGCGGCCGAGCTGCTGGATATTTACGCCCGCCGCGCCGCACGCGAGGGTTATGCCTTCAAGGACCCGCAGGTCGACTACGAAACGTTCGCCGCAGGCTTTCCGTTCGAAGAGACGCCCGATCAGCAGGCCGCCATCGACGCGGTACGCGAGGACCTGCTGTCGGCCAAGCCGATGGATCGCCTGGTCTGTGGTGACGTCGGCTTTGGCAAGACCGAGGTCGCCATGCGTGCCGCCTTCATCGCCGTCCATGGCGGCCGGCAGGTTGGCGTACTGGTGCCGACCACCCTGCTCGCTCAGCAGCACTACAACAGCTTCCGCGACCGCTTCGCCGACTGGCCGGTGCGGGTCGAGGTGATGAGCCGCTTCAAATCCGCCAAGGAAGTGCAGAGCGCCATCGCCGAACTGGCCGAGGGCAAGATCGACATTCTCATCGGCACCCACAAGCTGCTGCAGGATGACGTCAAGTTCAGCAACCTGGGCCTGGTCATCATCGACGAGGAACACCGTTTCGGCGTGCGCCAGAAGGAACAGCTCAAGGCATTGCGCAGCGAAGTGGACATTCTCACGCTGACCGCCACGCCGATTCCACGCACGCTGAACATGTCCATCGCCGGCATGCGCGACCTGTCGATCATCGCCACGCCGCCGGCGCGCCGGCTGTCGGTTCGCACCTTCGTCATGGAACAGCAGAACACCGTGATCAAGGAGGCGCTGCTGCGCGAGCTGTTGCGCGGCGGCCAGGTCTATTACCTGCACAACGATGTGAAGACCATCGAGAAATGCGCCGCCGACCTTCAGGCACTGGTGCCGGAGGCACGCGTCGCGATCGGCCACGGGCAAATGCGCGAGCGTGACCTCGAACAGGTCATGAGCGACTTCTACCACAAGCGTTTCAACGTGCTGGTGGCCTCGACCATTATCGAAACCGGCATCGACGTGCCGAGCGCCAACACCATCATCATCGAGCGCGCCGACAAGTTCGGCCTGGCGCAGCTGCACCAGCTGCGTGGCCGGGTAGGCCGCAGCCATCACCAGGCCTATGCCTATCTGCTGACCCCGACCCGCAAGGCAATGACCGATGACGCGCAGAAGCGCCTGGAGGCCATCGCCAATGCCCAGGACCTCGGTGCAGGCTTTGTCCTCGCCACCCACGACCTGGAAATCCGCGGCGCCGGCGAGCTGCTCGGCGAGGGTCAGAGCGGGCAGATCCAAGCGGTTGGCTTCACCCTTTATATGGAAATGCTCGAGCGCGCGGTCAAGGCGATCCGCAAAGGCGAGCAGCCGAATCTGGAGCAGCCGCTCGGCGGCGGGCCGGAAATCAACCTGCGCCTGGCAGCCCTGATCCCGGAAGACTACCTGCCGGATGTGCATGCCCGCCTGATCCTCTACAAGCGCATTGCCAATGCGGCCGACGAAGACGGGCTGAAAGAACTGCAGGTGGAGATGATCGACCGCTTCGGCCTGCTACCGGAACCGACGAAGAACCTGGTGCGCCTGACACTGCTCAAGCTGCAGGCGGAAAAGCTTGGCATTACCAAGATCGACGCAGGCCCGCAGGGTGGGCGCATCGAGTTCTCGGCCGACACCTCGGTCGACCCGATGGTGCTGATCAAGCTGATCCAGAGTCAGCCGAATCGCTACAAGTTCGAAGGCGCCACGCTGTTCAAATTCCAGGTGCCGATGGAACGCCCGGAGGAACGCTTCAATACGCTGGAAGCGCTGCTCGAGCGGCTGGCGCCCAATGAGCAAGGATCGTAGATGCCACTTCGCTATCTGGTCTTGCTGCTGACGCTACTGGCGCCTCAGGCTCACGCCGAGGCGCTATATCGCGTCGAGCTGATCCTGTTTCGCCACGCCCCGCCACTGGAAGCCAGCCAGCACGCGCCCTACGACTGGGCCGATAGTGCGCAGGTGCTGGACAGGCGCGCCGAACGCCAGCCAGCCCTCGAGCACGTTGCCGCCAGGCTTACGCCGGACCAGGGCTACCAGGTACTGTTGCAACGCGCCTGGCAGCAAGCAGTCAGCGAAGATGCGCCGACCATTGCACTGCACCAGGGGCAACGCCATTTCGAGCACTACCCGATTCAGGGTCTGCTGAGGGTCAGACCCGGGCGCTATATGCAGACCGACATGACCTTCTGGGTGAACCGCTTCGGCGAGTACGGCCAACTGCTCGCCAGCGAGCGCCTGACGCAGCGGGTTCGCCTGATCCCTGGCCGGCTGACCTACATCGACCATGACAGCCTCGGGCTGCTGATCGAAATGAAGCCACTATGAGCACTTCGCACCGATATCCGGCCCACAGTCGGCTGACCTGCCTTGCCGCATCCCGACACAGAGGGCCTGGCAGATGAGCCCTCCGCTGGCGCCTCGCGACGAACGGCTGATCGACGATCTGCCGCCCGTACCGCTGCTCAGTCTCGGCAGTCATCTGGCAATCAACTACCAGCCGGGCAACCAGCGCATGGTCAGCGACCATCAGCATCGCGCCGGCCTGTCGTTTCTCTACGGGGAGGCGTGTATCCATGGCAAACGCGACGGCGAACGTGTCCGTCATCTGGTCGGCAACGAGCTGCAGCTGATCGCACGCCACCCCCAGGCCGAACAGGCACTGCGCAGACAACTTGAACAGCTGGGCTTCCGACCGGCGCTGCGCCAGAGCCTGGCTCTGCCGAAGGAGTCGGCGGAGATGTTCCAGCTGCCCGGCGAAGATGCCTGGCTCAGGTTCGTTCAGGAGCAACTGCCCGAACTGCGCCGACAAGGCTGGCAGATCGATATCCATCCCGGCTTCGCCTACGACCTGACCGCCATCGACAGCTGGTACGCGCAGATCGACGAGTCAGCTGATGACGACTGGTTCGATCTCGATCTAGGCATCATCGTCAACGGGCAGCGCATCGGCATGCTGCCGGTCCTGTTGCGGCTGATCCGCCAGAACCCTCAATTGCTCAGCCCTCGCGCCATCGCGCTGCGTAGCGATGAGGAGCAGCTGCGCGTGCAACTGGACCGGCCGGGACAACACGACAAGCAGGCGCTGCACGTGACGCTGCCGCTGGGGCGCATCAAGCCGATTCTGGCGACCCTCGGTGAGCTCTACATGCGCGAACAGATGGATGGGCCATCGCTGCGTATGAGCAAGGCCGACGGCGCGCGCCTGGCCGGGCTCGACAGCCTGGCACCGCAATGGAAAGGCGGTGAACGACTGCGTGAGTTCGCCGGGCGCCTGAGCAAACCTGATATCAAGGCCTGCCCGACCCCAACCGGGCTCGCGGGCAAACTGCGGCCCTACCAGCAGCAGGGCCTGGTCTGGATGCAGACGCTGCGCGAGCTGGGCGCGGGCGGCATCCTCGGCGACGACATGGGCCTGGGCAAGACGCTGCAGAGCCTTGCCCACATCCTCGCCGAAAAGCAGGCAGGACGGCTCGATCGTCCGGCGCTGGTGGTGATGCCGACCAGCCTGATTCCCAACTGGCAGGACGAGGCCAGCCGTTTCGCCCCGCAGCTACGGGTATTGACGCTCAAGGGCAGCACCCGGCAGAAACACTTCGGCGAACTTGGCGAGCACGATCTACTGCTGACCAGCTATGCGCTGCTGACGCGCGACATAGCCGCACTGCGTGAGCAGCCGCTGCACCTACTCATTCTCGACGAGGCGCAGCACATCAAGAACCCGACCGGCAAAGCGGCCCAGGCCGTACGCGAAATGCAGACCCGGCAGCGCCTGTGCCTGACCGGCACACCGCTGGAGAATCACCTCGGCGAGCTCTGGTCGCTATTCCACTTCCTCATGCCCGGGTGGCTTGGAGACGCCAAAAGCTTCACCCAGGAGTACCGCAATCCGATCGAAAAACACGGCGACGATGCACGACTGGCGCACCTGCGCGCCCGCATTCGGCCGTTCCTGTTGCGGCGCACCAAGGAACAGGTAGCCACTGAGCTGCCGGCCAAGAACGAGTTCGTCCACTGGGTCGAACTGAATGACGTCCAGCGCGAGGTCTACGAGACCTTGCGGCTGGCAATGGATCGCAAGGTGCGCGACGAGATCGAGCGCAAGGGACTCGCGCGCAGCCAGATGGTCATCCTCGAGGCGCTGCTCAAGCTGCGTCAGGTCTGCTGCGACCTGCGCCTGCTGAAGGGTGAGTCGGCACGAGCCGCACGCGGCAGCAGCTCCGGCAAGCTCGACAGCCTGCTGGAGATGCTCGACGAGCTGATGAGCGAAGGCCGGCGGGTGCTGCTGTTTTCCCAGTTCACCTCGATGCTGGCGTTGATCGAGCAGGCGCTACACAAGCGCGGCATCGAGTACGTCAAGCTGACGGGTGAGACCGATGATCGACGCACGCCGGTCGAGCGCTTCCAGGCCGGCGAAGTGCCGCTGTTCCTGATCAGCCTGAAGGCCGGTGGCACCGGGCTCAACCTGACGGCGGCGGATACGGTGATCCACTACGATCCCTGGTGGAATCCCGCTGCGGAGAACCAGGCGACCGACCGCGCCTATCGCATCGGCCAGGACAAGCCGGTCTTCGTCTATCGTCTTATTAGCCGCGGCACCGTCGAGGAGCGCATCCGCGAGTTGCAGGCGCGCAAGGCCGAACTGGCGGCCGGTGTACTCGAAGGTGCAGTCGACGGCAGCTTGCAGCTTGGCGAACGCGACATCGACGCCCTGTTCGCACCGCTACCCTGACGCTATGGCGGCATGCAAACTTGTGACACCGGCGAGTGCAGCAGTTTGCGCTTTGCCAGATCATCGCCACCTCGCTTACGTTTCCGTCCCGAGGCGCCCCGCCGCCTCCACGATCACTGGCATCGGTTACAAAAGGAACCGCACCATGAGTCTCTACGAGATCGCCTTTTCCGGCCAACTGCTCCCGGGCGCCAAGCTCGAGCAGGTCGAGGCCAACCTGACCAAGCTGTTCCAGGCCGACGCCCAGCGTATCGCGCTGCTGTTCTCCGGCCGGCGCATCGTGATCAAGCAGAATCTGGACTTCGCCGCGGCCGAAAAATATCGCCAGGCGATGGAGCGTGCCGGCGCGCAGGTAGAACTCAAACCGCTGCCCGTCGATGTGGAGGAAATCGAACTGGCGCCGCCTCCGGCATCGACGGCGACCAGCGCGGCCAGCACCGAGAGCAGCGCAGGAAAAACGAGCGACGCCCCGGCCACACTCAAGGTGACGCCGCGTGACGAATACATGGCAGCCTTCGCCGACGTCGAGGCACCGGACTTCGGTATTGCGCCGATCGGCGTCGACCTGCAGGACGCCCGGCCCGAGCCAGAGGCGCCGCGCGTGGACCTTTCTCAGTTCAGCCTTGCCCCGGTGGGCAGCGACATGGGCGAAAAGCCTCGCGACACCACCGCCGTGGTGCCGGATATCTCGCATCTGAAGCTGCAGGACTGACGGGCACACGTTCGGCAGTGAGCGCCGCAGAGACTCCTCAGGCGCTCAGCTTCAGACCAACCAGCCCAGCCAGCAACAGCAGCACGCTCACCAGCCGCGCGGGCGAGGCGCTTTCGCCGAAGATGAGAATGCCCAGCAGCACGGTACCCAATGCGCCGATACCGACCCAGATGCCGTAGGCGGTACCCACCGGCAGAACCTGCATGGCACGCGCGAGCAGGAAAAAGCTGCCAGCCATGGCCGCTATGGTGAGCACGCTGGGTAGCGGGCGGGTGAAGCCTTCGGAAGCCTTGAGGCCAATGGCCCAACCCACTTCCAGAAGGCCGGCTACGATCAGCATGATCCAGGCCGAATGCATGACGATGACTCCATCAACTGCAGGGCCGTCCCCGCACGATTCGACATGCCAGCGGGTCGTCCCGCGGCGGACGCGACCCTAGCACAGCGGCGCACTGTTTTGGACCACTCGCAGCGCCCCTTGATCGCTGGCGTGTAGCGGCCTGCCCACGAAAGCGCGCGCACGATCAATCATTGATGTGGTGTTTTGAATCGAGGGATCTGTCGAATGTGATCTCTTCGCGAATGCCAAGCGGTGGATGGGTGAAGCGTCATCCACCCTACAAACCTCGCGTAGGGTTGGAAAACTGCGAAGCATTTTCCACCTTGGATGGCGGACAGATGAGCCCCTGCCTACGCCACCTCATGCCCGCGGGCCGCTTCGCTCAGGTAGAACCAGGCGGGACGGCCCAGCTCCAATTCGACGCCCTGCAGCGCCTCCTCGATCCGTTCCCAGCGCAGGCTGCCGAGGATCGGCAACGGGCGGCCGGGCAATTCCCGAAGCCAGGCCAGCGCCACCTGATTGGCCGTTGCGCCCCGATCCGCGGCGACTTCTTCGAGCGCACTGCGCAGGCGCTCGCCGAAACGCCCACCGGCCATCGGCGACCAGGCCAGCACTTGCAGACCCGCGGCCTGCAAGGCATGCAAACCGCCGTCCCATACCCCTTGCTGGGCCTGCAGCGAGAGTTCGATCTGGTTGCAGCGCAGCGGCACGCGTTGCGCCAATGCCTGGCAATGCAACACCCCGGAGTTTGACAGCCCTACCCAGCCGACCTTGCCGCTGGCGATCAGGTCGTTCAGCGTGTCCGCCACCTCGTCGACCTGCAACAGCGGGTCCGGCCGGTGCAACAGAAAACCGTCTAGCCGCTCGACACCCAGCCGCGTCAGGCTGCCGTCCACCGCCTGGCGCAGATAGCGGGCGCTGGAGTCGTAGTGCTTGACCCGCCAGCGCGAACAATCCTGCCCGGCCGGTACGATGTCGGCCTTGCCGATGATCTGCAGGCGCTGACGCAGCCCCGGCGCCTGACGCAGGGCCGCGCCGAAGTGCGCCTCGCAGCGCCCGCCAGCATAGATATCGGCATGGTCGAAACCGTTCAGCCCGCGCTCGACGCAGCGTTCGATGAACGCCAGCAGTGCCTGGGGTTCACCCAGCTCGGGGTATTCCAGCAGGCGCATCATGCCCAGCAACAGCGGCTGGGCGAGCACGGGCGAGGCCATGGCAAGGCTCCGTCAGAAGATGTAATCGGTGGTCAGGAAGCCCGAGCGACGCTCCCGGATGATGCTGTCGACCAGCTGCTTGTTGGCCTCGTTGAAACGGGTCGCCACAAGGGTGCGGATGGAGAACACCCGCAGCGCATCGTGTACCGACAGCGTTCCCTCGGCCGAATTCTTGCGGCCGTTGAACGGATAGCTATCCGGCCCGCGCTGGCACTGGGCATTGATGTTGATGCGACCGACCTGGTTGACGAAGGCATCGACCAGCTCGCCGACCTGCGCCGGATCGTTGCCGAAGATCGACAGCTGCTGGCCGTAGTCGGAGGCAGTCACATAGTCGATTACTTCCTGCAGGTCGCGGTACGGCACTACGGGCACCAGCGGGCCGAACTGCTCTTCGTGATAGACACGCATGGACGAATCAACCGGGCTCAGCACCGCCGGATGAAAGAAGGTCTGGTGCGACTCGCCGCCGCCGGCATTGACCACTCGCGCGCCCTTGGCCACGGCGTCTTCGAGCACCGCATGCAGATAATCGGTCTTGCCCGGCTCGGGCAGCGGCGTCAGCGCGACGCCGGGCTCCCAGGGCATGCCCGGCTTGAGCGCGTTGACGCGAGCGGCGAAGCGTTCGAGGAAACCATCGAGCACCGCCTCGTGCACGAAGAGAATCTTCAATGCCGTGCAGCGCTGGCCGTTGAACGACAGCGCGCCGGTCACGGCCTCTTCCACCGCGTTGTCCAGATCGACCTGCGGCAGGACGATGCCCGGGTTCTTCGCATCCAGCCCCAGCGCAGCACGCAGGCGGTGCGGACGCGGGTGCAGTTTCTTCAAGTCGGCGGCGCCCTTGTGCGTGCCGATAAAGGCGAACACGTCGATCTTGCCGCTGGCCATCAGTGCGCTGACCGTCTCGCGGCCGCGACCGTAGATGACGTTGATGACCCCGGCCGGGAAGCTGTCGCGGAAGGCTTCGAGCAGCGGATGTACCAGCAGCACGCCGAACTTGGCCGGCTTGAACACCACCGTGTTGCCCATGATCAGCGCCGGGATCAGCGTGGTGAAGGTTTCGTTCAGCGGGTAGTTGTACGGTCCCATGCACAGCGCCACGCCCATCGGCACCCGACGGATCTGCCCCAAAGTACCCTGCTCCAGTTCGAAGCGGCTGGAGCTACGGTCCAGCTCCTTCAGTGCGTGGATGGTGTCGACGATGTAATCGCAGGTGCGATCGAACTCCTTTTCGGAATCCTTGAGGTTCTTGCCGATCTCCCACATCAGCAGCTTGACCACCGCGTCGCGCTGTTCGCGCATGCGCGCCAGAAAGCTCTCGACATGGGCAATGCGCTCGGCCACGCGCATGGTCGGCCAGGCACCGCGACCGTAGTCATAGGCGGCGACAGCGGCGTCCAACGCGCGCAGCGCGGCGTCGGCATCCAGCAGCGGCGTACTGCCAAGAACTACCTGGCGCTCGCTGCCGTCCGCCTCACGCAGGAACACCGGGCTGCGTACCTCGGCCAAAGGACCGTCCCAGTTCATCAGCTCGCCATCGACCAGATAATCGCGCTGCGTAACCGGTGCATCCGGACGATAGGCCTCGGGAATCTCATCCAGACGGGGGAAAAGCTCGGAAAGCGGGCGCGCGTTGCTCATGCAACCTCCAGGTAGCGAGAAGATGGGGAAGATGCGGCGGACCTTCGCTCGCCGCGAGGGGATGGGACGATTACAGCTCGCGCTGTTCGGCACGCTCGGCGCGCAGGTCGAAGTCGCGCGGCAGTTCGGCCGCCGGCGCGCTGTCCAGCGCCTGCAGGGTCTGGCGCGTGGCGCTTTCGATGGCGGCCCAATCGCCGGCACGCACGGCCTTGGCATCGACCATCCAGGTACCGCCGACACACATCACATTGGCCAGACTCAGGTAATCCCGCGCATTGCGCGCATTGACGCCACCGGTCGGGCAGAAGCGGATGTCACCGAACGGCCCGCCCAGCGCCTTGAGTGCTGCCACGCCGCCGCAGATCTCGGCGGGGAACAGCTTGAAGCGGCGATAGCCCATGGCGTAGCCGAGCATGATTTCCGAGGCGCTGGCGACGCCCGGCAGCAGCGGCAGCGGCCCTTGCAACGCGGCCTCGAGCAGCGCCGGCGTGCTGCCGGGAGAGACGATGAACTGTGCACCGGCGGCCTCGGCCTGCTCCAGCATGTTGGCGTCGAGCACGGTGCCGGCGCCGACGATCAGCTCCGGGCGCTGCTCGCGCAGCAGGCGAATGGCGCCCAGGCCCAGCGCCGAACGCAGGGTGATCTCGAGCACGCGCAGGCCACCGGCGGCCAGAGCATCGGCCAGCGGCAGGATGTCCGCCTCACGCTCGATGGTGATCACCGGCAGGATGCGCGCAGCGCTGCACCACTTGTCGATCAGGGCGATCTTGTCGTTCATGGCGTCAACGCTGGTTTGGATAGATGTCATGGAAGATTCCTTGCGGCCTCAGGGGCACCAGTAGATTTCGAGGGGACGGGCGAGGAAGGCGCGAATCGGCATCGCTTCATAGGGCTCGCCAGCCAGGGCCTGATTGAGCGTGGCCAGTTTGCCGCGACCATGCAGTGCGAGCAGCGTCAGCCGCGCGCTGGCCAGCAACGCCAGGGTCATGCTCAGGCGCTGGCGCGGCACAGTCGGCGCCTGCATCGGCAGGCAACGCCGCGTGCCACGCGGGTCGAGCGCCTGCTGCAGATTCGGGCTGTCCGGGAACAGCGAGGCGGTGTGGCCGTCTTCGCCCATGCCCAGCACCAGCACGTCGATGGGCGGCAGTTCAGCCAATGCGCTATCGGCACGTTCAGCGGCCTGCTCGAGGCTTGCCGCGCTCTGGTACAGGCCGACCAGGCGCGCAGCGGCGGCCGGCCCCTGCAGCAGGTGGCGACGCAGCAGGCCTTCATTGCTGTCGGGATGACTGACCGGCACCCAGCGCTCGTCGGCGAGGCTGACGGTGACCTTGGCCCAATCCAGTTCCTGCTGCGCGAGGCGCTCGAAGAAGGCGATCGGGCTGCGGCCGCCGGAAAGCACCAGCGTCACCGCGCCACGTTCGGCAATCGCGCTGCGCAGCGCGTTGCTCACGGTCAGCGCCAGTTCGCCGGCCAGCTGCTCGGCGTCACCAAGGCTGAAACCCAGGGTCTGCACCGGCAGATCGAGATTAGAGATCGTCATACCAACTCCTGCCATCACGGCTGATCAGGGCAATCGAAGCAGCCGGTCCCCAGCTGCCTGCTGCGTAAGGTTTGGGTGGGGCGCCGACGCGCTGCCAGCCGTCGATCAGCTGGTCGCACCACTTCCAGGCGTATTCGATTTCGTCCTTGCGCACGAAGAGGTTCTGGTTGCCCTTCATCACTTCCAGCAACAGCCGCTCGTAGGCGTCGGGGATGCGGGGGCTCTTGTAGGTTTCCGAGAAATTCAGCTGCAGCGGGCCGCTGCGCAGCTGCATGCCCTTGTCCAGGCCCTGGTCCTTGGTCATCACCAGCAGCGAGATGCCCTCCTGCGGCTGCAGGCGGATGATCAGCTTGTTGCCGATCAGCTGGCGCTGCTCCGGGGCAAAGATGTAGTGCGGCGGAGCCTTGAAGTGGATAACGATCTGCGACAGCTTCTGCGGCATGCGCTTGCCTGTACGCAGGTAGAACGGCACGCCGGCCCAGCGCCAGTTACAGATTTCCGCCCGCAGCGCGACGAAGGTTTCGGTGTCGCTCTGGGTGTTGGAGTTTTCTTCCTCCAGATAGCCCGGTACGTGGCGGCCGAGGATGCTGCCGGCGACGTACTGGCCGCGCACCAGCTGCTGACCGAGCTGCTCCGGCGCAATCGGCGCCAGCGCCTTGAGCACCTTGACCTTCTCGTCGCGGATGCTGTCGGCCGAGAGGTCGCTGGGCGGGTCCATGGCGATCAGGCAGAGCAGCTGCAACAGGTGGTTCTGGATCATGTCGCGCAGCTGGCCGGCCTGGTCGAAGTAGCCCCAGCGGCCTTCGATGCCGACGGTTTCGGCAACGGTGATCTCCACGTGGGAGATGTGATTCTGGTTCCACTGGGTTTCGAACAGGCTGTTGGCGAAACGCAGGGCGATCAGGTTCTGCACCGTGTCCTTGCCCAGGTAATGGTCGATGCGATAGGTGCGGTCTTCCGGGAAGAAGCGCGCCACCGCGTCGTTCACTTCGCGGGACGACTCCAGGTCGTGGCCGATGGGCTTTTCCAGCACTACGCGGGTGCGCTCGGCCAGGCCCGCCTCGGCCAGCCCGGCGCAGATCGCACCGTAGACAGATGCCGGCGTGGCAAAGAAGGCGACGATGCTATCCGCGTTGCCGGCCTTGTCCGCCAGCGCAGCAAAATCCTCGGCGCGGCGGAAATCCATGCTCAGGTAGTCCAGGCGCGCCATGAAGCGCTGAAGCACGGCTTCATCGAGGTCGCGTTCGCCGACGTGGCGGCGCAGATGTTCTTCGATCAACGCCAGATGGCTTGCCGCCTCGCCGCTCTCGCGAGCCAGCGCGAGCAGGCGCGTTTCGGTTGGCAGCAGACCGGCGCGATCGAGCTGATAGAGCGCGGGAAACAGCTTGCGCAGGGCCAGATCACCGAGGGCGCCGAACAGCGCCAGGGTGCAGGGTTCGACAGATAGTGGCGTCATGATGTTTGTTCTTCTACTAAAACTGCACTATGAATACACGGCGATGCCCTGTTATTCAAGTTCAATGTAGTAATAAAAACAACATTTGCCGCAAATTTAGATACCTGTGGCCGCTCCGCACCGCCCTCAGTAGGATAGGCCACCCCATTGGCAAGCCGCATCAGGACCGACATGGACCGCGTACACAACCTGCTCGAGCAGATTCAGCGCCGCATCGAAGACCTCAACAAGGCCGAGCGCAAGGTCGCCGAGGTGATCCTGCGCAACCCGCAGCAGGCCACCCGCTTCAGCATCGCCACCCTGGCGCAGACCGCGCAGGTCAGCGAGCCGACAGTGAATCGCTTCTGTCGCTCGTTCGGCGTCAGCGGCTACCCGGAACTGAAGATGCAACTGGCGCAGAGCCTGGCCAGCGGCGCCGCCTATGTCAGCCAGGCGGTGGAGCCCGACGACGGCCCGGCGGAATACACGCGCAAGATTTTCGGCTCGGCCATCGCCTCGCTGGATAGCGCCTGCCAGAGCCTCGATCCGCAGCTGGTCAGCCGAGCCGTCGACCTAATGATCCAGGCCCGGCAGATCCACTTTTTCGGCCTCGGCGCCTCGGCCTCGGTGGCGCTGGATGCGCAGCACAAGTTCTTCCGCTTCAACCTGGCAGTAACCGCGCATTCGGACGTGCTGATGCAGCGCATGCTGGCCTCGGTGGCGCATACCGGCGAGCTGTTCGTGATCATTTCCTACACCGGGCGCACCCGCGAACTGGTGGAGGTGGCACGTATCGCGCGACAGAACGGCGCCTCGGTACTCGGCCTGACCGCCGCCGGCTCGCCACTGGCGCAGGCCAGCACGCTGAGCCTGAACATTCCGCTGCCCGAGGACACCGACATCTACATGCCGATGACCTCACGCATCATCCAGCTCACCGTACTCGACGTGCTCGCCACCGGCATGACCCTGCGCCGCGGCGTGGATTTCCAGCCGCACCTGCGCAAGGTAAAGGAAAGCCTCAATGCCAGCCGCTACCCGGCGGATGAAGAGCCGAGCTAAGGCAACCGCGCCGGCGCGAGACGCCGGATGTTGCTATAACAACATCCGGCCGCCACATATCCGAAAAATCGCCCGATCAGCATGCCAGCGCCTGCTCCAACGCTACCCCAGCGCCCTCCAGCCCCGGATAGTCAGCGGTGACCAGCCACACCGGCACATCGCCGAGATAGCCGCTCATGGAACCCTTGCTGGCGAAGCCGCGGGCGAAACCACTAGCCGCGAAGAAATCGGCGAAACGCGGCACCACACCACCGACGATATACACCCCACCGCGCGCACCGAGCGTGAGCACGTTGTTGCCGGCGACCCGCCCGAGCCACACGCAGAACTGCTCCAGGGTCGCCACCGCGACATGATCACCAGCGAGCGCAGCCGCCGTGACCTCAGCCGGCGACGCCAGTCGCGGCATCAAACCGGCCAGGGCACAGACCGCACGATAGAGCAGCAACAGGCCACCGCCACTGAGCACGTCTTCCGCGCGCACATGGCCAAGCTGGGCGAACAGCATCTGCCACAGCGCCGCCTCGTGCGCATCCGCCACGGGCAGATCGACGTGTCCGCCCTCCCCCGGCAGCGCGCGCCAGCTGCCACCACCCAAGGGCAGCAACGCGGCGACGCCAAGCCCGGTGCCCGGCCCGATAACCAACGCCGGCGCATCCAGCTCGGCCTCGCCAGCACAGATCATGCGCCGCCCCGTCTCGCTTACCCGCGTCATGCCCAGCGCCATCGCGGCGAAGTCATTGATCAGCAGCAGCTCGTCCAGCTGCAGGGCACCGCAGAAGTCGCGCCGCGTCAGCCGCCAGTGATTGTTGGTGAACGTGAACTGCTCACCCTTGACCGGCCCGGCACAGGCCAGGCACATGGCGCGAATGCTGCCCGGCGCCAGGCCGAGCGTTGACAGGTAATGTTCGACTGCCTGCTCCGGGGTTTCGAAGTCCGCCGCAGCCAGCACTTGCACCGCCTCCAACTGCGAGCCGCGCCACAGCGCGAAACGCGCATTGGTGCCGCCTATATCTCCGACCAGCGCCAGCCTCATCGCAGCGTCTCCAGCCCCGCAGTGAACACGCTGGCGCCCTGCTCGGCGGAGCTGAACGCCGAGCGCATAAAGCCGAACAGCTCGCGCCCGCAGCCCTGCACCTGCGCTGCAGGGGCAGCTGCTGGGGAACGATCGGCCAGCTCGGCAGCATCTACCAGCACCTCGAGCACGCCGGCCTGCCCATCCACGCGCAGCAGATCGCCGTCACGCACACGCGCCAGCGGGCCGCCATCGATTGCCTCGGGACATACATGGATCGCGGCCGGCACCTTGCCCGACGCACCGGACATGCGCCCGTCGGTGACCAGCGCGACCTTGAAACCGCGGTCCTGCAGCAGACCGAGATAGGGCGTCAGCTTGTGCAACTCGGGCATGCCGTTGGCACGCGGCCCCTGGAAGCGCACCACTGCAACGACGTCGCGCTCCAGCTCGCCCGCCTTGAACGCCTCGACCAGCTCCAGCTGATCGGCAAAGACCCGCGCCGGCGCTTCCACGACGCGATGCTCGGGCGCCACGGCGGACACCTTCATCACGCCACGACCGAGATTGCCGCTCATCACCCGCAGCCCGCCTTCGGCCGAGAACGGCCGCGCGACCGGCCGCAGGATGCTTTCATCCAGGCTCGCCGCAGCGCCTTCACGCCAAGTCAGCCGACCGTCCTCGAGGAAGGGCTCCTGGGTGTAGCGATTGAGGCCGCGACCCATCACGGTATGCACATCCTCGTGCAGCAGGCCGGCCGCGAGCAGCTCGCGCACCAGCAGCGCGACGCCGCCCGCGGCATGGAAGTGATTGATGTCGGCTGAACCATTGGGATAGACCCGCGCCAGCGTCGGCACCACTGCGGAAAGGTCGGCCATGTCCTGCCAGGTCAGCTGGATGCCCGCCGCCTGGGCGATGGCCGGCATGTGCAGGGTGTGATTGGTCGAGCCGCCGGTGGCATGCAGCGCAACGATGGCGTTGACCAATACGCGCTCGTCGACGAGCTCACCGAGCGGCGTGAAGCTGCCGCCCTGTGGCGTCAGTCGAGTGACCTGCCGCGCGGCCTCGGCGGTCAGCGCATCGCGCAATGGCGTGCCCGGGTTGACGAAGGAAGAGCCCGGCAAGTGCAGGCCCATGACCTCCATCAGCATCTGGTTGGTGTTGGCGGTGCCGTAGAAGGTACAGGTACCGGGACTGTGATAGGCCTGCATTTCCGCCGCCAGCAGCTCATCGCGACCTGCCTTGCCTTCGGCATAGCGCTGGCGCACCGCGGCCTTGTCCTTGTTGGCCAGGCCGGACGGCATCGGCCCGGCCGGCACGAACACAGCGGGCAGATGCCCGAAGCGCAGCGCACCGATCAGCAACCCGGGAACGATCTTGTCGCAGATGCCGAGCAGCAGCGCCCCATCGAACAGGTTGTGCGACAGCGCCACCGCGGTGCTCATGGCGATCACCTCGCGACTGGCGATGGCCAGCTCCATGCCCGGCTCGCCCTGGGTGACGCCGTCACACATCGCCGGCACACCGCCCGCCACCTGCCCCACCGAGCCGATATCGCGCAGCGCGTGGCGCAGGCGCTCGGGGTAGTCCTCATAGGGCTGATGCGCCGAGAGCATGTCGTTGTAGGCCGTGACGATGGCGATGTTGGCTGCATCCGGCAGCCGCAGGCGCTGCTTGTCCTGCGCGCCGCAACCGGCAACGCCATGGGCGAAGTTCGCGCATTGCGCGCCGTTGCGGGCAGGCCCAGCACTGGCAGCGCCGCGAACCATGGCGAGATAGGCTTCGCGCGTAGGCCGGCTACGCTCGATCAGGCGCTGGGTGACTTCGACCACTACGGGATGCATGAAAAACCTCCTGATTTGTAGTTTTTATAAACAATCAGGCGGCATCATAACGACGAGCGGGACGATTTCGAAGAAATATGTTTATTAAAACAACAAACTTACACCCTCAACGACGTAGGAGTTCTAGCTGACGACGTAGCTGGGCGGCTTGCGCCTTTTCCGCCCGCAGCCCGGAAGTCAACTCAGCCTTGTCCTGCTCCAGGCGCACGATCACCTGACCAAGGCCATCCAGCAGTTCGCGCAGCACTTCCAGTTCTCGGCATTGGCTCTGCCGGCCCATCCATAGCAGCCAGAGCAGTACCAGTAGCACCATCACGCCGCACAGCGAGGTGCCGATCAGCAGCCAGGCGAGGCTCATTGCACTCATCGTTTCGCTCCTTTGCTTGCGGCGCAATGCCGCTTCCAGAGGCTCAACGATATGTAGCTTATGACGACAGGTCGATAATGTTTACTTGCACAGGTAAACATTTGCAGCAGGTCATTGCCGCCATCTGCTAGTGAAGGACGGCTATGGACCACGCAGGCCGCCCGGCGATGTGCCAGCATGACGCAGCGCCACTGCGACCACCTGTCGTGATTCCTTACGGGTCGACAGAGGATTACTCGCCGACGTCCACCGGTCGCCGCACATCGTCGTCATGGCCAGGGTCGCGATGTTCCAGCTGCAGGAACAATGCGGCAGCGAGCATCGCCATACCGCCGACGCAGAGAAACGTCAGCTGAAATGCCCGCAGCACCTCGCTGCCCTGCGCGTCGTCCACGGTGAAGCCTCCCAGCAGCGCACCGGCGGTGGCGACGCCAAGGCTCATTGATAGCTGCACCACCACCGACAGCAGGCTATTGCCGCTACTGGCGTCGGCATGGCTAAGGCCGACCAGGGTGACGGTGTTCATCGCGGTGAACTGCATCGAGTTGACCATGCCGATCAGGCCCAGATGCACCAGCAGCAGCCACGTCGGCGTTTGTCCATCGATGGTCGCCAGGCTGGCGATCAGGCAGCCGAGCAGCAGCGTGTTGCCGATCAGCAGACGGCGATAACCGAGACGATCGATGATCGGCTTGGCCAGGGATTTGACCGCCATCGCACCCAAGGCCAGCGGAATCATGCTCATCCCGGCCTGCGCCGGCGAATAGCCAAGCGCCACCTGCAGCAGCAATGGCAGCAGGAACGGCAGCGCGCCACCACCCAGCCGGGCAAACAGGTTGCCGAAGATGCCCACCGCAAAGCTGCGCGTATGGAACAGCTTGGGGCTGAACAGCGGCGCATCGATGCGCCCGGCGCGCAGCCAGTAGGCCGCCATGCACGCTGCGCCGCCGAACAGCAGCAGCATCACGCGGGCATGCGACATGTGCATCTGGCCGAGCCCCTCCAGCGCGATGGTGACCAGCACCATCGCTGCGCCGAACAGCAGGAAGCCGAGCGTATCGAAGCGCACCCGCTCGGGCCCTTTGAGATCGGGCATGAAGCGCAGCGCGGCGATGCAGCCAATCACGCCCACCGGCAGATTGATCAGGAAGATCCAGTGCCAGGAGGCGTACTCCACCAGCCAGCCACCCAGGGTTGGCCCGAGCAACGGGCCGACCAGTCCTGGCAGCGCGATAAAGGCCATGATCCGCACGAAGTCGCTGCGCGGAAATGCCCGCAGCACCACCAGCCGCCCCACCGGCAGCATCAGCGCTCCGCCCAGCGCCTGCAGCACGCGGGAAGCCACCAGCTGGTTGAAGCTGGTCGACAACGCGCACAACAGCGAGCCCACGGAAAACAGCACGATGGCGGTCACGAAGATGCGCCGGCTACCGAAGCGGTCAGCAATCCAGCCGGATGCCGGAATCAGCAACGCCACCGTGAGCATGTAGGCGATCACAACGCCCTGCATACGCAGCGGGTTTTCCGCCAGATCGCGCGCCATGGCCGGCAGCGCGGTATTGAGAATGGTGCCGTCCAGCGTCTGCATGAAGAAGGCGATGGCCACCAGCCACGGAAGAATCCGCGCGGTACGGGCGTCGAGTGAGACGGGCGGTTGCATGAAGTCCCCGGATACGAAAGGTGCACCATCTTAGAGGATTCGTTCGGCGCCGGTTCGGGTCGCTGCACCCTGCACACCCACACCAAGTGCCACTGTGACGACCTGTCGCAGTTAGCCTGCAGCGCCCGCAAACAGCCGTCTGCAGCGGCATACAGCTTTGCATTCAGACACCGGTAACAAAATATTTCTTGGGAAATTGACGCGAATCATTATCATTCGGAAGCGCAAGTGCAATCTTCGCTCCGTCCTTTTCTGTTTCCGGAGAATTCCCAATGCGCATCCCCGCCACACTGGCCATCACCACCCTGCTGCTCACCCCGCTCGCCCAGGCGAAGGAATACCCCATCGGCGAACCGCAGCAGTGCGGCGGCATGGAGGTCGGCGCGGTGTACCTGCAGCCGGTCGAAATGGACCCACCGGGCATGATGCGTGCCGCGGCCGAGTCCGACGTGCATCTCGAGGCCGATATCAGCGCCACCGAAGACAACCGCAACGGCTGGCAGGAAGGCAGCTTCGTGCCATATCTGAGCATCCACTACACGCTGCGCAAGAAGGGTTCCGACGAAGTCGTCGAAGGCGATTTCCATCCGATGGTGGCAAACGACGGCCCGCACTACGGTGACAACGTCAAGCTGCTCGGCCCAGGCAAGTACCAGTTGACCTACAAGATCCTGCCGCCAGGCTCGGGGCACAACATGTTCGGTCGCCACACCGACAAGGAAACCGGCGTCGCCCCCTGGTTCGAAGGCTGCGAGCTGACGTACGAGTTCACCTACGCCGGCATCGGCAAGAAAGGGGGCTACTGATGCGTCGCGCCGGGCAATCGCTGCTCGGCGTGCTGCCGCTACTGGTCGGGCTCGCGAGCCCGGCGCAGGCCGCGCTGCCGACGTACGAGCTGACCATACGTGACGGCCACTTCGAGCCAGCGACCATCGAAGTCCCTGCCCGCCAGCGCTTCAAGATCATCGTGCACAACGCCGGCAGCGGGCCGACCGAGTTCGAGAGCACCCCGCTACGCGTCGAGAAGGTGCTGTCACCCGGGGTGACCTCCTTCGTCGTGATCCACCCGCTGAAGCCGGGCCGCTATCCATTCTTCGACGAATTCCATATGGATCTTCCCGAAGGCGAGATCGTCGCCAAGTAGTTGCTTTTCTGAGGAGAGTCCCATGGGCCAATCCATGTTCATCGTCTGGCGCGAAAGCGTCGAGGCCCTGCTGGTCATCGGCATCCTGCATGCCTGGCTGCGCCAGCAACCAGGCGCGGGCAATGCGCTGCGCATGCTCTGGGCCGGTGTCGCCGCCGGTCTCGGTCTGGCCGCTGCGCTGGGCTGGGGCGTATTGCAGGCCGGCGACTGGCTGGCGGGCAGCGGTGGCGAATGGTTCCAGTGCGCGATGCTGCTGGTAGCCAGCCTGCTGATCCTGCACATGGTCGGCTGGATGCATCAGCATGGCCGCACGTTGAAGAGCAGCCTGCAGAACAGCGCTGCGGAAAAGCTCAGCCAGGGCAGCGGCATCGGCCTGCTGCTGCTGGCCATGCTCGCCGTGGGCCGTGAAGGCAGCGAGACGGTGGTGTTCCTCTACGGCATCGGTAACCAGCAGGCGGGTATGGACCTCACCCGCTTCGTCATCGGCGGTGTACTCGGTTTCGTCCTCGCAGTGCTCAGTTATGCAGCCCTGCAGGCCGGCAGCCGCTACTTCAGCTGGCGGCGTTTCTTCCAGGTCAGCGAAGTGATGTTGCTGCTGCTCGGCGGCGCATTGCTGATGGCCGCGCTGGATCGCTTCAGCGGCCAGCTGATGGGTATGGACGTACCGGAAGTGCTGTACACGGTGTTCGGCGATCCGCTCTGGGATACCTCGTCCCTGCTGGATGATGGCGGCGCGCTCGGCGGCACCCTGGCCGGCCTCACCGGCTATCGCGCCATGCCTTCGCTGGCCGCCGCGGTAGTTCTGGGCCTTTACTGGCTCGCCGCGTGGACATGGCTCAAACCGCGGGCACAGGTGCAGCTCGCTGCGAGGCCAGCATGATCACCCAGGCGCCGTGGCTGGCGCGACTCGGTGACCTGCTGCGCCAGCATGCGAAAGCCATTCGCACGCTGCAATGGCTGGTGGTGGGGTTCTACCTGACGCTACTGGTGATCCCCGCCTTTCTTGATCTGCCGCCGGCCCAGGCCGGCATGCTCGATAACCTGACGGTACTGGCGCAGTTCATCTTCTGGGGCCTGTGGTGGCCCTTCGTGCTGCTGTCGATGATCTTCTTCGGTCGCCTGTGGTGCGGCGTGCTCTGCCCCGAAGGCTCGCTCAGCGAATGGATCAGCTGGCGCGGGCTGAACAAACGCACCCCGCGCTGGGTGCGCTGGAGCGGCTGGCCGACCATCGCCTTCATCCTCACCACCGTCTACGGCCAGCTGATCAGCGTCTATGACTATGCCCAGGCGGCACTGCTGATCCTCGGCGGCTCCACTGTCGCGGCGATGCTGGTGGGCTTTCTCTACGGCCGCGGCAAGCGGGTCTGGTGCCGCCATCTGTGCCCGGTCAGCGGCGTGTTCGCCCTGCTCGCCCGCTTGGCGCCGGTGCACTACAAGGTCGACGAACAGCGCTGGCTGGAAAATCGCGAACCGCACCTGCCGACACCCAACTGCGCCCCACTGATCGACATCCGTCGCATGCAGGGCAATGCCGATTGCCATGCCTGCGGCCGCTGCAGCAGCCAGCGCGGTGCAGTGCAGCTGAGCGCCCGTTCGCCCAATTCTGAAATCCTCATCGTCGGCGGTCAGCAGCAAAGCGATCACTGGGACAGCACCCTGTTGCTGTTCGGCATGATCGGTCTGGCCATGGGCGCCTTCCAGTGGACGGTCAGTCCCTGGTTCATCACCCTCAAGCAGGCCGCGGCGGAATGGCTGGTGGATCGCGACATCTTCTGGCCGCTGGAAGCCAACGCGCCCTGGTGGCTGCTGACCCATTATCCGCAGGCCAACGATGCCTTCACCTGGCTCGATGGCGCCGTGATCCTCACCTACATCTTCGGTGCCTCGTTGCTCGTTGGCGGCGCGCTGTGGCTGCTGCTGCGTGCGGCCGTGCGGGTGATGCGCCGTGGCGACAATGTGTTCCAGCACCTCGCATTGGCACTGGTGCCGCTGGGTGGCGCCGGGCTGTTTCTCGGCCTGTCCGCCACCACGGTCAAGCTGCTGCGCTACGAGGGCTTCCTGCTGGCCTGGGCGCAACCGGCTCGCGCCGCGCTGCTGATCGGCGCCGTGGCGTGGAGTCTGTACCTGGCCTGGAACGTGATCAGCCGTCACGGCGGCAACGGCCTGCGCCGGCTGCTGGCGTTCGCCTGCGTCAACGCCGGTTGCGCGCTGGTGGGCTATGGCTGGTGGCTGCAGTTCTGGGGCTGGAGCTGAGGTCGATGAGGCATTGAGTGGGCCGCCCGCTGCGGCCCACATACACCTAACCTCGCAAAACGAACGAAGGGAACAGCTGGTCCAGCCGTTCCCACAGGCGCTGCTGATCGTAGGGTGCGCGGCTCTCGGCGAGGCTGTCGTCGAGCATGCGCGCGGTGCGCACGCACTGCACGGCGAAGCGTTCGACACCCAGCCGGCGCAGGCGCTGAGCCATGTCCCACAGCATGTCGGCGTCGAACAGTTGCCAGTGCACGGTGGTCCGGCACTCATGCTCGACGCCGCTTTCCAGCAGGTGTTCGAGACTCTTCCAGTTGGCCTTGCCGCTGCCATCCACGCCGGTGATCGCGCTGCTGTGCTCGGGTAGCGCCTTGATGTCGAAACCGACCCAATCCACCAGCGGCAGGATGTTGGCGAACAGCTTCGGCTTGATGCCGGCGCTGTGCAGGCCGACCTTGTAGCCCAGCGCCCGCACCTGGGCGATGGCCTCGGGCAGCGCGGTCTGCAGGGTCGGCTCGCCACCGCTGAACACCACCGCCTCGAGCAGGCCGACGCGCTGTTCGAGAAAGGCGAGAATCTCCGGCCAGGGCTTTTCCTCACTGCCACAGGCGGGGATCAGCTGCGGGTTGTGGCAGTAGCGGCAGCGCCAGCCGCAACCCTGGCAGAACAGCACGCAGGCCAGATGGTCTGGGAAATCCAGCGTGGTCAGGGGGACCAGCCCCCCGACGCGAAGTGCTGCGGTCACCGCGCCGCTGCTTCAGTGAAATGCAGGCGCTCGCGATGCTCGGACTGCTTGCCCGGATTGAATGCGGTAACCGGGCGGTGATAGCCCATCACGCGGGTCCAGACTTCGCAACGTTGGCGCTGGTCCTGGGGCAGTTGGCTGGCTGGGTTCATGGTGACGCTCCTTTTGCTTAGGGTTGATTATGCGGCGCCGCACCTCTTGGAGCGGCGTGACACGGGATCGCAGCTCAGACCGCCACGGCCGCTTCGGCTTGCTGCTTGTGCAGCAGCGCCTCATCGCACTTCGGGCAGAACTCGTGCTCGCCAGCGAGATAACCGTGCACCGGGCAGATCGAGAAGGTGGGCGTTACCGTCAGGTACGGCAGGCGGTAGCGCGACAACGCATTGCGTACCAGCTTCTTGCAGGCCTCGGCCGAGGAAATCTGCTCGGCCATGTACAGGTGCAGCACAGTGCCGCCGGTGTACTTGCACTGCAGCTCGTCCTGCAGCTCCAGGGCCTCGAAGGGGTCGTCGGTGAAGCCGACCGGCAGTTGCGAGGAGTTGGTGTAGTACGGCGCCTCGGCCGAACCCGCCTGGAGGATGTCGGGGAAGCGCTTGCGGTCTTCCTTGGCGAAACGATAGGTGGTGCCTTCGGCCGGCGTCGCCTCGAGGTTGTAGAGGTGCCCGGTGTCTTCCTGGAACTGCACCAGCCGCGCCCGCACGTGGTCGAGCACCTCGATCGCCAGCGCGCGACCGGCAGCGGTCTGCAGCCCCTCGGTGTCGTCGGTGAAATTGCGCACCATCTCGTGCAGACCGTTCACCCCGATGGTGGAGAAGTGATTGCGCAGTGTGCCCAGATAACGCTTGGTGTAGGGGTAGAGCCCGGCATCCATATGGTGCTGGATGACCTTGCGCTTGACCTCCAGACTCTGCCGCGCCATGTCCAGCAGCGCATCCAGCTGCTCGAGCAGCGCCGCCTTGTCACCGCGCAAGAGATAGCCCAGGCGTGCACAGTTCACCGTCACCACGCCCAGCGAACCGGTCTGCTCGGCAGAGCCGAACAGCCCACCACCGCGCTTGAGCAGCTCGCGCACGTCCAGCTGCAGGCGGCAGCACATCGAACGCACCTGGTTCGGCTGCATGTCCGAATTGAGGAAGTTCTGGAAGTACGGCAGCCCGTAGCGCGCGGTCATCTCGAACAGGCGCTCGGCGTTCTCGCTGTCCCAGGGAAAATCGTGGGTGATGTTGTAGGTCGGGATCGGGAAGGTGAAAACCCGGCCGAGGCCGTCACCGGCCTGCATCACTTCTATATAGGCACGGTTGATCAGCTCCATCTCGGCCTGCAGCTCGCCGTAGGCGAAGGGCATCTCCTCGCCGCCGATGTAGGGGATCTGTTCGCGCAGGTCTTCAGGGCAGACCCAGTCGAAGGTCAGGTTGGTGAACGGGGTCTGCGTGCCCCAGCGCGACGGCACGTTTAGGTTGTAGATGAACTCCTGAATGGCCTGGCGGATTTCGGCGAAGCCAAGGTTGTCCTTGCGCACGAACGGTGCGAGGTAGGTATCGAAGCTGCTGAACGCCTGCGCGCCGGCCCACTCGTTCTGCAGCGTGCCGAGAAAATTGACCATCTGCCCCAGCGCGCTGGACAGATGCTTGGGCGGGCCGGCCTCAACCCGCCCCGGAATCCCGTTGAAGCCCTCATTGAGCAGGGTCCGCAGTGACCAGCCAGCGCAATAGCCGGCGAGCATGTCCAGGTCATGGATATGCAGATCGCCTTCGCGATGCGCCGTGCCGATCTCCGGGCTGTAGACCTCGTCCAGCCAGTAGTTGGCGGTGACCTTGCCAGACACGTTGAGGATCAGCCCGCCGAGTGAGTAGCCCTGGTTGGCGTTGGCGCGCACCCGCCAGTCTTCGCGGGAGAGGTATTCGTTCATCGAGGCGGCGACGTCGACCACCACCTTGCGATCTCGGCGCAGACGCGCATGGCGTTCGCGGTAGACGATGTAGGCCCTGGCGGTATCGAAGTAGCCGGCTGCCATCAGGGCACGCTCGACGCCGTCCTGCACCTGCTCCACCTCCACCGCCGTGCGATGGGCCAGTTGCTGACGAACGGCCTCGGCCAATGCCTGTGCCATTGCCAACTCGAACTCGCCGGTCGCCGCGCCTGCCGCCGCGATGGCGCGCTCGATCTTGTCCACTTCGAACGCCGCCAGTCGGCCATCGCGCTTGCGCAGTGAAACCGGTTTCGCCACCTCTGCCTGCCTGGGCATCAACGCCTCCATAACCATATGTAGTGAATTTATTCGCCGAAAACACAATATGGTGTGACTTTAGAGGTGGAACCTCATTACCGAATTGATCATCGTCAAGCACAGGCAAGTGATCGCCGGACGGCGCCGACGGCTCATGGCCGACACTCTTGTCCGTGATCAAGGAAGCGGCGGACACCGGGCTCCTAGGATGCAGGCTGATAAACCCGGTTCAGTCCGGGGGAGGACACATGCTCACTGAAAAAACCCTGGTCGCGGAATTGCGCCGCCACCATCTGTTCAGCCGACTGCCCGAGGCGGCGTTACAGGAGGTGTGCACCTCTGCCAACCTGAAGCGCCTGCCTGCGGGGGCCTCGCTGTTTCATCAGGGCGACAAAGCCGATCGCTTCTATTTCCTCTTCAGCGGCCAGATCAAGCTGCACCGCGTAGTCTGCGACGGGCAAGAGAAGCTGGTGGAAGTGATGCGTGCCGGTGAATCGTTTGCCGAAGCGCTGTTGTTCAAGGGCACGCCGAGCTATCCGGTCAGCGCCACCGCGCTAAAGGCCAGCCTGGTGGCGAGCCTGCACGGGCCGCATTACCGGCGCATTCTCGAGCAGCACCCGGATATCTGCCTGGACATCCTCGCCACCCTGAGCATTCGGCTGCACCAGCGTATGACCGAGATCGACACCCTCACCCTGGCCAACGCCAGCCATCGAGTGGTGCGCTTTCTCGCGCAATCGCAGCAGGACGACAGCGGCGTGGTGGTGCTCGATGTGCCGAAACGCTTGATCGCGTCGAAACTGGGCATTCAGCCGGAAACCTTCTCGCGCATCCTGCATCGGCTGATCGACGCCGGGACCATATCGGTCCAGCGGCGACGCATCGAGATTCTCGACAACCGCAAGCTCGCCGCCTATGACGAGTGACCTGCGGCAGAACGCCCCAGTGATCTTGATTGCTGTCAAAGCCAGTCGACGGCGCGCCTTGGAAAATGACCCGCGTCACGCCACCGTCAGGAAAACGCGATGATCACCACAACGCCTGCGCCCCTGGTCTATTCATGCTCCGGTTGCTCGAATGTCGCGCAGCTGGCCAACACCCTGGCGGTGCGCCTCGATCGCGCCGGGCTGGCGGAAATGTCCTGCATCGCCGGCGTCGGCGGGCGCGTTGCAGCGCTGGTGAAGAAAGCCAACTCCGGCCGCCCCATTCTCGCCATCGACGGCTGCCCGATGCATTGCGCCCGAGCCTGCCTCGCGCAGCACGGCGTGACACCCGACGTGCACATCACCCTCAGCAGCTACGGCTTGCGCAAGCGCTATCGGGAAGACTGCAGCGAGGAGGAGATCAGCGCGCTGTTCGATGACATGAAAGACATTATCGCTAGTGACCGGATGCAGCTGCGCACGGCCTGAAACCCACGGACTGAGCGTGTCGCTGGAATCGCAGAACAGTTCGTTCCAGCGGGTAGCGCGCCCTGCCGTCCCCCGCACTGTTGCGCCGCGCCGGGGTCGGTGCCAATACCTCGGCCCGCCTCCGGACGCTATCCAAAGCAGGCTCGCTGCTACAGCGAATCGTCGGGGCGGTCCGCCAGCCTGAGCCTTGCGGGCGCAGGCAGTTTGCGACGGCTGCGGGCGGAACAATCGGTCAGGCTCTGGCCGCCTGTGCCCGGCCGGCCGCCGCTACCTCCTCACCGGCACCCTGCAGCAGTTTCCACAGCCAGCTCGGCAGCGTGTCGGGGTCGAGACTGTCGATCAGATTCTTGATCGCCAGGCCCAGCTCGGTATCACCCTCGATAACCAGCCGGCGGCGGAAGAACAGCGTATCCGGGTCTTCCTGACGGCTGGCCAACAGCAGGAATTCGCGCCAGTTGCCGCGAATGGTCACCTCCACCGGTGCCTGCGCCGCAATGCGCAGCTGCTCGCGCTCGCAGGTCAGGCACCAGGCAAGGCCGAGGTCGGCGACTTCGAGCTTCATCCAGTGGCCGTCAAGCACATCGAAGGCGCCGTCGCTCAGTGCTTCGGCGAATACCTGATTGAGGCTGCGCTCCAGCGCCAGGCGCTGGAGCAGGAATGGCGTCTTGGCCGCAAGCGGCAACAGCCGCCCGCCGAGATTCACCAGATGGGCACGTGGATTCAGCATAATCCGGCCTCCTCGGCGCGTAGCATGCCCGGCTGGCCATGCCAATACCCATTGCAACCGTCCACCGCCAGCGGCGGCAGCGCGCCCTTGCGCACCGCATCGAAGGCAGCGATCACCTCGTCCATACCGGCAGCACGCGGGCTCAGGCGCAGCAGATCGGCACCGCTGTCGACCAGGCCCGCGTAGTCGGCGAGCAGGTTGCTGACCGCTGCGGACATGGTCTGGATACCGTTGATGGTGAACAGCGCCTCACCCTCCTGGCTCAGCAGCGGAATGCCCTCGGGATAGTTCTGGCAGCAGAACTGGCAGTCGTCCTTCGGCCGGTTCTCGGCACGGGCGGTGAAGCAGCGCGCCGAATAGGCGAGCGGCAGATGACCGTAGGCGAATATCTCGATTTCCGGCAGCGCCACGCCCAGCTCCTGCAGTTGCGCGCGGGCACTCTTGATCAGCTTGCCGGAGGCTTCCACCGGCGGCACCCAGCGGGTCATGCCGCTGGCCACCAGCTCGGCCAGGGCGTGGCCGTTGTAGAGATTCAGCGCCGGGCCGCCGACGAAGGGCAACTTGCGCTCGGACATCAACTGCACCGCGCCCATGTCATTGGCTTCCACCAGCAGCTCGCCGTTGTCACACAGGCGGCGCAGGCTGGATAGCTCGGAAGCGGCTTCGACCAGGGTCAGGCCGGACAAGACCAGTTGCGCCGAGGAGGCTTCAGCCAGATCACGGGCCAGACCAAGCCAGTCATCGAGCATCAGCGCGCGGCGCTTGGAGCAAACGGTTTCGCCGAGGTAGATAACATCCAGCGGCTGGCTGGCCATGTTGGCGTAGAAGTCCAGCGTCTGCTGGCGATCCCAGTAGAACAGCACCGGGCCCAGAGAAAGTTTCATGGGTGACTCCTCGTTCATTGCCAGGCCCGGTGATAGGCACCCAGGGTGGTTTGCAAGCCTTCGGACAGGCCATCCAGCACCTGCCGCCAGCCGGGTTCGACCGCGTAGCGCTGCGGCGCCTTGAGATAGCTGTCCAGCGCCGCGCGCCAGACCCGAGTGACCTGCTCGACATAGGCCGGGCTGCGCTGGCGGCCCTCGATCTTCATCGCGGTGACGCCGATGGCGGAAAGCTCGGGGATCAGATCCAGGGTGTTCAGGCTGGTGGGTTCTTCCAGCGCGTGGAAGCGCTGACCATTGACCATGAAGCGCCCTTTGCACAGCGTCGGGTAACCAGCCGATTCGCCTTCGGCGTAGCGGTCGATCAGTACGTTGTTGAGGCGCGAGGTCAGCCCTTCCGGCTCCTCGCTCCAGCGCACCGCCTTGGCCGGCGAGCAGACGCCACAGAGATTGGGTGATTCGCCGGTAAGGTACGAAGACAGATGGCAACGACCCTCGGCCATGATGCACAGGCTGCCAAAGGCGAACACTTCGATCGGCACCGGGCTGCTCGCCGCGACCTGCTTGACCTGCTTGAGCGAAAGCACCCGCGGCAGCACAGCGCGGCTGATTCCGTAGCGCTGCTGATAGAAGCCCAGCGCGGCGGCATTGGTAGCCGACCCCTGCACCGACAGATGCAGATTGAGTTTGGGATGGCGCTTGCTGGCATAGCCGAGCACGCCGGGGTCGGCCGCGATCAGCGCATCCACGCCCATGTCGGCGGCCTGATCCACGGCGCGCTGCCAGCGATTCCAGCCGTCCGGCTGGGCATAGGTGTTGACGGCGATATACAGCTGCCGGCCCTTCTCGCGGATCAGCTGCAGACCCTTGTCGAGCTGCTTTTCATCGAGATTGAGGCCGGCGAAATGGCGGGCGTTGGTGTCGTCGCGAAATCCGACATAAATGGCATCGGCGCCCTGCTGGACGGCGGCCTTGAGCGCGGGCAGGCTTCCTGCCGGGCAGACCAGGTGCATGACAACTCCTAGACATTCGGGTACATGCGCGCCACGCACCGATGGCGTAGCGGTCGTTCGGCTGAACGGAAAACAGCCGGCAGTCTAGGCAGCTGACCATTGGCCAGCATTGATAGGGGTCAAGTTTGCTCGGACGTCGCGACTGCGACGAAATGCAGCGGAAGGTGCGCGCCAGCCGTGCCATGGCTGGCGAGCAATTGCCTCAAATGCCCTCGTCGCCCTCGAATTCCTCGGTGGCACGGGCGACCATCTGCCGCCATGCGCCGGACTCCTCACCAAGCAGGCGTATGGCCTTCAGGCTCGCAGCGAAGGCGTCGCGATAGTGCAGCGGATTGTTTTCGCTGGCGGCGCGCTCGGCGAAGGCCTGCGCCTCGCTCAAAAGTGCTTCGAATTCGTTCTGGTCCAGTGCCATGGAGCTCTCCTCGGTTGTGATATGAGGTTAGACCATGGCAGGTCGTCTGCGACTCTCGCCGGCCGACGGGCGCTACTTGAGCTTCAGCCGTCGCGCCAGCTTGTGCAGGTTGCTCGGGTCGACATCCAGCAGGCGGGCGGCCTGCGCCCAGTTCTCGCCGCTGGCCTCCAGCGCCCGGACGATGGCCTGGCGCTGGGCAGCATCGACGGTGTAGCGCAGCGGCAGCACCTCGTCGGCGACTACCGGCTCATCGACCACCTGCGCCGAGACCACACCGACGGCATGGCTGTCCAGGTCCAGCAGATCGGGCTCCAGCGTCAGGATCTCGCTGCGCGACGCGCCACGGCTGAGCAGGCGCAGCGCCGCGCGGCTGACCACATGCTCCAGCTCGCGCACGTTGCCCGGCCAGGAATAGGCCAGCAGAGCGCGCTCGGCGGCCGGCGACAGTCGCATGCTGCGCAGCCCCAGCCGCGCGCGATTGAGTTCGAGGAAGTGCCCGGCGAGGATCAGCACGTCGTTGCCACGCTCGCGCAAGGGTGGAATCGGCGCCGGATAGACCGACAGCCGGTGATAGAGATCGGCGCGGAAATGCCCGTCACGCACGCTTTCGCGCAGGTTGCGGTTGGTCGCGGCGATGATGCGCACATCGACCTGGCGCGGCTTGTCCGCACCGAGGCGCTGAATCTCGCCATTCTGCAAGGTGCGCAGCAGCTTGGCCTGCACCGTCAGCGGCAGCTCGCCAACCTCGTCGAGCAGCAGCGTGCCGCCATTGGCAGCGTCGAAACGACCGGGCCGATCGGTGGTGGCACCGGAAAACGCGCCTTTGACGTGGCCGAACAGTTCGCTCTCGGCCAGGGATTCGGGCAATGCCGCGCAGTTGACGTGCACCAGCGGCTTGTTGCGCCGCCGCGAATGCCGATGCAGCCAGCGCGCGAACAGCTCCTTGCCGACACCGGTCTCGCCCAGCAGCAGCACTGGCAATTCGGAATCAGCCACCACCTGCAATTCGCGCAGCAGTTCGCGGATCACATCGCTCTGACCGAGAATTTCGCCATCGCCATGATCGAGTGCGGCTTCCATCACGTCGCTACGCGCCAGGCGCAGACCGCGATTCTCATGCTCCAGCCGGGTAACCCGCACCGCGGCCTCGATCACCAGGGTGTAGCGCTGCAGGTCGCAGCGGGCGTCATCGCCAAAGGTGCCGGCATGCAGCGCATCCAGCGTCAGCGCCCCCCACAGTTTGCCTTCGACGTAGAGGCTGACGCCCATGCAGTCATGCACCGGCAACGGCTCGCCAATGTGCTCGTCGAGCAAACCGTCATAGGGGTCCGGCAGGCGGCTGTCGGGCTCGAACCAGGTCGGCTCGCGCTGGGAGAGAATCGCCGCCAGACGCGGATGCTGCGCCACGACGAAGCGCCGGCCCAGCGCCTCCTGCACCAGCCCTACTGCCGCCAGCGGGCGCAGGCTGTCCTCGTCGAGGCGCAGCAGCACGACGGCACCGCAGCGAAAGTGCTGGTGCAGGGTGTGCACCAGACGTTGCAGGCGCACCGCGTTGGGCAATTCGGTGGTCAGGTCGGCAAGCAATGCGTCAGCCATCATGGTGCTGGATACCCTCATGGTTTTTAGAACCATAACCGCTTCGGGTAATTTCCACCAGCAGCGTGTCGCAGTCGCCAGTTTCCGCGGTGTCGGCGCCTGGCACGGCTGTTGCGATGGACTGGCCATATCCATCAGGACCACTGCCATGACCACCGACCTAATCGACCAGACCCTCGGCAATCTCGCATGTTCGGTGCCGGGTGCCACCCGGGTATTCCGCCAGTTCCGCCTGGACTTCTGCTGCGGTGGCGACCTGCCGCTGCGCGAGGCCGCGGCGCGAATCGATGTCGATCCGCACATCATCGCTGGCGCACTGCTCGCCCTCGAGCCGGAAGAGTCCGAGAAGGACTGGCGCGCCGAGCCCGCTGGCCAGCTGATCGAATACATCCTGGCGCGCTTTCATGAGCGGCATCGCGACCAGTTCCCGGAGCTGATTCGCCTGGCCAGCCGGGTCGAGCAGGTCCATGGCAGCCGCCCCGAATGCCCCAACGGTCTCGCCGAACACCTGTGGCACATGCAGCAGGAGCTGGAAAGCCACATGCTGAAGGAGGAACAGATTCTCTTCCCGATGCTGCAGCGCGGCATGCGCTTCCCGCAGGCGCAGGGGCCGATCTCGGTAATGCGCTACGAGCATCAGGAGCACGGCAATGCGCTGGAGCAGCTGGCGACGCTGACCAACGACATCACCCCACCGGCCAACGCATGCAATACCTGGCGCGCGTTGTATCGCGGGCTGGAGGAGATGCGCAGCGACCTGATGCAGCACATCCACCTGGAGAACAACGTGCTGTTCCGTAACGCGGAAATGATCGCGCCGACAGCGAGCGACGAAGGCGTACAACGTATCGAGGTGGCTCAGTCATGAAACAGTATCTGCAACCTATCGCCTGGGGCGTGGCAATGGCCTCGGTCGTCGCGCTGGCCAGCAGCTTCGCCCTGAGCATGGCCGTCGGCACGGCGCAGGCGGCCACTGCACACGATCACAGCCACCCAACACCCGTCGCCGCCCAAGCTACGCCAGGCGAGCGCTGGGCCACCGACGCCGCTCTGCGCGAAGGCATGACCCGTATCCACGAAGCCGTACAACGCAGCATGCCAAGTGCCCCCGGCCAGCCGGTCAGTGACGAGTCGGCGGCCGCGCTGCAACGCGACATCGAAGCGGCGACCAGCTATCTCATCGCCAACTGCAAGTTGCCGGAAGCCGCTGACAATGCGCTGCATGGCCTGTTGATCGACCTGCTCAAGGGCGCCGAGGCGCTGTCCGATGCCGAGCAGCGTGAACAGGGCCTGCAGCGCATTTTCGACGCACTGGAACGTTATCCGCAGCTGTTTGCCGAGCCGGTATGGCGTGACGGATTCGTCGCTCATCTGCACTGATCGCCGACGCGGTACCGAGCCGCGTATGGCCAGATCATGACCGTCATCAACTTCTAACCTGCGTCATCGCCCATCACATGCGCTAGGCTGAAGGCCGACGTTTGTTGTTGTTCAATTGAAACAGGACGCCTTGCATGGTGCTTCACCGCGTACACCACCAGATTCTCCGCAGCCACCACCTGTTCGAACCGCTGAATGAAGAGCAGATGGAAGAACTGCTCAATGCCAGCCAACTGCTCAACCTCGACAAGGGTGACAACCTGTTCCACCAGGGCGAGCCGGCACACAACTTCTACTTCGTCATCTCCGGTGCGGTTAAGGTCTACCGCCTGACGCCCGACGGCCAGGAGAAGGTCTTCGAGGTCATCGGCAACCGCCAGACCTTTGCCGAAGCCATGATGCTGATGGACACGCCCAACTACGTGGCCTCGGCCCAGGCGGTCTGCCCGTCGCAGGTCTACCGGTTCTCCAACGCGGCCTACATGCGCCTGCTGGAAGCCAACCAGCGCCTCACCTTCGCCCTGCTCGGCAAGCTCTGCGTGCGCCTGCACCAGCGCATCAACGAGATCGAAACGCTGTCGCTGAAGAACGCCACCCACCGCGTGGTGCGCTATCTGCTGACGCAATTGGCGCGAGTGAAGGACGGCAGCAACAGCTTCGAGCTACCGATGGCCAAGCAGCTGGTGGCCGGGCACCTGTCGATCCAGCCGGAGACGTTTTCGCGGATCATTCGGCGACTGATCGACGAGAGCATCATCACCCAGGAAGGCCGGCAGATCGCTATCCTCGATCGCCAGCGGCTCGAGCAGTTCGAGTGAGTTGATCGTCGTCAAAGCCTGCGATTTTTCCGCCGTGTCAGGCTTCAACGACCGAGAGGAGCGCCGCCATGCCCAGATGCCTGTACTGCCAGCAGGACAACCCGCCGAAGCAAGCCGAATGCAGCAACTGCGGCATGCCGCTGCCGGAGCACGCCGACAGTGCCCCGGAGCGCCGGCAGCGGCGCTTCCTGTGGTTCTGCATCGGTCTCAGCGTCTTCTGCGCGGTGATGATCGTCTGGCTGCCACGCCATCTGTTCTGATGGCGCCCCACCCAATGATGTCTACAGCGGATAGTCGCTTCGCAGTGAAACGCCGCCCCGTGCTGAAGCGGATGTGCCGCGAAACAGCTCAGCGACCAGCCTTCCCTTGCCCACAGCAATCCTTCAGCGTGGCCCCATGATCTGCGCCAGCGCATCCAGCTGCGGTGCACCCTGGTGCTGCTGCAGACGGTCGTTGTCGTCGAGATAGAAGATTGCCGGAGTCGCCTGGGCGCCCAGTTCGCTCATCAGCATCAGGTTGTTGGTGAGCTGTTCTTCCAGTTCTGCCGGGATCTTATCCAGCGCCTTGAGCTTGCTCGCCTTGCCGGCCGCCTCGTGCTCGTTGAGCGCTGCCTGAGGATCCTTGGCGCTGAGCAGCGCGGCGGATTTGCCCGCGCTGTCGGCGCGCAGCATGCCGACCATGATGTGCCGCAACTGCACCTTGCCGGACTCGACCCAGGGCCGTGCCTGCTTCCAGAACATGTTGCAGTACGGACAGTTCGGGTCGCTGAACATGTAGATGATTCGCGGCGCGTCGGCCTTGCCGTCGGCGATCCAGGTGCTGTTCTCCATGCGCGTCCACATTTCCTTGCCCAGCGGTTCGTAGACCAGCTTCTCCAGGTGCACGCGGGTCAGGTCCTCGCCTTTTGCATCGAGCAGACTACCGATCAGCACGTGCTCGCCATCAGGGGTGAGATACAGCGCCATGCCCTGCCCGTTGTAACGCGCGGCATAGCCCTTGAGCCCGCCGGGTGCCGCGAAACTGCCGACGACCTCGGCGCCACGCGCCTCGACGGCCTTGATCGCCTCCGGCAATTCCTCGGCCTGCGCCATGGGCAGGGCCAGTAGGCTGACGCCGGCCAGCAGGTAGGGTAACGGCTTGAATCGAATCACTGCTCAGCTTCCTCTTTCAGTTTTTCCAGCGCGCGCGCCAGACTGGCGTGCGAGAGTTCGCCGAGATGGCTGCTGACCTGGCGGCCATCGGCGTTGTAGAACAGCGTGGTCGGCAGCGCCGTGGAGCCCACGTGCTGCCCGAGGCGCCCGCCACTGTCGAGCAGGACGTTATCGAGACTCAGCCCTGCGGTTTCCAGGAAGCGGTTGATCTCCCCCTCCCCCTCGCCCTGATTGACGAAGAGAAACAGGGTGTCGCCTTCCCGTGCCTGAGCGTCGGCGAGTACCGGCATCTCGCGTCGGCACGGCGGGCACCAGGTCGCCCAGAGATTGATCACCAGTGGCTGACCTGAATAATCCTCCAGCGCCACCGGCCGCCCCTGGTTGTCGCGCAGGGCCATTTCCGGCAACCGCGTGCCTTGCTCGAAGGAATGCCAGGCCAGGTTACTGAAGCCCCAGCTGAGGATTCCCACCGTCAGCGCGATGCCCAGCGGCTTGCGCAGTTCGCGGTCGCGCCAGCCCCACCAGATGCCCAACGCCAACGCGGCGACCAGCCCGGGCCAGGCGATGAAGCCACCGTCGCGGATATCGATGACGCTCAGCCAGTCCTCCTGGTAGTACGCCCAGTACATCGCCACGAAGGCCAGGCGAGCCACGAACAACGCCACCAGCAGCAGGCGAAACAGCTGCCGCTCCGGGTTGCGCTCGCTGCGCCGGCCAACCCACCAGCCGGTCAGGGTCGCCAGCAACAGGCTGCCCAGCAGCAATACATGGGGCACCGCCAGGGCCAGCGGCCCGATATTCACAGTCAGCATCAACCTCGCTCCCGGGTCTGGTTCCAGTTCTGCAGAAAGCCCCCGGCACCGACCTCGCCGGTGATACGGCGTTCGCGGCGCTCGACGCCATCCGGGCCGATCCACAGCAGCGTCGGCGGGCCGAGCACCTGGTAACGGTCCAGCAATTCGCGGCTGGCGGCATCGCTGCGGGTCACGTCGGGGCGCAGCACGCGCACGCCGTCCAGGCTCGCCTGCACCTCGGCATTGCCGAAGACCTCCTTCTCCATGACCTTACAGGAGACGCACCAGTCGGCGTAGTAATCGATCAGCACCCACTGGCCCTGCGCTTTGGCCGCTGCCAGCTCACGATCCAGCACGGACGGATCGCTGAAACCGAGCGCGTGAGCTTCGGCGGAGATGGCACCCGTTCCACCGCCGGCATAGATCGCCAGCGGCCGACGTGGATCGTCCGCTCCGCCGGCGGCACCGAGCAGCATCGCTGCGCCCCACAGCCCCAGCAGAATGCCGCTGGCGTGACAGAGCACGCGCTGACGTTGCACTGCCTGCGCCACATGCAGCAAGGCGGTGGCGAGCACCACCAACAACGCCCCCCACAGGCCCAGCCACAGCCAGTCGGCCAGCAACGGACGCGCAACGAACAGCGCTGCCGCGAGGAAGAGAAAGCCGAACACCACCTTGACCCGATCCATCCAGGCGCCCGGCTTGGGCAGAAAACGCTGGCCGACCGTCACCAGCAACAGCAACGGCGTGCCGATGCCCAGGCCCAGCGCAAAGAGCACCAGGCCACCCTGCAGCGCACTGCCGCTCTGTGCGATGAACAGCAGCGCGGCGGCCAGTGGCGCGGTCATGCAGGGGCCGACCAGCAGGCCGGAGAGCACGCCCAGCGCACCGGCCCCGGCGAGGCTGCCCCCGCGCTGGCGATCACCGACACGCTGCAGGCGATCACGCAGCGCCACCGGCAATTGCAGCTCGAACAAACCGAACATCGGCAGCGCCAGCAACACGAACAGCACGGCGAAACTGGTCAGCAGCCACGGCTGCTGCAGCGCCGCCTGCAGGTTGGCGCCGAGCAGCGCCGCCAGTACACCGAGCCCGGCGTAGACCAGCGCCATGCTGACTACGTAGGTCGCCGCCAGGGCAAAACCACGGCGCGAGGTGGCACCGCTGCCGACCACGATGCCCGCCAGGATCGGCAGCATCGGCAGCGAACAGGGGGTGAAGGCCAGCAGCAAGCCGAGGCCGAAGAAGACCAGCAGGCTCCAGGCCAGCGCCTGACTTTCGAGGCCGCTGACCAGCGCCTGATCTTCGGCCAGCCCAGGCGCTGCCGCCGTGCCGTTGCCAGTCAACGACACCTCGCGGGTCTGCGGCGGATAGCAGAGCCCGGCATCGGCGCAGCCCTGCCAGCCGAGACGCACACTGTTCTCCGCGCCCGGCGGGATCAGCAGTTCGAGGCTGTCGCGGTAGATCTGCGAGTCGCCGAAGAACTCGTCGCTGTAGGGCTCGCCCTCGGGCAGCGGCGGCTGGCGCTCCGGCGGCAGGCCGTCGAACTGCAGGCGCTGCTGATAGAGGTAATAGCCCGGTGCGATCCGCCAGTGCAGCAGCGTCGCGCCGTTCTCCTGCGGGCTGACCGTCAGCGCGAACGCCTCTTCCACCGGCAGGAAATCCCCCTGCGAGCCGCCGCCGAACAGCCCACCAGCCGGCAGCGCCAGGCCGGGCGCCAACAGAAACAGCAGAAGCACCAATGTACGCATGAGAGTCCTGGCCGAGAAATGACTGCCGCGCAGCATGCCGTGACGGGATTAACGCGCGATTAACGCCACGGCATGGGCTGCATAACGTTGCCTTAATCGCTAAGGTCCATCCTTGAGCTTTTTCTGCGGACCCTCCCATGCACGTGCTGCTTGCCGAAGACGACGCGCTGATCGCCAGCGGTATCGTCGCCGGGCTCAATGCCCAGGGCCTGATTGTCGACCACGCCGCGACTGCGGCGGATGCCGAAGCCCTGCTGCGTGCGGCGCACTTCGATGTGCTGATCCTCGACCTCGGCCTGCCCGACGAAGACGGCATCGCCCTGCTGCGACGCCTGCGCCAACAGGGCCTGGAACTACCGGTGCTGGTGCTCACCGCGCGCGATGCGGTCAGCGACCGGGTCACCGGCCTGCAGGCGGGTGCCGACGACTACCTGCTCAAGCCGTTCGACCTGCGCGAGCTGGCCGCGCGCCTGCACACGCTGATGCGGCGCATGTCCGGCCGCAGCGTCAACCTCATCGAACATGGCCGGTTGAGCTACGACCCGAGCCGCTGCGAAGCACGCCTGGACGGCCGCCTCGTCGACCTGTCGCGCCGCGAACAGGCACTGCTGCAGGCGCTGCTCAACAACCAGGGCCGGGTGCTCAGCAGCGAGCAGCTCAAGGACGCGGTCTACGGTTTTGCCGACGACGTCGAGAGCAACGCGCTGAACGTGCATATCCACCATCTGCGCCGCAAGCTCGGCAGCGGCATCGTCGAAACCGTCCGAGGCCTCGGCTATCGCCTCGGCCTCGCAAGCGACGAGGACGCGCCATGAGCCTGCGTCTGCGCCTGACCCTGATGCTCGGCTCGGCCTTCGTGCTGCTCTGGGCATTGGCTGCGACCTGGATGCTGGTCGATCTGCGCAGCCAGATGATGCTCTCGCTCGATCAGCGCCTGGCGGCCTCGGCGCGCATGGTCGCCGGTCTGCTGGTGCAGTTGCCGCAGCCGGTGCCCGGCGACGGCCCGCCGCAGCGTCTGAGCGCCGAGCAACTGGGCATCCCAAACGGCCTGGCCTGCCAGGTCAGCTCGCTGCGTGGCGAGGTGCTGGCGCGTAGCCACAGTGCGCCAGACCAGCAGCTGGACGCCGAGCAGAACGGCTTTCGCGACCAGCTGATCGACGGCGTGCCCTGGCGCAGCTTCACCCTGGTGCAAGGCGAGCTGCGCATCACCACGGCCGACCGTCTGGACGAGCGTGCCGCGCTGAAACGCTCGGTGTTGCTGGCGGCGGCGCTGCCGGTGGCGGTCGCCCTGCTCGGCAGCCTGGGTCTGCTCTGGCTTGGCCTGGGCCGAGGGCTGGCGCCCGTGCGGCAGATTCGCGAGGCACTGACTCGACGCAGCGCCGACTCCCTCGAACCCTTGCCGGTCGAAGGCCTGCCGCCGGAGCTGCTGCCGCTGGTGCAGACGCAGAACCAGCTGTTCCAGCGCATCGCCCAGGCCATCGAACGCGAACGCCGGCTGACCGGCGACGCCGCCCACGAACTGCGCAGCCCGCTGACGGCGATCAAGACCCACCTGCAGGTAGCACGCATGACCGAAGGCGCCACCGCCGAACAGGCGCTGGCGAACGCCGAGGCCGGCGCCGACCGCCTGCAACGCACGCTCGAGCAGTTGCTGTTGCTGGCCCGGGTAGAAGGCAGTCTGGATTTCGACGATGGCCTGCAGTGCACGGCCGCCGAGGTCGCGCGACTGGCGATTCAGGACGCCAGTGGCGGTGACGGCGCGCCAATCCTGTTGCAGGTCCCGGCGGACCTGCCCGACACGCCGCTGGCCATGCCGCCGGTGCTGGCCATCGCCGCGCTGCGCAACCTGCTGGAGAATGCCCAGCGCCACACCGCGCCGGGCAGCGCCGTCACGCTGACCCTGCAGCCTGAAGCCGAGCGAGTACGCTTCGAAGTACGCGACCAGGGCCCGGGCATCGCCGCCGAGCATCTCGAGCACCTGACCCGCCGCTTCTGGCGACACGCCGCCAGCAGTGGCAGCGGCCTGGGCCTGGCCATTGTCCAGGCGATCGCGCAACGCTGCGACTGCACCCTCACCTTCGACAGCCAGGCCGGCGGCCTGCGCGTATCACTGACGGTGCCGCTGCAGCGCTGAGCACGCGCTTAGCCAGGGAATTCCAGGCGGAAGGTCGTCCAGCCCTGCGCGGAGCTGCAGTGGATTCGGCCCTGATGGGCCTGGACGATGGAGCGGGTGATCGCCAGGCCCAGGCCGGCATTGCTCGGGCTGCCTTCGCGGCGCGCCGGGTCGACCCGGTAGAAGCGGTCGAACAGTCGCTCCAGATGCTCAGGCGCGATGGTCGCGCCAGGATTGCTCACCTCAAGCGTCACGTGACCTGCGCCTCGCTCGATGGTCACACGGATCAGCTCGCCGTCGGGGGTGTAGCGCAGCGCATTGGACAGCAGGTTCGACAGCGCCCGGCGCAGCATCAACAGATCGCCCTGAATGGTGCCGGCACCGGAAAGCTCGAAGCGCACCCCGCGCTCGTCCGCCGAGAGCTGGTAATAGTCCAGCAGCTGCGCGCACAACGCCTCCAGCGCGACGGGCTTGGCGTCCGGCACGATCAGCCCGTTATCTGCCTTGGCGAGGAACAGCATGTCGTCGATCATCCGCGACATGCGCTGCAACTCCTCCAGATTCGAATGCAGGTTGTCCTGGTACTGATCCAGCGTGCGCGCGCGGGTCAGCGCCACCTCGGTGTGGGTCATCAGGTTGCTCAGCGGCGTGCGCAGCTCGTGGGCGATGTCGGCGGAGAAGTTCGACAACCGCACGAAGGCGTCCTCCAGTCGCGCCAGCATGGCGTTGAACGCCTGCACCAGCTGCTGCAGCTCGGCCGGTGTCGACTCGTCGGGGATGCGCTCGCGCAGCGACTTGGCCGAGACGGAGGCGGCCACCTGGGTCACCTCGCGCAAGGGTCGCAAGCCGCTGCGCACCAGCAGCCAGCCGAGCAGCCCGCTGAGCAAGGCGCAGAGCACCAGCGCCGACCATAGCCAGCCGCTGAACGTATGGAAGAAAGCCTTGTGCGCGGTGACATCGAGCAGGATCAGCAAGGTCAGCCGCTGCGCGCCGATCGCGACATGCCCGGCCTCGCCACGCCAGACGTGGCCGTCTAGTGTCAGCTCTCCCGCTTCCCGGCCGATCAGCTCGAGTAGCGGCGGTTCCGCTTCGTCAACGCCCGGCTGAGGAAACAGCTGTGCACCGCGTTCATCGAAAATGAAACCGCGCATCTCGCTGTGCCCGCCGAGCAGCGCCTGCAGCTGTGGGCGAACGCGCTCGAAGTTCTGCAGGTCGTCCAGCTCCCCTAGCAGGCGTCGGCTTGCCTCGAGCTTTTCGTGCAGCGTATGGCGGTCCAGTTCGTCGAAGTGATGCTCACTGAGCTGGCTGAAGAAATAGCCGGCCGCCGCCAGCACGCCGGTCACCGCGAGCATGAACATCAGGCTCAGCCGCGCGGTCAGCGACAGCCGCTTCATGGCGCGTCCGGCTCGTCGAGCATGTAACCCATGCCCCGTGCGGTGTGGATCAGCTTGGGCTCGAAGCCATCGTCGATCTTCACCCGCAAGCGACGGATCGCCACCTCGATGACATTGGTGTCGCTGTCGAAATTCATGTCCCAGACCTGGGAAGCGATCAGCGACTTGGGCAGCACCTCGCCGCGCCGGCGCAGGAGCAGTTCCAGCAGTGCGAATTCCTTGGCAGTCAGGTCGATACGCTGGCCAGCCCGCACCGCGCGGCGCTTGAGCAGATCGACCTCCAGATCCGCGATCTTCAACTGGGTCTGCAAGGCCGCCGCGCTGCCTCGTCGCAGCAGGGTGCGCACGCGCGCCAGCAGTTCGGAGAACGCGAACGGCTTGACCAGATAATCGTCGGCGCCCAGCTCCAGCCCCTTGACGCGATCCTCGACGCGATCGCGCGCGGTCAGAAACAGCACCGGCACCTCGTTGCCCGACGCCCGCACCAGGCGCAACACTTCCCAGCCATCCAGGCCCGGCATCATCACGTCGAGAATCAGCAGGTCATAGGGCGTACTCAGCACATGCTGCAGCGCGTCGGTGCCGCTGGTGACGCGGTCGACGGTGAAGCCGGCCTCGCTCAGGCCCTGCTGTAGATACATGCCGGTTTTCGGTTCGTCTTCGGCGACCAGCAATTTCATGGCGGCGAGTTCCTTCGGTGGCGACGCCGCAAGTGTGGCAGCGCCCGCAGCTGGGACGCCACGAAGCTGACAAAAAAGTAATCTTCCGATCAGCCTCTTGTCAGGCCGCCGGAGTTAGCGTGGTACTCAGAAAAATGAGGCTTGACCTTGCCATCGCGTCAAGGTTGAGCATCAAGCCAGTGCTACCAAAACTGGCTAACCGAGGACCATCCCATGACCAGCATTCAACTCAAGGTATCCGGCATGACCTGCGGCGCGTGCGTCCGGCATGTAACCGCGGCACTACAGCCCTTGGCGGGTGTCGAGCGCGTCGAGGTCGATCTGGCCGCCGGGCTCGCCCGGATAGACGGCACGGCCGATAGCGCGGAGCTGATCGCCGCACTCGACGAAGCCGGTTACCCTGCCGAGGTCACCACCGACTCGCCTGCCCCGACGCCCCGCAAAACCGGATGCGGTTGCGGCTGCAACTGAACATCGCTCTGGAGAAGCCCATGAAACTCTACCTCACCGCACTCGCCGCTCTGCTGATGTCCGGCATGGCCCACGCCGCGGATGTCATCGATGTGCACCGCGATGCCAACTGCGGCTGCTGCAAGGACTGGATCAAGTACCTGGAGGCCAACGGTTTCGAGGTGCGCGATCACGTCGAAAGCAATATGTCGGCGGTCAAGCAGAAGCTGGGTGTCGCGCCTCGCCTGGGCTCATGCCACACCGGTGTGATTGACGGCAAGTTCGTCGAAGGCCACGTTCCGGTTGCGGCGATTCATGAGCTGCAGAAGCGCGACGATCTCGCCGGTGTTGCCGTACCGGGCATGCCGGCGGGCTCGCCGGGCATGGATTATGGCCAGCCGCACCAGCAGTACCAGGTGATCGGCCTGACCACCAAGGGCCGCGATCTGGTGCTCGGCGACTATCTTGGCGCGCAGCCGGTTCGCTAAGCCGCGCTGCCATCAGGACACGCGATGCCGTTCGGCATCTCCGGCAGGGCCAGCCCGATTGGGGCTGGCCACGCTGCCAGCTGACAAAATCGTAATTTTCGCTTCAGGTCGCTGACAGATGCACCGCGCTATGGTGCTTGTCACAAGCGTTGCAACGTCGCGCCTGCGCGGCGGCAAACCAACAATTCGATCGACCGAACAGGACCCGCATGCAATTGACCAGTTCTCGGCGCACCTTCGTCAAAAGCCTGGCTGCCGGCGGCGCCGTCGCTGGCCTCGGGCTGTGGCAACAGCCCGTCTGGGCGCTGACCAGCGCGGGGCAGCCGACGGTGCTCAGCGGCACCGAGTTCGAACTCACCATTGATTCCATGACGGTGGATTTTACCGGCAAGCGCCGCACTGCCATGGCCATCAACGGCAGCATTCCCGGTCCGCTGCTGCGCTGGCGCGAGGGCGACACAGTGACCCTGCGCGTGCGCAACCGGCTGCCCCACGACACCTCCATCCATTGGCACGGCATCCTGCTGCCGGCCAACATGGACGGCGTACCCGGCTTCAGCTTCGCCGGCATCGCGCCGGATGGCATGTACGAATACCGCTTCAAGGTCGTCCAGAGCGGCACCTACTGGTACCACAGCCACTCCGGTTTTCAGGAACAGCTGGGCGTCTATGGCGCGCTGATCATCGATCCCAAGGAGCCGGAGCCTTTCAGCTACGATCGCGACTATGTGGTGTTCCTCTCCGACTGGACCGACGAAAGCCCGGCACGGGTGCTGGCCAAGCTGAAGAAGCGCTCGGACTACTACAACCGGGGCCGCCGCACGCTTGGCGACTTCATCGACGATGTCGCCGACAACGGCTGGAGTGACACCGTCAGCGAGCGCTGGGCCTGGGCGAAGATGAACATGTCGCCGACCGATCTCGCCGACATCAGCGGTGCCACCTACACCTACCTGCTCAACGGCCAGGCGCCGGACGGCAACTGGACCGGCCTCTTCCAGCCAGGCGAGCGCATCCGCCTGCGCCTGATCAACGGCTCGGCGATGAGTTATTTCGACTTCCGCATCCCCGGTCTCAAGCTCACCGTGGTCGCCGCCGACGGGCAGAACGTCAAACCGGTGCAGGTGGACGAAGTGCGCCTGGCGGTGGCGGAAACCCTCGATGTGATCGTCGAGCCGGACGGCAGCCAGAACGCCTACACCCTGTTCGCCCAGCCCATGGACCGCAGCGGCTATGCCCGCGGCACCCTGGCCGTGCGCGATGGCCTGCAGGCGCCGGTGCCCAAGCCCGATCCGCGCCCCGAACTGACTATGGAGGACATGGGCCACGGCGATCATTCAGCCCATGGTCAGGCTGCTGCGCCTGCGCCGAGCGACGATCCTCACGCCGGGCATGGCGACATGAATCACGGCGCGATGAATCAGAATGAGACGAATGGCCAGATGGACCACGCCACCATGGGCCACGGCTCGTCCGGCGGCGGCATGCAGACGCATCCGGCCAGCGAAACCGACAACCCGCTGGTGGACATGCAGACCATGATGCCGGTGCCCAAGCTGGACGATCCCGGCATCGGCCTGCGCGATAACGGCCGGCGCGTGCTGACCTATGCCGACCTGCACAGCACCTTCGCCGATCCGGACGGCCGTGAGCCGACGCGCACCATCGAACTGCACCTGACCGGCCATATGGAACGCTTCGCCTGGTCGTTCGACGGCATCCCCTTCGCCGACGCCGAGCCAATCCGCCTCAAGTACGGCGAGCGGGTGCGCTTCGTCCTGGTCAACGACACCATGATGCACCACCCCATCCACCTGCACGGGCTGTGGAGCGATCTGGAGGACGAACACGGCAATTTCCAGGTACGCAAGCACACCATCGACATGCCACCGGGTTCGAAACGCAGCTATCGCGTCACCGCCGACGCCCTCGGTCGCTGGGCCTATCACTGCCACATGCTGATGCACATGGACCTCGGGATGTTCCGCGAAGTCCGCGTAGAAGAATGACGGAGAAAACCATGAAAACAATCAAGCGCACCGCCCTGCTCGCCTTCGGCCTGGCCGCAACGTTCGGCCTCAACACTGCCTACGCGCAGAGTGAGCACGATGGTCATCATCCCGCCAACGCGCCAGCCGAACAGGCCGCGCCGCAGGCCAGCCAGCCCAAGCCCGGACAAAAGCAGGGCGACATGATGCAGGGCATGGACCACGACAAGATGCAGGACATGCACGACCAGCATATGGGTTCCGACCACATGAATCACGGCAGCATGGGCAACGGAAAGATGCAGAAGGACCTGCCAAAGGGCCCCGAACAAGGCAAGCCGCATGATCATTAAGACACTGCCGGTCGCCATCGCCCTCGCACTGGCTGCGACGGCGAGCCAGGCGCAGCAGGCCATGGATCATTCCGGACACGCCGGGCACGCTGCGCCAGCGGACCAGCGCCAGGTGGATCCTGGGCAGATGGATCACAGCCAGATGAACCATGAGCCCATGAACCAAGGCGGCATGGATCATCGCGATCACAGCAGCATGGATCACAGTTCAATGGCTCACCCACCGGTCACCGGCGTTGGCACTGGACAGGAGCCGCGCACGCCAATCCCTACGATCAGCGATGCTGACCGCGCCGCGGCATTTCCCGACCTGCCGCCTCATTCTATGCACCAGGGCGGCAGCAATTTTCTGTTCCTTGCCGATCAGCTGGAATGGCAGGACGCAGATGAAGGCAGCACGCTGGCCTGGGACATTTCCGGCTGGTATGGCGGCGACATCGACCGCCTCGCCTTCCGCTCCGAGGGTGAGCGCACCAATGGCCGCACCGAGGAGGCCGAACTTCAGCTGCTCTGGAGCCACACCATCGGCCCCTGGTGGGAAACCGTCGCCGGCGTGCGCCAGGACTTCAAGCCTGGTTCGCCACAGACCTGGGCCGCCTTTGGCGTGCAGGGCATGCCGCTGTTCGGTCTGGAAACCGAAGCCACGGCTTTCCTTGGCGAGGGCGGCCAGAGCGCGCTGCGCCTGGAGGCTGAATACGACATCCTGCTGACCCAGCGCTGGGTGCTGCAACCCACCGCGGAGGTGAACCTGCACGGGCGCAACGACGAGGCGCGCGGCGTCGGCTCCGGTCTCAGCGACGCCAGTGTCGGTCTGCGCCTGCGTTACGAGATAAGTCGTCAGTTCGCGCCTTATGTCGGCGTCAGCTGGGGCCGTGCCTACGGCAATACCGCTGACCTGCTGCGTGCCGATGACGAAGACGTCAGCGAGGCGAAGCTGGTAGCCGGTATTCGCTTCTGGTTCTGAGGCCCCACGTATGAAGACTGTCGTGGCGACACTGGCACTGAGCACCCTGCTGGTTGCAATCGGCGGCGCGCTGGTGGTGTATTCCGGCATCATCGATGTCGGCGCGGACGCCCCGCACAGCGCGCCACTGCAAGCCGTGCTGGAGACCACCCGTGAACGCGCCGTGGCCGTGCGCGCCCGCGACCTCGAAGTGCCGACGCTGGGGTCTGCGGAGCAGATTCGTTCCGGGGCGGGCAACTACGCGGCCATGTGCGTCGGTTGCCACCTGGCGCCCGGCGTCGAGCCGACCGAACTGAGCCAGGGCCTCTACCCCGCGCCCCCAACGCTTGCCGAGGACTCCCGCGACAACGACCCGGCCGCGACTTTCTGGGTCATCAAGCATGGACTCAAGTCCACCGGCATGCCGGCGTGGGGCAAGTTCATGGACGACCGCTACATCTGGTCGCTGGTCGCCTTCGTCGAACAACTGCCCTCACTCACCCCGCTGGAATACCAGACGCTGGTGGACTCTAGTGACGGCCACCAGCATGGTGGCGGTGAATCGGACATGCACGATCACAGCGGCCAGCATCCCGCTCCTGCCGCCGATCAGCAGCCGGCAGGCGCAGACCATCATCAGGGCGCACACGACGGCCATGCGCCGGCGCAATCAGAAGCAGTACCGGAAGCCGACGTACACCACCACCCGGACGGCAGCCGCCACGTGCATTGATGCGCTGCGCCATGAACGGCGCAATCGTCCTTCAAGCTGTTCGCTTCAGCGCTTCGCCTCGATCTGTCCGACTCGCTCCAGCCAACCCGACTCCAGGCGTGGCTGGTCGGTGTCCATGTTCCGCGCCTCCATCGCCTCGCGGTGACGATCAATCTCGGCAACCGAATCGCTGAGGCCGCTGGAGTTGCCATCGAGCCGATGCATCTGCGTCAGCCCCAGGTGATAGAAGCGCAGCAGGTTCATCGCATCCGGATCGCCCGCACTTACGCCTGCCTTGACCTGGTGCATCATATTGGTCACACGCATCAGGCTGCGCTTGAGCTGCCAGCCGTACACCGCCGCCGCCATCCACGGCTGCTGCCAGTACAGCCACCTGACGATTCCGATCGTCAGCGCCAGCCCGACGGCCACCCCAACGATATTCAGCCGCAGGTTGTCGCCACCAGGCTCACCGAACAGCGCCACGGCCAGGGTCGACAAGCCCATGGCGAGGACGGCAAAGGTCGCGGCGACGATCAGCGTGCTGCGCCGGGTCTGCTGGCGATAGGTTTCGGGGCTGAGCTGAACGATCTCGAATAGCACCACGGGGCGATGTCCTTGGCTGAGGCGGAAGATGAGCGGTGGCCATTATCACCTCAATCGGCGAGCGATGACTGACGCAGCGCAGTTTCTTCCGGGACCCGGCTATGCTGGAGCCGCCCCCAACTGGAGAACCCCATGCGCCGCCTTGCCACGCCCGCCGATCAGCAACGGGTCTATGACATCTACATGCACCCGGACGTGGTGCCCTACCTGGGCTTCGATCCCATGCCGCGCGAGCACTTCGGCAAGGTTTTCGAGCCGCTGTTCGAAAGCGCCGGCTTCTATGTCTTCGAAGACGACGGCATGGTGCAGGGCTTCTACAAGGTGCAGCGCCATCTGGGCCGTGCCGCCCATGTGGCCTACCTCGGCACCCTGGCCGTCGCGCCCGAGGTCAGGGGCAGCGGCCTGGCGCAGCGGATGATGCAGGAAGCCGTCGACAAGCTGGCCGCCAGCGGCATTCGTCGTGTGGAATTGACGGTGGAGGCGGACAACCCGCGGGCGATTGCTTTCTACGAGCGCTTCGGTTTCGGCTACGAAGGCACGCAGCGCGCCGCCTACAAGCGCAGCAGCGACGACGGCTTCGTCGACGAACTGATGTATGGACTGTTGCTGGGACCAGGGCTGGTCCCAGCGTAGGTACTGCGTCGTTCGTCAGCCCTTGAGCTTGCTGGTGATCTTCGCCACGTGCTCGCCCTGGTAGCGCGCGATGGACAGTTCCTTCTCCGAAGGCTGACGCGAGCCGTCGCCACCGGCGATGGTTGTGGCGCCATAGGGCGTGCCACCGTTGGTTTCGGAGATGTCGAAGAACTCGCTGATGCCATAACCGGTCGGCACGATGACCATGCCGTGGTGCGCCAGGGTGGTCCAGGTCGAGGTGATGGTCATCTCCTGACCGCCGCCGGTGCCGGTCGAGGCGAACACGCTGGCGACCTTGCCGTGCAGCGCGCCCTTGGCCCAAAGGCCGCCGGTGCGGTCGAGGAAGTTGCGCATCTGCCCGGACATGTTGCCGAAGCGGGTCGGGGTGCCAAAGATGATTCCGTCGTAGTCCGGCAGCTCGTTCGGATCGGCGATATCGGCTGGCTGATCGACCTTGCCGCCGGCGTTGCGGAAGGCGTCTTCCGGCATGGTTTCCGGCACGCGCTTGATCGTCACCTCCACGCCCGGCACGCGGCGCGCGCCTTCGGCGACGGCATTGGCCATCGTTTCGATATGGCCGTACATGGAGTGATAGAGCACGAGAATCTTCGCCATCTTGCTTTCCTCTTTCGGTGGGTGAGTCTGAATAAAGTTGTGGATGGGATAGCGCGCCAGACGGGTCGTTCCGACAGCAGGCGTCAGAGCGACTCGACCAGGACAACTTCGCTGTCTGCCACGGCCCTGATGCTCAGCCGTGTCTCATCACGCACGGCCACGCCATCGCCGGCGGCGACCGCAAGGCCGTTGATCTCGATCTGGCCGCTGGCCGGCACCAGATACACCCGGTGCCCGGCGCCAATTTCGTAGTCGGCGCTCTGCCCTGCTGCAAGCGTAGCCGCTGCCAGCCTGGCTTCAGCACGAATCGGCAGCGCCTCGTCATCGCCGGACAGGCCACTGGCGAGCGTGACGAAGGCGCCGGCACGCTCCCCGGTGGGGAACTGGCGAGTGCCCCAGGCCGGCGGCAGTCCGGTCTGCTGCGGGTGAATCCATATCTGGAAAATGCGCGCTTCCACATCCTCCAGGTTGTACTCGCTGTGCACGATGCCGGTGCCGGCGCTCATCACCTGCACATCGCCAGCGACGGTACGGCCGCGGTTGCCGAGGCTGTCTTCATGGGTGATGGCGCCCTGGCGGACGTAGGTGATGATTTCCATGTCCCGGTGCGAGTGCGGTTCGAAGCCCGATTGCGGTGCGATGCTGTCGTCGTTCCATACGCGCAGGCGGCCCCAGCGCATGCGCTCGACGTCGTGATAACCAGCAAAGGAAAAGTGGTGACGCGCGTTCAGCCAGCCGTGCTGCGCATGGCCAAGCTGGGCATATGGACGTAGTTCGATCATCTCGTTCTCCGCAGATCGGGGCACCGGGACGAATCCGGCCAATGAGGGAGATGATCCATTCAATCAGATCAATATTGTTTGCAATTTTCAGCCAATAACCATCGATGAAATCGATACGTATGCAGACGAACTGGCTTCGGCGATCTGGCGTAGCGACCAGTCTCTTGCCCGTAGCGCATTTACCTGCCACAAAGCGCTCCCCTCTTTCAGCTTTCAGGAAGCGCATGAATGAACGATGAATTGCTGGTCGAAGACATTCAGCTCGGCGATGGCAAAGCGGTGGTCAAGGGTGCGCTGATCACCACCCAATACCGCGGCACGCTGAGCGACGGCACGCTGTTCGACAGCTCCTACGAGCGCGGCAAACCCTTCCAATGCGTGATCGGCACCGGTCGGGTGATCAAGGGTTGGGACATCGGGCTGATGGGCATGCGGGTCGGCGGCAAGCGCCGGCTGTTCGTGCCGGCGCAGCTGGGCTATGGCGAGCGCCAGGTCGGCGCGCATATTCCGCCCAATTCGGATCTGCACTTCGAGATCGAGCTACTCGAAGTGCTGACCCGAGACGACTGATCAGCCTCTCTGACGACCCCTGCGGACCGCCAGAAAGTCGCGCGTATCAGGCCTCGCTGGCGAGGTCCGGACGCGCCACACCGTGGGGATACTGCTCCCGATAGCGCGCCAACCAGACGGCCCCGGCCGGATCTTCCCAGGCGTGACGGTGCAACAGCGCCATGCCATCCGGATCGTTCAGCAGGCGCCAGCGCGCCGCCTCGGCATCCGCGCCGTCCGGGCCGACCTCCAGCACCTGACCGAGGCGCTGCTCGCGCAAACGCTCGGCGCCGGTGACCACCCTGGCATGCCGGGCGCGCGCCATGGCACAGACCAGCGCGTTGTACAGCGGATCGACCACCGCCACGAGGAAGCCATGGCGCAAGGCAACCGCCTGGTTCTGCTGCTGGTACAGGTCGGTATTGGCCAGCTCGGTGGGCGGTGCGTATTCCTCCGGGATCAGGAACAGCTTGCTGCGCCGCGCAGCCAGGCCTAGACCGGTTCGGCTGGTGATCACCGAGACCGGCGCCGACAGGATCAGCGACACCACGATCGGCGCCAGCCACCAGAGAAAGGCTGCATCCAGCCAGGCGACCAAGGCCGTCCAGAGCACACCGATGACAATCTGCGAGCCGTGCCGGCGCAGCGCTTCGCCCCAGGGGGTGGCGTCGTCGCCGCGCTGCGGCGATTTCCACTGCACCGACCAGCCGAGGAACGCGGCGGTGACGAACACGCTGTGAAAGAGCATGCGCACCGGCGCCAGCAGCACCGAGAACAGCGTTTCGATCAGCATCGACAGCACCACCCGCAGCCGCCCGCCGTAAGCCTGGGCGCCCTGGATGCAGACCAGCAGCACACTGAGCAGCTTGGGCAGGAACAACAGCGTCATGGTCGCCGAGAACAGCGCGATGGCTTCCTGCGGGTGCCAGCGCGGCCACAGCGGGTAGAGCTGGTTCGGCTGCAGGAAGTACTCCGGCTCCATCAGCGTATGGATCGCCAGCAGGCCGGTGGACAGCAGCAGGAAGAGGAACCACAGCGGCGCCGACAGGTAGGACATCACCCCGGTAAGGAACACCAGGCGATGCACCGTGTGTACACCGCGCACCATGAACAGACGGAAGTTCATCAGGTTGCCATGGCACCAGCGACGATCGCGCTTGAGTTCGTCGAGCAGGTTCGGCGGCAGCTCCTCGTAACTGCCCGGCAGGTCGTAGGCGATCCACACGCCCCAGCCGGCACGGCGCATCAGCGCGGCTTCGACGAAGTCGTGGGAGAGGATCGCCCCGGCGAACGAGCCGGTGCCGGGCAACGGCGCCAACGCGCAGTGGTCGATGAACGGCTTCACGCGAATGATCGCGTTGTGGCCCCAGTAGTGCGATTCACCCAGCTGCCAGAAGTTGAGCCCGGCGGTGAACAGCGGGCCGTAGACCCGCGTGGCGAACTGCTGCAGCCGCGCATAGAGCGTGTCCATGCCCGACGCCTTGGGCGCGGTCTGGATGATGCCGGCGTTGGGGTTGGCCTCCATCAGTCGGACCAGGCTGGTCAGACATTCGCCACTCATCACGCTGTCGGCGTCCAGCACCACCATGTAGCGGTAGCTGCTGCCCCAGCGACGACAGAAGTCATCGATGTTGCCGCTCTTGCGCTTCACCCGACGACGGCGGCGACGGTAGAAGATGTGGCCGAAGCCATCCACCGCGCGGCACAACTCGACCCAGGCCTTCTGCTCGGCAACACAGGTGTCCGGGTCGTTGCTGTCGCTGAGCACGAAGATGTCGAAATGCTCGAGTTCACCGGTTGCCTTGAGCGACTCGTAAGTCGCGCGCAGGCCGGCGAACACACGCGGCACGTCCTCGTTGGCAATCGGCATCACCAGCGCCGTACGCGCCTCGGCCGGTATCGGTTCGGTGCCGGGGCTGCTGGCCGAGATGCTGTAACGGTCCTTGCCGCGAAGTAGCTGGAAGAAGCCCATCAGCGCGGTCCAGAAGCCCACCGAGACCCAGCAGAACAGCAGTGCGAAGAGCAGCAGGATGCTCGTCTGCACCACATAGGGAAGGATCTGCCGGGCCGATTCGGACAGCGGCTGGACGAACACTTCCTGCATGTCGACCAGGAACCAGCCCTGATACGGCAGCACCGCCTTCATCTGCCAGGTGGCGAATGCCGTCTGCCCGAGCATCAGCAACAGCAGCGCCGCACGGCGCAGGGCCGCGACCCGACGCCAGCGCGCCTCGTCGAGCGGCTGCGGACTGGGCTCGAAGTGACGCCGCGGCGGCGTGCGACCCAGCATCCGGCGCCAGCCACGGCGCAGGATATTGGTATGCCAGGGCTCCGGCACCATGCGCGTGCGCACGATCGGCGGGGTCGACTGCACATAGGCGCGCCCCTGGTGATCCTCGGCGATCACGCCGGCGCGGTCGAACAGATCGCCCCAGCCCAGCCGCAGTCGCGCAATCACCGAATCGAGCAGACGCCGCGACGGGCTGCGCTGCGCGCTGGTCTCGGCAGACAGTTCATCATGCAGCGCGAACAGGCCGCCCCGCTCGGCCGCCTGCCGGTATCTGGCCGGGTCCTCGGTTTCGTTCAACGCCAGGCCGTCGCAATAGCTTTGCGTCAGGCCATTCACTGCATGCTGCTCATTCATGGGGAGGAATCTGGTAGGTCCAGGTTTCGGAAAGGGTCTTGTCGCCGTCGACCAGCGCTGCACGCATCTCGACCGGGCGCGCCGGGTCGCGCACCTTCACGCGCAGCGTCAGGCGCCAGCCCTTGGTGACGGTGTTGTAGCGCAGGTTGTTTTCCACCAGCTCGGCATTGTCATCGACGCTGACGCGCGTGCTGACCGGCGCATCCTCGGCGAGCTTCTCCAGCACCGGCCCGACGAAGTCCACGACCAGCGCCGTGCTGCCGTCAGGCTGGCGGATCAGGTTGGCCTGCTTGACGTCGCCGGTGGAGATACGGGTCTGCTGCACCCACGCCAGCTCAGGATCGTGCAGGCTCGGTTCGTCCATGGAGAAGTGCAGGCGGTATTCCAGATCCAGCGACTGGCCGGGCTCCGGCTGCTTTTCCGGCGACCAGAAGGCGACGATGTTGTCATTGGTCTCGTCAGGCGTCGGGATCTCGACCAGCTCGACATGGCCCTTGCCCCAGTCGCCACGGGTTTCCACCCAGCCGCTCGGGCGCAGCTCGTAGCGGTCGTCCAGGTCTTCGTACCGGTTGAAGTCGCGGGTCCGCTGCATCAGCCCGAAGCCGCGCGGGTTCTCCACGCTGAACGCACTCACGGCCAGCCGCTTCGGATTGTTCAGCGGGCGCCAGATCCATTCGCCACTGCCGGCATGGATCGCCAGACCCTCGGAGTCATGCAGCTGCGGACGGAAGTTGGTGACATTGCTCGGCTGGTTGGCGCCGAACAGGAACATGCTGGTCAGCGGCGCAATCCCGAGCTTGCCGACCTGCTCGCGGAGAAACACCTTGGCCTGCACGTCCAGCGTGCTGTCCTTGCCCGGCGTCAGCACCATGCGATAGGCGCCGGTGGCGCGCGGCGAATCGAGCAGCGCGTAGATCACCAGGTTGCGCCGATCAGCCTGCGGCCGCTCGACCCAGAATTCGCGGAACCGCGGGAACTCCTCGCCCACTGGCAGTGCCGTGTCGACCGCCAGCCCGCGCGCGGAGAGCCCGTACCACTGGCCCTTGCCGATGATGCGGAAGTAGCTGGCGCCGAGCAGGGTCATCACCTCGTCCTGCTTGTCCTTCTTGTTCAGCGGATAGAGCACCTTGAAGCCGGCGAAGCCCAGCCCCTCCAGCGAGGCCGGGTCGATGTCGACACCGCCGAACTCGAACATCGACGGGTCGTAGCGAATCTCGCGCACTTTCGTCGCGGTGATTTCATTGATGCGCACCGGCGTGTCGAAGTGCATGCCCTGGTGATAGAACTGCAGATGGAACGGGGTTTCGACGTCCTTCCAGTAGGCATGCTCCGGGTTGAAGCGCACGCGCTGGTAGTCGGCGAATGCCATCTTGCGGAATTCGTCGGGCAGGTTGCTCACCGGCTCCTCGTAACCGCTGGCAGCCAGTTCCTGAGCCCGCTTGGCCACATCGTCGAGGCTGAACGCCAACGCATTGCCGGCCATCAGCATGCACAGGCCACCCGCCAGACCGGCCAGCATGCGCGCCGGCTGATTCCCCGTGTTCCATTGAAAAATGCGTAACACACCGCCTCCGAATTACACGTTTGTGCAGAGTTCGCTCTGCTTCGCTGTTTCTGATCGCCTACAACCCACGTATTCCGCCGCTTTGCTCTACAGCGCGGCTGCGGTCGTGGGCTGGATGCAGATCGCCATACAGAAAAAAGTCTTACAACAACTCGAATCGCACGCTTTGCACCGACCGCGAGTCGAGCCCCAACTGGACTTCGAACTCGCCGGGCTCGGCCACGTAGTTGAGTCGCGCGTCAGGAAACTTCAGATCGTCCTCGCCCAGTTCAAAGCGCACTACCCGCGACTCGCCTGGCTCTAACATGAGCTTTTCGAAGCGCTTGAGTTCCTTGATCGGACGTACGCTAGAGCCGACCAGATCCTGCAGATACAGCTGCACTACCGTCGCGCCGGCGCGTGCGCCAGTGTTCTTTACCGTTACGCTGACCTCCAGAATCTGGCCGCGTTTCAGCTGATGTCGTGAAAGCTGCGGCTTCGCCAGCTCGAACTCGGTGTAGCTCAGGCCATAACCGAACGGGTACAGCGCACCGTTGGGTTCTTCGAAATACTGCGAGGTGTAGTTGCCAGGGCGACCCTCGACGTAGGGTCGGCCGAGTCGCGGGTGGTTGTAGTAGGTCGGAATCTGGCCAACCGAGCGCGGAAAGGAGATCGGCAGTTTGCCGGACGGGTTGTGCGCACCGAGCAGCACCTCGGCAATCGCGTGCCCGCCCTCGGTGCCGGCGAACCAGGTTTCCAGCACGGCATCCGCGTTGTCCTTGACCCAGCCCAGTTGCAGCGGCCGGCCATTCATCAAAACCACCACCAGCGGTTTGCCGGTGGCAGCCAGCGCTTCGAGCAGTGCCTGCTGGCTGGCCGGCAGCGTGAGACTGGTACGGCTAGAGGATTCGTGGGACATGCCACGTGACTCGCCCACCGCAGCAACGATCACGTCAGCCTCGCGCGCGGCACGCACGGCCTCGTCGATCATCGCCTGCGGCGGGCGCGGGTCCTGCGTCACTTCCGGGCGATCCCAGTTGAGAAAGTTCAGGTACTCGATCAGTCGCGGATCGTCTGTGACGTTCGCGCCACGGGCATGGATGACCCGGCCGGAATCGCCCATTGCTGCCTCGAGTCCCTGACGCAGCGTCACCGTCTGTGCCGCCACACCGGCCGCCGACCAGCTGCCGAGCATGTCAACGTGGGAATCGGCCAGCGGGCCGACCAGCGCGATGGTCGCGTCCTTGCCCAGTGGCAGCGTCTGCTGACGGTTCTCCAGCAGGACCAGCGAGTCGCGCGCCACTTGCCTTGCCGCCTGGCGATGCAGGCGGCTTTCGGCATTGACCTCGACGGGATCGTCCGCCGCCTTGCCGATACGCCGATAAGGATCATGGAACAGGCCGAGGTCGTACTTGGCACCGAGCACACGCCCCACGGCCTGGTCGATCAGCTCTATCGGCACCTCACCGCGCTCGACCAGCCCCGGCAGTTCCTGCAGATAAAGCGAGTCATGCATGCTCAGATCGATACCCGCCTCGATCGCCAGGCGCGCAGCCTCGCGCCCGTCGCGAGCCACGCCGTGGCGCAGCAGTTCGTCAATGGCGCCGTGGTCGCTGATGTTCAGCCCACGGAAGCCCCAGTCGTCGCGCAGCAGGTCGCGCAACAGCCAGCGGTTGGCGCTGGCCGGCATGCCGTTGACGGTGTTCAGCGCGATCATCACGCCGCCTGCGCCGGCGTCCACCGCGGCACGGTATGGCGGCAGATAATCCTGATGCATACGCTGCGGGCTCATGTCGACCACGTTGTAGTCGCGGCCCCCTTCCACCGCGCCGTACAGGGCGAAGTGCTTGACGCTGGCCATCACGCTGTCCACGGCGCTCAGGCGCTCACCCTGATAGGCATGCACCAGCGTGCCGGCGATCTGCGAGACCAGGTAGGGATCTTCGCCGAAGCCTTCGGAGGTTCGGCCCCAGCGCGGATCACGGGTGATGTCGACCATCGGCGCAAAAGTCAGGTCCAGGCCGTCGGCGCTGGCCTCTATGGCCGACACGCGGCCGCTCAGGGCGATGGCCTCGAGATCCCAGCTCGACGCCAGCGCCAGGCTGATCGGGAAGATGGTGCGGTGGCCGTGAATGACGTCGTAGGCGAAAAAGATCGGAACGCCCAGGCGACTGCGCAGCGCAGCATCCTGCATGGGGCGGTTGTCGGCGCGGGTGACCGAATTGAAGGTGGCGCCAATGCGTCCGGCAGCGATCTCCTCGACGATCCGCTCGCGCGGCATGTCGCCACCGATGCTGATCAGGCGCAACTGGCCGATCTTCTCCGCCAGGGTCATGCGCTCGAGCAGGGTTTCGATCAGCGCCTGCCGGTCATCCAGCGGCAACGCGGGCTGTGCCGCACAGGGGAACGAGCCCATCGCGCTGGCAAGCAGGACAAACGGCAACAGCCTTTTCATCATCACGTTCCGCAACCCCATTCGTTGAACCGATCAGCCACACACAGACACACCCATCGCGCCGCCTGTGAAAGCCGATCGCAATGGGTTGAAGACTATTTTTAAAGTTCGATGGTGCCGTCGAGATAAAGCACGGCCTGCCCGGCCACCATCACACGATCCGCCTCGACCCGGCAGTGCAGGATGCCGCTACGTTTCGAAGCCTGCAGCGCCACCAGTTCGTTGCGCCCAAGCCGCGCGGCCCAGTAGGGAGCGAGCCCGGCATGGATGGAGCCGGTAACCGGGTCCTCGTCGCCGCCGTTGGCTGGCCAGAAGTAGCGCGAGACGAAATCCTGCTCGCTGCCTGCGGCGGTCACCACCACGTCCAGTGGGGCCAGCGTACGCAGCGCATCCAGATCGGGAGCCAGCGCCCTGACCTCGCGCTCGTCACGGTAGACGGCGAACCACGCCTGCGAGCTGCGCAGCACCGCTTCCGGCTCGCACCCAAGCCCCTGCAACAATGCCGCCGGCGGTTCGGCAACTGGTTCCGGCGCGCGGTTGGGAAAGCTCATTTCCAGCATGCCATCAGCCCGTCGCTGCACCGCCAGGTCACCCACGGCGGCAGCGCGGAAGGTCAGCGGTGCCTGAGCCAGGCCCGCTTCCAGCAGCACAAAGGCGCTGGCCAGCGTGGCATGGCCGCAGAAGTCGATTTCAGTCAGTGGCGAAAACCAGCGAATGTGAAACGCCCCGTCCGCTTCGCGTACGAAAAAGGCCGTTTCAGAAAGGTTGTTTTCGGCGGCGATGGCTTGCATCAGCTCGTCCGACAGCCAGGTTTGCAGGGGTATCACTGCCGCGGGATTGCCCCTGAAGCGCTCGGCAGTGAAGGCATCTACCTGGAACATCCGCAATTTCATGTTTGCACCCTGTGCACGGTCAAGCGACCGCCGCCTACTCTAACCGGGCTGACGGGGTGCTAGCCAGTGGTGCGTGAAGGCTGAAGGGCCCGGAATCCGTCCGGTTCACCTACTTGCGGCAGCGCCGCGCATCAGCCCAGGGCAAAGGGCAGCAGCAGCGCGATCAGGATGCCCAGCAGACTCATGCCCAGCGCGGCGAAAGCGCCGCATTCGTCACCCTCTTCCAACGCCCTCGCCGTACCGATGGCATGCGCGTTGATGCCATAGCTGAGGCCCCGCGCGGCGGGATGCTCGACACCGGCCCAGCGCAGCAACAGCGGCCCCAACGCGGTGCCGATAACGCCGGTGAGCATGACGAACACCGCCGCCAGCGAGGCCAGCCCGCCGAGCTGCTCGGCCACCAGCATGGCGATGGGCATGGTCGCCGACTTCGGCGCCAGGCTCATCAGCACCGGCAGCTGCGCGCCCAGCGCCCAGGCGATCACCAGCGTCAGCACCACGCTGAGCACGCCGCCCACAGCCAGGGTAATGACGATCGGCCAGAACAATTGCTGAATCCGCTTGAGGTGACGATGCAGCGGCACCGCCAGCGCCACGGTTGCAGGCCCCAGCAACATGGCGATCAACGCGGCGCCCTCGCGGTAGCGCGCGTAGTCCAAATCCACCAGGGTGAGCGTGCCGACTACCAGCAGCATGCCGATCATCACCGGCTGCAGAACCAACCAGCCGCTACGCCGATAGAGCATCAGCGCGAGTTGGAAAGCGATCAGCGTCAGCGCCACGGCGAAGAGCGGGTGCACCACAACGGCCGCCCAGGCCGTGCGCCAGTCGAGAACCGTCATGCCTGATCCTCCCGCTTGAGGTCGAGCCGGCGAATCAGTCGCTGCATCAGCCAGCCGCAGAACGGCACGGTGATCAGCAACGACAGCACCAGCCCGGCGGCGATGGCAGGCAGGTCATCCAGCAGCGCGGCGCCGCTGGTCATGATTCCGGCGGCGGGCACGATGAGCAGCAGCGGCAGGTATTGCAGCAGCAGCGCCGCGGTCTTCTCCAGCGACTCGGGAATGCTGCGGCGCAGCAACAGGAGGCCGAACAGCAACAGCATGCCGATGATCGGCCCAGGCAATGCCGGCAGCAGCACCAGATTGATCAGGTTGCCGAACAGTTGCAGCAGCACCAGCCAGGTCAGGCCCTTGAGAATCATCGACGGTGCTCCATTGGCGGCAGGTCAGAAATCATGACGACAGCTCCTCAGTGCGTGGCAAAAGGTTTCGACTATGGCTTTGTTGGCAGCGGCGCAACAGATGCAGATTGGCACTAAAAAAGCAGATCAGCCGATCCCGAAACGTTCCACTGATACAGGTCAACCCATTGTCCGAAGACGTTGCAGGACAGGCAACCGATGCTCATCTGATCTGTATTTTGGCTGTTCATCTGAGTCTGTTATGCAGCACCACCGGCAGGGATCATCCGCTTCGCCTGAAATGCCTATGGGGCGAAGCCTAATGACCGACCGCATACCCGCGCAGATCATCGAAACCGTTGATCCCAGCCAACCGATCCGCCTGACGCCCGCGCAGAGCGGCGGGCCCATTCATACGCGCAGTTTCAGCGGCCGCTTCCGCAACCTGCGCCTGTTGGGTGGCGCGCTGCTGATGCTGCTCTACTTCGGCACCGTCTGGCTGAACTGGAACGGGCGCCAGGCGGTGCTGTGGGATCTGGACCGGCAGCAGTTCCATATCTTCGGCGCCACGTTCTGGCCGCAGGATTTCATCCTGCTCTCGGCGATTCTGATCATCGCCGCGTTCGGCCTGTTCTTCATCACCGTGCTGGCCGGGCGCATCTGGTGCGGCTACGCCTGCCCGCAGAGCACCTGGACCTGGATGTTCATGTGGGTGGAAAAGATCACCGAGGGTGATCGCCTGCAGCGCATCAAGCTCGACGCCGCGCCCTGGTCGCCCGCCAAACTGCTGCGCCGTGCCGCCAAGCACACGCTGTGGCTGGCCATCAGCCTGGCCACGGCGCTGGCCTTCGTCGGCTATTTCACCCCGGTACGCGAACTGGTGGCCGACCTCGCCCGCTTCGAGCTCGGCGCGACCACCGGTTTCTGGCTGCTGTTCTTCACTGCTGCGACCTACATCAACGCCGGCTGGCTGCGCGAACAGGTGTGCCTGCACATGTGCCCCTACTCGCGCTTCCAGAGCGTGATGTTCGACGCCGATACCCTACTCGTCTCCTACGACACAGCCCGTGGCGAGAACCGCGGCGCGCGACGCAAGGGCAGCGACCCGCGCGCGCAGGGCCTCGGTGACTGCGTCGACTGCACGCTGTGCGTGCAGGTCTGCCCCACCGGCATCGACATCCGCGACGGCCTGCAGCTGGACTGCATCAGCTGCGGTGCCTGCATCGACGTCTGCGACAGCGTCATGGACCGGATGGGCTACGACCGCGGCCTGCTGCGCTACACCTCCGAGCGCGCGCTCAAAGGCGGCGCTACCCGCCTCTTGCGGCCGCGCCTGATCGGATATGCCGTGGCGATGACGGCGATGATCGCCGCCTTCATCTGGGCACTGGACGCGCGGCCGCAGCTGCAGCTGGACGTCACCCGCGACCGCACCCTGTACCGCGAGAACATGCAGGGGCAGATCGAAAACATGTACCGCCTCAAGCTGATCAACAAGACCCAGCAACCGCGCCGCTACGCGCTCGGACTGGAAGGCGGGCCGTTCGCACTGCAGGGACCGCGGGAGATCGCCCTGGCCCCGGGCGAGATCGCCGACCTGCCGGTCAGCGTTGCGCTGCTCGACAACGCCCGCGACTTCAGCCGCGAGCTGCGCTTCGAGGTCAGCGACCTGGCCGAGCCGAGCAGCCGGGTGAGTACACCGAGCACCTTCGTCGCCCCCATCGCGGCGCTACGCCAGTAGACTGGCCATGCCCAACCGCCACGGCCCGGACACGATGAAGCGTTACGAGAAATTCGCCGACGAGATTGCCGAACTGATCCGCAGTGGCGTGCTCGCGCCGGGAGAAAAGGTGCCCTCGGTGCGCCACGCCAGCCGCACCTACGGCGTCAGCCCGTCCACCGTGTTCCAGGCCTACTACCTGCTGGAAGACCGCGGGCTGATCCAGGCGCGGGCGCGTTCGGGCTATTTCGTCCGCGAACATGCCAAGCGCCCGTTGCACGAACCGGACATCAGCCTGCGCCCGGCGGAAACCACCGATGTCGGCGTCAGCGAGCTGGTGTTCTCGGTGCTCGCCTCGCTGCGCGACCCGGCCACGGTGCCCTTCGGTTCTGCCTTTCCCAGTCCCGAGCTGTTTCCCCTGCAGCGCCTGGCGCGCTCGATGGCACAGAGCGTGCGCGACATGCCGGCACGCGAGGTGATTGCCGAGATGACCGCCGGCAACCCGGACCTGCGCCGGCAGATCGCCCTGCGCTACATGGTCAGCGGTGTGATGCTGCCGATGGACGAACTGGTGATCACCACCGGTGCGATGGAGGCTCTGAACCTCTGCCTGCAGGTGGTGACCGAACCGGGCGACCTGGTGGCCATCGAGGCGCCAGCGTTCTACGCCACGCTGCAGGTACTGGAACGGCTCAAGCTCAAGGCGGTGGAGATTCCGGTGCACCCGCGCGAAGGCATCGACCTCGACATCCTCGCCGATCGCCTCGCGCACTTGCCGATCAAGGCCTGCTGGTTCATGAGCAGCCTGCAGAACCCGCTGGGCGCGAGCATGGGCGAGGCGAAGAAGCAGCAGCTCTATGAGCTGTTGCAGCGCCATCAGGTGCCGCTGATCGAGGACGACGTCTACGCCGAGCTGTACTTCACCCGCGAGCCGCCCAAGCCGGTGAAAAGCCATGACCGCGAAGGTCTGGTGATGCACTGCGGCTCGTTCTCCAAGAGTCTCGCGCCCGGTTACCGCGTCGGCTGGGTTGCCGGCGGTCGCTATGCCGAGCAGATCGCCCGGCTCAAGCTGATGACCACCATCTCGCCGTCAGTGCCGGCGCAGGCCGCCATTGCCGATTACCTGCAGCACGGCGGCTACGACCGTCACTTGCGCAAGCTGCGCCATGCGCTGGAGATGCAGCAGGGCGCGATGCTCGCCTCCGCGGCCCGCCATTTCCCAGCGAGCACGCGAGTCACCCGGCCCAGCGGCGGCTACTTTCTGTGGTTCGAATTTCCCGAGCAGGTGGATTCGCTGCAGCTGCTGCAACTGGCGCTGGCCCAAGGCATCAGCCTGGCGCCAGGGCCGATCTTTTCGGCGACCCAGCGCTTTCGCAACTGCGCGCGGCTGAATCACGGCCATCCATGGGACGCCCGCAGCGAGCAGGCGATGGAGTTGCTGGGCAGGATGCTGAAGTCGTTCTGAGGCACGGTGCCGAGATGTTCAGTCGCAGTCTTGTGGCTGTCCGCCTCGGGCCTTCATCAAGTACATGCGTTCATCGGCCTGCTTGAGCAGCTGGGCCTCCACATCACCGTCCTCGGGATAGAGCGCGGTGCCAATGCTCAAGCCGATTGCGAGGCTGTGCTCGGCAATCTGCATCGGCTGCTCGAAGGCCGCGCGGATCTTGTCGACGACGCGGCGGGCATCCTCTGCCTCGGCGATGCTTTCCAGCAGCACCACGAACTCATCGCCACCCAGCCGCGCCACGGTATCGGTGTCGCGCACGCAGTGCGTGAGGCGATCGGCCACTGCGCGCAGCAGCTGGTCGCCACCGCTGTGTCCGTAGGTATCGTTGACCTGCTTGAAGCGATCCAGATCCACGTAGAGCAAGGCGACGCGTCCGCCATTGCGCCGCACCCGCGCCAAGGCCGTGTCCAGGCGATCGCGAAAACAGGCGCGATTCGGCAGGCCGGTGAGTTCGTCGTACTGCGCCATCCGGTGCAGGCGTGCATACAGCTGCTTGCGCTCGATTGCCGTGACCACCTGCACCGAGACGAACTGCAGCAGCTCCTGATCCTTCTCGGTGTAGGGCGCGGCCGTGCTCTTGAGCAACAGCACGCCGATCACCCCCTCGCTCGAACTGAGCGGCACCCCCAGCCACCAGGCATGGGTATCCCCATCACCGAGCGGAAGCGCCAGCGCTGGCATCGAGTCCGCATTGAAGCGCAACGGCTGCGCGCCATGCAGAACGGAGAAACACAGGGACGCCGCAGGTTCCGCTGGCAGCCCGGCCGAATCGAGCGCCAGCGCCTGGTAGGGATAACTCAGCTCGCCGCTGGCAGCATTGCGGATGGCCACGATGAAATCGTCCACCGGCAGGAGCTGGGCGATGGTCAGATGGATCTGCTGATACAGCGCTGCGAGGTCCTTGGCCCCGTGCGCCGCCTCGGAGATCGAATAGAGCGCCGCCTGCATCGCTTCGGACTGCTTGCGCTGGGTGATGTCGCGCGCCACGCCGATGCGCAGCTTGTTATCGGTCGACCAGCAGGCCGACCACATGATGTGCACCACACCGCCGTCCTTGCGCACGTAACGGTTCTCGAAGTGCAGCAGCGGCTGATCAGCCATGACTTCCTTGGCGGCGGCCAGCGTCCGGGCACGGTCTTCGGGATAGACCATCTCGATCATCCGCTTGCCGAGCATCTCCTGCGGGGTGTAGCCGAAGATGCGCTCGCAGGCGGCGCTGACGTAGACGAAGTTGCCCTGCGCATCGACCACGCAGATGGCATCCAGCAACAAATCGATGACACTCGCCAGAGGCGCGTAGCTATCCGTCTTCACAGCGGCAGACCTACTTCGGCCATTGGGCACGGGCCTGGCGATCGGGGCGGCGCCGTCGCGCGGCTGATCGCTCGTTCCCATGCCCTAAGCATCGCCCAAATCCGCAGCGGCCGCGCTGTTTTTTTATTGTCCGGCTCCCTCCACCCAGCGCGGATAGTAGCCGAGCGAAGCCTGGGTGTTGGCATCCTGCAGCGCGATAACGTCCTCTGGCACATCGCCGGCGTCCCGTTCCAGTCGGTCGCCGCGAAAGAAGAAGCGGCGGCCATCGGCAAGCGTGAGGAACAGACCGACCGCCCCATGGCCATCCAGCGGCACCAGCACGACCTGGCCATCGCCGAACAGATCCAGGCTGCGACGGTGCTCCCGATAGGGGCTCGCCTGGAACTCCAGCGACTGCCAGCGGACCGGGTGGCGAAACTGGCTGGGCAACACCGCTGGCGGCGTGGCAGCCTCCAGATAGCCCAGGCTATCCGCGCTGGCCAATACCGGTACCTCGGGATAGTCGACCAGCCCCGAAGCGTGCTCCCAGCGCACGCAACCCAGCACGATACGATCAATCGCCAGTCCGTCCCCCTCCAGCTGATCGCGCACCGGGCGCACGTCCGCGTAGCGCTTGATTCGCCAAGGCACCTCGGCGTCCAGCTGCGCGTCGATCTGTCGACCGAGCCCGGTTCCAAACAGCAAGCGGCTGCCGCGATGCTCGATCAGAATCGCGATGTGCTGCGTGGGCGGCGCCTCCTGCCAACCGTTCCGTCCCAGCAGGAAGTCGCCACTGTCGCTCTGCGCCGTCTTCACCAGGCTGAAGCGCAACCCTTGCGCAGCCGAAGCATCTTCGACGAAGCCAAACAGGGAGACTGCCAGCCCGATCACCAGCAGCAGCGATGTTCCGATCCGTCGGCCCAGGTGCCGGTCCAGCTCGCCGGGCATCCGACCATTCTGCACGTTCATGGCGTCACAACCCCGGCATGCCGACATAACCCGGCAGCGCGCGGACGCGGGCGAACCAGGCCTGCAGCGCCGGATAGGCAGCCAGATCGAGCCCGCCGTCTCCGCCCAGCGCGACGTTGGGGTAGACGGCGATGTCGGCGATGGTCGGTTCGCTGGTCTGCGCCAGCCAGGCGTGCTGCGCAAGGTGCCGCTCGAGCGTACGCAGGGCGCTGGCGGCACGTGCCTGCGCCAGCGGCTCGTCGATCGGCCGGCCGAAGAGCTTGCCCAGACGCACGGTGGCCGGGCCATGCTGCACCTCGTTGGCGGCAAAACTCAGCCAGTTGGCGATGTGGCCCTGGGTTTCGGCGTCCTGCGGATACCACTCATTGGCATAGCGCTGGGCCAGATAGACCAGGATTGCCTGGGAATCGCCAAGTCGAAAGTCGCCGTCCTCGAGCACCGGAATCTGTCCGCGCGGATTGATTTCACGGAACGCCGGCTGCTTGTGCTCGCCCGCAAGCAGATTCACCGGCACCAGCTCCACCGGCTGGCCGATCAGGCTGAGAAACAGACGAACCTTGTGGCAATTGCCGGATAGGGTCAGGTCGTAAAGCTTCATGGTGTTGCCCTCGTGATTGGCTGCGACTGGATAATAGACAGACCTGTCTGTACACTTCAAGCACCAACGCAAATCTACCCCAACTGGAGCAAGCCGCGAGCGCTCCCGCATAATGTCGAACCACAGGAGGTATCCATGGCATCGAACAAGCGCGACCAGTTGCTCAACACCGCAGAGAGTCTGTTCTATCGCGAGGGTTATCACGCCACCGGCATCGATCGCATCCTGGCCGAATCCGGCGTGGCCAAGATGACGCTGTACAAGCACTTCAAGTCCAAGGACGAGCTGATCCTGGCCGTGCTGGAAGCGCGCCACGAGCTGATGCTGACGCGCCTGCGCGAGCGTGCCACCAGACTGCCGCCGCGTGAGGCGCTACTGGGAATTTTCGATGGATTGCACGGAATGATTCACGGCAACGACGCCTTCTGCGGCTGCCTGTTCATCAACGCAGCGGCCGAATATCACGACCGCGACCACCCGATTCACCGCCGCTCCTCCGCCTACAAGGCAGAACTGCTGGCCTACCTTCGCGAGCTGCTGGAACGCCTGGATGCGCCACAGCCGATGCAGCTGGCGCGCCAACTGCAGTATCTGCTCGAAGGCGCGCTGAGCATGGCGCATATCGAAGGGCCGGGCGAGCAGGCGCGGGACGCGAAAGTCGCCGCCGAACGACTGCTCGAGGCCGCCGGCATCTAGGCGCGCCGCAGCGGGCGCGCCCTCTTGCCGTTCAGAGGGTGCCGGCTTCGTCTTCCCGGACCTTGAACCAGGCGGCATACAGGGCTGGCAGGAACAGCAGCGTCAGCGCCGTGGCGACGATCAGGCCACCCATGATCGCCACCGCCATTGGCCCGAAGAAGATACTGCGCGACAACGGAATCATTGCCAGCACCGATGCCAGCGCAGTCAGCACGATGGGCCGGAAGCGGCGCACCGTGGCATCGACGATGGCGGTGAAGCGCGCCTGACCGGCACCGATGTCCTGCTCGATCTGATCCACCAGAATCACCGAGTTACGCATGATCATCCCCGACAGCGCGATGGTGCCGAGCATCGCCACAAAGCCGAACGGCTGCCCGAACAGCAGCAGGAACAGTGCAACACCGATGATGCCCAGCGGCGCGGTGAGGAACACCATGGCCGAGCGCGAGAAACTCTTGAGCTGCGCCATCAACAGGGTCAGCACGACGATGACGAACAGCGGCATGCCGGCATTCACCGAACGCTGGCCGCGCTCGGAGTCCTCCACCGTTCCGCCGACCTCGAGCAGATAGCCGCCGGGCAACTGATCCCGGATGTCGGCCAGGGTCGGCTCGATCTCACGCACCAGTGCCGCCGGCTGCTGCTCTCCGTACACATCGGCGCGCACGGTGACCGTCGGCAGGCGGTTGCGGTGCCAGATCACGCCCTCCTCGAAGCCGTACTCAAGCGTCGCCACTTGCGACAGAGGCACGCTGCGCCCGCTCTCGGTTGGGATAGCCAGGCTCGGCAGCATCGACAGCTCAAGCCGCTCGCGCTCGGTGCCGCGCAGGAGGATCTCGATCAGCTCGTTGTCCTCGCGGAACTGGCTGACGCTGCTGCCGGTGAAGGTGCGCCGCAGGAAGCCGGACAGCTCGGCGGTGGTCACGCCCAACGCCCGGGCACGATCCTGATCGACGTTGAGCCGGACCATCTTGCTCGGCTCCTGCCAGTCCAGATGGACGTTGGCCACGTGCGGGTTCTCGTTGACCTTGGCAGCGACCTGACGAGCCAGCCCACGCACCACGTCGATATGCTCGCCGGTGACACGGAACTGCACCGGATAGCCCACCGGCGGGCCATTCTCCAGTCGCGTCACGCGACCACGCAGGCTCGGGAAGTCCTCGCGCATACGCTCGATCAGCCAACTGCGCAGAGCCTCGCGGGATTCGATGCTGTCGGCCAGCACGACGAACTGGGCGAAGCTGGTCGCCGGCAGCTGCTGATCCAGCGGCAGGTAGAAACGCGGCGAGCCGGTGCCGACGTAAGCCACGTAGTTGTCGATGCCGGCCCGTTCCTTGAGTAGCTGTTCCAGCCGCGCCACCTCCGCTTCGGTCGCCTTCAACGAGGCGCCTTCGGCCAGTTTGAGATCGACCATCAGCTCCAAACGGCCGGACGCGGGGAAGAACTGTTGCGGCACCAGGCGGAACAGCACCACCGCGGCGGCGAAGATCGCCAGGGTGAGCAGGATGACGGTCTTGCGCCGGCGCACGCAGAAGGTCACCACGCGACGCACTCGCTGGTAGAACGGCGTTGCGTAAGGATCGTGGCCTTCACTGCTCGCGCCGTGCTTGTGTGCCGATTTTTTGGCCAGGTCCGGCAGCAGCTTTTCGCCGATCAGCGGCACGAACATTACAGCGGCGATCCAGGACGCGATGAGCGAAATGGCGACCACCTGGAAGATCGAACGGGTGTATTCGCCGGTACTGGAATTGGCAGTGGCGATCGGCAGGAAACCCGCCGCGGTGATCAGCGTGCCGGTCAGCATCGGGAATGCCGTGCTGGTCCAGGCGAAGCTGGCGGCCTTGAGGCGGTCGTAGCCCTGCTCCATCTTGATCGCCATCATCTCCACCGCAATGATCGCGTCGTCCACCATCAGCCCGAGAGCCAGGACCAGGGCGCCAAGGGAGATCTTGTGCAGGCCGATGTCCAGATAGCTCATGGCGGCGAAAGTCATCGCCAGCACCAGCGGAATCGACAGCGCGACCACCAGCCCGGTACGCACGCCTAGCGAGAAGAAACTCACCAGCAATACGATCACCAGCGCTTCGATCAACACCTTGACGAACTCACCGACGCTGGTCTTCACCGCAGCGGGCTGATCCGAGACCTTGCGCAGCTGCATCCCCGCCGGCAGCTCCTGCTGCAGGCGGGCGAACTCCTGCTCCAGTGCCTCGCCCAGCACCAGGATGTCGCCACCGCTTTTCATCGAAACCGCCAGACCCAGGGCCGGCTCGCCCATGAAGCGCATGCGCGGCGCGGGCGGGTCGTTGAAGCCGCGATGCACCTCGGCGACATCGCCGATACGGAAGGTGCGGCCGGCAACGCGGATGGGGAAATCACGAATCTCCTTGACCGTCTCGAAACTACCGGTGACGCGCAGCTGCACCCGATCGCTGATCGTCTCGACGAAACCGGCTGCCGTTACCGCGTTCTGCGCCTCCAGCGCCTGGCGCACGGCTTCCAGCGGGACGCCGAGCGTGGCCAGTTTGACGTTGGAGAGCTCGATCCAGATCTTCTCGTCCTGCAGGCCGATCAGCTCGACCTTGCCGACGTTCTTCACCCGCTGCAGCTGCAGCTGGATGCGGTCGGCGTAGTCCTTGAGGATCGCGTAGTCGAAACCTTCGCCGGTCAGGGCGTAGATGTTGCCGAAGGTGGTGCCGAACTCGTCATTGAAGAAGGGCCCCTGTACACCCGGCGGAAAGGTGTGCTGGATGTCGCCGATCTTCTTGCGAATCTGGTACCAGAGGTCGGGAATGTCCTTCGAGCGCATCGAGTCGCGTGCCATGAAGGTGACATTGGATTCGCCCGGTCGGGAGAACGAGACGATGCGCTCGTACTCGCCGGTTTCCATCAGCTTCTTCTCGATGCGCTCGGTGACCTGGCGCGATACTTCCTCGGCGGTAGCGCCCGGCCATTGCGTCTGGATGACCATGGCCTTGAAGGTGAATGGCGGGTCCTCGCTCTGGCCGAGCTTGCTGTACGACAGCGCGCCGATGATCGCCAGCAGCAGCATCAGGTAGACGACGATCTGCCGGTTCTGCAGCGCCCAGGCGGAGAGATTGAAGCGCATCGCGATTACTCCTGGGCGGCCAGCTCGACGGGGCGATTGTGGCGATCCACCGGGCGAACCGGCTGGTTATCGCTGAGCATCTGCACCCCGGCCAGGACGATCCAGTCGTCGGCGTCGAGCCCTTCGAGGACTGGCACCAGCTGTTCGCCGAAGGGCCCGGTCCGAACCTCGACCCGCTCGACGGTGGAATCGGCTCTGAGCCGCCAGACATGCGCCCGGCCCTTTTCCGCACTCAGAGCTGACAGCGGCACCGCCAGCGACACTTCGCCATCGCGGCGAATGCTCACCAGCGCGCTCTGCCCCAGCTCGGCCGGCACCTCCTGCTCGCTGAAGGCAACGCGCGCGGAATAGGTCCGCGACTGCGCATCGGCGGCTGGCGAGAGTTCGCGGATCTTGCCGAGATAGTGGCGCCCCGGTTGCGACCAGAGTTCGACCTCGACTTCCTGGCCAACCCGGTAGCGCTCCAGCGACTGCTCCGGCAGATCGATGGCCACTTCCCGCTCGCCATCCGTTGCCAGTACGAACGCGGTCTGCCCCGCAGCGACCACCTGCCCCACCTCGACTCGGCGCTGCGCGATCAAGCCATCGCTGGTGGCGCGCAGTACCGCGTAATCGACCTGATTGCTGGCCACATCGAATTCGGCGCGCGCCTGCTGCAAACGAGCAGCCGCGGCGCGATAGGCGTTGTCGGCGTTATCGAACTGCGACTGACTGACCAGCTGGCGACCGAGCAGCGCCTTGTAGCGGTCATGTTCCGCTTTGGCAACGCGCAGATTGGCTTCTGCGGCCGCCACCTGCGCGCGCATGCCGTCCAGTTGCAGCCGCACGTCCTGCGGATCTAGACGTGCCAGGGGCTGGTCCTTGCGTACGCGGTCGCCCGCTTCGACCAGCCGCTCGACGACCTTGCCGCCGATGCGGAAGGCCAGCTCAGGCTCGTAGCGCGCGTGCACTTCGCCGGGATAGCTCTCGCGTGCTTCGCTGGCCGGCTGCGGCTGCACCACCATGACCGGACGAGGCAGTTGCTGCGGCGGCTCGCCATTGCCGCAGGCGACTAGAACAAGTGCACAACCGAACATAGAGGCAAGGGACAAGGCATGTCGGAACACGATGAAGTCTCTCTGTCGCGAAGCGGATTGGAATACTTATACTGCGCGGTATAGTAAAAATACCGTACCAGCCAGTCCACTATTAAAACGCCCATGACAGAAATCCATTCCGTATCGCCTGGCCCCGGTCGCCCGAAGGACCCCGCCAAGCGCGAGGCGATCCTCACTGCCGCGCAGGTGTTGTTCCTCGGCAACGGCTACGAAGGCAGCAGCATGGAGGCCATCGCCGCCGAAGCTGGCGTTTCCAAGCTCACGCTGTACAGCCATTTCAAGGACAAGGAAGCGCTATTCAGCGCAGCCGTGAAGACCACCTGCGAGACACGCTTGCCGAGGCGGCTGTTTCAGGTGGAGGAAGATTGCGATATCGAAGAGCTGCTGCTGGCGATTGGCGGCGCCTTCAATGAACTGGTCAACAGCCCCGAGTCCATCGGCCTGCATCGGGTGATGGTGGCAATGGCGACGCAGAATCCGGGGCTGGTGAAGATGTTCTTCGATGCCGGCCCGCAACAGCTACTGTGCGATCTGCAACAGCTGTTCAGCAGGGCCGACGCGCTGGGCTTGTTGGAGATCGACGACCCACTGCGCGCCGCCGAGCATTTCTGCTCGCTGATCAAGGGTGCCCAGCATTTCCGCCTGCTGGTCGGCTATGCCGAAGCGCCAACCGATGAGGAAGGCAACCTGCACGTGCGGGACGCGGTGAGTGTATTTCTGCGCGCCTACCGCCGCTGAACTGAGCAAGCGAAAGGTTCGCGGACTGCGGAATCAGCCCTGAAGCTTCTTCTTCGGATAGATATCGTAGCGGCTGGATTTTCCTTCCAGACTGTAGCCGGGCTTGGCGCCTTCGATTGCCGGCGCCTTGCGCGGACGCTTGACCACCACACGATGGCTGGCCAGCTCCAGTGCCGCGGCCAGCAGCGCCGGCGCGTCCATATCGTCGCCGACGAACGGCCGAAACAGGCGCATCTCCTTCTTCACCAGCGCACTCTTGTCGCGATGGGGAAACATCGGGTCGAGGTAGATGACCTGCGGCGCCTCGCCCTGCCACTGCGTCATCAGCTCGATGGCATTGCCCTTGAGCAGGGTCATCCGCGCGGCGATCGCCCCCACCTCGGCGTCCCCAGACGCGCGACCCAGACCATCCTCCAGCAGCGCGGCAATCAGCGGCTGGCGTTCGATCAGGCTCACTTCACAGCCCAGCGTCGCCAGCACAAAGGCATCGCGCCCGAGCCCCGCTGTAGCATCCAGCACCCGTGGCCGGATACCGGGCTGGATGCCCACGGCCTTGGCGATCATCTGCCCACTGCCACCACCGAACTGACGCCGGTGCGCTGCGGCCCCCTCGACGAAATCCACCCGTACCGGCCCCGGTGCCTGCGCCTCGAGCAACTGCAGCTGCAAGCCGTCCGCGCCAATCTGCAAAGCGAATTCGGCCGCGTCCTGAATTTCCGGCAAGTCGAGACGCTGCGCCCATTGATGGGCGGCAGCGGCGAACTGAGGAGTCAGCGGTTCGACTCGAACCACAGGGTTGCGTGCGGACATTGGGCATCCAGCGGTGATGGAAAGCCGCGCATTGTGCCAGAGCATTCCAGGCTGCGCGCGAGCGTTCAGCGGCACATGCCGAAGCCACCCATGTCGACGTGAAAGTGGTCGTGGTGGGCCGCGTTGTATTCCGGCCCGAGCGTCACGTTGAACGCATCGCAGGCCGCATCGCGAACCAGCCGCAGGAAACGCGCCTTGTCGCCCTCGCCCTGCCAGTCCCGAGCCACGGTGATGCGGGTGCCATCCTCAAGGTGAAAGCCCGCCATATCCAGCGCATTGGCGCTGGCGTGCTGGCTGCGGCGGTTGCTGCGGGCGATGTTGCGACAGGCAAAGCTGCCGAAGTGATCAATGCGCACCACCGGCTGCTCGAATACTGCCTGGGCCGCCGGCTGAAGCCCGTGCAGCTCGAACATCGCATAAGCCGCCGCCAGCGGACAGGTGGCGAGAAAAGGCCCGTTGAACCGCACGTCCGAGCCCTGCACCCGAACGCTGTTCTCGACCGGACAGCCGGGCTCCGGCGTGCTGTCCGGCACGGCTGAATAACGCAGCGGCGCCGTGGCGAGCGCCTGTTCGCAGAGCGTTCGGTCCTGCTGCAGGCGCCGTAGCTTGAGTGGCGTCAACAGGTTCGGCGGCTCACGGATGTCCAGCGGCGCCCAGGGGTTCCATCGCGGCGGGATGTCGATCAGGTCCTGCCGCACCGCCAGGGCGAAGCCGGCAAGCAGCAACAACAGGAGAAGAAAGAAACGGCCAAAGGTCATTCCTTATGGGCAACAGCCAACGCGCGAAGTTGAGAGGGATGTTTTACAAAACTGGTCGAGATCGCTGGCTCAATCCGTCAGCAAGGACATCTGCGGCGCAGGGTGCAATGCAGGCAGGGCCGGCAGGCCGGGCAAGCGCTCGCTCAGCAAACCGTGAAAACGCATCGCCAGCTCGGGCGCACGATGATTGTCGGGGGTATGCAGATAGACGTGCGGCGTCTTGCCGGCCTCGATCCAACCAGCCACCTTGTCCAGCCAGGGCGCCATGAATGCGTCGTTCGCCTCCAGCTCGGGGTGACCGACGAAGCGCACCTGCGGCGAATCGCTGAATGCCACCGGGCGTACCGGCAGACGCGGCTTCTTGCTCTGCGCATGCAACACGGCGGGGTCGCGAGAGTGGCAGCTGAACACCGCGCGGGTATCTAGGCAGATGCGCTCAATGCCGCGATCACGCAGCAATCGGTTCAACACGCGCTCGCCATCCCCTCGGTCGAGGAATCCGGGATGCCGCACCTCGATCGCCAGCGCTGCGTCGAAGCCATCGATGAACGCCGCAAGCTCGCTGAATCTGGATGGCCCAACGCTGGCGGGCAGTTGCAGCCAGAACGGCGTTACCCTTCGCCCCAATGGCAGCAACAGCCGCTGGAAGGCATGCGCCTGCTCCAGCGCCGCACGCAGATCGCCGGCCTGGCTGACATCGCGGGGAAATTTGGCACAGAAGCGGAAGCCCTCGGGCATCTCGCCGGCCCAGCGCTGGACCTTCTGCTCCGATGGCCAGGCGTACAGCGTGGTATTGCCCTCGACTGTATTGAACGTGGAACAGTAGGCGGCAAGGAAATCGGTAGCCGGCGTAGCCGTCGGGTACAACGAGCCGAGCCAGGCACTCTCGTTCCAAGAGGGACAACCGATGTAATAGGGAAGCTCTGGCAGATCGAACCGCCTCAGGCGTAGAGGTCGAGCCCGAGCACCTCTGCGCCGTCGAACTCGACGCTCATGCTGGCGGTGCTGGCGTAGCTGGCCAGCGCCTGGGCCACGCGACTGGTCAGTGGGCGCTCGGGCTGCGGCTCGTCATAGCGGAATGCGGAGTAGCGTTCGACCAGCGCGCTGGAATGGACCCGCTGCTGCGGACGATCGGCCTGGGGCTGGTAATCCTGACCGGAGCGGCTGTCGACCCCGCGCTGCGCCTGCGCGACCCGCTGCGTTTCCCCATAGCTATCCGCCGCCCTGCCGGTACGGGCAGAACGATCCGTTGAATAGGGAACGGGAAAGGAGCTTTCGACGCGCATCATTGGACTCGATCAGAGGCCCGGCGACTCTAACGGGCAGCCAGGAGTTTGGCAACGTTCCTCGTCATTTGATCCCTTTGGGCGTCGCAACATTGTCCCGCAGGTAGACCGGCTGGGCCTGATCGGCCTCCAGCGCCTCGCCTCGGCGCCAGGCGAAACTAGCCAGACTCAGCAGATCTTCGGCATGTGGCAGCATCCCGGCGTCGTGCGCACGTACGGCCGCGGTTATCCGCTCGGCGTAACCCCAGCCGGTACCGGCGCCGAACCAGTCCTCACCTGCATCGCGCGGCAGCACCGCCTGCTCGGGCGGCAGCACGGCCTCGCTGCCGACCAGCTGCATCTCCCCGGCCTGCTCGCGATAACAGCCCCAGTAGACTTCGTCCATGCGCGCATCGATGGCCGCCGCGACCTGCGCGGCGCCGTGCTCACGCCAGGCCCGTTGGGCAATGGTCGCGAGGGTCGAAACCGGCAGCACCGGCCGCTGCAACGCGAACGCCAGGCCCTGCACCACACCGATGGCAATCCGCACGCCGGTAAAGGCACCTGGCCCCCGCCCGAAAGCGATGGCATCCACCGCGGACAGCGCAACCCCGGCCTCGCCGAGCAGCGTCTGCACCATCGGCAGCAGCCGCTGGGCATGCAGGCGCGGAATCACCTCGTAGTGACTCAGCACCTTGCCGTCGTGCAACAGCGCGACTGAGCAGGCTTCGGTGGCAGTATCCAGGGCCAGCAGAGTGGTCATCGGGTCGGTCCGGTCGGTAAAAAGGCGCCGATTCTAACGTATTCGCGGAGCGGGTTCTTTCGCGCCTGCCCTGATCTCTGGGCAAAAAAATGCCCGTATCTTTCGATACGGGCATTTCTATCGCTCGTGCCAGGCAGCGTCGATCAGCTCAGTGCAGCGAACACCTTGGCCGTAATCTCGTCCACAGAACCGACACCTTCGATGCAGCTGTACTTCGGCGTGCCTTCCGCGGCTGCCAGGCTCTGGTAGAAGTCCACCAGCGGCTTGGTCTGCGCATGGTAGACGGACAGGCGATGACGCACGGTCTCTTCCTTGTCGTCTTCGCGCTGGATCAGCTCATCGCCGGTTTCGTCGTCCTTGCCAGCAACCTTCGGCGGGTTGTGCTCGGTGTGATAGACGCGGCCGGAAGCCGGATGCACACGGCGACCCGCGATGCGGCCGACGATCTCCTCGTCGTCCACGGCGATCTCGATAACGTTGTCGATGCGCACGCCTGCTTCCTTCAAAGCTTCGGCCTGCGGAATAGTGCGCGGGAAGCCGTCGAAGAGGAAGCCATTGGCGCAATCCGGCTGCGCGATGCGCTCTTTGACCAGATTGATGATCAGATCATCGGAAACCAGGCCACCGGCATCCATCACGCTCTTGGCCTTGAGGCCCAGCTCGGTGCCCGCCTTGACTGCGGCACGCAGCATGTCGCCCGTGGAGATCTGCGGAATACCGAATTTTTTGGTAATGAAGCCAGCCTGGGTACCTTTTCCGGCACCGGGCGCTCCCAGCAGAATCACACGCATGATGAGTCCTCGAGTTTCTTAGAAGGGGGCGATCCTGCCAGCGGGCCGGAGTGGCTCTTCGCTGACGAATCAAAAATTCTGGTTTGCCGCCATGCGACAAAAGGTTGAACACGATACACAGCGCACCGAGGCGGCACAAGCCGTCCCGAAAGCGTCTATCGACCCGCATAAATGTCGCGATTCGACGCGAGTTGCGCTCAACGACTACGCATCGCGCAGCCGTTGAGCGCCGGGAACCGCCACTTCAGCCCGTGTTGCGCAAGCCCGCCGCGATACCCGCCACACTGACCAGCAGCGCCTGCTCGAGCGGGCTGTCTGCCGGGTTCTGCTGCTGCCTTGAGCGAGCCAGCAGTTCTATCTGCAGCAGGTGCAACGGATCAAGATAGGTGTTGCGCAGACTGAACGCCTCCTGGGTCTTCGGGCTGTGGTCGAGCAGATCGGCCTGGCCGGTCACGCTCAGCACAGCGCCGACCACCTGCGACAATCGGTCACGCAAATCGCTACCAAGGGAAAGCAGTTCCGGCTGCACCAGGCGCTCATCGTAACGCCTTGCGATATCGGCATCGGCCTTGGCCAGCACCATTTCCAGCATGTCGATGCGCGTAGTGAAGAACGGCCATCGCGCACGCATTTCGGCCAGCCGCTCGCCCTCCCCGCGCGTCAGTGCGCTCTGCAGCGCCTGCTCCCACCCAAGCCAGGCGGGCAGCATCAGCCGCGTTTGCGTCCAGGCGAAAATCCAGGGAATCGCCCGCAGGCTTTCCACCCCACCCTCGCGACGTTTGGAGGGACGACTACCCAACGGCAAACGGCCCAGTTCCAGTTCGGGTGTAGCCTGGCGGAAGTAATCGACGAACAGCGGATGCTCGCGTACCACGCCACGATAGGCCGCCACCCCTTCGGCGGACAGGCGATCCATGGTCTCACGCCAGTCGGCCTCGGGCATCGGCGGCGGCAACAGAGTCGCCTCGAGCACCGCGGCGAGGTACAGATTGAGGTTCTGCTCGGCGATGTCCGGCAGCCCGAATTTGAAGCGAATCATTTCGCCCTGTTCGGTGGTACGGAAGCGCCCGACTACCGAGCCCGGCGGCTGCGACAGGATCGCCGCATGCGCCGGGCCACCGCCGCGCCCCACGGTGCCGCCGCGGCCATGGAACAGCAACAGTTCGACGTCGTGCTCCCGGCATACGTCCACTAGCCGTTCCTGAGCGCGGTACTGGGCCCAGGCGGCGGCAGTAGTGCCAGCATCCTTGGCCGAGTCGGAGTAGCCGATCATCACCTCCTGCGGGCCATGCAGACGCTGGCGATACCCGGGCAGCGCGAGCAGGCGGTCGATGATCGGAGCGGCGTTGTTCAGGTCATCCAGGGTTTCGAACAGCGGCACCACACGCATCGGTCGCTGCAGGCCGGCTTCCTTGAGCAGCAACTGCACGGCGAGTACATCGGAGGCCGCATGGGCCATGGAAATGACATAGGAGCCAAGTGACGCCGCTGGCGCCTCGGCGATCACCGCGCAGGTGGCGAGCACCTCGGCGGTATCGGCCGACGGATGATAATGCGCCGGCAGCAGCGGGCGGCGATTGCCCAGTTCAAGCTGCAGCCAGTCCAGTCGCCGCTGCTCGTCCCACGCCTGATAGTCGCCCAGCCCGAGGTAATCGGTGATTTCCGCCAGCGCTGCGGCATGCCGTGCCGCGTCCTGGCGAATGTCCAGCCGTACCAGGAACAGCCCGAACACCGCCAGTCGCCGCAGGCAGTCAAGCAGCGCGCCATCGGCGATCATGCCCATCCCGCGGGCATGCAACGAGCGGTAGCAGAGTTCCAGCGGCCGACGCAGCTCGGCGCAGTCCTGCAGCACTTCCGCCGGAGCCGGCTGGCCATGCTCGATGGCCGCTCGCGCCCACTCCCGGGTCGCCCGCAGCCGTTGACGCAGGGGCTTGAGCAGGACCCGGTATGGCTCGGCCGAATCACCGGTCAGGCGCAGCAGTTCCTCACTGGCTTCGCTCATCGACAATGCGGTGATCAACCCTTCGATCTCCCGCAGGTACAGATCGGCAGCCACCCAGCGCGCGGTCAGCAACACTTCGCGGGATACCATCGCGGTCACGTTCGGGTTGCCGTCGCGGTCGCCACCCATCCAGGAGGCGAAGCGGATCGGTGCGGCTTCCAGCGGCAGGTGCAGGCCGGTCGTCCGCCTGAGCGTCGCATCGGTCTGGCGCAATACATTGGGTACGGCCTTCCACAGCGAGTTCTCGATGGCGGCGAAGCCCCACCGCGCCTCTTCCACCGGCGTCGGTCGGTTGCGACGGATTTCCTCGGTGTGCCAGACCTCGGCGATCAGGCGCTGCAGCTGCAGCTCGATCTTCGCCTGCTCGGCGTCGGAGAGGTCGGTGTGGTCCCGTGCGGCCAGCTGTTCGGCGATGGCGTCGTACTTCTGGATCAACGTGCGCCGTGAAACTTCGGTGGGGTGCGCTGTCAGCACCAGCTCGATTTCCAGGCGGCTGACCTGCCGTGCAATGAACTCGTCGCCGTGTCCGGCGGCCTTGAGGCGTTCGATCAGATCGGCGAACACGCTGGTTTCGAACGGTACCGGCTCGCCTGCCGTACGGCGACGAACCTGATGGTACTGCTCGGCGATATTGGCCAGGTTGAGGAACTGGTTGAACGCCCGTGTCATCGGCAGCAGTTCATTCTCGTCAAGGCTGTCGAGCGTCTCGGACAGCAGTTGCGCACCCTCGGCCGAGCCTTTGCGTGCAGCCTTGGCACCCTTGCGGATGCGTTCGATCTTGTCGAAGAACTGGTCGCCATGCTGGGCGCGAATGGTGTTGCCGAGCAGTTCGCCAAGCAGGTGTACGTTGTCGCGCAGGCGCGCGTCGATGATTTTCGCCATGACCTTCTTGCTCCTCCTGGGCTGCCGCCTTCACATGAGCGACTCGCCGCTGCTTATCAGACGCGCCGCGGAGAAAACGATCCTGAACGGCTACGCTGAAATTACCTCCAACCAGAGTGCCCACAGCATCCGGTCATGACAAGGCGTCAACGCCGACGACCCTGTTGCGGACAGCACGATTGCACATGTCATCACCGCTCGTAAGCGCGGGCAAAGGAGTAATCATGAGAATTTCCGAGCTGGTCAGCCATTGGGAACGGGACGCCAAGGGTCACATGAGCCAGACAACCTACAGCATTCCGCTGGACGTCGAGAGCGCGGCGCGGCTCGCGGCGCTCGCCGAGATGTACCCCAAGCGCAGCACCGAAGCGCTGCTCGGCGAGCTGGTTGGTGCGGCCCTCGAAGCCGTCGAAACCAGCCTGCCGTATGAGCGCGGCACCCAGGTCATCGCCACTGACGAACAGGGCGACCCGGTCTACGAGGACGTCGGCCCCACCCCGCGCTTTCTCGAGCTCTCGCGCAAACACCTCAAGCGCATGCTCGACGAGGAAGCGTCTTCCACCCCGCCGGCCTGACCCGAAAGCGCACCCTGTACGCTCGGCGCCCGCTCAGGGCGCCATCACACAGGTCACCTTTGTTGCATACGCCCGCCCTGCCCGCGTAGGCCAGTCTCAACCCGTTAATACCGCGCTGGTAGCGGATTCCCCGATGACAACCGCTCTAGCCCGCCAACTTTCACTGAACGATTAGCGCCATTTGGCCTCACAAAAATATGTCCCGACATCGGTAGTGCCCTATTCAGCACACTGCCCGGCCAGGGACGGTAGCTATTCGTTGAGCAATTCGAACTGGAGACTGACCATGAACAAAGCTGTCGCAACCCACGCTTCGAGATTTCAGCTACCCAAGCTGGCGGCCATTGCACTTGGTGGCCTGCTGCTGACCGCATGCGCCGGCAACCCACCGACCGAGCAGTTCGCCGTGACTGAATCGGCCGTGCGCAGCGCCGTAAGCGCTGGTGGTACCGAGTACGCCGCAGTGGAAATGCGCGCCGCGCAGGAAAAGTGGAAAGAGGCCGAACTGGCCATGCAGAAAGAAAACTACGAACAAGCCCGCAAGCTGGCCGAACAGGCCGAATGGGATGCCCGCGTAGCCCAACGCAAGGCTGAAGCGGCGAAGGCTCAGAAGGCCGTCGAAGATGCGCAGCAGGGGATTCAGGAATTGCGCGAAGAAGGCATGCGCAACGTTCGCTGATTCCCTCGCCGCGCCCGCCATTCCGTTTATAGCCAATAGGATGAACTCGTCATGCACAAGCTCGTAACCCTACCTACCATGCTGGCCCTGAGCATCGGCCTGGTGGCCTGCGCCAACCAGCCCAATCAGAACCTTGAAGAGGCGCGCAGCAGCTTCTCCGCACTGCAGAGCGACGCCCGCTCCAGCAAGGTCGCAGCCCTGGAGACCCAGGACGCCAGCAACATGCTGGACAAGGCCAACAAGGCGTATCTGAACGATGCCGACGAAGAGACGGTGGACCAGCTGGCCTACCTGACCAAGCGCCGCATTGAACTGGCCGAACAGACGATCGCCCTGCGCGCAGCCGAAGATGAACTCGGGAAGGCCTCCGCGCAGCGCGCCGAAGCCCGCCTCGAAGCCCGGGACGCGCAGATCCGCAAGCTGCAGGAGGACATGCAGGCCAAGCAGACCGAGCGCGGCACCCTGGTGACCTTCGGTGACGTGCTGTTCGACCTGGACAAGGCCGAACTTAAACCGGCCGGTATGCGCGGCATCCAGAAGCTCGCTGAGTTCCTGAACGAGAATCCGGAGCGCAAGGTGGTAGTCGAGGGTTATACCGACAGCACCGGCTCCGACTCTTACAACCAGCAGCTTTCCGAGCGCCGCGCCCAATCCGTGCGCCGCGCATTGACCCACGCGGGCGTCGATCCACAGCGCATCCAGGCGGTGGGCTATGGCGAGCAATACCCGGTTGCGAGCAACGACTCGCCGTCCAGCCGCGCGATGAATCGCCGCGTCGAGGTGACTATCTCCAACGACAGCCAGCGCGTCGCGCCACGTTCGTCGATGGAGTGACCACGGACCGTGGGCATGGCGAGCTGATGCCCTGCCCCTTTAGCAGCCCGTCGCCCTGACGGGCTGTTTTATTTGCTCTCCTGCGGCGCATCCTGACCCATGCAGCGCACGGCGCGCTTCTTGCTGTCGACCAGCACGCCTGTCAGGCCCTTCTGTTCGGTATCGAACAGCACCAGCACACCATCGATGCACTGAGCCACCTGCGACGCCGGCTTCAGCGATACCCGGTAATCCTCGCCGGGAACGGTCTTGAGCATGGTGTAGTCAGCCAGCAGCAACGCATCCTCTGGCTTGGCGATATGCACGTAGCCGTAATAGGACAGCACCGCGACCGTGCCAAGCACGCTGCCGATGGCGGTCAGGATCAGGGGAATGGGATTGCGTTCGGACATGGACGGTCTCATCGAGGCAAAGAGGCGCATTGTGACAAATTCGAGAGTCGCCTGCGGCTCATTTACCGCCGGCGCGGGTTTCACCGCGGGCCTGTGAGGTCGCCTCGTAGACCCGCTCGGCCAGGCGCGAGAAGGGCAGGCTCTGGATCCAGACGCTGCCGGTGCCCTTGAGGGTGGTGAGCAGCAGCCCTTCGCCACCGAACAGCATGCTCCGGAGGCCGCCGGCAAGCTGGATGTCGTAGTCAATGCCCTGCGTGAAGGCCACCAGGCAGCCGGTATCCAGCCGCAGGGTTTCGTTGTTCAGCTCCTTGCGAATCACGGTGCCGCCGGCATGCACGAAGGCCAGCCCATCGCCTTCCAGGCGCTGCAGGATGAATCCCTCGCCACCGAAGAAGCCTGCGCCGATGCGCTTGCTGAAGCTTATGCCGATGCGCGTGCCATAAGCCGCGCAGAGAAAGGCATCCTTCTGACAAAACAGCTTGCCGCCCACGGCAGCAAGATCAATCGGTACCACTGTGCCCGGATAAGGCGCGGCGAAGGCCACGCGTGCCTTGGCCTTGCTTTCATTGGTGAAGTGAGTGAGGAACAGTGACTCGCCGGTGAACATGCGCTTGCCCGCGCCCCACAGCTTGCCGAGCACGCCGCTCGCCGAACCGTCACCCATGCGCGCTTCGAAACGCACGCCGTCGGTCATGTAGTTCATTGCTCCGGCTTCGGCGATCACCGTCTCGTCTGGATCGAGGATGATCTCCACGCTTTGCGCGGACTGACCGAGGATTTCGTATTCGAGTTCGTGGCTGGACACGGCGAGCTCCTGAAGCGATCGGGTTGCGGCGCTGCAAGGATCCGGCAGCGTCCCGCCGTTGCCTATTTGCGCCCGAGAATGCGCAGGATACGCAGGAACAGGTTGATGATGTCCATATAGAGCGCGGCTGCGCTGTCAATGGCATTGTCCAGCGTCTTGGGGATCTGATTCGCCCGGCCCCAGTCCACGCCGACATAGCCGCAGAAGATCAGCACGACGATCCAGTCGATCACGCCGTGATGAATGCCGAGGATGAACACCTCGACCAACTCGACGACGATCACCAGCAACAACGCCACTGTCAGCGCACCGGCGATGCTGGCGAAGAACTTCGGAAACAGCGTGCCGAGCAGCATCATGCCCAGGGTAACCAGCGCGGTGATGCGTATCGCCTCATGCACCAGAGAGGCGTCGTAGCGGCTCACCACCAGGTTGACGATGAGCCCGAACGGCACCACGACCAGGTTGTAGCCGAAAAAACTCACCCAGGGCTGGTTCGAACGATGAAACAGCCAGGCGCCGGTGAGGCAGCTGGCGAAGTAGCCGCCAAAGAACAGCCAGGGATGGATGCTGCGAATGGACTCGACCGGGATGTTGCCGACCATCCACCAGTTGACCCAGAAGCCCCAACAGAGCGTGAGGCCAATGACGAGGTTATACGCAGCGGGTGAGAGTGTGCGATCCATCGGGTTCGCACGCCGGGCGAAGACGGGGTTTTCCATATCGTTACGCTTCCTTGCGTGAGTGGTGTCGGATATTCGGGATCAGAGAATGTTCGCGTAGTCGGCTTCGATGCGATCCAGGCTCAGGTGATTTAGGAAGTTGGAGAAGCACATCCAGGCCGACAGCGCATTGAGGTCCTGAAATTGCTGCGGCAGATACTTGGGCGGGACGACCATGCCCTCGTCCACCAGCTGGCGCAGCGTGCGCATGTCCTCAAGCGTGGTCTTGCCGCAGAACAGCAGCGGGATCTGCTCCAGCCGGCCTTTGCGCACGGCTAGCTGGATGTAGTTGTAGATCATGATGAAGCCCTTCAGGTAGGACAGGTCCTTGGTGAAGGGCAAACCATCGGGGGTCGAGCCGCGGAACACCCGGCTGGCATTGCTGTAGCAGTCGTCGTCGCCATAGCCCTGCTCGCGGAAGAAGGCGAACACATCGAGGAAATCCGCGCCCTCCTCGGCCATGTGGATGGCGCGGGTGCGGTTGGTCAGCTTGCGCAGGCGCGTCGGGTAGGAGGCGAAGGCGATCACCTCCATCAGGATTGCCAGGCCTTCCTGGGTAACCGTTGAAGACGGCGGCCCCTTGGCGAGGAAGGTGCAGATCGGCTGGTTCTGCCCGTTGAGCGTGGTGCCGACGTGCACCAGGCCTTCGTGAACCTCCAGCGCGCGCACGTCACGCTCGTTGAACAGCGCGTCGCTGCGGATCTTGATGTAGTCGGCGCCCGCTGCCGCATCGGCGAGGATGCCGTCGGACTCGAAAACACGGATCACGCCCTCGCCTTCGCCGAACACCACATCCAGCCGCTTCTGCAGCAGCTCGACGGCCTGCGGCGCGGTGAGATTCTTCGGCTCGTCACGCAGGTCGCCACGGTCGGCGATGTTGTTCAGATAGTCGGAGAGCATGAGGCCGAGGTCGGCCAGGGTTGGATCGCCAGCATGGAAGGCGTCGGATGCCGCGCCGTAGAGCTCCTGGGAGATCATGCCGAAGTCCGGTGTGCCACGCGCCTCGAGCATGCGGATGACCATGCGGTATTCCTTGCACATGCGCCGCATGATCTGCCCGACTGGGTTGAACTGACCGAGCTGACGGGTGATGTCGCGCTCGATGTCCTGGAATTCCTGCTTCTTGGCGCTGGAATCGAAGGCCAGTGGCCGGCCCTCGTAGTAGCCGCGATCAATCTTCGGCAGCTCGCGGCCCTTGGCGGCGAAAAAACCCTGGCGGGTATTCTCGTCCCACTTCACCGCGTCCAGTACGCGCACTGGCGTCTGCGCCTCGACGATGCGGTCGGACAGCCCGCGCACGATGGTCTGATACTCGTCCAGGTTGTTACGGCTGTTCATCAGTCCCTCTTCACGGATGACCCGTACCCTTGAGGTTATACCCGCAGCGGCCGAGGCCGGCACACTGCGGGTCGGTCGACGCTCAGTGGATCAGAGTTCCGGACGCATGTGCGGGAAGAGGATCACGTCGCGGATCGAAGGCGAGTTGGTCAGCAGCATCACCAGGCGGTCGATACCGATACCCTCGCCGGCGGTCGGCGGCATGCCGTATTCCAGCGCACGAACGAAGTCGGCGTCGAAGTGCATGGCCTCGTCATCGCCGGCATCCTTGTCCGCTACCTGGGCGTGGAAGCGCTCGGCCTGATCCTCGGCATCGTTGAGCTCGGAATAGGCGTTGGCGATCTCGCGGCCACCGATAAACAGCTCGAAGCGATCTGTGACGTTGGGGTTGCGATCATTGCGTCGGGCCAGCGGCGAGACTTCGAACGGGTATTCAGTGATGAAGGTTGGCTGTTCCAGTTTGTGCTCGACCAGCTCCTCGAAAATCATCACCTGCAGCTTGCCCAGCCCTTCGTGGCCGAGCAGCTTGGCGCCGGCCTTCTTGGCGATGGCGCGAGCCTTCTCGACGTCGTTCAGGTCATCCGCGGAGATTTCCGGGTTGAACTTGAGGATCGAGTCGAACACCGACAGCCGCGCGAAGGGCTCGCCGAAGTGGAACACCTTGTCGCCGTAGGGCACGTCGGTGCTGCCAAGCACGGCCTGGGCCAGCTCGCGGAACAGCTCCTCGGTGAGATCCATATTGTCTTCGTAGTCGGCGTAAGCCTGGTAGAACTCGAGCATGGTGAACTCGGGGTTATGCCGGGTCGAGACGCCTTCGTTGCGGAAGTTGCGGTTGATCTCGAACACGCGCTCGAAGCCACCGACCACCAGACGCTTGAGGTAGAGCTCCGGCGCGATGCGCAGGAACATCGGCATGTCCAGCGCGTTGTGATGGGTCTCGAACGGTTTGGCCGCAGCGCCGCCGGGAATGGTCTGCAGCATCGGCGTTTCGACTTCGAGGAAGTCACGCTCGGCGAGGAACTTGCGGATATGCGAGATGACCTGGGAGCGCACGCGGAACGTTTCGCGCACCTCCTCGTTGACCATCAGGTCGACGTAGCGCTGGCGATAGCGCTGCTCGGTGTCGGTCAGGCCGTGGAACTTGTCCGGCAGCGGACGCAGCGACTTGGTCAGCAGGCGCACGCTGTTCATGTAGACGTACAGGTCGCCCTTGCCGGAGCGCGCCAGTGTGCCCTCGGCGGCAATGATGTCGCCCAGGTCGAAGTGCTTGACCGCCTCGACCTGCTCGGCCGGCAGCGTCTTGCGATCGACATAGACCTGGATGCGCCCGCTCATATCCTGCAGCACCATGAACGGCCCGCGGTTGAGCATGATGCGCCCGGCGACCTTGACCGGAATGGCGGCCGCCTCCAGCTCCTCCTTGGTCTTCTCGGCGTACTGTTTCTGCAGGTCGCCTGCATAGCGGTCGCGACGGAAGTCATTGGGGAAGGCATTGCCCTGCTCGCGCACGGCAGCAAGCTTTTCCTTGCGCTGGGCAATCAGCTTGTTTTCTTCCTCTTGGATGGCGTGCTGGTTCAGCGGTTGTTCGCTCATTGCGGGTCGTCCCGGTCAAATCGTTTCAATGGAGGTGCTTGCGGCTTGAGGCTTGCAGCTGCTCTCAGAGCCCCTGTTTCAGGCTGGCTTCGAGGTACCCGTCGAGGTCGCCGTCGAGCACCTTCTGGCAATCGCTGCGCTCCACACCGGTACGCAGATCCTTGATGCGCGAGTCGTCGAGCACGTAGGAACGGATCTGGTGCCCCCAGCCAATGTCCGACTTGCTGTCTTCCAGCGCCTGAGAGGCGGCGTTGCGCTTCTGCATTTCCAGTTCGTACAACTTGGCCCGCAGCATCTTCATGGCGGTGTCCTTGTTGGCGTGCTGGGAACGTTCGTTCTGGCAGGCCACCACGGTATTGGTCGGGACGTGGGTGATACGCACGGCCGAGTCGGTGGTGTTGACGTGCTGACCACCAGCACCGGAGGAACGGTAGGTGTCGATGCGCAGGTCGGCCGGGTTGATCTCGATCTCGACCCTGTCGTCGATCTCGGGCGAGACGAACACTGCCGAGAACGAGGTGTGGCGGCGCGCGCCGGAGTCGAACGGGCTCTTGCGAACCAGGCGGTGTACACCAATCTCGGTGCGCAACCAGCCAAAAGCATATTCACCCTTGATGTGCACCGTGGCACCCTTGATGCCGGCGACTTCGCCCTCGGACAGCTCGACGATCTCGGCAGTGAAACCGCGCTTGTCGGCCCAGCGCAGGTACATGCGCAGCAGGATGTTCGCCCAGTCCTGCGCCTCGGTGCCGCCGGAACCGGCCTGGATGTCCAGGTAGCAGTTATTCGGGTCCATCTCGTGGCTGAACATGCGGCGGAATTCGAGCTTTTCGAGGATTCCGCGCAGACGGTCCAGCTCGGCGGCCACATCATCAACGGCGCCTTGATCATCTTCTTCGACCGCCATGTCGAGCAGGTCGCGAGAGTCGGCAAGTCCGCCATCGAGGTCATCGATGGTTTCGACAATCTGCGCCAGGGTGGCGCGTTCACGGCCCAGGCTCTGGGCGTATTCGGGCTTGTTCCAGACGTTGGGGTCTTCGAGTTCGCGGTTTACTTCGACGAGACGATCATGCTTCTGATCGTAGTCAAAGATACCCCCGAATTGACAGGGTGCGCTCGGACAGGTCCTTGATGCTGTTGAGGATCGGGTTGATTTCCATAGGTAGGCAGCTCTCAATCGGACGGTGCAAAAGCCGGCGATTATAACTCAGCCAACCCGTGCTGACAGCCCGCCGGACGTGCCGGCGGACGGTCAGGAAACGGATTTGCCCTCATGACGGTCGATCAGGCACTCACACCGCGTACCTGGCTTTCCAGCTCGGCTTTGAGTTGCGGATCGAGCTGCAGGCAGCGGGCAAGTTCATCCAGATAGGCACGTTCCATGAAATGCTCCTCGTCGACCATCAGCACGCTGGCCAGGTACATCTCCGCAGCCATCTCCGGGGTACTGGCGGCACTGGCCACGTCAGCCGGGTCCAGCGGCTTGTTCAGCTCAGCTTCGAGCCAGTGCTGCAGATCAGCATCGGCCAGCTTGCCCAGCTCCGCCTCGATCAGCTGACGCTCTCGGGCATCGACATGGCCGTCGGCCTTGGCCGCTGCCACCAGTGCCTTGAGAATGCCCTGGCTGTGCACCTCGACCTCTGCCGGCGGCAGGCGATCGATGGTTTGTGGCGTCTGCTGCTGCGTCCCGCCCTGCTGTGCCTGCCAGTTGCTGTACGCCTTGTAGGCCAGCACGCCGAGTGCAGCCAGACCGCCGTAGGTCACCGCCTTGCCGCCCATCTTGCGTACCTTGCGGTTGCCCAGCAGCAACCCCATGGCACCGGCCGCCAGCGCGCCGCCACCGGCACCCGACAGGGCATTGCCGAGCGAACCGCCGCCAACGCCGGACAGCAGGTCGCTCAAACCGCCTTTGCCAGGTTTTCCGCCTGCACTGGATTGCTGCTTCTGCAGCAGGTCCTGACCGGACCTGAGCAGTTGATCGAGAAGGCCACTGGTTTTCATCGAAGTCCCCAAACGGATTGAATCAGGATTTGAACAGAAGTGCTCAGTCAAACGACTCGGGCACCTGGCGAATCGGCGTGTCGTGATGGGCGGCACGCACGTACTGCGCCGGCCAGGCCACGGAACTGTCACGCAGGTCCTCGGCGGCATGCAGCGGCCAGTACGGATCACGCAGCAGTTCGCGGGCGAGCAGAATCAGGTCGGCCTGGCCGGTGCGCAGGATGTGTTCGGCCTGCACCGCCTCGGTGATCATGCCGACCGTGCCGGTGGCGATACCCGCCTCCTTGCGCACGCGCTCGGCGAACTGGGTCTGGTAGCCCGGCCCGACTGGAATATCGGCGTTGGCAGCAGTGCCGCCGGATGACACGTCGATAAGGTCGACGCCAATTTCCCTGAGCCGCCGCGCGAGTTCGACGGTTTCGTCGGCATTCCAGCCATCATCGACCCAGTCGGTCGCCGAGAGGCGGACGAACAGCGGCAATTCCTCGGGCCAGACCTCGCGAACAGCCGCCGTAACCTCCAGGAGCAGGCGGATACGGTTATCGAACGAGCCGCCGTAACGATCCTGGCGCTGATTGGATAGCGGCGAAAGGAACTGATGCAGCAGGTAGCCATGGGCCGCATGCACCTCGGCGACCTTGAAGCCGGCTGCCAATGAGCGCTCGGCCGCCTCGACGAACGCCTGCACGACGCCCGCGATGCCGGCATCGTCCAGCGCCGTCGGCACGGCATGTTCAGGCGAGAAAGCAATGGTCGAAGGGCCGACCGGGGTCCAACCGCCAGCGGCGATGGGCACGCTGCCATGCTTGCCGAGCCAGGGCCGCCACGTACTCGCCTTGCGCCCGGCATGGGCCAGCTGCACGCCGGCGAACGCGCCCTGCGCCTCGATGAAGCGGGTGATACGGCGTAGCGGCTCGACATGCTCATCGGACCAGATGCCGAGGTCGTCCGGCGAAATACGCCCCTCAGGGCTGACCGCCGTCGCCTCGATGATCACCAGCCCGGCGCCACCGACGGCTCGACTGCCCAGATGCACCAGATGCCAGTCGTTCGCCATCCCGGCCTTCGCCGAGTACTGGCACATGGGCGATACGGCAATCCGGTTGGGCAGTTTGAGCTGGCGCAGGGTAAGCGGCTGGAAAAGCTGGGACATGTCGGCCTCTACTGTCGGTGATGCGGATTTGACACCCGTCAGTAGAGACCGTTTCGCCGCTCATGCCCAGCCCGACATCGGTGGAACTGTGAGCCTCAGGCGGCGCTGACCTGCACCGGCACACCGTTGAGCGCCGCGTTGCCGGAAACGTCCAGCTCACGCTCATCGGTCAGGTCATTGCTGCTAACGCCCGGCTGCTGCCGCGCGATATCCATTTGCACGCCAGGACGGGCGTGTCCCCAACCATGGGGCAGACTGACCACGCCGGGCATCATTTCCTCGCTGGCCAGCGCCTCCACCTCGACCACGCCGACCCGCGAATGCACGCGCACCCGCTGGCCATCCTGCAACGTCCGAGCAGCCATGTCCGTAGGGTGCATTAGCAGCTGATGACGCGGCTTGCCCTTCACCAAGCGCTGGTAGTTGTGCATCCAGGAATTGTTGCTGCGGACATGGCGACGGCCAATCAGCAACAGCTCGTCGACACCCGCCTGAGACTGCGTGGCGAAACGCTGCAGATCGTCCAGCATCAGCGCCGGCGCGGCCTGGATGCGCTTGTTCGGCGTTTTCAGGCGCCTCGCCAGGTTCGGCTTGAGCGGCCCGAGATCCAGCCCGTGGGGATAATCCTCCAGTGCTGCCAGGCTCAGCTTGCGCTCGGACTTGTCGCCGTATGGCCCGTGGCGCAGCGCCAGGTCCATCATCTGCTGCGGCGGCATGGTGGGCTTCAGCTCGACGCCCACCCGCCCCGCGTAGGCCTTAGCCAGCCCGATGAAGATTTCCCAGTCGTGCAACGCACCCTCGGGCTTGGGCAGCACCGGCTGGTTGAAGCGGGTGACGTTGCGCACGGCGAGCAGATTGAATGTCGCGTCGTAATGGTCGTGCTCCAGCGGCGCGGTCGGTGGCAGGATCACGTCGGCATAGCGAGTGGTTTCGTTGATGTAGAAGTCCACGCTGAGCATGAACTCCAGGCCATCCAGCGCCTGCTCCAGCTTGCGCCCGTTGGGCGTGGAGAGCACCGGGTTGCCGGCCACGGTGATCAGTGCACGCACCTGTCCCTCCCCAGGCTCGAGCATTTCCTCGGCCAGCGCCGCTACCGGCAGCTCGCCGCCGTACTCCGGCAACTGCGACACCCGGCTGCGCCAGGCGGCGAAGTGGCCGCCGGAGGTGGTTTCCACCAGATCCACCGCGGGCTCGGTGCACAGCGCGCCGCCGACCCGATCGAGATTGCCGGTGACCAGGTTGATCAGTTGTACCAGCCACTGGCAGAGCGTGCCGAAGGCCTGGGTCGAAACGCCCATGCGTCCGTAGCAGACCGCCTTGTCCGCCGCCGCGAAATCTCGCGCCAGCTGGCGGATCTGCTCAGCCGGAACACCGCAACGAGCGCTCATCGCTTCGGCGCTGAAGGCGACGATTGCCGTGCGCACTTCCTCGATGTTGTCCAGCGGAAGTTCGCTGGTACGCGTCAGGCCTTCCTCGAACAGGGTATTGAGCAGGCCGAACAGCAGCGCGGCGTCCTGTCCGGGGCGGACGAACAGGTGCTGGTCGGCGATCGCGGCGGTCTCGCTGCGCCGCGGGTCGACCACCACCAGCTTGCCGCCTCGGGCGCGGATTGCCTTCAGCCGCTTCTCCACGTCAGGAACGGTCATGATGCTGCCGTTGGAAGCCACCGGGTTGCCGCCGAGAATCAGCATGAAATCGGTGTGATCGATGTCCGGCACCGGCAGCAACAGGCCGTGGCCGTACATCAGATGGCTGGTCAGGTGATGCGGCAGCTGATCGACCGAGGTCGCGGAAAAGCGATTGCGCGTCTTCAGCAGCCCGAGGAAGTAGTTGCTGTGGGTCATCAGCCCGTAGTTGTGCACACTCGGGTTGCCCTGGTAGATGGCCACGGCATTGCCGCCGTGGCGCTCGCGGATCTCAGCGAGGCGCTCGGCGACCAGTTCATACGCCTCGTCCCAGCCGATCGCCTGCCACTCATCGCCGCAGCGGCGCATCGGGTGGCGCAGCCGGTCAGGGTCGTTCTGGATGTCCTGCAGCGCCACCGCTTTCGGACAGATATGGCCGCGACTGAAGCTGTCGAGGGGGTCGCCCTTGATCGAAAGGATGCGCTCGCCTTCGGTCTGGATGGTCAGGCCGCAGATGGCTTCGCACAGGTGACAGGCACGGTGATGGACGGTCGTGTCGCTCATTTCGGATTCCCGCATGGCGCTGTTGTTGTCCAGCCACTCTAGGCGCCATGGCCGCGGGCAACAATCAGACGTCTTGACGGGGAATGGCGCTGGATTCAGCCGGCCTATCGTCAGCCGGCATGCATCGATCAGCGCGGGGCAATATGCGCCACCATCAGCTGCACGCTTTCCTGGCCGCGGTACTCGTTGACGTCCAGCTTGTAGGCCAGTTCGGCCCAGCGCACCGTCGGATTCGGCCAGATTTCGCGGTCGATGTTGAAGGCAATGCCATCGAGGGTCAGCGATCCACATTCACTTTTCAGCACCAGCTTCAAATGGCGCTCGCCGACGATACGCTGCTGCACCAGCTGGAACACCCCATGAAACATCGGCTCGGGAAAGTGCTGGCCCCAGGGCCCGGCGTTGCGCAGCGCACGCGCCAGTTCCAGGTGGAACTCCTCGACGCTGAGCTGGCCGTCGGTGAGCAGCCGACCGGTGAGATCGTCCTCGCACAGCTGGCGGCGCACTTCGGCATCGAAGGCGGCGGCGAAGGCACCGAAGTTGGCTTGCGGCAGCGACAGCCCGGCCGCCATGGCGTGCCCGCCGAACTTGCTGATCAAGCCCGGATGCTTGGCGGCAACCGCATCCAGCGCATCGCGGATATGAAAGCCCGGCACCGAGCGCGCCGACCCCTTGAGCAGCCCGTCGCCAGCATCGGCGAAGGCGATGGTCGGGCGGTGGTAGCGCTCCTTCAGGCGCGAAGCCAAGATGCCGATCACACCCTGATGCCAGTCCGCCTCGAACAGGCACAGGCCGAACGGCAGATCCTCCAGCGGCAGGTCCTTGAGCTGCGCCAGCGCCTCGCGCTGCATGCCCTGCTCGATGCTCTTGCGGTCTTTATTCAACTCATCGAGCTGGACCGCCATGTCGCGCGCCAGTGCCTCGTCCTCGCAGAGCAGGCATTCGATGCCCAGCGACATGTCATCCAGCCGCCCGGCCGCGTTGAGCCGCGGGCCGAGAATGAAGCCCAGGTCGGTGGAGGTGATGCGCCGATGATCGCGCCCGGCCACCTCGAGGATCGCCCGCAGGCCCGCCCTCGCCCGCCCAGCGCGAATCCGCGCCAAGCCCTGATGGACCAGGATGCGATTGTTGGCATCCAGCGGTACCACGTCGGCGACACTGCCCAGCGCCACGAGATCCAATAGCTCAGCCAGGTTCGGCTCGGTCCAGCCCTGACGGGTGAACCAGTTCAGCTCACGCAGGCGAGCGCGTAATGCCAGCAGCACATAGAAGATGACCCCGACACCGGCGATGCACTTGCTGGGAAAGGCACACTCAGGCTGATTGGGGTTGACGATGGCATCAGCCGCCGGCAGTTCGTAGCCCGGCAGGTGATGGTCCGTGACCAGCACCTTGAGCCCTGCGGCCTTGGCCGCCGCCACGCCGTCGACACTGGAGATGCCGTTGTCCACCGTCACCAGCAGATCGGGCTCGCGCTGCAAGGCAACGGCAACGATTTCAGGCGTCAGACCGTACCCGTACTCGAAGCGATTGGGCACCAGGTAATCAACGTGGGCAGCGCCAAGCTGGCGCAAGCCAAGTACACCTACGGTGCTGGCCGTGGCGCCATCGGCATCGAAATCGCCGACGAACAGGATGCGCTGGCGCTTTTCCAGCGCCTCGACCAGCAGCTCCACCGCCGCATCGATGCCCTTGAGCTGCTTATAAGGAATCAACCGCGCCAGCCCCTTGTCCAGCTCCTCAGCGCAGGTCACGCCACGGGCCGCGTAGAGGCGCTGCAGCAGCGGCGGCAGCTCGCCAAGGTCGGGCAGCTGCTCGGGCAGGGGGCGGGGTTCGATACGCATGGAATTCCGGGCTCGGTGCAAGTCGTTTACAGGGAGGTGGCGGCGCGAGCGGCCTGGTCGTACAGCCCGGACATGGCACGCAGCATGCCGGCCAGGCGGTGGATCTCATCGGGATCGATATTCAGGTTCTCGAACGACGCGATCAGGCATTCGCGGCGGATGTCGGCGTATTCCTGGCAGAGCGCGCGGCCCTTTTCGGTGGTGCGATAGAACATTTCCTTGCCCTGCTTGGCACCTTCCACCAGGCCGAGTTTGCTCAGCTTCTTCAGCGCGTAGGTCACGGTGTGCGTGTCTTCCACGTTGAGCAGCAGGCAGATATCCGCCTGTCGCTTGGCGCGGCCGCGGCTGGCGAGGTTGTGCAGCACCATGACGTCCAGCGCGTTCATCTCTACCGTGCCGCAGGCCTGCATGCAACGCTCCATCCAGCGCATCAGCGCGGCGCTGGCGACGATGATGCCGTACTCCAGTTCAGACAGTTCCTGGGACTGCTCGGCGAGGTGCGCCGAAGCGACGATCGAAGATCGCAACGGGCGGGGGCTTTTGGCGTCAACCATCTTGAGTTCCTGATTGATGAAGCGGCAGCGCCGTTCGTATCGATGGGGCGGGCAAGGATACAGCAATGTCCGTTCAGGCACTTCAGACGCCCTACGGAAGAAATACGTTGATAATTTATCGATACTTTATCAGTGTATCGATCCTCGACACCGCCGCACACGCACCAGTCCATTTCGAAAGGAGCAGCCATCGTGAGTCGTCTCTTACTCAATTGCGACATAGGGGAAAGCTTCGGCGCCTGGACCATGGGCCTGGATGCCGAGGTGATGCCTTTCATCGACTGCGCCAATGTCGCCTGCGGCTTCCACGCGTCCGATCCGCAGATCATGCGGCGCACGGTCGCATTGGCACGCAAGCATGATGTGCGCATCGGCGCCCATCCGGCCTATCCGGATCTGGTCGGCTTCGGCCGGCGCTCCATGACCTGCAGCCCGGCCGAAGTGGAGAACATGCTGCTCTACCAGATCGGCGCGCTCGACGGCATCTGCCGCGCTGAAGGCACGCAGGTCCGCTACGTCAAACCTCACGGTGCGCTGTACAACGACATGATGCGCCAGCCCGACCTGCTGCGCGCGGTGATGAGCGCCATCAAGGCCTACAGCGCCAACCTGCCGCTGATGCTGATGTCCACCCGCGACAACAGCGCAAGCCAGGCGCTGGCAGCGGAAATGGGCATCACCCTGTGGTTCGAGGTGTTCGCCGACCGCGCCTACGACGCCGCCGGCATGCTGGTTTCGCGCAGCCTGCCAGGCGCCGTCCACCACGATGCAGACACCGTGGCCGACCAGGCCTTGCGCCTGGCCAAGGGCGAGGCGCTGACCGCGAGCGATGGCAGTGCACTGGTCCTGCAGGCCGACACCCTCTGCGTGCATGGCGACAATGCCGGCTCCGTTGCTGCCGTCCAGCGCATCCGTCAGGCGCTGCAGGCGCTTCCCGCATGAAGCCGCGGATCGAAGTGGTCGGCGTCGACAGCCTGTTGCTGCGCCTGTTCGATCAGATCGATGAAGACAACATGCCCTGGATGCTCGCCGCCAGTCAGCGTGTGCGCGAAACCTTCGGCGCGGCACTGGTCGATCTGGTGCCTTCCTACACCACGCTGCTAGTGCATTACGACCTGACCCAACTGGACGACCTGCAGGCTCGCCAGCACCTTCACCAAGCGCTCGCGGGTCTGCAGCCCGCCGCCGCCGAAACCGCGCGCCAGCATGAAATCCCGGTGTGGTACGACGCCAGCGTCGGCCCCGAGCTACGAGCGCTAGGCAAGCGCAGCGGACTCGGTGTAGCTGGCGTGATCGAGCAACACAGCGCGCATATCTATCAGGTATTCGCCCTAGGCTTTGCACCGGGTTTCGCCTTTCTCGGGCTGGTCGATGAGCGTCTGGCCAGCCCGCGCCTGGCCACACCGCGCAAGCAGGTGCCGGCGGGCAGCCTAGGCATCGCCGATCGGCAGACAGCGATCTACCCACTGGTTTCGCCGGGCGGCTGGAATCTGATCGGGCGCAGCCCGGTTCGTCTGTTCGACCGCGAGCTCGACGGCTACAGCCTCTGGCAACCAGGGGACCGGGTGCGTTTCGTGCCCATCGAGCGCGCCGAATTCGTCCGCCTGGGCGGTGACGACAGCCCCTTCGAGGAAACCACTGCATGAGCCTGCTTATCGAACGCGCCGGCGCACTGGCCAGCCTGCAGGACGGCGGCCGTATGGGCGTACGTCACCTCGGCGTTACCCAGGGCGGCCCGGTGGACTGGATTTCCCACGGCTGGGCCAACTGGCTGCTTGGCAATCCGGTGCAGGCCGCGACAGTGGAAATCACGCTGGGGAATTTCAGCCTTCGCGCGGAAACCGATACCTGCCTGGCCATCTGCGGCGCCGATCTTGGCGCCGCGCTCGATGACGAGGCCATCGCGCCGGGGCGCAGCTTCGAGGTCCGTAAGGGTCAGCTGCTTGCCTTCGCGCATCCAAAGCGAGGCGTTCGCGCCTATCTCGCGGCACCAGGTGGCTTCCAGGCGACACCGGTGTTGGGGAGCTACGCCACGGTCCGGCGCGAGCAGCTCGGCGGCTTGTCCGGTGACGGCCAAGCGCTGGCCGAGGGCGACCGCTTGCACTGGCTCGGTGGTGTTTCTGCTGCTCGCCGAGAGCTGCCAGTGCAAACCGTCACCCCACTATCGAGCGCGACCCTGGCGGTCGTGCTCGGCGCGCAGATTGGTGATTTCAGCGGCCAGAGCCTGTTCGATGCCTTCAACAGCGACTGGACAGTCGATCAACGAGCCGACCGCATGGGCGTGCGCTTGCTCGGCCCCGCGCTTCACAGCACGCGCTCATCCATGATTTCCGAAGGCGTGCCGCTGGGGGCGATCCAGGTTCCGGCCGACGGGCAGCCGATCATCCTGCTCAACGACCGCCAGACGATCGGCGGCTATCCACGCCTCGGCGCGCTGACACCTGCGGCGGTGGCCCAGCTGGCGCAGTGCCTGCCCGGTACCCCTCTTAGGCTCAAACCGATTTCACTGGAGGCCGCGCAACGCGCGCACCGCGAACTGCTCGCCCAGTGGCGGTAGTCGCTCATAAGGAGCCGCTGACCAGCAGCCAGTTATTCCTACAAGAACAACATTGCCGGGTATGACCCGGGCGCATTTCTACCTGCCCCAACGCCAAGAAAAAGAAGGTATCCAATGCAAGCCACACAAGCCGAACGCGGCACTCCCGCCCAGCGCAACGTCCTGCGCGGCGCCATTTTCATCATGGCGACTTCGTCCATCGGACCCGCGTTTCTAACCCAAACGTCGCTGTTCACCGAGAAGTATCTGGCGAGTTTCGCCTTCGCGATCCTGATCTCTTTGCTCATCGACATCGGTGCCCAGCTTAATATCTGGCGGGTGATCACCGTTGCCAACCTGCGCGGCCAGGACGTCGCCAACCGCGTGATACCCGGCGTCGGCCATCTGATATCCGCCTTCATCGTGCTTGGCGGCATTGCCTTCAACATCGGCAACATCGGTGGCGCCGGCCTGGCGATGAATGTGATCTTCGGCGTCCCGCCGATAATCGGCTCGTTGATCGCCGCCGTGCTGATCATCGGCATCTTCCTGCTGCGCAACGCCAAGGGCGTAATGGACTCGGTGATGCAGGTGCTCGGGCTGGTGATGCTGTGCATGATCGGCTACGCCATGCTGCAGTCGAATCCACCGCTGCTCGAAGCGATGAGTCGCAGCTTCAATCCGGACGACCCATTGATCCTGCTGCTGCCGATCGTGACATTGGTGGGCGGCACGGTCGGCGGCTACATATCGTTTTCCGGTGGCCATCGCCTGGTAGAGGCCGGCATCACCGGTGTAGAGAATGTCAGGCTGGTAACCCGCGCGGCCGTGATCGGTATCGCTACTACCGGCGTCGTGCGGATCTGCCTCTTTCTTGCCGCGCTCGGGGTCGTCAGCCAGGGCCTGACTCTCGACCCGAGCAATCCCGCTGCGTCGGTGTTTTCCCATTCGATGGGCGCCATCGGCTACAAGATCTTTGGCGTAGTGCTGCTGGCCGCTTCGGTTTCATCGGTGATCGGCGCCGCTTATACCAGTGTGACCTTCATGTACTCGCTGCATGACAGCATCCGCCGGCATAACCAGCGAGTCGTGATCGCCTTTATTGCCTGTTCGACGCTCATCTACAGCCTGGTCGGCCAGCCCGTGAAGGTTCTGGTGGTAGCGGGCACGCTGAATGCCCTAGTGCTGCCGCTGGCACTGGGCTGCATACTGCTCGCATCGCGCAAAACGAACATCGTCGGCGACGCCTACCGTCACCCCACCTGGATGCTGGTGTTCGGCATATTGGCCATGCTGGCCACGGCGGTCGGGGTGGTGATGTCGTTCAATGCGCTGCTGGAGTTCTGGCAAGCGTGACTGGCACGGCGGGCGCTCTCAGCGCTCGCCGAGCAACCAACCCAACTTCACTTCGAACTGACCACGCTCATCGGTGATGAACAACGTGCCATCACTGATCATCACGCCCCACTGCAGACTACGCGGCAAGTCCTTGACCAACGCGGCAAGTGACTCCGAGTCGATGGTGGCAATGGACAGATTCTTCAATCCCTTCACCGCATCGATCACCTTGCCCTGCCAGACGCGCAGATTGCCATAGGCAACCAGGCTGACGCGTTCGGCTCGTCGCGAACACCAAGTCAATCGCTCTGCATCCGGCTGACCCACTTCGATCCAATGAAGGACGCGGCCATCCAGACTCTTTTCCCAGAGTGCTGGCTCGTCCACATCAGAGAGGCCGCGACCAAAGGCCAGCTGCTCGCTATACCAGAGCGCATAGGCAATCAATCGCACGCCGAGGCGTTCTTCGGTTTCCGACGGGTGTTTGGCGACCGTAAAGCGCAGATTCTCGTAAACCCCGCGGTCCAGGTCCGTGAGATTCAGCTCGACTTTATATGGTGTGGCTTGCAGGGCCATGAACGGCCTCCGTTGCGAAAAGGCGCGCAGTCTACCGCAAAGCGGTCAACACCGATCCTCGCTGCGGCCTTCGACACCGTCGGTACGAACGGAAAAATACGCTCATCGGAGCCCCCCCGACGAACGAACTTTGACAATTATTCTCATTCTGATTAGCATCCCAACCGTCAACGAATTCAACGGGTAGTGCTTCTATGTACGTCTGTCTTTGCCAGGGTGTCACCGACGGCCAGATTCGCGATGCCATCTACGAAGGCTGCTGCAGCTACCGTGAAGTACGGGAAACGACCGGCGTCGCCACCCAGTGCGGCAAGTGCGCCTGCGTCGCCAAGCAGGTCGTGCGCGAGACGCTCAGCAACGTGCAAAGTGCCCAGGCCTCCCTCGCCTACCCTGCCAGTTTTGTTCAGGCTTGACAGACTGAAGCCATGAAGCCGGGGCATGCCCGGCTTTTTTTTGCCTGCAAATCAGCAAGTTGCTCAGAAGGATGCGGAACGCAACTATTCTCGCTAGGGTTTAGCTTTAGCATTCAATGACTTAGGTTTGACAGGTCGCCTGAGCGTGGCCAGACTGCTTGCATTCCCACCGCGTCAGGCAGGTTAACTACATGAAAGGCGACAAGCTGGTCATTCAGCACCTCAACAAGATCCTCGGCAATGAGCTGGTAGCCATCAACCAGTACTTCCTGCACGCGCGCATGTATGAGGACTGGGGTCTCGGCAAGCTCGGCAAGCATGAGTACGAAGAATCCATCGACGAGATGAAGCATGCGGACAAGCTGATCAAGCGCATCCTGTTCCTGGAAGGCCTGCCGAATCTGCAGGATCTGGGCAAGCTGCTGATCGGTGAGAACACTCGCGAGATGCTCGAGTGCGACCTCAGGCTGGAGCAAGGTGGCGTGCAGGATCTGAAGGTCGCCATCGCTTACTGCGAAAGCGTCGGCGACTACGGCAGTCGCGAGCTGCTGGAAGACATCCTCGAATCCGAGGAGGAACACATCGACTGGCTGGAGACGCAGCTGAGCCTGATCGACAAGGTGGGCATGGAAAACTACCTGCAGTCGCAGATGGACGACTGACTCAGTAACAAGCCCATATAAAAACGCCCCGACTAGATCGGGGCGTTTTCGTTTGCAGCGAAGAGAACCGCTTATTCCTACTCGGCTGCTTCAGCAGGCTGCTCGGCTGCGGGCTGCTCGGCCTCGTCACCCTTGATATCCAGCAGCTCGAGATCGAAGACCAGCACCGAGTTGGCCGGGATCAGCGGGCTCGGGCTCTGCTCGCCGTAGGCCAGTTCGCTCGGGATGTAGAGCTTGTACTTCTCGCCCACATGCATCAGCTGCAGACCTTCGACCCAACCTGGAATCACACCGCCGACCGGCAGATCGATCGGGCTGCCGCGCTTGATCGAGCTATCGAAGACGGTGCCGTCGGTCAAGCTGCCCTCGTAGTGCACGGTCACCACGTCGTTCTCGGTCGGTTGACGGCCTTCGGCCGCCTTGACGACTTCGTACTGCAGACCGGATTCGGTGGTCTTCACACCTTCACGCTTGGCGTTGTCTTCGAGGAACTTCTTGCCAGCCTCGACCGCTTTGGCATTCATCTCAACCATGCGCTCTTCGGCACGGGTTTGTAGGAAGGTGAAAGCTTCCATCAGCTGCTCATCGGTGAGCTTCTGCTCCTTCTTGCCGATGGCATCTTCAATACCCTGCGCAACAGCCTGGGAGTCGAGATCATCCATACCCTCCTGCGCAAGGCTCTTGCCCATATTCAGGCCGATACCATAGGACGCCTTCTGCGCCGGAGTGTCCAGTTTGACACTGGTCTGCGAGTCGCAGCCGGCCAGCACCAGGCCAACCAGGGCAACCGCAGGCGCCAAACGATGATGTCTCAGTCTCATGCTGTTTCCTTAAATACGCTGTTGGGCATTCGAAAAACCGATGGTCGAGCTTAGCAGCGCATCCCGGCACTGGCTACCGCACCCCAAGGCAAGGACCGTAAAGAGATTGCAAAGAACGGACGCGCGTAGCAATCCGACAGCAGGATCGAGCCGAGCGAGAAGCGGCACCCGCAGCTTCCGCCCACAAAAATTCAGGCAAAAAAAAACGGCCTAGATGGCCGTTTCTTTCGTTGCTTCAGGGCGTTCAGTGGACCCGTGAAGCGAATATGGCGCAGCGGACGGGACTCGAACCCGCGACCCCCGGCGTGACAGGCCGGTATTCTAACCGACTGAACTACCGCTGCGCTAAACCTCGAGTGGTGGGTGATGACGGGATCGAACCGCCGACCCTCTGCTTGTAAGGCAGATGCTCTCCCAGCTGAGCTAATCACCCGTTTGCTCTCGAAGTGGGGCGCATTCTAGAGAGGGTTCCGCACCTTGGCAACCCCCTTTCGAAAAAAAAATTGCAGAAGTTCCAAAGACTTAGGAAAACCCTCGATTTACCAGCCGATTTTTCTCGTTCGCCGTGCATTAACATCCCGCAGGGTTGGCCTGAACTGGCCAGGCAGGAATAATGCACCCCTTTGCTTTCCGGAGATCTACCCCGCCATGTGGTTTCGTAACCTGCTCGTTTACCGTCTCACCCAGAACGTCGCTCTAGATGCCGAGACACTCGAAGCTGCACTGGCCGCCAAACCTGCCCGCCCCTGCGCCAGCCAGGAGCTGAGCACCTACGGCTTCGTCGCCCCTTTTGGTAAGGGTGAAGACGCCCCCCTGGTGCACGTCAGCCAGGGTTTCCTGCTGATCGCCACGCGCAAGGAAGAACGCATTCTTCCGGGCAGCGTCGTCAAGGATGCGCTGAAGGAAAAGGTCGACGAGATCGAAGCCGAGCAGATGCGCAAGGTCTACAAGAAGGAGCGCGACCAGATAAAAGACGAGATCATCCAGGCCTTTCTGCCGCGCGCCTTCATCCGCAAATCCGGCACCTTCGCCGCAATCGACGCCGAGCGCGGGCTGATCCTGGTGAACTCGGCCAGCCCGAAGAAGGCCGAGGACCTGCTGTCCACCCTGCGTGAAGCGATCGGCTCGCTGCCGGTGCGCCCGCTGACCGTGAAGATTGCGCCAAGCGCCACCCTGACCGATTGGGTCAAGACGCAGAAGTCCGCAGACGATTTCTTCGTGCTCGACGAATGTGAGCTGCGCGATACCCACGAGGACGGCGGCGTGGTGCGCTGCAAGCGCCAGGACCTGACCAGCGACGAGATCCAGCAGCATATGGAAGCAGGCAAGCAGGTCACCCAGCTGTCGCTGGCCTGGCAGGACAAGCTGTCCTTCGTGCTGGACGACAAGTTGATCATCAAGCGCCTGCGCTTCGAGGAACTGCTGCAGGACCAGGCCGAGCAGGACGGTGGTGAAGACGCCCTTGCCCAGCAGGACGCCAGTTTCCTGCTGATGATGATGACCTTCCGCGAGTTCCTGCCTGCGCTGTTCGAGGCGTTCGGTGGCGAAGAAGTCCCCCAGGGCCTCTGACACCCGCCCGGGGCGCTGATCGGCGCCCCGCTCCCCTCAACGCACCTTCAGCTGCAACGCCAGCGCCCCGCCCAATCGCTCCCCCAGCGACCAGATCAGAAAACGCTCGATGAACTCCGGCGCATCGACGAACAGCGCCCCGCAGACCAGCACGCTGAGCAACGAAACAGTCAGGAAAAGCTGCGGTATCGAGAGCTTCAGCAGCACCAGCAGGACAATTGCGATGATCGCCGACGCGACCATGAACAGCGCGTTGAGAATGTTGTTCGCTGCCACCACTCGCGAGCGCTCGTGAACCACACTGCGTGACTGGATCAGGGCATACAGCGGGACGATGTACAGCCCACCGAAAATCCCCAGCCCGAGGATATCCATCAGTACCCACCAGGCAGAAGGCTCGCCGAGCAGCGCAAGCCAGTCGACCGTACCCACAGGCTCCACGTGGCCGCTCGCATGCCACCACAGCAGCACTCCGCAAAGGCTCAGGCCAATGGCTCCGAACGGGACCAGGCCGATCTCCACGTGATGCCGCGACAGCCGCTCGCAAAGCAGCGACCCCAGCGCGATGCCGACCGAAAACAGCGTCAGGATCAACGTCACCACGCTTTCATCGCCACCGAGATAGTCCTTGGCAAACGCCGGGATCTGCGTCAGGTAGGTCGCACCGAGAAACCAGAACCAGGAATTGCCCAGCATGGCCCGGGACACCGCCCGCTGCTGACCGAGCCCCAGCCGCAGAATGCGCCATGACTGACGCAGCACGCGCCAATCCATATGCAGGGTCGGCAGCGCTGCCGTACCGGCTGGAATGGCCAGACTGGCGAGATAACCGACGAGCGCGATCAGAACCACGCTGATCGCCACCAGCTCGGCGTAGCCCTCACTCGCCATCAACACACCCGCACCGATGGTGCCCCCGAGAATCGCCAGGAACGTTCCCATCTCCACCAGCGCATTGCCTCCCACCAGCTCATCCTCGGCGAGCTGCTGCGGCAGGATCGAGTACTTGACCGGACCAAACAGCGCCGACTGGGTGCCCATGCAGAACAGCACCGCAAGCAATACCGGCAGGTTGCCGAGCAGCATGCCGAGCGCCCCGACAAGCATGATCAGGATCTCGGCGAACTTGATCCGGCGAATCAGCCAGGCCTTCTCGAAGCGCTCGCCGAACTGGCCACCCAGCGCGGAGAACAGAAAGAACGGCAGGATGAACAGCAGCGCACAAAGATTGATCAGCAGACTCTTGTCGGCGCCAGTGCCGATCTTGAACAGAATCGCCAGGATCAACGCCTGCTTGAACACGTTGTCGTTGAATGCACCGAGCAGCTGCGTGCAGAAAAAAGGCAGGAAGCGACGCTTGCCGAGCAGGCGAAACTGCGAATGCGTGGTCGCCGGCCCGCCAGCTGGCACACGCCTTGTCGAGCTAGCCCCGGTCGATTCCTGATTCATATCGGCAACTGCCCGAAAGCCCAGCGCAGCAGAAAGAAGCTCAGCAGTCCGCCGGCGATAGTCGCCAGCAGGTTGCGGCTAAACGCGGCTATGAGGATCGCCAACAGCCCCGCTAGCAGATAGGCATTGTCCGGGCGCAACGCCCACTGCCCTTCCGGCATCAGCATTCCCGGCACCACGATGGCAGTCAGTACCGCCACCGGCACGTAATGCAGCCCCTGCTCGATAGCGCGGGGAAAGCGCAGGTTGGGCCAGGCGAAAAAGCTGTAGCGGATCACGAAGGTGATCGCCAGCATGCCGAAGATCAGCAACCAGGTCGTCATAGCGCCCCCTGCATGCGCGCAGCCGCTTCGGCGCGACGTTCGAGCCAGACGCCGACGACGATGCCGGCCATGGCGGCGGCAATCAGTCCGAGCTTGTAAGGCAGCTCCCAGGTCAGCAAGGCCACCGCGCCAGCCACCAGCGCCGAGGCCACCTGCGGGCGCGTCCGCATCATCGGCACCGCGATGCCGATGAAAGTGGCGATCATGGCGAAGTCCAGCCCCCAGCTGGCGATATCCGGAACCGCCTGACCGAAGGCGACACCCACCAGTGTCGACAACTGCCAGTTGATGTACATGGTCAGCGCGGCTCCGAGAAAGAACCAATGCTTGTACGGCGACTCATCGTCGCGGGCATAGCGGTTCTGCACCACGGCGAAGGCCTCGTCCGTGAGCCAGAACGCCAGAGGGGCGCGCCAGCGGCCCGGCAGATGACGAACGAAAGGCTGCAGCGCGGCGCTGTACAAGGCATGCCGCAGATTGACCACGAAGGTGGTCAGCAGTACCACGGCTGCGCCTACGCCACCGGTTATCAGCGTGATCGCGATGAACTGTGCGGAACCGGCGAAGACCAGCGAAGACATGCCCATGGTCTGCCAGGGCGTCAATCCGGCGCCGACGGCCAGCGTGCCGAAGATGACGCCGAACGGAATGGCACCGAGGATCAACGGCAGAATGTCACGGCATCCGTGAACGAACTCTTGCGAGCGGGACATTGGAACTCCTGTAGCCAATTTCGCACCGAACCTTGCGTTGCCTATCGACCTCGTAGCGAAAGGCGTGGGTGGCGGACAGATCGACGCAAAACATGCGGCAGAGCACCGCACGATAACCGAACTCAGACGCTCAGGCGATGCGTCAGAGCAGTCAGTCGGCCGCGAGCCGCTGCTTGAGCTGCGGCCAGTCACGGTCGGTGATGCTGTACAGCACGGTATCGTCCAGACGACCGTCTGCCAGTCGCCGATGGTTACGCAGCAATCCTTCGCGTAGGGCACCTAGCTTTTCGATGGCCCGTTGCGAGCGGAGGTTACTGACGGCCGTCTTCAGCTGCAGGCGAACCAACTGCCATTCTTCGAATGCATGACGCAGCAGCAGGTACTTGATCGAGGCATTCAGCCCGGTGCCATGCTCCGCATGGTCCAGCCAGGTCCAGCCCAATTCGGCCGCCGGCAGGCTCAGGTTGAAGTCGGCGAAGCGCGTGGTGCCGACCAGCTGCTCGGCCATGCGCACACTGAAGACAACCGCGCGCCCCTCGCGCTGTTCGGCCAGCGCATGGCGGTACCAGTCCGGCCTTAGCGGCCCGCTCATATATGTCAGCTCGGCGCGGTTCCGCTCTGCCAGGGCAACCAGCTCCGGGATATCCGCTTCCATCAGCGGCTCCAGGCGCAGCGCCCCGCGCTGCAGGGTTACCGGATGGGGGCTGAGCATGACATTCTCCTGTTATTGCGTTCGGGCAAATCGGCGGTTACCAGACAGTAACCCATGGCGCAGGAAACGCCGTACTTCGCGGACGACCGGCGATATTGCTGGCGGGCCCGCGCTAGACGCATGCGACCTTGGTCGCAACCCTGCACACGGGGTGACCATTGCTGCGAAACTTCGCGAACTCAGCATATTAACGAGTCACCAGGGCTGATTGAATTCGGCACCGTTACCGGCCCGCCGAGGCCTACCTGGCACTCACCTTTCGTTTTCTGGAGTTTGCATGACGCTGTCAGGCGGGCTGATCGCTGCGGTCGCCCTCGTCTATATGGCCATTCTGTTCGCCATCGCTTTCTACGGCGACCGCAACAGCGCTTCCATGTCACCGCGTCTGCGGCCTTGGGTCTATAGCCTTTCACTGGCGGTGTACTGCACCAGCTGGACCTTCTTCGGTGCCGTTGGTCAATCCGCCGAGCAGCTCTGGGCGTTCCTGCCGATCTATCTGGGCCCGATCCTGCTGATGCTGTTCGCACCGCATGTGATCCAGAAGATGATCATGATCAGCAAGCAGGAGAACATCACCTCCATTGCCGACTTCATCGCCGCCCGCTATGGCAAATCCCAGCTGCTGGCAGTGGTTGTTACGCTGATCTGCCTGGTTGGCGTACTGCCGTACATCGCGCTGCAGCTCAAAGGCATCGTACTCGGCGTCAACCTGCTAAGCGGCATCAACATCGAGGCGGCCGGCACCGGCACGCGCGACACCGCGCTGATCGTCTCGATCGTGCTGGCGCTGTTCACCATCCTTTTCGGCACGCGCAACCTCGATGTGACCGAGCATCACCGCGGCATGGTCCTGGCAATCGCCTTCGAATCGTTGGTCAAGCTGCTGGCATTCCTGGCGGTGGGCGCCTTCGTCACCTTCGGCCTGTTCGACGGCTTCGGCGATCTGTTCAATCAGGCCTATGATTCGCCGGACCTTGCCGGATTCTGGAGCGAAGGTGTCAACTGGTCAGCCATGCTGGTCCAGACCACCGTCGCGATGATGGCGATCGTCTGTCTGCCGCGGCAGTTTCACGTTTCTGTGGTGGAAAACATCGAGCCGCGAGACTTCCGTATGGCCCGCTGGGTGTTTCCGCTCTATCTGGTACTCGCCGCGGTGTTCGTCATCCCGATCGCGCTGGCCGGACAGATGCTGCTGCCGCCTGGCGTAACGCCGGACTCTTTCGTCATCAGCCTGCCGTTGGCCGAACTGCATCCCTGGCTCGCCCTGCTCGCCTTCATCGGCGGCGCCTCGGCGGCAACCGGCATGGTAATCGTCGCCAGCGTCGCACTGTCGACCATGGTTTCCAACGACATGCTGCTGCCCTGGCTGCTGCGCCGCCAGGAAACCGAGCGCCCATTCGAGGCGTTCCGTCACTGGATGCTCTCGGTACGTCGCATCAGCATCGTCGTGATCCTGCTGCTCGCCTATGTCAGCTACCGCCTGCTCGGCTCCACGGCATCGCTGGCTACAATCGGCCAGATCGCCTTCGCCGCCATCACTCAGCTGGCCCCGGCGATGGTTGGTGCGCTGTATTGGAAGCAGGCCAACCGTCGCGGCGTGTTCGCCGGCCTGACCGCCGGCGCGGCAATCTGGTTCTATACGCTGATTGTTCCTCTGCTGGGCTGGCCGCTGGAAATGTTCCCGGGCCTGAGCTGGATGTACAACGGCGGCCTCGGTTTCGGCCTCAGCGGACTGACCCTGGGCGTGACCCTGTCGCTGATCGGCAATGCCACGCTGTTCTTCTGGGTATCCATCCTCACCCAGACCCACGTGGCCGAGCATTGGCAGGCCAGCCGTTTCATCGGTCAGGAGATCGCCTCCCCGACCGGTGCCCGCCGTCTGCTCGCCGTACGCGTCGAAGACCTGCTGGTCCTGGCATCCCGCTTCGTCGGCGCCGAGCGCGCCGAGCAGAGTTTCCAGCGCTTTGCCCGTCGCCACGGCCAGGACTTCTCGCCCAAGCTGCAGGCCGATGGTCAGTGGATCGCCCATACCGAACGCCTGCTGGCGGGCGTGCTCGGCGCGTCGTCCACCCGTGCGGTGGTCAAGGCAGCGCTGGAAGGCCGCGACATGCAGGTCGACGACGTGGTGCGCATCGTCGGCGAAGCGTCGGAGGTGCTGCAGTTCAACCGTGCACTGCTGCAAGGCGCGATCGAAAACATCACCCAGGGCATCAGCGTGGTCGACCAGTCGCTGCGCCTGGTGGCATGGAACCATCGCTATCTCGAACTCTTCGAGTACCCGGACGGGCTGGTCTACATCGGCCGCCCGATCGCCGACATCATCCGCTACAACGCCGAACGCGGACTATGCGGTCCAGGCGATCCCGACACCCACGTGGCCAAGCGCCTGTACTGGATGCGCCAGGGTCGCGCACATACGTCCGAGCGACTGTTCCCCAACGGCCGCGTCGTCGAGCTGATCGGCAACCCGATGCCGGGCGGCGGCTTCGTCATGAGCTTCAGTGACATCACCGCCTACCGCGAAGCCGAACGCGCCTTGAAAGATGCCAACGAAGGCCTCGAGCAGCGGGTCAGCGAGCGCACCCAGGAACTGTCGCAGCTCAACCAGGCATTGATCGAAGCCAAGAGCACAGCGGAAGCCGCCAATCAGTCGAAGACGCGCTTCCTTGCCGCCGTCAGCCACGACCTGATGCAGCCGCTCAACGCAGCGCGCCTGTTCTCCGCGGCGCTGTCGCACCAGCAAAGCGCTTTGCCCAAGGAAGCCCAGGAACTGGTACAGCATCTGGACAGCTCGCTCCGCTCGGCCGAGGACCTGATCACCGACCTGCTGGATATCTCACGCCTGGAAAGCGGTCGAGTGACTCCAGATCGCAACCCCTTCCCACTCGCCACGCTGTTCGACACGCTGGGCACGGAGTTCACCGCACTGGCCCGCGAACAGGGGGTCAACTTCCGCGTGCACGGCAGCAAGCTGCGCGTCGACAGTGACATACGTCTGCTCCGTCGCGTGCTGCAGAACTTCCTCACCAATGCCTTCCGTTACGCCAAGGGCCGCGTAGTGCTCGGCGTGCGCCGGCAAGGCGCATCACTACGGCTCGAAGTCTGGGACCGCGGCCCGGGCATTCCGCATGACAAGCTGAAAGTGATCTTCGAGGAGTTCAAACGCCTCGACAGCCACCAGACCCGCGCGGAGAAAGGCCTGGGCCTGGGCCTGGCCATCGCCGACGGTCTCTGCCACGTACTCGAACACCCACTGGAAGTGCGCTCCTGGCCGGGCAAGGGCAGCGTGTTCAGCGTCACTGTGCCGATCGCCCGTGCATTGAGCCAGCCGCGCCCGGCAGCCAAGCGTGGCGAGCCGCATCACACCGCGTTGACCGGCACTCAGGTTCTTTGCATTGATAACGAGGACAGCATTCTGGTCGGCATGAACAGCCTGCTCACCCGCTGGGGTTGCCAGGTATGGACCGCCAGCAACCGCGCCGAATGCGAAGCGCTGCTGGCCGAGGACATTCGCCCGCAACTGGTGCTGGTCGACTATCACCTCGACGAAGGCCAGACCGGCACCGAGCTGATGGCCTGGTTGCGCACCCGCCTGGGCGAGCCGGTGCCCGGCGTGGTGATCAGTGCCGATGGCCGCCCGGAACTGGTGGCGGCGATTCACGCAAGCGGCCTGGATTTCCTCGCCAAGCCGGTCAAGCCTGCGGCGTTGCGCGCCCTGATGAGCCGGCACCTGACGCTTCAGTAGACAGGCGACCTCGGCCAGCGGGTGAAACAATCGCGGCTGAGGCCGGTTACACTGCTGGCAATTTGCACACTTGGCGGCAAGGTGGCCGATGACGCTCGAGCTTTTTCTCAACCTCGCCACGGCGCTTGCCGTCGGGCTACTGATCGGCACCGAACGTAGCTGGAGCGGCAGAGACGGCCCCGGCCAGGAGCTGGTCGCCGGGGTCCGCACCTTCGGCCTGTCGGGCCTGTTCGGCGGGCTCGCGGCGGTTAGCGTCAGCCATCTCGGCGGCTCTGCTTGGGTGGCCATGTTCGCCATGCTCGCGCTGCTGGTCATTGCCGGCTATCTGATCGATGCGCGTCGCAGCGGCGACCATGGCATGACCACCGAGGTCGCCATGCTGCTGACCTTTGTTCTCGGCAGCCTGGCGGTCGCGGAGAGCCGGCAACTCGCCGCCGCATGCGCCATCGTCGTGGCGCTGCTGCTGAGCCTGAAAGCCCCGCTGCATCAGGCGCTGAAGCGGCTCAGCGAGGCGGAACTGGGCGGCGCGCTGAAGATGCTGTTCATCTCAGTGGTGCTGCTGCCCACGCTGCCGAACCAGGGCTATGGCCCCTGGCAGGCACTCAATCCCTACACGACCTGGATGATGGTGGTACTGATCGCCGGAATCGGATTCGCCGCATACGTGGCGATCCGTATCCTCGGCCCTCGTCACGGTCTCTTCGTCACGGCGCTGCTTGGCGGCATCGTCTCCTCCACTGCGATGACCATCACGCTGGCGCGACTGAACGCGCCGAAGCTGCGTGCCGCGCTCGCAGCCGGCCTGCTGGCGACGTCGGCGCTCATGTTTCCTCGCGTTCTACTGGAGGTGGGGCTGGTCAATCCGGCGCTGCTTCCCGGCCTGATCCTGCCTCTGGCGTGCGCCGGCGCCATCTATACAGCAGGTGCAATCTTCTATTACCTGCTGGCAGCCAAAACGCCCACAGATACTGCCGAGCCCCTGCTGAAGAACCCGTTCGAGCTGGGACCGGCGCTACGCTTCGCCGCCTTGCTGGTGTTGATCCTGCTACTGGTCGAGGGGGCACGGCGCTGGCTGGGCGATGCCGGCATCTACATGGTGTCGCTGGTCGCAGGTCTGACCGATGTGGATGCGATCACCCTCTCGCTGGCCAACAATGCCCGCGACGGGCTCAGTCACGAAGTCGCGTCGCGCGGCATCGTATTCGCCGTGCTGAGCAACAGCCTGGTCAAGGCCATGCTGATCGCCTTCATCGGTGGCCGTGAACTGGCTATCCGTACCCTGCCGATCATGTTCGCCGGGCTGCTGACCGCGCTCGCCGTGCTGCTGTTGCGTTAGCGCCGCGATCTAGTCGCCCGCCTCGCTGAGTTCCTCGGCACCGGCACGCTCCAGCCAGTCGCCCGGCAAGCGCTTGCTGGCCCGCGCACCGAGCGACTTCAATTGCTCGGCTCGACCAACAAGGTTGCCGCGACCATCGCTAAGCTTGTTGCGCGCCGCCAGGTAAGCACGATCCACCTGCTGCAAGCGGCTGCCGATCTCATCGAGATCCTGGATGAAGGCTACGAACTTGTCGTAAAGCCCGCCGGCTTTCTCGGCGATCTCCCGGGCGTTCTGGCTTTGCCGCTCCTGCCGCCAGAGGCTGTCGATGACCCGCAGGGTGGCGAGCAAGGTCGTCGGACTGACGATCACGATGTGCCGCCCATAGGCTTCCTGGAACAGATCGGGATCTGCCTGCAGCGCGGCCGCGAAAGCCGCCTCGATCGGCACGAACAGCAGCACGAAGTCGAGGCTCTGCAAGCCATCGAGGCGCTGGTAGTCCTTCAGCGAGAGCCCCTTGAGGTGGCTGCGCAGCGATTGCACATGCTGCTTGAGCGCCAGCGCCCGGCTGCCTTCATCCTCGGCGCAGGTCAGCGCCTGATAGGCGGTCAGACTGACTTTGGCATCAACCACGACCTGTTTGTCCCCGGGCAGATGGATCAGCACATCCGGCTGAAAACGCTCACCGTCAGGGCTCTTCAGGCTGACCTGCGTACGGTACTCGCGACCCTTCTCCAGCCCGGCGTGCTCCAGCACCTTTTCCAGCACCAGCTCGCCCCAGTTGCCCTGTGTCTTCTGCCCTTGCAGCGCACGGGTCAGGTTGGTCGCTTCATCACCAAGGCGTTGGTTCAGCTGCTGCAGGCGCTCCAGCTCGCGAGCCAAGGAGAAGCGCTCGCGCGCTTCGTTCTGGTAGCTCTCCTCGACTCGCTTCTCGAACGACTGGATGCGTTCCTTCAGCGGTTCGAGCAGCTGTCCCAGGCGCTCATGGCTGGACTCGCTGAAACGCTGCTCACGCTCGTCGAAGATTTTGCCGGCCAGCTCAGCGAACTGTGCCCGCAGGTCGTCACGCGCTGCCTGCAGGTCTGCCAGCCTTTGCTGATGGGCGTTGTGCTGTTCGCGCAGTTCGGCTTCGAGTGCGGCATGGGTCGCGCTCAACCGGCGCAGTTCACCTTGCTGGGCGTCGCGCTCGGCTTGCAGGTCGGCAATGGTTTCATCATGGCCGTCACGCTGCGTGCGCAACAGTTCGGCCTCGCGGCGCAACGCAGCCAGCTCGGCCTGTTGCGCTGATTTGATGCCACTCAACTCGGCCAGCTCGATCCGACAGCCCTCCAGCTGCGCCGTCAGCCCCTCCTGCGCCAGGGTGGCCTGTCGGAGCCGCTCATCGAGCAACGCCTGTTCGGACTCGCTGGCGGACAGGCGGCGCTGCAGATAAAGGCTCAGCCCAGCCAGGGCAGCCAGGCCGAGCGCCAGACCGATCAATAGATGAAGAGGATCAAAGGACATGAAGGGCTCCGGCAAAAGTGCCGGGCAGTATAGCGAGCCGCAGGTGGGTGGTCAGGCGGGTGCCGTCAGCCCTTGATCCGCTGAAGGAAGCTCGCAGCCTCCTGGGAACCCTGTGCGGCGGCTTGCTCGAGCCACAGGCGCGCCTTGGCAGGTTCGCTGTGGTCGGGCTGGCAATAAAGGCGTCCCAGCTCCAGCTGTGCCTGGCAGTCGCCTGCACGGGCCGCCTGACGCAGCAGCTCGAAACCGATACGGCGGTCGCGCTGACCATCGCACTCGCAGCACAGCAGACGCCCCAGACGACTCTGCGCTTCCACCACGCCCTCACGCGCCGGCTGCTTGAGCAGGCGCCCCGCAATCCGCTTGACACCCTGATTTCTGCCCAGGTGCTGGCTATTGAGCAACCACAGCGCCATGCGCAGCGGCAACCGTGCCGTAGGGGCGGTAGTGGCGAAGGAGGCGGAGGAGGCTGTACGCGTTCTCATGCACATCTGGGGGCTGGATGAATAAGGTCGCGCACTCTACTCCTTTTTTCCGAGAGTTAAAGTCTTGTCAAAAGCGAAAAAATTAGATCCGGATCACACCAAAAATTAATCCACAGAAGCTGTGGATAAGTCAGTGGACAAACAGAAGACAAATCTATGAATGCCACGTCTCATGGGGGCTGCGCTTAAACTGACGTTTTTTTCGCCAATGAAAAAAGTGCTTATTTTTCAATTGGTTATTAACGATCTATGAGTTCAGGCGATTTGCGACAGTTTGTCATAAGGCCTTGACAGGCATGCTGCGCAAATGTGCACAAGTTCAGCGCACCCGGCGCGAAGCGGCTTGCCACAAGGGTTGCAGCGGCACAAGAGCGAACTTTCACACAAAGCTGTTGTCGTCCTGCGCACCTTGCCGGAGCACGGTAGCTACGCTTGTTCTGCGGCTATGCTGTACGCCTCGCATTCTGGAACTGGAAATGACGAAACCGTCGAGAATACTGCGCTGGCTGCTGGTTAGCCTGCTGCTACTGCTGCTTGCCGGCGGTTTCGCCTGGTATCAATGGACAGCGTTCAAGCGCGAACAAGGCATCGTCGAACTCGACTGGCAGGGGCTGCGTGTCTCTTTCAGAAGCATATCGATCCGCCAGCTTGACTATGCACAGCTGACCGAGAACGGCCTCAACCTGACCGTCCGGGCTGAAAATATCGCGCTGCAAGTTCCCAGCATTTTTCAGCCATTTCCACCACAATCGCTTCAAATAGATCGCCTCAGCACGACCCTACTCTCGCTACCGCATGCCGGGAACGAGAGCTCGCCTCCGCGCGACGCCGAGCAATATGCACGCTGGGGGGCGTGGCTGCCGCAGCGAATGACCATAGCTGATTTGAGGATGGACCTCCCCTGCGCGAAGGGTCGGTGCGACGAACGGGGCAGCCTGTGGCTGGAACACGCCGGCGAAACACTGCTGCCTGTCGATGCCCGGCTGGACCTGCGACGCAACGAACACCGTGTTTCGCTGATCGTCAGTGCACAGGGACCAGACCCCATGCACAGCCTGATCGAAGCCAGACTGCTGATCGACGAGCAGCCGCGCCTGGAAGGCCGTAACCGGTTCAACCTCCTCGGCAACACCCTGCGATTCGATGGCACCCTTGCCATGGGCAGCTTGCCGGAAGCGCCCTGGCTGTTGAGCTGGCTAAGCGAATGGACCGGCTACGAACCCACCCCGCTGCCAGACATGCCTGCTGACATGCGGCTTGGCGCAGGTTGGGCGCTTAGCGTGCCTCGCTCGACAGACGGCACGCTCGAATGGCGCCGTGCCGGCGGGGAGCTGCGTCTCTCCGGCCACTTGCCGGCGCCGTGGCCAATCATCGGGCTTGGCGAGGTGCAAGGCGATATCGACCTCACGGCTAATGGACAGGATGGCCTGTGGCTGCCTACCGAGCTGAAAGCCAATGTCCAGCTACGCCCCGAACCGGCGCTCGTCGCCGACCTTCCCGAGAATGTGCGACCTGAGTGGCTGAACATCCAGATCGAGCCCTTGGATGCCGAAACCGATCAAGACGAACTGCCGCTACAGGTCAAGCTGGACGCCCAAGGCGCCACACCGGCGACCCTGCAGGCACGGGTGCGACTGAATACCGCACCGCCATATGTACTGCAGATCGAGCAGGCGCAACTGCAACTGCGCAGTAGCAAGCTGAAGCTGGATGCGCTTTCGCTAGGAGGTCTGGAGGCCACGCTGGACTTCTCCGGTCGTGCGGACCTCGAGCAGATCGATGTACAGCTGCATAAAAGCTCACGGGCCACCCTCACCGACCTGACCAGCGGAGAACTCACTGCCCGCCAACTGCAGGCCCTGCTCTCCCAACCGCTCAGCCTGCATCTCGACCGCCGCAACTCAGAGCCGCCTAGCTGGCGCGTACAGGGGCCGCTGGACCTGCGCGTCAGCCGACTGGATCACCCGCGACTGATCTCCCAGGGCTGGCACTGGAGCGGGCAGCTGGAAGCTGATGCCACAAAACTGGCAGCGACCGGCCCATTGAGCAACGATGTCGGGCTGACACTGGCAGCAAACCTGAACAAGCGCTGGAACGGCCCACTACAGGCAAGCGGCAAGCTAAAGGAGATCTTTCTGCGCGCCGGCAACCCGCTTGCCCGCAGCTTCACAGCCTGGCCGGAGATGCTCGAACTGAACAGCGGGCGCCTGCTGGCTGATGGCACGCTTTCTGTGCCAGCTGGCAGCACACCGCCATCCGCCAGGCTCACGCTGGAGGCCCGGGGACTGGCCGGCATCATCGACCGCGCCGAGATATCCGGGCTCGACGCAAGAATCGCTGCAAGCCTCGAGCGCAACCGCCTGGAGCTGGATATAACCGAGCTGCGCCTCGCTCAGCTCAATCCCGGATTCACTTTTGGCCCGCTGCTGCTGCGCGGAAACTACCGCACCGATCTCGATCATCCAGTGCAAGGCCAGCTGCGCTGGGCAACCGCGGAAACCCAAATCTTCGGCGGCAGGTTCTGGCTCGCCCCCGCCACGCTCGACCTTGCTGCACCGCAGCAACAATTAAGCGCCAAGCTGCAAGGACTGCAACTGAGCGACATGCTCGCCGCCTACCCTACCGAAGGGCTCGATGGCAGCGGCCTGATTGATGGCAGCTTCGACATTCGCCGCAGCGCACTCGGGTTCAGCGTCGACCAGGGCGAGCTGGCCGCGCGCGCACCCGGCGGTGTACTGCGCTTTCGTTCGCCGAAGATAGAAGCCCTTGGTCAGTCGAACCCGGCCATGAAGATCGTCACCGAAGCCCTGCACGATTTTCATTATGATCGGCTGAGCAGTGACGTCCGCTATGATGAGAGCGGCAAACTGAACCTCGCGCTGCGCCTGAACGGCCGCAACCCAGCCCTGGAAGGAGGCCGCCCGATCAATTTTTCGATCAATCTGGAAGAGGACATTCCGGCGCTGCTGACCAGCTTGCAACTGAGCGACCGGGTAAGCGAAACAATTCAACGACGGGTGCAGGAACATCTTCAACGCCTTCAATGAGGCCCTGCAGCCGCTAGCCGAAACAGGAGAGACCGCCATGCGGTTGCGCCAATCGCTGACCATTCTGCTGCTGGCCGTGCTCGCCAGCGCCTGTACGCCGCGGGTGGAACTGGCCGTACCGAACGAGCCGATCAACATCAACCTGAACGTGAAGATCGAACATGAGATTTACATCCGAGTGGACAAGCAGCTCGACTCGATCATTAACGAAGACAGCGGACTGTTCTGAGGACGACGATGAAAACCTATCTGAAATTGGCAAGCCTGCTGTTGGCACTCATGATCGCTCTGCCAGCGGCAGCCATGACACTCAACGAAGCCATGTCTGCCCTGGGTGACGCCAAGGCCAGCGGCTTGCTTGGCGAGAAGCCCGACGGCTATCTCGGCGTGGTGCGGTCCAGCCAGAACGCCGAGGACATCGCAAGCCAGATCAATCAGGCGCGCCGAGCCGAGTACCACCGCGTCGCCAAGCAAAACGGCATCAGCGTCAGCGACGTGGAAGCCATCGCCGGCAAGAAAGCCATCGAGAAGACGCCCTCGGGCCAGATCATTCAGCTCAACGGCAACTGGGTTCGCAAGTAACCAACGATGATGGCCGGGTCTGCCGGCCATCGCTCTTCGCGGCAGCGCCTACAGCAGCATCAGAGCGTGTGCCCGGATCACCAGGCTCTCCTGCCGAAACCGGCGCTCCAGCTCGGCGCGATAATCGGCCCACCAGCCCCTGTCCAGATCATTGGCCATGACTTCGTAGACCACCGACTCGTCATGAACCGCGTTGTCGCCCTCTTCCAGCCAATAGCCACTCGCCGGGGCTCGCGAATAGGTGGTCAGGCCACCGAAACGCTCGATGAGCTCATCACGCACAGCACGGAAAGACGACTTCGGCAGCGCCTGCTGATCGTTGTCGTAAAGCGGTAGCAGCAACTGAATCAGGTACATGTCGGAGCTCCAGTAAATGTTGCTCGACATATGACCGGTGCGGCACTAGATAGATGCCGCGAGCCGGTGAACTCAGAACAAGCCGAGCTGCCCATCGACGAGCGACGCGAAGTCATCTCCCACGAAGGGCAGAATCGCATCCGCCACGGGCTGCAGTTGCCGCGTTACATAGTGGTCGTAGTCGACGGCCGATGACCGTGTTTCCAGCGGCTCGGGCCCGGCGACCGTCATCAGGTAGCTGATCCAGCCACCGTTCTGATACTGCCGAGGCCGCCCCTGACGGTCGTTGTAGTCATCCGCCAAACGCGCCGCACGCACATGGGGTGGCACATTGCGCTGGTAGTCATCGAGCCTGCGGCGCAAGCGCTTGCGATAGATCAGCAGCTCATCCAGCTCACCGGCCAGCGTGCGCCGTACGTAGTCGCGCACGTACTCCCCGTGCGGCTGGCGGTGGAAGATGCGTTGGTAGAGCTCCTGCTGAAAGCGTTGGGCCAATGGCGACCAGTCGGTACGCACGGTTTCCAATCCCTTGAAGACCATACCGTCGCTGCCATCGGGCCGGGTGATCAGTCCGGCATAACGCTTTTTGCTGCCCTCCTCCGCACCACGAATGGTCGGCATCAAAAAGCGCCGGAAATGGGTTTCGTATTGCAGCTCCAGCGCACTACCCAGCCCGTACTCGGACTGCAGATACATTCGCCACCAATCATTGATGTGCTGTACCAGCTGACGGCCGATCAGCGCCGCCTCGTCATCCGAATGCGCTTTGCGCAACCAGACGAACGTGGAATCGGTATCGCCATAGATGACGGCATGCCCCTGCGCCTCGATCAGCTCCCGTGTGCGCCGCATGATCTCGTGACCGCGCAGGGTGATGGACGAGGCCAGGCGCGTATCGAAGAAACGGCAGCCACTGGAACCGAGTACGCCGTAGAAGGCATTCATGATGATTTTCAGCGCCTGCGACAACGGCTTGTTGTGTTCGCGTTTCGCCGTTTCGCGCCCCTCCCAGACGCGCTCCACGATTGCCGGCAGACAGTGCCTAGTCCGCGAGAAGCGCGCACCGCGGAAGCCGGGAATCGATTGTTCGTCATCCGGCTGGCGCAGCCCGTCGATCAACCCCACCGGGTCGATGAGAAAGGTTCGTATGATCGACGGATAGAGGCTCTTGTAATCGAGCACCAGTACTGATTCGTAAAGCCCCGGCTGCGAATTCATCACGAAGCCACCCGGGCTGGCCTCCGGCCGCCGCTCTCCAAGATTCGGCGCGACGAAGCCCTGGCGATGCATCAGCGGCAGGTACAGATGCTCGAAGGCCGCGACCGAACCGCCACTGCGATCCGCAGCCAGTCCGGTCACCGTGGCGCGCTCGAGAAGGAAGGTCAGCAGTTCGGTGCGGGCGAAGATGCGTGTTACCAGCTCGCAATCCTTAAGGTTGTAGCGCGCCAGAGCCGGTTTGTCCTCGACGAACATGCGATCGATTTCCGCCATGCGCTGGTAGGGATTGTCGATGGCCTTGCCTTCACCCAGAAGGATCTGGGCGACGTTCTCCAGGCTAAAGGAGGGGAAGCTCCAGGTCGCCGAGCGAAGCGCCTCGATGCCATCGATAATCAAGCGCCCAGCGGCCGCGGCGAAATAATGATTGCCGCGACCGCCGTGCTCGCGCCACTCCATCTCCGCACCACCGCGCCCCAGACGCAATGGCACTTGCAGGCGCTGCGAATGATCGCGCAGCACGCGCAGATCGAACTGCACCAGATTCCAGCCGATGATCGCATCCGGGTCATGCTCGGCAAACCAGTCGTTCAGCCGCTCGAGCAACTCGCGTCGGCTATCGCAATACTGCAGAGAAAAATCGACGGTCTTGCCCTGCCCGTTTTCCGGCCCGAGCATGTAGACCTGACGCTGGCCACAGCCCTCCAGGGCAATCGAATAGAGCTCGCCGCGGGCGGTAGTTTCAATATCCAGCGAAACCAGTCTTAGCTTCGGCCGGTAGTCAGGCGCCGGTTTGAGCTGCGCATCGATCGATGTACCGTCACCGCCAGACGCATCTGAAAAGGACACCGGCGCGGTGATGAAACGCTCCATCAGGTAGCGCTCGGGGGGACGGATATCGGACTCATAGACGTCCACCCCGGCCTCACGCAGCAACCGCGCGCAATCCAGCAAGCGACGGTACGAACGGCTGTACAACCCCATCACTGGCCGATGGCGGAAGTCGCACAAGGCCAGCGGTCGCAATTCCACATCACGCTCGCGACGTAGCAGCACTTCAGCAAGAGGACGCTGCTCTTCGGGGATGAAAGCGACGGAATCTTGATGCGGGACACGTAGCTGCAGTGCGCCAGCGTCGGTGGCCAGCCAGAAACTGACCTCCGTACCCTCCGGCGCATCCCGCCAGTGCCGGGTCAGGATAAAGCCCCGCCGTAGCTGCGACATCACCCTCCCCTCGCTTCGCGCAACACTGTGATGGCCATGCAGCAGACTGCACCTGCCGTTGAAGCGTAGCCATCATCAGACAAACCCGGCCGCCGCATACCGAGGGCACAAAAAGCAAAAACCCCCGGACTCTGTCGAGTTCAGGGGCTTAGGCTATATGTAATGGCGGAGAGATAGGGATTTGAACCCTAGGTACCCGCGAGGGTACAACGGATTTCGAATCCGTCCCGTTCGGCCACTCCGGCATCTCTCCAGCGGCGCGCATCATAGCAGCTGGAGCAGGTTTGTCGAACCCCAACTGCATAGATTTTTTACCGTTTTCAGTCTCTTGCGTCCCACCATGAGCGGACGCAGGGCGAGCCTGGTCATGCAGTTCGGTCAGGCCGTCAGACGGGTCAGCGCCTCGCGGTACTTGTCGGCAGTTCGCTGCGCAACGTCGGCCGGAACAGCTGGAGCCGGCGGCTGCTTGTTCCAGCCGGTGGATTCGAGCCAGTCACGGACGAACTGCTTGTCGAAGCTCGGCGGGTTCTTGCCTTCCTCGTAGCTATCGGCTGGCCAGAAGCGGCTCGAGTCGGGTGTGAGCACTTCGTCCATCAGGGTCAGCGTGCCGTCTTCGTCGAGCCCGAACTCGAACTTGGTGTCGGCGATGATGATGCCGCGCGTGGCTGCGTACTCGACTGCCGCGCTATAGAGCGCGATGGATACGTCGCGCACCTGGGCAGCAAGCTCCTTGCCGATGATAGCCTCGCACTGCTCGAACGAAATGTTCTCGTCGTGATCGCCCACTGCCGCCTTGGTCGAAGGTGTGAAGATTGGCTGCGGCAGCTTGGCAGCTTCTTTCAAGCCGGCTGGCAGCTGAATGCCGCAAACCGTCCCGCTCTTTTGGTATTCCTTCCAGCCGGAGCCGACGATGTAGCCACGCACAATCGCCTCCACTGCTACCGGCTTTAGACGCTTGGCGACCACGGCACGGCCTTCTACCAGCGGCAACTCGGCTGCCGGCACAACGTCTTCGACCTTGTCACCGGTGAAGTGGTTGGGGATCAGGCCGTTGAGCTTGTCGAACCAGAAGTTGGAGATCGCGGTGAGTATCTTGCCTTTCTCCGGAATCGGTTCGGCGAGAATCACGTCGAACGCCGATAGACGATCGGTGGCGACCATGAGCATGCGTTTGTCGTCGATCTCGTAGAGATCACGAACCTTGCCCGAATAGATCTTCTTCAGGCTGAGGGCGGTGGGAGTGGTCATACGAAACTTCCGCGGTTGGCAGGTCGGCAGAAACGAAACAGGCGAAACCGAGGGTTTCGCCTATCCGTGTCGTGTTGCAAGGGCAGCTCTCGCTTAGCCCAGGTTGTCCTTGAGCAGACTGAGCACCCGGCGTGCGACATCGGCCGGTGCGACGGTGTCGACGCTCTTGTCGAGCGAGACCTGAACGCCATTGCCGACACGAGTCAGACGTACCTGATAACGCTCAGCCCGCGCCTCGATCTCGTCCTTGTCCGGTGCACCACCGAACAGACGGCTGAAGAAGCCGGGCTTGTCATCCGGATCGTCGGCACGCTCGCTCAGATTCACGTAATACACGCCAAGGCTGCGGTCCAGATCGTCCACGCGTACGTCCGCCGCCTGAAGGGCTCGACCGATACTGGACCAGGCGCGATCGAAATCGCTATCCAGCTGCAGCAGAGGATTGCCGCTGCCGTCCTCGGTCAGATTCACCCGACTCGGCGCATCGAAATCACGCTCTGCCAGCAGCGACACCGAGCCGCCTTGCTTGGCGCTCTGGGTAAGGCTGGCTTGCAACTCGTCGAGCAGTACCCGATCGAGTTCCTTGTTGCTGGAAATCTCCGGCCAGGCCACGTCGGCGGTGCTGCCGGCTGGACGCTTGACGCTGACCACGAAGATCTCGCTGGTATTGCGCTGTACACCCGGCTCGACGCGAACACGTACCCGCGTTTCGCCATCCTGAATGCCCAGATTGCGTACCAACGCGTCGTTCAGCCCCGCGGCGCCTTGCCAGGCCGTGGTGAACTCGCCGGTCTGGCGGCGCTCTTCAGCAATGCTGAAGCCGTTGTCGGTGAAGAACTGCCGCGCGGCGGTCCAGACCTGTGACGGTGTGTACTGTGCCACAAGCCAGCGAGAATCCTCGGACGACTGCACGCTGAAATCACTGAGCTCTGCCGCCACTTGCAAACGCTGGGGGCGCGGCACTTCGTACTTGCCAGGAACGCCAGTGCTGTCAGCAACCTGCTGCGGAATCGGCAGCAGCGGGTCGAGCGGGCGGGTCTCGCCATCGACTGCAACCTGCATCGGTGCGGTCTGACGCGCCGAAAGGTAGTCACTACCGCGGTCACGGAAATATCCATCATCGCCCCACAGCCAGCCGCAGCCACTGGTTGCAGAGATCATCAGGGCAAGGGTCGAAAGTCCGGCCAGTCGCTTCATGCGTATTCCTTTGTTATTAAGCCAGTACGCCGGTTTGGCGCATTGCCTGGCGTAGCGGTTCCTGGAAGCTCTGACTCAGCCAGGTCAGCGGCAGACGGATGCCATTACCCATCAGGCCCATCTCGTGCAGTGCCCACTTGACTGGGATCGGGTTGGCTTCCAGGAACAGAGCGCGATGCAGCGGCATCAAACGCTCGTTGATTGCCCGAGCAGTGGTGGCATCACCGGCCATCGCAGCGGCGCAGAGATCACTCATGGCGCGTGGCGCCACGTTTGCGGTCACGGAGATATTGCCCTTGCCGCCCATCAGCATCAGCTCGACGGCAGTGGGGTCATCACCGGAGTACACGAGGAAATCCTTGCTGACGCGATCCAGCACTTCCTGGCCGCGCTTGAGGTCGCCCGTGGCCTCCTTGATCCCGATGATGTTGGATATCTTGGACAACCGCTCGACGGTATCTGGCAGCATGTCGCAAACGGTACGACCGGGCACGTTGTAGAGAATCTGCGGAATCGCCACGGCCTCGGCGATGTGTTTGAAGTGCAGGTAGAGGCCTTCCTGGGTCGGCTTGTTGTAGTACGGGGTCACCAGCAGGCAGGCATCGGCGCCTGCGGACTTGGCGTTCTCGGTCAGCTCGACGGCTTCGCTGGTGGAGTTGGCGCCCGTACCGGCGATGACCGGAATCCGGCCATTGACCTGGTCGACGACGCGCCGGATCACTTCGATGTGCTCGGCGACGCTAAGCGTGGCCGACTCACCGGTAGTCCCGACAGCAACGATTGCATTGGTGCCTTCCTGCAAGTGGAAGTCCACCAGTTTGCTCAGGCTGTCCCAGTCCAGACCGCCCTGCGCATCCATGGGCGTGACCAGCGCCACCATACTGCCCGCAATCATGCAACCACTCCTGCCGGAATAATAAAAAAGAGGCGTAATGGTACAAGGCTCCCCAGCGCTTTGCGAGTAGCCTGAAGCACGCTGCACAAAGCCGATGGGGACCAGGCGCCGAGCCCTCGCCACGGGGGCCATTTGGCAGTGCGCATTCCCTCTGCCCTCGGTTTTCGCTACCCTTAGCCGTTTTCGGCTTGGCTGGCCGACCGATTCACCACCGCCAGGAATGCTGCATGTCCACCCCCCCTCTACCCCGCGAACAATTTCTCGTCATCAGCGCGCTCGGCGCCAACCCGATGGAGCTGACCAACGTGCTCTGCCGGGCCGCCAACGAGAATCGCTGCGCGGTTGTCAGCACGCGGCTGACCCGCCACGGCGAATGCAGTGCACTGGTTCTGGAAGTCACTGGCAGCTGGGACGCATTGGCCCGGATGGAAACGACCCTGCCGGGGCTTGCGAAGAAGCACGCCTTCACCGCCAACGTGGTGCGTAGCGAGGCGCTGGAAAACCGCCCGCAGGCACTGCCCTACGTCGCTTATGTGAGCGCCGCCTTTCGTCCCGACATCCTCAATGAGCTGTGCCAGTTCTTCATCGACCATCGCGTCGAACTGGAGAGCCTGACCTGCGACACCTACCAGGCCCCACAGACCGGCGGAACCATGCTCAACGCCACACTGACCGTCACGCTCCCGGCGGGTACGCAGATCAGCTGGCTGCGCGACCAGTTCCTCGATTTCGCCGACGCACTGAACCTCGACGCACTGATCGAGCCCTGGCGTCCGCAGAACCCTTGAGATCAGTAACCAGGAGCCCACAATGGCCGTTGAAATCGACCGCCCCGTCCCGCCCTTTCAGGCTCAGGCCACCAGTGGTCAGCTGATCGAACTCGAGTCGCTGACAGGCAAGCAGGTCGTGTTGTACTTCTACCCGAAGGACAACACACCCGGCTGTACAACCGAAGGCCAGGGCTTTCGCGATCACCACCAGGCTTTTATGGCGGCGAACACCCTGGTATTCGGCGTTTCCCGTGACAGCCTGAAGACCCATGAGAACTTTCGCGCCAAGCAGGGCTTCCCGTTCGAGCTGATCAGTGACAAAGAAGAGCAGCTCTGCCAGCTGTTCGACGTGATCAAACTGAAAAAGCTCTACGGCAAGGAATACCTCGGCGTGGATCGCAGCACCTTTCTCATCGACCGCAACGGCGTGTTGCGGCAGGAGTGGCGTACGGTCAAGGTGCCAGGCCACGTAGAGGCGGTCCTGCAAGCCGCGCAAGCACTGAACGCCGAATGAAAAAGGCTGGCCACAGCGCCAGCCCTTCCCGCGTCATTCAGCCGCTTCGACCAAACCCGCCGGCTCGCCTGGCCACGCATTGAGAACGGCCTTGAACAAGGTCGCCAACGGAATGGCAAAGAACACGCCCCAGAAGCCCCACAACCCTCCAAACAGCAATACCGCGCAGATGATCGCCACCGGGTGCAGATTCACCGCCTCGGAGAACAGCAGGGGTACCAGCACGTTGCCATCCAGCGTCTGGATGATCGCGTAAGCCACCATCAGGTAGAAGAACTGGTCGCCCAGCCCCCACTGGAATATTCCGATCAGCGCGATCGGAATGGTCACGACCGTCGCGCCGATATAGGGCACCACGACCGAGACGCCGACCAGCATCGCCATCAGCGCGGCATAGTTAAGCCCCAGCGCGGCGAAGACTGCATACGACACCACGGCACAGATCAGGATCTCGATCGCCTTGCCACGGATATAGTTGGCGATCTGCAGATTCATTTCCTGCGAGACCTGAGTAATCAGCCCGCGCTCGCGCGGCAGATAGCTCTTGATCCAGTCGCTGATCTGCTGCCGGTCCTTGAGGAAAAAGAACACCAGGATCGGCACCAGGACCAGATAGATCATCAGTCCGATCAGCAGCGGCAGGCTGGACAGCGACGATGTCAGCACCAATTGGCCATAACGGCCGATTTCGCTTCGAATAAAGTCGATGCCGCGCAGCACCTGCTCCTCGGTCACCAGCTGCGGGTAGCGCTCCGGCAGCAATAGCAGCAACGACTGCCACTCGACCAGCATGCGCGGCAGCTCATTGAACAGGGTCAGAACCTGCTGCCAGAGCAAGGGCACGATGAACAGCGTGCAGACCACCATCACACCGATGAACATCAGAAATACCAGCCACACCGCGAGCAGATGCGGCACTCGCAGCCGTTCCAGCGCCCCCACCAACCCCTGCATCAGGAACGCCAGCACCAATCCCGCCAGTACCGGCGCCAGCATCCGACCAAAAATCAGGACAGCGGCGAAAGCCAGAAACAATAAGACCGCAAGAACCACTGCCTCCTCATGGGAGAAGTAACGCTGCATCCAGCCGCGTAATACCTTGAGCATTTCATTCCTCGAAGCGAATCGTCAGGCCTTGCGCAGCCAGTAGCGATAAAGACCACCTTCGACCTCTTCATGCAGCAATGCATGACCGGCCAGTTTGGCGAAGCTGCGGAAGTCCCTTTGCGAACCCGGATCGCTGGCAATGACCTTGAGCACTGCACCGCTGGACATCCGGTTCAGCTCCAGCTTGGCCTTGAGCAGAGGCATCGGGCAGTCGAGCCCAACAGCATCCAGTTCGGCATCGCATTCAAGCGATTGCGGTCGCGCTTCGGTCATGGTTCGCCTCCACAGAAAAGCCTCGCAGCATACCTAGCACAGCGGGCCTCTGGCCAGCCGGCCAAGGTCAAGGCTACAGTAGCCGCTCTCAACTCAACGAGCCTGTCTGGATGAAATTGCTGCGCCCCGCCCTGCTCACGCTCGCCTGCCTGAGTGCACTGCCAGCATTGGCCAACGACCTGCCTTCGCTCGGCGATGCCAGCTCCTCCATCGTTTCACCTGAACAGGAGCACCAGCTCGGCCGGGCATGGCTCAGCCTGCTGCGCGGGCAGGTAAGCCAGCTCTCGGACCCACAGCTCAAGGACTATGTAGAAAGCAGTGTCTATCGCCTGGCCGAGACCAGTCAGCTGCAGGATCGTCGCCTTGAATTCGTCCTGCTGGACAGCCCGCAGCTGAATGCCTTCGCAGCTCCAGGCGGGATCATTGGTGTCAACGGGGGCCTGTTCATTTATGCCCAGACCGAAGCCGAATATGCCTCGGTGATGGCTCACGAACTGGCGCACCTTTCCCAGCGCCATTTCGCCCGCGGACTGGAAGCGCAACAGCGCATGCAACTGCCTCTGATGGCCGCCATGCTGGCCGGCGTCGTCGCAGCCGCAGCCGGCGCAGGTGATGCCGGCATCGCCGCCATCGTGTCTACCCAGGCCGCTGCCATCCAGGCCCAGCGCCGCTTTTCCCGGCAGAACGAACAGGAGGCCGACCGCATCGGCATCGTCAACCTCGAGCGGGCCGGTTACGACCCGCGTGCGATGCCCTCAATGTTCGGTCGCCTCATGCGCCAGTATCGTTACGATCAGAAGCCACCGGAATTCCTGCTGACGCACCCGGTCAGTGAATCACGCATCGCCGATACCACAAACCGAGCGGAACAGTATCCACAGGGTGGAGCACAGGACAGCCTGCGCTACCAGCTGATGCGCGCTCGAACGCAATTGAAGTTCGAAAGAACACCGGGCGTCGAGGCCAAGCGATTCCGCGCGATGCTCAGCGAAAATCCAGAGATGGATGCCGCACGCTATGGCCTTGCGCTCGCGCAAGTCAAAGCTGGGCAACTCGACGAAGCGAACAGCAGCCTTGCTCCGCTGCTAACCAAGGCACCGGACGACATCACCTACAACCTCGCGCAGATCGAACTCGACATCACCGCCAACCGCCTGCAACAGGCGCAGACCCGTTTACAGCGGTTGCTGCAGCTATATCCGGGCAACTACCCGGTGCGCCAGATGCACATTGACCTTCTGATGGAGAAGGGCGAGACACAGCAAGCCGAGCGCGAGCTGGACAAGCTGGTGGAGCAGCGCCGCCAGGATCCCGATATCTGGTATCAGGTCGCCGAAGTGCGCGGGCTCAGCGGCAACATCGTTGGCCTGCATCAAGCACGCGCGGAGTACTTCGCCCTGGTAGGCGACTATGACCAGGGCATCGAGCAGCTCGACCTCGCCAAGCGCCGTGCCAGCAACTTCCAGATCGCATCACGGATCGACGCGCGCCAGAAACAGCTGATCGAAGAAAAGCGAATGGTCGAGGAAATGCTGCGCTGAGTTGAAAACGGCACTGAACGTTCAGCGCCGATGCAAAGGCTCAGGCGTTGCCGGCCTGTTTCAGCCGCGCGGCCTGGGTGAAATCGAGCATCCGCTTGAGGGGCTTGACCGCACGCGGAATGATCGCCGGATCGACGAAGATTTCATTGCTGCCAGCGCGCAGGCATTCCAGGGTCCGCTCCAGCGTGTTCATCGCCATCCAGGGGCAATGCGCACAGCTTCGGCAGGCTGCACCCTGGCCGGCGGTCGGCGCTTCGATGAACGTTTTTTCAGGGCACAACTGCTGCATCTTGTAAAAGATGCCCCGATCCGTCGCAACGATCAGCGTCTGCTGCGGCAAGGTCTGCGCAGCCTTGATCAGCTGACTGGTCGAACCTACCGCATCGGCGAGTTCGACCACCGCCTGCGGGGACTCCGGATGCACCAGAATCGCGGCATCCGGGTAAAGAGCCTTCACGTCAGCCAATTGCTTGGCCTTGAACTCTTCGTGGACGATACAGGCGCCATCCCAGAGCAGGATGTCGGCACCGGTCTCGCGCTGTACGTAGTTGCCCAGATGCTTGTCCGGCGCCCAGATGATCTTTTCGCCGTTATCCATCAGGCTTTCGACGATTTCCAGCGCACAACTGGATGTCACCACCCAGTCAGCCCGTGCCTTTACCGCCGCCGAAGTGTTGGCATAGACGACCACGGTGCGCTCCGGATGCTGATCGCAGAACGCTGAAAACTCTTCGACAGGGCAGCCCAGATCAAGGGAACAGGTCGCCTCGAGCGTGGGCATGAGCACGCGCTTCTCAGGATTGAGTATCTTCGCCGTTTCGCCCATGAACTTGACGCCGGCTACCAGCACAGTCTGGGCCGGGTGCTCGTTGCCGAAGCGCGCCATTTCCAGGGAGTCCGAGACGCAGCCGCCGGTTTCCTCGGCCAATGCCTGGATCACCGGATCGGTGTAGTAATGCGCCACCAGCACCGCATTCTGGCGCTTCAACTCGGCGGCTATCTCACTGCGCAGCCGCGCTTCCTGCTCAGGCGTAAGCGGCTTGGGCTGCTTGGCTGCCAGGTGAGCCTGCACGAGAATGCGTTCGGGTATCTGCGTCATGGACGGGTCCTGCCAGCACGGGATTGCACGAAGCGCCGAGTATAACGGCCAAGGCCGGGAATTCGGGCTTGTCGGTAGAGACGAGGCGCGCAGGATTCAGACACGCCTCCTGCCTTTCAACGGGGCAGGAATACTAGCCGAAGCCTCTACAAAAGGGAAAGCACGGTAAAAACGCGTGAAAAGCCGGGCATTGCACCCCGCCAAACGAAAACCGCCGGCATCAGCCGGCGGTTCTTTTCTTCTGGATCACTCGCCCTTGAGCATGTGTCCACGTTCCTCCAGGTTGATGTGCCACTGCATCGCTTCACCCAGCAGGTGCGGCGTCTGGCCGCCCTTCTTGCAGGCGTCGTCGAAGTACTTGTTCAGCGCATCGCGGTAGGACGGGTGCACGCAGTTGTCGATGATGGCGCGGGCGCGCTCGCGCGGAGCGAGGCCACGCAGGTCAGCCAGGCCTTGCTCGGTAACCAGAATCTCGACGTCATGCTCGGTGTGGTCAACGTGAGCAACCATCGGCACGACGCTGGAGATGTTGCCCCCCTTGGCGATCGACTTGGTCACGAAGATGGCCATGTGAGCGTTACGCGCGAAATCGCCCGAACCGCCAATGCCGTTCATCATCTTGGTGCCGCCCACGTGAGTGGAGTTGACGTTGCCATAGATGTCGAACTCGAGCGCGGTGTTGATACCGATGATGCCAAGACGGCGCACAAGCTCAGGATGGTTGGAGATTTCCTGAGGACGCAGGATCAGCTTGTCCTTGTACTTCTCCAGGTTGCCGAACACGCGATCATTGCAACGCTCGGACAGGGTGATGGAGCAACCGGAAGCAAAGGTCATCTTGCCCGCATCGATCAGCTCGAAGGTGCAGTCCTGCAGTACTTCGGAGTACATCACCAGATCTTCGAACGGCGAATCGATCAGACCGCACATTACCGCGTTGGCGATGTTGCCGATACCGACCTGCATCGGGCCAAGGTTCTTCGCCATACGGCCAGCTTCGACTTCGCTCTTGAAGAACTCGACCAGATGATTGGCGATGGCCTGGGTTTCTTCGTCCGGCGGAGTGACCGTGGAGTAGGAATCCGGCTGATTGGTGATGACGATGGCGGCAATCTTGGCCGGATCGACCGGGATCGAAGTCGCGCCGAGACGATCATCGACCTTGGTCAGCGGGATCGGGCCGCGGTTCGGGCGCTCACCCGGGAAGTAGATGTCGTGCAGACCTTCCAGGTTCAGGTTGTGTGCCAGGTTCAGCTCGATGATCACCTGGTCGGCGAACATGGCCAGGTTGGCCGAGTTGCCTACTGAAGTGGTCGGTACGATGTGGCCCTGCTCGGTGATGCACAACGCTTCGACGATGGTGACGTCGGGACGCTTGATCTGATGATTGCGCATCTGCTCGACGGTATGCGACAGGTGCTGGTCGATGAACATGACCTCACCGGCGTTAATCGCCTTGCGCAGTACCGGATCGGCCTGGAACGGCATGCGACGGGCCAGTAGACCCGCGGAAGCCATCTTGCCATCGAGATCGTTACCCAGGCTGGCGCCAGTGACCAGGCTGATCTGCAGCTTCTCGTCCTTGGCACGGTCGATCAGCGCGAGGGGCACGGCCTTGGCTTCGCCCGCACGGGTGAAGCCGCTCATGCCAACGGTCATGCCGTCGCGAATAAGGGCAGCTGCCTCGTGGGCACTCATGACCTTGTTCTGCAGAGAGGACAAGCGGATACGATCAGAATACATTTGAGCCTCGAACCAACGGTAATCGGAAGGGGCCGCAGTCTATTACGTTTAAAAACGCTTGAGCCACCTACTAAGGTCGTAGAAAAAAACGCTTCTTATGACCGAACGTAGCAGCCTGCAGCAACGCAAAATTGCGGCCATTAAAAAAGCCGGATAACCCTGACGGTCTCCGGCTTTTTGTGCTCCCTCGAGAGCGATATGGTGGGTCGTGTAGGATTCGAACCTACGACCAATTGGTTAAAAGCCAACTGCTCTACCAACTGAGCTAACGACCCAATGCGGGGCGCATGATACTGATTTGATTGATGAAAACAAACTTTTTTTTGAAAAAGTTCGCGATCGCCTTCATTTGACGGCACCCCTCCAGTACTGGCGCAGGCCGCTCAGAAATAGCGAGTGGGGTCAGCCAGCCCCGCTTCGGCAAAACCGGCGGCGCGCAATCGACAGCTGTCGCACTTGCCACAGGCACGCCCATCCGTGTCGGCCTGATAGCAGGAAACCGTCGCCGCATAGTCCACGCCCAGACGAGTCCCCTCCTGCACGATCCGCGCCTTGCTCATCTCCTGCAGTGGTGCCTGGATGCGAAACCCCAGCCCTTCTACGCCTGCCTTGGTGGCCAGATTGGCCATTCGCTCGAATGCCGCAACGAACTCCGGCCGACAATCCGGGTAGCCCGAGTAGTCGACCGCATTGACGCCGATAAAGATGTCACGGGCACCCAGCACCTCAGCCCAGCCAAGGGCCAACGAGAGAAACACCGTATTGCGCGCCGGGACGTATGTGACCGGAATACCCTCACCAGGCACCTCAGGCACATCGATGCTGTCGTCGGTCAATGCCGAGCCGCCGATGCCGTTGAGGTCCAGGCCGATCACCTTGTGTTCGACCACTCCCAGTTGTTGAGCAACACGTTCGGCCGCCTGCAGTTCGGCGCGATGACGCTGGCCGTAGTCAAAGCTCATGGTGTAGCAGGCGTAGCCCTGAGCACGGGCCATGGCGACCACCGTAGCCGAATCAAGACCGCCGGACAGCAGGATGACTGCTTTCTTCTCGTTCATTTCGCGATACCTTCAAAACGGATGAGCACGACCAGCCAGGGACGAGCCGCCAATGCCAGCGACTCAGTGGCCGGGCGCGTCGTTCCAGATAATCTTGTGCAACTGAAGCTGCAAGCGCACCGGCAGATTGTCGGCAACGATCCAGTCCGCGAGGGCACGAACATCGACCTGGCCGTGACTCGGCGAGAACAACACCTCTCCGGCACGTCGATCCAGCCCGTACTCGATCAGCTTGCTGACAGCCCAGTCATAATCCTCGCGGGAACAGATGACGAACTTGACCTGATCGTTGCGCGTTATGCAGGCGATGTTCTCGTAGCGGTTACGCGCGACCTCGGCGGAACCCGGTGTTTTCAGGTCCACTACACGACTGACACGCTCATCCACCACGGAGATATCGAGTGCACCACTGGTCTCCAGTGAAACCTCATATCCCGCATCGCACAATCGCTGCAGCAAAGGCACGCAGTTGGGCTGCGCCAGCGGCTCCCCTCCGGTCACGCAGACGTAACGGGGATTGTAGGAGGCAACCCGCTCGACGATCGCGTCGAGCGTCATCAACTCTCCGCCGCTGAATGCGTAGGCGGTATCGCAATATTGACAGCGCAGGGGACAGCCGGTCAGGCGGACGAACACAGTAGGCAATCCACTGGTCCGCGTCTCCCCCTGCAGCGAGTAGAAAATCTCGGTAATTCGCAGGGTCATATCAGCCACGGGCGTGACGGCTAAACAGGCCATCCGCCTCCGTTGCGGGAAATAGGGGCGGCGATTCTAACGAAAAAACCCGCGCGATGGGCGGGTTTCGTTCGGTCTCGCCAGTGTGCCTCAGCGATTGAGCTGACGCTGAGCCAATTGTGCAGCCGATGTATTCGGATACTGGGCAATGACCTCACGCAGAATGCCCTGCGCCTTGTCCCGGTTACCCAGGCGGATCTCAACATCTGCCAGCTTGTAGAGGGAATCCGGCACCTTATTGTGCTGCGGATACGCCTGGCTCACTCGAGCGAACGCCTGGCCGGCCCCTTGCAGGTCGCCCTTTGCCAGGTTGACCTCGCCAAGCCAGTACTGGGCGTTGCCAGCGTACTGACTGTCAGGGTACTTGCGCAGGAATGCCGCGAAAGCCTGGCTGGCCTTGTCGAAATCCTTCGCCTTAATCAGGTCGAAAGCAGCGTCGTAATAGAGCTTTTCCTTTGCAGGATCGCCCGATGCGCTTTGCGACTGGCCCTGGCTGGCAGCGGCGGGTGCCGAACTTCCAGCTGACGCCGCCGTATTACTGGACGGAGCAGGCTGATTGCCTGCCGCGGATCCGCTGGACAGACGGCGATCCAGGTCCTGATAGCGTTCCAGCCCCTCTTGTTGCAGGCGCTGGATCTGATTCTGTTGCTCCTCAAGCATGCCGCGCAGTTGCGCGATCTCTTCCTGCATCTGCTGTAGCTGCATGAAGAGCATGCCCTGTGCCGAAGATGGAGCGGTGGCTCCACCTCCGGCATAGGCACCGTCACCGCTCGGCGCAGCGGTGGAGTAACCCGAGTTGCCGCTAGCGGCACCTTCTTCGTAATCCACCACCGGCACTTGAGCCACCGCCATCAGCGGCAGCGCGAGCACTGTAAGAGTCAGAGCATGACGGTACTTACGCATGACGAATTACTTGCGCAGTTCGACGCGACGGTTCTGGGCCCAGGACTGCTCGTCGTTACCCATGGCAACTGGACGCTCTTCGCCGTAGGAAACCAGCTCCAGCTGAGCCGGGGAAACGCCCTGCAGTACCAGGTAACGCTGTACGGCCTTGGAGCGACGCTCGCCCAGAGCCATGTTGTACTCACGGGTACCACGCTCGTCAGTGTGGCCTTCCAGAACGACGCGAGCGCCGTTGCCTTTCAGGTCCTTGGCGTGAACGTCCAGAGCGCGCATGGCTTCCGGCTTCAGGTCGGAGCTGTCGTACTCGAAGTAGAAGGTAGTGATGGCGCGCAGAGCGGCTTCTTCGCTCATGCTGCTATCGACGGAACCGGAATCAGCACCGTAACCAGCATTCGGATCGATCGCACCCGAACCTTCGCCCGAATCGTCGCCGCCTTTGGAGGAACAACCGACAGCAACAGCCATGGCCAGAGCCAGAGCGGTGAACTTACCGAATTTCAGCATTTCCATTTTGTAACAACCCCAGGTGTGTTTTGGTTAAAAGCGTTGATACCGCATCAGTTCAGGTAAGGGGACCAGGACGGCTCTCGGACTTCGCCTTGAGCTGTAGGAAGCGGGAGCCTAACGCGTCCATTGATGGACACGAGCATCAAGACTCCCCGGCCCTGCTGGCGGGTGGCGTAGATTAGCATGGTGCCATTAGGCGCAACAGTGGGCGATTCATCCAGACTGGTATCCGAGAGTATTCGCAGATTGCCACGCTGCAGATCCTGCGCAGCAACCTTGAAGTTTGTGTAACCGTCCTGGCGATGGATCATGACCAGCGTCTTCTCGTCGGCCGACAGCTTCGGGTTGGCGTTGTAGTTGCCAACGAACGTCACACGCTCAGCCGAATTGCTGCCCAACCGCTGCTTGTATACCTGAGGCTTGCCAGCACGGTCAGAGGTGTAATAAATGGTCTGACCATCAGCACCCCAGAAGGGTTCGGTATCGATCGCGTAGTGATTGGTCAGGCGCTGCAACTGCCGCGAGCCGAGGTCCATCACATAGATTTCCGGATTGCCATCTTTCGACAGTACGAACGCCAGGCGATTGCCATCTGGCGAGAATGCCGGCGCACCGTTCAAACCTTCGAAGTTGGTGACCTGTTCGCGGCGACCCGTATCGATGTGCTGAATGAAAATACGTGGACGCTTCTGCTCGAAGGACACATAGGCAATACGGCGTCCGTCCGGTGAATAACGCGGGGAGAGAATGGGCTCGCGCGATTGCAGCAGAGTCACCGCCCGAGCGCCATCATAATCCGAACGCTGCAGCGTGTAGCGCGTGTTGGCGCCACCCAGCCGCTCAACCGTCACATACAGCAGACGCGTGGAAAACGCGCCCTTGATGCCGGTGAGTTTCTCGAAGGACTGATCCGCCGCATGGTGCGCCATGTCGCGCAACTGATCCGGGGAACCACCAACGGTTCCAGTCATCACCTGCTGTTCGGTCGTTACGTTGAACACTTCGTAACGGACCTGAAGGCGGCCACCGGCCGGCTCGATATTGCCGACCATCACGTACTGGGCGCCCAGAGCCTTCCAGTCGCGATAGATGATCTCGCTGCCGCGGGTCGGCATGCTGATCATGTTCTGCCGCGGAATGGGCTGGAAAATACCGGAATTGCGCAGGTCGTTGCCGACGATTTCCGCCATGTCCTCAGGCAGTACGGTGCCGCCCTGCCAACCGAATGGAACGACAGCGATCGGGATCGCACGGTCGGCACCACTGGTGACGACGATGTTTTTTTCCTGCGCCACCGCCATTCCCGCCAGGCAGCAGAGCAGGACAAGTAGACCTCGAAGGGAGTTGATCACAACGCAAGATCCTCAGGCGTAAATGTCATTTTGAAGGACCGGTAAGGCTGGAAGTCCTGCGGGCTCAGGCCCTGCATTTCGGTCAGCCGACCGATGTTCTTTACTGCGGCAACCGCAGAATTGTCGAATGGCACATCTCCGCTCGATCTGGAGACGCTGACGTTGGTGATGGTGCCATCCGGAAGCATGTTTACCTGGAGCTGCACGGTCATGTTATTGCGCGCCGACGGCGGTCGGGTCCAGCCTTCTGCTGCACGCAGCCGGATCAGATCATCGAAGTTGCCGGCAACCTGATCACCATGGGTATCAGCCAGTGCTTGCTGGCGCTCGGTAGTGTCAGAGAGCAGCTCGGCAAGCGCCTGCGCCTTCTTGTCTTCTGCCGCTTTGCGCGCGGCCTCTGCCGCTGCCTTCTTCTTGGCATCTTCAGCAGCTTTTTTCTTGGCAGCTTCGGCGGCAGCTTTCTTCTTCGCTTCTTCCACCGCCTTGCGCTTGGCTTCTTCGGCAGCCTTCTTCTTGGCCTCCTCTGCTGCCTTCTTCTTGGCCAATTCTTCAGCAGTCTTTTTCTTGGCGATGTCAGCCTGCTTCTGCTGTTCGACCTTCTTGGCCTCCTCGGCCTTTTTCGCCGCAGCCGCTTTATCGGCTGCGGCTTTCGCCGCATCCGCCTTTCGAGCCTCTTCCGCCTTCTTTTGTTCCGCAGCGCGGGTGGCAGCAGCCTGCTTCTGCTGCTCGACCTTACGCTGTTCCATCTGTTCGCTTTCGAACTGCTTGGCAGCAGTCTTCTTCGCTTCGCCGGCAATCTTCTGGTTGGTCTGGGTAGTCGCCTGGCTCTGCGACTTCAGTTGATACAAGGTGGCCTGCACGATCGGCTTGGACGGCGGTAGCTCGGGCGTCATCGAAAAGCTGACGAACAGCATGCCGAAAATAATGACGTGCAGACCGACCGCCAGCACGGTCGGCCAGAAGTAGCTCTGCGAAGGCGATGACTCACGCTGCTGCATCAAGGCGCCTCGGTGATCAGACCGACATTACCCACGCCGGCTTCCTGCAGACCGCCCATGGCCTCCATCACCGAACCATAATCAACCGCGCGATCGCCACGGATGAACACCTGGGTATCCGGACGCTGGCGCATGATGGCAACGACAGCCTGCGTCATGTCTGCCAGTGCGACGGCCTCGTTGCCCTTGCTGTCGGTATCGACCTCGCTACCGACGTTCCAGTAATAGGTTTTGTCAGCCTTTATGGAAATGGTCAGCACCTGCTTGTCGTTATCCTGCGGCAAGGCTTCGCTGCTGACCTTGGGCAGATCGACCTTGACGCCCTGATTGAGCATCGGCGCCGTGACCATGAAGATAACCAGCAGCACTAGCATCACATCGATGTAAGGCACCACGTTCATCTCGGCGACGGGCTTGCGTCTGTTGCGGATTCTGGCCATGGCCGTGGGCCTCAGTCTTCGGTGGTGTGAACTTTGCGGTGGAGGATGGCCTGGAACTCATCGGCAAAGGTGTAATAACGACCGATGAGCATCTCGCCCCGCGCGGCGAAACGGTTGTAGGCGATCACCGCAGGAATCGCGGCGAACAAACCGATCGCCGTAGCGATCAGCGCTTCGGCGATGCCTGGCGCCACAGTCGCTAGAGTTGCCTGCTGAACCTGAGCCAGGCCGCGAAAGGAGTTCATGATCCCCCAGACGGTACCGAACAGGCCGATGTAAGGGCTGGTGGAACCAACGGTGGCCAGGAATGGCAAGCTCTGCTCGAGCTTTTCCTCTTCACGGGAAATCGCCACGCGCATGGCGCGATTGACCCCATCCATCACCGCATCGGGATCGACACCCTGCTGCTGACGCAGACGGGAAAATTCCTTGAAGCCGGCGCGAAAGATCTGCTCGACGCCAGAATCCGGATCCGGGTTGCTGCCTGCCTGGCGATACAGCTTGGACAGGTCGATACCGGACCAGAAGCGCTCTTCAAAGGTATCGAGTGCTCGCTTCGCGGCACGCAGCATACTGCCGCGCTGAAAAATCAGAATCCATGATGCGACCGAAGCGGCCACCAGAATCAGCATGACCAGCTGCACCACGAAGCTGGCGTTGCTGATCAGGCTCCACATGGACATGTGATCGACGTTGGCTTCCACGCTTACTCTCCTGCAGGGGATAGACCCGAGCCAGCGAAGGCGACACGCAGCGCTTCGGGAATGGCTCGGGGTTTCAAACTTTCGGCACGCACGCAGGCAACCAGCACCTGCCCCTCACAAAGCAGAACATCATCCAGTGCACGCCGGACCTGCTGGCGAAACCGCAGACTGGCGCGATTCACCTCAACCACCTCGGCCGTCACCAGCAATTCATCGTCCAGGCGAGCCGGTGCTCGGTAGCGGGCTTCGACCGAATGCACGACGAACAGCAAGTCCTCACCGGCCAGCTGCGACTGGGCGAATCCCAGGGTGCGCAACCGCTCGGTACGAGCTCGCTCCATGAATTTGAGGTAATTGACGTAGTAGACAATGCCGCCCGCGTCGGTGTCCTCGTAATAGACTCGACAGCGGTGGGTAAAGATTTCAGCTCCGGCTTGCGCGCGCATACTAGTGCTCGGCCCTGTAAATGCCAATCGGGTAACAGAACAATATTTTCTTCAAACTATGTCGCCATCGAACAAATCCGGCGTTGGAGCATCGCTCATGCGCTTGGGCAGGTTGAGGCCGAAATGGAGATAGGCGTGACGCGTCACGACCCGACCGCGCGGCGTGCGCATGATGTAGCCCTGCTGAATGAGGTACGGCTCGAGCACATCCTCGATGGTGTGCCGCTCTTCACTGATCGCAGCGGCCAGGCTGTCGATCCCCACCGGTCCGCCGTCGAACTTCTCGATCAGGGTCAGTAGCAGCCGGCGATCCTGATGATCGAAGCCTCGCTCATCGACGTCGAGCATGTTCAAGGCAAGGTCGGCAATCTGCCGGGTGATCTCGCCACGACCCCGCACTTCTGCGAAATCTCGCACACGGCGTAGCAAGCGGTTAGCGATACGCGGCGTCCCTCGCGCCCGACGGGCAATCTCGAATGCACCCTCCGGCTCGGTCGGCAGACCGAGGATACCGGCGGAACGGCTGACGATGGTCGCCAGGTCCTCGGTGGAATAGAACTCCAGACGCTGGACGATACCGAATCGGTCTCGCAATGGATTGGTCAGCATACCGGCCCGCGTGGTGGCGCCCACAAGGGTGAACGGCGGCAGATCCAGCTTGATCGAGCGAGCCGCAGGCCCCTCGCCGATCATGATATCCAGCTGGAAATCTTCCATCGCCGGATACAGAATCTCCTCGACAATGGGCGAAAGGCGATGGATCTCGTCGACGAACAGAACGTCGCCCGCCTCCAGATTGGTCAGCAATGCGGCCAGGTCACCCGGTCGCTCAAGCACCGGGCCCGACGTGCTCTTGATCGACACGCCCATCTCTTCGGCGATGATGTTCGCCAAGGTAGTCTTGCCCAGCCCCGGCGGACCGAAGATGAGCGTGTGATCGAGCGCTTCCTGACGGCCCTTGGCGGCGCGGATGAACAGATCCATCTGCTCGCGCACGACCGGCTGACCGATGTACTCGGCCAGCTTGAGTGGCCGAATGGCACGATCCAGTTGCTCGTCGCGATCGCGACTGCCTGCCGTGACGATACGATCCGCTTCGATCATGGCTTACACCATGCCCTTGAGGGCGCGGCGGATCATTTCTTCACTGCTCAAATCATCTTCCTGTATGGCGGACACTGCACGGCTGGCTTCCTGTGGCTTGAAGCCCAGGGAGATCAACGCGCTGACCGCATCATTCTCGGCGCTTGTGACTGCCATTTTGCTCCCGGGTTCAACCACGAAGGTCGCGATGGCGGGCATGCTCTCCCACGCCTTGAAGCGGTCCTTCAACTCCACCAGAAGCCGCTCGGCGGTCTTCTTGCCAACGCCTGGGATGCGCACCAGGACCGACGTATCCTGCGCCTGCACACAACGCACCAGCTCATCGACTTCCAGTCCGGACATCAACGCCAACGCCAGCTTCGGTCCCACACCGTTCAAACGGATCAGCTCACGGAACAGCTCGCGCTCGCGCTTCTCGGCGAAGCCATAAAGAAGTTGTGCATCTTCACGCACGACGAGGTGCGTATGCAGCGTCACCGGCTCGCCGACCGCCGGCAGGCGATACAGCGTCGTCATCGGCACTTCGACCTCATAGCCGATACCGTTGACATCGAGAATCAGATGTGGCGGTTGCTTTTCCACCAGCGTGCCACGCAAACGTCCGATCAAGCTGTTTCCTCCATGGCCATCGCATCCGCTGACGACCAGTCGATTATTCGTTCAACCAAGAGAGTTTGCGCCGACTACAGACGCAACCGCCCGCCTCGTCGCTTGGCGCCGGCCAGGCCGTGCGGAATGAGGCTCTGCCGGTGATGCGCATGACATAACGCAATGGCCAGCGCGTCCGAAGCATCGATCTGGGGTTTTTCCAGAAGTTTGAGCAGGTGCATGACCATCATCTGCACCTGCTGCTTATCAGCCCCGCCCGTTCCGGCGATGGCCTGTTTGACCTGCGTCGCGGTGTACTCTGCGATCTGCAGACCTGCTTCCGCGCCAGCAACAATGGCTGCCCCCCGAGCCTGGCCGAGCTTGAGTGCGGAATCGGCATTACGCGCCATGAATACTTGCTCGATGCCCATCGTTACCGGGCCATAGGTCCGAATGACCTCGCTCACACCACTGAAAACGGCACGCAAGCGATCAGGCAGCTCGCCGGTGCCGGTACGAATGCAACCAGAGGCGACGTATTCACAACCGCGGCCGGTGTCCCGTACGACGCCGTAGCCGGTGATTCGAGAGCCGGGATCGATACCCAAAATCAGCGTCATGCCGTGCCGTGCTGTCTATTTATCCAGTGGCGAGTATACGGAGGCGCTGCCGTCTCCGCCACCGACAACAATATGCGCCCAGCTAGTCACTACGTAGCCTGCGATGCGCGCCTATAAAAAAGCCGGGGGCCCAGCAATGCGGCTCCCGGCTGCGGACACCACGACATTCAGCCCAGCTGCTGCATGATCTCGTCGGAGATTTCCGCGTTGTGGTAGACGTTCTGCACATCATCCAGATCTTCCAGCGCATCGATGAGACGCAGAACCTTCTGCGCCGTCTCGACGTCGGTGATGGGCGCCATAATGGAGGGAATCATCGCCACTTCTGCTTCGTCGCCGCGGAATCCGGCTTCTGTCAGCGCTTCGTTGACCGAGAGGAAATCGGCGAAGCTGGTATAGACCTCGACCGACCCATCCTCCTGACTGACGACGTCGTCGGCGCCCGCCTCCAGCGCCGCTTCCATCAGCGCGTCTTCATCGACGCCGGGCGCATAGCTGATCTGGCCTTTACGATCAAACATGTAGGCGACCGAGCCGTCAGTACCGAGATTGCCACCGTTCTTGCTGAAGGCGTGACGCACTTCGGCCGCGGTACGGTTGCGGTTGTCGGTCATGGCCTCGATGATGATCGCCACCCCGCTTGGCGCGTAACCCTCATAGCTCAGCTCGGTCATGTTGTCCGCTTCGCTGGAGCCTGCACCCCGGGCGATGGCACGATCGATGACGTCACGCGACATGTTGGCTGTCAGCGCCTTGTCCACGGCCAATCGCAGACGCGGATTGTCCGCCGGCACACCGCCGCCATGCTTGGCCGCCACGGTCAGCTCACGGATCAGCTTGGTGAAGATCTTGCCCCGCTTGGCGTCCTGACGCTCTTTGCGGTGCTTGATATTGGCCCATTTGGAATGGCCAGCCATAACTCACTCCATTCTTCGACTGAATCAGAAAATCTCGATAACCGGATCCGTCTGTCACCACTCGATAAAGACAGCGGTCGGCTATCGCCGTAATGTCTCGCACTCAGAGCCGCAAGACGAAGAAGCCTGGCAGAACCAGGCTTCGGGTAGCGCTTACTCCGCCTTCGGTTGCTCGCGCAGACGGATATGCAGGTCGCGCAGCGCCTTGCTGTCCACCGCACCCGGCGCCTGGGTCATGACGTCCGCCGCACTCTGGGTTTTCGGGAAGGCAATCACTTCACGAATCGACTGCGCACCGGTCATCAGCATCACCAGGCGATCCAGACCGAAGGCCAGGCCACCATGTGGCGGAGCGCCGAATTTCAACGCATCGAGGAGGAAGCCAAACTTCTCTTCTTGCTCGGCTTCATCGATGCCGAGAATGCGGAACACAGTCTGCTGCATTTCCTTGCGATGGATACGGATCGAACCGCCACCCAGCTCGGTACCGTTGAGCACCATGTCGTAGGCACGCGACAGCGCTGCAGCCGGATTGGCCTCGAGCTCCTGAGGCGAGCACTTCGGCGCGGTGAACGGGTGGTGCAGGGCGCTCAGCGAACCGTCATCGTTCTCTTCGAACATCGGGAAGTCGACGACCCATAGCGGCGCCCAGTCGCAGGTCAACAGCTTGAGGTCGTGACCGATCTTGATGCGCAGCGCACCCAGGGCCTCGGAAACGATCTTCGCCTTGTCTGCACCGAAGAACACGATGTCGCCATCGACCGCACCGACGCGATCGAGAATCACATTGAGGTTGTCTTCCGGGATGAACTTGACGATCGGTGACTGCAGGCCTTCAACGCCCTTGGCGCGTTCATTGACCTTGATATAGGCCAGACCCTTGGCCCCATAGATGCCAACGAACTTGGTGTAATCGTCGATCTGGCTGCGCGGCATACTCGCCGCACCTGGGACGCGCAGCGCGGCAACGCGGCCTTTCGGGTCATTGGCCGGACCGGAGAACACCTTGAACTCGACAGCGTTGAGCTGATCGGCAACATCCACCAGCTCCAGCGGGATGCGCAGGTCGGGCTTGTCCGAGCCGTACCGGCGCATGGCCTCTTCGAACGGCATATGCGGGAATTCGCCAAACTCCAGATCCAGCACTTCCTTGAACAACTTGCGGATCATGCCTTCGGTGATACCGATGATGTCCGCCTCATCGAGGAAGCTGGTCTCGATGTCGATCTGGGTGAACTCGGGCTGGCGATCAGCGCGCAGGTCTTCGTCGCGGAAGCACTTGGCGATCTGATAGTAGCGGTCGAAACCGGCAACCATCAGCAGCTGCTTGAACAGCTGCGGCGACTGCGGCAGGGCAAAGAAATTACCGGCATGGGTGCGGCTCGGCACCAGATAGTCACGCGCGCCTTCAGGTGTAGGACGCCCCAGGATCGGGGTTTCCACATCGAGAAAGCCGTTGTCATCCAGGTACCGACGAATGCTCGCGGTGATACGCGAGCGCAGCTTGAGCTTCTCGGCCATTTCCGGGCGACGAAGGTCGATGAAGCGATAGCGCAGTCGCGTCTCCTCGCCCACATCGCTGTATTCGTTGAGAGGGAACGGCGGGGTTTCGGCGTCGTTCAACACCTCCAGCTCGTAGCCCAGCACCTCGATGGCACCGGAAGCCATATTCGGGTTCACCGCACCAGCGGGGCGCAGGCGGACCTTGCCGGTGATCTTCACTACATACTCGCTACGCACCTTGTCGGCGGTCGCAAAGGTTTCGGCGCGATCCGGATCGAAGACCACCTGAGCCAGGCCCTCACGATCACGCACATCGAGGAAGATCACCCCGCCGTGATCACGACGGCGATGTACCCAGCCGCAAAGAGTGATTTCCTGGCCGTCCAGGCTTTCGTTCAATTGGCCGCAATAGTGGCTGCGCATCATGGTGAAGTTCGCTTCTCGTATCTTGAATTCGATGGGGCGCCAGAGCCGCGACAGACTGACAAGACCGTGACTGCTCTGCGCAAGCGGCATGTACCGTACGCGATACCGCATTGACGCCGGGCGCCGCAGCACGCACTGGGACCGCCAGGCACAAGCGCGGGATTATATCGACATAATCACCGCGGCGCAGCCGTTGCCCTCGCCAACTCGAAATCGGGCCATTGATGGAACCCTGAATCGATCAGAGCCTTCCAATGGTGAGCATTCGACCAGAAACGTATCGCTTCACAACACCACGCATTTTTCTGGCATAACTAACGGCTGAACCATCCACCAGGAGAAAAACATGGAAATCAACATTGGCATCGCCGAACAGGACCGGGCAGCCATCGCCGAGGGCCTGTCGCGCCTGCTCGCCGACACCTACACCCTGTATCTGAAGACCCATAACTTCCATTGGAACGTCACGGGGCCGATGTTCAACACGCTGCACACCATGTTCGAAACCCAGTACACCGAACTCGCCATCGCCGTGGACGATATTGCCGAACGCATCCGCACGCTGGGATTCCCGGCGCCGGGCACCTACGCGGCATACGCCCGCCTGAGCTCGATCAGGGAAGAGGAAGGCGTCCCCTCCGCCGAAGAGATGATCAAGCTGTTGGTCGAAGGCCAGGAAGCCGTTGTACGAACCGCCCGCGGTATCTTCCCGCTACTGGACAAGGTCAACGACGAGCCGACCGCCGACCTCCTGACTCAACGCATGCAGAGCCACGAAAAAACTGCATGGATGCTGCGCAGCCTGCTTTCGGCCTAAGTTTCGCTACTGGGCGGAGCGCCACATGCGCTCTGCCCAGATCGCAACGCATCTGCTACGAAACAGCCCGTCTTCGAGCATTCTCCGCACCCGAAGCCACGACGGCGAACAGGCTCATTTGAGCCCCCTCCTCCTTTCCTGTTAAATACGCCGCGCTGCAGCCCGGACCCGCGCGGTTTCTCGAACAGTGTTCAGCCCTGACCCGACGAACGTTTTCCACGAGCTCCAGGCCTGCGGCTTCTCTGTCGTGTTATCAACCGTGAGCCATACAAGAATGTTAAAGATCGTCCATGTTCTGGCGGGCGTCATTGCCCTGCTGCTGTCCTTTGTTCCAAGCCTGCGCGGCGCAATGCCACTACTGCTGCAACCCGACGCCTTGTGCCTGCTGATGCTTGGCCTGCTGAACGTTCAATTCGCCCCATCTGCCCAGTTGATCGACAGCCGCACCCGGCCAGTCATAATCGCTGCGTCAGCGCTGCTGCTCCTGTCTATCGCGCTGCAGGCCGTCATCGTACTTGTAGCTTTGCCGCAGATCGCCGGCCAGCCCGCAACACTCGCCAGCCTGCTGCTCGCCCTTGTGGCCGTGCTGCTAAACCTCGCCACGCCACGCGGCCTGAGCAAGCAGGCAAAACCGGCTCGCACAAACCCCCGCGCGCCATCGGCAGCAGGGCGCGAGGCTGGCACCGTGAAATGGTTCAACACATCCAAGGGGTTCGGATTCATTTCCCGGGACAGCGGAGATGACGTATTCGTCCACTTTCGCGCCATCCGCGGCGAAGGACACCGCGTCCTGGTCGAGGGCCAGCGCGTGGAGTTCACCATCATGATGCGGGACAAGGGACTGCAGGCCGAAGACGTCGTCCCGATCGAGTAGGACGACCGAGCAAGCTGCCACGGGGCGAAGTCACCACGCCGCCCCGTTTCTCAATTCAATAATGCGGTGGAGGCGCCTCGTCCTCACCAGCGTCCATTGGAACCTGCATTTCCTCCTGACGTTTTGCCAGTGCGCGCAACTGAAGCTGCAGACGCTCCATGATCCGCTGTTGCTCGACGAGCACATCGTTCAGCGTCTGGATCATATCGTCCTGAAACGCCAGACGCGTTTCCAGATCCATCACTCTCGATTCAAGGCCCACAGTCATACTCCAAAACGAAAGTGATCGGTCAGCACCAACTTTAGCTTGTTCCTGATGGCTGCCACCTGCTCGTCACTGTAAGGCTTCGCCGGATGTCTGCCCCACACCGGCGCTGGCCAGGCAGCATCATCGCGTCGCCGCGCAATGACATGCATATGCAGCTGCCCGACGACATTACCAAGCGTGGCGACATTCATCTTGTCGGCGCCGAAGGTGTCCTTGACGGTCTCGGCCAGCGCAGTGGCCTCCTTCCACAGCGCCAGCTGATCAGCCGCATCCAGCTGAAACAACTCACTAATCTCTTCGCGACGCGGCACCAGAATGAACCAGGGATACTGGGCGTCGTTCATCAACAGCAACCGGCAGAGCGGGAAGTCACCAAGCAGCAACGTGTCCTGCTCCAGACGTGAATCAAGTACAAACATAAGACTCCCCTTGCGAAGCAAACCCCGCGCGAATGCGCCGTAGGAAACAGGTAAAAAGGATACCTCAGACATCCCAGACGACAACCTGGCAACCGCGCACAAGATTGGTGCCTGACCTGAGAAAACGCGCCGCCTTTCAGTGCAATGCGGCTCCAATATTTCTCCGCAACGCCCGATTAGCTCGATCATGAATTCTGAGTACGATTCTTGCTAGACGATCTATGCGAACGCTAGGGGCGCCTTCAAAACACCGCAATCAGCGTCACACAGCTTGCTCTAGCGCTGCACTAGAGCTAAACAGTACATTCTCTGGATGGCTTTTCGCGAGAGCAGCCAAAATTGGCTAAAGCCTGATGCGGGACTAAGAAGTTGCACCCTTTCCGCCCGTGCGCGGCAAGGTAAGCACCGTTTTTAAACCAAAGGAGCAATCACAATGAAAGTGATGAAGTGGAGCGTAATCGCCCTGGCCGTATCGGCGGGCACCTCCCAGATGGCGTTGGCCAGCCAGCAGTCGGAGTCCAAGGGATTCGTCGAAGATGCGAGCCTAGATCTGTTGCTGCGCAACACTTACTACAACCGTGATTACAAGGATGGTGCCGACGACGTACGGAGCTGGGGCCAGGGCTTTATCACTACCTTCGAGTCCGGTTTCACCCAAGGCACCATCGGAGTAGGCGTCGACGCCTATGGCCTGCTGGGCGTTCGCCTTGATGGCGGCCAAGGCTATAGTTATACCGCCATGTTCGAGCGCGACTCCAACAACGAGCCGGAGCGCGACCTTTCCCAGGCCGGCGCAGCTATCAAAGCCCAGTTCTCCAACACCGTGATCAAGTACGGCAACCAGATGCCGATGATGCCGGTGCTCGCCTATGACGACTCGCGCCTGCTGCCAGAGTCGTTTACTGGCACATTGATCACCAGCAATGAGATCGAAGGCCTCGAGCTGAATGCCGGTCGCTTCACCGCAGATAGCTCCATGCCATCTTCCAGCCGCGATGACGTAGGCCTGAAGAGCATTGATGTCGTAGGCGGTACCTATGCATTCAACGAGAACCTGAGCACGTCGCTCTACTACGCTGACAACGAAGACGTGGCCAAGAAGAAGTACGCCAACGTTAATTACGTCATGCCGTTCGGCGGCGATCAATCGCTCGCGTTCGATTTCAACATTTACGACAACAAGTACGACAAAGAAACATTCGGCGAAACCGAAGACACCACCATCTGGAGTCTCGCAGCCAAGTACTCAACTGGCGCGCATGCTTTCATCCTCGCTCACCAGCGCGTTACCGGTGACGGTGACTATCGCTATGACATCGGCGACGGCGGCAGCTCCATTTGGGTAGCTAACTCCTACTACTCCGACTTCAACTCCAAGGACGAGCGTTCCTGGCAGGCGAGCTATGAGCTGGACTTCGGCGGTTACGGCGTTCCCGGCCTGTTCTGGAAAACCGCTTATGTCTACGGCGACAACGTAGACACCGGCACTGGCGAAGGTAAGGAACGCGAGTTCTTCAACCAGGTCCAGTACGTCGTACAGAGCGGCCCGGCAAAAGATCTGTCGCTGAAGCTGCGCAACTCGATCTACCGTTCCAACAGCGACATGCGTGACTACTACAGCCCGGACCTCAACGAGATCCGTGCATTCATCGAATACCCGCTGAGCATCCTGTAACCCAGGCGCTCGGACCATTCGATGCAAACGGAGCCCGGCGAAAGCCGGGCTCTTTCGTTTCACCGCACATCCAGCGCGGCGCCCCGTCCTGTACGCCGCAATGCGCGCGCCGTACAATGCCGAGCCAAATTCCAGCCTCTTCTGCAAGGACACAACGGCCACATGCGCACCAGTCAGTTCCTGCTCTCGACCCTCAAAGAAACCCCATCCGATGCAGTGGTCATCAGTCACCAACTGATGCTGCGTGCCGGGATGATTCGCAAGCTGGCGTCCGGTCTCTACACCTGGATGCCGATGGGGCTGCGTGCGCTGCGAAAGGCCGAGGCCATCGTTCGCGAGGAAATGAACAAGGCAGGCGCCCTGGAAGTACTGATGCCGGCCATTCAGCCAGCCGAGCTCTGGCAGGAGTCCGGCCGCTGGGAGCAGTACGGCCCGGAGCTGCTGCGTCTGAAGGACCGCCACAATCGCGAATTCTGTGTCGGCCCGACCCACGAAGAGGTCATCACCGACCTGGCACGCAACGAGCTTCACAGCTACAAGCAGCTGCCGATCAACTTCTATCAGATCCAGACCAAGTTCCGCGACGAAATCCGTCCGCGCTTCGGCCTCATGCGCGGCCGCGAGTTCCTGATGAAGGACGCCTACTCCTTCCACCTGTCCCAGGAATCGCTGCAGGAAACCTACGACCGCATGCACGAGGCGTATTGCAACGTCTTCACGCGTCTCGGCCTCGACTTCCGTCCGGTGCAGGCCGATACCGGCTCCATTGGCGGAACCGGCTCGCACGAGTTCCACGTACTGGCCGAGTCTGGCGAAGACGACATCGCATTCAGCGACACCTCCGACTACGCCGCCAATATCGAGAAAGCTGAAGCCATTCCGCGCGAAACCGAACGTGCGATACCGAGTGAAGAACTGCGTCTGGTGGACACACCGAATGCCAAGACGATCATCGAACTCGTCGAGCAGTTCGGCCTCGCCATCGAGAAAACGGTGAAAACGCTGGTCGTTCATGGCGTCGAAGACGGCCAACTGATCGCCCTCATCGTACGCGGCGATCACGAACTCAACGAGATCAAGGCCGCCAACCTTGAGCAGGTTGCCAGCCCGTTGGTATTCGCCTCGGAAGCGGAAATCCGCGCCGCGATTGGTGCCGGCCCCGGTTCGCTGGGCCCACTGAACCTGACGATTCCCTGCGTCATCGACCGCTCGGTTGCGCTGATGAGCGATTTTGGTGCCGGCGCCAACGTCGACGACAAGCACTACTTCGGCCTGAACTGGGAGCGGGACCTGCCGCTACCGCAGATCGCCGATCTGCGTAATGTGGTTGCCGGTGATCCGAGCCCGGACGGACAGGGGAATCTGGTAATCAAACGCGGTATCGAGGTCGGCCATATCTTCCAGCTGGGCACCAAGTACAGCGAGGCGATGAACTGCCGGGTGATGGGCGAGAACGGCAAACCGGCCACTCTGATCATGGGCTGCTACGGCATCGGCGTATCCCGCGTGGTTGCCGCGGCGATCGAGCAGAACTACGACGACCGCGGCATTCTCTGGCCAGACGCGCTCGCGCCTTTCCAGATCGCCCTGGTACCGATGAAGTACGAAAATGAAGCGGTTCGTGAGGCTACCGACCGACTCTACGCCGAACTCACCGCAGCAGGTTACGAAGTGCTGCTCGACGATCGTGACAAAAAGACCAGCCCCGGCGTCAAATTCGCCGACATGGAGCTGATCGGCATCCCGCACCGCATTGTCATCAGTGATCGCGGACTGGCCGACGGCACCCTGGAATACAAGCACCGCCGCGACGCGCAGCCTCAGCTGGTCGCGACTGCTGACATCCTGTCCTTCATCAACTCGCGTGCTCATCACTGATCGGAAATCATGCTCAACCGACGTCTTGTCGTTTCAACCAGCGCCGCGCTCTGCGCGGCGTTGCTCCTTGGCGGCTGCGCCAATCACTTGCCGCAACGCAGCGAGCACGAGGCGCGCGTCGAGCGCAAACTGCTCGACCACAGTCTGCGCATCGAACTCGGTGAGCCCCAAGTGCTCGAACTGCCGCAGCGACGTATCCGCGTGCAAGAGCAGATGACATTCGAAGTCACCGATTTCGAAGTAACCCGCCGTTACGATCGCTATACGCCTTACCAGCCCTGGCGAGAGCTGTACGAGATTCCGCTGGGCGTCGTCGCAGTGGTCGCCGGCGTAGGCGCAAACGTGCTCAACGTGGTGATGCTCGGCAACATGCCAGAGAGCGCGACTCGCGACTGGATCAGCTACGGCTTCGCCGGCATCAACCCGTTCATGAACGCCGAGTCCAATGGCCGCTCGCAGCAGAACCTGGCCAGCCTCGACGAGCAACGCCGGGATGCGCGGCTCGAGTATACCAGCCTGCCTTGGGCGGAGCGTCCGGTGCTCGTCAGCGCCGGTCCGCACACTCACGAGCTGTCGACCGATCGTCACGGCGTCTTGCGCCTGAATCTTCTCGACGGGCCGTTCGCTGATCAGGACGTCACGCAGATCGGCAAGTTGCAGCTGTCGGTTGAGGATGAACAGGATGGCACCCGGGCCGAGGCCACGCTGCTGGTCAGCCACAAGCTGCGCGGCAAGCTGCAAGAAGCTCACGACCTGATCTTCGATGACCTGGAAGGCGACGACGTCGCGCAATGGGTGCATCGCGTCCGGCGCCTGTCCGAACTTGGTCTGGAAGAAGAAGCCAGCGAACTGGAGCAGAGCCTGATAGAGCTGACGCGCAACGACCCCGAGCTGCAACAGCACTTTCTGCAAAGTCTGATCGAAGGCAGCAACGGAAACTGAAACCGATGAAGACGCCTGCTCCTCTTCTCGCATTGCTGCTGGTGAGCGCCCTGCCGGCAGCAGCCAATATCCGTCAAGCGCCCGAACCCGAACTCCGCGACCTCATGCAGAGGACAGTCGCTGAGGCGGACAGCTTTCAGGATCGCTTCGATGCAGAGGTCTGGCTGGTCGACATGTCCGGCCGACTCAAGCGCTACATCCCCGATGCCGAAGAGCGGCTGTCGCTGCTCCGGCTCGTGCATCGCGAGGCGAGCAAGGCGGGCCTGAAGCCGGAACTGGTGTTGGCGCTGATCCATGCCGAAAGCCTATTCGACCGATTTGCAATCTCCAGCGTTGGCGCGCAGGGCATGATGCAGGTGATGCCATTCTGGAAAGCGGAACTGGGTCGACCGCAAGACAACCTCACCGACAACGCCACCAATCTTCGCTATGGCTGCACCATCCTCAGCTATTACCTGAACAAGGAAAATGGCGACATCAACCGGGCGCTCGCGCGCTACAACGGCAGCCTAGGGCAGAATCGCTATCCGGCCAAGGTGATCGGCTTCTGGCAGGATTTCTGGTACGTCAAACCCTGAGTCACCAGGCGGGCTACTCGCCCTTCAGCCGCGCCAGATGCACAAGGATGCCCTCGGCAGTCTGTTCGCCAACCAGGCGCTCTCGCACCTTCCCCTGGTCGTCAACCAGATAGGTCACCGGCAGCACCTCGCTACGCGGCAATTGCAGACGCTCGGCGGGATCATCACTAAGCACACGGAAGTCGATACCCAGCGCCTTGGCGGCTTGAGCGAGCTCTTCGCCGCGCAACTCGTCGAAGTTCACACCCAACACTGCCAGTCCCCGCTCGGTTTCGGACAAGGCGTTCAGCTCCGGAATCTCGGTGCGGCAGGGACCACACCATTCGGCCCAGTAATTGATCAGCAGCCATTGCCCCTGCAGCTGTGCTGCGGTCACTTCCTCCCCATGCTGGTCGAGCCCCCAATCCTTTTCGCAAGCAGACAGAAGCAGGCAGCTCAGCAGGAGCAGTAACGAGGCGATGGGTTTGGTCATGATGCTGATCCCTAACGTATACGGCGCGAGGATACCGCTAGGTTGCCGCCATGGCACGCTCTGAACAATCCTGACGCAGGCCGTGGCGGCGCCAAGTAACCGTCGCGCTTTTCGCCATTCTGCGAGTCCGGTCACGCGCGGCGGCGCTCAAGTGCACAGTTTTGCCGGACCAGCGCTGCCTATAATTCCGCACCCCATCACCGTATGCCAGTAGCGAAGCCATGTCCCAACTCCACGACAAACTGATCGGCACAGTACCCTCACGCATCGTCGAGCAAGCTGCCATCGCCCTCACTACCTATGACGGGCGCGTAGCTGAATTCAATGTCGCCGCCTGGCTGCAGCTACAGAGCCACGCAGGGCTCATGGTGTCTCTCGTCGCCAAATACCGTGATGGACAGCAGCAGCGAGAAGCGATCATCGATCACGGCCGCACCGATGGCGTAGGCAAGATCCTGCTGTCCGGCGTCGCGCGGCTACCAGTCCGGTACAAGATCGAGGAGTTGCAGATTCATCTGCGCCCAGCCGCCACGGTAGCTGCGATCACCGTCGAAGAGCTGTTCGCCCACCCGGTCGAGCCCGTAGCTGCCGAAATGAAAGCCGTCCAGGCCTGAATCAGCCACTGACTTTTTTCGGCTCCAACTGCTCGCTTGCCGATGCGGCGCGCGGGGCGTCGGTTGATTCCCCGTCCCTGACAACCAGGGATTCAGGCCATTGCGTAAAGCGAAGACCGGTAAGACGGTTCAATGCCTCGAGCGCCGCGTCTGGCGCTCTCTGGTGCAGATACAGGATGGTGCTGCGCTTGCCGTCCATTAGGTCTTCCCCTCAACTACTCCGAGCCATAGCCAGAAGCGTGCCATCGCCTCGAAAGCGCCGCCACGGCCTGTACTTACGCATCCGATCGCTCGAACAACCTGCCACTAAGCGCAGCGTCTCCACGCAAACACTCCCTTACTGACGATTTTTGTCACCACCTGATTGCAGCCAGTCGGCGAGGCTGCCACCGAACAGGCTGGCCTGCTCCTGCTGCAGCAGCTCCAATGACTGGCGCAACGTCGGATACCAGGGTTCGTCCAGCTGCTCGGGCAACGCTACACGTGCCGACAGCGGCCAGGGATTGCAGCGCAACAGTTGATCCAGACTGTAGTGGTTCAGATCCCGACAAAGCACCCAGCCCCCGGAGCCCGTCCGGCAGACCAGCTGCTCCTGTTCGAAGAACCCGAGTATGTCGTCCCACTCATCTTCGGGAAGACGCAGACCGGTCCTGTGCAGATCGCGCAGGCGCAGCTCCCGCCCCTCCTGCTGACGCTCGTGCAGGTTGCGCAACAGCATCAGCATGACCAGCAGACGTGGCAGCGGCCGACGGCGCCATTGCTGCGATGAGGACAGGCCGCATACCAGCTCAGCGCCGAAGAGCACGATCATCCAGGACAGATAGACCCATAGCAGAAACAACGGGACCGCCGCGAAAGCACCATAGATCAGCTGATAGCTCGGGAAATAGCTGACGTACAGGCCGAACAGCTGCTTGGCCGCCTCGAACAACACAGCGGTGAATATGCCTCCCGCCAGAGCATGTCGTAACGGGACGCGGGTATTGGGCACCGCGGCGTAGATCAGGGTGAACGCCGCCACGCTGAGCAGCAAAGGCATGACCTTGATCAGCGTGCCGACGCCAATGAGCGCGTACGGCCCCGAAATCAGCGATAGCGAGGCGATGTAGGTACTGGTGGCAAATCCTGCGCCGAGCAGCAGCGGCCCAAGGCTGAGAATCGCCCAGTACAGCAGAAAACTGGATACCCCTCGTCGTGGTTGTCGTACGCGCCAGATGGTATTGAACGCCTTCTCGATGGTCAGCAGCATCATCAATGCGGTAGCCATGAGAAACCCGACCCCGAACCAGGTGAGTTGCCGCGCCTGGCTGGTGAACGCAAGCAGATATTCCTGGATGGTCGCGCCGGTGGACGGGATGAAATTGTTGAATATGTAGAACTGGATCTGCTCGCCTACACCTTTGAAAGCGGGAATCGCCGACAGCATGGCGAACGTGACGGTCATCATCGGCACCACGGCGAACAGGGTCGTGTAGGTCAGGGCCGCCGCGCTATGCGGACCTTGATCGGACAAAAAGCGCCGAACCAGGAAGCGACCGAACTCGAGGGCATTGTCGATGCGCTGATGCATCCCTTCTCCTTGTTACAGCTGCCTGGAGCCGTTGGCTCGACAGTGCTCATCGTCAAAAGACCCGGATCAGACCGAAAGCCTGCCCGGATCACCCGCGCTGCACATTTCGGTGAGCGCCATGTTGGGGGTTAGAATGGCCACCTCATCCGGCGAGACGCAACCACAAATGACCGAACTCACGCTGTATCACAACCCTCGCTGCTCCAAATCGCGCGGCGCCCTGGAGCTGCTTGAAGCCCGCGGTCTGACGCCCGAAATCGTGCGCTACCTGGAAACGCCCCCCACCGCAGCCCAACTCTGTGCTCTGCTGAACAAGCTGGGGCTCACCGCCCGGCAACTGCTGCGTACAGGCGAAGAAGAGTACAAAAGCCTCGACCTGGCCAATCCTGAACTCAGCGAAGCAGAACTGATCGACGCCATGATCGAGCACCCTCGCCTGATCGAACGCCCGATCCTGGTCGCGGGCAACAAGGCGATCATCGGCCGCCCGCCGGAAAAAGTGCTGGAGATCTTGCCGTGAGCACGCCCTACATTCTGGTGCTGTACTACAGCCGCCACGGGGCTACAGCCGAAATGGCCAGACAAATTGCTCGCGGCGTGGAAATGGCTGGGCTGGAAGCGCGTCTGCGCACCGTACCTGCCGTGTCCACCGAGTGCGAAGCGGTCTCGCCCACCATTCCCGACTCCGGTGCACTGTATGCGACCCTCGAAGACCTGAAGAATTGCGCCGGCCTTGCGCTAGGTAGCCCCACTCGCTTCGGCAATATGGCGGCCCCCCTGAAATACTTTCTCGACGGCACCAGCGGCCTCTGGCTGACCGGCGAGCTGGTCGGCAAGCCAGCCGGCGTGTTCACCTCGACCTCCAGCTTGCACGGCGGACAGGAAAGCACCCTGCTGTCGATGCTGCTGCCGCTGCTGCACCACGGCATGCTGGTGCTCGGCCTGCCTTACAGCGAGAACGGGCTGCTGGAAACCCGCGGTGGTGGCACGCCTTACGGGCCTAGTCACCATGCCGGCGCGGACGGCAAGCGTTTGCTCGACGAACACGAAATCGCCCTCTGTCGCGCCCTCGGGCAGCGCCTGGCACACACGGCACAGCGGCTGGAGATGTCCCTTGGCTAAGAAGCGTAAACCGCTGCCATCACTGGAGTGGCTGACCCCGCGGGTCAAATCCAGCCGAGCGATAAGCCTTGCCAGCTTCATCGGCCTCGCAGTGCTACTGGTCGTCTGGAACCTGGCCTTTGCCGACCTGCACGGAGCCAGAACCTGGGTTGTCGTCAGCATCCAGCTCATTCCACTATTGCTGGTTGCACCAGGGATGATCGCTGGCAGCCCGAGGGCGCACGCCTGGCTCTGCTTTATCGTCAATCTGTACTTCATTCAGGGCCTGCTCGCGGCGATCGACCCGGCGCGGATGATCTACGGCCTGCTGGAGGCCGGACTGAGCCTGACATTGTTCATCGCGGCGCTGCTCTACACCCGCTGGAGCTATCAGTACGAACGCAAGGCCGCGGGCGAGGCGTGAGGGCAGCTGATCACGGCGAAAACTGCTTCAGTGTTTTCGCCGACGTCGCCTAGTGGCCTGTGCGGTGAGTTGGTTGAGGCAAGTTCGGATGAGCGTGGCTGCGAGACAAGACGATGCGACGAGCCATAGCGGGGCTATGGTAAGGAACAGCAACGCAGTATCAGGGCCATGGGCGCCGAAATTGACCAGCTGAACTTACCAAACAGGCCACTGGCTACCAGCCGAGCGTTTCCTTGAGGAAAGGGATGGTCAGTTTGCGTTGCGCCTGCAGCGAGGCCTGATCCAGCTGATCGAGCAACTCGAACAGCGCGCTCATGCTGCGTGAGCCACGGGTCAGGATGAAGCGACCAACGTCATCCGGCAGATTCAGCCCACGACGCGAGGCTCGCAGCTGCAGGGCGCGTAGCTTGTCCTCGTCGGACAGCTGTTGCAGCTGGAAAACCAGCGCCAGACTCAAACGAGATTTGAGGTCGGGCAGCGCAATCGACAACTCGCGCGGCGAGGCGTCCGCCGCCAGCAATAACCGTCGGCCGGCGTCACGCAGGCGGTTGAACAGATGGAACAACGCCTCCTCCCATACCGCGTCCCCGGCCACCGCATCGAGATCGTCCAGGCAGACCAGCTCGCTCTGCTCGAGGTTGTCGAGCAAGGCCGGACCATATTCGGCCACTTCCGCCAACGGCAGATAGACAGCCAACTCTCCGCGCTCCTCCACCCGCAGGCAGGCAGCTTGCAGCAGATGGCTACGGCCGACACCGGCCTGCCCCCAGAGATAGATCAACTCATCGGACCAGCCCGCAGCAGGTGAACACAGCCGCTCGACATAGCCGAGTGCGGCTGCATTGGCGCCAGGGTAGAAGTTGGCGAAGGTGGCGTCGTCGCGCAGACGGACGCCCAGGGGGAGCTGGATGGGTTTCATGGCTGGCTGGGTGGTTCGGCCGGTGCACCGGCGGGCTCGGCGTAAAGGTCCGAGAGTTTATAGAGATCGTGCACGTGGCGCAGCAGAACCATGATCACCGCCGCCACCGGCAGTGCCAGCAGCACACCGGTAAAACCGAACAGCTGACCACCGGCGAGCACCGCAAAAATCACCGCCACCGGATGCAGCCCAATGCGGTCGCCGACCAGTAACGGCGTCAGCAGCATCCCCTCGAGCATCTGCCCTACCGTGAATACCGCCGCCACGCCCAGCAGCGGGTAAGGTGCCAGCCCGAACTGAAAGAGCACAGCGACCACCGCCGCACCGATGCCGACGACGAAGCCCATATAGGGCACGATGCTGGCGAGGCCGGCAAGAACGCCTATCAACAGCCCCAGTTCGAGCCCGACCAGCATGAGGCCGGACGCATAGATGATTGCCAATGCCAGCATGACCAGCAACTGGCCGCGGAGGAATGCGCCGATCACCTCATGGCACTCGCTCATCAGACGCACCACCATGCCCTCACCGCGGCGCGGCAGCAGGCTGCGCAGCTTGAGCATGATCAAATCCCAGTCGCGCATCAGATAGAAGCTCACCACCGGTATGAGCAGCAGGTTGCCGATCCATGCCAGCAGGGCCAGCCCCGACGCGGTGGCTCGGCTCAACACCACGCCGAGGACGTCGGTGGTGCTGCCCAGGTGTGCAGCGAATGCGGCCTTCAGCTGATCGAGACGCCAGAAGTTGTCTTCCAGCCCGAACTGCGCCTGCACCCAGGGCAACGCCTGATGCTGCAACCAGTCCAGCGCCAGCGGCGCCAGCTGGTAGAGCTTCACCAGCTGCTTGCCGAGCATCGGCAGCAACACCAGCAATATCAGCAACATCAGCAGACTGAACAGGGCGAATACGACGATCACCCCCCAGGTACGCGACAGCCCCCAGCGCTCCAGGCGATCGACCAGCGGATCTCCGAGATAGGCCAGCAGGATGCCGATGAGAAAAGGGGTGAGGATCGGCGTCAGCAGATATACCAGCCAGGCGCACAAGAGCACGCCTGCCAGCCAGAGCCAGCGGTTCGAATCGTTCATGGTCACTCTATGCCTTCCGTGCAGGACAGTCGCCGATATAGGAATTGCGTCATCACCAGCGGTAACGCATCACCGTGCCGCTCTCGGGCGACGCAGGCGCATTGTCGGGCTCGCCAACCACACCGCCCTCATCCATCGGCTGCCGTGCATCCAGTGGTGCCTCGTCTTCGGCGACTTCATGCAAACGCGCCAGTGCCAGCTGAGCGCGCAACTGCTCCGGACTGGCGTTGACGCGATATACCAGACGATCACTTTCCACCCGCAGCAGGTTGCCACCAAAGGGTTCGAGCAAGCGATCCAGCTCCGCGAATCTCGCGACATCGGCCCCTAAGATCTCCAGGGTGATGTCCGACGCGGCGCCTGGCGCAACCACATAGCGTGGCGCCAGGTACTCACTGACTGACAGCATTACCGCGTCCGCCAGTCCCTCGAGGGTTTCCGCCTCAGCCTTGCCGTCGCGCTGCTCGTCGTCGAGCCAGACGCTCCACTGCGCTTGCCAGCGGGAATCGGCTTCTCGCGCATGGACCGCCAGCAGTACGTCGGCATCGTAGCGCTCGGACGCCTCGCCCAGCGTCTCCCGGCTGTTCGCGCCGAATGCGTCCGGCGTCGCCAGCAGCTGTTCGGACAGATCCGCCAGCGGCAGGCGCAACGGCAGGCCACGGTGCTGCGCGGCGGCACGCACTGGCGCAGCGCTGCGCTGATCGTCGCCAAGCAACTGGGTGCCCTCGACCCGCTCGTTCAGCCACCAGACCAGAAGCGTCGGCCGGTTCGCACCCCACAGCGACAAGCCGGCACTACGCAGGCTGCGCTCCGTGGTGCCTGGATCGAAGTCGACGACGATATGGTCGTGCTCGTAACCATACTTGCTGATCAGTTGCTGCGGGTCCTTGCGCAGCTCAGCGACGGCCTCGCGCTTGCTTGCCTGCGCATCGCCGGTCAGGCGCAACAGCAAGGTATCGAAAGCCCGCTGCAACGCAGCTGCGCGCTCCTCGCTCTGCTCGCCGGAAACAGGCTCACGCACCTGATACAGACCCCTGAGCTGTTCGGCCTGACCGGGCAATGACGCCCCCAGCGCAAGGCACAGAATGAGTAAGCGGTAGACAAGGCGCATGATTGATTCTCGCAGGCCGCCGGACCCCGGGGCAGGAAGTAGAGGAAACAGGACGCTACACCTTAAACAGCCGGCCCAGAGCCGGCAACCGCCTACCTCACAGATGCCCGACTCAAAATGCGCCCCCCGCGCCATCGCAGCTGCCGGGATGGCCGCTGCGCGGCAAGCCTGATAAAATCGCGCGCTTTCCGCAGACCGGTTCCGGCGCTTGTACGAGCCCGGCATTCAGTACCCAGGCAAACGCGACGCAGGTGGATTCAGCCCCGGCGTCAACCGGCCACTCTGGTGACAACACCAGTCGCCGGAAACGGTTAGCCCTGGCGTGGATGCAGCACCCGACCGGTCGACACCCGCACTCCTTTCACAGGTCCGGATTCTATGAGCAAGCAACCCTCCCTCAGCTACAAGGACGCTGGCGTCGATATCGATGCAGGCGAAGCGCTGGTCGAACGCATCAAAGGCGTGGCCAAGCGCACCGCACGACCTGAGGTAATGGGCGGCCTGGGCGGCTTCGGCGCCCTGTGCGAAATCCCGGCAGGCTATAAGCAGCCGGTGCTGGTATCCGGTACCGACGGCGTCGGCACCAAGCTGCGCCTGGCACTGAATCTGAACAAGCACGACAGCATCGGCCAGGATCTGGTCGCCATGTGCGTCAACGATCTGGTGGTCTGTGGCGCCGAGCCGCTGTTCTTCCTCGACTACTACGCCACCGGCAAGCTCAACGTCGACGTGGCCGCCACCGTGGTGACCGGCATCGGCGCCGGCTGCGAACTGGCCGGCTGTTCGCTGGTCGGCGGCGAAACCGCCGAGATGCCTGGCATGTACGAGGGTGAAGACTACGACCTGGCCGGCTTCTGCGTCGGCGTAGTGGAAAAGAGCGAGATCATCGACGGCTCGAAAGTCGCCGCGGGCGACGCGCTGATCGCCCTGCCCTCCTCGGGCCCGCACTCCAACGGCTACTCACTGATTCGCAAGATCCTCGAAGTGTCCGCCACCGACATCGAGAACACCCAGCTGGACGGCAAGCCGCTGGCCGACCTGCTGATGGCGCCGACGCGCATCTACGTCAAGCCGCTGCTCAAGCTGATCAAGGACACCGGTGCGGTCAAGGCCATGGCCCACATCACCGGCGGCGGCCTGCTCGACAACATCCCACGGGTATTGCCTGACAACGCCCAGGCGATCATCGACGTCGCCAGCTGGCAGCGCCCGGCAGTGTTCGACTTCCTGCAGGAAAAAGGCAACGTCGACGAACACGAAATGCACCGCGTGCTCAACTGTGGCGTCGGCATGGTCATCTGCGTCGCCCAGGATCAGGTTGAGCCGGCCCTGGCCAATCTGCGCGCATCCGGCGAATCGCCCTGGGTAATCGGTACGATCGCCACCGCGGCGCAAGATGCCGAACGAGTCCGGCTGAACAACCTGAAACAGCACTGATGACCGCAAGCTGCAATGTGGTGGTGCTGATTTCAGGGTCCGGCAGCAATCTGCAGGCGCTGATCGACAGCCAGGCCGAAGACAATCCGGCGCGTATCCGCGCCGTGATTTCCAACCGGGCCGATGCATTCGGCCTGACGCGGGCGCAAGACGCCGACATCCCCACAGCAGTGCTCGATCACAAGGCCTTCGATGGCCGTGAGTCGTTCGACGCCGCGCTGATGGCAGTAATCGACGAACATGCGCCGGATCTGGTGATCCTCGCCGGGTTCATGCGCATTCTCACGCCAGGCTTCGTCCGCCACTACCAGGGCCGCCTGCTGAACATCCATCCTTCGCTACTACCCAAGTACAAGGGCCTCGATACCCATCGCAGAGCACTGGAAGCGGGCGACAGCGAACACGGTTGCAGCGTGCATTTTGTCACCGAGGAGCTGGACGGCGGCCCGGTCGCTATCCAGGCGGCGCTGGCGGTGGAGCCTGGTGAAAACATCGAGCAGCTGACGCAGCGCGTGCATTCGGCCGAGCACCAGATCTACCCGCTGGCCATGCGCTGGTTCGCCGAAGGGCGCTTGCGCCTCGCCGAACAAGGCGCGATGCTGGACGACGTCAACCTGCCGGCCTCCGGCTATCAGATCAGAATCTAGGAGATACCATGCGTCGCGCTTTGCTGCTCGCTCTCGCCGTGCTGACCCTGCCGGTCCAAGCCCTGGAGCTTAAGCCCTTCTCCGCTAGCTACACCGCCGACTGGAAGCAGGTTCCGGTCAGTGGCACAGCTCAGCGCAGCCTCGAGCAGCTGGACGATGGCAACTGGAGGCTGGATTTCGAGGCCTCCATGCTGGTCGCCAGTCTCAACGAGCGCAGCACGTTCCGCACCGAGGGCGATACCTTCCTGCCACAGACCTATCGCCTCAAGCGCAGCGGCCTGGGCAAGGGCAAGCGTGTCGAGCACCGCTTCGACTGGGACAACAAGCAGGTCGAAGGCAGTGACCGGGGTGATCCGGTCAAGCTGCCGCTGCATCGCGGTTTGCTGGACAAATCCACCTACCAACTGGCGCTGCAGCACGAAGTCGCGGCCGGCAAGCAGAGCATGAGCTATCAGGTGGTCGATGGCGACGAGATCGAAACCTACGATTTCCGCGTACTGGGCGAAGACAAGGTCAGCACCAAAGCCGGCCAGGTCGATGCCATCAAGGTCGAGCGCGTGCGCGACCCAACGCAGAGCAAGCGTGAAACCATCCTCTGGTTCGCCAAGGACTGGGACTACCTGCTGGTCCGCCTGCATCAGGTCGAGACGGACGGCAAGGAATACCAGATCATGCTCGAAGAAGGCCGTGTCGGCGGCAAGACCGTCAAAGGCAACTGAGTCATCGCGGCGGGCCTTCGCGACCGCCGCCTCCCACCTGCTTCGAGTTTCCGATGACCTCTTCACGCCCCCTGCTGATTGCACTGCTCCTGTCCCTGGCCGGTTGCCAGTCATTCTTCGCCGAGCGCCCTCCGGCCAAGGCGGCAACCGAACGCCTGCAGGGTGAAGTTCGACAAGTCGACGGCCAGCTTCAGTTGCAGAGCTGCCAGGGGCAACGGACGTTGAAACTGCTGAGCAAGGACACCGGGTTGCAGGACGACGTGCAGGTGCTGCTGACCGATGATCAGGACCCACTGTTCGCCGACCTGCGTGGCACCCTCAGTCAGGCCGAACCGGACGGTACTGGCCAACTCGCGTTGACCCGCATCTATCGCCTGCAGCGCGAAGGCCACGGCTGTGGCGAGGAGAACTTCAAGCAGATGATCCTGCGCGCCAGCGGTCATGAACCAGGCTGGATGCTGACCGTAACCACCCGCGGCATGCTGCTCGTTCGGCCGGGGCAATCACCGATCGCCCTGCCTTATCTGGAAGAGCAGCTTCCCGGTGGCCAGTTCAGTTTCACCAGCGAGGCCAACCAGCAGCGCCTTGACCTGTGGGTTGCACCGCAGCGCTGTGTCGACAGTGCCAGCGGCACGGTCAGCCACCTCACTGCAGAGCTCCGTCTGGACGGCCAGACATTGCGCGGTTGCGCCTACTACGGTGGCGCACGCGACGACTGATCTCACGAATGCGGGGCGTTCGCCGCGCTCATCCTGAAAGAACTGCATCCATGAACAACGCCCTGAATCTGCTGCACCCATACCCCTTCGAGAAGCTGCGTGGCCTGCTCGCTGGCGCACAGCCGCCTGCCGACAAGCGTGCCATCGCGCTGTCGATTGGCGAGCCGAAGCATCGCTCGCCGGACTTCGTTGCCCAGGCACTGGCGGACAACCTTGATCAGCTGGCGGTCTATCCGACCACACTCGGCATTCCGGCGCTGCGCGAAGCCATCGCGCGCTGGTGCGAGCGGCGCTTCGGCCTCGCCGCAGATGCACTGGACCCGGCGCAGCACGTGTTGCCGGTCAACGGTACGCGCGAGGCACTGTTCGCCTTCACCCAGGCCGTGGTGGATCGCTCAGCGGACGGTCTGGTGGTCAGCCCGAACCCGTTCTATCAGATCTACGAAGGCGCAGCCCTGCTCGCCGGCGCCACGCCTCATTACCTGCCATGCCTCGAGCAGAACGGCTTCAACCCGGACTTCGATGCCGTGCCGGCGGATGTCTGGCAGCGCTGCCAGATTCTCTTCCTCTGTTCACCGGGCAACCCGACCGGTGCGCTGGTGCCGCTGGAGACGCTAAAAAAGCTGATCGCGCTGGCCGACCAGTACGACTTCGTCATTGCCGCCGACGAGTGCTACAGCGAGCTGTACTTCGACGAGGCTAGTCCACCTGCAGGGCTGCTCACCGCCTGTGCAGCACTGGGTCGCACCGATTACAAGCGCTGCGTGGTGTTCCATAGCCTGTCGAAGCGCTCGAACCTGCCGGGGCTGCGTTCGGGCTTCGTCGCCGGTGATGCCGATATCCTCAAGTCCTTCCTGCTCTACCGCACCTATCATGGCTGCGCCATGCCCGTGCAGACCCAGCTGGCGAGCATCGCGGCCTGGAACGACGAGATTCACGTGCGCGCCAACCGCGAGCTGTATCGCGCCAAGTTCGATGCCGTGCTGGAAATACTCGCGCCGGTCATGGACGTGCAACGCCCCGATGGTGGCTTTTATCTATGGCCGAAAACGCCGATGGACGATCAACAGTTCACCCGCGAGCTGTTCGCCCGCGAGCATGTCACCGTGGTGCCGGGTTCCTACCTGTCGCGCGAAGTGGACGGCATGTCCCCCGGCGTCGGCCGCGTGCGTATGGCACTGGTTGCGCCGCTGGCCGAATGCATCGAGGCGGCGCAACGCATTCGCCACTTCATCGAAACGTTCTGATTGCGCACCGGGCGGCTTGGCCGCCCGGCTTGATGACGTTCAGGCAACGCCCGGCGGGATCGCATCCTTGCCATAGTCGCGCAGTTTTTCCAGATTCTCCGGCTTCATGTGCTCGGGTATGTCTGCGCCCTGATGCTCGTCGCGGGATGTGGGATTGGCCTTATCAAGCGCCTCCTCGGTACGCTCGTCGTGATCGCTCATGTGCTGCCTCCTGTTCAGATGGCGTGTTCTTCCCATATCAGCTCGCCTTCGTCGCTGACCTCTATAACTTTAGTCAAAGCTGCCTCGGCAATCGCGTCGGCCTCGGACGCCAGATCGTAGCGACGGCCATCTGCGATCTTGAATACGTGTACATGCTCGTCGCTGTCGCGCCGTTTGATGGCGATAACCGCTTCGAACGCATCCTCGGCAGGCACCGCCGAAGAAATCGCTTCGAAATTCTCGAAATGCTTGCGTGCCATTACTCGTCACCTCACCGTTGCGATTGTCATCAATGGACAACACCATCGGTGTAAAAGGTCGAGAGCCCTCGCCGAACGACGGCCCGGCGGCAAGTTCGAACGTTGGAAGGCACACGGAGAACCTGCCATGAACATGACTGAACACTACGTACAAAACGAGCCCAGCCGTACAGAGGTCGACGCCATGCAGGGGGCGCTGCTGCTGGAGTTCGGCACTGCCTGGTGCGGCCACTGCCGAGCAGCTCAGCCACTACTGGCAAAGGCCCTGGCTGAGCGCAGCGGCATTTGTCATCTGAAGATCGAGGACGGCCCGGGCCGCCCGCTGGGACGCTCGTTTCGGGTCAAGCTCTGGCCGACCCTGATCCTGCTGAAGAATGGCCAGGAGCTCGCGCGCGTCGTGCGCCCGCTGAACGAGCAGGCGATCGAGCAGGCGCTAGGCGAGACGGGGAAGGGATGAGAGAGACAGTTCGCGAGCCACCTGCCGCGCAGCGCTCTTCGAGGCGAGAAGGCATGCTCGCCTCCATAGCCCGGCGAGGCGTGGCATAATCCGCCGTCCAGTTTTGCAGGAGTCTTGGAGAGTCGTTTATGTCCGAATCAGATCAGCGGTTGTGCCTATACGGAATCAAAGCCTGCGACACGATGAAAAAGGCCCGTACCTGGCTCGACGAACACGGACTGGACTACGACTTCCACGACTACAAGAACGTCGGCATAGACCGCACCCACCTGGAAGCCTGGTGCAATGAACACGGCTGGCAGACCGTTCTCAACCGTGCAGGCACCACCTTCCGCAAGCTGGACGACGCTGCAAAGGCCGATCTTGACCAGGCCCGGGCCATCGAGCTGATGTTGGCCCAACCGTCGATGATCAAACGCCCTGTACTCGACTTGGGCGGTAAGACCCTGATTGGCTTCAAGCCCGATCGTTACGCTGCCGAAGTGGCAGCGCCGAACTGATAGCCGCCCAACAGACGGCGCGGCCGACAAAAAGGAAATTCTATGTCCGCAACCCTATTCAGCCTCGCCTTTGGCGTTGGCACCCAGAACCGTCAAGGCGACTGGCTGGAAGTCTTCTACGCACAACCGCTGCTGCAACCTGCCGGCGAGCTGGTAGCTGCCGTCGCCCCGCTGCTCGGCTATGCCGGCGGCAATCAGGCAATCAGCATCACCACTACCCAGGCTGCACAGCTGGCCGATGCCCTGAAGCCGCTCGACGCTACCCAGTACGCGCTGCTGACCCGCCTGGCCGAAAGCCAGCGCCCGCTGGTCGCCACCCTGCTCGCCGAAGACGCGCCGCTTACCTCGACCCCGGAGGCCTACCTCAAGCTGCACCTGCTTTCACACCGGCTGGCCAAGCCGCATGGTCTGAACCTGACCGGCATCTTCCCGCTGCTGCCCAACGTCGCCTGGACCAACCAGGGCGCGGTGGACCTGAGCGAACTGGCCGAGCGCCAGCTGGAAGCACGCCTGAAGGGCGATCTGCTGGAAGTCTTCTCGGTGGACAAGTTCCCGAAGATGACCGATTACGTGGTCCCTGCCGGCGTGCGTATCGCCGACAGCGCGCGCATTCGCCTCGGTGCCTATGTGGGTGAAGGCACAACCGTGATGCACGAGGGCTTCATCAACTTCAACGCCGGTACCGCCGGCCCGGGCATGATCGAAGGCCGCGTCTCCGCTGGCGTGTTCGTCGGCAAGGGATCGGACCTCGGCGGCGGCTGCTCGACCATGGGCACCCTGTCCGGTGGCGGCAACATCGTCATCTCCGTCGGCGAAGGCTGCCTGATCGGCGCGAATGCCGGCATCGGCATCCCGCTGGGCGACCACAACACCGTGGAGTCGGGCCTGTACATCACGGCCGGCACCAAGGTCAGCCTGCTCGACGACGGCGATCAACTGGTCAAAGTGGTCAAGGCGCGCGAGCTGGCCGGCCAGAGCGACCTGCTGTTCCGTCGCAACTCGCAGACCGGCGCGGTGGAGTGCAAGACCCACAAGTCGGCCATCGAGCTGAACGAGGCGCTGCACGCGCATAACTGAGCAGGAGCAGCGGCAAGCTGCGAGCCATGAGCGCCTGCCTTGCCGCATCCCCTGCAGCTGGAGGTTTGCCGCTTATGGCCCTGTTTTCTCCCTGGCGTGCCGACTTCCCTGCCCTGGCGGTGCTCGAAGCGCAAGGCCAGACCTATCTCGACAGCGCCGCCACGGCACAGAAGCCGCAGGCGCTGATCGATGCTCTCAGCGGCTACTACACCTGCGGCGCCGCCAATGTGCACCGCGCCCAGCACCAGCCCGCCGAACGCGCAACTCGCGCTTACGAAGACTCGCGCATCAAGGTGGCGAAATGGCTGAACGCGGCTTCGCCCACTGAAATCGTATTCACCCGCGGCGCGACGGAAGCGCTGAATCTGCTCGCCTACGGACTGGAACATCTGATCGGAGCCGGTGACGAGATCGTCATCAGCGCCCTCGAACATCACGCCAACCTGCTGCCCTGGCAACAGCTGGCCAAACGGCGCAACGCCAGACTGCAGGTGCTACCGATCGATACCGCCGGGCGCATCGACCTGGCCGCAGCTGCCGCGCTGGTCGGGCCGCGTACCCGACTGCTGGCGGTGAGTCAGCTGTCCAACGTGCTGGGTGGCTGGCAACCGCTGGACGACCTGCTGCACCTGGCCAAGACCCAAGGTGCGCTGACCATCGTCGACGGTGCGCAGGGCGTGGTGCACGGCCGTCACGACATGACCACGCTGGGTTGCGATTTCTACGTGCTCTCCAGCCATAAGCTCTACGGGCCGGATGGCGTCGGCGTACTGTACGGCCGCGGCGAATCGCTGCTGCAGCTGCGTCACTGGCAGTTCGGCGGCGAGATGGTGCGCATCGCCGATTATCAACACGCCGAGTTCCATGCCGCGCCCCTGGGCTTCGAGGCCGGCACGCCGCCGATCTCCGGCGTCATCGGTCTCGGCGCCACGCTGGACTATCTGGCTGGACTCGACGTTGCTGCGGTCGAGCGTCACGAGCGGGCATTGCACGACCAGCTGCTCGCCGGGCTTGCCGCACGCAACGGCGTTCGCCTGCTCGGCTCGCCGCAGGTTGCGCTGGCCAGCTTCGTTGTCGAAGGCGTGCATCATTCCGACCTGGGGCATCTGCTCACCGAACAGGGCATCGCGGTGCGCAGCGGCAATCACTGCGCCATGCCGCTGATGAAACACCTTGGTCTGGATGGCGCGACACGCGTCTCGCTCGGGCTGTACAACGACAGTGCCGACCTCGAGCGCTTCTTTAGCGCCCTCGATCAGGCCCTGGAGTTACTGCGATGAGCGACTTGGCGCAAGCCGCTGGCGAAGCGCTGGAGGCATTCAGCCAGGCGCCCGGCTGGGAGCAGCGCGCACGTTTGCTGATGCAATGGGGTGAGCGGCTGGCACCGTTGGATGAAGATGAACGCAGCGAAACGAATCAGGTATCGGGCTGCGAAAGCCGCGTGTGGCTGGTCGGCGAACGACAGGACGGCTGCTGGCATTTTCGCGCCGCCAGTGATGCCCGGCTCATCCGCGGCCTGTTGGCGGTACTGCTGGCAAGAGTCAACGGCCTGGAAGCTGCCGATCTGGCCGAAGTGGACATGGCCGACTGGTTCGCCCGTCTTGGCCTTTCGCGGCAATTGTCGCCTTCGCGCAGCAATGGCATGAATGCCGTGCTGCAGCGAATGCGTGAGCTGACCGGCTGAGCCGGCCAGGGCGAATCAGCGCTTGCGCAGGATCACGCTGCCGATCGAGTAGCCCGCACCGAACGAGCTGAGCACACCGAGGCTGCCGCTGGGCAGGTCGTCCTGGTGCTTGTGGAAGGCGATCACCGAGCCGGCCGAACTGGTATTGGCGTAGGTATCGAGGATCACCGGCGCCTCTTCCTCGGTGGCGTCGCGGCCCAGCAGGCGGCGCACGATCAGGTGGTTCATGTTCAGGTTGGCCTGATGCAGCCAGAAACGCTTCACCGATTCCACAACGATGTCGTTCTCAGCCAGGTGCTCACCGATCAGCTCCGCCACCATCGGGCAGACTTCCTTGAACACCTTGCGACCTTCCTGGATGAACAGCTTGTCCGGATCGTTCATGTGTTCTTCGGCAGCACGGTTGAGAAAGCCGAAGTTGTTGCGGATGTTGTTGGAAAACTCGGTCACCAGCTTGGTACTGATGACGTCCCACTGCTGCGCCGAGGTCGCCAGATCTTCGCGCTCGATGATTACCGCGGTGCAGGCGTCGCCGAAGATGAAATGGCTGTCGCGGTCGCGGAAGTTCATATGCCCGGTACAGATCTCGGGGTTGACCATCAGGATCGCGCGCGCCTGGCCCAGCTTGATGCTGTTGACCGCGTTCTGGATGCCGAACGTGGCCGACGAGCACGCCACGTTCATGTCGAAGCCGAAACCCTTGATCCCCAGTGCCGCCTGCACTTCGATGGCGACTGCCGGATAGGCGCGCTGCAGGTTGGAGCAGGCAACGATCACGCCGTCGATGTCCGCAGCGGTCTTGCCGGCGCGGGCCAGCGCTTCTTCGGCTGCCTTGACCGACATCTCGCAGAGAATCGACCACTCGTCATTGCTGCGCTCGGGAATGCGCGGAACCATGCGCTCGGGATCGAGGATGCCGGCCTTGTCGGTAACGTAGCGGCTCTTGATGCCGGAAGCCTTTTCGATGAAGGCGGAGCTGGACTCGGGCAGCGGCTGGATCTCGCCGGCCTCGATGGCAGCGGCATTCTCGCTGTTGAAGCGATGAACGTAGGTGTTGAAGGACTCCACTAGCTCATCGTTGGAAATGCTGTTGGCAGGGGTATAAAGGCCGGTACCGCTGATGACGACGTTATACACGGTCGTTCCTCTCGAATGGCTTGGATCGTTTTCTGACGTTGGGACGGCAGCAACAGGACTCGGCCAGTCACGATCATTCCAGCGCCTCTTATGGCGGCTATTGTGCATGAAAATCTGAAAGAATCCGTAACATTGCGCTTATAACGGGTAGGTAATTAAGTCTTTTGTCACATCCGAATGTGACCGCTCAGTCCGAAAATGAAGAGAGCGCCGAATGGCGCCCTCTTCTGTCCTCAATGATGTACTTAAGTCCCTATTTGATGCCCTGTCCAAGTACGACGCCATCCACCTCCTGTCCATAGAGATTCACACCGTCGTTGGCGTGGTAGCGAACTCGCGTCTTTTCCACCGAGCCTTCGACCAGACGCGGGTCCTGAGGCCGCTCATGGCTGTTCATGTATGCGGCCACGTGCCAAGCATCCTCGTCGCTGAGCGAACCACCCTTGCCCAGCGGCATGCTCTCCTTGATGAAGGCCGCGGCGGTGTTGATCCGGTGCATGCCGGCACCCCAGTTGAACGAGTCCTTACCCCATAACGGTGGGAACACATACGCGCCACCCGCCTGCTGGCCCTGGCCGTTGTCGCTGTGACAGACCGCGCACTGCTCGGCATAGATCTGCTTGCCCTTGGCAATATCGAAACCACCTTTGGGCTGTGGGACTTCAGGATAGGCCCGCCCCGGCAGCTCCTGGCCTGTCGGAGCACCAGTGGAAAGCCAGTAGGAATAGGCCGTCAGGGCATTGATCACATGGCTATCGGCTGCCGGCGGCTTGCCGTTCATGCTGAACTGGAAACAGCCCTGTATCCGCTCGGCGTAGCTGTTGACCTTGTCATTCTTCTTCCGGTAAGCCGGATACATCGGATACGCGCCCCACAGCGGCGCTGAGTTGGCCTTGCGCCCCTGATCGAGGTGGCAATTGGTGCAATTCATGCCGTTGCCGACGTATTCGGCGGCGTACTTCTGCGTGTCGACGAAGATCGCCCGGCCGTGCTGCACCAGCTCGCCATAGGCGTTGGCCGGCAGATCCTTTTCCTGCGGTGGCTGGAAGAAGTTCTCACCTGCGCCCTTGGCGGCTTTCTGTGTCAGCTGGGACTGGTCGTCCATCTTGATCTCGGCCGCCAGCGACGCACCGCTGACCGCCATGGCCAGCATCGTTAACCAGTAGGTTCTCATTGGCTGCCCCCCTTGTGCTCCAGGCCGGCAAAGTACTCGGCGACGGCCTGCACTTCGTCGTCGGTCATCGCGCGGGCGATATGACCCATCAGATCGTTCGGATCGTTTTTGCGCGTACCCTGACGCCAGGCATTGAGCTGCGCGCTGAGGTATTGCGTCGACTGCCCGGCCAGCGGCGGAAAGCTCTCACCGACCCCAATGCCAGCGGGACCATGGCAGGCCACGCACTCGGGAATGTTGCGTTCCCAAGCACCACGAAGGGCAAGGCGCGGCCCCACACCTTCCGCCTTTTCCGCCCGACCGATACTGGCGAAAACCGGCGCTGGCCTGGCTTCGAGCATGGCCGCCACGGCATCCATCTCTTCGTCGCTCAAGGCCGCAGCAATCGGCTGCATGACCGGATTGCTTCTGGCACCGGAGCGGAAGTCCTCGAGCTGCTTGCGCGTATATCCGGCGGATATCCCGGCGAGGCGTGGAAAGCCGGCCGCCGCCATCCCCATCGCATCGGCACCGTGGCACGTGCCACACGCCATCGCCGCAGGGTTGGCGCCGCCCTGCGCGTAGATTTTTTGCCCATCGGCAGCCTGTGCCTGCATCGTCAGTAACAACGCAGCCACACCGGCCAGGGGCCAGTGAGTGAGTTTCATGAAAGGCCTCATCAGCGGTTGTAGTTATGCTTGCCGCCACCGGCGTGGTCTTCGCCAACGCTCGGGTTCTATCGATGGTGTGCGGCAGCTTGTCGCAGAAGCGACGCTACCACATCGCCACGGCGGCCCTCCAGAAACAGAATAAGCTTAGAACTGCTTTGCATATACCAGACACAGCGGCCCGCTGCGCAACCAGCGCTGCACACGAGACAACGACCTTGGTTATCCTTGCGTGCTCACTCGCTCAGGAACACCCATGAAAGACCAACTTGCCGCACTGATCAGCCTTATCAGCTCCGGCTGCATGACCGACGACGAAATTGGCCGCGTCGCGGCAGAAGCCGCGGAGGCGTACGCCGATCCGCAGGCATTTCTACAGGCCAACCCGGACATCAATTACGACGACAGCTTTCCCATTCCTCTCGGCGAATGGGTAGTGGTCGGCAGCCTGCCGGAGACGGTCTTGTTCCAGGCTGATGATTATCAGGAGCTGTTCACACAGATCGTCGCGTCCTTCGGCGACAGCGTGACCTTCGTCCTCAAGCCCAAGCAGCTCGCCAAGACCGAGCCGCTGACAGCGCTGAACCGCATTCAGGTGCAGCTGAGCAGCCTGTATCCGGAGAAAGGTGGCTACGTGCTGGTGGACTTCAGCGAGCCGCTGGACGATGAGCTGCAGGCGGTGCTGGTCTACACCTGCGATGTGCCACGACTGATGGAGCTGGCGGTGGAAGTAGGCATCTATGCCGCGCCGGCCCTGGAGGTGTTGCGCGAGCAAACCGAGCAACCGTGACGGTAGGCACTTCGCCGGCGATCAGCCGCGCGAGGCGTTGCGGCGGCGCAAGGGTTCCAACAGGGCTGAAAGCCCGTTGTGGTCGATCTCGTGCATCAGCTCCAGCAGCTGGCCGAGGCTGCCAGGCGGGAAGCCGACGCGGGCGAACCAGTTGAGGTAATTACCCGGCAGGTCGGCTATCAACCGGCCCTTGTACTTACCGTAGGGCATCGTCTGGGTCACCAGGCGTTCGAGATCTTCAGGCTTCATCGCTTCGGGCATCGGAGTGTCGGGCCGTCGAATACTGCCACAACCGCACCGGCTTCTGACACGCGAGCCTGATCCGATGGCGTTCCCATATTCCTTCGGGCTGGCCATCGCTTGGGACTGGGCGCACATACAGAGCGCCTATCCGCAGGATAGAAAGCCTTGGTTGGCGCATCGCCAGCCCGATAACCACAATGGCTCTCGACACGGCAGGCGAACTGCTGACAGCCATGGAGAACCGCGATGCAAACGCCCAGACAACTGCCAGAACTGGATGACGCCACCCTCGCCTTCGCCGAGCAGGTGTTCGACAGCGCTCGCAACGGCGACAGCTCGCGCCTTGGTGAACTGCTCAGTCAGGGCATGCCAGCCGATCTTCGCAATCACGCCGGTGACAGCCTGCTGATGCTCGCCAGCTACCACGGCCACCTCGAAGCCAGTCGTGTGCTGCTCGAGCATGGCGCCGATCCGCAGCTGCGCAATATTCGCGATCATACGCCGCTGGCGGGCGCAGCCTTCAAGGGCGACCTGAACATGATCGAGTTGCTGCTGGCGCACGGCGCCGATGTCGAGAGCCCCTGCGAGGACGGCAAAACCGCTCTGATGATGGCAGCCATGTTCAACCGTACCGAAATCATCGAACACCTGATCGCCCGGGGTGCCAACCCGCAAGCCGTCGACGCCAATGGCGCCACAGCACTGGTCGCCGCAGCCATGATGGGTGCTCAGGACGCCCAGGCGTTGTTGCGAAGCCTGGTCTCCAGCTGACGCACCGATGTTTCGGCGCAGTGCTAATTTTCACCTCGCTTGACCGGGCCCCTCGCAGCTATCAGCTATCAGCCGCGCCCGATCGACGCAAAAACAGCCTTGCTGTGCTCAGCCAGCACGGCTGGGGCCAACTCGACTTCCAACCCGCGACGACCAGCGCTCACGTAGATGCTCGCCTGCGCCTGCGCAGAACTGTCGATAAAGGTACGCAGACGCTTCTTCTGCCCCAGCGGACTGATACCACCGACCAGATAACCGGTGGCCCGCTGGGCCGCCATCGGATCGGCCATCTCCACTTTCTTCACGCCGGCCGCCTGGGCCAGCGCCTTGAGATCGAGGGTGCCGGCGACGGGCACCACGGCGACCAGTAGCTCGTTCTTCTCGCTACAGGCGAGCAGCGTCTTGAATACCCGCGCCGGATCAAGCCCGAGCTTTTCCGCCGCCTCCAGTCCATAGGACGCAGACTTGGGATCGTGTTCGTAACTGTGTACGGCGTGCTCGGCTCGGGCTTTTTTCAACAGGTCGATGGCAGGTGTCATGGCTTTGTAGTGCTAATGATTGATGAATGGCGGTAACGTAAGGCGACAAAGAATCGGTAGTTATAAGCGCCCATGAATCATCCTCTTCTTGCACCGCTCGCGGAAGTCTACGACCTGGCCGTGGTTGGCGGCGGCATCAATGGCGCAGGTATCGCCGCCGATGCCGTCGGGCGCGGCCTGTCGGTGTTTCTCTGCGAGCAGGGCGACCTGGGCGAACACACCTCCTCAGCCAGCAGCAAGCTGGTGCACGGCGGGCTGCGCTATCTCGAACATTACGAGCTGCGCCTGGTTCGCGAAGCGCTGGCCGAGCGCGAAGTGCTGCTGGCCAAGGCGCCGCACATCATCACCCCGCTACGCTTTGTGCTGCCCTACCGTCCGCATCTGCGCCCGTCGTGGATGATCCGCACCGGCCTGTTTCTCTACGATCACCTCGGCAAGCGCGAAAAGCTCGGCGGTTCGCGCAGCCTGCGTTTCGGTGCCGACAGCCCGCTCAAGGACGAGATCACCCACGGCTTCGAATATTCCGATTGCTGGGTCGACGATGCGCGGCTGGTGGTACTCAATGCCATGGCCGCACGCGAGCTGGGTGCGCATATCCACACCCGCACTCGCTGCGTCAGCGCGCGCAGCAGCAAGGGGCTCTGGCATCTGCATCTGGAGCGTCAGGACGGCAGCCGGTTTTCGATCCGCGCCCGCGCGCTGGTCAACGCCACCGGACCGTGGGTAGCCTCGTTCATCGAAGAGCAGCTCCGGCAGACTTCGCCTCACGGCATGCGCCTGATCCAGGGCAGCCACATCGTCGTGCCAAAACTCTATGAGGGCGATCACGCCTACATCCTGCAGAACGAGGACCGGCGCATCGTGTTCATCACGCCGTATCTCAGCCACTTCAGCCTGATCGGCACCACCGATCACGAGTACCACGACGACCCGGCGCAAGTGCAGATCACCGACGCGGAGATCGACTACCTGCTAGCCATCGTCAACGCGCACTTCAAGCATCAGCTGCACCGCGCCGACATCCGCTACAGCTATGCAGGGGTCAGGCCGCTTTGCGATGACGAGTCCGACCAGCCCTCGGCGATCACCCGCGACTACACGCTCACACTCAGCGATAGCGCCGGTGAGGGACCGTTGCTCTCGGTATTCGGCGGCAAACTGACCACCTATCGCAAGCTCGCCGAAGCGGCACTGGCGCAGCTGGCACCGCTGTTTCCCGAAATGAAACAGCCCTGGACGCACGACGCCGCCCTGCCTGGCGGTGAGCATCTGGACGAGCCATCGGCGCTGGCCCACGCGCTCTGCGCCAGTTATCCATGGCTGCCCGGTCCGATTGCGCGGCGCTGGGCGCGCACCTACGGCAGCCGCAGCTGGCTGCTGCTCAAGGGCACCGATTCACTGCAGGACCTTGGCGAGTGTTTTGGTGCCGGCCTGCACGCGCGTGAGGTGGACTATCTGATGGTCGAGGAATGGGCGCAGACGGCAGAAGACATCCTCTGGCGCCGCACCAAGCTCGGCCTGTTCATGCAGCCCGCGGAGGTCGCACTGCTGCAGCGTTATCTGGATGGCCGGACAGCCGAGCGCCTGACCCACTTCGACCACGTCGCCCAAGGCTGATGGGTCACGGCGCAGCCCTCCGCATTGGAGCGCCGCGCCAGCGCTGAAGTCAGGCCACCTTGGCGTTGCGCGAGGCACGCAGCTGACGGGCAGCCGCCACCATGTTCACCAGCGCCGCTTCGGTCTCCGGCCAGGCGCGGGTCTTCAGCCCGCAATCCGGGTTCACCCAGAGCCGCTCGGCAGGGATGCACTCGGCGGCCTTCTCCAGCAGCTGCACCATTTCGGCCGTATCCGGCACGCGTGGCGAGTGGATGTCGTAGACCCCCGGGCCGATATCGTTGGGATAGTCGAAGGCGCGGAAGGCTTCGAGCAGCTCCATCTGCGAACGCGAGGTCTCGATGGTGATGACATCGGCATCCATCGCCGCGATGGACTCGATGACGTCGTTGAACTCGCTGTAGCACATGTGGGTGTGGATCTGCGTCTCGTCGCGTACGCCGCTGGCACACAGACGGAACGCCTCGACCGCCCAGTCCAGATAGTGCTGCCACTGCGCGCGACGCAACGGCAAGCCCTCGCGGAACGCCGCCTCGTCGATCTGGATGATGCGGATGCCGGCGGCTTCCAGATCGCAGACCTCGTCGCGGATCGCCAGCGCCAGCTGCCGCGCCTGGACCTCACGCGACACGTCCTCACGAGCGAACGACCACATCAGCATGGTCACCGGCCCGGTGAGCATGCCCTTCATCACCCGGTCGGTCTGCTGCTGTGCATAGCGAATCCAGTCGACGGTCATCGGCTGCGGGCGGCTGAGGTCGCCGTAGATCACCGCCGGCTTCACGCAACGCGATCCATAGCTCTGCACCCAGCCGAAACGGGTGAACGCATAGCCATCGAGCTGCTCGGCGAAGTACTCCACCATGTCGTTGCGCTCCGCTTCGCCATGCACCAGCACGTCCAGGCCGATCTGCTCCTGCACCGCCACCGCATGGCGGATCTCGGCCTGCATCGCCTCGGTGTAATCGCCGAGCGACAACCGGCCCTGCTTATAGGCTTGCCGCGCCAGGCGGATAGCCGGCGTCTGCGGGAACGAGCCGATGGTCGTGGTGGGGAACGCCGGCAGGTCGAGCCGCGCGCGCTGCTGTTCGATTCGCGCAGCGAACACCGAGGTACGCTGGCTGTCTTGTGGCTGTATGGCATTCAGGCGTGCCTGGACCTGCGGCTTGTGAATGCGTGGCGAGTGCTGACGTGCCGCCTGCACCGCACGGCTGCGCGCGAGCTCGACCGCGACTTCCTCGTTCGTCGGCTCGTTGATGGCACGGGCCAGCGCCGCCACTTCGGCGCATTTCTGCACGGCGAAGGCCAGCCAGCCTTTCAGTTCATGATCGAGCCGGTCCTCGCGCTCAAGGTCCACCGGGCTGTGCAGCAGGGAGCAGGACGGCGCCAGCCAGAGACGATCACCCAGACGCTCGGCGGCATGCCGCGCCACCTCCAGGGCCTTGTCCAGGTCGCAGCGCCAGACGTTGCGCCCATTGACCAACCCCAGCGACAGCACCTTGTAGGTCGGCAGCCAGTCGAGAATCAGCGGGTACTGCTCCGGCGCACGCACCAGATCGATATGCAGGCCGTCCACCGGCAGCGCGGCGGCCAGGCTGAGGTTGTCCTCCAACCCGCCAAAGTAGGTGGCGACCAGCTTCTTCAGCGGGGCCCGCTGCAGCAGGTTGTAGGCGCGCTCGAAGGCATTCTTCCAGTCCTGCGGCAGGTCGAGGGCGAGGATCGGCTCGTCGATCTGCACCCACTCGACACCCTGCGACGCCAGCCGGTCGAGCACCTCGCCGTAGACCGGCAGGAGGCGTTCGAGCAGCTCGAGCTTGTCGAAGCCCTCGGCATCTTCACCCTTGAGCTTGCCCAACCAGAGATAGGTCAGCGGTCCGACCAGCACCGGCTTGATCGTGTGACCCCGCGCTTGCGCCTCCTCGACCTCTTCGAACAGTTGCGACCAGGACAGCTGGAACTCCTGATCGGCGCTGAACTCCGGCACCAGATAGTGATAGTTGGTATCGAACCACTTGGTCATCTCCTGGGCCTGGCCGCCACCGCAGCAGCTGTTGGTCACGCCACGGGCCATGGCGAACAGCGTGTCCAGCGTCGGCTGGCCATCGGCCGGGCGGAAGCGCTGCGGCACCACGCCGAACATCAACGAGTGCGTAAGAACCTGGTCGTACCAGGCGAAGTCGCCCACCGGCAGCAACTGGATACCGGCATCGGCCTGGGCTTGCCAGTGTTGTGCACGCAGCTGGCGACCAACCTGGCGCAGCCCCTGCTCGTCCAGCTCGCCCTTCCAATATGCCTCCAGGGCTTTCTTCAGCTCGCGGTCCGCACCGATGCGTGGAAATCCAAGGTTGTGCGCTACAGCCATTTCTCACTCCAAATGTCGTTCTGCATGAATGCGCTGATTGTCCGCGCCACGACTGCGTGAAACAAACTCACGTAATTACATTTGAAATATAGAAATATTCATGCAGGAGCATTTCGGGGCCTCGAGCCTCTAAAAGAAGACCTTCCCTACCAGGCGCATTCATGAATCCGGATCAGCCACCGCAGAATCTCGAAAGTTTGCTGCAGCGTCTCGAACAGGCCGGCGAACCCGACCAGCCGGTGACCATCGAGTGCATGCTGCAAGCCACCGATGAGCGCAGCTTCGGTGCCCTGCTGCTGGTACCAGGCCTGCTGGTGTTCTCGCCGCTGTCGGGAATTCCCGGATTGCCCAGCGTGTTCGCGGTGATGGTTTCGTTGATCGCGATTCAGCTGCTGATCGGCCGGAAGCACTTCTGGCTACCCAAATGGCTGCTGCGACGTAGCGCCTCGCGCAGCAAGTACGACAAGGCCATAGCCTTCCTGCATCGCGTTGCCGGCTTCGTCGACCGCCTGCTCAAGCGGCGGCTGACCTTCCTTACCAACGGCCTGGCGAATCGGTTGAATGCCGTGCTGTGCCTGGCAATCGCCGCCACCATGCCGCCGCTGGAGCTGATCCCGTTCGGCAACTCCACTGCCGGCGCGGCCTTGAGCGTGCTGGGGCTGGGCATGATGGCCCGCGACGGCGCGATGATCGTTGCCGCGCTGCTGTTCTTCTTTGGTCTGGCCTACATGGTTTCGCGGCTCTGGTTCTGAGGCTCTGGTTCTGAATGGCCCGGCCGTTTGCGTAGCGGCCACTCGACAGCATCCAGATGCTGGGACACACTTGCGGCGGATGAGCGTTGCTCATCTGCTTATTCATTCAGGGAACATCAGGCCTGCTGCTCGAGGCCGTGCTGATCCCGCTTCGCAAGGTAGTTCGGCATGCTGGAAATCCGTCACCTGAAGACGCTTCATGCACTTCGGGAAACCGACAGTCTCGTCGAAGCCGCCGAGCGCCTGCATCTGACGCAATCGGCGCTGTCCCATCAGTTCAAGGAACTCGAAGAGCGACTCGGCCTGCAACTGTTTGTGCGCAAGACCCGTCCGGTGCGGTTCACCAGTGCCGGCCTGCGTCTGCTGCAACTGGCGGATCTGATGCTGCCGCAACTGCGCGGTGCCGAGCGTGACCTCGCCCGTCTGGCCGGCGGCACCGCCGGGCGGCTGCACATGGCCATCGAATGTCACAGCTGCTTCCAGTGGCTGATGCCGACCATCGACCAGTTCCGCGATGCCTGGCCCGAGGTCGAACTGGATCTGGCCTCGGGCTTCTCCTTCGCCCCGCTGCCGGCCCTGGCGCGCGGCGATCTGGATCTGGTGGTGACCTCCGACCCGCTGGAACTGCCCGGCATCACCTACGTGCCGCTGTTCACCTACGAGGCCCTGCTGGCGGTGGCGAACCAGCATGCACTGGCCGCGCGGCCGTACATCCGCCCGGAAGACCTGGCCAGCGAGACACTGATCACCTACCCCATCGAACGCGACCGTCTGGATATCTTCACCCGCTTCCTCGAACCGGTCGACATCGAGCCGGCACAGGTACGCACCTCGGAACTCACGGTGATGATGATGCAGCTGGTGGCGTCGGGGCGCGGCGTCTGTTCACTGCCGAACTGGGCACTGCACGAATACAGTTCACGCGGCTACGTCACCGCCAAACGGCTGGGCGACAAGGGGCTGTTCGCCACGCTTTATGCGGGCATCCGCGCCGACATGCTCGATTCACCCTTCATGCGCGACTTCCTGCTGACCGCCAAGGACACCTCCTTCGCCACGCTCGAAGGCGTCAGTGCCGCGCCGAAGGTGCGCTGACAGCGGGTCAGCGCCGCCGCGCCAGGCATACGCCAAGACCGATCAACCCGGCTGCCACGCCGCCGATCAGCAGCCAGCGCTTGTCATCATCCGGCGACGAGCGCCAGCCGCCATCGATGCGCCGCTGGCCCAGCGGCGGATGAAAGAGATTGCCTGACGAGGGCGCCACTCGCTGCGCGCGGCCAAGCGCGAAGCCGGTCAGCAGCCCATTGAGTCGATCGAAGCCCGGGGTGAGGAAATGCGCCAGGCGCAGCAATGTGGCGGTCGCGCCGACCGACGTGGTGTGGCGCGGATGCAGGGCCAGACTGACCATGGCATCGGCCACCTGACGCGGATCGAGCAGCGGTGGCGGCGGCTGCAACGAGCGCCCGGCGTAGTTGCCGCCGTCGCGAAAGCCGGGGGTATCGACGATGCCGGGATACACATCGCAGATGTGAATCCCCGGCCAGGCTCCCAGTTCGCCGCGCAGCGCCTGGGACAGGCCGCGCAGGCCGAACTTGCTGGCCGAATAGGCCGCCGCGAACGGTTGCGCCACCCAGCTGCCGACCGACAGCGTATTGATCAGCACACCGCTCTTTTGCTGCTTGAAGTACGGCAGCACCACATGGGCACCACGCAGATAGCCGAGCAGATCGGTCTGCACCACCTGTTCATGGGCATCCACTGGCGTCTCATCGAACGCACCGACCGCGCCGATGCCGGCATTGTTGATCCACACATCGATGCGCCCCTGGCCGAACTCCGCCGCAGCGCTGGCCAGTGCTTCGACCTCGTCGCTGTGGGTGACATCGGTGGGCACCACCATGACTTCGCCACCGAACGCGCGGCATTCATCGGCGGTTTCCGTCAGCGCTTCGGCGTCGCGCGCGGCAAGCACCAGCCGCGCGCCCTGGCGGGCGAAAGCCTGGGCAGCGGCGCGACCGATGCCGCTGGACGCACCGGTCAGCACCACCAGGGCGCCGTAGAGTTTTCCGTAGGCCATCGTCGTTCCTCCGCAGTCTGCTGTCGTAGTTAAGCTGACAGCGACGTCGCGCCGAACATTCCCCCCGATGGTCGGCGCGATGCCCCGCGCGCAGGAACGTACTCAAGCCTGGGCGACGCTTCCCGCCGCTTCGTCCGCCCAGGGGTCGTAGGTGCCGAAGCTCCACAGATGCCCTTCGATATCGCGGCAGGTGAAGCCGCGACCGCCGTAATCCTCGTCCTTGAGCTCGACGACGATCTGCGCCCCGGCCGCCTTGGCCTGGGCGTAGAGCGCATCGGCGCTGTTGACGATCACGTAAATGCCCTGGGTGGATGCGCCGCCAATCTCGTCCGGCTGGCGCAGCTGCTGGCCGTACTCGGAATCCACTACCGGCCCGACCATCAGCATGCCGTTGCCGAAAGCCAGTTGTGCATGGGTGATGCCGACCAGGTCGTCGCGGTACAGGCGCTGGCACTCGAAACCAAAGGCGTGGCACAGCCAGTCGATGGCCTTGTCCACGTCGCGATAGCGCAGGCAGGGGATCAGGCTGGCCGAGGTGTTCTTGCTCTGCTGTGACATACGCAGCTCCCATCACGGGCTGCCGAAGGGCCGCCCTTCTCTCATGAGAGCCGCAAGGGGGCGATCAATTCCCTCTTCAGAGGCGTTCGCTCAAGCCTAGGCGAATACCCAGCGCGATGAGCATCGAGCCCAGCGCCCGGTCCAGCCACTGGCTTATGGCCGGATTGTCGCGCAACGCCTGGGTGGCGCGGGCCGCCAGCAGCACCACAGCGCACTCGATGATGATCGCCACCACAACCACCAGCACGCCGAGAACCAGCAGCTGCAGCGGTACGGAGCCATGCTCGGGGCGGACGAACTGAGGCAGGAAAGCCATGAAGAAGATGGCCGCCTTGGGATTCAGCAGATCGACCAGCACGCCCTGGCGGTAGGCCTTCCAAGCGGACGCACGCGGCGCTGCCTTGAGGGCCAGCACGGTTCCGCCGCCGGCCGAGCGCAGTGCCTGATAGCCGAGATAAAGCAGATAGGCAGCACCGACGTACTTGACCACCGTAAACGCCAGCGCCGATGTGGCGAGGATCGCCGAGATGCCCAGCGCGGCGAACGCCACATGCACCAGCGCCCCGCTGCATACACCGCAGGCGGAAATCATGCCGATGCGGCGGCCGCCACTCAGGGTGCGTGAAATCACGTAGAGCAGATCTGGCCCGGGCGACAGATTCAGTGCCAGCGCCGCCGAGAAGAACACCAGCCAGAACACGGGATCAACCATCGCTCCATCTCCATCTATGCGACCGAACCAAAGCCGTCACTCAATAGATCGGACTCTAGGAGAGAAGCCCTCCCCGGAGCCAGAAGATTCTCTTCAATCGCCTTTTCGTCGGGATGCTGACACTGATTTTAATTTTTGACTTTTTTTTGTCGCAAAGCTGAACTACTTTCTATTGCCAGACGGGACCGCTCTCTGCGCGTCACGCAACCAAGGACTGCCCATCAACATTCAGCAAAGGACATGCGAATGAAAGACGATGTCGCGCCGGCTTTCCAGCCCGCCCAATTCCGCATAACACTTCTCTCCGCCAGCAAGCTGCTCGATAGCACGCTGCGCCAGCACCTGTACGACTGCCCCAGCTGCACGCTGGTGCATATGGTCACGCCGCGATCCGAACAGATCGATTCCGCGCTGGTGCTACTCGATGTCGCCAGCTACGACCGCAACGATTGCGTGCACCTGCTCCGCCAGTTCGGCGACACACCGCTAGCATTGATCAACGCCCAGCCCGATCAGGCGCGCAGACTGGTTGAAACGCACCCATGGATCCGCGGGGTCTTCTACCGCGCGACGCCACGCGCCATGTTTGTCCGCGGTATCCAGACCATGCTCGCCGGGGGCGACTGGCTACCTAGGGAGCTGATGGAAACGCTGCTCTGTCGCTACCGGCAGCTCAGCAACGCACATCAGGTCATCGACGAGCTGACCCTGCGCGAAAAGCAGATCCTCACGCTCGCCGGCCAGGGTCTGTCCAATGCGGCGATCGGCGAGAGGCTGCACCTGAGCATCCACACCATCAAGAGCCATGTGCACAACGCGCTGCGCAAGCTCGGCGCCAGCAATCGCGCCCAGGGTGCCTCGCTGGTGCTGGCCCACGTTGGTGAGGTGGTGTCGTGAAACGCACCGCCGCGCTGCTTCTGCTGCTGTTGAGCCTGACCGCTCAGGCCGACGAAGCCGAGCTGCAAGGGTTCATCACCAACAACACGGTTTCCCGCTCCGGTCACGAGTTCTACCTGCGCTTCTGCGAGCGCCTGAACGACATCAGCGCCCTGGACTTCAACCTTGCCATCAAGGAAAGGCCCTCGGCGCGCTGGGGCGTTCTGGTCTGGGTGGAGCACGAGAACCAGACCCTGTATCGCCGCTTCCTGCAGCCCAACGTGGCGGACATGAAGGAACCGGCCTACGAGGCTGCCGATTACGTAGTGCAGGAAATCAACCGGCGCAAGATCGAAGCGCTGTTCGAAGACAACATTGACATGGCCAAGGACGAACTATGAAACAGCACATTCATAAGGCGCTCGGCACGCTGCTCGCCAGCCTGCTGCTCAGCACTGGCGCCAGCGCTACCGAGCTGGTGTACACCCCCGTCAACCCATCCTTCGGCGGTAGCCCGCTCAACGGTGCCTGGCTGCTCGGCAACGCGCAGGCGCAGAACAGCAAGAAGGACCCGGATGCCATCGATCGCTCCTCGCTGCTGGAAAACCAGTCTGCCCTGGACCGTTTCACCAGCCAGCTGGAGTCGCGCCTGCTGGGCGATCTGCTCAGCGGCGTGACCGATGGCAAGACCGGCACCGTGACCACCGACGATTTCATCGTGCGCGTCTACAACGGCGACGCCGGCATGCTGATCGTGGAAATCACCGACCGGCTCACCGGCGAAATGTCCGAAATCATAGTCGGTCAGAACTGACCCCCAAGGAGAAACAAAGGCCATGAGAAGCCTATTCGTAGCCATAGGGATGATGGCTGTACTGCAGGGTTGCGCCGTTCGCGAGCCCATGTCTGCCGACCAGCACCCGCCAACCCTGACCCCACGCACCTCCACCTACCAGGATCTCCTGGCGCTACCGCGCCCGAAAGGTCCGCTGGTGGCTGCGGTGTACGGCTTTCGCGACCAGACCGGCCAGTACAAGCCCACTCCGGCCAGTTCCTTCTCCACCGCGGTGACCCAGGGCGCGGCCAGCATGCTGGTCGATGCCATGCAGGCCAGTGGCTGGTTCGTGGTGCTCGAGCGTGAAGGCCTGCAGAACGTGCTGACCGAGCGCAAGATCATCCGCGCCTCGCAAGCCAAGCCGGATGTCGCACCCAATATCCAGTCCGAGCTGCCGTCGCTGCTGGCGGCCAACATCATCATGGAAGGTGCCATCGTCGCCTACGAAACCAACGTGCGCAGTGGCGGCCAGGGTGCGCGCTATCTGGGCATCGGACTGTCGCAGGAATACCGCGTCGATCAGGTCACGGTGAACCTGCGGGCCATCGACGTGCGCAGCGGCAGGGTGCTGTCGAACGTGATGACCACCAAGACGATCTTCTCCGTCGGCCGTAGCGCCAACGTCTACAAGTTCATCGAGTTCAAGGAACTGCTCGAAGCGGAGGCGGGTTACACCACCAACGAGCCGGCGCAGCTCTGCGTACTCTCGGCGATCGAGGCTGCCGTGGCGCACCTGATCGCCCAGGGCGTCGACCGGCGCCTCTGGCAGACCGCCGAAGGCAGCGGTGGCGAGCATCCGGCGCTGAGCAAGTACCTGAGCAAGCTGGACTGAGATCCAAGTCGTCGGCGCAACGCCGACGACGCTTCAGCTTTCCTAGCAATCCCCTTCCCGGCTGACGGCACGCTCAATAGCGATGCCGTCTGCCCGGCCGTTGCGCATGAGCTTCCGGGCAGCGCACCCAGAGACAGCAGCGTGCATCCCTGATCACCACCCGTTACGCACCAGATCACAACATTTTCAATCATTGGATGGATGTTCGCCGCCCCGATTAGGGGCAAGTATGTCGACATCAGAGCCCATCAGGACAGGACGCCATGACACGCTCGCAACGGATTGCGCATGACCTGCTGCTACCCGCAGTTCTGCTACTGGCTACCGCCAGCCACGCCGACATCCCCGCCTCGATCGATCTCGCCCCCAACGAATTGGCCTACCTCACGGCAGACCCATCCGCCCACGCTGGCGTCAGCGGCCAGGGCGCCGTGGCGCTGATCCAGCAATCCGGCGAAAACATGACCGGCCGCATCGCCCAATCAGGCTCCGAGCTGGAGGCCTACATCATCCAGAACGGTTACGCCAACGGCGCCAGCATCGAGCAGATCGGCCAAGGCAACGCAGCGCTGATCAGCCAGAACGGCTTCGACAATGACGCCCACATCGAACAGAACGGCTCGGACAACCGCGCCGCCATCGCACAGCAGGGTTCGAGCAATCGCGCTCTCATCGAACAGACCGGCAGCGGGCATAGCAGCAATGTCAGCCAGAGCGGCCGAGGTCTGACGGTAGTGGTTCGCCAGTACCGCTAATCCCAAGGAAATACCGCTGTACTTAAAACATCCATGGAGTGACAAAAATGTTTAAGTTCAAACCTCTTGTAGCAGCCATTCTGACCGTCGCCACTGCCCAGGCTTTTGCCGCCGAGAACACTTCGGAGCAGAACCAGCACGGCATCAACAACAACGCAGAAGTGCTGCAAAGCGGCGGTTCGGGCAACTTCGCCACACAAAACCAGAGCGGCTTCAGCAACGACGCAATGGTCGAGCAGATCAGCTCGGAAGCCACTACCGCCACCCAGACCCAGACCGGCAACTTCAACAATGCCGAATCCCGCCAGAGCGGCACGTTGATGACCGGCTCGACCCAGACCCAGAGCGGCTGGGGCAACGATGCACTGGTAGAGCAGACCGGCACCTACAAGACTGGCGCCACGCAGAACCAGAAAGGCGTCAACAACGTTGCCGAGACGTTCCAGTCCGGCGCGACCATGACCAACGCCACCACCAACCAGGACGGCAAGGACAACTACGGCCTGATCTCCCAGACCGCCACCTATGGCAGCCAGGCGGTGGTCAACCAGAACGGCGACCTGAATAGCGCCAGCATCACCCAGTTCCTCAGCAACCACGACCGCGCAACCATCACCCAGCAGGGCGTCGACAACGATGCGCAAGTGATGCAGGTCTTCAGCAGTGGTTCCATTGCCGAGGTCGAGCAGAGCGGCTGGCGCAACGATGCGATGGTTTCGCAAACTGGCCTGCAGCACGAGGCATACGTCGAGTCCCACGGCAGCAACAACAGCGTCGACGTCGACCAGAGCGGCAATGCGCAGAACGCCTTCGTCGTGCAGCACGGCGTCGGCAACGACTCGAGCATCACGCAGACCAACGGCTGGTTCGGTGGCAACAACACCGCCACTACCGAGCAGTCCGGCATCGGCAACGAAGCCGACGTGTATCAGGACGGCCGCAATCAGACTGCCAAGACCATCCAGGAAGGCGGCTTCAACGTTGCCTCAGTGGAGCAGCAGGGCCGCGGCAACGATCTGCACTTCCATCAGGACGGCGCCGGTAACGAGCTGAACGCCGTGCAGCATGGTAGCGACAACGAAATCGTCGGCGTCAGCTATGGCTGGGACAACAGTGCCGATATCGAACAGGACGGCCGCGACAACCTGGCCACCGTTCGCCAGGAAGGCTCGTTCAACGACGTGATGCTGAGCCAGAACGGCGCCGAACACCTGGTCAAGGTGACTCAGAACGGTGTCGGCAACGACGCCATCGCCAGCCAGGCCGGCTACGGCAATGCGGCCTACATCAACCAGAGCGGCTGGAACAACACCGCCCTGGTCACCCAGCAGTAAGTTCGTTCGCTACACCCGACTGCCGGCGCCTTGCCGGCAGTTGCGTTTCATCCCTCCGCGATTCCCACCTCACTTTGCCTTGACCAGTCGACGCACCGTTTCGGTGGCGAGCCTGGCGATCGGCCATCGCAGCGCCCCAAACTGAAGCAAGCTGACGCATCGGTCAGGTCACGCCAACGCGCCCACCTCCCATCCGGCAGCCCTGTCATCAGTCAAAACGTTTCGCCTGCGAAAAATAAATCTTTTCCCATCAATGGCTTATCAAGAACCTCATTGGGATCCTCGGTATTGGCGCGACGCTTGCTTTGTGACCAAAGCCTGACCGCTTGGACAACTTACAAGCTCATTCAAATGCCAATACGGAGACACACTCAATGAAGCGCAGCCTGACCACCGCAGCCCTCGCGGCCGGGTTCATCCTCAGCAGCCAAGCCATGGCCAGCCCAATGCTCTGGCAGAACAACAGCCTCACCTACCTGTACGGCAAGAACTTCGCCGTCGACTCTGCAGGTGGCAAGGAAGGCGACATCCAACAGACCATTACCTTCGAACATGCCAGCGGCTGGACCTGGGGGGACATGTTCCTGTTCGTCGATAACAAGTGGTACAACGGCATCTCCGGCAGCGATGGCCACACCTACTACGGCGAATTCAGCCCGCGCCTGTCGCTGGGCAAAATCAGCGGCGCAGACCTGTCCTTCGGACCGATCAAGGATGTGCTGATCTCCGCGACCTACGAACGCGGCGAAGGCCGTAATCGCAACTATCTGCTCGGCCCGGCCGTGGATCTGGCTATTCCAGGTTTCGACCGCTTCTCCCTGAACACCTACTACCGCAAGCCCGACGGCATCACCGGCAAGCCTGGCGGCCAGTGGCAGATCACTCCGACCTGGGCCATGACCTTCCCGGTGGGCAAGTCGGACATCCTCTTCGACGGCTATATCGACTGGGTCGTCAACGACAAGAAGAATGGCAACACCGAGCTGAAAAAGAACTTCCACTTCAACCCGCAGGTCAAGTACGACCTCGGCAAGGCACTGGACTACACGCCCGGCAAGCTCTATGTCGGTATCGAATACGACTACTGGTCGAACAAGTACGGCATCGAAGATTCCGACGCCTTCAACACCGACAACAACGTCACCAACTTCATCGTCAAGGCGCACTTCTGATGCGCCTCGCCGCCCGCAAACCGGGCGGCTCTCGTTCGGTGCCGGCCGCGATCCTCGCCGTCACAAGCGCAACGGCTGCATCGAACAGCGAAACTCGTGCAGAATCAGCTCGGCTCGACCATCACCCCGGGCGGTCCGACACCCTTTCCCGGGGGCTGCGAGGCGAATGAACGCAGCGCATAGGCCATCATCCTCAACACGCAGCAGGCCCGCTCCGCATAGTGGACCAGGCCAACCGCCAGCGCGCTCACGGACAGGGAACATGGACAAGAACAACGCACCCCAGCCGCTCTACACCGCCCAGGGCAAGCCCGCCGGCCGCATTCGGCAGAAGAACGAGGAAACCATCCTCGCGGCAGCTGCCGAAGAGTTCGCCCGCTACGGCTTCAAGGGCACCAGCATGAACGCCATCGCCACCCGTGCCGGGTTGCCCAAGGCGAACGTGCACTATTACTTCAACAGCAAGCTGGGGCTGTACGTCGAGGTCATGCGGCATATCCTTGAACTCTGGGATACCGCCTTCGACGATGTGACCGTCGACGATGACCCGGCCGTTGCCCTAGCCGAGTACATCCGCATCAAGATGGAATTCTCGCGGCGCCATCCGCAGGCCTCGAAGATCTTCGCCATGGAGGTCATCAGCGGCTGCGAGTGCCTCTCCGAGCACTTCAACCAGGATTATCGCAACTGGTTCCGTGGCCGCGCCGCGGTGTTCGACGCCTGGATCGCCGCCGGCAAGATGGACCCGGTCGACCCCATGCACCTGATCTTCATGATCTGGAGCAGCACCCAACACTATGCCGACTTCTCCGATCAGATCCGCCGCATCAACGGCAAGCGCATGACCCGCGCCGATTTCGCCCACGCCAGCGACAACCTGATCGCCATCATCCTCAAGGGCTGCGGACTGACGCCACCTCCGCCCGCGGATCGCTGACCGACCGTGGCCCGCAAGCTGCGCATCCATTCCCCGGCCATCCATTACTTCGACATGGTGCGGCGCTGCCAGTCGATTCGCGAGGCGTCGCGCCGGCTCAACGTCGCCTCGTCGGCGGTAAACCGGCAGATTCTCAAGCTCGAAGACGAGATCGGCGCGCCCCTTTTCGAACGCCTGCCCGGCGGACTGCGGCTGACCGCCGCCGGCGAGATCTTCGCCCGCCATGTCATCGTCGTGCTGCAGGACGCCGAGCGTGTGCGCTCCGAACTGGACGCACTGCAGGGCCTACGCACCGGCCATGTGGAAATCGCCACGGTATCCGGCGTCACCACCGATCTTCTACCTGGCGTGCTGGAGCAGCTGCGCGAACGCTATCCGCGGGTTACCGTGGGCGTCACCAGCCTTGGCTCGCAGGCGATTCCCGAGGCTGTCATCAGCGGCCAGGCGGACATCGGCCTGGCCTTTGCCCTGCCGCGTACCGCTGACTTGCAGCAGCTGGGCGTCGGCCACTTCCGTCTCGGCGCAATCGTTCCCCCCTCGCATCCGCTGGCCGAACGCGCCGAGGTGAGCTTCGCCACCTGCGCCGAATACCCGCTGATCCTAGCCAAGAGCGATCTGTCCATCCATCACCTGCTGGCACCGTTGCTGGCGCGCACTCGCCCGCGGCACAAGGCGCCGCTGGAAACCAGCTCCGTGGAGCTGGCCCTGCAGATGGCCAAGCGCGGTGCCGGGGTTGCCTTCCAGACACGCATCGGCATCGAAGCCGAGCTGGCCGGCGGGACGCTCGTGCACGTACCGCTGAACGATGGCGGCGCGGTGTTCAGCGACCTCGGCGTGTACGTGCGCAGCTCGCGTTACCTGCCGGTCGCGGTGGACGCCTTCGTTCGTGCACTGAGCGAACAGATCGGCGAACGCGAAGCGGCTCAAGGTAGTCGATCGCCGACCGGTCGCAGCGGCGAATCCACGGTGCGCTGAACGTCCGCGGCAGATTTCGCTCTATTGAGCGAAGCCACTACCCCCGGAGTTGCCATTGAAATCGTCACGACTACTGGCCATACCCGCCGCTGTGCTGCTGTCCCTGCATACCCTCCCTTCCCTCGCCGCCGACGGCACACCGCTCGGCTGGGTGGAGCGTGGCAAGGTGCTTCCCGAGGAAGTCACGGTGAAGTTCAAGCTCGACACTGGCGCGCTGACTTCGTCGATGCATGCCGAAGACATCGAGTATTTCGAGCGGGACGGTGACGAGTGGGTCCGCTTCGATCTGGACCTTGAGGACATCGAACGGGACAAGCTGGTCAAATCGCGCATCGAGCGCAAACTGCATCGCGAACTGACCGTCCGCGGCGCCGGCGGCAAAGAGGATCGTCCGGTGGTGCTGATGAAGGTGTGCATCGGCGATCGCCTGCTCGAGGAGCAGTTCTCGCTCAGGGATCGCGATGAAATGCACTACCCCGTACTGCTCGGCCGCCGCACCCTGGAGAAGCTCGGCCCGGTCGACTCGGCGCGCACGTTCACCATAGAGCCCAGCTGCGAACAGATGGCCACTCGCTGATCCGCGGCGCTCACTGATCCGCGGCGGCGAGTACGCTGCGGTCAGCGCGGCGAGGCCATCGAAGTCGGCCAGTGCGTGCCGCTGGCGTGGCCGAGAAACGTGAACGGCACCGACCGAGGGCTGTCGAGATGACGGAGTGGGCTGGCAATCTGCCGCCCCACCAGTCATCGCGAGAGGAGAGCACGCCTATGCAGCCCTACGCCAAATTCGGCGCAATGATTGCCACCTCGACGCTGGTCATGTTCGGCCTGATGTACCTGAACGTGTTCCAGACCGACCACATCCTGTTCAGCGAAACCCGCGCCTACATGGCGCTGATCATGGGCGCGACCATGGCAATCGTCATGCTGGCGTTCATGTTGAAGATGTATCCGCGGCGTGGGGTGAACATCGCCATTTTCGCCGGCAGCGCGCTGGTGTTCGTAGTGTCCTTGTGGCTGGTGCGCAGCCAGGCGACGGTGGACCAGGTGTCGTGGATGAAGGCGATGATTCCGCACCACTCCATCGCCATCCTCACCAGCGAGCGGGCGGATATTCAGGACCCGAGGGTGCGCGAGCTGGCGGACAGCATCATCGAGGCGCAACGCCGTGAGATCGACGAGATGAAAGCGCTGATCAAGGACCTCGAAGCACGCGACTGAACCAGCGCAGGTCGTACAGCACGGATCGCTGGCGCCGCCTGATCAGGCGGCGCAGCCGACCTCCGATATAGGTTCATCTCGAGAGTTTTCGTGCGAGTTACGGTATCGAATGCCCCATGCGCCATCCCCGCCATTCCGCCCATAGGCCGCCTCCATCCGGTTCCATCTCCACAAATCACAACCAAACAATAACGATTTGCATTTGAATTCGCGTTTATAGCTGCATAAGATGCACCGCCTCACCCAGCGGCGTTATGTACATGGATGCAGATCGACAAATAAAAACGGCTGTTCAGCTGGCCACACTGATTAGCATGCTATCGATCGGCAGCCTGATGATGATCATGCCGCTCGGCCCGGATTTCGTCCGCGAACTGGACATGCCCGCCGACCGCATTGGGTATCTGGCTGGCGCCGCGACCTTGGCAGCCGCCCTCGGCTCGGCGCTCAGTGCTGCCTGGCTGGACCGCTTCGAGCGCAAGCCGGTGCTGCTCGCCCTACTCGTCCTGCGCTTCGTCCTGCTCGGTACCTGCGCAGGTGCCTCCGATGCGCACCAGTTGACCTGGCTCTTCGTGCTCAGCGCATTCGTCGCCGGCCCCCTGGGCGCGGTGCTGATGGCAAGCCTGCTCGATCTGATCCCGCCAGCCGAACGGGGCCGGCAGCTCGCCCGCCTAGCGATGGGTTTCTCCCTCGCCGCCATCCTCGTCACTCCTCTGGCGCTGGAGCTGGCGCGCTGGCTGGGCTGGCGCGCGCCGATGCTGGGCATTGCCGCGGTTGGCCTGGCGCTCGCGTTTGGCTGTCACATCCTCTTCCCCAGTCCGCAACCACACCCACGCCCGCCAGGAGTGCTGCGCCCGCTGTTGCGCTCACCGCTGTGCCTGGGGGCACTGGCGCTTGTCGCATTGCAGATGTTCAGCCACTTCCTGCTGGTGCCGCACTTTTCCGCATTCTTCCAGTTCAATCTCGGCTTCGCCCGCGAACACATCGGCGTGCTCTACCTGTGCGGTGGGCTGGCCAGCCTGGCCGCCGTGCGTCTGGGCGGCAGCTGGATCGATCGCGGCCACGCCCGCCGGCTGGTCCTGAGCAGCAGCGGCCTGCTGGCACTGATCACGCTGCTCGGCTTCGCCCTGCTGGTTCCACTGCCGCTGTTGCTGGTGTTCAGCCTGTTCATGGCACTCAGCACATTGCGCACCAGCAGCACCACGACGGTCGCCGCGAGCATTCCGGCGCCCCATCAACGCGCCGCGTTCATGGCGCTGCACGGGTCCGTCAGCAACGTTGCCGCCGGCCTCGGCAGCCTGGCCTCCGCCGCCTACCTGGGTACGGCTGCCGATGGCGAGCTGACGGGTTTCGAACACCTCGCAGGTTTCCACGTGGTCCTCACCCTGACCGCAGGCGCAACCCTGCTGTTACTGCTCGCCGCCCTGCGTCGCCATGGACACCTGCCAACACCTACAACCACAAGCAGGGCCTGAACCTGCAGCCGCACGCCTGATGAGACTTACATCCCGCATCGATCAAACCGCAATGGAGCCTGCAATGCCTTCTGTAAGAACCATCAGTCGTCCCCGTCACCTGCCGCTCACGCTGCTCGGCGCACTCCTTCCGATGCTCGCCATCGCCAGCGAGCCGGTCACGCTGCAGAACGAAGTCATCACCGCCACCCAGACCGCCCACAGCGAACTCAGTGCGCCGGCAAGCGTGTCGGTGGTCACCCGCGACGACCTCGACAAGCTGCCGGTATACAACCTCGCCGATGCAGTGAAATACCTGCCGGGGGTGTACATCAGCCCGTCGTCGACCTACGGCCGCAAGGAAATCAGACTGCGCGGGATGGATTCGGACTACACCCTGCTGTTGGTCAACGGCCGCCGCATCAACTCGCGTGAAGCCCTGGTCTCCAACTACGCCAACGACTTCGATCTGTCCTCGATCCCGATGGCCGCCATCGAGCGCATCGAGGTGATCCGCGGGCCGATGTCCTCGCTCTACGGCGCCGATGCCATCGGTGGCGTGGTCAACGTGATCCTGCATAAACCGACCGCCGACACCAGGGCCGGCATCGCCTACGGCTACGAGCACCCGACCGAGGGTGATTCCGGTGACAGCCACAAGACCAGCGGCTACATCAGCGGCGCGCTGATCGAGGACAAGCTGCTCGGCAACCTGATCGTCGAGGGCACCGACCAGGCTGCCTGGGGTTCGGACCAGACTACGTCGCCCCTGATCGATGCCGCCGAAAAACGCCAGAACGCCAGCGCCTACGGCAGCCTGAGCTGGCTGCTAGACGAGCGCCAGAGCATCGACCTCGACCTGAGCTATCGTGAGGACGACCGCAAGGGCATCTGGAGCAACTCGGGCTTCGCCTTTCCGACCAACGTTCAGGAAATGGAACGCAGCGCCTTCGGCCTGACCCACAACGGCAGCTGGGACGGCTTCAACTCGCGGGTCCGCTACTACTACGAAGACGTCGACCTGATGGACGACTCCGAGGTCATGACCGACCTGCGCGGCGGCCGCTTCAGCAACGTCAACCAGACCAACCATACGGTCGACGGCCAGGTGACCGCGTTCCTCGGCAACCACCTGCTGACCCTGGGCAGCGAACTGCGCCGCACCGAACTCAGCCACAGCAACAACCTCGGTTCGGAGATCGAGGTCGATCAGCAAGCGCTCTACCTGCAGGACGAGTTCTCACTGGGACAGCTGGATATCACCCTCGGCGCCCGCTGGGATGATCACGAAAGCTACGGCAGCGAATTCAGCCCGCGGGCCTACGGCGTGTACAACCTCAGCGACAGCTGGGTAATAAAGGGCGGCGTGGGCAAGTCGTTCAAGGCGCCGAGCATTGCCCAATCCGATCCCACCTACGTGGAAATCGCCTGCCGTGGCTACTGCGTGACGGTCGGCAACGAGGATCTCAAGCCGGAAACCGCCACCAGTTACGAGCTCGGCACCTTCTACCAGAACGACCGCCTGCAGGCCGGCATCATGTTCTTCCAGACCGACATCGAAGACATGATCAGCACCGAAACGACGCGGCTGATTCGGGTGAACGGCCAGATCGTCGCCGCCGACCCGGTGCTGACCACCTACAACCAGCCCCATGTGCGGATCAAGGGTTACGAGCTGCAGGGCAACTACCTGCTGAGCGACCGCATCGGCCTGCGCGCGAACTACACCTACTCCGACGCCAAGGATCGCGACACCGACGAGCCGATCCGCAACTCGCCGCAGCATATCGCCAACCTGGGTGCCGACTGGCAGGCGCTGCCAAAGCTCGGCCTGAACCTGGATTACCAGTACACCGGCAGCCAGTACCTGTACGACGTGGCGCGCTCCGGGGCGTTCGAGACAGGTGCCTTCCACACCCTGAGCCTCGGTGCCCGCTACCAGGCCACCAAGCAGCTGTCACTCAACGGCGGGCTCAACAACCTGACCAACGAGAAGCGCGACGAGGTGGCTCAGGCCGTCGACAACATCCTCATGGGTCGCACGCTGTTCGTCGGTTTCGCCTACGACATCTGACGCCCCGCCCGGCGGCGCGAGCCGCCGGGTTCAACTGGAGACGCGAAGTGAACCATGCCGACTGATCCAACTATTCCAGCGTTGCAGAAGGCCACGCTGATTGCCGGCGGCGGGCTTCTACTCGTGCTGCTGACGCTGTCCCTGGCCACCGGTGCCGGCGTGTATGGTGCCGACGCCGTGTTCGGCTATCTGCTCGGCCAGCCCGACTATCTGGCCGACGACAAGCTGGCCATGGTCGTCGATACCCTGCGGCTGCCGCGCACCCTCGCCGCGCTGGTGGTGGGCGCCAGCCTGGCAATCGCCGCCTCGCTGCTGCAGAGCGCGACACGCAATCCCCTGGCCGAACCCGGCCTGCTCGGTGTCAATGCCGGCGCGGTGCTCGGGCTGGTGATCGGCCTGATCTATTTCGGCGTCGAGTCGACCCGGGGCTACCTGCTCTGGTCCGGTGCCGGCGCTCTGCTGGGCAATCTGCTGGTGCTGGGCGTCAGCCTGATGCTGGGTCAGGCCAGCCCGCTGAAGCTGATTCTTGCTGGAGTGGCGCTCGGCGCGATCTTCGGCGGTCTGGCGAATTTCCTGCTGCTCTCCACGCGGGTGGCGCTGGAGCAGTTCCGCTTCTGGAACCTCGGCTCGCTGTCGGCCTCCAGCCTCGATGCGGTCGGCACGGTCAGCCCGCTGGCCGTGCTCGGACTGGTGCTGGCGACGCTGCTCTGCCGTCAGCTGACCCTGATGCAGATGGGCGACAGCCAGGCCCGCGCGCTGGGCATCCATACCGGTTGGGTGCGCCTCGGCGTGCTGGCGGCATCCACCCTGCTCACCGCCTGCGCCATCTCGCTGGCCGGGCCGATCGGCTTTCTCGGTTTTCTCGCCGCCTATTGCGCGCGCCGCATCGAGCCGGTGGCACTGCTGCGGCAACTGCTGTTTTCCACGCTGTTCGGCATGCTCTTCCTGCTCGCCGCCGACGTGCTCTCGCGCTGGCTGCTGCAGCCGTACGAACTGCCCGTCGGCACCCTGCTGGCCGCGCTCGGCGCGCCGGCGCTGATCGCCATCGTGTTGCGCGGCGGCTTTCGTTCCCTGTTGACGGTGAGGTAGCCATGACCTCCATCCCCACACCTTCCGGCGTCTGGACGCTGCGCCTCGGTGGCATCAGCCTGCTGCTGCATCGGCGCAGTTGGTTGATGTTCACCCTGCTCGTGCTGGTGCTGCTGGGCTTGACCGTACTGGCGACCAGCCTTGGCAGCGGCCATCTCGGCGTGCGCGACGTCATCGCCACCCTCACCGGAAACGGCAGCAAGCTGCAGGAAATCATGGTCTTCAAGATTCGCCTGCCGCGGGTCGCCGCCGCGATCATCGCCGGGCTGGCCATGGGCATGGCCGGCTGCCTGATCCAGACCCTGGTACGCAACCGCCTGGCGACACCGGACATGATCGGGGTGAACGAGGGCGCCTCGCTGGCTGTGGTCGTCTTCGCCCTCTACCTGACCCTCGGCAACTGGCCATGGTGGGCGTCGCCACTCGGAGCCGCACTGGCGGCCGCCGCACTCTTCGCCCTGTGCCGACGTCCCGGCGAGCAGGGCTACCTGTTCATCGTCATCGGCATTGCGCTGTCGGAACTGCTCGGTGCCCTCGGCGACTTCGCCATGTCGACGCAACCCCTCGCTCACTTGGGCAGCATCTACCTGTGGACCATGGGCCACTTCGCCGGTGTCAGCTATCAGACGGTCAAGCCCGTCGCACTGCTGCTGTTGCTGCTCTGCCCGCTGATGGCGCTGGTCAATCGGCCGCTGGCGCTGCTGCGCTTCGGCGACGCCACGGCGCAGAACCTCGGGGTGAAGGTGCCGCTGGCCCAGCTCGGCGTGCTCGCCCTGGCAATCGTGGTGGCCGCGCTGGGTACGGCGATCGGCGGGCCGGTGGTGTTCATCGCCATGGCCGCACCGATCCTCGCCTCCTGGCTGGCCCGCGACAACCTCGCCCCGCTGTGGCTGTCGGCGCTGTGCGGCGCGGTATTGCTGCTCGGCAGCGACACCCTGGTGCGGGTGCTCGCCCAGCCCGAGGAAATCCCCACCGGCATCATGACGCGGCTGCTCGGCGGCATCCTGCTGCTCGGCCTGCTGCTCAAGGACAGACGAGGAGCTGACTGATGACTGCCCTGCGCGCGGAAAACCTGCACTTCGCCTATCAGGACAAGGTCGTGCTCGACAATGTCTCGTTCAGCCTGCCCAGAGGCAAGCTGATCGGTATCGTCGGCCCCAATGGCAGCGGCAAATCCACGCTGCTCAAACTGCTCGCCCGCCAGCTGCCGCTGCAACGCGGCACCGTGGAGATCCACGGCAAGCCGCTGCTGGGCTACTCGCTCAAGGCGCTGGCGCGGGAGCTGGCCTTTCTGCCGCAACGGCCGGTGCTGGCCGAAGGCATCCGCGTGGAACAGCTGGTGCAGTACGGCCGCCATCCGCACCAGGGCTGGTTCAACCAGTGGAGCGCGGAAGACGCCCGCCAGGTTGCACGCGCCCGCGAGGTGATGCAGCTCGATGCGATCTGGCAACGCAGCGCCGCCTCGCTCTCGGGTGGCCAGGCGCAACGGGCCTGGCTCGGCATGATCCTGGCGCAGAACACCGACCTGATCCTGCTCGACGAACCCACCAGCGCGCTGGACATCGGCCACCAGGCCGAGGTGATGGAAGCCGTGCACCAGATCGCCGCGGCCGGGCGCACGGTGCTGATCGTGATCCATGACCTCGGCGTGGCCGCCCGTTACTGCGATGAGCTGATCGCCCTGGCCGACGGCCGGGTGCAGGCCATCGGCCCGGCGCGGCAGGTGATGACCAAGGCCCTGGTCGACCGCCTTTACGACACCGACGTCGACATCCTTCCGGCCCCCGGCGACGGCGCGCCGGTGATCGTGCCGCGCCGCCGTACCCGTGCCCTCCAGCAACCCACTCTCCGAGAACACCCCGAAACGGAAGGTATGCAATGACCCTCAAGACCCCACGTCACCTGGCCGCCGCTCTGCTGGCCAGCCTGCTCGCCCTGCCCGCCCTGGCCGATACGCGCCAGGTGAGCGATGCCATGGGCAACACCGTCAACGTGCCGGAAACGCCGAAGCGGGTGATCACCCTCAGCGAAATCGATCTGGATACCGCACTCGCCCTTGGCGTCATCCCGGTCGGCACCATCAACGGCCGCGGCCAGGCTGCACCGCCGCGCTACCTCGAAGGCAAGCTGCCGGCGGACGTCCCGGCGGTCGGCGATCTGGACAATCCGAATCTGGAAACCCTGCTCGAACTGGAGCCCGATCTGATCCTCACCGGCCCGGTAAAGCCGGAGCAGCTGGCGATCCTCAACGAGATCGCACCGACCGTGATCACCTACAGTTGGGGTCGCCCCTGGCAGGAAACCATGCAGCGCACCGCACAGATCCTGAACAAGAACGCCGAAGCCAACGCCGTGCTGGACCGCTACCGCGCTCGCGTCGAACAGGCGCGCGAGCGGCTGAGCACGCATCAGGGCGAAACCCTCAGCATCGTGCGCTGGAATCCCAAGGGCCCCTCGTACATGTTCAAGGACGCCTTCGCCAGCACGGTCATCGAAGACCTCGGCCTGAGCCGCCCCGCCCATCAGCAGGACCCGGGTCACACCCACTCGATGGCACTGAGCCTGGAGTCCTTGGAACTGCTGGATGCCGACTGGCTGGTGATCGGCACCCTGACTACCAGCGGCGAGGCGGTCGAGGCCATGCGTCAGGCCGAACAGACCCCGGCGTTCCGCCAGCTCTCGGCGCTGCAGAGCAAACGCTTCGGCGCTGTCGACGGCTCGCTGTGGACGTCCGTCGGCGGTCCGCTGGCGGCACTGCAGGTGATCAAGGACGTCGAGCGCTTGCTCGGCAAGGCCGATGCAGAGCGGGTCACAAGGGACTGACTCGACCCAGCGTCAGGCCGAAAACAGCAGCGCCTTGAGCCCGCTCTCGGGGCTGATGTCGGGAAACTCCGGCGGGTTTTCCAGGCGTTGCTCGAAGCGCAGCTGCGGCGCCTCGGCAGCCATGCCCTGGATCAGGAAGTCCGCGCCGATATCCGGGTCGTTCACACAGGCCAGCACCTGGCCGCCGGCATTCAGCAGTTCCGGCAGCTTGCGCAGGATCTTCTGGTAATCGCGGGTCAGGGCGAAGCTGCCCTTCTGGAAGGACGGCGGGTCGATGATGATCAGGTCATAGGGCCCGAGCCTGCGCACCTTGCCCCAGGATTTGAACAGCTCGTGGCCGAGAAAGCTGACGCGGCTGAGATCATGACCATTGAGGCGATGGTTCTCCCGCCCACGGGTCAACGCCGCGCTAGCCATGTCCAGGTTGACCACATGCTCGGCGCCACCAGCGATCGCCGCGACGGAGAAGCCGCAGGTGTAGGCGAACAGGTTGAGCACCCGCTTGCCCTGCGCCTGTTCCTGCACCCAGCGTCGGCCGTAGCGCATGTCGAGAAACAGACCGTTGTTCTGCTTTCGCCCGAGATCGAGCTTGTAGCGCAGGCCGTTCTCGCTGATCTGCCACTCGGCGGGCACATCGCCCAGCAACGCTTCGGTCGGCGCATCCGGCAGATAGCGATGCTGCAGCAGCAAGCGCTGCGCCTGACTCTGCTGCCAGGCCGGGGATTCGGTCAGCGCCATGAGCATCTGCCCTAGCGCCGCCCGTTCCGCCTCGCCGGGATCACGGAACAGCGCCACCAGCACCACACCCTGCAGCCAGTCGACGGTGAGTTGTTCGAGCCCCGGATAGCAGCGGCCGCGGCCGTGAAACAACCGCCGCGTCTCGTCGGGCACGTTGGCCAACGCGTCGAGCAGGTGATCTTGCAGGGTGGTGAGGTGTTCGGGCGTCATGGGCGGGCATCGTCGGCAGCGTGGCCGCGCATTCTAAACGCAGCCGCCGCCGACGCCAGGCTTCAGATATCCAGGCAGATCTTGCCGAAGTGCTGGTTGGTTTCCTGATAGCGGAACGCCTCGACGATATCGTCCACGGCGAAGTGCTTGTCGATCACCGGGCGGATGCCGTTGGCGTCGATGGCGCGGATCATGTCCTGCTGCTGAGCGCGACTGCCGACCAGCACACCCTGCAGACGCAACTGGCGCACCAGTGCCGGTACCAGCGGCAGTTCGCCGGCAACGCCGGTGAGAATGCCGATCACCGAGATATGCCCGCCGATGCGTGCCGCGACCATCGATTGCTCCAGCGTTGCCGGCCCACCGACTTCGATCACGTGGTCGACCCCACGGCCATCGGTGAGCTGGCGCACCGTCTCACCCCAGGCCGGCGTGCTGCGGTAGTTGATCAGGTGATCGGCGCCCATTTCGCGCAGGCGCTCCAGCTTGGCGTCGCTGGACGAGGTGGCGATGACCGTGGCACCGGCCATCTTGGCGAACTGCAGGGCAAAGATGGAAACGCCGCCGGTGCCCTGGATCAGCACGCTGTCGCCGGGCTTGAGCTTGCCGTCGGCCATCAGCGCACGCCAGGCCGTGAGGCCGGCGGTGGTCAGGGTCGATGCCTCGGCATGGCTGTAACCCTTGGGTGCATGGGTGAACGAGGTGGCGCGGGCGGTGACCATTTCCCGTGCGTAACCGTCGACGCCATCGCCCGGCACCGTGGCGAAACCCTCGATCAGCGGCTCACCGGCCAGCCAGTCGGGGAAGAAGGTACTGACCACCGCATCGCCGACCACAAATTCGGTCACGCCTGCACCCACCGCCACCACTTCACCGGCACCATCGGCCATGGGAATGCGCGGCTCGCTCGGCCCCCACATGCCGCTGACCACCGCGAAGTCGTGATAGTTGAGCGAGTTCGCGCGCAGGCGCACGCTGATCTCGCCGGCGCCGGGCGTGGCGGCCTCGCTGGTGCCGACGACGACCCGGTCGTAGCCGCCACCGGGCTGCACGAATATGGCTTTATGGCTCATGGCGTTCTCCTCTGCTAATGGAATGACCTGCATGGGAGCGGACGGCAACGACATCGTTCTACCTGCCAAAGCCTGCTGCGCATCGCTGCACGAGCGCCGCTCGAATGCGCCACAGCATAGCCAATCCGCCATCGACGTGGCTGCCGCGAACTTACGTCCTTTAGTACCGTCGAAAGCGCGTCCGCCAATACCTACGGCTTGCTTGCAACCTGCCGTACACGATGATCCAGTGCCGTCCCGGAACCGCAATCTCATGCTCGAGCTTCGCCATCGCCCCCAACAGCTGACTACTCCACGCCTGCGCACAGCCATCGCCGTAGCCCTGCTGACCATCACCGCGCCTGCCCTGGCCGCCCTGTCGGACAGCGAAATGGCTGCCCGCGACGCCGGGAACAAGCGCCTGACCGCTGAGCTCATGGCCAAGCCGAACGACCTGACGCAGCCGCTGGAGAGCAAGTACAACCACGTCATCACCTACGGCCAGTCGCTGGCATCGGCGGCCGAAGGCTGGCCGGCGCTGTCCGTCGCGCCGCGTTACGACAACCTGATGCTCGGCGATTCCCCGCGATCGGCCGCCTTCAGCGGTGCAACGTTCAAACCGGTCGGTGACGCCGCGTTCACACCGCTGCGCGCCGTGGTGCAGCAGAAGAGCAATGCGGCGGTGCTGCTAGACGCGGAAAAGGTCGCCAAACTCGACCCGAAGGCGCAGGAGGAAGGCGAATCTGTGGAAGTCGGCGCGCTGAACATGGCGCGGCGGCTGTATCTGCATCACTTGGGTCGTGACACCGACCCCGATCACCTGCTCGTCGCCAGCAACGCGTCGACCTCCGGCCGCTCCGTCGCACAGCTGTCGAAAAGCGGCGGCACCAACGAGTATCGCCGTGTGACCCAGGCCGTCGACCAGGCCAAGGCACTGGCCGACGCGCAGCAGGCCAGTTACAGCATCAGCGCGTTCTTCTGGCTGCAGGGCGAGTTCGACTATTCCCACACCAACGGCGGCAAGAACGACAAGGATTACTACAAGGCCAAACTGCGCCAGCTGCGTGACGACCTCTACGCCGACACCGCCAAGGCCATCGCCGGGCAGGAAAAGATGCCCGCCTTCTTCAGCTACCAGACCGACGCCAAGTCCTCGGTCAAGGACGGCTCGCTGGCCATCGGCATGGCGCAGTGGGAACTGGCCCAGGAAGAACCCGGCTGGTACCTGGTCGGACCGGTCTACCCCTACACCGACAAGGGCGTGCACCTATCGGCGAACGGCTATCGCTGGTTCGGCCAGATGCTCGGCAAGGTCTACCACCACGTCGTCGTCGAGCGTAAAGGCTGGACCCCACTCGCACCGCGCCAGGCCACGCTGGACGGCCGCGATGTACTGATCGACTTCCTCGTGCCGCACCCGCCCCTGGCGTTCGACCAGCCCTACATCGGCCACCAGGCCCGCGATGTGAAGGACAAGGGTTTCGTGCTGCGTGACGACCAGGGCGAAGTGCCCATCGACGCTGTCGACATCGTCGCCGATACCATCGTGCGCCTGCGCGCCGGTCGCGACCTCAGCGGCCAGCCACGCATCAGCTACGCCAGCCACCAGGTCGGCGGCGCCGGCCAGCTACGCGACAGCGACCCGATGCGCGCCGACGCCACCTACGAATACCTGCCCGACCTCATGCCTGCCGAGGCCAACATCAAGGCACTGGTGCACCAGCCCTACCCGCTGCACAACTGGAGCATCGCCTTCGATATTGCCGCTGAAAAAGGCACGCCGGCACAACAGCCGGTCAGCGAGTAACACCTCGGCGCCGGTCACACCGGCGCTTCGATCCCCAGCACGCGCATGCGCCGGTACACCGTCGGGCGCGACACGCCAAGCTCCCGCGCGACGGCGCTGACGTTCCAGCGATGCCGCCGCAGCTGCTCGCGCAGAGCCGTCGCCGACTCGGGTTCGGCCGCAGCTGCCGACTGACGACAGCGCGCCAGAATCGGTGGCAGGCATTCGTCCGGCAGATCCTGCACGGTGATCTCGTCACCCTCACAGGTCGCCAGCGCGTACTGCAGTACGTTGCGCAGCTCGCGGATGTTGCCCGGCCAGGGATAGGCCAGCAGCGCACTCATGGCATCGCCACGCAGGTGCGGATTGCCCGGCCGGCCCTCGGCGAGTTCGGCGAACACCCGCTCGATGAGAAAGCCCTTGTCGGCGCGCTCGCGCAGCGGTGGCAGCTTCAGCGAGGCCCCGTTCAGGCGGTAGAACAGGTCCTCGCGAAACGCCCCGCTTTCGACCATCTGCCGCAGGTCGCGGTGGCTGGCGGCCACCACGCGGATATCCACCTTCACCGGTTTCTCGGCGCCCAGCGGCATCACTTCCTGCTCGGCCAGCACCCGTAACAGCCGGGTCTGCAAGTGCAGCGGCATGTCGCCGATTTCATCGAGGAACAGCGTGCCGCCGTCGGCCTGCTGGATCAGCCCGCGCATGCCCTTGCTACGGGCGCCGGTAAAGGTGCCAGGGGCGTAGCCAAACAGCTCGCTTTCGATCAGCGACTCGGGCATGGCGCCGCAGTTGATCGCCACGAAAGGTTTGCTGCGCCGGCAACCGCTTTCGTGCAGCGCTTTGGCCAAGCGTTCCTTGCCGGTGCCGGTCTCGCCATTGAGCAGTACGTTCAGCGGCTCGCTGCATAGACGCTTGGCGCGGGCCAGCATCTTGCGCATCACCGGGTCATCGTCGGCCAGGGCATCGAGCGCGGCATGCCCACCGGGCGCGCTGCGTTCGGCCGGCTCCGGTGCACGGCGACGCGGCTCCATCAAGGCGGCGAAGAACAACTGGTGGCGATGGGTGCGAAAGGCGCGAACCTGGTCATGGCTGGCGTAGGGAATGCTCAGCACATCGCTCAGTTCGCAATCGAACAGTTGGTCGATCCGCGCCTGCGCCAGGGAGCCAAAGGGCCCCGGCATCATCAACCCGTGCTCGGACAGCAGACCGCGGGCGGCGGTGTTGCCGGCGAGCAACTCGCCATCGTCACCCAGCGCCAGCAGGTAGCGACGGTTGATCAGGACGAACTCGCGGGAACCGTCGAAACAGAGGATCGGCCGCTCGCGATAGACGCGCATGAAGTAGGCATCCTCAATCATCCGCGCGTACTGCTTGACCAGCTGCAGGGCGAAGGTCTGGGAATCCTTGGTCGGTGGTGAATGCAGCGCGGAGATATCCAGCACTGCCAGCAGCTGGCCGTGCGGGTTGAACATGGGCACCGCGGTGCAGGTGAGGTTGGTATGCCAGACGCTGAAATGATCCTGCTGGTGACAGGTGAGCGCCTGCTGCTCCTTGATGCAGGTGCCGACTGCGCAGGTGCCGGCATGGTCTTCGCCCCAGTCCGAACCGAGGAACAGGCCGGTCTTGCGATGCGCCTTTTCGTCTGCCGGGTCGCCGAGAAACTGCACTGCGATACCGCGGTTGTCGGTCAGCAGGATCACGTAACCCAGCTCAGCTATCTGCCGGTAGAGCTGCTCGACGCCGGCGCGGGCGACATTGATCAGCTCGTCGGCCTGATCCTGATGTTCGCGCAGCACCTGCCGCGGGACGAAGCGGGCTTCGGCAGGTCGCGCCGGATCCAGGCCGTAGTCGTGCACACAGCGGTGCCAGGAGCGCGCGATGATCGGATCACGATCACCGGGCAGGTGCGGCGCATTGGCCAGCGATAGCACCGCGTCGATATGGCTGACCGGACCGGATAGCAGATTCATGCCTCCTCCTCGAAGTGCTCGCGCCAGACCGAGCGCAGGCGACTCCAGTGAAACGCTTTATTGTTTTGCAATAAACGAAGGATAAACCATTGACCCGGACAGACCAGCCTGAACTTTAGAAGCACTTTGTCTATTCATATTGTTTGTCGCCGTACTGTAAAACGCTTTACAGCGCTTTACAGGTGTAACGCCTAAAGCACTTTACACATTAAACACCTAAGCATCGTAAAGTTACCAAAAAACCATATTTATCAATCTATTACCAACATCTGAAGCTCTCACTAAAAGTTGGCATGACAACTGCTCCTACTGTTTTGCGGAACAAACTCTTCGCATAACAAGATCGCCAGCATTCCGAGCACCACGGAACTGCCGGTAATAATCAGGAGCTATGTCATGCACGATTCAGCTCGCCCGCACGGCACGCTAAACCGGCGACGTTTTCTTTCCATTTCCGGCCAGTCCTTGCTGGCATTCAGCCTGTCGCAACTGATCCCGGTGAACCTGCTCGCCGAGGAACGCCTGCCAGACCTGCCCGATGGCCTTCTGCGCATGGGCCGTGACGTCTTTCCCCACGAATTCATCAGCGACCACCACTACGTGCAGCCCCTGCTCGGCCTGGTGGATGAACAGCCGGCCCTGGTCGCTCGCGGCCTTGACGAACTGCAGCAGCAGGCGCGCCAGGCCCATGGCTCGCCATTCGAACAACTCGACGAGGCCGAGCGGGTAGCCCTGCTGACCGACATCGAAAACACCCCCTTCTTCAAGGCCGTGCGCAGCAGCCTGATGTTCGGCCTGTACGACAACAAGGCGCTGTTCCCGCTGTTCGGCTACGAGGGTTCGTCCTGGGAGTACGGCGGCTACGTCAACCGCGGCTTCAACGACCTGAACTGGCTCTGAGCACCCGTGCAAACGGGATAACAACAAGAACAAGACGAGGAATACCCCATGGCAACTTTTGCCCAGGATGACGATGGCGTCGTGGTGATCATCGGCTCCGGTGCCGGCGGCGGGACGCTCGCCAACGCGCTGGCCAAGCAGAAGATTCGCAGCGTGGTGCTGGAAGCCGGCAAGCGCCACACGCTGGAGGACATCGAGAACGACGAGTGGGCGATGTTCAAGAAGATCTCCTGGCTCGACAAACGCCAGGCCGCCGGTGGCTGGCACCTGACCGAGAACAACCCGACCCTGCCCGCCTGGATCGTCAAGGGCGTCGGCGGCAGCACGGTGCACTGGGCCGGCATCGCCCTGCGCTTTCGTGACTTCGAATTCAAGATGCAGAGCATCAATGGCGACATCGCCGGCGCCAACCTGCTCGACTGGCCGGTGACGCTGGACGAGATGGCGCCCTGGTACGAGAAGGCCGAGAAGCACATGGGCGTGACCGGGCCGAGCACCGGCATGGCCTATCACCCGTGGCACAACTCCTTCAAGGTGCTGGCCACCGGCGCCAAACGGGTCGGCTACAAGGAGATCCTCTCCGGGCCGATGGCGATCAACACCGAGCCCTACGACGATCGCGCCGCCTGCCAGCAGCTCGGCTTCTGCATGCAGGGCTGCAAGATGGGCGCGAAGTGGTCGACGCTCTACACCGATATCCCCCGCGCCGAAGCCAGCGGCTACTGCGAAGTACGCCCGCAATCGATGGTGCTGCGCATCGAGCATGACGCCAAGGGTCGCGCCAATGCCGTGGTCTACGCCGATGCCGACGGCAACATCCAAAGGCAGAAGGCCCGGGTGGTCTGCGTGGCGGGCAACTCCATCGAGTCGCCGCGGCTATTGCTCAACTCCGCCTCGGCGATGTTCCCCGACGGGCTGGCCAACTCCTCCGGCCAGGTCGGGCGCAACTACATGACCCACACAACCGCCGGCATTTTCGCCGTGATGCCGAAGCCGGTGAACATGCACCGCGGCACCACCTGCGCCGGGGTGATCTCCGACGAGTCCTACAACGATCCGTCGCGCGGTTTCGTCGGCGGTTACCGGCTGGAAATCCTCGCCCTCGGCCTGCCCTTCCTCTCCGCCTTCCTTGACCCGACACCCAAGGGCTGGGGCAAGCAGTTCACCTCGCGGATGGAAAAGTACAACCACATGTCCGGCGTCTGGCTGTGCGGCGAAGACCTGCCGCTGGAGAACAACCGCATCACCCTGCATAACAGCGAAAAGGACCAGTACGGCCTGCCGATCCCGGTGGTGACCAAGAGCGATCACCCGATGGATGCCGCCATGCGCAAGCACGGCGTTGCCGCCACCGCCAGGTGCTACGAGGCCGCCGGCGCCACCGACATCATCGAGCTGCCGCCCTACCCGGCCAGCCACAACATGGGCACCAACCGCATGAGCGCCAAGGCGCGTGACGGCGTGGTGAACAAGTGGGGCCAGAGCCATGACATACCCAACCTGTTCGTCTCCGATGGCAGCCAGTTCACCACCAGCGGCGGCCAGAACCCCACCCTCACCATCGTCGCGCTGGCCCTGCGCCAGGCCGAGCAGATCGGCCGTCTGCTCAACGAACGCGCGATCTGACCCGCCACTACAAGGGAGCCCACCCATGACCCAGCCCAACAACTCGCAGCGCCTGTGGATGTACGAGCAGATGCTGACCAGCCGCTACATGGAGGAATCCATCGAGCGCATCTACATGGAAGGCAAGACGCCGGTGTTCAACATGGCCAAGGGGCCGATTCCCGGCGAGATGCACCTCTCCAACGGCCAGGAGCCCTGCGCCGTGGGTGTCTGCGCCCACCTCGAGGCTGCGGACATCGTCACCGCCACCCACCGCCCGCACCACATCGCCGTGGCCAAGGGCGTCGACCTCAACGAGATGATGGCCGAGATCTTCGGCAAGGCGACCGGCCTGTCTGGCGGCCGCGGCGGGCACATGCACCTGTTCGATGGCCGGGTGAACTTCTCCTGCTCGGGGATCATCGCCGAGGGCATGGGCCCGGCGGTCGGCGCGGCGCTGTCGCGGCAGATGCAGGGCAAGCCCGGCGTGGCCGTCTCCTTTATCGGCGAGGGCGCGGCCAACCAGGGCGCCTTCCACGAAACGCTGAACCTCGCCGCGCTGTGGAAGCTGCCGGTGGTGTTCGTCATCGAGGACAACGCCTGGGGCATCTCGGTGGCCAAGGCCAGCGCCACCTGCATCGCGCAGCACCACGTACGTGCGGCGGCCTACGGCATGCCCGGTGTGTTCGTCGAGAACAACGACCCGGACGGCGTGTTCCGCGCCGCCGGTGAAGCCATCGAGCGCGCCCGCGCCGGTGGCGGCCCGACCCTGATCGAGATCGAGACCTACCGCCTGGCCGGCCACTTCATGGGCGACGGCGAAACCTACCGCCCCGAGGGCGAGAAGGACGGCCTGATGAAGAAGGACCCGATCCCCGGTTACCGCCAACGCCTGATCGACGAAGGCGTGATGAGCGAAGCGCAGGCCGAAGACATCGCCGCACGCGCCCGCGGACGCATCGACGAGGCCGTGCAGTTCGCCCGCGAAAGCCCGTACCCGCGGCCGGAAGAGGCGCTGGAGCAGGTCTTCGTGTAGCGCAGGTCAGCCCCGAGGACCGCAGAAGCGAGCCCGCTCGCGAAACGCGGACACCAGCAGAACAACAAGAGGAACACCACCATGAACAGCCAAGCCACCATGACCGCCGCCGTCTGGCACGGCCGCAAGGACATCCGCCTGGAACAGGTCCCACTGCCCGGCGCGCCGCAACCGGGTTGGGTACAGATTCGCGTGCACTGGTGCGGCATCTGCGGTTCCGATCTGCACGAATACCTCGCCGGCCCGGTGTTCATTCCGGTGGATGCGCCGCACCCGCTCACCGGCATCAAGGGCCAGTGCATCCTCGGCCACGAGTTCTGCGGCGAGATCGTCGCCACCGGTGAAGGCGTCGAAGGCTACACGCCGGGCGACAAGGTCGCCGCCGATGCCTGCCAGCACTGCGGGCAGTGCCGTTTCTGCAAGACCGGCCAGTACAACCTCTGCGAGCAGCTGGCCTTCACCGGGTTGATGAACAACGGCGCCTTCGCCGAATTCGTCAACGTACCCGCCGAGCTACTCTACCGCCTGCCCGAAGGCTTTCCGCTGGAGGCCGGTGCGCTGATCGAGCCGCTGGCGGTGGGCATGCACGCGGTGAAGAAGGCCGGCAGCCTGCTTGGCGAAACCGTGGTGGTGGTCGGCGCCGGCACCATCGGCCTGTGCACCATCATGTGCGCAAAGGCCGCTGGCGCCGGCCAGGTGATCGCCCTGGAGATGTCCGCCGCGCGCAAGGCCAAGGCGCTGGAAGTCGGTGCCAACCGGGTCATAGACCCCAGTGAGTGCGACGCCATCGCCGAGATCAAGGCGCTCACCGGCGGCTACGGCGCCGGCGTCTCCTTCGAGTGCATCGGCCACAAGTCCACCGCCAAGCTCGCCATCGACGTGATCCGCAAGGCCGGTCGCTGCGTGATGGTCGGCATCTTCGAGGAACCCTCGGAGTTCAACTTCTTCGAGATCGTCGCTACCGAGAAACAAGTGATCGGCTCGCTCGCCTATGCCGGCGAATTCGCCGATGTCATCGCACTGATCACCGACGGGCGCATCGACGTCACCCCGCTGATCACCGGCCGCATCGGGCTGGACAACATCCTCGAACAGGGCTTCGAGGAGCTGGCCAACCACAAGGACCGCAACGTCAAGATCATCGTCAGCCCCGCCGCACTGGCCGGCTGAGCAGGAGAACCCCATGACCACAGCAGTAAAGGAAAGAAAGCTCACCGTCGCCCGCGCCATGGCCGAAGCCGTGGCCCAGGAGATGCGCCTGAACCCGAAGGTATTCGTGATGGGCGAGGACATCGGCCAGCTCGGCGGCGTGTTCGGCAACACCCGCGGGCTGTATGAGGAATTCGGCAAGACGCGCATCCGCGACACGCCGATCTCCGAAACCGCCTTTATCGGCGCCGCCGTGGGCGCCGCCTCGGACGGCATGCGGCCGATCGTCGAGCTGATGTTCGTCGACTTCTTCGGCGTCTGCATGGACGCCATCTACAACCTGATGGCCAAAAACACCTACTTCTCCGGCGGCAAGGTGCCGGTGCCCATGGTGCTGATGGCCTCCACCGGCGCCGGTTATTCGGACGCCGCCCAGCACTCGCAGTGCCTGTACGGCACCTTCGCCCACCTGCCGGGCATGAAGGTGGTGGTGCCGAGCAACGCCTACGACGCCAAGGGCCTGATGACCGCGGCGATTCGCGATGACAACCCGGTGGTCTACCTCTTTCACAAGGCGCTGCAGGGCATGGGCTGGCTGGGCACCGAGAAAGGCGCCACGGTGCCGGTGCCAGAGGAGTCCTATATCGTCGAGATCGGCAAGGCGAAGACCGTGCGCGAAGGCCGCGACGTCAGCCTGGTCAGCCTCGGCGCCGGTGTGCACCACGCCCTGCGCGCTGCTGCGACGCTTGAGAAGGACGGCGTCAGCGCCGAGGTCATCGACCTGCGCAGCCTGGTGCCGCTGGACCGCGAACATGTCATCGCCTCGGTACGCAAGACCGGCCGGCTGATCGTCATCGACGAGGACTATCACAGCTTCGGCGTCAGCGGCGAAATCATCGCCAGCGTCGTCGAGCACGACATCGGCATGCTCAAGGCGCGCCCGCAGCGGGTGGCCTTCCCCGACATCCCCATCCCCTTCACCCCGGTCATGGAGCAGTGGGCCCTGCCCAACGCGGACAAGATCGTGGCCGCCTACCACGCCATGCATAAGGAATGACGTTTATGAGTACCCCCATCGTGATTGCAGACGACCTCTGGGAAGGCGACGCCGAAGCGGTGATCACCTCCTGGCTGGTCAGCGACGGCGCCGAAGTGGCCGCCGGAGACCTGGTCGCCGAGGTCATGTCGGAAAAGGCCCAGTTCGAGATCGAGGCGCCGGCTGCCGGCGTGCTGAAGATCATCGAGGAAGAAGACGCGGTGATCGCCAAGGGTGCGGTCATCGGCCAGGTGGAATAGCCATGACTCGACTGGAAATCCTGCCCGAGCGCGCGCCCGAACGGGTGCCGCTCAAGGGCATGCGCAAGATGATCGCGGCGAAGATGCACGAAAGTCTGCAGACCACCGCGCAGCTGACTCACCACAGCGAATGCCGGCTGGATGCGCTGAAAACCCGTCGTGCCGAGCTGAAAGCCGAGGGCAGCGCGGTGTCCGTGCAGGACCTGTTGCTGCTCAAGGTGGTCGAGACGCTCAAGGCACATCCCGGCATCAATGCCACGCTGGAAGACGAGGTGATCCACCAGCACGCGGCGGTGCATCTGGGCCTCGCCATCCCGTTGCCGGGCGATCTGCTGGTCGCCCCGGCGCTGTTCGACGCCGAACAGTTGGACGGCGAAAGCCTGTGCCTGGCGCGCAAAGCGCTGGTAGACAAGGCCCTGGCCGGCAAGCTGTCGGTCAAGGAGCTGACCGGCGCCACCTTCACCGTCTCCAACCTGGGGCTGTCGCGGGTGCATCACTTCACGCCGATCCTCAATCCGCCACAGGTGGCCATTCTGGGGGTCGGCGGCATTCAGCGGCGGCTGGAACTCGGGCCCAGCGGCGAACTGGTGGAAGTCGAGTGGATGGGCCTGTCGCTGACCTTCGACCATCGCGCCGTCAACGGCTCGCCCGCGGCAGAGTTTCTCGATGATCTCTGCCGGCGTATCGAGGAGTATGCGGCATGAACGGCATCGCCCGGTTCAGCGTGGGCGCCGGCCTGAATGCCGAGCGGGCCTTGCTGCAGCGCGTCTGCGACGGGTTGTTCGACTGCCAACTGCTGCTCTGGCGCCCCACCGGTCAGGCGCTGGTGATGCCCGGCAGCTTCGAGCGCCGGCCCGGCTTCGCCCTGGCCAGCCAACGCTGCGCGGCGCAGGGCTGGCCGATTTTGCTGCGCGATACCGGCGGCGAGCCGGTGCCGCAATCCTCTGCCGTGCTCAACATCGCCCTGGCCTGCGCGCTGCCTAGCGGCGACGAGGTCGGCAAGCGCATCGACATCGCCTATGAACGGCTGCTCGAACCCCTGGCGCTGTGGCTGGCGGAGAACGGCCTCAAGGCCGGCGTAGGCGCGGTGCCGGGTGCATTCTGCGACGGCCGCTTCAACCTCACCCTGGAGGGCCGCAAGCTGGCCGGCACCGCCCAGCGCTGGCGGCGCAGCCGCGATGGACGCCCCGTGGTGCTGGCTCACGCCGCGCTGCTGATCGAAGACTGGCGCGAGCCCATGGCTGACGTGGTGAACCGCTTCTACCACGCCTGCGCCAGCGACCTGCGCTGCCAGGCCGCGAGCCATCTGGCGCTCGCCGAGCGACTGGCCGATGCCTGGGCAACCGCCACATCCCTGCCCGAGTGTTACCAGCGTGTTCTCGCCTGGCAGGGTCTGGAACTTGGTGCCCGCGCCAGCACTTATCCGCCCGAAGGCCTCGCCGCCGGACGGCACTCCCCCTTGCTTTGAATAACAACAACACGGCAGGCCATCCGGCCCGGCCATGCATCGGAGGAAACACCATGAGGCATCCCAGCCCTTCCCCGCCCCAAGGCAGCCTGTCCGGCCAGCGCGATATACAGCAACTCTCTGCGCAGCGTTACCGCAGCGGCGCAACCACCACTAACGCTGGAAACTAACGCGCAACCACAACGCACCTGTAGTTATTGCAGTTTAAATAACAAACCTGAAAAGCAGTGATATACGCGCACACCATGTTGCCCGCTATTGCAGAGCGCAACACAGGAAGTTTTTTTTACAAAAAAAACAAATATCAGCAGAGCTTTACCCGCGAATGCTCGTTTGAGGAATGCCTGAAGCGAGAAACAACCCTAAACAAGGAAATAATAAAAATGAAATTCAAACAGTCGAATTTAAGGGTACAGATAATCATGGCCGCCTCGCTTCTTGCGATCACGCCACTGCACGCATCAGACAGAGTCATCACCGACAAGGAATTGTCTGACGAATCGAACACTACTGATTGGCTGGCTTACGGACGAACACACTCCGAACAGCGATTCAGCCCGCTTAAAGACATCAATGTAGACAACGTCAGCGGGCTCAAGCCTGAATGGTACGCGCCGCTGCCGGATCGCTCCGATATCGTCGGAACACCTTTGGTTGTCGATGGCGTCATGTATTACGTTGGCGAAATGAACAGAACACGTGCGTTCGATGCCCGCACGGGAAAGATGCTCTGGGAATACGATCCAAAGGTTTCCAAAGAGATCATCGACAACAACATGAAGAAGGTCTTCTGGAAGCATAACCGCGGCCTTTCAACCTATGGTGACAAGCTATTCATCACCACCTGGGACGGCCGCCTGATTGCGATCACCAGAAAAGACGGCAAGGAAGTCTGGCAGACCCGGACCTTTGATCACGACCAGCCGTTGAATATCACAGGTCATCCCAAGGCCTTCGATGGCAAGGTATTTGTAGGCAATGGCGGAACGGAACTTGGGCCGATGCGCGGTTATGTGACCGCTTATGACACTGAAACGGGCAAGCAGGTTTGGCGTTTCTATATCGTCCCAGGCAATCCCGCAGATGGATTCGAGGATGCCGCTCAGGAAATGGCCGCCAAAACCTGGACTGGCCGGTGGTGGGAAAACGGCGGCGGCGGTAATGCCTGGCATGGCTGGACGTACGACGAGAAATACAACCAGCTCATCTTCGGTACAGGCAACGGTGGGCCGTGGAATATCAAGGTGCGTAGCCCGGACGGCGGCGACAACCTGTTCCTGTGTTCTGTCGTGGCTGTAGATGCGGATACGGGCGAATACAAATGGCATGTTCAGACTGCACCAGGCGACACCTGGGATTACAACTCGAACATGGACATCGTGCTGGCCGATCTGAAAGTCGATGGCAAGGATGTTGATGCGGTACTGCATGCGCCGAAAAACGGCTTCTTCTATACGATCGACCGCTCGAACGGCAAGGTTCTGTCTGCTGAGAAATTCACGGACGCCAACTGGTCTACCAAGTATGACCTGAAAGAACAGCGCCACATTGTTGCTGAGGACGCCCGGTATCCTGATGGCGAGAAGAATATCTATCCTTCGGCATTCGGTGCTCACTCATGGCATGCGATGTCTTATAACCCCGAGTTGAATCTTGCCTTTATCCCCACCAACCATTTAGGCAACACCTTCAAGGACGATGGCAAGGATACGAAGCCTGGCCACAAGATGGCGAGCCACAAGCTTTACCTGGGGTTGACCGGTTGGGAATTGACCAAGGACCCACACGAGTCACGGGGCTCCCTACAGGCATGGGACCCGGTCAAGAACAAGCGCGTGTGGCAGGTAAACCAGAAGAGCCCATGGGGTGGCGGAACCTTGACCACAGCCGGCAACCTGGTTTTCCAGGGCCAGCCTGATGGCATGTTGAAAGCCTACGATGCCCGCACTGGTGACGAGCTTTGGTCCTATGACGTGGGTCTCGGCATCTCTGCGCCACCGATTACTTACAAGCTGGATGGCAAGCAGATGGTTTCCCTTCTGGTGGGTCCTGGTGGTGCATTGGCCTCTAACTTCGGCGGCTCCGGTGAACTGGGATTTGAAAGTCATGGCTGGAAATATGGTGTGCATGAACGCCGCATCATGACCTTTTCGCTTGACGGAAAAGCGGTTGTTCCAGAACAGCCTGCACCGCAGCTTGCCAAGCCAATTATTGATGAGAAGTTTGAAGTCGATGCCAAGAAGGCAGAGGCCGGCGCGGGTGTCTTTGCGGAAAACCTCTGTGTTGGCTGTCATGGCGCCGGAGCTGTTGCGGGTATGAAAGCACCCGATCTGCGGGAGTCGCCGATATTGCTCAAAGGCAGTGAGAAGGCGTTCGAGAGTGTTGTGCGCGGCGGTGCGTTACTTGCCAATGGCATGCCCAAGTTCCCGGACCTGACAGATGCAGAGCTGGAAAGCATTCGCCATTTTGTTCGTCGGCAAGCGCGCGATGGTGTGAAGTCTGGCGGCGGACATTAAGCCGGCCACGTTCAATCGCCAACTAAACACTTGAACCAATAACGCCTACATAGCCAGGCGTTACCACTGAGCAGAAACGCACGCGAATACCGTGAATGCCCGCAGGCAGTGCGGCTAACGGTATTCGCTGCACCCCGCACCGTTACATCCGAAGGATCAGAACAATGACAACAAGCCTGCGCTTCGGCAGCGGCGTTCTCGCCGCCTGCCTGTTCACTTCTGCCCACGCGGCCGAGTATTCACCCGATCAGTTCCTCTTCGGCGACTGGAACGGCAGCCGTACCCGTCTGCATGAGGCCGGCGTCGACCTGCAGATCACCTACGTCAACGAGTTGGCCTGGAACACCCAGGGCGGCGATGACCACACCGGTACCTACTCCGATCAGCTGATGTTCGACGCCGCGCTGGACCTGGAGAAACTGCTCGGGTGGTCCGGCGCCGGTTTCCGCTTCAGCGTGGTCAACCGCAACGGCGAGAACCTCAACGCGGAGGCCGATCTCGGCGTCCTGCTGCAACCCCAGGAAATTCACGGCTACGGCAGCGTCACCCGACTGGTGCAGTTCTATTACCAGCAAGCACTGCTGGACGACCGCCTGCTGGTCAAGCTCGGCCGCCTGCCCATGAGCGGCGAGATCTATCCCTTCGCCTGCCCGTTCCAGAATCTCGGCTTCTGCGGCACCGTGCCCGGTTATGTCACGCCGAACTGGTTCACCTGGCCGATCAGCCAATGGGGCGCCACCGCGCGTTACCAGCTGGACGAAGAGTGGTCGCTGCAGACCGCGCTTTATCAGGTCAATCCGCGTTTCACCGAGCGCGAGCAGGGCCTGAATTTCGGCAGCCCGTCCGGCACTACCGGCTACCACGCCGTTGCCGAACTGGGCTGGACGCCAACCTTCTCCGGTCAACCCGGCGCCTATCGCCTGGGCCTCTGGCGCAATACCGGCGACTTCGAGGACATCTACCGTGACGCTGCCGGCCGGCCGATGGCGCTGTCCGGCGCGCCAGCCGCCGAACACGACAAGGCCACTGGCGGCTACCTGATGGCCGAACAGCAGCTCTGGCAGAGCAGCGCGGTGGCCGAGCGACGCTTGAAGCTGTTCGCCAACTTTATCCAGTCCGACCCGGACGTGATCTATATCGAGCGCATCTGGCAGGTTGGCGGCATCCTCTCCGCCCCCTTCGCCTCGCGCCCGCATGACGAGCTCGGCCTGGGCCTCGGCCGCCTGGAAATCAACGACGACGCCCGCAAGCACCTGCGCGAACAGGGCGAGCCGGTGCCGGACGTGGAATACCCCGCCGAACTCTACTACCGCGTCGCCCTGACGCCGGCCATCTCGCTGACGCCGAACATCCAGTACTTCCACCGCCCCGGCGGCTTCGACGAGGCGGAGGACGTGGTGGTCGTAGGGCTGAAGACGGTGGTCAGCTTCTGACCGGCGCATGAAGCGCGGCGACCGGGCGCAAAGCCGGTCGCCGCCTGCGCTTCGCTCAAGCGCCATTCCCCACAACTGCCCCCACCCTTACCTCGGTTTGCCTGTCCGCCTGCTTGCCGAGCTGCCAGCCGAGATAGCCCCATAGCAGCGCGCAGATTGCGCCGGCCACGGCGACCAGGCCGGCACCCTGACCGAACATGTCCAGTGCAGTCTTCCCCCAACCGCTGACGGCATCACCGGCGCGGTAGACCACCGTATCGATGACGTTCTTCGCCTTGTATTTGCTTTCCGCATCCAGGGGTGCGAAGAGCATCTCCCGGCCGGGCCGGACGAAAGCGTATTCGCCGATTCGACGCACGATCATCAGCGCCGCAAGCAAGGCGAAGCTGGGCATCAGCGCCAGACCGACAAAGCCGACGCAGACAAGCAGCGGCACGATCGCCAGCAACACGCGCACGCCCAGCTTCTGCGCCAGCCGTCCGGTGATGAGCAGCTGAGACAGCAGTGCCCCGGCCTGGACGACCACATCAATAGTGCCGAACACCCGAACCTGCGCCGCCCGATCGGGGAACAGTTCGGCCACCAGACGCGCCTGCTCGAAATAGAGAAAGGTCGTCACGGTGGCCAGCAGCACCACGAAGCCGGCGATGCCGAGCAGATAAGGTGACTGCAGCACCCGCGTCATCCCGCTGAACGGGTTGCCAGGCACCGGCTTGCGCGTGCTCTCCGCCGGGGTCGCGCCAGGCCGCCCTGCTCCGCCGACTTCACGCCAGCGCATGAGCGAGAACTTGAGTACCAGCGCGCCGCCCAGCAGCAAGGCGGCGAGCAGCATCAACCCTGCCTCTCCCAGACTGCCGATCAGCAACGCGCTGAGCGCCGGCCCGACCAGCCCGCCGACGCTCGCCCCGGCAGCGATAAAGGCGAATAGCCGCTTGGCCTGGGCGCTGTCGAACACGTCCGCCATAAGGCTCCATGCCACGGATACGACGAACAGGTTGTAGACCGAGATCCACACGTAGAACACCCGCGCCAGCCAGGGATTTTCGCCTTGCAGCAGAAACAGCACGGAGAACAGCAGCAGGTTCAAACAGAAGAAGCCGTACACCCAGTCGACGAAATGTAGCCGCGGTGCGCGCGAGCTGAGCCAGGCTAACAACGGAACGGCCGCCAGCATGACGAAGAAGGTCGCGGTGAACAGCCATTGCAGGTTCTCCACCCCCGCCGCGATGCCCATCGATTCGCGTATCGGGCGCAGCATGAAGTAGCCGGCGAACAGGCAGAAGAACAGCAGGAAACCACTCAGTGCCGGACGCAGCTCGTGTTCCTCGGCATTGATCGCGGTGCTAAGGCGATGCACAACGGATGGCGTGCTCATGGGCGCGCTCCTGAAAAAGGAAGAGAGGTAACGGGGCGCGAGCGCAAGGCCGCGCCCGAGGGTTCAGGGATAGCGCACGCCGGTCAGGCGTTCCGACAGCTGCCACAGTTCGGCGGCATCGGTCTGGTTCGCGGCAGCCTCGGGAACCCTGGCAAAGCCCAGCGGGCCGCGTTTCTCCTCCTCGCCGATAGGCCCGTAATAGGCGCCACCGATGGCTTCCGGCGCAGTTGCGGCATACAGGGTCGGCAGTGCGCCCTGCGCGGCGGAGTGGTATTCGTCGCGGTCCTTGGCCCAGTTGGCGGCGAACTTGCTATCCAGCCCCGGCCCGCGCTCGACCAGTTCGGTGACCGCGACTCCAGGGTGTGCGGCAATGCTGCGAATGCCCCAGCCGGCGGTATCGCTGTGGCGCTGCAACTCCATTGCCCACATCAACACCGCCAGTTTGGATTGCGCGTAGGTGGCGTAGGGGTCGTAGCCTTGCTCGGCCTGCAGGTCAGCGAAGTTCAAGCGACCTCGACCCGCCGCGATGCTGGACAGGCTCACCACCCGAGCATCGTCGCTTTCCAGCAGCAGCGGCATCAGCAATGCGGTCAGGGCGAACGGGCCTAGGTAGTTGGTCGCCAGCTGCAGCTCGTGGCCATCGGCTGAGGTGCCGCGCTCAGGCGGTGCCATGATCGCGGCGTTATTGATCAGTACATCCAGGCGCGGCAAGCGCTCCTGAAGGCGCTCGGCGAGGCTGCGAACCGAGGCCAGGTTGGACAGATCCACTGCCTCGAACTGCACGCGGGCATCCGGCACCTGTTCGCATATCCGCTCGATCGTCTCCTGCCCGCGCTCGGCGTTGCGCGCGGCAATGATGACCTCGGCGCCGGCGCGTGACAGCGCCAGTGCATCCTCGTAACCCATACCGCTGGTGCCGCCGGTGACCAGCACTATGCGGCCGGTCTGAGCTGGCATGTCGGCCAGGCTCCAGTCGGGTTTTGGCGATGGCCGGTTGGCGGCTTCGACGGCCAGTGACCCAGCCAGCGCCACCCCTGCGATCAGCGTTCTGGCCAGCTTCATCAATGGCCTGGCATGGCCGCCCGGCCCGGTTGCGTTTCTCTGCGCCATGATCGTTTCCTCTTCATCGTGAAGGGCCTACCCCAGGCGGAGGCGGCCGACGGACGAAGTATCAGCGTACGAGCACAGGCTGATAATCCAGGCAAACATGGACGGGCTGTTCGCCCAATCGTACAGTCGAAGAATTCAAGGAGGCTCCATGCGTCAACCCAACCTGAGTGATGTCGCGCTGTTTGCCGCCGTGGTCGAAGCCGGAGGGTTTCGCGCCGCGGCGCAGAAACGCGGTATGTCGGCGTCTTCGCTGAGCGATTGCATACGCCGCCTGGAAAGCGATCTGGGCCTGCGCCTGCTCAACCGCACCACCCGCAGCATCACCCCGACCAGTGCAGGCGAACGCCTGCTGGAACGCCTGCGACCGGCGCTCGAAGAAATCAGCGCCGCGTTCAATGATCTGGACGATGACTCCCACAGGCCGGTCGGCACCCTCAAGCTCAACGTGCCGGTGCCGGTGGCTCGCTTCCTGTTGCCGGACCTGTTGAGCCGCTTCCTCAAGCTCTACCCGGCGGTGAACGTCGAAGTGGTGATGGAGAACACCTTCATCGACGTCATCGCGGCGGGTTACGACGCCGGGGTGCGCTACGAGGAGAGCCTGGCCAAGGACATGATCGCCATCCCCATCGGCCCGCGTCGGCAACGCTTCGTCGCCGCCGCTGCGCCTGCCTACCTCGCCGCCCACGGCACGCCCCGGCACCCATCCGAGCTGACCGAGCACCAACTGCTCGGCCACCGTTTCGAAAGCGGCAAGGTGGGTATTTTCGAATTCGAGAAGGACGGCCGAACCTTGCGCGTACCGCCACAAGGCCAGCTCGTGACCTCCTCCCATGACCTGAAGACCAGCGCGGCAATCAACGGCCTGGGCATCATCTACACCTTCGAGGACTTCATCCGCGAGCCGCTCGCCGATGGCCGCCTGACGCCCATCCTCGAAGACTGGTGGCAGTCTTTCGATGGCCCCTACCTCTATTACCACGGCCGCCGCCACATGCCCTCGCCCCTTAGGGCCTTCGTCGATTTCCTCAAGGCCGAGGGGCAGGAGCGCACCTGATTCAGCGCAGGTCAGGGCTTGGGCAGATAACCCGGCAACGCTTCCAGCCGCTCCATCCAGCGGGCGACGTGGCGGTACGGGGTGAGATCCACATCGCCCTCTGGCGCCAGCACCACGTAGGGGTAGACCGCGCAATCGGCGATGGTCGGCCGGTCGATCGCCAGCCAGTCGTGGCGCTGCAGATGCTCGTCCAGCAGCTTGAGCACCGCCGGTGCCTTGGCCAGCGCCGCGGCCTTGTCCAGCGGATAGCCGAACTTCTGCACCAGCCGCGCCGCATTCAGGCTCTGCTGGATCTCGTTCGCGGTGAAGGACAGCCACTGCACGATCTCCGCCTGCCCGCGCGGGTTGTCCGGCCACCACGCCAGGCCGCCGTATGCGCCGGCGAGGTAGACCAGAATGGCCTGCGAGTCGCGGACGATATGCCCGCCATCGTCCAGAATCGGCAACTGCCCCAGCGGGTTCAGCTCGGACAGCGGCGGCTGTTTGTGCGCACCATTGGCAAAATCCACGGGTACCAGCTCAAGGTCGATATTTGCCAGCGCAGCGAACAGCCGCACCTTGTAGCAGTTGCCGGATGGGCCCAGGTCATACAGTTTCATTGCGCACCTCCTCTGATGAGCTGATTGAATTCGAGCACGTTGCCGTCCGGGTCGCGGATGAACAGCGCGATCCGCCGCGGGCCGATGGGATGCGGCCCCTCGGTGATGACGATGCCCTGCGCCTCGAGCCAATGCTGGAGCGCCGCGAGGTCATCGACGATAAAGGCCGGATGGGTCATGCCCGGCCGCTTCACCGGCGCATCCAGCAGCACGTTGTGCGCATCAGCGGCACGCGCACCGTTGAAGATCAGGTTGATGCGCACGCCGTTCGGGCTGAGCATCTCGTTCGCTTCGAACAGCGGAAAGCTGGCGCTCTCGACGAAGCCCAGCGCCTGGTAGAAGGCCATCGCGCGCGGCCGGTCGCTGACACGAATGCCGATGTGGTCGTAGGCGAGAATGCGGGCGGGACTGGCTGACTGATTCATGTGCGAAACTCCAGGAAATCTCAGTCCCTGCAGTGTCAGCCACCGCGCCGGTTTCACCTATGCCGCGGGCCTGACAACATCTATGCAGCGATCGCACAAATCACGAGGTGGCAATGGACAAGCTCAAAGCAATGGCCAACTTCGTTCGCATCGTCGACAACGGCAGCCTGAGCTCGGCCGCCGATGCCACCGGGCAATCCGTGGCATCGGTGGTGCGCTCGCTGGCCGCGCTGGAACGCCACCTCGGCGTGCGCCTGCTGAACCGCAGCACTCGGCGCATGGCCCTCACCGACGAGGGCGCGGAGTACCTGGCCTGGAGCCGGCGCATGCTGGCGGACTTCGCCGACATGGAGCAGCGCCTGGAGGCCAGCGACGGCGCCGTCCGCGGCCTACTGCGCATCACCGCACCAGTGGAGTTCGGCCAGCGTTACGTCGCGCCGCTGGTGAATGAATTTCTCAAGGAACATGCCGAGATCCGGGTCGAGCTGAACCTGAGCGACCAGATCGTCCCGCTGCTCGACGAACGCCTCGACCTCGCCCTGCGCATCGGCCACCTCCCCGACTCGGCAATGGTCGCCCGACAGATCGGCAGCACCCGGCTGGTCACCTGCGCCAGCCCCGACTACCTGAGCACCGCCCCCGCCATCGACACCCCCGCAGCACTGGAAGACCACGCCTGCATCCTCTTCGCCGCCCAGGGCCGCCATTGGTACTACCGCCACGGCGAAAAGGAACAGGCTGAAGAAATTATCCCACGCCTGACCTGCAACCAGATCCGCGCCGCCAGCCTGGCCTGCGTGCAAGGCCTCGGCATCACGCGGCTGATGCACTATCAGGTGGCAGAAGAACTGGCTGATGGCCGTCTGGTAAGGGTGCTCAGGGATTACGAACCGAAGGACCTGCCGATCCAACTGGTCTACCCACACGCCTTGAAGCTATCGCCAAGGGTGCGGGCGTTTGTGGAGTGGGTTTGTCCGAGGTTGGAGCAGGGTTTGCCGGGGTTGGGTTAGGAATAGAGGCTGGTTGCTTTCGGCGGGGAGCAGAGCGCCTGCTCTATAAATAATGCGTCACCTTTTCGGACCAAGTAGTTGCGCGAATGGAGTGGAGATCAATAACGCCGTTGTTGAGCGCAGCAGCTATAATATCATATAGCCATTATTGATAGGTATCGTTACGCTCAACCTATCTGAGGGACCCACAAGAACCTAGGCAGCAGCTGATGGTTCCCCAAAAAATCCACGCATGGAAAACCATATGTCAGAACTCTCAGGCAACCCGTCATCCAGAGCTATTGGAAGCGTTTACAAAGAGAATAAGAGATTTGTTGTGATTGGTTTGACTGGAAGGACTGGCTCAGGCTGCTCTACAGCAGCGGAAATTCTGTGTAGTGCTTCCATTGAGCTTCCAGAGAATGCCTACTCCGGAATTACAAATAATGAGCTAAGAAAACATCGAATAATCAAAAAATTCATTGAGCATCGATGGCAGCCTTTCAAGTGCCTTCAAGTCAGAACGGTCATAACTAGATACATCCTTGCATTAAATTTCTCCGAATTTTGCCGGTTTATTTCTGACGCACTGGCTAGAGACCTACACACAACCTCCGAAATCATGAGGAACATAAAAGAAGAATATGACGATTTACATATCGAAATATCAGAATATCTTAAGAGCCCTGAAAACACTCTTGAAGAAATAGAAATTAAGCAAGGATTTGCCTTTGACCTTTACTTCAAAAAACTACCAGTTTTCTCAAACAAAATACGAGAATCCCTAAAAAATATATCAATTGATGCGTACACAAAGATATACCAGAGCGCAGGAGACAATATTCGAGCTTCAGGACAGGCAAACAGCTCTAAATTTGACGATTCAAAAGTCTTCCATTTTCCGAGCATTATAAACAAAATAATAAAATCCGCGCACCATGTAGCCCGAAAAAATAATGAGTCCTGCTACATCGTGATTGACGCGATTAGAAACCCATACGAAGCAATGTTTTTCAAAGAGCGTTACGCTAGCTTTTATTTATTATCAATAAATACAGAAAATGATAATAGGTTAGCCCACCTCCGCAGCACACATAAATTCTCTGAATCTCAAATAAAAGATCTTGATGAAAAAGAGTACCCAAGCAAACTTGCCGGGTATAGAAAATTTATCTCACAAAACATACAAAAATGCATAGAGATATCCGACATACATATACACAACCCTAGAAAAGAACAATTCAATAACGTTGAACTTAAATGCCAACTTGCCTGGTACATCTCTTTAATACAGCACCCAGGCTTGGTGATGCCAACATCTATAGAAAGCTGCATGCAAATTGCTTACACGGTCAAGCAAAGCTCTGGCTGCATATCCAGACAGGTGGGCGCAGCAGTAACTGACGAGGAATTCTCTGTCAAGTCAGTTGGATGGAATAACACACCACAAGGGCAAGTACCATGCCTTCTCAGAAATGCCGAAGACTTACTGCTTGGACAAGACAGTTATGCATACAGTGAGTACGAAAGAAATGACAGCAAATTCAGGGAGGTTTTACATGATAAGTTTGACAGCCTAAGAAAATCACCTCTATTGGAAGGTCGCAATTTATCTTTTTGCTTTAAAGACATGCAAAATGAAATAGACGGTGAGAAAAATCAAGTTCACACGCGCTCACTGCACGCGGAAGAGAATGCATTCCTCCAAATTTCAAAGCACGGCGGAATGAAGCTTAGGAACGGGATATTATTTACTACAGCAAGCCCGTGCGAACTCTGCTCCAAGAAAGCCTACCAACTTGGAATCAGCAAAATTATATTTATTGATCCATACCCTGGAATTGCCACCCGACATACCCTATTAGTAGGAAGCAACAGTCCAGAGCTAAAACTTTACAGGGGCGCAGTTGGCAGAGCATATCACCAGCTTTACCAGCCAGTAATGCCCTACAAAGATGAGCTTGAAACGCTACTATCAATACCTAGTAACGCAAACAAAAAAGCTATTCGGACAAAGATGCTAGAAAAAGAAAATCTAGAATTACGTGAGGAGCTTGAACGACTAAAAAGCCAACTAGACCGCCTTAATCAATAACCCCCCAGAAATGGGAACAGATTTATTTATCAGACAGACCGGCCGCTTCTTGCCGAAAACCGATGAAGCTGCCGGTCATGAACGAACCACGCATCCGCGCCGCCACCCTGCCTGCTGCTTACCCCCTCTCTTCCTCCCGATGCTAGAGTGCCTGCTCCATAGCCGCACAACTCCAACCCACCTAGCGAGGCCCCCATGCTCAACCATGTAATGGTCGGTTCGAATGATATTGAACGGTCGAAGCGGTTCTACGACGCCGTGCTCGGCGTACTCGGCGCAGGCGAGCCGCTGCGCAATGTGGCGCCGTCCGGGCACACGCGTCTGTTCTACCGCCACGACGGCAGCCTGTTCGGTGTCACCGAGCCCATCAACGGTGAGGAAGCGACCGTCGGCAACGGCGGCACGATTGGTTTCAAGTGCAACTCCGCCGAGCAGGTCAAGGCGTTTCACGATGTAGGCGTCGCCCATGGCGGCACCACCTGCGAGGACCCGCCAGGACTGCGCGAATCCAGCCTCGGCGCGATGCACCTCAGCTATGTGCGCGACCCTGACGGCAACAAGCTCTGCGCCATCTACCGCCCGCAGTAACCTCCCCGCTCTCTCAACTCCGCACAGCCCATGTGCGGCATTGAAATATTGAACCTCATGCGTCGCAGCGCGCTGCGGCGCATGAGGTTTCAAGAGTCGACTGCGATTCCCTCCGCGTGCCGCCCCTCGCCCATCAAGGCTTGACGACCATCCCCACTCCACGACCGCGCGGGTCCGAGCCGGTCTGCAGGCGCGTGCCGTCGACGCGTATCGCCTGGATATCACCCATCAACCAGCCCTGATCCTCCAGCGTGTAGCCCATGGCTTTCAGCTCGTCGGCAACCTTGCCGGTCAGCGGTGCATGGGCGTCGTAGTAGATGGTGTCCTTCGGCAGCAGCTGATGGTGCACGCGTTGCGCGGCCACGGCTTTTTCCAGCGGCATGTCGAAGTCGTAGACGTTGTTCAGCACCTGGAAGATCGAGGTGAAGATGCGCGAACCGCCCGGTGTACCGAGCACCAGGCTGACCTTGCCGTCACGCGTGACGATGCTCGGGCTCATGGAGGACAGCATACGCTTGCCTGGCTCGATGGCATTGGCGTCGCTACCGACCACACCGAAGGCATTGGCGACGCCCGGCTTGGCACTGAAGTCGTCCATTTCGTTGTTGAGCAGGAAGCCGGCGCCCTTGACCACCACACCGCTGCCGTAATCCAGGTTGAGGGTGTAGGTGTTGCTGACCGCGTTGCCATCGGCATCGACGATGGAAAAGTGAGTCGTCTGCCTTGGCTCGAGGCCCGGGCGCACTTTCTCGGTCTCGGAGATGGCCGTTGGATTGACCTCGGCCGCGCGCTGCTTCAGGTAATCAGGCGATGTCAGCTTCGTGACCGGTACGTCGGAGTAGTCCGGGTCACCCAGGTAGTCGGCACGGTCGGCAAACACGCGCTTTTCGATCTCCGCCAGCAGGTGGATGTAACGTGCCGAGTTGAGTTCGACACCCTTGAAGTCGGCGGCGCGCTGCTCCTTCATGCCGATCAGCTGCGCCAGGGCGATGCCGCCGGAGCTCGGCAGTGGCGCGGTGTAGAGGCTGTTGCCGTGCCAGTCGACACGCATCGGCTCGCGCCATTTGACGCGGTAGTCGGCCAGGTCCTCCTTGGTGATGAGCCCGTCGTCACGCTTCATCTGCGCAACCAGCAAGTCGGCGGTCTGACCTCTGTAGAAGTCGTCAGGCCCCTTGTCGGCGATGCGCTCCAGGGTCTTGGCCAGCTCCGCCTGGCGGAAGGTGGAACCGGCCTTCATGGCGCCGAAGTAATCCTCGAAATTGGTCGTACCCTTGAACAGGCCGAGGGCGTCGTCGCGGTACTGGTACTGCTGGTCGGCCACCGTGAAGCCTTCACGGGCATAGCCCACCGCCGGGGTGATGAGCTCGCTCCAGGACAACTTGCCGAAGCGCTGGTGTGCCTCCCACATGCCCAACACGGTGCCGGGCACGCCGGAGGCTCTGGCGCCGACCAGGCTCAGGTTCTCGATCACTTCGCCCTTGTCGTCGAGGTACATGGTCTTGCTGGCGGCCTTGGGCGCGACTTCCCGGTAATCGAGAAAGTACGGCTTGCCCTCAATGTACAGCGTCATGAAGCCACCACCGCCGATGTTGCCCGCCTCGGGGTAGGTAACGGCCAGGGTGAAGGCGGTCGCCACCGCGGCATCCACCGCATTGCCGCCGGCCTTGAGCACCTGGGCGGCCACCTTGGCGCTGTACTCGTCGGGTGCGGCGACCGCCCCGCCTTCCAGAAGCGCGCCTTGGGCGATGTGGCCCGTGGCGACGATCGCCACACCAAGGGTCAATCTGCTGATCTGAAGCAAACGCATCGTGCTCATCCTTATTGTTGTGATCACTGCCGCCCCGCGATGGGTGGGGCGGTTATCACCAACATAGACAATGGGGGCGAGGCGTAGGTGCGCAGCGGATCGTGCGGCGCCGAACGGCTCGACAGATGCGTTTGGCGTGGGGCTGCGAGCGGTTTCAGGCCGCGCTACGGGGCGGTGGAAGTCGCCAACTTCACTCCGAAGGCGACCAGCACACCACCGGGCGCGGAACCCAACGAGCTGCTGCGCTGCGTCGGATCGCGCTGAGCGGGCGGACTCGCTCAGCCTCGTTGCAGCCCGAGAGGTTCTCAGTAGAGGCGTTTTTCGATACCGATATCCCGGAGCAGGATATCGCCGAAGGTCGCCTCCCCTTCACCATGCTGGAACAGGCTGACCCCGATCAGCCAGACCCGTCGGATGCGCGCTGGCGGCTCGCCGCCGATGGCGGTGCGGTAGTGGTCCAGTATGTTCTGCTCCTCGCACAGCCACTGGCCGAGATCGGCGGTGCCCGAACGCACCACGACATGCGTCTCGCGGTCGTGCCAGCCGGGCAGCGGGCAGTGGAAGTGCGTGCCTTCGGGAAGATCCCGGCTCCAGTAGAAGGTGAGGTCGCGGCCGTTGTCGAACTCCACCGCGATGCTCAGGTAGTCGTGGGTGTGGATCTGGTCTTCGGCGACCGACGAGGGCAACCGGTCGACCTTCCACTTCCAGCTCAGCATGGTGTGCGCGCTTAGCGGCAGGTCGGCCTCTTTCTGCAGGATGGAGACATCGTCGCGGGTATGCAGGCGGATGGCCTGTGCCGGCGCCCGGCCCGCCTGGGCCGGCGTGACAGCGGAGAACACCGTGGACGGCCCCAGTTCCCAGAGTTCCTGCCAGCCACCGGGCAAGGGCGCACGCGGTGTACGCAGGCGCGCCAGCTCGCGGCTGGCCCAGTGCGCGGCGTCGCGACCGGCCGCAGCCTGGCCCAACACCTCGGCGACATCGGTGCCGGGCCGCCAGTGGATGATGCCGACATTGACGCCGCCGCCCTCGTCGGGGTTGAACGCGGGCGGCTCGCCACGGTAGCGGCCGCTGGCATCGAGCCAACGGTCGCGCGGATAGAGCTTGAGCTGCAGGGGGCCGTCCTGCTCCGCCATGAAGCTCTGGGTGTCGTGCAACGCGCGGAAGATCGGCCCCCGCTCGCCGATGCGCGCCCAGGTCGCCAGCTCCGCCGAATAACGGATGCCCAGCGCCCGGGAGACCTCAATGCCGCCCTCGAGCACGAAGGTCAGCCGATCGCCGGCCTTTACCAGCAGGCCGGTGTCCAGCCAGGACCCGACGCGCCAGGGCAAGTACAGCGCGCGCAGCCCGAGCACCGCCTCGCCCGCCAGCGGCGCCGCGATGTTGGTGAGCTGGGCCTCGAATTGCGCCGGCGTCGACACTGATCCGGTACTGGCGAGGGGCTCGAGCGGGATGGTGTTTGTCATTGTTTTTCCTCCGTGCGGGTGCGGACGCCTGAGCCGGGCTTTCGGCGCCAAAGTACGATGTCCGGATGCTAGGGCCGGCTGCTAGCGTGAGGCTTGTAAAAACGAGCTGACTTGAGGAGCCCGGGCATGCTGCCTTCGCACCTGCTGATGTGGCCGGACATGCTCCTGTACTTCGGCCCACTGCGGCATCTGGACAGACGCGTCAACGGCGCGGCGGTGCTCATGGTCGGCCTCTATCGCCCGCTTGTGTTGCAGCTGGCGGGCACCGCCCTGCCCTGCCGGGCCGTGGTGGTACCCGCCGGCGTGGCGCATGCCGTGGATGCACAGGGTGGCGTGCTGGCCAAGCTGTTCGTCGAGCGCGACAGCGAACTGTACGGGCGCTTCGTGCAACGCTTTGCCTGGCGTCCCGGGCAGTGTGCGCTACCGCTGCACGATCCCGTGCTGATCGATACGCTGACCGCGCTCTACGAAGAGGCACCGAGCAAGGAGCAGACGCGGCAGACCCTGCTGGCGCTGATGCCTGCCGTGGACGATGCAACCGCCGCGGGCCGCCTGACGCCGGTATTCGAGCTGTTGCGCCAGGAGGGCGACGTCAACCACGCGCTGGCGCAGGCCGCCTCGCTGGTTCACCTCTCTCCCTCGCGCATGGCGCACCTGTTCCGCGCCGAAACCGGCATGAGCTACCGCGGCTTCCGCATCTGGAAGCGCCTGCTGCTCGCCGCCGAGCACCTGCAGCGTACGGACTGCCTGACGCGGGCGGCCGTCGATGCGGGCTTCGCCGATGCCAGCCATTTCAGCAATTGCTACAAGCGCTATATCGGCGCCACCCCCGCGCAGGTCTTTCGCAGCCTGCAGCGGTTCGAACGCTGAAGCCCGTTCGCAACGCCTGCGCCCAGGCCTCGAAGGACCCTTAGGAACATGATCACCGGCTACGCCGAGCAGGCGGCGACCCGTGTCGATCGCCTGGCCCCGGGCATGCACCTGATGACCAACCCTTCACCCTCGAGCAGCTGGCCGAGACCGTCTCCCGCGCTCTTGCCACGCCGGCTGGCTGAGGGCCGCTACCAGGGTAACTCTTCGCCACTGTAGGCATAGAACCCACCGCTGGCCTCCGGCCCCAGACCATCGATCACACTCAACAGATCCCGCGCTGCATCGCTGGCGGGACGACCGATCTCTTCGCCCCGAAAGGGCTGCGACAGCCGTGAGTTCACCGTGCCCGGGTGCAGCGCCAGCAGCACGGCATTCGGCTGGTTGCGGCGCACTTCGATGGAAGCGGTCTTGATCAGCATGTTCAGCGCGGCCTTGGAGGCGCGGTAGCTGTACCAGCCGCCGAGACGGTTGTCGCCGATGCTGCCGACCTTGGCCGAGAGCATGGCGAGCACGCCGCGCTGGCGGCCGAGCAGCCCGCTGAAGTGACGCAGCAGCATGGCCGGGCCGAAGGTGTTGATCTGGAAGGTGGCGAGCAGCTGCTCCTGGTTGATGTCAGCGAGGCGTTTTTCCGGCATGAACTCGGCGCCATGCAGCACGCCGGCGGCGTTGATGATCAGGTGAAACGGCCCCTGCCCCGCCACGCTGGCCGCGGCCTGTTCGATGCTGGCGGGATCGGTCAGGTCGAGCGCCGGCTCGGACGAGCGACTCAGGGCGATGACCGATGCGCAGCGCGGATCGCTGCGCAAGGCATCGACCAGTGCGGCGCCGATGCCACCGGATGCACCGATGACCAGCGCGCGAAACCCTTCGGGGAATGATTCCAACGGCATGACGATCTCCAGCAGATTTACGGTCGACGGTCGCCGGCTTCGCTGCGCCAGCGTTCGATATGTTCGGCGAGCAGGTCGGCGATGGGCAGGCAAGCGCCGAGCCGGTAGAGGTTCCAGTAATGGCCTTCCAAGGTGCGATTGATCAGCAAGGTGCCGGAGGCCGGTTGCAGGCTGCCAAGTGCCGACATCAGCAAGGGGAACAGTTCGGACAGCCGTTGATGCAGCGCCGCTCCGCGGAAGTCCCACTGCGCGCCAGGCTGCAACAGTGGATGCAGCATCAGGTGGATACGCCGGTACAGTCCATGCGGCGGCATGCTGCCAGGCTGGCGCCCGCCGAGCATCTGAAAGCCGGACTCCAACGCCTCGCTGGAGATGCCACGCAGTGCTTCGAATATCTGTACGTAGCCGGCCAGCAAACGCGGTTCCAGGCGCAGCACACTGCCGAAATCGTAGATCACCAGCTCGCCGGACTCGGTCCAGGCGAGGTTGCCGGGATGCGGATCGGTATGCAGCCGTTGCAGACCGAATGCCTGCTCGGCCAGCCATTCGCAGAGGGTTTCGGCCAGGCGCTGGCGCACCTCCGCCGGGGCCTGTTCGACCTCGGCCATGGAGCGGCCCGGCAGGTCTTCCAGCACCAGCACGCCGGGCCGGCAGAGTTCGCCCGCGGCAAAGGGAATGCGGATGCCCGGCCAGTTGCTGAAGTGCTCGCGGAAGGCTTCGAGGTTGGCGCGCTCGGCCTCGTAGTCGAGTTCCTCGGCAATGGCCCGTTGCAGCTCGATATACACCGCATCGAGACGCGCGGGCGGCGTGCCGAACAGTCGGCCCAAAGGCATCAGGCGACGCAACTGGCGCAGATCAGCATCGCAGATGGCGCGGATGCCGGGGTACTGGACCTTCATGATCAGCGCCCTGCCCTGCCGATCCCGAGCGCGGTGGACCTGGCCCAGCGAGGCCGCCGCCGCGGGCTCCGGCTCGATGGACTCGAACAGTTCGTACAGCTTGCCGTCGTAGACGCGCTGCAGATTGGCTTCCAGCGCATCGAATGGCAGCGAGGGCACCTGGTTCTGCAAGCGCGCCAGCGCCGCGCTGATCGGTTCGGGCAGCAGGTCCTGCCATTGCGAAGCCTGCTGACCGAGCTTCAGCACTGGGCCCTTCATCTGCCCAAGCGCATCACCGAGCAGTTCACCGACCGGCACCCAGTCGATACGCGCCTTGCCCGGCGTGATGCGTTGCACCAGCAGGTTGCCAGCGATGCGCGCGCCGGTGCCGCCCAGTTGCAGAAACCGGCCCAGCGCCGAAGCCGACGGACGAGAGAATCGAGACATGCAGGCGACCCGCGAAGGCAAAGGCTGATCATGGGGCAGCCCGGCCCATGATCCAAGGTTCAATGGTTGCAGTCTGTTGCGCAGCGGAGGGGTTCGAAGTAGCTCAAGGGCAACGAGCGAAGCGCCCGGGGGGACCGCGCAGCAGATGGTCGCGCCGCCTGGAGAGCGCGCTGCAGCGGAGGTGCCGAGCACACTCATGCGGAACGGGCAGGCGGCTGGCGAGTCGGATTAAATGACTGCGCCCCTCGAACGTCGACCGCCAAACGCGCAATTTTCGGCACATCAGAAGCGCATCAGGCGACGATTCGAGCGGCATTCAGCCCGACCTGCCCACCAGGCGAGAAACGGGCCTGTTCCCCTCCGCCTCCGTCCTGATATGGACATGCAGGAGTGGGAACGAAGCACGCAGCGGCGCCTGCGTTAAGGAGAACGGAATGACCGATTTCAGCAATCCTTCCTTCCAACCGAACGATGAAGCCCCTCGCATTTCCACCGGCAGCAAGGGGCTGGACGACATCCTCGGCGGCGGCCTCGACCCCAACCGCATGTATCTCTATGAAGGCAGCCCGGGCTCGGGCAAGACCACCATTGCACTGCAATTCCTGCTCGAAGGTGTGCGCCACGGTGAGCGCGTGCTGTACGTGACCCTGTCGGAAACCAAAGCCGAACTGGAGCTGGTCGCCAAGCGACACGGCTGGACGCTCGAAGGCATCGATGTATTCGAACTGATCTCTCCGGAAACCAGTCTCGATCCCGAGCTGGAGTTGACCGTGCTGCATCCAGCGGAAATGGAGCTGAGCGAAACCACCCAGCAGGTATTCGATCGCGTCAGCGAAACCAATCCGACGCGGGTGATCTTCGACAGCCTCTCGGAAATGCGCCTGCTGGCGCAGAGCCCGCTGCGCTACCGCCGTCAGGTGCTCGCGCTCAAGCACTTCTTCACCACCCGCAACTGCACGGTGATCCTGCTCGACGACCAGACTTCGGAAGTGGGCGACCTGCAACTGCATTCCATCTCCCACGGCGTGGTCATGTTGGAGCAGGTGGCAATCGACTACGGTGCCGAGCGCAGGCGTCTGCGGGTGATCAAGATGCGTGGCATCCAGTTTCGCGGCGGTTACCACGACTTCGCCATCCGCAAGGGCGGCCTGCGCATCTATCCCCGGCTCATCGCCGCCGAGCACCACTCGTCCTTCTCCGGTGAGCTGGCCTCGTCCGGTAATCCGGCACTGGACAAGATGCTGGGTGGCGGCCTGGAACGCGGCACCAACGCGCTGCTGGTCGGCGCGGCCGGCGTGGGCAAATCCTCGCTGGCCTTGAGCTATGCGGTCGCGGCATGCAAACGCGGCGAGCAGGTCGCCTTCTTCGTCTTTGACGAAAACATCGCCACGCTGCTGGCGCGCGGGCGGGCGCTGGGGCTGCCCATGGAACCGTGGATCGAACAGGGGCTGCTGCATCTGCAACAGGTCGACCCGGCCGAGCTGTCGCCCGGCGAGTTCACCGCCGCGGTCCGCCAGAGCGTAGAGGTGCGGGGGGCCGGCCTGGTGATTCTGGACAGCCTCAACGGCTATCTGCACGCGATGCCTGATGGCCGATTCCTGATTCTGCAGATGCACGAGCTGTTGAGTTATCTGGGCCAGAAAGGCGTGATCAGCATCATGGTGCTGGCCCAGCATGGCCTGGTCGGCCCAATGGATACGCCTGTGGATATCAGCTATCTCAGCGATGCGGTTATCATGCAGCGCTACTTCGAGCATGCCGGCGTCGTTCGCCGGGCATTGTCGGTAGTGAAAAAGCGTAGCGGACGGCATGAAAACACCGTCCGTGAGTACCGCCTCAGTAGCGCCGGCCTCGAGGTCGGGCCGCCGCTCAACCACTTCAGCGGCATCCTATCGGGCACACCGGAATACACCGGTGATGCGACTCAGCTACTGACAGACGAGCATGACGACGCCCACTAAACGAGAAGGCCCCATTGTAGTCGTCTATGCCCCCATCGGCCGGGACGGTCCCGCCTCGGCCGAACTGCTCAGCCGCAGCGGCATGGACGCCGTTGTCTGCCACAGTGTCGATGAGGTGCTACGTCGCGCCGAAACCGATGCCGACGCCGTTTTCATCGCCGAAGAAGGCCTCTTCGGTCAGGACCTCCAAGCACTGGCCACCTGGGTGGATCAGCAACCGGCGTGGTCCGACTTTCCATTCGTGGTCCTCACCAGCAAGCATCAACAGCCGGCAGTCGCCGCATGGCGTCAGCGCATGGTGGCGGCGCTGCGCAACGTTTCCCTGCTGGAACGCCCGGTACAGAGCATCACCCTGACCAGCGCGGTGAAAGCCGCCCTGCGCGGGCGGCATCGCCAGTACGAAGTCAGGGCATTGCTCGAAGCCCGTGAGCGCGCCTCGAATCAACTCGAAGCGCTGGTCGTCGAGCGCACCAGCGAACTGGAAAAGGCCAACCAGGAATTGCGCACACAGATGGCCGAGCGCGCGCAGATCGAAGAAACCCTGCGCCAGGCGCAGAAGATCGAAGCCATCGGCCAGCTCACCGGCGGCATCGCCCACGACTTCAACAACCTGCTGATGGTGATCTCCGGCGGCCTCGACATGCTCGACCGCCGCGCCGATCCTGCACGCCGCGAGCGGTTGATGGACGGCATGCGCCAGGCGGCGCAACGCGGAACCGCCCTCACCCGGCAACTGCTCGCCTTCTCCCGCCGCCAGTCACTGGAACCCGAGTCGGTCGACCTGGTGCTGCGCATCGGCCGCATGCGCGAGCTGCTCGACCGCAGCCTGAGCGGCGACGTGCACGTGGAGGTGCAGTTCGAGCCGGATCTCTGGCCGGTCGAAGTGGACCCTGGCGAGCTGGAACTGGTCGTCCTCAATCTGGCCGTGAATGCCCGCGACGCCATGCCCGACGGCGGCTCGATCCTGATCGAAGCCAGCAATGCACCTGGCGAAACGGTGCTGGGCATCACCGGCGATTTTGTCCGCCTCACGGTGACCGACTCGGGCACCGGCATTCCCGAGGAGGTTCGCACCCGCGTATTCGACCCCTTCTTCACCACCAAGGAGATCGGCAAAGGCTCGGGGCTCGGGCTGGCGCAGGTCTACGGCTTCGCGCGGCAGTCCGGCGGCACCGTGTGGATCGAAAGCGAATGCGATCGCGGCACCAGCGTGATCATGCTGCTGCCGCGATCGGCGCGTGTACCCGATCAACCCGACGGCGAACGGCCTGCCGAAGACGACAGCCCCGACGCCTCGGCCGGTACCGTACTGCTGGTGGACGATGATGAAGAAGTCGCGGCCCTGGTCGGCGAGATGCTCGAACATCTCGGCTATCGCGTCACCCATGCCGCCAGTGCCACAGACGCATTGACTGCGCTACAGAACGGTTGCCGGGTGGATATCGTGTTCTCCGACGTGATGATGCCGGGCGGCATGAACGGTGTTGAACTGGCCCGGGAAATCCGCACCCGCGCCCTCGGTGTTCCCGTGCTGCTCACCAGCGGCTACGCCGAAGCCGCGCAGCAATCTGCCGCCGCAGAAGGCGTGCACGTATTGGCCAAGCCCTACCGGCTGGAAGAACTGGCAATCTCGTTGCGCACCGCTATCGATGGTGTGGAAGTTCACTGATCCACCCCTTCCTTACGGGGCGTTCCAGGCCGGTCGGCCAATCCGTCAGCCCACCTTCAGCCGAGGCGACGCGCAGGTGTTCCCGCTGAAGCTCGGTTGGTTCGATGCCGTCATTGGTCTGTAACGTCGTAACAAGCCGGCGCGCCTGCGGTCTTCTGACTAGGCCCGACGAAAGCAACGGGCTCATACATGATGCCGAACCCGCATTGACTCTTGCTCCGATCAGGAACTTGCTTCGTGTCGATACGCGCCCGTCTCATCTGGCTGGTCATCGCCGTCATCGCACCGGCGCTGGCCTTCGCGCTGTTTGCAACCTATTCGGTTTACCGAGCGCAGTCACAGCAGATCGACCAAAGTATGTACGAGACCACTCGCGGCGTAAGTCTTGCCGTTGAGCGCGAACTTGATCGCTTCGGCGCAGTGGTCACGACGCTGGCCGCCTCGCCAACACTGGTGAGTGGCGATCTGCGTGCGTTTCATGAACGTCTACAGCAGACCGTTCAACCGATAGCCACCGGCGTAACCATATTCGACCCGAACGGCGTGCCCCTGGCTGATACGGACTACCCTTTTGGCGCGCCGTTGCCGATGCCACCGAGCCTGCCAGGCTTCGAGAACACCCCGCTGCTAGACGTCAGTCCGATGTTTCGCGACCCGTTGACGCGCGTGCACAGCGTCGCCATTCACCGCCCGGTGATGCGTGACGGCCGAGTCGTCTACTACCTGACCATGAAGTTTCCGGTCAGCCGCATCGAAGCCCTGCTGCAAGCTCAGGAGCTTCCCGAGCGCTGGCTTGGTGCCGTTCTGGACCAGACACACACTATCGTTGCGCGCACCCGGGACCCCGGCAGACATGTAGGTGAAGCCGCGGACGACAACTTCGTCGCCGATTTGCGCGGGCTAGCGACTCGCCAAGGCAAGCTGATTTCCGTCACCCGCGACAATCAACGCGTGGTTTCTTTTATCAGCCGTGGTGAAAGTTCAGGCTGGACGGTACTGATCGGCATTCCCCGTGAGGACCTGCTCGCAAGCGTATTGAAGCCCATCGGAACCGCGGCCATCGGCATCCTGCTGGTGCTCGCGGCGGCGATCGGACTGGCCATTGCGCTCGGCCGCACCATCACCCGCCCCTTGACTCAACTCGACCAGGCAGCCGGTGCCTTGGCCCGAGGGGAAGTCTTCGAGGCACCTCGGACCGGCATGGATGAGACCGACCGGACCGCGCAGGTACTTGCCCAGGCCAGCAAGACCATTCACCGCTCGAGCCAGGAAATGGCAGAGCGGGTCGAGGAAGCCGTCGCCCAGGCCGAACGCTCGCATCGGGCGCTGCTGCAGGGCCAGAAACTTGAAGCGCTGGGCAACCTCACCGCGGGTATATCGCACGAGTTCAATAACCTTCTGCAAAGCATGACCGTCGGCTTGCAGCTGGCCGACATGCTGAGCCCGAACCCCCGAGCCAAGCGCGCCATCGAGGCATGCCAGCGTTCGGCTCAACGGGCTACCCGCCTTACGCGGCACCTGATGACCTTCAGTCGAAACCGCACCGGAGATGTCGAGCAGGTCGACTTGCGCGCATTGATTCTCGGCATGCACGAACTGCTGACCGGCGCGTTGCCCAATAACGTCGTTCTACAGCTCGACTTGCCGGACCGCCCCTGGCCGGCGGCGCTGGACCCGGTGCAATGCGAGCTGGCCATCCTCAACCTGGCGATCAATGCACGGGACGCCATGCCAGACGGCGGTCCGTTGAGCATCAGCCTGCACGACGTGGCGCATGGAGACATCGCCCTGCCAAGCCTGGGGACAAGGACCTATCTCGCCGTCGACGTCCTCGACACAGGTTGTGGAATGAGCAAGGAGGTCCAGGCGCGGGCATTCGAGCCTTTCTTCACAACCAAGGCCATCGGCGAGGGAACGGGCCTCGGTCTGGCGCAGGTCTATGGCTTCGCGCACCAATCAGGCGGCGCGGTAGCGATCGACAGCGAAGTCGGCAGGGGCACCCGCGTCCGCCTGCTGCTGCCACGCGTCGAACACCGCAGCGAACCGGCTGGCCCGGTAGAGAAGGCACCGGAACGTGCCAACCGAACCACACGGGTACTCCTGGTCGACGACGACGCCGAGGTGCGCGAGGTGGTGATGTCGATGCTTGAGGAACTGGGCTATTTGGTCGACGAGGCGCAGGACGCGGATTCAGCCTTGGCCAGGCTCGCCGATGGCACGCGCCCGCCTATCGATGTGCTTCTTTCGGATATCGTCATGCCCGGACGGCTGGACGGGGTTGGTCTTGCGGCGGAAGCCCAAGGCCGGTATCCCGAACTGCCCATCATCCTCGCGACAGGCTACACCGAGCGTCTCGCTGCCGAGCACGGGCTGCGTGTGCTAGCCAAACCCTTCACCAGCCAGACCCTAGCCGAGGCCCTTCTCGACGCGGTCAACACACCCTAGAGCGAGGCGGAAGGCGCTCATGACTGACGCCTTCCTGTTTGCCCGAAAAAATAATTGCCTTTTCTGCGGCGGGATAACCGCACCTATATGGTGCGCGAACGTCGCATATTTCTGCGTCAGATTTGAAAACGCCACAACGCCGGCCCCTTGCAGTGCACCTTTCAGAAACACCTTCCGCCTCCTTTTGAAGCACCGGAAGATGCTGCCGAAACGGCATCGGCTTGCTCGATATTCTCTGCTTCTGCGCACAGCATGGCCCGCCAGATACTGCGCTCGCCGACCGCCATTTCGCGTCGGCAGAGCAGGATCGAGCCATGAACCAGTCCCTTTGTGCCCGCCATCTCGAAGCCGCCGCGCTGCCGCTGATCGATATCGCCGGGCTGTTTTCTCCCGACCTTGCCGAGCGCACTGCCGTGGCCGAACGCATCGGCGCGGCCTGTCGCGAGGTCGGCTTCTTCTGCGTCGCCAACCACGGCGTCGACCCGGCGCTACAACAGGCGGTGTTCGAGCAGGCACAAGACTTCTTCGCCCAACCGGAGGCCAGCAAGCGTGCGCTGGACAAGGTGTTCTCGAAGGCCAATCGCGGCTATGAGCCGTTGCGCGGGCAGGTGCTGGAAGCCGGTGCGCCGGCCGATCTCAAGGAAGGCTTCTACATCGGCGAGGAGCTGGCCGAGGACGACCCACGGGTGCTGGCCGGTCGCTTCAACCACGGCGCCAACCAGTGGCCGAGCGAGCTTGCGGACTTCCGCCCGACCATGGAGCGCTATCGCGATGCGATGAACGCCCTCGCGGCACGGCTGATGGGCGCCATCGCGCTGTCGCTGCAACTGCCGGAGGAACATTTCGCCAGTTTCTGCCGCGAGTCGATGAGTACCCTGCGCCTGCTTCACTACCCGCCGCAGCCGGCCAATGCCGCGCCCGGCGAAAAGGGTTGTGGCGCGCATACCGATTTCGGCGGGCTGACGCTGCTTCTGCAGGACGAGAACCCCGGCCTGCAGGTCTGGGATCGTCACAGCGGCAGCTGGATTCACGCAGCGCCCGTGCCCGGCACCTATGTGGTCAACCTGGGCGACATGATCGCCCGCTGGACCAACGATCAGTACCGTTCGACGCTGCATCGGGTGGTCAACATTTCCGGGCGCGAGCGCTATAGCGTGCCATTCTTCTTCAGCGGCAACCCGGACCATCTGGTCGAGTGCCTGCCGACCTGCCTCGCGCCGGGCGAGTCGCCACGCTACCCAGCGGTGACGGTGGAAGAACACCACCGCGAGATGTACCGGAGGACCTATGGCTGACATCGTCCTCATCCACGGCGCCTGGGCCGGCAGCTGGGTCTGGGATGCGCAGCAGGATGGCCTGCGCGATGCCGGACATAGGCCGCACGCGGTCGATCTGCCGGGCAATGGCCACGACGCCACGCCACTCGCCGAGGTCTCGCTGCAGCGCTATGTCGAGCACGTCGGCGCACTGATCGAGACGCTGCCTGGCCCGATTCAGCTAGTGGCGCATTCCGGCGGCGGCGTCACTGCCACTGCCGTGGCCGAGGCTTATGTCGAGCGCATCGCAGGGGTCGCCTATGTCGCCGGCATGATGCTGCCCAGCGGCATGGGCTTCGGCGAACTCTGCGCCGAACTCGCCCGCGACTTCCCCGAAGTCAGCGGCATCGGCCCTTATCTCGAAGCCGCGCCCGGCGGCAGCCGCGTACCGGGCGATGCCGCCTGCGCCGTGTTCTTTCACGATGCACCGGCACAGGCCGCAATCACCGCGGCACGCCGCCTGACGGTGCAGCCCGATGGTGGCCGCGACATCGCCGCGCATTGGAGTGCCGAGCGTTTCGGACGTCTGCCGCGCTTGTATATCGAAGCCGCGCAGGACCGCTCCGTGCTGCCACGGGTGCAACAGCGCATGCAGCAGCTGGTGCCTGGCGCCGAGCGGGTGGTGCTCGATTGCGGGCATGCGCCGCAACTGGCCATGCCCGACGCGCTGCTCGCCGCCCTGGTGGATTTCTTCGCTCGCCATCCTCAACCCGTGCACTGACCCGTTTATTGCATCGCGCTCACCACGCCGAACCTTCAAGGAGCTTCACCATGTTCAACAGAACCCTGCTCGCCAGCGCCCTGTTCGCGCTGTTCAGCCAATCCGCCCTGGCCGCCGACAAGGTGCGCTGGCTCAACGACTGGCTGCCGGCCGGCGACAAGGCGGCGATCTACCTCGGTGTCGAACAGGGCCTGTTCGCCGCCGAAGGCATCGAAGTGGAAATCGCCAGCGCCCGTGGCGGTAGCGACGTGGTGACCAAGCTGGCCACCAACAGCGCGGACTTCGGCTCGGCCGGCCTGGCTTCGCTGCTGCAGGCCAAAGCCCAGGGCGAGGTGCCGGTGGTCGCCGTCGCGCCGATCTACAACAAGCAGCCGGACGCCTTCTTCACCACCGAAGGTTCGGGCATCGAGAGTTTCAAGGACATCGTCGGCAAGACGGTGGCCACCCCGACCTTCTCTGCCTCCAACGTGGTCTGGCCGCTGCTGCTGGAGCGCAATGGCATCGACCCGACCAGCGTCAAGCTGCTCAAGCTCGACCCCGGCGCGCTGGCACCGATGCTCGCCACCGGCAAGGTGGACGCCACCATCAACTGGCTGACCGTCGCGCCCGGCTTCGTCCGTGCCCTCGGTGAAGCGGACAAGACGCTGAAGACCATCCCATGGTCGGAATACGGCTTCGAGGGCTACGGCCTGTCGCTGGTGGCTTCGCAACGCTTCGTACAGAGCCATCCCGAGGTCGCCAAGAAGTTCGTCAAGGCCTACCAGCAGGCGCAGAAGAACGCCATCGCCAACCCGGCTGCAGCGGCCGCCGCACTGAAGAAGATGGTTGCCGAAGTCGACGAGCAGCAGGCCGAAGAACAGTTCGCTGCATCCGTGCCGCTGATGCAGAACGAGATCAGCGATGCCGAGGGCACCGGTTTCGACGCCAAGCGCCTGGCCACTACCTGGGAATGGGTCGCCAAGGCGCAGGGCATGCAGATTGATGCCCTCGACCCGACCAGTGCCATCGACACCAGCCTGAGCGAGTGATGCCATGAACGCCGCCGCCCTGCCCGCCACACCGCGCCCCAACATCAGCTTTGATCGCGTCAGCCAGGTCTTCACCTCCTCCGATGGCAGCGAGGTGGTGGCGCTGGACAACGCCAGCTTCGACATCGGCCGCCACGAGTTCATCGCGGTGCTCGGCCCCTCGGGCTGCGGCAAGTCCACGCTGCTGCGCATCCTCGCCGGGCTGGTACGTCCGACCCACGGCCAGGTCAGCATCTATGGCAGCCGGGTGAACGGCCCGCGTGACGAGATCGGCATCGTCTTCCAGCGGCCGACGCTGCTGCCGTGGCTGAACATCCGCGACAACCTGACCTTTCCCATGCGCCACAAGTACGGCCGCGTCACCGCCCAGGAGATCACCCGCGGCGAGGAGTTGCTGGAACTGGTGGGGCTCAAGGAATTCGGCAACAAGCGCCCGGACGAACTCTCCGGCGGCATGCAGCAGCGTGCGGCGATTGCCCGCGCGCTGCTGCATGACCCGGAAATCCTGCTGATGGACGAGCCGTTCTCGGCGCTCGATGCCCTGACCCGCGACGAGCTGAGCCTGGAGCTGCTGAACATCTGGACTCAGCGTCCGAAGACGGTGCTGTTCATCACCCACTCGATTCCCGAAGCGCTGCTGCTGGCCGACCGCATCCTGGTGATGTCGGCGCGCCCCGGCCGCGTGCAGGAAATCATCGATGTCGACCTGCCGCGCCCGCGGTCCATGGAAACCCTCACGGAGCCGCGTTTCAATGAGCTCGCCAACCATATCCGCCGCAAAGTCTTCTCGCGCCATGCCGCCCATTAAGCCCAGGGCGCTGCGCCTGAAGGCCCAGGCCGACCGCTTCGCGCCCTGGCTCGCCCTGCTCGTTCTGCTGCTGGTCTGGGAAGCGGCCTGCCGCCTGCTCAAGCTGCCGAGCTTCGTGCTGCCCTCGCCCAGCGCCATCTTCGCGGCGACGCAAAAGGTTGGCCTCGGTGCCTGGGCCGAGCATATCTTCGCCACGCTGCGGGTGACGCTGATGGGCTACGGCCTGTCGATCCTGATCGGCATCCCGCTGGCCATCGCTCTGGCCTCTTCACGGGTGATGTCGCGCACGCTGTATCCGCTGCTGGTGATCGTGCAGTCCACGCCCATCGTCGCGGTGGCACCGATCATCGTGGTGGTGATGGGCGCTGGTGATCTGCCGCGGGTGTTCATCACCTTCCTCATCGCTTTCTTCCCCATCGTGGTGTCCTGCGTGACTGGTTTGCTGGCGACACCGGAGGAGCTGGTGGAGCTGTCGCGCTCGCTCGGCGCTTCCAAAGCCCGTGAGTACCGCAACATCCGTCTGCCCTATGCGATTCCGCACCTGTTCTCGGCGCTGCGCATTTCCATCACCCTGGCAGTGATCGGCGCGGTGGTGGCCGAGTTTGTCGCTGCGGAAAAAGGCCTGGGCTACTTCATCAACTTTTCCACCTCGATGTTCCAGGTGCCCCAGGCCTTCGCTGCGCTGATGATGCTGGTGGTAATCAGCCTGGTGCTGTTCCACCTGATCGGGCTGCTGCAGAAGGTCTTCTTTCCCTGGAGCCTGCCCAAGGCTGGGCATTGAAGCCCACCACCTCTTAATCTCAGTCTGGATAACGCCATGCCTCTCGACGATCTCGCCCTGCTGCGCAAAAGCTTCGACGTCGCCCGCCGCGCGCTGGAGAACGGCACCCATCCGTTTGGCGCCATCCTGGTCGGGCCGGACGGTGAAGTGCTGCTGGAACAGGGCAACGCCTACATGCCCGACCACGACATGACCGGCCACGCCGAGCGTGTACTGATGACCCGCGCCTCGACCCGCTACACACCGGAATTCCTCTCGCGCTGCACCATGTACACCTCCGCCGAGCCCTGCGCCATGTGCGCCGGCGCCGCTTACTGGGTCGGGCTGGGTCGCGTGGTCTATGGGCTTTCCGAGCGCAGCCTGAAGGACATCACTGGAAACCATCCGGAGAACCCGACGCTGGACCTGCCCTGCCGCATCGTCTTCGAGGCCGGCCAGCGCAAAGTCGAAGTCGTCGGGCCGCTGCTGGAAGACGAGGCTGCTGCCCTGCACGAAGGCATCTGGTAGGCGACGCCAGAATCAGGCAAGCGCCCGGCAGGATCGCCATAACGCCGCCACCGCCCTCCGTCGCAACATTCGAACCACGGCGTCACCGACGTCGCCCGAATCAACCTGCGGAGGACAACCCCATGTCGAACATCAACGGCAAAGTCGTACTCATCACCGGCGCCAGCAGCGGCATCGGCGAAGCCACGGCGCGCCTGCTGGCGGCCCAGAGCGCAACCGTCGTGCTGGGCGCGCGACGCCTGGATCGGCTGGAAAAAATCGTCGCCGAGATCGACGAAAGCGGTGGTATCTCCGCCTGCCGCGCGCTGGACGTCACCAGCCGCGAGAACACCCAGGCCTTCGTCGACTTCGCCGAGCAGCGCTTCGGCCGCGTCGATGTGATAGTCAACAATGCCGGGGTGATGCCGCTTTCGCCACTGGACGCGCTGAAGGTCGACGAGTGGAACCGCATGATCGACGTGAACATCCGTGGCGTGCTGCACGGCATCGCCGCCGGCCTGCCGCTGATGCAGCGCCAGCGCGCCGGCCAGTTCGTCAACATCGCCTCCATCGGCGCCTACGCGGTGAGCCCGACCGCAGCGGTGTACTGCGCCACCAAGTACGCGGTGCGCGCCATCTCCGAAGGCCTGCGTCAGGAGGTCGGCGGCGATATCCGCGTGACCCTGGTGTCCCCGGGCGTCACCGAATCGGAACTGGCCGAGAGCATTTCCGATGACACCGCCCGCTCGGCCATGGACGAGTTCCGCCGCATCGCCATTCCGGCCGACGCCGTCGCCCGCGCCATCGCCTATGCCATCGACCAGCCGGCCGATGTCGACGTCAGCGAGCTGGTGGTGCGCCCCACCGCCAGCCCCTACTGAGGACGCCGCCATGACCCTTCGTACAGGCAACACACTGGCGGCGGCATACCTCGCCGTGTTCGGCTCGCTTACCCTCGCCTCGCTGGACGCCGCCGGCAACGAGCGCCACGAGCGTGGCATGGCGGTCATCGAGCACCTGTCCGGCGGTGCCGGGCAACCGGTGCTCGAGGCGCTGCGCGAGGACTATCCGTTTCTCGCCGAGGGCATCACCGGCTATGCGCTGGGCGATGTCTGGGGACGCAGCGAGCTGGATGACCGCACCCGCCAGCTGGCTGCGGTCGCCGCCTTCGCCGCCCAGGGCAATCTGCCCTACATGAAGATCCACGCCGGCTACGCGCTGCGCCTGGGCGTCAGCCGTGAGGAGCTGAAGGAGGTGGTCTACCTGACCACCGTGACGGCCGGCTTTCCCCGCGCCATCGACGCCGCCCAGGCATTGCGCGAGGTGCCGGACCCGGCGTCGCGCTGAATTTTAGAGCCTGTCTACGATCTAGCGAGCTAGAGTCCTGCAAGGCGCAACGACCAACGGGAGTAACAGCCGAAGGCTGGCCCGCAGGGTGAGCGCCAGCGAATCAAACAGGCGAGGACGCGGAGTTTACTGATGTAAATGAGCATGACTCACTTCGTTCGCCCTTCGGGCCGCGCTAAAGCGCGTTAGCCGCAAGCGGCTTGCTGAACCTGTTTTTAACGCAGCAGGGCCGACGCGCAGCAGATCGTAAACAGGCTCTCAGGCCGTGCTGCGCAGCCGCGCAAGATCCTTCACCGGCGAGGCGCCGAACAGCCGGCTGTACTCACGGCTGAACTGCGAGGGACTTTCGTAGCCGACCCGGTAGCCGGCACTGGACACGTCGAGCCCCTCGGCGATCAGCAGCCGCCGCGCCTCCTGCAGGCGCAGCTGCTTCTGGTACTGCAGCGGGCTCATCGAGGTGAGCGCCTTGAAACGGTGATGAAGCGTCGAGCTGCTGAGATTGACCCGCTGCGCCAGTTCCTCGATGCGCAGCGGCTCGACGTAGTTGCGGTTCAGCCATTCGATCGCGCGGGTGACGCGATGGCCCTGGCTGTCGCGCACCGCGATCTCGTGCAGGTGGCGCCCCTGGCGACCACAGAGCAGGCGGTAGAAGATCTCGCGCATGGCCAGCGGTGCCAGCACCGGGATGTCCTGCGGGCTGGCGAGCAGTCGCACCAGACGTAGCGTGGCATCCAGCAACGGCGCATCGATGCGGTCCAGATAGACACCGCGTGCAGCCCCTTCCACGGGCTGGCTCAACGGCGCGCTTTCGGCCACCAGGGTGGCGACCATCGCCGGGTCGATATCCAGACGAATGCACAGGTACGGCTCGCCAGACGAGGCCTCCAGCACGCGCCCGGCCACCGGCACGGTGACCGATACCACCAGGTAATGCAGCGCATCGTAGGTGTACAGCTCATCACCCAGGCGCACCTCCTTGCTGCCTTGCACGATGATGCACAGCGCCGGCTTGTGCAGCCCGTGCACCAGGTCGCTGGGCGCGCTGCAGCGGATCAGGAAGAGATCGTCGATGGCGGTGGGATGCATGCCGTCGTCGCGCACGAGGCCATCGATCAGCCGCGCCAAGGCGGCACGCTGGGCAATCGTTTCCTCGGCGGAATGAAGGTCCATCTGGTTCATTGCAGGCAAACCGGTGGGAGCGGAAAGGACGGTTAGCTTAGCAGCCCATCCGGCCCGCGGTCGTCCCGCCCCATGGCGGTGCATCGGCACGACAGTGTGATCGAGTGAAGCACCAAAGCGATGCACCGGCTAACATCGTCGCATGGCCAACCGGTGGCGCAGCTGCCGTGGCCGCGTCGCACCTCATTTCCTGACTGCCTGGCCAGCTTTTTGCTACAGCCCTGGCCATGAAGAACCCAGCGGATGCCTCCATGCCCGAATCCCAGACCGCGCGCCTCCAGCTCTGCGGCATCACCAAACAGTACCCAGGCTGCCTGGCCAACGACCGTATCGACCTGTCGATCCAGCCGGGCGAAATCCACGCCCTGCTCGGCGAGAACGGCGCCGGCAAGAGCACCCTGATGAAGATCATCTACGGCGTCACCCAGCCGGACGCCGGCGAAATCCACTGGCAGGGCGAACGGGTGACCATGCGCGACCCGGCCCAGGCCCGTGAACGCGGCATCGGCATGGTGTTCCAGCACTTCTCGCTGTTCGAGACGCTCTCGGTAGCGGAGAACATCGCCCTGGCGCTGGGCGCCAAGGCCGGTACGCCAAAGCAGCTGGAGCCGAAGATCCGCGAGGTCTCGCAGCGCTACGGCATGCCGCTGGAGCCGCAACGGCTGGTGCACAGCCTGTCCATCGGCGAGCGTCAGCGGGTGGAGATCATCCGTTGCCTGATGCAGGACATCCGCCTGCTGATTCTCGACGAGCCGACCTCGGTGCTCACCCCGCAGGAGGCCGACGAGCTCTTCGTCACCCTGCGCCGGCTGGCTGCCGAGGGCTGCAGCATCCTGTTCATCAGCCACAAGCTCAATGAAGTGCGCGCGCTGTGCCAGAGCGCCACGGTGCTGCGCGCCGGTCGCGTGTCCGGTGAATGCATCCCCGCCGAATGCTCGGACCTGGAACTGGCGCGGCTGATGGTCGGCGATGCCGAGGGGCTGGAAGCCGAATACCCGAAGAGCGAGGGTCGCGCGCCGTTCCTGCGTGTGGAGCGGCTGTCCTGGCACAACGCCGATCCGTTCGGCGTGTCCCTCGAAGAGGTGGACCTTGAAGTGCGCGCCGGGGAGATCGTCGGCATCGCGGGAGTCGCCGGCAACGGCCAGGACGAACTGCTCGCCCTGCTCAGTGGCGAACAGCGTCTGCCGGCCGCACAGGCGAGGCATATCCGCTTTCTCGGCGACGACGTCGCCCACCTGCGTCCCGATGCCCGCCGTCGCCACGGTATGGCCTTCGTGCCGGCCGAGCGTCTCGGTCACGGCGCGGTGCCGAGCATGAGCCTGGCCGACAATGGCCTGCTTACCGCCTTCCAGCAGACCGGCATGGTCGAGCAGGGCATGATCCGCCGCGGCAAGGTGCGCGCCTTCGCCGAACAGGTCATTCAGCGTTTCGCCGTGAAGACACCGGACGCACAGACCCCGGCGGCAAGTCTGTCCGGCGGCAACCTGCAGAAATTCATCCTCGGGCGCGAGATCCTGCAGCAGCCGAAGCTGCTGATCGCCGCGCACCCGACCTGGGGCGTGGACGTCGGCGCGGCAGCAGCGATCCACCGCGCGCTGATCGAACTGCGCGATGCCGGCGCGGCGATCCTGGTGATCTCCGAAGACCTCGAGGAGCTGTTCCAGATCAGCGACCGCATCGCCGCCCTGAGCGACGGCAGGCTGTCGCCACAGCGCGCTACTGCCAGCACCTGCCCGGTCGAAGTCGGCCGCTGGATGGCCGGCCAGTTCGATACCAGCGACACCCCTGTTTCCACCTCTGCCGCCTGACGAGAATCCATCATGCTGTTATCCCTGCAACCCCGCGGCGAGGCCTCACGGGCCATGCTCTGGTTCTCGCCATTGCTGGCCGCGCTGCTGACGCTGCTGAGCGGCGCCCTGCTGTTCGCCCTGCTCGGCCATCCGCCGCTGGAAACCCTCAAGGTGCTGCTGGTCGACCCGCTCGGCGATCTCTACGGCGTCTCCGAACTGCTGGTCAAGGCGCTGCCGATCCTGCTCTGCGCGCTGGGTCTGGCGGTGGTCTACAACGCTCGCATCTGGAACATCGGCGCCGAAGGCCAGCTGCTCATCGGTGCCCTGGCCGGCAGCGCGCTGGCCGTCAACATCATCGACTGGGACTCGCGCTGGGCGCTGGTGCTGACGCTGCTGCTCGGCACGCTCGGCGGCGCCGCCTGGGCCGGGCTCTGCGCCTGGCTGAAGACGGCGTTCAACGCCAACGAAATCCTCACCAGCATCATGCTCAACTACATCGCGCTGAACCTGCTGCTGTTCGCCGTGCACGGCCCGCTGAAAGACCCGGAAGGCTTCAACTTCCCCGAGTCGGCGATGTTCGGCGACGCCACGCGGCTGCCCGAGCTGATCGAAGGGCTGCGCGTGCATGCCGGTTTCTACTTCGCCCTGCTGGCGCTGGTGGTGGTCTGGGTCCTGCTGCAGAAGAGCTTTCTCGGCTTCCAGATCAAGGTGCTCGGCCTGGACAAGCGCGCCGCCGGCTTTGTCGGTTTCCGCGACAAGAAGCTGGTGTGGATCGCCCTGCTGATCAGCGGCGGCCTGGCCGGTCTGGCCGGCGTCGCCGAAGTCACCGGACCAATCGGCCAACTGGTGCCGCAAGTTTCACCGGGCTATGGCTACGCGGCGATCACCGTGGCCTTCCTCGGTCGCCTGAACCCCATCGGTATCGTCTTCGCCAGTCTGCTGATGGCGCTGCTCTACCTCGGTGGCGAGAACGCGCAGATGGCCGCCAACCTGCCGCAATCCATCACTCAGCTGTTCCAGGGCATGGTGCTGTTCTTCCTGCTCGCCTGCGACGTACTGATCCTCTATCGCCCGCGCCTGAAGCTGTGGGCGCGCAAACCGGCGCTCGTCAGCGCTAAAGAGGAGCCGGCCACATGATCGTCCGCACTGCGCTACTGCCCTTTTCACCCGCTGCTTGCCGCTTGAAGTTCGAGGCCTGACCGATGGACATGGATCTGCTGACCAATATCTTCTACGCCATGATCCGCACCGGCACGCCGCTGCTGCTGGTCGCCCTCGGCGAGCTGGTGTGCGAGAAGACCGGCGTACTCAACCTCGGCCAGGAGGGCATGATGCTGTTCGGCGCGGTGATCGGTTTCATCGTCGCCTTCGCCAGCGGCAACCTCTGGCTGGGCGTGCTGTTCGCCTGCCTGGCCGGTGTGCTGCTCTCGCTGCTGTTCGCCATGGTGGCCCTGGGCTTCAACGCCAATCAGGTCGCCACCGGCCTGGCGCTGACCATCTTCGGCGTCGGCCTGTCGTCCTTCGTCGGTGCCAGCTGGGTCGGCAAGCCGCTGGCCGGCTTCGAGCCGATCGCCATTCCGCTGCTCAGTGAAATCCCCGTGATCGGTCGCATGCTGTTCGCCCAGGATCTGCTGGTGTACCTGTCCTTCGGGCTGTTCGCCCTGGTGGCCTGGGTACTGCTGAAAAGCCGCATCGGCCTGATCATCCAGGCCGTCGGCGAAAACCCCAACGCCGCCAGCGCCATGGGCCTGCCGGTACTGCGCGTGCGCACCCTGGCGGTGATGTTCGGCGGCGGAATGGCAGGGCTTGCCGGCGGCTACATGTCGCTCGCATACACGCCGATGTGGGCGGAAAACATGACCGCTGGCCGCGGCTGGATCGCCCTGGCCCTGGTGGTGTTCGCCAGCTGGCGGGTGAGCCGCGTCCTGCTCGGCGCCTACCTGTTCGGCCTGGCCAGCATCCTGCACCTGGTGGCGCAGGGCCTCGGCCTGGCGATCCCCGGCAACCTGCTGGCGATGCTGCCGTATGTGGCGACCATTCTGGTGCTGGTGCTGCTGTCGCGGGACGCGATCCGTACGCGGTTGTACGCGCCGGTGTCGCTGGGGCAGCCCTGGCAGCCGGGGCATTGAGGTTCTTTTCGGGACGGTTGACTACGCGGAACCAGGGCTATCCAAGGAGTTGATGAAAGCCTGGTTTCGCGCTGTTGGGCGACTCACTTTTTCAAGCGTGTGCCGAGTGCTGTATCTGGTAGCGCGTGCTGCGTCCGCCGCCCGGGAGCCTGGCCAGGCAACCCTTCTCGACAAGGTCGCTCAGATGGCGCGTGGCGGTGGCTTTCGAGACCTTTGCCACGGCCTGGTATTGAGCGGCACTGATGCCGTTCTCGAAACCTCTCTCGCCGCCATCGAGCAGGCGGTTAAGCACTTTGATCTGCTCGGCAGACAGGGTTTGGCTACGGTGAGCCTGCCAGAAACGTGCCTTGACCAGCACGCGGTCGATACGAGCAAGGGCCTGTTCCAAGCTCTTGAGCAGCGTGGCAAGGAACCATTGCAACCAGGCGGTGATATCCAGCGTGCCTTTCTGGCTCGCTTCGAGGATGCGGTAATAGTCGGCGCGGTCATCGAGGATGCTAGCCGACATGGCGTAAAAGCGGATGGTCTGCTGTTCTCCCTGAGCCAGTGCCAGGTCGGTGATGGCGCGCGTAAGGCGGCCGTTGCCGTCATCGAAGGGGTGCAGGGTGACGAACCAGAAGTGCGCAATGCCGGCTCGTAGAAATGGGTCGAGGCCTGCATCGCGGCGGCTGCTCTCGAACCAGGCAAGGAAGCCGTCCAGTTGTTCTTCCAGCCCGGCGCGGGGTGGCGCTTCGAAATGCACGGTAGGGCGGTCGAGTCTCCCGGAAACTACCTGCATGGGCTCCTCGCCGCGCAGCATACCGATGCGTAACGGGCGGGCCAGTAAGTCACCATCGCTGGGGAACAACCAGCCATGCCAGGTGAACAGCCTCTGCAGATCGAGCGGCTGCTGATACGCGCGGGTGGCATCAAGCAGCAGTTCCGCCAGGCCTTCGGAACGCGAGGTGATGCGGCCTTCTTCGTTCAGCCCCAGGCGCCGCGCCAGTGACGAGCGCACGGAGCCGACATCCAGCTGCTCACCCTCGATGGCTGATGAGGTGACGATGTTCTGCAGCATGGCATCCAGGCTGCTCTGCACCTCCGTGTCACTGCCCACGGCACCGAGCATCCCGAGCAAGCGCCCCAGAGCCTGGCTGCAGGTACGCAGCAGCGGAGCAAGTGCGTCGGCTTGCCAGCTAAAGTGCGGCCAATCGGGCTGCTGCCAGATCCAGAGCGGGTCATTCATGAGGGCTGGCTCCTCTGTGAGCCGATTAACGGGCTTATTCGGCTCATTTGGTGAGCCGATAATGCCGGCTAATCGGCTCACTGTCTAACCTTTAAGCCATGGGCTACCGGGCTTAAAAGCACTTGGACAGTGCGGTTGATCCGCCTTGGCAGGCGGTTGGCGCGACATTCAGAGACTCAGCCCCATATCAATCCAACGTGTACTCAAACGTACTCACCACCCGCAGCCGTTTCCCCACGGTCCGCCCACTGTCCATATCACTGCCATCGTCATCGATAACCCGAATCACACCCTGGTTGGCATTCTTCAAGCGCCCCAGCGTGGCACCGGCATCCTCGGCAAAACGCGTCGCCTGCTCACGGGCATTGCTGGTGGCGGCTTCCAGCAGCTGCGGCTTGAGCTCATTGAACCCACGCAACTGATAACGCGGCCCGGCAAAGCCGTTCATCTCGGTATCCAGCTGAACACCGGCCAAGATCAGCGGATCGATGGCATTGGCCGCCTTGCCCACCGCGTCGACGCGCTCTGACTTGACCAGCACCTGACCCTGGCCATTGAAGCGCAGCGCCACATCACGCGAGGCCCATTCACGCGCCAGCAGATCCTGGACCTGCAACGGTCGCACTTCGATCTCCGCGTCGGTGAAGCCCTGCTCGCGGAGGAAATCCAGCACCAGCTGGCGATCCTCGCTCAGCCCCTTCTGCACTTCGGCGAACTGATCGCCACCACGGCGAAAGCCCAGCGTCCAAACCGCAAAGTCGCTCTTCACGTCCATCTCCGCCAGGCCCTTGACCGTCACCGTGCGGTCGGCCATGCGGAAACGCTCCACGCCCTGCCCCACCGACCAGCCGGCGAAGGCCACTGCCGCGGCGATCAACGCCGCCGGCAGAAATCCGATTCGTGCTGTAGCCACGTGCTTCTCCCCTTAGGAATTGACCGAATGCGCATGCTACTCCAGCGCCGTGCGAACACCAGTCACCAGCGCTCAACCGCGGCCCAGGCGCTGCAACGCCTCCAGCCGGAAGGCGATGTGCTGCTCCAGCTCGCTCAGCTCGCGCTCCAGCCGTGCGCGCTGCTGCGTATCGCTGCCGGCCTCCAGCCGTTCGCGCAACGCGGCACGCTGCGCCAGCAATTCCACTTCCCGTGGCGGCACCCCGGCGCTCTTCAGCACCGAGAACGGCAGGCGCAGGCCCGGTGGCGTCTGCAGCCAGCCTTCGTCCACCACCAGCGGTTCGCCTTTTTCCTGCACGCCGCGCTGCCATCTGGCGATGTCGCGGGCGATGCGTTGTTCGATGTCCTGATCGCTCATGACTCGCGCCTCTTCTACCTGCCCGGTCATGAAAACCCAGCTGCGTGGCTTTTGTCAGCGGCCGGCCGACGCCAGGTCATTGGCACGTCGGTTGCGTTGCGTCTGTATGATTGCGCCCCGCGCGATGCGAACTTTTGCCGCAGCGTTCATTCTTTTGCTTAGCGCCACCGCTACCGATTCCGAGGAGCCACCCCTTTGCCCAGTCTCAACCTGCAGATTCTCGTCGCGGCCTGCCTGGGTGTCGCCATCGGCTGGCTGACCGGTACACTGCCGACCGACGCGCCCGTACGCGAGGGCGTGCTCTATGCAAGCACCCTGGCCGGGAGCATCTTCATCGGCCTGCTGAAGATGGTGCTGATCCCGCTGATCTTCACCTCCATCGTGGTCGGCGTGGCCAATCTGCAGGCGCACCATCAGGTGCACCGGGTGTGGGGCGGCGCCCTGGTCTACTTCACCCTCACAACCAGTGCGGCGATGCTGGTGGCGCTGGTCGCGGCGAACATCTTCAAGCCGGGCGCGGGGCTGTCGCTGGATCTGTTCGCCGAGGCGATGAACGACTTCGAGGCGCGTCAGCTGACGCTGCCGGAGTTCTTCCTGCACTTCTTCGCCAACCTGTTCCAGAACCCCTTCGCCGCGCTGGCCAACGGCAGCATCCTGGCCGTCGTGGTGTTCGCCATGTTCATCGGCATCGCGCTGGTGGCCGGGGGCGACCGCTACCGCAATATCCTCGTGGTGCTGCAGGAATTTCTCGAGCTGATGATGCGCATCATCAGCTGGATCATGCGCCTGGCGCCGCTGGGCATCCTCGCGCTGCTGATCAAGCTGGTGGCCGAGCAGGATGTGGCGCTGCTCAGCGCCGTCGGCGGCTTCATCGTGCTTGTGTTCGCCACCACGCTGTTTCACGGCATCGTGGTGCTGCCAGGCATTCTCTTCCTCACGACCGGCAAGTCGCCGCTGTGGTTTTTCCGTGGAACCCGCGAGGCGCTGATCACGGCGTTTGCCACCAGCTCCAGTGCGGCGACATTGCCGATCTCCCTGCGTTGCGCGGAGGACAACCTCAAGGTGCGCCCGGGCATCGCCGGCTTCGTGCTGCCGCTGGGCGCGACCATGAACATGGACGGCACAGCACTCTACGAAGCGGCAGCTGCGCTGTTCGTCGCCAATCTGATGGGTATCGAGTTGAGCCTGGCTCAGCAGGCGGTGGTGTTCTTCACCGCGATGATCGCCTCGACCGGCGCCCCGGGAATTCCCAGCGCCGGCATGGTGACCATGGTGATGGTGTTGCAGGCGGTCGGCCTACCGGCCGAAGCGGTGGCGATCCTGCTGCCGATCGACCGCCTGCTGGACACGGTGCGCACGGCGGTCAACGTCGAGGGCGACATCATCGGCAGTGTGGTGGTGCAGCGTTTCGCCGATCGCGCCTAGCGCAGCATCAGGTCGACGACTCCTTGCGGGTCTTGGCGATCAGCTCCGGGTCGATGCCCCAGCATTCGTCCAGATACCAGTCCTCACCGAACATTTCCGCCGGATGCTGGGTGCGGCCCGCGCCGTTGCCACAGGCCATCGAAGTTGCCGGGCAATAGCGGTCGCAGCCCCAGCACACACGTTCGGGGTGGGAAGGTTCGAGGGGAAATTTCTTGGCCATTGCGCGTGCCTTTTCTGGCGTTGTTGCAGTGGCCACAGGCTAAGCCTCCTCGCCGCCGCCAGACTTGATCATGCTCAAGAACGACCGGTATCGGCGCACAACAACTGTATGCACATACAGATAAAGATTGCCTGAAGCGCCGTTTGTGCACATGCTTCGCGCCATCGACCGCTGCCGCCACAGCCTCCATGCAACTCTATCTCTGCGAAAAACCTTCCCAGGCCCGCGACATCGCCAAGGTGCTCGGCGCCAACCGGCGTGGCGACGGTTGCCTGCAGGGCGCCGGGGTGACGGTGACCTGGTGCATCGGCCATCTGCTGGAAACCGCCCCGCCGGATGCCTATGACCCGCGCTACAAGCGCTGGGTGCTGGCCGACCTGCCGATCGTGCCGGAGCGCTGGAAGATGCTGGTCAAGCCGAAGACTGCCAGCCAGTTCAAGGCAGTCAAGCGCCTGCTCGGCGAATGCAGCGAACTGGTGATCGCCACCGACGCCGACCGCGAAGGCGAGATGATCGCCCGCGAACTGGTCGAGCACTGCCGCTATCGCGGGCCGATCCGCCGGCTTTGGCTGTCGGCCCTGGACGATGCCTCGATCCGCAAGGCGCTGGCCGCGCTCAAGCCAGGCGCCGAGACTTTCAATCTCTACCATGCCGCCCTCGGCCGCTCGCGTGCCGACTGGCTGATCGGCATGAACATGAGCCGGCTGTTCACCCTGCTCGGCCGCCAGTCCGGCTACCAGGGCGTGCTGCCGGTGGGCCGCGTGCAGACGCCAACGCTGCGTCTGGTAGTGGACCGCGACCGCAGCATCGTCGACTTCATCCCGGTGCCGTTCTGGGCCATCGATGTGCAGCTGCTCGCCGATGGCACCGCGTTCACCGCGCAATGGCAGGCGCCGGACGACCATTGCGATGACCAGGGCCGCTGCCTCGATCAGGCTCGTGCGCAGCAGGCTGCGGACGCCATGCGCAACGCCGCCAGCGCTCGCCTGCTGAAGCTCAAGACCGAGCGCCAGCGCGAGGCCGCACCCTTGCCGTTCGATCTCGGCACGCTGCAGGAAGTCTGCTCGAAGAAGCTCGGCCTCGGCGCCCAGGAAACCCTCGACATCGCCCAGGCGCTGTACGAAACCCACAAGCTGATCACCTACCCACGCAGCGATTGCGGCTACCTGCCGCTGAGCCAGCACGGCGAGGCGCGGGCCATCGTCGCTGCGCTGACTCAAGCCGACCCGACGCTCGCGGCGCTGCAGCCGCATCTGGACCTGTCGCGCCGCTCGCGGGCCTGGAACGACGCCAAGGTCGGCGCCCACCACGGCATCATCCCCACCGCCGCGGCGCGTGGTCTGGAACGCCTGGCCGGGCGCCCGCGCGCGGTGTATGAGTTGATCCGCGCGCGCTACCTGGCGCAGTTCCTGCCCAACCACGAGTACGACCGCACCCAGGCTGACTTCGACTGCGCCGGCCAGGCGCTGCGGGCGGTGGGCAAGCGCATCGTCGAACCGGGCTGGAAACGCGCCATGCCCGAAGCGCTGGCGCCGGCACGGGGCAATCGCGAAGCAGCCGCGCCGCAGAGCCTTCCGGCATTGCAACAAGGCCAGGACTACGCGGTGGGCGAGATCACGCTCAAGGACCAGCAGACCCAGCCGCCGAAACCCTTCACCGAAGGCGACCTGATCAAGGCGATGAAGAACGTCGCCAAGCTGGTGGATGACCCGCGGTTGAAACAGAAACTCAAGGACACCACCGGCATCGGCACCGAGGCGACCCGCGCCGGCATCATCCAGGGCCTGCTCGACCGCGGCTATCTGGTTCGCCAGGGCAAGGCGCTGGCAGCGACGCCGGCGGCGTTCAGCCTGATAGATGCCGTGCCGCGGCCGATCGCCGATCCCGGGACTACGGCGATCTGGGAGCAGGCGCTGGACATGGTGCAGAGCGGCGAGATGCCGTTGGAAGAATTCGTCGCCAAACAGTCGGCGTGGATGAGCAAGCTGGTCGAACGTTGCGCCGGTCTGCGCATGACCATCAGCGGCCCGCCGATGGCCGCCGGCCGCGGCGGAAAACCATGGAAGAAGAAACGCAGCGCCGCAGCTCGCCGACGCAAGCCGGCAACCGCAGACTGAGCCACAGCTCGGGGGTGGTTACGTTTCCGGACTCGGTAGGCGCAGCGTGGGAGCGTTCTTGACCGCGAATCGCGCCTACCCCAGACCAGCCCGAAACAAGCAGCTGCCCTAGTGAATCTCCAGCACCTCGTAGCACTGCGGCTGGCCGTTGACCCGCAGCTCCACTTCGTCACCGATCCGGCGCCCCAGCAGCCCGTGCCCCAACGGCGAACGCGGCGAGATCACCAGAATCTCCCGGCCTTCATGCTGCAATTTCAGCCCCGCGGCATCCGGGCCGAGGAAGAACCAGCGTTCGACGCCATCGTGCTCCAGGCAAAGCAGCGCTCCGACCCGCACGTACTCGTCCGAGCCGATGGTCGGCTGCAGGTTGCGGTAGGCGGCCAGCGCTGTCTCGATCTCGTGCAGACGTCGTCTTTGCCCGTCGGCGAGGTAGGCCGCTTCCAGGCCACGGGTGTCGTACTTGTTCTCGGCCTTGCTCTCGGCATGGGTGGCGGCCTCGTGGGTCGCGGCCAGCACGGTCCTGGCGACCTCACGGTCGGCTTCGAGGGTGGCGATGATCTGCTGCTGAAGGGCGGTCTTGTTCATGGGCCAGGCTTATAGCCCGACGGCGCGCCGAAGGGAATGGCTGCGTCGCTGTTCGGCGCTGCACCCGCCTCGATGACCGCATCGGCCAGCCAGGGATTGCGGCCCTCGGCGATCCACTCCAGTGTCTCGCGCCAGAAACCGTTGCGATGCCGATCATGGAACAGGCCGAAATGGCCGATGCGCTCGAAGCCCAGCGCACGCGGGTTGAGCTGCACCAGCTGGCGCGGACTGTTGCAAAAGTAGCCTAGGCCCCGACGCATCGCAGCCGGCGTGGCGAACTCGTCGTCACTGGTACTGACCGCGAGAATCGGCGCGCGAATCGCGGCGAAGCGGCTAAACAGCAGCTCGTGTTCGTCAGGCGGGTAGCTGTCTTCCAGGCGCGCGCCGCGCCGGGACCACTCCAGCGCGACGCCCGCCGGCAGATCCTCCAGCCAGCCGAAGCGCCGGCCGGGAAAATAGCCAGCCAGCCGGGTAACCGCGGGCATGAACAGGTGCCATTTGGCGTACATACGCAGGCGCTGATCAGCGGCGTAGTCGCGCCAGTAGGCGTACTGCCCGGCCACGTTGAGGTAGCGGTCCACCTGACTTGCAGCAGCGGCAAAGCCCGGCATGAAGCCACCGGCGCTATGCCCCACTGCAACCAGCAACCCTTGCGGATCACGCTCACGCATATAGCGCACCGCGGCATCGAAGTCGTATTCACCCCAGTCGCGCCAGCGCATCCGCATGTCGCGCAGGCGCTGCGGTCGTGAGCCACCGATGCCGCGAAAGTCGTAGGTCAGTGCAGTAAAGCCGTACTCAGTGAGAAAGCTCGCGTAGCGTGCGTAATAGCGCGACAGCACCCCGGTGGCGCAGCTGATGATCACCGCGCCGCGCTCGACACCGGCGGGTCGCCACAACTGCGCGGCGAGGGTGTAGCCATCTATGCAGCGCAGGGAAACGGACTCGGGCATGGCAACGACCTTTCGAATTGTTATGCGCTCACCTTGCCCCGCAGCGCACATTTTTGCCATAACCTGCCGGCACCTTTGCGCAGCGACCGCAGTCTGTTTATGACAGCCGCATTACCCCTGCAGCCAGGTGGCCTGCAGCGCAATACCTCATCCTGGTTTCCACTGGCATTACCGCCCCGAACCAAGGCGCCGACGCGCTGCGGGTTCCTGGCGGCTTGGAGAAAAGTACATGACCGGCGAACAGCTGATCGTCTTTGGCGTACTGGCGGCAACGCTGGTGCTGTTCGTCTGGAATCGCTGGCGTTACGACCTGGTCGCCCTCGGCGCGCTGCTCGCCTGCGCACTGACCGGCGTCGTGCCGGCGGACGAGGTGTTCTCCGGCATCGGCCATCCCGCCGTGATCTCGGTGGCCGCGGTGCTGGTTCTCAGCCGGGGGCTGCTCAACGCCGGCGTGGTGGACTCGGTCGCGCGGCGGCTGATGCAGGTCGGCGAGCGCCCGTGGGCACAGGTCGCCGCGCTGACCGGGATCGTCGCGCTCAGCTCGGGCTTCATGAACAACGTCGGCGCGCTGGCGCTGTTCATGCCGGTGGCGATCTGGATGTCGCGGCAGAGCGGCCGCTCACCCTCGTATCTGCTGATGCCGCTGGCGTTCGGCTCGCTGCTCGGCGGCACCCTGACGCTGATCGGCACCCCGCCGAACCTGATCATCGCCGGCTATCGAGCCGAGGCTGGCGAAGCGCCCTTCGGCATGTTCGCCTTCTTGCCGGTAGGTGCGGCGGTGACGGTCGCCGGCGTGCTGTTTATCGCCCTGCTTGGCTGGCGGCTGGTGCCACGGCGGCAGGAGCAGGACGGCAATGGCGACCTGTTCGAGATCAGCGCCTACCTCACCGAAGTGCGAGTGCCGGAAAGCTGCAAGTACGCCGGGCGCACCCTGCACGCGCTGATCAACGCAGTGAAGGACGAAGCCGATGTGCAGGTGATCGCCCTGGTGCGCGGCGACGAGCGCCAGCGCATGCCGTCCACCTACGAGGTGCTGCGCGAGGGCGACATCCTGCTGGTGGAAGCGGATTCGGACAGTCTCAAGGCGCTGCTCGACGTCACCGGCGTCGAGCTGGCGGCCAATGTTGACGAGCAGGAGGACAAGGCACAGAACGAGCAGAAGGCCGCCGAACAGGCGCTCGAAGACGAGAGGACCGAAAAGAATCACAAGAGCCGGCACGGTGAGCTGACCCTGGCCGAAGCCATCGTCTCCCCCGGCTCGATACTGGTGGGCACGACCGCCAGCGGCCTCGACCTGCGCGAGCGCCACGGCGTCAACGTGCTGGCCGTAGCCCGCCAGGGGCAGCGGCTGCGCCAGCGCCTCGGCAAGATTCGCTTTGCTAGCGGCGACATCCTGCTGTTGCAAGCCCGCGAGGACGCGCTGCAGTCGAGCCTGAACAGCCTGGGATGCCTGCCGCTGGCGTCCCGCGGGCTGAGCATCACCACACCGCGTAACGTGCTGCTGGCCAGTGCCATCTTCGCCATCACGCTGGCCTGTATTGCCTTCGGCCTGGTGCCGGCAGCCACCGCGCTGGTCACCGGCGCGCTGGTGATGATCCTGGTCGGGCTGATTCCCGTGGGCCGCATTTACGACAGCATCGACATGCCGGTCATCGTGCTGGTCGCGGCGATGCTGCCGGTCGGCGAGGCGCTGGAAAGCAGCGGAGGCTCGCAGTTGATTGCCGAAACCCTGCTGGAACTGGGCCAGTCGTTGCCAGCGGCGGCGACACTGGCGCTGCTGATGGTGGCAGTGATGCTGATCTCCAACGTGGTCAACAACGCCGCGGCGGCAGTGCTCGCCGCACCCGTGGCGATCAGCCTGGCACGTGGGATGGACGTCTCGGCTGATCCGTTCCTGATGGCCGTGGCGATCGGTGCCTCCTGTGCCTTCCTGACGCCCATCGGGCATCAGTCAAACACGCTGGTGATGGCACCGGGCGGCTACCGCTTCGGCGACTACTGGCGGCTGGGCCTGCCGCTGTCGATTCTGGTGGTGCTCTGCGCCGTACCGGCGATTCTCTGGATCTGGCCGCTATGAGCAGCCACAGTGGCACCGGTGCCCAGCGTCCGTGGGCACTCAGACTACTACCAAGGCGGAAGGGAAATTAGCCCATTGAGCAATGGCAGTACACGCAGACAGATCCGACGATGGCTGCCAGAATCGCGTCGACCTGACGATGCGCAGCGCGCGGTGTCAGGCGAAACGGCATACCCTGCTTTGCGTGCGACGCCTGCAACACGAGATCGCTGATGATCCGCCAACGCCTCAAGACCCCTCTGGTATCCGCACTGCTCATCGCCATGCTGATGGGCTGGGGCGGCCATGCGCTGTCGTGGCTGAACGGCGGGGCTCAGCACGGTGCTGACGCCCACTGGCACGACGATCACCATCATCACGCTCCCAGCCATGAATGGCAGCCCGGCAACTGCACGCTGTGCCAGCTGCAACACGTGCATGTGCTTGGCGATCACATCCACGAAACACCCCACCCCATGCTTCTGCTCAGCCTGTCTGCGCAACCCGAGCGCGCGGACCTGCCAGCCTGGCCACGGCGCGCGCTGCCTGAAGGGCCGGTGTCACGCATCGAGCGCCCACCTCGCGCCTGATCCTGCTGCGACCGCGGTCGCCTCAGGCGACCTCTTTTCACCAGCTCAGGACCATTCCATGCATTCGCAATCCCTGCGCGGGCTCGCTGCGTTTTACGCACGCCTGCGCCACTCGCTGCTGCCGGTTTTCGGCATGCTGCTGTTCTTCCTCGTGCCCGACGCACTCGCCCATGGCGTGGCCGAAGGCGACAAGGGCTTCATCCAGGAAAGCTCCGGCGTGATGCTGCTGCCGTTCGTCTACCTCGGCGCCAAGCACATGATCACCGGCTACGACCACCTGCTGTTCCTTTTCGGGGTGATCTTCTTCCTCTACCGACTCAAGGACGTCGGGCTCTACGTCACCCTGTTCGCAGTAGGCCACTCGGTCACCCTGCTGCTCGGCGTGCTGATGGAGATCAGCGTCAGCGCCTATCTGATCGACGCCATCATCGGTTTCTCGGTCGTCTACAAGGCACTGGACAACCTCGGCGCCTTTCAACGCTGGTTCGGCTATCAGCCCGATACCCGCGCCGCGACGCTGGTGTTCGGCCTGATCCATGGCTTCGGCCTGGCGACCAAGATTCTCGAATACGAGATTGCCGCCGATGGCCTGATCGCCAACCTGATCGCCTTCAACGTCGGCGTCGAGGTCGGCCAGCTGCTGGCGCTGAGCGCCATCCTCATTGCCATGGGCTACTGGCGGCGCACCGCCGGCTTCTGGCGCCACGCCTACACCGCCAACGTCGCCATGATGAGCGCCGGTTTCCTGCTGATGGGCTACCAGCTCACCGGCCTGGCCCTGTCTTCGTAAGGAATTTGCCCCATGTACAACAACCAACGTCCCGATCTGAGCGAGCTGCCCAGCAGCAGCCAGCTGCTGCGCTCCACCCTCATCGCCCTGATCGCCGCCGGCGTGCTGCTGGTAACCGTGGTGATGCCCGCCGAGTACGCCATCGACCCGACCGGTGCCGGCCGACTGCTGGGCCTGACCCAGATGGGCGAACTGAAGCAGACCCTGGCCGAGGAAGCCGCGACCGAAGCGCAGCCGCCGGCCGAAGCCGCTCCAGCCGAACCTGCCGCAACTAAGCCGGACAAGGATGAACCGGTGGCGGCACAGGCCGAGCCAGCCCCGGCGGCGGCGCCAACGCCTGCGCAACCGGAGCCACCAAAAGTCGCCACCCAGCAGCACGAGGTGAACCTGACACTCAAGCCCAACCAGGCCACCGAGATCAAGCTGGAAATGAAGGAAGGCGCCAAGGCGAATTTCCACTGGACGGCCAATGGCGGGCGCCTCAACTACGACACCCACGGCGATCCCTACAAGGCACCGAAGGGCTTCTACCATGGCTATGGCAAGGGCAAGAATGCGCCTGAGCTGCAGGGTGAACTGGTCGCCGCGTTCGACGGCAAGCACGGCTGGTTCTGGCGAAACCGCACCAACGAGACGGTGAAACTCACCCTGCGCACCGATGGCGAATACATCACCATCGAACAGGTGTTCTGAGTTTCGTGTTCGGCGTAACCACCGCAGCACTGGCCAAACTCGGCCAGGGCTGCGGCTCGTACGGGAGAAACCCATGTCCTGGATCATCACCAAATACGCGCTGACCGCTGCCATGGTCGTGCTGGTATCGGAGGTGGCCAAGCGTAGCGACAAGCTCGGCGGCTTCATTGCCGCGCTGCCGCTCATCACCCTCCTCACGCTGATCTGGCTGTACCTGGAGAAGCAATCGCCGGAGAAGATCGCCAACCACGCCTGGCATACCTTCTGGTATGTCCTGCCGACCCTGCCGATGTTCCTGGCGTTTCCGCTGCTGCTGCCACGGCTGGGGTTCTGGCTGGCACTGCTGGCCAGCGCAGGCATCACGGTCGTCTGTTTCGGGCTGTTCGCGCTGCTCATGCGCCCCTTCGGCATAGAGCTGCTGTGACCGCCTGGCGTTAAGGCCGACGGCGCCACGTGGCGCCGTCGCTGCACACGTGCTCAACTCGCCTTGAAGCGGCTGACGTTGTCCAGCAGGGTGCCAGCAAGGTCGCTGAGGCGGCTGGCAGTGTGGTGATTGCTGCCTACCGCCTCACCGTTCTCCTCGGCCATGCGCGCAATGGTGGTCACCTGCTGGGCGATCTCGGCGGACGCCGCGCTCTGCTCGCGCAAGGCATTGGAGATCTCCGCCACGGTGGACAGCACCTGATTGGCCGCCTCGCGAATGCCACCCATGGCCTCGCCGGCCCGCTGCGCGCGTGCGACGCCCTCATTGACTCGCACCACACCCTGCTCCATGCCATGTACCGCGCCCTCTGTGCCTTGCTGGATGGCCGCAACCATCTGCGCGATCTCCTTGGTGGAATTGGCGGTACGCTCGGCCAGCTTGCGCACCTCATCGGCCACCACGGCGAAGCCGCGCCCCTGGTCACCGGCCCGCGCCGCTTCGATCGCCGCATTCAGCGCCAGCAGATTGGTCTGTGCGGCGATGTCACCGATCACCCCGACGATGGCCGAGATCTGCCCGGAGCGTTCGCCCAGCTCGGCCACAGTACGCGCCGAGTCGCCCACCGATACGGCGATCTGGCTGATTTCATCGACCACCGCGGCGACGATCTCACCGCCCTGACGCGACAGTTCGCCAGAGCGATGCGCCAGTGCATCGGCCTCGCCCGCGTTGCGCGCGATGCTCTCGATGCCGACGGTCATTTCTTCGACCGCCGCCGCCATGCTCGATGCGGCGTCGCTCTGGCACTGCGAGGCGACATGGATCTGCCCCGAGGCGGTAACCAGGCTGCGCGCCGAGTCAGCGACATGGTCGGAATTGTTCTTGATGCTGCCGATCAGCCCGCGCATGGCGTCAGCCATGTCGTTGAAGCTGCCGGCAACGAAGCGCAGCTCGTCGCGCGCAGCCAGATCGATATGGGTTGTTAGATCGCCAGCGGCGAGCCGCTCGCTGCCGGCGCGCAGGCTGCGGATGCTGGCCATCACCGACAGATAGGCACCCACCGAGAGATAGCCGATCACCGCCAGCACCACCAGCAGCACGGTCAGGTTGCCGAGCAGCACCTGTCGGGCGTCCTCGATACGCTGTTCGAGCAGGCCGTCCAGGCTTGGCAGCAGCACGTCGCGCATCTGCGCATAGCCGATGCTGATCGCTTCGGTGGTCATGTCGAAGAACTGCGCTGACGAGGTGCTGCTGAAGTCAGCACGCACCACCATGTCCTGCACCACCGCATCGATCACCTGGCCACGTTCGCGCATGGTGGCGACGGCGCGGCTCAACGGCGGCTGGAGTTCCGGCCGCTCGGCAACCACCTTGTCGATACTGCGCTCCATGTCCTGGGTCGCCGACTTGATTTGCTCGGTCAGCACAATCAGCGCAGTGCGTTGCGGCTCGCTCATCTCGCCCCTGGCCAGTATCGCCGACGCACTACCGCGCAGGCGGCCCAGCCGCTCGATCAGAAACGGCATGCGGCTAACCGCGGTGGTCATCAGGTAATAGGTCTGCGGCTCGGGATCGAAGGTCAGGCCGTAGGCGTCCGCCACCTGGGTCTGGAAGTCCAGTAGTTGGGCGATCAGCGCGGTGTGCGCGTCATAGCTTTGCGGCTGGGACCAGCTCTGCACGGCCCGCTTGATGCCATCCCAGTCTCGACCGATCGCCTGCCACTCGCGCGTGCCGCGCTTGTCCTCGGCCAGTGCCTGGCTCATCTCGACCAGCGCGGTATCGACACGGGTTTGCAGGGCGGAGCGCCGATCCGCCATGTCCGTGTTGCCGCCGAGCAGCATGGCGGACACGCCGCGATGCTGCTGGGTCAGCTCAATCAGGCTCGACAAGGGGCGCGCCAGCGCTGTGGCGACCAGCTCGCTCTCCGCTCGCTCGATGGTGCGGTTGAGCTGGCCGGCGAGGGTCAGCATCAGGCTGGCGAAGGCAAGGAAGACCAGCAGCCCCAGCACACCGAACTTGATCGGATAGCTGAGCCGGTTCATCAACAGTTCGGCGGGGGAAAACAGCAATTTCATGGGACATGTCCTGACGTGACGTGGCACTGCACGGCGCCGCTCGACGTCGTGGCACTCCGGACGCGGCGCCTGGCTAAAGCCAGACTGAGAGTGGCAACCGAACGCGCGGGAGTTGCCGCGCAAAATACGGAGCCGACCGGGCGGTCACCGTGACCACGATCAAGAACGGGAGCCAGGAAAACGGCGCCAGTCGACCATCCATCCGGATGGGCCTTTTGGCTGCGGCAGGCGCCGTGAATTTCCGTTCGGGACGGGCGAACTCCCGCGGGCTGAAGCACTCCCAAACACCCAGTGCATCTCCTTCTTTGGCGGTAGGGCTTTACCTGCGCGAACCAGCGTGAATAATGCCGCCCCTTTTCGACGCGACGAGGTAACCATGACGGCGCCAGCCACCACAGCGACTCCGCCCCTTTCCGCCCGCGCCGTATTGCTGCTCGAGCTGGCGCTGGCCATGGGTGGCTTCGCCATCGGCACCGGTGAGTTCGCCATCATGGGCCTGATGCCGAACGTGGCCGAGGGGCTGGGCATCAGCGAACCCCAGGTCGGCAACGTGATCAGCACCTACGCTCTGGGCGTGGTGGTGGGCGCACCGTTACTGGCGATCCTCGGCTCACGGCTGTTCCGCAGGCACCTGCTGCTGTTGCTGATGGGTTTCTTCGCCTTGGGCAACTTTGCCAGCGCCCTGGCGCCGGATTACTCGACGCTGATGATCTTTCGCTTCGTCACCGGCCTGCCCCACGGTGCCTATTTCGGCGTGGCGATGCTGGTGGCTGCTTCCATGGTGCCGCCGGACAAACGCGCCCAGGCCGTCGCCCGCGTGCTGATGGGGCTGACCGTGGCAATCCTGATCGGCAACCCGCTGGCCACCTGGCTCGGGCAATGGGCGAGCTGGCGCTATGCGTTCGCCCTGGTTGGTGCCATCGCCCTGCTGACGGTGCTGCTGGTGGCGCTGTTCCTGCCGCCGAACCGCAACGAACCGCGCAACAGCCCGCTGCACGAAATCCGCGCGTTCAATCGGCCGCAGGTCTGGCTGGCGCTGGCGATCAGCTCGATCGGCTTCGCCGGCATGTTCTGTGTGTTCAGCTACATGGCGCCGACGTTGCTGAACGTCACCGGCGTTAGCGCCGGCTGGATTCCGTTTGCCCTCGCCGCGTTCGGCCTTGGCGGCATTGTCGGCAATCTGGTCGGCGGCTGGCTGTTCGATCGGCTGCGCTTCAAGGCGGTCGCCTGGCTGCTACTGTGGAGCGCGCTGGTGCTGCTGGTATTCCCGCTGGCAGCGCACTCGGTGTGGACGATCTTTCCGGCGGTATTCGCGGTGGGCACGATGGTGTCGCTGTCGCCCGCGCTGCAGACCCACCTGATGGATGTCGCCGCAGATGCGCAGACCCTCGCCGCGGCGTCCAATCATGCCGCCTTCAACATCGCCAACGCCCTTGGTCCGTGGCTGGGCGGGCTGGCGATCACCGCCGGTTTCGGCTGGACATCCACAGGCTATATCGGCGCCGCCACCGCCGTTGGCGGTCTGCTGGTGTTCGCCTGGGCCTGGAAGATCGAGCGCGCGGTACAGGACGCCGATGCCGGGCAGGCGACCTGCTGCTCCTGAGGCCGAAGCCGGCCGTCCGCTCGTGACGACAATGGCGCGCAACATGCAGTAATCAGTGAAGCGATGGCCCGCCTTGCAGATCATTCGGCAAGCGGGTCCTATCTACGATTCCTGATTTCGAGACCCTGACCTTGCAGCATTTCTTCCTGTTCCGCAGCAAAGCCCGGCGGCTCTGCCTGCTGCTGATTACCCTGTTCACCGTTGGCCTGCCGGTCGGCTGTTCGGTGCTCGAACAGAAAGAGCGTGAGCTGGTGTTCCGTATCGAACCGGGCACCGCGTCCTGGTTCAGCGGCCTACCGCGTGGCGTCGAGGAGCTGCAGCTGACCGATTCCGCGTTCGGTGACGAACAGAACATTCATGCCTGGTGGTGGCCGGCCGCCGACGCCGATGCGCCCGCCCTGCTCTACCTGCACGGCGTGCGCTGGAACCTCACCGGCCACCTTTTTCGTCTGGAACAGCTGCGCGCGCTGGGCTTCTCGGTGCTGGCCATCGACTACCGCGGCTTCGGCCAGAGCCTTGGCGATCTGCCGTCGGAACGCAGCGTCTATGCCGACGCGCGCATCGGCTGGGAGCGCCTGAAGACGCTGCAGCCGGACGCCGGCAAGCGCTTCATCTATGGGCATTCCCTCGGCGGCGCGGTGGCTGTCGACCTGGCCGCCGAACTCGGGCAGCAGGCCGAGCGCGACAACGTACCGGCCGAGGCGCGCGCGCTGATCATCGAGTCGACCTTCACCTCGCTGGCCGACGTGGCGACAGCCGTGTCCGACACCACGCTGCCGGTGCGCTGGCTGCTGTCGCAGAAGTTCGATTCGCTGGAGAAGATCGACCAGATCGGCATGCCGCTGCTGGTGGTGCACGGCACTGATGACCGCTATGTGCCGCCGCGCTTCAGCGAGCAGCTGTATCAGGCTGCGCGCCAACCCAAGCAATTGCTGCTGGTCGAGGGCGCCACCCACAACAACAGCCTGCGCGTGGCGCTCGGCGCCTATGGCCGGGCGCTGCAGGCGCTGCTGGAATCCGGCGAGCAGCGCCTGGGTGCCGCGCGGCCGCAGCAGGCAAAAACAGCGGAGCGCGGCTAGCCAGCCTTAGCGCTTGGCCTCCAACCCTTCGAGCAAGGCACGGTGAAACGCTTCCGGCGCCTCGACCTGGGGCGAATGCCCCAGATCGGGGAAGGCCACCAGCTTGGCGTCGGGAATCATCGCGGCGGCCTGGCGACCCAGCTCGGGATAGTTGCCCAGGCGCTTGGCGACATCCTGCGGCGCACGGTTGGCGCCCGGTGCGGTGCGATCCAGCCCGCCGATCAGCAGCAAGGTCGGCGTCCTGATCCGCGAAAACTCATGGATCACCGGCTGGGTAAAGACCATCTCCGAGGTCTGTGCCTGGTTCCAGGCGACCTGTTCCTTGCCGTCCCCGGCATACATTCCGGCGAGCATGCCGACCCAACGGTCGTACTCCGGCTTCCAGCTGCCGTTGTAGTAGAACTTCTGCTGGTAGGCCTTGATGCTGTCGAAATCGGTCTTGATTTCCGACTGATAGAGCTGATCGATCGAGGCGTACGGCACACCCTCGCCCTGCCAGTCTTCCAGACCGATGGGGTTGACCAGTACCAGCTGCTCGACTCGCTGTGGGTAGTTCAGCGCCAGTCGCGCCGCCAGCATGCCGCCCATGGAATGGCCGATCACGGTGACCTGCTCGATGCTCTCCTGCTCCAGCAGCGCCTGGGTGTTGTGCGCCAGCTGGGCGAAGCTGAACTGGTAACCCTCGGGCTTGCTCGAGCTGCAGAAACCGACCTGATCGGGAGCGATGACCCGGTAACCGGCCTGGCTGAGCACCTCGATGGTGCGCTCCCAGGTCGCCCCGCAGAAGTTCTTGCCATGCAGCAACAGCGCCGTGCGGCCGTTCGCCTTGCCCTGCGGCTCGACGTCCATGAAGGCCATTTCCAGCGCCTTGCCCTGGGACTCGAAACGGTAGTGCTTGAGCGGGTGCGGATAGCTGAAGCCTTCCAGCTGCGGGCCGTAGGCGGGGCGGCTTTCGGCCAGCAGCGGCAGGCTCAGGGTTAGACCGGCGGCAAGCGCCAGAGCGGACACGGCTGTTTTCACGCGCGACTCCTGTTCGGTACGAATCGGGAAACTCCGTACATAGGAATGCATTCGTGCAGCCGGGTTCGCGGTCGGATTGCGACAATGCATGTCCCGACCGCGTCAGCCCATCTCTCTTCGCTTACAGACGGAAGCGCCCGACCAGCTGGTTGAGCTGCGTCGCCAGGCGCGCCAGCTCGTCGCTGGCCACCGAGGTCTGCTGCGCGCCGGTGGCGCTCTGCTCTGAGATGTCGCGGATGGCCACCAGGTTGCGATCCACCTCCCGCGCGACCTGTGCCTGCTCCTCGGCGGCGCTGGCGATCACCAGGTTCATCTCGTTGATCTGCCCGACGCGCTCGGCGATCAGCCCCAGCGCCTGATCCGCTTCGCCGGCCATGGTCTGGCTGCGCGTAGCGAATTCACTGCTCTGCTGCATGTCGCGCACCGATTGCTCGGTAGCGCTCTGGATCGCGCCGATCATGCGTTCAATCTCCTGGGTCGAGCTCTGCGTGCGCTGCGCTAGGTTACGCACCTCGTCGGCGACCACCGCGAATCCACGTCCAGCTTCGCCGGCCCGCGCGGCCTCGATGGCGGCGTTGAGCGCGAGCAGATTGGTCTGGTCGGCGATCGCGCGAATCACATCCACCACCTGCCCGATGCTCGCAGCCTCTTGGGCCAGGTGGGTCACGGTGGCCGCGGTCTGCTGCAGCTTGTCGCTCAGCTGGTCGATGGTCTGCCGCGTGGCAGTCACCTGGCGGCGGCCGTCGTCGGCGACCGTCTCGGCATCGCGCGAAGCATCGGAGGTGCGGTTGGCGTTGCCGGCCACTTCGTCCACCGCGGCGGACATCTCGGTGACCGCGGTGGCGGCCATCTGCACTTCCTCGTTCTGCTGATGGATGCCCTGGGCGGTGTGCTGGGTGACCGCGTGCAGCTCCTCGGCAGCCGACGCCAGCTGGGTCGCCGAGCCCTGGATGTCCTGCAGCGTATCGCGCAGGGTGCGCTGCATCTGACGGATCGACTGCTGCACCTCGGTGATTTCGTCCTTGCCGCGACACTCGATGGTGCGACTCAGATCACCCGCTGCCACCGATGCCGCGGCCTGCTTCAACTCCTCCAGCGGCCGGCTGATGCTGCGCAACATCACCGTGGCGAACAGACCGCCGCCCACCAGCAGCGCCAGCAACAGGCCGATGTTCAACAGGCGATTACGCTGATAGAGCGCCTGCGCCTGTTCGTACTCGGCCTTGGCCTCGCCCAGTTGCAGCTCGATCAGCTGGGTAAAGCCTTCGGATATGGGATCGATCAGCGGATACAGATCGTTGATGACGAACGCCGCCAGCCGCTTTTCGCTGTGCCGGTCCAGCGTACGCTCGAGCGCATCGAGTGGTTCGTCCGCGGCTTTCATCAGGGTTTCGATGCGCGTCGCGATCAGTCGCTCGGCGTCAACCAGTCGGGTGTTCAGGTACGCACTCCAGAGACGGTTGATCTCGGCGCGGGCGTTGCGCACCTCGTCACGCGCCTGGCCGTAGCTGAGCATGCCGCTGCGAGTCTTGTGAGTGGTATCGACGATCTTCACCGCGTACAGGTCGGCGATCAGCTTGAGGTCACGCAGCGGCACGACGCGATCCAGGTACACGGTGTTGAGCCCGGCGACGCTGCGCTGCTGGGCATTGAGCCCGGTCAGCCCGATCACCAGGCAGGCCGCAAGCATGGCCCCGACCAGAATCAGCAGGCGGGCACGGATTGTCAGTTGCTGCATCATTCGTTCTTTTCCATATGGCGTGCCGTTCGTGAGGAGCGGCAAATTGGCAAAAGTGAGGCATAACGGTCGAACCGGCGCGTCGGGCGAGGGACGTGCCGCGTGGTCCTGTTGCAGGACGCGAATCGCGGAAGAGGAAGCGGGAGCGTGATCTTGTTGTTGGGTCTATAGACGCCTGCCGAGCACAGGCGGAATGCCAGCACGCGAGATCATATCAGCCAAGCATGGTCGCCCTTTAATGAAAAATCATCGCAAGGTGCGTGCCAGAGCGGCCGGGCAGTTCAACTCAGCAGCGGCTGCGGCCTTGCAGGAGCGACAGTGATGAGGTCTGCACCGCCGATGAATTTCCCGGGCCAGCCCTGCCGTGCGACGCGGCATGCGACTAATGGCGCAGCGCAGACTGTGCGCTACTACACAGCGTCAGTACCCGCAGGTGATACCTTCGCGCCCGACCAAATTCAGCAAGGGACCTGTCGTGAAAACGCTTATCCGGACCGCCGCTCTGGCGCTGACCACCATCGTCGCCAACCATGCCTTCGCCGAGGCACCGCCACCTGGCAACTTGGCCGAGGCGGTGAAGCAATTCTCCGAATACAACACCCGCCTCGACCAGGCCCTGGCGCAGGAGCAGACACCGGAGAACATGGCGCAGATCCACGAACTGACCTACACGCTGAAAGCGGCGCTGGAGAAAATCGTCGAGGAAATGGACGGGCTGAACGACACCCTGGAGGAAATCCACATCGCCTCGGAAGCCGAGAGCGCGGACGAAGTCAGCAGCTACAGCGCGGACTATCTGAAGACTGCGCGGACGGTGATCAAGTAATCCGCCGCATCAGGGCTCGACCGGCACGATATCGAAGCCGATGCGGTTGTCGCTGATGACGCGATATTCCAGCGTCTGCCCCGCCTGCACCTGCGCCAGTTTCTCGCGGCGCAGGCTGAGCTTGCCACACAGCGTGTCGTCCAGCGGATCGGTGCCTATGCTGACGATCCGCGCACCGGCCGGCACCTGAAAACGCACCACCTCGCCGACGTGGATGCGCGCAGCCAGCTCACGATCGATCATCACGGCGATGTAGCAGCCGCCGCCACGCAAGCCGAAATCCCGCGTCACCACCACCTCACCGGCGTTCTCCAGGGGCTGTTGGTAGGCCAGCACCCGCTCGGCCGGCACCGGTTCGATGTCCTCGGCATCGGGCTGCCAGGATGAACAGCCAGCCAGCGACAGCAGTGCAGTGAAAGCGAGGGTCAGACGCATGGAAACTCCTTGGCTGAGGCTGAAATGGCGAACCTGATCGTGGAGCATGCCAGAGCGCCGAATGATTGCTAGAGTCTGACTACAGTTTCGTATCGATGACGGCAGGCACAACGTGAACAATCCGGACGACAGCCAGCCACGCTTCTGGCGCGACGCCGCCCTGCCCTTCCTCGAGGCGCGGGCGGTCGCCGATGGGCGCAGGGTCTGCTATGCGCCGCACTGTCACGAGACCTTTTCCATCGGCGCGATCACCGCCGGCGCCAGCACCTACTTCAACGGCACGGCACGCCAGCGGATCGCCCGCGGCGCCGTGGTGATCATCAATCCGCAAACGGTGCATGCCTGCAACCCCATCGACGGCCAACCCTGGTCGTACCTGATGTTCTACGTCGACACGGGCTGGCTGGGCGCGCTGCAACATGAACTGGGCGTCAGCGCCGACGGCCGCTTCATTCCCTACACGCCGATCCAGAGCCTCGACCCGGCGTTGTTCACCGGGCTGACCAGGCTGTACGCCATCCTGCTCGACCCGCAGGCGGACACGCTGCAGCGGCAGAGCGCGGCGGTCGAGTACTTCACGCTGCTGCAGCAGACCCTTGCCCCGGCAGCCGCCAGCCCGGGCGCAGAGCCCGTCGAACAGCTGCGACGGGCGGCCGACTACATTGCCGAACACTGTACCCAGGCGCTGCGTCTGGAAGACATCTGCCAGGCAGCCGCGCTGTCGCCGTCCTATCTGATCCGCACCTTCAGGCAGCACTACGGCATGACCCCGCATGCCTATCTGCTCAACCGTCGCATCCAGCGCAGCCAGCACTGGCTGCGCCAGGGTCATGACCTCGCCGAGGTGGCGCTGGCCGCCGGTTTTGCGGACCAGGCGCACTTCCAGCGCACCTTCAAACGTCAGCTGGCGGCGACGCCCGGGCAGTACCGGGATCGCATCGCGCCGGGCTCAGCCCGCCACTAGATAGAACGCACTGCCTGCCAGCAACAGTGCCATCGTTCGATTGAGCCAGCGCACCCGCCCCGGCTCCTGCAGATAGCGGCTGAGAAAGGCGCCAGCTCCGGCCCAGCAGGCAATCGAGCCATAACAGATAACGAAATACAGGCCGGCGAACAGCCAGACCCGCAGCACATCGCCATTCGCCGCGAACAGCCCCATGCCCGCCACTGACGCCAGCCAGGCCTTTGGATTGAGCCATTGCATCAGCGCGCCGTCGAGCAGCGACGGGCCATTGCCGGCCGCAGCGGGTTCCAGACGGCCATCATCGACTGCAAGCCTCCAGGCCATGTAGAGCAGGAAGGCGACCCCGCCCCACTGGATGCCACGCATCAGAATCGGCGCCCGCTCGAGCAGCTCGTAAAGCCCGAGGCCGATCAGCAGCAGCAACAGGGTGAAACCTACAGTTGCACCGGTGATGTGCCGAGCACTGGCGCGAAAGCCGAAACGCGCGCCACAGTTGAGCGCGACCAGGTTGACCGGGCCAGGAGTAATCGACGAGGCCAGGGCGAACGCAGCCATCGAGAGATAGGGGTCCATGAGTACTCTGCTTACCAGTGGAAGATGGTGGGCAGGCTATGGGCCCGACAGGGCATGGTATTGAAGGAAATTGCCCTAGTGGCCTGTGTAGTGAGTTGGTTGAGGCAAGTTCGGATGAACAGGGCTCCGAGATAAGGCGCTGCGGCGAGTCATAGCGGGCTATGGCAAGGAGCAGCAACACAGTATCGGGGCCATGGGCGCCGAAATTGCCCGACTGAACTTACCAAACAGGCGGCTATGTCTACAGGTGATGGCTCCCCGGATAGGGACGCGCCTCCTCCAGCTCGCCATCGCGACCGAATACCTCGACCGACGCGGTGCGGCCGTCCATGTAGGCATCCAGCGCGCTGTACATCTCGTCCTTGGTGAGGGTTCGCAGCACGGTTTTCTGGGTTTGCTGGTCTTCCAGCTCCCAGCCCATTTCGGTGGGCCTGACCTGATAAATGTTCATGGTGACTCCTCTGGGGCGGCGATTGTCGTGGGCGGATGGGTCAGCTCGGCTCGCCGGAACCGTCTTCTCCCTGGATGTCCGGATCGTCCGGCAACGTCTCAGGCTCGTCAGGATCGTCCAGCGGCGAAGGCTGGTCGTCGTAGTCCGGGTCTTCGCCGGCGTTCTTTTCGCCTCCATCGGTCATGGTCACATCAGGCTCATCGCCTGCCTGCTGGTCATCTGCCTTCATGGTTGCCTCGGCTGTCGCGGGTGGATGACTGATATCGATTGGAGGCGACAAACCACGCGACGTTCGAACCGCACGGCACCGGCGGTCCGAAGGTTGCCGTGGCGCCGCCGCAGGATTGCCCGACCGATCCCGTGCCACTATCGGCGGGCGCGACCATGCAACCGATTGCACTGCCCGAGCCGCTCCACCACACTGCCCCCTCACACCCAACCGCAGTCGGAGATTCCATGCAGACACTCACCCCACAATCCCGCGCGGCCATTCTCGAAAACCCGGAAGCCCTGGAATGCACCCTGTACCGCCCCGACGAATACGACGAGGAAGCGGAAGAGCAGGATCTTGGTGACGCGCGCATCGTCATCAGCGGCCCCTTTGAAGCGCCAGCCGAATGGGATGCCAAGGACCGTGACGACTACTTCGACGGCACTGCGCCGGAAGCCTTCGTCGTCGCCCGCATCGCCTGCCAGGCAGCGCCCGACTCCGGCGTCTACTTCACTGCCGTGCCCGGCGACTACGCCGCCGTCACGGAACGCCCGGGCCAGGTATCGATGTTCTACGTCTGGGACTGCCTGAACGATGCCGAAGGCCAGTACGTGCTGATCCGCGAGGAAGAGGACGACGAGGTCTGATCCACCTCCGGCGATTACATCCACCGGGCGTGTTCCGGTGGATGCGCGAAGCGACATCCACCCGGCGATTCAGCAGAGTCCGTCGGGTGGACCTCGGCGCAGCCGTGCCGTCTCAAGCAGCAGCACCGGCCTGGTCCAGGCTGCCGCACGAATCCATCCTGCAGCTAGCCCAACCGCCTGACGATCCGCATCATCATGCGTTTAACTCAAGCGCCGACCTCATCGCCCTGCTTCGCTGTCTACCCCCTAGAGACTCCATTCGCCCACACGACGAGGACCTGCATGCGTTCCATGATCAGCGCCTGGCAGTCACCGGTTTCGCGCATGAAGCTGGTCGCCGGCCTTCTGTTGCTACTGGCCGCCCTGCTCTACATCGTCGCGACACGCTTCGAAGCCAGCCATCCGGCCTGGGGCTACGTCGCCTCGTTCGCCGAAGCTGCCATGATCGGCGCGATCGCCGACTGGTTCGCCGTCACCGCGCTGTTCCGCCACCCGCTGGGTCTGCCGATCCCGCACACGGCGATCATCCCGCGCAGCAAGGCACGCATCGGTCAGAACCTGTCCAGCTTCATCACCACGCATTTCCTCGCCACGCCGCTGGTGCTGGCCAAGCTGCAGGAACTCGACATCGCCTCGCGCCTGGCCGGCTGGCTACGCCATCCGAGCAATGCCGAGGCGGTCGGCCGCAGGCTCACCGGCGTTGCACATTTCGGCATCGCCGCGCTGCATGACGAACGCGTGCGCGCCTTCGTCGAGGCCAAGGTGACCACGCGACTGCGCAAGTTCGACCTCTCTGCCCCGCTGGCCCAGGCCTTGCGCGTGCTGACCAGCCAGGGCCGGCATCAGGCGATGCTCGACGAGTTACTGATCCGCCTCGATTCGATCATGCAGGACGAGGAAACCCGCGCGCTGGTCGCTGACGCCATCAGCCGGGAAATCCGCACCCTGCGCTATCTCGGCCTGAGCCGGCCGGTTAGCGGCTGGTCGGCGAACAAGTTCGTCGACGGCCTGTCCGCGCTGATCGCCGAGATCGCCGCCGACCCCGAGCACCTGATCCGCCAGCGCTTCGACGAACACGTCAGTGAATACATCGAGCGCCTGGAGCAGGACCCGCAATACGCCCTGGAGGTCGAGCGTATTCTCGCGCAGCTCTTGGAGCACCCCGCCACCAGCGCCTATTTCGGCAATCTCTGGCAGGAACTCACGGCCTGGCTGGAAAGCGACCTGGCCAGCGACGACTCACGCATCGGCCGACGCATCGTCAGCCTCTGTCGCGGCCTCGGCGACGGCCTCGCCGCCGACGATTCCATGCGCAACTGGATCAACGAGCAACTGCTGGCCGCCGCGCCCGGCCTGCTGGAGCGCTACCGCGGGCAGATCGGCGCCTATATCGCGCAGCGAGTGGAGAACTGGGAAAGCCGTGAGCTGGTCGAGCAGTTGGAGCAGAGCGTCGGCAAGGACCTGCAATACATCCGCATCAATGGCACGCTGGTCGGCGGGCTGGTCGGTCTGGCGCTACACGCGCTGACGCAGCTGCTGGCCGGCTGAATGCCGCTCAGGCGCGGCGCTCGCTGAGCTGACTGAGGCTGGCGGCGCTGCCGAGCGGCTCATCGCAGCGCAATGTCGCCGGGACGCCGCTCAGGTACCACAGGCGATTGGCCAGATCGTCGGCATCGCGCGGATCGTGGGTCACGCAGATCATCGCCATGGCCGGGTGCTGATCCAGCAGGCGGGCGATCAGGCCGCGCAGTTCGGCGGCGCGCTCGGCATCCAGCGAGGCGAAGGGTTCGTCGAGCAGCAACAGATCCGGCTTGATCGCCAGGCAGCGCGCCAGTGCCGCCCTGCGCGCCATGCCCAGCGAGAGCTGATCCGGCAGGCTATCGGCCGCGCCACTCAGCCCGACCTCGGCCAGCAGCCGCTCGATGTCCGCCGCGCTCGCGCCGACCAGCGCCAGGTTCTGTCGCACCGTGCGCCAGGGCAGCAGGCGATGCTCCTGAAACAGGTAGCCGACGCGCAAGCCGGCGCGCTGCTCGATCATCGGCCGCAGCTGCGGATCGAGCCCGGCGATGCCGTTGAGCAGCGTCGTCTTGCCGACACCGGACGGCCCGAGCAGACAGATGCGATCGCCTTCGCGCACCTGCGCATCGATCACGCCCAGCACGGGATGACGGCCATCCAGGCGCAGCTCAAGCATGGCGTACACCCGCTTCGCGCCAGGACGATGCGCGACGCTCCAGCGGCTGCAACAGCGCCAGTTCGATCAGCTGGACCACGGCGATGAACGCCAGGCTGTAGGCGAGGATGCTCGCCACGTCGAACACCTGAAAGGCCATGTGCAGCTGAAAGCCGATGCCATCCGAGCGCCCGAGCAGCTCGACCACCAGCACGATCTTCCAGATCAGCGCCAGCCCGCCGCGAGTGGCGGCCATCAGGTAGGGAAACAGCTGCGGCAGCCAGACATGCCTGATCCGCTGCCAGCGCGTGAAACGGTAGACCAGCGCCATCTGTTCCAGCTTGGGATCGATACTGCGTGCGCCCTCGCGCACGGTGACGGCCACGTTCGGCACCTTGTTGATCACCACCGCCAGTACCGCCGCAGCTTCGACCAGACCGAACCAGACGTAGAGCAGGATGATGGTGACCAGCGCCGGCAGGTTGAGAAACAGCACCAGCAGCGGATCGAGCACGGCATTGGCCAGCCGCGAGCGGCCCATCCACACGCCTAGCAGCGTGCCCAGCGCCATCGCCAGCACGAAGGCGAACAGCACGCGACGCAGGGTAACCAGCAGATGTTCGGGCAGTTCACCGCTCTGCGTGGCCCGCCAGAAGGTGTCGAGCACGGCGGCCGGACTCGGCAGCAGCGGCGTCTGCACGACCAGCGCAATCAGCGTCCAGAGTGCCACCGCGCATGGCAGGGCGATCCAGCAGGCCCAGCGCGAGCCGTTCATGGCGTGCTCTGGAATGACGCGGCCGGCATCAGTTTCGCCGGATCGGCGCCGGTGAGGGTCAACAGTCGTTGCAGGTCGGCGATACGCCGCTCATCCAGCGGCTGCGGGATGCCGGCGAGGAAACTGTCACGCAGCGCGGCGAACACGCCATCCTCGTCGGCACGCATCAGCGACCGCAGCGCCTGCCAGTGCGCCGGCTCGCTGGCGAGCTCGTGCTTGGTCTGGCCCAACGCCATGGCGAAACGCTGCAGCAGCGCCTCATGCTCGACGGCCCAGGATTCGGAGAACAGATAGCCGAGCACCGGCAGGTGGGGATCAAGCTCCAATGATCGGAGCAGATCATCGAGACTGAACGCCACCTGCACACCACCCTCGCCACGCATGCGCGCGGAGAAATGCCAGAAGGTCAGCAGCGCATCCACCTGACCGCGGCGCAGCGCCTGGCTGAGCAGGGGCGGTGCGGCGTATTGAACAGTCGCCCGTTTGGACAGATCGATTCCGTCCTGGGCCGCGGCATGCTGCAGCAACTGCCAGCCCAGCCCGTCCGGCCCGCCAGCGACACCGATGCGCTTGCCGCGCAGGTCGGCCAGCGTGCGGATGGCGCTGCCTTCGGGCACCAGCACCTCACCAATCTGGGAGGAGAAAGGTACGTAGCGATAAGCCGTGCCGGCCTGGTAACGCGCCTGCGCCCAGAGCAGATCGCTCACCGCACCGTCGACGCTGCCGCTGGTCAATGCCAGTCGCGAGGCCGGCACATCGGCCACCAGTCGCACCTTCAGCTCGAAACCGTTGGCGCGGTCCAGCCCCTGACGCTTGAGATGCTCAAGCTCCCAGTGCGGCGTGCCGAACTGCAGCACGCTGAGGGTCAGCACCGGCAGCTCCTGCGCCTGTGCCCACAGGGGCAGCAATACAAGCGCCAGCAGCGCACGGCGAGCGCGCAGAACGAACGGGGTGAGGAAGGGCAATGAAAGCATCATGCCCGCAGGGTACGAAGCCCCCTGCCGGGCACGAATTGTACTTTGGTGCCTGTTGGTTGCTGCGATGGTCGCAGCGGGCTTGACCCCGCCACGACATCGCAGCCTGGCTCAGCCCTGCGCGGCGATACGCTGCTGCAGGCGCGCCTGAAGCTGTTCCAGCTCGGCCGGATCGGCCTTGCCGGCGGCATGAATACCGAGCCCTTCGCCCGAGTAGCGCGGCACGATATGCACATGGATGTGGAACACCGTCTGCCCCGCCGGCGCGCCATTGAACTGCGCGACCTGCACACCATCCGGCTGCAGCTCGTCGACGATCACGCGGGTGAGCTTCTGCACCACGGCCATGACCTTGGCCAGTGCGTCGGTATCCACATCGAGGATGTTGCAGGCCGCCGAGCATTTGGGAATCACCAGCGTGTGGCCGAAGGACTGCGGGAACAGGTCGAGGAAGGCCAGCACGTCGTCATCCTCGTAGAGTTTGTAGCAAGGCGCATCGCCGCGAATGATCTGGGCGAAGATGTTCTGCGGGTCGTAGGGCGTGGTCAGGGACACCTGGAGTTCTCCGGCAAGTGGAAAAGGCAGACATTAGCATTCTCCGCGCGGCTGCGACCCGTGCAGCGATGCTTCGGAACGTTGCGGGCCTGGCCGCGCTCTCAAGCTCATCACCCCCGCGATCCGAGGTTATTCCGATGCACGTACGCGCCGTCGCCCCGATTGCTGCTGCAGTCGCGCTTTGCCTTTCATCGCTGTCTGCCATGGCCGCCGAAATCAAACCTGCCGAGCTGCTCGAACAGGCCAAGGCCGAACAGAGCGCCTATATCGAAACCGTGGAACAGCTGGTGGCGGTGGATACCGGCACCGGCCAGGCCGAGGGTCTGGCCACGGTCAGCCAGATGCTGGTCGAGCGCCTGCAGGCACTGGGTGCGGCGGTCAGCACCAGCCCGGCCACGCCATCGGCCGGCGACAACATCGTCGGCACCCTCAAGGGCAGCGGCGGCAAGGACTTCCTGCTGATGGTGCATTACGACACGGTGTTCGCCGAAGGCACCGCCGCGGAGCGCCCGTTCCGCATGGACGAGAAGCGCGCCTACGGCCCCGGCGTGGCCGATGCCAAGGGTGGCGTGGCGATGATTCTGCACGCGCTGGAGCTGCTCAAGGCGCAGCAGTTCGACGCCTACGGCACGATCACCGTACTGTTCAACCCGGATGAGGAAATGGGTTCGGCGGGCTCGAAGAAGATCATCGCCGAACTGGCCCGCAAGCATGATTACGTCTTCTCCTACGAGCCGCCGGATCGCGATGCGGTGACCACCGCCACCAATGGCATCAATGCGGTGATGCTGGAGGTGAACGGCAAATCCTCCCACGCCGGTTCCGCACCTGAGGAGGGTCGCAACGCCGTGCTGGAACTGGCGCACCAGCTGGTGCAGCTCAAGGACCTGGGCGACCCGGACAAGGGCACCACGGTCAGCTGGACCATGATCGCCGGCGGTGAGAAGCGCAACATCATCCCGAACAAGGCGACCGCCGAAGCAGACATGCGCTACTCCGATATCAGCGAGACCGAACGCGTGCTCGCCGATGCGCAGAAGATCATCGAGAACAAGCTGATCGACGAAACCCGCGTCGAGCTGCGCGTCGACAAGGGCCGCCCACCGCTGGCGAAGAATCCGGCATCGGAGCGCCTGGCCGAAACCGCACAGCGCCTGTATGGCGAGATCGACCAGCGTATCGAGCCGATCGCCATGCGCTTCGGCACCGATGCCGGTTACGCCTATGTGCCGGACAGCGACAAGCCGGCCGTGCTGGAAACCATGGGTGTGGTCGGTGCCGGGCTGCACTCGGAAGACGAGTACATCGAGCTGTCGAGCATCGCGCCGCGGCTGTATCTGACGACGGCGATGATTCGCGCATTGTCCGCCGAAGACGCCGCACGCTGATACGCAATCCAGGCCCGAGCGAGGGGCGAAGGTCGCAGTAGGCGAAAGCCGGCGCTGCGGGTATCTTCGCCACCTCCCATTTCAGGACTGCCCGCTCGATGCTTCGCTTCGTCACCCTCTGCGCACTGGCGCTGTTCGCCTGCACTGCCCACGCCAAGGTCGAGGTGCTGCCGCTGGAACATGAAGATCAGGGCCTGGTGCTGGTCGCGCGCGTTACCGAACAGATTGCGCCGGGTGACTACGAGGCGCTGCTCAAGGGCATCATGGCCCACCCTGGCAAACACGCGCGCAAGCTGCTGATCCTCGACAACATCGGCGGCAGCGCAGCGGAAGCCATGCGCATGGGCTATCTGCTGCGCGAGACGGGCTTCGACGCCCTGGTGCCGGCGACCGCGGTCTGCCAGGGCAGCTGCATCTATCTACTGGCGGCGGGACGACAGCGCACCGTGCGCGGCTATGTCGGCCTGCATCGGCCCTACGTCGCCAATGGTGAGTCGGCGCAGTCCATCAGCCAGCGACCACACCGCGCACCACGCATCTACTTGCGGGACATGGGCGTCAATACGCGGCTGGCGGACGACATGCAGCTGATCGAACCGTGGCGCATGCGCGTGCTCACGCCAAAGGAGCTCGCGCGTTATCGGCTGCAATAGTGTGATTCGCAGGCTGCACTACTGCATTCCGGTCGTCGCGCTATCACTCGGCCTGGCCCTCGGCATGATTGAGCCGGTTGGCGCGCTGGCCGTTCTGCTATTCGCTGGCTGGCTTGTCGCTCAGCCGCACATCCCCAACTCGCCGTGGCTGTTCGGTACGCTGCTCGGCGCCCTGTTGCTCGCCGCACATCTGCTGCCCGGCTTCAGCCCGCTGCCGCTCGGCCCACCGCAGGATCTGGGCGGTGCCTCGCCCTGGCAATTGCGCATCAGCCCGGACAAGGCGATGGTCGCGACGCTGCTGCTGGCCTGGTGGCTGGGCCAGCCACGAACGGATTGGCGCTCGCTCAGGGTCACTCTGCTTGCGTCAGGCGCCTGCCTGATTCTCGTCCCGCTGCTGGCGCTGGTCTCCGGCGTGCTGGGCTGGCAACCGAAATGGCCGGCGCTGTTCCTGCCCTGGCTGCTGATCAACCTGAGCATCACCTGCCTGGCCGAAGAGCTGATCTTTCGCGGCCTGCTGCAGCGTGAACTGGTCCGCCGCTTCGGTGCGGCCATCGGCATCGGCCTGGCGACCGCCCTGTTCGGCGCCGCGCACCTACCGGGCGGCTTCGGTTTCGCCGGGCTCGCCACGCTGGCCGGTCTGGGCTACGGCCTGGCCTTCCATTACTCCGGTGACCGCCTGTGGGTCGCGGTGTTTCTGCACGGTGCGGTCAACAGCCTGCATCTGCTTCTGCTGACCTATCCACTGCCCTGAGCAAAGAATTTCTCAAAGACCTGTCGATTCCTTCCGCGCCCGTTCGACCAGTGATCGGAGCCGGCGGAAATTGCCGTATGCCCGTCTAGGCTCTTTCCATTCCACTGAAGGAGTCCACCGATGCGTTTCATGGTGATGATCAAGGCCACCCCACAAACCGAAGCCGGCGAGATGCCCAGCGAGGACGTTCTCACGGCGATGGGCCGCTACAACGAAGACCTGGCCAATGCCGGCGTGCTGCTCGGCGGCGAGGGCCTGCACCCCAGCCACAAGGGCGCGCGCATCCGTTTCAACGACGGCCAGTGCAGCGTCACCGATGGCCCGTTCGCCGAAACCCGCGAGCTGATCGCCGGCTACTGGCTGTTCCAGACCACCTCGTTGCAGGAGGCCGTCGACTGGGTCAAGCGTTGCCCGCAGTCGGCCATCGGCGATGCGGAAATCGAGATTCGCCAGATATTCGAAGCGGAAGATTTCGGCGCCGAGTTCACCCCCGAACTGCGCGAGCAGGAAGACCGCCTGCGCGCGCAACTCAATCAATGACCGCAAGGAGCAAGCAATGAAGATCACCACCTACCTCACCCTCGACGGCACCACCCGCGAAGCGTTCACCTTCTACAAGGATGTGCTGGGCGGCACGCTGGAAATGATGACCTTTGCCCAGGCGCCGGATGCCGAGCAGTTTCCCGCCGAGTACCGCGAGCGGATCATGCACGCCTGCCTGAACCTCGGCGATGGTGTGCTGATGGCCTCCGACTCCTTGCCTGACACCTGTGGTGGCGGGCCATACGAAGGCATCAAGGGTTGCTCGGTTTCCCTGCATCCGACCAGCGTGGATGAAAGCGAAAAGCTGTTCGCCGCACTGGCCGAGGGCGGCACGGTGATCATGCCGCTGGAGAAAACCTTCTGGGCCGAGCGCTTCGGCATGCTCACCGACCGCTTCGGCGTGTCGTGGATGATTAACTGCGAGCAGGGCTGAAGCATTCAGCCCTTTTACGCCGGGGACTATCGTGGTTGATTCGCATCTGGAGAGGAGGCGACTTTTGTTATAACGTATCGCACCTTTCAGCGGGCGCAGCGAGTCTGCGCCTGCATTGCGATCATCCTGCTGTGAGCCGCTCATGCCCTCCCCCGACTTCACTCCGCCAGCCGCGGCGCGTCTGCAATCCATCGACGCGCTGCGCGGCCTGGTGATCCTGTTCATGCTGCTGGACCATGTCCGCGAAACCTTCCTGCTGCATATGCAGGTGCCCGACCCGATGGACGTGGCGGTCACCGAACCGGCGTTGTTCTTCAGCCGCACCCTGGCGCATCTCTGCGCGCCGGTATTCATCTTCCTGACCGGCCTGTCGGCCTTTCTTTATGGCGAAAAGCACCAGGACCGCCGTGCAGTGTCGAGCTTTCTGCTCAAACGAGGGCTGTTCCTGGTGGCGCTCGAATTCACCCTGGTCAACTTCGCCTGGACGTTCCAGTTCCCGCCGCAGGTGATCTATCTGCAAGTGATCTGGGCGATCGGCCTGAGCATGCTGGCGCTCTCGGCGCTGCTTTGGCTGCCGCGCCCTGCGCTGATCGTGTTGGGTCTGGTGATCATCGGCGGCCACAACCTGCTCGACCCGCTGCAGTTCTCCGCAGACTCAGCGTTGCACGTCCCCTGGGCCATCCTGCACGACCGCGGCTGGATCGAGGTTTCGGAAAACCTGCGGCTGCGCACTTCCTATCCGCTGCTGCCGTGGATCGGCGTGATCGCCCTTGGCTACGCTGTCGGGCCCTGGTTCGCCAGGAACGCCGACCCCGAGCGACGCCAGCGCAACCTGGGCGGCTGGGCTCAAGGCACCCTGCTGACCTTCGTTTTGCTGCGGCTGATCAACAGCTACGGCGAACAGCCCTGGGTCGTCGGCGAGGACGGCCTGCGCACGCTGATGAGCCTGCTCAACGTCACCAAATACCCGCCGTCGCTGCTGTTCCTGTGCCTGACACTGGGTTGCGGCCTGCTGCTGCTGCGTTACTTCGAACGCAAGCAGGGCCGCACCTGGCTGCGACCGCTCAGCGTGTTCGGTGCGGCACCGATGTTCTTCTACCTGCTGCACCTGTACGTGCTGAAGCTGCTCTACATCGCCGCCGTGGCGATCTGGGGTCTGAACCGCGGCAATCACTTCGGCTTCGATGCGGTGTGGCAGCTGTGGCTGTGCACCCTGGCGCTAGCGGTGCTGCTGTTCCCGGCGGTGCGCTGGTTCGCCGAACTCAAGGCACGGCGCAGGGACATTGCCTGGCTGAAGTACCTCTGAAGCGGCCCTGCGACAGTGCGAGGTCCGCGGCGCTCGGCCAGCCAGCTGGTCAGGGCCGCGGCGTCGCAAAAATGCAATTGCAGCGGCGCCGGCAAAGGCTCAACCTTTCGCGGATCAGTTGAACGGCAGGAAGGAACGGCGGCGTGGATCTGTTATTTCTCGGCACTTCATCCGGCACTCCCACCCGCGCGCGCAATGTCACCGCCCTGGCCTTGCTGGAGGACACCGGCAAGAGCTGGTCCCTGATTGACTGCGGCGAAGGCACCCAGCACCGGCTGTTGCGCACGCCGCTGTCTCTGCACGACCTGCGCGCCATCTGCATCACCCATGTACATGGCGACCACTGCTACGGCCTGCCCGGTCTGCTCGCCAGCGCCGGGATGATGGGGCGCAAGGCCGCGCTGACGATCATCGCGCCGCAGGGCATCGAAACCTGGGTGCGCGCCACGCTGGAGATGAGCCAGAGCTGGCTGGGCTACGACCTCGACTTTCACGCGGTCGAAACGCTGGGCGAGTGGCGCAACCTGAACATGCGCATCGAGGCCACCGCCCTGTCCCACCGTGTGCCCTGCTACGGCTACAGCTTCACCGAGGCCCGGCCTGATCCGCGGCTGGACATCGACCGCCTCGAGCGCGACGGCGTGCCCCGCGGCCCGCTCTGGGGCCAGCTGGCGCGCGGCTTCGATGTCGAGCACGAAGGCCGGATGCTGCGCAGCGACGACTACCTGAGCTTCAGCCGTGCGCCGCAACGCATCGTCATCGGCGGCGACAATGATCGTCCCGAACTGCTTGCCGAGGCCTGCCGCGGCGCCCAGTTGCTGGTGCACGAGGCGACCTACACCGAAGCAGTCGCCAACGATGCGCGCAACGACTTCGGCCACAGCACGGCGGCATCGGTGGCACGCTTCGCGCAAACGGTGGGCCTGCCGAACCTGGTGTTGACCCACTTCAGCGCGCGCTACCAGAAGAATGCCAATCGCGGCCACTCCATCGAGCACCTGCGCGCCGAGGCCAGCGAGCTCTACTCGGGCCAGCTACTGCTTGCCGAAGACTTCCTGCGCCTGCACCTGGCCAAGGATGGCCAGCTGACCCCCGTCGAGCCACCCGGCCCGCGCTCGCCGCGCTCAACGCCGTAAAGATCGTCAGCAATCGCTGCGTCGCCAACCTGGCTGACTACACTGGCTGCTGCACCCGCTGTCAGCGCAAACACCCAGCATCGCTTTCGATACTCGACGGAGCCGCCGATGGAACGTCTTACCGCGAAAGACTTCGCCCCCGAACTGCTCGAGCTCTACGACTTCTACGTCCACGGCAAGCTCAGCCGCCGGGAATTCCTCGACCGCGCCGCGGCCTTCACGCTGTGCAGCATGACCGCCGTGGCGGTGCTCGATGCGCTCACGCCCAACTATGCGTTGGCCCAGCAGGTCGCCTTCACCGATCCGGACATCATCGCCGAATACGTCAGCTACCCATCGCCCAACGGCCACGGTGAGGTGCGCGCCTACCTGGTCCGTCCGGCCAGGGCCGAGGGCAAGGTGCCAGGCATCGTTGTCGTCCACGAGAATCGCGGCCTCAACCCCTACATCGAAGACGTCGCACGGCGCGTGGCCAAGGCCGGTTTCGTCGCCCTCGCACCGGACGGGCTGAGTTCGGTCGGCGGCTATCCCGGCAACGACGACAAGGGCCGCGAACTGCAGGCCGCAGTCGATCCGCAGAAACTGATGAACGACTTCTTCGCCGCTATCGAATGGCTGATGGCTCATGAAGCCACAAACGAAAAGGTCGGCATCACCGGCTTCTGCTATGGCGGTGGCGTGGCCAATGCCGCCGCGGTGGCATACCCCGAGCTGGCGGCGGCGGTGCCGTTCTATGGCCGTCAGGCCAATCCGGCGGATGTGGAGAAGATTCAGGCACCGTTGCTGTTCCAGTTCGCCGAACACGACGAGCGCGTCAATGAAACCTGGCCCGCCTATGAAGCCGCGCTCAAGGCGGCCGGCAAGCACTACGAGGCCTACATCTACCCGGGCACCCAGCATGGCTTTCACAACGACAGCACCCCGCGCTACGACGAGCAGGCGGCTGAGCTGGCCTGGCAACGCACCATCGCCTGGTTCCAGCGTTATCTGAGCTGATGGCTACTGCCGTAGCGGGCGATACCGTCAGGCTCCAACCCTGCGCTGACCTGATTTGCCTCCAGAACGCCCGCGCGTTGTGCCGCGCAGCAGTGCGGGTTTCGGCTGCATTGCCTGCCCGAAGGCTGCAGCACACTGGCGATACATCCGTCACTGCATGTTGACGTTTACGTAAAAGACCAGTACTGCTATGTGGTCCGCACCGCTCAGGAAAGCCCTCCATGACCACTAGCGCAACGCTCGGCAACGCCCCGACCGACCTCTGGGTGCAGAGCACGCATGGGCAGATGTTCGTCCGCAGCTGGTTCCCCGACGCCGGCGCGCTGCGCCCGAACTGCGCACCGATCCTGCTGCTGCACGAGTCGCTCGGCTGCATCGAGCAGTGGAAGGACTTTCCCGCCGCACTCGCCCAGGCAACCGGTCGAACGGTGGTCGCCTATGACCGGCTGGGCTTCGGTCGCTCCGACCGCTTGACCGCTCCGCCTGCGCCGACCTTCGTCGAGGATGAAGCCGCGCATGGCTTCGCCCAAGTGCTGGACCATCTGGGTATCGAGCGTTTTGTGGTGGTCGGTCACAGCGTCGGCGGCAGCATGGCGGTGCATTGTGCCGCGCAATATCCCGCAGCCTGCCAGGCGATGATCACGATGTCGGCGGTCACCTTCGTCGAACCCCGCACGCTGGAAGGCATCCGCCAGGCCAGAAGCTGGTTCGCCGACCCCGCACAGCGCGAACGCCTGCGCCGCTACCACGGCGAGCGCAGCGACTGGGTACTCAGCGCGTGGATCGACACCTGGCTCGCGCCCGACTTCGCCTCGTGGACCCTCGCCCACGCCCTGCCTCGAGTCCGCTGCCCGGCACTGGCCATCCATGGCGACAACGACGAATTCGGCTCCGAACGCCACCCGCAACTGATCGCCCGGCACGCCGGCGGCCATGTCGAACAGGCGCTGCTGCCCGACGTCGGCCACGTGCCGCATCGCGAGCAGCCGGACGTAGTGCTGGAGCGGGTTGGACGGTTCTTGCGGGCGATCGGCTAAGGCCTTGCCTGGCGTTTCTCTCGGCGACCGGGCCTTCGGAAGGGCGGCGTTGCAGGAGGCGTCATTAACGGCGGATGGTCAGCCCGATTACCCGCGAGACGACCAGGGCGATGTACATCAGCCCTGCAATTTCCTCGAGCATGACCAGTGCCCGCGCCACAGGCCGCAGCGGCAGGATGTCACCGAGGCCAACACCGGAGAGTACGGTGACGCTGAGAAACAGCAGTTCCATCCACGAGCGAGGCTCATCCGGCTGCAGGATAGCGACGAAACTGCCCGGGGCAACGAGCTGGCAGGCCGCATAGGCGTAGGCGAACGCCCACGCCAGCAGCGTGAAGGTGGCACCGACGGCAAACAGTTCGTCCGTCGTCGTGCGCTGGTCTTCCATCATGTAGCCGATCAGGCCAGCCGCCGCATAGAAGTAGAACATCGACTCGGTCACGACCAACGCCAGATGCAGGCCGGGCACGGCTGTCAGTTCGACAGCAAGCGTCAGCCCAAGGATTGCAGCGGCCATCAGGAACGCCAGCGAATGCAGCGTCGGGCTCCGGTTGACGATGCGCAACGCCAGGACCAGCACCACAACGCCGAATGCACCAAAGGCAGCGCGCCCGAGCGGGGTGTTTTCCATGAAGGGGTACAGCAGGATGCCGAGCAGCTGGACAAACAGCAGCGCTGCCGAGGGATAACGCACGAGGTAGGTCAGCATTGATTGCCCATCGATGTATCAGCAAGCTCGGGTGTAGCGGGAGCGGAACGCGCGACAGGGCACTGAAAGCGCCCTTAGCCCTTGAACCCCTTCGCCACCAGATAGACCTCACGCGAACGCGGGCGCGATGCTTCCGGTTTGCGAATCGATACCTTCTCGAACGAGCTGCGCACATCCTTGAGGAAGTCGTCCGAGCCTTCGCCCTGGAAGACCTTGACCACGTAGTTGCCGCCGGGCTTGAGCACCTGGCGAACCATGTCGAGGGTCAGCTCGACCAGGTACATCGAAGCGGCCTGGTCGGCGGCGGCGACGCCACTGATGTTCGGCGCGATGTCGGAGACGATCAGATCGGGCTGCCGGCCGTCGAGCATGTCGAGTATCTGCTGAAAAACGGCGTCTTCGGTGAAGTCGCCCTGCACGAAGTCGACGTTATCCAGCCCGCCCATCGGCAGAATGTCGGTCGCCAGCACCCTGCCCTTTTCACCGACGATACCGCCGGCCACCTGCGACCAACCACCGGGGGCCGAGCCGAGATCCATGACCAGCATGCCGGGGCGTATCAACTTGTCCTTCTCGTTCAGCTCGATCAGCTTGTAGCTGGAGCGCGAGCGCAAGCCGTCCTTCTGGGCGCGTTTGACGAAGGGATCGTTGACGTGTTCATCCAGCCAACGACGGCTGCTTTTGGATCGTTTCATGATAGAGCCAACCACGGAGAATCAAGGTAAGACGCGGACCAACAGGCGCAGCAAGGCACAACCATTGGACGCAAAGTGGCGGCGATTATAAGCCGATAATGCCGCCCCGCGGGCGCTGGTCGCAGCACACAGGCCGTGGAAGGCCATCAGCGCAGCCTGACAGGCACGAGCGGCGACGGGTACAATCCGCGCCCTACTCCCCGCCCCTTCTTCTTCCTCTGCCGGAGTCACCGGCCAGGATTACCGCCATGATTCGCATCAACGAGCTGTCCCTGCCCCTCGATCATTCCGCCGATGAGTTGCGCCAGGCCATCGTCAAACGCCTGAACATCAGCGACGCCGATCTGCTGAATTTCACCGTATTCAAGCGCAGCTACGATGCGCGCAAGAAGAACAGCGTCATTCTGTTCATCTACATCATCGATCTGGAGGCCCGCGACGAGGCGGCGATCCTGGCGCGTTTTGCCGATGACCACAACGTGCGTCCAGCGCCAGACACCAATTACTACCCGGTAGGCCAGGCGCCAGCCAATCTGAGCGAGCGACCGCTGGTGGTGGGCTTCGGCCCCTGCGGACTGTTCGCCGCGCTGCTGCTCGCACAGATGGGCTTCAAGCCCATCGTGCTCGAGCGCGGCAAGGATGTGCGCAGCCGTACCAAGGACACCTGGGCGCTGTGGCGCAAGAAGGTCCTGACGCCGGAATCCAACGTGCAGTTCGGCGAGGGCGGCGCCGGGCTGTTCTCCGACGGCAAGCTCTACAGCCAGATCAAGGACCCCAAGTTCTACGCGCGCAAGGTTGTGCACGAGTTCGTTCGTGCCGGCGCACCGGCCGAGATCATGTATGTGAGCAAGCCGCACATCGGCACCTTCCGGCTCACCGGTGTGGTCTCGACCATGCGCGAGGAGATTATCGCCCTCGGCGGCGAAGTGCGCTTCGAGAGCAAAGTGACCGATCTCGTGATCAACGATGGCCAGCTCGAAGGCGTAGTGCTGGCCAGCGGCGAGACGATCAAGAGTCGCCATGTGGTGCTGGCGCTGGGGCACAGCTCCCGCGATACCGTGCGCATGTTGCATCGCCAGGGCGTGTTCATCGAGGCCAAGCCGTTTGCCATCGGTTTCCGCATCGAACACCCGCAGGGCATGATCGACCAGGCCCGGCTGGGCAAGTACGCCGGCCATCCGGAGCTGGGTGCTGCGGACTACAAGCTGGTGTATCACGCCAAGAATGGCCGTGCGGTCTACAGCTTCTGCATGTGCCCCGGCGGTACCGTGGTTGCCGCCACGTCCGAGCCGGGGCGCGTGGTAACCAATGGCATGAGCCAGTACTCGCGCAACGAGCGCAATGCCAACGCGGGCATCGTCGTCGGCATCAACCCGGAGCAAGATTTCCCTGGCGATCCGCTGGCCGGCTTAGCACTGCAGGAGCGCCTGGAGTCGCGCGCTTATGAGCTGGGTGGCAGCGATTACTGCGCACCCGCGCAATTGGTCGGCGACTTCATTCGCGGCGTGCCATCTACCGCGTTCGGCGAGGTCGAACCCTCCTACAAACCGGGCGTGCGCCTGGGCGATCTGGCGCCCTCGTTGCCCGAGTATGCAATCGAGGCCATCCGCGAAGCGCTGCCGGCGTTCGGCAAGCAGATCCGCGGCTTCGATCGTGCTGATGCGGTGCTTACCGGCATCGAAACCCGCACCTCGTCGCCGGTGCGCATCACCCGTGACAACGAGACGTTGCAAAGCCTCAACCTGCACGGTCTGTATCCGGCCGGTGAAGGCGCCGGTTACGCCGGCGGCATTCTCTCGGCAGGCGTGGATGGCATCAAGGTCGCCGAGGCGCTGGCCAAGTCGATGCTGGCTGAAGTGGAACACACCGAAGTGCAGAGCAACTGAGCGCCGACCTGATGAAACTCGACGACATCAAGAAGCTGCACCAGAAAAAGTACCGGGCCGAGTTCGGGCATTTTCTGGTGGAGGGTGAGCATCTGGTGCTGGAGCTGCAGAAGGCGGCCTTGCATAACCCGCTGCTGCAACGCAGCGAGCTGTATGTGACCAGCGCCTACGAGCACTGGCAAAGCCCGTTCAAAACCCACCTGGTCAGCGATCGCCAGATGGCGCAGATCGCCGACACCAAAACCCCGCAAGGCATCGTTGCGCTGGTGCCGATGCCGGCGACAGGCGCGCCGGTTGCTGCGGCCGTCGCGGGCGAGCGCGCCATCTACCTGCATGAAATCCAGGATCCGGGCAACCTCGGCACCATCCTGCGCACGCTGGCGTGGTTCGGTGGTTTTCGCTGCCTGCTCAGCCCCGGCAGCGTCGACCCGTACAACCCAAAGGTCGTGCGTTCGAGCATGGGCGCTATCTTTCATGCGCCGATGGAGCTGGATGTGGCGCTGGATTCGTTGCGCACGCGCTTTGCCCGCATCGCCTGCCTGGATATGCGCGGCGAGCCGGTGCAGACGGCGAGCTTCCAAGCCTTCGATTGCTACCTGTTCGGCAACGAAGCCCGCGGCGTGCCACGCGAACAGCTGGCCTCACTCAAAGCCCAGCCATTCACGATTCCTGGGTGTGGCGCCATCGAATCGCTGAATCTGGCGGCAACAGTCAACATGTGCGCGTACGAATTGAGCAGATAGCCGCTGCTTGAGGTGGGCTGCACTATGCAGCCTGCTCGCCGCCCAGGGGTATGCGCACCGTGAACGTGGTGCCGCTACCGGCCATCGACTCGAACTCGATACTGCCGTGGTGAGCATCGACTATGGCGGATGCGATATACAGTCCAAGGCCGAGCCCCGCACCCGCACCGTACTCGGCGTTGCCGCTCTGGATGTGACGCACCATCGGATTGAAGAGGCTGCTTTTTGCCGATTCGGCGATGGGCCGGCCGACGTTGTGAACCGTCAGCGCGGCGATCCCCTCATCGCTTTTCAGGCTGACCGTGATCGGTGTCCCCGCCTCGCCATGCTCGACGGCGTTGCCAATCAGATTGGCAATCACCTGCTCCATTCGCGATTTATCGAACTGCCCAGGAAGACTCGGCTCCGACTGCAGGACGATCTGTCGGTCGGGGTTGTATGCCCTCGCCTCTTCAACCATGCCTTCACACGCGAGCGCCAGATCTTCGCTGTCCATGCGCACCGGGATGCCTACGCCTGAGTGCGTGCGGGTAAAGTCCAACAGGTCGCCGACGATCTTGATGGAGCGTTTCACGCTCGTATAGATACGCGACACGTTGATGGTCGGCTTTGGGGGCAGATCCCCTGTGCGTAGCAGTACGTCAGCACTCAGCAATATGGCGCCGAGGGGGCTTCGCAGGTCGTGGCCCAATATGCCGAGAAAGACATTTCGCGCGGCATCCACGGCGTCCGCATAGCTGACCACAGACTCGGCGAGGGACTGATCGATCGCTTCGTTAAAGCGGACGATGTCCGAAATCTCGTGCTCTTTCGACGCTGCATCGGACGACATCCACAGGACCAGCACACTGGTGCGCAATGCCCGGTACTCGGCGATGACCTGCGCCATCGTGAAGCCCGAGGAATAGCGGATGTCGGCGTGGGTTTCCGCGGGAGTGGCATCTCGTGAAGGCGACGCCTTCCCATGGGATTTGGCGATCCGCGCCTTCACCGATTGGGCCGTGCGCAGATCGGCGGCGATCGCCAGCAACATCTGCTCCGCATGGTCCCGCAGCGCCACCGAATCCATGCCGTTGGCGGCGGGTGTCATCGTCTTGGCGAAGTCTTCCCACTGCTGAAGGATGGGTTCGATGTTTTCCAGAATGAAATCGGCCAAGCGCATGGTTTGCTCCTCGTGACTGAAACGGATGGTTGTAGCGACGACAGGTGTGTCAGTGAGGAGCGGAAGCCGAGACTACAGGGAAGCAGCGCCAGCAGTAGTAACTTTTAGCCGGCCGGTTTGCCTGAACGCGCTTGCTCATATCGGGCTACCAGCATTCGCGGATAACAGCCGAAAAATAAAGCTGCCCTTTGCGCGAGTTAACAGTTTTGCGCTTGTCGCGGTGCCGGTCGATGACAGCCCTACGAGCCCCACGCATCATGCTCGCTCGACGTCGTGCCGCAGGGCCCTCGCATGCAACCTACCCTTTCTGATTCATTGCTGGACTACGCCGGGCAAAGCTCGCCAGGCCGCAGGCGCAGCCATAATGAAGATGCACTGCTCTGCGCGCCGGAGCTGGGGCTCTGGGCCATCGCCGACGGCATGGGTGGGCATCAATGCGGGGAGGTTGCAAGCAGCCTGGCACTGTCTGCGCTGCAGCAGGCGATCGAGCGCGGCGATCCGCTGCAGACAGCGGTTCAGCACGCCAACCAGGCAGTACTTGACGCGGCTGTGGACGACGGCATGGGCACCACGCTGGTCGCAGCACATTTCAAGGGTGCCGACTTCGAACTCACCTGGGTCGGCGACAGCCGCGCCTATCTGGTCACCTCCAATGGTATCGAGCAGCTTACGCGGGACCATAGCTGGGTGCAGATGATGATCGACGCCGGGGAGCTGAAGCCGGCCGAGGCTCAAGGCCACGCCTGGCGCAACATCATCCTGCGCTGCCTGGGACGCGAGGCGCCGCTGGAAGTCGGTGCCCACAGCGGCACCCTCAAGCCCGGCGAGCTGCTGCTGCTATGCAGTGACGGCCTGACCAACGAGCTGACCGACGCGCAGATCCATGCCAGCTGCACCTTTGCCGATACCCTCGAGAACCTGGTGGAACAGCTGATCGACCAGGCCAATGAACATGGCGGCCGCGACAACATCTCCTGCATCGTGATCGGCCGCACCGCCCCCCTCCCGGCGGCCGAGTCCCGCGGGCGGCGCTTCATCAACATGCTGTTAAAACCCCTCAAGTCGTAAGCAAGCGCGAGTTTCTACAATGCATCGGATGCTGGAAATACCGGGCTATCGCCTGCACAAGCGGCTCGGAAAAGGCGGAATGGCCGAGGTCTACCTGGCCACCCAGCTGTCGCTGGATCGCGAGGTGGCCGTCAAGGTGCTGCTGCGCACGGAAGATGCAGCGTTCACCGAGCGCTTCATCCAGGAAGGCCATATCGTCGCCTCGCTGCGCCACCCGGCGATCATCACCATCCACGACATCGGCCAGATCGCCGATGGCCGGCACTACCTGGCCATGGAATACCTCGGCGGCGGCGACCTGGCGCAACACCGCGGCATCGTCTTCTCGCCATCGCGCGCGCTGGACATCATCCGTCAGCTGGCCGGCGGCCTGGCGGTGGTGCACGACGGCGGGCTAGTCCATAGAGACGTGAAGCCAGCCAATATCCTCTTCCGTGACGACGGCAGCGTGGTGCTCACCGACTTCGGCGTAGCCAAGGCCGTAGAGCTGGATAACGAGCTCACCCACTTCGGCATCGCCGTCGGCAGCCCTGCCTACAGCAGCCCGGAGCAGGCCCAGTGCCAGCCACTCGATGCGCGCAGCGACATCTACAGTCTGGGAGTGATACTCGCCGAGATGCTCACCGGGACCAACCCGTTCCGCGCCAGCAGCTATCCGCAAACCGTGCTCAACCACCTGCAGATGCCCTTGCCGCAACTGCCGCCAGCGCTCGCGCCCTACCAGCCACTGCTCGACCGCATGCTGGCCAAGCAGCCGGATGAGCGCTTCGGCAATTGCCGTGAGCTGCTGGCAGCCATCGACACGCTCACCGAGCCGGACATGGACCAGACCCGCATCGCACCGGCGGCATTCATCGAGGCGCCGATCAGACGCCGCCGTCGCCGTCGTGGCATTGGCCGCTGGGCGGTGATCGGTGCGGCGCTGATCGTGACAGTCGCCGCATTGGCCGCCGGCGGCTATCAGTGGCTGCAATACAGCCGCATCAACGACTACCTCACGCGCGCCGAGGCACGCCTGGATGAGGGGCAACTGACTGCACCGGCATTCGACAATGCCGACTACTACTACCGCCAGGCCCTGCGCCTGGATTCGGACAATGTCGAGGCCCTCGACGGCATACGCCGCGTGCTCGATGCGCGCATCGCCCAGGCACTGGAACTGGCGGCGCAACGGCTGGCAAACGATCAGTTGCTGCAACCCGCCGAAGACAGCGCGGTGCACTACTACCAGCAGGTGCTGGGCTGGTTGCCGGAAAACGAGGTGGCCCGCAACGGGCTGGTACAGGTCAGCGAGCGTTATGTCGAGCTAGCCGAAGCAGCCTACGGGCGCCGCGAGTTCGCCCTTGCGCTGGAGTACATCCAGCAGGGGCTGGAAGCCACCCCGGACTATGCGCCCCTGCTCGCGCTGCACGACGCGCATGCTCAGCGGGTTGCCAAGGCCCGGGCCCCGCGCCCGGTGAAACGCACAACGGCCAGCACCTCACGCGCCGCGCCGACCAACACGCAGACCTCGCAAGCGCCGGCCAACCCGGTCAAGCGCCTGTGGAACCGGATATTCAACCAATAATTCGCCGAGCGCCGTTTGGCTCAGACCGTCGCCCGCTCCGCTAAAAGGTACCGCGCCATGCTCAGGATCCACTTCGCTGACAATCGCCAAAGTCCGGTCTGGCTTGCCGATGAACGCTTCACCCTCGGTTCGGACCGCAGCAACAAACTGGTGGCCAACGACACCGGGGTCGCGCCATTTCACGCCGAACTGCTGCTGGAAAACCGCTTCTATTACCTCACCGACCTCGGCACGCCTGGCGGCACCTACGTCAATGACGAGAAGGTCGGCGAGCGCTACCAGATTCGTTCCGGCGACCGCCTGCGCCTGGGCGCGCTGGAATTGCAGATCGTCGATCCGGCCAAGGCGGGCACCAAGCTGGCGAGCGCCCCGCGCTGGCTGTTGCAGGTGGTCAAGGGCGAGAACCAGGGCCACAAGTACCACATCACCGGCTCGATGACCTTTGGCCGCTCGGTGAAATGCGAACTCTGCTTCAGCGATGCGGAGCTGTCCCGCCGCCACGCGGAGTTCTACCTCAAGGGCGATGTGCTGGAAGTGAAGGACCTGGCCTCAGCCAACGGCCTGCTGGTGAACCGCGAGAAGGTCACGACCGCTGTGCTGCAGCCGGGCGACCAGATCCAGCTGGGCAATACCACACTGCTGGTGATCGGGCCCAAGGTCAGCACCCCGGAAGTCGTCGACGAAGACGCTACCGTATTCGTCCGCGCCACCGACCTGCCCGCCACGGTCGCCCCCCAGCCGAAACCTTCCCGCCCCCGCCCTGCCACGCCGAACCCGCTGCACGCGGCGGCACCTGTTGCCGCCGCTCCTGCTCGTGAGCCAGGTAAATCCGCATGGCGCCTTGGCATGCTGCTCGGCGCGCTGGGGCTGGCCATTGTCGCCGGGCTGGTTGCGCAGCAGATGATCTAGCAACTAACAGGCTTGAGCGGCGGCCATGCAGTGCCGCTTTCTGCCCTAGCAGCCGGCGCCTGCCCGATGAAACCTCGGCACCTGATCAATGACTACCAACGCTACCCTCGCCCCCGACGCAGCGCCCGCAATCCTTCGAGGACCAACACCACAATCGCCGCCCAGATCGCCCCGTAGGTCAGCCACTGGTCCGGCGCGATGCTCTCGCCAAGCAGCAGCGCCACGACCACCAACAGTACCGGCTCGACATAGCTGAGCAGGCCGAACAGGGTCAGGCTGAGGTATTTGCTGGCGTTGATCATCAGCCCCAGCGCCAGCGCGCTGAGCGCGCCCAGGCCGGCGATCAGCAATGTCAGGCGGGGATTGCCGGCAAGCAGGTTCAACGTTTCACCGCTGCCTAGGACGAACAGCGCAGCAACCGGCAAGCTGATGACCAGGTCGACCCAGAGCCCGCCAAGACTGGCGGTGCCGAGCTTGCGGCGCAGAACGAAGTAGCACGGGTAGCCCAGGGCAACGGCGAGTACCGGCCATGACAGTGACGAAGCCAATAGCAGCTGGTTGCCCACGCCCACAGCCGCCAGCAGACAGGCCAGGCGTTGCAATCGACTGATCGTTTCGCCGAAAACCAGGCGCCCGGTAAGTACCAGTGTCAGCGGCAGCAGAAAGTAGCCGAGCGAAACGTCCAGCCCGTGGCCGTTGATCGGCGCCCACATGAACAGCCACAGCTGCAAGCCGACCAGCGCCGAAGACAGCGGCAGCGCTAGCCACAGCCTCGGTTCGGCTGGCAGGCGCACCAGAATCTCGCGGACTTCGCCCCAGCGACCGATGGCGAGCAGTAGCAACGCCAGGCAGGGTGCGGTGAGCAGAATGCGCCAGCCGTAGATCTGCTGGCCACTCAGCGGCTCGAGCAGCGACGTGTAGTAATACAGCGTTGCGAAGAGCGTCGATGCGGCGAGCGAGCCGGCGACGCCCGCCAGCCTGTTGCGAGTTTCCATGGGCTTCCTGCGATTGACGATTCGTGCCAGCCCCGACCTCAGGGCTCGACCTGGCTCCACTGCTTGTTCAGGCGCTTGTCCGAAACCGCCATCCTGGTGCCAAGCTGCTGTGCCCAGAGCGAGACGCGATATTCCTCGAGCATCCAGCGATACAGTGCCAGCTCGGCATCGCGCTTGCCTTCCTGCAAGTGCTTCTTCAGGCGTGTCTGGTACTGCTCCCAGTAGCCGGCCAGTTCGCCGGACCAGACGCGATCACGCTGCAGCTGCGCACCGATCTTCTCGAAGCGTTGCTCGATGGCCTTGAGGTAGCGGGGGTACTCCTTCAGCCACTCGGCAGGCGTTTCGCGAACAAAGCCCGGATAGACCAGGTTGCCCAACTGCGCCTTGATGTCATTGAGCGCCACCGCCTGGGCCAGATCGATCTTGCCCTTGAAGCGCTTCTGCAGGCCGTGCCAGTGCTTGAGGATTTCCAGTGTCAGACGTGCGAGGCGCTCGGCATGCGCAGTCCAGTCGCCGCGCTTGCGTTCGGCCAGTGACGCCAGCGCGGCGCCATCACGCGGCAGCTGGGCTTCGCCGTCGAGGATGCAGCTGTCGAGGCTGGCCAGCAGGATGTCCTCGACCAGCCCATCGACCTTGCCCATGTCGCGGTAGAGCAGGCCCAGCTCGGTAAGGCCCGGCAGCTTGTTGCGCAGGTACTTGGCCGGCTCCGCCAGCTGTTGCAACAACAGGCGCTGCAGGGCGCGGCGGTGTTGCCACTCGGCCTCGGCCTGGGTTGGAAAGCGCCCTTCCTTGACCACCCCTGCCTCTTCCACCAGCGCCGGGTAGACGGTCATCGACAGCCCGGCCATCTTCGCCTGGGCCTTTTCTGCGACCTGGGCAAAACCCTTGGCTTCGACCGGCTTCTGTTCGGCCTTCTGCTGCTGCGGCGCCAGGGCGGCCTGGCTGGCCTCGGCGAAGCGCGCGGTGAGTTCAGCCAGATCACGCCCCTCACCGAGGAACTTGCCGCGGGCGTCGACCACCTCGATGTTCATCTTCAGATGGCTTTCCAGACCGGCTGCCGCCTCGGCCCAGGCGTCGTCCGATACGCGTGCACCAGTCATGCGCAGCAGTTCACGGCCCAGCGCCTCCGGCAGCGCGCCTTCACCGAAGGTGATCTTGGCCAGCGCGGCGCCGACGAAATCCGGCACCGGTACGAAGTTCTTGCGCAGTGCCTTGGGCAGGTTGCGCACCAGCGCCACCGCCTTCGTTTCCAGCAGCCCCGGTACCAGCCAGTCGAGCCGCTCGCTGCGCAATTGCGGCAACAGCGGCGCCGGGACGCGCAAGGTCACGCCATCGCGCGGGTGGTTGGGCTCGAAATGGTATTCCAGCGGCAACTGCAGCTCGCCGATACTCAGGTGGTCCGGGTACTGCGCGGCGGTGACTTCGCTGGCCTCGCGGGCGAGCACGTCTTCCTCGCGCATGATCAGCAGCTGCGGGTCTTTCTGGCTTTCGCGCTTGTACCAGTTCTCGAAGCTGGCGGTCTGGTAGATGTCCGCCGGCAGCCGCGCATCGTAGTAGTCGAACAGGGTTTCCTCGTCGGCGAGGATGTCGCGGCGGCGCGTCTTGGCTTCCAGTTCGTCGAGGCGTTCGAGCAGCTCATGATTGGCATTGAGCGCGCGGGCGCGGCTGTGCATCTCGCCGCGCACCAGCCCTTCGCGGATGAACAGCTCGCGGGCCGCGGGCGGATCGATGGGGCCGTAATGCACGGGCCGACGGCCGACGACGATCATGCCGTAAAGCGTCACCTGCTCGTAGGCCACCACCTGTCCGCGCTTCTTCTCCCAGTGCGGCTCGAAGTGGTTCTTCTTGATCAGGTGGCCGGCCAGTGGCTCGATCCAGTCGGGCTCAATCTTGGCGACCATGCGCGCGAACAGCTTGGTAGTTTCCACGAGTTCAGCGGCCATCAGCCAGTTGGGCTTCTTGCGGCCGATCACGCTGGAGGGGTGTACCCAGAAGCGCCGCTGGCGCGCGCCGAGGAAGTCGCCCTCCTCGGTCTTGTTGCCAACCTGGCTGAGCAGGCCAGCGAGGATCGCCTTGTGCACCGCCGCGTAGCTCTTGGCCCTCTGCGCCTCATCGCTGGCTTCGGCCTGCTGGCGGAGGATGACGTTGACCTTGGTGTCCTTGGTCGGTACGGGTTGGGCGCTGGCCCCGGCCGGACGCGTGGAAGAGGCTTCGCCGTCTTCCACCCTACGTGCCTTATCGGCACGCGGTGGTTGGCCGGAGCCATCCACCGACCTGCCCGAACCAAGTTTGAGTTCTCGGGCAATCAGGGTCAGCTGGCGATGGGCGTCACGCCACTCGCGCAGACGCAGATAGTTGAGGAAGTTCTTCCGGCACCAGGTGCGCAGTGGGTTGGAGCCCAGCTCCTGGCGTTTTTCCTCAAACCCGCGCCAGATATTGATCAGCGCGGCGAAGTCCGAATCCGGGTCTTTCCATTGTGCATGGGCCTGATCGGCCGCCTGCTGGCGATCAGCCGGGCGCTCACGCACGTCCTGCACCGAGAGTGCGCTGGCAACGATCAGGACTTCGGCCAGGCTGCCCTGCTGTGCGGCTTCGAGAAGCATGCGACCCAGTCGCGGGTCGATCGGCAGGCGCGCCAGCTGGCGGCCCAGCGGGGTCAGCTGGTTCTCGCGATTGACCGCCGAGAGCTCCTGCAACAGGTTGAAGCCGTCGCTGATGGCCTTGCCATCCGGCGACTCGATAAAGGGGAAATCCTGAATGTCGCCCAGGCGCAGATGCAGCATCTGCAGGATCACCGCGGCGAGGTTGGTGCGCAGGATCTCCGGATCGGTGAATTCCGGCCGGCCGAGGAAGTCTTCCTCGCTGTAAAGCCGAATGCAGATACCCGGCTCGACCCGCCCGCAGCGCCCCTTGCGCTGGTTGGCGCTGGCCTGGGACACCGCCTCGATCGGCAGCCGCTGAACCTTGGCGCGGTAGCTGTAGCGGCTGATGCGCGCGGTACCGGAATCGATCACGTAGCGGATACCGGGCACGGTCAGCGAGGTCTCGGCGACGTTGGTGGCCAGCACGATCTTGCGCCCCGGTCGCGGCTGGAAGATCTTCTGCTGCTCGGCCGGCGTCAGCCGCGCGTACAGCGGCAGCACCTCGGTGAACTTCAGATTGGCCTTGCGCAGCACCTCGGCCGCGTCGCGAATCTCGCGTTCACCGGGCAGGAACACCAGCACATCGCCGGGGCGCTTGCCGACGCTCTGCTCGTGGGCGGCGATCTCGTCCAGCGCGGCGAGGATGCCCTGGTCGACGGTCAGGTCGTCCTCCACCCGGTTGCCGTCCTCGTCGATCTCGGCCGCCAGTGGCCGATACCAGGTCTCCACCGGGTAGGTACGCCCGGAGACCTCGACGATGGGCGCACCGTCGAAATGCTCCGAAAAGCGCTGCAGGTCGATGGTCGCCGAAGTGATGATGACCTTCAGATCCGGCCGCCGCGGCAGCAGGGTCTTGAGAAAACCGAGCAGGAAGTCGATGTTCAGCGAACGCTCGTGGGCCTCGTCGACGATGATGGTGTCGTAACGCTCGAGGAAGCGGTCGTGCTGCGTCTCGGCCAGCAGGATGCCATCGGTCATCAGCTTGATCAGCGAGCTGTCCTTGCTCTGATCCTCGAAACGCACCTGATAACCCACCAGCTCACCCAGTGGCGTGCCGATTTCCTCGGCCACGCGAGTGGCGACGCTGCGTGCCGCAAGCCGGCGCGGCTGAGTATGGCCGATCAGCCCGTGCACGCCACGGCCGATCTCCAGGCAGATCTTCGGTAGCTGGGTGGTCTTGCCGGAGCCGGTCTCACCGGCAATTACCAGCACCTGATGCTTTTCCAGCGCGGCCTTGATCTCGTCGCGCTTGGCGGCGATTGGCAGGCTATCGTCGTAGCGAATGCGCGGCACGCTCTGCCTGCGCGCCTCGACCTTGGCGGCGGATGCCTGAAAACGCTCCAGCCACTGGGCCAGTTTGGCCTCGTCCGGCTGCTTTCTCAGCTCGTGCAGCTGCCGGCGCAGGCGGTGGCGATCAGCGAACAGGGCCTGGTCGAGATTCTTCAGCAGGGTATCGATAGCGGGCGTTGCGTCGGTCATGGACAGCCGTGGGGCAATTCGAGAAGGGCGCGATTGTCGCAGATTTGCCCGGCCGGCCGAAGGGAAAGGGTGTGTGCAGGGACCGCGCCGGCATGCCGGCGCGGTGTTCAGCCGATCAACGGATCCAGTGACCCCAGCGCGACTTCTCCTGCACCTGCTGGATGCGCATGCTGCCGATTCTCTGCTCAGCCGCCGCGGCGATCTCGTCATCGATCATCCGGGTCGACAGCGACAGCCAGCTGGTGGCGAAGGCCAGCGCGTCACCGTGCAACTCCAGCGCCTCGGTGGAGATGTTGCCGAGGTTGTCGCATTCGTTGTGATAGCACGGATCGAACGGCTGGCCGGCTGCGCCGCCGTAGCGCTGCGCCTGCTCCTCGGTCTTGATGTCCTCGGCACCGGTGAACAGACCGCCGAAGGCAATGCCGTCCTCGAAGAACTGTGCGTAGTCGGAGCGGAAGTCGATCTCGGTGCCTTCAGACGGCGCATTGCGCAGCTGGAAGTAGGTGCGCAGCAGGCGTTCGATGGCAGCCGAGCCTGGTGGCCCCTGCAGGCCGAAGTCGGAGCCATCGCCGTCATAGATGAAGTTGGCATAGTTCGGCGAACCGATCATGTCGACGTTCAGATAGGCCTTGATGCGCTGTTTCTCCTCGTCCGGTAGCTGCGTGACGTAGTAGGTCGAGCCCACCAGGCCGGACTCCTCCGCGCCCCACCAGGCAAAGCGCACCTTGTTTTCCGGCCGCGCCTTGCTCATCAGCAGCGCCATTTCCAGCAGCGCGGCGCTGCCCGAGCCGTTGTCGTTGATGCCCGCCCCTTCGAACACCGAGTCCAGGTGCGCGCCGACCATGACCACGTTGCCCGGATCGCCGCGACGCGTTTCGGCCAGCAGGTTGTAGGTCTCGGTCTGCTCGCGCACCACGTCGACGTTCATGCTCAGTTGCAGCCCCGCGGTCTGCGACCAGGCCACGCCGTTATCGTAGGTCGAGAACATCACCGGGATGCCGCCGCTGTAGTCCTCGCCCAGGGTTGCGACCAGCAGCCCCTTGCGGTCCTCGGTGTCCCCCTGGTTGAAGATGATGGCGCCAGCCGCACCGGCCGCCGCGGCATTGCTCGCCTTCTGCCCGAACGGACAGGTGCCGCGCTGCATCAAGGCGATGGCACCGGCCGGGAAACCGGCGAAGTCCTCGGGCTCACAGCCGCTGGTGGAAGTGTTGCCAGCGCCGAGAGCCAGGTCGACCGGCACTACCGGCGCGGTGACGCTGCCCGGATCGGTCTGATCGGCGTAGGTGAAATCCTCCTCCCAGACGTACTGGGCCGGCTGCGGCGCCACGGCGCTCAGCGTGCCGGGGCTGACGGGATAGAAGGCGAGGAACGGGAAGGCCTGCACTTCGACGCGATAACCGGCGCGCTGCAGGCGGCTGCGCACGTAGTCGATCGACGCCTGATAACCGGGCTGACCGGACGCACGATTGCCGTCGTTCATCATGGCGATGTCCTGCAACGCCTCCAGGTGCTTCATGACGTTGCTCGCCTGCATGCAGCGCGGCAAACCGACCGGAGTGCCGACCAGCAAGGGCGAACGGCACAACGCCGCGTTGGGCTTGTCCGGCGTCCAGAAGTCGTTGAATTGCGGGGTGTCTACCTGCGGCGCCGCGAACGCGACACTGCCGGTAAGTAATGCGAGAGAAGCAACTACCCGAACAGCATTGTTTTTTTTGTGCATGGGTAACTCATCCTTGCAACGGATTGATGGGCAGGCCGCCTGTGGCTTGCGCCATCGTCCCCTACTGCTTTCAGCGGACGCGGCCATAGGGAGCTAGACCGAACGGCCGCCGTCTCGGTTCTGAGACAGCCGCCCGCCGGTAGCACCGTTGATCGGGTTGCAGGGAACTTCATCGAGGCGCTTTAGTGACTCTTGGCGGAGCGGCGCTGGAAACAGCGCCGTTCAGCAACGGCGACAGGCGTTGCACCTGCCGCCGGAGAACGTCGAATCAGATTCGGAACTGACCGACCAGTTGCTGCAGTTGCACGGTCAGTCCATTCAGCTCGCGGGAGGTCTGGGCTCCCTGAGCGGCGTCGCTGGCCACACCGTCCACCGCATCGGCAATGTGGTGCACGCTGCGGTTGATCTCCTCGGCCACGGCGGTCTGCTCTTCGGCGGCGGCGGCGATCTGCGCGTTCATCGAGTTGATGGTGCCGATCAGTGCGGAGATGGCATCCAATGACTCGCCGGCCTGGTTGGCCTGGTCACGGGTGCTCTCGCCTTTCTCGCCAGCGCGCAACATGGTGGCGACGGTGTTGGAAGTGGCGCTCTGCAGACGGTCGATCATGCCCTGGATTTCACCGGTGCTCTGCTGGGTACGGCTGGCAAGGGCACGTACTTCGTCGGCGACCACGGCGAAACCGCGACCTGCCTCACCGGCACGGGCTGCCTCGATGGCCGCATTGAGCGCCAGCAGGTTGGTCTGCTCGGCGATGGCGCGGATCACGTCAAGCACACCAACGATGCCTTTCACGTCCTGCTGCAGCCCTTCCAGCGACTCACCGCTACCACGCAGCTCGCCCACCAGTTCGTGAATGTGGCGGATGCTCTGATCGACTACCTGCTTGGCCGCAACGCCCTGCTGATCGGTCTGCTGCGCTGCTTCGGCGGCACGCTGGGCGCTCATCGCGACCTCGTGGGCCGCGGCCGACATCTCGTTGATCGCCGTGGCGACCTGATCGGTCTCGCTGCGCTGGTCGGCCATGGCCTGTTCCGAGCGCTGCGCCTGGCTGGCCACCGCACCGACCAGCCCGCTCAATTGCGTGGTGGTGCCGGCGACCTGCTGTACCAGTGAATGGATCTTCTCGACGAAGCGGTTGAACGACATGGCCAGCTCACCCAGTTCATCCTGGCTGGTGATCGGTAGTCGCTGGGTCAGGTCGCCGTCGCCCTGGGCCATGTCATCCAGATTGCGCTTGATCAGCAGCAGCGGACTGAGCAGGGCATTGCTCATGAAAACGGCTAGCAGCGCCATCAACGCCAGCAGCGCGAACGCCGAAACCAGCATGATGGCTACCAGCCCGTCGATGCGCTCCTGAAACTCTGCCCGCGCGGCCTGCACGTCGCGCTCGACGCCATCCAGGTTCAACGATGTGCCGAAGACCATGTTCCATTTGGGCAGGAATTCGGCATAGCCGACCTTGGGCACCAGCACACTGCTGTCACCGAGCACGAAGCTGTAGTCGACGTAGTGGCTGCCGTCCTGGCCGGCGCGCACCAGCTCGCGAATGGCGTAGACACCGTTCGGGTCACGGTAGTCGTAGAAGCTCTGGCCGATCTTGTCCTTCGTGTTGCCCTGCAGGATGCGCACGGCCTGGGAGTCATAACCCCAGAAATAGCCGTCCTTGCCATAGGACATCCGCTCGAGAATGGCCACCGCCTGATCGCGCGCCTGCATGTCGCCTTCGGCGGAGCGCTCGTGGATCGGCCCGATGGCATTGCGCGCAAGCTCGACGTAATGCTTGAGCTCGGCACGCCGATCCTGAATGAGGCTCTTGCGGGTGTGCTCTTCCTGCTGTTCGGCCAGTGCGCGCAATTCATAGACGGCGATGCCGCTGAGGAGGATGGAGAGCAGTAGAATCGGGCCCAGCGTGAGCAACAGCAGCTTCATTCGTAAACGAAGATTGGAGAGCATTCTGATCGATTCCTTTAGGTACTTGTAGCAAGAGAAATTGCGACAAAAAACAGGCGCCACTTAAGCACCAATTGCGCAAGTACCTTCGGGTTGTCGACCTGGCGGGATCTTTCTTTACCCCATGAACGACGAAACCCTGCCTGGCAGGGTTTCGCGATGGCCCGTCCTAGAGCGGCTTGTCGATCAGATGCGGAACTGTCCCACCAGCCGCTGGAGCTGTTCCGCCAGACCATTGAGTTCACGTGCGGTTTGCGCGCCCTGGGCAGCATCGCTGGCCACACCGTCCACCGCGTCGGCGATATGGTGCACGCTGCGGTTGATTTCCTCGGCCACGGCGGTCTGCTCTTCGGCGGCGGCGGCGATCTGCGCGTTCATCGAATTGATGGTGCCGATCAGTGCGGAGATGGCATCCAGCGACTCCCCGGCCTGATTGGCGTGATCACGGGTACTCTCGCCTTTCTCACCGGCGCGCAGCATGGTGCTGACGGTGTTCGAAGTTGCGTTCTGCAGGCGATCGATCATGCCCTGAATCTCGCCGGTGCTCTGCTGCGTGCGGCTGGCCAGCGCCCTTACCTCGTCAGCCACCACCGCGAACCCACGCCCCGCCTCGCCGGCACGGGCTGCCTCGATGGCGGCATTGAGCGCCAGCAGGTTGGTCTGCTCGGCAATGGCACGAATCACGTCGAGCACACCGACGATGCCTTTCACGTCCTGTTGCAGCCCCTCCAGCGACTCGCCGCTGCCGCGCAGCTCGCCCACCAGTTCGTGAATCTGGTGAATGCTCTGGTCTACGACCTGCTTGGCCGCAAGGCCCTGCTGATCGGTTTCGCGCGCGGCCTCGGCGGCACGCTGGGCGCTCATCGCCACTTCGTGGGCAGCGGCCGACATCTCGTTGATTGCCGTGGCCACCTGGTCGGTTTCGCTGCGCTGATCGGCCATGGCGTGCTCCGAACGCTGCGCCTGGCTGGCGACTTCACCCACCAGGCCGGTCAGCTGCGCGGTGGTTCCGGCGACCTGTTGCACCAGCACGTGGATCTTCTCGACGAAGCGGTTGAACGATGCCGACAGCTCACCCAGCTCGTCACGGCTGGTAACCGGCAGGCGATGAGTCAGGTCGCCATCGCCCTCGGCCATGTCGTCGAGGTTCTGCTTGATCTGCAGCAGCGGCCGCAGAATGGCATTGCTCATCAGCACCGCGAGCACGGCAACGAGGATGAGCAGCAGCAGCGCGGACCCAAGCATGATCAGCGTGAGACTGTCGATGCGCGCCTGGAAGGCTGCCCGAGCCTCACCGACATCGCGCTCGACGTCATCCAGGTTCAGCGAAGTGCCGAATACCAGGTTCCATTTCGGCAGGTACTCGGCATAGCCGACCTTGGGCACCAGTGCATTGCTGCCCGGCACGGCGAAACTGTAGTCGACGTAGTGGCTACCGTTCTGACCCGCCTTGACCAGTTCACGAATCGCATACACGCCATTCGGGTCCTTGAAGTCGGCAAAGTTCTCACCGATACGCTCGCGGGTCGCGCCCTGGAACACGCGAACGGACTGCCCGTCGTAACCCCAGAAGTAGCCCTCGCGGCCGTAGGTCAGCCCTTCCAGCAGCGCCACGGCCTGATCGCGGGCCTGCAGGTCGCCTTCGGCGGAGCGCTCATAGATCGGCGCAATCGCATTGCGGGCGAGCTGCACGTAACTTTCGAGTTCGGCGCGTCGGTCACGGATGAGACTGGCGCGGGTCTGCGTTTCCTGCTGGTCAGCCAGATCCTGCAGCTCGATCACCGCAACGCCGCTGAGCAGGACAGCGAGCAGCAGAATCGGGCCAAGGGCAAGCAAGAGCAGTTTCACTCGCAACCGTAGTGATGACAGCATCTGGAAATCCCCCATGAAAAACGCGGTTAAGTAGTGCCATTGTGCCACCGACTACATAACGAGGAGAACGCTACCAAGCGCTAATTCAAGCTGTGACGGGCGCTGCCGAATGAACGCTGTTCGCAAAAACGAAAAAACCCCGCCGAGGCGGGGTTTTTCGTCGAGGTACGAGTACTACTTCTTGTGGCCCAGCTTGCGCAACTCTTCATCGCGCAGCTCGCGGCGCAGGATCTTGCCGACGTTGGTGGTCGGCAGACTGTCGCGGAACTCCACTGACTTCGGGCGCTTGTAGCCGGTCAGGTTATCGTGCATGTGCTGCATGACCTGCTCCTTGGTCAGGCTCTCCCCCGGCTTGACCACCACGAACAGCTTGATCGCCTCACCGGACTTCTCGTCCGGCACGCCAATGGCGGCGCACTGCAGCACCCCTGGGAGACCGGCAAGCACGTCTTCCAGCTCGTTGGGATAGACGTTGAAACCGGAGACCAGAATCATGTCCTTCTTGCGGTCGACGATGCGAATGTAGCCGTCTTCCTGAACGACACCGATATCGCCCGACTTGAACCAACCTTCGGCGTCGATCACTTCGGCAGTGGCCTCGGGGCGCTGCCAGTAACCCTTCATCACCTGCGGGCCCTTGATGCACAGCTCGCCGATCTCGCCTTGCGCCAGATCCTGGCCATCGTCATTGATGACCTTGAACTGCGTCGAAGGAACCGGAATGCCGATGGTGCCGATCTGGATGTGCTCGATCGGATTGACCGAGGCCACCGGACTGGTTTCGGTCAGGCCGTAGCCTTCGCAGATGGGGCAACCCGTCACCTGCTTCCAGCGCTCGGCCGTCGCCAGCTGCAGCGCCATGCCGCCCGACAGGGTGACCTTGAGCGCGGAGAAATCCAGCTTGCGGAAGTCTTCGCTGTTGCACAGCGCCACGAACAGCGTGTTGAGGCCGACGAAGCCGCTGAAGCGATACTTCGACAGGTCCTTGATCATCGCCGGCAGGTCGCGCGGATTGGAGATCAGGATGTTGTGGTTGCCGCTGAGCATCATCGCCATGCAGTGAAAGGTGAAGGCGTAGATGTGGTAGAGCGGCAGAGGGGCGATCAGCACCTCGCTGCCGTCATTGAGGTTCGACCCCATCAGCGCCTTGCACTGCAGCATGTTGGCGACAATATTGCGGTGGGTCAGCATCGCGCCCTTGGCGACGCCGGTGGTACCGCCGGTGTACTGCAGCACGGCGACTTCATCGCTGCTCGGCGATACGTCCCGCACTGCCTTGCCACGGCCCAGGGCCAGCGCGTCGTTGAGCTTGACCGCCTTCGGCAGGCTGTAGGCCGGGACCATCTTCTTCACATGCTTGACCACCGCGTTGATCAGCATGCGCTTGAGCGGCGGCAGCATGTCGGCGACTTCGGTGATGACCACGTGCTTGATGCCGGTCTTGGGCAGCACTTCCTCGGCCAGATGCGCCATGTTGGCGAGACAGACCAGCGCCTTGGCGCCGGCGTCGTTGAACTGGTGTTCCATTTCCCGCGCGGTATACAGCGGGTTGGTGTTGACCACGATGAGGCCGGCGCGCATGGCCCCGAACACCACGATGGGGTACTGGATCAGGTTGGGCAGCTGCACGGCGATACGGTCGCCGGGCTGAAGATCGGTGTTCTGCTGCAGATAGGCGGCGAATTCGCCGGACAGCTTGTACAGCTCACCATAGGTCAGGGTCTTGCCGAGATTGCTGAAGGCCGGCTTGTCGGCGAAACGCTCGCAAGACTGCTTGAGCACAGCCTGGATGTTCTGATACTCGTCGGGATTGATCTCGCTGGAGACACCAACAGGATACTTATCCTTCCAGAAGTTATCGGTCATGAACCCCACTCCTAAGCAACAGCTTTATTACTGCGCGATGGCAGCTGTTTTGTTGTGATTTGTTAACTTTTGTACCACTAATCGGGCTAAAAGCGTGCCCGAGGTTAGCAGCTTTGCCCAGGAGCGAACAGAGTCCGGAACGCGTTGATTCGACATAAAGTGACCGGAACATATATCCCGGTCACTCAATTTGAGTCGCCCTCTGCGGGCTGCACCTGTCGTTATCAGGCGCTTTCACGCAACTCGCGGCGCAGGATCTTGCCCACCGGCGTCATCGGTAATGCATCGCGGAAAACGTAGTGCCGCGGCATCTTGTAGCCGGTGAAATTCTCCCGGCAATAAGCCTGCAATTCTTCCTGGGTGAGGGTCGGATCGCTGGGCACGACGAACAGCTTGACCGCCTCGCCGGATTTCTCGTCCGCGACACCGATAGCGGCGCAGGCGGCGACCTTCGGGTGGGCCATCACCACGTCCTCGATCTCGTTGGGGTAGACGTTGAAACCGGAGACGATGATCAGGTCCTTCTTGCGGTCGACGATGCTGACGAACCCGTCCTCGTCGATCACCGCGATGTCGCCGGTCTTCAGCCAGCCCTCCTCGTCCAGCACCTCGGCCGTAGCTTCGGGACGCTGCCAGTAGCCCTTCATCACTTGCGGCCCCTTGACGCACAGCTCGCCGCGCTCGCCGAGCGGCAAGGCGTTGCCTTCGTCGTCGATTACCTTGACCGTGGTACCGGGCACCGGCAGCCCCACCGTGCCGAGGCGCGAATGTTCGCCATGAGGATTAGCGCAGACGACCGGCGAGGTTTCGGTCAGGCCGTAGCCTTCGACAACGGTGCAGCCGGTCAGGCTCTTCCAGCGTTCGGCGACTGCCGAAACCAGGGCAGTGCCGCCCGAGTTGGTGCCTTTGAGCCGGGAGAAGTCGATCTTCTTGAACTGCGGGTGAGCCATCAGCGCGACGAACAGCGTGTTGAGCCCGAGGAATGCGGAGAACTGCCAGCGCTGCAGTTCCTTGACGAAGCCATTGATGTCCCGCGGGTTGGTGATCAGCACGTTGTGGTTGCCGGTCACCGTCATGCACATGCAGTTAACCGTGAAGGCGTAGATGTGATACAGCGGCAGCGGCGCGATCATCACTTCCTGACCTTCACGGATGATCGGGTGGCCCTGATCGTCCAGCTGCTGCATGTTGGCCCGCACCTGCTGCATGTTCGCCACCAGGTTGCCGTGGGTCAGCATCGCGCCCTTGGCCACACCGGTCGTACCGCCGGTGTACTGCAGCACGGCGACGTGGTCGAGCTCCAGCGGCGCGGGCTTGTGGCTGTGGCGTGCGCCGTCGCGCAGCACGTCCTTGAAGGAAACGGCTTGCGGCAGGCTGTAATCCGGCACCATCTTCTTCAGGTGCTTGACCGCCGCGTTGACCAGCGCGCCCTTGAGCGGCGGCAACATGTCGCCGATGCGCACTTCGATCAGGTGCTCGATGGCGGTATCGGGCAGCACCTCCTGCACGTGGTGGCCGAAGGTATTGAGATACACCAGCGCCCGCGCGCCGGAATCCTGGAACTGGTGGCGCATCTCCCGCGCGGTGTACAGCGGGTTGGTATTGACCACGATGAGGCCGGCACGCAGCGCACCGAACACCGCGATGGGATACTGCAGCAGGTTGGGCATCTGAATGGCGATGCGGTCGCCGGGTTGCAGATCGGTGTGGTGCTGCAGCCAGGCGGCGAAAGCGGCGGAGTGGCGCTCCAGATCGGAGTAGCTGAGGGTGACACCCATATTGCTGAATGCGGGGCGGTCCGCGTGGGTCTTGCAGGCTCGCTCGAACACTTCGACGACCGAGCGGTAAGCACCTAGATCGATGTCGTTGGGCACGCCAGCAGGGCGTTTGTCATTCCAGAATTCAGGCTGCATTGTTATTGGCCTCTTTACCTGAGAGTGTCTGGCCCGCGCACAGCGGGCTCTGGCGAACTTATCAGGTCAGCGTCGCGACGCAACAGTCCAAGCCGCACAAATCACTGCCGTGAATCTTTCGTCACGCTGCCGGGACGGCCTGCACTCGGGACAATCGGGCTGCATGCCTCTAGAATGCAGCCCCAGCGCGCAAGTACCGGGCTGTGCCGGTTGCGCGGAACCTGATTCGATCAGGCGCAGCAGTTGACGCGCCGCCCCAGCATCTGAGGACTGTCCATGAGCACCATCAGCAACACGCCCTACGCCGAACTGGAAGTCGGCCAGCAGGCGAGCTTCGAAAAACACGTAGAGGAAAAGGACATCCAGCTGTTCGCGGCCATGTCCGGCGACCGCAACCCGGTCCACCTGGATGCCGAGTTCGCGGCCGGTACGCTGTTCAAGGAACGCATCGCCCATGGCATGTTCAGTGGCGCGCTGATCAGCGCCGCCGTGGCTTGCACCATGCCGGGCCCGGGCACCATCTATCTCGGCCAGACCATGAAATTCACCCGTCCGGTGAAGATCGGTGACACCCTGACCGTGCGCCTGGAAATCCTCGAGAAGCTGCCGAAGAACCGCGTGCGCATCGCCACCCGCGTGTTCAACCAGAACGATGAGCAGGTGGTCGATGGCGAGGCGGAAGTGCTCGCGCCACGCAAGCAGGAGACCGTAGAACTGAAGGAGTTGCCGCCGATCACCATCGGTTGAGCATCCCTACGTTCATCGCCTCGCCGTTCATGGAGGGGCAAACCGAGGGCGCCTGATTGGCGCCCTCTTCATTTCCAGCAATCCCTCCGCCTGCCCGGCACAGGCGACAAGCAGAACGCCATTACGGCCTTGGCCTACGCCCCGAGCAGTTCCCCAACGGAGGATGCGTATCGGATACCCCGCGCCGACCATCCAGCGAGCAGTACAAGAAGAACAACAACGGGACCCTCACCCATGCTCACTCGCTCGATCGCTTATCGGCGCCTGGCGGCGCTGGCCCTTGCCGGCTTCTCGCTGGCCACGCAATCCGCTTCGGCTACCCCGCTCGACCCTGGCCCCGACGAGGCCCTGCTCTACTATCAGCGCGCCGATGGTGACTACAACGGTTGGGGTCCGCACCTGTGGAACACCACCGACTGCAGCGGAAGTGCGACTGAAACCAGCTGGGCGCAACCGCTCGCGGCGGTGGATACCGACCCGCGGTACGGCGCCTTGTACCGCATTCCACTGAGCGCCAATGCCAGCTGCCTGAATCTGATCATGCACAAGGGCGACGAAAAGGACCTGGGCGGTGGCGACCTGACCTGGCGCTTCGACGAACTGGGCCGTCGTGTCTTCACGGTCAGCGGCAACCCACAGCTGTCCAGCACGCCGCTGAACGGCAGCGCCGTGGCGATCAAGGGCGCGCGGGCGCACTGGCTCGATCCATTCACGCTCGCTCTGGTGGGCGGTGCGCCGGGCGCCAGCCGCTTGGAACTGCGCTATGCCAGCGACGCCAGCATCCGCATCGACAGCGAGGCGCGAACCGTCAGCGGCGGGCAGACCCTGGCGATGCAGCCGTCCAGCCTGCGCAATGGCCTCAGGCGCCGGCACCCGCATCTGGTCGATACCCCCGCTTACCGAATCACGGCAGGTGTGAAAGACATTCGCCGCGCCGTGATGAGCCAGCTGGTGGTAATCGCCTATGACGCGGACGACCGGGTCATTGATGCCACCGAAGTGCAGGCCGCCGGCATCCTCGACATGCTGTTCGCCTACAACGGCAAGCTGGGCGCGACGCTCGATGCCAGAGGTGTGTCCTTCAAGCTCTGGGCACCGACCGCACAGCGGGTTCGCCTGCACGTATTCGATGCCGCCAAACAGCTGCTGCCCGGTTATCCAAAGTCTATGCGGGAGCGGCTCGGCGTCTGGAGTCTGGAAGGCCCGCGCTCACTGGATCGCCAGTACTACCAGTACGAAGTCACCGCCTACCGACCAAGCAGCGGCAGGATCGAGACGACGTTGGTCAGCGATCCCTACGCCCTGAGCCTGTCGCGCAACAGCCAGTACGCCCAGGTCGTCGACCTGAACGCCGGCGACCTCAAACCAGCCGGCTGGGATGCCGTGCGTCCGCCACACCCGGAGCGCCCCGAAGCGAGCGTGATCTACGAAACCCATCTGCGCGACTTCAGCGCCAGCGACACCAGCCTGCCGGCCGCGCTGCGCGGTACCTACGCAGCGTTTACCCACCAGAACAGCAACGGCATGCGGCACCTGCGCGACCTGCAGAAGGCCGGGCTCACCCACGTGCAGCTGCTGCCGGTGTTCGACATCGCGACCATCAACGAAGACCCCGCTCGGCGGATCAATCTGGACGACCCCTTCGCCAAGCTCTGCGACCTGTCGGATGCGGCCCGGGAGCGCTGGGCGCAGTACTGTGGCGCAGCGAGCATCCGTCAGGTGCTAGAGGGCTTCGACCCGGCCAGCGGTCAGGCGCAATCGCTGTACGACGACCTGCGCGGCCTGGATGACTTCAACTGGGGCTACGACCCCTTCCACTTCACCGCGCCCGAGGGCAGCTACGCCAGCGATGCCGAAGGCGTGCAGCGCATCATCGAGTTCCGCCAGATGGTGCAGGCCTTGGCCGGCAATGGCCTCGCCACGGTGATGGACGTGGTCTACAACCACACCAACGCTTCCGGCCTGGCCGACAAGTCCGTCCTGGACAAGGTCGTACCCGGCTACTACCACCGCCGCAACCCGACTACCGGTGCGGTGGAAACCTCGACCTGCTGCGAGAACACCGCCAGCGAACATCGCATGATGGCCAAGCTGATGATCGACTCGCTGAAGGTCTGGGCCCGCGACTACAAGATCGCCGGCTTTCGCTTCGACCTGATGGGTCACCATATGCGCGAGCAGATCGTCGATGCGTATCGCGCCGTTCGCCGCATCGATCGCGACACCTATCTCTACGGCGAAGGCTGGGAATTCGGCGAGGTTGCCGGCAATGCACGCGGCATCAATGCCAACCAGCTGAACATGGCTGGTACCGGCGTAGGTACCTTCAACGACCGACAACGTGATGCAGTCCGTGGCGGCAGCCCCTTCGACGGCGGCGACAGCATTCGTCGCAACCAGGGCTTCGCCAACGGGCTCTATCTGCGACCCAACGAGCTGAGCGGCGCCGGGGCTCAGGAAAAAGCGCAACTGCTGCACGCCACCGATTTGATCCGCGTCGGCATTGCTGGCGGGCTACGCGACTTCCAATTCGTGACCGCCGACGGCAGCACGCGCAAAGGCAGCGAGATCGACTACAACGGCCAGCCCGCCGGCTATACGCTGGACCCGCAGGAAACCGTCAATTACGTCTCCAAGCACGACAACCAGACGCTGTGGGACAACAACCAGTACAAGTTGGCCAGCAGCCTGTCGGTTGCCGACAGGGTGCGCCTGCACATGGTGGCGCTGTCAGTGCCGCTGTTCAGCCAGGGCGTGCCGTTCATCCATCTCGGCTCGGACATCCTGCGATCGAAGTCCATGCAGCGCGACAGCTACGATTCGGGGGACTGGTTCAATGCGGTGGACTTCAGCTATCAGGACAACAACTGGAACAAGGGCCTGCCGCGCGCGGACAAGGACGGCGACAACTGGCCGCTGATTCGCAGGATCATTGTCGACCCGCAGGCCAAACCGGGCACCACCGACATCGTCGCGGCGAAACGACGTCTCCTCGAGCTGCTGAAAATCCGTAGCGACAGCGCACTGTTCCAGCTCGACAGCGCCCGCGAGGTGCAACGGCGCCTGCAGTTTCACAACACTGGCCCCGAACAGCAGCCCGGCGTGATCGCCTTCAGTCTGGCCGATGGTCCGCGTGACGGCCGCGATCTGGACCGCCGCTACAGCTCGCTGATGGTGGTGATCAATGCCTCGGACAGGCCGGTTCGCCTGCCGGGCGCGGACGGCTACGAGTTGCACCCGGTGCTGAAGGGTTCGGTCGACCCGATCAGCCGCCAGGCCAAGGTCACTAGTGGGGAGTTCGAGGTACCGGCGTTCACGACGATCGTGTTCGCCCAACCTCAGGCACGTCGGTAAATCGCGCGCAAAAAAAAAGGCGACCATAGGTCGCCTAAATGCCTTGCGTGCTCTTTGAATCTGCCGGGAATCGCTTACTTCTTGTGCGCATCCCGCCAGATGAAATATCCGAAGCCTCCGAGGAAGGCGACCATCAGGCCGACCGTGACCACCCCTGCGAGCACCACATCATCGACAAACATGAGACCTACCTCCGAAACCTGATTCGCTATTCGATGGGTTCAAGTTAAACCCGCTCCCCCCTAAAAAAATTGACCCGGGTCAATGGCCACAAAGCAGCGCGCACAGCCGTGAGCAACGACTGATCCAGGTCAAGAAAACAGGGGTGTTTGAGGCGAAAAACGGCAGGGCAGCAGCAGACGTGTGGTGAGAGCCGAGCGGCTAATAGCGAATCGATCTGTGCAATGTTGAAGGGGGGCGCGATTAACGCTTCTTCGGAGAGCGTTTGCCCTTCTTCTTCGCCTTGCCCAGCGGCAGGACCTGCTCGAAGGTCTTGCGCATCTCCTCGAGGCGCTTGTCGTTGAGGTCGTGAATGCGCTTTGCGCGCTCTGCACTGAAGTCGATCAACTTCTCGTCGCTGCTCATTTGCTCGGCCTCGTCTCGATAAGGCGGAAGGTCAAGTTGAGGCGCGGCTGCAGCACCTTGCTGGTCCGCGCGATCTGGTGTTGCCAATGATGCTGCGTCGTGCCCCTCATGACCAGCAGCGAGCCATGTGCGAGGACGAGCGAGTGTTGAATCCGCGCACTGCCCTTGCGCCGCAGATCGAAGCGCCGCTCAGCGCCCAAACTCAGCGAAGCGACAGTGGGGCAATCGCCCAGCTCGGGCTCATCGTCACTGTGCCAGCCCATGGCGTCGCGCCCGTCGCGATACAGGTTCAGCAACACGCCGTTGAAGCGCTGACCGGTCTCGTGCTGCAGACGCTCACGGATGTCGCGCAACAGCGGTGTCCAGGCCAGCGGATCATGTCGTAGGCCGGAATAGCGATACCTGGCGTCCGCGTCGCCGTACCAGGCGACCATGCGTGGTACTGCAACCTGGCGGCCATAGATTCGGATTTCGGGCTGCGACCAGGGCGTGGCGCTGACGAGCTTCTCCAGCCAGGCATCGGCGGTTTCGCTGTCGACCCACCCCGGGTAGTAGTCCAGTGCGGCGTCCGGCAACTCGATCGATGAAGCGTGGCTCGGGTCGTTCGTGAACACCTCAGACCTCGACGTCAACCCAGAGTCCCTGGCGCGGCAGCTCTTCGAGCTCGGCCTGGTCCTGCTCATCAGTCTCTCCGGTCGCCAGTTCCTCCGGGGTATAACCCCGGCGCTGACGCCGCCGCTGCTCGTCGCGCAGCATCTCGGCGCTCTCCTGCGGATGACGTCGGTCGAGGGTAACCGCACTTTCGTCCGGGCTCGGCTGCACGGGTGCCACCGGTGCGATCTCCGGGCGCGGCTTGACCACGTCCTGCTGGGCGTTGACCGGGAATACGCCTGATGGGATGGGTGGCAGCATGCTCGTTACCCCTCTTTACCGATGAATCGGCGCGGCACCGGCCAACTTTAACAGGACCGCTACACTTCATGCGTCACGCAGTCGCCATCGGCCGTCGCTCTGCTGGCGACGTTCCGTTACCATAGCCGGCTTTTTCACAGCGGGAGGCAGCATGGCGCAGCAGTATCTACCGGGGCAACGCTGGATCAGCGACAGCGAGGCAGAACTCGGCCTCGGAACCATCCTGACCCAGGATGGGCGGATGCTCACCGTGCTCTATCCGGCGACCGGCGAAACGCGCCAGTACGCGACACGCAGCGCCCCACTGACGCGGGTGCGCTTCGTGCCCGGTGACGAGATCACCCATTTCGAAGGCTGGAAGATGACCGTGCGCGAGGTCGACGACGTCGACGGCCTGCTGGTCTACCACGGCCTGACCGCGCAGAACGAAGCCCGCACCCTGCCGGAAACCCAGCTGTCGAACTTCATTCAGTTCCGCCTGGCCAGCGACCGCCTCTTCGCCGGGCAGATCGACCCGCTCGCCTGGTTCAGCCTGCGCTACCACACCCTGCAGCACCAGAGCGCCCAGCTGCAGTCCTCGCTATGGGGCCTCGGTGGCGTGCGTGCGCAGCCCATCGCGCACCAACTGCACATCGCCAAGGAAGTCGCTGACCGCATCGCCCCCCGCGTACTGCTGGCCGACGAAGTGGGCCTGGGCAAGACCATCGAAGCCGGCCTGATCATCCATCGCCAACTGCTCTCAGGCCGCGCCAGCCGGGTGCTGATCCTGGTTCCGGAAAACCTCCAGCACCAGTGGCTGGTGGAGATGCGCCGCCGCTTCAACCTGGAAGTCGCACTGTTCGATGCCGAGCGCTTCATCGAGAGCGATGCCAGCAACCCGTTCGAAGACACCCAGCTGGCACTGGTATCGCTGGAATGGCTGAAGGAAGACGAGCGTGCCCAGGACGCTGCCTTCGCCGCAGGCTGGGACGTGCTGGTAGTGGACGAAGCGCACCACCTGGTCTGGCACCCGGAAGGTGCCAGCGCCGAATACAAACTGGTCGAACAGCTGGCCGAAGTGATCCCCGGCGTGCTGCTGCTGACTGCAACTCCGGAACAGCTCGGCCTGGACAGCCACTTCGCCCGTCTGCGTCTGCTCGATCCGAATCGTTTCCATGACCTCGATGCCTTCCGCGCCGAAAGCTCCAGCTACCAGCCGGTGGCCGAAGCCGTGCAGGAGCTGCTCGACGAGGGCCGGCTCTCGCAGCAGGCACACCAGACTATCCACGATTTCCTCGGCGCCGAGGGCGAAGCCCTGCTGGCCGCCGCCACCGATGGCGACATCGAGGCCAGCAGCCGGCTGATCCGCGAGCTGCTCGACCGTCACGGCACCGGCCGTCTGCTGTTCCGCAACACCCGTGCCGCCGTGCAGGGTTTCCCGGAGCGCCAGCTGCATCCCTATCCGCTGCCCTGCCCGGCCGAATACCTCGAACTGCCGCTGGGCGAGCATGCCGAGCTGTATCCGGAGGTGGCCTTCCAGAGCCAGCAGGACGACGGCGAGGCGAGCAACCGCTGGTGGCAGTTCGATCCGCGCGTGGAATGGCTGATCGACACCCTGAAGATGCTGAAGAAGTACAAGGTGCTGGTCATCTGCGCCCATGCCGAGACCGCCCTGGATCTGGAAGACGCGCTGCGCGTGCGCTCCGGCATTCCGGCCACGGTGTTCCACGAAGGCATGAGCATCCTCGAGCGCGATCGCGCCGCGGCCTACTTCGCCGACGAGGAGTTCGGCGCGCAGGTGCTGATCTGCTCGGAAATCGGCAGTGAGGGCCGCAACTTCCAGTTCAGCCACCATCTGGTGCTGTTCGATCTGCCGGCGCACCCGGACCTTCTCGAGCAGCGCATCGGCCGTCTCGACCGCATCGGCCAGCAGCACACCATCCAGCTGCACGTGCCGTATCTGGAAACCAGTCCGCAGGAACGCCTGTTCAAGTGGTATCACCAGGCACTGAACGCCTTCCTCAACACCTGCCCGACCGGCAACGCCCTGCAGCACCGCTTCGGACAGCGTCTGCTGGGGCAGCTGGAAGAAGGTGACGACGACACCTATCAGCTGCTGATCGACGAGGCCCGCGCCGAGCGCGAGCGTCTGGAAGCCGAACTGCACAGCGGTCGCGACCGTCTGCTGGAACTCAATTCCGGCGGCGGCGAACAAGGCAAGGCGCTGGTCGAAGCCATCGAGGAGCAGGACGACCAGTTCGCCCTGCCGATCTATATGGAGCAACTGTTCGACGCGTTCGGTATCGACAGCGAAGACCACTCGGAAAACGCCCTGGTACTGCGCCCCAGCGAGAAAATGCTGGATGCCAGCTTCCCGCTGGGCGATGACGAAGCCGTGACCATCACCTACGACCGTGAACAGGCCCTGGCCCGCGAAGACATGCAGTTCCTCACCTGGGAACACCCCATGGTGCAGGGCGGCATGGACCTGGTGCTGTCCGGCTCCATGGGCAACACCGCGGTCGCGCTGATCAAGAACAAGGCGCTCAAGCCGGGCACCGTACTGCTCGAGTTGCTGTTCGTCAGTGAGGTGGTGGCGCCGCGTGCACTGCAGCTGAGCCGCTTCCTGCCGCCGCTGGCGCTGCGCTGCCTGCTCGACGGCAACGGCAACGACCTGGCCTCGAAGGTGGCCTTCGATACGCTCAACGATCAGCTGGAAAGCGTGCCGCGGGCCAGCGCCAACAAGTTCGTTCAGGCCCAGCGCGACGTGCTGGCCACCCAGATCGCCGCCGCCGAAGCCAAGATCGCGCCCCGCCACAGCGAGCGCGTTGCCGAGGCACAACGCAAGCTCAAGGCCGGCCTGGAGGAGGAGCTGGCGCGACTGGTAGCCCTGCAGGCAGTCAACCCGAGCGTGCGCGACAGCGAGATCGAAGCCCTGCGTCAGCAGCGCGAAGACGGCCTGGCAGCACTGGAAAAGGCGGCCTTGCGATTGGAGGCAATACGGGTGCTGGTCGCCGGCTGAGCCGGCAGCGCTTTGCCCGTGTGTCCTGAAGGCGGTGTCCAACCCATCCGTTCAGGTCAACGCGCCAGCGGTTGGACCACCTCGTTCCCGACCTGAACGAGGTGGTCCGCGCTTCCCCGAGAACGGCCTCGTCGAGGCGTGCTCCTATTATTCCGATTCCTTACGCGCGATACGCCAGTACGCCCCGACCCGCTCCGCCAGCGCCTTTGGCGGTTCGGCATACAAGCGGCGGCCCAGGCGCAGCGCGCGCTGTTGCAACTGCGCCCGCCGCTGTTCGATACAGCGCTGCACCGCTTCACGGGTATCCGCTGTACCGAACAGCTCGGGCTCGCCCTGCATCAGCTCAGTCATCACCGCCAGGTCATGGTCGTCGCCCAGCGCGTCGGCGACCTGCTTGAGCTGTTCCGCGCGAGTTTCCAGCGCATCCGGCCAGCACGGAGACAGCAGCTGGCAGTGATACCAGTGGTCCTTCACCCGCTTGCGCCATTCGTGAAGCAACTCATCCGAGTCCGCCTTTTGCGCACGTGCGAGATCCCGCACACCGTCGGCATAGGTTCGCCGAAAGCCCGCGGCGAGCAAGCCGAAGCCTTTGCCCGGCAATTTCCAGTGCTGCACGTCTCGAGTCAGTGCGCGCAGGTCACCCAGCACCTGCGTCACTTCCACGTCGAAGCCGGTATGCACCTCACCATCCGGCGCGGCGCGCTGCTGCAAGCGCAGACGGATCTGGCGGAACGCATCGCTGACGAACAGTGGCTGATCGGTGCGCGCCAGGGCGTCCCAGCTTTCCAGCATGGCGGCGGCATCGCGTGACTCGGCCAGGCGTCGTCCGGCATCGCGCAGCCGACGATTGTCGACGCTGAAACGCGCACCGAGCGGTTCACGCACCAGCCGCAGCAGCGCGCGCAATTCCTTGAAGCGCTTGCGCGCCTGGTGCACGCCCTCGGCCCGCTCGGACGGCTCGACACAGAGCGCCTGGATCGCCTTGTTGATGCGCCCCAGCGCGGCCTTGCGCACCTCTTTGGCAGCATTGCGCGCTGGGCGTATTCGATAGGCCATTTGCGTTATCCCTCAATGACACGCTCCGCTGGAGCATCCGTATTGAGACCCGCACGCCACGCCGGGTGTTATTCCGGCAATGTGAAGATTTGTGTCAGCAACGCCGGGATTCCATTTCAACCGTAGCGCTTGCGCGCCTCGATGGCCAATCCGCTGCCGATGCTGCCGAAGCGATTGCCTTCCACGTGCCGCGCCCGAGGCAGCAGCCCGGCAACGCTGTCGCGCAGTGCAGGAATGGCGCTCGAGCCACCGGTGAAGAACACCGTATCGACCTCATCATGGCGCACGCCGGCATCCGCCAGCAGCTGATTGATGCTGCCACCGATACGGTCAAGCAGTGCGGCGATGGCGCCTTCGAAGCCCTGGCGGGTCAGCTCGACCTGCAGTTGCGGCTCGATACGCTGGAAGTCGATGGCGAACTGCTCCGCCTCGGTCAGCTCGATCTTGCCCTGCTCCACCTGCATCGCCAGCCAGTGTCCGGCGCGCTGCTCGATCAGGCGGAACAGCCGGTCGATACCGGTGGGGTCGACGATGTCGTAGCGCATGCTCTGCAACGCCCGTAGCGAGGCCGGCGCGTAGACCGCATTGATGGTGTGCCAGGTGGCCAGGTTGAGGTGGGTGCTGGTCGGCATCGGTGCGTCGCTCTTCATCCGGCTGCCATAGCCGAACAGCGGCATCACCCCGCTCAGGCTGAGCTGCTTGTCGAAGTCGGTACCGCCGATGTGCACGCCGCCGGTGGCGAGAATATCAGCCTGTCGATCATCGACGTCCCGGCGCTCGGGCGACAGCCGCACCAGCGAGAAGTCGGAGGTACCGCCGCCGATATCGACAATCAGCACGCGCTCTTCGCGTTCGATACGCGACTCGTAATCGAAGGCCGCGGCGATCGGCTCGTACTGGAAGGACACGTCCTTGAAGCCGATCTTGCGGGCGGCAGCGGCCAAGGTGTCCGATGCCTCGCGGTCGGCCTGCGGGTCGTCATCGACGAAAAACACCGGCCGCCCCAGCACGACTTCCTCGAATGGCCGGCCGGCAGCCGTTTCGGCGCGCTGCTTGAGGGTGCCGAGGAACAGGCCGAGGATTTCCTTGAACGGCATGGCGCTGCCGAGCACGGTGGTTTCGCTTTTCAGCAGCTTGGAGCCGAGCAGGCTCTTGAGCGAACGCATCAGGCGGCCTTCATAGCCCTCCAGATATTCGCTCAGCGCCTGCCGACCGTAGACCGGCCTGCGCTCTTCGAGATTGAAGAACACCACCGACGGCAAGGTCGGTTGCTCGCCTTCCAGCGCGATCAGCGGATCGACGCCGGGGCGCCACCAACCAACCGTGGAATTCGAGGTGCCGAAGTCGATGCCGCAGGCGCGGGCGGATGAGGCGTTGAGCATGGCGTGTTCCACGGGTACTGAAAAAACGGCCGCGCAGTGTAAAGGAGGCGGCCCGCCGATGCAGGCCTATCGTCGGTTAGCCCTCGATGGCTTTCTCCAGACAAAAAAATGCCCGGCCATCGCTGGTCCGGGCACAAACCCCATAACGCAAACGTATCAGGCAGGCACCGCCTCCGCGCCGGGCGCATCGGCCGTCATCCCGGCAGTCATGCGCTTGGCATCGGCACAGAAGGTCCGCGATGCCTGGAACAGGAACAGCATGGTCAGCAGCAGCGACGCCGGTATCAGATACATCGCCCCGTGCAGACCCTCGGCACGGAAGGCCTCGGCCATCTCGCTGGCGCCCGCTGCCAGCATCGCCCCTTCGGCGAAGTGGTCCGAGAGCAGCCCCACCACTACTGTCCCCATGCCGCCGCCCAGCAGGTACAGGCCAGCGAAGAACAGCGCCATGGCCGTGGCCCGCAGACGCGGTTCGACCACGTCCTGAATTGCCGTGTAGACGCAGGTATAGAAGTTGTAGGAGAACAGCCAGCCAATGCTGAACACCGCGACGAACATGCCGACCTCGATGCGGCCGGCCAGCAGCGCATAGCCGGTTGCGATGGTCGCGATCAACATGCTCACAGCGGCGAAGATCAGGCGACCACGGGCGTAGCGCTGGTGGATACGGTCAGCGACCCAGCCGCCCAGGGTCAACCCGAACAGGCCGGTCAAGCCGACGATCACGCCGGTGGCGACCGACGCCTGTACCAGCGAGACACCGTGATAACGCATCAGCAACGGCACCATGAAGGCGTTGCAGGCATAGGTGGCGAAGTTGAATGCCAGGCCGGCCAGCACCAGCCACCAGAAGGTGCGAATCGACAGCACCTTGCGGATCGGCTGCTGCACCGGCTCCTGGGAAACCTTGACGGTCTCGGCGGCGCCGCGCTTGGGCTCCTTGATCAGAAAGATGAACAGCGCCAGCACCAGGCCGGGCACCGCGGCGATGAAGAAGGGCGCACGCCAGCTGCCGAACGCTTCGACCATGGAACCGATGGTGAAGAACGCCAGCAACAGGCCCAACGGCAGGCCGAGCATGAAGATGCCCATGGCCCGGGAGCGCTTGTGCGCCGGAAACAGGTCGCCGATCAGCGAGTTGGCGGCGGGCGCGTAACTGGCCTCGCCGATGCCGATGCCCATGCGCACCAGCAGGAAGCTCCAGAAGTTCCAGGCCAGGCCGTTAATCGCGGTCAGGCCGCTCCACGCGGTGAGCCCCCAGCCCATGATCTTGCGCCGCGAACCGAGGTCCGCCATGCGCCCCAGGGGCAGCCCGGCAATGGCGTAGACGATGGTGAAGGCGGTGCCGATCAGGCCGAGCTGGAAATCGTTGAGGCTCCACTCCAAGCGGATCGGCTCGGCGATGATCGCCGGTATGGTGCGATCGAAGAAGTTGAACAGGTTCGCCAGAAAGAGCAGAAACAGCACGCGCCAGGCGTTGGATGCTTGGGTGGAAGGCTGCATGACGTCGGTCTCGATTGTTCTTATATTCCGGCCGCAGACCAGCCGGGACTCGACCATGACTCTAGAGTCTGTGCCTGATCCTGTCTCCGAACATCACCTTCGCTTATGCCCCGCGATGGCTCAGCGCCCGCGCCACTCGGCCAGCCAGCCCAGGCCGGCTTCGGTGCCCTGCTCCCCCGGTTTGTATTCGGCGCTCAGCCAGCCCTGGTAGCCGCTGGCCTGCAAGGCCTGCAGCGCTGCGCCGAAGTCCAGCTCACCACTACCAGGCGCGCCGCGGCCCGGGCAGTCGGCGAACTGCACATGACCGATGCGCTCGCCCAGCCGGGTAATGCAGCTGGGCAGGTCCAGCTCCTGGCGTGCCATATGGTAGAAATCCAGTTGCGCCAGGCAGTTGGGGTGATCGACGCGCTGCAGCAGAGCCTCCAGATCCGCCGCGCTGTTGATCAGAAAGCCTGGCATGTCGAGCGGGTTGATCGCCTCGCAGAGCACACGGATGCCGAGCATGTCGAAGGCGTCGGCGGTCTTCCACAGGTTGTGCTCAAGCGTCTCCAGCGCCAGCTCGCGGTCGACGCCCTCGGCGAGGCGGCCCGGCAGCACGTTGACACTGGCCGGTCGAACCATCAGCGCATAGGTCAGCGCCTCCTGCAGAGCCGCGTCGAACGCCTCCTGCCGGTCCGGCACCGCCGCCAGGCCTGGTCCGCCCTGCAGCAGATCGCCGGCGGGCAGATTGATCAGCACCAGCGGCATGCCGGCGCGCTCGAGTTGCTCTTTCAGGCGAATGGCCGGCACTTCGTACGGAAACTGGATCTCCACGCCATCGAAACCGGCGGTGCGGGCGGCGAGGATGCGTTCGGCAAGCGGCAGCTCGGTGAACAGCAGCGATAGATTGGCGGCGATCTTCATTGGTCGCCCTCCCGGTACATCTGCACCAGCGTGGCGGGGTCGCGCTCCAGATTGCCCTGGCTGCCGTGCAGGCGCATCAGCTGCGCGGCCAGGCCGCTCAAGGGCGTCGCCGAACCCTGCTCACGGGAGAGTTTCACCGCAGTGTCCAAGTCCTTGAGCAGGGTGCGCACGTGCCATTTCACCGGCTCGAACTCGCTCGCTGCCATCTGCGGGGCAAGAATCTGCAGCGGCCTGGAATCGGCGAAGCCGCCGGCCAGCGCCGGTGCCAGCAGGCTGGCGTCGACTCCGGCACGTTCGGCCAAGGCCACGACCTCGGCGATCACCAGCGCATTGCAGGCGACGATCATCTGATTGCAGACCTTCGTCACCTGGCCGGCGCCGACCCCACCCATATGGGTAAGGCGCTGGCCCAGGTTCATCAGCACCGGCCGTACCCGCTCGACATCCTCGGCGCGTCCGCCGGCCATGATCACCAGGCTGCCGGCTTCCGCGCCCAGCGTTCCACCGGAGACCGGGGCATCGACCCAGCGCATGCCACTGCGAAATTCCAGCTCGGCGGCCATGTCGCGGGTTGCCGTCGGCTCCAGGCTCGAGTGATCGACCAGCAGCTTGCCGGCCTTGCCGCCTTCGGCGATGCCGCCCTTGCCGAAAAGCACCTCGCGCACAGCGGCGGTGTCGGCCAGACACAACAGCACAATGTCGGCCTCGGCACAGAGCTCGGCGGGCGTCGCCACCGCCCTGGCCCCCAGCTCTACCAGCGGCTGGCACTTCTCGGGCGAGCGATTCCACACCGCCAGGCGATACCCCGCCGCCAGCAGGCGTCGACACATCGGCAGGCCCATCAGGCCGATACCGGCAAAAGCGAGGGTTGGCAGGTCGGACATGAGGCGGCTCCTTGACGAACAAGGTCGTGATTCTAGCGCCGCACCGCCAGGAACGGCCAAACGATGTACCTCCCTCGCCCCTCAACTGCTCAATGCTCCCTTACTGCTGCCACAATGCCACTGTGACCGATCCAGCAAATTGCCCGACCAACCGGAACGATCCGCCGTCGAGCGCCTCTGAAGGAGGCCCCGGGGCATCGCCTCGCGCAGACCCATCCGCTCAACGCACGCCTGCCCTTGGCAACGCGCGTGCATCAGAAGACATCGCAGGAAACAAGCAATGGATTTAATTCAGATCATCGTCCTGGCCATCGTGCAGGGACTAACCGAGTTCTTGCCGGTATCGAGCTCGGCTCATCTGATCCTCTTCCCGCACCTGGTGGGTTGGGACGACCAGGGACTGGCATTCGACGTGGCGGTGCACCTCGGCACCCTGGCCGCAGTGGTCTGGTACTTCCGCCTGGAAGTCTTCGGCATGACGCGCGACTGGTTCGCATCGCTAGCCCGCCGCGAGCGTGTCGGTGACAGCCGGCTGGCCTGGGCGGTGATCCTTGGAACGGTTCCGGTCGGCATCGCCGGGCTGCTGTTCAAGGACTTCATCGAAGTCCAGCTGCGCTCGCCGCTGGTGATTGCCTGGGCGACCATCGGCTTCGGTCTGCTGCTGTGGTGGTCGGACGTGGTCAGCCGGCGAATCCCGCAACCGCGCGACGAGCACAGCCTGAACTGGAAGGACATCTTGTTGATCGGTTGCGCCCAGGCGCTGGCGCTGATTCCCGGCACCTCGCGCTCGGGCGTGACGATGACCGCCGGGCTGTTGCTGGGCCTGTCGCGCTCCGGCGCAGCACGCTTTTCCTTTCTGCTGTCGATCCCGGTGATCGTGCTTGCCAGCGGGCTGAGCACACTCGACCTGGTGGAAGGCGGGGTAGCGGTTGACTGGACGGCGATGGGGCTGGGTGTGGTGCTGTCGGCGGTGAGTGCCTACCTGTGCATCCACATCTTCCTGAAGTTGCTGGAGCGCGTCGGCATGCTGCCGTTCGTGATCTACCGCTTGATCCTCGGTGTGGTGCTGCTGGTACTGTTCGCCGGCGCCTGAGCGCACCTGCTGATACGTTGAACGCCTTGCCGCGGCTTGCGATCCCTCGCGCTGCCGCGGCGCTGGCCGGAGCGAGGACGCCCAATCAGCCCTGAGGCAGGTCGATCAGCAGTGGGCCGAGCAGGACAGCTGCGATACGCGCCTCGGTGAACATCTTCTCGGTCAAAGGCACGCTGCGTATTTCCGCACTGCCAACAGGTTGCGCCTGAATTCGCGCTACCTCTCTGAACGAGTGACCATCTGCCCAGACCATGGTGGACTGACGCTTCTTATCGCACTTCACATTCGCTTCCTTTGCCTGCGGGGGTGGCACATTGCACATATTCGGCCACTACAGATCACTTAGGTTTGGGGCCTGAAAAAAGTTCGTCGTGTTACACGATATTTCTGCAATGGAAATGTGCCAGAAGCGCTCCAAGCGTCCCTGTGCAGCTTTCCCTTGGCGCCACACGCCTGCCACGCTCTATAATCCGCGCGCTTTTTCCGCTATTGAACCGGAGAACCCTCAATGCTGAAGCGCTCCCTGGCAGCCGTCGCCGGCCTTGCCCTGTCCCTGTCTATTGCTACTACCCACGCCGCTGAAACCCTGCGGGTTTCCGCTATCCCCGACGAAGCCCCGACCGAGCTGATTCGCAAGTTCAAGCCGCTGGGCGAATACCTGGAACAGCAGCTGGGCATGCCGGTGAAGTTCACCCCGGTATCGGACTATGCGGCCGTGGTCGAATCCCTGGCTTCCGACCGCCTCGATCTCGCCTGGCTGGGCGGTTTCACCTTCGTCCAGACGCGCCTGAAGACCGGCGATGCGATCCCGCTGGTGCAGCGCGAGCAGGACGAGCAGTTCACCAGCAAGTTCATCACCGCCGATCCGGAGGTGAAGTCACTGGCCGACCTGAAGGGCAAGACCTTCGCCTTCGGCTCCGTGTCGTCGACCTCAGGTAGCCTGATGCCGCGCTACTTCATGCTGAAGGACGGCATCCAGCCGGAACAGTTTTTCAAGCGCATCGCCTACTCCGGCGCCCACGATGCCACCGCCGCCTGGGTCGAGGCCGGCAAGGCCGACGCCGGCGTGCTCAACGCCTCGGTGTGGGACAAGCTGGTCGCGGCCGGCAAGGTCGACACCGACAAGGTCCGCGTGATTTCCACCACTCCGCCTTATTACGACTACAACTGGACCGTGCGCGGCAACCTCGACCCGGCGCTGGTCGAGAAGATCAAGGCTGCCTTCCTCGCCCTCGATCCGGCCAACCCGGAGCACAAGGCGATTCTCGATCTGCAGGCTGCTAGTCGCTTTATCGAGACCAAGCCGGAGAACTACGCCGGAATCGAAGAAGCCGCGCGCGCCGCCGGCCTGCTCAAGTGATGCCGCGTAAGCGCCAGCCATGAGCACATTGCAAACACCGCCGGCGCCAGGCCTCGCTGCACAACCGGCGCTGAAGCTGGCCGGCGTGGGCCACACCCACGCCGGCGGCCAGATCGCACTGCGCGGGCTCGACCTGCAGGTCGCGCAGGGTGAACGGGTCGCCATCATTGGCCCGTCCGGGGCAGGCAAGACCACGCTGCTGCGTCTGCTAGCCACGTCGCTCAAGTCAGATCAGGGCGATCTCGAGCTGCTCGGCAAGCTCCCCTGGACGCTCTCGGCGGGCGCTCGCCAACGCCTGCGCAGCCAGATCGGCCTGATCCACCAGACACCGCCGCTACCACCGCGACAGCGAGTGGTGACGGCGGTACTGGCGGGGCGTCTCGGCAAATGGTCGCTAGCCAAAAGCCTGCTCAGCCTGCTCTATCCCCTGGACCGCCAGGGCGCTGCCGAGGCGCTAGGGCGCCTCGATCTTGCCGACAAGCTGTACATGCGCTGCGATCAGCTATCCGGCGGCCAGCTGCAGCGGGTCGGGATCGCCCGCATGCTTTACCAGGCGCCGGAGCTGATCCTCGCCGACGAACCCGTCTCAGCCATGGACCCGGTACTGGCCAGTCACACGCTGGGCGTGCTCAACCGCGAGGCGCAACGTCGCAACGCCACGCTGCTGGCCAGCCTGCATGCAGTGGAGCTGGCACTGGAGCACTTTCCGCGAATCGTCGGCGTGCGTGACGGCCGCATCCTGTTCGACAAGCCTGCCAGCGAAATCGGCCCCGACGAGCTGGCGGCGCTGTATGCCAATGAGCAGCTTCAGCATGCCCCGTCGCCACCTGCTGCAGCGACCCCGCCACTGAACATTCCGCGATGCTGAACCCCGCAGCTGCCCGCCACGATCCTGCCGCCGCGCCACGCCTGATGTTGACCCTGCTGGCCGTGGCGCTGCTGTGGCCAGGGGTAAGGCTGAGCGAACTGGACCTGGGTGTGCTGTTCGACGGCAGCAATGCCGACACCATGGGCACGTTTCTCTCGGCGTTCTGGCCACCGGAGCACAGCGGCGAATTCCTTGGCCTGCTCTGGCAGGCAACACTGGAAACCCTGGCAATCGCCACTGCCGGCATGACCCTGGCTCTGGCTGTCGCCATCCCCTGCGCCCTGCTTGCCACCCGCGCCCTGTCGCTCTCGGCGCTCAGCCGTGGTGGTCGCCCGGCCTGGTGGGCGCAAGCGTTGCGCTGGCCGGTACGCGGCCTGCTGATCGTGCTGCGCAGCATCCCGGAGATCGTCTGGGCGCTGTTGTTCGTCCGCGCCGTAGGCCTGGGGCCGACCGCCGGCGTGCTGGCCATCGCCATCACCTACGCCGGCATGCTCGGCAAGGTCTACGCGGAGATCTTCGAATCGGTCGACCCGCTACCCGCCCGCGCACTGCTCGGTGCCGGCGCCTCGCGGCTGCAGGCCTTCCTCTACGGCGTGCTGCCGCAGGCCACGGGCGAGATGCTGTCGTACAGCGTCTACCGCTGGGAATGTGCGATCCGCGCCTCGGTGGTGATGGGTTTCGTCGGCGCCGGTGGACTCGGCCAGCAGATGGACCTGTCGATGCGCATGTTCGCCGGCGGCGAAGTCGCCTCCATGTTGCTGACGTTCCTCGCGCTGGTGCTGCTGGCCGATCTGCTGAGCCGAATGCTGCGCTGGAGATTCGCATGAGTCTGCTGTCGCGCCTGCTGATTCCGGCCGGGCTGGTCGCGGCCGTGGTGGCCGCCTTTGCCTTCCTGCAGCTGGAAAGCGCCGCGCTGCTCAGCCGAGACGGCCTTGCGCAGATGGCCGCCTACGCTTCGGGATTCATGGCGCCGGACCTGTCGCCCGCGCATCTGCAGGCGATCGCTCGCGGCACGCTGGAAACCCTGGCGATGTCGGCCATCGGCACATTGCTCGCTGCCCTGTTCGGCTTGTTGCTGGCACTCCCCGCGGCTGGCCGTTTCGGTCTGCTGGCGCAGGCCGCATCACGCCTGCTGCTCAATGCGCTACGGGCGATTCCGGAATTGGTTTGGGCCGCGCTGATGGTGCTGGCAGCGGGGCTCGGCCCGAACGCCGGCACCCTGGCGCTGGCGCTGCACACGGCAGGCGTGCTGGGGCGCCTGTTCGCCGAAGCGCTGGAAAATACCCCGCCGCAGCCCGCCGACGCCCTTCGCCTGGCCGGTAGCGGACGCATCGCGGCATTCTGCTACGGCACGCTGCCCTCGCTCTGGCCGCAACTGGTGGCCTACACGCTGTACCGCTGGGAAAACAATATTCGCATGGCCAGCGTGCTCGGCTTCGTTGGCGCCGGCGGCCTGGGCCAGATGCTCTACATGAGCCTCAGCCTGTTCCAGGAAGCCCAAGCCTCGACGGTGATCCTGGCCATGCTGGCGATGGTACTGGCGGTCGACAGCCTGAGTGCCTGGGCCAGGCAGCGCTGGGTGCGAGGCTGAATTAAACCTGAGCTCGCCCCATTTCAGTGCAATGCAGGTTTGCCGACGCGCTCCTGCACCAGCACCCAGGGTGCGACCACGACGGCCCAGAGGTCGGGGTCACGCTCCAGCCAGTCCTGCGCCTGCTCGGGCTGCATCTTCGACAGCTGTCCGCCGTGGAGCCACGCCGCTACCTTGGTCTGATCGTCCTCGGCGACGGCCAGCGCCACCTCGACCAGATCAGCATCGCCAGCCACCTGCAGCAGCGCTCCGCGAGCGAAGAACGGCTGCAGTTCTTCCCAGGTAATCGCTGCGGTTTCGCCCAACAGCTTGGCATAAAGAGTGCTTGCGTCGTCGGCCATGGGACTCACCAGATACGAAAAGGGCGCAATGATACCCGCGCCCCGATTCCCATCAAACGGTTGAATCTGCCGGCTGTGCAAACGGAGGAGACACTTCTACACTGTGCCGGTACAGTTGCCGGAGCGTTTCGGGATGTTCGCCTCTTAACGGCACTCCGGCCCGCAGGATTCAAACAATAACGATGCAAGTGGAGCACTTATGAAGACCAACCAGCGTCTTTCGAAAATTTTTCTGGCAATGGCACTGACCGGCGCAGCCAGCTACACCCTGGCCGCCGACACGATCCGCATCGGATTGGCAGGGCCGGTAACCGGGCCGGTGGCGCAGTACGGGGACATGCAGTTCATCGGGGCCGAAATGGCCATCGAGCAGATCAACAAGGCCGGCGGGGTGAACGGCCAGCAACTGGAAGGCGTGCGCTACGACGACGCCTGCGATCCGAAGCAGGCCGTGGCGGTGGCCAACAAGATCGTCAATGACGAAGTGCAGTTCGTTGTCGGCCACCTCTGCTCCAGCTCCACTCAGCCGGCGTCCGACATCTATGAGGACGAAGGCATCCTGATGATCACCGCGGCTTCCACCAGCCCGGACATCACCTCCCGCGGTTACGAGCTGATCTTCCGCACCATCGGCCTCGACAGCCTGCAGGGCCCGACCGCCGGCAACTTCATTGCCGACCACGTCAAGCCGAAGAACGTCGCCGTCATCCATGACAAGCAGCAGTACGGTGAAGGCATCGCCACTGCCGTCAAGCAGACCCTGGAAAGCAAGAACATCAAGGTCGGCCTGTTCGAAGGCATCAATGCCGGCGACAAGGACTTCTCCTCGCTGATCGCCAAGCTCAAGCGTGAAGGCGTCGACTTCGTCTATTACGGCGGCTACCACCCGGAACTGGGTCTGCTGCTGCGTCAGTCCAAGGAAAAAGGCCTGAACGTGCGCTTCATGGGTCCGGAAGGCGTCGGCAACTCGGAAATCTCCGCCATCGCTGGCCCGGCTTCCGAAGGCATGTACGTGACGCTGCCGAAGTCGTTCGATCAGGACCCGCGCAACAAGGAACTGGTAGACGGCTTCAAGGCCAAGAAGCAGGACCCGAGCGGCCCGTTCGTATTCCCCGCCTACGCCGCCGTGCAGGTCATTGCCGAAGGTATCGAGAAAGCCGGCAGCACCGACACCGCCAAGGTGGCCGAGGCGCTGCGCAGCAATACCTTCGACACTCCGACCGGCATGCTCTCCTTCGACGAGAAGGGCGACCTGAAGGACTTCAACTTCGTCGTCTACGAATGGCACCAGGACGGCACCAAGACCGAAGCCAAGTAAATTCCATCAGCCTGACGAAGCCCACACTTGCTTGTGGGCTTTGTTTTAAGCAGGCGGCCCAGCCAAAAGCACCCGGGTCGCCCTGCCGTACCTGTAATTCAACGAGCGGCCTGAACAGCAGGCCCACCTCGAACCGATGCCGTGCGTGATCCGCAGGGCACCGTACCGCAGTGGCGCCGCGCCAGGGTGTGCGGTGCGTTCGACGTGGGCAGCGCAGCAGACCGAAACGCAATTGCAGGGACTTCGGGAGAGCAGTGATGCCTGAGCTTTACCACTACCTACAACAGCTGATCAACGGGCTCACCGTTGGCAGCACCTATGCGCTGATCGCCATCGGCTACACGATGGTGTACGGCATCATCGGCATGATCAACTTCGCCCACGGCGAGGTGTACATGATCGGCTCGTATGTCGCCTTCATCGCCATTGTCGGCCTATCCATGATGGGCCTGGATGCGCTGCCTATCTTGATGATGGGTGCGTTCGTCGCCGCCATCATCGTCACCAGCGCCTACGGCTACAGCATCGAACGGGTCGCCTACCGCCCGCTACGTGGCAGCAATCGCCTGATTCCGCTGATCTCGGCCATCGGCATGTCGATCTTCCTGCAGAACGTCGTGCTGCTGGCTCAGGACTCCAAGGACAAGGCGATTCCCAACCTGATGCCGGGCAACCTGGTATTCGGTGAAAGCACCATGAATGGCGTGGTGATTTCGTACATGCAGATCCTGATCTTCGTGGTCACCTTCGTTGCCATGTACGGGCTGACGATGTTCATCTCGCGGTCACGTCTGGGGCGCGCCTGCCGCGCCTGCGCAGAAGACCTGAAGATGGCCAACCTGCTGGGCATCAACACCAACGGCATCATCGCCCTGACCTTTGTCATCGGTGCTGCGCTGGCCGCCATCGCAGCTGTGCTGATCAGCATGCAGTACGGCGTGATCAACCCGCACATCGGCTTTCTCGCCGGCATCAAGGCATTCACCGCTGCAGTACTCGGCGGCATTGGCAGCATTCCAGGCGCCATGCTCGGCGGTCTGGTGCTTGGTGTGGCCGAGGCCTTCGGCGCTGACATCTTCGGCGACCAGTACAAGGACGTCGTGGCCTTCAGCCTGCTGGTGCTGGTCCTGCTGTTCCGCCCCACCGGCATCCTCGGCCGCCCGGAGGTGGAAAAGGTATGACCGGCAATCTCCGTACAGCCTTCTTCAGCGCCCTGCTGGTCATCGCCGTTGCGGTGCCGGTATTCGGCCTGAAGCTCACCACCGTCGGCATCCGCGTCGAAGTGCACGGCGCCGAAGCCGGTACGTTCTGGATCATCGCCGCCTGCGCGGTAGCCATGTTCGTCTGGCAACTGTTCCGTACTCACCTGGCCGCCGGCTGGGCCGCCAGCCCAAGCCTGCCGAGCGTACCCGCAGGCGCGGGCAGCTTCCTTACCCTGCCCTCGACCCAACGCTGGATCATTATCGCTCTGATCCTCGTCGCGCTGGCGTGGCCGTTCTATGGGTCACGTGGCGCGGTGGACATCGCCACGCTGATCCTGATCTACGTGATGCTCGGCCTCGGCCTGAACATCGTCGTCGGTCTGGCCGGCCTGCTCGACCTGGGTTACGTCGGCTTCTACGCCGTCGGTGCTTACACCTATGCGCTGCTCTCGCACTACTACGGGGTCGGGTTCTGGACTGCACTGCCCATCGCCGGCGCGATGGCGGCACTGTTCGGCTTCCTGCTGGGCTTTCCCGTGTTACGTCTGCGCGGTGACTATCTAGCCATCGTGACCCTCGGCTTCGGCGAGATCATTCGCATCCTGCTACGCAACATGACCAGCGTCACCGGCGGCCCGAACGGCATCAGCGGCATCGACAAACCAACCCTGTTCGGCCTGTCCTTCGACCGCCGCGCAGCCGAGGGCATGCAGACGTTCCACGAGTATTTCGGCGTGGCCTATAACTCGGTGAACAAGGTGATCTTCCTCTACCTGATCGCCTTGCTGCTGGTGCTGCTGACATTGTTCGTGATCAACCGCCTGCTGCGCATGCCGATCGGCCGCGCCTGGGAAGCCTTGCGCGAAGACGAGATCGCCTGCCGCGCGCTGGGCATGAACCCCACCGTGATCAAGCTCTCGGCCTTCACCCTAGGTGCAACCTTTGCCGGTTTCGCCGGCAGTTTCTTCGCCGCACGCCAGGGCCTGGTGTCGCCGGAGTCGTTCACCTTCATCGAGTCGGCGATCATTCTCGCCATCGTCGTGCTGGGTGGCATGGGCTCGCAGCTCGGCGTGATCCTCGCCGCCATCGTGATGATCCTGCTGCCTGAGCTGATGCGCGAATTCAGCGAATACCGCATGTTGATGTTCGGCGCCCTGATGGTGCTGATGATGATCTGGCGTCCGCAAGGCCTGCTGCCGATGCAACGCCCACACCTGGAGCTGAAGCAATGAGCCGCCCGATTCTAGAAGTACGCGGCCTGATGATGCGTTTTGGCGGCCTGCTGGCGGTCAACGAGGTGGGGCTGACGGTACATGACAAGCAAGTGGTTTCGATGATCGGCCCCAACGGCGCCGGCAAGACCACAGTGTTCAACTGCCTGACCGGCTTCTATCAGCCGACCGCGGGGGAAATCCTCCTCGACGGCACGCCGATCCACGGCCTGCCTGGCCACAAGATCGCTCGTCAGGGCGTGGTGCGCACGTTCCAGAACGTCCGCCTGTTCAAGGACATGACGGCCGTGGAAAACCTGTTGGTGGCCCAGCACCGTCACCTGAACACCGGCTTCCTTGCCGGCTTGTTCAAGACGCCGGCGTTTCGCAAGAGCGAGCGCGAGGCGATGGACTTCGCTGCGCACTGGCTGGAACAGGTCAATCTGACCGATGTCGCCAATCGACCGGCGGGCACCCTCGCCTACGGCCAGCAGCGCCGTCTGGAAATCGCCCGCTGCATGATGACGCGCCCGCGCATCCTCATGCTCGACGAACCGGCGGCCGGCCTGAACCCCAGAGAAACTGAGGACCTCAAGGCCCTGATCGCCATGCTACGCGACAAACACGGGGTCACCGTGCTGCTGATCGAGCACGACATGAAGCTGGTCATGAGCATTTCCGACCACATCTACGTGATCAATCAGGGCACCCCGCTGGCCAATGGTTCACCCGAGCAAGTCCGTAACAATCCGGACGTGATCAAAGCCTATCTGGGGGAGGCGTAAGCATGCTGACTTTCGAAAACGTCTCGACCTTCTACGGCAAGATCCAGGCCCTGCACGACATCAACGTGCAGGTCGAACAGGGCGAGATCGTCACCCTGATCGGCGCCAACGGTGCCGGCAAGTCGACCCTGCTGATGACCCTGTGCGGCTCGCCGCAGGCAGCCAGTGGCAGCATCCGCTTCCAGGGCGAGGAGCTGGTCGGCCAGCAGACCTGCGACATCATGCGCAAGGCCATCGCCGTGGTGCCCGAAGGCCGGCGGATCTTCGCCCGTCTGACGGTTGAGGAAAACCTCTCCATGGGCGGCTTCTTCACCGGCAAGACGGACTTCCAGGAGCAACTGGACAAGGTGCTCGGCCTGTTCCCGCGGCTCAAGGAGCGCTACCAGCAACGCGGTGGCACCATGTCCGGCGGTGAACAGCAGATGCTCGCCATCGCCCGCGCGCTGATGAGCAAACCCAAGCTGCTGCTACTCGACGAGCCATCGCTGGGCTTGGCGCCGATCATCATCCAGCAGATTTTCGAAATCATCGAACAGCTGCGTGAGGATGGCGTGACGGTGTTTCTGGTCGAGCAGAACGCCAACCAAGCGCTCAAGCTGGCCGACCGCGGTTACGTGCTGGAGAACGGGCATATCGTCATGCAGGGCAGCGGCGAGGACCTGCTGACCGATCCGAAAGTGCGCGACGCCTACCTGGGCGGCTGACATCGCCACCACGCTCAACGAAAAAGCCCTGCCAACCGGCAGGGCTTTTTCGTCTTATACGTATCCATCACGCAGCCGAACCCGGGCGCTGCGCGTGCAGTCGAAGAACCGCTATCCTTCTTCGAACCCTTCGCCAACATAACGATCACCAAGGAGATCCCACGATGCGCCACTGCCTGTTCGGCCTGCTCATGGTTGCCAGCATCACTGCGAATGCCGAGATTCAGACGCAGGAAATCCCCTACACCGCTGCCGATGGCACCGAGATGATCGGCTACTACGCCTATGACGACGCCATCGAAGGCAAGCGTCCCGGCATCGTCGTGGTACACGAATGGTGGGGGCTGAACGACTACGCCAAGCAGCGCGCTCGCGACCTCGCCGAGCTGGGCTACAGCGCCCTCGCCATCGACATGTACGGCGAAGGCAAGAACACCGATCACCCGAAAGATGCCATGAGCTTCATGCAGGCGGCGCTGAAGGACGCCGACGCTGCCAAGGCCCGCTTCAACGCCGGCCTCGACCTGCTCAAGGAGCAGGCGCAGACCGATACCGCCAAACTGGGTGCGGTGGGCTACTGCCTCGGCGGCAAGGTGGTCCTGGACATGGCACGCCAGGGCGTACCGCTGGAAGGCGTGGTCAGCTTCCACGGCGCGCTGGCCACCGAAACCCGCGCCGCCCCCGGCAGCGTCAAGGCGCGTGTGCTGGTCGAACATGGCAGCGAGGACAGCATGATCAGCACCGACGACATCGCCGCGCTGAACGTCGAGATGGTCAAGGCCGGTGCCGACTACCAGTTCGTCAGCCTACCCGGCGCCAAGCACGGTTTCACCAATCCGGGCGCCGACGCCCACCAGAAGAACGGCCTGGACGTCGCCTATCAGAAAGCCGCGGACGAACGTTCCTGGCGTGATATGCAGCGCTTCTTCGAAGACACTTTCGGCAAACCTGCAACCACCCAGGCGCAGTAACCAACCGGCTGCTCGTCCGTGATTCGTCCCGGCGGCACGCCTGCCGCCAGGGCGCGTGCTAGCATTGCGCGCACAACTCACCGTCGATCACGAGTCATGGCCGAACACGATTTCCGCTACACCCTGCTCAACCCCGCCCACACCCTCACCGAATGCCGTGCGCTGGCGCCGGGCCGCTATCAGGTAACCGGCAATGGCGGCTCGATTCGTAGCGGCGATGTACTGATCGTCACGCTCAAGGGCAGCCGCGACCTTTCCCAGCGCCTGACAGTGGAGAAGGTCCGCCACCTGATCAACCCGCCGGGGCAATGGATGGCGGTGGCCAGCGGGCCGGTATTCCGCGAACTGGAAATCCTCAACTGGCAGGTCGCCTGCGACAGCTGCGGCAAACAGCTGGACTTCGAGTTCGCCGTGGACGGCAAGCTCGGCGAGGCCGCACGCAAGCCCGCCGCACAGGCGCGCATCACCGAACTGGGCTGGTCCGGTCAGAACGACCAGCACCGCTGCCCCAGCTGCCAGAAGGAGCAACAGGCATGAATTCACGAATCCTGCCACTTATCGCAGCCCTCGGCCTGACAGGCTGCGCCACCGAACAGCTCGAACTGCAACGCGACGTCACCTACATCGCCGAATGGATCGGCGATGACGCCGTGATCGGCCGCACCCCCGTCTCGCTCACGCTGAGCGACGGCCGCGCCTACGGCAACGCGGGCTGCAACCACTGGTTCGGCAGTTACGAGCGTGATGGCCAGCAGATCCGCTTCAGCAACCTGGGCAGCACACGCAAGATGTGCGCGGAGGAAATCATGGAGCAGGAGCACCACTTCCTCGATCTGCTCAATCGCGTCGAGCGCTGGGATGTCTCCAACATCGACCAACTGCGCCTCTGGCCCGCCCAGGGCACCCCGCTACGGCTCTGGCCAGAACAGGAATAACGCGCCAAATGTGCGCATGCAACAAGGCATGCGCACTGCTTTTACGCGAGATCACATCTGCCGGCTCATCCTTACGGCAGCTGACACAGCGCTTGGAACCCGCCGCCCCGCGGATTCCGGCGCTCAGCGCCTGTGAACAAGCCCGAGCAAAGCCGCCTGCCGACCTTCACGAAACTGGCACATTCAGTGCATAGACTGAATCAACCAGTTTCGGGGACCCTGGTACAGGCAGGCCAGGGATTCCCCTCTTTTACACCCAGACGAAATGGCCGCTCAATGAGCGGCCATTTTTTTGCTTCCGGAACTCACATGCCCCGATAAATCTCTCGCCGGAAGATCAGCGGCTTTGGACCAAGATAGATACCAAAGCTGGCCAGCCCTCGACTCGCCTTCGGCCCCTTGCCCTGCCAGTCATACCAGAGCCATTCAGGCACGTCAGGAAAGCCTATGCGAGCTTCGCCGGCAGCTTGCGGCCTGCTGATGATCAGGCTGCCTTCGTATCCAATACGCCCGCCATCGATCAGTAATGTCTTGGTCGACAGATTACCGACCTGCTCCGTTGCCTGTGCTTCCCCCCAAACCGGTGCACTGCAGGCATCGCCGGTTTCAGGGAGGAAGATATTTGAGGGCTGCCAAGTCTCAATCACCCAGGGCAGACTCAGATCCTGTAGCTCGGAGCCGTGGCCATTGCCAATGCGTAGCCGGCCCAAGCGGAACTCGCTGTGGTCCAGAGTGGCTTCAAGAACGTCGCAACCGCTAGCGCCATGACAGACACCGTCTCTGTCGGTCAACTCTGCTGCTGTAAACCGCAATCGGAGTTGCAATGGGTGGTCATTGGCGTCTGGGCGCGTACCGCGCGCATAACGAAGCCAAGCTGCATCCCAGACGTAGGTCCGTTGGCCGTCCCCATCATTCTTACCGCTTTGGTCAGGCACGAGGTCGTCGATCGGCTGCCAGGTCAGCTCACCGGGATCGCCGTCTCCATGCTTCAGCCGAGGCGCAAGGTCGAGACTCCGGTCAGCGGCCAGCCAGCTCGGGGCGGGGCTGCTAACGAAGCCCCAGAAGCCGTCGAAATCGTAGTTTTCGGTTACGTATTCGGCGCCCTCGGAGAGGCCGTAACCGGTGATCGTCAGCGTCGGAGGCAAGGACAGTGCGACCGGCTGGTCCTGGTAGCTGAACACACCGCAAGCCGCCTCTAGCGCGCCCTCTACTCGTGCCTTCAAGTGGTGCGGGATGAATCGCCCGACCGCAGCCGACTCGCTGGACGGTACAGCTACACCGAGATAGGGGGGCGGCTCGACGCGCAGGCGAAACACACCAACCTCCGACAACGCAACATCCTGGACAATCGTCCCGTCCCAGTTAGCCGGCACTCCCGGTGCTAGATGGTCATAGCGACCATCGGCAGGGCGGAGTACACGGCCAGCCACCCCACCGATGGCAGGAGAGGGCGCTACCACTACAGGACTCAGCTGCACCCGATCCTGTCGATAGTTCCGGGTTGTACCCGCTGCGCAAAGATCACCATCGGCACGCCAGGCGACCGGCCTGATCAAGGTCGAAAACGCTTGGCCAACCTGCCCGAATACATTGCAGCTGCTGTCTTCGGCCGAGCATGTCTGCGACGGCTCGATGCAGAACCCCGCCGGCGTGGAAACGAAGTCATCGCTGCCGCTCATCGGCCCGCTGTCACCCTCCTCCGTGCTGCCCGAATAGTAGGCGTTGAGCAGCATCCGGCCGGCTTCGGCGTAGTTCACCTCGAGCGCGGTGGCGCCGTTCTGATCGAAACTAAGCGCGAGCGGCCGAGCCTCTGCAAAGCTCTGCCCGATCGGTTCGGCATTCACCTGAACCGGTTTCGAGCTGTCCGACAGCTCGTTGATTGACGGAGTGACGAAGCTGCTCCAGAACCGTACCTCACGCGGGATATCGGGGTCGGTGAACGCAGGCTCGCAACGCGGGCTCCCCTCCTCACCGACGTCTATTACCGCACGCATGGGCACAATTGACTGCCCGCGACCGGCCTGCATATCCGGAACATCGAAGATAAAGCCGCTCTGTACGAAGTTCAGAAGACAGTCGGAAGATAGCGGCGCATCGCCAATCCGGCAAAGTGTCAATGGTGAGGCAGCGGGCACTGAAGCTTCGACGGCCAAGGGCATCTGCAGCTGCAGCCCCTGCAATCTAAAGGTTCCCACGCCGCCTCTGAGCGTCTGCTGGTTGCCACCGAGCCAACCCTCCCCCCTGAGCGTTACTGATACGTCACCCTGGTAGGGCTGGCAGGCCCCAGGGGCTGCATTGGTACAGGCCATGAGCGTGACGGCCTGAGGGCTGCAGGTATGTGCTAAGGCACTGGTGGAGAACTCGAAGTGATCAATTCCGATGGCACCGCCACACCAATGCACAGCCCTGCGCTGCGCGAGACGCTCCTCTGCGGTCCAGATAAGCTGCTCGAGGCGAAACTCATCAATCTTTACACTAAACGACTCACCGCCAACCTTAGCGTCCTGATCGTTGACCGACGCTCGACCAGTAATAAACGTCGCAGAGCTGCCTTCCTCACGACGATCGTTTACCCAGACCGAGCCTTGAATACTCTTCCAAACAATAATTTCCCCTCTTGTCTTCAGCGCAAGATCAAATCCAGCGTGCACCCAATTACCTGGTTCAATGGCGTCCGACTCGACCGCCAGATACGACGCCCCGAAGATATCGTCTAAGAAATAATCGAGTTTGGCGGTCAGAACCAACGTACCCTCGCTGGTCAGCTCCAACTTATAGTTCGTCCCCTTATCAACCAGCGTAACGGTCTTTTTTGGCAACGAATCGATCTTCAACCAGAAGCTGGCACTTAGTTTGTCGATGAAGTTCAGCGCCGAATCATGCGCAATGGATACTCGCCCACTGTTAAACGCGCCATACCGACAAGTCCCCTCCCCCTGCTGGTTTGTCGCCAGCGCCGGGTCAACCCCGGCGGTAGCCGCCCCGCCAAGCACCTGGATGTCGAAAGCCCCTCGCCCGGTATTGGCCGGTACGCCCCAGCTCGCCTCGTCGAAGCGCAGGTACAGCGGGATGTTCTCCGAATCCTGGCAAAGGTCGCCTCGAGCAAAGGCCGAAGCGGCCACTTTGTCGTAGACGATGATGTCCTTGACCTTGGTATCGATGCTGCCTTCCGCTGTCAGGGCGCCTTCGATATGGGCATCCGGATTGACGTAGACATCGCCGGTCACATACACCAGGGCATTGATATCGTTCTTGGTGCCAATACGCAGATCACCGCGCACGACAATCAGCAAGTCGGACGCCGAACCGTTCGGGTTGATCATGCTATGCGACGCGAGTTCGAGATCGCCGTTGACGAACAGCCGCACAGGCCGGCCGGCCGTTACCGAGATGGTCTCGCCATTGTTCAGCTTGCCAGCGTTGTAGAAATAATCCCCAGCCGTGGCGTACGCCGTGCCGCGGGAGGGAAAGGGGCCGTAGGCCTGGCCATCCATGATCCCAAGGTCGAGCGTCGCGCCGGTGTCGGGCGTCGCTTCCTGAGGAAAGACATTTGAACAGAGCGCCGCCGATGCGGCCGGGCTGCCCAGACAGACAATACCGAGTAGGCAGAGCACTGCGAGCGACAATGCCCTCACCCGCACCCAGCCCGCCAGCATCGGCCAGCTGCCCCTTGTCCAATTGAGCATGTCAGTCATTCTTCTCCACCACGGCACTCAACTGCCGGTACACATGATCCGGGCTGCCCGGCGAGGCGTACTGTGCGCTGGCCTGCAGCGAGATGAAGTGCAGGCTACGGTCTTCCTCAGGCAGGGATACGGCAGCAGCGGGCGGGTCGCATTTCACCTCTACCTCGAAGCCCTCCAGCGTGAACTGGTCTTCACAAGAAAGATCTGCCATCGCCCTATGGATCCCCCACTCAATCCCGGCCCGCGCTGCCTGATAGGCCCGCGCCTGCTGGATCGCCATGCTGCTGGTGGCGCTCTGGGTTTCGGACATCCGCGCCATGGCCGCGATCGCGCCGGCGATGACGATAATGACAAACATCGCGGCGACTAGCCCGAAGCCGCCCTGGCGACTCTGTAGGAAGGAAAAATCAGGGCGCATTATCGACCTGGACCTGCTGCAAGAGGGTGACGGTTCCGCCAGCGCCAGCCAGTACCAGTTTGAGCGTCACAAGGCCGTTGCGCGTGTTGTTGCCGGATTCGTAGCTGAACTGGCTCTGGCCGCAATCGACACGATCGACCACGGTGGCGGCACCGGAATAATCAGACGCGGCCAGTTCGCCAAATTCGGCGCGAATCAGCGCACCATTTCGGCACTGATAGCCGACGGCTCGGTCGGCCAGAAAAAACCGATGTTGCGGCGAGGCGAACTCGAAGCGGAAAGCCGAGAGATCAGCCTCAAGCACCCCGTTTTTCCAGGTGAAGGCCTTGGGTGACACCGGCGAGACCGCTCCATCGCCGGGCTCGGGGCGCCCGACGAGCGAACCGGTGTTATAGATGATCAGCCAATGCTTGTTGTTCTTGCTATCTGCCGGCTCGATCGGGCTGAGGATATCAATCAAGCAGCGGCCGGATGTCTGCGTACAGGCCGGAGGATCCTGACGTGGCCCATCAGGCATCGGCTGATTGGCCCGATAGCGTCCGGCGGCCGCGATCGGAACGAGCCTGATTTCATCGCCCGTGTCGGCTACAAGGACGGAGTTTGGTACGGCTAGCCGAATATCGCGCGCCATCCGGTTGAGCGCGATCGCCGCCCGATCGGTCAGTTCGGCCCGCTGACTATTATCGGCGAAGCCCTGCAACGGCCGCGACATGACCGTACCGACCATCACCGCGACGACTCCGGCCAGTGCGATCACCATGATCAGCTCGACCAGCGTGAACCCATTGGTACTGCCTACGGTTTGCCTGAAGCCCTGACGGGAGAATGCCCAGCCAGCGCCCGCGAACGTCCTCTCTCGCTGACTGTTCTGGCGCCTCGGCGCTCGCATCAGGGGCATAGGGCATTCCCCGAGGCGTCGTACTCACCGTAGCAGGTGCGCCAACCGGAGAGCTGTAACGACTGGTTCTGCGGATCGGTCACCGTCACCTCGATGCGGGTGGCGTCAACACCGTTCAGCTTGGCAGCACCATCGACCGTCAGTGTGACCGAGTAGCCGGCCAGCTCGGTAACCGGTTCGCCGGCAAGATTTCGGGGTGCAGCGGCCGATTGCGCCGCGCTGCTCAGCTGACCGTAAGGCAGCGCCAGCGCCGCCGACAGATAGCTTTCGGCGATCATTACGCTCTGCTGGCGCAGCAGCGGATCGGCCGAGCGCGCGGTGATGCTGGCCATGGCGGAAAACAATGCCGCTGCGGCGATGCCGATGATGACGATGGTGATGACCAGTTCGACCAGAGTCATTCCGCGTTGAGGTCGAATCACGGCTGATACCTCGGTCCCGTGGCGCGGCCGTAGGGTGGAAAACCGCGCAGCATTTTCCACCATGGGGCCGGATTGTGACTGGTGGCGTGAGGAACATTGGTGGATGGGTAAAGCGTCATCCACCCTACGTTGAAGCCCGGTAGGTTGTGAATGAGGAAAATGGTGTCGAAGTCCAATGCGCATCGAAGCAATGACCGGAACCTGCCGATACTCCGCTCGTTGGGCTTCGCTGGCTCAACCCAGCTTACGGTCTGGAATCGAGTCATTGGCCCACCTCAATAAAGCCGGTGGCGGCGTGGACGGTGAAGGTGTGGCTGCCAATCGTGGCCACACATCGCCCGCCGGGACAGGCTTCGTTGACGCTGCCAAGGGAGTTGAAACTGATGGCCAATGCTCTACTGACGGATACACCAGCAGGTAGCGATTTGTTGTAGTCATTTCCGACAGGCATGACACCGCAATCACCGCCGCTGTAGTTCAGCGCATACCCAGAATCATTGATTTGAAAACCGATGGGGCAGCCGCTCGCTACAGCCAGTTTTTGCCCATAGCGAACGGTCGATAGAACTTCTTCGAAATAAAACCGCTCATCGAAGACTTTCCGGTCGAAAAAGCGCGGGGCGGCCACGGCGGAGATAATGCCGAGTATCACGATTACCATGATCAACTCGACGATTGTAAAACCGCGTTGTTCAACCATTGGCCGGCCCTTTGTCCAAGCGTGTTGGAGGCGAGAATTGACCTCGCCTCCAGGAATTCATGGCAACCCGGTCGAAAGCCGGGTTGCAATACAACACCGTAGGGCAGGTGAAATCCGCCGGTTGAAGATAAAGCGGGGCTTCAGTAATTGGCGGGTTACACCCGCCCTACAACTACAAGGCCATGGATCAAATCAAGCGCCGCAATTCCCAGCGGTTAGAGGTAAGTCCCCTCCTGCCGCTGCAGCAAAGACTGGTGCTTTAGCGGTAACGGGCGGTTCTTCGGTGGGGGCTGCTGCGACGGCTGCCGTGTAAATGAAGCCGCAGGAAGATTTTAGAGCGTCAGGAAGATTTTTTTGCGTAATAACCCCGGTACTTGTGTCGATCTGGAAATCGTCTTCCAAACCAGCAGCTTTGATGATTCCGTTCGTAGTAGCAGCAGGGTAACCAGCGACGACGTCAATCAAAACACCTTCCAGATCAATCTGGTTGCTGGAATTAGTTTTACCTGCCACATGCATCGAATGAATTATTGCGCTGGCGGATTTCGCAGCGCCTAGCGCCCCGTTGGCAGCAGCCGCCCTTGCATCCGCGCTCATATTTCCAAATCTTGGCAACGCAACAGCCGCCAAAATTCCTAGAACCACAATCACCATAATCAACTCGATCATGGTGAAACCACTCTGTTGCTTTCTCATAGTTGTCGCTCCTTGTTTATGAATCATTGAAAGTTGACGAAGACTTCGCCGGTATTGGCGTTGTATTCGATGACGTCGTCGCCGCCATCGAGGTTGTAGGTGAACAGGCAGCGGGTGCCGTTGGCCGTGGCTGTAAATGCCGGATTGGTGCCGGTCAGGCTCTGCGAGGAAGCCTGCAGCAGGTTGCTCCAGAGGTTGCGGCATTCATCGGCGGACATGCTGGTGTTGGCGAGCGGAGTGCCGCTGCGTTCGGTGCCTACGGGCCAGCCGTTGGCATTCACATCCATCGCGCCGTTGCCGTAGCCCTGTACGTTGATCTGGCAATTTCCTGCCAGACAGGCATTGCTGCCGCCGCCGCGATTCAGTTCGTACTGGCCGCGCACCAGCGAGACGGCCGACGTCAGCGCACCACCAGCGCTGCGCACGCTGGCGCGGTGGGCGTCCTTGGCCGAGTCGATGAAGTGTGGCAAGGCGACCGCGGCCAGGATGCCGAGGATGGCGATGACCACGACCAGCTCGATCATGGTGAAACCCTTGTGTCGTTGCATCGTGCCTCCGTGGCTCATGTGGAATGTCGCGATTCGTAAGCTCATCAACCCCTCCCCTGCGCCGCGCTACCCAGTTCCCACATCGGCAGAAACACGCCGAGCGCAAGAATCAGCACCATCACGCCCATGGCCACGATAAGAATCGGCTCGATGGCATCAGCCAGCTGCTTGAGGTCATAGTCCACCTCCTGCTCGTAGAAATCGGCGACTTCGATGAACAGGTCATCCAGCGCGCCGGTTTCTTCGCCGACGGCCATCATCTGCAGTACCAACGGAGTGAACAGACCGGAGTTGTGCGCCGAACGGGTCAGCGCTTCGCCGCGTTCGACGCTTTCGCGAATGCCGAGAATCGCCTGGCCGATATGCTGGTTGCCGACGCTGGCGCTGTTGATCGAGAGCGTCTGCAGCAGCGGCACGCCGGCGCGATACATCATCGCGAAGGTGCGGGTGAAGCGCGCCAGGGCGATACGTTCGAAGATGCCGCCGACTATGGGCAGGCGCAGCTTGATGCGGTCCCAGCGAAGTCGACCGGCGTCGGTTTCGATCCACTTGAAGAAGGCGTAAAGCCCACCGACGATGCCCAGCAGCAACAGCCACCAATAGTCGCGCATGAAGTTGGAGGTGCCGATCAGCACGCGCGTGGCCCACGGCAGTTGCGCGTGGAACTGGGCGAAGACCTTGGCGAACGCCGGGATCACCAAGAGATTGATGACACCCAGCGCCACTCCCATGGCCACCAGCACGAAGATCGGATAACGCGTGGCCTGCTTGATGCGCTTGCGGGTCTCGCGCTCCAGCTCGAGATAGGCAGACAGCTGCTTGAACGCCTGGTCGAGCTGGCCGGTGTTCTCACCGACGCTGACCATGCTGACAAACAGATTGTTGAACACCTTGGGATGCGCGTTCAGCGCGACCGCCATGGACTGGCCGCTTTCGAGGCTGGCGCGCACGTCCTGCAGGATGCCGCGGAAATACAGGTTGCGATTGGATTCGGCGAGACCGCCGATGGCGCGGATGATCGGCACGCCGGCCTTGTTCAGGCTGTACATCTGGCGGCTGAAGATGATCAGTTCGTCCAGATCGACACGTTTGCGCCGCAGCTTCTCGCGCAGTACGGCAAACACGTCGACGCTATCGGCCTGGGCACGCTCCGCATCGATGGTCAGCGGGGTGATCTGGCGCGACACCAGCTCGCTGGCCACGGCGTCAGCGCTGGCGCCATCGAGCGCACCGCTGACCCGTGCGCCGCGCATATCGCGGCCGGTATAGCGGAAGCTAGGCATCGGCAGGCTCCCCGCGAAGCGACCGGACGGCGCCCGTGGTGCTGGCGCCTACGGCCGCGATAGGCAGGAGACTAGCGGCGATCACGCGATCACCTCGTCGTCCGCCAGGGTGGCGCAGACCTTCAGCACCTCTTCGATACTGGTGACGCCGGCGATGGCGTAATCCAGCGCGCACGCCGCCAGTGGTCGATAGTGCGCCTGCTGGCGCGCGGCCTCGGCGAAGCCTTGCGGATCACCCCGACGCAATGCGGCGATCATCGGTTCGTCCAGCTCCAACAGCTCGTACACCCCTACACGGCCGGCATAGCCACTGTTGTGGCATTGATGACAACCGTTGCCGCGCTTGAAGCGGTGGTCGCGCAGCGAGCCGCCGTGCAGCGCTTCCAGCCAGGCCAGTTGCCGGGGATCGGGCTGATCGTCCTCCATGCAGTTCTCGCACACGCGGCGTATCAGACGCTGGGCCAGTACCGCATTCAGCGCGGTGGCGACGAGGAAGGGCTCGACGCCCATGTCGATCAGGCGCATGGCGGAGGTCAGGGCATCGTTGGTGTGCAGCGTCGAGAGCACCAGGTGGCCGGTCAGTGCGGCACGCAGGCCGATCTCGGCGGTTTCCTGATCACGGATCTCGCCGACCAGGACGATGTCCGGGTCCTGACGCAAGGCGGCGCGCAGCACGCGGGCGAAGGTCAACTCGATCTTGGCGTTGACCTGCACCTGGTTGACCCGCGGCAGGCGGTACTCCACCGGGTCCTCGACCGTGATGATCTTCTTCTCCGGGCTGTTCAGCTCGGAAAGCCCGGCGTAGAGCGTGGTGGTCTTGCCCGAGCCAGTAGGGCCGGTGACCAGCACCATGCCGTGCGGACGCTGCAACAGGCGCCGGAAGCGCTCGAGCATCGCCGGCGGCATGCCGGTGCCTTCGAGCTTGAACATCGCGCCGCTCTGGTCGAGCAGACGCATGACCACCGATTCGCCGAACTGCACAGGCATGGTGGAGACCCGCACATCGAGGTTGCGGTTCTTCACGCGGATGTTGAAGCGGCCGTCCTGCGGCAGGCGCTTTTCCGAGATATCCAGGCCGGACATGATCTTCAGGCGCATGACTAGCGCCGAAGCGACGCGGTGCTCCTTCATCACCTGTTCGTTGAGCACGCCGTCGATACGCTGGCGAATCCGCACCACGCCTTCGTCCGGTTCGATGTGAATGTCCGAGGCCTTCATCTGCACGGCGTCCTCGAACAGCGTCTGCAGCAGGCGCACCACCGGCGCATCGCTGTTGCTTTCGCCGAGGCGCGAGAGGTCAAAGTCGCTTTCCTGCAGCTCACCTTCCAGCTCGCCGGCCAGCGAGGCGATTTCGCTGGTGCGGCGGTAGAGCTGATCCAGCGCGCCGAGCAGCTCGCTTTCCCGCACCACTGCCGGGTGGACGCGCTTGCCGAGCAGGCGCTCGATCTCGTCCTGAGCGAAGATGTCCAGCGGGTCGGTCATGCCCACCAGCAAACCGTCGCCCTGGCGGGACAGCACGATCACCCGGAAGCGCCGGGCGACCGCCTCGGGCAGGCTCTGGGTCAGCTGGTTGTCGAACTTGTAGTGCTTGAGTTCGACGAAGGGAATCTGCAGCTGCTCGGACAGCGCACGCAGCAGGCGGCCTTCGTCGATGAAGCCGAGGTCGAGTACCGTGCGCCCGAGCTTGGAGCCGGTGCGCTTCTGGTCCTGCAGCGCCTGCTGCAGCTGGGCCTCGCTGATCAGGCCGGCCTGGACCAGCAGATCGCCGAGACGAATCTTGCGCTGGCGCATGTCTTGCGCGGTCATCGGGCACCTCCGAGTACGCCGGCACGTTCGGCGGCGAAGCGCCGCGAGTTGTCATCGAGCCCCTGCCCTTGCGCGGCCAGACGGTAGTGGCGCGCCGCCCGGGCGGGTTGATCGATCTGTTCCAGCGCGATGGCCAAGCCCAGCTGCCAGGCCGCCTGCTGCGGCTGAAGAGCCACCAGCTGGCGATAAACCGCAGCGCTGCCCGCCCAGTCGCCGACCTGCTGTTGCAGCGCCGCCAGCAATGCGTGATAGCCGGGATCGCTGGCCAGCGACGGCGCGTTCTGCACCAGGGTGGCGAGCGCCGTCTGTTTGTCGCCGCTCTGCAGCTGGCCACGGGCGAGCAGCATACGCAGCTCGGCATCGAACGGCCGCCTCTGCAGCTGGGCCGGCAGCCACTCGAGCAATGGCTCGATCCGTCCAGCCGCCAGGTAAGCACGAGCCAACCAGCGGGCCGCCTCGGCGTTGTCCGGCTGTGCGGCATGGAGCGCCTGCAGCAGCTCGATGGCACGGGGGAAGTTCTGCTGTTGCAGCGCATCGCGCGCCTGGGCCAGCGGGTCCGGTCGATGACTGCCGATCTGCACGGTGGGTTTGGTGGCAACCTGGGGCCTGGCAACCGGGGCCGGGGCTGGCTCGGCGACCGGTTGTACATCCGGCGCGACGGGCGGCGCGGTCTGCGCGTCAGGCGCCGTGCGGGTCACCCAGTCCGGCAGGCTCGCTTCGTCCAACGCCGGCTCGGCGAAAGGCAGGTCCAGGTCCTCAGGAACGGCCACTGGTGCGCCATCCATGTGGACTTCCAGCCAGAGCTGCGCATGGCCAGCGGCCGGCTCAAGCCGATCACGCACGTCGAGGCGATCGGTCATGCCGAGCAGCAGCACCTGCACCTGGTCGCCCTGCTGTTCCACTCGCCAGGACAGACTTAGGCCATTGCTCTCCACACGACCGTTTCGCGGGCCACCGGCGAGCGTCACATCCGGCAGGCGCAGACTGATCGCGCCGCCTTCGTCGGTGCGCTGATAGCTGATCGAACGATCCAACAGCAACTGCAGCACGAAACGGCCACCGTCTTGCTGCGGCAAGACGTCGAGGAGCTGAGTTGCAGGCACCGCAGCGACCACCGGAGCGGCGGCAGGTGACTCCTGCACAGCCGGGGCTTGCGCGAAACGTTCGAACAGCACCACCGATGCCGCGGCGACCAACGCCCCGATAGCCAGCGGCAACAACCAGCGGCGCAGCCGTGCCGATCGCTGACGCCGCGTTGCGGCTGTTTCATCGACGGCCTGCATGTCGAGGAATGGGCTCTGCCCGCCGGATGCCGCGCCGCGCGCTTCGAGATCGCGCAGCATGTCGTTGACCAGGCTCATGGCCGCACCTCGGCCAGCTGCGACAGCCATGGCAATGCACTCAGCAGCAGGCTCAGGGTTGCCGCACCCGCCAGCATTGCCCAACGCAACGGAAGGACTGCACGCAGGAACGGTCGCGCACCCTCGGTATCGGCCAGGGCACGGCGTACGTGGCGGCTGCCGACCCGTCGCTGGCCTTCGCCAAACGCCGCCATCAGGCACTTGTTGGCCAGGATGTTGAGCAACCGCGGGATGCCACCGCTGCCCTTGACCAGCAGGCGAATCGCGGCCGGCTTGAACAGCGGTTCACCTTGATAACCGGCAACCGCCAGGCGTTCATGCAGGTAGCGCCTGGCATCGCTGACATCCAGCGGGCGCAGGCGATAGGAGAATGTGATGCGCTGGCGCAATTGCCGGAAATTTTCGCTGGCCAGCGTAGCGTCCAGTTCAGGCTGGCCGAACAGCACCACCTGTAGCAGCTTGCGCTGCTCGGTTTCCAGATTGGTCAGCAGTCGCAGGGCCTCCAGCGTGGCCGGTGGCAGCGCCTGCGCCTCATCGATCAACAGCACGGTGCTCTTGCCCTGGCCGGCCAGCTCGATCAGCCGGCGATGCAGTGCCGTCAGCAGCCCGTGATTGTCCAGTTGCTCGACCCGCGGCACATGCAGCTCATGGGCCAGCGCCTGGCGCAGCGCCATGGGTCCGAGCGCTGGGTTCGGCAACCAGGCGAGCTGGTAGTGTTCGGCATCCAGTTGCTTGAGCAGCGCGCGGCAGAGCAGGGTCTTGCCGGTGCCCACTTCGCCGGTCACCTTGATGAAGCCCTCGCCTTCGGCCAGAGCCACGCGCAGCAGGTTCAGGCACGCCTGGTAAGGCGGCAGGCGAACCATGAAGCCGGTATTCGGCGTCAATGCGAATGGCTTTTCCTGCAGGCCGAAGAATGCTTCGTACATACCGGCGCCTACCTGACCTGCCGGAACGAATCGGCGCTGCGGCGCAGCTCGTCGAGCCAGACCTGATCGTCGATCACCTGCGGGCGCACCAGGATGACCAGCTCGGTCTGCTCGAGCGATTTGCGTTGCTGCTGGAACAGGCTGCCGACGATGGGCAGCTTGGAGGCCCAGGGAATGTTGGCGTCGTTGTTGCTGTTACGGTTTTCCAGCAGGCCACCGATGACCACGACCTGGCCGCTGCGCGCGCGCACGATGGAATCCGACTGGCGCGTGGTGGACAGCGCCAGTGGCAGGTTGAAGACGTTGTCGGAACCGCCCAGCTGGATACTCTTGTTCTGATCCTGAACGCGGCTGACGGTCGGCCGGACGTGCAGCGTGACCTGGTCGTTCTCGTCGATCTGCGGGGTGACGTCCAGCGAGATACCGGAGAAGAACGGAGTCAGGGTGATGTCCAGATCGGGCGCGGTAGTGCCGCCCGCCAGCGAGGTGGTGGTGGTCGAAACGTCGGTGACGAAGAACTCGTCGGTGCCGACCTTGATCACGGCCTTCTGGTTGTTGAGAGTGGAAATCCGCGGGCTGGAAAGCACCCGCACATCGCCTTGGGTTTCCAGTAGCTGCAGCACGCCGCTGAAGTCGCCGACGCTTACCGCAGCGCTGAACACGCCACCGACATTGTTGACGCCATCCAGCGTATCGCCCTGTACACCCAGCGCGAAGTCGGCGTTGCCCATGGAGCCCAGCTGCGCCCAGTTGATCCCGGACTGGAAGCCATCGGACAGGCTCACCTCGAGAATCTTGGTTTCCAGAATCACCTGACGCTGCAGGTTGCGCTGTGCCTGCTGCAGGAAACGCTCGACGTTCTGCTGGTCGGCACTGGATGCACGAACCACCAGCAGCCCGGCCTGCGGATTGACCACCACACTGTTGTCCGCCTCGCTGCCGATCATCATCGCCACGACTTCGCGCACTTCACTCCAGAAGTCGACGGTGCTGCTGGTCAGCAACTGACTGGCATTGACGGTGCTGGAGGTCGAGTTGGTCGTGGTACCGCTTGCGCCGGTGTCGGTGTTGTCGCTGGTGCTGACCTGACCGGAGCTGACCCGGGTATCGGTCATGCCTTGGCGCTGCAGGTTGAGGTAGTTCAGGTCATAGGTGCGGGTGACCGCGGTGTTCGCCTGGATCTGGTAGCCATAGCTGGTGCGGCGATAGTCGTAACCGTAGCTGTCGCGCACCGCCGCGAGCACTTCTTCCAGCGTCACGTTGCGCAGGCTGAAGGTGATGTTGCCGATCACCGCCGGGTGCACCAGCAGGTTCTGTCCGGCGTTGTCCATCAGGCTGAGGAAGAATTCGCGGGCCGGCATGTCGTTGGCGACCACATCGAAGCGCGGGCCGCTGACAGCCGAACTGCCGTCGACGCTCAGCGGCGGAATCAGCGCAGCCTGTACCGACGGCGGCGGCAGCGCCTTGGCCTGGGTCTGCTGCAGGCTTTCCTCGAACAGACGGTTGCTCTGCTCGTAGAGGCGCTTGTCGCCGTCCTCGAATGTCTGGCAGGCGGCCAGCAGGCAGAACAGGCTCAGCAAGCCGAGACGTGGAAAAAGGGTCGGCATCATGGTCGGACTTGGCTCGGAGTAATGATCGGGGCAACCAGACGCAGCGTCTGCTGCTGGCCGTCGCGCTCGATCAGGACGGAATTCGTGTTGATGGCCAGGACTCTGGCATCGGCCAGGGTGTCGCCGACTCTCAGCGATTGGCCGTTGAGCACCGCCCGGGCGCTCTGCGCACCGCGGAAAATGGCCTGCAGGTGCAGCGTCGCCGGTGCCTGGCGCTCCGCTACAGCGGTCACGAACGCAGCGGGCGGGCGCGTGGGGTCGAGCGCGTAGGCCGAAGCGGGCAGCAAAAGGAGCAAGCAAACTGCACGAGAAAAATCAGACACCAACCCACCCCGCTTCGCGACTCAAGGTATGCAGCTCCAGCGTGATCCGCGCCTTGTCCGGCCCGGCCTCATCGATGTGATAGTCCAGGCTGTCCCAATGCAGACGCCAGCCACTGTTCTGCACCGCCTGCAGATAATCGAGCAGATCGAAGTAGCCGCCTTGCAGGGTCAGACGCAGACCGTGCCGATAGAAGCTGACCGCCGCTGGCGGCGCATCCTTCGCCGCATCCGTCGCGGGCAACTCCAGCGGCTCACTGAAACTCTGCAGCGCGACCATCTGCAGATGAGGCTGCCGGCGCAGCAGGTCCTGCAGCAGCGCTTTCATGCGTGCAGGTGAAACCAGTGAGCGGGTCTCCTCGTCGATGCTGCGCAGAATCTGTTCGCGATTGGTGCGCGCCACATCGAGGGCGTCTCGATAGGGGCGATTGGGGTCGGCCGCGAGCTTGGCCTGAAGTTCGAGCAATGCATTGTTCGCCTCCAGCTGACGGGCTTCGGCGAGACGCAGCTGGCTGTCCTGCTGGGCGATGCGCTCGGCGAGCGGCTCAGCCACCAGCAGCAGATAAAGCATGCCCAGCAGGGAAGCGCCGACCAGCACGCTCAGCCACTGTTCGCGCGGTGCCAGCGCCTGCCAGCGCTGCCGCAGGCTTTGCATGGCGTTATTCATCGTCGCCCTCCTCCGCCGCACGGGATGCCAGGCGGAACGCCAGCAGGCCACTGTCGTCGCGCTGCAGATCGAAGCTGCCGAACTCGCGACCCTGCAACGTCTTGCTGCGCCCGAGGCTTTCCAGATAAAGCGGAAGCAGTTCCTGATCCTGGCTCAACCCGCGCAACAGCATGTCGCTGCCGCCAGCCTGCAGACGGATGCGAGTCAGCCAGAGCCCGCGCGGCGGGTGCCGATCGGCCAGGGCCGTCAGCACTGGCGCGAAGCCGCTGCGCAGCTGGCCATCGAGCGCGCGCAGATGCGTTGCGAGGCGTTGCAGCTGGCGGTTCTCCGCTTCCCGCTCCGCCAGTTGCGCAGGCAGCCGGGTATCCAGCGTCGGTTCCCGATAGTTGGCCTTGAAGGCGGCCAGCTGCGCCTCTGCAGAAACCGCCTGCGCCTCGGCCAACTGACGGTCCGAGGCGCGCTGCTTGAGGTTCCAGACCTGCCAGGCAGCATGCGAAGCCAGGGCAAGCGCCAGTACACATGCGCCAAGCAGCAGTTGCCGCGGACGCGGGCCACCCTGCTGACGACGTTCGCGCTGATAGAGGTTGACGTTCTGCATCAGACGGCGTCCTGACGCAGGGCGGCGCCGACGGCGCCAATGCAGAACGCCTGCTGCGCTTCGGACAGCTCGGCACCCGGCTGGCCGGGGAAAAGCTCGCGCAGGTCGAGGCGTTGCAGGTTCACCGCCAGGCCACTGGCCAGCCCCTGATAGGCGCGTTCGCCATCTTGCTTCATCGGCAGCAACATCAAGCGATTGATATAGCCCTTGCCGAGTTGGCTCTCGAAGTAGTCAAGCGAGCGCTGGATCTCCAGTGTCGTACTGCTCAGATCCTGGGCGGCACGGGCCAGCCCCTGCTCGATACGCCGCGCCATGTAAAGGTCGGCGCCGTTCTGGATGCAGATCAGGCCTTCGCTGGTGCGCAGGCGCAGCAGTGCGAGATTCATGCCTTCGGCGCCGGCGAGCGAGCCCAGGTTGCGAAACGCCATCTCGGTGATGTCGATGCTCGCCATGTGCAGACCGGCCTGACGCACGAGCTGGGCGTAATGCTGCATCCGGGTTTTCTCGAGAACGGCGCAATAGACCATGCGCGTGCGCCCGCGATAGGCGTCCTCGGGCAGTGCGAAACAGTCGATCACCACATCGTCCAGCGACTGGCTGATCATGTCCTTGATGCGCCAGCGCATGGCGTCACGCAATTCCTGCGGAGGCACTTCAGGCGCTTCGAGAAGGAACATCTGGTATTCGGAAGGATGTAGCAGCACGTTTGCCGGCAGGCCCTGCAAGGCCCGCTCGCTTACGGTTTTTTCCAGCAGCGCTGCCTGTGCGTCGGCACTGCCCTCCAGGTGTTCGCAGTACGGCAGCATCGGCCGTGCACCAGCCGCCCGAACGACCTGCGCCAATGCGATGCCTTGCGGACCAGCCTCGATGCCGAGCATGCCGGCTGGTTTTGATTTCTTGGTTTTGGAAAACAGACCCACCACTGGCTCCCTCGCCAAGACGTCGGTGCTCAACTGCCAGAAAGCAGAGAATCGATATTGAGGGCGTCAAATAGATAGCATATTGCCATCTGGCGTGACTCTAACAATATCCGATGGGTGCGTCCAAATATTGTCGTAAATCAATCGCGCACTAGAAAAGCGTCAATCTAAGGACGTCAAGTATCGCGCGCATTCTGGGTTAATTAATAAGCTGGCGCTATATCGGCTTAAGCCCTTTCGTCGCACGAGGGCATCACAAACTACGCACCTGACGAACGGTAGTCAGCGGAATGAGCACGCGATGGATGCAGGAAAAGGAAACTGGCGCGCTTAGAACAGAGTGAGCTGCTCGAAACCACCGCGCAGATCGACCAACCGCACGCCGACGCCAATCAACCGAACCGGCCGCGCACCACGGGAGAAGGCGATGGCGAGCAGATCGGCGTAGTCGTCGATTTCGAGTCCGGCGCCAGCCTGCTCCATTGTGGTCTGGGTGAAGTCATGGAATTTGAGCTTTACGAAGGGCTTGCCGGGTCGATAGCCGTTGTCGAGGCGCGCCATGCGGGTAGCCAACTGCTGCAGCAGCTCCGGCAGACGCTCCAGGCACGCCGCCAAGTCTGGCAGATCCTTGTCGTAGGTCTGCTCGACGCTCACCGACTGGCGCCGACTCTCCACCTGCACCGACCGCTCATCGACGCCGCGCGCCAGCCCCCAGAGCCGCTCACCGAACGCGCCGAACTCGCGGACCAGATCCAGTTTGCGCCACTCGCGTAAGTCGCTACAGGTGCGGATGCCGAGCCGGCCGAGCTTCTCAGCGGTGACGCGACCAACACCATGCAGCCGCTTGACCTCCAGCGCCTGTACGAAATCGTCGACCTGTGCCGGGGTAATGACGAACAGGCCGTCGGGCTTATTCCATTCGCTGGCAATCTTGGCGAGAAACTTGTTCGGAGCAACACCCGCCGACACCGTGATGCGCAGCTGCTGCCAGACCCGACGCCGGATGTCCTCGGCAATACGCGTGGCGCTACCGGAAAAATGCTCGCAGGCAGTGACGTCCAGATAAGCCTCGTCCAGCGACAGCGGCTCGATCTGCTCGGTGTAGGTGCGAAAGATGTTATGGATCTCACGCGAAGCCTCCCGGTAGGCATCCATGCGGGGCCGCAGGATCAGCAGATCAGGACACAACTTCAATGCGTGCCCGGACGCCATGGCCGAGCGAACACCATATGCACGCGCCTCGTAGTTGCACGTAGCAATGACCCCGCGCCGATCCGCAGCGCCACCAACTGCGATCGGCCGCCGAGCCAGACTGGGGTCGTCGCGCATCTCGATCGCGGCGTAAAAGCAGTCGCAATCAATATGGATGATCTTGCGAAGGGTGGACTGACTCACGGAAAACAGGGCACCGGACAGGAGTGAACGAATCTTCAGCGCAGCAGGTCGGTTATTGAGATGGTAAGTCCTTTATCACCCGATAGCCGGAGGTTCAGATGAAAATCTTGTACGCAGGCATCATCGCACTGGGCAGCTTGTTTTCCGCGGTTGCGCTGGCCGACCAGGACATGATGAACACTCAGCCGCAAGGCACCAACATCCAGCAGGAAAAGAAAGGCGAGGGAATGGTTCGCGAGAACGAAGATGGCGGCGCCGACCCGAAAATGAAAGAGGAAATCCAGGAAGATTGGCGCGAGGATGCCGAGAAGCGCCGCGAGAGCGACGTCATGAAGCCCGAGCAGCGCGGCTGAGCAACCAGCTTCGTCAAAGCTCCAGCGGGTACGGCTGAACCAGGGCTTTACCGTAGCCGTCGATGAACTCCGGCGGCATGCGCTTGGGTTTCCCGCTGGAGAGCTCGATGCAAACGAAAGTCGTCTGCGCGCGCAGCAGCGTAGCGCCGTCGGCCGGTCGGATCAGCTGGAAATTGCGTTTCATCTTCAAACGCTGATCGGATTCGGAAATCCAGGTTCCCAACTGCAGCAGATCGCCTTCGTAGGCCGCGGCCAGATAGTCGATCTCATGCCGCAGCACTGCCATCGCCCGATCGAGACGGCGGTAGTCGTCGATGCCCAATCCCAGACTCTGCGAATGCTGCCAGGCACACCGCTCCAGCCAGGTTACATAGACCGCATTGTTGGCATGGCCCAGCTCGTCGATATGCTCGGACTGCACCTGCAGGTCGATGGTAAACGCGTCCGCCTGATCCCAGCTCATTCGTTGCAAGCCTCGTTGGCCGTTTGCGATGACCTATGAAACCGCAGCCGCCGCGACGAGTCACGCCTGTTGCTGCGAGCAATGACAAGACATTCAGCGCAGTGCGACTCAACCGACTTTTCGACCACGCAAAACAAAAAGGGCCATCTCATGAAAGATGACCCCTTGAAGCCCAAAACGGGCAATAAAAATGGCGTCCCCTAGGGGACTCGAACCCCTGTTACCGCCGTGAAAGGGCGGTGTCCTAGGCCACTAGACGAAGGGGACGAAACCTTCGCAAACCTGCCGAACAATCAATCGACAAGCCGTGATTGGTGGAGCTAGACGGGATCGAACCGTCGACCTCTTGCATGCCATGCAAGCGCTCTCCCAGCTGAGCTATAGCCCCGGATTTATCGTCTCTCGACGCGCGATGTCGAACATCGCTTAATAATGGCGTCCCCTAGGGGACTCGAACCCCTGTTACCGCCGTGAAAGGGCGGTGTCCTAGGCCACTAGACGAAGGGGACGCAAACCCTTCAAGCGCAACCTGTATCGCTTATGCGGCAAATACAAGCTGGTGGCAAATTCTGCTCTTCGAGATTGGTGGAGCTAGACGGGATCGAACCGTCGACCTCTTGCATGCCATGCAAGCGCTCTCCCAGCTGAGCTATAGCCCCATCTCGAGGACGGGGCGCATATTAGGGGCGCCCCCAGGTAGTGTCAACAACAATTTCCAACGGGCCGAAGTTTTTTTGGCATTAGGAACAACTACTTACCACCGACGAATGGTAACGCCACCACCTCGGGGCGATGCTGGTCACAAGCACCGCCCCTGCCCCGCACTCAGACAATCGACGCCGCGAGCTTCTCCCACTCCTTGGCTTCCTTCTTCGACGCGCCACCGAGCAACTCGAGTGCGTTGCGCAGGCGGAAGCGCGTCAGATCCGGGCCGAGAATCTCCATCGCGTCGAGTACCGATACCGAACTGGCCTGCCCGGTGATGGCGGCGAACATCAGCGGCATCACATCGCGCAGCTTGAAGCCTAGATGTTCCGCCACCTGGGTGATGCACGCGGTGATGCGCTCCTTTTCCCACTGGCGCAGTGCTTCCAACTTCCACAGAATCAGCTGCATAACCTGGCGCACCTGCGTCGCATCGAGCTTCTTGTGCACGAACAATGCGGGGTCGAGCGGCAATGCACCGGAGAAGAAGAAGCCAGCCAATGGCGCAATCTGGCTGAAGGTTTCCACGCGCTGCTGCACGTGCGGCGCGATCTGCATCATGTACTGCGGATTGAATGCCCACTTCTGCACTTCGGCAGCGAACTGTTCGACCGGCAGTTCCCGCAGCCACTGGCCGTTCAGCCAGGAAAGCTTCTCCAGATCGAAGATCGGTCCGCCGAGCGATACGCGATTGATGTCGAAGTGCTCGATCATCTCGTTCAGCGTGAATTTCTCGCGCTCGTCAGGCATCGACCAACCCATGCGCCCGAGGTAGTTGAGCATCGCCTGTGGCAGGAAACCCATGCGCTCGTAGAAGGTCACCGAAGTCGGATTCTTGCGCTTGGAGAGCTTGCTCTTGTCGGGATTGCGCAGCAGCGGCATGTAGCACAGCTGCGGCTGCTCCCAGCCGAAGTACTCGTACAGCTTGATCAGCTTGGGCGCCGACGGCAGCCACTCTTCGCCACGCAGCACATGAGTGATGCCCATCAGGTGGTCATCGACCACGTTGGCGAGGAAGTAGGTCGGCAGGCCATCGGCCTTCATCAGCACCTGCATGTCCATGCGGTCCCAGCCGATCTCGACGGTGCCGCGCAGCATGTCGTTGACCTGACACACGCCTTCGCTCGGCACCTTCATCCGAATTACATGGGATTCACCAGCAGCGATGCGACGCTGAGCTTCGGCCGGATCGAGGTGCATGCAATGGCCGTCATAACGCGGCGTTTCCTTGTTCGCCATCTGCTCGGCACGCACCTGATCCAGGCGCTCGCTGCTGCAGAAGCACGGGAACGCATGACCCTTGCTGACCAGCTCGTCCGAGTAATTCTTGTAGATCTCGCCGCGCTCGCTCTGCCGGTACGGGCCATGCGGACCGCCAACGTCCGGACCCTCGTCCCATTCGATGCCCAGCCAGCGCAGCGCATCGTAGATCTGCTGCTCGGATTCACGGGTCGAGCGCACCTGATCGGTATCCTCGATGCGCAAGATGAACTGGCCACCGTGCTGTCGGGCGAAGCACAGGTTGAACAGCGCGATGTAGGCAGTACCGACGTGGGGATCGCCGGTCGGAGATGGCGCGATGCGGGTGCGAACCGTGGTCATGAGTGCTCTCGGACGGTAGGGACATACGGAAAGGGACGAATGTTAGCAGGCGCTGCGCAGCCGGCTCCAGCCGAACACCGGGAAGCAGAGCGAGAGCGTCCCGAAGGAGACGCTCTGGGACAGGCCGAAACGGTCGATCCGCCAGAATAGCTTGCTAGACCTGCAACAAGCGCTCGCGCAGCTTGTGAATCTCGTCGCGCGCCTCGGCGGCCGCCTCGAACTCCAGATCGCGCGCCAGACTCAGCATCTTCTCTTCCAGCTGACGAATCCGCTTGGTGATCTCGCTCGGCGAACGCAGTTCGTTCTCGTAACGCGCACTCTCCTCCGCCGCTTTCGCCTCGCCACGCCGCTTCTTGCTGCGCGAGCCCGGTACGGTTGCGCCTTCGAGGATGTCCTGCACGTCCTTCTTCACGCCCTTGGGCACGATGCCGTTGGCCTCGTTGAAGGCAATCTGCTTGTTGCGCCGCCGCTCGGTTTCGTCCATGGCGCGCTGCATGGACCCGGTGATGTTGTCGGCATACAAAATCGCGCGACCGTTGAGATTGCGCGCCGCGCGGCCGATGGTCTGGATCAGCGAGCGCTCTGAACGCAGGAAGCCTTCCTTGTCCGCATCGAGGATCGCCACCAGCGACACCTCAGGCATATCCAGGCCTTCGCGCAGCAGGTTGATGCCCACCAGCACATCGAAAGTGCCCAACCGCAGGTCGCGGATGATCTCGACCCGTTCCACGGTATCGATGTCCGAATGCAGGTAGCGCACGCGCACATCGTGATCACTCAGGTAGTCGGTCAAGTCCTCGGCCATGCGCTTGGTCAGCGTGGTGACCAGCACCCGCTCCTCCTTGACCACGCACTTGCGAATCTCCGACAGCAGATCGTCGACCTGGGTCAGTGCAGGACGCACCTCGATCTGCGGATCGACCAGGCCCGTCGGACGCACGACCTGCTCCACCACGCGGCCAGCATGTTCGGCCTCGTAAGGTCCGGGTGTCGCGGAGACGAAGATGGTCTGTGGGCAGATCGCCTCCCATTCGTCGAAGCGCATCGGCCGGTTATCCAGCGCCGATGGCAGACGGAAGCCATACTCCACCAGGGTTTCCTTGCGCGAGCGGTCGCCCTTGTACATCGCGCCGACCTGCGGCACCGACACGTGGGACTCGTCGATCACCAGCAGCGCGTCGGCCGGCAGGTAATCGAACAGCGTCGGTGGCGGCTCGCCGGCATCGCGCCCGGACAGATAGCGCGAGTAGTTTTCGATGCCGTTGCAGTAACCCAGCTCCATGATCATTTCCAGATCGAAACGCGTGCGCTGCTCGAGCCGCTGCGCCTCCACCAGCTTGTTCTGACTGCGCAGGTAATCGAGCCGCTCGCGCAGCTCGTCCTTGATCTTCTCTATCGCGTCGAGCAGGGTTTCCCGCGGCGTCACGTAGTGGCTCTTGGGATAGAAGGTGAAGCGCGGCAGCTTGCGGATCACCTCCCCGGTCAGCGGATCGAAGGCCGACAGGCTCTCCACCTCATCATCGAACAGCTCGATACGCACCGCTTCGAGATCCGATTCCGCCGGGAAGATATCGATCACGTCGCCGCGCACACGGAAGGTCGCACGAGCGAAATCCATGTCGTTGCGGGTGTACTGCAGGCCAGTCAGCCGGCGCAGCAGCTCGCGCTGATCGAGCCGATCACCACGATCGACGTGCAGGACCATCTTCAGGTATGACTGGGGATCACCCAGACCGTAGATGCACGACACAGTGGTGACGATGATCGCATCCGGGCGCTCCAGCAGCGCCTTGGTTGCCGACAGACGCATCTGCTCGATGTGATCGTTGATCGATGCATCCTTCTCGATGAAGGTGTCCGACGACGGCACATAGGCTTCCGGCTGATAGTAGTCGTAGTAGGAAACGAAATACTCGACCGCATTGTTCGGGAAGAACGCCTTGAACTCACCATAGAGCTGCGCGGCCAGCGTCTTGTTCGGCGCCAGCACCAGCGTAGGCCGCTGCACATGGGCGATGACGTTGGCGACGCTGAAGGTCTTGCCCGAGCCCGTAACGCCCAGCAGCGTCTGGTGCGACAACCCCGCCTCGATGCCTTCGATCATCTGCCGAATGGCCTCCGGTTGATCGCCGGCCGGCTTGAAACGGGTGACCAGTTCGAACTTGGACATTTCGCCTCTCTAGGTAACATGTGCGAGCTTGGCAGCCGGACTTTCGAACAGCCATCCAGCGGTTTGGCGCGACAGCCAGCGGATCCTGAAATCCGCCACCAGCGATGGGCGCGCAGAGCCGAGAAACCGCCCATCTTTCCAGTACGCAAAACGCACCGAAAGTGATCAGAAAACCTCGGTAGCATATCGCAGGCAACAGGCTTGACCGCTATACTACCGCCCCGTTTGCGCATCACCCTGCGCGCCGACGCGAGGGTGGTGAATCTAGTCACTCTTCTCTTTCGAGCCCCCTCACCATGAGTTTGTTCTCTGCTGTCGAAATGGCGCCGCGCGATCCTATCCTCGGCCTCAATGAAGCCTTCAACGCCGACACGCGGCCGAACAAGGTCAACCTCGGTGTCGGTGTCTACTACAACGAAGAAGGTCGCATTCCACTGCTGCGCGCCGTGGTCGAAGCGGAGCATGCCCGCATCGCTGCCCACGCGCCCCGCGGCTATCTGCCGATCGAGGGCATTGCCGCTTACGATGCTGCCGTACAGAAGCTGCTGTTCGGCAACGATTCTCCGCTGATCGCCGAAGGCCGGGTGGTGACTACCCAGGCGCTCGGCGGAACCGGCGCACTCAAAGTCGGCGCAGACTTCCTCAAGCGCCTGCTGCCGGACGCCGTGGTAGCCATCAGCAACCCGAGCTGGGAAAACCATCGCGCGCTGTTCGAGTCGGCCGGCTTCCCGGTCCAGAACTACAGCTACTATGACGCGAGCAATCACGGCATCGATCGCCCCGGCCTACTGCAGGACCTGAAGAACCTGCCACCCCGCTCCATCGTCGTGCTGCACGCCTGCTGCCACAACCCGACCGGCGTCGATCTGAACCTGGATGACTGGAAGCAGATTCTCGACGTGCTGCGTGCCCAGGATCACGTGCCGTTCATCGACATCGCCTACCAGGGCTTCGGCGACAGCATCGAAGAGGACGCCGCCGCCGTGCGCCTTTTCGCCGAGTCGGGCATGACCTTCTTCGTTTCGAGCTCGTTCTCCAAGTCTTTCTCGCTGTACGGCGAACGCGTCGGCGCGCTGTCGATGGTCACCCAGAGCCGCGAGGAGTCGGCTCGCGTACTGTCGCAGGTCAAGCGCGTGATCCGCACCAACTATTCCAACCCGCCGACCCACGGCGCCACGATCGTCTCCGCGGTGCTCAACAGCCCGGAACTGCGCCCCATGTGGGAAGCGGAGCTGGGCGAGATGCGCAGCCGCATCCGCGAGCTGCGTCTGAGCATGGTCGAGCAACTAGCGGCCAAAGGCGCGAAGACGGACTTCAGTTTCGTTGCCGCCCAGCGGGGCATGTTCTCCTACTCCGGCCTCACGGCCGAGCAGGTCGAGCGACTGCGTGTCGAGTTCGGCGTCTACGCCATCAGCACCGGTCGAATCTGCGCCGCCGCACTGAACCGCAACAACATCGGTCACGTCACTGACGCCATCGTTCAGGTGCTCTGACTCCAGCCGCCCGGGGCCCTCTCAGACCCCGGGCGCGGCGTCGTTCCTAGCGGCGCAAAGGGTTGACTTCTCTTTTGCAAACAGTAGGATACGCACCGTTGTTCCGCGATAGCTCAGTCGGTAGAGCAAATGACTGTTAATCATTGGGTCCCTGGTTCGAGTCCAGGTCGCGGAGCCAAATTTCAAAGCCTCGGTTAATACCGGGGCTTTTTTATTGCCGCTGGACTCTCACCAGGGGCTGCGTCCCAGGTTATTCGCTTCCTACTCGGTCAGCGGCTCGCCCAGCCGCTGACGCCACCAGCCCTGCGCCACAACCGAGCAGCCCCAGCCCAGCAGCACGCCCAACACATTGGCCAGCATGTCCCAGCGCGAGGCGGTCCGATAAGGCAGCATGCCCTGCCCGATCTCGATCGACAGTGCCGCAATAACTGTCAGACCCAGCCCCCACAGGAATGGCACCCGCGGGAACGCCAGACGAAGGGTGAACGCCAGCGCGGCGAAACCCAGCAGATGATGCAGCTTGTCTTGCTGATCGAACAGCTGAGGTACCGGTTCCGGCTTCAAGCCGTTGAACAGGACGACCGCCAGCACGATCAGAAAGGGCAGCATTCGCATATAGGGCATCAGGTGGCGTCTCTCACTTCAAGGGTTCAAACAGAACAGAGGGAAACACCCTCACCGCGACCTCTGACCCGGGAAAGACCATAAAGATCAACGCGTCAGCCGAGCGGCGTTATTCAGCAGAGCGGCACAAAAAAAATGCCCGCATCCTTCGATGCGGGCATCAGCAAAGCCTATGCGGTCAGACCGGGCTTAGGCCTCGGTCTTGCCGACAGCGGACTTGATCAGAGTCTGCAGCTCGCCGTTCTCGAACATCTCGAGGATGATGTCGCTGCCACCGACCAGCTCACCATTCACCCACAGCTGCGGGAAGGTCGGCCAGTTGGCATAGGTCGGCAGGCTGGCACGAATTTCCGGGTTCTGCAGGATGTCGACATAAGCGAACTTCTCGCCACAGCCCATTACCGCCTGGGTCGCGCGAGCGGAAAAACCGCACTGCGGGGCGTTGGGCGAACCCTTCATGTAAAGCAGCACCGGGTTGTTGGCGATCTGTTCTTTGATGGTTTCGATGATATCCATGGAGTACCTCGGCTAGACACGGTTGCCGCGCATTGTAACGGAAAAAGCATGGGAAAGCCGAGCGGAGGACTCGGCTTTGTTGCGGCGCAAAGGCCGTCAGCACGGCGATTCAGCCCACCGGAGGCCGTGGGCTGCGGATTTGCGCCTATGCTCGCTTTCTGGATAAGATCGCGCCTTTCCCGTTTCGTCGCTCCCCGTGCGACCCCCAGTCGTCGGTCCCCTTTTTCTGTCGAAAAGCACTGGATCGCGCTGCGGCAATAAAGGTAGTTGATATGAGCGCAAGGCATTTTCTCTCACTGATGGACTGCACGCCCCAGGAGCTGAACAGCCTGGTCCGCCGCGGCATCGAGCTGAAGGATCTGCGCGAGCGCGGCGTCCTGTTCGAACCCCTGAAGAATCGCGTGCTGGGCATGATCTTCGAGAAGGCCTCGACCCGCACCCGACTGTCGTTCGAAGCCGGCATGATCCAGCTCGGCGGCCAGGCGATCTTCCTGTCCCCGCGCGACACCCAGCTCGGGCGCGGCGAGCCGATCAGCGATTCGGCCATCGTCATGTCGCGCATGCTCGATGCGGTGATGATCCGCACGTTCGCCCACTCGACCCTCACTGACTTTGCCGCCAACTCGAGCGTGCCGGTCATCAACGGTCTTTCCGATGACCTGCACCCCTGCCAGCTGATGGCCGATATGCAGACCTTCCATGAGCACCGCGGCAGCATCGCCGGCAAGACTGTGGCCTGGATCGGCGACGGCAACAACATGTGCAATACCTATATAGAAGCCGCCATCCAGTTCGACTTCCAGCTCAAGGTCGCCTGCCCCGAGGGCTACGAGCCCGACGCCGAACTGATGGCGCGCGCCGGTGATCGCGTGCAGGTAATGCGTGATCCGCGCGAAGCGGCTGCAGGCGCACACCTGATCAGCACCGACGTCTGGGCCTCCATGGGCCAGGAAGACGAAGCCGCAGCGCGCCTGGCCACGTTCCGTCCCTATCAGGTGGACCGCGCTCTGCTTGATTGCGCGGCCGAGGACGTGCTGTTCATGCATTGCCTGCCGGCCCACCGCGGCGAGGAGATCAGCCACGACCTGCTCGACGATCCGCGCTCCGTTGCCTGGGATCAGGCCGAGAACCGCCTGCATGTACAGAAGGCGCTGCTGGAGTTTCTCGTCGAGCCGGCCTACCACCACGCATGAAACACGAGCCGCCGCTGCTGCAACTGCGTGACCTGGCCTGCGGCTACGGCGAGCAGAGCATCGTCCAGCACCTCAACCTGCATCTGAACCGCGGCGACATCGGCTGCCTGCTCGGCCCGTCCGGTTGCGGCAAAACCACCACACTGCGCGCCATAGCCGGATTCGAGCCTGTACACCAGGGCGAAATTCAGCTGGCAGATGCGGTTATCTCCCGCGCCGGTTTTACCCTGGCACCGGAGAAGCGCCGCATCGGCATGGTGTTCCAGGATTACGCACTGTTCCCGCATCTAACCGTGGCAGAGAACATAGCCTTCGGGATTCGCAAGCAGCCTGACTACTCACGCATCGTTTCCGAGATGCTCGAACTGGTGCACCTGTCGGCCCTCGGCAAACGCTACCCCCATGAGCTCTCTGGGGGGCAGCAGCAGCGCGTAGCGCTGGCTCGAGCCCTGGCACCGGAACCCGCATTGCTGCTGCTCGACGAACCCTTCTCCAACCTTGACGTTGAATTACGCCGACGCCTCAGCCATGAGGTGCGCGAGATCCTCAAGGCGCGTAATACCAGCGCAATCCTGGTCACTCATGACCAGGAAGAAGCCTTCGCTGTCAGCGATCAGGTTGGCGTGTTCAAGGATGGTCGCCTGGAGCAGTGGGATACCCCCTTCAACCTCTATCACGAACCGCTGACACCCTTCGTTGCGAGCTTTATCGGCCAGGGTTACTTCATTCGCGGGCAACTGCTCGACCCGGAAACCGTACAGACGGAGCTCGGCACGATTCGCGGCAACCGGGCCTACACCTGGCCCGCCGGCAGCTCGGTCGACGTGCTGCTGCGCCCGGACGACATCATCTACAAACCGGAGAGCCCGCTGCGCGCGCTGATCGTCGGCAAGACCTTTCTTGGCGCATCGACGCTATACCGGCTGCAGCTGCCCACAGGCAATCAGCTGGTGGCAATCTTCACCAGCCATGCCGACTACCCGACTGGGCAGGAAGTGGGTATCGCCATTGCGGCCGATCATCTGGTGGTGTTCCCGGCCCAGGGCAGTATTGCCGCCCATGAAACCCTGCCACTGGCCGGCGTGGCTCGCTAGGCTTTCTGCCGGCGCTGGCGGAAGAACTCGCTGAGTACCGTTCCGCATTCCTCGGCCAGCACACCACCCTCGACCAGCACCCGGTGATTGAGAAAGTCCTGCTCGAAGAACTTGCCGCGGCTGACCACCACGCCGGCTTTTGGCTCGACAGCGCCGTAAACGACACGCTGAATACGCGAGTGCACGATAAGACCTGCGCACATGCTGCACGGCTCGAGCGTGACATAGAGCGTAACGCCGGGTAGCCGATAGTTCTGCAGCGCCTGCGCCGCATCGCGCACCGCGACCATCTCGGCATGGGCGCTGGGGTCGTGCTGCGAGATCGGGCAGTTGTAGCCACGCCCGATGATCTGGCCGCCCTGCACCAGCACCGCGCCCACCGGCACCTCGCCCAAGGCCGTGCCCTGCGCCGCCAGCACCAGGGCTTCGCGCATGAAGTGCTCGTCCTGGCTGCGGTCAATGATCTGCGGTTTTCTCACTGCTGCGCCCTGCCCTTTCTCATACCACCTCGATCGCCGCCATCAACCCGGTTTCCATGTGGTCGATGACATGACAATGGAACATCCAGACACCCGGATTATCAGCGACGAGTGCAATACGGGCCGTTTCGTTCTTGCCCAGCAGGTAAGTATCGGTGTACCAGGGATCGATCTTGCGGCGACTGGACGAAATCACCTTGAAGGTCATGCCGTGCAGATGGATCGGATGCTGGTACTGGCTGAGATTGCGCAGCTCGAAGATGTAATGGCCATCCTTCTTCAGCGTCGCAATCGGGCGATCGGCGCAGGTCTTGTCATTGATGTCCCAAGCCTGGCCGTTGATCTGCCAGAAGGTATAGGCGCCGCCCTGCTCGACGTCGGCCGACAGGGTACCAGCCCACTCGAAATTGAAGCGCAGGGTTTCCGCGCGTTGCAGATCCGGCTCCGCCACGGGATTGGCCGGCAACGCCGGCGGCCAGTCGCTAGCGATTTCATCATGGGCTACCGAGCGCAGCGTCGCCAGCCGTAGCGGACCATTGCGCAAGGACAGCTCCGTGCCGACCTCCGGCACCTTCAGCGCCAGGTCGATACGCATGCCCGGCCCAAGCCAGTATTCCTTGCCCAACGGCATCGGAGCGACTGGATGTCCATCGAGCGCATAGATACGCGCCTCGCCCTCCGGCAGATTCAGCCGATAGGTCAGCGTGTTGTCGAGATTCAGCAGCCGCAGCCGCACGACCTGCCCGGCTGGTAGCTCAACCGTGGGCGCATGCGTGCCGTTCACCGTCGACAGCACACCTGGCGTACCGCCGCGGGCCGCTTCGCGCGGCACGCTGAATTCGGTGAACGCACCCTGCTTGTCGACGTGCCAGCTTTTCAGATTGAGCGTGCGCTCGTGCCTGAAACCGCTCGGTTCGCGCTCCTCGACAATCAGCGGACCGACCAGCCCACGCCCCAGCTGCGCCGCACTACTGGTGTGCGGGTGATACCAGAAGCTGCCGGCATCGTGCAGCTGGAAGCGATAGTCGAAGAACTCGCCGGGCAAAACCGGCAGCTGCGATACATAGGGCACGCCGTCCATTTCCAGCGGCAGACGAATGCCATGCCAATGGATGGTGGTGGGCTCGGGCAGATTGTTGATGAAGCGCACCCGCAGCCAGTCGCCCTGACGGCCACGCAGCTCCAGGCCGGGCGCTTGCCCGCCATAGGCCCAGGCAGGCGTGACGTGACCAGGCACCAGCTCCACGTCCAGCGGGGCGGCAATCAGTTCGTAGTCATGAGTGGTGATGTCGGCCGGGCGACCGAGCCAGTAGCGCGCGCCACTGCCGGCGAGACCGACGACACCAAGACCGGCCAGGCCGGTGAGAATCTGTCTACGGGTAAAGGACATGCATGGGCTCCAGCCAGTCCGAATTCATGGGCCCATCAGGCTCGGCGCGCCTCTCTGCGGAGGCTGCGCATAGCATGAGGGCAGCCTGGGCTGCCCTCATTGCTTCAGATCATTCCCACTCGATGGTGGCCGGCGGCTTGCTCGACACATCGTAGGTCACGCGGGAGATGCCTTCGATTTCGTTAATGATGCGGTTGGACACCTTTTCCAGCAACTCATAAGGCAGGTGCGCCCAACGTGCGGTCATGAAGTCGATGGTTTCCACCGCGCGCAGCGCGACGACCCAGGCGTAGCGGCGGCCGTCGCCGACCACACCGACCGATTTCACCGGCTGGAACACCACGAAGGCCTGGCTGGTCTTGTGGTACCAGTCGAAGTTGCGCAGCTCTTCGATGAAGATGTGATCCGCGCGACGCAGCAGGTCGGCGTATTCCTTCTTCACTTCGCCGAGGATACGCACGCCCAGGCCAGGACCCGGGAAAGGATGACGGTAGACCATGTCGTAGGGCAGGCCGAGTTCCAGGCCGATCTTGCGCACCTCGTCCTTGAACAGTTCACGCAGCGGCTCGACCAGCTTGAGGTTCATTTCCTCCGGCAGGCCGCCGACGTTGTGGTGCGACTTGATCACATGGGCCTTGCCGCTCTTGGCGCCGGCCGACTCGATCACGTCGGGGTAGATGGTGCCCTGGGCGAGGAACTGAATGTTGTCCAGCTTACTGGCTTCTGCATCGAACACGTCGATAAAGGTACGACCGATGATCTTGCGCTTCTTCTCTGGATCGGCCTCGCCCTCGAGGTTACCGAGGAACTGCGCCTCGGCGTCGGCGCGAATCACCTTGACGCCCATGTTCTCGGCGAACATGGCCATCACCTGGTCACCCTCATGCAGGCGCAGCAGGCCGTTGTCGACGAACACACAGGTCAGCTGGTCGCCGATCGCCTTGTGCAGCAGCGCCGCGACCACCGACGAATCGACACCGCCGGAAAGGCCGAGCAGCACGTTGGCATCACCGACCTGAGCGCGCACCTGGGCGATGGCGTCTTCGACGATGTTGGACGGCGTCCACAGCGCTTCGCAGCCACAGATGTCGAGAATGAAACGGGAAAGGATGCGGCCGCCCTGGCGGGTGTGGGTCACTTCCGGATGGAACTGCACGCCGTAGTAACGGCGGTCGTCGTCACCCATGGCTGCGATCGGGCAGCTCGGCGTGCTGGCGAGGATATGGAAACCTTCCGGCAGCGTGGTCACCTTGTCGCCGTGGCTCATCCAGACGTCGAGGCCGAACACACCGTCGTCATCCATGTGGTCTTCGATGCCGTCGAACAGCTTCGACTTGCCGACCAGATCGACGCGGGCATAGCCGAACTCGCGAACGTCGGAGCCCTGCACCTTGCCACCCAGCTGCTCGGACATGGTCTGCATGCCGTAGCAGATGCCGAACAGCGGCACACCGAGATCGAACACGGCCTGCGGCGCGCGCGGGCTGCCTGCCTCGTGAACCGACTCCGGGCCGCCGGCGAGAATGATGCCGCGTGGCGCGAAGGCACGGATGTCGTCCTCGCTCATGTCCCACGGATGCAGCTCGCAATACACGCCGATCTCGCGCACGCGGCGGGCGATCAGCTGGGTGTACTGGGAACCGAAGTCGAGGATCAGGATGCGGTGGGCGTGAATGTCTTGGTGAGCCATGAGCTTTCCTTCGGAAAGAGCCTGAAGCTGAAAGCCGGAAGCTGGAAGCCGAAGCCAGGATTTCTCCCCGCTCCCGCTGCCAGCTTCCGGCGCCTGTCTAGCTGAGCGGATCAACCCACTCGGTAATTCGGGGCTTCCTTGGTGATCTGCACGTCATGCACGTGCGACTCGGCCATGCCGGCACCGGTGATGCGCACGAACTGCGGCTTGCTACGCATCTCGTCGACGGTGGCGCTGCCGGTATAGCCCATGGAAGCACGCAGGCCGCCCATCAGCTGATGGATGATCGCCGCCAGCGAGCCCTTGTACGGTACGCGGCCTTCGATACCTTCCGGCACCAGCTTCTCGGCACCGGCGGCGGAATCCTGGAAGTAGCGATCCGAGGAGCCCTGCGCCTGGGACATGGCTCCCAGCGAACCCATGCCGCGGTAAGCCTTGTAGGAACGGCCCTGGAACAGCTCGATCTCGCCCGGCGCTTCTTCGGTACCGGCGAACATCGAACCCATCATCACGGCGTTGGCGCCAGCGACGATGGCCTTGGACAGGTCACCGGAGAAGCGGATGCCACCGTCGGCGATCATCGGCACGCCGGTGCCTTCCAGCGCGGCGGAGACGTTGGCGATGGCAGAGATCTGCGGTACGCCGACGCCGGCAACGATACGGGTGGTGCAGATCGAGCCCGGGCCGATACCAACCTTGACCGCGTCGGCGCCGGCCTTGACCAGGTCCAGCGCGGCTTCGGCGGTGGCGATGTTGCCGCCGATCACCTGCACCTGCGGGAAATTCTCCTTGACCCAGCGCACGCGGTCGATCACGCCGCGGGAGTGACCGTGAGCGGTGTCCACCACCACCACGTCGACACCGGCAGCGGCCAGCGCTTCGACGCGCTCACCGGTATCGACGCCGGTACCGACCGCTGCGCCGACGCGCAGACGACCCTGGCTGTCCTTGGAGGCCAGCGGGTAGGTCTTGGCTTTCTCGATGTCGCGGAAGGTGACCAGGCCGCGCAGGTGGAAATTGCCGTCTACCACGAGCATCTTCTCGATGCGGTGCTTGTAGAGCTCGGTCTTGATTTCTTCCAGGGCGGTGCCTTCGAGCACGGTGACCAGCTTGTCCTTGGGCGTCATGATCGCTGCGACGGAGTCGCCGGCATTGGGTGTGAAGCGCAGGTCTCGACCGGTGACGATGCCGACCAGCTCCTTGCCGGACACTACCGGAAAGCCGGAGAAGCCCAGTTCATGCGCCTTGCGCAGCAGCTCGCTGATCTTGGTTTCCGGCGTGACGGTGACCGGATCGTGAACGATGGCGGTCTCGTGACGCTTGACCTTGCGCACCTCGGCAGCCTGCTGCTCGATGCTCATGTTCTTGTGGATGATGCCGATGCCGCCTTCCTGAGCCATGGCAATGGCCAGGCGCGCTTCGGTGACGGTGTCCATGGCCGCGGAAACCAGCGGAATGTTCAGCTCGATTTCGCGGGTCAGACGGGTCTTCAGGCTGACATCCTTCGGCAAAACCTCGGAATATCCCGGGATCAGGAGAACATCATCGAAAGTCAGGGCTTCTTGGCTGATACGCAGCATGGCGGGGGCTCCCAGGCGGGAAAAAGGAAGCGCGGCATTATACCCACGCACCCCTTCACGCTCAATGCGGATGTGAGGCGCGTCGCGCACGGCGAAATGCGCGGCATCGCCGAAATGACCGATCGGTCACGGCCGATCAATCACCAGCGCCACCTTGAAGCCCAGGCGTTCGGCGAATTCATCGAGAAACGACTGGCGAAGGCCGGCCTCGCCCCAGCCATTGAAGATAAAGCCGAGATTGGAAAAGCCGCACGCCGGAATGAACAGGAAGCCGTTGATGTCGTCTTCGAAGCCACATTCCGGACAGGTGAAATTGTCGGTCTGCTTAGGCATCCACTCGTCGAGGCTTTCAAACAACGCCTCGCCAATCTCGCGACGGCATTCGGGGCAGCCTGCCTCCTCGGCGAAATCCCGTGTTGGCGTATAGATGCAGCGCTTGGTCACCACTTCAAGGCCGTTGATGGCCTCGCCAAAAGGCAAGCGTTCCGGATGCTGCACGACACTGCGCGCGCCGGAAGCGATAGCGTAGCCCATGCCGCCAACGCCGCGACCGCAGGTGGTCGGCAGCGCCTCGACGATGCGCCGCTCGGCCAGCCAGCGCAGAATCATGCGCGCCTTGGCTTCGTGCGCTGGGAATGTGGAAATGCGCGGCACGATGATCGCTTGACTGTGGCTCATGGCGGCTCGGAACGGGAGATGAAGAAAGGCCGCGCAGCTTAGCGCCACCCATTGGCCGGTCAAGGCCCGCTGTACGGACGCGAAGCAGATTCGGTTTCCGCCTGGCCGCGCCCGGCTTATCATCGCCGCCATGCTCAAAGATCCTTTCCAGCGTCTCAATCTCGATCGCGAAGTGCTGACCGTCAGTCAGCTCAACGGTCGCGCCCGCCTGTTGCTCGAGGACGTGTTCGCCCAGGTCTGGGTCGAAGGCGAGATTTCCAACCTCGCCCGCCCGGCTTCCGGCCACATCTATTTCACGCTCAAGGACAAGAACGCCCAGGTGCGCTGTGCGCTGTTCCGGCAGAACGCGGCGCGGGTTCGCCAGGCCCTGCGCGACGGCCTGGCGGTGCGGGTACGCGGCAAGGTCTCGCTGTTCGAGGGACGCGGCGACTACCAGCTGATTCTCGATACGCTGGAGCCAGCCGGCGACGGCGCGCTGCGCCTGGCGTTCGAGGCACTCAAGGAAAAGCTCAGCGCCGAAGGCCTGTTCGCTGCCGAACGCAAGGCCGCCCTGCCCGCCCACCCGCGGCGCATCGGCATCGTCAGCTCGCCGACCGGCGCGGTGATCCGCGACATCATCTCGGTGTTCAAACGCCGCGCGCCGCAGGTCGAGCTGACGCTGATCCCCACCGCCGTGCAAGGTCGCGAAGCCACCGGGCAGATCGTCCGCGCACTGCAGCTGGCCGATGCTCAGGGCTTCGATGCGCTGATCCTGGCTCGCGGCGGCGGTTCGCTGGAGGACCTATGGTGCTTCAACGAAGAAGCGGTGGCGCGCGCGGTGGATGCCTGTGTCACGCCGATTGTCAGCGCCGTGGGCCACGAAACCGATGTCTCGATCGCCGACTTCGTCGCCGACGTCCGCGCGCCAACGCCATCCGCGGCTGCCGAGCTGCTGGCACCCAGCAGCGCCGACCTGCAACACCGGCTGAGCGGGCTGCAACAGCGTCTGGTGCTGCGCATGCGTGATCGTCTGCACCGTGACGCCATGCGACTTGAAGGCCTGACCCGTCGCCTGCGCCACCCCGGCGAACGGCTGCAGCAGCAGGCCCAGCGCATCGACGACCTAGAGCAGCGCCTGCTGCGCGCCGTTGACCGCCGTCTGTGCAGCGGCCGGGAGCGTCTGGCCCGCCTGGAAACACGCCTGGCCGCGCAACACCCGGGGCGTTCGCTGAATCTGTTGCGCCAGCGCCTCGAGCATCTTTCCTCGCGTCTGCCGCGGGCGATGCAGGCCAATCTGAAAGGCCGCCGGCAACAGCTACAGGGCCTCGCCCAGACACTCAATGTGGTCAGCCCGCTGGCCACACTCAGCCGCGGCTACAGCATTCTGCTCGACGAGCGCGGCCAGGCGATCCGCAGCGCCAGCCAGACGCAACCTGGTCAGCGCCTCAAGGCCAGGCTCGGCGAGGGCGAATTGGAGGTGCGGGTGGAAGACAATCATCTGGCACCGGTCACGCTGCCGCTGCTCTGACCGGCGGACGCCAGATGGCCAGCCTTTTCCTCAGCGCAGCTTTACGCGAGGATGGGCCGTTTATTCCAGCGGATCCTTTCATGCCACGCCTTCTCGCCCTGCTGTTGTGCCTCGCCCTTCCCCTTTGCGCCCATGCCGAGGGCTTCATCACCCGCCTGCTGAACAAGCCTGTGCCCGGCGGTGTTGCCGTGATCGAGCTAGGTGACGGCGCTAGCGCACCGCAGGCTCGCTATCAGGGCAAGCCGACACTGGTGGTGCGTGAGGATGGCAAACGCTGGATCGCCATCGTCGGCATCCCGCTGTCGGTGAAGCCGGGCGCGCAGCAGCTGGAGATCGATGGCCGTCCCCAAACCTTCCAGGTCGAGAGCCGCGACTATCGAGCGCAGCACATCACGCTGAAGAACCAGCGCCAGGTCAATCCGAATCCGGCAGACCTCAAGCGCATCGAGCGCGAATTGGACGAACAGACCCGCGCCTACCGGCAGTTCAGCGCCAACCAGCCAAGCAATCTGTTGTTTGATCGCCCGGTGGACGGCCCGCTGTCGTCGCCGTTCGGCCTGCGACGCTTCTTCAACGGCGAGGAACGTAACCCGCACTCGGGCCTGGATTTCGCGGCGAAGAGCGGCACTCCGATCAAGGCACCGGCGGCGGGCAAGGTCATACTGACCGGCGACTATTTCTTCAACGGCAAGACAGTCTTCGTCGACCATGGCCAGGGGTTGATCAGCATGTTCTGCCATCTTTCCGAGATCGGTGTGAAAGTCGGCGACCAGCTGGCACGGGGTCAGGTGCTCGGCAAAGTCGGGGCAACCGGGCGTGCCACTGGCCCCCACTTGCACTGGAACGTGAGCCTTAACGACGCGCGAGTCGACCCGGCCATCTTCATCGGCGCGTACAAGCCTTGAACACATCAAGAGGAACGACAGCGATGCGCATCAAAGCGACGGATTCCACCCTGCTGATCATCGACATCCAGGAACGCCTGTTCCCGGTCATCCTCGACAATGAAACCATGGCCGAGCACACCGCCTGGCTGCAGCAGGTGGCCCAGCGAGTCGGCGTACCGGTGCTGCTGACCGAGCAGTACAGCAAGGGTCTCGGCCAAACGATTTCGGCTCTGCGTGACGACGTCGACGAGACCGCCATTGTCGAGAAGCTGCATTTTTCCGCGGCCGGCGACGGCGAACTGTTCCAGCGCCCGGGTGGCGAACGCCCGCAGTTCGTCATCTGCGGCTGCGAGACTCACGTGTGCGTGCTGCAGACGGTGCTGGACCTGCGCGCCCGTGGCAACGAAGTCTTCGTCGTCGAAGAAGGCGTCAGCTCGCGGCGGGCCAGCGACAAGGCGCTGGCCCTGGAGCGCATGCGCCAGGCCGGCGCGGTGATCGTCTCGCGGGAGATGGTTGCCTTCGAATGGATGGAACGCGCCGGCACCGAACTGTTCAAGAGTATCAGCCGCGAATTTATCCGCTGACCCAGCCACACCGACAAGCCGCCGCGGCCAAGGCAATTTGCCAAGGCCGCGCCCTCACCTCTCAATGGAGATTCACATGTCTGACGATCTGGCCGGCTGGCTGGACTGGCTCAGAGCCCACCCCGAACTGCAGACGCTGCTCGCCAGTGCCACGCTGATCTTCGCCGCCTGGCTGTCCAACTGGATCGTCAAGCGCATCCTGGTGCGTGGCCTTTACCGTTTACTGCGCCACACCCGCGATGGCGAACTGCAGGATTTCGGCATCATCAAGCGGCTGTCGAACATCGTCCCCGCACTGGTGCTGTCGCTTGGCGTGACGACCGTACCGGGCCTGCCGGAAGCCGCGGTGACCGTGGTGCAGAACGTCTGCGGCGGCTTCATCGTGCTGACCATCGCGCTGGCGCTCGGCGCGGTGCTCGACATCATCAACGTGGTCTACCAGCGCCGACCGGACGCGCGCCTGCACCCGATCAAGGGCTATCTGCAGGTGGTGAAGATCGTCATCTACGCGATCGCGACCATCCTCATCATCGCCACTCTGATCGACCGTTCGCCGCTGATCCTGCTCTCCGGCCTCGGTGCCATGGCGGCGGTGCTGATGCTGATCTTCCAGGACACCCTGCTTTCGCTGGTGGCCAGCGTACAGATCACCTCCAACGACCTGATCCGCGTCGGCGACTGGGTGGAGATGCCGCAGCTCAATGCCGACGGCGACGTGATCGATATCGCGCTGCATACCGTCAAGGTGCAGAACTGGGACAAGACCATCACCAGCATCCCGACCAAGCGCTTTATCTCGGATTCGTTCAAGAACTGGCGCGGCATGCAGGAAAGCGGCGGCCGGCGCATCAAGCGCAGCCTGTATCTGGATCAGCAAAGCGTGCATTTTCTCGATGCCGACGAGCGCAAGCGGCTGTATCGCTTTAGCCTGCTGGAGGATTACCTGGTCAACAAGCGCAAGGAGATCGACGAGTGGAACGCCAAGCTCGCCGAGCGTGGGCAGGACCCGGTCAACACCCGCAGGGTGACCAATCTCGGGACGTTCCGCGCCTATGTCGAGCGCTATCTGCGCGCCCACCCCGGCGTGCACCAGAACATGACGCTGATGGTGCGCCAGCTGAGCCCGACTGCGGACGGCCTGCCGCTGGAAATCTACTGCTTCACCAATACGGTGGCGTGGACGCAGTACGAAGCCATCCAGTCGGACATCTTCGACCACCTGCTGGCGATCCTGCCGGAATTCGGTCTGCGGGTATTCCAGCACCCAAGCGGCGGCGATGTACGCGATTGGCGCGATTCACTGCGCCAGCCGGGCGCGCCAGCATTGCAGCAACCGGAAGGACATCCGGCCGAGGAAAGAAGTTAATCGTAGGTTGGCGCTGAGGCACGAAGCCGCTGAAACCGCCTTGAGCGCTGCCCATGCGTCATCCCTGATGCCAGCGCCGCGAGCCGCTCCAGCACGCCCCGCGCCTCAGCGCCAACCTACGTCCGGAGCGAGGCGAACCCTCGCTCCTTTACCGCCGTTGTCTCGTTAGAAGCTCATGTCGACCCGCGCCCAGTAGGTGCGGCCCGGTTCATTGACTCGGCTGGTGGGCTCAAGGCCGTAATCGGCGAAGCCCGCACTGCCGGCTAGATTGAGATGCTCGCTGTAGGCCTTGTCCAGCAGGTTGTCGACGCCCGCACTGAGCTTGAAGTTCTTGTTCAGCCGGTAGGCACCGTTGACCGCCAGCACGCCGAAGCCGGCGCTCTCGTCGAAGTCCTTGCCGACCACCGTGCCCTGGTTCTCTGCGACCCGACCCTGCGAGGCGACCACGCGCCAGAGGCCACTGGTGCTCCAGTTGTCTCGCTCGTAGGTCAGGCCCAGACGTCCTTCCAGTGGCGGGATCTGCGGCATGGCACGATCGTCGCTGCGGTTCTTGCCCCAGGCATAGGCCAGGCTCGCATCACCCTTCCAGTTGCTGGTGAAACGGTAGCTGGCGCCCATCTCGGCTCCAGCGATGGTAGCGTCGATGTTGCTGACCTCGGCGCGAAGCATGCCGGGCATTACGCCGGGCACATAGCTGAACAGGATGTAGTCCTCGACCACGCCGGCATAAGCTGAAACCCAGGCTTCCAGCGGTCCTTTCGCGTACTGCAAGCCGACGTCCAGCTGGGTGGTCTTCTCCGGCCGTACCGAATCGAACGGCTGCACCGTGCCGACCGGACCGGGGTTGGAGACGAACAGCTCCCAGTAGTCAGGGAAGCGCTGCGCATGCCCGAGGCCGGCGTACCAGGTGGCAGGCACACTGGTCAGCTCTTCCTCGTAGCGCACGAAGCCGCTGTAGAGCGTATCGCGGCGGGTTTCGCCGGCGGTGGGGTTGTCCCAATCCTGACTGACGGGCATACCCATCCCGTTCTTGAGCGTCGGATGGTGGCTGTTGAAGTAGTCGCGCTCATCGGTCGCCTCATGCAGGTCCAGGCGCAGGCCGCTGATGAGCTTCTCGCGCTCGCTGAGCTGCCAGCTCAGCTCGCCGAAGACGCCATAGCTGTGCAACATCGCGTCCGGCACCCAGGGCAGTGCGTCGCTTCCCGCAGCGGTGACCATCTGGTTGGCGGCGCCGGCCGGGTTCATGACCTTGCGGTGCTCGCTACGCTGGGCATCGACCCCGGCCTTGAGCTCGACATCCGTCCATTGCCAGGTGCCGACCAGCCGGCCACCCAGCGTACGCCGGTCGACCCGCGACAGCGTCGGGTTGGGCATCATCATCGACGGCACGAAATCGCGCAGGCTGTAGTTGTCCATGATGTGGTCGGCGTAGTTGTAGTAGACCTGCGCCTCCAGCCCGTAGAAGGTCTCGCCGAGATTGGTCTTCTCGAAGCGCAGCCCCAGGCTCTCACGCTGGAACTGGCTGCCGTCCATCCCGCGCCCGGCATAGCGTGCGTAGCCATCGCCGCGACCGGCGGTCAGCTCGACCAAGGTGTCCGCATCCGGCGTCCAGCCCAGGGCGATGTCGGTGTTCCACTTGTCGTAACGCGATGGCACGGTATCGCCGTTGCCATCGGCGTAATCGTCAGCCTGGGAGCTGTTGGCCATCAGCCGGGCATAGCCCTGACTGTTGCCGGCGGCGGCGTCCAGGTTGCGGTCGAAGCGACCGTTGGAGGCGGTCAGCAAGCTGCCGTTGAGACGGTAATCCGGCTCGCTGAACTGCTCCGGCTCGCGCTCGAAGAGCACGGTGGCAGCCGAGGCACCTGGCCCCCAGAGCACGCTCTGCGGCCCTTTGATGACCGTGAGCTTGTCGAAGGTGTCCGGGCTGATGTACGAGCTCGGCGAATCCATGCGATTCGGGCAGGCGCCGAGCATTTCGCCGCCGTTGGAGAGCAGTTTCAGGCGCGAGCCGAACATGCCGCGGAACACCGGATCACCGTTGACGCCGCCGTTACGCACGGCGGAAAAGCCGGGAATGGTCTTCAGGTAGTCGGCACCGTCGCTGGCCGGCATCGGCTGACGGGGAATCTTGGGGTCGGTCACCACGGTCAGTGGGGACTGCTGGCCGACGCCGGTAATGACCATCGGCGCCAGTTCAACGGCTTCGGCGTGCTCCGCATGGCCGGCATGCTCAGCCTCCGCGGCCAGTGCGCCACTGGCGAGCATTCCCAGCAGCGCGGCATGGGCGAACTGCCAACGCAGGCGGGATGGTTGAATCGAAAAACGCTCAGACAGGCGCGCTCGCGCCGTACAGCCATGAGTAATGCTGGACATAAGAACTTCCACTTCTGCATGTGATTAGGCCGCAACGAGGCGGCTGGTTGCGGTCAGCAGTGGAGATGCGGTGGGGCGCGGGGATGGCCGCTGCTGCGGCGCAGCGCTGGCGGCAGCGGTTGTTCGGGAAGTGACTGGATATAGCCCGGCTCGTGCCGCGGCAGAACCAGGTGAACGGACAAGCTGAGCGGCGGGTTAACGGTCAGCAGCTCGCAGTAGCCGCAGAGTTCGAGAGCGGTCAGCCAAGCGGGTTCGCCCGCGCGCGCCGGGCCATGATGACCGTGAGCGGAGGATTCATGCTCGGCGTGGTGGTGATGTTCGCTGACCTCGGCGGCCTGAGCGGCCTGGACTGCCGAATACAACGGGCCGACATGGATCATCAGCATGGCGAACAGGCCAAGCCAAATGCTCATTGTCGAATACCGTTTGCGTGTCACCTGCGTGGCCTTCGTGACATGACCCTATGGAATGGCTGGATGATCGCACAGCCTTTTCGCGCCGTCCGCTGCGACATGAGGCCGCAACAGAGTCGAGCAATCAATCTTCTCTTTTCACCTTCGGACCAGCACAAATCACCTACAAGGTCTGAATACAGCAATAAACAATCAATTTTCTATCAGGACTTGCAAGACCCAACCACGAAGCACTAGCTTTGCACCATAAACCGATGCCCGTAATGGGCAGACAAGTTGCTAGCTCAAGGATCGCCTGGGGAAACACCATGACCATGCTCAAGAACCCATCGAAAAAATATCGCGCCTTTCCGGCCATCGACATTCCGGATCGCACCTGGCCGTCCAAGTCGATCACCCAGGCACCGATCTGGCTGAGCTCAGATCTGCGCGATGGCAACCAGTCGCTGATCGAGCCGATGGATGCCGCGAAGAAGATGCGTTTCTTCAAGACCTTGGTTCAGGTCGGCATCAAGGAAATCGAGGTCGGCTTCCCCTCTGCTTCGCAGACCGACTTCGACTTCGTCCGCGAGCTGATCGAAGGCGGACACATCCCTGACGACGTCACCATCCAGGTGCTAACCCAGGCGCGCGAAGACTTGATCACCCGCACCTTCGAGTCGCTGAAGGGCGCCAAGCAGGCCATCGTCCACTACTACAACGCCACCGCGCCGAGCTTCCGCCGCATCGTCTTCAACCAGGACAAGGCCGGCGTGGTGAACATCGCGGTCAACGCAGCAAAGATCATCAAGCGCCTGGCCGCACAGAATCCGGAAACCGCCTGGCGTTTCGAGTACTCGCCGGAGATCTTCAGCTCCACCGAGCCGGAATTCGCGGTCGAGGTATGCAACGCCGTGATCGAGGTGTTCCAGCCGACTCCTGAGCAGAAGCTGATCCTCAACCTGCCGGCCACGGTGGAAGCCGCCACACCCAATATCTACGCCGACCAGATCGAGTGGTTCTGCCGCCACGTCGACCGTCGCGACAGCGTGCTGGTCAGCCTGCACACCCACAACGATCGCGGCACCGGCGTGGCCGCCACCGAGCTGGGCCTGATGGCCGGCGCCGATCGCGTCGAAGGCTGCCTGTTCGGCAATGGCGAGCGCACCGGCAACGTCGACCTGGTCACCGTGGCGCTGAACATGTACACCCAGGGCATTGACCCGCAACTGGACTTCTCCGACATCGACGCCGTGCGCAAGGTGGTGGAGGAATGCAACCAGCTGCCAGTACACCCGCGCCACCCCTATGTCGGCGACCTTGTGCATACCGCGTTCTCCGGCTCGCACCAGGATGCGATTCGCAAGGGCTTTTCCCAGCAGGATCAGGAGGGCGTCTGGGAGGTGCCGTATCTGCCGATCGACCCGGCCGACATCGGCCGCAGCTACGAGGCCGTGATTCGCGTCAACAGCCAGTCCGGCAAGGGCGGCATCACCTTCCTGCTCGAGCAGGAATACGGCATCAGCCTGCCGCGACGCATGCAGATCGAGTTCAGCCAGGTGGTGCAGAAGGAAACCGACCGCCTGGGCCTGGAGATGAGTGCCAAACAGATCTACGCGCTGCTGGAAGCCGAGTACCTGCAGGCCACCGCGCCGTACACGCTCAAGGGCCATCGTCTGCAGGAAGAGAACGGCACCAGTGCGGTGGATGTGGAAGTCGCGACCGATGGCGAGATCGCTCACTGGCGCGGCATCGGCAAGGGGCCGCTGGAAGCGCTGGTCGCCGCGTTGCCAGTGAAGCTGGAGATCATGGACTACCACGAGCATTCCATCGGCGCCGGCAGCAACGCCAAGGCCGCTGCTTATATCGAGGTACGCCTGGACGGCGAGCGCCCGCTGCACGGTATCGGCATCGACGAAAACATCACCACCGCCAGCATCCGTGCGCTGTTCAGTGCCATGAACCGGGCCTTGCGAGAGGCGCAGGAGCAGGCCGCCTGAGCCCCTGCGGCGAGCCCATCGGGCTCGCCATTCCTGAGCGCTACGCCGGCAAGCTCGTCCCGCCGGCGCCATCACCGATGGCGCCGGCACATTGTTGCGACGCCGCCACGCGTCGCCGGTCGCGCCCGACTGCGGTGAGCGACTGAACTGTTCGCCTCCCAATACCCTCCCAACTCAGTCAGCCAGGCCCGGCAATTCGGCAGAAACACGTCAGCCATCGGCAGGATTGTGCAAACGCTCCTGTTTCCGCTGCCATTAGGCTTGGCCTCTGCAAATCCCGAACGAACAATGGAGCCGTCATGAGCAACAGCATCGGTTACGCCGCCCTCGACCCGAGCGCCCCGCTCGCCCCCTACTCGTTTTCGCGCCGCGAAGTTGGGCCAAACGATGTACGGATCGAGATTCTCTTCTGCGGCGTCTGCCATTCGGACCTGCATACCGCACGCAACGAGTGGAACAACACCCTGTATCCCTCCGTGCCCGGCCACGAGATCGTCGGCCGCGTGAGCGCGGTCGGCGCGAACGTCAGCAAGTTCAAGGCGGGCGATATCGCCGGCGTCGGCTGCCTGGTCGACAGCTGCCGCAGCTGCTCCTCCTGCGGCGAGGGGCTGGAGCAGTATTGCGAGAACGGCTTCGTCGGCACCTACAACGGTCCGGCCTTCGGCGGTGGCGAGAACACCCTTGGCGGCTATTCCGACAACATCGTGGTGGACGAAAAGTACGTGCTACGCATCAACCACACCGACAACCTCGCCGCCGTCGCGCCGCTGCTTTGCGCGGGCATCACCACCTATTCGCCGCTGCGCCAGTGGAAGGTCGGCCCGGGGCAGAAGGTCGGTGTCGTCGGCCTCGGCGGGCTCGGCCATATGGCGGTGAAGATCGCCAACGCCATGGGTGCAAAGGTCGTGCTGTTCACCACCTCGCCGGACAAGCGGGAAGATGCGCTGCGCCTCGGCGCGTCGGAAGTGGTGGTGTCGAAGAACAAGGAGGAGATGGCTGCGCACGTCAACAGCTTCGACTTCATTCTCAACACCGTTGCCGCGCCACATAACCTCGATGCGTTCGTGAATCTGCTCAAGCGCGACGCCACGATGACGCTGGTCGGCGCACCGGCTTCGCCGCACCCGTCGCCCAGCGTGTTCGGCCTGATCTTCAAGCGCCGTCGCATCGCCGGCTCGCTGATCGGCGGCATCGCCGAAACCCAGGAGATGCTCGACTTCTGCGCCGAGCACGGCATCGTCTCGGACATCGAGATGATCCGCATGCAGGACATCAACGAAGCCTACGAGCGCATGCTCAAGAGCGATGTGAAGTACCGCTTCGTCATCGACATGGCCACCCTGAAAGCGGCCTGACCGCTCGGCTGGCGAGCCCAGAGGCGCGCCAGCCCTTCCCTCTTTCATGCGCAGCCGCTAAGGTCGCCGGCCTTCGTCGTGGAGGCGGTATGCGCTATCTGATCTTCGTCACCCTGCTCTGGGCCTTTTCCTTCAACCTGATCGGCGTCTACCTGGCCGGCCAGGTGGACAGCTATTTCGCAGTGCTGACCCGAGTGATTCTCGCCGGCCTGGTGTTCCTGCCGCTGACCCGCTGGCGCGGTGTCGCCCCCGGCTTCATCGCCGGCGTGACCCTGGTCGGCGCGCTGCAGTTCGGCGTGACGTATCTCTGCCTGTACATGAGTTTCAACGTGCTGACGGTCGCCGAAGTGCTGCTGTTCACCGTGCTCACGCCGCTGCACGTGACGCTGATCGACGACGCGCTCAACCGTCGCTTCAACCCCTGGGCGCTGGTCGCGGCAGCCGTCGCGGTGTTCGGCGCCGGGCTCATCCGTTACGACGGGGTTTCCGGCGATTTTCTCGGCGGCTTCCTGCTCATGCAGCTGGCCAACTTCACCTTCGCCGCCGGCCAAGTGTTCTACAAGCATCTGGCGCAGCGGTACCCCTCCGACGTGCCGTTGCATCGCCGCTTCGGCTACTTCTTCCTCGGCGCACTGCTGATCGTGCTGCCGGCGTGGCTGCTGTTCGGTAACGTCGAGAAACTGCCGACTACCACGACTCAGTGGACCGTATTGGTCTGGATGGGCGTGCTGGCCACCGCGCTGGGCCAGTTCTACTGGAACAAGGGCGCGACGCTGGTGGATGCCGGCACCCTGGCGGTGATGAACAACATGGCGGTGCCGGTGGGTCTGCTGCTCAACCTGCTGTTCTGGGGCACCACGACCAACCTGATACTGCTCGCCGTCGGCGGCGCGATCATTCTCGCCTCTCTGCAGATCAACCGCCTGGGCCGCATGAAGGCCTGGTGACATCATGCAAGTTATTGTTTTTTATTACTTTTACTTAAGCGAAAGGTAAGATGCCGGCCCGCGCATGGATGCGACACTCGTTCAGTTGTCGAGAATTCCATGCGCCGCCTCAGTCTCTTTCTGCTTGCTCTGTTCTGCTGCACCAACACTTACGCCGATGCGCCTCGCACCTTCCGCGAAGCGAAGAAGGTCGCCTGGACGCTTTATGCCGACCGACCGGTGGACTTCTACTGCGGCTGCAGCTTCAAGGGCAATCGCATCGACCTGCGCAGCTGCGGCTATGTCCCGCGCAAGCAGCCCAAGCGCGCTCAACGGGTGGAGTGGGAGCATATCGTCCCGGCCTGGGTCATCGGCCATCAGCGTCAGTGCTGGCAACAGGGCGGGCGCAAGCAGTGCACCGCCAAAGACCCCATCTTCAGCCTGGCCGAGGCCGACCTGCACAACCTGGTTCCGGTGGTCGGCGAGGTGAACGGCGACCGCAGCAACTTCGGCTTCGGCATGCTCAACGAAAAGCCCAGCCAGTACGGTGCCTGTCCCTTCGTGGTGAACTTCAAGCAGCGCACGGCCATGCCACCCGAGTACAGCCGCGGCGCCATCGCCCGCACCTATCTGTACATGAGCGAGCGCTACAAACTGCGCCTGTCGAAACAGGACCGGCGCCTATACGACATCTGGAACCGCCAGCATCCGGTCAGCGAATGGGAGCGCACGCGCAACCAGCGCATCGCCTGCGTGCAGGGCAATCCCAATACCTATGTCGGTGCCGTCGACCTGCGGCACTGCAAACATTCGATCTCCCGCTCGGCAGTGGCGCCCGCCAGCCAGGGTTGAAGCACCCTGACCCTGCGTCCGGTTGCAGGCCGACTGGCTCCCCGGCATGCTGCCGGCTGGATCGATCACGACGGCTAACTCGATGCAGGACAGAACACTCTATTCAACGCTGGGGTTGGTAGTGCTGCTGGCGCTGGCCTGCTCCGCGATCGCTCCGTATGACCGTGCCACCTGGTTGCTGGAAGTCGCTCCGGTACTGATCGCTGCGCCCCTGCTGCTGTGGAGCCACCAGCGCCTGCCGCTGACGCGACTGCTCTACGTGGTGATCGCCGTTCATGCGCTGATCCTGATCCTCGGCGGCACCTACACCTACGCGCGGGTACCACCGGGATTCTGGGTGCAGGAATGGTTCGACCTCAGCCGCAACCCCTATGACAAGCTCGGCCATTTCATTCAGGGTGTGACGCCCGCGCTGCTGGCACGGGAGATCCTGCTCCGCCTGCGCTTCGTCGCGCCAGGAAAGATGCTCGGCTTTCTCGCACTTTGTGTCGCGTTGGCCTTCAGCGCCTTCTATGAGCTGATCGAGTGGTGGGTGGCGCTCATCGCCGGCCAGGGCGCGGAGGATTTTCTCGGCACCCAGGGCGATCCATGGGATACCCAATCGGACATGTTCATGGCACTGCTCGGCGCTCTACTGTCCGTCACCCTCATGGCGCGCCTGCAGGATCGTCAGATTCGCGGCATGAGTCGCGCAGACGCGACGGCGTAGCCCAATGCTCTATCGAGTTGGCGCGGACACCGTGTTGCTCCTGCACCTCGGGTTCATTCTCTTCGTGCTGTTTGGCGGCTTGCTGGTCGCATGGAAACGCGGCTTCGTGTTGCTGCACATTCCGGCGATCGTCTGGGGCGTTTCCGTCGAGCTGACCGGGAGGCCGTGTCCGCTGACGTACTGGGAGAATCTGCTGCGACGGCTGGCGGGTGACGCGGGGTATGAGGCGGGCTTTATCGAGCACTACCTGCTGCCATTGATCTACCCGGCCTGGCTGAGCATACCGGTGCAATATGTGCTGGCGGCAATAGTGCTGCTGGCCAATCTGCTGATCTATGGCTGGCTGTTGTGGCGTCGACGGCGCCACAGCACAACGCACTAACCAGCGGGTTGCCCGGGCGCCAGGGTGGGAGCCTCCCCACAACAGCCGTTCACGCTTACCGCCGTTAGCGCAGCACCTCGCTGCCTCACCTTAGTGCAGCAGGCTATCGCCCGAGGTCCAGTCCTAGGGTTTGAGCTCGAACTGATCGCCATCGTGGTAGGCCGGGAAGCGCTCGCGGAACGCCGCCAGATCGCGTGAGCGCAGCGTGCAGCGCAACACGGCATCACGCTCTTCGCCGTTCAGCAGCGTGTCACCCTTGAAGTCGAGCACCTGGCTGTCGCCACTGTAGGGATAGCCCTTGCCATCTTCGCCGACCCGGTTGACCGCCGCGACATAGCACAGATTCTCGATGGCCCGCGCCGGCAGCAGGCGATTCCAGGCATCGCGGCGCGCGGCTGGCCAGTTCGCCGTATAGAGCAGCAGGTCGGTGCCGTGTGGATCGCGGCTCCACACCGGGAAGCGCAGGTCGTAGCAGATCAGCGGGCGCACGCGCCAACCGTTCACCTCGAACAGCGCCTGCTGCTGCCCAGGGGTGTAGTGCTTGTGCTCACCCGCCATGCGGAACAGATGACGCTTGTCGTAGTGCAGCACCTCACCATCCGGGCGCGCCCAGAGCAGTCGGTTGCGGTGACTGCCGTCGGCCGCCTCGACGATCACGCTGCCGGTGATCACCGTATCCAGTCGCGCGGCCTGAGCGCGCAGCCAGGCGTAGGTCGGCCCCTCTTCCGGCTCGGCCAGCGCAGCCGAATCCATGGAAAAACCAGTGGTGAACATCTCCGGCAGGACGATCAGGTCCGCACCGCTGGCCTGATCCAGCAATGCGGCGAAGCGCTCGCGGTTGGCCGCAGCGTCCTGCCAGATCAGGCTGGTTTGCACCAGCGCCAGTTCGAGGTCGGGCAGATTGTTCAGATCGCGCATAGTCGTTCCGCCGCCTGACGCAGCGTCTCCTCTCGTTTGGCGAAGCAGAAGCGCACCAGCCTCAGATCGGCCGGCGGACTCTGATAGAAAACCGAAATCGGAATGCTCGCGACCCCGTGCTCGCGGGTCAGCCACTCAGCCATGGCGACGTCATCCAGATCAGGACGGATCGCCGAATAGTCGGCGAGCTGGAAGTAGGTTCCGGTGGCACGGGTAAAGCTGAAGCGCGAGCCCGCCAGCAGGTCGCAGAACAGATCACGCTTGGCCTGGTAGAACGCCGGTAGCTCGCTGATGTGCTCGGGATGCTCGGCCATGAAATCGGCCAACGCCCACTGCAGCGGCGTGACACCGGTGAAACTGACGTACTGGTGCACCTTGCGTAGCTCGCTGCTGAGTGCAGGCGGCGCCACCACGTATCCAGTCTTCCAGCCGGTGACATGGTAGGTCTTGCCGAAAGAGCTGACGACGAATGCACGCTGATAAAGCTCATCGTGGCGCAGCACGCTGGCATGCTCGCGGCCGTCGAACACAAGATGCTCGTAGACCTCGTCGCTGAGCAGATAGATGTCACGCTCGCGGATCAACGCCGCCAGACGGTCGAGATCATCAGCATCGATCAATGCACCGCTGGGGTTGTGCGGCGTATTCAGCACGATCATTCGCGTGCGCGGGGTAATGGCATCGGCCATGCGCTGCCAATCGATATGGAAATCCGGCAGGCTCAGTTGCTGGTGAATGCAGACGCCACCAGCCAGCTGCACCGACGGCTCGTAACTGTCGTAGCAGGGATCGAAGACGATGACCTCATCACCCGGCCGGATCACTGCCTGGATCGCACAGAAGATCGCCTGGGTAGCACCCGGGGTAATCGTGACCTCGGTGGCAGGATCCACTTTCCGTCCGTACAGCCCGGCGACCTTGACCGCGACCTGCTCGCGCAGGACCGGCAATCCGGTCATCGGTGCGTACTGGTTGTGTCCCGCCATGACGTGGCGGGCCAGTGCCTCGCGCAACGCGTCGGGGCCATCGAAATCGGGAAAGCCCTGGGAGAGATTCAGCGCGCCGGTGTCCGCGGCCAGCTGGGACATGGTGGTGAAGATGGTCGTGCCAACGTTGGGCAGTTTACTGATGAGCATGTCAGCCTTCCGACAAGCCTGCCGCACGGGGGTTCGGCAGGAAGGCAGACAGGATAGCCGAACAGCGATGCACGATACGAGGGTGCACGGCGCCCGCCATCGGGCTGCTACAGTGCAGCGAACGAGCACCCTCGCGTATCGACAATAAGGAACCTCGCATGTCCAGTCATTCAGTCAGCACGCTATGGAACGAGCTACGCGCCCAGGCGCTTCACGCGCTGGATGCGGAGCCGACCCTGGCCGCGCTATTCCAGCGGGCTATCCTCGACCATCCCGATTTCGGCTGCGCGCTTGCCCAGCGCATTGGGCAAGCACTGGCGGAAGGCACCGAGCAGAGCCGTACGCTGACTGATCGTTTCGCTGGCATTCACCAACAGGCCGCAGCGCTCGCCGAGGTGGCGTGCTCTGACCTGCAGGCAATCGTCAGCCGCGACCCGGCGTTCGACACCGTGCTGGAAGTGTTTCTGTTCTCCAAGGGTTATCTGGCGTTACAGGCCTATCGTGTCGGGCACCACTTGCATGAACGGGGCGAACGCCTGCTGGCAATGTTCATCCAGGCACGCAGCAATGAACGCCTGGGCATCGACATCAACCCGGCCAGCCGCATCGGCAGTGGCATCATGCTCGATCACGGGACCGGCATTGTCATCGGCGAAACCGCTGTGGTGGGCGATGACGTGTCGATCCTGCAGGGCGTTACCCTGGGCGGTACGGGCAAGGAAGGCGGCGACCGCCATCCGAAGGTGCGCAGCGGCGTGATGATCGGCGCTGGAGCGAAGATTCTCGGGAACATCGAGATTGGCGAAGGCGCCAAGGTTGGCGCCGGCAGCATCGTGCTGCATCCCGTTGCGCCGCATACCACGGTGGTCGGCAATCCGGCTCGTCAGGTCGGCACGCCGCGCCACGCACGACCGGCCCTGGATATGGACCAGTCGTTCGACGGAGATCGCTGAGCAGTCAGCGCTTGTCGCGGCGCTTCTTCTCGGCCTTCTTGTGGTGCGACATGAGACGGCGCTTCTTGTTGACCTGGCGGTCGGTAAGCGTGTTTTTCTTGCCCTCGTAAGGGTTTTCTCCGCCCTTGTACTCGATACGGATGGGCGTACCGACCAGCTTCAAGACGCGTCGGTAGGTGTTCTCCAGATAACGGGTGTAGGACTTTGGAATCGAGTCGACCTGGTTGCCATGGATCACGATCAGCGGCGGGTTGGCGCCGCCCAAGTGCGCGTAACGAAGCTTGATCCGGCGGCTGGCAACCATCGGCGGCGCATGCTCGCGAACCGCATCTTCAAGGATCTGCGTCAGACGGCTGGTGGGCCATCGCGTCACGGCTGAAGTGAACGAGGCCTGCACGGACTTGTACAGATTACCGACGCCGGTACCATGCTTGGCGGAGATGAAGTGGATGTCGGCGAACTCGACGAAGAACAACCGGCGCTCCAGCTCGGTCTTCACATAGTCGCGCTCACTCGGCTCCATGCCGTCCCACTTGTTCAGTGCGATGACCAGCGCCCGACCGCTTTCCAGCACGAAGCCGAGCAGGTTCAGATCGTGTTCGACCACGCCCTCGCGGGCATCCATGACGAATATCACGACGTTGGAGTCCTGGATCGCCTGCAGCGTCTTGACCACCGAGAACTTTTCTACAGCCTCGAAGATCTTGCCGCGACGGCGCACACCGGCCGTGTCGATCAGTGTGTACTTCGCGTCGTCACGTTCGAAGGGAATGTAGATGCTGTCGCGGGTTGTACCGGCCTGGTCATAAACGATGACCCGTTCCTCGCCGAGCATTCGATTGACCAGCGTCGACTTGCCCACATTGGGTCGGCCGATGATCGCGATCTTGATGCCATCCTTTTCGCTCGGTCCAGGGATGCGCTTGAGCTCTTCTCCTTCGGCAACCGTCTCGCCCTCTTCACCCTCCGCTTCGGCAACTTCGGCGTTGTCCTTGGGGAACATGCCGAGCGCCTGCTCGAGCATATGGGTGATACCACGGCCATGGGCGGCAGCGATCGGCAGGGCGTCGCCCAGGCCCAACGGGCTGAATTCCGCTCGGGCGATATCCGGATCGATGCTGTCGACCTTGTTCGCCACCAGGAAGTGGCGCTTGTTCATCTTGCGCAAGTACTCGGCAATCATCTGATCGCCAGGCGTCATGCCGGCACGCGCGTCAACCATGAACATCACCGCATCGGCCTCTTGCATGGCTTGCAGGGACTGCTCGGCCATCTTGGCGTCGATGCCCTCCTCGTCGCCGGTCAGACCGCCAGTGTCGATGACGATGTAGGTGCGGCCCTGCCATTTGGCCTCGCCGTACTGGCGATCTCGGGTCAGACCGGCGTACTCCGCCACGATGGCGTCGCGGCTCTTGGTCAGACGATTGAACAGGGTGGACTTGCCGACGTTCGGGCGGCCCACCAGGGCGATTACGGGAACCATGCGGCTCTCCACTGCGATATTTCAGAAAACACGAAGGCCGCTGCATTGCAGCGGCCGAATATTCAGGGCTCCGCCAGGCGGAGCCGTGGGCGCAACTTGCGGTCAGTCAGACTGACGGATAGTCAACGCCACCAGCTTGCCGTCATTGCCGAAGGCGTACAGCCAGTCGCCTTCGACTACCGGACGGGCACGGACGCCGGAGCTGTCGATACGCTCGCGAGCGACGAAACGACCATCGACCTGGCTCAGCAGGTGCAGATAGCCTTCGATGTCACCCACCACAACATAGCTGGAAAATACTGCGGGAGCCGAAAGCTGGCGGCGCGCCATGGACTCATTGCGCCACAGAGCAGTCGTGGAGCGCTCGTCGATCCCCTCGACAGTGCCGTCGGCAAGGCTCAGGTAAACGCTACCGTAGCCGAGCGCAGCACCCGAATAGCTGGACGCATCGCGCTGCCAGAGGACACGACCACTTTCCAGTTCCAGTGCCGCGGCACGGCCCTGATAGCTGGTGACGTAGAGCGTGCCACCGGATAGCAGCAGACCACCGTCGATATCGACGACCCGCTCAAGCTCCGAACGTCCTTGCGGAATGGCAACGCGCTGCTCCCAGACCGGAAGCCCGCGGCGGGTATCCAATGCGACCACTTTGCCGCTGGACAGACCAGCAACGGCCAGCTGATTGGTCAGCAGCGGTGCGCCGGTCCCGCGTAGCGTCAGCACCGCAGGAGAGCTCTCGTAGCTCCAGCGCTGCGCGCCCGTATCCATCTCCAGCGCGATCAGCCGATCATCCTGCGTCTGCACCAGGACGATGTCGCCATTGACGGCCGGGGCAGCCAGCACTTCACTGCTGACCTGACTGCGCCAGCGCTCCTCGCCCGTGCTGACGTCCAGCGCCAGCACTTCACCGCGCAGGGTTCCAACCAGCACCAGGCCGTACCCGGCGCCCACCCCGCCGGAAACCGGCGTATCAAGCTTCTTCTTCCAATTGACCTTGCCGGTCAAGCGGTCCATGGATACCACCAGTCCTTCAACATCGGCGGCGTAAATCTGGTCGCCATACACCACCGGAGTCAGCAGGTTGTAGGTCTTGCCCTGCCCTTCACCGATCGAACGACTCCACTCCTTCTTCAAGGAGATTTCCGCCTCGAACTTGGTCAGCTCCGCCGGCTCCGGCTCTTTAGTGTCCTTGCTGCTACAACCCGCGGCCAGTACAGCCAGGGTCAGCAATGCTGCAGTCTTCCAGCGCATCGTTTACGCCTCCCCTCGGGCCAGATCATCCAGCTTCATTTGCAGACCACCGATGGCCGCATCCTGGGACAGCGACTCTTTCGCCGCGGTGTACGCCGCATGCGCCTCGTCGCGTCGGCCAAGCTGCACCAGCAGATCGCCGCGCAGCTCCTCGCGACTGGCAGCGAAGGCCTGATCAGCCTTGCCGTCCAGCAGCTTGAGCGCTTCTTCTGCCTTGTCCTGCGCAGCCAGAACGCGTGCCAGACGCTGACGAGCCAGCTCGTCCAGCGTCTTGTCGGCGGGCTTGTCGACCACGGCGCGAAGCTCGCTAGCCGCTTCGTCCAACCGCCCCGACTCGACCGCCACCTTCGCCACGAACAAGCTGCCGTACTGCGCATAATGCGTGCCGGCGAAATCTTTCTTCAGCAGATTGCCCAATCGCGCAACTTCCGCCGCATCGGCTTCACCTTCCTCCAGTGCTGCGCCGAGCAGCTGCTGATAGATCACCGAGGCATCCTGCGCCTGGTTGACCTGATGGTTCTGCCAGAATTGCCAGCCGAACACCAAGACCAGAGCGAGCACAGCCCCAAACAGAAGAGGCTTGCCGTTGCGCTGCCACCAGTCTTTGATCTGCGCCAGTGTTTCTTCTTCGGTACCCGAGGTCACGCTGTCACTCCTTTCATTCGCTTAGTCTCAGACCTGCTCGAGGCAGGCAGCCAGACGCTCGGGCAGAGCATCCCAGGCAATGCTTTGTTGCTCGCTGTCGTCGCGTAGCGGCTTGCAACCTACCACGCGCCCTGCCAGTTCGTCGTCACCCAGGATCAGCGCAAACCGCGCGCCGCTCTTGTCCGCTTTCTTGAACTGACTCTTGAAACTGCCGCCACCGGCGTTCACCAGCAGGCGCAGCCCTGGCAGCGTATCGCGCAGGCGCTCGGCCAGAGCCAGTGCTGCCAGCTCGGCAGGCTCACCGAATGCGCAGATATAGGCATGCGGCGCCGGGCTCAAGGCGTCCGGCACCAGACCAAGGGTTTCCAGCAGCAGCACCAGGCGCTCGACGCCCATGGCGAAGCCGACACCCGGGGTAGGCTTACCGCCAAACTGACTGATCAGGCCATCGTAACGGCCGCCAGCGCAGACGGTGCCCTGCGAGCCCAGTTTGTCGGTAACCCACTCGAACACGGTTCGACCGTAGTAATCCAGACCACGCACCAGCTTCGGGTTGATTTCGTAGGCGATGCCGACTGCATCGAGGCGCGCCTTCAGGCCTTCGAAATGCACGCGTGACTCATCGTCGAGGTAGTCATGCAGCGTCGGTGCATCGGCCAGCAGCGCCTGAGTCTGGGCATTCTTGCTGTCGAGAATACGCAGCGGATTGGTCGTCAGGCGCCGCTGGCTGTCCTCGTCGAGCTGATCGAAACGCTGCTGCAGGTAGGCCACCAGCGCATCGCGGTAGCGCGCACGTGCTTCGCTGGAGCCCAGGCTGTTGAGCTGCAGCGTTACAGCGTCGGCCAGGCCGAGCTGCTTCCACAGGCGCGCCGTCATCACGATCAGCTCGGCGTCGACATCAGGCCCAGGCTGGTTGAAGACTTCCACGCCGATCTGGTGGAACTGCCGATAGCGGCCCTTCTGCGGCTTCTCATAACGGAACATCGGCCCGGTGTACCAGAGCTTCTGCACCTGGCCGCCGCCGGTCATGCCATGCTCAAGCACCGCGCGCACACAACCGGCAGTACCTTCAGGACGCAGGGTCAGCGACTCTTCGTTGCGATCGAGGAAGGTGTACATCTCCTTGTCGACCACGTCGGTGCCTTCACCGATGCCGCGAGCGAAGAGGTCGGTGAACTCCAGGATAGGCAGGCGAATCTCGCTGTAGCCGTAGCTGTCGAGCAGTTGCGCGAAGGTGCTTTCCAGATAACGCCAGGTCGGGGTCTGCGCAGGCAGGATGTCGTTCATGCCACGAATGGCTTGCAGGGACTTGCTCAATGGGATTCCTTAAAGATCAGCTGCGCGCGATGACCGCCGCGTCGGCCGCGAGCTTCTCGGCGGCCTTGCGTCGGATGAGCTGCTCCAGCTCATCGACGAGATTTTCGTTGTTCAGTTTTTGCGCCGGCTTGCCGTCGATGTAGACCAGGTTGTTAGGGCTGCCACCGGTCAACCCGACATGGGCCTCCTTCGCCTCTCCCGGACCGTTCACAACGCAACCGATCACGGCAACGTCCATCGGTACCAGCAGGTCTTCCACGCGGGTTTCCAGCTCGTTCATGGTCTTGACCACATCGAAGTTCTGCCGCGAACAGCTCGGGCAGGCGATGAAGTTGATTCCCCGTGAACGCAGACGCAGCGACTTGAGGATATCGAAGCCGACCTTGATTTCCTCGACAGGATCGGCCGCCAGCGACACGCGAATGGTGTCACCGATGCCTTCAGCGAGCAGCATGCCCAGCCCGACCGCGGACTTCACGGTGCCGGAACGCAGTCCACCCGCCTCGGTAATGCCCAGGTGCAGCGGCTGTTCGATCTGCCCGGCCAGCAACCGATAGGCCTCGACCGCCATGAATACGTCGGAAGCCTTGACGCTGACCTTGAAGTCCTGGAAGTCCAGGCGATCGAGATGATCGACATGGCGCAGGGCGGACTCCACCAGCGCCTGCGGGGTCGGCTCGCCGTACTTTTTCTGCAGGTCCTTTTCCAGCGAACCGGCATTCACCCCGATGCGGATCGGGATGCCCTTGTCGCGCGCCGCATCGACCACCGCGCGCACGCGATCTTCGCGACCGATATTGCCCGGATTGATGCGCAGGCAATCAACGCCGAGCTCGGCCACGCGCAGAGCGATCTGATAATCGAAATGGATGTCGGCCACCAACGGCAACTGCACCAGTTGCTTGATGCGCCCAAAGGCCTCGGCAGCCTCCATGGAAGGCACTGAAACCCTGACGATATCGGCGCCTGCATTGGCCAGGCGCTGGATCTGCGCAACCGTCGCCTCGACATCACAGGTCTCGGTATTGGTCATGCTCTGTACGGAAATCGGCGCATCACCACCGACCGGCACATTGCCCACCCAGATCTTGCGGGATTGGCGACGCTTGATAGGAGATTCGGAATGCATGGTCAGCTTACTGTCCGAGCTTGAGGCGCGCTGTCTCGCCGCGCATATGAGAGGCGAGGTTCACAGCTTCGCCGTTGTAACTGAGTTGGGCGCCGCGAGCGTAGCCCAGATGTACGTCCAATGGTGCCTTGCCGCTGACCGCCCTGCTGGTCCCGGCCTTGGCCAGCGCGCTGAACAGTACTCGTCCGTCGGCATCGCTGACTCGCGTCCAGCAATCGGCGGTGAAACTCAGCTCCAGCTGCGCCTCGCCTGCTACTGGCGGGGCGGTGTCGTTCGAGGCACTCGTGGGAGCCGGGGAGGCCGTTGCGTCAGCGCTTTGCGTTGGGCTGTCAGGCAGCGTCAGCGGCAGAGACTCAGCGGCCTCGCCCGCCGGCTCGGTGATGGTGCCCTGCACATCAGTGGTGGCTGGAGTCTGTTGCTCAGGCTCGATCGCTTCATTCTCGTTCGAATCGGCTAGCGGTGCTGTTTGCTCGACTGGCTGTTCGCTCTGCTGCTCGGCACCCTCGTCAGCGCGATCAAGGAGATGGATCTCGGTGGTTCCATCCGCGCCTTCCACTTCGATTCGCTCCAGGGCCGAGACCGGTGGCGTCGTGGCCTCTCGAGCCATGCGTTCCTGCCACCAATACCAGGCGACTGCAGCCAGGAGCAGCAACAAGGCAAAGCCGAAGAAACGCATGAAGCTACGCGACAGACGGCCGGGCTCTTCGATGCGCCCCAGGCTGTTGACGTTGCTTCCGGAAGCGTTGGTACCGGTGTGCAGGTCGAACTCCTGAACCAGGCGATTCTGATCCAACCCCAGCAACTTGGCATAGGCACGCACGTAACCCCGGGCAAAGGTGTGCCCTGGCAACTGGCTGAAATCGCCGGCCTCGATGCGAGCCAGCGAGCGCTCGGTGAGATTCAGCTGCTGTGCAACTGCAGACAGCGGCCAGCCCTTGTCTTCGCGAGCTATACGCAGCGTCTCGCCGGGGTTGTTGCCCATCGGTGCAGCGGATTCTTGGTGCGGCGCGGTCATCGTTGCTCCGAAAGATATTGCTTGTATTCATCCGTACCGGGATACAGCCGCCTCAGCTGCAGCGCGAGGCTTGCAGCAGTGTCGCGGTCCTGATGGATGTTGGCCAGACGGATACCGAGCAGCAGACTCCGTGCGTTCTGCTCGGCCAGTTGGCTGAAGCTATCGTAGTAACGCTTGGCTGGAACGTATTGCTTGTCCTCGAAGGCCATGAGTGCAAGCTCGAGCAACGCGCGGGGCTGGCGACTGTCGAGGCGCAGCGAGCGGGTGAAATGGAGTTCGGCCTCTTCACGCTGACCCAACTGCAGTGCAGTCATACCCAGATTCTGAAAGACCCGCGCCCGCTCGGAATACATGTTGTCTTCGGAAGCCTGACGGAAACGCTCCATGGCCTCGGGGTAGCGCTTCTGCTCGAACAGAAAGCTGCCGTAGTTGTTGAGTATGCGGGCGTCCTTGCGACTGGAGAGCGCTTCACGGTAGTGCTTGTCGGCCAGGTCGTTTTCCATTTCGGTCTGGAATACCAAAGCCAGGGCGGCGTGTGCATCGGCGCTGTTCGGATCAATTTCGAGGGCCTTGCGCAGTGGCGTCTTGGCGCGCGCGGCGGCGCCCTGCTGCAGGTAGCCGATCCCCAATTGAATATAGGCGTCGCGGGCCTGCTGGCGGCCTTCGTCGGTTCTCAGCGGATCAGTGGATCCAGAAGACACACAACCGGCCAACAGGCCGGTCAGTAGAAGCAGCAGCGCAGCGCGCAAAATCATCAGCATCCCCCTCAGGATCGGTTCGAAGCAGTTTGCGCCGCACCTGGCTCGCTCTGTAGCTCACGCACAGCGATGTATCTCTCGCTTCGACGCGTCCGGTCCAGCACCTGGCCGACGAGCTGACCGCAAGCCGCGTCGATGTCTTCGCCGCGGGTGGTACGCACCGTTACATTGTGCCCGCCTTTGTGCAGGATGTCCTGAAAACGGCGGATGGCGTTGTTGCTCGGCCGCTCATATCCGGAGTGAGGGAACGGATTGAACGGGATCAGATTGATCTTGCACGGGATATCCGCCAGCAACGTGATCATCTGCTCGGCATGTTCGGGCTGATCGTTGATGCCCTTGAGCAGGGTGTACTCGATGGTCAGCACGCGCTTCTCGCCAAGCCTCGAGATATAGCCCTTGCATGCCGCCAGTAGCATGTCCAGCGGGTACTTCTTGTTGATCGGCACCAACTGATCGCGCAACGCATCGTTGGGTGCGTGCAGCGACAATGCCAGAGAAACGTCGATGACCTTGGCCAGCTCGTCGATCATCGGCACGACGCCGGAGGTCGAGAGCGTCACCTTGCGCTTGGAAATCCCGTAACCAAGGTCGTCCATCATGATGTGCATGGCAGCGACGACGTTGTCGAAATTCAGTAACGGCTCGCCCATCCCCATCATCACCACGTTGGTGATCGCGCGATCGATTTTCGCCGGGATGGAGCCGAATGATTTGTTAGCAATCCAGACCTGACCGATCACCTCGGCCGCTGTCAGGTTGCTGTTGAAGCCTTGCTTGCCGGTGGAACAGAAACTGCAATCCAGCGCACATCCGGCCTGCGAGGACACGCACAGCGTTCCACGTCCGCCCTGGGGGATGTACACAGTTTCCACACAGCTGCCCGAGGCGACACGCACGACCCATTTGCGGGTGCCGTCGCTGGAGATGTCTTCACTGACGACCTCCGGGCCGCGAATCTCGGCGCAGGCCTTGAGCTTTTCGCGCAAGGCCTTGCCGAGATTGCTCATGGCGTCGAAATCATCGACACCAAAATGGTGAATCCACTTCATCACCTGACCGGCGCGAAAACGCTTCTCCCCGATGGACTCGAAGAAGCTCTCCAGTTGCGACTGGGTAAGCCCGAGCAGATTCACTTTACCGGTCGTGGCAATCATTGAATTCACCTTCGCTCAATCAGCGAATGCGTGCGCACACTTCGGTGGCAGCAAAGAAGTAAGCGATTTCACGAGCAGCGGAGGCTTCCGAATCGGAACCGTGCACGGCGTTCTCGTCGATGGAAACGGCGAAATCGGCGCGGATGGTGCCGGCAGCAGCTTCTTTCGGGTTGGTGGCGCCCATCAGCTCACGGTTCTTGGCGATGGCGTCTTCGCCTTCCAGAACCTGAACGATGACTGGACCGGAAGTCATGAAAGCAACCAGATCCTTGAAGAAGCCACGCTCGCTGTGCTCGGCGTAGAAGCCAGCCGCTTCGCGCTCGGACAGCTGAACCATCTTGGAAGCGACGACGCGCAGGCCGGCCTTCTCGAAACGGGTAGTGATTTCGCCGATGACGTTCTTGGCGACAGCGTCGGGCTTGATGATGGAGAAGGTGCGTTGCAGGGCCATGTAGGACTCCAAAACTGATGGGTTAAAGCGAACGAGTAAACCCGCGGATTATACGCGGGTTCATGTCAAAAAACATAAGGGTAGAGGGTAGAAGCCCGGATGGCGCCAGGGACCGCCGAACGGTCCCGAGATACCCAACCGGAGGAAAACGAAAACTTCGAAACCGCTCTATTCGGCCTCTTCGATCCAGGCCGACTGGATGGCTTCGAGCACTTTCTCGCCGCCCCGACCGGGCTCATCGGCGAAGCCCGGAAGCTCCACCACCCAGCGATGCAGATCGAGGAAATTTACATAGCGCGGATCTACATCGGCCTTGCGCTCGGCCAGCTCGATGGCGATTTCCTGCACGTCACTCCATTTCAGCTGCATGACGCCCACCCTCAGTGCCCTTCGGAAACCTGATTGATTGTGTACTTCGGAATTTCCACGACGAGATCGGCATCAGCCACCACTGCCTGGCAGGACAGCCGGGAATTGGGCTCAAGCCCCCACGCCTTGTCGAGCATGTCATCCTCCAGCTCATCGGAAGCTTCCAGTGACTGGAAGCCTTCGCGAACCACGACGTGGCAGGTGGTGCAGGCACAGGATTTTTCGCATGCATGCTCGATGTCGATGCCATTGCGCAGCGCGGCGTCCAGCACCGTCTCGCCGGTCTGCGCCTCGATAACGGCGCCTTCAGGGCAATGGTCGGCGTTGGGCAGGAAAATGATCTGCGGCATCTGGGTCAATCCTCGATATCGTTTAGCCGCCGCCCGGCCAGCGCGGCCTTGACGGTCGAATCCAGCCGGCGCGCAGCAAAGGCGTCGGTGATCTGGCTCAGGCGTTTGGTCTGGCGCTCGATGGCCAGCACATCCTGGCTGTCCAGCAATCCGCGCAACTCGGCGACCTGGGCGTCGATCGCCACGCGCTCTTCAGCAGACAGCAAGCGCTCGCCATCGACGGCCAGCGCAGCCTCGACCGCCTCGAGCAGGCGCTGGGCATCAACCAGCTGCTCACGCAACGCCCGGGCGTCACGGTCCTCGTCCGCCTTGCGGAAAGAGTCCTCCAGCATCCTGGCGATCTCGCCATCGGTGAGGCCATAGGAAGGCTTGACCTGAATACTCGCCTCCACGCCGGATGCCAACTCACGCGCGGACACACTGAGCAAGCCATCAGCATCGACCTGGAAGGTGACGCGTATCTTTGCCGCCCCGGCGACCATCGGCGGAATACCGCGCAGCTCGAATCGAGCCAGCGAACGGCAGTCGGAGATCAGCTCGCGCTCGCCCTGCAGCACATGAATCATCATGGCCGACTGGCCATCTTTGTAGGTGGTGAAGTCCTGCGCGCGCGCCACCGGAATCGTGGTGTTGCGCGGAATGATCTTCTCCATCAGCCCGCCCATGGTCTCCAGCCCGAGGGACAGCGGGATCACATCGAGCAGCAACAGCTCTTCCCCATCGCGATTATTGCCAGCCAAGGTCTCAGCCTGAATCGCCGCGCCAATGGCCACAACCTCATCAGGGTCGATGTCGGTCAGCGGCTCCCGACCGAACAGCTGCCCAACCGCCGAGCGCACCCTTGGCACTCGGGTCGAACCGCCGACCATGACCACGGCGGTAATCTCCTCAAGCTCCACACCCGAGTCCCGCACGGCACGCCGGCAGGACTTGAGACTGCGCGCAATCATCGGCTCGATCAGCGCATCGAAGGTCTCGCGTTGCAGCTCGCCTGACCAGCCGGCATACGCGACATCCACCGCATCCACATCACTCAGATGCTCCTTGGCATCGCAGGCAATCTTCAGCAATTCACGCTGCGCGCCCGGCTCGAGATCGTCGGACACACCGGCACGCTCGAGAATCCAGTCCGCTACGGCATGGTCGAAATCATCACCACCCAGAGCCGTGTCGCCACCAGTGGCCAACACCTCGAAAACGCCCTTGGTCAGGCGAAGAATTGAAATATCGAAGGTACCGCCTCCGAGATCGTAGATCGCGACGACGCCTTCGGCATGACGATCCAGACCATAGGCGACGGCGGCCGCGGTCGGCTCGTTGAGCAGGCGCAGCACGCTGAGCCCAGCGAGCCGCGCGGCGTCCTTGGTCGCCTGACGCTGGGCATCGTCGAAATAGGCAGGAACGGTAATCACCGCACCGACCAGTTCACCGCCCAGGGTCGCCTCGGCACGCTGACGGAGTGCGCGCAGGATCTCAGCCGAGACTTCCACAGGGCTCTTGGCGCCCTGAACGGTCTCGATGAACGGCATTTGCGACTCAGCCTGACGGAAGCGGTACGGCAGCTGTTCGCCCAACTGCTTCACATCGGCCAGCCCACGACCCATCAGCCGTTTGACCGAACTGATGGTGTTGAACGGATCGGTGGCCGCAGCAAGCTTGGCTTGTGCGCCAACCTCAATGCGGTCAGCGTGATAGCGCACCACCGACGGCAGGATCACTTGCCCATCAGCATCGGCCAACGGCGCAGTGACACCACTGCGCAGGGCAGCTACGAGGGAGTTGGTGGTCCCCAAGTCTATTCCGACAGCCAGGCGCCGCTGATGGGGCTGGGGGGTTTGTCCGGGCTCGGCAATCTGAAGTAAGGCCATGTCTGTCTGATATCGGGCGCAACGCCGGGCGCTGCGCGGGGTTAATCGTCGAGGCGCTCTTCGAGTTGGCGCACTTCCTGGGTCAGCTTGTCGAGAAACTGCATGCGTCGAACCAGACGCTCAGCATCGGCACGCCGCTCAGAATCCTGCCAGATGCGGGCGAAATCATCGTTCAGCCCCTGCTGCGCCTGCTTCAAGCGCGACTTGAACGCCGCTACGCCATCCAGATCGGCCTGCTCATGGAGCTCTTCAAGCTCCTCGCGCCAATGCATCTGCTGCATGAGGAACGCGGGATCCTGAACAGTCGCTTCCAGTGGAACCTCATGCCCCTCGATGGCCAACAGATACCTTGCCCGGCGGCTCGGACTCTTGAGCGTCTGGTAGGCCTCATTGAGGTTGGCGGAGCGCTCAAGGGCCCGACGCTGCTCGCTTTCGCCAGCGTCGGCAAAGCGATCAGGGTGAACCTGGCGAGCAAGCTCTCGATAGCGATCGGCAAGAGACGCGAGATCCAGCTCGAACTCGGGCTTCAACTCGAACAATGCAAAATGACAGGGAGTACCCACGGCGACCTCAGATATTGAAGCTCTCGCCGCAGCCACACTCGCCACGAACGTTCGGGTTATTGAACTTGAAGCCCTCGTTGAGCCCTTCGCGAACGAAGTCGAGTTCCGTGCCGTCGAGGTATACCAAGCTCTTGGGATCAATGATCACCTTGACCCCATGACTCTCGAACACCGAGTCTTCGGCTGCCGTTTCGTCGACGAACTCAAGTACGTACGCCAAGCCGGAACAGCCGGTCGTACGCACGCCGAGTCGCACACCTACACCCTTGCCTCGCCCGTCCAGCGAACGGCGAACATGCTGGGCTGCAGCGGGTGTCATGGTGATAGCCATCGCAACCTCCCTATTTAAAGCAGACCTTTCTTTTCGCGGTAGTCACGCACAGCTGCCTTGATCGCATCTTCGGCGAGCACGGAGCAGTGAATCTTCACCGGCGGCAGCGCCAGCTCTTCAGCCAGCTGCGTGTTCTTGATGGTTTCCGCTTCTTCCAGGGTCTTGCCCTTCATCCACTCGGTAGCAAGCGAGCTGGAGGCGATAGCGGAGCCGCAACCATAGGTCTTGAACTTGGCATCTTCGATGACGCCCTGCTCGTTGACCTTGATCTGCAAACGCATCACGTCGCCACATGCCGGCGCACCTACCATGCCGGTACCGATGCTCGGGTCTTCAGCGTCGAACTTGCCGACGTTGCGCGGGTTTTCGTAGTGGTCGATGACCTTATCGCTGTATGCCATGGTGCAATCCTCTTAGATCAGGCTGTGCGGCGCTTGACGCCGGTCAGTGGGCTTGCCACTCGACCTTGGAAATGTCGACGCCGTCTTTGAACATGTCCCACAGGGGCGAAAGCTCGCGCAGCTTGGTGACGGCCTCGCAAACCTTCTGCGCTGCGTAGTCGATTTCCTCTTCAGTAGTGAACCGACCGAAGGTGAAACGGATGGAGCTATGCGCCAATTCGTCGTTACGACCCAGGGCACGCAGCACGTACGACGGCTCCAGCGAAGCGGACGTACAGGCGGAGCCAGACGATACCGCCAGATCCTTGAGCGCCATGATCAGCGACTCACCCTCGACGTAGTTGAAGCTGAGGTTCAGATTGTGCGGCACACGGGCGGTCAGGCTACCGTTCACATAAAGCTCTTCGAGATGCTCGACCTGCTTGTAGAAGCGATCACGCAGGGAGCGGACGCGCTCGTTCTCCTGGGCCATTTCGTCTTTCGCAATACGAAAGGCTTCGCCCATGCCGACCAGCTGGTGCGTAGCCAGCGTACCGGAACGCATGCCACGCTCATGGCCACCGCCATGCATCTGTGCCTCAAGGCGGACGCGGGGCTTACGGCGAACATATAGCGCACCCACGCCCTTCGGCCCATAGGTCTTATGAGCGGAGAAGGACATCAGATCGACCTTCATCTTCTCCAGATCGATCTCGACCTTGCCGGTCGACTGCGCCGCATCGACATGGAAAAGAATGCCGCGAGAACGGGTCAGCTCGCCGATGGCGGTGATGTCGTTGATAGTGCCGATCTCGTTGTTCACGTGCATGACCGACACAAGAATAGTGTCGTCGCGCAGCGCAGCTTCGACCATCGCCGGCGTGACGATGCCATCCTCGCCCGGCTCGAGATACGTGACCTCGAAGCCTTCGCGCTCGAGCTGGCGAGTGGTATCCAGTACCGCCTTGTGCTCGATCTTGGTGGTGACGATGTGCTTGCCCTTGGACGCATAGAAATGCGCGACGCCCTTGATGGCCAGGTTGTCCGACTCGGTTGCACCGGATGTCCAGACGATTTCACGAGGATCGGCGTTCACCAGCTCAGCAACCTGACGGCGCGCATTCTCCACGGCTTCCTCGGCTTTCCAGCCAAAGGCATGAGAGCGCGACGCCGGATTGCCGAAGTTGCCTTCGTTGGTGAGGCACTCGATCATCTTGGCGGCAACACGCGGATCCACAGGTGTGGTCGCAGAGTAGTCCAGGTAAATCGGCAATTTCATTCAGATATCTCCTATCAGGCAGTCGCCCTGCTCAATCGATGGCGGACGTTTCTATCTTGTCCATATGCGGCGAAGTGCCGCCAGCCTTGCGCATGTCTTGGCGCAGGGCGACCTGCTGCACGTCCTGGCGCTTGACCAGGTCGGCCAGGCTGATGCCGCTGAGGAATTCATGAATCTGCTGGCTGAGGTCACACCACAGATGGTGAGTCAGGCAGGTATCGCCAGAGTGGCAGCCGCCTAGACCTTGGCAACGCGTGGCATCGACCGACTCGTTCACAGCGTCGATGACTTGGGCGACCTGAATGCCGGCCATGTCACGAGAAAGCTGATAGCCGCCGCCGGGCCCTCGCACGCTCGTCACCAGGCTGCCGCGGCGCAGCTTCGCGAAGAGCTGCTCGAGATAGGAAAGGGAAATACCCTGCCGCTCGGAAATATCGGCCAGGGAGACCGGCCCATGCTGCGCATGCAGCGCCAGATCGAGCATGGCGGTCACGGCATAACGGCCTTTGGTGGTTAATCGCATCGGTCTGCACCAAGCATTACGGTTTGGCGCAATTATGCAATTCCCGAGTATTTGAGTCAACTATAAGACCTATTAATTCAGTAGGTCTTTAGTCTGGAACCACGCCCGGCCGGAGGCAGCGGGCCGGCATGATACCAGCTGCTGCCAGCCCGCGCACTTCAGGTGCGGGCATCGCCAGCGTCGGACTTCACTTCAACGAAGTCTTCTTCTCGCAGCTCCGGAAGGTCCTTGGCGCAATAATCGCTGCCCAGCGCCTTGAGCGCGCCACACATTCCCTCCAAGCGCTCCTCTACGGCCTGAACATGATCCAGCAACTGCCCAATGGCTCGCGCGACGGGATCAGGCATATCCTCGCTGACGCCATAGGCGTCGAATCCGATCTTCTCGGCAATGGCCTTGCGCTTGGCTTCCTGCTCATCGCTGGATTTGACGATCACCCGCCCCGGAATCCCAACCGCCGTCGCTCCCGGCGGCACTTCACGGGTAACCACCGCATTGGAGCCGATCTTCGCGCCCGCGCCGACGGTGAACGGCCCGAGGATCTTCGCACCCGCCCCCACGATTACACCGTCTTCAAGCGTCGGATGGCGCTTGCCCTTATTCCAGCTGGTGCCACCGAGTGTCACGCCGTGATAGAGCGTCACGTCATCGCCAATTTCCGCGGTCTCGCCAATGACGATGCCCATCCCGTGATCAATGAAGAATCGCCGGCCAATCCTGGCGCCCGGATGGATCTCGACCCCAGTCAGCCAGCGCCCCAGATTCGAGGACATCCGCGCAAGCCACTTGAATTCATGCACCCACAGCCAATGGGACAGACGATGAATCCAGATAGCATGCAGCCCCGGATAACAGGTCAGAACTTCGAACGCATTGCGTGCCGCCGGATCGCGATGGAAAACGCTTTGAATGTCTTCGCGCATGCGTTCGAACATCAATCACTTCTCCGCTTGTGAGGCTCGCCGCGGGCAGCCTTTTGTGTCTCGGTGAGAATACCGCGCAGGATATTCATTTCCAGCTTGCTGATACCGCTGCGCCCGTAGAGCCGACGCAATCGGGGCATCAGATGCCTGGGCTTGGCCGGATCGAGAAAGCCGATATCCACCAGAGTCTGCTCAAGATGACCGAAGTAATTCTCCAGCTCGTCGACAGTCACGGGCCGGGCATCCAGCATCGCCGTGGTTTCCAGTTTCTCGACCTTGATTGGCCGCCCCTCGGCAGCCAACCAGGCCATGCGCACCTCGTAGGTAAGCACTTGCACGGCCGCAGCGAGATTCAATGAACTGAACTGTGGATCAGACGGGATATGGACGTGGTACTGGCAGCGCTGCAACTCCTCATTGGTCAGCCCCGCGTACTCGCGACCGAATACCAATGCGACCTCGCCGCCCCCGACAGACTGCTCCACGGAAACCGACGCGCACTCCCGAGGGTCGAGCAACGGCCAGGGAATGCGCCGATCACGAGCGCTGGTTCCGAGCACCAGACTGCAACCAGCCAGCGCCTCTTCCAGCGTTGCAACGACCCGTGCACTATCGAGAATGTCGGTTGCACCGGACGCCCTGGCCACGGCGTTGGGACTCGGGAAATCCTCGGGATCGACCAATACCAGGCGCGAAAGCCCCATGTTCTTCATGGCACGAGCCGCACCACCGATGTTGCCGGCATGACTGGTATTGACCAGCACGACACGAATGTTCTGCAGCGACACAATAATTCTCTGCTTGAAAGCGAGCAGAAAGCTTACAGGAAGCGGCTCCCGATCCGCCATCTGCCGCCCCCTGCAACCACCACCGTGACGCTACATGCGCCGGCGCTTTCCTGATAGAATTTCGCGCTTTCTTTAATGACCAGGTAATTGATCCATGCAGCCCATGCTGAATATCGCGCTGCGCGCCGCCCGCAGCGCCGGCGAACTGATTGTCCGTTCCACCGATCGCCTGGATGCAATCTCGGTCAACGAGAAAGAAGCGAAGGATTACGTCACCGAAATCGACAAGGCCGCAGAGCAGAGCATCGTCAATGCGCTGCGCAAGGCCTACCCGAATCACGGCATCCTGGGCGAGGAAGGCGGACTGCTCGAAGGCAGCGGGGACGGCGCCGATTACCTGTGGATCATCGACCCGCTGGATGGAACCACCAATTTTGTCCGCGGCATTCCTCACTACGCCGTCAGCATCGCCTGCAAGTACCGCGGGCGCCTGGAACACGCGGTCGTGCTGGACCCGGTACGCCAGGAAGAATTCACCGCCAGCCGCGGCCGCGGCGCCGCCCTGAACGGCCGCCGCCTGCGCGTTAGCGCACGCAAGAGCCTGGACGGCGCACTGCTCGGCACCGGCTTTCCGTTCAAGGATGGCCAGATGGACAACCTGGACAGCTACTTGAAGATGTTCCGCAGCCTGGTCGGCCAGACCTCCGGCCTACGTCGTGCCGGCGCCGCAAGCCTCGACCTGGCTTATGTCGCTGCAGGCCGCTTTGATGCGTTCTGGGAGTTTGGCCTTTCCGAATGGGACATGGCTGCAGGCGCACTGCTGATCCAGGAAGCCGGCGGCTTGGTGAGCGATTTCAGCGGCGGCCATGACTTCCTTGAGAAGGGTCAGATCGTTGCCGGCAACACCAAATGCTTCAAGGCGGTACTGACCACCATCCAGCCGCACCTGACACCTTCTCTTAAGCGCTGAGAACGATAGCGGCATAAAAAAACGCCCCAACGGGGCGTTTTTTTGTTGCTGCACAATCGCTCAACTCACTGCTGCGATAGCGACAACTGTCCATCCTGCACCGGGATCTGGCTACCCGGATCACGATCCATGCGTACGCGACCCACCTTGCCGGCGAGGTCGTACTTCACGTCGTAGCCGACGATCTTGTCGTGCGAATCGGTTACCGTGCTGCAACGTGTTTCGGTAGTGGTATAGGTGCTGCTGGCCTGCATGCGGCCCTGCACCTGATTGCCTGCATAACCGCCACCGACCGCACCGGCGACCGTCGCAATTTTCTTGCCGGTACCGCCACCAACCTGATTGCCGAGCAGGCCACCAACCACCGCACCCACTGCTGTACCTGCGATGCGATGCTGATCCTGCACTGGTTTCTGCCGAGTCACCGCGACATCCTTGCAAACCTCTCGCGGAGTCCGAATGGTTTCCTTGATCGGCTCCACCGCCAGCACATCGGCGAATTTCGGCCCGCGATCAACCAGACTATAAGTAGCGAAAGCGCCGCCAGCCGTGGCGACCACCACTCCGAGCGCCGTACCGACCAACATGGACTTGTTCACTGTGACTTCCTCTTCCTTCGGGCTGCGCCCGTTCCGCAGCCTTGGACTCCTTTAGGCTGCGGAAGTTCGAAGAAGATCAGGGGCGCTCGTCCGCTTCCTCTTCCACCACTGGTGGAATCAGGTCGTCACGGGTGAGCTTCAGCCAGACGAGCAGCATGCCAGCGACATAGACCGACGAGTACGTGCCTGCCCCAACGCCGATCAACAGCGCCAACGAGAAGCCCCACAGATTCTCGCCACCAAAGACCATGAGCGCACCGACAGCCAGCAACGTGGATACCGAAGTTGCCATGGTGCGCAGCAAGGTTTGCGTCGTGGAGATATTGATGTTTTCCAGCAGCTCCGCCTTGCGCAGCATGCGGAAGTTCTCGCGGATCCGGTCAAAGATGACGATTGTGTCGTTCAGCGAATAGCCGATAACCGCCAGCACAGCGGCCAGCACGGTCAGATCGAATGATATCTGGAAAAAGGAGAACACCCCGAGAACGACGATCACATCGTGGAACAGCGACAGCACGGCACCGAGACCGAACTTCCACTGAAAGCGAAAGGCCACGTAGACCAGAATACCACCCAGCGCGAGCAGCATGCCCAGGCCACCCTGGTCGCGCAGCTCCTCACCCACCGCAGGCCCGACGAACTCGACTCGCTTGACGCTCACCGAGTTGGCACTGTCAGCGCCGCGCAATGCATCAGCGATGCGCTCTCCCAGCTGAGGATCGTCGCCCGGCATGCGCACCAGCACGTCAGTAGTCGCACCAAAGCTCTGCACTACAGCGTCGCCAAAACCGGATTGCACCAGCTGCCCACGCACCTGCTCGAGTTCAACCGGGCGCTCATAGCCGAGCTCGATCAGTGTACCGCCAGTAAAGTCCAACCCGAAGTTGAGCCCCTTGACCACCAGGCTCGCCAGTGACGCAACGGTCAGCACCACGGTCAGGGCGAAGGCCACATGGCGGACACCCATGAAATTGATTACGCGTTTCATCGTGCTAGCCCCTTAAATCCACAGCTTCTTGAGATCGCGGCCACCGTAGATCAGGTTGACCATGGCGCGCGTCACGATGATTGCGGTAAACATCGACGTCAGGATGCCGATCGAAAGGGTGACCGCGAAGCCCTTGATCGGGCCGGTCCCCATGGCGAACAGGATGCCGCCGACCAGCAGAGTGGTCAGGTTGCCGTCGACGATCGCCGAGAAGGCCCGATCGAAGCCTTCATGGATGGCGCGCTGGATCGACATGCCATTGGCGATCTCCTCGCGGATTCGCGAGAAGATCAGCACGTTGGCATCCACCGCCATACCCATGGTCAACACGATACCGGCAATACCCGGAAGGGTCAGCGTGGCATTGAGCATCGACATCAGGGCTGTCAGCACGACCATATTGAACAGCAGCGCAATGGTCGCCAACACACCGAAGAACTTGTAGATCAGCACCATGAAGATGGCGACGAAGAGGAAGCCCCACATGGCTGCCTGGACGCCCAGCTTGATGTTTTCAGCGCCCAGGCTCGGGCCGATGGTGCGCTCTTCTGCGAAGTACATCGGCGCCGCCAGACCACCGGCGCGCAGCAGCAACGCCAGCTCTGACGACTCGCCCTGGCCATCGAGGCCGGTGATGCGGAACTGGCTGCCGAGTGGCGACTGGATAGTTGCAAGGCTGATGATCTTCTTTTCTTCCTGGAAGGTCTCGACGCGCACTTCCTGCTCAACACCATCAACCGTCTGCCGCACATAGCGAGTCATCGGCCGCTGCTCGATGAAGATCACGGCCATGCTGCGCCCGACATTGTTGCGCGTGGCGCGATTCATCAGATCGCCGCCGTGGCCATCGAGCCGGATATTCACCTGCGGACGGCCATTCTCGTCGTAGCTGGCCTGGGCGTCGGTCACCTGATCACCTGTAATGATCAGTGTGCGCTCAAGCTGAACCGGCGGGCGGCCCTCTTCGCGGAACTCGAAGGTTTCGGTGGAAGCACGCGATGCATCTGAATCGGCAGCTAGGCGGAACTCGAGGTTCGCCGTCTTGCCGAGGATACGTTTGGCCTCGGCCGTATCCTGCACACCCGGCAGCTCGACGACGATCCGATTGGCACCTTGACGCTGAACCAACGGCTCAGCCACGCCGAGTTCGTTGACGCGATTACGCACCGTGGTCAGGTTCTGCTTGATCGAGTACTCGCGAATTTCCGCCAGCTTGGCTTCGGTCAGCGTCAGACGCAGCACGTACTGGCCGTTGCGTTCAGCGGACGTCAGCTCGAAGTCCGTAAATTCCTTGCGGATGAGCGATTGGGCGGCATCCAAGGTAGCCTCATCGGCAAAGCCCAACTGCACCGAATCCTTCAGATTCGGCAGACTGCGGTATCGCACACGCTCCTTGCGCAGCAGACTCTTGACCTCACCCTCGGAGACGTTCAGGCGCGTTTCAATTGCCTTGTCCATGTCCACTTCCAGGAGGAAGTGCACACCACCGGAGAGATCCAGACCAAGCTTCATCGGGCTTGCGCCAAGATTGCGCAACCAGTCGGGAGTCGTAGGCGCCAGATTGAGCGCAACTACGTAGGCGTCGCCGAGCGCGCGGCGCACGATATCTTTTGCCGGCAACTGATCATCCTGACGCTCGAGACGCACAAGGCCACCTCGGCCCTGCTCGTCCAGGGACGCAGACTTGACCGCGATACCGCCATCCACGAGTGCTTTGCTGATGCGCTCGAGGTCTGCCTCGCCGATCTCCTGCGATGTGCTGGCACCGGTAACCTGAATCGCCGGGTCATCCGGATAGAGGTTGGGCGCAGAGTAAATAAAGGCGATCGCGAGCACTGCCAGAATCAGCAGGTATTTCCAGAGAGGGAATCTATTGAGCATGACGCAGCCCGTTTAATGAACGCGGGGCGCCTTGCGCGCCCCGTCGATATTGAATGAAGTCAGCTCAGATGGCTTTCAGTGTGCCCTTGGGCAACGTTGCGGCGATCGCTACTTTCTGGAACTTCAGCTCAACGTTGTCGGACACCTCGATCACCACGAAGTCATCGGCGACCTTGGTGACCTTGCCAGCGATACCGCCGGAAGTGACCACTTCGTCGCCCTTCTGCAGGCCGGCGATCAGGTTCTTGTGTTCCTTGGCACGCTTGGACTGGGGACGCCAGATCATCAAGTAGAAGATGACCAGAAAACCGACCAGAAAAACCCACTCGAAACCAGTACCAGCAGGACCAGCAGCAGCCTCCTGGGCATAGGCGGCGGGAATCAGAAAGCTCATGTAGCACTCCTGTTGCAGAAAGGATTGTTTTGTTCTGGCACGTCACGCAAGCGGCGGCGTTGGCAGACCGCGCTTGGCATAAAAGGCGTCGACAAAGGCCGCCAATGTACCCTGTTGAATGGCGTCGCGTAAACCAGCCATAACCCGCTGGTAATGCCGCAGGTTATGGATGGTATTCAACATGCTACCCAGCATTTCGCCGCATTTATCCAGATGATGCAGATAAGCGCGGGAGAAATGTTTGCAGGTGTAACAGTCACAGCTCGGATCCAGCGGAGAGTCGTCGTGTTTGTGAACGGCGTTGCGGATCTTGATCACACCGCTATCAACGAACAGATGCCCATTTCGCGCATTGCGCGTTGGCATCACGCAGTCGAACATATCGACGCCGCGCCGCACACCCTCGACCAGGTCCTCCGGCTTACCCACCCCCATCAGATAGCGTGGCTTATCCGCTGGCATCTGTGGCGGAAGGAAATCCAGCACACGGATCATCTCTTCCTTCGGCTCGCCAACCGAAAGGCCGCCAATCGCCAGGCCGTCAAACCCGATCTCGCAAAGCCCTTCCAGCGAGCGCATGCGCAAAGATTCGTGCATACCGCCCTGAACAATGCCGAACAGCGCAGCCGGACTGTCGCCATGGGCGACCTTCGAGCGCTCGGCCCAGCGCAGCGACAGTTCCATCGAACGCCGCGCCACGTCCTCGTCAGCGGGATAAGGCGTGCATTCATCGAAGATCATCACGATATCCGAGCCCAGGTCACGCTGGACCTGCATCGACTCCTCCGGCCCCATGAAGACTTTTGCGCCATCTACCGGAGAGGCGAAGTAGACGCCCTCCTCCTTGATCTTGCGCATCGCCCCGAGGCTGAACACCTGAAAGCCGCCCGAGTCGGTGAGGATAGGCCCCTGCCACTGCATGAAGTCGTGCAGGTCCCCATGGCGCTTGATCACTTCAGTGCCAGGGCGCAACCAGAGATGGAAGGTGTTGCCCAGAATGATCTGCGCTCCGATCGCCTCGATGTCACGTGGCAGCATGCCTTTGACGGTACCGTAAGTGCCCACTGGCATGAACGCCGGCGTCTCGACGGCGCCGCGCGGAAAGGTCAGACGTCCGCGGCGCGCCTTGCCATCGGTGGCAAGCAGCTCGAAGGACATATGGCAGGAGCGAGTCATTGGGTTTCCTCGGGGCCGCGCGGTGCGGGATTGCGGGTGATGAACATGGCATCGCCGTAACTGAAGAAGCGATAACGCTGAGCCACCGCTTCGGCGTAGGCCGCCATGGTCTCCGGATAACCGGCGAAGGCGGAAACCAGCATCAGCAGCGTGGATTCAGGCAGATGGAAATTGGTGACCAGTGCATCCACCACATGAAAGCTCTTGCCTGGGTAGATGAAGATATCGGTGTCGCCACTGAACGGCTTGAGTTCACCATCGCGCGCCGCCGTCTCCAGCGAACGCACGCTGGTGGTACCGACAGCGATCACGCGCCCACCACGGGAGCGACAGGCCGCCACCGCATCGACGACATCCTGGCCGACCTCCAGCCATTCGCGATGCATGTGATGCTCTTCGATACGCTCCACGCGCACCGGCTGAAAGGTGCCGGCGCCGACATGAAGGGTAACGTAGGCCGTTTCCACGCCAGACTCACGCAGCGTCTGCAGCAGCGCCTCATCGAAGTGCAGTCCTGCGGTCGGCGCAGCCACGGCACCGGCGCGCTGCGCGTAGACGGTCTGGTAACGCTCGCGGTCGGCGGCGTCGTCAGGCCTGTCTATATAAGGAGGCAATGGCATGTGCCCGATGCGCTCGAGCAACGGCAGAACATCCTCGTCGAACTCGAGTTCGAACAGCGCATCATGCCGGGCGATCATTTCCGCTTCGCCGCCGCCATCGAGCAGGATCTTCGATCCGGCCTTGGGCGACTTGCTGGAACGGACATGTGCCAGAACGCTGCGATTGCCGACTACCCTTTCGACAAGGATTTCCAGCTTGCCGCCGGTAGCTTTCTGACCGAAAAGGCGCGCTGGGATCACCCGGGTATTGTTGAACACCATCAGATCGCCAGGCCGCACATGGTCCAGCAGATCGGCGAAGTTGCGATGCGAGAGCTTTCCCGTTTCGCCTTCGAGCACCAGCAGACGACTGGCGCGCCGCTCCGCCAGGGGATGTCGTGCGATCAGGGCATCGGGCAGCTGGAAGAAAAAATCGGCAACTTGCATGGATCGGAGGTCGGGACGCGGAAAGGGCGCAAATCTTATCCGAAACACGTCGACCTGACCACGCCAAGCGATTGACCACCCCGTCGCGCATCCCTATACTGCGCGCCCACTGTGCCTCGATGGCGGAATCGGTAGACGCAGCGGATTCAAAATCCGCCGTTGGTAACAACGTGAGAGTTCGAGTCTCTCTCGAGGCACCATCAGTGAATCGCTACAACGCAGCCAAGCTGCATGCTTAGCGAAACGGGTAACCGGATCGCCTGCAAATCTAACGCCGTAGCGAAGCTTCAAAGCGCACCAGCCGCATGCAAGCATCCAGACAATCTGGATCGGCAGCACGGCAAGCAACGTCAGCTACATCGCTTTTCCTCAGACTGACACTCGATATCGATGCAGTCGACTCGTGGCATTGCCTCTCTCGCAACAGCGAATAAGGCGAGTCAAAGCCACGTCAAAAAGCGCCAAATGGCGCCGCCTGGACAGGCAAATTCTATGGCTCCGAGGGGTTGGCATTCCCTGGCGAGTTATCGTAGAGTGTGCCCACTGTGTTTGCATGGGTCGCTGTTGAATCGTGACCTGGTGCAGTAGATCTTCAGATCCGCTACTCCGCTCGACTCTCTTACTCCTTGCAACCAGTTCCAGCTTCCTGCTCTGCGGGGGCAATTCTACTTTTGAGTTTCAAGGATACAAAGACATGTCGAATCGTCAGAACGGTACCGTCAAGTGGTTTAACGACGAGAAAGGTTTTGGTTTCATCACTCCCGAGAGCGGTCCGGATCTGTTCGTGCACTTCCGCGCGATCGAAGGCAACGGCTTCAAGAGCCTGAAAGAAGGCCAGAAAGTCAGTTTCGTCGCAGTGCAAGGTCAAAAGGGCATGCAGGCAGACCAGGTTCAGATCCTAGGCTAAGCCTCTTCTCCGAAAAGCCCCTGATGGCAACATCAGGGGCTTTTTTATGCGCGCAATTCCGTAGAATGCGCCGCCCACCTCTTTGATCGAGACACCCAATGCGCAGACACCTGCTCAGCCCGCAGGGCCAGTTTCCCGCCGCCGGCCTGGTACGCCGGCTTGCTGCAATGTTCTATGACAGCCTGCTGTGCATCGCCTTGATGATGGTGGTGACACTGCTCTATCAGCAAGTGCTGCTGCGACTGCTCTACGGCAGTGAACAGCTGCAGCAGCTCGCGGATGCCGGCCGCCTGGACATCGACCCCCTGCTCTCGACGCTGCTGCTGTTCAGCCTGTTCGGCTTTTTCGCCAAGTTCTGGACCCACAGCGGCCAAACGCTGGGCATGCAGGTCTGGGGCATCCGGATCCAGAATGCAGACGGAACCGCCATCGATCTTTGGCAGGCGCTTCTGCGTTTTCTGATCGCACTGGTTTCGCTGCTGTGCCTGGGCATGGGTTATTGGTGGATGCTGCTCGACAAACAGAACCGCACTTGGCACGACATGTACTCGGAGAGCCAGGCCGTTCAGCTACCGAAGAACATTCACAAGAAGTGACTTTGCTCTGCGCACCGAGCCAACACTGACCCAAACCTTGTCGACAGCGCCTCCGGCGGTTCGCGCCGGAGGCACCCGTCATCCCGCCCGACGCAGCAACCAGGCACCGATGAGTGCACAGATGCCCGCTGGCAGCACCACCGCAAGCAACGGCGAGAAGCCGAACACCTGGCTAGCCGGCCCGAGCAAATCCTGAATAATGCGGAACACGAAGCCGACCACTACGCCGGTAAAGATGCGCTGACCAAGCGTGACCGAGCGCAGTGGCCCGAAGATGAACGAGATCGCCAGCAGCACCAGCGCAACGGTGACGGCCGGCTGCAGCACCTTGGTCCAGAACGCCAGCCAGTAACGACCGTTGTTCAACCCCTGCTCGCCCAGGTAGTGGATATAGCGCCACAAGCCGGTGATCGATAGCGCTTCCGGCTCCATCACCACCGTCCCGAGTAGCTGCGGCGTCAGCTGAACATCCCAGCGTTCCTGCGGCGTGCGCACCACCTCGGTGTGATCGCCGCGAAAATGGGTGGTCGAGATATTCTCGAGCAGCCAGTGATCAGCCTGATAGCTGGCGCGACGGGCAAAACTGGACGACAGCAAGCGGCGATCTTCATCGAAGCGATAACGTGTCACCCCCACCAGCATGCCGCCGGGCTGCACGGCGTTGACGTGCACGAACTCGTTCTCCTGCCGGTGCCACAGGCCGCGTTTGCTGCTCTGCGCCTCGCCTGCGCCCTGCGCCAGGGAGCGCCGCGCCTGGGCGATGTCCTCGGTCGCTGGCGCAACGTACTCACCGATCAGAATGCCGGCAATGAGCAGCACCAGCATCGGCTTCATCACCGCCACCACGATGCGCCCCAGCGAGACACCAGCCGCGCGCATGATGGTCAGCTCGCTGCTGCTGGCAAGCGTGCCAAGGCCGATCAAACAACCGATCAGTGCCGCCATAGGCAGCATTTCATACAGACGCCGAGGCGACGTCAGCAGCACGTACTGCAGGGCATCGCCCAGCCCGTAGCTGCCTTCTACATCACTCAATTCATCGATGAACGCGAATAGCAGAGCCAGACCCACGATGATGCCGAGGACAGTCAGAATCGCGAGAAAGACATGGACTCCGATGTAGCGATCCAGCTTAACCACGAGCCACCTCCCGCTGCGCACTGCCCTTCTTCATCCGCAGCCTGATCGGCTCCCAGTACAGCATCAACAGGCCTATCGCCAGGAACAGCCCGTGCACCCACCAAAGGCCCAGCGCCATCGGGATTCGCCCCTTGTCCAGCGCACCGCGCACGGCGATCAGCAACGCGAGGTAAGTCATGTACAGAAGGATCGCCGGCAGCAGCTTGAGAAAACGCCCCTGCCGCGGATTCACCTTGGCCAGCGGCACCGCGAGCACGGTAACGACGAACACCAGCAACGGCAATGAGAAGCGCCACTGCAGCTCGGTGCGATGACGGATGTTGTCGCTGCCGAGCAGCTCCCGAGTCGGCAGCGCCTCACGTTCGCTCAGCTCCATGCTCACTTCCGGCTTGGGAAGCAGCACGCCATAGGTGTCGTACTGGATGGCGCGGTAATCGGCCTGCCCCGGGTTGCCGTCATAGCGATAGCCGTTTTCCAGAATCAGATAGCGACTGCCATCGGGCTGGACTTCCTGCCGTCCGCTCTCGGCAACCAGCACCGACAGCCCGCTTTCCTTTCCGGTCTGACGCGAGACATTGGTTTCGGAGATGAACACCCCGCCGAGCTCGCTGCGGTCAGCCGACAGTTCGCGGGTGTAGGTTACCCGTGAACCGCCGCGCAACGTCTGAAAGCGCCCCGGCACCAGCGTGTCGAACTCGGTCAGGGAGTCCTGCTGATTGAGGATACGATCCACCTCGGCGATGCCCTGCGGCGCCAACCCCAGGCTCAGCCAGCCCACCACGACCGCCACCAGGGCGGCGGGCGCCAGGCTGTAGACCAGCAGCCGGCGCTGGCTCATGCCCGTGGCCGAAAGCACGGTCATTTCGCTTTCCAGATAGAGGCGCCCGTAGGCCAGCAGAATGCCGAGAAACAGTCCGAGCGGGAGGATCAGCTGCAGAAAGCCGGGCAGACGAAAGCCCATGATCAGCAACAGCACCCCTGGGTCGAGCAGTCCCTGCGCAGCCTGCGCCAGATACTTGATGAAACGGCCACTCATGATGATCACCAGCAGCACGGCACTGACCGCGCTCATGGTGACCAGCAGCTCTCGGGACAGGTAACGAAAGACGATCAAACCAGACACTCCAGGGTTGTCAGGCTCTGGCGGCAACGCTCAAACTAGCCGCCAGTTGCCGGCCCGCCGGAGCGGGCCGTTGGAAATTGGGTAATGACGCACCGAGCGGACGCGGACCGCAGCGCCGAAACAATCGCCGAAGCATCGACGATTGCAACGTTTCTAGCCTAGCGCAGTCGTTAGCAACGACCGAACAGGCGAACCACCGGAAAAATAAGCCCGGCATTATCATGCAAACCCGACTCTTTGTCTTGGGGACACCACGTCATGGAATTTGTTGTCAAAAGCGCCAAAGCCTCCACCCAGAAGACCGCCACCCTGGTTCTGCCGCTCGGCGATGACTGCCTTCTCGGCAGCGTCGCGCAGAGCGTAGACAGCGCCAGCGGCGGCGCGCTCAGCACTGCGCTCAAGCGTGGCGACATCCAGGGCAAAGCGGGTCAGACCCTGCTCTTGCATGGCCTGCCCGGCCTCAAGGCTGAGCGCGTACTGCTGGTCGGGATCGGCAAGGTCGACGAACTGGACAACCGCCAGTGGCGCAAGATCGCCAATGCCGCACTTGCCGCAATCAAGGGTCTCGGCGGTGCCGATGCGGCCTTCGCCATGCAGGATGTTCAGATCAAAGGTCGCGACAATTACGGCCGCACTCGCCTGCTGGTGGAAATCCTTGCCGACGGCCAGTACGTGTTCGATCGCTTCAAGAGCAAGAAAGCCGACCCGCGCGCTCTGCAGAAGATCATCCTCCTGTGTGACAAGAGCGAGCAGCCCGACGTGGAACGCGCGACCCGCGAAGCCTCGGCGATCGCCAGTGGCATGGCCTTCACCCGCGACCTCGGCAACCTGCCACCGAACGTCTGCCACCCGACCTACATCGCCGAACAGGCAAAGCAGATGAGCAAGGCCTACAAGGGCCTGAAGGTCGACGTGCTCGACGAGAAGAAGCTGCGTGATCTCGGCGCCGGCGCCTTCCTCGCGGTTTCCCAGGGCAGCGACCAGCCCGGCTGCATCATCGTCATGCAGTACAACGGCGGCAAGAAGGGCGAGCAGCCGTATGCCCTGGTGGGCAAAGGCATCACCTTCGATACCGGTGGCATCAGCCTCAAGCCGGGCCAGGGCATGGACGAGATGAAGTACGACATGGGCGGAGCCGCCAGCGTACTCGGCACACTCAAGGCCGTGCTGGAGCTGCAGCTGCCGATCAACCTGGTCTGCCTGCTGGCCTGTGCCGAGAACATGCCCAGCGGCGGCGCCACCCGCCCGGGCGACATCGTCACCACCATGAGCGGTCAGACCGTGGAAATCCTCAACACCGATGCCGAGGGCCGTTTGGTGCTGTGCGATGCGCTGACCTACGCCGAACGCTTCGAACCGCGCGCGGTGATCGACGTGGCCACGCTGACCGGCGCCTGCATCGTCGCCCTGGGCAGCAACACTTCCGGTCTGCTGGGCAACAACGACGCCCTGGTGCAGCAACTGCTGCAGGCTGGCGAGAACGCTGCCGACCGCGCCTGGCAGCTGCCGCTGTTCGACGAATACCAGGAACAGCTGGACAGTCCATTCGCCGATATCGCCAACATCGGCGGCCCCAAAGCAGGCACCATCACGGCTGCCTGCTTCCTCTCGCGCTTCACCAAGAAGTTCGCCTGGGCGCACCTGGATATCGCCGGCACCGCCTGGACCAGCGGCGGCAAGGAAAAAGGCGCCACCGGCCGGCCCGTGCCGCTGTTGACCCAGTACCTGCTGGACCGGGTCAACTGAGATGCACCTGGCCGTCGCGCCTGATCCCTCGGGCCGGAGCCGCCTTGCGCTGCCCGGCCAGAGCGGAGCACGCCCATGACGCGGATCGAATTCTACGTCCTGCCCGACGCCAACCCGACCGGCCGCCTGCGGGCGGCCTGTCAGTTGGCGGCCAAGGGCTGGCAACACGGCATGCAGGTATTCATTCGCTGCGTCGATGAAACGCAGTCGAGCGAGGTCGACGAGCTACTCTGGGGCTTTCGCGCCGAGCGCTTCATTCCCCACGAGCAGCACGTCGACGACCCGAAGGCCCCGGTAGTGATCGGTGTCGACCAGGCACCTCAATTCACGCAGGGCCTCTTGATCAACCTGGGATCAACGCTTTCGTCGCACATCGACCAGTTCAGCCGGGTCATCGAGATCGTCAACCAGGAACCGCAACTGCTGACCGCCTGCCGGGAGAATTTCCGCCTGTATCGACGCCAGGGCTATGATCCGAAACGGGTCGAGCTTTAAGACCAACCATTCGACAGCAAGGGAAAACCCCTGGCAGCCGCCGGGATGCTCAAGCCCCGGAAACTTCTGAGATGACACCGAAAGCCCCGAACAAACCCGCCGAACTGCTGAGCGATCTCGAGTCCATTCGCGCCCTGCTCGGTGAAGATTTTCCAGACGAGGCTCCGGCCGGCGCAGCGCTGGACCCGGACAGCATTCCGCTGCTGTCCGATATCGTCGAGCCAGCGCCTGCCGTTCCGGCCGCGAGCGCCAGCGACGACGAGCCGCGGGAAACCAGCGTGCGTAGCGCGTTTCGCTCCCTGGCCGAACGGCACATCGACCACGAGTTGCGCACCGCGGCCAATCTGATCCTGCAGGAAGTGATCGACGACTTCGTGCCGCAGATCGAGGCGGAACTCAAGCGTCGCCTCGAGAGCCGAATCGAGCGCCTGGTACGCACGCCCCCGCCTCGCTCCTGAGTCATCCGCGACAATGCGCAGTTAATAAGCACGGCCGCGAAATCTCGCGGCCGTTTGCCTTTATACTTGCCCGTTTTTCCGACCAGCCGTTTTAAGGGTCCCGCCGCATGGACAAGACCTACCAGCCGCACGCCATCGAGACTTCCTGGTACCAGACCTGGGAATCGAACAACTATTTCGCCCCGCAAGGTTCCGGCGAGCCCTACACCATCATGATCCCGCCGCCGAACGTCACCGGCAGCCTGCACATGGGTCACGGCTTCAACAACGCCATCATGGATGCTTTGATCCGCTGGCGCCGCATGCAGGGCCGCAACACCCTGTGGCAGCCAGGTACAGACCATGCTGGTATCGCCACGCAGATGGTGGTCGAGCGCCAGCTCGGCGCGCAGGGCGTTTCGCGTCATGACCTTGGACGCGAAAAGTTTCTCGACAAGGTCTGGCAGTGGAAGGAAGAATCCGGCGGCACCATCACCCGGCAGATCCGTCGCCTGGGCTCCTCGGTGGACTGGTCGCGCGAGCGCTTCACCATGGACGACGGCCTCTCCGAGGCGGTCAAGGAAGCCTTCGTCCGCCTGCACGAGGACGGCCTGATCTATCGCGGCAAGCGCCTGGTCAACTGGGACACCAAGCTGCACACCGCGATCTCAGACCTCGAAGTCGAGAACCATGACGAGAAAGGTCATCTCTGGCACCTGCGTTATCCGCTGGCCGACGGCTGCAAGACTGCAGATGGCCTGGATTACCTGGTGGTCGCCACTACCCGTCCGGAAACCATGCTCGGTGACGCCGCCATCGCCGTGCACCCGGAGGACGAGCGCTACAAGAGCCTGATCGGCCGTCACGTCATGCTGCCGCTGGTCAACCGCCTGATCCCGATCGTCGCCGACGACTACGTCGACCTCGAGTTCGGCACCGGCTGCGTGAAGATCACCCCGGCGCACGACTTCAACGACTACGAGGTCGGCAAGCGTCATCACCTGCCGCTGATCAATATCTTCGACCGCAACGCCGCGGTGCTCGCCAAGGCCCAGGTGTTCAACATCGACGGGACGCCGAACGACAAGATCGATGCCAACCTGCCGGACGGCTACGCGCACATGGACCGCTTCGATGCGCGCAAGGCCATCGTCGCCGAGTTCGACGCCATGAGCCTGCTGGAAAAGATCGACGACCACGCGCTGAAAGTCCCCCGCGGTGATCGCTCCGGCACCATCATCGAGCCGTGGCTGACCGACCAGTGGTACGTTTCCACCAAACCGCTGGCCGAGAAGGCCATCGCCGCCGTCGAAAGCGGCGAAATCCAGTTCGTGCCCAAGCAGTACGAGAACATGTACTTCAGCTGGATGCGCGACATCCAGGACTGGTGCATCAGCCGTCAGCTCTGGTGGGGCCATCGAATTCCTGCGTGGTACGACGAAGCCGGCAACGTCTACGTTGGCCGCGATGAAGTGGAGGTACGCAGTAAGTACAACCTCTGCAACAACGTCGAACTGCGTCAGGACGAGGACGTGCTGGACACCTGGTTCAGCTCCGGCCTGTGGACCTTCTCCACACTCGGCTGGCCGCAGCAGACCGAGTTCCTGAAGACCTTCCACCCCACCGACGTGCTGGTCACAGGCTTCGACATCATCTTCTTCTGGGTCGCCCGGATGATCATGCTGTCCACTCATCTGACCGGGCAGATCCCGTTCAAGACCGTCTACGTGCACGGCCTGGTACGCGATGGTCAGGGGCAGAAGATGTCCAAGTCCAAGGGCAACGTGCTCGACCCGCTGGACATCGTCGATGGCATCACCCTCGATGAACTGCTGACCAAGCGCACCAGCGGCATGATGCAGCCCAAGCTGGCCGAGAAGATCGCCAAGCAGACCCGTGCCGAGTTCCCCGAAGGCATCGCCAGCTACGGCACCGACGCCCTGCGCTTCACCTTCTGCTCGCTGGCCTCAACCGGCCGCGACATCAAGTTCGACATGGGCCGCGTCGAGGGTTACCGCAACTTCTGCAACAAGATCTGGAACGCCGCCAACTTCGTCTTCGAGAACACCGAGGGCAAGGACACGGGGGCCAACGGCGAGCCCGTCGAGCTCTCGTCGGTGGATCGCTGGATCATCTCCGCGTTGCAGCGTACCGAAAGCGAAGTGAATCGACAGCTGGAGGCGTTCCGCTTCGACCTGGCCGCTCAAGCGCTGTACGAGTTCATCTGGGACGAGTACTGCGCCTGGTACCTGGAGCTGGTCAAGCCGCTGCTGTGGGACGAGACCGCAAGCGCCGAACGCCAGCGCGGTACCCGCCGCACCTTGGTGCGCGTTCTGGAAACCGCGCTGCGCCTGGCGCATCCGTTCATGCCGTTCATTACCGAGGAAATCTGGCAGCGCGTCGCGCCGCTCGCCGGCAAGTCCGGTCCAACGCTGATGCTGCAGCCGTGGCCGGAGTTCAACCCGGAGCGTATCGACGAAGCCGCCGAAGGCGATATCGAGTGGCTCAAGGCCTTCATGCTGGGCATCCGCCAGATCCGCGGCGAGATGAACATCTCCATGGCCAAGCGCATCGACGTGGTGCTGGGCAACGCCTCGGCTACCGATCAACGCCGCCTGACCGACAACGAGCCGCTGCTGAAGAAACTGGCCAAGCTGGAAAGCGTGCGCCTGCTCAACGACGGCGAAGAAGCACCGCTGTCGGCCATCGCGCTGGTGGGTGACATGCAGGTGCTTGTGCCGATGGCTGGCCTGATCGACAAGGATGCCGAACTGGCTCGCCTGGACAAGGAACTCGCCCGGCTGGACGGCGAGGTCAAGCGCGTCGGCGGAAAGCTGTCGAACGCCGGTTTCGTCGACAAGGCACCCGCCGAGGTGATCGACAAGGAACGCGCCAAACTGGCCGAGGCCGAACAGGCCAAAGCCAGGCTGCAGGAGCAGCGCGACCGCATCGCCACGCTCTGATCAGGACGCGGTAAACGCAAAAGGCCAGCCCGAAAGGTGCTGGCCTTTTTGCTTAAGGAGGTCATCTTGATTGATGACAAGTTATTACCGGCAACGCTGATACACTATGCCGCACATGAAACACCCCTTTACAAACTGGCAGGCCGTTAAAGCCAAGACGAACAGCTCGACGATGTGAAATGAGCCCCCTGCTGCGAAGCGCAATGCCCCACGTATTTCGCCGAACGCGCAACCGTCTCCCAGGGCAGTCCACCGCCCCGATTTGTTTCACCTCGCTAGCGAATCGTTCCCCTGCCAGCCGCTGAGGCTGCGTCGACACACCCGCATGCCCGGCAAGGTTCCTCAAGATGGAGTCCCTCCGATGTATGCACTCATGGCTGTCGTGTTCGTCATAGGCTATCTATGCATAGCCTTTGAACATCCCCTGAAGATAGACAAGGCCGCTGCCGCGATCCTGACCGCGGTTGTGACCTGGACCATTCTGGTGCTGGGCGCCGACCAGATACTTCCGCTGCTGCAACCCGGCAGCCACAACCCCGGGGACTCCTCGGCGGTGGTGGTCGAATCGCTGCGTCATCACCTGGGAGAAGTCTCGGAGATTCTCTTCTTCCTGCTCGGCGCGATGACCATCGTCGAGCTGATCGACTCCCACGAAGGTTTCAAGGTAATCACCGACCGCATCCAGACCCGCAAGCGCGTGCACTTGCTGTGGATCATCGGCTTCCTCACCTTCTTCCTCTCCGCAGCACTGGACAACCTGACCACCACCATCGTCATGGTGTCGCTGCTGCGCAAGCTCATCCGTGGCCGTCCCGAGCGCTGGTTGTTCGTCGGCGTCGTGGTAATCGCCGCCAACGCCGGTGGTGCCTGGTCTCCGATCGGTGACGTGACCACCACCATGCTCTGGATCGGCAACCAGATCAGCGCTTCCGGCGTGATCACCGGCCTGTTCCTGCCAAGCCTGGTGTGCCTGCTGGTGCCGCTGATCATTCTCAGCTTCCGTCTGCGCGGCGAGGCACCACGCCCGCGTCCTCGTGCTCACCTGGCCGAGAAGCACCCGCCGACCACCACCGTATTCGAGCGCAACCTGGTACTCGGTCTTGGCCTCGCTGCCCTGCTCTTCGTCCCGGTGTTCAAGACCGTGACCCACCTGCCGCCTTACATGGGCATCCTCTTCGGCCTCGGCGTGCTCTGGGTAACCACCGAGTTCATCCACCGCAACAAGAATGCCGAAGACAAGCACCCGCTTTCGGTAGTCGGCGTGCTGCGCAAGGTGGACACCCCCAGCGTGCTGTTCTTCCTCGGCATTCTGCTGGCCGTATCCAGTCTCGCTACCGCGGGCCACCTGACCCAGGTCGCGACCGCGCTGCGCGAATCGCTCGGCCACATCTACCCGATCACCTACGCCATCGGCCTGCTTTCGGCCGTGGTCGACAACGTGCCGCTGGTGGCCGGTGCGATGAAGATGTACCCGCTGGTCAGCGAGAAGATGCTGGCTGCGACCGCGGCAGAGGAAATTAGCTGGATGTCCCAGTTCGTCGTCGATGGCAACTTCTGGGAGATGCTCGCCTTCTGCGCCGGTACCGGCGGCAGCACGCTGATCATCGGCTCGGCTGCGGGGGTCGCGGCGATGGGCATGGAGAAGATCAGCTTCACCTGGTACGTCAAGCGCGTCAGCTTGCTGGCCTTCCTCGGTTACACTGCGGGCGCAGCGACCTACATCGGCATGCTCGCCCTGCGCTAAACCGCAGCGAGCCTGGCCAGGTCGCTGCCCCCACAGACGACCTGGCCAGGGACCTTCCATGACCGTCAGCAAGACCAAAACCAGTTTCTATCGCCGACTCTACGTCGCCTGGCTGATCGACAGCGGCACCGCCTGCAGTGTCCCTGCACTGATGGCCGCGACCGGCATGCCACGGCGTACCGCCCAGGACACCCTTGCCGCGCTCGCGGAGCTGGACATCGACTGCAGCTTCGAGCAGGACGACGGTGAACGCCACAATGCCGGCCACTACGCCATCCTCGACTGGGGTGCCATCGACAAGGGCTGGATCGAGCGCAACCTGCCGCGTATCAAATCCATTCTCGAATATCCCTGATCGACCATGAGTGGCGACCTGCTGCTGGTTCTCGCCCTGCTCACCGGCTGCATCTGCCTGTTCGCGCTGAACAAGCCACGCATGGACGTGGTGGCGGTACTGGCCATGGTCGCGCTGCCGCTCACTGGTGTGCTCAGCGTGCAGGAGGCACTGGCCGGTTTCAGCGATCCTAGCGTGGTGTTGATCGCCACCCTGTTCGTCATCGGCGACGGCCTGGTGCGCACCGGCATCGCCTATCGCCTGGGCGACTGGCTGATGCGTACCGCCGGCAGCAGCGAGACCCGCTTGCTGATTCTGCTGATGCTGGCCGTCGCGGGGCTCGGCTCGGTGATGAGTTCGACCGGCGTGGTGGCGATCTTCATTCCCGTGGTGCTCGGCATCGCCAATCGCATGAAGGTCTCGCCACGGCGGCTGATGATGCCGCTGGCGTTCGCCGGCCTGATCAGCGGCATGCTGACGCTGGTGGCGACGCCGCCGAACCTGGTGATCAACAGCGAACTGCGCCGCGCCGGGCTCGACGGCTTCGCCTTCTTCGATTTCACCCCCATCGGCCTGGCGATTCTGTTGCTCGGCGTCGGCTACATGCTGCTGGCACGCCGCTGGCTGGGCAGCGACAAGCGCAGCGAAGCGACAGAACATCGCCATACGCTGGCGGATCTGGCGCGAGAGTATCGACTGGAAGAACGCGAGCGGCGACTGCGGGTGATGCCGGGATCGATTCTCGCCAACCAGGCGCTGGACGAGCTGAAGCTGCGAACCCAGTACGGCATCAACGTGATCGCCGTGGAACGCCATGACCGCTTTCGCAACCTTCTGCTGATCGCGACGGGCAATACCGAACTGTTCGTCGGCGATGTGCTGCTGGTCGATCTGGCCAGCCCGGCCATCGGCTTGCTCGGCGCCTATCAGGAGCTGGGCCTCGAACCCCTGCAACTCAGCACCTCCTACTATTCGGTGCACGGTCGCGAGCTGGGGCTGGCGGAAGTGGCGCTGCCACCGGAATCGCGCCTACCGGGCAAGACCATCCAGCAACTGGGTTTTCGCAGCCGGCACAAGCTCAACGTGGTCGGTCTGCGCCGCAATCGCCAAGCCCTGCAGGGGCTGCTGGTGGATGAAAAGCTCAAGCCAGCCGATACGCTGCTGGTGGCCGGCAGCTGGAAGCACATTCACCGTCTGCAGGGCATAAGCCGCGACTTCCTCGTGCTGAGCCTGCCGGCCGAGGTGGACGATGTGGCGCCCGCGGCCAACCAGGCACCGTTCGCGCTGCTCGGGCTGGCGGTGATGGTTACATTGATGGTCAGCGGCCTGGTGCCCAACGTGCTGGCGGCGCTGATTGGCTGCCTGGTCATGGGCCTGTTCCGCTGCATCGACATGGACAGCGCCTACAAGGCGATTCACTGGCAAAGCCTGGTGCTGATCGTCGGCATGCTGCCGTTCGCCCTGGCGTTGCAGAAGACCGGCGGCATCGCCCTGGCGACATCGGGGCTGGTCGGCCTGCTCGGCGACGCCGGACCGCATGCCTTGTTCGCCTGCCTGTTTCTGCTGACCGCCGTGATCGGGCTGTTCATCTCCAACACGGCGACGGCTGTGCTGATGGCACCCGTTGCGCTGTCCACCGCCGAGCAGCTGGGCGCCTCGCCCTATCCGTTCGCCATGATCGTCGCGCTGGCCGCCTCCGCCGCGTTCATGACGCCGATTTCCTCGCCGGTGAACACCCTGGTGCTCGGTCCTGGGCAATACCGCTTCGCCGACTTCGTCCGAGTTGGCGTGCCTTTTACCGCGCTGGTCATGATCGTCTCGGTGCTGCTGGTGCCGCTGCTGTTTCCGCTATGAATGCCGGCTGCCTCGGGACACCCACCGACGGGTAGCCAGCGAAAAGTGGCATGGCGGCTGAAAGGGCCAGCCGTTAAGCTCCAGCTCTCATTCTAAAAAGAACAGACTCCATGCCTCAGCGTGTCGCCCTGTTTCCGGTCCTGCTGGCCGGTGCCGTTCTCTTGTTGGTCGTCCATGGCCTTGGCCGCTTCGTCTATACCCCTCTGCTGCCCTGGCTGGTGGAGGACGGCCTGCTGACCGTGCAGGAAGGCGCCAGCATCGCCAGCTGGAACTACCTGGGCTATCTGATCGGCGCCCTGCTCGCGGTGCGCTGGCATCGCGTCGCGCAGATCCGCCGTACGCTGCCCTGGGCACTGGCGCTACACGTCTTGAGCGCCCTGCTGCAGACCCAGGCGGAATCCGCTGACGCCCTCGCCGCATTGCGCCTGGCCAATGGCATCAGCAACGGTCTGGTATTCGTCCAGGCGCCTTCGCTGATCCTCGAATGGCTGGCGCGACAGCAGCGCGTTTCCTCCAGTGGCCTGGTCTATCTCGGTGTCTGCGTCGGGCTGATTCTCTCCAGTTTGCTGGTGAGCCTGAGCGACGGGTACCTGCTGGGAGCCGAGCGTTGGTGGCCGGCGGCGTTGCTTTCGATACCGCTGGCCTGGTGGGGCTGGCGGCAGCTGTCGCGGCTGGACATGCCTGACGAGGAAAAGGCCCATTCTGCGGAGGAGCCACCCAGCGGCAAACTGCTCGATCGCTCCAGCACACCGCTGTTTCTTTCCTATGCCGGCGCCGGCATGGGCTACATCCTGCCGATGACTTTCCTGCCGATGGTCGCGCGTCTGCAGGTGGAGCCCGGTGACTTCCTCATCGGTGGCAGCTGGCTGGTGGTGGCGCTGGCGACGCTGCCGGCGCCCTGGCTGTGGAATCGTCTCGGCGTGCGCATGGGTGACGACATCGCCTTGCGCCTGAGCTATCTCACTCAACTGCTCGGCGTACTGGCCGCGCTGCTGCTGCCCGGCGCGGTCGGCATCCTGCTCTGTGCGGTATTGGTCGGCGGCACCTTTCTCGGCACCGTGCTGTTGACCCAGCGCCTGGCGCGGGCGCTGCATCCACACCAGGGGCCGCGGCTGTCAGCGGCGCTGATCGCACTCTACGGCCTGACCCAGCTCGCCGCCCCCTGGCTGACCAGCATCTGGATGGGCATGGGCGGCAGCCTGCACAGCGCCTTCTGGCTCGGCGCCGGGGCACTGCTCTGGGGCCTGCTGTGGATGCTGATGGTGCCGCGCCGCCGTTAGCAACGAGACCTATCCGCGGGCAGCGGTTGTGGGACAATGCGCGCCCCAGCCGCCAACCTCCCGCTGATCAGATGCCGCGCAGATCCCCATCCTCGACTCCGCAGCCCGGCCGTGCCGAACCCGGCAAGGCCGTACTGCATCCACGCAACCGCCATACCGGCCGCTACGACTTCCCGGCGCTGATTGCTGGCTGCCCGGAGCTGGCCGAGTACGTCATCCTCAATCCCTACGGCAAGCAAAGCATCGACTTCGCCAACCCGGATGCGGTGCGGGTATTCAACCGCGCCTTGCTGCGGCAGTTCTACGGCATCCAGCACTGGGATATCCCGCCGGGCTACCTGTGCCCGCCGGTGCCCGGGCGCGCCGATTATCTGCACGGCCTGGCCGACCTGCTCGGAGAGCACAAGGCCAGCGCGATACCCCGCGGCGCCGCGATCCGCGCACTGGACATCGGCACCGGGGCCAACTGCATCTACCCGCTGATCGGCCATCGGGAGTACGGCTGGCACTTCACCGGGAGCGATATCGACACCACCGCCCTGGCCTCGGCACGCACCATCGTCTCGGCCAATGGCCTCGCCAAGGCCATCGAGCTGAGACAGCAGGCGGCGCCGAAGCACATCTTCAAGGGGGTGATGTTGCCGGAGGATCGCTTCGACCTGACGTTGTGCAATCCGCCCTTCCATGCGTCACAGGCCGAAGCCAGCAGTGGCAGCCAGCGCAAGTGGCGTAACCTCGGCAAGCTCGATCCGAGCCGCAAACTACCCGCGCTCAATTTCGGCGGTCAGGCCGCGGAACTCTGGTGCGAAGGTGGCGAAGCGGCCTTTGTCGCGCGCATGGCGGAGGAAAGCGTCGCGTTCGCCGGGCAGGTCTACTGGTTCAGTACCCTGGTATCGAAGGGCGCCAACGTGGCGCCGCTGGAGGCGCGGCTGAAACGCCTTGGTGCCCGCCAGATGCACACGCTGGACATGGCTCAGGGGCAGAAGAAGAGCCGCTTCGTCGCCTGGACCTTCCTGAGTCAAACGGAGCAGGCGAGTTGGCGCGCCGAGCGCTGGGCGAAAAGGTGAAATTCAGGCAGGCGTCAACGGAAAGGTTTAGACCGCCACGTCCCAGAGCTGCTTGTTCTTCAGCGCCATGGTCTGGATATAGCGCGGTTCACCGTTGATCTCTTCCAGTTCGGTCATCCCGGCCAGCTCGCCTACCACGCGATAACGCTTGCCTACACGCTTGTCCTTCAACGGATAGAGCTTGGCGATTTGTTGGGCGAGTTCGGTAAGGGTGGACATTGCTTGTTGCTCCATTGACTGCGTGCCGCAGGTATTTACCAACTGTTGATGACGGTTATGCGACAGCCGAGCTTAGAACAGGGTTTCCAGGCTGCCACTCGATCGCAGGCGTATGCACAAAAGCCGGTAGGTTGCTGCTAAGAACCGGCGATTTGTTCTTAACTTCTTCTACGCCGCTTCGCTTTGGAGCGATGAATACCGAATTGATTCCGTCACGTTCGTCGCCGCTTTCGAACTGCAGAGCGAGGCCACGAGATCACTATTGCGGGCATGGCAGCTTTGGCGCGACCGGATAAACCGGCCACGCGGAAAAGAAGGAATTACGAGATCGCAGACCAGCTGGAATCAGCAGGTGCCCAGCCCCATCTGCAGCAGCGCCAGGCCGCCACGCTGCCAGCCCCACCAGGCCAGCATCAGCAGGCCCAGCACCAGAGCGACGCTCACACCCAGCCAGAGCGGCCGCATCAGTTGACCTGCGCCTCGCGCAGGCGCTCGACCGGCTGCTCACGAATCGGCCAGTTGAGTACCGCCGCCATCAGGCTCAGCGCGATCGCGATCTGCCAGACCAGGTCGTAACTGCCGGTACGGTCGTACAGCCACCCGCCAAGCCAGCCGCCAAAGAACGAGCCCAGCTGATGGAAAAGGAAGGCGATTCCGCCGAGCATTGACAGGTTACGCACGCCGAACATGGTCGCCACCGTACCGTTGGTGAGTGGCACCGTGGACAGCCACAGCAAGCCCATGGCGATGCCGAATGCGTACGCACTCCAGACACTCAGCGGCGCCAGCAGGAAAACACTGATCACCACCCCGCGAATCAGATACAACCCGGCCAGCAGCTTTGGCTTGGAGTAGCAGCTGCCCAGCCAGCCCGCAGTGTAGGTGCCGACGACGTTGAACAGCCCGACCAGTGCCAGCACCGTGGTACCGACCTGCGCCGGCAGATGCTGATCGACCAGATAGGCCGGCAGGTGCAGGCCGATGAAGACCACCTGGAAGCCGCAGACGAAAAAGCCCAGCGCCAGCAGACGGAACCCGGAATGCCCGGCCGCTTCGCGCAGCGCCTCGCCCAGCGACTGCTGAGTTCCGGGTGCCGCCGGAGGCCGCGCGGGGCTGCGCATCATCCCCGCGAGCGGCACGATCAGCGCCACCAGCAAACCGAGCGCCATAAGCGCCGAGGACCACCCCAGCCACTCGATGAGCCCCAGGCTGCCGGGCAGCATGATGAACTGGCCGAAGGAGCCCGCAGCGCTGGCAATGCCCATCGCCATGCTACGCTTCTCCGGCGGAACCGCCTGCCCGACTGCGCCGAGGATCACCGAGAACGAGGTGCCCGACAGCCCAAGTCCGATCAGCAGCCCGGCACTTAGCGTCAGGGTCGTCGGCGAATCGGACACCGCCATCAATGCCAGCCCGATGGCGTAGAGAATGCCGCCGATCAGCACGGCACGAGCCACGCCGAAGCGATCGGCCAGCGCGCCGGTCACCGGCTGTACCAGGCCCCAGATCAGGTTCTGTATCGCGATGGCGAAGGCGAACACCTCGCGGCCCCAGCCGAATTCCGCGCTCATGGGCGGCAGGAACAGACCGAAACCGTGGCGCACGCCGAGGGAAATCGCGAGGATCAGCGAGCCACCGGCGAGAATCCAGGCAGAGTTGCGCCATGCAGCGGTCATGGGTGTCATTCCTCGAAGAAAAGGCGACCAGTTTACTCAGTTAAGCCTTTCTTTCGTCACCCCATGTGTCCGATCGGGTGCCCTCCGCTCTCGCGGAACGCTAAAGCGCCATCAACCCTACCGCCATCAACAACGGCGTCGCTACGCTGACCGCAGCGTTCAGCCCCAATGCCGGCAGCAGGCGTTGCGCCTGCAGCGGTTCGCGACGCAGCAACCATGCCGCTCGCAGGGCCAACGGCAAGGTCAACAAGCCGAGCGCGCCACCAGCAAGACCTGGCTGCGCCAGCACAGCCAGGAGTACGCCGTAGGCCAGCAGCCACTGCGCAAGCGCCACGCGCACGGCGTTGGTACAGCCGATATGCATCGGCAGGTTTCGCCGGCCGACAGCGCGGTCGGCATCAATGTCCGGAAACTGGCCGAGCAAAAGCAGGTTGTTGCAGAGCAGCAGAGGGGGCAGGATCAACCACAGATCGCCGAGGTCCGGCCCGCCGCCGAGAGCGATGCGCGTACCCAGCACCATGAGCGCGAAGCCCAAGCCCGGCGCGAACAGGCACAGCCAGGGGTGGCGGGTCAGCCAAGGCGTGTAAAGCAGCACCAGCAGCAGCCCCGCCAGACCAACCGGCGCCAGACTGAGCAACAGCGGCGGCTGGCGCAGCAGGAAGAACAGGCCGATCAGCGCGCAGGTCAGCAGGCTGCCGAGACCGAGCAGCAATGTGCGACCCAGCAGATGCGGATGGGTCAGCAAGGTACCGCTGCCACCGCTGAACGCCGTGCGGCGGGTCTGCAGGTCCAGCCCACTGCGGTAATCACCCCATTCGTTGAGCGCATTGACTGCCACATGGGCGGCCAGGGCGCCGAGCATCACCAGCAGTGCATCACTGTAGGACATCGCTTCCGCGCCCCCGCACGCCAATGCCACCCCGAGCGCCACACAGCTCAGCGTGAGCAGCAGGAAACGACCGCGCGCCACACCCAGCCAGTCCAAGGTTCCGCTCATCTACGCCTCCCGCTATCGTCCTGTGTACGGCAGGCTAACCCCAACGCCGCGAGGCGTCCTTGACACAGATCGACTCCGCCAGACCGCAGCTTCGGCTGCAGGCACGCACCACCCGCTCTCGGGTAAACTGCCCAACCTGTTGCATTCCAGCCGTGAGACCACCATGCCCATCCGCCACTGCATCGTCCATCTGATCGAGAAAAAGCCGGACGGCACCCCCGCCGTGCTTCATGCCCGTGACTCGGAGCTGGGCAACTCCCAGGCCATCGAGAACCTGCTGGCCGATCTCAACGAGAGCTACAACGCCAAGCAGGGCAAGGCCTGGGGCTTCTTCCACGAGGAGTCCGGCGCCTATCCGTTCAGCGGCTGGCTCGCGCAGTACATGGAAGGCAATCAGGACTTCACCGCATTCAGCCGCCAGGCAGTCGAGCACCTGCAGAAGCTGATGGAGGAATCCAACCTGTCCACCGGCGGCCACGTGCTGTTCGCCCACTACCAGCAGGGCATGACCGATTACCTGGCCATCGCGCTGCTGCACCACAGCAACGGCGTCACCGTTACCGACTCGCTGGACGTGACCGAAGCCCGGCACCTCGATCTCGGACAGCTGCACCTGGCGACGCGGATCAACATCTCCGAGTGGCAGAACAACAAGCAGTCCAAGCAGTACATCTCCTTCATCAAAGGCAAGAACGGCAAGAAGGTGTCCGAGTACTTCCGCGACTTCATCGGCTGCCAGGAGGGCGTCGACGGCCCGGGCGAGACGCGCACGCTGCTCAAGGCCTTCAGCGACTACGTCGAAAGCGAGGACCTGCCCGAGGAAAAAGCGCGGGAGAAGACCAGCGCCCTGGTCGGCTACGCCAGCAGCCAGGCGAAGATCGGCGAACCGATGTCGCTCGAGGAGCTGTCCGGAGTCATCGACGAGGAACACCCGCGCGCCTTTTACGAGCACATCCGCAACAAGGACTACGGCCTGTCGCCGGAGATTCCTGCCGACAAACGCACGCTCAACCAGTTTCAGCGCTTCACCGGGCGCGCCGAAGGGCTGTCGATCAGCTTCGAGTCGCATCTGCTGGGTTCGAAGGTCGAATACGACGAGGCGCGCGACATGCTGATCATTCGCCAGCTGCCGACCCAACTGAAGGACCAGCTCAAGCGGCGCAAGGACTGACCGCGCCATGCGCCTGGCGGACGCCGTTCTCGATGATTGCCTGTGCGACCCGGCAGCACCGCTGTCGCGCGATCCGGCGCGCTGCTACGGCCTGGACAAAGCACAGGCTCAAGCGCAGCTGGCAAGCCTGAAGGAATGGCTGCGGGTACAGCAGACCATGCTCTGGGCCAACCGCCGCGACGCCCTGCTGCTCGTGCTGCAGGGGCCGGACTGCTCCGGCAAGAACGGCGTGATCCGCCGCGTGCTGGGTGGCTTGGACCCGCTGGGGCTGTCGCCGCACAGCTTCCAGGCGCCGAGCGAAGAAGAACGTCGCCAGGACTTCCTCAGGCGCTACCGGGAGCGGCTGCCGGTGCCCGGCATGCTCGGCGTATTCAATCGCAGCTACTACGAAGCGCTGGTCAGCGATCTGCGCGACGGCCTGTGCTCGCCTGCCGACATCCCGCAGCGCCAGTCCGCAATCCTGGCTTTCGAGCGCGAGCTGCCGGCCGCCAGTATCCAGCCGCTCAAGTGTTACCTGCAGCTGTCTGCCGGCGAGCAGAAGCAGCGCTTGCATCGGCGCCTGGAGCAGCCGGAGAAGCGCTGGAAGCTGACCCTCGGCGATCTGCAGGACCACCGCAACTTCGCCCGGCAGCAGACGCAATGGGCCGAAGTGCTGCGCCACAGCCACAGCGATACGGCGCCCTGGTACGTGATACCGGCCGACCACCGCTGGCTGCGCGACCTGCTCGTGGCCAGCCTGCTCGCCCGAGAATTCGAGCGCCTGGCGCTCGACTGGCCGACACGCCCGGCGCCATTCACCCATGCCGATCTGGACAGCACGCCATGAAGCGCCTCGCTCTGCTGCCGCTGCTGCTTCTGCCGCTGCTGGCGCAGTCGCTGCAAGGCGAAACAGCACCGGAACTGTCGGTGGACGAAGTCCGCTTCACGGTCGCCAACTCCGAATTCACCCTGATGCACGAGATGGGGCACCTGCTCATCAGCGAACTGCAGCTGCCGGTGCTGGGCCGCGAGGAAGACGCCGCCGACCAGCTCGGCTTCATGGGTCTGTTCCTGTTGCAGCGGGAACAGCACCGCGACGACTTCTACGCCAAGCTGATGGATGTCGCCGATTATTGGCGTCTGGAATGGCAGCACGCGGAACGCGACGGCTCCCCGGTGCCGGTCTGGGACAGCCATGCGCTGGACGCCCAGCGCTTCTACAACATCGCCTGCCTGGCCTACGGCAGCGACCCGGATCGGCTCGACTGGGTGCTGGAAGTCAGCGGTTTGCCGGTGGAACGCGCGCTGTACTGTCCCGAGGAATACGAACAGGCGGCCCACGCAGTGCAGTGGTTTCGCGAGCACTTCGGCCGCAGCGACGAGCGACCGGCGCGGCACCGCATTCAGGTGATCTACGACACACCCCCCGGACATCTGCCGGGTGGTGCCGAACTGCTGGAAAATATTCGCGCCAGCGGCGAGCTGGAAGCGGTCGCGGCGAAGGCCAGCGATGCCTTCGAGCTGCCCCGCGACCTGACCCTGCGCATGTCCACCTGCGGCGCGCCGGACGCCTGGTTCAACCGCATCAGCGGTGAGCTTACGCTGTGCTACGAGCGCATCGCCTACTTCCGCACGCTCGCTCGCGAGCTGCCGAAGCTGCGCGCCGGCGAATCACCGACGCCGCACTGAGGCGTCTTCAGTGCGCCTCGATGCGATAGCCGACACGCGGGAAGTGCACGTGCACGACCCCAGTGCGGTCATCGCTGCGGCGCAGGATCAGCTCTTCGCTACCGGCGAAGACCAACTCACCCTCGACCGGATCGGCGCCGTAATCCACTGCGGCGATGGCCACATTCTGCCCTTCCTGAAAACCATTCGGCTCGCTGAATGCTTCGTCCGGCAGCGGCGCAGGCTCGGCCTCCAGCGCCATGCGCAGCGCATCCTCGGCGGATAGCTCGCTGCTGGAGCCATGGCCCACGCCGAGTACCTTGCCAAGCCAGGCCGCCACCTCCGGGTAGCCATCCACCAGCGGCGCGGTGACCGGCGTTGCACGCAGGAACCACAGGCAATGCGCGACGGCGAAGTCGGCAATCGACGGCGCCGCACCAAACAGGAACTCGCCCTCCTCCCGCGCCAGCTGCTGCTGCAGGCGCGTCATGAAGGTTGGCCAATCACTCTTCGCCTGCTCCAGCGGAACGCGACTGACCGAGCCGTTGGAGAACAGCTGCGCACGGTCCTTGCTGAAGATCTGGACGAACTCCTTGGGCACCTGGGCGAAGCGGACGGCCATGGATTCGGGCTGGAACACCAGGCTCACGGCGTTCAGGAACAGCACCGAATCGGCCCACTGGGCAAGCGTCGCGGCGGTGAACTCCTGGCCTTCCGGGAACAGCGCCGGGGTGGTCTTTTCGGCCTCGAGCCGACGCGCGATCAGGGCGGTGTCGCAATAGATGTCGGCGCCGACCTGCAACACCGGCGTGCGTCGATAACCGCCGGTGAGCGCGGTCAGGTCGGGCTTGGGCATGACCGGAGGGATCATTACCGAGCGCCAGGACAGCTGCTTGAACCCCAGCATCAGGCGCGCCTTTTCGGCAAAGGGCGAGGTGGGATAGTGGTGCAGGATCAGCTCGTGCATGACAGGCTCCGCCAGAGGTCTCGAGATGGGGCGTCGCCCCGTTGGAAGAGCATCAGCTTAGACGCTCCGCTCCACCGAGCCTACCGGCTGATTGGTGCGTCATTCACGCAACGGGGCTGGCCAGGCTCACCAGGCGTTCCTTGGCACGCTTGTCCAGTCGCTTGATGGCGATCTCGCGACGCAACGCATCGCCCTTGCTGGCGCAAGTCTCGACATAGACCAGCGCCTGCGCCGGACTGGAGTGAAAGAAACGCGCCCCGCGCCCGCGCTGGTGCTCGGCGAAACGACGCTGCGCATCGTCGCTGATACCGCAGTACAGCGCACCGTTGGCGGCGCGCACCAGATAGACGAACCAGGGCTTGGGCTGAACCTCGGTCATGTTTCGCAAAACTCTCGGAGTCGGTGGCGGCACGGGCCGGCATTATGCCGAACTTGCGCGCCACGGTCGTTTGGCAGCATTACCCTGCCGTAGGAAGGTGCTCGCTTAGCAGAGAGCCCGACCGCTGTCCAGATATGGTGGCGGTTCGCCTTTGCGTATACTGCGCCGATGTTTGCCCAAACCGTGTTCCGCAAGCGCTGCGCCATCTGGCTGTTGGCGACCGGACTCTTCCTGATGCTCAGCAGCTGCGCCGAGAAGCCCAGCGAGCTTGAGCGTATACAGGAGGAAGGCGTACTGCGCGTGATCACCCGCAACAGCCCTTCCACTTATTTCCAGGACCGCAACGGCGAAGCCGGCTTCGAGTACGAGCTGGCCAAGCGCTTCGCCAGCAATCTCGGCGTCGAGCTGCAGATCGAAACCGCCGACAACATCGAAGACATTTTCAACCGTCTCAACCGGCCCGGCGGCCCGGCGCTCGCCGCCGCCGGCCTGGTCGCCAGCGAAGGCCGACGGGAACTGGCACGCTTCACCCGCTCCTATCTGGACGTCACCACCCAGGTCGTCTACCGCAGCGGCCAGCGCCGTCCGACCAGCCCCAAGGACCTGATCGGCAAGCGCATCCTCGTGCTCAAAGGCAGTAGCCAGGCTGAGAAGCTCGCCACGCTGCAGGCCGAATATCCCGACCTGCGCTACGAAGAATCCGACGCCGTGGAAGTGGTCGACCTGCTGCGCATGGTCGACGAGGGGCAGATCGACCTGACCCTGGTGGAATCCAACGAGATGTCCATGAACCAGGTGTACTTCACCAACATCCGCGCCGGCTTCGATGTCGGCGAGCAGAACAGCCTGGCCTGGGTCGTGGCCAAGGGCGAGGACGACAGCCTGCTCGAGGCCGCCAACTCCTTCCTCGAGCAGGCCCAGCAGAACGGCACGCTGCAGCGCCTGCGCGAACGCTACTACGGTCATGTGGACGTGCTCGGCTACGTCGGCGCCTACGCCTTCGCCAAGCATCTGCAGCAGCGTCTGCCGCGTTACGAGAAAGCCTTCCGCGAGACCGCCAGGAAACATGGCATCGATTGGCGCCTGCTGGCCGCGATCGGCTATCAGGAGTCCCACTGGCAGCCCGAGGCCACCTCCAAGACCGGCGTGCGCGGGCTGATGATGCTGACGTTGCGCACCGCCAACGCCATGGGCGTGACCAACCGCCTGGACCCGGTGCAGAGCATCCAGGGCGGCGGCAAATACCTGGTCAAGGTGCACGCAAGCCTGCCCGAAAGCGTGCAGGAACCCGATCGCACCTGGTTCGCCCTCGCTGCTTACAACGTCGGCGGAGGGCATCTCGAAGACGCCCGCAAACTCGCCGAAGCCGAGGGGCTGGACCCCAACAAGTGGCTGGACGTGAAGCAGATGCTGCCGCGCCTGGCGCAGAAGCAGTGGTACAGCAAGACCCGCTACGGCTATGCCCGCGGCGGCGAGCCGGTGCACTTCGTGGCCAACATCCGCCGCTACTACGACATCCTCACCTGGGTGACCCAGCCGCAGATGGAAGGCCAGCAGCTGGCCAAGAGCGAGCTGCATATCCCCGGCGTGCACACGACCGACCTGATGGAAGAGCTGCCGCCGCTCTGACCTTTGCGCAAGCCCGGCTCACGCCGGGCCGACGCCCATCCGACGCAACAGCGCCTTCTCGATCTCCAGAATCACCAGCACGGCCACCCCGGCCAGCACCACCAGCACACCGGTCGCCAGCGGCAACGCCTCGGACGCGAACAGCGACTGCATGAACGGCGCGTAGGTGAACATCAGCTGCAGGGCGAACACACCGAACACCGCCACCAGCACCCGCGGCGTACCCTTGACGCCCTGCACGGTGAAGGAAGGCGCCTTCAGATAACGCACGCTGAACAGATAGAACACCTCCATGCACACCAGCGTGTTGACTGCGACGGTGCGCGCCGCCTCGATCGTCGCGCCCTGCGTCAGCATCCACTGGTACATGCCGAAGATGCCGGCGAGAAACAGCGCGGAAACGAAGAAGATCCGCCAGATGACGAAGCGCGACAGCATCGGCTCGTCCGGCCGCAGCGGCGGCCTCTGCATTACATCCGCCTCGGTCGGTTCGAACGCCAGTACCATGGCCAACGCCACCGAGCTGACCATGTTGACCCACAACACCTGAACCGGCGTGATCGGCAGCGCGATGCCGAGCAGCACCGCCAGCAGCAGCGACAGCGACTCGCCGCCGTTGATCGGCAGCAGGAAGGTCACAGTCTTGCGCAGGTTGTCGTAGACGGTGCGCCCCTCTTCCACCGCATGGGCGATGGACGCGAAGTTGTCGTCCGCCAGCACGATGGCGCCGGCCTGCTTGGCCGCCTCGGTGCCCTTCATGCCCATGGCCACGCCGACATCGGCCTGCTTCAGCGCTGGCGCATCGTTGACGCCATCGCCGGTCATGGCGACCACCTCGCCATTGGCCTGCAGCGCACGCACCAGGCGCAGCTTGTGTTCCGGGCTGGCGCGGGCGAACACCCGGGCCTCGGCGACGGCCTGGCGCATGGCCGCTTCATCCATCAGCTCCAGCTCCGGCCCGGTGATCGCCTTGATGTCATCCCCCATGCCCAGCTGCCTGGCAATGGCACTGGCAGTGACGCCGTGGTCGCCGGTGATCATCACCACGCGAATGCCAGCTGCACGGCACTGCGCCACCGCACGTATCGCCTCGTCACGCGGGGGATCGATAATGCCGACCAGCCCGAGCAGGGTCAGCTCGCTGGCAACGTCGGCATGCTCGATCGCCTCCTTGCCGGCCGGCAGCCTGCGCCGCGCCAGCGCCAGCACGCGACGACCGGCCCGCGCCTGCGCCTCGACCTGTTCATGCCAGTGCGACTGATCCAGCAGCCGCTCCTGGCCGTCGGCCTCGAGCTGCCGCGCGCACATGGCCAGGATCCGTTCCGGCGCGCCCTTGACCAGCACTTCGCTGCCGCCTTCGCAGGCATGCAGGGTCGCCATGAAGCGGTGTTCCGACTCGAAGGGAATCACGTCCAGCCGCGGACGGTCGACGTGGAGGTTGGCCGGCGACAGTCCTGCTTTCATCGCCAGGGTCAGCAACGCGCCCTCGGTGGGGTCGCCGGCAAGGGTCCACAGTCCGTCCTTCTCGTGCAGGCTGGCGTCGTTGCACAGCGCCGCGGCTTCGGCAAGCGCACTGGCTGCCGGCGTGCGCGCTGCCAGCGCCGCCGGTTCGACTGCCACGCCCTCGAACCGCAACGCACCTTGCGGTGCATAGCCCGCGCCTTCGACCTCCAGTGCCTGCCCGGCGCAGATCACTTCCTGCACCGTCATCTCGTTGCGCGTCAGGGTGCCGGTCTTGTCCGAGCAGATCACCGTCACCGAGCCCAGCGTCTCCACCGCCGGCAGGCGCCGGATCACCGCATTGCGACTGGCCATACGCTGCACGCCGATGGCCAGGGTGATGGTCATGATCGCCGGCAGCCCCTCGGGGATCGCCGCGACCGAAAGCCCCACCGCCGCCATGAACATCTCGCCGGCGCCCATGCCGCGCACCAGCGTGCCGAACAGGAACAGCAGAACGCCCGCGGCCAGGATCACGGCCGTCAGCGCCCGGCCGACATCGGACATCTTGCGCAGCAGCGGCGTGGTGCCCTGTTCGACGGATTCCAGCATCGTCCCGATACGCCCGATCTCGGTCGCCGCGCCCGTGGCGACCACCACCGCACGCGCCTGGCCCTGGGTCACCAGCGTGCCGGCATAGCCCATGCAAAGCCGATCACCGATGGAAGCATCGGCGGCCACGGCCTCGACCTGCTTGTCGACTGGCACCGATTCGCCGGTCAACGCCGCCTCGTCGATACGCAGGTTGCGCGCCTGCAGCAGCCGCACGTCCGCCGGCAGGCTGTCGCCGGAAGCCAGCAGTACCACATCCCCGGGCACCAGCTCGGCGGCATCGAGGTCCTGCTGGCGACCATCGCGCAACACCACCGCGTGCGGCGCCAGCAGATGCCGAATCGCCTGCAGCGCTTTTTCCGCCTTGCCCTCCTGAACGAAGCCGATCACCACGTTGACCACCACCACCGCCAGGATCACGAAGGTGTCGACCAGATGCCCCATCAGGCCGGTTACCAGCGCCGCGGCGATCAGCACATAAAGCAGAAGATTGTTGAGATGACGCAGCAGGCGCTGCCAGACACTCGCCGGCTTGGCCTCATCGAGCCGATTGGGACCGTATTGCAGCAGGCGCTGCCGGGCCTGTTCGTGGCTGAGGCCGGCGCTCGAAGACTCCAGTTCGAGCAACGCCTCATCGCTCTGCCGAGCATGCCAGCGGTTCGACTGTGTTTGCGGGTCGGGCATTGGATCCCCCTGATCTTGATTCGATGATGCCGGAAACACCGGCAACGCTGGCCCATCAGAGCCGAAACAGCGCCCCTATGACCACCGCCGCGAAACCGCTTGCAACACTCGCACGACGACCAGATGTCGCACCCCAGCATTGCTGCACGCGCGCGTCGCAGCCGCGCTATTCTTGCCGGTCAGTCATGACCTACCGAGGACGCAGCATGCAAAAAACAGCACTCATCATCGGCGCTTCCCGCGGTCTGGGCCTCGGCCTGGCGAATCAGTTCTGCGCCGCAGGCTGGCAGGTGATCGCCACGGTGCGCAACCCGCAGCACGCCGAAGCCCTCAGCCAGATACCGCAGGTGCGCGTCGAAACGCTGGATATGGACGATGCAGGCAGCGTAGACCAGCTGGCCGCCCGCCTGGCCGGTACCAGACTCGACGTGCTATTCGTCAACGCCGGCGTCGCCGGCCCGCAGGACAAACCGGCCACGCAAGCCACTCAAACGGAAGTCGGCCAGCTGTTCTTCACCAATGCCGTCGCACCGGTGCGCCTGGCCGAGCGGTTGCTGCCGCTGGTCGATCCTGCGCAGGGCGTGATCGTCTTTATGAGTTCCATCCTCGGCAGCGTCGAAACCGGTCCGGGCATGGGCATGGACCTGTACGGCGCGAGCAAGGCCGCGCTGAATCACATGACCCGTACCTTCGTCACCGGACTGGGCGAGACCCGGCTGACCGTGTTGTCGATGCATCCCGGCTGGGTCAAGACCGACATGGGCGGCGACCAGGCTCCACTGGATGTCGAGACCAGCACGCGCGGTATGCTCGAGCAGGTTACCCAGGCCATTGGACAGGGTGGGCATCGGTATCTGGATTACCAGGGCAATCCGCTTCCCTGGTGATGACGGCCACAAGGGTTATCTCGGGAGTCGGATTGGCCGCTCCCACTACCCAACCCTTGGCAGCCCTGTGACAAACCCACCCCAAACCCTTTATCTTCCTCCCCCGGCGAGGCATCCACCGCTCCGCCTCCTGGATCAGCAGACAGGGCATAACTGAGCTGGCTACTCTGAACTCAACCATTCAGGAGAAAGCCGGCCATGGCTGCTCATCGAATCTGGATCAAGAATCCCCTCGCCCTCTTCACTGCCAACGACCAGAAAGCCCCAGGCGGACTGGTGATCAAAGACGGTGTCATCACCGAACTGCTTGCCGCCGGCGCCACGCCCACGCTGCCGGTGGATGAAACCTTCGACGCCCGTGAACACGTGGTATTGCCGGGGCTGATCAACACCCACCACCACTTCTACCAGACCCTCACCCGCGCCTGGGGGCCGGTGGTCAACGAGTCGCTGTTCAACTGGCTGCTGACCCTCTACCCGGTCTGGGCGCGGCTCACGCCGCAGGCGCTACAGCTGGCGAGCAAGGTGGCGCTGGCCGAACTGCTGCTGTCTGGTTGCACCACGGCGGCGGATCACCACTACCTGTTTCCGGGCGGGCTCGAGGATGCCATCGACATTCAGGTCGAGGCCGTCCGCGAGCTGGGCATGCGCGCCATGCTCACCCGCGGCTCGATGAACCTGTCCAAGGAAAACGGCGGCCTGCCCTGCAAGAGCGTGGTGCAGGACGCCGAGACGATTCTTGCCGACAGCGAGCGGCTGATCGATCGCTACCACGAGCGCGGCGACGGCGCGCAGATCCAGATCGCCCTGGCGCCCTGCTCGCCGTTCTCGGTCACCACCGACATCATGCGTGCCTGCGCCGAGATGGCCGAAGCGCGCGACGTACGTCTGCATACCCATCTGGCCGAAACACTCGACGAGCAGGAGTTCTGCGCGAAGCGCTTCGGCATGCGCACCGTGGACTACCTGCAGAGCGTCGGCTGGCTCGGCCCGCGAACCTGGCTGGCCCATGGCATCCATTTCAACCAGGTGGAGATTCACCGCCTGGGAGCGGCCGGGGTCGGCATCTGCCATTGTCCGAGTTCCAACATGCGCCTGGCCTCCGGCATCTGTCATACCCTGGAACTTGAGGAAAAGGGCGCCATCATCGGCCTGGGCGTCGACGGTTCGGCCTCCAACGATGCTTCCAGCATGATGCTCGAGGCGCGCCAGGCGCTGTTCATCCAGCGCCTGCGCTACGGCGCCGAGAAGATCACGCCAGAGAAGGTCCTCGGTTGGGCCACCCGCGGCTCGGCGCGCCTGCTCGGGCGCGGTGACATCGGCGAGCTGGCCGTTGGCAAGCAGGCCGACCTCGCAATGTTCAAGCTCGACGAACTGCGCTTCTCCGGCAGCCACGATCCCGTCGCCGCGCTGCTGCTGTGCGCCGCCGACCGCGCCGACCGGGTGATGGTTGGCGGCAAGTGGCGTGTCATCGACGGCCAGGTCGAAGGCCTCGACGTACAGAGGCTGATCGCCGATCACCAGCAGGCGGCCCGGCAGCTGGTAAACGGCTAATCGGCAATGATCGAGGCTTGCACCAAAGCTGGGCGCCGTGGATTACTGGCGCACCAGCGCAAGCCTCGACCAGGCATCAGCGTCGAGTCGAAGCGCCCGCAATCCGGCACAAAGAAGGTATCTGTCCAGTTGGTCAGCTTTTTGCTAACCAGCTATCAGCCAACATAGGCTCTGTAGCTAGACAAACAGGAGCGTCACCCGCCATGCAGAACAACACTCGGAAAACCCTGCTGCGTGCACTCGCCGCAGCGATCGGCTTCAGCGCCGCACTGACGACCGCCGCGGCGTCGGCCGCCGATCCGTTGAAGGTCGGCTTCGTCTACATCGGCCCGATCGGCGACCACGGCTGGACCTACCAGCACGAGCAGGGCCGCAAGTACATGGAAGAAAAACTGGGCGACAAGGTGAAGACCAGCTTCGTCGAGAACGTGCCGGAAGGCGCCGATGCCGAGCGGGTCATCCGCAACATGGCCAAGAGCGACTACGACCTGATCTTCACCACCTCCTTCGGCTACATGAACCCCACGCTGAAAGTCGCCAAGCAGTTCCCCAAGGTCACCTTCGAGCACGCCACCGGTTACAAGCAGGCGAAGAACGTCGGTACCTACCTGACCCGTTCCTATGAGGGCCGCTATGTAGGCGGCTTCCTCGCGGCGAAGATGACCAAGACCAAGAAGGTCGGCTATATCGCCTCCTTCCCGATTCCGGAAGTGATCCGCGACATCAACTCCATCCAGCTGGCGCTGGACAAGTACAACCCCGGCACCGAGATCAAGGTGGTGTGGGTCAACACCTGGTTCGATCCGGGCAAGGAAGCCGATGCCGCCAACGCGCTGATCGACCAGGGCGTCGACGTGATCTTCCAGCACACCGACAGCCCGGCGCCGATCCAGGCCGCCGAGCGTCGTGGCGTCTACTCGGTCGGTTACGCCTCGGACATGCAGCACTTCGGGCCCAAGGCCGTGCTGACCTCCATCGTCAACGACTGGGGCCCGCACTACACCAAGTCCGCCGAAGCGGTGATGGCCGGCACCTGGAAATCCGAAGACTTCTGGGGTGGTCTGGCCCAGGACAGCATCAGCCTGCCGATCAGCGATCTGGTGCCGGCCGATGTGAAGACCGAAGCCGAAGCGATCATCGCCAGCATCAAGAGCGGTGAATTCCACCCGTTCACCGGCCCGATCAAGGACCAGGCTGGGGAAGTGCGCATCGCCGAGGGCGAGACCGCCAGCATCAAGGACCTCGCTTCGATGAATTACTACGTCGAAGGCGTCAAGGCTGAAATGCCGAAGTAAGCGTTACCCGCGCCGGTCCCGCCCGGCGCACTGCGGAATCTGCGTGCCGTCCCGCCACCTGGCGAACCGCACGCAGGGGGCATTGCCCTCGAAAGCCGCCGGTACGAGAAGACCGGCGGCGCCGTACCGGAGTCAGCCATGAATTCACTGCCCATCATCGATATTTCCCCGCTCTATAACGCCGACGAGGCCGGCCACCTGGCCGTCGCCGAGGCGATCGACCGCGCCTGCCGCGAGTGGGGCTTCTTCTACATCAAGGGTTATCCGATCAGCGCCGAGCGCATCGCCACCCTCACCGACCATGCCCAGCGTTTCTTTGCGCTGCCCGCCGAAGAAAAGCTGAAGATCGACATCACCAAGAGCCGCCACCACCGCGGCTACGGTGCCGTCGCTACCGAGCAGCTCGACCCGAGCCAGCCGTGCGACCTCAAGGAAACCTTCGACATGGGTTTCCATATGCCTGCCGATCACCCCGAAGTGCTGGCCGAAAAACCACTGCGCGGGCCCAACCGTCATCCGCTCCAGATCGAAGGCTGGACCGAGCTGATGGAGGGCCATTACCGCGACATGCAGGATCTCGCCTGCACCCTGCTGCGTGCCATCGCGCTCGCCCTGGGCATCGAGCGGGACTTCTTCGACAAGCGCTTCGTCGAGCCGATCAGCGTATTCCGCATGATCCACTACCCGCCCCGGCAGACGGCCACTAGCGCCGATCAGCAAGGCGCCGGCGCGCACACCGACTACGGCTGCGTCACCCTGCTCTATCAGGACCAGGCCGGCGGCCTGCAGGTGCAGAACGTCAAGGGCGAATGGATCGACGCGCCGCCCATCGAAGGCACCTACGTGGTCAACATCGGCGACATGATGGCGCGCTGGAGCAATGATCGTTACAAGTCGACGCCACATCGCGTGATCAGCCCGCTGGGCGTGGATCGCTATTCGATGCCATTCTTCGCCGAGCCGCATCCAGACACCGAAATCAGCTGTCTGCCCGGCTGCTACAGCGACGACAACCCACCGAAATACCCCAGCACCACCTGCAGTCGGTACATGCTCTCGCGCTTCGCCGAGACCTACGCCTACCGACGGCAGAGCGAGGCCGAATCGGCCTGAGCGGGCTTTACTTGCAGTAGGAAAAACCGGGCGATGGCCACCTAGCCCTCGCCCGACCTGCGCGCGCATGCCGCATTGACTTTTGAGTCAGGAATAAGTTGACCGAAAAGTCAGATAGCGATAATTTGCGCGTCAGAACAACAACAGTCGGAGGCACCGCCTTGATCCAGTTTCTCCTCAATCGTGAGCTGCGCAGCGAGCAGACTCTCGACCCCAACACCACGGTGCTGCAGTACCTGCGCGAACACCGCGGCAAGACGGGCACCAAGGAAGGCTGTGCCTCCGGCGACTGTGGCGCCTGTACCGTTGTGGTCGGCGAACTGGTCGGCGATCGGCTGCGCTACCGCACCCTGAATTCCTGCCTGACCTTCGTCTGCGCCCTGCACGGCAAGCAACTGATCACCGTCGAAGACCTCAAGCACCAAGGTCAGCTGCACAGCGTCCAGCAGGCGATGGTCGATTGCCACGGCTCACAGTGCGGCTTCTGTACTCCCGGCTTCGTCATGAGCCTGTTCGCCTTGCAGAAGAATCGCGGCGACGGCGTGCAGACCTACGATCCACACCAGACCCACGAAGCCCTGGCCGGCAACCTCTGCCGCTGCACCGGCTATCGCCCGATCCTCGAAGCCGCCGAACAGGCCTGCGGTGCCAAGCAGCCGGACCAGTTCGATGCCCGCGAAGCCGAGACCATCGCCCAGCTGCAGCGCATCGCGCCGCGCGAAACCGCCGAACTCAGCGACGGCGAAAAGCGCAGCCTGTCGCCGCTGACCATCGCTGAGCTGGCCGAGCTGTATGCCGCCAACCCGCAAGCGCGGCTGCTCGCCGGCGGCACCGACCTGGCGCTGGAGGTCACCCAGTTCCATCGCGAGCTGCCGGTGATGATCCATGTTGGCCAGATCACCGAGATGAAGCAGGTCCAGATCACCGACCGCCATATCGAGATCGGTGCAGCCGCACCGCTGACCGACTGCTACGCCGCGCTGGCTGCCGAGTACCCGGACTTCGGCGATCTGCTGCAGCGCTTCGCCTCGCTGCAGATCCGCAATCAGGGCACGCTGGGCGGCAACATCGGCAACGCCTCGCCGATCGGCGATGCCCCACCGCTGCTGATCGCCCTGGGCGCCGAGGTCGTGCTGCGCAAGGGCGATGTCAGCCGCACCCTGCCGCTGGAAGATTACTTCCTCGACTACAAGGTCACCGCACGCCAGCCTGGCGAGTTCATCGAACAGATCATCGTGCCGCGCGCCACGCCGGATCGCCTGTTCCGCGCCTACAAGGTTTCCAAACGACTGGACGACGACATCTCGGCGGTCTGCGCCGCGTTCGATCTCAAAATCACTGATGGCATGATCGCCGATGCCCGCGTCGCCTTTGGCGGCATGGCGGCGATCCCAAAACGCGCCGCGGCCTGCGAGGCGACCCTGAACGGCGCGCCGTGGAACCAGCAAACCGTGGAGGCGGCCTGCGATGCGCTGGCCGAGGACTTCACGCCGCTGACCGATTTCCGCGCCAGCCGCGAATATCGCCTGCTGGTCGCGCAGAACCTGCTGCGTAAATGCTTCCTCGAACAACACGCACCGAAAACCGAAACGAGGGTGACCGCTTATGTCTAACCACGTAACCACCCGCACTCAGGAAGAAATCGCGGCGCTGTTTACCGAGGATCTGGTCACCGGCGTCGGCAAGAGCGTCAAGCACGACAGCGCGCCCAAGCACGTCTCGGGCGAGGCGGTGTACGTCGACGACCGCCTGGAGTTTCCCAACCAGCTGCATATCTATGCCCGCATGAGCGACCGGGCCCACGCCCGCATCGTCCGCATCGACACGGCGCCGTGTTATGAAGTGCCGGGCGTCGCGATTGCCATCACTGCTCAGGATGTACCCGGGCAGCTGGATATCGGCGCTGTATTGCCCGGCGATCCACTGCTGGCCGACGGCAAGGTCGAGTACATCGGCCAGCCGGTGATCGCCGTCGCGGCCGACAGCCTGGAGACCGCACGTAAGGCGGCCATGGCCGCGATCATCGAATACGAAGACCTGGAGCCGGTACTCGACGTGGTCGAGGCGCTGCACAAGAAGCACTTCGTGCTCGACAGCCACACCCACAAGCGTGGTGACTCGGCCACCGCCCTGGCCAGCGCGCCGCGTCGGCTGCAGGGTTCGCTGCACATCGGCGGGCAGGAGCACTTCTACCTGGAGACCCAGGTGTCCTCGGTCATGCCCACCGAAGACGGCGGCATGATCGTCTACACCTCGACGCAGAACCCCACCGAGGTGCAGAAGCTCGTCGCTGAAGTGCTCGGCGTTTCGATGAACAAGATCGTCATCGACATGCGTCGCATGGGCGGCGGCTTCGGCGGCAAGGAAACCCAGGCAGCCGGCCCGGCATGCATGTGCGCAGTGATCGCGCACCTCACCGGCCGCCCGACCAAGATGCGTCTGCCACGCATGGAAGACATGACCATGACCGGCAAGCGTCACCCGTTCTACGTCGAATACGACGTCGGCTTCGATGACGAAGGCCTGCTGCACGGTATCGAGATCGATCTCGCCGGCAACTGCGGCTATTCGCCGGACCTCTCCGGCTCCATCGTCGACCGCGCCATGTTCCACTCCGACAACGCCTACTACCTGGGCGACGCCACCATCAATGGCCATCGCTGCAAGACCAACCTCGCCTCGAACACCGCCTACCGCGGCTTCGGCGGCCCACAGGGCATGGTCGCCATCGAGGAGATCATGGACGCGGTGGCCCGCGAGCTGGGCAAGGACCCGCTCGAGGTGCGCAAGCGCAACTACTACGGCAAGACCGAGCGCAACGTCACCCACTACTACCAGACCGTCGAGCACAACATGCTCGAGGAGATGACCGCCGAGCTGGAAGCCAGCAGCGACTATGCAAAGCGACGCGAAGATATCCGCGCGTTCAATGCCGCAAGCCCGATCCTGAAGAAGGGCCTGGCGCTGACGCCGGTGAAGTTCGGCATCAGCTTCACCGCCAGCTTCCTCAACCAGGCCGGCGCGCTGGTGCACGTCTACACCGACGGCAGCATCCACCTGAACCACGGTGGCACCGAGATGGGCCAGGGCCTGAACACCAAGGTCGCGCAGGTGGTGGCCGAGGTGTTCCAGGTGGATATCGAGCGCATTCAGATCACCGCCACCAATACCGACAAGGTGCCCAACACCTCGCCGACGGCGGCCTCCAGCGGTGCCGACCTCAACGGCAAGGCGGCGCAGAACGCGGCGCAGACCATCAAGCAGCGACTGGTGGAGTTCGCCGCGCGCAAGTGGCAGATATTCGAAGAAGACATCGAGTTCAAGAATGGCCAGGTGCGCCTGCGCGACCAGTACATCAGCTTCGATGAGCTGATCCAGCAGGCCTACTTCGGCCAGGTTTCGCTGTCGTCCACCGGTTTTTACCGCACTCCGAAGATCTACTACGACCGCAGCCAGGCGCGCGGGCGGCCGTTCTACTACTTCGCCTATGGCGCTGCCTGTTCGGAAGTGATCGTCGATACCCTGACCGGCGAATACAGGATGCTGCGCAGCGACATCCTGCATGACGTCGGCGCCTCGCTGAACCCGGCCATCGATATCGGACAGGTCGAAGGCGGCTTCGTCCAGGGTCTGGGCTGGCTGACCATGGAAGAGCTGGTCTGGAACGACAAGGGCAAGCTGATGACCAACGGCCCGGCCAGCTACAAGATCCCGGCGGTAGCGGACATGCCGCTGGATCTGCGGGTCAAGCTGGTGGAGAACCGCAAGAACCCCGAAGACACCGTGTTCCACTCCAAGGCAGTCGGCGAGCCGCCGTTCATGCTCGGCATCTCGGTCTGGTGCGCGATCAAGGATGCCGTCGCCAGCCTGGCCGACTACCGGGCGCAGCCGCAGATCGATGCTCCGGCGACGCCCGAGCGCGTGCTCTGGGGCGTGGAGCAGATGCGCAAGTTGAAGCAGGCGGCGAGCACGTCTGCGGCAACGCAGACGACCCCGGCCTGACGTAGGGTGGACAACGCTGTGCTTGTCCACCATCGACACAACTTGATCGTTTTCGTGGAAGACGCTTCGCGGTTTTCCACGGGGCGGCCACCCGCACTACGAGGGACACAGACATGAGCAACACGGCCTGGATCGAAGCACTCGCCGACCTGCAACAACAAGGCGAACCCTGCGTGCTGGTGACCATCATCGAGGAACGCGGCTCCACGCCGCGCAATGCCGGCTCGAAGATGGTGGTCAGCCGCGAGCGCCTGTACGACACCATCGGCGGCGGCCATCTGGAATACAAGGCGCAAGAGATCGCCCGCGAGATGCTGGAAAAACGCAGCCGCGACACCCGCCTCGAGCGTTTCTCCCTCGGCGCCAGCCTCGGACAGTGCTGCGGTGGCGCCACGGTGCTGCTGTTCGAGCCCATGGGCCAGCCGCAGGCGCATATCGCCGTGTTCGGTGCCGGGCATGTAGGGCGCGCGCTGGTGCCGCTGCTGGCCAGCCTGCCGTGCAAGGTGCGCTGGATCGATTCGCGCGATAACGAATTCCCCGCCGAGATTCCGCGCGGCGTGGAAAAGGTGGTCAACGACGATGTGGTCGAGGAAGTGGATAACATGCCCGCCGGCAGCTACTTCATCGTCATGACCCACAATCATCAGCTCGACCTAGAGCTGACCGCCGCGATCCTCTCGCGCAACGATTTCACCTACTACGGGCTGATCGGCTCGAAGAGCAAACGCGCCAGATTCGAACATCGCCTGCGTGACCGCGGCTTCCAGCCGGAAACCGTACAGCGCATGCGCTGCCCGATGGGCATCGCCGAGGTGAAAGGCAAATTGCCGGTCGAGATTGCCGTGTCCATCGCTGGCGAAGTGATCGCCACCTACAACGCCAGCTTTGGTGAGAAAGCCGAGGACGGTGAAAAGCCGGTACCGATGCTGGTCCCTGCTTCGCGCCGCGCCCAGACAAACTGACCGAGCTTATGGCAGGCACGCCTTCGGCGGCGGCCTGCCATGTCGACGCATCACCCTCATACAAGGATTTCGAGAGTCACCATGCCAAGCACCAAAGCCTACCGTGCCGCCCTGCTCCACTGCCTCGCCGACCCGCGCGACGTGGGCATCGAGCAAGCCCATGAATATTTCGAGGACGGCCTGCTGGTCGTCGAGGACGGCAAGGTCGCGCGCATCGGCCACGCCGCCGAGCTGCTGCCGACCCTGGCGGCCGGCACAGAGATAGTCGAATACCCGGATGCGCTGATTACCCCTGGCTTCGTCGATACCCATATCCACTACCCGCAGGTCGGCGTCATCGGCTCCTACGGCGCGCAGCTGCTCGACTGGCTGGAAACCTACACCTTCCCCAACGAGGGCCGTTTCAGCGACATAGCGCATGCCCGCGAGCAGGCCGAACTGTTTCTCGGCGAGCTGCTGCGCAACGGCACCACCACCGCGCTGGTGTTCGGCACGGTGCACAAGCAGTCGGTGGACGCCTTCTTCGAGGCCTGCGAGATGCGCAATCTGCGGATGATCGCCGGCAAGGTGCTGATGGACCGCAACGCCCCGGACTTCCTCACCGACACCGCCGAGTCCGGCTATGCCGACAGCCGCGAGCTGATCGAGCGCTGGCACGGCAAGGGCCGTCTGCACTACGCCGTCACTCCACGCTTCGCCCCGACCAGCACGCCGGAGCAGCTCACCCTGGCCGGCAAGCTGTTCGCCGAATTCCCCGACCTGTACATGCACACCCACATCTCCGAGAACAAGCAGGAGGTCGAATGGGTCAAGGAGCTGTTCCCCGAGCGCAAGGGCTATCTGGACGTCTATGACCACCACGGCCTGATCGGCCCGCGCTCGGTGTTCGCCCACGGCGTTCACCTGTGCGACGACGAGTGCAAGCGCCTCGGCGAGACCGGTTCGGCCGTTGCCTTCTGCCCCACTTCCAACCTGTTTCTCGGCAGCGGCCTGTTCGATCTGGCCAAGGTGGAAGGCTTTGGCGTGCGCGTCGGCCTGGGCACGGATGTCGGCGGCGGCACCAGCTTCTCGCAGCTCGCCAGCCTCAACGAGGCGTACAAGGTGCTGCAGCTGCAGGGCCAGAAGCTCGATGCGTTCAAGGCGCTGTATCTGGCCACCCTTGGCGGCGCACGCGCGCTCTATCTGGACGACAAGATCGGCAATCTGCAGCCGGGCAAAGATGCCGACTTCGTGGTGCTCGACTACAAGGCAACGCCGCTGATCGACTATCGCCTGAGCCAGGCGACAACGCTGCAGGAAAAGCTCTTCGCCCTGATGATCCTCGGCGACGACCGCGCGGTGAAGGAGACCTTCGCCGCCGGGGTTTCAGTGCACCGAAAGATTCGCTGAACATCAGCTCGCGAACGTAATCATCAACAGTAGTTGATGCATGCCTGTTGAACGCGTGGATCGGTGAAGCGTGATCCACCCTACGGCTCGGAGCCAAAACCGCGGCCCGTAGGGTGGATGTCGCTTTTCACATCCACCGCCGGATCGCACGGATCGACGACTCGCGTTCGACCTTACGGTTTGAGCGCGGCCATCAGCGTATCGATGTTGTGCTCGAACATCCCGAGATAGGTGCTGGCCGGCCCTGCGCTGGCCAGCGCATCCGAATACAGCGTACCGCCGACCTTGGCGCCGGCCTCGTCGGCGATCTGTCGGATCAGCCGCGGATCACGGATGTTCTCCACGAACACCGCTCGCACCCCTTCACTGCGTATCTGCCGGATCAGGGCCGCTACCTCGGCCGCCGAAGGCTCGTCATGGGTGGACAGTCCCTGCGGCGCGATGAACTTCAGCTGCCAGGCCTGCCCCAGGTAGCCGAAGGCGTCATGGCTGGTCACCACCTTGCGCTGACTGGGCGGCAAGCTCGCAATCTGCGCGTCGGCTTTCTTCAGCAATGCGTGCAGGCGCGTCAGGTAGGCATCGCGGCGCTCGATGTAGACATTGAGGTTGGCCGGGTCCAGTTCGCCAAGTGCGTTGGCGATATTGCGCACATAGATTTCGGCATTGGTCAGGCTCTGCCACGCATGAGGGTCAGGAACCGCCTCGCCATCTTCATCCAGCACCAGCGGAACGACACCCGCGCTGGCGTCGATGCGCTTGCCCTTGGGCTCGCTGCTGACCAGCAGCCGCTCCAGCCAGGGTTCGAAGCCCAGGCCATTGGCGACGATCAGGTCGGCGCGCAACAGAGCCTTGGCGTCGTCCGGGCTGGGCTCGTAGACATGAGCATCGGCATCGGCGTCGACCAGGTTGGTGAGCTCGATATGCTCGCCACCCACCTCGCGGGTCAGGTCGGCGAGGATGCTGAAGCTCGTCACCACCTGCAGTTTTTCAGCGGCTTGCAGTGAGAGCGGGAGCCACAGGGCCAGCGCGATAAGTAGGGAACGCATGTGTATACCTCAAACGGTGACGGGGAAAGGGGGCGAGCGCAGCAGGCCATTTACCGGGCCCGCCACCAGCGAGAACAGATAGAAAGCGCCGGTCAGCAGCACGATGCACGGCCCGCTGGGCAAGCTGGCGTAGAAGGAAAGAACCAGACCGAACCATACGCACACCGCACCGATCAGCGCGGCAAGCGGTAGCAGGATCAACAACCGTCGGCTCCAGAAGCGCGCGGCGGCAGCCGGCAGCATCATCAGCCCCACCACCATCAACGCGCCGATGGCCTGGAAACCGATCACCAGATTGAGTACCACCAGCGTCAGAAACGCGGCATGCGCCAGTGGGCCGAAGCGGCTGATGCTGCGCAGGAACAGCGGATCGAGGCTGTCCAGCGCCAGGGCGCGATAGCTCAGCGCAAGCACCACCAGACTGAACACCGAGGTGCCGAGCATGCCGTACAGGGTCGCGGTATCGACCGCCAACGCCGAGCCGAACAACAGGTGAAGCAGATCCAGCTTGCGCCCGGCCAGACCAAGGAGCAGCACGCCGCTGGCCAGCGAAATCGGATACAGCGCGGCCAGGCTAGCGTCCTCGCGTAGCCCGGTGCGCCGTGTGACCCAGGCCGCTGCGCCCGCCATACCGAGACCGGCGACCAAGCCGCCCGCGGTCAATGCTGGCAGGCTCAAGCCGAACAGCCAGAACGCCAATGCTGCACCGGGCAGGATGCCGTGGGCGATGGCATCACCGATCAGACTCATTCGACGCAGAATCAGAAATACGCCCAGCGGCCCCGCGCTGCAGGCAAGCGCAACGCCGCCAAACAGCGCCCGGCGCATAAAGGCGAACTCGCCGAACGGCGCCCAGAGCAGGTCCGGCATCACGCGACCTGCCCGAGCCGTTGCCGCTCGGCTGCGAACTGCCGGATCGGCGCCTTGATGCAGCCGCTGCGAGCGATCAGCAACCCATCACAGTGGTGATGAGTCAGCCCGACTAGGTTATGGCTGACCAGTACCAGCGTCCTCCCTTCGCGCTGCCAACGCTCGATGTGCTGCCAGAGCAAGCCCAGGCCGACATCGTCCAGCGCCGCTTCGGGCTCGTCGAGCAACAGCACCTGAGCATCGGTCAAGCTCAGCCGTGCCAGTAAGGCGCGCTGCAGCTCGCCGCCGGACAATGCATGCAGCCCCTGGGTTTGCAGATCGAGCAGCCCCCAATCCGCCAACGTCTGGCGCAGCCGCGCCCGACGCTCGTCACGCCCGAGCCGGCTGCACCAGAAACCGGCGCTCACCAGTTCGGCAAGTCGGATCGGAAACTGCCTATCCACATGCTGCTGTTGCGGTAGATAAGCCACCCCGCCCATGCGCGGTACGCGCATATCGACCCGCCCAGCCAGCGGCCGATCCAACCCGGCCAACACCTTGAGCAGGCTGCTCTTGCCCGATCCGTTGCTGCCGATGACAGCGGTCAGGCTGCCCGCAGCCAACTGCAGATCCAATGGCGGCGTGAGCGGCCTACCCGAGCCCCATTGCAGGCCGTGGCATTCGATCATCGTTACCTCGGTGTTCAGGATTCCAAACCAGACAATGCGCACCGCTCGCCTCCGATAAACAGGAACAAGAGACGCCAATGCGCAACATGTAATAGTTATAACATAACACTAACGAGATAAATTCAAGCCGATTCACTGAACAGCGCGGCTATGCGCATCGGATCGGAGTCGGGAAGCGTACTGATGCCGTGATCAGTGCTGAATCGGGTTGCAGCGGGCGGTCCTGGCGGGCGATCGGCGCTGGCAGGCCGCCATGGCTCTGCCGCCACCGCGGCAGGTGATGACCGACGGCGCTGACTCAGAACGAGTCAGCGCGCGGGGCAGCGCTAGCGAGCCGTGCGAGGCTTCTTCTTCGCCAGGCCCAGGTGCGAGAAGACCGCATGCAGATCACCCGAGGCGCTGTCTTCCTCGAGGTTGAGCTTGCTGTCGATGTGGTCCATGTGGTGCATCATCAAGCGCACCGCCTTGTCACTGTCGCGGGCAGCGATGGCGTCGATCAATTCATTGTGTTCGTCGTACGAGCAGTGCGAGCGATTGCCGCTTTCATACTGGGCGATGATCAGCGAGGTCTGCGAAACCAGGCTGCGCTGGAAGCTCACCAGCGGCGCGTTCTTCGCCGCCTCCGCCAGCTTGAGGTGAAATTCGCCGGACAGGCGGATGCCCGCCCCGCGATCGCCTCGGTCGAAGCAATCACGCTCATCAGTCACCATCTGCCGCAGCTCGGCGAGTTGCGCGTCGCTGGCGTGCTGCACGGCCAGTTCGGTGATGGCCTTTTCCACCAGACGGCGGGCGAAGAAGATCTGCCGCGCTTCTTCAACGCTCGGACTGGCCACCACCGCGCCGCGATTGGGCCGCAGCAGCACCACCCCTTCATGGGCCAGACGCGACAGCGCGCGGCGGATGATGGTGCGGCTGACGCCGAATATCTCGCCTAGCGCCTCTTCGCTGAGCTTGGTCCCCGGCGCCAGACGCTGCTCGAGGATGGCATCGAAGATGTGCGCATAAACGATATCGTCCTGCGTCCCGGTGCGAGTCTTGCCGGTCTTGGTCGGCTTCTTCAGGGGCTGCAACTGTTCGTTCATCGATGGCTCGCAAATGAGGTGTCGGCAACGCCGAACTTTACTGGGTTCGCGCCGCTACTGGCAGTTCGCTGGACAAATAAATACGCTGAAACGCCGTTAATCTTGTGCACAATTCACAGCCTCAAGTTTTCCTACGCGCAAATCCGTCAGCGCGCACAGGCCACGCGCATTCAGCGAGATCACCGATTTATTGTTTGCAATTCTTGTATACAAAAGCATAATCCGGAAAGCCTTTCTGACCTTTCGGTCAACTACCGATGCAGATGGCCCACCATCACCCGCCCCTCGGGAGTACTCACGCTCCGGGTGATCGACAACAAGAACGATGAGGAACGCCCAGTGGAAAGCATCAAGCGCAAGCCCCAGGCAGCACCCTTGCAGCGCACCGCCCCCGTTTGGCTGGACCGCCTGTTCAAGCTCAGCGAACACCGCACCAGTATCCGCACCGAACTGCTCGCCGGCCTGACGACCTTCGTCACCATGGCCTACATCATCTTCGTCAACCCGAACATCATGGCCGACGCTGGCATCGACCACGGCGCTGCCTTCGTTGCCACCTGCATCGGCGCGGCGCTCGGCTGCCTGTTGATGGGGCTGTACGCCAACTGGCCGGTGGGCCTCGCGCCAGGCATGGGCCTCAACGCCTTCTTCACCTACACGGTGGTCGGCGAGATGGGCTACAGCTGGGAGATCGCGCTCGGCGCGGTGTTCATCTCCGGCGTGCTGTTCATGATCATGAGCCTGTCGCGCATCCGCGAATGGCTGCTCAACAGCATCCCCATGAGCCTGCGCTTCGCCATGGGCGCTGGCGTCGGCCTGTTCCTCGGCCTGATCGGCCTGAAGACCGCCGGCATCGTCGTCGATAGCTCGGCAACATTGCTGACCATGGGCTCGTTCGCCGAGCCGTCGGCGTTGCTGGCCGCGGTGTGCTTCCTGATGATCGCCGTACTCAGCCACCGCAATGTCTTCGGCGCGATCCTGGTCAGCATGCTCGCGGTCACCGGTATCGGCTGGGCGCTTGGTCTGGTCGAGTACAACGGCCTGGTGTCGATGCCGCCGAGCCTGGCGCCAACCTGGCTGGCCATGGATATCGCCGGCGCGCTCAACGTGGCGATGGTCAGCGTGATCCTCGCCTTCCTCTTCGTGAACATGTTCGACACCGCCGGCACCCTGATGGGCGTCGCCCACCGTGCCAACCTGGTCAATGAAGACGGCAAGATCGAGAACCTCTCCCGCGCGCTGAAGGCCGACAGCAGCTCCAGCGTGGTCGGCGCCTTCGTCGGTTGCCCGCCAGTGACCAGCTACGTGGAAAGCGCCGCGGGCGTCGCCGCCGGCGGCCGCACCGGGCTGACCGCAGTGACCGTCGGCGTGCTGTTCCTGATTGCGATGTTCTTCGCCCCGCTGGCCGGCATGATTCCCGCCTATGCCACCGCCGGCGCGCTGATCTACGTGGCGATGCTGATGATGAGCGGCCTGGCGAATATCGACTGGAAGGACCACACCGACACCATCCCGGCCATCGTCACCGTGGTGATGATGCCGCTGTCCTTTTCCATCGCCAACGGTATCGCCCTGGGCTTCTTGACCTACGCGACGCTCAAGCTGTTGACTGGCCAGCGCGACAGGGTATCGATCAGCCTGTATGTGTTGTGCGTGATATTCATCGCCAAGTTCGCGTTTCTCTGAACCGGGCCGGCAGCGCCCGGCTCACCTACGGCCCCACTGCTTCGCAGTGGGGCTTTTGCATTGGCTGAAGGAGGCCGTCATGACCCTGGAAATATGGCTGTTGTTCGCCGGTGCGGCGCTGGTGGTGATCCTGATCCCCGGGCCGCTGTCGTTACTGATGATCAGCAACAGCCTGAACTACGGAGTGCGCCGCTCCTGGCCGGCCTTCCTGGGCGGTGTGACAGCTTCCATCGCCCTGCTCAGCGCCTCGGCGCTGGGGCTTGGCGCGCTCCTGATGGCCTCGGAGCGGCTGTTCAGCACGCTCAAGCTGGTCGGTGCCCTGTACCTGTTCTACCTCGCCTGGCAGAGCTGGAAGGAAGCCCGTCGCACACCCGCCGCCCACGAGATCGAAAGCCCCGCCCTCGCCCCACGTTTCAGTCGATTGTTCGGCCGGGCGTTCATCCTTGGTGGCAGCAATCCAAAGGACATTCTCTTCTTTGCTGCCTTTCTGCCGCAGTTTCTCAGCGCGGGGCAGCCTTTGCTGCCGCAGCTGTTGGTGATGATCCTTACCTGGGCCGTGCTCGATCTGCTCTGCAAGCTGGCCTACGGGTTGGGCGCGCAGGGGACGGCACGTTACCTGCGCACCGGGAAGGGGCATGTGTGGTTCAACCGGGCCAGCGCGGCGCTGTTTGGGGGCGCGGGGGCGGCGTCTTTGATGAGCCGGTAGCGCTCTGCAGCTAACCCCTTAGCCAGGCTCCTGGCAGAGGCATTGGTTCCGCCCTGCTGGCAATTCACTTTTTCCAGTCGCGGAAGATGAACGTTGCCTGCCAGGCCGTGCAAGTAGGAGCAAGCAATGCGCGTTTTCTTTCGTCACTTAGAAGTCATAGGCGACTCGAACACTGAGGCCCGTCAGCAGGCCGAGCGTAATCGTCATGGAAGGGGTTGAGCGGCATGGATGCCGCGAGAGCTGTGATGGGCCATGGATGGCCCTTCGCAGCGTGCCCCTGCAATGGCGATGGAGTGAGGGAACCCTTCGCGCAGCGAAGGGCCGGATGCCGGGGTGGCCTTCTTTTTGGTTACTTTTTCTTGGCCAAGCAAGAAAAAGTGACGCGCCGTGAGAGGCGCAACCTGCCGGTCGGGCCGAGGAAAGCGCGGCGCCATCGCACGACCTGGCGCCATTCAGTCAAAAAGCAGCACCGGGCGCCTAACGCTGACCAAACTCGACCCACAAAAAACCCGCCATTACGGCGGGCAAAAGAGACTCCACAAGAGTCAGCACTAAAGGGAAAAACGACTAGCTACCCCGATACGTCGAATAGCTATACGGCGATACCAGCAGTGGTACGTGGTAATGCTCCTGCACCGCATCGATTCCGAAACGCAGCACCACCACATCGAGAAACGCCGGCTCCGCCAGGGCCACACCACGGCGGCGGTAATAGTCGCCGGCACTGAACTGCAGCTGATAGACACCGGATCGGTAATCCGCCCCATCCAGCAACGGACTGTCGCAGCGGCCGTCGGCATTGGTCTCGCGCGTTGAGACCAGGGTCAGCGCCTGATCCTCGACGCGGTACAGCTCCACCTTGATTCCGCTGCCCGGGCAACCGTGGGCGGCGTCGAGTACGTGTGTGGTCAATCGGCCCACGGGCACCTCCGCTTCATTGAATGGACACTGCCCCGAGCATAACCATCCGCCCCACATCACTCAAGACAATCCATTGATATTTTTGTATACAGTTTCCACCGCACTCTTTGGCCCGTTACCTGCAAGCCGCAGAACAGCTGGAAGGTACGCCATGACGCGACGGCAGAGACCCGCTCGAGCGACGTGACGAAATTTGCTATTTACAAACCGCCATTCGATTTGTATACAATCTGGCCATCCGGTCGTGCCATGACGACCCGCCATACAGGAAGCACCCCAGTGAGCGCCGACTACCCACGCGACCTGATCGGTTACGCCAGCAACCCACCGCACCCGCGCTGGCCGGGGGATGCACGTATCGCCTTGTCCTTCGTGTTGAATTACGAGGAAGGTGGCGAACGCTGCGTGCTGCACGGCGACAAGGAATCCGAGGCCTTTCTCTCCGAGATGGTCGCCGCACAGCCGCTGCAAGGCGTGCGCCACATGAGCATGGAGTCGCTGTACGAATACGGCAGCCGTGCTGGCGTATGGCGCCTGCTCAAGCTGTTCGACAAGCACGAAATCCCGCTGACCATCTTCGCCGTCGCCATGGCCGCCCAGCGTCACCCCGAACTGATCAAGGCGATGGCCGGCGCCGGACACGAAATCTGCAGCCACGGTTACCGCTGGATCGACTACCAGTACATGGAAGAGGCGCAGGAGCGCGAGCATATGCAAGAAGCCATCCGCATCCTCAGCGAGATCACCGGCGAGCGCCCGCTGGGCTGGTACACCGGCCGCACCGGCCCGAACACCCGGCGCCTGGTACGCGAGGAAGGCGGCTTTCTCTACGACTCCGACACCTACGACGACGACCTGCCCTACTGGGACCCCGAGTCGACGCCGGAAAAGCCGCATCTGGTGATCCCCTATACGCTGGACACCAACGACATGCGCTTTACCCAGGTACAGGGCTTCAACAGCGGCGATGATTTCTTCACCTACCTGAAGGATGCCTTCGACGTGCTCTACGCCGAAGGCTGCGAAGGCGCGCCGAAGATGTTGTCCATCGGCATGCACTGCCGGCTGCTCGGGCGCCCGGCGCGCCTGGCATCGCTGGCCCGCTTCCTCGAATACGTGAAGGGTCATGAGAAGGTCTGGTGCGCCCGTCGTGTCGACATCGCCCGCCACTGGCACGCCACCCACCCTTTTACCGCGGAGCGCAATTGATGACCCCGTTCAAGACGATCAAACCCTCGACGCTGGATCGCGACGCCTTCGTCGCCGCCTTTGCCGACGTCTACGAGCACTCGCCCTGGGTTGCCGAAACCGTCTACCAGGCGGGCGTCGACGAGACGCTGGACGACATCGAGGTGCTGCACACCCGCCTGTCCCAGGCGATGCTCGCCGCCGACCATGACACTCAGCTGGCACTGGTCAATGCTCACCCCGACCTGGCCGGCAAGGCCGCCGTGCGTGGCGAGCTGACCGCCTCCAGCACCTCGGAACAGGCCGGCGCCGGCATCCACGAATGCACGCCGGGGGAGTTCGCCCGCTTCACCGAACTCAACGAGGCCTACAAGGCCAAGTTCGGCTTCCCCTTCATCATGGCGGTCAAGGGCAGCAACCGGCACCAGATCCTCGCCGCATTCGAAGAACGCATCCACAACGATCCCGAGCAGGAATTCGCCCGGGCGCTGGCGGAAATCAACAAGATCGCCCTGTTCCGCCTGCAGGCGATGTAACGAGCACCAACCGCAACAAAGGCAGTAATGACAGAAACCGCTTCTCATCCAAGGCAGACGAGTCCATGAAAGCTTACGCCGTACCCTTCGAAAAATACGTCAACCTGGCCGATGCCCGTCTGGGCACCCGCGCCATCTCCGTCACCGACGATTGGTTCGCCGACGTCAACCGGTTGTTCCAGCCAACACCGGCCGTATGGAAGGAGGGCGTTTTCGATGACAACGGCAAGTGGATGGACGGCTGGGAGTCGCGCCGCAAGCGCTTCGAAGGTTACGACCATGCGGTGATCCGCCTGGGCGTGCCGGGTCAGATCAAGGGCGTGGATATCGACACCAGCCACTTCACCGGCAACTACCCGCCGTCCGCCTCGCTGGAAGCCTGCTTCGTCGCCGACGGCGACCCGAGCGACGACACCGTCTGGGCGGAAATCCTTCCGGCCGTCGAGCTGCAGGGCAACAGCCACCACTACCACGAGATCGCCTTCGACAAGCCGGTCAGCCACCTGCGTTTCAACATCTACCCGGACGGCGGCGTGGCGCGTCTGCGCGTGCACGGCATCCCGTTCCGCGATTGGAGCAGCGTCGGCGATAACGAGCAGATCGACCTGGCGGCGGCGCTGAATGGCGGTCGCGCGCTGGCCTGCTCGGACGAGCATTTCGGCCGCATGAGCAACATCCTCAACCCGAACCGCGGCGAGAACATGGGCGACGGCTGGGAAACCGCCCGCCGCCGCACGCCCGGCAACGACTGGGTCATCGTCGCCTTCGGCCATCCGGGCGAAATCGAGCGCATCGTCGTCGATACCCTGCACTTCAAGGGCAACTACCCGGACAGCTGCTCGATCCAGGCGGCTTACGTCAAAGGCGGCACCGACAGCCAGATCGAGACCCAGAGCCTGTTCTGGCGCGAGCTGCTGCCGAGCCAGAAGCTGTCGATGCACGCCGAACATGAGTTCAGCGAGCAGATCGCCAAGCTCGGCCCGATCACCCATGTGCGTCTGAACATCTTCCCGGATGGCGGTGTGAGCCGGCTGCGGTTGTTTGGCAAGGTGGCGAAGTAGGAAGCGCCCTTCCCCTCACCCCGACCTCTCCCCAAGGGGAGAGGGAGGAACGAGGTCAGCCGTTTCTCAGCGCCAGTTCCCTCTCCCCTCCGGGGAGAGGGTTAGGGTGCGGGGGGAGCAGCCCCACGCGAATAACGATCCTTCAACAAAGAACGAGCACACCATGCGTACCCTGACCATCGAGCCACTGACCAAGGAAGCCTTCGCCCCCTTCGGCGACGTCATCGAGACCGAAGGCAGCGACTACTTCATGATCAACAACGGCTCGACCCGCCGCTATCACAAGCTGGCCACGGTCGAGACCGCCGCGCCCGAGGACCAGGCGATCATCAGCATCTTCGCCGCCGAGGCGCTGGAGATGCCGCTGGTCATCCGCATGCTCGAACGTCATCCGCTGGGCAGCCAGGCCTTCATCCCGCTGCTCGGCAACCCCTTTCTGGTCGTGGTCGCGCCACTTGGCGATGCACCTGTACCGGGCCACGTCCGCGCCTTCCGCAGCAACGGCAGGCAGGGCGTCAATTACCACCGCGGCGTCTGGCACCACCCGGTGCTGACGATCGAAAAGCGGGATGAATTCCTGGTGGTCGATCGCAGCGGTTCTGGCAACAACTGCGACGAGTACTTCTTCACGGAGGATCAGCAACTCCTCCTCGACCCCCAACGGGAATCGACATGACCGCTACTGCGCTGGCTCATTCGGCGTTGCCTTGCCTGCGTTCGCGCCGCTCAAGCCGATTCCAATAAGAAGAAATACGGCCGCCTGCAGGCCGCAAGAGGTGCATGACAAATGGACGCCCATCTGACCGAATGGCTGAACCTGAGTATCCGCTGGATTCACATGATCGTTGGCGTCGCCTGGATCGGTGCTTCCTTCTATTTCGTCTGGCTGGAGAACAACCTCAACCGCGCCAACCCGCGTGAGGGCCTGTCGGGCGATCTCTGGGCCATCCACGGTGGCGGTATCTACCACCTGGAGAAATACAAGCTGGCGCCGCCGCAGATGCCGGAAAACCTGCACTGGTTCAAGTGGGAGGCCTACACCACCTGGCTGTCGGGCGTGGCGCTGCTGATGGTGGTGTACTACCTCAACCCCAGCCTGTACCTGATCGCACCGGGCAGCGAACTGTCCCCTGCGGCGGCCATCGCTATCGGCTTCGGCTCGCTGATCGTCGGCTGGTTCGTCTACGACCTGCTCTGCGACTCGCCGCTGGGCAAGACCCCCGCCCTGCTCGGCCTGGTGCTGTTCGTGCTGGTGATCGCCGCGTGCTGGGGCTATTCGCAGGTATTCAGCGGCCGCGCAGCCTACATCCATACCGGCGCGCTGATCGGCACCATCATGGTCGGCAACGTGTTCCGCATCATCATGCCGGCCCAACGTGCGCTGGTCGCCGCCATCGAACAGAACCGCACGCCCGATCCGGTGCTGCCGGCCAAGGGCCTGCTGCGTTCGCGGCACAACAACTATTTCACCCTGCCGGTGCTGTTCATCATGATCAGCAACCACTTCCCGAGCACTTACGGCAGCGAATACAACTGGCTGATCCTCGCCGCGCTCGGCGCGCTGTCGGTGCTGGCGCGCCACTACTTCAACACCCGCCACAACAGTAATCGCTTTGCCTGGGCGCTACCGGCCGCGGCACTGGGCATGATCTGCCTGGCCTACGTCACCGGGCCGAACCGTCAGCCGACAGCACCAAACCTGGCGGCGACCTCGCCGGAGCAGGCCAGCACGAGTGCACAGCAGAGCGGCGCCAGTGCCAGCCAGTTCGCCCAGGTCAGCGAAGTGATTCACGAGCGTTGCACCGTTTGTCACTCAGCGCAGCCGAGCAGCCCGCTGTTCAGCGCGGCCCCGGCGGGCGTGATGTTCGATACCGCCGAGCAGATACGCGAGCAGGCGGCGAAGATCCATGCGCAAACCGTGGCCAGCCAGATCATGCCGCTGGGCAACATCACCCAGATGACCCAGGACGAGCGCGATCTGCTGGGTGACTGGATCGCCAAGGGCGCGTCCATCGACTGAGCAAAGACGCCGCGCGCAGCCCGCGCGGCGTTCTCTCTACGTACCGTTCCAGTTGGAGCACTGGCCGCACCACATCCCTCCTCGGCTCCCTAGGCAGGCATGGCAACGCTGCGCTGCATCACGGCAACTCCCGCCTCCAGGCCGGCGGCGGGCGAGCAGATTCCCGCAAGGAATATCGCTGCTGACGCTACCCAATCGCCGACACCCCGTTAAAATGCCGCGCCCTCCCTCGACGCCGGACGCCGCCCCGTGATTGAAGCCAGCTGGATTGCCTTCGCTTTCGCCCTCGGGCTGCTTGCCCGCTTCATCGGCCTGCCGCCGCTGATCGGCTACCTGGGCGCCGGCTTCGCGCTGGCCGCAGCGGGCGACTACGTGGGCGTGACCCGTGACGACAGCATCGTTCTCGATCACCTGTCGCATCTGGGCGTGCTCCTGCTGCTGTTCACCGTGGGGCTCAAGCTCAAGCTCGGCAATCTGGTTCGCCGCGAGGTCATCGGCGGCAGCCTGCTGCACTTCTTCATCTCCAGCGTGCTGGTGATGCCGGCGATCATGCTGATCCTCGATAACAGCTGGCGTGAGGCCATGCTGCTGGCAATCGCGCTGTCCTTTTCCAGCACCGTGCTGGCGGCCAAGGTGCTGGAAAGCAAGCGCGAGCTGCGCGCCTTTCACGGCCGCGTCGCCATCGGCGTGCTGATCATCCAGGACCTCATCGCTCTGGTGGTCATGAGCCTCGCCGCAGGCAAGGCCCCTTCCGCCTGGGCATTGCTGGTGTTCCTGCTGCCGCTGCTGCGCCCCGTGCTGTTCCGCCTGCTCGACCACAGCGGCCACGAAGAGCTGATGGTGCTGTTGGGCCTGATGCTGGCGCTGGTGGCCGGCGGTCTCGGCTTCGAATACGTCGGCCTGAGTTCCGAACTGGGGGCGCTGGCCTTCGGCGCCATGCTCGCCAAACACAAGCGCGCCAGCGAGCTGTCGAATTCGCTGTGGGCGATCAAGGAAGTGTTTCTGGTTGGCTTCTTCCTGAAGATCGGCATCGGTGGGCTGCCAGACGCCGACGCCCTCTGGTTCGCCTTCGCCATGTCGCTGCTGCTGCCGCTCAAGGCGGTGCTGTTCTTCGGCCTGTTCGTCGCCTTCCGCCTGCGCGCCCGCAGCGCCTTTCTCAGCGCCGCCAGCCTGACCAACTACAGCGAGTTCGGCCTGATCGTCGTCAGCGTGGTGCTGCCGCAATGGCTGATGCCGCTGGCGATCACCGTAGCGTTCTCGTTCATCGTTTCGGCGCAGATCAACCGTTTCGCCCACCCGCTGTACGAACGCCTGGCGCCGCGTCTGCTCCGCTACGAGCGCAACATTCGCCACCCCGACGAACAACCGGTGTCCCTGGGCGATGCGCGCATTCTGATCATGGGCATGGGCCGTACCGGGCGCGCCGCCTACGACTACCTGGCGGAGAAGGGTTTCGCCCTGGTCAGCCTCGATTCCGATCCGGTCATGGTGGAAAAGAACACCGCCGAGGGCCGGCACATCCTCTTTGCCGATGCCGAGGACCAGATGTTCTGGCAGAGCCTGGAGATGAACGAGGTCGAGGCGGTGATCCTGGCGATGAACGATCCCGAGGCCAAGATCATCTCCACCCGCAAGCTGCGTGAAAGCGGCTTCGGCGGGCTGATCGTGTCCCACGCGATGTACGAGGATATCGCCCAGCGCATCCAGGAAGCCGGCGCCGACCGCACTTACCTGACCATGAGCGAAGCCGGTGCGGGCCTTGCGGAGAATGTCTCGCGGGAATTGCAGGCACCGCGCTGAGGCCCGGTCCAGACCCGCTCGCGCGATCTGGGCCAACTGCCGTCGATCCAATTGTGCACAATTTTCTGATTTATTGTTTATCAGCCTGTCTACAGGTTGCTATAGTCCAGGCGTCCTGACCGATCGAACAGCTTTCGACGGACAGCGATAGAGGTGCCGTGAAGCCTCGCAAGCCCATGACCGTAAAACAACAAATGGCAGGCTTAACAATGACCGCAACCGAAAACAGGAGCGGCACCGCTCCGCAGGCGAATCAGGACCTCATCTATCAGCTCGATGATCGCCCCGGCCCGCTACCCGCGACCTTCGCCGCCTTGCAGCACGTGCTGGCCAGCTTCGTCGGTATCATCACCCCCACCCTGATCGTCGGCAGCGCGCTTGGCCTCGATCAATACGTTCCCTACCTCGTCAGCATGGCGCTGTTCGTCTCCGGTCTCGGTACCTTCGTCCAGGCCCGGCGCTTCGGCCCCATCGGCTCCGGACTGCTGTGCCTGCAGGGCACCAGCTTCGGCTTTCTCAGCGCCATCCTCAGCGCCGGCTTCATCGTCAAGGCGCGGGGCGGCACGCCGGAGGAGATCCTCGCCACGCTGTTCGGCGTGAGTTTCTGCGCCGCGTTCGTCGAGATCGCCTTCAGCCAGTGCATCAACAAGCTGCGCCGGGTGATAACGCCGGTGGTCACCGGCACCATCATCTGCCTGATGGGCCTTTCGCTGATCAAGGTGGCGATGACCGATATCGCCGGCGGCTACGGCGCCGATGACCTCGGCGCCCTGCCCAACCTGGCGCTGGCCGGCCTGGTGATCGGCATCATCGTGGTGCTCAACCGCTTTCCCTGGGCGATCCTGCGGCTGTCGGCGGTGATCATCGCGCTGACCGCGGGCTATCTGGTGGCCTGGTCCATGGGCAAGGTGGACTTCGCCGAGCTGGGCGAACTGCCGCTGCTCAGCGTGCCGCAACCTTTCCGTTTCGGTTTCGCCTTCGACTGGATGGCCTTCATCCCGATCGCGGTGATCTTCCTCATCACACCGCTGGAAACCGCCGGCGACCTCACCGCCAACTCGATGATCTCGCGTCAGCCGGTGCGCGGGCCGGTGTATCTGCGGCGCATCAAGTCGGGAATCCTCGCCGATGGCTGCAGCTCGGCGGTCGCCGCGGTGTTCAACAGCCTGCCGATGACCACCTTCAGCCAGAACAACGGCGTCATCCAGCTCACCGGCGTCGCCAGCCGCTACGTTGGCTACTACATCGCCGCGGTCCTCGTACTGCTGGGTCTGTTCCCCTTCGTCGGCGGTGTGCTGCAGCTGATGCCCAAGCCGGTGCTCGGCGGCGCCACGCTGATCATGTTCGGCACCGTGGCCATCGCCGGTATCAAGATCCTCGCCGAAGCCGGCCTGCATCGCCGCAACATGCTCATCGTGTCGATTTCCCTGGGTCTCGGCCTGGGTGTCGCCGGCGTGCCGGAGGTGCTGAGCGCGATGCCCGAGGTGCTGAAGAACATCTTCGGTTCGCCGATCACCATCGGTGCCTTCAGCGCCATCCTGCTCAACCTGTTCCTGCCGCGCGAACCGAGCGAAGTCGATGTATTCGACCCCGAGGAACTGGTCGAGGATGCCGTCGGCACCAACACGCTGTCGGTGAATATTCCTGACTACAAGCCGCACGACCGTCACGACCGCGACGTCATGCCACAGGCTGCCCGGGCCGATTCAACGGGCTGAACGACACACACACCGCTTCCCGCCGTCTCGGCCTTCGCCCAGAATACGCGCCCGGTCGCGACGGCCTAGCCTATAAAAAAACACACAGGAACCACTTCCATGCAACTGAAGACTGCCCCGCTCTGCCTCGCCCTTACCGGCACACTGCTTGCGACACCGGCGCTGGCTGGCGATCTGATGCATTGGCAAAACAACAGCCTGACCTATCTTTACGGCCAGGATTACAAGGTCGACCCCGACACCCAGCAGACCGTCACCTTCGAACATGCCAGCGGTTGGGCATGGGGCGACATGTTCTTCTTCGTCGACAACATCTGGTACAACGGCGTGAGCGGGAGCGACGGCCATACCTACTACGGCGAGTTCAGCCCACGTCTGTCGCTGGGCAAAGTGAGCGGCCGCGATATGACATTTGGTCCGGTCAAGGACGTGCTGATCGCAGCAACCTACGAGCGTGGCGAAAGCCTCGCCGATGGCACGCCGAATCAGAACTACCTGCTCGGTCCGGCCGTGGACCTTGAGCTGCCTGGTTTTGACCGCTTCGCTCTGAACCTCTACTACCGCAAGCCCGATGGCAGCACCGGCAAGCCTTCCGGGCAGTGGCAGGTCACCCCGACCTGGGCGATGACCTTCCCCGTTGGCAAGTCCGATATCCTTTTCGACGGCTTTATCGACTGGGTAGTCAACGATGCAGGCTCGAAGTCTCGTGGCGACTTTATCTCGAAGAACCTGCACATCGTTCCGCAGATCAAGTACGACCTAGGCAAGGCACTGGACTACACCCCGGGCAAGTTCTACGTCGGTATCGAGTATGACTATTGGTCGAACAAGTACGGCCTGGAAGACGGTTCGCTACCGTTCAAAACAGACCAGAGCACCTTCAGCGCCATCGTCAAAGCGCACTTCTGAGTGCTGTCGCGAAGGGGCTCCGGGCCCCTTCGCCTCTCCTCCGGCGCTTCGGTTGAGGGGCTCGCGGACAGGGTGCTAGCATGCGGGCGCTTGTTCGTATCGCCGGCAGCCAGCGAAAGGCCCCCATGTCCAGTATCCGTGAGCGCAACAAAGAGCTGATCCTCAAAGCCGCCAGCGAAGAATTCGCCGAAAAGGGCTTCGCCGCGACCAAGACCAGTGACATCGCCGCCCACGCCGGGCTACCCAAGCCCAACGTCTACTACTACTTCAAGTCCAAGGAAAACCTCTACCGCGAGGTGCTGGAGAGCATCGTCGAACCCTTGCTCGAAGCCTCGGCGCCGTTCAACCAGCCAGGCCATCCGGCCGAGGTCCTGCGCGCCTATATCCGCACCAAGATCAGGATTTCCCGCGACCACGCCTGCGCCTCGAAGGTGTTCGCCAACGAGATCATGCACGGCGCTCCGCACCTGTCACCGGAACGCACTGCACAACTCAACGCCCAGGCGGCACACAACATCGCCTGCATCCAGCGCTGGATCGACGACGGCCTGATGGCGAAGGTCGATGCCAATCACCTGCTGTTCAGTATCTGGGCGGCGACCCAGACCTATGCCGATTTCGACTGGCAGATCAGCACCGTCACCGGCAAGAACCGCCTCGACGACGCCGACTACGATGCGGCGGCAGACACCATCATTCGCCTGGTACTCAAGGGTTGCGAAATCGCCGAGCCGGCTCAGGTCGACTGACCGGCGGAAACGAAAAACGCCAGCATGCGCTGGCGTTCTTCAAACCCTGACCGGCTGGCGAAGCATCAGCTCCGGGCGCGAGCCGCGTCGCGCAAAGCCTTTACCTGATCATGGTTGCGTTGTACGCCCTGGTACTGACGTTCGACCACGATCCGCACTTCGGCTGGCAGGTCTTTTTCCAGCGCCTTGCGGTAGCTCTTAACCGCGACATCCTCACCACGCTCACACTCGTTGAGAATGGCCTCGTCGTCCTTGCCGGTGATCATCGACTTGAGGTCGACCCAGCGACGGTGCATGTCGGCAGCCACACTGGTGCTGGTCTCCGGATCGCCGCCCATGGAGCGGACCAGTTGCTGCAGCTCGGCGGCGGCCGTGGCGCAGTCGCGCGAACGCTGATTCATGGTGCTCTTGAGCTGCGGATCGCGCAGGTCTTCGGCGCATTCGAGGAAGCCCTTTTCGCCATCCTTGCTGGTTTCAATCAGGTCGTTGAGCACTGAAATCGTGTCTTTCGTATCCATCTTGTACCTCCTGACAAGTCGACTCGGAAAGGGCCACATCGCTGCCGCCCGCGTTATAAAGTCGACTGCCCACGCACCACAAAGGTTCAGCGAAACCGCCCGAAGGCACTCTCTTGGCTCATCACCCGGCTACGCCGGCTATGCCTGTCGGCTCATGGCGAGCCCGTGATGCAATGGCATAGGCCGACCGAGCAGGTAGCCCTGCGCCTTGTTCACTTCAAGCCGCCGCAACATGGCCAGTTCCTCCTGGGTCTCAACCCCTTCGGCGACGACCTTGCAGCCGGTTTCCTCGGCGAAGCGGATCAACGCGGCGGCCAGCGCGCGGCAGCCGGTGTCGCTGTCGACATTGCGGATCAGGCTGCTGTCGAGCTTGATCACGTCCGGCTTGAGTTTGAGGATATGGCGGAAACTCGCATAGCCGGCGCCGGCATCGTCAACCGCCAGCCGTAGCCCCTTGCTGCGCAGTGGTTCGAGTGCCTCGGCCAGCTGCGAGTAGTCCTGTACCGATGCGTGTTCGGTCACCTCGAGCATCAGCCGCGCCAGCGGTTGATCGGCGAGCACCGTGTCAAGCGCGCCGGCGAGGATGGTTTCTGGCGAAACATTGAGCGACAGGTAGCTGTCTGCCGGCAGCTGATCGAAGTCGTGCAGGGCCGCCTCGATCAGGGCGACCTCCAGCTCCTGCTGCAAGCCGACCAGCCCGGCCTCGGCGAACCACTTGTCCGGTGTTCGCTGCGGCTGCGCGCTGAATCGAGCCAGCGCCTCGTGGCCAACGATGCGGTTTTCCACCAGATGCACGATGGGTTGGTACACCACCGAATACGCGCGCTGCTCGAGCACCGAGCGGATGCGCGTGAGCGTCTCGGCATAGCGAATCTCATTGAGCGCATGGCGTTCCAGCAATCTGCCGGCGAAGTCGGCGAACAGCCGCAGCGTATTCAGATCTCGCTCGTTGAGGCTGTTGTCCGGCGTGGTGCTGAAGCAACAGAAGGTGCCGTAGAGCCGGCCATCGCTGAAGCGCAGCGGAACACTGAGGTGCGCGCCGACCGGCAAGGCTTTGGTCACCGGCATGGCCAACGCCTCCGGTAGAGTCGCCGCGTCCTGAATCAGCTCGGGCAAGCGCCCGTCGAGCACGCGTTGACAGTAACTATCGTCCAGAGGATCGCACGCCCCGACCTCGAGCTGCAGGGGTACGAAATTTCCGTCCAGGTAGCGAAAAATCCGGCTGCCGCCGCGAAACTCGCTGATAAACGCGACATCCATCCCCAGATGCGTGCGCACGGCATGCAGGGTTTCGACGAGCATCTCGCTCAACGAAAGGTTGGCGCTCTCCAGGCGACGCAGAATGGAGAGCGGATCATCGGCCATCCCGAATTGATCGACCTGATCCTGCTGTATGTCATCAGACATGGAGTCCCTCCCCGTTTGCTGGCTGCCATTGCTGCCGTATGAATACCGTCGACAGCGAGCCGCTGGAGCCCGCGATGTCGTTTGCCGACCAGTTGCCCGGATACTAGTCGCGCCCGTCGATCTGCCGATGCCTCAGCGACGATTGGCACAAGGCCTTGTAGAACCGGCCGCGTCGCATATTGCCGCATCGTTCGAACCCCGCCTCGCACCGCCTGCCTCTAGCTACTCGCCCCGGTCTTGCCACGCTTGTTCGACTTCGCCGGCTCGGCCGCCGCGCTCGCGTCACCTTTCAGGGTTATCCAGGTAGGCGCATGGTCACTGGCATGTTCCTGGTCGCGTGCCCAGCGATCGACGCCGGCATCCTGCAGCCGCGGCGCAAGGTCCGGGCTAAGCAGCAGATGGTCGATGCGCAGCCCGGAGTTCTTCTGCCAGTGCTGGCGAAAGTAGTCCCAGAAGGTGTAGATGCGCTCGTCGGGGTACCTGGCGCGCAACGCGTCGGTCCAGCCCTGCGCCAGCAGGCGCTCGAAACATTCGCGGCTTTCCGGCTGCAGCAGCGCGTCCTTCTTCCAGGAGCGCGGGTTGTAGATGTCCTCGTCGGTCGGTACCACGTTGTAGTCGCCGGCCAGCACCACCGGGTGGCCGCTGGCGAGCAGGCCGGCGGCGTGCTCGATGAAGCGCTCGAACCAAGCCAGCTTGTAATCGAACTTCGGCCCCGGCTGCGGGTTGCCATTGGGCAGGTAGAGGCAGGCAACGATCACACCCTGCACGGCCGCTTCCAGATAGCGGCTGTGGCTGTCATCCGGATCGCCCGGCAGCGCGCGGCGGATCTCCAGCGGCTCGCAATCGCGGGCCAGAATCGCCACCCCGTTCCAGGACTTCTGCCCATGCCAGATGGCGCCATAGCCGGCCGCGCGGATGTCGTCGATGGGGAAATCGGCATCCTGCGCCTTGAGTTCCTGCAGGCAGACCACATCGGGCTGCTCGCGCGTCAGCCATTCGAGCAGATTGGCCCGACGTGCACGGATGCCATTGATGTTGTAGGTAGCGATTTTCAGACTATCCACAAGCGCGTCTCTCACAGGCGGTTATATCCACCTTAGCTGTGACAGCGCGGTGCGGCTTCCCGATCCGGTGCCAATGATCGGAATCAGGCCGGCGTTTCGGCGAAACGCAGGGTGAATTCGGTCACCCCGGCGTCGCTGCGAACACTCACCTCGCCGCCATGCAGCTGCATGATCGAGCGCACGATGGCCAACCCCAGGCCGCCGGTATCGCCCGGCTCGGCGCGCGATGGGTCGCAGCGGTAGAAGCGATCGAACAGCCGCGGCAGATGCTCGGGCGGGATCGGAGGTCCCAGATTGATCACGCTGACCGACCGCCAACCTACTCCTGAGCCACTGACGATGCGCACCGGGCTGTCACTGGCGCCGTAGCGCAACGCATTGGCCAGCAGGTTCGCCAGCGCCCGGCGGATCATCTCAGGGTCACCGACCAGCTCACCCTCGGTTTCGTCGAGCAGCTGAATGCCGCGCTCTTCGGCGACGCCTTCGAAGTAGTCGCACAGCTGCTCGACCAGTGCCGGCAGTGCAAAGCGCTGCCGCTCGATGGCCGCAGCCGGCTGCTCAGCACGGGCGAGAAACAGCATGCTGTCGATCATCCGCGCCAGGCGTTCATACTCCTCCTGATTGGACACCAGCAGCGCGTGATAGGCCTCGGCATCGCGATCCTTGTGCAACAGCTGCTGGGTCTGGCCCATGAGATTGCCGAGCGGCGTGCGCATTTCGTGGGCCAGGTCCTCGCTGAAGCGCGACAGCCGCGCGAAACCCTGTTCCAACCGGTTGAGCATCTGGTTCAGCGCGGCACGCAGCGGTTCCAGTTCGCTCGGCATCGCCGATTCGTCCAGGCGCAAGTGCAGATGCTGCACATCGATCGCCAGCGCCTGGCGCGTGAGATGCCGTACGGGACGTAGCGCGCGCCGGCTGATCAGCCAACCGAGCACTGACGCCAGCAGCGCACCGAGGCTCAGCGCCCACCACAGCTTCACACGGTAGGCGGCGAGCATCTGTTCGCGCTCGACGAGCATGCGCCCGGCCACCAGCGTCAACCCCGCCTCGCCCGGCAGCCGCCGCCAGGCCAGCCGCGCTCCATCAGTATCGGTCAGCTCCGCAGCATCGCCGGCCGGCAGTGGTGGTATCGCCAGCCGCGCCGGGTTGATCTCGATCAGCGCGCGTCCCTGAGCGTCGAGCAACCAGAGCAGGCTGTCGCGATTGCCCAGCATGTTTTCGTAAAGCTGGGGACGCTGCCGAAGCGCCTCGACGCTGGCGCTGTCCTCGAGCAGGGCCTGCATGCGCTCCAGCCGGCCGAGCAGCGCCTGATCGTCACGCCAACCTATTTCCCGGTCCAGCGAGCGGTACAGATAGAGGCCGATGGCACCGAGGAGCACCACCGCCACCAGGGCGAAAGCGATGGCCAGGCGCAGGCTGAGCGAGCGCGGCAACAGCCTCACGATGCTGTCTCCAGCACGTAACCCATACCGCGCACGGTGTGGATGAGCTTGAGCGGATAGGGATCGTCGACCTTTGCGCGCAGGCGGCGGATCGCGACGTCGACCACGTTGGTGTCGCTGTCGAAATTCATCTGCCAGACCTGCGAAGCGATCTGCGCGCGGGACAGCACCTCGCCCTGGCGACTGAGCAACAGATGCAGCAAGGCGAACTCCTTGTTGGTCAGGCTGATGCGCTCGCCCTGGCGAGTAACGCGGCGGCGCAGCAGGTCCAGCTCCAGATCGGCGATGTGAAAGCGTTCGACCTCGCGCGGCGGCCCGCGGCGCAGCAGAGTGCGTACCCGCGCCAGCAGCTCGGCGTAGGAGAACGGTTTGACCAGATAGTCGTCGGCGCCCAGCTCCAACCCGCGCACACGGTCTTCCACCGCATCGCGCGCCGTCAGGAACAGCACCGGCGTATGCGTCGAACGCTTGCGCACCACCTGCACCAGCTGCCAACCATCGAGTCCCGGCAGCATGACGTCGAGGATCACCAGGTCGAACGGCTCCTCCTCGATCAGATGTTTGCCGTCGACGCCGTTGCGCGCGACCTCGACACGGTAGCCGGACTCCTCCAAACCACGCTTGAGGTAATCGGCCGTCTTGGCCTCGTCCTCCACCACAAGAATTCGCATCGGATCACCTCGCTGTTGGCGCATAGGTTATGGAAGTCGCCGCACTGCGAGCCATTACAAAAGCGTAATGCGCAGGCAACGGTTCTGACGGGCAGGCATCGGCACCATGCGCCCCGAAGCTCAGTCACCCAAGGAAACCGATATGCGTACCGCAGCCACACTGTCATTGCTGACGCTGGCATTACTTACCCCGGCCCTAAGCGCCAACGCCGCCACGCCAGCACCAATCACCCAACAGAACGTCTCGCTGGCCCTGGCCGACGGCCTGATCCAGGCCACGCTGGATCAGTGCCACGCCGAAAACCGCACGGCGGTGGTCGCGGTGGTAGATCGCGGCGGCAACCTCGTGGCCCTGCGCCGGGACGACAACGTCGGCCCGCACAACACCCTCGCAGCGCAGCGCAAGGCCTACACCGCGCTGTCGAGCAAGACGCCGACCCGCCTGTTCGCCGAACGCGCCGCCGCGACGCCGGATGCCACCAACCTCAATACGCTGGATGAACTGTTGCTGCTCGGCGGTGGCGTGCCGCTGAAGGTCGGCGACGAGGTGATTGGTGCCATCGGCGTGGCCGGTGCCGGCGGTGCCAAGAACGACGAGGCCTGCGCCATGGCCGCCATCGAAAAACTGCTGCCCTCCTCCCACTGAAGAAAAGGAAAAACCCATGAAAGCACTACGTTCAATCGCCGCCGGCTTGATGCTCAGCGGCCTGTCCGGTCTCACCCTGGCCGCCGGCAATCCGCTCAGCGTGCATGTGCTCAATCTGGAAAGCGGCCTGCCGTCACCGGATGTGCGCGTCACCCTGGAACAGCGCCAGGGCGACACCTGGAAATCACTCAACAGTGGCGAGACCAACGCGCAGGGTCGGATCACGGCGCTGTATCCCGAAGGCAAGGCGCTGGAGAAGGGCACCTACCGCGTCACCTTCATGACCGGCGACTGGTTCGCCACGCAGAAGGCCAGCACCTTTTTCCCCGAAGTTCCGGTGATCTTCGAAACCGATGGCAGCGTCGAGCACTACCACATCCCGCTGCTGCTGAGCCCCTACGGCTTCTCCACCTACCGCGGCAACTGAGCTGCTCAGCGCACTTCCCAATAGCCCGGTGCGTTGTAGATGTCCTTCAGGTAGTCGATGAAGAAACGCACCTTGGCCGGCAGATAGCGCTGCTGCGGGTACACCGCCTGGATGTCGTAGGCCGGCAGCGCGTACTCGTCGAGTACCGTGACCAGCTCGCCACGCTTGAGCTCGGCCTGGATCTCCCAGGTCGAGCGCCAGCCGATGCCCAGGCCCTGCTTGACCCAGTCGAACAGCAGCTCACCGTCATTGCAGTCCAGATTGCCAGCCACGCGGATCGCCACCTGCCTGCCGTCGCGCAGGAAAGTCCAGCCCCGCTGCTGCCCGCCCTGCAGGTTGAAGGCCAGGCAGTTGTGCTGCGTCAGCTCTTCCAATGCCGTCGGCGTGCCATGGCGGGCGAAGTACTCCGGCGAGCCGCAGACCACCCGCCTGTTTGGGAACAGCCGCACCGCCACATAGTTGGGGTCGGTCACCTCGCCGATGCGAATGCCCATGTCGTAACCATGGCGCACCAGGTCGACCACGCTGTCGGTGAAGTTGAACGACAGCTGCAGGTCCGGATAGCGCGCCTGGAACGCCGGTGCGTGCGGGCCGATATGCCGGCGCCCGAATGCCGCCGGCGCCGACACCACCAGATGGCCACGCACCGAAGTGCGGTCATGGCTGATGCTGGCGTCCACCTCGTCGAAATCCTTCAGCAGCCCACGGGCGCGCTCCAGATACTGCTCGCCCAGATCGGTCAATGACAGCCCGCGCGTCGAGCGGTGCATCAGCTTCACACCCAGATGCCGCTCCAGCGCATCCAGCCGCCGGCCCATCACCACCGGGGTGACGTTCTCCTTGTGCGCAGCCGCGGCGAAGCTGCCGCAGTCGGCCACCAGCACGAAGCTGCGCAGGGTCGTATAGCGATCCATTCGATACTCCTGATATCGACAGAACTGAAGTCTCGACCAATTCCGCCAGCGAATCCAGGGCGGCATGCTTGAGCCACGTAGAAAAACTATCGAATAAGAGGAGTGGTCCATGGCCCGCATGAGAGCAATCGACGCCGCCGTCGCGGTATTGCGCAAGGAAGGCATCGACACCGCCTTCGGCATTCCCGGTGCCGCGATCAACCCGCTGTATTCTGCCCTGCGAGCCGACGGCAGCATCCGCCACATCCTCGCCCGCCACGTCGAGGGTGCCTCGCACATGGCCGAGGGCTATACCCGTGCCAAGCCAGGCAACATCGGCGTGTGCATCGGCACCTCCGGCCCGGCCGGCACCGACATGATCACCGGCCTCTATTCCGCTTCGGCCGATTCGATCCCGATCCTCTGCATCACCGGCCAGGCGCCGCGTGCCAAGCTGCACAAGGAGGACTTTCAGGCCGTCGATATCGAAGCCATTGCCAAGCCGGTGACCAAGTGGGCGGTTACCGTTCGCGAACCGGCGTTGGTGCCGCGCGTGTTCCAGCAGGCCTTCCATGTGATGCGCTCGGGGCGTCCCGGACCGGTGCTGATCGACCTGCCGTTCGATGTGCAGATGGGCGAGATCGAATTCGACATCGACACCTACGAGCCGCTCGCCGTGTACAAGCCGGCGGCGACCCGCAAGCAGATCGAGAAGGCCATCGACATGCTCTGCGCCGCCGAGCGCCCGCTGATCGTCGCCGGCGGCGGCATCTACAACGCCGCGGCAGAAACCTTGCTGGTGGAGTTCGCCGAGACCGTGGGCGTGCCGGTGATCCCGACGCTGATGGGCTGGGGCTCGATCCCCGACGACCACCCGCTGATGGCCGGCATGTGCGGCCTGCAGACCAGCCACCGCTACGGCAACGCGACGATGCTGGAATCCGACTTCGTGCTCGGCATCGGCAACCGCTGGGCCAACCGCCACACCGGCTCGGTGGAAACCTATACCAAGGGCCGCACCTTCGTTCACGTCGACATCGAGCCGACCCAGATCGGCCGGGTATTCGCGCCGGACTACGGAATCGTCTCCGACGCCCGTGCCGCGCTCGAGTTGTTTGTCGAGGTTGCGAGGCAGCGCAAGGCCGAAGGTCGTCTGCCGGATCGCCGCGCCTGGGCCGCCGACTGCCTGGAACGCAAACGCACAATGTTGCGCAAGACCAACTTCGACAGCGTGCCGATGAAGCCGCAGCGCGTGTACCAGTGCATGAACAACGCATTCGGCAAGGACACCTGCTACGTCAGCACCATCGGCCTGTCGCAGATCGCCGCCGCGCAGTTCCTGCACGTTTACCAGCCGCGCCACTGGATCAATTGCGGCCAGGCCGGCCCGCTCGGCTGGACCATTCCGGCAGCGCTCGGCGTGGTTGCCGCGGACCCGGCGCGCAAAGTAGTGGCGCTTTCGGGTGACTATGACTTCCAGTTCATGATCGAGGAACTGGCCGTGGGCGCGCAGTTCAAGCTGCCCTACATCCACATCCTGGTGAACAACGCCTACCTCGGGCTGATCCGCCAGTCGCAGCGCGGTTTCGAGATGGATTACTGCGTGCAGCTCGGTTTCGAGAACATCAATGCCGACCAGAGCGGCATGGAAGGCTACGGCGTCGATCACGTCGCGGTGGTCGAGGGGCTGGGCTGCAAAGCACTGCGCGTGTTCAAGCAGGAAGACCTGCGCCCGGCCATCGAACAGGCCCAGGCCTGGATGGCCGAGCATCAGGTGCCGGTGGTGATCGAGGTGATCCTCGAGCGGGTGACCAACATCGCCATGGGCACCGAGATCGACGCAATCAACGAGTTCGAGGCGCTGGCCGCAGGCCGGGAAGACGCGCCGACGGCGGTTGGGCTGTTGGACTGATTCGCCCGTAACCACAACCGCGTGGAAGACGCTTCGCGTCTTCCACGGGGCGGCCACCCGTCCTACCGGCCGCCGCAGTTATCAGCGACGGGCACCGAAGCAACCGTAGGGTGGATATGCGAAGCATATCCACCGCAACGTAACAACCAGGGTGGTCACCACACCACCGCAATGCAGAACCGAATTTGATCCCTACAGATCAGGAGAGAGAACCATGCCCCGCTTTGCCGCCAATCTGTCCATGCTGTTCACCGAGGTCGATTTCCTTGACCGCTTTGCCGCCGCTGCCGAAGCCGGCTTTACCGGCGTCGAATACCTGTTCCCCTACGACTACCCGGCCGAGGAGATCAAGGCCCGGCTGGACGCCAACCAGCTGACCCAGGTGCTATTCAACCTGCCGGCCGGCGACTGGGCCGGTGGCGAGCGCGGCATCGCCATCCTGCCGGAGCGGGTCGAGGAATTCCGCGCCGGCGTGGACCAGGCCATCGCCTACGCCAAGGTGCTGGGCAACACCCAGGTCAACTGCCTGGCCGGCATTGCTCCGCGTGGCGCCGACCTCGGCCAGCTGGAAATGACCTTTATCGAAAACCTGCGCTACGCCGCGCAGAAGCTCGAGGAAGCCGGCATTCGCCTGGTAATGGAGATGATCAACACTCGCGACATCCCGCGCTTCTTCCTCAACAACACCTCTCAGGCGCAGGAGATTCGCGGCAAGGTCGGTCACGCCAACCTGTTCCTGCAGTACGACATCTACCACATGCAGATCATGGAGGGAGACCTGGCGCGGACCATCGAGAACAACCTGGCGGCCATCAACCATATCCAGCTGGCGGACAACCCCGGGCGTAACGAGCCGGGCACCGGCGAGATCAACTATCGCTTCCTGTTCGAGCATCTGGATCGCATCGGCTACCAGGGCTGGGTCGGCTGCGAGTACAAGCCGGCCACCAGCACCGCCGAAGGCCTCGCCTGGCTGAAGACACACAACGCCATCTGACCCGAACAGAATTTGAGGAGAAACGACCATGGCTAAGATCGGATTTATCGGCACCGGAATCATGGGCAAACCCATGGCAAGCAACCTGCAGAACGCAGGCCACCAGATATTCCTTTCCGAACATCATGACAAGGCACCCGCCGACCTGGTGCAGGCCGGCGCCATCGCCCTGGCCACCCCGCAGGAAGTCGGGCAGGAGGCCGAGTTCACCATCGTCATGGTGCCGGATACCCCGCAGGTTGAAGACGTGCTGTTCCGCGACCAGGGCATCGCCGCTGGCGTCGGCCCGGGCAAGGTGGTGATCGACATGAGTTCGATCTCCCCCAGCGCCACCAAGCAGTTCGCCGAGAAGATCAAGGCGAGCGGCGCCGAGTACCTCGACGCCCCGGTATCCGGCGGTGAGGTCGGCGCCAAGGCCGGCAGCCTGTCGATCATGGCCGGCGGCAGCGAAGCGGCCTTCGAGCGCGCCCTGCCGCTGTTCCAGGCGATGGGCAAGAACATCACCCGCGTCGGCGAGAACGGCGACGGCCAGACCGCCAAGGTGGCCAACCAGATCATCGTCGCGCTGAACATTCAGGCGGTCGCTGAGGCCCTGCTGTTCGCCGCGAAGAATGGCGCCGACCCGGCCAAGGTGCGCGAGGCGCTAATGGGCGGCTTTGCCGGCTCGAAGATTCTCGAAGTGCACGGCGAGCGCATGATCAAGGGCACCTTCGATCCGGGCTTCCGCATCAGCCTGCACCAGAAGGACCTCAACCTCGCCCTGGCCGGCGCCCGCGAGCTGGGCCTCAACCTGCCCAACACCGCCAACGCCCAGCAGGTGTTCAGCACCTGCGCAGCCATCGGCGGCAGCGGCTGGGACCACTCGGCACTGATCAAGGGCCTGGAGCACATGGCCAATTTCTCGATCCGCAAGGAGTAAAGCCTTCGAGCGCACTGAGTCGGGCCTGCGCCCCCACCTTCAGGGACAGACAGACCAGGTGGTGGGGTCAGCGCAACGCTCGGCACCAGTGATGCTCAAAGGGTTGGTGTGCAGGTACGCGGGGTCGGAATCATCGCGTCTCCCCCACGACCAGGGCCCCGCGCGCCTGCACAGCAACCGCCGTCTGCGGACGGCACCTTTTCGATTCGCCCGGCACAAGGAGTCACGGCCCGACTGCCGGGCGGGTCGATTTCAACCCTTAGCGCTTGCATTGCCGAGCCCTAAGGTCTGCAATCGGCCTCTGCAAAAAGACCCAAGGAGCCAGAGATGCCCATCGATCCCCAAGCCCTGCTGCGCCAGCTGTTCGATAGCGCCATCGAGGCCGCCCATCCGCGCCATGTGCTCGCCGACCATCTGCCCGAAGACCGCAGCGGCCGAGCCATCGTCATCGGCGCCGGCAAGGCGGCTGCGGCCATGGCCGAAGCCATTGAGCAGGTCTGGGAAGGCGAACTCTCCGGCCTGGTGGTGACCCGCTATGAACATCACGCCGACTGCCGCCGCATCGAGGTGGTGGAGGCCGCACACCCGGTGCCGGACGATGCCGGCGAGCGCGTCGCACGCCGCGTACTGGAGCTGGTCAGCAACCTCGAGGAAAGCGACCGGGTGATCTTCCTGCTTTCCGGCGGCGGTTCCTCGCTGTTGGCACTGCCAGCCGAGGGCATCTCTCTGGCCGACAAGCAGGCGATCAACAAGGCGCTGCTGCGTTCCGGCGCGCACATCGGCGAGATGAACTGCGTGCGCAAGCATCTCTCGGCGATCAAGGGCGGCCGCCTGGCCAGGGCCTGCTGGCCGGCGAGCGTATACACCTATGCGATTTCCGACGTGCCCGGCGACGAAGCCACGGTGATCGCCTCCGGCCCGACCGTCGCCGATCCGACCACATCGGCGCAAGCACTGGAGATCCTCGAGCGCTACCACATCAAGGTGCCGGCCAACGTGCGCGCCTGGCTCGAAGACCCGCGCTCGGAAACCCTCAAGCCGGGCGACCCGATGCTCTCGCGCAGCCACTTCCAGCTAATCGCCACGCCGCAGCAGTCGCTCGATGCGGCAGCCGAAGTAGCCCGTTCCGCCGGTATCACCCCGTTGATCCTCGGCGACCTGGAAGGCGAAGCGCGTGAGGTGGCCAAGGTGCATGCCGGCATTGCACGCCAGGTGGTGCTGCACGGCCAGCCGATCGCCGCGCCCTGCGTAATTCTCTCCGGCGGCGAGACCACGGTGACCGTGCGCGGCATCGGCCGTGGCGGACGCAACGCCGAATTCCTGCTTGCCCTCACCGAAAGCCTGCAAGGCCTGCCCGGTGTATACGCCCTGGCCGGCGACACCGATGGCATCGACGGTTCCGAGGACAACGCCGGCGCACTGATGACCCCGGACAGCTTCGCGCGCGCCGAAGCACAGGGCCTGCGTGCCGCCGATGCGCTGGCCAACAACGACGGCTATGGCTACTTCGCCGCGCTGGACAGCCTGATCGTTACCGGTCCGACGCGTACCAACGTCAACGATTTCCGCGCCATCCTGATTCTGCCGCCCTCGGCCTAGACCGAGGACGCTCACCTGCCAGCGAGCCCGCCATGAAACCCGACAAGAAGGTCAAGATACTTGCCACCCTCGGCCCCACCACCCGCAGCATCGATGATGTACGGGCGCTGGTCGCGGCAGGGGTCAACCTGTTCCGCCTGAACTTCAGCCATGGCGAGCACGCCGACCATGCCAAGCGCTTCGCCTGGATTCGCGAGGTGGAACGTGAGCTGAACCAACCGATCGGCATCCTCATGGACCTGCAAGGGCCCAAGCTCAGGGTCGGCCGCTTCGCCGAGGGCAAGGTACGCCTGGAACGCGACCAGGCCTTTCGCCTGGATCTGGACCCGACACCGGGCGACAGACAGCGGGTCAACCTGCCGCACCCGGAAATCATCGCCGCGCTGGAACCCGGCATGCAGCTGCTGATCGACGATGGCCGCCTGCGTCTGACGGTCACCGCGCGCCACAGCGATGCCATCGAAACCCGCGTGGTCGCCGGCGGCGAGCTGTCCGACCGCAAGGGCGTCAACGTGCCGGAAGCAGTGCTGGAGCTTAGCCCGCTGACGGAGAAGGATCGCCGCGACCTGGCTTTCGGCCTTGAACTGGGCGTGGATTGGGTGGCCCTGTCCTTCGTCCAGCGCCCACAGGACATACACGAGGCGCGCAAGCTGATCGGTGAGCGCGCCTTCCTCATGGCCAAGATCGAGAAACCTTCGGCGGTGCAGCACCTGCGCGAGATCGCGCGGCTGTCCGACGCGATCATGGTCGCGCGTGGCGACCTCGGCGTGGAGGTGCCGCCGGAGAATGTGCCACGCATTCAGAAGAACATCGTGCGCATCTGCCGCCAGCTCGGCCGCCCGGTGGTGGTGGCGACGCAGATGCTCGAATCCATGCGCTTCGCCCCGGCGCCGACGCGCGCCGAGGTCACCGACGTGGCCAACGCGGTCGCCGAGGGTGCAGACGCGGTGATGCTGTCGGCGGAAACCGCTTCGGGCGACTACCCGCTGGAAGCGGTGAGCATGATGAGCAAGATCATCCGCCAGGTCGAAGGCGGCCCGGATTTCCAGGCCCAGCTCGATGTGCACCGACCGAATGCCGAGGCAACGCTGCCGGATGCCATCAGCTGCGCAATCCGCCGCATCAGTGGCATCCTGCCGATTGCGGTGCTGGTCAATTACACCGAATCAGGCCGCTCCAGCCTGCGAGCCTCGCGCGAGCGCCCGGCCACGCCGATCCTAAGCCTGACGCCGAGCACCGCCACCGCGCGCAAGCTCACGGTGGCCTGGGGCGTGTATTCGGTGGTGGATGCACCGATGCGCGATATGGAGCAGGTCAGCAGCCACGCCCTCGAGCTGGCGCGCGCCCAGGGCATGGCCGGCAGTGGTGACACGGTGCTGATCACCGCTGGCGTGCCGCTCGGCCAACCTGGCACCACCAACACGCTGCGTATCGAAGTCCTCGACTAGGTTGGCAGCCCACCCAGCGCACAATGGCCAAGCGGTCAGCCCTTGGTCTCCAGCGGGTTCTGCTCCTGCGGGTAGCGATGCTCCTCCTCGATGCTGCCGTCGTCGCCGTGGACGTTCACCAGCGCAGTACGCAGCTTCATGTAGTCGCGCGTCTCATCGAGAATGTCCTGTCGATTCCCGGCTTCGAGCAACGCGCGCTGATCGCCTTCTTCGCGTAGCACCCAGCGGTCATCTTCGTGGGTGATGTGGTAGATCTCCATGGCCCTCTCTCCTGCTGTTGAATGAAATATCGCGGATTGCCCCTAGTAAGAAAGCTGCCAGCGGGCGAGGTTCGATCGTCACCGCCAAGGTGATTTAGACCCTTTAAGGTCCATATCACCATGGAAAGCCAAGGTTCTTTTTACCTCGCACATCGTGGAAACCTTGATTCAAGTCAATTTTCGACCTGGAACGATTGTTGAAAGCCTCTATGGCAGAACGTTTCGTGTTCGCCCCGGAATACAGGACGACTTTCCCATCAGAGGAGTTAGCAATGCTTTGCGCTGAACAGACTGCCCTTATCAGAGCCACCGTGCCGCTGCTGGAAAGCGGCGGCGAGGCCTTGACCACCCATTTCTACAACCTACTGCTCAGTGAACATCCCGAAGTGCGCCCGCTGTTCAATCAGGCCCACCAGGCCAGCGGTGAACAGCCGCGTGCACTGGCCAACGGCGTGCTGATGTATGCCAAACACATCGACCGCCTCGACGCCCTCGGCCCGCTGGTCGCTCAGATCATCAACAAGCATGTCGCGCTGCAGGTACTGCCCGAGCATTACCCGCTGGTTGGCTCCTGCCTGCTGCGGGCGATCCGCGAAGTGCTCGGCGACGAGATCGCTACCGACGCCGTGATCGACGCCTGGGGCGCCGCCTATCAGCAACTCGCCAACATCCTTATCGGTCAGGAGGAGAATCTCTACCAGACCAAGGCCGAGGCGGATGGTGGCTGGCGGGGGGCGCGGCGTTTTCGCATTGCGCGCAAGACCGTCGAAAGCGCAGAGATCACCTCCTTTCACCTGCAGCCGGAAGATGGCGGCGCGTTGATGGACTTTCTGCCCGGCCAGTACATCGGCCTGCGCCTGGAGGTCGACGGCAAGGAGGTGCGCCGCAACTACTCGCTGTCCGCCGCCAGCAATGGCAGCGAATACCGCATCAGCGTCAAGCGCGAGCCCGGCGGCGTCGCCTCGAACGCGCTGCATGCCATGCCCGAAGGTGCCGTGCTGGAGCTGTTCGCGCCGGCTGGCGAGTTCACCCTCGAACCGGGCGACAAGCCCCTGGTGCTGATCAGCGGCGGCGTCGGTATCACGCCTACCCTGGCGATGCTGGAACAGGCTCTGGCCAGCGCACGACCGGTGCACTTCATCCACTGCGCGCGCAATGCCGGCGTGCATGCGTTCCGCCGCAGCGTGGACGCGCTGGCCGAGCGTCACGCCCAGCTCAAGCGTTTCTACTGCTATGAGGAGCACGACGGCGCAGATGCCGCGCCGGATGCCGTTGGCCGCCTGACCGAGCAACAGCTTGGCAGGTGGCTACCGGAAGACCGTGACGTGGACGCCTATTTCCTCGGGCCGAAACCCTTCATGGCTGCCGTCCGCCGCCAGCTGAAGTCACTCGGTGTGCCGGAACAGCAAACCCGCTACGAGTTCTTCGGACCCGCTTCGGCACTCGATTGATCCATTCGGAGGCTCGCCCGGCGCGAGCCTCTCCCCGAAGGAGATTCAGTCATGCTTTATCACTCAGCTTCTCCACAACGCCTGATGGGCGCCGCAAATGCGCTCATGGTCGCAGGCATACTGCTCCTGCTGCTGGGCATCAGCGGCGCCTACCTGTTCGATCGACATCTGGCGATGGGCAGCATCATCGCGGCCCATGCGCTGGTCATCCTCGGCCCCACGGCGCTGAAGATCGGCTACGTGATGCGCCTTCTGGCCGAGCGCAAGACGAAACTTGCGGCCTGAGGCGCGGTTGGATAAGTCCGCACTCGGATAATCGTAATTCGTTCCTGCAACTTTGCCGCTTCGCCTGTAATTTCAGTCCGCCATAGTCATACGCAACATGGGGAAAACCATTCGTCTACACTTTTGAATTCACCGAAACTCTTGTCTGAAGTCTTCCTCTGACACTGTGAGGCTGATTGATCTCTCTCTTTCAGCCGTTTGTGAACGTGTCTATCCAATTGAGGAGAAAAACACATGGCAAATAGTAATCCTGGCAACTTCGCCAACGATCGAGAGAAAGCTTCCGAGGCCGGCCGCAAGGGTGGTCACAACAGCGGCGGCAACTTCGCCAACGACCGCGAGAAGGCCTCCGAGGCCGGCCGCAAGGGTGGCCAGAACAGCCACGGCGGTGGCCGCAGCAGCTAAAATCTGAAGAAATGAAGAAGGGCAGGCGCCGTACGGCCCTGCCCTTCTTCATTTCTCCATTCAATCCTTTAAGCGAATAATCAAAAAACGAAATTGCAAAGTAATGCGATATTGCTATCCGAACGATATATAGCCGGCAGAATTATATTTATAAGCCGTTTGCGCAAAGCGACGGCCAGGCAGAAGCTGACATCTGCGGTTATTTTATTCATTCCCAACTTATAACGATGACCTGCATCCCTTGCCGTTTGTCGATATCATCGACAGGCATTTCAAGCTGGAGCGGTCGATGAACAGCAGCGCCTTTTCCGAACGAATCGTCCAGAGCCTGCTGGATACCGATTTCTACAAGCTCACCATGATGCAGGCGGTGCTGCATCACTATCCGAACGCGGAGGTGGAGTGGGCATTCCGCAGCCGCTCCGGTGAGGACCTGACGCCCTACCTCGACGAGATCCGCCAGCAGATCGAGGCGCTTGCCGAGCTGCAGATGACAACCGAGGAGCTGGCCTACCTCGAGCGTATCCCCTACATGCAGCCCGACTTCATCCGCTTCCTCGGTTTGTTCCGTTTCGATCTGCGTTATCTGCAGGTGAGCATCGAGGACGGCGAGCTGGTGATGCACCTGCGCGGCCCCTGGCTTCATGTGATCCTGTTCGAAGTGCCGCTGCTCGCCATTGTCAGCGAGGTGCGCAACCGTGCGCGCTACCCGGCGGTGACGCTGGCCCAAGCGCGCGACCGGCTGAATGAGAAGCTGCACTGGCTACGCGGCCAGGCCAGCAGCGACGAACTGGCCAGCTTCACCCTGGCGGACTTCGGCACACGCCGTCGTTTCTCCTTTGCCGTACAGGCGATGGTGGTGGACCGACTGCAATGCGATTTTCCCGGCCGGTTCGCCGGTACCAGCAATGTGCATCTGGCACGCACGCGGAATGTGAAGCCGATGGGCACCATGGCCCATGAGTGGATCATGGCGCACCAGCAACTCGGCCCGCGGCTGATCGACAGCCAGGTTGCGGCGCTGGACTGCTGGGTTCGCGAATATCGTGGGGCATTGGGCATCGCGCTCACCGACTGCATCACCATGGATGCTTTCCTGCGCGATTTCGATCTGTACTTCGCCAAGCTGTTCGACGGCCTGCGTCATGACTCTGGCGACCCTCTGCTGTGGGCAGAGAAGGCCATCGCGCATTACCAGCGCCTGGGTATCGATCCGAAAACCCGCCAGCTGATCTTCTCCGATGGCCTGGACCTGGCCAGAGCGCTGGAACTCCATCGCGCGCTGATCGGGCGCAGCAATCCGAGTTTCGGCATCGGCACCGGACTGACCTGCGACATCCCAGGCGTGGAGCCGACCAACATGGTCATCAAGATGACCGCCTGCAATGGCCAGCCAGTGGCGAAGATTTCCGACTCGCCGGGCAAGACCATGTGCCGCGATGAGGCATTCGTCAGCTACATGCGGCACGTCTTCGGCTTGGCCAATGGCTGACGACTAGCCTCCCACGGCGAATGCCCGGGGCGGCTGCACAGCCTCCGGCTCCATGGCGCAGAGGCGATTGCGCCCGCTCGTCTTGGCGCAGTACATGCGCTTATCCGCCAGCTCCAGCAGGTCACGGTAGTCCGCGACCTGATCGCAACGGCGCTCGGCCAACCCGATGCTCGCCGTTAGCGGCGCACCGTCCGGCCGCACGCCGAGGCCCTGGCCAATGATGCGCTCGAGCGCCATGTGCGCCTGCTGCATGTCGGTCTCCGGCATGATCAGCAGGAACTCCTCGCCGCCCCAGCGCAGCAGGCTGTCGGAGCCTCGCAGCGTCGCCACCAGACGCCTGGCCGCCTCGCGCAGGACCTGATCGCCGGACTCATGGCCATGGTTGTCGTTGATCGACTTGAAGTGGTCGAGGTCGATGAAAGCCAGCGCCAGCGGACCATCCTTGCGCTGTGCGCTGTCCCACTGCAACCGGAGGATCTCCTCTCCGCTGCCGCGGGAGAAAACCCCGGTGAGCGGGTCGCGGATGGCCTGGCGCACCAGCGCGAACATGAACGCCAGCTGGCTCATGCTGGCCAGGCTGGCGACGCCGGCGATCAGGATCAACAGCCAGAAGGCACCGGCGAACGACGGCCAGTTCAGCGTCGCCCAGCTGAGATAGCCAGCCAGCGCCTGGGCCAGCAGCAACAGGCTGGAGAGCACCAGATTCTCCACCAGGGTCAGCGGGAAAATGGTCAGCCCGGCCATCAGCACGAATGGTAGAAAGGCGTAGCCGGCGCCGACCACGGCAGAGAACTGCGCCAGTTGATAGCTGCCGAGCAAGGTATGCGAGGCGATGTAGAAGATGGTCGGAATGGCGAACAGGATCGCGATCGCCCGATAGGCGTCCAGCAGATTGCCGCTCGGACGGTAGAACAGCAGCAGGCAGGTGAACGCCAGGCACGCCATCATCCGAAAACCGGCCAGCGCCGCCCACAGCTTGGGCTCGAACACCATCAGATCGATCAAACTCCACAGCGGGGTGAGCACTGCGAAAAGAAAGGCGAACAGGCGAACGCGGTTGACAATCAGGGTCGCGCGGCGCTGGCAGAGCAGCAGTGGATGGCGTCGCGGGCTCAGCAGATGGCGAAGCTCGCTGGGCTTGAGCTCGCTGGGCAGCAACGAGCTCAGGCGACTGCGCAGCAGGTCGAGAATCGATGGCATTTATTATTGTGCTCCCAGGCAGGGAAGGTTTCTTTACAACCGGCGGTTCGGACGCCGCCGGCTGCTTTCATATCCGTCTCAAAGAAGATCACCGTTCGCCGGTGCATCGGACGTCCACAGAAGCGCAAGCGCGGCGAATGGTATCAGTTGGCCACCAACAACCCTTGAGCCAGGACAATGAAATCGAAGCTGCAAATAACTCCTAAGAACGATCTACCGTTCGGAAAAATCGCCCTTTTGGGCGCTTATACCCGCTGGCGGCTCCCAATAGCGTGGCCGGATCGCCCGCGCATGTGCGAGCGATGCATCCAAACTAAAAGAACAATAAGGAGTTACCCGTGCAGAGCGCCCTCAAACCGCTTGCGGCAGCCGTTCTACTCACCTGCGCGACAGACGCGGCCATCGCCAATGACGGCCCGTTCAGTCAGTTCGTCGTGTTCGGCGACTCGCTGAGCGATGCTGGCAACTTTCCCGACCTGCAAAGCCCGACACTCGGGGGCAACCCTACAGGAGGTCTGCGCTTCACCAACCGCACCGGCCCTACCTACGGTGCCGGCGAATATATCGGCGAGGTCGGCACGCAACGCCTGGCGAGCATGCTGGGCCTTCAATCGTTACCCTCCACGCCGCTGTTACCGGCAGTCCTCACAGGCAATCCGGACGGCACCAACTATGCCGTCGGCGGTTACCGCACCGACCAGATTCTCGATTCGATCACCCTCGACTCAACCGTTTCCGCGGGCGGCTCTACCCGGACCCGGCCCGGCTATCTGGTCGAGAACCCGCGCGTCGACAGCAATGCTCTCTACTACCTGAACGGCGGCGGTAACGACATCTTCCAGCTCGGCACCAACCCGGTCACGATGGCTGACGCCGCCGGTAATCTGGTGGCTGGCGTCGCTGCACTACAGGCCGCGGGCGCGCGCTACATCATCGTCTCCGATCTGCCGGACGTCGGCACCACGCCACTGGGCTTCATCACTGGCCAGGCCGCCACATTCAACTTTCTGAGCGACCAGTTCAACACCGAGCTGGCGAGCCAGCTGCAAGCCCAGGGTGGCAACTACGTGCTGGTGAACAACCGCCTGTTGCTGGCCGAGGTACGTGCTGACCTGGCCGCCTTCGGCTTCGACCCCAACGTGGCGCAGACAGCCGTGTGTTTCGATGCGTCGGGCGGCACCTGCCTGCCGGACCCGACCTACAGCCTCGGCGGCACAGCACCTGATCCTAGCCGCCTGCTGTTCAACGACGCCGTCCATCCAACAACCGCTGTTCATCAGATCAGCGCCGACTACCTGTACTCGATCATTTCCGCGCCCTGGGAAGTATCCCTGCTACCGGAAATGGGCCGCTCGGCACTGCGCGCTCACCTGCAGCAACTGGACAACGAACTGTCTGCGCGGCGCGGCGACTGGCAGGCGGTCGGCGCCTGGCGCACCTTCGTCCAGGGTGGTTACAACCGGCCTGAGTACGACGGTTACGGTGGCGGTGACGGTAGCGGCCTGAGTCTGTCGGTTGGTGTTACCCAGCGTTTGAGTGAGACGTGGCTGACCGGCGTCAGCCTGGGCCTGGCGGAAAACTCGCTGGAACTGGGCAGAAACGACTCCGAGTACGACATGCGCAGCTACCTGGCCACGGCCTTCGCCCGTTACGAGCACCAGCGTCTGTTCGCCGACTTCAGCCTCAGCGCCGGGTATCTGGACTACCACGACCTCAAGCGTACGTTCGCCCTTGGCATCAGCGAGCGCACGGAAAAGGGTGACACCGAAGGCACGCTATGGGGCGCGGCGGCGAAGGCTGGCTTCAACCTGATGCAGCCAGGCGATCAACTCCAGTTCGGCCCATTCGTCGGTGCCAGCTATCAGAAGGTCGAAGTCGACGGTTACAGCGAGCAGGGCGAGCGCTCCACTGCATTGAGCTATGACGATCAGGAACTGGATTCGCTGCGCCTCTCACTCGGCCTGTTCGGCGACTATGCGCTGAGCGAACGCACGCGGCTATTCGGCGAGGTGGCGCGGGAGGTGGAGCGCGAGGACGAGGATCGGCGTGACCTGCGCATGTCGCTGAACAGCGTGTCGGGCAACAGCTTCGAGCTGCCGGGCGCGGTACCGACCGGCGACCAGACGCGCTTCAGCGTGGGCCTGACGCACCGCCTGACGCCCGGTCTGGCGCTGCGCGCCAACTACCATTACCGCGGCAACGATAACCGCGACCACGGAGTGGGGCTGTCACTGGCCTGGGACCTGTAAAGCTCGAAGGACGCAAAGGCCGCCGTCGCGAATACGCGCGGCGGCTCTTACGCGGTTAACGTCCGTCGAGCTGACCTTGCAGATTGGCGATCTGCCCCTGCATGGAATTGATGGTGCGGGTGACCTGAGCCCGGAAGGAGTCGAACTCGGCGGTGTTGATCGCGTTTGGCGCGGGCGCCGGCCGATTGTCCAGCTCGCTGCGCAGCACCAGGATGTCCTGCTCCAGCCGGCTGATCGCCTGACTCTGGTTACCGCCCTGCTTCAGCGCCGCGATGTCCTTGCTCAGGCTGTCGACCCGTCCGGCCAGCTTGCCCTGCTCGTCCAGGGTCGTTTTGAGTGAAGCCTGCTCGCTGCCCAACGCCTTGACGCTCTCTGCCAGTGTCGCAGTACTCCCCTGCTGAGCCTGCAGGTCGGCACCCAGCTGCTCGAGGCGCTTGCCCTGCTCGTCCATGCGCCGATCCTGATTGCCCTGTTTGCCAGTCAGACTCTGCTGTTCGGTAGCAAAGGCCTGCTGCTTGCGGTCAAGATCGATGGCCTGTTGCTCAAGCTGCTTGATGCGCAGTTTCACCGCCTCGCTTTCCGTAGTCACATTGGACTCGGTCGCAACGACTTTCCCGCTGATGTCCTGCAGTCGTCCCGCGGCATCCTCACTGATACGCGCGAAGCTTTCCTGGGTGGCGACCAGCTGCATTTCCAGCATGGCGATCTTCTGATAACTCCACCAGCCGAGCGCGCCAAGGCTGAGGAGCAAGGCCAGCACCATGACCCACAGCGGCGCCGTGCTCACCTTGCCAGCAGTGCTTGCAGGGCGACGTTTCTGGCGGGAGCGCCCGTCATCCACAGGCTCATCGGCGGTTCTGCGGATCGGCTCGAGATCCGGCGCCGGATAGGGCTCCACGCGGTCACGGCCTGCGGTCAGGCTGGGAATGTTGTCCAGTTCGTCGTGAGCATCGTTGCGCATGGGGTACCTTCAATGGCGCGGTGCGAAATACAGCGCGCAGTATAACGATTCAGGGCGTGCCCATCAGTGACGGCGCGCCGGTGGAGCAGATGCACCGTGGTAGAGCAGTGCGCCGCTTGTGATACGTATCACGGTGCATCGAATGGCGCACTCGGCAGGCCCGCGAACAGGCACCACAGCGGTGACCATCGCCGACGGGCAGTCTGCAGGCCTCGCCAGCCGGGCGCTTCGCCTGCCAGATGCAAAAACCGCGCAGCGACGCCGGAAATTGGTACGCCACTTGCTCTGTCTCTCTTGCCAGCGGATAGACACTTCCGACAGGGATGTTGGGCCTTAGGGCAATTCACGAGGAACACAGCATGGAGCTGAACAAGGCGGTTATCGACTGCATGCGCAGCCTGCGACGCAGACTTCGCGATGAGCAGCAACTCGACATCCATCTCGACCAACCGGATGCGGTTACGGCAATGCTTGCCGGGTGCATGAACTCCAACGATGAGCTGACCCGCGAACTCGGACGCCAGCTCGCCGCGTTCAGTGATCGGTTGCCGGCACCACCTCCACCACGCGCGGCCAGCAGCGGCGCCACGGTACGCATTTACCGAGGCCAGCGCGTACTCGCCTGAGCGCTCAATCAACCAGTAACCAGTCGCTGGCGCAACGCACCAGATGCCGGGTCAGCTCGTCGAGCAATTGCCCGCCATTACGCCAGTGATGCCAATACAAAGGCACGTCGATCGGCGGTCCGGACAGCACATCGACCAATTCCCCGCGCGCAAGTTCGCCGCGCACCTGTAACTCCGGCACCAACCCCCAGCCAAGCCCGCTCTGCAGCAGGCGTACGAAACCTTCGGACGACGGGCAGAGGTGATGGACGAACGCCTCTCCCCCGCCGACTGCTGCCATGTAGCGGTGTTGCAGCTGGTCATCCGGGCCGAAGACCACGGCAGGCACCCGAGCCAGATCCGCAGCGGCTGCCGGTGGCTGGAAATGCCGACTGACAAAGACCGGACTGGCCAGCGCGCGATAGCGCATCGCCCCAAGAAACTGACTGCGCGCACCTGCCAGCGGCCGTTCCGCCGCGCACACGCAGGCTGCGACCTCGCCAGCGCGCATGCGCTTGAGCCCGACCGCCTGGTCTTCCACCACATGATCGAGCAGCACCCGATGCTCGGCGCAGAACGACGCCACCGCGCCCGCCCACCAGGTCGCCAGGCTGTCGGCATTCAGGGCAATACGCAATCGCTCGGGCAGGCGATTTTCGTCCAGCGCCGGGACCTGCCCTTGCAGGTCCCGCTCGAGCAAGCGCACCTGCTGCACATGGTTGAGCAATCGTTGACCCAGCTCGGTCGGCCGGGGCGGCGTATCGCGCAGCAGCACCGGCTGGCCGACGCGCGCCTCAAGTAATTTGATCCGCTGGGATATGGCCGATTGCGAAAGCCCCAACGCCTGCGCGGCTCGTTCGAAACCCGCCTGCTCGACAACCGCCGCAAGCGCCGCGAGTAATTTGTAATCGAACATCAGTATTCCTAATGCACCCTGAAGAGAATTTGTTTCTCTTATAACGCCCCGCTGCCCAGACTCACCAGTAAATCAGACGAGGCGTGCGGCATGAATGCAATCTGGCAAAGCTATATCAACGGCCTTCTGGTCGCGGCGGGGCTGATCATGGCGATCGGCGCGCAGAATGCGTTCGTGCTCGCGCAAAGCCTGCGCCGGGAGCACCATCTGCCGGTGGCGGCGCTGTGCATCGTCTGTGACGTACTGTTGGTCAGCGTCGGTGTATTCGGACTGGCAGCGGTGCTGGCGGACAACCCGCTACTGCTGGAGATCACCCGCTGGGGCGGCGTCGCCTTCCTGCTCTGGTACGGTACCCTGGCGCTGCGTCGCGCGTTCAAGCCACAGAGCCTGCGCAGCGCTGATGCGCAGCCGCGACCGCTGCGTGCGGTGCTGTTGGCCGCGCTGGCGGTGACGTTGCTCAATCCGCACGTCTATCTCGATACAGTGGTACTGATCGGCTCACTCGGCGCACAGCAGCCCGAGCCAGGCGCCTACACACTGGGCGCTGCCAGTGCATCGACCCTGTGGTTCATGACCCTGGCGCTCGGTGGCGCCTGGCTTGCACCCTGGCTTGCCCGCCCGCTGACCTGGCGCCTGATCGACCTCGGCGTCGCCGCCATGATGTTCGCGATTGCCGCACAGCTCGCATTCGCCAGCTGACGCCCTGGCGCGCGACAACCGGCCGCGCGCCATTTTTGCAGGTCGCAAGGAACGCCCAGCCCGACGGCGCGGTCCACGCAAGGCGCAGCCAGTTGTTTGCATCCGCTGCTTCGCCTCGCCAACCCCTCTGGAACCTATATTCCATACAGTTGCCGCGTGGTTTTGCCGCAGGTCGGGTGCTATGATCGCTGGCTCGCAGACATGGAGCGGAAGGCTTCAGTCTGTCTGTTCGGCCGACCGTGAACGGCCAGAGATTGCGCAAGCATGTAGCGAGCGAAGGGAACGACAGAGGCCAGGGTGGGACGCACATTCGCTCCTGCTCACCGGTATCGCCGGCACGCCTCGCACGCTCCTTCCAGCTGGCCGCATCAATCCTCGACACCTGAGTAGGAGATACATCATGGCTTTCGAATTGCCGCCGCTGCCGTACGAAAAGAACGCTCTCGAGCCGCACATGTCCGCCGAGACGCTCGAGTTTCACCACGACAAGCACCACGCTGCTTACGTGACCAATCTGAACAACCTGATCCCGGGCACCGAGTTCGAAGGCAAGGATCTGGAAAGCATCATCAAGACCTCTTCCGGTGGCATCTTCAACAATGCCGCTCAGGTCTGGAACCACACCTTTTTCTGGAACTGCCTGGCGCCGAACGCCGGTGGTCAGCCGACTGGCGCGCTGGCCGATGCCATCAACGCATCCTTCGGCTCGTTCGACAAGTTCAAGGAAGAGTTCACCAAGACCGCCATCGGCACCTTCGGCTCCGGCTGGGCCTGGCTGGTGAAGAAGTCCGACGGCAGCCTCGGCCTGGCAAGCACCATCGGTGCCGGCAACCCGATGACCGCAGGTGACAAGCCACTGCTGACCTGTGACGTCTGGGAACACGCCTACTACATCGACTACCGCAACGCTCGTCCGAAGTTCGTCGAAGCGTTCTGGAACCTGGTCAACTGGGAATTCGTCGCGAAGAACTTCGCCGGCTGAGCCACCCAGCGCTAACGAAAATGCCCGCACTTGTTGCGGGCATTTTCATTTAAGGGTTCGGTGTCGCCTGCCGCTATACATTTGCAGCCCGGAAAAAAGTCGCCTTACGGTATCGGTAATCGACGCGCAATGTTTCCTTAGGATTACGCCTTTGGGCTTGCATCCTAAGACGTACTGCCGGCACAGTCGGAGCTTGCTGACTTACTGGTTTAATTGCCTTTGACGATTGCCGAATGACTAACAATACTTCCGCAACCGAGCGTCGGCACGGAAAAGGACCTTCATTTGAAGCTGGAAATGCGCAATAGCCTGTCGCGTAAGCTCCTGCGTGTAGTCCTGCTATCGGCGCTTGCGGTAGGGCTGGTGCTCAGCTGCGCACAGATCATCTTCGGCGCCTACAAGACACGCCAGTTGATCGAAGCCGATGCCCAACGCATCCTGCGCATGACCCGCGACCCATCCACTCAGGCGATCTACAGCCTCGACCGCGAGATGGGCGCCCAGGTGATGGAGGGGCTCTTCCAGCACGAATCGATTCGAATGGCATCCATCGGCCATCCGGACGAAGGCATGCTGGCGCTGAAGATCAGACCACCTATCGACCTACCGACACGCTGGCTGACCGATCCGATTCTCCACCGCGACCGACAGTTCTCGATTCCGCTGATCGGCAAACCGCCTTACAACGAATATTACGGCGAGCTGCGCATAACCCTGGACACCGCTAAATACGGCCAGGAATTCATCAACGACTCCATCGTGATCTTCATCGTCGGCATCCTGCGTGCGCTTACGCTGGGCTTCGTGCTCTTCCTGATCTACCAGTGGCTGCTGACCCGTCCGTTGACCAAGCTCATCGAGCATCTGGCGCAGATCAACCCCGACCGACCCGGCGAGCACAAGTTGCCGATGATCCGTGGGCATGAGCGCAACGAGCTAGGCCTGTGGGTGGAAACGGCCAACGGCTTGCTCGCCTCTATCGAACACAACATGCACCTGCGTCAGGAGGCTGAAAGCAGCCTGTATCGCATGACCCAGTACGACTCCCTCACCGGTCTGCCGAACCGGCAGCAGCTGCAAAGTCAGCTCGACCACATTCTCGACGAGGCTCGACGCATGCAGCGGCGCGTCGCAGTGCTTTGTCTGGGGCTTGACGACTTCAAGGGTGTAAACGAGCAGTACAGCTATCAGGCCGGCGACTGCCTGCTCAAGGCCCTGGCAGACCGCCTGCGCGGCTCCGCTGGCCGTCTCGGTGCGCTGGCACGACTGGGCGGCGATCAGTTCGTCCTCGTACTCAGCGGCATCGAGCAGCCCTACGATGCCGCCGAGCTCGCTCAGGCGCTGCTGGACGATCTGGAAAACCCCATCGAATTCGACGGCGACCCGATTCGGTTGCGCGCCACCATCGGCATCACGCTGTACCCGGAAGATGGCGACAATACCGAGAAGCTGCTGCAAAAGGCCGAGCAGACCATGACGCTGGCAAAGAGCCGCTCGCGCAACCGCTACCAGTTCTATGTCGCCAGCATCGACAGCGAGATGCGCGCCCGTCGGGAGCTGGAAAAGGACCTCAGCGAAGCGCTCAAGCGCAACGAGTTCCATCTGGTCTACCAGCCCCAGGTCGACTACCGCCAGAACCGCATCACCGGCGTCGAGGCACTGATCCGCTGGAAACACCCCCAGGGCAAGCTGGTCCCACCGGATCTGTTCATCCCGCTGGCGGAGCAGAACGGCAGCATCATCGAGATCGGCAAATGGGTGCTCGATCAGGCCTGCAGCCAGCTGCGGCAGTGGCATGCCGAGGGCTACACCGGTCTGCGCGTTGCGGTGAATCTTTCCACCGTACAACTGCGCCACCCGCAGCTACCGCAGATGATCGGCGAGCTGCTGCAGAAGCACCAGTTGCCGGCCGAAACCCTCGAACTGGAGGTGACCGAGACGGGGCTGATGGAAGACATCGACGCGGCAGCGCACAACCTGCACAGCCTGCGGCGCTCCGGCGCGCTGATCGCGATCGACGATTTCGGTACCGGTTACTCCTCGCTGAGTTATCTCAAGAGCCTGCCGCTGGACAAGATCAAGATCGACAAGAGCTTCGTCCAGGACATCGGCCAGGACGAGGGCGCGACCATCGTGCGCGCGGTCATCCAGCTGGGCAAAAGCCTCGGCATGACGGTGATCGCCGAGGGCGTCGAAACACCGGAGCAGGAAGCCTATCTGATCGCCGAAGGTTGCCAGGAAGGCCAGGGCTACTATTACAGCAAGCCGCTGCCCGCCCGCGATCTCGACCTGCTGCTGCGCCAGTCGACACCATTCGATCGGGCAGTCAATTCCGAGCTGCGCTAGCCCGACAGCGCGCGGCTGGCGCGCATCGCCGCCTCGAATCGCCACCCGCACTTACCCCCTGGCGCTGGCCAGTCATGAGCACATGGGCCACACTTCCAGCCTTTTATCGCCCGCGCCTACAACGAGCCCCCGATGAAACGCTTCGTACTCCTGGATACCGCCGCCATTCCCACTGGCGGCGCCTTGTGCCTGTTCGAATATGGCGATGACTTCGTCATCAAGATCCAGGGCGGAAACGGCAATCAGCTGATGAACACTCGCACCCATGGCTCAGAGGACGCGCTGGCGGAGATTCCCTGCAAACGGATCGCCGCACGGTCGCAGGCCCGCGTATTGATCGGTGGGTTGGGGATGGGCTTTACCCTCGCTTCTGCGTTGCGCCATCTCGGGCCGGACGCCGAGGTGCTGGTCGCCGAACTGGTGCCAGGGGTGATCGAGTGGAACCACGGTGCACTCGGTGAGAAGTCCGGCAATCCGCTGCGCGATGCCCGCGCCCGGGTGCTGAACCAGGACGTCGCCGAGTTACTGCGGGATCAAGCCCAGGGCTTCGATGCGATCATGCTGGACGTCGACAACGGTCCCGAGGGACTGACGCAGAAGAGCAACAGTTGGCTGTACTCGGCTGACGGCCTCAACGCCTGCGCCCGCGCGTTGCGCCCGTCCGGCATCCTCGCGGTCTGGTCGGCCAGCGCCGACCGTGCCTTTTCCGACAAGCTCGCCAAGGCCGGCTTCAAGGCCGAAGAAGTGCAGGTGTTCGCCCACGGCAACCGCGGCACCCGGCATACCATCTGGATCGCCGAAAAACGCAAGCGCTGAGCCGGCCGGTTTACCAGGCCGTCACTCCCAGCTGCGACGCCAGCCAGACGGCGCCAGCCAGGCACATCAGTGCACCACCGGCGGCCTGCCAGTAGAAGCGCTGCGTGAGCACTTCCTCACCGTGGCTGGACAGTACGAAAGGCAGCGCCTCCCCGGGCTGCCCCAGCTGGTGCAATGCCGGCGCGGCGCTGCTCTCGCGATGCCGGTCTTCCGCCTCGAGGCGCGCCGCCAGGCGTACGCGACTCCACTCCTGCTCGTCGAGCTGACCGTCGGCGTTGCTGTCGAAACGCTGCAGCAGGCCGGCGAAATCCCCCTTCCACTGACGGATCACGTCGCGCTTGGCGGATTGCAGGTCGAGGCCCTGTCGCCCGCCGCCGCTCGTGCGGAAATCACCGAGTGCGTAAAGCGGTTCACCCTCGTGCAGACGTTCCTCGGTGTAGCGATAGCGCTTGCCGATGCTGAACAGGCCGACCCAGCCACTCGGAGCGACACCGCGCGGGTGGCGCAGATCGCCGGTCCATACCTTGCGGAAGGCGGGATGGACCTCCGCGCCACGCGGGTCGATCAGGCATTCGCCGGTGGCATCGGCCAGGCGCAGCCAGCCTTCACTGACGCCGCGTTCGACCACACTCCAGCTGCTGCGCTTGCCGTTGGAACGGTACTCCTCGATACGGTAGCGCCACCACAGGCAGCGCTCGCCGGTCAGCGGCGCCATCGGTTGCGGCACCATCAGCTCGCGTAGCACACCAACCAGCTCGACATACCCCTGGGCTGCCGAGCGAATGCGAGAAGTCGGGGTATCGAGCAAATGACGGGCACGCGACCAGCGACCGATGCAGATCCACGCCCCGCCGACGCAAAGCGCGGCGGCGAGAATGAGTGTGAAAACCTGGCCCGGATGCATTTCAGCCGAACAGCGCCTTGAGATCGACGTCGGCCTTCTCCGCCTCGCTGAACTGCAGCAGGGCAGCTTCCTTGAAACCGAACGTCCGCGCCAGCAGTACATCGGGGAATTGCTCGATGCGCACGTTGTTCAGGTTGACCGCCTCGTTGTACAGCTCACGGCGATCGGCGATTCCGCTTTCCAGTCCGCTGATGCGCTGCTGCAGATGGCGGAAACTCTCGTTGGCCTTGAGCTCGGGGTAGTTCTCGGCCAGCGCGAACAGCCGCCCGAGGCCGGCACGCAGACCGGTTTCGGCTTGCCCCAGCGCACTCACATCGCCCTGCTCCCGCGCGCTGGACACGGCATTGCGCGCGCTGATCACCTGCTCCAGCGTATTGCGTTCATGCTGCATGTACTGCCGGCAGGTCTCCACCAGCTTGGGCAACTCTTCATGGCGCTGCCGCAGCAGCACGTCGATATTGGCCCAGGCCTTGCCGACGCCATGCTTCAGACGCACCAGCCCGTTGTAGAGAATCACCGCGTAAGCGGCGACGAGAAACAGCACAACCAGCACAACCACAGCGCTCAGGCTCATAGCATCTCCAGGGACAAAGGCCATCAGAACGCCAGCATTCTACCGGCTGCACCGAAACGGAAGAGAGAGCCTGTGCACTCATTGGCTTTGCACAAAATGACAATCTTTCGCATTATTGACGACTTCCGAGCAGCCCTCGGCTTCGTTCACTCGCACGCAAAGGAACCCGCACATGCTACGCACCCCCATCTGGGCAACCGCCAGCCTCCTCGCTGTGGCCATCTCACTCGCCGGTTGCGGTGAGGACAAGACCCCCGCGAACCAGACTGCTGCCCCGCAAAGCACTACCGAAAGCGTGCCAGCCGAAAAGGCGCAGGCGCCCGATGAGAAAGCGGCCAAGGCAGTCGTCAGCCACTACGCCGATCTGGCGCTGGCGGTATTCAGCGATGCCCACGCCACCGGTGTGAAACTGCAGGAAGCTGTCGACGCCCTCCTCGCCAACCCCAGCGAAGAGACCCTGCAGGCCGCGCGTCAGGCCTGGCTGGCGGCCCGCGTTCCCTACATGCAGACCGAGGTATTCCGCTTCGGCAACGCCGTGGTGGATGACTGGGAAGGTCAGCTCAATGCCTGGCCGCTCGATGAGGGCCTGATCGATTACATCGAGGGCGACTACCAGCACGCCCTCGGCAACCCGGGCGCCACAGCCAATATCATCGCCAACAGCGAACTGCAGATTGGCGAAGACAAGGTCGACACCAGCGAAATCAACGCCGAGCTGCTGGCCAGCCTCAACGAACTGGCCGGCTCCGAAGCGAACGTCGCCACTGGCTACCACGCGATCGAGTTCCTGCTCTGGGGCCAGGACCTCAATGGCACAGGCCCAGGTGCCGGCGAGCGGCCCTACACCGACTACGTGGAAGGCGAAGGCTGCACCGGCGACAACTGCGACCGCCGCCGCACCTACCTGAAAGTCGCGACCGAACTGCTGGTCAGCGACCTGCAGGAAATGGTCGAGCAGTGGCAGCCGAATGCCGAGAACTACCGCGCCAGCCTCGAAGCCGATACCGCGGAAAACGGCCTGCGCAAGATGTTCTTCGGCATGGGCAGCCTGTCCCTAGGCGAACTGGCTGGCGAGCGCATGAAAGTCGCTCTGGAAGCCAACTCCACCGAAGACGAGCACGACTGCTTCAGCGACAACACCCACAACTCGCACTTCTTCAATGCCCGTGGCGTTCGCAACGTCTATCTCGGCGAGTACAAGCGCGTCGACGGCACTACGTTGACCGGTCCAAGCCTGGCATCGCTGGTTCAGGGCGTCAGCCCAGAGGTGGACAGCACGCTGAAGACCGACCTGGAAACCACCGAAGCCAAGCTGCAAGTCCTGGTTGAAAGTGCGAAGAACGGAGACGCCTTCGACCAGCTGATCGCTTCGGACAACACCGAAGGCCAGCAGAAAGTACGCGATGCCATCGGCGCACTGGTCAAGCAGACCGCCGCGATCGAGCAGGCCGCCGGTGCCCTCGGCATCAGCGACCTCAACCCTGACACCGCCGATCACGAGTTCTGATCGGCGCCGACACGGGCGCAGCTGTTGCGCCCGTGTCGGGCTTTTCGCTGCACCCCGCCTGGTTCCAGAGCGCGCGTCCCTCTCGCGCAAATGCAAATCCCTCTTATTCCATTACGATTAGCCTGCTAAGATTGCGCGGCTTAATTCACCGCCCTGCAGGTACTTCCGATGCGCCCGCTGTTTCGCCGCCTCTTCCCGCTGCTGGCTCTGGCCCTGGTCGCCTGCGACAACGTTGAAACACCGACTTTCTCCCAGCCCGAACCTGGCGAGGCGCTCTCCGGCGGCAGCACCACGGTGATGAAGTTCGACCAGAACGCCTACTCCATGCCTTCGGCCAATCTGGCACCGATGCGTCGACTCGACTTCAGCGTCGGCAACAGCTTCTTCCGAAATCCCTGGGTCATCGCCCCGGCATCCACCACCGCTCGCGATGGTCTTGGCCCGCTGCTGAATACCAACGCCTGCCAGAACTGCCATATCAAGGACGGCCGCGGCCATCCGCCGGCACCCGATGCGACCAGCGCCGTGTCGATGCTGGTACGGCTGTCCATTCCGGCCGGTCCCGAGCACGCCGAAGTCGTCCGAGAACGTGGCATCGCACCGGAGCCAAGCTACGGCGGCCAGCTGCAGGACATGGCGATCCCCGGCGTCGCCCCGGAAGGCAAGGTACGGCTGCGCTATTCGACCGAGCAGGTGCGCTTCGCCGATGGCTCCGAAGTCGAGCTGCGCAGGCCGGAAATCGAACTGAACGACCTGGCCTATGGTGACATGCATCCGGAAACCCGGATGTCCCTACGCATCGCGCCACCGATGATCGGCCTGGGCCTGCTCGAAGCCATTCCCGAAGAAGCGCTGCTGGCCAATGCCGACCCCGATGACCGCAACGGCGACGGCATCTCCGGCCGCCCGAACCGGGTCTTCGACCAGACCAGCCGGCAGACCGTGATTGGCCGCTTCGGCTGGAAGGCCGGACAGCCGAGCCTCAACCAGCAGAACGCCGACGCCTTCTTCAACGATATGGGCCTGTCCACCAGCCTGCTCGGTGGCAGCAGCTGCACCGACCGGCAGACCGAGTGTCGCGCGATGCCCGACGGTGGCGAGCCGGAAGTCAGCGACGACATCCTCGCCCAGGTGCTGTTCTACACCCGCAATCTCGGCGTACCTGCGCGACGGAACGTCGACGACCCACAGGTACTCGCCGGCAAGACGCTATTTCACCGCGCCGGCTGCCAGAGCTGCCACGTGCCACAGTTCACCACCGCTGCCGACGCCGCGGAACCGGAGTTGGCCAATCAGCTGATTCGCCCCTACACCGACCTGCTGCTGCATGACATGGGCGAAGGCCTCGCGGATGACCGCGCCGAGTTCGAGGCCAACGGCCGGGAATGGCGCACGCCACCGCTGTGGGGCATTGGCCTGACCCAGGCAGTCAGCGGGCATACCCAGTTCCTGCACGACGGCCGCGCCCGCAACCTGCTCGAAGCCATACTCTGGCACGGCGGCGAGGCCGAAAAGGCGCGCCAGATCGTACTCGGCTACGACCAGAACGAACGTACCGCGCTGCTGAGCTTCCTCGAGTCGCTCTGAACACCCATGCTATTCACCATGCTTTCCCGGCGCGAAAGCGCTGCGACCGGCCTTGCCGATGAGGACACCATGATCCGTTCGAACACCCTGCGCATCGCCAGCGGCGCTCTGCTCACCGCCTTGTTGCTGAGCGCCTGCACGCCGGCCGACCCACAGGCCGAGACCAGCAAAGCCTTGGCCGATGGTGTATTGCTGCCGACCTACACTCAGTGGTCGGAAGCCGACCGCCGCCTGGCGGCCAGTGCGATCGCCTTCTGTGCCGACAACCAGACCCTGGACGAAGCGCATGCCGCCTTCGTGCATGCGCAAACCGCCTGGGCCGGCCTGCAGCCGCTGCTGATCGGCCCAATGGGCGAAGGCAATCTGGCCTGGCAGGTCCAGTTCTGGCCGGACAAGAAGAACCTCGTTGCACGCCAGGTCACGGCACTGCTCAAGACCAAGCCCGAGCTGACCCAGGCCGATCTGGATAACGCCAGCGTCGTGGTGCAGGGCCTGAGCGCCTACGAGTACGTCCTTTTCGACAGCAGCATCGACCTCGCCGACCCCGCCACCAGGACGCGCTACTGCCCCTTGCTGACGGCCATCGGCGAGCACCAGCAGCAGCTTGCAGCCAGCGTCCTGCAGCAATGGCAGGACAAGGACGGCATGGCCGATCAGCTGCGCAGCTTTCCCAACGAGCGTTATGCCGAACCGAGCGAAGCCATCGCCGAACTGCTGCGGGTTCAGGTCACGGCCCTCGACGGCCTGAAGAAGAAGCTCGGCGCGCCGCTCGGCCGCCAGACCAAGGGCCATCCGCAGCCGTACCAGGCCGACGGCTGGCGCAGCGACACGACCCTGAGCAATATCGCTGCCACCGTCAAAGGCGCCGAAAGCCTCTGGCTGGGTGCCGACCAGGACGGTCTGCGCGCGCTGCTCGGCGCTGAGCAGGCTGATCTGGCCAAGCGCATCGACGCCGGTTACGCCGACCTGCTGCAGCAATTGAAAGCCATGCCCGAGCCGTTCGGCGAAATGCTCGCCAACGAGGAGAGTCGGGCGCAGCTCGATTCGCTGTACCAGCGGATCGACCAACTGCATCGCCTGCACCAGCTCGAGCTGGCGCGCGCCCTCGGCGTACAGATCGGCTTCAACGCGCACGACGGGGACTGATCATGAAGCGCCGCACCCTGCTTGGCCTGACCGGCGCCATGCTTGCCGCCAGCGGCATCGCTGGCTGGTCACTGACGCGTCACGACGGGCAACAGGTTTTGCTCTCAGCACGTGATGGCGCCGACGGGCAACACCACGTCGTCGGCTACCGCCTCGATGGCAGCCAGGTATTTGCCACACCGGTCGCCGAGCGCTGCCATGACGTCTACCCGCACCCGTACCTGCCCTTGGCGGTGTTCGTCGGCCGTCGCCCGAGCCGCGAGAGCTACCTGATCGATGCGCGTGACGGGCGTCTGCTGCAGGTCATGGCCTCGCCGGCGGACCGCCACTTTTACGGGCACGGGGTGTTTCACAAGGACGGCGAGTGGTTCTACACCACCGAAAACGACACCGCCGATGCCGGCCGTGGCGTGCTCGGCGTCTATCGACTGGAAGGCCGACAGCTGGTGCGGGTCGGCGAGCACGCGACCCATGGCATCGGCCCGCACCAGCTGCTGTGGATGCCGGACAACGAAACCCTGGTCATCGCCAATGGTGGGATCCGCACCGAAGCCGACAGCCGCGAGATGATGAATCTCGATGCGATGGAGCCGAGCCTGGTGCTGCTACGCCGCGACGGTACGCTGGTCAGCAAGGAACAGCTGCCGGAGCAGATGAACAGCGTGCGTCACCTCGCCGTGGCCGCCGACGGTACCGTGGTCAGCGGCCAGCAGTACGAGGGCGATGCCATGGACCGTATCCCGTTGCTGGCGATCAAGCGGCCCGGGCAGGCCTTCCAGCACTTTCCGCTGGGCGAGGCACAGCGGCAGATCATGAACCAGTACACCGCCAGCCTCGCCATCCACGACGAGCTGCGGTTGTTGGCCGTCACCGCGCCGCGCGGCAACAAGGTGTTCATCTGGGACCTGGACAGTACCGAGCTGCGGCAGGCAGCCCATGTGCCCGATTGCGCGGGCGTCGCGGCAGTCACCGAAGGCTTCGTGGTCAGCTCCGGCCAGGGCCGCTGCCGCCTGTTCGACTGCCGTGGCGAACGTATCGCCAGCACACCGCTGGACCTGCCGGCGGGGCTCTGGGACAACCATCTGCGCATCGTCTAGCTCAAGAAAAACGTCCCCCGGCCGATGATGCTGGGCAACGGCAGGGATGCTCATCTACGTTTTCTCAAATGCCGAGACTTTGCCCATGCTCCAGAAATCCCTGCGCGCGCAGATCCTCGCGCTGATCGGCGGCAGCCTGCTGCTGACGCTGCTCATCGCCCTCGCCTGCATTCGCCTGCTCAGCAACAACATCGACCACTTCCAGGCGCTGCTCGACGGCCCGCTGGCCGAAGTGCAACTGATCGACGAGGCCAACCTCGAGTTCAAGGTGCAGGTCCAGGAATGGAAGAACGTGCTGCTGCGTGGCAAACAGCCGGACTCTCGCAACCGCTACTGGAGCCAGTTCGAGGCCCAGGAAGCGAAGGTGCAGAAGATTCTGGGCGATCTACTGGTACTGACCGCCGACGAACCGGAGCTGGCCAAGCAGATCGAGAGCCTGCGTAGCGAGCACCGCACTCTCGGCGCTGCCTATCGCAAGGGCCTGGATGCCTACATTGCCGCCGACAGCGACCCGCTCGCCGGGGACGCCGCAGTGGCCGGCATCGACCGGGCGACCAGCGCTCAGCTGAGCGAGCTGGTCAAACAGCTGGGCGACGCCGCCGCGCAGCGCTCGGAAACCATCCGTGCCGACGCTCAGAGCACCGCGTCCTTCGGCCCGATCATCATGATCCTCGCCAGTGTGGTGGTGGCGCTGTTCAGCCTGTGGCTGGTCAATCGCCGGATCATCGAACCGATTCGCAACCTGATCGAGCACATCGCCCGCCTCAGCCAGGGCAAGTTCGCCGACCGCGTGGATGCCAGCCGCAGCGACGAACTGGGCCGCCTTGCCGCTGCCGCCAACGTGCTGCGCGACTTCCTCGCCGACACCTTCACCCGCCTGCAGCAGAGCACCTCGAATCTGGACAGTGCCAGCGGCGAGTTGAACGCCATCGCCAGGCTGATGGCCGACGGCGCCCGCGAGCAGTTCTCACGTACCGATCAGGTCGCCACGGCGATGCACGAGATGTCCGCGACCGCTCAGGAAGTCTCGCGGCATGCCGCCGAAGCCGCGCAGGCCGCCGACGCCGCCGACCATTCCGCCCAGCAGGGCGAAGCGGTGATGCGCGGCACCATCGCCACCATCACCGACATGAGCAACGAGATCGCCAGCACGGCAGACGTCATCCGCCGTCTGGAGGGTGATAGCGGGCGCATCGGCAAGGTCTTGGAGGTGATCCGCGGGATCGCCGATCAGACCAACCTGCTCGCGCTCAATGCCGCCATCGAGGCGGCCCGAGCGGGTGACGCCGGCCGCGGCTTTGCCGTGGTCGCCGACGAGGTGCGCACCCTGGCCCAGCGCACCGCCGAGTCCACCGCCGAGATTCACCAGATCATCGACACCGTGCAGACCGGCGCGAGCAATGCCGTACGCGCCATCGAGAGCGGTCAGGCGCGCAGCGAACAGGGCGTCGGCCAGGTTACCGAGGCCGGTCAGATGCTGCAGCGCATCACCGAAGCGGTCGAGGCGATCCGCGACATGAACCGCCAGATCGCCACGGCCGCCGAGGAGCAGACCGCGGTGGCCGAAGACATTTCGCGCAACATCACCGAGATCACCTCCATCGCCACCATCAACCAGCAGAACGTCGAGCGCACCGAAACCGCCAGCCAGAACCTGCACGGGCTGTCGGCGCAACTTACCGAAGTCACCCAGCGCCTTGCCGGCTGATGATCTGCGGGCGGGCCGACAGTCTGTCGCCCGCCCCGCACCTGCGCTGCTTTCCGCCCCGCTCCCCCTTTACTTGGCCTCGTTTCGGGGCTAAGTTCCTCGCTCTCCGGTCCTGCTGAGTTAGGTGCCAGCAGGTCGCCGAAGCTGGCGACCGGACCGTTCGAACGGCTGCCTCGATCACGGCAGTAGACAGCCGGCTCACATCTCCAAGGAAATCGGAAAATGTTGCGCCGCATGCTGTTCATGCTGGGCGCGGTGGTCGTCGTCGTTGCGATTCTTGCCGCGCTCAAATTCAACTCGATCTATCAGCAGATTCAACAGTTCCAGGCCCCCAAGCCTGCGATCGACGTCGAAACCGAGCTCGCCCGCCGCATGGATTGGCAAAGCCGCCTGCCAGCCATCGGCACGCTCAAGGCGTCCCAGGGTATCGACCTCAGCGTCGAGATCGCCGGCACCATCACCGACGTGCAGTTCCAGTCCGGCGAGAAGGTCAGCAAGGGCCAGGCCATCGTGCTGCTCGACAGCGAGATGGAGCAGGCCAGCCTGGCCAGCGCCGAAGCCGACCTCAACCTGTCGCGCCTAGAGTTCCAGCGCGCGCGTAGCCTGCTGGATCGCCAGGCCATTTCGCGCAGCGAGTACGACCGGCTCAATGCCGAATCGCAGAAGGCCGCGGCCAGCGTCGCGCAGCTGCGCGCCAGTCTGTCGAAGAAGCGCATCCTGGCGCCCTTCTCCGGCACCATCGGCATCCGTCAGGTGGATGTCGGCGACTACATCGCCGCCGGCACGCCGATCGCCACGCTTCAGGACCTGACCACGCTGTACGTCGACTTCTTCCTGGCCGAGCAGCATGTGCCGCTGCTGAAGCTCGGCCAGCGAGTGCAGCTACAGGTCGCCGCCTATCCCGGCGAACGCTTCGAAGGCGTGATCAGCGCGCTGAACCCGAAGGTGGAAACCACTACCCGCAACGTTCAGGTGCGCGCCGAACTGGGCAATCCGGACGGACGTCTGCTGCCCGGCATGTTTGCCGACCTGCAGGTGCTGCTGCCGACCGAGACCGCCCAGGTGGTGGTCCCGGAAACCGCCATCACCTACACCCTGTATGGCAACTCGGTGCTGCTGGTGACCGAGGGCACGCCGCCGGAAGGCGTCAGCAGCGACGAGCCCTACCTGGTGGTCGAGCGCCGCTTCGTCACCACTGGCGAGCGGCGCGACGGACTGACGGTCGTCCTCGACGGCCTGGAGGGCGGCGAACAGGTGATCACCGCCGGCCAGCTCAAGCTGGACAGCGGCACCCATGTCGCCATCGCCGAAAGCCGCACGCTCAAGCTGGAAGGCTCTCAGCAGCCGGCGACCGAATAGAAAAAGCCTGTTCCTCACGCGGCAGGCCGACGCACAGCAGACTCAGACAAGGTTCCAGGGACTTCCCATGGCGTTCACCGACCCCTTCATCCGCCGCCCCGTGCTGGCGAGCGTCATCAGCCTGCTGATCGTGCTGCTCGGCATCCAGGCCTTCAACAGCCTGACCATCCGTCAGTACCCGCAGATGGAAAGTGCGCTGATCACGGTGACCACCGCCTACCCCGGCGCCAACGCCGAGACCATCCAGGGCTACATCACCCAGCCGTTGCAGCAGAGTCTGGCCAGCGCCGAAGGCGTCGACTACATGACCTCGGTCAGCCAGCAGAACGCCTCGGTGATCTCGGTCTATGCGCGTATTGGCGCCGACACGGATCGCCTCTACACCGAGCTGCTGAGCCAGGCCAACTCGGTGAAGAACCAGCTGCCGCAGGATGCCGAGGACCCAGTGCTGAACAAGCAGGCAGCCGACTCCACCGCGCTGATGTACATCAGCTTCTACAGCGACCAGCTGAGCAACCCGCAGATCACCGACTACCTGTCGCGGGTCATACAGCCCAAGCTGGCGACGCTGCCGGGCATGGCCGAAGCGGAAATCCTCGGCAACCAGGTGTTCGCCATGCGCCTCTGGCTGGACCCGGTGAAGCTCGCGGCCTATGGGGTTTCCGCCAGCGACGTGAACGAGGCGGTGCGCAAGTACAACTTCCTCTCGGCGGCCGGCGAAGTGAAGGGCCAGTACGTGGTCACCAGCATCAACGCCGACACCGAGCTGAAGACGCCGGAAGCGTTCGCCGCGATCCCGCTGCGCACGCAGGGCGACAGTCGCGTTCTGCTGGGTGATGTGGCGCGGGTGGAGATGGGCGCCGAGAGCTACAACTCGATCAGCTCGTTCGACGGTATCCCCTCGGTCTATATCGGCATCAAGGGCACACCCAGCGCCAACCCGCTGGACGTGATCAAGGAAGTGCGCGCGATCATGCCGCAGATCGAGGCACAGCTGCCGCCGGGCCTAAAGGCGACCATCGCCTACGACGCCACCGAGTTCATCCAGGCCTCCATCGACGAGGTGGTGAAGACCCTGGCCGAAGCCGCAGTGATCGTCATCGTCGTGGTGTTTCTCTTCCTCGGCTCGCTGCGCACCGTGCTGATTCCGGTGGTGACCATTCCGCTGTCGATGATCGGCGTGCTGTTCTTCATGCAGGCGATGGGTTACTCGATCAACCTGCTGACGCTGCTGGCCATGGTGTTGGCGATCGGCCTGGTGGTGGACGATGCCATCGTCGTGGTGGAGAACATCCACCGGCATATAGAACAGGGCAAGTCGCCGTTCCAGGCGGCCATCGACGGCGCACGGGAAATCGCCATGCCGGTGGTGACCATGACCATCACCCTGGCGGCGGTCTATGCACCTATCGGCTTCCTGCAGGGGCTGACCGGCGCGCTGTTCCAGGAGTTCGCCCTGACCCTGGCGGGCGCGGTGCTGATTTCCGGAGTCGTGGCGCTGACGCTGTCACCGATGATGTGTTCGAAGCTGCTGCGCCATGAGGAGAACCCCAGCGGCTTCGCCCATCGCCTGGACGAACTGTTCGAACGCCTCAAGCAGCGTTACCAGCACGCGCTGCACGGCACCCTCAATACCCGCCCGGTGGTACTGGTGTTCGCCGTGCTCGTGCTGGCGCTGATTCCGGTGCTGCTGATGTTCACCGAGAGCGAACTGGCACCGGAGGAGGACCAGGGCATCGTCTTCATGATGGCCAGCGCACCGAAGACCGCCAACCTGGACTACCTGAACGCCTACACCGACCAGTTCCTGGAGATTTTCAAGAGCTTTCCGGAGTACTACTCCTGGTTCCAGATCAACGGTTTCGACGGCGTGCAGAGCGGCATCGGCGGCTTCCTGCTCAAACCCTGGGACGAGCGCGAGCGCTCGCAGATGGAAATCCTTCCCGAGGTGCAGGCCAAACTCGATCGCCTGCCGGGCCTGCAGATCTTCGGTTTCAACCTGCCTTCGCTGCCGGGCACCGGCGAAGGCCTGCCCTTCCAGTTCGTGATCAACACCGCCAACGACTACGAGACGCTGCTGCAGGTGACCGAGCGCATCCGCAAGCGCGCCGAGGAGTCCGGCAAGTTCGCCTTCCTCGACGTGGACCTGGCCTTCGACAAGCCGGAGATCGTGGTCGAGATCGACCGCGAGAAGGCCGCGCAGATGGGCGTATCCATGGAAGACCTCGGCCTGACCCTGAGCACCCTGCTCGGCGAAGGCGAGATCAACCGTTTCACCATCGAAGGCCGCAGCTACAAGGTCATCGCCCAGGTCGAGCGCGCCTACCGCGACAACCCGGACTGGCTGAGCAACTACTACGTGCGCAATGGGCAAGGCCAGATGCTGCCGCTGTCGACGCTGATCCAGGTGCACGATCGCGCTCGACCGACTCAGCTCAAGCAGTTCCAGCAACTCAACGCCGCGATGATCCAGGGCTTTCCGATCGTCAGCATGGGCGAGGCGATCGAAACGCTGCAGACCATCGCCCGCGAAGAAGCGCCCGAAGGTTTCAGCTTCGATTACGCCGGCGCCTCGCGCCAGTACGTCCAGGAAGGCAACGCGCTGTACCTGACCTTCGCGCTGGCATTGGCGGTGATCTTCCTGGTCCTGGCCGCGCAGTTCGAGAGCTTCCGCGATCCTCTGGTGATCCTGGTCACCGTGCCGCTGTCGGTCTGCGGCGCGCTGGTGCCGCTGTTCCTTGGCCTGTCGAGCATGAACATCTATACCCAGGTGGGCCTGGTGACGCTGATCGGCTTGATCAGCAAGCACGGCATCATGATCGTCGAGTTCGCCAATCAGCTGCGCCGCGAACAGGGCCTGAGTCGACGCGAAGCGGTGGAAGAAGCGGCGGCGATTCGCCTGCGGCCGGTGCTGATGACCACAGCGGCGACGGTGTTCGGCATGGTGCCGCTGATCATCGCCAGTGGGGCCGGCGCGGTCAGCCGGTTCGACATCGGCCTGGTGATTGCCACCGGCATGTCGGTGGGTACGCTGTTCACCCTGTTCGTGCTACCGGCGGTCTATGACCTGTTGGCCAAGCCCGATCATGCCCCGTCCGCGATGGCCGTACCGAGCGCCGGCTGAGTGCGGCATGGGCTGCGAGGATAGCCTCCAGCTCAGCGCATGCCCTGGGACAAGCCATACAGCAGCAACAGCAGATCCTGATCAGGACGCATCGCCTCGAGCTGCGGGCGCCCACCAGGCGGCACCGGGCAATAGCTGCGGCTTTCGCTGCTCTGCACCAGCGTCGCTCCGGGCTCATTCCAGGCCGCCACGCACAGCGTGGTCACTCCCAGAGCGCCAACCAGGAACAATCCTCGAGCTATTTCCAGCTTCATGGCGTAAGCCCTTGATTAAGCGAGTAGTTAACTGACCGTAGTTCAGTTGTTTAATTCCTGTGCAATTTTGGACGAACGGTATGTACGGCCTGTGACGTCACTGTTCAGCAGGCATAAAAAACCCCGCACGAGGCGGGGTTCTTTTTGTAGCTAAGGGCCGGTCGGCTTACATCATGCCGCCCATGCCACCCATACCGCCCATGCCACCCATGTCCGGCATGCCGCCGGCGGCCTTGTCTTCAGCCACTTCGGCGATCATCGCTTCGGTGGTGATCATCAGGCTGCCGATGGACGCTGCAGCTTGCAGAGCCGAACGGGTCACCTTGGCCGGGTCGAGAATACCCATCTCGATCATGTCGCCGTAGGTGTCGGAGGCGGCGTTGAAGCCGTAGTTGCCTTCACCCTGCTTGACCTTGTCGACCACTACGCTTGGCTCGCCGCCGGCGTTGGAGACGATCTGGCGAAGCGGTGCTTCGACAGCGCGACGCAGCAGTGCGATACCAACGTTCTGGTCTTCGTTCTCGCCCTTCAGCTCGGAGATGGCCTGCAGAGCGCGCACCAGGGCAACGCCACCGCCAGGAACCACGCCTTCTTCGACGGCCGCACGGGTTGCGTGCAGGGCGTCTTCAACGCGGGCCTTCTTCTCTTTCATCTCGACTTCGGTACCGGCACCGACCTTGATCACGGCAACACCGCCGGCCAGCTTGGCCAGACGCTCTTGCAGCTTCTCTTTGTCGTAGTCGGAGGTGGTGTCTTCGACCTGCTTGCGGATCTGCGCAACGCGGGCTTCGATATCGGCCTGCTGACCAGCACCGTCGATGATGGTGGTGTTTTCCTTGTTCAGCACGACGCGCTTGGCGTTACCCAGGTGCTCCAGGGTAGCGGTTTCCAGGCTCAGGCCGACTTCTTCGGAAATCACGGTACCGCCAGTCAGGATGGCGATGTCCTGCAGCATGGCCTTGCGGCGATCGCCAAAGCCCGGGGCCTTGACTGCAGCAACCTTGACGATGCCGCGCATGTTGTTGACCACCAGAGTCGCCAGGGCTTCGCCTTCGACGTCTTCGGCAACGATCAGCAGCGGGCGACCGGCCTTGGCAACAGCTTCCAGCACCGGCAGCAGTTCGCGGATGTTGGAGATCTTCTTGTCGACCAGCAGCAGCAGCGGGCTGTCCAGCTCGGCGACCATGGTGTCCGGCTTGTTGATGAAGTACGGCGACAGGTAGCCGCGATCGAACTGCATGCCTTCTACGACGGACAGCTCGTTCTCCAGACCCGAACCTTCCTCGACGGTGATGACGCCTTCCTTGCCTACACGCTCCATGGCTTCGGCGATGATGTCACCGATGGAGGAGTCGGAGTTGGCGGAGATGGTGCCAACCTGAGCGATGGCCTTGGAGTCGGTGCACGGCTTGGCCAGGTTCTTCAGCTCGGCGACGATGGCGATGGTGGCCTTGTCGATGCCGCGCTTCAGGTCCATCGGGTTCATGCCGGCAGCGACAGCCTTCAGGCCTTCATTGACGATAGCCTGGGCCAGAACGGTAGCGGTGGTGGTGCCGTCACCGGCCTCGTCGTTGGCCTTGGACGCAACGTCCTTGACCAGCTGGGCGCCCATGTTCTCGAAGCGGTCCTTCAGCTCGATTTCCTTGGCGACGGAAACGCCGTCCTTGGTGATGGTCGGAGCACCGAAGCTCTTCTCCAGCACGACGTTGCGGCCTTTCGGGCCGAGGGTCGCTTTAACGGCATCAGCCAGGACGTTCACACCGACCAGCATCTTCTTGCGTGCGGAGTCGCCGAATTTGACTTCTTTAGCAGCCATGTTGATTGATCCTCAATTCGTGAATTATTTACGGAGATTCGCGGGGCGATCAGGCTTCGACGACAGCGAGAATTTCGTTCTCGCTCATCACCAGCAGGTCTTCGCCGTCAACCTTGACGGTGTTGCTACCCGAATAAGGGCCGAACACCACCTTGTCGCCGACCTTCACGGCCAGGGCGCGTACTTCGCCGTTGTCCAGCACGCGGCCGGTACCCACAGCAACGACTTCGCCACGGTTCGGCTTCTCGGCAGCGGAGCCCGGCAGGACGATGCCGCCTGCGGTCTTGGTTTCTTCTTCGCTGCGACGAATCACGACGCGGTCATGCAGAGGACGAAGCTTCATTGTCGATCTCTCCTAGTAGAGTTGTTCCATGCCGATGACCTTCATCGGCGGGTTGGGCAAATCCGGCGGTGCCGGTTGCGGCCCGCAATGCGAGCCGCAGAAGACGGACTGTCGAACACGACAGCGACCTTGCGGTGTCCGCTACATGCGGGCGTTCAAGTGCATTTCAAGGGGCGCAGATGAAATTTTCATGGCCACAAACGAAACCGGCATGCCTGATGGCATGCCGGTTGTCGGCTGAGCAGCTTAGCGGTCGCGGTCATTGCGCTCCCACTCGCCTTCGATCACGTTCGGCCGCTGCGGGTTGGAGCGCGCCTGCAGATCGTCGGCAAAAGCACGCTGGCGGCGCACCTGCGCCTCGATCCGCCGATTGATCTGGCGGAACAGGAAGTTGCGTGTCGGTGGGAAAAGCACAACCAGCGCCAGCACATCGCTGATGAAACCGGGCAGGAACAGCAAGCCACCGCCAATGGCCATCATCAGCCCCTGCAGCATCTCGCGCTCGGGCAGTTCACCGCGGGCCAGACGTTCGCGGGCGCGCCAGGCGGTGGCGAAACCCGCCAGGCGCAGCAGCAGAATGCCGGCGATGCCACTGAGCACCAGCAGCAGGATGGTCGCCAGCGCGCCAATGGAGCCGCCGACCTTGATCAGCACATACAGCTCGGCCAGCGGAAACAACAGAAACAGTACAAAGAAGATTCGCATTGATGGTCCTTGACGGAAGATCAGCTTCCAGTCCTCTGTAGATGGCGGCAGGAGGGGTCTAATTCAACCCGGGTGACAATCGGCCTGTAACCGGATTATGCGCGTCACGGCTGAAGCGAAACTGAATCCCTCAGCCTCGCGCCATGGCAACCAGCGCCTGGCGCACGGCCATTGTCGTTTCGCATGGCTCCGGAAACGCCAGCCAATGCAGTGCCTGGCCGATACGCAGGTGGAAGCCCTCGCTATCGATCCCGACCATTTGCGCTGGCGCGCTCTGCGGCAGCCCCGCCTGTTCGACATAGCGGGCGATGGCAGCGGCGTGGTCATCGTTCATGTGCTCGACCATGCCCTGCTCCACCTCGCCGCGTTCGATCGCGAAGGGATTGGCCAGCGCGACGTGGTCCAGCCAGTGAATGGCGCCGAAGCCGCCGATGTAGCGCCAGCGCACCGGCTCCAGCACCCAGAAATCGAAGTCATGCACACGATGGTAGTCGCGCGACTCGGGAAAGTAGCGGTAGTAGCGCTGTGCCGCCGACTCGATTGCAGCGGGCTCGGCGAGCTGACGGGCTTCGGCAAGCAGCGTGAGTCGACCGGCCGCCTGCACATCCTCGGCGGCGCGTTCGCCGACCAGCAGCGAGCACCGCCCATCGGCCTTCAGATTGCTCGTGTGCTGGGCGATGCGGCTGATCAGGATCAGCGGCCAGCCATTGGCGTCCAGGCAGTAAGGCACTACCGAGCCGAACGGAAAGCCGGGCATGGCCTGGGAATGGGTGGAGAGCACGCCACGGTATTCCTTGAGCAGGAGTTGTCGGGCATGCTTGCTGGCTTCGGCGCTCACCTGAGGCTCCTCGAGACGGGTCCGGATCGACGGGCGCTCAGCATAACGGTTTCCCCGGCGGGCGTCGTTCCCGCAGCAGAACGACCACATGGAGATAGGCATGCAGCTTCAAGACAAAGTCATCATCGTCACCGGCGGCGGCCAGGGCCTCGGCCGCGCCATGGGCGAGTACCTGGCGAGCAAGGGCGCGCGGCTGGCACTGGTGGACCTGAATCAGGAGCGTCTGGATGAGGCAGTCGCGGCCTGCAAGGCCGCTGGCGGTGACGCCCGCGCCTACCTGTGCAACGTCGCCAATGAAGAGCAGGTCAGCGATATGGTTGTGCGCGTGGCCGGGGACTTCGGCGGCCTGCATGGCCTGGTGAACAATGCCGGCATCCTGCGCGACGGTCTGCTGCTCAAGGTCAAGGACGGCGAGATCAGCAAGATGAGCCTGGCGCAGTGGCAGGCGGTGATCGACGTCAACCTGACCGGGGTGTTCCTCTGCACCCGCGAAGTCGCGGCGAAGATGGTCGAACTGAAGAGCGAGGGCGCGATCATCAACATCTCCTCGATCTCCCGCGCCGGCAACATGGGCCAGACCAACTACTCCGCCGCCAAGGCCGGCGTGGCCTCGGCCACCGTGGTCTGGGCCAAGGAGCTGGCGCGTTACGGCATCCGCGTTGCGGGCGTGGCGCCGGGCTTCATCGAGACGGAGATGGTTGCCAGCATGAAACCCGAAGCGCTGGAGAAGATGACCTCCGGCATCCCGCTCAGGCGCATGGGCAAGCCGGCCGAGATCGCCCATTCGGTGGCGTACATCTTCGAGAACGACTATTACACCGGACGCATTCTCGAACTCGACGGCGGCCTGCGCCTCTGATCGCTGCGCCGCCAGCAATAAAGAAAGGCAGCCATCTGGCTGCCTTTCTTATATATGCGTGACGTACGGGATTTGCTTACCAGCCCACACCGAACCCGATGCTGTAGCGGGTCTCGTCGAGGTCGCTGTCGGCACCGCTGATGATGTCCTTCTCTGCCTTCATGTTCAGCGAGGCCCAGTCGGTGACCTTGTAACGCAGGCCAACCTCGGCATCCAGGGCATAGTCGGCGACATTTTCCAGCGGCTTGCCAAGCTCACCGGTGCTGAACAGCTCGAAGGTCTTGCCCACCAGGTAGCGGTTGTAGTCCCACTTCATCGCCGCCAGATAGAAGTTCTCCTTGTCGCCGTCGGCGAACTCGTAGTCGCTGCGGTTGAACAACGCCGCCAGCGAGAACGCGCCAAGCTCGTTGTCCCAGAACTGATAACCCGGACCGGTACCGATGGTGCGCTGACGACGGACGTCTTCGATCTGGTCGCGCTTGTAGCTCAGACGCCCCTGCCAGAACCAGTGTTCGTCGAGGAAGCGGTCCAGCGCATATTCGGCATCCCAGTTGTCGGTGACCGTAACACCGTCACGATACTCACGGTTGTAGTTACCGGTGCCGTTGTGGCGCCAGAGCCCATGGCGCGCCTTGGTGTCGAAGGAAACGTCATAGTCATCGGTGTCGGTTTCGGCACGCTTGTAATCCATCGCCACGTCGACATTGCCACTCCAGGTGAAATCCTGGATCAACGGCTTGGGATGAATGATCTGCGTGATGCTCGCCAAATCCACCGTGCGTGGCGCGGCACCATTGGCGATGACAACCTTGCCCTCGTCGGCCGCCTGCAGCGACTGGGCGACCTCGCCGGTCACGTCGTTCTGCTTGATCAGCAGCTTCTGGTCGCTTTCCAGCGTGGCGATCTTGCTCCACTTCAGCGGAATCGAGCCGCCGTATTCGGTTTCGATGAGCAGCTTGCCGCCGTCGAGCACACTGATCTTGCCGGTCAGACGATCACCATTCTTCAACCACACGGTGTCGGCGAACGAAGGCAGGGCAACGGCGGAAAGGGTCACGCAAAGCAGGGTTCTGGAGAACATATATGTGCTGAAAATCTGGTCGAAGGCGGTTGAAAGGCTGGCATTATCCCTATGCGTTTAGCTACAGCAAGCAAAGACCGCCGAATGGAGCGCTAGTTCGGCGCGCAGTACGCCTGCCTGCACCGGAGCACCTGTCATGGCCGACCTTCCACCACTGCTGCCACCCGCTGCCGACGCCGATGCACGGCGTGCCGCTGTTTATCTGATGATGTCGCAGATACCGCCGGGTAAGGTGGTGAGCTACGGCGAACTGGCCGCCATGGCCGGACTCGGTCGCGCGGCCCGCTGGGTTGGCCGGTTGATGTCTCAGCTGCCCGACGGCACCAGCCTGCCCTGGCACCGGGTGATCGCTGCCGGCGGACGGCTCAGCCTGCCGGCCGGTTCCCCTGCCGGGCACGAGCAGCGCATGCGCCTGCGGGCCGAAGGGCTGACCATCATCAACGACCGGGTGGACATGCGTCGGCACGGCTGGCATTCGACGGAGCACAGCGGTTAGAGTGCGCGCTTCGTCCAAACCGCACAGATCCTCGATGTATGTCCCGTGAAACCTGGCGCGATGCGCTAGCCGCCTACGCCAGCCCCGCTACGCTGGCCCTGCTGTTGCTGGGTTTCGCTGCGGGTCTTCCCGCCGTTCTGGTGTTCTCCACGCTGTCGGTCTGGCTGCGCGAAGCGGGCGTCTCGCGGGAAACCATCGGTTTTGCCAGCTGGATCAGCCTGGCGTATGCATTCAAATGGGTCTGGTCGCCGATGCTCGACCAGTGGCGACTGCCCTGGATCGGCGCGCTCGGGCGCAGGCGCTCCTGGCTGGTGCTGTCTCAGGCGCTGATCGCCATCGGCCTAGTTGGCATGGCGCTGTGCAACCCGCAATACAACCTCACGATGCTCATCGCGTTGGCGGTGGTCGTGGCGTTTTCATCGGCCACCCAGGACATCGCCATCGATGCCTATCGCCTGGAGATCGCCGAGGACAAGTTGCAGGCGACCCTGGCAGCCAGTTACATGACCGGCTATCGCATCGCCATGCTGCTCGCCAGCGCCGGCGCGCTCTTCCTCGCCGAATGGCTGGGCTCGAGCAGCCTCGACTACAACCAGGCAGCCTGGACCACGACCTATCTGGCCTTCGCCCTGTTGATCCTTCCGGGGTTGATCACCAGCCTGGTGATCCGCGAGCCGGACGCCGCTGCGCCGCTGCCCAACGAGCCCTCGCGCTATAGCTTCAATCACCAGCTCGCTGCAGTCGGCCTGCTGCTGGTGCTGCTGATCTCGATACCGGCGATGATCAACGCACTGATCGCCCAGGCCTGGCCGCGAGCGACGCTGTATGCACTATTCATCCTCGGCAGCATTTCGCCGATGGGCCGGGCGCTGTTCGTGCCGGTACGCCATATCTTCAGCCAAGCCAAGCAACGCCAGCGACCGGCGCGCTTCGACTTCGCCCACCAGGCGGTATCGGTGATCGTGCTGATTATCCTCATGGTGTCGACCACCGGTATGTTCCAGTCCTATTGGGGCGGTTACTGGCCGCGCGGCACCATGTACCTGCTGATCTGCTGGGGCTGCCTGTCGGCACCCGGGCGCATCCTGATGGGGCCGGTGCTGACGCCGATCACCGATTTCATCGTGCGCTACCGCTGGCAGGCGCTGCTGCTGCTGGGACTGATCGCCACCTACCGGATGTCGGATACGGTGATGGGCGTGATGGCCAACGTGTTCTACATCGATCAGGGCTTTTCCAAGGACGAGATCGCCAGCGTCAGCAAGCTGTTCGGTCTGGTGATGACGCTGCTCGGCGCGGCCTTCGGCGGCTTGCTTATCGTGCGTTTCAGCATCCTGCCGATCCTGTTCATCGGCGGAGTCGCCTCGGCAGCGACCAACCTGATGTTCATGCTGCTGGTCGAGATGGGCGCGAATCTGAACATGTTGATCGTCACCATCTCCTGCGACAACTTCAGCGGCGGCCTCGCCTCCACCGCCTTCGTCGCCTATCTGTCCAGCCTGACCAACCTGAAGTTCTCGGCCACCCAATACGCCCTGCTGAGTTCGCTCATGCTGTTACTGCCCCGTCTGCTGGGTGGCTACTCCGGGGTCATGGTGGAACACCTCGGCTACAGCGACTTCTTCCTGGTCACCGCGTTGCTCGGTGTGCCGACGCTGATTCTGATCGTCTGGCAGTGGCGCAGAACCCGCCAGCAGCCGGAGGACACACCGCACGAAACAGCCTCCGAACATTCCTGAGGCGACAAGCAGAAACGACGAAGCCGGCAAATGCCGGCTTCGCTTCGTTCAGGCAAGACCTCAGCTCTGAACCAGGTGCACCACGCGCTGCGGAAACGGAATGCCGATCCCCGCCTCGTCGAAACGCTCCTTCACCAGTTCGGTGAAACCGAAGGTCACCGGCCAGAAATCACCGGTCGCGACCCAGACCCGCAACGACAGATTGACCGAGCTGTCCCCCAGCCCAGTGACGAATACCACCGGCTCGGGGTCGTGCAACACGCGCTCGTCCTGCGCGATTTCCAGCAGTATCTGCCGCGCCAGCTTGATGTCTGCGCCGTAATCGATGCCGACGTTGATATCGGCACGACGCCGCGGTTCGCGGGAGTAGTTGGTGATATGACCATTGGACAGACTGCCGTTGGGCACCACGATGGTCTTGTTGTCGGCAGACTTGAGCACCGTATGGAAGATCTGGATGGAATGCACGGTGCCCGCTACGCCCTGGGCTTCGATCCACTCGCCGACCCGAATCGGACGGAACAGCAGAATCAGCACGCCGCCAGCGAAGTTCGCCAGGCTGCCCTGCAACGCCAGACCGATGGCCAGGCCGGCGGCACCGATCACGGCGATGAACGAGGTGGTCTCCACGCCGATCATCGAGGCCACGCTGACTAGCAGCAGCACCTTGAGCACGATGCTGGCGAGGCTGCCGATGAAACCGTGCAGGGTCGGATCCACATGACGACGCTGCAGCAGGCTGGCGACCTTGCCGGTCAGGGTGTTGATCAACCACCAGCCGAACAGCAGGGTCAATATCGCCAGGGTCACCTGGGCACCGTATTGCAGCACCACAGGCAGCCAGGATTCGGAAAGATCGACCAGGTAGTCGACGCTCAGGTCCATGGATTACTCCTTGTGAAAATCGGTGCCCGCAACGCGAGCACCGACGAAAAGCGGGGGATGAATGCACGCGCCGAGGCGCGGAGGGAGGATCAGTCGCGGAAGTTGTTGAACTGCAGCGGCATGCCGAATTCATGGCCACGCAGCAGGGCGATGGCTTCCTGCAGGTCGTCGCGCTTCTTGCCGGTGACGCGTACCTGCTCACCCTGGATGGCGGCCTGCACCTTGAGCTTGGCATCCTTGATGTAGGCGACGATCTTCTTCGCCAGCTCCTTGTCGATGCCCTCGCGCAGCACCACTTCCTGCTTGGTGCTCTTGCCGGAAGCGTAGGCGTCCTTGATCTCCAGGCACTGGATATCGATCTTGCGTTTGACCAGGCTCAACTTGAGGATCTCGAGCATCTGCTCCAATTGGAACTCGGCGTCCGCCGTCAGCTGCACGGTCAGATCCTTATGCTCGAAGCTGCCTTTGCCGCGCAGATCATAACGACGATCCAGTTCCTTGATCGCGTTATCGACCGCGTTGGTGACTTCGTGCTTGTCCAGTTCGGACACCACGTCGAACGAGGGCATGGGGATTCCTCCACTGTATAGCGCGACCGGCCGCATGAGCCGAGCGCGTATGTCTTGACGGTTAAGAAAGCGCGGTCATTATAACGATTCGACGTGTCAGCGCCCGCCCTACGGCAAGGAGTGACAGGACGTCCCCCTTCAATTGATTGAGCTTGCCATGCCCAACCCTCTCCTGAGCATTCTCGTCGTCGATGACGCCAAATTCTCCAGCGTCATGATCGGTCGCGCGCTGAGCAAAGCCGGCTACCAGGATATCCGCTTCGCCAGCAGCGCCGCCGACGCACTGGTGCAGCATTCGCAACGCCCCGCGCATGTCCTGCTGGCGGACTGGCTGATGCCGGAAATGGACGGCCTCGAGCTGACCGGCCAGATTCGCCAGCGCGACGCCCAGAGCGGGCACTACAGCTACATCATCCTGCTCACCGGCCGTGACAGCGAGAACGCCCTGGGGCAGGCGTTCGACCACGGCGTTGACGACTTCATCAGCAAGTCGGCGATGAACGAGCAGCTGTTGCCGCGTATCTTCGCCGCCGACCGTCTGTGCGGCTCGCTGCAACGGCTCAAGCAGGAGAATCACCAGCTCGCAGAGAATGTCGCGAGCCTCGAAGGGCAGAGCCTGCAGGACCCGCAGACCCATCTCGGCAACGCCCGCTACATGCACCAGCGCCTGGCGGCCAGCCTGCGCCAGATGGAGAACCGCGGCACGGCGCTGTACTACCTGCAGATCGGCCTGCCCGACTCCGATGCGCTGCGCGAGCGCTATGGCGATGCGGTCTACGCGGAGATACTCAGCGCCATCGGCACACGCCTGCAGCAGCTCGTCCGCCCGCTGGATGTGGTGTGCCGAATCAATGAAAGCCAGTTCGGCCTGCTGGCCCTGGTCAACGATCTCAAGGGTTGTTCGCCGAGCAGTTTCAAGCGCCTGCATGAAGGCCTGAATCTCAGGGCGCTGAAGACCAGCGAGGGTTTCGTATCCATCAAGGCGGGCATCAGTCTGATCAGCCTCGACACTGATGCGCTGCCGATCGCGCCTGAAACCATCATCGAGCGCGCGGCCGCCCTGCTGCCGAGCGCCTACAGCACCGGCCGCATCGTGCCGTTGCGCCTGAAGCAGTCGGCCTGAGGGTGAGCTGGCACGTCCTCGGCGCAGGCGCACTCGGCAGCCTCTGGGCGGCCCGCCTGGCTGGAGCGGGCGCAACAGTACGGGTAATCCTGCGCTCTGCCCAGCGCCTCGCCGATTACCAGCGCGCCGGTGGGCTCACGCTGACTGCCGACGATCTATCTCGGCTCTACGCCATCCCGGCAGAACTGCCTGATGCAAGCACGCCGATCCAACGCCTGCTGGTCGCGTGCAAAGCCTACGACGCCGAAGGCGCAATCGCTCAGGTGGCGTCCCGCCTCTCCTCTGGCTGCGAAATACTCCTGTTGCAGAACGGCCTCGGCAGCCAGCAGGCCATCGCCGAACGCTGGCCGCAGGCGCGTTGCATCTTCGTCTCAAGTACCGAAGGGGCCTATCGAGAAGGCGATTTCCATGTGGTGTTCGCCGGCCGTGGGCAGAACTGGCTGGGCGATTCGAACGGCGGCAGTGCACCGGCCTGGCTGGACGAACTGAACCGAGCGGGCATCCCGCAAACCTGGTCCAGCGACATCTTGGCGCGGCTCTGGCGCAAGCTGGCGCTGAACTGCGCGATCAATCCGCTGACGGTGCTCCACGATTGCCGTAATGGCGAGCTGCTGCAGCATCGCGAGCAGCTCGCCGAGCTTTGCGAAGAACTCGTCGAACTGCTCGAAGCCAGCGGTCAGCCATCCGCTGCCAGCGATCTGCAAGGCGAGGTGCTGCGGGTGATCGAGGCCACCGCGGCCAACTATTCATCGATGTATCAGGACGTTCGACTCGGCCGGCGCACCGAGATCGCCTACCTGCTCGGCCATGCCTGCCGCAGCGCCGACTCGCTGGGGCTCGCGCTACCCCGGCTGCACGAACTGCATCGCCACCTGCGTGAACACCTCAGCCAGCGCGGATTGCCCACGGACTGAGCCGCAGCTACCCTGCAGAAACTCTCTGCTATGCCGTGTCCCGCCAATGATCCTGCGTCAGCGCCTCGAAAACCTTCCGGTCGGCCGCAAACTGCTGCTGGCCCTGCTCGTCCTGCTTGCCGCCGTTCTGCTGGTTTCCAACCTGACGTTCATCAGCGCGGCCTACTGGATTTCACGGCAGAGCGTTGCGCCGCAGGCCATGCACACCCTCGGCGAGCTGTTCGCTACCGAAGAACTGAGCGCGCGGGCGCTGTCTTCGCCGGAAGCCGCCAGCAAGCTGCTCAAACGCCTGGACGGCTATGCGCCGCTGCGAGCCGCGATGATCTACGACCGCGACGGCAACAGCCTCGCGCAACTCCAGCAAGGCGACCGATTGCGTCTGCCCGAACAGCTCAGCGATGTCGAGCATTGGCGTGCCAGCGAGATTCGCGCCAACCTGCTGGTCAGGCTGCCGCAAGCCGATGGCAGTGCCGGGCATCTGCTGATGGTCGCCAGCAGCGAGCTGCCCGGCGCCTTCTACACCGGTACGCTGACCGCCAGCCTGGCCATTCTCGTCGCCAGCCTGCTGCTCTGGGTGTTGGTCGCCCGGCAGATACGTCAACTCATCACCCGCCCGATTCGCGAACTCGAAGCATTGTCACGCCAGGTCACCCGCGAGGAGGACTATTCCCTGCGCGCCAAGCCCGGCAACCAGGACGAGATCGGCCGGTTGGCCGATGCCTTCAACACCATGCTGTCGCGCATGGAGGCTCGTGAGCAGCAGCTCAAGCGCGCCCGTGACGATGCCCAGGAGGCATTCGATCATGCCCAGGGCCTGGCCGAGGAAACCCGCCACTCCAACCGCAAGCTGGAGCTGGAAGTGCAGGTGCGCAGCAAGATCGAGCAGAAGCTGACCGGCTTTCAGAAGTACCTCAACAGCATCATCGATTCGATGCCCTCGGCGCTGATCGCCCTCGACGAACAGCTCTACGTCACCCAATGGAACCAGGAAGCCAGCGCCCTTTCCGGAACGCCGCTGGATGACGCGCTCAACCAGCCGGTATTCGTCGCCTTCGAGCCGCTCAAGCCGTTTCTTGCGCAGATCCGCCGTACTTCGGAACAGCACGTGGTGGCGAAGATCGAGCGGGTGACCTGGTTGCGCAACGACGAGCCGCACCACTATGCGCTGACCTGCTACCCACTGACCGGCGCTGGTGGCCGCGGTGTGGTGATCCGCATCGACGACATCACCCAGCGCATCAACATGGAAGAAATGATGGTGCAGTCGGAGAAGATGCTCTCGGTGGGCAGCCTGGCGGCCGGCATGGCCCACGAGATCAACAATCCTCTCGGCGCCATCCTGCACAACGCACAGAACATCCGCCGGCGGTTGTCGCCGGAACTGGAACGCAATCGCGAGGCCGCAGAGGAAACCGGCGTGCGCCTGGAAGCGGTCAACCAGTACCTGCAGCGCCGCGAAGTGCCGCAGCTGCTCGATGGTATCCAGCAGGCCGGCTCGCGCGCGGCGAAGATCGTCAGCCACATGCTCAGCTTCAGCCGCATGAGCAACCGTCAGCTGGCGGACTGCCAGTTGCCCGTTCTGATCGATCAGGCACTGGAGATCGCCGGCAACGACTTCGCACTGATCGACGGTTTCGATTTCAAGGCCATCGATATTGTCCGTGACTTCGACCCGCGGATAGACCGCGTACCGTGCATCGGCAACGAGCTGGAGCAGGTCTTGCTCAACCTGCTGAAGAACGCCGCTCAGGCCATTCATACCCATCAGAGCGAGGAGCCGGGACAGATCATCCTGCGCACGCGCCTGAATCCGCCGTGGGCGGAAATCCACGTCGAGGACAACGGTGGTGGCATCCCGGAGAATGTGCGCAAGCGCATCTTCGAGCCATTCTTCACCACCAAGGAAGTCGGCCAGGGAACCGGGCTGGGTCTTTCCGTCTCGTATTTCATCATCACCAACAACCATCAAGGGCAGATGGAGGTGCAGTGCCACGCAGGCCACGGCACCACATTCACCCTGCGGTTGCCCCTGAACTCGCCCGGCGAGCAGATGGCGACCTGACCAAGGAACCGATACATGGGCAATCGACTGTCGAAAATCTACACCCGCACCGGCGATAGCGGCGAAACCGGCCTCGGCGACGGCCGTCGGGTTGCCAAGGACCATCCTCGCGTGGAGGCCATGGGCGAGGTCGACACCCTTAACAGTCAGCTCGGCCTGCTGCTGGCCGAACTGGCCGATGCGCAGGTGCAATGGCCAGCGCTCGACGAGCTGATCAGCGTTTTCGCGCCTTGCCAGCACCGCTTGTTCGACCTCGGCGGCGAGCTGGCGATGCCCGACTACCAGGCGCTGCAGGACAACGAAATCGAGCGGCTGGAACAGGCCATCGATCGCTGGAACCAGGAGCTCGGGCCGCTGAAGGAATTCATCCTGCCAGGCGGTTCCCGGCTGATCGCCCTCGCCCACCTGTGCCGCAGCATGACGCGCACTGCCGAGCGTCGTTGTCAGCAGCTCAATGCCAGCGAAACGGTACGCCCGGTGCTGCTGGCCTATCTGAACCGGCTCTCCGATGCGCTGTTCGTCGCCGCCCGCCTGATCGCTCGGCGCCAGGGTTGCGGTGAAATACTCTGGCAGCCAGCCGCTGCTTCACCTGCCGCGGATGACTGAGCCGGTCGTGGCGCGACAGGCCCGCCGTCGCGACCAGCTGCACGCCGCCTGGGAAGCCTTCATCGTCCTGTTGGTGTGCATCAACCTGTCGCTGATTCTGTTCGACAGCCTGTTCGCCCTGCAGCCTGTCAGCGCAGTGCTGGCGGACCTCGCGCCAGAGCTGCACGCGCGTTACCAGCAGAGTGTCCACGCCAACTTCCAGTACATCGACCTGGGCTTCGTCGCGATCTTCGTCCTCGACGTGCTGCTCGGCTGGACCGTGGCACTGTTCGAGCGCCGCTATGCACGCTGGTACTACTACCCGTTCGCGCACTGGTATGACGTGCTCGGCTGCATTCCCCTGGCCGGGCTGCGCTGGTTGCGCGTACTGCGTGTCGGCGCGCTGCTGATCCGCCTGCAGCGCCTGGGGCTGATCGACATGCGCGGCTGGGCCATCTACGGCCTTTTCAGCCGTTATTACTACCTGCTGATCGAGGAGCTTTCCGACCGGGTGATGGTGCGCCTGTTCGGCCGCCTGCAGCAGGAGATCGGCGCCAGCGACGACCTTTCGCGCCGGCTGCTGCAGGAAGTGGTGCGGCCGCGCAAACAGCGCTTGCTCAACGACATCTCGCGGCGCCTGCAGGACATGCTGGAGACCGGCTACCGCGACAATCGCGGCGCCATCGAAGGTTATGTCAGCCAACTGATTCACCAGGCGCTGCAGAACAATCCCGAGATGCACAATCTGCGGCGCCTGCCGCTGGGCAACCGCCTGGCCAGCACGCTCGACGATGCACTCAGCGACATCGCCGCGCGGCTGCTGCAGGGCGCCGTGGAAGGCATGCGTGGCCCGCAGTTCCAGGTACTGGCCGGCAATCTCGCCGACGAGTTCTTCGATGCCTGGGTCTACCAGGACGAAAATACCGACCTGGCGCTAGAAGAACTGCTGGTCGACGTCATCGAAGTGCTCAAGCAGCAGGTGCTCGACCGCCGCTGGAGTCGTTTCGTCGGCCCCACGCCCCCACCGACACATCCCGAGTGAGCGGACTGACGCAATGCTCCCTCCTGCGCGCCCCAAGGGCCGTCGGAGGCGAGTGCTGACCTGCTACTCGTCGACCGCCTTGAAGCCCTCAGGGGATTTTTCGTCGAGACGCGCGCCGATGATCATCTCGGTCGCCCAGTTCACCAGAATCGAGGTGTAGGCCTCCTGGCAGCGCTCGTTGCTCAGCGCATGGTCGGCACCGTCGATGATGCGATGGGTGAGGGAGTGGGTGCCGTGGAAGGCGGCACGATAGCTCATGATGGTTTCGTGTGGGACGAAGGTATCGTGCTCGGATTCGACGATCAGCACGTCACCGCGAAACGCCGCGCAGGCGGCCAACGCGCGGTTCTCGTCCGGTAGCACGCGCCGGCTGCGCAGCTGGTTGAGGATGTCGCGATCGAGCTGCCGCTTGGGCACCTGCCACTCCTCGTCGCGGTACAGCGCCGGCACGCGCAGGGCCAGCCACTTCACCGGACGCAGCGCGGTGAGAATCGCCGCGAGGTAGCCGCCATAGCTGGTGCCGACCACTGCAATCGCGGAGGGGTCGATATGCGGATGCTGGGCCAGCAGATCGTAAGCGGCGAGCAGATCATTGAGGTTCTGTTCCCGCGTCACGGTTTCCTGTTGCGCGCGGGTCTGCGCATGGCCGCGCAGATCGAACGACAGGCAGACACAACCAAGCCCGGCGATACCACGCGCGCGGTTCAGGTCGCGCTGCTGGCTGCCACCCCAACCGTGTACGAACAGCACGCCTGGCATCTTCTCCGGCGGTGAGAGGAAGGTCCCGGCGATATGCTCATCACCCACCAGGATGTTCACCATTTCGCTATGCGTCGCCATAGTCCTCCACCGTTACACACTTGGTGATGAAACCCACATCGGCATCCTCGTCCCGATACAGAACTTGCGCACCGGCCGGCACGCTCTGCTCGCGCCCATAGAACTCCAGCGAAGACGCCTTCACCGCGCGCGCCGAAGTGCCTTGCCTGAAGACTTCCAGGGCAGCCACTTCAGCGCTGCTGGCGCCGCCGATACGCCAGGATTGCTCGAGCACGCCGGAACGTGACCGGCCCCGGCCATCGACGCCCTGGGCGATGTCGTAGTTGCGTCGCGAGGCGAAGAAATGCCGATAACAGGCCGAGGCTGCCTCGTCGTAGACCTGCGCCTGGCGCACGGCCAGACGAGTCGTCTCCGGCACATCAAGGGCCATCAGCGCCTCGAAGTCGCCATCGACGACCACCAGATCCGAGCCGCCATACACCTCGTTGCCCGCGTTGTCCCGAGTCAGGCGCTGCGTACCGTAGTAACTGGCCAGACGGCCCCCGACACGTACCTGGCCGACACTGAAGGTGATGACGCGATCCAGATGCGCCTCCAGGACCAGGCCGTACTGGACCAGCTCCTTTTCATCGAGCGCAAACAAGGCCTCATCGAGGGTATCGGCTTCATCGACGCGCTGCTGCCCGCGGCCACCCGTGGCGCGTACCGGCTTGATCCGCACCGGCCCTTCGTGCAAAAGGCGCCGCCCGGCGTCACGCGCATCCTCGATGCTGAAGGCGCTGTAGCCGGCCAGCACGCTGCCCTTGACCTGGGTACTGAAGTCCCGCGACCAGCCGACCGGCGCCACGGCGTCCGGACGCACGAGCGGATGAGTGATCGCTTTGGTTTCGACAAAGGCCTGCGGCACGACACCACCAAACAGGTCACCCTCCTCGTTCAGCCCCAGCTCCTGGGCTTCGCGGAGGCCGACGACGGTGCCCGACGGTATCAGGTAGGGATGGGCGTCATAGCGACGCGTTGGATCGTACTCACCGCCGTAACTCGTCCCCAGCAAGGTCGCCAGGCGTTCGGCCAAGGCCGCGTGGACGACCTTCTCGTGCTGCGGCTCGCGTGGTCGGTTGGCATAGGTCAGCACGACCCGGCGTGAGCTCTGCAGCGTTTGCGCATTCATCATCGTTGTGGACAGCTCCATGGACTGCTCGGCATGTACGTCCTGAGACCCGGCGCGCCGGCAGGCGTTCGCTTCTGCCTGAGCGTCCTGCCGAGCGCCAGAAACGAAAAAGGGGAGCAACCTCGCGGCTGCTCCCCTTCGTTATTGCGCTTCGATTCAGGCCGGCGCGGACGACCGGATCAGGTGATCGAAGGCGCTCAGCGAGGCCTTGGCGCCTTCACCGACGGCGATCACGATCTGCTTGTACGGCACCGTGGTCACGTCGCCGGCGGCGAACACACCGGGAATGCTGGTCTGGCCCTTGGCATCAACGATGATCTCGCCGAAGCGCGACAGCTCCAGGGCGCCCTTGAGCCACTCGCTGTTGGGCAGCAGGCCGATCTGCACGAAGATGCCTTCCAGCTCGACCTGGTGCAGCTCGTCGCTGGTGCGGTCCTTGTAGACCAGGCCGGTGACCTTCTGGCCGTCGCCCTTGACCTCGGTGGTCTGCGCCATCTTCAGCACGCGGACGTTGGGCAGGCTGTTGAGCTTGCGCTGCAGCACGGCGTCGGCACGCAGTTCCTCGCCGAACTCGAGGAGGGTCACATGAGCGACGATGCCGGCCAGGTCGATGGCCGCTTCGACACCAGAGTTGCCGCCGCCGATCACCGCCACGCGCTTGCCCTTGAACAGCGGGCCGTCGCAGTGCGGACAGTAGGCGACGCCACGGCCGCGGTATTCCTGCTCGCCCGGCACGTTCATTTCGCGCCAGCGCGCGCCGGTGGCGAGGATCAGGGTCTTGGCCCTGAGCTCGCCGCCATTCTCGAACTGCACGCGGTGCAGGCCGTCGTCGCCGGCCGGAATCAGCTGGCTGGCGCGCTGCAGGTTCATGATGTCGACGTCGTATTCACGCACGTGTTCTTCCAGCGCGCGGGCCAGTTTCGGGCCTTCGGTTTCCTTCACCGAGATGAAGTTCTCGATGGCCATGGTGTCCAGCACCTGACCGCCGAAGCGCTCGGCGGCGACACCGGTGCGGATGCCCTTGCGCGCCGCGTAGATGGCCGCTGCGGCGCCGGCCGGGCCACCGCCGACCACCAGCACGTCGAAGGCGTCCTTGGCCTTGAGCTTCTCGGCATCACGGGCGCTGGAGCCGGTGTCGAGCTTGGCGAGGATCTCTTCCTCGCTCATGCGGCCCTGGGTGAACAGCTCGCCGTTGAGGTAGATGCTTGGCACCGACATGATCTGGCGTGCTTCGACTTCGTCCTGGAACAGCGCGCCGTCGATGGCGACGTGCTTGATGCTCGGATTGAGCACGGCCATCAGGTTCAGTGCCTGAACCACGTCCGGGCAGTTCTGGCAGGACAGCGAGAAGTAGGTCTCGAAGCTGTAGTCGCCATCCAGCGCCTTGATCTGCTCGATCACCTCCGGCGCCGTCTTCGACGGGTGGCCGCCGACCTGCAGCAGGGCCAGCACCAGCGAGGTGAATTCGTGGCCCATGGGGATGCCGGCGAAGCGCAGGCTGATGTTGCCGCCGATGCGGTTGAGCGAGAACGACGGCCTGCGTGCATCGTTGCCATCGGTCTTCAGGGTGATCTTGTCGCTGAGCTCGGCGATGTCCTGCAGCAGGCTCAGCATTTCCCGGGATTTCTCGCCGTCATCGAGGGACGCGACGATCTCGAAGGGCTGGGTGACCTTCTCCAGGTAGGCTTTCAACTGGGTCTTGAGATTGGTGTCCAACATGAGCAGCGGTACCCCGTACGGAATTCAGGAAATAAAACGCCCGGACGGTTCGCGTCCAGGCGTTGGGTTGCCAGAGGGCTTTGAAAAGCCCTCCAGCACGCAGGGCAGATAGGCGAAGCCTTAGATCTTGCCGACCAGGTCCAGCGAAGGAGCCAGGGTCTTCTCGCCTTCTTTCCACTTGGCCGGGCAAACTTCACCCGGGTGAGCGGCGGTGTACTGAGCAGCTTTCAGCTTGCGCAGGGTTTCCGACACGTCACGAGCGATCTCGTTGGAGTGGATTTCGACGGTCTTGATCACGCCTTCCGGGTTGATCAGGAAGGTGCCACGCAGGGCCAGACCTTCTTCTTCGATGTGCACACCGAAAGCGCGGGTCAGCTGGTGAGTCGGGTCACCGATCAGCGGGAATTGCGCCTTGCCAACGGCAGGGGAAGTCTCGTGCCAGACCTTGTGCGAGAAGTGGGTGTCGGTGGTGACGATGTAAACTTCGGTACCGGCCTTCTGGAATTCGGCGTAGCTGTTGGCAGCGTCTTCGATTTCAGTCGGGCAGTTGAAGGTGAAGGCAGCCGGCATGAAGATCAGCACGGACCACTTGCCCTTTAGGGATTCTTCGGTGACTTCAATGAACTTGCCATTGTGGAAGGCATTGACTTTGAAGGGTTGAACTTGAGTGTTGATCAGCGACATCTGCTAACTCCTTTAGGGGGTTCAGAAACTTTGACGGGGCCTACGATAACGCAGCCAACAGCATACCGTTAATTGATTAAGGGAATGACCGCGATTGCTTTCATCTATCGAAGACACATTTATCGGGTTTACAGCAGCATCGCCAGTGACCTGCATCAGCGTCAGCCGTTCAATCCGGCCAGAACGCTCGAATCGCAGCGACACCCTGCGCACCTGCCTGGCGTGCCGGGGACAGGTCGGACGCCTGAAGTCCGCCCAGCAGGTAGGCCGGTCGGTCGAAGCCTAGCAGCAAATCCGCGACCTGCGCCCAGCCCAACGGTGAGGCATCCGGATGGCTGGCGGTCGCCAGCACTGGCGACAACGTGACGAAATCTACTCCCAATGCGGCTGCCAGCGCCAGCTCCTCGGCATCGTGACAGGACGCCGCCAACCAGCGGTTCGCCGCGATCGGTCGTTCCCGCCCCGCATGCTCACGCAGCTGCCTGGCGGTCAGATGCCAGCCAGCCTCGGGATAATCGCATGCCCACTGTAGCGGGCCCTTGAGCATCAGCTGAGCCCGCCCCTCGCACAAGGGCAGCGCCCGCTCTGCCAACGCACGGTAGTCGGTAGGCGGTAGCGACGGCACACGCAGCTGGATCAGCCGTATGCCGTCATCCAGCGCTTGCGCGAGTCCATCGAGCAACCGTTGCGGGGCGAGGCCATCCGGCGTTATCAGATAACGGTGCGGCAGCCGCGCAGCCGCCAAGATCGGCTGGTTCGCAGCCGGGAAGCTGTAGTTCGTCAGTTGATCCGCCGTCACCCACATCAGCGGCTGGCCTTCCGCCCCGTGGGGTTCACCGGTAAACGCCTGCACCTCCCAGACATCGAGCAGCACTTGCTTGTCCGGATAATCGTGGCGCACCTGGATCAACGGCTGCGCCGCGGTGACTACGATGCCCAGCTCCTCCAGCAACTCACGCGCCAGCGCCGCCTCGACGCGCTCACCAGCCTCGACCTTGCCGCCGGGAAACTCCCACAACCCACCCTGATGCTTGTCGAGCGGGCGCTTGGCGATCAGTACGCGCCCGTCGGCACCACGAATGACGGCTGCGGCGACATGGATTCGTTTCACTTTCGCACTTCCTGCAGGGCACTCCGATGCCAGCGCTGAAAAGCCGGCCACTGATGGATCGTCTCGACGTAGCTCGCTGCGGCAGCTGGCAAGGCCACCTGATAACTGCGCAGGCGCGAAGCCACCGGCGCATAGAAGGCGTCGGCAATGCTTGGCTGGCCAAACAGATAATCACCACTCCGGCCAAAGCGCTCGCAGCAATCGCTCCAGATGGCGCAGATTCGCTCGACATCTGCCCGCACTTCATCGGGACGCTCGGGCAAGGCCTGGTCGCGCGCCATATCCATCGGCAGATGGCTGCGCAGCGCCTGAAAGCCGCTGTGCATTTCCGCGCAGACACTCCGCGCCAATGCGCGCGCATAGCGCTCGCGCGGCCATAGATGTGCACCGGGGAAATGCTCGGCCAGGTATTCGGCGATTGCCAGCGAATCCCACACCGGGCCGTCCTCGGTCAGCAGCACCGGCACCTTGCCGGTCGGCGAATAACCGAGCAGCCGGGCTCGACTGTCCGGCCGATAGAGTGAGACCGGAACCTGTTCGCACGCAGCGCCAGACAGTTCCACTGCCAGGGCGGCGCGCAGTGACCAGGATGAATAGTTCTTGTCGCCGACTACCAGTTGCAGAGCCATGACCGACGCACCTCGAGTTGCCTTCGGAAGAGTCAGCGGACGTTAAAGCGCGGCAAGCGCAAATGGCAATTCCCGTTGCACATGGGGCCATGCACAACGGGAATAGCTAAGGGCAGTATTCGATCAGGTCCGGTATTCGGCGTTGATCTTCACGTACTCGTGGGACAGGTCGGTGGTCCAGATGGTCTCGCTGCAGTCTCCACGTCCGAGCTCGATACGGATGGTGATTTCCTCGCGGGCCATTACCTCCGCGCCCTGCTCTTCCGTGTAGCTGGGCGAGCGCCCGCCCTGGCTGGCGATGCAGACCTCGCCGAGGAACACGTCGATCTTGCTCACGTCCAGATCTGGCACGCCGGCGTAGCCGACCGCAGCGAGAATGCGGCCCCAGTTCGGGTCCGAGGCGAACAGCGCGGTCTTGATCAGCGGCGAATGCGCGACGGCATAGGCGACGTCCAGGCACTCCTGATGATTGCCACCGCCGTTGACCTGCACCGTGACGAACTTGGTCGCGCCTTCGCCATCGCGAACGATGGCCTGAGCCACTTCCATGAAGACTTCCAGCACCGCCTGCCTGAGCCTGGCGAACAGCTCGCCGGAGGCGGAGGTGATCTCCGGCAGCGCCGCCTGGCCGGTGGCGATCAGCATGCAGCAATCGTTGGTAGAGGTATCACCATCGATGGTGATGCGGTTGAACGACTTGTTCGCCGCATCGCGTACCAGATCCTGCAGCACGCTGCCAGCCACCTTGGCGTCGGTGGCGATGTAACCGAGCATGGTCGCCATGTTCGGCCGGATCATGCCGGCGCCCTTGCTGATACCGGTGACGGTGACCGTCACACCATAATGCTGGAACTGCCGACTGGCGCCCTTGGGCAGCGTATCGGTGGTCATGATGCCGGTCGCGGCCTCGGCCCAGTGATCAGGCGACAGATCATCGAGTGCAGCCTGCAATGCCGATTCGATCTTCTGTACCGGCAGCGGCTCGCCGATCACGCCAGTCGAGAAGGGCAGCACGGCCGTCTCGTCGACTCCGGTGATGGCCGCAAGGGCCGCACAGGTGTGGCGGGCGTCGGCAAGACCTTGCGGGCCGGTTCCGGCATTGGCGTTACCGGTATTGGTCAGCAGATAACGCACCGGCCCGTGCATGCGTTCGCGGGTGACGAGCACGGGGGCAGCGCAAAAGGCATTGGTGGTGGTCACGCCGGCGACACGGGAGCCTTCGGCGCAGCGCATGATCACCACATCCTTGCGGCCCGGTCGCTTAATGCCGGCGGAGGCGATGCCGAGTTCGAAACCGGGTACCGGATGCAGGGTAGGTAAAGGACCAAGACCGACAGCCATGGATGCGCTCCTTCAGAACAATGGATGGCCAACAGGCCGAGAAAGGGGTTGCGACAAAAACGCCGCGAGCGGCAGAAGCCGGTCGCGGCGCGGAATCATCAGGCGAGGTCGGACTTACTGAACCTGCCCGTGACAATGCTTGTACTTCTTGCCCGATCCGCACGGGCAGGGCTCGTTGCGACCGATCTTCGGTTCGGTCCGCACTGGCGCCGCGGCGACGTCAGCCTGACCTTCGACCTCGGGCTCCTCCTCCGGCTGATCCAGCGCGGACACCTCGGCATGCTGGAACTGCATGCGCTTGGCCAGCTCTTCGGCTTCGCGGCGCAGACGGGCTTCTTCTTCGGCCGGATCTTCTCGACGAACCTGCACATGGGACAGCACGCGGATGCTGTCGCGCTTGATCGATTCGAGCAGGTCCTGGAACAACGTGAAGGACTCGCGCTTGTATTCCTGCTTCGGGTTCTTCTGCGCGTAGCCTCGCAGGTGGATGCCGTGACGCAGGTGGTCCATGGTTGAGAGGTGGTCTTTCCACAGATCATCCAGCACACGCAGCACGATCTGCTTCTCGAAGGAGCGCAGTGCCTCGACGCCAGCCAGCTCTTCCTTCTCGTTGTAGGCGGCCAGCAGCGCTTCGAGAATGCGCTCGCGCAGCGTTTCCTCGTAGAGTTTTTCGTCCTCGTCGAGCCACTGCTGGACCGGCAGACGCGTACCGAAATCGCTGTAGAGCACCGCCTCCAGGCCCGGGATATCCCACTGTTCCGGCAGCGACTGCGGCGGAATGTGCGCGCTGATCGCGGCGTCCAGCGCTTCCTGGCGGAATTCGGCGATGGTCTGGCCGATTTCATCGGCTGCGAGCAGGCTGTTGCGCATGTGGTAGATCACCTTGCGCTGCTCGTTGGCCACGTCGTCGTACTCGAGCAGCTGCTTGCGCATGTCGAAGTTGCGGCCTTCGACCTTGCGCTGCGCCTTTTCAATGGCGTTGGTGACCATGCGGTGCTCGATGGCCTCGCCGGACTCCATGCCCAGCGCCTTCATGAAGTTCTTCACCCGATCGGAGGCGAAGATGCGCATCAGGCTGTCTTCCAGCGACAGATAGAAACGGCTCGAACCCGGGTCGCCCTGACGACCGGCACGACCGCGCAACTGGTTGTCGATACGACGGGATTCATGACGCTCGGATGCAATCACGTGCAGGCCGCCCGCCTCGAGGACCTGCTGGTGACGCTTCTGCCAATCCGCCTTGATCTGCGCGACCTGTTCTTCGGTCGGGTTGTCCAGCGCCGCGACTTCCACTTCCCAGTTGCCGCCCAGCAGGATGTCGGTACCACGGCCGGCCATGTTGGTGGCGATGGTCACGGCACCGGGGCGCCCGGCCTGGGCGATGATCTCGGCTTCCTTGTCGTGGTGCTTGGCGTTAAGCACCTTGTGCTCGAAACCTTCGGCCTCCAGCAGGCGCGACACGTATTCGGAGGACTCGATGGTCGCTGTACCGACCAGCACCGGACGGCCCTGCTCCCGGCACTCCTTGATGTCGGAGATGATCGCGGCGAACTTCTCTTCCTGGGTCAGATAGACCAGGTCGTTGAAGTCCTTGCGCGCCAGCGGCCTATTGGTCGGGATGACCACGACCGGCAGGTTGTAGATCTGCTGGAACTCGAACGCTTCGGTGTCGGCGGTACCGGTCATGCCGGCCAGCTTCTTGTACAGGCGGAAGTAGTTCTGGAAGGTGGTCGAAGCCAGGGTCTGGCTCTCGGGCTGGATCTGCAGCCCTTCCTTCGCTTCGATGGCCTGATGCAGACCTTCGGAAAGACGGCGGCCCGGCATGGTGCGGCCGGTGTGCTCGTCGATCAGCAGTACCTGGTTGTTCTGCACGATGTATTCGACGTTGCGATGGAACAGCTTGTGGGCGCGCAGGCCAGAATACACATGTGTCAGCAAACCGAGGTTATGCGCCGAATAGAGGCTTTCGCCCTCGGCCAGCAGACCGGCCTGGGTCAGCAGCTCCTCGATATACTGGTGACCCTGTTCGTTCAGCTCGACCTGACGGGTTTTCTCATCGATGGAGAAATGCCCTTCCTGAGTAACGACTCCCTCCTCTTCCTCGATGTGCTGGGTAAGGCGTGGAATGAGCAGGTTGATCTGCTGGTAAAGCTTGGAGCTGTCTTCAGCCTGCCCGGAAATGATCAGCGGTGTGCGCGCTTCATCGATCAGAATGGAGTCGACTTCGTCGATCACGGCGAAGTTGAGTTCGCGCTGGTTCTTTTCCTGCAGGCTGAACGCCATGTTGTCACGCAGGTAGTCGAAGCCGAACTCGTTGTTGGTGCCATACGTAATGTCGGCTGCGTAGGCAGCGCGCTTTTCTTCCGGCGGCTGGAACGGGGTGACGATGCCGACCGAGAGGCCGAGGAATTCGTACAGCGGGCGCATCCAGTTGGCATCGCGTCGCGCCAGGTAGTCGTTGACCGTGACTACGTGCACACCTTTGCCGGCCAGCGCATTGAGGTAAACGGCCAGGGTAGCCACCAGGGTCTTGCCTTCACCGGTACGCATCTCGGCGATGCGCCCTTCGTGCAGGGTCATGCCACCGATCAACTGCACATCGAAGTGGCGCATGCCCATGACGCGTTTGCCCGCTTCGCGGCAGACGGCGAATGCTTCGGGGAGGATCTGATCGAGGGTTTCGCCTTTCTCGAGACGGGCCTTGAACTCTTCGGTCTTGCTGCGCAGTTGCTCGTCGGAGAGCGACAGCATCTGCTCTTCGAGGGCATTGACGGACTGCACCGCCTTGAGCATGCGTTTGACCTCACGCTCATTCTTGCTTCCAAAGAGTTTCTTCAATAAAGGCGCAAACATATCGACAAAGACTTCCATGCTGGGGATGGAGGCACGTCCGCGAGGTCACGGCTGCGTGCAAAGGGGCCATTCTACTCGGAAACGGCAGTGAGGAAAGGTGCCTGACTGCGCAGCACCATGACGCAACGGACGCGCTACCGGGTACCTGTATATTCGCAGCTGGCAGGCGATAAACCCTCTAGGCTGGGCATTTGCGCAGCACGCCAACGCCGGAGGCGGCAGGATATTCCCCGAACCGGCTTCTGCTACCATTCACGCTTCTACCAAGCATCTCGGACCATCATGGCCTTTCGCCCGTCGCCGGCTCGTGCTCCTGCCTCATTGTTGCGCGAAGCGAAGCCGCTCAGAGCTTTGTTCGGCGAAGCGCTTCGGCTCGATCGTCTGCAACAGCTGCTGGAGAGCCAGTTGCAGCCCGCAGCACGCGAACACTGCCGCGTGGCATCCTGGCGCGAAGGTTGTCTGCTGCTTATCGTCACCGACGGCCACTGGGCGACACGGCTGCGCTATCAGCAGCGGCGTCTGCAACGTCAACTGGAAGTGCTCGAAGAGTTCGCGGGCCTGACGCGTATCCAGTTCAAGGTACAGCCACCGCCCCCGCCCAGGCACACGCCGGCGCGTACGCAACCGCTTTCGAGCAACGCCGCCGACAGCATTCAGGCGGCAGCTGATGGCATCCGCGACCCTAAGCTTCGCGCTGCACTGGAACGTCTGGCCAGCCGCAGCAAAGTGGACGACTGACATCCTGCGACAAATGCTTGCCACTTCGTTGTTGCCCGGGGTCCGCCGCCACGGGTTAGCATGCCCCCATCGCAACGGAGGACGTTCATGCTGCCCAACCACCTGATCGTCGGTACTCGACCATGCTGATTGGCGCTCTGCTCATCCTGACCTGGCTGGTGCTGCTGATCCGCTATCCATTCAGGGCCGTACCCATTTCACTGGGTGCCGTGCTCGGCCTTGCCTTGGTCGCTGGCTGGGTACTCTGGCAGGAGCATCGCGAAGAGCAGTTGCTCGCTCGTATCGAAATTCAGTTGACTCACGACCCTCGTCACTGCGCCGGCGGGCAGCCGCTGCATGTGCGCCTGCGCAATCACACCGACAAGAAGTTGCAGAGCCTGCAGTGGGAAGTCGCCGCCTATGCGCCGGGCTCGCGCACCAACCTGGCGCGACGCGCCTACGATGCACCGGATTACCAGGGGGCAGGTGGTCTGCAGCCCGGCGCAAGCTGGGAATCCTGCCTGCCGCTACCGCTGCTGCGCGCCGGTTACCGCGCCGCCACACTGGAGTTTCGGGCCGAGCGCGTGCAAGGCCGATTCGAGAACTGACGAAACTCCGCTTCCTGCGCAGGCTTTCAATCTTCGCCGCAGCCGCTTATGCTGTACAAATAAACAGTATCAATCTGCCAATGACCGAGGTGGTAAATGGCCGTCGAAGTGGTGTACCGCAGCAGCCGGGACCTGGAGCGTTTGTTCATGGATAAAGCCGAAGCCGATCGTCACGACAAGATGCTTGAGCTGGCAGAGGCGCTAGCTGCGGTGCTGCAGCAAGCTTCGCCGTCGCTGAGCGAACAGCAAGCCGAAGACATCGGCATCTACATGGCCAGGCACCGCGAGTTGTTTGCCAAGGCATTCAAGAGCAGCCCCGATGTTCTGACGGAGCTGACTGCGCAGGCATGAAATGAGATGGCAGGTATGCCCGCGACATTTTTGCGGCGGTCAAGCCGTTGCGCCCGGGAAACTTGTCATCGCCTTGCCTGGTCCATTGCTGGCAACCCCTCACACAGGTATCCAGGCATGACGAGTCCATTTCAGAAGATCAGTGATGTGTTTCGTCCGCGCTACAACGTCAACTTCAGCATCGAGAAGCCCGATGGCAGCATTCTGCTGACATTGACGGGCTCGGAAGGCGTTGCAGTGAAGCGCTACATCAGTGCCGACCAATGGCGCGATCAACAGCAATTGCAGCGACTCATTACCAGCCTGCAAGTCAGTCTGGCCATCGAGCGCGGCGAGCAGTTACCACAACGGATGTCCCACGGAGGCTTGCAACCCGTACCAGTGTAATGTCATCAACCTGACTGCCTGCAGGTTGCGCCGCTCCGCCCCGAAACTTACCCAACAAAAACAAGAATCCATCTTCGTCTGACAGCCGCCAGGCTTGCAGCGAATCGGCGCGCCTGAACTTTGCTGTTTCAGGCGCGACGATTAATGATCCCTTGGTGACTGGTTGTTCTCAGAGCCAGGCCAGGGCTTTGGCCTTCGCTACCGCCTGGGTACGGCGCGCGACGCCCAGCTTCGTGTTGATCCTGCGCGCATGGGTCTTTACGGTATGTAGGGATATGAACAGCTGTTCGGCAATCTCCTGGTTCGAGCACCCCTGGGCAATCAGCCGCAACACCGTCAGTTCGCGGTTGCTGAGCACCGTTTCATCCGCTGCCGGGAGCGTCATTTCCGGCTCACGCTCGTAGCTCAGCAGCCGCTGCCGAAGCGATTCGCCCTTCGCTGCGGGTAGCACTCGCGCCAGCCATTGCGGCTGCCGATACTGTAGTTCGTACAAGGGCTTGACCAGATGCTGACGCGCTGCCTCGCTGAGCGCCAGACGCAGCTCCAGCTCCGCCTCGGCGACCTGGCCATCGGCCTGTAACGCTTCCGCCAGACTGAAACGACACTCGCATGCGAGCCCCAGACGCTGGGCAAGCAGGTTCTGCTCGATCTGCTCACGCAAGGCTGTGATCGCTCGTGCTGGCTGTCCCTCGAGCACATCGATGACCGCCAGATAGCGCCGCACCCGAGGCAACAGCTCGTAGAATCCGGACGGCGACAGGTAACCCCGTCCTTCATACAGTTCCAGTACCTGATACAGCGCAACACGCGCCTTGCGCAGCTCGCCCTGATGCAGCCAGGCCACTCCGTTTATCAGCGGCAGGATGCCGCGGAATCTCGCCTCAGGTACATGTCGCCACTGAGACAGGCGCTCGGCGTCCCGCAGCCAGTGATAGGCGCAGGCAAACTCGTGACTGCGCGCGGCAAGCTCGGCAAGCCCGACATAACCGAAGAAACAGTAGGAATCACCGCAGGTTTCGGTCTCCGCCTTACCGAGCTGATATGCCTCCTGCGCCGGCTCGTCGAGCCCCTGGTAAGCCAGCAGATGCCCCTGCAGCAGTTGCAACCTGCCGATGAGAGGGCTGCGCCGGACGGAGTCACGCAACGCCTGGAGTGTCTCGTTGAGCACGCCGACCGCACGCTCGAACTCACCGGTGAGCTCAAGCAACTGGATTCGATCGACGCTGAGCATCACTTCGTAGAGCACGCTACCTTTCAGCCGTGCGAGCTTCATGCCTTCGCTGTTGTATTGCTGGGCAAGGTCGAGCTCACCTTCGGCCATCGCTTGCTGCGTAAGCACCTGATAACAAAGCACGCGCTGCGCCCAGGCGTGATCGGACAGTACCTCTAGCGCCTGCAAGCAGTTCTGGCGTGCCTCGGGCTCACCGCGCAGGCGGGCCAGAAACCCCCGAAGGGCCTGCCACTGAGCCAATAACTGGGCTTGCCGGCGCGCATCGGGTTGGGGGAAGAACTTGGCCAGCTCGGCCAGACAGTCATCCACTTCATCAAGTCGCGCCGAAATGATCAGCGCCCAGCCCTGCAAGACGATCAGGCGCGTGGTGCTGGCGAACAGGTCCTGTGGCAGCTCGCTTCGCCATTTCAGAAAGCGCGATACGTTATCGCCGATCAGCAGCTGTTCCTGTCCGTAACGCTGCAGGTAGTTGGCAGCGACCTCAGGCTGGCCGGCCCATAATGCATGCTCTACCGCCTCGCGCATCTCGCCGCGACTGGCGAACCACTGACAGGCACGCAGATGGGCCTGGGTCGGAGCGGTCGTTTCTGCGGAGCGCTGCAGCATCAGCGCCAGCGGCTTCCACAGGCGAAACCACTCACCACAATTGTCGATCTGCCGAATGAAGAGCTGGAGCGTCTTGAGGATATCGAGGATTTCGCGACCAACACCGTCGAGCACATGGTCGCAGAGCTCTGCCGAGAAACGCGGCATACGCGCCAGCGCCAGCATGGCCCGCCGCACTTCATCGCTCAGTCCAGCCATGACCTCACGCTGGACGTAATCACGCAGCAATGGCGTCCCGGCAACCAGACGCTCACGCAACGCCTGCTCATCGGCGTGGAGCAACATCAGACAGACTCCAGCCGGCCACCCCTCCATCACACGATGCAATTGCTGAAAAGTCTCGGGCGAGAGCGTCAGACGATGGACGTTCAGGAGTTGCTCGAGCTCTTCGGCGGTGAACGCCAGCGCTTCCGCCTCCAGCTCCAGAAGGTGCCCTTGCAGCAGGAGCCGTGGAAGCTTCCACGCCGGCTGGCGGCGACTGGATACCCACCAACTGACTTGTGCCGGCCCCATGTCCAACAACATATCAATGCAAGCATCGAGCTCCGGGCTGTAATCACGCGGGTAGTCGTCGAGCATGATCCACAGCGGCTGCCGGACTTGTCGCAGCAGCGCCAGCATGTCGTTCTCGGAACGATCATCCTTGCCCGTCCGCTCCCCCAACGCATCGCTCAACTGGCCGTACAGCGCCTGAACCGTACATGCCCGCCCGCCGAGATCCAGCCACACCAGGCGTGTGCCCGGAGGCACCAAGCGCGCGCACTCGCTCATCAGCACGGTCTTGCCAAACCCGGCTGGGGCGCAGATCAGGCGCAGACGGCAATCGGTATCGAGCAGCGCACGAACCAGCCTGGGCCGGTCGATATGCAGCGGCGGCAGCCGAGGAATGGATGCGAGTTGCTCTACGGCACCTGCCTCTGCACTGAGCGCATCAGGAATGAAGCGTACGGACATGGCAAAGGTTCTCTTGTTCGAATCAGTCCATTGAAACACAGCGCGGTCTGTGCCAGGCATCGCGCTCGGTCGTTACCACGGGCAGCCGAAACGCCAGCCTTGTCGTTGCACACGTCGCATATTGGGCTCGGTGTTCCAGCGATGCGATCATCCTGACCTCGGGCACCGAATGGAAATTATCATCCACTGGTTCGCAGCAAAAAAAAAGGCGGCCACTTGGCCGCCTTATTCACAGGTTAAATGTCAGTCGATCAGCGCACCCCTGCGTTACGCAGGGCAGCCGGCGTGAAGTCCCGAGCGGAGGCACGATAGCCGTACTCGTGTGGCTTCTCCTCGTTGCTCATGCCGATCGCGATGTAACGGCCGGAGATGATGTCGTAGAGCGCCTCGAACGCGTAAGCCGGCACTTTGTGCTGGTAGTACTGCAGCGAGTGGGCCTCGCCTACACGCCAAAGCTGACCACGACCGTCGTACAGCTCCGACTGGACGATGGTCCAGCTATCCTCGTCGACGAAGAAACGGCGCTTGGCGTAGATGTTGCGCTCGCCGCTCTTGAGCGTGGCTTCAATCTCCCAGACGCGGTGTAGCTCGTAACGCGCCAGATCCTGATTGACGTGGCCAGCCTTGATGACGTCGTCGTACTTCAGTTCGCTGGAGGCGATTTCATAGCTATTGTACGGGATGTACAGCTCTTTCTTGCCGATCAACTTCCAGTCGTAGCGATCAGGTGCGCCGCTGAACATATCGAAGTTATCCGTGGTGCGCATACCGTCCGAAGCGGTACCCGGCCCGTCGTATGCAACTTGCGGCGCGCGGCGTACCCGACGCTGGCCAGCGTTGTAGATCCAGGCCTGACGGGGCTCTTTGACCTGATCCAGCGAATCGTGCACCAGCAGGACGTTCCCTGCCAGGCGAGACGGCGCAGTCACCCGCTGTTTGAAGAAAAGCAGGGCGTTCTTGGCGCGCTCGGGATCCAGATCAGTCATACCCAGCGGGAACGCCACTTCGTCCTCGAAGTGGACCATGGTGTAGCTACCGTTGGTTTGCGGGGTAGCCTGGACGATATTGCGACGGACATTGCCACCGCGATAACGAGTGATGTGATTCCACACCACTTCCAGACCATTCTTCGGAATCGGGAACGCGTAATAACGGCTGTCGGTGAAGTTGGCGATACCGTTGCCGCCCTCGACGAGCTCGGTATTCACCGCACTCTTCTTCGCTGCCTCGTAGATCTCATCCGGCACGGCGACCGAGCGGTGAGTAGGGAACACGCGAATCTTGTAGGTTTCCGGATAGCGCTTGAACATGGCCATCTGACCTGCGGTCAGCTTGTCCTTGTACTCTTCGGCGTTCTGCGCGGTGATGACGAACTTGGGTTGCTCGTCCTTGAAAGGATTGGTCAGATGCCCATTCTTGAGGGGGGCCGCGTCGGTCTTGAGACCACCGGTCCACTCAGGGATGCTGCCGTCGGCGTTACCGGCTTTTTCTGCGCCCAGCGGCGTCAGTGATGAACCGAGCTTGGCGGCTTCTTCTGGGGAAACGGCAGCCATCACACTGCTCGCGAGCAGAGAGAAGGCCAAGACACTGAATAGCTTTCTTGTTGTTTTCATACGATTCCAGTTCCTCTTGATCTTGTTATACGGCCGGAGGCCATGCCTACCGCTATCGTCCGGCCGGCGCTTCCTCGCCGGCCGGACGTCAGGCTGATCTCCTTAGAAGTTCACGCCCACGCTGAACGCGAGGAAGTCGCGATCAACCAACGTGTTGTAATCGCCGCCGAAGAAGTCGGTGTAGGACAGGCTGGCGGTGTACATGTTCTGGTATACGGCATCCACACCGACGCTGACTGCCTTGGAGCCTTCGTTGAACAGACCGTTGGGGCCGTAGCCGTCAACGTCATGGGAGAAGGAGATATTCGGCGTCAGGTTTACCCCGGCGAAGACGTTGTTGTAGTCGGCCAAAGCACGCAGGCGGTAACCCCAGGAGTTGGCAGTCACGAAGCCGTCATCGCCGTAGTCGGCCAGTGCCAATGGATCATCAACCGATCCATAAATAGCGTCACGGCCATAGCGCAGCTCGCTGGTACTTTCTAGACCACCGACATGGGCATAGCCGATCTCGCCCACCACAGTGACCCGCCCAGCGCCCAGCACCTGATCGAAGAAGTGGGTAAAGGTCGTTTGAATCTGAGTAACTTCTTTGCGGTTGTAGCCGCGATTATCCGCACCGAAAGTACTGTCAACAGGAGAAATTCCTGGGGCAATAGGATTCAGCAATGCCCGACTAACGTCTTGTGTGTTGATCTGAATAGGGAGATTGGGACGATAGCTCAGCTCGCCCGACCAAGCTGTCCCTGTAGGCAATGTTGTAGAAAAACTCAAACCATAAAGGCGGATATCCTCAGGATACTCCAGGTAGTACTGGCCGTTCCCCAGCATCACACTCTGCGCAAGCCCGGAGAGGGTCTGCGAATATGCGGGATTGGCGTAGCAACCTGGCGCCCCGCCGAAAGCTGCGCCGCAAACTGCTCCCAGTATGCCGCTGGTGGGTCCTGCCAAGGGGTTGCCGTTCCCTAGCGCGGCACCGGTCGCTAGCCCTGCTGACTGCGTACTGAGAAGTGGCGTACGGCTGTGATAATTCATGAAATAGGCACCATATTCGGTGCTATCCCCTAGCCAACGCAAAGCCAGGCCGAACTGACCAGAATCACGGGCGTCGCGATCCCCCCCGCGCGGCAAGACCACTCCTTCAGGTGTTACGTCAAATCCTTGCCCAAACGCAGCAGCAACTGGCTGAAGCGGAGTAATCGCCGGACTTGCGACGTGATAATTGTTGTCACAACCGTCCTGTGCCACGTCTACAGCAAAGAACGTACCGCAGTTATCAGCAACACTTTGATCCCATTCAAGCTGATAGAACGCCTCCATACTCAAGCGATCGCTCAGGCTCTGAGAGATGTAAAACATGTTCACCGGAATCAAGCCTTCCTTGATCTCCGCACCAGGACGGCGGAATGCAGCAGCATCCAGTGGGTTGATCGAATTGATGCTGTTACCGATGAAAGTACTTTCACCCCAGCTGACCACCTGCCGCCCGACACGGACGGTTCCCGGAAGATCACCAACCGAATAGTTGTGATAGAGAAAAGCATCCAGTATTTGGGCGCCCGAAGACTGAGCTGCTTCCTTGCGGTTGCTGTCGCTGATGTCCTTGAACAACCGGCTCTCGTCTTTCAGTTCGAAGTCATACCAATATTTGCCACGAAAGAAAGCGCCGCTATCCCGATAGCGGAGTTCAAGATCGTGAACGCCTTTGAAAATCTTCGAAAAGGTTTCGCCCTTTTTAAAGTTGAGCCGCCCGTCATCCCCAGTCTGCGTGTAGCCAGTCCCGCCATTATTGATGCCGACCAGATCCATATCCCTGTCCGTCGTGGACCAGCTGGCACCAATCGACATGGACGAGTCGAACTGGCCTTCGATTTCTCCGATATTGAAATTGACAGCGTAAGCCGGTGCGGCAGTGCCCAGCGCGACGGCGAGAGCTAGAGACTTCGGCTGGAAGATTCCTTGCCTTGTTGTTTTTGTCATGAGGCGCTCCTGGTTGGTTCGAAGTGCGTCAACCCTACCCAGACACCGGAGTAGGGTTAAGCGCACTAAGGTTTGATTTAGCTTGTAATCCTTTAGTGTTAATAGCCTTTCCAGCAGTGGCTTTCAGCGTGATTGCGCGGAGCCATGCCCTTTAAGGTCCAAATCAGCTTAGCCGTGAATGCCAGGGCCGCAAAGCCCGATCCAGAGCCTTTCAGCTTGCAAGATAGAAGAATTGTCGGTCAGTTATCCTAAAGTTCAATTCATGAGCGCGATGACGCACACGAAACCCGCCGAATGAGTCGGACGACAAAGGCGCAGGCCGTCATTCAACCGACCAAAGGAAATGGCCAACACACGCGAAAAACGGAAAGGAGGGCGTTACCGCAACGATGAGGTGGGGCGAAAGGAAACAGACGGGCCGGCGTGTACGTTTGGTTCGCTGGAGTTGCCGCGTCGGTCAGCAGCGGAGGGCCGCCCGAACGCTGCTCGGCGCCATTGCGTCACAGCTGCGAAGCGCACCCCGCCACTGGTGCGCACGCATGCCTTTCTAAGCGGGACGCGCTCGCCCGAAATTGGCTTCCTATAGCCCTTTCACCGCATAGATTCCCGGTGCGTTGCGCCAGTAACCCTTGTAATCCATGCCGTACCCAAAGATGTAGCGATCAATACAGCTGAGGCCAACGTAATCGGCTTTGAGATCCGGACGCGCCTTACGCTGATGATCCTTGTCGATCAGCACCGCTGTATGCACCGCGGCGGCGCCCGCGTGGCGACAAAAATCAATGATCGCACCCAGGGTGTGTCCTTCATCCAGGATGTCATCGATGATCAGCACGTCGCGATCGATGAAGGAGATTTCCGGTTTGGCTTTCCAGAAGAGCTCGCCACCGCTGGTTTCATTGCGATAACGGGTGGCATGCAGGTAGGACAGTTCGAGCGGGAAGTTCAGCTTAGGGACGAGCTTGCCGGAAAAGATCAGACCGCCATTCATGACGCAGAAGACCACAGGATTGCGGTCGGCCAGCTCGCCGTTGATCGTTTCGGCGACCTGGCTGATTGCCGCTTCTACCTGCTCTTCGGTGTACAGGCAGTCAGCCTCGGCCATGACTTGGCGGATATGTGCGAGATCGACGGACATGATGCGATTCCCCTCAGAAAGATGAGTGTTAGAGCGCCAATTGAGCCTGGCAACTCGCGCGGTTGAATCGCCGTATCCTGAACAGCGAAAAACCTGACCGAACAGCCCACTTTCAGCCGTCCGCGAAAGGGCGTGGAAGATACCCACCCCCGCGGGCTGCAGCAAGTCTGCCGGTCGAATGACGCGCGAATAGCCGCTGACTCGACGATGCTTTAATCTAAGCCGGTTTATTTGCCCGCCGGAGCCCACAATGCCCATTCGAGAGATCCGCCATCCGCTGATCCGCCACAAGCTCGGCCTGATGCGCCGCGCCGACATCAGCACCAAAAACTTCCGTGAACTGGCTCAGGAAGTGGGCTCGATCCTCACTTATGAAGCAACTTCTGATCTGCCGCTGGAACACTACAGCATCGACGGCTGGTGCGGCCCGGTGCAGGTCGAGAAGATATCCGGCAAGAAGATCACCGTCGTACCCATCCTGCGTGCGGGCATCGGCATGCTCGATGGCGTGCTCAGCCTGATCCCGGGCGCCAAGGTCAGTGCGGTAGGCATCGCCCGTAACGAGGAAACGCTGCAGGCGCAGACCTATCTGGAAAAACTGGTTCCGGAAATCGAACAGCGCCTGGCCATCATCATCGACCCCATGCTCGCCACCGGCGGCTCGATGGTCGCCACCATCGACATGCTGAAGAAGGCCGGTTGCAAGGAAATCCGTGCTTTGGTGCTGGTCGCCGCCCCGGAAGGCATCGCCGCTGTGGAAAAAGCACACCCGGACGTGCTGATTTTCACGGCATCCATCGATGAGCGTCTCGACGAACACGGCTACATCGTCCCGGGCCTGGGTGACGCTGGCGACAAGATCTTCGGCACCAAGCAGAAGGACATCTGAGCATGTCGCATACCGACGAGCCGCTTGGCCGGCAGGTACTGGCCGGCGCACAGATGCTGTTCGTGGCCTTCGGCGCCCTGGTGCTGATGCCGCTGATCACCGGCATGGACCCCAACGTAGCGCTGTTTACCGCCGGCCTTGGCACCCTGCTGTTCCAGCTGATCACGCGGCGTCAGGTACCGGTATTCCTGGCCTCCAGCTTCGCCTTTATCGCACCGATCATTGCGGCTAAGGGTGAGTTCGGCCTGCCGGCGGTCATGGGTGGCGTGGTCGCTGCCGGACTTGTCTACATGCTGCTCGGCTTCGCGGTGCGCCTGAAGGGCCCCGGCTTCATCGATCGCCTGCTGCCGCCGGTGGTCATCGCCCCAGTGATCATTTCGATCGGTCTGGCGCTGTCACCGGTGGCGGTGAACATGGCCATGGGCAAGGCCGGCGATGGCAGCGCCCAGTTGATCCCCTACCAGACGGCGATGCTGATCTCGATGCCGGCACTTGTCACGACCCTGCTCGTGGCGGTGCTGGGCAAGGGCTTGTTTCGCCTGGTACCGATTCTCGCCGGCGTTGCGGTCGGCTACGGGCTGTCGTTTGCTTTCGGTGTGGTGGATACCAGCGGTATCGCGGCCGCACCCTGGCTAGCGATGCCGAACTTCGTCGCACCGGAGTTCAATATCGGCGCCATCCTGTTCATGGTACCGGTCGCCCTGGCACCGGCAATCGAGCATATCGGCGGCGTGGTGGCCATTGGCAGCGTGACAGGCAATAACTATGTCAAGAAGCCAGGCTTGCACCGCACGCTACTGGGTGATGGCGTGGCCACCTCGGCAGCCGGCCTTTTCGGCGGCCCGCCGAATACCACCTATGCCGAAGTGACCGGCGCGGTGATGCTGACCAAGAACTACAACCCGAAGATCATGACCTGGGCGGCGGTATTCGCCATCGCCCTGGCCTTTATCGGCAAATTCGGCGCCGGCTTGCTGAGCATTCCGGTTCCGGTGATGGGTGGCATTCTCTGTCTGCTGTTCGGCTCGATTGCCGTGGTGGGTCTGAGCACGTTGATTCGTCATCAGGTCGACCTGTCCGAGGCACGCAACCTCATCATCGTTTCGGTGACGCTGGTGTTCGGCATCGGCGGCATGGCGTTCGGTTACGGTGAATTCACCCTGTCCGGCATCTCGCTGTGCGCGATCATCGCCCTGCTGCTCAACCTCCTGCTTCCCGGCGGGGATGGTTGGCGCAACAAGCAGCTGAACGAAGAGCTGTAAAAGCGTGACACCGGCTTTGCTGGTGCCACCACTCGGCGCCCTGAGTGGGCGCCTGGTCGAGCGTATCGACTAGACTGGCGCGATGAACGATTCGACCATTCCCCACCAACAACTCGAAGACACCAGCGTGAGCTGCGCCACCTGCGCGGCCTGCTGCTGTCGACTCGAAGTGTTGCTGTTCAGCGATACCGGCGTTCCGCAGCGCTATATCGACACCGACAGCTGGGGCGGCGAAGTCATGCTGCGCCTGGAGGATGGCTGGTGCGCGGCGCTTGATCGGGACAGCATGCGCTGCACGATCTACGAAAACCGGCCATTGATCTGCAGGGAGTTCGAACTGGGGTCAGAGGATTGCCACGAAGAGCGCAAGGGCAGCGCCACGGCATATGGCTGAACGCTATGGGCAGTGCAGGGCTGGCGAACCGCCCTGCAGCACCTCGGGACGGCCTGCTTAGAAGGCCATCCGGTAATGCACGGCGTAGCTTTCGACACCATCGTTCGGCTTCTTGATGCCGGCGTTGGAATAGTGAATTGCGCGCACGCCCAGTTCGTGGCCACCGGCGAAACGCAGGCCCGCACCGATCCGATCCTCGAACTGGAAAGACGAACCCAGACCGTTGCCCTCGACCTCGGTGTTCTCGAATGCCGCGACACCGATGCCTGCCTCGACATAAGGTTTCACCGATTCACCAGCGAACTCGTAGACGAAGACCGGGGCCAGCGAGATGCTGTGATTGCTCGACGATTCGTCTCCCTCCCAGTAGGTATAACCAGCATCCCAGTAGCCGGTCAGTCGGCCCACACTGGTCTGGAACCAGCTGGTGCCGAAATCGAATTGCGCACCCAGGCGATAGGTCATGGTCGACTCGTCCGTCTGGCCGACCGCAACGGTAAAGTCTACGGCGTGGGCAGCCGCCATCGAACCTACAGAGAGTGCCGCCACTGCAGCCAGGGAGAACAGTTTTTTCATGAGAACTTCCTTATCAAACACTGCATTTGTTTGGTTTTTTGGTGCCAGCATATTTGAGAAACCCCGCTGCGCTTGGAGTTCCTAGCGGGGAAAAAACTCGACTTTCGCGTTTTCGCCCCAAAGTATAGGCAACACGCTGGCCATTCGCCGCGGATCGCCGCCGCAATAGAAACGCTCGGAGGCCTCCCCGCTGGCGAGCAGATGGCGCTCCGCCAGCAGATCGCGCAAGTGTCGCGCGACGGCTGCTCCGGTATCAATCAGGCGGACGTTTCCAGGCAGTAGCTCGCTGAGCAGCGGCCTTATAAAGGGGTAATGCGTGCAACCCAGAATCAGCGTGTCGCAGCCTTGTGCCAACAGCGGCTCGACCCACCCCATCAGCATGGCGCGCGTTTCGGCACTGTTCAGATCGCCTGCCTCGATGCGCTCGACCAAGCCGGGGCACGGCTGAGTGATCACCCGTACATCTGCGGCAAAGCGATCAAGCAACGCGGCAAAGCGTGCGCTCTTCAGCGTTCCGGTGGTCGCCAGCACACCGACGACGCCACTCCGCGTGGCCTGGGCGGCAGGCTTGACGGCAGGCTCCATGGCGATGATCGGCAGCTGCGGATACAGCTCGCGCAACTCGGTGACGCCAGCGGCGGTAGCTGTATTGCAGGCCACCACCAGCGCCTTCGCGCCCTTCTCGACAAAAAAGTCCGCAATGACACGGCAGCGCTCACGGATGTAGTCCGGGCTCTTTTCGCCATAGGGGACATGGGCGCTGTCGGCCAGATAGAGCAGCGACTCGTGCGGCAGGCACCGGCGAATTTCGCGCAGCACCGAGAGCCCGCCTACGCCGGAATCGAAGACGCCGACCGGTGCTGCGCAGTCAGCCATAGCTTACGCCACACACCGCACAATGTGGATCGCGCTTGACCCGCAACTCACGGAAGCGACTGGACAGCGCATCGATCAGTAGCAGTCGACCAATCAGCGGCTCGCCGAAACCAACCAGCAGCTTGAGCGCTTCCAACGCCTGCAGGCTGCCAACCATACCCACCAGCGGCCCCACTACACCGGCTTCGCTGCAGGTCAGCTCGGCTTCGCTACCGTGCCCATAGAGGCAGTGGTAGCAGGGGCTCGTTTCGACTCGCGGATCGAACACCGAAAGCTGCCCCTCAAGACGGATCGCCGCGCCGCTGACCAGCGGCTTTTTCGCTTTCACGCATGCGGCGTTCACCGCTTCGCGAATGCCGAAGTTGTCCGTGCAATCGAGCACCAGATCGACCCGCTCCACTGCCGCATCCAGGGAGTCGGCGTCCAGCCCGCTGCGGTACGGCACCAGCTGTACATGGGGGTTCAGCGCACCCAGCCGGGCCATGGCCGAGTCGACCTTGTGCAGGCCAAGCGAGGGGGTGTCGTGAGCGATCTGCCGCTGCAGATTGGTCAGATCCAGCGCATCGAAGTCGGCCAGGTGCAGCTCACCGACACCCGCGGCCGCCAGATAGAGCGCTACCGGCGAGCCCAACCCGCCAAGCCCGACGATCAATACGCGACTCTGCTTGAGGCGCAACTGGCCGTCGATATCGACCTGCTTGAGCAGGATCTGCCGGCTGTAGCGCAGCAGCTCTTCGTCACTCAGCATCCAAGCACCTCACAAAACGCAATCATGGCAGGCGGCCAAGGCTGATGCGCTCATGCCCACCCAGATCAAGCCGGCTTTGCACATCCTCGAAACCCTGGGAAAGCAAAAGCATGCGCACCGCCTCAGCCTGATCGTAACCGTGCTCCAGCAGCAACCAGCCACCCGACTGCAGATGCGCCGCCGCCTGGGCGATGATCGTGCGGATGTCGTCCAGGCCATCCGCACCCGCGATCAGCGCACTCTGCGGCTCGAAGCGGACATCGCCCTGCAGCAGGTGCGGGTCGCTGGCCGGAATATAGGGTGGATTGCTGACGATCATCTGGAACCGCTCGCCGTTCAGACCGGCAAACCAGTCGCTCAGGGTGAACGCCGCGTTGTGCAGTCCGAGCCGCAGCCGGTTGCGCTCAGCCAGCCTCACGGCGGCCTCGATACGGTCCACACCGCAGACCTGCCACGCCGGCCGCTCGGTCGCCAGAGCCAGCGCAATCGCGCCGGTGCCGGTGCCCAGATCGAGCACCCGGGCCGGTGCAGCGGAGAGCAGCTGCAGCGCGGTATCCACCAGCAGTTCGGTGTCAGGCCGGGGGATCAGCGTATCCGCTGCCACTTCAAGTTCCAGACTCCAGAAGCCCTGGCGCCCGAGAATGTAGGCGACCGGTTCACCCTGACGCCTCCGTGCGAGATCAGCAGCAAAGCGCGAGGCGCACTCTGCCGGCACCTCGCGCTCCGGCCAGGTGCGCAGATAGCTGGTCGACTTGTTCAGGGCGGCCGCGAGCAACCATTCGGCATCCAGCCTGGCGCTCGGCGAGTCCGGCAGATCGGCACTTTGCAGCAGGGACTCGATGGTTGGCATGAGGTGCTCTTAGCGCGGTGCGCAGCGAAAAGGATCAGTCGCCCAGCGCGGCCAGCTGGTCAGCCTGGTATTCCTGCAACAGCGGCTCGATGACCTGCTCCACGGCGCCGCCGATCACTTCGTTGAGCGAATACAGCGTCAGGTTGACGCGATGGTCGGTGACCCGGCCCTGGGGGAAATTGTAGGTACGGATACGTTCGGAGCGATCCCCGGAGCCGACCAGCAACTTGCGCGTCTCGGAGATTTCCTTGTGCGCCGCGGCGTCCTGGCGGTCCTGCAGCTTGGCGGCGAGCCAGGCCATGGCCTTGGCGCGGTTCTTGTGCTGCGAACGCTCTTCCTGACACTCGACCACAATGCCAGTGGGCAGGTGCGTGATACGAATCGCCGAGTCGGTCTTGTTGACGTGCTGACCGCCGGCGCCGGAGGAGCGATAGGTGTCGATACGCAGCTCTGCCGGATTGATCTCCACCGCCGCCTGCTCATCCGGCTCCGGTAACACCGCCACGGTGCAGGCGGAGGTGTGAATGCGTCCCTGGGATTCGGTCTCCGGCACGCGCTGCACGCGGTGCGCGCCGGATTCGAACTTGAGCTTGGCGTAGACGTTGTCACCCTCGACGCGGGAAATCACTTCCTTGTAGCCGCCGTGCTCGCCCTCACTCTCGGAGAGGATCTCGACGCGCCAGCCCTGCTTCTCGGCATAGCGCGAATACATGCGGAACAGATCGCCGGCAAAGATCGCCGCCTCGTCGCCGCCAGTGCCGGCGCGGATCTCGAGGAACACGTTGCGCCCGTCGTTGGGGTCCTTGGGCAGCAGCATGCGCTGCAGGTTGGCTTCAAGCGTCTCGAGCTGGGCCTTGGCTTCGGCAACCTCCTCCTCGGCCATCTCGCGCATGTCGGGATCGCTGTCCTTGAGCAGCGCCTGAGCGCCCTCGAGATCCTGCTGAACCTTGCACAGCTGCCGATAGGCGACGATCACCGGCTCGACTTCGGCGTACTCGCGGGAATAGGCGCGAAAACGGCTTTGATCGCTGATGACTTCGGCGTCGCCGAGCAGTGCGGTGAGTTCTTCGAAACGGTCCTGCAGGATGTCCAGCTTGTTCAGCAGCGAAGCTTTCATGGTTTTTCCGTGCCCTCGTGCAGGGCGAAGAGTTCCTGGGCCATGCTCAGCGCCTCGACGCGGCCCTCGGCGGAGAGTTTCTTCAGTTGCACGCTGGGTGCATGCAGCAGTTTGTTGGTCAGGCCACGGGCGAGCTGAACGAGAACCTCCTCGGCGCTGCCCCCATTGGCCAGCAGGCGCTGAGCCTTGCTCAGCTCGTCGTCGCGAATGCGCTCGGCGTGCTGCCGGTAGGCCTTGAGCACGTCCACCGCGGCCAGTTCGCGCAGGCGCTGCATGAAGTCCTCGGTGCCGGCCGCGACCAACTCCTCGGCGGCCTGGGCCGCGCCCTGGCGACTCTTGAGGTTCTCCGCAACCACCTCATGCAGATCGTCGACCGTGTACAGATAGACGTCGTCCAGCTCGCCGACCTGCGATTCGATGTCCCGCGGCACGGCGATATCGACCATGAACATCGGCTTGTGCTTGCGTCGCTTCAGCGCCTGTTCGACCGCGCCCTTGCCGAGAATCGGCAACTGGCTGGCGGTGGAGCTGATGACGATGTCGCTGTTGTGCAACTCGTCCGGGATATCGGCAAGCAGGATCGCCTGCGCCCCTAGCTCGGCGGCCAGCGCGCTGGCCCGCTCAAGCGTGCGGTTGGCGACCACGATCTTCTTCACGCCCTGCTCGTGCAGATGGCGCGCGACCAGGGTGATGGTCTCACCGGCGCCGATCAGCAGGGCCTGGCTGCGTTGCAGATTGCTGAAGATCTGCCGCGCCAGACTGACCGCGGCAAACGCCACCGAAACCGGGTTCTCGCCGATGGCGGTGTCGGTGCGCACGGTCTTCGCGGTGCTGAAGGTGGCCTGAAACAACCGGCCAAGCAGAGGCCCGACGCTGCCGGCCTCACGGGCGACCGCATAGGCTGACTTCATCTGCCCGAGAATCTGCGGTTCGCCCAGCACCAGCGAGTCGAGCCCGGAGGCGACGCGCATCATGTGGCGCACGGCCTGATCGTCGACATGCACATAGGCGCATGCCTTGAGCTCGTCGAGACTGAGACGGTGATAATTGGCCAGCCAGGCGAGCACAGCATCGGCCTCGACCTGATCCTGTTGCAGATACAGCTCGCTGCGATTGCAGGTCGAGAGGATCGCCGCTTCGCGGGTCGGAGTGACGCGGCACAGTTGCCGCAAGGCCTCGACCATCTGGTCGGGCGTGAAGGCTACGCGCTCGCGGACGTCCACCGAAGCGGTCTTGTGATTAATGCCAAGCGCGAGGAAAGCCATGCAGAATCGCTGATTCGATAACAGAGCGCGCAATTCTCCTACTTCGTCAGATGGAGAACAACCATTGCCCTCGATTGTCGGATTCGATTGGTACTGCCAATCAGCTACCGAACCGGCCTGCGCGCCTCCCAGGGCCCATGGGCTTGACCTGCGGCTTGTGTCATCATGCCGCGACCGCACACCAGCCGTACATTTCCCCTATGAAAAAACTCGCCGCACTTGCCGCCCTGCTGTTCATCGGCGGCTGCCAGACCTTCACGCAGCAAGCCCCCGAAAGCAGTCCGCCGGTCGAGGACGCTGCCCAGGAGAGCTCCGCCAGCGACGCGGCAGAGTACGGCTCGTTCAGTCGCCAATCCCTCTATGCACTTCTGGTCGCAGAGCTTGCCGGCCAGCGCAACCGCTTCGACATTGCCCTGGGCAATTACGTACAGCAGGCGCATGCGACACAGGACGCCGGCGTCGCCGAACGCGGATTCCGTATCGCCGAATACCTTGGCGCAGACCAGGCGGCGCTGGATACCGCAATGATCTGGGCGCGCAACGCCCCCGACAGTCTCGACGCGCAGCGCGCCGCAGCCGTGCAGCTGGCCCGCGCCGGGCGTTACGAAGAATCGCTCGAGTTCATGGAGAAGGTTCTGCAGGGCCAGGGCGACACTCATTTCGATTTCCTCGCCCTTTCGGCCTCGGAAACCGACCCGGACACCCGCGCCGGCCTGCTGCAAAGCTTCGACAAGCTGCTGGTCAAACACCCCGACAATCCACAGCTCTCCTTCGGCAAGGCCGTGCTGCTGCAACAGGATGATCGCAGCGAGGAAGCACTGGCACTGCTGCAGAAGCAGCCGGGCACGGAGCGGCAGATCCCGTCCATCCTGCTCGAAGCACGCCTGCTGCACAGCTTGCAGCGCAGCGACGAAGCGATCCCGCTGCTCGAGCGAAGCCTGCGCCAGCACCCCGAGGACAAGCGTCTGCGCCTGACCTATGCGCGCCTTCTGGTGGAACAGGAGCGCCTGGAAGACGCCATGGGCGAGTTCGCCACCTTGGTCCAGCAGCACCCCACCGACGACGACCTGCGCTTCTCCATGGCGCTGGTCTGCATGGAGGCTGAGGCCTGGCGCGAAGCCACCGTGTACCTGGAAGAGCTGATCGAACGCGGCAGCCACGTTGACGCGGCTTACTTCAATCTTGGCCGTGCCTATCAGGCGATGGACAAGAACGCCAAGGCGCTCGACGCGCTAGCTCAAGTCGGCCCTGGCAACGAATACCTGCCAGCGAAGCTGCTGCAGAGCCAGCTGCTCTATTCCGGCAATCGCGACCAGGAAGCATCTGCGGTGCTGGCCGACGCACGCCAGCAGCAGCCTGACTACGCCATCCAGCTGTACCTGATCGAGATCGAAGCGCTCTCCGAGCAGGACCGCACCGAGCAAGGCTGGCAACTGGTGGAGCAGGCGCTTGCCGATTTCCCCGACGACCTCAACCTGCTGTACACCCGCGCCATGCTTGCGGAAAAGCGCGGCGATCTGGCGCAACTGGAACGCGACCTGCGCTTCATCATCGAGCGTGAGCCGGACAACGCCATGGCGCTCAACGCGCTCGGCTACACCCTGGCCGACCGTACTGATCGCCACAAGGAAGCGCTCCAGCTGATCGAGCAGGCCTACCAGCTCAACCCCGACGACCCGGCGATCCTCGACAGCCTCGGCTGGGTCAACTTCCGCCTGGGCAATCTGACCGAGGCCGAAACGCTGCTGCGCAAGGCGCTGCAACGCTTTGCCGACCACGAAGTCGCCGCGCACCTGGGCGAGGTGCTTTGGGCTCAGGGTGAACACAGCGAGGCCCGCGCGGTCTGGTCGAAGGCACTCAAACTACAACCGGACAGCCAGATCCTGCGCGAAACGCTGAAACGGTTGACCGGATCGGAGAAGCCCTGACCCATGTCCCTGTTGAAAAACCTTCTTGCTCCCTGCCTGGCCCTCCTGCTTGCTGGCTGTGCCGGGCTAGGCCCACGCGAATCGGTTGAAGGCCCCGGCAATGCCTCCGCCTGGAAAGAGCATCGCAGCCAGGTCGCGACGGTCGATGGCTGGCAGATCAGCGGCAAGATCGGCATTCGCGCACCACAGGAATCCGGCAGCGGCACACTGTTCTGGCTGCAGCGCCAGGACTACTTCGACATTCGCCTGTCCGGCCCCCTGGGCCGAGGCGCCACCCGCCTGACCGGCCGCCCCGACGCCGTATCTCTGGAAGTCGCAGGCCAGGGCCGATTCGAAGCCGAATCCCCGGAGGCCCTGGTCGAAGCGCAGCTCGGCTGGCAGCTGCCGGTGTCGCACCTGCTCTGGTGGGTGCGTGGCTTGCCTGCGCCGGACAGCCGCAGCCGTCTGAGCCTGGACAGCGAGAGCCGCCTGGCACGACTGGAACAGGACGGCTGGCAGGTCGACTACCTGGCATACGGCGAACACAACGGCTTTACGCTGCCCGAGCGCATCCGCCTGCAAGGCCATGACCTGCAGATCACCCTGGTGGTCAAGGACTGGCAAGCGCGCCAGCTGGGCCGCTGAATGCAGACGCTGACCCTGCCGGCACCGGCCAAACTCAATCTGATGCTGCATATCGTCGGCCGCCGCGCAGACGGCTATCACGAGCTGCAGACGCTGTTCCAGTTTCTCGACCATGGCGACGAACTCGGCTTCCGCCTGCGTGCTGACGGCGAGATTCGCCTGCATACCGCGCTGCCGGGCGTCGATCACGAGAGTAACCTGATCGTCCGTGCGGCGCGCCTGCTGCAGCGTGCCAGCAGCTGCTCGCTCGGCGCAGATATCACCCTGCTCAAACGTCTGCCCATGGGCGGCGGCATCGGCGGCGGCAGCTCCGACGCAGCGACCACCCTGCTCGGCCTCGACCACCTGTGGCAACTGCACCTGGGCGAAGACCGACTGGCCGCGCTGGGGTTGACCCTGGGCGCCGACGTACCGGTGTTCGTACGCGGCCGGGCGGCATTTGCCGAGGGGGTTGGCGAGCGCCTGCAACCGGTCGATTTGCCCGAGCCATGGTTCCTCGTAATCGCGCCGCAAGTCTCTGTTAGTACAGCGGAAATATTTGCCGACCCAGAGTTGACACGTAATACCCCGGCCATTACAGTTCGCAGCCTTCTTGCAGGGGGCGGTCATAATGACTGTCAGCCAATAGTCGAGAAGCGTTATCCAGAAGTTCGTAACGCTTTGAGCTTGTTGAACAAATTCGTTCCGGCAAGCATGACTGGCACTGGAGCTTGTGTGTTTGGGAGCTTCCCAAACGAAGGCGAGGCTGATAAAGTCCGCCGCCAACTTCCAGACACTTTGCCAAGTTTCGTTGCCCACGGTCGTAACGTTTCGATGTTGCACCGAAGCCTTGAAAAACTGGCGCAGGAAGCGAGTGCGTAGCACACAGGTTGTACGATACAGGGGCGTCGCCAAGCGGTAAGGCACCAGGTTTTGATCCTGGCATGCGTTGGTTCGAATCCAGCCGCCCCTGCCATAACCTCCCAAGGTTCGTACGACTGCAACGGCACCAATGAAGTTGACCCTACAGGGGCGTCGCCAAGCGGTAAGGCACCAGGTTTTGATCCTGGCATGCGTTGGTTCGAATCCAGCCGCCCCTGCCATACACTTGAAGCTGTTCAGAAGCTTGCCTTTTGAACAGCTTTTTATTCATCGGACCCACCCTCAGGCAGGTACTGCGCGTGTCCAAGATGATGGTCTTCACGGGGAACGCCAACCCCGACCTGGCCCGGCGTGTCGTACGTCAGCTGCATATCCCTCTCGGTGATGCCTACGTCGGAAAGTTCTCCGACGGCGAAATCAGTGTCGAGATCAACGAGAACGTTCGCGGTAAGGACGTATTTCTGATCCAGCCGACCTGCGCTCCGACCAACGACAACCTGATGGAACTGGTGGTACTGGCCGACGCCTTCCGCCGCTCCTCGGCGTCGCGCATCACCGCAGTGATCCCCTACTTCGGTTATGCCCGCCAGGATCGTCGCCCGCGCTCTGCCCGTGTACCGATCAGCGCCAAGGTCGTGGCCGACATGCTCGACGTCGTTGGCGTCAACCGTGTGCTGACCGTTGACCTGCACGCCGACCAGATCCAGGGCTTCTTCGACATGCCGGTGGACAACATCTACGGCTCGCCGGTCCTGGTCGATGACATCCAGGCTCAGCGCTTCGAGAACCTGATGATCGTCTCCCCGGACATCGGTGGTGTGGTCCGCGCCCGTGCCGTGGCCAAATCCCTCGGCGTCGACCTGGCGATCATCGACAAGCGTCGGCCGAAAGCCAACCAGTCCGAAGTGATGCACATCATCGGTGATATCGAAGGCCGTACCTGCATCCTCGTCGATGACATGGTCGATACCGCCGGCACCCTGTGCCATGCAGCCAAGGCGCTGAAGGATCATGGCGCCGCCAAGGTCTACGCCTACTGCACGCACCCGATCTTGTCCGGCCGCGCCATCGAGAACATCGAAGGCTCCGTGCTCGACGAGCTGGTGGTGACCAACACCATCCCGCTGTCGGCTGCCGCACAGTCCTGCACCCGAATTCGCCAACTGGACATCGCGCCAGTGGTGGCTGAAGCGGTTCGCCGCATCAGCAATGCCGAATCGATCAGCGCGATGTTCCGCTAAGCGAAAAGCTTCGCGAATCGCACTGAACGTAATGTGCCCCGCCTCGTGCGGGGCTTTTTGCCCAACAGCCCGAGCGCTGGTCGCAAGCGCGACAGGTAATGTTGCTACTGGAGAATCACCATGAACGATTTCACTCTGAATGCCCAAGTGCGTTCCGACCTGGGGAAAGGTGCGAGCCGCCGCCTGCGTCGTAACGCCGCCCTGGTTCCGGCCGTCATCTACGGTGGCGATAAGGCCCCGCAGTCCATCAGCATCCTGGCCAAGGACTTCGCCAAGCTGCTGGAAAACGAAGCCTCCTTCAGCCACGTGCTGAACCTGAACGTCGACGGCCAGAACGAATCCGTTCTGATCAAGGCACTGCAGCGCCATCCGGCCAAGAGCTTTGTCCTGCACGCTGACTTCGTTCGCGTCGTTGCCGGCCACAAGCTGACCGCCACCGTTCCCCTGCACTTCATCAACCAGGAAACCTCCGTGGGCGTGAAGAAGCAAGGCGGCGAAATCCTGCACAACCTGAACGAAGTCGAAGTTTCCTGCCTGCCGCAAGACCTGCCGGAATTCATCGAAGTCGACATGATCAACGTCGAAGTCGGCCAGGTTCTGCACATGACCGACATCAAGCTGCCGAAAGGCGTTGAGCTGGTCGCCCTGGCCCACGGCAGCGACCTGCCGGTAGCCAACGTTCACGCTCCGCGCGTGAGCAAGGAAGACGCTCCGAAAGAAGAAGACGCTGCCGAGTAATCCACTCGCATAGTCGAAGAAGAGGCCCCCGTCGTGACTGCCGTAAAACTGATCGTCGGCCTGGGAAACCCAGGCCCTGAATACGACCAGACCCGGCACAACGCGGGGGCTCTTTTCGTTGAGCGTCTGGCTGCCCGTGAAGGCGTCTCGCTCAGCAACGATCGCAAGTACTTTGGCCTGGTCGGCAAGTTCAGCCATCAGGGTGAAGACATCCGCCTGCTTATCCCCACTACCTACATGAACCGCAGCGGTCAGGCGGTGGCGGCATTGGCCGGCTTTTTCAGAATTCCCCCCGAGTCCATCCTGGTCGCCCATGATGAGCTCGATATGCCCCCGGGCGTCGCCAAACTCAAGCAGGGTGGCGGTCATGGCGGGCACAACGGGCTGCGTGACATCATCGCCAAGCTCGGCAATCAGAACGGCTTTCATCGCCTGCGCCTGGGTATCGGCCATCCTGGCCACGCCAGCCTGGTCAGTGGCTACGTACTGGGCCGCGCACCGCAGACCGAGCGCGAAAAGCTCGACGCCAGCATCGACTTTGCGCTGGATGTCGTGCCAGAAATCCTGGCCGGCGACTGGACCCGCGCGATGCAGCGCCTGCACAGCCAGAAGGCCTGAACCTAACTCCGAGGCAAGATCACCATGGGATTCAACTGCGGCATCGTCGGTCTGCCCAACGTCGGCAAGTCCACCCTGTTCAACGCCCTGACCAAATCCGGCATCGCGGCTGAGAACTTTCCCTTCTGCACCATCGAGCCGAACAGCGGCATCGTGCCGATGCCCGATCCGCGCCTCGACGCGCTGGCGGCGATCGTCAAGCCGGAGCGGGTGATCCCGACCACCATGGAGTTCGTCGACATCGCCGGCCTGGTCGCCGGCGCTTCGAAGGGCGAAGGCCTGGGCAACAAATTCCTCGCCAACATCCGCGAAACCGACGCCATCGCCCATGTGGTGCGCTGCTTCGAAGACGAGAACGTCATCCACGTCGCCAACAGCGTGGACCCCAAGCGTGACATCGAGATCATCGACCTCGAACTGATCATGGCCGACCTCGACAGTTGCGAGAAGCAGCTGCAGCGCGTCGCCCGTACCGCCAAGGGCGGCGACAAGGAAGCGGTCGCACAGAAGGGGCTGCTGGAGAAGCTGATCCCGCACCTCACCGAAGGCAAGCCGGCACGCAGCCTGCTGAAGAGCTTCAGTGACGAGGAAAAGCGCCTGGCCAAGACCTTCCACCTGCTGACCACCAAGCCGGTGATGTACATCGCCAACGTCGCCGAGGATGGCTTCGAGAACAACCCGCTCCTGGACGTGGTCAACGCCATCGCCGAGGAAGAAGGCGCCATCGTCGTGCCGGTGTGCAACAAGATCGAGGCCGAGATCGCCGAGCTGGACGATCTGGAAGAGATGCAGATGTTCCTCGAAACCATGGGTATGGAAGAACCAGGTCTGAACCGTGTGATCCGCGCCGGTTACGAGCTGCTCAACCTGCAGACCTACTTCACCGCCGGCGTGAAGGAAGTCCGCGCCTGGACCGTCAGAATCGGTGCGACCGCTCCGCAGGCGGCCGCGGTGATCCACACCGATTTCGAGAAAGGCTTCATCCGCGCTGAAGTCATCGCGTATGACGACTTCATCCAGTACAAGGGCGAAGCCGGCGCCAAGGAAGCCGGCAAGTGGCGCCTGGAAGGCAAGGAATACATCGTCAAGGACGGTGATGTCATGCACTTCCGCTTCAACGTCTAAGCGTCCTCATGCTGAAAAGGCCCCGACTCGTCGGGGCCTTTTAGTTTCTATCGAAGGGAGTGCAATCCGTTAAAGCGGACCAGGGTCGGGCATCGGATCCGGCGGCGGAGCGACCTTCTCGAGTTGTTCGAGCACTTCTTCCGGCAGCTCGTCCGGGCCTTCGAACTCGGTATCGCTGTCGGCGTCGTCGAGGTCGTTAAGGGGCGATTCGTCGGCTCGCCAGGCCCAAGTGGGTTGCGGCTGCATTTGGGGTTCGGTGCCAGGCATGGCTCTGTCCTCTGAAAGGGGCCTGGGACGTTAGGCATGTATCCCTGCAGCGGGTTCGCCGATGGCGAGACCGTCCGGCGTAATCTGGACGGCCCCGCATCGGATCGCTACTTGAAGTTGCGCTTCACCAGCCGTTCCAGCCAGCCGACGATGCCGGAGCGGAACAGCAGCACGCAGAGCACGAAGATCACCCCGAGGATCACATGCACCCACTCCCCCAACGGTCCGTTGGACAGCGAGCTTTGTAGCGTCACCACCACGGTGGCGCCGACCAGCGGCCCGAGGATGGTGCCGACGCCGCCGAGCAGGGTCATCAGAATGACCTCGCCGGACATGTGCCAGTGCGCGTCGGTCAGCGAGGCCAGCTGGAACACCACGGTCTTGGTCGCGCCAGCCAGGCCGGCAAGCGCCGCGGAGATGACGAACGCCAGCAGCTTGTGCCGGTCGACGTTGTAGCCGAGCGACACGGCGCGCGGCTCGTTCTCGCGGATGGCCTTGAGCACCTGCCCGTAGGGCGAGTGGATGGTGCGCTGGATGATGGCGAAGCCAATGACGAACACCGCCAGCACGAAGTAGTACATGGCCATGTTGTTCTTCATGTCGACGAGGCCGAACAGATGCCCGCGCGGCACGCCCTGCAACCCGTTTTCGCCACCGGTGAACGGCGCCTGGACGAAGACGAAGAACACCAGCTGCGCCAGAGCCAGCGTGATCATCGCGAAATAGATGCCCTGCCTGCGGATCGCCAGCATGCCGAACAGCGCACCGAGCACCGTCGAGGCCAGCGTGCCGGCGAGTATCCCCAGCTCGGTGCTGAGCCCGCTGTAGCTGCTCAGCATGTAGCCGGTGATGTAGCCGCCGGTGGCGAAGAACGCCGCATGGCCGAAGGACAGCAGCCCTGCGTAGCCGAGCAGCAGGTTGAAGGCGCAGGCGAACAGGGCGAAGCACAGCAGCTTCATCAGGAACACCGGATACACCGCCAGCGGCGCCAACAGCGCGATCACCAGCAACACCGCGTAGAAAATCTTCTGCCGCCGTGCGGCCGCGTGCCTGCGCTCGCGTACCACACTGGCCTGCCGTAGCGATGCGGCCTGCACGTTTGCCGGATTCGTCATGCTCATGCCTCCTTACCAAAGAGTCCCGCAGGACGAATCAGCAGCACCGCCACCATGACCAGGAACACCACGGTGTTAGCAGCTTCCGGATAGAACACCTTGGTCAGCCCCTCGATCAGACCCATGGCGATGCCGGTGATGATGGCGCCGAGGATCGAGCCCATGCCGCCGATCACCACCACGGCGAACACCACGATCAGCAGGTTCGAGCCCATGCCCGGCGTCACCGCGTAGATCGGCGCAGCCAGCACGCCGGCGAAGGCCGCCAGAGCCACACCGTAGCCGTAGGTCAGGGTCACCAGCAGCGGCACGTTGATGCCGAAGCCCTGCATCAGTTTCGGGTTCTCGGTGCCGGCGCGCAGATAGGAACCCAGCCGCGTGCGTTCGATGACGTACCAGGTCGCCAGGCACACCACCAGCGCGGCGACGATCACCCAGGCGCGGTAGGTCGGCAGAAACATGAAGCCGAGATTGAAGCCGCCACGCAGCAACTCCGGCATTGGATAGGACGAGCCGGACACGCCGAACAGCTTGACGAAGCTGCCCTCGACGATCAGCGCCAGGCCGAAGGTCAGCAGCAATCCGTAAAGGTGATCCTCACCGGCAATGCGCCGCAGCAGCCCGCGCTCGATGGCCATGCCCAGGCAACCCACCACCAACGGCGCCAGCACCAGCGCGAACCAGTAGCTCACACCCAGGTAGTTCAGCCCGAGGAAGGCCACGAAGGCGCCCAGCATGTACTGCGCACCATGGGCGAAGTTGATGATGCGCAGCAGGCCGAAGATGATCGCCAGGCCCAGGCTCAGCAGTGCGTAGAACGCCCCGTTGATCAGGCCGAGCAGCAGCTGCCCGAGCAGTACGCTCAGGGGTACGCCGAATAGGAGAGTCATGGTTCACCACCCAAAGGAAGTCCGTGGCACCCGGCCGTTACCGACCGGGTGATGGCGCGGCCTAGCCGTTTACTCTTTGGCGACCAGCTTGGTGCACTGGGTTTCGGCGATCGGCCGGTAGGCCTGCTCTCCCGGGATGGTGCTGACGATCTTGTAGAGGTCCCACTCACCGCTGGATTCGGCCGGCGTCTTGACCTGCACCAGATACATGTCATGCACCATGCGGCCGTCCTCACGGATACGGCCATCCTTGGCGAACATGTCGTTGACCGGGGTCTTGGCCATCTGTGCACGCACCGCGACGGTCTCGTCGGTGCCGGCGGCCTTTACAGCGTTCAGATAATGCGTTGTGGCCGAATAGATGCCGGCGTGCACCATGCCCGGCATGCGCTTGGTGCGCTCGTAGTAGCGCTTGGCCCAGGCGCGGGTGTCGTCGTTCATGTCCCAGTACCAGCCGGTAGTCAGCATCAGGCCCTGGGTCACGTCCAGGCCCATGGCATGGATGTCGTTGAGGAACACCACCATGCCGGCGAGCTTCTGCCCGGACTGGGTGACGCCGAATTCGCTGGCGGTCTTCAGCGAGTTGACCGTATCGGCACCGGCGTTGGCCAGGGCGATCACCTCAGCTCCGGAGCCCTGCGCCTGCAGCATGTAGGAAGAGAAATCGTTGCTTGGGAACGGATGGCGGACCTTGCCGACGACGCTGCCGCCCTCGCCTTCCACCACCTTGGTGATGTCGTTTTCCATAGCGTGGCCGAAGGCATAGTCGGCGGTGAGGATGTACCAGCTCTTGCCCCCATCGGCGAGTACGGCCTTGGCCGTGCCATTGGCCAGCGCGTAGGTATCGTAGGTCCAGTGGATATGGTTCGGTGAGCAGAACTCGTTGGTGATGCTGGAGGCCGCCGCGCCGGAGATCAGCGCCAGCTTGCCGCCCTGCTCCACCACCTTGCTTGCGGCCAGCACCACGGAACTGGCGACCATGCCGGTCACCATGTCGACGTTGCGCTCGTCGATCCACTGGCGCACGGTATTGGCGCCGACGTCAGGTTTGTTCAGGTCGTCGGCGTGGAAGACGACGATCTTCTTGCCGTCGACCTTGCCGCCGAAATCCTCCACCGCCATCTTCAACGCTTCCAGGCCGCCCGGGCCGGAGAGGTCGCGATAGGTGCCGGACATGTCGGCCAGGTAGCCGATGCGGATTTCGTCGTTGCTGATCTCGGCCTGGGCGGCCGAAGCGATCAGGGAAGAAGCCAGGATGGCGCTCGCGCTCTTGCGGAAAAAGCTCATGTATTCACCACTCTCGATTGTTTTTGTTGTGGTTCGGGCCGGCATCCACTGCGGCCGGTTTACAGCTTCCTGAGGTTCACACCCCGAGACAGGAATTGAGGAAGTCCTTCTTCGAATCCAGCTCCGCCGCCTCGATCTCCTCGATGATGCGGCCGTGCTCCATGACGTAATGGCGGTCGGCCAACGGCGCGGCGAAGCGGAAGTTCTGCTCCACCAGGACGATGGTCAGGCCGCGCTGCTTGAGCTTGATCAGTACCTCGCCAAGCTTCTGCACGATGACCGGCGCCAGGCCTTCGGTGATCTCGTCGAGCAGCAGCAGGTTGGCACCGGTGCGCAGGATGCGCGCCATGGCCAGCATCTGCTGCTCGCCACCGGAGAGCCGCGTGCCCTGGCTGAAGCGGCGTTCGTAGAGGTTGGGAAACATCTCGTAGAGTTCGTCCAGGCTCATCCCGCCGCTGCGCACCGTCGGCGGCAGCAGCAGGTTCTCCTCGACGCTCAGGCTGGCGAAGATGCCGCGCTCTTCCGGGCAGTAGCCAACGCCCAGCCGCGGAATCTGGTGGGCCGGCATACCGATGGTTTCGTTGCCGTTGACCACGATGGAGCCGGTGCGCCGACCGACCATGTTCATGATCGCCCGCAGCGTGGTGGAGCGCCCGGCGCCGTTGCGTCCGAGCAGGGTCACCAGCTCGCCGCGGCCGACCACCAGATCGACGCCATGCAGAATGTGCGACTCGCCGTAGAAGGCGTGCAGATCGCTGACGCGCAGCTGATCGCGGTCCATGGGCGGGGTCATGCGTGCGCCTCCTCGAGAGCTGCGGCTTCGCTGCCGAGATAGGCTTCGCGCACCTGCGGGTTGGCCGAAACACTTTCGTAGTCGCCCTCGGCGAGCACCGAGCCGCGCGCCAGCACAGTGATGCGATCGCACAGGCGGCTGACCACGCTGAGGTTGTGCTCGACCATCAGCACCGTGCGGTTGGCCGCGGCCTTGCGCACCAGTTCGACGACCATGTCCACGTCTTCGCTGCCCATACCCTGGGTCGGTTCGTCGAGCAGCAGCACGAAGGGGTCGAGCGCCAGGGTGGTGGCCAGCTCCAGCGCGCGCTTGCGGCCGTAGGGCAGCTCGACGGCGAGGGTCTGGGCGAAGGATTGCAGATCGACTTCAGCGAGCAGCTGCATCACCTGGTCGTCCAGCTCGCGCAGGCTGCGTTCGGATTTCCAGAAATGAAAGGAATTGCCCATCTTCTGCTGCAGCGCGACACGCACGTTTTCCAGCACGCTCATGTGGCCGAACACTGCGGAAATCTGGAACGAGCGCACCAGGCCGAGTCGGGCGATCTCGTTGGCCTTCATCGAGGTGATGTTCTTGCCGCGATAGACGATCTCGCCGCGGGTAGGCGTGAGGAATTTGGTGAGCAGATTGAATACGGTGGTCTTGCCGGCGCCGTTGGGGCCGATAAGCGCATGGATGTGACCCTGACGGACCTTCAGATCGACGGAATCCACTGCGGTGAAGCCGCGGAATTCCTTGGTCAGGCCGCGCGTTTCCAGCACGAACTCTGGTTCCATGGGGTGCCCTCTAACCTTGATTGTTGTTGTTGGTTATGGCGCAGGTCGCTGCATGACCTTTACGTAAACGATAACAACCAGTTTCCGTATACGGCAAGTGGCTTTTTCAAACGGGTGATTGAGCGGTAAAGCGGGCAAATCAGAGGCAAAAGGCCAGTATTTGTCGCGCCATTGAGGTAGTTGGTTTGCATCGGCGATGCAAACCGCGAGCGCCGAAAGAAGGCTCGGCCGACGCAGAAAAAGCCGGGCCTATGCGGCCCGGAAATTTCCAACGAGGAGGTTCACAGCGGTTTCGCGGTTACCACAACGGCAGGCTGTAGCTGACGATGAAGCGGTTCTCGTCCAGGTCGCTTTGGAAGTTGCTTCGCGTGGTGGCGTTGCGCAGCTTGAGGCCAAGGTTTTTCAGCGGGCCGCTCTGGATGACGTAGGCGATGTCGGTGTTGCGCTCCCAGGTCTTGCCTTCGCTGGCGCCGGCGCCACGGTCGACGTTGTCACCGGAGACGTAACGGGTCATCAGGCTCAGCCCGGGAATGCCCATGGCGGCGAAGTCGTAGTCGTAGCGGACCTGCCAGGAACGCTCGTCCTGGTTACCGAAATCGTTGATCTGCAACAGGTTGATCAACGCGTTATCGCCACCGGCGACATAGGCGAAACCGGTATCGCCGCTCATGTGCTGATAGCCGCCGGTGAAGGCGTGACCGCCATGCTTGTAGGTGAACAGCGCGCCGAAGGCGTCGTTGTCGACATTGCTGCCGCCATCGTCGGTGGAGCGCACATAGCGCAGGTCGGTCTTGAAGCTCTGCGACTCGCCGATCGGCAGCACATGGACCAGGCTGAGGTTGTGCTGGTCGTAGATGCCGTCCAGCCCACCGTAGTAGTAGCTGGTGGCTAACTGTGGCGACCAGTCGTAGCGTCCGCCGGCAAAGAGGAACTCGTCGCTGCTGTTGCCGCCGCTACCGAAGGTGATGTTGCGCAGCCCGCCGTTGAACACCATCATCTCCTGGTAATCGGAGGAGTCGCGATAGCTCGTGCGATCGAGCATGCCGAGATCCAGCGTCAGGCCTGTGACTTCCTTGCTCTGCAGCCAGGCGCCGCGATAGATGTTCGGCAGCAGACGGCTGTCGTTGCGCATCAGCACCGGGATCACCGGTTGCAGGGTGCCCACGTGCAGCGTGGTGGCGGACAGCTTGGCCTTCGCGGTCAGGCCCGCCGTGCCGTAGTCGTCGGCTGGTTCACCGGAGGCCGAGCGTGGCAGCAGGCCGGTGCCACCGCGACCGGAGCCGGAGTCGAGTTTGACGCCGAGCAGGCCGATGGCATCCAGACCGAAACCGACCGGCCCTTCCGTGTAGCCGGATTCCATTTTCAGGATGAAGCCCTGGGCCCACTCCTCGGCCTTGGACTGGCCGTCCCCCGAACGGAAGTCGCGGTTCATGTAGAAGTTGCGCAGTTCGACAGCGGCCTTGCTGTCTTCGATGAAGGCGGCCGAAGCCGTGTTGGACATGCCCAGAATGGCTGCAGCCAGGCTGGAAAGCAGGAAGGTCCGGCTTGCTGGTTTCAGTTGCATAGCTTTCTCTCTTGTTGTTGTGATCGTTGATGCAGCTGTTGAGCCCGACTGCGAACTGCCCGGGCTCGGATTACCACTTCATGCGGTAATGCGGTGTCGCGCTCAGCGCGCGGTGCTTCTGGGCACGCGGCCCAGCAGGTAGAACTCGTCGTTGGGCGGGGTGCGCGCCATGGACACCAGCCGGTTGGAGAGGCCGAACAGCCCGGCGATGGCGCCGATGTCCCAGATGTCGTCGAGGCTGAAACCCTGGGCTTCCAGCCGCGCTTGCCAGGCGTCGTCCAGCACGCCGCGCCCTGCAGCAAGGTGCAGGGCGAAATCGAGCATCGTGCGCTGACGTTCGGAGATCGGCGCGGTGAGGTAGTTGACGGCGATCTGGTCGGCCAGCTGCGCGTCCTTGGCGAGGATGCGCAAAATCGCGCCATGGGCGACCACGCAATACAGGCAGCCGTGGTCGGCGCTGACCGCCACCACGATCATCTCCTTCTCGGCCTGGGTCAGGCTGTCGGCTTCGCGCTCCATCAGCGCATCGTGATAGGCGAAGAAGGCGCGAAACTCCGCCGGCCGATGAGCCAGCATGAGAAACACGTTGGGGATGAAACCGGCCTTTTCCTGCACGGCGAGAATCCGTTCGCGCAGGTCGGCGGGCAGCGAGTCGAGGCTATCGGGCAACGGAAAACGGCTGATCGACTGAGCAATAGGCAGCGCCATGGAAAGCTCCTTTTCGGATTAGCGAGTGGCCGGCCGGGCGAACCCGGCCGGTGCCGGTCAGTGCTGTTCGCTGATGCCCAGCTCGACCACGCTGATCTCGCGCATGCGGAACTTCTGCACCTTGCCGCTGATGGTCATCGGGAAGTCGTCGACGAACCGGATGTGCCGCGGCGTCTTGAAGTGGGCAATGCGGCCCTTACAGAACTCGCGCAGCGCCTCGGCCTCGACCTGATGGCCCGGGTGCAGCTTGACCCAGGCGACGATCTCCTCGCCGAACTTGCTGTCCGGCACGCCGATCACCTGCACGTCGGCCACCGCCGGATGGGTGAAGAGAAATTCCTCGATTTCGCGCGGGTACACGTTCTCGCCGCCGCGGATGATCATGTCCTTGTTGCGGCCGACGATCTTGATGTAACCCTCATCGTCCATTACCGCGAGGTCACCGGTGTGCATCCAGCGGGCGCCGTCGATGGCATCGCGGGTGGCGTCCGGGTTGTTCCAGTAACCGAGCATCACGCTGTAGCCGCGGGTGCACAGTTCGCCGATCTGCCCGCGCGGCACCACCGCGCCGTGCTCGTCGACGATCTTGCTTTCCAGATGCGGCTGCGTGCGGCCGACGCTGGTCACGCGACGTTCCAGGTCGTCGTCGGCGCTGGTCTGGGTGGAGACCGGGCTGGTTTCGGTCATGCCGTAGGCGATCTGCATTTCCGCCAGATGCATGTCGTCGATGACGCGCTTCATGACCTCTATCGGGCAGGTGGAACCGGCCATGATGCCGGTGCGCAGGCTGCTGAGGTCCAGCGACTGGCGCTCCGGGTGATCGAGCATGGCGATGAACATGGTCGGCACGCCGTACATGCCGGTGGCCCTTTCCTCGGCCGCGGCCTGCAGCGCCGCCAGCGGTTCGAAGGCGGCGCTCGGGTAGATCATGGTGGTGCCGTGGGTGACACAGCCGAGATTGCCCATGACCATGCCGAAGCAGTGGTACAGCGGCACCGGGATCACCAGGCGGTCGTGCTCGGTCAGCCTGAGGCTCTCGCCGACCATGTAGCCGTTATTAAGGATGTTGTAGTGGCTGAGCGTGGCGCCTTTCGGAAAGCCCGTGGTGCCGGAGGTGTACTGGATGTTGATGGGGTCGTCGAACTGCAGGCGTTCGCCGCACTGGCGCAGCTGTTCGGGGCCGACCTGCTCGGCCATCTCCATCAGCGCCTGCCACTGGAGCATGCCGTCCACCGGCTTGTCGCACAGGCTGATCACCCCGCGCAGCTCCGGCAGCATATGACTCTGCAGGGCGCCGACAGCGGCGCTTTCCAGCTCCGGCAGCAGCTCGTGGAGCATGGCGTGGTAATCGGAGGTCTTGAAGGCATCGGCGCAGATCAGCCAGCGGCAGCCGGATTGCTTCAAGGCGTACTCGAGTTCGCTGAGGCGGTAGGCGGGATTGATATTGACCAGCACCACGCCGATCTTCGCCGTGGCGAACTGGGTAATGCACCACTGGGCATTGTTCGGTGACCAGATTCCCACTCGTTCGCCAGCTTGCAGTCCGAGGGCCAGCAGGCCACGCGCGCAACGGTCCACCGCCTCCGCCAGTTCCGCCCAGGTGTAACGCAGCTGCTGATGGCGCACCACCAGGGCCTCGCGCTGGGGAAAGCGCTCCACGGTACGGTCGAATGCCGCGCCGATGGTCATGGGCAACAGGGGTTTGCTCTGCGGTCCGCAGGTATAGCTCGGAAGACTCATGACGATTTTCCTCAGTCTTATGTTTGTTATGAGGCGTGCTCGCAAGGGTGCTGGCGCTGCTGACAGTCACCCTAGGCCACGATTACGTTAACGTAAAGGTAACTAGCTGACAATATGTCGCAGGGTAGGCGAAAGTCGAGGAGCTCGAGCAGTCAAATGGCCATTATCTGGTGACGAATAACGGGGTCAGCCGCGGCCAGATCGGCGCTGACACGACGTGTCGGAAGGCATGCCTGATCGGCGCAAAACGGTTGCGCCAGAGCCTCTGCAACGATGCCGCGCATGCGTCTGCCGAAGACGCCTCGTCAGGCGCCTACACGCTGGTACTCGTGATGGAAGTCCAGCGCGGCGAGGTTCTTGTCCTTGGCTTCGAGCATGATGTCGAAGCGATCGAGAAACTGAAACGCATAGCGATTCGTCCAGTGGTTCCACATGCGTTTGCTATGCGCATAGAGGTCGCGCTTGTTGACCTGCTCCAGCAACTCGGGGATTTCCAGCTTCTGCTCCGGCGCGAAGCCTAGCTCCATCAGGCTCTCCTGCGGCTGCGAGTAGTGCATGGTCGGCCGTACGCCGCGCCAGCTTTCCAGAACGCGCTCGATGCGCGGGTCGTCCGGCTCGATGTAGCGGCCCTCGTGAATCCAGCAGTGATGGATATCCAGCACCACCGGCGCGAGGTCCGCGAGGCTCAGGCAATCGTCCAGGCCATAGGTCTTTTCATCGTTCTCGAAGGTGATGCAGTGGCGCGCCTCGCTCGACAGGCGCGGCCACACGGCACGCACGCCGTCGGCGCCGAGCCGCCCGGCGATATGCAGGTTGCATTTGAAGTCCTGGAAGCGCCGGCCGTAACCCATCATGCGGATCATGTCGGCGTGGTATTCGAATTCCGCCAGGCTGTTTTCCACCACCTGCGGCTTGTCCGATCCCAGCACGCAGTACTGGCCGGGATGCATCGACAGGCGGATTTCGTTGGCCCGTGCCAGTTCGCCGATCGCGGCGAAGCCAGCCTCGAGGCGGTTCCGTATCTCGGCGCGACGGTAGAACGGCGCGATCTCGGCATGGCTGTAGAACGGCAGCAAGTCGCTGGACAGGCGCAACATGCGCAGCATCGGCGGCAACGTGGCGACGTATTCGAGCAACACCCGCTGGGCATTCAGGTTGTGCTCGACGATCTCCTCCAGCCTCGCCTCGGCCGCGGCGCGACCGACCGAGGCCATCCAGCGCAGCGTGGTGCTGCGCGGATTGAAGGTGCGCTCGATGCGCTCCAACTCCTTCAGCGAGAGGCTCTGTTGCGGGTGGCGATACATGCAGGCGAAGCCGATGCGGGGCATGGAGTTTTCTCGTCGTGGCAGGCCGGCGTTGCGGCCACTGCCTGTTTAGTCCCGCCAGCCTCCAGCCAAGTGCCGCTCCACCGACGAAACACCACCGCCCCCCAGCCGGCGACCACACCTTGACGGGCCTATGCTTGCGGCATGCCGACTTGGCGGTGTGTTGACAGACCCGCAGCGGACCTTTACGTTAACGTAAAGCAGCGAGCGATCATCCATGTCGATGACGTCAGACCGCTACCAGAGCGCCGGCCTGCACTCCGCCGGACGAACGAATCCTCTGAAAACAGAACAATTACAAGACAAGCAGGTGGCCCCAATGAACTACTCCAGCCTCAATTTCGCCCTCGGTGAAACCATCGACATGCTGCGCGAGCAGGTCCAGGCCTTCGTCGCCGCCGAGATTGCCCCGCGCGCCGAAGCCATCGATCAGGACAACCTGTTCCCGGCGGACATGTGGAGAAAATTCGGCGAGATGGGCCTGCTCGGCGTGACCGTCTCCGAGGAGTACGGCGGCGCCGGCCTCGGCTACCTGGCCCACGTGGTGGCGATGGAAGAAATCAGCCGCGGCTCGGCCTCGGTCGCCCTCTCCTACGGCGCCCACTCCAACCTGTGCGTCAACCAGATCAACCGCAACGGCAACCCCGAGCAGAAGGCCCGCTACCTGCCCAAGCTGATCAGCGGCGAACACGTCGGTGCGCTGGCCATGAGCGAGCCGAATGCCGGCTCCGACGTGGTCTCCATGAAGCTGCGCGCCGAGAAGCGCGGCGACCGCTACGTGCTCAACGGCAGCAAGACCTGGATCACCAACGGCCCGGACGCCAACACCTACGTGATCTATGCCAAGACCGACCTGGACAAGGGTGCGCACGGCATCACCGCGTTCATCGTCGAGCGCGACTGGAAGGGTTTCTCCCGCGGCAACAAGTTCGACAAGCTCGGCATGCGCGGCTCCAACACCTGCGAGCTGTTCTTCGATGACGTCGAGGTGCCGCAAGAGAATGTGCTGGGCGCCGAGAACGGCGGCGGCAAGGTGCTTATGAGCGGCCTGGACTACGAACGCGTGGTGCTGGCCGGCGGCCCGACCGGGATCATGCAGTCCTGCCTCGATGTGGTGGTGCCCTACATCCATGACCGCAAGCAGTTCGGCCAGAGCATCGGCGAGTTCCAGTTCATCCAGGGCAAGGTGGCGGACATGTACACCCAGCTCAATGCCAGCCGCGCCTATCTGTATGCCGTCGCCCAGGCCTGCGACCGCGGCGAGACCACCCGCAAGGACGCCGCCGGGGTGATCCTCTACACCGCCGAAAACGCCACGCAGATGGCCCTGCAGGCGATCCAGATCCTCGGCGGCAACGGCTACATCAACGAATTCCCCACCGGTCGCCTGCTGCGCGACGCCAAGCTCTACGAGATCGGTGCCGGCACCAGCGAAATACGCCGCATGCTGATCGGCCGCGAGCTGTTCAACGAATCCAGGTGAGCCTGCGGGCGGAAAGAACGCCCCCAGCCTCGTAGGGTGGAAAACCGCGAAGGGTTTTCCGCCGCAGTCGGTGGATGGCAGAGCCATCCATGATGGAATTGAACGGAGCCAACCATGGCCATCCTGCACACCCAGATCAATACCCGTTCGCCGGAGTTCGCCGCCAACAGCGCGGCGATGCTCGAACAGGTGAACGACCTGCGCGCCCTGCTCGGCCGCGTCAGCGAAGGCGGCGGCGCCACCGCCCAGCAGCGCCATGTCTCGCGCGGCAAGCTACTGGTGCGCGAGCGCATCGACTGCCTACTCGACGCCGGCTCGGCCTTTCTCGAACTCGCGCCGCTGGCTGCCCATGAGGTGTACGGCGAAGACGTCGCCGCCGCCGGTGTCGTCGCCGGTATCGGCCGCGTCGAAGGCATCGAGTGCATGATCATCGCCAACGACGCCACCGTGAAAGGCGGCACCTACTACCCGCTGACGGTGAAGAAACACCTGCGCGCGCAGACTGTCGCCCGCGAGAACCGCCTGCCCTGCATCTATCTGGTGGACTCCGGCGGCGCCAACCTGCCGCGCCAGGACGAGGTGTTCCCGGATCGCGAGCACTTCGGCCGCATCTTCTTCAACCAGGCCAACATGAGCGCCATGGGCATTCCGCAGATCGCCGTGGTCATGGGCTCCTGCACCGCCGGTGGCGCCTATGTGCCGGCGATGGCTGACGAAACCATCATGGTGCGCAACCAGGCGACCATCTTTCTCGCCGGCCCGCCGCTGGTAAAAGCCGCCACCGGCGAGGTGGTGACCGCCGAGGAACTGGGCGGCGCCGATGTGCACTGCAAGACCTCGGGCGTTGCCGACCACTACGCCGAGAACGACGAGCACGCGCTTTCCATCGCCCGCCGCTGCGTGGCCAACCTCAACTGGCGCAAGCTCGGCCAGCTGCAGACCCGCGAGCCGCGCGCACCGCTGTATGCCGCCGACGAGCTGTACGGCGTAATTCCGGCGCAGGCCAAGCAGCCCTATGACGTGCGCGAAGTGATCGCACGGCTGGTGGACGGCAGCGAGTTCGATGAATTCAAGGCGCTGTTCGGCACCACCCTGGTCTGCGGTTTCGCCCACCTGCACGGCTACCCGATCGCCATCCTCGCCAACAACGGCATCCTCTTCGCCGAGGCGGCGCAGAAAGGCGCGCACTTCATCGAACTGGCCTGCCAGCGCGGCATCCCGCTGCTGTTCCTGCAGAACATCACCGGCTTTATGGTCGGGCAGAAATACGAGGCCGGCGGCATCGCCAAGCACGGCGCCAAGCTGGTCACCGCCGTGGCCTGCGCCCAGGTACCGAAGTTCACCGTGCTCATCGGTGGCAGCTTCGGTGCCGGCAACTACGGCATGTGCGGCCGCGCCTACGATCCGCGCTTCCTGTGGATGTGGCCCAACGCGCGCATCGCCGTGATGGGCGGCGAACAGGCCGCCGGGGTGCTCGCCCAGGTCAAGCAAGAGCAGAGCGAGCGTGCTGGCAAGAGTCTCGCCGACGATGAGGTGGCGGCCATCAAGCAGCCGATCCTCGAACAGTACGAGCGCCAGGGCCATCCCTATTACTCCAGCGCGCGGCTGTGGGACGACGGCGTGATCGACCCGGCGCAGACCCGCGAGGTGCTGGGGCTGGCGTTGTCCGCCGCGCTGAATGCGCCGATCGAGCCGACCCGCTTCGGCGTGTTCCGCATGTAATCCGTGCCGCCGGCAGCCGAACGCGCCGGCGACTGCAGTCGCATCGAGGATGCCGAGATGACCGATTTCCAGACCATCGAACTGAACAAAGACGCGCGCGGCGTGGCCACCCTCTGGCTCAACCGCGCGGACAAGAACAATGCTTTCGACGCCCGGGTGATCGGCGAATTGAACGCGGCCCTGGCCCAGGTGCAGGACGATGCGAGCATCCGCTTCCTGATCCTGCGCGGGCGCGGCAAGCATTTCTCCGCCGGCGCCGATCTGGGCTGGATGCGCGAGTCGGCCAAGCTCGACTACCAGGCCAATCTCGCTGATGCCCATGAACTCGGCGAGCTGATGCAACGCCTCTACCAGCTGCCGCAGCCGACCCTGGCCGTGGTGCAGGGCGCGGCCTTTGGCGGCGCCTTGGGGCTGATCGCCTGCTGCGACATGGCCATCGGTGCCAGCGATGCGCTGTTCTGCCTGTCAGAAGTACGCATCGGCCTGGCCCCGGCGGTGATCAGCCCGTTCGTGGTCAAGGCCATCGGCGAGCGCGCCACCCGCCGCTACGCGCTGACCGCCGAACGCTTCGACGGTAAGCGTGCCCGCGAACTCGGCCTGCTCGCCGAGACCTACCCGGCCAGTGAACTGGACGCCGCGCTCGAGCAGTGGGTCGACAACCTGCTATTGAACAGCCCGCAAGCGCTCAAGGCCTGCAAGGACCTGCTGCTGGAAGTGGGTGATGGCGATTTCAGCGCCGACCTGCGCCAGACCACCGAACAGGGCATTGCGCGCCTGCGCACCAGCCCGGAAGGTCAGGAAGGCCTGAGCGCCTTCCTGGAAAAACGCACGCCCGCCTGGCAGGAGCGCGCGTGATGACTGGGCTGCTGTGGGGTGCTCGCTCGTATACGTTGTCGCGTACGCGCGGTGAGAGGGTTGCGTTGTGTGGTGGTCGGGCGATGGTGCAAGTCCTCGACACCGCCCCCTCACCCCAGCCCTCTCCCCAAAGGGGTGAGGGGGTTGGTCTGTGCAATGGCTGGACGGGAGTGCACGTGCGTAGCATCGCCCCCTCACCCCAGCCCTCTCCCCAAGGGGGCGAGGGGGTTTGGCCGTGCGGGGTCTGGAGCGCGATGCAGTTGCAGCCAAAAAACCAAAGCGCACCACACGGCCACCGCCACGACGCTCGGCCTGCTGCCTCCATCCGGCAAGCCGCCGACAACCAAACCACATCATTCCTCCGCCTCACTCCGTCATCCCCTCGCCCCTCAGGGGAGAGGGCTAGGGTGAGGGGAAACCCACTGAAGGCCACGCAGGAGCCACAACAATGATTACCACCCTCCTGGTTGCCAACCGCGGCGAGATCGCCTGCCGCGTAATGCGCACCGCCAAGGCCATGGGCCTGACCACCGTTGCCGTGCACAGCGCCATCGACGCAACGGCGCGCCATGCCCGCGAGGCCGATATCCGCATCGACCTGGGCGGCGCCAAGCCGGCCGAGAGCTACCTGCGCATCGACAAGCTGATCGAGGCGGCCAAGGCCAGCGGCGCCCAGGCGATCCACCCGGGCTACGGCTTCCTCTCGGAGAACGCCGAGTTCGCCCGCGCCATCGAACAGGCCGGGCTGATCTTCCTCGGCCCACCCGCCTCCGCCATCGACGCCATGGGCAGCAAGTCCGCCGCCAAGGCGCTGATGGAAGAAGCCGGCGTGCCGCTGGTACCGGGCTACCACGGCGAAGCGCAGGACGTGGAAACCTTCCGTGCTGCCGCGGAAAAGATCGGCTACCCGGTGCTGCTCAAGGCCACCGCCGGTGGCGGCGGCAAGGGCATGAAGGTGGTCGAGCGCGAGGCGGACCTGGCCGAGGCGCTGGCGTCCGCGCAGCGCGAGGCGCAGTCGTCGTTCGGCGATTCGCGCATGCTGGTCGAGAAATACGTCCTCAAGCCGCGCCATGTGGAAATCCAGGTCTTCGCCGATCAGCACGGCAACTGCCTGTACCTGAACGAACGCGACTGCTCGATCCAGCGCCGCCATCAGAAAGTGGTTGAAGAGGCGCCGGCGCCAGGCCTCTCCCCCGAGCTGCGCCGCGCCATGGGTGAAGCTGCGGTAAAGGCGGCCAAGGCCATCGGCTACGTCGGTGCCGGCACGGTGGAATTTCTGCTGGATGCCCGTGGCGAATTCTTCTTTATGGAAATGAATACCCGCCTGCAGGTCGAGCACCCGGTCACCGAAGCCATCACCGGCCTCGATCTGGTCGCCTGGCAGATTCGCGTCGCCCGCGGCGAGCCGCTGCCGATCAGCCAGGAGCAAGTGCCGCTGATCGGCCATGCCATCGAGGTACGGCTGTACGCCGAGGATCCGGACAACGATTTCCTCCCCGCCACCGGCACCCTCGATCTCTATCGTGAAGCGGCGGATGGCCCGGGCCGTCGCGTCGACAGCGGCGTCGCCGAGGGCGATACCGTGTCGCCGTTCTACGACCCGATGCTCGGCAAGCTGATCGCCTGGGGCGAGAACCGCGAGGAAGCGCGTCTGCGCCTGCTGGCCATGCTCGACGAGACCGCCGTCGGCGGCGTGCGCACCAACCTCGCGTTCCTGCGCCGCGTCGTCGGCCACCGCGCCTTCGCCGAGGCCGAGCTGGATACCGGCTTTATCCCGCGTCACGAAAGCGAATTGCTGCGTCCGGCTGGCGAGCTATCCGATGCGTTTTGGCAGCAGGCTGCGGAGTGCTTCGTGCAGACCGAACCGACCAAGGTACGCGGCGACGATGCCCATTCGCCGTGGTCCAAACGCGACGGGTTGCGTTTCGGCATGCCGGCGCAGATCAGCCTGCACCTGCAGTGCAATGGCGAAAGCCGCCGGCTGAAGGTCGATCCGGCAGCGCCGCAGCCAAACGTCCGCACGCCCAAGGCGATCCGCCAGGGCGATGCGCTGTATCTGCAGTGGAACGGCGAATGGCTGGCCGTGCGCGCCTTCGACCCCATCGCCGAAGCCGAAGCGAGCCACCAGCATCAAGGCGGCCTGACCGCGCCGATGAACGGCAGCATCGTTCGTGTACTGGTGGAGGCCGGCCAGCATGTCGAAGCCGGCACCGCGCTGATCGTGCTGGAAGCGATGAAGATGGAACACAGCATCCGCAGTGCCCAGGCAGGCGTGGTCAAGAGCCTGTTCTGCAGCGAAGGCGAGATGGTCAGTGAAGGCGCGGTGCTGCTGGAGATGGAAGAGGCCTGAAGGATGCACAAGGTGGACAAGGCTTCGCCATTGTCCACCCTACGCACGAACGCAAAGCCGTAGGGTGGAAAACGCCGCAGGCTTTTCCACCGGTAGCCGGACGCCTCGGCTGACACACATGAACCGGCGAGCCCGCCAATCGCGCTCGCCCCTGGAGGACATATGAGCCTGCCCAAACAGGTCCGGATGGTCGAAGTCGGCCCGCGTGACGGCCTGCAGAACGAGCAGCAGCCGATCAGCGTGACGGACAAGGTGCGCCTGGTGGACGACCTCAGCGCCGCTGGCCTCAGCTATATCGAAGTCGGCAGCTTCGTCTCGCCCAAGTGGGTGCCGCAGATGGCCGGCTCCGCCGAGGTCTTTGCGCAGATCCAGCACAAGCCGGGCGTCACCTACGCGGCGCTGACGCCGAACATGAAGGGCCTGGAGGCGGCCATCGAGGCCGGCGTGAAGGAAGTCGCGGTGTTCGGTGCAGCATCCGAAGCCTTCTCGCAGAAGAACATCAACTGCTCCATCGCCGAGAGCCTGGCGCGCTTCGCGCCGCTGATGGAGGCCGCCCGCGAGCAGGACATCCGTGTGCGGGGCTACGTTTCCTGCGTGCTCGGCTGCCCCTACGAAGGTGAAGTGGCGCCAGCCAAGGTCGGCGAAGTCGCCCGCGAACTGTATGCCATGGGCTGCTACGAGGTTTCCCTGGGCGACACCATCGGCACCGGCACACCGGGCAAGACCCGCACCCTGTTCGATACCGTCGCCCGCGAGGTGCCGCGCGAACGGTTGGCCGGGCATTTCCACGACACTTACGGCCAGGCGCTGGCGAATATCTATGCCAGCCTGCTGGAGGGCATCGCCGTGTTCGACAGCTCGGTCGCCGGCCTCGGTGGCTGCCCGTACGCGAAGGGAGCCAGCGGCAATGTCGCCAGCGAAGACGTGCTGTACATGTTCAACGGTCTGGACATAGCCACCGGCATCGACCTCGACAAGCTGATCGCCGCCGGCCAGCGCATCAGCCAGCTGCTGGGGCGGGCCAACGGTTCGCGGGTCGCCCGCGCCAGGCAGGCCGGTTAGCGGCACCGATTTTGCTAAACCCTATTCGTCGGGCGGCCACCTATCGGACCACCCGGCACAGACAGAACAACAAGTAGAGGTAATTCATGAACAAGATTTACCCCAGCGCCGCCCACGCCCTGGAAGGCCTGGTCGAGGACGGCATGACCATCGCCGTCGGCGGCTTCGGCCTGTGCGGCATCCCCGAGCAGCTGATCGCCGCCCTGCGCGACAGCGGCAAGAAAGACCTGACTGCCATCAGCAACAACGCCGGCGTCGACGGCTTCGGTCTCGGCCTGCTGTTGGAGACGCGGCAGATCAGCAAGATGGTTTCCTCCTACGTGGGTGAGAACAAGGAGTTCGAGCGCCAGTACCTGGCCGGCGAGCTGGCCCTGGAATTCACCCCGCAGGGCACCCTGGCCGAGAAGCTGCGTGCCGGCGGCGCGGGCATCCCGGCGTTCTACACCAAGACCGGCTACGGCACGCTGGTGGCAGAAGGCAAGGAGACCCGCCAGTTCAACGGCGAGTGGTACGTGATGGAAGAGTCGCTGACCGCGGACCTGGCCCTGGTCAAGGCATGGAAGGCCGACAAGGCCGGCAACCTGCTGTTTCGCAAGACCGCGCGCAACTTCAACCCGCTGGCAGCGATGGCCGGCGAGGTCTGCGTCGTCGAGGTGGAGGAGATCGTCGAGACCGGCGAGCTGGACCCGGACCAGATTCACCTGCCGGGTATCTACGTGCATCGCATCGTGCACAACCCGAACCCGGAAAAACGCATCGAAAAACGCACGGTGAGGAGCTGAGACCATGGCCTGGACACGTGAACAGATGGCGCAACGCGCCGCCCAGGAGCTGCAGGACGGCTTCTACGTCAACCTCGGTATCGGCCTGCCGACCCTGGTAGCCAACTACATCCCCGAAGGCATGGACGTCTGGCTGCAGAGCGAGAACGGCCTGCTCGGCATCGGCCCCTTCCCGACCGAGGAAGAGATCGACCCGGACCTGATCAACGCCGGCAAGCAGACCGTCACCGCCCTGCCCGGCTCGAGCTTCTTCGACAACGCGCAGAGCTTTGCCATGATCCGCGGCGGCCACATCAACCTGGCCATCCTCGGCGCCATGCAGGTGTCGGAAAAGGGCGACCTGGCCAACTGGATGATCCCCGGCAAGATGGTCAAGGGCATGGGCGGCGCGATGGATCTGGTAGCCGGCGTCAAGCGCGTCGTAGTGCTGATGGAGCACACCGCCAAGGGCGGCGCGCACAAGATCCTGCCGGCCTGCGACCTGCCACTGACTGGCCTCGGCGTGGTCGACCGGATCATCACCGACCTCGGCGTACTGGACGTCACCGAGCAGGGCCTGAAGCTGGTCGAACTGGCCGAAGGCGTCAGCTTCGATGAGCTGCAAGAGGCTACCGGCAGCCCGATCCAGCGCTAAAGCCAGGGTGCGGGAGGGACGCCGGCGCCTACCTCGCCCGCTGTGTCTCCCGCCCGATCGAACGCCGCGAACCAGCTGCGTGCCAGCACTGGCCAGTCACTTAGGCGCCCGTATACTGCGGCATTGACTGGCCCGCCAGGCCGCTTCCCCCCTGTCGTTCGAGGTCACCCTTTCCCGGAGCCAGGCCGTGTGCCTGATCCTCGCGTTACGCCCCGGCGTAGCGCCTTTTTATTCGGAGTCCGTCATGCAAGACGTCGTCATCGTAGCTGCAACCCGCACCGCCATCGGCAGTTTCCAGGGCTCGCTGGCCAATGTGCCGGCAGTCGAACTGGGCGCCACCGTGATCCGCGCCCTGCTGGAAAAGACCGGTATCGATCCGGCCCAGGTCGATGAAGTCATCCTCGGCCATGTGCTCACCGCCGGCGCCGGACAGAACACCGCGCGCCAGGCCTCGATCAAGGCCGGCCTGCCCCACGCCGTACCGTCCATGACGCTGAACAAGGTCTGCGGCTCGGGCCTCAAGGCCGTGCATCTGGCCGTGCAGGCGATCCGCTGCGGCGATGCCGAAGTGGTCATCGCCGGCGGCATGGAGAACATGAGCCTGGCGCCCTACGTTCTGCCCGGCGCACGCACCGGCCTGCGCATGGGCCACGCACAGATGGTCGACAGCATGATCACCGACGGCCTGTGGGATGCCTTCAATGACTACCACATGGGCATTACCGCAGAGAACCTGGCCGACAAGTACGGCATCGACCGCGCCCAGCAGGACGCCTTCGCCGCGCAGTCGCAGCAGCGTGCCGCCGCCGCCATCGAGAGCGGCCGCTTCGATGCCGAGATCACCCCGGTCATGATTCCCCAGCGCAAGGGCGAGCCGCTCGCCTTCGCCCGTGACGAGCAGCCCCGCGCCGGCACCACGGCCGACTCCCTCGGCGGCCTGCGTGCGGCGTTCAAGAAGGACGGCAGCGTTACCGCCGGCAACGCTTCGACCCTCAACGACGGCGCCGCCGCGGTGGTGCTGATGAGCGCCAGCAAGGCCGAAGCCCTGGGCCTGCCGGTGCTGGCGAAGATCGCCGGCTACGCCAACGCCGGTGTCGACCCGGCGATCATGGGCATCGGCCCGGTCACCGCCACCCGTCGCTGCCTGGACAAGGCCGGCTGGACGCTGGCCGAGCTGGACCTGATCGAAGCCAACGAAGCCTTCGCCGTGCAGGCGCTGTCGGTGGGTAAGGAATTGGGCTGGGATGCCGATAAGGTCAACGTGAACGGCGGCGCCATCGCCCTCGGCCACCCGATCGGCGCCTCGGGCTGCCGCATCCTGGTGACCCTGCTGCACGAGATGCAGCGCCGCGATGTTCGCAAGGGCCTGGCAACACTGTGCATTGGTGGTGGCCAGGGAGTAGCCTTGGCAGTCGAACGCCCCTGAGCGCACCGTCGCGGCAGGGCATGCTGGCAGACACGCGCCCGGTTCGCCGGGCGCGACAGAGGATGATCGGAAGAATCATGGCGAAACAGACCTACAGTATTTCCGACCTGGCCAATGAGCTGGATATCACCACTCGCGCCATCCGCTTCTACGAAGAACAGGGCATGCTCACGCCGACCCGCCGCGGTCAGGAACGCATCTATTCACCCAAGGATCGCGTCGCGCTGAAGCTGATCCTGCGCGGGAAGCGCATCGGCTTTTCGCTGGCTGAATGCAAGACGCTGATCGAGCTCTACGACCCCAAGGCCGGCAACCAGAAGCAGCTGAACATCATGCTGCAGATGATCGCCGAGCGGCGCCAGCAGCTGGAGCAGCAACTGCTCGACATCCAGCAGATGCAGCTGGAGCTGGACACCGCCGAGGAGCGCTGCCGCAGCGCCCTGGAAAGCACCCTGGCCAAGCAAGCCGCCAGCTGATCGCACACCCTCCGCTCTACTCCTTTCATCTGGCGTCGCGCCCCGCGCAACGCCGGATTTTGTTTGTCCAGCAGTCAGTCATTGCTGACGTCCATGAAACTGGACATGTTCCAGAATTCCAGACACCGCCGCATGCCTACCTGAAACGTGTCTGCCGCAGCGGACACCGCCATCGCCCTGCAAGCATCCGAATGCCGCTGCAGACCGCGCCTTTCCTCGATCGCGAGTGATAGGCACAGAACCTGCAATCCACCCTGCGACGCCAGAACAAACCAAAGAACAAGACTGGCGCCGGATCGGCAGCATCGGCTCGGCCTCTGTTCTTGTTCTGGCCTGTTAACGCCTCTCGACCCACGGGCGGTTACGCGTCCGCCCTCGGGCACCAGAACAACAACAAGAAGGAAACCTGCATGTCGACCAAGAACAAACTCTCCCGTATCGCCTGCGCCATCGGTGCCACCACCCTGCTCGGCGCCAGCCTGCTCAGTGGCGTCGCCAGCGCCGCGGAAAAGATCCGCTGGCAGGTGCCGCTGGCCTTCCCCTCCCACCTGATCGGCCTCTCCACTCCGGTCAAGCACCTCTCCGAATCGCTCAAGGCCGTGTCCGGCGGCGATATCCAGCTGCGCTACTACGAGCCGGGCGAGCTGGTGCCGCCGTTCGAGATCATGGATGCGGTGAGCAGCGGCAAGTACCCGGCCGGCTACACCTGGATTGGCTACGACCAGGGCACCATCCCGGCCCTGCCGCTGTACTCCGGCGCGCCGTTCAACATGGAGCCGCCGGCGCACCTGGCCTGGTACTACCAGGGCGATGGCAAGAAGCTGCTCGAGGAGATCTACGCCGAGCGCAATATCCACCCGATGCTGTGCAGCATCATCGGCCCGGAAGGCGCCGGCTGGTTCGCCAAGCCCATCGAGAAGCTGGAGGACTTCGATGGCCTGCGTATCCGCTTCGCCGGCATCGGCGGCAAGGTGCTGGAAAAGCTCGGCGCCTCGGTGACCATGGTGCCGGGCGGCGAGATCTACCAGGCGCTGGAGCGCAAGACCATCGACGCCACCGAGTTCTCGCAACCGGCGGTGGACAAGATGCTCGGCCTGGACCAGATCATCAAGAACTACATCATGCCCGGCTGGCACCAGACGCTGACCACCTCGCACCTGCTGGTGAACAAGGACGTCTGGGACAAGCTCGCACCGGAAAGCCGCGCACTCATCGAGATGGGTTGCGAATCGGCCACCCTCAAGGGCTTTGCCGAAAGCGAGTGGGCCCAGCCGACCGCGCTGCGTGACTACCAGAAGCAGGGTGTGAAGGCCCAGGTGCTGCCCGAACCGGTACTGCGCGAGCTGCAGAAGGTCACCGACGAGGTGCTCGACGAGATGGCCGCCAAGGACGAGATGTTCAAGCGCGTGCTGACCAGCCAGCGTGAGTTCATGCAGCACCACTCGATCTGGCACGGCATGGGCTATCTGCCGCGCGACTTCTACAAGTACGACTGACAGCTGCGCGCTGTGGCCTGTGCGGTGAGTGGGTTGAGGCAATGAGCAGCAACGCTGTATCGGGGCCATGGGCGCCGAAATTGACCAACCAGACTTACCAAACAGGCCACTAACCCGCGCGCACGGCAGCGTGCCCGCCTCCTACCCCTGTGCCGAGATTCCGAGGTCCGCCGTGTCCTTCAAGCCCGTCTCTCCCGATGCGCCAGCGCCCGACGCGCTGCCGTACAACCGCATCTCGCGGCCGCTGGATCGCCTGCTGGTGGCCATCGGCGAAGCCAGCGCCTGGCTCTGGCTGGCCGTGCTGCTGGTCGTGCTGGCCAATGTGTTCAGCCGCTTCGCCCTCTCGCGTGGCTCCATCGCGCTGGAGGAAATGTCCTGGCACCTGTTCGGCGCCGCGCTGATGCTTGCCCTCGCCTATGCCGTAGTGCGCGACGACCATGTGCGCGTCGATGTGCTGAGCGAACGCTTCAGTCTGCGCAGCCGCGCCTGGATCGAGCTGGTCGCCATCGTGCTGCTGGCCCTGCCGGTGATCGCGCTGATGATCGATGCGCTGATTCCCTACGCCTACAAGGCCTACCTCTACAACGAGCGCTCCCAGGCACCCAGCGGGCTGCCCCATCGCTTCATCTTCAAGAGCGTGCTGCCCATCGGCCTCGCCCTGGTGGCGCTGGCGCTGCTGTCCCGCGCGTTGCGCTGCAGCACCCTGCTGTTCAATTTCCCGCGGGCCCTGACGGCCCCCTCGGACGAGCGCGACCGCACTCGTTCGCAGCCCTGATGGAGTAGTCGCAATCATGGGTCTGGAAGAAATCCTCGTCATCGCCATGTTCGCCAGCTTCATGGGCCTGCTGCTGCTCGGCTTCCCGGTCGCCTGGTCGCTGGCCGGCATCGGCCTGCTGTTCGCCGTGGTCGGCTATGTGCTGGTGGAACACTTCGACGCCAATCTCTGGTTTACCTGGGACGGCACCATCGGCGTGCTCGACGCGCGCATCTACGGCATCGTCGCCAATGAGCTGATGGTGGCCCTGCCGCTGTTCATCTTCATGGGCATCATGCTCGACCGCTCCGGCATCGCCGAACGCCTGATGCACAGCCTGGTGCGCGTGCTCGGCCCGCTGCGCGGCGGCTACGCGGTGACCGTGGTGGTGGTCGGCATCCTGCTCGCCGCCTCCACCGGCATCGTCGGCGCCTCGGTGGCGCTGCTCGGCATGCTCTCCATCGGGCCGATGCTGCAGGCCAACTACAACAAGAGCTTGGCGGTGGGCACCGCCTGCTCGGTGGGCACGCTGGGCATCCTCATCCCGCCGAGCATCATGCTGGTGCTGATGGCCGACCGCCTCGGCACCTCGGAAGCCTCGGTGGGCAAGCTGTTCATGGGCGCGTTGATCCCGGGGATGATGCTGGCGCTGGCGTACATCCTCTACATCGTGGTCGTCGCCTGGCTGAAAAAGGACTTCGCCCCGGCCCCGGTCAACCGGCCGAAGCTCGACGCCCGTGCCCTGCTCGACGTGTTCTGGGCCGTGGTGCCGCCGCTGGCACTGATCTTCGCCGTGCTCGGCTCGATCTTCTTCGGTATCGCCACCACCACCGAGGCCTCCGCCGTCGGCGCCTTCGGTGCACTGTTGATGGCAGCGGCCAGCCGCCGGCTGAACCTGCCGGTGCTCAAGGATGCGCTGTACCAGACCAGCCGCACCGCGGCGTTCATCTTCGGCATCTTCATCGGCGCCACGGTATTCGCCGCCGTGCTGCGCGGTCTGGGTGGCGATGACGTGATCCGCGCCGCGCTGACCGGCCTGCCGTTCGGCCAGACCGGCGTGCTGCTCACGGTGCTGGCGATCACCTTTCTGCTGGGGTTCTTCCTCGACTGGGTGGAGATCACCCTGATCATCCTGCCGCTGGTGGCGCCGGTGCTGTTCTCCATGGGCGTCGATCCGCTGTGGTTCGCGATTCTCTTCGCGCTCTGCCTGCAGACTTCGTTCCTCACTCCGCCGGTGGGCTTCGCCCTGTTCTACATCAAGGGCGTCTGCCCGCCAGGCATCACCACCCGCGATGTCTACCTCGGCGTGCTGCCGTACATTGTCATCCAACTGATCGGCCTGGCACTGGTGTTTTACTTCGCCCCGCTGGCCACCTGGCTGCCCAACGAAGTGTATAGCCCCTGAAAACTACCTGCGTTGGCAATACTGCGTTAGAACCGGCCTCAGAATGCTCATTTACAACACGTAAACTCCGCTTCTTCGGCCGCTTCTGCCTTGTCTTGCCTGCCTCGGCATCGTTTTCTCCAGCGTCTCCAACTTCCTCCGGCTGCCTTGCCCGTGGCAGCCGGGGCCAACCATAATCGGTCGCCCCAGAACGGACCCTGACTGCCCATGAGCATTGCCCGCGACGCACTCGACAACCACGGCCTGATCGTCGGCGTATCCCCGGAACGCTTCCGTGCCGTGGCCATGCCGCTGCTGTTCGATCACCTGAACGCGCAGTGCGAGGGCACTATCGCGGTCAACCGCCAGGCGCGCATCGTCTGGATCAACGACAAGTACGCCGAGAAGGTCGGCATTCGCGATCCGGCCAGCGTGCTCGGCAAGGAAATCGAAGAAGTCCTGCCGGCCAGCCGCCTGCGCGAGGTGGTGGAAAGCGGCCTGCCGAGCATCATCGACCTGATGGCCTTCGGCGACGAGCACTTCGTCGTCACGCGCATTCCGCTGCGCGACGAGGACGGCACCCTGGTCGGCGCGCTGGGCTTCGTGCTGTTCGACCGCGCACGGCATCTCAAACCGCTGATGTCCAAGTACACCAGCCTGCAGACCCAGCTGGTCGCTACCCAGAACGAACTGGCCAAGGCGCGCCGGGCGCGCTACACCATCGCCGGCTTCATCGGTAACAGCCCGGCCGCCAGCGAGATCAAGCGCCAGGCGCGGCGCGCCGCGCAGCTCGATGCCACCGTGCTCCTGCGCGGCGAAACCGGCACCGGCAAGGAGCTGCTGGCCCAGGGCATCCATAACCTGTCGCCACGGGCGCGCGGCCCCTTCGTCGCGGTCAACGTCGCGGCGATCCCGGAAAGTCTGGTCGAGGCCGAACTGTTCGGCACGGCCCCCGGCGCCTTTACCGGCGCCGACCGCAAGGCGCGCATCGGCAAGTTCGAGGTGGCCAATGGCGGCACGCTGTTCCTCGACGAGATCGGCGACCTGCCCCTGCCGCTACAGGCCAAGCTGCTGCGCGTGCTGCAGGAACAGGAGGTCGAGCCGCTCGGCTCCAATCAGGTCAAGGCGCTCAACGTGCGGGTGATTGCCGCGACGCATATCGACCTGGAAGCCAAGGTCACCGCCGGCCAGTTCCGCGACGACCTCTACTACCGCCTCAACGTCCTCGCCCTGCGCGTGCCGCCGTTGCGCGAGCGCGCCAGCGACATCCCCGCCGTGGTCGAACACTTGCTCGACGACATCGCCAACCGCTCCGGCCAGCCGCCCATGGAGCTGAGCCCCGAAGCGCTGGCGCTACTCTGCGCGCAACCCTGGCGCGGAAACGTGCGTGAGCTGGGCAACCTGCTGGAGCGCGCGCAACTGTCCGCCGACGGCCCGCAGCTGCAGGCGGCACACTTGATGCCATTGCTCGGCGATCAGGCACGCCCGGTAGACGCCAGCAGCCATCTGGCAGCCGTGTCTCCACCTGCTCAAGCCGCAGCGGCAGCCAGTCTCGAAGAACTGCCGCTGCAACCGCTGGCCCAGACCATCGCCCAGGCCGAGCGTCGCGCGCTGCAGAGCGCACTGGCCGCCTGCAAGGGCAACCGCCGGCGCGCCGCGATGGAGCTCGGCATCTCCCGCGCCAGCCTCTACAGCAAACTGCAGCAGCATGGCCTGAGCCAGCGCTGAGCGGTCTAATCCGCGGCTTGGCCGTCGTTGACGACGCGGCAATGTCACAGCGGCTGATCTACATTGGAGGCAGGGCCGCCGATTCCCGGCGCCGCAAGGGGACGCGCAACGATGACAGACGATGCAGGCAAACTGGTTCTCAGGCTCTCGGTCGGCGTATTGATGCTGCTGCACGGCATCCACAAACTGCTGCACGGCGTCGATGGCATCGGTGGCATGCTGGCCGGCATGGGCCTGCCGACGGTCCTCGCCTACGGCGTCTACCTGGGTGAGGTGGTCGGACCGCTGCTGGTGATCCTTGGCCTTTACACCCGCCTCGGCGCTCTGCTGATGCTGGGCAACATGGTCGTCGCGCTGGCGCTGGCGCACCGGGCCGAACTGTTCGACATCGGGCCGATGGGCGGCTGGGCCATCGAACTGCAGGGTCTGTTCCTGTTCGGCTCGCTGGCCATCATGCTGCTCGGTGCCGGGCGCTACAGCGTCGGCGGGATCAACGGCCGCTACAACTAGCAACCCGAGTGTCCGGCGCGGCGGACAGTCGTCCAGCGCGCCGGACACCTCTCTTCGCCGCTTCCTGCCCTTCGGCCATCCCGCAGCCTCCTGCGCTTCCGACTTTCCCCCTGAGCTAGAGCCTTCGCCCAAGCCGCGGCGACCGGCCATCGCCTGCTGCGCGCCCGCCCACGGCGGTGGCATGGCATTGGCTTTAGCGCTGTTGCGCCCGCGTGGCGCACGGCCCGACAACAAGAAGAAGGAAAGCCTCAATGATGCGTTCATCCTGCAACTCGCTTGCGCGCTGTTCCCTGCCCCTGGCCTCCCTCGCCGTGGCGCTGCTGGCCAGCCAGTCCGCCCAGGCGGCGACCTGCACCGAGCTGCTCGGCCGCGAGATACCGGCCGAGGCCATCGGCCTGCCCACCAGCGGCGCGCGCGTCACCGCGGCGACCCCGGTCGCGGCTGGCGGCAGCGCACCGCAGACCTTCGGCGCCTATTGCGATGTCAGCGCCGAGATTCGCCCGGTCGATCCGGCCGCACCGGCGATCCGCATGCGCCTGGTGCTGCCCGAGCAGTGGAACCGCAAGGCGATGATGTTCGGCGGCGGCGGTTACAACGGCACGGTGCCGAACGTCGCCGGCAACGTACCCGCCGGCCCGATCGATCAACCCACGCCGCTCGGCCGTGGCTACGCGGTATTCGGCAGCGATTCCGGGCATGTGGCCGATCCGCTGAGCCCCGGCTCCTTTGCCTGGAACGACGAAGCGCTGGCCAACTACGCCCACGACGCGCTGAAGAAAACCCGCGATGCCGCCGTCTACCTGATCGAACAACGCTACGGCGCCGCACCCGAGCGCAGCTATTTCGCCGGCGGCTCCACCGGTGGCCGCGAGGCGCTGGCCGTGGTGCAGCAATGGCCGACCGACTTCAACGGCGCCATCGTCCTCTACCCCGCCTACAACGCCCTGGCGCTGGACCTGCAGTTCGGCCGCATCACCCGCGCCCTCGCCCAGCCCGGCGCCTTTCCCAGCCTGGAGAAGCGCGCCGCACTGCTGGAAGCCGCGATGCAGGCCTGCGACAAGTTGGATGGCGTGCGCGACGGCATGATCAGCCATCAGGCCGCCTGCAATGCGCAGTTCGACCCGGCCCGCGCCAAGCTCAACGGCAAACCGCTGCGCTGCCCGGGCGGTGCCGACACCTCGCAACGTTGCCTGTCGGATGCGCAGATCCAGGCGCTGCGGGTGTTCAACACGCCGATCCGCTTCAACTTCCGGCTGGCCAGCGGCGAAACCCACTACCCCGGCTTCAACACCTGGGGCACCGACCTCGGCCGGCCGGGTGAAGGCCTGCAGCTGGTGGTCAACCGCCTCGGCCTCAACACCCTGCAGCCGAGCTATCCGATGCCCGTGCACGGCACCGGCTTCGCCGAGGGCGCGCCCTACCACTCGGGGTTCTGGGATGAATGGGTGCGCTTCTTCGTGACGCGCAACCCCACCTTCAGCTCGCTGACCCTCGACCCGCAGAACCCCGGCCCATGGCAGGCGCGCATCAGCGAGCTGTCGCTGCGCCAGGACGTCAACCAGACCGACCTCACCGCCTTTGCCCGCAACGGCGGCAAGATCCTCATGGCCCACGGCAGTTCCGACCAGCTGGTGAGCACCCGCGCCACCGCCGAGTATTACGAGCGCGTGCGCCGCGACATGGGCCCGGGCAGGACCAAGCACTTCCTGCGGTACTACGAGATCCCTGGCTACGGCCACGCCGCCAGCACCGTGTTCAACGCCGCCTGGGATTCGCTGACCGCGCTGGAAGACTGGGTCGAACAGGGCCGCCCGCCGCGCCGGCAGATCGTTGCCGACAGCGTCGGCGTGCCCGGCCGCACCCGCCCGCTGTGCGAATACCCCGGCTGGCCGAAGTACGTCGGCAAGGGCGATGTGAACGCCGCATCGAGCTTCGTTTGCGTACAGAGCCGTAAGGGCACCCGCTAGCAGCTGAACGGCGCCAGCTCCCGGGCCGGCGCCCTCCTCCAACCGTCTGCCGTGCTGGACACAGCCCCGCCAAAGCTGGCCGCACGCCATACATGTCCAGCCAGCCGGACGCTTCCCTGACCGCACCCGAGGCCTGCCACCGCACAGCGAAACCGCTCTGGCGCGCAGCATCCAGCCGATCAAATCCGCTATTCCCGCCACTGGCACGCCTTTCGCTCTATGCCTTGTAGCCGCCCGAGAGCGGCCCAAAACAACAACAAGAGGAAATACCATGCGACCGCACCACAAATCCCTCTGCCACATCCTCTGCGGCGGCGCCGTAGTGATCGCCACCAATCCCGCCAGCGCCGCCTTCATCGAAGACAGCAAGGCCGCTGTCGAACTGCGCAACTTCTACATGAACCGCGACTTCCGGCAGTCTGGCGCTGCTCAGTCCAAGGCCGAGGAGTGGGCCCAGGGCTTCATCCTGAAAATGGAGTCCGGTTACACCGAAGGACCGGTCGGCTTCGGCCTGGATGCCATCGGGCTGCTCGGCGTCAAGCTCGACTCCGGCTCCGGCCGTGGCGGCACCGGCCTCCTGCCACGCTCGGCTTCCGGTGAACCGGCGGACGACTACGGCACGGCAGGCCTGACGGCGAAGGCCAAGCTGTCCGCCACCACGCTGCACGTGGGTACCCTGCAACCGGTGATTCCGGTGCTGATGCGCAACGACAGCCGCCTGTTGCCCAACATCTATCGCGGCGCCTGGCTGCAGAGCAAGGACGTCGAAGGCTTCACGCTGGATCTCGGCATGCTGGATCGCACGAGCTACCGCGACTCTTCCAACTACGAAGAGATGACGGTGTTCAATGGCGGGCTGCGCAACATCACCTTTGGCAGCAATACGACAAGCGACGAGTTCCGCTTCGCCGGTGGTCGTTACGACTGGTCGCCACAATTGGCCACCAGCTACTACTACGGTGGGCTGGACGGCATCTACGACCAGCACAACCTCAGCCTGGTCCATGTGCTGCCGATCGGCGAGTCGCAGAGCTTCAAGACCGACCTGCGCTATGTGCGCTCCACCGACGATGGCGGCAGCAACGTCGACAACGACGCCTTCGGCGCGCTGTTCACCTACAAACATGGCGGTCACGCCTTCACCGGCGGTTACCAGCACATGAGTGGCGATACCGGTTTCGCCTACGTCGCCGGTGGTGATAACGCGTTGATCAACCTGCTGCAGATCAACGATTTCGGTAACCAGGACGAGCGTTCCTGGCAGGTCCGTTATGACTACGACTTCGCCGCCATGGGCATTCCGGAACTAAGCCTGATGACCCGCTACGTCTCCGGCGACAACGTCGACCGTGGCGCCGGCGCCAGCGAAGGCAAGACCTGGGAGCGCAACACCGACATCGCCTACGTCATCCAGAGCGGCCCGCTGAAGAACCTCGGCTTCAAGCTGCGCAACGCCACCACGCGAAGCAACTTCCAGAGCGACCTGGACGAGAACCGCTTTATCGTCAGTTACAGCCTGCCGCTCTGGTAAGCACCCACGCCGCAGCACCTCTCCTCGTTGGACTTCGCCGGGCTTGCGCCCGGCTTTTTTCGGGCATGAAAAAGGCGACCCTCGGGCCGCCTCTTTTATTCCGCCGCCTTGCCTCTCGGCTCAGCTCTGCTTGGTATTACGCCGCAAAATCTCGTTTACCCGCTCGGCGGTATACACCCGCTTCGCCTCGTCGCTCGGCTTGTGCCGAACATCGAGCATCACACCCGCACTGATCGCCAACACACAAACGATCACCGAGACCGCAGACAGCAACGTATTCATCACACGCCCTTCAGACACCAAAGAAACCGCTAGCGGAGGATGGCTCCCCGCGAAATGGCGCCGATTCTGCGCCGCACCACGGGTAACGTCAACGGCAAGAGAAGGCGCCACAGCCCGCTGATACCGCGGCCTCACAAGAACCTGTTCGCCAGCCTAACGCCCCAGCTTTCACGGCACCGCAATCTGCAAACTGCCCAAGGCAATTCGCACAAACACCGCCCAACCCACGGCGCTCAAAACACCCAACGCCAGATAACCCACCACAATCCCCAACGCGATCTGCTTCCACAGCCCGGCATGGGGATCACGGTTGTAAACAACCGGCTCCACGGAACGAACATCCCGCTCAGCACGAATCTCATCGAAACGGTCACGCATGGTTTACCTCGGTAAACGGAACAGCAAATAGAAGGAATGAAAAAAGGCGGCTAGCTTTGGCTAGGCGCCTTTAGATGTCTAGTGGGGAGCGATTAAATGCAGCGCTGAGCATTATGAATCACTGACGTAAGGCCTTGCTGAACCAAAGAAACCCATAAATCGGGCCTTCCAGCTCCTCTCTTCCCCCGCTGTGCCAGAGCGTTTCAGAAACGGTTATTGATGTAGTCACCCTACAAAACCTCGACCCTCTCGATGCTCATCATTTATCGCAGCTAGAAATTTATATAGGCAGTCAGGGGTCTTTACATATTGAGAAACTGTTGAGAGAACATGATTGGACATGGCTGGGTTCTCTGTTTTGACTTTTATTCCAAAGTTTTTATGCGTAATGTCAGATAGGTATCCATCATGTTTCAGTGAGTCAAGGTAAGCTTTCAATAGCAGTATCTCCTGCTTTCCTCTAAAGCGCCTCATGGGTTGTTCTGAGATTTCTTTCCAAATTCCATTGGTGTTAACGAATTCTCTGAAGTGCGTCTTTTCGCTGTGCCGATTTTCTAGAAAAGCAGGGCCTCTCTTAAGTTTGATTTTTATATTTCCTCTTGGCAGGCTTACCTCTATTTTTAAAATCTTGTCGAGACTTATTTTTCTATCATTCTTAATTCTTCTTACATAGAGAAATACTGAATTTATTAGCTTTATCTTGTTACTGCGATGGAACTCGGCCTGCAGTGCTTGATATTCTTGCAGAAGGAAATCTAATATTTCGTCTCGGTTCTTTATTTCGGACTTGGTAAGTCCGCACTCCGCCTCTAAAAGCCTTTTTATTGTTGTTGGGTCACAATATAAATTCTCAACCGAATAGCAAGGGGTTGTGTAGACATCCATTGACGGAATTTTTTCATCGAAGTCGCGATCAACAAAGAAGTATACACTATCCTCTTTAAACTTCGGGTGCTTTCTTATTCTATCTCTTAGTTCAATTACTTTAGATTTTCCGCCAACGGATAGGGTTTTCCATTCTCTTTTTATTATCGCGTCAAATTTTGCTGTATAGAATTTGGGGTCATCTTTCCCCTCAAGCACAAAGATGGCTTTTTCCCTGCCGTCTTTAGTTCTGGATTTTATATACTCTACAAAATAGACTTCTGGCTCTTCGGCGAATTCCAATAGCTTCTCTAGGCGGTCTTTCATTTTAGCTCTGCCGCATCAATGAAATAAGATTTTAGGTCGCTTGCATAGTCTGTTGTGTTCGCAATAATAAATGGGCTGTGCGTCATTGCTAACAGCATTTCACAACTACCGCTTTCAATTACATCTGGCAAAAGCTGCCGCTGCCACTCTACAGATAAAGAAAGCTCCGGTTCGTCGAAAAGCACAAATAGTCCTTTGCCTTTCTCAAGCATCAATTTGGAGAAGAGAGACACAATTTGCTTTTCGCCTGATGATAGCTGCTCGAACTTAATGTCATTTCCTGTTTCGTCGCAGGTTATGAATACTTCCAGCGTTGTTTCGTCATAAGTCATTTTTTTATTTACGAAATATTTAGAGCATATTTCCGAAAATTTGCTTAGTGCATTATCTTTTTCTCGCTGCTCCAGAAATGCGCTATACATTTTGGACAGGAAATACACAAGCGCTTCGTTTTTTGCATCATTGAAATCCTCTGGGGATTTTACTTTGTGCGTGATTAGTTCCTTGTCCTCAGGCGAGAGTGATTTCCCAAATCGATTAAGGACAAGGCCTAGTGATTCGATATTGTCAAGAATCAGCTCCCGGTCCTCTTTAGTGAGGGAGAGCCCTTTAACGAGGCGGTTAAGAATTTCCCCGTTAATGCGAGACATGGAATCATTGCAAGAGGTTAGTATTTCTTTTTTAATTGACTCTAGTGTGGCCTCTACATCTGAAAGACCAAAACGTATATGTTCGTTACCTTGAATTCCTTCATCCAAATTCAGGGATGAGATTAAGTCCTCAACCCTTCGGTATGTCGGAAGGTATAAGGTCTTTAATGGAAAGTTATCCTTAATCGACTTGAAAAAACCTAAGTTTTGCTTTTTTAAAGCGACTGATTCTTTTTCTTCTATCAGCTCGCGAAGTGCAATTGAGCTGAAGGGATAATTCCTGCTTAGGTGTCTTTCTTGTGAGTCGTTGCGGAACAGATCTCGCAACTCGCTGTGGATGTTTTTGCTTGATGTGTTTCTTGAGACTATCTCAAGGATTGTTGAGAATGTCTCTTCGTCTGTTTTTGATCTTATGTGTTCGTATGCCCTAGATTCCCACTCATACTCAAGGTCGCTTTTTAAAATGCTTATTGAGTCCTTTACATTGGAGAATTTTATTTCGATCGATCTAAAGCTGGCGTCCCGTAGTTTTTTTATGTTTCCAGTGAGTGTTGCGTCAATGATTTTGAGTATTGTTGTTTTGCCCTGTCCGTTCTCGGACAGCAAAATGCTGTAAGGTGTAGAGAACTCGATGCTAATGTCTTTATGGCCGTGCATGCCATATATTGAGAAATACTCAATTATTGGGACACTCATTTTGTTTCCTTTTCTATTTGCGTCGATATGATTTTGGGGATGTGGGGAAGCTGCTACCGGTGCGGTAATTTTTATCTAAGTTTATATCGCAATTGGTTGTGGCTAAGGCGGGATTGGAACGGTTCCGGCTATGTGGCCTCGGAAATGCCTCCTTTAGCTTGCCGACAACAATTACGTTGCCGAAATTCATGGGCAAGCTGCCCAAGGTAAGGAAAGTGTCTGTGATCGTGATAACGATAATTCGCCAAGTACCGGATTTCTTCGCATATAAATGTTCCGGTGCGTCATTCCAATCAGCTTGCATGACTTCTCCCTAAGTCTTTCGGGCGTACCAGCACCTAGCTACTTTCTGTGTGATCGATGTTTCCGTTTGGGTTAGGCGAGTCTTCGTCGGTCTCGCCAGGAACAGAACTCGCTGCTTCCGAGCGGCGCCGTTCGGCTTCCTTCACACGAAGGGATTCGATGTAGCCCTCGGCTTGTTCTTTTTTCTCCCGCTCCATTTGCTGCGCCTGGACTTCTTGGTGGGCTTTCTCTGAGCGCGACTTGGCAAACTCTTGCATCCCTTGCGTGCCTTGGTAGATGGCAAACATCGCAGCCACGGTCACGCCTGCTTTAAGCAGCGCACGCTCAATATCCATATCCGTCCCCTCCTCCGTTCCTTCGGGCGTACCAGCGCCTAGCTACTTCCTGTGTAATCGCTATCCCGCGTTTGGATTGGTCAAGTTTCGGTTGGCCTCATCGTACTCGGGGCTTGTCTGGCCGCACTCGGGTGCGGTGGTCCCAGTAACAAGCCATAAAGCGTACTGAGGAAAGACCTTCACGACAGCTTCGATCTCTGCATCAGAAAGGCGCGCCTTACCGTTGCGAATGTTGCCCCACCGATACCGGTCGATGCCGGTTTCTTTCTCAAACCAGACACTTGTTCGCTTGCTATCAAAAAGGCTTATAAGCCGCTCTTTTATCATTCTAAAATGATCTACTTAGTAGCTTGTACTCAGTAACGCATGAGGCATAATGCGCTCAGCTTAGTAAGTATTACTTAGTGGTCGATTGGATGATTATAGGGCAAAAGCTATGGAGCAGTCTGGTGTAGTGGGGTTAACCATCGAAGGCCAAGCCGAACGGATCGTCAGCTTCCGAGAAGCGCCGTTCTGCACGCAGCTCGTGTTGGCCGAAATGATGGGCGTCGAGCAGATCACCGAAGACGTTGTGCGCGGCTGGGTGGAAACCTACACCCTCCCGACGGTGAAGATAGGCCGCCGCCGCGTCATCAACCTGCACCGCATCCGCCGCGACATTGAGCGGGGCAAGTCGGTGTTCTGCCAGGGGGATTACGCCGATGAATGAGGCCATCGACCATGAGCGCCTACAACCGGCTTCCCCACGCACCGGACTGCGACTGCTCTGTCTGCTGGTCCGGACACGAAGTGGCGAAACCCGCTCCCTCCCCGTCCACACGCTGCGCCCAATGCCTCCCCGCCGCTGCACGGCCGATACGCACGCTGCAAATGGGCTGCGTCGGTGGAACCTGGAAGCCTCTGGTCTCGGAGTGGACAGTGGAACCGGCCTTTATCTGCGAGAAGCACATGCCACCCGACCGCCCCGCGAAGTGGTGGAGCGTTGCTTACCAAGATTCAACCTCGGCGCCGAGCGAGCAGTTTCCGTTCTAGCCGAAACCCCGACCGAGGCCGAACAGGTCCTGGGCCGCGCTCCCGGCTCGTCGGATCACGCTTCACCGATCCGGCGAACGGAAGCACGGGCGGAGCGCACCCTTGACCCTGCACGAACAGAAACAGCCTCCGCTCGTGAGTGTGGGGCAGCTTCACCGCCCCGCGCTCCCGAGCCCTCGGCGGCAAGAGTGGGATGACAAGGGCAAAGCCCTTGGTGTTAACCAACTAGAGAACACGCACAACGCGAAGTTTTAACCGGTAGGCCAAGTAACAGATCACCTCGGCGAACTTGCGAGTTCACCGGTTCGGGATCGCTCGGCCTGCAGAAAGCAAAGCCGCGCAATAAAGCGCAACTAGAGAGAGGAAACACAAGATGGCACGTTCGACTATGGAAGTTGCATTTCTCGGCACTCAGAAACTCGCCTTCAGCCAAAACGGCAGCGAAGTAAAGATCGTCAAAGTCTTCTATGGCGATGAGCCGGACGGCCAGACCGAAAACGGCCTGTCCATCGTCAGCATGGATGTTCCCCTGGAAGTGGCCGACGAAGTGTTTGCCTCCGGCGCCAACTTCGAACCGCTGGAAACCGTCCGCATCCACTTCGAGGTTGCCCGAGCCGGCAAACAGAAGGGCAACAATCTCTGCCTGCACTTGGAATCGGTGAAGCCCGCCACCCAGCCCGCCAAGCCCACCCAGCAACCGACCCCAACCGCCAAGCCATCCGGCACCCAGCCGGAACCGGCCAAAGCGAACTAACCGGGAGGGGCGGCCATGCTGATCGATGACCGGGTGTACTGCGACTGCTGCGGAAACGACATGGGCAAGCTCATGGCGCTCCCCGCGCCGCAAAGCGACCTGCTGCCAGACCTCAGCCTGCCGCCCCACTTCGCCGTCTGCCCCGACTGCGAACCCTCCGAAGCAACCGCCGACCTCGAGCAGGCCGGCGAATGAATTTCCTCGCCTGTGACGGTGACTGGCTGCAAGGCGCCGATGGCTCGCCCATCTGCTCCGGCTCGCTGGTCGCCCTCACGGTCGAGGAAATGCAAAGCCTCTACGGCTCTGCACTGACCTGGGACCAAGTCTCCGAGCTGCAAGGCGAAGCGATTGTTCTATTCGCCACCGTGTTCGGCTTCCTGGTCCTGAAAAAAGCCCTGAAACAGTGAGGTATCAACCATGCAACACATCAAGACCCTGCGCCGCTCCCTGGGCGCCGCTGCTGCAACCGGCCTGCTGGCTGTTCAACAGGCCTACGCCGCCGTCCCGGCCGAAGCCACCGAAGCCCTCGACACCGCCGGCACCGACGTTGGGACCATCGGCTGGGCGGTGTTCGCCGTGATCATCGCCGCGATGGCGTTCAAGTACATGCGCCGCGCCCTGTAACCGGAAACCACGCACTGCATGTGCCGAAGCAAACAAACCCCGCTCCGGCGGGGTTTTCTCTTCCAGGGAAACGCCATGAGCTACGAACTGTACGTCCTGATCCTCACCACTCTGGCGTTTTATCTCGTGTTTTTTGGGCGGGTGTAGGGATGGATCGTTCACCACTGATCATTCTCGTCTTCGCTTTGGCCTCGCTCTTCATGCAGGTAGCACAGGCAGAAGACTTTTATTGGACCGCTGGAGTGAGTGCTGGCGCGTACAAATTTGATTGGCGTGGCGCCGACCCTGCGCAGGGCTGCGCCGCGTTCGCCACCAGTCGGTCGGCGAGCATCACCTCGCAGGCCTACAACACCACGGGCATCTCCTATTCCTGTGTAACCAACGCTCTGGCCAGTCCCCGAAGCATCACCATCTTTCGCCACGGGACCAGTTGCCCAGCAGGCACCGTTTACAACCCGTCCACCTTCCGGTGCGAGACGCCGAACCGCTGCGAAGCGACCATCGGCCAGGTCGTCACCCACGAACACAAGATGAAGGAAGCGGTCGGTCAGCCTGTGATCGATCCGCCCGGCTCGGTCTGCGCCAATAGCTGCCAGTACGCCTTCGGCTTCACCCCGGCCAGCAACGTCTACGTCTACAGCAGCGGCAATCCGTCCGGCGTGTTTGGCGTTTACAGCTATACCGGCAACGGCATCGAGTGCAACGAAGACACCCGCAAGGAGCCGGGCAATCCTGGCCAACAGACCGACCCCGACGAAACCCCGACACCTGACCCCGATAACACGTGCCCAGATGGCTACGTCTGGAACGGCACCTTCTGCAGCGTTGAGCCTCCGGAGCCGTGTGACCCCGAAGTCGAGGTCGGTGGCTGTGATGACACCGAAAACCCCGATCCCGATGAGCCCGGCGATGGCGATGAGGACGGCGAGGGTGACGGTGAAGGTGATGGAGACGGCGAGGGGGATGGCGAAGGAGACGGTGACGGCGACGGTGACGGCGATGGCGAAGGTGATGGCGAAGGTGATGGCGAGGGCAACGGTGATGGTGATGGCGATGGCGATGGCGAAGGAGACGGTGAAGGTGATGGCGAAGCCGAATGCGACCCCGCCAAGGACCCAAACAAGTGCGGCAAGTCCAGCGTAGAAGGCGAAGCCTGTGACGCTGAGGTGAAGTGCACGGGCGATGCCGTGCAGTGCGCCATCCTTCGCCAGCAAAAGGAACTGCGCTGCCACGCTGAAGAACAGGCCGACTTCGAAAAGCACAAGCCGGCCATCGAATCCGCTGTCCAGGGCGACAAGTTTCAGCTCGAGGAAGGCGCCGAGATTCAGCTGCCGTCCTTCATCAACCAGGGCACCCGCTTCCTGCCGGCTACGTGCCCTGCCGCCGAGAGCTTCAGCCTGCGCACTGGCGGCGGGCGCTCCTTCCAGCTCAGTTACGAGCCCCTCTGCCGCGCCGCCAGTGACTTGAGCGGCCTATTCGTGGCCGTGGCTACCGTGCTCGCTGCCCTGTATGTGGGCCGCTCCGTAGGAGGTCAGTGATGCAGTTTCTCTTCATCGTGCAGATGCTCGTCATCATCCTCGGCCCGCTGGTGAAGATGGTGCTGAAGATGATCGGTTTCGGCTTCGTCTCGTATATCGGCTTCAACCTGATCATCGGCCAAGCCCAGGACTACCTGTTCGGCCTGATGGGCGATGTGGGGCCGGTGATCCAGGGGATTCTCGGGCTGGCCAAATTCGATGTGGTGGTGAACCTGTACTTCGCCGCCATCTCCACGCGCTTCATGCTCGCCGGGATCGACAAGGCCACCGACCGCCGTCGCAATCAGGTCTGGCACAAGCCGGGCGGCACCTCCATCGAAGCCTAAGGAGGCGCCGCTATGCTCGTTATCCGCACCGGCAAGCCCGGCCATGGCAAGACCCTGAACACCATCCGCGAAGTCGATCAGAAGGCCCACGCCGAAGGTCGTGTCGTCTACTTCCACAACATCAACGGCCTCAAGCCCGATCAGCTGCAAGCGCAGTGGTTCGAGTTCGAAGATCCCGAAAAGTGGTTCGAGCTGCCGAACGATTCAATCATCGTCGTCGACGAAGCGCAGGGCTGGTTCGGCGCGCGCGATCCACGGGCGCGGCCACCGGAGCACATCACCCGCTTCGAGACCATGCGCCACCAGGGTCACGAAGTGCATCTCGTCACTCAGGACCCGCGATATCTCGATGTGCACCTGCGCCGGCTGTGCAACACGCACATCCACTACTGGCGCGTCTTCAAGTCCGCCCAGCTGCTGCGCTTCGAGTCGGAAGTGGTAGTGGAAAAGGTCGAGCTGAAGACAAGCTTCAAGGACGCCGACAAGAAGTCGCTGCGCCTGGATAAGCGCTACTTCGGTGCCTACACCAGCAGCAACGCCAAGCACCACTTCCAGGCCAAGGTGCCGACCAAGTTCATCCTGGCCATCTGCGTGCTGGTCGGTGCCGGCATCCTCGTTTATCGCGCTTACGAGCGCTACAACACCGAGAAAACCGCGCTCGAAGCCACCAGCAGCGCGCCGGCCGGGAGCATGGTCGATCAGGTAAGGGATACGGTCGGCGCCTTTATCCGGCCAAGCGCCGACACCGAACGGGCCGCACCGCTCACCGTCGAGCAGTACCTGGGCAAGCGCGTGCCCAGGGTGCAGGACCTGCCGGCATCGGCGCCGGTGTATGACGGCCTTACAGCGCCGCAGACCTTTCCGAAGCCCGTGTGTATCGCCACCACCGACCGCGATCTGATCGCCCGCAATTACAAGCGCATGCAGGTTGGTGACAGCGATGAAGGGCTGACGGGGTGTCGGTGCAACACCCAGCAAGGCACGCGGCTGGAAGTGTCGTTCGGCTTCTGCATGTCGGTCGTGCAGAACGGCTACTTCGACGACACCAAGCCCGACCCGGAACCGCCACAAGCGCCGATGCACGCCGACAGTCCGCCTCCGGCACTTGAACAGGCGGTCGCCAGCGGCCTGCAGTCAGCCCCTAAAGGCTCGTCTGTGGTCGTCGTGCCCTATGAGAAGGGGAAATTCCTGTGGTGATGACCGTCAGCGCGCGTGCGCTCCGCGCTCTTTGCACGCGCGGCGAGGCACGAGCCGGCGTGCAAACGCGCGCGCTGACGTCCCTGTAGCACGTCAGATAAATCCAACCGAACAACCTTAGTAACCCATAGTGAAGGGGAAACAGAATGGCCAATAAAGACTTCAAACGAATCGATCTCCTGACCGGGTTGGAAGACAGCCGAAGCCGGTTGTTCGTTGACCCGGGCACAGCCCGGATAGCCGATCTATCCAACGTCCGCTTGTTGCACTGCGGCGTCGATACGGTCCGCCAGCTGTACCGCGGACTGATCCGTCCCGAGGTCATGGCCCTGTTCGAGAAACCGGGCGTCATGGTCGAGTTCGCCGGGGAGTTCTGGCACGCCGGTCGTGTTGGCCGGGACTCGGGCTACCAGTACAAGCTGCAGAACGCTGACCTCGGCTTCATCCTGCTCATCAAGAATTTCAACGCGAAGCTGGAACAGATCGGCCCACACCTGAAAATCGAAGTGTCACCGCATGCCATCGACGCCCTGTCGCCTGAGCGTCTGCAAGAGCGGATGGACTACTACGCTGCAGCCGTAATGACCAACCGCGAGCGGAACCAATGCGCCGTCCACCTCGCCTTGGATCTGCAAGGCTGGACGCCCCCAGCTGACCTGACCGCTCGCATGCACTGTCGCGCTCGTGCAAACCGCGATATTTCGGGCATCAAGGAGATTCAATGGACCATGGAAGCTGCCACCTATGGTCGGGGGCAATCCTTCCTGTTCGGCTCCGCTGGTGGCGTACAGCTCGGAATCTACAACAAGACGATCCAGGCTCGCTCCCAAGACAAACTCGACTACTGGGAAAGCGTCTGGCGTCGCCGTAATTCGTTCGATTCGACCGATCCCGAGAACTACGATCCGAGCCAGGATGTATGGCGCATCGAGCTGCGCTATCACCATTCGGTCGTCCAGCAGTTCGCCAGCGGCTCGATTGACGCGAAGACCGGCCAAGCCCTCGAAACGGACTCCTATGCCGCCTTCTCAGCCCATCTGGACGGTCTGTGGCGTTACGGGCTGGGTCAATTCAAGCTGCTCGCCCGCCCCGGCTATTTCGAGCCCATTTGGACGCTGATTCGCGATGACATCCGTGTCGATGTGCCGGTCGACTCTCTGGTCGATGAAACCGAATACAAGCGCTACTACAAGACGTCACGGGGCTTCTCGGGCAAGAACGTGGAACTGTTCTTGGGAAACTTCGTAAGCCTGCTGGCACGGGAGCGAGTGGGCGCTAAAACCGCATTTGATCGACTGAAGGAATGGGAATGCTGGCCGGTGATTCGCGATCACTACGCTGCCAAGGACATGGCAGAGCGGGATCTATACAAGCACATCAAGAACCTGCTCCAGGAACGGCATGTGCGATGGGGTCGCGCTATATGACGGCAAGGAAGGACGGTAAGACGTGGACCGCTGACTTCTACGAAAACGGGAGAAGCGGACGCCGTATCCGCAAGAAGGGCTTTCTGACCAAGGCCGCTGCCCAGCGCTACGAAACGGATTTCTTCAAGAGCCTGACGCTAACCGGGCGACCGCTAGATGATCGGCTGTCGGATCTGGTGAACCTCTGGCATCAGCTGCACGGTTGCACGCTCAAGGACGAGAAGACACGCCTGTCGAGAACGTTGGCGATCGCGAAACGGCTTGGCGATCCGCTCGCCTCTTCCTTCGATGCACTGGCATGGGCGCGGTATCGGCAGCAACGGTTGAAAGAGGCGTCTCCGCATACGGTCAACCACGAGCAACGCTACCTGTCCGCCGTGTTCGCGGAGCTGATCCGGCTCGGTGCCTGGGTAGGAAAGAACCCGCTCGCCAATGTCCGCCAGATCAAGACCGATCAGGTAGAGCTGACCTTTCTCACGCTGCCGCAGATCCGCCAGCTGCTCGAAGAGTGCAAACGCTCCACCAACAATCACACCTACCCCGTCGCCCTACTCTGCTTGGCTACCGGTGCCCGCTGGGACGAAGCCGAGTCGCTGACCCGTGCCGCGATCTACGGTGGCAAGGCTCACTTCCACCGAACCAAGAATCGACAGTCGAGATCCGTACCGATCCCGAAGGATGTTGAGGATCTGGCGTTGAAGGTGGGCATGCCTGGAAACGGTCGGCTGTTCATGCCCTGCCGGTCGGCCTTTCGGTGTGCATACAAGCGTTGCGGCTTCGATACACCGGGCCAGATGACCCACATCCTGCGGCACACGTTCGCCAGTCATTACATGATGGCCGGTGGGGACATTCTTGGCTTGCAACGGATCCTGGGGCACTCGTCGATCACGATGACCATGCGCTACGCGCACCTGTCGCCGGATCACTTGGAATCGGCACTGCGGCTCTCGCCACTCTCACAACTCCGTGTAATGGCGAAAGCTACTCAGCCCTGAGCTGCTTTGAACGGTACCAGCGAACCCACTTTCCCGTGATCTCATCTTTTCTCTTGATGAGCTCAAAGCACCCTGACTCGGCAACAAGCTGCTGCCAACTGTTAAGTCCGATTTGGCGAAAAGCGTCCTCGGCTACGCCTAGGCATTGAAGGTATGCGGTTGCGCTAGCTAGATCAGTGTATCCGTCTGGCGCACTGAGCTTTTCGGCATCCCGGAGCGCTTTCACCTCATCCAACGCGCTCCACTCGTCGCGGTTGCGTGGTGGCAAAGTAAACAATCTGCAGGCCACGTTCGGATCGGCCAAGCGCTTAGCCGCCTCTTCACGCGCTCGAGTCATAAGCTCAGCGAACATCTTCAACTCGCTTAACCACTCCCTGGTTCGCAGCAACAAGCTGTTGAGATAAAGCTCAGCTCCTTCGCACGAATCTTCGCTATCGAGGCTGAAATCTTCGAGGAAGTGATGAGCCAGGTAATTCCGCTCCCTTACCAAGCTTTCTAATGACTCCAGCTGAGCAACGTAACTTTCTTCAGTCGCAAAGACTTGGTAGAACCTTATGTTCAGACTTTCCCGAGCCTCGGTTTGATTCGGTGTCTCGATCGCTCCGCATCGGCCTTCATAGGAAAGAGCTACAGAGCGAAAAGCTTTGATCAGCGAGCCAAGGGTCGTATTAAAAGCAATCTGCTTCGCTCCCGCATCAGATGCATCGAAAGTCTGATCAAGAAGAGGCAGGAGCTCCTTAAGGAAAACTTCGTATCGCTGAAAATTGAGAGTGCACTTACCGACTAGCGTTGCGATTTTCTCGCGTGACGCGTCAGTGCTTTGAGGCAGGGGGTGTGGCATTCCATGCATCCGGGCTCGAATGCTGGCGAGAGTATCCGGCTCCACGGGGAGTAGTCGAGCCGTAGTCACTTCGTAGTCACCGGCACAAACAAAAAAGGGGCTAGCTTTCGCTAACCCCTTGTTTTGTCTGGTGGCTACACCGGGACTTGAACCTGGGACATCAGCATTATGAATGCTGCGCTCTAACCAACTGAGCTATGTAGCCAAGTGGCGCGCATTATTCTCTTGTCGGTTTGGGCTGTCAACCCTGGCTCTGTAGATTTTTTATCCTTTTCAAACGGTTAGTTACGAACGGTTGGGGGCGCATAGCTCGGGCCGCGTAGGTAGGAATGCTACGGGCTTAGCGAAACGACGGCCGCGTGGCCAACAGCAGGCCGGCGAAGATCAGGGCGCCGCCGATCCAGTGGAAGGGCTGCAGGGCTTCGCCGAGTAATAGCCAGCCGAGCAGCGCGGTGAACACGGGCATCAGGTAGCTGGCCATGGCGGCCTTGGCGGCGCCGACGACTTTTACGCCGTGGTTCCAGGCGAGGTAGGCGATCAGCGAGGCGAACACAGCGGTGTAGCCGATGGCGCCGAGGTTGGCCGGTGTGGCGGCGAAGCCCCCTACCCGGCTCAGTTCGTACAGGTAGAACGGCAGGATCAGCGGCACGCCCAGCAGCATCAGCACGCCGAGCAGCACCAGCGGTGGCACGGTGAGGAAACTCGACCAGCGCCGCAGCAGCAGCGTGTACAGCGCCCACACCAGCACGGCCAGCAGCATGATGAGGTCGCCGGCCTTGAACGACAGGCTGGCGAACGTCTGCCAGCTGCCACGGCTGATCAGGTAGAGCAGCCCCGCCGCCGCCACAGCCATGCCGAACCAGGCGCGGCGCAGCGGCCATTCACCGAGCAGAAAACCCGCGCCGATGAAGGTTGCTAGCGGCAGGCAGGTATTCACCAGCGTCAGGTTGATCGCTTCGGTGCTTTGCGCAGCGGTGTAGAGCAGCGAGTTGTAACTGGCGATGCCGAGCGCGGCGATCACCGGCAGGCGCCAGCCGGCAGCACGCAGGGCCGCTCGATGGGTCCAGATGCCTTTCGCCACGAAGGGCAACAGCATTGTCGTGGCCAGCACCCAGCGCCAGAACGACAGGCTCAGCGGCGGGATCTGGTCATAGAAGGCACGGGCGACCAATGCGTTGCCGCTCCAGCAGAGCACAGCGATAAGCAGACCGGCAAAGGCCGGGGCGTGGCGGCTGTTCATCAGGCGTTACGCGGTGGGCGCAGGCGGTATTGCGACGGCAGCTGATCGAGCCCGCTGACGGTGACGTTGAGGTTCTTCCACAGGCCATCCTTGATGCCGTAGATGCAGCCGTGCACGGCCAGCGGCTGGCCGCGGTGCCAGGCATTCTGAACGATGGTGGTGTGGCTGACGTTGGCGACCTGCTGGATCACGTTGAGCTCGCACAGGCGGTCGACCTGCTCCTCTTCGCTGGCCAGCTTGGACAGGTGCACGCGATGCTCGTAGTAGAGGTCGCGGATGCTGCGCAGCCAGCCGTCGATCAGGCCCAGCTGGTCGTCACGCATGGAGGCGCGCACGCCACCGCAGCCGTAATGACCGGTGACGAGGATGTGTTTGACCTTGAGCACGTCGACCGCGTACTGGATGACCGACAGGCAGTTGAGGTCGGTGTGCAGCACGACATTGGCGACGTTGCGATGGACGAACAGGTCGCCCGGCAGCAGGCCTACGATCTCGTTGGCGGGCACGCGGGCATCGGAGCAGCCGATCCACAGGTATTCCGGCGCCTGCTGCTTGGACAGTTTCTCGAAGAAGGTGGGGTCTTCTTCCTTGATGGCCTCGGCCCAGCGGGCGTTGTTCTCGAACAGCGGTTCCAGCTCGCTCATCTACGTTGTCCCTATGGTTCGGCCCCGCACCTTACGAGCCGGCCTGGCCTTTGACAAGCAAGGCCGGCTCGCACGGGCGATCAGTCCGGCTCGACGAGTTCTTCCGTCTCGATGACCGTGGTGCTGGGCTGGGAGACGAACGAGCGCAGGTCACGCATGAAGTTGTCACGCCAGGCATCCAGATCGGCGGCGCGGATCGCGCGCATCAGGTGCTCGTAGCGGTCCTTGCGCTCGGCCAGCGGCATGCTCAGGGCACGGTCGAGCGCTTCCGCCATGCCGACGCAGTCGTACGGATTGACGATCAGCGCGGAGGTCAGCTCGCGTGCGGCGCCGGCGAAGCGCGACAGCACCAGCACGCCGGGATCTTCCGGGTCCTGCGCGGCGACGTATTCCTTGGCGACCAGGTTCATGCCGTCGCGCAGCGGCGTGACGAAGCCGACGTCGGCGGTGCGGAACAGCCCCATCAGCACGCGGCGGTCGTAGCTCTTGTTGAGGTAGTGCAGCGGCGTCCAGTCAAGATCGGACAGGCGCCCGTTGAGATGCCCGGCCTGGCTTTCGAGCTGCTCGCGGATGTGCTGATAGGTGCGCACGTCGGAACGCGAGGTCGGCGCGATCTGCAGGAATTCGACGTTGTTGCGGTGCTTGGGATAGCGGTCGAGAAACTCCTCGTAGGCGCGGAAGCGCTCCACCAGGCCCTTGGAGTAGTCCAGGCGGTCGACCGAGATGATGGTCTGGCGCCGGGTATCGCTGGCCCGGCGCATGGGATGGGCGCGGCCCTTGTAGCCTTCGGCGAGCTTCTGGATTTCGTCCGGTACCACGCCGATCGGGTAAACCCCGGCGCGGAAGTTCTGCCCGTAGGCGGTCAGGCTGCCGTCCGGCTCGATCACACCGCGCACTTCGCGGGTGATGTAGTCCTGAAAGGCCAGGCGATCGGTGTCGGTCTGGAAGCCGATCAGGTCGTAGTAGCAGAGGGTCTTCAGCAGCTCGTTGTGCGGCGGAATGGCGGTGAGGATTTCCGGCGCGGGAAACGGGATATGCAGGAAGAAGCCGATGCGGTTGCGGATGCCCAGCTGGCGACAGGCTTCGGCGAACGGGATCAGGTGGTAGTCATGAATCCAGATGATGTCGTCAGGTTCAAGCAGCGGTAGGAGCTTCTCGGCCAGCATGCCGTTGACCCGCCGGTAGCCGTCGTATTCTTCGCGGCTGTAGCGCGCCAGGTCGATACGGTAGTGGAAGATCGGCCAGAGTGTGTTGTTGGAGAAGCCGCGGTAGTACTGGTCGTAGTCACGCTTGTTCAGCGGCAGCGTGACGTAGGTGATGTTGCCCACTTCCTCGGTGTTGATCGTCGGGGTCGCGCTGATCTCGCCACTCCAGCCGAACCAGATGCCACCGGCCTGGCGCAGCGCATCGTAGACACCGACGGCCAGCCCTCCGGCGGCTACCTTGCCCGGTTTGATTGGCGCCACGCGGTTGGAAACCACTACTAAACGGCTCATGGCAGTAAATCTCGCTCTAGTCGGGTTTTGTTCTGGGTTCGGCCGGCACACCGAGTTCGTTCAGCAGCGCTTCGATCCAGGTGCCGACGGCAGCCACCGACGCCACCCGTTCGCGGGCCTCGCTGGGGCCGTCGCCGACCTTGATGGACCGACCGCCGAGCGCATTGACGGCGGCAAAGCCGGCTTCGTCGGTGAGATCGTCGCCAAGGAACACGGGAGTGCAGCCGGAGAACGGCGCTTCCTGCATGAAGGCGCGGATCACCTCGCCCTTGCTCGCGCCGCGGGGCTTGAGTTCGAACACGCACTTTCCGGGCTGCAGGGTCAGTACCTCGGCGTAACGCTGGGCGAAGTCTTCGGCGAGTGTGCGGGCAACCTCCTCCAGCTCCGGCGCCTGACGAAAATGCAGGGCAAAGGCGACGCTCTTGTTCTCCAGGTGCAGGCCGGGGTGCTCGCTGCAGGCCTGCTGCAACTCACGCTGGATGCGCGCCAGGGCCTGATTGTCGAGTGCCAGGTTGCGCAGCTCACCCGTGGCATCACGGCGCTCGGCACCGTGCACGCCGGCGGCGGGAAGTTGCAGGGGCGCCAGCAGCGCATCGAGCTGCGCGAGCGGCCTGCCGGAGATCACGGCGACGGGAATGCCGCCGGCATGCAGGCGTTCCAGGGCCGCGAGGGTGGCCGGTGGAATGAAGACGAGTTCCGGTCGGGGCTGAATCTCAGCCAGCGTTCCGTCGACATCGAAGAAGAAGGCGTAGCGCCGAGGCTCTGGCGCGGGTTGGTCGTTTTGATCATTCATGCAGAGTAGGACTCCGGATCACGCGCGGTGGTTCGTCCCCTTTTCTCAAGACGCTCAGGCATCTATGGCCGCAGGAAAGGATGGACCCGAATGGCGTTATCGGCCAGCGGACAGCCCTGAATCTTCCCAGGGCGGCCGGGTCACAACCTGCATGACCGACGTTCTGACAGGAGACGATCATGAGCGATCAAAAAACCTACACCCCAACGGAAATCGACAACACCGAAGACCGCATGGGCTCCATCGAACAGCTCGATTTCGATCAGCGCCGTGACGAGCGCAAGGGCCGCATCGGTGACGAAGTGCCCGGTGAGCAGGTGGCCGACGAGTTCACCGCCGAACGTGCCGCCGAAGCAGGCATGACCGCGGGTGAAGTCCCGGATGGCGAGACCACAATGGACGACATGTCTCCGGAAACGCTGATCCCCGAGGACGGCGCACGCTCGCCGAGCGAACGCGGCCATGGCGAGCCGGCCGATCAGGACCTGAGCGTGGTTTCCGAGCATGAGATCGGCGCCGATGTGGATCTCGACGAGGCCGAACTCGGCCGCTATGACCCGCTCGACGGCAAACCCTGGGATGGCCCCGCCGAAGGCGACGAAGACACCGGCCTCAGCGGCGGCGATGCGGTATTGCGCGAGGACGACAGTGTGCTGTCGGACGAAGAGCTGGAAGGCGAAGCCCCACTGGATTCGGGACGGGACAAGCGGCCGGGGGAATAGAGCGGAGCCATTTGCCGCACTCGGTAGGCGGAAGCGACAGGGCCGCGGAACTCATAAGGCGGCCTCGGCTGCCTTGCGTAGGCGTGGTGGATGTTTGCTTTTTACATCCACCATGACGCGAGCATGGTGGATCGGTGAAGCGCGATCCACCCTACAAGGCTGGCGACAGTCAGAGATCGGCAACAGCGAGACGTGGGCGCCGACGAGCGCCGGCCCAAAAGCCGGGGCGTCGGCCCGCAGCAATCAGTCCAGTGGGTGTAGGGTGGATGTCGCTTTTTACATCCACCAGGGCGCGGGCACGGTGGATCGGTGAAGCGTGATCCACCCTACCGAGGCTGGTGACAGTCAGAGGTCGGCAACCGTGATCGTGGCGCCGGCGAACTCCAGCACAAAAACCGAAGCCCGCAGCAATCAATCCAGCAACGTACAGGCCATCACCAGCGCATCTTCACGGCCGTCTGCCGCCGGGTAGTAGGCCCGGCGCCGGCCAACTTCGTTGAAGCCATAACGCTCGTAAAGCCGATAGGCCGTGGTGTTGCTCGCACGTACCTCGAGGAAGCATTCGCGGCCGCCGCGTTCGCGGGCACGCTCCATCAGATGCTCGAGCAGGCACAGGCCGAGGCCGCGGCCCTGGCTCTGCGGCTTGACGGTGATATTGAGCAGGTGCGCCTCGTCGAGGATCAGGTTGATCACGCCGTGCCCGACCTGCTGCTCGCCCTCGAACATCACCCAGCACTCGTAGGCACTCAGCGCGTCGTTGAAGATGCCGCGCGTCCAGGGGTGGCTGAAGGCGGCGTACTCGATCTTCAACACGGCTTCGATGTCCGCCGCGGTCATCGGGCGGAAGCTGACAGCATCACTCATCACACGTACTCATGAACCTATGTGCCAGCGCGGCATGCTGCGGCGCAGGGTTTTCCACAGCTCGGCCTTGGCGGCTGGCTGCTCCATCAGCTGTTCCAGGCCGGGCATCGCCAGTGCGCGACCGAGCCCCTCGACAGCCAGTTCGCGATAGCAGGCGTCGACATCCACTTCACCGGCGAAACGCAGCGCCGGGCGACCGATCAGCCAGATGCAGTCGCAGCCCATGTTTTCCAGCTCGGCGGCCATCACGCCTTGCACATAATCGCGTGCGGCCTCGGCACCCTGGTCGAGGCTGCCCTTATTCAGCAGCGGCCAGCGAATCGGCTCGCCATCGCCGACCTGCTGCGGCTTGTCCGGCAGGCGTGCGGCGCGCAGCAGGTCCTTGAGCAGGATGTAGGCCGGGTCGCGGCTCTGGAAGGATTCGCCGGTGGGCAGTTCAACCACCAGCAGCACGTTGCCGGCGCGCATCAGCTGCAGCGAGAAACGTGGCGGCGGCTCGATCGGTTTGGCTGGCTCGGCCGCTTGTTCTTCCGTCGCGGCAGCAACCGGTTCCGGCTGCTTGGGTTCCGGCATGGCGATACGCGGACGCGGCGCCTGCGGCGGCTCGACGACAGGTGCTGCGGGTGCCCGTTCCACTACCGGCGCGGCCACCGGCACCTCGGCTGGCGGAGCGACGGCAATGTCCGGCTCCGCTTCGGCCGCGACCGGCAACAGCAGCTCCGGCCGCGACGGCGCAGCGAAAGGCAGTTCGGTACGCGGCAGCCAGCTGGCCACCTGCATGGCGTCGAGGTAGGCGAGACGCCGGGCTTCGTTGATCAAACGCCTTCCACCTGTGGGTGAGCCTTGGCGCCGACCTGCATCAGATTCAGCGCGTTCAGGTAAGCCTTGGCCGACGCGACGACGATATCGGTATCGGCGCCGTTGCCATTGACGATGCGCCCGCCCTTCTCCAGCCGCACGGTGACTTCACCCTGGGAGTCGGTGCCCTGGGTGATGGCGTTGACCGAATACAATTGCAGCGTGGCGCCCGATTCGGCGACCGCCTCGATGGCCTTGAAGGTTGCATCGACCGGGCCGGAGCCCTGGGCCTGGGCGCTGCGCTCGGCACCGTCGACGCTGAGCACCAGCTTGGCTTCGGGGATGGTGCCGGTCTTGCTCGCGACTTCCAGGCTGGCCAGCTTGAAGTGCTCAGGCGCTTCGTCGGCCAGGGTGTCGGAGACCAGTGCCTGCAGATCTTCGTCGAAGATTTCGTGCTTCTTGTCGGCCAGCTCCTTGAAGCGGGCGAACGCGGCATTCAGCTCGTCGCCTTCGAGCACGATGCCCAGCTCATCCAGACGCGAACGGAATGCGGCGCGGCCGGAATGCTTGCCCATCACCATCTTGTTGGCGTTCCAGCCAACCGACTGGGCGGACATAATTTCGTAAGTCTCGCGGTGCTTGAGCACGCCGTCCTGGTGGATGCCCGACTCGTGGGCGAAGGCGTTGGCGCCGACAATGGCCTTGTTCGGCTGCACCGGGAAGCCGGTGATGCCCGAGACAAGGCGCGAGGCCGCGAGAATGTGCTCGGTCTCGATGCGGGTGTGTACGTCGAGCAGGTCCTGGCGGGTCTTGATCGCCATGACGATCTCTTCCAGCGCGGCGTTGCCGGCACGCTCGCCGAGGCCGTTGATGGTGCACTCCACCTGCCGCGCACCGGCGACCACTGCCGCGAGGGAGTTGGCCACGGCCAGGCCCAGGTCGTTGTGGCAATGCACCGAGAACACTGCCTTGTCGGCGTTGGGGATGCGTTCGAGCAGCTGGCGGATGGTGTCGGCGTACTGGTGCGGAATCGCATAGCCGACGGTGTCCGGGATGTTGATAGTGCGCGCACCGGCGTCGATGGCAGCCTCGATGATGCGGCAGAGGAAATCGATCTCCGAGCGCCCGGCATCCTCGCAGGAGAACTCCACGTCGGCGCACAGGCTGCGCGCCTTCTTCACCGCACGCACCGCCTGCTCGACCACCTGGTCCGGCTGCATGCGCAGCTTGTACTGCATGTGGATCGGGCTGGTGGCGATAAAGGTGTGGATGCGCCCGGAATTGGCGCCGGCCAGCGCTTCGGCGGCACGCTCGATGTCGGCATCGACAGCGCGCGCCAGGCTGCACACGGTGCTGTCCTTGATGTTGTCGGCAACCAGCTTCACCGCGGCGAAGTCGCCGGGGCTGGCGATGGCGAAGCCGGCCTCGATCACGTCCACCTTCAGCCGCTCCAGCGCCCGGGCGATGCGCAGCTTTTCCTCACCGGTCATGGACGCGCCAGGGCTCTGCTCGCCGTCGCGCAGGGTGGTGTCGAAGATGATGACGCGATCATTGCTGCTCATAGGAAATCCTCACGGCTGCCGAGCGCCTCTCAGGGGGCGCTGTAGTCCGCGGATTGTCGCGTGAAATGAACAAAGCGGGAAGGCGAAGCTGCGTTTGGCTTGGGTTGTCGCAGCGTTGGGTGGAAAACGCCGAAGGCTTTTCCACCGCGGGGGAACGTTGGTGGAAAACGCTTCGAGGTTTTCCACCCTACGAAGGCCAGCCCCCAACGCAGGGTGGATGTCGCTTTTTACATCCACCGCCGCGCCGCCAACAAAGCAAAAGGCCCCGCTACCAGAGCAGCGGGGCCTTTCGCTCTTGCGTGCAACTTGTCGCTGGCTTACTGATCCCAGGCCCGGTCGCCGTGCTCATCCCTGATCCGGGTCGGCAGACCCATCACATCGAGCAGCTTGAGGAACGGCTGGGCCGGCAGCTCTTCGACGTTGACCATACGCTGCGCATCCCACTCGCCACGCGCTACCAGCAGCGCGGCGGCAACCGGCGGTACGCCGGCGGTGTAGGAGATGCCCTGGCTGTCGGTCTCGGCATAGGCTTCTTCATGGTCGGCAACGTTGTAGATGAACAGCTCGCGAGGCTGCCCGTCCTTCGTGCCCTTGACCAGATCGCCAATGCAGGTCTTGCCGGTATAGCCCGGCGCCAGCGAGGCGGGATCAGGCAATACGGCCTTGACCACCTTGAGCGGTACCACTTCCAGGCCTTCGGCGGTGCGCACCGGCTGCTCGGAGAGCAGGCCAAGGCTGTTCAGCACCGTAAAGACGTTGATGTAGTGCTCGCCGAAGCTCATCCAGAAGCGGATGTTCGGTACATCGAGGTGCTTGGAGAGCGAGTGCACCTCGTCGTGGCCGGTCAGGTAGAGACTCTGTTCGCCCACGACCGGCAGGTCGTCGGTGCGTTTGACCTCGAACATGCGATTGGTCGTCCACTGGCTGTTCTGCCAGCTGTAAACCTGACCGGTGAATTCGCGGAAATTGATTTCCGGATCGAAATTGGTGGCGAAATACTTGCCGTGGGAACCGGCGTTGACGTCGAGGATGTCGATCGACTCGATCTTGTCGAAGTATTCCTGCTGCGCCAGGGCAGCGTAAGCGTTGACCACGCCCGGGTCGAAACCGACGCCGAGGATGGCGGTGACGCCCTTTTCCTGGCACTCGGCCAGATGTTTCCACTCGTAGTTGCCATACCACGGCGGCGTTTCGCAGATCTTGCCCGGCTCTTCGTGGATCGCGGTATCGAGATACGCGGCGCCGGTGTCGATGCAGGCGCGCAGCACGGACATGTTGAGGAAGGCAGAACCGACGTTGATGACGATCTGCGATTCGGTTTCACGAATCAGTGCCTTGGTCGCTTCCACGTCCATGGCGTCCAGCGCATAGGCCTTGATTTCGCCGGGCTGCTTGAGCCCGCCCTTGGCTTGCACGCTGTCGATGATGGCCTGGCATTTGGAGATGTTGCGCGACGCGATAGCAATACGACCGAGTTCGTCGTTGTGCTGCGCGCACTTATGGGCCACCACCTTGGCGACACCTCCTGCACCAATGATAAGAACGTTTTTCTTCAATTGTTTCACCCCCTTGTACTGCGGCCTCAGGAAAGGCTGGACAGGTAATCGTTAAAGTCGAACTCACGAACCACCTCGACGCTTCCGTCGAGCTGCTTTACCACGATGGACGGCATTTTCAGGCCGTTGAACCAGTTTTTCTTGACCATGGTGTAGCCTGCCGCGTCGATGAACGACAGCCGATCGCCGATGGCCAACGGACGATCGAATTGGTACTCACCGAAGATGTCGCCGGCCAGACAGGATTTGCCGCACACCATGTAGCTGTGCTCGCCGTCGTTGGGCGCCATCTTGGCGTTGAGGCGATAGATCAGCAGGTCGAGCATGTGCGCCTCGATGGAGCTGTCGACCACCGCCAGGTTCTTGCCGTTGTACAGGGTGTCGAGCACCGTGACTTCCAGCGACGCACTCATGGTGATCGCCGCTTCGCCCGGCTCCAAGTAGACCTGTACGCCGAATTTTTCCGAGAACGCTTTCAGCCGCGCGCAGAAGGCATCCAGCGGATAGCCTTCGCCGGTGAAGTGGATACCGCCGCCGAGGCTGACCCACTCGACCTTTTCCAGCAGGTGACCGAAGCGCTCCTCGATGGTGGTCAGCATCTGGTCGAACAGCTCGAAGCTGCTGTTCTCGCAGTTATTGTGGAACATGAAGCCGCTGATCTTGCCGATCACCGCCTCGATCTTCGCCGGGTCGTGCTCGCCCAGACGACTGAACGGCCGCGCCGGGTCGGCCAGCAGATAGTCGGAACTGCTCACCTGCGGATTGACGCGCAGGCCGCGGATGGTGCCCTCGGTGCCGGCCTCGAAGCGCTCCAGCTGGCCAATGGAGTTGAAGATGATCTTGTCGCAGTTGGCGACCATCTCTTCGATCTCATCATCGGCCCAGGCCACGCTGTAGGCGTGGGTTTCGCCGGCGAACTTCTGCCGGCCGAGCTTGAGTTCGTACAGCGAGGACGAAGTGGTGCCATCCATGTACTGCTGCATCAGGTCGAATACCGACCAGGTGGCGAAGCACTTGAGGGCCAGCAGCGCCTTGGCGCCGGAGTGTTCGCGCACGTAGGCGATCTTCTCCAGGTTGCCCAGGAGCTTCTGTTTATCAATGAGGTAATACGGCGTCTGGATCATGTCTACGTGCCCCCAAGGGATTTCGCCGGACAGGAGCCGGCAGCTCCCGTTTGCAAAAGCCGCGAATTGTGCCGATTACCGACGCAGATCGGAATAGATTTTCAACACTTCGTCACCATTCAAGGACATCCGGCAGCACCGATATGGCTGCAAGCGCCGATGCTAGACAAGCTAACCCGCCTGCAATGACGTTCAAGTGAATCACCCAGTTGATTGCCGGGCGCCGCATTCAGAGCGCGTCCGATTGTCCGGCGGGCCTTCAGTGGGCTGTCAATGCAGTACAATTCGCGCTTTTTCACTGGCTGGACTGGCGCCTCGATGATCGAACCCAAGCGCGTACTGCGTGCCCTCGCTGAACACTGGACGTTGCTCGAGCCGCTGTGCGAGCGTTTCGACGCCGGCACCCTGAGCCTGGTCGAACTTCGTCATCAGCTGGCCGCGCAGCTGCCCGAAGGCACGCCCACCGATATCACTGCCCTGCTCGACCAGTGGATCCGCCTGGACATCCTGGTGCCGGTGGCCAAGAGCCCCAACCGCTTCGAGCTGAACGCGCAGATCCACGACTTCCTCGCCTACCTGCGCCGCGAGCACCGCCTTGGCCTGTGCCTGGAGATCGAAGCCTACCTACGCCACCTGGAGCGCCTGGCCGGGCATATCCTCGATGCGTTCGAGATTCGCGATGGCAACGACCTGGCCCGCCAGCTGCGCCTGCTGGACATGCGCGTGCGCGATGTATTGAAGAAGCTCGATAACGACGAGCAGGCCCTGGTCGCCGTGGCCGACCGGGCCAAGACCAGCGACCGCCAGATTCCGCTGCGCCAGCGCTATGCAGAGGTGTTGGCGACCTGGGACGAATACGTCGAGCCGATGATCCAGCTAGTCTCCGCCGATGGCGCCTTCGAGCAGGGCGTGCACCGCGTCGAGCAGGTGCTGATGAAACTGCTCGGCGAACAGCAACGCCTTGGCCAGCTGGTGGACGACGACCTCCTGCTGCGCACCCACGCGCGCATCCTCGAGATGCAGACCACCGCCCAGCTGACCCTGCGCAAGGCCCGCGAACTGCTGTTGCCGCTGCGCGAGGAAGCGCGCCGGCACAATGCGGTGACCCGCGGCGCCGCGCTGGCCCTGTCGGCGATCCGCAAGAAAGGCCTGGACGCCGTACCGCAGGCCTCGCTGCCGCTGTTCACCCGTCCGCAGAGCACTTTTCTCGGCACTGCCAGCCAGGTCGAGGCCTACGTCTATGCCCTGGCCCGCTTCGAGCCGAAACCGGCGCAGTTCCCGCGGGCCAGCGGCAAGCGCAAGGGCGAGCAGCCGCGCGCACCGCGCACCGCCCGCGAGATGATCGAGCGCTGCCAGCAGGCACTGCCGCTGCCGGACCTGATGGCCTGGCTGCTGGAACAGGAACCCGAGGGTGCCACAGACGAGCTGCTCTACTGGTTTTCGCGCCTGTCCCGCGACAGCCGCTTCCAGCGCGATCGCCTGGAGCGTCGCGAATACCTGACCCGCGAGCACCGCGTCAGCCTCAGCTCCTTTGCGCTGGTGGCCAACGCCAATGGCTGATTCCTACGTAGGGTGGGCAACGCGCAGCTTGTCCACCTTTGCCAACGCCGAACTCCCCGGTGGAAAAGCCTCTGGCGTTTTCCACCCTACGATTACCTGTGAGCCACGTTTATGAACATCGACCTCAAGGAAATGACCCAGCTGGCGCCGATCTTCCGCGAGCTGTTCAAGGGCTATCACCTGTCCCGCAGCGAGCCGGAGCCCTACGCGCAGCTGTCGAACATGCAGGACCAGTACCGCGCACTGTTCAAGGCGCTCGGCTTCGAGCTGGTCTGCGATCCGCGCGGCTTCTATTACTTCGTCCCCGAGCAGATGGGCGCGCAGGTGAACAAGACCGCCCAGCGCCTGGCACTGTTCACCTTCATCCTCGTCGAGCACCTGGCCGACCAGGGCCGCGATCCGCTGGCCGTGCTCGATGGCGGCAGCCTCGGTCGCGATGAACTGCCGGCGCTGCTGGACAAGTACCGCGACCTGTTCCTGCAGGCCGAAGTCACCACGCAGGAAGAGCTGGAAGAAAAGGTCATCCGCCGCCTGACGCAGCTGGGCTTCGCCGAGGACAGCAACGGCGTCTACCGCTTCCTGCCACCGATGCACCGCTTCCTCGACGTCTGCCTGTCGGTGCAGCAGGACCGCGATCTCGCCGCCAGCCTGCACAGCAGCGACCTGCCGTTACCAGCGCCGGAGCTGATCGCTGAAGACGACAGCGAGGACGACATCATCCTTATCGAAGAGCCGGACGAAGCTCTCGTCGAAGAGTCCGAAGAAGCCGCCCTCGCCCGCGCCATTGCTGCAGAAAAGGAGCTTGAAGCATGAGCCAGGAACGCTACGGCATTCGCCGCTTCGCCCTGCTGAACACCGCCGGCTACAGCCTCGGCATCTTCCCGCTGGAGAACCCGCTGTCGGTCTACGGCGCCAACAACCTCGGCAAGTCCGCTTCGATCAACGCGCTGCAGTTCCCGATCCTGGCGCGCATGTCGGACATGAGCTTCGGCAAGTACAGCCTCGAGCAGTCACGCAAGTTCTACTTCGCCAGCGACACCAGCTACATCCTGGTGGAAGTCATGCTGCCCCACGGCCCGCATGTGATCGGCGTGGCCGGTCGCGGCCCGGGCGGCGGCTTCGGCCACCAGTTCTTCGTCTACCAGGGCTCGCTGGATCTCGACCATTACCAGCAGAACGGCACCTGCCTGCGCCAGCGCGAGCTGTTCGCCAATCTCGAACGCGCCGGCATCAAGGCCTACGAGGCCAAGCCGGATGAACTGCGCCGGCTGCTGGTCGGCGGGCACACCTCAATCCCGTTGGACATGACGCTGATCCCGCTGCGCTCGACCAGCGAGCAGAGCCTGAAGACCTTCCGCGCGCTGTTCATCAACCTGCTGCACATGCGCGAGATCACGGCGGCCAAATTGAAGCAGCTGTTCCTCGATGCCTTCGAGCACAGCCTGCGCTCGGGCAGCGTCGACTACATCGCAGCCACCGAAGAAGCCTTCCGCGACGTGCGCCGCATGGAGCAGGACTACCAGGCACTGGTCGCCGCCGGCCCGCTGGTCGAAGCGCTGGCTTCCGGTGTCGCCCAGCGCGAGCTGCTGCGCGGCAAGCTGCATCGCCTGTCGCCGTTGCTCGACAACCTGCTCGGCACCTGGCACGACTACGCCGATGCACGCAAGGAAGAGCTGGTGATCCAGGCCGAGCACTACCGTCGCGAGCAGGACGGCCTGCAGAATGAACAGCGCGGTTCGACCGGCGAGCTGATGCGGCTGGAGCGCGAGATCAGCGAAGCCCAGCGCTGGCTCGGCGAGCTGGCGGTGCTGAAGAACCGTTTCACCCTGGTGGAGGACGCCCATGTGCTGGAGCAGCAGCTGCTCGCCGCCAAGGACGCCCATGACGAGCTGGCCGGTGCACTGGCGCAGTCCCGCCAGTTCTCCAGCGAGGACCTGGACGAGCGCCTGCGCGACCTGGAAAAGCGCTTGAAGTCGGTCAAGCAGCAGCTCGACCATGCCGACAACAACAGCTATTCGCGTTTGCGCGAGGAGTTTTCCCAGGCCGATGTGGATCGCCTGATGCGCCTGTTCAACGGCCAGCTGTTCAGCCTACCGCTGGGTGAGAAAGGCATCACTGCAGAAGGCGAGGACTGGGTCAAGGCAGTCGAAGCGGTGCTGGATCGCTTCAAGGGCGACACCTTCTCGGTGCCGGGCCTGTCCATCGACCTTTCGCATATCGAACCACCGGCCTTGCAGGCGCTCGCCGACCGCGCCGCCCTGCGCGACCAGAAGGATCGTCTCGAGCGCGAGCTCAAGCAGCTCAAGACCCAGCATGCCGTGGCCGTCGACCGCGCTGCGAGCAAGGCCCAGGCCGAGGCGCTGTACCAGGCCGTGCTGGATGCGCAGAAAGCGCTGGAAGACTTCCGCCGCAGCCAGACCCTGGCCGCAGAAGAGCCGGCAAAGCTGGAGCAGCTGGCCCAGGCCGAGGCAGCCCAGGAAGAACTCAAGCGCACCAGTGACGCCTTCGCCGAGCGCGTCCAGCACCTGTCCGCCAAGCTGCAGCTGGTCGGCCGTCAGCTGGCCGATCTGGAAGCCAAGGAGCGCACGCTGGAAGACGCCCTGCGTCGTCGCCAGCTGCTGCCAGCCAACCTACCGTTCGGCACGCCGTTCATGGATCCGGTGGACGACTCGCTGGACAACCTGCTGCCGCTACTCAACGACTACCAGGACAGCTGGCAGGCGCTACAGCGCGTCGACGGCCAGATCGAGGCGCTGTATGCCCAGGTGCGCCTGAAAGGCGTGGCCAAGTTCGACAGCGAGGAAGATCCCGAGCGTCGTCTGCAACTCTTGGTCAACGCCTACGCGCATCGCCAGGACGAGGCGCTGACCCTGGCCAAGGCGCGCCGTGCCGCGGTCACCGACATCGCTCGAACGCTGCGCAATATCCGTAGCGACTACGAAAGCCTGGAACACCAGCTGGCGCTGTTCAACCGCGAGATCAACAAGCGTCAGGTTTCCAACCTGGCGAGCTTCCGCATCGTGCTGGCGCCGAACAAGGATGCGCTCAAGCATATCGATCAGATCATCCACAGCGCCGGGCAATACGAGGAAGGCGAGACGCTCTCGGTGTTCGATCTGTCCCAGTCTTCCGAACAGGACGCGAAGAACGAGGAAGCCAAGGAGTATCTGGCGCAGCTGGTGGCGGCGAACAACAACCAGCTGGGCCTGAAGGACCTGTTCGAGCTGGCGTTCGAGATCACCAAGGTCGGCGGCCAGCCGGTGATTCACACCGACATCGATGGCGCAGCGTCGAACGGCACCACCATGACCATCAAGGCGCTGACCAACATGTATCTGTTGCTGCACCTGATGGATCGCGAGCAGGCTGGGCGCATCCGCCTGCCCTACTACCTCGACGAGGCGGCGGACATCGACGAGCGCAACCAGCAGGCGCTGATCGAAACCAGCCTGCAGCTGGGCTTCGTGCCGATCCTCGCCTCGGTGAAGCCGCAAGTCTCGGCGCACGTCGCCATCGACCTGGAAGGCGGCAGCGGGCCGGCCGGGATCTACATCGACGAGGCGGACTGGAAATACATCAGCCGCCGCGAACCGGGCGCCAGCCAGGCCACTGCTTCAGCCCAAAGGACCGAAGAACCGGCCTGATCTCCCTGTAATGAAAAGGGCCCCGAGGGGCCCTTTTTCATACACATCCGGATATCGCCGTAGGGTGGACTTCGGCCCACCAACAACGTCCCGGATCGATCGTCACTTGTCACTGGCAGCTCGGCCCAGCTCGATCTTCGGCGCCCAGTCAAACCATTCCTCCTGCGGCTCCTTGAACAAGGCAAAGGTCTGTCCTGGTAAGGCTCGCTGCCCCATGCGTTCGCCATCAGGCGTGGCAAAGGCAACGCCACCCTCGATCAGCGACTCCAGCGAGTCGGTACGCACGCTGGCGCCCTTGAACAGACTGAAGTCGACACCGAACCCACTGGTTTCCCAGAACCGGCTGCCGGTATGCACCAATGCAGCGTAACGTGGCTCGATCAGTACGCGGATCAGCACGCGGTCGGCAGTCTGCCCCAACTCGTAGCCAGTCACCTCGCCGACCTTCACCTCACGGTAGGTGACCGCATTGCCTGGCTTGATCGAACCCAAACGCGCAGCGCTGAGGACCAAGGCGATCCCTTCACCAGCCTTCTGCGGCTCACGCTCCTGGCCCACGAAACGCGCTTGAGCGGCCGCACCTGGTTTGCCGGGAGCAACCTCAAGATAGGGACCGCTGACCAGCGTATCCAGATTGGCGGTGCGCATGATGCCCAGTTCGGGCCGTACCACCCAGAACTGCGTGCCCGCACGAGCGATACGCGACTCTGCGGCGGTAATCCGAGCACGCAGCACGACGTGACCGAGGTCGTCGCTCAGGGTCACACTGTCAACCTCGCCGACCTCCAGCCCCTTGTAGCGGATCGGCGTGCCGGCACCGAGGCCGTCGCCGCGCTGGAGACGAATCTCTATCGAGGTACCGCGCCGTATTGCGCTGTCCCGGTCCTTGTGCAACTTGAATCGGGGCACCTTTCTGGCAGCCGGAGCTTGCGGCTCCGGCGTCTCGAATGCGATGCCCCCGGCCAGCAGGCTCTGCAGCGATTCGCTGCGTACCTCAATACCGGAAAGCCCGCCGGTAAGGGAAATGCCACTGGCATTCCAGAACCGGCTCGAACTGTTCACTAGGCCGGCGTAGGGCTGCTCGATGTGCACGCCAACCACGACCCGCTGCTGGTCGCGCGAGAACTGGTAACTCTGCACGGAGCCAACCCGTACCTGGCGATAGAGCACAGGACTACCGACATCCAGCGAACCGAGGTTGTCCGCCGTCAGTACCAGGTGAAGGCCGGGCGAGCGTATATCCAGCGGTGGTGCCTTGGCGCGTGCGACGAAGTTGCGCCTGGCTTCTGCGCCCTTCTCGCCGGGGCGAACAGCGATGTAATTGCCGCGCACCAAGGCCTCGAGCCCGGAAATACCGGCGACCGATACCGATGGCTTGACCACCCAGAATTGCGTGTCCTCTACCAGATAGTCCTCGAACAGCGGGTCGATGGAGAGTTCGGCCTGCGCGCCGCTGAGGTCGGAATCGATATCCAGCTTCTTCAGCAGACCGACCTGCATGCCCTTGTAGATGACAGGCGTCCGGCCGGCCTGCAGCCCATCGAAATCCTGCAGCGATACGAGCGTCTTGATACCGGCCTGGGCAGCATCGAAATCCTCGTAAAGGCGGAACGGAATGCTCGGGTCGGTCGCAGGGCTGTCCTTGCGGTGAGATGGCGTGGCGAAGGCGATACCGCCGGCGACGATGCTAGCCAGAGACTCCGTACGGAACTTAACCCCCGTCAGACCGGCATCCACGGTGACGCCGCTGGCATTCCAGAATCGCGTGTGTTTGCGCACCAGATGGGCGTACTCTGGCTGGATATACAACTGCACCTCGACGGTACTGTCGTCCTCGGACAACACGTAGTTCTTGACCTGTCCGACCTGGATCTGCCGATAGAACACCGGACTGCCGCGATTCAGCGAGCCAAGGCGCTCGGCTTTGAGCGTCAGGTGCAGGCCGATGCGGCTGTCGGACATCGGCGGCTCTTCCGCCAGCGCAACGAAACGCCGCGTTGTCTCGCCATCAGCAGGGCTGATACCGATGTAGTTGCCCGACACCAGAGTCTCCAGCCCGGTAATCCCGGCTAGCGTCACACTGGGCTTGACCAGCCAGAAGCGCGTGCCGCTGCGTAGATAGCCATCGACGTCCTTGTTCATCTCGATGTCCGCGACAACGACCTGCCGGCGCTCATCGTCGCCTAGACGCAGATCACGCACGACACCAATCGTCATGCCCTTGTAGAGCACCGACGTCTTGCCGATCTCGATCCCTTCGGCACTCTCGAAGACGACCTCGATGTGGATGCCTCGCTCGCTATAGGCCTGCCAGGCGAGCCACGCTCCGATAGCCAGTGCGATCAGAGGCAGAATCCAGATGGCCGACCAGCTGGAGGCAGGGCGAGTATTGGCTTGTGGCAGGTCAGTCATGCTTGTTCCCGGATTCCGTGTTATCCCAGATCAGACGAGGGTCAAATGTAATCGCAGCCAACATGGTCAGGATGACTACGCTGGCAAAGGCTATCGCGCCGAAGCCCGCTTCGACGCTGGCGAGGCTGCCGAAATTGACGATCGCCACCAGAATGGCGATGACGAAAATATCGAGCATGGACCAGCGTCCGATCCACTCGATAAAGCGAAAAACCAATATCCGTTGGCGCGGCGACATTGGATGGTGGCGCTGTACTGAAAACAGCAACATCGCGATTCCAACAAGTTTGAACGTGGGAACCAGAATGCTGGCGATGAACACCACGGCGGCTATTGGAAACATGCCGTGCTTGGCCAAGGTCACGACGCCAGACATGATTGTGTCCGGCGTGCCACTGCCCAGCATGCGTACCGTCATGATCGGCAGCAGGTTCGCCGGCAGGTAGAGCAGAGCTGCAGTGATCAATAGCGCCCAGGTTCGAACGATGCTGTTGGGTCTGCGCATATGCACGCGTGCACCGCAGCGGACGCATCGCTGATCACGCTGACCGGCGTCCGCCCGGTTGAGCTGATGGCACTCGTGGCAAACCATCAACCCAGCATCAGCGGCGCGCATCGCGGCGCTCCGACAACGCTTGCCAGACCTGGTGCGGCGACATCACCAACTCCAGCCAGACCTGAACGACCAGCAGACCGGCAAAGCACGCCAGCCCGATCCCCAGGCTGAGTTCGGCCATGTCCCTGAGTTTGATGATCGACACCAGAATGCCGAGCAGGTAAACCTCCAGCATCCCCCATTCACGTAGATGGTGATACGTCCGGTAGAGCAGCATGCCCAATGGCTTCGCCTGATCGACCGCAATGCAGAGCAATACAGCCAGCTGGCAAAGGAGTTTAAGTAGCGGCACAGCCATGCTGCAGAGAAACACCACCACGGCGATACCTTGCATGCCGCTGTTATACAAACTGAGCACACCACTCCAGACCGTATCGTCAGTAACCCGGCCGAGCAGATTCAGTCTCATGATGGGTAGGAAGTTGGCCGGGAAGTACAGCAGCAACGCAGCGAGCACCAACGCCAGCCCAGGTCCGACGATTCGATGCCGCAAGCGAAACAACTCACAACCGCAACGAGGGCACTCAGCAACCTCGCCGAGATTGAGGTTCGGCTTGAGCATCAGCAAATCACATTCAGGGCAAGCGACTAACTGGTCAAGCGGAACCTCATCAAGCCCTGGCGTAGCAGCCGATTCCGGCATAGCAAATATCCGAGCAAAGCACTCATTCTAAACGAGCGGCACACGCCGCTGTGAGCTGTCAGTCGGACGAAGACGACGACACTCAGTAGCAGTGAACGACCGAGTGGGACTATCGATATGTTGTCGTTGGCACCCGATCTGCTGGGTGCCTACTCATAGCCACCAGAGGGCAAACCGGCCCGCGGCTTGTCGCGCAACCGTTCGTCAACAGAAAACGGCAACGGCTGATTTCAGCATCGACGCAATCCGAAGGCATGACCACGACTCTTGATAGATCGCAGGCAGACACGCTCCAGAACAAGTCCTGCGCGGCCTCGGCCTGCCCCGCACTATTCGGCCATCCCTTCTACACGCCGAGCCGGAAGCAGCCCTGGCTGTCTCGATAGATATTTCTTCAGCCCAAAAGCAAACCCCCGACCAGCTTACGCGGGTCGGGGGTTTGGGAAAGGAGCTTGACGATGACCTACTCTCACATGGGGAGACCCCACACTACCATCGGCGATGCGTCGTTTCACTACTGAGTTCGGGAAGGGATCAGGTGGTTCCAACGCTCTATGGTCGTCAAGCAATTCAGTTGCTGCCTCGGGGTTTAGCCGCTGCAGCCAATCGGGTATGTGATGAATTGGTATTGCGTGTTCGTGCAGATTTTCGGTCTGTTTGTCGACTTTCCGTCTAACAGCCAAATTGTTTGGGTGTTATATGGTCAAGCCTCACGGGCAATTAGTATTGGTTAGCTCAACGCCTCACAGCGCTTACACACCCAACCTATCAACGTCGTAGTCTTCGACGGCCCTTCAGGGAGCTCAAGGCTCCAGTGAGATCTCATCTTGAGGCAAGTTTCCCGCTTAGATGCTTTCAGCGGTTATCTCTTCCGAACGTAGCTACCCGGCAATGCCACTGGCGTGACAACCGGAACACCAGAGGTTCGTCCACTCCGGTCCTCTCGTACTAGGAGCAGCCCCTCTCAAATCTCAAACGTCCACGGCAGATAGGGACCGAACTGTCTCACGACGTTCTAAACCCAGCTCGCGTACCACTTTAAATGGCGAACAGCCATACCCTTGGGACCGGCTTCAGCCCCAGGATGTGATGAGCCGACATCGAGGTGCCAAACACCGCCGTCGATATGAACTCTTGGGCGGTATCAGCCTGTTATCCCCGGAGTACCTTTTATCCGTTGAGCGATGGCCCTTCCATACAGAACCACCGGATCACTAAGACCTACTTTCGTACCTGCTCGACGTGTCTGTCTCGCAGTCAAGCGCGCTTTTGCCTTTATACTCTACGACCGATTTCCGACCGGTCTGAGCGCACCTTCGTACTCCTCCGTTACTCTTTAGGAGGAGACCGCCCCAGTCAAACTACCCACCATACACTGTCCTCGATCCGGATAACGGACCAGAGTTAGAACCTCAAAGTTGCCAGGGTGGTATTTCAAGGTTGGCTCCACGCGAACTGGCGTCCACGCTTCAAAGCCTCCCACCTATCCTACACAAGCAAATTCAAAGTCCAGTGCAAAGCTATAGTAAAGGTTCACGGGGTCTTTCCGTCTAGCCGCGGATACACTGCATCTTCACAGCGATTTCAATTTCACTGAGTCTCGGGTGGAGACAGCGCCGCCATCGTTACGCCATTCGTGCAGGTCGGAACTTACCCGACAAGGAATTTCGCTACCTTAGGACCGTTATAGTTACGGCCGCCGTTTACCGGGGCTTCGATCAAGAGCTTCGCTTGCGCTAACCCCATCAATTAACCTTCCGGCACCGGGCAGGCGTCACACCCTATACGTCCACTTTCGTGTTTGCAGAGTGCTGTGTTTTTAATAAACAGTCGCAGCGGCCTGGTATCTTCGACCGGCATGGGCTTACGTAGTAAATACTTCACCCTCACCGGCGCACCTTCTCCCGAAGTTACGGTGCCATTTTGCCTAGTTCCTTCACCCGAGTTCTCTCAAGCGCCTTGGTATTCTCTACCCAACCACCTGTGTCGGTTTGGGGTACGGTTCCTAGTTACCTGAAGCTTAGAGGCTTTTCCTGGAAGCATGGCATCAACCACTTCGCTTTCTAAAAGAAAGCTCGTCATCAGCTCTCGGCATTAAGATCCCGGATTTACCTAAGATCTCTGCCTACCACCTTAAACAAGGACAACCAACGCCTTGCTGGCCTAGCCTTCTCCGTCCCCCCATCGCAGTAACTAGAAGTACGGGAATATTAACCCGTTTCCCATCGACTACGCTCTTCAGCCTCGCCTTAGGGACCGACTCACCCTGCGTCGATTAACGTTGCGCAGGAACCCTTGGTCTTTCGGCGTGCGAGTTTTTCACTCGCATTGTCGTTACTCATGTCAGCATTCGCACTTCTGATACCTCCAGCCAGCTTCTCAACTGACCTTCACAGGCTTACAGAACGCTCCTCTACCGCTCAACTTGCGTTGAACCCGTAGCTTCGGTACCTGGTTTGAGCCCCGTTACATCTTCCGCGCAGGCCGACTCGACTAGTGAGCTATTACGCTTTCTTTAAAGGGTGGCTGCTTCTAAGCCAACCTCCTAGCTGTCTAAGCCTTCCCACATCGTTTCCCACTTAACCAGGATTTTGGGACCTTAGCTGACGGTCTGGGTTGTTTCCCTTTTCACGACGGACGTTAGCACCCGCCGTGTGTCTCCCGTGCTGACACTTGCTGGTATTCGGAGTTTGCATCGGTTTGGTAAGTCGGGATGACCCCCTAGCCGAAACAGTGCTCTACCCCCAGCAGTGATACACGAGGCGCTACCTAAATAGCTTTCGAGGAGAACCAGCTATCTCCGAGCTTGATTAGCCTTTCACTCCGATCCACAGGTCATCCGCTAACTTTTCAACGGTAGTCGGTTCGGTCCTCCAGTCAGTGTTACCTAACCTTCAACCTGCCCATGGATAGATCGCCCGGTTTCGGGTCTATTCCCAGCGACTAGACGCCCTATTAAGACTCGCTTTCGCTACGCCTCCCCTATTCGGTTAAGCTCGCCACTGAAAATAAGTCGCTGACCCATTATACAAAAGGTACGCAGTCACCTAACAAAGTAGGCTCCCACTGCTTGTACGCATACGGTTTCAGGTTCTATTTCACTCCCCTCTCCGGGGTTCTTTTCGCCTTTCCCTCACGGTACTGGTTCACTATCGGTCAGTCAGTAGTATTTAGCCTTGGAGGATGGTCCCCCCATATTCAGACAAAGTTTCTCGTGCTCCGTCCTACTCGATTTCACTTCTAAGACCTTTTCGCGTACAGGGCTATCACCCACTATGGCCGCACTTTCCAGAGCGTTCCGCTAAAATCAAAGAAGCTTAAGGGCTAATCCCCGTTCGCTCGCCACTACTAAGGGAATCTCGGTTGATTTCTTTTCCTCAGGGTACTTAGATGTTTCAGTTCCCCTGGTTCGCCTCACACACCTATGTATTCAGTGTGTGATAACCATCTTATGATGGCTGGGTTCCCCCATTCAGACATCTCCGGATCAAAGTCTGTTTGCCGACTCCCCGAAGCTTTTCGCAGGCTACCACGTCTTTCATCGCCTCTGACTGCCAAGGCATCCACCGTATGCGCTTCTTCACTTGACCATATAACCCCAAGCAATCTGGTTACTGTCTATAACGTGAAGACGACATTCGCCGAAAATTTGCATAGAGAACACGCAAATTTTACCTTGACTTGAATAATCACCAGTGAAAGTGACCACTCAAATCTACTTCTATCACATACCCAAATTTTTAAAGAACAGTTCTGGCGCAAAGACCAGAAATCAATACCCTCACACATCACAGGATGCGTAAGCAGCACTCATTTCTGAGCTTTCAGCGATTTTCGAGTTAATGGTGGAGCCAAGCGGGATCGAACCGCTGACCTCCTGCGTGCAAAGCAGGCGCTCTCCCAGCTGAGCTATGGCCCCATCTACAGATCGGCCACATCCCATGACAATTGGTGGGTCTGGGCAGATTCGAACTGCCGACCTCACCCTTATCAGGGGTGCGCTCTAACCAACTGAGCTACAGACCCAATCGTCTCTCTCGGGTCGAAACCCAATCGCTTTTCGCTAGTGAATCAAGCAATTCGTGTGGGAGCTTATGAAGAAGCTGAAGTCTTCGATTAAGGAGGTGATCCAGCCGCAGGTTCCCCTACGGCTACCTTGTTACGACTTCACCCCAGTCATGAATCACTCCGTGGTAACCGTCCCCCCGAAGGTTAGACTAGCTACTTCTGGAGCAACCCACTCCCATGGTGTGACGGGCGGTGTGTACAAGGCCCGGGAACGTATTCACCGTGACATTCTGATTCACGATTACTAGCGATTCCGACTTCACGCAGTCGAGTTGCAGACTGCGATCCGGACTACGATCGGTTTTATGGGATTAGCTCCACCTCGCGGCTTGGCAACCCTTTGTACCGACCATTGTAGCACGTGTGTAGCCCAGGCCGTAAGGGCCATGATGACTTGACGTCATCCCCACCTTCCTCCGGTTTGTCACCGGCAGTCTCCTTAGAGTGCCCACCTTAACGTGCTGGTAACTAAGGACAAGGGTTGCGCTCGTTACGGGACTTAACCCAACATCTCACGACACGAGCTGACGACAGCCATGCAGCACCTGTGTCAGAGCTCCCGAAGGCACCAATCCATCTCTGGAAAGTTCTCTGCATGTCAAGGCCTGGTAAGGTTCTTCGCGTTGCTTCGAATTAAACCACATGCTCCACCGCTTGTGCGGGCCCCCGTCAATTCATTTGAGTTTTAACCTTGCGGCCGTACTCCCCAGGCGGTCGACTTAATGCGTTAGCTGCGCCACTAAGATCTCAAGGATCCCAACGGCTAGTCGACATCGTTTACGGCGTGGACTACCAGGGTATCTAATCCTGTTTGCTCCCCACGCTTTCGCACCTCAGTGTCAGTATTAGCCCAGGTGGTCGCCTTCGCCACTGGTGTTCCTTCCTATATCTACGCATTTCACCGCTACACAGGAAATTCCACCACCCTCTGCCATACTCTAGCTTGCCAGTTTTGGATGCAGTTCCCAGGTTGAGCCCGGGGCTTTCACATTCAACTTAACAAACCACCTACGCGCGCTTTACGCCCAGTAATTCCGATTAACGCTTGCACCCTTCGTATTACCGCGGCTGCTGGCACGAAGTTAGCCGGTGCTTATTCTGTCGGTAACGTCAAAACACTAACGTATTAGGTTAATGCCCTTCCTCCCAACTTAAAGTGCTTTACAATCCGAAGACCTTCTTCACACACGCGGCATGGCTGGATCAGGCTTTCGCCCATTGTCCAATATTCCCCACTGCTGCCTCCCGTAGGAGTCTGGACCGTGTCTCAGTTCCAGTGTGACTGATCATCCTCTCAGACCAGTTACGGATCGTCGCCTTGGTGAGCCATTACCTCACCAACTAGCTAATCCGACCTAGGCTCATCTGATAGCGCAAGGCCCGAAGGTCCCCTGCTTTCTCCCGTAGGACGTATGCGGTATTAGCGTTCCTTTCGAAACGTTGTCCCCCACTATCAGGCAGATTCCTAGGCATTACTCACCCGTCCGCCGCTGAATCAGAGAGCAAGCTCTCTTCATCCGCTCGACTTGCATGTGTTAGGCCTGCCGCCAGCGTTCAATCTGAGCCATGATCAAACTCTTCAGTTCAATACTGCTTGGGTTTTGAGAAAACCCTAAACTTGGCTCAGCAATCGCAAATCTCTTTACAAGTAAAGAGTAACTCTCGAATAAACGAGTGTTGCTTTGTGATGCTGATAATCTATCTGACCATCAGTCTTACATTCACAAGCACCCACACGAATTGCTTGATTCAGTTGTTAAAGAGCGTTTCGATAAAGTCTTTCGTCTCAACCGAGGCCGCGCATTCTACAGCAGCCTTGTTACCTGTCAAGCTGTTTTTGAAGAAGTTTTTCTTTCTTCTCAACCGCTTGCGCTTCAGATCAACTTGCGTCTCTCGTCAGCGGGAGGCGAATCATACAGCGTTCAAAACCGCTGTCAACCACCTCTTTCAACCGCTTCCGATCAACCCGACCGAAGCCGCCAACAGGATGCAACTACCACCCTGCCAGCCCGGCGCATTCTACTCGAATCCGCCATCCGTGCAACCCTTTTATTTCGCTAACCTTTTGATTTACAAGAGGTTTTGCCTAAGGACTGCGCCGGAAGTGGTGCGCATTATAGGAGCCTGAAAATCAACGTCAACCGTTTATTTCAGTTTTATTCACCCCTACCTTTTCGGCTGCGCACTGACGCGAGAGTCTTAGTCACCGCTGGAACACGCAGGAAAAACAGCGCCATTGCAATACCCGCATAGAGAAACCAACGGGCCGCGTCGGCCCGAACGACCCAGAGCATATGCAGCAACGCAAGAATGACAATGAGATAAACCAACCTATGCACTTTCTTCCAGCGCTTACCAAGCCGACGCATGCTCCACCGGGATGATGTCATCGCCAAGACGGTCAGTCCGACAAACCCTAGTCCACCGACCAGAACATAGGGGCGTTCGCGCATTTCCTCGCCCAAACGAGAAAACTCGCCACCCAATAAGAAGTATAGATAACCACTCAGGTGCAGCAGTGCATAGGTGAAACACCACAGTCCGAGCTGACGTCGGACGGCAAGCCAGCCACCCCATCCAGTCAGCCGTTGCATCGGAGTCATCGAAAGCGTCAGAAGCAGCAAAACCAGCGCACCTTCACCGAGATTATCGACCAGCACCTTGCCTGGGTCAGGACCAAGCGCGAACTGCCAGCCCAGATACAGCCAATACAACGGCAAGCTCGCGGCGCAGGCGAAAACCGCCGGCCGCCACACGGGGTAGCGCATCAATAGTCCTTACTGAGATCCATCGAGCTATATAACCCCGCGACTTGCTCCGCGTAGCCGTTGAACAGTTGGGTGTCCCGGAGGTTTGTGCTGAACAGGCTTCCTGGGAGCCGGCGCTCACGAGCTTGCGACCATCGCGGATGCGAAACCTTCGGGTTAACGTTGGCGTAGAACCCATATTCCTGCGGCGCCATCGACTGCCAGGTCGTAATCGGCTGCTCGCGCACGAAGCTGATGCGTACAATCGACTTGATGCTCTTGAAGCCGTACTTCCAAGGGACCACCAGCCTCAGCGGCGCCCCATTCTGGTTAGGTAGCGTACGGCCATACATCCCGACTGCAAGCAACGTTAGCGGATGCATGGCCTCATCCATTCGCAACCCTTCGACATAGGGCCAATCGATCAGCCCAAACCCGGAGCGGGTTCCGCGCATTTCCTCCGACCGGTACGCCGTTTCGAAACGAATGAACTTCGCAGAGGAATGCGGTTGGGCCTTGCGAATCAGATCGGCCAAAGGAAATCCCAGCCACGGGATGACCATTGACCAGGCTTCAACACAGCGAAGCCGATAGATGCGTTCCTGGAGTCGGCTTTCCGAGCACAGTTCCTCAAGAGCGTAACGCCCAGGCTGATCGACCTCACCGTCGATCAACACCGACCAAGGCTCCACTTTCAAAGTCGAAGCATGACGCGCCGGATCACCTTTATTGGGGCCAAATTCGTAGAAGTTGTTGTACTGGGAAGCGTCCGCAAATGGCGTGATGGCTTCGCCGTCAGGGACCACTGCTTGCCAACGGGCGCTGGCGAGCTTGTCGGTGAACCATTTCGGTGCTGGCGCCGATGTAACGCCAGGATAACGCTCGGAAGCTTTAGCGAGAGCTGGCAATCCGGCGGCAGCCCCCGAAAGCATCACCCCACCAAGAATCTGCCGACGGCTCAAGTAAGCAGCCTCGGTCGTTACCTCTGACTCACGGCACTCGCCGGAGGCGGGAATCTTGATAAGCATGGGTTGCTCCGCGTATTGACTCCGATGGAGCAATACGCGCAGCCGAGTTGAAAATCAACCCTCGACACGCTTGCGGCGGCGCAACTGCATCAGGTACTGCACAGGGCCGGACGCCGCATACGCCAGGAAGATCAACAGTAGAATGCGGGGCGGATCACTGAATACGACAGCGAACACGAGCACTACTATCAGGATAGCGACGAAAGGTACGCGCCCTTTCAAATCGAGATCCTTGAAGCTGTAGTACTTGATATTGCTGACCATCAACAAACCTGCGGCCGCGACCATCAGCGCGAACAGCATGACCAATATGAGCGGCAGATCGACTCCGCGAATACCAACCTCATCCAGTGCCCAGACAGCCCAGACCCAACCGGCGACTACTCCCGCCGCAGCCGGGCTAGCCAGACCAATGAACCAGCGCTTGTCCACCTTACCGATCTGCGTATTGAAACGCGCCAGACGCAGAGCGGCGCAAGCGACATATATGAAGGCGACGGTGAGACCAACATTACCCAGTTCGGACAATGCCCACTCGTACGCCAGCACTGCGGGGGCCAGACCAAAGGCAACCATGTCCGACAGCGAATCGTACTCGGCACCAAATGCGCTTTGGGTATTGGTGAGACGAGCCACGCGCCCATCCAGACTATCGAGCACCATGGCGACGAACACCGTGGCGGCGGCCACGTAGAAGTTGCCGTTAATCGCGGTGATGATCGAAAAAAAACCAGCAAAAAGGTTGGCGGTGGTGAACAGGTTGGGCAGCAGATAGATGCCACGATGACGAACCTTGCGCCCATCAGGCTCTTGGGTCTCCTCGACATGCTCGTCGATCGGCAGAATGCTTTCTGGCTCGACTGGCTTGTTCGGCTCTTCGGGTTGTCCACTCATGCGCATTCACCTTCTACAACAGGTTACGGATAGATTTCGACCAGTCTTGGAGACTTGGGGTTCAGCCTGGCCAAAGCCGGGTTTTATACCAGAAGCCTGGCAGGCCGAACGAAAAAACGCGGCCGAAGCCGCGTTTTCTCGAGCAGTAGAACGATCAGTTCTTGCTCTTGTCGACGATCTTGTTCGCCGCGATCCAAGGCATCATTGCACGCAGCTTCTCGCCGACCACTTCGATACCGTGCGCCGCGTTGTTGCGACGGTAGGCAGTCATGGACGGATAGTTGGCAGCGCCCTCGGTGATGAACATCTTGGCGTACTCGCCGTCCTGAATGCGCTTCAGGGCATTACGCATGGCGGCGCGGGACTCGGCGTTGATCACCTCAGGGCCGGTCACGTACTCGCCGTACTCGGCGTTGTTGGAGATCGAGTAGTTCATGTTGGCGATGCCGCCTTCGAACATCAGATCGACGATCAACTTCAGCTCGTGCAGGCACTCGAAGTAGGCCATTTCCGGCGCGTAGCCAGCCTCGACCAGAGTTTCGAAGCCGGCCTTGACCAGCTCGACGCAACCGCCACAGAGAACAGCCTGCTCGCCGAACAGGTCGGTTTCGGTTTCGTCCTTGAAGGTAGTCTCGATGATGCCGGTACGGCCACCGCCGACACCGCAGGCGTAGGACAGCGCGACGTTGCGGGCATTGCCGGAAGCGTCCTGGTAGATCGCGATCAGGTCAGGGATGCCGCCGCCCTTGACGAACTCGGAACGCACAGTGTGGCCCGGCGCCTTGGGAGCAATCATGATCACGTCCAGATCGGCACGGGGCACGACCTGGTTGTAATGGATCGAGAAGCCGTGGGCGAAGGCCAGAGTAGCGCCCTGCTTCAGGTTCGGCTCGATTTCGTCCTTGTACAGGCGGCCCTGGAACTCGTCCGGGGTCAGGATCATCACCAGGTCGGCAGCAGCAACCGCGGCCGGCACGTCGCTGACCTTCAGGCCATGGGCCTCGGCCTTGGCAATGGACGACGAGCCCGGGCGCAGGCCGACGGTGACGTCGACGCCGGAATCCTTCAGGTTGCACGCGTGCGCGTGGCCCTGGGAGCCGTAACCGATGATGGCGACCTTCTTGCCCTGAATGATCGAGAGGTCGCAGTCTTTATCGTAAGAAACCTTCATGAATTACCCCTGTTGCCGGCCTCGTGGGCCATTCGATAAAACGTTACTGACTGGAGAGACGACGCGTCCGCCAGCCGTTAGATACTCAGCACCTTGTCACCGCGGGAAATCCCGGTGACGCCACTGCGCACAACCTCCAGGATCGAAGCAGTGCCAACGGCCTGGATGAAACTGTCCAGCTTGTCACTGGTTCCGGCCAACTGAATCGTATAAACGCTGGTGGTCACGTCGACGATCTGCCCGCGGAAGATATCGGTGGTGCGCTTGACCTCGGCGCGTTGGGCACCGGTGGCCTTGACCTTGATCAGCATCAGTTCACGCTCGATATGAGCGCTTTCCGACAGGTCGACCAGCTTGACCACCTCAACCAGCTTGTTGAGGTTTTTGGTGATCTGCTCGATCACCTCCTCGTGGCCTACCGTGGTTAGCGTTAGACGCGACAGGGTCGGGTCTTCGGTCGGCGCCACGGTGAGGCTTTCGATGTTGTAGTTGCGTTGCGAAAACAGGCCGACCACACGAGACAGCGCACCCGGTTCGTTTTCCATCAGCAGGGAAATGATGTGTCTCATGATCAGGTCCGCTCCGTCTTGCTCAGCCACATGTCGCGCATCGCACCGTCTTTGATCTGCATCGGATAGACATGCTCAGCGGTATCGACCGCGATATCCAGGAAGACCAGGCGATCCTTCATGGCGAACGCCTCTTCCATCATCGGCTTGAGGTCCTTGAGGTCGGTGATGCGCATTCCCACGTGACCATAAGCCTCGGCCAGCTTGACGAAGTCTGGCAGCGACTCCATGTAGGAGTGCGAATAGCGGCTGTTGTACACCATGTCCTGCCACTGGCGAACCATTCCCAGCGCACCGTTGTTGAGGTTGATGATCTTCACCGGCAGGTCGTACTGCAGGCAGGTGGACAGCTCCTGGATGTTCATCTGGATGCTGCCCTCACCCGTCACCACCGCGACATCGGCTTCGGGGAAGTTCAGCTTCACGCCCATGGCTGCAGGCAGACCAAAGCCCATGGTGCCGAGGCCGCCCGAGTTGAGCCAACGGTTGGGCTTGTCGAACTTGTAGTACTGGCAGGCGAACATCTGGTGTTGACCGACGTCCGAGGCTACATAGGCGTCGCCCTTGGTCACTTCGCAAAGCACCTCGATGGCGGCCTGAGGCTTGATGATCGAACCATCGCCCTTGTCGTAGGGGAACAGCCCGCGGTTGCCGCGCCACTCGTCGATCTGTTTCCACCAGCTGGCGACCGTCTCGGCATTCGGCGTCTGACCGATTTCCTTGACGATGGCGACCATCTCGGTCAGCACACTGTCGACCGGACCGACGATCGGAATGTCGGCCTTGATGGTCTTGGAGATCGACGCCGGATCGATGTCGATATGGATGATCTTGGCGTTCGGGCAGAATTTCGCCGCACCATTGATGACGCGGTCATCGAAGCGCGCACCGACCGCCAGGATCACGTCGGAATGGTGCATGGCCAGGTTGGCGGTGTAGCTGCCGTGCATGCCGAGCATGCCGACGAACTGGCGGTCACCGCCCGGATAGCAACCCAGGCCCATCAGGGTGTTGGTCACCGGCAGGTTGAGCATCTTCGCCAGCTCGGTCAATTGCGCCGAGGCCTTGCCCAGGATCACGCCGCCACCGGCGTAGATGATGGGCCGCTTGGCTCCCAGCAGCAGTTCCGCCGCTTTGCGAATCTGGCCCGAATGTCCACGCACGGCCGGACTGTACGAACGCAGCTTGGCCTTCTTCGGATAGACGTACTCGAACTTCTCGGCCGGGTTGGTCATGTCCTTCGGAATGTCGATGACAACCGGCCCTGGACGCCCGGATTCGGCGAGATAGAACGCCTTTTTCATCACTTCGGGGATTTCCGAAGGATGCTTGATCATGAAGCTGTGCTTCACGATGGGCCGGGAGATACCGATCATGTCGGTTTCCTGGAAGGCATCGGTGCCGACCATGGTGCTGGGCACCTGACCGGAGATGACCACCATCGGGATCGAGTCCATGAAGGCGGTGGCGATACCGGTGATGGCGTTGGTCGCCCCTGGTCCGGAGGTCACCAGCACCACGCCGGCCTTGCCGGTCGCGCGCGCATAGCCATCGGCCATGTGCGTGGCGGCCTGCTCGTGACGAACCAGGATGTGTTCGATGGCCTTTTCCTTGAAAAGCGCATCATAGATATGCAGAACGGCACCGCCCGGGTACCCGTAGATGTACTTAACGCCTTCGTCACGCAGGGAGCGGACGACCATTTCAGCGCCGGATAAGAGTTCCACGTTGTTCACCTCTGAAACGCCAGATAGCGATTCCAAGTCGGAGCCGCCAGAAATAGGTTTACTGCCAGCAGGGCATGAGCGACGGTGGTCGCCGACTACGTCAGCCACTGACTGAGCCAGTATTGGAAGAGACCCTGGTGTCGCGGGCTCTCCACCCAGCGCGAGGTAACGCGTTGCGGGTGATGCAGGTCGGCGCGGGTAGCACCTCATGTCTGTCTAGACTGAGCCGGTATCGCTTGCGGCGAGGCGACTCAGGACAGCAAGCCTCGAATTGTTCGGATTCAGCACCAGCAAGTCAAGCTCGCCGTTGTGTTTGGGCAGCGTTGAGCTGTGACAGGGTGCAGAAGCGGCGCTCCGGCTTTTGGGTATAGTGACTGCCGGTTTCCGATTCCAATGAAGGTAACGACATGCGATTCATGTTTCTTGCGGGCGGCTTGGTACTGGCGCTTTGCGGCAACGTCATGGCCGCCCAGGTATACAAGTGGGTAGACGCCCAGGGGGTCACGCACTTCGGCGCGCAACCGCCGCAAGGGCAGCAGGTGGAAACCGTCAACACCGTCACCGCGCCGGCAAAATCGACCACGATGCCAGCCCCCGTCGTCGAGGACGAAACCGAGGTCGACCAGCAGAGCGTCGATCGCAAGGTGAAGCGCCAGGTCGCCGAGCAAGAGGCCGAACGCAAGCGCTATTGCGAGACGATGCGCACCAACCTCGCGCAACTGCAAAACAATCCGCGGGTACGTGTCGAAGAGAAGGGTGAAACCCGGCGAATCACCGAAGAGGAGCGGCAGGCAAGGATCGCAGAAACACGCGACAAGATCGCCGAAAACTGCAACTGATACCGCATCTTTAGGTATTGCGCTGGCGGCGCGCCAAGCCGCTCAGCGCGAAGGCGCCTCGATCAACGCATCGAAAGCACGCAGTGCCTCGAGCAAACTGACTACCCGCGCCTCCCGATAGACCAGCTCTGCCATCGCACAGATGCCCGACGCCTGCGGCAGAGGATGATCCGCCTCGACAATCGCCTTCATCCGCGGCAGGAATATCCACTGCAGCCATTGTTCGAAGCGCAGCGTATCCACGCAAAACGGCTCGACGCTGGCCAGAGCCTCCGGCGCCGGCGGCTCGACGCTCCACATGTCAAGCGTGCGCAGCTCGCGCTCGATCAAAAGCAGCTGCTGCGCGACTGCCGGTAGGCGCGGATCCATCACAGATTGACCTTGGCCCGTTCACGAGCCTGCGCGGCACCGGCACTGTCGCCCCGCCGCTCGCGTGCCTGCGCAATCAACTCCCAGAGGCTGGCCTGCAGCGCCGGGCGCCCGCTGGCATAGCTCAATGCGCGGCGCGACAGCTGCTCCGCCTGAGTGGCATCCCCCTGCGCCAACCGGACCTGGGCCAGACGATAAAGGACCTGCGGCTCGCGCGGCGCAATACGCTGCGCACGTTCGAGACTGGAAGCCGCACCATTCAGGTCACCACCGCCCTGCTGCTGTTGAGCCGTAGTCAACAGCGCGAGCACAGGGCCATCCAGCTGCTCGTCGGCGGCCAGGCCGCTGCTGCTGCCGGAGGACGGGATACCGGTGGGCATGCTCGGTTGCTGCTGCGTGCTGGCCGGCGCCGAGATTGACGGTGCCGGCTGCCACGCAGGCTGATCTCCGCCTGTCGTTCCACTCGACCCGGCAAAGGGTGCATCTGGCGCGGCGAACGTCTCAAGCGGTGCAGAGCTGCCTTGCGGCACCATCACCACCACCCCAGAATCCTCCTGCTGCTGCCTTGGCGTCGCGACCGCGGCTGACGCGCGGTATCCCTGGCGAGCCGCCACCTCCTCGGAAACGGGAGCGCCAGAGTCCACCACGGGGATCGACCCACGATCCACTGTCGCGCACCCCTGTACCAGCGTCACCGCTGCAACAACGGCCATCCACTGCTTGTTCACCAATTCAGACCTCTCAACGTAGAACCACGAAGCACGCGACCTCTGCGGCAGTTACTCCAACCAGCCACGCACCCAATCCATGACCGACTCCGCCGGCGCCTGAATGCCGCAGCCAGGTCCGGGGGCCGGTTCGCTGCCGCGAATATAGGGCATCTGCACCGCATCGGGGCAACGCTCATCCGTACCCAGGCCGCTTCGCGCGTCCACCCAGGCATATGTCACGTTGTCCGGCACTGGCATCTGCAGAGGCAGCGGATCGGCCCGCCGCATGAAATCGCTCCACACCTGCAGCGCGCCGGTCGCCCCAGTCAGCGAAGTTTTGCCATTGTCATCACGACCCAACCAGACCACTGCCAGCAGATCCTGGCTGAAGCCTGCGAACCAGCTGTCACGCGAGTCGTTTGTGGTCCCGGTCTTGCCAGCGAGATTCAGCGACTGCGGCAAACGGTTGTAGGCAGAACGACCCGTTCCTTCGCGCATGGCACGCTGCATGGCGTACTGAGTCAGGTAGATGGCACCCGGATCGAAGCGCTGCTGAATCTGGAACGGATACCGCTTGAGTGGCTCACCGTCCGCGGTCAGCACGCTGCGAATGCCACGCAACGGAGTGTTGAAGCCACCGTTGGCCAGGGTCTGATACATATCGGCAACTTCGATCGGCCGCAAACCGCCCGCTCCGAGCAGCATCGACGGATACGCTGGCCACTGTGGCGATGCACCCAGCCGCTCAAGCGTCTTCAGTACATTCGGCACACCCAGGTCGAGCCCGAGCCGCGCCGTGGACAGGTTGTAGGAATTGGCGAGTGCCTGATACAGGTAAACCGTGCCATAAGCCTGACGCCCATAGTTCTGCGGCTTCCAGATCTGCCCGTCGGCGCCCTTGACCGAGAAGGGCTCGTCTTCGAGCAGACTGGTCAGCGTGTACTGGCTGGGCTTTTCCAGGGCAGCCAGGTAGATGGCCGGCTTGATCAGCGAGCCGATCGGCCGTGACGCATCGAGCGCGCGATTGAACCCCGCGAAACCCGGCTGGCGACTACCGAGCAGGGCCTGAATTTCACCGGTCTCAGGATTGGTCACGATCATTGCGCCTTCGACGCCTTCGGTGCTCTTGCCGAGACGCTTGAGGGTTTCGCTCATGGCCTGCTCGGCCTTGAGCTGGATCACCGGATCGAAACTGGTGAAGACACGCAGACCTTCTTCGGTGAGGTCCTCGTCCCGATAGTCCTCACGCAGCTGACGCTTGACCAGGTCGAGGAAGGCCGGATAGGAGCTGTCGGCCATGCTGCCACGCTGGGTCACGCCCAGCGGTGCCTGCTTGGCTTTTGCTATGTCCTCGGCGCTGACCGCCTGCTGCTCGGCGAGCAGGTCGAGAACCAGGTTGCGCCGCTCCAACGCCCGCTCGGGATTGCGTCGAGGGTTGTAGTAGGTAGGCCCTTTCACCATGCCGACCAGCAATGCCACCTGCGGCAACTTCAACTCGGCCAGCGGCTGGCCGAAGAAGTACTGGCTCGCCAGACCGAAGCCGTGAATGGCACGGCGACCGTCCTGACCGAGAAACACTTCGTTCAGGTAGGCTTCGAGAATGTCTTCCTTGTCGTAGTGCAGCTCCAGCAGCACCGCCATCATCGCCTCGGTGGCCTTACGGCTGAGGCTGCGCTCGTTGGTCAGGTAGAAGTTCTTCACCAGCTGCTGGGTCAGCGTACTGCCCCCTTGGCGAACCTGGCCTGCAGTCAGGTTGACCCAGACGGCGCGGGCAATGGACTTGGGCGATACACCGAAGTGATTGAAGAACTCCCGATCCTCCACGGCGACCAGCGTTTCCACCAGATACGGCGGCACCTGATCGAGCTTGATCAGGATGCGATCCTCGTTGTGCGCGGGGTACAGCCCACCGATCAACACCGGCTCCAGCCGCGCTACCGGCAGCGAGCCGCCATTGCCAGCGCTGAGGCCGGCGACGAAATCACCAGAGAAGCGCACTCGCAGCCGCTGCGACTGTTCGGCACCTTCGTAGAACTGGAAGCCGCGGGTGTGCAGTTCGATGTCATTACCAGCCACCGACGCGCCACCCGGACCGCTGACAGCCTTTTCGCGGCGATAGCCCAACGCATCCAGCTCGGCAAGAAAATCGGTCTTATCGAGCTTCTGCCCGACGAACAACTCCAGCGGTCGTGCATAGACCTTGGCCGGAATCGTCCAGCGTTTGCCGGAGAATTTCTCCTGCACCACGGCATCGAGATAAATGGCGAAACCGGCCAGGATCACCAGGCCGACAATGGACAGTTTGACCGCCCAGCCCAACCAGGGGCGAGCGCCAGCGGAGCGGCGTCTGGAGCGTGTACGGGGGGAGCGAGATTTAGTCATGGCGGCGCATTATACGCACTTTGCAGGCGCGGACCGACGGCCTCTCAGCGGTTTGCAGCGCAACGCACAGCGGCCATAATGCCTGCGACTTTTCGACTGTGTGGACTGCTTCGCAGTGGACTCGCACGCCCCGTTCAAGAACTTCAACAAGGAATGACCGTGAGCCAAGCACTGATCGCCGCCCTGCAGAATCCAGCCCTGTACCCGCATCCCAGCGAGGGCTTTCGGGTAATCGAGACCCACATTTCCTGGGTCATCCTCACCGGCACCTATGCCTACAAGATCAAGAAGCCAGTGGACTTCGGCTTTCTCAACTTCACCGACCTCGCCTCACGCAAGCATTTCTGCGAAGAAGAGCTACGGCTCAACCAGCGCATGGCGCCGGATCTGTATCTCGCAGTCGTTCCCATCAGCGGATCGCCGGATGCACCCGAGATCGATGGTACAGGCGAGCCCTTCGAATATGCGCTGAAGATGCGCGAGTTCCCACAAACCCAGCTACTGGCCGAACTGCAGGCGCGCGGCGAGTTGACGGACGCGCACATTGACGCCCTGGCCGAGCAGATCGCCCGCTTCCACCAGGGCACCCCGCAGGTGCCTGCCGGTCATGCACTGAGCAGTGCCGATGCGATCGTTGCGCCGATGCGGCAGAACTTCGAACAGATTCGCCCGTTGCTCAGCGAAGCCGAGGATCTCCGCCAGCTGGATGCGCTCGAGGAATGGACCGAAACTAGTATCGAGCGCCTGCGTCCGCTGCTCGACCAGCGCTGCCAGGAAGGTTTCGTCCGCGAATGTCACGGCGATCTTCACCTGGGCAATGCCACATTGATCGATGGCAAGGTGGTGCTGTTCGACTGCATCGAGTTCAACGAGCCGTTTCGCCTGATCGATACCGCATCCGACGCAGCCTTCCTGGCCATGGACCTCGAGGATCGTGGCCTGAAGTGCCAGGCGCGCAGGTTCATCAATGGCTGGCTGGAACACACCGGCGACTACGCAGCGCTGGCGCTGCTGAATCTGTACAAGGCCTATCGCGCACTGGTCCGCGCCAAGGTCAGCCTGTTCCGTCTGTATCAGGAGCAGGACGCGGTGCAACGCAAGGTTATCGTACGGCAGTACCGCAGCTACGCGAATCTGGCCGAAAGCTACAGCGCCATTCCCTCGCGCTTCCTCGCCATCACCCACGGCGTGTCCGCCGTAGGCAAGAGCCACGTTGCGCTACGCCTGGTCGAGGCACTTGGCGCGATACGCCTGCGCTCGGATATCGAACGCAAGCGCCTGCATGGCGAGCAGCCCGAAGCCCAGCAGGGCCACCTCGATGCCGGCATCTACAGCCAGCAGGCCAGCGATGAGACCTACAAGCGGCTGCATCAGCTGGCAACGACTGCGCTGCAGGCTGGCTTTTCCGTGGTGATCGACGCGGCATACCTGAAGCAGCAGCAGCGCCAGGATGCCTGGCAGGCGGCCGAGACCACTGGCGTGCCCTTCCTGATACTCGATTGCCAGGCGCCGGATGCGGTGATCGCGCAGTGGCTGGCGCAACGCCAGGCCGAGGGGCTTGATCCATCCGACGCGACCATGGAGGTAGTGCATGCCCAGCAGGCCAGCCGCGAGGCGCTGAACGAGAGCGAGCGACTGCATAGCCGTCGGGTCGACACCCAGGACGCCGGCAGCCTCGACGAGCTGGTCGCCAGTATCCGTCAGCACCTGCCCGGCCTCTGACCGCCAGGCACCGCCGCCAGCAGAGTGCGGCGGTGCTTCTATACTCCCGGTATTCCAATCGTGGAACACCGCTATGTCTGCCAGCGAATCACCCGAGCCAAAGCCGACCAGTGACAGCATCCAGCTGTTCTCCAGCCGGTCCGCCGACTACGCACGCTTCCGCCCGACCTACCCCGAGGCGCTGTTCAACTGGCTCGCCAGCCAATGCGCGGCCACCGACACCGCGCTCGACCTTGCGGCCGGCAACGGGCAAGCGAGCATCCCGCTGACACGACACTTCCATCGGGTCCTGGCCTGCGACGCGAGCGCCGAACAGCTCGCGGCTGGCGACACCTGGTTAAACGTGCAGCGTTTCGTCGCCGATGCGGAGCATCTGCCATTGCGCAGCGGACAGCTCGATCTGCTGGTAGTCGCACAAGCCCTGCACTGGTTCGCCACGCCGGCATTCTTCAATCAGGCGCGGCGCGCACTGAAGCCGAACGGCCTGTTCTGCGCCTGGTGCTACAGCCTGCTGGATATATCGGCCGCAGTGGACGCGATCATCCATAGGCTCTACTACGAAACACTCGCCGGTTGCTGGCCACCTGGTCGCAGCAGCGTCGATGCCGGTTACCGCGATATCCAGCCTCCCTTTCCACGTATCGAACCGCCACCCTTCGCCCTCGAAGCGCACTGGGATCTCCGCGAACTGATGGGCTATCTGCGTACCTGGTCTGCCGTGAAGCAATGGCAGCAGCGGCATGGTCGCGACCCCATCACATCAATCGAGCCCCAATTGACGTCTGCATGGGGCCAGGCAGGTCAGCGGAGGCTTATCCGCTGGCCGCTACACTTTCTGACAGGCTTCCCCAACCGCTAGCACCGCAAGGGCGCCGCCATGCACGACGAACTGCTTTCGCTCCGCAATCTCGGCAAGACCTCGGTGCAATGGCTGCATGCATCGGGAATCCACACCGCTGCGGACCTCCGACGATTGGGCGCGGTGAGCTCCTATCGCGCTGTGAAGGCACGCGGCTTCGGGGCCTCGAAGGTTCTGCTGTATGCCATTGAGGGGGCGTTGAGAGATGTCCCGTGGCAGCAGCTGCCGATCCCGCTGAAGGAAGAGCTGAATCGGAATCTGGGCGCCGATCGCGACAACTAGAGCTAGCTCACAACCTCTGCTCGGCGAGATTTACTCAGGCCCTCGCCCGAGCCTATTGTGCGCTGACGTGACCCTGCCAATCGTCTGCCCGTTCGTTCAAGGATTACCGACATGTATTTACTCGGGGAGCAACCGGCCTACGCCGATCGCCTGATCAACCGCCTGCAAACCATCCCCACCCAATTGCTCGAAGGCTTGCAGCCCTCAGGCCCCAACCTTGAACTCAAGCACACCGACGATCTGTGCGCCGAGCTGCCGGCACAGCAACTTTTCATCATCGAGACCGGGCTACTGCATGCGCTGATCGACGGCAAGGCGCTGTTCTATCTGCAGGAGGGCGACCTGGTTGGATTGCGCCAGTCGGGCGACCTGCCAGAGTGCCGCTATTGCAGCGACGAACCCGTCAGCCTGATTCCCTACTCGCGCAACGCGGTGTTCCAGCACATCCACTCCGATGAGCATCGCCAGGAACTGTTCACCCAGTATCTGATTGGTCATACCGCCCTGCTCGGCGACGCCCTTGCGCGCCTGAAGCAACCGGAGATCCGCCCGGCTACCGGCTTCAAGCATTTCGCCGTCGGTGAAGAGCTGATCCGCCAAGGCGACGAGGCAGACAACGTGTTCATCATCATCGAAGGCCACGCCGAGGCGATCGTCGACGGCCAGAAGGTTGGCGACGTACAGAAGGACGAGATCTTCGGCGCCATGGCGGTCTTCACCCGCGAGCGACGCAGCGCAACGGTGGTCGCCAGTGAGGCCTGCACGGTCATGGTCATTCCCAAGGAACAGTTCCTCGGACTGACACAGAGCAACCCCCGCATCGCTCACAGCCTCATTGAAAGCATGGCGCGGCGCATTGACCTGCTGAACAAGGAAGTCACTCATCTGCGGGTAAACGTTGCCGTTTGAGGCAGACCAGCCCAGAGAATATTTTTTTACGAAAGCCTGTTGACGCAGAAATGAGAATTGTTATTATTATCGCAACTGATCGCGAGGTCAGCCGATAGCTGAAGGCTCAGGCAGTCGATCCTTCAGGTTATCTCCTCATCAGGCTAATCACGGTTTTGACCCGGCTCTGCCGGGTCTTTTTTTGCCTGTAGAAAATGTCAGCCAGGTTGCTTGCCCGGTCGACGCAGCTGTTCACAATGATCCTGCTCCGGTTGCGAGGGGGTGTACCAGACATAGTCGGCCTGCGCAGCGGATACCGTCTCGCCCACTTCAGCAAGCATCAACACCGCGACTGACTTCCCTGACAGATCCTCGATATGCAACGGCACGCCCAGATCTCGACGGACATGGAACGCGCCGGCCAGCAGCATGGCTGGCTCGGCTGCGGCGAGCGTTCGCTCGGCCATGCGTCGATCACGCTGCTGCTGCACGGCCAGCATCGCCGGGAGCTGGGAGGCCGGCAGCATCCCGCAGTGAGAGACCTCGATCTGCGCCAGCAATGCCTCGCTTACCGCCGCGGTCGCAGATTTGCGCCCCTGCAATGACGGTGCGGCACGATAGATCGACATGATTTCGTCGCGCCCGAGATTGGCATGCAGCAATGGGTAAGGCTGCGCGAGCGCATGTGAAACCAGGGCTCCGTACTGAGCCCAATCCCAGCCCCTCTGCCAGCCCAGCGCCTCAGGAAGATCGGCTGGCGCTCGCCCCTCACGCACCTCGCGGCGCACCGCATCGACTAGCGCCTGCTGTTGGGGGTCAAGCATCTCCAGCAACAAGCTGCCCTGCGGACGTTCTTCGGCCAACGCCCGCAGCAACCAGAGCTGCAGCGCATGGTGATCCGGGTTGTCGTGCCGCTCGCCGACCAGCAGTCGATCCTGCGCCTGCAGCTCCGCTACCAGCTGCGCGGGCGTGAGTACCGCGTCACTGCGCAGATCGACGATCAGACCGAGCTTCGGATGCTCACGCCCTTCGGGACTTTGCCACTCAGGTAGCGGCGGTAGCGAATGGCATGCCGTCAGCAAACCCAGCACAAGCAACACAAGAATGCGCACGATGAACCTCCTCAACGGGCAATGATCAGCGGGTGACCGAGTTCCGGATGCCGCTGCACCAACACATCCAGACCGAATACCGCTCGCAGCGGCTCGGCTTGCAGCACTTCATCGGGTGGCCCTGCCACGATTGGCCGACCATCCTTTAGCAGCAGTAGCCGATCACAATAGCGCGCAGCCAGATTCAGATCGTGCAGGATCACCAGAGCGGCGGCGCCTTGCGCGGCGAAGGCCCTGACCGCCTTTAAAATGCTGTGCTGGTGCGCAGGATCGAGCATTGACGTAGGCTCGTCGAGCATCAGCACCTGCCCTGTCTCGCCCGGCCACAGCTGCGCCAGCACCCGAGCGAGATGCACACGCTGACGCTCACCTCCAGACAGTTCGAGGTAGCTGCGCGTCGCAAGGTGCCGCGCGTCCGCCGCAGCCATCGCTGCTGCAACGAAGGCGGCATCGGCTCCGCGCCCGGTGCGATGAGGCAGGCGCCCCATGGCCACCACATCCGCCACGCGGAAAGCGAAGCTAAGCGTCGAACTCTGCGGCAACACGGCTAGGCAACGCGCGCGTTCCACATCCGCCCAGTCGCCGAGCGGCCGCCCTTGGAGCAAGACCTGCCCCCTGGAAGGCCTGAGCTCGCCGGATAACGTCGCCAGCAGCGTGCTCTTGCCCGCACCGTTCGGGCCGAGCACACCGAAAACCTGCCCCGGGCGCAGCTCGAGGGAAACATCCTGCAGCGCCGTTATCGCGCCACGGCGCACGGTCAGATCGCGGCCCACCAGCATCAGAGGCGCTCCCGCAACAGCAGATAAAGGAAGAAAGGTGCGCCGAGCAACGCAGTGACAATGCCGATCGGCAGCTCCGCCGGCGCTATCACCAGCCGCGCGGCGACATCGGCAAGCAGCAGCAAGCTGCCGCCAGCAAGTGCCGAAGCTGGTAGCAGCAAGCGGTGATCGGGGCCGACCAACAGGCGCATCAGGTGCGGAACCACCAATCCGATAAAGCCGATCAGACCGGTAGCAGCCACCGCTGCGCCGACACCCAGCGCCGTGCAGACCACCAGTTCACGCTTGATCCGCTCCACATCGAAACCGAGATGACGCGCTTCCGATTCGCCGAGCAACAACGCATTCAGGGCTTTCGCCCGCCGCGGCAGCCACAGTGCGACGGCGATGGTGATCAGCAGCAGCGGCCATAGCCGTGCATAACTGGCGCCGTTCAGACTGCCGAGATTCCAGAAGGTCAGCGAGCGCAACGTTCTGTCGTCGGCCAGATAGCTGAACAACCCAACCACCGCACCGGCCAGCGCGGTCAGCGCAATGCCGGCCAGCAGCATCGTGGCGACGTGGGTCTGCCCGTCGCGCCGGCCGAGTCGGTAAACCAGCAAGGTCACGCCCAGCCCGCCGACGAAGGCGAAGACCGACAGCAGGTAGGGCTCCAACCCCGCAGGCAACGCCGGAATAAATGTGCTACCGACTATGGCGATCGCCGCGCCCAACGCAGCACCGCTGGAAACCCCGACCAGCCCTGGATCGGCCAGCGGGTTGCGGAACAGCCCCTGCATCGCCACCCCGCAAAGCGCCAGTACTGCCCCGGCGGCGCAGCCCAGCAAGGTCCGCGGCAGGCGGATCTGCGCAAGAATCAGCTCGGCCTGCTCGAGCCCGGACGCTTCGATCGGCACGCCTACCAAGCGCAGCGCCGCAGCCAGACTGTCGCCCAGCGCCAGGCTCACCGGTCCCAGTGCCAGCGACAACCAGATCGCGACCAGCAACAACAAGCCGAGTACGAAGAACAGAAAGCGCGCAGGAACCGGACTACCCATCGGATTGCTTTGCCAAGCGGTATGTGCGGCGAAGGATAAGAGCCCGCCGCCGCAGCCGCCAGCCCGGCAAAAATTATCCGACTGCACTTCCTCGCCAGCTGCGGGATAATTCCGGCTTATGGCGGAGGACCCGATGATCAGATTGTGCGCGACATCCGAGCTTCTCGAAGGGCAGAGCCGCGGCTTCACGGTCGGGGAGCTGAAAGTGATCGCCGTTCGCCGGGATGGCCGGACATACCTGTACGAGAACCGTTGCCCACACCGCGGCGTTCCGCTGGAGTGGCGTCCCGACCAGTTCCTCGACGACAGTGGCAGCCTGCTGCAATGCGCCACTCACGGCGCGCTGTTTCTCATCGAATCCGGTGAGTGCGTGGCCGGCCCCTGCGACGGCCAGACGCTGCGCCAGCTGGATGCAGTCGAGGACAAGGACAGCATCTGGTTGCAAACTGATCGGCAGAGCGACAGTTGAGCACGGGCGCCGGGCGTCGGGCTTGGTTATCATGCCGCCACAGCTTTACCGTGAGATCGCCATGCTTCGCCTGCTGAGTCTGCTGCTCCTGCTATTCGTGCTTCCTGCCCACGCCGGCCTGTTCGACAACAAGCCCAGCGCCAGTTTTGGCGGTGCGCTGAACAACAGCAGCGATTTCCTGCCGGTACGCGAAGCCTTTCGACTGAGTCTCGTTGAAGCTACGCCTGAACAGATCACCCTGCGTTTCGTCGCAGCGGAGGGCTACTACCTCTACCGTCATCGTTTCGCCTTCAAGACCGACCAGTCAGGTGTCGTGATCGGTGAGCCGAAGCTGCCCGCCGGCGTGCCCAAGGTCGATGACTATTTCGGTGAGATCGAAGCCTATTACGGCATTGTCGATGTCGAGCTACCGCTGACGAACCCGGACAACCGCCCCTTCGTTCTGCAGGTCTCCTACCAGGGCTGTGCCGATAAAGGCCTGTGCTACCCCCCGGAAACCGAATCGCTCCCCATCGGCGACGTTGCCGGCGCCCCCAGCGGAGCGACCACCGAAGCGTCAGCCAGCCAGCGGGCCAGCGAACGCGACCTCTCCTGGCGCTCCATCGCGCTATTCTTCCTCGCCGGTCTGGGCCTGACCTTCACCCCCTGCGTCCTGCCAATGCTGCCGATTCTTACCGGCGTCGTGCTGCGCGACCAGCCCGGCGGAATGCGCAGCTTCCTGCTGTCGCTGGCCTACGTGCTGCCGATGGCTGGCGGCTTCGCTCTGCTCGGCGCGCTGATGGGCGTATTCGGCGCCGAGCTGAATCTGCAGGCGCGCCTGCAATCACCCTGGATTCTTGTACCCTTCGCATTATTCTTCGTCGCCTTCGCCCTGGCCATGTTCGGGCTGTTCGAGCTGCGCCTACCACAGGCACTCAGCAGTCGACTCGACCGTCTTGCCGGCAGCGCACGCGGCGGCTCGTTTACCGGAGCGGCGCTGCTCGGTGCCGTGTCCAGTCTGCTGGTATCGCCTTGTGTTTCCGCTCCGCTGGCCGGCGCACTGCTGTACATCAGTGCCAGCGGCGATGCGCTAGGCGGTGGCCTGAAGCTGTTCGCCCTGGGCCTGGGTATGGGCGCACCGCTGGTGCTGTTCGCCACCGGAGGTGGCGCGCTACTGCCCAAGAGCGGCCCATGGATGATCAGTGTGCGCAACGTATTCGGCGTACTGCTGCTTGCCGTCGCCGTCTGGATGCTCGAGCGCGTACTGCCCGGTCCGCTTGCTCTGGCGGCGTGGGGCCTGCTCGCGGCCGGCAGCGCCGTATTTCTCGGCACCCTAGAATTCACCAGCAAGACGCCCAGGCAGAAGCTCGCGCAGCTGATGGGACTGATATTGCTGGTCTACGCGCTGGCCGCGTGGGTCGGGGCGCTACAGGGCGGCTCCGATCCACTTCGGCCGTTGCCAACCTCCGTGGCCGGATCAGCGCCGGGCAGCATGACCAGTGAAGGCTGGCACACCATTTCCACGCCGGCCGAGCTCGATACCCAACTGGCTGCCGCCCGCGCCGCCGGCCAGCCGCTGATGCTCGACTGGTACGCCGACTGGTGCATCAGCTGCAAGGTGATCGAACGCGAGGTGTTCGCCAACCCGCAGGTGGCACCGCGGCTGACCGACTATCGTCTGATCCGCTTCGACATCACCGAAAGCAACGCCGGCCAACGCAGCCTGCTGGACCGCTACAAACTGTTCGGCCCCCCGGCCATCCTGTTCTTCGATCGGCGTGGCAATGAGATGTCCGAAGTGCGCGTAGTCGGCGAGATAGACGCTCCCGGTTTCAGCGAGCGTCTGGATCGCGCGGCACCTCTGCTCTAGCTCACGTACGCATTTTCGCGGGATCGATCCATGACAAGCCGACAATCCTCAGCCCAATGAATCATTGCGGCAATCTTCAGACATAATGCGGGCATTTCCTTCGATCGCGACATGACTGGACAGTCATACCCTGCTTGGGGCATAGTTTTTCCCTTCTCGCGACCAGCCACCTCGACTGATCAGCGCATACAGAAAAACAAGGAATACCGATGGCCACGTTTCTGGTCCTCCACGGGCCGAATCTGAACATGCTCGGCACCCGCGAGCCGGGCGTCTACGGCGCAGTGACGCTGGCGCAGATCAATCAGGATCTGGAGCAGCGTGCCCGAGATCGCGGACATCATCTGCTGCATCTGCAATCCAACGCCGAGTACGAACTGATCGAGCGCATCCATGCCGCGCGCAGCGAAGGCGTCGATTTCATCCTGATCAATCCCGCGGCATTCACGCATACCAGCGTCGCATTACGTGACGCGTTGCTGGCCGTGAGCATCCCATTCATCGAAGTGCACCTGTCCAACGTGCACAAGCGTGAACCTTTCCGCCATCACTCCTACTTTTCCGATATCGCGGTGGGTGTGATCTGCGGCCTTGGCGCCAGCGGCTACCGACTGGCCTTGGAGGCCGCCCTGGAACAACTCGCTGCTTCCTGAGGGGCTCGTGCACATGCCGAGCCTTGAAGAAGCGAGCAGCAATGCCCTTTGAACTTACCTGGGAGTCAATGCTTCATGGATATTCGCAAAGTCAAAAAGCTGATCGAACTGCTGGAAGAGTCCGGTATCGACGAACTGGAGATCCACGAGGGTGAAGAGTCGGTACGCATCAGCCGCCACAGCAAGCAGGTAGCGATGCAGCAGCCGATCTACGCTCAGGCTCCGGCTGCACCGGCTCCTGCTCCGGTAGCTGCTGCCGCCCCGGCTGCCGACGCTGCCCCGGCCGCGCCCAAGCTGAACGGCAATGTGGTCCGCTCGCCGATGGTCGGCACCTTCTACCGTGCGTCCTCGCCGGAATCCAAGGCGTTCGTCGAAGTCGGTCAGAGCGTCAAGAAGGGCGACATCCTCTGCATCGTCGAAGCCATGAAGATGATGAACCACATCGAGGCCGAGATCAGCGGCACCATCGAATCCATCCTGGTGGAGAATGGTCAGCCGGTCGAATACGACCAGCCGCTGTTCACCATCGTTTGAACCGCGGAGAGCCAGCGATGTTGGAAAAAGTACTGATCGCCAACCGCGGCGAGATAGCCCTTCGAGTTCTGCGCGCATGCAAGGAACTGGGCATCAAGACCGTGGCTGTGCACTCCACTGCCGACCGTGACCTGATGCACGTGTCGCTGGCCGACGAGTCCGTCTGCATCGGCCCGGCCGCCTCTGCCAAGTCCTACCTGAGCATCCCGGCACTGATTGCCGCTGCCGAAGTCACCGGCGCCGACGGCATCCATCCCGGCTACGGCTTCCTCGCCGAGAACGCCGACTTCGCCGAACAGGTGGAGAAGTCCGGGTTTACCTTCATCGGCCCAACCGCCGACGTCATTCGCCTGATGGGCGACAAGGTATCGGCCAAGGACGCGATGAAGCAGGCCGGCGTGCCGACCGTTCCGGGTTCTGACGGCCCACTGCCGGAAGACGAGAAGGAAGCGCTGCGCATCGCCCGTGAAGTGGGCTACCCGGTGATCATCAAGGCCGCCGGTGGCGGTGGTGGTCGCGGCATGCGCGTGGTGCACAAGGAAGAGGATCTGATCGCCTCGGCCAAGCTGACCCGCAACGAAGCCGGCGCAGCCTTCGGCAACCCGATGGTCTACCTCGAGAAATTCCTGACCAACCCACGCCACGTGGAAATCCAGGTACTGGCCGACGGCCAGGGCAACGCCATCCACCTCGGCGATCGCGACTGCTCGCTGCAGCGCCGTCACCAGAAGGTGATCGAGGAGGCCCCTGCCCCGCTGATCGACGAAGAAGCCCGCCGCAAGGTGCAGGCCCGCTGCGTCAAGGCGTGCATCGACATCGGCTACCGCGGCGCCGGTACGTTCGAGTTCCTCTATGAAGACGGCAACTTCTACTTCATCGAGATGAACACTCGCGTACAGGTCGAGCATCCAGTTACCGAGATGGTTACCGGCATCGACATCGTCAAGGAGATGCTGCTGATCGGTGGCGGCCAGAAGCTGTCGATCAAGCAGGAAGATGTCGTCATCCGCGGCCATGCCGTGGAATGCCGCATCAACGCCGAGGATCCGCGCACCTTCATGCCCAGCCCGGGCAAGGTGAAGCACTTCCACGCGCCAGGCGGCAACGGCGTGCGCGTCGATTCGCACCTCTACGACGGCTACTCGGTTCCGCCGCACTACGACTCGCTGATCGGCAAGCTGATCACCTTCGGCGCAAACCGCGACGAGGCCATGGGCCGCATGCGCAACGCACTGGACGAGCTGATCGTCGATGGCATCAAGACCAACGCCCCGCTGCACCGCGATCTGGTGCGCGACCCCGGCTTCTGCAAGGGCGGCGTGAACATCCATTACCTGGAGAAGAAACTGGGTATGGACAAGCACTGAGCCCCGCTCGGCGCTGTACTACAGAGGCTTCCTTCGGGCGGCCTCTGTCGTTTCTGCCAGGCGCGAATCGAGCCCACGCTGGCCGCAACACGCCCCCTCCAGTAAGCTTGCCGGCTTTTACCGCGACCCCATTCGAGAGGCCTCCATGTCTTGGCTGCAGATCCGACTCGCCATCACCCCCGATCAGGCCGAAGCGCTGGAAGACCAGCTGCTGGATCTGGGCGCGGTCTCCGTGACCTTCATGGACGCCGAGGATCAGCCGATCTTCGAGCCGGATCTCAACACCACTCCGCTGTGGTCGCACACGCACCTGTTGGCATTGTTCGAAGCCGACACCGACCCGGACTCCCTGCTCGCCCACCTGCAGCTGCTGCGCGGCGGCGAGCTGCCCGAGCACCAGGTCGAAGTGATCGAAGACCAGGACTGGGAGCGCAGCTGGATGGACAACTTCCAGCCGATGCGCTTCGGCCAGCGGCTGTGGATCGTCCCCAGCTGGCACGCGGCGCCGGAGCCCGACGCGGTCAACCTGCTGCTGGATCCTGGCCTGGCGTTCGGTACCGGCACCCACCCCACTACCGCACTCTGTCTCGAGTGGCTGGACGCACAACCTCTGCAGGGCCAATCCCTGCTGGATTTCGGCTGCGGCTCGGGCATCCTGGCGATCGCCGGCCTGTTGCTGGGCGCCGAACATGCCGTCGGCACCGACATCGATACCCAGGCGCTGGACGCTTCACGCGACAACGCCGAGCGCAACGGCATCGCCGCAGAGCGTTTCGCGCTCTACCTGCCTGAACAGCTGCCGGAAAAGGCTGCCGACGTGGTGGTCGCCAACATCCTTGCCGGCCCGCTGGTTTCGCTGGCGCCGCGCATCACCGCACTGGTCAAGCCCGGCGGCCGCCTGGCACTGTCCGGCATCCTAGCCGAACAGGCCGAGGAGGTGCGCGCCGCCTACAGCGATGCATTCGAGCTCGACCCAACCGCCGACAAAGATGGCTGGGTACGCATCAGCGGCGTCCGACGTGCCTGAGCAGCGCCTTGCGACCTCGCCCGCACACTTGCACAACAGGCGCCGCAGCCCCTGCCGCTGCGCGACTGGCATACGCTAGACTAGCCGGCACCTTCGCGCGGAAAGACGCATGACCAGCTTCATCACCCAGTGCCCCAACTGCAGCACCCGCTTTCGCGTCGCCCGCAGCCAGTTGCGCGCGGCCCGCGGCGCAGTGCGTTGCGGCGCCTGCATGGAAGTCTTCAACGCCGCCCATCATCTGCTGCGCGATGAGCTGGACCCGACGCAACCACTGACAACTCCCGTCGACAAGTCGATCCAGACGCAGGCTACCGAGCATCCCAGGGCTACCATGCCGGCGCCAACCGCCAAGGCCGATGAAACGCTGTGGATTCACGATGACCTGGACCTGGACAGCCTCGACCTGGACGAAGAGCTGGCCAAACTGGAGCGGCAGGAGCGCGAATTGTCTCGCGACCTGCTCAGCCTCGAAGCCAACGGCGACGCGGCAACCAGGCCTCGCGATCCGCTACCGGAGATATCCTCCACGCAGGACGAAAGCTGGGCCGAGATCCTGCTGAACGCCGAACAGGGCGTCACGCAGTCGCCGGCGAGCCCGAGCGATGAGGTGGTCAGCTTCACCCCGGTCACCTCGGAGTCTCCGCAACCGCTGAGCCCATTGGCAGCCAGTCCCACGCCGCTCGCGATCGCCGAGGCCCTGCAGGCGCACGACGAAAGGGTCGAACCTGAACTGGCAACGCCATCGGCTACCGAACAGCTCGCCCCTGTCGTCGATCCTGCAGCGCCACGCCGCGAGCCCGACCTGCGCGACGAGCCGCTGTTCGAGCTCGACGATGAGCCACTGCAACTGGACTGGCAGGAAGCGAAGAAACCCTGGGGACGCTGGCTCGGCTGGAGCGTCCTGAACCTGTTGGCACTGCTTGCGCTGGGTGCCCAGTACGTTGCCTACAACTACGACGAGCTGTCGAGGCAGCACCAGTATCGCAGCTGGTTCGAGCGTATCTGCCCGACCGTTGGCTGCGAACTGCCGGCCCTGGTCGACATTGGCCAGATCAAGAGCAGCAACCTGGTCGTGCGCAGCCATCCCGAGTTCACCGGCGCGCTGGTCGTCGACGCGATCCTCTACAACCGCGCGGCCTTTGCACAGCCGTTTCCGCTATTGGAAATCCGCTTTGCCGACCTCAACGGCAAACTGATCGCCAGCCGCAGTTTCAAGCCCAGCGAATATCTTTCTGGAGAACTGGCAGGACAGGCCCAGATGCCACCGCAGGTTCCCATCCATATCGCCCTGGATATCCTCGACCCGGGCGCAAAGGCAGTTAATTACAGCCTGAGCTTCCATTCGCCCAAATAGCGACGAGCTTGCAGTTCAGACTGCCGCCGCCGGCGCTCATCGCGCGGGCGGTGGGCGCGTCCAAACTCCCGGCGATAAGGCGACCACTGTTCAGAATTTGTTCAAAACAGCCTTTAACCCGTCATGCGTAGCGGGTATTATGCCCACCCTTTTTTGCAGTCCCGATCTACCTAACAAGCAGGCCCCAAGCAGGGAATCTTCATGTCAGCGGTACGCATCGGCCCTTACACCTTGACCAATCGATTGATCCTCGCGCCAATGGCCGGCGTGACCGATCAGCCGTTCCGCCAGTTGTGCCGCCGCTTCGGCGCGGCTCTGGTGGTCTCGGAAATGCTCACCAGCGATGTGCGTCTGTGGAACAGTCGCAAATCTCGCCTGCGCATTCCCCATGCGGACGAGCCCGAGCCCCGCTCAGTGCAGATCGCCGGTGGCGACCCGCAGATGCTGGCCGAGGCGGCGCAGCGCAATGTGGAGCTGGGGGCGCAGATCATCGACATCAACATGGGCTGCCCGGCGAAGAAGGTCTGCAACAAGGCCGCCGGCTCGGCGTTGATGCGTGACGAGAAGCTGGTCGCGGATATCCTCGAAGCCGTGGTCGGCGCCGTGACCGTTCCGGTGACGTTGAAGATTCGCACCGGCTGGGATCGGCAGAACAAGAACGGCCTGACCGTCGCGCGTATCGCCGAGCAATCGGGCATCGCAGCACTTGCCGTTCACGGCCGCACCCGCGCCGACCTGTACACCGGCGAAGCCGAGTACGACACCATCGCCGCCATCAAGCAGGCGGTGTCGATTCCGGTGTTTGCCAATGGCGATATCGATTCGCCGCACAAGGCGGCCCAGGTACTACAGGCAACCGGAGCGGACGGCCTGTTGATCGGACGTGCGGCGCAGGGTCGCCCGTGGATCTTTCGCGAAGTGGAGCATTATCTGCGCACCGGCGAGCTGCTCGCGGCGCCGACGCTGGACGAAGTTGAAAGCACCCTGCTGGAGCATGTGCAGGCGCTGCATGAATTCTATGGCGAGGTGATGGGAGTCCGTATCGCCCGCAAGCACGCGGGTTGGTATCTCGCAACACTGCCGGGCGCGCGGGACTTCCGCGCCCGTTTCAATCATCTGGAAGACAGGGATGCACAGGCCTTCAGCATTCAGCAGTTCTTTGCCGAACAACGCTCAGGGCCTGGCTCGGTGGATGGAACAGAGGTGGCCGCATGACGCTGTTGAATGAAACATTGGTAAGTGGAACAACATCCGTGAGTGACAACGTGAACCTCAAGCAGCACCTGAACACGCCGAGCGAAGCGGGGCAGACGCTGCGAGGCAGCGTCGAGAAAGCGCTGCACAATTATTTCGCCCGCCTCGAAGGTGCAGACGTCACGGACGTTTACAACCTCGTACTCTCCGAAGTGGAAGCGCCGTTGCTGGAAACCGTGATGCACTACGTCAAGGGTAACCAGACCAAGGCTTCCGAGCTGCTGGGCCTGAACCGCGGCACCCTGCGCAAGAAACTCAAACAGTACGACCTGCTCTGACGCGGCAGCTGGCAGGCGCGGCTGTCCGCACCTGCCTGCTTCGCGGACTCAAGCCTGTAGCCTCTAGGAAACGTCAATGACCGACCAAACCACCCGCCTTCCCGTGCGCCGCGCGCTGATCAGCGTGTCCGACAAGACCGGCGTCGTCGACTTCGCCCGCGACCTCGAAGCCCTCGGCGTCGAGATCCTCTCCACCGGCGGCACCTTCAAGCTGCTGCGTGACAACGGCATTGCTGCTGTCGAAGTGGCCGACTACACCGGCTTCCCGGAGATGATGGACGGCCGGGTGAAAACTCTGCACCCGAAGATTCACGGCGGCATCCTCGGCCGCCGCGACCTGGACGGCGCGGTGATGGCCGAGCACGGCATTGCCCCGATCGATCTGGTGGCGGTCAACCTCTATCCGTTCGCAGCCACGGTGGCCAAGCCCGGATGCACCCTGCCGGACGCCATCGAGAACATCGACATCGGCGGCCCGACCATGGTCCGCAGCGCGGCCAAGAACCACAAGGACGTCGCCATCGTGGTCAATGCCGAGGACTACGCGGCAGTGGTCGACAACTTGAAGAACGGCGGGCTGACCTACGCCCAGCGCTTCGACCTGGCGCTCAAGGCGTTCGAGCACACCGCCGGCTACGACGGCATGATCGCCAACTACCTGGGCGGCATAGACCAGAGCACCGAGCAGCTCAGCACCGAAAATCGCAGCCTGTTTCCGCGCACCTACAACATGCAGTTCATCAAGGCGCAGGACATGCGCTACGGCGAGAATCCGCATCAGCAAGCCGCCTTCTATGTCGAGAAGCCCGACGAGGCTTGCGTCGCCACCGCCACGCAACTGCAGGGCAAGGAGCTGTCGTTTAACAATGTGGCCGACACCGACGCTGCGCTGGAGTGCGTGAAGAGTTTTACCAAGCCGGCCTGCGTAATCGTCAAGCATGCCAACCCGTGCGGCGTGGCTGTGGTACCGGAAGATGAAGGCGGCATCCGCAAGGCCTATGACCTGGCCTACGCCACCGACAGCGAGTCGGCCTTTGGCGGCATCATCGCCTTCAACCGCGAGCTGGACGGCGAAACCGCCCAGGCCATCGTCGAGCGCCAGTTCGTCGAGGTGATCATCGCACCCAGGGTCTCTCAAGCTGCGCGCGACATCGTCGCCAGCAAAGCCAACGTGCGCCTGCTCGAGTGCGGCGAATGGCCGGCCGAGCGCAGCCCGGGCTGGGACTACAAGCGCGTCAACGGCGGCCTGCTGATCCAGAGCCGCGACATCGGCATGATCACCGAAGCAGACCTGAAGATCGTCACCCAGCGCGCGCCGACCGAGCAGGAGATCCATGACCTGATCTTCGCCTGGAAAGTGGCCAAGTTCGTCAAGTCCAACGCCATCGTCTACGCCAAGAACCGCCAGACCGTCGGCGTTGGTGCCGGCCAGATGAGCCGCGTCAACTCCGCGCGCATCGCCGCGATCAAGGCCGAGCACGCCGGCCTGCCGGTTCCCGGCGCGGTGATGGCCTCGGACGCCTTCTTCCCGTTCCGCGACGGCATCGACAACGCGGCCAAGGCCGGCATCACCGCGGTGATCCAGCCGGGCGGCTCGATGCGTGACAACGAAGTGATCGCAGCGGCTGACGAAGCCGGCATTGCCATGGTGTTCACCGGCATGCGCCACTTCCGCCACTAAAATCGGCCGCACTCGGACAGGCATCTGCGGTGTTGCCCGACTCTTCCCCCATGCTCATTGCCAGAAGGCAACTCCGCTGGGTGAAGAATCGGGCGCCTTGCATCTACCAGCCCGATCGCGACCTCGGTATTCGTAGGGTGGATAACGCTTCGCTTATCCACCAAGCGGGCTACCGGCCCGCCTCCATTGGGAGAGAGAAATGAACGTACTGATCATCGGCAGCGGCGGCCGCGAGCACGCCCTGGCCTGGAAAGTGGCGCAGGACAAACGCGTCGAAAAGGTCTTCGTCGCCCCGGGCAACGCCGGCACCGCCACCGAAGCCAAGTGCGAGAACGTCGCCATCGACGTACTGGCCATCGAGCAACTGGCGGATTTCGCCGCCGCCAACGTACAACTGACCATCGTCGGCCCCGAGGCACCGCTGGTCAAAGGCGTGGTCGATCTGTTCCGTTCGCGCGGCCTGGACATCTTCGGACCGACCGCCGCCGCCGCGCAGCTGGAAGGCTCCAAGGCTTTTACCAAGGACTTCCTGGCGCGCCAGAACATCCCCACCGCCGACTACCAGAACTTCACCGAAGTCGAGCCGGCATTGGCCTACCTGCGTGAAAAAGGCGCGCCGATCGTCATCAAGGCCGACGGCCTGGCCGCCGGCAAGGGCGTGATCGTCGCCATGACCCTGGCCGAAGCCGAGGAAGCGGTGCGCGACATGCTGTCCGGCAACGCCTTCGGCGACGCCGGCGCGCGCGTAGTCATTGAAGAATTCCTGGATGGCGAAGAGGCCAGCTTCATCGTCATGGTCGACGGCGAGAACGTGCTGCCGATGGCCACCAGCCAGGACCACAAGCGCGTCGGCGACGGCGACCGCGGCCCCAACACCGGCGGCATGGGCGCCTATTCGCCGGCTCCGGTGGTCACCGCCGATGTGCATAAGCGCGTGATGGACGAGGTGATCTACCCGACCGTGCGCGGCATGGCTGCCGAAGGCAATGTCTACACCGGCTTCCTCTACGCCGGTCTGATGATCGACAAGGCTGGCCAGCCGAAGGTCATCGAGTTCAACTGCCGCTTCGGCGACCCGGAAACCCAGCCGATCATGGTGCGCCTCGAATCCTCACTGGTGCTGCTGGTCGAAGCCGCGCTGGCCAAGGCGCTGAACAAGGTCGAGGCGACCTGGGATCCGCGCCCGACCGTCGGCGTGGTGCTGGCCGCTGGCGGCTACCCGGGCGATTACGCCAAGGGCGATGTGATCGAAGGGCTGGACGATGCCGCTGCGCTGGATGGCAAGGTGTTTCATGCCGGTACCGCTCTGAACGACCAAGGCCAGGTCGTCACCGCCGGTGGCCGCGTGCTTTGCGCAACGGCCATCGGCCGCACCGTCTCCGAGGCGCAGCAGCAGGCATACCGTCTGGCGGAAAAAATCCACTGGAATGGCTGTTTCTATCGCAAAGATATCGGCTATCGCGCCATCTCCCGGGAGCTGGGCGACAGCTGAGCGTAGCCAGGCGCCAGGAATGCGTGCGGCGCCAAGTTTTATCGCTGCCGCACGCATTACAGGCCGACAAAGGCATGGCTATAATCGGCCGTCACACACATGAACGGACTTCTCAAGTGGGTCGGCTCCGGATTGCCATCGCTGTTTTCTTCGGCCTGCTGCTGATCAACCTGATCCCGCTTCCGGCCCTGGCGTCCATTACCCAGTCGCCACCCTCCCCCGCACTATCCGCTCCACCCAATTCCGTGCCACAGAACTGGCGCATGCTGATCGACCAGTCGGGAGGGCTTACGCTCGATGAGGTGGTTTCCCAGCGCGCACTGTTCCAGCGTCTCGAAAAACTCTCCTACAGCGCTCCGGCCAGCGACCGAGCGGTCTGGCTGCAGGTCAGCCTACCGTCACTGACACGACCGAAGTGGCTGTGGCTGTTTGCACCACGGGTGCAGTATCTGGACTTCTACCTGTTGCGTGACGGCCAGCTCGAGCAGCATACGGCGACCGGGGAACTACGTCCCTTCAGCGCCCGGCCATTGCCCAACCGGGCGTACTTGTTCAGCCTTCCCAATGACGGGCAGCCGCGCGAGGCTTATATCCGCCTGCAGTCCAGCCATCCAATGATGACCTGGTTCAAGACCATTGATGAAGCCGGCCTGGTCAGCCTGAGCAAGCCTGCCTACCTGTTTGGTGCGCTGTTCGGTGCACTGGCGTTGCTGATGATCTACAACCTGCTGCGCTTTGCCTACACGCTCAGCTACACGCATATCTGGCTGAGCCTGCTGCACGGCGCCCTGCTGGCCTGCGCCATGGCCAATCTCGGAGTGATGGCGGCGTGGCTACCCTGGCTGACCTACAGTCAGCCGCTGATCGCCGATCTGTCGGCGATGGCCGCCAGTGCAGCGCTGCTCGGCTACACGCTGGGCTTCTTCCATCATCGCGGGCGAATCTGGATCACCTGGCTGCTGGGCATCGAACTCAACCTGGTACTGGCGCTGGCGGCCAGCATCCTGCTGGGTCAGTGGCCGTGGTACAGCTGGCTGATCTATTCGCTGGTGCTGGCCGCATCGTGCAGCACTCTGTTCGTCGCGATCTATCACTGGCGCCAAGGCTATCAGCCGGCGCGCCTGGTGGTGGCCGGAACGACCCTGTTCAACGTAGGCATGATCTTCTTCATGCCCATGTTGCTGGGCTTCGACCAGCTCGACCCGGGCTGGTTGACTGGCGGCTTGTTCAGCCTGGCGACCCTCGCAGGGTTGCTGCTCAGCTTCGCCCTGCTCGAACGTCAACGTCAGCGCCAGACCGACAGCCGCACCCAATACACAGCAGCGGCAGTCAGCAGCGCGGAGCTCAAGACCAAGGCCGATTTCCTGTCCAAGATCAGCCATGAACTGAGAACGCCAATGAACGGCGTGCTGGGCATGAGCGAATTGCTGCTGGGCACATCGCTGTCGGCCAAGCAACGCGACTACGTCCAGACGATTCATAGCTCCGGCAACGAACTGCTCAATCTGATCAACGAGATTCTCGACATTTCCAAGCTGGAGTCCGGCCAGATCGAGCTGGATGACGTGCAGTTCGATTTCAACGCACTGATCGAGGACTGTCTGAGCATCTTCCGCGCCAAGGCCGAACAACAGAAGGTCGAGCTCATCAGCTTTATCCAGCCGCAGCTGCCGCAGGTGGTGACCGGCGATCCGACCCGCCTGCGCCAGACCCTGCTCAACCTGCTGGAGAATGCCTTCAAGCAGACCGACGAAGGCGAGGTGTTGCTGATCGCCGCGGTCGACGGACCGCCCGAGAGCCCGCGCCTGCGCATCACCGTGCAGGATAGTGGGCGGCCACTCGAGGCGTACGAGCGCGATGCGCTGCTCAATGCCGCGGTCGACAGTCATGACTTTCTTGCAGCGACACGCCATGGCGGGCGCCTGGGGCTGATCATCGCGCGCCAGCTGGTGCAACTGATGGATGGTGATTTCGGTATCCAGACTGGCACCAGCCAGGGCAACACCTTGTGGATCAGCCTGCCGCTGGCCAGTGAAGGGCTGGCGCAGAGCAATGCCGACCTGGACGGGCCGCTGCAAGGCACTCGCCTGCTGATCGTCGATGACAACGACACCTGCCGCAAGGTACTGGTCCAGCAATGCAGCGGCTGGGGCCTGGAGGTCAGCGCCGTTGCGTCGGGCAAGGAGGCGTTGGCCCTGCTGCGGACCAAGGCGCACCTCAAGGAATACTTCGATGTGGTCCTGCTCGATCAGGACATGCCCGGCATGACCGGCATGCAGCTGGCGAGCAAGATCAAGGAAGATTACAGCCTCAACCATGACGTCCTGCTGATCATGCTCACCGGCATGAGCAGCGCACCGAGCAAGATCATTGCGCGCAATGCGGGTATCAAGCGCATCCTCGCCAAACCGGTCGCCGGTTACACGCTGAAGACCACCTTGGCCGACGAACTCGCGCAGCGCCAGCCGGGCACTCAGCAGCGCCAGGCAACGGTGCCGCAGAACCTGCCCGCGCTCGAAGTCCCGAGTGACTTCCGCATCCTGGTCGCCGAGGACAACAGTATTTCCACCAAGGTCATCCGCGGCATGTTGAACAAACTCAACCTGCAACCGGACACCGCCTGCAACGGCGAAGAGGCGCTGGAGGCGATCAAGGCGCAGCCGTATGACCTGGTCCTGATGGATTGCGAGATGCCCGTGCTCGACGGCTTTCAGGCCACCCACCAGCTGCGTGAATGGGAAGCCAGGAATGCGCGCCGGCGTACCCCCGTCGTTGCCCTGACTGCGCATATCCTCAGCGAGCACCGCGACCGCGCGCGAGAAGCAGGCATGGACGGTCATATGGCCAAGCCGGTGGAACTCTCGAACCTGCGCGAACTTGTCGACCACTGGGTTCGCGTCAAGCAGGCAGAGAGCGTCGACTGACCGCGCCCTACCGTCCCCGCAGGCTTCCAATCCCTGACAACAGTCGACATCCCAGTTTCCAGGCAAGCACCGCACTGGTACCGCTTCTACACCCCCTACACCACATGCACAGCATCGCCTCAGGCTACCGATGCCCAGACGACCGCCCTGGCATCGGCGCTCTCCTGCGAGATACCAATCCAAGCGGAACCTCCTCCTACCGGTCCGAGCGAGAAGACCACTTGGGTGAAAAACTGAACAAAACCGGTCGCCAGCTGCCGATTGTTTGACGATTCGAGAACAGGTGGAGGTTTGGCATGGCGGTCGATCAGGGATGAGTGTGCTTCAGCGCAAGACGTGGCCAATCCTCTTCCCTCAAGGAGCCACGTAATGATGAAGCGGAGCGATGTCGCCTGGACCCTCATCGGAGTCCTGGCCGTGCTGCTGTCCGGCTACCTGCTGTACCACGAAGTGCGCAACATCTCGCTCAGCGAGCTTACCGACAGCCTGCAGGCGATCGGCGCGCGGCGTTGGCTGCTGGCCGCGCTATCGACCCTGGGCGCCTATGTCGCGCTGGCCTGGTACGACCGCATCGCGATGGCTCATCTGGGCAAGAAGATGTCCTGGTGGTTCATCGCACTCTGTTCCTTCACCACCTACGCGCTGGCGCACAACATCGGCGCATCGGTGTTTTCCGGCGCCCTGGTGCGCTATCGCGCCTACCGCAGCCGGGGCCTGACGCCCCAGGAAATCGGCATCCTGATCGTCTTCTGCTCGCTGACCTTCGCGCTGGGCACCCTGCTTGCCGGGGGTGCCGTGCTGATTCTGAAACCGCAGCTTCTTCATCGGGCTGTCGATAGCGACAGCTGGGTATCCATCGCCGTCGGTTCGACCCTGCTCATGCTGGTCGCGCTCTATGCGTTCGGCGCATGGCGTCAGTTGCCACCCTGGCGGCTGGGCAAATGGCACATCGAGTACCCGCGACTGCCGATCGTCGGCCGTCAGCTGCTGGCGGGCCCGCTTGAGCTGCTCTGCGCCGCGGCGATCATCTACTTCGCGCTGCCGCCGGAACACAGCCCGGGCTATCTCACCGTCCTTGGCGTATTCCTCGCCTCCTTCACCCTGGCATTGCTGTCCCACGCACCCGGCGGGCTCGGTGTGCTGGAGCTGACCTTCGTAGCCGCCCTTCCGGAAATTCCCACGGTGGACGTGCTGGCAGCACTCATCGTGTTCCGCGGTTTCTATCTGCTACTGCCCTTCGCTCTGGCCATGATCGTCGTACTGATATTCGAGTACGGCCAATGGCGCGCGAAACGCAGCGCACGGCCCGAACATTGATGATGGGGAAACGATACAAATCGCCATCCCGACGAAGATGGTATGGCGAATGACCGCAACACAGGCGATCATGCAGCCCTCTCCAGACCAACCCGATGTCATGACCGATACCGACCAGACCCACGCCGAACATAAACCGCGCCCGCTAATCGACCTGGCCGTCAGCATCCTGATTCCCTCGCTGATCCTGATGAAGCTCAGTGGTGAAGACCGCCTCGGCGCAGACGGTGCACTGCTGCTTGCCCTGGCCTTTCCGCTGGGCTGGGGGCTGTGGGAGCTGGCCAAATACCGCAAGTTCAACTGGATAGCCCTGCTCGGCCTGATCAGCGTGCTGCTGACTGGCGGCATCGGGCTGCTTCAGCTCGATACCCAGTGGCTCGCCATCAAGGAAGCAGCGGTTCCCGGCATCATCGGCATCGCCGTGCTGGCCTCGACGCGCACCCGCTACCCGCTGATTCGCACCCTGCTGTACAACCCCAAAGTGCTCAACGTGGACAAGATCCACGAACAGCTCGAGCAAAACGGCCAGGTCGAACACTTCGAAACGCGGCTGCTGCGGGCGACCTACCTGCTCAGCGGCACCTTCTTCTTCTCGTCGTTCATGAATTACGTGCTGGCCAAATGGATCGTCAACAGCCCCGCCGGCAGCGAAGCCTTCAACGCCGAATTGGGCCGCATGACCCTGCTCAGCTACCCGATGATCGCCATTCCGAGCATGTTGATGATGATGGCGATCTTCTTTTACCTCTGGCGCACCATCCACGGGCTGACCGGCCTGCGACTGGAGGACATCATGGCAACCTCGGCGCAGGAACCGCGCAGCAACAAATAGCGGCGCATGAAAAAGGCCGGCGGGCTTGCGCCGGCCGGCCTGTCGCCCCCGCTCGTCAGAACAGCAGCTTGAATATCCCGATCACCACGATCAGGCCGATGATGAAGATGATGCCTGCGGTCCCGCCGATGAATTTCAACATGCCGTGCTCTCCGGTTTTTTTCAGGTCTGTGATTTTTGTGACAGTCCTGTCCCGGAGCCGTTCGTCAAAACTGCAGCGGAGTCCTAGTCGCTGACTAGCCAGCAGCGAGCAGCATCCATAGCGGCAGGCTGATGACTGCAGTCACGGTCGAGAGAAACACGGTCGAGCTGACTGCTCGCGTGTCCTCGGAATGCTTGACGAACGCCAGCACGTTAACGCCACTCGGGCAGGCTGCAAGCAGCACCAGCACGTTGCGTGCATCCTGATTCAGCCCTGGCAGCAACCCGCTCAGCCACCAGACCAGTGCCGGAAACGCCGCCAGTTTGACCAGCGTCAGCAGCAGCGCCGTCCCGTTTGGCCGCAGGCGGTAGCGCGACAGGCTGATGCCCAGCACCATCAGCGCACAGGGCAATGCCGCCTGCGCGAGCCATACAGCGACGCGCCAGAGCGGCTCGGGCAGCTCGAGCCCGGATAGATTCAACAGGGCACCGAGCACCAGACCGATGATCAGCGGATTCGCCAGATTCCTCAGCAGCGCCGGAGCGCTGACCTTGTCGCCGTCACCCAGTGCCGCGTAGAAGCTCTGCAGCGAGAACAGGACGAGACTGTGAAACACCAGGATAGCGAACACATAGACCAGGCTTTCAGCGCCAAGCAGCGTGGTCACCAGCGGGATGCCGACCAGTACGTTGTTCGAGTAGGCGGCAGTAAGGCCAAGCGGAGTGGCGCGCCCGGCGCGGCGGTGAGCGACCAGATTGACCAGCAGGAACACCAGCAGCACCGGTACGAAATAGGCCAGCAGCAGCATTGGCGACATGCCATCACTCAGCTCGGCGCGGGCGATCCCGGTAAACAGCACTGCCGGCATGAACAGCTTGAAGGTGACACTGGCCAGCCCGGCCGCTCCTTCGTTGTTGAGCCATTGCCGCCAGCCGAACAGATAGCCGAGCGTGATCAGACCGAAGATCGGCAGGATTGCCAACACCACTACCATGCTGCGCCCCTTCTAGAGCCGAACGTCAGGCCACGCCTTGGCGCGGGGGCGCAAGAATACACCGGAGATCAGGAAAATCGCACGGCGCCGGGTAACTGCCGTGCACTTTCTGTCAGGCGCGGGAGGACCGCTCACGGCTGAACGCCGGGTGCTCCTGCTGACGCAGGATCGCCAGCACATCGGCCAGGTCTTCCTGCCAGTGACGGGGCGCGAGGCAAAAGGTCGACTCGAAGCGGCTGCAGTCGAGCACCGACCAGGCCGGCCGCCGGGCGGGAGTCGGGTACTGCGCCGTGGCAATCGGCGACACCGTCGGCTGCCGCGAGATCAGCCCGGCGCCTTCGCCCTGACGGAAGATTTCCACGGCGAAGTCATACCACGAACAAGCCGGTACGCCGCTGTAGTGGTACACCCCCCAAGCGAGATCCGCGCCGGCTGCGTAGCGGCGTGCCAGTTCGAGCAACACCGAAGCGATGCTGCCAGCCTGGGTGGGGCAGCCTATCTGGTCGCTCACCACACCAAGCGCATCGCGCTGCCGGGCGAGCCGCAGCATGGTCTTGACGAAGTTGTGCCCGTGCACGCCATACACCCAGCTGGTGCGAAGGATCAGATGCGATTGCAGACGCCCACGGATCGCTTCCTCGCCCGCCAGTTTGCTCGCTCCGTAGACGCCGGTCGGACCGGTTTCGTCGCTCTCGGTATAGGGGCGATCGGCCTCACCGGAGAACACATAGTCGGTGGATATATGGAACAACGGAACGCCAGCGTGCTCGGCCGCCTCGGCGAGGTGGCGCGCGCCGTCGCGGTTCACCGCATAGGCCTGCTCACGATGAGATTCGGCATTGTCCACATGGGTATAGGCGGCCGCATTGATGATCAGCCCAGGACGTTGACGCATCACTGCCGCAACCTGCTCGGGTTGCGCGATATCCAGCTGGGCCCGTGCAGGCGCCAGCACCTCCAGCCCGAAACTTGCTGCCCGTTCCACCAGTTCTCGACCCACTTGGCCGCCGGCACCGCAAACGAGGATTCGCATTCTTTGTAGCCTCATCGACGACGCCCGCGCCAGGCGCGAGCGTCCGAAATTAGTTTCATCCACGGCGCTACACGCGCATCAGAGATGTCGCGCTGTCGCCGCAGGAGCCATCGAAAACGGGCTGGAACGCGTCGTAACGCCGCGTCGAACAGCGGAGCAGAGCCTTCCCGTAAGTGATGGATGTGGTTTCCAGCCTCGTTGAGGCCAGACGAAAGGCGCTTTGTTCCCGAGCCGGGCAGAAAAATTTTCCAACCGTCACGACCGTCCACCCATCAGAGCAATACCGGCAATCGGCCAGTAATACGCAACTCCTCGACGGAAAGATCGACCCTGTAAGCCAGTACTTCCACGCCTGCCGCCTGCGCTTCCCGCAGCGCAGCGGCATAGGCCGGATCGATCTCCTCGGCCGGCCGCACTGCTTCGATGCCGCTCAAATTGACGCAGTACAGTTGCACCGCACGCACACCGGCACGGGCCAGCGTCGCCAGTTCACGCAGGTGCCTGGCGCCGCGCGCCGTTACGGCGTCGGGAAAGGCCGCCACTGGCGTTTCGGCAAAGCCGAGGGTGACACTCTTCACCTCGACGAAGGCGGCAGTTCCGGCGTAGTCGAGACGAAAATCCACCCGGCTGCTCTCCACGCCATAAGCCACCTCGCGCTTGAGCGTCGAGAAACCGGCCAGCTCGGCGATCTGCCCATTCAGCAGCGCCTCCTCGACCAGCGGATTGGCCCGCGCCGTGTTCACGCACGCCAACCGCCCCTGCGGGGTTTCGACCAGCTCCCAGGTCCCCGGCAATTTGCGCCGCGGATCGCTGCTGCGCTGGAACCACACTCGCGCTCCCTCGCCCATGCAATTGAGCATCGAGCCGGTGTTGGGGCAGTGGATGCACAGCGCTTCGCCCTCGTCGGTGATGATATCGGCAAGAAAACGCTTGTAGCGCCTGACCAGTCGCCCCTGCTCCAGCGGTTGCGCAAAACGCATCAGGATTGCCAGCTGCGCAAGCCGCGGGCAATGCGCTCGACAGCCTGTTCCAGGCGCGGCAGGTCCTGGGTGTAGGCGAAACGCACATGATGTCCGGCCTGGAAACGACCGAAATCCAGGCCTGGGGTGATCGCGACGAACTCCGTTTCCAGCATGTGCTGGCAGAACGCATAGGCATCGCCGCCAAAGGCGCTGATGTCGGCGTACAGATAGAACGCGCCCTGCGGCTCGACCGCGATACCGAAGCCGAGCTCCCGCAAGGCTGGCAAGAGGAAATCACGGCGGCGGGCGAACTCGCCGCGGCGTGCCTCGAGAATCTCCAGCGTCGCCGGTTGGAAACACGCCAGGGCCGCGTGCTGAGCCATGCTCGGCGCGCTGATGTAGAGGTTCTGCGCAAGCTTCTCCAGCTCCGGAACGGCTGCCGGCGGCGCCACCAGCCAGCCCAGGCGCCAGCCGGTCATTCCGAAATATTTGGAGAAGCTGTTGAGCACGAAGGCGTCGTCGTCGACTTCCAGCACGCTTGCCGCGTCCACGCCATAGGTCAGCCCGTGGTAGATCTCATCGACCACCAAATGGCCGCCACGCGCTTTCAGCGCTGCCGAAAGCCCAGCCAGCTCCTCGCGATCCAGCAGCGTCCCGGTGGGATTGGCCGGCGACGCGACCAGCGCACCGACGCTGGCGCGATCCCAGTAGCGCTCGACCAGCTCCGGAGTCAGCTGATAACGAACCTCCGGGCCGACCGGCACCAGTTGCGCGGCACCTTCGACCAAGCGCAGAAAATGCCGGTTGCAGGGGTAACCCGGATCGGCGAGCAGCCAATGCTTGCCGGGGTCCACCAGCAGGCTGGCAGCCAGCAGCAACGCGCCGGAGCCGCCGGGTGTAATCAGGATGCGTTCGGGGTCAATGGATAATCCGTAGCGCTGCGCATAGAAACCGACAATGGCTTGACGCAGCTGCGGCAGGCCGCGCGCCGGGGTATAGCGCGTGTGCCCGGCGGCCAGCGCGGCCTGCCCTGCCGCCACGATGGGCGCCGCGGTGGTGAAGTCCGGCTCGCCGATTTCCAAATGAATGACGTCGTGGCCTTGAACTTGCAGCTGGTTGGCCCGCTCCAAAAGCGCCATGACGTGGAAAGGTTCGATTGCGCGGCTGCGCGCACTGTATGACGAGGTCATCTGACCTTCCTGTTGGGAACGAAACGTGAATTCTACCCAAGGTCCCGATACCGCTGCAGTTACTGTTGGATTCGGGAGTAGCGCGCCCCGATCCGATCTGGTAAGTTCGCCCGCTTGCAGCCGCAGGGCCGGCACGGGCCGGCAAGGGACAAATCATCCTGCGCAATGGACATAGCGAGAGGCGTTCATCCATGCCCATTACCAAAGAAACACCGTCGAGCAAGCAACTGATTCGCGCCTTCGAGCCCTATAAGGAAAGCAAGGGCGAGGAATACATGAGCGACAAGATGCGCGCCCATTTCACCGGCATCCTGAACAAGTGGAAACAGGAGCTGATGGAAGAGGTCGATCGCACCGTGCACCACATGCAGGACGAGGCTGCCAACTTCCCTGATCCGGCCGACCGTGCCAGCCAGGAAGAAGAGTTCAGCCTGGAACTGCGCGCCCGCGACCGCGAGCGCAAGCTGATCAAGAAGATCGACGAGACGCTGCAGCTGATCGAAGACAACGAGTACGGCTGGTGCGATTCCTGCGGCGTCGAGATCGGCATCCGCCGACTGGAAGCCCGCCCTACCGCTACGCTCTGCATCGACTGCAAGACGCTGGCGGAGATCAAGGAAAAGCAGATCGGTTCCTGATCCCGAACGGGGCGCTTCGGCGCCCCGCTTCATTTCCAGGCTCTGCAGCGTTTCATCCGCCCCGCCATCCCAGATAGCGCCGGCCCCAACATGCCCTTTCCTGCCCCGTCCCAAGCCCATCGCTACGTCGGCCGTTTTGCCCCGACACCCAGCGGCTATCTGCATTTCGGCTCACTGGTGGCCGCCCTCGCTTCCTATCTTGACGCCCGCGCGGTCGGCGGCCGCTGGCTGCTGCGCATGGAAGACATCGACCCGCCACGGGAGATGCCCGGCGCCCAGCGAGCCATCGTCGAGACGCTGTCGAGCTACGGATTCGAATGGGACGGCGATATGTTGCGCCAGAGCGAGCGTCAGGTCGCCTACGGCGCCGCCATCGAGCGCCTGCTGGATGAAGGCTTGGCGTATGCCTGCACCTGCTCGCGCAAGCAGCTCGAAGACTATCCGGGCCCCTACCCGGGTTTCTGCCGCAACGCCGGCCACGGTCTCGATGACGCCGCCATACGCCTGCAGGTGCCTGATCGCGCGTACGGCTTCACCGACCGCGTGCAGGGCGAATTCCGCCAGCATCTGGGTCGCGAGGTCGGCGACTTCGTGATCCGCCGTCGCGACGGCTTGATCGCCTATCAGCTGGCGGTGGTGCTGGATGACGCGTGGCAGGGAGTAACCGACGTCGTACGCGGTGCCGATCTGCTCGACTCCACGCCGCGCCAGCTGTACCTGCAGGAAGTGCTCGGTCTACCCCAGCCGCGCTATCTACACCTGCCGCTGATCATCCAGCCGGATGGACACAAGCTGGGCAAGAGTTACCGCTCGCCACCCTTGCAGCCTCACGAGGCCAGTCCGCTGCTGCTGCGTGCTTTGCGCGCGCTGGGCCAGCAACCGCCCACAGAGCTGAACGATGCACTGCCAGCGGACATCCTCGCCTGGGCGGTGCTGCACTGGGACGCTCAGCGCATCCCTCGCACACGGACACTGGCCGAATCGCAGCTGCGCTAGGCGGATTGCCACGCTGCGCCAGCTTTTGCCTGCCGCAGGTGGCTTGCCGCCCGCCGCTGCTCTACCATCGCCCCACTTCCGACACGAGACCCGGCATGTATATCTACCGACTGGTGCTGCTCCTGGTGGTGGGCATCTATCTGTTCTCCCCCGCCATCATGGACTGGTGGATCGACCCCAACGGGGCCTGGTATCGGCCCTACGTGCTGTGGCTGATCCTCATCGTGGTGACCTTCATACTCCAGAGCCAGCGTGATGCAGACGAGCTTTAGCCTGAGCCACCTGATCCTGATCAGCGTTGCCTACCTGATCATGCTGTTCGGCGTCGCCTGGGTCAGCGAGCGCGGATTGATTCCACGCTGGGTGATCCGCCACCCGCTGACCTACACATTGTCGCTGGGCGTCTACGCCAGCGCCTGGGCCTTCTACGGCACGGTAGGTCTGGCCTACCAGTACGGTTACGGCTTTCTCGCCACCTATCTGGGGGTCTGCGGTGCTTTCCTGCTGGCGCCGGTGCTGCTCTATCCGATCCTGCGGATCACCCGCACCTACCAGCTCTCGTCACTGGCCGATCTGGTCGCCTTCCGCTTTCGCAGCACCTGGAGCGGGGCGCTGACCACGCTGGTCATGCTGATCGGCATGCTGCCGTTGCTCGCCCTGCAGATCCAGGCGGTGGCCGACGCCATCGGCATTCTCACTCTGGAGCCGCTGCAGGAGCGCGTGGCGCTGGGCTATTGCCTGATGATCATGCTGTTCACCATCCTCTTCGGCGCCCGCCACATCGCCACGCGGGAGAAGCACGAAGGCCTGGTGTTCGCCATCGCCTTCGAATCCATCGTCAAGCTGGTGACCTTCGGTGCCATCGGCCTCTACGCCCTGTATGTGGTATTCGGCGGCCCGCATCAGCTGGAGATCTGGCTGCTACAGAACCAGTCGGCGCTACAGGCATTGCACACGCCCTTGCAGGAAGGGCCCTGGCGCACACTGCTGCTGGTGTTCTTTGCCTCGGCCATCGTGATGCCGCACATGTATCACATGACCTTCACCGAGAACCTTGATCCTCGCGGCCTGGTGAGCGCCAGCTGGGGCCTGCCGCTCTATCTGCTGCTGATGAGCCTGGCCGTGCCGCTGATCCTCTGGGCCGGACTCAAGCTGGGGGTCAGCACCAACCCCGAGTACTTCACCTTGGGCCTGGGCATCGCCGCACAGAGCGAAACCCTGGCGCTGCTGGCCTTCGTCGGCGGTCTCTCGGCATCCAGCGGGCTGATCATCGTCAGCACCCTGGCACTGTCGGGCATGGCGCTCAACCACTTGGTGCTGCCGCTGTATCAGCCATCCAGCGAAGGCAACATCTACCGCTGGCTGAAGTGGACGCGCCGCAGCCTGATCTTCGCCATCATCATGGCCGGCTACGGCTTTTACCTGCTGCTCGGTGCCGAGCAGGACCTGTCCAACCTCGGCATCGTCGCCTTCGTCGCCACTCTGCAGTTCCTGCCGGGCGTGCTGTCCGTACTCTACTGGCCGACCGCCAATCGCCGCGGCTACATCGCGGGCCTGCTGGCCGGCATCGGCGTCTGGGTAGTGACCATGCTGTTGCCGCTGGTGGGCAACCTGGACGGCTTCTACATTCCGCTGTTCAACGTCGTCTATGTACTGGACGACACCAGCTGGCATCTGGCGGCAATCGCGTCACTGGCGGTCAACGTCCTGGCGTTCTCGCTGTTCTCGATCTTCAGTGAAACCAGCCCCGAGGAGCAGAGCGCTGCCGAGGCCTGCGCCGTAGAGAACGTCCGCCGCCCGCAACGGCGCGAACTGATCGCCGCCTCACCACAGGAGTTCGCCACCCAGCTGGCCAAGCCACTGGGCGCCAAGACCGCGCAACGGGAGGTGGAACAGGCCCTGCGCGATCTGCAGCTACCGTTCGACGAGCATCGCCCCTACGCGCTGCGCCGCCTGCGCGATCGTATCGAAGCCAATCTCTCCGGCCTGATGGGCCCCAGCGTAGCCCAGGACATCGTCGAGAATTTCCTGGCCTACAAGAACGGTGCCGACGGCTACATCACCGAGGACATCCACTTCATCGAAAGCCGGCTGGAGGAGTATCACTCGCGCCTGACCGGCCTGGCCGCAGAATTGGACGCCCTGCGCCGCTATCACCGGCAAACACTACAGGAGCTGCCCATGGGCGTCTGCTCGCTGGCCAAGGATCAGGAAATCCTCATGTGGAACCGTGCGCTCGAGGAACTCACCGAGATCCCCGCGCTGCAAGTCGTCGGCTCGCGCCTGACGACCATCGCCGAACCCTGGCGCAGCCTGCTGAGCGACTTCATCGAGCAGGCCGATGAACACCTGCACAAGCAGCGGCTGGCGCACAACGGCCATCGCCGCTGCCTCAACCTGCACAAGGCAGCCATTGCCGAGCCACTGGCACCGGGCAACAGCGGCCTCGTGCTGCTGGTCGAGGACCTGACCGAAACACAGCAGCTCGAAGACCGCCTGGTTCACTCCGAACGCCTGGCGAGCATTGGCCGCCTGGCCGCTGGCGTGGCGCACGAGATCGGCAACCCGATCACCGGCATCGCCTGCCTGGCGCAGAACCTGCGGGACGAACGCGAAGGCGACGGGGAGATCGTCGAGATCAGCGGCCAGATCATCGAGCAGACCAAACGCGTATCGCGCATCGTGCAATCGCTGATGAGCTTCGCCCATGCCGGCGAGCGACAGCACCAGCTGTATCCGGTGAGCCTGGCGCAGGTGACACAGGACGCCATCGGCCTGCTCTCGCTCAACCGCAACCGCACCGAAGTGCAGTTCATCAACATCTGCGATCCGACGCACTTCGCCGAGGGCGATCCACAGCGGCTCGCCCAGGTTCTGATCAACCTGCTATCCAACGCCCGCGACGCGTCGCCGCAAGGCGGCTTGATCCGCATCAGCAGCGAAGTTGCCGAACAGTCGGTGTACCTGACGGTGGAAGACGAAGGCAGCGGCATTCCGAAGGACATCCAGGACCGGCTGTTCGAGCCATTCTTCACCACCAAGGACCCTGGCGAAGGCACCGGCCTGGGCCTCGCGCTGGTCTATTCGATCATTGAAGAGCATTATGGCCAGATCGATATCGACAGCCCGGCCGACCCGGAAACACAGCGCGGCACCCGTTTTCGCATCACCCTGCCGCGGCATGTCGAAGCGTCCCATGCCGTAAGTTGAAGAGGCGACTGCCGTGCCGGCCCTTTGCCGGTTATGCCTCCAGACCGTCGAGAGAGTACTGATGTCACACATTCTGATCGTCGAAGACGAAACCATCATCCGCTCCGCCCTGCGACGCCTCCTCGAGCGTAACCAGTACGAGGTCAGCGAAGCCGGCTCGGTGCAGGAAGCACAGGAGCGCTACAGCATCCCGGGTTTCGACCTCATCGTCAGCGACCTGAGACTTCCCGGCGCCCCCGGCACCGAGCTGATCAAGCTCGCCGAAGGTACCCCGGTGCTGATCATGACCAGCTACGCCAGCCTGCGCTCGGCCGTGGACTCGATGAAGATGGGCGCAGTCGACTACATCGCCAAACCGTTCGACCATGACGAGATGCTGCAGACCGTGGCACGCATCCTCACCGACCATCAGCACAACGCAGCGACACAAGCGCAGCCCTCCCGTGGCGCAAGCGCCGCCTCAGCGACAACCGACCGAGAAGACATCGGCATCATCGGCCACTGCGCGCCCATGCAGGACCTGTTCGGCAAGATCCGCAAGGTCGCCCCGACCGACTCCAACGTGCTGATCCAGGGCGAATCGGGCACCGGCAAGGAACTGGTCGCCCGCGCGCTGCATAACCTCTCGCGCCGCGCCAAGGCCCCGATGATTTCCGTCAACTGCGCGGCCATCCCGGAAACGCTGATCGAATCCGAACTGTTCGGACACGAGAAAGGCGCCTTCACCGGTGCCAGCGCTGGCCGCGCCGGGCTGGTCGAAGCCGCTGACGGTGGCACTCTGTTTCTCGACGAGATCGGCGAACTGCCGCTCGAGGCACAGGCACGTCTGCTCCGGGTCCTGCAGGAAGGCGAGATCCGCCGGGTTGGTTCGGTGCAGTCACAGAAGGTCGACGTACGCCTGATCGCTGCCACGCACCGGGATCTGAAAACCCTGGCCAAGACCGGCCAGTTCCGTGAAGACCTCTATTACCGCCTGCACGTCATCGCGCTCAAGCTGCCGCCGCTGCGCGAGCGGGGTGGTGACGTGCTGGAGATCGCCAAAGCGTTCCTGGCACGCCAGGGTGAGCGCATGAGCAGCGACGACCTGCATTTTTCCCGCGATGCCGAGCAGGCGATCCGTCACTACTCGTGGCCGGGCAACGTTCGCGAGCTGGAAAACGCGATCGAGCGCGCAGCCATTCTCAGCGAAAGCCCGGAGATCGACGCCGAGCTGCTGGGCATCGATATCGAGCTGGACGAACTGGACGACGATTTCGACGAGCCCCTTGGCACCATTCGCGGCATTGCCACGGGCAACGAGCCGACCGAGGATCTGTCGCTGGAGGACTACTTCCAGCACTTCGTGCTCGAGCATCAGGATCACATGACCGAGACCGAGCTGGCTCGCAAGCTGGGCATCAGCCGCAAATGTCTGTGGGAACGCCGCCAGCGCCTGGGAATTCCGCGGCGCAAGTCGAGTAGCGCGGCCGGGTAATCTGTTACCGCCCGCCATGACTCGTAACAAAAACCGGGAGCAACGGTAACGCTGCCCCGGTTTTTTATTGCCCGCCTCAGTCTAGATAATTACCAAGCCATTGATAAATAAGGACTTTCAAAAAGTGGCACGACAACTGCTTACTTACAGGCACAACAACAATAACAAGCAGATCCCACAATAAGAACAAGACGTAACGGCTCCAGCAAAATAAAGACAAGAAGGCGGAGGCGCAGCTAACTGATTCTTTTGGAGAGGACTTGCCACGGGGTTCGCCCCACGACCAGGCCGAGAACAACAAAAAACTGCATCAGCAGGGCCCGCACTGGTTGGATCGAAGATCAAGGCAAAGTCAGCGACCAAAGAAATCCGTTTGCTATTAGCTCCCAGTGTGGAGTGCTCCTGACGGCCACGGCCCGATGGAACAGGCGAACAACAAAAACAGCAACGCCTGAGCGACTAATAACAATAAAGCACGCAACAGTATTCAAAGGGGAGCTTCGGCTCCCCTTTGTGCTATCCGGGGCTTACCCATTTTCCTTCACAGCAGTCTTACTGCTCGACAATCGCGTGGCCTCCGCCCTGCGCCAAGCACTGCCTGCGTGACGCGGCGCACGATGCTTTTTGACACCTCCCTGCGCATCGTTCAACATCCAGCACTCTCGGTGCTAGAATCCGCGCAGGTTTCGCGGCCATTCGCGACACCGGCCCGTCTTCCGCCACACAGTTGCCCCCCATGCTGAAAAAGCTGTTCCAGTCTTTTCGTCTTCCTCTGCGCCGCATCCCGCATCCCCGCCGCACACCTGAAATTCTGTCCAGCCGACAGCATTCCCTGCATCGCAACGAGATCAGTCGTTACGCGGTGAGCGTGGTCGAACGACTGCAGCAGGCGGGTTACGAGGCATATGTGGTCGGCGGCTGCGTGCGCGACCTGCTGCTGCAGCTGAATCCCAAGGATTACGACGTCGCGACCAGCGCGACCCCCGAACAGGTCCGCGCCGAATTCCGCAACGCCCGCGTGATCGGACGCCGTTTCAAGCTGGTGCATGTGCATTTCGGTCGCGAGATCATCGAGGTCGCCACCTTCCGCGCCAACCATCCGGAAGAGGATGACGACGACGCCAGCCATCTCGCTTCGCGCAACGAGAGCGGCCGCATCCTGCGTGACAACATCTATGGCACCCTCGAAGACGACGCCCAGCGCCGCGACTTCACCATCAATGCGCTGTATTACGATCCGACTTCCGAGCGCATCCTCGACCACACCCGTGGCGTACACGACATCCGCAATCGCCTGATCCGTCTGATCGGCGACCCCGAGCAGCGCTACCAGGAAGACCCGGTGCGCATGCTGCGTGCCGTGCGTTTCGCCGCCAAGCTCGACTTCGAGATCGAACGGCACAGCGCCGAACCCATCGTCGACCTCGCCGACCTGCTCGACGGCATTCCCTCGGCACGCCTGTTCGACGAAGTGCTCAAGCTATTCCTCGGCGGCAAGGCCGAGCGCACCTTCGAGCTGCTGCTCGAATACGATCTCTTCGCCCCGCTGTTCCCGGCGAGCGCCGCAGCACTCGAGCGCAACCCGGAATACGCCGGCACGCTGATCCGCAACGCCCTGGCCAACACCGACCTGCGCATTCAGCAGGGAAAACCGGTGACGCCGGCATTCCTCTTTGCCGCACTGCTCTGGCCCGCCCTGCCCGCCCGCGTACTGGAACTGCAGGACCGTGGCATGCCGCCGATCCCGGCGATGCAGGAAGCGGCGCACGACATCATCTGGGAGCAGTGCCAGCGCACCGCGATTCCCAAGCGTTTCACCATCCCCATGCGCGAGATCTGGGACATGCAGGAGCGCCTGCCGCGCCGCCAGGGGCGCCGCGCCGATCAGTTGCTGGAAAATCCGCGCTTCCGCGCCGGCTACGATTTCCTTCTGCTACGCGAAAGCGCCGGAGAGAAAACCAACGGCCTCGGCGACTGGTGGACCGAATATCAGGAAGCCAGCGACAGCGAACGTCGCAACATGATTCGCGGCCTCAGCAACAAGGAAGAAGCCGGCGGAGCGAAGAAGCGTCGTCGCGGGGGGCGCCGCCGCCGTGGTCCGGGCGACAACGCCGCCAACCCGGCCGAGTAAAATGGAACGCGTCTACATCGGCCTGGGCAGCAATCTGGCCGATCCGCAACAGCAACTGCGCGGCGCCCTGCAAGCGCTGGCTGACTTGCCACAGAGCAGTCTCGCAGCGGTATCGTCACTCTATGCCAGCGACCCACTCGGACCAGCCGACCAACCACGTTACGTCAACGCCGTAGGCGCACTGGACACCAGTCTCGCGCCGCTCGATCTGCTCGACGCCCTGCAACGCATCGAGCAGGCCCAGGGCCGCGAGCGCAAGGCGGAGCGCTGGGGCCCGCGTACGCTGGATCTGGACATCCTGCTGTTCGGCGATCGCCTGATCGCCGAACCCCGTCTGCAGGTTCCGCATTACCACCTGCAAGCCCGCGCGTTTGTGCTCTACCCGCTCGCCGAAGTCGCTCCGGCGGAGTTGCTGCTGGCCGATGGTCGCCGACTCGTCGACCTGCTCGCCGCCTGCCCCTTCAGCGGTCTCGAGCGGCTTGGCGATGACGGTGTCACCGCCGCGGTAACGAACGTAACGCGCGGGTAACACTCGCGATTGACTTACTCTGTCGTCGCCGGGACTATAAGCGCCCTCTGCCATCCGCGGCCCCATGCACCCAACCGGTGCGCCGCGCGGCAACCCTGACCTCCGAGGCTCGAAGAGGACGGCATTCATGCCAGACGTAACCCTGACCACGCTGCAAGGGCTCAAGCAGAAGGGCGAAAAGATCGTCATGCTCACCTGCTATGACGCCACCTTCGCCAAGACCGCCTGCGATGCCGGCGTCGAGATGCTTCTGATCGGCGATTCACTCGGCATGGTCCTGCAAGGTCACGACAGCACCCTGCCGGTCACCGTTGCCGACATGGCCTATCACACCGCCAGCGTCAAACGCGGTAATCGTGGCGCGATGATCGTCGCCGACCTGCCGTTCATGGCCAACGCCACCACCGAGCAGACCCTGAACAATTCGGCCGTGCTGATGCAGGCTGGCGCACACATGATCAAGCTGGAGGGCACCGCCTGGCTGGCCGAGTCGATCCGCCTGCTGGCCGAGCGTGGCATTCCAGTCTGCGCACACATGGGCCTGACGCCACAGGCGGTCAACATCTTCGGCGGTTACAAGGTACAAGGCCGCGAGGAAGCCCAGGCACTTCAGATGCTGGAGGACGCCAAGGCGCTGGAAGCCGCCGGTGCAGCCATGCTGCTGCTCGAATGCGTACCCAGCGAACTGGCTGCGCGCATCACCCGGGCGGTGCAGATTCCGGTGATCGGCATCGGCGCCGGCAGCGACACCGACGGCCAGGTGCTGGTGTTGCACGATATGCTCGGGCTCTCGCTCGGTGGCCGCGTACCGAAGTTCGTCAAGAACTTCATGCGCGAGCACGGTGACATCCCTTCCGCCATCGCCGGCTACGTGAAAGCCGTCAAGGCCACCGAATTCCCCGCAGTCGAACACGGTTTCTCCGCATGAACATCGTCAAGACCATCGCCGACCTGCGTGCCGCAGTGTCCCGCGCCCGTGGGGAAGGCAAGCGCATCGGCGTCGTACCGACCATGGGCAACCTGCACGCCGGTCACATAGCGCTGGTGAAGAAGGCCGGGCAGCGCGCCGACTTCGTGGTCGCCAGCATCTTCGTCAATCCACTGCAGTTCGGCCCCAACGAAGACCTGGACAACTACCCGCGCACCCTCGCTGCGGATCAGGACAAGCTGTTCGAGGCCGGCTGCCACCTGCTCTTTGCGCCGAGCGTCGAAGAGATGTATCCGCACGGCCAGGCCCAGCAGACCATCGTTCGCGTGCCCGGCGTTTCCGAAGGTCTCTGCGGTGGCAGCCGCCCCGGGCATTTCGACGGTGTCTCCACCGTGGTCAGCAAGCTGTTCAACATGGTGCTGCCGGACCTCGCCGTATTCGGTCAGAAAGACTTCCAGCAGCTGGCGGTGATCCGCACCATGGTCCGCGATCTGAACATGCCGGTGCAGATCCTCTCGGAGCCGATCGTTCGCGCCGCCGATGGCCTGGCGCTGTCTTCACGCAACGGCTATCTGAGTGCAGACGAGCGCGCCACGGCTCCGTCGCTGTACCGCACCCTGAGCCAGCTGGACGTAGCGATCCGGGGCGGTCGCCGCGACTACCCGGCGCTGATCGCCGAAGGCCTGAGCGCTTTGCAGGCTGCCGGCCTGCGTCCGGACTATCTGGAGATTCGCAACGCAATCGACCTGCAGCCAGTCAGCGAGCGCTCCACCGAGCTGGTCATCCTCGCCGCCGCCTACCTGGGCAAGACGCGGCTGATCGACAACCTGCTGGTGGACATCCACACATCGGCCTGATCCCAGCCATTTGCCCGCAGCCTTGATCACGTTCGAGGCTTAAGGCACACTCTGCGCCGCTTGCGCACCCGGAGGACCCCGCCATGCACGCCATCATGCTCAAGGCCAAACTGCACCGCGCCCAGGTAACTCACTCGGTGCTCGATTATGAAGGTTCCTGCGCCATCGACGGCGAGTGGCTGGACCTGGCCGGCATCCGTGAATACGAACAGATCCAGATCTACAACGTCGACAATGGCGAGCGCTTCACCACCTACGCCATCCGCGGCGAGGAAGGTTCGAAGATCATCTCGGTCAACGGTGCCGCTGCTCACAAGGCCGGTGTCGGTCACCGCCTGATCATCTGCGCCTACGCCCACTACAGCGAGGCCGAGCTGGCCAATTTCAAACCGCATGTGCTGTACATGGGTGCCGACGGCGAGCTGAGCCATACCAGCAATGCAATCCCGGTACAGGTCGCCTGAGTCACCATTCAGGCGCTGTCGAATAGAAGCCCGAGGTGTTCCGCACTTCGGGCTTTTTCGTTTAGAGGTGACTGAACGGTCGACCGGCGACGGGGTGAAAGCACAGGCGTGGGCAGAATAGAAGACAATGGCCTGGAACAGAGTGGGGGTTTCTCTGTCAGAGCTGACTCTGATGGCATAGGATGTGCCTTCACCGGCTCGGTGAAAGCCGGGTTCGGCCAGCATCCGCAGCATTCAGGAGGAGTGCCGGCGCGCCCGCACGGTCATACACATTACTGAGTCCCGTCGCGACCACGCGAGCCTATGCGTGCGAGTGCAAGAGGGGGTCAGCGGCCTGTCAAAGCAAAGGAAGCCGCATCACCATGAGCTACTACCAGCATCCGCTCGATGTCACCGGCCTGCCGTCCTGGAAGGCCCTGGAAGAACACCGCCTGGCCATGCAGAACTTCAGCATGCGCGAGGCCTTCAAGGCCGACCCGACGCGCTTCGATGATCTGTCGGTTTCCTGCAGCGGCCTGTTTCTCGACTACTCGAAGAATCTCATAACCCCCGAAACCCGTACCCTGCTGGTGAACCTGGCCCGCGAGGCCGGCGTCGAGCAGGCGGCCCGCGCCATGTTCGAAGGCGAGCGCATCAACGCCTCGGAAAACCGTCCCGTGCTGCACACCGCCCTGCGCCGCCCGATGGGCGAGTCGGTGATGGTCGACGGCAAGAACATCATGCGTGACGTGCATACCGCGTTGGCGCAGATGACCGACATCGTCACCCGCATCCACAACAACCTGTGGCGCGGCTTCAGCGACAAGACCATCACCGACGTGGTGAACATCGGCATCGGCGGCTCGTTTCTCGGCCCGCAGCTGGTATCCGAAGCGCTGCTGCCGTTCACCCAGCACGGCGTGCGCACGCATTATCTGGCGAACATCGACGGCAGCGAGTTCCGTGAGGTGACGGCCAAGCTGAATGTCGAAACCACGCTGTTCATCATTTCCAGCAAGACGTTCGGCACCCTCGAGACGCTGAAGAACGCCCAGGCCGCGCGCACCTGGTATCTGGGCAAGGGCGGCACCGAAGAGAAGCTCTACCGCCACTTCATCGCCGTCACCAGCAACAAGCAGGCGGCGGTCGAATTCGGCATTCGCGAGAAGAATATCTTCCCGATGTGGGACTGGGTCGGTGGTCGCTATTCGCTGTGGTCGGCGATCGGCTTGCCCATCGCCCTGGCGATCGGCATGTCCAACTTCAAGGATTTGCTGTCCGGCGCCTACAGCATGGACCAGCATTTCCTCAGCGAGCCGTTCGAAAGCAACATGCCGGTGCTGCTGGCGATGTTGGGCGTCTGGTACCACAACTTCTGGGGTGCACAGAGCTACGCGTTCCTGCCTTACGACCACTACCTGCGCAACTTCGTCAAACACCTGCAGCAGATGGACATGGAGTCCAACGGCAAGAGTGTGCGCCAGGATGGCACACCGGTGTCCTGCACGACCGGCCCGGTGATCTGGGGCGGTGTCGGCTGTAACGGCCAGCATGCCTATCACCAGCTGCTGCATCAGGGCACACCGCTGATCCCGGCCGACTTCATCGTGCCCGTGGTCAGCCACAACCCGGTCGCCGACCACCATGAGTGGCTCTACGCCAACTGCCTGTCGCAGAGCCAGGCACTTATGCGCGGCAAGACGCGCGAAGAAGCCGAGGCCGAGCTGCGCGCCAAGGGCCTCAGCGAAGCAGAGGTGCAGCGTCTCGCCCCGCACAAGGTGATCCCCGGCAACCGCCCGAGCAATACCGTGGTGATGGAAACCATCAGCCCCGGCCGCCTCGGCGCACTGATCGCGCTGTACGAGCACAAGGTCTTCGTCCAGGGTGTGATCTGGGGGATCAACTCCTTCGACCAGTGGGGTGTAGAGCTCGGCAAGGATCTGGGCAAGGCCGTCTACAACCAGATGACCCGCTTCGATGCTGCGCCGGCAGAAGATGCCTCCACCCAGGGCCTGATCGACTTCTTCCGCGGTCGCCACCGCGGCTGATATTGCCGTTCGACCGGACAGTGCGCTGCTGCTGTCCGGTCTCTCCTTCCCCCGTTACCGCCGCCGATTGGCGAGGTCGCGGCGTCTGTTCAGGTAACATCGCCGCTTGCCAAGCCAACAGCGCTGTCGTAATGGAATTCATTCGCCGTCATATCGAAACCCGAGTGCTCAGCCTTACCGGGCTGGCGATCGGCGGTGTCGATTACGAAAATCCTCCGGGCGATCCTGGCCTGTTCGGGCCTGAGTCAGTGTGCTGGCGCGTACATGGCGACTTCACCTCGATGATGGTCGGCGGAATTTCCGCACTCCTATTGCAGGCGCTGCACCCGTTGGCGCTGTCCGGCGTTTGGGATCACTCGAATTTTCGCGAGGACCTGCTCGGCCGCCTGCGGCGCACTGGGCAGTTCATCTCCGCCACTACCTTCGGCAGCCACGCCGATGCCGACCGGCTGATCGAGCGGGTCAAGCGGATTCATGCGGGCGTGTCCGGCACGGCGCCGGATGGTCGTCCCTATGCCGCATCCGATCCCGACTTGCTGACCTGGGTGCACGTCGCCGAGGTCAGCAGCTTTCTAAAGTCGCACTTGCGCTACCTCAATCCGGATCTACCCGCCGCCGAGCAGGATCGCTATTACGCCGAGGTGGCGCTGATTGCCGAGCGCCTCGGCGCCGGTGACGTACCGCGTTCGCGCACGCAGATCGAGGCTTACCTCGAGCGCACCCGCCCCCAGCTCCGGAGCGACGAGCGTGAGCTGGAAATCCTGCAGATACTGCGGACCGCCCCGGCGCCAAGCCCGTTGCTCAGGCCTTTCGGCACGCTGATGCTGCACGCAGGAATCGAGCTCTTGCCCGAGTGGGCTCAGGAGATGTTTGGCCTGACGCTTAGCGAAAGCCGACGCCAGCTGATCCGCGTTGGGGTCCGCAGTACCGCGCCGGTGGTGCGCTGGGCCGTACGCAGTGGCTCGGTGCACCGCGCGCGCCGACGCATGGGCCTGCCGCCACGCTAGCGCCAGGCAACCAGCGCAGCGATTCTTGGTAGACTGCGCGCCCCTTCATTTCGAGTCGCCGCGCATGTCATCCCTTGTCCAGGCGCTGCGCGCCGCCTTCGATAGCCGCCGCCCGCTGCTCGATGAATTGCAGCAGCAAGGCACCGATTGTTACCGACTGTTCCATGGCAGCCAGGAAGGCGCGGCCGGCCTGACGTTGGATCGCTACGGCCCGCAGCTGATGGTACAAAGCTTCCATCAAGCGCTCGACACGCAAGCGTTGCAAAGCATCCATGACGAAGCCACCGACTTCCTCGGGCAACCGCTGCAGCTCATCTACAACGATCGCTCGCAGAGCAACTCACGGATCGACCGCAGCAACCAGGCGCATCAGCCGGAGGACGTGGCGCTGGAAGATCAGGTCGCCCATGAGTGGGGCCTGCGCTATCGCGTGCGTGGTCGGCACAGCGGGCAGGACCCGCTGCTGTTTCTCGACCTGCGCAACGCCCGTGGCTGGGTCAAGCAACACAGTACCGGTAAGTCGGTGCTCAATCTGTTCTCCTACACCTGCGGCGTCGGCCTGTGTGCTGCCGCAGGCGGTGCAGCGGAAGTCTGGAATGTCGATTTCGCCGAGCGCAACCTGGCAGTGGGTCGGGAGAACGGCGCGCTGAACCCTTCCCTACCGCCGATGCAGTTCGTGCATTCCGACTACTTCCCGGCGATCCGCCAACTGGCTGGCCTTCCGGTCAGCGCCCGTCGCGGGCGAGCCTTACCGGACTACCCGCGCATGGCGCAACGCCAGTTCGATCTGGTGTTGCTCGATCCGCCCGCCTGGGCACGCAGCGCCTTCGGCACGGTGGACCTGTTGCGCGACTATCAGAGCCTGCTCAAACCGGCGTTGCTGGCAACCGCTGAAGGTGGGGTGCTGATCTGCTGCAACAACCTGGCGAAGGTATCGATGGATGAGTGGCGGCCCCTGGTGCTGCGCTGTGCCGAGAAGGCCGGCAGGCCGGTACGCGAATGGCAGGCGCTGGCACCGGCCGCCGACTTCCCCTCGCGCGATGGGTTGCCCCCACTGAAGACCCTGATTCTGCGGCTTTGAGCGCATTGCCCGTATCGTTCGATTCGGGGAACCGCGTACGCGTGCCATACTCCAAGGCAACCATCCGCCAGGAATACTTCCGGTCATGCCCAATGGAATGAAGCGTGCGTTCACCGGGGTGGCGCTCGTGCTGATCTGCTACAGCCTGCTTGGCTTTCTGATCCTGCCGGGTATCGCCCAGCGCATCGCCAATCAGCAGCTTGCGGCCTACGCAACCGTGCCGGCCAGCCTGCAACGTATCGAATTCAACCCGTTCAGCCTCGAGCTCTCGCTGTTCGGCCTGCGCATCGGCGAGCAGGACGATCGTCAGCTGGCCTTCGAGCGGCTCTTTCTCGACCTGCAGTGGGACAGCCTCTGGCAACGCACGCTGCACCTGGCCAATGTCGAGCTGATCGAGCCGGACGTCGAGGTGCGCTTCGCCGAAGATGGCACGCTCAATCTCAGCCAGCTGTTCGAGGTGCCTGAATCAGAGCCGACAGCCAGCGAGGACGCTGACACCTTTCCGCTGCGCATGGATCGTCTGCAACTGGCAGGCGGCCGCCTCGCCTTCATGGACCAGCGTCCGAGCGAACCCATTGCCCTGGTCTACGATTCACTGGATTTCGAACTGCACAATCTCGCCACCCGCAGCGACGGCAGCGCCGATGCCCGTCTAACCGCCAGCGGGCCGAGCGGAGGGCGCATCGACTGGCAGGGCGATATCAGCCTGCAACCACTGACATCCAGCGGTCAGTTGCAGATCAGCGATCTCCAGCTCAAGGACCTGTGGCCCTATGTACGCGACGCCGTGCCGCTGACACTCAAGGATGGCAGTCTCGAGTTCAGCACGAACTATCGCCTGGACCTCAGCGATGACCTCGCGCTGCGACTGGAGAATGCCAAGGCCGCACTCGGCCCACTGGCCCTCGACAGCCCCGATGGGCACAAGCTGATCCGCATGGAGCGACTCGAGCTGAGCGAAACGTCGCTGGACTTGGCCAGGCAGCAGATCAGCATTGGCAAACTGCGCAGCCGCAATCTGGAAAGCTGGGCGGCCCGGGAAGCGGACGGAGAACTCGACTGGCAGAAACTGTTCGCCTCGACCAGCGACAAGACAGATGCCGACGCGCCGGCCACGGACGACACAGCAAAGGGAGCCAACGCACCCTGGCAGGTGTTGTTACGCGACGCTCAGTTGCGCGACTACCGAGTCCATCTCGTCGATCGCGTCCCGGACGATGAAGTCGCGCTAGAGCTGGGCCCGCTAGATCTGAACATCCGCGAGTTCGACAGCCTCGGCACCAGCCCCTTCTCCCTTGAACTGGAAACCGGAGTCGGTAAGCAAGGCGCCATCCAGGCCAACGGGCAACTTCAGATGAGCCCCGTGAGCGGCAAGCTGGCGGTGACGACGCGAGATATCGACCTGCGCATCGCTCAGGCCTATCTCAGCCCACTGGTCCATCTGGAAGTGCGCAGCGGCCTGCTGGCCAGCGAACTCGAGGTCGAGCTCAAGTCCACCGAGCCGCTGGCCTTCAGCGTTCGCGGCAGCGTAGACGCCACTCAGCTGCATACGCTGGACACGATCAACAATCGCGATTTCGTCAAATGGCAGCGCCTGCAACTCAGCGGCCTCGACTACCAGCACCCGAGCAGCCTGGCAGTCGAGCGCGTCGACCTCAGCCAGCCTTATGCGCGCTTCATCATCAACCCGGACCTGAGCACCAACATCAACGACCTGCTGGTCGAGCGCAGTGAGGCTGGGGATGACAACGCACAGGCACAAGACTCCTCCGAGCCGCTGGCTATCCGTATCGGCGGCATTGCCATTGCCGACGGCTCGGCGAACTTTGCCGACTTCAGCCTGCGACCGCCCTTCGTCACCGCCATCCAGTCGCTCAACGGTGATATCGGCACCCTGGACAACCGCGAGCAGAAAGCCGCCTCGGTAAATGTCGCCGGCAAGGTGGATCAGTATGCGCCGGTCAGCATCAAGGGCAGCCTGACGCCTTTCGATCCACTGCAGAGTCTCGACATCGCCACGAGCTTCCGCCAGGTCGAGTTGACCACACTGACGCCTTACTCCGGCAAATTCGCCGGCTACCGGATCCGCAAGGGCCGCCTCAATCTGGATCTGCATTACCGGATTGAGCAGGGTCGTCTAAACGCAGAAAACAAGGTCGTTCTGGAGCAGCTGCAGCTTGGCGAGAAGGTCGACAGTCCTGATGCCGTGGATCTGCCTGTTCGGCTGGCGGTCGCCCTGCTCAAGGACAGCAAGGGCACCATCTCCATCGAATTGCCGGTGCAGGGCAACCTGAACGACCCGCAGTTCAGCGTCATGCCGATCGTCTGGCAGACGCTGCGCAATCTGGTGGTTCGCGCAGCCCAGGCGCCATTCAAGTTCATAGCCGGACTGGCCGGCGGAAGCGACGCCGACCTCAGCCATGTCGGCTTCGAACCGGCCAGCAGCGAGCTGGATAGCGAAGCGCGCAAACGTCTGGACACGCTGGCCTCGGCCCTGAAGCAACGTCCGGCTCTACGCCTGGAGGTGGAAGGCATGAGCGCCGCTGCCGTCGATGGCGCGCTGCTGGCCGAGCAACGCCTACAGCAGGAGTTCCGCGAAACCCAGTATCGAATCCTGCAGCGTCGTGGCGACAAGGTGCCCGCGGACGCCAGTCAGATCCAGGTCGAAGCGGACGACGAGGCCGCGTTGCTGGAAGGCATCTACCGCAGTCGCCTCAAGCAGCAGCCGCCAGCCGAGTGGCGCGAACTCGACGACGAAGAGCGCGCCGCACAGATGCGCAAGGCCGTGCTCGATTCCTGGAGGGGCAGTGCAGCGTTGCTGCGCCGCCTCAGCCGCGAACGTGCGGCCGCGATAAAGGACTATCTGGTAGACGTGGGCCTGGACTCGGAGCGGGTGTACCTGCTGGACACCGGCACAACCGAACAGGGAAGCGACGGTAAGGTCGCGACGGCGATGCACCTGGGGAGTGAATGATGATCTCGCGTAAATACGTTGTTGCTTGTGTACTGCTGGTCGCGTTTTCCGGGGCTCACGCCGATACCCTGCGTTGCGGGAGCCAGCTCGTCACCACGGGTGACCGCGCCTTCGAAGTGGAAAGCAAGTGCGGCGTGCCGCAGCACCGCGATCTTGTCGGCTACACGCTCAGCCGTAACGACCGCCAGGAGTTCGCGCTGGAGGAATGGGTTTACGGTCCGCGTAATGGCATGCTCAGCATCCTGACCTTCGAAGGCAACCGCCTGGTTCGCATCGAAACCCGCAGAGCTAACTGATCCCCTGGAGCCATACCGATGGACCGTCGCGTTCCCGCAACACTTCTGCTTTGCCTGTTGCTTGTCACCCTGCAAGCGCAGGCCTCTTCTACCTATCGCTGCAACAGCCGCCTGGTGAGCCTGGAAGCCAGCACGGCCGAGGTTCGCAGCAAATGCGGCGAGCCATCCAGCGCCGCCTTGGTAGGTTACAAGGAGATCGTTGATGATCATGGCTACCAACAGGAGGTGCCTGTCGAGGAATGGGTCTATGGGCCGAACAACGGCATGCTCCATTTCCTGCGATTCGAAGGCAATCGTCTCCGGCAGATCACCAGTGAGCGAGGAAACTAGGACACAAAAAACCCCACTATAGAGTGGGGTTTTCTGATCTGCGCCCCGCCAGCGACTGGCGAGGAGAGCTCTGTTATTCGGCGGTTTTCAGGCCGTCGGCAGAGACTTCACGAACGCCTTTGATGCCCTTGGCCTTGGCCACGGCAGCTTCTTTCTCGGCTTCGGTAGCTACGGTCCCGGACAGCGAGACGACGCCATCCTTGGTTTCCACTTCGATGTCCATGCCGGGAGTCGCGTCTTCGGCCAGCAGGGTGGATTTCACCTTGGTGGTGATCCAGGTATCGGAAGCAGCATCACCGGCATCGTCCATAGTGTTGGCGGCCAGCATGACGGTATCGGTCTTGTCGATGGCAGGCGTGGTATCGGCCAGAGCGGCGCCGGCGAACGGTAGGCTAAGAGCAGCGGCGATGGCAGCGGCAGTAAGTGTCTGAGTAGTCTTCATAGATGTCACTCCTGTTCTCGTGGTTTCTGGGGCATGACTCCGGCCTCAGATGCACGAATAACAGCGCAAGCGTTGTGCCAACTTGAATTTATTTTTTTATCCTTAATAATCAATAAGTTATGCATGGCAGCAATTTACGGTTTACTTGCACATTGCAAGTTTCCCCCGGCTTCTGCGTGCATCTTGCAATCTCGCATAGGCATTGAATAAATATCACGACCAAACAAAAAGGGCCCGAAGGCCCTTCTGTTCAACTGCCAGCTGTCAGACGCCAGAGGCTTCAGCGGCGGCAACGTCCTTGATGGAGAGCTTGATACGGCCGCGGTTGTCCACGTCCAGCACCAGCACCTTCACTTCCTGACCTTCTTTCAGCACATCGGTGACTTTCTCGATACGCTGATCGCTGATCTGCGAGATGTGCACCAGGCCATCCTTGCCCGGGAGGATGTTGACGAACGCGCCGAAGTCGACGATGCGCTCGATCTTGCCGACGTAGATCTTGCCGATTTCGGCTTCAGCGGTGATGCCCAGTACGCGCTGCTTGGCCGCCTCTGCCGCTTCCTTGGTTTCGCCGAAGATCTTGATCGAGCCATCGTCTTCGATGTCGATCGAGGCCTTGGTCTCCTCGCAGATAGCGCGAATGGTGGCGCCACCCTTGCCGATCACGTCACGGATCTTGTCCTGGTCGATCTTCATCGCCAGCATGGTCGGGGCATTGGCCGACAGCTCGCTGCGTGACTGGGCGATGACCTGGTTCATCTGGCCGAGAATGTTCAGGCGCGCTTCCAGGGCCTGGCCCAGAGCGATTTCCATGATCTCTTCGGTGATGCCCTGGATCTTGATGTCCATCTGCAGCGCGGTTACGCCTTTGGCGGTACCAGCAACCTTGAAGTCCATGTCGCCCAGGTGGTCCTCGTCACCGAGGATGTCGGTCAGAACGGCAAACTTCTCTCCTTCCTTGACCAGGCCCATGGCGATACCGGCTACCGGCGCCTTCATCGGCACGCCCGCATCCATCAGTGCCAGCGAGGCACCACAGACCGATGCCATGGAGCTGGAACCGTTAGACTCGGTGATCTCGGAAACCACACGGATGGTGTACGGGAATTCATCGGCGCTCGGCAGCATGGCGGCAACGCCACGACGGGCCAGGCGACCGTGGCCGATTTCGCGGCGACCGGTAGCGCCCATGCGACCACACTCACCGACCGAGTACGGCGGGAAGTTGTAGTGCAGCATGAAGGGGTCTTTCTTCTCGCCTTCCAGGGTGTCGAGCAGCTGCGCGTCACGGGCAGTGCCGAGGGTCGCAACGACCAGGGCCTGGGTCTCGCCACGGGTGAACAGTGCCGAACCGTGGGTCTTGTCGAGCACGCCGACTTCGATGTTCAGCCCGCGAACGGTACGGGTGTCGCGACCGTCGATGCGCGGCTTGCCATTGACGATGTTCTCGCGAACGGTGCGATATTCGATCTCACCGAAGGCATCCTTCACTTCGCCGGCAGACGGCTGGCCTTCTTCACCGGAGAACTTGGCAACGACCTGGTCCTTCAGCTCACCCAGGCGCGCGTAGCGGTCCTGCTTGATGGTGATGGTGTAGGCCTGGGAGATGGCTTCGCCGAACTCGGCACGGATGGCATCCAGCAACGCGGTGTTGGCCTGCGGAGCAGCCCAGTCCCAACGCGGCTTGCCGGCTTCGGCGGCGAGCTCTTCGACAGCCTTGATCACGGCCTGGAACTCGTCATGGGCGAACAGCACGGCGCCCAGCATCTGGTCTTCGGTCAGCTCTTTGGCTTCCGACTCGACCATCAGTACGGCGTCCTTGGTGCCGGCCACGACCATGTCCAGGCTGGAGGCCTTGAGCTGATCGTAGTTCGGGTTCAGCAGGTAGCCGGTTTCCGGATGGAAGGCCACGCGTGCCGCGCCGATCGGGCCGTCGAACGGAATACCGGAAACAGCCAGGGCGGCCGAAGTACCGATCATCGCGGCGATGTCCGGATCAGTCTTCTTGCTGGTGGAAACGACAGTACAAATGACCTGCACTTCGTTCTGGAAACCTTCCGGAAACAGCGGACGGATCGGACGATCGATCAGGCGAGAGGTCAGGGTTTCCTTCTCGGAAGGACGCGCCTCCCGCTTGAAGAAGCCGCCAGGGATCTTGCCGGCTGCGTAGGTCTTCTCCTGGTAATGCACGGAGAGCGGGAAGAACCCCTTGCTCGGATCGGCGGTCTTGGCACCGACCACGGTTACCAGCACGGTGACGTCGTCATCGACGGTGACCAGCACTGCGCCGGAGGCCTGGCGAGCGATACGACCCGTTTCCAGGGTTACGGTCGACTGACCGAATTGAAACTTCTTGATTACCGGATTCACGGTTTTTCCTTCTCTTTGTTGCCTTGGGGAAATTGGCAGAACGCCCGGGAGTCGGCCCGGAACGACCTGCAAGAAAGCCAAAAGCTGGAAGACCGAAGCTGATCGAGGGGATATCCCACTTTCAACTTCAGGCTTCCAGCTTCCGGCTTCCAGCGCGGGCGCGTCTTAGCGACGCAGACCCAGACGACCGATCAGGGTGCTGTAACGAGTGGTGTCCTTACCCTTCAGGTAATCCAGCAGCTTGCGGCGCTGGTTAACCATGCGGATCAGACCACGACGCGAGTGGTGGTCTTTGCCGTTGGCCTTGAAGTGGTCCTGCAGCTTGTTGATGTTGGCGGTCAGCAGGGCTACCTGCACTTCCGGAGAACCGGTATCGCCTTCAGCTTGCTTGTACTCGTTAACGATCTGGGCTTTTTCTTCAACGCTCAGTGCCATGATAGGGCTCCTTGAGTGAACAGGCCGGGAATCATCCCGTGTTTAATAAAGAGAAATGACCGTGCCTGCTGACAGCCACCCTCTGACGCAACGCGCGAACGCGCCGCGTAACGGTCATTCCGACCGAATCAACCGACGTGGCGCGATGCGCCCGTCTTCGCTCACTTCACCGATGCCGATGAAGCGACCATTGTTATCCTGTACGCGAACCATGCCGTACTTGGGAGCTTCTGGCGCCCGCACCGGTTGTCCATGCAGCCAGTAATAGGCACTGTGCTCGGACAGCTGCAACAACGGCCAATGCTCAAGTCCGCTGTCCACCGGTTGCAAGAGACTATCCAGCGCCTCGGCACCACCCTCACCATGCAACTGCTCAAGCGTTTCGAGCGTTACCGTCTGCGACAGGTCGAACGGCCCGGCCTGGGTTCGCCGCAGCTCGGCAACGTGCGCTCCACAGCCGAGCAACTGGCCGATGTCTTCGACCAAGGTGCGGATATAGGTGCCTTTGCTGCATGCAACGGCGAGTCGCGCCTTGTCGCCGTCAAGCGAGAGCAACTCCAAGCGCGCAATATTAACAGAACGCGGCTCGCGCTCCACCACCTCTCCGGCACGCGCCAGTTTGTACAGCGGCTGGCCATCGCGCTTGAGTGCCGAATACATCGGCGGCACCTGCAGGATGTCACCGCGAAACTGCGGCAACAGTGCCTCCAACTGCCCGACGGTAACCGCTACCGGCTTGCGCTCCAGAACCTCACCTTCGGCATCAGCAGTGGTCGTGGTGACCCCCAGCTGCATGACCGTCTCGTAGGCCTTGTCCGCGTCCAGAAGGTACTGCGAGAACTTGGTGGCCTCGCCAAAACACAGCGGCAACACACCAGTGGCAAGAGGGTCGAGACTTCCGGTATGCCCAGCTTTTTCCGCGTTGAGCAACCAGCGGACCTTCTGCAACGCAGCATTGGATGTGAACCCGCGCGGCTTGTCGAGCAGGATGATGCCATTGACGTTACGGCGTACACGCTTGACCTGTGCCACGCTTATTCTCCGCGCTCGTCGCTGTGCTTGCGATCTTCCGCCACTGCGCGCTCGATCAGCGAGCTCAACTCGACACCACGACGAATGCTGGCGTCGTAGTTGAAATGCAGTTGCGGAACAGTGCGCAGCTTCATGCTCTTGCCCAGCTGCATGCGCAGGAATCCGGCAGCGTCGTTGAGGATGCGCAAGTTGCCCTTGACCGCCTCCTGGTCGTCATCTTGCCCCATGATGGTGATGAAGATCTTCGCGTGGGAAAGATCACGACTGACGTCGACCGCAGTGATGGTGACCAGACCCAAACGCGGATCCTTGATCTCACGCTGAATGAGCAGCGCCAGTTCGCGCTGCATCTGATCGCCGATACGCTGGGTACGACTGAATTCTTTGGCCATAAATTTCCACCCGTTTAAAAGCCGAAAGCTGGAAGCTCGAAGCAGTGACCGCATTCAGGCGGCCACCGACTCCTTGCTTCCAGCTTTCAGATTGACGCTTGCTTACAGCGAACGCGCCACTTCGACCTTCTCGAACACTTCGATCTTGTCGCCGACCTTGACGTCGTTGTAGCTCTTCACGCCGATACCACACTCCATGCCGGCACGGACTTCCGCGACGTCATCCTTGAAGCGGCGCAGCGATTCCAGCTCGCCTTCGAAGATGACGACATCGTCGCGCAGGACGCGGATCGGGCGATTGCGATGCACCAAGCCCTCGGTGACCATGCAACCGGCGATGGCGCCGAACTTCGGCGAGCGGAACACGTCACGAACTTCGGCGATGCCGAGGATGTTCTCGCGAACGTCGCTGCCGAGCATACCGGTGAGCGCCTTCTTGACGTCCTCAATGATGTCGTAGATGACGTTGTAGTAGCGCATGTCCAGACCTTCGGCCTCGACGATCTTGCGCGCCCCCGCATCAGCTCGAACGTTGAAGCCGAACAGCACGGCGTTGGAGGCCAGTGCGAGGTTGGCATCGGATTCGGTGATACCACCGACACCGCCACCCACCACACGAACCTGCACTTCGTCGTTGCCCAGACCGTTGAGAGAGCCCTGCAGCGCTTCGAGCGAGCCGCGCACGTCTGCCTTGAGCACGATGTTGAGCGTCTTCTTCTCGTCCTGACCCATGGTCTCGAAGATGTTCTCCAGCTTGCCGGCATGGGCACGAGCCAGTTTCACTTCGCGGAACTTGCCCTGGCGGAACAACGCAACTTCACGAGCCTTCTTCTCGTCGGCCACAACGGTCAGGTCGTCACCGGCTTCCGGCGTACCATCCAGGCCGAGGATCTCGACCGGAATCGACGGGCCGGCTTCCTTAACAGGCTTGCCGTTCTCGTCGAGCATCGCACGAACGCGACCGAAGTTGACGCCACACAGGACCATGTCACCCTGACGCAGGGTACCGTCCTGAACCAGCACGGTGGCTACCGGACCCCGCCCCTTGTCAAGGCGCGACTCGACCACCACTCCGCGACCAGGCGCAGACGGCGTTGCCTTGAGCTCGAGGAGCTCGGCCTGCAGCAGAACGGCTTCGAGCAGTTCGTCGACGCCGGTACCCATCTTCGCGGAGACCGGAATGAACGGCGTGTCGCCGCCCCACTCTTCCGGAATCACGTCGAGCGCGCCCAGGCCGTTCTTGATGTTGTCCGGATTCGCATCCGGCTTGTCGATCTTGTTCACCGCGACCACGATCGGTACGCCGGCAGCCTTGGCGTGCTGGACGGCTTCCTGCGTCTGAGGCATCACGCCGTCATCCGCCGCGACCACCAGGATCACGATGTCGGTGGCCTTGGCACCACGAGCACGCATGGCGGTAAACGCCGCGTGACCTGGGGTGTCGAGGAAGGTGACCATGCCACGCTCGGTTTCGACGTGATAGGCACCGATATGCTGGGTGATACCACCAGCCTCGCCGACAGCCACCTTGGCGCGGCGAATGTAGTCGAGCAGCGAGGTCTTGCCATGGTCAACGTGACCCATCACGGTCACGACCGGCGCACGCGAGACCGACTCACCTTCGAACTTCAGCAGCTCGGCCAACTGCTCTTCCAGAGCGTTGTCGCTGACCAGCTTGACCTTGTGGCCCAGCTCTTCGGCAACCAGCTGAGCAGTTTCCTGATCCAGCACCTGGTTGATAGTGACGGGCGAGCCCATCTTGAACATGAACTTGATGACTTCGGCCGCTTTCACCGACATCTGCTGGGCCAGTTCGGCCACAGTGATGGTTTCGCCGATCGACACTTCGCGCACTACAGGTCCTGTTGGGCTCTGGAACCCATGCTGATTACGCTTCTTGAGCTTGGACTTGCCGCGGCCGCCGCGACGGAAACCATCGGCCTCGTCTTCACCGGTACGTACGGTACGCGCCAGCGGAGCCTTGGTCTTGAGCGAAGGACGATGCTGCGCATGCTTGCGATCACGACGCTCGTCGTCATCACTGCGTGGCTTCTCGACACGACGAGGCTCTTCCTTCTTACGCTCAGGCGCAGGAGCTACAGGCTCGACCGCAACCGGTGCAGGTTCGGCGCTCATCGCCGGCTCAACAGCTGCTGGCGTAGAGGCCTCGCCCTGAGGCTTGACCGACTCAGCCTGACGGCGTGCTTCTTCTTCGGCACGCTCGCGCGCGTCCTGCTCGGCCTTCAGGCGAGCAGCCTCTTCAGCCGCGCGCTGCTCCTCGGCTTCGCGACGCTGTTCGGCTTCGATTTCCTCGGCGCTGCGCTTGACGAAGGTCTTCTTCTTGCGCACTTCAACGCTGATGGTCTTGCTACCGCCAACCTTGAGTTTGGTAGTGGTCTTACGCTGCAAGGTGATCTTGCGCGGCTCGTCCACTTTCGCCCCGTGGCTGCTTTTCAAATGGGCCAACAGGGCCTGTTTCTCGTTATCGGTCACTACTTGCTCGGCGCTGGTGTGCGACAGTCCTGCCTCACGCATCTGCTGAAGCAGTCGCTCGACCGGTGTGGCGACCACCTGGGCCAGTTCTTTCACCGTGACTTGCGTCATGCATTTCTCTCCTCAGGCCGCTAATTACTTACTCGAACCAATGGGCTCGGGCGGCCATGATCAGCTTGCCGGCACGCTCTTCATCGATGCCGTCTATGTCGAGCAGGTCGTCTATAGACTGCTCGGCCAGGTCTTCGCGGGTGATGACGCCCCGCACGGCCAACTCGACCGCCAGTTCTTTATCCATGCCATCGAGTGCCAGCAGATCTTCAGCCGGCTGAGCATCCGCAAGCTTCTCCTCGTTGGCGATGGCCTTGGTCAGCAGGCGATCTTTGGCCCGCGTACGCAGCTCATTGACGATGTCTTCGTCGAAGCCTTCGATGCCAAGCATTTCCTCCATGGGGACATAGGCAATCTCTTCGAGGGAGGTAAAGCCCTCTTCCACCAGCACCTGTGCAAGTTCCTCATCAACGTCCAACTCATCAATGAAGTTGCGCAGGATGTCACCGGTTTCTTCCTGCTGCTTGGCCTGGATGTCCGCTTCAGTCATGACGTTGAGCGTCCAACCACTAAGCTGACTGGCCAGACGCACATTCTGACCGCCACGGCCGATCGCCTGCGCCAGATTGTCTTCGGCAACCGCGATATCCATGGCGTGAGCGTCTTCGTCGACGATGATCGCGGCCACTTCAGCCGGAGCCATCGCATTGATGACAAACTGAGCCGGGTTCTCATCCCACAGGACGATATCGACGCGCTCGCCGCCAATTTCGCCAGAGACGGCCTGAACCCGCGAACCGCGCATGCCGATGCAGGCGCCCTGCGGATCGATGCGCTTGTCCTTGGAGCGAACGGCGATCTTGGCCCGCGAACCAGGATCACGCGACGCACCCATGACCTCAATGAGGCCTTCGGCGATTTCTGGCACTTCGATGCGGAACAGCTCGATCAGCATCTGCGGCGCAGTACGCGACAGAATCAACTGCGGGCCGCGGTTCTCAGTGCGAATTTCCTTGAGCAGTGCGCGAACACGGGCACCGACGCGGAAAGTTTCACGCGCAATGATGTCTTCTCGGGCAAGCAATGCTTCGGCGTTGTTGCCCAGATCGACGATTACGCTGTCGCGGGTAACTTTTTTGACAGTACCGGAAATGATCTCGCCCAGGCGATCGCGGTAGGCTTCTACCACCTGCGCACGCTCGGCCTCGCGGACCTTCTGCACGATCACCTGTTTGGCGGTCTGCGCGGCGATACGCCCGAATTCGATAGACTCGATCTTCTCTTCGAACACATCACCGAGCTTGGCGTCTGGATTGCGCTCCTGAGCCTGATCGAGCGCCAGCTGATGGGCTGGATCATCGAAATGCTCATCGTCGACCACGGTCCAGCGACGGAACGTTTCGTAACTGCCGTTCTGGCGATTGATTTCTACACGCAGATCAACTTCGTCCTCGTAGCGCTTCTTGGTAGCCGTGGCCAAGGCCAGCTCAAGCGCTTCGAAAATCACACTCGCCGGTACGCCCTTTTCATTGGACACCGACTCCACAACCAGCAGTACTTCTTTGCTCATCGTACGCCTCGCCTTTCGCAATCCATTGGGTTCCGCGGGATCCGTTCTCAGTCAAAACGGGGAATGATGTTGGCCTTATCGATCATGTCGATCGGCAGCAGGTACTCATGGTCGTCCACCTGCACCACGACATCCTGCTCTTCCACCCCACGGAGAAGACCCTGGAAATTGCGCCTGCCCTCGAAGGGCGAGCGCAGCTTTATTTTTACCTGATCACCGATATGGGCCGTGTACTGTTCGATCGTGAACAGCGGCCGATCCATGCCAGGAGAAGAAACCTCAAGGGTGTAGTCCACGCTGATTGGATCTTCCACATCGAGCACACCGCTCAATTGACGACTGACTTTCTCGCAATCGTCGATGAGGATGCCATCGGCATGGTCGATATAGACACGCAACAGTGAATGCCGCCCCTGGGAAATGAACTCAATACCCCAGCACTGATAGCCAAGCGCCTCAACCACCGGGGCCAACAAGGCCTGCAACTGTTCTAGCTTGCTCGACATCGAAGTCCCTCGCGCATGCTGTACAAATGAAAAATGGGCGAAACGCCCATCCCTTTGACCGCCTGTAAATGCCGGCGACCTGGCCTCAAGCTAATAAAAAGCCCCTGTACAGGGGCTCTTTATTGACTGGTTGCGGGGGCTGGATTTGAACCAACGACCTTCGGGTTATGAGCCCGACGAGCTACCAGACTGCTCCACCCCGCGTCAAACTGGGCACGAATTATACGACCCATGCCTAATACAGGTCAACCGAAACCCTTAAACACAAGAAAGCCCGCACTAGGCGGGCCTGCTTGTTTGGTACCGAGGAGGGGACTCGAACCCCTACAGCCTATGGCCACTACCACCTCAAGGTAGCGTGTCTACCAATTCCACCACCTCGGCAAAAACCTTATTGCCCTTCCTCCACCTCAGGGAGATCGCCAGCAGCATCCGCCGACTTGCGCTGATCGAGCACAGGGACGTCTTCGACTGCTGGCTTGCTGGCCGGCACTTCCAGCACAGCTGGATCCGGCAGCCCCGCCTGGGACAACTGATCAGCCTGTTGTTTCGCGAAGAACGCCAAACCCAGACTGGTCACGAAAAAAACGCCGGCGAGTATAGCAGTAAGCCGGCTCAAAAAGGTAGCAGAACCTTGGCTTCCGAAAACAGTTGCCGAAGCACCCGAACCGAACGAAGCACCAGCATCTGCACCCTTGCCCTGCTGCAGCAGCACCAGCGCAACAACACCTAGAGCAACCAGCAGATGCACCACAATCACGACAGTCTGCAACATCTGTTCAGTTCCCCGCGGCGCGACAAATCGCACCAAATTCATCCGCTTTCAGAGAGGCCCCGCCAACCAGCCCCCCATCAATATCCGCCATTGCGAATAGCTCAGCGGCATTCTCCGCCTTGACGCTGCCGCCGTACAGAAGCCTTACGCCTTCAGCGATGCGGCCATCATGACGCGACAACTGCTCTCGAATGGCAGCATGCACTTCCTGCGCCTGCTCAGGCGTTGCGGTCAAGCCACTACCAATCGCCCAAACAGGCTCGTAAGCAATAACCGCCGACTCGAATGCGGCGACACCACGGTCATCCAGCACTCGCGCCAACTGACGCCCAACCACTTCGAGCGTCTTGCCTGCCCGTCGCTCTTCAAGCGTCTCACCCAGGCACAACACAGGCTTAAGACCACCCACCTGCGCTGCCGAAAACTTGCGACTGACCACTTCGTCCGTCTCACCCAACAACAGGCGACGTTCGGAGTGACCAACCAGAACCCACTTACAACCGAAATCAGCGAACTGCTCAGCCGAAACCTCACCGGTCAACGCCCCGAAGCCATTCTGCGCCGCACAATCCTGGGTACCGACGGCAACATGCTCACCATCAACACCATCCAGAACCTGAGAGACATGCACAGCGGAGGGAAACACCGCAATCTCGATATCCGCAGGCAAAACCTGCATCCGGAGAGACTCGACAAGCTCTGCGACGCTAGCGCGGGTACCGTTCATTTTCCAGTTACCAGCTACCATGGGGCGACGCATGCTTTACCTCATCGGTCAAAGTGGGCGCAGATGTTACTCAACAGCAAACGCCCTGGCAAGCGCGATTACGCACAAACTTCGGTAACGATCTTCGCCAGCTCCTCAGCCATGCCACGCACCTGACTTTCGTCATCGCCTTCAACCATGACACGCACCAGCGGCTCGGTCCCGGACTTGCGCAAAAGCACGCGGCCACGACCACCCATGCGCTCGGTAACACTGTCGCAAGCAGCTTGCACGCTAGGATGCGAAATTGGATCGCGCTCGCCAGAAAAGCGCACGTTGATCAGCACCTGAGGGCACTTGTGCCAAGCCAGTCGCTCCTGCGCGAGCGTCTGGCCGCGCCGACGAAGCGCCAGCACCACCTGCAACGCCGCGATGATCGCATCGCCCGTGGTGGTGTGCTGCGCACAGACAATATGCCCGGAGTTTTCACCACCCAATGCCCAGCCACGCTCAAGCATCTCCGCGATCACGTAGCGATCTCCCACCTTGGCGCGGGTGAACGGTATCTCCCGCGCTTTCAAGGCAAGCTCAAGCCCCAGGTTACTCATCAGCGTGCCGACAACGCCGCCAGCCAACCGATCTCGCTCCTGCAAATCAGTCGCGATGATGTAAAGCAGTTCGTCGCCATCCACGACCGCACCGGTGTGGTCGACCATCATCACCCTGTCACCGTCGCCATCGAAGGCTATGCCCAGATCCGCGCCATTATCGACAACCGCCTTCTGCAGCTGCCCGACATGAGTGGAGCCAACATCGGCATTGATGTTCAGACCGTCCGGCTGCGCACCTATAACCACCACCTCGGCGCCCAGCTCACGGAACACGCTGGGAGCAACCTTGTAGGTCGCGCCATGCGCGCAGTCGATCACCAGCTTCAACCCGGAGAAATCAGTGCTGGTTGGCACGCTGCTCTTGCAGAACTCGATATAACGGCCAGCCGCGTCATTGATGCGGGATGCCTTGCCAAGCTGTGCCGAGTCGACCACGGTCATCGGCGCATCGATCAACTCCTCGATCATCAGCTCCACTTCATCAGGAAGCTTGGTGCCGCGACCGGAAAAGAACTTGATTCCGTTATCGTGATGCGGATTGTGCGAGGCGCTGATCACAATACCCGCCTCAGCATGGAAGGTACGCGTCAGATAGGCGACTGCGGGCGTCGGCATAGGCCCAAGCAACAGTACGTCCGCGCCAGCCGCCGACAAGCCCGCCTGCAATGCTGACTCGAACATGTAGCCCGAAATACGCGTGTCCTTTCCGATCAGAATCCGGCACTTTCCCTGCTTGCGAAAGGCCATGCCAGCCGCCCAGCCCAGCTTGAGCATGAAGTCCGGGGTGATCGGAGCCTGCCCGACGTGCCCACGGATGCCATCGGTACCGAAGTATTTTCTAGTCATGGTGCCTTCCCTATTGCGCCGCCTGCACTGCAGCAATCATTCGAACTACATCAACCGTCTCGGCAACGTCATGAACGCGCACAATTTGCGCGCCCTTGCCTACGGCGAGCGCCGCCAAAGCCAGACTGCCGTACAAGCGCTCATCAACTGGCCGACCCAGCACGGCCCCGATCATGCTCTTGCGCGAGACACCGACCAGCAATGGCCGACCCAGCCGATGCAGTACCTCCATACGCCTGAACAGCACAAGATTATGGTTCAGCGTCTTGGCGAAGCCGAAGCCGGGATCTAGGACGATGCGATCGAGCGGGATTCCCGCCGCAGCACACGCACCCATTCGCTGGTCAAGAAACGAACAAACCTCCTCCACAACGTCGTCGTAGCGGGGATCCCTCTGCATATCACCTGGCTCGCCGCGCATGTGCATGAGGCAGACCGGCAGGCCAGCGTCAGCCGCGGCATCCAGCGCACCGTCGCGCTGCAGCGAGCGCACGTCGTTGATCAGCCCAGCGCCCAGCCTCGCACACTCGCGGATGACTGCGGGCGTGGACGTATCCACCGAAACGACCACGTCGAGCTCCCGCGCGATCATCTCTACGATCGGTGCGACCCGCTCCAGCTCCTCGGTCGGCGAGACGGCGCGCGCGCCAGGGCGCGTAGACTCGCCACCAACATCGATCAGCGTAGCCCCAGCCACGGCCATTGCTTCGGCATGCCGAAGGGCTGCCTCGCGCTCGGCAAAGCGACCACCATCAGAGAAAGAATCGGGTGTGACATTGAGAATCCCCATCACATGAGGACGGGAAAGATCGAGAACCCGGCTGCCACATACCAGCCGAGCGGGGGAAAGAGATTCGGTCATTTACGAGCCTTGAGCTTTCAGGCCGGACACCCTGAACAGGCGCCCCACACCAGCTGCACCACCATGGCGCAGCGGGCTGGACAATTTACACCAGAAGGGGCGCCTTATGCGCCCCTTCTGGTGTACTCCGATTTTCACGCGCCCGATGCAGTCATCGGCTTACGCATGCCGTCAATGCTCGCCGGCAGGACCACCGATCGGGGTTTGCGGGCGACTATCATCAGGCACGACTGGCGTACCGGACGCGCCCGAGCCGCCCTCCCAATCACGCGGCTCTCGAGGTGTGCGCCCAGCCATGATGTCGTCGATCTGCGGCGCATCGATGGTCTCGTACTTCATCAAGGCTTCGGCCATCACATCCAGCTTGTCGCGATTATCGGTCAAGATCTGCTTGGCCGTTCCGTAGCAGTGGTCGATGATGCTGCGGACCTCTTCATCGATCAGCCGCGCGGTTTCACCGGACACATTGGAATGCTGGCTGCCGGCACTGCGACCGAGAAACACCTCGCCTTCTTCTTCGGCATACATCAACGGGCCAAGCTTCTCCGACAAGCCCCACTTGGTCACCATGTTCCGCGCCAACTGCGTGGCGCGCATGATGTCGTTCGACGCACCCGTGGTGACACCCTCGAAGCCCAGCGTCATCTCTTCCGCAATCCGTCCTCCGAACAAGGAGCAGATCTGACTGATCAACGCCCGCTTTGACAGGCTGTAACGATCCTCCTCCGGCAGGAACATGGTGACGCCTAGCGCTCGACCGCGTGGAATGATGGAAACCTTGTATACAGGATCATGCTCGGGGACCACGCGCCCGACGATGGCATGACCTGCTTCGTGGTAAGCAGTGTTGAGCTTTTCCTTCTCGGACATGACCATTGACTTGCGCTCGGCGCCCATCATGATCTTGTCCTTGGCCAGCTCGAACTCACGCATTTCGACGATGCGCTTGTTGGAGCGCGCGGCAAACAGCGAAGCCTCGTTGACCAGATTGGCGAGATCCGCACCGGAGAAGCCCGGAGTGCCCCGCGCAATTACACCCGGCTCGACGTTCTCGCTGATCGGCACCTTGCGCATGTGCACCTTCAGGATCTGTTCGCGACCACGAATATCCGGCAGGCCGACTACAACCTGACGGTCGAAACGCCCTGGACGAAGAAGCGCAGGATCGAGCACATCGGGACGGTTGGTCGCCGCAATGACGATGATCCCGTCGTTCATCTCGAAACCGTCCATCTCCACCAGCAACTGGTTGAGGGTCTGCTCGCGCTCATCGTGCCCACCACCGAGACCTGCGCCACGATGACGACCGACTGCATCGATCTCGTCGATGAAGATGATGCACGGCGCGTGCTTCTTCGCCTGCTCGAACATGTCGCGGACACGACTGGCACCGACACCAACGAACATCTCGACGAAATCCGAACCGGAAATGGTGAAGAACGGCACCTTGGCTTCACCTGCAATCGCCTTGGCCAGCAGCGTCTTACCAGTGCCGGGCGGGCCGACCATCAGCACACCACGCGGAATGCGACCGCCGAGACGTTGAAACTTGCCAGGATCACGCAGGAACTCGACCAGCTCGTGGACTTCTTCCTTCGCCTCATCGCAGCCGGCGACGTCAGCAAAGGTCGTCTTGACCTGATCCTCGGAAAGCAGGCGCGCCTTGCTCTTGCCGAAACTCATCGGCCCACCCTTGCCACCCGCACCGCCCTGCATCTGCCGCATGAAAAACATGAATACAGCGATGATCACCAGAATCGGGAAGCTGGCAACGAGAAGCTGGGTCCAGATACTTTGCTGCTCAGGCTGCTTGCCCTCGATCAGCACGTTGTTGTCGAGCAGATCGCCGATCAGACCATTGTCCTGAATCGCCGGGCGAATGGTCTTAAAGGTATCGCCTTCGCTGCGCTTGCCGATGATCACGAAACCATCGACCGTCACACGCTCGACGCGCCCTTCCTTGACCTGCTCGAGGAAGTCGGAATAGCTCAGCGTCTGCGGCTCGCTGGGGCTGGAGAAGTTGTTCATCACCGTGACCAGGACGGCGGCGATGATCAGCCACAGAATCAGGTTTTTTGCCATGTCGTTCAAATTAACTACCCTCTGGAGCAAACCCGTTGTCTGCGGGCCGCATGACGGCCGGTTGGTTGCTCGGCCTAACTTACTACACAACGTACTGGAACTGGCAGCCGGTCTGTAACCCTATGAAACAGCCTAGCCCTTGTAACACCGAGCCGTCCATTCAACTGAAGCCTGCACGATAGACCGCAAGATATGGCATTTTGCACCGAGCGCTATTCGCTACAGTTTTTGAAGCAGCGCGCCCCGCGACGCAACTCTGCAACCCATATTGGGGCCGTATGGACAATCACAAGGCCGGCATGATTTTTCGTCAGCTGATATCTGACGCGTATCCAGAGACATTCGACGCACGATCCCAGCCACCGAAGAAGAACTTTTTGTCGGTACGGACGGATACAGCATGCCCCAAGCTGACGCCTCATCTGTGCGGTCATGCACCTCTCGGTTACACTAGCCGCCGTTTCCAAGGTTCTGACGCAAGGGTCGACATATGCCGCTCACCAACGAGCAAAAGAAGCAGTACAAATCCATCGGCCACCATCTAAAACCGGTCCTGATCGTAGCCGAGAACGGACTGACCGAAGGCGTTCAAGCCGAACTCGAGCGGGCCCTGAACGACCATGAGCTGATCAAGATCCAGTTCCGCCTCGCAGAGCGTGAAGACCGCCGCGCGCTGATAGAAGAACTGTGCAAGGTCGGCAAGTGCGAGCTGGTACAGACCATCGGCAAGATGGCCCTGGTGTACCGCAAGAATCCGAAGCCGAACAAGCAGCTTTCGAACATTCACCGCTTCCAGGCCTGAGATCGTGCGCGGCAGACTCAATCTGCCGCGCGCTCAGTACTCGCGTCCCGGAGCGGGCTGCAAGACCAGCATCAGGCCACACAGCGCCATCACCAGAAAGCTGAAGCTGGCCCAGTAGAGCGAGTCGAACCAGCCCGCCCGCATCAACAACTGGCTGCCCGCGAGCATCATTACTGTCAGCAAAAGCTGGCCGCGAACGTCACGCCACAAGCCGCGCAGCCCCATCACCTGAACCAAGACCAGCGCCTGCAGCGCGCTACAGAATGCGGCAAAGCCGACCAGCAGCGGCTTCAGGCTGCCAGCGATCTCATCGACCAATAAAGGTGCCAGCCCGACGCGCCCAAGGGCAGGCAAGACCAGAAATTGCAGCAGCCACAAGCCGCCGACCCAGAACGTCTGGGCCAGCTGCCAGGTGATGATGCCAGCCCGCGCCGGCTGTCGGTCAGACGTGGCGGACTTCGACAATCTCGTACTCGATCAACCCACTGGGCGTTTTGACGGCTACGACATCACCTTCTTCCTTGCCGATCAATGCGCGGGCAATCGGCGAACTGACCGAAAGCTTGCCCTGCTTGATGTCAGCTTCATCGTCGCCGACGATCTGGTAGGTCACCTGCTCGTCGGTCTCGACATTGGCGATATCCACAGTGGTACCGAAGATTACCTTGCCAGTCGGCGGGATATTGGCGATGTCGATCACCTGGGCGTTCTGCAGTCGACCCTCGATGTCGCGGATACGCGCCTCAACCATGCCCTGCTGCTCACGCGCAGCATGATACTCGGCGTTCTCCTTGAGATCGCCCAGTTCACGCGCCTCGGCGATCGCCTGGGTGATCTGCGGACGCAAAACGGTCTTCAGATGCTTGAGTTCGTCTTCCAGGGCGCGAGCGCCCTGGATGGTCATTGGAAATTTTGTCATGCCTTGATTCCTGCATGGAGATCCTGCAAGCGGCGCACGGTCTTCTCGGGACCGAACTTGAGCGCCTCACAGATCGCCTGGCCACCCGCGATAGTGGTGGTGATGCAGATCTTGTGCTGCAGGGCGTTGCGCCGAATGGAATACGAATCGGCGATGGACTGACGGCCTTCGGTAGTGTTGATGACCAACGTGACTTCGTCATTCTTGATCATGTCGACCACGTGCGGACGGCCTTCGGTCACCTTGTTCACACGGCGCACCGGCAGTCCGGCCGCCTCGATGATCCGCGCGGTGCCGGCGGTGGCCACCACCTCGAAACCGAGCCCGACCAGATCACGAGCGACCTGTTCGACGTAAGGCTTGTCGTCTTCGCGCACGCTGAGGAACGCGCAACCCGAGGTCGGCAGGATTTCGCTAGCGCCCAGCTGGGCCTTGGCAAAGGCTTCGGCAAAGCTGTCGCCTACGCCCATCACCTCACCGGTGGACTTCATCTCCGGACCGAGGATGGTATCGACGCCGGGGAACTTGGCGAACGGGAATACCGCCTCCTTGACGCTGTAGTAGGTCGGGATGATTTCGCGAGTGAAGCCGATTTCCTTCAGTGTCTTGCCAGCCATCACGCGCGCCGCAACCTTGGCCAGCGACTCGCCAATGCACTTGGAAACGAACGGCACGGTACGCGAAGCACGCGGATTGACCTCGAGCACGTAGATATCTTCGCCCTGCACGGCCATCTGTACGTTCATCAGGCCTATCACGTCGAGCTCCAGGGCCATCTTGCGCACCTGGTCACGAATCTCGTCCTGAATATGCTGCGGCAACGAGTAGGCCGGAAGCGAGCAGGCCGAGTCACCGGAGTGGACACCGGCCTGCTCGATGTGCTGCATGATGCCGCCGATGACGACGTCAGTACCGTCGCAGACCGCGTCGATATCCACTTCGATGGCGCAGTTGAGGAAGTGATCCAGCAGCACCGGGCTGTCGTTGGACACCTGGACCGCTTCACGCATATAGCGCTTGAGTTCCTCTTCCTCGTAGACGATCTCCATCGCCCGGCCGCCCAGCACGTAAGAGGGGCGCACCACCAGCGGGTAGCCGATCGCCTTGGACGCAGCGATGGCTTCCTCCTCACTACGCGCCGTGGCGTTCTGCGGCTGACGCAGATTCAGACGCTGCACCATCTGTTGGAAGCGTTCACGGTCTTCGGCGCGGTCGATCGCATCCGGACTGGTGCCGATGATCGGTACACCCGCCTCTTCCAACGCACGGCAGATCTTCAGCGGGGTCTGCCCGCCATACTGCACAATCACGCCCTTGGGCTGCTCGACACGGACGATTTCCAGCACGTCTTCCAGGGTTACCGGCTCGAAGTACAGGCGGTCGGACGTGTCGTAGTCGGTGGAGACGGTTTCTGGGTTGCAGTTGACCATGATGGTCTCGTAACCGTCTTCACGCATGGCCAGCGCGGCGTGCACACAGCAGTAGTCGAACTCGATGCCCTGTCCGATACGGTTGGGGCCGCCACCCAGGATCATGATCTTGTCGCGGCCCGACGGGTTGGCCTCGCACTCTTCCTCGTAGGTCGAATACATGTAGGCCGTATCGGTAGCGAACTCGGCGGCGCAGGTGTCGACGCGCTTGTAGACCGGCAGCACCTTGAGCTTGTGACGGTGGCTGCGCAGGTTCTTCTCGGTGACGCCCAACAGCTTGGCCAGACGCGCGTCGGAAAAACCCTTGCGCTTGAGCTTGTACATCAGATCGCGGTCGATGCTGGACAGGCCCAGCGTCTTGACGTGCTCTTCATCCTTGACCAGATCCTCGATCTGCACCAGGAACCAAGGATCGATCTTGGTCAGCGCGAACACATCTTCGACGCTCTTGCCGGCACGGAAGGCGTCGGCGACATACCAGATGCGATCGGCGCCCGGCACCGTCAGTTCGCGTTTGAGGGTGCTCTCGGCCTCGGCGTCAGCCAGATTCAGTTTCGGATCGAAACCAGTTGCGCCGACTTCCAGGCCACGCAGCGCTTTCTGCATGGATTCCTGGAAGGTGCGACCGATCGCCATGACCTCACCGACCGACTTCATCTGAGTAGTCAAGCGCGCGTCGGCCTTGGGGAATTTCTCGAAGGCAAAGCGCGGCACCTTGGTCACGACGTAGTCGATGGCCGGCTCGAAAGACGCAGGCGTGCGACCGCCAGTGATGTCGTTCTGCAGTTCGTCGAGGGTGTAACCCACAGCCAGCTTCGCCGCGATCTTGGCGATCGGGAAGCCTGTGGCCTTGGATGCCAGCGCCGAGGAACGCGACACCCGCGGGTTCATCTCGATCACCACCATGCGGCCGGTATCTGGACAAATGCCGAACTGCACGTTGGAGCCACCAGTTTCCACGCCGATCTCGCGCAGCACCGCCAGCGAGGCGTTACGCAGGATCTGGTATTCCTTGTCGGTCAGGGTCTGGGCCGGCGCGACGGTGATCGAGTCGCCGGTGTGCACGCCCATCGGATCGAAGTTCTCGATGGAGCAGACGATGATGCAGTTGTCCTTCTTGTCGCGGACCACCTCCATCTCGTATTCCTTCCAACCGATCAGCGACTCGTCGATCAGCAGCTCACTGGTCGGTGAAAGGTCCAGGCCGCGGGCGCAGATCTCTTCGAACTCTTCACGGTTATAGGCGATGCCGCCGCCGGTGCCACCCATGGTGAACGACGGTCGAATGATGCAGGGGAAGCCGACCTTGTCGAGCACGCCGTAGGCTTCTTCCATGTTGTGCGCGATGCCGGATACCGGACAGGCAAGACCGATGTCCTTCATCGCCTTGTCGAAGCGCGAACGGTCTTCGGCCTTGTCGATGGTGTCGGCGTTGGCACCGATCATCTCGACGCCGAACTTCTCCAGAATGCCGTGCTTTTCCAGGTCCAGCGCGCAGTTCAGCGCAGTCTGACCACCCATGGTCGGCAGCAGTGCGTCCGGACGCTCCTTCTCGATGATCTTGGCCACGGTGGCCCATTTGATCGGCTCGATGTAGGTGGCGTCAGCCATGGCCGGGTCGGTCATGATGGTCGCCGGGTTGGAATTCACCAGGATGACGCGGAAGCCTTCCTCCTTAAGCGCCTTGCAGGCCTGAGCGCCGGAGTAATCGAACTCGCACGCCTGGCCGATGACGATGGGGCCGGCGCCGAGGATGAGGATGCTTTTGATATCTGTACGTTTTGGCATTTTCGTTACTCGAATCCTTAGGTCAGTCGGCAAGTCATCTTGAGAGTTACTGCGCGCCGCCTGGGCTGCGTTGCGCGGTACTCACTTCCTCGCCGTACTACCTGTACTGTCTCGTCGTTGCGTTCCGGGCGCCTTGCCCAGACCGCGCTCGCTACACTCTCAAGACGACTCGTTACTGTCGTTTGGCCATGGCTTCGATGAAACGGTCGAACAGCGGCGCGACGTCATGCGGCCCCGGGCTCGCTTCGGGGTGACCCTGGAAGCTGAAGGCAACCTTGTCGGTGCGCTCGATGCCCTGCAGGGTGCCATCGAACAGCGACTTGTGTGTCGCACGCACATTGGCCGGCAGACTAGCTTCGTCCACGGCAAAGCCATGGTTCTGACTGGTGATCATCACCACACCGGTCTTCAGATCCTGAACCGGGTGGTTCGCACCGTGGTGGCCGTTGGGCATCTTCACGGTCGTGGCGCCGGAGGCGAGCGCCAGCAACTGGTGACCAAGGCAGATGCCGAACACCGGGATGTCGGTTTCGAGCACTTGCTGGATCGCCTTGATCGCGTAGTCGCAAGGCTCGGGGTCACCCGGGCCGTTGGCCAGGAAGATACCGTCCGGGTTCAGCGCCAGGGCTTCGCTGGCAGGCGTCTGTGCCGGAAGCACGGTGACGCGGCAACCGCGGGCGACCAGCATGCGCAGGATGTTGTACTTCACGCCGTAATCAAAGGCGACGACATGGTAGGGCAGCTCGCTGGCGGGAATCTCGGCATGGCCGTCATCCTTCAGGCACCAGACACTGGAGCGCCACTCGTAACGCTCCTTGACGCTGACTTCCTTCGCCAGATCCATGCCCTTGAGGCCGGGGAAGCTGCGCGCCAGCTCCAGCGCTTTCTCTTCGGTCGCGTCGCTACCAGCCAGGATGCAGCCGTTCTGCGCACCCTTCTCACGCAGGATACGGGTCAGGCGACGAGTATCGATGCCGGCGATGGCAACGGTGCCATTGGCTTTGAGGTAGTCAGGCAGGGGTTGCTTGTCGCGCCAGTTGCTGGAAATCAGCGGCAGGTCACGAATAACCAGACCCGCAGCCCAGACCTTCCAGGACTCGGCATCCTCCGGCGTGGTACCAGTGTTGCCGACATGAGGATAGGTCAGGGTTACGATCTGCTTGGCGTAGGAAGGATCGGTGAGGATTTCCTGATAGCCGGTCATGGCGGTGTTGAACACCACCTCACCAATGGTTTGCCCATCGGCGCCGATGGATTCGCCGCGAAAGATGCTGCCATCGGCAAGAGCCAGAATGGCTGGCGTAAGGGCTGGCTTAGTCAAGAGACCTCCCGTAGATCAAGGCTGGAGCAGACGCAGATTGTAAAAAAGCGGGATGACGTGTGAAGGTCATCCCGCTTTTTGTTTGATTCATTTCTGCGCAACTTTTAGTGGACACACTAAAGCGGGAAGCTTACATAAAACCGCCTTTCGGGTCCAGCCAAAATAGCCGGCAAACGCACTCGAACGGGGCGCGACGCTGCCAGCCGACGCAGCGAATCATTTCAGACCGAGCACATCCTGCATGTCGTAAAGACCTGCCGGCTTCTCGTCCAGCCATAGCGCGGCACGTACGGCGCCCTTGGCGAAGGTCATGCGGCTGGAGGCCTTGTGGGTGATTTCCACGCGCTCACCATCGGCGGCGAACAACACTGTGTGATCACCGACCACGTCGCCGGCACGGACGGTAGCGAAGCCTATGGTGTCGCGCTGACGCGCACCGGTTTGCCCCTCACGTCCATATACCGCAACCTTCTGAAGGTCACGCCCGAGCGCCTCGGCGACGACTTCACCCATGCGCAGTGCGGTACCAGAAGGTGCGTCCACCTTGTGCCGGTGATGCGCTTCGATGATCTCGATATCCACGTCGTCACCTAATACCCGCGCTGCCGTATCCAGCAGCTTGAGGCACAGATTGACGCCGACACTGAAGTTGGCGGCAAAGACGATCGGGATGTCCCTGGCCGCCGCAACGAGACGCTCCTTCTCGTCAGGCGAGAATCCGGTGGTACCGATCACCATCGCCTTGCCGGCGCGCCGGCAGACTTCCAGATTCTTCAGGGTCACCGAAGGATGGGTGAAATCGATCAGCACGTCGAACTCATCAATGGCCCTGACGAGCTCACCGGTCAGCGGCACGCCCAGACGACCGATGGCTGCCAGCTCGCCGGCATCGGCACCCACCAGAGTGCTGTCCGGACGATCGATGGCCGCCGTCAGGCCGGCGGCACCACTGGTCTGCTGCACCGCCTCGATCAAGGTCTTGCCCATACGCCCGGCGGCGCCGGTCACTGCAATACGTCGCATCAATTCAGCTCCAGGCTGCAGGCTTCAAGCGGAGGACGCAGGCACGAAGCCTGTCATCCTCCACCCATAGGCCCTTGTCATACATCACCGAAAAAGCGCTTCACACCTTCGAACCAGCCACTGGCCTTGGGGGAATGCGAGGTGTCCCCCTGCAGCGTGCCGCGAAACTCCTCGAGCATCTCACGCTGACGCTTGCTCAGGTTGACCGGCGTCTCCACCGCGACCCGACACAGCAGATCGCCCGCCGCACCACCGCGCACCGGCGCGACCCCCTTGCCACGCAAGCGGAACTGCTTGCCGGTCTGGGTACCCTCAGGAATCTTCAGCTTGACGCGGCCATCCAGGGTCGGCACTTCCAGCTCGCCACCCAACGCGGCATCGGCAAAGCTGATCGGTACTTCGCAATACAAATGTTTGCCATCGCGCTGGAAGATCGCGTGCTCGCGCACATTGACCACCACATACAGATCGCCGGCCGGGCCACCCTGAGTGCCCGCCTCGCCTTCGCCAGACAGACGAATGCGATCACCGGTATCGACACCCGGCGGCACCTTGACCGAGAGTGTCTTCTGTTCTTCGACGCGCCCCTGCCCATGGCAGCTGCCGCACGGATCGGAAATCATCTTGCCGCTGCCGTGGCAGCGCGGGCAGGTCTGCTGCACCGAGAAGAAGCCCTGCTGCATGCGCACCTGACCGATACCGCCACAGGTGGTACAGGTCACCGGGCTGGTGCCCTTCTTCGCACCGGAGCCATCGCAGGTCTTGCACTCAACCAGCGTCGGCACGCGGATAGTCACGGTGGTGCCGCGCACCGCCTCTTCCAAGTCGAGTTCGAGCGTGTAGCGCAGATCGCTGCCACGCTGTGCGCCGCCACGGCCGCCGCCGCGGCCGCCGCTGAAGAAATCGCTGAACACGTCGCCGAAGATATCGGAGAAGTTCGCACCACCGTAACCGGCACCGGCTGCCCCAGCACCCATCTGCGGATCGACACCGGCGTGGCCGTACTGATCGTAGGCAGCACGTTTGCTCGGATCGGAAAGTACTTCGTAGGCCTCATTGGCCTCCTTGAAGGCGTCTTCAGCCGCCTTGTCCCCCGGATTGCGGTCCGGGTGATGCTTCATCGCAAGGCGCCGGTAAGCTTTTTTCAGCTCTGCCTCGCTGACGCCGCGCTCGACGCCCAGCACCTCATAAAAATCGCGTTTGGCCATAACTATCCTGAACCCTCAAATTCATGCCTTCCAGACACGCCGACGCGGGAGCAAGCCCCCGCGCAGCGGTCGGGCCCGCCCGAACGATGTCGGGACGGGCTGGAGCGGAAGCAAGCCAGGGCTTACTTGTTGTCCTTGACCTCTTCGAACTCGGCGTCGACCACGTCGTCGCCCGGCTTGCCCTGCTCATCTGGCGACTGACCTTCACCAGCCTGGGCCTGCTCGGCGTACATCTTCTGCGCGACCGGGGTTGAAGCCTGGGAAACCGCCGCGATCTTCGCTTCGATTTCAGCCTTGTCGTCGCCCTTGATGGCCACTTCCAGCTCGCCAAGCGCCTTCTCGATGGCCGCCTTGTCATCGTCGCTGGCCTTGTCGCCGGCTTCGGTGAGCATCTTGCGAGTGGCGTGCACCAGCTGGTCGCCCTGGTTACGTGCGGTGGCCAACTCCTCGAACTTGCGGTCTTCCTCGGCATTCGCCTCGGCATCGCGGACCATCTGCTCGATTTCCTCCTCGGACAGACCGGAGTTGGCCTTGATCACGATGGACTGCTGCTTGCCGGTGGCCTTGTCCTTGGCGGACACGTGCAGGATGCCGTTGGCGTCGATGTCGAAGGTGACCTCGATCTGCGGCATGCCACGCGGTGCCGGCGGAATCTCGGCCAGGTCGAAGCGGCCCAGCGACTTGTTCTGCGTAGCCTGCTTGCGCTCGCCCTGCAGCACGTGAATGGTCACGGCGCTCTGGTTGTCGTCGGCAGTGGAGAACACCTGCGACTTCTTGGTCGGGATGGTGGTGTTCTTCTCGATCAGCGGAGTCATCACGCCGCCCAGGGTTTCGATACCCAGGGTCAGCGGCGATACGTCGAGCAGCAGCACGTCCTTGACGTCACCGGCCAGGACCGCGCCCTGAATGGCAGCACCCATGGCGACGGCTTCGTCCGGGTTGACGTCCTTGCGTGCTTCCTTACCGAAGAATTCGGCAACCTTCTGCTGCACCAGCGGCATGCGGGTCTGGCCACCAACCAGGATCACGTCGTCGATCTTCGAAACGTCGACACCGGCATCCTTCAACGCGATTCGGCAAGGCTCGATGGTGCGCTGCACCAGATCCTCGACCAGCGCTTCCAGCTTGGCCCGGGAGATCTTCACGTTCAGGTGCTTAGGACCGGTCGAGTCTGCGGTGATGTATGGCAGGTTGACGTCGGTCTGCTGACTGGAGGACAGCTCGATCTTGGCCTTCTCTGCTGCTTCCTTCAGGCGCTGCATCGCCAGCGGATCACCCTTGAGGTTCATGCCGGTTTCTTTCTTGAACTCGTCGACGAGGTAGTCGATCAGGCGAATGTCGAAGTCCTCACCACCGAGGAAGGTGTCACCGTTGGTGGCCAATACTTCGAATTGATGCTCGCCATCGACTTCAGCGATCTCGATCACCGACACGTCGAAGGTGCCGCCACCCAGGTCATAGACGATCACGGTGTGGTCGCCCTTGGCCTTGTCCATGCCGTATGCCAGCGCAGCCGCGGTCGGCTCGTTGATGATGCGCTTGACATCCAGACCGGCGATACGACCGGCATCCTTGGTGGCCTGACGCTGGCTGTCGTTGAAGTAGGCCGGAACGGTGATCACCGCCTCGGTCACCGGCTCACCGAGGTAGTCCTCGGCGGTCTTCTTCATCTTCTTCAGGATTTCAGCGGAGATCTGCGGCGGCGCCATTTTCTGGCCATTCACCTCGACCCAGGCGTCGCTGTTGTCGGCCTTGACGATCTTGTAAGGGACCATCTGAATGTCTTTCTGCACGACGTCTTCGTCAAAGCGACGACCGATCAGACGCTTCACCGCATACAGGGTGTTGTGCGGGTTGGTCACTGCCTGGCGCTTGGCCGACTGACCAACCAGAATTTCGCCGTCGTTCGCGTACGCGATGATCGACGGAGTGGTACGGCCGCCTTCGGCATTTTCAATTACCTTGGCCTTGCCGTTTTCCAGAATCGAGACGCAGGAGTTGGTGGTTCCCAGGTCGATACCGATGATCTTGCCCATTTAATTCGCTCTCCAAATTTCGATTGGTCCGCGCCTGTTTTACCGGCTGCGGGTAACACAAAAACGCTTGGCTACCAGATGGGGGTCGGCAACCGGATTTCAAGCCTTCTCATCAATCGAAGGCGGCACATCGGCAGGCGCCTTGCTGACGACGACCATCGCCGGACGCAGCAGGCGACCGTTGAGTAGGTAACCTTTCTGGAACACCTTAAGCACGCTGCCCGGCTCGACATGGGTGCTTTCTTCCATGGCCATGGCTTGGTGATGCTCAGGATTGAACGGCTCGCCATGCGGATCGAGCTGCTCGAGCTGGTGACGCGCCAGCGTGTCCTGAAGCAGCTTGAGGGTCAGCTCGACGCCCTCACGCATGGGCTTGACCGCTTCGTCATCAGCACTGGACAGCTCAAGGCCACGCTCGAGACTGTCGGCAACGGCAAGCAGATCACCGGCAAACTTTTCCAGGGCGAACTTGTGCGCCTTTTCCACATCCTGCTCGGCGCGCCGGCGGATGTTCTGCAGCTCAGCCGCAACGCGCAGTGACTGGTCCTGCGCAGCGGCCAGCTGCTCTTCCAGCGACTGCACGCGGGCGGCCAGATCCTCGGCTACGTCCGCTTCCGAGTGCTCGGGCGCTTCCGGGTTCTGGTTATCCAGGTTCTGCTCGTCGGCCATAGGTCCTCCTCTCTATACGATCAGCGGGCAGCAAACCCGCGCTTGTGCCGCTATATGGGGGCGCGAAAACAGGCTTCAAGGGCGGAAAGCGAAGAGCGCCCAGCGAAATGACGAGCAACCGCACATTCATCCTTCAACGCTTGTAGCGCCCAGGAAAACCACTGTATAAATACCCAGCCACGCAAATCGGGAGCCCTTGCCATGCTGGTTCATCTATCGGTCCACAACTACGCCATCGTCGAGCACCTCGACCTCGAGCTGAAACGCGGCATGAGCGTCATCAGCGGAGAAACCGGCGCAGGCAAGTCGATCATGCTCGATGCCCTCGGCCTGACGTTGGGCGACCGGGCCGACAGCAGCGTGGTGCGCATCGGCGCCGACAAGGCCGACATTCTTGCCAGCTTCGACCTGGACGATATTCCCGACGCCCGCGCCTGGCTCGCGGAGCGCGACATGGACCATGACGGGCCCTGCATCCTGCGCCGCGTCATCACCGCCGAAGGTCGTTCCCGCGGCTACATCAACGGCACCCCTTGTCCGCAGAGCGACCTCAAGTCGCTGGGCGAGCTGCTTATCGATATCCACAGCCAGCATGAGCATCAATCCCTGCTGAAGATCGACACCCATCGGCGCCTGCTCGATGAGTACAGCGGCAACCAGGAGCTGGCGCGACAGGTCCAGCTGGCCGCCCAGCGCTGGCGGCAGACGCGACAGACCCTGGAACGCCTGAGCAACAGTGGCGACGAACAGCGCGCACGCCACCAATTGCTCAGCTACCAGCTGGAAGAGCTGGAGAACCTGGCGCTGGGCGAGAACGAACTGGAGCAACTCGAGCGCGAACACAAGAACCTGGCCAATGCTGAGCAGTTGCTCGGCGCCTGCCGCCAAGTCATGGAGCTGTGCAGCGAGAGCGATGCCGGCAACGTGCTGTCGGCACTGACCAGCAGCCTGCAGCGTCTGAGCGCCTTCCAGAACCAACCTCAAGCCCTGAGCGAAGCAGTCAATCTGCTGGCGAGCGCGCAGATTCAGGTCGAAGAGGCGATCGGCGAGCTGAACCGCTTCGTCGATCACTTCGACGCCGATCCGGAGCGCCAGCAGATGCTGGAAGAGCGGCTGGATACCATCTACACCCTCGCTCGCAAGCACCGCGTGCAACCGACCGAACTGCCCAACCTGCACCAGCAGCTGCTGGAGGAGCTAGAAGTGCTGAACGCCGACGACGAAGCAGTCGAGCGCCTCGGTGAAGAACTGGCGGCCTACGCTCGGCACTACGAAGAAAAAGCCGGAGAACTCAGCCGCATGCGCCAGGCCGCGGCCGAACAGCTGGCCAGCGCTGTCGAGGTAGAGATTCAAAGACTGGGTATGCCAGGCGGCAGATTCAGCGTGCAACTCAAGCCTGCAGCCGAAGGCGAACTGATGCCCTACGGCCTGGAGCAGGTCGAGTTCCTGGTCAGCGCCAACCCGGGCCAGCCCCTGCGCGCACTGGCCAAAGTCGCATCCGGGGGTGAACTATCACGCATCAGCCTGGCGATTCAGGTGATCACCGCGCAGACATCCCGCGTACCGACGCTGGTGTTCGATGAAGTCGACGTGGGTATCGGCGGCCCGACCGCGGAGATTGTCGGCCAGCTGTTGCGCCGCCTCGGTGAGCGCGGCCAGGTGCTGACCGTCACCCACCTGCCCCAAGTCGCCGCCCAAGGACATCACCACCTGTTCGTGCACAAGGCTCGCGGGGCGGATGAAACCCGCACTGCCGTCGCAGAACTGGATCAGAACGGCCGCGTCGAGGAAATCGCGCGAATGCTCGGCGGCGTCGACCTGACCGAGCAGTCTCTGGCACATGCCCGACAGATGGTCACCTCCGCACAAGCCTGAGCCCGGCAGCCAGGCACAAAAAAGGCGGCCTTGGCCGCCTTTTTCATATGTCTGGATCAGTCTTTTTTGCGCACGTAGAGCACCAGATTGTGATCCACCAGCTCGTAGCCGTGACGCTTGACGATTTCTTTCTGCAACTTCTCGATCTCGGGATCGAAAAACTCGATGACGTCGCCGCTATCGACGCAGACCATGTGGTCGTGATGCCCGCCGTCGGCCAGCTCGAAGACGGCATGACCACCATCGAAGTTGTGCCGAACTACCAGACCGGCCGCCTCGAACTGGGTCAGCACGCGATAGACCGTCGCCAGACCGACATCCTCACCCGCTTCCATCAACGCCTTGTAGACGTCTTCGGCGCTCATGTGGCGGCGATCGGTAGTGTCCAGCATCTGCAGGATCTTGACCCGCGGCAGAGTTACCTTGAGACCAGCTTTACGTAGTTCGCTATTTTCAACCATGGTTGGCTTTCTCGCTGCTGCTGTTTCGCAGCCTCCTTCAATACGGGTATGATCCGGGTTCTTTGCCCAGCCAAGATAGTGGAAGTCACCCACCGATGCAAAACACCAAGCTCATGCTGGCCAGCCTCTCCTTCGCAGGTCTGGTCGCACTCGCCGGTTGTTCATTCCCCGGGGTTTACAAGGTCGACATTCAACAGGGCAATGTCGTCACGCAGGACATGATAGACCAGTTGCGCCCCGGAATGACCCGCCAGCAGGTGCGGTTTATCATGGGCAACCCGCTGATCACCGACACCTTCCATGCCAACCGCTGGGACTACCTGTACAGCATCCAGCCGGGCGGCAGTCCGCGCCAGCAGGAGCGAGTCAGTCTGGTATTCAATGCCAACGACCAGCTGGCGGGCCTGGCCGGCGACTTCATGCCCGGCGTAAGCCGCGATGAACAGATCCTTGGCCGCGACGCCCAGGCGCCTGACGCGGCTCCTGCCGCCCAGCCAAGCCAGCCTGAAGAGCGCCCTGCGCCTGGCTCGCTGCTGGAGCAGATTCAGCGTGAAGTGGATGAAGCGGAGCCGGTTCCGGTGCCGATTCCCGAACCGCTGGAAACCGAATAAAGAAACGCCCGGCTAGCCCGGGCGTTTTTGTTTCAGCATATTCAAGCGTCTTCGGCCTTGTTCTTTGCTGCCCGTGCGGCGCGCTGTTTGCGCACCTCTTTCGGGTCGGCAATCAGCGGCCGGTAGATCTCCACGCGCTCACCCTCCTCGAGCACGCGCTCATCGGGCTTGGGCACGGCCTTGCCGAAGATACCCAACGGAGCTGCGGCCAGATCGAGCCCCGGGAAGTGCGTATCCATTCCCGAACGCAAGGCCGCGTCGCGCACGGTGGTGCCCGCGGGCACGGTCATCTGCAGCAGCTTCTGCTTGTCGGCCAGGGCATAGACCACTTCGACCGCAATCGATTGCTTATCCATATAGCTGCTTCGCCCGCTCGCAGAAGGCATCGACCAAAGTGTTGGCAGCCTGGTTGAACAGCGGCCCGAGCGTTGCCTTGACCAGCGGCCCGGCGTAATCAAAGGTCAGATCCAGGCTTATCTTGCAGGCCTTTTCCCCCAAGGCCTTGAATTCCCAGATGCCATGAAGATGGCTGAATGGGCCTTCCTCAAGCGTCATCTCGATACGCTTGCCGAGGTCCAGGGCGTTGCGCGTCATGAAGCGCTGGCTCAACCCGGCCTTCGCCACCGTCATGCTGGCGTGCATTTCGGTCTCGCTGCTGGAAAGCACCTCAGTCGCTGAACACCAGGGCAGGAACTGCGGGTAGCTGGCTACGTCGTTGACCATGTCGAACAGCGCCTGGGCCGGGTACGGCAGCAGCGCGGAACGTTGAATGTGCGTCGTCATGCGGACCTTCTACGTCGTCGTTTCATTGCGCGCCATCCAAAAGTTGGCGCAGCCAGCCCGCAACCGCGGCTTCCGGGCGACACCCGGGAAGCGGCTCAGCGCAAAGCGGGGCACATTGTCGGGGATTAACGGCTGCCCCTCAAGTTTCTGCCGCCAGCGCTCTTGCAGGCTGTCGCCAGCCGCAGCGGGACTCCCTATAATGCGGCCCCTATGGCCAAACAGAAGAAACAGTCCCCCGGGACCATCGCGCTGAACAAGAAAGCGCTACACGACTACTTCATCGAACAGAAATTCGAGGCGGGCCTCGTCCTGGCCGGCTGGGAAGTGAAGAGCATGCGCGCCGGCAAGGCTCAGCTGGTCGACAGCTACGTCCTGCTCAAGGATGGCGAAGCCTGGCTGATGGGTGCGCACATCACGCCGCTGACCAGCGCCAGCACACACGTCATTGCCGACCCGACCCGCACCCGCAAGCTGCTGCTGAACAAGCGCGAGCTGGGCAAGCTGTTCGGCGCCGTACAGCAGAAGGGCTACGCCTGCGTAGCGCTGTCGCTGTACTGGAAGAAGCACATGATCAAGTGCGAGATTGCCCTCGGCAAAGGCAAGAAGGAGTACGACAAGCGCCACACCGAGAAGGAACGCGATTCCGACCGGGAGATCCAGCGCGCGATGCGCACCAAGGGCAAGGACGACTGAGCCGCGCCCGTCGCATGGCCCGATAAGCCCACGCGGCAATACCCGAGCCGGCAGGCAGTGCCGGCTCCGCTCTCACCCTTCCTTCTGCATCCGCTCTCCCTGCCTGCGCTGCGCGCGCGCCAGACGCTGAGCCTCCTGCTGACCTTCAGCCAGCACTTCCTGCACGTAATTGATATGGCGATGGATGACCTCCCGCGCCTCGGTCGCTCGCCTGGCCATGATCGCCTCGTACAACTCGCGATGCTGGCTCATCAGCATGTCCCGCGTTTCGTCACGCAGGGCGTACATGCCGCCGATATTGGTCACCACGTTGCGCTTGAGCAGGTCGAACAGGCCACGAATGGTATGCAGCAGCACCGCGTTGTGGCTGGCTTCGGCAATGGCGAGATGGAACTGGGCATCGGCTGCGCCCTCTTCTGCCCGAGAGACCTTGCCTTCCCGGGCGTAGCAGTCCTGCAATGCGGCAAAGGCTTCGGTGAGCCGCTTCCGATCCACCTCGGTCGCACGCAGCGCTGCGTAGTAGGCGCAGCTGCCCTCGAGCGTGTGGCGAAACTCCAATAAGTCGCGCTGCACATCGCTGTTGTTTTCCAGCAGATGCAGCAACGGATCACTAAACGTCGAGCCCAGCGACTCGGCGACGAACGTACCTCCGCCATGCCGGCTGACCAGCAGCCCCTTGGCCGCGAGCTTCTGAATCGCTTCGCGAAGCGAAGGCCGCGAGACGCCAAAGCTTTCAGCCAGGGCGCGCTCCGCAGGCAGACGCTCACCCGCCTTGAGCGTGCCCTCGAGAATCATGGTTTCCAGCTGCGCGACGATATCGTCCGCTAGCCGCCGCTGCCGCACCATCCCCACGTCCATAGCCACCCCGAATGGTCATACCAATCCGAAAAATGCTAGCCATGACCGCGCATCTGCACAAGGCCGGCTGTTGCGACCAAAGTCTATAGCTAGCTAATTGACGCCCCTATACGCAGCTCTTACGCTGGCCATTCACTTCTGTTAATTGGTATTACCACTTTACAGAGTGGTCTAAAAATAAGAGGACTCAGCATGAGATCTGCGCACAAAAACTACTCCACGGTCCGCTCAGGGCCCCATCTGAACCGAACCGCAGGGGAAGCCTGACATGTCCAACGGACTGCTCGCACTTTTCGCCTTCACACCCATTCTGCTCGCAGCAATCATGCTGATCGGTCTGCGCTGGCCCGCCAGCCGCGCCATGCCGCTGGTCTTCCTGTTCACCGCAGCCATCGGGCTGTTCGTCTGGGACATGAGCGTCAACCGCATCATCGCCTCGACGCTGCAAGGCCTGGTGATCACCCTGGGCCTGCTGTGGATCATCTTCGGCGCAATCCTGCTGCTGAACACCCTCAAGCATTCCGGCGGCATCACCGCCATTCGTGCCGGTTTCACCACCATCAGCCCTGACCGCCGCATCCAGGCCATCATCATCGCCTGGCTGTTCGGTTGCTTCATCGAAGGCGCTTCCGGCTTTGGCACTCCGGCCGCCATCGCCGCACCGCTGCTGGTTGCGGTCGGCTTCCCGGCAATGGCTGCAGTCCTGCTCGGCATGCTGGTGCAAAGCACGCCGGTGTCTTTTGGCGCGGTCGGTACGCCGATCGTCGTGGGCATCAACAGCGGCCTGGATACCGCCACCATCGGCGCGCAACTGGTTGCGCAGGGGTCCAGCTGGAACGCCTACCTGCAGCAGATCACCAGCAGTGTGGCGATCACCCACGCCATCGTCGGCACAGTAATGCCGTTGGTCATGGTGCTGATGCTGACGCGCTTCTTCGGCAAGGAGAAAAGCTGGAAAGCCGGCCTCGAAGTGTTGCCGTTCGCGATCTTCGCCGGCCTGGCGTTCACCCTGCCCTACGCTGCCACCGGCATCTTCCTCGGCCCGGAATTCCCGTCGCTGCTCGGCGGCCTGGTGGGCCTGGCGATCGTTACCACTGCCGCTCGCTTCAAGTTCCTGACGCCGAAGACCACCTGGGACTTCGCCGACGCCAAGGAATGGCCGGCCGAATGGCTGGGCACCATCGAAATGAAGCTGGACGACATCGCGGCGCGCCCGATGAGCGCCTTCCGTGCCTGGCTGCCCTACGTGCTGGTCGGCGCGATTCTGGTGATCAGCCGCGTGTTCCCGCAGGTCACGGCCGCGCTGAAATCGGTATCCATCGCCTTTGCCAACATCCTCGGTGAGACCGGCATCAATGCCGGCATTGAACCGCTGTATCTGCCAGGCGGCATCCTGGTCATGGTGGTGCTGATTACGTTCTTCCTGCACGGCATGCGCGTTTCCGAGCTCAAGGCTGCCGTGAAGGAATCCAGCAGCGTGCTGCTCAGCGCCGGCTTCGTACTGCTGTTCACCGTGCCGATGGTGCGCATCCTGATCAACTCCGGCGTCAACGGCGCCGAGCTGGCCAGTATGCCAATCGTCATGGCGCGCTATGTCGCCGATAGCGTCGGCAGCATCTACCCGCTGCTGGCACCGGCCGTCGGTGCGCTCGGTGCGTTCCTGGCCGGCTCCAACACCGTCAGCAACATGATGTTCAGCCAGTTCCAGTTTGGCGTTGCGCAGTCGCTCGGAATTTCCGGGGCGATGGTAGTTGCCACCCAGGCTGTTGGCGCTGCGGCAGGCAACATGGTTGCGATCCACAACGTGGTGGCGGCATCCGCTACCGTTGGCCTGCTCGGCCGCGAAGGCTCCACGCTGCGCAAGACCATATGGCCTACTCTGTATTACGTACTGTTCACGGGGGTGATCGGCCTGATCGCCATCTACGTGCTAGGCGTGACCGACCCACTGGTCGGCGTGTAAGAAACAGGAACCGTGCCCCCGCTTGGGGGCACGGTTGCATTCCAGAAACCGCACCTGACAGGCCCATTGAAAAACCTAGGCGAGCAGGCAAGACGACGCAGAAGCAGCCTGACGCTGCTTCAAGGACGTATTGCCGAACGCAGGTAGTTTTTCAAAAGCCTGTTTGCGGATAACCGGGCTAACCCGGAGACCAAGCCGATGAGCGAACTCTTCTACGATGCTGCGCCGAACGCTACCCGCGTCGCGCCGCCGCTGCCAAAGCCGCGCGAATACCCCGCCAAGCCGAGCCAGGTTTATCTGTTCGGTACCTGCGTGGTCGACCTGTTCTATCCCGAGGCTGGCCTGGATGCCATCCGCCTGCTCGAGCGCGAAGGATTGATCGTGCACTTCCCGCAGGGTCAGACCTGCTGCGGCCAGCCGGCCTATACCAGCGGCTACACCGACGAGGCCCGCAACGTCGCACGGGCGCAACTGGATCTGTTCGCCAACGACTGGCCCGTGGTCGTCCCGTCCGGTTCCTGCGCCGGGATGCTGCGCCACCATTATCTGGACCTGTTCAAGGACGAGCCGGCCACGCTGAAGAAGGCGCAAGCGCTTGCCGAGCGCACCTTCGAGCTGGCCGAGTTCCTGCTCAATGTCTGCAAGGTCGAATTCAAGGACGCCGGCACGCCGACCAAGGTTGCCCTGCATACCTCCTGCTCGGCCCGCCGCGAGATGAACACCCACTTGCACGGCCGCGCCCTGCTTGCCCAGCTGGGCCAGGTCGAGCGCGTCGAGCATGATCACGAAAGCGAATGCTGCGGCTTCGGCGGTACCTTTAGCGTACGCATGCCCGACATCTCCGGCGCCATGGTGCTGGACAAGACCCGCGCACTGAAGGAATCCGGCGCGCATCAGGTGATCAGCGCCGATTGCGGTTGCCTGATGAACATCAACGGTTCGCTGGAGAAGCAGCGTGAAGCCCTGCGCGGTCAGCATCTGGCGACCTTCCTCTGGCAACGCACCGGAGGTGCCCGATGAACGCCGAACAGCGTATTCCCGCGATACAGATCGAGAACGCCGGTGACCCGGATTTCCGCGCCCGCGCTCGCAAGTCCCTGAAGGACGACCAGCTGCGGCGCAACTTCCGCACCGCCATGGACTCGCTGATGACCAAGCGCGCCGTGGCCTTCAGCGATGCCGACGAACGCGAGCGGCTGCGCGAGATGGGCAACCGTATCCGCGCCCGCGCACTGTCCAAGCTGCCCGAACTGCTCGAACGGCTGGAAACCAACCTGACCTGCAATGGTGTGAACGTGCACTGGGCGGAGACGGTTGAAGAGGCGAACAACATCGTCCTCGAGATCGCCCGCGCCCACGAGGCGAAGCAGGTGATCAAGGGCAAATCGATGGTCAGCGAAGAGATGGAGATGAACCATTTCCTCGAAGGCCATGGCATCGAATGCCTAGAATCGGACATGGGCGAGTACATCGTCCAGCTCGACCACGAAAAGCCTTCCCATATCATCATGCCGGCAATCCACAAGAACGCCGGCCAGGTCGCGTCCCTGTTCCACGAGAAACTCGGCGTGGAGTACACCAAGGACGTCGACCAACTCATTCAGATCGGCCGCCGCACCCTGCGCCAGAAGTTCTTCGAGGCCGATATCGGCGTCTCCGGCGTGAACTTCGCGGTGGCTGAAACCGGCACCCTGCTGCTCGTGGAAAACGAGGGCAACGGGCGAATGTCCACCGGCGTGCCGCCAGTACATATCGCCGTCACCGGGATCGAGAAGGTCGTGGAGAACCTGCGCGACGTGGTCCCGCTGCTCTCCTTGCTGACCCGCTCGGCGCTCGGCCAGCCGATCACCACCTACGTCAACATGATCTCCAGCCCGCGCAAGGCCGATGAGCTCGACGGCCCGCAGGAAGTGCACCTGATCCTGCTGGACAACGGTCGCAGCCAGGCCTTCGCCGACAGCGAGCTGCGCCAGACGCTCAACTGCATCCGCTGCGGCGCCTGCATGAACCATTGCCCGGTGTACACCCGCGTCGGCGGCCACACCTACGGCGAGGTCTACCCCGGTCCGATCGGCAAGATCATCACGCCGCACATGGTCGGTCTGGACAAGGTGCCGGATCACCCCAGCGCTTCGTCGCTGTGCGGCGCCTGCGGCGAAGTCTGCCCGGTGAAGATACCGATTCCGTCCATCCTGCGGCGCCTGCGCGAGGAGAACGTCAAGGCACCGGACGATCCGCACAAGGTCATGCGCGGCCAGGGCAGCAAATACTCGAAGCAGGAACGGCTGATGTGGGCCGGCTGGCGCCTGCTCAATACCAGTCCGACGCTGTACCGCGTGTTCGGCTTCTTCGCCACTCGCCTGCGCGGCCTGACGCCATCAAACATCGGCCCCTGGACGCAGAACCACAGCGCACCGAAACCTGCCGCCCGCTCGCTGCACGAGCTGGCCCGCGAGCACCTGGAGGGCAAGCGATGAGCGCCAAGGCCAATATCCTCGCCAAGCTGAAAAAGAGCCTGGAAGGCACCACGCCTATCGTCGATGACTACGACGTATCGCTGGTCACCCAGCCCTGGAGCTACGCGCCCGAGCAGCGCATTGCCCGCTTGCGCCAGCTGATGGAAGCGGTGCACACCGAGATTCACCTGACCACGGACGCCGGCTGGCCCGCCCTGCTCGAACAGCTGCTGCACGACCGCCAGCTGCCGAGCCTGCTGATCGCCCCGACCACGCCGTACGGCCAGCGCTTCACCGCGCATTGCGCCGGCCGTGAAGGCCTGCCGACGCTGAAGGCCTACGACCGCCCGGTCGAGGACTGGAAGGACGAGCTGTTCAACGACACACCGGCGAGCCTCACCGGCACACTCGGCGCCATCGCCTCCACCGGCAGTCTGATCATGTGGCCGACCCGCGAGGAGCCGCGCCTGATGAGCCTGGTGCCACCGGTGCATTTCGCCATCCTCAAGGCCAGCGAAATCCACGACAACTTCTACGAGATCCAGCAGAAGTTCCAGTGGGCCGCCGGCATGCCGACCAATGCGCTGCTGGTTTCCGGCCCGTCGAAAACCGCCGACATAGAACAGGTGCTGGCTTATGGCGCCCATGGTCCGAAGGATCTGATCCTGCTGATCCTGGAGGACGCATGAACGCGCCGGCCCAAATCGAACGCGCGCCTTTGCCGGCAGTGTTCCTCGGCGAAGTCGAACGCCTGATCCCGGTCGAGCGGCGCTTCGACGACCCGCTCTCCACCCTCGCCTTCGGCACCGACGCCAGCTTCTACCGGCTGATTCCCAAGCTGGTGGTGCGCGTCGAATCCGAAGCCGAGGTGATCGCGCTGCTCAAGCTGGCCCATGCGGAAAACGTCCCGGTGACCTTCCGCGCCGCGGGCACCAGCCTGTCCGGCCAGGCGATCAGCGACTCGGTGCTGATCGTGCTCGGCGACAACTGGAACGGCCGCGAGATTCGCAACGGCGGCGAGCAGATCCGCCTGCAGCCCGGCGTAATCGGCGCCAATGCCAACGCCGTGCTTGCGCCATTTCAGCGCAAGATCGGCCCTGATCCGGCCTCGATCAACGCCGCCAAGATCGGCGGCATCGTCGCTAACAACTCCAGCGGCATGTGCTGCGGCACTGCGCAGAACACCTACAAAACCCTCGCCGGCCTGCGCGTCGTGCTGGCCGACGGCACCGTGGTCGACAGCGAGGATGCCTCCAGCGTTGCCGCCTTCCGCCAGAGCCATGCGGCGCTGCTCGAACAGCTGGCCGAGCTGGGCCGCGAAACTCGCGCCAATACCGAACTGGCGGCGAAGATCCGCCACAAGTACCGGCTGAAGAACACCACCGGCTTTTCGCTCAATGCGCTGGTTGACTACGACGAGCCACTGGACATTCTCAACCACCTGATGGTCGGCTCAGAGGGCACACTGGGCTTTATCAGCGCGGTGACTTACGACACCGTACCGGACCATCCGCACAAGGCCAGCGCGCTGGTGGTGTTCCCCGACGTGGAAACCTGCTGCCTCGCCGTACCGGTGCTCAAGCAGCAACCGGTGTCCGCGGTGGAGCTGCTCGACCGCCGCAGCCTGCGCTCGGTCGAGCACAAGGCCGGCATGCCCGAGTGGGTGAAGGAACTGTCGCCGACCGCCTGCGCGCTCTTGATCGAATCACGCGCCGCCAGTCAGTCGCTGCTGCACGAGCAGATCAACCTGATCATGACCTCCATCGCGCACTTCCCGGTGGAGAAACAGGTCGACTTCAGCGAAGACCCGCTGGTCTACAACCAGCTGTGGAAGATCCGCAAGGACACCTTCCCAGCGGTCGGCGCCGTGCGCCAGACCGGCACCACGGTGATCATCGAGGACGTGACCTTCCCCGTCGAGCGCCTAGCCGAGGGCGTCAACCGGCTGATCGAATTGCTCGACAAGCACCGCTACGACGAAGCGATCCTCTTCGGCCACGCGCTGGAGGGCAATCTGCACTTCGTCTTCACCCAGGGCTTCGATGATCCGGCGCAGGTCGCCCGTTACGAAGCCTTCATGGGCGAAGTGGCACAGCTGGTTGCCGTCGAATTCGGCGGTGCGCTCAAGGCCGAACACGGCACCGGGCGCAACATGGCGCCCTTCGTCGAGCTGGAATGGGGCAGCGAAGCCTACGCGCTGATGTGGAAGATCAAGCGCCTGCTCGACCCCACCGGCATCCTCAATCCGGACGTGGTGCTCTCCGAAGACCCGGACATCCACCTGAAGAACCTCAAGCCGATGCCCGCCGCCGACGAGATCGTCGACAAGTGCATCGAGTGCGGCTTTTGCGAGCCGGTCTGCCCATCCAACGGGCTGACCCTGACGCCGCGCCAGCGTATCGTCATCTGGCGCGATATCCAGGCGCGCAAGCGCGCCGGTGTCGATACCACGGAAATCGAACGCCTCTACCACTACCACGGCGTCGAGACCTGCGCTGCCACCGGCCTCTGTGCCCAGCGCTGCCCGGTCGGCATCAACACCGGCGACCTGGTGCGCAAGCTGCGCGGACGTGAAGCGAGCAAAACCGGAACCGCCAACTGGCTGGCCGACCATTTCAGCACCGCCGTACAGGGCACCCGCTTCATGCTGCATGCCGCCAACGGCGCGCACATCATCCTCGGCACCAAGCGCCTGGCCAAGCTGTCCGCGAGCATGAGCAACGTCAGCAAGGGCCGCGTCCCGCAATGGACACCGGCCATGCCGCAGCCCCTGCAGCGCCTGCACCTGCCCCAGCCTGTCGTTCAGGATGAGCGCCCGCGGGTGGTCTATCTGGCCGCCTGCGTCTCCCGCGCCATGGCGCCCGCTGCCCGCGATCAGGAACAGGAGCCGCTGCTCGACAAGACCCGCAGCCTGCTTGAAAAGGCCGGCTACCAGGTGATTTTCCCCGAGCAGCTGAACGACCTGTGCTGCGGCCAACCGTTCGCTTCCAAGGGTTACGCTGAACAGGGCGAACGCAAGCGTCAGGAGATGCTCGACGCGCTGCTCAAGGCCAGCCGCGGCGGGCTTGATCCGATCTACTGCGACACCAGTCCCTGCACGCTGCGCCTGGTCCAGGGCCTGACCGATCAACGCCTCGACATGTACGACCCGGTGCGCTTCATCCGCACACACCTGCTCGACAAGTTGGACTTCGTCCCGCAGGAAAAGGCGATCGCCGTGCACGTTACCTGCAGCACCCAGCACCTTGGGGAAGCACAGGCACTGATCGATATCGCTCGTCGCTGCGCCAGGGAAGTCGTGGTGCCCGAAGGCATCCACTGCTGCGGCTTCGCCGGTGACAAGGGCTTCACCACGCCAGAACTGAACGGCCACGCTCTACGCAGCCTGAAAGACGCCGTGCAGATCTGCGAGGAAGGCATTTCCACCAGCCGCACCTGCGAGATCGGCCTGTCGCGTCATGGCGAGATCGACTACCACGGGCTGGTCTACCTGGTGGACCGCGTAACGCGTAGCAAAACAACCACGCAGCCGCTCTAGAAAAGGCACTACGGCCCCGCTCAGCGAAGCGCGGCCGTTTCGTTTGTGGCGTTTCGATGAACGCTCACGCGCAATCGCAGTCGGAATTTTAGAGCCCCTGACGGGTTCGATTCGACTCGGCGCCGCCGTTTCAGTTGGTATCTGGCAGGCCCGGGAAGTCCATAAGACTGGAGGACCCACAATGAAAGTTCATGCACTGCTCGCATCCGCGGTACTGCTCGCCAGCCCGGCCGTCTTCGCCCAAGACGACCTGTGCCAGCTCAACCTGCAGGAAATCGACGACAACATGGCCACCAACACCGCCACCCTGGGTGAGCCGGCCAAGAGCCAGGTCGACGAGTACGTCAAACAGGCCCGCCAAGCCCAGCAATCGGGCGACACCGAAGCCTGCATCGCGCACTCCACCAAGGCACTGCAAGAGCTGAAAGGCCCAGGCAGCACCGGTAGCGGCGGCACCAGCGGCTCCGGTTCCGGCGCCGGCAACTAAGCCAGGCCGGCGGGATCGTGCGAACGATCCTGCCGCAGCCGAGCTGTACATTTTGTAACCAGCATGGCTACAAACTGATCGACAGCGCAGAGAGATCGCCGTACACTCGCGCCCAGCACCACAAGCGTCACCAGGGGCCGATTAGGATTCGACGCCGGTAACAAAACTTGAGGGGCATGCCGAGTTGGTAACAGAACTCGTAAATAAACTGTTGCAAACTTATAGTTGCCAACGACGACAACTACGAAGGGTACGCGCTAGCCGCCTAACCTTCATCTGGTAGCTTCGGCTCCAGCGGTCACTAGGGGATGCCTGTAAACCCGAAATGACTGTCAGACAGAACAGGATCGCCGCCAAGTTCGCTGTAGACGTAACGGCTAAAACTCATACAGCTCGCTCCAAGCACCCTGCCAATCGGGCGGCGCGGAGTTAACTCAGTAGATCTGGCTAAGCATGTAGAACCGATAGCGGAGAGCTGGCGGACGGGGGTTCAAATCCCCCCGGCTCCACCAAATACACATCTAGACCTGTCTCAAACAGTCTACGATCACCCTGAAAAGCCCGCCCTGTGCGGGCTTTCTTGTTTCTGGCTGCCTCTTCTTGTTTACGCCTATACCTTCACGCGGTGTATCCTCTCGTGTATCTTCGTAAAACATTGAAACTGAGGGATACAGGATGAAGCGCAAGGACATCAAGAAGCGCCCGATGGCGGATACCGTACTGGCAAGCTTGGAGCCGGAGGACAAAGAGTATCGAGAGAACGATGGAAACGGGCTCTACCTTCGCGTTCGGCCAGACGGCTCGAAGTCTTGGCAGTTCCGCTACAAGAAGCCAGACGGCAAATGGTCCTGGATTGGGCTGGGCGCCTATGGCAAAGGCAGCCATCAACTAACCGGAGAACAGGCGCGGAAGGAAGCCGCGAAACTGCGCGACGACGCAGCCGAGGGCAGCAACCCACTCGCAACGAAACGAGCACGAAAAGCCGCAGAGGTGGAAGCTGCGAACAACACATTCGAGCATCTCGCTCGGGAGTGGTACGCCACCAAACGCAAGGGATGGAGTGAGGGAACGGCTGTCCGGACCATTGGCGCACTTGAGCTGCACGTATTTCCCACGTTCGGTAAGCGTCCCTATACAGCCATCTTGCCGATGGAGTGGATGGAGCTGCTCCGTGGCATGGAGCAGAAAGGAATCGTTGAGCAGACCAGCAGGGTTCGTGGCATGTGTCGGGAAATCTATGATCTGGCTCGAGTAACGGGGCGAGCGCAATACAACCCGCTCGAGGGACTGCATAAGTTTCTTCAGACCCGTCCTGCTGAAAACTATGCGCACGTGCCTGTCGCTGAACTTCCGGCGCTGCTTCGAGCAATGCGCGCTTACGGCACTATAGATGTACGAATTGGTTTGCAGCTGTTGAGCATGCTTGCCTGCCGTCCGTCCGAGCTACGCGAGGCTCGTTGGGACGAATTTGACCTCGATGCAGGGCTTTGGCTAATCCCGGCGGCAAGAATGAAGCGCCGTCGCGAGCACTTGGTTCCGCTGCCAACTCAAGCAGTTCAGCTCCTACGCGACCTACATTTCCTGACCGGAGCATACCCGCTGCTGTTCCCAGGTCGCGGCAACACCACTAAGGCACGCAGCAACACCGTATTCTTGATGGCACTTCGCCGTCTCGGCTATGAAGGGCGCCAGACCGGCCATGGCTTCCGCCATCTCGCCAGTACCATCCTCAACGAAAACGGCTTCGACTCGCAGCATGTGGAAGCCCAGCTATCCCATGTCAAGGAAGGGGTGCGGGGCGTCTATGACAAGAGCACTTACCTAGAGCAGCGCAAGGTCATGATGCAGTGGTATGCCGACCACCTGGACATGCTGGCAGGTGGAAATGTGGTGGAGCTCAAACGTCAGGCGTAAAGGGCATCGGTGATACGTGCCCGGGTGCTGGAATTTGAGGTAACTGGGGGAACTGAGGCGCGGCGTGTAAATACGGAGGGTCCAGCGGTTCTCGCATGCAAAAAGGCTATTGAAATAGAAAGGCGCTGTCAGGTTACAGAGGCATAAAAAATCTTGCTTCTACTTGTTTACAGACACGGAGAGTCACATAGCGTTGGGGACCACACCAGCCAATGTGGTTCTCAAAATGTTTATTCAGCCTACTCATCTCGTCCCTGATGCTGCGAGCGTTCAGCCTTTCGACCCCTCTCTGGTCATCATCCGGATCCCCGACGTCGAGAAGATCACCAGCCTCAAGCGACCGACCATCTACAAGCGCCTCAAGGACGACCCGACCTTTCCAAAGCCTGTCCCTCTGAGTGACAGCACTGCCCGCGGAGCTCCAGTTGGCTTCGTTTTGGCTGAAGTCCAACAGTGGGTACGTTCTCGCATCGCAACTCGCACGAAGGTTAAATGCCTTCCGTTCCAAGGTGGCGGCTCGCCGCTCCATGGACGTGATGAGCTGGCGTCGCGTGAAATCCTGGCGGCACAGAGAGTAGCGTCGAGCACGGATGGCGTGCTTCAGTTTGAAAAACACGAGGTGGTCTAAATGAAAACGACCACCCGTCCCGGAGGCCTGAGCAGCTGGGCGCACAGCCAGAACTCCTTCTCCTGCGTAAGCAAAGTGACTATATCTAGCCGCGAGGTTGCGGAACTGGTTGGTTCGCGTCACGACAATGTGCGCGTGGCCATTGAGCGACTGGCCGAGCGCGGCGTGATCGCTTTACCTGCAATGCAGGAAAAGCTCACCGCAGGCCGCCCGGCCATCGAATACGTCTTCGCCGGTGAACGCGGCAAACGCGACAGCATTATTGTTGTCGCCCAGCTCTCGCCGGAGTTCACTGCGGCACTGGTGGACCGCTGGCAGTCGCTTGAGGCCCAGCAGACTCCGCGTATTCCGGAGACTTTCGCCGAAGCCTTGCGCTTCGCTGCCGACCAAGCCGAGCAGATCCAGAAGCAGCAAGCATTCCTTGCCATCGCAATGCCCAAGGCCGATTTTGTCGACCGCTACGTCGGGGGAACCGGCCTGAAGGGCTTCCGCCAGGTGGCCAAGCTGCTGCACGCAAAGGAGAACGACTTCCGCGTCTTCCTGCAGGACAAGCGCATCATGTACCGCTTGGGCGACGAATGGATGCCGTTCGCCGAGCACATTGACGCCGGCCGCTTCTCGGTGAAGACCGGTCAGGCAGAAAACGGTCATGTCTTCAACGCCACCAAGTTCACCCCGAAGGGCGTGCAGTGGATCGCCGGTCTGTGGGCTGTGCATCAGCCGGAGGTGGCAGTGTGAGCTTGCATGACCTTCTTGACCGTCCGATTGCCTTTCAGCGCGCCTTCGTCTCCCTCGGTGCCGGCATCACTGGCGCTCTGATGCTGAGCCAGGCGATCTACTGGTCGAAACGCACCAACAACGCTGACGGCTGGTTCTACAAGACCATGGAGGAATGGGCGTCCGAAACCGGAATGACCCGCTCCGAGCAGGAGAGCGCGCGCAAGAAGCTGGTGAGCGCCGGCGTGCTTGAGGAGAAAAAGAAGGGCGTCCCGTGCCGCCTGTTCTACCGGGTAAACATGGATGCGATCCGCACAAGCTTGCTTGCAGAAAACCCGCATTCCAGTCTGCAGGATTCCTGCAAACACGGCTGCAGAAAAGCTGCAAGCAAGCCTGCAGGAAAGCCGCTCGCTATTACAGAGACTACAGCAGAGATTACTGCAGAGACTACGACAGACACCTTTCCGGGCCAGCCCGCTGAAGCGGCCTTGCCGGCTGTCGTGGACGCATCACCTCGCATCGAGATCCCCGCAGACATGCCAGGCCCAAAGGAGCCGAGCTCGAAGACCTTCAAGGCCTGGGCCAACTACGCCTTCGCCTACCGCAAGCGCTACAGCGTCTGGCCGAAGTGGAACGCCAAGGCCGGCGGGCAGATCAGTCAACTGGTTGACCGCCTAGGCGCCGACGAGGCGCACCACGTCGCGGCGTTCTACGTCACCGTCAACGACGCGCGCCTAGTCAATGACTGCCACAACCTGAACAACCTCCTCGCTAAGTGCGAGGCCTTCCACACCCAGTGGGCCACCGGCCGCCAGATGAACGCGACCACCGCCCGCCAGATCGAGGCCACTCAGGCGAACATCAACGCAGCACAACAGGCGGCCGAGCGCATCCTTGCTCGCGGCCCGGGAGGCAACAATGCCAATCCTTTCCTGTGAGCAGCAGGCCCAGCTGGCCGCCGCTATCTGCGCCACTGCCGAGACGCTCGGCCAGACCCTGAGCGCGAGCGCCGCCGAGCTGATGGCTTCGGACCTGGCCGACTACCCGACTGAGCTGATCGCCGGTGCGCTGCAGGCCTGCCGCCGCGACCTGACCGGAAAGCTGACCCTGGCCGCCATCATTGAGCGCTTGCAGGCCCGTGACGGGCGTCCGGACCCGGACGAGGCGTGGGCCATCGCCCTATGCGCCTACGACGAGAGTGACAGCGTAGTGATGACCGAGGAGCTCCACATCGCACTATCCGCCGCCCGCCCAGTGCTGGAGCGCGGCGACAAAATCGGCGCCCGGATGGCGTTCAAGGCCGCCTACGTGCGATTGATGGACGCAGCCCGTCGCGAGGCCAAGCCGGTCAAGTGGACGCTGAGTCTCGGTACAGACCCCCAGCGCCGCGTAGCCGCCGCCGAGGAGGCAGGACGCCTTGGCCGTCTGCCGGCATCGCAGGTTGCCGAGCACCTGGCTCAGCTGACCCATGCGCCGGCCACCGCCGAGGGCAGCACCATCGCCTGCCTAATCACCGGTAAGGTGGCTCCGTTCGCCAGCGCCAAGGTGCGCGAACACTGCGCGGCCATCAAGGCGCAGCTCGAGCGCAACGCCGAGGGGGCCAAGGCCAAGCAGGAAGGCGGGCGCGCCGTTAAGGCCGTGGATCTGGAGAGAAGGAAGACAGAGGCCGCCAGGGCTCTGGCCGAACTGGAAGCGAGGAAAGCCCGACAAACACCTACACCCGACCGTCGCGCCGAGCGGCGATAGCAGGGAGTTCCACAGCACACTCCGACTGGCGTGCGTGCTAGCGCGGGAGCTCATGCGCACCAGCCCACCGTATAAGTTGCCCGATCCGCGAACAGTTGGCCGCGTCGCAAGCGCCCTTCCCTTGCTGTTCACAATGCCAGCGGCCGCGGGTGCTGAGCAGTAGGACTACACCCACGATGCCTGTCGCAGAGCGACGCAGGCCCGATGACGCTTGAAGATGACCGGCACCGCCACATGAGCCTAACTCAAGTCCTACAGCTACCCGTTCGCAAGCAGGTTCGCGCGGAAACCACGTTTGCCGAAGTGGTACGCAGGCTGGTACGCACGCTTCTGCGCACTTTGCCTTGCGTACCAGCGCTGAGCGCCGGGCCTTCGAGCAAGCTTCGCCTCAGCGCTTACTACTGGACTCACCGCTATATCTTGAAGGTTTCGTTCATGAAGTAGCCCCTAAATTGCGCCCCTTAAATCCGGCCGGTGTCGCTTTCTTCTCTTTGGGCGGGTCTATCTTATGCGTGTCTTTGAACGCCAGCAGGTCCACCTCAAAGATGCTGATCACTGCCTGGTTGTTGCCATGCACGTGTGCAATCTGCCGCTCATGGTGTGCCTTAAACGGGGCTTGAGCGCTTGATCCGCCAAACTGGCCAGTGTTGGCCAGCATAACCGGCTGATACATATGGAACTGCAATGCAGTGGTCATGGTGTCGAAGGTACCGATGTCTTTGTTCAAGGCGGCGATGACAAACCCATCACTGATGTCACGTATATCTGCGCTCAGTTTGAGGTCTGTCGCGTCATAGCAGACTGCCCCTGTCAGGTTGGCTTCGGCACCTGCCTGATCTTTGAGCTGAACAATGACTTGATAGGGACGGTGCCCCGCCACTCCAGAAGATATCTCCCAAGGAATGCCATGCTGCTTGCCCTGATAGGCACGGATGATCTGCCTGCCGGCGGCACTTTCCTGCCGCAGCAGCCAGACCGCACGGTTAATAGGCTTTTTCAGGTAGGCGTGCTCAACGAATGTTTGCCCAGCGAAGATTAAGGCTCCCGTGCTGTCTGACAGCCGATGAAGCAACCACATGTCGTCCGGATGAATAGCCAATTCTGGAAAGACGATTAGATCAAGCTGGTTCTTCTGTTGCGCTGAGGTGATCCGATTTGCGAATCGACTTGCAGCCAGTTGCTGCCCAAGCAAGCGGCACATGGCGGCTAAATGTGCTCTATGTCTAGCCCGGTAGGATGAATTCCAAACCAGCGGGTCGCTACTAGAGAAATCACTATTCCGTGGCAATAGCGTCTGCACCAACGCAACCTTGAGTTCACGCAGGTTGGATTTCGGGGAGCAGTCAACAGGCAGCAGATAGGCCGGTAGATTAGACTGTCTGCCGTATATGCGGCCTTGCTCCGCCAGGCGAGCTTTAACTAGCTTAAGTAGGTCTGATGGCTGGCGAACCTCAGCAAAGCCCTCAACATCCCTCCTATTGATCTCTAGGCCAGGCCACTGCAAAAGACGCATGACCAGTTCATTGAGCCACGGCGAAATGGGGGTCGGTTCCTCTCCTATGCCACGGCTTAGCGGCATCAGACCCATACGGCGTTTATACCAGCTGCTTTGTAGACCACGATAACGGTCAGACTGCTCTTCTCGTATTGGGAAGAAGCGAGTGGTGAAGTCACTTTCACCGATGATGGCTGAGCGCAGGAGACGTCCTAAACGGTAAGCCCAAGCCATTTCTCCCGAGCACCATGATGGTTTCTCGTTCCATGGATGCACGATCTTGTTCGGAGCTTTTACGGTCAATGCCAGGGGCGTATCGGGATGTTGAATCTTGTTCCAGTCACCACACTCGACTGATAGCCAATCCAAGCCCAGTCCATCGTTATCAAGGCAGCCGGTGTGTTCAGCCTTTAACAGCTCAGCGGCCAGTTTGAGCAATGCGTTTTCCTGAACAAACGGGTTTTCAGGGTGAGCCACGATTGCCGGCAACGAGCGTTTGCCCTTGGGCCAATCCTTCAATCGTGCGGATGTGTTCTGAGCGTGGCCTTTAGGCAAATAACGCTCTAGATGCTTGACCCATCCCGCTTTTCCGCTGCCCTGCCATGAGCTGTGCAGCTCCCTAAGAAGCCTCGCCTCGATCATCGCGATATCGTCAATCAGCGTATTGGCTTCTGTGACCGTTAGCCTTTGCAGCCAATTACCCAGCCAGATAACGAACTTATCCCGCTGACCGGTAATTCGCATAACAAGCAGACCGGCTGTGAGTGCGTTGGAAGCATCTGCAGTCGTTGGCTGCTTAAGCTGCAAGGCGTCATGCAGTGCGCTATACGGAGCCAGTTCTGTCGAGGGAGTCAAATTCACCGGGTACTGCATGACAGCCAGAAAGAGTGCAGCCTGCTGATGCAGATACCACGGGAGTGTTTCGTTCTCAGTTACCTCTAGTGCTGCCTGCGACAGCTCCTTGCGGTAGCCAGTTATGTCCGCCGACTCTGGGTAGCTTTCTGGACGGTGCAGTCCTGTTTCTACTGCGCCAGCCCTCAACAGATCAGCAAGCACAAACAACGCGACTTCGCGCTCGGATTGAGGGGCGGAGGGCTCTAGCTTCAGCATCAGTGCCTGAAGCACCGGCTGCAGCAGCTTGGCAGAGGGAAATATGTCCAAGCCGCAGCGCAGAACGCTGGCCAGGGCAGGATTGCGTGACCAGCAAGCGATCAGCTTACGGGCAATCGTTTCCATTTCATGATCAAGTGCCTGGCGCTCACTGACTTCTATATTGGTCAGCGCATCCTCGGCGGGCAGCTCGGGGTCGGCCATGCTGCGGCGCATGCGTAGCACTTGGCGTAATCGATTGGCCGCAAAGCGTTTGACGGTATCGTCACGCACGTCCGCCCGAGGCAGGGAGATACGGGCCAGCGCTAAAGGGTTCTCATCGACATCGTTCGCATCATCCAGTGCGTCGGCAAGCCAAAGCAGATGGTCCAGGCTGCCAGTAGCCTGCAGCAAAGTAGTGGGGTCGGGTGCTGTGCTGATTTGCCCGTTCACGCCTCGCATAAAGCGGGAGGTACTGCCCTGAACGGCGAAGTCCTCCCAAGCGACTGCTTCTGACTTTTCTTTCTTGGTTTCCAGACCATTCGCCGCATCGTTAAAGCAGTGTCTGATGAGCAGATTTGCCCAACTGCTCATGTCGCCTGCGAGCGTCTCAAGCGCTAAGTTTTGCGCTGACTCGGTTGGGATGGCCACGACTAAGCGCATGTCATCGACATAGCGGCAGTAGTCAAGCAGCCTGGCGACGACCGTAACGCCATTGATACGGATAGGAATGCCTATACCTTGGCGTACGCTTGCAACCACCATCTGGTCGAAATCATGCATGTAAGCGTTGGCAAAGAAGCCGCTCGCTACCAGGCCCTGTGGGAGACCAAGTTTGAGCTCGCTGCGGCCGGCTGAGTCGCTGGGGTTCCAACACCAGCTAATGATCTTCTCAACTGCTTGCCAAAAAGGTTCGGCATCAACCTCGGAGTAGTAAATGGCGAATTCGCTGGCATAACGTTGGTACAGCTTGCGCAGACGGCTGACAACGGCAGATTGACTGACACAATCATAAAACTTGGCCAGATCCAGCTTGACTACAAACAGACGCTCGTCATGCAGGCTGGGCAGTGCTTCGCGGCATACCTCTGCGGGGCGCTCCAGAAAGCGCTCATAGTCCACGAAAAACTGCGAATAGGTGGTGGCATTGCCCCAGCGAAAGCGTGCGTGCTGCTTGCCCTCAGACTCTTCAAGCCAGTCGCAGAACAACCGGTTGCCGTAGCTGCAAACTCGCTGTCTGGCCTGGGCCTTACTGCTGTAACTTGCGGGGTCGGTATTGCCTTGCAGTGTTTCTACGGCATCCGCGAGACACAGCATGACGGCAGAAGCCAATACCTGCTCACGAATGCTGACATGGGCCAGTGGGCGTAGATCCGGCTCAGTTTGTAGTGCCCCGTCATCTTTGTGTATGGGTTTGAATTTCCAATCGCCGCTTTCAGCTTCAGCTTTCGAAGGGAAGTACCACTTGCCATTTTTGGGGGCCGGCACCAGGCGTAATGGGCTTGCTGCACTATGGTCGCCGATGGATATCTGCCGCTGCCACTCCTTAAGTGTTTGCGGTAGCAGCAGGGAAACCTGCTCCAGCTCCAGAATATCGGCGTACCAGTTATGTCGGCGAATGTAGGCGTCAGACTTTTTCCAAGCCTGAGCCAGAACGGCTTCATCGGTTAGCAGCTCAAGTGATGGCATTAACCGTTCATAGCGGGCGTCAACAATGCTCATGCTACGGCATGCTCAACCAAGGTGTTGGCCAGTTGTTCGTTGAGTTGGCGGGCTTGGGTCAGGCGGGTTTTCAGTTGGTCGCAGAGGGCCATTAGTTGATCGACTTTGGCGACTATGCGGTGTTGTTCGGCGAGCGGAGGGAGGGCAAGAACTGAACCTGCTATCCGATGCAGTGCAAGCTTTGGTTGAGCCAACTGATTGGTGCTATCTGAAAACTGTCGTTGAGCGAACTGGCTACTCAGCGCTTTCTGTAACCAGCGCCTATCAATTTTTTGGAAAACTATTTTGGCCGCATTTTCAGTAAGGTTCATTCCATCGAAGTGCTCAGGAACTATCCCTACATCGCCGATAGTACCAGCAATAGTTATGTAAACATCATCCTTCGAGATGGTGTATTGCTTGATGGCTGCCTTCGTGACCTCATCAATATATTTGAGGTTTTCATCAATAATGGTGCCGTCCTTCATATTAGTAACTTGAATGTACACATGCGGAGTTTTTGCAGGTGCAAATGCTGTTCCCGCAGGCAAACGCTTACCTCCTTTTACTTGACTCAGGCTACCAAGGCGAACCCACTCCCATCCTGCTGGAAGCTGAAAAGGCTTTTCCTCCTCGCCAATTTCCGGCGACGGCTTCTGCTTTTTGAGTTTGCCTTCCGCCACCAACCGCGCCTTTTCCTCGGTAATCCGCTTAAGCAATTCACTGGCCGGCTCATCGTTGGGATCTTGCGGCACCAGTTTGCCCATTACGGCCAGTTGCAGCAGGGTTTGTTTGAGGGCGTCGATGCTGGGTTCGGTGGTGAACAGGGTGTGGAAGTGTTCGGCCAGGCGTCGCCAGTTCTGGGCAAAATCTTCGGCATCGCTGGCTTGGGTCAGGCTGTCGAGCAGCGCTTGCACCAGTTGGGCGTGAGCGCTTTCGGCGTCGGCCTGCTGGGCTTCCAGCCGGTCGCAGAGGGCCATCAGCTCATCGACTTTGGCGACGATGCGATGTTGTTCGGCTAACGGAGGAGCAGCTACAACTAGCTCGTATGCTTCATTACGATTCAACCCAGGCTTGATCCCCTTCCCTAGAGAGTCCAGGCCAAGGGTGTGAAATAGCTTGAATGCATAATCAAGTGAAAAAGCAGATGGTGGGATGCAATAGTAAGCGACATCTGTAACGCAGCAGCCTCTGGAAAGACAAAGATTCAGCGCACCAGCTGATCCCTTCCGGCCAACAACAATACATGGTGAGTCCACAAAGCAAGTGCTGTGAGTGCCGACAACACCATTTGATCCATATACAGGGTATTCGCCAGTATTTGATCTCTTGTCAGCTGGCAGGTTATCTCCGTATTCAAGAGAGAAAACCTCCCCAAACCGCCTCCATACCCAACCATTGGGTAGTTCGAATGGTTTCTCTTCCTCTTCAATCTCCGCCAACGGCTTCTGCTTCTTGATCTTGCCCTCCGCCACCAATCGCGCCTTTTCCTCGGCAATCCGCTTAAGTAACTCACTGGCCGGCTCATCACTGGGATCTTGCGGCACCAGCTTGCCGCGCACCGCCAGTTCCAGAATCAGCTCGCGCAGCTTCTTGATGCCATTGGGCGCACCGGCCAGTAGTGGCAGATTGTCGGTGAGCAACGCTGTCATACCTGGCGCTCCAGGGCTTCGGCCAACACCGCCTTGAGCTGGCCGCGCAGGTCGCTGATTTCGTCTTGCAGGCTGGCGTAGTTGCGCAGCAGCTCGTCCGGGTCGTGGCTGATCTGCTCGCCGATATGCGGGTTTTTGCAGTCGAGGTTCCAGTTACGCGCTTGTAGCTCTTCGACGCTGACCTTCCAGGCAAATTCATTCTCCACCCGCGCAGCAAAGCCATCGGCCTCGCTGCCCCACCAGGCCTCTTCCACGGCGAACTCCTCGATGCGCATGGGTTTGGTCTTGGAGTAGCTCTTGTAGCCAGCCGGGTACTGATGCTCGTAGAACCATACCTCTTTGGTCGGCGTGCCCTTGGTGAAGAACAGCAGGTTGGTTTTGATGCCAGTGTAGGGGTTGAACACGCCGTTGGGCAGGCGAACGATGGTGTGCAGGTTGCACTCGGTGAGCAGCTTTTCCTTGATGCGGCTCTTGATGCCTTCGCCGAACAGAAAGCCATCGGGCAGCACCACGGCAGCGCGGCCACCATCCTTGAGTAGCTGCATGATCAGCACCAGAAACAGGTCGGCGGTTTCGCGGGTGCGGAAGGCGGCGGGGAAGTTGGTTTCGATGCCGTCTTCTTCCATGCCGCCGAACGGCGGGTTGGCAACGACGCAATGCACACGCTCACTTGGGCCCCAGCTGATCAGCGGTTTGCTCAGGGTGTTGTCGTGGCGGATCTGACTGGGCACCTCGATGCCGTGCAGGATCATATTGGTGGTGGCCAGCAAGTGCGGCAGCGGCTTTTTCTCCACGCCGAAGATGCTGGCCTGCAGGGTGCGTTCGTCCTCGGCGGTTTTTACATAGCGGCTGCGCTTGTGCTCGATGGCGCAGGTGAGAAAGCCGCCGGTGCCGCAGGCCGGGTCCATGACCTTTTCGTCCAGCTTGGGGTCGACCATGTGCACCATGAATTCGGTGACCGGGCGCGGGGTGTAGAACTCACCGGCATTGCCGGCGTTCTGCAGGTCGCGCAGCAGTTGCTCGTAGAGGTTGCCGAACTCGTGGCGTTCCTGGGCCTTGTTGAAGTCCACACCTTCCTGAATCTTGTTGATGACCTGACGCAGCAGCTGGCCGGACTTCATGTAGTTGTAGGCATCTTCGAACACGCTGCGCACCACGAAGGCAGATGGCGTGTTGCTGTACTCGTGCAGGTTCTGCAGCTGCGGGAAGAGGTTGTTGTCGATGAACTGCTTGAGCTCGTCGCCGGTCATGCCCTCGGGGTCGGCGGCCCAGGTGCGCCAGCGGCAGCTGTCCGGGATAGGCGAGCGGTAGTTGTCGTCCAGCAGCTCCCATTCCAGCTCGCGGTCATCGAATATCTTCAGAAACAACAGCCAGACCAATTGGCCGATGCGCTGGGCGTCGCCATCGACGCCAACGTCTTTACGCATGATGTCCTGGATGGATTTGATGGTGGAGCTAATGGACATGGAAAACCTTATTCGTTCAGAGGCTCTAAGGGCGAGCTTTCAAAGTAGCTGTCGTCAACTTCCAGCAGCGATAGCTTTTTCTGTTTAACGCCGACGCCGTGCTTGATCAGCAGCTCAATGAGCTTGTCGCCGTCGATCAGGGTGATAGGGGCTGCTCCGGGGAACAGCGCCACATCCTTGCACCCCTTGGCAAAGCCACCGATCGTGATGATGGTCCCGCGCAAGGCGCTATGCAGTGGCAGGGCTCCGCGCAACTGGTCGAGCACCGGACGGGTAATGTTGGCTTTGTGGCGTTTGACCTGAACCACTTCCTTGATTTCGGTGATACCGAACTGGAACTTGGCAATGACATCGATCCCCTTGTCGCCGCTCTGTTTGGTGACCTGGACATCTTCATAGTCCATGGCTTCCAACAGGTCCTTGATCAGTTCCTCGAAGCGGTAGGGATCAAGGCATTCCAAGCGCTCTCGCAAGGCGATGGTTTGCGCGGCATTGTAATCCTTGATGGCGCTAAAAACGTTGTGATGAGCCTGCAGCTGCGGACGAGGACCCTGCGGAGCGGCGTAGTCCAACCCAGCGCTGGTGATGCTGTATGTATTGCCCTCACGACTGACGTAGCCGCGCGCTGTTAGGTTGAGCAAGCGTTGGCGAAGGGTGGCGTTGATGCTTGATGGTGTTTTGTGATTGGAGTGTTCCAGCAAAAACTCCGTCCACTCCTCCAGCAGATCAGCGCGTTTACCCGGCGAATGGGCGGCCAGAATGGCTAGCAGTTGCGGCAGTCCTTCGGACTCATCCAACTCCCGCAGCAGGGTAAGGTCGAAGGCGATGAAATCCTTTCCACGACGCTCAAGCGAGTATTGCCCGAGGGCATTGAGGCTCAGAAGCTGGTAGGTGTTGATAAACAGATAAGCCCCATAGATGTGCCGGGGGTTTACTGTGTGCTGGCTTTCATCCCAGATCCGTTGAGCCAGCTGTCGGTCGGCACCGCTCAGCCGTTCGGGTATCCAGACGCTCGGCTGGCTCCAGTCGACGGTGTTCTGTGGCGTGCCCGTCTGCTCGTGAACGGCTTTGATTAGGCTGCGCACCTGATCCTTGTTGATACCATCAAAAATACGCAGCAGTGCTGCCACCTCCGAATAAAGAGGAAATAGCGGTGTGCGCACCAGGGGCTGACGTGCTCCCGTCATGGGTTAACTCCTAAATAATTCGCCTCAGGCGCTATACAACTCGTCTTCCAGCTCATGGATGGCCTTGTTGTAGCCAGCCTTGCCGCCAAAAGCCCTGATTAGTTCGATGGGCGCGCCGTATTGGCTGAAAGGGTCGAGCTGGAGGATTTTGATGTCTTCGATATGCTCGATGCCGGTGTCGGCGTATTTATCCAGCAGCGCTTCCAGCACCTGGCGGGCTGCGCCGGAATATTTGGCGAAGTAGTTGCGCTTTTTCACCTGTGCGGCGCGCTCGCAGCGTGAAAGAGCTGGCTGATCGAAGGCGACATGGCAGATCAGGTCGAACGGGTCTAGCGGCTTGCCCTGTTTCTTTTCCACTTCCTCGGCAAGGGCTTCCCACATCACGCCTTGGGCGGCCATTTCGTCGATGATGGCTTTCTTTTGCTCGGCATCACTCCAACGGCGCAAGAAGTCATCCAGCGAGGCGAACTGCTTGTGCACGCAGGCGCGGGTGTAGTCGTGCAGCGACTCGGTGATTAGTCGGCCATCCGGGCCGTAGTACTGCACACGCTCTGCGATGACGTAGATTGGCAGATTGTCGATGACGTACTTAATGCGCTTTTTGCCGTCACTCTCGCCGGTAAAGTCCAGATCATCGCCATCCCCCTCATTGCCAGCGCTGATGCCGTCGCCTTCAAGTAAATCGTCGGACGGAACGGGAGGCTCGCTACCTTCGGGGGCGTAAACCACCACCGGGTCACCGTCAAAGGCCGGGTCGGCGAACAGCTCGGTGGCCTTTTTGAAGTCCATGATGGTGAACCAGTATTTGCCATAATCCTCGTTGATACGAGTGCCGCGACCGATGATCTGTTTGAACTCAGTCATCGACTTGATGTGCTGGTCGAGCACGATCAGCTTGCAGGTTTGCGCATCGACACCGGTGGTCATCAGCTTGCTGGTGGTGGCAATCACCGGGTAGCGCTCTTCCGGGTTGATAAAGTTATCCAGCTCGGCTTTGCCTTCCTGGTCATCGCCGGTGATGCGCATGACGTACTTACGATTCTCGGCCACACGCTCGGGATTGAGATTGACCAGAGCCTGGCGCATGCGCTCGGCGTGGTTGATGTCATCGCAGAAGACGATGGTCTTCTGGAACGGATCGGTGGCCTTGAGGAATTCGCTGACTTTCTGCGCCACCAGTCGGGTGCGCGCCTCGATCACCAGGGTGCGGTCCATGTCCTTGAGGTTGTAGATGCGGTCTTCGATCAGCTCGCCGTTCTTGTCGAGCATGCCCTTGGGCGGCCGCCAGCCTTGCAGGTCCTTGTCGAAGTCGATGCGAACCACCTTGTACGGTGCGAGAAAGCCGTCTTCGATACCTTGCTTCAAGGTGTAGCTGTACACCGGCTCACCGAAGTAGGTGATGCTGGAAACCTCTTTGGTTTCCTTCGGCGTGGCGGTAAGGCCGATATGGGTAGCACCGGAGAAGTAGTCAAGAATCTCTCGCCACGCTGAATCCTCCGCTGCGCTGCCGCGGTGGCATTCGTCGATCACGATCAGATCGAAGAAGTCTCGGGAGAATTGCTTGTAGACGTTCTGCTCTTCCTCGGCGCCGGTGACAGCTTGATACAGCGACAGATAAATCTCATAGGACGTGTCGATCTGCCGCTTGGCGATCTTGGTCATCGCCTGGCCGAAGGGTTTGAAGTCGTTGTTCTTGGTCTGATCGACCAGGATGTTGCGGTCGGCAAGAAACAGGATGCGTTTCTTCTGCTTGGACTTCCACAACCGCCAGATGATTTGGAAGGCGGTGTAGGTTTTGCCGGTGCCGGTGGCCATGACCAGCAGCACACGATCCTGCCCGCGAGCTACAGCCTCAACCGTGCGGTTGATGGCGCTCATCTGGTAATAGCGCGGCATGCGTCCGGAGCCGTCGTCGTAGTAAGGCGCCTCGATCTTGTGCTGGGCCTGGGCGTCCAACCCCTTCCATTGGCAATAGCGCTGCCAGAGTTCTCCAGGGCTGGGGAACTGGCCTAGACTCAGTTCCGTTTCGACCTGATCACCTGTGCCGCTGCGGTCGTGGAACAAAAATCCATCGCCATTACTCGAGAACACGAAGGGCACATCCAGCGCCTCGGCGTAACCCAGCGCCTGCTGCATACCCGAGCCCAGGGAATGCTTGTTGTCCTTTGCTTCAATCACAGCAATTGGCAGGTTCGACTGGTGGTAAAGAATGTAGTCAGCGCGGCGTGACTCGCCGCGGCTGTGCAGCTTGCCGCGCACGATGATGCGCCCTTTGGTGAAGCTGACTTCTTCACGGACCTGCTTCTGAATATCCCAGCCCGCCATGGCGATCGCAGGCGAGATAAATTTGCTGCAGATATCCCGCTCGGATAATGACTTCTTGTCCATGCGCCGGTCCCAAAACGATAGCAATTCGGACGCCCCGACAAGGGCGATTAATGCCCGAGCCGAACAGCCTGAGGAAGCGAGTATGCATTAATGAAAGCGCGCTTGAAGGCCATCCTTGACGTGCAGCAGCACCGCTAAGAGATGCTGCGATAGCCACAGTATCTTTGTGCCATCATCGGGTAAAGCTAAACCCCTAGCGGTCCGCTAAACGGATCTATGCAGATCCACTCGCTCAACTTGAAGCTACTTCGAGCGAACGACCATGCCGGTTTGAATTTATTCCAAGCTGGCTAACCAAGGCCGGATGATCGCTTTGCGCTCCTCTAAACTAAGCGTGGCGACGCCCTCCTTCACCAGCGCCCGCTTATCTCCGGTATGCGGATTCGCCACATAAGTGCTGATAGAGGGCAGCGTTTTCGGATTCGCGCTCCACCGTAAATTGAACGCCGCCAGTTTTGGAAACCAGAACTGGCTGGCGTAGGGCAAATTGTCGTGAATCCACCAAGCCAGCGGCGTCCAGTCCTGCCGCTCCTCATACCAGGGCAACAACGCCGGCACCACAACACAAGCGGTCGCACCCAGATAGCCGTCGGTATCCAAGTAATCCCAAATATGCCCACCGAAGTTGCTCTCATTTGCGGCGCAACTATATTGGTTTTTGTTTTCTGCGCCCTTCGCATTAACTGCCGGAGCCCGATAGGCGGAGCGAATGCAGATCCGGCCAAAACGATCTTGGAGCGGCTCCAGCAATAATTCGCAAAGCTGACGCCCAGCTTCAATGGCACGGTCAGGGTAATCCGGGATGTTGGGAATGCCTTCAATCTGCGAGATTTCCGAATACAGGAAATCGCGCATGAAGAAGTGTTTGGAGAGCCTTACGCGTCCTAGGTCCTCTAGGGCGGCTACCGTAGCCGGTTTTTTCATCTGTATTTGCTCCTTGTTACCGCGCTGGTCTGCAATTGTCTTTGCCGACCGCCATTTCAGTTGCAGGCTGAACGGCTCGCTTGTTGAGTCAGTCGCTCACACAATATGTCCACAGAGAGGACACATCTAGTCTAGCTACGTGTACAGGTAAAGTTTACGGACGGACTATTTCCCGTGATAGCTCCTTGCGGACCAGGCCGCATAGCCGTAAGGGCCTCCCTCTACCGTTAAACGGCAGCTTGAAAGGTGCGGGATTAGGATTACATGGCAAACGCTGTCCTATGGAGGCTGGCACCGACCAGGCAGCTGCAGACTCCGAGTTAAAGAATCAAGGCAAATGGTGCGCAACGTTGAAACGTCCATTTCCGTGCGTACCAGCTTGCGTACCAGACTTTTGCGTACCGACCACGGCACAGCTTTACCGCCCTTAGCGTTCTTGATTCAGTGGTATCCAAAATTGCGGTATCCAAGCTGGTATCCAGTCAAACCAGCAAATTTCGAAGGTTTGGGTGTGTATATCTAGCATTGGTTGGGGCCATGAGGGCCATGAGGGCCATGAGGGCATCATGAACTCATTTCGAGACTACTTGCGGCAGCGACTCCGCCTACCAGATTGGACAGAGCGACAGAGTCCGCAACTGGCTGTAAAGGCAAGAGTGCATCCATTCTCACTGCGTTATGTTCGGCGCCGGTTCAGATGCCTCGAAAGCAGTCATTCCCGAGTCGGACGTGCAGGCAACCAAGGTCAGCAGGCATAGACTAGCTTACGAAGAACCCGATGCACCCCGTAACCGTCGCATGGAATCGTCGGAGACACTATGAACACTCTCACGCTCGCAAGCGTCATCCTGATCACCGGCTTTGTTCTAGTCGGCCTACTGCTGTATTTCAGGCAACGCCCTAAACAGCACCGCGCCGCCGCGATAGATCAAGAGCAGCCAAGTAGGGACGAAACAGATGATGCGGAGGATCGTGCGTATGCTGAGAATTTTTACTGCATCATGCTGACTGACGGAACCTGTCGCCCCGGCTTCATGATGGACCCGCCGAAACAGGCACCCGACGTACGAAAGCAGGGTGAAAAGTTGCCGCCCGAATCATGAATGCATGGCGGCTTGACTCGGCTTGGGAGGTTCGCACATTCAGCGAGGCGACCAAAGACATAAGGACCGGCCCGCAATGGCCTTCTGGAAAAAGTCGAAAAAAACAGCCCAGCAGCTAGAAAAATGTATCCCTACATGTATCCCTTAGATTTTATAAACCAGTAAAAGATATAAGTATCAGTAGGTTACGATCCGAGTTCAGGTGACCCCGGCACCAAATACAAAGCCCCGAGAATCTCAAGATTCTCGGGGCTTTTTTTCGTGTATCGGAAAATACTGGAGGCCTCGGCACGCTTCCCCTTGCACGTTCACGCTCTCGTGCAAGGCTTTAGTAGCGACTCGGCCACTCCGCTGGGTCACCCCACCGCTAACCCCGTCCTAGAAGTGAACGCCGATCAGAATCAGCTGCTGCACTGACGATCACTTAAGAGAGCGCCCAGAAGTTCAGGCAGCCACGTGGGCTTGAATAGGGATGCGGTCTGGTCTTGCAGTTCGTTCAAGCTCCACCACTTCCATTTCTGAATGGTGCTCTTTTCTTCTTCGGTCCATTTTGCCGCGAACACGCTCGTGTCCGCAGGGCATTCCACGAGGAAGTACTTCTCCAGCCAGCGCGCCGGTGTCGAGCGTGCTACGGCATATACCTCATCTCGTTCTTTCAGCAGCTTTCCGACGTGAAGCGTTAGGCCGGTCTCCTCATACAGCTCCCTTGCTGCTGCATCGGCGTAGCTTTCGCCAGGTTGTAGCTCGCCCCCGGCGGTCGCCCAGAAGGGCGCTTCATGCTCGTCTTTGTACAAGAAAAGTAAAAGGCGTCCATCAGCATCCACGATGAACAATCGAGAGGATTTTCTGACCTGCATTCGTACCTCACTGTGGCTCCGAGCGAATGCGCCATAACCGACGCGAAGCGCCAGACTACCGCGGTTGACTCTCGCGGGGCAGACGGGGTCCAGCGCTCAGGTCTCGAGGCTTTCGCGGCAGCGGCCTTCGACGAACCATGCGATGCGATAAGCGCCCGGTTGGGGCGGTGCCCGTCAATGCTCTATGCTGGTTCAGTCGATCAGCCCCTTATCAAGGAGCCCAAATGCCCAGCCTCGAATATCTGACTACCTGCCTGGTCGTCGTGCTGATACCCGGCGCGGGGGTGATATATACGGTTTCGACGGCGCTGATGCACGGCCGTCGCGCCGGTATTCTGGCCGCGACAGCCTGTACGCTCGGGATTCTGCCGCATCTGCTGGCGACCATTCTCGGTATCGCGGCGATCCTGCATTCCAGTGCGCTGGTCTTCGAGACTCTGCGCTATGCCGGTGCTGCCTACCTGCTCTATCTCGCCTACGCGACCTGGCGTGAACGCTCTGCGCTGGCGGTGGGTGGCGATAGTGAACCACTCAGGGTTCGATCATTGGTTGCTAAGGCGCTGCTGGTCAATTTGCTGAACCCGAAACTGACCATTTTTTTCCTGGCCTTCCTGCCGCAATTCATCCGGCCGGGCGCCGGCGATGAGCTTGGGCAGCTGCTCGTTCTCAGCGCGACTTTCATGCTGATGACATTCGCGATCTTTACTGTCTACGGCCTGCTGGCGCACGCCTTCCGCAAGGCGGTCATCGAATCGCAGCGCGTTCAGGCCTGGCTGCGCCGGGGCTTCGCGGCATCATTTGCCGGTCTCGGTGTGAACCTGGCCTTGGCCGACAGATGAGCCCCCAGGCCTTTGACGCGACCAAGCAAACGCCACGGCAACGGTTCTAGCTTCACCGATCAGGCGGACCGTGCCTCTCTGTATGACGTCGGCACTGAGCAGCCTGAAGGAGCCGATTTACCGCACTCGATCAGGCGCAATTAGAGCTGGCCTAGCTAAACCCTGCCGCCAGACCAGCGGGGCGGTCTCACTCACCCATAAATCGCCGGCTCCCGATAGTGCCGGGCGCAGGCCTCGCCGTTTTCACGGAACAGGTGGCATTTGTCGGCTTTTAGCCCGGCGGCGAAGGTTTCGCCTTCGGTGACACGCAGATTGCCGTCGACGCAGAGGGTGATGACGTCCTGCAGGCGTTCCAGGGTGAGGTACAGCAGGTTGTACTGGCCCAGCCGTTCGGCCACGGTGATCTGGCCGTGGAAGGTGAAGTCGGCTTCGTCCGGCATGACGAAGTGTTCGGGGCGGATGCCGAGGGTGAGCGGGTCGCCAGCGCTGACGGCGCTGCCATCCACCGGCAGGGTCAGTGGATAGCCGCTGGGCAGTTCCACGGTGACGGCTTCCGGGCTGGCGGAGATGGCGCGCACCTCGACGAAGTTCATCTGCGGCGAGCCGAGGAAGCCGGCGACGAAACGGTTCTTCGGGTAGTGGTACAGGTGCAGCGGTTGGCCGACCTGGGCGATTTCGCCGGCGTTGAGCACGACGATCTTGTCGGCCAGGGTCATGGCTTCGACCTGGTCGTGAGTCACGTAGATCATGGTGGAGCGGATGCGCTGGTGCAGACGGGCGATCTCGATGCGCATCTGCACGCGCAGGAAGGCGTCGAGGTTCGACAGGGGTTCGTCGAACAGGAACACCTTCGGCTCGCGGACCATGGTGCGGCCGATGGCGACGCGCTGGCGCTGGCCACCGGAAAGGTCCTTGGGTTTGCGTTCGAGCAGTTTGTCGAGCTGCAGGATTTCCGCGACCGCTTCCACGCGACGGGCGACCTCGCGCTTATCGACGCTGGCGAGCTTGAGGCCGAAGGCCATGTTCTCGGCCACGGTCATGTGCGGATAGAGGGCGTAGGACTGGAAGACCATGCCCACCGAACGATCCTTGGGCGGCAGGTCGTTGACCCGCTGGTCACCGATCAGCAGATCGCCCGAGGTGATGTCCTCCAGCCCGGCGATCAGTCGCAGCAGGGTGGATTTGCCGCAACCGGATGGACCGACGAAGACGACGAACTCACCGTCCTCGATTTCCAGGTCGATATGCCGGGTGATCGGCGTACCGTCGTAACTCTTGCAGATGTCGCGCAGCGTGACACTGGCCATCGTTGTTGTTCTCCGTTGGATGCCGCCAAGCTCTCGTTATCTGGTGCAGCGGAGGGCCAACCCCGCCGCTGCCGGATCTCCCTCAACCCTCGAGACGCACGTAGCCGAAACCATGGGCCGGCAGGCGCGCCCATTGCCCATCGTATTCGGCGAAGCTCGCCGGCACGTCCACCAGCGGCACCGCCTGGGCCGGCAGCTCGTAGCTGCGCGGTAGATCGCCGAGGTTGAACAGGCACAGCCAGACCTCCCCCCCGAGCCGGCGCTCGAACACCAGCAAGGCGTCGTCATGGTAGACCATGCGGATGTCACCCTCGATCAGCAGACGCTGCTCGCGCCGCCAGCCGAGGAAGCGCCGGTAGCAGTTGAGCATCGAGTGCGGATCGGCTTCCTGCGCCGCCACGGAAAGCGAACGGTGCGAGTCGTCCACCGGCAACCACGGCTGGCTGCCGGTGAAGCCGGCATGGTGCGCCTCGCTCTGCCACGGCATCGGCGTGCGGCAGCCGTCGCGGCCCTTGAATTCCGGCCAGAAGGTAATGCCGTACGGATCGACCAGATCCTCGTAGCGCAGTTCCGCTTCCGGCAGGCCCAGCTCCTCGCCCTGATAGAGGCAGACACTGCCGCGCAGGGACAACAGCAGTGCCATCAGCAGCCGGCCGCGCTCCGGGTCGGGCCGGCCGTCGAGGGCCCAGCGCGTCATCACCCGCACCACATCGTGGTTGCCCATGGACCAGCACGACCAGCCGTCAGCCAGTTCGCGCTCGATGCCCTCGACGGTATGCCGGATATAGGCCGGGCTGCACTGTTCGGTCAGCAGGTCGAAGGAGTAGGCCATGTGCAGGGTGTCGCCGCCGCTGGTGTAGGCGGCCATGGTGCGCAAGGATTCGTCGCAGCCGATCTCGGCCACCGAGGAGGCGCCGGGATAGCGCTGCAGCAGGGCACGCAGACGGCGAAGGAATTCCAGATTCTCCGGCCGCGTCTTGTCGTAGATGTGGCGCTGGTAGGCGTAGGGGTTGTCGATGCGCACGCCGATGCTGCCCTCGCGGATCTCGGTGTTCGGCGGGTTGTCGCGCAGTTCGGCGTCGTGGAAGTAGAAGTTCGCTGCATCCAGGCGAAAACCGTCCACACCGAGCTTGAGCCAGAACTCCATGTCGTCGAGCACCTGATCCTGCACGGCCGGGCAGTGGAAATTCAGGTCCGGCTGGCTGGAGAGGAAGTTGTGCAGGTAGTACTGCCGGCGCCGGCTGTCCCAGCTCCAGGCCGGGCCGCCGAACACCGACAGCCAGTTGTTCGGCACGGTGCCGTCCGGCTTGGGATCGGCCCAGACGTACCAGTCGGCCTTGTCGTTGTCGCGGCTGGAACGGCTTTCGACGAACCACTGATGCTGGTCGGAAGAATGGTTGAGCACCTGGTCGATCAGCACGCGCATGCCGCGTTCGTGGCAGGCCTCGACCAACCGGACGAAGTCGTCCAGCGTGCCGAACAGCGGATCGACGCCGCGGTAGTCGGCCACGTCGTAGCCGAAATCCTTCATCGGCGAGGTGAAGAAAGGCGACAGCCAGATGGCGTCGACGTTGAGGCTGGCGATGTAGTCCAGCTTGTGCAGCACGCCGGGCAGGTCGCCCACGCCGTCGCCGTTGCTGTCGAAGAAACTACGTGGGTAGACCTGATAGATCACCCCGCCGCGCCACCAATTCTGAAGTTGCTCGGACATGCCACGTTACCTATGAGTGACCAGTGAAGATGTGGCCACTCTAGGTGCGGCATCCGGTCGCAACATCCTCCGGCGGCGAGCTCTTGCAGGCGTAAGGGCCGGGCGTAGACGGCTCTCTTGCCGAGGGCGTAGACAGCGAGCCGGTCAGCGCATCCGCGCCGGGTTGCCGACCACCGTGGCGCCGGCCGGCACGTCACGGGTCACCACACTGCCGGCGCCGATCACCGCATCGTCACCGACCGTCACGCCGGGGAGGATGATCGCTCCGCCGCCAATCCAGACATTCTTGCCAATACGGATCGGCCGGCCGAACTCGACGCCCGAGCGGCGTGCTTCAGGGTCACGCGGGTGATCGGCGGTGTAGAGCTGCACCGCAGGACCAATCTGCGCACCGGCGCCGATATGCACCGCGACCACATCGAGAATCACGCAGTTGAAGTTGAGGAAGGCGCCCTCGCCCAGGTGGATGTTGTAGCCGTAGTCGCAGTGGAACGGCGGGCGGATCACCGCGCCGGCGCCGACCGCAGCCAGCCGCTCGGCCAGCAGCGCCCGACGCTCGTCCGGCGAGGCCGCCAGCGCTGCATTGTAGCGCACCATCCAGGCCTTGGCCGCGGCCTGATCGGCAAGGATCTCCGGGTCACCGGGGTAGTACAGCTCGCCGGCCAGCATCTTCTGTTTCTCGCTCATCGCCATGGCAACGCCTCCATCTCTGAAGGCCCGAGGGTGCCACAGCCTGGCGCTGCGCTCCTCCTCCCCCGCCCGGCGGTGAGCGGGCGAGGCGATGGACGGTTCGGCCCGGCGCCTTCGCATCCACCGGCGGGCTCGACTAGGGTTGATGCACTGTCCAATCGCCTCTGGAGCACTGCCTGTGAAACTGATCGGTCGCTACATGTCGCCTTTCGTCCGCCGCGTCGGCGTCAGCCTGCATCTGTTGGACATACCATTCACCAACGAACCGCTCAGCGTCCTGACGGATAGTCTGAAGATTCGCGAATACTCGCCGCTGGGTCGCTTGCCGGCGCTGGTGCTGGACGATGGCCAGGTGCTCATCGACAGCAACGCCATTCTCGATTATTTCGATCAGCAGGCGGGCGCCGAGCGCGCACTGCTGCCGCTGGCCGGCCCCCAGCGCAGCGAGGCGATGAACCTGCTGGCCTTCGCCGTCGGTGCCTGCGAGAAAACCGTGGCGGCGTACTACGAACGCGATCGGCGGCCGGAAGGGCTGGTCTGGGACGACTGGTATCGTCATTGCGAGGATCAGGCACGCGGCGCACTGGCATTGCTGGACGCTTGCCAGGCCGAACGCGGCGAACGACCGTTGCTGGGCGAGTGCCTGGGTCAGGTGGATATCAGCGCGGTGGTCGCCTACGACTTCGCCCGTCTCACCCTGCCCGACACGCTGGCGCCGGACGGCGCCTTTCCGCATCTGGCCTCAGCCTCGCAGCGCGCCAACGCCCTGCCCGCCTTCGCCCAGACGCAGTGGAAGGGCTGAGCGGAGTCCTGACGCAGCACAGCCCGGTCGCCACCCGCTCAGCGCGGCGCGCGTACCTGGGCCACCACCTCGTCCAGGGTCGGGTTGGCCTTGCCCATGCCATTGAAGAACACCGCCGGAATGCCACCGTTTAGCACCGCGACGGTGCGCTGGAGCTGGGCCTGCTGTTCGGCGTCGGGGTTGGTGGCCTCGGTAGTGAAATGACTGGAACGCTGCACTGCGATGCCCAGGCGCGACAGCCCGGCCGCCAGCTCGTCGGCGCGCCGCGCTGCGTCGGAAGGGCAATTGACCGGTGCGAAGACCATCACCACACCCGGGCGCGCGCCACCGGGCATCGCCACCGAGATGAACCCCGAGGGGCTACTTGTCGTGCCTGCCTGGAGCAGCATCTCCTGCTGATGGCCGCTCCACAGCTTGTAGCCGAGGCCCAGGACGGCGGCGATAAACAGCACGCGGGTCAGGCTCATGGGCGGCCTCCGTCGTGCTGTACTGCGCCCGGCGCGCGCCGGGCGGTTCGATGAGCTGTCGTCATCATCCGCCACATCCCTGTTGTGCTGTACGGCCCGCGAGCATAGCCGGTCGCCTCGGCGGCGGCGAGCGGCGCTAGTCGCCCTGAATCTTGCTCAGCAGGTCGCGCGCCAGCTGCACCGCTTCGCTGCGGTGGGTGATGTTGAGCTTCTGGTAGAGGCTGCGGATGTGCGTCTTGATGGTGGTGGGCGCAACGTTGAGGTGATCGGCGATCTGCTCGTTGGACTGCCCGGCGTGGATCAGGCTCAGCACCTGCCATTCGCGCCGGGTCAGCGGTGAGCGGCGGATCAGCTCCGGCACGTCGGGGCGATTGATGATGTCCTGGATCACCGCCTCGTCGAGGGTGATGCGGATGGCGCGGCTGAAGTCGCGCTGCTGCTGCGCCAGCTGGATCAGCCGCGTGGCGCGCTGGGCTTCCGGTTCGTCGAGGGTGCGCTCGTGCAGCAGGCACTTGAGCATGCCGATGATCGGCTTGCCGACCCGCAGGAAGCTGCCAACGGCGCCGCTGCCACTGGCCAGGGTCATGGCCCGTTGCAGGTGATCCAGCGCCTGCTGGCGTTCTTCACGCAGCCAGTGCAGCTGCGCCAGAAGGATGTGGTTGCGGTTGCGATCCATCACCAGGCCGTGGCGCTCGGCGTCGGTCAGCAACTGGCGCAGGATCGGCAACGCGCTGTCCAGCTGCCCCAGCGCCACGTGGGCACGGGCATGGTTGCGCGCGTTGAGCTGGGAGAAGTGGTTGGCGCCGGCGCTGACCGGCGGCGCGCTGATCAGCCATTGGCGAATCGCCTCACGATCCTGGCTGGAATCCCAGTAGGCGAGCATCACCGCATGAGCATTGGCCAACCAGTCGATGTGGTAGCGGTCGTCGGCGAGCATCGTCTGCATCTGGCTGATGTAGTCGGCACAGGCGTTCTGCTGACCGCGGGCGTAGGCGACGCCGGCCAGCAGTGCGTGGCTCTGCAGGCGCCAGCGCTGGTCGCCGAGCTCGTCGAGAATCTGGATACCCTGCAGTGCGCACTGCTCGGCGGCATCCAGCTGGTGCCATTCCAGCAGCACCTGGCCGCGCACCCGGTAGATGAACTCGACGATCGGCGTGGCCTGCAGGTTCTGCTGTTCGATGTACTGGATGGCCCGTTCCTGCAGGGTGTAGGCCTTCTGCAGATGGCCCTGGGCGATGGCGATCTCCGACAACTGGCCGAGGCTCCAGACCACCAGATGCGAGGCGTTGATCTCACGGGCGCGGCGTTCGGCTTCCTCGTACTGCTTCTGTGCCTGCGGCAGTGCACCCTGGACGAAATGCACCTCGGCCAGGCCGGACATCGCCGCCACCCGCGAGGTGCGCATGATCAGCGGCTCGCAGGTCAGCGCCTCCTGAGCCAGGGCGATGGCGCGCTGCTCGTCGCCCTGGTTCATCGCCACCTGCGCGCGCACCGCGTTGAACTCGCAGACGATGCGCGCCCAGTCCTGCTCCGAGCAGCTGCGCTGCAGGGCCAGTTCGGCGGCCTTGAACCAGCGCTCGACGTGATCGAACTGGTAGGAGTTCTGTGACACCCAGGCCTGCAGGAGAGTGAGCAGCGGCGAGCCGGCGATCACCGGCTCCGGCAGGGTTTCCAGGCACTGCTGCAGCAACCCGAGACGGCCTTGACGATAGAAGGCACGCCCATGGCGCTGCAGGATTTCCGCAACCTGCTGCGGGTCGCCGGCCTGCACCGCGTGCCGCGCGGCTTCCTCGGGCATGCCCTCGGCCAGCAACGCCTCGGCGGCGCGCAGATGCAGCTGGTTGACCCGCTGCGGCTGGTGGGTGCGCAGCTCGCCCTGCAGGAACACGGCGAACAACGGGTGATAGCTGTACCAGCGGCGCAGGCTGTCCAGCGGCTGGATGAACAGGCCGCCGCGTTCGAGCCGTTCGAGCATCTCGCGACCGTGGCAGGCTTCGGTCAGGCGGTCGGCCAGCGCCGCATCGAAGCGGTCGAGCAGGCAGGTCGCCTCGAGAAAGCCGCGCAGGTCTTGCGGCAGGCCGTCGATCACCTGTTCGCGCATGTAGTCACGGATATCCGGGTGGCCGAGCAGCAGGTTTTCCAGGAACAGGTCCATGCCACGGCTGGTCTGCACTTCCTGCAGCGCCAGCTGCAATGCGCAGGGCCATCCACCGATGCGGCGGTTGAGCCGCTCGACCTGCTCGCGGTTGATGCTCACCGGCACGCCCAGCTCCAGCAGGGCCTGCACCTCGTCGTCCTCGAAGGCCAGCTGGCGGGCATCGAGCAGCAGCAGCTGATGCTTGACCCGCAGCTCGGCCACGCCCAGCTCCGGCAGCCGGCGGCTGCACACCAGCAGGGTCATCCAGCTCGGCATATGCCGCAGGAAGAAACGCAGCCCGGCGATCAGCTCACGCTCGTGCAGGACTTCGAACTCATCGAGCACGATCAGGATCGCCTCGTGCTCGCCCGGCAGTTCGGCCAACAGCTGGGTGAACAGCGCATCCAGCGAGACCTGTCCCTGCTCGGCGAGTGCCGCGGACAGCGGGCAGCCGGCATCGAGCTGGCGGTCCAGCGCCTGGGTGAGGTAGCGGCCGAACTGCAGCGCCAGGTTGTCGCTGGCATGCAGCTGCAGCCAGGCGACGCGTCCATCGAAGGCCCGCGCCCACTGCGCAGCCAGGGTGGTCTTGCCGAAGCCGCTGGCGGCGTGCAGCACGGCCAGGCGTACCTGCGGTAGGCGCAGCTGCCACTCGTCCAGTCGCGGGCGTTCGAGCAGGCCCGGCGGCAGCACGGGGATCGCCAGCTTGGTGGGGATCAGCGGCAGCAAGGCTGGCATCGAGGCATTCATGGACGGCTCCCTGTTCTCGTTATTGTTCTCGTCGTGGCCTGGCGCACCGGCTCGCATGGCGTCCGCTCCCCGGTCTGGCGCCCTGTTTCGCTACATCCTTCAGCCCTTCACGCCGCCCGCGGTAAGACCGCCGACGATCCACTTCTGGCAGTAGAGGAACACCGCGGTGATGGGTATCCCGGAGAGCACCGCCGCCGCGGCGAAATCGCCCCACAGGTAGTTCTGCGGATACAGGTACTGCTGGGCGCCCACCGACAGAGTGAGTTTGTCGACGTCCATCAGCAGCACCGAGGCGATGGGGTACTCGGTGACGCTGGTGATGAACGCGAGGATGAACACCACCGCCAGGATCGGCACGCTCATCGGCAGCAGGATATGGAAGAACGCCTGCCAGGTGGTCGCGCCGTCGACGATGGCGGCCTCCTCCAGCGAGGCATCGATGCTCTCGAAATACCCCTTGATGGTCCAGATGTGCAGTGCCATGCCGCCCAGCGAGGCGACGATCACCGCGCCGTGGCTGTTCACCCCGAGCCAGCTGACGTGCTGGCCGAGCTGGTCGAACAGCGCGTAGATGGCCACCAGCGAGAGCACCGGCGGGAACATCTGGAAGATCAGCATGCTCTTCAGGATCGGCGCCTTGCCGCCGAAACGCATGCGCGCAAAGGCGTAGGCGCTGGTGGTCGACAGGAGCAGGATCAGCACCGAGCTGGCCAGCGCGATCTTCACCGAATTCCACAGCCACAACAGCACCGGGAACGGCGGCTGGGTGACGCTGCCGTCGTCATGGGTGTAGGGGATGCCGAGAGCCAGCGACCAGTGCTCCAGGGTCGGGCTCTCGGGGAACAGGCTGCCGGTGGCGAAGTTGCCTTCGCGGAAGGAAATCGAGATCACCATCAGCAGCGGAAAGAGGATCACCGCCACGAACGCCAGCAGCGCCGCGTGGGTTGCCCACAGCCGGTAACGGGCGGATCTGGGTTGCACCATGGCCATGTGGGTCTCCTTATACCTTCACTTTCGAGAGTTTGAGGTTGAGCAGCGCCATGGCGCCCACCAGCAGGAAGATCATCGTGGCAATCGCCGCGGCCAGGGCAAAGTCCTGCCCGGAATCCTGGAAGGCGATGCGGTAGGTGTAGCTCACCAGCAGGTCCGTGGTGCCGGCCGGCGTGGTCGCACCGATGATGTCCGGGCCACCGCGGGTCAACAGGGTGATGAGCACGAAGTTGTTGAAGTTGAAGGCGAAGCTTGCGATCAGCAGCGGCATCAGCGGCTTGATCAGTTGCGGCAGGGTGATGCGCAGCAGGTTGTCCAGCGGACTGGCGCCGTCGATGGCCGAAGCCTCGTATTGGTCCCGCGGGATCGCCTGCAGGAGACCCATGCACAGCAGCAGCATGTAGGGGTAACCGAGCCAGGTATTGACGATGAGGATCATCGTGCGCGCCAGGGCCGGGTCGCTGAACCAGTCCGGGCGCATGCCGAACAGACTGTCGAGCAGCAGGTTGATCTCGCCGAAGTTCTGGTTGAACAGGCCGCGGAACACCAGGATGGAAATGAATGCTGGCACCGCATACGGCAGGATCAGCATCAGCCGGTAGAACGCCTTGCCGCGCACCAGCTCCCATTGCAGCAGGCTGGCCAGCACCAGGCCAACGGCGAGGGTGAAGACCACCGTGAGGCCGGCGAAGGCGAAGGTCCAGGCGAATATCTGCATGAAAGGTTCGCGGATGCTCGGTTCGGTCAGCACCCGGGAAAAGTTGGCGAAGCCGGTGAACACGGTAAAGCCCGGTGGCACCGCCTTGCCCGCCTCGTCGACATAGAAGCCGCGCTCCATGTCGGCGGTCAGCCGCGCGCCGCTGCGGGTGTCGACCAGAACGCCGGGGCCATCCTGACGATAGACGGGTTGCACGGCGGCGACTTCACGCAATCCGTACAGGCGCAGCAGGCTGCCATCCGGCACCTGCATCACCCATTGCTCCAGGGCTTTGCGCCGCTGAATCACCTCGCGCAACGCCAGCGCATCGCCCAGCCCCTCGACGCTTTCGGCCGGCTGCAGGAGCAGCGGCGATTCGGCGTCAGGCTCGCCGGTCAGCGGCGGGCTGACGAACACGCCCTGCTCGCCCTTGTCGATGCGCAGGCGCTCGCCCTCCGGGCTCGGGTGCAGGCTGAAGCGGAAGCGCTCGCCAGCGAGGTAGGTCTGGCTCAGGTGATACTGCTCAACCTGGGCCTGACTCAGCAGATTGGTGCCACTGTAGTTGGTGAAGCCAATGCCCACCGTATAGAGCAGCGGGAAGATGACGAATACCAGCATGCCCGCCACCGACGGGAAGATGTAGCGCTGGGCGTACATGCGCCGATTGATGAACAGGTAGCTGGCGATGCCGGTGACCACCAGCCCGAGCAGAGCGAAGGCCATCTGCTTCTGGACGTAGAGCGCGACCACCAGATACAGCGCGAAGGCGTTGAAGGCCAGCCAAAGCAGCCAGCGCAGGCCGGTGGTCAGGGAGCGGGGCAGGCCCCGGGGAGTCGAACGGGTCATGGCAGGGCTGGGCAACTCGGCACGGGCATTCACGGGAGAAGAACCTTTATGAACGGAGCTTAGTCTGCCGGCGCGCCTGTGCAGGCGGCCGGCGAGCGGTTCAACGGGTGATGCGCTTGGCGGCATCGTCCAGGGCGGCGTCGACATCCTGTCGACCGGAAGAGATGTTGGTCAGCGCGGCAGCCATGGCCGACCAGAACGCCCCCATCTCCGGCACATTGGGCATCGGCTCGCCCATCTGGGCGTTCTCGAAGGTCGCCTTGATGTGCGGGTTGACAGACAGCTCTTCCATGTAGGCGGTGTTGGCCACGGCGCCCAGCGGCACGTCGGCATTCACCGTCTTCAGGCCCTCGACCTGCAGCAGGTAGTTCTCGAGGAATTCCACGGCCAGGTCCTTGTTCGGGCTGGCCGCGTTGAGCAGTGCCGCAGCGACACCGACGAAGGGCTTGCTCGGCTCGCCATCGACCGCCGGGATCGGTGCCACGCCGAAGTCGATACCGCTTTTCTCGATGTTCGACCAGGCCCAGGGACCGCTGATCATCATCGCCGAGTCACCCTTGTTGAAGGCCGCTTCGGCCACGCTGTAATCCGCGCCCTTGGGCATCACGCCCTTGTCGATCAAATCGCGCAGCACCTGTGCACCGGCCTTGGCGCCGGCGTTGTTCACCCCGGTGGACTTGACGTCGTAGCCGCCGTCGGTCTGCTCGAACACGTAGCCGCCCTTGGCCGAAAGCAGCGGCCAGGTGAAGTAGGTGTTGTTGTAGTCCCACAGGATGGCGCGCTTGCCCTGAGCGGCAAGCTTCTCGTTGAGCGCCATGACGTCATCGAAGGTCTTGGGCGGGGTGTCCACCAGCGCCTTGTTGTAGATCAGGCCGATGGTTTCCACCGAAATCGGGTAGCCCCACAGCTTGTTGTCGTAGGTCACCGCCTGCCAGGAGAAGTCGGCGATGCCCGACTTGGTCTCGGCGCTGGGGCTGACGGGGGTGAGCAGGCCGCTCTTGGCCCATTCGCCTATGCGGTCGTGGGCCCAGATAAAGATGTCCGGGCCGTTGCCGGTGGCGGCTGCCTGTTGGAACTTGTCGGTGGCGCTGTCCGGGTGGGCCACTTCGACGGGAATGCCGGTTTCGGCGGTGAACTTCTTGCCGACTTCGGCCAGGCCTTTATAGCCCTTGTCGCCGTTGATCCAGACGACCAGCTTGCCTTCCTCGATCGCCGCCAGCGCCGGTAGCGGCAGGCTGAAGGTGGCCGCCAGGCCGACGGTGGCGATACACCAGAATTTCTTGTTCATGCTTCGCTTTCCTCGTGGCTTCTTATTAGTTGTTCCACCTGCTGCCGGCCTGAGGCTCTGGCAGTCGTTCCATCCTCGGCGCGTCCTGGGCCATGTGCATCCTCCTCCCCGAGGGGGCGGAGGGCGTAGAAGCGGGGCGTAGACAGACCTTCGAAACGGCACAAAATACGCCATCAGCCTGGCGTTTACGCCTATACCCGACTGCCAACGTGCGGTCAAATGTAACGAAAAAGCATAATGGAGCCACATTTGATGCGTGCCCACCGGTTATCCGCCCTGCCGCTACTGTTCGGCCTCGCCCTGCCCTTGTCCGGCCTCGCCGCTCCCGAGCTGAGCGTTCGCCTGAACGACCAGCCGCTGTCACCGAGCTGGAACGCCCTGGCAGCCGATCGCTACGACACGGAGCTGGAACTCGAACCCGGTCGGCTGCATGTGGCGATGCCGCAAGCAGGCGTCGAAAACACCGCGCTTGCGCCGTTCCGTCGTCAGCCGCTTGGCAAAGACAGCGCCTACCGCTACGAAGTGCCCGAGGCGGGGCGCTATCGTTTGATCGTCGAGACCGGCGCCTCAGCGGCGCTGCGCCTGTTACCAGTCAAGGCCGCCGAGCCGAAGGCAGCGGCACCGGTCTGCCAGGCCTGGGATGGCAGACCGGTAAACGTGGCGGTTGGCGACGTGTTCCGCGATGGCTATACCCTGCGCGATGCGCTATCCGGCGCCACGGCGGTGGTGCGCAACGGCCAGGTGACACTGCAACCCGACGCCGGCAGCGACGGCCTCTTGCTGCTCGAAGCCGCCGAGCCGGCCAAACCGGCACCGCGCGACTGGCGTAACGCGATCGTCTACTTCGTGCTCACCGACCGCTTCGCCAACGGCGATCCAGGCAACGACCGCAGCTATGGCCGCGAGCCAGACGGGGCCGACGAAATCGGCACCTTCCACGGCGGCGACCTCAAGGGGCTGACCGAACGGCTCGACCATATCGCCAGCCTCGGCGTCGATGCGCTGTGGATCAGTGCGCCCTACGAGCAGATCCACGGCTGGGTTGGCGGCGGCGATAGCGGCGACTTCCGCCACTACGGCTACCACGGTTATTACGCGCTGGATTTCACCCAACTCGACGCCAACATGGGCGACGACAACGACCTGCGCACCCTCATCAGCGCGGCCCATGCCCGCGGCATCCGCGTGCTGTTCGATGTGGTGATGAACCATCCGGGCTATTCGACCCTGCAGGACATGCAGCAACAGCGCTTCGGCGCCCTGCGCGACGGCATGGCCGAGTATCTGCCCGAGCAATGGAGCACCTGGCAGCCGGAAGCCCACGAAAATCTGCACGCCTACCACAACTTGGTGGACTACGAGCACCCGAGCTGGTCTGCCTGGTGGGGCCGCGACTGGGTGCGCGCCGGCATCGCCGATTACGACACACCGCCCAGTAGCACGGTTGATCCGCTCAAGGGCTCGCTGGCCTTTTTGCCGGATTTCCGTACCGAGTCCGAAGCCATCGTCGAGCTGCCCGAGTTTCTCGCGCGCAAGGCGCAGACCCGTGCCGAGCCGCGCGAGGGCTATCGCGTGCGCGACTACCTGATCGAATGGCTGACACTCTGGGTCCGCGAATACGGTGTCGATGGTTTCCGTGCTGACACTGTCAAGCACGTCGAGCCATCGACCTGGGCCGAATTGCGCACCGCTGCCGAGCGCGCGCGTGCTGACTGGGCGCGCGCCAACCCGGACGACCCCATGGCCGGCGAGCCGTTCTGGATGGTCGGCGAAGTATTCGGCCACGGCCCGGAGGCCAGCGACTACCTGGACCAAGGCTTCGACGCACTGATCAACTTCGACTTTCAGGAGCAGGCCGTAGCCGCCAGCGACTGCCTCGCGGCCGCCGAGCCCAGCTACGCCGACTATGCCCGGCGCCTGGCCGAGACGCCCAGCCATAACCTGCTGAGCTATGCCTCGTCCCACGACACCGCCCTGTTCAACCAGTTGGCCAAGGGCGACCTGACCCGCCAGCGCGGCCTCGCCGCCGCCCTGCTGCTGGCGCCCGGCGCAGTGCAGGTCTACTACGGTGACGAAAGCGCCCGCGCCTTCGGGCCCAGTGGCTCGGACCCGTATCAGGGCACCCGCAGCCCGATGAACTGGGCCGAGCATGAGCGACCCGAGGTCGCCGCACTGATCGAGCACTGGCAGCGAATCGGCCAGTTCCGTGCGCGCCACCCGGCCATCGGCGCGGGAACGCATCGCCTGCTTTCGCCCAGCCAGCCCTATGCCTTCGCCCGCGTACTGGGCGCGGACAAGGTCATCGTGGTGCAGGCCCGATGAGTGCCGCCTCGCTGACCGCAGCGGCACGGCGTCAGGCCCAGCTGGCCTTTCTTGCCAGCGGCACCGAGTTTCGCCTGGGCCGCGTGGAGGATTGCCCGCTGCCACCGGAACAACTGGCGGCGGTGCGCGGCGACGAGCCCTGGGTGCGTGCCTGCCTCGATGACGGTCTGACTGCGCGCGTCTACCGCGTACAGCTGGATGGGCGCGACTGGGCGCTGAAGGTCGCCCGGCGGCCCTGTCGGGTGCAGAACTCCGACGGCCAGACGAGCTTTCTCAACGAGCTGCAGCGCCGCCGCGACCTTGCCCGGCTGATGCGCACGCCGGAGCAGGCCGAACGCCTGGCCGGCATCGTGCCGACGCAGTACGCCTCGCTGCAGCAGGGCATCGTGCTGTCGCCCTGGGTCGAAGGCCGGCGCATCGATCGCTGGGATGAGCGTCAGCTCGTCGAGCTGTTCGACCTGCTGATCGTCTTGGTGCTGGCTGGCCTGTTCGAGTGGGATCTGGCACCGGGCAACACCCTGGACGATGGCCGCATCCGCCTGTTTGATTTTGGCTACCTCTACCCCTTCGACCCGCTGCGCCAGTACAACAGCGACGGCCTGGCCTCGCCTGGCTTTCATCCCGCCGAACGTTTCGAGACACGGCAGCTGTTTGCCTGCCTGCTGCGTATGGAGCAACAAAGCGAGACATGGGCACTGGCCGATTTCGAGCTGGAGAAACGCATCGCGCTGGATGCCTACCAGCGGTTGCATCGAGAGCTGACTGGCCGCGGCGCAAGCGAAACGGTATTGGACTGGCTGAGCGGCCTGATGCGTCGCTGGCGCAACGCGCTGGCTGGCGATCTGGGCGGGCTGTACCTGCAGGAAGCCTGGCGCTCGCACTGGCTGGACGTCAAGGACGACCTCAGCGGACAGAGCTGCACGCCACTGACCCTGCAGCGCCTGGCCTGGCTCCGGGATAAAGCCACCACCCAACATGCCGAGCTGCTCGCCAACGGTGCGCTGGCCAACGAACGACACCCAGACCGCGAAGCGCTGCTGAACGACCTGCGCCTGGCGGAAGCACAGGCAGTAGGCTGGCAGCTGGGCGATATGCAGAGCGCCGAAGGGTAGTGAGCTGCGCTGCTGCGGCAGCGGTGGAAAGTGCGCTAGCCGAGGGGGACGTTGCCTGACCGAAGCGCTGAAACGCTGGGCTTCAGCCCATCGCGACGGTGCCAGCGACGAAAAGAGCCCGCCTCACGATGGCGAGGCGGGCCGCAGATACCGCGTCCGGCTAGAGCCGGCCAACCGTGGTGGCGCCCTCACTGGGCGTCACGCTGTTGTTGGCCCCGCCCTGCCATTGCCGCACCAGCGTTGCGTTGGCCTCATTGCGGATCAGGCATTTCCATTCCACATCCTGGCCGGCAGGCAGGGAGATGCTGCCCTTCCAGGTCGGGTAGGCGCTGGTATCGGTCAGGCGCACGGCGGAGGCCGGGCTCCAGTTGCCGAGCTGGCTGACGTTGCCCACCGCGTAGACGCTGTCGCCCATCTGCGTCACGCCGTTGTCGCAGCGGAAATTCACACTGACCAGGCCACCCTCGCCACCGTCATCCCCGCCGCCATCACCCGTGCCGCTGCGCCAGACCCGCACCTGGCCGTTGCTGGCGTTGACCGCCTCGCTGAAGCTGCCGCTGGCGACCTGTCCGGGATTGCCCAGATCGGAGTTGAGCGCCACCACCAGGGTCTGCTGGCTGCCGCTGACGGTGGCGACCAGGCCGCTGTAGCCGCTGTGGAAGGTGATCGCCGAATCGGCACGCACGCCGGCTGCGCGACGTACCTGAATCAGCTGGCGGATGAAGTCGCCGTAGCCCCAGTCGTACATGTGCGACCAGTACACCACCGGCGTGCCGGGGCTGGTGAGGATGTAGGCGTAGGCCTGGCGGATCAGCCCGTCCTGCAGCGCCCAGTGGTGCTGGCCACCGTTTTGCCCGGGCGAGTAGCCGGTGTCATGGTTGTCGACGAAGGTCACCGCCACCTCGCGCCAGCGCGGGTCCGGGTTGCCATTCAGACCGTTCTTCCAGTCGGCGACCGACCCGTTCTGCATGCGCTCCTTGAGCGCGAAGTCGAACACCGGGCACTTGGCCCGGTCGGACCAGTCCTTGATGATCTGCTGCCAGCTGGCCGTGTTGCGCCAGTCCCAGCTTGGGTATTCGGAGGGGCCTTTCCACAGTTCGCCGACGCAAAAGCTGTTGTCGGCGCTGTCGGTCATCCAGCTGTCGACCCGCTCCGGCGCGTAGCCGCGGACGAAGTCGAAGCGGAAACCGCCGGCACCGTATCCGCTGCGCAGGTTGGCGAATTCGTCGCGGAACATGCCATAGACCTGCGGATGGCCGGTATTGAGGTCCGCATCGCCGCCGATGAAACGATCACCGTCGTCGCAGTCGTTGGGGTAGTTGCCCGGGTCGGCGCAGTCGTTGCGCCAGAAGCCCTGGCCGGCCGGGAGGTTGATTTCCTTGTCCGGGTAGCCGCGGTTCATGTGGTTGGGCACGACGTCGTAGAGCACCTTCACCCCGGCACCGCCAAGCGCGCCGGCGGCCTGGCGCAGCTGGGCGTCGCTGCCGTAGCGGCCGTTCTTGTTGAAGTCGTGCCAGAAATAGCCCTCACCGCCGCCGGACTTGCTGCCGTCGCTCCAGCTGGAGAAGTCACGCCAGGGCACCGGCATCCAGATTGCCGAGAAGCCGTCGGCAGCGATGGTCGAGGCCTGTTGGCGGAGGATGCTGTACCAGTCGTTGGGCGCCTCGCGGACGACGTTCCAGTGGAAGCCCTGGAGGATGATTTCGTCGCCGCCGTGGTAACGCACGGCGTTGGGGCTCTTGCCGGCCTGGTCGGCCATTGACTGCAGCGGCAACGGCAGCAGGATCGCCGCCAATACGGCGGCACGCAGGATGTGGCTCATCGCAATACTCCGGTTCTTGTGCTTGTTCGGGTATCCGACGGCAGGGCCGCCAGACGAGGATGAACGCCGGCCGGGTCTTCGGCCGGCACCCGCAGGCTGCCCCTGCACGCCCCCGTCACCAACCTCCCCCGCTCCGTTGCAGGCGGCGTAGTGGCCAGGCCGAAGGCCCCTGGCAATCATCTGCGCCCCTCCCGTCTCATCCCCGCCCCGGGGATTACGCCGTTCTCATCCCTGGTACGCCCTCACCCTGCGCCAACGAAATCCGCTGCCGGGAGGATGCCGCCCCCTGCCCTTTCCCCGAGGCTTCTGCCACCGAGCTGCGCCGCCCCTGGCTGGCAGCGACGGCGTGATCGATTCGGCATTAACAAGAAAAACAAGGACCTCGTCATGAAGCACACCGCGCACCCAAGCTTTGCCCGCAAACCCGCCTGCCTGCTCGCCGCCCTGCTGGTCAGCGGCCCGGCCCTGGCGGTCGACTTCCACGGTTACCTGCGCTCGGGCGTCGGCGCCACGGCGGGCGGCGGCGACCAGGCCTGTTTCCAGGCCGCCGGCGCTCCGGCGAAATATCGTCTGGGCAACGAATGCGAAACCTACGCCGAGATCGGCCTCGGCCAGGAGGTGTGGAGCGAAGGCAACCGCAGCTTCTACGTCGACAGCATGATCGCCTACCGCTCCGACCAGGGTAACGACTGGGAAGCCGGCGGCACCGATACCGACGGCGGCGAGAACAACCCCTTCGACGAGGCCGGCACCACCTCCATCCGCCAGTTCAACGTGGTCGGCAAGAATCTCATCCCGAGCCTGCCGGGCGCGGCGATCTGGGCCGGCAAGCGCTACTACAAGCGCCACGACGTGCACATCAACGACTACTACTACTGGGATGTCTCCGGCCCCGGCGCCGGCATCGAGGACATCGACCTGGGCTTCGCCAAGGCCAGCGTGGCGTGGATCCGCAACACCGACGGCGACTGGGTCTACCAGGGCTCGGGCACCGGCACCAACCTGGCCAACGACACTCTCGACTTCCGCCTCGCCGAGATCGACGTCAACCCGGGCGGCAAGCTGGAAATCGGCTACGACTACGGCAAGGCCAACCTCACCGACGAACAGGAACGCGATCCCGGATACGAGGACCAGAAAGGCCATCTGGTCACCCTCGAGCACACCCAGAGCGACTGGTTCGGCGGCTACAACAAGCTCGCCCTGCAATACGGCACCGACGGCATCATTGGCAGCAGCGGGCGCAACAGCACCGGTAACAGCGACGGCAAGATGTTCCGCCTGGTCAACCAGGGCGTGGTGGGCCTGAGCGACAACATCGAGATGATGTACGTGCAGATCTACGAGGACCGCGACTTCGACAACGACTCCGGGCAGACCTGGGCCAGCTTCGGCGTGCGCCCGGTGTACAAGTGGAGCGACGTGATGAGCACCGCGCTGGAGTTCGGTTACGACCGGGTCGATCCGCAGGCCGACGGCGAAAGCACCCGCGACCTCAAGAAGCTCACCCTGGCCCAGCAGTGGTCGGCCGGCAACAGCTTCTGGGCGCGCCCGCAGATCCGCGTGTTCGCCACCTACGCGCAGTGGGACGGCGGCCGTTACCAGGCGGCCAGCGAGTCCATCGATGCCGGTGACGACGACGGCCTGACCTTCGGCGTGCAGGCCGAGGCCTGGTGGTAAGCCGCAACGTTTAAGTGCCGTCGCGGACCGACCGCGACGGCGCCCTTTCCGCTCCCACCGTCCAGACGGTGCCTTTGCCCCGACGCTGGCAGGTCGGGGCATTTTTTGTTCGGAGAACCACCATGCATCGCTTGTCCTTCCTTACCGCCGGGCTATTGGCCCTGGCGCTCGCCGGTTGCAGCAGCGAGCCGCTGCGCCGGGTCGATGCCCTCACCACGAGCCCCAAACCGCTGGAACAGCCGATCGGGCAAGCCCGTAGCGCGCTGGCCGCGGCGCCGACCTGCTGCAGCGGTATCGAGCAGTTGCCGTTCGAGCCGCTCAAAGCCGGTTTCGCCGGTGACGTACTGATCGACACCCAGGCACCGGCCTACAGTTTCAAGACCGGCAAGAGCTTCTTCCGCGCCTTCGCCCTGCCGGCCGGCGGCCCCTCGTTCGAGATCCGGCTCTACAGCCAGGCCGGCAGCAGCGTGCTGGCGCCCAACGCCATGCTGCTCGACAGCCGCATGCGCCCGACCCGCCTGCTCGACGCCGACGACTTCGCCTACGTACCGCCGACCGGGCTCAAGGGCGACAGCCTCGACGCGCGCCTGCGCATCGATCGCTCGCAGCCCGATCATCCGGGCAACGAGCGCTACCTGATCCTCTACACCAGCGACGCGCAGATGGCCGGCCAGACCGTGCTGCAGCACCCGGCCAAGGCCTACGCCAAGGCGCTGGGCAACGAGCCGCCGAGCATCCCCGACCCGGTGGCGAAGCACTCGCCAGCAGGCGTGATCCGGCTGGTGATGATCCCCGACAACGCCGCCGGCTCGACCGCCAAGGGCTACGTACCGGGCTACAGCATCGGCCAGGAGATGGGCAACGAACTGCCCAGCGCGCCGGCGCCGACGGTGCTGCCGGAGACCTCGGCGTACTATCGCCAGGCGATCGATGCCGCGCTGGCGCAGAAGGATCTCGAACGCGCGCTGCGCCTGGCCGACGAAGCGGCACGGGTTGGCGACAGTACGGCCAAGCAGCACCTGCTCGAACGCATCGAGATCCGCTGAGAGACGAGGTTCGCGGCACGGCAAACGCGTCGCGAACATCGCTATGGAGGGGTGAAGCGCGTTAGGACTGGGTCAGCTGCTTGTACAGCTGCGGCAGGCGGAACGGCAGCTGTTGCGGCTCCTTGATCAGGGTGTAGCCGTTGGCGCCGAACATGTACGGCAGATAATCACCGGCCTCGCGGTCGATGGTGATGCAGAACGGCAGCAGACCCTGCTTGCGCGCTTCCATGACGGCCTGGCGGGTATCTTCGACGCCGTAACGGCCTTCATAGAGGTCAAGATCGTTCGGCTTGCCGTCGGTGACCAGCAGCAACAGCTTGCGCCGCTGCTTGCAGTTGCCGAGCAGTTCGGTGGCCTGGCGGATGGCCGCACCCATGCGTGTGTAATAGCCGGGCTTGAGCGCCTGGATACGGCCGCGGGTTTCATCGCCATAGGGCTGGCGGAAGCTCTTCAGCTCCTGCATGCGCACCTGCTGGCGACGCAGCGAGGAGAAGCCGTACAGCGCGAACGGATCGCCCACCGCCGACAGCGCTTCGCCGAACAGCAGCAGGCTGTCGATGACCACATCAATCACTCGGTGCTCGTTGTCCAGGTGCGCGTCGGTGGACATGGACAGATCGGCCAGCAGCAGGCAGGCCAGGTCGCGGCGATTCTGCCGTTGCTCCATGAACAGGCCACGTTCGGCACACTGGCCGTTCTGCCGCTCGACGTGGAAATCGAGCCAGGCCTGCATGTCCAGCTCCGAGCCCTGGGGTTGCTGGCGCAGCCACTGGCGGTCGTTGCGCAGGTGCTCGAACTGCCGACGCAAACGTCGCGCCAGCGGCGACAGGTGCAGCGGCAACGGCTTGGCCTCGGCGCCGCGCGGCAGCATCAGCTGCAGGTTGACGAAATCCTTCTGCAGGCACTGCTTGCGATAGTCCCACTCGGGCAGCTTGATGCCTTCGCCCAGCGGCACATCGTCGAAATCCGCGGCCGGCAGGTCCAGGTCCAGCTTGAGCCCGCCGCCCTGGCGCATGCGCTGACGGGACAGCGCCAGCTCGTCGAGATCCTCGGCAACACGGGCCGCGTCGAGGTCCTCGGTGTCGTCGCCGCAGCGGTCCAGTTCGATGTGCTCGGACCAGCTGAACAGGTTCTCCAGACGGAACAGCAGCAGACCGCCCTTGCTGGAGCTCTCGTCCACCCGCCGGGCGCGCTTGCGCTGGCGCGATTCGCCGCCGGGTGGGGTTTCCAGATTGCCCTCGCCTTCCTCGGCGCGCTGGGCGGCCTGGGGTTCACCGAGGTTGTCCGCCGGATACAGCCACAGCGGCAGCGGCCAGGGCGCGCGCTCACTGCGCGGGAACTGGCTGACGCTGCCCGGCTCGCGCAGGGCCTGGCATAGCGCCGCTTCCAGCGCGGCCTCGGCCTTGGGCAGCTGGCTCGGGTCCGGGCGCAGCTGCAGATGGGCTTCGACCAGGCGTTGATAGCGCGGGCGCATGGCCGGAAAATGTTCAAGGATTGCCTGCGTCCAGCGCTGGTTGTCGCGCGCCCAGTGGCGCATCGGCCCGGCCTGCGCGGCGAGCAGCGCCAGCCAGCGATACAGATCCTGGTTCAGCGAGACTTCCGGATAGACCGCCAGGCTCTGCGGCAGCCGCAGGTTGCTGGCGTCACACCAGGCCACCGGCAGTTGCTTGCAGGTCCCGGCGACCTGTTGCAGCAGGTTGCGCCTGAGCAGCAGATCACGCGCGCTGGCGGCTTCGACGCCGACCCCGCTGGCGCCACCCATGGCGCGGAACAGCAGCGACAGCGGCCGCTGCATGCTCTCGAGCTCGACCCGTGCTTCCGGAAAATCCGGGTTGGCGCGACGGGTGATGAAGCGGTGCCAGACACTACCGACCCACTCTTCCACTTCGATGGTAAAGGCCATGGCGGTTACTCCGTGCAGGCACTGAAAAAGCAAAACGGCCCGCTGTTACCAGTCGGGCCGTCGATCCTCATTGCGACTTGTCTCAGGCCGCGGCGGCAGCTGCTGCTACGACCGGTACCCGACCGCGCTGGCGGAAGCTGTACAGGTAGCAGACCAGGCCGATCAGGAAGAACACCCCGGCGATCAGACGCAGCCAGAAGAAGATGGCCAGCTGGTCAGCGGTGTTCATGAACGACATGGCAGCGCCATCGGCAGGGATCCGCTGCAGCCACACCTGCACCACGCCGGCTGCGGTGAGGAACAGGGTGATCGCGACCATGGAGATGGTCATCAGCCAGAAGCCCCAGACTTCGATGCGCTGAGCACGTGCATCCGGTGCTTCGCCCAGGCCACGCAGACGCGGCATGGCGTAGCTGATCATGGTCATCACGATCATCGCGTAGGCACCGTAGAAGGCCAGGTGGCCGTGTGCGGCAGTCAGCTGCGAACCGTGGGTGTAGTAGTTCACCGGAGCCAGGGTGTGCAGGAAGCCCCACACGCCGGCACCGAGGAAGGCAGTCACGGTGGTGCCGATGGCCCACAGCGAAGCGGCCTTGTTCGGATGCTCGCGGCGACGACGGTTAACCATGTTCAGCGAGAACAGCACCATGGCGAAGAACGGCAGCGGTTCCAGGGCGGAGAAGATCGAGCCCAGCCACAGCCACACGGTCGGTGCGCCGATCCAGAAGAAGTGGTGACCCGTACCGATGATGCCGGTGATCAGAGCCATGGCGATGATCACGTACAGCCACTTCTCGACCACTTCGCGGTCCACGCCGGTGATCTTGATCAGGACGAAGGCCAGCATCGAACCCATGATCAGTTCCCACACGCCTTCCACCCACAGGTGCACGACGAACCACCAGTAGTACTTGTCGCGTGCCAGGTTCTCGGGGTTGTAGAAGGAGAACAGGAAGAACACCGCGAGACCGATCAGACCGGTCATCATCACCGTGCTGACCACGGTCTTGCGACCCTTGAGCATGGTCATGCCGACGTTGTAGAGGAAGCCCAGGGCCACCACCACGATGCCGATCTTGGTGATCGTCGGCTGCTCGAGGAACTCGCGTCCCATGGTCGGCAGCAGTTCGTTCTTGGTCATTTCCGCCAGCCCTGCATAGGGCACGAAGAGATAACCGAGAATGGTCAGCACGCCGGCCGCGGCGAACACCCAGAACAGGATGATGGCCAGTTTCGGACTGTGCAGTTCGCGGTCCGCTTCCTCGGGAATGAGGTAGTAGGCCGCACCCATGAAGCCGAACAGCAACCAGACGATCAGCAGGTTGGTGTGAACCATCCGTGCCACGTTGAATGGCAGCAGCGGGAACAGGAAGTCACCGATGACGTACTGCAGCCCCATGATCAGACCGAACAGGATCTGACCGACGAACAGGATCAGTGCAAACACGAAGTAGGGTTTGGCAACGGCCTGCGATTGGAATTTGAGATGCGGATTGATGATGCTCATCTCGTGGCCCCTCCAGTGAAATCGGAAACAAAGACGTCCATCAATCAACCCTCCCTGTTTGGCGGCCAGTTGTTGGTATCGATCTTCGAAGTCCACTTGAGGAACTCCGCCATATCGTCAACTTGCTGTTCGGTCAGATTGAACTGGGGCATCGCACGACGACCGGGGGCGCCGAGTGGCTGGGCCTTCATCCAGGCGTGCAGGAAGGGCTTGAAGGCCTCTTCACCACCACGACGGACGAACACGTTGCCCAACTCCGGCGCGAAGTAGGCGCCTTCACCGAGCAGGCTGTGGCAGCCGATGCAGTTGTTGTTTTCCCAGACTGCCTTGCCGCGTACTACCGCTTCGGTCATTTCCGATTCGTTCGTGCGTTCGGGGAAAGTCTGCTCTGTGTGGTAGGTAAGACCGAGGAACACCAGGAAGAAGAACACGCTTCCTCCGAAGTAGATATTCCTGGCCATTCCTTTGGTGAAGGTCTCGGACATGGTCGCCTCCTCATGGCTTGGCGTGGCCAGTTTAAGAAGGGGGCTATCGAAACCTGCTTGATGGCAATCAAGAAAAACCTGAACGTGGCAGTAGGGCTTTCTGGAGACCCTGCAGGAGGAGCGCAAAGCCAGACGCCACGGGGGCTACAGCGCGCTGCGGAACACTGGCCTGCATTTTCGGCGGCGTGACCGTGGCTATATGAGTGCCCCGCGCGGCGATCGCACGCAGGCACTGCCGACACCCTGATGGGCGCCGGCAGGCCGAGAATCAGGCGCGGCGTTGAGTCGCCAGGCGCAGGCCGGTCTTCTTCAGAATGCGGCTGGACACCAGCATCTCGTTGGCCCGGCAGGCGTTGCCCAGCAGCGCACGAATCTGGTTGCGGTATGCCTCGATATCACTGGCATCACGCCCATGCACCATGGCGAACAGGTTGTATGGCCAGCCTTCCTGCCGTGGTCGGCGATAGCAGTGACTGACGAAAGGCTGGGCACCGATCAGCGCACCCAGTCGCGCGATCTCGGCATCGTCGACGTCCCACACGGTCATGCCGTTGTGCCGATAGCCGAGGCGGTAGTGGTTGGGTATCGCCGCGATACGCCGGATCGCGCCGTCCGCCTGCAGCCGCTGCAGCAGCGCCAGGGTGGCGTCGACGTCGATGCCCAGCTCCCCGGCGAGCCAGGCCCAGGGATCGGCCACCAGCGGCAGCCCGGCCTCGGTCAGCTCGATCAGGCGGCGGGTCAGGCCATCGTCAGACGGGGAAGTGCAAACCGACATGGAAGGTTTCCTCTTTCGGCAGATTCAGCACCGCCAGGCCGGTCTTGGCCTCGATGCGCGCGATGCTCTCGGCGATGCCCTGCGGGGTCTCGCAACCGAGCACGAACCACATGTTCCAGCGGTGTTCGCGGCGGTAGTTGTGTGCCACTTCGGGCATCGCCTCCAGCTGCGCGGCGACCTCGTCGAAGCGCGCCTCCGGCACCGACAACGCGGCCAGGGTGAAAGCGCCGCCAAGCCGGTCGATGTCGAACATCGGCCCGAAGCGGGTCAGCGTGCCGTCGTCGAGCAATGCCTGGACCCGCTCGCGCAGGGCCACGGACGTGCTGCCCAGCTCCTCGGCCAGCGCCTCCCAGGGGTGGCGCACCAGCGGCAGGCCATGCTGCAAACGATTGATCAACAGCCGGTCGAATTCATCCATTGGCGACCTCGAGCAGCGGCGGTGCAAAACGGCCACCGCACTGCTTGAAGGCCCGCGTGCTGAACAGCAGCTGATGCGGTACATCGCTCAGACCGTTGTCCGCCAGCAGGCGCTCGATCAGCTGGCAGACCTGCTCGCGCTCGCGGCCATGGACCATGCAGAACAGGTTGTAGGGCCACTGCGGCAGACGCCGCGGGCGCTGGTAACAGAGATTGACTCCGGCAGCCTGGCCAAGACGTCGACCGACTTCGTCGACCTGCGCGTCGGGGATGTCCATCACCAGCATGGCGTTGGCGCGAAAGCCCAGCGCGCGGTGCTTGAGCACCAGGCCGAAGCGGCGGAACAGCCCTTCTTCCTGCCAGCGTTGAATCTGCTCCAGCACCCGCTCCTCGACGCTGCCGATCTGCTCGGCGAGCCGCTGGTAAGGCCGCGCGGCCAGCGGCAGGCCACCCTCGAGCAGGCGGCGCAGCTGCAGCGCCTGCAGGTCATTGAGACAACCGGTCATGATGGATCTCCCAGCGGGAAGCCGAGGTCGATGCGAAAGGCCTGCTGCATCGGCAGGTCGAGCGGTGTCAGCCCGGTGTCGGCTTCGATCTCGGCCAGCAGCCGGTCGATGTGTGGCCGATCCGGCCCGGTCAGCACGAACCAGAGGTTGTAGCGATGCTCGCGCAGGTAGTTGTGGTTGACCTCGGGAAACGCATTGATGCGCGCCGCGACCTGCTCCAGCCGCGCCGCGGGCACGGCCAGCGCGACCAGGGTGCTGGCGCCGGCACGGCTGTGCTCGAACACCGGGCCGATGCGCGACAGGCCACCGCCCTCATGCAGTTGTTCGAGACAGGCGAGCACCTCGTCCTCGCTGCAGCCAAGCTCGTCGGCCATGGCGCGGTAGGGCTCGGCGCACAGCGGCATGCCGTGCTGGTAGCGGTCGATCAGGCGGCGACTGAGGGCGTCGATGTGCATGTCACAACCCCGTCTCGTGGGCGCGGCTGCTGAAGAAGATGCCGCTCGGACTCTGCGCCGGCAGTCGCTTGAGCAGCTTCAGGGTGTAGGGGTCCCAGACCTGGATTTCCTCGCCATCGCGCACCGACAGCCAGAGCTGATCGCCGCGGGCGGTGAACTCCATGTGCAGCACGGCCGGGCCCGGTTCCAGATCGGCGATGACCTCGTGGGTCTCGCTGTCGATGACCTGGACCTTGCCGTTGTCGGGGTGGGCGAAGTTGACCCAGATCTGCCGCGCGTCAGGTCGTGCCATGACGAAGATCGGCTGACCGGCAACGTCGATGGCGTCGGTCTGCTGCCACTTCTCGGAATCCATCACCAGCACACGATGCTGGCCGACGGCGGGGACAAAGGTCTGGTTGCCGGCCACGGTCCAGCCTTCCAGGTGCGGCATCTTGTAGACCGGCAGTTTCTGCTGGCCGCGGCCATAACCATCGAGAATGCGCTCGACGCCACGCTCGGGATGCCAGAGGTCGATCTTGGCCATGCCGTCCTCGCCGAACAGGCCGGCGATGTAATAGCGCCCTTCAGGAGTCAGCAGCGCATCGTAGGGTTGGCGGCCGATACCCTCGAAACGGGTGATCTGCGGCTCGTTGCCCTGGCTGAAATCCAACAGCCAGGTTTCATCGGTATCGAACAGGCTGTAGATGAAGCGCCGACCGGGCACGTCGATCACGCCGACCACCCGCGAATTGCGGCTGCCGTCGGCCAGCGGCGTCGCCGGTATGTCGGCGACCAGCTCCAGGGTCTTGGCATCGAATACCTTCACCCCACCCGGCTCGTAGTTGCCGACTGCGATCAGCGTGCCGTCCTGGCTGATGGCGCCACCGATGCTGTTGCCACCCTGGATGACGCGACGATCGATGCGCTGGCGCAGCAGGTCGACCTTGGTCAGCCCGCCGTCGCGGCCGAATACGTAGGCGTAACGCTGATCGCGGGAAAACACCACCGAGGCATGGGACAGGTCGCCCAGCCCCTCGATGCGGGCGAGCTGGCTCTGGTTGCTGCTCTCGATGATCTGCAGACTACCGGTGGCGCGCTCCACCACCACCCCGAGGTCACCGGTGCCGCGCAGCGGTTGCTGTGCACAGGCCGCGAGCAGACCGGCCGCAGCCAGCAGCAGAAAAGGACGAATCATGGCTTGGGATATCCTTCGAGCAGGCGGTCGACCAGGTAGGCGATGTCCTGCTCGTCGAGCAGGGCATTCCAGCCGGGCATGGCCGTACCGGGGCGGCCGTGGGTAACGGTGGCGATCAGACTGTCACGGGGTTTGCCGGCTAGCGCCTCGCGGGTGAGCGCGGGGCCAAGACCGCCGGTCATGCGCAGGCCATGGCAGGAGCCACAGTCCTGAAGCAGCAGATGGTCGAGCGTTGCCTGGCGTTCGGCAGTAGGTGCTGCGGCCAGGGCAAGGGGAAACAATAGAAAGGACGCCAGGGCCAGCCCCAGACGTGAAACGGCGTGTCGGGCAACTGTCATGGCGTCCTCCGGTGCAGCTTACTTGAGGCTAAGAACCCACTCGGCGAGGGTCTTGGCTTCTTCTTCGGTGACCGGGTTTGGCGGCATCGGGATCGGACCCCAGACGCCCTGGCTGCCGTTCTTGATGTGGCCGGCCAGCAGATCGGCAGCGCCGTCCTGCCCTGCGTACTTGGCGGCGACTTCCTTGAACGCCGGGCCTACCAGCTTGGCATCGATGCTGTGGCAAGCCGCGCAAGGCTTGCTCTTGAACAGCGCCTCACCATCCTGCGCCAGTGCCGGCTGCAGGGTCAGCGCGCCGCCCAGGGCGAGCATCGGGATAAGGATTTTCTTCATTAGATCTTTTCCTCAAGGCTAAAGGGGAGAGCGTTACCGCCCACCCAAAGGGTGCTCAGCAAAACGCACTGAGCAAGTGCACGGTAAATTTACCGCTTGTGCTAGGCAACCTTTTGTCCTTGGTCATTGTTTGTGGGTTCCGGGACTTCGAACGGCTGCTTCGCGACCGGTGCGGGCAGGCTCAGGATGAATGAGCCACCATGCCGGTTCCTTGATTGCAATCAAATCATCCCATTGGCACGACTGTGCCGTCGCCGGCCGGTGGTCGGACACCGGAAAAGCACAAGGCCGGCATTGCGCCGGCCCGTTGCTTGCCGCCTGGTTACTGCTTGGCGGCAGTGATATCGCCCTGGGCGTCGATACCCAGCGTGTAGCCGAGCGAAACGTGGTGGTAGCGCCCGGTGGCGTTGTCGTCATGAATGGCGAAGCCGAAGTTGTAGACATTGCCCGGAGCCAGCGTCACGTCACCCTCGCCGCCCGCGAACTTGCGGGTGAACACGACCGTCCAGGTATCGCCGTCGAGCTGGCCCTGGGCATCGACCAGCGCCTGGCCGCCCTCCATCACCCGCTCGGTGGCGACATGACCGTCGAAGGCCTTGTTCTCACCGCTGCGCCACTGGTTCAGGTCATAGAAGATCCCGTTGGCCAGCGAGCCGTCCTTGACGTACTTGGTCTTGGTGTCGGCTGCGCCCGGCATGGTCCGCGCGTCGCCGTGGCAGCTGCCCCAGCAACCGCCCGCCTCGGCCAGCTGGACCTTGGAACCACCTTCGAGCATGTAGGCGATCTTCACCGGGTTGTCGGCGTCCATCGGCGCCGCGCCGGATGCTGCTGGCTGTTTCCAGGTGAAGCGCAGGTAGAGGTTTTCGCCGTCGTTGGCGGCCTGCACCTTGGCATTGATAAACGGCGCCTTGCCATCGATCGGCGTGGGCTCGAGCGTCTGGCCGCTGGCCATCTTGCCGCCCATGTCCTCGACTTCTTCGGAGTGGCAGCCAGCGCAGGTTTCGCCTTTCTTCAGGGCCCGTGCACCACCGTGCTCGGTACCCTTGGTGATCCATTCCACCGGCGACACGCCGGGGTAGAACAGGGTGACGTCGGTCGCTGCCACCGCGTTCCAGTCGGCCGGCGCCGCGGCCATTGCAGTCTGTGCGCCGAAGGCGATTACCGCCCCCACCGCACTGGCCATCAGAGTCTTTTTCATAATCGGTTCCTCATCATCGATGGTTGGCTGGCCCGACGGACCGCAGTTCAGTCTTCGTCTTCTTCGGTCATCCCTTCGGGCAGGTGGTGCGCGATGCCCTTGTGGCAAGCGATGCAGGTCAGGTTGTCTTCGCGAGCCATCTCGTGCTGCTTGCGGGCTCGCTGCTTCTGCATGTCGGAGCTCATGCTTTCCAGGCTGTGGCAGTTGCGGCATTCGCGGGAATCGGATGCCCGCATCCGCGCCCATTCGCGACGCGCCAGGGTCAACCGCTTGGCCTCGAACTTCTCGGCGGTGTCGATGGTGCCGACGATCTTGCCCCACAGCTCCTTGGAGGCCTCGACCTTGCGCACCATCTTGTGCGTCCAGTCGCGCGGTACATGGCAGTCCGGGCAGGTCGCACGGACACCGGTGCGGTTGGCGTAGTGAATGGTCTCCTTGTACTCGGGGTAAACGTTGTCACCCATCTCGTGACAGGAGATGCAGAAGGTTTCGGTGTTGGTGGCCTCCAGCGCGGTGTTGAAGCCGCCCCAGAAGACGATACCGGCAACAATGCCCACCACTAGAATGCCGCCGAGCGAGTAGCGCGCGCTCGGCCGCCGCAGTAGCGCAAGGATGCCGCCCTTCTTTTGCTTGTTGCCGTCTTGATCTGTCATGGAATCTGTTCCCTTGCCAGACCCACCGCGCCAGGCGCGGTGGGTGTTAACAGGCAATCCTCGGGCGGATTAATACACGTCGTGCATGGTGTTGAAGACGTTGAACTTGCCGGTCGGCGTGACGATCGCCGGGTCGGTGATCACCTTCTTCAGCTTCAGCGTCTTGTCGTCGTAGATGACGATTGCGGACTGGTCGGTCTTGCCGCCCCACAGGGAGATCCACACTTCGTCACCGGCCACGTTGTACTCGGGGTGGGTGGCGCGACGGATCGCCTTGCTTTCCGGCAGCCCGGAATCCTTGGCGACGTCGAGACGCTTGGGCTCCTTGCTCAGGTCGTTGAGGTCATAGACGTAGACGGACTCGGCGACTTCCCGCTCGGGGTTCATAGGCGCGTCGGCCCAGAGGTTCTTCGACTTCGGATGGGTCTTGACGAACAGGTTGCCGGCACCCGGCATCTTCAGTTCCTGCACCACCTTCCAGTTGTGCTCCTTGTACTTGGCGTACTTCGGATCGTCGGAAGCGGTGGAGATCAGCGAGACCACGTCATCGCCAAGGTGACCGGTGGTCCAGACCGGGCCGAACTGCGGATGGATGAAGTTGGCGCCGCGACCCGGGTGCGGGATCTTCGCGGTGTCGACCAGCGCGGCCAGCTTGCCGGTCTTGGTATCGACCGCAGCGACCTTGTTCGAGGCGTTGGCAGCAACCATGAAGTAGCGCTTGGAGTAGTCCCAGCCGCCGTCATGGAGGAACTTGGCCGACTCGATGGTGGTGGTCTTGAGGTTCTTCAGATCGGTGTAGTCGACCAGGATGATCTGCCCGGTTTCCTTCACGTTGACCACCCACTCCGGCTTGATGTGCGAAGCGACGATGGACGCCACGCGCGGCTCGGGGTGGTATTCGCCGTCGACGGTCTGACCGCGGGTCGACACGACCTTGATCGGCTCCAGGGTCTCACCGTCCATGATCGAGTACTGCGGCGGCCAGTAGGTGCCACCGATTAGGTACTTGTCCTCGTAGCCCTTGAACTTGGAGGTGTCCACGGAACGGGCATCGGAGCCCAGACGCACGGTGGCGACGGTGGTCGGCTCTTCGTACCACATGTCGATGATGGTGGTCAGGCCGTCGCGGCCAACGGTATAGACGTAGCGGCCGGAAGCGGACAGGCGCGAGATGTGTACCGCGTAGCCGGTGTCCAGCACCTTCCAGATGGTGTGGGTATCGCCGTCCACCAGGGCCAGCTTGCCGGCATCGCGCAGGGTGATGGCGAATACGTTCTGCAGGTTGATCTTGTTCAGCTGCTTCTTCGGACGCTGATCAATCGGAACGATCAGCTTCCAGCTGTCCTTCATGTCCTGCAGGGAGAACTCTGGCGGCACATCCGGAGTGTTCTGGATGTAGCGCGCCATCATGTTGATCTCTTCCTTGGTGAGGATGTCGTCATAGTTGACCATCCCGCCCTCGGTGCCATAGGCAATGATGTTCTCCAGGCGCTTGGTGCCCAGATTGAGGGTGCCGCCCTCGGTCTTCTTGCCATCCGCGTCGGTCTTGCTCCAGTGCGGCTCGAGGTTCTTGCCCGTGGCTCCTTTACGCAGAACGCCGTGGCAACCGGCACAGCGTTCGAAATAGATCTGCTTGGCCGCTTCCTTTTCTTCGGCGGTCATCTCTGGGGCAGCAGCCTGGGCGACGGCCAGACCAAGCAACGAAAGGCCGGCGATCAGGCCAGCCAGAATAGGTTTACCGACATTGCTCATCCTTCTCTCCTATGGGAGCGCTTCTGGCGACTCCTGCTAGTTACGGCGGTGTGGCAGTTCCCGGGGACTTCTTCTTTTTGCGATTTGGATGCTATGAGAGCGCCGTTGCGAAGACGCTTGACGACAATCAAGAGAGCCCCCGGCACCCCCTCAGCGTGACGCCTTGTCGCGGGCGTAACGGGTCGAAACGTCTGGAATCGGCTTCGATTGGCCGGCATCAGGTGCGGGACTTGATCGCAATCAAGCTTTGCCGGCGGATGGCTTGAGAGGGGTCGGTGGGGCCGGTAGCTTGGCGATGGAAATAACCAACTGCTGCCGTGAGGTACTTGCCTGTGAATGCGATTGAAATCCCGACTGCCGCCGGCACGCCTGACGCGCCCTTCTACCAACCGCTGGGCAACGAGGAGCAGCTGTTCCAGCAGGCCTGGCAGCACGGCATGCCGGTGCTGATCAAGGGCCCGACTGGCTGCGGCAAGACCCGCTTCGTGCAGCACATGGCGCATCGGCTGAACCTGCCGCTGTACACCGTGGCCTGCCATGACGACCTCTCCGCCGCCGACCTGGTCGGTCGTCACCTGATCGGCGCCCAGGGCACCTGGTGGCAGGACGGCCCGCTGACCCGAGCGGTGCGCGAAGGCGGCATCTGCTACCTGGACGAAGTGGTCGAGGCGCGGCAGGACACCGCCGTGGTACTGCACCCGCTGGCCGACGACCGCCGCGAGCTGTTCATCGAGCGCACCGGCGAGGCGCTCAAGGCGCCGCCGGGCTTCATGCTGGTGGTGTCCTACAACCCCGGTTACCAGAACCTGCTCAAGGGCATGAAGCCAAGTACGCGCCAACGCTTCGTGGCGATGCGCTTCGATTACCCGCCGGCCGCCGAGGAGGTGCGCATCGTCGCCAACGAGGCGCAGGTGGATGACGAACTCGCCGCTCAGGTAGTCAAGCTCGGCCAGGCGCTGCGCCGGTTGGAGCAGCATGATCTGGAGGAAGTCGCCTCGACCCGCCTGCTGATCTTCACCGCGCGGATGATTCGCTCCGGCATGACGCCGCGTCAGGCCTGCCTGGCGTGCCTCGCCGAGCCGCTGTCGGATGACCCGCAGACGGTCGCCGCGCTGATGGATGTGGTCGATGTCCACTTCGCCTGAAGCCACCAGCCAACTGTCCCGGCGCCTGCCGGGCGATCTGGCGATGTGGTTCTTCATCCTCGCCGAGCTGACCGTCTTCGCCATCCTGATCCTGGCGTTCGCCGCCACGCAGATGCTCAATCCGCAGCTGTTCAGCGAGAGCCGCGCGGCGCTGGACAGCTCCATCGGCCTGGCGCTGACCCTGAGCCTGCTGACCTCAGGCCTGTTCGCCGCCCTGGCGGTGGAACAGGTACGCGAGGCCAGGTCCGGGCGCGCGACGCTGTTGCTGCTCGCCGCGCTGGGCTCGTCCTGCGTCTACGTGGTGCTCAAGCTCAACGAGTACAGCCACCTGGCCGGGCTCGGCCTGGGCATGGAACACAACACCTTCTTTACCCTGTACTGGATTCTGACCGGCTTTCATTTCCTGCATGTGCTGCTGGGCATGGTGATTCTCGGATGGCTGGCCATGCGCTGCCGCCGCGGCGCCTACAGGCCGGACGAGCACAGCGGCCTGGAATCCGGAGTGCTCTACTGGCACATGGTGGATATGGTCTGGGTGCTGCTGTTCCCGCTGGTCTACGTGCTGAGGTAAGTCATGTCTGCTTCGAAGATTCTGGTGGCCTGCTGGCTCGGTCTGGCACTGCTGTCGGTTTCCACCGTGCTGCTGGGTAATGCCGGCGCCACGCTGGCATTGGCTGGTGCCGTTCTGCTCACGGCGTTCGGCAAGGCCTGGCTGATCACCGACGGTTTCATGGAGCTGCGCCACGCTCCGCGGGCGTGGCGTCTGCTGCTGCTCGCCTGGCCGCTGGTACTGGTGCTCGGCGTGCTGCTGACCCTGCTCTGACCAACGGTACACCGCCGCAAGAAGCTGACGATGCGGTCAGCCACGCCCCGCGACTTTTATTGTTTCCGATCAAGGCCAGCCCTACCCCGCTCGTTGATCCTGCTGCTCAAGGAACGGGCGCCCGAGACGGCGCGCCCGGTGAGATACGCTGCCGAAGCGGAGCCGCCCCATGTTGAGAATCAGCCATTACCTGCGCGCCCTGGCCCAACCGGCCACCAAGGTGCTCGGTGCCCGCAGCGCCAGCGGCAAGCGCCCACCCGTGGTGATCTGGAACCTGCTCAGGCGCTGCAACCTGACCTGCAAGCACTGTTACGCGACCTCCGCCGACAGCGAGTTCCGCGACGAACTGGATACCGCCGAGGCGCTGAAGGTGATCGACGATCTGCACGAAGCCGGTGTGCGCGTGCTGATACTCTCCGGCGGCGAACCGCTGCTGCGGGCCGACATCTTCCAGCTGGCCGATTACGCCCGTGAAAAAGGTTTCTTCGTTGCGCTGTCCACCAACGGCACGCTGATCGACGAGAGCAACATCGAGCGTATCGCCGCGGCGCAGTTCGACTACGTCGGCATCAGCATCGACGGCCTGGAGGCAGTGCATGACGAATGGCGCCAGCTCAAGGGCAGCTTCGCCGCGTCCATGCATGCCATCGACCTGTGCCGCCAGCGCGACATTCGCGTCGGCCTGCGCACTACCCTGACCCAGAACAACTACCCGCAGCTGCCGGCACTGCTGGCGCTGATGCGCGAACACGACGTGCAGAAGTTCTACCTCTCGCACCTCAACTACAGCGGCCGCGGCAAGCGCAGCAGCAAGGCCGACGCCCATCACCAGATGACCCGCGACGCCATGCGTCAGCTCTTCGAGCAGGCCTGGGACGACGTCCAGCACGGCCGCGAGACCGATTTCGTCAGCGGCAACAACGACGCCGACGCGGTCCTGCTGCTGCAGTGGGTCGAGGAGCGCCTGCCCGAGCATCGCGACCGCCTGGAAGGCATGCTGCGCGCATGGGGCGGCAACGCCTCCGGCAGCGGCATCGCCAACATCGACAACATCGGCGACGTGCACCCGGACACCTACTGGTGGCAGCACACCGTCGGCAACGTGCGCCGCCAGCGCTTCAGCGACATCTGGCTGAACGAGCCGGCGCCGCTGCTACAGGAGCTGCGCCAGCATCCGCGCGCGGTCGGCGGTCGCTGTGCCGACTGCCGCTGGCTGGCGATCTGCAACGGCAACACCCGTACCCGCGCCTGGGCGCAGGGCGATCTGTGGGCCGAAGACCCGGGCTGCTACCTCTCCGACGAGGAGATCGGCCTACCCGCCGCCGAGCGCATTCCCAGCATCGCCATCTGACCGATCGAGCGGCCGACCAAGCGCCGCAGCAACGCACTCCGTAAGCCCGATGAGAATTCAGGAGCACCGCATGGACCAGCCACTCACATTTCCCGCCTCGCTGAGCGCCGCGTTCGCCCCGGGCGAAGTCGCTCTGGTCGGCGCCGGACCGGGCGACCCCGGCCTGCTTACCCTGCGAGCCTGGAGCCTGTTGCAACAGGCCGACGCGGTGGTCTACGACCGCCTGGTCAGCGACGGGTTGATGGCGTTGCTGCCGGCCGACTGCAGCCGCCATTACGTCGGCAAGACCAGTGGCTACCACAGCCTGCCGCAGCCGGAGATCAACCAGCTGCTGGCCGACCTGGCCCTGCAGAACAAGCGCGTGGTGCGACTCAAGGGCGGCGACCCGTTCATCTTCGGCCGCGGTGCCGAGGAACTGGAATTCCTTCTGCAGCGCGGTATCGACTGCCAGGTAGTGCCGGGCATCACCGCCGCGGCCGGCTGCAGCGCCTATGCCGGCATCCCGCTGACCCACCGCGACCTGGCGCATTCCTGCCAGTTCATCACCGGCCACCTGCAGACCAACGGCGAGCTGCACCTGCCCTGGGATGCCTTGGCTCAGGGCGGGCAGACGCTGGTGTTCTACATGGGACTGGCCAGCCTCGGCGAGATCTCGCGCAACCTGATCGCCGCCGGCCTGCCGGTGGACACGCCCGCCGCACTGATCGGCAACGGCACCCGGGAGAACCAGCAGGTGGTGCGCTGCACGCTGCGCCAGCTGCCGAGCATGGCCGACGAGCAGCACCTCACGCCGCCGACCCTGACCGTGATCGGCCGGGTGGTCGGCCTGTTCGCCGAGCGCCAGGTCCAGCACCCGGCGCGGCTGCACGGTGATCCAGCCCCGCAAACGGAGGCCTTATGCAACTGATACCCGCCCTGCTGCTGGCCGCCGCGCTGCCGGCGGCCACCTTCGTCGCCCTCGACCTAGCCATTCCGCGGGCTGCCGCGGCGACCCAGCCAGCCGACAGTCAGGCGCTGTATGAACAGCACTGCCAGAGCTGCCACGGCGTCAATCGTCTCGGCGGCGCCGGCCCGGCGCTGTTGCCGGAAAGCCTCAGCCGCATCAAGCCGGCCGAAGCCCAGGCGGTGATTCGCGACGGCCGTCCGGCGAGCCAGATGGCCGCCTATTCCCACGTGCTTAACGAAGCGCAGATCACCGGCCTGGTCGACTACCTCTATCAGCCCTCTGCCGTGCCGCCCACCTGGAGCGACGCCGACATCCGCGCCAGCCATCGCATTCTCAAGGACGTCGCCACGCTGCCAACGACCCCGCAGCACGGCGCCGACCCGCTCAACCTGTTCGTGGTGGTGGAAGCCGGCAATCACCACGTCCGGGTGCTGGACGGCGATCGTTTCGAGGAGCTGGCGAACTTCCAGTCGCACTTCGCCCTGCACGGCGGGCCGAAGTTCTCGCCGGACGGCCGCTTCGTCTACTTCGCCTCCCGCGACGGCTGGGTCAGCGTCTACGACCTGCACAACCTGAGCATGATCGCCGAGGTTCGCGCCGGGCTGAACACGCGCAACCTGGCGGTCAGCAACGATGGCCGCTGGGTGCTGGTGGGCAACTACCTGCCGGGCAATCTGGTGCTGCTCGATGCCCGCGACCTGTCGCTGGTCAAGCACATCCCCACCGTCGGCCAGGATGGCACGCCGTCACGGGTCAGCGCCGTATACACCGCGCCGCCGCGCGACAGCTTCGTGGTCGCGCTGAAGGACGTGAAAGAGGCCTGGGAGCTCTCCTACGCCGGCGAGCCGACCTTCGAACCCCGGCGCATCGAGGCCGCCGATTACCTCGACGACTTCTCCTTCACCCCCGACTACCGCCACCTGCTGGCCACCTCGCGCAAGGCCCACGGCGGCCAGGTGATCGACCTGGATACCGGCAAGGCGGTCACCGACATCCCGCTGCCAGGCATGCCGCACCTGGGTTCGGGCATCTACTGGAAACGCGACGGCAAGTGGGTGTTCGCCACGCCCAACGTCAGCAAGGGGCTGATCTCGGTGCTGGACCTGGAAACCTGGAAGCTGATCAAGGAGATTCCCACCGAAGGCCCGGGCTTCTTCATGCGCAGCCAGGCCAACTCGCCCTATGCCTGGACCGACGTGTTCTTCGGCCCGAACAACGACGCCGTGCACCTGATCGACAAGCAGACTCTGGAAGTCGCCCACACCCTGCGCCCGATGCCGGGCAAGAACGCCGCCCACGTCGAGTTCACCAACGACGGCCGCTACGCCCTGCTCAGCGTCTGGGACACCGACGGCGCCCTGCTCGTCTACGACGCCAAGACGCTGGAGGAGGTCAAACGCATCCCGATGAACAAGCCCTCCGGCAAGTACAACGTCGGCAACAAGATCGAGTTCGCCGAAGGCACCTCGCACTGATCGTGAGCGGATCGCCCACCGATTCAAGGTGGGCGCCCCCACGACGGTCACAACCCCCTACAATCATCGGCTCCGTCACGTTCACTGCATTTAAGGTCGACCATGGATATTGATCTCGCCCGCACCTTTCTCGAGATCATTCGCAGCGGCAGCTTCATCGCCACGGCCGAGCGCCTGCACATCACCCAGACGGCCGTCACCGCGCGCATACAGAACCTGGAAAACCAGCTGAGCTGCCGGCTGTTCGTGCGCAATCGCGCCGGGGCGCGGCTGACGGCCGATGGCGAGCGCTTTGCCGCCTATGCCCGCCAGCTGGTGCAGACCTGGGAGGCCGCGCGGCGCGACCTGCCGCTGCCACGGGGTTATGGCGAACTGCTCACGCTCGGCGCCGAGGTGAGCCTGTGCAACCCGCTGATGCTGGCCTGGGTCCAGCGCCTGCGGCAAGCGCTGCCGGGCCACGCCGTGCGACTGGAAGTGGGCAGCGGCGAAGAGCTGCAGAAGAAGCTCGACCTCGGCGTGCTCGACGCCGCGCTGGTACACCAGCCGGAGTACCTGCCCGGTCTGCAGGTCGAACAGCTGCTGGAGGAAAAGCTGATCCAGGTGGTGCAGGCACAGAATCCCACGCCGTATCTGTACGTGGATTGGGGGCCGGCATTTCGCAAGCAGCATAACCAGGCGCTGCCCGAATACACCCGCGCCGCGCTGTCATTCAGCCTCGGGCCGCTGGCCTTGCAGTATCTGGTGCAATGCGGCGGCCGCGGCTACTTTCGCACCCGCGTGGTCCAGCGCTATCTGGAAGAAGGCGTTCTCAAGCGAGTGGAGCAGGCGCCGGAGTTCAGCTATCCGGTCTACCTGGTGCATGCACGCGCCAGCGAATCGCCCGCCTTGCTCAAGGCCGTCGAACTGCTGCGCGAAGTAGCCCTCGACGATTACGACTGGTCACGCTGGTACTACGATATCTGAGCGTCGCGCCGGACTCGTGGCCGCTCAGTCCGGCAGCTGCTTGAGCCAGTTGCGGTACAGCGCGGCGATCAGATCCGTCTGGGTAATCATGCCAACCAGCCGCTGTTGCGCATCGACCACCGGCAGGCAGTGCAGGCCGCGATCCGAGAGTAGATAAACCAGTTCGACCATGTGCGTATCGGCGGTCACCGAGACTACTGGCGAACTCATGATCGCGCGTAGCTTGGTGCCGCGCAGGAAGTTCAGCTGACCGAAACTGAGCCGCCCGGGCCGCGGGTGGAAGTGCTTGAGCAGGTCCACCTGGGTGACGATGCCGACCAGCCGATGGTCGTCGCCCTGCACCACCGGCAGCGAGCGCAGCCGGTGCACCTGCAGGGTCTGCCAGGCCTGCTCGATGAAGGTATCCGGCGTGTGCCAGTACAGATCGCGTGACATCACGTGCGCCGCGGTGATCTCGCCCATGCTGCGCCGCAGGGCGTGCTTCTCGGTCTGCTTGATCAGCCGTTCGAGGTCGTCACGGGTGACGTCGACATACTCGCCGAATTCCTGCAGCGCGCGATCCACGTCGTCATGGGTGAAGCTCATGCGCTCGCCCGGCGGCAGGTCGCGGGTGTGATGACTGTTCTCGCGGCTCAGCCGCGGCTTCGGATAGGGATGCCCGGTCAGGTTGTTGTAGACCAGCGCGACCGCCACCAGGAGCGCCGAATAGAACAGCACCGGCCCGACCAGCGCGTAACCCAGCTGATGCAGCTCCGGGCTGCCCACCGCCGCCACCAGCGCCAGCGCGATGCTCGGCGGATGCAGGCAGCGCAGATAGAACAGACAGAGCAGCGACAGGCAAGCCGCCAGCGCCAGCGAGGCGATACTGGGCAAGCCGCTCATGCCCAGACTGATGCCGATCAGCGCCGCCAGCAGATTGCCAACCAGAACCGCCCATGGCTGGGCGAACGGGCTGGACGAGGCGACGAACACCAGCACCGCCGAGGCGCCGGCTGGCCCCATGATCTGCAGGGTCAGCGAACTGCCGACCAGCATATAGCCGCTGCAGAACACCAGCGGCATGACGATGGCAACGCCGAGGGCGGCGCGCAACCACTCCTTCGGCGAAGCATTCAGCGGGGCGGGAAGGAACGAGCGAATCCAGAGGGCGAAAGAGTCGTGCATTGGTCCTGCTTGTGTCGAAATCGGAGAGGCCGCCCGACGGGCGGTGGAGCGGTCCGTCCCTGGACCTGTTTTGAGCGAGATAGCTGCCCGGGCGTTCAGCTGGCCAGCAGCGGCGCTGCCTGCGGCACGCGCTCGTCGCGGCGGGTGCGCACGGTCAGCCAGGTGTTCAGCGCCATCAGCACCATGCCGCTGGCGAAGATGGCGCCGCCGGCCATGCGCACGATGTAGCCGGGATGGCTGGCTTCCAGCGCCTCGACGAAGGAATAGGTCAGCGTGCCGTCTTCGTTGATCGCCCGCCACATCAGGCCCTGGGTGATGCCGTTGACCCACATCGAGGCGATGTAGAGCACCGTGCCGATGGTCGCCAGCCAGAAGTGAGCATTGATCAGACCGATGCTGTGCATCTGCTCGCGCCCCCACAGCCGCGGAATCAGGTGGTACAGCGAGCCGATGGAGATCATCGCCACCCAGCCCAGCGCCCCGGCGTGTACGTGGCCGATGGTCCAGTCGGTGTAGTGCGACAGCGCGTTGACCGTCTTGATCGCCATCATCGGGCCTTCGAAGGTCGACATGCCGTAGAACGCCAGCGAGACCACCAGGAAGCGCAGGATCGGGTCGGTGCGCAACTTATGCCAGGCACCGGAAAGGGTCATCATGCCGTTGATCATGCCGCCCCAGCTCGGCGCCAGCAGGATGATCGACATCACCATGCCCAGGCTCTGCGCCCAGTCCGGCAGCGCGGTGTAGTGCAGATGGTGCGGGCCGGCCCAGATGTAGATCGAGATGATCGCCCAGAAATGCACGATGGACAGACGGTACGAGTAGATCGGCCGCCCCGCCTGTTTGGGCACGAAGTAGTACATCATCCCGAGAAAGCCGACCGAGAGGATGAAGCCCACCACGCTGTGCCCGTACCACCACTGCACCATCGCATCGGTGGCGCCCGAATACAGCGAGTAGGACTTGAGCGGCCCTACCGGCACCAGCGCGTGGTTGATGATGTGCACCATGCCGGTGACGATGATGAAGGCGCCGAAGAACCAGTTGCCGACATAGATGTGCCGGATGCGCCGGCGGGCGATGGTGCCGAAGAACAGATAGGCGTAGAGCACCCAGATCAGCGTCACCCAGAGTGCGATCGGCCACTCCATCTCGGCGTATTCCTTGGACGTGGTGTAGCCCAGCGCGTAGCTGATCGGCATTGCCACGCAGGCTGCCTGCCAGCCCCAGAAAACCAGCGCCGCCAGCCGATCGGAGATCAGCCGGGCATGGCTGGTGCGCTGAACGATGTAGAAGGACGAGGCGAACAGCGCGCCGCCACCGAAGGCGAAGATCACCAGATTGGTGTGAATCGGTCGCAGCCGGCCGAAGCTGGTCCAGGGCAGGTCGAAGTTCAGCTGCGGCCACACCAGCTGAGCGGCGATGAATACGCCGAGGCCCATGCCGAGCACACCCCAGACCAGCGTCATCAGGGTGAACTGGCGCACCACGTGGTAGTTGTAGGCAATCGGTTCGGGACTGTTGTGCAGTTCGCTCATGCTCGCCAGGCGGCCGACGCGGGCGCCAGGGAACGAACATCGAGATCTGCCAGCGCAGCGCTGGCAATGGTCGACGGACCGGCACGCCGCATCCGCTCGCCGCTCCTCCTGGGATCGGTTCATATCGAGCGCGGCGGATTGCCGCGCAGACGGAATGCGTGCGCATTGTCTGCGGCGCTTTAAATGTTATCTAACGAATAGTATTGCTCGATAAGCGCAATATTTTTGCTCCAACGACATCAACGGCAAAAACGCGGGCGTCTGTACCATCAGGCCGCGCGACTCGCCCCTTTCTCGTACTGATCGACCACGGCGGTGACGATACGCATCACCTCCAGGTTGGCGTCCTCCATCTGGCCAAGGTGGCGCAGCGCGGTTTCCAGCGCGTCCTGAGCGAATGCATCCAGCGCCGCCTGCCCTTGGGCATGCACCGCCGTGTGGGGCCGCTCGATCTGCCGGAAGCAGTCCAGCGCCTGGATGTCGCGGTTGCCTTCGCCGTAATACCAGCGGCCGAAACGACAGTCGCGCTCGCTCGGCAGCTGCGGAATCGGCTGTGCCTGGTCGCTCAGCAGGTGGTTGTACACCACGAACTTCAGTGACAGCTCGTCGAGATTGGCCAGCTCGATGCCGGCACGGAAGGAAGACGCGGCGCTGCTGCCACACATCGCCCCGGCCAGCTGGTAGAGCGTACGCATTGCCTCGACCGCCACCTCGGTGGTTCGGCTGAAGCCCTTGGCGTGGCTGCCCTGCAGCTGGATGTAGTCATGCACATTGCGGATTTCGGCCTGCACTTCGCCAATCTTGCGCACGATGTCATCGGTCGCCAGCGCGGTCTTTTCCGCCAGGCTGCGAATCTCCCCGGCGACAACCGCGAAACCACGCCCGGCCTCGCCGGCACGCGCCGCCTCGATCGCGGCATTCAGCGCCAGCAGATTGGTCTGGCTGGCGATGCCGCTGATGAGATCGACGATGCCGTTGATCTCCTGCGAGCGCTCGGCAAGGGTATCGACCTTGCGCGAGGCCAGGCCGAGGCCGTCCTCCATCTCGGCGGCCTTGCCCTGCAGCTCGCCGAAATGCTTCTGGTTGCTCAGCGCCGCGGCGGCGACCTCGCCGGCACGGGCCTTGTTGTCGCCCAACTGCCCGGTGAGAAACTCGAACGACTCGCCGAGGTGGGACACGGAGGTGCTGAAGCGAATCAGCCTTTCCGACACGCCCCGGTAATAGTCGAGCTGTCGCTGGCGTTGCTGGCTGGCAGCCTCTGCCGCCTGCAGCTGTTGCTCCAGCGCGACGACGCGCGCCACCTGTTCGGCGTGACTGGCCTGCAGCGCATTCAGCTCCTGCTCCAGGCGCGTCGCGCTGTTCTTCCACTTGAACCACATGCGCTACACCTCAGCTGACGGTGTAACCGTTGTCCACCACCCAGTCCTGGCCGAACACGCCGCGCGCGCCCTGGGACAGCTGGAACAGGATGACGTTGGCCACCGCCGCCGACTCGAGGAAATGCCCCGGCAACAGACGCTTGGTGACGCCCTCGGCGACCGCTTCGAGCTGATCGTCGTTGAGCCCCAGCGAGCCCCAGATGGCGGTGGCGGTCGGGCCGGGCGAAACCATGTTGATGCGTACATCCAGCGGCGCGAACTCCACCGCCAGCGTGCGCGCCTGCGCCGCCAACGCCGCCTTGCTGGCGATGTAGGCCGCCAGCCCGGGGAAGGTCGAGCGGATCAGGAAGGTGCCGACGAAGACCACCGAGGCCGGCTTGGCCAGCTCGGTGCGCAACGCAGCGAAGGTGTTCAGCGCACCGGCGCCATTGACCGCCCACTGCCGATCGAAGGCGGCCATGTCCAGGCCATCGGCCAGCTCGGCGATACCGGCGTTGGGCACCAGGTAGTGCACCGGTCCCATCTGCGCGGCACGGCGCGCCAGCTGGGCCAGATCGTCAGCCGAGGTGACATCGCCGCTCAGCCACTGCAGCTGGTCGGCGTGGGTTTCCAGCAGCGGTTCGAGACCGCCGATGCTGCGCGACATCGCCAGCACCCGAGCACCGCGCTGCAGCAAAGCCGCGCACAACGCCAGACCGATTCCGGAACTGGCGCCGGTGACGACAGCCAGACGATCCTGAAACTCGCTTTTCATCATCATCTCCGAGCTCGGCGCACGCCGAGTCACAAGCCGCCTCGCGGCAGCGGTTCTAAGGCTTGGTATTGACGGGCAGGCGCAACGGGCACCTGCCCCGGTGAAACGATTCGGTGCTCAGCCCGGATGGCCGTCGACCCGCGGTGCGACCAGCATCGGCGCGTAGCGCCAGACATACAGGGCGAAGGCTGCCGCCCAGCAGGCCGCCGCCAGCCACAGACCGCCGACCGGCCAGATGACGGAGAGGAATACCCGCGCGGCCGTACCCAGATTGAACAGCACGAAGGCGCCGATGATGCCCGCCGGCAACTGCAGTGGCCGGCCGGTGTGGCCGAGGGTGACGCGGGCGATCATCGCCAGGATCAATCCGCCCATGGAGCCGACGCTCAGCGCATGCAGCGAAGGGCTGGACTGCGCCAGCAGACCAAAATGCCAGAGCGCCAGGCCGAATGCCGCGACCACCAGCCAGAGCATCGCCAGGTGCAGCGACCAGAGCAGGCCGACCTTCCATATACCGTGGTCGTACCAGCGTGCCAGGCGCAGCAGATGGCCGACGCCGATGGCGACGAACAGCAGGCCCAGCAGCGGATGCGGCTGCAGGGCGACGCCGAAGGCGTGCAGCAGCGCGACGATCCCGGTGCCCACCAGCAGGGCGACATCCAGCCAGACCCAGGGCTTGACCGCCTCGACCTTGCCCAAGCCGCGCTGAGTGAAGAACGGAATCACCCGGCCGCCGATCAGCGCCATCAGCGCCGCGACCAGCCACAGCCCGGCGAGCACGCCCTGGCGCTGCAGCGCATCGTTGTCCTGCAGCAGGCCGACCAGGATCAGCACATCCGCGCCGAACATCAGCGTCAGCACCACCACGATCGGGTAGTTGCGCTTCTGCCGTACGGCCCAGAGCATCCGCCCCATCATCCAGACCAGCGCCAGCAGGAACAGCAGATCGAGTGGCGCCAGCCATACCGCCGGCAGGCCGAACAGCCAGCCCAGACGCGCCGCCAGCCAGATCACTGCCAACCCCATCAGGCGATTGCCGGACGGGGCCGTCTGGCCGGTCCAGGTCTGCACCGCGGTGAGCAGAAAGCCGGCGACGATTGCCATGGCAAAACCGAACAGCATTTCGTGACGATGCCAGGCCAGCCAGCCACCGGTGGGCTGAAAGCCCGGCCACAACCCGGTCCACGCGGCGACCCAGAGCGGAATCGCCAACAGCGCGAACAGGCTGCCGGCGAGAAAGAAGGGGCGAAAGGCGAGCCGCCAGATAGGCGGAACACTCAGGGCTTTTCGCCGATCGATAACTTGCACGGAAGGGCCTCCAGACTTTCTATGTCCGGCAGCACAACGAACGCGCGCCGGACGAATGATCGCTCCCGTTTACAGGAGCCAGGATTACTTTCTACAGGGTAGGCGCCATCAACAGACTTGATTGCGATCAGATTTTCGCGGAGGCGGCGGGAAAGTGACGGTCGGCGCCCGAAGACCGCCTGCAGACGCACCGTTGCGGTGCGAAACGGCCACGATTATCGAGCATTGAAGCCGCTTGGGCGGCTCTCAACGGTGACGGGCATGCGCCTCCCCGGCAGCGCGCAAGCGCCGTGTTAGGGGAGGCTGGCCGAGCGAAGTGGTCGCTGTGCTTACTTGATTTCCTGCTTGACCGTCTCGGCCTGGGTGACGCTGTCGCCATCACTGACCGACTTGCGGAAGCCGCTGATCGCGCTGCCCAGGTCGGAGCCCAGGCCGCGCAGGCGCTTGGTGCCGAACAGCATGACGACGATCAGAAGAATGATCAGAAGTTGCCAGACGCTGATACCCATCATTGTGCTTACCTCGAATGTGTCGGAAGACTGGTTACGGCCACTGAGTAGGACTCAGTGCCCCTGGTGTGCGTTGTGTGCATCGCTGGGCATGTGCTCGTGCATGCCGCCGTGCTGCATGCTCGCTGCTTCCTGCAGCAGCGCCTGATCGATCTGTTCGAAACGCAATACCCGGCCACCGTGTTCCTCGGCGAGGCGCATGGCGGCCTGCTCTTCGGCGAAGGTCGCCAGCGACGCCCCCATGGCGCCCTTGAGCGACGTACCGATCACATAGTAGGCGCTGGTTGCGTCGATCAGGTGACTGTCATCCGGCTTGTCCCAAACGCTACGGCCCATATCGTGTACATACAGCCTGGCATCGAGCAGACGGTTCTCCGGCTGCAGCCACCAGCCGAGCATCTCGGCCGTGGAACAGAACTTCTTCACGCCGCCCTTCTCCACCGCCTGGCCCTTGGGCCCGGGGAAGTCGCTGATGATCATGCCGCACACGTGACACTCGTCGGAGTCATGGAAGGCCACTGGCTCGAGCGATTGCTGGACCTCCTCCTTCTCGCCGCAGCCGGCCAGGCCGAAGGCGAGCAACATGGCCAGGAGCGTTCCGGCGCCGATGCGATGCAGTGCGTTCATAGAGGGATTTCCTTTTCGATTCATGGAAGTCAGGTCAGGCGCCGGCGAAAGATGCCGTACGCCAGCAGCAGCGACACGCCGATCCAGGCCAGCAGACATAGCCAGAGCACCGAGGCCGGCACCGGCAGATCGGCGCCCAGCGACAGCACACCCATGGCACTGCCGCTGCCTTCGAAGCCGGACAGGTTGATCAGGCGGTAGATGTCGGTGGGGTTTAGCAGCAGCAGCCAGGGCAGCAGTTCCGGGTTGAACTTGCCTTCGCTGAGCACCAGCAGCGCAAGCAGGACCAGATCGAACACCAGCACGAAGAGAAACCACACCCCGAGCGCCAGCCCGGCGGCGCTGGACTTCTCATTGACCTTGCCGCTGAGCACGTAGGCGAAGGCAAGAAACACCCAGCCGAGCAGCGTCGAGGAGATCATGAAGCGGCCGAACGCCCAGAACAGTATGCCGAGCTCGACGCCTTCGACCAGCACGGCGATGGCCAGCGCCGCGCAGCCGAAGCCGATCAGCACCGCCAGGGCGAGGATCAGCCCGTGGCCGACGAACTTGCCGAGCAGGATCTGCCCGCGCCCCAGCGGATAGGTCAGCAGCAGCATCAGCGTGCCGCCCTCGTCCTCGCCGACGATGGCGTCATAGGCCAGCAACAGCGCGATCAGCGGCATGAGAAAGGTGGCCAGACTGGCCAGGCTGGCGATGGTCGCCGGAATCGAGGTGAAGCCAAGCTGGCCGGAGGCCGCGGCGCCCAGCCAGGCGATACCCACCGCCAGCACCGCGAAGAGCAGGCTGATGGCGAGCAGCCAGCGGTTGCGCAGGCCGTCACTGAGTTCCTTGCGGGCGATGTTCCAGACCTGGTTCATACGCGACCCTCCTGGGCGCGCACATCACCGGCGCGCTCCATGTAATAGCGATAGAGGTCTTCCAGCGACGGCTGGTGGATCTCGATGTCCTCCGGCTCGCTCTCGCCCAGCAGCTGGCGCAGCAGCACCAGCTTGTGGCCGTTGACCGCAATCACTTCCAGACTCGATTCGCTGAGACCGCGGGCGCTGTGCCCGGCATCGGTCCAACGCTGCAACCAGCTGTCGCGCTCGCTGACGCCACTGGCACGGATGCGCACCGGCAGCCCGGCCTCGGCACGCAGTTGCGACAGGCTACCGACGGCCTGCAGGCGGCCCTTGGCGAGGATCGCCGCGCGGTTGATGTGCGCCTCGACGCCCGGCAGCACGTGGGAGCAGAGAATGATGCTGGTGCCGCGCTGACGCAGGCGGTCGATCAGCAGATAGAGGTCCTGGGTGGCGATCGGGTCAAGGCCAACCGTGGGTTCGTCGAGCAACAGCAGACGCGGCTCGCCAAGCAGCGCCTGGGCCAGGCCGAGACGCTGGCGCATGCCCTTGGAATAGGTTTTCACCCGGCGATCGGCGGCATGGGCCAGGCCGACCTGCTCGAGCAGCTCATCCACCTGGCTCAGCGCGGCGCCCTTCAGGCGGGCGAAATGGCGCAGGGTTTCGCGGCCGCTCAACTGCGGATAGAAGGTCACGTTCTCCGGCAGGTAGCCAAGCTGGCGACGCACCTGCGGATCGTTCGGCGCACGGCCCAGGACTTTCACCTGGCCCTCGCTCGGCGCGAGCAGGCCGAGAATCAGCTTCATGCTGGTGGTCTTGCCCGCACCGTTATGGCCGAACAGCCCCAGCACCTCACCTTCACCGAGGTTCAGATTCAGATCGTGCAGCACGGTCATGCTGCCGTAACGCTGGCTTACGCCCTGGATCTCGACGGCGTTCATGACGTTGGTTCCTGCTTGTCAGTAAGGAGTTTTTCAGTGGGCAGCTTCATCAGCGGATGGCTGTCCTGTACGCCCGGCGACTTGACCACCGGGAAGGCCCGCTGCACCCAGCGCAGCACTTCGATGCTCGGGCTGTTCATCAGCAGACGCACCTGTGGATACAGCCAGAGCAGGCGGTCGACGTTGTCGTTGGGTTCGTAGGCGACATCGCCCAGCCCGTCGTCATTGCGGTCCCAGCCCAGGTAATCGCTCCAGTAGTTGCCGCGACCATCCACCGACCACTCCTGGGTGCGGGTGGCGACGTACTTGACCTGCTGCTGGTTGCCGACGAAGGCGTTGCCGGCGATACGGTTGTCTTCCGAGCCGGCGGTCAGGTGGATACCCAGCGAGCTTTTCTCGAAATGGTTGTTCTCGATGGTATTGAACAGCGAGTTGTAGATGAACAACGCCTTGCCCTCACCACCGCTGATCATGCTGTCGCCACCGGTATCGCCACGCTGCACGTCGCTGACGAAGTTGCCGGTGATGGTCGAATAGGTGATGTAGTTCATCAGGATGCCGTAGTTCTGATCCTGCTCGGAGCGGTTCCCCGTAACGATCAGCTTGCGGCTCTGCATCAGCGCGTAACCGGTGCGGGTACGGCGGGTGATGTTGTCGATCACGCTGTTGTCGTTGGCGAACATGTAGTGCACGCCGTAGCGGACGTCCTCGATGACGTTGCCTTCCAGATGATTCCCGTTGGAGGTGTCGATATAGATGCCATCGCGCACGTCGCGCACCTGATTGCCGACCACCCGAGCACCTTTCACGGCAAACAGATGGATGCCGTTGCCACGGTCCTGCGAGCGAACGCCGGCGTCGCCGTCGATCTGGTTGCCGATCACCTGCACATCGCTGGTGCCATCGACGAACACGCCGAACCCGGGGCCACGCATGCGGTTGTTGCTGATCTGCGCACGCTTCGCAGCAGGCAGGATGAATATTGCCGAATCCATCGCGGTGAGGTCGGCGCCCCACTCGCGCAGCGTGCAACCTTCGACGAGCACGTCGGGCGCGCTGATGAGCAGGCTGCTGCCCTGGCCTTGCGACTGGATGACTGCACCCGGCTCGCAACGCAGCTGCATGGGCTGCTCGATGGTGAACTGCCCCTGATATTCCCCGGCAGGCAAGCGCCAGCGGTTCTCACCATCGGGCTGCAGCGGCAGGGTTGTGATCGCTTGCGGTGCCGCCTGGGCCACACCACTGAATAAAAGCAGCAGCGAAACTGCCGCTGAATACCGCGAGAAAGTAGCCTGAGCTTTGAACACTGCGTTTTGACCTTCTTCAGCTTGCAGGCGAACGGCGGTTACCGGAAGGGCCGCGGCTGCATGCCGAAGCCCTTCGCGAAATCACGACACCATCGCCCGACCGCAAACGGGCGATGGTTGGAGCAGCTTACGCGGGCTCGACCAGCATGCGGCCGACCATTTCCATGTGCAGTGCATGGCAGAACCAGCTGCAGTAGTACCAGTGCAGTCCCGGCTTGTCAGCCACGAAGGTAATGGAAGAGGTCTGCTGCGGGCTGATCTCCATGCTCGCACCGTGATTGACCATGACGAAACCGTGGGACACGTCTTCGATCTGGTCGATGTTGGTGATGGTCACGGTGACTTCATCGCCCTGCTTGACGGTGAATTCCTGCACACCGAACGCCGGCGCCATGGAGGTCATGTACACACGCACCTTGTTGCCGTCACGGATGACCTTGTTGTCGGCGTCCAGGTTGATGCCATCCTTCTTCGCCCGCTCCAACGTCGGCGCGAAGAACGGATCGTTGCGGTCCCAGATCTTCTTGGTCTTGATCTGGTCGCGGCGGGCCATGATGCAGTCGTGCGGCTCGGCATAAGTCGGGCCGTCATGCACCAGTTTCATCTCGTCGCCGGAAATGTCGATCAGCTGATCGTTCTCCGGATGCAGCGGGCCGGTCGGCAGGAAGCGGTCCTTGCCGAACTTGCACAGCGCCACCAGCCACTTGCCGTCGGCTTCGCTGGTTTCGCAAAGCGAGGCATGGATGTGGCCAGGCTGGTAGTGCACATCCAGCTTCTGCTTGATGTAGTTGACCTTCTCGCCCTTGTAGGCGCGGACCGCGTCGGCCATGTTCCACTTGACCACCTGGCTGTCGATGAACAGCGTGGTGTAAGCGTTGCCGCGACCGTCGAAGGTGGTGTGCAGCGGGCCCAGGCCCAGTTCCACTTCGGCGGCGATGGTGTCACGCGGATCGGCCAGTTTGCCGGCGAACAGATCGGGCAGCTTGGCGATCTCGATCATCGACACGGTCGGCGAGAGCTTGCCGTTGGCGATGAAGTACTTGCCGTCGGAGGAAGTGTTGCAGCCGTGCGGGTTCTTCGGCACCGGAATGTAGCGGGTGAACTGGCTGTCCTTCTCGGCCTTCTTGCGGCCGTCGAGCACCGGCACCTTGGAGTCGCCGAGAGTGATGAACTTGCCGGCCTTGACTGCCTTTTCAGCAGCCTCGATGTCGAACACCACGACCCAGTCACGCTCGTTGCGCATCATGCCGCCGAGGTCGTAGGCCTTTTCCGAGTTGTAGCAGGTGGCAGCGGCGAAGCGGCCGGTGTAGTCGGCGTCGGTGTTGTCGAGGTTGCCGTCGACGATGATCTGGAAGGCCATCTCCATCTTTTCGGCGTCGATGACGTTGTACATGGTGTAGCTGTTTTCATCCTGCAGATCGAAGACCTTGCCGTCGTTCGGATGCGGGATGACGAATTCGGCGTTGGCGAACACGTACTTGGTGTACGGCACCTTCTGCAGACGCAAACCGTGGATGGCCTGGCAGTTCGGCACGGTGATCATCTTGTCGCACTTCATGATATCCAGGCGGATACGGGCGACGCGGGTGTTGGCCTTGTCGTTGATGAACAGGTACTTGCCGTCGTACTTGCCGTCGGTCATGGAGATGTGCGGGTGGTGGCAGTCGCCATTCAGGAACTTGGCGCTGTCGCCCATGATCGCGCGGCTTTCGTTGGTCAGGCCCCAGCCGGTGGCGGAGTCGACGTTGAACACCGGGATGCGCATCAGCTCGCGCATCGACGGGATGCCCATCACACGGACTTCGCCCTGGTGGCCGCCGCTCCAGAAGCCGTAGTAGTCGTCCAGGTCGCCCGGCGCGACGTGGATGTTCTGCCGCGCGTCCTTGACCGCTGCGGCCCAGGACTCACGGCTCATCACCGCGCCACCGAAGGCAGTGGCCGCAACGGCCGCGCCGGTAACCGCGCTGGCGCCGAGGAAGCCACGACGGCTCATGCCGCCCTTCTCCAGCACCTCGGGATTGTTCTTGCTCTTGTCACTCATGGGGTTTCGCTCCTTTGGGACATCTGCTTCAAACACATCGATCGAGCACTTCGCCTACGGCGATGACTCAGGGTTCCACTACTTGCACTACGGGAATCAGCGACGGGTCGGCCGGTGCCTTCTTGCCGCGCTTGGCGCGCTTGTTCTTCAGGATCAGCGGCGGGCACTTGTTTTCGTTGTGATAAGTCATCTGGCAGTCCAGGCAGTAATGGCACTCGTTGTGGTTGATGTGCCCATCCGGATGGATGGCCTGGATCTCGCACTCCTTGGCGCATAGCTGGCAGGGGCTGCCGCATTCCGGACGGCGCTTGAGCCAGTCGAACAGGCGGACCTTGCTGCTGATCGACAGCGCCGCACCCAGCGGGCAGACGTAGCGGCAGTACACCTTGCGGGTGAAGATGTTGATCACCAGCAGGAACACCGCGTAGGCGACGAACCACCACTGGCGGTCGAACTTGAGGGTGATGGCGGTCTTGAACGGCTCAACCTCGGCGGCCTTCTCGGCCATCATCATCGACTCGAGCGAGAGCCCGAACAGCACCAGCAGGACGATGTACTTGATCGCCCAGAGCCGCTCGTGCACCGCGAAGGGCAGCTCGTACTGCGGAACCTTCAGCTTGCGTGCCGCCTCGTTGATCAGCTCCTGCAGCGCACCGAACGGGCACAGCCAGCCGCAGAACACGCCACGGCCCCAGAGCAGAATGCTGGCGGCGGTGAAGGTCCAGATGATGAAGATCACCGGATCGGAGAGGAACAGCTCCCAGCGGAAGTCCTGGAACAGCGCATGGGTGAAGGTCAGCACGTTGACCACCGACAGCTGACCGAGGGCGTACCAGCCGATGAACACCACGGTGAACACCAGGTAGCCACGGCGCAGCCAGTGCAGGAACTCCGGCCGCTGGGTGAACTTGTCCTGCAGGAACAGGATGACGGTCAGCAGGCCCAGCGCCGCGAGGATCACGCCGATCTGGAACGACTTCTGGTACCAGATGTTGACCCACACCGGGCGGTTGGCTTCCTCGATAGCGGCCAGTTCCTCGGCGGTCGGCAGTGGCCGCTCGATGTACTGCTCGGGCATCTGATACAGCAGCTCGAAGCTGGTGAACATGCCGCTGATCGGGCCGATCTGGCGGCGCACCAGCAGCTCCAGCGTCCAGGGCGAACCTGGATCGAACGCGGCGTGCTCACGGACGATGAACACCGCCATCTCGCTGAAATCCGGAATGCCGTCGGCATACACGTCGTCCAGGCGCTGGAAGTCCATGTCGCGGAAGCTGATGACGTTGCCGAACTGGCGCAGCTGCACCCGATCGAAGATGCCGCCGCGCACATAGCCCGAGCCTTTGAACGAGTATTCACCGCTGCCCATCACCGCGACGGCGTGCTCGCCTGGCTTGAGCTCGTCCATCAGGGTGCGGTAGTGCGCGTCGCCGAGCAGCGCGCGGCCGATGGTCGGCGGATTCAGATGGGTGGCGTAGAGGTCGATGAAGGTGTCCTGCACTTCATCCGCCGCAGCCTCGTCGATGCCTTCGCCCTCGGTGCCCTTGAACGCCTCGTCGATGTCGCCCTTGGTCAGGTGCAGACGGCGGATCGCGCCGTTGCCGGTCAGCTCGCTCCAGGTGGCCTCTTCGTAGTAATCCTGGCGGACGGTTGCCGGCTTCTGCGCGATGCCGGCGTTGTCTTCCACCAGCCCCAGCGACACCGCGACGTCGTGGGCGGCGCGCATGACGATCTCATTGACCACCATCACCGTGACGGTGGCACCGGTGACGGCATCGATGGTGACCGCATTCTCGTCCCGGGAGCGACCGACCACGACGCGCTGATCGACTCGGATGCCCTGGTACTTGGCGTTGAAGGCGTGGAGCTCTTCTTCGGGAATGCCGATCAGCAGGATCGGTTCATGGTGCTCAAGCACATAGGCATCGACGATCACACCCTGCGGATCGAGCAGCACCTGCATGTTGATGGGTTTGCCGGAATAGGCGGGAATGTCCACCACATTGATGGACTGAAAGGCGTAGCCGAGTACCTCGTCACCCTTGGTGATCGTGCGGACCTGATAGTCGCCCTCGGCTGCCGAGAGACTGGCACCGGGGAAGAACTTGTCGAGGCGCTGCTGCTCGGCTTCATATTCCCTGGCCTGCAGCGACGATGCGCAGACGCTCAGGATCAGCAGAATGACAAAGCCCTTGACCCAGGTACTGAATGTACCGGCCAGCGACCAGATTTCACGGGAAGCCATCGAGTTACCTGCTTGTACGGTTGGCGTAAGCGGATGGTAGGTGAGCGCCTACATGCCTCCCCTTGATTGCAATCAAGGACTCCCCCGGCGGCTGGTTTCGTTGTCCCATGTCAAAGAACACCATGACCGTGAACAAAGACGTTGTTATGACCAGCCTAGGTCAGTGCACCAAAATAGCGAGCGAGGCGGCACGGATAGCGCCAAGGAGACAGCGGGGAGGACTGCGCCCACGCAGGCGCAGCCGGAGGGAGGTGACGCGTTCAGTGGCGACCCGGCGGGGTGAGATAGGCCGCCGTCGCACCGCGGCTGGCTTCGCTGGCCTTGATTTCCATCTTCGCAATGCTGCGCAGATGTACCTGATCCGGGCCGTCGGCAAAGCGCAGCGCGCGGCCGCCGGTCCACATGTCGGCCAGCGGCGTGTCCGGCGTCAGGCCCATCGCGCCGTAGACCTGGATCGCGCGGTCGACCACGCTGGTGTGCATGCGCGGCACCAGCGCCTTGATCATCGAGATTTCCTTGCGCGCCGCCTTGGCACCGACCTCGTCGATCATCCAGGCGGTCTTGAGCACCAGCAGTCGCGCCTGCTCGATCTCGATGCGCGATTCGGCGATCCAGTCGGCGACATTGGAGTACTGCTGCAGGTACTTGCCGAACGCCTTGCGCTCCTGGCAGCGCTCGACCATCAGTTCCAGCGCCAGCTCGGCCATGCCGATCGAGCGCATGCAGTGGTGAATGCGCCCTGGCCCCAGGCGCGCCTGCGCCATCATGAAGCCGTCGCCCTCCCTGCCCAACAGGTTGCTCGCCGGCACCCGCACATTGCGCAGCAGGAGTTCGCTGTGACCTTCCGGGGCGATGTGGTTCATCACCGGGATGTTACGCACCAGCTCGACACCGGGCGTGTCGAACGGCACCAGGATCATGCTCTGCTGTTGATGGGTCTCGGCGTTCGGGTCGGTCTTGCCCATGACGATCAAGAGCTTGCAGTTCGGATGCGAGGCGTTGGTGATGAACCACTTGCGACCGTTGATCACGTAGTCGTCGCCGTCGCGACGGATCAGCGTCTGGATGTTTGTAGCGTCGGAAGACGGCACGTCCGGTTCGGTCATGGCGAAGGCCGAGCGGATCTCGCCTTCGAGCAACGGCGTGAGCCAGCGCTGACGCTGTTCGGGGGTGGCGAACATGTGCAGCAGCTCCATGTTGCCGGTGTCCGGTGCGTTGCAGTTGAACACTTCCGAAGCCCAGTGCACGCGCCCCATGATTTCCGCCAGCGGCGCGTACTCGAGATTGCTCAGGCCCATGCCCGGCTCGTCTTCGCCGAGCGACGGCAGGAACAGGTTCCACAGCCCTTCCGAACGGGCCAGCGCCTTGAGGTCGTCCATGAACGACACCGGGTACTGCCCCGCCGCCACCTCCGCGTGCCAGGCACCGATGCGCGGCACGATGTGCTGGTCCATGAAGGCGCGCAGCTGCTGGCGCAGCGCCTCGACGCGTGGGCTGTAGGCGAAATCCATGGCTAACCTCTGCTTATCGGGAAACGATGCAGCCACCTTAGCCCCCGCTGCCGCTAAAGCAACGAGGCTACGGCGACTGAATCAGGCCCGATAAGCACGGAGCGAAGCGCCAGCCGAATTGACCCTGATCATGACTGCGACTGGCAAAACTGGTATGCAGCACAGCCTCACCAATGCAGGTAGAACATGCCCTTGGCGAGCAGCACGATACCGATCATCTGCAGCAGGATCGCCCAGTGGATGGCACGGTAGCGGGTGGGCGTCATGCGTCCCTTGCGCAGCAGGACGGCGACCAGGCCGAAGGTGATGAACACGCCGATCGCCAGCAGAATCTTCAGCGCCAGCAAGGTGGCGAAGCTGCTGGCAAACGGATCGGCCAGCGCCTCGCGGTGATACCAGCCCAGGCCGATGCCGGCACCGTAGACGAACAGCACCACCCAGTGCAGTACCACCCGCGAACGCGCCCCGACCGCACGCTCCACCAGCGGCATGACTTGCTCGCCGACCTGCTGGCGGATGCGGCCGAGGATCATCACCTCGAAGAACAGCGTGCCGATGAAGAAGATCGCGGCCAGCAGATGCACCACGTGCAGAACGGAATAACTCATCAGCGCCTCCTCGGTGTCAGTCAGCCGCGATCATCCCCCAACACCCGCCGCGGGACTACCTGCCCGCCGTCATTTCGCCGCCGCGGTGATCCGAGCGCCGTCACGTTCTATGTGCTGCCCCTGCAGGAAGCGGTCATCAGATGTACGAATGCGAGCAACGCTGCCATCTTCGCGCTTGACCACATACAGCGTCTGTTCGAGCCCGGCAGCATGCTGCGCGCCCTGCCCCATCAGGTAGCCGATGCCGCCACCGACCAGCGCCCCGACCGGGCCACCCGCCGCAGCTCCGAGCATGAAGCCACTGAGCCCACCGAAACCGCCGCCGACCGCCCGGTCTTCGTGGACTTCCAGAACCTCGTCTGCGCTGGCCAGACCGCTTGCCAGAATCGCTGCTGCTGCCATCAGAACCATTGCCTTTTTCATGTCACGCTCCTATCGAGTAATGAGTTGCACCCACTCTCTTCTTCACGAAGCGTGCCCAATATTTAACCCAATAAAATCAGATAGATAATAAATTAAGGGTAGATATGACCAGCCAGCTATAAGTCATAAAAACCATTCATAGAGTATTTTTTACCCTGGCGCTTCAGTATCTTTTACCTAGACTCAGAGGCAGGCTCCGGAGGTACTGATGATCCAGTGCAAACGCGCATACGAACCGCCGTCGCTGGAAGACGGCCAGCGCATACTGGTCGACCGGTTGTGGCCAAGAGGTTGCCGCAAGGACACCCTGGCGCTGCACGCATGGCTGCCGGACCTGGCGCCTTCCACGGCACTGCGCAAGGCGTTCAAGGGCGGGGAGATCGGGTTTGCGACGTTTCGCCAGCGCTATCGGGACGAACTGGCCGGCCACCCCGAACACTGGTGGGCGCTACTGGAGATGGCCGGGCGCGACACGCTGACTTTGATCTACGCCGCCCAGGACGAGCAGCAGAACAATGCCCAGGTGCTGGCCGAATGGCTGGAGGAACAAACGGAGCGACTGGAGAGCCCCAGCTCGCCGGCCTGCCTGGCCGGCGAGCTGAGCAGAAGGATCAACGGCGACGGTTGACCGTCATGGCCGCGCGAATCAGGTCGGCGCCGATTTCCGCCTCGTAGGTTTTCCAGACAGGCAGCATCTGCTCGCGCCAGGCCTGGCGCTCTTCCGGCGTCAGGGTGATCAGCTGGCTGCTGCCGCTGGCGAGGATGCGTTCACGATCGCGGCGATTGACCGCCGCCGCCTCGCGATTCACCGCCTGGGTGACTTCGAGGATGATGCCTTCCAGTTCGGAACGCACGGCAAAAGGCATGCTTAGCCAGAACTCGTTGTTGGTGATCAGCATGTAGTCGAGCACACCGTGATTGGTTTCGGTGATGTACGGCTGAACGCTGTGCATATTCTGGCTGAGGATGTTCGACCAGGGGTTCTCTGCGCCCTGGACCACGCCGCCCTTGAGCGATTCATAGACCTTGGCGAATGGCAGTACGATGGATTTGGCACCGACTGCAGCGAACTGCGCTTCGAGTACAGGCGACGGCTGGATGCGGAACGCCAGCCCGCTGGCATCGCTCGGCTTGCGCAGCGGAGCGGTCGCGGAAAGCTGCTTCAGCCCGTTGTTCCAGTAAGCAAGACCGTAAACGCCATGAGTCGCCATCGAGCGCAGCAACTCACGCGCCGCCTCGCGCTTCTGGAAGCGCTGCAGCGCCTCGGCGTCATCGAACAGGAAGGGCAGGTCGAACAGCTGCAGTTTCTTGGTATAAGGCGCGAACTTCGACATCGACGGCGCCAGCAGCTGCACCTTATTGTCGAACAGCGCCTGCATCTCCTCGGCATCGCCGACCAGGGTCGAGTTCGGATAGACCTCGACCTTGATCTTGCCCGCCATGCGCTCCTCGACCAGCTTCTTGAGCAGCAGCGCGCCCTTGCCCTTGGGCGTGTCGTCCGCCACCACGTGGCCGAACTTGATGACGATCGGCGCATCGGCGGCCATCGCCGGAGCACTCAACCAATACAGGGCTGCGATCAGCGCAGCGACACAAGACTTGTACATCTGACCCCCAACGGGAAAAGCCCGAAGGCGCCTCGTGAGCACCGTTCGAGTAGTTGATCGATTTTGATAAGGCCTGGGCTGGCGCAGGCGCGCAGCCGGTCTTTTATCTGAGGCGGCCAGATCAGCGCGTGTGGCAGTCGCCGGCTGGCCTTTATTGGAATGTGGCTGGCGAGGAAATCGGCGCGAGAGCCGTCGCCAGCCAGACGAAAGTCTTAGTGATCAACGCGTGCGGCACAAGGCCGAAAAAGCCCGACCAGCTCTCAAAACGAGACTTTGGTCGTAATTCGGCAGGCTTTGCCACAGGGCCTGCGGGAACGCTCCGGCAGCAGAGGCCGGAGCTGTCGGGTCAGCGACGATTGACGGTCAGCGCCGCGCGCAGGATGTCACTGCCGATCTGCGCCTCGAACGACTTCCACACCGGCTGCATCTTCGCCCGCCAGGCCTGGCGCTGCTCCGGCGTCAGGGTGACCAGCGTGGCGCCGCCACTGGCGAGCAGCTGTTCGCGTTCACGCGCGTTGATCGAGGCGGCCTCGGCGTTCACCGTCTGGGTGACCTCGAGCAGGATGCCGTCCAGCTCCGAGCGCACCGCAAAGGGAATGCTGGTCCAGAACCTGGAGTTGGTCACCAGCATGTAGTTGAGCACGCCATGGTTGGTTTCGGTGACATAGCTCTGCTGGCTGCTGCCGCTCTGTCCGCGGATGTTCGACCAGGGCCCCTCGGTGCCCTGCACGGTGCCACTCTGCATCGCCTTGGACACCTCGGAGAACGGCAGGCGCACGGCTTTGGCATCCACCGCGGCGAACTGCGCCTCGAGCACCGGCGACGGCTGGATACGGAACGCCAGACCCGCCGCATCGGCCGGATTGCGCAGCGGCTGATTGGCCGACAGCTGCTTGAGGCCGTTATTCCAGTAGGCCAGCCCGTAGATGCCCCGATCGGCCATCGAGCGCAGCAGCTCGCGGCTGGTTTCGCGCTTCTGGAAACGCGCGACGGCCGCCTCGTCGTCGAACAGGAACGGCAGGTCGAACACTTCCAGCTTCGGCGAATACTCGATGAACTTGGACAGCGAGGGCGCCAGCATCTGCACCTTGTTGTCCAGCAGTGCCTGCATCTCGTCGGCGTCGCCGACCAGCGTCGAATTCGGGTACACCTCGACCTCGACCTGGCCGGCCAGGCGCTCGCGCACCAGCTTCTGGAACAGCAGCGCGCCCTTGCCCTTCGGCGTGTCGTCGCCGACCACGTGGGCGAACTTGATGACGATGGGTTCCGCGGCTTGCGTGATGACTGGCGACAACAGCAGGAACAGCGCCGCACAGGGCGCAACAACCAGAGACTTGAACAACTTTTTACCCCCACGGGAAATAAGCTCGGCACGGCGCCTCGTGAGCTCCGTTCGAGTGGTTTTGCGATTGGATGTGGTTCAGCCCACGCCTGGTAGGGCGCTGCCGAGATGTGTAGCGCGGGATCAGCGCACGGCGAACGAATTCGCAGGCTGATCTTTATTGGAATGGCGGTGACTGTTCAGTATCGGTTGGATATGCCCGGTCATCGAGTCGCGAAGTGTTGGCCATCAGCGGCTCTGGCACAAGGCTCGAAGCTCCGACCAGCTCTCAAAACCGAACATTGCATCGTTCAACCTCGGCGAACTTTATCGCCGCCGCCGGCTTCTACTGGCAACGCCCCGCCACCGGCCAATGCAATGACGCCCGCACAAACCGACCCGCAACCCATCGTGATCGACTGCCTGATCGTCGGCGGCGGCCCCGCGGGCCTCACCGCGGCACTGTACCTGGCGCGCTTCCGACGCAGCTGCATGGTGGTGGACGCCGGCTCGAGCCGGGCTTCGTGGATTCCGCGCTCGCGCAACTACCCGGGCTTTCCTCCGGGCATCAACGGCAACGACCTGCTGGCAAGGCTGCGCGAACAGGCCAGCGGCTATGGCGCCCGCCTCGAACAGGGCCACGTCGAGCACATCGAGCCCCACGCCGAAGGCTTCAGCGTGCGCTACGGCGATCGCCTGTGCATAACGCGGCGGATCATTCTCGCCACCGGAATCGAGGACACGCTGCCGGACATGCCTGGAGTCGAAAAGGCCATCGACGAAGGCAAGGTGCGGCTGTGCGCGATCTGCGATGGCTACGAGGTCGATGGCGACAACGTCGCGGTCTACGGCGAGGCGGAAAGCGCCATCACCCACGCGGTGTTCCTGCGCACCTTCACCGACCGGGTCACCGTGATCGTGCATGGCGAGCAGGATGCCTGCGATCAGGCCATCGCCCTGGCCGAGCACTACGCCATTCGCCTGATCGGCGACCGCGTCGAGTCCCTGCACCCCTGCGAGACCGGCATCGAACTGCTGACCTGTCGCGGCGAGCAGCACCACTTCGACATCATCTACCCCAGTCTCGGCGCGCGCTTTCGCTCCGAACTCGCCGTGCAGCTCGGCCTCGACTGCGACGAGTGCGGCGGCGTCAATGTGGACGAACATCGGCAGACTTCGCTACGTGGCCTCTATGCGATCGGTGACGTGACCATGGGCCTGAAGCAGATCAGCGTCGCCATCGGCCAGGCCGCGCAGGCCGCGACCGCCGTGCACAACAGCCTGGAAGCCAACCCCTGGGGTGGCTCGGCGGCTACCCGCGCCTAGAGCAGTTCGCGCAGAAGCCTCCTCCCGGCGAATCGCGCCGCGGCCGAAACCCGGCAACATCCATGCGCCACCGAAGGTCCAGTGGCCTGCGCGGTGAGTTGGTTGAGGCAAGTTCGGATGAACATGGCTCCAAGACAAGGCGCTGCGACTAGTCATAGCGGGCTATGGTAAGGAGCAGCAACGCAGTATCGGGGCCATGGGCGCCGAAATTGACCAACTGAACTTACCAAACAGGCCACTAGACTTAGACAAGCCTCGCAGCGGAGCCCCTCATGTCACTCAGCGTCTTCGACCTTTTCAAGATCGGCATCGGCCCGTCCAGCTCGCACACCGTCGGACCGATGCGCGCGGCGCTGCGCTTTGCCGAGGGTCTGCGCAACGAGGAACTACTCGCCGCCACCCACCACCTCAGGGTCGAGCTGTACGGCTCGCTCGGTGCCACCGGCAAGGGCCACGGCAGCGACAAGGCTGTGCTACTGGGGCTCGAGGGCGAGCTACCGGAGCGCGTGGACACCGCAAGCATTCCCCAGCGCATGGCAGCGATGCGTGAATCCCGCGAACTGCGCCTGCTCGGCGAGAAGGTCATCCACTTCGATATCAGCAACGACCTGCAATTCATCCGCAAGCCGCTGGCCTTCCACCCCAACGGCATGATCTTCCGCGCCTTCGACAGCGCCGGCCTGCAGGTGCGCAGCCGCGAATACTATTCGGTGGGCGGTGGTTTCGTGATCGACGAGCAGGCCGCCGGCGACGACCGCATCGTCGAGGACGCCACCACGCTGCCCTACCCCTTCCACAGTGCCGCCGAGCTGCTGCAGCACTGCACCATGCACGGGCTGTCCATCAGTCAGCTGATGCTGGCCAACGAGGCGGCCTGGCGCCCGGAGGCGGAAACCCGCGCCGGTCTGCTGCGCATCTGGCAGGTGATGCAGGACTGTGTCAAAGCGGGTTGCCGCACCGAAGGCGTCATGCCCGGCGGCCTCAAGGTCCAGCGCCGTGCCGCCGGGCTGTACCGTCAGCTCAGCGAACACCCGGAAGCCAATCTGCGCGATGCGCTGAGCGTACTCGACTGGGTCGACCTCTACGCCCTCGCGGTCAACGAGGAGAACGCCAGCGGCGGCCGCGTAGTCACCGCGCCGACCAATGGCGCCGCCGGGATCGTACCGGCGCTGCTGCACTACTACATGCGCTTCATTCGTGGTGCCAATGAGGATGGGGTAGTGCGGTTTCTGCTGACGGCTGCGGCCATCGGCATCCTCTACAAGGAAAATGCGTCGATCTCAGGGGCCGAGGTCGGTTGCCAGGGCGAGGTCGGCGTGGCCTGCTCCATGGCTGCCGGAGCGCTGTGCGAAGTGCTCGGCGGCACGCCGCAACAGGTCGAAAACGCCGCCGAGATCGGCATGGAGCACAACCTGGGACTGACCTGCGACCCGGTCGGCGGGCTGGTTCAGGTGCCCTGCATCGAGCGCAACGCCATGGGCGCGGTGAAGGCGATCAACGCCGCGCGCATGGCCCTGCGTGGCGACGGCAGCCACTTCATCTCGCTGGACAAGGTGATCCGCACCATGCGCCAGACGGGCGCCGACATGAAGAGCAAGTACAAGGAAACCGCCCGTGGCGGGCTAGCGGTGAACATCATCGAGTGCTGAGCTTGATGCTGGGCATGTGCAAGTGCGCCCCCAAGACCTGATGCCCCCCCGGCATAGCGCGCGGGCTGCCCACGAATCAACTCGGCGCGGCCAAACGGGCCCAGCCGAGACGGCGCGGCGTACCTCACCCCTCCGCCTTGCCCACCCCATGCTCGCGCAGTTTGTTGGCGATGGTGGTGTGCGACACGCCGAGTCGCTTGCCCAGCTGGCGGCTGCTCGGGAACTGCTTGTACAGCCCTTCCAGCACGGCCTTCTCGAAGCGCCCGACGATGCTCGCCAGATCGCCCTCCAAGGAGAAATCGCCCAGCGGCTGCGCCGCGCCGTAGCCCGGCAGGCGGATGTGCTCGGGCTTGATGGTGCCGCCCTCACACAGCGAAACCGCCTGGAACAGGGTGTTCTCCAGCTGCCGCACGTTGCCCGGCCAGTGGTAGCCGGCCAGCCGCTCCAGCGCCTGCGGCGAGAGCGTCGGCAGCGGACAGCCGATCTGCCGGCTGGCCTGGTCGATGAAGTGCAGCGCCAGCGGCTGCAGGCCGTCGAGGCAATCGCGCAGCGGCGGGATATGCAGCGACAGCACGTTGAGCCGGTGATACAGATCCTGCCGAAACTGACCGTTGGCGCAGAGTTCGGACAGGTCGAGCTGGGTCGCGCAGATCACCCGCACATCCAGATAGACCTCCTCGTCGCTGCCGACCCGACGAAAGCCGCCGTCCTGCAGAAAGCGCAGCAGCTTGGCCTGCAGCCGCGGGCTCATCTCGCCGACGCCATCGAGAAACAGCGTGCCGCCAGCCGTGAGTTCCAGCAGACCGAGCTTACCTTCCGGGCGCGCGCCTTCGAAGGCGCCGGGGCCGTAGCCGAACAGCTCGGTCTCGGCCATCGACTCCGGCAGGCCTGCGCAGTTGAGCGCCATGAACGGTGATTGCCCACGCGGACTCGACAGGTGACAGGCGCGCGCCAGCAGCTCCTTGCCGGTGCCGGTCTCGCCTTCGATCAGCAGCGGCGCATCCAGCGGTGCCATGCGCCGCGCTTCACGTACCACCGCGGCCATCACTTTCGAGCTCTGGAAGATGCTGTCGAAGCCGCGCAGCTCCTGTTTGCGCACCTGGTAGATCCGCTCGCCGACCCGGTCGGCGCGATGCAGGGTCAGTACCGCGCCGGCCAATGCCTCGCTGTCGTCGTGTTCGGATTGCAGCGGCGCGATGTCGGCGAGGAAGACATCGCCCTTGATCTTCACCCGCAGGCCGTTGATCCGCGCCTTGTTGGCGCGCACCAGCTCGGGCAGGTCAAAGTCCTCGGCGTAGCGCGACAGGCTCATGCCCGGCACTTCGTCGACGCGCACGCCGAGCAGCTGCGCGGCGGCGCGGTTGGCGGCAACGATGGCGCCGCTCATGTCGATGGAGAGGACGGGAAACTCCAGCGCGCCGAGCAGCGCGTTGAGTTCCAGGGAATGCCGCTCGCTGGGCATCAGGCTGACCTTGCGTAGCTCGAAAACGCCGGGCAGCGCCTCGATCTTCGGCCGCAGGGCCTGCAGCTGCAGGTTCATCAGGTTGGGACAGTGCAGGTAGATGGCGTTGCCCTGCTCGCCGCCGACCTCGCCGCGGGCGACGTTGATGCCGTAGTCGACCAGCAGGTTGAGCATGTCGCGCAGGATGCCGACGCGGTTCTGGCAGAGAATCTTGATACGCATGGCGGAGCCCTGTTGTTTTGTTGTGGGGCTGGCGACGCTTCACTGGAACGCCGCAAATTTCCGTCAAGATTATTTGCCAGATAAGCCGCTTGGCAATGCCGCCGATCCGGCCACTGACGAAAACGTCAGACTTTCCTTACAGACAACACTAAGCAAGGTGCGACATCGCGCCACAGCGGGACTCGCCGAGGGTACGTCTTCGCGTTCGAATGAGGGCAACAACAAAATGCCCAAGCGGCCAGGAGTAACAATGAAGACCACCCACTACGTAGCCCGCGAACCGGACGCGCAGGGGCACATTCATTACCCCGACGCCGAACACGCGGTGTGGCAGACGCTGGTCGAGCGGCAGCTGAAGTTGCTCGAAGGACGCGCCTGCCAGGAATACCTCGACGGCCTCGACCAGCTCGCCCTGCCCCGCGAGCGCATCCCGCAGCTCGGCGAGATCAACCGCGTGCTGGCCGCCACCACCGGATGGCAGGTGGAGCGCGTACCGGCACTGATCCCCTTCCAGCGCTTTTTCGAACTGCTGGCGAGCAAGCGCTTCCCGGTCGCCACTTTTATTCGCACCCCGGAAGAGCTGGACTATCTGCAGGAGCCGGACATCTTTCACGAGATTTTCGGCCACTGCCCGCTGCTGACCAACCCCTGGTTCGCCGAATTCACCCACACTTATGGCCAACTCGGCTTGAAGGCCAGCAAGGAAGAACGGGTGTTTCTCGCACGGCTGTACTGGATGACCGTCGAGTTCGGTCTGGTGGAAACCCCGGCCGGGCTGCGCATCTATGGCGGCGGCATCCTCTCATCGCCGAAGGAGACGCTCTACAGCCTGTCCGCCGAGCCGGAGCGGCAGCCGTTCGATGCCAGGGAAGCCATGCGCACGCCCTATCGCATCGATATTCTGCAGCCGCTGTACTTTGTCCTGCCGGACCTCAAGCAGCTGTTCGATCTGGCCCAGCAGGACATCATGGCGATGGTGCGTGAGGCCATGCGCCTGGGGCTGCACCAGCCGAAGTTTCCGCCAAAGGCGGCGTAGGGTGGATAACGCCGCAGGCTTGGCCATGCGTTGTGCGGCACCAACGTTCGGCCGACAGGCCAGGGCGTGCGGATCGAAGCCGACGCTGACCACGGTCCTGTGGAGCAGCCTGGCCCGCGAGTCTCGTAGGGTGGATAACGCCGAAGGCTTATCCACGCGGCCACCGTCACGCCTAGCATCGATTTCACCTACCCTTTTCCATCATCAAACAAAAGGACCACCACCATGACCGCCCTCGCCCAAGCCCAGTGCGAAGCCTGCCGCGCCGATGCACCCAAGGTATCCGATGAAGAACTGGCCGAGCTGATCCGCGAAATCCCCGACTGGAACATCGAAGTGCGCGGCGACCACATGGAGCTGGAGCGTGTCTTCCTCTTCCGCAACTTCCGCCACGCCCTGGCCTTTACCAATGCCGTCGGCGCCATCGCCGAGGAGGTCGGCCACCATCCCGCCCTGCTCACCGAATGGGGCAAGGTCACCGTTACCTGGTGGAGCCACGAGATGCGCGGCCTGCACCGCAACGACTTCATCATGGCCGCGCGTACTGACCAGCTCGCCGCCAGCGCGGAGGGCCGCAAGTAATGCACTTCGGCCAGATTCCCCGCGTGCCCGGCGATCCGATCCTCGGCCTGATGGACCTCTATCGCGCCGATACCAACCCGGCCAAGCTCGACCTGGGTGTCGGCGTCTACAAGGACGCCCAGGGCCTGACGCCGATCCCGCGCGCGGTGAAGCTGGCCGAGCAGCGCCTGGTGGATAGCGAGCAGACCAAGAGCTACATCGGCGGCCACGGCGACGCCCAGTTCGGCGCCCTGCTGCTGCGTCAGGTGCTCGGCAGCCGCGCCATTGCCCTTGGCGAGCAGCGCGCCGGCTGCACCCAGGCGCCGGGCGGCACCGGTGCACTGCGTCTGGCCGGCGAGTTCATCGCCAAGTGCCTGCCTGGGCGCAGCATCTGGCTGAGCGATCCGACCTGGCCGATTCACGAAACCCTGTTCGCCGCCGCTGGCCTGCGCGTGCAGCACTACCCCTACGTCGGTGCCGACAACCGGCTCGATGCCGACGGTATGCTCGCCGCACTGCAGCAGGTGCCGGCCGGCGACGTGGTTCTGCTGCACGCCTGCTGCCACAACCCCACCGGCTTCGATCTGGATCACGACGACTGGCTGCGGGTGCTGGAGGTGGTGCGTGCGCGCGAGCTGCTGCCACTGTTCGACTTCGCCTACCAGGGCTTCGGCGACGGACTGGAAGAGGACGCCTGGGCAGTTCGACTGTTCGCCGAAACGCTGCCGGAAATGCTCATCACCAGCTCCTGCTCGAAGAACTTCGGCCTCTACCGTGAACGCACCGGTGCGCTGATCGCGGTCACCAGCGATGCCGAGCGCCTGCTCGACGTACGCAGCCAGCTCGCTTCACTGGCACGCAACCTCTGGTCGACACCACCCTCTCACGGTGCCGCGGTGGTGGCGACGATCCTCGCCGACGAGCCGCTGCGGCAGATCTGGCAGGACGAGGTCGAGCGCATGCGCCGGCGCATCGCCAGCCTGCGCGGCGGTCTGGTCGAGGCGCTGATGCCCTACGGCTTGGCCGAGCGCTTTGCGCATATCGCCCAGCAGCGCGGGATGTTCTCCTACACCGGCCTGACCGCCGAGCAGGTACGCCGGCTGCGTGCCGAGGATTCGGTGTATCTGGTGGAAAGCGGTCGGGCCAACGTCGCCGGACTGGATGCCGAGCGCCTGGATGCGCTGGCCAAGGCCATCGCACGGGTGGTTTCGAACTAGGTAAGGTGCGCGCCGGTGACGCCGCTTCTGGCGACGCCGCCGGGTACGCCGGAGCGAGGAGACAGTCGCGCGGCTCGTGACCACGCAGCTGGCTGCCGAAGCAGCGCCGGCACAGTAGCGCGGCAAGCTTTCAGCCGGCTTTCAACGCGCGCTCACGCTGCCTATGCTGAGCGAAAGTCATCCGCCAGCGCCGCCATGCCTGAATCCAGCGACCTCCAGCAACAGCTCGCCGCCCTGCATCAACAGGGCTTCGTCCTGCTGCCCGCCGTGATCGATCCGCCAACGATCACGGAGCTGCGCGAAGCCATCGATGGCCTCGAACCCATCCACTGGGATTACCAGGGCCTGGTCGACGATCACTTCAAGTGCGTCTTCAATCGCTCGCCGTTCTGGCTGCGCTTTCTCGATCTGCCCGGCGTGATCGAACTGGCCGAGGCGGCGCTCGGCACGGACTGCCACATCATCGGCCAGACCGCCTGGCGCAGCCGCCCGGGCTTTATCGGCGGCGAGCTGCACGCGGACTACCTGGCCATGGAGCTGCCGGAAAGCCTGCTCGCCGACCCCACCTTCGAGCTGCCGATGCAGGTCTGCACCGCGCACCTGTACCTGGACGACATCGACGCCGACCTCTGCCCGACCCTGGTGATCCCCGGCAGCCACCGCGCCGGACGCAAGCCGCGCCCGGGCGAAACGCAGTGGCACGGCCGCGCGGCCGAGCCGGTGCTGTGCAAGGCCGGCGACGTGCTGCTGTTTCGCAGCGACCTCTGGCACGCCGGCAGCCGCAACCGCAGCGCCGAGCGCAACCGCTACCTGCTGCAGATCCACTACGGCCGGCGCATGGTGGCGCAGAAGTTCTCGCCCTACCTGCACTTCAGCTTCAATCCCGAAGTGCTGGCCCCCGCCACGCCGCGCCAGCGTCGTCTGCTCGGCGAGCACGAGGCGGCCGAATACGACTGAAACCCCTGGCACCGAACCTGCATCGACCGAGGCCCGCCGCGCCCGCGCGGCCATTGACTCGCATTCGCCAGATGAGGATTCGCCATGATCAGCAGTCGTGAACAGGTCACCCAGATGATCGTCTCCGCCAAGGTGCGCAAGGGCCTGAAGTGGGCGCATGTCGCCGAAAGCATCGGCATGTCCAAGGAGTGGACCACCGCCGGCTGCCTCGGTCAGATGGCCTTCGACAAGGCCCAGGCGGAAACCCTGGGGCAGCTCTTCGAACTCTCCGACGAGGCCGTCGCCTGGCTGCAGATCGCCCCCTACAAGGGCTCGCTGCCCACCGCGGTGCCGACCGACCCGCTGATCTACCGCTGGTACGAACTGGTCAACGTCTACGGCACCACCATCAAGGAGCTGATCCACGAGGAATTCGGTGACGGCATCATGAGCGCCATCGACTTCTCCATGGATATCCAGCGCCAGAGCGACCCCAAGGGCGATCGCGTCAACGTCGTGCTGTCCGGCAAGTTCCTGCCCTACAAGAGTTACTAAGGGGCCGGGACAAGCCAGTCAGCGGGTGCGGATCTCCCCGCGGGCCAGGCTTTCCACGCTGTTGCCCAGCGGGTCGGTGGCACTCAGGTCCGCATCACGTCCGCGCAGCGCCTGGAGCAATGCCTTGCGCTGGTCGGGATCGCACTCGCTGGCCAGCAGGGGAGAGAATGTCGCTCCGCTTGCGGTAGCTTCGCGCTAGGGCGCCATTCCGGTGCGCGCAGCCAGCTCGTTGCACCAGCGACGGCCAGCCTTGATGACAGCGTCATCGCGCCGCGCGCCGAGCTGGCCGATCGGTCAGCAATGGCATGGCATCTGCAATCTGGCTGCATCCACCTTGCGGAGCATCCACGATGAAACAGCCCGTCGATACCGACTACCCCCTGAGCGAAGTGCCAGCCGGCGCGCGCAAGGGGCTGTGGTCCACCTCCATCCTGCTGTTCGGCTTCACCTTCTTCACCGCCACCATGTTCGCCGGCGGCAAGATCGGCCTGGCCTTCGACTTCAAGACCATGCTCTGGGCAGCGGTGATCGGCAATCTGCTGCTCGGCGCCTATGCCGCGGTGCTCGGGCTGATCGCCTGCCGCAGCGGGCTGAACTCGGTCCTGATGGGGCGCTTCTGCTTCGGCGAAGTCGGCAGCCGGCTGTCCGACTTCCTGCTCGGCTTCACCCAGATCGGCTGGTACGCCTGGGGAACGGCGACCATCGCCATCGTCCTGGTGCGGCTGTTGGAGTTGCCGGAAAGCTGGACGCTGCCGTTGATGGTGCTGTTCGGTTTCGGTTTCTGCCTGACCGCCTTCGTCGGCTACAAGGGCCTCGACCTGCTCTCGCGCATCGCGGTGCCAGCGATGCTGATCCTGCTGATTGCCTCGCTGTGGACTGCCACCCGTGATGTCGGCGGGCTGGACGGGCTGCTCGCCGTGCAACCGGGCGACAGCCTGACCCTCGGCATGGCCATCACCATGATCTTCGGCACCTTCGTCAGCGGCGCGACCCAGGCCACCAACTGGACGCGCTTCGCCCGCAGCAGCAAGGTCGCGATATGGGCCAGTTTGATCGGCTTCTTCATCGGCAACGGTCTGATGATCGTCGCCGGCGCCTACGGAGCAATCGTCTACCAGCAGCCGGACATCGTCGAAGTGCTGGTGCTGCAGGGGTTGTCGATGGCCGCGGTGGTCATGCTCTTTCTCAACCTCTGGACCACGCAGGACAACACCATCTACAACTTCGCCGCTGCCGGCTGCAACCTGCTGCGCACCGAGCGCCGCCGCCTGGTGACCCTTGGCGGCGCCTTCGTCGGCACGCTGCTGGCGCTGGGCGGCATGTACGAACTGCTGATCCCCTTCCTGATCCTGCTCGGCTCGATCATCCCGCCCATCGGCGGCGTGATCATGGCGGACTACTTCTACCGTCATCGCGGGCAATACCCGAAACTGGCCGAGGCGCGCCTGCCGAAATACAACAGCCTGGGCCTGGCGGCCTATGTGCTGGGCGCCGCCTGCGCCTATTTCTCGCCCTGGGTGGCGCCCATCGTCGGCATACTGGTGGCCGCCGCAGCCTATATTGTGCTGTACGAGGGTCAGCGCCTGGCCCTGTCGCGCACGGTGCTGACGCAAACCGACGCACGCTGATCAAGGAGTCACCATGAACATCCTCAACGCCCGCCTGCGCGGCCGCAGCGGCCTGTACCGCATCGAACTAAACGGCGCACGCATCGCTTCCATCAGCGCGCAGCAGGCACCAGCCGAAGCCAACGAGGGCGATATCGACGCCGCCAGCAATCTGGTGGTACCGCCCTTCATCGAGCCGCACATTCACCTCGACGCCACCCTCACCGCCGGCCAGCCGGCCTGGAACATGAGCGGCACGCTGTTCGAAGGCATCGAGCGCTGGGGCGAGCGAAAGGCGCTGGTCACCCACGAGGACACCAAGGCGCGGGCGAAGAAGACCATCGACATGCTGGTCGACCACGGCATCCAGCATGTGCGAACCCACGTCGACGTCACCGACCCGACGCTGTCGGCGCTGAAATCGATGCTCGAGGTGCGCGAGGAAACCCGCCACCTGATCGACCTGCAGATCGTCGCCTTCCCACAGGAGGGCATCGAGTCATTCAAGGGCGGTCGCGAGCTGATGACCGAGGCGATCGCCATGGGCGCCGATGTGGTCGGCGGCATTCCGCACTTCGAGAACACCCGCGACCAGGGCGTCAGCTCGATCAAGTTCCTCATGGACCTGGCCGAGCGCAGCGGCTGTTTGGTGGACGTGCACTGCGACGAAACCGACGACCCACAGTCACGCTTTCTCGAAGTGCTCGCCGAGGAAGCGCGGGTGCGCGAGATGGGCGATCGCGTCACCGCCAGCCACACCACGGCGATGGGCTCTTACGACAACGCCTACTGCTCCAAGCTGTTCCGCCTGCTCAAGCTATCGAAGATCAACTTCGTCTCCTGCCCGACCGAGAGCATCCACCTGCAGGGCCGCTTCGATACCTATCCCAAGCGCCGCGGGCTGACCCGTGTGGCCGAGATCGACCGCGCCGGAATGAACGTCTGCTTCGGCCAGGATTCCATCGTCGACCCTTGGTATCCGCTGGGCAACGGCAACATCCTGCGCATCCTCGAAGCCGGGCTGCACATCTGTCACATGCTCGGCTACGAGGACCTGCAGCGCGGCCTGGACCTGATCACCGACAACAGCGCACGGACGCTGAACCTGGGCGAGCGCTACGGACTGGAAGTGGGGCGCCCGGCCAACCTGCTGGTGCTGTCGGCGCCGGACGACTACGAGATGCTGCGCACCCAGGGCCATGCCCTGCTTTCGGTGCGCAATGGCGAAGTACTGATGCGCCGCACGCCGGCGCAGATCCAGCGTTACTGAGCGGCGGCTGTAACGTTGCGCAAACGGTTGATGTTGGCCATCTCCTCGGCCGGCGTCAGCTTCAGCTGCGAGAGATAGGCCGCCAGCGCCTCCACGTCTGTCGCGGAAAGCTGCGCGGCGACGCCAATCATCACCGAACCTGCGCGGCTGGGATCGTTCTCGCGGAAACGCGTCAATGCCTTGCGGATGTACTCGTCGGGCTGGCCAGCCAGCCGCGGCATGGTCTCCATGCCCTCCGCATGCGCGCCATGGCAGCCAGTGCAGGTGGTCTGGAAGATCTTCTCGCCGGTATTGCGCAAGGCTGCATCCGTCGCACCTTCCGGCGGATTGACCTTCTGCTGGCTGAAGAACACTGCGATGTTCACCCGCTCCTCCATGCTGAGATTCTGCGCCAGCTTGGACATGACAAAGTCGGTGCGCTCGCCGCTGGCGAACTTCTCGAAGGCGTGGAACAGGTATCGCGGATTCTGCCCGGCAAGATTGGGAATGTGCTTGCGCTTGCTGTTGCCGGTTTCGCCGTGGCAATAGGAACAGAACACGGCGCGTTCCTGACCGGCCAGGCTGGCCTGCTCGCGCCGTTGCTCATCGGCCATGACGTAGTTGAAGCGCTCGACGACCGCCTCGCTGGCATGAGTCAGCGGAACGAAGCAGGCGAGCAGGGCAAGAGCGAGCGTACGCATGAGGAGGCATCCGTTACTGAAATAGTCAGGGATTTTGTGGGCATCCGACTATAAGAAGCGCCAGGCCAGCGGACCCCGGCACAGGTCAACAAAAGTGCTGTTGTGCGAGGCGCCGGCGCCATCCGTGCGCCACGTCACAGACCGCTGCCGGCCCTGCCCAGGGAGCAGGACACTCATGCCGTAGCTGGCGCTTTTTCCGCCAAATGACAGAAGTGCGCGCCTTTGCCGCATTGACGATAGAAAAAATCGATGAAGCGTTTTGATGGAAACACCAGACAGGAAGGAGGCATTCGACTAAAGTAGCAACCCTTCACCACCGAGGAGCCGTAACCCCCATGCTAGATGGACATGCAGAGCTGACCATGACCGTGCTGATGACGCCGGACAAAGCCAATTTTTCCGGCAACGTACATGGCGGCACGCTGCTCAAGTATCTCGACGAGGTCGCCTACGCCTGCGCCAGCCGCTACGCCGGGCAGTACGTCGTCACCCTCTCGGTGGATCAGGTGGTATTCCGCCAGCCCGTGCATGTTGGCGAACTGGTCACCTTCCTCGCCTCGGTCAACTACACCGGTACCACTTCGATGGAGATCGGCATCAAGGTCGTCACCGAAGACATTCGCGAGAAGACCGTGCGCCATACCAACAGCTGCTTCTTCACCATGGTCGCCCTCGGCGAAGACGGCAAACCGGTAGCGGTACCGCCGCTCAACCCGAAGACGCCTGAACAGCAGCGTCGTTTCGCCCAGGCCTACCAGCGCCGCGAAATCCGCCGCGAACTGGAACATCGCTACAGCGAGCTACGCGCTGGCAACGAGCGCCTCACCGCCGTGAAGTAAGCGCTACCCCGTGAAACCACGTGGAGTCCGGTCAGCCTGGATTCCACGGCGGCCCCAAATTTGTAACAAAACCTTATACAATGCACGGCTTTCCGCATCCCGCCCCCTGAGGATCTGCCGTGAGCTCGCTGCCACCCTGCCCCAAATGCAACTCCGAATACACCTACGAAGACGGCCAGATGCTGGTCTGCCCCGAGTGCGCCCATGAGTGGTCCGCCACCGACGGCGCGGCTGCCGCGAGCGAAAGCGACAAGGTGATCAAGGACTCGGTAGGCAACACGCTGCAGGATGGCGACACCATCACGGTAATCAAGGACCTCAAGGTCAAGGGCTCGTCGCTGGTGGTCAAGGTCGGCACCAAGGTGAAGAACATCCGCCTGGTCGACGGCGACCACGATATCGACTGCAAGATCGACGGCATCGGCGCGATGAAACTGAAGTCCGAGTTCGTCAGAAAAGTCTGAGCCGCGATGCTCGTCCGAAAGCCCGGCATTCGCCGGGCTTTCGCGTTTCACAGCAGCCGCAACAGCCAGTCCAGCCGCTCGCGGGTAAAGCCGCTACCAACGAACAGCAGATCGATCCAGAACGCCTGGTGCAGCACCACGATCAGCCAGAACGCCAGCTGATAGCTCAGCTTGCGGGTCTTGTGGCGAAAGACCTGCTGCGCCACGAGCGCACCCGGCCAGCCGCCGGCCAGCTCGAAGAAATGCAGTGTGGTTTCCGGTGTGCGCCAGCGATCCTTCAGCGCGCTGTGCTTGTCGCGCCAGTAGAGGACGAAGGTCAGCAGGCTGGCGACGGCATAGATCGCCAACGGCAACACCGCACCGAGGCGCAGGAGGCTGCCCGCCAACGGCAGCAGACAGAGCAGCCCGAACAGCACCAGTTTGAGGGGAAGCTGCTGGATGTTGCCGGCGACCAACTGGCGAGCAGGCTTGCCAGCGGCCCGCGCCGTCGCGCGCGGACGGGCCTGTTGCTCGTCCGGCTTGCGCTGACTGCCCGGGCGCTGGCGAATCGCTGGCTGGTCCAGCGTCAGCGGCGCATCCAGCCGCAGATGCTCGGCACGTAGCCGGCCTTGGGGATCGCGCCCCGATACGTAGAGCACACGATCACCAACCAGCGGCCGACGCTCGCCATGCACGGCCGAGATGTGCGCGAAGACATCCTCGCCGCCCTGCTCCGGGCGAATGAAGCCGAAGCCCTTCTGGTCGTTCCAGCTTTTCAGCGTGCCTCGCTGTTCCATGCACCGCAATCCATGTGATCAAAGCCGCGCATGCTAACCGAGCTCGGCATGCGTTGGCAGCACGCCGCTATGGCCATGGCACGGTGGTCGGCGTTATGGTCGGGCGATCTCCAGTCCAGGGAAGAAGCATGGCCAGCAAGCCCAACAGTTCGAACAAGCAGAAGCACCTCGCCGTGCTGATCGACGCCGACAACGCGCCCGCCGCCATCGTCGAAGGGCTGTTCGAGGAAATCGCCAAATACGGGGTCGCCAGCGTCAAGCGCATCTACGGCGACTGGACCAAACCCAACCTCGGCAGCTGGAAGAAGGTGCTGCTCGACTACTCGATCCAGCCGATCCAGCAGTTCGCCTACACCTCGGGCAAGAACGCCACCGACAGCTCGCTGATCATCGACGCCATGGACCTGCTCTACACGCGGCGTTTCGACGGCTTCTGCCTGGTTTCCAGCGACAGCGACTTCACGCGTCTGGCCGCGCGCATCCGCGAAGAGGGCCTGACGGTGTACGGCTTTGGTGAGCAGAAGACGCCCTCGCCCTTCGTCTCTGCCTGCGACAAGTTCATCTACACCGAAATCCTGCGCGCCGATGCCGCCAAAACGACATCCGAGCCACCGTCATCGGAAAAGCTCGCCGCGGCCGCGGCGCAGGTGGAAGAAAGCAGCAAACCGCCGAAGGCCGGCGACAAGGGCGACACCATCAAATGTCAGCAGGTGCCGGTGGACTTCATCGCCAAGGTGCTCGACGACCTTTCGGAGGAAGACGACTGGATTCAGCTGGGCACTCTCGGACAGAACATCAGCAAGCTGCGTCCGGCCTTCGATCCGCGGCTGTATGGCTGCAAGAAGCTCAGCGACCTGATCGCCAACCAGCCCAAGCGCTTCGACCTGGAATCACGGGGCAGCAGCGCCACCGGCGGCAAGGACCTCTACGTGCGCCTACGCAAACCCGGCAAGCACTGAGCACCGCCACTCAGCTCGCCTGCTCGTCCGGCGCATGGCAGCAGACGCGGTCCCGGCCCTCATGCTTGGCGCGGTACAGCGCGGCGTCGGCACGGCGCAGCAGGCTGTCCACTGTGTCCGTCGCGTTTAGCTCGGCGACACCGGCGCTGAGGGTCTGCGTCTGGCCAGTACTGAAAGACAGCGCCCGCGACTGCTCGCACAGGCGCTCGGCAAACGCCGCAGCCTGCTGGCTGCTAGTTTCCGGGCACAGCAGAAGGAACTCCTCCCCACCCCAGCGGCCCACGGCGTCACTGCCGCGCAGACCGGATACCAGCAGGTCAGCGAACTCCTTGAGGACGCGGTCCCCCATCTGATGGCCGAACTCGTCGTTGATGGATTTGAAATGGTCGATATCCAGCATGACGATCGACAGCGGCCGGCTGTAACGCCGCGCCTGCTCCAGCGCCCTGGCGAAACGCCGATCCAGGGCGGCGCGGTTGGCCAGGCCGGTGAGCGGATCGGTCTGCGATTTGACCTGCAGCTGCTCGTTCAACCGGCGCAGCCGGCCGATCCAGAACAGGCTGGTCAGCAGCATCACCGAAAAGACCACGACGATCTGCACGACCAGACGGTAGTCGGTGCCCGACTCGACGCGAATCGGCGCATGCCTGTTGGCGATCTGGTTCAGCTCACCCGGGGTGATCGTCGCAATCGCCTTGTCCAGGATGTCGCGCAGCACCGGCTCGCTCTTCAGCACGCCGATGCGAAACTGATTGTCGAGACTCGTCAGCTGCCCGGCGATCTTCAGATTGAACCAGCCTTCGCGGCGAATGGTGTAGGCAGCCACGGTCAGCGAGCGCACGGTGAGGTCGGCCTTGCGCTCGTTCACCAGCGCCAGCGCCTGGGCATCCGTGTCGGTGCTGATGACGCGCAACCGGGGAAAGTCCCGCCGCACGCTTTCCTCGACGGAGGTGCCGACCGGCAGCGCGACGGTCACGTCATCGAGAGCAGACAGATCGGCCACGTACGGATGATCTTCCCGCGCGATGACCACGTTGGCGTCGGTGAACAGCGGCTGGGTGAAGATCAGCCAGGTATCGCGCACGGGCGTCTGGTTGAGGAAGCTGAGCAGCTGGCAGCGGCCGGCCTGGGAGAATGCCACCGACTGGCCCCAGTCGCTGGTCGCCACGATATCCAGTTGCAGCCCCGCCCGTTGTGCTACCAGCCGCAGCAGGTCGGCAGCGATCCCTTCATGCTCCCCGCGGGCATTGAGCATCTCGAACGGCAGCCAGTCCGGGTCGACACAGATGCTGACCGAGCGGTTGCCGGCCAGCCAGTCACGTTCGGCTGCGTCGAGCTCGAGCGTTACATCGGCCGTTGCCGCTGCACCACCTGCAAATGCCAGCAACGCCAGAAGCAGATACCTAGTCACTTCAGCCACCCTCGGGAGGAGCGCACGTAACATTGGCGACGGCTGCAGTTCAACACGGCGCAAATGGCACGGCAAGATCAATCATGGCTTTGAGCCATCACAAATCATGCCAACCATTTTTTGACGCTTCTAATCATTTGCAATCATTGATTGGCGCAGCGATCGAACCGACCCCCGGTCAGCTCTTCTAAAGGGGACCGAATATTGGAGGTTTCAATGAGCAAGCAGCTATTTCTCGCCTGCGGTCTAGCGCTCTGCGCCCCGCTGGCGTTCGCACAAACGCCGCCGCCGGAAGTGGTCACCCACCTCAACGGCCTCGATGTTGAGATCAGCCCAATGGGCGTGCCGGCCAAATCCGAAGGGGTCGAAGGCGAGCTGCTTGGCGTGCGGGCGGTGAAGGTGATGAACCGCACGGGCGGCCAGATTACCTGCGAGTTCCATGTACCGAATGACGCGCGCTCGGATACCTCGGCGTCGCCGGTTTTCACCGTCGCGCCAAATACCCAGCGCACCGAGCGGGTGCCTGGGGACTATTCGCCGGACGAGCCCTACGCGGAGATCACCTGCCGCTCCAGCGACCAGAGCCCGGCGCAATAAGCGCCGTGACCCTCAGCGGCGCTCCTCGCGGATAAAGGGAATACCCAGAGCGCCCGGCTGATTGCCGGAAACGTTCTTGCCGCTGGCGACCCAGATCATCACCGCCAGGGTCACGGCGTAGGGCGTCATCAGCACGAAGTACTGCGGCAGACGCACGCCGGAGGCGGCCAGTTGCGGGATCAGCGCCTCGATGCAGCCGAACAGCAGCGCACCGGCCAGCGCCTTCCACGGCGACCAGCGGGCAAAAATCACCAGCGCCACGGCAATCCAGCCGCGCCCGCCAGTCATGTCGGCGATCCACAGCTTGGTGCTGAGCACCGAGATATAACCGCCGGCCAGGCCGATCAGCGCGGAGCCGGCGAGAATCGCTGCCAGCCGGTAACCGAGCACCGAAATCCCGGCCGCATCCGCCGCCTGCGGGTTCTCTCCGACGGCACGCATCCGCAGGCCGGTGGTCGTGCGAGCAAGAAACCAGACCACGGCAAGAAAGATCAGCGGCGTCATGAACACCAGCGGGTTCTGCACGAAGAGCTTGCCCAGCAGCGGCAGCTCCGACAGCGGCCACAGCTCGACCGCGCCCAGCCCCTTGACCGGCTTGTTGGTCCAGTCCAACAAGGTGCCGAGCAGGCCGGTCAGCCCCTGGCAGAAGAACACCAGCGCCAATCCTGCGATCACTTGATTGATGCGCAGCACCAGCACCATCAGTGCGAACAACAGCGACACCACGGCAGCTGCGCCCATCGCCAGCAACAGCGAAGTGCCATGGCTGCCGAACGCCAGCTGCGCGCCAATCCCGGCCAGCGCGCCGACCAGCATCAGCCCTTCGGCGCCCAGCGCCAGGACGCCCGCGCGCTCGGTGAGGATCAGCCCCAGCGCAGCGAGGGCGAAGGGCACGGCGAAGTCCGGTGTGTTGCCTAGCCAGTTGGCGATCATGTCCATCAGCTTTCGCCTCCCTGAACGCGGCGGATACGGTGGCGGATAAAGAAATCCGACGAGGCGACGCAGATCACCAGGATCGCCTGGATCAACTGCACCATGGAAAAGGGGATCTGGTAGAACACCTGCAAGCTGCGCCCGGCGACGAACAGCATCGCCATCAACAGCGCCACCACCAGCGCCGCCACCGGGTTATTGCGCGCAAGGAAGGCGATGAGGATGCCGGAGAAGCCATAGCCCTGATAGAACGACTGGGTCAGCCGCCCCTCCTGCCCGGCGGTGACGAGAAACCCGGCGATCCCGGCCATGGCACCGGAAACCAGCACCGTGCCGATGATCATTTTCTGCACCGGCACGCCCACCGCGCCGGCCACTCGCGGGTTGGCATCGACAAAGCGCAGGTACAGCCCGGCGCGGGAGATGCCGAGAAACCACAGCGCCAGCAGCGCAACGACTACCGCCAGTGGCACTGCCGCACTGATGCCGTCGAACAGCTCGGGCAGGCGCTCGAACGGCTGGAACTGTGGTGAATAGGGAAACGAGCTTTTCGGGTCCTTCCAGCTTCCGTACAAAAGGTGCAGTAGGAAGTTGATCGCCAGGTAGTTGAGCATCAGCGTCGAGATGATCTCGTTGACCTTCAGCCGCAGCTTGAGCAACACCGGCGCCAGCGCCCAGAGCAGCCCGCAAAAGATCGCCGCTGCGAGCATCAGCGGCAGGCGCAGCGTTTGCGGGCCGACCTCGAACAGGGAGATCGCCGTGGCACCGATGGCGCCCCATATCATCTGACCCTCAAGCCCGAGGTTCCAGAACTTGGCGCGAAACGCCATGCAGCCAGCCAGGCCGACAAGAATCATCGGCGAAGCCTGAAACAAGACCGCTTTCAGGCTCTGCGCATCGAACACCGTGAGGATGACGAACTCATTGAGCAGCTCGCCGGCCGGTACGCCCGCAGCGATCAGAATCGCGGCGGAGATGCCCAGCCCCAGCAACAGGGCGAGACCGATGATCGCAGCCTGCCGATGCCAGGCCAGTTGCTGGCGGATCTCCAGTGCGTAACGCCGCGACAGCAGCGGCTGTTTCGGGCGCTCGGCCGCTTGCGCAGCCTGCTCCAGCATCACGGGGCGTACCTGTTCATTCATGGTTTACCCCTTCTAGATTCAACTCGCCATGGCTCAGCTCCCCATGGCTGACCATCGCCCTACCAATGGCCTGGCGATCCGCGGGCCGGTCGAATTCGGCGACGATGCGCCCGGCGTTCATCACGCCGATGCGATCCGCCAAGGCCAGCACTTCGTCGAGGTCTTCGCTGATCACCAGCACGGCCGCGCCGGCATCGCGGGCGGCGCGCAGCCGGCCATGCACGGCAGCGGTGGCACGCACGTCGAGCCCGCGGCTGGGGCTGTGTACCAACACCAGTTGCGGGTCGCGGGAGAATTCGCGGGCGATCACCAGCTTCTGCGCGTTGCCACCGGAGAGCAGCGCGGCCTTCTGCTTCAGGGAGCGCACGCCCTGCACATCGAACCCGGCCACCGCCTCGGCAGCGTCTTCCTCCAGACGCTTGCGCCGGAGATTGAAGAACGAGCCATAGCGCCCGCTGTGGATCTGCCCGACACCGAAGTTCTCCGCCACCGAGAGCTCGCCAGCCAGCGCGGTGCCGTAGCGGTCGGCCGGGATCGAGGCGATGCGCAACTCCCGGCGCTGTTCAGAGCTGGCCCGGCGCAAGTCGCCAAAACCGGTCAATTCCAACGCGCCTTCGCAGGACTCGGGCAAGCCCATCAGCACATTGGCCAACTCGCTCTGGCCGTTACCGCCGACGCCAGCGATGCCGTAGATTTCGCCGGCACGCAGGTCGAGCGTCACACCATTGAGTGCGCCGTGCTCGCCTCCGCCGGTCGATCTGAGATCACGCACTTGCAGCCGCACCTCGCCCGGTGTCGCCGGCTGGTACTCGCTGGCCGGTGCTGACTCACCCACGGTCAGACGCACCAGCTCCGGCACCGAGACCGATTGGGGGTCGAGGGTTTGAATCGTCCGCCCTCCGCGCATCACGGTGACGCGGTCGGCGAAGCGCTTCACATCGCTCATCTTGTGAGTGACCAGAATCACCGCCGCGCCCTGGCGAGCAAAGGCGCGCACGGTTTCCAGCAGGCGCTCGGCTTCCTGATCGGTGAGTACCGCCGTCGGCTCATCCAGGATCAGGATCCGCGCGCCAGCCAGCAGCACCTTAAGAATTTCCACCCGCTGCTGCTCGGCCACCGAAAGCGACTCAGTGGGCTTGCGCGGGTCGATAACAAAGCCCAGCTCAGCCGCCTTTTCCGTTATCTGTGCCTCCAGCGCGCTGAGGCGTTGGCGGTGGCTGCCGTTGAAGCTTTTGTTGCCGGGCTGCTCGGGCAAGCCGAGCTGAATGTTCTCGGCCACGGTAAAGGGCTTCACCAGCTTGAAATGCTGGTGAACCATGCCGATGTGGTAGCGACCAGCATCCCGCGGGCCGCTCAAGCGCACCGGGTTGTCGTCGATCAGCAGCGATCCGCTTTCCGGTGCGTAGAGGCCGGCGGCGATGTTCATCAGCGAGGATTTGCCCGCGCCGTTCTCGCCGAGCAGCGCATGCACTTCGCCCCATTTGGCAGTGAAATCCGCCTGGGACAGGGCCATGAAGCCGTCGAACGACTTGCTCACCCCGGTCAGCTGGATCGCGTTCAGGTTGCTCATTGCTGGGTGATCACTCCTTTGACGAACCAGTCCATCTGCCACAACGCCGGGTCTGCCATGACCTCGCCAGCGGCGATGCGCTCGGTGCCGTCGCGGTCGAGCATCGGCCCGGCGTAGATCTGCTTCTCGCCTTTGAGCAGCTCTTCGCGGGCGGCCATGATCTTGGCCTTATCCGCTTCGGAAACCGCCGGACCGCAGCAGGCCGCATCGGTGCCGCCTTCGGCCATGGACAGCAGCGCGCCGTTCTCAGGCGGCGTCCAGTTGCCGGCGCTTATCTTCTTCAGCTCCGGCGCGAGGAACTTGTCCCACACCCAGACCGATGAGCAGACGGTGGCGTCAGGGGCGAACTCACTCATGTCGCGATGGTGCCCGGTGCCGTGCACGCCGCGCTCCTGGGCGACGATCTGCGGTGTCGGGCTGTCGACGTGCTGGCCGAGCACGTCGGCGCCAGAGTCGATCAGCGCCATGGCGGCGGCGCGTTCCTTGACGGGGTCGTTCCAGGCGCCGGTGTAGACCACGGTGACGGTGGCATCCGGGTTGATCTGCTGCGCGCCAAGGGCGAAGGCGTTGACCGTCCAGTTAACCTGGCCGAAAGGATTGGCGGCGACAAAGCCCAGCTTGCCGGTCTTCGACGCCGCGCCCGCAGCCATCCCGCACAGATACTGGCTTTCGTAGGTGCGCCCGTAGAAGGATTCGAGGTTGCCGCTGTTGGTGGTGCCCGAGCCGTTGAGGAAGGCCACATCCGGATACTTGTCAGCCAATTCCTTGAAGGTGTCGGAATAGCCGAAGGCAGTACCGATGATCACGTTGGCGCCGCGCTGGATCAGCCGGTCCACCGCCGGGCGGATCGAGGAGGCGTTCTCCGGCACGCTCTCGACGTACTGAATCTTTGTATCCAGCTCGGTTTCGAGCTTCTGCCGCGCTTCATCGAAGGCCTGGGTCCAGCCACCGTCGTTGCGCGGGCTGATGTAGAGCATGGCGATCTTCGCCGGCTTATCGAGGGTCAGCCCCTGCCCTTCCTGCGCCGAGGCGGCGCCAACAGTCGCCGCCAGGCCGAGAGCCACCGCCGCACACAAGGTCCGTTTCATGAACTTATTCAGCATTTTTGATTTCCTGATGGTGGGATCGTCAAAGCATGTGGTTGATGCGGAACACGTTTTTCTCGGGGTCCAGCAGCACGGCCTGGTACCAGTGGTAGTAGGTTTCATAAGGCGCCTTGATCAGCGTCGCGCCCATGGCGGCGGCAATGGGCACCAGGCGGTCGACCTCTTCTTTCGAATCGACGTCGATATTCAGCAGGAACTTGCAGCCGCGGGTGTCGGCGAACTCGTCCAGCTGCAGCAGTTCATAGGCTTCCGGCGCGTTGAAGCCGATGCAGCTCTTGCCGGTATCCAGCCCGCGAAAGATCGGCGAGGCGATCTCGGGAATGTTCCGGAAGCCGAACAGCTCGCGGTAGAAGCCGCTCAGCGCTTCGATGTCGCGGGCGAAAACGTTGACATAGGAAAGCGTGCTCATGCGACCTCCAGGCCTTTGCCGAAGGTGGTCTGCTTGACGAACTTGGAGAGCAGGTTGTCGCCGGAGGTGACCGGCGCGTGGCGTGGCGCTTCGCCCGCGGCCAGGCATCCCGGCAAGCACTCGATCAGCGCGTCATAGTTGGGCTGGTGGAAGAACACCAGTGACTGTCGCCCGTTGTCGGCAGGGCTGTCCTCAGGCGGGTTGACCACCCGATGCAGCGTGGAAATCCACTGATCGTTGGTCCACTGCATCATCAGGTCGCCGATGTTCACGGCGAAGCCGTTCTCCACGTAGGGCACGTCCACCCATTCGCCCTGACGGTTGCGCGCCTGCAAACCGCCCAGCGCATTGTCCGGCTTAACGATGGTCAGGCTGCCGTAATCGGTGTGGGCGCTGGCACGCAACTGCCCGGGTTCGACCGCGCCCTTCACGTCCGGGTAGCTGAGGCTGCGGAACATGCTGATGTGCTTGTCGATCTTGTCGTCGAAGAAGGTTTCCGGCAGCTCCAGCGCCAGGGCGAAGATGCGCATCAGCGACTGCGAAAGCTCGCTCATTGCAGCGAAGTACTCGCGATAGGTCTGCTCGAAGCCTCCGATGCCGGTGGGCCAGACGTTCGGCGCGAAATGCGGGCCGGCTGCGGCGCAACGGTAGTAGTCCTCATCCGGTACATCGCTAGGCCCGATGGAAAAGGATTCCTTGAGATCACCGGGCGCGGCCTCCTCCATCGAATACGACAGGCTCTCTTCGGCGATGGCGCTGTAGCCGCGCACCATTTCCGGGCTGGGCCGGTCGACCTTGCGCTTTTCCGGCAATGGCAAGGCGAAGAACTGCCGCGTCAGCCGCGACACGCGCTCGATCAGTTCGGTGGGGATCTGGTGATTAGTGATTACCAGAAAGCCGATGTCGCGACAGGCCTGGTCCACGGCTTTGGCCACCTGGGCCTTGCCCTCCGGCGCACCGGAGAAATACGGCGCCAGGTCGATGATCGGAACGTATTGCAGAGTCATGGGTGACGCACTCCTCTGACGCAAGGCTGAACCTGAGCGCGTCGCCGATGGCGCGGGCGCTTCTCTGTATGCGTGACGCTGCCGCCCTTTTGCACACGGGCGACTTTCTAGGAGAGAGCAGAAAGCGTGCCACCGGATCGATTCGCTTACAGATCAGTGGCTTAGCGATTTGACCAGGGCAAAACGGATCAAATGGTCCGGTTCAGAGCACTTGGTTTGTGCGCGAGGCACGAAAAATGGGCGCGAGCAGCGATGGCCGAGAGCTGCGCGCCGCTCGGCGATATGAGTGAACTAACGGTCGCACAGCACGATCCCCTCTTAAGCACCTTCAGAGCGATCCGCGCCGCGCAGGGCTGGTCGAAAGCAATGAGGAGTTCCTTGTGACCGTCATTACCCACCGCACCACAGAAACCACTCACAGCGTTTCCCGCCATGTGCCGCATCCGCTGCACTCGATCCTACTGGCCGGGAGCGTGCCGTTGTTTCTCGGCGCACTGCTGAGCGACGTCGCCTACTTTCGCAGCTACCAGATTCAATGGAGCAACTTCTCTTCCTGGCTGATCGCCGGCGGGCTGGTGTTCTGCGGGCTGGCAATCCTGTTCGCGGTCGTAAACCTGATCAAGGCCAGGCACAGGGCAGGGCGGCCGCTGATCTATCTGCTGTTGCTCGTGGCGACCTGGGTGATCGGTTTCATCAATGCACTGCAGCATGCCAAGGATGCCTGGGCGGTGATGCCGACCGGCCTGGTGCTCTCGGTGATCGTCACGCTGCTGGCCTGCGCCGCCGCGTGGGTCGGCCTTTCCAACCTGCGTGACGGAGGTGAGGCATGAAGCACACCCATACACTCTCCGCACTGACCATCGCGTTGTTCCTTAGCGCCTGTGGTGGCGATGAGCAGGACGCCGCCAGCCTGTACGGCGCCAACCCCAAACTGCCGGAACCCGATCGCGGCCTGCTGCCGAGCATGAAGATCGCCGAGCCGACGCCCTGGGGCGATGCGACCCCCACGGTGCCAGAGAACTACAGCGTGACGGCGATCGCCACCGACCTGAAGATCCCGCGCCAGACCCTGGTGCTGCCCAACGGCGACATCCTTGTGGCCGAAGGTCGTGGCGGCAATGCAGCCAAGCTGAAACCGAAAGACGTGATCGCCGGTTACATCAAGGCGCAGGGCAACACGTCGGTCAAAAGCGGTAACCGGCTGACCTTGCTGAGAGATGCCGATGGCGACGGCCGCTACGAAATGCAGAACGTCTTCGCCGATGAACTTAATGCCCCCTATGGACTGGCCTTCCACGATGGCAACCTCTACGTCGCCAACCAGGACGAACTGGTGCGTTTCGAATACGAGGAAGGTCAGACCGAAGCCAGCGGTCCGCCGACCAAGGTCGTTGACCTGCCCTCGGAGATCAACCACCACTGGACCAAGGCGATGACCATCAGCCCCGATGGCCAGTACCTCTACGTCGGCATCGGCTCGAACAGCAACATCACCGAGCGTGGCATGGAAGCCGAGGTCGACCGCGCCATGGTCTGGCAGATCAACACCGAAACCGGCGCTTACAAACCCTACGCAACCGGCCTGCGTAACCCCACGGCCCTCGCAATACTGCCCGGCACCGACCAGCTGTGGTCGGTGGTCAACGAGCGCGACGAGCTGGGCGAAGACCTGGTGCCGGACTACCTGACTTCGGTACAGGAGGGCGGTTTCTATGGCTGGCCCTACAGCTACTGGGGGCAGAACGTCGACGACCGCGTGCGCCCGCAGGACCCGGACAAGGTCAAGCAGGCGATCACGCCAGACTACGCACTGGGCGCCCACGTCGCCGCGCTGGGCCTGGACTTTTCCTCGGAGGTCATGGGCGCGCAGTTCGCCGAAGGTGCATTCGTCGGCGAGCACGGCAGCTGGAACCGGGAAGATCCGTCCGGCTACAAGGTGGTCTTCGTGCCGTTCCGCGATGGCCGCCCGGCAGGCGAACCCATCGACTTCCTGACCGGCTTCCGCGAGGACGGCAAAACCCGCGGCCGACCGGTGGGCGTGACCGTCGACCCGAGCGGTGCGCTGATCGTCGCGGACGACCTGGCCAATGTGGTCTGGCGGGTGACGCGCAACCAGTGACGAATAGCAGGCCGGTGACTGCGCGGTTACGGCCTGCTCGTCATGCGCCCCGGCGGGCGCTGCAGGTTGGTCCCTTGCGGCTTTCTTCAAGGCATAGGATGACCTTATGGCGCAGCGCTCGCCGCGAACAAATGGAAGAACTCAGGGGAAACCGGCAAGCCTGGGCGCGCTATTGGTGGTGCTTGCGGCACTTTGCTAGGGACTATCGGGTGGAATAGGCGGCATCCTCATCAGCGAGGGCTGGAGTCCCACCGTAGTCTCGCTCTACCGGGGCCTGATCGGCCTCGTGTGCGTGCTCATCTGGCTGGCATTACGCCCGGCCGGCAGTGGAATGACGAGCCACAGGCTGTGGTTCTGGTCGGTAATCGCCGGCATCGGCGTAGCGGGCAACTTCTCTTTTTACTTCTTGAGCATCGCCGAGGGCAGCGTTGCGGTGGCAGCAACCCTGATGTACTCAGCGCCAGTGTTCGTCTACCTGGCATCCTTCGCGTTCGGACTCGAAAGGCCAACGCTGTTCAAATGGGCAGCAATCGCAACGGTGATGCTCCGCGTCATCTTGCTGACCGGTATCCATGACGTCGGCGCGAGCGACATTACGCTCGTGGCAGCCGGAGCCGGCCTGCTATCCGGTTTGTCCTATGCGACTTTTATTTTTGCGTTCAAGTACGCGGCGCCCCACGGCAGTCCTCAGGCGATTCTCGTCATAGCGTTCGTGGTGCTCGTTGGCATACTCGCCTCGATGAGCGACGCGCAACAGGCAGCGGCGGTGCCAGGCGCCCAGAGTTGGCCACTGTTCATCGTTCTGGGTGTGGTCGGCGCAGGGCTGTCCTTCATTCTCTACATCGTCGGGCTCAGACATACCGCACCGGCTGTGGCATCCATCGTGGCGATGGTCGAGCCGGTAACCGCTTCGCTCTTCGGCGTCGTGGTACTGGATGAGAGCCTGGCAGCGCTGCAGATCCTGGGCATGGGGCTGATTCTATTGACGGTGACTGCGCTGGGCCTCCAGGGCAGAGAACCGAACGAGATGTAACGATACGAATCATCGAACACTCGCCTTTCCTGACAGTCTCTACCCGACCATTCCCACTGGATCTTGCGCATGCTCCGCTCCATCCACCACGTCGCGATCATCTGCTCGGACTATGCCGTGTCGAAGCGCTTCTACACCGAGACGCTGGGGCTGACGGTGATCGCCGAGCATTACCGCGAGGCGCGTCGCTCCTACAAGCTCGACCTCGCGCTGCCGGATGGCTCTCAGCTCGAGCTGTTCTCCTTTCCCGACGCGCCGCCGCGCCCTTCACGCCCGGAGGCGCAGGGATTGCGGCACCTGGCGTTTGCTGTGGACGACGTCGCACAGTGCAAGGCATGGCTGGAGCGTCAGGGCGTTGCGGTGGAAGCGATTCGGCTGGATGAGTACACCGGTCGCCGATTCACCTTCTTCGCGGACCCGGACGGCCTGCCGCTGGAGCTGTACGAAGCGGCGCCGGCCGTGGATTGAGCCTGCACGGGTACTCGCCTGACAGCGGGGGCGATGACCAACGCGCCGGCAACGCAGAACCGATGTCACCCGCATCTCCTCCCGTAATGCTTGACCTCTTCGCCGTCACCGCCACGTAACAATCCGGCCCTAGCGTGTCCTGGCTGTCCCCCACACTGACCGCCGAGGCCCGCATGAGAACTCCGACCCGCCTGACCCGCACCGTATTGTCCACTGCCCTGTCCTTGGCCTTGTTGCCGCTGGCCTCGCAGGCGGCACCTCTCCGCGCCGCAGACTACTTCGAGCGGGTCGCGACCTTCCCGGTCTTTCGCAACCTGGGTGCCGATGAGGATGCCACCCGGCAGACCGTGGCCGAGATCACCGCGGTGAGTCGCGACGGCCGCACGCTGATCTACACCGACAGTCCTGGCGAGCGCATCGGCCTGGTGGACATCCGCGATCCGAGGTCGCCGCAGCCGGCGGGCTTTATCCAGCTGGAAGGCGAACCGACCTCGGTGGCTGTACATCGCCACTACGCGCTGGTCGCGGTGAACACCTCGCTCGGCTTCACCCAGCCCGATGGTGTACTGGCGGTGTTCGACATTCGCAATCCGGCGCAACCCAAACGCGTCGCCACGCTGCCCATGGGTGGCCAGCCGGATTCCATCGCCATCAGCCCGAGGGGCCGCTATGCCGCGGTGGCGATCGAGAACGAGCGCGACGAGGATCTCAACGACGGGCTGATCCCACAGCTGCCGGCCGGCTTTCTGCGCATCGTCGACCTCAAGGGTCATCCGTCGCGCTGGCGCACGCGGGACGTCGACCTGACCGGCCTGGCCGAGGTCGCGCCGGGTGATCCGGAGCCTGAGTACGTCAGCATCAACGACCAGGACGTGGCCGCCGTAACCCTGCAGGAAAACAACCACATCGTGCTGGTCGACCTGCGCCGTGGCCGGGTGATGCGCCACTTCAGCGCCGGCCAGGTGGATCTGCAAGGTGTGGACGTCGAGGAGAACGACCGCATCGAACCGGTCGGCGTGCTCGCTGGCAAGCGTCGCGAGCCGGACTCGATCGCCTGGGTCGGGCCGCTGCTGGCGACCGCCAACGAGGGCGACTACGAGGATGCCGAAGGCGCGGAAGGTGGCAGCCGCAGCTTCACTCTGTACGACTACAACGGCCACGTCTGGCACGAGGCCGGCGCCTCGCTGGAACACGCCTTCATCCGCGCCGGGCACTACCCGGAAAGCCGCTCGGAGAACAAGGGCATCGAGCCGGAAGGCATCGCCGCGGCGCGTTTCCGCAAGCACAGCCTGCTGTTCGTCGGCAGCGAGCGCGGCAATGCGGTCGCCGTCTACGACGTGGCCCGACCCTGGGCGCCGGTGATGCATCAGTTGCTGCCGACGGGCTTGGGGCCTGAGGGCATCCTGCCGATACCGTCGCGCAACCTGCTGGTGGTCAGCAGTGAAGAAGACTCGGCCGAGGACGGTTACCGGTCGACACTCTCGATCTACCAGTACGGTGCCAAGACCGCACCTTACCCGGAGATCCGCTCCACTGATCGCGACCTGATCTCCTGGGGCGCGCTGAGCGGTCTGGTCGCGGACCGCAGCCAGTCCGACCGCCTCTATGCCGTGCCGGACAGCTACTACAAGGCGTCGCGGATCTTCAGCGTCGACACCAGCCAGACACCGGCACTGATCGACCGCCAGATCGAGCTGCGCAAGGCTGGCACGAGCGTCGACTACGATCTGGAAGGCATCGCCCAGGCCAGCAATGGCGATTTCTGGCTGGCTTCGGAAGGTAACAGCAAGGCCAGGCCGAACCTGCTGATCCACGCCAACGCCAGGGGCGAAGTACTGGACGAGTTCGCCCTGCCCGCGGAAGTCGCCGCCCAGCAGACCAGCAACGGTTTCGAGGGCGTCGCGGTGGTCGGCGAAGGCGCCAGCACCCGCGTCTACGTGGCCTTTCAACGCGAGTGGAAGAACGACCCCGCCGGGCGGGTGCGCATCGGCGTGTTCAACCCGGGCACTGGTGAATGGGGCTTCATCCACTACCCGCTCGACGCCGCAGCCGAGGGCGGCTGGGTCGGATTGTCCGAGCTCACGTCAATCGGCAACGGCCAGTTTCTGGTGATCGAGCGCGACAACCAGCAGGGCCCGGCGGCACAGATCAAGCGCCTGTACCGCATCGACCTGAATGGCCTGCAGCCCGCCGCTGAAGGTCAGCGCTTCCCGCTCGCAAGCAAGCGTCTGGAGCGCGATCTGCTACCTGATCTGAAGAGCACCGGTGGCTGGGTGCTGGACAAGGTCGAAGGTGCGGCGGTCGACAAGCAGGGGCGTCTGTTCGTCGTCACCGATAACGACGGGGTCGAGGATGCCAGCGGCGAGACGCGTTTCATGCGGTTCGGGACGGTCAAGCGCTGAGATCCGGCAGCTTCATGCGGAGCGGCAGACCCGCTCCGCATGCTCGGTCAGCTGTCGCGGGCGCGCTTGATGCGGTGATCCCAGCGGCGCTTGGCGAAGCGGCGCATGTTCGGGATGTCGTCCGTTTCGTCCATGATCGGCTGGCCTATGATGGTTTCCATGATGTCTTCCAGCGTCACCAGGCCGCGCCAGCTGCCGAACTCGTCGTAGACCAGGCACATGTGCTGGCGCTCGTGCAGCAGCTGAGTCATCAGGTTCTCGACGCTGGTCATTTCCGGCGCGACTTTCATCGGCTTCATGATCGTCGAGACCGGCGCCTCGTCATCGGTCGCTGACAGGGCGTCATAGCGGAACACCACACCCAGCGGGCTCTCGTTGTCGCCGATCACCGGGTAGCGCGAGAACTGGCTGTCGGCAACCTGCTCCTTGAATGCGCCGATGCTGGTCTCCGGCGACGTGTAGTCGCAAACCGTACGCGGTGTCATGACGTCGCGGACCTTGATCTCGTGCAGGTCGAGGATGTTCCTGATGACGCGCTGCTCGTCCTCGTCGAGGCTCTTGTTCTCGCGACCAAGCACCGTCAACGCCTTGATCTCCTGGCGGATGTCGTGCTCCGGCTCCTTGCCACCGACCAGCCGCATGATCATGTCGGACAGGTAGATGAAGGGCTTCAGAATCCAGATCATGCCGTTCAGCAGAGGCGGCAGGTACGGCGCCAACGTGCGCCAGTAACGCGCTCCGATGGTCTTGGGCAGGATTTCCGAAAGCACCAGGATCAGTACCGTCATCACCGCCGAGGCGATACCGACATAGCCGTTGCCGAATACCACGGTGACCTGCGCACCGACACCGGTCGCGCCAACGGTGTGGGCGACGGTATTCAAGGTCAGGATGGCCGCGAGCGGCTGGTCGACCTTGTCTTTCAGTTCCTTGAGGCGCTCGTACAGCTTCGGACGGGTCGTCTTCTGGTGCGCGATAAAGCTCGGTGTCAGCGAGAGCAGTGCGGCTTCGAGGATCGAACAGATGAATGAAACGAGGATGGATAAGACAGCGAACGCTATCAGGAGGGTCATGTAAAGGAGATTTCATTGCCAATGGCAGGCCAATTTACAGCAAAGCCGCCGAGCGTTAGCCGGATGCCGCGATGGGCTTGCAACATTTCATTTCCTCGTATGAGCGAACGCGCTGGACACACTGATTTCGACAGCAGCCGACAATGGAGTTCATCCCCTCGATCGGCCCCCTTTTCCGGGCACTCGCACGCTTGTTTCCCGACGCGCTCCTCGGCTAGGGTGCGGTCCTCGACGAAACGGCCCTTCAGGAGCATTGCAGATTGATCAGAACAGGGATGTTGACGCTGGGTTTGCTGATGGCGCTGGCGGCACAGGCGGCCGAACAGCGGGTCTATCTGGTCGCCACGGTGCAGCTGGACGGCACCAGCCTGGCGCAGAGCGCGTTTCTACATGAAGCGGATATCACCGAACTGGAGGGTTGCCGCGAAGCGGTGCGCGAGGGCCAGCGCGCGCGTGACTGGCAGAAATACCATCACATCTTCCGGAACGATCTTTTCAAGGGCTTCGCCGGCCACATGCACTATCGCTGCGCCTTCAGCGATCTGCAGTTCAGCAGCTGGCACGATGGCCCGCGCTACAACCAGCCCTACCTGATCGCTGTCGACGAGAACGCGATGCTCAGCGTGGAACGGACGCCAAGCCAGGCCCAATGCATGAGCCGCCTGCGCGCGCTGCCGGCTGCCCGGCAGGCACAGAGCTTCTGTGCCATGGGCAACCAGCAGATCAAGCCCTGACCGCCCGACCTTCCAGCCGAGTGGCGGCAGGCATCCGCCCTACCCCGGCTGGTAGCTGCCCGGCACCGGCGCGAAGGACACGCCGAAGCGGTTCCAGGCGTTGATGGTGGCGATGGCCAGGGTCAGGTTGGCGAGCTGGGCTTCGGAAAAATACTCACGCACCTCCTCGAACAGCTGTTGCGAAACGCCCTGGGGCAACAGGGTGTTGGCCTCGGCCCAGGCCAGCGCGGCGCGTTCGCGGTCGGTAAAGAACGGGGTTTCGCGCCAGGCACTCAGGGCATAGATGCGCTGCTCGGTTTCGCCGAGGGCGCGGGCGTCCTTGGTGTGCATGTCAAGGCAGTAGGCGCACCCGTTGATCTGCGAGACGCGGATCTTGACCAGCTCCATCAGCGGCTTGTCGACGCCGTCCTCGCGGCGGCTCTGCCGCGCCAGGTAGGTTTCCAGCCCGATCATTGCCGTCATCACGTCGGGGGCGGCAGCTTCGTAGTTCATGCGCATGGTGGTCACTCCTCGGTTTGAATGTGCAACCAAGGCTACGCAGCCGTCATGCTGCGCTATTGTAGATTTTCGACATCTTTGAACGCCGCCTTCCATGTCCGTCCTGCACGAACGACTGCCACACATCAGTGGCTTCCTGACTCGCCCGCCTGCGCCAGCACTAGCTGCCTATGTGCAGCGCTTCTGGTGGCTGGAGGGTGACGCCGCCACGGTGTACGACGAGCAGATGCTGCATCCGGACGGCGCCTGTGGGGTCATCTTCAATTTCGCCGACCCGCTGGCCTTCGATGGTCATCTGCACAAGCCGCGTGCATTGATCGCCGGGCCGCAGCTTGCCAGTTCGCGATTGCAACTGGCTGGGCAGGTGAGACTGATGGGCGTGCGCTTTCGCCCTGGGATGGGCGCGGCGTTCTTTGGCATCAGCCTGGATGAGCTGGCGGGCTTTCATAGCTCAGACTGGCAGAGACTGGGGTTTGCCGGGATGGTCGACCAACTGGCCGAGCTGAGCCGCGAGGCGCAGCAACTGCTGGTAGAGCAGGAATTGATCAGACGTCTGCAGGCGACTCAAGAGCGACGCGCCCCAGTGCAACAGCTACTGTCGGAGATCACCGCGACCGAGGGCCGTGCACGCCTGGCCGACCTCCTCCAGACCGTACCGCTCGGCCAGCGCCAGCTGGAGCGCCTGTTCCGCCATCATGTAGGAATGACACCCAAGCAGTTCAGCCGCATCCAGCGCGTGGCGCTGGTGCGCAACCAGCTGCGCGCCGGCCAGCCGTTACTGGACACCGCCCTGGCCTGCGGATACAGCGATCAGGCGCACTTCATTCATGACTTCAAGACGGTGGTCGGCATGACGCCGGGGCGATATCGGGCGAGCAAGGTCAGTCGATAACTGCGCCCCATTGCGAGCGACCCGTCACGTCCGGCGGAAAAACGATCGGCTCACATGCTGCTGACGCCAGCGACACGCAGTTCACAGCCTGCTCAGATGGCTTTGCTGAGTGCCTCGAGCAGCTGAGCGATCTTCTCTTCGTTTCGCTTGTAGTAGGTCCAGGGACCGATACGCTGCGACGTCACCAACTGCGCGCGCTGGAGCGCCGCCAGGTAATTCGAAACGGTGGACTGCGACAACCCCACACGCTCCTGGATGATGCTGACGCAGACACCCAGCTGTTCGGGATCGGCTTCCTGCTCGGGGAAGTTGGTCTTCGGGTCCTTCAGCAGGGTAAGAATGGCCAGGCGTGTGGGGTTATCCAGGGCCTTCAGCGCTTCACTGATGTCTATGCTCATATCCGCGGCAGGTAATGGGTTTTCGCGATCTTACGATACTTTGTCGGTGCTGGCTGCGTGCACGCCACGGCCGTGCACGCACGCCGACTCAGTGCGCGTACACCGGGTAGTCGATGTAACCCTTTTCGGTGCCGCCGTACATGCTGCTGGCATCCAGCGGGTTCATAGGCCAGCCACGGGCAATGCGCGCCGGCAGGTCCGGGTTGGCAATGAACGGACGGCCGAAGGCGATCAGGTCCGCCCAACCGGCTTCGATCGCCGCGGTGGCGCGCTCCGGGGTGTACTTGCCTGCGTAGATGATCGCGCCGTTGAACGCCGCACGAACCGCCTCTCTGAAACTGCCGGGCAGTTCGGGCGCGGTGTCCCAATCGGCCTCGGCCAGTGATACGTACGCGACGCCGATGGTTTGCAGAATCTTCACCGCTTCGATGTAGGTCTCATGCGGGTCTTGCTCCACCAGGCCAAGGTAGACGCGCTCCTCATCCGTACTGGCGAACAGCGGCGCAAAACGAACCCCCACGCGCTCGGCACCGATGGCGTCGGCTATCGCCTGGACCGCTTCATGCAGAAAACGCAGTCGGTTCTGCAGCGAACCGCCGTATTCGTCAGTCCTGCGATTGGTGTGGGCGGAAATGAACTGGTTGACCAGGTAGCCGTTGGCGCAGTGAATCTCGACGCCATCGAAGCCTGCTTCCATCGCGTTGCGTGCGGCCTCGGCATAGAGCTGTACCAGCTCTTTGACTTCGGCATTGGACAGCGCCCGCGGCATCGAGGGCTCGACCAGCGCGCCCTCGCCCGGTCCCGTTTCGATAAAGACTTTGACGTTGGTCGCCGCAATGGCGGACGGCGCAACAGGTTGCGCACCACCGGGCTGCAGCGAGGTGTGCGAGACACGGCCGACATGCCAGAGCTGGGCGAAAATCACGCCGCCCTCAGCGTGCACCGCCTGGGTAACGGCCTTCCAGCCTTCGACCTGCTCAGGGCTGTGGATTCCGGGCGTCCAGGCATATCCCTGGCCTCGCGGCTCGATCTGAATGCCTTCCGTCACCATGAAGCCTGCACTGGCTCGTTGCTGGTAGTAGGTCGCCATTACGGCGTTCGGAATATTGCCCGGCTGCGAACTGCGCGAGCGTGTCAGTGGTGGCAGCACGATACGGTTACGTAGCGTGAAGGAGCCAAGGGAGCCGGGAGTAAAAAGTGCTTTATGATTCATAACGTAAGATTTAGATATCGTGAATTCTAGATATTAAATGATGGAGGCTGCCTCACCGAATGTGAGTACCGCCCCGTGAGGGCTGTGCAGTCGGGTATACCGCAACTGCGACAAGAAACCGATCGTCGATCCCATATCGATAAATGTCAATATCTAGATTTCAATTGAGCCAGGAATATGTGCATTGGCAAGATCCGTGGGAACCTTGTCATTGCGACAGCGGCGCCTCGGCAGCAGACTGCAGGCATCCACCCTGAGAGCTGCACCATGGACGCCACCCGCACCATCGCCTGCCTGATCTACCCGGATGTGATGAGCCTCGATGTCACCGGCCCGATGCAGGTGTTCGCCTCGGCCAATGTCGAGCGGCAGCGTCAGGGCCTGCCGAGACATTACGAGCTGATGCTGCTCGCTGCCAGCGTCGGCCCGGTCGCCACCTCGGCGGGGCTGAAGCTGGTGGCGGATGCGAGCTGGGCCGTGTGCGATCCGGCCACGCTGGATACCTTGCTGGTTCCGGGCGGTGTCGGCGTGGATGCGCAGAAGCACGACCAACCGCTGCTCGACTGGCTGCGGGCCGCCGAACCCAGGGTGCGGCGCCTGGGCTCGGTCTGTTCCGGCGCGCTGATCCTGGCCGAGGCCGGGCTGTTCGATGGACGCAAGGCGACCACGCACTGGGCGGACCTCGCTACGCTGGGCACGTACCCAGCCATCGAGGTGCAGGGTGACCGGTTGCACACCTATGACCCGACCGATCCGCAGGCGGCGCATCTATTCAGCTCGGCGGGCGTCACGGCGGGCATCGACCTGGCGCTGGCGTTGGTCGAGGCCGATCTCGGCCGCGCGTTGGCGCTTTCGGTTGCTCAGCGGCTGGTGATGTTTCTGCGCCGGCCGGGTGGGCAGACCCAGTTCAGCCCGATGCTGGCGGCGCCGAGTGGCGGCGTGGCGCGTCTTGCCGCGCTGCTGGAATGGATTCCCGGGCACCTGGGCGACGACCTGTCCATCGAGGCGCTGGCCGCCCAGGCGCATATGACGCCGCGCACCCTGTGCCGTCTGTTCAGCCAGGAAACCGGCATGGGGCCGGGCCAGTACATCGAACGGGTGCGCCTGGAAGCCGCGCGCAATCTGCTGCTCGACGCCCAGGCCTCGATCGCGACGGTGGCGCGGCTGACCGGCTTCGGCCATCCGGAAAACCTCAGGAGAAGCTTCCAGAAACACCTGTCGGTCAGCCCGCGGGACTTCTATCAGCGCTTCGGCTGACGCTTCGTCCGAACCTCACTCACCGTTCACAGCTTGCCCGGCTTATCGCCAGGCAGCGCTGTGCCCGCTCATCACCCTCAAGGGGCCTCGCCATGCACCTATTGTTCAGCAACCCTCAGGTCCTGCGCCTGTTCATCGCCCAGGCGCTGTTCTGGTCCTGCTCGATGACCGGGATCATCTTCACCTCCATCGTCGGGCTGCGCCTGGCGCCGGCGGCCGGTCTCGCCACCCTGCCGCTGGCCCTGCTGATGCTTGGCGGCCTGCTCGCCCTGCAACCACTGGCTGGGCTGATGCAGCGCCGCGGCCGTCGCGCCGGCTTTCTCATCGGTGCGTTGGCCGGCGTGTTGGGCGGACTGATCAGCGCGCTGTCGCTCTGGCTCGACAGCTTCACCCTGCTCTGTCTCGGCGCTCTGCCCATCGGCGCCTACCAGGCCTCGGCGATGTACTACCGCTTCGCCGCACTGGAAGCGGTGAGCGAAGCTTTCAAAGGGCGTGCAACCGCCTGCGTGATCGGCGGTGGCGTGCTGGCCGCGCTGATCGCGCCCACGCTCGGCCACATGGCGCGTGATCTCGCCAGCGTTCCATTCGCCGGCACCTATCTGTTGATCGCCAGCCTCGCGGCGCTGGGCGTGCTGGTGCTTGCTGGATTGCCGGCAAGCAGCGGAACGCCCGGCGTTCAGCCCGCCCTGCCAGCAGTCAGTTGGCAGGCACTGCTGGCGCGGCCGACCATTCGCGCCGCGGTGCTGACCACCTCCGCCGGCCACGGCCTGATGATCCTGGTGATGAACGCCACGCCCCTGGCGATGCATGGCGAAGGCCTGGATCTGCAGGCCAGCGGTCAGGTCATCCAGTGGCACATGCTCGGCATGTTCCTCCCGGCATTCGTCGCCGGGCCGCTGGTGGACCGCTTCGGCTGCCGGCTGGTCGCCTGTGTGGGTGGAGGATTGCTGATTGCCAGCGCGGTGGTCGCGCTGCTCGGCGTCAGCCACTGGCATTTCCTGCTCAGCAGCTGCCTACTAGGCATCGGCTGGAACCTGATGCTGGTCGCCGGCACCACCCAGCTGGGCCAGGGCCATGCCGCAAGCGAGCGCGCCCGGGCACAGGGCCTGATGGAGCTGAGCAACGGCAGCGTCGCCGCGGTGATGTCCTTCGCCTCTGGCGCGTTGATCGCTCAGGCTGGCTGGGCGGCGGTGAACATCGGGCTGCTGCCCATCGTGACGCTGGTGGTGCTGGCGCAGGTTGCGCAGGGCTACCGGCAAAGGCAGGCGGTTTGAAGGCGCGGCGACTGCTGGCACCACCCGGCGGAGCTCAACGCTCAGAATTAACCCGTCCCTGAAAAGGAAAGGCTCCGCCGGCCTCCAGCACTCGTTCCAGCGAACGCGCCTCCTCACGGCTCGAAGTAATCCGGAAGCGGATGCAGCAACGCTCTTCGAGAAACGCCTGCCGACCCGCTTCCGCTCGGAGGTCGTATCCGTCGATGCTGCCGGCAAAGTACAGATGTTTAGCCAGTATCGACTGGGCGCTCCTGACATCGGCAGGGTTGTTCCAGTAACCGCCAGCCCTGAGGATCAGTCTGCTCTGGCGAGACTTCCGGTGCTGAATCAGCCGCTTGCGCAGGTTGACGCCGATTCCAACCTTCAACGCCGCGCCGTCGTCCTTGTATATCTCATAGAGTCCCGGCAGAGCAGGCACGTACCGTTCGATTTCCGAAAAGCGGATGCACGTCATAGTCCCGGAATCACAGGCAGCGTTCGTCATCATGCCGCCTGTATGTCAGGACGCAGTGCCTTCGGAAACCAGATGGATGATATTGGCCGGGCTCGATATCCAGAACGCCCTGAAGCCTTCCGGCAGCGGTTCGATTTCGTCCCGGCGGGTGCAGGCGTGGTCCTCAAAGTGGGCGGCAGCACCTTTCAGGTCATCCGTGACGACCTCCAGCCATATCTCCGCCTGGCTGATGCCCGGCACGCAGTCCAGCCAGAGCACCTTGCCGCCGAAATCGAAGCGCGGCGTGTGCTCACCTTCAGCGCCCGCCGGGGTGAGTTCTTCCAGTGCGAGCGTCTCGCGGTAGAACGCGAGCGTCCGCTGGTATTCGTGGGCAGGCACCTTCATCGCGATATTTCGGCCAGGCTGGAATGTCGGTTTCATCGTTTCACTCCATGAGGGCGCTGATACCGGAGGTGCCCAAGGCGCTCCGGCCCGCGCACGGTTAGACCAGCCAGTACAGACAGCAGCGGCTATTCGTGCAAGGTGATTGCAGCGGGTGAGCCGGTGAACGCAGCGTACGGCAGCCGCTAGGCAGCGGTTCTTCGCCGCTAGAACGTTAGCGTTGACCGGGGCAAGTCAGGGACGCCCCCATTCGATCTCGCGAATCTTTGCGGCGCCGTTCTCCTCGGCTACGACTACCGGCACGGCCTCGATGAAGCCTGCACCGGTAATCGAAACGTAGGCCCAACCGATGTCCTGCGACTGCCGGGCGGGCCAGTCGTCCATGAATTCGACGTGGCCATCCACTGCGCCCGGACCATCGCCGTAGGAGGTCATGTCGGCATAAGCCTGCTGCAGTTGCGCTGCGGAATATCGCTGCTGCGCCTGCGTTGAGAGAAGAGTATGAGCCTCGGTGAAGTCGCTGGAACGAGCGCGCGGGCGAAGTTGGTGGCGGTCGACACGGTGACGTCCTTAGCCCGCGGGTTTGCTTGCGGCGCCTCCTCGAAGCAGGCGGAAAGGCTCAGCGCGATCAGAGTAATCGACAGCAGTTTCAGGCCGAGCCAGCTCAGCGTGGAGCGTGGCGGCTTGATGGAAAGCATGCTCATCGCGGCCTCACCCCATCGAGGATCAGCGACTGCAGGCTCTTGAGCGTTTCCTCGAAGAACGCCGGATCATCCAGGGTCTTGCCGGCCACGGCCTCGACCTGCACGCGGAAGTCGGCGTAGTGCTGTGTGGTCGCCCAGAGCGAGAAGATCAGGTGATGCGGCGCGATGGGCGCGAGCTTGCCGGCGTCGATCCAGGCCTGGATCACCGCGACCTTGTTCTCGACCAGGTCGTGCAGCGGTTGCTGCAGCTCGCCCAGCAGCAATGGCGCACCCTGCATGATCTCCATGCAGAACAGCCGCGATTCGGCGGGATGGTCGCGGGAGAGTTCGAGCTTGACCCGCAGGTAGTCGCGGATCGCCTCGACCGCGTCCTGCTCGACGCTGAATGCCTGCAGCGGCTGCAACCAGACCTCCAGCAGCTGACGCAGGACGTTGGTGTATAGCTCTTCCTTGTTGCCGAAGTAGTACAGCAGGTTGGTCTTGGAAACGTCTGCCTGGGTCGCCACCTGATCGAGGCTGGTGCCGTGCAAGCCGAAGCGGGAGAACAGCTCCAGCGCGGCCTGAAGAATGCTGGCGCGCTTGCTTTCGATCATGCGCAGGCGGCGGTCCTGGGCGCTGGCGCTCGGTACGCGGACTGCGCCCTTTGGCCGTGGTGTTTTGCTGGCGGTAAGGCGCTTGCGGGGCGGAACGGGGGGCTGGTCTGTCACGGGATTACCGGATGGGTTCGAACGAGGCGCTACTGTAGCGCGGCGAGCGTGCGACGCACGAGCGACGAAGGCAGCAAACGACTGCTGCACGATCTTCGTGCGCCGCGCACAAACCAGGTGCTCCGATTCAGACCAAATGGTCCATATCGCACCACACAAGCAACTTATCTCTTTGATAAAAAAGGCAATTCACTTTCTGGCCTGCATCCTGCTAATGCACCCTCGACCCTGCCCGTCACGTTCGGGCAGCGCTTTCTAGCCATTGCGTACAGAGGTGCTACCCATGGATGTTGGTGTTTTCATTCCGATCGGCAACAACGGCTGGCTCATCTCCGAGAATGCGCCGCAGTACATGCCGAGCTTCGAGCTGAACAAGGCCATCGTGCAGAAGGCCGAGGGTTACGGCTTCGACTTCGCGCTGTCGATGATCAAGCTGCGCGGCTTCGGTGGTAAGACCGAGTTCTGGGAGCACAACCTGGAATCCTTCACGCTGATGGCCGGCCTGGCGGCGGTCACCAGCAAGATCCAGCTGTTCGCGACTGCCGCCACGCTGACACTGCCACCGGCTATCGTCGCGCGCATGGCTTCGACCATCGATTCGATCTCCGGCGGGCGCTTCGGGGTGAATCTCGTCACCGGCTGGCAGAAGCCGGAATACACGCAGATGGGCATGTGGCCGGGCGACGAATTCTTCGGCACCCGTTATCAGTATCTCGGCGAATACGCTCAGGTGCTGCGCGACCTCTGGGCCACCGGCCGCAGCGACTTCAAGGGCGAGCACTTCCAGATGGAAGACTGCCGCGTCAGCCCGACACCGCAGGCGGACATGAAGATCATCTGCGCTGGCTCATCCGATGCCGGCATGGCCTTCTCGGCGCAGTACGCCGACTACAACTTCTGCTTCGGCAAGGGCGTGAACACCCCCACCGCCTTCGCCCCGGCCACCGAGCGACTGCTCAAGGCCACCGAGAAGACCGGCCGCCACGTCACCTCCTGTGTGCTGTTCATGGTGATCGCCGACGAAACCGACGAAGCCGCCCGGGCCAAGTGGGAGCACTACAAGGCCGGCGCGGATGAGGAAGCCATCGCCTGGCTTGGCGAGCAGGGTGCCGCCGACAAGGGCGCTGACAGCAACATCCGGCAGATGGCCGACCCAGCTTCGGCGGTGAACATCAACATGGGCACGCTGGTGGGTTCCTACGCCAACGTCGCGCGGATGCTCGATGAGATCGCCACGGTGCCCGGCATGCAGGGCGTGATGCTGACCTTCGATGACTTCCTGGAAGGCGTCGAAGCCTTCGGCCAGAAGATTCAGCCGCTGATGCAGAGCCGTCGGCACGTCACCGCGCTGAAGGAGTCGGCCTGATGAGCGCCGCCGAACAAATCTCCGGCTACGGCCTGAGCGCCACGGACGAGCCCGTGCAGCTACCGGCACGCCCCGAGCCGCTCGCGATGAAGGCGAGCGAAACCGCGCTGATCGTGGTGGACATGCAGAACGCCTACGCCAGCCGCGGCGGCTATCTCGACCTGGCAGGTTTCGATGTCTCAGCGACGAAACCCGTGATCGCGAAGATCCGCCAGGCGCTGAACGCGGCCCGCGCCGCCGGCATGCAGGTGATCTTTCTGCAGAACGGCTGGGACAACGGGTACGTCGAGGCGGGCGGGCCGGGCTCGCCGAACTGGCACAAGTCCAACGCGCTGAAGACCATGCGCAAGCGCCCGGAACTGGCCGGCACACTGTTGGCCAAGGGCGGTTGGGATTACGCGCTGGTGGACGAACTGGCACCGCAGCCCGGCGACATTCTGGTGCCCAAACCTCGCTACAGCGGTTTCTTCAATTCGCAGCTGGACAGCACCCTGCGTGCCCGTGGCATCCGCAATCTGGTGTTCACCGGCATCGCTACCAACGTGTGCGTGGAATCGACCCTGCGCGACGGTTTCCACCTGGAGTATTTCGGCGTGGTGCTGGCCGATGCCACCCACCAGGCCGGGCCGGAATTCGCCCAGCAGGCTGCGCTGTACAACATCGAGACGTTCTTCGGCTGGGTCTCCAGCGTCGACGCCTTCTGTCAGAGCTTCGCGACCGCACCCAGCGTGGCTGTTGCCAGCTGATTACACCCCAGTGCCCGACCGCGACGCCCGCAGAGGCGTCCGCCGGGTTCGCCTGAATGCCTTGCAAGGAATCAACGACATGCCCAAGCAATCCATCATCCCCGCCGGCTCCGGCAAACCGCTCGCCCCGTACGTGCCCGGCTCCATGGCCGATGGCGTGGTCTACGTCTCCGGCACCCTGCCGTTCGACAAGGACAACAACGTGGTCCACGTCGGCGACGCCGCCGCACAGACCCGCCATGTGCTGGAAACCATCAAGGGCGTCGTCGAGGCCGCCGGCGGCAGCATGGACGACGTCACCTTCAACATGATCATGCTCACCGACTGGGCCAACTACACCAAGGTCAATGAGGTGTACGCCGAGTACTTCCCCGGCGAGAAGCCCGCGCGCTACTGCATCCAGTGCGGGCTGGTGAAGCCCGATGCGCTGATCGAGATCGCCAGCATCGCCCACGTCGGCCAATAGCGCCTGCCAGAGCGGGTCAGCCGGCACGCCCGCGACCCGCTGATCGACCTCGCGGAGGGAGTGACATGCACTACGAACTTCATGGCCGCATGGAGCCAGATGCGCCGACTCTGGTGCTCAGCTCCGGCCTCGGCGGCGCCGCCGCCTTCTGGACACCGCAGCTGCCGGCGCTGACCCAGGACTACCGGGTGCTGGTCTACGATCAGCTGGGGACCAACAGGAGTCCGGCGAACCTGCCGGCGGGCTATTCCATCGAGTCCATGGCAGTGGAATTACTGGAGCTGCTGGACACCCTGGGCATCCGCCGCTGCCACTTCATCGGCCATGCCCTCGGTGGGCTGGTCGGCTTGCAGATCGCCCTGCTGCGGCCGCAGTTGCTGCAGAGTCTGGTACCGATCAATGCCTGGAGCAGCCCCAACCCGCACAGTGCGCGCTGTTTCGCGGTGCGCCTGAACCTGTTGCGCGACAGTGGCCCGGCAGCCTATGTGCAGGCGCAGTCGCTGTTTCTCTACCCGGCCGACTGGATCGCGGCCAACAGCGAGCGACTGGCACGCGACGATGCCCATGCACTGGCGCATTTCCCAGCGACGATGAATCTGGTGCGGCGTATCGAGGCACTGCTGGCCTTCGATATCGAGGCCGAGCTGTCGCGCATCACCACTCCGACCCTGCTGATCGCCAACCGCGACGACATGCTGGTGCCCTGGCAGCGCTCGCAGCACCTGGCCGACGTCATGCCCAACGCACAGCTGGCGCTGCTGAACTACGGTGGCCACGCGTCCAGCGTCAGCGACAGCGAACCCTTCAACCAGATCCTGCTGGACCATCTTGCCGAGCAATGCGGCCAGGTTGCAGCAGCCTGAGGACCCGAACATGCACACCCCCATCGACTCGAATGCCCTCGCCACCCTGTTCAGCGAGGCCCGCACCCACAGCGCCTGGCTCGACAAAGCAGTGCCGGATGCCCTGCTCGAACAGCTCTACGAGCACGTCCGCCTCGGCCCGACCGCCGTCAACAGCTGCCCCGGCCGCTTTGTCTTCGTACGCACGCCGGAGGGAAAGGCAAAGCTCGCGCCCTGCCTGTCCAAGGGCAATCTCGAAAAGACCATGGCCGCGCCGGTCACGGTGATCGTCGCCTATGACGAGGACTTTCCGGAAACCCTGGCAGAGCTGTTCCCCTTTGCCGACGCCCGCAGCTGGTACGCCGGGCAACCGGCACTGATCACCGAGAACGCGCTGCGCAACAGCTCGCTGCAGGCCGGCTACCTGATCCTCGCCGCCCGCGCTTTGGGGCTCGATTGCGGACCGATGTCCGGCTTCGACGGCAAGGCGCTGGATGCCGCTTTCTTCGCTGGCACGAGCTGGAAATCAAACCTGCTGATCAACCTCGGCTACGGCGACGCCAGCAAGCTGCGCGACCGCCTGCCACGCCTGCCCTTCGACCGCGCCTGCGTCCTCGCCTGATGGAGAACCGACCATGCAACTGGCTCAATGCGAAACCACCAGTCAATTCAGCGCTCCAGTGATTCGTGAGGATTATCGTGATGCCATGGCGCGGCTGGCTGCGGCAGTCAACATCATCACCACCGACGGCCCCAGCGGCCGCGCCGGCTTCACCGCCACCGCGGTGTGCAGCGTCACCGACGAACCACCGACGCTGCTGGTGTGCCTGAACCGCAGCGCATCGGCACATCCCATCGTCACCGCCAACGGGCAGCTCTGCGTGAACACCCTGGCCGGTGCGCAGCGGGACCTGTCCAACCTGTTCGGCGGCAAGACGCCCATGGCCGAGCGCTTCGCCGCAGCGCAATGGAGCACCGGCGTGACCGGTTCGCCGCTGCTCGACGGCGCCACGGTGTCGTTTGACTGCCGCATCAGCCACAGCGCCAGCGTCGGCACCCACGACATCCTCTACTGCGAGGTGCTCGCCGTGTACCGCCGCGACAGCAGCGATGCACTGGTGTACTTCGGCCGCAACTACCATTGGCTGCCCGGCGCCGGCTGAACGCTCGGCTCCCATCACCACCCGAGCCCGCCGCGCGATCCGCGCCGCGGGCTTTTTCTTTGCCTCGGAACAACGCGCTTACCGGTGCGCCGCTCGACACGCAAACAGCGCTTGCATCACGAACACGATTGTTATGTTATAACTCATGCATTACTCCCGACACGTGCCTCCCGATGACCGAAGCCGAACTACTCGCCCAGCCCGCCGAGGCGTACATGAACGCCGACCAGCAGGCCTTCTTCCGCGACCTGCTTTTGCGCCAGCGTGCCGAGCTGCAGGCGCGCATCGAGGAGGAATTCCAGGCGCTGCGCGAACAGGAGCCGAGCAGCGATCCCGCTGACATCGGCAGCGCCGAGGAACAGCGTCACTGGCAGCTGCGCGTGCTCGAGCGGGAGAAAAAGCTGCTCGACAAGATCGACGCCGCGCTGGATGCCATCGCCCGCGGCGAATACGGCTGGTGCGCCGAAACCGGCGAACCGATCGGCCTGCAGCGCCTGTTGCTGCGCCCCACCACGACGCTGTCGATCGAGGCGAAACAACGCCAGGAACAGCGCGAAAAACACCAACGATCCGCCTGAGAGACCGCCATGAACCGCCTCCCCGTTACCGTCCTGTCCGGCTTCCTCGGTGCCGGCAAGAGCACCTTGCTCAACCACATCCTGAAGAATCGCGAAGGCCGCCGCGTCGCGGTGATCGTCAACGACATGAGCGAGATCAACATCGACGGCAACGAGGTGCAGCGCGGCGTCAGCCTCAATCGCGCCGAGGAAAAGCTGGTGGAGATGAGCAACGGCTGCATCTGCTGCACCCTGCGCGAAGACCTGCTCGAGGAAGTCGGCAAGCTCGCCCGTGAGGGCCGCTTCGACTACCTGTTGATCGAGTCCACCGGGATTTCCGAACCGCTGCCAGTGGCCGAAACCTTCACCTTCCGCGACGAGCAGGGCCAGAGCCTGGCCGATCTGGCTCGGCTGGACACCATGGTCACGGTGGTCGACGGGGTTAACTTCCTCCGAGACTTCCAGGAGGCCGAGAGCCTCGCCAACCGCGGCGAAACCCTTGGTGAGGACGACGAGCGCTCGGTCACCGAGTTGCTGATCGAGCAGGTGGAGTTCGCCGACGTCATCCTGATCAGCAAGATCGACCTGATTTCCGCCACCGAGCGCGAAGAGCTGACCGCCATTCTCGGTCGCCTCAACACCCACGCCGAGATCCTGCCGATGAGCATGGGCCAGGTGCCGCTCGACCGAATCCTCGACACCGGCCGTTTCGACTTCGAACGCGCCGCCCAGGCGCCGGGCTGGCTCAAGGAAATGCGCGGCGAGCATGTGCCGGAAACCGAAGAATATGGCATCGCCTCGACCGCCTACCTGGCGCGCCGGCCGTTCCACCCGCAACGCTTCTACAACTTCCTCAACCGCGAGTGGAGCAACGGCCGCCTGCTGCGCTCCAAAGGCTTTTTCTGGCTGGCCACCCGGCCAGAGGAAGCAGGCAGCTGGTCGCAGGCCGGTGGGCTGATGCGCTACGACTACGCCGGGCGCTGGTGGCACTTCACGCCGGAGTCGGCCTGGCCGAGCGACAGCGAAAGCCGCACGGCAATCCTCGGCAAGTCCCGCGGTGAGTTCGGCGACTGCCGCCAGGAGCTGGTCTTCATCGGGCAGAACATCAACTTCGACCAGCTGCGCCGCGAACTCGACGCCTGCCTGCTGAACGACAGCGAGTGGGCCGTGGGCGTCACCGGCTGGCTGCGCCTGCCGGACCCGTTCGGCCCCTGGCACGAGCAGGTCGCCTGATGCTGGCGCAGCAGATCATCCGCTCACAGCCCCGCCAGTTGCTGGGCGACTCCCCGGCAGTACTCGGCGAAGCGCTGAACGATGGCGTCAACCTCAGCGTATGGCAGCGCCAGCTGCCGCTGCACATTGCCGAGTTCGCCGACACGCTCCTGGCCCTGGCCGAGCCATTGGCGGAATCGCTGACCCTCGAACCGACCGGCGACGGTGAGCTGCAGCTGCCAACCCTGGCGGCGGCCTATCGGGACATTGCCGGCCATGCCGGTTTCGTCGCCGACGTGGCCTGGCTGGTGCGGGCGTTCAGCTGCCTGGTCGACGCGCGGCGTATCGGCCTGCGCCTGCGCGTGCTGGACAAACCCATGTGCCCGCGCTTTCACGTCGATCACGTACCGCTGCGGCTGATCACCACCTACGCCGGCGCAGGTAGCGAATGGCTTCAGGAGGGCGGCATGCCGCGTCGGCGCCTGGGCGATCCGACAGCCGAACCGACTGATCCGGCTGCCATCCAGCAGCTCGGGGTCGGCGACGTGGCGTTGTTCAAGGGGGAGAAATGGCTGGGTAACGAAGGCGCCGGGATCATTCATCGCTCGCCGCAGGCGACAACGGCTGAGCGCCGTCTGATCCTGACGCTGGACTGGCTGAGCTGAAGCAAAAGGGCCGCAGCTGCGGCCCTCCGAATCGGCGACCGATCAGGCTGCCATCTTTTCGCACTCTTCAGCGCACTTGCGACAGGCCTCGGCGCAGGCCTGGCAATGGTCGTGCTTGTGCTTGCCGCACTCCTCGGCGCAATCGCGACAGACCTGCGCGCAGAGCTTGCAGAAGGCTTTGGCATAGGCACTGTCGCGGGTCATCAGCACTGCTGCGATCGCACACATGTCGGCGCAGTCACGATCGAGTTCGATGCAGCGCGCCATCATCTTCACGTCGTCCTCGCGCAAGCAGGATGCCGCGCAGGTCTCGCAGACCAGTGCGCAATTGGAACAGGCCTGGATACATGACTGGTAACTGGAATTGAGCATGGAATGTCCTCCATCCGATGTGCCAGCGAAATGCGGTACGGCGGGGCCTCTCCAGGCCATGCGCGCAACCGCGCCCTACTAGATAGGGGTTGGACGGTCTGGCGAAGTTCAATCCGTTCGCCGGATGGCCTCTTGCAGGACGACGCAGCGCAGCCGCGGCGGCGCCGCTACAATGGCCGCCCCGCAAACCATCACCGACGCCGTAACTGCCATGCCCTTCACCCTGTCCGCGCCCTGCGAATTGCTGGAAGTCATCAGCAAAAGCCGCTTCCTGGCCAAGGCCGCACCGGTGCAAAGCCCGGAGGAAGCGCAGGCGTTCGTCCAGGCGGTCAGCGATCCCACGGCGACCCACAGCTGCTGGGCGTGGAAGATCGGCAACCAGTACCGTTTCAGCGACGACGGCGAGCCCGGCGGCACGGCGGGTCGGCCGATGCTCACCGCCATCGAAGGGCAGGACTTCGACCGGGTCGCGGTGGTGGTGATCCGCTGGTTCGGCGGCATCAAGCTCGGCACTGGCGGCCTGGCCCGTGCCTATGGCGGCACCACGGCGAAGTGCCTGCAGGCCGGCGAACGCAGCGAGCTGGTGTCGCGCTCGCGCTGTCGCTGTCATTGCCGCTTCGCCGAGCTGGCGCTGTTCAAGGCACGCCTGGCGGAATTCGAGGCGCTGCTGGAAGCCGAACATTTCGATGCCGAAGGCGCGACCCTGGAGATTGCCCTTCCCGCCGCTCAGCTGCAGCCGCTGGAGAGATTGCTCGCTGATATCACCCGAGGGCGCAGTCAGCTGGAAGCCATGGACTAGACGCGTCGTTGCCCACAAATACTGTGGACGCAATTGTGGATAACAATTGTATGGCCGCCTGGAAAGCGCTCCCGGCGGGCGCCCGGGAAAACTGCACAATTTTTGATCAATCAGCCGTGCGCGCCCCAACGGGGTGCGTTAAGCGCTTGAATTACTGTGTTTTTTGACTGATCAGTCGGCTACTGACGTTTTGCTATCAATCGCGTTCTGCCAGCTTAAGGTTATGCCCGAATTGAGTGGAGAACTTTGTGGATAACATTGGGAACAACCTCGCCAGCGCCCGTCAGAACTGGGCTGCAGACCGCTGGTCAATTAATCGCCAAATCGCGCTAACCGCAATGAATCAGTCATTCGGCTGTCATCCAGAATTGCTAGGCGGGACAAACTGGGTCAGCTGGCATATCAGTTGCTCCAACCCACCGATAGAATGCCCGCACACCCGAAAGACGAGAATTTCGCGATGCACGACTGGCTCAATAATCTGCCCAAGGCCGAACTCCACCTGCACCTGGAGGGCTCGCTGGAACCCGAACTGATGTTCCGCCTGGCCGAGCGCAACAAGATCGCCTTGCCCTGGAACGACGTGGAGGCACTGCGCAGCGCCTACAACTTCGGTAACCTGCAGGAATTCCTCGACCTCTACTATGCCGGCGCCGACGTGCTGCGCACCGAGCAGGATTTCTACGACCTGACTTGGGCCTACCTGCAGAAGTGCGAAGAGCAGAACGTGGTGCATACCGAGCCCTTCTTCGACCCGCAGACCCACACCGACCGCGGCGTGCCGTTCGAGGCCGCGCTCAACGGCATCAGCGCGGCGCTGGCCGATGGCCGTGAGCTGCTGGGCATCAGCAGCGGGCTGATCCTCAGCTTCCTGCGCCATCTGCCGGAAGAGGAAGCCTTCAAGGCCCTGGAACAGGCGCTGCCCTATCGCAACGCATTCTTCGCCGTGGGCCTCGACAGCTCCGAAGTCGGCCACCCGCCAAGCAAGTTCCAGCGCGTGTTCGACAAGGCGCGTGCCGAAGGCTTCCTCACCGTTGCCCATGCCGGCGAGGAAGGCCCGCCCGAGTACATCTGGCAGGCACTGGATCTGCTCAAGGTCAGCCGTATCGACCACGGCGTGCGTGCGGCCGAAGATCCGAAGCTGATCGCCCGGCTGATCGAGGAACAGATTCCGCTGACCGTCTGCCCGCTGTCCAACACCAAGCTCAAGGTGTTCGACGACATGCGCCAGCACAACATCCTCGACCTGCTGGAGCAGGGCGTGAAGGTCACGGTGAATTCCGATGATCCGGCCTACTTCGGCGGCTATGTGACGGAGAACTTCGTCGCGCTGCACGAAAGCCTGGGCATGACCGAGGAACAGGCCCGCCGCCTGGCGCAGAACAGTCTGGACGCACGGCTGGCCTACTGAGTCCCGTCCGTCGCGGCGCTATCCACATGCGACACCATGGCTCGCCCCGCGGGTCATGGCAGCGCCTAGACTGTGCCGCGTCTACTTCACGAGGAGATCGCCATGCACATTCTCGTCCGTCCCCTGACGCCCTACCCCGACAGCGCCTGGCAGTTGAGCCTCGACCGGCAGAAAGTCACCTTTCGCAGCGAAGCCGAGGCACGCGCCTTCGTCGAAACCCTGCACCGTCGCCTGCAGGCGCCGCATCCCCTGCCACTCAGCGCCTGACGTCATTCCGTACTGGCGCGCGCCGTGGTGTAGGCGACGATCGTTGCCAGCAGGCCGCACAGGCTGATGATCGCCGCCAAGGGCACTGCGGTGCCGTTGTGCAAAGCCCCCACCGCGGAAGCGGCGATGGCGGCAATGGTGAACTGCATGCTGCCGAGCAAGGCCGAGGCGCTGCCGGCATTGGCGCGCTGGTCGGCCATGGCGCAGGCCGTGGCGTTCGGCAGCAGGCAACCGAGGCAGGACACGCAGCAGAACAGCGGGATCAGCAACGGCCAGAGCGATTCGGGCTGTGCGGCCGCCACTGCCAACAACGCCAGCGCACTGCCGAAGAAGAACCACACCCAGCGCCGCACCCAGAACTCCGGCCCGCGCCAGCGCACCAGCCGCACGTTGACCTGCGCCATCAGGATGAAACCCGCCGCATTGACGCCGAACAGCCAGCCGAAATGCTCGGGTTTGACGCCATACAGTTCGATGAAGACGAACGGCGAGCCGGTGATGTAGGCGAACATGCCGGCCATGCACAGCGCACCGGTCAGCACGTGGCCGATGAAGAAGCGATCACGGAACAGCCGCAGATATTGCCCGAGCGCACCGGACATCGGTTGACGCGGCAGCCCGGCCGGATAGGTTTCCGGCAGCCAGAGCGTGACCGCCACCAGGCACATCGCGCTGAACAGCGTCAGCAGGATGAAGATCGACGGCCAGCCGAACGACGCCAGCAACGCGCCGCCCGCCACCGGCGCGAGGATAGGCGCCAGGCCCATCACCAGCATCAGCTGCGAGAACACCTTGGCGCTGGTCATCGGGTCGCACAGGTCACGCACCACGGCACGCGCTACCACCATGCCGGCACAGCCACCGAGAGCCTGGACGAAACGCACGCCGATCAGCCAGTCCATGGACGGCGCAAAGGCGCTGGCCAGCGATGCCAGGGTGAACAGCGTCACGCCGACCAGCAGCGGCCCGCGCCGCCCATAGCGATCGGCCAACGGCCCGTAGACCAGCTGACCGATGGCCAGGCCGACGAAATAGGCCGCCAGCGAAAGCTGCACGTGATCGACACTGGTGCCGAACGACTCCGCCAGCAAGGGGAACGCCGGCAGGTACATGTCGATCGCCAGGGGACCGAACGCGCTGAGCGCGCCCAGTATGAGAAGAATCCGCAGGGACATCAGAGGCTCGCAAGCTGGAAAGAAGACGTGGCCGGGTGAGTTGTTGGGACCTCGACCGTGCCCGGGAATTTGCACCGGCGTGCAAGATGCTGTTACATACACCGCCGATTGTAAACATGCATCACGACGAGATGCGCCGTTACACTGGCCGCCCTCCATCGCTGCTGGACGCCCGAAGCAGCCGTCATCTGCCTGAATCTGCCCATGCGCCGAACCAAAGAAGAAGCCGAAAAAACTCGTATCGCCATCCTCGCGTCTGCCGAGCGGCTGTTTCTGGACAAGGGGGTGGCCCACACCAGCCTCGACCAGATCGCCCGTGACGCCGGTGTGACGCGCGGCGCGGTGTACTGGCATTTTCAGAACAAGGCGCACCTGTTCCACGAAATGCTCAACCAGATTCGCCTGCCACCGGAGCAGATGACCGAGCGCCTGTGCAGCTGCGATCAGCAGCAGCCGCTGCAGGCACTGATCGCCCTGCGCAACCTGACGGTCGAGGCCATCAGCACCCTGGCCAGCAACGAGCAGAAGCGCCGGATCTTCACCATCCTGCTGCACAAGTGCGAATTCACCGATGAACTACGTGAAGCCGAGGAACGTCACCACGCCTTCATCAACCAGTTCATCGATCTGTGCGAAAACCTGCTGCGCAACGCCTCGACCTGCCTGCGCCCCGGCGTCACGCCGCGGCTCGCCGCGCTGTCGCTGCATGCCCTGGTGGTCGGACTGTTCACCGACTGGACGCGCGACACCGAACTGTTCGCCCCAGAGGTCGATACCAGGGCGCTGATCGACCCGCTGTTCCGCGGCCTGGTCCGCGACTGGCCGGACGATCCCGACCAGCCTGCCGTGTGAGCGATCAGCTCACCTGATAACCCTCTTCGCTGATCGCCTGGCGAATCGCCTGCTCGCTGGCGCTGCCCTGGACCTGCACCGTTCCGGCCGCCAGGTCCACCTGCACCTGCGCCTGCGGGTCCAGCGCCTGGATGGCCTGGGTTACCGCACGCTCGCAATGGCTGCAGGTCATTCCGCTCACGTTGAATACTTGCATTGTCGCTCTCCTCGTCTGCTGAAGGCGCCGATTCTCGACCTTGCCACCCGGGCAAGGTCAAGGCACCTGCTGTCGCAGATCATGGTGTTGACCTTGCCATAGGGTTAAGGTCGATCCTGCAGCCATCGCAATCCGAGGAGTCACTGCCATGTCCAGCGCCACCCATACGCTGCCGGTCAGCGGTATGACCTGCGCCAGCTGCGCCGGCCGCGTCGAACGCGCCCTGCTCAAGGTGCCGGGCGTCGCCGCGGCCAACGTCAATCTGGCCAATGAACAGGTGCGCGTCGAAGGCGATGACCTGGGTGTGGCGACGCTGATCGAGGCCGTGGAAAAGGCCGGCTACGGCGTACCGCTGCAGAGCATCGAGCTGAACATCGAGGGCATGACCTGCGCCAGCTGCGTCGGCCGGGTCGAACGCGCCCTGCTCAAGGTGCCCGGCGTGCGCAGCGCCGCGGTGAACCTGGCCAGCGAGCGCGCGCATGTCGAGGTGATCGGCACGCCAGACCCCGCCGTGCTGATCCAGGCGATCGAGGCCGCCGGCTACAAGGCGAGCGCCGGCGACCAGCAGCGCCCCGAACAGGATGCCGCGCGACGCCTGCAGCGTGAACGCTGGGCGGTGATCGCCGCCCTGTTGCTGGCCGCACCGCTGGTGCTGCCGATGTTCGGCGAACTGTTCGGGCAGCACTGGATGCTGCCAGCGTGGATCCAGTTCCTGCTCGCCACCCCAGTGCAGTTCATCCTCGGCGCACGCTTCTACGTGGCCGGCTGGAAGGCGGTGCGTGCTGGCGCCGGCAACATGGACCTGCTGGTCGCCATCGGCACCAGCGCCGGTTATGGCCTGAGCCTCTATCAATGGTGGGCGACGCCGGCCGCGCAGATGCCGCACCTGTATTTCGAGGCCTCAGCGGTGGTGATCGCCCTGGTGCTGCTGGGCAAATACCTGGAAAGCCGCGCCAAGCGCCAGACCAGCGCCGCCATTCGTGCGCTCGAAGCCTTGCGCCCAGACCGCGCGACACGGGTAGTCGACGGCCGCGAGGAAGACGTCGCAATCGCCGCGCTGCGCCTGGACGACCTGGTGATGGTCAAGCCCGGCGAGCGTTTCCCGGTGGACGGTGAAGTGGTCGAGGGCGAAAGCCAGGCCGACGAAGCGCTGATCAGTGGCGAGAGCCTGCCAGTGAACAAGGCGCCAGGCGACCGCATCACCGGCGGCGCGATCAATGGCGAGGGCAGGCTGCTGGTGCGCACTACTGCGCTCGGTGGCGAGACCGTGCTGGCGCGGATCATCCGCCTGGTGGAAGACGCCCAGGCAGCCAAGGCGCCGATCCAGAAGCTGGTGGACAAGGTCAGCCAGGTGTTCGTCCCGGCGGTACTGGTGATCGCCGTATTCACCCTGATCGGCTGGCTGCTGACTGGCGCGCCGGTCGAGGTCGCGCTGATCAACGCCGTGGCCGTGCTGGTCATCGCCTGCCCCTGCGCCCTGGGTTTGGCCACGCCGGCGGCGATCATGGCCGGCACCGGCGTGGCGGCGCGCCACGGCATCCTGATCAAGGACGCCGAGGCGCTGGAAGTCGCCCATGCGGTCACGGCCGTGGCCTTCGACAAGACAGGCACGCTCACCTCGGGCAAGCCGCAGATCATCCACCTGCATGCCGTGGACGGTGACGAAGCGCGGATACTGCGCCTGGCCGGCGCCCTGCAGCGTGGCAGCGAACACCCGCTGGCGCGCGCCGTGCTGGAGCGCTGCGAAGCCGACGGCATCGCCGTGCCGGATGTACAGAAGAGCCAGGCCCTGAGCGGCCGTGGCATTGCCGGCACGCTGGACGGCCAGCAGCTGGCGCTGGGCAACCGGCGCATGCTCGGCGAGTACGGCCTGCAGCCGGGCGAGCTGCTGGAAACCGCCCAGCGCTGGGAAGCTGAGGGCCGCACCCTTTCCTGGCTGGTGGAACATGCGCCCGAGCCGCGTATCCTCGGCCTGTTCGCTTTTGGTGACAGCCTCAAGGACGGCGCCGCAGCAGCGATTGCCGGGCTCGCGGCGCGGCATATCCGCAGCCACCTGATCACCGGCGACAACCGTGGCAGCGCGCGGGTGGTGGCCGAAGCGCTGCACATCGATGATGTGCATGCCGAGGTGCTGCCTGCGGACAAGGCCGCCACCGTGGCGGAGCTGAAGAAAGGCGGCGCCGTGGTGGCCATGGTTGGCGACGGCATCAACGATGCCCCGGCCCTGGCCGCAGCGGATGTCGGCATCGCCATGGGTGGCGGTACCGATGTGGCCATGCACGCCGCCGGCATCACCCTGATGCGCGGCGATCCGCGCCTGGTGCCGGCCGCGCTGGAGATCAGCCGGCGCACCTACCGCAAGATCCAGCAGAACCTGTTCTGGGCCTTCATCTACAACCTGGTGGGCATTCCGCTCGCCGCCTTCGGCTTTCTCAGCCCGGTGGTGGCTGGCGCGGCGATGGCCCTGTCGAGCGTGAGCGTGGTGAGCAACGCCCTGCTGCTGCGTTCCTGGAAGCCGGAAGAATGATCGGGAGCACGCCATGAACATTGGTCAGGCAGCCAAGCACAGTGGCCTCACGGCGAAGATGATCCGCTACTACGAATCCATCGGCCTGCTCACGCCGGCCGGGCGTGGCGCCAATGGCTATCGCCACTACAACGAGCGCGACCTGCATCAGCTAGCCTTCATCCGCCGCGCCCGTGACCTAGGTTTCTCGCTGGAGGAGGTCGGCAAGCTGCTGGCGCTGTGGCAGGACCGTCAGCGCGCCAGCGCCGATGTGAAAGCCCTGGCCGGCGCGCACATCGACGAGCTGAACCGCAAGATCACTGAGCTGGTCGACCTGCGCGACACCCTGCAGGAGCTGGTCGACCACTGCCAGGGCGATGATCGCCCGGACTGCCCGATCCTGCAGGGCATCGAAAGCGGCTGCTGCAGCGCCCCGTCATCCCGTCCGTCCCCAATCACTGCACCTGGCAAAGGCTGATGCCAACGCGGGCCGCCCCGGCCCGCGCCCCCTGCTCCAGCATTCGCTGCGACCATTCCTCGATTTACATTCAAGTTCGTATGCTCGCGGCCGAAAGAGGGCCCGAAGACACCCGCGGGCCGCCGGCAAGGCACCCGCTCGTTTCGAACTATTCATCTGATTGGAATGACATGAACAACTGGTTTGCAAACATCGGCGTCAGCAGGAAGCTCGCACTGGGCTTCGGTGCCGTGCTGATCTTGACCCTCATCCTCGCCTGGAACGGCTGGGGCAGCCTCGGCAGTGTCATCCAGCGCAGCGGCTGGATGACCGAAATCTCATTGCTGAACAAGACGCTAACCGACCTGCGTATCGCCCGCCTGCAATTCATGCTGGCCAATGGTGACAACGAATCCACCGAGCGTCTGGACAAGAACCTGGGCATCTACCTCGCCCAGCAGACCAAGCTGCTGGAAACCTTCAAGAACCCGGTCAACGTCGCCCAGCTCAAGGAGCAGGCCGGCTACAACGCGCAGTATCAGCATTCGCTGAACGATATGCGCAAGGCCTATGCCCAGGCCAACGCCTCGCGGCAGATCATCGACCAGGCCGCCGGCCGTCTGAGCGAGCTGATGGCTGGCGTGAACCGTCAGGTGCTGCAGCTCTCGGAGTATGACGAAGGCCGTTTCGCCCAATTCCAGGCGATCACCCAGATCGAAGACGACGTGCAGCGTGCGCAATACCTGCTGCGCGTCTACATGAGCAGCCCGGGTGCCGAGGCGGCGAAGGCGATCTACGCCCAGCTCGACGCCGCGCAGGCCACCCTCGGCCGTCATGCCGGCGCACTGGACGCCGACAGCGGCGCGGCGCTGCAGCAGATGCGCACGGTGCTCGGCGAGTACCGCAGCGCCATCGAGGCGCTGGAGAAGGCCACCCAGGCAATCGCCAAGGCGCGCCAGGAGATGACCGACCAGCAGAAGGAAATCGTCCGTATCAGCGACTCGCTCTACCAGTTCCAGCTCGACCAGCTCGACGTGGAAAGCGCCGCAGCACGCACGCGCCTGATCGTCAGCGCGCTGCTGGCCCTGGTGCTGGGAATGCTGGCCGCCTGGCTGATCACCCGGCAGATCATCCTGCCGCTGCGTGCCACCCTGGCTGACGTCGAGCGCATCGCCTCCGGCGACCTCAGCGCCACCGCACAGGTTCAGCGCCGCGACGAGCTGGGCGTGCTGCAGCGCGGCATCCAGCAGATGGGCTCGACCCTGCGCGAGCTGATCGGCGGCATCCGCGATGGTGTCAGTCAGATCAGCGCCGCCGCCGAGGAGCTCTCGGCCGTCACCCAGCAGACCAGCGCCGGCGTGAACAGCCAGAAGGAAGAAACCGATCAGGTCGCCACCGCCATGCACGAGATGTCGGCGACCGTTCAGGAAGTCGCGCGCAATGCCGAACAGGCCGCGCTGGCCGCCACCGAGGCGGACGGCGAAGCCCGGGAAGGCGATCGCGTGGTCACCGAGGTGGTCACCCAGATCGAACGCATGGCCAGCGCCGTGGTGCGCTCCACCGAGGCGATGAAGGCACTGCAGGAAGAGAGCGACAAGATCGGCAGCGTGATGAACGTGATTCGGGCGGTGGCCGAGCAGACCAACCTGCTGGCGCTCAACGCCGCCATCGAAGCCGCCCGTGCCGGCGAGGCCGGACGCGGATTCGCCGTGGTCGCCGACGAGGTCCGCGGCCTGGCGCAGCGTACGCAGAAGTCCACCGAGGAAATCGAAGGGCTGGTCGCCGCGCTACAGAACGGCACCCAGCAGGTTGCCTCGATCATGCACACCAGCCGCGACCTGACCGACAGCGGCGTCGAGCTGGCGCGCCGGGCCGGTGCTTCACTGGGCAGCATCACCCGCACCGTGTCGAACATCCAGGCGATGAACCAGCAGATCGCCGCGGCCGCCGAGGAGCAGAGCGCGGTGGCCGAGGAGATCAGCCGCAGCGTGGTGAACGTGCGCGATGTGTCGGAACAGACCGCCGCCGCCAGCGAGGAAACCGCGGCGTCGAGCACCGAGCTGGCCCGTCTGGGCGGTCAATTGCAGTCGATGGTGAGCCGCTTCCGGCTCTGACGGAACCTCGCGAGGCAGGCCCTGCCTCGCGGGGTGGAAGGCTCAGCTGGCCTGGGATTGCAGGTAATTCTGCAGACCGATGCGGTCGATCAGGCCGAGCTGCTGCTCCAGCCAGTAGGCGTGGTCTTCCTCGGTGTCGTGCAGCTGCAGCGCCAGCATGTCGCGGGTCGGGTAGTCGCCGTGCTGTTCGGCCAGCGCGATGCCCTGGGCCAGCGCGGCGCGCACCTTGTACTCCAGCGCCAGGTCGTTGCGCAGCATGTCCGGCACGGTGTGCCCCGGATTGATCGGCTCCGGCGTCATGTCCGGGGTGCCTTCGAGAAAGAGGATGCGCTGCAACAGCGCATCGGCGTGCTGCGTCTCCTCCTCCATCTCGTGATTGATGCGCTCGTAGAGCTTGCTGAAGCCCCAGTCGGCGTACATTCGCGAATGCAGGAAATACTGATCGCGCGCCGCCAGTTCGCCGCGCAGCAGCTCCTTCAGATAGTCGATTACCGGTGCCTGGCCTTGCATTGCGTATTCCCCATGAGTGATGCGCCTTCAACAGCGGGCAAGCATCCCCGCTGAGTTCACGACGGTCAAGCGCTGCAGAGCCGCAGCCGCGCACCCTTGAGTGTGGCAGAGCCTCGGCAGAAGTCGACCGCCCGGTCACCTCACTTCTACGAACATCGCCAGCGAACTCCTGCGCAGACGCGGGGCTCTACTGTCAGTCCCAACGGGTGCCCGCACGCCCGCAACGCCGATCAGATAGGAGCCACGATGACGTCAACGCGAGCATTCCCAGCGCCCCGTGCCTGGTTGACGATCATCGTCTGTGCGCTGCCGCTGCTCGGTGGTTGCTCCTCGGAAGCCGAGCCGGCACCCGAGCCGCCACGGGTGGCCCTGGTCGAGCCGTTGCAGGCGGCCGAGCCGAAAGCCGAGGCGCTGCGCTTCTCCGGCGTGGTGCAGAGCGTGACCTCCACGCAACTGTCGTTCGAGGTGGCCGGGCGTATCGAGCGCATCCTGGTCGACGAAGGTACGCGGGTGCGCCGCGGGCAACCGCTGGCACAGCTGGATCGCACCGACTATCGCCTGCAGCTGCGCGAAGCCGAGGCACGCCTGCGTCAACTGGAGGCGGATCTGGCACGCAAGCGCACCCTCCTCGCCGAGGGCATTCTCGCCCCCGCCGCCATCGAAGCGCTGCAAGCCAACACCGTGGCGGCACGGGTGGCGCGCGACAGCGCCCAGCGCGACCTCGATCACAGCACGCTGAACGCGCCGTTCGATGGCGTGGTGGCGCGCCGCCTGGCCGAGCCGGACATGGTGGTCGCAGTCGGCACGCCGATCTTCGAAATGCAGGACAACCGCCATATCGAAGTCAGCGTTGATCTACCGGAAACCGCCGCGCTGAGCATTCCGCTCGGCGCCGGTCTGCAGGCCGAAGGCGAGCTGGTGATTGCCGATGTGCGTCTGCCGCTGCGCTACAAGGAGCACAGCACTCAGCCACGCGAAGGCGCGCGGACCTACCGCCTGGTGCTGCAGGGCGAGCCGCCGGAGGAGTACAACCTGCTGCCGGGCATGGCCATGCGCGTGCGCATCGAACGTCCGCCGCAGCCGCAGAGGACCCGCGACGCCTTCCGCCTACCGCTGTCGGCGCTGCAGACCGGCAGCGACGGCCAGCACTTCATCTGGCAGGCGGACTATGGCCGCGCGCGGCGGCAGCCGGTGCAGCTCGAGCGGGTCGATGGCGATCAGGCACTGATTCGCGGTGACGGCCTGCAGGCGCAGATGCCGATCGTCGTCGCTGGCGGCAGCAAGCTGCACGAGGACCAGCCGATCGAAGCGCAGGAGCGGAACTGAGCCGATGGATTTCGCCCGCTACGCCATCACCCGGCCGGTCAACATCTGGATTCTGGTACTGATCTGCCTGCTCGGCGGCACCCTCGCCTTCTTCGAGATCGGCCGTCTGGAAGACCCGGAATTCACCATCAAGCAGGCCATCGTCAACGTGCAGTACCCCGGCGCCACAGCGCTGGAGGTCGAGCAACAGGTGACCGAACCGCTGGAGAGCGCGATCCAGCAGATGTCGCAGATCAAGGAGATCCGCTCGCGCTCGATGCCGGGCATCGCCGAGCTCCGCGTGGAGATGCAGGACCGCTACGACGGCGATGCCCTGCCGCAGATATGGGACGAGCTGCGCAACAAGATCGACGATGCCCAGGGCGACCTGCCCCCGGGGATCGAACCGCCGCAGGTCAACGATGATTTCGGCGACGTCTACGGCATCTTCTATGCGCTGACCGGCGACGGACTGACGCTCAAGGAGCTGCACGAAACGGCCAAGGACCTGCGCCGCGCCCTGCTCACTGCCGACGGCGTCGGCAAGGTGGAAATCGCGGGCGTGCAAGAAGAGCGCATCCTCGTCGAAGTCGACCAGGCGCAGCTGGCGGCGCTGGGTGTCGCCCCCGACGAGATCGCCGCGGCGCTGGCCGATACCGATGCCGCCGTCGATGCCGGCGGCGTCAACGCCGGCGACTTCTTTGTGCGCCTGCGCCCGAGCGGCGCCTTCGATTCCCTGGACGAGTTGCGTGCACTGCCGGTCGGCCAAGGACCACAGCGGGTCGAACTGGGTGCGATTGCCAAGCTGTCGCGGGAATACGCCGAGCGGCCTCAACAGATCATCCGCCACAACGGCCAGCAGGCTTTAACGCTCGGCATCAGCGGGGTATCCGGGGCGAATATCGTCGAGGTCGGGCATAGCGTCGAAGCGGTCCTGCAGGCCAACGAGCACCGCATGCCGCTGGGCGTCGATCTGCATCCGCTGTATGAGCAGCATCAGATCGTCGACGAATCGGTAAACAGTTTCGCGCTCAACGTGTTTCTCTCGGTTGCCATCGTCGTCGGCGTGCTGTGCATCGCCATGGGCGTGCGCGCCGGTTTCATCATTGGTGCGGTGCTGTTCCTCACGGTGCTCGGCACGCTGCTGGTGATGTGGCTGGTGGGCATCGAGTTGGAGCGGATTTCCCTAGGCGCGCTGATCATCGCCATGGGCATGCTGGTGGACAACGCGGTGGTGGTCTGCGACGGCATGCTGGTGCGCCAGCGCCAGGGCAAGAGCATTCTTGAAGCGTCGCAACAGACGCTACAGCAGACGCAATGGCCGCTGCTCGGCGCCACCATCATCGGCATCCTCGCCTTCGCGGGGATCGGCCTGTCCCAGGACACCACCGGCGAATTCCTTTTCTCGCTGTTCTTCGTCATCGCCGTGTCGCTGCTGCTCAGCTGGCTGTTGGCACTGCTGCTGGTGCCGCTGTTCGGCCACTATCTGCTGCGCAATGTCGACGCCGACGAGGACCCCGACGCCGCTTACAACGGCCCCTGGTACAACCGTTATCGGCGCCTGGCCGGTGGCGTGTTGCATCGGCCCTGGCTGACCATCGGCGTGCTGGTGGTGCTGACGGTGGTCAGCGCGGTGATCTTCACCCGTCTCCCCCAGAGCTTCTTTCCTCCGTCGAGCACGCCGCTGTTTTACGTCAACCTGTTCCTGCCCCAGGGCACGCACATCCGCGATACCGCACGCACCGCGAGTGACGTCGAGGAGTATCTGGCAGAGATGGAGGGCGTCAGCGGCGTGTCCAGCTTCATCGGCGCCGGTGCCTCGCGCTTCATGCTGACCTACATGCCGGAACAGCCGAATTCGTCGCTGATGCACTTCCTCGTGCGCACCGAGGATGCCGAGCTGATCGACGGCCTGGTGCGGCAGATCAACCAGGAACTGCCGCAACGCTACCCCTCGGCCGACGTCTCGGCTGCGCAGTTCATGTTCGGCCCCAATGCCGAGGCCAAGCTGGAAGCGCGCATCAGCGGCCCGGATATCGAGGTGCTGCGCGCGATCTCCGCCGAGGGTCGCAAGCGGCTGCAGGATGAGGGCAAGGTGTTCAACGTGCGCGACGACTGGCGTCAGCCGGTGCTGGTGTTGCGCCCGCAACTGGCGCTGGATCGCCTTGCCGACGCCGGGCTGACGCGCCAGGCGGTGGCGCGCGCCCTGGCCGCCGGTAGCGAGGGCCAGCGGGTCAGCCTGCTGCGCGAGCGCGACGAACTGATCCCGGTATTGCTGCGTGCCGCGCCCGAGGACCGTGTCGGCAGCGACGACCTGCTGCAACGGCTGATCTGGAGCCCCGCCGGCACCGGCTACGTGCCGCTAGCGCAGGTCGCCGATGGCATCGAGCCGATCAGCGAGGACAGCATCATCGTGCGCTACGACCGCGAGCGCACCATCTCCATTCGCGCCGAGCCGCGCGATGGCGAGAACACCAACGAGGCACACCAGCGCATTCGTCCGCTGATCGAGGGCATCGAGCTGCCAGTCAACTACAGCCTCAAGTGGGGCGGCGATTACGAACAGTCTTCCGACGCCCAGCAGGCGCTGGCCAGCACGCTGGCGGTGCCCTACCTGGCGATGGTGCTGGTCACCGTGCTGCTGTTCGCCAGGGTGCGCCAGCCGCTGATGATCTGGCTGGTGGTGCCCATGGCCATCTGCGGCGTGAGTTTCGGCCTGCTGCTCACCGGACAGGCATTCGGCTTCATGGCGCTGCTCGGCCTGCTCAGCCTCACCGGCATGCTGATCAAGAACGCCGTGGTGCTGGTGGACGAGATCGACCGCCAGATCGCCGACGAAGTACCGCGCCTGACCGCCATCATCGAAGCCTCAGCGTCGCGCCTGCGACCGGTGATGATGGCCGCCGGCACCACGGTGCTGGGCATGGTGCCGCTGCTGTTCGATCCGTTCTTCGCCAACATGGCGGTGACCATCATGGGCGGACTGGGCTTCGCCACGCTGCTGACCTTGCTCGCGGTGCCGTGCCTGTACCTGCTGTTCATGAAAGTGCGCCCGGAGGAAACCGCATGACTGCCAAGGTCCTGGCCGCCCCGCTGCTGCTCGCCCTGGCCCTGAGTGCCTGCTCCAGCGTACCGCAGCATACCGATCCGCAACTGCCGGAAGGTTGGTTCAGTGCCGCCGGTTCGCACCCGGCCGATGCCGAGTCGCTGGCCGTCTGGTGGCGCCAGTTCGATGACCCGCAGCTCACCGCGCTGGTTAGCCGCGCCATGCAGCAGAACCACGATGTACGCCTGGCCATGGCGCGCGTCACCGCGGCGCGAGCCCAGCTGCGCCAGTCGCGCGCCGGCCTGCTGCCGAGCTTCGATCTGCCTGGTTCGGCCAGCCGCCAGTGGAACGAGAACGATCAGGAAGCCGAACCCGAAAGCCCGCTGGCCGACTTCATCCCCGACGACGACGTGATCAGCTTCGATACCTGGGAGCTGGCGCTGCAGGCGACCTGGGAGCTGGACCTGTTCGGCGCCACCCGCGCGCGGCGTGACAGCGCCGCTCGGCAGCTGCGTTCGGCCGAGGCGCAGACGATCGCCGCGCGCTTGGCCGTAGCCTCGAATACCGCCCAGGGCTATCTGCAGCTGCGCGCATTGCAGGGCCAGCGCGCCTTGCTGGTCGAAGGCATCGAAGTGGCGCGCGAACTGGAGCGTATCGCCGGGCTGCTGTTCCACGCCGGCGAAGTGACCCGGCTGGACGTCGAAGCCACATCCGCCGAGCGTGCGTCGCTGGAAGCCGATCTGGACGAGCTGGACATTCACCTGGCCGAAGCGCAGCTGGCGCTGGACACCCTGCTCGCCGAGCCGCCGGGCAGCACCGCTGCACGTCTCGCCGCCAGCGCGCCGGTGCCACTGGCCGAGCAGCGCATCGCCCCGGGCCAGCCCATCGACCTGCTGCGCCGCCGCCCGGATCTTATCGCCGAAGCCGCACGGCTGGACGCCGCCGAGCTGCAATCGCTGGCCGCCCGCCGCGATCTGTTCCCCAAGCTGGCGGTGCAGGCCGCGGTGGGCCGCTCCGGCTTCGCTCTGGGAGACGCGATATCCGGCGCCTCGAACTTCGCCCGGGTCGGCGCGACGTTCGGCCTGCCATTGCTCGACTATCCTCGCCGCGGCGCCGCCATCGACCTCGCCGATGCCGAGGGCGAGACCGCCTATGTCGCCTTCGAACAGGCGCTGGCCCAAGCCCTGGAGGAAGTCGAACGGGGCCTGACGAGAATGGCCGGTCAGCAGCGCAGGCACGCATCCCTCAACCGCACCCGCGAGCACCGTGAACGGGCGCATCGGCTGGCGCAGCGCAGCTACGAGCTGGGTGAGGCAAACCTGAGCGAGGTACTGGACGCCCAGCGCGGTGCGCTACAGGCCCGCCAGCGGGCGCTGGAAGGCCGGAGCGCGCTGGCGACGGCGCAGGTGGCGTTGTATGTGGCGTTGGGGGGTGGATGGAAGGCGGCGTCCGCGGATACCGCGGACGCCGGGGAAAACTCTACAGAGCAATCGACGCACTGAAGACCTTAACTGGCCGGAGTCCTTGAAGACTCCCGCTAACCGGCAAAAACACAGAAGCAGCAGTCTCCGGGGTTCGCCAGAGACTGCCGATCAGCCTTTCATCCACGGCGGCTCCGGCGGCTCATCCTTCGGCGCATCGTCCGCACCGCGCAAGGCCTCACGGCGCTCCTGCTCGGCCAGCGTGGCCTTGATCTCCCGCATTACCGCATCGATATCCGCGGCATCTTCCGGCTCGGCAAATTCCCCGGTCAGCTCGGTCTCGGTGGTCAGCTTGCCCTGCTCGTACAGTGCCCACATCTCCTTGGCGTAGCGGGTGAACTTGAGTTCCGGCGCGAACTGTCCGAAATAGGCCGACATGTTGCCAACATCGCGCTCGAGCATTTCGAACGCATGGTTGTTGCCGGCCGCATCCACCGCCTGCGGCAGGTCGATGATCACCGGGCCGTGCTCGTCGAGCAGCACGTTGAATTCCGACAGATCACCGTGCACCAGCCCCGCGCAGAGCATCTTGACCACTTCGTGGATCATGAACGCATGGAACTCGCGGGCGTCGTCCGGATGCAGGTCGACGTCGTTCAGTCGCGGTGCGGCATCGCCATCTTCGCCGGCGATCATCTCCATCAGCAGCACGCCGTCGAGAAAGTCGTAGGGTTTGGGAACGCGCACGCCGGCATCGGCCAGGCGGAACAGCGCCGCGACCTCAGCGTTCTGCCAGTTGTCCTCCTTCTCCTTGCGCCCGTGCTTGGAGCCCTTGGCCATCGCGCGCGCATCGCGGCTGCTGCGCACCTTACGGCCTTCCTGGTATTTCACGGCCTGGCGGAAGCTGCGCTTGTTGGCTTCCTTGTAGACCTTGGCGCAGCGCAGCTCATCGCCACAGCGCACCACGTATACCGCTGCTTCCTTGCCGCTCATAAGCGGCCGCAGCACCTCGTCGATCAGGCCATCCTCGATCAGCGGTTCGAGTCGTTTAGGCGTTTTCATCAGCGGCTTGCAGGTCCTTCTCGGTCAGGGCGATGCTGCAGGTTACGGCAATCACGGGGCGGCTTCCATGCTCCCCATCGACTTTGAAAGCACGCTTTGGATTGGCGCACGTCCGGCCAGGACCGACAATCGCAGCATCAACCAGGGGAGTCGCGCCATGCTCGATCAGGACCGCTGCTGGCAAGCGCTATGCGAACGCGATGCCGCCTTCGATGGCCGCTTCGTGTTCGCTGTGCGCTCGACCGGTATTTTCTGCCGACCCAGCTGCCCCGCACGCCGGCCAGCTCGCGAGCGGACGGCGTTCTACACCGATCCAGCGGCAGCCCAGGCCGCCGGTTACCGGCCATGTCGCCGCTGCTCCCCCTGCGGCCCGAGCCCGAGCGAGCAGCTCGATGCGCTGGTGATCGCCGCCTGCCGCCTGCTCGACGAAACCGAGACGCCGCTGCCGCTGCAGCAGCTGGCCGCGCGCATCGGGCTGTCGCCGGCCTACCTGTCACGGGCATTCAAGGCGCGCACCGGCATGACCCCGCGGGCGTGGTCGGCGGCGCGCCGCCGCGAACGTCTGGAAACCCACCTGACCGAGGCCGACTCGGTACTCGATGCCGCCCTCGCTGCCGGCTACTCCGGCACGCGGGCCCCTTATGCGGACGCCCAGGCTCTGACGCCGGCCCAGCGCCGCCGCAAAGGTGCGGGCGAAACCCTGCGCTACGCCCTGGCGCCCTGCCCCCTCGGCCAGCTGCTGGTCGCCAGCAGCGACAAAGGCATCTGCGCCCTGCTGTTCGGCGACGACCAGACAGCGCTGGAAGACGAGCTGCGCTCACGCTTTGCCGCGGCACAGTTGCAGCGCGACCAGGAAGGCCTGGGTGAGTGGCTGCAGGCAATCGTCAGCCAACTGGAAGAACCGCAGCGTGCCGCCCAGCTGCCGCTCGATCTGCGCGGCACGGCCTTTCAGCAGCGCGTCTGGCAGGCGTTGCAGCAGATTCCCGCCGGCGAGACGCGTCGCTACGGTGAGCTGGCGGCAACCCTCGGCAGCCACGCCCGTGCGGTGGCCCGCGCCTGCGCCAGCAACCCCGTCGGCCTGCTGGTGCCCTGCCATCGCGTGGTCGGCAGTCATCAGGCGCTGACCGGCTATCGCTGGGGGCTGGAACGCAAGGCGGCGTTGCTCGAGCGCGAAGCACAAGGAGACTCGGGAGCCTGAGCGGATTTCGGCGGTCGGATACTTCAGTGCCGCCAACCGCAGGAAGCCCGCCATGACCGATCTGAAGCGTTACCGCATCCACTACTGCATCAACGGCGAGCCCGCCTCGCTGCTGATCAGCTCGTTCGAAGTGCCCGGTCTGGAGCAGGCCGAACTGGAAATACTGCTGCATTACGTCCGCGAGCCGCGTGCGGCGGTCGACGCCCCCTGGGAAAACCCGATACGCCCCAGCGAAGCCAGCCGGCTTGAAGAGCTGGGCGTCAGCGACATTCAGATCGAAGAGGAAAGCCACTGAAGGCCATGTAGCATTACGCGCCCGCCCACCGCCGACCGTACGGAGCCTGTCGTGCAGCTTATCGACACCCATACCCACCTCGATTTCGAGATGTTCGATGATGACAGGACCCAGGTCATCGCCCGCAGCGCGGCCGCTGGCGTCGAGCGCATCGTGGTACTCGGCGTGCACGAAGCGAATCTGGAGCGGGTCTGGCAACTAGCCTGCGAGCAGCCAGCGGTTCATGCCGCGCTGGGCCTTCACCCGGTGTTCATCGCCGAGCACCGGGACGAGCACCTGGGCAAGCTGCGCGACTGGCTGGAGCAGCTACGCGGTGAGCCTAAACTCTGCGCCATCGGCGAGATCGGCCTGGACTATTACGTCGAGGACCCGGACATCGAGCGCCAGCACGAACTGCTCGAAGCGCAGCTGGCGCTGGCTGCGGAGTTCGAGCTGCCGGTGCTGCTGCACGTACGCCGCGCCCACGCACCGATGATCGCCATGCTCAAACGCTACAAGCTGCAGCGCGCCGGCATCGTGCACGCCTTCAGTGGCAGCTGGGAGGAAGCTCAGGAATACCTGCGCCTCGGCTTCAGGCTCGGCCTCGGGGGTGCCGGTACCTGGCCACAGGCGCTGCGCATGCAGCGGGTGCTCAAGCAACTGCCGCTGGAGGCCATCGTGCTGGAAACCGACTCGCCGGATATCCCACCAGCCGGCCACGCCGGCGAGCGCAACAGCCCGGAACTGCTGCCGGATATCTGCCGGATGCTGGCCGATCTGAAGGGTGTCAGCGCCGAAGAGCTGGCCGCAGCCAGCTATCGCAACAGCTGTGAACTGTTCGGCTGGCCGCAGCCCTGATCATCGCCGCGGTCAGACCCGGAACGCGCCGATCAGCTGCTGCAGGCGTCCCACCAGCTGGGACAGTTCGCGACTCGCCTGCTCGGTGTGCCCGGCGCCCTCGGCGGTGCGCTGGCCGGCCTCGTTGATCGCGACGATATTGCGATCGATATCGTGCGCCACGGCTGTCTGCTGCTCAGCCGCAGCGGCGATCTGCTGGTTCTGATCGACGATCAGCCCCACCGCGCCGAGGATGTTTTCCAGCGCCTGCTCGACCCGCCCCGACTGGCCAACGGTGTCTTCGGCCAGCGTATGGCTGGCATGCATGGTTTTCACCGCTGCGCCGACACCATTGTGCAGGCGAGCGATCATCTGCTCGATTTCCGCGGTGGACTTCTGCGTCCGCTGCGCCAGCCCGCGCACCTCGTCTGCGACTACCGCGAAGCCACGGCCCTGCTCGCCCGCACGCGCGGCCTCGATGGCCGCATTGAGGGCCAGCAGGTTGGTCTGCTCGGCGATGGTCTTGATCACGTCCAGCACCTGGCTGATCGCCTTGCTGTCGTCGGCCAACTGGTTGATCACCTGCACCGACTGCTCGATCTCGCCGGCCAGCCGCTGGATACCGCCGACCTGCGCTACCACCAGCTCGCGCCCGCTGACGGTTTCCTCGTTGACGCTCTGTGCGCTGCCAACTGCTGCCTCGGCACTGCTGGCGACCTCCTGGGCGGTGGCGGACATCTCGTTCATCGCCGTGGCGACCTGTTCGATCTGCCCACGCTGCTCGGATACCGTCTGATTGCTCTCGCCGGAGACGCTTTCGACCCGCTGTGCCTGGCGCTCGACTTCGGCGACGGTCTGCCCGACTCGCTCGATCAGCTCGCGGATCTGCGCCACGGTGGTATTGAACACCTGTCCCAGCTCGCCAAGCTCATCGCGGCTCTGTACCTGATAGCGCGCGGTCATGTCACCGGCGGCGACCTTGTCCATGATCCTGCCGAGACTGTGCAGCGAGGCGCGTGTCGAGGCATAGAAGCCCGCGTACAGATACGCCACCAGGCACAGCACCACCGCCAGTGCCGAAAGCAGCAGGGTCATGAGCAGGCGCTTCTGCTCCAGCCGCTCGGCAAGCTCCACCTCGAGGAAACCGAGAATGGCGTCGTTCAGCTCGTAGGTCTTGGCCATCTGCGCGCTGATGCGCTCGTAGAACTGCTCCCAAGGCAGGTCCAGCGCCTCGGCCATGATCACCTCGTCCTGCAGGATTTCGCTGCTCGCCTGCAGGGACTCACGGCTGGCGGTGGCGAAGGCGTCGAGCCGGGTACGCGCGGCCTGGCTTGCGCCCAGGGCATCCTGCAACTGTGCGGCGTACTGCGCCTGCTGCTTTTCCAGTTCCAGCACGAGGCTGTCCAGCGTATTGCTGGCATCGGAGTTCAGGTAGCCCTGGCCGAACGTGTAGGAGCCCACCGCGCGCCCCTCGCCGAGCGATGCGCTGATGGCCGGGGTTACCGTGGTCAGCAGCTCGGCCAACAGACGGACCTCACGCTCGAGATCCTGGCTGAGGCCGGACTGGCCGGCGACGAGCTTGATCATCACCTGCGACTGGCCCAGCAGGGACTCGGCCATGGCTGCCTTGGACTGCAACGATTGCTCGGCCTGGGCGGCGTTCAGCCCGGTCACCAGTTCGTCGCGACGGCTATTGAATTCAGCCACCTGCTCAGGCGCATCGCCAACGGGGGCAAGAGCCTGCAGCTGCGCTGTCAGCGCGCTTTCGACGCGGTTCAAGCGAGTCTGCAGCGCCTCGACATTGCCGGTCTGGCCGATGATCGATTCGATATGCACGAGGTCTTTCCAGTCCTCCATGCTGCGCCGCACCTGCAAGGTCGAGCCAAGCAGCTCGAGACTCTGCAGCTCGTTGCGGGTACCGACATATGCCCGGTACGAGTCGCGAACCAGGTAGTAGTTGCTCAGCAGCATGGGAACGAAAAACAGGACGCTGACCAGGCTGAACTTCATACCGAAGCTCAGGCGGTTCATGAACGCAATCGCGGGATACAACAGACTATTCACACGACGTCTCCCAATTTTATTGGTATTGGCTTGCACGCAATTGCAGCGCGCAGCAGGGCTCGTCAGAGAGTGGCATCTGCCCGGGTTATACGGGATATCGGTAGGCGTTTTTGTAACTTAAGGTAATGGCCAAATGATGGCTCTTCGACTGGCATCAACCAGACGCTCGGCGAGGCGTCTGGCCTGCGGGTTACAGCGATTCGGCGGTGGAACCCCATACAGAGGCGTTATGGACGTCCATTAGCGGCGCCGCTGGCCAAGAGCCTCAGGCGAGGATCGTCCAGACTGCGATCACCGCATACCAGAACACCCGTGTACGTACGAGCAATGCCGCGATCCCGTCGAGCCTCGCGATGCCCGCCTCGCCGTCGACCGCGGGCGGCAGATCGGCGGCCAACGGACCGGCATCGGCCAACAGCCGCCGGGCTGGCACATCCCAGCTCAGCAACTCGTGCAGCAGCGCCCGGTTGACCGCGACGAAGTTGCCGACCAGCGCAAAACTGCCGAGCGACACCCGCACCGGCAACCAGTCGAAGGCATGCCGCAGCTGCTCGGCCCGCTCGCGCAACCCTTCGAGCTCGGTGTGCTCGGCGCACAGCGCCAGCAGCCGGTACGCCAGCGCCGCCATCGGCCCGAGCAGCAGGTACCAGAAGATCACCGCAAAAAAACCCTCGTAGCTGCGCCACAGCAGCCAGGACTGCACCGCTGCCAACAGGCTCGGCGGGTCCTGCGCCTGCAGGCCGGCGTCACGTTCGGCGGCCAGCGCGGCGGCTTCATCATCTCCACGGCGCCAGGCGTCGCGGAACGCACCGAGTTCAGCCTTGGCATGGCCGCGGCCGAGGCTGTAGAGCAGCACCAGCAGATGCACCGGCAGGCTCAGCCACCCATAGGCCAGCGGCTCCAGTGCCAGCAGCACCAGGCCGAGCAGCAGCACCGGGAGCAACACCAGCAACAGCAGCGCCAGCCAGGGCGTCTGTCGCAGACGCGGGCTGGCCTCCGCCTGGCGCAGGCGCGTCAGCCAGGGGCTGTCGTATTGCAGCCGCGGCCGCCAATCAGAGAACTTCTCCACCAGCAGCACGAGCAGGATCACCAGAAAACTCATCGCCCTTTCCTTTCGTCAGCAGGTAATGGAAGCCGCACGCAGCCGCTGCCAGTCGAATGCCGGGCCGGGATCGGTCTTGCGCCCCGGCGCGATATCGCTGTGTCCGCAAACCCGCTCGGGGGTAATCGCTGGAAACGCGCCCTGCAGTACCCGGCACAATCCGATCAGCGCCTGGTATTGCGCCTCACTGAAGGGTTGGTCGTCGGTCCCCTCCAGCTCGATGCCGATGGAGAAATCGTTGCAGCCCTCGCGACCGTCGAAGCAGGACACGCCGGCGTGCCAGGCACGATCCAGACAGGAGACGAACTGAGTGATCGCGCCATCACGCTCGATGAGAAAATGCGCCGACACCTGCAGCTCGGCGATCTCCTCGAAAAACGGGTGCTCATGGCACTGCAGACAATTCTGGAAGAACTGCTGAACCTTGCCGGTGCCGAACTGCCCCGGCGGCAGGCTGATGTTGTGGATCACCAGCAGGGAAATCTCGCCGGCCGGCCGCTGGTTGAAGTTCGGTGACGGGCAGTGGCGAACGCCCTGACACCAACCGGTAGCGCAATCCAGAATCATCGTAGGGTCCGAGCTGACAACAGGCCCGCAGGCTAGCGCCTGCGAGACGCCAGCTGCAAGCGTCGCCACGGGCGCGGGCAATCCCGGTTACAACTGTTTTAACTACTCGGCCGCTCCAGACAAGCGCCGCGCGGCGGCCTTTTCTTCCCGCCGCGATGCCAGCCGGTCGGCCAGCCGGGTCGGCTCCGGCAGGCGATAGCGCGTGACATAACGCATCACCAGCTGCGGTGCGGTGACGATGCTGACCCGGTTACCCGGGGAAATGATCAGTGGCCGCACCTTGTCCTTGCTGCGCAGCACGCAGCCGATCACTTCGCCGGTCTTCTTGTCGCGCAACTCGACCTGTGCACCACGCGCCAGATCCAGCTCGTCGTGCGCCCCGGTGAGCAGCTTCTTTGCCACGCCGATGGTGGGCAGGCCGGTCACCACGCCCAGGTGAGCAGCAATGCCCAGACGGCGCGGGTGGGCGATGCCGTGGCCGTCGGAAAAGATCAGGTCGGGAACGGCCGGCAGTTCGCCGAGCGCCTGCAGCACCGCGGGTAGCTCACGGAACGAAAGCAGGCCCGGAATGTAGGGCATGTTCGTCGGAATTCGCGCCAGGCTGCTGCCGACCAACTCCAGGGTATCGGCATCCAGCAGCACTGCCGCGGCGCGGGTGATAGTGCCGCCATCCTCGAAACCGACATCCACCCCGGCGATCAATCGCAACGGTGGGAAGTCATCCTGCAAGCTCACCTGCCCCGCCAGGCTCTGCTGCATCGCACGCGCCGCGGCCGGGCTGCCGTCCCAATCGCCAAAAGGGGCTGTCGGATACTGACTGCTTTCACTCATCTCTTCGCTCCTGTGCATCAGCGGTTCGACGCCGGGTCGCCGTGACGGTTCAGCCGCATCGTTTCAGGAAAGGCTGGACAGACGCACGCAAAAATAGGACGCTCCAGCCGCCACACGGCAGATTTACCCTGTTACTCACCACAATAATTAGAATCGCATGCCCAATCTCGCCTCGATCCAGCGCGTCAGCATACTTGCCACCGAAGGGGTGTTCGCCTCGACACTCACCCAGGCCAAGGATTTCTTCCACATGGCCAGCCTGCGCTATGGCAAACAGCTCGGCCTTGACCTCACCCCTGCTTTCGAAACCCGTCTGGTCAGCCCGGACGGCAAGGCGGTAAATACCTTCAGCGGTATCGCCATCGCCGTGGATAGTCCGCTGGATGACGCCGATATGGTGATCCTGCCGGCCTTCTGGGGAGATTTCGCTGCGCTCTGCGCGCAGCATCCGGGTGTGATGCCCTGGTTGCGCGAGCGTCACGCAGCAGGCAGCGTCATCTGTGGCGAAGCCACCGGCGTGTTCTGGATGGCCCAGGCGGGCCTGCTGGAAGGCCGCGAGGCGACCACCCACTGGCGCTTTGCCAATGACTTCGTCGAGCGCTTCCCCGGTGTGTCTTTCAGCGCCGACAAGCACCTCACCGACAGCGACAACCTCTACTGCGCAGGCGGCACTACCTCGGCCTGCGACCTGTACATGTATCTGGTCGAGCGCTTCTGCGGCGCACACGTGGCCCAGGGCATGGCGCGTGACGTGCTTTACGAGCTACAACGCAGTTACAGCCCGGGGCGCTTGGGTTTCGGCGGGCAGAAGCTGCATCTGGATACGCGGATTCTGCAGATACAGGAATGGCTGGAAGCCAACTTCGCCGAAAAGTTTCGCTTCGAGGACGTGGCGCGGCAGCATGGCATGAGCATTCGCAACTTCATGCGCCGCTTCCAGGCAGCCACCGGCGACAAGCCGCTGCACTATCTGCAACGCCTGCGGATCGAGACGGCGAAGAGCCTGCTCGCCACCACCGGCAAGAGCATCAAGACGATCAGCTACGAAGTGGGCTACGACGATGCGAGCTTCTTCGCCCGCCTTTTCCGCCAGCACACCGAGCTGTCACCCAATCACTACCGGCAGAAATACCGGCCTGAGTCGTAAGGGCGACCACGGAACAGCCAAGGCTGGCTTGCTGAAGCAGGATAACCGACAGCTGGCATACGCCTTCTTGACGAACACCGCGCCTACTAAGGCGCAGTGCCAGACGTTGCGAGAAAGCGGCCTTTGGCCGCGAAGAGTCGGTCTTCGCGGCCACGCCATGGTCAGGGCTTGTGCGGCCTCGACAGGTACTCGTGCGATTGCATTTCCAGCAGACGGCTCAGGGTGCGCTGGAATTCGAACTCCAGGCGACCGCCGGTATAGAGGTCCTTGAGCTCAACCTCGGCGGAGATGATGAGCTTGACGTTGCGGTCGTAGAACTCGTCGACGAGGTTGATGAAGCGGCGCGCCATGTCGTCCTTGGTGACACTCATCTGCTCGACATTGGCCAGCAGGATGGCGCCGAATATCTTGCCCAGTTCGATGTAGTCGTTCTGGCTACGCGGCCCGTCGCAGAGCTCGCGGAACTCGAACCAGGCCACATCATTGCCGGTCTTTACCGCACGGATTTCGCGGTTCTCGATCATCAGTGCGTCCTTGTCGACGACCCGGCAGTTCTCCGGCAGCAAGCTCTTGAAGCTGCGTTCCAGGCTCTGCTCGGCCTCGGCATCGAGCGGGAAGTGGAACAGCTCGGCCTGCTCCAGCGCACGCAGGCGATAGTCGATGCCGCTGTCGACGTTGACGATCTCGGTGTGCTTCTTCAGCAGCTCGATGGCCGGCAGGAAGCGCGCGCGCTGCAGACCGTCCTTGTACAGACCGTCCGGCACGATGTTGGAGGTCGCCACCAGGCTCACGCCGTTCTTGAACAGCTCTTCGAGCAGCGTGGCAAGAATCATCGCGTCGGTGATATCGGAGACGAAGAATTCGTCGAAACAGATCACCCGCGACTCGTCGGCGAAGCGCTTGCCAATGATGGTCAGCGGGTTCTTTTCGCCCTTGAGCGTCTTCATTTCCTCGTGCACGCGCTTCATGAAGCGGTGAAAGTGCGTGCGCGTCTTCTGCTTGAACGGCAATGCGTCGAAGAAGGTATCAACGAGATAGGTCTTGCCGCGGCCAACGCCGCCCCAGAAGTAGATGCCCTTGATCGGCTCCTGCTGTTTCTTGCCGAACAGCTTGCCGAGCAGGCCGCTCTTGCTGCGATCGTCGGCCACCAGATCGTCGTACAGACGTTGCAGGTGACGCACCGCATTTTCCTGGGCGGCATCGTGGAAGAAGTCAGGACGTTTCAGGTCGGCCTGATAGCGCTCAAGAGGGGTCATGGCGGAGTCTGGGTAGTGAAACGGGGCCGACACTTTAGCCGCGCCCTCGGTGGTTGGCAATTTACTCAGGTCGTTCAAGCGTCAGCCCTCCTGGGACACCCATTCTTGGAGATTGCCGCGAAGCCGCGGAACGCAGTCGCGGGGTACGTTCCGCCCTGGCGGCAGCACGTCAGTCGACGAGCGTGGCCAGCGCCTCGCGTACCCGCAGCATGGCGGCATCGAGCGCTTCGGCGCTCTCATAATGTGGGCTGTCGGCGACGCATTCGTCGTCCAGCCACAGGGTGAATTGATCGCCTTCGTCCTCGCGAAGTTCCAGCGCGTCCGGCCCGCCGGCAATCAACCGCTGGGTCAGGCTGCCGATCGCCTTCGGGTTGCTCAACGGACGGGACAGCAGCAGCTCCTCGCCGTCGGGCGCAAAGAAACGAAAGCGGAACGCGCCGTCGGCCTCGCGGAAGCTGGCGAAGCGCGCCACCTTGCTGGACTTCTTCTTGGCTGGCGCTGCACTTTTAACTTCGCTACGGAAGTTGCGCAGGCCCACCGCCTCACGCAGCTCACCAAGGAACGGCGTGGCGATCCGGCGCGCCTTGGCCGCGCCCGCCTGGAGAATGTCCTCCAGCTCGGCGGGCTTGGTGATCAGCTGGTGATACAGCTCGCGCGCCTCGCCCAGCTCGTTGTCGAGCAGCTCGAACAGGCGCTGCTTGGCATCGCCCCAAGCCAGCCCGTCGAGCAGCTCCTGGCGGAACGCATCCTGCTGCTGCGCGGTGGCGAACGCCTGGTAGAGGGTGAACAGGTGCGAGCTGTCGGGGTCCTTGGGCTCGCCCGGCAGGCGTGAGTCGGTGACGATGCGTGCGATCGCGCCCTTGAGCTCCTTGGCGCTGCCGAACAGCGGAATGGTGTTGTCGTAGCTCTTCGACATCTTGCGTCCGTCAAGGCCGGGCAGCGTGGCGACGCCTTCCTCGATCACCGCTTCCGGCAGGGTGAAGAACTCACGACCGTGACCGAACAGATGATTGAAGCGCTGAGCGATATCGCGGGCCATTTCCACATGCTGGATCTGGTCGCGGCCAACCGGCACCTTGTGCGCGTTGAACATCAGGATGTCCGCCGCCATCAGCACCGGGTAGCTGTAGAGCCCCATGGTAACGCCGGCATCCGGGTCCTCGCCGCTCTCGACGTTCTTGTCCACCGAGGCCTTGTAGGCGTGGGCGCGATTGAGCAACCCCTTGGCGGTAACGCAGGTCAGCAGCCAGGTCAGCTCGGGGATTTCCGGAACGTCGGACTGACGATAGAAGGTCACGCGTTCGGCATCGAGGCCGCATGCCAACCAGGTCGCGGCAATCTCCAGGCGCGAGCGCTGGATACGCAGCGGGTCATCGCACTTGATCAGCGCGTGGTAGTCGGCCAGGAAATAAAAGGAGTCGGCGGCCGCGTCGCGGCTGGCCAGGATGGCCGGGCGGATCGCGCCGGCGTAGTTGCCCAGGTGCGGCGTGCCGGTGGTGGTGATACCGGTCAGGATGCGGGTAGTCATGCAGTCATTCTCGATCGTTGAGCGCGGCGGAGAGGAGCAGGTTCGGGCATCAAAGCCGCGGGGCGACCAGTTCCTTCAATTCCACCAGCTTGCCATGAAAAAAGTGGCCGCATTCTGCCACTTTCAGCAGCTCATGGGGGTGCTGCAGCTGCGCGGAAAAGGTGTACACGGACTCGGCATCGATAACCTCGTCCTGCTCCGGCTGGATGATCGTCAGCTGGCAATCGTCAGCCAACGACAGCTCGACGAGGCGCGACACTGCCGGCGCCACCATCATCAGCCGCTGTACCGCCACGCCCTCCGCGTTCAAACGGTGGGCCAGGTTGCCGGCGACGAACCCGCCGAAGGAGAACCCCAGCAGCGTCAGCGGCAGCTCCGGATTCTGCTCGCGCAGCCAACGCAGCGCAGCCTCGGCGTCATCCACCTCGCCCTCGACCATGTCATGCGCGCCGGCGCTGCCGCCGACACCGCGATAATTGAAGCGCAGCGTGCTGTAGCCGGCGTCGCGAGCGGTGCGCTGCAGGGTCGAGACCACCTTGTTCAGCATGGTGCCGCCCTTGACCGGGTTCGGGTGGCAGATCAGCGCGAGCCCCGTCGGCTGCGATTGATCGAAGTACAGCGCTTCAAGGGTGCCGCAGGGGCCGTCGAGATTGAGGGGGGTTTCGCGTTTCAACAAAGCAGGAACTCCGTGACCTTGGGACGAGTCGACTCGTCTTGCTAACTAGCTGCCAATAACCGCCGCCTCGCGTCGCGGTATACAGAGCAGGTACGAGACGTTAACGTAAGCACAGCCGTTTATATAGAGGAAGGACTCGTGGAACAGACCCTCGCGACCTGGTTGCTCCCGATCGTCGGCCTGATCGCCGGCATCGCCATCGGTTATCTGGTGGCACGCAGCAGCGCACCAAACCGCACACAGCGTCAGGTCGATGACCTGCAAGAGCGTTTCGACACTTATCAGAGTGAGGTGGTTACCCACTTCAACACCACCGCCAGCCTGCTGCGCAAACTGACCAACAACTATCAGGACATTCAGGATCACCTGTCCGACGGCGCCAGCCGCCTCGCACTCGACGAACAGACCCGTCAACGCCTGATGGCCGCACTGCACAGCGAAGAGAACCACGGCACTCGTGAGCGTCTCTCGTCGCCGGCCTTCACCGAGCCGCCGAAGGACTATGCGCCCAAGGGCGACGACACCCCCGGCACCCTGCACGAGAATTTCGGCCTGAAAAGCCGTCACTGACCGATCCGCCTGGCGCAGCCGCTGCGCCAGGCACCGCAACCTCGCCCCGCCCTTACTGCCGCAAGCGCATCGACAGGTCCACCGCCCGCACATGCTTGGTCAGCGCGCCGATGGAGATGTAGTCCACCCCCGTTTCCGCCACGCTGCGCAGCGTTTCATCGCTTATGCCGCCCGACGCTTCGAGCTTGGCCCGCCCCCCATTAATGGCCACCGCGGTGCGCATGTCATCCAGACTGAGCTCGTCCAGCATGACGATATCGGCACCTGCTAGTAGCGCCTGCTCAAGCTCGTCCAGACTCTCCACCTCGATCTCCACCGGCTTGCCCGGCGCGATGCGATGTGCAGCAGCAACCGCCTCGGCGATGCCACCGCAAGCGGCGATGTGGTTTTCCTTGATCAGGAAGGCGTCGTACAAACCGATGCGGTGGTTGTGGCAGCCACCGCAGGTAACGGCATACTTCTGCGCCAGGCGCAGCCCGGGTATGGTCTTGCGCGTATCGAGCAAACGCACGCCGGTCCCGTCTACCATGTCCGCGTAGTGACGACAGCGAGTCGCCACGCCCGACAGCAGTTGCATAAAATTCAGCGCACTGCGCTCGCCGGTGAGCAGCGCCCGCGCCGGCCCCTCGAGATGGAACAGCACCCGGTCAGCCCCGACACGGTCACCATCGGCAACCTGCCAGTGAACCGCAACGCGTGGGTCGACTTGGCGGAATACGGCGTCTACCCATGCCGTTCCACTGATCACTGCCTCCTCGCGAGTGATGACCGACGCATGCGCCAGCCGCTCGGCTGGAATCAACTGCGCCGTGATGTCACCACTGCCGACGTCCTCGGCGAGCGCGCGACGAACGTTGGCATCGATTTCTGCAGATAGATCGGCAAGTGTAAGATTCGGCATGGCTGACTCCTGAAGATTGCGCGGAGTATAAAGGCTGAGTGCTCGCTAACGCAGCGCCAACCTGCGCATCCCGGACGGGTATTCGAGAGGCTTGTTTTACCTCCCGGCGGAAAACCTGCGAGTATCTGTGAGCCAAGTCATGTCCAATGAAAAACCGGCCTTGGCATCGCAATCCGATGCTTATAATGCCCTTCAAGAATATTGACGCCACCGAAATGGCGACACCTTACTGACGAGGTGTCGTTGTAAAATCAGACCGCTCGGCTATGCTGCGCTGGATCCGGTTCGACAGAAGAAACCCGCACTAGATTGCGGGCTCGCCCGGAACCTTCCGCCTTGCCCTGCCGATTTGGTTACCCTTACAAGACGCTGTTTGAAGCTGGCGTTGTGACCGCCGTTAAGCAGGCGACCGCAGGAGAGTCTCGATGCGAACCGATGCGAAAGTGGTGCACCTGAACAAGGCAGCCCCTGAGCACAAGCCTTCTTCACCAGCAGGCCGCCTGCCTGTGGCGCTCATCAGCGTGCGCGACAAGGCCGCCCAACAGCTGCGTCAGGCCTTGCAGTCGCTGTTCGACAACGCCGATGACTCGCTCTTCGAGATCGCCGATCGTGCGAGCAGCAACGTCGAACAGAACGCGTTTTTCGAAGCCATGCGTGATTTGCGCATGAAGCGCCGCAACATCGAACGCGGCTTTCTGCAACAGCTGTTCGAAGCATTCGCCAAGCTCAATCAGTATGAGATCGGCAAGCCGCCGGTGCTGGACAATGTGTCGTTCGACAGTCTTTCACTTGTGCAGAACGATGAGCTGGAAGAGTCGGTAGCCGTCGACACCATGGTCGCGAAAGTCATGAGTCGTGCGGCTCAACCGCTGGGGCACCTGACCACTCGTTTCAATGCGCTGATCAGCAAGAAGCTCGATGACAAGAGCAACCCGCTCGGCCCGCACGCACTCTGCGACTACTTCATCGAGGCCAGCAGCAGCCTTGGGGTAGAGATCAAGGTCAAGCTGATCATCTTCAAGCTCTTCGAAAAGTACGTGCTCGGGGATATCGACCAACTCTATGCCGAAGCCAACCAGACCCTGGTCGCTGCCGGCATCCTGCCAGAGCTGCACTCCGCCCCGCCCCGCCGCCAGCAGCGCCCCGGCGCGCCAGCCGGAAGCCATGCACCATCAGCACCACTTGGCCAGGCTGCACATGTCGACGAGGGACTGCAGGAAGCCGCATTCAGCGCACTGCACAGCCTGCTTTCAGAGCTCCGTGGCAGCAGCATGCTGCCGGCGCGCAACATCCCCAGCGATGCGATCCCGATCTCCAGTGGCGACCTCCTCCGCCTGCTGTCGCACATGCAGGCGCGCGCGCCGCAGACCGTCGACGAGTTCGATCTTCAGGAGCAGCTGGCCGGCCTGCTGAGCCGAGTCAGTGCCAAGACCGGCAAGTCCCGCGTGGTTGGCGAGATAGACGACGATGTGATCAACCTCGTCTCCATGCTGTTCGAATTCATACTCGATGACCGCACCCTGCCCGACTCGCTAAAGGCCCTGATCGGTCGCCTGCAGATCCCGCTTCTCAAGGTCGCGGTATTGGACAAGACCTTCTTCAGCCGCGGCAGCCATCCGGCACGCCGCCTGCTTAACGAGATTGCCTCGGCAGCGATGGGCTGGGGCGATCAGGATGAAGCGCAGCGGGACAGTCTCTACCAGAAGATCGAGCAGATCGTGGCTCGACTGCTCAACGACTTCACTGACGATCCGGCCATTTTCTCCGAGCTGCTGGCCGACTTCCTTGCCTTCATCGGCGATGAGCGCCGCCGTAGCGAGCTGCTCGAGCAACGCACCCGCGATGCCGAGGAAGGCCGCGCCAAGGCCGAGATCGCCCGACAGGAAGTTGAGCGCGCCCTGAACCAGCGCTTGCTCGGCAAGACGCTTCCGGAAGTCGTGGTGCGGCTGCTACAGGAAGCCTGGAGCAAGGTTCTGCTGCTTACCTGTCTGAAACACGGCACCCAGTCCGAAGAGTGGCAGGCCGCCCTGGACACGATGGACGATCTGGTGTGGAGCGTTACCCCTCACGAAGACGAAGAATCGCGCGCACGCCTGCTGGAGCTGGTCCCGAGCCTGCTTAAAGCGCTGCGCGACGGACTGGTCAGCGCCGCCTTCGACCCTTTTTCCACCGGCGACTTCTTTACCCAGCTCGAAGCGCTCCATGTCCAGACCCTGCAGCGCTTCCAGCAACCGCAGAGCGCTCCCAGCGAGGCGCCAGCGGACGACAGCACTTCAGCGGAGTCAGCGGCAACTCCGATAGCAACCACACCGGCAATGGTCGAAGTGGTCGACGAGATCGTCCTGCTTGCACCTGGCGAGAGCCGCGAGCAGGAACCGGAAATCAGCCTGCCGGATAACGATGTCGCGCTGGTCCAGGTCGACAATCTGCGCGTCGGCAGCTGGGTGGAGTTCCAGGAAGACGAAGAACACAAGCTGCGCTGCAAGCTGGCAGCGGTGATCAAGCCCACCGGCAAGTACATCTTCGTTAATCGCACCGGCATGAAAGTCCTGGAAAAGACCCGCATGGGCCTGGCGACCGAATTCCAGCGCGGCGCCATTCGGCTACTCAACGACACCCTGCTGTTCGACCGCGCGCTGGAGTCGGTCATCGGCAACCTGCGCAAGCTGAAGAACACCTGACAACCCCCAAGGGCATGCCGCCCGGCATGCCCGCCAGCCCTCCGCGCGGCAAAGCGCCGCACTTCGCGCTTGGCTTTTGACCCTGCACAGCTAGAATGCCTGCATTCCATTCGAGGTGCCCATGCCAAGCCGCCTGAAGCCCGAAGATCAGCAGCGCGTCGATGAATACCTCCGCGCCCCGCAACACCAGGTCGAGCGCCAGCCGTTTCGCCCCTGGCTTCTTCTGCTTGTGGTACTGGTCGTGGTGATCGGGCTCGGGTTATTGAGCCGCCTCTTGAGCCGCCTTGTGCTTTGAGCTCCGCTCGCCAGGCCGCCCCGCCGTTTCCCTTGCAGCTATGAGTCACTCCCATGTCACATCGAGTCGTAATCGTCGGCGGTGGCGCCGGCGGTCTGGAGCTTGCTACCCGCCTGGGTAGAACCCTGGGCAAGCGTGGCAAAGCCCGCATCACCCTGGTCGACGCCAACCTCACACACATCTGGAAGCCGCTGCTGCACGAAGTCGCCGCCGGCTCCTTGAACTCGTCCGCTGACGAACTCAACTACGTCGCTCAGGCCAAATGGAATCACTTCGAGTTCCAGATGGGCCGCATGGCAGGCCTGGATCGCGCGAGCAAATGCATTCGACTGGAAGCGACGCGCGACGAGTTTGGCGTGGAACTGGTCCCGTCACGCGCACTGAACTACGACACGCTGGTGATTGCCGTCGGCAGCACGACCAACGACTTCGGCACCTCGGGGGCTTCCGAGCACTGCATCTTCCTTGATACGCGCGAGCAGGCCGAGCGCTTCCACCGGCAACTGCTGAGCCATTACATGAAGGCGCATGCAGGCGAGGGTGCCTCGAGCAACATCAGCATGGCCATCGTCGGAGCCGGCGCTACCGGCGTGGAGCTGGCTGCAGAACTGCTGCACGCCGCCAAGGAGCTGGCGGCCTACGGCCTTGATGGCATCAAGCCGGAGGATGTAAACATCACCCTCATCGAGGCCGGCCCGAAAGTCTTGCCGGCACTGCCTGAGCGCATCAGCCAGCCGGTGCACCAGACACTGCTGGACCTGGGTGTCACGGTGCTCACAGGCGCCGCCGTCAGCGAAGTCACCGCCGAAGGCCTGCACACCAAGCAGGGCGAGTTCGTCCAGGCCAGCCTCAAGGTGTGGGCCGCCGGGATCAAGGCACCCGCCTTCCTTCACGAACTGGATGGCCTGGAAACCAACCGCATTAACCAGCTGGTTGTCCACCCGACACTGCAGAGCACGCGCGACGAGAACATCTTTGCGTTCGGCGATTGTGCCGCCTGCCCACAGCCGGACAGCGACCGCAATGCCCCCCCCCGTGCACAGGCAGCCCACCAGCAGGCCTCGATGCTGGCCCGCTCGATCCACAACCGACTGGAAGGCAAGCCGCTGCCGACCTATCGCTACAAGGACTACGGCTCACTGATTTCGCTATCAAGCTTCTCGGCAGTAGGCAATCTGATGGGTAACCTGACCGGCAACGTGATGCTCGAAGGCTGGCTGGCACGGATGTTCTATATCTCGCTCTACCGCATGCACCAGATCGCGCTGTATGGCATCGCTCGCACGCTGCTGATGATGCTTGGCGACAAGCTCAGCCGCACGACGGAGCCGCGCCTGAAGCTCCATTGACGCAGAAAAGGCGCACCCCCGGGTGCGCCTTGAATGTGCCGAGAAGAAATCGCAGGCAATAAAAAAGCTGGATGTCCGCGAGAACATCCAGCTTTTCATGCTTCCTGAGAAGCCCGTATGGTGGGTCGTGTAGGATTCGAACCTACGACCAATTGGTTAAAAGCCAACTGCTCTACCAACTGAGCTAACGACCCAAAAATGGTCGGGGTAGGGGGATTCGAACTCCCGACATCCTGCTCCCAAAGCAGGCGCGCTACCGGACTGCGCTATACCCCGATTGGAATTTGGCTCCGCGACCAGGACTCGAACCTGGGACCCAATGATTAACAGTCATTTGCTCTACCGACTGAGCTATCGCGGAACAACTTCAATTCCAGCTCTTCAGCGTTACGTTACCGCCTCAGAGGCGCGCCATTTTACGGTTCCCGGCTCGCCTGTCAACCCCAAAAATGCGATTACTGACAACACTTTGCGTTCACCCGGCGGCACCCGCGAAAACGCTGCTCCAACGCGGCTACCTGGGAGGTGTGCTGCACCCCGCAGGTAGCCACCCCGCTCAATCGAAGACGATCTGCTCGCCCTCTACCCGCGCCTTGACGCTGCTGCCCGGCGCGAACTGACCGGAGAGAATCTGCTGCGCCAGCGGATTCTCGATCCAGCGCTGGATCGCCCGTTTGAGCGGCCGCGCTCCGTAGACCGGGTCGTAACCGATGGCGATCAGCTTGTCCATCGCCTCTTGACTGAGTTCCAGGCTCAATTCGCGCTCGGCCAGGCGCTTGCGCAGGCGCCCGAGCTGGATGTCGGCGATACCGGCGATCTGCTCGCGACCGAGCGGATCGAACACCACCACCTCGTCGATACGGTTGATGAACTCCGGTCGGAAGTGATGCGCCACCGCATCCATCACCGCAGCCCGCTGCGCATCGGGATCACCAACCAGCTCCTGGATCTGCGCAGAGCCCAGGTTGGAGGTCATCACGATCACCGTGTTCTTGAAGTCCACCGTCCGCCCATGGCTGTCGGTCAGGCGGCCGTCTTCGAGCACCTGCAGCAGCACATTGAAGACGTCTGGATGGGCCTTCTCTACCTCGTCCATCAACACCACCGAATACGGTTTGCGACGCACCGCTTCGGTCAGGTAACCGCCTTCTTCGTAACCGACGTAGCCCGGCGGCGCACCGATCAGGCGCGCAACGGAGTGCTTCTCCATGAACTCGGACATGTCGATGCGGATCATCGCCTCCTCGGTATCGAAGAGGAACTCGGCCAGCGCCTTGCAAAGCTCGGTCTTGCCCACCCCGGTCGGGCCGAGAAAGAGGAACGAGCCGCTCGGACGATTCGGGTCGGCCAGACCGGCGCGCGAGCGGCGCACGGCATTGGATACGGCCACCACGGCTTCGTGCTGACCGATGACGCGAGTGTGCAGCATGTCTTCCATGCGCAGCAGCTTGTCGCGCTCGCCTTCGAGCATCTTGGAGACCGGAATACCGGTCCACTTGGAAACCACCTCGGCGATCTCCTCGTCGGTCACCTTGTTACGCAGCAGCTGGTTTTCTTTCTTGCCATGCTGATCGACCATCTCCAGGCTGCGCTCGAGGTCCGGAATGATGCCGTACTGCAGTTCGGCCATGCGCGCCAGATCACCCTTGCGCCGCGCTGCTTCGAGCTCGGCCTTGGCTTGTTCGATCTTCTGCTGGATCTGCGCCGAACCCTGCACCTCGGCTTTCTCCGACTTCCAGATTTCTTCCAGATCGGCGTATTCGCGCTCCAGCTTGGCGATGTCGTCTTCCAGCTTGGCCAGGCGCTTCTTGGTGGCCTCGTCGTCTTCCTTCTTCAGCGCCTCACGCTCGATCTTCAGCTGGATCAAGCGGCGATCCAGGCGATCGAGCTCTTCGGGCTTGGAGTCGATCTCCATGCGGATACGGCTGGCGGCCTCGTCGATCAGGTCGATGGCCTTGTCCGGCAGCTGGCGATCGGTGATATAGCGGTGGCTGAGCTTGGCCGCGGCGATGATGGCGCCATCGGTGATGGTCACGCCATGGTGCACTTCGTAGCGCTCCTTGAGGCCACGAAGAATGGCGATGGTGTCTTCCTCGCTTGGTTCGTCGACCAGCACCTTCTGGAAGCGACGCTCCAGGGCGGCATCCTTCTCGATGTACTGGCGGTATTCATCGAGAGTAGTGGCACCTACGCAGTGCAGCTCGCCGCGCGCCAGGGCAGGCTTGAGCATGTTGCCGGCATCCATGGCGCCTTCCGCCTTGCCCGCGCCGACCATCGTATGCAGCTCGTCGATGAACAGGATGACGCGACCCTCCTGCTTGGACAGCTCGTTGAGCACCGCCTTGAGGCGCTCCTCGAACTCGCCGCGGAACTTGGCCCCGGCAATCAGCGAGCCCATGTCCAGGGCCAGCAAGCGCTTGTCCTTGAGGCCGTCCGGGACCTCGCCGTTGACGATGCGCTGGGCCAGCCCCTCGACGATGGCGGTCTTGCCCACGCCCGGCTCACCGATCAGTACCGGGTTGTTCTTGGTCCGCCGCTGCAGCACCTGAATGGTGCGGCGGATCTCGTCGTCACGACCGATCACCGGGTCGAGCTTGCCGTCCTCGGCGCGCTTGGTCATGTCCACGGTGTATTTGTCGAGCGCCTGCCGCGATTCTTCGGCGTTGGGATCATTGACCGCATCGCCGCCGCGCAGATTGCTGATGGCGTTCTCCAGCGCTTTCTTGCTTACACCCTGAGCCAGCAGCAGCTTGCCCAGACGGGTGTTGCTGTCCAGCGCTGCCAGCAGCACCAGCTCACTGGAAATGTATTGGTCGCCCTTCTGCTGGGCGAGGCGGTCAGCCTGATTGAGCAGGCGCGCCAGGTCCTGCGAGAGATTCATGTCGCCGGTGGGGTTCTGTAGCTTCGGCAGCTGGTCGAGCTCTTTGGTCAGCGCCTGACGCAGCGCTGCGATGTCGAAGCCGACCTGCATCAGCAACGGCTTGATCGAGCCGCCCTGCTGCTCAAGCAGCGCCTGCATCAGGTGTAACGGCTCGATGGAGGGGTGATCCAGGCCGACGGCTATGGACTGGGCATCGGAGAGCGCAAGCTGCAGCTTGCTGGTCAAACGATCGATACGCATGGATGTTCATCCTCATGTGAAGCAGGCCGGCGCCGTGACTCGCGCCATATACGAAACCTGCGAGATGCAGCATAGATGAGGATGATTGTTGGAGATTCAAGGCGGATGACATTGATACAGGTCATGCCAGGACCGCAGAGTCATGGCTGACTTCACCGCTAGCGCGCCAATATCACTCGAGCCAGATCAGACTGGCGAAGCGGCCTGTGTGCGCGGCACGCCGATAGGAGTAGAAGCGCGGATCGCTGAAGGTGCACAACCCGCCACCGTAAACCGCGTCTACGCCCGCGGCAGCCAGACGGATACGCGCTAGCTGGTAGATATCCGCCATGAAGCGTCCCGGGTTGCGACTTGCAACGAACGCCGCGGCAGCCGACGAATGCTGCGCGAGGAATGCATCGCGCACTTCGGGCCCAACCTCGAATGCCGCCGCCCCGATCGCCGGCCCCAACCACACCAGCAGTTCATCGGCAGGTACCGCCAGCGCTTCGAGCGTCGCCTCGAGCACACCACCAGCCAGCCCGCGCCAGCCAGCGTGAGCCGCGGCGACTCGGGTCGCGGCATGATCACAGAAAAGTACCGGCAGGCAGTCCGCAGTCAGTACCGCACAGGCCAGACCCGGCGTCTCGCTCCAGCTAGCATCGGCGGTCACGCGATTTCCTGGAGCGGCCTGGACAGCGACACTCGAATGCACTTGCTCCAGCCAGACTGGTTGGCAACCGAGCACGTCCTGAAGATGCTGGCGATTCCAGGCCACCGCGGCAGGCTCATCACCGACGTGATCACCCAGATTGAAGCTGTCGAACGGAGCGCGACTGACGCCGCCCTGCCGCGCGGTCACACAGGCGCGAACGCCGGGCGGAGCAGGCCATTCCGGCACGAGCCAGTCACCGCCCCACGCACTCACCCGACGAAGGCCTCTCGGTCCTGTTGCAGCAGCGTCAGCAGCCAGACGAAGTCATCCGGCAACGGCGACTCCCATTTCATCCTCTGCCCGGTAACAGGATGATCGAGTTCGAGGAAGCGCGCGTGCAGCGCCTGGCGAGGGAACTCGCGAAGCGTTTGCACCAGCGTCGGATTCGCCGCCGGCGGAATGCGGAAACGCCCGCTATACAGCGGGTCACCGACCAGTGGATAGCCAAGATGGGTCATGTGCACCCGAATCTGGTGGGTACGCCCGGTTTCCAGCTTGACCCGCACATGGGTGTGCGAGCGAAAGCGCTCCAGCACGCGGTAATGGCTGACCGCCGGCTTGCCGCCCTCCACCACCGCCATGCGCTGACGCTGCTGGCCATGCCGACCGATCGGCGCGTCGACCGTACCACCAGTAATGATCACGCCGATGACGATCGCCTCGTAGATGCGGCTGACGCTACGCGCCTGCAACTGCTCGACCAGCCGGGTTTGCGCCTGCAGCGTCTTGGCCACGACCATCAGACCGGTGGTGTCCTTGTCCAGGCGATGAACGATGCCGGCACGCGGGACGTTGATCAGGTCCGGCACGTGATGCAGCAATGCATTGAGCAGCGTGCCGTCGGCATGGCCGGCCGCAGGGTGCACAACCAGGCCAGCAGGCTTGTCGATCACCAGGATCTGATCGTCCTCGTAGACGATCTCAAGCGGAATGTCTTGCGCGACCCACTCGCCCTGCGCCTGCTGTTCGGCACTCAGCTCGAGCACGGCGCCGGCATGCACGGTGTCGCGAGGGCGCAGCACGGCGCCATCCACGGTGAGCAGGCCATCCTTGATCCAGGCCGCGAGACGCGAGCGCGAGTGTTCGGAAAAGAGCTGCGCCGCAACCTGATCGAGACGTTGCCCGCCAAGGTCAAACGGCACTTCGGCGCGGAGTTGGATGGCCTGTTTGGAAGTCGTGGACATACGGCGAGATAGGTTCGTCTGAGAGAGGCAGGCGACATCCGTTGGTAACGGACGGGCCCGGGGACCGCAGATGGCGGAGCGGCCTTTGGTTTCGGCTACACGCTTGTGTTTAAATACGGCGTCTTTGTCCCGGCGCACCGGGGCGCTCATCATAACAGGACGGCTCCGCGCGAGACAGCCAGCCGTCACAGGGACGCAAGCCGCCATGCAAGTGAAACACCTGCTGCTGATCGCCATTCTCGCCCTCACCGCCGCCTGTTCATCCAACGAAACCGTCGACGAGAATCTGGGTGAAGTCGAGCTGTACCAGCAAGCACAGGCCGACCTGGACAACAAGAGCTATACCAGCGCCATCAGCAAACTCAAGGCCCTGGAGTCGCGCTATCCATTCGGGCGCTTCGCCGAGCAGGCGCAACTCGAACTGATCTACGCCTATTACCGCAACGTCGAGCCGGAAGCCGCGCGCTCGGCGGCGGAGCGTTTCATCCGCCTGCATCCGCAGCATCCGAACGTCGATTACGCTTACTACCTCAAGGGCCTGGCCTCCTTCGATCAGGACCGCGGCCTGCTGGCCCGCTTCCTGCCGCTGGACATGACCAAGCGCGACCCAGGTGCCGCCCGCGACTCGTTCAACGAATTCGCCCAGCTCACCAGCCGCTACCCCAACAGCCGCTACTCGCCTGACGCCAAGGCGCGCATGGTCTACCTGCGCAACCTGCTGGCGGCCAACGAGATACACGTCGCCCACTACTACCTCAAGCGCCAGGCCTACGTCGCAGCGGCCAACCGCGGCCGTTACGTTGTGGAGAACTTCCAGGGCACGCCGGCCGTGGCCGACGGGCTTGCCGTGATGACCGAGGCCTACCAGCGCCTGGGCCTCGACGATCTCGCCGAAACCAGCCTGCAGACTCTGCAACTCAACTACCCGGATCACGCAACGCTCGAAGACGGCAAATTCACCCCTGTCGAGACGGAAGACGACAACCGCAGCTGGCTTAGCAAGGCCACCCTCGGCCTTATCGAAGGCGAGGCTCCCCGCCCGGACACCTCGCGGGCCAATCGCGATGTGCTCCGTCAGTATGAAACCGCCGCTCAGGATCTTCCCGAAGAGCTTCGCCCGGTACTCAAGGAAGCAGAGCAGCAAGGCGAAAAGCGCTCCTGGTGGAGCCGCCTGACCTTCGGCCTGTTCGACTGACAGCTGACCGACTTTCGCAGCGCCGTCCTTGCATTCGGCGCGCGCGGCGAAACGGGCCGGCAGTGGCCGGGCTCAATTGATCGCAGGCCACCACGCTTAATCAGGAAGGAATCGATATGGGTCTGTTTCGCCTGCTGTTCTGGATTGCACTGATTGGCGCCGCGTTCTGGCTGTGGCGCCGTTTCGCGCAAAAGAAAGCCGCCCCCAAGCCTCGCCAGACCACCCTGCCAATGGTGCGTTGCGCTCAGTGTGGCGTGCACGTCCCGCAGGACCAGGCGCTGCAGTCCCAGGATCGCTGGTACTGCAGCCGCGCTCACCTGGAGCAGGACAGCACTCCTGGTGGGCACTGAAAACCTCACCTTCTTTGGCGATCAGGGACGGCGGATTCTCCGCCTGTACCACCTCTATCGGCTGACCATCGGCCTGGCGCTGGTTCTGCTGATCAGCGCCGACCTGCACAACGACCTGCTGGAGATGAGCAACCCGCAGCTCTTTCAGTACGGCGCCTGGATCTACCTGATCCTCAACATCATCGTCGCCGTGCTGGTGCAGAACCCGGAGCGCGATCTGCCCGTGCTCGGGCTGGCGCTGATGGACGTCATCCTGCTGTCCGGGCTGTTCTACTTCGGCGGTGGCACCCCGAGCGGTATCGGCAACCTGCTGATAGTTGCCGTTGCCATCGCCAACATACTGCTGCGTGGCAGGGTCGGTTTCTTCATCGCCGCGGTTGCTGCGACGGGCCTGATCTACCTGACCTTCTACCTCAGCATTCAACGCCCCGAAGCCAGCAGCCAGTACGTTCAGGCCAGCGCACTCGGCACGCTCTGCTTTGCTGCCGCCTTCCTGGTTCAGGGGCTGGCTCGCCGCCTGCAGGTCAGCGAGACGCTGGCGCGCCAGCGTGCGGAAGAGGTGGCGAACCTGGAGGCGCTCAACGCGCTGATCCTCCAGCGCATGCGTACCGGCATCATGGTGCTGGACCCGCAGGAGCGCGTTCTGCTCGCCAATCAGGGGGCTCTGCAACTGCTCGGCCAGGACTCGCTGGCAGGCGAACGCCTCGCACCGCGCTGCCCGGAGCTGCTCAAGGCACTGCAACAGTGGCGAGGCAATCCGACCCTGCGCCCACCGAACCTCAGGGCAACGCCTGGCGGCCCAACGCTGCAGCCGAGCTTCGCCGCGCTACAGCACGGGAACAAGCTCGACACGCTGGTGTTTCTCGAGGACATCTCGCAGATCGCGCAGAAGGCCCAGCAGCTCAAGCTCGCCTCGCTCGGCCGCCTCACAGCCAGCATCGCCCATGAAATCCGCAATCCACTGGGCGCCATCAGCCATGCCGCGCAGCTACTGCAGGAATCCGAAGAACTGGACGGACCTGACCGCCGTCTGGCACAGATCATTCAGGATCATTCTCGGCGGATGAACTTGGTGATCGAGAACGTCCTCCAGCTTTCCCGGCGGCGCCAGGCCGAACCCCAGCTGCTGGACCTGAAGTACTGGTTGCATCGTTTCGCCAGCGAGTTCCGCCAGGGGCTCGGCCCGCAGCAGACCCTGCATCTGGATACCGTGGGCAGCTCGCTGCAGACCCGCATGGACCCCAATCAGCTGACCCAGGTGCTGACCAACCTGGTCCAGAACGGGCTGCGCTACAGCGGCCAGCAGAATCCGCGGGCGCAGGTCTGGCTCCGCCTGTTCCGTGACGAAGCCAGCGACCTGCCTATCGTCGAAGTGCTCGATGACGGCCCTGGTATCGCGGCCGAGCAACTTCAGAACATCTTCGAACCGTTCTTCACCACCGAAAGCAAAGGCACCGGGCTGGGGCTATATATCTCCCGCGAGCTATGCGAAAGCAACCAGGCACGCCTGGACTACCGCGAGCGCCCCGAGGGCGGCAGCTGCTTCCGCATCGTCTTCGCCCACCCGCGCAAGCTGAGCTGAGCCTCGCTGCCGGCAACACATCACACATCGACCAAAGCGACAGCCACGACACAGCCGGCGGAGTTAACATGCTCCTCAGCCGCAATCCCCGGCGACAATCGCTTCACGAATCAAGAGCAGGACCATGACCGCGCGCCAAAAAGCACTGATCATCGATGACGAGCCGGATATCCGCGAACTGCTGGAAATCACTCTTGGCCGCATGAAACTCGATACCCGCAGCGCTCGCAATCTCAAGGAAGCGCGCGAATGCCTGGCCCGCGAGCATTACGACCTGTGCCTTACCGATATGCGTCTGCCCGATGGCAGCGGACTGGAGCTGGTGCAATACATTCAGCAACAGCACCCGCAGCTGCCGGTGGCGATGATCACTGCATACGGCAGCCTGGATACCGCCATTGGCGCGCTCAAGGCTGGGGCATTCGACTTTCTCACCAAACCGGTGGACCTCAACCGCTTGCGCGAGCTGGTCGGCACGGCCCTGCGCCTGAGGGCGCCCACAGCGGAAATGCCGGTGGACAGCCGCCTGCTCGGCAGCTCGCCACCCATGAAGACCCTTCGCAAGCAGATCGGCAAACTCGCCCGCAGCCAGGCGCCGGTTTATATCAGCGGCGAGTCCGGCAGCGGCAAGGAGCTGGTGGCCCGACTGATTCACGAGCAGGGTCCTCGCAGTGAAAAGCCCTTTGTGCCTGTCAACTGCGGCGCGATCCCGTCGGAACTGATGGAAAGCGAGTTCTTCGGCCACAAGAAAGGCAGCTTCAGTGGCGCCATCGAGGACAAGCCCGGGCTATTCCAGGCCTCCAATGGCGGCACGCTGTTCCTCGACGAGGTAGCCGACCTGCCGCTGCCGATGCAGGTCAAGCTGCTGCGCGCGATCCAGGAAAAGGCTGTACGCGCGGTCGGCGGCGCTCAGGAAGTAATGGTCGATGTGCGCATCCTCTGCGCCACCCACAAGGACCTCGCCAGCGAAGTGGCCGCAGGCCGTTTCCGCCAGGATCTGTATTACCGCTTGAATGTCATCGAACTGCGCGTGCCGCCACTGCGCGAGCGTCGCGAAGACATTGGCCTGCTCGCCGAAGCCATGCTTCGGCGTCTTGCAGCGGAGTGCGGTGACAGCAGCGCTCGCCTGCACCCGGAGGCTCTGGCCAAGCTGGAAAACTATCGCTTCCCAGGGAACGTTCGTGAGCTGGAGAACATGCTCGAGCGGGCCTACACACTCTGCGAGGGCGATGAGATCAAGGCGGGCGATCTACGCTTGGCAGACAGCCCAGGCGTATCGGAGAACGGTGAAGCCAGTCTGGCGCAGATCGACAATCTGGAAGATCACCTGGAAGAGATCGAGCGCAAGCTGATCATGCAGGCGCTGGAGGAAACCCGCTGGAATCGCACCGCGGCGGCCCAACGCCTAGGTTTGACCTTCCGCTCGATGCGTTACCGGCTGAAAAAACTCGGACTGGACTGAGTGCAAGCGTGGTTAGCGTCGAGCCAGTCAGACACGACGCCAACCTGAGGCTTCCTAAACCCCGCTGGGGGCTCGCCTTACCCCTGCGTCAGCAGGTTGCGCAGATCGATGATCGCCGCATTGGCACGGGAGATGTAGTTGGCCATCACCAGCGAGTGATTGGCCAGCACACCGTAGCCGCTGCCATTGAGCACCATCGGACTCCACAGCGGCTCCTGAGCGGCCTCAAGCTCGCGGATGATCTGCCGCACGCTGATGGTGGCGTTCTTTTTCGCCAGCACGTCGGCGAAATCAACCTCGATCGCGCGCAGCAGATGTGACAAGGCCCACGCCTGACCGCGCGCCTCGAAGAAGACGTTGTCGATCTGCAACCACGGCGTTTCAACGACCTCCTCCTTGACCTGCGGCACGATGCCCGCACGCTCCTGTTCGGGCGCAACATCGGCATCCAGCCGCACCCGGCCAACGCTGGCAGAGAGGCGCTGGGACAGCGAGCCGAGCCGCGTGGCGGCATCGCCCAGCCAGTTGTTAAGGTTGTCAGCACGCGTGTAGAACAGCGCCTTGGGCTGCGGATCGCTGAGCCGAGCCAGGTAGCGATCCAGGCCGCGAATGGCGTTGCGGTACTCGGACTCGGAGGCCGGCAACGCCCAGCTGCGATTGTCGAAGTTGAACAGCGGCTCGGCCTTGGCCAGATCGGTGTCCTCGGTCGACTGCGACTGCGAGCGGGCGAAGTCCTTGCGCAGCGCACGAGCGAGATCTCGCACCTGCACAAGCACGCCATATTCCCAGCTCGGCATGTTGTCCAACCACAGACCCGGCGGCGCGATATCGTTGCTCAGGTAGCCACCCGGCTTATCCAGCAAGGTACTGGCAACACGCTTGAGCGTTTCCACGGTGGTATAGCCGCTGACCAACTGCCGCTGCGAGGCCTCGGCCGCCTGGCGGGCACTCTGCTGTACGGGAAACAGATCGGGCTCGCGGCTCCAGTACCAGCCGAGCACCAAGGTAACCAGCAGGTAAACGCCCAGCAGGACGGCAAGAACCAGCAGAAGCGGATTACCCTCCCGCCGTCCGGGTCCGCCGGAAGGGCCACTCGAGCGGCCGAGACGAGCGAAGCGATTCTTCCAGTCCAACATGGGCAATGTGTCCTTCTCGCGAGTTCTGGGGTTCGACCGCACGACGTCGGAGACGTTGCGCTGACATGCCTTTACTATAACGCAGGGCCCCTGCTCACTCAGCGCCAAATTGAGAACCACTACCGCACAGTGGACTTCCAAAGCACCGCCGCAGTGATAGCATGCCGCCACCATAAAGCCAGGGCAGCGCACCCTGTGCACCGGGAAGAATCGCGATGTCGGATCAGGAAGAACTCAAGCAGCATTTCGCCCAGCGGGTCATTCACCAGGCACGCGAAGTGCTGGAAGTTTGGCAGCAACTGCAACGCAGCGAATGGAACGAGGACTACCACGCTGCCCTGACCGAAGCGACGACGCGGCTGCGGCGGTTCGCCGACCGCTTCGAGCAGACCGAGCACAGCGAGCTTGCCCTGAGCATCGAAGATTGCCTGAGCGACATCCGGGACAACCGTGGCCGTCTCTCCAGCAGCACCATCTCCACCCTCAGCCAGCTGATCTACCGTCTGGCGCGTACCGGGTTGCGCCACAGCGATCCGCATAATCAGTCGTTTCTGCCGCCGCTGAGCAAACCGGTGTACATCGCTCTGCAAGATCAGCAGCGCGCCGAACACTTGGTGCGCCAGCTGGACTTCTTCAGCATGTCCGCGCAGGCGTTCAGCAGTGTCGCAGCCTTCCGTACCGCGATGCATCGCCGCCATCCGGCCGCGATCGTCATGGAAGTGGATTTCAACGGTCCGAGCGAAGGGCTGCGCCTCGCCGAGCAGGTCCAACAGGGACTGGAATCGAAGCTGCCGATGCTGTTCTTCAGCCACCTGGAAACCGATACGCCAACGCGCCTTGCTGCGGTGCGCGCCGGTGGCCTGGAGTTCTTTACCGGCACCCTCGACGCCAGCAGCCTGCTGGAGAAGATCGAAATATTCACCCGCACGGCGCACTACGAACCGATCCGCGTACTGATCATCGACGACTCCCGGGCCCAGGCTACCCACACCGAGCGAGTGCTGAACAACGCCGGCATCGTCACCCAGACGCTGATCGAGCCGATTCAGGCCATCGGCGCCCTGGCCGAGTTTCAACCGGACCTGATCATCCTCGACATGTACATGCCCGAGTGCCAGGGCACCGAACTGGCCAAGGTGATTCGTCAACACGAGCGCTATGTCAGCGTGCCGATCATCTACCTCTCGGCCGAGGACGATCTGGACAAGCAGCTCGACGCCATGGGCGAAGGCGGCGATGACTTCCTCACCAAGCCGATCAAGCCCAGTCACCTGATCGCCACCGTGCGCACCCGCGCGACCCGCGCCAGAAGCCTGAAGGCACGCATCGTCCGAGACAGCCTGACCGGGCTCTACAACCATACCCACAGCCTGCAACTGCTTGAGGATGCTCGCTTCCGTGCGCGGCGCGACAACAGCCCGCTGAGCTTCGCCATGCTGGATATCGACCACTTCAAGCAGGTCAACGACACCTTTGGCCATCCCATGGGCGACCGGGTGATCAAGAGCCTGGCGCTGTTCCTGAAGCAGCGTTTGCGCAAGACCGATCACATCGGCCGCTACGGTGGCGAAGAGTTCGCCGTGGTACTGCCGGACACGCCGGCGGACGCCGCCTGCAAGGTGCTCGACGAGATTCGCCAGCGCTTCGCGGAGATTCGCTTTCCAGCCCAGCCCCACGACCTCAGCTGCACCTTCAGCTGCGGTATCACCGAGCTGGCCGGCGATGCCGAGGTCAAGACGCTCACCCAACAGGCCGACGAAGCGCTGTATCGCGCCAAGCACGGGGGCCGCAATCGCGTCGAACGCTACTGACACGACGGATACCCCAATCGCCACGCCAGACAGCGCCTCGCAGAGGCGGCGACCTGACAGGCCCGCGCTCGCTGTAACGCGAATGACATCAAACTGCCATACCTTGCAAGCCTCCTGATTCGTTCTGCGAGGCGAGGATGCGCCTGAAGTCGCTCACCACTCTCAACACCCTGCTGCTCATTGCAGTCTGTCTCGCGCTGGGTGCCACCCTCTGGTGGTCCGAGCAAGCCATGGAGCGCCCCTACCTGCTCATGGCGCGTTACCTGGGGCTGTCTCAACAGTTCCAGCATCAGGCAGCGGAAAATATTCAGGGCTATCTCGCCAGCGGTGACGCATTGCGTCATAGCCAGGCGCAGCAGGCGCTCACCGATCTCCAGCGCGACGTAATCGAACTTCCGGATGGTCTGGCGGAAACGCTACGCCCGAGCCTGGAAGAGCTGGTCCGCTTCACCGCCACCGACCTGCTCGCAGCGGGCAAGCTAGCCGGCGATCCGCAGGGCTTGCTGCTGCAGGCAGAGCGCGAAATGGCCGGAGCGTTGTCGCAGCTCGACGACTACCAGGCGGGAGCCGATCATCCGAGCGCGCGACACTATCAACGGCCTCTTTTCTCGGCCGGGCAACAGCTGCTGCGGCTCAGCCACGCAAGGGGAAAGCTGGTCGCCTCCGGCCGGGATGAGCTGGCCAGCGAAGTGGAGCAGACCCTGCATAACCTCGAACAGGACGCCGCAGAGCTCGAGGCACTGCCGTTACTCGGCGTGCTCGCAGCCGAGCAGTCGGCCGCGAGCAATTTCGCCGCCCTGCTCGACCTCGGCGATGCCGCGAAGCGGACCAGTGAAGACCAGGGCGTTGCGCTCAAGCGCGAGCTGACTAGCCTGATCAAGCGCTACCCGGCCGAGCTGCAGCGTACCCGGCAGCTGATCCGCCAGCGCAGCGAGCTGCTGCAGAGCAGCGCCGGCAAGATCGATGCCGTGCAACAGGCCCTGGCCGAGCTGGAGCCAGCGGTACGCGCCGAGCATGGCCGTATCCAGGCCGAGGTGCGCATGCTGCAGGGCGGCATCATCCTGCTGATCCTGCTGATTGCCCTGGCCATCGATCGCCTGCAGCGCCAGCTGACCCGAGCTCTCGGTCAGCTGGTGCCGGCACTTTCGGAATGGGCCGAGGGAGACTTCGCCAGCGATGCACGGATCGAGTCGAAGATCCGCGAGATCGCCGATATCGAAAGCTCGCTCAATCGCCTGCGCAGCTACCTGCTTGGCCTGGTCGGCACCTTGCGCCTGCAGGCGACCCAGGTCGCTGCCAGCAGTCGAAGCCTCGACGAAATGAGCAGCGACCTGCACGAAGGCGCCCAGCGCCAGACCGGCGATACCGCACAGATACGCGATTCGCTGAGCGAACTGGAGGCCACCATCCAGCAGGTCGCCGATGGCGCCGGAGAAGCCGCCGAGGCGAGCCGCGCTGCGGCGCGCGCCGTGCATCAGGGTCAGCAGGTGATCGGCCAGAGCCTGACCGGCCTGCATGGGCTGGTCAGCGAAGTGCAGGACAATGCGGCGGCAATCGAACGCCTGGCCGACGAAACCACCACCATCGGCAACGTGCTGACTGTTATCCGTGCCATCGCTGAACAGACCAATCTGCTCGCGTTGAATGCCGCCATCGAGGCGGCCCGCGCCGGCGGTCATGGCCGCGGTTTCGCCGTGGTGGCCGACGAGGTGCGCTCACTGGCGCAGCGCACCAGCGGCGCCACCGAAGAAATCCAGCAACTGATCGGTCGCCTGCAACTGGCGGCGCGACAGTCGGTCGAGGCGATGCGCAGCCAGGTCGAGCATGCGCAAAGCACGGCGAACCTCGCCGAAAGTGCCGATCACGCACTGGACGAGATCGTCTCGACCATCGCCACCATCAGCCGCATGGCCGAACAGATCGCCCAGGCGACCGCCCAGCAGGGCGAAGCGGTGGGCGAGATTCGCGGACACAGTGAGCGTATCCACCAGCTCGGCGACGCCAACCTGAATCACATCAGCCGGGGACGTGAGCAAAGTGCGCAGATGCTGCAGCTGGGCAGCGAGCTGGATCGCGCGACCCAGGCGTTCAGGTTCTGAAAAAGAAAACGGAGCCTGGCGCTCCGTTTCCTTATGCCGGCAAGCCTCCCTACCGCTAGCGGGGCGCGACCGGACGCTGCGGCTTACCGCCCTTGCCAGCCGGCTTTCCGCTCTTTTCCGCCTTGCGCCGGGCCTCGGCCGCGGCCTTGGCCTGCTCGCGCTTGTCCCAGGCGTTGCCGTCATGGCTGCGTGGCGGCAGGCCGTTGTGCTGGGTGAGGATCTTGCCGCCCTGCCCGGCCTTCTTGCTGCCGACTGGCGTCGAGTTCTTGCGCCGCGCGCTCTGGTAGCCCTCGGTGGCCGGCTGGTGCGCCGGGATCAGCTGGTGCTTGCCATTGCCGATCAGGTCGGCGCGGCCCATACGGATCAGCGCCTCACGCAGCAGCGGCCAGCCCTTGGGATCGTGATAGCGCAGGAAGGCCTTGTGCAGGCGCCGCTGCTCCTCGCTCTTGACCACGGTGACGCCTTCGCTCTTGTAGGTCACCTTGCGCAGCGGGTTCTTGCCGGTGTGGTACATGGCGGTGGCCGAGGCCATCGGCGACGGATAGAACGCCTGCACCTGGTCGGCGCGGAAACCGTTGGCCTTGAGCCACAGGGCGAGGTTCATCATGTCCTCGTCGGTGGTGCCAGGGTGCGCGGCGATGAAGTATGGGATCAGGTATTGCTCCTTGCCCGCCTCTTTCGAGTACTTCTCGAACATCCGCTTGAAGCGATCGTAGCTGCCGATGCCCGGCTTCATCATCTTGTCCAGCGGACCACGCTCGGTGTGCTCCGGCGCGATCTTCAGGTAGCCGCCGACGTGGTGGGTGACCAGCTCCTTGACGTACTCCGGCGACTCCACGGCGAGGTCGTAGCGCAGGCCGGAGGCGATCAGAATCTTTTTCACACCCGGCAGTGCACGTGCCTTGCGGTACAGCTCGATCAGCGAGCTGTGGTCGGTGTCGAGGTTCTCGCAGATGCCAGGGAACACGCAGGACGGCTTGCGGCAGTGCTTCTCGATTTCGTGGCTCTTGCAGGCCAGGCGATACATGTTGGCAGTCGGCCCGCCGAGATCGGAGACCACGCCGGTGAAGCCCGGTACGTTCTTCATCTCCTCGATCTCATGCAGGATCGACTCGTGGGAACGGCTCTGGATGATGCGGCCCTCGTGCTCGGTGATCGAGCAGAAGGTGCAACCACCGAAGCAGCCACGCATGATGTTCACCGAGAAGCGAATCATCTCGTAGGCCGGGATCTTCGCCCCGGCATAGGCTGGATGCGGCACCCGCGCATAGGGCGCGGCGAACACGTAGTCCATTTCCTCGGTGGTCAGCGGAATGGGCGGCGGGTTGAGCCACAACTCACGATCATCGTGACGCTGGACCAGCGCACGGGCGTTACCGGGGTTGGTCTCCAGGTGCAGCACGCGGTTGGCGTGGGCATACAGCGCCGGGTCGTTGCGCACCTTCTCGAACGACGGCAGGCGGATCACCGTGCGATCACGCTCGAGTTTCGGGTGCGGCAGCAGCTCGACCGGGCGGGCTTCGTTCGGGTCGTCCTGCGGACCCTTGTCCTTCTCGATGGCGCAGGCGGACAGGTCCTGCGTATTGACGTAGGGATTGATGATCTTGTCGATCTTGCCCGGACGGTCGATGCGGGTGGAGTCGATCTCGAACCAGCCCTCGGGCGTGTCCTTGCGGATGAACGCGGTGCCGCGCACGTCGGTGATCGCTTCGATCGGTTCGCCGCGGGCCAGGCGCTGCGCCACCTCGACGATAGCGCGCTCGGCGTTGCCGTAGAGCAGCACATCCGCCGTGGCATCCATCAGGATCGAGCGACGCACCTTGTCCGACCAGTAGTCGTAATGGGCGATGCGCCGCAGCGAGGCCTCGATGCCGCCAAGCACCACCGGAACGTGCTTGTAGGCCTCCTTGCAGCGCTGGCTATAGACCAGGCTGGCGCGATCGGGCCGCTTGCCTGCCAGGCCGCCCGCCGTGTAGGCGTCGTCGGAGCGCACCTTGCGGTCGGCCGTGTAGCGATTGATCATCGAGTCCATGTTGCCGGCGGCGACACCGAAGAACAGATTCGGCTCGCCGAGCTTCGTGAAGTCGTCTTTGCTGTGCCAGTCCGGCTGGCTGATGATGCCGACGCGAAACCCCTGCGCTTCGAGCAGTCGGCCGATGATCGCCATGCCAAAGGACGGATGATCGACGTAGGCATCACCGGTGATGATGATGATGTCGCAGGAATCCCAGCCGAGCTGATCCATCTCCTCCCTGCTCATTGGCAGGAACGGCGCCGGACCGAAACACTCGGCCCAGTACTTGGGATAGTCGAACAATGGCTTTGCGGCGTGCATGGTGGGGAACCGGGACAACGAAAACGGGCGCGGAATATAGCACAAAAAATAACCAAGTCCGACCATCACGCAGGGTCTTTATCGACCTCCGCGACGGGCGCGCGAAGTGTCACTGCCGCCCGCTATACTCGCGCGACTCAACCATTGCTTCGAGCCCGGGAGTGTCTGGTGCGCGTCGTCCTTTTCGCCTTGCTCCTGAGCCTTTGCAGCCTGGGCTCCGCCCATGCCGAAACCGCCCTCCTGAATGCCAGTGACAGTGGCCGTGGTCTGAATGCCCACATCACGCTGCTGGCCGACCCCGGGGCCGAGCTGAGCATCGAAGACCTGCAACACCCAGACGTACAGGCGCGCTTCCTGCCAGCCGAAGGCAAGGCCAGCGTCGGACAGAGCCCGCACCCCTGGTGGATCCGTGTCAGCCTGCAACGGGAAAGCGATGCACCGCCTCAATGGTGGCTGGAAGTTGGCTCGGTGACCCTGAAAGACCTACGCATCTATTTGCCGGACGGCAACGGTGGCTGGATCGAGCGACAATCCAGGGCGCGGGAACTGGGTCCAGCAGGAAGAGCAAGCACGGCCCGCCGATCAACCGATGTAGCGGCGCGGTACACGCCCGGTCACCTTGGTCAGCAGCTCGTAGCCGATGGTCCCGCAGGCCTGGGCCAGCTCGTCGATTGGCATCTGCGCGCCCCACAACTCCACGGCATCCCCTACCTGCGCCTGCGGCAGATCGGTGAGATCCACCGCCAGCATGTCCATCGAGACCCGGCCGGCCAGCGACACGCGCTGGCCATGAATCACCACCGAGGTGCCCGAAGGCGCGGCACGCGGGTAACCATCGGCATAGCCGCAGCTGACCGTGCCGATTCGCGAGGCGCGTTGCGCGACCCAGCTGGCGCCATAGCCGACACTTTCACCTTCGGACACATCACGCACGGCGATCAGGGCACCGGTCAGCGTCATCACCGGGCGCAATCCAAGTTCCTGCGCACTCAGCTCGGCGAACGGCGTGGCGCCATAAAGCATGATGCCGGGACGAATCCAGGCCATATGTGCCTGCGGCAACGCCAACACCGCGGCAGAGTTGGCCAGCGAGCAATTATCGAACTCCAGGGCCAGCAATTCGCTGTAGCGCTCCAGCTGCAACTCGGTCAGGGCATGACCGCGCTCATCGGCGCAGGCGAAGTGGCTGATCAGGTTGAGCTCGCCAACCTGTGCCTTGCCCCTGAGCCGCGCATGGCATTCGCGCAGGCCGTGCAGGGTGAAGCCCAACCTGTGCATGCCCGAATCCAGCTTCAACCACACATTCAACGGCCGCGGCAGATCGGCCGCCAGCAACCAATCGGCCTGACGCTGATCCTGGATGGCAACATCCAGCCCAAGCTCGGCGGCGCGCAAATACTCAGCCGGCTCGAAACAACCTTCCAGCAGCAGGATGCGGGCATCGGGCGCACTGAGGCGAACCTCTTCCGCTTCTTCCAGGCAGGCCACGGCATAGCCGTCGGCAATCTCGCGTAGCGCTGTAACCGCTTCCCGTGCGCCATGCCCGTAGGCATTGGCCTTGACCACGGCAAACGCCTGGCGCTGCGGGGCGCATTGCTTGGCGAGCAGGTAGTTGTGACGAAGCGCGGTCAGATCGACCGTGGCAACCAGCGGACGCATGAAGTTCTTCCTGTACAACGGCGGGTGAGCGAAATCTTACTCCTGTGGACCGGGCCGCGCAGGCTGGCGTTCGGCTGAGTCGGGCGGCAACAACATACAGCCCGCCGTCAAAAACGCCACAGCAGCTACGCTTACTCGTCGTCGAACTGGTAGCTGCCCGGTGCCAGGTTCTCGAAGCGTGAATAGCGGCCGAGGAACGCCAGACGCGTTGTGCCGATCGGCCCGTTACGCTGCTTGCCGATGATAATTTCGGCGACGCCCTTGTACTCGGTTTCGGGGTGATAGACCTCGTCCCGGTAGACGAACATGATGATGTCGGCGTCCTGCTCGATTGCACCCGATTCACGCAAGTCGGAGTTCACCGGGCGCTTGTTGGGGCGCTGTTCGAGCGAGCGGTTGAGCTGCGACAGGGCGATCACCGGACAGTTGAATTCCTTGGCGAGGCCCTTGAGCGAGCGCGAAATCTCGGAAATCTCGTTGGTCCGGTTGTCGCCGCTCGAGCCTGGGATCTGCATCAGCTGAAGGTAGTCGACCATGATCATGGCGATCTCGCCGTGCTCACGGGCCAGGCGCCGGGTCCGCGCACGCATCTCCGACGGGCTGATGCCGGCGGTATCGTCGATGAACAGCTTACGGTCGTTGAGCAGATTCACCGCGGAGGTCAGCCGCGGCCAGTCGTCGTCCTCAAGCTTACCGGCGCGGACCTTGGTCTGGTCGATGCGGCCGAGCGAAGCGAGCATACGAATGACGATGGAGTCCGCGGGCATTTCCAGGGAAAACACCAGTACCGCCTTGTCGGTGCGCAGCACGGCATTCTCGACAAGGTTCATGGCGAATGTCGTCTTACCCATGGACGGACGACCGGCAACGATGATCAGGTCAGCCGGTTGCAGTCCGTTGGTGGCTTCGTCGAGATCGGTAAAGCCGGTGGACAGGCCGGTGATCGCCTCACCCGCATTGAAGAGGGTGTCGATACGATCGATGGCTTTGACCAGGATGTCGTTGATGCCGATCGGTCCGCCGGTCTTGGGCCGCGCTTCGGCGATCTGGAAGATCAGGCGCTCGGCTTCGTCGAGAATTTCTTCGCCGGTACGCCCCTGTGGCGCGTAGGCGCTGTCGGCGATCTCGTTGCTGATGCCGATCAGCTGGCGCAATGTGGCGCGCTCGCGAATGATCTGCGCGTAGGCCTTGATGTTCGCCACCGAAGGCGTGTTCTTCGCCAGCTCACCGAGATAGGCCAGGCCTCCGACCTGCGGCAGGTGCCCTTCCTTGTCCAGTTGCTCGGACAGGGTGACCACGTCGAACGGCGAGTTGCGCTCGGCCAGGGTGAAGATGGCGCGGAAGATGAGGCGATGATCGTGGCGATAGAAATCGCCATCGGATACCTGATCAAGCACGCGCTCCCAGGCATTGTTGTCCAGCATCAGGCCGCCAAGCACCGCCTGCTCTGCCTCGATGGAGTGCGGCGGTACCTTGAGCGCTGCGGTTTCCAGATCGTATTGCTGGGGGACACTGATGTCGTTCATGGCACTCGGAATTCGAAACTACAAAAAAACAAAGGGCACGTTCCACTCGCGTGGAAACGTGCCCGATGTTACTCGTCAGGCACCAGCGGTGCCAGACGATGGCTTAGCCGGCTACGACGATCAGCTTGACGGTCGCTTCGACGTCGGTGTGCAGGTGCACAGCTACGTCGTACTCACCAACCTGACGGATGGTGCCGTTCGGCAGACGGACTTCGCTCTTCGCTACTTCAACGCCAGAGGCGGTCAGTGCGTCGGCGATGTCATGAGTGCCGATGGAACCGAACAGCTTGCCCTCATCGCCCGCGGTAGCGGTGATGGTGACTTCCAGTTCGGCCAGCTGAGCGGCGCGAGTTTCAGCAGAAGCCTTACGCTCGGCAGCAGCTTTTTCCAGGTCAGCACGACGAGCTTCGAACTCGGCGATGTTGGCTGCGGTAGCAGCAGTAGCCTTGCGCTGCGGCAGCAGGTAGTTGCGACCGTAACCAGACTTGACGTTTACCTTGTCGCCCAGGTTGCCCAGGTTTGCGACTTTTTCCAGCAGGATGACTTCCATTTGAGTCTTACCTCTTAACTTTTAACCTTCACCGTTCGCAGGTCCCGCGCCATTCTTACCGGCTGCGCGACCACGAAAATCAAACAGACTGTCGACAATGGCCAAAACGGCCAGTAACGGATAAATCAACTGCATGAACAGCACCAGCGTAACGTACAGCCCCACCAGCCAGAATCGCGGCAGACGCCCCTGAGCCACCAGCCCGTGCATTAGCGCGATACCGGCAAACACCAGCGGTACACTGCACAACGGCGTCAAAACCGCCAGCTGCGCACCCAGGTTCGGTCCAAGCAGCATGCCGACCAGCAGCAGCACCGCCAGCAGTGGCGGGAACCGCAGCGTACGAAACTCACTGCCGAAACCGCCCGGGTTGTACAACGCTGCCTGCCAGTAACGACCAAGCATCAGGCTAAGCAGGGTGACGACCTGCAGCAGTGCAGCCAGAAGGCCGGTCAGTACCGGTGCCAACAAGGACTCCAAGCGTCCGCGCTCCTCCACCGAAAGCTGCTGATAGGCGCCTGACAATGCGTCAGGCAACACTTTCTGCAGTTCGCTGGCCAGCGCCGCAATGGGCTCGCCGAACACCGCACCGAGAGCCCAGACATACAGCAGTCCAAGGCCCACACTGCACAACATCACCCGCACCCACGAAGCCTGACTGCGCAGCAGTAACGCCAGCCCCAGCGAGCCCAGCAATACCAGCAGGGTTCGCGGATCGCCGAAGTACCACCAGGCCAGTGCCGGCAATACCGCCCAGACCAGCACACCCAACGCATCGTTGAGGCCACGGCGCAACAACACCAGGCTGCCCGCGGCTGCACTCAGCCAGAACAACATGGGCAACGCTGCAGCACCCGCCACCACGAAGATGGCTTGCATACGGCCGCGCATGATGAACTCAGCCAGGGCACGCATGCGATTTATCCTTTACTTCTGTCGACCAGCCGGATCAACGGCCGTGGCTGTCGGTGTAGGGCAGCAGGGCCAGGTAGCGGGCGCGCTTGATAGCGGTAGCCAGCTGACGCTGATAACGTGCCTTGGTTCCGGTGATACGGCTAGGAACGATCTTGCCGGTCTCGGAGATATAGGCCTTCAGGGTGTTGAGATCTTTGTAGTCGATCTCTTTCACGCCTTCGGCGGTGAAACGGCAGAACTTACGACGACGGAAAAAACGTGCCATGAAAATAGGCTCCTCAATAGATCCGTGGATTACTCGTCAGCGTTGTTATCGCTGTCACTGTCGCTCTCGTTAGAGCCGTCAGTGTTGTCAGGGCGATCACGACGCTCGCGGCGCTCGCTACGGTTTTCCTCGGCCTTGAGCATTTCAGACTGTTCGGTCTCGGCTTCGTCGCGACGAATGATCAGGTTACGGATGACGGCGTCGTTGTAGCGGAAGTTGTCTTCCAGCTCGGCCAGGGCCTTGCCACTGCACTCGACGTTCAGCATCACATAGTGAGCCTTGTGCACGTTGTTGATGGCGTAAGCCAGCTGACGACGGCCCCAATCTTCCAGGCGGTGAATCTTGCCACCGTCTTCTTCGATCAGCTTGGTGTAACGCTCCACCATGCCGCCGACCTGCTCGCTCTGGTCCGGGTGAACCAGAAAGATGATTTCGTAATGACGCATAATTGCTCCTTACGGGTTGCAGCCTGCCGACTAAGCGGTCAGGCAAGGAGTGAATGACTTGTTGTCTTGCTTGCAGGTAGGCGCGCAAACGCCTGCCGTCCAGGCAAGGGGCGCCATTCTAGAGAAGGGCTGACAGCGGCGCAAGGCAAACTGGTGAATATTTAACCAGCTTTAGACATTCAGTTGCGCAGCGCCGCACGCTCGGCGCGAATACCATCGAGCAGCTCGCGAACCTGGTGGATATCGTACGGCTTTAGCATGGTACGCAACCGATCGAGACCCACATCCGAAGCATTGACCGCATAGCCCGAGGCGATCACCAGCGATAACCTCGGGTGACGCGCACTAGCTTCACGCGCCAGATCGATTCCGCTCATCCCGGCTAGGCCGACATCCGTCAGCAGCACGTCGAAAGGCTGCTGCCCCAGCGCCTCCAGGGCCTCTTCCGCTGTCTCGCTTGCGACGACCTGATGCCCTAGCTCCATCATCACTTCACCGGTAAGCATGCGCAGGGTCGGGTCATCCTCGACGAAGAGGATCTTCAGACTGGCATCATCGGCCACGGGTTTTTCCACGACATCGTCAGGCTGCGGGTCGCCCGCCACCGCTTTGGCCGGACCTGCCGAGAGTTCACCTCCCGCGCCCTGCCGCTGCCCGTCATCGACGCAGCGCGGCAAATGCACATGCACGGCGGTACCACCGCACTCGCCGCTCTCCAGCGTAACGAAGCCACCGCTCTGCTTGACGAATCCATAAACCATGCTCAAGCCGAGACCGGAGGCATTGCTGTCCTGCTTGGTGGTGAAGAAGGGTTCGAATGCCCTTGCGCGCACGTCGTCACTCATGCCGCCGCCCTCGTCGATGACACTGAGCAGGACGTAATCGCCACGCGAGTTGCCAGGCGCATCCTCGCCCAGCTGGCGATTCTCCAGACGCAGCACCACACGCCCGCTACCCGCCATCGCATCGCGCGCGTTGGAAGCGAGGTTCAACACTACGCTCTGCAGATTGCCGACATCGGCGAACACCGGCCATGGCTCGCCCAGCACCTCCAGCTCCAGCTGTACCGCCGAACCCAACGCCCCATTTAGCAGCTCGTGCATCTGCTCAAGCAGCTCCGGCAAGTGCACCTGGCGCGGCAACAATGGCTGGCGACTGGCGAAAGCCAGCAGCTGCGACGCCAGACGCGCACCCTTCTCGACCCCGCTGACGGCCGAGTCCAACCGTCGCGCTGCAGTCTGATCGCTACCGAGACCACGCCGCAGCAGCTGCAGGTTGCCTCCAATGATCTGCAGCATGTTGTTGAAGTCGTGCGCGATGCCACCAGTCAGCTTGCCCACTGCCTCCAACCGCTGAGCCTGCTGCAGGGCCTGCTCGGCCACCTGTCGCTCGGCCTCACTTTGCTGCAGCGCCAGGGTTCGCTCACGGACCAGCTCTTCCAGGTGATCGCGATAACGCTGCAGCTCCGCCTCGTTGCGCTGCTGCTCGGTCACATCCTGCCCTTGAACGAAGATGCCAATGACCCCGCCGTCGTTCTCGACGATCGGCTGCAAAACGAAATCCAGAATCGCTTCCTGTGGCTCCTTGTCCGGATGCCGTCTCAGGAACAGCGATACACGTTTGCCGACATACGGCTGACCGGTGCGATAGACCTCGTCGAGCAGACCGATGAGGGCCTGCCCCTCGATCTCGGGCAATCCCTCGCGAACCGTCTTGCCAAGCAGCTGACGGTGCCCGGTGACCTGCCGATAGGCATCATTGACCAGTTCATATACATGATCAGGGCCGCGCAGAAAGCAGACGAACCCAGGCGCCTGCGCGAACAGACGGCGCAGCTGCTCGCCTTCGGACTGCAGCAGCCTGGCACGGCACATTACGCCTTGTTCCAACTGCTGCAAGGGCTGCAGACCGGCTGCCGCCTGACTCAACGAGTCTTTCATTGCCTGCAGCTCGGTAATGTCCGAGGTGTGCTGCAGAATCGCAACGACCTCTCCCTGCTCATCCAGGATTGGCGTGTGCGTGGCGCTCCAGTAACGATCCTCGTAAACCGGGCCAAGCGGCGTTTGTCGCGCGATGGAGTAACGAATTACCGGCAACGTATCGACTGCCTTGCGGCTGAGCACCCGCGCAAACGAATCGAGCAACTCTTGCACTCGGGTCATCTCGGGACTGAGCGGATCGGCAGCGAAAGCTTCATGAAGGCGCTGACCCTGGATATCCGTCAGTTTTCGCCCGGTAAGCGTCAGGTAAGCTGCATTCGCATCCAGAATGACCAGGTCACGATCAAGCAGGACATAAGCATTCGGGGATAGCCGGAACAGACTTTCGAAAGACGGGCGCTGCTGCATACAACCTCCATGGTACGAGCCTGACGCCGCGTAGCTAACCCAGCAAGGCTCCGGCAGCACCCGGAGCCCTCAAGCAAAATATGACGAGAAGCCGCTATCCGCGGACGGGCCTGGACACCGATTGACCACAAAAAGGTCAATCGGTTTCAGATCAGCAGGTCAGGTGTTCAGCCAGCGACCTTGGCGCTCTTGCGCTGACGCAGCGCCTCGAACAGGCATACGCCGGTCGCCACAGAAACGTTCAGACTGCTGACGCTGCCGGCCATGGGCAGGCGCACCAGATAATCACAGTGTTCACGCGTCAGGCGCCGCATACCGCGACCCTCGGCGCCCATGATAAGCACGATGGGCCCGGTGAGATCCTGATCGTAGAGTGATTGCTCGGCTTCGCCCGCCGTCCCCACGACCCATAATCCACGCTGCTGCAGCTTCTCCAGCGTACGCGCAAGGTTGGTCACGGCGACCAGCGGAATCACTTCCGCCGCACCGCAGGCAACCTTGCGCACGGTGGCATTGAGAGTGGCCGATTTGTCTTTCGGCACGATCACGGCGAGCGCACCCGCCGCGTCCGCGGTGCGCAGACAGGCACCGAGGTTGTGCGGATCCGTCACACCATCCAGCACCAACAGCAGCGGCGGGCCATCGGCGCGATCAAGCAATTCCTCGAGCATGGCCTCACCCCATACCTGACTGGGGCTCACCTCGGCGACCACACCCTGATGCACGCCTTCGACCCAGGCATCCATCTCCCGCCGCTCACACTGCCCGACCCTCACACGTGCCTGAGCAGCCAGCTCGATCACCATCTGGGCGCGCGGATCACCGCGCCCCTCTGCCAGCCATACCTGCTTGACGCGCTTGGGATGATGGCGCAGCAATGCCTCGACAGCGTGCAGGCCGTAGATCTTTTCCAGCTGACTCATGACTTGGCCTTGCGCTTTCTGGCACCGCCACTCGAGCCGGTGGGTTTGTCACCTGACTTGGCTGCAGATTTCGGCTTGGCCGAGCCTGATCGCGACTTGCTCCCGCCCGCCGCCTTCTCGCTCTTGCCCTTCCTGCCGCCCTTCGCCTCGGCGAGCAATGCCTTCTTCAGCTCTCGACTCTTGCGCACATCGGCATTGCCCGGCTCGCGTCCACGGCTCGCACCGTCACGCTGCCCCGGAGCAGACTTGGTACCACCACCGATCAGCTCGAAATCGATCTTGCGCTCATCCAGATCGACGCGCATGACGCGCACCTCGACGCTGTCGCCGAGACGGAAACTGCGCCCACTGCGCTCACCGGACAAGCGGTGGTGCAACGGATCGAAGTGGTAGTAGTCGCCCGGCATGGCAGTGACATGCACCAGTCCTTCTACGTAGATGTCGGTCAGCTCGACGAACAGGCCGAAACCAGTCACCGCAGTAATCACACCAGGGAAGGCCTCGCCGACACGATCCTTCATGAACTCGCACTTGAGCCAGTTAGTGACGTCGCGGGTAGCTTCGTCGGCGCGTCGCTCGGTCATCGAGCATTGCTCGCCCAGCTGCTCCAGCGCGGCTTCGTCGTACGGGTAGATTCGCGCCTTGGGCATGCTGGTGGCGCCTTCACGGCGCACATGAGGGGTGTCTCGACGGGAGCGGATGACACTGCGAATGGCGCGGTGCACTAGCAGATCGGGATAGCGCCTGATTGGCGAAGTGAAGTGGGCGTAAGCCTCGTAGTTCAGGCCAAAGTGACCATTGTTCTCGGCGCTGTATACGGCCTGACTCAGCGAGCGCAGCATGACCGTCTGGATCACATGGAAATCCGGGCGCCCCTGAATCTGCTCCAGCAGCGCCTGGTAATCCTTCGGCGTCGGACCTTCCTTGCCCTTGTGCAACGAGAGACCCAGTTCACCGAGAAAGGCGCGCAGCTTTTCCTGGCGCTCCAGCGGCGGCGCATCGTGGACACGATAAAGCGCTGGGATCTCATGCTTCTGCAGGAATGCCGCCGTGGCGACGTTGGCGCAGAGCATGCACTCCTCGATCAGCTTGTGCGCATCGTTGCGCTCGGTCGGCTTGATCTCGGCAATCTTGCGATCGGCACCGAAGACGATACGCGTTTCCTGGGTCTCGAAATCGATCGCGCCGCGGGTATGACGCGCCTTGAGCAGCACCTTGTAGAGCGAATAGAGCTGCTTGAGATGCGGCAACACTTCGGCGTACTCCCCGCTCAGCCGCTTGCCTTCAGCTGACTTGGGCTGCTCCAGCATCGCGCTGACCTTGTTGTAGGTCAGTCGCGCATGGGAATGAATCACCGCCTCGTAGAACTGGTAGTCGGTCATCTTTCCCGACTTGCTCAGCGTGATCTCGCAGACCATGGCTAGGCGATCGACCTGCGGATTCAGCGAACAGAGCCCGTTGGAAAGCTGCTCAGGCAGCATGGGCACTACCCGCTCAGGGAAGTACACCGAGTTGCCGCGAACCACGGCCTCCTTGTCGAGCGCCGAGTCGACCTTGACGTAGTGCGACACGTCGGCAATGGCGACATACAGGCGGAAACCTCCTGTCAGGAGCTTCCAGCCGCCAGGCTTCTCGCAATAGACCGCATCGTCGAAGTCGCGCGCGTCTTCACCATCGATGGTCACGAACGGTAGATGGCGCAGATCGACGCGCTTGTGCTTGTCCTTTTCCTCGACCTCGGGCTTCAGCCGGGACGCTTCCTTCAGCACCGCTTCCGGCCAGACATGCGGGATATCGAAGCTGCGTAGCGCCACGTCGATTTCCATGCCCGGCGCCATGTAGTTGCCGATCACCTCGACGATGTCGCCCTGCGGCTGGAAGCGCTGGGTCGGCCAGTGAGTGATCTTGACCTCGACAAACTGCCCCGGTTTGGCGTCGAGCGCGCGGCCCGGCGTCACCAGCACTTCCTGCTGGATTTTCGGGTTGTCAGGAATGACAAAACCGACGTCGCTCTCAATGTGGTAGCGACCAACGATGCTTTCGTGCGCCCGACTGATCACTTCAACGATCGCGCCCTCACGACGCCCACGCCGATCAAGCCCGGCAACGCGCGCCAGACAGCGGTCGCCGTCGAACACCAGGCGCATCTGCGCGGGGCTGAGAAACAGGTCATCGCTGCCGTCATCCGGGATGAGAAAGCCGAAGCCGTCGCGGTGCCCACTGACGCGACCGCAGACCAGGTCCAGCTTGTCCACCGGGGCATAGGCGCCGCGCCGGGTGTAGATTAGCTGACCATCGCGCTCCATCGCTCGCAGGCGGCGACGCAGCGCTTCGATATCTTCTTCGGACACCAGCCCGAACTCTTCAACCAGCTCTTCGCGGGCCGCCGGGGAGCCGCGCTCACCGAGATGCTGGAGAATCAGCTCGCGACTGGGAATGGGGTTGTCGTACTTTTCCGCTTCACGAGCGGCCTCGGGATCGAGGGATTGCCAATCGGCCATTAAGAGATGTCACCTTTCATTCATTTATAGGGCCAGAACGCCCTTCTTCTATTGAAGCGCGAATCGCTCCCGGACGGCAGCTTTCACGCGAATTATTTTTCACCATCAGGGGTTTACAAGGCCAAACCTCAGCCGTATAGTTCGCGCCCACAATGTCTGGCAGACGTTGTAACACGGAAACGGCTTAGTATCATCGTTTCTAGTGCCCAGGTGGCGGAATTGGTAGACGCACTAGGTTCAGGTCCTAGCGGTGGCAACACCGTGGAAGTTCGAGTCTTCTCCTGGGCACCACTTATTCAAATGAAGCCCGCTGCGACATGGCGAGTCTCATGCAAGACGAAGAAGCCGACTTCGACCGATCTGATCGGTGAAATGGCAAAAAGTCGGTGAGCGATCATCGCAATGTGCCCAGGTGGCGGAATTGGTAGACGCACTAGGTTCAGGTCCTAGCGGTGGCAACACCGTGGAAGTTCGAGTCTTCTCCTGGGCACCACTCTTCAAGAAAAAACCGAGCCTCTGGCTCGGTTTTTTCGTTTCGGCGAGCAACTGATTGAACTACCCCTTCCGATAGCCGGCCACGCCAGACAAAAGAAGACCGCCCGAAGGCGGTCTTTTTGTACCTGCAGCCTAGATCAGGCGTAAGGGTGGCGCAGCACAATGGTTTCGTTGCGATCCGGGCCGGTGGAGATGATATCCACCGGCGCCTCGACCAGCTCCTCGAGACGCTTGATGTACGCGCGCGCATTCGCGGGCAGCTCATCAAGGGTCTTCGCACCAACAGTCGACTCGCTCCAGCCCGGCATCTCTTCGTATACCGGCTGCAGGCCGTCATAGCTGTCCGCATCGGTCGGCGCGTCAACCAGAACATCGCCGTTACGATCCTTGTAACCGACACATATGCGGATGGTTTCCAGACCATCAAGCACGTCGAGCTTGGTCAGGCAGATGCCGGATATACTGTTGATCTCGATGGCACGACGCAGGATCACTGCATCGAACCAGCCACAGCGCCGCGCACGACCGGTAGTGGAACCGAACTCGTGACCGCGCTCGGCCAGGCGAGCACCGATATCATCGAACAGCTCGGTCGGGAACGGACCGGAACCCACGCGCGTGGTGTATGCCTTGGTGATACCGAGAATGTAATCCAGATACAGCGGACCGAAGCCCGAACCGGTGGCAGTGCCGCCGGCAGTGGTGCTGGAGCTGGTGACGTAGGGATAGGTGCCATGGTCGATGTCCAGCAGCGAGCCCTGCGCGCCCTCGAACATGATGCAGGCGCCCTGCTTGCGCAGCTCGTGCAGGCGGGCGGTGACATCGGTGATCAACGGCTTGAGGATTTCCGCGTAGCCGAGCGCCTCATCTAGGGTCTTCTGGAAATCAACCGGCTCGACCTTGTAGAAGTTCTGTAGCACGAAGTTGTGGTATTCCAGCAGCTCGCGCAGCTTGACCGCGAAGCGCTCCGGGTTGAACAGGTCAGCAATGCGCAGGCCGCGACGTGCAACCTTGTCCTCGTAAGCCGGGCCAATGCCACGACCCGTCGTGCCGATCTTGCCTTCCGAGCGCGAAGCCTCACGCGCCTGATCCAGCGCCACGTGGTACGGCAGGATCAGCGTGCAGGACGGACTGATGCGCAGGCGCTCGCGTACCGGCACGCCCTTTTCTTCCAGCTTGGTGATCTCACGCAGCAGCGCATCGGGAGCGACCACCACGCCGTTGCCGATCAGACACTGCACATTGTCACGCAGGATGCCGGACGGAATCAGGTGCAGCACGGTCTTCTCACCGTCGATGACCAGGGTATGTCCGGCATTGTGGCCGCCCTGGTAACGCACGACCGCAGCCGCCTGATCGGTCAGCAGATCGACGATCTTGCCCTTGCCCTCATCACCCCACTGGGTGCCCAGGACCACGACGTTCTTACCCATAACCCTCTGTCCTCTTCGGCGAAGCATGCCGGTCGCAACCGGCGATAATCGAAACCAGGCCAGCGCCGCAGCGCGGCGCCACAACCATCAGGACGCCAGCGAAGCCACCGTCCAGACACCATCCTTCAATTGCAATTGCCGGTCGCAGCCGAGCTGCGCAGCATCGGCTCGCGACTGCCCATCAAGGGCTTGCACCACGCGCTCACCCTGACGCCGCAGCTGACGGACCGCATCCCACAGACCCGGTTCGCCGTCTTGCGGCGCCCAAACGCCCGACACAGGCGCGGAAAGATCAGCACTGCCCAGACTGACCAGCGTCTTCAGGTCGGTGGAGAAACCCGTCGCCGGGCGTGCGCGACCGAAGTCGGCACCAATGTCGTCATAACGACCACCCTGCGCGATCGACTGACCGACGCCGGGTACGAACACCGCGAACACCACTCCAGTATGGTAGTGATAGCCACGCAACTCGCCCAAATCGAAATACAGCGGCACATCCGGATAACGCGCCGCCAGCTGATCGGCAATGGCCGTCAGCGTTTCCAGCGCGGCCCGCACCTCGGCGGGCGCAGCCGCCAGCGCCATACGCGCCTGATCGAGCACTTCCCGTCCGCCGCACAGCCGCGCCAGCGCGCGCAGCATGCCGGTCAATGCAGGATCGAGCGCAGCAGTCTGCTCGGCAATCTCGTCCATCGCCTTGCGCTGCAGCGCATCGAACAACCGCTGCTCGGCTTCGCCGCTCAGCCCGGCAGCCTTGGCCAGACCGCGATAGATGCCCACATGCCCGAGATCCATATGCACATCCGGCACCTCGGCAAGCTCGAGCATTTCCAGCATCAGACTGATGACCTCGATATCACTGGCAGCAGACGCATCACCATACAGCTCAGCCCCCAACTGGATAGGGCTGCGCGAGGTGGAAAGCGCCTGCGGCTTGGCATGCAACACACTACCGGCATAGCACAGGCGACTGGGACCTTCGCGACGCAGGGTATGCGCGTCGACCCGGGCCACTTGTGGCGTGATATCAGCCCGCAGCCCCATCTGGCGACCGGAAAGCGGGTCGATGACCTTGAACGTACGCAGATCCAGATCCTGCCCGGAACCGGTGAGCAACGACTCGAGAAACTCCACGTGCGGGGTGATGACCAGCTCGTAGCCCCAGCACTGGAACAGGTCCAGCACGCGCCGACGCGCCGTTTCGATACGCGCCGCCTCCGGCGGCAGCACCTCTTCGATGCCATCTGGCAAAAGCCAGCGGTCTACCGTTGCCATTCGCGAAATCACCTCTCGTTCCGGTAAGCCCAGACGAAAACCGCGGCAGCAGCCTTAGCCGGCCTTCGGTCGCGTGCAGTTGTATTCGAACCATGGCATCCGAGCCATGCCCTGTGAAGGGATCGGCATGACCGCTGCATGCCTGGGATAGCCTGCGACCTCAAGGGCACAGACGCAAAAAAGCCGGGATTTTCCCGGCTGGCGGATCATAGCAATCTTTTCTCTAACGGTCACCCGACGGCACGGCCGTGCCGCCGGGGAACCTTCATCTCGCCATCAACTAGTTGCTCTTTTCCAGATAACGGAAGAAATCGCTCTTCGGATCGAGCACCAACACGTCTTCCTTGCTGGAGAAGCTCTCGCGATAAGCCTGCAGACTGCGATGGAAGGCATAGAACTCCTGATCCTGACCATACGCCGCGGCATAGATGGCAGCAGCCTGAGCATCGCCATCACCGCGCAGCTCCTCAGCCTCGCGGAACGCCTCGGCCAGCAGGACACGGCGCTGACGATCGGCGTCGGCACGGATACCTTCGGCTAGCTCTTTACCTTTGGCGCGATGCTCACGAGCCTCACGCTCACGCTCAGAGCTCATCCGCTCGAACACGCTGCGATTGACTTCCCGCGGCAGATCAATGCCCTTGACGCGCACATCGACCACTTCGATGCCCAGCTCCTGTTGAGCGGCGCGGTTCAGGCTGGTTGTGACCTGAGCCATCAGCTCGTCACGCTGACCGGACACGGACTCGTGCAACGTGCGCTTACCGAACTGGTCACGCAACGCCGCCTCCAGACGGCGAGCCAGGCGCTCATCGGCAATCTGCTTCATCCCCGAGGTCGCGGTGTAGAAGCGCTCGGCATCATCCACACGCCACTTGGCGTAGGAGTCGACCATCAGCGCTTTCTTTTCCAGGGTCAGGAAACGGGAAGTCGTGGTATCCAGTGTCAGCAGTCGCGCATCGAATTTGCGCACCGAGTTCACGTACGGAATCTTCATGTGCAGGCCAGGCTTCACATCAGGCTCGACGATGCGGCCGAAGCGCAGCAGGACTGCACGCTCGGTCTGCGAGACGATGTAGAAGCTGTTCCACAGAACGATTGCCGCCACAACGCCCACGATCAGGGCGGTAAGGGATTTATTGCTCATCAGCGGCTCTCCCTCGTACGAACTTCACGCGGATCCAGCTCCGGCGGCAGACGGGTGCCCTGGGTAGCCGCGCCCGACGCAACCCCGGCCGGAGCCGGCGTGCTCGCACCACGACTGTTGATCATCTTGTCCAGCGGCAGATAGAGCAGGTTCTGCCCGCTGTCACCACTCACCATGACCTTGCTGGTATTGCTCATGACTTCCTGCATGGTTTCCAGATACAGGCGCTCGCGCGTCACTTCCGGCGCCTTGCGATATTCGGCGACCAGCTTGCTGAAGCGATCCGCCTCACCCTGAGCGCGGGAAATCACCGCGTCGCGGTAACCACTGGCTTCTTCCAGCATGCGCTGGGCCTGACCGCGGGCTTCGGGAATCACGCCATTGGCGTACGACTCAGCCTGGTTCTTCTCACGCTGCTCGTCTTCACGCGCGCGAATCACGTCATCGAACGCTTCCTGCACCTCACGCGGCGCAGCTGCGCTCTGCAGGTTGACCTGGGTGACGACGATGCCTGTGGCGTAATTGTCGAGGAAACGCTGCAAGCGCTCCTTGACCTCGCCAGCCATCACTTCACGACCTTCAGTCAGCACCTGATCCATGGCGGTCGAACCCACCACATGCCGCACGGCGCTGTCGGTCGCATGCTGCAGGCTTACTTCAGGCTGATCGACATTGAGCACGAACGCCTGAAGATTGCTGATCTTGTACTGAACGGTGAGCGGCACCTCGATGATGTTCTCATCCTCGGTGAGCATCTGCCCCTGCTTGCTGTAAGAACGCTCGCGGGTGACGTTTTCCTGGAACTTGCGATCGATCGGCGGGAAGTAGATGTTCAGGCCCGGCCCGACCGTCTCGTGATACTTGCCGAAGCGCAGCACGACGGCCTGCTCCTGCTCGTCGACGATATAGATCGCATTGAACAGCCAGACGGCCAGCAGCACGACCAGGGCAATCCAAACCAGACCGAAGCCGCCGCGCTTGCCGCTGCCACCGAAATTGCTGCCGCCGCCACGCTTCTTGCCACCGAACATGCCGTTCAGGCTGTCCTGCAGCTTGCGGAAAGCCTCATCGAGATCCGGCGGGCCTTTCTGGTCGCCACCGCCACCACCGCGACGGCCACCGCCACCACTGCCCCAGGGATCCTGGTTGTTCGAGTTGCCACCCGGCTCATTCCAAGCCATAGCGCTCTCCATTCAAATAAAGCTAAAGGCGCGCCCACGGCGCGCCCACCAATGCTACAGAAAGCCCCGAACTACCGGCAAAATTGCCACTAGAGGCTTTATTGCAAAGTGTGTTGCTCGATGAACTCATCCACCCGCAACCCTTCGCGACTGATCAAGCGATTCAATTCGATTCTTGGCAAGCGAACTTCCAGCAGGCTGCCACCCTCGTCATCATGCGTTTCCCGCTGCACCGCGCTGAGCTCGAAGAACTGCGCCCGCAGCCGCCCGAGCCGCTGTGGCAGGCGCAGCGTCCCGACAAACAGATCGTTGCCCAGCAGCTCGGCAATGGCCTGGCGCACCAGATCCAGCCCCAATCCATCACGAGCGGACACCCAGACACGCTGCGGCTTGCCATCGGCGTCGCGCTGAATCTGCGGCTCAATGCCCTCCATCAGGTCAACCTTGTTGTAGACCTCGAGCATCGGCAACTCGTTGGCGCCGATCTCACCGAGCACCGCCAGCACCTGCTCGATCTGCTGATCGCGCTCTGGCTCGTGCGCATCGATGACATGCAAGAGAAGATCGGCGTTGCTGGACTCTTCCAGCGTAGCCCTGAAGGACTCCACCAACTTGTGTGGCAGATGACGGATGAAACCCACGGTGTCGGCCAGCACCACCGGCCCGACATCATCCAGCTCAAGCCGCCGCAACGTCGGATCGAGCGTGGCGAACAGCTGATTGGCCGCGTACACATCCGACTCGGTCAGCGCATTAAACAAGGTGGATTTGCCGGCGTTGGTATAACCAACCAGCGACACGGAGGGTATATCGGCACGACGACGCCCGCGACGGGCCTGCTCGCGCTGACCGCGGACCTTTTCCAGACGCTGCTTGATTTGCCGGATGCGCACACGCAGCAAGCGGCGGTCGGTTTCCAGCTGGGTTTCACCTGGGCCACGCAGACCGATACCGCCCTTCTGTCGCTCAAGGTGAGTCCAGCCGCGAACCAGGCGCGTACTCATGTGCTCAAGCTGGGCCAGTTCGACCTGTAGCTTGCCTTCATGGGTGCGTGCGCGCTGGGCGAAGATATCCAGAATCAGACCGGTGCGATCCAGCACGCGACATTCGAGCGCTCGCTCGAGGTTGCGCTCCTGGCTAGGCGTCAGGGTGTGATTGAAGATCACCAACTCGGCCTCGCCATCCTTGACGAGGTCATGCAGCTCCTCGACCTTGCCACTGCCGATCAGGAACTTGGCGGACGGCTGATGCCGGGCGACATTGACGAAGCCAACCGCCTCGGCGCCTGCCGAGCGCGCCAGCTCCTGGAATTCCTGAGGGTCCTCGCGCGCCGCGGGGTCCTGGCCGTCCAGGTGCACCAGGATAGCCCGCTCACCACCACCGGGACGTTCGAAGAACAAAGAAACCTACCTCAGTCGTTGCTCGACTCGGATTGCTCGGCATCACCAGCGGTCGGCAGGCGCACAGGGCGGCCCGGAACCACAGTGGAGATGGCGTGCTTGTAGACCATCTGGCTGACGGTGTTTTTCAGAAGAATGACGAACTGGTCGAAGGATTCGATCTGGCCTTGCAGCTTGATGCCGTTGACCAGATAGATGGAAACCGGGACGCGTTCCTTACGCAGTGTGTTGAGGTAAGGGTCTTGTAGCGAATGCCCTTTTGACATGTGCCGCACTCCTTAGAGGATCTGTTTTCATTAGTGTTCTAAAAGTACAACCGACGATCCACTTGTCTGAGAATAGACGGTCAATTCGCAGTGTCAGCTCAATATGGAGAGCGATTGCAGGTATTTCAATGCGCGCGGCAGATTGTCGCGGGACAAACTGTCCAGCCAGTGCATCTCCCCCCAGCTTCGCAACCAGGTGAACTGCCGTTTGGCCAGTTGCCGGGTTGCGATGATGCCGCGCTCCACCATTTCCTCTCGGGTCGATGATCCGTCCAGATATTCCCAGACCTGACGATAACCAACCGCTCGAATCGACGGCATGCCAAGGTGCAGATCACCCCGATTCCTCAGGGCTTCGACCTCTTCGACAAAGCCCTGTTCAACCATGTGCAGGAAACGTCTCTCGATGCGTTCATGCAAGATGTGGCGTTGTGCGGGGGCGATGCACAGTTGCGCGACAGTATAAGGCAAGACTCCTGAGCCTGGAGCGTCTGCGACGGCTTTTTGCGACCTTTGTCGGGCGCGGTGCTCGCTCATGGTCAAGCCGCTGACGCGATATACCTCTAGCGCGCGTACCAGCCGCTGCGGATCGTTAGGATGAATGCGCGCTGCCGACTCCGGATCCACCTGGGCCAACTGATCGTGCAGCACCTGCAACCCTTGCGTCGCAGCCAGCGCCTCGAGCTCGGCACGTAGCAACGGGTCAGCTGCCGGCATATCGGCGAGTCCTTCCTGCAACGCCTTGAAATACAACATGGTGCCGCCAACCAGCAGAGGAATTCGGCCAGCCGCGCTGATCTCGGCCATGGCCGCCAGGGCATCTGCGCTGAACTCTGCAGCCGAGTAGCTCTCGGCCGGGTCGAGGATGTCCACCAGACGATGGGGAAACTCGGCCAACACCTCAGCCGACGGCTTTGCCGTGCCGATATCCATGCCGCGATAGACCAGCGCCGAATCGACACTGATCAGCTCGCAGGGCAGCAAGCGCGCCAGTTCCAACGCAAGATCGGTCTTGCCCGACGCAGTGGGGCCCATGAGGAAGATGGCAGGAGGGAGAGCGGACATCAGGAAGCTCGACGGTCTTGGCCGCATAGTTTCCGGCGGCAGGCGGTCGGCTGCAAGCACGGCTCGCCGCCAAGGCTGCTCAGCGACCGCGCAGGAACAGCTTGTCCAGTTCGTCCATGCCGAGCTGCGTCCAGGTCGGACGCCCGTGATTGCACTGCCCGCTGCGCTCGGTATGTTCCATATCGCGCAGCAAGGCGTTCATCTCGGGCACCGTCAGCCGCCGGTTGGCGCGCACTGCGCCATGACACGCCATGGTCGCCAGCAGCTCGTTCAGATGGGCCTGAATACGGTCACTGGTGCCGTACTCAAGCAGATCGGCCAACACGTCGCGGACCAGCCGGGTCGCTTCGGCCTGCTTGAGCAGCGACGGGATCTGTCGAATAGCCAAGGTTTCCGGCCCCAGTCGTTGCAGCTCGAAACCCAGCATCTGAAACCATTGCCCGTGCTCTTCGGCGCAGTCGGCTTCACGCTGACTCAGCGCAATCGACTCAGGCACCAGCAATGGTTGCCCGCGCAAGCCTTCGCTGGCCATGGCGGTTTTCAGTCGCTCATAGGTGATGCGTTCGTGAGCGGCGTGCATGTCAACCAACACCATGCCCTGGGCATTTTCGGCGAGGATGTAGACGCCCTTGAGCTGCGCAAGCGCATACCCCAGCGGCGGCACGTCATCCTGACTCGCCGGCAGTGCCGCGGGACCGCTTTCGGGCAACGGCGTGAAGAACTCGCGATAAGCACCCTGAGTTTCGGCGGTATAGCCGGCCGAAGCTGGCCGTGGCGCGTGATAACCGGCCCCTGCGCCGCGCCAGGACGACGTATCACCCTGGGGCCGCTCAAGCACGCTGGCCGCCAGACTCATTTCGTTCTGCCCGGCGAACTCGCCAGCGGCCAGTCCGGAAACCTGCGTCATCGGAGTGACGCTGGCCGGTGCCGCGAGCTGATCTTCCGGCCGCACATCCCCCAGCGCGCGATGCAGCGTTCCGTAAAGGAAGTCATGCACCATGCGGCTGTCGCGGAAGCGCACTTCATGCTTGGTCGGGTGCACGTTGACGTCCACCACCGCCGGGTCGACATCGAGGAACAGCACGAATGTCGGGTGCCGGCCGTTGAACAGCACATCGCGATAGGCCTGGCGTACCGCATGGGCCACCAGCTTGTCGCGAACCATGCGCCCGTTGACGTAGAAATACTGCAGGTCCGCCTGACTGCGCGAGAAGGTCGGCAGCCCGACCCAGCCCCACAGTCGCAAGCCGTTACGCTCGATCTCGATGGGCAGCGCCTGCTCGAGGAACGCCGGCCCGCATACCGAAGCGACACGACGCGCGCGCGCCGCATCGTCTTCGGCCTGGTGCAGCGCCAGCACGACCTTGCCGTTGTGGCGCAGATGGAAGGCCACGTCGAAACGCGCCAGCGCCAGGCGCTTGATGACTTCCTGAAGGTGATCGAATTCGGTCTTCTCGGTGCGCAGAAACTTGCGTCGCGCCGGCGTATTGAAGAACAGATCGCGCACCTCCACCGAGGTGCCCACTGGATGCGCCGCGGGCTGCACCCGCGCTTCCATTTCACGCCCCTCGGTCTCCACCTGCCAGGCCTCGCTGGCATCGGCAGTGCGTGAAGTCATGGTCAGACGCGAGACGGAACTGATCGAAGCCAGCGCTTCGCCCCGAAAACCCAGACTCATGACCCGTTCAAGGTCTTCCAGATCACGAATCTTGCTGGTGGCGTGACGCGCCAAGGCCAGCGGCAGATCGTCCGGCGGAATGCCGCAGCCGTCGTCGCGCACTCGCAGCAGCTTGACCCCGCCCTGCTCAATGTCCACATCGATGCGTCGCGCGCCCGAATCCAGACTATTTTCCAGCAGCTCCTTGATCACCGAGGCCGGGCGCTCCACCACCTCGCCGGCGGCAATCTGGTTCGCCAGCCGCGGACTTAGCAGCTGGATGCGCGGCACCTCGCTCATGGCTGCGAGGCCAGCGTGGTAGCGGGAATGTTCAGCGTCTGGCCGATCTTGATCACGTCATTGCGCAGATTGTTGGCGCTGCGCAGGGAAGTCAGGCTTACCTGATAGCGCTGGGCGAGCAATGCCAGGCTCTCGCCGGAACGTACGATGTGCTCGCGCGGCGCACTGGCGATCTTGCCGGAATCCCGCAACCAGGCCACATAGGTTCCAGGCGGCGGATTCTCATGAAAGAACTGCCTTACGCCACTGTGGATCGAGCGCGCCAGCGACTGCTGGTGGCTCGCCGTCTGCAGCTTCTTGGCCTCGGACGGGTTCGAGATGAAGCCGGTCTCCACCAGAATCGACGGGATATCCGGCGACTTCAGCACCATGAAGCCCGCCTGCTCGACTCGCCGCTTGTGCAGCGGGGTGATGCGCCCCATGTTGCTCAATACTTTCTGCCCGACATTCAGGCTCGATGACAACGAGGCGGTCATCGACAGATCCAGCAGCACACCTGCAAGCATCTGGTCCTTGTCGCCGAGACTGACGTTGCCGGCACCGCCAATCAGGTCGGAACGGTTCTCGCTGTCGGCCAGCCAGCGCGCGGTCTCCGAGGTGGCACCGCGGTCGGACAGGGCGAACACCGAGGCACCGTAGGCCGCCGAACGCGGCGCGGCATCGGCATGGATCGAGACGAACAGGTCGGCGCCCTTCTTGCGCGCGATCTCGGTGCGTTTGCGCAGCGGGATGAAGTAGTCGCCCGTGCGCACCAGCTCGGCTCGAAAACCCTTGTCGGCGTTGATCTGTCGTTGCAGTTCCTTGGAAATCTGCAGTACCACGTGTTTCTCGTAGATCTTGCCGGGTCCAATCGCGCCGGGGTCTTCGCCACCATGACCGGCGTCGATGGCGATCACGATGTCGCGCTTACTGCTCGCCGTAGCCGGCAGCTTCACCGCCGGCAGGGTCGGGGAAACCGGCGCGGCGGGTGTCGCCGGAGTGGCGGTGGCTGGCGGCTGGGTCGCGGCGCGAGCGGCTGTCGCCTGATCGAAGAGGTCGACCACCAGGCGATGACCGTATTGCTGATTGGGCGCCAGACTGAAGCTCTTCGGCGCTACCGGCGCATGCAGATCGACGACCACGCGAAGTGTGTCGGCATCGTGCTGGCCGGCGCGCAGAGAGGCGACCGGCGTGTTCTTCAACGGCAGCTTGTCGAGCTCGGCCTTGAGCGTCGCGCCGGTCACGTCGATGACCAGCCGATCGGGCGCGGTAAGGGTAAATATCTTGTGTTCGACCGGGCCGGATAGATCGAACACCAGGCGGGTGTTGTCCGGCGCACGCCACAGACGCACGCTCTGCACATCGCTGGCGGCATGAAGGTCGGTTGCCATCAGCAACAGCACCAATCCACCAATCAGGGTGCGAATGCGCGTACCCAAACCCATGTTATTCATAGCTCTCCGTCGGTCAGGGCGACACACCAGGCTTCACCCCGCGCGGTGTGGGGCGACAGGCGCAGCGTACGGCCGGCCTCATGCGGTGCAATGGTAATGTCCATGTCGGCCTTTGGCAAAATGCCGGCCCCGCGCTCCGGCCATTCGATCAGGCACAGCGCATTGCCTTCGAAATAGTCGCGGATGCCGAGGAACTCCAGTTCTTCGGGATCGACCAGACGATACAGGTCGAAGTGGTAAACCTGCACATCGCCCAACTCGTAGGGTTCGACCAATGTGAAGGTCGGACTCTTGACCTTGCCCGCATGACCGAAGCCGCGAATCAGGCCGCGCGACAACGTGGTCTTGCCCGCACCCAGGTCGCCATGCAGATAGATGACGCCACGACCGCCGGTCGCCTGAGCGATGCGTGCGCCCAGCGCGAGCATGGCAGCCTCGTCTGCGGCATACAGATTCACTTCCGGCATGGCGACTGCTCCTCGAGCAACTGACGAATCACGGGAATCAGATCGCTGGCGGCGAGTCCGCGCCCCTGCTCACCCAAGCGCTCGCCAGCGGAGGCGTGTAACCACGCCCCCAGGCAGGCCGCGTCGAATGGCGTCAGGTCTTGCGCCAGCAACGCACCGATCACGCCGGCCAACACGTCGCCCAAACCGGCACTGGCCATCGCCGGATGGCCGCGATCACACAGCGCCAGCCGACCATCCGCGGCGGCGATCAGCGTACCGGCGCCTTTGAGCAGTGCCACGCAGGCGTAGCGATGGGCCAGCGCACGCGCCGCAGCGGGGCGATCAGCCTGGATTTCAGCTACCGAGCACTGCAGCAGCCGCGCAGCCTCGCCCGGGTGCGGGGTGATCACGCTCGCCGCCGGCAATTCGATGCCGCCAGCCGCCAGCAGGTTCAGCGCATCGGCGTCCCACACCTGCGGCAACTCATGTTGCGCCGCCAGCGACAGCAGGCTGCGTCCCCAGGGCGCCTGTCCCAGGCCCGGGCCGACTACCAGCACATCGGCGCGCTCGACCAGCGCGGTCAGGCTATAGGTCGACTCGACGCCACTGCACATGATTTCCGGGCGTCGTACCAGCGAAGCGGTGACATGTTCCGGACGAGTCGCCAGCGTCACCATGCCCGCGCCGCAGCGCAACGCCGCCTCGGCGCTGAGCAGCGCGGCGCCGCCGGTCCCCAGATCGCCGCCAATGACCAGCACCTGACCGAAGCTGCCCTTGTGCGCCACCGGCGAGCGCGGCGCGACAGGCACCAACGTTGACTGATCCAGGCGTACAGCGTCGCCTGCGACCTGACTGACGATCTGCGGATCGGCCTGCAGATCATCGAATACCAACGTACCGACGCGATCCGGGCCGTCCGCGGTGAACAGCCCGAGCTTGAGCCCGATGAAGGTCACACTGAGATCGGCACGCACCGCGTGACCCAGCACCCGCCCGCTGTTGGCGCAGAGCCCGGACGGCAGATCGATGGCCAGCACCGGTAGCGCACTGGCATTGATCGCCTCGATCGCTGCGACATATGGCTCGCGCACATCACCGGCAATGCCGGTGCCCAGTAGCGCATCCACCAGCACGCCCTGCAACATCGCCTCGGCATGCCAGGGCTCGACGACCACACCGCTCGCCCGTGCCTCGGCCAGGGCCTGCGCGGCATCGCCCTGCAAAGCTTGCGGATCGCCCACCGCCAGCACCCGCACCTGCCAGCCGGAGCGCTGCGCCAGCGCCGCGACCAGATAGCCATCGCCGGCGTTATTGCCACGTCCGGCCAATACGGTAACCGCCCCGGCATCCGGCCAGCGCCGACGCAGCGCACGCCATGCGGCATGAGCGGCACGCTGCATCAATTCGAAACCGGGATTGCCGGCGGCAATCAGGCGCGCATCGAGTTCGCGCACCTGGGCAGCGGTATACAGAGCGACGGGCAGGGAATCGGTCATCGGAGCAGGGATCATCGCGGCGGAATGTCTGGCAGAATTATACGCACCCGCCTGTCATGCCGCTCTCCAATGTCCAGCCTCTCTCTCGACCCCGCCGCCCTCGCCCAATCCATCAAGGAATGGGGGCGTGAGCTCGGCTTCCAGCAGGTGGGGATCACCGATGTCGACCTCGGCGAGCACGAAGCGCATCTGGAGGCCTGGCTGGCAGCCGGTTATCAGGGCGAGATGGACTACATGGCCGCCCACGGCAGCAAGCGTTCGCGGCCGGACGAACTGGTGCCGGGCACGCTCAGGGTGATCTCGCTGCGCATGGACTACCTGCCCGGCGACACGCGCATGACGCAGCAGCTCGCAAGTCCCGAGAAGGCCTATGTGTCACGCTATGCGCTGGGCCGCGATTACCACAAGCTGATCCGCAAACGCATCCAGCAGCTCGCCGAGCGCATTCAGCAGATGGTCGGCCCGTTCGGCTTTCGCGCCTTCGTCGACAGCGCGCCGGTGCTGGAGAAGGCCGCCGGGCAGCAGGCCGGTCTCGGCTGGATCGGCAAGAACACCCTGCTGCTCAACCGCAAGGCGGGCAGTTGGTTCTTTCTCGGCGAACTGTTCGTCGATATCGCGCTGCCGGTCGACGAACCGACGACTCGCGATCACTGCGGCAGCTGCCACGCCTGCCTGGACGTCTGCCCCACCGATGCCTTCGTCGGCGAACGGCTACTCGATGCGCGACGCTGCATTTCCTATCTCACCATCGAGCTGAAAGGCGCGATCCCCGTCGAGCTGCGCGACAAGATCGGCAACCGCGTATTCGGATGCGACGATTGCCAGATCGTCTGCCCGTGGAACCGATTCGCCCGCCCCACCGAGCAGAGCGACTTTCAACCACGCCATAGCCTGGACAACGCCGAGCTGGCGACCCTGTTCCGCTGGACGGAAGAGGAGTTTCTCAGCCGCACCGAGGGTTCGCCGCTACGCCGCGCCGGTTACCAGCGCTGGCTGCGCAACCTGGCGGTCGGTCTGGGCAACGCGCCGTCAAGCATCCCGGTGCTGGAAGCGCTCCAGGCGCGCCGCGACGACCCCTCGGAGCTGGTACGCGAGCATGTCGAGTGGGCGCTGGCGCAACATGCCCAGCGCCAGCCCGACTGACTCGCCAGCCCTGAGGCCGCATCAGGCCTGAGGGGATGTCTGCGCCGGATCACTGGTCGGAGCAGCACTGAGCTCACGCAACTGCTCGGCATCCAGAGTCTCCTGCTGTAGCAAACGCCGCGCACAGCGCTCGAGCAATTCATGTCGTTCTTCAAGCAACCCCAGGCTGCGCTGGAATGCAGACTGCACCAGCTCCTGCACTTCCTCATCGATAGCGGTTGCCGTGCTCTCCGCATAGTCATGCTGCGGCTTGAGGCCGAGCATCGCCTCGTTGCCAAGGAACGAGTTCGGCTCACGCTCCAGCGCCAGGTGGCCGAGACGCTTGGACATGCCGTAGCGCGTCACCATGGCGCGGGCGATATCGGTGACCTTGGCCAGATCGTCCGCCGCACCGGTGGACAGATGCGCATACACCAGCCACTCCGCCGCACGCCCGCCGAGCAATACCGCCATCTTGTTTTCCAGCTCGTCGCGGGTCATCAGGAAGCGATCCTCGATGGGGCGCTGGATGGTGTAGCCCAGCGCGCCCATGCCACGCGGGATGATCGACACCTTGTGCACCGGATCGACGCCTGGCAGCGCCATGGCCACTAGCGCATGGCCCATCTCGTGATAGGCGACGATCTCCCGCTCGCGCGGGTTGAGCAGGCGGTTGCGCTTTTCCAGCCCGGCGATGATGCGTTCGATGGCTGCGGTGAAGTCTTCCATGGCCACCGCTTCGGCATTGCGCCGGGTCGCCAGCAGCGTCGCCTCATTGACCAGATTGGCCAGATCGGCACCGGTAAAGCCCGGCGTCAGCGCGGCGATGGCCTGCGGATCGACATCGGTGCCCAGTCGCGATTTCTTCAGGTGCACATTGAGAATCTGAACCCGCCCGACCTTGTCCGGTCGATCGACGAGCACCTGACGGTCGAAACGGCCGGCACGCAGCAGCGCCGGGTCGAGGATTTCCGGTCGGTTGGTGGCGGCCAGCAGGACCAGCCCGCTGGAGGTATCGAAACCGTCCATTTCCACCAGCAGCTGGTTGAGCGTCTGCTCCTTCTCGTCATGCCCGCCGGACAATGGTCCGGCGCCGCGGGCGCGGCCGAGGGCGTCCAGTTCGTCGATAAAGATGATCGCTGGCGCCTGGGCCCGCGCCTGTTCGAAGAGATCGCGCACCCGCGCGGCACCGACGCCGACGAACATCTCGACGAACTCGGAACCGGAAATGGAGAAGAACGGCACCTTCGCCTCGCCAGCGACGGCGCGCGCCAGCAACGTTTTGCCGGTGCCGGGTGGACCGACCAGCAGCACGCCCTTGGGCATGCGTCCGCCTAGGCGGCCATAGGTTTGCGGATCGCGGAGAAACTCGATGATTTCCTTGAGCTCGTCCTTGGCCTCGTCGACGCCGGCGACATCGGCGAAGCTCACCTTCATGTCGGTCTCGACATAGACACGCGCCTTGCTCTTGCCGATCTGCATCATGCCGCCGCCACCCAGGCCGCTGCCGATGCGCTTTAGCAGGAACAGCCAGATGCCGAAGAAGAGTATGGCCGGCACGATCCACGACAGCAGGTCACGCACCAGCGTGCTTTCCACTTTGCCGGTGTAGCGCACCGGGTACTGCTGCAGATGCTCGGCCAGCTGGGGCTCGACGCGGTTGCTGATGAAACGTCGCTGACCGCTGGCCAAGGGCTCCTTCAGCAAGCCCTCGATGCGCCGCTCGGTGACCGCCAGCTCTTCGACGCGGCCCTCCTTGAGGTGCTGCTCGAACTCGCTGTAAGGGATGGTCGCCACCTCCTGCTGGATCGACAGCAGGTACTGCAGGCCGAGGAACACCAGAATGGCGATCATCCAGTAATTCATGTGGAACTGAGTTCGGTCTTTCACACCTGTTCTCCTTGTGCCGCAGACGGGGAAATTATGCCTGCTGCACGGGAGGCCAGCCTGAACCCAGATCAGTAATAAGGCGCGCCGCTCAAAGACCGCCGCGCACGCCGAGGCCGACACCCAGCTCCGCCGCCACGGCGAAGGGCAACAGCAGCGTATCCACCAGGGCGCTGGCGGGCAGATCCAGCGCGGGATATTTCGGCGGCATGGCACCGAAACGATCCATCGGGCAGCAACCGCCGTTGAGGCTGTACCAGTCCAGGCGTGTGCCGGAATAGATGATCGGTGCGCCGGGCTTGGCGGCATCCAGCGTGCGCACGCTGGCACAGCCCCCGAGCTGGCTCAGCGTCGCCAGAAGTAGCAGCGCTCGGCCGATCATCTCAGTCGTCACTGACGATATGGTGCTCGCCCCAGCGCGGCAGCATGTCCTGCGGGATATTGAGCAGATTGAGGATGCGCGCTACGACGAAATCGACCAGGTCGTCGATGGTCTGCGGCTGGTGATAGAAGCCCGGCGAGGCCGGCAGGATGGTCACCCCGAGGTTGGATAGCTTGAGCATGTTCTCAAGGTGAATGCTCGAATAAGGGGCCTCACGCGGTACCAGGATCAACTGGCGACGTTCCTTGAGCGCGACGTCGGCGGCACGCTCGATCAGGTTGTTGCAGGCGCCGGCGGCAATCGCCGAGAGCGTGCCGGTCGAGCATGGCACCACCACCATGGCGGTCGGTGCGCCGGAGCCGGAGGCCGGTGGCGCCATCCAGTCCTCCTTGGCGAACACGCGGATCTGCCCGGCGGCGGCACCGGTGTATTCCGAGAGGAACGCCTGCATGGCCTGCGGCTTGGCCGGCAGCACCACGTCGGTCTCGGTGGCCATCACCAGCTGCGCGGCCTTGGAGATCAGGAAGTGCACCTCGCGGTCCTCCTGGATCAGGCAATCGAGCAGACGCAGGCCGTACTGCGCGCCGGATGCGCCGGTCATGGCCAAGGTGATGCGTTCCGGTCCGTTCATACATTTGTTCCCTTGTAGCCACTTGGTCGTGTTCGGGCGGGCTGAAGCGGAACGCCGCCCGGCCCACCCTACTTGCTGATGCGATCCGCGTGGAAATGCCTTCGGCGATTTCCACCCTACCCACGGTCATCGTTGGGTGGAAAACCGCGAAGCGTTTTCCACCTTGAGCAATCAGCTCAACGCCTCAGCCAATTTGCCGTGCAACCCACCGAAACCGCCATTGCTCATCACCACCACCTGGGTGCCCGGCACGGCGTCAGCTTTGACCTTGGCGATGATCGCCTTCAGCGAATCGCACACGGTGGTCGGCACCGGCGAGCCGGCGACGATTGCGGCCAGATCCCAGCCAAGATTGGCGGGTGCGTACCAGATCGCCTGGTTGGCCAGCGCCACGGATTCAGCCAGGCCCTCGCGATGCGCGCCGAGCTTCATGGAGTTGGAACGCGGTTCGACCACCGCGATGATCGGCGTATCACCGACGCGCTTGCGCAGGCCGTCGAGGGTGGTGGCGATGGCGGTCGGGTGGTGCGCGAAGTCGTCATAGATGGTCACGCCGTTGACCTCAGCGACCTTTTCCATGCGTCGCTTGACGCTCAGGAACTCGCTCAGCGCCTCGGCGCCCTGCTTCGGCAGCACACCCACATGCCGCGCCGCGGCGAGCGTCGCCAACGCGTTGTTGACGTTGTGCTGGCCGGTCAGTTCCCATTCCACTACGCCCTGTACGACGCCCTCGAAGATCACCTCGAAGCGCGAACCGTCGGCGCTGAGCAGCTTCGCCTGCCACTGGCCGCCGTCACCGGTGGTCTGCACAGGGGTCCAGCAGCCCATGCCGATGACGCGCTTGAGCGCACCTTCCGACTCGGGATGGATGATCAGTCCCTCGCCCGGCACCGTGCGTACCAGATGATGAAACTGCCGCTCGATAGCGGCGAGATCCGGAAAGATGTCCGCGTGATCGAATTCCAGGTTGTTGAGGATCGCGGTGCGCGGGCGGTAGTGGACGAACTTGCTGCGCTTGTCGAAGAAAGCACTGTCGTATTCGTCGGCCTCGACCACGAAGAACGGAGTACCACCGAGCCGTGCGGAGATACCGAAGTTCTGCGGCACGCCACCGATGAGAAAGCCCGGGCTCATGCCGGCATGTTCCAGAACCCAGGCCAACATGCTACTGGTGGTGGTCTTGCCATGGGTTCCGGCCGCCGCCAGCACCCAGCGCCCCTGCAGCACGTGGTCGGCCAGCCACTGCGGGCCGGAGACATAGGGCAGGCCCTTGTTCAGCACGTATTCCACCGCCGGGTTGCCGCGACTGAGGGCATTGCCGATCACCACCAGATCCGGCGCCGGCTCGAGCTGGCTCGGCTCGTAGCCCTGGGTCAGCTCGATGCCCTGGGCTTCGAGCTGGGTGCTCATCGGTGGATAGACGTTGGCGTCGGAGCCGGTGACGCGATGCCCGAGTTCCTTGGCCAGCACCGCGAGCGAACCCATGAAGGTGCCGCAGATGCCGAGAATGTGGATATGCATGGATGCCCTCAAAAGCGGTGAGACCCACTGAAAAACTGCGGCGCAGGTTAGCACAGCAGGTCCCGCCAGCCGACCAGGCGCCGTTAGTCGGACGTAGAGCCGAAACACGACCGACTAGTCACCTTCTTGAGCCAGATCATTTCGCCCTCAGGTCCAGATGCGATGCTGCGAAAACCTCATTCCAGACAATCACAGGCATTCACCATGAGCAGCACCTTCTTCATACCCGCAGTGAACATGATGGGCGCCGGAAGCCTTGATGAAGCGATGGTCGCCATCGCCAACTACGGCTTTCGCAAAGCGCTGATCGTCACCGATGTCGGACTGGCACGAGCAGGCGTCGCCGAAAAGGTCGCCGCGCTGCTGGCTGCCGCGGATATCCAATCGGTCGTATTCGACGGCGCACAACCGAACCCAACCGTCGGCAACGTCGAGAAGGGCCTGGCCCAGCTGCGCGACAGCGCCTGCGATTTCATCATTTCCCTCGGTGGCGGCTCGCCTCATGACTGCGCCAAGGGCATCGCCCTGTGCGCCACCAACGGCGGGAATATCGCCGACTACGAAGGCGTCGACCGCTCGGCCAAACCACAACTGCCGCTGGTGGCGATCAACACCACCGCCGGCACCGCCAGCGAGATGACTCGTTTCTGCATCATCACCGACGAAGCCCGCCACGTGAAAATGGCCATCGTCGACCGCAATGTCACGCCGCTGCTGTCGGTGAACGACCCGGCATTGATGGTCGCCATGCCCAAGAGGCTGACCGCCGCGACCGGCATGGACGCCCTCACCCACGCGATTGAAGCCTATGTCTCGACCGCCGCCACGCCGATCACCGATGCCTGCGCGCTCAAGGCCATCGAACTGATCTCGGCAAACCTGCGTACCGCCGTCGAGAACGGCAGCGACATGCCCGCCCGCGAAGCCATGGCCTACGCACAGTTCCTCGCCGGGATGGCGTTCAACAACGCCTCGCTGGGCTACGTCCACGCCATGGCTCACCAGCTCGGCGGCTTCTACGATCTGCCGCACGGCGTCTGCAACGCCGTACTGCTGCCTCACGTGGAGAGCTACAACGCCAGCGTCTGCCCCGAACGCCTGCGCGACGTTGCAACCGCGATGGGCGTGGAGACCCGCGGACTTGACGCCGCGCAGGGTGCCGAAGCCGCACTCGTGGCAATCCGTACCCTGTCGCAGGCAATCGGCATTCCGGGCGGCCTGGCCGAGCTTGGCGCCAAGGCCGATGACATCCCGACGCTGGCCGCCAACGCCATGAACGATGCCTGCGGCCTGACCAACCCGCGCCGCGCCACGCAAGAGGAAATCGAAGCGATCTTCCATAGCGCCCTCTGAGCCCCTGGGCCGGGGCTTCCGCCCCGGCCCGACCGCGCGGCAGCGCTCGCTCTGCCGCCACGAAAAGCGCCCCTGGCCACCGCGACAGTATTCAAGTCGTGATCTACGCTTTATGCAGCGAATCTCCATCCAAGAACAAACCGGAGCCCCCCATGATCTACGCCCCTCCCGGCACCGACGGTGCCCTCGTTACCCTCAAGGCCCGCTACGGCAACTTCATCAATGGCGAGTTCGTCGAACCCGTCAACGGGCAGTATTTCACCAACCTGTCTCCGGTTAACGGACAGCCGATTGCCGAGTTTCCGCGCTCCGACGCCGCCGACATCGAGAAGGCGCTGGACGCCGCCCATGCCGCTGCCGATGCCTGGGGCAAGACCAGCGTGCAGGCGCGCTCGCTGATCCTGTTGCAGATCGCCGACCGTATCGAGCAGAACCTGGAGATGCTCGCCGTCACCGAAACCTGGGACAACGGCAAGGCCGTGCGGGAAACGCTGAACGCCGATATCCCGCTGGCGGCTGACCACTTCCGTTACTTCGCCGGCTGCATCCGCGCCCAGGAGGGCACCGCAGCCGAGATCGACGAGCACACCGCGGCCTATCACTTCCATGAGCCGCTGGGCGTGGTCGGGCAGATCATCCCGTGGAACTTCCCGATCCTGATGGCCGCCTGGAAACTCGCCCCGGCACTGGCGGCAGGCAACTGCGTGGTGCTGAAACCGGCCGAGCAGACCCCTCTAGGCATCGCAGTGCTGATGGAAGTCATCGGCGACTTGCTGCCCCCGGGCGTGCTCAACGTCGTGCAGGGCTACGGTCGTGAAGCCGGCGAGGCCCTGGCCTCGAGCAAGCGCATCGCCAAGATCGCTTTCACCGGCTCCACCCCGGTGGGCTCGCACATCATGAAGCGTGCCGCCGAGAGCATCATCCCGAGCACCGTAGAGCTGGGCGGCAAGAGCCCGAACATCTACTTCGAAGACATCATGCAGGCCGAACCGACCTTCATCGAGAAGGCCGCCGAAGGCCTGGTGCTGGGCTTCTTCAACCAGGGCGAGGTGTGCACCTGCCCGTCGCGCGCGCTGGTGCAGGAATCCATCTACGCCCCCTTCATGGAAGCGGTGATGAAGAAGGTCGCGCAGATCAAGCGCGGCGACCCGCTGGACACCGAGACCATGGTCGGCGCCCAGGCCAGCCAGCAGCAGTTCGACAAGATCATGTCCTACCTGGAGATCGCCAAGGGCGAAGGCGCGGAGGTGCTCACCGGCGGCGCAGCGGAGAAGCTCGAAGGCTCTCTCGCCACCGGCTATTACATCCAGCCGACCCTGCTCAAGGGCACCAACCAGATGCGTGTGTTCCAGGAGGAGATCTTCGGCCCGGTGATCGGCGTCACCACCTTCAAGGACGAGGCCGAAGCCCTGGCCATCGCCAACGACACCGAGTACGGCCTCGGCGCTGGCGTATGGACCCGCGACATCAACCGCGCCTACCGCATGGGCCGGGCGATCAAGGCGGGCCGTGTCTGGACCAACTGCTACCACCTCTATCCGGCGCATGCCGCGTTCGGTGGCTACAAGAAGTCCGGCGTCGGTCGCGAAACCCACAAGATGATCCTCGACAGCTACCAGCAGACCAAGAACCTGCTGATCAGCTACGACATCAACCCGCTGGGCTTCTTCTGATAGATCGGCGCGGGCGGCATACCCGTCCGCGCCTTGAACAAGATACCTGCCGGGCTCCGCCGTGGTGCTGCGGAGCACGCAAAAGGTGCGTTCCTGTCAAACTTGGCTGACAAAACACCGTAAATATCGCTTTCCGGCGTGGGGCATGACGCTTGCTAGGGAGAGACCTGCCAACCTATCCAAGAGGATTTCCCCATGGCCCTCGAACACAGCCGTTCAACGCCACCGCACCATGCAATCGATTTCGAAACCGTTGGCAGTAGCTATTTCCAGGAACGCGAACTGAAGAAAGGCGCCGCCGGCTGGGTGCTGCTGGTCGGTCTCGGCGTCGCCTACGTGATCTCCGGCGACTATGCCGGCTGGAACTTCGGGCTCGCCCAGGGCGGTTGGGGTGGCTTGTTCATCGCCACGTTGCTGATGGCGACCATGTACCTGTGCATGTGCTTCTCGCTGGCCGAGCTGTCATCGATGGTCCCCACGGCTGGTGGCGGCTACGGCTTCGCCCGCACCGCGTTCGGCCCACTGGGTGGCTTTCTCACCGGCACGGCGATCCTCATCGAATACGCCATCGCGCCGGCAGCCATCGCTGTATTCATCGGCGCCTATTGCGAATCGCTGTTCGGCATCGGCGGCTGGATGATCTATCTCGCCTTCTACATCATCTTCATCGGCATCCATATCTTCGGCGTCGGCGAGGCGCTGAAGCTGATGTTCATCATCACCGCCGTCGCCGCCCTGGCGCTGGCCGTGTTCATCGTGGCGATGGTGCCGCACTTCTCGGTGGACAAGCTGCTCGATATCGCACCGACCACCGCTGCCGGTGCCAGCAACTTCTTGCCCTATGGCTACGTCGGCATCTGGGCGGCGATTCCCTATGCCATCTGGTTCTTTCTCGCCGTGGAAGGCGTACCGCTGGCCGCCGAGGAAACCAAGAATCCGCAGCGCGACATGCCGCGTGGATTGATCGGCGCCATGCTGATTCTGGTCGCCTTTGCTGGCCTGATCTTGCTGGTCGGCCCGGGCGGCGCCGGCTCCAGCACGCTGGTGGCGTCCGGCAATCCGCTGGTGGAAGCGCTGACCACCGCCTACGGCTCGTCCACCTGGATGAGCGGCTTCGTCAATCTGGTCGGCCTGGCCGGGCTGATCGCCAGTTTCTTCTCGATCATCTATGCCTACTCGCGGCAGATCTTCGCCCTGTCGCGGGCCGGCTACCTGCCGCGCAAGCTGTCGCTGACCAACAAGAACAAGGCGCCGGTGCTGGCCCTGGTGATCCCCGGCGTGATCGGCTTCCTGCTGTCGCTGACCGGCCAGGGCGACCTGCTGATCCTCGTCGCGGTGTTCGGCGCGACCATCTCCTACGTCTTGATGATGGCCTCGCACATCGTCCTGCGCCTGCGCCGGCCAGACCTGCATCGCCCGTACAAGACACCGGCGGCATCGTCACCTCGGGCGTGGCGCTGGTGCTGGCCTGCATAGCGGTCATCGCGGGTTTCCTAGTCGATCCGCGGGTGGTGATCGGCGCCGCGATCATCTACGGGATCTTCATCGCCTATTTCGCGATCTACAGTCGACACCATCTGGTGGCCGGCACGCCGGAAGAGGAATTTGCGGCGATTGAGCAGGCCGAGGCGACACTGAAGTAGGGAGAGCAGCCATGACGTACTCGCACAGTGTGGGCGGCACCACCTGGCGCTTCGACGACCTGCGCGAGGTGATGGCCAAGGCCAGCCCGGCGCGCTCCGGCGACCTGCTCGCCGGGGTCGCGGCGGGCAGCGACGCCGAGCGAGTGGCGGCGCAGATGTGCCTGGCCGCAGTGCCGCTCAAGCGCTTTCTCGAAGAAGCACTGATCCCGTACGAAAGCGATGAAGTTACCCGGCTGATCATCGACAGCCATGACGCTGCGGCGTTCGCCCCGGTCAGCCACCTGACCGTCGGCGATTTCCGCAACTGGCTGCTCGGCGAGGAGGCGGACGAGTCGTCGCTGAAAGCGCTGGCACCAGGGCTGACGCCGGAGATGGTCGCTGCGGTGTCGAAGATCATGCGTGTGCAGGATCTGATCCTCGTCGCGCAAAAGGTGCGCGTCGTCACCCGCTTTCGCAACAGCATCGGTCTGGCCGGACGCATGTCCACCCGGCTGCAGCCGAACCATCCCACCGACGACGGCGCCGGCATCGCCGCGAGCATTCTCGACGGCCTGCTCTACGGCAACGGCGACGCGGTGATCGGCATCAACCCGGCCACCGACAGCACCGCCGGCATCTGCGAGCTGCTGAAGATGCTCGATGCGGTGATCAGTCGCTACGAGATCCCGACCCAGGCCTGCATCCTCACCCACGTCACCACTTCCATCGAGGCGATCAACCGCGGCGCGCCGCTGGACCTGGTGTTCCAGTCCATCGCCGGCACCGAGGCGGCCAATGCCAGCTTCGGCATCAGCCTGGCGACGCTGCAGGAAGGCTACGAGGCCGGCCTGTCGCAGAAGCGCGGCACGCTGGGCGACAACCTCATGTATTTCGAGACCGGCCAGGGCAGCGCGCTGTCGGCCAACGCCCACCACGGCGTCGATCAGCAGACCTGCGAAGCCCGCGCCTACGCCGTCGCGCGCCGCTACAAGCCGCTGCTGGTGAACACCGTGGTCGGCTTTATCGGCCCGGAATACCTCTACAACGGCAAGCAGATCATCCGCGCCGGGCTGGAGGACCACTTCTGCGGCAAGCTGCTCGGCGTGCCGATGGGTTGCGACATTTGCTACACCAACCACGCCGAAGCCGACCAGGACGACATGGATATGCTGCTGACCCTGCTCGGCACAGCGGGCATCAACTTCATCATGGGCATCCCGGGCTCGGACGATGTGATGCTCAACTACCAGACCACCTCCTTCCACGACGCGCTCTACGTGCGCCAGGTGCTGGGCCTCAGGCCCGCGCCGGAATTCGAGGAGTGGCTGGCGAAGATGCAGATCCTCCGACAGGACGGCAACCGCCTGCAGCTCGGCCGCGAGCTGCCCGAAGCCTTCCGCCGGGCGCTGGAGAACATGGCATGAAGCGGCTCTTGCTACCTCGGCCATGCTCAGGTGGAAAACGCTGCGCGCTTCTTCACGCGTCTGACCGTCACGCTCCGAGGTAGCCATGCCCGATCGAACCCCCGCGATAAAGAATCCCTGGCAGCACCTGCGCCAGCTGACCCCGGCACGCATCGCCCTTGGCCGGGCTGGTGTCAGCCTGCCCACCGACGCGCAGCTGGATTTCCAGTTCGCCCACGCCCAGGCGCGCGATGCCGTGCATCTGCCGCTTGACTGCGCAGCGCTGGCCGCCGAACTGGAAAAGCATGACCTCAGCCATCTGCATCTGCGCAGCGCCGCCACCGACCGGCAGATCTACCTGCAGCGCCCGGACCTCGGTCGGCGCCTCGACGAAGTCAGCGCCGCAACGCTCGATGAGCATGCGGGCGACGGTTGCGATCTGGCGCTGGTGATCGCCGACGGCCTCTCGGCACTGGCGGTGCAGCGCCACGCCGCACCGATGGCCTTGAAGATCGCCGAGCAGTGTCAGGCCGAAGGCTGGGCGCTCGGGCCGATCACCCTGGTCGAACAGGGCCGCGTCGCGATTGCCGACGAAATCGGCCAGCGGCTGAAGGCGCGCATGGTGGTCATTCTGCTCGGCGAACGCCCAGGGCTCAGTTCGCCGGACAGCCTGGGCCTGTACTTCACCTGGGCGCCGCAGGTCGGCCGGCACGATGCGCAACGCAACTGCATTTCCAACATTCGCCCCGAGGGTCTGAGCTACAACCTCGCCGCGCACCGCCTGCTCTATCTGATGCGCGAAGCCAGCCGCCGGCAGCTCTCTGGCGTACAGCTCAAGGACGAGGCAGAAGTCCCGGCGCTGGAAGGTGAATCCCGCGCCGGCAACTTCCTGCTCGGCTGAGCCGGCTCAGGCCGGCTGCCAGGGCTCAAGCGTCTGGCTGTAGACCACCGTGCCGTCGATGTCGCGCAGACTCACGCCCAGCGCACCGCTCTGCGCGTCGATCTCCACCTCGCCGAAAAACTGGAAGCCGGCCCGCGGCGAGCTGTTCGCAGTCGCCGGAGCCTTCTGGAACACCACCTCCGGACCAAAGGTACCGTCCAGCGGATTCGGTCCAAAGCTGCCGGCGTTCAGTGGCCCGGCGACAAACTCCCAGAACGGTTCGAAACGCTGATAGGCAGCGCGATTGGGATGATAGTGGTGCGCCGCGCAGTAGTGCACATCCGCGGTCAGCCAGACGGTGTTGCGCACTCGTGCACGCTGGATGAAGGTCAGCAGGTCGGCGATTTCCAGCTCCCGGCCCAACGCCTCACCGTCGTTGCCATTGGCGATTGCCTCCCAGCGCGGACCGTCCGGTACGTGCAGGCCGATGGGCATGTCGGCGGCGATGACCTTCCAGGTTGCGCGCGAGGCTCGCAGCTCTCGCTTGAGCCATCGCAGCTGCTCGCGGCCGAGAAACGCCGTGTCGGTGCCCTGCTCCGCTTGCAGGTTGTGGGTGTTCGGCCCGCGGTAGCTGCGCATGTCCAGCACGAACACATCCAGCAGCGGCCCGTAGCTGACTTTGCGATAGATGCGGCCGAGCTTGTCGCCGCGGGCCAGGCGCATCGGTGCGTATTCCAGATACGCCTGGCGTGCGCGCTGCACCAGCGTATCGATGTCGCGCACCTGCTGATAGCGGTCATCCAGCTCCTTGCTCGGCGACCAGTTGTTGGTCACCTCGTGGTCATCCCACTGCCAGATCTGCGGCACCTCGGCGTTGAAGGCGCGCAGGTTCTCGTCCAGCAGGTTGTAGCGGTAGTTGCCGCGAAACTCGCGCAGCGTCTCGGCGACCTTGCTCTTCTCTTCGGTGACCAGGTTGCGCCAGACACTGCCGTCCTCGGCGGTCACTTCGGCGGGGATCGGCCCGTCGGCATAGATCACGTCGCCGCTGTGCAGAAAGAAGTCCGGTCGGCGCATGCGCATGCTTTCGTAGATACGCATGCCGCCGAAGTCCGGGTTGATGCCGTAGCCCTGGCCGCAGGTATCGCCACCCCAGACGAAACGGATATTGCGCGGGCGAGTTGGTGCGCTGCGCAGATGGCCGAACCAGGGCTCGCTGAGCACGCCGCTGCGAGCATCCTCGAAGCGCGCGCGGTAGAAGATCGACTGATCTGCCGGCAGCCCACGCAGATCGACGCGGGCCGTGAAGTCCTGACCGGCATCGGTGATCGAAGACAGCATGCGCCGCGGATTGCCGAAGCGGCTGCGCGTATCCCACTCGACGACCAATCGCCCGGGCCTGTCGCAGCGGCTCCAGATCAGCGCGCGGCCGTCCGTGACGTCGCCGGACTGCACGCCGTCGAGCATCTGCGGACGCTCGCGCGGCGCGGCGATGATGGCGGGTGCAATGCCCAGAGCCGGCAGGGCGATGCCGGCGCCGATGCCCTGCAGCAGTTGGCGGCGTTTCTGATCCGGTGCGGTCATCTCGGGGTCTCCTTGCGAGTGAGTGGTTCTCCTGATGTAGCCGCCCCGCTTGACAGTCCCGTGACGCACCGACCGACGGTACTTCACTGCTTGTCGCATCCCGCAGCCACGCTTAATGTGGGCGCCCACTTCGCTGGAGCCTCCGCCCATGTGGTCCTTCCGCGCCTGGCAGCGCAAACGCATCCTTGCCCGCAACCCGGTCGCGCCTGAGCTGTGGCAGCAGGTGCTCGACAGCCTGCCGATACTCGATGGCCTGAGCGGGGACGAGTTGAGCCGTCTGCGTGAGCGCGCCGTGCTGTTTCTGCACGATAAGCGCCTGACGCCGCTGGCAGGGGTCGAACTACAAGCCGAGGATCGCCTGCGCCTGGCGCTGCAGGCGCAATTGCCGCTGCTGCACCTGGCCGATCTCGGCTGGTATCGCGGCTTTCACGAGATCGTGATCTACCCCGACGACTTCCTCAGCCCGCAGAAGCACCGCGACGCCGCCGGCGTCGAGCATGAATGGGACGCCGAGCACAGCGGCGAAGCCTGGTTGCAGGGCCCGGTGATCCTGGCCTGGCCTGGCGTACAGCAGAGTGGCGGCTGGGAGGCCTACAACCTGGTGATCCACGAGCTGGCGCACAAGCTGGACATGCTCAACGGCGACGCCAACGGCCTGCCGCCGCTGCACCGGCAGATGCGCATCGACGCCTGGGCCAGCGCCATGCAGCGCGCCTACGACCAGCTCGACCGCATGCTCGACGCCGACCCGGATGCCGAGACACCGATCGACCCCTACGCCGCCGAGAACCCGGCAGAGTTCTTTGCCGTGACCAGCGAGTATTTCTTCAGCGCGCCCGACGTGCTGCATCGGGCCTTTCCCGAGGTCTACGCGCAGCTGGCGGACTTCTATCGGCAGGACCCGCTGGCGCGCTTGCAACGCCTGCAGGCCGAACATCCCGATTACCGGGAACCTGCGTAGGCCGGGCGCGTCGAAGCCGGCGTGCATTGCACGCGACATTGCGCCTATAATCGCGCCCACTTTTTCCGCCCCCAGGCCGCGCTGGCCGATCAGGAGCCCATCGTTCATGAGCTACAGCAAAGTCCCGGCTGGCAAAGACCTGCCGAACGACATCTACGTCGCCATCGAGATCCCGGCCAACCACGCGCCGATCAAGTACGAAATCGATCACGACACCGACTGCCTGTTCGTCGACCGCTTCATGGCCACCCCGATGTTCTACCCGGCCAACTACGGTTTCATTCCGCACACCCTGGCCGATGACGGCGACCCCCTCGACGTGCTGGTCGTGACCCCCTATCCGGTTGCCCCGGGTTCGGTCATCCGCTGCCGTCCGGTCGGCGTACTGAACATGACCGACGAAGCCGGCGGCGACGCCAAGCTGATCGCCGTTCCGCACGACAAGCTGACCCAGCTGTACGTGGACGTGAAGGAATACACCGATCTGCCGCCGCTGCTGATCGAGCAGATCAAGCACTTCTTCGAGAACTACAAGGATCTCGAGAAGGGCAAGTGGGTCAAGGTCGAAGGCTGGGAAGGCGCCGACGCCGCCCGCGCCGCCATCATCAAAGCTGCCGAGGCTTACCAGAAGTAAGTCGAAGCACTGAAGAAAAGCCGGCCACAAGCCGGCTTTTTTATTGCCCGCGATTTAGCCTTCCGCTTCGTCCTCCGGGCGGCCGACGCGAACCTGGTTTCGACCTCCGTGCTTGGCGTCATAGAGCGCCTTGTCCGCCCACGCGATCAACTGATCGATCTCATGCTGCCCGGCCTGCGTCTGGGCCACGCCGATGCTAACCGTGATCTCGATGTTGCCCGCTGCGGTCGTCAATTGCGCCTGCTCAATGGCCATGCGGATCTTCTCGGCCACACTGCGTGCGCCGTCGGGATCTGTATGCGGCAGTGCAATTGCAAACTCCTCTCCACCGAGACGGCCGAACAGATCGTGCGCGCGCAGCATGCTGGCGCATGTCGCAGTGAACTGCTTGAGTACCGCGTCGCCGATCGGATGGCCGTGCACATCGTTGACGCGTTTGAAGTGGTCGATGTCGAGCATCAGCAGGCTGAGGCTTTCATCGTGGCGGCGAGCCCGGGCAAGCTCGGCCTCCAGGCCGGTCAGGAACGATCGACGGCTGCTCACCCCCGTCAGCACATCGGTATTGGCCAGCTGCGCCAGTTGATCGTGAGCCTGACGCAGCTTTTCCGTGCTCTGGAAATAGCGGTTGCTCAGGACAAATATCAGCAGCGCGACCGCCGCCAGCAGCAGCGAGATGATACCAGCCGAGGCAATCAGCAGCTCCCGGCGCTCATCGAACGCAGCCATGAAATCCTTCGGTGACAACAGCACAACGACCACGACCCCATCATCGGCGAGCCGCCGGTAGGCACCCAGGCGATACTCACCATCGATCGCGCTCACCCCTTCGTAATAACCGCGCTCAGGGGCATTCGGATCGAAATAGGGCTTGTCTTCCGGCACCTTGAAACGCCCGTAACGGCCGACGACGGGCGCTCCCGCGGCAATGGCACGCAAGCTGCGATCAGTGCCAACCAGCGCGATGCTGCCATTGGGGCCCACGTTTATCTGCTGGTAGTAGTCAGCGAAGAAGCTGGTGGGAATGGAGAGCACCAGAACGCCGGCGAACTCACCGTCTTGGTGAATGGGGCGAGTGAACTGGATGGTCCACTGTTTCGACACCCTGCCCAGCACCGGCTTGCTGATGAACAGGCGGTCTTCCCCGGGGTGGTCGCGGTGTACGCGGAAATGCTCGCGATCACTCAGATCCACAGGCTTGATATTCGCGTCGAGGTTGGAAAAAACCAGTCGGCCGTCCTTGTCGATCACTGCCAGTTGCGTGAGGAAATTGCCATAGACAGCCAGCTCCTCGTCCACATAACCGGCGAAGTCGGCGTGCTCCAGCACGTCTTCGCGCATATCCAGGAGCACGGTATCCATCAGCCTTATCACGCTGTGCACATGCGCCTCGAAGGCGGTGGCCAGGTTCATCGCGTCGTTGCGCGCGGCGTCCGTGGCGAGGACGCGCTCGTGCTTTATCTCATTGAGAACGAAGACCCACATTGGCACCAGCGTCAGGGTCAATATGAGTGCCGCCAGTAGTCCTGCCTTGCGTTTCAAGCTTCCGCTCCGTCGCGTCCTACGCGAAGTTCTTGTTCTGGAAGCTACCAGACGCGCGCTTGCGTCCGCCGGACACGTTGTCGCAGCTCAGCTGCCACGTCCGGCAGCAGGCACTGCGGACCCAGGTCATCGCGTCACGGCGAGGTCTCTACTGCACTCGGTGGGAATACCCACTGCTTTAGCAGGGATTCCCGTGACCGTACGGTTTCGCTATGGTGGCATTCAGGTATCACGGAGTGATCGCATGGTCCGGGGCTCAATCCTATTGCTGATGTTCATCGCCTTGCTCGGCTGCCAGCCCGACCCGGACTCCGTCCGGGTCGGCAGTAACCGCTGGCTCGGCTATGCACCGTTCTATCTGGCGGACGAGCTGCAATGGACGGCCCCGAGCGGTGTTCGCCTGGTCGAATACCCGACCACCACCGGTGTGCTGCGCGGCTTTCGCAATGGCATGCTGGATGCCGCCATGCTGACCCTGGACGAAACGCTGCTGCTGCAGGCCAGCGCCGATCTGAATCTGGAGATCATTCTGGTCACCAATGTCTCCGCCGGCGCGGACGTCCTGTTCGCCCGCGCCCCGATAGCCACGGTCGACGATCTGCGCGGCCGGCGAATCGGCGTGGAGAACACCGCGCTCGGAGCCTATTTCCTCTCCCGCGTGCTGGATCAGGCGCAGCTGGATATCGCAGACCTGCAAGTGGTCAGCCTGCCGGTGCATGAGCAGGTCGAGGCGTATGCCGCCGGACGCGTTGACGCGGTCATCACCTTCGCCTCGGAAGGGCCGGCGCTGGAGGCCAGCGGCGCGCGCCGCATCTTCGACAGCCGCCAACTGCCGGGTGAGATCGTCGACGTTCTGGTCGTTGATCGCCAGCGGGTCAATCCTGAGCAGCGCAAGCGCCTCAGAGCGCTCTGGTTCGACGCCTTGCGCGCCTGGCAGGATCAGCGCGCCAAGACCGACCCGCACCTGCTTGCACGCCTGGGCCTGACGCCCGCTGCGCTGCAGGTCACGCTGGATGGTTTGCTCATGGGCGATCGCGCGGTCAATCGCGAATGGCTCCGTGACGGCCAGCTACACCGCAGCATCGCACGCCTGAACCAGTACATGGGCGAGCGACAACTGCTGAACAACGTCCGGCATGAGGGGCTGGTCCCCCGCTGCGAGGTGCTCGAATGCTGACAAGATTGTCGCTGCGAAAATCGCTGCCCCTGCTGCTGGGCATCTTCGGCCTGATGTTCACGGTGCTCCTGACCACCTGGCACCTGCCGACGCGCATCGAGGAAACGCTCACCGACTGGCGCGACCACACCGCGCAGCACCTAGCCCTGCTGCAGAGCAGCCTGAGCGACCATCGCCGGCTGGGGCGCAACGCCGAACTGGAGACGGAGCTGGCCGACCTGGCGAGCCTGGAGGGGGTGCGCTGGGCGATGGTGATCGGCCCTGACCTGCAGATAATCGCCACCACCCGGCTGGGCCTGACCGCCGAGCGACTCGAGCTGATCGACGCCGCCGCGCTCAAGGCCCGTGTCGACAGCGGTCGCCCCGCCTGGGCCGGCGAAGGCGCGCGACAGCTGGCGATCTACCCGCTGGACCATGTCGCACAGAATGGCACGCCGGTGCGCGAAGCGCTGCTGGCCGAATACGACTTCACGCCGATGCTCGCGCAGACCAAACGTGACGCCTGGTTCTATCTGGCCCAGACCCTGACGTTATTGCTGCTGCTCGGCCTGATCCTCAACCGCATCTACGGACGCCTGCTGACGCGCCGCCTGGCGCGCATCGACCAGGCCGCACGGCAGTTCGCCATCGACCAGCGGCCGCAGACCCTGGCGGTGGCCGGCCGCGACGAGATCGGCCGGCTCGCCGCCACCCTCAGTCGCATGATGAACCAGCTGCACGAGCGGCAGCTGGCCCTCAGCGAAAGCGAACAGCTGCTGCGCGACCTGGTCGACACGGCGCCGATCGGCATGCTGGTGGTCGACCGCGAGCTGCGCGTGCTGCAGGCCAACCCGGCGGCTGCCGCCCTGTTCGGCTGTACCCCGGGGGAGCTCATCGGCAACCTGCCGGGCGACCGCCTGGCAGAGAGCGATGCCACCGCGCGCCTGCGCAGCACGCCGGCGAACACCGCGCTGGAGCTGACCGGCCGCCGAAATGGCCAGGACATTCCGCTGGAAATCAGCTGCACGCCCTTCCAGCGCTACGGCGTGCGCCATTTCCTGGTCCTGCTGCGCGATATCAGCGACCGACTGCGCGCCGAACAACGGCTGCGCTTTCTCGCCCACTTCGATCCGCTGACCCAGCTGGCCAACCGCAACTACCTGATGCAGCGCCTCGACCAGCTGTTGGCAGCTCGCCTGCCGTTGAGCCTGCTCTACCTCGACCTGGATCACTTCAAGCGCATCAACGACAGCCTCGGCCACGAAATAGGGGACAAGTTGCTGATACAGATCGGCGATCGCCTCGGCCAGCTGATGCCGGAAAAATCCCTGCTTTCGCGCACAGGCGGCGACGAGTTCATGCTGTTGCTCGACAGCAGCGATGCCCGGCGTGCGGAACAGCTGGCGAAAAGCATCATCGAGCGTTTCGAGCTGCCGGTGCGCATCGGTCAGTACGAGTGCTTCGTCAGCCCGAGTATCGGCATCGCGGTCAGCGACGGCCGGCACAGCGCTACCGAGCTGCTCAAGCGCGTCGACCTGGCGCTGTACGCGGCCAAGGATGCCGGACGCAATCGCACCGTCATCTACAACGAAGCACTCAGCGACGCGGCCGCCAGCCGCCGTGAACTGGAGCAGGCACTGCGGCGCGCGCTGGATCACGAAGAGTTCGTGCTGCACTACCAGCCGCAGGTCAACGCCCAGGGTGAGCCGGAAGTCATGGAGGCCCTGCTGCGCTGGGCTTCGCCGGACCGCGGCCTGGTGCCGCCCGGGGAGTTCATTCCGGTGCTGGAAGAGAGCGGCATGATCATCGAGGCGACCCGCTGGGTGTTTCGCGAGGCCTGCCGCCAGGCTTGTCGCTGGCACGCCATGGGGCATGCGCTGCGCATCGCGGTCAACCTGTCGCCACTGGACTTCCGCCAGGCGGATCTGGCCGGCAGCCTGCTGGCGATTCTCAAGGAAGAAGGCGCATCGGCGAGCATGCTGGAACTGGAGGTCACCGAGAGTGCGCTGCTCGAAGCCGATGAGCATGTCCAGCAGACCCTCGGCCGCCTGAAGGCCGCCGGGCTGCCGCTGCTGCTCGACGACTTCGGCACCGGCTACGCCTCGCTGACCTACCTGCAGCGCTTCCGCTTCGATGGCATCAAGATCGACCGCGAGTTCGTCAGCGGGCTGCCGGATAGCGAACAGTCGGTCGCGCTGGTGCGCGGCATCCTCACCATGGCCAGCCACCTCGGCCTGCACGTGGTCGCCGAAGGCGTGGAGAACGAGCGTCAGGCGGCGTTCCTGCGCCTCAACGGCTGCCCCAGCTTGCAGGGATTCCACTACGCACGGCCGCAGCCGGCAGCGCAGTGCCGCCTGCAGCAGAACGGTCGACCGATCAACCTGCAGCTGCCGCTGGACGGATAAGCACCGACCGGCGTGCCAGCATTAAGCCTGCAATTGCGAACAGTTCGCATCTGGGATAGTTTCGTTGCCCCTCTCGGTGGCACGCTCCCATGCGCGACAACAACAAGATTTCCGATTCCTGCCTGCAGTGTTACGTCCATCATCGCCAGCAACTGGTCGCCCACCTCACGCGCCTCGGCGGCTGTCGCGCGCTGGCCGAGGACCTGGCGCAGGATGCCTGGCTGAAGCTCGCCCAGGTCATGCCCGAGCAGCGTCTCGACAATCCCAAGGCCTATCTCTTTCGCATCGCCACCAATCTGCTGCGCGACGCCATGCGCCATCGCGCCTTGCTCGGTGCATCAGACGAAGCTCCGCTCGAACTCATCGAAGCCGTGCAGGCCGATCCTTGCGGGCTGGTTGAAAACCACTGCGCGCTGCAGTGCGTGCTGCGCCAGCTCGATGACCTGCCGCCGCGTTGCCGCGAGGTGTTCGAACTGGCCCGGCTGGAAGGTCTCAGCCAGGCCGAGATAGCCGGACGCCTTGGCATCTCGGTGAATACCGTGATCGCCCAGCTGGCCAAGGCGCGCCAGCGACTGGAGCGGCCGTAACTTTTTTCTTCGACGCCGTAATGGTTTTTCCGCGCTGATTCGTCTTGCCTGTGCCCTTGCGCAATTGAGAGTTATTCTCGATTAACCGGCATCCTCGCAGATGCTTTCGTGCGGTCCAGCCGCCAGACGAGAAACCACCGAAGCCGCGAAAACGGCCCGCTCCGGGTCGCGGCCGCGCTCGGCCCGAGGAATGTGCATGACCCCGTCCAGTACCGTAGTGCCCTTCGCCCCCGGCCCCGTCAGCAACGGGCTGTTCACCCGCAGCAATCACGATGACTACCGCCAGCTCATGCAGCAGGGGCTGAACCTGGTGCAGCAGTGTCTGCAGCGCCAGCAGCAGCCGTTCAGCGGCATCCTTCCGCAGGAACTGGCCGCCGATTTCGAGCGCGTCGATCTTGAGCGTCCGCTGGGCGACGCCGGCGCCGCGCTGCGCGAGCTGGATCAGCTCTACCTGCGCGACGCGGTGTACTTCCACCACCCGCGCTACGTCGCCCACCTCAACTGCCCGGTGGTGCTGCCGGCGCTGCTCGCCGAAGTGCTGGTGTCATCGCTCAATTCTTCGCTGGACACTTGGGACCAGAGCGCCGGCGGCACGCTGATCGAACAGCGCCTGATCGATTGGACCTGTGCGCGTATCGGCCTCGGCGGCCAGGCCGACGGCGTGTTCACCAGCGGTGGCACCCAGTCCAACCTGATGGGCCTGCTGCTTGCCCGCGAGCATGTCTGCAATCGATTGCCGGGCCACGGCGGCAACCTGCGTCATGGCCTACCGGCCGGGGCCGCCGGGCTACGCATATTCGCCTCCCGCGCCAGCCACTTCAGCGTGCAGAAATCCGCCGCGCTGCTGGGCCTGGGCTACGACGCCGTGCGCAGCATCGAAACCGACAGTGCCCAGTGCATGAGCGTGCCGGCGTTGGCCCAGGCCCTGGCCGACTGTCAGCGCCTGGGCGAGCTACCCATGGCCGTGGTCGCCACCGCCGGCACCACCGACTTCGGCAGCATCGATCCGTTGCCGGAAATCGCCGCGCTGTGCCAGCACTATGGCGTCTGGCTACACGTCGACGCGGCCTATGGCGGCGGTCTGCTGGTCGCACCGCGCTACCGCGGCTGGCTGGCCGGTATCGAGCACGCCGACTCGGTCACCGTCGACTATCACAAGTCGTTCTTCCAGCCGGTCAGCTGCAGCGGTTTCTTCGTTCGCCAGCGTCAGCACCTGAGCTACATCACCCACCATGCCGACTACCTCAACCCGCGCAGCCAGACCCGCGAGGGCACGCCGAACCTGGTCAACAAGAGCATCCAGACCACCCGCCGCTTCGACGCACTGAAGCTCTGGCTGACCCTGCGCGTCCTCGGCGCCGAGCATATCGGGGCAATGTTCGAGGAGGTCATCGACCGCGCCGCCGACACCCATCGCCTGCTCGCCGACGACCCGGCCTTTGAGGTCTTCGCCCCGCGCCTGAGCACGCTGGTGTTCCGCTTCGTCGCGCCAGGCGTGGCGGACGAGCGCCTGGACGAGATCAACCGCGAGATCCGCAAGGCGATCTTCCGCTCCGGCGCGGCGGTCATTGCCGCCACAGTGGTCGAGGGCCGGCAGTACCTCAAGTTCACCCTGCTCAACCCGGAAACCACGCTGGACGACCTGCGCACCATCGTCGAGCTGATTCGCGGCCACGGCACTCGCCTGCTCGACGGCCTACCCACCGCCGCCAACCAGTAAGGAGATCGCACATGAACAAGATGTATGACTTCATTGGCATCGGCATCGGCCCGTTCAACCTCGGCCTGGCCTGCCTGGCCGAGCCCATCGACGGGCTCGATTGCCTGTTTCTCGACCGCGCCGAGGGTTTCAACTGGCACCCTGGCATGATGCTCGACAGCGCCACCCTGCAGACGCCGTTCATGGCTGATCTGGTGACCCTCGCCGACCCCACCAGCCGCTTCAGCTTCCTCAACTACGCCAAGCAGGTGGGGCGGCTGTACGCCTTCTACATCAAGGAAGACTTCTTCCTGATGCGCCGCGAATACAACCAGTACTGCCAGTGGGTGGTCGAGCAGCTCGACAGCCTGCGCTTCGGGCATTTCGTCCAGCAGGTCGACTACCTCGACGAGCACCGCTGCTATCGGGTGCGCGGCGTGCACACGCGCAGCGGCGAGGGCTTCGAGTTCCTCACCCGCCGCCTGGTACTCGGCACCGGCACCACGCCCTATCTGCCGACCTGCTGCGAGGCACTGGCCGAGCACGTCAGCCACAGCGGCAACTACCTGCAGGACAAGCCGCGCCTGCAGGGCAAGCGCTCGATCACCGTGGTTGGCAGCGGTCAGAGCGCGGCCGAGATCTACTACGACCTGTTGCAGGAAATCGACCGCCACGACTACCAGCTCAACTGGATCACCCGGGCGCCGCGCTTCTTCCCGCTGGAATACACCAAGCTGACGCTGGAGATGACCAGCCCGGAGTACATCGACTACTTCCACAGCCTGCCGCGCAGCACCCGGGAAAAGCTCATCGACAGCCAGAAGGGCCTGTACAAGGGCATCAACGCCACCCTGATCAACGCCATCTACGACGAGCTGTACAACCAGAGCCTCAAGGGCGAGGTGCCGACCCAGCTGCTGACCAACGCCGAGCTGCGCCGCTGCCAGCGCCTGGGCGATGGCACGCTGGAGCTGGAGTTCTTCCAGCACGAGCTGGAGCAGAGCTATCGCCACCGCTGCGACGCACTGGTGATGGCCAGCGGGTATCAGTACCGCCTTCCGCGATTTATCCAGCCGATTGCCGAGCGTATCGCCTGGCAGGCACCGGAACGCTTCGCCGTGGCGCGCAACTACAGCATCGACCGCAACGGCGGCGAGGTCTTCGTTCAGAACGCCGGGCTCGTCGATCACGGCCTGGTGACGCCGGATCTCGGCATGGGCTGCTACCGCAACGCCTCAATCCTGCGCGAGATCTGCGGGCGCGAGCACTACGCGGTGGAGACGAAGATCGCCTTCCAGCAGTTCAGCCTGCCGCGATCGCTGGCACCGCAGGGCGCGGTGGCGGCGCGATGACGCTGCGACGCGCACTGATCGGCATGACGCTGCTGGCCGTGCTCGGCGACAGCCTGCTGATGCCGTTCTACCCGCAATACTTCGCCGAGCGTTTCGGCGAGTTGCGCAGCGAGCAGGTCGGGCTGTACCTGGCCGCGGTGTGCCTGGTGGCGATGCTCGCACTGCCCGTGTGGGTGCGCCTTGCACGCCATGCTCACCCGCTGCGGCTGCTGATCGTCGGTCAGCTGGTAGCCGGCGTGCTGGCACTGGCCTGCGCGGCCATCGACCGGCAGTGGCTGTTCTGGCCGGTGTCGCTGGGGATGATCGCCTTCAAGGCCAGCTACCTGCTGATGTATCCCTACGTCATGGGCCTGGTAGGCACCGACCAGCAGGTACGCACCATCGGCCTGCTTTCGGTGGTGGTGCACCTGGGCGCAATCGCCGGCGCGACGCTGGGCGGCGGCGTGCTGCACTACCTCAGTCCGGCGCGGATGTTCGTGCTGATGGGGCTGATGGACTTCGTGCAGATGGCCGTCAGCCTGCTCTTGTTGCGCCATGCGCCGCAGCCGGCACGGGTCGATGCGAGCACGCCGCCACGGGCTGCGCAGGAACACCTGGCGATCATCCGCCTGTGCCTGCTGATGCTGGCTTTCTACTTCTGCGTCTACCTGGCGCGGCCGTTCTTCACGCTGTACTGGGAACAGCTCGGCGGACCACAGGCCAGCTGGATCACCGGCCTGGTCTATGCCATTCCCGGCATGCTGGCACTGCTCGCCCTCGCCCTGCACTACCACGCCGGGCAGCACCTGACCGCCTGGCTGCTGCTCGGTGCCGCCGGGCTGGCGTTGCAGGGCGTCGAGCAGATGCCGCTGGTGCTGGCCGGGCGCGTGCTGTTCGGCTGGGCGCTGTACCAGCTCACCGTGGCGCTGGATGCGCGACTGTTCGCCCTCAGCCGGCCGGAGCACTACGGCCGCGACTACAGCCTGATCAACATCTTCCAGAACCTCGGCGTACTCACCGCCTCCTGGCTGGCCGGCGTGGTGGTGCGTGATGCCGGCCTCACCGCGCCGTTCTTCCTATCCGCCATCGGCCTCGTTCTCACCGCCTGCGTGCTGCGCTGGCTGCTGGTTTCAGCACCAGTCAGCGCGCCTCTCTGTGGAGCCAAATCATGAATACCGCTCTTTCCCGCGCGGATGGTCCGCGCTTCGTTCGCTACTGCAGGCTCGGCGCCATGCATTTCGATACAGTGCAGGCCGAGCATCTGCCGCTGCTGCACGACTGGCTGCGCCGCGACTACGCGCGATTCTGGGCCATGGGCCATTTGAGCCTGGCGCAGCTGGCCAATTACGTCGACGAGATCCAGCACAGCAGCCATCGCGACATTGCCCTCGGTATGTGCAACGGCGAACCCGCGTTCCTTTTCGAGGGCTATCACCCAGCCCATGACCGCCTCGCCGACCACTACCAGGTGCGCCCCGGCGACCGCGGCATGCACCTGCTGCTCGCCCCCTGCAAAAAGCCCGTGCACGGCTTCAGCCTGGAAGTCATGCGCAGCATCCTCGCCTATCAGTTCGCCGACCCATTCGCGCGGCGCATCGTCGTCGAGCCCGATGCGCGCAACGCCAAGGTGCATGCCTTGAACCAGCGCGTCGGCTTCGTCTACCAGCGCCTGCTGCAGCTACCGGAAAAGGATGCGTGCCTGGCGTTCTGCACCCGCGCGCAGTTCCTCGCTACCCTTCAGGAGAATCCGCAATGAATCAGCTCGTGCACCTGCCAAACGCCGCCGGCGATCTGGCCACCGAACACCTGCAGGCCGAACATTGGGCCCGCGCCAATCGCCTGCTGGTGAAGAAAGCCCTGGCCGAGTTCAGCCACGAGAAGTTGTTCAGCCCCGAGCCGCTCGGCGACAGCCACTACCGCGTCGCAGTGCCGGACAGCTCGACCGAGTACCGCTTCAAGGCGCGACGACTGGCGCTGGATCACTGGTCCATCGTTACCGACTCCATCGAGAAGCTCAGCGATGGTCAGCAACTGCCACTGGACGCGCTGAGCTTCATCATCGAGTTCGCCGACACCCTGGGCATCTCGGAAAACAACCTGCCGGTCTACCTCGACGAGATCAGCAGCACCCTGTTCGGCAGCGCCTACAAGCTCGCCAACAGCCCGCTGAGCGCTGCCCAGCTGGCCCTGGCGGACTTCCAGCAGATCGAGACCGGCATGCGCGAAGGCCACCCGGGCTTCGTCGCCAACAACGGGCGGATGGGCTTCGACGCCCAGGATTACCGCGCCTATGCGCCGGAAGCGGCGAGCCCGGTGCGTCTGGTCTGGCTTGCCGTGCACCGCAGCCGCGCCAGCTACAGCGCCATCGACGGGCTCGACCAGCCGACCCTGCTGCGCGAGGAGCTGGGTGGTCAGTTCGAGGTGTTTCATAGCCAGCTGCGCGCGCTGCAGCTCGACCCCGACGACTATCTGCTGATGCCGGCGCACCCCTGGCAGTGGCACAACATCCTCGCCATCGGCTTCGCCGCGGAGATCGCCAACCGGCAGATCGTCCATCTCGGTCTGAGCAATGACCGCTACCTCGCGCAGCAGTCGATCCGCACCTTCTTCAACCAGAGCCAGCCGCAGCGGCGCTACGTGAAGACCGCCCTGTCGATCCTCAACATGGGCTTCATGCGCGGGCTGTCGCCCTACTACATGCAGGCGACGCCCGCGATCAACGCCTACCTTGCCGAGCGTGTGGCCAACGACCCGCTGCTGCGCGACTGCGGCTTCCAGTTGCTGCGCGAAGTCGCGGCCATCGGCTATCGCAATCCCTATTACGAGCAGGCACTGCCGGCCAGCAGTCCTTATCGCAAGATGCTTTCGGCGCTGTGGCGGGAGAGCCCTTATGGCCACATTCAACCCGGCCAGCGGCTGATGACCATGGCCGCGCTGCTGCACAGCGACGGCGAAGAACGTGCCCTGCTGGCAACGCTGATCAGTGCCTCGGGGCTGACCGCCGACCGCTGGCTGCGCCGCTATCTCAACGCCTACCTGACGCCGCTGCTGCACTGCTTCTATGCCCACGACCTGGTGTTCATGCCGCATGGCGAGAACCTGATTCTGGTGCTGGAAGATCACCTGCCGGTGCGCGTGCTGATGAAGGACATCGGTGAGGAAGCGGTGATTCTCGATGGCGACGCGCAGATCCCCGAGGCCGTGGGCCGTCTCGCGGTATCGGTGCCCGACGAGCTCAAGGTGCTGTCTATCTTCACCGACGTTTTCGACGGCTTCTTCCGCTACCTCAGTCAGATTCTCGATGAGCAGGTCGGCCTGCCGGAACAGCGCTTCTGGCAACAGGTCGCCGACTGCATCGCCGACTACCAGGCCAGCCAGCCGCAGCTGCGCGACAAGTTCGCCCGCTACGACCTGTTCGCCGAGGAATTCGCCCGCTCCTGCCTGAACCGTCTGCAACTGGGCAACAACCGGCAGATGCTGGATCTGGCCGATCCGGCCGGTGCACTGAAATTCGCCGGCACCCTGAAAAACCCCGTCGCGCCCTATGCGCCGGAACGCTGAAACCCAATGGGCGGATGACGAGGCGCTGAACGACCTGCTGCTGCGGGTGCGCAGCGCCCTGCCGGGACTGGACGGGCGCGTCGGCTCGCCAAGACCCGACGAGCTGATGCTGGATCGCCCGCAGTCGCTGGCCGCCCTGCTGGCGCACTGGCAGGCGGCGCACCCGAAAGCGGGCCGCCATTACTGGGCCGCGCGCTGCTGGACGCTGCTGGTCTGGCAGCCCATCTATCTGCAGGTGCTGGCCGTACAACTCGATGGCCAGTCACCCGAGCTGGAGGGCATCGCGCAGGGTATGCAGCAGGGCTTCGTCGCCGGTTTCTGCCTGCCGGCCCATCAACCGCTGCATGCGGACGCGCAACGCCTGCTGCGCCACGCCGGGCAGCAGATCCGCCAGTTCTGCGAGCAGACCCACGCGGCCTGTGGTGCGTTGCTCGGTCTGCATCCGAAGCTCGCGCAACGCCTCGCCGCGGATTGCGTGATGGCTGCGCTGCTGCACACGCAACGGACCGATGGTTACGGCAACCTGCTGCTCTGCCGTCGCGCCGATGCCTGGCTGGATGCGTGCGGCATGCAGGGCGCCAGCGGCCTGCTGGCGGTGCAGCTGACCGATGGCGGCACCCGTCTCGGCTTGCAGCGCAAGGCCTGCTGCCAGCATTTCCGCCGCGCCGATGGCGAGCTCTGCGACAGCTGCCCGAAGCTGCCGCTCGCCGAGCGCACTCGACGCCTGCGCGAGCAGCATGGTTAGCGCTCGCTGACCTCAGGCAGCATCCCGACACCTTACGCAGCTGGATACACATCACGCGGGCGAACCTTGTGGCTGCCGCGGGCGTTTCTTTGCTAATGTCGCGCCCGTTTCCGACTCGCCGCCGACGACAGGTTCCCGCATGGCCCGCAAGAAAGCTGCCCTCGATTTCGAACAATCCCTCGCCGAGCTGCAACAGCTGGTGGAACGCCTGGAAAGCGGCGAGCTGTCGCTGGAAGACTCACTGACCTGCTTCGAACAGGGCATCGGCCTGACCCGCGACTGCCAGGCTGCGCTGAGCCAGGCCGAGCAGAAGGTGCAGATCCTGCTGGAACGCGACGGCAGCCTGCAGGAAGCCCCCTTCGAGTCGGACCCCGAAGCATGATGATCGGCGACTACCAGAAACGCTGTCAGCAGCGCGTCGACGGCTGTCTCGAAACCCTCTTCGTCCCGCCGCTGCCGCAGCTCGAACGCCTCTATCAGGCCATGCGCTACAGCGTGATGAACGGCGGCAAGCGCGTCCGCCCGCTGCTGGTCTATGCCGCCTGCGAAGCACTGAACGGCGACAAGGCCAGCGCTGACGGCGCCGCCTGCGCCGTCGAGCTGATCCACGCCTACTCGCTGGTGCACGACGACCTGCCGGCGATGGACGACGACGACCTGCGCCGCGGCCAGCCCACTACGCACAAGGCTTTCGACGAGGCCTGCGCGATCCTCGCCGGCGATGGCCTGCAGAGTCTCGCTTTCGAGGCCATGGCCCAGGTCGAGCACAATCCGCAGGACGCCACGCTGCGCCTGCGCATGTTCGCCGTACTGGCCCGCGCCGCCGGGCCGGCCGGTATGGTCGGCGGCCAGGCCATCGACCTCGGCTCGGTCGGGCTCAAGCTCGATCGCGACGCCCTGGAGCTGATGCACCGGCACAAGACCGGCGCGCTGATCGAAGCCAGCGTGCAGCTCGGCGCGCTCGCCAGCGGCCATGCCGACGCCGACAACCTCGCCTCGCTGAGCCAGTACGCACGCGCCATCGGCCTGGCCTTCCAGGTCCAGGACGACATTCTCGATGTCGAAAGCGACACCGCGACCCTGGGCAAGCACCAGGGCGCCGACATCGCCCGGGACAAGCCCACCTATCCGGCACTGCTCGGCATGGACGCGGCCAAGGCCTACGCGCTGGAACTGCGCGACCAGGCACTGCACGCGCTGCGCCCGTTCGATATAGCCGCCGAGCCGTTGCGCGAGCTGGCGCGCTACATTGTCGAACGACGCAACTGAGCCTTTCGCCGAAATAGCAGTCAAACCCCTACCGGACCCGGGGCCGTTCTTATCGAACGGCCCATCGGGTAAACTGCCGCTCTTTTTTCAACAACAACGATCCGCCTGATGCCCAAGACTTTTCACGAGATCCCTCGGGTTCGCCCCGCGACGCCCGTTCTTGACCGAGCGGCGACCCCCGAACAGCTGCGCCGACTGGGCGAGGCGGAACTCGAAGAGCTTGCCAACGAACTGCGCCAGGAGCTGTTGTACAGCGTCGGCCACACTGGCGGGCACTTCGGCGCCGGCCTCGGCGTGATCGAGCTGACCATAGCCCTGCACTACGTCTACGACACCCCGGACGACCGGCTGGTGTGGGACGTCGGCCATCAGGCCTATCCGCACAAGATCCTCACCGGTCGCCGCGAGCGCATGGCCACGCTGCGTCAGAAGGACGGCCTGGCCGCCTTCCCGCGCCGCTCGGAGAGCGAGTACGACACCTTCGGCGTCGGTCATTCCAGCACCTCGATCAGCGCCGCCCTGGGCATGGCGGTCGCCGCCCGTCTGAAAGGCGAGCAGCGCAAGTCCATCGCGGTGATCGGCGACGGCGCGCTCACCGCCGGCATGGCCTTCGAGGCGCTCAACCACGCCCCGGAAGTCGGCGCCAACATGCTGGTGGTGCTCAACGACAACGACATGTCGATCTCGCGCAACGTCGGCGGGCTGTCCAACTACCTGGCCAAGATTCTCTCCAGCCGCACCTACTCGAGCATGCGCGAAGGCAGCAAGAAGATCCTCTCGCGCCTGCCGGGTGCCTGGGAAATCGCCCGCCGCACCGAGGAATACGCCAAGGGCATGCTGGTGCCGGGCACGCTGTTCGAGGAGCTGGGCTGGAACTACATCGGCCCCATCGACGGCCACGACCTGCCGACGCTGATCGCCACCCTGCGCAACATGCGCGACCTCGACGGCCCGCAATTCCTCCATGTGGTGACGAAGAAGGGCAAGGGCTTCGCCCCCGCCGAAGCCGACCCGATCACCTGGCATGCGATCAGCAAGCTGGAGCCGGTCGGCGCCCCGGTCAAACCGAAGAAGCCCTCAGGGCCCAAGTACTCCAATGTGTTCGGCCAGTGGCTGTGCGACATGGCCGCCGCCGACCCGCGCCTGACCGGCATCACCCCCGCGATGAAGGAAGGCTCGGACCTGGTGGCCTTCAGCGAGCGCTACCCGCAGCGTTACTTCGATGTCGCCATCGCCGAGCAGCACGCTGTGACGCTGGCGGCAGGCATGGCCTGCGAAGGCATGAAGCCGGTGGTGGCGATCTATTCGACGTTCCTCCAGCGCGCCTACGATCAGCTGATCCACGATGTCGCGGTGCAGAACCTCGACGTGCTGTTCGCCATCGACCGTGCCGGACTGGTCGGCGAAGACGGCCCGACCCACGCTGGCAGCTTCGACCTCTCCTACCTGCGCTGCATCCCCGGCATGCTGGTGATGACGCCCAGCGACGAGAACGAGATGCGCCGCATGCTCACCACCGGCTACCACTTCGAAGGCCCGGCCGCGGTGCGCTATCCGCGCGGCAGCGGCCCCAACGCCACCATCGAGCCGGGCCTGGAGCCGCTGAAGATCGGCAAAGCCGTGGTGCGCCGTGAGGGCAGTAACGTCGCACTTCTGGTATTCGGCGTGCAGCTGCCCGAAGCGCTGCAGGTCGGCGAGGCGCTGGACGCCACGGTGGTCGACATGCGATTCGTCAAACCGCTGGACGAAGCCCTGCTGCGCGAACTGGCTGGCAGCCACGAGCTGCTGGTGACAATCGAAGAGAACAGCATCATGGCTGGCGCCGGCAGCGCGGTAGCCGAGTTCCTCACTGGCGAAAGCATTCTCAAACCGATGCTGCATCTGGGCCTGCCCGACTACTACGTCGAGCACGCCAAGCCCAGCGAAATGCTCGCCGAGTGCGGCCTGGATGCGGCCGGCATCGAAGCGGCCGTACGCAAGCGGCTTGCGGCACTCGGCAAAGCCTGACGTCGTTTTGGTGGATGGGTGGAGCGTCATCCACCCTACACTGGCCACTCCGAGTCGCACTATCGGCAGACTCGCTCCCCTCAAAGTGGGCGGATGTTCAGCCACGCAACAACAAATCACCCTCGATCGGCACGTAACGCGTCGCCGCACGGATCAGCGATTGCGCGGTAAGTCCCGGTACGCCATAGGCGGTCGCTTCGGCGCCGCCGGCCCGCACCCGATCGAGCAGCAGGTCGAAATCGCCATCGCCGGACGCCAGCACCACCTCGTCGACCCGTGCCGCCGCATCCAGCACGTCGATGGTGATGCCCACATCCCAGTCACCCTTGGCCGAGCCGTCGCTGCGCTGGATATAGGGCTTGAGCTTCACCGTGAAACCGAGGTTGCGCAGGATTTGCTGAAACTGCTGCTGGCGTGCGTCACCGCGCTCGATGGCGTAGGCATAGGCCTCGACGATGGTGCCGCGACGGCTGACATCGGCCCACAACGCGGAATAGTTGAAGTGGCAGCCATGGGCCTGCCGCACGGTGTAGTAGAGGTTCTGTACATCGGCGAACAGGGCGATCTTCTTCACGCGGCGGCCCGAATCTGAAAGGGGGCTCCAGTATGGACGGCGAAATCGCACATGTCCCGTCCTTGCCGCATCCGTTACAGTGGCGCCCCGAAACGATTAATTCACCTTCGGTCTGCAATGAACGTTCTTGCCATCCTGCGTGACGCCTGGTTCTTCTACTCCCGCCACTTCCTGACCATCGTCCGGCTCTGCCTGCCGCTGATCCTGCTCGAAAGCGCGACACGCCTGGCGCTCGATCACTGGCTCGGCGAAAACGTCCTGCCCGCCCTGGACCTGCTGGTGGGCCTGATCTTCTATCCGCTGTACGTCGGCGCGCTGATCCTTTATCTGGATGCGCGCAGCCGTCGCCACGATCCGGCGCTGCGTGCGGTCTACGCCCGGGCCCTGCCGCTGTGGCCAGCACTGGCCGTGCTCTCGGGGCTCGGCTCACTGCTGATCATGCTCGGCGCCTCGCTGTTCGTGCTGCCCGGCATCTGGGTCATGGTCAAGATCGCCTTCGCCGAGTACCTGCTGGTCTTGCGTGGCCTGACACCGCTGGCGGCGCTAAAGGAGAGCTTCGCCCTCACCCGCGGGCATTTTCTGCTGATACTGGGCTGCGTGATGACCGTGCTGTTGCCGATCTGGATGCTGGAAATCTGGATCGCCGCCCAGCTGTTCGCCGAGCAGACGCCACCACTGTTGCCGGCGATGTTGCTGGACGCCGTGGTCGGCCTGCTGCAGTTGCTGCCGACGATCATGCTGTTCCGCTGCTTCATGCTCTGCACCGAGCCGCCGACACGCCAGCCGGACAACGGCTGAGCGGTCTTTCGACGGAGGTTCAGGCGAGGCGCACAGAGCCTGCTAGGCTTGCTCCGGCCACATCAGGAGACCCCGCCATGGCCGACCAGAACCCAAGTATCCTTTCGCACATTTCACTGGGCAGCAATCGCTTCGACGAAGCGGTTGCCTTCTACGACCAGGTCCTCGCCACCCTTGGCTGCAGGCGCATCCTCGAACACCCCGGCGCCGTCGCCTGGGGCCGTGAATACCCGGAATTCTGGATTCAACGACCCATCGACGGCGACAGCGCGTCGGTGGGCAACGGCACCCATGTCGGTTTTTTCGCTGCGAATCAGGCCGAGGTCGACGCCTTCCATCGCGCGGCGATCACCGCCGGCGCAAGCGATGAGGGCGCACCCGGCCCGCGCCCGGAATATGGCGAGCCCTACTACGGCTGTTTCGTACGCGATCTGGACGGCCACAAGATCGAGGCGTCCTACTGGGACGAGGCGCTGATGCAGCAACTCTACGGCAGCGGCAGCTAGCCGGCTGCGTTCAGGAGGCGCGCCCGCCAAGCAGCCGCGGCAACAGCAGGCTCTGGTACAACCGCGGAAAACAGCGCGCCAGCAGCTGGGCTTTCCAGTCCAGGTTGGACAGCACCAGCAGCCGGCGCCGGCGCAGCGCGCCCTGATAGATCGCCTCGGCCACATCCTGCGGCGAAGCGACCCGACCGATGTCCAACGCAGGGGTTGGCGCTGTCGAACCATCGCCGACCAGCACGTTCTTGCGCAGATCGGTGGCGGTGTAGCCGGGGCAGACAAGCATGACGTTGACGCCGGTTTCCCGAAGCTCGCAACGCAGCGTCTCGAACAATCCGTGCAGGGCATGCTTGCTGGCGTTGTAGGCGGCCCGGTTGGGCACCGGCGAATACTGCGAAAGCGAGCTGAGCACAATGATCTGCCCGCCGCGGGAGATCAGACTGGGCAGCGCGGCCTGAGTGCAATGCAACGCGCCGTAGAAATTCACCGCCATCACTCGCTCGAACACTGCCAGGCTGGTATTCGCTACCGGGCTGCGGTGAGTGATGCCGGCGTTGTTGACCAGCACGTCGATGCCGCCGTAACGCTCCACCACCAGCGCAATCGCGCGCTGCACCGCCTCGGCCTTGCTGACGTCACAGCACAACCCCAGCGCATCGGCATTGTGGTGATCGGCCAGATGCTGCACCAGGCCATCCAGCGCATCCTGATGCAGATCGAAGATCACCAGCCGCGCGCCAGCCTGGGCCATGCGCACCGCCAGCGCGCGGCCGATCCCGGCACAGCCGCCGGTGATCACCACCAGCTTGCGGTTGAACACCTTGCGATCGAACACCTTGCGCTGCATACCCCTACTCCTTCATGCCGCACGCCTGCCTTTCGGTATGAGCATAGGTCGATATAGGCCGACATTCCTCACGCTGCTGCAGCAATATGGCTCATGGACAACCGGGCATCGGCTGCGCATGCTTGTTGGAACAGCGCAAGGCAGCGATCGATCCATTGAAAGCATTCATCTATCTGGCCCTGGCCTCCCTTTTCGGCTTACCAGCCGCGGTCCTGGCCAATCCCGTTTCGCAACGCGTCCTCAACGTCGGCTACTACGAGTTCGCCCCGGCCATCTACACCGACGCCCAGGGCATAGCACGCGGCGAGCTGGCCGAACTGACCCGGCGCGTCGCGCGCCAGGCCGGCTACGGCGTACGCTTTCGAGGGCTGCCCGGCGCCCGCCTCTACGCGGCGCTGGAGAATGGCAGCATCGACCTCTGGCCTGGAGCCCAGGGCAAGCCGGAGCTGGCGACCCATACGTTGGAAGGCCGGCATACGCTCAGCCAGATCAATCTCAACCTCTACCGCCTTGCCGGTACGCCGGCACCGCGCCTGCCGGACGACCTTGCCGGCAAGTCGCTGATCCTGATCGGCGGCTACAGCTACTGGCCGAACGTCAACGCGCTACTGGACGATCCCGGCCTCGACCTGCGCCTGCTGCGCACCAGCAATCACCTTTCCGCGCTGGAAATGCTGCAGCGCAACCGTGGCGATTACCTGCTCGATTACCAGATTCCAGTGGAACAGGCCCGCCAGCGGCTACGGATGGAGGCGCTGCCCTACCAGCGCCTGGCCCAGGTGCCGATCCACTTCATCGTTTCGCGTCATGCCCGCGACGCCGCGACCATCGTCACCGCACTCGACGACGCCTATGAAGCGTTGCGCGTCGCCGGCGAGGACCTCAGTCTGCCGTCGGACTGAGCCTATTGCCCGCGTGGCTTGGCCCGTGCGGTCGGCTCGGCGATCAGCGGGTCGTCCGGCCAGTAATGCTTGGGATAGCGCCCCTTCAGATCCTTCTTTACCTCGGCGTAGGTGTTGTCCCAGAAACTCGCCAGGTCCTGGGTGACCTGTACCGGACGCCGCGCCGGCGACAGCAGGTGCAGCTTGACGACCTGTCGGCCACCGGCAATCCGCGGCGTGTCGGCCAGGCCGAACAGCTCCTGCAGACGCACCGCCAGCACCGGCGGCTGCTCGCTGTAGTCCAGCCGAATGCGCGAGCCGGACGGCACGCTGACCGCCACCGGCGCCTGCTCGTCCAGGCGCTGCGGCAGCGGCCAGGGCAGCAGCGTGGCGAGCATGCCGGCCAGATCAAGCTGGGCGAAGTGCGCCAGGCGCGACACCTTGCCGAGATAGGGCAGCAGCCAGTCATCCAACCGTTCCAGCAGTGCAGCATCGCTGACGTCCGGCCAGTCGCTACTGTTGCCTGCGTCCAGATCGAGCTGACGCAGCAGGCCGATGCGCGCCTGCCACTGGCGCAACTCCGGCGTCCAGGCCAGCAGTTCCAAGCCCTTGCGCCGAACCAGGCCGAGCAGCGCGCGAGCCCGTGCGTCATCGTCGAGGTTCGGCAGTGGTTCGCGGCTGAGCACCAGTTCGCCGATCCGCCGCTGCCGTTCGGCGCGCAGCACGCCCTCGCGCTCGTCCCACTCCAGCTCATCGCGCAGAGACACCTGTTCGGCCAGCGGTCCGTCGAACAGCGCCGGGTCCAGCGCGACCGCCCGGTAGATGCGCTCCTCGCGTTGTCCCTGATGGCTGCCCAGCTCGGCGATCACCAGCCAGGGCTCCTTCATCAATGCATCCGGCTCACCGAACAGCGCCGCGCGACCGTTGGCCAGACGATAACCACCGCCACCTTCGCGGCGCTGCCGGGCGACGCGGTCGGGGTAGGCGAAAGCCAGCAGCGTGGCCAGCGCGTGCTGTTCGTCCAGCGCTCCGTCGCCCTGCCCCGGAGCGCCGCGCAGCAGGCCACGAAACTGCCGGGCCAGCTGCCGCACCCGCTGCACCGCAGCACCACGGCCGCTCTGCAACTGGTGCAGACGCAGCGCCAGATCGGCGCCGCCGCTGCGCTGCTCGCCGGATTGAATGTCACGCTCGACCAGCAGCGCCGCGACGTCCGCCGCCAGCGCGCCAATACCCAAGCCATGCCCGCGCAGCAGCATGTGCGCCAGCCGCGGGTGTGCCGGCAACTCGGCCATGGCCTGGCCGTGGCGGGTCAGCTGCCAGCCGCCATGTTCGTTGCGCTGCAATGCGCCAAGGCGCTCGAGCAGCGCCTGAGCCTGGGCGTAAGCCGCCGCCGGCGGCCGGTCGAGCCAGGCCAGCTCGTCCGGCTCGACACCCCAGCGCGCCAGTTGCAGCGCGACACCAGCAAGGTCCGCCTGGAGGATTTCCGCCTCGCCATAGGCCGCCAGCTGTGCGTGCTGATCCTCGGACCACAGCCGATAGCAGACACCCGGCTCCAGCCGCCCGGCGCGGCCAGCGCGCTGCGTGGCCGAAGCGCGGGAGATGCGCCGGGTTTCCAGCCGGGTCATGCCGCTGCCGGGATCGAAGCGCGGCACCCGCGCCAGTCCGGCGTCCACCACGATGCGCACGCCTTCGATGGTCAGGCTGGTCTCGGCGATGTTGGTCGCCAGCACCGCCTTGCGCATGCCCGCCGGTGCCGGCTCGATGGCCGCGCGCTGCTGCGCCAGCTCCAGCTCGCCGTGCAGCGGGCAGAGCAGGATGTCACCGCGCCCGCCCAGCTGATCGGCGAGCGCTTCGTTGACCCGACGGATCTCGGCCTGCCCCGCCAGAAACACCAGCACGCAGCCCTGCTCGTCCTCCAGCGCCTGCAGCACCGTCTGCACCACGCGCGGCTCGATACGCTCATTCGCCGCAACGAGACGACCCCAGCGCTGCTCGACCGGATGCATGCGCCCCTCGCTGCGCACCACCGGCGCATCGTCGAGCAGTGCCGACAGGCGCTGGCCCTCCAGCGTCGCCGACATCAGCAGCAGCTTGAGCGGCTCGTCGCGCAGCAGCTGCCGCGCATTGAGCGTCAGCGCCAGGGCCAGATCGGCGTCCAGGCTGCGCTCATGGAATTCGTCGAAGATCACCAGGCCGACGCCTTCCAGCGCCGGGTCGTCCTGCAGCCGCCGCGCGAGAATGCCCTCGGTGACTACCTCGATGCGCGTGGTCGGCCCGACCTTGCTTTCCAGCCGGATGCGGTAGCCGACGGTTTCGCCGACGCGCTCGCCCAGCTCACTGGCCAGCCGCTCAGCCGCTGCGCGGGCAGCCAGACGGCGCGGCTCCAGCATGATGATGCTCTGCCCGCCCAGCCAGGCTTCGTCGAGCAGCGCCAGCGGCACGCGAGTGGTCTTGCCGGCGCCGGGCGGTGCTTCGAGAACGGCTTCGTCGCGCTGTTGCAGGGCCTGGCGCAACGCCGGCAGGACTTCGTCGATCGGTAGGGAATTCATGGGCACTCGCTTCGGGCAGACGATTCAACAACCGAGGCGCCCGCCCGAAGCTGGGCGCATCAGTTGACGCTATAGCCGCGTCCGGTCAGGCAGGCGCCAAGGGCGCGCTTGTAGGTGTCGGCAACGCTCGCCGCCGGAGCCGTCCGAGCGCTGGCCGGATCGAAACCGCTCTGGCTCACGGCCCAGATATGACACTCGTAGCGGTCGCGGCTTTGCTGCTCGGCGCTCTGGCCCTTGGCCGGATAGGCGATGACATCATATCGCGAGGCCTCGCTGGCCGGCAGCGGCGGATGACTGACCGGCTCGTAGACATTGCGCTCTACATTCCACAGATAATAGGTACCGGCGGCGATGAAGTAGAGCATGCTGCCGATCCAGATTTCCCGCGCACCGGCCGGCAGACCGTGGCCGTGACGCGGACCCGGCACATGCTGCGGCCCCGGTCCCGCCGGCCCTCTATGCGCACCCGGCCCGGGACCGGGTGGTGCGGCGGTGACTGGCAAGGCGATGCAGAGGGAAAGAACGGCGCCAAGCGCGGCGCGCGGCAGTGACCTGGACATGATTGAACTCCGGGATGGGATGAAATCGCAGCGCGATTATCTGCCCGGCCGATGCAGCGGTCCGTCAGGCCTCGGTAAGGACTGGGTAAAGCCACCCCATGCGTCAGCGCACACGCCGAACACCCGAGCCCGCGGCATGGTCTGATATCGAGAAAACATCATCCAGCTGTCTTCCGGCCCTTGTATAGTTGCGCCACTTTTCCAGGAGGTCCTTATGCGTACTCGTAACCGAATCATCGGCGGCGTGTTGGCCGCTTCCCTGTTCACCCAGCTGACCGCCTGCGGCACGCTGTTCTACCCGGATCGCCGTGGGCAGATCGAAGGCCGCATAGACCCAGCGATTGCAGCTTTGAATGCGGTTGGTTTGATCTTTTACCTCCTCCCCGGCCTGATCGCCTTCGGCGTCGACTTCGCCACCGGCGCGATCTACCTGCCCGACGACGAGTACTCCATGGCCCCGGAAAAGCTGCAGGAAGCCATTGGCTCCGACGGCCAGATCGATCAGGCCCGCCTGAAAGCCATCATCGAGAAGGAAATCGGCCGCAGCCTGCCGCTGGACGACCCGCGCCTGATCCAGCACAACGGCAGCGTCGAGCAACTGGCCGCCTTCGGTCTGCGCCCTGCGGCCTGATGACTCGCGCGGATAACGGCCAGCGATGAGCATCAATCGTGACCACGCCCGGCTCATGCGCCGGGCGACCGCTGCGGCCCTGGCGACGGCGATCCTGCTGGCGCTGAGCAAGGCCGTGGCCTGGTGGCTGAGCGGTTCGGTGAGTCTGCTCGCCGGCCTCACCGATTCGCTGCTCGACGGCGCCGCGTCGCTGCTCAACCTGCTCGCGGTGCACTACTCGCTGCGCCCGGCCGACGACGACCATCGCTACGGTCACGGCAAGGCCGAGGCGCTGGCCGGGCTCGGCCAGGCGGCGTTCATCTGCGTCAGCGCGATACTCGTCGGCGTGCAAGGCGTCGACCGCCTGCTGCATCCGCAACCGCTGGGCGCCCAGGGTGTAGGCATCGCGGTGATGATCTTCTCGCTGGTGATGACTGCCATTCTGCTGAGGTATCAGCATCATGTGGTCAAGGTGACCGGCTCCACCGCCATCCGCGCCGACTCGCTGCACTACCGTTCAGACCTCTTGCTCAACACCAGCATCCTGCTCGCGCTGGTGCTGGCCAGCTTCGGCTGGGAGCGACTGGACGCACTGTTCGGCATCGGTATCGCGCTGTACATCTTCTGGAGCGCCATCACCATCGTCCGTGAGGCCGGCGCGGTGCTGATGGATACCGAACTGTCGCCGGAGATCAGCGAGCAGATGCAGAAGCTGGTCTGCGAAGTGCCGGGCGTGCATGGCTGTCATGACTTCCGCACACGCATTTCCGGCACCCGTTGGTTCGTGCAGTTGCATCTCGAGCTGCCGGGGGACCTGCCGCTGTCGCAGGCGCATGATCTGTGCGTGGCGGTGGAGAACGCGATTCACGATCGCTATCCGAATGCGGAGGTGCTGGTGCATGCCGATCCGCTTGAGGTAGCGCCGCCGAAGCGGTGACTGGAGTTTTCGGATTCCATTTCCAAGGCACCACCACAACGCTCACAACGAAAAAGACCACGCCTGGGCGTGGTCTCTTCGATTCGTCTGGCCGATGATAACGGCTTCTTCGCGCGGCGCCTCGTGAGCACCGGGGGCCCGGACCGTCGGTCTTGGTAAGACCTTCGGTGGTCACGGCGGGGATGCTGCGCCGTGTCCGTTTCTGCCGGGGGCTGAAGTTGAGATAAAGCTTACGCCGCACCACCCAGCACCGGATTGCGAATATTGCTGACCAAAGCATCACTTGCGCAATCAATCACCCTGCATTCATCATCACGCGCAATCCATTCCCAAGCGAGCCTCTCCATGAGCAAACTAGATCGCTACGACCTGCGCATCCTCGCCGAATTGCAGCACGACGCCCGCATCTCCAACCAGGAACTGGCAGAACGCATCGGCCTGTCACCCTCGCCCTGCTCCCGCCGGGTCAAACAGTTGGAAGACGACGGCTACATTGCCCGCCAGGTCGCCCTGCTCGACCGCAAGAAGCTCGGCCTGACCCTTACCGCCTACGTGCTTATCGGCATGGACCGGCACACACCGGAGCGCTTCGAGCACTTCGAAGGCGTGATCGGCAAATGCCCGGAGGTGCTCGAATGCAGCCTGGTCACGGGGATGGACGCCGACTACCAACTCAAGGTCGTGGTGCCCGACATGGAGCATTACCAGCAGTTTCTGCTCGGCACCCTGACGCGCATCGAAGGCGTCTCCAGCGTGCGTTCCAGCTTCGTGTTGCGCCAGGTGTCATCGAGTACGGAGCTGCCGCTGGAGCATTTGCGCAGCTGAGACACCGCTCACAGCTTTCGCCCCACACTTCGCAGGGTTGCTGCCTATAATCCGCCCCCTTCTGCACCGCCTCGCATACGGATGATCCCGGCCGGGGCGGATCGTCCATCGCCTGCTCACCGGCGGGCCTCGCTGCAAAATGCCCTCGTGCAAGGGAATGCCCATGAAAGACACCAACCGCGTCATGCAGAGCTACGGCCGCTGCTGCGCCAGTCCCGACTTCTTCGATGACTTCTATGCGTCCTTCCTCGCCAGCTCGCCGGCGATCCGGGAGAAGTTCGTGCGCACCGACATGACCGCGCAGAAACAGCTGCTGCGCGCCGGCATTCTCAATCTGGTGCTGTTCGCCCGCGGCATGCCGGATACCAAACTCCGCGCGCTGGGCAAAAGCCATTCACGCGAGCAGCTGAATATCCACCCGGAACTCTATGACCTGTGGATCGCGGCGTTGCTGAAAACCATCGGCCAGCACGACGGGGAGCTGCAACAGCAGGACCTGCAGGCCTGGCGCACGGTGCTGAACAAGGGCATCGACGTGATCAAGGCGGCCTACTGAATACCGGTGAGACATTTCGCCGCACCGGCGCCCGCCTCGCGCGATCCGAACGCTTTCCGAGCTCGACCGTCCAACCAGCGGTGGCACACGCGCCGACTAATGCCGGCGTATACTGCGCCGCTTTCGCGCCCGGCCTGCCACGGGCGCATTCCTCGAAGTCACTCAGGAGATCCCTGTGGAGCCCGAAGTTTTCGAAAAGTGGATGATGATCGTGCTCGTCGGCGGGCTGATGGCCTTCATGGCGTTCATCATCTGGGACCTGGCCAAGAAGTCGAAGGCCGGTCGCCTCGGCACTGCCATCCTGTTTCTCGGTTTAGGCCTGTGTCTGTTCGCCTTTCTCGCCAAGCCGGTCATCGGTTACGTCATCGAAGTCACTCAGGGCATCCCGCACTGAGTTGAGGCGCCAGCCGGTGCACTACAGCTGCGCCGGCAACTCCCGCCACTCACCCGGCTGCAGGCCATCGAGCGCCCACGGCCCGATGCGCACCCGCACCAGACGCAGGGTCGGCAACCCGACCGCCGCCGTCATGCGTCTGACCTGGCGATTACGCCCCTCGCGAATCACCAATTCCAGCCAGCTGGTCGGCACGCTCTTGCGAAAGCGCACCGGCGGGTTGCGTGGCCATAGCTCGGGCTCGTCCAGCTGCCGCGCTTCGGCAGGCAGGGTCAGGCCGTCATTGAGCTGGACGCCATCGCGCAAGCGCTGCAGCTGCTCGGCGCTGACCTCACCCTCGACCTGCACCCAGTAGGTCTTCGGCAGCTTGTGCTTGGGGTCGGCGATACGCGCCTGCAACTGACCGTCGTTGGTCAAGAGCAGCAGCCCCTCGCTGTCGCGATCCAGCCGGCCGGCCGGATAGACGCCCGGCACCTGCACGTAATCCTTCAGCGTCGCGCGGCCATCGGCATCGTTGAATTGCGTCAGCACGTCGAACGGCTTGTTCAGCAGCAACAGGCGTGGCTCGGCCGGCGGTGCCTTGGCGACGCGCCGCGGCGCGGATGGGCGCGCGGTTCGTGCAGGCGGACGCGAGGATGGAGGACGCGGTGGACGGGGCATGGCGACGGGTCTCGATACGGGCCGGCCATGCTAGAAGTGACACCCGGCAGCTGCAAGTGGCGCAGCCACTCGGCGCGGCACTGAAATCGGGCAAAGCGGCCTCCCGCGGTGCACCACCGGCCTTTGCGTGCACCAGCATGGCTCACCGCGAAAGCAGCCCGATCAACCCCAGATCGGCGCAAAGCTGCGTCACAGAAGGCTTTGAGCCATTTGGCACGGATGCTGCCATTACTCCTGGCGTTCCGATGTTTTCAGCCCACAGTTGCGCACGGACAGCCAAGGAGCCCCACAATGAAACGCCGTCCTCTGATCAAGACCACCCTCGCCGCCAGCGCCCTGATGCTCAGCGGCCTGTTCCCGTTCACCCTGCAGGCCGCCGAGACCATCAAGGTCGGTATCCTGCATTCGCTGTCCGGCACCATGGCCATCTCCGAGACCTCGCTCAAGGACATGGCGCTGATGACCATCGACGAGATCAACGCCAAGGGCGGCGTGCTCGGCAAGCAGCTCGAGCCGGTGGTGGTCGACCCAGCCTCCAACTGGCCACTGTTCGCCGAGAAAGGGCGCCAGCTGCTGGCTCAGGACAAGGTGGCGGTGACCTTCGGTTGCTGGACCTCGGTGTCGCGCAAGTCGGTACTGCCGGTCTATGAAGAACTCGACGGCCTGCTGTTCTACCCGGTGCAGTACGAGGGCGAAGAGCTGTCGCCGAACGTCTTCTACACCGGCGCGGCGCCAAACCAGCAGGCCATCCCGGCGGTCGAGTACCTGATGAGCGAAGACGGCGGCGGCGCCGAGCGCTTCTTCCTGCTCGGCACCGACTACGTCTACCCGCGCACCACCAACAAGATCCTGCGCGCCTTCCTGATCAGCAAGGGCGTGCCGGAATCGAGCATCGAAGAGGTCTACACCCCCTTCGGTCACAGCGATTACCAGACCATCGTCGCCAACATCAAGAAGTTCTCCGCCGGCGGCAAGACCGCCGTGGTGTCGACCATCAACGGCGACTCCAACGTGCCCTTCTACAAGGAGCTGGCCAACCAGGGCCTGGAAGCCACTGACGTTCCGGTCGTGGCCTTCTCGGTCGGTGAGGAAGAACTGCGTGGCATCGACACCAAGCCGCTCGTTGGTCACCTGGCCGCCTGGAACTACTTCCAGTCGGTTGAAAACCCGGTCAACGAAGCCTTCGTCAGCAAGTGGAAAGCCTACGCCAAGGCCCAGAACCTGCCTGGCGCCGACAAGGCCGTGACCAACGACCCGATGGAAGCCACCTACGTCGGCATCAACATGTGGGCGCAGGCAGTCGAGAAAGCTGGCACCACCGACGTCGGCAAGGTGCGCGACGCCCTCGCTGGCCAGACCTTCGAGGCGCCAAGCGGCTACACCCTGACCATGGACGAGAAGAACCACCACCTGCACAAGCCGGTGATGATCGGCGAGGTCCAGGACGACGGTCAGTTCTCGGTGGTCTGGGAAACCGAAAGCCCGGTCCGCGCGCAGCCGTGGAGCCCGTACATCCCCGGCAACGACAAGAAGCCGGATCACGCGGTGAAGTCGAACTAACCGCTGCGGTCGCTGCGGTGGATGGATGACGCGCCAACTCCGCGTCCCGATCCACCCTGCGATCACTCGCCTTTCGTCGGGCGGATCGAGACGCGTAGTCGAGACGATCTCATCCGCCTGCCCACCGCCGCCAGCTCCGCCAAGAGAGCACACGGCGCCCCCTGGGGAATGCACAGATGAACACTGCCCTGCACCGATTATTGCTGCTGCTCCTGCTCGCCCTGCCCTGGGCGGCCCAGGCCGGAGACGCAGCCGACTACGCCAAGGCCAGCCCCGCCAAACAGGCCAAGCTGCTGGAAAGTTGGGCCGCCGTGCCCGCGCCTGAGCGCCTGCCGTTGATCGAAGCGCTGCGCGCCAGCCGCGTGGTGATCGACCAGAACAAGACGCCCTTTATCGAGGAAAACGGGGCCTACCGTGCCCTCGAAGGCGACGCCGAGCCGGTCGGCACGCCGAAGAAGCTGCGCCTGAACAACCGCCTGCGTGGTCTGCTCAACACCGCTCTGGCCAGCCACCAGCTGTTCGCCGAAGACCCCGCGCAGCGCCTCGCTGCGGCCAAGCGCCTGCAGCGCAGCGGCAAGCCGGAGCAGCTCAAGCTGCTCCAGCAGCGCCTGGACGTAGAGGAAGATGCTGCCGTCAGCGAAGCGCTGACCCTGGCGCTAGCCAACCTGCAGCTGACCGCGAGCGATCCGGCCGTGCGCCTCGCCGCCGTGCGGTTGCTTGGCGAAACCGGTGCTCCGCTGGCGCGGGTAAGGCTGGAAAACCTGCTGGCCGACGCGGCGGAAACCGACGCCGCCGTGCGCAAGGCCGCCGAGACCAGCCTGGCCCAGGTCAAACGCAAACTGCTGATCGGCGAACTACTCGGCCAGGCCTTCAGCGGCCTGTCGCTGGGCTCGATCCTGCTACTCGCCGCCCTCGGTCTGGCGATCACCTTCGGCCTGCTCGGCGTGATCAACATGGCTCACGGCGAGATGCTCATGCTCGGCGCCTACACCACCTACATGGTGCAGGTGCTGATGGCGCGTCTCGCCCCTGAAGCGCTGGCGTTCTACCCACTGGTGGCGCTGCCGGTAGCCTTTTTCGTCACCGCCGCGATCGGCATGGCGCTGGAACGCACGGTTATTCGCCACCTCTACGGCCGCCCGCTGGAAACTCTGCTGGCGACCTGGGGCATCAGCCTGATCCTGATCCAGCTGGTGCGCGTGCTGTTCGGCGCGCAGAACGTCGAGGTCGCCAATCCCGGCTGGCTGTCCGGTGGCCTGCAGGTGCTGCCGAACCTGGTGCTGCCGTACAACCGCATGGTGATCATCGGCTTCGCGCTGTTCGTGGTGCTCCTGACCTGGCTCTTGCTGAACAAGACACGTCTGGGCCTGAACGTGCGCGCGGTCACGCAGAACCGCAACATGGCCGCCTGCTGCGGCGTGCCCACCGGGCGTATCGACATGATGGCCTTCGGGCTGGGCTCCGGTATCGCTGGCCTCGGTGGTGTTGCACTTAGCCAGATCGGCAACGTCGGCCCGGATCTCGGCCAGAGCTACATCATCGACTCCTTTCTGGTGGTGGTGCTTGGCGGTGTCGGCCAGCTGGCCGGCAGCATCTTCGCCGCCTTCGGTCTGGGCATCGCCAACAAGATCCTCGAACCGCAGATCGGTGCCGTGCTGGGCAAAATCCTCATCCTCGCGCTGATCATCCTCTTCATCCAGAAGCGTCCGCAGGGGCTCTTCGCTCTCAAGGGGAGGGTCATCGATTGAACCAGCCACTTACCCTCACCGCCGCGCAGAAAGCCGGGCCGAAGCTCACCGCCGTCGCCCTCGGTATCGCTTTGGTCGTGTTGCTGGCCATGCCGCTGCTGCACCTGCTGCCGGCCGAGCATGCCCTGCACGTCTCGGCCTACACCCTGACCCTGGTGGGCAAGATCCTCTGCTACGCCATCGTCGCCCTGGCGCTGGATCTGGTCTGGGGCTACGCGGGGCTCTTGTCCCTCGGCCACGGCCTGTTCTTCGCCCTCGGCGGTTACGCCATGGGCATGTACCTGATGCGGCAGAGCGCCGGTGACGGCCTGCCGGCGTTCATGAGCTTCCTCGCCTGGAACGAACTGCCCTGGTACTGGTACGGCACGTCGAGCTTTCTCTGGGCCATGTGCCTGGTGGTGCTGGTGCCCGGCGTGCTGGCCTTCGTCTTCGGCTTCTTCGCCTTCCGCTCGCGGATCAAGGGCGTGTACTTCTCGATCATGACCCAGGCGCTGACCTTCGCCGGCATGCTCCTGTTCTTCCGCAACGAGACCGGCTTCGGCGGCAACAATGGCTTCACCGACTTCAAGACCATTCTCGGCTTCTCGATTTCGGCGCCGGCGACCCGCGCCACGCTATTCCTCGCCACTGTGGCGCTCCTGGCCGGCAGCCTGTACCTGGGTTTCCGCCTGGCGCGCAGCAAGTTCGGCCGGGTGCTCACCGCCCTGCGCGATGCCGAGAACCGCCTGATGTTCTGCGGCTACGATCCGCGCGGCTACAAGCTGTTCATCTGGACGCTGTCGGCCGTGCTCTGCGGCCTCGCCGGTGCGCTCTATGTGCCGCAGGTCGGCATCATCAACCCCAGCGAGATGGCGCCGACGCAATCCATCGAGGCCGCCGTCTGGGTCGCCCTCGGCGGGCGCGGCACGCTGATCGGCCCACTGCTTGGCGCCGGTATCGTCAACGGTATGAAGAGCTGGTTCACCGTGGCCTTCCCCGAATACTGGCTGTTCGCCCTCGGCGCGCTGTTCATCATCGTCACCCTGTACCTGCCCAAGGGCGTCATCGGCCTTATCAAGCGGAGGGGCGAATGATGAAAACCGTACCTTGCAGCGCCGTCATCGACGGCTTCGACCCCACCGGCGGTGGCCTGACCCGCGATGCCATCGGCCTCGGCCGGGTAGCCGGGAAAGGCCTGGATGTACGCCATGGCACCATCCTCAGCCTGGAAGACATCAACGTCAGCTTCGACGGCTTCAAGGCGCTGACAGACCTCAGCCTGTACATCGGCGTCGGCGAGCTGCGCTGCATCATCGGCCCCAACGGCGCCGGCAAGACCACCATGATGGACGTCATCACCGGCAAGACGCGCCCTACCAGCGGCAGCGCCTGGTTCGGCGAAACCCTGGACCTGACCCGCATGAGCGAGGTGGACATCGCCCAGGCCGGCATCGGTCGCAAATTCCAGAAGCCCACGGTGTTCGAAGCGCTTTCGGTGTTCGAGAACCTGGAGCTGGCGCAGAAAACCGACAAGTCGGTATGGGCGAGTTTGAGAGCCAAGCTCAACGGCGAGCAGAAGGACCGCATCGACGAAGTGCTGGAGACCATCCGCCTCGGCCAGTCGCGTCATCGCCCGGCCGGTCTGCTGTCCCACGGGCAGAAGCAGTTCCTCGAGATCGGCATGCTCTTGATGCAATCGCCGCAACTCTTGCTGCTCGACGAGCCGGTGGCCGGCATGACCGACGCCGAAACGGAATTCACTGCCGAGCTGTTCAAGTCCCTGGCGCGCAAGCATTCGCTGATGGTGGTCGAGCACGACATGGGCTTCGTCGAAACCATCGCCGACCACGTCACCGTGTTGCATCAGGGTCAGGTGCTGGCCGAGGGTTCGCTGCAACAGGTGCAGGCGGATGAACGGGTGATCGAGGTGTATCTGGGGCGGTAAGCCGCTCACAGGGAGATGACTGGCGCCATTCACCGAAGACCTGCACGGTGGATGGGTAAAGCGTCATCCACCCTACGCACGCCGAACGCCCATGCCCGCATCAACGCAAAACCTAATCGTAGGGTGGATAACGCCAGAGGCTTATCCACCAAGTGAAGGAGTCGCACATGCTGCAAGTCCAGCAACTGCACCAGTACTACGGCGGCAGCCACATCCTGCGCGGCCTGTCGTTCGAGGCGAAGGTCGGCGAAGTCACCTGCCTGCTCGGACGCAACGGTGTCGGCAAGACCACTCTGCTCAAGTGCCTGATGGGCCTGATTCCGGCCAAGGAAGGCGCGGTGAACTGGGAGGGCAAGCCGATCACCGGCTTCAAGCCGCACCAGCGCGTGCACGCCGGCATCGCCTACGTGCCGCAGGGTCGGGAAATCTTCGGCCGCCTGACCGTCGAGGAAAACCTGCTGATGGGCCTGTCCCGCTTCAACGCCAAGGAAGCCAAGGAAGTACCCGAGTTCATCTACGAGCTGTTCCCGGTTTTGAAGGAAATGAAGCACCGCCGCGGCGGCGACCTCTCCGGCGGTCAGCAACAGCAGCTGGCCATCGGCCGCGCGCTGGCGAGCAAGCCGCGCCTGTTGATCCTCGACGAACCCACCGAAGGCATCCAGCCCTCGGTGATCAAGGAGATCGGCGTCGTGATCAAAAAGCTCGCCGCCCGCGGCGACATGGCGATCCTCCTGGTGGAACAGTTCTACGACTTCGCCGCCGAACTGGCCGACCAGTACCTGGTGATGAGCCGCGGCGAAATCATCCAGCAGGGGCGCGGCGAGACGATGGAGGCCGAAGGCATACGCGGGCTGGTCGCGATCTGATCGGAAGAATGCACCACAACGGCGCATCAAACGCTCAACGCACCAGCCTGAAGCACAGGAGCATCAGCCAGAGACGCCTGATCAGGACGCCAACTCGCGGCGGAAAGCGCTGCAGCGCCGAGCTATCAGGCCGCGCCACAGGACGACGCACCAGAGCAGCGCACAACAGGCATGGCGATTGCTCTGCTTTCCTGACCGACAGATCGAAAAGCCTGCGCCCATGAACGCCCCTGCACCGCTGTTCACCCCCCACTGGCATGCCGAGCTCGAGCTCGGTTATGCGCTGTGCGCCAGTGCCACGCGGCCGGTGCTGCGTCGACACAGTGGGCCACTGCGAGTGCAGAAGCATCTCTACCCAGAGGGACCTGAGGTCTGTCAGCACATCATCGTGCACCCGCCGGGTGGCATTGCCGGTGGGGATCGGCTGGATATCAGCGTCTCGGTTGCCGCCGGTGCCTGGGCGCAACTGACCAGCCCCGGTGCGGCCAAGTGGTATCGCGCAGTCGGCCCGGCGCTTCAGGACCTGCGCCTGCGCGTCGAAACCGGCGCCACGCTGGAATGGCTACCGCAGGAGACCATCGTCTACTCCGCAGCGCAGGCCGAGCTGAGCACGGTCATCGAGCTGGAAGGCGACGCGCGGCTGTTCTACTGGGACATGGTGGCGCTCGGCCGGCCGGCCGCAGGCGAGCGCTTCGACGCCGGGCATTTCCAGGCGCGCCTGGATATCCGCCGTGATGGCCAGCTCATCTGGCATGAACGCCAGCGCATCGCCGGCGGCGACGGCCTGCTGGATTCGCCGATCGGCCTCGACGGGCATTCGGTGTTTGCGACCCTGATCGTCAGCGGCGAAATCAACGCGGAGCTGATGGAACGCTGCCGTGAACTACCCAGCCGCGTGCGTGGCGACCTGACCCAGCTGCCCGGCCTGGTGGTCGCGCGCTGCCTCGCGGACGAAGCGCTGCATGCGCGCGCCTGGCTGATCGATCTGTGGCGGCTGTTGCGCCCTGAACTGCTGGGCCGCGAGGCGGTACCGCCTCGCATCTGGAGTACCTGAATGACCGATGGGCAAGGCTGCGCCGTTGCCCATCCTACGCCGGCGCTTGCCAAGTGCCGCCCAATGATCGCTGCGTGGTCTCGACCACGAGCCGGTGGATGCGAAAAGCGACGTCCACCCTACGACTGGAGGTGTTATGGATCTGTCACCAAGAGAGAAGGACAAGCTGCTGATCTTCACCGCCGGCCTGGTGGCCGAACGCCGTCTGGGGCGCGGGTTGCAGCTCAACTACCCGGAAGCCATGGCCTACATTTCCGCGGCACTGCTCGAAGGTGCACGCGACGGCCGAACGGTCGCAGAGTTGATGCACTTCGGCACCACCCTGCTCAGCCGCGAGCAGGTGATGGAAGGCGTGCCGGAGATGATCCCGGAGATCCAGGTCGAGGCCACCTTCCCGGATGGCACCAAGCTGGTCACCGTGCATCAACCTATTCCCTGAAACGCGGGTCAATGTCTACTGCGAACGACCTTGAACCGCTTTTGAAGGAACTCAACGTGCAGATACGCGACGCCCTGGACACCGACCTCGCAGGCATCCTGCGGATCTACAACGACGCGGTAGAGAACAGCACGGCAATCTGGAACGACCGGATCGTCGACCTCGACAACCGCCGCGCCTGGCTGGCCGAGCGCCACGATCAGGGTTACCCGGTGCTGGTGGCCATCGATGAGGGGGGCCAGGTGGCCGGCTATGCCTCGTTCGGCCCCTGGCGCCCGCATGACGGCTTTCGCCACACCGTGGAGAACTCGGTGTACGTGAGCCCCGACCACCGCGGCAGCGGCATCGGCCGCAGCCTGATGAAGGCGCTGATCGAGCGCGCCCGGATGCTCGAGAAGCACGTGATGGTCGCCTTTATCGAAAGCGAGAATCGCGCCTCGGTGCATATGCACCAGCAGCTCGGCTTCATCCACGTCGGCCAGATGCGCCAAGTCGGCTGCAAGTTCGGCCGCTGGCTGGACCTGACCATGATGCAACTGACCCTGAACAGGACGTCCCAACCATGATTCCCGGCGAATACCAGATCCAGGACGGCGAGATCGAGCTCAACGCCGGCCGCCGCACCCTGACCCTCTGCGTGGCCAACAGCGGCGACCGGCCGATCCAGGTCGGTTCGCACTACCACTTCTTCGAAACCAACGACGCGCTCACCTTCGACCGCGCCGCCACGCGCGGCATGCGTCTGAACATCCCGGCCGGCACCGCGGTGCGCTTCGAGCCGGGACAGAGCCGCGAGGTGGAACTGGTCGAGCTGGCCGGCGATCGCCGGGTGTTCGGTTTCGCCGGGCGAGTGATGGGCGCGCTTTAAAAGCCCCTCACCCCAGCCCTCTCCCAAGGGGAGAGGGAGAAAAGCAGCCACCGCGACGGAATGGACCAACGCCGGTCAGCCCCCCTCTCCCTCCGGGAGAGGGTTGGGGTGAGGGCAGAGCCAATACAGGGACCGACCAAGGAGCCCCGATGAAGATCAGCAGACAAGCCTACGCCGACATGTTCGGCCCCACCGTCGGCGACAAGGTGCGCCTGGCCGATACCGAGCTATGGATCGAGGTCGAAAAGGACTTCACCACCTATGGCGAGGAAGTGAAGTTCGGCGGCGGCAAGGTGATCCGTGACGGCATGGGCCAGGGCCAGCTGTGCGCCGCGGATGTGGTCGACACGCTAATCACCAATGCGCTGATCCTCGACCACTGGGGCATCGTCAAGGCCGACGTGGGGCTCAAGGACGGCCGCATCGCCGCCATCGGCAAAGCCGGCAACCCGGACATCCAGCCGGACGTGACCATCGCCATCGGCGCCGCGACGGAAGTGATTGCCGGCGAGGGGATGATCCTCACCGCCGGCGGCATTGACTCGCATATCCACTTCATCTGCCCCCAGCAGATCGAAGAGGCCTTGATGAGCGGCGTCACCACCATGATTGGCGGCGGCACCGGACCGGCCACCGGCACCAACGCCACCACGGTGACACCCGGCCCCTGGCACATGGCGATGATGCTCAAGGCCGCCGACGCCTTCCCGATGAACATCGGCTTTACCGGCAAGGGCAACGCCTCGCTGCCCGAGCCGCTGATCGAGCAAGTCAAGGCCGGCGCCATCGGCCTCAAGCTGCACGAAGACTGGGGCACCACGCCCGCCGCCATCGACAACTGCCTGAACGTGGCGGACCAGTACGACGTGCAGGTGGCGATCCATACCGACACCCTGAACGAATCCGGCTTCGTCGAGACGACCCTCGGCGCGTTCAAGGGCCGCACCATCCACACCTACCACACCGAGGGTGCCGGCGGAGGCCACGCGCCGGACATCATCAAGGCCTGCGGCTTCCCAAACGTGCTGCCCAGCTCGACCAACCCGACGCGGCCGTTCACACGCAACACCATCGACGAGCATCTGGACATGCTCATGGTCTGCCACCACCTCGACCCAAGCATTGCCGAAGACGTGGCGTTCGCCGAGAGCCGCATCCGTCGCGAAACCATCGCCGCCGAAGACATCCTTCACGACCTGGGTGCGTTCTCGATGATCAGCTCCGACAGCCAGGCCATGGGCCGTGTTGGCGAAGTGATCACCCGCACCTGGCAGACCGCCGACAAGATGAAGAAGCAGCGCGGCGCCTTGCCCGGTGATGGCGCCGGCAACGACAACTTCCGCGCCAAGCGCTACATCGCCAAGTACACCATCAACCCGGCGATCACCCACGGCGTCAGCCATGAGGTGGGCTCGGTCGAAGTGGGCAAGTGGGCCGACCTGGTGCTCTGGCGCCCGGCCTTCTTCGGCGTGAAGCCGACGCTGATCCTCAAGGGCGGCGCCATTGCCGCCAGCCTGATGGGGGACGCCAACGCCTCGATCCCGACACCGCAACCGGTGCACTACCGGCCAATGTTCGCCAGTTACGGCGGCTCGCTGCATGCCTCCAGCTTTACCTTTATCAGCCAGGCCGCGTTCGAGGCCGGCGTGCCCGAGCAACTGGGGCTGAAAAAGAAGATCGGCGTGGTGAAGGGCTGCCGTTCGGTGCAGAAGAAAGACCTGATCCACAACGACTACACGCCGGATATTCAGGTCGACCCGCAGAACTATCAGGTGCGCGCGGATGGGCAGTTGCTCTGGTGCGAACCGGCCGAGGTGCTGCCGATGGCGCAGCGCTACTTTTTGTTCTGATCGACCGGTTCTGATCGACCGGTTGTGATCGGCAGCGCGCCGGGACGGAGGGCCAATTGCCTTCCAGCCAGCGCGCGTTTTGACCATCGTTGCAAGGTCGATGCTCGCGCTGCACTTCGTCGGTTCGCGAGTGAATCAACCGTTCGATGGATTGGGAAAGTCGGGCATGGAATTACCGTCTGACAACCCAAGCGCAACGCTCTACCCAGGGATGCATGGATGCGCAGCGACCACCGGCTACCGTGGCTGGCGGGAGGCATTGCCGGTGTCGCGTTCGAGGGGAAAGCGGGCGTTTTCGGGTAACCGCGTCAGCTGAAAAACCAGCGGCGCGATTGACTGAATCCTACGGAGAAACAATCGATGTTCAAAACCAACGCGCTTTTCGCTGCTGTACTCGCCGTCTCTGCCACCCAGGCTATTGCGGCCAGCAGTGAAGCGGTTATCGAACAAAACGGTGTTGACCAGATCGCCGATGTCTACCAGGAAGGCGTCGGCCAGGCTTCGTACATTTATCAGACCGACGCTTCGCAGCAGAACAGCGCCACGACCACCCAGCTCGGCCAGGACAACTTTTCCGAGGTCACTCAGCAGGGTGCCTTGCACCAGGCCGATGTCATTCAAACCGGCGTCGAGGGCGAGGTGTTCATCAGTCAGTACGACCGGGACAACAGCACGATCGTCGAGCAGGCCGGCTTTGCCAACAGCGCCGACGTGACCCAGGACGGCATGAGCAACGATGTGGTGCTGATCCAGGACGGCGCGTACAACAGCACCATTGTCGATCAGTTCGGGGAGGGCAACGAAGCACTGATCTCCCAGAGCGGCCAGGAAGGCATCGTCGATCTCATCCAGACCGGCAACATGAACGTGGCCGATATCGATCAGGCCGGAATCGGCAACTCCGTCGACCTGGAGCAGCAGGGCGACGGCAACCTCGCGCTGGTCGATCAGTTCGGCGATTCCAGCCAGGCCGTGCTGCTGCAGACCGGCGCCGACAACTTCGCGACCGTGACCCAGGCAGGCTTCGCCGACTACGCCAGCGTCAGCCAGACCGGCAGCAACAACACCGCGATCGTTACCCAGCAGTAATCGCGTCCATCGGCCGATTCGGTCGGAAAGCCAGGCCCCACGCAGGCCTGGCTTTTTTATGTGCCATCGGAAAGCACCCTGCTGGTGCACTGCACGCACCTCAGGCTCTCGAGCGGCGCATCCGCAGACAGGGCTTTGCACTCTACCTGCCTAAACTCGCCACCTTTTCTGTATACAAAAAAACCAGGCGAATTGTCTGAAAGCCCCTAGAATCCAGGGGTTGGCGACGTAGCGCGCTGCGCCACAGCCGGTCAATTCGCGAGCTCTGCCTTACGCGGAACAAGAACTGCATACAAAAAATCCACAGTCTTGCTCAGAGCGCCCTCCCATGAACCATGACGATTTCCAGATCAAGCAGATTGATCCCAGCCTGTACAACGCCGATCTCGCGCCACTTGCCCCGGCTGAGCGCAAATGGGGCTGGTTCGAGATCTTCAATGTGTGGTCCAACGACATCCAGAGTCTGTTCGGCTATACCCTCGCAGCCACGCTGTTCATCAGTTACGGCCTCAATGGCTGGGCGGTCCTGGCGGGCATCGTGCTGGCGGGTTTCATCGTCATGGGCCTGGTGCAGCTCACCGGCAAGCCCAGCGTGAAGTACGGCATTCCGTTCCCGGTGATGGCGCGGGCGAGCATGGGGGTACGCGGCGCGAATTTCCCGGCGGTGGTGCGCGGCATCGTCGCGATCTTCTGGTATGGCGTGCAGACCTATTTCGCCTCGACCGCGGTGGCCCTGTTGCTGCGGACACTGCTCGGCAGCGAGCCACAGGCCGCTATGCTGCTCGGCCTGACCGCCATCGACTGGGCCGCCTACGTGATCGTCTGCGTGTTTCAGGTGGCACTGTTCGTCCGTGGCGTCGACTGGGTAACGCGCTTTCTCAACTGGGCCGGCCCGCTGGTCTACCTGGTAATGATCGTGCTGATGATCGCCATCTGGTATCAGGCTGGCCCGAGCCTGCTCGGCGCCCTCGGCGACATTTTCAGCGGCAGCGGAGAGCACGCCGGCGGACCGATCGCCGCGTTCGCCGCGGTGGTCGGCACCATGGTCGCCTACTTCGCCGCCGTGGTGATCAACTACGGCGACTTCGCCCGTTTCGTGAAGAGCGAACGGCAGATGCGCATCGGCAACTTCCTCGGTCTGCCGGTGAGCCTGGCGATCTTCTCGCTGATCGCGCTGGTGATCACCGCCGGGACCGTGGTGGTGTTCGGCGAAACGCTGACCAACCCTACCGACATCGTCGCGCGCATCGACAACGTGACCCTGACAGTGGTGGCCGCCATCACTTTCTTTGCCGCCACGGTCGGCATCAACCTGGTCGCCAACTTCATACCGCCGGCCTACGACATCGCGAACCTGGCACCGGCCAGGATCAGCGCGCGTACCGGCGGTTTCATTACCGCGGCCATCGCCTTCTTCATCGGCGCGCTGTGGGTGGCCTTCATCAGCGAGGTGGGTATCGCCGCCTTCGTCGACACGCTGGGTGCGGTGCTGGCGCCGCTGTACGGCATCATCGTCGCTGACTACTACCTGGTTCGCCGCCAGCATCTCGATCTGCAGCAGCTGTTCTCCACCGAGCGCAGCGGGATCTACCACTTCAATGCCGGCTGGAACCGCAAGGCGATGATCGCCTTCGGCGTCAGCGCGCTGTTTTCGGTGGCCTCGGTGTGGGTGCCGGGCCTGGAGAGCCTGTCCGGCTTCGCCTGGCTGCTCGGCGCGCTGTTCGGCGGGGTGCTGCACTACGCGCTGATGCGTAACCAGTCGCTGCTCGCCGGCGCGGCGCAACCCGCTCCGCTCGGCTGAGCGCAGCCTGCAGAAGAGGTCGACCATGTTAAAGTGGCCGGCCTTTTTTTCGCCGCTCAGGGCCTGCAGATGGTGCGATCCATCCTCGACGACCTGCTTACCGTGCAACGCATCAGCGCCGTCCCGGCCATCCTGCAGGTGGTCAGCGAAACCACCGGCCTGCGCTTCGCTGCGGTCGCCCGCGTCACCGAGTCGAACTGGACCGCCTGCGCCGTGCTCGATCGCATCGAGTTCGGCCTGAAGGTCGGTGGCGAGCTGGATATCACCACGACGCTGTGCAGCGAGATCCACGCCTCGCACCAGCCGATCATCATCAGCCAGGTCAGCGCCGACCCCGATTACTGCAACCATCACACGCCGCAGATGTATGGCTTCGAAAGCTATATCTCGGTGCCGGTGCTGCGCGCCGACGGCAGTTTCTTCGGCACGCTCTGTGCGCTCGATCCACTGCCACGCGACCTGTCCAGCCCGGCAACGCGGGCAATGTTCGAATCCTTCGCGCGCCTGCTGACCCTGCAGATCGAAGCCGAGGGGCAGCAGCAGGCCACCCGTGCAGCGTTGGCCGACGAGCGCATCACTGGCCACCAGCGCGAGCAGTTCATCGCGCTGCTCGGCCATGACCTGCGCACTCCGCTGGCCTCGATCCAGGCGGCCAGCGATCTGCTGGTCCGGCGCTCGACGGAACGCGGCACGCAACAGCTTGCCGAGCATGTACGCGCCTCCAGCCAGCGCGCTTCGCGCATGGTCGACGACCTGCTGGATTTCGCCCGCGGCCAGCTGGGCAATGGCATACCGCTGAACTGGACGGCCTCGGCCAACTTGCATCTTGTTCTATCGCAGGTGGTCAACGAGTTGCGTACCGCCTATCCACGCCGGGTGTTGCTTGACCAACTGCCGGAGCTGCCGGTGTTCGAGTGCGACCCGGACCGGATCGCCCAACTGCTGGCCAACCTGATCACCAACGCGCTGCACCATGGCGCCAGTACCGGCCCGGTGATCGTGAAAGCCGAAATAGTCGACGGGCATTTCCAGCTATTGGTACACAACCGCGGCACGCCGATCCCAGCTGAACGGCTGGAACAACTGTTCCATGCCTATTCCCAAGAAGACGACACCTCGCGCAACGGGCTTGGGCTCGGGCTGTTCATCGTCGATCAGGTGGCCAAAGCCCATGGCGGCGGCATGCGGGTAACCTCCAGCGCCGAAGCCGGTACCACCTTCACCTTCCGCATGCCGCTGCGGCGCGCCTGATCAACGCAGCTGGCTGTCCTTGCTGCCACGGCGGTTGTAGCCGCTGAACCTGGCGTCTTCCTTGTCCTGCTCGGCCTGGCACTTGATGCACAGCCTGACGCCGGGCACTGCCTGGCGCCGCGCTTCGGGAATGGCCGCGCCGCACTCCTCGCAATGCTTGAGGCTCTCGCCGCGGGCGAGCTTGCTGCGGGCGCGCTGCACTGCGTCTTCGACGGTACTGTCGATCTGCTCCTGGACGGCACCGTCACCTGCCCAACCTGTAGCCATGCTCACCTCCCCCATCGGTTCGATGCTGTTCTGCTTTGGAGTCATTGCGCGGGCGGATGCTCACCCCAGGCGATACCGCCCATCGAATGACGCCGGGCAATCGACGGATGGCGCTGCCCGAGCGGCACAGTCGCCTATCCTGCCCCGGTTCACGCCGACGGCTCAGCGCCTCGGGCATTTGCGAACCGGCAGGGCAGCCAGCATGAAGCGCATCTTACCGATCATAACCAGCCTGCTCCTGGCAGCGGGCTGCGCCAGCGAACCACAGGTGCTCGAGCGCGAACTGGGCACCTTCGACCTCAAACTGGGCACCGAGCCCGCCCGCAACATGGCGCAGGGGCTGGTGCAACCGAGCACCGGCAACGCATTCCATGGCGGCCTCGATCTCACCCATGCCAGCGGGCTATATGTCGGGCAGTGGTCCCCCAGCGTCGGGTTGGTCGACGGTAGGCAACTCGAGGTGAATTCCTATCTCGGCTATGTGCAGCAGAACGATCATGACCAACTCGGCTACGAGATCGGCCTGATGCGCTACAGCTTTCCGGACCTGCCCGAATGGGATCGACACGAATACTACGGTGGCCTGACGCTGGGCGATCGCCGTCTCGGTGCGGCGCTGAACAGTGCCGCCGGGCGCACCGACAGCACGCTTTATCTGGACCTGGGCACGGTGACGCCTTTCGCCGTCGGCGTCCGCGTGAAGTACTCAAGCCACGCGCTGGCCACACCGCATTATCTTGGCGGTGGCGACAGCGTGGACATGTTCAGCGACTGGTCGCTCGACCTCTCGCGGCCCTGGCTGGGCCTGCAGCTGAACCTGTCCTACAGTGACTCCAGCCTGAGCGGCCAGGCGTGCAGCGCCTACTCGGGACAGAACCCGCGTTGCGACGGGCTGCTAACCTTCCGCGCCGAGCGTCAGCTGTTCTGAGCGCGCCTCATTCCTTGACCTGCATGTACTCCTCGGCCCAGACGACGTACTCGTCCGCGGTGGAGTACTTGACCGACAGCTGCGAAGCGTTCAGGTCCAGCGCATCGACCTGGCGCTGCTCGCGCAGGCAGTCGTAGGTCGCCTTGATCGCCGCGAAGTAGGCCGCGTGGCCGTTGACCACGATGCGCACGCCGAGCGCCGCCAGCCGCGCGTTGTCGCGCAGGTTGGGGTTGCCGTAGGTGACCAGCATCAGCGGCTTGCTGAGCTGGCTGGCGATGCTCTCCAGGTGGTCGAAATCTTCGATGCCGACCAGGCAGATCGCATCGGCGCCGGCCTTCTCGTAGGCCTGGGCGCGGGCGATGACTTCCTCGAAGCCGATCACGCCGGCATTCGTCCGGCCGATGATGGCCATTTCCGGATCGACCCGCGCCTCCAGCGCCGCGCGGATCTTGCCGACCGCCTCGAACATGCCGATGAGGTCGGTGGAGCGGCGACCGAATTTCGGCGGCAGCAGGGTGTCCTCGATGGTCAGCGCGGAAATCCCGGCGCGCTCCAGTTCGGAAACGGTGCGCATCACGTTCAGCGCATTGCCGTAGCCATGGTCGGCATCGGCCAGCACCGGCAGCTGAGCGACGCGGCAGATACGCGTGGCCTGCTCGACGAACTCGCTCAGAGTAATGAGGTTGAAGTCCGGCGCGGCGAGGACCTGCAGCGAGGCCACCGAGCCGCCGAGGATGCCCACTTCGAAACCGAGGTCGGCGGCGATGCGCGCGGACATCGGGTCGAACACCGAGGCGGTGTGGAAGCAGCGGTCGGCGTTCAGCAGCTCGCGAAAGTTGCGGCGCAGGTCGTGATGAGAGAGTCGCGGCATATAGGCTCCATGGGTGCACGCAAGGGTCGATTCGCCCTGTCTTTTCATTTCAGTGTTGTTGAGAAGCTGCCTGGTCGGCCGAATGACACATTTTCGCGGGTTATCCCTCCGCCGGCCCCTGGCGGCGCTGCACATAAGCCATGCACAGACCGCTGGCGATGATCACCGCCATGCCGATCAGCGCCCCGGCATCCGGCGCGTGATCGAAGGCGACATAGCCGACCACCCCGGCGAAGACGATCTGGCCATAGGTGAACGGCGCCAGCGTCGCCGCGCTGGCGAAGCGGAAGGCATTGGTCAGCAGCAGGTGACCGAGCATCGCCATGCCACCGAGCGCGCCCATCAGCAGCGCGTCGTGCAGCGTTGGCGTACGCCAGTTGAAGACCACCAGCACGCTCAAGGTCACACAGCCGACCAGGCTGGTCAGGTAGTTGCTGGTCACCGGGTGGTCGGTACCGGCCAGGCGCCGGGTCACCAGCTGATACACGGTGAACGACAGCGCCGCGCCGAAGGGCAACAGCACCGCCGGCGTGAACAGCGCCGAACCGGGCCGCACGATAATCACCACCCCGAGCAGACCGAAGCCCACGGCCAGCCACTGGCTGCGGCTGACCCGCTCGCCCAGCAGCGCCGAAGCGATGGTTACCAGCACCGGGGTCAGAAAGATCACCGCGGTGGCCTCGGCCAGCGGGATGAAATGCAGGCCGTTGATGAACAGCAGACTCACGCTGACCAGGCTCAACCCGCGCAGCAATTGTGGCCACGGGCGCAGGGTGCGAAACACGCGCTGGCCCATGCGCGGCACGAACAGCGCGGTCATCAGCACCGTCTGCGCGACGTAACGGGCCCAGATGACCAGGAACACCGGGTAGATTTCCGAGAGGTGTTTGGCCAGCCCGTCATGACTGGCCAGCAACAGACCCGACAGCAATATCAGCAGAACGCCGTAGAGCGGGTGATGGTGATCGTTCAACGCAGGCCTCAGCCACTTGTTAGCAGGCTAACCATTATGCCTGTCATCTTGTCGCACCGCTGCACCAATCAGCTGAAACCATTCAGCCCAGCCAGGACGCTGGCGTCACCGCCCTGTCCGTTCCGCTGCGTGCGCTGACTGAGCCCGGACGCGCCGCCCGGCGGCAAGCGGAACGCTGGCATTTCGCGTATGATCGCCGGCTTTTTGCCGAGCCGCGCGGCGTTTCGCGGCGTTCGAGTGTAGCCGTGATGTACCAGTTGAGAGCGATGCAGGAACGCGATATCCCTGCCGTCCTGGCGATCCAGGAAGAATCCTATGCCGCCGAGGTCCTGGAAGACGAGGCGGTGATCCGTTCACGTCTGGCGACATTTCCGCAGTTGGCGTGGGTGGCCGAGGATGACGAGGGGGTGTGCGCCTATCTGTTCGCCTACCACTCGCGACTGGGTAAAGTGACGCCGCTGGACGGGGAGTTCTGCACCGACGGCGAAGCCGATTGCCTTTACCTGCATGACCTGGCCGTGGCCGGGCGGGCCGCCGGCCGCGGCATCGGCCCGGCACTGGTGCGGCACAACCTGCAACAGGCCGGCGCCGCACAGCTGCGTTATTCGGCACTGGTGTCGGTGCAGGATTCCACCGGTTTCTGGTCGCGTCTGGGCTACGAAGCCCACGACGAACTCGACCCGCCGCAGGCCGGCAACCTGGCCAGCTACCAGATCCCTGCCGTGTACATGGTGCGCGACCTGCACCAGTAAGGCGCACGCACCTTCCCCGACCCCGACTGGCGCACTATGACGGTGCGCTCAAAGCCCCATTATCAGGCACGCAGGCCCGAATGGCGCCGCGATCGCGATATATGGGGCCGGTTGGCAAGCCACTTGCTCTTGTTCCGGAAACGATCCGACCGGAACTCTGCACATGCTGGTGATTCGCCAACGCATCGACGCCCGCCCCGAGTGGCAGGCCGAACTTGAACTGACCTACGACGCGCGCAGCAAGAGTCGCCTGCGCTGCTTCAGTACCAGCGGCGAAGACGTCGGCCTGTTTCTCGAACGCGGCCAGCCGCCGCTGCACGATGGTGAATGCCTGCTCGCCGGTGATGGCCGTGTCGTGCGCGTGCGTGCTCGGCCCGAGCAACTGCTGCACGTCACCTGCGCCAGCGCTTTCGAACTGACCCGCGCGGCGTATCACCTGGGCAACCGCCATGTCGCCCTGCAGGTCGGCGATGGCTGGCTGCGGCTGCTCGACGACTACGTGCTCAAGGACATGCTGTTGCAGCTGGACGCCGGTGTCGAACACATCGAAGCCCCCTTCCAGCCGGAGCATGGCGCCTACGGCGGAGGTCATCACCATTCCCACGCGGGTGAGGCAGAGTTCAGCTACGCGCCGCGCCTGCACCAGTTCGGCGTACGGCCGTGAACGCGACGGCCGCTCCCGGCTCGGCCTGGGCGCTGCTCCGGCTGGCAAGCCCGCAGCTGCCGATCGGCGGCTACAGCTATTCCCAGGGTCTGGAAATGGCGGTGGAGAACGGCCGGGTGAACGACGCCGACAGCGCTCGGCGTTGGCTGGAGGATCAACTGCTGCTCAACCTCGCGCGCTTCGAGGCGCCGCTGCTGCTCGCGCATTGCGAAGCAGCGGCACAGGACAACTGGCCGCGCCTGTTACAGCTCGCCGCCGAGCACCGCGCCAGCCGCGAAACCCGCGAACTGCAGCTGGAAAGCCGGCAGATGGGCTATTCCCTGACGCAGCTGCTCGACGGCCTGCCGGAACTCGACCAACCCGCTCGCGATTGTCTCGCTGCCGCTGGCGAGCCCGGCCTGGCGCTGGCCTGGGCACTCGCCGCCCGCGCCTGGCAAATCACACCGGCCGATGCGCTGGCAGCCTGGCTGTGGGGCTGGCTGGAAAACCAGCTGGCGGTGCTGATGAAGACCCTGCCGCTGGGACAGCAGGCGGCGCAGCGGTTGACCTCAGAGCTGTTGCCGGTCCTGAGCCAGGCGCAGCGGGAGGCCAGCGAGCTGCCGGAAGCAGCCTGGGGCAGCGCGCCGTTTGGACTGGTGCTGACCAGCATGGCGCATGAGCGGCAGTACAGTCGGTTGTTTAGGTCATGAGGGTGATTGCTGATTCGGTGCTGGCAGCACCTATCACTTGGGGCGGCTCGGCATCGTTGTCGGCCCGCGGCTCTGGTTTCGCCCTGCTGGGCAAGTTCCTTTTGGCAATCGCCCGGATGGCCGGCCCCCCAAAAGGAACCAAAAAGTCTCGCCCCTGCATCCGGGCCTCGCTGCGCTCGACATCCCTCGTTTCATCGCTGCTCCGAGGGTCGCCGCGCAAGGGCCATCCCTGGCCCTTCACGGCTCTCGCGGCACGATCACCACACTCAGCCAACGAATCCCATGCCTGCCCAAATCGGCAGCGGCACGCCCTTCGCAGCAACCCCAAGGCAGCCACACCGCCTTCCAGAGGAGACCACCCATGAACACGCAACCCCTGCGCGTCGGCATTGGCGGGCCGGTCGGTTCCGGCAAGACCGCCCTGACCCTCGCCCTGTGCCAGGCCCTGCGCGACCGCTACAACCTCGCCGTGGTGACCAACGACATCTACACCCAGGAAGACGCCCAGTTCCTCGTGCGTAACGAGGCCCTGGCACCCGAGCGCATCATCGGTGTGGAAACCGGCGGCTGCCCGCATACGGCGATCCGCGAGGACGCCTCGATCAACCTCGAGGCCGTGGAGCAGCTCAACCGGCGCTTTCCCGGCCTGGACCTGATCATCGTCGAGTCCGGCGGCGACAACCTCTCGGCGACCTTCAGCCCGGAGCTGTCGGACCTGACCATCTACGTGATCGACGTCTCCGCCGGCGACAAGCTGCCGCGCAAGGGCGGGCCGGGCATCTGCAAGTCCGACCTGCTGGTGATCAACAAGATCGACCTGGCGCCCATGGTCGGTGCCTCGCTGGAGGTGATGGATCGCGACGCCCGCAAGATGCGCGGCGAGCGGCCGTTCGTCTTCAGCAACCAGAAGGTCGGCCAGGGTCTCGAGGAAATCATCGCCTTTATCGAGAAACAGGGAATGCTCAGCGCCGCGTGACCTCGCCCATCAACGGAAATCGACCGAGTGCCAGCTTCTCGGTCCAGCTCTCAGCCTTGCAATCAGAGGAACTCGCATGAACGTACAGAAAATCCTGGTCACCTCCGCCCTACTGGTCAGCCCTGCGCTGGCCCTGGCTCACCCCGGCCATGACCACGCCGGAGTGCTGTCCGGTATCGCCCACCCGATCTTCGGTCTCGACCATCTGCTGGCCATGCTCGCGGTGGGTCTATGGGCTGCCCAGCAGACCGGCAAGGCGCGCTGGGCGCTGCCGATGACCTTCGTCGCGACCATGCTGCTCGGCGGCCTGGCCGGCTTCGCCGGAATCGAAATGCCGCTGATGGAAACCGGCATCGCCGGCTCGGTCCTGGCGCTGGGCCTGCTGGTGGCACTGGCGGTACGCCCGCCGCTGGTCGTCGCCGCAGCGCTGACCGCCCTGTTCGCCGCCAGCCACGGCGTTGCCCACGGCCTGGAACTGCCAGAGCTGTCCAGCCCGTGGGGTTATGCCGCGGGCTTCGTTGCTGCTACAGCGGCCCTGCATGCAATCGGCTATGCACTGGTGCGCTACCTGCCGCAGGCCGCCGCGCCGCTGGTGCGTATCGCCGGCGCCGCTTCGGCACTAACCGGTGCCTGGCTGCTAGCCAGCTGAGAACCAGGCCATGCCTAGTGATAGCGCCGTCGCAGCGCGACATTGAGGCGATCGACCACTTCGGCCCAGTCGGCATCCTCGAGGATTTCCTCGCGCAGAAAAGCCGCCTGGGCTGGCGTCCAGAACGACGCATCGGCCAGATAAACGTCTTCGGCCAGGGGTGAGTGGGTTTCGATAAAGCGCCTGATCGAGACATCATCGTTGGGCAGGCCCAACTGCTCGAACAGGTTATGGAAGGCGTGGATCGACTGTTCCATGTTGAACCTCCGGTGCTGACGCGGGGATGAACGCTATGAGTATCGTCCATTCCCACGAAAGCGCCGGCAGCGCATGGTGATTCAGCGGAACGGCGGCTCGTCGAAGCTGCGCAGCTTGCGCGAGTGCAGCGAGTTGAGCTGGCTGCGCAGCAGATCCAGGGCGGTGATACCGATCTTCAGGTGCTGGGTCACGGCCCGCTCGTAGAATGCATTGGCCGAGCCGGGCAGCTTGATCTCGCTGTGCAGCGGCTTGTCCGATACGCACAGCAGCGTGCCGTAGGGCACCCGCAGGCGGTAGCCCTGGGCAGCGATGGTGCCGCTTTCCATGTCCACCGCCACCGCGCGCGACAGATTGATAAGCGGCCGTTCCTGCGCCCAGCGCAGCTCCCAGTTGCGGTCGTCATAGGTCAGCACGGTGCCGGTACGCAGGCGCTTCTTCAACGCTTCGCCCTGCTCGCCGGTGACCGTCGCGGCCGATTCCTGCAGCGCCTGCTGCACCTCGGCCAGCGCAGGCAGCGGGATGTGCGGCGGCAACACCCGATCGAGGATGCCGTCGCGGCGCATGTAGGCGTGGGCCAGCACGTAGTCGCCAATCGACTGCGACTGCCGCAGCCCGCCGCAGTGGCCGATCATCAGCCAGCAATGCGGGCGCAGCACGGCCAGGTGGTCGGTGATGTTCTTCGCGTTGGACGGACCGACGCCGATGTTGACCAGGGTAATGCCATGGCCATCGTCGGCGATCAGGTGGTAGGCCGGCATCTGGTAGCGGTGCCACATCACGCCACCGATGATCGCCTGCGCCTCGCCCTCCTCCATGCCGCGCTCGATGATCACGTTGCCCGGCAACACCATGCGCGTGAAGCGGGTGTCGTCGCGCAGCATGTCGAGGCCGTGGCGGATGAACTGGTCGACGTAGCGGTGGTAGTTGGTCAGCAGGATCCACGGCTGTACGTGGCGCCAATCGCTGCCGGTGTAGTGCACAAGCCGACGCAGCGAGAAGTCCACCCGCGCGCCATCGAACAGTGCCAGCGGATAGGGATCAGCGTGCTCCCAGTCGTAGAGCCCGTCGGCGATATCGTCGGTAGCGGCGGACAGGTCGGTGCTGGGGAATACCCGCGCCAGCTCGGCGGCGGTCACGCCGGTGCCGGCCAGCTCGTCGCCCTGCTCGATGACGTACGGATAAGGGATGTTGCGGTCGCTCATGCCGACCTCAACGGTGACGTTGAAGTCCTGGATCAGCGGTTTCAGCTGATCGAGCAGATAGGCGCGAAACGCCGCCGGATGGGTCACGGTGACGCTGTACACGCCGGGCGCCTGGACCTTGGCGTAGGCACGGGTCGAGGCCGGCACTTCGCCGTGGCACTCGTAGGTCAGGCGCAGCTGCGGGTAGCGGAACAGGTTGCGCTCCGCGGCGCTGGGCTCAGTGCGGCTGGTTACGTAGCGTTTGAGCGCCTGGTTGAGCGCCGCTGTGGCCTGCGCGTGCAGCTCGGCCAGCTTGTCGACCGCCTCCTCAGCGCAGGTGGCGACGGTGAAGGTTCTGGATTCGTTGGAAGTCATGGCTCATCCTGGCTTAACACACGGGCCTATCTTGGCTGCATTTGGTGACGGATGTATACGCAGCCGAGCGGTTGGAGCCGCATCCGAGACGCCGGCGCGCTGGAAATGTGCGCCGTCATCGGCGAAAAAAAATCCGACGCCAGAGCCTGGCGTCGGATTCGGGCACCGCTTCGAGCCCGCCGCCGATGCATTGCTGCATCGGCCGCACAGGCTCCTACCGATTACTTGTCCAGCAGCATTGTGCCGTTCTTGGCGAAGTTGGCATGCCAGGAGAAGGCTTTTTCCAGCACGTGCGGGGTGTGGCCGCCACGCTGTTTCGCCTCTTCGAGGTAGGCGAGCGCCTGGGCCCTGTAGTCCGGGTGCATGCAGTTGTTGATGATTCGCGCCGCTGCCTCGACGGGCGCCAGCCCGCGCAGATCGGCATAGCCCTGCTCGGTGATGATCACGTCGACGTCGTGGTTGGTGTGATCCACATGCGTGACGAACGGTACGATGGAGGAGATCTTGCCGTCCTTCGCCGTCGAGGTCGTCACGAAGATGCTGATACGTGCGTTGCGGGCGAAGTCACCCGAGCCGCCGATACCATTCATCATGTGGGTGCCGTTGACGTGCGTGGAGTTCACGTTGCCGTAGATGTCGGCTTCCAGCGCAGTGTTGAAGGAGATGATCCCCAGCCGGCGGATCACTTCCGGATGGTTGGAGATCTCCTGCGGACGGAACACCACCTTGCCGGCGTACTTGGCGAGGTCCGAGGCCAGGTTGTCCACGCGCTTCTTCGACAGGGAGAAGGCGGTGGCGGCGGCGAACTTCACCACTCCGGCGTCGATCAGGTCGAAAACGCCGTCCTGCAGCACTTCGGAAGCGACGGTCAGGTCCTTGAACTCGGAAGTCTTCATGCCGGCCAGCACCGCGTTGGCCACCGAGCCCACACCGGACTGCAGCGGAGCCAGGCTGTTGGTCAGGCGTCCCAGCTTCACTTCCTCACGCAGGAAGTCCAGCAGGTTGTCGGCGATCTTCTGGGTTTCGGCGTTCGGCTCGAACAGCGGGGAAGGAATGTCCGGCTCGCTGGACAGCACGATACCGCGCACCTTGGCCGGATCGACCGGGATACCGATCGAGCCGATGCGCTTGCTGACGTTGTAGACCGGGATGTCCTTGCGCGAATCCTCGCCGGCCGGGCCGGGAATGTAGATGTCGTGCATGCCTTCGTACTCGCGCGGAGCAGAAGTGTTCAGCTCGATGATCACGTGCTTGGCGTTCTGCACGAAGATCGGCGAGTTACCGACCGAACCGGTCGGGATGATCTGGCCATCCTCGGTGATCGCAGCCGCCTCGATGATGGCGTAGTCGACCTGTGGCAGCACGCCTTGACGCAGCAGTTCCGCGGTATGGGACAGGTGCTGGTCGATGTAGAGCACCTCGCCGGCGTTGATCTTCTTGCGCTGCACCGGGTTGCCCTGATACGGAATGCGCTTGTTGATGATGCCGGCTTCGGCCATCGACTGGTCGGCTGCCGGGCCCATGGACGCGCCGGTGAACAGGTTGACCTTGAATTTCTCGCGCTGGCCGCGTTCGGACAGTGCCTTCGGAAACACCTTCGGCTCCCCGAACAGGGTGAAGCCGCTCATGCCCAGCGTCATGCCGTCCTCGATCCACGACGCGGCCTCTTCTGCCGAGACGACCTTGTCGAGAAACGCTGCGTTGCGGATGTACTTGTTTAGATCGGTTGCCATGAACTCACCTCAGAAACTCATCGAATGCTCGTCCGTGAAGGCTCTGCAAAGAAATTCGCCAGGCCTGACGAGGCAGGGAGACGGCCACTTGATGTCCGGAGACAAAGCGCCCATGTCTTTTGCCGCTCAATATCGGAACCTCAAAAAATCATGCGGCACTTGCAACCCCGTAACGTAGTCGCTCGCCCCATTCTAGGAGCACCAGCTCGTTTGGCTGTTATACAAAGGTACTAGCAGGCCACCGCACAGAAGAGGTCATAGCCGGTATCGACGCCCAGCGCAACCGCGACCGGCCGGCGGCGAGGCGTTCGCAGGCCGACTTCACGCGGTTAAACCGGGCTACCCAGGCTGTCGCCGCGCTCAAAGCGCCGCCTGAACGCTGTCAAATGAGGAAACGAACCGGGCACCGCCGTCACTTCCCCGCGCTGGTCTTCGCCACCATACTCGCGTCCGCCCGACTGTATTCAACGGTAGCCCCACGGTCGCGGGCAGGGCGATGATCGAAACAGACAGGTAGGCATCATGCAGGCAACACCCGTGGAAACGAGCACTCGTCGTCGACTGCAACAGGTCATCGAGCAGCCAGCCGTTCAGCGCAGCATTCTGCTGCTGATCGTGATCAACGCGGCCATCCTCGGCATGCAGACCTCGCCGGCACTGGTGGCCAGCTGGGGCGAGCTGCTCAGAGTGCTCGACATGTTGATCCTCGGCGTATTCGTGGTGGAAATCGCAGCGCGCATCTACGTTCATCGCGCGGCGTTTTTCCGTGATCCCTGGAGCCTGTTCGATTTCACCGTGGTTGCCATCGCGCTGGTGCCCGCCAGCGGCCCGTTCAGCGTTCTACGTGCCCTGCGCGTACTGCGGGTGATGCGCATGGTCACCATGGTGCCGTCGATGCGCCGCGTGGTCGGCGCGCTGCTGTCGGCCATTCCCGGCCTGGGCTCGATTGCCATGGTGCTGGCGCTGGTCTTCTACGTGTCGGCGGTGATCGCCACCGGGCTGTTCGGCGCCGACTTCCCCGAGTGGTTCGGCAACCTCGGCCGTTCGGTGTACACGCTATTCCAGGTGATGACGCTGGAAAGCTGGTCGATGGGCATCGTGCGCCCGCTGATGGACGTATTCCCCTACGCGTGGGTGTTCTTCATCCCGTTCATCCTGATTGCCACCTTCACCATGCTCAACCTGTTCATCGCGATCATCGTCAACGCGATGCAGACGGTTACCGATGCTGAGCACGAAGCCACCCAGGCGAGCATCGAGGCGGCGCGCGAGCACATCGAGGCCGACCTGCATGAGGAGGTCCGCGCCCTGCGTGGGGAAATCGCCGAGCTCAAGGACCTGCTACGCGGGCAGGCGCGCCGCTAGGCGACGCAACCCTGCCAAGGAGTCACAGATGCGGCGCACTGCGCGCCAGCAGCGCGTCGATGTCGAGCCCGCGCGGCAACGTTCCATAAACCCGCCCGTGCACTTCCAGGCGACTGGCGATGAAAGCATCCGAAACGGCGGCGTTGCCCGCTTCGAGCAGCAGTTTGGCCTGCAGGCCGACGGCAACGTCCTCGGTGAGCTGACGGGCGCGGTACTGGATGTCCTCGGTGTCGCCGAAGGCGGCCTTCAGCCGCCGGATATGCGCCTTCAGGCGGGCGTCGCCGTGGCCATCGCCGAGCTCGGCGAACAGTACTTCGAGCACGCCCGGCTCCTTCGATAGCGCGCGCAAGACGTCGAGGCACTGCACGTTGCCGGAACCTTCCCAGATGGAATTCACCGGCGCCTCGCGATACAGCCGCGGCAGGATGGTTTCCTCGACGTAGCCGGCACCACCCAGGCATTCGCTGGCCTCGGCGATCATGTTCGGCGCGCGCTTGCAGATCCAGTATTTGCCGACGGCGGTGACCAGCCGGGCGAACTTGTCTTCGTGCTCGTCATGGCGATTGTCCTGGGCACGGCCCATGCGCAGGGTCAGCGCCAGCGCCGCTTCGCTTTCCAGGGCGAGATCGGCCAGTACGTTCTGCATCAGCGGCTGCTCCAGCAGGACGCGGCCGCCGACCTGGCGGTGCGCGCAATGGTGCATGGCCTGGGTCAGGGCCTGACGCATCAGCGAGCTGGAGCCGATCATGCAATCGAAACGGGTCGAGGAGACCATCTCGATGATGGTCGGCACGCCGCGCCCTTCCTCGCCGACCATCCAGGCCAGCGCGCCGCGGTACTCGACTTCGCTGGAGGCGTTGGCCCAGTTGCCCAGCTTGTTCTTCAGGCGCTGGATGTAGAACTGGTTGCGCGTGCCATCCGGGCGATGGCGGGGCAGCAGGAAGCAGGACAGGCCCTTGTCGGTCTGCGCCAGGGTGAGAAAGGCATCGCACATCGGCGCCGAGCAGAACCACTTGTGCCCGACCAGCTCGTAGGTCTGCCCGGGGCCACCGGCGCCAACCGGATAGGCGCCTGTGCTGTTGGCGCGCACGTCGGTGCCGCCCTGTTTCTCGGTCATCGCCATACCGATGGTGACGCCGGCCTTCTGCTCCATCGGCAGGTTGCGCGGGTCATATTCGCGGGCAAGGATCTTCGGCAGCCAGCGTTCGGCGAGATCCGGCTGCAGGCGCAGGGCGGGCACGCTGGCGTAGGTCATGGTCAGCGGGCAGCTGCTGCCGGCCTCGGCCTGGTTATGCAGGTACATCAAGGCGGCACGCGCCACCTGCGCACCGGGTTGCGGGTCGCTCCAGGGCAGCGACGGAATACCGTGCTCGACGGCGCTGCGCATCAGTTCATGATAGGCCGGGTGAAACTCCACCAGATCGATGCGATGGCCGTAGCGGTCATGACTCTTGAACACCGGCCTGTGCTCGTTGGCGAGAAAGCCGGCCTGCATCAGCGGCCCACCGGCGAGCGCACCGTAGACGTCCAGCCGCGCCTGCGCCCAGCCCGCCTGATATCGCTGTACCCACTGCCGCAACGGCAAGTCGATGCGATAGAGATTGGCACCGTCGAGTGGCGGAACCTGGTTGGTGACCTCATGGGTTTCGGCGCAACTCTGCAGATTCATCTGGGCGTCCTCCTTCGATACCGGCGCAGCTGCCAGCAAGCGTAGTCGGCCTGGGCGGTGCGTCGGCCGCGCGGCAATGGATCGGCAGTGAAACATGCTGCGCGGCGAGGATTGAAGCGAGGTATCGGCCAAAAGGTCCGCGCGTCAGGCAATCGGCGCGCTGGGCGGAAGTCCGTTGGCACGGCCCGCGGCGAGCCCATCCGCGGCGCTCAGCGGCAGGCGCAGGCGCACGCAGAAGCGGCTACCCAGCCCAGGTCGCGATTGCTGATCGAGCTGTCCACCCATCAGTTCGATCAGCCCCCGACTGATTGCCAGGCCGATGCCGAGGCCGCCGTAGCGCCGGGTCATGGAGCCGTCGACCTGACGGAACTGGTGATAGAGGAAGGCCTGATCGGCGTCGCTGAAACCGATGCCGCTGTCGACGACCTCGATATTCAGCAGCAGCTCGCGCTGCTCCACCGCGCCGGCGAAACGCAGCGTGACGGCTCCGCGAGAAGTGAACTTGACGGCGTTGTCGAGCAGATGACAGATGCTCTGTTCCAGCTTCTCGCCATCGCCGTACACGCGGTCGGGCAGTTTCTCGTCGAACTCGAGATCGAAGGCCAGGCCCTTGTCCTGCGCCCGCGGGTCGAACTGCTGCTGCAGCCGTGCCGCAGCTTCCCGCAGACTGAAACGCTGATCCTGCAGGCGCAGCTTGCCGGCGCGCAGTTCGCTGAGCACCAGGATGTTGTTGACCAGGCGCATCATGTCGCGCGCCGAGCCGGTGGCGATGTGCTGGTATTGCTGCAGCTCTTCCGCCGTATCCGAGCTGGGCAACAGCTCCAGGGCACCCATGACGCCCATCATCGGCGTGCGCAGTTCGTGGCTGATATTGGAGAGAAACTCGTCCTTGAGTCGGTTGCTCTCGGCCAGCTCGCAGTTCAGCTGTTCCAGGTCGGCTCGGGCGTTTTCCAGGATCTTCGCCCGTTCGTCCTTCAGCGCGTTGATGCGATCGGCCAGCGCCATCGACAGCAGCACTACTTCCAGCGCGGCGCCAAGCTGGCTGGCGTACATGGTCAGGAAGTTGTGCGGCAGGTGCCCGAGCACCATCAGCGTGTTGATCTGCCCGCCGACCAGCAGCGCGCTCCAGGCGATGATGAAGTAGCGCGCCACGCGCATGCCACGCAGCCAGGCCAGGATGCCGGCGGCAAACACTGCCAGGGTGAACAGCAGCGCCAGCGCGGTGGCCAGGCGCAGGGCCACTCCGTAATCGGCGGCCATTGCGAGCGCCATCACCAGCACCGAGAAGACAATGATCAGCCGCAGCAGCCAATCCACCCAGCGGCTGTGCTCGGCGGTGCGCAGGAAGCTGCGGGTAAACAGGCAGCCGAACAGCCCGGTGGCCCCGATCAGCAGCGGCGTCGCGGCATTGGCCCACCAGGGACGATCCGGCCAGAGGAACTGCACACCGGCGCCGTTCACCGAGACCTGGTAGAGGCCGAACGCGGCGATGTAGAGGATGTAGTAGAGATAGCTGGGATCGCGGATGCTGATATAGATGAACAGGTTGTAGACCAGCATCGCCAGCAGTACGCCGTAGATCATGCCCAGCACATAGAGCCGCCCGGGTTGCGCCTCAAGATAGGCGTGATGCGACCAGAGACTCAGGGGCACCTGGATCGAACCCTCGCTTTGCACGCGCAGGTACAGGCGCTGGGGCCGATCAGTCGGCAACTGCACTTCGAACAGGTAGTTGCCCTGGCCGATCTCGCGACTGGCCCAGGGGCGGGTGTCGCCGGTGTCGCGCGCCAGGCGGTAACCGCCTTTGCCGTCCGGCAGGTACAGCTGCAGGCTGTCGAGCGGCGGATAGGCCACCTCCAGCAACCAGCGTCGCGCGCCTTGCACGGTTTGCGGACGGTAATGCAGATCGACGCGCACCCAATGCGCGGAGCGCGAATAGCCGGCGTTGAACACCGCGGTCCTGTGAGGCAGGAAGTGACTTTCGAACGCGGGCGAGGCGACCTCGTCTATCTGCGCGTCGCCAAATGGATCCTCGAACACCCGCATGTGCTGCCCGAGTGGCAGGTGACGGGTGTGTTCGTCCAGTTCGACGGCAGCGGCCAGGGCCGGCAAGAGGGCCAGGATAAGCAGGAAGACGTACCGCATGATGCCTCGTGCAGGCCAGGCGACGAAAACGGATTCACGCCCCGCGAACCCCGCCACCCGGTCCGAAAACCAAAGTGCCAGCAATCTACCACAGCGATGGTTGCAGCCGGAAAAGGCGAATGCCTGAGGGATCGATCGTCCGATGGCCGGCGAGCGCCGCAGCGGCGGTTAAACGCACAACTGCCGCGTCCCGCCAGCGCTGTTTGGTGATAAGCTCGCACGCCATGAAAAACCCTACTTCAAGACCCGTCGTCCTCTGTCTGTCCGGCCATGATCCCAGTGGCGGCGCCGGCCTGCAGGCGGACATCGAAGCCCTCCTGGCGCAAGCCTGTCACGCCGCACCGACGGTCACTGCACTGACCGTGCAGGACACCGTCAACGTCACCGACTTCCGCGTCCTCGACCGCGAATGGGTGCTCGCCCAGGCCAACGCAGTGATCGCCGATATGCCGATCGCGGCAGTCAAGCTCGGCATGCTCGGCTCGGTGGAAATGGTCGAGACCGTTCTCGAGATCATGGCCAGGCTGCCCGGCGTGCCGCTGGTCTGCGATCCGGTACTGCGCGCCGGTGGCGGCGGCGCGCTGGGCAAGGATGATGTCGGCTTCGCCATGCGCGAGCGGTTGTTCCCGGTGTCGACCATCGCCACACCGAACCTGCCGGAAGCCCGCATCCTCGCCGAGCTGCCCGAGGGCAGCGCCGACGAATGTGCCGAACGCCTGCTGCCGCACATCCGCCACCTGCTGATCACCGGCGGCCACGGCGATGAAAGCGAAGTGCATAACCGTCTTTACTGCCGCGATGGTAGCCGCCACGATTTCACCTGCGCGCGCCTGCCCGGCAGCTATCACGGTTCCGGCTGCACACTGGCCAGCGCCCTGGCCGGCCGTCTGGCGCTGGGCGAGGAGCTGACCAGTGCCGTCCGTTCGGCGCTCGACTACACCTGGCGCACCCTGCGCGATGCCGAGGCGCCCGGCCACGGGCAATTCGTCCCGCGGCGCCTGCCACTGGACCTGGTCTGACTGGAGAGCAGCGCATGAAGGATTCGACCCGCCTGCGCGGCCTGTACGCCATCACCGACAGCAAGTTGCTCGCCGATGGCCGTTTGCTGCCGTATGTCGAAGCCGCGTTGAAAGGTGGCGCCCGCCTGCTGCAGTACCGCGACAAATCCAGTGACGAGGCCCGTCGCTTGCGTGAGGCCGATGCGTTGCAGGAACTCTGCGCCCGCCATGGCGCGCAACTGATCATCAACGACGACGCCGAGCTGGCGGCGCGACTGGGTGTCGGCCTGCACTTAGGCCAGGAAGATGGCTCGCTGGCCGCCGCCCGTGCACTGCTCGGCCGCCAGGCAATAATCGGCGCCACCTGCCATGCGCAGCTGCCGCTGGCCGAGCAGGCCGCGCGTGAGGGCGCCAGCTATGTCGCCTTCGGCCGCTTCTTCCAGTCGCAGACAAAGCCGGGCGCACCCTCGGCCGGTCCCGAGCTGCTGCGCGAAGCCCGCGCCCGCATTGGCCTGCCGATTGTTGCCATTGGCGGCATCACGCCGGAAACGGCACCAAGCCTGATCGCCGAGGGCGTGCAGATGATCGCCGTGGTGCACGCGCTGTTCGCCGCTGACAGCCCGGCCGAGGTCGAGCGCCGCGCCAGAGCGTTCAGCCAGTTGTTCAATACCCCCTGATTCCGCCACGGCTGACCCGCCACACGGCAGTCAGCCCCTGTTCTGCGAGGCCCGCATGTCCCGTTCCGAAACCCTTTTTGCCAGCGCCCAGACCCACATCCCTGGCGGCGTCAATTCCCCCGTGCGCGCCTTTCGCAGCGTCGGCGGCACTCCGCTGTTTCTCAAGCACGCCGCCGGCGCCTATGTGATCGACGAAGATGACAAGCGCTACGTCGACTACGTCGGCTCCTGGGGCCCGATGATTCTCGGCCACAGCCACCCTGAGGTGCTCGATGCCGTGCGCCGCCAGCTCGAACACGGGCTGTCCTACGGCGCGCCGACCGCCATGGAAACCGAGATGGCCGAACTGGTCTGCCGCCTGGTGCCATCCATGGAGATGGTGCGCATGGTCAGCTCCGGCACCGAAGCGACCATGAGCGCAATCCGCCTGGCCCGTGGCTACACCGGCCGCGACGACATCATCAAGTTCGAAGGTTGCTATCACGGTCACTCCGACAGCCTGCTGGTCAAAGCCGGCTCCGGCGCCCTGACCCAGGGCGTGCCGAGCTCGGCCGGGGTGCCGGCGGATTTCGCCAAGCACACCCTGACCCTGGCCTACAACGACCTAGCAGAAGTCGAAGCCACGCTGAAGGAAAAGGGCGAGCAGGTCGCCTGCATCATCGTCGAGCCGGTCGCCGGCAACATGAACTGCGTTCCTCCGGCACCGGGCTTCCTCGAAGGCCTGCGCACCCTGTGTGACGCGTATGGCGTGGTGCTGATCTTCGACGAAGTGATGACCGGTTTCCGCGTCGCCCTCGGCGGCGCCCAGGCCTACTACGGCGTGACGCCGGACCTGTCGACCTTCGGCAAGATCATCGGCGGCGGCATGCCGGTTGGCTGCTTTGGCGGCAAGCGCGCCATCATGCAGCACATCGCCCCGCTCGGCCCGGTCTACCAGGCCGGCACCCTGTCGGGCAATCCACTGGCGATGGCCGCGGGACTGACCACGCTGGGCCTGATCAGCCGCCCCGGCTTCCATGACGAACTGAGCGCCTACACCAGCCGTATGCTGCAGGGCCTGCAGGACCGCGCCGATGCCGCTGGCATCCCCTTCGTCACCACCCAGGTCGGTGGCATGTTCGGTCTGTATTTCAGCGGCGCCGATGACATTGTGACCTTCGCCGATGTCATGGCCAGCGATGCCGACCGCTTCAAGCGCTTCTTCCATCTGATGCTCGAAGGCGGCGTCTACCTGGCACCGAGCGCGTTCGAGGCCGGTTTCACGTCCATCGCCCATGGCGACACCGAGCTCGCAATCACTCTGGATGCCGCCGAGCGCGCCTTCGCCAAGCTCAAGTGAACCCGACGATGGAATTGCTGCAGAGCATCCTGCTCGCCCTGACTGCCGGCACCAGCGCACTGCTGATCGGCCGCGCCCGGCGCTGTTACGGCGAGGCGGACCAGCCAGCGCTGTTCAGCGCACTGCTTGGCTTCATCCTGACGGCCGCCAGCGCTGCGTGCGCCGCCGCGAGCCTGCTTGGCATGGATCTGGAGGAGGCGTACCAGTGGCTGGAGCGCGCCAGCCTGCTGCTCGGTTTGCCGCTGATCGCGGTGGCTGCGCTGACCCTGGCGCGGCGCTGGGTGTGGAGTCGACCGAACTGGGGTCGCGTGGTGTTGGGGCTGTGCGTGTTCTTCGAACTGGCGCGACAGCTGGGCTGGAGCGAGCCCTACGCCTTCGGCCTGATGCTGACCAGTGCGCTGCTGGTGGTCTATGCCGGCGCGCTGCAATGGCCGGCAAGCCTGCCGACCCTTGCCGGCTTGGCGGCTGGCGCGCTTCTGCTGGGCGCGGCACCGCTGCCGAACGGCGTGTCGATCGTCCATCCGCTCGGCGACCTGAGACCGCTGCTGTTGGCCATCGCCAGCCCGCTGCTGGCCATTCTGCTGGTGCGCCTGCCGGGCAGCACACGCGAGGACAGTCCGGCAGTCGCGTAAAAAGCCGATGACAGGCGGTTAAAGGCTTTGTAAGCAGGCTGCAGCTTATCCATAATGTGACGGCTGGCTCGTTCCAGCCTTTCATTACCGCCCTGCTCCTCGAGGCGCCAGATTTTCATGATCCGCACCGGCCGCATCCTGTCTTTGGGCTGTCTGCTGCTTCTCTCGCCTCTCACGGCCCTGGCCGGCGGGAATACCCTGCTGATCCCGGCGACCGCGCGCTGCGCGCTCGACACCCTTCCCGAAGAACTCCCCGAAGCACTGCGCAACTGCCAGCAGGCCGCCAGCGAAGGCGATGTGCAAGCCGCCTACGAGCTGGGCGAGTTTCACTACGACGGCAAGCGTGCGCCACGCGACCTGGCCAAGGCGCTGTACTGGTTCGAGCAGGCCTCACTGCGCGGTCATGCAGCCGCGCAACACCGGCTCGGCGTGATGTTCTTCCGCGGCGAAGGGGTCAAGGCCAACAACGTCCAGGCCTACATCGTGCTGAAGATGGCTGCCGTGAATGGCGAAGACGATGCGCTGGATACCGCCGACCGAGTTTCCGGACAGATGCGTCGCGACGAGCTGGAAATTGCCACCCAGGTCCTCGGGCAGATCTTCCGCGACTACCTGATGCAACTGCAGGCCGCCGACGCGCCGCAGATCCCCTGAACAATCGAGAAACCCCACGGCATCCACCCGCGCTTTCCCCTGCTCGGTCGTGGGCATATAATCGCCGGTCATTTTTTGCACAACGCCGGCCCGTAACATGACCCGCAAGCTTTTCATCGAAACCCATGGCTGCCAGATGAACGAGTACGACAGCTCGCGCATGGTGGACCTGCTGGGCGAACACCAGGCCATGGAGATCACCGAGAACCCGGCAGAAGCCGACGTGATTCTTCTCAATACCTGCTCGATCCGCGAAAAGGCCCAGGAAAAGGTCTTCTCGCAACTGGGTCGCTGGCGCGAACTGAAGCTGGACAATCCGCAACTGGTGATCGGCGTCGGCGGCTGCGTGGCCAGCCAGGAAGGCGCGGCCATTCGCGACCGCGCCCCGTACGTCGACGTCGTCTTCGGGCCGCAGACCCTGCATCGTCTGCCGGAAATGATCGACGCCGCGCGCACCACCAAGAAGCCGCAGGTGGACATTTCGTTCCCCGAGATCGAGAAGTTCGACCGCCTGCCAGAGCCGCGCGTCGACGGCCCCAGTGCCTTCGTTTCGGTCATGGAAGGCTGCAGCAAGTACTGCACCTTCTGCGTGGTGCCCTATACCCGCGGCGAAGAAGTCAGCCGCCCGCTGACCGACGTGCTGGCGGAAGTCGTCCACCTGGCCGAAAACGGCGTGAAGGAAGTCACCCTGCTGGGGCAGAACGTCAATGGCTATCGCTACGACGGGCATGACTTCGCCGACCTGCTGCACGCCGTCGCCGCGGTAGAAGGCATCGGCCGTATCCGCTACACCACCAGCCATCCACTGGAGTTCTCCGACGCGATCATCCAGGCCCATGCGGACATCCCGCAGCTGGTGAAATATCTGCATCTGCCGGTGCAGGCCGGGTCCGACCGCATCCTCGCGGCGATGAAGCGCAACCACACCGCCCTGGAGTACAAGTCGCGCATCCGCCGGCTCAAGGCCGCAGTGCCGGATATCCTGATCAGCTCGGACTTCATCGTCGGCTTCCCCGGCGAGACCGACAAGGACTTCGAGCAGACCATGAAGCTGATTGAGGACGTCGGCTTCGACTTTTCCTACTCCTTCGTCTACAGCTCGCGCCCCGGCACCCCGGCCGCGGATCTGGCCGACGTCACCCCGGACGAGGTGAAAAAGCAGCGCCTGGCGATCCTCCAGCAGCGCATCAATCAGCAGGGCTTCGAGAACAGCCGACGGATGGTAGGTACCACTCAGCGCATCCTCGTCAGCGACTACTCGAAGAAGGACCCTGGCATGCTGCAGGGCCGTACCGAGCACAATCGCATCGTCAACTTCCGCTGCGACAACCCCCGACTGATCGGCCAATTCGTCGACGTGCACATCGACGACGCGCTGCCGCACTCGCTACGTGGCACCTTGCTAGCTTGAGAACCGGGCATGCGGCCCCCATGTGATTGCATCGGGGCCGCGACTGCGCTTTCCGCTTTGCGCCCGCGGCGCTATTCTTCCCTCACCACTTCGCCGACCACGGCCACATATAAAAGCCCTTGAACGCACCCATAGAACCGCATCGTTTCACCCTCGAACCCTTTGAAGCCCGTCGCTTCGCCAATCTCTGCGGCCAATTCGACGAGCATCTGCGCCTGATCGAACAGCGCCTGGAACTGGAGATCCGCAACCGCGGCAACCAGTTCGAGCTGATCGGCCCAACCGACGCGGCCAAGTCTGCCGAACAGCTGCTGCGCCGGCTGTACCGGGAAACCAAGAACACCGAGCTCTCTCCGGACATGGTGCATCTGTACCTGCAGGAATCCGGAATGGAGGAGCTGGCCAATCCGAATGCGCACCAGGGCGTCGCCCTGCGCACCAAGAAGGGCATGATCCGCCCCCGCGGTGCGAATCAGCAGCGCTACGTCAAAGCCATCCTCGACAACGACATCAACTTTGGCGTCGGTCCGGCCGGTACCGGCAAGACCTACCTCGCCGTCGCCTGTGCCGTGGACGCGCTGGAGCGCGAACAGGTGCGCCGCATTCTCCTTGTACGCCCGGCGGTGGAAGCCGGCGAGAAGCTCGGCTTCCTGCCCGGCGACCTGGCACAGAAGATCGACCCCTACCTGCGCCCCCTCTACGACGCGCTCTACGAGATGCTCGGCTTCGAGCATGTGGCACGGCTGATCGAGAAACAGGTGATCGAGATCGCCCCGCTGGCCTACATGCGCGGCCGCACGCTGAACAACAGCTTCATCATCCTCGATGAAAGCCAGAACACCACCCAGGAACAGATGAAGATGTTCCTTACGCGGATCGGCTTCGGCTCCACCGCGGTGATCACCGGCGACATCACCCAGGTCGACCTGCCCCGCGGCACCAAGAGCGGTCTGGCGCACGTCATCGAGGTGCTCAAGGACGTCAACGGCATCAGCTTCACCCACTTCAAGCCAAAGGACGTCGTGCGCCATCCGCTGGTGCAGCGCATCGTCGAGGCCTACGAGTCCTTCGAGGATCGCCAGTCGCCGGCCAGCAAGCGTGCCGCGCAGGACGCCAGCGATGATTGAACTCGACCTGCAGTGCGCCAGCACGGGCGCTGCGCCGGCCCTCGCCGATCTGCAGCGCTGGTGCGAACTGGCGCTACGCCAGCGTAGCGGCGACTCGGAGCTGACCATTCGCCTGGTGGACGAGGAAGAAGGGCGCGAGCTGAACCGCACCTGGCGGCAGAAGGACTACGCGACCAACGTGCTGTCGTTCCCGGCAGACGTTCCCGACGAACTGCTGGACATCCCGCTGCTCGGCGACCTGGTCATCTGCGTCCCGGTGGTCGAGCGCGAAGCCGCGGAACAGGGCAAGGCACTGGCGGCACACTGGGCGCATCTGGTCATCCATGGCTGTCTGCATCTGCTCGGCTACGATCACATTGACGATGCCGAAGCCGAAGAGATGGAAGAGCTGGAGCGTCAACTGCTGGCCGAGCTGGGTCATCCCGACCCCTATGCCGAAGAATCGCCCGTCATGGGCACTTGCAAGGACTCCTGAGTCAACGACATGAGCGAAGATCGATCGATCAGCGGGCAGAAGACCTGGCTGGAAAAAATCACCCAGGCTTTTGCCCATGAGCCCAAGAATCGCCAGGAGCTGCTGGAAATCCTGCGCGAAGCCCATCAGAACAAGCTGCTCGACAGCGAGGCGCTGGCCATCGTCGAAGGTGCCATCCAGGTCGCCGACCTGCAGGTACGCGACATCATGGTGCCACGCTCGCAGGTGATCAGCATCAAGGCCGATCAATCCCCTCGCGAGTTTCTGCCGGCCATCATCGGTGCCGCACACTCGCGTTATCCGGTCGTCGGTGAAAGCCTCGATGAAGTGATCGGCGTGCTACTGGCCAAAGACCTGCTACCGCTGATCCTCAAGGATGAACAACACAGTTTCGACATCAAGGATCTGCTGCGCCCGGCCACCTTCGTGCCGGAATCCAAGCGCCTCAACGTACTGCTGCGCGAATTCCGCGCCAACCACAACCACATGGCCATCGTCATCGACGAGTACGGCGGCGTGGCCGGCCTGGTGACCATCGAAGACGTGCTGGAGCAGATCGTCGGCGACATCGAGGACGAGCATGACGTCGAGGAAGACAGCTACATCCGCCCGCTGCCCAGCGGCGACTTCCTGGTCAAGGCGCTCACCCCGATCGACAGCTTCAACGAATACTTCGGCAGTGCCTTCCCCGACGACGAATTCGATACCGTCGCCGGCCTGGTGATGAGCACCTTCGGGCACCTGCCCAAGCGCAACGAAGTCACCGAGATCGACGGGTTCCGAGTGCGTGTGCTCAACGCCGACAGTCGCCGTGTGCATATGCTGCGCCTGAGCCGTACCGCGGGCGCGTAAGCCGGCACGAGCCGTTCCGCGCAGCCGACCCTGCGCGGACACTCGTCCGCCAGCTGCTTGCCGGCCAACTTCATCGCCCTTAGCCTCCCTCCCCGCACCGCTGCGCAAGGAACTTCCATGCACTGGATCTCCCGTCCCGGATGGCCGGGCAACCTGCTGGCACTGGTCGCCGGCACACTGACCACGCTGTCGCTGGCGCCTTTTGACATCTGGCCGCTGGCGCTGCTCTCGGTGGCGCTGCTGTACCTTGGCCTGCGCGAAACCGCAGCGAAGCAGGCGGCGCAGCGCGGCTGGTGCTACGGCTTTGGGCTATTCGCCTCGGGGGTCAGCTGGGTCTACGTCAGCATCCATGACTTCGGCGCGGCCTCGCCGGCGCTGGCCGGATTGCTCACTCTCGGCTTCGTCGCCGGCCTGGCGCTGTTCTTCGCCCTGCTCGGCTGGCTCTGGGTGCGCCTGCTGCGCAATCGCCATTCCGCACTTGGCGATGCGCTGGCCTTCGCCGCACTCTGGCTGGCGCTGGATGCGCTGCGTGGCTGGATTCTCACCGGCTTTCCCTGGCTGTACATCGGCTACAGCCAGCTGGATGGTCCGCTGGCCGGACTGGCTCCGCTCGGCGGGGTCTGGTTGCTGAGCTTTGCCGTCGCACTGAGCGCCACCCTGCTCGCGGCGATCCCGCGACTGCTTGCCGACAAAGCACGCCTGGCCGCCGCCGTCGTGCTGCTGCTTTCCCCCTGGCTGGCAGGCCTGGCACTCAAGGACCATGCCTGGACGACCAGCAAGGGCGAACCGCTGACCGTTGCCGCAGTGCAGGGCAACGTCGCACAAAGCATGAAGTGGGACCCGAAGAAGCTCGAGATGCAGCTGCTGCTGTATCGCGATATGACGTTCGGTAGTCGCCCGGCAGACCTGATCGTCTGGCCGGAAACCGCGGTACCGATCCTCAAGGAGCATGCCGAGGGCTACCTGACGATGATGGCCGGCTTCGCCAACCAGCGCGAATCGGCACTCATCACCGGCGTACCGGTACGCCAGCCCAACCCGGAGGGCGAGCTGCGCTACTACAACGGGCTGACCACTGCCGGCGATGGCAGCGGCACCTATCTCAAGCAGAAACTGGTGCCGTTCGGCGAGTACGTACCGCTGCAGGATCTGCTGCGCGGCCTGATCGCCTTCTTCGACCTGCCGATGTCCGACTTCGCCCGCGGCGAATCCGGCCAACCACTGTTGCAGGCGAAGGGCCTGCAGATCGCGCCATACATCTGCTACGAGGTGGTCTACCCGGAGTTCGCCGCAGGGCTCGCGGCGCAGAGCGATCTGCTGCTGACGGTGAGCAACGATGCCTGGTTCGGCCGCTCCATCGGTCCGCTGCAACACCTGCAGATGGCGCAGATGCGCGCTCTGGAAGCCGGGCGCTGGATGATCCGCGCGACGAACAACGGCATCACCGTGCTGATCGACCCCTACGGGCAGATCACCGAGCAGATTCCGCAGTTCGAACAGGCCGTGCTGTATGGCGAGGTAACTCCGATGCAGGGGCTGACGCCGTATCTACGCTGGCGCTCCTGGCCGCTGATCGCGGTATGCGTGCTGTTGCTCGGCTGGGCGCTGGTGAGGCGCGAGGCATAGTCCGATAGCTTTTTCGAAGGCAGGGCGCCGGCGTCGGGCCGCTGCCAGCCGGTGCCTCGCTCACGCCAGGCCAAGCAAACGTCACAAGCGTCAGTCGGCCGCAGAGCGGTAAACCAGCGGATAGACTGCCATCCCGACCACTTCGTTGAGCAGCAGGCCGTTCTGCCAGAAGGCCTTGGATTCCGGCAGCCATCCATTGAGCGGACGCGCGCTGTGCCCGCTCATGAAGCCCACCGGCGCAGCGATCACCTCGATCCCGTTCTGCTCGAAACACCAGCGCGAGCGCGGCATGTGCGAGGCGGATGTCACCAGCACCACCCGCTCGATGCCAGCGGCACGCAGCATCTCGGCGCTGTAAACCGCGTTTGCCCAGGTTGTCCGGCTACGCTCCTCGAGCCAGCGCGTGGCGACACCAAAGTCGCGCTGCAACACCTCCGCACCGAGCATCGCCTCGCTGGGTGGCTGGCCATAGTGCAAGCCACCGCTGGTGAGAATCGGCAACTCCGTCACCTTGGCCAGGCGAGCGGCATAGCGCAGGCGCTCCAGTGCGGTGTAGCCGGGCTGATCGCCGCCCCATGCCGGATCGTGCTGCTCGCGCCCGGCCCCCAGCACCACGATGGCGCCGGCCTGCTCCGGCAATTGCGCCCACTGCGACTCGATCAGCGCCGGCTCGCGCTCGACCAGTCGCGCTGTCCACTCGACGACCACCGGCAGACTCATCAACCAGAGCCCGACCAGCCCGACACCAAAGCACAGCGCCGCGAGCCTTGGCGCACGTCGGCGTAACCACCAGCCGAGCAGCAGCAGGAGCAGCAGCCCGCCCGGCGGCAAGAGCATCTGCTTGAAGAAATAGCGAATCGGCATCCGACCTCCGCGACAAAGGCAGACACTCTAGCCGCAGCCGCGGCGTTTGTCGGCCATCGCAGCGGTCAATGTCGCGGATAGGTATGCAGACGCTGCCGTGCGCGTAGCAGTTGAGACCCGCACACATGACAGGCAGCGGGTCCGGCGCCCTCCGGCCAGCTCACCTCGGCGTTACACAGCGCGCAACTGAGAGTCTGTTGCAATGCCAGCGGCGCATGACGGCCGTGCGTAGCATGCCGCGGCCGAGCACTGCGTACAGCCGGTCGCAACGCCTGACGTGACAGATGAGCCTGCTCCTCGGCGGCGGCATGCCAACCGGAAAGCCACTGTGAATCACGCTGCAGATACGCACGGATCAGCTCGAATTCCGCCGGCGTCAAACCGCGCACTTCCAGCTCGCCAGCACCGTCCGCATCAGCGGACGTAGCACGTTCGGCCTCCTGCAGGGCCGAGCTCAGTCGCTGCAACACCCTTGCATAAAGACTACTGTCCTCAGATCGTGGCTCTCGGTCCATCAACCTCACCTCACATTCGTCCCGCCCCTGGATCAAGCGTAGCTCAGCCTGACGCGCTCAAGCCGCGCACGACGGACGGAGCTCTGGAGCAGCGGCAAATGGGGTTTCCCTAGGCCGCGGGGGGTCATGTATGCTACGGCGCTTCCATGCCTCCGCCCGCAGCCCGCCGGGTCGCGTTAGCGCCAGGTCCGCCGGATCTGCCAACGTGCCCGCGACAACGCATTCGCGGAGAGCCAGCCACCATCCCAACGCCAGTAGCCATGCACGAACAGTATCAGCCCCGCGAAATCGAAGCCGCCGCGCAATCCCATTGGGACGCGCAGAAATCCTTTGAAGTGAGCGAACAGCCAGGCAAGGACACCTTCTATTGCCTGTCGATGTTCCCCTACCCCAGCGGCAAGCTGCACATGGGTCACGTGCGCAACTACACCATCGGCGACGTGATCGCGCGCTATCAGCGCATGCAGGGCAAGAATGTCCTGCAACCCATGGGCTGGGACGCGTTCGGCATGCCGGCGGAAAACGCCGCGATGAAGAATCAGGTGGCACCGGCGAAGTGGACCTACGAAAACATCGCCTACATGAAGGCCCAGCTGAAAAGCCTCGGCCTGGCGGTCGACTGGACGCGTGAAGTCACCACCTGCAAGCCGGATTACTACCGCTGGGAGCAGTGGCTGTTTACCCGCCTGTACGAAAAGGGCGTGATCTACCGCAAGAACGGCACCGTCAACTGGGACCCGGTCGACCAGACCGTACTGGCCAACGAGCAGGTCATCGACGGCCGTGGCTGGCGTTCCGGCGCGTTGATCGAGAAGCGCGAAATCCCGATGTACTACTTCAAGATCACCGCCTACGCGGATGAGCTGCTGGAGAGCCTGGACGAACTGGATGGCTGGCCGGAACAGGTCAAGACCATGCAGCGCAACTGGATCGGCAAGTCGCGCGGCATGGAGATCAGCTTCCCCTACGACGTGGCTAGCATCGGCAGCGAAGGCGTGATGAAGGTCTTCACCACCCGTCCCGATACGCTGATGGGTGCAACTTACGTCGCGGTGGCCGCCGAGCACCCGCTGGCCACGCTCGCCGCGCAGAACAATCCCGAGCTGCAGGCCTTCATCGATGAATGCAAGCGTGGCGGCGTCGCCGAAGCCGACATCGCCACCCAGGTGAAGAAGGGCCTCGCCACTTCACTGCGCGTGCAGCATCCGCTGACTGGCGAGTTGCTGCCGGTGTGGGTCGCCAACTACGTGCTGATGAACTACGGCGAAGGTGCGGTCATGGCCGTCCCGGCGCACGACGAGCGCGACTTCGAGTTCGCCAGTAAGTACGACCTGCCGATCAAGCCGGTGGTACGCACCAGCGCCGGCGACCAGACCCCGGCACCCTGGCAGGACGCCTACGGCGAACACGGCGAGCTGATCAATTCAGACATCTTCGACGGCCTCGACTTCGACGGCGCGTTCGATGCCATCGAAGTGGCGCTGCAGAAGAAAGGCCTCGGCCAGGCACGCACCCAATTCCGCCTGCGCGACTGGGGCATCAGCCGTCAGCGCTACTGGGGCTGCCCGATCCCGATCATCCACTGCGACAGCTGCGGCGACGCCGCGGTCCCCGAAGACCAGCTGCCGGTCGTGCTGCCGGAAGACGTGGTACCGGACGGCGCCGGCAGCCCGCTGGCGCGCATGCCGGAGTTCTACGAATGCAGCTGCCCGAAGTGCGGCGCGCCGGCCAAGCGTGAAACCGACACCATGGACACCTTCGTCGAGTCGTCCTGGTATTTCGCCCGCTACGCCAGCCCGAACTACGAACAGGGCATGGTCGACCCGGCCGCGGCCAACCACTGGCTGCCGGTGGATCAGTATATCGGCGGCATCGAGCACGCCATCCTGCACCTGCTCTACGCGCGCTTCTTCCACAAGCTGATGCGTGACGAAGGCCTGGTCAGCTCCAACGAGCCGTTCAAGAATCTGCTGACCCAGGGCATGGTGGTCGCCGACACCTACTACCGCACCCTGGAAAACGGCGGCAAGGACTGGTTCAACCCGGCCGACGTGATCGTCGAGCGTGACGCCAAGGCCAAGATCATCGGCGCGAAGCTGGCCAGCGATGGTCTGCCGGTCGAAATCGGCGGCACCGAGAAGATGTCCAAGTCGAAGAACAACGGCGTCGACCCGCAGGCCATGATCGATGCATACGGCGCAGATACCTGCCGCCTATTCATGATGTTCGCCTCGCCGCCGGACATGAGCCTGGAGTGGTCCGACTCCGGCGTCGAGGGCGCCAGCCGCTTCCTGCGTCGCGTCTGGCGTCTGGCTCATGCACATGTCAGCGCTGGCGTCGCAGGCACGCTGGACACCGCCAGCCTGAGCGACGAGCAGAAGGCCGTACGCCGCGCGATCCATCTCGCCATCAAGCAGGCCAGCGTCGATGTCGGCCAGCATCACAAATTCAACACCGCCATCGCCCAGGTGATGACGCTGATGAACGCGCTGGAGAAAGCCGCGACCGCCAGCGAGCAGGATCGCGCGCTGTTGCAGGAGGGCCTGGAAACGGTCGCCCTGCTGCTCGCACCGATCACACCGCACATCTCTCACGAACTCTGGCAGCGACTCGGCAAACAGGGCGCGATCATTGACGCGCAATGGCCGAAGGTCGACGAGTCCGCCCTGGTGCAGGACAGCCTGACTCTGGTGGTACAGGTCAACGGCAAGCTGCGCGGGCAGATCGAAGTACCGGCCGCGGCAAGCCGCGAGGAGGTCGAGGCTGCTGCCCGTGGCAATGAGAACGTGCTGCGCTTCACCGAGGGCCTGACGATCCGCAAGGTCATCGTGGTGCCGGGCAAGCTGGTCAACATCGTCGCTAACTGATTCGGCCCCGGCGCATGCGCCGGGCCTGCAAGGGGATAACAAGATGAACAAACGGAATCTGGTGGTGCTGGGCCTGACACTGCTGCTGAGCGCTTGCGGCTTCCAGCTGCGCGGCACCGGTGACGTGGAGTTCGGTCTCAAGGAGATCGACCTGCAGGCCCGCAACAGCTACGGCGAAACGGTGCAACAGCTCGAAGGCCTGCTCAAGAGCAATGGCGTGCGGGTTTACCCGGGCGCCAAGTACAGCCTGAACCTTGCCCGCGAGCAGACCCGCCAGCGCACCGCCAGCTACACCAGCTCGGCACGCAGCGCCGAGTATGAGCTGACCAGCACCCTCGATTACGAATTCCTCGGCCCGCAGAACATGCTGCTGCTCGAGGACAGCATCGAAGTGCAGAAGGTCTACGTGCACGACAGCAACAACCTGATCGGCTCGTCCCAGGAAGGTGATCAGCTGCGCCAGGAAATGCGCCGCGAGCTGCTGCAGCAGCTGACCCTGCGTATCCAGCGCATCACCCCGGCGCAGCTCGACCGCCTGCAACAGGAAGCCGAAGCCAAGGCCCGCGCCGAGGCTGAAGCCATGGAAGCTGCCCGTCGTGCCCAGGACGCGCAGCCGCAACAGTCGCCCATCCAGCTGCCCATCCAGTAACAGGTAACGGGGGCCTCAAGGCCCCCGTCTTCGCACCATGAAGCTTTCTCCCGCTCAGCTCGGCAAACACCTGCAAGGCCCGCTGGCGCCCGTGTACGTCGTCTGTGGCGACGAGCACCTGCTGTGCCAGGAAGCCTGCGATGCGATCCGCGCAGCGACCCGAGCGCAGGGCTTCAGTGAGCGTCAGGTCTTTCACGTGGAGACCGGCTTCGACTGGAGCCAGCTGATCGAAGCCGGTGCGAGTCTTTCGCTGTTCGCCGAGAAGCGCCTGCTCGAACTGCGCATCCCCAACGGCAAGCCCGGTGACAAGGGTGCCGCGGCGCTGCTGGAATATCTGGCCCGCCCCGCCGAGGACACCGTGCTGCTGGTCAGTCTGCCCAAGCTCGACGGCAGCACCCAGAAGACCAAGTGGGCCAAGGCGCTGATCGATGGCAAGGACGTGCAGTTCCTGCAGATCTGGCCAGTGGATGCCGCGCAGCTGCCGCAGTGGATACGTCAGCGGCTGGCCCAGGCGGGCCTGTCCGCGGACCAGGAAGCCGTCGAGCTGATCAGCGCCCGGGTCGAAGGTAACCTGTTGGCCGCGGCGCAGGAAATCGAAAAGCTCAAGCTGCTGGCCGAAGCCGGACAGGTCACCGCGGAAACCGTCCAGGCCGCGGTGGCTGATAGCGCCCGTTACGATGTATTCGGCCTGATCGACGCAGCCCTGCACGGCCAGGCGGCCCATGCGCTGCACATGCTGGAGGGCCTGCGCGGTGAGGGCGTCGAGGCGCCGGTGATCCTCTGGGCGCTGGCCCGCGAACTGCGCCTGCTGGCCAATATTGCGCAACAATATGCCCAGGGCACTCCGCTCGAGCGTGCCTTCAGCCAGGCCCGCCCGCCGGTCTGGGATAAGCGTCGCCCGCTGGTTTCCAAAGCACTGCAAAGGCATGACGCGGCCGGCTGGAACCAGTTGCTGAGAGACGCGCAACGCATCGACGAGCAGATCAAGGGCCAGGCCGCCGGGGATCCCTGGATCGGTCTGGCGGACATTTGCCTGCAACTGAGTGGCCGCCGGATCGGTACCTGACAAGCGAATCGCGGAGAGCGAATTCACGCCGCGGCGCACTGGACATTTTTTGTACAAGGCCTATGATTCCCTCGCCCGATAGCGGGCCATTTGAGGGAGTCGAAAAATGAGCACACGCAAGAAACGGCCGAACAAGGCCAAGCACCTGGTTGCGCAACCCCTGTTCCGCCTCCGCCAGGAAACGCCGAAAAAAGGCAAAGGCAGCTACCGCCGCGAAGCCTCCCAGTCCACCAACTGGGAGGCTTCGGTCCTTCTGGCAGCCTGAAAACCCAACACCGCCAAAGCGTGATAATGTCTGCGGCCGACGACACGTTTCGAGAGCGGTGCATGTATCACACCTTCGTTCCCGTTCTGCTGCTACGTACCCTGGTTGCCGCTTCGGCGATGAGCCTGGTCGTTGCCTGTGCAGCCGAACCCCTCGCGCAGTCCACTCTGGTCAGCAACGTCCCCGCCGCCAGCCAGCCTAGCGACGCCACCATCGCCGATGTCCGTTCGGAAGCCACTCACCTGAGCTTCAGCCAGTGGCGCGAGCAGTTCCGCGCTGAAGCCCTTGCGGCCGGTATCTCCGCCGCGACCTTCGACCAGGCCTTCGCCGGCGTCCAGCCCGATCCAGCGGTGATCGAGGCGGACCGTAGCCAGCCCGAGTTCACCCGGCCCGTCTGGCAGTACCTGGAAGGCGCCATTTCGCCACAGCGCGTGCGCAGCGGCCGCCGCTTGCTTAGCGAGCACGCCACCACACTGGATCAGATCGAGGCCCGCTACGGCGTCGATCGCGAAACCCTGGTTGCCGTCTGGGGACTGGAAAGCAGCTTCGGCCAGATCATGGGCGACAAATCGGTGATTCGTTCCCTTGCGACCCTCGCCCACGAGGGTCGCCGTCCGGCATTCGCCAAGAGTCAGCTGATTGCAGCGCTGGACATCCTCCAGCACGGCGACGTCGCGCCACAGCGCATGCGCGGCTCCTGGGCTGGTGCCATGGGGCAGACGCAGTTCATTCCGACCACTTACAACACCCATGCCGTGGATTTCGATGGCGACGGCAAGCGCGATATCTGGAATAGCTCGGCAGACGCCCTTGCCTCCGCCGCGCATTACCTTCAGGCATCCGGCTGGAAACAGGGTAAGGCCTGGGGCTTCGAGGTAGAGCTACCCGAAGGGTTCGACTACGCCTTGGCCGACACCGAGATTCGCAAGCCGCTGGCCGAATGGCGCCGCCTCGGCCTGCGCAACCTGCCCGGCGACCAGGAAGAAGCCAGCGCCAGCCTGCTGCTGCCTGCCGGCCATCGTGGCCCGGCATTCCTCATCATGGACAATTTCCGCGCCATCCTGCGCTACAACAACTCCTCGGCATATGCCCTGGCGATCGGCCTGCTGGCAGAGAATTTCCAGGGCAAAGGCGAGGTCGCGGGCAGCTGGCCACGCGGCGAACAGCCACTCAGCCGCTCCGAGCGCCTTGAACTGCAAGAACGTCTAGTCGCTCAGGGCTTCGACCCGGGCACCCCGGACGGCATCATTGGCGCCAATACCCGCAAGGCTATCCGCGGCTTCCAGCAACGCCTGGGTTGGCCGGCCGATGGCCATCCCACTCAGGAGCTGCTCGGGCGACTGCGCGCCCACAACTGATCGAGTTGGGCTTGGCGCCATACACAAAAGCCCCGGCAGACTGCCGGGGCTTTTTTTTATCCCTGCAACAGGGTCAGTGTTTGATGGCTACTTCGTAGAGGTAGTCCGGCAGCGGGTCGATGATTACCTGCTGCCCTTGATAGTGGGCCTTCACTGCCTCGCGCGCGACCACGCCATGTGGCACGCGCTGATCACCACCAAGGCGCTGGCGTGCGCGGTAGTCGATCACGCAGCCGTCGGTCTCGACCCAGAAGTGCGGTGAAACCACCTTACCGTCCAGTTCGACCTGCCCCAACATCGCTCGGTATGGAATGTGCTGCTTGGCCAGCCGCGTCACCACCAAGCGGCTCATCGCGTCGCACTCGACCTTCGCGGCATCCAGATCGTCAAGCAAGTCCTTCAATTGGGGTTCGTTCATCTGCAGTGGCCCTCGGTTGGCCTCATGGTGTAAACGAACGCCACTATAGACCAAAGTCTAATGCGGCGTAATGCCGCAATTTTCTTGCCAACCGCTTGGCAGTTCCCGCGCCATGCGCTTTCGCAAGGCGCATGGCGGACGGAAAAGAAAAAACCGCGCAGACAGCCTGGACTGTCTGCGCGGTCTTCAAGAGCCGCAATAACTTTACGGTTTCAGTCTTTTTTGGCTCCGTGCGCCTGCTGATCGGCATGGTACGACGAGCGCACCAGCGGACCTGAGGCGATGTTCTTGAAGCCCATCTTCATCCCCTCTTCGGCAAACCAGGCGAAGGTGTCGGGATGAACGAAGCGCTGCACCGGGAGGTGGTTACGCGAAGGCTGCAGGTACTGACCCAGGGTCAGCATGTCGATATCGTGCTCGCGCATGCGGTGCATGACCTCGATGACCTCCTCGTCGGTCTCGCCGAGGCCGAGCATCAGTCCCGACTTGGTCGGCACGCCCGGCACGCGCTGCTTGAACTTCTCCAGAAGATCCAGTGACCACTCGAAATCCGAGCCCGGCCGCGACGACTTGTATAGCCGCGGTACGGTCTCCAGATTGTGGTTGAACACATCCGGCGGCTCGCTGGCGGTGATATCCAAAGCGATATCCATGCGCCCACGGTAGTCGGGCACCAGGGTTTCCAGCTGGATCGACGGCGACAGCTTGCGAATCTCGCGCAGGCAATCGGCAAAGTGCTGGGCGCCACCGTCGCGCAGATCGTCGCGATCCACCGAGGTGATGACCACGTACTTCAGGCGCATGTCGGCGATGGCCTGGGCCAGGTTCTTCGGCTCATCCGGGTCCAGCGCATTCGGCCGGCCGTGGCCGACGTCGCAGAACGGGCAGCGACGGGTGCAGATGTCGCCCATGATCATGAAGGTCGCGGTTCCGCTGGAGAAGCACTCGCCCAGGTTGGGGCAGGAGGCTTCCTCGCAGACGCTGTGCAGTTTGTGCTTGCGCAGGGTCTGCTTGATCTGGTCGACCTCCGGGGAAACCGGAATGCGCACGCGAATCCAGTCCGGCTTCTTCGGCAGCTCATCGGTGGGGATGATCTTCACCGGAATCCGCGCAACCTTCTCGGCACCACGCAGTTTGACGCCAGCCTCTACCTTGGCCGGGCGCTTGCCTGCCGTTTCTACACTACTCATATGCTTCGATTCCGCCCGCGAGGGTCTTCTGTTGCGCGTATCCGAGCTGCCGGACCAGATGACCACGCAGTCGATCGGCCACTTCAGAGATGTCGATCGGCCCGATCAGGTCACGCAGCTGGGTCATGGGCAGCCCTGCATAACCGCAGGGGTTGATGCGCCGGAAAGGTTCGAGATCCATGTCCACGTTCAGCGCCAGGCCGTGGAAGGAACGGCCATTGCGAATGCGCAGGCCCAGAGACGCGATCTTCGCACCGTTGACGTAAACGCCCGGCGCATCCGCTTTGGCAGCCGCCTCGATGCCATAGCTGGCGAGCAGATCGATCAGGCTCTGCTCGATACGACTCACCAGCTCGCGCACACCGATACCGAGTCGGCGCACATCGAGCAACAGATAACCAACCAGTTGGCCGGGCCCGTGATAGGTCACCTGACCGCCTCGATCCACCTGCACTACCGGAATTTCGCCAGGGAACAGCAGGTGCTCGGCCTTACCGGCCTGGCCCTGAGTGAATACGGGCGGGTGCTGCAGCAGCCAGATTTCGTCGCCACTGTCTGCATCGCGCGTGTTGGTGAAGTGCTGCATGGCCTGCCAGGCAGTCCGGTACTCGATCTGGCCGAGCTCACGCACGCCCACTTCGAGGGTCATCACAGCACCATGTGAACACGGCCAGTGGCGCGCAGGTCGACGTGAATGGCCTGCAGCTGCTCTACGCCGGTGGCGGTGATCAGCACCTGCAGCGAAAGGAATCGCCCGTTGCGGCTGTCGCGGGTGACGACGGTGGTTTCGTCGAAATCCGGCGCGTGGCGCTGGATGACTTCGATCACGACCTCACGGAAGCCTTCGCCAGCGTCGCCGATCACCTTGATCGGGTAGCGCTCGCAGGGGAAGTCAATCTTGGGTGCTGCGACATCTTGGTTATCGGTCATGGGCGTAACGGACTCGTGATCCGCACGTGCGCCGCGGCGGGATCAGCCGCGGTGCACTCGCGCGTGGTCAGTTGAACAGGCTGTAGAAGAAGAGGCGAATGCTATCCCAAAACCGGCGGAACAGCCCACCCTCTTCGATGGTTTCCAGCGCCACCAGATCGGTGCTGCGGACGACCTTGTCCTCCAGCTTGACCTCGACCTTGCCGATGACGTCACCCTGCTGGATCGGTGCGGTGAGTGTGCCGTTGAAGCTCATGACCGCTTGCAGCTTCTCTGCCTGACCACGCGGCAGGGTCATGGTCAGGTCCTGTGCCAGGCCCGCCTTAAGCTTGTCCTGCTGGCCTTTCCACACCTGCGCCTGAGCCAGCTCGGTGCCCTTCTGGTAGAAGGTGCGGGTCTCGAAGAAGCGGAAGCCATAGGTCAGCAGCTTCTGGGTCTCTGCCGCGCGGGCCTGCTCGCTGTCGGTACCGAACACCACCGAGATCAGGCGCATGTTGTCACGCACGGCAGAGGCCACCAGGCAGTAGCCGGCCTCTTCGGTATGACCGGTTTTCAGGCCGTCGACGGTCTTGTCGCGCCACAGCAACAGGTTGCGGTTGGGCTGCTTGATGTTGTTCCAGAAGAACTCTTTCTGCGCGTAGATGGCGTAGTGCGCCGGGTCTTCGTAGATGATCGCGCGAGCCAGCTTGGCCATGTCGTTGGCCGAGGAATAATGATCCGGGTCCGGCAGGCCGGTGGCATTCATGAAATGGCTGTTGGTCATGCCCAGGCGCTGAGCCGTGCTGTTCATCAGGTCGGCAAAGGCCTCTTCGCTGCCGGCGATGTGCTCGGCCATGGCGACGCTGGCGTCGTTGCCCGACTGAATGATGATGCCATGCAGCAGATCGTCGACCGAGACCTGCGTGTTGACCTGGATGAACATCCGCGAGCCGCCGGTACGCCAGGCCTTCTCGCTCACCGTGACCATGTCGCTGTCGCTGATCTGACCCTTCTGGATTTCCAGGGTGGCGATGTAGGCGGTCATCAGCTTGGTCAGGCTCGCTGGCGGCAGGCGCTCGTCACCGTTGTGCTCGACCAGTACCTCGCCGCTGGCCGCGTCCATCAGCATGTAGGACTTGGCCGCCAGCTGCGGGGCGGACGGTACGATCTGCGCTGCCCAGACGGTCGGGGTGACCGTCAGCACTGCCAGGACTATGAAGCGTTGCACGAGGCTGGTGATGTTCATCCGAATCTCAAATTAGTCAGGTAAAACGAAGGCAAGGTTTGCAGCGATCAGTCAGCGGCAACGCGCCGCGGCTGTCCGAGGTTGGCCAGGCGTACGCTCTCTTCGAGCTGCATGGCCTCATCCGGTGTGTCGATGGGTCCCAGGCGCACGCGGTGCAGGGTCTGCTGGTTGTGTACCACCGAGCTGATGAACACCGGGGCAGAGACCACGCCGCTCAGCTTGTCCTTGAGCAACTGCGCTGCATCCGGATTGGCGAAGGCGCCAACCTGGAGAAACAGGCCAGAGGCTGCGGGCGAAGCGTTTTTTTTTGCATCGACTTCCAGCGGCACCGTGGCCGCAGCGTGCTGCTGGGGCGGCGGCGTGTACTGTTCGATCGGCTGCGCGACATTGCTGGCGGGCTTGCTCGTAACCATCTCCGGCTGCGCCATCATCGTCGGCACCGGTCGGCCCTGGTCGGCCCACCATTGCTGAGGGTCGATGCCTTCGACCTTTACCCGCGCCGTTCCGCTCTCGGCATAGCCGAGCTTCTTCGCCGCGGCGAAAGACAGATCGATGATCCGATCGGAGTAGAACGGACCACGGTCATTGACGCGCAAGACCACGGTGCGCCCGTTATCCAGATTGGTGACCTTGACGTAAGTGGGCAAGGGCAGCGTCTTGTGCGCCGCGCTCATGCCATAAAGGTCGTACTTCTCGCCGTTGGCGGTGGGCTGGCCGTGAAACTTGGTGCCATACCAGGATGCCGTCCCGGTAGCCGAATAACGTCGACCATCGCTGATTGGAAAGTAGGTCTTGCCCAGCACCGTATAGGGATTGGCCTTGTAACGGCCGTAATGTGGCATCGGCGTGGCGTCGGGGATCTGCGAAACGTCGACGTCCCACCAGGGCGCGCCGTCCTTGTGCGGACGGCTGTAGTCGCCGGGACCACTGATACCGGTACTCTTGCTTGGTGCACTGCTCGGTGTCGGCGTCGATGAGCAGCTCGCCAGCAGCGCCCCGGCGACACCCAGCGCGACCAGCCTTGTCCAGATCACGGTCATTGTTCGCCTCGCGCTTCGGCCAGCAGCTGGGACAGCTGATGCACGGCCATCGCATACATCACGCTACGGTTGTAGCGGGTAATGACATAGAAATTTGGCAGGCCCAGCCAGTACTCATCACCCTCTGCGCCATCCAGGCGGAAGGCGGTAATGGCCGTACCGTCGGCCACCGACTTGTCGAACTGCCAGCCCAGGCTACGCATTTCGCCGGCATTTTTTTGCGACTCCAGGCCGACGGTCAGCCCTTCCTCATAGCGCTCGCCGCCTACCTTGGCCCGCGCCACCACCGGCTCACCCGCAGCCCAGCCATGTTGCTTGAAGTAACTGGCCGCACTGCCGATGGCATCGGTGGGGTTGTTCCAGATATCGATGTGCCCGTCGCCGTCGAAATCCACCGCGTAGGCGCGGAAGCTGCTCGGCATGAACTGCGGCAGTCCCATCGCACCCGCGTAGGAGCCCTTGAGCGTAAGCGGGTCGACCTGCTCCTCACGGGTCAGCAGCAGGAACTCCTTGAGCTGCTGACGGAAAAACGGCTGACGCGGAGGGTAATCGAAGCCCAGCGTCGACAGCGCATCGATCACCCGATGGCTACCGGTATTGCGGCCGTAGAAGGTTTCCACGCCGATGATCGCGACGATGATTTCCGCCGGCACGCCGTATTCGGTTTCCGCACGAGTCAGCGCGGCTTCGTTCTCCCGCCAGAAATCGACGCCCTGGGCGATGCGCGAGTCGGTGAGGAAGATAGGTCGGTATTCCTTCCACGGCTTGACCCGCTCCGCAGGACGCGAAATGGCATCGAGAATCGCCTGCTTGCGCTCGGCCTGCTTGAACAGATCACGCAGCTGCTCGTCGGCAAATCCATAGTCGCGGGTCATCTCCGCGATGAACTCGTCCACGTTGGCGCCGGTGTAATCGGCCGCCTGCAGCGGCAGGCTTCCCAGCACAGCGCCGGCCAAAGCCACGCCCCCTAGCATCCGCGCCATCCAGCCACGCCGTAATGAAGTCAACAAATTCACTCTCGTCAAACCTGCGCGATCCACTTGCGATGGGTGTGGATCGACATCAAAACCCCGAACCCTGACAGCAGGGTCACCAATGAAGTTCCGCCATAACTAATGAAGGGCAATGGCACCCCCACCACCGGCAACAGCCCACTGACCATACCGATATTGACGAAAACGTAAACAAAGAAGGTCATCGTCAGCGCACCGGCCAGCAGTTTTCCAAACAGCGTTTGCGCCTGCACGGTGATAACAAGGCCGCGGGTGATCAGCAGACCATACACCAGCAGCAGCAGGCAGACGCCGACCAGGCCGAACTCTTCAGCGAGCACGGCGATGATAAAGTCCGTGTGGCTTTCCGGCAAAAAATCCAGGTGCGACTGCGTGCCTGCCAGCCAGCCCTTGCCGAACACCCCACCCGAACCGATCGCCGCCTTCGACTGGATGATGTTCCAGCCAGTGCCCAGCGGATCGCTTTCCGGATCGAGAAACGTCAGTACTCGCTGCTTCTGGTAGTTGTGCAGTACGAAGTACCACATCGCCACAGCGATGGGCACGATCGCCGTGACCGCGCCAATGATCCAGCGCCAACGCAGGCCGCCGATGAACAGGACGAATGCGCCGGAGGCGAGAATCAGCAGCGACGTGCCCAGATCCGGCTGTTTGAGGATCAGCACGAAGGGCACGAGGATCAGCGACAGACTGATCGCAGTGTGCTTGATGCTCGGCGGCAGGCTGCGCGAGGACAGATACCAGGCGATGGTCATCGGCATGATGATCTTCATGAACTCCGACGGCTGGAAGCGGATCACCCCCGGAATGTTGATCCAGCGGGTGGCGCCCATCGCTGTATGGCCGACGACCTCGACCGCCACCAACAGCGCTACCACAGCGAGATAGCCCAGCGGTACCCAGCGCGCCATGAAGCGCGGCTCGAACTGTGCAATGACCAGCATTGCACCCAGGCCGAGGCCGAAAGACGTCGCCTGCTTGATGACCAGATCCCAGTTCTTGCCGCTGGCCGAATAGAGAATGAACAGGCTGCCCGCCGCCAGCATCAGCAGCAGCACCAGCAGCAGCCCGTCGATATGCAGGCGCTGCAACAGGCTGGCGCGACGCCGCAGCACGTCCTCGCGCGACAGGGTTCGGTCGAAATTGCCGCTCATGGCTTCTTCCCTTCGGCGGTCAGCGGCGGGGCGAACTCGGGCTTGAGCACGCCCTCCTCGTTCAGCAGCCAGGCGTCCATGACCTGCTTGGCCACCGGCGCGGCGACGCCCGAACCGGATTCGCCGTTCTCGACCATAACCGCCACGGCGATCTGCGGGTCATGCACCGGGGCGAAGGCGACGAACAGCGCATGGTCCCGATGGCGTTCGGCCAGCTTGGCGCTGTCGTATTTCTCGCCCTGGCGGATCGCGACCACCTGGGCGGTACCGCTCTTGCCGGCAATACGATACGCCGCGCTGTCACCGACCTTCCTTGCCGTACCCCGCGCGCCATGCAGAACCTGCTCCATACCGTGGGTCGCGTAGTCCCAGAAGCGCGGATCGCGAAGCTGGATGTCCGGAACCGGATCATGGTCCACCGGCGCTTCACTACCGACGCTGCGCGCCAGATGCGGCCGAATCCACTTGCCGCGGGTCGCCACTAGCGCCGTGGCCTGGGCCAGCTGCAGCGGCGTGGCCTGCATGTAACCCTGGCCGATACCGAGAATCACTGTTTCACCGGGATACCAGGGCTGGCGATAGCGCGCCCGTTTCCAGTCGCGCGACGGCATCAGGCCCGCCGTCTCCTCGTGCATGTCCAGGGATACGCGCTGCCCCAGGCCGAAGCGGGTCATGTATTCGTGCATGCGATCGACGCCCAGCTTGTGGGCCATGTCGTAGAAGTAGGTGTCGTTGGAGCGGGCGATGGCCAGGTCCAGGTCCACCCAGCCGTCGCCGTTGCGGTTCCAGTTGCGGTACTTGTGCTTCACGTTCGGCAGTTGGAAAAAGCCCGGATCGAACACGCGACTGCTCGGCGTGATCACGCCAGCATCGAGGCCGGCAACGGCCATCATTGGCTTGATGGTCGAGCCGGGCGGGTATAGGCCGCGCAGCACACGGTTGAACAACGGACGATCAATAGAGTCGCGCAGTTCACCGTAATCCTTGAAGCTGATGCCGGTAACGAAGAGATTGGGGTTGAAGCTCGGCTGACTGACCATCGCCACCACCTCGCCGGTGCTCGGCAGCAGCGCGACGATTGCACCGCGACGACCACCGAGCGCCGCTTCTGCGGCCTCCTGCAGGTCGAGATCGAGCGACAGCGTGATGTCCTTGCCCGGTATCGGATCGGTACGCTTGAGCACGCGCAAGACCCTGCCGCGGGCATTGGTTTCGACCTCTTCGTAGCCGACCTGGCCGTGCAGCTCGTCCTCGTAGAATTTCTCGATACCGGTCTTGCCGACATGGTGCGTGCCGCTGTAATTGACCGGGTCGAGCTGCTTGAGCTCTTGCTCGTTGATTCGCCCGACATAGCCTACCGAGTGCGCGAAGTGCGGACCCTGCGGGTAATGCCGGACCAGCTGCGCCGCCACCTCGACCCCAGGCAGGCGGAACTGATTCACGGCAATGCGCGCAATCTGCTCCTCGGACAGCTCATACATGATCGGTACCGGCTCGAATGGCCGACGCCCCTGCAACACGCGTTTCTCGAACAGCCCGCGCTCTTCCTCGCTGAGCTCCAGCACCTCGACCACGCCATCGAGCACAGTCTTCCAGTCGCCGGCGCGTTCGCGGGTGACGGTCAGGCTGAAACTGGGGCGGTTGTCGGCGATGACCCGGCCCTTGCGGTCGAAGATCAAGCCACGATTGGGCGGGATCGGCTGCACGTGGACGCGGTTGTTCTCCGACAGCGTCGAATGGTGCTCGAACTGCACCACCTGCAGGTAGTACATCCGCGACACCAGCACACCGATCAACAGCAACACGAACGCAAGGCCGACGATGACGCGCCGGCGCACCAGCACGGCGTCCTTCTCGTGATCCTTGAGTTGAATCGGTTGCGGCATCTTGAAGGGGTTCGCGGACTACTTGTGATAGGGATGACCGGACAGCAGCGTCCAGGCGCGGTAGATCTGTTCGCCGATCAGGATTCGCACCAGCGGATGAGGCAGGGTCAGCGGCGACAGCGACCAGCGCTGCTCGCTGCGCGCACAAACCTCGGGTGCCAGCCCTTCCGGACCGCCGACCATGAGGTTGACGTTGCGTGCATCGAGCCGCCAGCGCTCGATTTCCGCCGCCAGCTGCTCGGTGCTCCACGGCTTGCCATGTACTTCGAGCGTGACAATGCGCTCGCCTGGCTGAACCTTGCCCAGCATGGCCTCGCCTTCCTGGCGAATCAACCGCGCCACGTCGGCGTTCTTGCCACGGGTATTGAGCGCGATCTCATGCAGCTCCAGCGGTAGTTCGGACGGCAGGCGCTTGGCATATTCCTGCCAACCATCCTCGACCCAGCGTGGCATCTTCGAGCCGACCGCAATCAGCTTGATACGCACGGCTTATTCCGGGTCGTGAGCGTGCTGCGCGCGGCTCTGCTCGGCGCCCTGCCAGAGACGTTCCAGATCGTAGAACTGACGGGGCGGCACCTGCATCACATGGACGACGACATCGCCCAGGTCGAGCAACGCCCACTCACCGCCTTCGAGACCCTCGCTGCCAAGCGGGCGAACGCCCTGCTCCTTGACCTGCTCCAGCACGTTTTCGACGAGCGACTTGACGTGCCGGCTGGAACTGCCGCTGGCGATGATCATGTAATCGGTGACACTGGTCTTGCCGCGCACATCGATGGTGGTGATGTCCTGGCCTTTCAGATCTTCCAGGGCGGCAACCGCCAGCTGGACCAACTCTTCAGTTTGCATAACGTGAAAACAACCTCAGTTCGACGCCCGGTACAGTCCGTGCGCGTTGATATAAGCCAGTACGGCATCGGGAACCAGGAATCGGACCGACTTGCCGCTGGCCAGCAATTGGCGAATCTGTGTGGCAGACACTTCCAACGGTGTCTGCCAGACGAAGGCAATCTGCCCGCTGCCCCCGCAAAGCACCTGGGGATCGGGCACGCTGCGTGCGGCGAGCAGATCGCGCAGCACCTGCGGCGCCTCGCTGCCGGCATCCGGGCGTTGCAGGACGAGGATATGGCAATAGTCGAGCAGCTCTTCCCAGCGATGCCAGGTTGGCAGGCCGCAGAAGGCATCCCAGCCCACCACCAGCAACAACTGATCCTCCTCGCCCAGCTCGGCGCGCAGGGAAATCAGCGTGTCGATGGTGTAGGACGGCTTCTCCCGCTCCAACTCACGAGCGTCCACACAAAGTGGCGGCAGGTCTTGCACCGCCAGGCGAACCATTGCCAGGCGATCCTGCGCCGAGCAATTGGGGGTGTCACGGTGCGGCGGACGCGCGTTGGGAATCAGCCGCAGCTCGTCGAGATCGAACATCTCGGCCACTTCCAGCGCCCCGCGCAAGTGACCGATGTGTACCGGATCGAAGGTGCCGCCGAGTATACCGATGCGCCGGGCGCCGCTGCCTTGGCTCATCAGGTACGGACGTGGCCGTCGCCAAACACCACGTACTTCTCGCTGGTCAGCCCTTCCAGACCGACCGGACCACGGGCATGAAGCTTGTCAGTGGAGATGCCGATCTCCGCGCCCAGGCCATACTCGAAGCCATCGGCGAAACGCGTCGAGGCGTTGACCATCACCGAAGCGGAGTCCACCTCGGTGAGGAAGCGCCGGGCATCGGTGAAATTCTCGGTGACGATCGCGTCGGTGTGTTGCGAGCCGTAGCGATTGATGTGCTCGATGGCGGCATCCAGCGAATCGACGATGCGGATCGACAAGATCGGTGCGTTGTATTCGGTGGACCAGTCTTCTTCGCTGGCCTCCAGCACATCGCCGCCAAGCAGCGCCTGGGTTCGCGCACAGCCACGCAACTCAACGCCCTTCTCGCGATAAATGGCCGCCAGTGGCGGCAGCACCCGATCGGCGATGCCCTGATGAACCAGCAGCGTCTCCATGGTGTTGCACGGCGCAAAGCGCTGGGTCTTGGCGTTGTCGGCGACGCGAACGGCCTTGTCCACGTCCGCCGCCACGTCGATGTAGACATGGCAGATGCCGTCCAGGTGCTTGATCACCGGTACCCGGGCGTCGCGACTGATGCGTTCTATCAGACCCTTGCCGCCGCGCGGCACGATCACATCGACGTATTCCGGCATGCTGATCAGCGCGCCGACCGCAGCCCGGTCAGTGGTCTCCACGACCTGCACCGCCGCTGCCGGCAGCCCGGCTTCGGCCAGGCCAAGCTGGATGCAGCGGGCAATGGCCTGATTGGAATGGATCGCCTCGGAACCACCGCGCAGGATGGTCGCATTGCCCGACTTCAGGCACAGGCTGGCGGCGTCGATGGTCACGTTCGGCCGCGACTCGTAGATGATCCCGACCACGCCCAGCGGCACGCGCATCTTGCCGACCTGAATGCCCGAAGGCATGTAGCGCATGTCGCGGATCTCGCCGATTGGGTCCGGCAGCGCGGCGACCTGGCGCAGCCCTTCGATCATGCCGTCGATCACCTTGGGCGTCAGCGCAAGACGATCGAGCATCGCCGCGTCCAGACCGTTGGCGCGGCCACCGGCAAGGTCCCGCTCGTTGGCGCTGACCAACTCGTCGCGGGCTGCGTCGAGCGCGGCGGCGGCGGCCTGCAGGGCACGGTTCTTCTGCGCCGTGCTGGCGCGCGCAAGCACCCGCGAGGCCTCGCGCGCGGCGCGGCCCAGGCGGTTCATGTAATCGAGTACGGACTCGGTCATGGATCTAGCTGGCCTGACTGAAGGGAAAGCGGCTGATTATAGCCACCCCGACCGCCCGCGCACAGCGGCGCCGGGCGAAAGGCGCTCGAATGCATGCTCGGACAGCGCTACGAACCAACCAGCACGGCGCAGTATCCTTGCGCCGAGGAAACCCACCACCCTTTCGTCAGGTCGAAAGGCGATCTCGATTCAAGGAAATCCGCATGGGCCAGTGGCTCGAAACCCTAACCCAATGGCTCGCCGGGCATCCGCAATGGCTGGGCCTCGCGCTGCTGATCGTCGCCTGCATGGAGTGTCTGGCCGTAGTCGGACTGATCATCCCGGGCACGGTGCTGGTATTCGCCATTGCTGTACTCGCTGGCAGCGGAGTGCTGAGCCTGGGGGAAACCCTTTTGCTGGGCTTTATCGGCGGATTGATCGGCGACCTGCTTTCCTATGCCCTCGGTCGACGCTATCACCAGGGCATTCGCAGCTTGCGAGGCCTGCGCGACCATCCCGAGTGGCTGGTGCAGGCCGAGCACTACTTTCAGCGCTACGGCGTAGCCAGCCTGCTGGTAGGCCGCTTCATCGGCCCGCTGCGTCCCATGCTGCCGATGACCGCCGGCATGCTCGACATGCCGTTCGGACGCTTCCTGCTGGTCAGCCTGTGTGCTGCCGCCGGCTGGTCGATGGCCTATCTGCTGCCCGGCTGGAGCGCCGGAGCCGCCATCCGCCTGCCGCTGGAGGAGGGTTTCTGGAGCGAAGCCGGGATAGTGGTCGGCGCGCTGCTGACGCTGATCGCGGCAACTGCATTCGGCAGCCTGCGCGGCTTGCGTTGGGTCAGCGCACTGTCGGCCGGCCTCGGCGTTGCCATCCTGCTCGGTCTGTTCTTCGGCTGGCCGCACCTGAAGGAACTCGACGAAGGCCTGCTGGCAGTGATCCAGGGCGCACGCAGCACCACCTTCGACCGCATCATGGTGATCGTCACCCGCGCCGGGGACTTTCACACCCAACTGTGGGCCGCGGTATTGCTATGTTTGCTGCTTCTGGTCGCACGCCAATGGCGCGCCGCCCTGTTCGCCATTCTCACGCTGCTGGGCACGGCCCTGGCCAACGGCGCCCTGAAGGCCACCTTTGCTCGCGTTCGCCCGGAAGTACTGATGGAGCCGCTGAGCAGCTACAGCTTTCCCAGCGGGCACAGCTCAGCGGCGTTTGCCTTCTTCCTCACCCTCGGCGTGCTCGCCGGTCGCGGCCAGCCACCGCGCCTGCGCCTTGCCTGGCTGGTCCTCGCCAGCCTCCCGGCGACGGCGATCGCACTCTCGCGGGTCTATCTCGGTGTGCACTGGACCACCGACGTCACGGCTGGCGCCCTGTTGGCCGCAAGCATCTGCGCCGCCAGCCTGACCCTGGTGCAATGGCGCAGCCCGCTGCACGCAATGGCACCGAGAGTCTGGTGGCTGATCCTGCCGGCCTGTCTGGGCCTGCTCGGCGCATTCAGCGTCTGGGCCCTGCCGACAGCGATGCAGATGTATCGGTATCAGTGATTGCTCCCTCAAGCGTGTGATCCGAAATTTTTTTCTGGTGCGAAACAGGAATGTGCGAGGCGTCGTTGCGTATATCGCGCCACCAGCGGAAAGTCCGCACCTTGGCAGAGCAGCCTTCCGCCGTTGAGTTTCGGATAACTCAATAACTGTCCAGGGACCAGGATATTCCGATGCGCGAGTCACGCCTTCTAACTTTCAGCACCCACGATGCCGTAGAGCTTTCCTACCGCCATTGGCCCGCGCTTTCGTCCACAGGGCCTACAAGGCGGGCCGTCGTCATGTTCCATCGCGGACATGAGCATTCCGGCCGGCTGGCCCACCTCGTTGATGAGCTCGACCTTCCTGACTGCGATTTCTTTGCCTGGGATGCGCGCGGGCACGGTCTGTCGCCTGGCACCCGTGGAGACAGCCCGAGCTTCGCGACGAGCGTACGAGACGTGCAGACGTTCATTGATCACATCGGCTCTATGCACTGCATCAAAGAGGAAGACCTGGCAATTGTTGCGCAAAGTGTAGGGGCGGTAGTTATTGCGACATGGGCCCACGACTATGCGCCCAAAGCTCGGGCGCTGGTGCTGGCGTCACCGGCGTTCAAGGTAAAGCTGTATGTACCATTCGCACGGACAGGTCTAAGGCTAATACGAGCGTTTCGCGGCAACTTCTTCGTCGACAGCTACGTCAAGGCCCGCTTCCTGACGCACGATCCCGCGCGGATTCAGAGCTATCAGCAGGATCCGCTTATCACCAAGGCCATTTCCGTCAATATGCTCCTTGGGCTGCATGAAGCGGCGCGGCGCGTGGTTGCAGATGCGCAGGCGATCCAGATCCCAACTCAGCTTTTTATCTCAGGCGCAGACTTCGTCGTAGAACACAAACCACAAGTAACTTTTTTCGAAAGACTTGGCAGCTTACGAAAAGAAAAACACGTTCTGCCGGGTTTCTTTCACGACACGCTCGGCGAGCGAGAGCGTAATCGGGCAGTAAGCCAGGCCCGCCGTTTCATTCGTCATAATTTCGATATGCCAATGGCGCCCCCGTCGCTCCTCGATGCGGACCGAATAGGCCCGATGTGTGCGGAAGCAGAAGCACTGGCTGCCCCTGTAGCTCCGAACTCCATGGAAGGATGTTATTGGCGCGCCATGCGTGCGGGAATGCGCCTTGGCGCCCGGCTTTCTCATGGGCTGAAGCTCGGATTCGAGGCGGGTTTCGATTCCGGCAGCACGCTCGATTATGTCTACAGAAACGAACCAGCAGGGCTGACTGCGCTGGGGCGCAAGATTGACCAGCTTTATTTGAACTCCATAGGCTGGCGTGCAATACGTCCTAGAAAAAGGCATGTAGAAGAGCTGTTACGTGGGGCGATGAACCGCCTGCGAAGCGCCGATCAGCCGGTACATATCGTGGACATTGCCGCCGGCCATGGCCGCTACATTCTCGAGGCAATACAGGACCTCGGAGAACGCCCTGCCTCGATTCTCCTGCGCGACTACAGCGATATCAATGTACGCGACGGCAGTGCGCTGATCCGGGCAAAGGGTTTCGAAGAGGTCGCTCGATTCATCAAGGCAGACGCATTCGATCAGGCGGATCTGGCCGCACTCTCGCCGCGCCCCACGCTTGTAGTGGTATCGGGTCTCTACGAGTTGTTCGGCGACAACCAGATGATCGGCCGCTCTCTTGCCGGCGTCGCCGAAGCGCTGCAACCGGGCGGCTACATCGTATACACCGGACAACCCTGGCACCCACAGCTGAAGCTCATAGCCCGAGCGCTGACCAGTCACCGAGATGGGCAGGCATGGGTGATGCGGCGGCGTACCCAAGCGGAGATTGACCAACTGGTAGCAGCGGCAGGTTTGGTAAAAATCACGCAGCGTATCGACGACTGGGGGATCTTTACGGTGTCGTTGGCACAAAAACCCTACTGACGACCTTCTCTAGCGACACCAAGGTTGGCCGCTGCGGCGCCAGGTCACGCTGGCGAACACACTGGGCGACACGCCTTACGCCCCGTCCTGCAATTGCTCGAGCAGGCTTTGAATCTGCTCGAGCTGCGACGCTGGCTCGTCCAGCCCCAGCAATTCGATCTTCTGCTCCGCATCGAATGGCAACAGGTAGGCCAGCTGACTGGCCAGAGCTGCCTGATCGCTCACCGCGCCGCCCAGCCCCAGGGTTTTCACCATCGGATGCTGACCCAGCGCGGCGAGCAGTACGACGAGGTCGGCGTGCTGCTCGGCCAGTGGCTGGCTGTCGGCTTCGCTGCGCCAGGCGACCTGGGCGACGGCCAGCTGGTCACGCAGTACTTCGAACGATTGCACATCGAAGCGCCGCCCGCCTTCGACCCGGATACCCAACAGGCCGTTGGGCAGCTGTTGCCAGTCGCGAATCAGCGCTTCGCAACCGATATGAGAGAACGCCGCCGGTGCTGCGCCAACCTCCTTGCCATCCAGGATATGCACCACGCCAAAGCCATGCCCGGCCTTGAGGCACTGGCTGACCATGTCGAGATAGCGTGCCTCGAATATCTGCAGGTCGAGAAAACAACCGGGGAACAGCACGGTATCCAGCGGGAACAACGGCAATCTCATGGCGACTCCATCACAGCAGCAAGGCAACCACCAGCGGCAACAGCACCGCAGTCATTACCCCCATCAGGCTCATGGCCAGGGCCGCGAACGCACCGCATTCGTCGCTTTCCTGCAGCGCCTGAGCGGTGCCCACGGCGTGGGCGGTCAGCCCCAGCGCAATGCCGCGGGCCGCAGGATGCTGAACGCCAAACCGGCGCAACAGTTCCGGACCGAAAATCGCGCCGAGCACGCCGGTGATCATCACGAACACCGCCGCAAGCGCCACCACACCGCCGATCTGCTCGGCCACCAGCATGGCGATCGGCGAAGTGACCGACTTCGGCGCCAGGGTCATCAGGATCATGTCATCCGCGCCGAAAGCCCAGGCCAGGGCCATGCCCAGCGCCGTGGCAAACACACCGGCGACCAGCAAAGTGATCACGATCGGGCCGAACAACTCGCGAATCCGCCGCAGGTTCAGGTACAGCGGCACGGCCAGCGCAACCGTGGCCGGACCCAGCAACAGCGTCAGCCACTGCGCACTGATGCGGTATTCGTCATAGTCGATACCACATAGCAGGAGGATGCCGACGATCAGCGTCATCGACACTAGAACCGGCTGCAGGAATACCCAGCGGGTCTTCTCATACGCCGCATACGCCAGCTGGAAGACAGCCAGGGTAATAGCCACACCGAACAGCGGATGATGGATCAGCGCCTCCCAGGCGGCCTGCCAGTGCAGTTCGATCATGCGTCCTCCTGCTGACGCTGCTTGCGCCGGATCAGCGTCTGCATCAGCCAGCCGGTGAAGACCAGCGAGACCAGCAGCGAAATTACCAGCACGCCGACGATGGCCCAGAAGTCATCAAGGATCGCCTCCGTATAGGCCATCACCCCAACCGCCGGCGGTACCAGCAGCAGCGGCAGGTAGCGCAACAGGCTGCTCGCCGCCAGCTGCAGCGATTCGCTGGCCCGGCCCCGCGCCAGCAGGCCGGCGAACAGCAGCACCATGCCGATGATGGGGCCCGGCAGCATGGGCAGAAACAGCACATTGAGGACGGTGCCGAGCAACTGGAATGCGACCAGCCAGGTCAGGCCTCTGAGCAGCATGGGAGCCTCCCGCAAAATTGCGACAGTATAAAGGGCAACGCCGGCAGGCGCCCGCGCTGCGCTATGACGGGCCATTCGCGGTGCCGATGCTGGTTTGCCGCGACGCCTGCCCGTGCTGATCTAGAGCTGTAAATGACGCAGAGCCAGTCGGCCGCTTCGGGCCCGGCACTGCCCCTCTCTAGTCAGACTGCACATCGCTGCAGCCATACAAGAACAATCAGGAGGACACATGCCACAGGTACCCGTCGCACAGCTCAAGGATTACATCGGCAAGGAACTGGGCCACTCCGAGTGGCTGACCGTCGATCAGCAGCGCGTCAATCAGTTCGCCGACTGCACCGGCGATCACCAGTTCATCCACATCGATGCCGAAAAAGCCGCGCAAACACCGTTCGGTGGCACCATCGCCCATGGTTTCCTGTCGCTGTCGTTGCTGCCGATGTTGTCTGGCGACCTTATGGTCGTGCCGGAAGGCACGCGGATGGGCGTCAACTATGGGCTGGACAGCCTGCGCTTCATCCAGCCGGTGAGGGTCGGCTCGCGGGTGCGTTTGGGACTGACGTTGATCGATGCCTACGAGAAGAATCCCGGGCAATGGCTGCTCAAGGCGCGCGCGGTGATGGAGATCGAAGGCTCGGAAAAACCGGCCTATATCGCCGAAACCCTGGCGCTGTGCGTCCTCTGAGCGGCAACTCTGCGCGATTGTCGCAGCCCGCTCGGTTTGCGGCATACTGCGGACGTCCTGCCTGAGCGGATGTCCGCATGCTGCGTCTTCTTCCCTTCCTGTTACTTGGTCTGCTCACCGCCTGCGGCGAGGGCGAGCCTCTCACCCCTGCCGATGGAGTGCTGCCGGACGGCGGCCGCTATCGCGGCGAAATCGTCGACGGCTTGCTGCAGGGCAGCGGTCGTATCGACTACCCGAACGGCAGCTACTACCTCGGCCAATTCAAGGACGGCCAGTGGCATGGCCTGGGCACCTGGCAAAGCGCAACAGGCGATCGCTACGAGGGGGAGTTCAGGCACGGCTTGTTCGACGGCCTGGGCCGTTTCAGCTATGTCGAGGGTGGCGTCTACGAAGGCGAATTCCAGGCCGGACGCATGCATGGCCACGGGCGCTTCAGCCAGGACGGCACGGTCTACGAAGGCGAGTTTCGCAACAACCTCTACCACGGCCAGGGCAGCCTGGAATATGCCGACGGCTTCAGTCATCGAGGGCAGTTCAGCAAAGGCCAGCCGGATGGACCGGGCACCCGCAGCGACGCCAATGGTCAACTCAGCGGGCATTTCAACGCGGGCAACCTGAACGGCGAAGGCAGCTTTTCGACCGAACATGGCGAGCGCTACAGCGGCCACTTCGAGAACGATCAGTTTCATGGCCAGGGACGCTACGAGGACAGCGAGGGCAACGCCTGGAACGGCACCTTCGTCCACGGCGAACTGAGCGGCACCGGCACTTATGTCGCCAGCGATGGCAGCCGCTACAGCGGGCAGTTTCGCAACTGGCGCTACCACGGCCAGGGCCGTCTCGATCGCGCAGACGGCAGCTTCTATACCGGCGGTTTCCGCCACGGACACTTCGCCGGCGAGGGCGTACTGACCCAGGCCGACGGCACCGAGCTGCGCGGCAGCTGGCGTAATGACCGACGCGTCCGCGACGAGCAGGCACACGCGCTATCGGACCCGCTCGAGCTCGCCCTGCTGGAACAAGGCTCACTGCTCGAGCGTGCGATCAGTGCGCTACCGCCATCCAGCCCTGCCCAGGACCTCTATACGCTGACCGTGGCCGGCGATGGCCGGCAGAGCGTGTTCATGCGCGAAACCGATTACGTACAGAAGCTGCTCGCCGAGCGTTTCGCCGCCCATGGCCAACTCAGCCTGGTCAACCACCGCGACCATCTCGTCGACCGGCCGCTGGCGACCCGGGAGAACCTGACCCGAGCGATTCGCGCGCTGGCCGAACGCAGTGGCGAGGAAGACCTGATCTTTCTCTATTTCACCAGCCACGGTTCGGCGGACCACGAACTGGTGCTGAACCAGCCGCGTCTTTCGCTGGACGACCTGCCGGCAGCGGATCTGGCGCAACTGCTCGCGCCGCTCGCCAAGCGCAAGGTCATCCTGGTGATCTCGGCCTGCTATTCCGGCGGTTTCATCGAGCCACTGAAGAACGAGCAGACGCTGATCATGACCGCCGCCCGCGCCGACCGGGTGTCCTTCGGCTGCTCCGAGCAGAGCGACTTCACCTACTTCGGCCGCGCGCTGTTCGCCGAAGCGCTGCAGGAAACCGACGATATCGTGCAGGCCTTCACGCTGGCCGCAGCAAAAGTTGCCGAACGCGAGCAGGCCGACGACTATCAGGCATCGGAACCGCAAATTTGGGCGCCGGAAGCGGTCGTCCAACGCTGGCAGGAGCTGCGGCAGCGGCGTGCCACCCAATGATCGCCACAGGAGCAAGACCATGTATTTGACGCCACAGCGCATTCTGCTTGCCGGCGCCACCGGACTCACTGGCGAGCACCTGCTCGATCGCCTGCTCAACGAACCCACCGTCGAACGCGTGCTGGCGCCCACACGCAGGCCATTGGCGGCCCATCAGCGCCTGGAAAACCCGGTCGGAGAGCTGCTGGCGTTGCTGCCAACGCTGGGCGGCGAGATCGACACGGCCTTCTGCTGCCTGGGCAGCACGCTAAAGCAGGCCGGTGGCCAGGAGGCGTTCCGCGCCATCGATCATGATCTGGTGCTGGCGTTTGCCCGCCGGGCTAAGGAGATGGGCGCGCGTCACCTGCTGGTGATCAGCTCGCTGGGGGCCAACCCGGACAGTTCGATCTTCTACCTCAAGGTCAAAGGCGAAATGGAGGCGGCATTGCAGCAGCAGGACTGGCCACAGCTGACCATCGCCCGCCCCTCTCAACTGATCGGCCCACGCCTGGAGCCGCGGTTGAGCGAACGCATCGCGGCGCCCCTGTCGCAGCTGCTGCCGGGCAAGTACCACGGCATCGAGACCTGCACCTTGGCCCGCGCGCTGTGGCGACTGGCGCTGGAGGAAGGCGACGGCATGCGCATCGTCGAATCGGACGAGCTGCGCAAGCTGGGGAAATAACTGTCGGCGCCTCGCCAAAAGGCGCCGATTGACCACTGGATGCACGACGCTGCGGCCTCACTCTCACGATGATCATCAGTGACGTAGGGTGGATGTCGCTTTTTACATCCACCTGGCCTCGTCGGTGGATCGGTGAAGCGTGATCCACCCTACGATCCGCAAACGCGTCAGGCGTTAACGCCCCTTTCAGACCTTGATGAAATGCTCGCGGTAATGCCGCAGCTCGGCGATGGAATCACGGATGTCGTCGAGCGCCAGGTGCGTGCCGCTCTTCTTGAAGCCTTCCATGATCTGCGGCGCCCAACGTGCCGCCAGCTCCTTGAGCGTCGACACGTCCAGATTGCGGTAGTGGAAGTAGGCCTCGAGCTTCGGCATCTGCCGGTAGAGGAATCGTCGGTCCTGGCAGATGCTGTTGCCGCAGATCGGCGACTTGCCCTTGGGTACCCACTGCTCGAGGAAGGCCAGCGTCGCCTGCTCGGCCTCGGCGGTGGAAATCCTGCTCTCACGCACGCGCTGTGTCAGGCCCGAGCCGCCGTGCTGACGGGTGTTCCACTCATCCATGCGCGCCAGTGTTTCATCGCTCTGGTGTACCGCGATCACCGGCCCCTCGGCCAGCACGTTGAGCTGACTGTCGGTGACGATGGTCGCCATCTCGATGATGACGTCGTTATCCGGATCCAGACCGGTCATTTCCAGGTCGATCCAGATCAGGTTCTGCGGGTTCTGCATGGCGGGCTCCTTGGCTGTGCGGCGCAGTTTAGCCGCTCGTATCGACGCCGTCAGGTGTCGCGCCACCGGGGTACCAGATCAGCAGCCGCGAGCGGCGCCAGTCATTCAATTGCTGCACTTCAACCGGCTCGACCCCTGGCACCGCGAAGCTGTTGCTGATCAACAGCGCGCCGGGACGCATCTCGGCGTGCGCCTTGTCCCACAGGGCGGCCATGGGTGCCGGTGAGAGGAAGCAATAGACCACGTCGTACTCGGCGAGATCGACCCGCCACAGACTGAGCAGGCGAATATGGCAGTTGCGCCGCGGCAGGCAGCGCAGCCAGGACAGTGCGAAGGTCAGCGGCGCGGTTTCCACGCCAATGAACTCCGCCGCCGGAAAGTCCCGTGCCAGGCGCGACAACGTGCCGGCCAGGCCGCTGCCCAGGTCGATATAGCGGAAACCCGCCGGCAGCTCGCTCAGCCGGTTGCGCAACTGGCGCTCGGCTTCACGACCGGTCAGGTAGAGCGGCACGCGCTCGGTGAAGGCATTCCAGTTCAACAGCAACAACAACGTGAATGCGCCCAGCGGCAACCAGCCCGGCACGTCGAAATCACGCAGCAACGCCAGGCCAGGAACGAACATCAGATTGATCGCCAGCCACCAGGCCGACAGCCCGAGCCGGGCCCCGATCAGCGCCGCCAGACAGCCCTGCGCGACTGCCACAAGGATGAGACCGGGACGCACACCCAGCACGCCGACCAGTCCGAGCAACAGCAGCCAGACCACCAGCAGCGCCAACAGCTGGGCCAGCAGCGCACGCAGGATGGGCAGGCGAGTAACGACAGAAGCAGGCATGACCGACAATCGAACGGGTGAAGGAGCACCAGTCTAACCCTCCGGCTTCAGCGCGATACAGGCCGAAGTGGGCGGGTTGCAGCATGCTAGACTCGCTCACCAACCTCAGAGACAACCGAATTCATGGCCAAACGCCAACTCAACCGCCGGCAGAACTGGCGTATCGAGAAAATCCAGGAAGAGCGCGCCGCCCGCGCCGCGCGGCGCGAAAGTCGTGCACTCGAAGAACTCGAAGGCGGCGATCTCGGCCCGGAGCAGACCGGACTCGTCATCGCGCATTTCGGCGTGCAGGTCGAGGTGGAAGCACTGGAAGGCGAACACAGCGGGCAGGTCGTTCGCTGCCACCTGCGCGCCAACCTGCCGGCGCTGGTCACCGGCGATCGTGTGGTCTGGCGCCCGGGCAACCAGGGCATCGGCGTCATCGTTGCGCAGCTGCCGCGACATTCGGAACTCTGCCGCCCGGATACCCGTGGCCAGCTCAAGCCCGTGGCGGCGAACGTCGACCTGATCGTCATCGTCTTCGCGCCGCTACCGGAGCCCCACGCCAACCTGATCGACCGCTATCTGGTCGCCGCGGAGCACGCCGGCATCACGCCATTGCTGCTGTTGAACAAGGTCGACCTGATCGACGAGCAGAACGAAGCCGCGCTGAATCGCCTGCTGGAAGTCTATCGGCAGCTGAACTATCCGCTGCTGGAAGTCTCGGCCCACGGTGGTGGCGGCATGGAAGCGCTCAAGGCGCGGCTCGACGGCCACGTCAGCGTCTTCGTCGGGCAATCCGGGGTAGGCAAGTCTTCGCTGGTGAACAGCCTGTTGCCGGGCGTCGACACCCGCGTCGGGGCGCTGTCGGAAATGACCGGCAAGGGCACCCACACCACCACCACGGCACGCCTGTTCCACTTTCCCGGTGGCGGCGAACTGATCGACTCCCCCGGCATCCGCGAATTCGGCTTAGGCCACGTCAGTCGCGCCGACGTCGAAGCGGGCTTCATCGAATTCCAGGATCTGCTCGGGCACTGCCGCTTCCGCGACTGCAAGCATGATCGCGAGCCCGGCTGCGCCCTGCTCCAGGCGCTGGAGGACGGGCGCATCCAGCCGCAGCGCATGAGCAGTTACCGACACATTCTCAGCAGCCTGCCAGAACCGGATTACTGATCTGGCGCTCAGCCCTCGCCGGGCTGACTGAACTGCAGCACGCCATCTTCGAAGATGTTCAACCGCTCCCGCAGTTGCTCCGGCTGTAACGGCTCCTCCCCAGCCGGCACCGCGCCGCCAGATGGCGCGACTTCGCCTTCGGCAGCACCGGTCGAATCCGTGGCAGCGGGCTGCTCACCCTCGATCGAACGCTGCGCCTTCTTGGTCAGCACCAGAATATCGATGCGTCGGTTGACCGGATTGAGCGGGTCCTTGCGATCGAACAGCGCGGACGAGGCGTAGCCCACTACCCGCGCGATCTGATCCTCCGGGTAACCACCGATCACCAGCGTGCGGCGTGCAGCGTTGGCACGCCCGGCCGAAAGCTCCCAGTTGCCGAAGTCGCTGCGCCCCGAGAAAGGCTTGGCATCGGTGTGGCCGCTGACGCTGATCTTGTTCGGCACCGCGGCGATGGTGTCGACCAGCGCCAGCAGGATGTCTTCGAAGTAGGGCTGCAACTGGGCGCTACCGAGGGCGAACATGGGCCGGTTCTCGGCATCCATGATCTGGATGCGCAGGCCGTCCTGGGTGATTTCGAAAAGGATCTGGTCCTTGAACTTCTGCAGCTCGGGATTCTCGTCGACCTTGTTCTGCAGCTCCTGCAACAGCAGCTCGAGGCGCTCGCGCTCCAGCTGTTCGGCGAAGGTTTCCACCTGATCGCTATCGATCTGCGCTTCGCTCTGCGCCGGCTCCAGCTCTGGATTGAGGGTGCGGTCCGGCGAGGGTGTCGGCGTCCCCCCCAGGTCGATGACGTGCGGGCTGGCGCTTTCGGTGAAGCCGATCGGATCCTGGAAGTAGCCGGAGATCAGTTTCTTCTGCTCTGGCGTCGCCGAACTCATCAACCACATCACCAGAAAGAACGCCATCATCGCGGTAGCAAAGTCGGCGAAGGCGATCTTCCACGCGCCGCCATGGTGGCCGCCCGCAACCTTCTTGACCCGTTTGACGATGATCGGTTGAGTGTTGTCCATGACGAGCCTTTAGCTGCCGCGCATGGCTTGCTCGAGCTCGGCAAAGCTCGGGCGATGCGCCGGATAAAGGACCTTGCGCCCGAACTCGACAGCCAGCGTCGGCGGCATGCCCGAGGCCGAGGCGACCAGCGTGGCCTTGATCGCCTCGTACACGTTCAGCTCTTCCTTGGCATCGTGCTCCAGTGCCGCGGCCAGTGGCCCGAAGAAGCCATAGGAGGCAAGAATACCGAGGAAAGTACCGACCAGCGCCGAGCCAACCTTGTAACCGATCATTGCGTTATCCGCCTCGGCGAGGATCGACATGGTGATCACGATGCCCAGTACCGCCGCGACGATACCCATCGCCGGCAGGCCGTCCGCCACCTTGGCGACCGCATGGGATGGATGTTCAAGTTCTTCCTTCAGGCTGTTCAGTTCCATGTCGAACAGGCCTTCGAGTTCGTGCGGCGCCATGTTGCCGGACGACATGATGCGCAGGTAATCGCAGGTGAAGGCGGTCATGCGCTCGTCCTGCAGGAAGCCCGGGTACTTGCTGAACAGCGGACTGGCGGCGGGATCTTCCAGGTCAGCTTCAATGGCCATCATCCCTTCACGACGACTCTTGTTGAGGATCGAGTAGAGCAGGCTGAGCACTTCCAGATAATAGGTGTGGGTAAAACGGGTGCTGAACATCTTCAGCGATTTTTTGAACACCAGCATGGTGGTGCTGGCGGGGTTGGCCTGCAGAAAACCGCCCAGCGCCGCACCACCGATGATCATCACCTCGAACGGATGGATGAGCGCGCCGATCTTGCCGCCAGAGAGCACGAACCCGCCCAGCACGCTGGCGAACACGACGATAATCCCGATTATTTTGACCATAGGAGGTACGTCTAAAACCTGGTTACGAGCCGTCCGGATCAAGGGCAAATAAACGCCCAGAATCGCCACCAGACGACCTTGCGAAAGGAATGTTGGAAGAATTGTTCTGGTTATCGGAACTTTTGCGCCAGACTAAAGGTCATCCCGATGAAAAGCTAGTTCGGCCATGACCACCACACCTCCGCTGCCACGCACGATACCCGCCTGGATCAAGGCTCTCGACGATGCACCCCTTCCCGCGTTTGCCGGCGTCCATGGCAAGGTGCGACTGGCGCTGCGCGACAGCAGCAAGTCGATGCGGCAGATCGCCGAGCTTATTCAGAACAGCCCCGTGCTGGCGCTGCGTTTCATCCAGGAGGCCAATCGAGGCATCGGCGACAGCCAGCCGGCCGAGAGCCTGGAGGTCGCGCTCAGCCGCATCGGCCTGCAGCGCGCCGAAGCGCTGCTGGCGCGCATTCCGGCCATGGAGGCCGCCGACATGCCGCAGCCACTGCGGCAACTGGTATTAATCAGCCGCCACGCCAGCCAGCAGGCCAACGGACTGTTCGCCGCCCGCCTCGCACGACTGTGGCAGGACATTCACTGGGGCAGCCTGCTGTTCCTGTCTCCCGCCTGGGCGCTGATAGGCGCCTATCCGCATCTGCTCGACAGTTGGGAGCAGCGGGTACTGGTCAAGGGCGAGCCGGCCGGCAGGGTCGAGCGCGAACTGCTCGGCGTATCCCTGCTGGAGCTGTGCCTAAGGCTTGCTGAGCATTGGCGGCTGCCGGACTGGATCATTCAGGGTTATCGCCTGCTGGGCACCGATCGGCGGCGCCTGATCAAGGCCCTGCATATTGCCCACGACAACGAGCACCCGCTGCATCAGCAGCAGATGCTCGACGCCGACCCCGACCTGCGCCGCTGGCTGACGCTGCCGAGCAACACCATCGTGCTGGCCAACGGCCTGGCACTGTCCTCGCACCATAGCTGGAGCGGCGTACACAGCCTGCGCTGGCAGCGCCTGGCCGGTTTGTATCTGCAGGTGTCGCTCGCCGATCTGCAGCAGATGGTGCACCAGCAGGCGGCGACCAGCGCCCGGGAGATCGGCCGGACCGATCTCTGGCATCCGGCTCAAGGCCTGCTGTGGCCTACCGGTACCCGTTTTCAGGTGTTGCGTGCTGCGCCGGTAGCAAGCGACGCCGATCTGGCCGAATGGCGCGAGCACTGTCGCCGCCTGCTCAGTGAACCGACGCCGTTCAGCAACGTCTTGCAGCTGACCGCTACCACCAGCCAAGCCCTTGCCTGCGCGGGCATGCAGCGCACACTGGTGTTGCTGTTCGACCGAAAGCAGAACCGCCTGGTCGCCCAGCAATCGGCCGGCCTGCCAAGCGATGCTGCGCGACTTACCCTCATCCCCGAGCAGAGTCAGATCGTGCGCCGTCTGCTGGAAAAGCCGGCACAGCTGCGCCTGCAGCCGGCCAACATGGCACAGTTCTCGGCCTTGCTGCCCGGCAGCCTGAAAGCGCTTTTCAGCGGCGAACATCTGCTGTTGCGCTCGCTGGGCATCGACGGGCGCGTGCTGATGCTGGTGGTTTCCGACCAGAACGGCGCGCCCTTCTCCGACACTACCCTGCAAACATTCGCTAAAACAACGCAGTGCATCGAGCGCGCATTGGCTACCTTCAGCAGGCGCGGGGTCTGAGCTTTTTCGCTAGACTTCGCCCCTTCTACGACTAGATGAGGGCTGCCGTGTCTGCCTTTTCCAACCTGCCGCTGGTGATCGAGCCAGCCGACCTGGCCGCACGCCTGGAGGCGCCGGAGCTGATTCTGGTCGACCTGACCAGCGCCGCCCGTTATGCCGAAGGCCACCTGCCGGGCGCTCGCTTCGTCGATCCCAAACAGACCCAGCTCGGCCAGCCGCCAGCGCCGGGATTGCTTCCGGATATTGCGCAACTGCAGCGATTGTTCGGCGCACTGGGTCATCGGCACGACGCGGTGTACGTGGTGTATGACGACGAAGGCGGCGGCTGGGCCGGTCGTTTCATCTGGCTGCTCGACGTGATCGGCCATCACCACTACCACTACCTGAACGGCGGGCTGCACGCCTGGCTCGGCGAGGCGCGACCGCTGACCCAGCAGATACCCGAGGCGGCGCCCGGCCTGCCGAACCTGACGCTGGACCCCGCCCCAATCGCGACCCGCAGCTACATCGAAAGCCGCCTCGGCGCAGACGATCTGGTGATCTGGGACGCGCGCTCGCCGGCCGAATTCCGTGGCGAAAAACTCTTTGCCGCGCGGGGCGGCCACATACCCGGGGCAATCAACTTCGAGTGGACCGCCGCCATGGACCGTGCTCGCGACCTCCGAATCCGCGAGGACATCGCCGAGCAATTGGAGGCACTGGGCATCGTCCCGGAAAAGGAAGTCGTAACCCACTGCCACACCCATCATCGCTCCGGCCTCACCTACCTCCTGGCCAAGGCACTCGGCTACCCACGCGTCAAGGGCTATGCCGGCTCCTGGTCCGAATGGGGCAACCTGCCTGATACACCGGTGCAGCAATGAAAAGGACCCACATGAAAGATCGCCTGTTCGTCATCAGCCAGTACGTGCTGCCCCATCACCTCATCTCCCGCCTGGCTGGCTGCCTGGCCGAGTGCCGGCTGCCGTGGGTGAAGAACACCTTCATCAAGTGGTTCGTCCGGCATTTTCAGGTCGACATGCGCGAGGCCCAGGTCGAGGAGCCCACGGCCTACGAGCACTTCAATGCCTTCTTCACCCGCGCATTGAGAGACGGTGCCCGCCCGCTGGATCAGACTCCGGGCGCCATCCTCAACCCCTGCGACGGCGCCATCAGCCAGTTGGGCCGGATAGAACAAGGCCGTATCTTCCAGGCCAAGGGCCACAGCTACAGCGCCATGGAGCTGCTTGGCGGCGATCACGAACGCGCTGCTCCGTTCATGGGCGGCGCGTTCGCCACGGTCTACCTCTCGCCCAAGGATTATCACCGCGTGCATATGCCGGTCAGCGGCACGCTGCGGGAAATGGTCTACGTGCCGGGGCGCATCTTCTCGGTCAACACGGTCACCGCGCAGGGCGTGCCGGAGCTGTTCGCGCGCAACGAGCGGGTGGTCTGCCTGTTCGATACCGAGCACGGGCCGATGGCCATGGTGCTGGTCGGCGCGATGATCGTCGCCAGCATTGAGACCGTCTGGGCCGGTCTGGTCACACCACCCAAGCGTACCTTGAAGACCTTCCGGTACGACGAAGCGGCGCGTGCTTCCATCCACCTTGAGAAAGGCGCCGAGATGGGCCGTTTCAAGCTGGGTTCGACGGTGATTCTGCTGTTCGGGCCGGAACAGGTGCGCTGGGCTGAACAACTGGGGCCGCTGAGCCCCGTGTGCATGGGCGAAGCGCTGGGCCAGGCGACGCTCAGCCCAACCGTCGCCGACCCGCTCGAAACCCTCTGATTCCCGCCACAGCGACGTTCGGCAGCCCATAACTGCCGAACGTCGGCTAATATCATGAAGCCATCATTCAGTCCTGCCCGCTGCGGCAGATATTGATAGAGTTCTCATTAATTATGCCCTGACCGCCGCGGAGCCAACCGTTTGGATAGACAGAGCCATCATCTGCTGTTGCGCGTACCAGCGCCCACCCGGCAGACCCTGTCCTTCTGCGACGCCAGCGTGCGCGGTGTAACCGGCTGGCTCGCCGGCCTGCCGAAAGCCAACATAGGCGAAACCGCGCGCCAGCTTTACCAGGCGCTGATCGAACTCAACCAACTGCGCATCGCCACGGAAACCCGCCTGCAGATGCTGGAACTGCTGCGGCCGGACGTGCATTTCGTTTGCAACCAGCTGGAAAAGCACTTCGTCAACCAGCCCATCGTGCTCAGCGAGCGACCACGCAAAGTCGCCGGTCTCTGCCAGGCGCTGCAGAATCACCTCGCGGTTGGCTACAAGCTGATCGTGGTGCGTGTGGTTTCCCAACCCGAGCGCGATCGTCACCAACTGTTGTCGATCGCGCTGCAACGCGCCATTCACAGCCTCGGCGCGTTGCTGATCCGCTCCACCCAGCTCTACAGCCCGGCTGCTGCCGGGTTGTGGCTCGAACTGCACCAGCTCTATCAGCTGGCAGTCGAGCATGGCACCGAGCGCCTGCTGCTGCGCGATCCGCTGGCGCGATACTCCAAGGATCTCACCGCTGAGCAGAGCTACCTCGCAGCGCTGCTGCTCGGTTGCGCGCGCTGCAATCAGTTGCGTCAGCAAAGCATCGTCAAGCTGGCCGCGGCACTGGAGGCCTGGGGCGCAATGGCGCAGATCCAGGCAGCCAGCGCCGCCAGCAGCCTTTTCCTCCTGTCTCCGCTGGTGGACGGGCCGCCGCGCTACCGTTCGCTGTTTCCCGACAGAAATCAGCAGAACCTGCTCGGCATCGATACCCGGATGCTGGTCGGCATGATCGATGAGCACCTGCGCCTGGCGCCCGACAACCGCCGGCTGAGCCGTCTGCCAGCCGCCGCAGGACTGGACGACGATCTGCTGCGCCACCTGAACTCGGCCTGGGGCGCCATCTCCGAACGAACCTTCCAGCGCACGCCGGCAAAGGGCACGCTGGCGCTGTGCATCGGCATGACCGCGCTGCACTATCAGCTCGCCGGTCAGCGCGCCTTCAACGAAGTGCTCGAACTGCCCGGCACCTCGAATCGAGCCGTGTTCAAGCTGCACAACGGCGCCGCAGATGTCTGGGCCAACGCATTCGATGCACAGAGCAACAGCATCGAACGCCTGCCGGACAGCGACCACATCGAGTTCGTCAGACCCGATGTTTCACGCGCAGCGCCAGCGACCAGAGCAGCCGCGTCTGCATCGACGAAAGGTAAGTCCACCAGCAACGAAGATCATCCGATCTATCAGGTCCAGCTGGTGGACCATAGCCCCGGCGGTTACTGCCTGGCCTGGGAAGGCGAGGTGCCCAGCCTGCTGCAGACCGGCGAGCTGTTGGGACTGCGCGAAGACACCGGGCAAACCTGGAGCATCGCCGTGGTGCGCTGGATTCGCCAGGTACGCGGCGGCAGCACGCAGCTGGGCATCGAACTGATCGCACCGCAGGCCAAGCCCTGTGGTCTGCGCCTGCTGCGCAAGGTCGACCAGGGCAGTGAGTACCTGCGCGCCCTGCTGTTGCCGGAGATCGCCGCGATCTCCCAGCCGGCAACGCTGATCGCGCCACGCCTGCCTTTCCAGGAGGGGCACAAGGTTCAGATCAACCGTAACGGCGAGGAAGAGCGCGCCGTGCTGAACCAACGCCGTGCGGCTACCGGCAACTACAATCAGTTCGAATACCGCTCCCTGGGACAGGTCGCACCGGAGCGAGAGACGCCTGTCACAGGCTGGAAAACCCACACTGCGGGCGGGGATGAAGATTTTGACTCACTCTGGAAGTCGCTGTAGATTGCCGACTCTCGCATTCCTGCCTGCCCGCGCCGCTTTGGCGCGCACTTAAGCTGTTGCCATGGCCCTGCAAAAGAAAACCATCCGCCTGCTGATTCTCGAAGACTCGCAGAACGAGGCCGAGCGTCTGGTCAGCCTCTTCCGCAATGCCGGACAGGCGACCCGGGTGCATCGGCTGACCTCCAGCGACGATCTGGCCGAAGCCCTGAAACAGACCTGGGATCTGCTGATCAACGCACCGCAGAGCGAGAATCTCGACCCCAGCGAGGCAATCAGCGCCATTCGCCGGCAGGCCAAGGACATCCCGATCCTCCAGCTAACCGCAGGCAACGACGCCGAAGCGATCACCGAAGCGCTGATGCTCGGTGCCCAGGATGCCCTGCCGCAGGGCGAGGACGAGTGGCTGCTGCTGGTGGCCAATCGCGAACTGGCCAATCTCGAAGAGCGCCGCGCGCGCCGTTCAGCCGAAGTGGCCCTGCGTGAAGCGGAAAAGCGCTGCCAGCTCTTGCTCGACAGTTCGGTGGACGCCATTGCCTACGTGCACGACGGCATGCACATCTACGCCAACCGCGCCTACCTCGAACTGTTCGGCTACGACGACGTGGAGGATCTGGAAGGCATGCCGATGATCGATCTGATCAGCGGCACCGACCAGAGCCGTTTCAAGACCTTCCTGAAGAACTACCAGAGCATGGAAGGCAGCGCCGAACTGGGCTGTGGCGGCGTGCGCGCCGATGGCGACACGCTCAAGACGCGCATGCACTTCTCGCCGGCGGCCTATGACGGCGAGCCCTGCATTCAGGTGGTGATCCGCGCCGAGAACGACAGTGCCGAACTGCAGAAGCTGCGCGAGATCAGCAGCCAGGACCCGGTAACCGGCCTGCTCAACCGCAACAGCTTCCTCGAAGTGATTGACGCCGCGGTAGAGCGCGCGATCAATGCCGGTCAGCCCGCCAGCCTCGCCTACATTCGCGTCGATCGCTTCGCCGCGCTGCAGGCAGACATCGGCCTGACCGACTCCGACCAGCTGCTCAACCAGCTCGCCACCCTGTTGCGGGGCCACTTCCCCGGCGAAGCCCAGCTGGCTCGCTTCGCCGATGACGTCTTTGCGGTCCTGCAACCCGGCGTCATTCCGCAGCAGGCCGAACCGGAGCTGCGCAAGCTGCTGACCAAGGTCGAAGGCCAACTGCTCGATGTCGGCGGTCGCACGGTGCAAACCACCCTCAGCATCGGCGTTGCCGGCCTCGACGAGAAGACCGCCAAGGCTCAAGACGCGATCGAGCGCGCGCACCGCTGTGCCGATGAGCTGAGCGACGGCAATGCGCTGAAGCTCTACAACCCGGCCGACGAACTGGCGGCAGCAGCCAACCGCGGCGACATCGTCGCGATGCTCAAGCAGGCGCTGGAAAGCAACAGCTTCCGCCTGCTGTTCCAGCCGATCATCAGCCTGCGCGGCGACAGCTTCGAGCATTACGAAGTGCTGCTGCGGCTACTCGATCCGCAGGGCGTGGAAGTCCCGCCGAACGAGTTCCTCAGTACCGCGGCCGACGCCGGCCTGGCTGCCAAGATCGACCGCTGGGTCATTCTCAATTCCATCAAACTGCTTGCCGAGCACCGCGCCAAGGGCCATCGCACGCGACTGTTCCTGCACCTGTCCGCCGCCAGTATCCAGGACCCCAGCCTGCTGCCCTGGCTCGGCGTCGTGCTCAAGGCTTCGCGTCTGCCAGGCGATTCGCTGGCCTTCGAGTTCGGTGAAGCCGATGCCGTGGCCTATCTCAAACCGGCCAAGGCGCTGGCCCAGGGACTCAACGGCCTCGGATGCCGCACCGCGCTCGCCCAGTTCGGCTGCGTGCTCAACCCATTCAATACGCTCAAGCATCTGGATGCCGAGTTCATCAAGGTCGATGGCTCCTACACCCAGGATCTGACCCGCCAGGAAAACCAGGAAGCGCTCAAGGCCCTGCTCGCCGAACTGCACGAGCAGCAGAAGCAGAGCATCGTACCGTTCGTCGAAAGCGCGACCGTACTCGCTACGCTGTGGCAAGCCGGCGTCAGCTACATCCAGGGCCATTATCTGCAGGGCCCGAGCCAGTCGATGGACTACGACTTCGCCTCCGACGAAGAGTGAAGCGCCGCCGGGCTGGCAGCCTCCCCGCCAGCCCCAACGCCACCAGACAATCCACCTCAGCTTGACTACGATCACTGGCCAGCCGCAGCGCTGAGCTAGAGTGTCCGGACGCCTTCAACTCGAAGAGGAGCCGCACCATGGTCATGATGAAAGCTGCCGTGTTCGTCGAACCGGGCCGCATCGAACTGCAGGACAAGCCCATCCCCGAGATCGGCCCCAACGATGCCCTGCTACGCATCACCACAACCACCATCTGCGGCACCGACGTGCACATTCTCAAGGGTGAGTATCCGGTCGCGCCTGGCCTGACCATCGGCCACGAGCCGGTAGGCGTCATCGAAAAGCTGGGCAGCAACGTCAAGGGCTACCAGGAAGGTCAGCGCGTCATCGCCGGCGCCATCTGCCCGAGCTTTACCTCCTACGCCTGTCAGGACGGCCTCCCCTCGCAGGACGGCGGCTGCTCCTGCCATGGTTACAAGCCCATGGGCGGCTGGCGTTTCGGCAACAGCATCGACGGCACCCAGGCCGAGTACGTACTGGTACCCGACGCCATGGCCAACCTGGCGCCCGTACCGGACAGCCTGACCGACGAACAGGTGCTGATGTGCCCGGACATCATGTCCACCGGGTTCGCCGGCGCCGAGGCGGCCAATATCAAGATCGGCGACATCGTGGTGATCTTCGCCCAGGGGCCCATCGGCCTCTGTGCCACCGCTGGCGCCAGGCTCCGCGGTGCGGGCACCATCATCGCCGTGGACGGTGTGGATGCGCGGCTGGATATCGCCCGGAAGATGGGAGCGGACGTGACGCTCAACTTCCGCAATGTCGATGTGGTGGAAGAGGTTCTCAAGCTAACCGGCGGCCGCGGCGTCGACGCTTCCATCGAGGCGCTGGGCCTGCAATCGACGTTCGAGAGCGCATTGCGAGTACTCAAGCCGGGCGGAACGCTGTCCAGCCTGGGCGTCTATTCCAGTGACCTGACCATTCCGCTCGGCGCTTTCCATGCGGGGCTTGGCGACAACAAGATCGTCACCTCGCTCTGCCCGGGCGGCAAGGAACGCATGCGTCGACTGCTCAATGTGGTCGCTTCGGGCCGGGTCGATCTCGGCCCGCTGGTCACCCATCAATATGCGCTGGACGACATCACCGACGCCTACGACCTGTTTGCCAATCAGCGCGATGGCGTGCTGAAGGTGGCGATCAAACCCTGAAGGCACTGCAAGGCATGAGTGACAAAACTAGAGCCCCGGATCGATTGATCCGGGGCTTTGCGTTGTTCGAGCCTGCAGCCGCGTTTTATTCCGTGCCGTCGCGATCGCGGAAACCCAGCAGGTAGAGAATCCCGTCCAGACCCAGGGTTGAAATCGCCTGCTTGGCCGACTGCTTGACCAGCGGTTTGGCGCGGAAGGCAACGCCCAGGCCGGCCAGACCCAGCATCGGCAGGTCGTTGGCGCCATCCCCCACGGCGATGGTCTGCTCCAGACACAGCCCTTCCTGCTCGGCCAGCTGGCGCAGCAGATCGGCCTTGCGCTGGGCATCGACGATCGGCTCGACCGCCACGCCGGTGACCTTGCCGTTCTCGATCTGCAATTCATTGGCGAACACGTAGTCGATGCCGAGCTTGGCCTGCAGCTGCTTGGCGAAATAGCTGAAGCCGCCGGACAGGATCGCTGTCTTGTAGCCCAGGCGCTTGAGTTCGGCGAACAGCACTTCGGCACCCTCGGTCAAGCGCAGGCTGGCACCGATGTCCGCCAGCACGTCTTCCGACAAGCCTTCCAGCAGCGCCAGGCGCTCCTTGAAGCTGGCGCGGAAATCCAGCTCGCCGCGCATCGCCCGCTCGGTGATCTCCGACACCTGCTCGCCAACACCGGCGGCCTTGGCCAGCTCGTCGATGACCTCGGCCTCGATCAGCGTCGAGTCCATGTCGAACACAGCCAGCCGGCGGTTGCGCCGGTAGACCGAATCGCGCTGGAAGGCGATATCGACATTGAGCTCCTGCGCCACGCTGAGAAATTCGGCGCGCAGCGCCGCGGTATCGGCCGGCTCGCCGCGCACCGAAAACTCGATGCAGCCCTTGCCCAGTTCTTCCGGCATGTCCAGCGGCATGCGTCCGGACAGGCGGTCGATATGGTCGATGTTGAGCCCGTACTTCGCCGTGATCGAGCTGACCCGCTGCAATTGCTCGGCGGTGACCTTGCGCGTCAGCAGGGTGACGATGTGCCGGGACTTGCCCTGCCCGGCCACCCAGTGCTGGTAGTCGGCCTCGGCCACCGGGGTGAAGCGCACCTGCTGGTCATGCTTGTAGCCCATGAACAGGACGTCCTTGAGTACCGACGAGGCGCGCTCGTTATCCGGAATCTCGATCAGGATGCCGAACGACAGAGTGTCATGGATCACCGCCTGGCCGATGTCGAGAATGTTCACGCCACCCTGGGCGAGCACGCCGGTGATGGCCGCGGTGAGGCCCGGTCGATCTTCACCGGTGATATTGATCAGGACGATTTCGCGCAAGGCGCAGCTCCCATGGCAGGCAACGAAGGCGGGCATTCTACATCAGCTGACCAGCGCGCTGGACAGGCCCCGCGGCAGGCACATCGCGCTCCACCACGATGACCCTGGACGCAATTCGTCAGCTTACCGTCGCAGACCTTCAGCGCCCCCCGTGCTTTCCGTATACTGCTCGGCAATTTCCCGACGAGAAGAGCCGCGCTCTGTGAACCGGCCCGCATCCGTAAAGCCAGACAACTTCTTCCTCATGCTCTATCGCGCAGTACGCCAGCATCGCGTGCCGCTGGTGTTGCGTATTGCCAGCCATACGCTGCTGCTGGTGGCGCTGGCGCTGATCATCTACGCGTGGGTGATCGGCATGCAGTTCAAGCATGCCATGGAGCAGCAGGCCGATGCCCTCGGCCAGAGCCTGGTCACCCAGACGGCCGCCTCGGCCACCGATCTGCTGGTGGCCAACGACATCCTCAGCCTCAACGTGCTGCTGAGCAATCTGGTGAAGAATCCGCTGGTCGCTCACGCAGCGATCTACAGCGTGGACAATCGCGTGCTCGCCGAGTCCGGAACCCGGCCTCAGCAGGGCCTGCTCGGGGACGATAACGGGCTTTACTCGACACCAATCAGCTTTCAGGAAGTGATTGCCGGGCATCTGCGCGTGAGCCTGGACATGCAGCAGTTTCAGCAGCCGATGACCATCAGCCTGCAGAGCATGGGACTGCTCAGCCTGATCCTGCTGGCGTTGACGCTGATGCTGAGCCTGCGCCTGGGCCGGCAATTGGCGACGCCCTTGATGCAGCTGCGCCTGTGGCTGCGCGACCCGGACGACCCCGCCCCGGGTGCCGGACGGCAGGACGAGATTGGCGACCTTGCGCGCCAACTGCAGTCACGCCTGGTGCCGGAGAAGCCTGAGGCGGAGCTTGACCTGAGCGATACGCTGGACGACGACTATTTCGACCAGAGTGACGAACACAGCATTGACTCACGATCCCCCGCAGCGCAACCGGAGCGCTTCGATATCGAGCTGGACGACGAGTCACATCGCCCACGCGGCTTTTCCGCGAACGCTGATGACGACGTGCAGCAGCTGGACGACGACGTCCCGTTCGAGCTCCCGTCACTGGGTACCCCGAGCGTACAACCTCCTACCCCGCCGCAACCTACTCGCAGCGCCGTGCTGGCCATCCAGCTCGGCGGGCAGGAACAATTGCGCCGCTTGCCGCGGCCGCGCCTGACCGAACTGCTGCAACGCTATCGAGACTGCCTGCAACAAGCCGCGACGCTTTACCAGGCCGAGCTGCACACGCTCAACGATGGCAGCAGCCTGATGTTGTTTCATAGCCAGGACGACGAGCAGAACTACCTCACCCACGCGATCTGCTGCGGCGAACTGATGCGTGCGCTGGGCCATGCCTTGCAGATCGACGTCGCCGACAGCGGCATCACGCTGCAACTGCAGCTCGCCCTGACCCAGGGCGATGGCCTGTTCGACCTGAGCCAGGGCGACCTGCTGCTCAGCCAGCCGGCGCAGGCTGCGCTGGATATGTCGCTGCACAGCCGCAACCTGCTGCTGGTAGAGGGCAGCATCAGCGAGGACCGGCTGATTCAGCAGCGCGCGCGTATCCGCCCGATTGCCAGCCCGGAAGGCGCCTGCTGCGTCGAGCGCCTGCTGGACCCATACCCCTCGCTGTTGGAACGCCAGCTGACGCGCATGCACGAACTACGCAGCCGCACCCACTGACGCAAGCCGTACGGTCGCTATCAAACGACCGTTGACCTTTGACCTTTGGTCGAGCCCGCAGTCGCAACCAGCCCGAGAAAACGAAAAAGCCCGACCAGATCACTGGCCGGGCTTTTCAATGCGCTGGCTGCAACAGCAGCCGCGACAGAGTCAGAAGCGGAACACTTCCATATCCGTACGAATGGGTTCGGCGGCCGGGATGCGCGGTGCCGGCGCCTCGGCAGACTTGCTTACCTGTGGCTTGGCAGGGGCAACCTTGGGTGCGGTCTTGGCTACCAGGGTAGGTTCGACCGCATCGGCGACCATCTCGCTCAGGCGCTGCAGCAGAACGCTCTGCGCCCGCACTTGGTCGCTCGCGCTGCCCTGGTGCTCCTCCTGCAGGCGCACCAGTCGACTGCCCAGGTGCTTGCCCGCCTTGTCGCGCAGACGCCATTGCGCCTCGAGTACCGCCGGGAATTCGGGGCCGGAATCAAGGCGCGTGATGGACAGCTCGATCTGCACTTCTGGCGTAAAGCCTTCGTCGGCCGGGCCAAGCACCAGGCTCTGCGTATCCAGACGCCAGGCCAGCTGGCGCAGCAACACCTGCTCGACGTCGGCCTTCAGGCTGCCCGCCCAGTGGGCGCGCTGACCGTCGACGGCCAGGCTGCCGTCAGCCAGACGCTGAAGCAAGGCGTCACGCTGCAGATAATCGGCAAGCGTCACCGGTGCCAGCAGCACGGCGGCGCCATCGGTTCGCTCAGGCACTTCAGTCGTACCGCTGTCCAGTCGGTACATTGGTGCAGGCTGCAGGCCGATGCAGCCTGTCAGCCCCATGCTGGCCAGCAGCAAAACAGTCGGAACACGCAGCAAATTCTTCATTACCGTCATAACACCAGAGTTCAGGCCGCTCGCGACCATCAGATCGCCAATGCCTCGTGCATATGTCTCGCCGGACAATCGACTCCGCCGACGCGAAAGAAAGCACCGGGCAACATGCCGCAGGCTGGAAAGGCCGCTATCTTCCGTGAAAGCGGCCTTCGATTCCAGCGCCAATACGTTTGGTCATGCTTCGACCAGCAAGCCTTCGACGCGCTGGAAGCCTCGTGGCAGCTTGTTGCCGCGCCTGCCACGTTCGCCTTTGTAGTGCTCCAAATCCTCGGCCTTGAGCGACAGCGTGCGCTTGCCCGCCTGCAACACCAGTGTCGCACCGGTCGGCAACACGGCGAGATCGACCAGATACTCCTCGCGGCTCGCGACCCGCTCGCCGGGGATGCCGATGATCTTGTTGCCCTTGCCCTTGCCCAGCTGCGGCAGATCCCGCACCGGGAACACCAGTAGACGGCCCTCGGTCGTCACTGCAGCCAGCCAATCCTCCTCGCGACTGGCCAGCGGCCGCGGCGCGACGACCTTGGCGCCTTTCGGCAGCGAGAGCAGCACCTTGCCCGCCTTGTTCTTGGCCTGCAGGTCTTCGCCTTTGACCACGAAACCGTAGCCGGCGTCCGAGGCGATCACGTAGAGCGCCTCATCATCGGGCAGCATCACGCATTCGAAACTCGCGCCTGGCGGTGGCGTCAGCCGGCCGGTGAGCGGCTCGCCCTGGCCTCGCGCCGAAGGCAGCGAGTGCGCCGCCAGCGAATAGCTGCGCCCAGTGGAGTCGATGAACACCGCATATTGATTCGAGCGCCCGGCCGCAGCTGCCTTGAAGCCATCTCCGGCCTTGTAGGACAGCCCGCTGGCATCGACATCGTGGCCCTTGGCGCAGCGCGCCCAGCCTTTATCGGAGATCACCACGGTCACCGGCTCGGACGGCAGCAGCTCGTTTTCCGACAACGCCCGCGCCTCGGCACGCTCGACGATCGGCGAGCGGCGATCGTCGCCGTAGGTTTCCGCGTCCTCGATCAGCTCCTTGCGCACCAGTTTCTTCAGCTTGGTTTCACTACCCAGCAGCGCCAGCAGCTTCTCGCGCTCCTTGGCCAGCTCGTCCTGCTCGCCGCGGATCTTCATCTCTTCCAGCCGCGCCAGCTGACGCAGGCGGGTGTCGAGGATGTAGTCGGCCTGCAGCTCGGAGAGCTCGAAGCGCGCCATCAGCACCGGTTTGGGCTGATCTTCGGTACGGATGATGTGGATCACTTCATCCAGATTGAGGAAGGCCACCAGCAAGCCTTCCAACAGGTGCAGACGCCTCTCGACCTTGTCCAGGCGGAACTGCAGGCGACGGCGTACCGTACCGATGCGATAGGTCAGCCACTCGCTGAGCAGGGTGCGCAGGTTCTTCACCTGTGGGCGACCATCGAGCCCGATCACGTTGGTGTTGACCCGGTAGCTGGACTCCAGATCGGTGGTGGCGAACAGGTGCTGCATCAGCGCTTCGACATCGACCCGGTTGGAGCGCGGGATGATGACGATGCGACAGGGGTTCTCATGATCCGACTCATCGCGCAGGTCGGCGACCATCGGCAGCTTCTTGGCCTGCATCTGCCCGGCGATCTGCTCGAGCACCTTGGAGCCGGACACCTGGTGCGGCAGCGCGGTGACCACGACGTCGCCGTCTTCGACACGGTAGACGGCCCGCATGCGAACGGAACCTCGACCTGTCTCATAGATCTTCAGCAGGTCCGCACGCGGCGTGATGATCTCCGCCTCGGTTGGGAAATCCGGCCCCAGCACATGCTCGCAGAGCTGCTCGACACTGGCGCTCGGCTCGTCGAGCAGACGTATGCAGGCGCTCGCCACTTCACGCAGGTTGTGCGGCGGCACATCGGTGGCCATGCCCACGGCGATGCCGGTGGTGCCGTTGAGCAAAAGGTTGGGCAGGCGCGCCGGTAGCGTCGCCGGCTCGTCGAGGGTGCCATCGAAGTTCGGCACCCACTCCACCGTACCCTGCCCCAGCTCGCTAAGCAGCACCTCGGAATAACGCGACAGCCGGGCCTCGGTGTAACGCATGGCGGCAAAGGACTTGGGATCGTCCGGCGCACCCCAGTTGCCCTGACCATCGACCAGCGTGTAGCGATAACTGAACGGCTGCGCCATCAGCACCATGGCTTCGTAGCAGGCACTGTCGCCATGCGGATGAAACTTTCCGAGCACGTCACCGACGGTACGTGCAGACTTCTTGTGCTTGGCGTCGGCGCCCAGGCCGAGTTCGCTCATGGCATAGATGATGCGCCGCTGCACCGGCTTCAAACCGTCGCCAATATGCGGCAGTGCGCGATCCATGATCACGTACATGGAGTAGTTGAGGTAGGCCTGCTCGGTGAAATCGGCGAGGGAGCGACGCTCCACGCCGTCCAGGCTCAGGTCGAGGGATTCGCTCATCAGCAATTTTCTTCAGCAAAGGATGGATGACTCACGGCTGGTTGCTCGCCGAACTTGAGCAAGTTGCCGTGGGCGTCGATGACATAAAGTTCTTGCATGCCCCAGGGCTGCATAACGGGCGCGTCCAGGACCAGGCCACGCTGACAGAACTCCCGGTACAGCGCCTGGCAATCGCCGGTACGTATGTAGCAGGAGGTGTTCTCGGCAACGTGGCGCTCCGTGCAAAGCCAGAAATGCAGCTGCGCACCGTCGCGCTCCACGATCAGGTAGTCAGTGGCCTGCAGCACGACCTGGAAACCCAGATAGGTCGTGTAGAAGCCGCGGCTTTCATCGAGATTCAACGAAGCCAGGACAGGCACCGTGGACTGTATGAGCGCCCTCATCGGTCTTGCCCCTGAGGTAGTTGCTGGCGCAGCACCAGGGTGCCGGCACGCTGGGTGAATTCAAGCTGCTTCAGTGCGCTCATACCGAGCAGCACCTGTTCGCTGCGAAAGCCGGGGGCGACGATGGCACGCACGTCGTGCAGGCGGATGTCTCCCAGATCGAGGCTCGACAGCACGGTGCGATAGCCGGTGGTCTGGCCATTGGCGGTGTGCAGCATCACCGGCGCGCCGCGCTCCAGTCCCAGCCGTTCGGCCAGCTCGGCCGGCACCGCGACATCGGTAGCACCGGTATCCAGCAGAAAAGTGACCGGCTCACCATTGATCCGCCCACTGGCAACGAAATGGCCTTGCACATTGCCGGCCAGCTGCACTTCGATCTGCTCGCCCTGCAGCTGCGAAACCGGCTGCCGATTGGGGTTTAGCCGATCCTCCTCCCAAGCGGCGAAAAAGCGGGTAGCCAGGAACAGTCCGACGCCCCAGGCGAGCACCAGCATCACGCGCCCGGCACGCCGCCCGGCGGCCTGGCTCACGGCTTCGCACCCCAGCCGCCATCAGGCGCGGCAAAACGCCAGACGATCGGGCGCTTTTCGCCATCACCACGGGCCTTACCGTTGTTGTCGACCCCGATCCACGCGCCTTCGGCATCGATCCACAGCGCCTCGGCGTTGCCAAAGGGCTCAGCGTAGCGGCGATCCTCGGTCAAGGCCTCCTCGGCGAATGACCAGCAACGCTCCACCGCGCCAGTGGCCGGACTGCGACGACAGACGCGGTAGGCCGAGGGCTCGAGCACGAAAAGCTTGTCGGCGAAGAACGCCACCGCCGAGAAGCTCTTTGGCAGCGGCGCATCGCCCAGCGCAGCGGGCGGCAGCTGATCGCCCCCCTCGGCCATCAGCACGCAACCGCCCGTGCACTGCCAGCTGCTCTGCTGACGATGCAGCACCAGAAGACCGAGGCGCTCGCGTTCGGCCGCAATCCACATGCGCTCGGCCTTCGGATCGACGGCGATCCCTTCGAACAGCGCGTTGAAGTGCCATAGCATGCCGCTGGCCCGCGCCTGTCGTACCAGCGTATCGGGCAGGCGCAGCCATTCCGCCGAACCCGCTGGGCTGACCCGCAGCACGCCGACATGGGCCTCACTGACCACGTAGCGGTTGCCCAGGCTGTCACAACTCAGACCTTCGAAATCCAGCTGACCACCCCGCACCTGGCCACTGACCCAGGCGCGCATGCGCATGCCCCAGGGCAAGCCGCTGTCCGGTGGCGGGGCCGCCTCGAAACGCTCGGGCTCCGCCTGCCAGGGCGAGACGCTGGTATCCAGACGATAGAGAACGTCGTCCTCGCGATCGGAAACGGCCCACAAGGCATCGCCGCACCAGGCCATTCCGGACAGGTTGCCACCGGTTATTCCGGCCACCGGGTGCTCGCCGAGCAATTTCAGTTCGGGCGCCGGCTCGCTGGCCCAGAGCGGTGCCGAAGCCAGACTCAGCAACGCCAGCCAACGGCGGATCAAACCAGCACCTCGGCCAGATTGCCCTTGGACTCGAGCCAGCTCTTGCGGTCGCCGGCGCGCTTCTTGGCCAGCAGCATGTCCATGATCTCGCGGGTGCCCTCGAAATCATCCAGGGTCAGCTGTACCAATCGACGCGTGTTGGGGTCCATGGTGGTCTCGCGCAGTTGCGGCGGATTCATCTCACCGAGGCCCTTGAATCGGGTGACCTGAGGCTTGCCGCGGCGCTTCTCGGCGACCAAGCGCTCGAGGATGCCGTCCCGCTCGGCCTCGTCCAGCGCGTAGAAAATGTCCTTGCCCAGATCGATGCGGTACAGCGGCGGCATGGCGACATAGACATGGCCGGCCTCGACCAGAGGGCGGAAATGCTGAACGAACAGGGCGCAGAGCAACGTGGCGATGTGCAGGCCGTCTGAGTCGGCGTCGGCGAGGATGCAGATCTTGCCGTAACGCAGCTGGCCCAGATCGGCCGCGCCCGGATCGACGCCGATGGCGACGGCGATGTCGTGGACTTCCTGGCTGGCCAGCACTTCGCCGCCGTCGACTTCCCAGGTGTTCAGGATCTTGCCGCGCAGCGGCATGATCGCCTGGAACTCCTTGTCCCGCGCCTGCTTGGCCGAGCCGCCGGCCGAGTCACCCTCGACCAGGAACAGCTCGGCGCGCATCGGGTCCTGCCCGGCGCAGTCGGCCAGCTTGCCCGGCAGCGCCGGGCCCTGGGTGATCTTCTTGCGTTCGACCTTCTTGCCGGCCTTGAGGCGGCGCCCGGCGTTGCTGATCGCCAGCTCGGCCAGTTGCATGCCCAGCTCCGGGTGGGCATTGAGCCAGAGGCTGAAAGCATCCTTGACCACACCGGAGACGAATGCCGCGGCCTCGCGGGACGACAGGCGCTCCTTGGTCTGCCCGGAGAACTGCGGCTCCTGCATCTTCATCGAGAGGACGAAGGCGATGCGCTCCCAGATGTCTTCCGGTGCCAGCTTCAGCCCGCGCGGCAGCAGGTTGCGGAATTCGCAGAACTCGCGCATGGCATCCAGCAAGCCCTGGCGCAGGCCGTTGACATGGGTGCCGCCCTGGGCCGTTGGAATCAGGTTGACGTAGCTCTCCTGGACACTCTCGCCACCTTCCGGCAGCCACAGCAGCGCCCAGTCCACCGCCTCGGTGTTGCCCGTCAGGGTGCCGACGAAGGGCTCGTCGGGCAGGCGCAGGTAATCGCTGACCGAGTCGACCAGGTACGAACGCAGGCCGTCCTCGTAGTGCCACTCGACCTTCTCGCCGCTGCCCTTGTCCTCGAAGCTGACGCTCAGCCCCGGGCAGAGCACAGCCTTCGCCTTGAGCACATGCTTGAGGCGGCTGATGGAGAATTTGGGGGAATCGAAGTATTTCGGATCGGCCCAGAAGCGCACGCTGGTACCGGTGTTGCGCTTGCCGACGCTGCCGATGACTTCCAGGTCAGTGGCCTTGAAGCCATCGGCGAAGCTCATGCGGTACTCGCTGCCGTCGCGCTTGACGGTCACTTCGACCCGCGTCGACAGGGCGTTGACCACCGAGATGCCGACCCCGTGCAGACCACCGGAGAACTGGTAGTTCTTGTTGGAGAACTTGCCGCCGGCGTGAAGCTTGGTGAGGATCAGCTCGACGCCCGGCACACCCTCTTCCGGGTGGATGTCCACCGGCATGCCACGGCCGTCGTCGATCACTTCCAGCGAATTGTCTTGATGCAGGATCACCTGAACCGAGCGGGCATGGCCGGCGAGGGCTTCGTCGACGCTGTTGTCGATGACTTCCTGGGCCAGGTGGTTGGGCCGCGAGGTATCGGTGTACATGCCCGGGCGCTTGCGCACCGGGTCGAGGCCGGAAAGAACCTCGATGGCTTCTGCGGTATAAGACATCTGTCTGGCACTGTCCTTATGTTCTGAATGAATCAGCCCTTGCGGGCAGCGAAAGTCTGCGCAACGCCGGAATGAAATGGCCGGTCCGCGTTCGCGAAACCACCCTGACCGCCGACCAGCCGCGCTAACGTTGCGCCGCGCATCAGCATCCCTTCAGAGCCGATCAAGCCATGCCTGCGGCTCGAAGCCGGCAAAGGCCAGCAGCGCCGGCAGACGCTCGGCAAATCCCTGGAAGCCATGGTCGCCACCGGCCTGAATGCGCAGTGCACAGCCACGATAGAACTGCGCGGCGTCACGGTAATCCAGCGTCTCGTCGCCCGTCTGCAGCCAGACCTGATAGCGCTCGGCATCCTGTGGTGGCGCGGTTTCCAGTTCCGCCAAGGCGGTTACATGATCGTCGGTGAGGTCCCAGACTTCCCCGCTATACAGATTGGTCTGCGGTCCAAGATAACCGTCGAACCGGCGGTGCGGTGTCACGGCCGGATTGATGAGCAATGCCTTGAGGCCATGGCACTCGGCGAGGTGCGTCGCATAGTAGCCGCCAAGCGAGCTGCCGACCAGCAACGGCCGGCCAAGCTCGGCCAGGCATGCTTCGAGTTGGGCGATGGCCTGACGCGGATGATGGTGCAGCGCGGGGACCCGCAAGCGTTCGGCCATGCCCAGTTTCTCCAGCGCAGCGGACAACTGGCTGGCCTTCTGCGAGACCGGTGAGCTGTTGAGACCGTGGATATAGAGAATCGAAGGTGAATAGCTGGACATGGATACAGTTCGTAGGAAAACCGCAAGGCTACAAGGCACCTGCCGCCGTCTGCAAGCAGGCCGGCGGCATGATGGGGTGGACTCGGGGTATCTGCTGGCAAGTACCGCCAGCGCGTGTCACTGCGCGCAGAGCCGCGTTAGTAGCCCTTGACGCTGTAGTCGATCTCGAACTCGATACCGCTGACCCGGGAAACTCCGGTTTCCAGCTGCCCATCGGCATATAGCCGCAGCCAGCGATAACCCGGCGCGACGTTGTCGACCTGAAAGTCTTCGCTCTGCGGGGCGAACTGCACGCCGGTCGATGGCGACGCCAGCAGGCGTACGTCGTTACGCCAGCTATCGAACTCCTGGTGGATATGACCCCAGAGCAATGCACGCACGTTGCGGTGACGATCCAGCACCTCGAACAGGGCGTCAGGATTGCGCAGCCCGATGGTATCCATCCAGCGGCTGCCGATGGACACCGGATGATGGTGCAGACAGATCAGGTGGTGATGGTCCGGCGCCTCACTCAGTGCACGCTCGAGCAGCTCCAGCTGATCGTTGCGCAGCATGCCGAACACCGAGCCCGCCACCAGCGTATCGAGCATCACCACACGCCAGCCGCCGATCTCCAGCACCGGCTCCATCAGCGCACTGCCACGGCAGGCCTCACGCATTGCTGCCAGCTCGTCGTGGTTCCCCGGACACCAGCGCGCTGGTGCTTCGATGCGTTCGGCAAGCCGGCGGAACCGCTGGTAGGACGCTACCGAGCCATCCTGCGACAGGTCGCCGGTGGCAAGGATCAGGTCGATGCGCGGCTGCTCGTCGATGGCCAGCTCGACCACCTGCTCCAGGCTGTCACAGGTATTCATGCCCAGCAGCTTGCCGTCCGCTTCGGCAAACAGATGGCTGTCGGTAAGCTGCACCAGCAGAACCGAATCTTCAACAGTCAGGGACGCACCAGGCAATGCCCTTCTCCTTGAGCTAAATCGCAACGGAATTATGGTAGGTGCCCGGCAGGGGGGTAAACCTCGGGATGTGGGCTTGGATCACAGAATAGCGCTGCGCATCCAGGGCGGATCAAGCGCAGTATCAGGCTATCAATGCATGGCGCAACGGGTCAGAGCACCGGTTCCAGCTCGTGCCCGCAGGCCAGACAGTGGCCCAGCCATTCGCCGAGGAACAGATTGAGCTGGTTCTTCTCGTCCGGCTGGTGCATCTGCGCGTTGGGGTAGTGGTAAATGCCACGAAAGCGCCGCGCGTTTTCGGCACGAACCACTTCGGCCATGCGCGCGTCGTGGTAGACGCGCACTTCCATCTTCGGCACCGGCAACCAGCTCAGGCAATGCTCCTGGCTCACCCGCACGGTGGTGGTATAGGGGCAGCTCTCCAGTACCTCGAGCACCAAGACGCCGAGCAACAGGTCACCCTGGCTGATCGCGATGCGCCGCGCCTCGCTACCGCTACGCATGCCCGGCAGCAGGCGCATCAGGCGCAGGTAATTGGCCTCGCAGGCCGACTGCAGCTCGAGCAGGTCGACTCGGTATCGCTCGCGCGTCTTTCTCATGTCCACGCCCCCCGCACCTGCTCTCGATTCAAGGCCAGCCACTGCAGTGCAATGATGCTGGCCGCGTTGTCGATACGACCCTCGTTGACCGCGCGGAGTGCCTGCTGCAGCGGCCAGACATGCACGCGGATATCCTCGCCTTCCTCGGCCAGACCGAAGACGCCTTGTGCGCCTTCGCTGTCGCAGCGACCGATGTAGAGATGCACCTGTTCATCGCTGCCGCCCGGGGACGGGAAGTACCGGGTGATCGGCCACAGCTCGCCCAACTCCAGACCGGCTTCTTCGACCGCCTCGCGCCGGGCCACCGCGTCAGGTGACTCGTCCTTGTCGATCAGCCCCGCCACCAGCTCGATCAGCCAAGGGTTCTCGACCTTGCCCAGCGCACCCACGCGGAACTGCTCGATAAGCACCACCTGATCGCGCTGCGGATCGTAGGGCAGCACGCACACGGCGTCATGCCGCACGAACAGCTCGCGACTCAACTCCGCGCCCATGGCGCCGCTGAACTGGCGATGACGCAGGTGCAGGCGTTCCAGCCGGTAAAAACCGCTGAAGCATTGCTCTCGTCGGAGGATCTGGACATCATCCGGTCCGGGCTTGAAGGTCTCGCTCATCGGGTACTACTCATATCGGTTTGAACCGCGCCTTACGTGACGGCGGGCGACTGCAACCGTCACAACGTGAGCGGCTTCGTCGCCATCCTAACGCGGCATCGTCGCTGGCGCAGCCCTTTGCAGACCACCGTAGCCGAAGAAAGCTCCACCTGCAGCGCCGCACGAACTTCAGGTGTCTTCGGCAATCGAAAGCGCACTGCCATGCCTGGACCAACCATGAATCGAACCGCCTCCATCCGCACTCTGATCCTGCTGAGCAGCCTTGCCGTGCTGCTGAGCGGCTGTCAGCACCTCGCCTCCGAAAGCCCGGTGGAGGTGCGCCAGAACCTCACCGAGCAACGCCCGCAGGGCTGCCAGGGCGAAGACTGCCCGCTGGTGAACATCGACACCCTGACCTTCACCGACGAACCCGAACTGAACAGCCTGATCGACGCGCGCCTGCGCCGGATGACCATCAATGGTCCGGATGATCGCCTGCCGGATTCGCTCAAGGGTTATCAGCAGCAGTTTCTACGCACTGCCGAGCCGGGCTGGAGCAGCTACCTGCAGGCCAAGCTGCGCGAGCAGCACGGCGACATCCTGGTCGTCGAGCTGTCCAGCTATCTGTATATCGGTGGCGCCCACGGTATGCCCGGTCGCGGCTTCATCAACTACGACCGAGAGGCCGATCGGGAATTACGTCTCGAAGATCTGCTGATCCCCGGGCAGGAGGGCAGCTTCTGGCGCGTTGCGCGCCAGGCCCATCAACGCTGGCTGGTGGAGAACGGCCACGCCCAGGACGCCGAGTTCACCGGCTTCTGGCCCTTCCAGCAGACCGCAAACATCGCGCTGCTGAAAGACAGCGTGTTGCTCAAGTACGACGTGTACAGCATTGCGCCGTACTCGAGCGGGCACCCTGAACTGTTCATCCCCCATGAACAGCTGGAAGGCATTCTGAAGCCGGAATATCTCTGAGGATACGAAGCGGGCCGGTAGATGCCAGCCCGCTTCGGGTCGTCTACAGCCAGTCGATCACACCTCGCCGGTCACACCTGTTTGTAGATCACCGAGCCTTCGTCCTTGAAACGCGAGGACTGCTCGGCGAAGCCCGCCTCGATGGCCTTCTGCTCGTCGGTCAGGCCGTGCTCAGCGGCGTATTCGCGCACTTCCTGGGTAATCTTCATCGAACAGAACTTCGGTCCGCACATGGAGCAGAAGTGCGCCACCTTGGCCGATTCCTTCGGCAGCGTCTCGTCGTGGAAGGCACGCGCGGTGTCCGGGTCGAGGCCGAGGTTGAACTGGTCTTCCCAGCGGAACTCGAAGCGCGCCTTGGACAGGGCGTTGTCGCGAATCTGCGCGCCCGGATGACCCTTGGCGAGGTCGGCGGCGTGCGCGGCGATCTTGTAGGTGATGATGCCGGTCTTCACGTCATCCTTGTTCGGCAGGCCGAGGTGCTCCTTCGGCGTGACGTAGCAGAGCATGGCGCAGCCAAACCAGCCGATCATCGCCGCACCGATGCCACTGGTGATGTGGTCGTAGCCAGGGGCGATGTCGGTGGTCAGCGGGCCCAGGGTGTAGAACGGCGCCTCGTCGCAGCACTCCAGCTGCTTGTCCATGTTCTCCTTGATCATGTGCATCGGCACGTGACCCGGGCCTTCGATCATGCACTGCACATCGTGTTTCCAGGCGATCTTGGTCAGCTCGCCGAGGGTTTCCAGCTCACCGAACTGCGCGGCGTCGTTGGCGTCGGCAATCGAGCCCGGGCGCAGGCCGTCGCCCAGCGAGAAGCTGACGTCGTAGGCCTTCATGATTTCGCAGATCTCTTCGAAATGCGTGTAGAGGAAGTTTTCCTTGTGATGCGCCAGGCACCACTTGGCCATGATCGAGCCGCCGCGGCTGACGATGCCGGTCACGCGCTTGGCCGTCAGCGGCACGTAGCGCAGCAGCACCCCGGCGTGGATGGTGAAGTAGTCCACGCCCTGTTCAGCCTGCTCGATCAGCGTGTCGCGGAACAGCTCCCAGGTCAGGTCTTCGGCGACACCGTTGACCTTCTCCAGCGCTTGATAAATGGGCACGGTGCCGATCGGCACGGGCGAGTTGCGGATGATCCATTCGCGGGTTTCGTGGATGTGCTTGCCGGTGGACAGGTCCATCACGGTGTCCGAACCCCAGCGGATGCCCCAGGTCAGCTTGGCCACTTCCTCTTCGATCGAAGAACCCAGCGCCGAGTTGCCGATGTTGCCGTTGATCTTCACCAGGAAATTGCGGCCGATGATCATCGGCTCGAGTTCGGTGTGGTTGATGTTGGCCGGGATGATGGCGCGACCGCGGGCCACTTCGTCACGCACGAATTCCGGCGTGATCTCCTTGGGGATCGAGGCGCCGAAGCTATGCCCGGCGTGCTGATCCTTCAGCAGTCCAGCCTCGCGTGCTTCGGTCAGCTTCATGTTCTCGCGGATGGCAACGTATTCCATCTCGGGCGTGATGATGCCCTTGCGCGCATAGTGCATCTGGCTGACGTTATGCCCGGCCTTGGCCCGCCGCGGATGGCGTACATGGGCAAAACGCATGGCGGTCAGCTCCGCGTCGTTGAGGCGACGCTGGCCGAACTCGGAGGTCAGCCCCGGCAGCTTCTCGGTATCGCCGCGCTCCTCGATCCAGGCACTGCGCACATCGGCCAGGCCCTTGCGTACGTCGATCTGCACGTTCGGATCGGTATAGGGGCCGGAGGTGTCGTAGACGGTAACCGGGGCGTTGATCTCGCCGCCGAAGTCCGTGGGCGTCACGTCCAGGCTGATCTCGCGCATCGGTACGCGGATATCCGGACGCGAACCCTGCACATAGATTTTCTGCGAACGCGGGAAGGGTTGGATCGACTGCTGGTCGACCTGGGCGGATTCACTCAGGTTCTGTTGTTCTACACGCATCAGGCTGGCTCCTAGAGAATTGTCGGAGCGAACCTGAAAACACGGATGGCAAGGGCATCGGGTGCGCCGGAACTGGCGCTGAGAGAGCTGGCCGAACGACTGGCGAGCACATCTTGTTCCCTACGCAGGCCTTAACCTGATCAGGTTCAACGGGATCCGGAACTTTCCGATCTCAGCCTTCGCTTCAAGGCACCCCGACAAGAACGCCATGGAGTCTAATCAAGACCCAGTACGAACGCCATGCCAAGGGCGAAACTAGTCGACCGTTCGGTCATTCCGGCCGGCCGCAATCGGCATCTGACCTTGCCTCGCACACGCGCCTTGACCCCCCGTCAGCCGCCGCTTAGCCTTGCCCCTCAGCTCTATTCAGGATGGACCCAACATGCTGCGCAGACTCCCCCTGGCTCTCGCCGTGGCTTCCCTCACCGCCGGAGCAGCCTGGGCACAGGAAACCGTCCCGCTCGCCAGCAAGACCGATCTGGTCAGCGTCTATCAGCAAGCCGTCAACAACAACGCCGACCTGGCTGCAGCGCGTGCGCAGTTTCGCGCACGCCAGGAAATCGTGCCGCAGGCGCGGGCCGGGCTGCTGCCCAACCTCAGCGCCGGCGCCGAGCTGAGCGATACCGAAACGGACGTCGATACCAGCAGGGGCTCCACCTCGCTGTCGCGCAGCGGTACCGTCTACCAGGCAACGCTGAGCCAGCCGATCTTCCGTGCCGATCGCTGGTTCCAGCTCAAGGCCGCGGAGGCTGTCAGCGAGCAGGCTGCGATCGAATACTCGATTGCCGAGCAGGACCTGATTCTGCAGAGCGCCCAGGCCTACTTCGCCGTGCTGCGCGCGCAGGACAACCTTGCGGCAGTGAAGGCCGAGGAGGCTGCATTCAAGCGCCAACTCGACCAGGCCAACGAGCGCTTCGAAGTCGGCCTGTCGGACAAGACCGACGTGCTCGAAGCCCAGGCCGGCTTCGATACCGCCCGGGCCAACCGCTCCATCGCACAACGCCAGGTCGAGGACGCCTTCCAGGCGTTGTACACACTGACCAACCGCGAATACATCGCCCTCGAAGGCATCCGCCACACCCTGCCGGTGCTGGCCCCGGTGCCGAACGAGGCCAAGGCGTGGGTCGATACCGCAACGCGGCAGAACCTCAACCTGCTGGCGGTCAATTACGCGGTGACCGCAGCGGAAGAAACCCTGCGCCAGCGCCGCTCCGGCCATGCACCGACGCTCGATGCGGTGGCGTCCTATCGCAAGGGCGACAACGATGCGCTGGGCTTCAGCAACAGCCAGAGCATCCCGGACTTCGACATGCCGCGCTACACCGGTGACGTCGAGCAGCGCAGCATCGGCCTGCAGCTGAACATTCCGCTCTACAGCGGCGGCCTGACCACTTCGCAGAGTCGCGAGGCCTATTACCAGCTCAGCCAGAGCGAGCAGCAGCGTGAGAGCCTGCGCCGCCAGGTGGTCGAATCCACACGCAATCTGCACCGAGCGGTGAACACCGATATCGAGCAGGTCGAGGCTCGCCGGCAATCGATCATCTCGAATCAGAGCGCGCTGGAGGCGACGGAGATCGGCTATCAGGTCGGCACGCGCAACATCGTCGACGTGCTCGACACCCAGCGCCGCCTGTATGGCGCCGTGCGGGACTACAACAACGCCCGCTACGACTACATCCTCGACAACCTGCGCCTGAAACAGGCCGCGGGCACGCTCAATCCGGACGATCTGCAGCAGCTGGCGGCATACCTGAAGCCCGACTACAACCCGGACACCGACTTCCTGCCGCCGGACCTGCCGCAGACCATCGGCCAGCCGGTGCGGATCGATTACTGAGCGACGGAGGACAGCAGGTGCATGATCGGCCGGGCAGCGTAGCGATACCTTCATGCACCTGTGCGAGAGCCCAACGGCTAAAACTCTAGCGTTGAGCTGCCCGGGACGGGAAAACCATCAAAAGCATCCCGCTGCGAACATGGCGGCCTGACGCCGAATCCGCCCGGCCAAGTTACCTAAGCAGCCGCCCCACCCCCGCCAGCAACCGCGCCAGAGCACCCTGATTGGCCTTGAGCACGCCGAGACCGGCATCGCGCATCGCCTGGGCCCCGGCTGGATCGCCCCAGAGTTCGCTGACCACCTGCGCCAGTTGCGCGGCATCCTGCACTTCACGCAGGGCGCCAGCAGCGCGCAACTGTGCCGATATCTCGAGAAAGTTGAACAGGTGCGGGCCGCTGAGCACCGGCTTGCCCAGCGCTGCGGGCTCGAGGAGGTTGTGCCCGCCGTTGGGCACCAGACTGCCGCCAACGAAGGCGATATCCGCCAGTGCGTAGAGAAACAGCAGCTCGCCCATGGTGTCGCCGACCAGTACCTGGGTGCCGGCGTCGACCACTTCCCCCGTCGAGCGCCGCACGGCGACAAACCCATCCCTGACCGCCGACTCGTACACCGAGGCGAAGCGCTCCGGGTGCCTGGGCACCAAGATCAGCAGCGCCTGCGGGTGTTCGCTGAGCAGCTGGCGATGCGCAGCCAGAATGATCTCGTCTTCACCGGCGTGTGTACTGGCGGCGATCCACAATGGCCGTTCCAGCGCCGCCCACTGCTGGCGCAATTTATTGGCACGCTCCAGCAGTGCCGGGTCGATGGTCAGGTCGAACTTGATCGAGCCAGTCACCTCGACGCACTCATCGCGCGCACCGAGCTGGCGAAAACGTTCGGCTTCAGCCTCTGTCTGCACAGCAATCAGGCTCAGCTTAGCCAGCATCGGCGCAGTCAGACGGGCGAAGCGCGCGTAACCGCGGGTCGAGCGCTCGGACAGGCGCGCATTGGCCAGCGCCACCGGGACGCCGCGACGGGCGCACTGATGGATATGGTTGGGCCAGAGTTCGGTCTCCATTACCACCGCCAGCTTCGGCCGCACGCGGTCAAGAAAGCGCGCCGCCGCCCAAGGCAGGTCATAGGGCAGGTAGCAGTGCTGCACGCTGTCGCCGAACAGTGCCTGGATGCGCTCCGAGCCGGTCGGGGTCATGCAGGTGACGGTGATCGGCAGCTGCGGATAGCGCGCCATCAGTTCGCGGATCATCGGCGCCGCGGCGATGCTCTCGCCGACCGATACCGCATGCACCCAGATGCCACCCGGACGAAGCGGCGGCAAACCAAAGGCGAAACGTTCGCTGACACGACGGGAGTAGGCCGGCGCGCGCCAGGCGCGCCAGAGCAGGCGCAGAAATACCAGCGGCAGGCCGAGGTGGAACAGCAGGGTATAGAGGGTGCGATTCATGGGCGCGGAGCTTAGCAAGCCGCCTGCCGGCGAGCCACAATCGCCACGGCTGGCGAACTAGTTGACGAGGACGCGACCGAACGAAGTTGACCTCCTCCAGCCCACGATCAGGATTTCCCATGTCCGGTTACGTTTACCTGGCCATAGCCATCTGCGCCGAAGTGATCGCCACCACTTCGATGAAAGCCCTGGCCGGCTTCAGCCGCCCGCTGCCCCTGTTGCTGGTGATTTGTGGCTATAGCTTGTCCTTCTGGATGCTGGCGCTGGTGGTGAAGACCATTCCCGTGGGGATCGCCTACGCCATCTGGGCGGGCCTGGGCATCGTGCTGGTCAGCATCGCTGCGGCGCTGATCTATCGCCAGCACCTGGACCTGCCGGCAGTGCTCGGTATGGCCCTGATCATCGCTGGCGTGGTGGTCATTCAGCTGTTCTCCGGCAGCACCGGCCACTAAGCGCCCCGCGAACTGCATACAGTTATACTGCGCGTCCGTTTCCCCGTATGAGGCCTGCACATGCCTGAATCCCTCAGCACCGATGTCCTGATCGTTGGCGGCGGCGTCGCCGGCCTCTGGCTCAACGCGCGCCTGCGCAGGCAAGGTTTTGCCACGTTGCTGGTGGACAAGGGAACGCTGGGTGGCGGGCAGACCGTGAAGTCCCAGGGCATCATTCATGGCGGTACCAAATACGCCTTGAGCGGCGCCCTCACCGGCGCATCCGAAGCCATCGCCGACATGCCACGGCGCTGGCGCGAGGCTCTTGAAGGCAAGGGCGAGCTGGATCTCAGCGGCGTGCGCCTGCTGTCCGATGCGCATTACCTCTGGTCGCCCGGCACGCTGGCCGGCAACCTCACCAGCTTCTTCGCCAGCAAGGCAGTGCGCTCGCGGGTTGGTCAGGTCAAGGGCGACGAACTGCCACCCGCTCTGCAACACCCGAAATTCAAAGGCAAGGTCTACCGCCTCAGCGAACTGGTGCTCGATGTGCCCAGTCTGATCGCCCGCCTGGCCGAGCTGGCCGGCGACAGCCTGCTCGCCGGCCAGCAGGTCGAACCGCTGCTCGATGGCGACGAGCTGGTCGGTCTGCGCGTCGACGGCCGCGAGATCCGCGCTCAGCGCATCGTCTTCAGTGCCGGTGGCGGGACGGCCGAGCTGCTCACGACGCTCGGCCTGCAGCAACCGGCCATGCAGCGCCGTCCGCTGCACATGGTCATCGTCAAGGCGCCGACGCTCAAGCCGCTCTATGCCCATTGTCTGGGCGGCGGCACCAAACCGCGAATCACCGTGACCAGCCATCCGGCGGCAGACGGCGAATGGGTCTGGTACCTGGGCGGCGATCTGGCCGAAGCCGATGGCGTGGCGCGCGACGAAACCAGCCAGATCGCCGCGGCGAAGAAGGAACTGGCCGAGCTGGTACCCTGGATCGACCTGTCCGCAGCGCACTGGGCCACGCTACGCATCGACCGCGCCGAGCCGGCGCAATCGGCCCTCGCCCGTCCGGACAACGCCTTTCTCGCCGAGCAGGGCCGCCTGCTGGTCGGCTGGCCGACCAAGCTGGCGCTGTCACCGGACTTTTCCGACCGCGTCGAAGCTGCTCTCGCCCGCGACGGCATTCGCCCCATCGAGCATCCTGCGCTACCGCAACTGCCGCGACCACCGTTGACCGGGCTGTTCTGGGAAGGGCTGCTGCCATGAACGCAACGCTGCATGAGTTGCAACGCCCGCTGGGCAGCACCGGCCTGAACATCTCGCCGCTGGGTCTGGGAACGGTGAAGCTAGGACGTGACCAGGGCGTGAAATATCCCAACGGTTTCGCCATCCCCGACGATGCCCAGGCTCGCCAGCTTCTGGCTCTGGCCCGCGACCTGGGCATCAACCTGATCGATACCGCCCCGGCCTACGGCGTCAGCGAAGAGCGGCTGGGCCCTCTGCTCGCCGGCAAGCGCGATGAGTGGGTGATCGTCAGCAAGGTTGGCGAGGAGTTCGAGAACGGCCAGTCGCGCTTCGACTTTTCCGCCGCGCACACGCGCTTTTCGGTCGAACGCAGCCTCAGGCGTCTGCGCACCGATCGCATCGAACTGGTGCTGGTGCATTCCGATGGCAACGATCTGGACATCCTGCAGCACGCCGAGGTCTACCAGACCCTCGCCGAGCTCAAGCGCGAGGGCAAGATTCTCGGCTACGGCCTCTCCGGCAAGACCGTGGACGGCGGACTGCTGGCGCTGCAACAGGGCGACTGCGCAATGGTCACCTACAACCTCAACGAGCAGGCCGAGCGGCCAGTGCTCGACTACGCTGCAGCCCACGGCAAGGGCATTCTGATCAAGAAGGCGCTTGCCAGCGGCCACGCCTGCCTCAAGCCAGGTGAAGACCCGGTGCGCCGAAGCTTCGAGTTGCTGTTCGGCCACCCCGGGGTCAGTGGCGCGATCATCGGCACTATCAATCCGCAGCATTTGACGGCTAACGTACGGACTGCTGCTGCCGTTCTGACCCGCAACTGAAACGGTCCTGGCGGCAACGTTCATCCGCTGCGCGGAAGCGCATTACGCTGATGCCGCGCGGTTACTTTCTTCGCCGCAAGGAGAAACCGAATGCCAAGAGTTCTGGTACGCAAGAGCCCTGCCGCATTCAAGACCCTGCCTCTCTACGTCGAGGCCAGCCAGGACAACCTGAGCTACCAGAGTCTGGGCCGGCCGTTGAACTTCAGCGAAGTGATCGAGCGCCGCCGCCCGGTGGAGGTGTCCGATCCGGGCCGTTTTGCCATCGAACTGGCCAATCTCGGCGTTTCAGTGCGTCTGACCATGAGCTGGCAGGGCCGCGAATACTGGGTGCTGGTCCGTCAGCAGCGGCCGGACCGTGGTGACGTTGTGCTCAAGCTGATTTCCGGCTACATCCCGGCGCATGAGCTGAACCTGCCGCTGCTTACCGCCATCCAGGAGATCGCCGAAGAATGCCTGCTGGAAACCCCTGAAGGCTGGCTTGCCGGGCGTTTCGGCGATACCTGGCTGCCCATTCCGTACCAGGCCAGCCTGCACTACCGAGAGGCGGTGCACTTCAAGCTCGCCTCGCAATCCGGCGCCACGCGTCCGGTGCAGTGCGGCAACATGGTGCTGATGGAGCGTCCTCGCGCCTATGTACACCTGCCGACCGCATCGTTGCAGCTGGTCTATGACATGCGCATGGAGCTACCGAAAGAGACGCGACAGCTGAGCCTGTTTCATGTCGATGAACGCTTGGAAGAGGGTCAACTGGTTGCGCGCCTGGAGCGCAGCCGGCCCGACATCTACCTGATACCGCTGCATCAAGGCCAGCCGCAGGATCAGCTACTGCAACTGCGCAATGGCCAGTTCAGCCCGGTGAACGCTCGCGGCCTGTGGCTATCGGAAAGCTTTGCGCCGCAGGAAGGCTGGGTGGTGCGCGACGAGCGCGTTCGCTGGCGGGATTGGTGGGCGGCACGGCCGCTGGCGGCCGCCCGTTAACGCGAAGTGGAAAGCCGCGAAAAGCGGCTATCCACCTACTGACGATACGCGGTAGGCGTATCCAAAGGGCTCAGCGGCTGCGGATCTTCTCGACGATGGCTGTGGTCGAGCTGTTTTCAACCAGCCCCAGCACCTTCACCACGCCACCGTATGCCTTGACCAACTCGGCACCGACCACCTGATCGACGCCGTAGTCGCCGCCCTTGACCAGCACATCGGGGCGGACCTGGGCCAGCAGGTTTTCCGGCGTGTCCTCCGAAAAGCACACCACCCAATCCACCGCTTCCAGACCGGCCAGCACCGCCATGCGGCGATCTACCGAGTTGATCGGCCGCCCCGGCCCCTTCAGGCGGCTGACCGAGCCGTCGTCGTTGACTGCCACGACCAGACGGTCACCTTGCGCCCGGGCCTGTTCCAGATAGGTCACATGGCCAGCGTGCAGGATGTCGAAACAGCCATTGGTGAAGACGATCTTCTCGCCCTCTGCCCGTGCATCCTCGACCGCAGTGAGCAGTTGTTCGACGGTCATTACACCGCGCTCGGAGCCCTCTTCGCGCTGTACGGCTCGGCGCAACTCGGGTGCGCTGATACAGGCGGTACCCAGCTTGCCGACCACGATGCCGGCGGCCAGGTTGGCCAGTGCCACGGCCTGCGGCAGCTGCTCACCGGCAGCGATGGCTGCCGCCAGAGTTGAAATGACGGTATCCCCGGCGCCGGTCACGTCGAATACTTCACGGGCACGAGCCGGCAGGTGCAGCGGCGCCTGATCGGGACGCAGCAGGGTCATGCCGTGCTCGCCGCGGGTGACCAGCAGAGCCTCAAGGTCGAGAGTGGCCATCAGCTCGGCGCCCTTGCTCACCAACTCGGCCTCATCGGCACAATGTCCGACGATCGCCTCGAACTCGCCCAGGTTCGGCGTAATCAACGAAGCGCCGCGGTAGATTTCAAAATCCTTGCCCTTGGGGTCGGCGAGGACCGGAATGCCGCGACGGCGCGCAGCCTGGATCAGTGCCTGATGGTTCTTCAACGCGCCCTTGCCGTAATCCGACAGCACCAGCACCTTGACCCCAGCCAGCAAGCCCTCCACGTCGGCCAGCAGTGCGGCAGGATCGGTATCGAACGGCTCTTCGAAATCCATGCGCAACAGCTGCTGATGGCGACTCATCACCCGCAGCTTGACGATCGTCGGCTGGTCCTCGATGCGCTGGAAGTGCGCCTGCACGCCCGCCGCCGCAAGGCTGTCGGCCAGACTCTGGCGCGCTTCATCTTCACCGGTCACACCCACCAGCGCAGCAGGCGCACCCAGTGCCGCGATGTTCAGCGCCACGTTGGCCGCGCCACCGGGCCGATCCTCGATCTGCTCGACCTTGACCACCGGCACCGGCGCCTCAGGCGAGATCCGCGAGGTACCGCCATGCCAGTAACGATCGAGCATGACGTCACCGACCACCAGAACGGCGGCTTGGTCAAAACGGGGCATGGACAGCTTCATGAGGGCTCCGGTGAGGAAGAGAAAACGGCGGCGATCATAACATGCAGGCCGCGGCCGCCTGCCCGCGACAGGCGCCTTGCTAGAGGTGGCGGACCCAGAACAGTTCGTGCCTGCGCACCGCCTTGCGGAAGAATTCGTCATCACCTGTTGTAGGCCAGCGACGTCCCGCCAGAACCCGTTGAATGCTCCGACGCAGGCGCTTTTTCATTGGCAGGGGCACTTGCAAGTCATGCTGCATGGCCAGCGCCATGGCCTTGTCCAGCTGTGCCTCGGCATTCAACGTAGGACTCCACAGGCGATCAGCCGGCAAAGGCTCGATAGCAGGCGGCAAGGCGACACCACAGCCAGCTGGCCCCATGGGCCAGCGGTCGTTATCGTGCAGGTGATTGGCGTAGAGCAGAAGGGCTTCAGGTCTCCACTCCCCGGCCTCTATTGCCTGACGAAGAGCACGGGTCGCGGCAACGTGGTCGGCATGCGGATCCAATTCTGGATGAGGCGTGATTACCACCTCGGGACGAAAGTGCGCAAGCAAAGCACGCAGATCAGCTTGCAGGTTGTGCCACGTAGGCTGTCCATCGCAGTCCCCTGGCAGCTGCAACGAGTTGTGCGCTCTCGCAGTGCGTATGTCGGTTTCACTCGACTCACGAGAGCCGAAGACCCGCTCGGGCATGGCCTCCATCGCTGACAGTTGCAAACAGTAGTAGCCAAGTTGCACGCAGTCCCGCTGGGCCACCCCCCCCCACAGCGGCACAGCAAGACTGCCCCAGGTACGCAACCGCCCCTTAAGCCGCGCCGCCGCAGCGCTGTCCAGCCCGAGGCGGCGGTAGTTATCAGCTTCAATCTCGCCCTGGGTCAGCGTGACAATAGCCACCTCCGGGGTATGACTGTAGAGGCCGAAGGCTGCCAACTCGGCATCATCGGCGTGGGGCGCGATAATCAGCACCCGCCGCTGCGTATAGTCGGGGTTACGCATGGCGTATAGCCTGACCTCGGCACCCAGACGGCAGTACCGGCTATCGAAGCGCAGCGAGCCCGCACGCAAAGCCTCCTCCTGCCCAGACAAATTCAGATAACGCCGCCCACCTACGCCACGCTCAAAATCCTGACGATCCCCACCGACATACACACGAGGGTCACGCAGATGTCCGACCCAAGTTGTCTCCAGCCGCACCTCAAGAATCAGCGTGTCGGCATCAGGCAAGTCACCGGCCAGGTGCAGGCAACCACGCTCGATGCATCCGCCCAGTTGCACAGCATCCGGCGGAAACTGGTAACGGTAGTCTTCCTGCGGCCGATAGAACAGATGATCAGCGAACCAGGCCTCATGGACAATCCAGCCCAGAACCAGCAGTAACGGCAACAGCCAGAAGCTGAGTGCCACGCCTATCACCAGCAGCGCGACGAACGCCGTCACCATCGCTATACGTTTATGGCGGCGATGCTGTCGCAACAGCTTTTGTTTGCGCGCTTCCATGCTCACACCTGATAGACCGGAACGCGGTTGCACCAGCGGTCCTTGTACTCTCGGTCCGCACGACCGAAGGAATAACGCAGCGGCTTGCCCAACGCCCGTGCCTCGGCCCAGGCCGTCTGGGTGTTGACGAAGCTGAGGACGCTGCCAGGGCTGAAATCCCGCTGCTGCGGATCGACACCGCCATTGATGTAATCGATCGACACCCACTTCGGTGCCTCAACCCGGTAAAGCACCTGGACGGCGATGGGCTGCTCATCGAGCAGGACCACAGAGCCGGTCATGAACTCGCGCAGTAGTGCAAAAACCTCTTGCAGATGGCCCTTACCGGGCGCCTCGAAACCCCAGCGGCGCTGGAATAGATCGGCATACATCGCAGCCTGCTCGGTCGGCGAGAAATCCAGCATCGGTCGCAGCACACCGCCGGCCTCTTCCAGCAAGCGCTGCTCGCGGCGCTGGTTGTAGCGGAACTTCTTCGAATACTGTTCCGGCTCACGGGCCAGGGCCAAGCCCTCCGGCTGCTCGCGCAAGGTGCTGATCGCGCCTGCATTGAGCTCTGACACGTAGCGCATGCGCTGGCGGACCGGAATCGCCGCCTGCTCGGCGACGGGCAGGATGATTTCGGCATTACCCAGATCGAACAGCCCGCGCTTGCCGGCCTTTTTCAATACGTCCTTGGACAGCGCCAGATGGCGCCCCCAGCAGGGCACCGCGGCGATCACTTCGCCTTGCCGCTCCCAGGCCAGATAGCGCACCGGAATACCGACAAGGCTGGCCAGGCGCTCGACGACAGCTGGGTGAGTGGCGACGCTGCCGCCGTAGCGCTGCCAGATCTGCGCATAGGCGCCGGCATCGATCTCGCACCAGCCGCGCTCACGCCAGCTCCTCAGAAACTGCAGCATCAGGCGCCCTGCTCGTCTGGCGTGTCGTCCTGAAACTGCGTCGCGTGGAGCCTGGCGTAGGCACCGTTCGCCGCCAGCAGCTCGGCATGGGTTCCACGCTCGACGATGCGGCCCTGCTCCATCACCAGGATCAGGTCGGCCTTCTCGATTGTGCTCAGCCGGTGAGCGATGACCAACGTGGTGCGGCCCTGCATCACATGGTCCAGAGCCCCCTGGATATGCCGCTCGGACTCGGTATCCAGCGCCGAAGTCGCTTCATCAAGAATCAGCACCGGGGCATTCTTGAGCAGTGCACGCGCAATCGCCAGGCGCTGCCGCTGCCCGCCGGACAGCAGCACACCGTTTTCGCCGACCATGGTCTGATAACCCTCCGGCATCTGCTCGATGAACTCATCGGCGTACGCATCGCAGGCCGCGCGGCGTATGTCGTCCAGCGGCGCGCCAGCCAGATCGCCGTAAGCGATGTTATTGGCCACCGTATCGTTGAACAGCGTCACTTGCTGAGTCACAAGCGCGATGTGACGACGCAGGTTGCGCAACGTGTAGGATTCGACATCCGCACCGTCGAGCAGTATCTGACCTGCCTCATGGTGATAGAAGCGTGGGATCAGATTCGCCAGCGTGGATTTGCCGCTGCCGGATCGACCTACCAGCGCGACCATCTGCCCGGGCTCGATGGTGAAGCTGATGTCATGCAGCACGCGTTTGTCGGTACCTGGATAGACGAAATCGAGGTTACGCACTTCGAGATGGCCGCTGACGGCTTCGCGCTCAAGCGTGCCACGATCGACTTCTGGCTCCTCGTCGAGCTGCTCGAAGATACTTTCCGCCCCGGCCACGCCCTTCTGGATGGTCGAGCTGACTTCCGAGAGCTGACGTATCGGCTTGGGCAGCAACCCCGCCAGCGTGATGTAGGCGACCAGATCGCCAGCAGACGCGTCACCTCGGAGCAACAACACAAGGAACATCAGCACTGCCATGGCGCTGTAAATGACCAGCTGCAGACTCGGTGTGTAAACGGCATTCGTCTTGACCATACGCAGCTGCTTGGCGGTGTTCTCCGAGCTCGCAGCCAGGAAACGATTCCGCTCGTAAGGCTCGCCTCCGAAGCTACGAACCACGCGATAGCCCTGTATGGTTTCCGAAGCGACATGGGTCACGTCGCCCATCGCAAGCTGAATCTTCTTGCTCTGCTTGCGGAATTTCTTGCTGGCGCTCGACACCATGAAACCGATCACTGGCAGTATCGCCAGCATCACCAGAGTGAGCTTCCAGTTCATCCACAGCAGCGTGGCGAACAGGAAAATCACTGTCATGCCCTCGCGCACCACAACCTTGATCGCATCGGTCGCCGCGCCGGTGACCATGGTCACGTTGTATGTGATCCGCGAGATCAGATGCCCGGAGTTGTGGCTGTCAAAATAGCGATTGGGGAGTGTCAGCATGTTGTTGAACAGTGCCAGCCGCAGGTCATGCACCAGCCCTAGCGAAACCTTTGCAAGAAAAAAATTGCCGAGGAACGAACCGATGCCCTGCACCAGCGCGATCAGGATGATGAGCAGCGGCACGGCCTGCAGCAACTTCAGCTCGGCCAGCCACTGCAACTCGTTGAGATGCGGCACCTGAGCGAAGAAACTCGCGTCAGGATTGTTCAACCCGTCGACGAAGAACTTCAGGATGTAGCCCAGCGCGGGCTGCGTGGAGGCAAAGAGCAGGAAGCCGAGGAGGCTCATTGCGAACAGCCCCCAATAGGGGATCACATAGCGCAGCAATCGCAAATAGACCTTCACACTCGATTGCTGGGTAGAATTGGCCATTTGGCAAGCCCCATGAGACAGCTAGAGGAAATGATGCGGATTGTAACAGCGCAGGAATTGGAAAGCTGGCTGGCCAGCGGTAGCGTGCTGGAAAAGGATGGCCGTGGCCCCAAGGTAGTCGCGCTTGAAAACGGCATGTTTTTAAAGATCTTCCACACACGTCGCCATCCCATACTGGCTCGTCTGCAGCCCGCCGCACGAACATTCGATAAAAATGCACAGTACCTCCAGCGGCTGGGCATAGCTGCACCTCATGTGGTAGACGCGTTCTGGATTAATCGCGCTCGAGGCCTAAGCGGCTGCCTTTATCGGCCTCTTCCAGGGCAATCGATAGAACAGCTTTTCATCAGTGATCCACGGCAGGTTATGCAAATACTGGATTCCCTCGCCTACTTCATACGGCGTCTGCACCAGCAGGGGATCTACTTCCGCTCTTTACACTTAGGTAACATTTTGCGTTTGCCTACTGGCGACTTTGGATTAATCGATATACTTGATTTGCGAATCAAGCGCCGACCGCTCAACAAGTGGCTAATTAAGCGAAACTTCCAGCACATGCGCCACTATCTAAAGCGCAAGCGACTGGAAAGTTTTCCACTGGACGACTTGCTTCGCTGCTACGAACGCGCTGACTGAGAGCGACCCAGCAGATACTGATGCACCACCACTCGCTGCCCAGCAATGATCGCCATAAATGTCGGCAACCAGACATAGATCCAGAGAGGCTGAGGTGTCGTGAAGACGCCACTGGTGGTGGTAAACAAACTCCCCCATCCAAAGAGCGACAAGAGCAACCACGGCCGCCCCTCTCTGCGAGCATTGCGCAGATATAGCACGGCAAACACTACCAAGAGCACTGCTCCAATTAGTCCGTTGCGATAGAGCATGGCTACATAGCCGCTATGGGGATGATAGAAACGACCTAGCAGCAACCCTTGATCCCTGCCGCAGCCCCACCACAGGCTGCACTCAGCATATAAACGCTGCAATGCAGCTTGCCAGATATCCAGGCGATAACTTAAGCCTCGCTGCAAAAGCAGGTCATCTATACCGACCAAGACACCCAAGGCAAACAACGCCATAGTCACGCCAATCCCTAGCCAAAACATTCTTTTGAAGAAAAGGAAACAAACGAAAAACAAGGCATATCCGAGCAGTGTTGAACGAGATTGAAAGACGCTTGCATTGATCACCTGCAACAGACTGAGCACAAAAATCCCCGCCAGTAATAACAGCCGCGAGCGGGTTTCAAGACGCTCAACCATATAAAACATCCACAAGTAAAGCAAAGCAAATCCGACTAATAACGAAAAGTAGACTGGATTTATCGCCTCACCCAAAAAATACCCATACCGCGCCCATCGCCCGCTCTCAACCCCTAACAACAACCAATCGAACGAAGTGAAAAGCAAAATTCCAACACTACCAGCAGAAAACAGCAACAATGGACCATGCAAGAACCAATAACGAGAAGACAAATATAATAAACAAAAGAAAAACATCGACAGGTAGAGTACTTTCTTTAGATCAGCCCAATCCCCTGCATCCAAAACCACCATCAAGGCCAGCAAGGCGAAAAACCAAGACAGCGGATACATTTTTTCCCAAAGTGCTTTCGGGCGAACCATGACCCATACCAACATAGGCAGCGCCAGCCCAACATAGAAAATATTATTGACCGCCTTGGACGAAAGCGGAGAATAAAAAGCTAGACAGAACATCCCAAAGACAAATGCAAGCACAACCCTTCCATTTACCCAAGATTTAATCGCCAACATCAAAAATGCTTCCGGAAAATTAAGATATATAAATACTACCCAAAGAGCCAATCAATTCCTGCATTCTGCAGCTTATAAAACCACACAAGACAACCTTCTTAAAGCACGCACACCAATCAAACAATAAGCCAAGCGATCAGCCCAACAAAAGAAATTACTTAAAGATTTAACTTCCTGCCATCATCCAGCTAAAAACCTTCAACCATACCTCCCGACACATCGATCAACTCCCAACCACTCTCGATCTAGAAAATATTGGGGTAGACAAAGGCGTAAGAATTGCTTACCTCGCTCACTCAGGCGGTCTGCATCCACATAACGTGACACACCCTCGACACAGCCATAACAACATCGCCCATCGCATATGTATGGCAAGGGTTCTAGCAGGTGTACACCACATTGTTTGGCAGACTCATCCTGCATGGCCCAGATAAACGCATGAAGCTCGTGGTACTGCTCCAGCCGAGTGAAACATCCGTCGCTAGGCCACGCAGCCCACCGCCTTAGGTAGTGTACTGGCATTTCCTGCACGGGGCGCATAGATAAACCGGACACTGACGAACCAACTTGCGGGCTGAGTCTAGGTTATTTTCTGTCAGCAATCAGTGATTGGGCCGCGGCTGGCCGATTTACTTATCCCACCACCCCTCATCCGCATCGGGTGCATTGAGGTATCGGCTATTTATAAATTTCTGCGAACGGCCAACCCCTACACATACCCGGCAGAGCATAGGATATAAAGAAAATAAAACTTTAAGACAGCGCAGCCGCGTCAGGCCGGCAAGGCATTCCGTGCATACTTTCAAAGCTTTTTCTTGCCCGTTCAAGAGCGTCAAGATAGCCCAGCCTGATATTCTTTTTCTCCTCCTCAAACTCGAGCGCCGCCGGAGACCAATTAATTCTCAACGAACGCAAACGGTTAGACACAGCCCGACCCAACCCAGACTCTTCCACATAGTTGATACCAATCAAGTCCTTGACTACACTCACCCGATAATCATCTTTTTTATTTTTATCATAAATAAATACTACGGGAATCCCCATAGCAATGCAGGGCATCGCACAATGGATTTTTGACGTAATGACGAGCGAAGCCGTTCGACTGTATGTATCAAGCAAATGTTGGGATAACTCCTCCTTCAATGCAGGAGTCAGAGCCGGCAATCGCAGCTTGGCCTGATCGACCACAACTGCACGGCGACGAATACTGCGCGGCACGGTAGATTCCGCACCCTTGCTCAAGCCAACCATATAGACTCGCCCGTTCTCCGGCTCCCGCTCTCTGCGAGGCAGCGTCAAAGTCACACACTTGCTATAGAAAGCGTCCACACCATGGCGTTTTAGTAACTCCATAGTTCCTCGATCCCTGCAACCAATCGGCTCGTGCTTTTTGAGATAAGCGATACCATCTGGAGAGCAGACCTGGGCAACAGAGCCCGGTGTTACATGGAAAGCAAAAAACAAAGGAACCAGCTCTGGCGCAGGCGGCCATTCGACACCGCCCAAAAAATATCCATTCATGGAAAGCACCCCGGGAGTTACTGGGTGCTTAAGTTTTTCACGAGAAATACTACCATCCACCCGCGGCAAAAGCCTTTTTGCCGCCAGCGACTGAATATCGTCCCCAAGATTTGACCAGCCCTCAAAAGACTTACCAGAGTATTCGATAGTGTAAATATTCATTTTGCCAAGCTCTAGAGTTCAGGAAATTTTTTTATTAAATCTTTTTGGATATCTGATAGGCCCGGCCGACAATAGCCTTCGCTCAAACGTTCGAACTCGGTAGCCAAGGGCTTAAGCTCGTCGGCGCTCAAGCACTCTGGCGCCCGGAGACCGAACGCAGAATAATAGTCGTCAAACTTAAGTTCATCTATCAACCCCGCCGAAAGGCGAACTCTAACGTTCGGAACACCATAAGCATCTGCAACAACCAAGCCATGTAGACTGGAAGAGACTATGAACTCGCAAGCTGCAATCTGACGCAGAACTTCCCGTGGCTCATCGAACACACTAATAAGATGAACACCGCCCATCGCAGTAAAGGCGACTGATGAAGGATTGGCGCGATCAACGTAGTGGGGCACAAAACCTATCTTGTATTGTTTTTGCGCTGGACGCTTAACAAGCATCTCGGCAAGTAGACCAGGATCTCCCAATGCCGGCGTCAATCCTGAACCGGCAATGCGCTGGAGCGTCTCACTTCCACGAACAGCGTGATAGTAATGCCGCTCGCTGAAGCGCTCACCCGACTGTCCGCACCCAGAGCCCCATATATGTATTCGCCGTTTGAATCCAAAGCGCTTGGCCTTGTGCTCGTTGGCGAGAATCGTTCCGATTGCCATCAACTCCGCTTCTTTGAGCGAGGCATACTTCACGGAGCGCCCCGAAACCGCCTCCACTATCAGTGGTGACAGATAGTCGCCAAAGTTCTGCTTACTGCTATCTGTTCGGCCCGCACCTCTGTGCCAATACAGCTTAATTGCCACGCCCACCTCCTAGCCCAAGCCTACGCAACCACTGCCGGGTACGAAAAACCCTAGGCACAGGTTCGAACGCAGCCAATATCGCGAAAAACTCCGCGCTTTGTGCAGCATAATCAAAACGCTGAATCGCCATCGCTTTACCTTTACTTGAAAGCGCGCTTACAAGGTTCTGATCTGAAGACAGCTGCGCAACAAGCAGTTCGAATTGTTGCTGATTCTCGTACAGCATCACCTGTTCGCCCGACTTAATACCCAGGGCTTCTTCTTCGCCATGCCCTTGCCGAAAGGCTAGCAGAGCACAACCACAGGCCATCGCTTCAAAATTCTTGGCCATATACTCACCGAGTCCAATATCGGCGCTAACGAAGACTCTTATTCGATTCAATAAATTACGATAATCGTCACCGGGTGCTGCACGTAAAATTCTAAGCCCATGACGTCGCTCAGCCCACAACAGGAATTCTTTTCGCGCCTGATACGTCTCGCTATCTAAACGCCCGACGAAACCCAACGGAATGTCACGCTCCAACCCCATGTCATATAGCTTAGAGCTATCAAACCCCTTAGGCAAAAAATGAGCATCAATGCCCGATTCTCTATACCGCTGACACACCCTGAAGCCAGTAATTACGATGCGCGCATGCGGCACCTTGCGATAAAACTTGGTGAAAGAACCCTTCCATTTGGAGCTTTCTATAAACTCCTGACAGGCATCCTCTTCATATATTAACAGCCCCCTAATTCGTGAGAGAAGACGCCACTCACGGACTAGATACCGAAACAAAAGATCGCAGACCACACGATCGTAAGCAGAAAAATCAAACTTCCTTAGCAAGGCACCAATCCTTTTTTGCTCCTGCTTACTAAAGTAGTGAATTTCTACGTCTGCAAATTTTGACAAGCCTTCCCATAGAAGATGATTATCGGGCTGACGCGGCGAAGTGCTGAGTACCAAGATCCGCATCTCAGCCTCCGAAAAGCATGCGTAGTGCCTTGCTCAGATAACTCCAGCGCAGTGACTGGCTAGGATTCAAGCGTATCGCTTTACTGTAGAAGCGGCGTGCCTGTGCGCGATCTCCCGCGTTGAGGGCAGCCCGGAATAGTGAGAGATAACGCTGCGCGGCATAGCGTTTGCGTAAGGACTGACACTCTACGGGCAGGTGCTCGAATACTTCATGCACAATGCTAAGCGCATACGCTTCCTCCTTATCTCTACTGTGCCGCAAGCTGTCGGCGTGCTTGTAAATCTTCGCCAATGGCACGTCAGTTGTTGCCACTGGAGCACTTACAAGCAAATACGCGAACACCGGAATGTCCTCCCCATTGCGAAGCTGTTCGGGATAAGGACGCTGAAGGAGCAAGTCTCGACGAAACAGCGAACAGCAATGGGAAATAGAAATTCGCTTCTGTAGAAGATATAACCGCGTTAGCTCCCGAGGACTGGCCACTGGCACAGGACTAGCCAAACGTAGCCGCTCACGCCCATCAGGGAAAACAGAAAGTTGGGCGCCGAGAACCATTCCAGCCTCTGGCTTAATCTTCACTACGCTACGCAAAGTGTCCAACGCATTCGGGAGCAGTTCATCGTCGGCGTCCAGTAGCAGAGCGTAACGCCCATGCGCTTCGCGGATGCCACGGTTGCGCGCAGCCGCAGCGCCAGCGTTAGCTTGATGGATCGCATGCAGGCGTGGGCACCGCGTTGCGTACGTGGCAAGCACCTCGTTCGTGTTGTCACATGAGCCATCGTCAACCACGATCAGCTCGACATCATTGGCCATCTGGCCGAGCACTGAATCAAGTGCGCGCGGCAGCAGGTGGCCGTAGTTGTATGTAGGGATGACTATACTGATCAGGATGAGTTCAGACGCCGTCATACCAATCCTTCTCGTCCTTGACCACGAGAATGTCCTCCATGATCAGGTACTGCAGATCCGAGCCATAAAACATGTTCAGCGCATCGGTTGGCGAACAGATCATCGGCTCGCCGCGGCGGTTCAGCGAGGTGTTCAGCGACACGCCATTGCCGGTCAGCTTTTCGAGTTCCAGCATCAGGTCGTACCAGCGCGGATTGTGCCGGCGCTCCAGTACTTGGGCGCGCGACGTGCCATCCTCGTGAACCACTTCACCAACGCGCTCCTTCCAGCCCTCGTTGACCTCGAAGGTGAAGGTCATGAACGGGCTGGGGTGATCGACCTTGAGCATTTGTGATGCAACGGTATCGAGCATGGATGGGCAGAAGGGTCTCCAGCGCTCGCGGAACTTGATCTGCTCGTTGATGCGATCGGCCACGCCCGGCACGCTCGGACAGCCGATGATCGAACGGCCGCCAAGGGCGCGCGGGCCGAACTCCATGCGCCCCTGGAACCAGGCCACGGGGTTTCCGTCCGCCATGATCCTGGCAATGCGCTCAGGGGTGTTGGTGATCTGCTTGAACACCGGCTGGTTGGGGTGCCGGGCACAGGCCGCGATGACATCTTCGTTGGAATAAGACGGGCCGAGATAGACGTGCTCCATCTTTTCCACCGGTACACCGCGCTGGTGGGAGACGTAGGCAGCCGCACCAACCGCGGTCCCGGCATCGCCGGAGGCAGGCTGGACGAACAGCTCTTTGACGTCGTCGCGGGCGATGATCTTCTGGTTGAGCTTGACGTTGAGCGCGCAACCGCCGGCGAAAGCAATCTTGCCGGTCTCGCGAATGATGTCGCCCAGGTAATAGTCCATCATCTGCAGCGCGAGCTTTTCGAACAGCGCCTGCATGCTGGCGGCGTAATGGATGTAGGGATCGTCAGCGATGTCGCCTTCGCGCTTCGGACCGAGCCAGTCGATCAGCTTGGGCGAGAAGTAGTAACCCTTGCCCTTTTCCTTGTAGCGACGGAAGCCGATGACGTTGGCGTAGTCGGTGTTGATGGTCAGCTCGCCGCTCTCAAAGGACGCCAAACGGGAGAAGTCGTACTTGGCCGCATCGCCATAGGGCGCCATGCCCATGACTTTGAATTCGCCATCAAGCATCTCGAAACCGAGGTATTCAGTGATCGCGCCGTAGAGACCGCCGAGGGAATCCGGGTCGTAGAATTCCTTGATCTTGTGGATCTTGCCATTCTCGCCCCACCCGAAGAAGGTGGTGGCGTATTCACCCTTGCCGTCGATGCCGAGGATCGCGGTCTTCTCGGTAAAGCCCGAGCAGTGATAGGCGCTGGAGGCGTGAGCCAGGTGGTGCTCGACCGGCTGCAGCTTGACCTTTTTCAGGTCGAAGCCGAGCTGCTGCAGGCACCACTCGATGCGCTTCTTGTAGCGGTAGTAGCGCCGGTTGCCCATGAGGATGGCGTCCAGCGCACGATCCGGGGCGTACCAGTAGCGCTTGGCGTAGTGCCAGCGAGCCTTCTCGAGAATGCTGATGGGCGCAAAGGGAATCGCCACCACGTCAACGTCCGACGGCTTGATGCCGGCCTGCTCCAGGCAGAATTTTGCCGACTCGTAGGGCATGCGATTCTTGGCATGCTTGTCGCGCACGAAACGCTCTTCTTCCACGGCGGCGATGAGTTTGCCGTCGATATAAAGCGCTGCGGAAGGATCATGACTGAGAGCGCCGGACAAGCCGAGAATCGTCAGGGCCACGGAGAAGCCTCTTGAACAGGTGATAGCCGAATGCTATCACGAACCAAATAAAGACGGCCCCAATGGGTGGCCGCATGCAAAGCGCGAATTATACCGGCTCGACCCGCCTCGAAGCATCAGGACGAACGGCGCATCGCCGAACGGCACGCACTGAATCGAGCCTTCACAGCCGGGGCAAACGCTCGTCGAGCAGACGATACAGTGCTGAATCAGACGGCCAATTGCGCAGTAGGCGCGCCCGATCCCGTGCATAGCCACGCGCAAAGGCAGCAGCACTGCTGTGCTGCTGTACCGCATCAAGATCGATCAGCGTCCAGCGACCGTTCTCCCAGAACAGGTTATGCCCCTTGAGATCACCGTGGCTGATGCGCTCGCCAATCAGCCTGGCAAAAAGCCTATCCAGCGCCTGGAGCTCCTCTTCGGGAGGCATGCTGTTCAGATACGGCTGCCAGCGGGCAATCAGGTCTTCTCCGGCAAGCAGCTCGGTAATCAGCCAGGCCTTGCCACGCAACCAAAACCAGCGCCGCTCCTTCACCGCGAGCAGCCGGGGCGTGGCGATACCCAGGAAGTCCAAACGATTGCCTTCGACCCAGCTGTGCCAGGCCCGGCTCGGACGCCAGAAACGCTTGAGCCAGTGCAGGAAGCTTTTAATGTTGTAGCGCTTGACCAACAGCGCCCGCCCATCCAGCTCGACCCGCGCCACCGTGGCCGTGCCGCCGCCCTTGTACAGCGTGCCTTGTGCCATGAAAGCATCAGGATCGGCGAGCAGCGACTGCAGATTTGCTTCTTCTTCGCGCCGCACCGCCTGGGCGCAGAAAGGCCCTATGCGCGCACTGAACAGGCTACAGTCGCGCGCGACCTTTTTCAGATAGTCGTTCAGCCGCCAGTTGCGCGTCTTGTGCATCTCTTTGAGCAAGGCTTCCAGCGGCAGTGCATGCTCGCTGTTGGCGAGCAGATAATGCACCAGCAGCTCTTCGATGAAAGGCTCCAGCTCAGCAGGTAACTGGGCGAAGAACACCCCGAGATTCTCCACCACCCGGTCGCGCGACAGTGGGCGGCCCGGCGTCTCACTCCTGACTCCGCCGCCATCGACGACGAACAGCTGTTCGCTTGTGCGTAACAGATTATCGAGGTGCAGATCGTCCTGCCAAAGCCCGCACGCATGCATCTGCGCTATCAGTTCAAGTGCTTCCCCGAGCACGCTTCGCTGGGCGTCCGAAAGCACCTGCTGACCGGCAACGGAGCGCCAGGCATCCCAGAGGCTTTCAGCTTCGTCGAGCCAGTCGAACAGCAACCACCCACCTTCGCCGTCCTCCCAGCCCTCAGCCACCAGCGCCGGAGTCGGCAACCCCTGGGCAGCCAGCAGGCCGGCACCGTCGCGCTCACGCTGATAATGCCGGCCTGCCTTGGAGCCAACCAGCAACTTGGCCAGCACCTTGCGCCCGTTCCATACGGCCCGACCGACATAACGCTGCCCCGGCAACACGCGCAGCCAGCAGGTGATATCAAGCACGCCGGAATCGGGTAGTGCCAGTCGTATCGGCAAGGCCGGCATTCGCCCGGCGGAGGCCAGAGCAGACAGATTCATCCGCGTGCTTCCTTGTTCTTGCGGCGCTGAACAAGTCGCTGGAACCAGGATTCGACAGCTCGCTGATCATCCAGATAGGCGGCCAGCAAGCCCCGCACACCCTCCTCCCCCATACAGCGCGCACGACGGACCAGCGGCTCCAGATCCTTGATCCGATCCCGCCGCCCCAACAGAAGGGGACGGGTCTTTTCCAGGTCGATCAGGCAAGCCTGCCAGCGACCGTCCAGCTCACGCAGGAAAACATGCTTGGGATAGAAGCAACCGTGTACCTGCCCGGCCTGATGAAGGTCGCGAGCCAGTTCGCCGACAGCGCGAGTGATTGCCTGCCGGTGGGCCTCGCCCAGTTGCGGCCAGCGCTTCAACCAGTCATCCAGATCCTCCCAGCCATCCAGCGCCCGCGTCAGCAGAATCGCCCGCTGCTCGCCAGCGAGCCTGCGACAACCAAAAAAGCTTGCCCGCAGGGTCGGAATGCCCAGCTGTTGATAGCGTCGGATGTTGCGAAACTCGCGGGCGAATGTGGGCTCGCCAAGGGGATGCCGCAGACTGCGGGTCAGATGGTTGCTCTGGCGCTTAAGGTAATAAGCCGTCTCGCCCAGTTCCAGCCGGTAGACACTGCTCCAGCCTCCGCGCTCGGTATTGGGTTCGTCCACCGCTTCCAGCCGGAGCGCCCAGAGCGCATCAAAGCTGGCAAGGCCATTGCTTTCGAGCACTGCCCGATCATTCTCGGCAATGAAATCGTTCATTCTCGTCCCTGAAAGTAATGCACGATCTGGCGGATGCGCGGCTTGTCGTTCGCCGTCAGCCGTTCGCGCTGGGCGTACCGCAGATAGAAACGCAGACGCTGGGTCTGACTCAGATGATATTTCGCAACCTTGTCCAGACAGGCCAGGTCCTTGACGATGCGATGCTGCAGGAACGGCCCGCGCCAGAACGAGCCGGTCGGACAATCGATCAGGTACAGGCGACGCTGCGGATCGACCAACAGATTGCGCCATTTGAGATCGTTATGGGCAAAGCGGTGTTCGTGCATGGTGCGTGTCGAGTGCGCCGCCTGTTGACTGACTTCCCGTACCCAGCGCGGATCCTTGAGGCGAGCGTCATGGTTTTTTGCGAGCAAGGCCAGGTCTTCGGTCTGCTCCAGCTCGCGCGTAATAAGCGCCCCACGCAGGAACAGACCAGCGCGACGCTCCAGACCGTACGCCACGATTGGCGCTGTCGGTATGCCCCAGCGGTGAAACAGCTTGAGGTTCTGCCATTCAGCCTTGACCCGTGGCCGACCGATAAAACGTCGCAGGCCCTTGCCGGCACCCCAGTAGCGTTTGACGTAATAGCGCACGCCGTTGCGCTCGATGCGAATCACTTCCGACAGCGGGTCAGAGGTCAGCCGCTCCCCCTGCAGGGCAAAGACGGCATCCAGACTGGCAAAGTCATCGGCAAGCACGGTGTAGGCCGGCAGCAGAGTCCAGCACGCCATCAGAGTACATCCCCATAACGCTGCTTGCGTCTGTATAGCCGTTCCGCCTTGCCTTCCAGCCAGCTCAGCAAGGTCGCTTCGTCACGCAGAATCTCGCGCAGTGGTCGCTGGAAGTATTCGCGAAGAAAGCGCAGCTTGTCGCCGCGGGTCAGGCCGATCTCGATTGCCGAGAAGTACAGCCCCGCCAAGTCCTTGTTGCGCCAGCGGGGGGGCGTGGTGGCGCGGACCTGTGCACGGTGCAGATCGATCAGCGACAGGCGGAAATCGCTTGCCGTCACCGGTTTGTTGGTATGCAGCAGAAAGTGGCAGATGTAGAAGTCGCGATGATTGACGCCGGCGCGATGCATGGTGCCAGCCATGCGGGCGACTTCGGCGATAAGGGCGCGCTTGAGCGACGGTGCGGGTGGCTGTTCCAGCCAGTCGGCCGTGAAGTCCTCGAGGCTGACGGTCGGGGCCAGTTCTTCGGTGATGATGAACGAATGCTGGCTGGCCGGATTGGCTCCGCGTTCGCCGTAAGCCACCGCGGTCATGGTCGGCACACCCACTTCGTGCAACCGCTGGATCGCTCGCCATTCCTGGCCCGCACCAAGGACGGGCGCCTTTGCCGTAAGCAGGTTCTTGGCGATTTCCGCCCAACCGATACCACGGTGGATCTTGACGAAGTAACCCTGCCCGTCGACTTCGGTACGCAGCGTGCGTCGCCCCTCCAGCTCGCGGTACACCTGCCCGTCGAGACGCTCGACTTCGACGAACGGGTCCTCGCCGTGCCAGAGGCTTTTGAACGGCTCCAATAGCATCAGGCGCATGGAGCCTCCGCCAATCGGCAGGGCGCTGACCGAGCTGTAGCGCTCATGCGCTTGCCCCGAGAATCACGTCTGCCGCCTTCTGCGGCATCGAATAAAGGTCCGCCGTGCCGGCGAACGTCAGCGCATTGCGACTCCAGACCGCGCGTTGCTGATCATCGGCCAGCATCTGCGCCAGCATCTGGTCGAGCACCTGCTGCTCGAAGGGGCTGGGTACCACGCGACCGCAGTCGGCGTCGGTAATGTAGTGCGCATAGCCACATACATCGGTGACCAGCACCGGCAGCCCGGCGACCAGCGCTTCCAGCAGTACGGTACCGGTGTTCTCGTTGTAGGCTGGATGGATCAGCAGATCGGCGCCCAGCAGGAACCGCGGTATATCGCTGCGCCCCTTGAGGAATTCGACCATGCCGGAAACGCCCAGCGTCTTGGCCTGCAGCTTGAACGGCTTGGGATCGTCCTGGCCGATCACCAGCAGCCGGGTGCGCTGACTCAGTTCGCGCGGCAATGCGGCAAGCGCCTTGAGGCTGCGGTCCAGACCCTTGGTCTTGAAACCGGAACCGATCTGTACCAGCAGCAACTCCTCGGGCCGCACCTCGAATTCCTCGCGAAACTCGGCACGGATCTGCGCGGCATTGGCCGGCGCGCGGCGATCCTGGGCGATGCCCGGCGGCAACAGGTGAAAGCGTTCGGCGGGCGTGCCGTAGTGTTTGACGAACAGCGGCTGCTGCACCTCGGAGATCATCAGGATTTCGGTCTTCGCCTCGGGCGCAAACACCGCGCGCTCGTACTCGGCGAAGTGCTTGTAGCGACCCCAGCGGCGGTAGATAGGATTGCGCAGGGTCTGCGCCTTGTCCTCGAAGCAGGGGTCGGCGGCGTAATACACGTCGAGTCCCGGCATCTTGTTAAAGCCGATCACCCGGTCCACCGGCCGCCGCGCCAGATCGGCCTCGACCCAGGCAGTGAAACGCTCGTTGCGGGTGTGATTGAACAGCGCCTTGACCGGCGCGATCAGCACCTCGAAGCCCTCGGGCACATCACCTTCCCAGATCATCGCGTAGACGCGGATCGCGTGGCCGCGACGCTGGCATTCGAGGGCAATGCGCATGAAGTCGCGCTGCAGCCCGCCGAAGGGAAAATACTTGTAGAGAATGAAGGCCAGTTGCATCAGACGGACTCCGGGGCCCGCAGCAGGGCTTTCAGTTCGGTGACGACGCGCTCAGGGCGCAGATCGTCGAAACAGGGCTTGTGCCGATCACCGCGACCGGCGTTCGGCCCGCCGGCGCACAGGTGCACCTGCGAGCGCCCATAGGCCCCGACCCGCCCGGGCAGGGTCGGACCATAAAGCGAAATGCTCGGCACATCCAGCGCCGCGGCCAGATGGCCGAGGCCGGTATCCACTGCGACGCAAGCCCGCGCACCAGCGATGACCCGTGCAACGCCGGCCAGATTCAGCTTGGGCAGCACCGCTGCGTTGGCCACGCCGCTGACGATACGCTCGGCGCGCGCCTTCTCTTCGGCATTGCCCCACGGCAGGCGGATCGCCCAGCCGAAATCGCTCATGCGTTCGGCCAGTTCGCGCCAGTAGGTTTCCGGCCAGTGCTTGCTAGGCCAAGTGGTGCCGTGCAGAAACAGCAGATACGGCTGATCGCTGGGCGCGGCCATCTGCTCGCGATTCAGGCCGTAGTCGGCAACATCCTGCGGCAGCGGGTAACCGAGCGCCTGAGCGAACAGCTGACGCACCCGCTCCAGCGCATGCTGCTCACGCGGCACGGCATAGCACCGATCATAGAAGCGTGTCGCCAGCGGCTCGCGGGCCGAATCGTGGTCCAACCCGGCGACCGGCGCCTTGACGTAGCGGGTCAGCCAGGCGCTCTTGAGCAAGCCCTGGGCATCAATCACCAGGTCATAACGACTTTCGCGCAGGCGCGCCTTGAAGCGTCGCCACTCGCCGCTGCGTAGGGTATTGATCGGATGTTTGCGCCAGCGACGAATCGCCACCGGAATCACCTGCGCCACCGCTGGATGCCAGGCCGGGATCTCGGCGAAGCTCTCCTCCACGACCCAGTCGAACTGGATGCCAGGCAGCGCCCGCTGCGCATCGGTCAGCGCCGGCAGGGTATGCACGACATCGCCCAACGACGAGGTCTTGACCAGCAGGACCTTCAATCAGCGCACCTCAACTGACTGCGGGGCCAGGCGATCCAGCGCCTCGATCACCGCGCGCGGCTTCAGCTCGCGCATGCAGTTGTTGTGGCCGAAGCGGCAGGTGCGTTCAAAACAGGGGCTGCAGTCGAGACCCAGCCGCACAACCTCGACCTGCTCGGAAAGCGGCGGGGTGAAGGCCGGTGACGTCGAGCCATAGACTGCAGCCAGAGGCCGGCCCAGCGCGGCTGACACGTGCATCAGCCCGGAGTCGTTGGACACCACTGCGTCAGCGCAGGAGAGCAGATCGATAGCCTCGGCCAGGCTGGTCTCGCCGGCCAGGTTCACCGCCTCTTCGCGCAACCCAGGAATCAATCGAGCGAGGATTTCCTCGCCCACCGGGTGGTCGTTTTTCGAGCCGAACAGCCAGACTTGCCAGCCCTCGCGAATCTTCAGCTCGGCGACTTTGGCGAAGTGCTCGGCCGGCCAGCGCTTGGACTCGCCAAATTCGGCACCTGGACAGAGCGCCAGTACCGGACGATCCAGGCTCAGGCCGAAACGTGCCAGTGCCACATCGCGAGTCACGGGATCGATACGCAGCGAAGGGTTCGGATACGGTCTGGGCAACTCGGCGCCCGGCTCGAACGCCAGCGCCATGAAGCGTTCGATCATCAGCGGATAGCGTTGTTTGTCGAGCTTGCGCATGTCGTTGAGCAGGCCGAAGCGCATTTCGCCGCGCCAGCCGGTGCGCTTGGGAATACCGGCGAAGAACGGCACCAGCGCCGACTTCAACGAATTGGGCAAGAGGATCGCCTGCTCATACTGACCACGCAGACTCTGCGCCACCTTGCGCCGGGTCGCCATGTCGAGCACACCATGCCCTACCGGAAAGCTCAGCGCCTGACGCACCTCGGGCATGCGCTCGAGAATCGGCCGGCTCCACTCGGGCGCCAGCACGTCGATCTGGCAGTCGGGATGGCGCTGTTTCAGGCAGACGAACAACGTCTGCGCCATCACCATGTCGCCAACCCAGCTGGGTCCCACAATCAGAATATTCATAAGGGCAGCTTCAAGCCACGAGCCTCAAGCTGCAAGCGGCAAACCATCGGCCGCGTGCAGCTTGGCGCCTGCGCTTACTTGACCAGTGTCCGCCATTCGGCATGAGCAGCGGTCTTGCCGGAGACCAGATCGAAGTAGGCCTTCTGCAACTTTTCGGTCACTGGGCCACGACGACCGATGCCGATGGCGCGGCCATCGACTTCGCGAATCGGCGTCACCTCTGCGGCAGTTCCGGTGAAGAAGGCTTCGTCGGCGATATAGACCTCGTCGCGGGTGATGCGCTTCTCGACCACCTTCAGGCCGTGCTCGCCGGCCAGGGTCAGCACGGTGCCACGAGTGATGCCATTCAGGCAGGCGGTCACTTCCGGGGTGTAGATCACGCCATCCTTGATGATGAAGATGTTCTCGCCCGAACCTTCGGCCACGTAGCCTTCAGGATCCAGCATCAACGCTTCGTCAGCGCCACCGGAAATGGCTTCCTGCAGGGCCAGCATCGAGTTGATGTAGGCACCGTTGGACTTGGCGCGGGTCATGGTGATGTTGACGTGGTGACGGGTGAAGGAGCTGGTGCGCACCTTGATGCCCAGTTCCAGCGCTTCGTCGCCCATGTAGGCGCCCCAGTGCCAGGCGGCGACGATCACGTGCACTTTCAGGCCGCTGGCGCGCAGGCCCATGCCTTCGCTTCCGTAGAACACCATCGGGCGGATGTAGGCGCTTTCCAGGTTGTTCTCGCGCACGGCGGCGCGGGTCGCTTCGTTGATCTCTTCCTTCGAGTACGGCATCGGCATGTTCATGATGTGTGCCGAATCGAACAGGCGGTCAGTGTGCGCCTGCAGGCGGAAGATCGCCGTGCCGTCCGGGGTGTTGTAGGCGCGTACGCCTTCGAATACGCCCATGCCGTAGTGCAGGGTATGGGTCAGCACATGGGTGGTCGCATCACGCCACTGCACCAGTTCGCCGTCATACCAGATGACGCCATCACGATCGGCCATCGACATCGTTGCCAGCTCCTCAGAATTCGAATTTGCCAGTAGCCCGACGAGGGGCTCAGCTTAGGCCCAACTCACGCCAGATACGCATGACAGCGCGGCGCTCGTCGTGGAATTGATCCCCACTCACCACTCCGGGCTGCTTCTGCAGTGATTGCCGGTGCGCTGCGGCGCGGTAGGCCTTGTAGGCATCCTGCAGCAGCCGAACCTCATCGCCGGTCATCAACCCGGCCTGCTCCAACCCATCGAGAATGCGGATGTTATCGGTATAGCGCAGCAGTTCGGGATGCTGGTGCGACCACGCCAAAGCCGCGTATTGCACCATAAATTCGATATCCACGATACCACCGGCGTCCTGCTTGAGATTGAACTCGGCCGCGCCGCCGAAGGCTTGCTCGGCAGTCCCCGCATGTGTCGCGCGAGTCCCGAGGTTGTCGCGCATCTTCGCGCGCATGTCGCTGACTTCGCGACGCAGCGCATCCAGATCACGCTCACGACCGAGCACACCGGCGCGCACCCGCTCGAAGTCGGCGGTCAACTGCGGACAGCCAACCAGCACCCGCGCACGCACCAGCGCCTGGTGCTCCCAGGTCCAGGCTTCCTGGCCCTGGTAGCGCTCGAAGGCGCCGAGGGAGCTGACCAGCAGCCCGGAAGCGCCGGACGGACGCAGGCGCATGTCCACCTCGTACAGCTGGCCGGAGGTGGTCTGGGTGGTCAGCAGATGAATGATGCGCTGACCGAGACGGGTAAAGAACTGCGCGGTGTCGATGGGCTTGGCGCCATTGGTCTCGGCGGCAGGGTCGCCGTCATGGATGAACACCAGGTCCAGGTCGGAACCGTGACCGAGCTCGATCCCGCCGACCTTGCCGTAACCGACGATGACGAAGGCCGGATCGCACAGCTTGCCGTCGCTGCGCTGCGGCTGACCATGACGTGCGACAGTGTGGCGCCAGGCCAGGGTCAGCACTTCCTGCAGAATGGCCTCCGCCAGCCAGGTCAGGTAGTCGCTGACCTTCATCAACGGCAGCGTCCCGGCGATCTCCGAGGCTGCGACGCGCAGGCGATGCGCCAGCTTGAAATGACGCAGCGCCTCCATCTGCTGCTCGAGGTCATCCTCGGGAATACGCATCAGCCGCTCACGCAACTCGGCAGCCAGCTCCGGCGCCAGCGGTGGGCTGTACAGCCGCCCGGCATTGAGCAATTCGTCGAGCAGCAACGGGAACCGCGCGATCTGCTCGGCGACCCACGGGCTGGCCGCGCAGAGTTCGAGCAAGCGCTGCAGCGCGCCGGGATTTTCGGTCAGCAATACGAGATAGGCCGAACGCCGGGCCACCGCCTCGACCAATGGCAGCACGCGCTCGAGCACCAGATCCGGGTCGTCCTGCTCGACAGCCTGCGCCAGCAAACGAGGAATGAAGGCATCCAGACGCTCGCGGCCGAGACGCTGCATGGTCCTGACCTGACTGGCATTGCGCAGCGCGGCAAGGCGCTGACAGGCAACCTGGCCATCACGGAACCCGGCTTCGGACAGCTGTCGACAGGCGAACTCTTCGTCCCAGTCCTGCTCCCACAGCGGCAACCACTCGCCGCCGACCAGCGCCTCGCCTTCGGCATTCTCGTCCTCGTCCGGGTCGGCGATAACCTGGTGAAAATGCCAGTCGATACGCCCACGCCAGTGCAACAGCTGCTCGTGGAAGGCCTGCCAGCTGTCGAAACCGAGCATGAAGGCGACCCGCGCGCAGTCGACCTCAGTCTCCGGCAGCATCTGCGTCTGGCGATCAGCGATGGCCTGCAGCGCATGCTCGGTATAGCGCAGAAACTCATAGCCTTCGCGCAGCTCCTTCACCGCCGCACCCGGCAGATAGCCCTGACCTTCCAGGGTAGCCAGCACCTTGAGCAACGGCCGCTGCTGCAGGCTGAGATCGCGCCCGCCGTGAATCAGCTGAAACGCCTGGGCGATGAACTCCACCTCGCGGATGCCACCGGCACCCAGCTTGATATTCGAAGCCATGCCCTTGCGCCGCACTTCCTGCTGGATCAGCTGCTTCATGGTGCGCAGCGCTTCGATGGCGGAGAAATCAAGGTAGCGCCGATAGACGAACGGCCGCAGCATTTCCAGCAGCTCCTTGCCGGCCTGCTGGTCGCCACCGATGACACGCGCCTTGATCATCGCGTAGCGCTCCCAGTCACGCCCCTGGTCCTGGTAGTACTGTTCCAGCGCGTTGAAGCTGTAGACCAGCGGACCGGACGAACCGTACGGGCGTAGGCGCATATCGACGCGGAAGACGAAGCCATCGACGGTGATGGCGTCCAGCGACTTGATCAGCCGCTGACCGAGCCGGACGAAGAACTCCTGATTGTCCAGCGAGCGCTTGGCACCCACGGTTTCGCCCCCCTCGGGGTACCCGAAGATCAGGTCGATGTCCGAGGACAGATTCAGCTCATGGGCGCCCAGCTTGCCCATGCCAAGGATGACCATGTGTTGCGGGTTGCCGCTGCGACGCCCGGTGGGTACGCCGAACTGCTCGCAATGGCGTGTGTACAGCCAGTGATACGCCAGATCGACCGACGCATCGGCGAGATCGGAAAGGTCGCGACAGGTTTCGGCAAGGTCGGCCTGACGGGTCAGGTCGCGCCAGATGATCCGCACCTGCTGGCGGGTCCGGAAGCGGCGCAAGGTCAGCGCCAGGGCATCCTCGCTGTCGCACGCGGCGACCTGCTCGCTCAGTGCGTCACGCATCTCGGCCGGCGCGAGCGATCTGTCCAGCCAGCCCAGCTCGGCCAGCTGCAGCAGCATCTGCGGATCTCGACTAACCTGTTCGCTGACGAAGTCGCTCGCCGCACAGACCCGGCCGAACGCCTCGCGCTGCTCCACCAGCCAGGCGCGGCAACGTGCCGCAATGGCATCCGACAGGCTGCCGGCAGCAGCGAGGAACGACTCTTCGGCACGACTGACAAAAGGCAGAAGCGAGGGCGGCAATGCAACCAGCGATGGCAGACTCATTGAGGTTTCCTTCACAGCAACACAGTGAAACCGCGCGATTCAGAGCCTCGCAGATGCCTTTCTCAGGAAAATGCCAGCGCCGCTGATCTGTAGTTTTACTACTAAAGAGTATTTCAGGGGGCTGATCCCGACGTCATTTTGTAGTAAAACTACAGACGCCCGGTCCTACCCCCGGCACTCGTCCAAGAACATTACACGCACCGGCCCACAAAGCCGGTCGCGAACAGGCAACCGATTCTGGAAGCCTTTCCGCCATGGAGCAAGCCATGCAAGATCTCGATCCCGTCGAAACCCAGGAATGGCTGGACGCCCTCGAGTCCGTCCTCGACCGCGAGGGTGAAGACCGCGCTCACTACCTGATGACCCGGATGGGTGAACTGGCCACACGTAGCGGCACCCCCCTGCCCTACGGCATCACCACGCCGTACCGCAATACCATCCCCGTCACCCGCGAAGCCAAGATGCCTGGCGACCTGTTCATGGAGCGCCGTATTCGCTCCCTGGTCCGCTGGAACGCACTGGCGATGGTGATGCGCGCCAACCTCAAGGATCCGGATCTGGGTGGGCACATCTCCACCTTCGCCTCCAGCGCGACCCTCTACGACATCGGTTTCAACTATTTCTTCCAGGCCCCAACGGAAGAGCACGGCGGCGACCTGATCTACTATCAGGGGCATGCCTCCCCTGGCATTTACGCCCGCGCCTTCCTCGAAGGCCGCCTGAGCGAAGACCAGATGCTCAACTTCCGCCAGGAAGTGGACGGACAGGGCCTGTCGAGCTACCCGCATCCGCACCTGATGCCGGACTTCTGGCAGTTCCCGACCGTGTCCATGGGTCTCGGCCCGATCACTGCGATCTACCAGGCACGCTTCATGAAGTACCTGGAAAACCGCGGCTTCATCCCGAAAGGCAAGCAGCGCGTCTGGTGCTTCATCGGTGACGGCGAGTGCGACGAGCCGGAAACCCTCGGCGCCATTTCCCTGGCCGGCCGTGAAAATCTCGACAACCTGGTGTTCGTCATCAACTGCAACCTGCAGCGTCTGGACGGTCCGGTACGCGGCAACAGCAAGATCATCCAGGAGCTGGAAGGCGTATTCAAAGGCGCCAACTGGAACGTCAACAAGGTCGTCTGGGGCCGCCTGTGGGACCCACTGTTCGCCGCCGACGAAGACGGCCGCATGCAGCGCCGCATGGACGAAGCCATCGACGGCGAATACCAGAACTACAAGGCCAAAGACGGCGCCTATGTGCGCAAGCATTTCTTCGGTGCCGACCCTGAGCTGCTCAAGCGTGTCGAGAGCATGTCCGACGAGGAAGTCTGGAAGCTCAACCGCGGCGGCCACGATCCGTACAAGGTCTATGCCGCTTACCACCAGGCGGTCAACCACAAGGGCCAGCCGACAGTCATCCTGGCCAAGACCATCAAGGGCTACGGCACCGGTGCCGGAGAGGCGAAGAACATCGCCCACAACACCAAGAAAGTCGATATCGACAGCCTGAAGAAATTCCGCGACCGCTTCGACATCCCGGTCAACGATTCGCAGCTCGAAGAACTGCCGTTCTACCGCCCGGCCGAAGACAGCGCCGAGATGCGCTACCTGCGCAAGTGCCGCGAGAAACTCGGTGGCTCGCTGCCGCAGCGCCGGCCGAAGAGCTTCAGCATCCCGACGCCGCCATTGGACACCCTCAAAGCCGTGCTCGACGGTTCCGGTGATCGCGAGATTTCCACCACCATGGCCTTCGGCCGGATTCTCTCGCAGCTGGTGAAGGACAAGGATCTCGGCAAGCGCATCGTGCCGATCCTCGCCGACGAGGCCCGCACCTTCGGCATGGAAGGCATGTTCCGTCAGCTGGGTATCTATTCCCCGGTGGGGCAGCTTTATGAGCCGGTCGACCGCGACCAGGTGATGTATTACCGCGAAGAAAAGGATGGTCAAATCCTGCAGGAAGGCCTGAACGAAGCGGGTGCCTTCTCCTCATTCATCGCGGCGGGTACCGCCTACAGCAACTACAACCAGCCGATGCTGCCGGTCTACATCTTCTATTCGATGTTCGGCTTCCAGCGGATCGGCGACCTGGCCTGGGCGGCCGGCGATGCCCAGACCCGCGGTTTCCTGCTCGGTGGCACCTCCGGACGCACCACCCTGAACGGCGAAGGCCTGCAGCACGAGGACGGCCATAGCCACATCCTCGCCAGCACCATCCCCAACTGCCGCAGCTATGACCCCACCTACGGTTACGAGCTGGCGGTGATCATGCATCACGGCATGCACGAGATGATGGAACTGCAGAAGAGCGTCTACTACTACATCACCGTGATGAACGAGAACTACCAGCAGCCGGCCATGCCGCAGGGTGTCGAGGACGGCATCATCAAGGGCATGTACCTGCTCGAGGAAGCCAGGGGCGACTTCAAGCACCGCGTACAGCTGCTGGGTTCCGGCACCATCCTGCGTGAAGTGCGTGCTGCGGTGGACATCCTCGCCAAGATGGGCGTCGGCGCCGACGTCTGGAGCGTAACCAGCTTCAACGAGCTGCGCCGCGATGGCCTGGCGGTCGACCGCTGGAACCGTCTGCACCCGACCGAGGAGCCGCGCAAGAGCTATGTCGAGCAGTGCCTGGAAGGCCGCGAAGGCCCGGTAGTGGCCTCGACCGACTACATGAAGCTGTTCGCCGATCAGATTCGTCAGTGGGTTCCGTCGCGCGAATACCAGGTGCTCGGCACTGACGGCTTCGGCCGCAGCGACTCGCGCGCCAAGCTGCGTGACTTCTTCGAAGTCGACCGCCGCTGGGTTGCCGTCGCGGCACTGCAGGCACTCGCCGATCGCGGCGCCATCGAACGCACCGTGGTGGCCAATGCCATCACCGAGTTCGGTATCGACCCCGAGAAGCGCAATCCGCTGGATTGCTGATGCTGCGTGCGCACAGGAGAACCTATTGTGAGTGAAACCATACGCGTACCCGACATCGGCAGCGGTGAGGGTGAAGTAATCGAGTTGTTCGTCAAGGTCGGCGACCGTATCGAAGCGGACCAGAGCATCCTGACGCTGGAGTCCGACAAGGCCAGCATGGAAATCCCGGCACCCAAGGCTGGCGTCGTGAAGGCCTTGAAGGTCAAGCTCGGCGACCGCCTGAAAGAAGGTGACGAGCTACTTGAGCTGGAAAGCGAAGAAGGAACTGACAGCGAAGCGCCGGCGCAAGCCGCGGCCGAGCCTGCCGCTGCCAGCACTGGCGGCCCGACTGATGAAGCCGAAGCACCTACGCCTCCGGGAGATGACAATCCTTCAGCCTCCGCCGAGGAAGGCGAGTCGCAGGAAATCAAGGTTCCGGACATCGGCTCCTCCGGCAAGGCCAGCGTGATCGAGATTTCGGTGAAGGCCGGCGATACCATCGCCGCCGAGCAACCGCTGATCACTCTCGAGTCCGACAAGGCCAGCATGGAGATCCCCTCTCCAGCCGCTGGCGTAGTCGAGAGCATTTCGGTCAAGGTGGGCGACGAAGTCGGTACCGGCGACCTGATCCTGATCCTCAAGGGTACCGCCTCGAGCAAGCCGGCAGCGGCCAGTGCTCCGGCCAGCCAGGCACAAGGCCCGGCCAAGGAGAAGCTGACCGAGCAGGCCGCAGAAGCACCGGCCGAAACTGCAGGCGAGTCCGTGGAGGAGGTTCGTATTCCGGACATCGGTTCCAGCGGCAGCGCCAAGGTCATCGAAGTCATGATCAAGGCCGGCGACAGCGTCGAGGCGGACCAGTCGCTGATCACCTTGGAATCCGACAAGGCCAGCATGGAAATTCCGGCGCCCAAGGCGGGCGTGGTGGAGTCGCTGTCGATCAAGGTGGGTGACGATGCCAAGACTGGCGACCTGATCCTGACCCTCAAGGTCCAGGGCTCGGCGCCAGCAAAAAAGAACGAGAGCAGGCCGCAGGAGGCCGTTTCCCAGCAGCAGGCCGTCGCACCGAACAAGCAGGGCGTACCGGAGGCGAAGGCCGCGGCGACGCCGGCTCCGGCCGTCAGCGGTCCGAGCAAGGCCGGCACCAAGGTTCACGCCGGGCCGGCGGTTCGCATGACCGCGCGCGAGTACGGCGTCGACCTGGCCGATGTTCCGGCCACCGGCCCCAAGGGCCGGATTCTCAAGGAAGATGTCCAGGCCTACGTCAAGAACATGCTGCACAAGGCCAAGCAGGCTCCGGCCGAAGGTGCCTCGGGCGGTGCCGGCATTCCGCCGATCCCGGCTGTGGACTTCAGCAAGTTCGGCGAAGTCGAAGAAGTCGCGATGTCGCGCCTGATGCAGATCGGCGCAGCCAACCTGCACCGCAGCTGGCTGAACGTACCGCACGTGACCCAGTTCGAATCGGCCGACATCACCGAACTGGAGGCTTTCCGCGTCTCCCAGAAGGCTGCCGCCGAGAAGGCCGGCGTCAAGCTCACCGTGCTGCCGTTGTTGCTCAAGGCGTGTGCGCACCTGCTCAAGGAGCTGCCGGACTTCAACAGCTCGCTGGCGCCAAGCGGCAAGGCACTGATCCGCAAGAAGTACGTGCACATCGGCTTCGCCGTGGATACGCCGGATGGCCTGATGGTCCCGGTGATCAAGAACGTGGATCAGAAGAGTTTGCTGCAGTTGGCTGGCGAAGCGGCCGAGCTGGCAGAGAAAGCGCGCAGCAAGAAGCTTTCGCCTGACGCCATGCAGGGTGCCTGCTTCACCATTTCCAGCCTTGGCCACATTGGCGGCACCGGCTTCACGCCGATCGTCAACGCGCCGGAAGTGGCGATTCTCGGGGTATCCAAGGCGACGATGCAGCCAGTCTGGGACGGCAAGGCATTCGAGCCGCGCCTGATGTTGCCGCTCTCGCTGTCCTACGATCACCGTGTGATCAACGGGGCTGCTGCCGCACGCTTCACCAAACGGCTTTCGGAGCTGCTGGCGGATATCCGCACCCTGCTGCTGTAACGGCTGAGCCAAACGAAAAACGCCGCATCCTCTGAAGAAGATGCGGCGTTTTCTATTGTGCAGGGATCACGCGCACCAACTGCTGCGTCAACCCTTCTGCAGATTACGAATCAGAAAAGACAGTGCCTTGGCCAGCTCTTCGGCACCCTGGGGGTCGCGCAGAATGACCAGCAAGGGCAGGCCGTCGATGGGGCTGCTGATCGAACAACTGAACCCTTGCGCAGGACACTGATATTGCAGATAGGGATCAAGCCCGAATACCGACAGACTGCGGTTGCGCACGGCAACACCGCCGCTGCTGCTGCGGACTTCCTCGCGTATGCGCAACTCTCCAGGAGTGGCCACGCTCAGCTCGTAGAGAAAGTCCTGCGGATTGGCCTGGCCAACCTGATAACCCGCTCGCAATGCGTAGGTATCGAGCAATCCGTTACTATGCGCGAGCAGCGCTTCGCGATCGCTGCTGGTGAGATAAAGCTTTTTCAATTCAGTGAGATAGCGAGCCGACTCATCCGAGCCGAACTCCACCACTTCACTCGCGATCAGAGGTGTTCCGATCACGCAGAGAACCGAGACCATCACTAACTTTGCAAGCCGACTTGTCAGTCCCTGTCGCATGATGCACCCTTGCCGAAATTAATATTATTTAGCCATCGTCCTTCGTTGGAACGGCGCCTGGAGCACAGGCCAGCCCGACTCCGTGGAGCATACTGGAAGCCAACCGCTCGATGAAAATACATACCGATGCCGCCAGCCGTCTGGCGACCGAGGTTGTGACGCAGTTGCCAGTGCCTTCACGGCTCGGCATGCTGCGTTTCGAGCGCTTGAACGAGTCCAGCTGGACACTGCTGTTTCTCGACCCCGCTTGCGAGCGTTATCTCGGTGTTTCCGCCGGCGACCTTTGCTCCCTGGTCGACGCCCCCTACGCCAGCCTGATGGAGCCCAGCGTCCGTCACCAGCTACACGAAGAGATTCAGCAACAGCTGACAGGCCGCAGCCACTATTCAGTCAGCTATCGACTGCACACGCCTGACGGCGTGCAAGACATCACCGAACTCGGCGAAGTTTGCCAGCAGTATGGTCGCGAGCTGCTCAGGGGCTATCTGATGCCCGGACGCCAGCCTGAATCGGATCAGGATCTCAGGGCGCAGAACGCCCGACTGCGCACGGCGCTGCAGCAACAGCAGCAAGCCCAGGACGAACACATCGAGCACATGCTGCGCTCGCGCACCCAGCAGAGCCTGATCGTCAGACTGGCTCGGCATCGCTACGGCTCCGCCAATCCGGAACTGGAAGCGGCACAGCTGATCACCCAGGCCGCCTGCGAAGTCTACGAGCTGAACCGCGCGACAATCTGGCATCTGGACGGCACGCGCCTGGAGCCAGTGTCGTGCTACCGACTCGACAGCGACCATTACGAAACGCCCTCAGCCCTGGAACTCGCACCCTTTCCCCGCTACTTGCAGGCGCTGCAGAGCGGTCGCGCCGTCGATGCGCAGGACGTGTCCCAGGATCACCGCACCTGCGAACTTGACCAGCTTATCTATCGCCCGCAGGGCGTTCGCTCGATCCTGGACGCCAGCATTCGAGTCGGTGGGGAGGTAATCGGCGTTCTCAGCCTGCAACACACAGGCAAACCGCGCGCATGGCAGGCCGACGAGATCGCCTTCGCCGGCGAGCTGGCCGATCAGTATGCGCAGGTGCTGGCCAATCAGCAGCGGCTCAGCGCAACCCATATGCTCGGCCTGTTCCAGCGCGCCGTGGAACAGAGCGCCAGCGCCTTCATCCTGGTCGACCGAGAAGGCCGGGTGGAATATGTGAATCCGGCATTCACCGTCATCAGCCAGTTTTCCTCAGCCGAGGTACGCGGTCAGCGTCTGGCCGATCTGAAGGCTCTGGAAAACCTCGGCGAGCTACTGTTCGACACCTCTTCGGTACTTGCCCACAGCAACAGCTGGCAGGGCGAGTTCCGCTCCCGGCGCAAGAACCTCGAGCCGTACTGGGGTCAGCTTTCCATCTCCAAGGTCTTCAATGAAGACGGCGCGCTGACCCACTACATCGGCATCTACGAGGACATCACCCGCAGCAAACTGGCACATCAGCATATCGAGCGTCTGGCCTATACCGACAATCTGACCAACCTGGGCAATCGCCCGTACTTCATTCGCAGCATCGAGGAGCGCTTTGCCGCCGGGGCCGAGCCCAGGCTCTGCCTGTTGCTGGTGGACATCGACAACTTCAAGCGCATCAACGACAGCCTCGGCCACCAGACCGGCGACAAGCTGCTCACCAGCCTTGCCCGGCGACTGCGCAACGGACTCAGCCAGCAGGCCGTACTGGCACGCTTTGCCAGCAACGAGTTCGCCCTGCTGTTCGATGACAAGGGACTGGACGAAGGCGTCCGCCTGGCAGACCAGGTGCTGCGCATCCTCGACAAGCCGCTATTCGTCGACAAGCAGCTGATCAGCGTCAGCGGGTCCCTGGGGCTGGCGTGCTCGCCCCAGCACGGGCGTGACCCGGAAACGCTGATGAAGCATGCCGGGCAAGCGCTGCACAAGGCCAAGGCGAACGGCAAGAACCAGGTGCAGATATTCACCGAAGCCCTGCATGCCGAAGCCAACTACAAGCTGTTCGTCGAGAACAACCTGCGCCGTGCGCTGCTGCAGAACGAGTTGGAGGTGTTCTACCAGCCCAAGCTATGCCTGCATACCGGCCGGCTGCAGGGGCTGGAAGCGCTGCTGCGCTGGAACCATCCGGAAAAGGGCATGATCCGCCCGGATCAGTTCATCAGCGTCGCGGAAGAAACCGGGCTGATCATCCCGATCGGCAAGTGGGTCGCGCGGGAAGCGTGCCGGATGGGCGTCACCCTTTCCGCGCTAGGCCTTGGCACGCCCCAGATCGCAATCAACCTTTCACCCAAGCAGTTCTCGGATCCGGATCTGCTTGGCACGATCGCCGCAATTCTGCTCGAAGAGCAACTTCCCGCCGCGCAGCTGGAGCTGGAGCTGACAGAAAGCCTCCTGCTCGAAGCCACCGAGGAAACCCGACAGCAGCTGATCGGCCTCAAGGCGCTCGGCCTGACGCTGGCCATGGACGACTTCGGCACGGGGTATTCCTCGCTGAGCTACCTTAAGAAATTCCCCATCGACGTGATCAAGATCGATCGCAGCTTTATCAAGGACATCCCAGGCAACCAGGACGACGTGGAGATCACCTCGGCAGTGATCGCCATGGCCCGCAAGCTGCACCTGAAGGTCGTCGCTGAAGGAATCGAAACACCGGAGCAGCTGAAATTCCTGCGTCGTCATCGCTGTGATATCGGTCAGGGCTACCTGTTCGACAAGCCGATCCCCGGCAACATCCTGACCGAGGCTCTGCGCCGCTACCCCCAATGGTGCTGAGCGCCAGCCGTTTGCGCAGAACTCTGCGACGCGTGGTAGCCGTGGCGCTTTCACTGGCTCCCGGGCTTTTGTAGCCTAGCTCGTCAGCCACCTTCCCCGCCCGAGGCTCGCATGTCGCTACGCTCGCAGATTCTGATCAACAAACAGGCACTGCCCACCGCCGAGCAGGCCTTGCCCGGCCGCTCGACACCCATACCGGTCCCCCCCGCCCACTACGTCAACGGCAACCCGCTGCAGCCACCCTTTCCAGCAGGGCTTTGCCAGGCGGTGTTTGGCATGGGCTGCTTCTGGGGAGCGGAACGCCGGTTCTGGGAGCAGCCGGGAGTGTGGACAACGGCTGTCGGCTATGCCGGAGGCCTGACCCCGAACCCGACGTACGATGAAGTCTGTTCTGGGCTTACCGGGCATACGGAGGCGGTACTGGTGGTCTTCGATCCTCAGCAGATCGACTACGGCACGCTGCTACGCGTTTTTTGGGAGGCACACAACCCGACCCAGGGGATGCGGCAGGGTAACGATGTCGGCAGCCAGTACCGTTCGGCGATCTACTGCATGGATGCACAGCAGCGCCGCGAGGCAGAGGCAAGCCGTGAACGTTTCCAGCGGCAACTAAGCGCAGCGGGCTTTCCGGCCATCACCACCGAGGTAGACGATGCACCGCCGTTCTACTACGCAGAGGCCTATCACCAGCAGTATCTGGCAAAGAATCCTGGGGGATACTGCGGGCTTGGTGGGACCGGTGTGTGCCTGCCGAATTGATGCCGGGCAGTCGGGCTAAGCCTAAGCGGTCGCAAGGCCGCCTGAATGGCTGACTGCTGGCATAAGAACTAAGCAGAAAAGAAAAACCCCGCCGAAGCGGGGCTCTGCAGACTGAATCCTGACATCCATGATCGCGCGCCATCCTGGCGCCGCTCCCTGTGTGGTCCGTTTTATTGAATTGCGCTTTCCATGCGCCACGTCCTTAAGCAGTAGATTACCGTCAGACCTTGTGAGCCTGTAGTAGCCATTGTGCATCACGCCTTGTAAGCCTTTTCCTACATTGCGTCATCCTTGATGCAGTGTTGTAAGTCCAGGCTTACATGGTGCGGTTTTTATGACCTGAAGGCCGGCTTAATCGTTCCGCGTCATGGCCAAATAATTTCATATTGCCTTTAGATTAAGCCGCGGCTTCTCAGAATTGAGCAGCGTCGAGCAGGTACAGCGACTCGCTTCCGGCCTTGACCGAAGCGCTCAGCGAATGAATTCGCGGCAACAGGCGAGCAAAGTAGAAACGCGCGGTTCCCAGCTTGCTCTGGTAGAAGTCGCCTTCATCCTGTTTGGCGAATGCCGCCGCCGCCATGCGTGCCCACATGTACGCATAAGCGGTGTAGCCGAACACGTGCAGGTACTCCACCGAGGCGGCGCCGATTTCGTTCGGATTCAACTTGGCCTGGTCGATGACCCAGGCAGTCAGCTCATCCAGATTGTCCATGGCAGCGTTGAGGGGCTCGGCGAACTCCGCCAGCTCCGGACCGGCATCAGCGATGAATGCGCGAATTTCATCGACGAAGGCCTGATACATGGTGCCACCACTGCCGACGATCTTGCGCCCAACCAGGTCCAGCGCTTGAATGCCGTTGGTGCCCTCGTAGATCTGAGTAATGCGGCAGTCACGCACCAGCTGCTCCTGGCCCCACTCGCGGATGAAGCCATGGCCGCCGAAAATCTGCTGGCCATGTACCGTGGTTTCCAGCCCCATGTCAGTGAGGAAAGCCTTGGCCACCGGTGTCAGCAGCGCCACCTGCGCCTCGGCTCGCAGTCGCGCCTCGTCGTCGTCACTGAACTTGGCGATATCGAGCTGCAGCGCGACATAACTGGAGAACGCGCGACCACCCTCGTTCAACGCCTTCATGGTCAGCAGCATGCGGCGCACATCCGGATGCACGATGATCGGATCGGCTGCCTTGTCCTGCGCAATCGGTCCGGTCGGTGCGCGGCTCTGGATACGCTCGCGGGCATACTCGATGGCGCTCTGATAGGAGCGCTCGCCAGTCGACAGGCCCTGAATACCGACGCCCAGACGCTCGTAGTTCATCATGGTGAACATCGCTGCGAGGCCCTTGTTCGGCTCGCCGACCATCCAGCCGATGGCACCGTCGAAGTTCATCACGCAGGTGGCCGACGCCTGGATACCCATCTTGTGCTCGATCGAACCACAGGACAGCGAGTTGCGCTCACCCAGGGTGCCGTCGTCGTTGACCATGACCTTCGGCACCAGGAACAACGAGATGCCGCGGGAGCCAGCTGGCGCATCCGGCAGCTTGGCCAGCACCAGGTGGATGATATTCTCGGTCAGGTCGTGCTCACCGCCAGTGATGAAGATTTTGGTACCGCTGACCTTGTAGGAACCATCGGCCTGAGGCTCGGCCTTGGTGCGGATGATGCCCAGGTCGGTACCGGCATGAGGTTCGGTCAGACACATGGAGCCGGACCAGACACCGGCATACATGTTCGGCAGGTACTTCTGCTTGAGCTCCTCGCTGGCGTGGGCGTAGATCGACAGGCAGGCGCCGGACGTCAGCATCGGATAGAGGCCGAAGGCCAGGCTGGCGGAGTTCATCATCTCCTCAACCTGAGCCGAGATGACCTTGGGCATACCCATCCCGCCGAACGCCGGATCGCCACCGACACCGACCCAGCCGCCTTCGGCGTATAGCTGATAAGCCTCCCGGTAGCCGGCGGGCGTAGAAACCGCCCCGGCGTCCCAGCGGCAGCCTTCTTCGTCACCGCTGCGGTTGAGCGGCGCGATGCTATTGGCGGTGATCTTGCCAGCTTCCTCGAGAATTGCATCGGCCGTCTCGGCATCGACCACTTCGGCCAGCGCTGGCAGCGACTGCCACAGTTTCGGCGCGTCGAAGACTTCATTCAGGACAAAACGCATGTCGCGCAGCGGCGCTTGGTAGTCAGCCATGGCAAGGTTCCTCGCAAGACACTGGGTTGCGACCACTATGGGCCGTTTCCAGCGAGTCTAACCGAATAACCAGGACAGGATTAAGCGTCTTTTTATGACCAGATAGTTTCCATCGGTCACTCTCAATACCAATGCAACCCTAACGCGAATGCTCGGCCATGCGCACCGCGCCGCGGCCACTGCCATGCACTCGCAAACAGTTCCTTCCTGCTTTTTTTGCACTGTACAGCGCTTGGTCGGCGGCCTTGATCACTTCTTCCGGACTGCGCTGCTCGCCTTGTCGCTCCGCCACTCCGATGCTGATGGTCACCGAGACCTGGTTCGCCGACGCCGCTCCCCGGGCCATACGGCCGCGACGATCATCCTTCGGCCGATTGTCTGCGTCACGCAGCTGCAGGGCATAAGCCTCCACCGACTGGCGTACCGCCTCGAGGTGCGGCAGGCACTCCTCGATACTGTGCCCAGGAAATACCAGAGTGAATTCCTCACCGCCATAACGATAGGCGCGCCCACCGCCGCCGATCTTGCGCAGCCGGCTGGCAACCATCTTCAGCACCTGATCACCGACGTCGTGACCATAGGTATCGTTGAAGCGCTTGAAGTGGTCCACATCAGCCATCGCCAGCACGTACTGCCGCCCCAGGCGCTGCAGTCGCTCATTCAGAGCGCGACGCCCAGGCAAGCCGGTCAGCTCGTCACGAAAGGCCATGAGATAAGCCTCATGAGCGATTGCCGTCACCAGCATCAGCAGCACATGGCTGCTCAGAATATTGAGGGCGGCATAGCGGCTGAAGGTCTGCGGCAGCATCAGCAGAATGCCGAGCAGCGCGATGATCTGCGCCGCATGGGAAGGTCGCGGCTGGCGAAGGTACTGGACGGTCAGCAACACCAACGCCACGAGGAACACCGGATACGCCAGCTGGATGAGCGGTAGCCAGTCGGCCTTGAGCGCGGGCCAGCGAATCACCACCAGCCAGGCATGTAACGCTTCCGGAAACCGCTTTGCCAGCGCCACGGCGACGACGCCGACGGCAAACAGCACGGCGGCACGGGCCAGGCCGTCCTGCGCCAGGTGACTGCGCTCTCGCCACACGCCATACAGGCCGTAAAGCAGCGGCAGCAGCAAGCTGCAGAGATGAAAGGTCAGTGCAGCATCGTCCAGCAGAGTGCCATGCGCCCGGTAGTGATCGGCGTGGATATCGAGGAGGAAATAGGCAAGATAGACGCAGAGCAGCAGAAACAGCTCGCGGATGCGGCCGTACATCATGCAAAGCGCACCGCCGAGCAACAGCAGTACGGTCGGCAGGACGTTATAGAGCGACGTGAAGAACTCGTTCAGCGAAACCTGACGCGCGATGACCTCTCCGCCGAGCAACAGGGCCAATGGCGCGAAAAAATGGCTGAAGCGAGGCGGGACGGTACGCGACACGGCAACTCCGGCATGCTGCCGAGAAAAGCTAGCATTTTGCCTTCTTGCTCCCAGTTGTGCAGCCGAAATACCGGCGAAGATGCGGCAAAAGCAGTACAACGTCTGGATCGGGCACAAAAAAGCCGCTGCAAAGCAGCGGCTTATCTTTACAACCTCAACCATCAGTAACCGAGAGCGAAGTCTTCCTCAGCCATCTGCATCAGGTTGTCGGCACCGGACAGCATGGCGTCGACATGCATGCGGGTACGCGGCAGGATGCGCTGGAAGTAGAACCGCGCGGTCTGCAGCTTGGCCTTGTAGAACGCCTCCTCGGAGGTGCCCTCAGCCAGTTTCTCGGCAGCAACCCGAGCCATGTCAGCCCAGAAATAGGCGAGACAGGCGTAGCCGGAATACATGCAGTAGTCGACCGACGCCGCACCGACCATTTCACGATCCTTCATGGCCGCCATGCCGATCTTCATGGTCAGCTCGCCCCACTCCTTGTTCAGCTGATTCAGGGGGGTAACGAACTCCTTGATGGCTTCGTTGCCTTCCTGGTTCTGGCAGAACTTGTGCACGATCTTGGTGAAGGACTTCAGCGCCTCGCCCTGGGTCATCAGCACCTTGCGGCCCAACAGATCCAGCGCCTGGATACCGGTGGTGCCCTCGTACAGCATGGAGATACGCGCGTCACGCACGTTCTGCTCCATGCCCCACTCGGCGATGAAGCCGTGACCACCGTAGATCTGCACGCCGTGGTTGGCCGCTTCGAAGCCTACTTCGGTCATGAACGCCTTGGCGATCGGCGTGAGGAAGGCCAGCAGCGTGTCGGCCTGCTTCTTCTGCTCTTCATCCTGGCTGTTCTTGACGATGTCGACCTGCTTGGCGGTGAAGTAGACCATCGCGCGGTTGCCCTCGGCGAACGCCTTCATGGTCAACAGCATGCGACGCACGTCCGGATGCACGATGATCGGGTCGGCTGGCTTTTCCGGTGCCTTGGGGCCGCTCAGCGCACGCATCTGCAGGCGCTCACGAGCGTACTTGATGCCGCCCTGGAAACCGATCTCAGCATGTGCCAGACCCTGCAGCGCGGTACCCAGACGTGCGGTGTTCATAAAGGTGAACATCGCGTTCAGGCCCTTGTTCGGCGGACCGATCAGAAAACCGGTGGCGCCGTCGAAGTTCATGACGCAGGTCGCGTTGCCGTGGATGCCCATCTTGTGTTCAAGCGATCCGCAGTTCACACCGTTGCGCTCGCCCTTCTCGCCTTCGGCGTTGGGCAGGAACTTGGGCACGATGAACAGGGAGATGCCCTTGGTGCCAGCCGGAGCATCGGGCAGGCGAGCCAGAACGATATGGACGATGTTCTCGGCCATGTCGTGTTCACCGGAGGAGATGAAGATCTTGGTGCCGTTCAGCTTGTAGCTGCCGTCGGCCTGGGGCTCCGCCTTGGTGCGCAACATGCCCAAATCGGTACCGCAGTGCGGCTCGGTCAGGCACATGGTGCCGGTCCACTGGCCGGACACAAGCTTGCTCAGATAGGTGTGCTTCTGATCGTCGGTACCGTGGGTAGCGATGGTGTTCATGCAGCCATGAGACAGGCCGGGGTACATGCCCCAGGACCAGTTGGCCTGACCGATCATTTCGCTGATCGCCAGACCGAGGGACTCGGGCAGACCCTGACCGCCGTGGTCGACGTCATGGGCCAGGCTCGGCCAGCCGCCTGCCACGTACTGCTCGTAAGCTTCCTTGAAACCGGTCGGCGTCTTCACGCCCGACTCGCTCCAGGTGCAGCCTTCGATGTCGCCGACGCGATTCAGCGGAGCGAGGACCTGCTCACAGAACTTCGCGCCCTCATCGAGAATCGCGTTGACCATGTCCGGGGTGGCGTCTTCACATCCCGGAAGGCTCTGATAGTGCGCTTCGTAGCCGAGCAGCTCGTCACGTACGAAACGGATATCGCGCAAGGGGGCCTTGTAGTCGGGCATAGCGTAAACCTCAGCGGTGAGTTCTTGTAACAAGCTGACCGGGCGACCCAGCCATCTGAATTCGATTTCGACCGTCGGACTACCAGCCCGAAGGGTCAAACAGGCGTTTGAAACATACGTTTCGACCTGAGCGATGTCAAGCGCGGAACAGGGCACCACTTTATCGGCTGAATCAGCCAACTTCAGGTCGAGCGAAGGCCACGCCTGGCGAAATTCGGGAACAGGAAATCTGATGTTGCAAAGACGCAGCAAGCCCGGCGCCTGCCGAGCTGACTGGCGGGAACGAAGATGCAGGAAGGAGAAAAGCGAAGCTGGCCGAGCGCATGAATGACGACTCGAGTCAGCAAGGAGAATCGATGAGCGCCGGAGTACGCGATCAGGCCTGGGTATCGATCAGCGTGCCGAGGACTTCGTCAGCGCTCTGGATCATACGGGCACCTGCCTTGGCACTGTGCTCACCGACCTTCAACTGGATTAGCTGCTCGGTGATTTCGGTGACCGCCTGGGAGTTGCCCAGCACTGGCGCGTTGGCGGAGGCGATGGACGAAGCGGCCTGCTCGACGCGCAGCTGACCGCCCTGGTAGGCACTGAGGCCCGCGCCCAGAAGGTTATTGGTGATTTGCATGGTGACTCCACGCGCTATCAGGTTGCCAGCATTCAAGCAGATGCCGACACGTACCGCAAGGCGCGAGTCGCCGCAATGCGCGTCCGCTCACACCGGCTGCAACGCGGGCAACGTCAGGTAGCGCGCGACCTGACGCGCCGTTGGCGCAGCGAGGCGAGGCACCTGGCCAAGGCAGGGTGCCGGTAGCAGCTCAGCGAGCGTGGCGAGGTTGTCATCCAGCCGCGACGTGGCAGGGTCGATGATATTCGCCACCCAGCCAGCCAGCGCCAGCCCGTCGCGGGCGATCGTTTCAGCACTGAGCAGCGCATGGTTGATACAACCCAAGCGCACCCCTACTACGAGAATGACCGGTAAACCCAGCGCCGCGGGCAATGCCGACAGATGCTCACGCGCATTCAGCGGGACTCGCCAGCCTCCCGCGCCCTCGACCAGAGTGACGCCGGCCTGCCGGGCCATTACCGGTTGCACGGCCTCGATCAGACGAGCGGCGGTCAGTTCGACACCCGCTTCGCGGGCGGCTATATGCGGGGCAATGGCCGGCTCGAACGCGAACGGGTTGACCGTCGCATAGTCCAGCGCAAGGCTGCATTCGGCCAGCAGGGCCAGCGCATCGCTGTTACGTAAACCCTGCTCGGTCCTTTCGCAGCCTGAGGCGACCGGCTTCACCGCCGCGGTGGACAACCCCGCCAGGCGCGCTGCATGCAGCAGGCCCGCGGCGATAGTGGTCTTGCCAACATCGGTATCGGTGCCGGCAATGAAGAAAGCGCGATGCATCATGGCTCCTTGTGCAGAATGCCGTAGATCACCTGGTAGGTCGCCGGGAGCCCTTCGGGCTGGCGGAAATCTTCGTAGGCCTCGACCAGCGCGCGGATGCGTGAGCGCCCGGTCAACCCGTCCGGGCGACCCGGGTTCAGGTTGTGCGCACCCAGCGCCTTGAGCTCATGGGTCAGCTGGCGCAAATCGGGGAAATGCAGCACTTCCGGGCGCACTTCGAGACTCACCAATCCCAGACCGCAGTCCCTACACAGCGCCTGGTAGGCCTCCAGCGAGCGGAAGCGATTGACGTGAGCGAAGCCGTCCACCACCAGCCAGCTGTCCCGCAGCTCCTGCAGGGTACCGCTGCACAGACTGGTGAAGGCGAGGATGCCGCCCGGACGTAACACCCGCCGCGCTTCGCTCAGCACGACTGCGAAATCCTCGCACCACTGCAGCGCCAGGCTCGAATAGATCAGATCGACGCTGCCATCACGCAGCGGCAGCCGCTCGGCATCACCGGTGACGAAATGCCGTGCGCCTCCCTGCGGCCGCGCGTGGCGCAGCATGCCCTCGGCAATATCCAGTGCCAGGCCATCGGCCTCCGGAAAGGCCGCGGCCAGGGCGCGGGAAAAGTAGCCGGTGCCACTGCCAAGATCGAGCCAGCAGCTGGGTTGCCGAGTTGAAGGCAGTCGGGCCAGCAATTGATTACCGACTTTCCGCTGCAGCGCGGCGACGCTGTCGTAGCTGGCAGCAGCACGGGAAAACGATGCTGCGACCTGGCGCTTGTCAGGTAACTGCGCCGGTGGACGCTCGCTGAGCGATGCTTCAGTCATCTTCGCCCTCACCCATGAACGCCAGCATGGCCGTCGCCACGTCGTCGGCGCGCTCCAGCGGCAAGCCGTGGCTGGCATTGGCCAGCACATCGACCTCTACATCCGGTAGGCTGGCCAGCAGCGCCTCCGCGGCAGCCCCAGGGACCAGCGCATCGCTGCCCGCGAACAGGTGTAGCTGCGGTCCAACGTAACGCTGCAGCGACTCGCGTCCATCCAGATCGGCAAGCAGGCGCAAACCGGCGGCCGCGACGGCCACAGGCTGGTCGAGCAGACTGACCTGCAACTGCCGGGCAAGCGTGCGCGGATCGTACGCGCCGCGGCTGCAGAGCAAACTGAAGCGCTTGAGCGTGTCCTCCGGTCCCATCTGGAATGCCGCATCGAAGGCATCGAAGACTTCGGCAGGCATGGCCGTCGGCCAATCGTCGCGGCTGCGGAAGCAGGGGTTGCTACAGATGGTGATCAGGCCAGGGCAGTTGTCGCCACGGCGTGCTGCCAGCTGCGTGGCCAGCATTCCGCCCAGGGACCAGCCCGCTATCCAGCTGTCGACGGGCAACCGCGCATCCAGCTCGTCGAGCCAGGCATCTGGTCGCTCCAGCGCCGGCAGCGGGACAATTTCGACCTGCAGCCGCGGCTCACGATCACGCAACAGCTCGGCCAGGGGCTCCAGGGCAGCCGGGCCGAACGCCCAACCCGGCAGAAGAATCAGTCGATCACGCATCCTCGTTCTCCTTGGGCAATAGGGCCCAGCACTCGGCCAGCGCCTCCAACAGGCGCTCGAGCTGCGCATCGCTGTGGCTCGCGGTGAAGGTGATCCGCAGTCGCGCGCTGCCGGCCGGAACGGTCGGTGGGCGAATGGCGCCGACCAGGATGCCGCGTTCGCGTAGCAATGCCGACAGCCTTAACGCCCGTTCGCTGCTGCCCACCAGCACCGGCTGGATCGGCGTCGGGCTGTCCATCAGCGTCAGTCCGATCTGCTGCGCGCACTCGCGGAAACGCGCGACCAATCGGTTCAGATGCTCTCGGCGCCAGCCTTCGCTGCTCAGCAGCTCCAGGCTTTTGAGTGTGGCACAGGCCACCGCCGGCGGCTGGCTGGTGGTGTAGATGTAGGGCCGGGCGAACTGGATCAGCGTTTCGATCAGCTCCTCGCTGCCGGCGACAAAGGCACCCGCGGTGCCGAACGCCTTGCCGAGGGTGCCGACCAGCACCGGGACGTCGTCCATGCCCAGACCGAAGTGCTCGACGATGCCGCCGCCCGTCGCGCCCAGCGGACCGAAGCCATGGGCATCGTCGACCATCACCCAGGCGCCACGCTGCTTGGCCGTGGCGCAGATCGCCGGCAGGTCGGCGAGATCGCCGTCCATGCTGAATACGCCATCGGTCACCACCAGGGTATTGCCGCTGGCCTTCTCCAGGCGCTTGCCGAGGCTCTCGGCGTCGTTGTGCAGGTAGCGCGAGAAACGCGCGCCCGAGAGCAGACCGGCATCGAGCAGGGAAGCGTGATTGAGGCGATCCTCCAGCACCGTATCGCCCTGCCCGACCAGCGCCGTCACCGCAGCCAGATTCGCCATATAACCGGTGGAAAACAGCAGCGCCCGCGGTCGGCCGGTGAATTCGGCAAGGGCTTCCTCGAGCTGGTGATGCGGCGTGCTGTGGCCGATCACCAGATGCGAGGCGCCGCCGCCCACGCCCCACTTCGCAGCGCCCTGCTGCATGGCGTCAATCACCTCGGGATGATTGGCGAGGCCCAGATAGTCGTTGGAACAGAACGCCAGCAGGCGGTCGCCATCGACCATCACCTCCGGCTGCTGCGGCGCTTCCAGCAGCGGACGTTGACGATAGAGATGGGCCGCGCGGCGCTCGGCGAGACGGGCGGAGAGATCGAAGCTCATGGGTGCACCGAGAGGAGGTGGATGACCACGCGCGGGTCATCCAGCCTGCAAATGGGTTGGCCAGGCCAGCGGCGGATGCGTGCAACCGATGCCGCACTCATCCACCGGACCCGATCATCAGACCGCGGCGTTGTAGAACAGCTTGCTGTCGCGCTGCTCGATCAGCGCCTGCTCGATGGCCGCCTGGTGTACTTCGTCGGCATGCTCGTGGCGCTCTTCCGGCTTGATGCCCAGACGCGCGAACAGCTGCATGTCCTTGTCCGCCTGCGGGTTGGCGGTGGTCAGCAGCTTCTCGCCGTAGAAGATCGAGTTGGCGCCAGCGAAGAAGGCCAGGGCCTGCATCTGCTCGTTCATCGCCTCACGACCGGCGGACAGGCGCACATGGGATTTCGGCATCATGATCCGCGCCACGGCGAGCATGCGGATGAAGTCGAACGGATCGACGTCCTGTTCCTCGGCCAGCGGCGTGCCCTTGACCTTGACCAGCATGTTGATCGGCACAGATTCCGGGTGCTCAGGCAGGTTGGCCAGCTGGATCAGCAGGCCGGCGCGATCGTCCAGCGACTCGCCCATGCCGAGAATGCCGCCGGAGCAGATCTTCATCCCCGCCTCGCGCACGTAGCTCAGCGTCTCCAGACGCTCGCCGTAGGTGCGGGTAGTAATGATGTTGCCGTAGTACTCCGGCGAGGTGTCGAGGTTGTGGTTGTAGTAGTCCAGCCCCGCCGCCGCCAGCGCCTTGGTCTGCTCCTGATCGAGTTTGCCGAGGGTCATGCAGGTTTCCAGGCCCATGGCCTTGACCCCTTCGACCATCTTCAGCACGTAGGGCATGTCCTTGGCCGACGGGTGCTTCCAGGCGGCGCCCATGCAGAAACGTGTCGAGCCGATGGCCTTGGCTTCGGCCGCAGCCTCCAGCACCTTCTGCACCTCCATCAGCTTCTCTTTATCGAGGCCGGTGTTGTAGTGCCCGGATTGCGGGCAGTACTTGCAGTCTTCCGGGCAGGCGCCGGTCTTGATCGACAGCAGCGTGGACACCTGCACGCGGTTGGCGTCGAAGTGCTGGCGGTGCACGGTCTGCGCCTGAAACAGCAGATCGTTGAAGGGTTGCTCGAAGAGCGCCTTGACCTCGGCGAGGGTCCAATCGTGACGCGTAATGGAGGCGGAGGTGGCGCTCATGGGCATTCCTTGTAATTAATAGCGGCGCGGCGGCCTGGCACGGATGCGGAATGTTTAGCCAAGCTCGATACGCTGTCAACCAGGAAAGGAATCATGGTTTACAACTGGTCAATTAATATACAGCACTGCCTGCTGTGCGATGAACCTTGCGGCGGTCACCCACTGTGCGGCCCTTGCGAAGCTGAACTGCCCTGGCTCGAGGGCCGGTGTGCAACCTGTGCCGTGCCACTGCCGACACGCGGGCTGATCTGCGGCGAGTGCCAGAAAAGGCCGCCAAGCTATGACCACGTCGAGGTGCCCTGGCGCTTCGCCTTTCCCGTGGATGCACTGATCACCCGCTTCAAGCACCAGGCGCGCTGGCCATTCGGCCGCCTGCTTGGCGAGCGCCTGGCGCTGCATCTGCAGCACGCCTTTACCGAGGGACTGCCGCAGCCTGATCTTCTGGTCCCGGTACCGCTGGCACGTCGACGCCTGCGCCAGCGCGGCTTCAATCAGGCGCAGATGCTCGCGCGGTGGCTGGGCGGAGCGCTGAAACTGCCGGTCGCACATCTGCTGGAACGCGTCGTCGATACGCCACCGCAGCAGCAACTGGACGCCGCCACGCGACGACGCAATCTGCGCCAGGCGTTTTGCCTGGCGCCGGGTACCGACATCAAGGGCCGCCATCTGGCGCTGATCGACGACGTGCTGACCACCGGCGCGACCGCCGAGGCGCTGGCGCGACTGCTCAAGCGTGCGGGTGCGGTGCGAGTGGACGTCTACTGCCTGGCACGCACGCCCAAGCCAGGCGACTGATAGCAGCGGACGCGCGGTTGTTTAAAAGCCCCGGTGCAATACACTGATCGGTCTATTCTGCGGAGCCGGTCATGTCTCATCCCTTCGATACACTCACGCCGGACCTGGTCCTCGACGCCGTGGAAAGCATCGGTTATCTCAGTGATGCCCGCGTGCTGGCGCTCAACAGCTACGAGAACCGCGTCTATCAGGTGGGCATCGAAGACGAAACACCACTGATCGCCAAGTTCTATCGCCCCGGCCGCTGGAGTAACGAGGCGATTCTCGAGGAGCACCAGTTCAGCCTGGAGCTGGCTGAGCACGAGGTGCCGGTGGTGGCGCCGCTGCAGCGTAACGGCACGACGCTCTTCGAGCATGCCGGTTTCCGCTTCGCGCTCTTTCCACGCCGCGGTGGTCGCGCGCCGGAGCCGGGCAATCTCGACCAGCTCTATCGCCTCGGCCAGCTGCTGGGACGCATGCATGCGATAGGTGCAAACCGGCCGTTCGAGCATCGCGAAACCCTGGGCGTACAGAATTTCGGCCACGACTCGCTGAACAGCTTGCTGGACGGTGACTTCGTGCCCAAAAGCCTGCTGCCTGCCTACGAGTCGGTGGCGCGCGACCTGCTCAAGCGGGTCGAAGACGTCTTCGCCAGCACCAACTTCACCCCGATCCGCCTGCATGGCGATTGTCACCCGGGCAACATCCTCGCCCGCGACGACGCCTTTCATCTGGTCGATCTCGACGATTGCCGCATGGGCCCTTCTGTCCAGGACCTGTGGATGATGCTCGCCGGCGAACGCCACGAGCGGCTCGGCCAGCTGGCCGAACTGGTGGACGGCTACAACGAATTCCACGATTTCGCCCCCCGCGAGCTGCCGCTGATCGAGGCACTGCGCGCGTTGCGGCTGATGCACTACAGCGCCTGGCTTGCCCGCCGCTGGAACGATCCGGCCTTTCCGATGAGCTTTCCCTGGTTTGGTAGCGAGCGTTACTGGGGCGACCAGGTGCTGATCCTGCGCGAGCAGATATCGGCGCTGCAGGAAGAGCCGCTCAGGTTGTTCTGAGGCAGGGTGCGGCTGCGGCCCCGTGACGGTGGATGTGAAACGCGACATCCACCCTACGGTTGATCACGCAGCGTAGGGTGGATCGCGCTTCTCAAGCCTCCTCGATCAGCCAGTCCAGCCGCCAGCTGCCCTGGCTCTGCGCCAGCTGTTCGGCCAGCCACGGCAACAGCGCACGCAGTTCGTCCTCTAGCCCCCACGGCGGGTTGACGATGGCCAGGCCCGAACCGCTCAGGCGGCTGGCGTCATCGGCCGGGTGGACGAACAGTTCGGCACGCAGCAGTTTCGGTGCGCCGCTGCGCGCGAGGTCCTGATAGAAGCGCTTGAGCTGGCGCTCGTCCTTGATCGGATACCAGATCACGCCGATGGTCTGGCGCATGCGCCCCAGCGCTTCCTTCATTGCCGTGACGCAGCGGCTCAATTCGTCGGCCTGTTCGAACGGCGGATCGATCAGCAGTACCACGCGCTTTTCCTGCGTCGGCATCAACGCCCGCGGCACATGCCAGCCCTCGCCGCGATGCACCGCCACGCGGCGGTCGCCGGCCATGTTGTCCTTGAGCAGCGCGCCATCCTCGGGGTGCTTCTCGTTGAGCTGCAGCCGATCCTGCTCGCGGGTCAGCTGCCGCGCCAGTTCCGGCGAACCCGGGTAATAACGAAGCGCGCCGTCCGGGTTGAGCTGGCGGATCACGCCGAGGTAGTCATCGAGCAACGCCGGGTGCGCCTCCGCCTGCCAGATGCGGGCGATGCCCTGCAGCCACTCGCCAGTACGGCTGGCCTGGTCGCCGGCCAGGTCGTAGAGGCCGACGCCGGCATGGCTGTCGAGGTAGGCGAAGGGCGCCTCCTTGCGCCACAGCAGGGCGAAGATCCGGCTCAGCACCAGGTGTTTGAGCACATCGGCGTGGTTGCCGGCATGGAAGGCGTGGCGGTAGTTCATCTGATCCTCCTCGAGAGCCGCGCAGTTTACCCGTCCGCCTTGCGCCGCGCAGGTCCGGCATGACCAGCGTCGTTTTCCCCGGCCACCGACACGGGCTACAGTGGCGCCCCACGACGACTGAACGGAGCTGACCTCATGGACCTGCGCGATCTCTTCGGTATCGAGCACCCGATCATCCAGGCGCCCATGGCCGGCGCGCAGAATCACCTGCTGGCCGCGGCGGTGTGCGAAGCCGGTGGGCTGGGTTCGATCCCGGCCGGCATGCTCAATGCCGAGGCGCTGGACGCCGAACTGACCGCCATCGAGGCGCTGACCGACCGGCCCTACAACGTCAACTTCTTCTGCCACCAGACGCCGGCTGCCGACCCGACGGCCTTCGACGCCTGGCACCGGATGCTCGCACCCATGTTCGCCGAGTTCGCCATCGACCCGGCGAGCATTCCCACCGGCGCCACCCGCCAACCGTTCGATGCCGCAATGGCCGAGGTGCTGGAGCGGCACAAGCCGGCGCTGGTCAGCTTCCACTTCGGCCTGCCGGCGCCCGATCTGCTGCAACGCGCCCGCGCCACCGGGGCGAAGATCGCCTCCAGCGCGACTACGGTCGCCGAAGGCCTCTGGCTGCAGCAGCACGACGTCGACCTGGTGATTGCCCAGGGCCTGGAAGCCGGCGGCCACCGCGGCATCTTTCTCAGCGAGGACCTGACCACCCAACTCGGCACCTTTGCCCTGCTGCCGCAACTGGTCGCCGCGCTGAACGTGCCGGTGGTCGCCGCCGGCGGCATCGCCGATGCCGGGGGCGTGGCTGCAGCGCAGACCCTCGGCGCGGCTGGTGTGCAACTGGGCACCGCCTACCTGCTGTGCCCGGAGAGCCGCACCAATGCGCTGCATCGCGCCGCGCTGAAGAGCCCGCACGCAGCGCATACCGCGCTGACCACCCTGTTCAGCGGGCGCCCGGCGCGCGGCATCGTCAACCGCATCATGCGTGAGCTGGGTCCGCTGCCCGAAGGCGTGCCACCCTTCCCGCTGGCCGGCAACGCCATCGGCGCGCTGCGTGCCCAGACCGAGAAGCAGGGCCTGGATCACTGCACGCCGCTGTGGGCCGGGCAGAACGTCAGCGGCTGCCGGGAGATCCCGGCCGGCCAGCTGACCCGTGAACTTGCGGCCGGCTGGCGGGCCTGAGTCATTACGCAGTCCGTCGCGGCGAGCCCTGGGCCGCCGTGACGGGGCGTAGAATCGACCGCACGTCACACGGAACGCCGCCATGAGCCCACTGACCAATACGCTCGTCTTCCTGGCCACCCTGGCCGGCATGGAAGTCTTCGCCTGGTGGGCACACAAGTACGTGATGCACGGCTGGGGTTGGGGCTGGCACAAGTCGCACCACGAGCCACGCAGCGGCTGGTTCGAGAAGAACGACCTGTATGCGGTGGTGTTCGCCGGCGTGGCGATTCTGCTGATCGCCATGGGTACCGCCGGTTATCACCCGCTGGAATGGATCGGTGCTGGCATGACGGCCTACGGCTTTCTCTATTTCGTCGCCCACGACGGCCTGGTGCACCACCGCTGGCCGCTGCGCTACGTGCCGCGCAACGGCTACCTCAAACGGCTGTATCAGGCGCATCGCATGCACCATGCGGTCGAGGGCAAGGAGCGCTGCGTGTCCTTCGGCTTTCTCTATGCGCCGCCGCTGCCGGTACTCAAGCGCCAGCTGCGCGAGCTGCATGACGGACCGCTGCGCAAGGCGAGCGTTAGCGCTAGCGAGGACGCCTCCAAAGACCGTCAGGACGCGGCCTGACCTGCATCCGCCGCGAGGCCAGCGCCAGCACACCGCCGCCCAGCAGGAACTGCAGCTTCTGCGCCTTGCTCGTCGACACCCGCGTATCCCAGGCCCCCGCGCCACGCGCTTTCACCTCGACGCCGATCTGCCGGTAGACGCCATGGGCCGTGGCAATCGACCAGGCCGAGCGCAGCGGCAGATCGCGCAGGCCCTGCGACGCCGAGCGATAGTAGGGTTCGGCCAGATCCACCAGTCGCGCTGCCAGCGTGGCCAATGCCGCACGATGCTCAGGTAGCGCGATCTCATCTTCAGGGATGCCCACTTCGGCCAGCCACTCGGCCGGCAGGTAGACACGGCCGATCTGCGCATCCTCGACGATATCGCGGGCAATGTTGGTGAGCTGAAAGGCCAAGCCCAGATCACAGGCGCGATCCAGCGTCGGCTCCGCTGCGGCGCCCATCACCCGCGCCATCATCAGGCCCACCACGCCGGCAACGCGATAGCAATACAGCAGGGTGTCGTCGAGGGTCTGGTAGCGGTAGCCCTGCACATCCATGCGAAAGCCCGCCAGATGCTCCAGCGGATGGGCCTTGGGAATCCGATGACGCTGGATCACCTGCTGGAAGGCGGCGAACGCCGGATCGACCATCGGCTCGCCGGCATAGGCGCGCTCAGTGAGATCGACCAGCTCGGCCAGTCGCGCTTCGCTGGTGGAACGATCGCCCTCGACCTGGCCATGCCCCAGCGTCTGCCCGTCGATCACATCGTCGCAATGACGGCACCAGGCGTAGAGCATCACCGCACTCTGGCGGGTGCGCTCGTCGAACAGCTTCGCCGCCGCGGCGAAGCTCTTGGAGCCGACATTGATCGCCTGGGTCGACTGATCGATTACCCGGTCGTTCATCCGGCCTGCTCCTTCAATAGGAAGTCCTCCAGCATCAACCCGGCTGTAGCTTTGGCCGAACCGACGACGCCCGGCACACCCGCGCCAGGATGGGTTCCGGCCCCGACGATATAGAGGTTAGGGATCACGTCATCGCGGTTGTGCGGGCGGAACCAGGCGCTTTGGGTAAGGATCGGCTCCAGCGAAAAAGCCGAGCCGAGATGAGCATTGAGCTCGTCACGGAAATCGTGCGGTGTGAAGATCCGATGGGTGACCAGATCGCCGCGCAGCCCGGGTATGTAATAGCGTTCGAGGTATTCGAAAATGCGATCGCGGTATTTCGGCCCCTCCACCGCCCAGTCGATATCCGCCGTGCCCAGGTGCGGTACCGGGGCGAGCACGTAATGACTGGCGCAGCCTTCCGGCGCCAGCGAGGGATCGGTTACGCAGGGCGCATGCAAGTAGAGGGAGAAATCATCGGCCAGGGTCTCACGCTTGAAAATCTCGTCGATCAGCTCGCGGTAGCGCGGCCCGAAGCACACCGTGTGATGCTGCAGGTGCTCGTGGCGGCGCTTGAGGCCGAAATGGATGACGAACAGCGACATCGAGAAACGCTTGCCGGATAGCCGTTTGGCCTCGTCGCGACCGCGCGCCTCATGCCCGAGCAGCTGCTTGTAGGTGTTGACCACATCGCCGTTGGAAGCCACTGCATCGGTATCGAAGCGCCGACCGTCACCCGTGATCACTGCCTTCGCCCGCCCTTCGGCCAACTCGATACGCGCCACCTCGGCGTTCAGCTCCAGCTTGCCGCCGAGGTCTTCGAACAGCTTGACCATGCCCTGCACCAGCGCACCGGTGCCGCCGCGCGGGAACCAGACACCGCCCTGGCGCTCCAGCGCATGAATCAGCGCGTAGATCGATGAAGTTTCGAACGGATTGCCGCCGACCAGCAGCGAGTGAAAGGACAGCGCCTGCCGCAGCCGGTCGTTCTCCACGAACTTGGCCACCATGCTGTACACGTTGCGCCAGGCCTGCAGCTTGGCCAGCTGCGGAGCGACGCCAATCATGCTGCGGAACGACAGGAAGGGCACGGTGCCGAGTTTGACGTAGCCCTCTTCATACACCGCGCGCGAATAGGCGAGAAAGCGCTGATAACCGGCGACGTCTTTCGGATTAAGGGCGTGGATCTGCCGATCCAGCTGGGCCTGGTCGTTGACGTAATCGAAGCTGTAACCGTCCTCCCAGCACAGTCGGTAGAAAGGACTGACCGGCAGCAGCTCGACGTAATCGGCCATGCGCTTGCCGGCGCCGCTGAAGAGTTCTTCCAGCGCTGGCGGATCGGTGATCACCGTCGGCCCGGCGTCGAAGGTGAAACCCTGGTCGTGATAGACGTAGGCGCGGCCACCCGGCTTGTCGCGCTTCTCCAGCAGCGTGGTCTGGATGCCGGCGCGCTGCAGGCGGATGGCCAACGCCAGCCCGCCGAAGCCGGCGCCGATCACCACCGCTCGTTTAGCTTGGTTCATCGGTAATCCTTGCGATGCAGATCATGGGCGGCAAGTGCGCGCAGCGCCTCGCCGAGCGGAACAGGAGGCTTGCCCGAGACGATGCGCAAGCGGTCGCGGGTGGTCAGCTTGGCCGCATAGAAACGCTGGATCAGCGGTTCGCGCAGGCGATAGAAACGTTGCATCACCGCCCAGCGGCGATCCGCCGGACCGGCCAAGAACAGCATGCGATTGAGCAGTCGGAAGAAGCCGCGCTGGCGCCACTGCGCCAGCGAGTAGTCGCGGATCGCCTCGAACAGGCCGGCGGCATCCCAGCGATCCAGCGCGATCAGGTGATCGGCCAGACGTACCGCATCGGGCAGCGAGTAGCCGGTGGTGGGATGGAACAACGCCGCGGACAGCCCGGTCTGCGGCACGCCGCGCGCCTCCTCCCAGAACGCCGGCAGATCACCGGAAAGCACGATGGGCAGCACGCCCTGCTCCTCGCGCAGCACCTCGCGGATCGCCCAGCCGCGGCCCTCGGCGTAGCGCTGGATATTGGCGCGTAGTGTCTCCGGCGCTACCGCGTCGCCGTCGGCGTAGTAGGTGTCTTCGATCAGCAGGCTGTCCGCACTTAGCGGCAGCACGTAGACGAAGCGATAGCCGTCGTGCTGGGCGACACTGGCATCCATGATGATCGGCTCCTGCAAGCCGTGCGGCTGCTGCAGGCGCAGTTCCTGGCCGAGAAACTTCTGAAAGCCGAGGGCCAGCTGATCGGTCCGGCGCACGCCGCGTCCATCGATCACGGCGCCGGCCTGCAGGATGTCCCCCGAGGCCAGACGCACCCTTTGTGGCTCCACGCTTGCTACGGTGGTGCGCAAACGCACGCCATCGCTCAGTTCGGGCATCAGGTACTGGTGAAAGCGCTCCGAGAAGATGCTCGCGTAACCGCTGCCCAGCCGGCGCTGCAGGTCGGGAAAGATCACTTCATAGCCGGGCCAGCGCTTGCTCACCATGGGCTCCAGCCAACGGTGCTGAGCCGGCGTCAGATCGTGCTGGTGAAACGACCAGGTGTGATTGCCGCCCAGGGTGTCGCCCTGCTCGACGAGCAGCAGGCGCAGATCAGGCCGCTGCTGACGCAGGCGCAGGGCCAAAAGGCCGTTGGCCAGCCCGCCGCCAACCAGGATCAGGTCCGCATCAAGCGCCACTCGCCACCTCCAGCCGTTGCCCATCTGTCCCGAGCGCAGCCTCGATCAGCTCGGCGGCACGAACGACGCCGCCAGCCTGCCGCACTTCTGCGCCCAGCTGTGCCGCCCGCCGGCGAAACTCGCCTTCGCTCAACAACCGCTGCAATGCGTGACCGATCCGCGCCGGGCTCGCCAGTTGCGGCTGCAGGCGCAGGCCGACGCCGGCATGTTCGATACGCGCCGCGACACCCGGCTGATCGAAGGCAATCGGCAGCGCCAGCATCGGCACACCGGCCTCAAGCGCATCGAGCACGGTATTCAGCCCGGCGTGGGTGATGACCGCCGCAGCCCTGGCCAATGCCGCCCGCTGGGGTGCGAAGTCGGTGACCCAATACGCCCCCTCATCCTGCAGCCGCGCCGCTTGCGCGGCATTCAACCCGCCGCAATGGGCGATCAACAGCTGTACGCCGAGCGGCTTGCAGGCGCTGGCGATATTGCGCAGCAAGGTATAGCGATGTCCCTGCAGGGTGCCCAGCGAGGCGAAGACAAACGGCCGCGCCGGATCGATTGGCAGGTTCAGCTCGGCTTCGTTTTCCAGCGGACGACGCAACGGCCCGACAGCATGAAAATTCGCCGGGAGCTGGCGGCGCGGAAAGTCGAAACCTGGCACCGTCTGGCTGACCTGCAGCAGCGGCGACAGGCACTCGCTCAAGGTCGAGCGCGGCGCCAGGCCTAACGCCTGACAGTAGTGCTGGATCACCTCGGCGTGGGGGCGCATCAGGCGGTCGTAGACACGACTGCTGTGCAGGTTGAGCTGCTCGCCCCAGTCGGTCGCCCGGTAGCGCCAGGGCATCACCGGCAAGGGCACCAGCGGCTCGCGATTGAACGGCAGGGCGCAGGCAATGGAAACGAACGGCAGGCCAAGATGCTCGGCTACCAGCGCGCCCGCTGGCTCCATCTGATCGGCCAGCACGGCGTCGACCTTCAGCGAACGCAGCATGCCCGGCGCCTCGCGACAGAACAATGCAGTGCTCGCCGCCATGTCGGCGATGACCCGCCGAATGCCGAACGGTCCCGGTTGCGCGGCGCGGCGGACCACCGCAGCCAGGCTGCCCGGCGGATGGGACTCGGCGCCGATGGCGGCGAATCCGGCCGAGGGCAACGTCAACAGCTCGGCGACATCGGCCTGCTGGACGAAAGTCACTCGGTGACCTCGCTGCGTCAGCGCCCAGGCGACTGCTTCGAACGCGCGCAGGTGGCTGAGAAAGGGCGGCGCGATTGCCGCGAAATGAGTCATCTGGCGGCTCTGCCCGGCATCAGGCAGTGGGCACTTGCAGCAGCCGCGCCTGCCGCAGCTCCGCGAGGCCGGCCGAACCTGTACAGAAGCAGGCGATCCGCAGCTGCTCGATCAGCACTTCGAAGTGCTTGACCACCGCCTCACTGCTCAGCATCGCGGCTTGCAGCACGCCCGCTGCCTGCCCGACCAGATCGGCGCCCAGGCAGATCGCCTTGGCCGCCTCCACGCCGTCGCGAATGCCTCCGGAGGCGATCAGCGGCGTATCCGGGCAGGCCTTGCGCACGGCCTGCAGCGCCTGCGCCGTGGGGATGCCCCACTCGGCGAAGGCCTGGGCGATCGCGCGCTGGCTGACATCAGTGGCGCGTTCGGCTTCCACCGCGGCCCAGCTGGTGCCGCCGGAGCCCGCGACATCGATGGCGGCAACGCCGGCATCGACCAGCTGCCGCGCCACTGTCGCGGATATGCCGGCACCGACTTCCTTGATCACCACCGGCACCGCCAGGCGGCTGGCCAGCGCTTCGATCGCCCGCAGCACGCCTCGCCAATCACGGTCGCCGCCCGGCTGCACCGCTTCCTGCAGCGGGTTCAGGTGCACGATCAGCGCATCGCCATCGATCATCTCGACCGCACGCCGCGCCTCGTCCACGCCGTAGCCGCGTACCAGCTGGGCGGCTCCGAAATTGGCCAGCAGGAGGATGTCCGGCGCGAGCTGGCGCAACTGGCCCGTCAGGCCCTGATCGCCCGCAGTTTCGAGCGCAACCCGTTGCGACCCCACCGCCATCGCGATACCCAGGTGCTGCGCAGCTTCCGCCAGGTGCGCGTTGATCGCGGCCGAGCGCGCGGCGCCGCCGGTCATCGAGCTGATCAGCAGCGGTGCCCGCAGCTGGCGGCCGAACAGCCGGGTGTGCAGCTCGATCTGGTCCAGGTGCAACTCGGGCAGGGCGCAGTGCTCAAAGCGAAATGCGCCGAAACCGGTACCCGTCGCACCGGCGGCGCGCGCCGGATCGAGAACGATGTCCAGATGATCGTTTTTGCGGCTGACCAACGATTGTTTGCTCATGGAAATCGGCTCCCGGGAAGACTTGTTTGGACGTGACGCCCTGAAAAAAGTGCTATGCGATGGCAACGAGTTGTACAGGTTTTTGTCATAACGTCCAATCGTTGTACAACATTGCACAACCCTGGTGCTCGAACTGGGGCGCCAGCGAGGGCACCGCCATGCAAACGCAGAATTCCACCCTCCCGCTTCCGCAATGCGACAGCCTGCTGCGCCTGCGACGACAGGTCGACGAGCGCCTGGCCAAGCGCCTGCCGCGACCCGAGTCGGAGCTGGACAAGGTCACGCTGGCGTTACGTGAAGGCACCCTCGCTCCCGGCAAACGAATCAGGCCACTGTTGTTGCTGCTGGCGCTGGGAGATCTCGGCGTCGACCCCGATATCGGCCTGGACCCGGCATGTGCGCTGGAGATGATCCACGCCGCCTCGCTGTTTCTCGACGACATGCCATGCATGGACAACGCCAGCCTGCGGCGCGGCCAGCCGACCATTCATCTGCGTTTCGGCGAGGATGTCGCCGTCCTCGCCTCAGTGGCCCTGCTCAGCCATGCCTATGGCATAACCGCCACCGCGCCCAGACTCACGCCCAGGCAGCGCAACGACGCGGTGGCCACGCTGGCGCGAGCGGTCGGTGCGCAGGGCCTGGTGCGTGGGCAATTTCGCGACCTGCATGGCGCACAGGAAGCACAGCAGCTCGATGCGGTGATTGCCACCAATAAGCTGAAAACCGGCTCACTGTTCACCGCCGCATTGGAAGTTGCGGCCCTGCTCGCGGGGGCTGAGCGGACGCGGACACGCCATCTGCAAGGCTTTGCCAACGAACTGGGCCTGGCGTTTCAGCTGCTCGACGATATCGCCGATGGCCTGACGCCCGAACAGACCGGCAAGGACTGCCAGCAGGACCGGGCCAAGGCGACCGTGGTCTCGCTGCTTGGCCAGCAGGCGGCAGAGCAGCAGCTGGCAACCCATCGAGAGGCCGCCCTCAGCCATCTTGATGCCGCCGGCCTGGGCGATGGCGAACTGGCCGCGCTCATGCGCCAGCTGTTCGGCTGAACGGAGCGACCCCGTGTTGACGCTTCATCAGTGCAATGGATGAAGCTAGGCAATGGAAAACCGTGGTCCTTAGACTCGGGCCGATAAAAATGGAGGTTGACCATGACCGAGACCCTGCTCTGCCCGCGTAACCTGGCATTCGAACTCTACGAAGTGCTGGACGCCGAGGCCCTGACCCGCCGCGAGCACTTCGCCGATCACAGCCGCGAAACCTTCGACGCCGCCATCGGCACCGCGCGCACCATCGCCGAGAAATACTTCGCACCGCACAACCGCAAGTCCGACGAGCACGAGCCGCAGTACGTCAACGGCGAAGCGGTGCTGATTCCCGAGGTCAAGCCGGCCGTGGACGCCTTTATCGAGGCGGGCTTTCACAACGCGCAGCGCAGCTTCGACGACGGCGGCATGCAGCTGCCGAACCTGCTGTCGCGGGCCTGCTTCGCGCATTTCCAGTCGGCCAACATCGCCACCAGCTCCTACCCAATGCTGAGCATGGGCGCCTCGCACCTGATCGAGGCCTTCGGCTCCGACGAGCAGAAGCAGCGCTTCCTGCAGCCGATGCTCGAGGGCCGCTTCTTCGGCACCATGGCACTCACCGAGCCGCATGCCGGCTCGTCGCTGTCGGACATCCGCACCCGCGCCGAACCGGCCGGTGACGGCAGCTATCGCCTCAAGGGCAACAAGATCTTCATTTCCGGCGGCGACCACCCGCTGTCGGAAAACATCGTGCACATGGTGCTGGCCAAGCTGCCGGACGCGCCGCCCGGGGTGAAGGGCATCAGCCTGTTCATCGTGCCGAAGTTCCTGGTCAACGACGACGGCTCGCTGGGCGAGCGCAACGACGTACTGCTGGCCGGCCTGTTCCACAAGATGGGTTGGCGCGGCACCACCAGCACGGCACTGAACTTCGGCGACAACGGCAACTGCGTCGGCTATCTGGTAGGCGAGCCGCACAAGGGCCTGGCCTACATGTTCCAGATGATGAACGAGGCGCGCATCGGCGTCGGCATGGGCGCGATCATGCTCGGCTATGCCGGCTACCTCTACTCGCTGAACTACGCCCGCGAGCGTCCGCAAGGCCGCCTGCCGGACGGCAAGGACCCGGCTTCGACACAGGTGCCGATCATCGAGCACACCGACGTCAAACGCATGCTGCTGATGCAGAAGGCCTATGTCGAAGGCGCCTTCGATCTTGGCCTGTACTCGGCACGCCTGGTGGACGACGAACACACTGCCGAGAGCGACGAGGAGCGGCGCAACGCTGGCGAGCTGCTCGACCTGCTGACGCCGATCGTCAAATCCTGGCCGTCGGAGTACTGCCTGAAGGCCAACGAGCTGGCCATCCAGATTCTCGGCGGGCATGGCTACACCCGCGAATACCCGGTGGAACAGTACTACCGCGACAACCGCCTCAATCCGATCCACGAAGGCACCCACGGCATCCAGTCGCTGGACCTGCTCGGCCGCAAGCTGATGCAAAACAAGGGCGCCGGCCTGCGCCAGCTGCTCGGGTTGATCCAGGCCAGCTGCGCACGCGCCGCCGAATACGACTCGCTGACCGCACTGCGCCAGCCGCTGGAGCAGCACATCGCCCGCCTCACCAGCGTGACCCAGGCGCTGCTCGGCGATCTGGCAGCCGGCAAGGTCAACCAGGCGCTGGCCAACTCGGCGCTATACCTGAAGGTGTTCGGCCATGCAGTGATTGGCTGGCGCTGGCTGGAGCAGGCACTGCGTGCCGAGCGCGGGCTGGCCGAAGGCAATCCGGCGGATGCGGACTTCTACCGTGGCAAGCTGCAGGCCGCGCGCTACTTTCTGACCTGGGAAGTGCCGGCTTGCGCGCACGAGCTGGCCATCCTCGACGCACGCGACGAGACCTGCCTGACGATGCAGGACGCCTGGTTCTAGAGCGTGCCGCACATGCTGTAACAGCGCCCCGCTCCTGCGGGGCGTTTTTTTGACAGGCTGTCAAATCATCAGGTTAGAATCGCTGGCATATCCCGTGCATGGGCACGCGGCAGCTTTCTCTAGCGGAGACTTCATTTGGACGTCGGCAACATCAACCACCTGTTCTTTATCGGTGCCTTGTTGGTGGCGGCGAGCATCCTGATGAGTTCCCTTTCAGCGCGTCTCGGCGTGCCGATCCTGGTGATTTTCCTCGGCGTCGGCATGCTTGCCGGGGTCGATGGCGTAGGCGGTATCGTCTTCGAGGACTATCAGCTGGCCTTCGTCATCAGCAACCTGGCGCTGGCGGTGATTCTCCTCGACGGAGGCATGCGTACCCGTACCGCAACCTTCCGCGTGGCCCTGAAACCGGCGTTCTCGCTGGCGACCTTGGGCGTGGCGATCACCTCCGGCTTTACCGGGCTGGCCGCTGCCTGGCTATTCGATTTGCCGCTGCTGCAGGGTCTGCTGATCGGCGCGATCGTCGGCTCCACCGATGCCGCCGTGGTGTTCAACCTGCTCAACGGCAAGGGCCTGAACGAGCGGGTTGGCTCGACGCTGGAAATCGAGTCGGGCAGCAACGACCCGATGGCGATGTTCCTTACCGTCGCGCTGATCGACATGCTGCTCGCCGGGCAGACCACCTTCGGCTGGGACTTCCTGCTGACTCTGCTGCAGCAGTTCGGTATAGGCACCGTGCTCGGATTGGCTGGCGGCTGGCTGCTGCTGCAGCTGATCAACCGGCTGTCGGTGGCCGACGGGCTCTACCCGCTGCTGGCAGTGGCCGGTGGCCTGATGATCTTCGCCCTGTCCGGCGCCATCGGCGGCAGCGGCATCCTCGCCATCTACGTCTGCGGTCTGCTGCTGGGCAACCGGCCGATTCGCAACCGCCACGGCATCCTGCACATGTTCGACGGCCTGGCCTGGCTCAGCCAGATCGGCATGTTTCTCGTGCTCGGCCTGCTGCTCACCCCCAGCGAACTGCTGCCCATCGCCCTGCCGGCACTGGCGCTGTCGCTGTGGATGATCCTGTTCGCCCGCCCGCTGGCGGTGTTCGTCAGCCTGTTGCCGTTCCGCAGCTTCCACCTGCGCGAGCGCCTGTTCATCTCTTGGATCGGCCTGCGTGGCGCGGTACCGGTGATCCTCGCGGTATTCCCGCTGATGGCCGGGCTGGAAAACGCCCAGCTGTTCTTCAATGTGGCGTTCTTCATCGTCCTGGTGTCGCTGCTGCTGCAGGGTTCGACGCTGGCCTGGGCGGCGAAGAAGGCCAAGGTCGAGGTACCGCCGTCGCCCATGCCGGTCTCGCGTACCGGCCTGCAGGTGCACACCACCAGCCAGTGGGAAATGTTCGTCTACCGCCTGAGCGCCAGCAAATGGTGCGTCGGCGCCGCCCTGCGCGAACTGAAGATGCCACCCGGCACGCGCATCGCCGCGCTGTTCCGCGGCAAGAACCTGCTGCATCCGTCCGGTAGCACGCGGCTGCAGGTGGACGACATCCTCTGCGTGATCGGGCATGACGAAGACCTGCCGGCGCTAGGCAAACTGTTCAGCCAGGCACCCAAGCGCGGCCAGGACCTGCGTTTCTTCGGCGACTTCATCCTCGAGGCCGACGCCCAGCTCAGCGCCATCACCGCGCTCTACGGCCTCAAGCTCGGCGATGTGGACGGCAATCAGACCATCGGCAACTTCATGGCCGAAGAGGTCGGTGGCCGGCCAGTGGTGGGCGACCAGATCGAATGGAACGGGCTGACCTGGACCGTGGCAGCAATGGAGGCCGGCGAAGTGCGCAAGGTCGGCCTGAAGTTTCCGGAAGGTGACAAGCCAGGCCCACAGCTGATGTTCTAAAGCCACCATGGCCGGCGGATGACGCGGCCTCACCGCTCATCACCCGACCGGTTGCGCGGTACTCGCGCTGGACAGGCGCAGCCCGTAGACTTTCGCACTTTCTGGTCATCCGCTGCGTCACTGCCCCCATGTCCCTTCTGCGCGCCCTGTTGCTCTCGACGTTCTGCCTGTTCGTCGCCCCCCTGCATGCTCAATCACTGGACAGCCTGACGGGCACCCCACCCGCCAGCGAAGGCGAAACGAAATCCGCACAACCCTCGCTGGACGAGCAGACCCGGCGCATGAGCGAGCAGGCCGCGACCAGCGAAACCCGCCTGGCCGAACTGAAAGCGCAGCTGGCGCAGGCGCCGAAGGAAATCACCGAGGCTCAGCGCGAGCTGGCGAAACTCAAGGCCAGCCCGGACGAAGACCCCGCCAAGCGCTATGCCAGCCAGTCGGTGGAGGCACTCGAGCAGCGCCTGAGCGCGCGGGTCGAGGAGCTGTCCGAATGGCAGAAGCAGTTCAGTGCCGCCAACAGCATGATCATCAGCGCGCAGACCCGTCCCGAGCGCGCCCAGGCGCAGATCGGCACGGCGCAGACGCGCATCCAGGAAATCAACAACCTGCTCAAGGGCGGACGCGAATCCGGCAAGCCGCTGAGCGAGGAACGCCGCGCGCTGCTGGAGGCGGAGATCGCCTCGCTCGGCGCGCAGATCGAACTGCGCCGCCAGGAACTGGCCGGCAACAGCCTGCTGCAGGACCTGGGCAAGGCCCGCCGCGACCTGCTGGCCGAGCGCATCGCCCGTGCCGAGCAGGACACCCAGGCCCTGCAAGGGCTGATCAACGAGAAGCGCCGTGCCGAATCGGAGCAGACCGTCGCCGAGTTCTCCGCGCGGGTGCAACAGGCCGGCTCGGACAAGCTGCTCGCCGCCGAAAGCGCCGAGAACCTCAAGCTGTCCGACTACCTGTTGCGGGCCACCGAGCGCCTCAACCGCCTCAACCAGCAGAACCTGCAGACCCGCCAGCAGCTCGATACCCTCAACCAAACCGACCAGGCGCTGGAAGAACAGATCGCCGTACTTGAAGGCAGCCTGCTGCTGTCGCGCATCCTCTACCAGCAGAAACAGGCGCTGCCGAGCCTGCAGCTGGACAAGGACCTCGCCGACGAAATCGCCGATATCCGTCTCTATCAGTTCGAGCTCAACCAGCGCCGTGAAGCCGCGGGCAATGCCGCCGCCTATGTCGACCAGTTGCTGGCCGAGCAGAAAGAGGAGGAAGTGACCCCCGAACTGCGCCGCACCCTGCTCGACCTGGCCACCACCCGCAGCGAGCTGCTCGACCGCCTCAACCGTGAGCTGGACGCGCTGCTCAACGCCTCGATCACCCTGCAGCTCAACCAGAAGCAGCTGCAGGACACCGCCAGCGCGCTTAGCAATACCCTCGACGAGCAGATGTTCTGGATTCCCAGCAACAAGCCGCTTGATTTGGACTGGCTGCAGGGTTCGGTTCGCCGACTCAAGGCGCAGCTCGCGGCGATGCCCTGGCTGTCCGCGGTGCAAGAGTTGGGTGCTGGACTGAAGGAACGCCCGCTGTTCTTTCTGCCGCTGCTGCTGCTGATCGCCGCGCTGCTCTGGTGGCGCAAGAAGATCGACGCCAAACTCAGTTCGCTGAGCGAGGAAATCGGCCATTTCCGCAACGACAGTCAGTTGCACACCCCGCTGGCGCTGCTGCTCAACCTGCTGCTGGCGCTGCCCGGCGCGATGTTCCTGGCCCTTTGCGGCTACCTGCTGCAGATGGACGCGCGCGGGCAGAACTACGTCCTCGGCGCCGCCCTGTACGAAATGGCCCAGGCCTGGCTGGTGTTCTACAGCGCCTACCGCATGCTCTCGCCAGGGCGCGTGGCCGAGCTGCACTTCGGCTGGTCGCGGCCGCAGGTGGCCTTCCTGCGTGACGAGATTCGCCGGCTGGGGCTGATCGTCATGGCCCTGGTTGCCGTGGTCAGCGTCGCCGAACATCAGCCGGCGCGGCTGGCCGACGACGTGCTCGGCATTCTCGTGGTGCTGACCTGCTTCGCCCTGATGAGCTGGCGTCTCAACCGCCTGCTGCTCAAGGGCCCGTCGAGCCAGAACGCCCCGCCGCTGCGCCTGATGATCGGCCTGCTGTTCAGCGTGCTGCCGATCGCGCTGATCGTCGCGGTGGGCTTTGGCTACTACTACACAGCGCTGAAGCTGACCGACCGCCTGATCGACACACTCTACCTGCTGATGATCTGGATCGTCGTCGAAGCGGCGCTGGTCCGCGGCCTCACCGTCGCGGCGCGGCGGCTGGCCTACAAGCGCGCCCTGGCCAAGCGCCAGGCGCAGGGCGACGATGGCAGCGACACGGTGGAAACCCAGGGCGAACCTGGGCTGGACATCGAACAGGTCAACCAGCAGTCACTGCGCCTGACCCGCCTGACCATGTTCGGAGTGTTCCTCGTGGCGCTGTACTGGGTCTGGTCCGACCTGATCTCGGTGGTGTCCTACCTGGACAACATCACCCTGTACGAATACACCACCGGCAGCGGCGATGCCCTGACCACCGCGGCGATCAGCCTGAACAACCTGCTCGGCGCACTGCTGATCATCGCCATCACCGTGGCCCTGGCGCGCAACCTGCCCGGCCTGCTGGAAGTCATGGTGCTGTCTAAGCTCCGTCTGGCGCAGGGCAGCGCCTACGCCACCACCACGCTGCTGTCCTATGCGCTGGCCGGCTTCGGCATCGTCACCACGCTGTCCACCCTCGGCGTCAGCTGGGACAAGCTGCAGTGGCTGGTAGCCGCGCTATCGGTGGGCCTGGGTTTCGGCCTACAGGAGATCTTCGCCAACTTCATCTCCGGCCTGATCATCCTCTTCGAACGCCCGGTACGAATCGGCGACGTGGTGACCATCGGCAACCTGTCGGGCACGGTCAGCCGGATTCGCATCCGCGCCACCACCATCACCGACTTCGACCGCAAGGACATCATCGTCCCGAACAAGACCTTCATCACCGGTCAGCTGATCAACTGGTCGCTGAGCGACACCGTGACCCGTGTGACGGTCAAGGTCGGCGTGGGCTACGGCTCGGACCTGGAGCAGGTGAAGGCGCTGCTCTACAAGGCCGCTCAAGCCAACCCGCGCGTACTCAAGGACCCGGAGCCGCAGGTGTTCTTCCTCAACTTCGGCGAGAGCACGCTGGACCACGAACTACGCATCCACGTGCGTGATCTGGGCGACCGCAACCCGGCCACCGATGAGATCAACCGCTTCATCGACCGTGAATTCACCAAGGCCGGCATCAACATCGCCTTCCGCCAGGTCGATGTGTTCCTGAAGAACTTCGCCGGCCAGCAGTTGCAGCTCAGTGCCACGCCGAAGCCCGCCGACGACGCGCCGAAGCCGGCGACCGACGATCGCGGCTGAGGAACGTCCGGGCACCGCGCACTCTCCAACGTCCAGAACGCCCGGCTGCGGCCGGGCACTCCTCGCCCGCCTGCCGCCGCCGGAGACATCTTGAAAAGCCTGACCCAGCTGACCTTCGACAACCGCTTCGCCCGCCTCGGCGATACCTTCTCCACCGAGGTCTCGCCGCAGCCACTGAATGATCCACGCCTGGTGGTCGTCAGCGAGGCGGCCATGGCGCTGCTGGATCTGGACCCGGCCGAGGCCGAGCAGCCGCTGTTTGCCGAACTGTTCTCCGGGCACAAGATCTGGTCGACCGCCGAACCACGGGCGATGGTCTATTCCGGCCACCAGTTCGGCAGCTACAACCCGCAGCTGGGCGATGGCCGTGGGCTGCTGCTTGGCGAAGTGGTCAACGAGGCCGGCGAGTACTGGGATTTGCACCTCAAGGGCGCCGGCAAGACGCCCTATTCACGCATGGGCGACGGCCGCGCGGTGCTGCGCTCGTCGATTCGCGAGTTCCTCGCCAGCGAACATCTGCATGCGTTGGGCATTCCCAGCTCGCGGGCGCTGTGTGTCACCGGTTCCGATTCGCTGGTCTACCGCGAGCGCCCGGAGCGCGGTGCCATGCTGCTGCGCCTGGCGCCCAGTCATGTGCGCTTCGGCCATTTCGAGTTCTTCTATTACACCCGCCAGCACGCCGAGCTGAAACAGCTGCTCGAACACGTCATCGAGGCGCACTTCAGCGAACTGCTGGAACACCCCGAGCCGTTCCACGCATTCTTCCGCGAGGTGCTCGAACGCACTGCCGCGCTGATCGCCCGCTGGCAGGCCTACGGCTTCTGCCATGGGGTGATGAACACCGACAACATGTCGATCCTCGGCATCACCTTCGATTTCGGCCCCTACGCCTTTCTCGACGACTTCGACGCGCGCTTCATCTGCAACCATTCCGATGACGCCGGACGCTACTCCTTCGAGAACCAGGTGCCCATCGCCCACTGGAACCTGGCGGCGCTGGCCCAGGCACTGACGCCTTTCGTCGAGGTCAAGGTGCTGCGCGAAACCATGGAGCTGTTCCTGCCGCTGTACGAAGCGGAATGGTTGGACCTGATGCGCCGGCGTCTGGGTTTCGCCCAGGCCGAAGCGGATGACGAGGCGCTGGTACGCCGCGTGCTGCAACTGATGCAGGCCAGTGCCGTCGATTACACGAACTTCTTCCGCGAACTCAGCGAGTGTCCGGCCGAACAGGCGGTCCGCCGCCTGCGCGAATACTTCGTCGATCTGCAGGGCTTCGATGCCTGGGCCGCGGACTATTGCGAGCGCACCGCACGCGAGGGCAGCGAGCCGGCCGAGCGACAGGCGCGCATGCAGGCGGTCAACCCGAAGTACATCCTGCGCAACTACCTGGCGCAGCAGGCAATCGAGGCGGCGGAAAAAGGTGATTACGCACCCGTGCGCGAATTGCACGCCGTGCTCAGCCGCCCCTTCGAGGAACAGCCAGGCATGCAGCGCTACGCCGAGCGGCCGCCGGAATGGGGCAAGCACCTGGAGATCAGCTGCTCGTCCTGAGGCGGAAAATCAGTATCGCGCCGGGGCCGGCGCTGATGGATAAGGCAGCATCTCCGCTCGGGCGGAGATGCGCTCTTGCGGCCCTACCGGCCAGCGAGCGTACCGGCAGCTACTCGCCCAGCGGCAGCAGCACGCGGAACAGCGAGCCCTGGCCTTCCTCGCTCTGCACCTGAATGCGCCCATTGTGCGCACGGACGATCTGGTCGGCGATGAACAGGCCCAGTCCCAGGCCGGCGCTACTTTCGCTGCCTTCGGCACGTTCGAACTGGCAGAAGATGCGCTCCAGACTCTGCGGGCTGATGCCGATGCCGTGGTCGCGCACCTCGATGCAGGCGCCGTCTGCACACGACACGACACTGACGTGCACCGGCTTGCCAGCCCCGTAACGCATGGCATTGGTCAGCAGGTTGGCCAGTACCTGTTCGATACGGAAGGCGTCCCAAACGCCGATAATCGGCTCGTTTCGCTCCAGCCGCAGTTCGCAGCCACAGGCTTCCATCTGCGCCGCAAAGCTCTCCACGACGTTGCCCACCAGCTGCGCGAGGTCGGTGCGGCTCGGGCGGATCGACAACTTGCCGGTACGGATGCGCGAGACATCTAGCATGTCGTCGATCAGGCGGATCAGGCTCTGAATCTGCCGCTCGTCCTTGTCCACCATGTTGCGCAGGCGCTCTTCACTGAAGGCCTCGAGATTGTTGCGACTGAGCTGCAGCTTGCGCAGCTGCACCTCGAGAATCAGGGTGTTGAGCGGCGTTTTCAGCTCGTGGGAGACGATCGACATGAAGTCATCGCGCATGCGCACGGCGCCCTCCAGCTCGGCCTGGGTGCTGCGCAGTTCGTCGAGCAGCACTTCCTGCTCACGACGGCTCCGTTCCAGAGCCTCCAGTTGGCGCGCCAGGCGCTTGCGCCCGCGATAAAGATCGACGAACACACTGACCTTGCTGCGCACCGCGTGGGCATCCAACGGCTTCTGCATGAAATCCACCGCGCCGCTCTCGTAACCCTTGAAGGCATAGTTGAGCTCACGGCCGGCGGCGCTGACGAAGACGATGGGGATCTGCTTGGTGCGCTCGGTGCCGCGCATCAGCTCGGCCAACTGGAAGCCGTCCATGCCCGGCATCTGCACGTCGAGGATTGCCAGCGCGAACTCGTGCCGCAGCAACAGCTCCAGTGCCTGCTCGGCCGATTCGGCCTGATGAACCCGTATACCGGGCGCCTGCAACAGCGCGTCCAGAGCCAGCAGGTTCTCCGGCAGGTCATCGACGATCAGTAGATTTACCTCGTCGGTACGGTCGGGCATGGTCACTCCAGTTCTCGCAACAATCGGTGAATGTCGCGTAGGGGCAAGATGTAATCCGGCGCGAAGCGCCGCAGGGCGGCGCGAGGCATGGTTGGTACGGCGGCTTCGACGGGGTCCTGAATCACGGTCAACCCGCCGCCGCGGTGGATCGCCTCGAGGCCGGCGGCGCCATCCTCGTTAGCGCCGGTCAGCAGGAAGCCCGCAACCCGCGGTCCCCAGGCATCGGCCGCCGATTCGAACAGCACATCGATCGACGGACGGGAAAAATGCACCGCATCGTCCTGGCTCAGGGACAGGCTGCGGTCGCTCTCGACCAGCAGGTGGTAGCCGGGAGCGGCAAAGTACAGCATTCCGCAGCGTAACTGGTCCTTGTCGTCAGCTTCCTTGACCAGCAGCCGGGTTCTGCGTCCGAATATCTCGGCCAGATGCGTCGGGCCATTGGCCGGCACGTGCTGGACCACCAGGATCGGCAAGCGGAAACCGCTCGGTAGGCCTTCAAGGACTATCCCCAGTGCCTCGAGTCCACCTGCCGAGGCGCCGATCACCACGGCCTCTATAGGCGGCTGGCGGCGGGTCTGCAGAATCGCCTGCGCGGAGCTGCTCATGACTTGCGGAAGATCCTTTCCGATTTGTTGAACGGCTCGTAGTAACCGGCATAGCCGGAGAACTCGACCGTCTCCTTGCTCCCCAGGCCGAGAAACCCGCGGTGGCAGAGCGATTCGTGGAACAGACCGAAGGCGCGGTCCTGCAGCGGCTTGTTGAAATAGATCAGCACGTTGCGGCAGGAGATCAAATGCGTTTCGGAAAATACGCTATCGGTGGCCAGGCTATGGTCGGCAAACGTAACCGTTTCTTTCAGCGACTTGTCCATGATCGCCGAGTCGTACGCGGCGGTGTAATAGTCGGAAAAGCTCTGCGTGCCACCCGCCTGCTGATAGTTGGCCGTGTACTGGCGCAGGTGGTCGATGGCGAAGATGCCCTGGCGCGCCTGCTCCAGCGAGCGCGGATTGATGTCGGTGGCATAGATGATCGAGCGCTCGAGCAGCCCCTCCTCCTTGAGCAGGATGGCCATCGAGTAGACCTCTTCGCCGGTGCTGCAGCCGGCGATCCAGATCTTCAGCGACGGATAGGTGCGCAGCACCGGCACCACCTGTTCCCGCAGCGCGCGGAAATAGCCGGGATCGCGGAACATCTCGCTGACCGGGATGGTGAGGTACTGCAGCAGGTCCATGAAGGCCTGCGGGTCATAGAGGATCTTGCGCTGCAGGGCCGAGATGCTCTCGCACTGCAACTGCTTCAACGCCAGCAATACCCGGCGCTTGAGCGAAGCGCCGGAGTAGTCACGGAAGTCATAGCTGTACTTGAGGTAGATCGCCTCAATCAGCAGCTTGAGTTCGATCTCGACGTTACGGTCGCCCATTTCACAGCAGCTCCACTTTCGGCAGCCAGACGCGGATCAGCGAGAACAGCCGGTCGAGGTCGATGGGTTTGGCCAGGTAATCATTGGCGCCCGAACGCAGGCAACGGTCCTGATCATCCTTCATCGCCTTGGCGGTCACCGCGATGATCGGCAGTTTGGCGAAGCGGGCATCCTTGCGGATTTCCTGCATGGCGGTGAAGCCATCCATCTCCGGCATCATGATGTCCATCAGCACCAGGTCGATGCCGGCATCGTGCTGCAGCTTGTCGATGGCCTCCAGGCCGTTGCGGGCGATCTCCACCAGCGCGCCCTTCTGCTCCAGCGCGCTGGTCAGGGCGAAGACGTTGCGCACGTCGTCGTCCACCACCAGGATCTTGCGGCCCTCGAAGGCCTTCTCGCGGCTGCGCGCGCTTTTCAGCATCTTCTGCCGCTCCGGCGGCATGTCCGACTCGACCTTGTGCAGGAACAGCGTCACCTCGTCGAGCAGCCGCTCCGGCGAGCGCGCGCCCTTGATGATGATCGAGCGCGAGTACTTGAGCAGCGCCGCCTCCTCGTCGCGGGTCAGGTTGCGCCCGGTGTAGACGATCACCGGCGGGAAGGAGCAGATGTCCTCCTTGGCCATGCGCTCGAGCAGTTCGCTGCCGTCCATGTCCGGCAGCTTGAGGTCGATGATCATGCAGTCGAACACCGTGTCACGCAGCAGTTCGAGCGCCTGGGCACCGAACTCGACGGCGGTGATCTCGATGTCGACGTCCTCGATCAGCCGCGACATGCTCTCGCGCTGCAGCGCGTCGTCCTCGACCAGCAGGATGCGCTTGACCTTCTGCGCCAGCTTGGCCTCCAGCCGGCTGAAGACGTCCTTGAGTTCTTCGCGGGTGGTCGGCTTCATCGCGTAACCCACCGCGCCCATCTGCAGGGCCGCTTCCTTGCGATCCTCCACCGATACCACGTGCACCGGGATATGCCGGGTCGCGGGGTTTTCCTTGAGCCGTTCGAGCACCGTCAGGCCGGAGTGATCCGGCAGGCGCATGTCGAGCAGGATCGCGTCCGGCTTGTATTGCACAGCGGTATCGAAGCCGTCGTCGGCGTTCTGCGACAGTAGACAGCTGTACTGCAGCTCATGCGCGAGATCGTGGAGGATGCGCGCGAACTGCGGTTCATCCTCGATCACCAGCACGCAGCGTTCCTTGAACGGGAACCTGTCGCGGTCATCGGCCAGGCGCTCCTGCGGCACCGCGGCGGCACGATTGAGCAGTGCCTGCTCGTCGTGACGCGCCGGTGCTTTGCTCGGCGCCGGCATCGGTACGCTGCTCGGCTCCGGCTGGCGGCTCGGTTGCGCCAGGTCCGGCTCGGCGACGAGCGCTTCGCTGTAGGTCTGCGGCACGACCAGGGTAAAGGTGCTACCGGCGCCCGGCTGGCTCCGCACCTCGATCTCTCCGCCGAGCAGATTGGCCAGTTCGCGGGAGATCGACAGGCCCAGACCGGTGCCACCGTAACGGCGGTTGGTGGTGCCGTCGGCCTGGCGGAATGCCTCGAAGATCGCCGCCTGCTGCTCCTGGGCGATGCCGATGCCGGTGTCGCGCACGGCGAAGGCCAGCAGGTCGTCGTCGCGCGGTTCGACGCGCAGCGTCACCGAGCCTTTCTCGGTGAACTTGAAGGCATTGGCCAGCAGGTTCTTGATGATCTGCTCCAGGCGCTGGCGATCGCTGAACAGACTGGCCGGCAGGTCATCGGCAAGCTCCACGCTGAACTGCAGGGATTTCTCCATGGCCAGCGGCAGGAACAGATTCTTCATGCCGTCGACCAGGCGGGTGAGGATGGTCAACTCGGGATGCACCTCGAGCTTGCCGGCTTCCACCTTGGAGATGTCGAGGATGTCGTTGATCAGCGTGAGCAGGTCGTTGCCCGCCGAATAGATGGAGCGGGCGAACTGCACCTGATCGTCGCTGAGGTTGCCCTCGGGGTTGTCGGCCAGCAGCTTGGCCAGGATCAGCGAGCTGTTCAGCGGCGTACGCAGCTCATGGGACATATTGGCAAGGAATTCGGACTTGTAGCGGCTGGCGCGCTGCAGCTCGTCGGCGCGCTGTTCGAGCATCAGCTGCACCTCGTTCAGGCGCTGATTCTTCTCGTCCATCTGGTCGCGCTGGCGCGCCAGTTCCTCGGTCTGCTCGGCCAGCTGCTCGTTGGTCTGCTCCAGCTCGGCCTGCTGTTCTTCCATATGCGCCTGGGACTCGCGCAGGGCGTTGGACTGCTCTTCCAGTTCCTCGTTGGCGGCGCGCAGTTCTTCCTGCTGCACCTGCAGCTCCTCGTTGAGCTGCTGGGTTTCGGCGAGCACCTTCTGCAGGCGCTGACGATAGCGCGCCGCCTCGATGGCCGAGCCGATGCTCGGGACGATGCGCCGCAGCAGCTCGCTGTCCTGCTCGCGCAGCGGCCGCAGGAAACCCAACTCGATCACGCCGTTGAGCATGCCGCTGTCTTCCACCGGCACGATAAGCACCGAGCGTGGCGCCGTGTTGCCCAGCCCGGAGGTCACCTTGAGGTAGTCCGCCGGCAGGTCTTCGAGCGTCATCACCCGCCGCTCCAGCGCGGCCTGGCCGACCAAACCGTTGCCGATGTCCAGCGTGCGCGCACTCTGCAGGTATTCGGGGTCGTAGGCATATTCGGCGACGCGTTGCAGCTTGCCTTCCTGCACGACGTAGAGCGCCCCCACCGCCACATCGATATAACGCGAGAGGAAGTTCAGCACGCCCTGGCCGAGTGCAGGCAGGGCCAGTTCGCCGATGATCGACTCACTGAGCTGCGTCTGCCCGGTGCGGTACCAGGCCTGCTGCTCAAGCGCCTCGGAATGGGACTGCTGGCGCTGCAACGACTGCGAGTAGCTTTCCGACAGCGAGGTCAGGTCACGACGACCGAGGTACACCAGCACGCCGCTGAAGACCAGGCTGAACAGCAAGAAGCCGCCGATCAGTGCGGTGGTGACCACCTCAGATACGTCGGTGCGCTCGCTGCGCAGCTGGCGTTCGCGGGCGATGAAATCGTTGAGCAGGCGGCGCTGATCCTCCTTCAGCTCAAGCCCACGCTTGCTCTGCACGTCCTCGACGACGGACTGCCCTTGAGCACGTTGTGCGATCAGATCCTCGGCAAAGACCAGCCATTGACTGTGCAGCATGGCAATGCGCTCGACGCGCTCGAGCTGCTCGGCGTCATCGGCCGAGTAGTCGCGCATCAGCTCAAGCTGCTCTTCGAACAGCGGCCGCTCGCGCTCGTAGGGCTCGAGAAAGCGCGGCTCGCCGGCGATCAGGTAGCCGCGCATCGATGACTCGATGTCGTTAAGCATCTTCTGCGATTCGTGGGCATAGGCCACACCCTGAACCGAACGCTCGACCCATTGGCCCACGCTGAGCAGGTAATAGACGATCGCACTGAAGAAGAAGGCGCTGAGAAAGCCGAAACCCAGTGGCACGGCCACATTGCGGTCGAGAATCCGCCTGAAATTGCTCTGATCGATGAAGGACTCGCTCATTGGTTTCCTTTCCGTATACCCGACGCGGGCAGCTGTGCGTAGGCGTCACCCACGGGCGATCACGCACGGTTAGCGGCGTTTTCTTGAGTGTTTCGCGCGTGATTGGTTCCGTAGCGCAGGAAGCGCGACTCTACACGGCCAGGGGAGGGAGTTCAAAAGCAGCCCGGTCGACCGGGCTGCTGACAATCAACGACGAGCGATGATCCAGACCGCGTGGATGATGCCGGGGATATAGCCGAGCAAGGTGAGCAGGATGTTGAGCCAGAACGCGCCGGCGAAGCCTACCTGGAGGAACACGCCAAGCGGTGGCAGCAGTATCGCGATAATGATGCGGATGAGGTCCATCATGGTCTCCGTCAGGTAAGTGTGGCCATATGCGGCTTACCTGAATCGACCGGAACAGCGCAGAGGGGTTCCTTCCACGCCGCCGGCGGAGCGCCGCTGCCGAAGGGCAGCGGGCTGAAGTCCGAGGGCGACCGGATAAGCCGCCGAGGGCATCGGTTAGATGCACGGAGGGGGAAGACGCAGCCCGTCTTTCACGTGGGCATCGTTGCGTCATGCCGCTTCGCCTTTTGAGCCAAGGGGCGGCGCCGAGCGTATCGCTTAGCCTGCTAACAATCCCAGACGAAAGGCGTAGACGCCATTGGCCATTGGTCGATAGCCGCGTATTTCGCTCGGGCTCATCCGAACTCCCCCCTGCCCGCACGGGTCGTCTAAGCAGACCGCGGGCCGCCGAGCGCGACCGCCAACTGCAACGATCAGAGGACTTCTCATGCCAGAACCAATCGCGGTGATCTGCGGCGCAACTGCTGGCGTCGGCCGCGCGACCGCCGAGGCCTTTGCCACGGCCGGCTACCGGGTGGCGCTGATCGCCCGGGGGGAACAGGGCCTGCGCGACACCCGCGATCAACTCGAAGCACTGGGCGCGACGGTGCTGGCGATTTCCGCCGATGTCGCCGATGCCAAGGCGCTGGATGCCGCGGCCAGCCGCATCGAGGCGGAACTGGGGCCGATCGATGTCTGGGTGAACGCAGCGATGGCGACAGTGTTCGGCCCCTTCGCGTCCCTGACCGCCGAGGAAATCCGCCGCGTCACCGAGGTGACCTACCTCGGTAGCGTGCACGGCACGCTGGCTGCGCTGCGCCACATGCGCCCACGCAACAGCGGCACCATCGTCCAGGTCGGCTCGGCACTGGCCTACCGCGCCATCCCCTTGCAGTCGGCCTATTGCGGCGCCAAGTTCGCCATTCGCGGCTTTATCGATTCGCTGCGTTGCGAGCTGATCCACGACAACAGCGCCATTCGCCTGAGCATGGTTCAGCTGCCGGCGCACAACACCCCGCAGTTCGATTGGGCACGCAACAAGATCGGCTGGCGCGCTCAGCCGGTGCCGCCGATCCACACACCAGAAGTCGCGGCGCGGGCCATCCTCCGTGCGGCGCGTGACGCACCCCGGGAGCTGTGGGTCGGCACGGCCAGCCTGAAGGCGATCATCGGCACACTGTTCATGCCCGGCCTGCTCGATCGCATGCTCGCGCGGCAGGCCTGGGACGGACAACTGGTGCCCGAACGCGTGCCGGAAAACCGCCCGGACAACCTGTTCGAGCCAGTCGAAGGCCTGCATTCGGCCGACGGCCGCTTCGGCGATCAGGCGCAGTCACATGCGCTGACCATCAGCGCGGCGAATGTAGGCAAGCTGGCCCTGGGCGCCGGCGCCCTGCTGGCACTGGGTGCGGGTTGGGCATTGGGCCGAGGCCGACGCTAGCGCTCAGGCGGCCGCGGCGAACGCTTGCGACGGATGTTGAGCCAGGACAGCACGGCCAGCGCCAGCATCGCACCGGTCATGTTGTAGTTGCCGATGGCGGCATAGCCGACAGCCGCCAGCGAGCAGGCGGCGAAGCCGATCCAGCGCACGGCGCCCATCATCTTCTCCACGGTTTTGCTGCGCGGTGCGGGCATCAGCGCAGCCCATCCTGGCGGCTTCTCGATACGGGCGCGGGGCGCTTGTCGGGGCAAGGAATCATCGGCATATCTCCTCGTTCTGCAGGCGACGGACAATCATCCCTCTGCACCTGTGAGGTGTTAACACCGAGCAGAGTTCAGCGATTGCGCCGCACCGCGACACACTCGCGCAGCAATCGGCGCGCGAGCAGCCGTCGTCTACGCTGAAATGACCGGCAGTATCCTGCACTGCCCGAGGAGAGCGCCATGCTCCGCTCCATGCGACTGCTACGCTGGTCGCTGGCCTTGCTGCTGTTGCTGGCTGGCACCGCACTGGCTGCGGCGCCGGTCACGCTGCTGCGGGTCGACGGCGCCATCGGCCCGGCCAGCGCCGACTACCTGCTACGCGGCCTCGAACATGCCCGTGACGAGGGGGCACAGCTGGTAGTGCTGGAATTGGACACCCCCGGCGGGCTGGATACGTCGATGCGCGCGATCATCAAGGCGATCCTCGCCAGCCCGATCCCAGTCGCCACCTACGTCACCCCCAGTGGCGCCCGGGCGGCCAGCGCCGGCACCTACATGCTCTACGCCAGCCATGTCGCGGCGATGGCGCCGGGCACCAACCTTGGCGCGGCGACGCCGGTGCAGATCGGTGGCATGCCCGGTGCGCCGCCCGAGCAGCCGCAAGGCGAGCAGGACGAGCCATCCAAGCCACCCGGCGACGCCATGAGCCGCAAACAGGTCAATGACGCCGCGGCCTACATTCGCGGCCTCGCCCAGTTGCGCGGACGCAATGCCGAGTGGGCCGAGCAGGCCGTGCGCGAGGCGGTCAGCCTGTCGGCGAGCGAAGCGCTGGAACAGAAGGTGATCGACTACCTGGCGCGCGATGTTGCCGACCTGCTGCGCCAGCTCGACGGCAAAACCCTCGCCACCGTCGAGGGTGACGCCACGCTGAGCACCGCCGACGCCCCGCTCATCGAGCACGCACCCGACTGGCGGGTGCGCCTGCTGGCGGTGATCACCAACCCCAGCGTGGCGCTGATACTGATGATGATCGGCATCTACGGGCTGATCCTCGAATTCTCCAACCCCGGCATCGGCGCTGGCGGCGTGCTCGGCGGTATCTGCCTGATTCTTGCGCTGTATTCGCTGCAGCTGTTACCAGTGAACTACGCCGGCGTGGCGCTGATCCTGCTCGGCATCGCCTTCATGGTCGCCGAAGCGTTTCTGCCGAGCTTCGGCGTACTCGGCATCGGCGGCGTCGCCGCGTTCGTCGCTGGCGCGGTGATCCTGATCGATACCGAAGTGCCCGGTTTCGGCATTCCGCTGAGTTTGATCGTGCCGTTGGGCATGGCCAGCGCGCTGTTGGTGTTCGGCATCGTCGCCATGGCGCTGAAGGCGCGGCGGCAGCGCCTGGTCAGCGGCGACAGCGTACTGATCGGCAGCGTGGTACTGGTCGACGCAGTGCCGCCACAGAACCCGCACAGCGGCTGGGTGCATCTGCACGGCGAGAACTGGCAGGTGCACAGCGCCTCACCGCTGCAGGCCGGCCAGCAGGTACGGGTAATCGCCCGGCACGGGCTGCAACTCGAGGTCGCCGCACAGCCATCCACCCATCGAGAGGAGCTGAACCATGGGCTATGAAATGAGTTTTCTGGTGTTGCTGGTGCTGCTGTTCGGCCTGCTGGCTTCGACCTTTCGCATCCTGCGCGAATACGAGCGCGGCGTGGTGTTCATGCTCGGACGTTTCTGGAAGGTCAAGGGGCCGGGCTTGATCCTGGTGATTCCCGGCATCCAGCAGATGGTACGGGTCGATCTGCGCACGCTGGTGCTCGACGTGCCGACCCAGGACGTGATCTCCCGCGACAACGTCTCGGTGAAGGTCAACGCGGTGGTGTATTACCGCGTGCTGGACGCGCAGAAGGCGATCATCCAGGTCGAGGACTACCACTCGGCGACCAGCCAGCTGGCGCAAACCACCCTGCGTGCGGTGCTCGGCAAGCACGAACTGGACGACATGCTGGCCGAGCGCGAGCGGCTCAACAGCGACATCCAGCAGGTGCTCGATGCGCAGACCGATGCCTGGGGGATCAAGGTGGCCAACGTCGAGATCAAGCACGTCGACCTCGATGAATCAATGATCCGCGCCATCGCCCGGCAGGCCGAGGCGGAACGCGAGCGGCGGGCGAAGGTCATTCATGCGGAGGGCGAACTGCAGGCGTCGGAGAAACTCATGCAGGCCGCCGAAATGCTTGGCCGGCAATCGGGCGCCATGCAGCTGCGCTACATGCAGACACTGAGCAACATCGCCGGTGACAAGAGCTCTACCATCGTCTTCCCGCTGCCCATCGAGCTGCTGCAGGGGATCAAGAACCTCGACAGGAAACCCTGAGTGCACATATTCCCCACGTTTCACCGACCACTGCGGCTGCTGTTGATCGCCCTGCTTGCCTCGGCGCTGGGCGCCTGCACGGCATTTTCACCGCGCGACCGGCTCAACGTTCAGGTCGCCGGCATCCAGCCGCTGCAAGGCGAAGGGCTGGAGGTGCGCTTCATGGTCAAGCTGCGCCTGCAGAACCCCAACGATGGCGCCATCGACTACAACGGCGTCGCGCTGGACCTGGAGGTTAACGGTCGCCGGCTGGCCAGTGGCGTCAGCGACCAGCGCGGCACGGTGCCGCGTTTCGGCGAGAGCGTGCTCAGCGTGCCGGTGACCATTTCCGCCTTCTCGGCCGCGCGCCAGGCACTGGGACTGGCGGAACACATCGGGCTCGACGAAGTGCCCTACGTGTTGCGTGGCAAGCTTGCCGGCGGCCTGTTCGGCACCCAGCGCTTCGTCGAGAAGGGCACATTCGACTTGTCGCCGGTAACAGGTTCTCCCTACCAGCGCCCCTGAGTCATACGATCACCACCAAAAACCACAAGGATCCCCTAGGCGCTGTACGAGCGGCGCCTGTGCTTCCTCGACGCGCTAAAAATCTCCTCCTATCGCCTCTAATTCTGCTTATAGCCTGAAATAGCGGCGTGTGCATGCGGGACCCCTTCGACTTTCAGCGACATTGACAACGACGTGCTCATCGTCATAATCCCTGCAGTCATATGACAACTGACGTCATTAGACTTGCCGATCAGGCATAGACCACCGCCCCCACGGTGGCCACACCGGGGCGGCCCATCAAGCAAGGGAGCACAACAATAATGACCCCACGCACACCCTCGCCCGTCGCACTGTTCGCGGGCGGCTGCATGACCCTCGCATCGCTCGGCTTCACTGCCGGCGCCCAAGCCGAAGGCTTCGTCGAAGATGCGAACTTTTCGTTGAACCTGCGCAACTTCTACATCAACCGCAATTTCGTCGACTCCGACTACCCACAGAGCAAGGGCGAAGAATGGACGCAGAGCTTCATCCTCAATTTCCAATCCGGCTACACGCCCGGCCCGGTGGGCTTCGGCGTCGACGCGCTGGGCCTGCTGGCGGTCAAGCTGGATGGCGGTGGCGGTACCTATGGCACTGGCCTGCTGCCGGTGCATGGCGCACCCGGCGATCGGCATCCGCCGGATGACTTCGCGCGCCTGGCAGTCGCGGCGAAGGCCAAGTTCTCCGAAACCGAGGTGCGCGTCGGTGAATGGATGGTGGTACTGCCGATCCTGCGTTCGGACGACGGTCGCTCGCTGCCGCAGACCTTCCAGGGCGGCATGATCACCTCCAAGGAAATCAAGGGTCTGTCGCTCTACGGCGGGCAGATGCGGCAGAACAGCCCGCGCGACGACGGCAGCATGGACGACATGTTCTACGGCGGCGCGAGTTCCGACCGCTTCAACTTCGTCGGTGGCGAATACGAGTTGGGCGCGAAGACCAAGGTCGGCGCCTGGCATGCGCGCCTGGAAGATATCTACCAGCAGAACTACTTCCAGCTGCTGCACACCCAGCCGCTCGGCGAAGGCGTGGCGCTGACCGCCAACCTCGGCTACTTCACCGGCAAGGAAGAAGGCAGTGCGCTGGCCGGCGATCTGGACAACAAGACCTACTCCGGCCTGTTCGGCCTGCAGGTCGGTGGCAACACCTTCTATGTCGGTCTGCAGAAGGTCAGCGGCGACAACGGTTGGATGCGCGTCAACGGCACCAGCGGTGGCACCCTCGCCAACGACTCGTTCAACTCCGCGTACGACAACGCCAACGAGCGTTCCTGGCAGCTGCGCCATGACTACAACTTCGCCGGCATGGGCGTTCCGGGCCTGACCATCATGAACCGCTACATCAGCGGCGATCAGATCGAAGCCGGTGGCGTGGACGATGGCAAGGAATGGGGTCGCGAGTCCGAGCTGGCCTACACGGTGCAGAGCGGTCCGCTCAAGAGCCTCAACATCAAGTGGCGCAACTCCAGCATCCGTCGCGACTACAGCGCGACCGAATTCGACGAAAACCGCCTGATCTTCAACTACCCGTTGTCTTTGCTGTAAGCGGTAGCGCAGTACGCAACCCTCCTCGCTCCGGTTGCGATAAATCTTTGGCCCGTCGAATGACGGGCCTTTTTTCGTCCGCCTTCAGCAACGCGTGACACGCAGGCAGCAGCGGCGCTCCAGTCGCTCGCCCGGCTGCAGATACAAAACGCCATGCCTGGCCGGGTCCGGCGCATTCAGCGCGTTGTTGCGATGGGACACCGGCTCCACGGCGAAGAAGCCCTGCGCGGCCGGCGGCGTATAGACCACCAGATGCGTCATCGACGGGTCCGCCTCGAGCTCGAGCCGGACGCCTGCCGTCGGCCACTGCAAGGTTGCCGTGGCATCCCAACCGGTGAAGCAGTGATCCAGCTCGGGCTCACCCAGCTCCCGCATCTGACGGAAGTCCCAGCGTGACGGTACATCCACCGCCTCGCTAGGCAACTGCTGATCGTCACTCAGCCAGACCTGCTCGGCAGCGAAACGCAGCGTCACGCCTGCATGGCGCGGGAAGTAAGGGTGCCAGCCGAGCCCGGCCGGCATCACCCGCTCGCTGCGGTTGATCAGCGCCAGCCGCAGCCAGGCGCCCTGCTCGTCGAGCCCGAGCTCATGCTCCAGCTCGAAGGAGAACGGCCAGTCCTGCCGGCCATCGCCTTCGGCCCGATGCAGCAGTGTCAGCAGCAGTCGGTCGGCCTCCTGCGCAGCCAGTGTCCACGGGCGCTTCCAGCCCACGCCGTGAATCGGCAAGGCATGTTCCGCGGAATTCAGCCGCAAGCGGTGCGACTCGCCGTCCGCCTGGAACATGCCGCCGCCAACCCGGTTGGAGTACGGCGCCAGCACGAAACAACTGGTACGACGCACCTGCTCGCTGCCATCCCAGGGACGTAGCAGGTCGAAATCATCCAGGGCGAAGCGGGTAATTGCGCCGCCCAGCGCCGGGCAGACCGAGAGCCGGAAACCGGCGTGGGCGAGGTGCACTTCATCGAGGGAAGCCATGCGCGCTCCTGATGGTGGTCGCTCGGCGATGGAGCGACGTTGCTTGCGAATGCGGCTGCGATCTCTCGCGTAGACCAACTGCCGCCACCCAGCGGCGCAGTGCCGTAGTCAGACCGGCGTCAGCAGCCGTCCCTCGCGAAGAAAGCTGTCGAGGTTGTCCAGCAGCAGATCCTCCATGGCGCCGCGGGTTTCATGGGTGGCACTGCCGATGTGCGGCAACAGCACGACATTGGGCAGCTCGCAGAGGGCCACCGGCACCCTCGGTTCGTCGGCGAAGACGTCCAGTCCGGCACCGCCGAGCCGGCCCTCCTGCAGTGCCGCGACCAGTGCCGGCTCGTCCACCACCGAACCGCGCGCGACGTTGATCAGGATGCCTTTGCCACCCAGCGCGTCGAGCACTGCGCGGTCGATGAGGTTCTGCGTCTGCGGCCCGCCGGGACAGCTGAGCACGAGAAAGTCCGCCCAGCGCGCGAGTTCCAGCAGGTTCGCTTCGTACTGGTACGGGCTGCCGGCCACTGGCCGACGATTGTGATAACGCACCGCCATGTCGAAGCCCGCCGAGCGCTTGGCCACCGCCTCGCCGATGCGGCCCAGCCCGACGATGCCCAGGCGCTTGCCGCTGACCCGACGGCCGAGTGGGAGGTTAGCCTCGGCCCAGCGCCCCTCGCGGACGAAGCGGTCGCCCAGGGCAAGCTGTCGCGCGCTGTCGATGATCAGGCCGAAGGCCAGATCTGCCACGCATTCGTTGAGCACATCCGGCGTGTTGCTCACCGGAATTCCCCGCGCCCTGGCGGCTTCTACGGCGATGGCGTCATGGCCGACGCCAAAACTGCAGATCGCCTTCAACCGGGGCAGCCGTTCGATCAACGAGGCCGGGCAGCCGAAGCGCGCAGAGGTAAGCATGATCTCGATGCGCCCGGCATGCTCGGCGAGCAGCGTTTCGGCGTCGCTCTGCCAGTAGGCCAGCACCTCATGCCCGCTCAGGCGTTGCTGGACTCGCTCGGACAAGGGGCCCATCTGGAGAATGCAGCTCATCGATTTTCCTCTGCGTTGGCGGGCCGCGGCCCATGGGTTGTTTACAGCACGGTCTGCACCACCCCGCATGCCGCCAGCAGCGGTACCGCTGGCAGTACCCAGCGCGAACGCCAGGCCAGCAGCAGCACCAGCAGCAAGCCGGAGAGCATGACCAGGCACAGCCAGATGACCGTGCCAATCTCGCCGCCCTGGCTGTTGACGCCGAGCCACAGCGCGAAGCCAAAGCAGCCAACGGCCAGCGAACGGATGATGGCCGGGCCCGGCAGGCGCGTATCGGCGCGCAGCAGCGCACCACGGTGGCGGTTCATGGTCAGGCAGAGCAGCGTCATGCCCAGGTAGGCCAGTGCGAATGCCAATAGCAGCATGATCAGGCCTCCTGCACACGGGTTGAGCGACCGCGCACCGCAGCGGCAGCCGGCGTTGCGTTCAGGCGCCAGGCGCAGGCCGCACAGACCAGTCCCGCGACGATCATGAACAGATCAACCGATGCCAGGGCCCAGTCGCCACGTCCGAGGCTGGCGATCAGGTGGCCATCGGTGGTCAGCGCGTTGATGATCGGCAAGCCGAGCGCGAGCACGGCGCCGAGCAGCAGCTGCTCGCGCAGCAGGCGGCGGCTCTGATGGCGGCGCAGAACGGCCCAGAGCACCGCTAGCAACCAGGCACCGACGAACACCCAGCCTTCGGCCACGGCGCGTTCGGCGAATGTTGCCGGAATCAGACGATTGCCCCACAGCAGCGCCAGACTGGCCAGCGGCAGGCCGGCGAACACCGAGGCGTTCAGCGCACGCACCCAGATCACGCTGCGGTCGCCGCGCTGTTCGCGCTTGGCCAGCCAGACCTGCAGCCCGCCGACCAGCATGGCGCAACCGGCAAGCCCCATCAGCAAATAGAGCAGGCGCACCAGCGTGCCGCCGAACTGCGCCATGTGCAGCCCCGCCAGCCAGAGGTAGGCGCGGTAGCCGGTGGATGCGTCCTGGCGATTGAGCAGCTCGCCAGTGCCGGCGTCATAGCTGAGGGTGTCCTGCGGCGAGCCGATCCGCGAACGGTCCTGACGACGGACGTCGACCACCGCCGAGGCATCATCGGGATGATGCACGCTGACCCAGCCCGCCTCGCCACCGCCCCACTGCTGGCGCGATTCGGCGATCAGCGCATCGAGGGACACCGGAGCCGGCGGCGGCTGGCCCACCTCTTCGCGCTCGAAGCTGCCCATCACCTCGCCGAAGTACTGCATGACGTTGCCGGAATAGCTCACCTGCGCGGCGGCCGGCATGTAGGACGCGACGAAGATCGCCACGCCGGTGTAGGCCAGCACCAGATGGAACGGAAAACCGACCACGCCGAACAGGTTGTGCGCATCGAGCCAGGCACGCTGGCCGTTGGCCTTGGGCCGCAGGGTGAAGAAATCCTTGAAGATGCGCCGGTGGATGATCACCCCCGACACCAGCGCGACGAGCATGAACATGCCGGCCAGGCCGACGATGTACATGCCGATGTCACCGGCGTGCAGGTTGTAGTGCAACTTGAAGAAGAACTCGCCACCCAGCGTTTCCGGCATTGGCTCGGCCTGCGCGCTGCGCGGGTCGAAGGCGATGTTGTGGATCGTCTTGGTGGCGTCTACTTCCCAACCGAGTCGCCAGTAAGGCTCGCGCTCGGTCGGGCCGTGCATCCAGAAGGCATGCAACTCCTCGCTGACGTTCTGCTGCAACCAGCCACGCACATCGTCCGCACCGAGGCTGGATACCACGCCGTCATGCAGCGCCGGGCGCATCCAGCGGGTGAGTTCCTTGTCGAAGCAGGCGACGGTGCCGGCAAAGATGATCACGAACAGCAGCCAGCTCGGCAGCAGGCCGCCCCAGGTGTGCAAACCGGCCATGCTTTGGCGCAGTTTCATGGACGAACCCTCCAGTCGCCGGAAAAGAACGCGGCCAGACACAGCACCGCGGTCACACCGACGATCAACAGCCATACCCGCGTGGCACTGCGGGCGGCGAACACGTAGATCACCACCGCCGTCCACACGGCAAAGCTGGCGAGGCTGGAAAACACCACGCGATCAGGCCGTGCCAGCGGCAGGTAGACCGCCAGAAAGGCGGTCACCGCGTAGGCGACCGCATAGCCGCCGACCAGCGCCGCAAGCACGCGCGACGCGATGTTCCAGCGGTTGATGGATGCGTTGCGACTCACCTCGAATCCTCCCTTGCAGGCCGGCAAGCGGCGCGTGGCTCAGCGACGCTCAAAAGCTGTAGCTCGCGGTTGCCACCACGGTGCGGCGGTTGCCGGTGAAGCAGTCGCCACGCGACAGGCAGGTGGTGTAGTAGGTCTCGTCTTCCAGGTTGGTGGCGTTAAGGGTGAACGCCCAGTCCTGATAGGCGTAGCCGAGCATGGCGTCGAACAGCGTCGTCGACGGCGTCTTCAGGCTGTCGGTGCCATCCCAGCTGGCGCCGACGTAGCGCACACCGGCACCGGCGCTGAAGCCGGAAATGCCGGCGATGCTGAAGCGATGCTGCGACCACAGCGAGGCCATGTGCTCGGGCACGCTGGCGATGCGCTTGCCCTGCTGGGCAGATGGGCCCTTGACCACTTCGCTGTCGAGGTAGGTGTAGGTGCTGATCAGATCCCAGTTGGAGTTCATCTCCACCAGCCCTTCCAGCTCCAGTCCCTTGACCCGCGCTTCGCCGGCCTGGATGGTACTGAGCGGATTCGCCGGGTTCGGCATCTGGCGATTCTTCTCGCGCAGATCGAACACCGCGGCAGTGAGCAGCGTGTTGCTGCCTGCGGGTTGGTACTTCACACCGAGCTCCCACTGCTCGCCCTCGAGCGGCTTGTAGGACTGCTGAGTGAAGTTGTCCAGGCCGATGATTGGCGAGAATGACTCGCTGTAGCTGATGTAGGGCGCCACGCCATTGTCGAACAGATAGGTCAGGCCCACCCGGCCGGTCACAGCGTCATCCTTCTGCCGGGTGCCCTCCTCGACGCGCGTGTCGGCCCAGTCCTTGCGCAGCCCCAGAGTGGCCAGCCACTTGTCGACACGGATCTGGTCCTGAAGATACAGGCCCTGCTGGGCAACGCGCTGCTGCGGGACATCGGAAAGCGTGATGCCGGATGGATCGAACGTGCCGTAGACCGGATCGTAGAGATCCAGCGGGGTGGCGTTACCGCGAGCGGTCTTGCTATCGGTGACGGCGTGCCGGTAGTCGACGCCGATCAGCGCGGTGTGCTGCAGCGGGCCGGTATCGAAGCGCGACTCGGCCTGGTGATCGGCGCTCCAGATGGTCACCTCCGGCTTGGAAATGGACCAGACACGATTGACCGTGCGGTCGTCGGCACCGAGCACCGGCGGCCAGCCATACATGGTCTGGTAGCTGACCTTGCTCTTCTGCCAGCGCAGGTTCTGTCGCAGCGTCCAGGTGTCGTCGACACGCCAGGCCATCTGCGAGGTCAGTGCTTTCTGCTCGGTGTCATATTCGTCGAAGCCGGGTTCGCTGACGAAGCGCTCGCTGCCGATCTCGCCGTAGGGCGCGCCGAGTACCGTGCCGCGGTGCGGAAGGAAGGAACTGGTGGTGCCGCTATCATCCTTCTGCACGTTGGCCATCAGCGTCCATTCGAACCGCTCGTTCGGGCGCCAGGTCAATGACGGCATGAACACCAGACGGTTGTCCTTGGTGTGATCGACCTGGGTCTGGCTGTCACGCTGGATCGCCACCACGCGATAGAGCAACGTGCCGTCTTCATCCAGCGGGCCGGTGCTGTCGAAGGCGATCTGCTTGCGGTCGAAGCTGCCGTACTGCAGCTGCAGCTCGCTCTTCTGTTCCGCCTGCGGACGCTTGCTGACGAAGTTGAGCAAGCCGCCGACCGAACTCTGCCCATAGAGCATGGACGACGGTCCTTTGATTACCTCGACGCGCTCCAGGGTGAACGGATCGGTGCGTGAGTTCGTATAGAAACCAACGCTCTGCTGCAGGCCATCCAAGAAGAGTGTTGGCGCGACACCGCGGATCAGCGCGAAGTCGCCGCGACTGTCCAAACCATAGGCCTCGCCACGCATGCCGGCGACATAACGCAGTGAGTCCTGGATGGTCAGCGAGCCCTGGTCGCGAATGCGGTCGGCAGTGATCACGCTGATCGACTGCGGGGTTTCGATGATCGGCGTGTCGGTCTTGGTGGCGCCGACGCTGCGCTTGGCGACGTACCCTTCGACCGGGCCATTGCCCTGCTCGACTGCACGTGGCGCGGTGATCTGTTGTGCCTCCAGCTCGACCGCTTCCTCAGCGTCGACAGCAAAGCAGGCGACCAGCACCGGCAGGCCCAACACCAGCGGGCGCAACGAAAACGGGGGCGAAGCGACAACGCGACTCATGAGTGCTACCTTGTTGTTTGATGAGAACGCGCATGATATTGATAAATGTTCCCATTTAGAAGATAGCAGTTACCAATCTCCTGCGATTGCAGGGCAATAGCACTCGCTGCGAGTTCGACGCAGCGGGAACGCTCCGGCTCAGGTGATGGGCGCCGGGTTGAACAGCACGATGTCATTGTGCAAGCGATGGCGCTCGGCCCAGGTCTGCTTGCGGCCGCTGGCGACGTCCAGGTAATAGTGGAACAGTTCCCAGCCGAGTTCCTCGATGCTCGCGCGACCGCTGGCGATGCGCCCGGCGTCGATATCGATCAGGTCCGGCCAGCGCTCGGCCAGCTCAGTACGCGTCGCCACTTTGACCACCGGCGCCATCGCCAGGCCGTAGGGCGTGCCGCGACCGGTGGTGAACACGTGCAGGTTCATTCCGGCAGCCAGCTGCAGCGTGCCGCAGACGAAATCGGATGCGGGGGTGGCGCAGAAGATCAGGCCCTTTCGCGCGACCCGCTCACCCGGCCCGACCACGCCGTTGATGGCGCCGCTACCTGACTTGACGATCGAACCAAGGGATTTCTCGACGATATTCGACAGCCCGCCCTTCTTGTTGCCCGGCGTGGTGTTGGCGCTGCGGTCGGCGGCGCCGCGCTCCAGGTAGCGGTCGTACCAGTCCATCTCGGCGATCAGCGCATCGGCCACTTCCGGCGTTTCGGCGCGGGCGGTGAGCATATACACCGCATCGCGCACCTCGGTGTTCTCGCTGAACATAACCGTGGCACCGGCGCGCACCAGCAGGTCCGCCGCATAGCCCAGCGCCGGGTTGGCGGTGATGCCGGAGAAGGCGTCGCTGCCGCCGCACTGCATGCCGAGGATCAGCTCGCTGGCCGGCACCGTTTCGCGTCGGCGCTGATTTAGCTTTTTCAGCCGCGTTTCGGCCAGCGCCATGATCTGCTCGATCATCTCGCCGAAACCGCTGTTGGACTCCTGCAGGCGGTACAGCCAGGGGTCGCGCAGGTCCACCGAGGGATCGCCCTCGTGCATCACCTGCTCGGCCTGCAGCTTCTCGCAGCCGAGGCTGATGACCAGCGCCTCACCGCCCAGATTGGGGTTGCGCGCCAGGTTGCGCACGGTGCGGATGGGGATGTAGGCGTCGCGGGCGTTGATCGCCACGCCGCAGCCGTAGCTGTGAGTCAGGGCGACCACATCGTCGACGTTCGGGTACTTGGGCAGCAGCTCGTCGCGGATGCGCTTGACCGCGAGTTCCAGCACGCCGGTGACGCACTGCACCGTGGTGCTGATACCGAGAATGTTGCGCGTGCCGACGGTGCCGTCGGCGTTGCGGTAACCCTCGAAGGTATAGCCCTCGAGCGGCGCGAGCCCGGCCGGCACGGCGGTGGCACGCGGCAGGCTGTCCAGCGGCGGCGCGCTGGGCATCTTCAACTGCGTTTCCTTTACCCAGCTACCGCAACGGATGGGTTCGAGCGCGTAACCGATGATCTGCCCATAACGCCGCACCGGCTCGCCTATGCCGATGTCGACGAGCGCGACCTTGTGGCTCTGCGGCACGGCCTCGACGGTGACCAGGCCATCCTCGAAGCGCGCGCCGACCGGCACGCCGCCGTCATTGACCACCACGGCGACGTTGTCCGCCTCGTGCAGGCGGATGCAGCGCGGGGAATCCTGGTGGGGAATCAGTTGCACGGTTTCGCTCATGTCTGCTCCGGTTAGGGTCCGGTTGTTGTTCTGTTCGGCGATCACCGAGGATGCCATGCACATGGCCACCTCGTAGGGGGGGACGGCCGAAGCCGTCCACCCGAGCCGCCTGGCAAGCGCGCTCAGCGCACCATGCAGGGCTTCTTGTTGTTGAAGGTCCAGTCGGGGATCAGGTACTGCATGGCGATGGCGTCGTCGCGGGCGCCCAGGCCTTTTTCCTTGTACATCGCATGTGCCTTGCCCAGCGCATCCCAATCCAGCTCGACGCCCAGGCCCGGCTTCTGCGGCACCGCGACCTTGCCGCCAACGATCTTCAGCGGCTCGCGGGTCAGGTGCTGGCCGTCCTGCCAGATCCAATGGGTGTCGATGGCAGTGACGCGGCCCGGCGCGGCGGCGGCGACGTGGGTGAACATCGCCAGCGAGATATCGAAGTGGTTGTTCGAGTGCGAACCCCAGGTCAGGCCAAAGTCGGCGCACATCTGCGCCACGCGCACGGAGCCAGCCATGGTCCAGAAATGCGGGTCGGCCAGCGGAATGTCCACCGAGTTCAGCTGCACCGTGTGGCTCATCTGCCGCCAGTCGGTAGCGATCATATTGGTCGCGGTGGGCAGGCCGGTGGCGCGGCGGAACTCGGCCATCACTTCGCGACCGGAATAGCCGTTCTCGGCACCACAGGGGTCTTCGGCGTACGCCAGCACGCCGTGCAGGTCGCGACACAGGCCGATGGCCTCATCCAGCGACCAGGCGCCGTTGGGGTCCAGAGTCACGCGGGCGTCGGGGAAGCGCTGGGCCAGGGCGCGGATCGCCTCGACTTCCTCTTCGCCGCGCAGCACCCCGCCCTTGAGCTTGAAGTCCTTGAAGCCGTAGCGCTCGTAGGCCGCCTCGGCCTGGCGGACGATGCGCTCCGGCGTCATGGCCTCCTCGTTGCGCACGCGAAACCAGGCGTCGTCGGAGTTGGATTCGTCGCGGTAGCCGAGGTCGGTCCTGTTGCGATCGCCGACGAAGAACAGGTAGCCAAGCATTTCCACTTCGTCACGCTGCTGGCCTTCGCCGAGCAGGGCCGCGACCGGCACCTCGAGGTGCTGGCCGAGCAGGTCGAGCAGCGCCGACTCCAGCGCGGTGACGGCGTGAATGGCGATGCGCAGGTCGAAGGTCTGCAGGCCGCGGCCGCCGGAATCGCGGTCGGCGAAAGCGCGGCGCGCACGGTTGAGCAGGGCGTTGTATTGGCCGATGGGCTCGCCGACCATCATGCCGCGGGCGTCTTCCAGCGTCTGGCGGATGGCTTCGCCGCCCGGCACTTCGCCGACGCCGACATGCCCGGCGCTGTCCTTGAGGATGAGGATGTTGCGGGTGAACCAGGGCCCGTGAGCGCCGCTCAGGTTCATCAGCATGCTGTCCTGCCCGGCGACGGGCACGACGGTGAGTTCGGTAATGCGGGGTGTGCCCGTTGCGGCAATGGTCATGGGTGTCCCTCTGTTGTTCTTGTCGGGGATGCGGCGCCCGCGCGGGGCGCCGTTACGCAGTTTCGCAGCGTGGCCTTTCGACCGGCTTTCACCTCAGCCGATGTAGGTGGTCTTCACCGTGGTGTAGAACTCCTGGGCGTAGCGGCCCTGTTCGCGCGGGCCGTAGGACGAACCTTTGCGGCCGCCAAACGGCACGTGGTAGTCCACCCCGGCGGTGGGCAGGTTGATCATCACCATGCCGGCCTGGGCGTGACGCTTGAAGTGATTGGCGTACTTCAGCGAGGTGGTGCAGATGCCGGCGGACAGGCCGAACTCGGTGTCGTTGGCCATCGCCAGCGCTTCGTCGTAGTCCTTGACCTTCACCACGTTGGCCACCGGGCCGAATATCTCTTCACGGCTGATGCGCATGTTCGGGTCGCTGTCGACGAACAGCGTCGGCGCCAGGAAGTAGCCCTCGGTGCCACACTTCACCCGCTCGCCGCCGCAGGCCAGGCGTGCACCTTCCTGTTTGCCGATCTCGATGTAACGCAGGTCCTGCTCCAGCTGGGCCTGGGACACCACCGGGCCGACATCCACACCCTGCTCGAGCGCCGAACCAACCTTGATCTTCTTGATGCGCTCGACCATCGCCTCGACGAAGCGGTCGTAGATGCCTTCGGTGACGATGATGCGGCTCGACGCCGTGCAGCGCTGGCCGGTCGAATAAAACGCGCTCTGGGTGCACAGCTCGACGGCAACGTTAAGGTCGGCATCGTCCAGTACGATCTGCGGGTTCTTGCCGCCCATCTCCAGCTGCACCTTGGCGCCACGCGCCACGCAGGCCTGGGCGATGCCGCGACCGACGCCGACCGAACCGGTGAAACTCACCGCGTCGACATCCCTAGCATTGACGATGGCCTCGCCGACTTCACGGCCGCGGCCCATCACCAGGTTGAACACGCCGGCCGGGAAGCCCGCGCGGGAGATAATCTCGGCGATGGCCCAGGCGCAGCCGGGCACCAGGTCGGCCGGTTTGATCACCACGCAGTTGCCGAAGGCCAGCGCCGGAGCGATCTTCCAGGCAGGGATGGCAATCGGGAAGTTCCAGGGGGTGATCAGGCCGATCACGCCGAGCGGTTCGCGGGTGACCTCGACGCCGACACCGGGGCGCACCGACTGCAGTGTTTCGCCGGCCTGGCGCAGGCATTCGCCGGCGAAGTACTTGAAGATGTTGCCGGCGCGGGCGACTTCGCCGATGGCTTCGGGAAGAGTCTTGCCTTCTTCCCGCGCCAGCAGCGTGCCGAGCTCTTCGCGGCGGGCGAGGATTTCCAGGCCGACCTTTTCCAGCGCATCGGCACGCGCCTGGATGCCGAAGGTGGCCCACGCCGGGAAGGCGCGACGGGCGGCGGCGATGGCCTGCTCGACCTGCGCGGCATCGGCCTGGGCGTATTCGCCGATCACGTCAGAGAGGTCGGACGGGTTGATGTTGGCCTGGTAGCGATCCGAGCCGACCCACTGGCCGTCGATGAAGTTGTCGTAGCGTTGTACGTCAGCCATGCAAAGTGTCCTCTGATGATGCCCGGCGCGGCCGTTCGGCAGGGCGGCGCCGGGGCGATTCCGGAAAGGCTTACTGGGCGCCCTGCTTCTCGATCAGTACTGCCAGGCGCTCATATTCGTCGGGCTTCAGCTCGGTCAGCGGCGCGCGCACCGGGCCGGCGTCGTAGCCGGAAATGCGTGCGCCGGCCTTGACGATGCTGACCGCATAGCCCTTGCAGCGATTGCGAATGTCCAGGTACGGCAGGAAGAAATCGTCGATCAGCTTGCCGACAGTTTCGTGATCTTCGCGGGCGATAGCCTTGTAGAAGTCCATGGCGGTCTTCGGGATGAAGTTGAACACCGCCGAGGAATACACCGGCACGCCTAGCGCCTTGTAGGCCGCGGCATAGACTTCCGCGGTCGGCAGGCCGCCGAGGTAGCTGAAGCGCTCGCCGAGGCGGCGGCGGATCGACACCATCAGCTCGATATCGCCGAGGCCATCCTTGTAGCCGATGAGGTTCGGACAGCGCTCAGCCAACTGCTCCAGATGCGTCGCGGTCAGGCGGCAGACGTTGCGGTTGTAGACCACCACACCGATGTTCACCGATTTGCAGACCTGCTCGACATGCAGGGCGACGCCTTCCTGGCTCGCCTCGGTGAGGTAGTGCGGCAGCAGCAGCAGGCCCTTGGCCCCCAGGCGCTCGGCCTCCTGTGCCATCTGGATGGCGAGGCGGGTCGGGCCACCGACGCCGGCGAGAATCGGCACCGTGCCGGCGCAGGTATCCACGGCAGTCTTGATGATCTGGCTGTACTCGCGCGGCTCCAGCGAGAAGAACTCGCCGGTACCGCCGGCAGCGAACAGCGCCGACGCACCGTAGGGGCCGAGCCATTCCAGACGCTTGATATAGCCGGCGCGATGGAAGTCGCCCTGCGCGTCGAAGTCGGTGACCGGGAATGACAGCAGGCCGGAAGAGAGGATGGCCTTCAATTCTTGTGGGTTCATTATTCGAGCATCCTGAATGCATGTTGAGGAGGTACAAGGGCATCAGCCTTGAGATACGTTATCGTACAACTAAAAATACTCCAACCGTTTTTTCTGCGCATTTTCTTCAGCATTGAAAGCTGACTGAAAGCTTTCTGCTTTTCACTCGCCCGGCCAGGTTAATCACCATGAGGGCGGCAGCTTAAAAGGCATAAGCAGCTGCAGACGACCCAGCTAAATGCACTGATGATTTCGTTTGACAGGCGACGTAGCGAACTGTAAAAAATCCTCCATAGTCGTACGACGACCTATGACCACAATAACAATAGCGAGGCCCCGGACATGTTCCGCAATTGCCCGTCCCCTTCGCAGCCGCTGGCTGCCGATAACGCCATCCGCCGCGCTGCCTCAGCAGATGCGCGCACAGCGCCCGGCCCGGCCGCTCGCCTCGCCTGCAGCGGAGGCCGCGCACAATGAGTCAGCCGTTCAGTGCAACGCCCCGCGTACAGAGCATGCAGGTCATACCCGTGGCCGGCTACGACAGCATGCTACTCAATCTCTGCGGCGCCCACGCCCCCTACTTCACCCGCAACCTGGTCCTGCTCACCGACAATGCCGGCAACACCGGTATCGGCGAAGTACCCGGTGGCGAGGGTATCCGTCAGGCATTGGAGCGTAGCTGCCCGCTGGTCATCGGCCAGCCGATCGGCGCCTACAACCGGGTGCTCAACCACCTGCGCGCGATGCTCGCCGGCAATGGCCGCGACACCCGCCACGAGGTGACCTCCGAAGCCGAGGCCGCCGTGCTGCGCCAGCCGCACGAGATCAACCTGCGCCTGGACAACGTGATCACCGCGGTCGAGGCCGCGCTGCTCGACCTGCTCGGCCAGCACCTGCAAGTGCCGGTGGCCGAGCTGCTGGGCAGCGGTCAGCAACGTGACGCGGTGCCGATGCTGGCCTACCTGTTCTATATAGGCGATCGCCAGCGCACCGACCTGCCCTATCTGGCCAGCACCGGTGAGGATTGGTACCACCTGCGCCATCAGCAGGCGCTGACCCCTGATGCGATTGCCCGTCTGGCCGAGGCCGCCGCAGCGCGCTACGGCTTCGCCGACTTCAAGCTCAAGGGCGGCGTGATGCGGGGCGCGGAGGAGATGCAGGCGATCGCCGCGATCAAGGCACGCTTCCCCGATGCCCGCGTCACCCTCGACCCCAACGGCGCCTGGTCACTGGACGAGGCCATCGGCCTGTGCAAAGGCCAGGGTCACCTGCTGGCCTACGCCGAGGACCCCTGCGGCCCGGAAAACGGCTACTCCGGCCGCGAGATCATGGCCGAGTTCAAGCGCGCCACCGGCATTCCCACCGCCACCAACATGGTCGCCACCGACTGGCGGCAGATGGGCCACTCGCTGCGCCTGGAGTCGGTCGACATCCCGCTGGCCGACCCGCATTTCTGGACCATGCAGGGCTCGGTGCGCCTAGCACAGATGTGCGAGCAATTCGGCCTGACCTGGGGCTCGCACTCGAACAACCACTTCGATGTTTCGCTGGCCATGTTCACCCACGCCGCAGCTGCCGCGCCGGGGCGCATCACCGCCATCGACACCCACTGGATCTGGCAGGAGGGCCAGGAGCGCCTGACCCGCGAACCACTGCAGATCGTCGGCGGCCAGGTCCGCGTGCCCGACCGCCCGGGCCTGGGCATCGAGCCGGACATGGATCGGATCATGGCCGCCCACGAGTTGTACAAAAAGGTCGCCAGCGGCGCCCGCGACGACGCCATGGCAATGCGCTACCTGGTGCCTGGCTGGACCTACGACCCGAAGAAACCCAGCCTCGGCCGCAATACCTGAACCCGCTGCCCAAACCCGGAGAACTCCAATGAAAACAATATTCCGCGCCTCCCTCCTTTCCGCCCTCGTCGGCATCGCCGGTTTCGCTGCTGCAACCACCACGATGGCCGCCGAGGTGAAATGGCCGACCCGCCCCGTGCAGGTGGTCGTGATCGCCAACCCCGGTGGCGACACCGACTTCAATGCCCGCACCATGGCCAAGTACTTCAACCAGATCACCGGCAAGAGCATGGTGGTGACCAACATCGCCGGCGGCGGCGGCACCCTTGCAGCCGAGCAGGTCAAAGGCGCGGCGGCGGATGGCAACACCATCCTCTTCACCCACCCGGGCCAGCTGATCGTCAACGAGGTTGCCGGCCTCACCGAGGACAGCTACGAGACCTTCGACGTGTCCTGCATCGCCGGCGTCGACAAGAGCACGGTGTTCGTCGCCTCCAAGCAGTCCGGCGTGACCAGCATGCAGGACCTGATCGCCAAGTCGAAGGCCGAGCCGGGCAGCATCACCTACGGCACCGAGATGGGCAGCTTCTCCCACGTGCAGGGGCTGATGCTGGAGAAGCTGACCGACACCAAGCTGAAGATGGTCGACGGCGGCACGGTTTCCGACCGCGTGGTGGGCATGCTCGGCGGACGCCTGGACCTCGGCGCGATCACCTACGGCTCGGTGCAGGACTACGTCAGCGGTGGGCAGATGGTCGCCCTCGGCCAGCCCAACGAGGAGCGCAACCCACTGCTCGGCGAGGTGCCGACACTCAAGGAGCAGGGCCTCGACATCACCATGGACAAGCCCTACGTGGTCGCTTTCCCGAAGGGCACCGACCCGGCGATCGTGAAGAAGATGGCCGACGTGATGAGGCAGATCACCGAGATCCCCGAGTACGCCGAGGAACTGAAGAAGTTCAAGCAGCCGGTCGCCTACTACGGCACCGAGGAGGCCAAGGCGATTCTGGCCAAGACCCGCGAGGACTTCATGCAGTTCAAGGACGAACTGCGTCAGGCCAAGAACTGATCCCTGACGTGTCGCCAGCCGGCCACGCCGGCTGGCTGTCTCTCCTCGCGCACGGAGGTTTGCCATGACCACTGCAAACAAGAAAGAACTGACCATCGGCGTGGCCATGCTCGGCGCCAGCATCGCCTATCTGGTGATGGCCTACCGCGTACCCGGCCACGACGGCATCGATGCCGCCACCGTCCCCACCCTGCTGGCCATCCTGCTCTGCCTGCTCGGGGCGCTGCAGACGCTCAGCGCCATCGGCAACCGCACGCGGCCCGCGGCCGAGAGCGACGCCGACGCACCGGAGCAAACCAGCGCCAGCGTCGTCGAGCCCCTGACCGTACTGAAGACCCTGGGTCTGATTTTGATCTACGTGGTGCTGCTCGGCCCGGTGGGCTTTCCGATCATGACCGCGCTGTACCTCTACCTGCAGTTCATCGTCCTGACGCCCGTTGACCACAAGGTCCGCCACCTGCCCTACGCGGCCATCGCGGTGGTCACGTCGGCCGTCATCTACCTGCTGTTCCGCGAGGCCTTCGATCTGTTGCTGCCCGCTGGCCTGCTGAATTTCTGAGGAATCGACCATGCTCGAATTACTGCAGCAAGGCTTCGGTGCCGTCTTCTCGCTCAACATCATGCTGCTGATGCTCGGCGGCGTCGCGGTCGGCATCGTCTTTGGCGCCGTGCCCGGCCTGTCGGCGACCATGGCCGTGGCGCTGTGCTTGCCACTGACCTTTACCATGGGCCCGCAAGCCGGCCTGTCGCTACTTGTCGCGCTGTTCATCGGCGCCACGTCCGGCGGACTGATCTCGGCGATCCTGCTGAAGATTCCCGGCACACCGTCGTCCATCGCCACGGTGTTCGACGGCGGCCCGCTGATGGAGCAGGGCCTGGGCGTGAAGGCGCTCGGCGTCGGCATCGTGTTCTCCTTTCTCGGCACCATCTTCAGCATCATCGCGCTGATGTTCATCGCTCCGCAGCTGGCCAAGGTCGCGCTGAGCTTCGGCCCGCACGAATACTTCGCCATCGCCGTGTTCTCGCTGACGCTGATCGCCACCCTGTCGGCCGGCTCGATGGTCAAGGGGCTGTTCGCCGGCACGCTGGGCATCGCCGTATCCACCGTCGGCATCGCGCCGGTCGAGGCGGTGCGCCGCTTCACCTTCGGCGTCAGCGAGCTGAACGGCGGCTTTTCCATGCTGACGGTGATGATCGGCATGTTCGCCGTGGCCGAGGTCATCAAGCTCGCCGAAACCGGCCGGCATGCCGTGCGCAGCAAGGCCGGCTCGGTGAGCATGAAGGACATCAAGGGCTTCGGCTTCTCGCTCAAGGAGTTCCGCCAGGAGCTGCCCAATGCCAGTCGTTCGGGCCTGATCGGCCTGGCAGTGGGCATCCTGCCGGGCATCGGCGCCGGCACCTCCAACCTGCTCTCCTACATCGTCGCCAAGAAGCGCGCCAAGCAACCGGAAACCTATGGCAAGGGCAACATCGGCGGCGTGGTCGCCAGCGAGACGGCGAACAACGCCGGCATCGGCGGCGCCATGATGCCGCTGATGACCCTGGGCATTCCCGGCGACACCACCACCGCGATCCTGCTCGGCGGCTTTCTGATTCACGGCATCCAGCCAGGCCCGCTGCTGTTCATCAGCCAGGGGCCGCTGGTCTACACCATCTTCGCCGCGCTGTTGGTGGCCTCGGTGATGATGCTGTTCATGGAGTTCTACGGCCTGCGCCTGTTCATCAAGCTGCTCGACGTGCCCAAGCACATCCTGCTGCCGATCATCCTGGTGCTCTGCGTGGTCGGTGCGTTCGGTCTCTCAAGCCGGCTGTTCGATGTCTGGTCGATCCTGCTGTTCGGCCTGCTCGGCTACGGCTTCGTCAAGGCGGGCATGCCGGTCGCGCCATTCATCATCGGCTTCATCCTCGGGCCAATGGCGGAGACCAACCTCCGCCGCGGCCTGATGCTCTCCGACGGCAACTTCGCCTCCTTCTTCACCAACCCCATCGCCGCGACCTTCCTCGGTCTGGCCCTGGCCTTCGTGCTCTGGCAGCTGTACAGCGCAATGCGGCCCAGGATCGGTGTTCTCGGCCAGGTGCTGCGCACCTGAACCTGCGCCCCTCTGCGCCAGCAGAGGGGCTGCCGTCACGGCTTGGTGCCGAACGTCTCGCGCGCCAGTGTCCAACCCACCACCTGCTCGCTGAGGCTCAGCCCCAGCCCGGGCCGGGTCGGTACCTGCATGCAGCCATCGCGGATCTCGAGTCGCTCTTGGAACAGCGGCTCGAGCCATTCGAAATGCTCGACCCACGTGGCATGTTCGTAGGCCGCAGCGAGGTGGATATGCAATTCCATGACGAAGTGCGGCGCCATGACGATTCCGCGCCGCCGCGCCGCCTCGGCCACCTGCAGAAACGGCGTGATGCCACCGATGCGCGGCGCATCATGCATGATCACGTCCACCGCCCCGCGCTCGACAAAGGCACAGGCTTCGGCCGCGCTGCCGAGCATCTCGCCAGTGCCGACCGGGGTGATGAGCTGAGCGGCCAGGGCGGCGTGACCTTCCAGATCGTGGGCGTCCAGCGGCTCCTCGATCCAGGTCAAGTCGAACTCCTCCAGCGCCTGTCCCATGCGCGCCGCGGTGGTGCGGTCCCATTGCTGGTTGACGTCCACCATCAACGCCACCTCGTCACCGAAGTGCCTGCGCAGCGCCGCGACCCGCCGCAGATCGGCGCGCCGGTCTGGCTGGCCGATCTTCAGCTTGATCCCGCCGATACCGCGGGCGCGGGAGGCCTCGGCCTTTTCGATGACCTCCTCGATGGGCACCTGCAGGTAGCCGCCGGAGGTGTTGTAGCAAGGCACCGCATCGCAATGGGCGCCAAGCAGCTTGGCCAGCGGCAGTCCGGCACGGCGTGCCTTGAGGTCCCAGAGCGCGGTGTCGAAGGCGGCAATGCTCTGCACTGCCAGGCCGCTGCGCCCGATCGAGGCGCTGGCCCAGCTCAATCGGCTCCACAGCCGGGCGATGTCGTTGGGATCCTCGCCCAGCAGTAACGGCGCCAGTTCCCGCACATGGGCATATTGCGCCGGGCCGCCGGTGCGCAGGCTGTAGCTGAAGCCCAGCCCCTTATGACCCTGCTGCGTCTGCAGTTCGACGAACAGCAGGCTGACCGACGCCAGGGGCAGCTGTCGCCCGGTAAGCACCTTGGCATCGCTGACGGGCCTCTGCAGTGGCAACTCCACAGCACGCAGGCCGATCCAGCTGATGCGGTCCGCTTCATAGAGGTCGCTCATTCGTGTTTCGCCGCCTCGCCAGTCTGGGGATGCGCTGGATAATCCGCCGGCTGATTGATACGGTCCAATTCATTAACGCACTCGATTGATACCAGGAACGGATCAATGTTCGAACTCGCCCAGCTGCGCTGCTTCACCATCCTGGCCAGCGAACTAAATTTCCGTCGCGCCGCCGAGCGCCTGAACATGACGCAGCCGCCGCTGAGCCGGCAGATCCAGTTGCTGGAACATCAGCTCGGCGTCGCGCTGTTCACCCGCAGCACGCGCTCGGTGGCGCTCACCGCCGCCGGCCGTGCCTTCTTCGTCGAGGCCCAGGCGTTGCTCGACCAGGCCCACCGCGCGGCGCAAGGCGCGCGGCTGGCTGCACTGGGCGAGAGCGGCTCGCTGACCATCAGCTTCGTTGCCAGCGCGGTCTACGACTTCCTGCCGCGCGCGATCACACAGATACGCCGGGAACGGCCGGGCGTGGCCATCAACCTGCTGGAAACCACCACTTTCGAGCAGTTGCAGGCACTGCGCGCGCGCCGGGTCGACCTGGCGGTGGTGCGCGAGCCGTTGCAGCAGCCGGGACTGGTCAGTGAATGCCTGCTGCGCGAGCCCTTCGTGCTGGCCACGCCGGCCGACCATCCGCTGGCGCAGCATCCGGCGCCGACCCTGGAAATGCTCCACGGCGAGCCGTTCATCCTCTATGCCCATGGCGCCTGGCAGCCGTTCAACGAGCTGCACACCGGGCTGTTCCGTGCCAACGGTATCCAGCCCGACTACGTGCAGTCGCTGGGCTCGACGCTGACCATTCTCTCGCTGGTGAACGCTGGCCTCGGCCTGGCGCTGGTGCCACGCGGGGCCAGCGCGATCCGCTTCCAACAGGTGCGCTTTCGCGAGCTGCCGCTGCCGGCGGGCATCTGCGCCGAGCTGCACCTGGCCTGGCGCGACGACAACGACAACCCCGCGCTGGAGGCGGCGCGCAATGCCGTGCGCCAGGCGGCCGGCGATATCGCCTGGGACCTGCTGCCAATCCAGCGCCAACACCATGGGACGGGCTGCTGACAGCCACAAGTTGACGTTCAAATGGTTGACCAGAGCCGGGGCTATTCAGGCCTGTGACGAATGCGCTGCTCGACTAAAGCAAGGACCAGGAGTGCAGGAGAGGCCTTCGCAGCCCGCCCTAAGCCAGAAGTCTCTCGCTGCTTGTTGCGTCCACCGCCGCATCCAGCTCAGCCCCAGCCAAATGCTTTGCATAGTGCTCCATCAGCTCCGACTCCCAAGAAGCGACCTCGTCCAATATGCCGGCCGCCTCATCTTTCGTCAGTGCAAAATGCTCATGCTGGCTAAGCAGGTTAGCTCGACTTAGGAGAGTACCGTTGATACCAACTTCCATCGCCAGCCCCTGCGCAGGCCCCTCTCCCAGTACGGGAAGAACGTCATACATAGGCGAGAGGCGCCAAGCCCCTTCCTGCCAGATCACGGCGTGGTTGCGAGGATGATCGTCACTGTTGCCGACCAGAGCGTTGTAGGCCATTCGCCTGTAGAGCGCCTGCCTATCAGAATCTGGCGCGCCTCGGCGGTACAGCTCATCGGCGAGCGCCGCGTAGATCCATCCGTTGCTGCGCTGCACCTGCCATTCGGCATCGAGAAGAGTTAAGCCACTCATCATCGGAATGCGGCGAAACCTTGCATCATTCTCTGACCATTTTCGGTCAAATCGCTCCACTAGCAGCGTGTTGCCTCTTTCACTTTGATGGAGTGCAGTCCGGGCGACACTCATCCCCTTGGTAGCCGCGAAAGTCATGCAGGCATACTCGAATTTCGGAAGGTCGTAGTGATCAAACTTGTCGCGTGGCTTGGCAAGAATCAGCTTGTGATCAAAGCGGTACGTGCGCTTGGGCCTGGCACCACCAACAGCTGAGCGCTGATCCCGTATTCTTAATGCCTCCAGCTGCTCAGCGCTCAGCTGGCTGTCATAGATCGCAGCGCAAATATCTATGAAATGATCGAGCCCTTTGGCTTCAAGCATTTTCACAGGCCTTTCGCCTATACCCGGCCTCGGGGTGCGATCTTCGCCAGCCATGATGTTTCCGGCGCGATCTTCGTTAGGAGATAACAGCAGGAGCTGGATCGGAGTGAGCTCTCCCTTTCGGGTGCGGCGCAACAGGCGTTCTCCCCAACCATCTGGCATCGCATCATCAATGAAGCCGGGAACGCCGCCATTCTTATGTACCTGAATGGGTCGAGTGGAGAGCGGATACCGTATCGGATCAGGCACCCAACGCTTCGCTTCCACGATCTCCGGCGCATAGACGAAGGTTCCCGTACCACCCGCAAGGGTCAGCCTGCCCAGCGTCACAGTCTCACCCGTTTCCGGACACTCCATGTAGATGTAAGCGCGCGACATCAGAAGTCCTCCGCGTTGCTGCGCGGCAGCCTGACGCGCTTGGTCGCATTGGTTTCCAAAGCGTCGAGATCAAGCGCTGGGTCATCGATCAGCGCCTGGAAAACCCGGTCAGAAATCCCAACGGTGAACAACGCGAGCATGAAGTCGCGCAGCGAAACACCTTCAGCCTTGCCCCCCTCAATGTGACGAACAGCTCGGAGAGAAATCCCAGCCCGCTCTGCAAGGTCAGCCTGGCGCAGCCCCATGCGCAGACGCGCCTCCTTCACCAGAAGGCCTATACGGTAAAGCAGAGAGGTACTTTGAACAGGGAAAAAGCCTTTCATAAGGTTACACCAGGCGACATCCTATAAAGGATAAGATACTACTAATCGCACACTAAGCAACCTTGAAGTAACATTAAGAGGTCATTTCATAGAACCTTACATACGATAAGCTGTCATGAATAGATATCTTATTACGGCGAACAAAGCCGGCACAGCAAATCATTCTCGGATTCCGGGCGGTAGATCTGTCAGTTCGGCACCATTCCAGCCAGATAAGCCTTCTGCCGCGACCGGCAGCTTCTAGCCGTCGGCAGCCCATCACACTGCAAAATCAGAATCGGACATAGCCACCCATCGCATCGGTGATGACTGGCGAGGCGCAGCGTCGATAGGCCGAAGCCTTCATTGCCGCGCGATCGACTGCTCGCGCGAATCTGTACCGCCCGATCCGACGCCAACTGCGCTGTTCCGTCGCGGCAACACCCCCTAATCTGGCTGGCTGGACGTTGAATGACATCGATCCAGCGCTGCCATCTGGAGGATTCGTGCATGACTGACGCAGAAAGCGAACTGCATCATTTCGACCGGCGCATGGTCTGGGCCGGTTTTCGCCAGCTCGCGCCGATTTCCATCTTCGTCACCCTGTTCGGCGCCGCCTTCGGCCTCGCCGCGGTGCAGACCGGGCTGGACGATTCGGTGATCCTGACGATGAGCGCGCTGGTGTTCGCCGGCGCCTCGCAGTTCGCCGCGCTGGAGCTGTGGGGCACGCAGGTGCCGCTGCTCACCCTGATGATCACGGTGTTTGCCATCAACGCCCGCCACCTGCTGATGGGCGCCACGCTCTATCCCTGGTTGCGCCAGTTGCCGCCGGGCCGGCGCTACGGGGTGATGCTGATCGCCTCGGACGCCAACTGGGCGATGGCCATGCAGGCCTTTAACCGCAACCGCCCGGGCTTCGGCCTGCTGCTCGGTGGCGGCCTGGCGCTCTGGTCGTTCTGGGTGGTCGGCAGTTGGCTGGGCATCCATTTCGGCAGTGCGGTCAGCGACCCGAAGCGCCTGGGGCTGGACATGGTGATGGGCTGCTTTCTGCTGGCCATGGTGGTGGGCGGCGAAAAGAACCTGCGCATGCTGGTGATCTGGAGCGTTGCCGCCGGCGCCTCGCTGCTCGCCTTCCGTTACCTGCCGGAGAACAGCCACGTGGTGGTGGGTGCCCTCGCCGGTGGCGCGACCGGGCTGCTGTGGAAGGAGAAAGCGCGTGAATCTTGATGCGACAGGCGCCGGCGCGCTGACCGTGGTGCTGGTCATGGCACTGGTGACCCTGGCGACGCGCTGGGGCGGCGTCTTCGTCATGGCCTTCGTGCCCATCAGCGACCGCGTCCGGCAGTTCATCACCGCCATGTCCGGCTCGGTGCTGGTGGCGATCGTCGCACCGATGGCCTTGCAGGGTGATGCTGGCGCGCGATTGGCGCTGCTAGCCACGGCAGTGACCATGCTGGTGCTGAAGAAGCCGCTGCCGGCGATTGCTGCCGGTATCCTCGCCGCGGCGCTGGTCAGGCAATTCTGAGCCGCAGCGGCCGATCACGGCCGCTCAGGACACCGAGTTCGGCAGCCTCCATAGCAGTCATTACGGTGTGCACCAGCAGCGCGTCGGCATTGTGCTGACCGCGCACCGACCTCGTAGCCCACTCTGTTTTCGAACAGTCATCATACAACTATCGAAAATATTGCTGGCAGCGCCCCGCTTTTATCAATCTCGGGTGCCGCTCCTCTGGAGCCCTCTGTCGCAGCGCTTTAGCTTGGACAACACAACAGAAGTGACGCTGAGAAGCAACATATGTCATCAAATACGACTTTAAGCGTGTTGACATTCATGCGACTAGATGCTGATATTTGGCACATGTCATATGACAACAGATGACTTCAAGAACAATAATGACAGGCACCCCGATGACTACCACCCCCAATCCCACGCTTGGCCGTCTTCTGCTCACCGGAGCGGCAGGCGGCCTTGGCAAGGTCTTACGCGAAAAGCTGCAGCCCTACGCCCGCATCATCCGACTGTCCGATATCGCGCCGATGGCTCCGGCAGCCGGTGAACACGAGGAGGTCGTGCCCTGCGACCTCGCCGACAAGGCCGCCGTGCATGCCCTGTGCGAAGGCGTAGATGCCATCGCCCATTTCGGCGGCGTCTCCGTCGAGCGGCCGTTCGAGGAGATCCTCGACGCCAATATCCGCGGCACCTTTCACATCTATGAAGCAGCCCGCCTACACGGCATCAAGCGTGTGGTCTTCGCCAGCTCCAACCACGTGATCGGCTTCTACCCGCAGACGGAAACCCTGGATGCCCACGCACCCCGCCGCCCGGACGGCTATTACGGCCTGTCCAAGTCCTACGGCGAGGACATGGCGAATTTCTATTACGACCGCTACGGCATCGAGACCGTCAGCATCCGCATCGGCTCCTCGTTTCCCGAGCCGGCCAACCACCGAATGATGAGCACCTGGCTGAGTTTTCGTGACCTCACCGAGCTGATGCGCTGCGCGCTGTTCACGCCAGCGGTCGGCCATACCGTGGTCTACGGCATGTCCGCCAACCGCGACGTCTGGTGGGACAACCATCTCGCGGCGCACCTGGGCTTCCAAGCGCAGGACAGCTCCGAAGCGTTCCGCGACAAGGTCGAGCAGCAACCGCCGTACAGCACTGACGACCCGGCCGGGATCTACCAGGGCGGCGCCTTCGTTGCGGCCGGCCCCTTCGACTGATCGACCCCTTCGCCCGCGTACAACAACAAAGAGAAACGCAATGGCCAGTGAAGCTGAACTCATCGCCGACCTGCGCTGCGCCACCGGCGAAAGCCCGGTCTGGGTCGCCGCCGAACAGGCGCTGTACTGGGTCGACATCCCGAATCGCGAACTGCTGCGCTGGAACGCTGCCGACGGCCAGGTTTCCCGCTGGCAGGGCGAGCAGATGCTGGCCTGCATCGCGCGCCACGGCGACGGCTGGGTGGCCGGCATGGAGAGCGGCTTCTTCACCCTGCAGACGCGCCCGGACGGCCGACTCGACAGCCGCGCGCTGGCGAGCATCGATCACCAGCTGCCCGCGATGCGCATGAACGACGGCCGCTGCGATCGCCAGGGGCGTTTCTGGGCCGGCAGCATGGCGCTGGACATGGCCGCCGGGCACCCGGTCGGCGCGCTCTACCGGCTGGATCGCGATGCCAACGATGCGCCGCTGCGGCCGCAGCTCGACGGTTTTATCGTGCCCAACGGCCTGGCCTTCAGCCCGGACGGGCGAACCATGTACCTGTCCGATTCGCACCCCAGCGTGCAGAAGATCTGGGCCTTCGATTACGACACGGACAGCGGCACGCCGACCGGCCGACGCCTGTTCGTCGACATGCTCGACCACCCCGGCCGACCCGACGGTGCCGCGGTGGATGCCGACGGCTGCTACTGGATCTGCGGCAACGACGCCGGACTGATCCACCGTTTCACCCCGGATGGCCGCCTGGACCGCTCGCTCGCGGTACCGGTGAAGAAACCGACCATGTGCGCGTTCGGCGGCTCGCGCCTGGACACCCTGTTCGTCACCTCGATCCGCCCCGGCGGCGATCTCAGCGACCAGCCGCTGGCTGGGGGCGTCTTCGCCCTGAACCCAGGCGTCACCGGACTGGAGGAACCCGCTTTCAACTGACTCATCAGGGAAGGGACGCTGGCGTGCCCAACCTCGCTTCTCGCAACGCTGCATACCAACAAAAACAAGATGGAGAGTGTCATGAACCTCAAACGCAAGTTGCTCGTCACCGCCCTACCCTTCGCCTTCTGCGTCAGCGGGCTGGCGCATGCCATGACGCTGAAGATTGCCGAGATCCACCCGGCCGGCTACCCCACGGTGGTCGCCCAGGAGAACATGGGCAAGAAGATCGCCGAAGCCACCGACGGCGAGCTGGATTACCGCATGTTCGCCGGCGGCGTTCTCGGCTCGGAAAAGGAAGTGGTCGAGCAGGTGCAGCTCGGCGCGGTGCAGATGACCCGCGTCAGCCTCGGCACCCTCGGACCGGTGGTCCCGGACGTCAACGTGTTCAACATGCCGTTCGTGTTCCGCGACCATGAACACATGCGCAAGGTCATCGATGGCGAGATCGGCCAGGAGATCCTCGACAAGATCACCAACTCCGAATTCAACATGGTCGGCCTGGCCTGGATGGATGGCGGCGTGCGCAACCTCTACACCAAGGAGCCGGTGCGCAGCCTGGAAGACCTCAAGGGCATGAAGATCCGCGTGATCGGCAACCCAATGTTCATCGAAACCTTCAACGCCCTGGGCGCCAGCGGTATCGCCATGGACACCGGCGAGATCTTCAGTGCGCTGCAGAGCGGCGTGATCGACGGTGCCGAGAACAACCCGCCGACCATGCTCGAGCACAACCACTTCCGCAACGCCAAGTACTACAGCCTGACCGGCCACCTGATCCTGCCCGAGCCGATCGTGATCTCCAAGACCACCTGGAACAAGCTCAGTGCCGAGCAGCAGGACCTGGTGAAGAAGTTCGCCAAGGAAGCGCAGTTCGAAGAGCGCAAGCTGTGGGACGAGAAGTCCGCCGCCAGCGAAGCCAAGCTCAAGGAAGCCGGGGTCGAGTTCATCGAAGTCGACAAGAAGCCCTTCTTCGACGCGACCGCGCCGATCCGCGAGAAGTACGGCGCGCCCTACGCCGAGCTGATCAAGCGTATCGAAGCCGTTCAGTAATCCTCGTGCAAGCGCATCGCGACGGCCCGCACCGCCGCGATGCAACCGGTGGAATCTCATGAAAAACCTGGTTCTGGGCGTCAATGACGTCATCTATCGCGCCTGCGTCATCGTCGCCGCCCTGGCGATCGTGATCATGGCGACGATCATCCCCTGGGGCGTGTTCAGCCGTTACGCACTGGGCCAGGGCCTCGGCTGGCCCGAGCCCATCGCCATCCTGCTGATGGTGCTGTTCACCTTCGTCGGCGCCGCCGCCAGCTACCGCGCCGGCGCGCACATGGCCGTACAGGTGCTCAGCGATCGCCTGCCGCCGCTGGCCCAGCCCTTCATCATCCTGTTCGTGCGTCTGGCCATGGCGGCCATCAGCCTGTTCATGCTGATCTGGGGCTACAAGCTGTGCATTGCCACCTGGAACCAGTACCTGAGCACCCTGCCCTGGATGCGCGTCGGTTTCAGCTATGCGCCGATTCCACTGGGCGGCTTCATCACCCTGCTGTTCGTCATCGAGCAACTGCTGTACGGCGACCAGAGCAAGCGCCGTGTCGTCGACTACGAAGCCCGCGAAGAGTCCAAGGAGTCCGTGTAATGGATGCCGTCGTCCTGTTGGGCAGCTTCATCGTCCTTATTCTGCTACGCGTTCCGGTAGCCTACTCCCTCGGCCTGGCCACTCTGGTCGGTGCCTGGTGGATCGATATTCCCCTGCACGCCGTGATGATCCAGATCGCCGGCGGCGTGAACAAATTCTCCCTGCTGGCCATTCCGTTCTTCGTCCTGGCCGGCGCGATCATGGCCGAAGGCGGCATGGCCCGCCGCCTGGTCGCCTTCGCCGGGGTGCTGGTCGGCTTCGTCCGCGGCGGCCTGTCGCTGGTCAACATCACCGCCTCGACCTTTTTCGGCGCCATCTCCGGTTCATCCCTGGCGGACACCGCCTCGGTCGGCTCGGTGTTAATTCCCGAGATGGAAAAGAAGGGCTACCCGCGGGAGTTCTCCACCGCGGTGACCATCTCCGGTTCGGTGCAGGCACTGCTGACCCCACCCAGTCACAACTCGGTGATCTACTCGCTGGCCGCCGGCGGCACCGTGTCGATCTCCGCGCTGTTCGTCGCCGGCATCGGCCCGGGCCTGCTACTCAGCACCGCCATGGCCGCGCTCTGCCTGCTGTTCGCCCGCAAGCGCAACTACCCCAAGGGCGAAGTGGTGCCGCTGCGTCAGGCGCTGAATATCTGCGTCGAGGCGCTCTGGGGCCTGATGACCATGGTGATCATCCTCGGCGGCATACTCTCCGGCGTGTTCACCGCCACCGAGTCCGCCGCGGTGGCGGTGGTCTGGGCCTTCTTCGTCACCATGTTCATCTACCGCGACTACAAGTGGCGCGAGCTGCCGAAGATGCTGCACCGCACAGTGCGCACGCTTTCCATCGTGATGATCCTGATCGCCTTCGCCGCCAGCTTCGGCTACATCATGACGTTGATGCAGATCCCATCGAAGATCACCACTGCGTTCCTGACCCTGTCGGACAACCGCTACGTGATCCTCATGTGCGTCAACCTGATGCTGCTGGTGCTGGGCACGCTGATGGACATGGCGCCGCTGATCCTGATCCTCACGCCGATCCTGCTGCCGGTGGTGACGTCGTTCGGCGTCGACCCGGTGCACTTCGGCATGATCATGCTGGTCAATCTGGGGATCGGCCTGATTACCCCGCCGGTCGGTGCGGTACTCTTCGTCGGTGCCGCCATCGGCAAGGTCACCATCGAGAACACCGTGAAAGCGCTGCTGCCGTTCTACGCCGCGCTGTTCGCCGTGCTGATGGCGGTGACCTATATCCCGATGATTTCGCTGTGGCTGCCGAGCGTAGTGCTCTGACCGCACAGAGACGGGGAACGAGGACGCCGCCCACCCGGGCGGCGTTTTACTTTGCCGACCGACGAATTCGCGGACCAGGCATGCACTGGCCGCCGCTTACCGGGATCCCCCGGTAACCGAACGCAACGTATTCCGTACAGGGTCTCAGAGGACTGGTTTATCCATGCAAACCGCCACGCCGTTTCCACGCCACATCGCTGTACTGGTCCTGGCCACCCTGGCCTGTTCGTTCGCGGCCAACCACATCGCCGCGCGGATCGCCTTCGATCACGGCACCGGCCTGCTGCTGGCCATGCTCTGTCGCGCCGGGGTGACGCTGCTGGCGCTGGGCGCGCTGGTGTTCTGGCGTCGCGAATCGCTGCGCCTGAGCCCGACCACCTGGCGCTGGCAGATCCTCCTGGGTCTGCTGATCGCGGTGCAGAGCTTTTGCATCTATTCGGCGGTGGCGCGCATTCCGGTGGCGCTGGCGCTGCTGGTAGTGAACCTGTCGCCGATCCTCCTGGCGCTGCTCACCTGGGCGCTGGGCGGGCCGCGGCCGACCCGCGTGGCGCTGGCGATCATGGGCCTGATCCTGTTCGGCCTGGTGCTGGTGCTGGATGTACCCGCGCGCCTGATGAGTAACGAGGCGACGGATGAACAATGGACCGCCGGGATCCTTTTCAGCCTGACCGCCGCCGCGGTGTTCGCGGTGGCGCTGTGGGTCACCGAGCACAAGCTGTCGAGCATGGCCGGCTCGCTGCGCAGCATGCTGACGCTGATCGTGGTATTTACCGCCTCCGCCCTGCTCGGCGCCAGCGACCTGATTCCCGGTGGTCTGGGCCTGCCCAATGCAACCGCCGGCTGGATCGCCCTCGCCTGCCTGGTGCTGCTTTACGGCGCGGCGTTCTCGACGCTGTTCATCTGCATGCCGCGGCTGAACATCGCGCGCAATGCGCCGGTGATGAACATGGAGCCGGTGGCCGGCATGGTGCTGGGCTGGCTGATCCTCGGGCAGGTACTCGGGGCCATGCAGGTGGTCGGCGGTCTGATCGTGGTCGGCGGTATCGTCCTGCTGGCCTACCGCCGCTAGGGCTGTCGACGTACCCGGCGCCAGCTGCGCCGGGGCGGCGATCAGTTCTGCAGCACTTCCGCTTCGGCGCTTTCGTGGGCCTGGCGCAGCCGCTCGCGGCTGTTGGTCAGGTGCAGCCGCATGGCCGCCCGCGCGGATTCCGGGTCCTGGCGCTCGATGGCCTCGTAGATCTGCTCGTGCTCGCGGCCCAGGCGCGCCTGGTAATGCTGCTGGTCGTCATGGGCCAGCCGCGCGGAATTGACCCGGCTGCGCGGGATCAGCGTGGTGCCCAGGTGGCTCATGATGTCGGTGAAGTAGCGGTTGCCGGTGGCTTCGGCGATCTGCAGATGGAACTGGAAATCCGATGACACCGCATCGCTGGAGTGCGCCGCGCTCTGGTTGAGCTTATCGAGAAAGGCGCGCATCGCGGCCAGTTGCTCAGGCGAGCGACGCTGCGCAGCCAGCCCGGCCGATTCCACTTCCAGGCTGATGCGCAATTCCAGAATCGCCAGCAGGTCGCGCAGGGTGCCGATGGTCGCCGGGTCGATGCGCAGCCCGGTGGTGCTCGGCGTATCCAGCACGAAGGTGCCGATGCCGTGCCGCGTTTCCACCAGGCCCGAGGCCTGCAGACGCGAGATCGCCTCGCGCACCACCGTGCGACTCACACCCTGCGTCTGCATGATGGCGGACTCGGTCGGCAGCTTGTCGCCGCGCTTCAACATGCCGTCGCGGATCTGCTGCGACAGTTCGGCGACCAGCTCCTGAGCGAGGCTGCGGTGTTTGCGACGGGCGCGTGGCTGGGCGCTCTGGTTATCCATGGACGGCGATCTCTGAGAAGCGGAAGCAACCGTCATCATAGCCCAGCAGTTGTACGATAACTATTGATCCATTGCATTTGTAGATTACGCGTAACCATCGCGCCAGATGTCCTAGGGCGGCGGGCGACAGTGCCCGGCCCGGCAGCGGTTGGCCTGATGGCTGGGGTCCTGCTGCATGAGCTTGCGCGTGACGCCGTTGGTCCAGCCGAAGCCGTCCTGCAGGGGATATTCGCCGCCACCGGCGTGCTCGGTACAGGGCCGCAGCACGTATTTCTCCACCAGCTTGTTCTCGCGCTCGAACAGGTGGCTGACGATGGTCAGCCAGCGCTCCTCGATGTCCAGCGCCAGCGCGTCATGGCCGTAGTGCTGCAGGCCGCGAATGGCGATCCACTGCAGCGGCGCCCAGCCGTTGGGCCGATCCCATTGCTCGCCGCTGCCGCTGATCTCGGTGGTGGCCAGCCCACCTGGGGCCAGCAGGCGGGCGCGCACGGTTGCCGCGACCGCTGCCGCCTGCTCGGCACTGGCCATGCGCACGAACAGCGGTGCCAGGGTCGCGGCGGTAAGGTTGTCGCGCTGCCGGCCGCGCCGCCAGTCATAGTCGAAGTAGGCGCCGGCGCGCGGATTCCACAGGTAGTGGTCGATCGCCGCCAGGCGATTCTCAGCGCGCCGGGCGAAGGTTTCGGCGCAGGCCTGCTGGCCCTTCACCGCCGACAACTCGGCGATCTGCCGCTCGAGCTTGTAGAGCAGCGCGTTGAGGTCGATGGGCAGGATGCTGGTGGTGCGGATGGTCGCCAGCCGGTGGGCATCGTCGAGCCAGCGCGAACTGAAGTCCCAACCCGACTCGGCACCGGCGCGCAGGTCACGGTAGACCTCGTGCCGCGGCCGGCAACTGGCGCGGGCGGTCTCGACATCTTCGCGATAGGACTCCTCGCGCGGCGTATCGCGCTCGTCCCAGTAACGGTTGAGCACCACGCCGTCGGCCAGGCAGACGCAGCGCCGGTGCCGCTCACCGGGGCGCAGTGCATCGGCACCCTCCATCCAGAAGGCATATTCCTTGTGCAGCTGCGGCAGGTAATCGCTGGCGCGGTGCACGCCGGTTTCCTCGAACAGCTCGGTCATCAGGGCGAACACCGGCGGCTGCGAGCGGCCCAGATAATAGGTGCGGTTGCCATTGGGCACGTGGCCGTAGGTGTCGATTAAGTAGGCGAAGTTGTCCGCCATCGAGCGCAGCAGCTCGCAGTGGCCGCTCTCGTCCAGGCCGAGCATGGTGAAGTAGGAATCCCAGTAATACAGCTCGGTGAAGCGCCCACCCGGCACCACATACGGGTGCGGCAGCGGCAGCAGCGAGGAATGCTCCGGATGGTCCTGCGGCTGCCGGGTGAGCACCGGCCAGAGCCGGTCGATGTGTTCGGCCAGGCTGTCGTCGGGGTTGGCGACGAATTCCCTGACCGGCATCTCGTAAAGGCTGAAGTGCTCGTGGACGAAGGCGCCGAGATCGAAGCCGGGCTCATTGCAGTGGGCGCGGTAAGCCTCGAGGATGACTTCGGGATGGCGCCGCGGCGCGCAGTCGACGAAGGTCTTGCTGTCGGGAAAGATGCGCTGCATCTGCACCGCGACGAACAGTTCCTGATAGCGATCGGCGGGGCTTAGGGTATCGGCCAGCGAGATGGCGCTGACGTCATGGCTGAACGGCTGGTACGACTGGCTACTGGTCATTGTTCGCTGTAATTCCATAACAGACCGCCATCGACCACCAGGGTAGTCCCGGTGATGTAGTCGGCATCCGGAGAAGCCAGAAAGGCGACGACCCCAGCCACATCGCGTGGCCTGCCGAGGCGTCCGGCGGGGATGTTCTGCAGCAGGCTGGCGAGCTTCTCCGGCTGGTTCATCAGCTCGCGATTGATCGGCGTTTCCACTGCGCCCGGCGCCACGTTGTTCACCGTGATGCCCAGCGGCGCGAGTTCGATGGCGATGTTGCGCATGAGCATCTTCAGTCCGCCCTTGCTCGCACAGTAGGCGGTGAAGTTGGGGTGCGGCAATTCCTCGTGCACCGAACTGTTGTTGATGATCCGCCCGCCACGGCCCTGCTCGCGTAAATAGCGGGCGAAGGCCTGGGCGAGGAAGAACGGCCCGCGCAGGTTGACGTCGAGTACCCGGTCGTAGTCGCCCTCCTCGGCGTCGAGAAATGCGGCGTGCGCCTGCACCCCGGCGTTGTTCACCAGGATATCCAGGCGGCCCATGCGCTCGATGCTCTCGCGCACCAGCCGCTGGCATTGCTTGACCCGGCTGACGTCCGCGGCGATGAAGCAGACCCGCCGCCCCACGGCGCGTACTTGCTCAAGGCTCGCACGGGCCTCGTCATCTTCCTCGCGACCGTTGATGACCACGTCGGCCCCCTCCTCGGCCAGGCGCACGGCGATGCCGAGGCCGATGCCGTGAGTACTTCCGGTGACCAGAGCCACCTGATTCTGCAAGCGCATTGCGACCTCCGTACGCACGTCGCCTGAGTGCGACGCCGTTTCGATTGGCGATGCAGATGAGACGGAGCGAGCCTTCGCGCGTTCCCTCATCCGCCGGATCGGTGCAGCTGGTCGCGCCGTGGCTTTACGTTAGCCGCCTAATCTTTCTCTCCTCCGGACAAAGGCGCAAAATGGCCGGCTCTCCGCTGCTCGTCGAAGGACGTCATGGCCACCGCCAATCTGCGCAAGGGTTATCTGCTGGGGCTGGCCACGTTCAGCATCTGGGGCATGTTCCCGCTCTACTTCAAGGCACTTGAGCAGTACGGCGCGCTGGAGATCGTTACCCAGCGGGTGATCTGGTCGGCGGTGTTCGGTTCGCTGGTGCTGCTGGTCTGGCGCCACCCCGGCTGGTGGCGCGAACTGCTGGCACATCCGCGACGGCTTGGCGTGCTCGGCATCTCCAGTGTGCTGATCGCCGCCAACTGGCTGATCTACGTCTGGGCGGTGAACCACGACCGGATGGTCGAAGCCAGCCTGGGCTACTACATCAATCCGCTGGTCAACGTGCTGCTCGGCATGATCGTGCTGCGCGAGCGGCTGCGCCCGCTGCAGTGGCTGGCGGTGGCGATGGCCACCGTCGGTGTCAGCCTGCAGCTGTTGATGCTCGGCGAATTCCCGTGGATTTCCATCGTGCTGGCGCTGAGCTTCGGCAGCTACGGTCTGCTACGCAAGCTGGCACCGGTTGCCGCGTTGCCTGGGCTGGTGGTGGAAACCTGGATGTTGCTGCCGGTAGCGCTGGTCTGGCTGTTCTGGTTCAGCAGCGGCACCAGCACCGAGCCGGCATTCTGGACCAGCAGCGACGCGTTCTGGCTGATGGCCGCAGGCCCGGTGACGCTGATCCCGCTGCTCGGCTTCAACGCCGCCGCGCGCCACCTGCCGTATTCGACGCTGGGCTTTTTGCAGTACCTGACGCCGACGCTGCTGCTGATCCTCGCCGTGCAGTTGTTCGGCGAGCCGTTCCCGGTCGATCGACAATTGGCCTTCTTCTGCATCTGGGCCGGGCTTGCGGTGTACAGCCTGGACGCCTGGCGCATCATGCGCAAAAGCGCCGGCTGAAAATGCCGGCGAACGACTAGGATTTCTCTGTCGGCTGCAGCTTGAGTTCGACCATCAAGTCGTCGGCCAGGGTTTCCAGGCGCTGCTGCAGCACTTCCAGCGACAGTTCGCTCGGCACGGCCAGGCGCACCTCGGCACGGAATAGCAGCTCGCTGCTCATCGGCGCCGGCAGCACCTCGGTATCCAGGCTTTCCAGATTCACTCCATGCTCGGCGAGCAGACGGGTGATGTCGCGGACGATGCCTGGGCGGTCGTTGCCGACCAGCTCCAGCTGAATTTCCTGCCAGCTCGCCGCTGGCTCCGTGCCGCTGTGCGCCAGCAGGACGCGAATGCCCTGCGCCTCAAGCCCCTGCAATGCGGCGGTCAGCTCGGCATGCGCCTGCTGCGGCACGGCCACGCGCAGGATGCCGGCGAACTGTCCGGCCATGCGCGACATCCGGCTCTCCAGCCAGTTGCCGCCGTGATCGGCGATGCACTTGGCCAGTCGTTCGACCAGACCTGGCTGATCTTCGGCGATGACGGTAAGAACGAGGTGATCCATGGACGGCTCCTGTGCTGGGAATTCGCTCACGCGGTAGCGACGGCCCATTAGGTATAGCAGGCAGCCGCCCCGACGACAGTCTGCGGCGCCCTCGCCCGGCGTCGCAAGGCCGAAACTACCGGCGCTTTTGGCGGACTGATTTTCCCCGGCGCTTCATGTAGTATCCGGCGACTCGGACTACAAGAAACGAACTGTCCGTCGAATTAGAAGAACCAAGTGAGGCGAGTAATGACTGAGCGCGTTCAAGTCGGTGGCCTGCAGGTCGCCAAAGTCCTGTACGACTTCGTGAACAACGAAGCGATTCCCGGTACCGGCGTCGATGCCGCCGCCTTCTGGGCTGGCGCCGACAGCGTCATCCACGACCTGGCGCCGAAGAACCGCGCGCTGCTGGCCAAGCGCGACGAGCTGCAGGCGCAGATCGATGCCTGGCACCAGGCTCGCGCCGGTCAGGCCCACGACGCCGTGGCGTACAAGAGCTTCCTGCAGGAAATCGGCTACCTGCTGCCGGAAGCCGAAGACTTCCAGGCCACCACCGAGAATGTCGACGAAGAAATCGCCCGCATGGCCGGCCCGCAGCTGGTGGTGCCGATCATGAACGCGCGCTTCGCCCTGAACGCCGCCAACGCCCGCTGGGGCTCGCTGTACGACGCCCTGTACGGCACCGACGCGATCTCTGAAGAAGACGGCGCCAGCAAGGGCCCGGGCTACAACGAGATCCGCGGCAACAAGGTCATCGCCTACGCGCGCAACTTCCTCAATGAAGCCGCACCGCTGGAAAGCGGCTCGCACGTCGACTCCACCGGCTACCGCATCGAAGGCGGCAAGCTGGTCGTTTCGCTCAAGGACGGCAGCACCACCGGCCTGAAGAACCCGGCCCAGCTGCAGGGCTTCCAGGGCGAAGCCAGCGCACCGATCGCCGTGCTGCTGAAGAACAACGGCATTCACTTCGAGATCCAGATCGACCCGGCCAGCCCGATCGGCCAGACCGACGCGGCCGGCGTGAAAGACATCCTGATGGAATCGGCGCTGACCACCATCATGGACTGCGAAGACTCCATCGCCGCCGTCGACGCCGACGACAAGACCATCGTCTACCGCAACTGGCTCGGCCTGATGAAGGGCGACCTGGTCGAGGAGCTGGAAAAGGGCGGCAAGCGCATCACCCGCGCGATGAACCCGGACCGCGTCTACACCAAGGCCGACGGCAACGGCGAGCTGACCCTGCATGGCCGCTCCCTGCTGTTCATCCGTAACGTCGGTCACCTGATGACCAACGATGCCATCCTCGACAAGGAAGGCAACGAGGTGCCGGAAGGCATCCTGGACGGTCTGTTCACCAGCCTGATCGCGGTGCACAACCTCAACGGCAACACCAGCCGCAAGAACACCCGCACCGGCTCGATGTACATCGTCAAGCCGAAGATGCACGGCCCGGAAGAAGTGGCTTTCGCCACCGAGCTGTTCGGCCGCGTCGAGGACGTCCTCGGTCTGCCGCGCAACACCCTGAAGGTCGGCATCATGGACGAGGAGCGTCGTACCACGATCAACCTCAAGGCCTGCATCAAGGAAGCGCGCGAGCGCGTGGTGTTCATCAACACCGGCTTCCTCGACCGCACCGGTGACGAAATCCACACCTCCATGGAAGCCGGCCCGATGGTGCGCAAGGCGGCCATGAAGGCCGAGAAGTGGATCAGCGCGTACGAGAACAACAACGTAGACGTGGGTCTGGCCTGCGGCCTGCAGGGCAAGGCGCAGATCGGCAAGGGCATGTGGGCCATGCCTGACCTGATGGCTGCGATGCTCGAGCAGAAGGTCGGCCACCCCATGGCCGGCGCCAACACCGCGTGGGTACCGTCGCCGACCGCTGCCACCCTGCACGCCATGCACTACCACAAGATCGACGTGCAGGCACGTCAGGTGGAACTGGCCAAGCGCGAGAAGGCGTCCATCGACGACATCCTCACCATCCCGTTGGCGCAAGACACCAACTGGAGCGACGAGGAGAAGCGCAACGAGTTGGACAACAACTCGCAGGGCATCCTCGGCTATATGGTGCGCTGGGTCGAGCAGGGCGTCGGCTGTTCCAAGGTACCGGACATCAACGACATTGCGCTGATGGAAGACCGCGCCACTCTGCGCATCTCCAGCCAGCACGTGGCCAACTGGATGCGCCATGGCGTGGTGACCAAGGATCAGGTGGTCGAGAGCCTCAAGCGCATGGCGCCGGTGGTTGACCGTCAGAACCAGGGCGACCCGCTGTACCGCCCGATGGCACCGGACTTCGACAACAGCGTGGCCTTCCAGGCTGCCCTGGAGCTGGTCCTCGAAGGCACCAAGCAGCCCAACGGCTACACCGAGCCGGTACTGCACCGCCGTCGTCGCGAGTTCAAGGCCAAGAACGGCCTGTAATCCGCGTCAGCGCTGCACAGGAACCGCCCTTCGGGGCGGTTTTTTTATGCCTGGAATCCGCCCAGCGGTCCTCAAGTTAACCCTGTTACAACCGATAACGTGACCCGAATGCGGTTTTCGGTCACAATCGCTCAAGAAACTGGCATTTGGCCATCAACGTGCTCTTCGTAGTACCCGTAGCCCCTGCACTGGAGTTCGATGCATGCTGAAGAACCTGTCGCTGACCGCCAAGCTGTCGCTGGTACCCGCCGTCGCTCTGATCGGGCTCGTGCTGTATGTGGCCTACACCTCGTTGCAGCTCTCGGCGACCGACTCGCGCCTGGTCCTGCTGGAGACTCGCAGCTACCCGACGCTGGAGAAGGCCGACGCGGTAATCTTCCAGTTCTCCCGAGTACCGGCGCTGCTGAACAATGCAGTGGCTGCGGGCGAGCCCGGCGTGCTCGACGAGGCCCGGGAGGTGCTGCAGCAGATCGATACGCAGCAGCAATCCCTGGCGGCTCTGCTGAGCGATCAGCGCCAGCAGCATCAGGCGCTTAGCGACTGGCGCAAGGCGGTACGCGACTATGCCGACAATGCGCTCGCGGCCTCGACCAAGCTGATCGACGGCAGCGCCTCGTTCGACGACCTGCGCCCCAGTCTGGACCGCATGGCCAGTGACCTGGCGCAGGCGCAGAAGCTGGGCAGCGATTTCCGCGCGCAGGCCTACGACAGCTTCCAGCAAACCCTGGTGCAGACCCGCGAAGCCAATGCGGCGACCACCCGTCTGGGCATCATTCTCAGCCTGGTGCTGGTGGTGCTGGTCAGCCTCGGCGCCTGGCTGGTGATTCGCAGCGTGATGGTCAACATCCGCGGCGTGATCGCCTCGTTGCAGTCGATCGCCCGTGGCGACGGCGACCTGACCCAGCGCGTCAATGTCGAGTCCAACGACGAGATCGGCGCCATGATCGAGCTGTTCAACAGCTTTCTCGACAAGCTGCAGCGCACCATCCGCCAGATAATCGAGGCCGCCAACCCGCTGGGCCAGGTCTCCAAAGAGCTGTACAAGCTCACCCAGGGTTCGGAAGAGAACGCCAAGTCGCAGCAGCACCACACCGATTCGATCAGCCGCGACATCGTCACCATGACCGGCAGCATCCAGGAGGTCGCGCAACGTTCACGGCAGGCGTCCGACGAGGCCAATTCCGCGGCGCGGCAGGCGGCCACGGCCCGCGAGCACGTCGGCAGTCTTTCGACCGGCATCAGCGATCTGGGCGACAGCGTGATGGGCGCGGTCAAGGCCATGGAACAGCTGGAGGAAGAAACCCAGGAAGTCGGCTCGGTGCTGACGGTGATCCGCAGCATCGCCGAACAGACCAACCTGCTGGCCCTGAACGCCGCCATCGAGGCCGCCCGCGCCGGCGAGCAGGGCCGCGGCTTCGCGGTGGTTGCCGATGAGGTGCGCAATCTGGCGCAGAAGACCGCCGCCTCCACCGCCGAGATCCAGCAGATCATCCAGCGCCTACAGAACAGCGCCAACACCGTGCTCAACGTGATGACCAGCAACGGCGAGAAATCCCGCGCCAGCATCGAGCGCTCCATCGAGGCCACACAGCTGCTGGAAGCCATCGCCGGCACGGTCAACCAGATCGACGAACTCAACGCCGGCATCGCCCAGTTCACACAGGAGCAGATCGGCCTGTCGAGTTCCATCAGACAAGAAACCCAAGTGTTGCAGCAGGACGCACAAGCAACCGCAAACGGCGCCGAAGCCACCGCCCGCCTTGGCGAACAACTGGTGAGTACCGGAGACCACCTGCGCGCGGCTACGAGCCAATTCCGTGTTTAACGATTTTTTGGAGCATCCAATGACTGCACTTCGTGTCGCCGGTCTGGCAGCTGTCTGCCTGGCCGCCACCCCTGCCTTTGCCTTGGAACAGGGTGAACATCGCTTCAACGGTTTCGGTACCGTCGGTTTCACCCATCTCGGCGGCGAAGATGACGGTCGCAGCTATGGCGTCCAGGGTCAGACCAACGATTCCTGGCGCGGCGATCAGCTGTCCAAGTTCGGTGCCCAGCTGAGCTACGGCATCACCGACACCCTCGGCGTGACCGTCCAGGGCACGGCCAAGGCGCAACAGGACGAGTGGAAAGCCAACCTGGAATGGGCCTACCTGTCACTGCAGGCCAACGATCAGCTGATGCTCCGCGCCGGCCGCCTGCGCAGCCCGGTCTACATGTATTCTGAAAGCCTCGACGTCGGCTACAGCTATCCCTGGCTGCGCCTGCCCGATGAGGTCTACAGCCAGGTTCAGGTAACCAACTACGAAGGCGTCGATGCGGTCTACACCGTACCGCTGTCGTACGGCTCGGTAACCTTCCAGGTTGCCGGCGGCCAAGCAAAGAACCGCGACTACTACGCCTACGACGAGCAGTTCGATATCGACTACGGCAACCTGTTCGGCGCCAGCGTCAGCCTGGCCACCAACGATTTCGGCATGCTGCGCATCGGTTATGTCGAGGCGGATATCACCACCGATATCATTGGCAATGTGATTAGTGTTCTGCCTGCGCCTATCGGTCCCGGCGTCGGAGTGGCTCAGCAGCGCTCGCTGCTGGATCTGGACAAAGAGAAAGGCAAGTTCACCTCGATCGGCTACCAGTACGACAACGGCACCTGGGTAAGCAGCAACGAGTGGACCTCGCGCATGATCGAGAATGATGACATGGAAGCGATCGACTCCTTCTACCTGATGGGCGGCCGTCGTTTCGGCGATTTCCTGCCGCATGTCACCTACGCACAGCTGGACGACAACGGTGGCCGTCAGAGCTCCTGGACCCTGGGCCTGAACTACCAGGCCGCGCCGACCGTGGTGGTCAAGGGCGAGTACAAGCGCGTAGACACCAAGAATGGCTACGACGGCGTGTTCACTCGTAATGCTCAAGAGCTCTACGAGAACGAAGCCTTCGAGCGAACCGGTGTAGCCGGCACTCCGGCCCGCAACTACGACGGTGACATCGTTTCCGTCGGCGTCGATTTCGTATTCTGAGGAGCGTCCCGATGAAAGCATCCATTCGCATCCTCTGTTCCGCCGCGCTGCTCGGCATGGTTTCCCTGGCTCAGGCCGAGGTTGCCGTGATCGTCAATCCCGGCGCAGCCAAGGCACCGTCACAGTCCGAGGTCGCCAACATCTTCCTGGGCAAGGACAAGTCCTTGAAGGGCGTCGACCAGGCGGGCTGGAACCCGGCCAAGGAAGCCTTCTATGCCGGCGTGACCAGCAAGAACGAGTCGCAGCTCAAGTCCTATTGGTCGGGCCTGATCTTCACCGGCAAGGGCCAGCCGCTGCCGAGCGTCGCCGATGACGCCGCAGTAGTAGCCAGGGTCGCGGCCGAAGCCGATGCCATCGGCTACGTCGACAGCGCGGCCGTCAATGACTCGGTCAAGGTCCTGTTCACCCTGCCCTGAGCTCGATGACGAAGCAAAGGAGCCGGCCCCGGTGGCCGGCTTTTTCATGCCCGCGTTTCACCGCAACAGCGCGAAACATGAGGCTGACCCTGATCAGCTCCCCCACCCCTTGAGCTGACTAGACTTACGTCCAATTGGGTCCGACTGACCTGCAGCCCACCATTAACAAAAAATGGAAGCCAACCATGAGCACACCCGACGCTGGGAAGACGGCTGTACTGCAGAACATCCACGGCACCATGGAGTTTCTGCGCAAGTACGCTCCGTTCAACCAGATGGAGCCGGCCCACCTGGCCTACCTGGTGGAGAACTGTGCGCTGCGCTTCTATGCCGAAGGCGATTGCATCATTTCCCCCGAAGACGGCGTGGTGCAGCATTTCTATATCGTCAAGCAGGGCCGCGTGCATGGTCAGCGCCCGCATACCGCCAAGCGCGGCACCGACACCACCTTCGAGGTCATCGTCGGCGAATGCTTCCCGATGGCCGCGCTCATGGGCGAACGAGCGACCCGCACCGCACATCTGGCGGCCGAAGACACCTTCTGCTTCCTGCTCGGCAAGCCCGCCTTCGTCCAGCTGGTTTCCAAGTCTCCGGTGTTCCGTGATTTCGCCATGCGTGGCGTCAGCAGCCTGCTCGACCTGGTCAACCAGCAGGCGCAGATGCGCGCGGTGGAAAACCTCGGTGAGCAGTACTCGCTCGAAACAAGCATCGGCGAGCTGGCGCTTCACCACCCGGTGTCCTGCCTACCGTCCAAGCCGATCAACGAGGCGGTCGCGATGATGCAGGAGAGCAATGTCGGCAGCATCGTCATCGTCGATGAATCTTTGCACCCGCAAGGCATCTTCACACTGCGCGATCTGCGACGGGTAATCGGTACCGGCACCACCGACCTGAGTCAGCCGATCTCCCAGTTCATGACGCACGATCCGTTCTACCTGCCGCCGGACGCCACCGCCTTCGACGCGGCGATCGCCATGACCGAACGGCACATCGCCCATGTTTGCGTGGTGGAGAATGGCCTGCTGCGTGGCGTAATTTCCGAGCGCGACCTGTTTTCCCTGCAGCGCGTGGATCTGGTGCACCTGGCGCAGACCATCCGTCACGCCGATCGCGTCGATGCGCTGGTGGTCATCCGCGATCGCATCAAGCAACTGGTCGACAATATGCTGGCCCACGGCGCCTCGTCGACCCAGATCACCCATATCGTCACGCTGCTCAATGATCACACCGTATGCCGGGTGATCGAGCTGGCCATCCAGCACATTGGCGATCCGGGCGTGCCCTTCACCTGGCTGTGTTTCGGCAGCGAAGGCCGCCAGGAACAGACCCTGTACACCGACCAGGACAACGGCATCCTCTTCGAGGCCGCCGACGCCGCGGAGGCCGCGCATATCCGCGGTCGTCTGCTGCCGCTCGCCGAACGCATCAACCGTGACCTAGACACCTGCGGTTTCACGCTGTGCAAAGGCAACATCATGGCCAGCAACCCGCAGCTGTGCCTGTCGCGCCAGGAATGGAGCCGCCGCTTCAGCTCCTTCGTGCGCGAGGCAACGCCGGAAAATCTGCTCGGCAGCACCATCTATTTCGATCTGCGCAGCATCTGGGGGCCTTCGGAAGGCTGCGAACAGCTGCGCCGCGACCTGCTTGAGGAAATCAACGACAACCGCCTGTTCCAGCGCATGATGGCCGAAAACGCCTTGCGTCATCGCCCGCCGGTGGGCCGCTTCCGTGATTTCGTCGTGGCGCGCAAGGGCGAAGGCAAAGACACGCTCGACCTCAAGGTGCAGGGCCTGACACCCTTCGTCGATGGCGCCCGTCTGCTTGCACTGAGCAACGACATCGGCACCTGCAACACCCTCGAGCGGCTGCGCAAGCTGGTGGAGAAAGGCGTCATCGAAGCGAAGGATGGCGCGGCCTATGAAGAGGCCTACCACTTCATCCAGCAGACTCGCATGCAGCACCACCAACAGCAGGCGCGCGATGGACTGCCCTATTCCAACCGCCTGGATCCGGATACTCTCAACGTGCTGGACCGCCGAATCCTGCGCGAGTCCTTCCGCCAGGCCCAGCGGTTACAGGCCAGTCTCGCGGTGCGCTATCAACTATGAGTATGTTCTGGTTCAACCCCCGCGGTCCGAAGCTGCCTCCCGAGCAGCAGCAACGTGTTGCCGAGCTGGCGCGCCCGCTGCCGCCACAGGCGGTCCCGTTGCGGCAGCAGCGTCTGGTGGTGCTGGATCTGGAAACCACCGGGCTGCACCTCAAGCGCGACCTGGTCATCGCCATCGGCGCAGTGGTCATCGAAGACGGCGCCATCGACTATTCCCAGCAGTTCGAATGCACCCTCTGCCGTCAGGTCAAGGTCACTGAAAGCGTGCTGATCCACGGGATCGCCCCAAGCGAGCTGGCCAACGGCTTGCCACCGTCCGAAGCGCTGCTCAGTTTCATGGAGTTCGCCGCGGGCAGCGTCATCCTCGCCTTTCACGCGCCCTTTGATCAGCGCATGCTCGGTCGCGCGCTGAAGAACGAACTGGGCTACTCGCTGGAACACACCTTCCTCGATGTGGCCGACCTGGCGCCCATGCTGTTTCCCGAGGCGATGATCCATCGCGGCGGGCTGGATCACTGGCTCGACTACTTCAACATCCATATCCCGCAGCGCCACAACGCCTCCGCCGATGCCATGGCCACCGCGGAAATCGCTCTGATCCTGATGAATCGCGCACAACGCGTGGGTCTGACCAGCTTAGACGAGCTGGCTCAGCGGCTGCGCTGCTGGCAACGCGCGCGCAAGGCGGCCTTCAACTCGATCTGAACGGGCTGGGTGGCAGTCACTGCGTGGGTGATATGCCGACGGCTGCTCGCGACAGAACGGAGCATCGTCTACCGGACGGGTTGTCAGACGCATATGCCGGCTACTCGGTCCCATTGCGGAACCGATCAATTCTTCTTCGCGGCGCGCATCAGATAATGCTGATGCGCGGAACCCGCAGCTCGTAGGCGTTCGGTTAACGCCCGGCCTCGCAAATAGCCTGATAAAGCGGTGAATCGGCTTCCAGCTCGGTAAGCGTTTCGATCTTCGCCTGGCCGGCTTCATTCAGTCTGAACATCGCCCGCTCGGTGCAGATCAGCTGATAGCTGGCGCTCTTCACGATCGACGTCAGGTGTTGCTTCTCGAAACGGTACAGTACGAAGCGGCCGAGACGGCCCTGTTCGGTGTCCTGCACCTGAGCGTTCGCGCCGTCCAGCACCGTATAGGCCAGCGGCATCGGATAGATCATCGTCCACGGGCGCCAGAGCATTTCGCCCTCTTCGCTCATGACCACCAGCGATCCTTCCGGCAGACGTGCTTGCTTGGTTTCGAACCAGGTGTACTCGTAATGGATGGTGTAACTCAGCATGCCCAGACCGGCGCAGACGGGAATGATCCATTTCGGCAGTCGCTTACGCGTCAGTGAGCGCAACAGCAGGCCGATACCGGCTCCCGCCACACCTGCGACGATTGCCGCGATTAAATGCCAGAACATATACAACTCCCCCTAAAAAAATCGGGCTTCCATATGGAAGCCCGACTTCTACCTCAACCTTGTGTCAGAGCAGGTCTGACGTCCGGCTGCATTATCAGTTAGTGATCAAGTGCAACGCCAGCACCCTTCGGGGTACGAACGCTCTCGACCAGATCCTGAATCTCCTGCGGCGGAGCTTCGGTAGCCATCGAAACAGCATAGGCAACAGCGAAGTTCAGCACGGCACCCACGGCACCGAAGGCCTGCGGGGAGATGCCCATCCACCACTGATCAGGCGTGTTCGGGATGCTTGCAGTGCCAGGGATGAAGAACCAGCCCAGGTACAGGAAGATGTACACGGCGGTGGAGATCACACCAACCAGCATACCGGCGACAGCACCCTTGCTGTTCACGCGCTTGGAGAAGATACCCATCATCAGTGCCGGGAACAGGCTCGCTGCCGCCAGACCGAACGCCAGAGCCACCACCTGCGCGGCGAAGCCAGGTGGGTTCAGACCCAGCCAGGTTGCCAGCAGAATCGCCGCCGTCATGGACAGACGAGCGGCCAGCATTTCGTTCTTCTCGCTGATCTTCGGATTGATGAGTGTCTTGATCAGGTCATGACTGATGGCAGACGAAATCGCCAGCAGCAGACCCGCAGCAGTCGAGAGCGCAGCAGCGATAGCACCCGCAGCGATCAGACCGATGACCCAGCCCGGCAGGTTGGCGATCTCCGGGTTGGCCAGAACGATGATGTCATTGTTCACGGTCAGCTCGTTGCCGTTCCAGCCACGCTCTGTAGCGGTCGGAGTGAAGGCGGCGTTAGCGTCGTTGTACATCTGCACACGACCGTCGGCGTTCTTGTCTTCCCACTTGATCAGACCGGTACGTTCCCAGGTCTGCACCCACTCCGGACGATCTTCATAGCGAATCGCGTCGGCAGTCGGGCCTTCCGGATAGATGGTGTCTACCAGGTTCAGGCGCGCCATAGAGCCAACGGCCGGGGCGGTGAGGTACAGCAGGGCGATGAAGATCAGCGTCCAGCCAGCGGACCAGCGGGCGTCGGCCACCTTCGGTACGGTGAAGAAGCGAATGATTACGTGCGGCAGACCAGCAGTACCGATCATCAGCGACAGGGTGAACAGGAACATGTTCAGCTTGTTGTCGACGTCAGCGGTATAGGCAGCGAAGCCCAGGTCCTGAACGACGGCGTCCAGTTTTTCCAGCAGCGGCAGACCGGATTCGGTATGGGTGCTGAACATGCCGAACATCGGGATCGGGTTGCCAGTCAGCTGCATGGCGATGAACACGGCCGGAATGGTGTAGGCGATGATCAGAACCACGTACTGCGCCACCTGGGTGTAGGTGATGCCCTTCATGCCGCCGAATACCGCGTAGGCGAACACGATGGCAGCAGCAATCCAGATACCAGCGGAGTTGCTCACTTCCAGGAAGCGGGAGAACGCCACGCCAGCACCAGCCATCTGACCGATTACGTAGGTAACGGAGATGAGGATGAGGCAGACGACAGCTACCAGGCGAGCGCCACGGCTGTAGAAACGGTCACCGATGAAGTCCGGCACGGTGAACTTGCCGAATTTGCGCAGGTAGGGCGCCAGCAGCATCGCCAGCAGCACATAGCCACCAGTCCAGCCCATCAGGTAGACCGAAGTGGCGTAACCGCCAGAGGCGATCAGACCGGCCATGGAAATGAAGGAGGCTGCAGACATCCAGTCTGCCGCCGTTGCCATGCCGTTGGTTACAGGGTGAACGCCCCCACCAGCGACATAGAACTCTTTAGTTGACCCGGCGCGAGCCCAGACCGCGATCCCGATATAAAGCAGGAACGAGGCGCCCACGAACAGCATGTTGATCCAATATTGGCTCATTGTGGTTACTCCTCAACCCCGAATTCCTTGTCCAGTTTGTTCAGCCGCCACGCGTAGTGGAAGATGATCAAAATGAACGTGATGATGGAACCCTGTTGAGCGAACCAGAAGCCTAGATCCGTACCCCCGACTGGGATTCCGGAGAGCAGAGGACGCAAGAGGATTGCAAAACCATAAGAGACCAGAGCCCAAACCACCAAGCTCCATGTAATGAGGCGAACATTCGCCTTCCAGTACGCAGCAGCATTTTCTTTATCGTTGTCGGCCATTGACGTTCTCCGCCTTATTTTTATTGCGTGTGAAGGGAACCCACATCCTGAATTTAACAGGGGTGGGTTAATGAATGAAAGCCCCGACTTTAGTCTGACGAACAACAAGAGTAGACCAATTCAGCCGCTGGAAGCCCCCTGGAGAGAGGGTCTCGGGTGGCCAAGAGCCATCGTGCAGACCGCTCGCCGTAACCTTCGCGGCAGACGGTTTTGACGCCGACCGGTGCGGCGCGGTGACGCGGAGACTCGCACCGAGGTCGAACGACTCGCTGGCGCACTTGCGAGACCGGTCAGTCACGTGACTCATATGCACCAGATGATCAAATGACAAATGAATAAAAAGCCCGAATTTAAATAAAGAAAGATGCAGCCTTATATATTGGCAACTCAACTTCTTAATTATCGTTAATCCCCAAAAACGCAAATAGCAGCAATCAAACTACCGCTTATATATTTCCTGCGGATTGCAAGCGCTATTTTGCGAACCCATTCTGTCGGGCAGGATTTCGATCAGGCGGACGCGGTCCAGACCGTTAGCGTTCGGGCAAAAGCCGAAGCGAATCGCGCCGCCTGAGTGACTGCCAGTATCAAGGCAGGTACTCGTCAGCCCAGGAGCGGGAGGAAGATAGCGCATGGTGGCTCATGCTGCAGTGAAGAGGTGCGATCGCAGGAATACCCAGGACCGGGCCGGAGGCGATGCCGTCCGGCCCGCATGGTCGCGGGCTTGCAATGCCGCGCTAGCAGGTCGGGCGACCCGCCGTATACTTCTCGGTTGGATAGATCGCGGCGTTGAGATCACGAATCGTCTCGGCGCCGATCAACAACGGGTAACTGAAGTGCCTGCGGTCGGTGAGGTTGACCTCGACCTCACGCTGGCGATCGCCAATGCACAGCTGCATGCCGATCACTGGTCGCTCAGCCCGTGGCGGCTCGCTGTTGGGATCGACATCGCCGGCCTCTTCCGCGCGCGTCTTGATTCGACTGATGCCGAGCAGGCGCTGCTCATAAAGGGTGTCATCCGCGCCATCGACGGCCAGGCGGAAACGCACCCAGTCCTCGCCATCTCGCTTGAACTGCTCGATATCGCGCGCTGACAGGGATGCGGTCATGGCACCGGTATCCATCTTGGCGGGAAGGGTCTTGCCGATCTCCGCGACCTTGATGTGTTCATAACGTCCATAAAGGGTGGGCTCGTCGGCAAAAGCGGGTAGCGCCAACAGCCCGGCGAGGAAAAGAACACGAGACAAAACAACCTCCTGGGAGCGGGTAATGGACAAATTTCGATCAGGTCGATGCCTTGGGGTTCCGTCTGGCGGTCTTGCAAAACGTTTCACCGTGCAGGCGTACAGCCATCTCGGTGCCCGCCAACCGGCGCGTGCAACGTCGGCCTGATAGACTGCAGGCCGTTCCCCGTCCGAAGACTCTTCCCGTGCCCAGTACCGCTTTTTCTTCTCTGCCCCTTTCTGCCGCCATGCTGGCGAACCTCGAAGCCCTCGGCTACGCGGCGATGACGCCGATCCAGGCGCAGAGCCTGCCGGTCATGCTCAAAGGCCACGACCTGATCGCTCAGGCCAAGACCGGCAGTGGAAAGACCGCCGCATTCGGCATCGCCCTGCTCGACCCGCTCAATCCGCGTTATTTCGGCTGCCAGGCGCTGGTGCTGTGTCCGACACGCGAGCTGGCCGACCAGGTCGCCAAGGAGCTGCGGCGGCTAGCGCGCGCGGCGGACAACATCAAGATCCTCACGCTGTGCGGCGGCGTCTCCATCGGTCCGCAGATCGCTTCGCTGGAGCATGGCGCGCACGTCATCGTCGGCACGCCGGGCCGGGTCCAGGAACATCTGAGGAAAGGCACGCTGAAACTCGACGGGCTGAACACCCTGGTGCTCGATGAAGCCGATCGCATGCTGGACATGGGCTTCTACGACGCCATCGCCGACATCATCGGCCAGACACCGACCAAGCGGCAGACCCTGCTGTTCTCGGCCACCTACCCCGCCGGCATCAAGCAGCTGTCCGCGAGCTTCATGCGCGACCCGCAGCAAGTGCGTGCCGAAGCCCTGCATGACGATGCACAGATCGAACAGCGCTTCTACGAAATCGACCCCGAGCAGCGCATGGACGCGGTCCTGCGCCTGCTCGCCAGCTTCCGACCGGAAAGCTGCGTGGCCTTCTGCTTCACCAAGCAGCAGTGCCAGGAGCTGGTCGATCACCTGATTGCCAACGGCATCTCGGCCATGGCGCTCAATGGCGATCTGGAGCAGCGTGACCGCGACCAGGTGCTGGCGATGTTCGCCAACCGCAGCCTCTCGGTGCTGGTGGCGACCGATGTCGCCGCGCGCGGCCTGGATATCGATGCGCTGGACATGGTGATCAACGTCGAGCTGGCCCGCGACCCGGAGATACATGTACACCGCGTCGGTCGGACCGGCCGCGCCGGCAACCAGGGCCTGGCCATGAGCCTGGTCGCCCCGGCCGAAGCCCATCGCGCGCAAGCCATCGAAAAGCTGCAGCAGGCGCCGCTCAACTGGCAGCCACTGGACGGGCTCAAGGCCAAGACCGGCGCGCCATTGCAACCACCAATGGCGACTCTGTGCATTGGCGCGGGCCGCAAGGACAAGCTGCGCCCAGGCGATATCCTCGGTGCACTGACGGGTGATGCCGGCATCCCCGGGACCCAGGTCGGCAAGATCGCCATCTTCGACTTCCAGGCGTTCGTCGCTGTCGAGCGCGGCGTCGCCAAGCAGGCACTCAAACGCCTGAACGAAGGTAAGATCAAGGGCCGCTCGCTAAAGGTCCGCGTCCTCTGAGAAGGTTCGCCTGCTGCTGAACGCGCGTATCCGGGCCGACCTTCTGCGGCCCGGATGATTGAACGCACGAGCCGGCCGTGACAGTGTTCGTGGCAGCTTCGTCCAATCTGGCCTCCCCCAACGGAACGCTCCATGCCGCAACCCTCGCTCAGCCAGTTTTTACGTCGCCTGTGGGCGCTGGAGAAGTTCGGCTACAGCCTGCGCGTACTGATCGCCATGGCCGGCAGCATGGGTCTGAGCTGGTATCTCGGGCAGCCGACACTGATCATTCCCCTGTTCCTCGGCATCATCGCCAGCGCGCTGGCGGAAACAGACGACAGCTGGCTCGGACGTCTCAACGCGCTGCTGGTAACGTTGCTGTGCTTCAGCATTGCCGCCGTCGCGGTGGAGCTGCTATTCCCATACCCCTGGCTGTTCGTCGCCGGCCTGGCGCTTTCCACCTTTGCGCTGGTCATGCTCGGCGCGCTCGGCGAGCGCTACGGGGCTATTGCCCAGGCCACCCTGATTCTCGCGATCTACAGCATGATCGCGGCCGATCAGCGCGATGGCGCACTGCAGCATTTGTGGCGCGATCCCATGCTGCTGGTGGCGGGTGCGGCCTGGTACGGCCTGCTGTCGGTGGGCTGGAACGCGCTGTTCGCCCATCAGCCGGTGCAGCAGAGTCTGGCGCGGCTGTACCGCGAGCTGGGCCTGTATTTTCGCTACAAGGCCGCGTTGTTCGAGCCGGTGCGTCAGCTGGACGTGGAACAGCGCCGCCTGGAACTTGCGCAGCAGAACGGCCGGGTCGTCAGCGCGCTCAATGCAGCCAAGGAAACGCTGCTGAATCGCCTGGGCAACGGCCGCGGCGGCGGCAAGATCAATCACTACCTCAAGCTGTATTTCCTTGCCCAGGATCTGCACGAGCGGGTCAGCTCGTCGCATTATCCCTACCAGGCGCTGGCCGAGGCCTTCTTCCACAGCGATGTGCTGTTTCGCTGCCAGCGCCTGTTGCGGCTGCAGGCCAGCGCCTGCGCCGACCTCGGCGAGGCTATCCAGATGCGCCAGGTGTTTCGCTACAGCGAGGCCAACGGGCAGGCGCTGGAGGACCTGCAGGCCTCGCTGGAGCACCTGCGTGAGCAGAACAATCCGGCCTGGCGCGGCCTGCTGCGCTCGTTGCGTGCGCTGTCAGGCAACCTTTCCACGCTGCAGCGCCAGCTCGCCAGCGCCAGCGACCCCGGCACCCTGGAGGGCGAGCAGGACAGCAGCCTGCTGGACCGCCAGCCGCAGTCCCTGCGCGAGGCATTCAATCGCATTCGCCTGCAGCTGACGCCGACTTCGCTGCTGTTCCGCCACGCCCTGCGCATGACCATCGCCCTGGTCTGCGGCTACGCGGTGCTGCATGCCATCCATCCCGAACAGGGTTACTGGGTGCTGCTGACCACGGTCTTCGTCTGCCAACCGAACTACGGCGCCACGCGAATCAAGCTGGTGCAACGCATCAGCGGCACCTTGCTCGGCCTCATCGCCGGCTGGGCACTGTTCGATCTGTTCCCCAGCCAGCCGATCCAGGCCTTGTTCGCGGTGGTCGCCGGCGTGGTGTTCTTCGCCACCCGCAGCACGCGCTACACCCTAGCCACGGCGGCGATCACGCTGATGGTGCTGTTCTGCTTCAACCAGGTTGGCGATGGCTACGGACTGATCTGGCCCCGGCTGTTCGATACCCTGCTCGGCAGCCTGATCGCCGCTGCCGCGGTGTTCCTCATCCTGCCGGACTGGCAGGGTCGGCGCCTCAATCAGGTGGTCGCCAACACCCTCAGCTGCAACAGCGACTACCTGCGCCAGATCATGCGTCAGTACGACAGTGGCAAGCGCGACGACCTCGCCTATCGCCTGGCCCGGCGGAACGCACACAACGCCGACGCAGCCCTGTCCACCACGCTGTCGAACATGCTGCTGGAGCCCGGACACTTCCGCAAGGATGCCGAAACCGGCTTCCGCTTCCTGATCCTCTCGCACACCTTGCTCAACTACCTCTCCGGCCTTGGCGCCCATCGCGAGAGCCTGCCGGACGACGCCAGCGATGCCCTGCTGGAGCGCGCCGCGCAGCAACTGGCGACCAGCCTCGACGACCTGGCCACCGCGCTGGCGCAGAACAAGCCTGTCGCCATCTACAGCGAAGATGAAGAGGCGCTGGCGCAGCAGCTGGAGCAGACCCCGGACGAGATGGACGATGCCCACCGTCTGGTGCAGACCCAGCTGGGGCTCATCTGCCGGCAGCTGGCACCGCTGCGCAGCATGGCCTCCCACCTGATCAAGCAGCAACCGGCAGGCCAGGGACAGGATTCGCGCTAGTGGCCTGTGCGGTGAGTAGGTTGAGGCACGTTCGGATGAACATGGCTCCGAGACAAGGCGCTGCGACGAGTCATAGCGGGCTATTGGCAAGGAGCAGCGCGCAGTATCAGGGCCATGGGCGCCGAAATTGACCAGCTGAACGTACCAAAAAGGCCACTAAGGCAACGCCGTGGGGACCGGCATTCCGTGGCGCGCGAAGATCACCGCGTAACTGCCATCCTCGACCATCGCGGCGATCTCCCGGTTGAAGGTGGCGATGATATCGCTCAGCCGAGGATGATCGCTGCGCACCACCAGCGACAGCTCCACCCGCCGGAACTCGCCCGGCACGAAGCGGAGCGCATCCTGCTCATGCCCCAGCTCGCGCTCGAGATGGAACAGCGCAGTACGCTCGTCCTCCAGCGTCAGGTCGACCCGCCCGGCAAGCACCATCTTTGCCGCCTGGACGAAGTTGGCGGCATAGCCCTTCTCCAGCCGCGTGTCCTCGTTCAGCTCGTCGCTGTACATGTAGCCCCGGCTCAGCGCGATGGGATGGCCAACCAGGCTGTCGAGCCCGTCGTAGCGGAAATTGCTCTCGCGGCGCTGGACCCAGCGCATCCGGTTGCTCAGAAACGGGCGTGAGCTGAGCGTGTAGTCGACGCGCTTGACCGTCGGCCAGCCGTTGATCATGTCGTAGCTGCCGTTGCGCAGACCCAGCAAAGCGCGCTCCCAGGGCACTTCGATGTATTCCACCTGATAACCCCCACGCCCGAGCGCGGTGCGGATGAGCTCGACCGACAACCCTTCACCGGGCAGGCTGCGATCGGTGTAAGGCGGCCAGACGTTGCCGGCCAGACGAAGCACTTCGGCCGGCAACGATGCGCTTGCCAGCAGCAATATCAACCCGATGACCCGCCGTGTGCCCGTCAAATTCTCTCGCTCTTCTGGCGAAACGCTATCAGCTCCAATCAAAGCACAAAGCGCGCCAGTTGACGCCAGCGTCTCGTCGGATGTCGGGCTGCATCGGAACCGCGGCAGGAGTACCATCGCGCGTTTTCCGACGAGGTAAGCGCTGGTGCAGACTGACGTGGTGGTAATCGGTGCCGGTGCGGCCGGTCTAATGTGCGCCTTCACCGCCGCTGCACGGGGTCGACAGGTCCTGTTGCTGGACCACGCCAACAAGGCCGGCAAGAAGATCCTCATGTCCGGCGGTGGCCGCTGCAACTTCACCAATATGTACACCGAGCCGTCGAATTTCCTCTCCAGTAACTCGCACTTCTGCAAGTCGGCGCTGGCGCGTTACACCCAGTGGGACTTCATCGAGATGGTCAGCCGCCACGGCGTGCCCTATCACGAGAAGAAGCTTGGCCAGCTGTTCTGCGATAACAAGTCCAGCGACATCCTCGAGATGCTGCTGGACGAATGCGCGCAGGCTGGCGTGGACCTGCGTCTGGACACCCCGGTCGAGTCGATCGAGAAGCATGAAGAGGGTTATCTGCTACACACCGGCATCGGCTCGGTGCGCTGCCAATCGCTGGTAATCGCCACCGGCGGCCTGTCGATTCCGACCCTCGGCGCCAGCGGCTTCGGTTATCAGATCGCGCGCCAGTTCGGCCACAACGTGCTGCCGACACGCGCGGGACTGGTGCCTTTCACCATCACCGAGCCGCAGCTCAAGACGATCTGCACCGAGCTGTCCGGCACCTCGGTAGAGGACTGCCTGGTCAGCTGCAACGGCCAGAGCTTTCGCGAAAACATCCTGTTCACCCATCGCGGGCTCTCCGGCCCGGCGATTCTGCAGATCTCGTCCTACTGGCAACCGGGAGATGTGGTGCACATCAACCTGCTGCCACATCTCGACCTCGGCGAGTGGCTGGCGACGCAGAAGCAGGAGCGCCCCAATGCAGAGTTGAAGACGCTGCTCGGCGAGGTTTTCACACGCAAGATGGCCGGGCTGCTCTGCGAACACTGGTTCGCATCCAGACCACTGAAGCAATACGTACCCAGCGAGCTGGAAGCGATTGCAGAGAAGCTCACAGACTGGCAGCTGGTACCGGCCGGCACCGAAGGGTATCGCACGGCAGAGGTGACGCTGGGCGGGGTAGATACGCGGGAAGTGTCATCCAAGACCATGGAATCGCAGAAATCAGCAGGGCTGTATTTCATCGGCGAGGTGCTGGACGTTACCGGCCACCTGGGTGGTTTCAACTTCCAGTGGGCTTGGGCATCGGCCTACGCCGCAGGCCAGTTCGCCTAGCCTGCGCGACGCCGAATCGACGATCTACTCGTTAGCCTGGTTGGACGGCGGCGAAATTTCCCGCGGCCCGGCAGGATCGGTCGCGGTGTTCTGATATTCCTGCTGGTTGCGGCTGTTGTTATCCAGCGCGGACTCTTCGTCGTCCGGCGAGCACCCGGCCAGAGCCAGCGCGGTCAGCGCACCGGCGAATGCAAATTTCCACTTCATCGCTGTCTCCTGCTGAAGGCACCCCGCGGCAAGCGAGGGGTGCCCGGATCAGGTGGTGCCGAACTTACTGCGAAGTACCGGTGCCAGTGCCAGTGCTGGGCGCGGTGCCAGAGCCGGATTCAGTGCCCAGGCCACTACCGTTGTCGGCCGGCGGGGTCGCCATGTCTCCCGAGGCACCAGTGCCGGTACCCGTCCCGGTGCTCGGCGCAGTGCCGGTCCCGGTGCCACTGCCTGCAGGCGGGGTGGTGGTGTCAGTGGAAGGGGCGGCGGGCTGCTCGGTAGTCGCCGGCGGCGGGGTCGGCTCGCGCTCGCGATCTTCATCCGGGCCGCAACCGACCAACAGGAGCCCGAGTACGGGGGGCAGCAGATAGGTAAGACGCATGGTTAACCTCCTTCAGAGTGGTCCGGCAGTGGCCGGCGAATTCTTGAATCCAGCAGATTCACAGAAGGTTGACCCCCGTTTGCCGCAAGAGTGCCCTGACCGCTCCGTCAGAGCCCATCCCCCACCGATCGGCTCGACGGGCGTCGTGATCGTCACGCGACCGCCGGCTGCGCGGGACGCAGCCGCCAGAGCCCGTCGACACAGCGCTCGCCGTCGAACAATGCCTGAAGTTCCGTAGCCGGCCGCGGCCGGCTGAACCAATAGCCTTGCACCAGCTGGCAGCCCTCGGCCACGAGGAACGCCACCTGCTCGGGGTGCTCCACGCCTTCGGCGACGACGGCCAGGCCGAGGCTCTGGCCAAGGCCGATGACGGCGCGACTGATCGCCACCGAGTCGGCATCGTCCGGTGCGGCGGCAATGAAGCTGCGATCGACCTTTAGCACATGCAGCGGGTAACGTTTGAGGTAGCCGAGCGAACAGTAGCCAGTACCGAAGTCGTCCAATGCCAGACGAACACCGAGTGCGGCAATCTCGTGCAACGCGCCCATCATCAGCTCGCTGTCCTGCATCAGAAGCGTCTCGGTGATCTCCAGCAGCAGGCTCGCGGGCGGCAGGCCGGTTTCACGCAGCACACGGGCCAGCAGCGCGGTGAAGCCGGGCTGCTGCAGCTGACGAATCGACAGGTTGACCGCGCAGTACAGCTGGCTCTGACCCGCCAGCTGCCAGCGGCGCACCTGACAGCAGGCCTCGCGCAGCACCCACTCACCAACCCGGACGATCTCGCGCGACTCTTCCAGCACCGGAATGAATTCATTGGGCGCCACCGGCTGGTTGTTGAAGCGCCAGCGCAGCAGCGCTTCAACGCCGACCAGATAGGGCTGATCGCCTGCTACACGGCAGATCGGCTGATAGTGCAAGGTGAATTCGCGGCGCGTCAGCGCCTGCGCCAGTGCGCTCTCGAGCTCCAGCTGGCGCGCCGCCTTGGAATGCAGGCCATCGCAGAACAGCGCGAATTGGTCCTTGCCGGCGCTCTTGGCCCGGTACAGTGCCAGATCAGCCGCCTGCAGCGCGTTCAGCGCCTGGCCATCGCGCTGCAAGGGCGCGATGCCGATGCTGGCGCTGACCGACAGCGTTCGCTCGCCGAGCTGCAGCGGCTGACGCAGCGCGACCAGCATCCGTTGCGCCACACGCTCGGCATCGGCTTCGCAGGCCAGATCGCCGAGCAGGGCGACGAACTCGTCACCACCGAAGCGTGCAAGGTGATCGCCGGGGCGCAGGCAGCGCAGCAAGCGCTGCGCCACCTCGACCAGCACCTGGTCGCCGGCGCCATGCCCGAGGCTGTCGTTGATCAGCTTGAAGCGGTCCAGGTCCACGAACAGCAGCGCGGCAGCGCGTCCATGGGGACGCTGCTGCACCTCCTTGAGCAGCTCCTCGAGGTGCAGACGGTTGGCCAGGCCGGTCAGCGCATCGTGACGTGCCGCGTGACGCAAGCAGTCTTCGGCGGCCTTGCGCGCGCTGATGTCGGTCTGCGAACCGGCCATGCGCAAGGTCCCCAGCTCGCAGCGTTCGGCCACACCGCGCACCAGCACCCAGAGGTACTCACCGCGCTCGGTACGGACGCGGTACTCGTGAACCAGCGAAGGGCTGCGCCCGTTAAGGTGGTCGGCGATGGCCTCGCGCAACCCGGGCAGATCGTCCGGGTGCACCCGTTCGAACCAGCTGCGGCTGCAGTAGCTGGGTTGTGCTGGCATTGCCAGCATGGCGGTCCAGCGCTCGGAAAGGTGCAGCCGGTCATGCTCGACGTCCCACTCCCAGATGCCGTCTTCGGAGCCGCGCAACGCGCGCGTCAGGCGCGCTTCGCTGTCCTCCAGCGCATGTCGCTGCGCCGCACTGTAGGTGTCGATGGCGAGAATCATGTCGAAAAAGACGATCTTCAGCAGGCTGTCATAAACCGCATGCTGCTCGTCGTCGCCTACCAGGGCGCGCAGCATTTCCGACAGATACAGCCGATAAGCCCCGAGATACCACTCCAGATCGACGCCGACGCGCTGATGCACCAGCCCGACCAGCAGACGATCACGCACATAGTCGCGCTCATATGGCCCGTTCCAGAGGCGGCGGTAGTACTCCTGCTGACGCTGCTTGAGGCGTGTCAGACCGGCGCGATCGCTGCGCATCGCTGACGGCTGGCCGAAGTCGGCAAGGTGTTCGTAGAGTTTTTCGATGAAGACCCGATGCGCCGGCTCGAGCTCAGCCGCCGCCCGGTTAAGGCGCAGCGCATCGCTGGCTTGCCATTGCAGAAAACGCTTGCGCGTAAGTATCTGGTCGAGGCCCAGCCCGACTCGTTGCAACAGCGCCTTCAGCTCGTCTTCCATGCCTTTCCCGATGCGATGGCCCGCCCGGCGCGCCCACCTTCCCTTGGCGTTCTGCCAGTCAGGGGCGACGATCAGGTACGGTACCAATTGATGCCATAAAGCCATCTAGGGTCGCAGCGGCGCTTCGTCGCATTATTGATGCAAGTCAGCGAAGCGATGGGTCCGGGGGCAGACGATAGTCGGGCGCACCGAGGCAGGACGCCCCGGCAGCCCATCAGGTACTCAGGCCGCCAGCTTGGCGGTCAGCTCCTTCTTGAGGCGGGCGCGCAGTTCGCTCATCTGCTCACCCATTTCCTCGAGGCGCTTGGCATCGAAAAGCTCGCGTGCCTGCGGGAACATTTCCGATTCCTCTTCCTCGATATGGTGCTCGAGCAGCTCCTTGCACACCTTGGCGCGACCGGAGAATTCGAGGCTGCCGGGATCGGTTGCCTTCAGATCCGGCAGTACCAGTGCATCCACCGCACGGTGTTCTTCCTTGGCCTCGTGGTACATCTTTGCTTCTTCCTTGCCGCCAGCTTCCTTGTAGGCGGGATAGAGAATCTGCTCTTCCAGCTGGGTATGGATGGTCACTTCCATTTCCAGCTTGCTCAGCAGCTCGGTGCGTGTCTTCACGGCACGCTCGGTGGAATCGGTCAGGCGCGTCAGCAGGTCCTTCACGCGCTCATGATCCTCAATCAACAGGTCGATGGCGTTCATGTGGCTATCCTCTTCGGCTTCACGGCAAACGAACCGGGCTCTGCGGCCCGGTGTCGAAAAATATGGCTGCGGTCATCCCGCAGCCGGGCGGCTCAGGCGTACTCGTAGGTCGGCAGTGCGGTACGGCTCTGGCTCTGCAGATGTGCGATGGAAGGCGACATCCCCGCCTCCAGCGCGAGGTCCCGGCGTACCGAGCTGACGACCCATTCCAGTTGCATCCGGGTTTGGGTCTGGCCCTTGGAAAGCGCTCGCTTGACCAGAACACGGTCGTCGTTGCGCAGGGTCAGCAGCAGCCCGCCATCCGGGCGGGGCTCGGTGAGCACTTCGAACTCAGGGAATGCGGCAGTGAGGAATTGTTGTGCAGCGGTCATTGTTCTGTACTCCAATAAGTTCCAGCGAACCTAACGGAGCAGCGTTCGTGCCAACCTGACCAATGATTTTTTATCTAGCAAAAACAATAACTTATGAAATTATGCCCAGGCATTAAGCCGTGCAAAACGCAATACGAAGCGTGACGCAGGTTGCATTCTGCGGTCTGCATTGACCGTTCAGCCCTTACGCCAGACACTCGCTAGCCAAGGTTGTTCCTCCCGTGGCAGCCCAGCGGGGCGGTAATAGTGCTCCAGTTCGACGAAACCGGCGGCCAGCAGGCGTTCGCACCAGGTCGGCCAGGCATACCAGACGCCGTAGCGATCGCCACTCCAGCCCTCCTGGTCCTGACCGCGCGGGTTGGAGCAGAACAACACCCCACCCGGCTTCAAGCTATCGCTCAGCTGCAAAAGGACCCTGGGCAATTCGGTGCTAGGCACGTGAAACAGCACCGCATTGGCGAAGATCCCATCGAACGATTGGGCCGGAAGCTCCAGTTGCAGCAGATCCTGATGCCAGACTTCACAGCCACTGTCGGCGCGAGCCATCTCGACGAACGCCTCTGTTCCATCGAGACCTATCGCCACATGCCCACGGGTTCTCAGGGTCTTCAGATCACGACCTGGACCGCAGCCGAGGTCGAGGATGCGCAGCGGCGGTTCTGCCTGAATGTGACGCAGAAGGGCATCGATGTTCTGGCTGACGTCGTGGTCGAGCGTACCCTCGCGGAAAGCCTCTGCATTGAGGCGGTAGTAATCGAGCGTGCGCTGCGCGGCGGCCTCGGTATCGTTCATGGGCGACTCCAGCAAGAGAATGGCGCAACCCTAGCGCGGCCTCGAGCCTGGGGCCAGTGCTGCGACCGACCTGTACTGCCGGTCAGGCACCCCCGGCTGCCCCCCGCTAGGCGCCCCCGGCTAAGGTAGGCATTGAGCGTTGCGCCTGGAACGGCGAGGATGCCACCCACAACGTGCGCCAGCGCACAGCCGCCGGTAGAAAGCGACGACCGTCCGGCTGCAGGACTGAAACTTGCAGCGCGTAACCTGTCGAAATCCTGTCCGGCTCTACAACGGCTGGAATGCAGCGAAACGCAACATCGAGACCACCATGAACCACGCACTGCCGAAAATCGTTCTGCTCGTCGAAGACGAGCCGCATATCCTCAGCCTGCTCTCGGACTATCTGGCCAGCGAGGGCTACCAGGTACTGGAAGCGGACAGCGCGCCCAAGGCATTCGAAATCCTGGCGACCAAACCGCAGCTGGATCTGTTGGTAACCGACTTCCGCCTGCCCGGCAATGTATCCGGAGTGATGATCGCCGAGCCGGCACTCAAGCTGCGGCCCGACCTCAAGGTGATCTTCATCAGCGGCTATCCGATTGAAATCTATGAATCGGGCAGCCCCATTGCGCGCTCGGCGCCGGTGCTGGCCAAGCCCTTCGCCCTGGACACGCTGCACAGCCAGATTCAGGCATTGCTCGCCAGCTGACCGACACTGCGCCGAAACGAAAAAGCCCGCATAGCGCGGGCTTTTTCACGTCTGGACGGATCAGTTGATCTTCGGGTCCAGTTCGCCGCTGGCGTAGCGCTGGAACATGCCTTCCAGGGAGATCGGCTTGATCTTGCTGGCGTTGCCGGCGGTACCGAAGGCCTCGTAGCGGGCGATACAGATGTCGCGCATGGCCGAGACGGTCTTGGCGAAGTACTTGCGCGGGTCGAACTCGCTGGGGTTCTTCGCCATGAACTCGCGAATCGCGCCGGTGGAGGCCAGACGCAGGTCGGTGTCGATGTTGACCTTGCGCACGCCGTACTTGATGCCCTCGACGATTTCTTCGACCGGCACGCCGTAGGTTTCGCCGATTTCACCACCGTACTGGTTGATGATCTGCAGCCACTCCTGCGGCACCGACGAGGAGCCATGCATCACCAGATGAGTGTCCGGAATGCGCGCATGGATTTCCTTGATGCGCTGGATCGAAAGGGTGTCGCCGGTCGGCGGCTTGGTGAACTTGTAGGCGCCGTGGCTGGTGCCGATGGCGATCGCCAGGGCATCGACCTTGGTCTTGGCGACGAAGTCGGCGGCTTCTTCCGGATCGGTCAGCAGCTGGCTGTGGTCCAGTACGCCCTCGGCACCGACGCCGTCTTCCTCGCCGGCCATACCGGTTTCCAGGCTGCCCAGGCAGCCCAGCTCACCTTCCACGGAAACACCGCAGGCGTGAGCGAAGGCCACGGTCTGCTGGGTCACGCGCACGTTGTAGTCGTAGTCGGCGGGGGTCTTGCCGTCTGCCTGCAGCGAACCGTCCATCATCACCGAGGAGAAGCCGAGCTGGATCGAACGCTGGCAGACATCCGGGCTGGTGCCGTGGTCCTGGTGCATGCACACCGGGATGTGCGGGAATTCTTCGATCGCCGCCAGGATCAGATGACGCAGGAACGGCGCACCGGCGTATTTGCGGGCACCGGCGGAAGCCTGGACGATCACCGGGGAGTCGGTCTTGTCAGCCGCTTCCATGATGGCGCGCATCTGCTCGAGGTTGTTGACGTTGAAGGCCGGCACGCCGTAGCCGAACTCGGCGGCGTGGTCGAGCATCTGGCGCATGCTGATGAGTGCCATGTTTTCCTTTCTCCCGGTCTGGGTCGTTTGATCGTGTAGAGCCTGCCGCAGTGGCCGACGCTGTTCAAGCGCCGCACGCTGGGCGCGGCATTGTAGTGGCGGGGGCGGCAAATGCCAGCGTCCCGCCAGCTTTCAGTCGAAAACCCCGCATCGGCGAGGCCTGTATGAATCATTAGCCGCTAAATGCTGATGAGCGACGCACTGCAGCCATGGGCCAGCACCTTGTCATCGGCGACGCGGTACACCAGCGCCTCGTTACCCTTGTCGTGGAAAGCGAGTACGCCATCGCTATAGAAACTGCCGCGGGTGGCTGGTTCCTTTCGCAGGGTATGAATACGTTCGTCATTGCCCAGTTTCAGGTCGATCGCCGAGTGCTGATCGTCAGCGTATCGCCAGGCGATGTTCTGTTGACTCTGGCATTTCCAGCGCACGAATGGCGCATCCGGGCCGGATTGCCAGTGGCCACAACCGCCGAGCAGCAACGCTGCGATCAGCATGGACAGGCCTTTGTTCATTCCTTCTCCTTGGCAAACGGTGATCACGGGCAATCCTGCAGGCCGTCTTGCGTGGTGATGGTCGGGTCGCCCGTGGCCTGCATTTCGACGCGCTGGTCATGCTCGGCAGTCGGGCTGAGGACAGGCGGTGGGTCGAGTACCTGGCAAGCGCTATCCGGTGAATTCCCGGCGCAACCGGCCAACCCCAGGCAGCAAACAGCAACAACGGCATAGCGCATGGTGCATCCCCTTTTCTTGTTCCAGATAGAACAAAGACCACGGCGAGCCGCCGGGGTTGCTCCATGCGCTGCCGGCCCGGCATCTCCTGGGCCGGCAGGCGAACGGCACAAGGCGTTCACCTCGCCCGCGAAGTTCAGTCGGCGCGCTGTTCCAGCACTTCGACCGCCGGCAGCACCTTGCCCTCGACGAACTCGAGGAAGGCGCCACCACCGGTGGAAATGTAGGAGATCTGCTCGGCCACGCCGTACTTGTCGATGGCTGCTAGGGTGTCGCCGCCGCCGGCGATGGAGAACGCCGGGCTCTGGGCGATGGCCTGAGCAAGCACCTTGGTGCCGTTGCCGAACTGGTCGAATTCGAACACGCCGACCGGACCGTTCCAGAGGATGGTCTGCGAAGCCTTGAGCATCTCGCCGAACATGGCGGCGGTCTTCGGGCCGATATCCAGGATCATGTCGTCGTCGGCGACGTCGGCGACAGCCTTGACCGTGGCCTCGGCACTCTCGGCGAACTCCTTGGCGACCACCACGTCGACCGGCAGCGGCACGGCAACCTTAGCCGCGATGGCCTTGGCGGTGTCGAGCAGATCCGCTTCATGCAGCGACTTGCCAACGTTGTAACCCGCCGCGGCGAGGAAGGTGTTGGCGATACCGCCGCCGACGATCAGCTGGTCGCAGATGTCGGCCAGCGAGGTCAGCACGTCGAGCTTGGTCGACACCTTGGAACCGGCGACGATGGCAACCATTGGCTTGGCCGGGGTTTTCAACGCTTTACCCAGGGCATCCAGCTCTGCCGCCAGCAGCGGGCCGGCGCAGGCCACCTTGGCAAACTTGGCCACACCATGGGTCGAGCCCTGAGCGCGGTGCGCGGTGCCGAAGGCATCCATGACGAAAACGTCGCACAGCGCGGCGTACTTCTGCGCCAGCCCGTCGGCGTTCTTCTTCTCGCCCTTGTTGAAACGCACGTTCTCCAGGAGCACCAGCTGACCGGGCTGGACCTCGACGCCCTCGAGATAGTCCTTGATCAGCGGCACTTCGCGGCCGAGGGCCTTGGTCAGGTAGTCGGCGACCGGCTTGAGGCTGTCTTCCTCGCTGTAGACGCCCTCTTCCGGTCGCCCCAGGTGCGAGCAGACCAGCACTGCCGCGCCCTTCTCCAGCGCCAGCTTGATGGTCGGCAACGAGGCCAGGATGCGTGCATCGCTCTTCACCGCGCCATCCTTCACCGGCACGTTGAGGTCCTCGCGGATCAGCACGCGCTTACCCTGGAGGTCGAGATCGGTCATCTTCAAAACGGTCATGTTGGTCTTCCTTAAGTTCGAGAAGCAGCGATGTTCCAGGCGCGGGGGCTAGGTACGATTGGCCACGCGCAGATAGTGGTCGGTGACGTCGAGCATGCGGTTGGCGAACCCCCATTCGTTGTCGAACCAGGCCAGCAGGTTCACCAGGCGCGGGCCGGACGCGCGCGTCAGGCTGCCGTCGACGATCGCCGAATGCGGATCGTGATTGAAATCGCAGCTGGCGTGGGGCAGCTCGGTATACGCCAGCAAGCCCTGCAAGGGCCCGCCTTCGGCGGCCTCGCGCAACACCCGGTTGATCGTTCGCGCATCGGTATCGCAGGCGGTTTGCAGCGTGATGTCCAGACAGGACACGTTCACCGTAGGCACCCGCACCGCTTTGGCCTGAATCCGCCCCGAGAGTTCCGGCAGCAGGCGTTCGATACCCCGCGCCAGGCCGGTGGACACCGGAATTACCGACTGGAAGGCCGAACGGGTGCGGCGCAAGTCCTCATGATGGTAGGCGTCGATCACCGGCTGATCGTTCATCGCAGAGTGAATCGTGGTGATCGAGGCGTATTCGATGCCCACCGCATCGTTGAGCAGCTTGAGCAATGGCACGCCGCAGTTGGTGGTGCAGGAAGCGTTGGACACCAGCCGCTCGGAACCCGTCAGCTGTTGCTGGTTGATGCCCATGACCACCGTGGCATCGACATCCGCCGCGCTGGCCATCGGCTGCGAGAACAGCACCCGCGGCACACCCGCGGCGAGAAAGCGCTCGCCATCGGCGCGACTGGTGTAGGCGCCCGAGCACTCCAGCACCAAATCGACGTCCAGCGCCCGCCAATCGATGGCCTCGGGCGTCGACTCACGCAGCACCTTCACGCAGTGTCCGTTGAGGTGCAGGCAATCGCCATCCACGCTCACTTCGCCGGGAAAGCGGCCGTGGGTGGAGTCGAAACGGGTGAGGTATTCCAGGCTGGCCATGTCGGCCAGATCGTTGAGGGCAACGAACTGAAAATCGAAGGCGGCGCCGCGCTCATAGAATGCACGCAGCACGCAACGGCCGATGCGGCCGTAGCCGTTGAGGGCGACGCGATAGGGACGGGCGTTGGCCATGGGTTCTTCGTCGGTCCTGCAGGTGGAAAACCGATGTTCTCCACCCTACGCGGATGGGGCTCGATGGGTGGATGGCCGCAGCCATCCACCCCATCTTTGCGGTCAGTCCTCCAGCAGCTCTTCGGCGACGGCGAGGATGTTGTCGACGGTGAAGCCGAATTCCTCGAACAGCTGATTGGCCGGAGCCGATTCCCCGTAGGTGGTCATGCCGATGATGCGACCGTCAAGGCCGACGTACTTGTACCAGTAGTCCGCATGCGCCGCCTCGACGGCGATACGTGCACCGACTTCCACCGGCAGCACCTGCTGCTTGTAGGCGGCGTCCTGGGCATCGAACACGCTGGTGCAAGGCATCGAGACGACACGCACCTTGCGGCCCTGCTCGGTCAGCTTGTCGGCGGCCTGCACCGCCAGACTGACTTCCGAACCGGTGGCGATGAGGATCAGCTCCGGCTCGCCGGCGCAGTTCTTCAGGATGTACCCACCGCGGGCGATGGCCGCCTCGGTCTCGTTGTCGCGCACGTGGAACGGCAGGTTCTGGCGCGAGAAGATCAGCGCGCTCGGGCCGTCCTTGCGTTCGACCGCATGCTTCCAGGCCACCGCGGATTCGACGGTATCGGCCGGGCGCCAGGTGTCCAGGTTCGGCGTGGTGCGCAGGCTGGTCAGCTGCTCGATCGGCTGGTGAGTCGGGCCATCTTCGCCAAGACCGATGGAGTCGTGGGTGAAGACGTAGAGCACGCGCTGCTTCATCAGGGCGGACATGCGCACGGCATTGCGGGCGTATTCCATGAACATCAGGAAGGTTGCGCCGTACGGAATCAGGCCGCCGTGCAGGGCGATGCCGTTCATGATCGCGGCCATGCCGAACTCGCGCACGCCGTAATACATGTAGTTGCCCGAGGCGTCCTCGGCTACCACCGGATTGCAGCCCTTCCACAGGGTCAGGTTGGAGCCGGCGAGGTCCGCCGAGCCGCCGAGCAGCTCCGGCAGCAGCGGGCCGAAGGCATTCAGACAGTTCTGGCTGGCCTTGCGGCTGGCGATGGTCTCGCCCTTGGTGGCGACTTCACGGATGAACTCGCTGGCCTTTTCGGCGAAGTCAGCCGGCAGCTCGCCGGCCATGCGCCGCTTGAACTCGGACGCCAGCGCCGGGAATTCGATTTCATAGGCGGCGAAGCGCTTGTTCCACTCGTTTTCCGCGTCGGCGCCCTTCTGCTTGGCGTCCCACTCGGCGTAGACCTCGGCCGGAATTTCAAACGGGCCGTGTTTCCAGCCCAGCGCCTCGCGGGTCAGCGCGATTTCGGCATCACCCAGCGCAGCACCGTGGGATTCTTCCTTGCCCTGCTTGTTCGGCGAGCCAAAGCCGATGATGGTCTTGCAGCAGATCAGCGTCGGACGGTCGCTCTTGCGCGCAGTCTCGATGGCCATCTGGATCTCGTCGGCGTCATGGCCGTCGACGTTGCGGATCACCTGCCAGCCATAGGCTTCGAAGCGACGCGGGGTGTCATCGGTGAACCAGCCGTGCACTTCGCCGTCGATGGAGATGCCGTTGTCGTCGTAGAAGGCGATCAGCTTGTTCAGGCCAAGGGTCCCGGCCAGCGAGCAGACTTCGTGGCTGATGCCTTCCATCATGCAGCCGTCGCCGAGGAACACATAGGTGTTGTGGTCGACGATGTTGTGGCCGGGGCGGTTGAACTGCGCCGCCATGACCTTCTCCGCCACGGCGAAACCGACAGCGTTGGCCAGGCCCTGACCGAGCGGACCGGTGGTGGTCTCGACGCCGGCGGTGTAGCCGAACTCCGGGTGGCCCGGGGTCTTGCTGTGCAGCTGGCGGAAGTTCTTCAGGTCATCGATGGTCAGGTCGTAACCGGTCAGGTGCAGCAGCGAATAGATCAGCATCGAGCCGTGGCCGTTGGACAGCACGAAGCGGTCGCGGTCGGCCCACTGCGGGTTGGTCGGGCTGTGCTTCAGATGATCGCACCAGAGCACTTCGGCGATGTCCGCCATGCCCATGGGGGCACCCGGGTGGCCGCTGTTGGCTTTCTGCACAGCATCCATGCTGAGGGCGCGGATGGCATTGGCTCGCTCACGACGGCTGGGCATCGCTGAATCTCCTGCGGGGTGTACGTAGAAAAAGGCGGCCATTTTCCCCTACCGAGGGTGGCCGCGGCAATGACTGAATGGCCGCCCCGCAAGCTCAATCCAACAGCTCGACGCCCTGACTGGTCACGTCCGGCAGGTGTTCGAGCAGGTAATCGCGCATGCGCATCAGGGTCGCCGACTCATCGCCGCCGCCAGGCCAGACCAGGTAATAGCTGTCACCGGACTTCACTGCCTGATGGAACGGCAGCACCAGGCTGCCGCGCTGCAGCTCGGCGCCGACCAGCGCCAGGTCGCCGATCGAGACACCATGCCCCTGCGCCGCGGCGGAGATGCCCAGCTCGAGGGTGTCGAACAGCTTGCCCTGCTGCCAGGCGATCTGATCCGCGCGCCCGGTACGCTGCAGCCAGCGCCGCCAGTCACGGCAATCCCGCGAGGGATGGATCAGCTCCGCCTCGCCCAGCCGCTGAGTGGTCCAGGCCGTGTTGCCAAGCAGTTCGGGAGCACAGACCGGCACCAGCCACTCATCGAACAGCTTCACCCGTCGCCAATCAGCGGGGAAACCGCCGTTGCCAAGCAGAATTGCACAGTCGAACGGCTCGCTACTGAAATCCACTGCGTCCAGATCCATCCAGGCACTGGTCAACTGCACGCGGTTCTGCGGATTGGCCATATGAAAGCCCTCCAGCGTGCCCAGCAACCAGCGCATGGTCAGCGTCGACGGCGCCTTCAGGCGCAACGCACCGCGCTGGCGGGTCACCGCAACGCAGGCGTTTTCGATGGTGCGAAAACCGATCTTCAACTCCTGCGCCAGCAGTCGCCCGGCATCGGTCAGCGTCAGACGCGAGCCGTGCCGCTCGAACAGCTGGCAGCCGAGATGCTCTTCCAGCGTCTTCACGTGCCGGCTGACCGCACTCTGGGTGATGAACAGGCTCTGCGCGGCCTGGGTGAACGAGCCGAAACGCGCCGCCACCTCGAAGGCGCGCAAGGCATAGAGCGGCGGCATGCGCGGTGCTGCGACAACCGAATCCGGCATGACTAAAACTCATCCTTAGGGGTCATTTTTTCCATTTTCCAATCTTTTCCAGCGTCCCAATACTGCGCCAGCAATGGGTTCCGGGCCAACTTCGGTATTCACTTAGCACGCACGCGCACCAATAAAAACTCAGGAAAGGATGCCATGCAGAACAAATACTACGAGACGCTCCTGGCCAATGCGGTAGAGAAGAGCGCACTGCAGCATGAGCAGATCGGCCAGATCATCAATTTCAGGCTGTTCGGTAACAAGAAAGGCTTCATGACCCTCGAAAGCCTGCCCATCGGCGACATCCCGCCAACACCGCTGAGCCGCGACCTGCTTTGCAAACCCGACGACAGCAGCGAGCGCCTTCTGCTGCAGGCCACCGCCCTGCTCGGCGAACCGATCGGCTATCTGCAGGAGTCCGAGGGCTGCATCGTCAACAACTTCTTCCCGCAGCAGGCACATTCCCGCGGTGCAACGTCGGACAGTTTCGATACCGAACTGGACCTGCACACGGAAAACGCCTTCCACTCCGTACTGCCCGACTATCTGGTGCTGCTCTGCCTGCGCCAGGACCCCGACGCGGAGGCGGTCACCTATATCGCCTCGATCGAGCGCATCCTCGAGCGACTGACCTTCGAAGAGCAGGCGTTCTTCCTCACCGAGCCGTACAACTTCCTGTCCGATTACGGTCCCACCGAAAAGAACCAGCGCATCGACATCAATCGCCACCAGACCATCCTCTACGGCGACCCGGATGCACCTTTCTTCCGTTTCGACCCGCACTTCATGCTGGCCTTCAGCAGCCGCGCCCAACAACTGATGGACAAGCTGCGCGCCATAGCCTGGGAGGTGGTCGAGCCGGTGCGGCTGAATCGTGGCGACATGCTGATCATCGACAATCGCCGCACCGCTCACGCCCGCAGCCCCTTCAGTGCACGCTTCGACGGCAGCGATCGCTGGATCCAGCGCGCCTTCGCCATCACCAATCCGAACTTCTATGCCGAGCGCCTGGGCAAACGCAGCCGGGTATTCGGCCTGGTGACCGAACTATGAACGCAACCTATCTCGCCTTCGCCGCGGCGGTCGCCCTGCTGATCGCCTCTCCCGGACCGGTGGTCGCACTGGTGGTATCCGACGCGCGCCGGCGCTGGCCACTGTGGACGATTCTCGGCGGCGCGCTGTCTGCGCAGATCCTGATGATCGCCGCACTGGTGATGATCTACCTGGCGCTGGACCTCGACCCGCTGGTGCTCGAAGCCGGGCAGATCCTCGGCGGCCTGTACCTGATATGGCTGGGCTGCGACAGCCTGTGCGGCGGACGCAGCGAGGCCGCCATGCCCAAACGCAGCGAGGCGCACTATTTCTGGCGGGCCATGGCGGTGGGCCTGTCCAACCCCAAGGACATCCTGTTCTTTCTCGCCTTCCTCCCCGGCTTCATCCTGCCCGCGCAGCCGTTCGCGCCACAGGCGACGGTGCTCATCGTGATCTGGGCGGTGATCGATCTGAGCATCCTGCTCGCCTACAGCCTGCTCTCGCGCCGTCTGGCCGGCGAAGGACTGATTCAGCGCCTGCTGGATATCCTGCCGAACTACTTCCTCATCGGCCTTGGCCTGGTGTCGTGCACCCTGGGGTTGTCCCGCCTGCTGCAGTAACCCTGCGCCCAGAAGGGCAATATCAAAACTTTTTGATATTGCCCTTGCTGTACGAAAAGTGACCGACTAGACTGCGCGCCTTATGAGCCTGCGCATGCCCCAGATCCGTTTCGACGCCAGTGATTCGCTCGCCGCCCTGTGCAAGGCCGGCGGCGATGCATTGCGTTTGAACGTACTGCGGGCGCTGGCCAGTGATTCGTTCGGCGTGCTCGAGCTGGCGCAGATCTTCGCCATCGGTCAGTCCGGCATGAGCCACCACCTCAAGGTACTTACCCAGGCTGGGTTGCTGGCAACCCGCCGCGAAGGCAACGCGGTGTTCTACCGACGCAGCCTGCCGCTGGTCGACAGCCCCGGCGGCAAGCTGCACGCGGCGCTGCTCGAGGAAGCCGATCGGCTGGAGCTGCCGCGCGAGATCGAGGCCCGTATCGCCGCCGTGCATGCCCAGCGCAGCGCAGCCAGCGAGGATTTCTTCGCGCGCATGGCCGACAGCTTCCAGGCCCGCCAGGATCTGATCGCCGGGCTGCCGCAGTATCGCGACAGCGTGATGGCCTTGCTCGATGCACTGAACTTCGATGCCAGCGCCACGGCGCTGGAAGTCGGTCCCGGGGATGGCAGCTTCCTGCCGGAGTTGGCGCGGCGCTTCGCCCGCGTAGTGGCGCTGGACAACAGCCCCGCCATGCTCGATCTGGCGCGTGCGCGCTGTCAGGAAGCGGGGCTGACAAATGTCGAGCTGAAGCTCGCCGACGCACTGCACGACGACTGCCCGCCGGCAGACTGCGTGGTGCTGAACATGGTGCTGCATCACTTGGCGGCGCCCGGCGAGGCGATCAAACAACTGGCACGGCTGGTGAACGCGGGCGGCAGCCTGCTGGTCACGGAGCTGTGCAGCCACAATCAGAGTTGGGCCAGGGAGGCCTGCGGCGATCTCTGGCTGGGCTTCGAACAGGACGATCTGGCCCGTTGGGCCGATGCCGCGGGGCTCACGCCCGGCGAGAGCCTCTACATTGGCTTGAAGAACGGTTTTCAGATCCAGGCCCGGTACTTTTCCCGGTCCGCCCCTGACGACCGACTCACCCACCGGTAATAGGAAACCGATAGATGAGCGAATACTCGATTTTTACCTCCGAGTCCGTGTCCGAAGGACATCCGGACAAGATCGCCGACCAGATCTCCGATGCGGTGCTCGACGCCATCATCGCCGAGGACAAGCATGCCCGCGTGGCCTGCGAAACCATGGTCAAGACCGGTGTGGCGATCGTTGCCGGTGAAGTCACCACTTCGGCCTGGGTCGATCTGGAGCAACTGGTGCGCGACGTCATCGTCGACATCGGCTACAACAGCTCGGAAGTCGGTTTCGACGGTGCCACCTGCGGCATCATCAACATCATCGGCAAGCAGTCGGTGGACATCGCCCAGGGCGTCGACCGCACCAAGCCGGAAGACCAGGGTGCCGGTGATCAGGGCCTGATGTTCGGCTACGCCAGCAACGAGACCGACGTGCTGATGCCGGCGCCGATCCGCTTCTCCCACGCCCTGGTCGAACGCCAGGCCGAAGCACGCAAGAACGGCCTGCTGCCATGGCTGCGCCCGGACGCCAAGAGCCAGGTCACCTGCCGCTACGAGAACGGCAAGGTCGCCGGCATCGACGCCATCGTGCTGTCCACCCAGCACAACCCCGAGGTCAAGCAGAGCGACCTGCGCGAAGCGGTGATGGAGCTGATCATCAAGCACAGCCTGCCCGCGGAGCTGCTGCACAAGGACACCCAGTACCACATCAATCCGACCGGGCAGTTCGTCATCGGCGGCCCGGTGGGCGACTGCGGCCTGACCGGCCGCAAGATCATCGTCGACACCTACGGCGGCATGGCCCGCCATGGCGGCGGTGCGTTCTCCGGCAAGGACCCGTCCAAGGTAGATCGCTCGGCCGCCTACGCCGGCCGCTACGTGGCGAAGAACATCGTCGCCGCCGGCCTCGCCGATCGTTGCGAGATTCAGGTGTCCTACGCCATCGGCGTAGCGCAGCCGACCTCCATCTCGCTGAACACCTTCGGCACCGGCAAGCTCAGCGACGACAAGATCATCGCTTTGGTCCGTGAGCATTTCGATCTGCGCCCTTACGCGATCACCCGCATGCTCGACCTGCTGCACCCGATGTACCGCGCCACCGCGGCCTACGGCCACTTCGGCCGCAATCCCTACGAGATGACGGCGGGGGCCGACACCTTCACCGCCTTCACTTGGGAAAAGACCGACAAGGCCGACGCTTTGCGCGCCGCTGCCGGGTTGTAAGCGCGACCGCACCGACAAGAAGCCCCGCCGGCGCAAGCCGCGCGGGGCTTCTTGCTTTCAAGAGGGGGTAGAGCCGCAACAGACACCCTCCGCTGCCAGCAGTGCATCACGAAACCTCCATTCCAGAGCCTTTCCGCTATGCAGGCCAACAGCTATCATCAGCGCCCTTTTCGAACGGACTCGATCGATCACCTGTTGTGATCGGCATTACAAGGAGCGTATCCATGCGTATTTCCCTCATTCTCGGCTGTGCCGCCATCATCCTCGCCAGCACCTCGCTGCAGGCCGCCACCACTGACGCGCAAGCCAAATGCCAAGCGCAGCTGGCCGCCCAGCAGGGCAATCTGGAAACCGGCAAGCTGCTCGGCCAGATGCTAGGCAACGAAAAACTCAGCAATGCGCTGAATCAGGTCGAAGACGGCTGCGCTCAGTTGGACGCCGACGGCCTGGCAGCCAACGCAGCTGGCGACGACGCTGGAGCAGTGAATGAGAAGGTCCAGGCTGTCACCCAAGCCAAGGATGCAGTTCTCGGTCTGGGCAAGATGTTCGGCAAGTAAGCCCCCCCGACGCGCTAATGAAAACGCCCGCATCTGCGGGCGTTTTCGTTACGGGCTAGTTCTTCAACCGATAGCCGGTCTTGAATATCCACCACACCGCCAGCAGACAGGCGCCGAGGAAACCGAGGATCATCGCCAGGCTGACACCGACGCTGATGTCCGAGACGCCGTAGAAGCTCCAGCGGAAACCGCTGATCAGATACACCACCGGATTGAACAGGGTGACCTTCTGCCACAGCGGCGGCAGCATCTCGATGGAATAGAAACTGCCTCCGAGAAAGGCCAGCGGCGTGACGATCAGCGCCGGAACGATCTGCAGTTTCTCCCAGCCATCGGCCCAGATGCCGATGATAAAGCCGAACAGGCAGAAGGTGACGGCCGTCAGCACCAGGAACAGTGCCATCATCAGCGGATGCTGGATTTCGTAATCGACGAACAGCCGCGCGGTGACAAGGATGATCACGCCGAGCACCAGCGACTTGGTCGCCGCCGCACCGACATAGCCGATGACGATCTCGACATAGGACACCGGCGCCGACAGCACCTCGTAGATGGTTCCGGAATAGCGCGGCATGTAAATGCCGAACGAGGCGTTGGAGATGCTCTCGGTGAGCAGCGCCATCATGATCAGGCCGGGGATGATGAACGCGCCGTAAGGGATGCCGTGCATCGCCTCCATTCGCGCGCCGATGGCCGAGCCGAACACCACGAAGTACAGCGAGGTGGAGATCACCGGGGTAGCGATGCTCTGCAGCAGGGTGCGCCAGGTGCGCGCCAGTTCGAACAGGTAGATCGCGCGGATCGCGTAGAAATTCATGCGGGCTTTTCCTCAGCGACCGTGAACCAGATTGACGAAGATTTCTTCCAGCGAGCTCTGGCTCGACTGCAGATCCTTGAAGTCGATGCCGTGGGCCGCCAGGCGCCGGAGCAGCTCGGCGATGCCGGTATCCTCATGCTGGGCGTCGAAGGTGAACACCAGCTGGTTGCCGGCATCGGTGAGCTCCAGGGGATAGCTGGCCAGTTCCGCGGGAATCTCGGCCAGCGGTCGCTGCAGATGGAGGGTCAGCTGCTTCTTGCCAAGCTTGTGCATCAGCACGTCCTTGTCCTCGACCAGAATGATCTCGCCGCGGCTGATCACCCCGATGCGGTCAGCCATTTCCTCGGCTTCTTCGATGTAGTGGGTAGTGAGGATGATGGTCACGCCACGCTCGCGCAGGCCGCGGACCATTTCCCACATGTCACGACGCAGCTCGACGTCGACGCCGGCGGTGGGCTCGTCGAGGAACAGGATCGACGGCTCGTGGGACAGCGCCTTGGCGATCATCACGCGGCGCTTCATGCCGCCGGAAAGCTCGAGGATGCGGGCATTGCGCTTGTCCCACAGCGACAAATCGCGCAACAGTTTCTCCAGGAACGAATCGTCCGGCGCCTTGCCAAACAGGCCGCGCGAAAAACGCACCGTCGCCCAGACGCTTTCGAAGCCCTCGTTGAACAGCTCCTGCGGCACCAGGCCGATCTTCGAGCGGGCGGCGCGGTAGTCCTGAACGATGTCGTGGCCGTCGACCAGCACTCGCCCGCTGCCGGGGTTGACGATGCCGCAAATGATGCTGATCAACGTGGTCTTGCCGGCGCCGTTGGGCCCGAGCAGAGCGAATATCTCGCCCTTGTGGATATCGAGGTCGATGCGCTTGAGCGCCGGGTGGCCGGAAGCGTAGGTCTTGGTGAGCTGCTCGATGGCGATCACTGGTTGCACGGGCTCGTCTCTTCGAGGAATCAGGGGCGGAATTGTAGATAAAAACGCACCGTAGGGCGCCCGCCATCTCCCGGTCACGACTCGCAGTGACCGTGATCATGGCGGCGTCGCAGCGCTGCATACATGCTTGGAAGCGCTGGCACACGGGACGCCAGCAAGGAGGCTTTCCCGAGATGAGACAGATAAAACTCACCTACGTCGCGCTGTTCGTCGGACTGACGCTGCTCTGGTTGCTGGTGGACGACTTCATCATGGCGCGCTATCAGTTCTGGCCGCTGCGCAAGGTACTGGTGCACTACAGCGGCGTGCTCGGCATCGTTGCAATGAGCGTGGCGATGGTGCTGGCGGTGCGGCCGCGGCGCTTCGAACGCTTCTTCGACGGCCTGGACAAGACCTATCGACTGCACAAGTGGCTGGGCATCAGCGCCCTGGTGATCGCCATCTTCCACTGGGGCTGGGGGCAGATACCGAAATGGCTGGTCGGCTTCGGCTGGCTGGAAAAGCCGGCGCGACGTGGCGGCGACGGCCAGCTGCACGAAGGTATCTTCGCGCTGCTGCAGCGCTTTCGCGGCCTCGCCGAGACGATCGGCGAATGGGCCTTCTATGCGGCGGCGATTCTGATCGTGCTGGCGCTGGTCAAGCGCTTCCCCTACCGCTGGTTCTTCAAGACGCACCGTTGGCTGGCACTGGTCTATCTGGCGCTGGTGGCGCACTCGGTAGTGCTGACGCCGCCCGACTATTGGACATCGCCGCTGGGCCTGGTCCTTGCCGTGATGATGGCTTCGGGTTCTGTGGCGGCCTGCATTTCGCTGTTGCGCCGCATCGGCCGCAAGCATCAGGTCGTTGGCCGCATCGATGGGCTTACCCATCATCGCGACAACCGCGTGCTGCGCGTCGATATCAAGCTCGATGGTCCCTGGCCGGGGCACAAGGCCGGGCAGTTCGCCTTCGTCACCTTCGACGACAAGGAAGGGCCGCACCCCTTCAGCCTGTCCTCAGCCTGGCGCAACGACGGCAGGCTGGCCTTCTCCATCAAGGGCCTTGGTGACTACACCCGCACCCTGCCGGACACCCTGAAGGTGGGCGATGCGGTGAAGGTCGAAGGGCCTTATGGCTGCTTCGACTTCCATAGCCGCAAGCCGCGGCAGATCTGGGTGGCCGGCGGCATCGGCATTGCGCCCTTCATCGGCCAGCTGCAGGCGCTCGCCGCGAGCGGCAAGGGCGACAACGTCGATCTGTTCTACTGCACCAGCGCGCCGGACCAGAGTTTCATCGAGCGTATCCGCGAACTGGCCGCACGCGCCCGGGTGCGCCTGCACGTGCTGGTAGCCAGCGAGGGCGGGCGACTGACGCCCGAGCGCCTTCGCCAGTTGGCGCCGCAATGGCAGGACAGCGACGTCTGGTTCTGCGGCCCGGCGGGCTTCGGTCAGGATCTGAGCAGGGACCTGCAACGCCACGGCCTGCCACCAAGAGACTTCCACCAGGAACTGTTCAATATGCGCTGACGCACGGTCGTGCCGCGTCGAGCCGGCGACAATGAGCTGGCCTTCAACGAGGGAGGCCAGACCAACTCATCAGAGCAAGGATGCTCGCCATGCAACGCCTGATCGCACTGTTATTGTGCCTTTTCTCGCCGCTTTGCCTCGCCGTCTGCCCAGCCTGGAACGATGCGCGAGCGCAACAGGAAATCACCAGCCTCCAACGACAGCTGCAACACTGGGACGAGGCCTATCACCGCCGTGGCCTGTCGCTGGTGGATGACGAAATCTACGACCAGAGCCGTGTGCGCCTGCACGACTGGCAGCGTTGTTTCCCGAGCACCGTCGCGGCTCCGGAGCCGTTGGCCGGCGCCGGCGGTCCGGTACGGCATCCGGCAATGCAGACCGGGCTGGCCAAGCTCGCCGACGAGCAGGCGGTTGCCGCCTGGATCGAGCGCCGCGAGGACCTGTGGATTCAGCCGAAGGTGGACGGCGTGGCGGTCACCCTGGTCTATCGTGGCGGCCTGCTGCAGCAGGCCATCAGCCGCGGCGATGGTCACAGCGGACAGGACTGGACAGCCCACGTCCGGCAGCTGCCGGCGGTTCCGTCCCGTCTTGCAGCGCCTGGCGAGGTGATACTGCAGGGCGAACTCTATTGGCGTCTGGAGCAGCATGTGCAGGCGGAGCGTGGCAGCGCTGGCGCGCGCGGCCGTGTTGCCGGCGCCATGGCCAGCAACCGGCTGGACACCGATACGGCGGCGCAGATCGGCCTGTTCGTCTGGGACTGGCCGAACGGGCCGGAGCAGATGACCCTTCGTCTGCAGCGGCTGGCCGCCATGGGGTTCAGCGACAGTCAGCGGTTCAGTCTGCCGCTACAGGGTCCCGCGCAAGCGCAGCATTGGCGCGAACAGTGGTATCGGCAACCGCTGCCGTTCGCCACCGACGGCGTGGTGTTGCGGCAAGGCACGCGCCCGCCTGCCGAGCGCTGGCAGGCAGAGCCGCACTGGGCGGCGGCCTGGAAACATCCGCTGCGCAAGGGGGTGACCGAGGTCCGCGCCGTGGAGTTTCGCATCGGCCGCACCGGGCGCATCACGCCCATGCTGCAGCTGGCGCCGGTACATCTCGATGATCGCCGTATCCGTACGCTCAGCCTCGGCTCGCTGGAGCGCTGGCGCGAACTGGATGTGCGCCCCCGCGACCAGGTCGCAGTTGCACTCGCCGGGCATAGCGTCCCGCAACTGGATTCGGTGGTCTGGCGCAGCACCGAACGGGCAGAGGTCGCGGCACCGGACCCATCGCAGTATCACGCGCACAGCTGCTGGCAGCCAACGCCGGGCTGTGAGCAGCAGTTCATCGCCCGTATGGTCTGGCTGAGCGGCAAGCAGGGGCTTGGCCTTGCCGGGGTAGGCCAAGGCAGTTGGCAGGCCCTGCTGGACGCCGGACTGCTGCCCGATCTGCTCGCCTGGCTGGAGCTGGACGCGGCGACGTTGCAACAGGTCCCTGGCATCGGCAAGTCGCGCGCCAGCAAGCTGGTCGCGAGCTTCGCTCTCGCCCGGCAGAGGCCAGCGGGCCGATGGCTCAAGGCGCTCGGCATGCCGGTCAATCTGCCGCTCACATTGCAGCCCGACTGGGACGTACTGGCGGCACGCAGCGTGGCGCAATGGCAGGCGGAACCGGGGGTTGGAAAGGCACGCGCAGAACAGTTGCATACCTTCTTTCATGCACCGGAGCTGCAGCTGCTGCGTCACAGGCTGCACGCTGTCGGTGTTTCGGGGTTTTGAAGGGACTTTCCCCCAATGTCGCGGTCGATAGGAGCTGGATAACAATTATGGAGGCGAGGCATGTCTTTGCGACATTGGCCGATTGCCCTGCTGATCGGCGCTACCGCCATCAGCCCGCTGGCTAGCGCGGCCCCCAACGCCGACAGCCAGTGCCACGACCAGCGCCAGGCCTTGCGCGAACAGCTGCAGCAGGCGCGCCTGCAGGGTGACAAGCTGCGCCAGACGCAACTCGACAGCGAACTGCAGGGCCTGACCGAGCAGTGCCAGGGCGTGGTTGCCCTGCACCCGCATCAAGTCGAATACGATCACACCAATCGCCAGGTTGAGCGGCGCGAGACGCTGCTACGTGAGGCCTTGGGCACCGGTGATGCCCAGCTGATCGAGCTGCGCCGCAATCAGCTGGCCAAGTCGCGGGAAAAGCTCGAATCGCTGCGCCGTTAGTAGGCGCGGAACTCCTTGTGGCAGGCTTCACAGGCATCCTCGACCCGCTGGAACGCCGGCGCCACGCTTTGTGCAGTAACCGGGGCGGAGGTCGTCACGCTCACCAGCGCAGCCGTGGTCGCTTCCAGTTCGCGGGCCATCTCCTTGAATCGCTCCTGACGCTGCCAGACGTCGTCACGCGCGTCGCTCTGCTCTTCCTTCACATCGGGATAATGCTGCCAAGGCTGCCGCGAGAGCTCGTCCAGCTTGGCCGCGCCTGCACTGAAGCCTTCGCCGTCGAACGGGATGCGCCCGCGCAGCATGCCGCCAAGGTCTTCCTTGGTATCGAGCATGGCCTGGTAGATCGCCTTGCGCTTGCCCAACGGGGAATTGGGGTCGACCCGGTCGCAGCCAGTCAGCGCCAGGACAGCAATCAGGGACAGGCTCAGCAGACTCAGCTTCATGGTTCAACCACTCATCGATGCAAAGCGCGGGATTATCCCCGTCCATGCGCGGTTGAACAAATCAGTCGGGTTTCGACTCCGTCAGCCAAGATTGCTCAACAGGCTATTGCGACCAGCTGCCGCCAGCGCTTTCGCAATCGATCTTGGCCTGGGCCCGATCAGTGGCGTGATAGTGATAGGTGACGATCGTAGCATCGCCGCCCACCTGGCTGGGCAAGGTACCGTTCTTCGCCTGGGAGCCAGTGGCACGTTCGTTGGCCAGGGTCTCTGCCGTCATCGGCGCGGTGCAGACACCGAAGTGGCCGCCGGGACAACTGTCGCGGAGCTCGCGGCGGGAGTTCTTCACCGCCTCGTTGTCCTGACAGACCCAGTCGATGGCGTCGTCCTTGTCCACGCCGTGGAATTCGAAACACTGCTCGGTCACCACTGGCGCAGGAACCGCGCCGGAGGTTTCGCTGTGCACGTAGCAGGATTTGGCGGCGGCAGGCAGGCTGAAGGCGCCGACAAGCAACACGGGCGCTAAGCGAAGCATGGGGTTCATGGCGGTCTCCTGAAACGGTTTCGCCCGGCAAGGGTCACCGAACCTGTACTTTCGACCCGCGCTCGCTCGCTGTAGTTCGCGCGGCGCGGGGTTGGGATTGCCGCGCGGCGCAGCTATAATCGCCGGGCTTTTCCCCGGTCGACTCCGCTTCGACCGTGCCCGCCACCCGTCCGAGGGGCGCTGCAGCAGGATGAAACCTGTCAGGCTCGGATGGGGCGTTTCCAGAACGCATCAACGGCGCCCATTCGCATCTATACGAATGGAGAACTCTTCGATGAGTGCTGTCATGACGCCTGCCGATTTCACCGACTTCAAGGTCGCCGATATTTCCCTGGCTGCCTGGGGCCGCCGCGAAATCATCATCGCCGAATCCGAAATGCCCGCGCTGATGGGCCTGCGCAAGAAATACGCCGCCGAGCAGCCGCTCAAGGGCGCGAAGATCCTCGGCTGCATTCACATGACCATCCAGACCGCCGTGCTGATCGAGACGCTGATCGCGCTCGGCGCGGAAGTGCGTTGGTCGAGCTGCAACATCTTCTCCACCCAGGACCAGGCCGCTGCCGCCATCGCCGCTGCCGGCATCCCGGTGTTCGCCTGGAAGGGCGAGACCGAGGAAGAATACGAGTGGTGCATCGAGCAGACCATCCTCAAGGACGGCCAGCCGTGGGATGCCAACATGGTGCTGGATGATGGCGGTGACCTGACCCAGATCCTGCACGACAAGTATCCGCAGGTGCTCGAGCGCGTCCACGGCGTGACCGAGGAAACCACCACTGGCGTGCATCGCCTGCTCGACATGCTCAAGGGCGGCACGCTGAAGATCCCGGCGATCAACGTCAACGACTCTGTAACCAAGAGCAAGAACGACAACAAGTACGGCTGCCGTCACAGCCTGAACGATGCCATCAAGCGCGCCACCGACCACCTGCTGTCGGGCAAGCAGGCGCTGGTCGTCGGCTACGGCGACGTCGGCAAGGGCTCGGCACAGTCGCTGCGCCAGGAAGGCATGATCGTCAAGGTCTCCGAGGTCGATCCGATCTGCGCCATGCAGGCCTGCATGGATGGCTTCGAGCTGGTCTCCCCCTACAAGGACGGCATCAACGACGGCACCGAAGCCAGCGTCGACGCGGCACTGCTGGGCAAGATCGACCTGATCGTCACCACCACCGGTAACGTCAACGTCTGCGACGCCGGCATGCTCAAGGCACTGAAGAAGCGCGCCGTGGTGTGCAACATCGGTCACTTCGACAACGAGATCGACACCGCCTTCATGCGCGCCAACTGGGGCTGGGAAGAGGTCAAGCCGCAGGTGCACAAGATCCACCGCACCGGCAAGACCGTCGACCCGACCAACGACGACTACCTGATCCTGCTGGCCGAAGGTCGCCTGGTGAATCTGGGCAACGCCACCGGTCATCCGAGCCGGATCATGGACGGTTCCTTCGCCAACCAGGTGCTGGCGCAGATCCACCTCTACAACGAGAAGTTCGCCGACCTGCCAGTGGCCGAGAAGAGCAAGAACGTCACCGTCATGGTGTTGCCGAAGAAGCTCGACGAGGAAGTGGCGCTGGAGATGGTCAAGGGCTTCGGTGGCGTGGTCACCCAGCTGACCACCAAGCAGGCGGAGTACATCGGTGTGACCGTCGAAGGCCCGTTCAAGCCGGACAGCTACCGCTACTAAGCAGGTCATGCTGCTGGCGACGAACTGTGCCCTGCATTCGTCGCCAGCATCCTGCAGCCCAAGGAATAACCGAATGACCGCTTTGAACCGCCCATCCATCAGCTTCGAGTTCTTTCCCACCAAGACCGAAGCCGGGCACGAAAAACTGCTGAACGTGGCCCGCCAGCTGGCCGGCTACCAACCCGATTTCTTCTCCTGCACTTACGGTGCCGGTGGCTCGACCCGTGACCGCACGCTCAACACCGTGCTGCAGCTCGACGGCGAGGTGAAGGTGCCGACCGCACCGCACCTGTCCTGCGTCGGCGACAGCAAGGCCGAGCTGCGCGAACTGCTGAACCTCTACAAGGATGCCGGCATCAAGCGCATCGTCGCCCTGCGCGGCGACCTGCCCTCCGGCATGGGCATGGCCAGCGGCGAGCTGCGCTACGCCAACGAGCTGGTGGAATTCATCCGCAGCGAAACCGGCGATCACTTCCATATCGAGATTGCCGCCTACCCGGAAATGCATCCGCAGGCGCGCAACTTCGAAGACGACCTGGCCAACTTCGTGCGCAAGGCCAGGGCCGGCGCCGACAGTGCCATCACCCAGTACTTCTTCAATGCCGACTGCTACTTCTACTTCGTCGAGCGCGTGCGCAAACTCGGAGTGGAAACCCCGGTGGTGCCCGGCATCATGCCGATCACCAACTACAGCAAGCTGGCACGCTTCTCAGATGCCTGCGGTGCGGAGATTCCGCGTTGGGTGCGCAAGCAGCTCGAAAGCTATGGCGACGACATGCAGAGCATCCAGGCCTTCGGCGAGCAGGTCATCACCGAGATGTGCGAGAAGCTGCTGGCCGGCGGTGCGCCCGGCCTGCACTTCTATACGCTGAACCAGGCCGAGCCGAGCCTGGCGATCTGGAACAACCTCGGGCTGTCACGCTGAGCACCAACCGGCTCCGTAGAAATACGGAGCTGGCTAATGAACCCGTGACCTGCGACACTGTCAGAGCAATGCGGCGTTAACAGGCTCTGTTATACTCCGCGCTTCCGCCAGGCTTACGCCCGGATGCCGCCATATATGACCCGCGGCAGGACCGGACGGGATCGCACGCCAGTCGCGATTCGAGCCAGGCATGATCATCCCAGGGCCTCGCCCCTAACAAGACAGGATTACTCATGTCCTTTGCTTCCCTCGGTCTCTCCGAGGCTTTGGCCGGTGCCGTCGAGGCCGCCGGTTACACCCAGCCTACTCCCGTGCAACAGCGGGCCATTCCCGCCGTGTTGCAAGGCCGCGACCTGATGGTCGCCGCCCAGACCGGAACCGGTAAGACAGGCGGTTTCGCCCTGCCGGTACTCGAACTGCTGTTTCCGGGTGGTCACCCGGATCGTGAACACCGCTACGGCCCGAAACAGCCGCGCGTGCTGGTGCTGACACCGACCCGCGAGCTCGCCGCCCAGGTTCACGACAGTTTCAAGATCTACGCCCGCGATCTGCCCCTGAAGAGCACCTGCATCTTCGGTGGCGTCGGCATGAACCCGCAGATCCAGGCGGTTGCCAAGGGTCTCGACGTGCTGGTCGCCTGCCCAGGTCGCCTGCTCGACCTAGCCAACCAGAAAGCCATCGACCTGTCGCACGTGGAAATTCTCGTCCTCGACGAAGCCGACCGCATGCTCGACATGGGCTTCATCCATGACGTCAAGAAGGTCCTCGCCAAGCTGCCGGCCAAGCGCCAGAACCTGCTGTTCTCGGCGACCTTCTCCAAGGACATCACCGACCTCGCCGGCAAGCTGCTGCACAATCCCGAGCGCATCGAGGTCACGCCGCCGAACACCACCGTCGAGCGTATCGAGCAGCGCATGTTCCGCGTGGCTGCCAGCCACAAGCGCGCTCTGCTCGCGCACCTGATCACCCAGGGTGCCTGGGAGCAGGTGTTGGTCTTCACCCGCACCAAGCACGGCGCCAACCGTCTGGCCGAGTATCTGGAAAAGCACGGCCTGCCGGCTGCCGCGATTCACGGCAACAAGAGCCAGAACGCCCGCACCAAGGCTCTGGCCGACTTCAAAGCCAACCAGGTGCGCATTCTGGTTGCCACCGATATCGCCGCCCGCGGTCTGGATATCGACCAGCTGCCCCATGTGGTCAACTTCGAGCTGCCCAACGTCGAGGAAGACTACGTACACCGTATCGGCCGTACTGGCCGTGCCGGGCGCAGCGGTGAAGCCATTTCGCTGGTCGCGCCGGACGAGGAAAAGCTGCTCAAGGGCATCGAGCGCATGACCAAGCAGCGCATCCCTGAAGGCGATCTGATGGGCTTCGATGCAAGCGCCATCGAGGCGGAGAAGCCGGAGGTGCGCGAACCGCGCCAGCCGCGTCCGCAGCGTGGCGAACGCAAGGCTCGCGCTGAGCGCGAAAAGCCGGCAGAGAAAGGCACCGAGCAGAAGGAACGCAACCGCCGCAGCCAGAGCAAGGCGCGCAAGCCTGCTCGCGATGGAGCCGCCAGTGAAGCGCAAACCGCTGCTCGACCTCCGCAGCTGCCGCCAAACCGTGCTCCGGACGAGTTTCTCGATGACGAAGTGGACAACTTCGGCAATCGCGTCGACTACGTCAGCCCGTATCAGAACAAGCAGAACCGCGGCCGGCGCCATGGTGCTCCGGCTCCGGCTGGTGCCGCGCCACGTGCCGCCGGAGCCGCACGCCCTGGCGCTGCTGGTGCTCCCGCCGGCAAGGGCAAACGTCCGGGTACGGGCCAAGGCCAGGCGGCGCGCAGCGGCCAGCCGCGCAACGGCCAGCCACGGCGCAAGAACGACAGCCGACGGATCGAAGAGCCAGCCGTCGCTCGCCAGGAAGCTGCCAAGCCGCGTGAAAAGCAGCCAGTGATCATCCACAAGGAATCGAAGATCGATCGGCTGCCCAGTCTGGACCAGCTCGAGCAGCTGCCAACCCGGCCACGAGGTGAGAAGCCGGCCCTGCTGACGCGCAACCGCGAAGCCTGAGCCACAAACGAAAACGCCGCCCGATGGGCGGCGTTTTCGTATCTGCGTGTTGTCGGCGGTGGTCGTACTGCAAGCGACCACCGCATCGCCTCATTCCTCTTGCGGCTGCGCCTGCACCGCGTCCTGCCAGCCGCCACCCAGCGCCTTGAACAGATTGACCTCGCTGGTCATCTGCGCCAGGCGATCGGTGATCAGTTGCTGCTGCACGCTGAACAGCTGGCGCTGCGCATCGAGCACGGTCAGGTAGCTGTCGATGCCCGTGCGATAGCGGCGCTCGGCGAGGTTGTAGTAGTCCTCGCTGGTCTCCAACAGATCACGCTGCGCCTGCACCTGCCGCGTGTAGGTGGCCTGAGCCGCCAGCCCGTCGGCCACTTCGCGGAAGGCGGTCTGGATCGCTTTCTCGTATTGCGCGACTTGGATGTTCTTGCTGATCTGCGCGTAGTCCAGATTCGCCCGCAGCTGGCCAGCATTGAAGATCGGCACACTGATGCTCGGCGAGAAGCTCCAGTAACCGGAGCCGCCGTCGAACAGGCCGGACAACTCGCTGCTCGCCGAACCCGCTGCGCCGGTCAGGCTGATGCGCGGAAAGAACGCCGCACGGGCTGCGCCGATGCTGGCATTGACAGCGCGCAGTTGATATTCAGCCTGGAGAACATCCGGGCGCTGCTGAAGCAGATCGGAGGGAAGCCCGACCGGCAACGTCGCCAGCTGGGTACGCTCCAGCCCGTCGCCCGACTGCAGACCGGCCGGCAGGCTCTGTCCCAGCAACAGCGTCAGCGCATTGCGGTCCTGCGCCACCAGCCGCGTGTACTGCTCGATGTTCACCCGCGCACTGTCGACAGCGCTGCGCGCCTGACGCAGCTCCAGCGCAGAGGCGACCCCGACGTCGAAACTGCGTTGGGTCAGACCAAAGCTCTCTTCATAGGTCTTCAGCGTATCGCGGGTGACCTGCAGCAATGCCTGGTCGGCCTGCAAGGTCAGCCAGGCATTGGCGACACTGGCGATCAGACTGATCTGGGTGCTGCGCTGGGCGGCCTCGCTGGCGAAGAACTCTTCCAGCGCCTGGTCGCGCAGGCTGCGCAGGCGACCGAACAGGTCCAGCTCCCAGGACACACCGAACGTGGCGCTGTACTGGCTGCTGATGGCCGGCTCGCCACTCATGTTCAGATCGCCAGGGGTGCGGCTGCGCGTCCCCGCGCCGTCGGCACTCACCGCCGGCAGCACATCGGCGCGCTGCACGCGATACAGCGCGCGATAGGCATCGACGTTGAGCGCCGCCACACGCAGGTCACGGTTGTTCTCCAGCGCCACCTCGATCAACTGCTGCAGTGCCGGATCACGGAAGAACTCGCGCCAGCCAAGCGCGCGCTCGGACGCCTGCGTCGCGTCTTGCGGATAGGCCTCGCCTTGCGGCCAGGCGGCCGCGACCGGTGCGTCCGGACGTTCGTAGTCAGGGATCAGCGAGCAACCGCCCAGCGCCGCCATCAGCGCCAGGCTCAACAGAGACTTGTGCATCACTGCGAATCCTCCTTCACACCCTCGTTGGCGGACTTCGAGCGGTCGAAGAACGTGCAGATCATTACGTAGAACAGTGGAATCCAGAAGATCGCCAGTATCGCGGCGGTCAACATGCCGCCGATCACACCGGTACCAATCGCGTGCTTGCTGCCCGCACCGGCGCCAGACGCAATCGCCAGAGGCACCACGCCGAGAATGAACGCCAGCGAGGTCATGATGATCGGCCGCAGACGCATGCGGCACGCCTGCAGCGCGGCATCGGCGTAGCTCATCCCCTGCTCGTGCAGCGCCTTGGCGAACTCGACGATGAGGATCGCGTTACGCGCCGACAGACCGATGGTGGTGACCAGGCCCACCTGGAAGAACACCTCGTTGGACAGCCCGCGCAGCAAGGTGAAGGCCAGCGCCCCGACGATACCCAGCGGCACGACCAGCATGACCGAGAACGGAATCGACCAGCTCTCGTACAGGGCCGCCAGGCAGAGGAACACCACCAGCAGCGACAGGGCATAGAGCGCCAGCGTCTGCGATCCCGCCAGACGTTCCTCGTAGGACTGACCTGTCCAGGAATAGCCGACTCCAGGTGGCAGCTGGGCGGCGATGCGTTCGACCTCGGCCATGGCATCACCGGAGCTGTAGCCAGGGGCCGGCTCACCGAGCATCTCGATCGCACTGACGCCGTTGAAACGCGACAGCTTCGGCGAACCGTAGGTCCACTCACCGCTGGCGAAGGCGCTGAACGGGACCATCTCGCCAGCGTCGTTGCGCACGTACCACTTCTGCAAATCCTCAGGGCTCATGCGCGCGTCCGGAACGCCCTGCAAATACACCTTCTTCACCCGACCTCGATCGATAAAGTCGTTGACGTAGCGGCCACCCCAGGCAATCGACAGCGTGCTGTTGATGTCCGCCAGAGAGATACCCAATACCCGCGCCTTCTCGTCGTCGATCAGAACCTGATACTGCGGCTCATCGCGCAGGGTATTGGGCCGCACCCGGGTGAGCACCGGACTCTGGCTGGCCAGCTGGAGGAACTTGTCGCGGGCCTGCTGCAGCACTTCCTGGCCAACGCCGGCGCGGTCCTGCAGGAACAGGTTGAAACCGGTGGCATTACCCAGCTCCATCACCGCAGGCGGCGCAAAGGCGAACACCTGGGCGTCACGGAAACTGGCGAAATGCTGCTGCGCACGCTGGGCCAGGGCGAACACGCTGTCTTCCTCGTTGGTCCGCTCGCTCCAAGGCTTCAGGCCGATGAAGGCGATACCCGAGCTCTGGCCGCGGCCGGCGAAGCTGAAGCCGGTCACGGTAAAGACGGAACGAACGATGTCGCTCTCCTCTTCCAGCAGATAGCTGCGCATGGCGTCGATGCTCTGCTGGGTGCGCTCGGCGGTCGAGCCCGACGGAGTCATTACCTGGGCGAACAGGACGCCCTGGTCCTCTTCCGGCAGAAAGGCGCTGGGAATGCGGTTGAACAGCACCACCATGACGCCGACGATCAGCACATACAGCAGCAGGAACGGTGCCTTGCGCTTGAGCACGGCCCTCACGCCGCGCTCGTAGCCATTCACGCTGCGATCGAAGGTGCGATTGAACCAGCCGAAGAATCCGCCCTTCTCGTGGTGATCATCCTTGTCGATCGGCTTGAGCAGCGTCGCACACAGCGCCGGCGTGAAGATCAGCGCCATCAGCACCGAGAGCACCATCGCCGAAACGATGGTGATGGAAAACTGCCGATAGATGACCCCGGTCGAGCCCCCGAAGAAGGCCATCGGCAGCAGTACCGCCGACAGCACCACGCCAATGCCGATCAGCGCGCCCTGGATCTGGCCCATGGACTTGCGCGTCGCCTCCAGAGGCGAGAGCCCTTCTTCGCGCATCACCCGCTCGACGTTCTCCACCACCACGATGGCATCGTCGACCAGCAGGCCGATGGCCAGAATCATGGCGAACATGGTCAGGGTATTGATGCTGAAACCGAACACCGCCAGCACGCCGAAGGTACCCAGCAGCACCACGGGCACCGCGAGCGTCGGAACCAGCGTCGCGCGGAAGTTCTGCAGGAACAGGTACATCACCAGGAACACCAGCACGAACGCCTCGAGCAGCGTGTGCATGACGCCGGTGATGGACGCAGAGATGACCGGCGTGGTGTCGTAGGGATAGACCACGTCGACACCCGGCGGGAAGAACGGCTTGAGCTCCTCGATGGTCTTGCGCACGCCTTCGACGGTATCCAGCGCGTTGGCGCCGGTTGCCAGCTTCAGCGCCAGGCCGGCGGCCGGCTTGCCGTTGAAGTGCGCGCTGACCGAATAGTTTTCACCCCCCAGCTCGACCTTGGCGACATCACCCAGACGCACCTGCGAGCCGTCGCTGTTGACCTTGAGCAGGATGTTGCGGAACTGCTCCGGAGTCTGCAGGCGGGTCTTGCCGATCACCGTGGCGTTGAGCTGCTGCCCGGGCAGCGCCGGCAAGCCACCCAGCTGACCGGACGAGATCTGGACGTTCTGCGCCTGGATCGCCGAGCTGACGTCCACCGGGGTCAGGCTGAAGTTGTTCAGCTTCGCCGGATCGAGCCAGATGCGCATCGCGTACTGGGCACCGAATACCTGGAAGTCGCCGACGCCCTTGGTGCGCGAGATCGGGTCCTGCATGTTGGCGACGATGTAGTTCGCCAGGTCACGCTGGTCGAGACTGCCGTCGGTGGAAACTAGGCCGATCACGATCAGGAAGTTGCGCACCGCCTTGGTGACGCGAATACCCTGCTGCTGAACCTCCTGCGGCAGCAGCGGCGTCGCCAGCTGCAACTTGTTCTGCACCTGAACCTGGGCGATATCGGGGTTGGTGCCCTGATCGAAGGTCACGGTAATGGTCATGCTGCCGTCGGAGTTGCTCTCCGAGGAGATGTAGCGCAGCCCGTCGATGCCGTTGAGCTGCTGCTCGATGACCTGCACCACGGTGTCCTGCACCGTCTGCGCCGAGGCGCCCGGGTAGCTGACGGAAATGCCGACCGCAGGCGCGGCGATGCTCGGGTACTGGTTGACCGGCAACTTGAGAATGGACAGCCCGCCGGCGAGCATGATCACCAGGGCGATCACCCAGGCGAAGATCGGCCGGTCGATAAAGAACTTGGACATGGATTAGAAACCCCTCAGCCTTCTTGGCCTTGGGGTTGTGCAGACACCCCACCGCGATTATCGACATTGGTCGCCGGAGCCACCTCGACCTCGACCCCCGGCTGGATGAACTGCAGGCCTTCGGTGATCACGCGATCGCCCGGCTGCAGGCCTTCGCCGACCAGCCAGCGATTGCCCACGGCGCGCTCGGTCTTGATCGGGCGCACTTCCACCTTGTTCTCGGCATTGACCACCATGGCGGTCGGGTCACCCTTGGTGTTGCGGGTGACGCCCTGCTGCGGAACCAGGATCGCCTCGCTCTTCATGCCGGCCACCAGCTGCGCATGGACGAACATGCCCGGCAGCAGATTCTTGTCCGGATTCGGGAATACGGCGCGCAGGGTCACCGAGCCGGTACCGGCATCCACCGTGACTTCGCTGAATTCGAGTTTGCCTTCGTGACCGTAATCGCTGCCATCCTCCAGTTTGAGGGTGACCTTGGCCGCGTTATCGCCAGACTTCTGCAGACGACCCTCGGCCAGGTCGCGCCGCAGCGCTAGCAGGTCTCGGGCCGGCTGGGTCACGTCAACATAGATCGGGTCAAGCTGCTGAATGGTCGCCAGTTCCTGCGCCTGACCGTTGCTGACCAGCGCACCCTCGGTCACCGCGGAACGGCCGATCCGGCCGGAAATCGGCGCCAGCACCTTGGTGTAGCGCACGTCGATCCGCGCGCGCTCCAGCTCCGCTTCGGCCTGCAGGCTGGCGGCCCGCGCCTCGTCATAGGCCTGCTTGCTGACGGCCTGATCCTTGACCAGCTCGGCGTAGCGGTCGGCCAGCGACTTGCTGGAAGCAACGCTCGCCTGAGCACTCTTCAGCGTGGCCTCGTACACCGATGCATCGATCTGATAGAGCTGTTGCCCAGCCTTGACGTCGCTGCCTTCGGTGAACAGACGCTTCTGGATGATGCCGTTGACCTGTGGCCGCACCTCGGCGATGCGGTAGGCGCGGGTACGCCCGGGCAGCTCGGTGGTTACCGCGAACGGCTCTGCCTGCAGGGTCACGATACCCACCTTGGGCTTCTGCTGGGCCGGTGGGGCGGCTTCTTCCTGACAGCCGGCCAGGAAAACAGCCATGGCGAGAATGGACATCAGGGCAGCATTGGCTGACTTGATTGGCATGGTTAGACCTCTTGAAAACCTGGCAGGCGGGAATGGGCAACAGCGCGCCGCAGACGCGGAGAGCGGAATGGGCCGAAATATACTTACATCCATGACTGTCTGTAAACCTGAAAAGACTCGTCGGCCCTGCCGCAAATGTTGCAAAAGGTGCGTCATAGACCCATTCGACACAGGTTTGTCCGCTGTGCAAGAAGCGTTGATACATATCCTGGCAAACGCAGAACGCCGGCAAAGTGCCGGCGTTCGGGTTCCACGGGGAGCGTTTACTTGCGCACACCTTCGACCGAGATGATCAGATCGACCGTTTGCGACGCCGGCCCGAGGTCCATCTTGATGTCGAAGTCCTTCAGCGTCAGCGTGGTACTGCCTTCGAAACCGGCACGGTAGCCACCCCAGGGATCATCACCTTCGCCGATGAACTTGGCAGCGATCACCACCGGTTTGGTCACGCCGTTGAGCGTCAGGTTGCCGGTGATGTCAGCAGTGCCGTCGCCGGTGGACTTCACCGAAGTCGACTCGAAGGTCGCTGCCGGGTGCTTGTCGACGTTGAGGAAGTCATCGCTGCGCAGGTGCTTGTCGCGCTCGGCGTGGTTGGTATCGACGCTGGCGGTCTTCAACGTGACGTTGACCTTGCTCGCTTCCGGCTTGTCCGCATCGAAGCTGAAGCTGCCATCGAAATCCTTGAACGTGCCCCACAGCCAGCTGTAGCCGAGGTGGCTGATCTTGAAATTGACGAAGGCGTGCTGGCCCTGCTTGTCGATGGCGTAGTCGGCAGCAAATGCCTGGCCACCGACCAGTGCGGAGCCGAGGACCAGTGCAGCGAGGGTTTTCTTGAGCATCGATGGATTCTCCTATCGGGGGTGATTAACCGGCACTACGACCGAGCATGCGCTTGAGTGTCGCGTCGCGGTCGATGAAATGGTGTTTGAGCGCAGCCAGGGCGTGTACCACGGCGAAGATCACCAGCGCCCAGGCAGCGTATTCGTGAACAATCCCGGCGCTGTCGGCCTGATCGGGGATGGAAGTGATCAGCGCCGGCACCTCGAACAGGCCGAACACGCTGATCGGCCGGCCATCGGCGGTGGAGATCAGGTAACCCGAGATCATCACCAGGAACAGGCCGAGGTACAGCAGGCTGTGACCAAGCCTGGCCGCGATCCGGGTCAGCCGCCCCTGACTCGCCAGCGGCGCCGGCGCAGGGCTGACGAAACGCCAGAGCACCCGCAGCAGCATGATCAGAAACAGCGCGATGCCAATGCTCTTGTGCAGGTCCGGCGCGGTGCGATACCAGCTGCTGTAGTAGTTCAGCCCAACCATCCAGAAGCCCAGGCCGAACAGACCGAATACGGCGATGGCCACCAACCAGTGCAAGGCAATGCTGGTCAGCCCATAGTTCGTTGAGGAGTTACGCCAGTGCATTGAGTCTTCCTTCAAATTCAGGCCTAGAAGCGTAGCCGGTTACCTATCGGAATAGAGCGCATTTTTTCGCTTTGAAACATCGAGTAAATCGATGACTGATCGCATAAGTCATGCCCCAGCGCTTCTGCTAGGCTTCGCGACTCATTGCGGAGGAGTAACGATGAGCCTGAACGACAGCTGGATGCAACGCGACCTTGCCGTACTCTGGCATCCCTGCACCCAGATGAAAGATCACGAGCAGCTGCCGCTGATTCCGATCCGCCGCGGCGAAGGCGTCTGGCTGGAGGATTTCGACGGCAAGCGATACCTGGACGCGGTCAGTTCCTGGTGGGTCAACGTCTTCGGCCATGCCAATCCGCGCATCAATCAGCGCATCAAGGATCAGGTCGACCAACTCGAGCACGTGATGCTGGCCGGCTTCAGTCATCAGCCGGTGGTGGAGCTGTCGGAGCGCCTGGTCGCCCTGACACCGGCCGGACTGGACCGCGTCTTCTATACCGACAACGGTTCGACCGGTATCGAAGTGGCGCTGAAGATGAGCTTTCACTACTGGCGCAACAGCGGACGTGGCCAGAAGCAGCGCTTCGTCACCCTGACCAACAGCTATCACGGGGAAACCGTCGCCGCGATGTCGGTGGGTGATGTCGCCCTCTTCACCGACACCTACAAGCCGCTGCTGCTGGACACCTTCAAGGTTCCGAGCCCGGACTGCTACCTGCGACCCGAGGGGGTGAGCTGGGAAGAGCATTCGCGGCAGATGTTCGCGCACATGGAACAGACCCTTGCCGAGCACTACCAGGACATCGCCGCGGTCATCGTCGAACCGCTGATTCAGGGCGCCGGCGGCATGCGCATGTACCACCCGATATATCTGAAGCTGCTGCGCGAGGCCTGCGACCGCTACGAAGTGCACCTCATCCACGACGAGATCGCGGTCGGCTTCGGCCGCACCGGCAGCATGTTCGCCTGCGAGCAGGCTGGCATCACGCCAGACTTCCTCTGCCTGTCCAAAGCCTTGACCGGCGGCTATCTGCCGATGGCCGCAGTGCTCACCACCGACCGGATGTACCGGGCGTTCTACGACGACTATTCGACGCTGCGCGCCTTCCTCCATTCGCACACCTACACCGGCAACCCGCTGGCCTGCGCCGCGGCACTGGCGACGCTGGATATCTTCGCCGAAGACAACGTGATCGAAGCAAACAAGGCGCTGGCCGCGCGCATGGCCAGCGCCACCGCACACCTGGTCGAGCATCCGCACGTGGCCGAGGTCCGCCAGACCGGCATGGCGCTGGCTATCGAGATGGTTCAGGACAAGGCCAGCCGCACGGCCTATCCCTGGCAGGAGCGTCGCGGCCTGAAGGTCTATCAGCACGCGATGGAGCGCGGCGCGCTGTTGCGCCCGCTCGGCAGTGTGGTGTATTTCCTGCCGCCCTATTGCATCACCGAGGAACAGATCGACTTTCTCGCGGCAGTCGCCACCGAGGGAATCGACATCGCCACCCGAGATGCCTCCGGGGGATCGGTCCCGGTCGGTCCATACCCAGGCTTCAGAGACCCGGGTTGATGTGGAGCATCGGCAGCCTGCGAGCCAGGCTGCCGATGCTTTAGACTTGCCGCTTCCAACTCGCCGCCTGCAGCTGCCTCCATGCGCCTATCCCGTTTTTTCATCGACGCCCCCCTTTCCCTTGGCCAGCACCCACTGCCTGACGCATCGGCCCACTACATCAGCAGGGTGCTGCGGCTTTCGGCCGGCAGCGCGGTTCAGCTGTTCGATGGCAGCGGCAGTGAATTTCGCGGCGAACTGCTGGAAGTCGGCAAGAAGTCCGTCACCGTCGAACTGCACGAACGCCTGACGGGGATGCCAGAGTCACCTCTACAGATCCACCTCGGGCAGGGTCTTTCCCGCGGCGAACGGATGGATTGGGCCATTCAGAAGGCCACCGAGCTAGGCGTAACGCAGATCACGCCCATCGTCAGCGAGCGTTGCGAAGTGCGCCTCAACGATGAGCGTGCCGACAAACGTCTGGCCCATTGGCGGCAGATCGCGATCAGCGCCTGCGAGCAATGCGGCCGGTCGGTACTGCCGGTCATCCACCCGCCAATCAGCCTGCGTGACTGGTTGCCTGTCGAGGCAGACCTGAAGCTCGTGCTGCATCCAGTGGCCGCGCCGCTGACGAGCCATGCCAGACCGCAGACACTGGCTTTCCTGATCGGTCCGGAAGGAGGCTTGAGTGAGAGCGAAGTCGAACAGGCGGCCAATCAAGGGTTTCAGCCTGCTCGACTCGGCCCGCGAGTGCTGCGCACCGAGACCGCTCCGGTGGTGGCGCTGAGCGTGGCACAGCAGCTCTGGGGCGATTTCTGACGACGTACCGGGTGGCGGCCTCGATCAGATCAGGCCAGCATCGGCGAGCTTCTGCTCCAGACCGATCAGATCGGGGATTCGCGGCTGCACGTCGCCAAGGTTGACCGCATCCAGTTCGAGCGGGGCAAGCGTGACATCCGCGCGCGCGAGGCTGGCGTCGACCTTGATCGAGTGCGGGATGCCCTGCACCAGCAGCGCGATGAACTTGACGTGGTCGCGCCCACCAACCGCGTTGAGCACGGCAACCCGCGCCGAACTGCCAACCGGTTGTGCCTGGCCGCTGGACGCGGCCTCGAACGACAGCAGTGGTAGGCTCAGGTCACGCCACTGCACCTGCCCGAGAAACCATGCGGGCATGCCCTGCACCGCTTGCGGAGCGCGATAGGGAATCAGCTCGGCGACGGCCACGTTGGGCACCAGCAATACGCGATCGGCGAGCGGCATCAGCAGCCCGGTGAGGCTTTCCGCCTCCGGAGAAACGACCATTTGACTCATGAGTTATCCCGTTGAAAAGACGTGGCGGGCGTACCGACCTGGCTGACCAGATGATTGACCAAGGCTTGCGCCAGCTCGCGAGGGTCACCGCTGTAGGAGCTGTAGCCACCTTCGCGAAGATTGTCCGGCATACTTGAGCAGGCGCAGGAGTCGGCGCGCTGCGTCCAGACCCTGCCACCCTGACGCAGCACATATGCGGCCGCCGCACTGCCGTCGCTTCCCATGCCACTGAAGGCAATGACACCGCAACGCTGGCCGAACTGCTGGGCCAGGTTCAGCATCATCTGGTCGATCGACGGGCTATACGGTTCAGGCCAGCAACGACCGTTCAGGCGGGTGCTGCCATCGGACTCGAACCCGAGTTCCTCTCCGATCGGCGCGATGATCACTTCTCCGCAGCGCACCGGCTGGCCAGGGCGCACCTGTTGAACTTGCCACTGACTATGTCGGCCAACGGCCTGGGACAACGCGGACTCGAAGCTGGCTTCGATATGCTGGGCATAGATGAAACCGACTGGCAGGCCGCCAGGCAGCGCGTCCAGGAAGGCCTTCACGGCTTCCGGCCCACCGAGCGAAGCCGCCAGCAGCCATACCTGGGTCGCCGCTTCACCGGCATGCAGCGCGCTATCAGCCAGCAGCGGCGGTAGCGTCAGGCGCTCGGGGCGTTGTCCTTCACCCTGCAGTACGTCCAGACGCGGCCCGACTGCCCGTGATGGGTCACCGATCAGGCGCTTCAGCTTGCTGAACAGGCTGCGCTCCCAACGTGGGTAGAACTCCGAATGCCGCTCCGGCGCATGCCCCTCACCGAACAGCACCCGCGTGGTGTCGCGCTCAAGCAACGCATCCACAAGAGGCGAATCTTCGGTCTGCGCCAGATCGACCAGCCAGAGATCGGCCTCGGTGCTATCCAGGTCTGCCGGCTCGAGGCGCGCCGGGTCATTGTTCAATACCACCTGATAGCCACTGCCGGTCAAAGCCTGCTGCAGCACGTGACGCTGCAGAGAGGTGTCGGCGAGTACCGCAATGCGGGCGCAGAGAACGTCAGACATCGGCGTGAACCAAGCGCTGAATGGCCTCGAGCAACACCGATTCCTGATAGGGCTTGCCAAGGTATTCGTTAACGCCGATGGTCAGCGCGCGATCACGGTGCTTCTCGCCGGTACGCGAGGTGATCATGATGATCGGCAGATCCTTCAAACGCTCGTCGTGGCGAACCAGCGTGGCCACCTCGAAGCCGTCCATGCGCGGCATCTCGATATCCAGCAGCATGATGTCCGGCTTGCGCTCCTGCAGCTGAGTGATGGCATCCACCCCGTCCTTGGCGGTCAGAACGTTCATGCCATTGCGCTCCAGCAGACGACTGGTGACTTTGCGCACGGTGACCGAATCGTCAACCACCATGACCAGCGTCGGCCGTTCGGTTTCGACCTCGACCGGCTCCTGCACCTGATCGATAAGGCGCGGCTGTTGCAGCTGAATGAGCTGGTGCGCATGGAGCACACGGATGGTCGCCAGCAGGTCCAGAATCACCACGACCCGGCCATCGCCGAGGATGGTCGCGCCGGAAATGCCATGTACGCCGGCGAACTGCAGCCCGAGGCTCTTCACCACGATTTCACGAGAACCGGCGAGGCTGTCGACCTGTACCGCAACGCTGTGTTCTTTCGAGCGCACCAGGATCACCGGCAGCGGCAGGCTCTGTCCCACCAGCTTGGGCTTCTGGCCGTTGTTCAAGAGATCGCCAAGATAACGCAGCTCGTAAGCCTGACCGGCATATTCGAAGCGCGGCGCATCCGGCTGGTAATAAGCTTCCAGCTCGTATGGCGAGACACGCACGATACCTTCGATGGTATTCAGCGGGATCGCATACAGATCCTCACCGGAATAAACCATCAGCGCGCGGTTCACCGACACTGTGAACGGCAGGCGAATCAGGAAGCGCGTGCCCTGACCGAGCGTCGACTCGATGCTCATCGACCCGCCGAGCTGCTTCACTTCCGAGTGCACCACGTCCATGCCCACGCCGCGTCCGGAGATCTGCGTGACGCGCTCCGCGGTGGAGAACCCAGCTTCGAGGATGAACTGCAGGATTTCATGCTCGGACAGGTCGCTATCGGCGGACATCAGCCCGCGTTCGATAGCCTTGCGCCGCACCGCGTCCAGATTGATGCCACCACCGTCGTCGGCCAGCGTCAGCACGATATCGCCACCCTCACGGGCCAGATCCAGGCGTATCACGCCCTGCTCGGGCTTGCCGGCAGCACGACGACGCTCGACCGGCTCGATACCGTGATCGACGGCGTTGCGCAGCATGTGCTCCAGCGGCGCAACGATTCGCTCAAGCACGCTGCGGTCCATCTCACCGGTGGCGTTGCCGACCATGAACTCGACCTGTTTGCCGAGCTCGCCAGCGACCTGCCGCACGATTCTGCGCAGGCGCGGCACCAGGCGCTCGAAAGGAACCATGCGGGTACGCATGAGGCCTTCCTGTAGCTCGGTATTGACCCGAGCCTGCTGCAGCAGCAGCGTTTCAGCGTCGCGATTACGCGCAGCCAGGGTTTCCTTAAGATCGAGCAAGTCGGACGCTGACTCGAACAGTGCGCGCGAAAGCTGTTGCAGCTGCGAATGGCGGTCCATTTCCAGCGGGTCGAAATCGTCATAGCCGGCGCGCTCGGCTTCAGCCTGGTAACGGCTGAGAATCTGCGCCTGGGTTTCGGTATCCAATCGGCGCAGCTGGTCGCGCACCCGCTCGATGGTCGCTTCCATCTCGCCAAGGGTGAAGCCGACGTCGCTGACCTGCTGCTCGACTCGACCGCGGAAGATCGATGTTTCGCCCGCCAGGTTGACCAGACCCTCCAGCAGTTCTGCGGGAACCTTGACCAGCTCCTGCGGTGCCCGCCGCGCAGCGGCTTCCTGAGCGGCCAGCTGTGCGCGTCGAATGAATGGCAGCACCTTCGCCGGGCTGGTACTCGGCTTCGGCAAGGTACTGGCCGCGACGATCGGTTGTTCCAGAGTCACCGGCTCGCGCGGCAACTCTGGCTCGAGCTCCGGCGACTCAGGTTGCGAAGCGTCGCTTCCGTCGCTCGCCAGGCCCGCCCGAAGCAGCTCGACATCCCTCAGCAGCGCGTCGTAGCCGTGCTGCACATCGAGAAACAGGCTATCCGGCCACGGGGCGCCCTGCTGCTGCGCCTCGCTCAACCGCTGCTCCAGATCGTGGGCCATGTTGCCCAGTGCGGTCTGCCCAGCCAGCCGCGCACCGCCTTTCAGCGTGTGCAGCACACGGAGCATGTCAGCCAACGGAGCGGCATCCTCGCGGCCGGCATCCCAGCGACCGAGCGCTGATTCCATTTCCTCCAGCAGGTCGTCAGCCTCCTCGACAAAGATGTCGAGAATTTCGGCTTCGGCAGACTGCTGCGCATCTTCCTGAGCGGCCTTCAGCGACACGCTGCTGGGAATGCTCAGTTGCTCATCGGGGTTGTTGCGAAAGTGGCGAATCGTCTCGATCAGCGCACCACCCGATGGCACCGGTTGGTGGGCCCGCACCGCCTCGAGCATTTCCGCCAGGCGGTCCTGGCAGGCCTGCAGAAGGCCGAACAATTCCGGGCTGGCCCGGTAGCTACCGGCGCACAGGCCTTCGTAAAGAAACTCGAGCTCGTGGGAGAGATCACCGATTTCACGGATATCAGCCATCCGGGCCCCGCCCTTGAGGGTATGCAGATCGCGCTGCAATGCCTCGAGTTCGAAGCTGTTGTCGACATCCGCCATCCAGCGTTGCAAACCACCCGCAGCACTCTCGATGAGGTCGAAACCCTCCTCGAGGAAGATCTCCACTAATTCGGGATCGCGCTCGACTGCGTCGTGCTCCTCGGCGGCCGGCACAGCTTCGAACGCTTCCGGCACCTCATCCAGCTCGGGAAGGCTGAGGTCGATCTCATCCAACTCTTCGCTGAACGGGATATCCGAAGCGCGGCTATCGTCCGCTGCAGTTTCGTTGTCGCCTTCATCCGCCTCGGCAGAAGTCTCATCGACCTCGAGCAGCGGCAAATCAAACGCATCGGCGCTCAGCGGCTCATCCAGCGATTGAGCAGAATCGTTCTCCGGTCGGATCAGGTCAGGACCCGCAGCCGCCTCGAGTAGGGAAGCATCAGTCGAATCAACGCCGTCGAATGCCGGCAGAGCCCCCTGACGGAAGGCTTTCATCGACTCGATGAGTGCATCAGCACTGCTCATCGGCATCTCGCCCTGCAGCTGCTCGAGCTGCAGCGCCAGATGATCGTGGCTACGCTGCAACAGCGCTGCAAGCGGGGCGGAATGGACGTAGCGACCGTCGGAGAGCCCCTCGTAAAGCGACTCCAGCTCATGGGCGAGGTCGCCGATCGGACGGATTGCTGCCATCCGGGCGCCGCCCTTGAGGGTGTGAAGGTCGCGCAGCAGAGCCGAGAGCGCCATCTGGTTGGCCGGATCAGCGAGCCAGCGATCAAGCGCATGGCCGGCGCTTTCCATCAGGTCGACGGCTTCGTCGAGAAAGATCTCAACCATTTCGTGATCGAGATCGTCCTGCGCCTCGTCTTGCGGGGCGTCTTCTTCGGGCCAGGCTTCGGCTTCGGCTTCGGCTTCGGCTTCGGCTTCGGCTTCGGCTTCGGCTTCGGCTTCGGCTTCGGCTGGCAATTCTGTCAGCGAAATCTCGCCAGGAGCAGCAACCGAAACTGGGTCGCCCGGCTGCTCCAGAACCAATGGGTCAATGGCTTCGGCGAGCAATGCTTCGAGCCGCGCCACCAACTCCGACTGCTCACTCACCTGCAGCGCGGCAGCTACCTGATCCATCATGCCGACCAGCGCTTCATGGCCCTGCTCGACGTCGTCGAAGAAGCGCTCGCTGACAGCCAGTCGCCCCTCCTCAACCACCGCGTACAAACGCAGCAGCACCTGGCACAACGCTTCCATCTGCGGCAGGTCGGCCATTTTCGCGCCCTGTCCGAGCGTGGTCAGCTCCTGCAGCAGAGCGGAGAGTTCCTGACGCTCGGCAGGATGCTCGCGCCAGCTGCGCAGCAAATCTTCGGCATCCAGCAGGATGTCCATGCCTTCAGAGAGGAACAGCGCGATCACGCTCGGATCGCGGGCCTCACCAGCATCGTTATGCTGGCGGGCGCCGGCTTCGACCAATCTGGCCTGATGCAGGGCGTGCACCTTGGCCAGGAACTCCGGGGCGCCTTCTATCGGCGCCAACGGTTCATGATCGAGATTGGCCAGCCCCTGGCGTAACAACAGCTCGGCCTCATGCAGCAGCTCGGCTTCGGCCAGATCCATCTGGATCAGGTTGGTCTTGAATTCCTTGACCATTTTCTCCAGAGGCGTTGCGATTTCCGCCACCGGCAGGATGCCGGCCATGTGCGCACTACCCTTGAGCGTGTGCAGGGCACGTTGCAGTGCATCGGTCACCGGCTGCGGCAGGCGCTGGGCGCAATCGGCGAGAAAGCTGACCAGCGTGGTCAGATGCGATTCGGCCTCGTTGCGAAAAATTTCCAGCAACTGGGGGTCCAGTGCGTCGTCATCGTCTTGCGGCGCCGCGGACGGGGCAGGCTCGTCCGCAATCGCAGCAGGCGTCTCAGCAGGCTGCGAAAGCACCACTGACTGCCCCTTGGCCAGGGCATGCGCTGCTGCCGCAAGGTGATCGACGTCATCACGCTGGCGCTGGGCCTTGGCTGCGAACTCATCGACGAGGGCCGGCATCAGCGCAACGACATCGCACACGACCTGCCTCACCGAGTCGGTCGGCTGGATGCTGCGATCGAGAACCCGATTGAGCAGGTTCTCGATGGACCACGCCAACTCGCCGATGACCAGTGCACGCACCATCCGCCCACTGCCCTTGAGCGTGTGGAATGCACGTCGCACTTCGCCCAGGGCATCCTTGTTGTCACTGTCGGCAAGCCAGAGTGGCAACTGCTCGCCAATCGCCTCCAGAACTTCTGCCGCTTCCTCGATGAAGACTTCCAGCAGGTCCTCGTCGACCGCTTCTTCGTCGGCAGGAGGTGGCAGGAGGCTAGGCGGTACATCCTGAGCAGGCGGGTTGATGGCTGCGACCGGCGCCGCCATGACTTCCTCAAGGCTGAGTACAGGCTCGACTTCCACCTGCAGGCTTTCAGGTTCGGAATAATCTGGCAGGCTCACTTCCGGAAGATCGAGCTCGGCGACCTGCGCATCGCTCCACTCGCCCAGGTCCGACTCATCTTCAAGTGAGTCTGGAGGCGTTTCGGGCGCCGGCATCTCTTCTGGCAGGTTGAAAATGATTTCTTCATCGCCGGACAGGTCTTCCAGCGTCCACTCGCTTTCCTCGGCCTCCGCCGCGATCTCCGCATCACGGCTCTCGAGTGGCGCTTGCGCCTCGCTTAAGAAATCAGGGTCCATCGGTGCCGGAGATTCTTCCTGGTCGACCGCAACGGAGTCGAACGCTTCCAGACTTGCGTCCGGCTCCTCAGGCAGCACTTCGATCTCGTCCAGCGGATCGGCGAATTCGTTCTCGAGCGCCGCGACCTTCATCGGTGCATTTGCATGTCCCAGCGAGTAGCCGAGGTTCTGCAGGCTTTCTTCGGCCACATCCAGAATCAGATCGCCCTGGGTGCCGCAATCCTCGGACAGTCGCTCGAGGTAATACTCGACGCTGGTGATCGCGTCAGCCAGGGTATCCAGGCTCTGCCAGTCCGGCACGGCCTGTCGCGCCAGAAGCTGATCCTGGATGTAGCCATTGCAGGCTTGCAGCAGGGACGCAGCACGCTCCAGGGGAATCATCGCCAGACCGCCGCGAACCTGAGTGAGCAGATCCGGCACCCGGGCCAGATGCTCGTGGTTCCATTGCGAGGCAATGAATTCGATGATTGCGTCCTTGGCCTGCTCCAGCCCGTTACGCGCTTCGCGAATGACCAACTGGTGAATCTGGGCAACATCGGTGGTCGGCAGGTGGCTTGCTTCGCTGCGCTCCTCCGCGGGACCGCCGACCATGCCGGCCAACGTAGCCTCGACATAGAGCAACGCACCGGCGATATCCATCAGGATGGCGTCGTCGGGCGCCTGCTGCCCCTGCGCTACGGACTGGACGAGGACGATCTGATCGAGAATGATCTTGCGCGGTTGAGCGAAGCCGAGCACTGCCAAGGTATCGGCGATCTGCTTGAGCGGGACCTCAAGGCTGGACAGCTCGGCAATGACCTTGCGATCGCTGCGCACGAACAGGTCCAGGCTGTCCTTTACCCGCACCAGCTCTTCACAAAGGGCAGCGACCACCGAGCGCATCGCGCCACGGTCGGGACCAGCCAGCTGAGCACGCTCCTGATCGACCACGGCGCTGTCCGGCAGCGCTTCGTCGAGACGGTAAAGCTGCTTTAACGCCTGGATACGGGGCGTCTGCCCCGGCGCCTTGGCGACGTAGAAGAGCAGGTTCTTGATCAGCTCATCGGGCGCAGCCTGATTTAGGCCATCAGCGCCTTCCTCGACCAACCGCTTGAGCTGCTTGTCTACCTGTCGCAACAAGGTGCGGACGGAGGTGCCGTTGCTCACGCCGCCACTGGCCAGACCTTCGACCATGCCCGAGGCGATCTGCCATAGCGCCGCCAGTGGCGCATCCTTGCAGAGCATTTCCAGGCGGGCGAATACCCGCGCCATGTAGCCGAGATTGGTCGGCAGGTCCTGGTTGCGAATCACCCCAACCAGCGCAACCTGCAGCATCTGACGCAGCTTGCGCAGCAGGGCCGGCAGCTCGTTCGTACGCAGTCGCTCGACCGACTCCTGGGAAAGCGCCGGCGTGCGTCCGGACAGGTCGGGTGAAAATAGGCTGGTTTCAGAAAGCAGCTTTTCACCGCGAGCGGCGCGCAGGTCGTTAAGCAGCGGCAGCACCACCATCGGCAGGTCGCGGCGCGCACTCTGAATGCGGTCCAGATAGGCAGGCAGCTGCAGGATGGCCTGCATCATCACCTCGAGCGCCTCGCCCTGATTGGCCACCCGCTCGTCGAGCAAGGCCCGCGCCAGCTGCTCCATTTCCTCGGCGAGCAATGCTGCGCCGAAGAACTCCACCATCTGCAGAGTGCCGTGGACCTGATGCACATAGGTCAGGCAAAAGCGCATCCGGGTCGAGTCCTGTGGGTTCTCGACGAACGCCTCCAGAGCCTGACGCGCCTGCTTAAGCGTCTCGGCAATCTCGCCTTTCACCCACTCCAGGGCGACATAATCGTGCCGATCACCCATAGCGACTCCGCTCATAAACTTTTCCGGGTAAAAGCCAGAACCTGATCGTTGGCCACCGGAAGCAATCCCGGATGCTGCCAGCCGACCACTTCACCTACACCGATCACCAACAATCCCCCCGGAGCCAGGCAATCTGCCAGGCGATTGAGGATTTCTCGGCGACGCCAGCGGCGGAAATAGATCAGCAGGTTCTGACAGAAAATAACGTCCATGCTGGAAACGGGCGAGTTCGCCAGTTCCAGCACATTGAGCCTTGCAAAGCACACACGTGCGGCCAGGCCGGGAATCACTTGAAAACGATCATCGGATAGCGACAGGAAATAACGCTCACGCAACGCCGGTTCGACCTGCTCCAGCTTGCGCGCGCTGTAGACCGCTGTTCGGGACTTGGCCAGCGCGCTCAGACTGATATCCGTACCGGTGACCCCGAAGCTGCCGTCGAATTCGCGTCCCGCCAGCACCTCGGCGGTGGCCATGGCTAGCGAGTACGTCTCTTCACCACTTGCGCAACCAACGCTCCACAGCGCCAGGGGTCGCTTGATCGACTCCTGCTCCAGACGCTGGCGCAAGTAGGTTTCGAGCAGATCAAAAGAAGCGGGATGACGGAAGAAACGTGTTTCCTGAACGGTCAGCCTGTCCATGAGGGTCGACCACTCGACAGCACCACGGGGGCCGGAGGTGACCTGCCGATAGTAGCTGGCATAGTCGGGAGCACCGACCTCGCGCATGCGAGCGCTCAGATTGGTCTGCAGGAAGCTGCGCCTGCGTTCGCTGACGACCATGCCGGAGCGCTCTTCGAGGAGCGTCTGCCAGTCATGGAATTCCGCCGGCGACATATCGGCCAAGGGCTCCAATGCCCAGTCAAACCTCGGCTGCATGCCCTGCCCCTCGCTCATGATCATCGGCGGCAGCCATCAGATGACTGCCGCACTGCTCAAGTCAGGCCTGATCCGGAGCATCCGGCAGGGTAAAGCCAGAAACGGAATGGCGCATCTCGTTGGCCATCTTGGCCAAATTACCGATGCTCTTGGCCGTAGCGGTGGTACCCGACGAGGTCTGCGAGGTGATCTCCTGGATCACGTTCATGGTGTTGGAGATGTGGCCGGCCGAAGAAGCCTGCTGGCGTGCCGCGTTGGAGATGTTCTGGATCAGCGCCGCAAGCGTCTTCGATACCTTCTCGATCTCTTCCAGTGCCACACCGGCGTCCTGCGCCAGACGCGCACCGCGCACCACTTCGGAGGTAGTCTGTTCCATCGAGATGACCGCCTCGTTGGTGTCGGTCTGAATGGTCTTTACCAGTGCCTCGATCTGCTTGGTCGCCGCGGAAGAGCGTTCAGCCAGGCGCTGTACTTCGTCCGCTACCACGGCGAAGCCGCGGCCTGCGTCGCCCGCCATGGATGCCTGGATCGCCGCGTTGAGTGCAAGGATGTTGGTCTGGTCGGCAATGTCGTTAATCAGGCTGACGATGTCACCGATCTCCTGGGACGACTCACCGAGACGCTTGATCCGCTTGGACGTGTCCTGGATCTGCTCGCGAATGTTGTCCATGCCGGTGATGGTGTTGTGCACCACCTCGTTGCCCTTGTTGGCAATGGCTACCGAACGTTCTGCTACCGCCGAGGATTCCGCGGCGTTGGCCGATACCTGGTCAATGGAAACCGCCATTTCGTTGATTGCAGCAGAAGCACCGGCAATTTCCTGGGCCTGGTGTTCGGAGGCCTCGGCGAGGTGCATTGCAGTCGCCTGGGTTTCCTGCGCAGCGCCCGATACCTGAACAGCGGTCTGGTTGATGGTGGCTACCAGTTCGCGCAGCTGGTCGATGGAGTAGTTGATCGAGTCGGCAATCGCACCGGTGAAGTCTTCGGTAACGGTCGCGGCCACCGTCAGGTCACCGTCTGCGAGGTCGCCGATTTCATCGAGCAGTCGCAGAATCGCAGCCTGGTTACGCTCGTTCTTCTCAGCGGTTTCGCTCAGGCGGCGGCGTGCTTCCTGAACCATTACCAGACCAATCAGGATGATCGAGGCCAGCGCAATGGCGCCCAGCACGTAACCGAGGATGGTGTTGAGGTAACGGGCATCGGCGCGGCTCTGCAGGCCTTGCGACAGCGCGGAGGTCTTGTCGAGCAGGGTCTGCGAAACCTCGAAGATGCTGTTCGCCGACTCGCGCACCTGGAACAGTTCAGGCGACGTTTCGAGAATTTCGTCCACCGATCCGGATACGAACTGGAAGAGCTCAGCGATCTCCGAGAGACGATCCAGCGCCTCTTCGTCGGCCACCGCAGTGATGCCCATGGCGACGTTGCCTTCGATCATCGCATTCAGGACTCGACCGAACAGACTGGCATCACGACCGAACATATCGGCCGCCTGTACCGAGTCCTGGTCACCGGACAGCACCTTGTTCACCGAACCGAGGATACGCTCGGCCAGCAGCGACTGGCGCTGGGCAACCGAAACCTGAGCTGCTGGCGCACCACTTTCCAGCAGGATGTCGACGACCTCCTCGTACTCGACCTGGAGCTGAGGAATGGTTTCGGCGAGGGTGCTGGCTACCTGGTGGAGCGACAGGACAGTCTGCTCACTGGCCAGGATGGCGTCGGTATCGCGACGCAGCGTGTTCCAGTCCTGCTCCACCGCGTTGACTTCATCGCGCAACGATTCGGGAACCGCCGGCAGACCGATGTCCTCGTTTCCTTGCGAGAGATAGGCCCAGCGCTGGTTGAACTCGTTCCGGGCCTGCTTCAGAGACGCGAACGCCTCCTGCGTGCCGGTCGCCGCTTCCACGGCATCCTTGGCGATCTGCTGGGACAGTACGCGCAGCTCTCCTGCGTGAGCGATGTATTCGTTATCGTGATCGGCCTGAGTGTTGACGTACGCGAAGTTCGCGAACAGCAGCACGATCGATACGATCAGCACGATAAACAAACCGGTGGTCAGCGTATTGCTGCGCACCCCGCTCAACAAAGCATTAGCATTCATTTTGATCATTATCCGGCCCCCGCCTGGACCCCCGTCGTTTCCATCCAAGAACCAAAAGGCCGACCTTGGTCGACCCACCTACAACTAAAACGCGACGTCCAGAAACGCCTGATGCGTAGCCAACGCGTGCGGGCTGAAGACCAGCCAGGGCTGCTCGCGCTGGAACACACCATGAATGAATGGCTGAATTGATGCCTCGATCGGAGGCAACTCCTCCGAGAAGGTTTCCACCGCGAAATGCTGCATGCCGAAGACTTCATCGACAGTCAGTCCGGCGAACACTTCCTGGTGATCCACCACCAGCACCCTGCGCTGCTTACGCAGTGCCGAAAGCTCAAGCCCGAAATACCCACAAAGGTCCATCACAGGCAACAATCTGCCGCGCACGTTCGCCACGCCCTTTACCCAACTCTTGACGCCGGGAAGCAACGTATAGCGCGGCTCATGCAGGATTTCGCCAACCTCCCCCATTGGAGCGACGAACAAGCGCCCCCCCATCCGAAAGCCGATCCCTCCCCAGGTTTGCACGGCTTCCTGCTGAGAAGGCAGGCCTGCCGCGTACGTGCGGCAACGTTTATCTAGCTCCAGCAACTGCTGAAACGGCGTTTGCATGTCAGGCATGCTGGCCACGTCCCTTTGTCCGAGTGTTGGCTACCGCGGCGTCAGCCCGCCAGAACGGCATTCAGGGTCTTCAGCAATGTGGCTTCGTCCACCGGCTTGGTCAGGTAATCCTTGGCGCCTTGACGTTTGCCCCAGACCTTATCGGTTTCCTGATCCTTGGTGGTGACGATGATCACCGGAATGTGACTGGTTTCAGAATCTTTGGTCAGTTGGCGCGTAGCCTGAAAACCATTCAGCCCGGGCATGACAATATCCATCAACACGGCATCCGGCTTTTCCTGACGAGCCAGAGCGACGCCGTCAGCGCCATTCTCTGCTTTAAGCACCACATGGCCATTCTTCTCAAGCATGGCGGTGAGCTTGTACATTTCGGTCGGCGAATCATCAACAATCAGAACGCGAGCCATGATTTCTCCATAGGAAGGCTTCAGCGGCAAACAATGCCGAACTTCAGGATGCTTGCTCCACCGGTGCGAAATCAGGGACATGCGCCTTGATCGCACCGAGCAGCTCTTCTTTGCTGAACGGCTTGGTAAGGTATTGATCGGATCCGACAATACGCCCTTTGGCCTTGTCGAACAGGCCATCTTTGGAAGACAGCATGATCACCGGCGTCGACTTGAAGGAACTGTTGTTCTTGATCAACGCACAGGTCTGATAACCGTCCAGCCTGGGCATCATAATATCGACAAAGATGATGCGGGGATGAGTATCCGCAATCTTGGCGAGCGCATCGAAACCGTCCACAGCGGTGATGACATCGCAACCTACTTTCTTCAGCAGGGTTTCAGCAGTGCGACGAATCGTTTTCGAATCGTCGATCACCATGACCTTCAAGCCCTCGGAGTGCTGTTCCATTTCGCCCTACCATCGCCTCGGTGAGTCGTAGTTTATCGTTATGTCAGTGCGCCGGAGGCCCTGCCACCGATGGGCTGCACCCAATCGCCGGACCTTTTTAGCACACTCCTCATGCACACGCTATCAACCGGAAAAGCATCCGGATTTTCCTTGACCCAGTGCACAACCACAGCCAATCTGCAGCGACATTTTGAGCCACTGGCGGCGCTTCGCCGCCCATTGCCGGAGAACACCCCATGACCGTTCGCGTCGGGATCATCATGGACCCTATCGCGCAGATCGCCTTCAAGAAGGACAGCTCGCTGGCCATGCTGCTGGCTGCCCAGGCGCGAGGCTGGACACTGTTCTACATGGAGCAGCGCGATCTATATCAGCTCGGCAATCAGGCCCGGGCGCGCATGTGCCCGCTGCGGGTATTCAACGACCCACAACATTGGTTCGAGAAGGATGGGGAGGTCGATGCGGCCCTGACTGATCTGGACGTGATCCTCATGCGCAAGGACCCGCCTTTCAACAGCGAGTATGTCTACGCAACCTATCTGCTGGAACTGGCGGAAAAGGCCGGAACGCTGGTGGTCAATCGACCGCAGAGCCTGCGCGACTGCAACGAGAAGTTCTTCGCCACCCAGTTTCCACAATGCACCCCACCGACACTGGTCAGTCGGCGCGCGGACATTCTCCGCGAGTTCGCCCGCGAGCACCGTGACATCATTCTCAAACCCCTCGACGAGATGGGCGGTGCATCGATCTTTCGTCATCGCGAGGGCGACCCGAATCTGTCGGTTATTCTCGAGGTTCTGACCGAGCATGGCAGCCGCCAAATCATGGCGCAGCGATACATTCCCGCGATCAAGGACGGCGACAAGCGCATCCTGATGATCGATGGCGAGCCGATCCCCTATTGCCTGGCGCGAATCCCCGCCGCTGGCGAGACGCGCGGCAATCTGGCCGCGGGTGGTCGCGGCGTGGCACAGCCGCTGTCGGATCGCGACCGCGAGATTGCAGCGATCGTCGGCCCGGAACTACGCAAGCGCGGCTTGCTGTTTGTCGGCCTGGATGTGATCGGCGACTACCTTACCGAAATCAACATCACCAGCCCGACCTGCATCCGCGAAATCGACAATGCCTTTGATACCCGCATCGGCGAACGGCTCATGGACGCGATCGCGGCGAAGCTGCAAGGTTGAACCAGCTAACAGCTTTGAGCTTGGAGCTTGCGACTCCAAGCTCAAAGCCGGCAGACTGCGCGGCACTTCGAGCCGACCCGACCTGCGATGAACGCCGCTATCCGCCACCCCGTGCCTGAAACTACCCGAGTCCGCCCGGCGGACAGGCTCGGCTTCACGCTTTTTCTGGCTACCGCATTGCATCTGGCCTTGATTCTCGGGCTTGGCTTTACCCTCTCCGAGCCGAAGCAGATCAGCAAGACGCTGGAAATCACCCTATCGACCTTCAAAAGCGAAGAGAAGCCCAAGGAAGCGGACTTCCTCGCCCAAGACAATCAGCAGGGCAGCGGCACGCTGGAGCACAAGGCCACGCCGAAAACCACCGAGCAAGCGCAGTTCCAGGATACCGAGGTACGCAAGGTGACCCCACCAGCAGCACCGCCTCGCAGCACCCGGCCGGAACCGGCGAAGACCGTCGTCACCACTCGCAGCCCACAGCGCGAAAAGGCCGACGTCAAGCAACAGACGCCACCGCAGCCCGAGCCGCAAGCAGCGCCGGCATTCGACAGCTCACAATTGAGCGCGGAGATCGCCAGCCTCGAAGCCGAGCTGGCACAAGAGGTCGAGCGCTATGCCAAGCGCCCCAGGGTCAGCCGACAGAACAGCGCCGCCACCATGCGCGACATCAGTGCCTGGTATCGCGACGAATGGCGCAAGAAGGTCGAGCGCATCGGCAACCTCAACTATCCCGACGAGGCCCGCCGCCAGCAGATCTACGGCAGCCTGCGCATGCTGGTGACCATCAACCGCGACGGCACCATCCAGGAGCTGCGCGTGATCGAGTCATCCGGCAAGCCGGTGCTGGACGATGCCGCGCTGCGCATCGTGCGACTGGCAGCGCCTTTTGCGCCCTTCACCGGCGAACTGGCACAGAAGTTCGACCAGGTGGAGATCATCCGCACCTGGCGTTTCGAGCGCGGCGACAGGCTTTCGAGTCGCTGAAATCGGCAGCCTGGCGAACCGTCGCACCTGTAGCCGGAACGCGGTGCAACGCTTAAGCTAACGCGCATGAAAAGCACCGCGCCCAGCTACCTCAAGCATCACTTCCTGATCGCCATGCCGCAGATGGCCGATCCGAACTTTGCCCAGACGCTGATCTACCTGATCGAACACGGCGCAGAAGGCGCCATGGGCCTGATCGTCAATCGCCCGAGCGGGCTGAGCCTGGCTGATGTGCTGGAGCAGCTGCGCCCGGACGAGCCGATCCCCCCACTCTGCCAGAGCCTGCCGATATTCTCCGGCGGCCCAGTGCAAACCGATCGCGGCTTCGTTCTGCATTCGCCCGACCAGCAATTCCAGGCCACCCTCTCCCTCGGCCCGCTGGGCATGTCCACATCGCAGGACGTCCTGTTCGCCATTGCGGACGGCCAGGGGCCTGCCCGGCACTTCGTGGCCCTCGGTTATGCCGGCTGGGAAGCGGGACAGCTGGAAGCCGAACTGGCCGATAATGCCTGGCTCAGCTGCCCCGCGGATACCGAGATCCTGTTCGACCTACCTTATGACCAACGCCTGAACGCCGCGGCAGCATCACTCGGCGTCGACCTGCGCCTGCTCAGCACCCAGGTCGGCCACGCATGAGTGCGCCGCGACTGCTGCTCGGCTTCGACTACGGCACCAAGCAGATCGGCGTCGCTGTCGGCCAGGTCATTACTGGGCAAGCACGTGAACTCTGCGTACTCAAGGCGCAGAACGGCGTGCCGGACTGGCAACAGATCGAAGCGCTGATGCGCGAATGGCAGCCCGATGCGCTGGTCGTCGGCCTGCCGCTGAACATGGACGGCACGCCCAGCGACATGAGTGCCCGGGCGGAAAAGTTCGCCCGCCGACTCAACGGTCGCTTCAACCTGCCGGTGCACACTCACGACGAACGCCTGACCACGTTCGAAGCCAAAGGCGAGCGTCTGCGCCAGGGCCAGCACGGCGGCTATCGCGATCGCCCGGTGGATGCCCTGGCCGCAGCCCTATTACTGGAAGGCTGGCTGAGCGATCACCCTGCCGCCTGATCCAGACCTGTAAGGAGACCCCATGATTCTGCCCAATCCCGAACAGCTGCTGCCCGAGATGGTCGCCACACTGAAGCAACACCTGATTGATCGCGACATCCAGGAGCCGCGCTTCATCGGTATCCGTACCGGCGGCGTCTGGGTGGCCCAGGCGCTGCTCGCAGCCCGCGCGCAGAACGAACCGCTCGGCATTCTCGACGTATCCTTCTATCGCGACGACTTCACCCAGAAGGGCCTGCACCCGCAGGTGCAGCCGTCGGAACTGCCTTTCGAGATCGAAGGCCAGCACCTGGTGCTGATCGATGACGTGCTGATGACCGGCCGCACCATCCGCGCCGCGCTCAATGAACTGTTCGACTACGGTCGTCCTGCCAGCGTAACGCTGGTCTGCCTGCTCGACCTGAACGCGCGTGAGCTGCCGATTCGCCCTGACGTGGTCGGCGCCACCCTGTCGCTGGCGCCCGAGCAGCGCATCAAGCTGATCGGACCGGAGCCATTGGCCCTCGAACAACAGATGGAAACCAGCGGCTCCTGAGCGAGCCGGCAAGTCCGCCCCACAGCCCCGCCAACCGAGATACTGCGATGACGCCCACCGACGCCAAGCGCCCGCTACAGCTGAACGACCAAGGCCAGCTGCGCCATTTTCTCTCCCTCGACGGCTTGCCGCGCGAGTTGCTCACCGAGATCCTGGACACTGCCGATTCATTCCTCGAAGTCGGCGCCCGGGCGGTGAAGAAGGTTCCACTGCTGCGCGGCAAAACCGTCTGCAACGTGTTCTTCGAGAACTCCACACGCACCCGCACGACCTTCGAACTGGCGGCGCAGCGGTTGTCGGCAGACGTCATCACGCTGAACGTCTCGACCTCCTCCACGAGCAAGGGCGAGACCCTGACCGACACGCTGCGCAACCTGGAAGCCATGGCCGCGGACATGTTCGTGGTGCGCCACGCCGACTCCGGTGCCGCCCATTTCATCGCCGAGCACGTCAGCCCGGAGGTCGCGGTGATCAATGGCGGCGACGGGCGCCATGCGCACCCGACCCAGGGCATGCTCGACATGCTTACCATCCGCCGCCACAAAGGCAGCTTCGAGAACCTCTCGGTCGCCATCGTTGGTGACATTCTGCATTCGCGGGTAGCGCGCTCGAACATGCTGGCGCTGAAGACACTGGGCTGCCCGGACATCCGCGTGATCGCACCGAAAACCCTGCTGCCCGAGGGCATCGAGCAGTACGGTGTGCGCGTGTTCAACGACATGAACGAGGGGCTGCGCGATGTCGACGTGGTGATCATGCTGCGCCTGCAGCGCGAGCGCATGCAGGGCGGCCTGCTTCCCAGCGAAGGGGAGTTCTACAAACTCTACGGTCTGAACACCCAGCGTCTCGCACTGGCCAAGCCCGACGCCATCGTCATGCACCCGGGCCCGATCAACCGCGGCGTGGAGATCGAGTCGGCGGTGGCCGACGGCCCGCAATCGGTGATCCTCAATCAGGTCACCTATGGCATCGCCATTCGCATGGCCGTGCTGTCCATGGCGATGAGCGGCCAGGCGGCCCAGCGCCAGATCGATTCTGAATCCGTATCCGAGGAGCAGCAGTGATGGTGGCAACCCGAATCCTCGGCGCACACGTGATCGACCCCGTCAGCGGGCGCAACGAAATCGCCGATATCTACTTGCAGCACAACAAGATCGCCGCCATAGGCCAGGCGCCAGCCGGCTTCGAAGCACAACAGACAATCGACGCACAGGGTCTGACCGCCGCACCCGGCCTGGTCGATCTTGCGGTAGCCCTGCGCGAGCCCGGCTACAGCCGCAAAGGCAGCATTGCCAGCGAGACCCTGGCCGCCGCCGCTGGCGGCATCACCAGCCTGTGCTGCCCGCCGCAAACGCGACCGGTGCTGGATACCGCGGCAGTGACCGAACTGATCCTCGATCGCGCCCGTGAGTCGGGCCATGCCAAGGTGTTCCCCATCGGCGCGCTGACGCGCAACCTGGCCGGCGAGCAGCTTTCCGAGCTGGTCGCGCTGCGTGAAGCCGGGTGTGTCGCGTTCGGCAACGGGCTTACCGAATTTGCCAGCAATCGCAACCTGCGCCGTGCGCTGGAATACGCCGCCACCTTCGATCTGACGGTGATCTTCCACTCCCAGGACCGCGATCTGGCCGAAGGCGGGCTTGCTCACGAAGGAGCCGCCGCCAGCTTCCTCGGCCTGTCGGGGATTCCGGAGACCGCCGAAACCGTGGCACTGGCGCGCAATCTGCTGCTAGTCGAGCGCTCCGGCGTTCGCGCGCATTTCGCCCAACTGACCAGCGCCCGTGGCGCGGAAATGATTGCCCAGGCACAGGCTCGCGGCCTGCCGGTGACGGCCGACGTGGCCATGTATCAGCTGATCCTCACCGATGAAGCGCTGCACGGTTTCTCCAGCCTGTATCACGTGCAACCGCCACTGCGCAGCGCAGCGGATCGCGATGGCCTGCGTGAGGCGGTGAAGGCGGGCGTCATCTCGGCGATTTCCAGTCATCACCAGCCACACGAGGCCGATGCCAAACTGGCCCCGTTCGGCGAAACCGAACCGGGCATCAGCAGTGCCGAAATTCTGCTGCCACTGGCGCTGACATTGGTGGATGACGGCTTGCTCGACCTGCCAACCCTGCTGGCGCGCCTGACCAGCGGGCCCGCTGCAGCACTACGCCTGCCGACCAGCACCCTGCAAGCCGGCCAACCTGCGGACCTGGTGCTGTTCGATCAACACAGTTCGACCCTGGTCGGCGAGCGCTGGTATTCCAAAGGTCGTAACTGCCCGTTCATGGGCCACTGCCTGCCGGGCGCGGTGCGCTACACCATCGTCGACGGCCACATCAGCTTCGAAGGCTGATGCGAAAGATCTGCGCAGGCTGGACATCAACCCGTCCATGCCTGCCAGATTTCTAAAGTGTTTCCTGCCCTACTCGTTCAGCTCCGCGCCAGATTGCGCTCGGATATCTGCGAGTTCAGCGTCCAGAAGTCGTAAAGCACACCGATAAAGAACAAGCCACCGGTGAACAGGTAAAGGATTCCTGTGATCCACTTACCCTGATACATGCGGTGTACACCGAATACGCCGAGAAAGGTCAGCAGTATCCAGCCGACCGTGTAGTCGATGGGCCCCGGCTGGAAGCGCATGTCCGCTTCACGATCCATCGATGGGATCAGAAACAGGTCGATGATCCAGCCGACAAAGAACAGGCCGAGGGTAAAGAACCAGATGGTGCCGGTGATGGGCTTGCCGTAGTAAAAGCGGTGGGAGCCGAGAAAACCGAATATCCACAGGAGATAGCCGATCAGCGTGCTATGGGTGTTCTGCTGCATCCGAACCTCGATGTGCGATTGATGAGTGGCGTCCAGCTTATCCGATAATGCGCCTGAACCGCCCCGCCAGACGGGCCTTGTCGCCATGCGCAACCGTGATACTGTATATACAAACAGTATCACGGTCACCACCATGCAACTGATCGACAAACTCAGCGTGCTCGCCGACGCGGCCAAGTACGATGTGTCCTGCGCCAGCAGCGGCGCGCCGAAGCGCAGTTCGAAGGGCAAGAGCGGACTCGGCGCCACCAATGGCATGGGCATCTGCCACAGCTTCACGCCGGATGGGCGCTGCGTGGCGCTGCTGAAGATCCTGCTGACCAACTTCTGCCTGTACGACTGCCAGTACTGCGTCAATCGTCGCTCCAGCGATGTGCCGCGGGCGCGCTTCACGCCGGAAGAAGTGGTCAGCCTGACGCTCGACTTCTACCGACGCAACTGCATCAGCGGCCTGTTCCTCAGCTCCGGCATCATCCGCTCGGCGGACTACACCATGGAACAGCTGGTGCGGGTCGCCAGGCTGCTGCGTGAGGAGCACGAGTTTCGCGGCTACATCCACCTCAAGACCATTCCCGACGCCGACCCGCTGCTGATCGCCGAAGCCGGCCGCTATGCCGACCGGCTCAGCGTGAACATCGAACTGCCGACCGAAACCAGCCTGATCCGCCTGGCACCGGAAAAGCAGGTGGTGACCATCAAACAGGCCATGCACACCATCCACCAGGGCGAAACCGAGGCCAGCGCCGAGCGGCGGGCGCCGCGCTTCGCACCCGCCGGGCAGAGCACGCAGATGATCATTGGCGCCGACAACACCGACGACAGCACCATATTGCACACCGCCCAATCGTTATACGGCAGCTATCGACTGCGCCGGGTCTACTACTCGGCCTTCAGCCCGATTCCGCACAGCCCCAACACCGTGCCTTTCGCGGCACCACCGCTGATGCGCGAGCATCGCCTGTATCAGGCCGACTTCCTCATGCGTGGCTACGGCTTCAAGGCCGACGAACTGCTCAGCGGGCCAGGCAACCTCGCGCTGGATATCGATCCGAAGCTGGCCTGGGCGCTGGCGCACCGCGACCAGTTTCCGGTGGACCTCAACCGCGCCGAACCGACGATGATCGCCCGCATTCCCGGAATCGGCATGCTCAGCGCGAAACGCCTGGTGGATCTGCGCCGACAGAAGCGCATCCGCTTCGAGGATCTGACCCATCTGCGCTGCTCGCTCGAGAAAGCCAAACCCTTCGTCATCACTCAGGATTACCGGCCAAGCCTGGCAGGACAGGAGTCGGCCATGCTGCGCCAGCATCTGCGCGACACGCCCGCACAACTGGCGCTCTGGTAATGGTCACGGTGCGTTTCGATGGAAGCTTCCAGGAGTGGCGAGTTCGGGCTCGCGCGCTGCTGCAGAGCTGCGTCGCACCACATGAGCTGAACTGGGCCAGCGACGATGAATCGACAGGGCTATTCGACGATCCCTCGCCGGCACCTTCAACGGAAGGCGGACCGCGCATTCGCGTCCCCCGACAACTGCTGGACGAACTCGAAATGGCCGCGCGCTATCGCACCGAGCAGCGCTGGAGCCTGCTGTATCGCGTGCTCTGGCGGGTCACCCAGGGCAATTCGAGTGCGCGAATGGTCGGCGACATCGATGGCAGCGAACTGCATGGGCGCATCAAGGCAGTCCGTCGTGAGGCCCATCATCTGCATGCCTTTCTTCGCTTCAGCCCACTGCAGAGCAGTGATGGACCGCGGCACGTCGCCTGGTTCGAGCCTGCGCACGACATACTGCCCTGGGCGGCGGGACACTTCGCCGAACGGATGGGCGGCAATAGCTGGCTGATCGCGACGCCGGAAGAAGGGGTTTGCTGGGATGGCCAAGACATGTACTACACCCGCCCCTGCCCGCCACCGTGGCGGCAGCTGGCGCAGAACGCAGCGGACCCCGGCGACGAGCTATGGAAGGCGTATTACGAAAGCACGTTCAACCCGGCCCGGCTGAACCGCGGCGTACTGGAGAGCAACCTGCCTGTGCGCTTCTGGAAGAATCTGCCCGAAGGCATGTTGATCCCGCAGCTGATGAGCCGCGCGCGAGCCGGTGCGCAGCGTGACGGCCAGGCCGAGCGCGTCGCCGCGAGAAGCGGAAAGCGCATCGGCCGGGATGCAAAACAGGCCGACTAGCGGAAGCTGCGGCCTGGATCGTCGTCACTGACCTCAAGGCTCAGGCCTTGAGACACGCTGGTCAGATGCTCGCCATCGGTTTCCGATCCCAGCTTGATCAGCAGACGCAAATCGTTGGCCGAATCGGCGTGCAGCAACGCATCTTCGTAGGTGATTTCACCCTGCACGTAGAGGTTGTACAGCGCCTGATCGAAGGTCTGCATGCCCAGCTCGGTGGAGCGTTTCATCAGCGACTTGAGCTCATGCACCTCGCCCTTGCGGATCAGGTCAGCCGCCAGCGGCGTATTGATCAGCACCTCGATCACCGCACGCCGTCCCTTGCCGTCAGGCGTCGGCACCAGCTGCTGGGCGACGATGGCCTTGAGGTTGAGCGACAGATCCATCCACACCTGGTTGTGACGGTCGGGCGGGAAGAAGTTGATGATGCGGTCCAGCGCCTGGTTGGCGTTGTTGGCGTGCAGGGTCGCCAGGCAGAGGTGACCAGTTTCGGCGAAGGCCACGGCATAGTCCATGGTTTCACGGGTACGGATCTCGCCGATGAGGATTACGTCCGGCGCCTGGCGCAGGGTGTTCTTCAGCGCCACTTCGAACGAGCTGGTGTCGATACCGACCTCGCGCTGAGTAACGATGCAGTTCTGATGCTGGTGGATGAATTCGATCGGGTCTTCGATGGAGATGATGTGCCCGCTGGAATTCTTGTTGCGGTAGCCGATCATCGAAGCCAATGAGGTCGACTTGCCGGTACCGGTGGCTCCGACGAACAGCACCAGCCCGCGCTTGGTCATCGACAGCTTCTTGAGGACGTCCGGCAGCTTGAGTTCTTCGATGGTCGGAATGTTGGTTTCGATACGCCGCAGCACCATGCCGGCGAGATTGCGCTGGTAGAACGCACTGACCCGGAAACGGCCGATACCGCGGGCGCTGATGGCGAAGTTGCACTCATGGTTCTCGGTGAACTCGCGGCGCTGCTGCTCGTTCATAACGCCGTGCACGGTCTCGCGGGTCATTTCCGGCGACATCGCCGTCTTGCTGACCGGCATGATCTTGCCGTTGACCTTCATCGAAGGCGGCACGCCTGCCGTGATGAACAGATCGGAGCCGCCCTTTTCCACCATCAGGCGCAGAAGTTTCTCGAATTCCATCGTCGTACTCGCAATCGTGGCAAGCGCCGCATGAGGCGGCGCCCGGTAGTTGTCAGGCGTTTAGAAGTTCTCTGGCTGCTTGGCCTTTTCCTTGGCGCTGTCTCGCGAGATCAGCCCTTTGGCGAGCAGCCCCTTGAGGCACGAGTCGAGGGTCTGCATGCCCAGCGAGCCGCCGGTCTGGATCGAGGAATACATCTGCGCCACCTTGTCCTCGCGAATCAGGTTACGGATCGCCGGCGTACCGATCATGATCTCGTGGGCCGCGACACGGCCGCCGCCAACCTTCTTCAGCAGGGTCTGCGAGATCACCGCCTGCAGCGATTCGGAGAGCATCGAACGGACCATGGACTTTTCTTCGGCCGGGAACACGTCGACCACGCGGTCGATGGTCTTGGCGGCGGAGGTGGTGTGCAGGGTGCCGAACACCAGGTGACCGGTTTCCGCAGCGGTCAGCGCCAGGCGGATGGTTTCCAGGTCGCGCATTTCGCCGACGAGAATGATGTCCGGGTCTTCACGCAGTGCCGAACGCAGTGCCTCGGAGAAGCCCAGGGTGTCACGATGGACCTCGCGCTGGTTGACCAGGCACTTCTTCGATTCGTGAACGAATTCGATGGGGTCCTCGATGGTAAGGATGTGGTGGTACTTGGTGTTGTTCAGGTAATCAAGCATCGCCGCCAGGGTGGTCGACTTGCCCGAGCCGGTCGGTCCGGTGACCAGCACCAGCCCGCGCGGCACATCGGTGATCTTGCGGAAAACCTCGCCCATCCCCAGGTCTTCCATGGTCAGCACCTTGGAAGGAATGGTCCGGAACACCGCGCCGGAACCGCGATTCTGGTTGAACGCGTTGACGCGAAAACGCGCCACGCCCGGCACTTCGAACGAGAAGTCGGTTTCCAGGAATTCCTCGAAATCCTTGCGCTGCTTGTCGTTCATGATGTCGTAGATCAGCGCATGCACCTGCTTGTGGTCCATGGCCGGCAGGTTGATTCGCCGCACGTCGCCATCGACGCGGATCATCGGCGGCAGGCCGGCGGAAAGGTGCAAATCCGACGCACCCTGCTTGGCGCTGAAGGCCAGCAGTTCTGTGATATCCATGGGACTCCCCAATTACAAGCAAGCAGGTAGAATGCCGCGCAGACCCAAGGCGGCGGCGCAAGTAATGTCCACGATAGAGAAGAATATTGCAAAGGTCGCAGCGCGCATCCGTGAGGCGGCGCAAGCTGTGGGACGCGACCCTGCTTCGGTCGGCCTGCTGGCGGTGAGCAAGACCCAGCCGGCCGCCGCCATTCGCGAGGCCGCCGAAGCCGGCATGCGCGATTTCGGCGAGAACTATCTGCAGGAAGCGCTGGACAAGCAGGCCGAGCTGAGCGAGCTGCCGCTGACCTGGCACTTCATCGGACCGATCCAGTCGAACAAGACCAAACCCATCGCCGAACACTTCGACTGGGTGCACTCGGTGGATCGCCTGAAGATCGCCCAGCGCCTGTCCGATCAACGTCCAGCCGAACTGCCGCCGCTGAATATATGCCTGCAGGTGAATGTCAGCGGTGAGGCGAGCAAATCCGGCTGCGCGCCAGAGGAACTGCCACAGCTGGCACAGGCCGTCGCCGCGATGCCGCGTCTGCGCCTGCGTGGACTGATGTGCATTCCCGCACCGAGCGAAGACCCCGCCGAGCAGCGCGCCGCCTTTGCCCGCCTGCGCGCATTGCGCGATGAACTGCCACTGACACTGGATACGCTGTCCATGGGCATGAGCCAGGACCTCGAAGCGGCGATTGCCGAAGGCGCGACCTGGGTCCGCATCGGCACCGCACTGTTCGGCGCCCGCGACTACGGACGCCCTCAATAAAGGAATCGCTATGACCTCACCCCGCATCGCCTTCATCGGCGCCGGCAACATGGCTGCCAGTCTGATCGGCGGGCTGCGCGCCAAGGGCGTCGCAGCGGACGCCATTCGCGCCAGCGATCCAGGCGCCGAGCAGCGCGCGAAAATCAGCGCCGAGCACGGCATCCAGACGTTCGCGCAGAACGCCGATGCACTGGCCGGCGCCGATGTGGTGGTGCTGTCGGTCAAGCCGCAGGTCATGCAGGCGGTCTGTCAGGATCTGACTCCTCATCTGGCCCACGGCCCCCTGATCGTCTCGATCGCCGCCGGCATCAGCTGCGACAGCCTGCAGCGCTGGCTAGGCCCGCGCCCTCAGGCGATCGTGCGTTGCATGCCCAACACGCCGGCCTTGCTGCGCCAGGGCGTCAGCGGCCTGTTCGCCAATGCCCAGGTCAGCGACACGCAGAAGCAGCAGGCCGAGCAACTGCTGTCGGCCGTCGGTATCGCGCTATGGCTCGAAGAAGAGCTCCTGATCGATGCGGTAACCGCCGTTTCCGGTAGCGGTCCTGCCTATTTCTTCCTACTGATCGAAGCGATGACGGCTGCCGGACAGCAGCTCGGCCTGCCCCGCGAGACCGCCGCGCAACTGACCATGCAGACCGCGCTGGGCGCAGCTCGCATGGCTTGCGAAAGCGACGTCGATGCCGCCGAACTGCGGCGTCGCGTCACCTCGCCGAACGGAACCACCGAAGCGGCGATCAAAGCCTTCCAGGCGGGCGGCTTCGAGCAACTGGTGCAGCAGGCGTTGAACGCGGCCGCACAACGCTCGGCCGAACTGGCCGAACAACTGGGTCAATAGGTCTGTTGACGCTTCGCTCGCGACGAAACAACAGCCTCTAAGGAGCATTCATGTCCCAACTCTCGCAAGCCCTGATCCTCGTCATCCAGACGCTGGGCAGCCTCTATCTGCTGATCGTGTTGCTGCGCTTCATCCTGCAGCTGGTACGCGCCGACTTCTACAACCCGCTCAGTCAATTCATCGTCAAGGCAACCCATCCCCTTTTGCGGCCGATGCGCCGCATCATTCCGAGCATGGGCACGCTGGATATTTCTTCGCTGATCCTCGCGCTGATCGTGCAGATGGTGCTGATGGCGCTGATCCTGCTGATCGCCTACGGCACCATCGGCAATCCCTTGCTGTTGCTGGTCTGGGCGCTGATCGGCATCACTGGGCTGTTCCTCAACATCTTTTTCTGGGCGCTGATCATCAGCGTGATCCTGTCCTGGGTCGCGCCGGGCAGCCACAACCCGGGCGCACAGCTGGTCAGCCAACTCTGCGAGCCGGTCCTGGCGCCGTTCCGCCGCCTGCTGCCAAACCTCGGCGGGCTGGATATCTCGCCGATCTTCGCCTTCCTGGCGATCAAGCTGCTGGACATGCTGGTAATCAACAACCTGGCCACCATGACCCACATGCCGAACATCCTGCGCATGCTCATCTGAGACGCCGTTCATGCTTTGCTGCCAAAGCGGCACCGAGGAGCCAAAAGCGCCTCGGAATGCCGCATGGCTGCACGTAGACTTCAACTTCTCGGCTTTTTCCATCCTGCCTCGTACTTTGCTGCGGGGTGTGAACGAGGACATCGACTCGAACCCGAACCGCCCATGACCGCCCATGCCGCCAGCAAGGCCGCTCGGTCACGTCAGGCTTCGATTGAATTGACCTTGTACCGGCGGGTCCGATAATTCGCCGAATCACACCTCCGGGAGCTGGATGAGCATGGAACGTCTCGATCGACAAGTGGACGCCTACGTCACCTGGAAGCGTGACCTCATTCGTGAGATCACCCGCTACCGCAGCTGGCTGGCGCATAATCGGCTTTCCAGCGAGGGCGTCGAGGCGCGCCTGGAACGAGCGCTGCGGGTGTTACGCACCGATCACATCACCCTGGCTTTCGTCGGCGAGTATTCGCGCGGCAAAACCGAGCTGATCAATAGCCTGTTCTTCTCCAACTACGGTCAGCGCATCCTGCCTTCACGGGCTGGCCGCACCACCATGTGCCCCACCGAACTGCTGTTCGATCCGCGTTCGGAACGCTCCTACATCCGCCTGCTGCCCATCGAGTCGCGCCTGGAAGACACCAGCATCGCGCAACTCAAGCGCACACCGCGACTCTGGCTCAATCTCCCGCTCGACCCGCATGACCCGGAAAGCATGGCCGAAGCCTTTGCCCAGGTCGCGTTGACCAAGGCCATGCCGGTGGAACAGGCAATTCAGCTCGGCTTTGACCCGGCCGGCCTGGAAAGCAGCAGCAGTGGCGATACCGTACTGGTCCCGGCCTGGCGCCACGCCGTGGTCAACTTCGACCACCCGCTGTTGCGTCAGGGCTTGCGCATTCTCGATACGCCCGGGCTGAACGCGCTGGGCAGCGAGCCGGAACTGACCCTGTCGATGCTGCCCAATGCCCAGGCAATCGTGTTCCTGCTTTCTGCCGACACCGGTGTCACCGCCAGTGACATGCAGATCTGGCAGCAGCACATCCGCCAGCTCGACGAAGATACGCAGAACAGCCTGTTCGCCGTACTGAACAAGATCGACGTGCTCTGGGACGATGTTGCCGGCGAGACCTTCGTGCAGAAGGCCATCGAGGATATCCGTGACAGCACCGCGCAACAGCTGGGCATTGATTGCGCCGACGTCCTGCCGCTATCGGCCAAACAGGCACTGATGGCGAAGATTCGCGGTGACCAGGCGCTGCTCGAACGCAGCCAGCTGGCACGGCTGGAAGAATTGCTCAGCCAGCGCATCCTCACGCAGAAGGAACGCCTGCTCGAAGACCAGGTGGTGCAGCAGGTGATGGCGCTGCTGCAGAACAGTCAGCATGCCCTCAAGCTGCGCCTGGAAAAGGTCATCGAGCAGCGCGATGTGCTGGCCAGTCATCAGGAAGGCAGCGGGCAGATGCTGCTCGAACTCACCGCGCGCACGCGGCACGATCACAACCGCCACCACAAGCGCCTGCTCGACCTGAAGACCAATCAGCGCCTGCTGCAACGCCAGGGTGAGCTGCTGCGCACGGCAATACGAGCCGAACGCCTCGAGGAGCACCTGACCCGGTTGCGACGCAGCCTGACCGGCAGCCTGACCACGCTGGGCATCAACTTGGCGATCCTGCACTTCTTCCGCTCGGTGGAACAGGACTTGGGCATCCTCGAGCAGGAGGCGGAAAGGGCCAACAAGATGGTTTCGGCGATCTACCGGCGGCACAGCGAAGAAAACCCCCTACAGGGTATCGACCCGCCGTTGTTCCAGTTGCTGCCTTATCAGCGCGAGCTGCGCAGCCTGCAGGGCAAGGCCGATCAGTTCCGCCTGCAGTTGAAGACCCTGCTCACCGAGCAGCGAACACTCACCAGACGCTTCTTCTCTACCCTGGTGCAGGAGGTCATCGGCATGCACCAGCGGCTGCGCCAGGAAGCCGAACAGTGGGCTGGCGATGCGCTGACGCCGCTGCTGCAGTTTTCCCTGGAACACAAGCAACAGCTGGAAACCCACATCCTGCAGTTGAAGAGTCTGGCCAGGGAGAGCCAGCAGAACAGCCAGCGCGGACAATTGCTGACGCGCTACAGCGGCGAACTGGAGCTGCAACTGGCACAGGCCGCAGAAATGCTCCGCGCGCTGCGCCGACCGGCGCCGCTGCGGCGGCAGGGCAAGGTGGTCAGCCTGACCAGCGCGCAGATCAGCTAAAGCTGTCGCCATTTCGTCGCAGCCCGCGAGGAAATGGCGAGAGCCCCGCTCGCCGTTGCATTTCAGGATGAATTGCAACGCGCATACCTTTAGACTTTGCCGCCTTCTTCAAGCAAGAGCCAGGGTCGATGCCCACTGCAATTCCCGCCGATTCCGTTGGCCTGGTGAGTCCGCAGGTCGCGCATTTTGCCGAACCACTGACACTCGCCTGCGGCCGTACGCTGGCCGATTACCAGCTGATCTATGAAACCTATGGCGAGCTGAATGCCGCGCGCAGCAATGCCGTGCTCATCTGCCATGCACTCTCTGGCCACCATCATGCCGCCGGCTACCACAGCATGGACGACCGCAAACCCGGCTGGTGGGATTCCTGCATAGGCCCGGGCAAGGCCATCGATACCGATCATTTCTTCGTCGTCAGCCTGAACAACCTGGGCGGCTGCAACGGTTCGACCGGCCCGAGCAGCACCAACCCGGCCAGCGGCAAGCCCTACGGTGCAGACTTCCCAGTGGTGACAGTGGAAGACTGGGTGCACAGTCAGGCACTTCTGGCCGACCGCCTTGGCATCGCCCAATGGGCAGCGGTGATAGGCGGCAGCCTGGGCGGCATGCAGGCCTTGCAATGGACCATCAGCTACCCTGAGCGAGTCCGCCACTGCCTGGCCATCGCCTCGGCTCCCAGGCTGTCGGCACAGAACATCGCCTTCAACGAAGTCGCGCGCCAGGCCATCCTGTCCGACCCGGAATTCCACGGCGGCCATTTCCAGGAGATGGGCGTGATTCCCAAGCGCGGCCTGATGCTGGCGCGCATGGTCGGCCACATCACCTACCTGTCCGATGACGCCATGGGCACCAAGTTCGGTCGCGGACTCAAGAGCGAGAAGCTCAATTACGACTTCAACAGCGTGGAATTCCAGGTCGAAAGCTACCTGCGCTATCAGGGCGAGGAGTTTTCCGGGCGTTTCGACGCCAATACCTACCTGCTGATGACCAAGGCGCTGGACTACTTCGACCCGGCGGCAGCCCACAACGACGATCTGGCCAAGACCTTCGAGGGCGCCCAGGCGCGCTTCTGCGTGATGTCCTTCACCACCGACTGGCGCTTTTCGCCGGAGCGCTCGCGGGAAATCGTCGACGCCCTGCTCGCTGCGCGCAAGGATGTCTGCTACCTGGAGATCGATGCGCCGCAGGGCCACGACGCCTTCCTGATCCCCAATCCCCGCTACCTGCAAGCCTTCCGCGGTTACATGAACCGCATAGCCGTATAAGGAACGAAGATGCGCGCCGATCTGGACATCATCCAAGAGTGGATTCCGGCCGGCAGCCGAGTTCTCGACCTCGGCTGCGGCAATGGCGAGCTGCTGGCCTGGCTTCGCGATCACAAGCAGGTCAGCGGCTACGGCCTGGAAATCGACCCGGACAACATCGCCGCCTGCATCGACAAGGGCGTCAACGTCATCGAGCAGAACCTCGACCTGGGCCTGGGCAACTTCGCCAGCGACAGCTTCGACATGGTGGTGATGACCCAGGCGCTGCAGGCCGTGCATTACCCCGACCAGCTGATGAAGGAAATGCTGCGCGTCGGCCGCCAGTGCATCATCACCTTCCCCAACTTCGGCCATTGGCGCTGCCGTTGGTACCTTGCGAGCAAAGGCCGCATGCCGGTGTCGGAGTTCCTCCCCTACACTTGGTACAACACGCCGAACATTCACTTCTGCACGTTCGAGGATTTCGAGCGGCTGTGCCAGGAAAGCGGTGCCAGGGTACTCGAACGCCTGGCAGTCGACCGCGATCATCGGCATGGCTGGGCCAGTCGCATATGGCCGAATCTGCTGGGTGAAATCGGCATCTACCGCGTCACCGGGCCATCCCGCTGAGCGGCTTCAACGCTGGAGGTAAGCACATGAAACGCATCCTGATCGGTCTGTTGGCCGCACTGCTCACATTGCCGGCGCTGGCCGAGCGCAAACACAGCGTCGGCGAATACGACGTCCACTACAGCGCCTTCAATTCGGGCTTCCTGCAGCCGGACATTGCCGCCGCCGCCGGACTCACGCGCAGCAAGACCCAGGGCGTAGTCAACGTCTCGGTGATCAAGGACGGCAAACCGGTCGCGGCGCAGGTCAGCGGCGTAGTGAAGAACCTGCTCGGGCAGGATCGCCCGCTGGGCTTCAAGCAGCTCAAGGAAGGTGACGAGGCGATCTATTACCTCGCGCAGTTCCCCTTCGACTCGCAGGAAACCCTGCGTTTCGCCCTCACCGTTCAGCCGACCGGCGCCGAGCCGTTCAGCTTCGAGTTCAACCAGGAATTCTTCCCCGACCGATGATGCCTTTTTCCGAACTGGTACTGGCCAGCCACAACGCCGGCAAACTCAAGGAGCTCCAGGCCATGCTCGGTGACGCGGTTCGCGTGCGCTCGGTGGCCGAGTTCAGCACCGTCGAGCCGGAGGAAACCGGTCTTTCCTTCGTCGAGAACGCCATTCTCAAGGCGCGCAACGCCGCGCGGATATCCGGTCTACCGGCGCTCGCCGACGACTCCGGCCTGGCCGTCGACGCCCTCGGCGGCGCACCGGGCATCTACTCGGCGCGCTACGCCGATGGCCAGGGCGATGCCGCCAACAACGCCAAGCTGCTGGACGTCCTGCGTGAGGTTCCGGATGCCGAACGCGGCGCGCAGTTCGTCTGTGCCCTGGCGCTGGTGCGCCACGCCGACGATCCACTGCCGATCATCTGCGAAGGCCTCTGGCACGGCCGCATCCTGCATGCAGCACGCGGCGAGCATGGCTTCGGCTACGACCCGCTGTTCTGGGTGCCGGAATGCGACTGCTCCAGCGCCGAGCTGCCTGCAGCGCAGAAGAACCAGCTCAGCCACCGTGCACGCGCCATGACCCTGCTCAAGCAGCGGCTGGGGATATGAAAGCGGCAAACTCAGCCCCGCTAAGCGCCAGCGAACGCAACCACGGCGCGCCGACAACGGCAGGCTTCGAATTGCCCCCGCTGGCGGCGTACGTACATATTCCCTGGTGCGTGCGCAAATGCCCGTACTGCGACTTCAACTCCCACGCGGCCGGACCCGAACTGCCCGAAGACGCCTATGTCGCCGCGCTGCTGGCCGATCTTCGCGCGGATCTTGAGCACGTCGGGGACCGCCGACTGACTTCGATCTTCTTCGGCGGCGGTACGCCAAGCCTGTTTTCTGCCAAGGCACTGGCGGCGATCATCGACGGGCTGGAACGGCTGGTCGGCTTTTCCGAGGACATCGAGATCACCCTGGAGGCCAATCCGGGGACGTTCGAACAGGCCAAGTTCCGCGACTACCGCCAGCTCGGCATCAACCGGCTGTCCATCGGCGTGCAGAGCTTCCAGGCCGAGAAGCTCAAGGCGCTCGGGCGCATTCATGACGGCGACGAAGCGATTCGCGCAGCGGACATGGCCCGCGCCGCCGGCTTCGACAACTTCAACCTCGACCTCATGCATGGCCTGCCGGACCAGAGCCTGGAGGATGCGTTGAGCGACCTGCGCATCGCCATCGCCCAGCAACCGACGCACCTGTCCTGGTACCAGCTGACCTTGGAGCCAAACACGGTGTTCTGGAGCCAGCCGCCGCAGCTGCCCGAAGACGATATCCTCTGGGACATCCAGGAAGCCGGCCAGACGCTGCTCGCGGAGCACGGCTATCGCCAGTACGAGACCTCCGCCTACGCCCAGCCCGGGCGGCAGGCGCGGCACAACCTGAACTACTGGACCTTCGGCGATTTCCTTGGCATTGGTGCCGGCGCCCATGCCAAGCTCAGCCACGCCGACGGACGCATCCTGCGCAGCTGGAAGACCCGCCTGCCGAAGGACTACCTCGATCCGGCCAAGGCCTTCCGTGCAGGCGAAAAGCTGCTGGCAGCGGACGAATTGCCCTTCGAATTCCTGATGAATGTGCTGCGCCTCACCGACGGCGTACCGGCCATGCTGTTCACTCAGCGCACCGGACTGCCGCTGGATGTGCTCGCCAAGCCACGGCGCGACGCCGAAGCGCGCGGCCTGCTCTCGGCTGACCCAGCGCGCCTGGTGGCGACGCCGAAGGGCCAGCTGTTTCTCAACGACCTGCTACAGAGCTTCCTGCCTTAAGGACACCGCATGGATTTGCTACTCGACCTGATCGTCACGCTGTCGCGCTGGAGCCGCAGCCACCTGTCGGATATCTCCCTGGCGCTGATGGCCACGCTCTTCGTACTGTTCGGCCCGGCAATCAATACCTGGGTAAAGGGCGCCGTCAGCAGCCTGAACTTCTTTTTCCGCACGCTGATTTTCGTACTGGTCTGCGCGGTGGGCTATGGCCTGGCGATCGTCTTCCTCACCCCGTGGATGACCCAGGGGCTGGCCCACCTGAACAACTACAGCCTGGCGCCGGTGCTGCTGCTGATCTTCTTCCTCATCGGCGTGATCGCCGACCGCAACTAGTGGCCTGGTTGGTAAGGTCAGTTGGTCGACTCCGGCGCCCATGGCCCCGATACTGTGTTGCTGCTCCTTGCCATAGCCCCGCTATGACGCGTCGCAGCGCCTTCTCGGAGCCATGTACATCCGAACTTGCCTTGACCAACTGACCGCACAAGCCACTTACGCCGCTCAGCCTTCGCGAAGAAATCGATCGAGATCGACGGCCTCGCCCGGCCGATAGCACAGCTGCCGGCGCAGATCCTCGAACAGCGGGTCGTAGATGCCGTGCAGGCCGAAGAGGATATCGGTGTCCACCGGCACACCGTGGCGACGCAGGCACTGACGGACGCGTTGCAGGAAGTTGCAGGCGACATCGCGGTGCATTCGAAACTGCTCGTCCACCAGAGTTGCTCCGGCCTCGAAGCGCAGGTGAAAACACGCCCACTGCGGCGCCTCCGGCGTGCCCTCGACACGATAGTCGAGCTGCAGGTGATAACCCGGTTTCCCGGAAGCGGAAAGGCTGTGGTACTCCAGTTGTCCCGGTCTGAACACGCGGCTCCCTCCTTTTGCGAATGACGTGGCTGCTTGCCCGGCTGCCGGGCCGCCTTTGCAGCGCTACGCAGGCGATCATCCCACTGCCGCGCCAGCCCACTCTTGAGCGAAGTCACTACCCGTGCTCGGCCCCGCCGAACAGGAGCAACCTTGTAGCCTCACACCGCCGCAGCGACGCGCGACGGCAGTTCTGGTGGTACAAAAAAGGGCGCCAGCGGCGCCCTTTCGTGCATCTTCTGTTTCTGTCCTTCGTCAGTTGCCGCGACGCAGCGCCTGCGGCGAGAAATCACGCGGGCCGAGCTTGACGTTGAAGTCGTACATCGGCTCGTTGTTGTCCAGCCCATCGACGAAGTAGTTGCCGTCCTTGAGGTGGTAGAGCGTTTCCAGCGTGCTGTTGAACATCGGCACGTCGTAATAGCTGATCGGATGGCTTTCCTGCAGGCCGATCAGCTCGCCCTTCTCGTCGTACAGGTCGACGGCAAGGATCGCCCAGCTGTCCTCGTCGATATAGAACCGACGCTTGTCGTAGAGGTGACTGAAGCCCTTGCGCAAAGTCGCCTCGACAACCCACACGCGATGCAGCTCATAGCGCAGCAGTTCCGGGTTCAGGGTGCGTGCCTGGACGATGCTGTCGTAGGGGAGGCCCTTCTGATGCACGGCATAGCTGTTGTAGGGCATCAGCATTTCACGCTTGCCGAGCAGCTCCCACTCGTAGCGATCCGGCGCGCCGTTGAACGAGTCGACCACATCGGCCGTGGCCAAGCCGCTGGTGTCGGGCTGCAAGGAGTCATAGGCCAGCGACGGCAGACGGCGCACGCGGCGATCGTCCGGGCTGTAGCGCCACGCCTTGCGAGTGGTCAGCACCTGGTCGAGCGGGTCCTGCACCACCAGTGCCGTACCGGACAGCTTGGCCGGCGCGGTGACACGGTACTTGTAGTACAGCACGGTGTTGTCCAGGTCCGCGTGAGTCATGCCTTCGCGGTTGTAGACGTAATAGATGTGCCGATCGCGCTTGATGTAGTTGGCCCGGCCACCGATCACCACTGCCTGGTTATTGATCATGTGGCTCTGGTCACCCTTGTAATGCAGGATGTGATTCCAGATCACCTCGATGCCGCTCTGCGGGATCGGGAAGGGAATGCCGGCTGCCGCGCCCTGGATACCGTTGCCGTTGGCGATGAGCTCGGCGCTGACGGCGTTGTAGCGAGTGGCATCATAGATCCGCTGCGGCACCGAGGCGCTGCGGCGGGTCGGAAATACGCGCAGGTGGTAGTCGGGATAACGCTCCAGCAGCGCCTTCATACCGCCGGAAAGCTGGCCGCTGTACTCGTTGATATTGGTGTGATCGACGCGATAGAGCACTGTATCGGCCGCATACGGGTCGGGATGGTGCATCCCGGGCTGGTAGCCGGCGGGTGCTGCAACGCCCCCGGCCCAGGGCGGGATCGTCCCCGCGGGATTGCCGCCGCGCTCCGCTCCCAGCGGAGTCAGGTCCTGCCCCAGTCGCGCGGCCTGCGTGCTGTCTACCTTCGCCTGTGCCGGTAACGCGGTACAGGCTGCCAACAGCAGAATTCCGATCTTTCCGTACATCGTCTACTCCCCCAATTGCGCACGATGCTGGGCACCGCGTGGCGAGCCCGACTATCGGCGTTGCATTGTTATATGGTGTGGGCAGGCATGCCGTCCTGGCAGCACTCTTCCCTGGCCGCTGCTGCGGCTCTCGATCTGGGTGTGGCAAGCGACCTGGCTGCCTGGCGCCGCTGATAGGGCAGCCGGGACTAGGTCGCGGGCGTTTCGCTTTTACTGACCGCGCTCAGTCGATGCGCTGGAATTTCAGGTCCCAGACGCCATGACCGAGCCGTTCACCACGACGCTCGAACTTGGTGATCGGTCGCTCCGCAGGCCGTGACACGCAACGTCCATCCTCGGCCAGATTGCGGAAGCCCGGGGCGACGTTCATCACCTCGAGCATGTATTCGGCATAGGGCTCCCAGTCGGTAGCCATATGCAGTACGCCGCCAATCTTCAGCTTGCTGCGCACCAGCTCGGCGAAAGCCGGCTGCACGATACGTCGCTTGTGATGACGGCTCTTGTGCCAGGGGTCCGGAAAGAACAGCAATACGCGGTCCAGGCTGGCGTCGGCCACGCAATCGCGCAGTACCTCCAAGGCGTCGCAACTGTAGACCCTGACGTTGTTCAATTTCTGTGACACAAGTCCGCTCAGCAACGCGCCGACACCAGGTTTATGCACTTCCACGCCAATGAAGTCCTGATCCGGCGCCGCGGCGGCCATTTCCAAGGTGGAATGGCCCATGCCGAAGCCGATCTCGAAGGTGCGCGGCGCGCTACGGCCGAACACCTCGTCGAAATCGCGCAGACCGTTCTCGATCTCCAGGCCGAACTTCGGCCAGCCTTGCTCCAGGCCACGCTGCTGGCCTTCGGTCATGCGCCCGGCACGCATCACGAAACTCTTGATGGTACGGCGGTGCTCGGTTTGCTGCGCTTCGGCCGCGGGGTTCTGCTCTGTCATGGTCTACCTGCGAGAAATAAAAAAGCCGGCCCCTGACACAAGGTCGGGGCCGGCCACGAATCGGTTCAGCGAATCAGCCCGTCCAGCGGCGACGAGGCGCTGGCGTAGAGCTTCTTCGGCATGCGGCCGGCGAGATAGGCCAGGCGGCCGGCCTCGATGGCGTACTTCATGGCCTCGGCCATCAGCACGGGATTCTGCGCATGGGCGATGGCGCTGTTCATCAGCACCGCTTCGCAGCCCAGCTCCATGGCGATAGTGGCGTCCGAAGCGGTTCCGACACCGGCATCCACCAGCACGGGCACGGTGGCTTCCTCGAGGATGATGCGCAGGTTGTAGGGATTGCAGATGCCCAGACCAGTGCCGATCAGGCCGGCCAGCGGCATCACCGCGATGCAGCCCATCTCGGCCAGCTGGCGAGCGATGATCGGGTCGTCGCTGGTATAGACCATGACGTCGAAGCCGTCCCGGATCAGTACTTCGGCGGCCTTGAGGGTCTCGATCACGTTGGGAAATAGCGTCTTCTGATCGGCCAGCACTTCCAGCTTGACCAGCTTGTGGCCGTCGAGGAGTTCACGGGCCAGGCGGCAGGTACGCACCGCGTCCTCGGCGGTGAAACAGCCGGCGGTGTTCGGCAGGATCGTGTAGCGCTCGGGGCTGATCACGTCGAGCAGATTCGGCTCGCCCGGATTCTGGCCAATATTGGTGCGGCGCACCGCGACGGTGACGATCTCGGCACCCGAGGCCTCAATGGCCGCACGCGTCTCCTCAAGGTCCTTGTACTTGCCGGTGCCGACCAGCAGGCGCGATTGATAGGTGCGACCGGCCAGGGTGAAGGGCTTGTCGTGCGGAACTGGGCGCATGGGAATTCCTCGTTCGGACGTGTTGCTGCGGACTGGGCGCCGCAAGGCGGCGTACTTCGGATGAACGCGACCGGCTAGCCGCCACCGATGGCGTGCACCACCTCGACGTGATCGCCTTCGCTGAGTTCGGTGGTCGCGTGCGCGCTGCGCGGCACAATGTCCCGGTTGAGCTCGACGGCCAGACGGCGTCCGGTCAGGTCCAGACGCACCAGCAGGTCGGCCACCGACTCGCCGGCTGGCAGCTCATAGGGTTCGCCATTCAACTGGATGTGCATGCTGTTCGCCGCCATTGCGAAAAGGGGACGGCATTCTAGCCCGAAACATCCACGCCACCAACGCGAAGCCCGCGGCCGTTCGTCCCGCTCAGCTGCGTATGCGCCAGCCGGCCAGCGCCAGGCAGAGCCAGCCTGCGAGAAAGGACGTACCCCCTAGCGGCGTGATCATGCCCAGCTTGCCGATTCCGCTGAGGGTGAGCAGGTAGAGACTGCCGGAGAACAACAGGATACCGGCGACGAACAGGGCACCTGCCGCAGTCAGCAGGCGGCCGGGCCGATGCAACGAAAGCAGCGCGACGCCAAGCAGTGCCAGCGCATGAAGCATCTGGTACTGCACGCCCGTCTGAAACACCGCAAGATAGGCTGCGCTCAGCTGGCTCTTGAGGGCATGGGAAGCGAAAGCGCCAAGCGCAACGCCGGTCAAGCCGAACAGCGCGGCAAGGACGATATAAGCACGAATCATTGCCATTTCCGGTCGATGGCCTTAGCGGCCGCTATAATGCCCGCTCTTTTCGCCCACGACCAAGTGCCATGTTGCGAAACCTGCTGCTGCGCCTCTCCAAACTGCTGCTCTGGCTGATCGGCCTCTCGGCGCTGCTGGTACTGCTGTTTCGCTGGGTGCCACCACCGTTCACCGCTTTGATGATCGAGCGCAAGATCGAGTCATGGCGCACAGGCGAAACTATCGACCTGACCCGCGACTGGCGGCCTTGGAAAGTACTGCCGGACGATCTGAAGATGGCGGTGATCGCCGCCGAGGATCAGAAGTTCGCCGACCACTGGGGCTTCGATGTCGCAGCAATCCGTGCGGCGCTCAGCCACAATGAGCGCGGTGGCTCGCTGCGCGGTGCCAGCACGCTGAGTCAGCAGGTGGCGAAGAATCTGTTTCTCTGGTCCGGCCGCAGCTGGCCGCGCAAAGGACTGGAGGCCTGGTTCACTGCGCTGATCGAGCTTTTATGGCCCAAGCAGCGCATCCTTGAGGTCTATCTCAATAGCGTCGAGTGGGGCGATGGCGTCTTCGGTGCGCAGGCGGCGGCACAGCATCACTTCGGCACTGGTGCACCGTACCTGTCGACCCGACAAGCCAGCCTCCTCGCCGCGGTGCTACCCAATCCGCGACAGTGGAGCGCTGGCAAACCGAACGGCCATGTGAACAATCGCGCCGCATGGATTCGGAAACAGATGCGCCAGCTGGGTGGCAACCACTACCTGCAGCGGATCAAACCGGACCACCCGGACTGGTGGCCGGGCTGGCTCTGAACCAGCATGCAGAACAGCCGGCGCAGCAGGATGCAGCACCTCCGGTGCGAGATCACGTGCCTCCCGCTCGGTCAGTGCGATGGGGTTTGACTATGCAGTATCTGGATCGGACCCGAGAGCAACCATGAACACCTACCTCGTCCGGCTGAGTCTGGGCTACTTCTGCCTGGCCATGCTGTGGATTCTCCTCGGCGACACACTAGTCGGCTACCTCGCTGCAGGCGATAGCCAGACCTGGCAGACGGGCAAGGGAGCCCTGTTCGTAGCGCTTACCACCGCGCTGATATTCGTGCTCGGCAGACAGCACTTTCGACGCTTCGACGAACAACAGCGCGCACATCACCTGCAGGAGACCAGCCTGAAGCAGGCCGCCGCAGTCTTCGACAGCACTCAGGAAGGCGTGCTGGTCACTGATCCAAGCCAACACATCGTGCACGTCAATCCGGCGTTCAGCCGCATCACCGGATACAGCACCGAGGAAGTCCTTGGACAGACCCCTAGACTCTTCGCGTCTGGAAAGCACGACGCAGCCTTCTACAACCAGATGTGGCTGGCGCTGAAAGAGCATGGCGAGTGGAGCGGCGAGATCTGGAACCGACGCAAGAATGGCGAGGTGTACCCGCAATGGCAGAACCTGCGCTGCATCCATGACAACCAGGGCCAGCTCAGCCATTACGTGGCGGTGTTCTCCGATCTCTCGGCACTCAAGCGCTCGCGCGAAGAGCTCGACCAGCTCGCTCATTACGACCCGTTGCTCAAGCTGCCGAATCGGCTGCTGTTCACCGAACGCGCCAAGCAGGATCTCGAGCGCGCCAGGGCCAACAGACGCAGCGGTGCATTACTTCTGATCGACCTCGATCACTTCAAGGACATCAATGAAAGCCTTGGCCACAGCCTGGGCGACGCGCTGTTGCAGGCTGTCAGCACGCGACTGGGCGAGTACCTGGAAGAAGGCATGACGCTTGGCCGACTCGGCGGCGACGAGTTCGCCCTGCTCTGTGAAGGCTACGGCGCGGAGAAGGCCACCTCGCTGGCGCTGCGCATTCTCGACCGACTGAACGAACCCTTCCATATCGCCGGCCAGGAGCTGTTCAGCAGCGCCAGCATCGGCATCGTGCTGTACCCCTATCCGACCGACGTGCAGAACGTCGAACAGCTGATGCGCAACGCCGACTCGGCGCTGTTCAAGGCCAAGAACAGCGGCCGCTCAACCTATGCGTTCTATTCCGAGGAACTGACCAGCCAGGCCCGCCAGCGCGTCGAACTGGTCACCGCATTGCGCCAGGCCCTCGAGCAAGGACAGCTGCGCCTGCACTTTCAGCCGATCTACGACCTGCGCGAGGGCACGATCACCGGTTTCGAGGCACTGGTACGCTGGCTACACCCGGAGAAAGGCCTGATCGCACCGGGCATCTTCATTCCCGTCGCCGAGGAAACCGGGCTGATCAGCGCGATCGATCACTGGGTGCTGGAGCAGGCCTGCAATCAGGCTCGAGAGTGGCTTGGCCAGGGTCGCCCGCTGGGCTTCATTGCGGTGAACATCTCCAGCCGCCTGTTCGGCAACGGCGAGCTCGACCTGCAGGTCGCCACCATTCTGGCCCGCTGCGGGCTAGAGGCGCACCATCTGGAACTGGAGATAACCGAAAGCGCGGTGATGCAGGACCCGGACGCCGCCCTGGAGCTACTGCAGCGCCTGCGCGCACTCGGCGTTCAGCTGGCGATCGACGATTTCGGCACCGGCTACTCGTCGCTCCAGCGACTCAAGCGCATGAACGTGCACAAACTGAAGATCGACCAGGGCTTCGTCCGCGGCCTGCCCAACGACCGCGAGGACGCCGCCATCACCCGCTCGGTCATCGGTCTGGCACACAATCTGGGCCTCAAAGTCGTGGCGGAAGGCATCGAGACTGCAGACCAGGCGGCGTTTCTGCTGACGCAGAATTGCGACTATGGCCAAGGTTACGGCTTTGCACGACCGCAGCCTGCCAGCGACGTCGATTGGTGCCCTGCCGAACTCCGCTACGGGCAGAGTTGCCGCTCGTCCGGAGCCTGATCAGGCGCATATATCAATAGGCCATTACGGCAGGTAAGCTGACAGAACGGTCAACCTCGCCGTCATGGAAGGCCGGGCAACCGGCTTTTCGGCATACTGGCTCGTCTGCCGCAGACTGGCACCGATTCCAGGCCTCCGGCGTCCAATTGGTCAACCACCGCGTACCGCAGCGAAGACAATGAGCGATCCAGCGATACACCACAATCAGCCTCACGGCCTGCGACAGCTGTTCAGCTGGAGAAACGGCGTTGCCTGGGGAATGCTGGCGTTCACCCTGCTGGTCCAACTGGTGGTCTGGCAGAGTCTGCGCACCAACGAGGATCGCGCTGCCCGGCAGCAGTTCCAGATGCTCGGCGAGAAGGTCACTGAAGCCATTCGCAAGCGGCTGCGGGACCATGAGCAGATCCTGCTCGGCGGCGCCGGTCTGTTCGATGCCGTGGAGAACGTCAGCCGCGAGCAGTGGCGCACGTACGTCGAGCGCTTGCTGCTACCAGACCGTTATCCCGGCATCCAGGGTGTCGGTTTCAGCCAGGCAATTCCGCAGGCCGAGCGCGATGCGCACGTCGCACGCATTCGTGCACAGGGCTACCCGGATTACGACATCCATCCACCTGGCCAGCGCGACCTCTACACCTCGATCGTTTTTCTCGAGCCGTTCCTCAGGCGCAACCTGGCCGCTTTCGGCTACGACATGTATTCCGAGCCGACTCGCCGGCGCGCCATGCAGCGCGCGGCCCAGTTGGGCGAAACGAGTATTACCGGCAAGGTAACGCTTCTGCAGGAAACCCACGGCAAGGTGCAGGCCGGTGTGCTGCTCTATGTCCCGGTGTATCGGCCGAACGCGCCACTAACGACACCGGAGCAACGCATGCAGGCGCTGCGCGGCTTCGTCTACAGCCCTTATCGCGTCGAAGATCTGATGCGCGGCATTCTGCGTGCGGCCGACCTGCCGCTGGCGCTGCATATCTACGCCAGCCCCGGTGAAGAGCCGGAACACCTGCTCTACGCGTCGCACGAAGCCCCCGAGCCCGGCAGTGCGGGCTTCAGCCAGTTGCAGCAGTTGGATCTGTACGGCCAGACCTGGACGCTGCGCATGGATAGCCGGCCCGAGTTCGACGAGCGTTTCCACTCCAACGAGGCGCTGGTGTTCGGCCTGGGGCTCGGCCTGAGCCTGCTGGTTTTTTTCCTGACCTCGTCGTTGGCGCTGCGCCATAGCCGAGCCCAGGCGCTGGCGAACGAGATGACCCGGCACATTCGCCAGAGCAGGCACGACCTGCGGCTGAGCGAAGAGCGCCTGTCGCTGGCGCTGAAAGGCAGCAACGACGGCCTGTGGGATCTCGATCTGGAAGCCGGCAGCATGTTCGCCTCGCCCCGCGCCTGGGAAATGCTCGGTTATCGTCCCAACGAGCTGACCTGCGACCTCAAACTGTGGGAGCGGTTGACGGTTGCCGAAGACCTAGCGCAGCAGAAGGCGCGCCTGGCCCAAACCATGCTTTCCAATGTCGACCACTTCACCACCGAATTACGCCTGCAACACAAGCATGGTCATGTCGTCCCGGTACTGCTGCGCGGCCATATCCAGCGTGACCCGCAAGGCATGGCCCAGCGCATCAGCGGCACGCTGATGGACCTCACCGAACGCAAGCGCGTCGAGCAGATGAAGAACGACTTCGTTTCCACCGTCAGCCACGAGCTGCGCACGCCACTGACCTCCATCAGCGGTGCGCTCGGACTGATCGTCGGCGGCGCGCTCGGGGCAGCGCCTCCAGCCATGCAGCAGATGCTTGAGATCGCCTACCGCAATAGCCTGCGCCTGGGTCATCTGATCAACGACCTGCTGGACATGGAAAAGATTGCCGCCGGCAAGATGTCGTTCGAACTGCGCGAACATTCGCTTGGCGACCTGCTCGAGGAATCGCTGGCGAGCAACCAGGCCCTCTGCGAGCAGCATGGCGTGCGCTGTACGCTCGAGCATCCGACCGATGTGCTGGTCTGGGTGGACGGCCTGCGCCTGCAGCAGGTGCTTGGCAACTTCCTCTCAAACGCCGTCAAGTTCACCCCCGAGGGCGGAGAGATTCGCCTGCACAGCTCCCTGCGTGGGACCAAGGTTCGTATCAGCGTTACCGACCAGGGCCCCGGCATTCCCGAGGCGTTCCGCTCCCGCGTGTTCGAGAAGTTCGCCCAGGCCGATGCCTCCGACAGCCGGCAGAAGTCCGGTACCGGACTCGGACTTGCGATCACCAAGGAGCTGATCGAACGCATGGGCGGTACGGTCGGCTTCGACTGCGTACCCGGCCAGGGCACCACCTTCTGGTGCGAGCTGCCGATCCAGATACCGCCAGCCGAATCGGACTGCCGCGACGGCCAGCCGCGAATCCTGGTCGTCGAAGACGAGCCTGACACCGGCCGTCTGCTGCATATGATGCTGCGCGAGGGCGGCTACGGCGTGGAGCGCGTGCAAAGCCTGCATCAGGCCCGTGAAAAGCTCGCTGCCAGCCATTACGAGGCCATGACACTGGACCTGCACCTGCCCGACGGCAGCGGCATGCAGCTTATCGACGAATTGCGCGATCAACCGGCGATGCAGGATCTGCCCATCGTCGTTATCTCCGCCGCGCACCAGTTCGAGCAGGCACAGTTCCCCGCAGGGATCGTCTGGCTGCACAAGCCGATCACCAACGCCCAACTGCTGGTCGCGGTTGAACAGGCGCGAGACAACATCCGCCAGGCCAGAAGCAAGCCTCGATAGCCGGGCGGCACCCCGAGCGAACGACAGGCAAAAAAAACCGCGGGAGCCAATGGCATCCCGCGATTCTTTTTCAGCTGACGAGCATCAGGCCTGAATCGAGCCCTTCAACTTGTTCATCGCATTCTTCTCCAGCTGACGAATGCGCTCGGCCGATACGTTGTACTTGGCAGCCAGGTCGTGCAGGGTCGCCTTGTCTTCGTTCAGCCAGCGTTGCTGGAGAATGTCCCGGCTGCGCTCGTCGAGCCCCTCGAGCGCCGTATGCAGGCTGGAAGTGGAACTGTCGCTCCAGTCGGCATCTTCCAGCTGGCGGGCCGGATCGTAGCGATGATCTTCCAGATAGTGCGCAGGCGACTGGTAGGCGCTGTCGTCGTCGGCATCGGCGGCCGGGTCGAAGGCCATGTCATGGCCGGTCAGGCGGCTTTCCATTTCGCGCACTTCGTGCGGCTCGACGCCCAGGCTATTGGCCACGGCGGTGACTTCATCGTTGTTCAGCCAGGCCAGACGCTTCTTCTGGCTGCGCAGATTGAAGAACAGTTTGCGCTGCGCCTTGGTGGTCGCGACCTTGACGATGCGCCAGTTGCGCAGGATGAACTCGTGAATTTCGGCGCGAATCCAGTGCACGGCGAAGGACACCAGCCGCACACCCATTTCCGGATTGAAACGCTTGACCGCCTTCATCAGGCCGACGTTGCCTTCCTGAATCAGGTCGGCCTGGGCCAGACCGTAGCCGGAATAGCTGCGGGCGATGTGAACGACGAAACGCAGGTGCGCCAGCACCATCTGCCGAGCCGCTTCGAGATCCTGATGATAGAAGAGGCGCCCGGCCAGCTCGCGCTCCTGCTCGACGGTGAGCAGCGGGAGGCTGTTCACGGTCTGCACGTAGGCCTCGAGATTCGCTCCCGGGACTAGCGCTTGAACAGGTTGCAGAGTAGTTGTCATGCAGTACCTCCAATGACGAAGCTGCAGCAGTTTAGCATTGCCGCATGAGACTGCAAGCCTGTGGAAAAGTTCCCTGACACAACTGCCAAGTGATTGTTTTCAAATGAAATTTTATCGAGGAGCCAGCTCGCTCAGATGCCTTGCGACAGCCAGCCAGGCACCGATGTAGCCGAGCAGCACCGCACCGATCACCAGCGATAACGCATCGCCGGCCGGAACGCCTCCCAGGCCGAAATCGCTGCCGTAGAGGCCCGCCAGATTCACCACGGCCTCGTTCAGCCAGCCCAGTCCATAGACCAGCAGCAGCCAGGCGATCAGGCCGGCGCCCAGACCGTAGAGGGCACCCATGTAGAGGAACGGACGGCGGACGTAACCATCGGTGCCGCCCACCAGCTTGACCACCTCGATCTCGGTGCGGCGGTTCTCGATGTGCAGGCGGATGGTGTTGCCAATCACCAGCAGCAACGTCGCCACCAGCAACAATGTCAGGCCGAAGACGAAGCGGTCGCCAAGCTTGAGAATAGCGGTCAGCCGCTCGACCCAGAGCAGATCCAGCTGAGCCAACTGCACGCCGGGCAGTTCGGCCAGCCGCTGACGCAGCGCTTCGAGCTTGTCCTTGTCCACCACTTCGGGTGTCACGATGACCACGCCGGGCAGCGGATTCTCCGGCAGCTCCTTGAGCGCTTCGCCAAGCCCGGACAGCTGCTGGAACTCGTCCAGCGCCTGCTCGCGGCTGACCCAGTCCGCCGCTGCCACGTCGGGCATGGCGGCAACCTCGTCACGCAGGCGCTCGCCAGCGTCGCCATCCACCTCAAGCTGCATGAACAGCGATATCTGCGCGGCACGCTGCCACGAGCCACCGAGCCGTTCGACGTTGTCCAGCAGCAGCGCCAGGCCCATGGGCAGACTCAACGCCACGGCCATCACCAGGCAGGTGAAGAAGCTGCCGATCGGCTGCTTGATCAGACGCCCGACGCTGTCGACCAAACTGGCGCGATGACTTTCCAGCCAGGCGTGGAACAGCGTCTTGAAGTCCGGCTCGTCGCCGCGCGGCTGCTCAGGCTTCTTCACCGAACCGCCGACGCGCTCTGCCGTGCTCGGGTTGGTCTTGGGATTGCGTTCGCTGCTCATCGGCTGGCCTCCCCGTCGCCGATCAGGCGACCACGTTGCAGGGTCAGCATGCGATGACGCATCCGCGCGATCAGCGCCAGATCGTGGCTGGCGATCAGCACGGTGGTACCCAGGCGATTGATGTCTTCGAACACGCCCATGATCTCCGCAGCGAGTCGCGGGTCGAGGTTGCCGGTCGGTTCATCGGCCAGAAGCAGAGCCGGCCGGTGCACCACGGCGCGGGCGATGCCGACACGCTGCTGCTGGCCGGTGGACAGGTCCGCCGGATACTGCAGCGCCTTGTCCTTGAGGCTGACGCGCTCCAGCGCAGTCATCACCCGCTGGCCGATCTCGCGCTTGTTGAGCCCGAGGATCTGCAGCGGCAGGGCGACGTTGTCGAATACGGTGCGATCGAACAGCAGCTGGTGGTTCTGGAACACCACGCCGATCTGCCGGCGCAGGAAAGGAATCTGCGCATTGGTGATGCGCGACAGGTCCTGCCCGGCCAGCAGCAGCTTGCCGCTGGTGGGACGCTCCATTGCCAGCAACAGGCGCAGCAGCGTGCTCTTGCCGGCGCCGGAATGGCCGGTGACGAAGAGGAATTCGCCACGGCGCACCTGGAAGGAAAGCTCATGCAACCCGATGTGGCCGTTGGGGTAGCGTTTGCCGACCTGTTCGAAACGAATCATGCGCCGTCCCGCTGGGCGAAAAGCGCCTTGACGAAGGCATCGGCCTCGAACGTGCGCAGGTCGTCGATCCCTTCGCCGACGCCGATGTAGCGAATCGGCGTGCCGAACTGCTTGGCCAGGGCGAAGATCACCCCCCCCTTGGCGGTACCGTCGAGCTTGGTCAGCACCAGGCCGGTCAGCTCGACCGCCTGGTTGAATTGCTTGGTCTGGTTGATGGCGTTCTGGCCGGTGCCGGCGTCGAGCACGAGCAGGACCTCGTGGGGAGCCGACTCGTCGAGCTTGCCCATCACCCGGCGGACCTTCTTCAGCTCCTCCATCAGGTTGTCCTTGGTGTGCAGCCGGCCAGCGGTGTCGGCGATCAGCACATCGATGCCCCGCGCCTTGGCCGCCTGCACCGCATCGAAGATCACCGAGGCGGAGTCGGCACCGGTGTGCTGTGCGATCACCGGAATGCTGTTGCGCTCGCCCCACACCTGCAATTGCTCCACCGCCGCGGCGCGGAAGGTGTCGCCAGCGGCGAGCATGACCTTCTTGCCTTCGAGCTGCAGCTTCTTCGCCAGCTTGCCGATGGTGGTGGTCTTGCCGACACCATTCACCCCGACCACGAGGATCACATACGGGCGCTTGCCACTGTCGACCACGAGCGGCTGCTCGACCGGCTTGAGCAACCCAGAGAGTTCTTCCTGCAGCGCGGTATAGAGCGCGCCACTGTCGGCCAGCTCCTTGCGCGACACGCGGCGCGTGAGGTTCTGCATGATCGCCGTCGTCGCCTCGACACCGACGTCGGCGGTAAGCAGGCGGGTTTCCAGTTCGTCGAGCAGGTCATCGTCGATGGCCTTCTTGCCGAGGAACAGGCTGGCCATGCCTTCACCGATGCTCGAGCTGGTCTTGGACAGGCCTTGCTTGAGGCGGGCGAAGAAGCCGAGCTTCGCCGGTGCTTCGGCGGGCGCTGCCGCGGCGACCGGCACCGGCGCTATTTCTGGCTCTGGCTCTGGCTCTGGCTCTGGCTCTGGCTCTGGCTCTGGCTCTGGCTCTGGGAGTATTTCGGCTTCGACGGGCGGTTCGGGCAATAGCCCGGAGGTGGTGATTGCCGGTTGCTCGCTCTCGGCCTCAGGCTGCTCGGCGTGCGACAGGCTGTCTTCCTGCGGTTCGGCGGCAGGCTGCTCGGCCACCGGCTGCTGCGGTTTCTTGCGCAGCCAGCCGAACAGGCCTTTCTTTTCGCCGGGCTCGGCCGGTGTCTTCTTGTCGTCGTTGGAACCAAACATGGAGAAGGTATTCTCAAGGATGCGATACGCCGGCAGCCACGCTGCCGGCCAAACGGGCTCTATCCTAGCACCTCGCAAAGCGGGTGCGCTAAGCACGGGTTCCGGCATCAGGGCCGGTTCGGCTGCGGATATCCCGGCTTTGCCTGATTCGCACGCGCCAGTACCATGGCTGCCGTGTTGCCGCCCTGCCAGTCTGCCGTGGCGGACACCAACTGGACGAGTCCCGACTATGCCTCTGATGTTACGCCGCGCCGCCGCCCTGCTGCTCGGAGCGTTCTATCTGCCCCTGCTGGCAGCAGCAGACAGCCAGCCCACCCACGAGTTCTTCCTCGACAACGGCCTGAAAGTGATCGTGCGCGAGGATCATCGTGCGCCGGTAGTGGTATCCCAGCTCTGGTACAAGGTTGGCTCCAGCTACGAGACGGCTGGCCAGACCGGCCTCTCCCACGCGCTGGAACACATGATGTTCAAGGGCAGCCGCAAGCTCGATGCCGGCGAAGCCTCGCGCATCCTGCGTGAGCTGGGCGCCGAGGAAAACGCCTTCACCAGCGACGACTACACCGCCTATTACCAGGTCCTGGCACGTGACCGCCTGGCCGTTGCGTTCGAGCTCGAAGCCGATCGCCTGGCCAGCCTCAAGCTGCCGCCAGACGAGTTCACCCGCGAGATCGAAGTGATCAAGGAAGAGCGCCGCCTGCGCACCGATGACAAGCCGAGCTCGCTGGCCTACGAGCGCTTCAAGACCATCGCCTACCCCGCCAGCGGCTATCGCAACCCGACCATCGGCTGGATGGCCGACCTCAACCGCATGCAGGCCGACGAGCTGCGCGCCTGGTACGAGCAGTGGTACGCGCCGAACAACGCTACCCTGGTGGTGGTCGGCGACGTGTCCGCCGATGAGGTCCGCGGACTGGCCGAGCGCTTCTTCGGCGACATCGAGAAACGCGAAGTGCCAGCAGCCAAGCGGCCACTGGAACTGGCCGAACCGGGCGAGCGGCGCCTCAAGCTGCACGTGAAGACCCAGCTGCCGACGCTGCTCATGGCCTTCAACGCACCGAGCCTGGCGACCGAGGAGAACGCCCGCCAGGTGCACGCGCTGCGGTTGATTTCCGCCCTGCTCGACGGCGGCTACAGCGCGCGCCTGCCGGAGCGGCTGGAGCGCGGTGAAGAACTGGTGACCAGCGCTTCGGCCTGGTACGACGCCTATGCCCGCGGCGACAGCCTGTTCGTCCTCAGCGCCGCGCCAAACATGCAGAAGGGCCGCACGCTGGAAGAAGTCGAAGCCGGCCTCTGGCAGGAACTCGATGCGCTCAAGCAGACACCGCCCTCGGCGGACGAACTCGAGCGCGTGCGTGCGCAGGTCATCGCCGGCCTGGTCTACGAGCGCGATTCCATCACCCAGCAGGCCACCACCATCGGCAAGCTGGAAACCGTCGGCCTGTCCTGGCGCCTGATGGACGACGAGCTGAGCGCGCTGGAAGCGGTCACGCCCGAGGACATCCAGCAGGCCGCCAGCATCTATTTCACCCGCTCCCGCCTGAGCGTCGCCCATGTTCTGCCCGAGGAAGCCCGTGATGAGTGATTGCAAAGCGCTGCGCAACGGCCTGTTCGGCCTGTTACTGGCAGCCAGCCTCGGCCTGGCGGGCTGCGATGAAGGCTCCACCGCTCTGCCACAACCTGGCGAGCCGGTGAAGCAGGATGTCGCCCGCGAGGCGACCCAGCCTGCCGTGCCGACCGCAACGCCGGAAAAACCTCGTCTGGAGTCGCTCGCCGAGCTGGGCGATCAACCCCTGGCCCGGCGCAAGCTGGACATTCAGAGCTGGCAGACCGCCGAAGGCGCCAAGGTACTGTTCGTCGAAGCCCGCGAGCTGCCGATGTTCGACCTGCGCCTGACCTTCTCCGCCGGCAGCAGCCAGGACGGCGACGTACCCGGCCTGGCACTGCTGACCAACGCCATGCTCAACGAGGGTGTCGAGGGCAAGGACGTCGGCGCCATCGCCCGCGGCTTCGAAGGCCTAGGTGCGGACTTCGGCAACGGTTCCTACCGCGACATGGCAGTGGTCAGCCTGCGCAGCCTCAGTGCGCCGGACAAGCGCGAGCCGGCCCTGGCGCTGTTCAATCAGGTCCTCGGCCAACCGAGCTTCCCCGAGGACTCGCTGCAACGGATCAAGAATCAGCTGCTGGCCGGCTTCGAATTCCAGAAGCAGAACCCCGGCAAGCTCGCTAGCCTCGAGCTGTTCGAGCAGCTCTATGGCGATCACCCCTACGCCCACCCCAGCGAAGGTACCCCCGAGTCGGTGCCGGCGATCAGCGTCGCGCAGCTGCGCGACTTCCACGCCCGCGCCTATGCGGCAGGCAACGCGGTGATCGCGCTGGTCGGCGACCTCTCCCGCGAAGAGGCCGAAGCCCTGGCCGCCGGCGTCTCGGCCGCCCTGCCGGAAGGCCCGGCGCTGCCAACGACGCCGACACCCGAGGCTCCGGTTGCCGGCAAGCACCACATCGACTTCCCCTCCAACCAGAGCCATCTGATGCTGGCCCAGCTCGGCATTCCGCGCGGTCACCCCGATTACGCGGCGCTCTATCTGGGCAACCAGATCCTCGGCGGCGGCGGTTTCGGCACGCGGCTGATGGAAGAAGTGCGCGAAAAGCGCGGCTTGACCTACGGCATCTATTCCGGCTTCAGCCCGATGCGTGCCGAAGGGCCGTTCATGATCAGCATGCAGACCCGCGCCGAACTCACCGATGGCGCATTGGATCTGGTGCAGCAGCTGGTCCGCGACTATCTCGCCGAAGGGCCGACCGAGGCCGAGCTGGAGCGCAGCAAGCGCGAGATCGCCGGCAGTTTCCCGCTGTCTACCGCAAGCAATGCCGACATCGTCGGTCAGCTGGGCAGCATCGGCTTCTACGACCTGCCGCTGACCTACCTGGAGGATTTCATGGGCGAGGTGCAGGCGCTGACAGTCGAACAGGTCAAGACTGCGATGAACAAGCATCTGCAGCAAGACGCCTTCGTCATCGTCACCGCCGGCCCCAGCGTCGAGCAGCAACCGCTGCCGCCGCCTACCGATAAACCAGTCGAACAGCCCAGCGGCGTTCCGGAGCACTGATGGCCAATCCACCCATTCGCCCCAGCGCCCACGGCGGCCAGGGCCAGTTGCGCATCATCGGCGGCGAGTGGCGCTCGCGCCGCTTCAGCTTCCCCGATGCCGAAGGCCTGCGGCCGACGCCGGACCGGGTGCGCGAAACCCTGTTCAACTGGCTGGCACCCTACCTATCCGGCGCGCGGGTGCTCGATCCGTTCACCGGCAGCGGCGCGATCTATCTGGAAGCCCTGTCGCGTGGCGCCAGCATGGCCCTGGCGCTGGACGTGAACGCCAACGCCATCGCCAGCCTGCGCAAGCATCTGGACACGCTGAACTGCGGCCACGGCCAGCTACTGCAGAGCGATGCCCTGCGCTATCTGGAAACCCAGACGCCGACCGCCTTCGACCTGGTATTCCTCGACCCGCCGTTCAACAAGAATCTGTTGCAACCGGCCTGCGAGCTGCTGGAGACAAAGGGTTGGCTGGCCGAGCACGCCTGGGTCTACACCGAAAGCGAGGCACTGCCGTCCAGCCTCGGCCTGCCGGGGAACTGGCGACTGCATCGGGAGAAGCAGGCTGGCAAGGTGCACTACGCGCTGTGGGAGCGCAGCGCACCGTCCGACGCCGCGGCGAGCTGAGACCGAAGGTATCAGTAGAAGTCGACGGTCTGGCCGTTGCAATCAAAGGCCAGAAAGCGGCCGATATTGCCGGTCTCGATGGCGCTGACCATCATCTTCAGTGGCTGCTCGGTCTCGTCGGCGTTCGGCGTGATACCGGCCTGGCCGGGCAGCGCCGCGGCGAATAGCAGATCCCAGGCCACGCCCGTGCGCTCGGACTCTTCACGCAGCGCCGCGAAGTCGCTCAGTTCCTCGGGCAGCTTGTCGACGCAGAGCACCGGTTTCAGCGAGCCTCCGGTATTTTCCTCGAAGCGCTGGCGCTCGGCCTCGGTGGCGTCCTCGGGCAGTTCGGCGCTGACGAAGACGAACAGCAGGCGCTGGGGTTCGCGCTCATGGCGCGCGGCAGCCAGCAGTTGATCGAAGGGGGTAAGCGTCATGGGCAGGGTTCCGGATAAGACTATCGCGTCACTCTCCACCCCTTAGGCGGCGCTGACCATATCCCCAAAGACATAAGTCGCCAGGCGGCCAGCATCATTCAAAGCCTGCATCGTGCTTTTCTTCCTGCCGCCGAGGCTCTAACGTCGGAGCAAAAGAGGAACCCAAGCAACCGTGTCCGAATCCTTCCAACCCGCCTGGTGGCTTCCCGGGCCGCACCTGCAGACCCTGTGGAACGCATTCTTTCGCAAGGCGCCGCGCCTCGAACGCCGGCGTGAGCGACTGTGGCTGGCCGATGGCGATTTCATCGACCTGGACTGGCACGGCCCGCATGAAGCAACAGCGCCGCTGGTCCTTGTGCTACACGGGCTGACCGGCTCGTCGAATTCGCTTTACGTGCTCGGTCTGCAGCAACAACTGAGCGCGCAGGGCTGGGCGAGCGTCGCGATCAACTGGCGCGGCTGCTCGGGCGAACCGAACCTGTTGCCGCGCGCCTATCATTCCGGCGCCAGCGATGATCTCGCCGAAGTGATCGGGCATCTGCAGGCCTGCCGGCCCATGGCGCCGCTGCATGCGGTCGGCTACTCGCTGGGCGGCAACGTACTGCTCAAGTACATGGGCGAAATGGCAGCCAGTTGTCCGCTGCGTAAGGCTGTGGCGGTGTCCGTGCCGTTCCGCCTGGACCAATGTGCCGATCGCATCGGCCTCGGCTTCTCCCGCGTCTACCAGGCGCATTTCATGAAGGCGATGGTCGCCTACGTGAGGGACAAACAGCAGCGCTTCCAGCGCGAGGGGCTGCTGAACCACCTCGGTGCCCTGCAGAGCCTCGGACCACTGCACGGCATGCGTACCTTCTGGGATTTCGACGGCCGCTTCACCGCGCCGCTGCATGGTTACAGCGACGCCCAGGACTATTACCGCCGTGCCTCCAGCCGCTACTACCTGCCGACGATCACGACGCCAACCCTGCTGATCCAGGCCGAGGATGATCCCTTCGTGTTCCGCCACAGCGTGCCGGAACCAGGCGAGCTGTCCGTCACCACCGCCCTCGAGCTGCACGCCAACGGTGGCCACGTCGGTTTTGTCGAAGGCACGCCGCGTAGGCCGCGCTACTACCTGGAGCGGCGTATTCCGCAGTGGTTGGCGGAAGCCTGACTCCTTTCAGTCAAATGGCAGCAAGTCATGCGGAAAACGAGCCTTCAGGCCGAGCCGGTCGATCCGCCAGCGCTCCGGCAGATCATCTACTCGCGCGACCACCCTCAAGCTGCGCGTCGGTGCGCTGAACGGCGGGCGCAACTCGACGGGCACCGATGCCGCGTCGTCCACGGTTTGCACCACCTGTGCCGGGCGCTTGCTGCCATCCGGAAAGACTAGCGTCAGCGACTTGCCGATGGCCGCGTCGGCGGCATGGCGGGGGTTGAGATAAACCCAGACCTGCGCCTCGCCGTCGCGCTCCAGCCGCAGCAGAGGCGTGCCCGGGCCGACATTCTCACCAGGCGCGACGAGGATCTCGCCAACCTTGCCGTCCTCCTCGGCGCGCAGTTCCAGTGCCTGCAGGCGGCTGTCCAGCCAGGCAAGCTCCAGCTCACGCTGGCGTTGGTCAGCGCTCACGGCAGGCCGCGTACGCTGCGCCAGTTGGTAGAGATCGCGCAGACGCCCGTCGCGCTGATCTACGGCCGACAACAACTCGCCCCGAGTCGCCGCGCCAAGGTCGAACAAGCCCTGCATCTGGTCGACCCGTGCTTGCGCGCGCGACAGCTGGCTTTCGAGCAATGCCCGCTCGCGCTCCAATGCTTCACGTTCAACCGCATCAGGCGCAACGGCGGGGGCCGTCAGCATAAAGCGGCGCGCACGCCACTCCGGGTTGCCCAAGCGAACCAGCACTTCTCCAGCCTTCACGCGCTGTCCCGGTTGAACCAGAACCTGATCGACCTGGGCGCCATCGCGCGCGCGCAGCTCCGCACTCGGCAAATGCAGCTGAGCCGGCGCCTCGATCAACCAGAGTGCCAGCGCCGAGCGTGCCACCAGCCAGAGCAGTGGGCTGACAACGGCCAGGAGAATGAGGTACCAACGCAACCGGAACGCCATGCGTTTGCCCGGCGCATAGAGCACCTGGAGCCCTTGCTCCTGGGTCGGCTGCTGCTCCTTGGCACTGGAAAATTTGATCTTCATGCGGTTCAGCTCAATGAGGGAAGTAGGACCAGTCCTGCCAGTCGATGCCGGTCACCGACACCGCCTGCAGGCGGTGTCGCCAGTTCGCGACCTGTTTTTCCAGCTGAAGTCGGGTGGCGTCCTTCCAGCTTTCCTGCGCAGACAATTGCGGCTCCACGCTCTGCGCCAGGCGAAACTGGAGCCCGGGCCAGCGCCGGGCAATGCCCTGCGCCAGTTCAGCACTGCGGTCCGGGTTGCGGGTGTAGATCATCAGGCTGACCTGGCGAACGCCGCGTTGCTGCAGGCGGCAGGGAACGCAGAACTCCCCGGCAGCAGGTTGAGCAAACCAGCGATGATGGCTCGACAATTCCAGCGGCCAAGGGCTGACCTGTGTCACGGCCTCGAGGGTGTCCATCCAATCGCGCAGACGGTCCGGCGGCACCGGCCAGCCGAGCTGCTCGACTTCGAGATCCAGATGCAGGGCATCGAAAGGCAGTGACGCCAGGGTTTTCAGCAACTCGATGAGCGCAAGGCGTGGCTCCGGCAGGATCCACTGCGGATCGCCGAGCAGAAGCGTTACCTCCAGCCCCCGCGCATGCGCGTCACGCAGAGCATCGGAAAGCTGACTGCGCAGTTTCGTGGGTTCGGCCACCTGGGCCGCGCTGAGACCGAGATGGACGCGCTGCATGCCGGCTGCTTGCAACGCCTGCAGGGCTTCGCTGCGGGTGTTTGGATCGAGCAGGATTCGGCTGTCCCAAACATAGACGCCCTGACGCCAGGCATCTTTCTGCACGGCGGTCGATTGGTCGGTGGTTTTGCCCTGGCCTGGCCAGTCCGCTTTCAACGGCCCCAGCAAGGCCGACGCCGCGCCAGTTTCCTCGACAAACAAGCGCAGCGCGGCCTCGCGCAGCCAGAGGCCGTGCCAGGCAGCGATCAGTCGCAACTCGGCATAACCCTGTTCGAGTTCAGCGGTAATCGCGCCAAGAAACGCCTGATCGATCTCACCTTCACGGCGCAGACGCTGTTCGTGTAGCGCCAGCGCAGCAGCTTCCAGCTGCCCGCGCGCCTGGGACATCTCATCGGCGGCCAACCGTTGGGCTCGTAGCGCCTGCGCCAGGGCTAGCACCATCTGCTCACGCTCGGCTTTAAGCTGTGCCTGTGCCGATTGCCGCCGGGCTTCACCCTCATCGCCTCGCGCTCGGCGATAGCCAAGCGGATCGAAGGGTGTCGATAGATTGATGCTGGCAACCAGACCGTTACCCGGCTTGCTACTGCCGTTGCGGTCCTCGTAGCTCTGCGCGACGCTGAAATTGGAATCGACCCCTGCATACCACGGCGACTCGCGGTTCTGCTCGGCGCGCCGCAACTGCTCGCGGCGCTGTTGTAGACGCGGGTGCGCTTCTAGCGACTGCAGCCAGGCGTCCACCGGCTGCGCAGAAAACGCGAGCGCCTCGGCACCCGCCTGATGCCGCGGCTCGATCGGTCGTCCGGCAAGCGCCTGCAGGCTGAAACGGGTTTCGTCCAGTACCAGTTGATTGCCAGCGCATTTCTGCTCAAGTGCTTGCCAACGAGCGTCCAGCAAACGCGCTTCCGAGGCCAGTAGCCAGCCACCGCGTACACGCTCCGCCAAACGAGAACGGGCCTGCTCGGCACTGCCGGCAATCGACCGACACCACTGTTGTTCCTGTTGCGCTCGCCACCAATCGGCATAAGCGCTGCGCAGCGCCAAGCGTTGTTCGAGGCGATACAGTTCGCGCCGCGCTTGCTGTTGCACACGATCGGACTCCACGTTGCGAACGGCGTCGAGCTGCCGGTGCAGGCTGCCCAACAGCGGGTGTCGCAGCCCGAGGGCCAGATCGCGCCCGTAGTAATCGTCACGCAGATCGTCCGTTACCAGCTCGCGGTAGTGCCCTGCCCCGGCTGAGGCGAACCATTGCCAGCCGGCCTCGGCTTCACGCTGCTGCTGCAGCGCCTTGAGCGCTGCAAGCTCTGCGTCCACGGCACGTACTGAAGCGCTGGCCTCGGCGCCTTCAAGCAACGTAGACAACGGCAACACCTCAGCCCGTGCGACGAGCGCCGTACAGAGCAACAGCACACTTGCACATGCCCTAAGCATCAAAACCTCTTCGCCTTGCGCAGCACCCACCAGGGTGCCATGGATGTTTCCTCATGACCGCGACGCAGCATCTCGTTGAGGATGGCGACCGCGCTCCAGCAACGCATGACAAACATAAACAGAGGAAATATCGGCACGGCCCACCACAGCCACAGATCCTGCCGTGGCCGCTCGGAAACCATTGTCAGCAGAACTATGTAAGCCAGTAGCGTATTGGCCAGGTAAACCAGGTAGACCAGAAGCGCGAGCACCATGAAGGTCGAGAAGGTCAGGGCGTAGAGACCCACCAGGAAATAGCCGACGATGATGAACGGCAGCACCAGCTGGAAGAAAAAGCCGCTCACCAGCACCACGATAAAGTTGGGCCAACCCAGCAGTCGCGGCGTAAAGCTGTGACGATGCTTGCGCACGTAGAGAAAGAACAGGTCGCCGTCCCAGCGCAGGCGCTGCATGAGGAACTGGCTGAAGGTCGCCGGTGCGTCGGTATGCCCAATTGCACAGGGTTCGAATGGAATGCGCAGCGGTTTGCGGCCGAAGTAGTTCTTGATGCGAAGCGTGAGGTCGAGATCTTCTGCTGTGTGCGTATCCCACCCGCCTATTTTTTCCAGGAAACTGCGCCGGAAGGCACCGAACGCGCCTGAGACGTTGTTCACTACGTTCCACTCGCTTAGCCCGATTTTCGCCATCTGGATCGACAGCAGGTATTCCAGCGCCTGCATCGCGGTGGTGAGCGACTTGCGCGTGTTGCGCACCCGCAGGCTACCCGCCACGGCAGGCACCTGTGGGTCCTGGAAGTGCCGCACGACGTTGACCACCATGTCGTTGTCGAAGGAGGTGTCGCCGTCCAGCGCCATGACGATCTCGCCGGTGCTGTATTCGAGCCCGGCATTGAGCGACGACACACGCCCCCCGCGCTGCCACTTGGCGATCGGTCGCAGAAAACGGTGCGGATACAACCGGCCATCCACGCGGAAGTCCCGCACGGCCTGCATTGTCGCGAGGTTGACGGCCGCACCGTCGACCACCGGGATCATCTCGATCTCACCGCGGTAGGTCTGCTCGCAAAGGCTGAGCAACGTGGTCTGAACGTCACGACCCTCGCTGTAGCAGGTGATGATGCAGGAGACTCGAGGGCGATAGCTGTTGCCTTCCGGCAGCTCGAACGGCTTGCGCACGAACCAGCGCAGTACGCCGAGCAACGTGATCAGGTTGAGCGGCACTTCCAGCAGCAGGAACGCCGGAAACAGCATCACCAGCAGATAGCCGAGCCCGTCGGGCTTGTCGATTTCACCCAGAATGCCGAGCCATTGCAGCCAGAAAGCGTCCATTTCAGCCCAACTCGCCATTGAGTCGAGCGATTAGCAAGGCGGCGTCTTCGTGCTCGAGCAGATCGGCCGGAGCCGTGAAACTTGCCTGGCGCAGCTGCAGCGAACCGATCTGTGCACTGGCCAGTTGCTCAGCGCCCTGTGCCAGTCGCTTGCGTACGACCTCGACGCCTTCCGCCTCAGTGTGCGGCATCATGATCCAGAGGATTTCTTCGCTGACCCGACAACAGCGATCCGTATCGCGGACGGCTTCCTGAAGCCGCTCCACCAAGCTGTCGACCAGCGCGTGGCCGCGCAGCTCGCCCAGCTCATTGATGGTCGCCGCCAGGTTGACGAAGCGAAGCCCCAGCAACGAAAACCCAGGCTTCTTGTAGCGTCGAACCATCTGCAACTGCCAGTTGAGCAGTTCATGAAAACTCTTCTGGCTCAACAGGTTGAGCTGGGCGAACTGGTCACTCTCGACGATGCTCGCACTGTAGCCCTGACGACACCGCAGGCGACCAGCCTCGGCCAGGCGATAGTTGCGTACCTCGCGAACCCGCAGTTTGTCGGGAGCATGGCCATGCCCACAGTCCAGGCAGCGGGCCTCTACTTCGGCGTCAACGAAAAATGCGTAGCAACTGCGGCAGCGGTAGTTTTCCAGCGGCCTGTCGTAGTCACTGCCGATATGGCGCAAACGGCTGAGACAATTCGGGCACAGCAGCAGGCCATCTTTCAGAAAATGCTCCTGAGGCCCGACGTGGCCGCATGTAAAACAGTGCAGCGACGGTTGCCGTGCAATTTCGAGTGTCTGGCATTCCGGGCAGACGTCGACGTAGTTCAGACGCCCCGAGCCGCAGCTGACGCACAGTCGCACGCGGTCGAGCAGCTCGGCTTCTTCAAACCATCCCTGCTGGGTCATCAACTGCAGCCAGGCGAACGCATTAGGCGTCTCGTCGTCTTCCAGCGCTTCCAGCAGTGGATAGCGGTAATGCTGGGCGACGCTCGAATCGCGTACGGCCAGCACGCTGCCACGCGGCCGCAGCCAAAGCCAGGCCAGCACCCTTGCCTCGAAGCGCTCTGGAGCACTGCCACGATTGAACAAACCGAACCGCTCGCACCACAGGCGCCACAATGGCACCAACGCGCTGAGATCAGGCGGCGGCGCACCATCGCCCAAAGCGACGCACCATGGGTCCTGGTCCTGGCAGCAATAGATCAGGCTGAATCGATAGCGCTTGTCCATCCGCAGGCTGCGTAGCGCCTCACCGGCGCGGGCGCCCGGCAGGTCAAGCAGAATCACGTCGTAGGTTGGCTCACCCTGCAATGCAAGGAGGTCGGCGTGCCGCTCGACGTCCACACCGGCCAACGGCAACGATGAAACACCTAATACGCCGACGCGCGGCATTGATGATGGCATGACGTCTGACAGCCCAAGTGACGATATTGAATTGCCATCATTGTAGTGTGTTTGTTGTCGCTATAGCTCCCCTTCCGTCAGCGCAGGACAGGATTTGTGCAGCTCAAGGACGCAGCGTTCGATCAGGGCAATATCTGCTCGCTGGCGACAAAATATCGCTGCTGCAGGGCGCGCACCGATTCCGCAGCGTCAGCGGCAACCAGGCCACTTTCCAACGCCAGCACTTGATAGATACCACGCCGCAGGTGCAGCCGATCGAGCTGGCCCGAGCCTGCGCCGGCTGTACCTAAGAAGCGCACCCAGGACGTCAGCACGATCCAGGCGTTGAGTGCCAGCGCGTCGATTTCCATTTCGTCAGCCAGCAATATGCCGGCCTCAACGAAACCCAGGTAAATGCTGCGGGCGTGCTGCAAACAGCGGCCTGCAAACAACCGGTAGCGCTCCGCAAGTTCGATGTCAGCATCCAGCAGGCCTTCCAGATCACGATGGAGAAATCGGTAATCCCACATCGCGCCCAGCAGCGCTTCGAGGTAAAGCGCTTTGTCCTGGACTTGCATTTCCCGCTCCGGCGGCAAGCGCAGGAACTGGTCGACACGCGATTCGTACTGCCCGAACAGCTCTGCGACGATCGCCTGCTTGTTGGGGAAGTGGTAGTACAGATTGCCCGGCGAGATGCCGAGATGGGCGGCGATGTGGTTGGTCGTAACGTTCCGCTCGCCCTGGGCGTTGAACAGCCCCAGGCTGGCTTCGATGATGCGGTCACGGGTCTTGGTGCGGGATGCCATGAGGCGGCGAGTTCTCGGCGGCGAAGCGAAGGAAGCAACGGTACACGCCAGCAGGCGGGTAAGCACGTCTCGTTGACAGTTTAGAGTAATTACTCTAGAAATCCTCCAGCACATCGCATCAGGAGCCCGCATGTCAGCCGAAATCCCGCAAGCGCTGGTCGCCATGGAGGCCCTGTTCGCCCGCCAGCGTTTGGCCTTCACCGCCGCACCGATGCCCTCGGAAGAGGATCGTCTGCGTTGGCTCGACGCCCTGCGCGATGTGCTGGCCGGCCATCAACCGGCGCTGATCGAGGCAATCGCTGCGGATTTCGGTCATCGTTCGGCCGACGAAACCCTGCTGGCGGAAATCATGCCCAGCCTGCACGGCATCCGTTACGCCAGCCGTCACCTGCGGCGCTGGATGAAACCCTCACGCCGGCATGTCGGCCTCGCCTTCCAGCCAGCCAGCGCACGGGTGGTCTACCAGCCGCTGGGCGTGGTCGGCATCATCGTGCCGTGGAACTACCCGCTCTATCTGGCCATCGGGCCGCTGATCGGCGCGCTCGCCGCCGGCAATCGCGTGATGCTGAAAATGAGCGAATCGACGCCTGCCACCGGGCAGCTGCTCAAGGAGCTGCTGGCGCAGATCTTCCCTGAAGATCAGGTAGCGGTGGTGCTCGGCGATGTAGAGGTCGGGCAGGCCTTCGCCCGGCTGCCGTTCGATCACCTGCTGTTCACCGGTTCGACGCACATCGGCCGCGAGGTGATGCGCGCGGCAGCGGAAAATCTGACACCGGTGACGCTGGAGCTCGGTGGCAAGTCGCCAGCGATCGTCTCGGCCAGCGTCCCGTTGGCCGATGCCGCCGAGCGCATCGCCTTCGGCAAGTGCATGAACGCCGGACAGACCTGCGTCGCGCCGGACTATGTGCTGGTGCCGCGCGAGCGTGTCGAGGGCTTCGTCGGTGCCTACCGTGAGGCGGTACAGCGTCTGTATCCGAGCCTTGCGGACAATCCCGACTACACCGCGATCATCAATGTGCGTCAGCTGACGCGACTGCAGGGCTACCTCGACGATGCGCAGGCCAAGGGCGCGCATGTCGTGCCGCTGTTTTCCGAGGCGCAGCAACGGCGCATGCCGCACTGCCTGCTGCTGAACACCACAGACGACATGCGCGTGATGCAGGAGGAAATCTTCGGCCCGCTGTTGCCGATCGTGCCCTACGACGATCTCGAAGAGGCGCTGGCCTACGTCAACACGCGCCCACGACCGCTGGCGCTGTACTACTTCGGCTACGACCGCAGCGAGCAGCAGCGCATGCTGCAAACCACCCACTCCGGCGGCGTGTGCCTGAACGATACCCTGCTGCACGTCGCCCAGGACGGCCTCCCCTTCGGCGGCATCGGCCCCTCCGGCATGGGGCACTACCACGGCCACGAAGGCTTCCTCACCTTCAGCAAGGCCAAGGGTGTATTCATCAAGCAGCGCTTCAATGCTGCCCGGCTGATCTACCCGCCCTACGGCAAGTGGTGGCAGAGGCTGATCTATGCGCTGTTCATCCGCTGATGCGTGGCTGAAGCAATGCACGACCTGTCTCTCAATCGCCGCGGCCTGCTCAAGGTCGGGCTACTCGGCGGCGCGCTCCTGGCCGGCGGCGGCTTGCTCAGCCGGACCCTCAGCGCCTCGGCGAACGGCGCGGCGAGCGGCTTCTTCGTGCTGCGTGACAGCGATCTGCCCATGCTGCGCCGACTAACGCCGTTGCTGCTGGAAGGCTCGACGGCGCCCAGTAACATGCCGCAGGCCGTGCAGACCACCCTCGTCAGCCTTGACCTGGGCCTGCACCACTTGTCGCCCGCGCTGCTAAGCCAGGTACGCCAGCTGTTCGACGTACTCAGCCTGCCACTGACCCGCGGGCCGCTGACCGGAATCTGGAGCGGCTGGGAGGTAGCCTCCGATGATCAAATACGCGCGTTCCTGCAGCGCTGGCAAAACAGCTCGCTCGCCCTGCTGCGCCAGGGCCTTGCCTCGCTGCTGCAGATGATCCTCATGGCCTGGTACGCCTGCCCCGCCGCCTGGGCGCACTGCGGTTATCCCGGACCGCCGAAGGTCTGACTGACAGGAGGCATCCGTGCCCGTTCCCGACTTGTTTGCTGCAGGCCTTGCCCGTGGCTGGACCACATACGACGGCTCGCGACTGGAGGACGATCTGACCCTGGAGGCCGACGTCGCCATCGTCGGCAGCGGCGCAGGCGGCGCCACAAGTGCGGAGGTGCTGAGCGCCGCGGGCTACAAGGTGCTGCTGATCGAAGAAGGCCCGCTGCGCACCAGCAACGACTTCGACATGCAGGAAGCCAGTGCCTACCGCTCGCTCTATCAGGAAGCCATCGGCCGCACGAGCAAGGACGGCGCCATCACCATCCTGCAGGGCCGCGCGGTCGGCGGCACCACGCTGGTGAACTGGACCTCGAGCTTTCGCACACCGCCGCAAACATTGCAGCACTGGGCCAGCGAGCATGGCGTCAGCGGGCTGTCGGTCGAGGCGCTGCAACCCTGGTTCGAACGCATCGAACAGCGCCTCGGCATCGCGCCCTGGGCCGTGCCGCCGAATGCCAACAACGCGGTGTTGCAGCGCGGCTGCGAAAGCCTCGGCCAGCACTGGGCGGTGATCCCGCGCAACGTGCGTGGCTGCTGGAACCTAGGCTATTGCGGCATGGGCTGCCCGACCAACGCCAAGCAGTCGATGCTGGTCACCAGCATTCCGGCGCTGCTGGATAAGGGCGGCGCACTGCTCTACCTCGCGCGCGCCGAACGCCTGTTGATGCAGGGCGAGCGGGTCGTCGGCCTGGACTGTCTGGGCATGGACGACCGCTGCGTGGAACCGAACGGGCGGCGCATCCACGTCGTCGCCAGGCACTACATACTCGCCGGCGGCGGCATCAACACACCGGCACTGCTGCTGCGCTCGCAGACGCCCGACCCGCACCAGCGCGTCGGCAAGCGCACCTTCCTGCACCTGACCAACTTCTCCGCGGCGCAATTCGACGAGCGCATCGACGCCTTCAGCGGCGCGCCACAATCGATCTATTCCGACCACTTCCAGTGGCGCGACGGGATTGCCGGGCCGGCGGGCTACAAGCTCGAAGTACCGCCCATCCATCCCGCGCTCGCGGCCACCCTGCTCGGCGACTTCGGCCCGGAGAATGCGCAGCGCATGGCCGAGCTGCCGCATACCCACGCGATGATCGCCCTGCAGCGCGACGGCTTTCATCAGGACAGCGCCGAGGGCACGGTCGAGCTGCGCAGCGACGGCAGCCCGGTGCTCGACTACCGCATGACCGACTATGCCTGGAACGGTATCCGCCGTGCCTTTCTGAGCATGGCCGAGATCCAGTTCGCCGCCGGTGCGCGCGCCGTGCTGCCCCTGCATGCCGACGCCCATTACGTGCGCACGCCCCGCGCCGCCCGGGAGCTGATCGAGGGTCTGGAACTTGCGCTGTACCGCACCCGTCTTGGCAGCGCCCACGTCATGGGCGGTTGCGCCATGGGTGATGACCCACGCCGGGCCGTCACCGACAGCCTCGGTCGGCACCATCAGCTGGCCAACCTGTCGATACACGACGGCTCACTGTTCCCCACCAGCATCGGCGCCAATCCCCAGCTGTCGATCTATGCGCTGTGCGCCAAACTCGCCACGGAACTGGGTGATCGCCTGCAGAAGTCCTGAGATTGACTGTCATTCACGACAGATCGCGGCATGGCATTCAGGCTTTACGCTGTCGACACCGAGCCGCTACCATCCACACCCCCACGCATGCGTCAGGACGCCGCGATGAATCGAGTGTTGTATCCGGGAACCTTCGATCCCATCACCATGGGCCACGCCGATCTGGTGGAACGCGCTTCGCGCCTGTTCGACGAGGTCATCATCGCCGTGGCGGCCAACCCCAAGAAGAACCCGCTTTTCCCGCTCGAGCAACGTGTGGCGCTGGCTCAAGAAGTCACCAAGCACCTGCCGAACGTGAAGGTCATGGGTTTCTCCACGCTGCTGGCGCACTTCGTCAAGGAGCAGCAGGCCAATATCCTGCTGCGCGGGCTGCGTGCGGTTTCGGACTTCGAGTACGAGTTCCAGCTGGCCAACATGAACCGCCAGCTGGCGCCCGATGTGGAAAGCCTGTTCCTCACGCCGTCGGAAAAGTACTCCTATATTTCCTCGACGCTGGTTCGGGAGATTGCCTCGCTCAAGGGTGACGTATCCAAATTCGTCCATCCGGCGGTGATGAGCGCGTTGCACGAGCGCTTCGGCCAGAACTGACGATGCCCGCCGGGCCGCGTCGAGTGCACGCTGGCCGGCGATGCGGCACAATTGACCGGTCGTAATATTGCTGTGCCGTGGTTCGAGCCACGGCAGGAGTTCGCTGGATGTCCCTGAAAATCACCGATGACTGCATCAACTGCGATGTGTGCGAGCCAGAGTGCCCGAACAGCGCCATTTCCCAGGGCGAGGAAATCTACGTCATCGACCCCAACCTCTGCACCGAATGCGTCGGCCACTACGACGAGCCACAGTGCCAGCAGGTCTGCCCGGTAGACTGCATCCCGCTCGACGAGAACAACGTCGAGAGCAAGGACGAACTGATGCAGAAGTACCTGATCATCACCGGCAAGGCGTGATGCTCTCGCGGCGACCGACCCGAAGGACCCGCCTGCTCAGGGGCCTCCAGGGTTGTCTCGCCGCCCTCCTGCTGCTGGCCTGCGCGGCCCAGGGCAACCCTCTTGCAAACGGCGCCGTCGCCACGGCCCATCCGCTGGCCAGTGAAGTTGGCCGGCGCATTCTCGAAGCCGGCGGCAACGCCTTCGATGCCACCGTTGCAGTCAGCGCCGCCCTGGCCGTGGTCGAGCCATACGGCTCCGGACTTGGCGGCGGCGGCTTCTTTCTGCTGCGCGAAGCCGGCGAATCCCCCCACCACAGTTTCCTCGACGCCCGCGAGCGCGCACCCGCCGCCGCCACGCCGGACCTGTACCTGCGCGAGGGCAAGATCCGCCGCGAACTTTCGCTGAATGGCCCGCTGGCCGCGGCGATACCTGGCACGCCGGCCGCACTGGTCGAGCTCGCGGAGAAGCGCGGCCGCCTGCCCCTGAAGACTACCCTGGCGCCGGCCATCGCCCTGGCCCGCGACGGCTTTGCGGTGGATGCCGTCTATCGCCAGCGCGCCGGCTGGCGCCTCGCGGCGTTGCGTGACGATCCGGAGAGCGCGCGGCTGTTTCTCCACGACGGCGACCTGCCAGCCGAAGGCCATCTGCTGCGCCAGCCGGAGCTGGCGCAAACCCTGGAGCGCCTGGCCAGGCACGGTCACGACGGTTTCTACCGCGGCGAGTTCGCGAAGAAATTGGTGCAAGGCGTGCGCACCGCCGGCGGCATCTGGTCGCTGGAGGATCTGGCCGACTACCACACCGTCGAGCGCGAGCCACTACGCTTCACCCTCGCCAATGGTCGTGAGCTGATCGGCGCACCACCGCCGTCAGCCGGCGGCATGATCCTCGCGCAGAGCCTGGGCATTCTCGAACGCCTGTCCTGGCGCGACGCCGAACCGCTGCAACGCAGTCACCTGGTGGTCGAGGCGTTGCGCCGGGCCTATCGCGACCGCGGGCAACTGGGCGATCCGGATTTCGTCGCGTCACCACTGCGACATCTACTTTCAGACCAGTACCTCGACCAGCTCGCCAGCTCCATCGACCCTGATCGGGCCACGCCGAGCAGCGCATTGCCGCCCGCGCCACGCTGGCGCGAGGGCGAGCACACCACTCACTTCGCGGTGATCGATGCCGAAGGCAATGCGGTGGCGGCGACGCTGTCGCTGAACATGATGTTCGGCGCCGCCTTCACCGTGCCCGGCACCGGTGTGCTGCTCAACGACGAGATGGACGATTTCGCCGCCGACATCGATGGCAGCAATGCTTATGGCCTGAAAGGCAGCAGCGCCAATGCCATCTCCGGCGGCAAGCGGCCGCTGTCGAGCATGAGCCCGACCTTCATCGAAAGCGCCGAGGAGTTCGCCGCCTTTGGCACGCCCGGCGGCAGCCGCATCCCGAGCATGGTGCTGCTTTCGGCACTGTCTTACCTGGATGGCGAACCGGTGCAGGCCTGGCCGGCAGTGCCGCGCTATCACCACCAGTACCTGCCCAACGTACTGCAGTACGAAGCCGATGCCTTCACCCCGGCGCAGCTGGACGCCCTGCGCGCGCGCGGCCACCAGCCCAGGCTGATCGAACGCGACTACGGCAACCAGCAGGTGCTCTATTGGCACAAGCCGAGCGGCACGGTCGAGGCGGCCAGCGACCCGCGCGGCATCGGCCAGGCACTGATGGTGCCGGCACGCCGCGAGCCGGTTACAGCTGCAGAATGACCGGGCCTTCGTCCTCAGCGAGCTGACGCAGCTGCCGCGTCAGCTCATGGCCCTCGCCGAGCAGCAAGGCGTTGCGCAGACTCTGGATGATACGGCTGGCGTAGCCCAGGTCGTTCATCAGCGAACTGCTCTGCAAGCCGTCCAGCTTCTGGTTGCGGATCGACTCGAACAGGCGCCGGCGAAACTCCGCATCGAACTTCGCAGCGCGCTCGTCCAGCCAGTTCAAGCGCTCGCGCCATAGCTCATCGGGCAGCTCCGAGTGGTTGAGCGCGCGGATCTCGCGCAACGACTCCAGCAAATGCCGACGCAGCTCGACATACGCCTGGCGCGCCGCGGAGTCATCGGTGCGCAGGTAGTGTCCGAGGTTCTTCTGCAGGTGCTTGGCATCCTTGACCGCGTCCACCAGCTGCAGCGCCGCAACCTGGCAGCTCAGCCAGAACGCCTGGTGGCTCTCGTCCAGCGGCAGCTCCAGACGCCCCATGAAGGTCAGCAGATCGGAATACACGCCCTTGATGTGCCGCTGATACAGCCGCTCGGCATCCAGGGCCTGGGCGTCGGGCTTCGCGTTGATCAGCGCCTCGTCAATCCGTCCCTGCTGGCGCAGCTGGTCCACCGGCAGATAGGTGGCATGGCAGATCACCTCGAGGCTCAGGCGCGCCAGATGCTGCAGCTCCTGCGCCACGGCGCTGGCGGCAGCATCCGCGGAGTCCAGCGCACGGTCATTCAGGTAGCGCGCGCGGGTCGGCTCCTCCGGTCTAGCAGGCGCAAGTTCGGTGATCAGCACCGTCGGTTCGACTCGCTCGGGCAACACGCGCAACAGCAGGTTTGCCAGCTGCGCCTGCCACGGCCAGAACAGCAGCACACCCATGGCGTTGAACAGCGTATGGAACAGCGCCAGCTGAATCAGGCGGTTTTCAGCCAGGCCCAGCGGCGCGACCAGCCACTCGACCAGCCAGGTCAACGGCAGCAGCAGCGCGATGGCCAGCACGGCGGTAGTCACGTTGAACAGTACATGGGCCAGCGCCAGGCGCTGACCACTGCGGTTGCCGCCGAGCGAGCCGACGAACGCAGTGGTGACGCTCGTGCCGACATTGGCGCCGATCGCCGTCGCCAGCGCCTGGCCGAGATCCAGCTGGCCGGTAGCCAAAGCGGTCAGCGTCAGCATCAATGTGGCATGGCTGGACTGCAGCACCACCGTGGCAAACAGGCCGATCGCGACGAACATCAGCTGCCCGGCCAGACCGCCAGCGTGATACTGCGACAGGTCCATGCCACCGAAGCTGGAGAAACCGGTCTTGATCTGATCGATGCCGAGAAAGATGAAGGCGATGCCGAGCACGATACGACCGGCCGCCTTGCCCTTGTCGCCGGTGAAGCTGGCCAGCACCCCGAAAACCAGCAGCGGCAAGGCCAGCGGACTCAGGCTGACGTTCTGCCCGGCCAGTGCCAGCAGCCAGATACCCGTGGTGGAGCCGAGATTGGCGCCGAACAGAATGGCGATACCGCCGGCAAGCTTGATCAGCCCGGTGCTGATGAACGCGATGGTGAGCAACGAGACCAGCGTGCTGGACTGCAGCAGCATGGTGCCGCTCATGCCGAACATCAGGCCCTTGAGCGGCGTCGCCGTACTGCGCGTCAGCAGCTGTTCGAGCTTGCTACCGGCCAGTTGGCGCAGCCCCTCTTCGAGGCATTGCATGCCGAACAGGAACAGGGCGAGTCCCGCGCACAGCTCGAGCCATCCGTCACTGGCCCAGAACGACCAGGACAACATCAACAGGCCCACGATGGGCAAAAATGTCTTGAAGAAGCGGCTGTTCAAGGAGGGGGCTTCGCGGCGCGGGATGGGAGGCGAAGCCTACTGCAGCAACACCGCGACCGGAAGGCTCAGGCCCTGCCAGTCGCGATGCGGATGACGTCGATCAACGCTGGGCGTTGTAACCGCTGGTGGTGCAGCCCAGGCAGCGTACGAACGCCGCTTTGCCCGGCTCGACGACCAGAGCCTTGCCAGCCTCGCCGACGTTGCCGCCCAAGGCGGTGAACGGCAGGCTGACAACGAAAACACCGGCGCCGATGGCAGTCGCGGCGATCAGCAGCGGGCGGGCGATGATCAGGTCACCGACCATGGAGTAGGCCTTGGGCGCTTCTACGGAGTACATCGGATCACCACTGGCGTTCTGCGGGACCGACTCCGCATGTGCCGGCAGCGCCAGCAGGCCAGTGGTCAGTGCCAAGACAGCAGCGGTAGAGCGGAACAGATTCATGGTGTGGTCCTTCAGATGTGCGAAACGCGGCAATTTTTAGTTGTGGCGGCCACTATAGCAGTGGCCGGGGCACGCTGAGCGTGAACGCCGTCAACGCATGCACAGTTCCGCCAGCCGCTCAACGCTGGCAGCGAGCGCAATACACGCTGGCGCGCTGACCGAGGCGAATCTCACGCAGCGTGCCGCCGCAGTTCTTGCAGAATTCGCCGGCCCGCCCGTAGACGAACAGCTCCTGTTGAAAATAGCCGGGCTTGCCATCGCCGCCGACGAAATCGCGCAAGGTCGTGCCGCCACGCTCGATGGCCATCGCCAGTATCCGCCGGATTTCCTCGCCCAGTTTCAGGTAACGCGCTCGCGAGATGCTCCCGGCCGGCCGCCGCGGATCGATCCCGGCGGCGAACAGTGCCTCGCTCGCATAGATGTTGCCGACGCCCACCACTACCGCGTTGTCCATGATGAACGGCTTGACCGCCATGCTGCGCCCACGCGACAGCCTATACAGACGGTCACCGTCGAAATCCTCGCCGAGCGGCTCGGGCCCGAGACTGGCGAGCAACACATGGGCGAGCGGCTCGTGGCTCCAGAGCATCGCGCCGAAGCGCCGCGGATCGGTGTAGCGCAGCGCCTGGCCGGACTCCAGCAGGATATCGACGTGCTCGTGCTTGGCCGCCGGCAATTCCGCGTCAACCAGACGCAGGCTTCCGGACATGCCCAGATGAACGATCAGCGTGCCGCTCTCGGCCTTGATCAGCAGGTATTTGGCACGACGCTCGACGGCTTGGATGCGTTGGCCGGACAGACGCACATCGAGGTCTTCCGGGATCGGCCAGCGCAACCGCCGGTCACGCACCAGCACGCGGCTGACACGCTGACCGACAAGGTATGGCTCGATACCACGGCGGGTAGTTTCGACTTCGGGAAGTTCGGGCATGGCGGGACGTTGGATACAGCGAAGGGATGCCGACCTTAGCAGGCCGGCGCCGGGCCGTCAGCCCACGCCAAGCTCGCGGATGCTTTCCTTGAGGCAGACGAAATCGTATTCCGACAGCCCGACGTACTCGAGCACCAGCTGCGACACGCTGTCCCACTCGTGATCGTCCGGCTGCGCGCCCAACACCCGATGACAGGCGCAGATGTGCTCGGCCATCTTGAGGATCGCCAGCAGCGTCTTGATCGGCGCGTCGCGTCCCGAGTCGTCGGCGAACAGCGACAGCGCGTTATGGTGATTGGCGATGGCATCGCACAGGTGCAGCGGCAGGTTCCACGATTTGGCGGTGAAGTAGCCGACCACCGCATGGTTGGTGCTGAGCACGCGATTCTCGATATCGACGATGCGCTGGCCGTCCCCGGTGCTGGCATAGGCCTCTTCCAGCACACTCATGTAGCCGGGGAAGCGCTTGAGCATCAGGGGGATGCCGCAATTGTGGAACAGCCCGAGGGTGTAGGCCTCGTCCGGCGACTGGTAGCCGATGCGCTTGGCCAGGGTCAGGCAGGCCATGGCCACGTCCTGCGCGCTGTCCCAGAAGCGGCTGAGCGTGACGATGGTCTCGTCGCTCATCTCGCCCTTGATTGACTGCGCGTTGATCAGGTTGATCACCGAGTTGCAGCCCAGCAGGTTCACCGCCTGCTGGATGGAAGCAATGCGGTTGGCCAGACCGAAATGCGGCGAGTTGACCAGCTTGAGCAGCGCCCCGGAAAGCCCCGGGTCCTGACTGATCAGCCGGGCGATGGCTTTCAGATCGGGCACCGGCATGACCTGTTCCATCTGCAGGTCGACCATGATCTGCGGTTGCGGCGGCACGCTGATGCCTTGCAGCACCCGGCGGATCTGTTCGGCGGAGAGTTCAACGGCCATGAGGGGTCGCTCGACGAGAAGGCAAAGTGCCATCGGCACGAAAGGGCGAACTTTGGCTGAGATGCGGGTCCCATTTCAAGTGACTCGCATTCGGCGAGCGTTACCGACAGACAGACGGAGGCATGCTCATGACCCACCCCCTCAACGGCAAGCGCGTGGCAATCCTGGTGACCGAAGGCTTCGAGCAGGTCGAGCTGACCGGGCCGCAGGAAGCGCTGGAGAAGGCCGGTGCGACAGCCCAGATCGTCTCCGCCAAGAATGGCGAAGTGACCGGCTGGAACCACACCACGCCGGCCAGCAAGTTTCACGTGGACAAGACCTTCGACGACCTCGATATGAATGACTATGACGCCGTGCTGCTGCCCGGTGGGGTGGTCAACTCCGACACCATTCGCACCGACGAAAGCGCACAAAAGCTGGTACGCGACGCCGCCGCGGCGAACAAGCCGATCGCGGTGATCTGTCACGGCGGCTGGCTGCTGATCTCGGCCGGACTGGTCAAGGGCAAGCGCATGACCAGCTGGCCATCGCTTACCGACGACCTGAAGAACGCCGGCGCCGATTGGGTGGACCAGGAGGTGGTGGTGGACGGTCAGCTGATCAGCAGCCGCAAGCCGGATGACATCCCAGCGTTCAGCCAGGCGCTGATTCAAGCCCTGTCCGCCTGACCGGACGATGCGCGGCAGGCGCTGCGAGGAATTTCCGGCAGCGCCGGCGCGCGTGGCCTGCCGCTCGTTTAGAATGCCCGTCTTTTTCCCGGAGCCCCGCCGATGACCCTGCCCAGCCTGCGCCTCAAAGCCAATGCCGATCGCCGCCTGCGCGCCGGCCATCTGTGGGTCTACAGCAACGAGGTGGACACCGCGGCCACGCCGCTGGCGGGCTTCGTTGCCGGGGATCAGGCCGTGCTCGAAGCCGCCGGCGGCAAGCCGCTGGGCATCGTCGGGGTATCGCCGAACAACCTGATCTGCGCGCGCCTGCTGTCACGCGATCTCAAGCACAGCCTGGATAAGTCATTGCTGGTGCATCGCATCCAGGTCGCCCTGTCGCTGCGTGATCGCCTGTTCGATCAGCCGTGCTACCGCCTGATCTATGGCGATTCCGATCTTCTGCCGGGCCTGGTGGTGGATCGCTTCCACGACCATCTGGTGGTGCAGCTGGCGTCGGCCACCATGGAGCGCAACAAGGATGCCGTGCTGGAGGCGTTGGTCCAGGTGCTCAAGCCGCGCGGCGTGCTGTGGAAAAACGACTCCAGCGCCCGCGATGCCGAAGGTCTGGAGCGTTACGTCGATACGGCGTTCGGCGTGGTGCCGGAGTGGGTCGCGCTGGAAGAGAACGGCGTGAAGTTCGAGGCGCCGGTGCTGCAGGGCCAGAAGACCGGCTGGTTCTACGACCACCGCATGAATCGCGCGCGCCTGGCGCCCTACGTGAAGGGCAAGCGCGTACTCGATCTGTTCAGCTACATCGGCGGCTGGGGCGTGCAGGCGGCGGCCTTCGGTGCCAGCGAGGTGTTCTGCGTCGACGCCTCGGCTTTCGCCCTGGATGGCGTGGAGCGCAACGCCGCACTCAACGGCATGGCGGAGAAGATGACCTGCGTCGAGGGTGATGCCTTCGAGGCGATGAAGGAACTGAAGAACGCCGAGGAACGCTTCGACGTGGTCATCACCGACCCGCCGGCCTTCATCAAGCGCAAGAAGGACATCAAGAACGGCGAGGCTGCCTACCGCCGCCTCAACGAAGCCGCGATGCGCCTGCTGAACAAGGACGGCATCCTGGTCAGCGCCAGCTGCTCCATGCACCTGGAAGAAGATCACCTGCAGAACATCCTGCTCGGCAGCGCGCGCCATCTGGACCGCAATATCCAGCAGCTCGAACGCGGCGCCCAGGGTCCGGATCATCCGGTGCACCCGGCGATCCCGGAAACCCGCTACATCAAGAGCCTGACCTGCCGCATCCTGCCCAACAGCTGAGGAACGGCACACGCGCCTACCGTATCGCCATGAAACCTTCGCCCGGCAGTGCGGGCGAAGGTTTCAACGTGCGGTGCTACTCGATGCCCTTGCGCTGATCGCTCCACAACAGGCTGGTGCACAACCCGCAGAAACGTCCGTAGAAGGTGCCACGCGCACTCTCGTCGTCCATCAGGTGATAACGGAACCAGGCCGTCGTCGGTCCGCGATAGGCCCCGCCATCACCCACTGGCTCGAAGTGGCTAACATAGCGCCTTTCCCCCCAGAAGATCGGCACATTGGCGCGGGTATAGACCGGCTGCGCATTCAGATAGGGGATGGCGATCGTGTCGGCACCGCCGGACATCAGGAACATCGGCCCGCGCTGATTGCGCTGCGACGACGAGTCATGGCCAAGACCGATGGTGTACGGCTGGATCGGCGCGGTGACCTTCACGCGATCATCCTGCCCGGCCATGATCGAGCCACCGCCACCCTGGGAATGGCCCGATGTGGCGACGCGTCCGGTGTTCAACACGCCGACGTAGGTGCCGTAGGTGCGATTGCTTTCCTGTACCAGGTAATCGAGGCAGGCCAGCATGTCGCGCCCGGTGCCGGCATTCGAAGTTTCCGCCGCGGCCACCACGAAGCCATGGCTGGCCCAGTGGGTCAGCAGCCCTGAATAAGTCGTCGGCCCGGTGCCGGTACCATTGCCCCAGAGGATGACCGGATGCCTGACGCCATCCTGGCCCAGCGTGCGTGGCCGGTAGATGCGGCAGCTCGGCCCTTCGCTCTGACTGGTGACGGCGTAGGGGCCGGAATTGTCGAAGCTCGAAACCGAGGGGAATGGCGCTCCGGGTGTGTCCGGCAGGGGTGCGGCGACGGCGGTTGCGGATAGGGCCACCAGAGCAGCGGCGCTCAGGTATCGACGTGTGAATTTGTGCATCTGCATTCCTCGTTCTTATCGTTGGTATAAGGACGCCTCGCCCATCATCGGCTGCCCGCTACTCCGCAGAACGCGCACCCATGGCGAGGCGACCGCTCGCTGGCCAGCGGCAAGACAAGGTGCAGTCACCAGCGAAACGGTCGGGTTTGGACTCTAGCGAGCGATCCTCGACCTGCCAGTCAAGTGGACCGGCGGTCATACGCCGAAAAAGGCGGCCGATGCGCAGGCCTCACGCCCGATCCAGCCGCTCCGGGCCGCTGGCATGCGGGGTAGCGCAGGACCGGCAATCGTCCCGCCTGGCCCGGCTGCCGGAACGTGCGTAGAATCGGTGATATCTCGCCATTCACCACACGGCGGACTCTGAGCCCAGGCCCTACGAGCGTCTACCCGCCTCGACCCGGCCCCTTCCGAACGCACGGTCATCCTCCGTTGCATCCGGCACAGGCGTTGCTCACCATACGCATACCTCCGATTACCTGATTAGCCGCAGGAACCGTCATGCCTGATTACCGTTCGAAAACCTCCACGCACGGCCGCAACATGGCCGGCGCCCGCGCGCTGTGGCGCGCCACCGGCATGAAGGATGAAGACTTCAAGAAGCCGATCATCGCCATCGCCAACTCCTTCACCCAGTTCGTGCCCGGCCACGTGCACCTCAAAGACCTGGGCCAGCTGGTCGCCCGCGAGATCGAAAAAGCCGGCGGCGTGGCCAAGGAATTCAACACCATCGCGGTCGACGACGGCATCGCCATGGGCCACGACGGCATGCTCTATTCGCTGCCTTCGCGCGAGATCATCGCCGATTCGGTGGAGTACATGGTCAACGCGCACTGCGCCGATGCCATCGTCTGCATCTCCAACTGCGACAAGATCACCCCCGGCATGCTGATGGCCGCGCTGCGCCTGAACATCCCGGTGGTGTTCGTCTCCGGCGGTCCGATGGAAGCCGGCAAGACCAAGCTGGCCAGCCACGGCCTGGACCTGGTCGACGCCATGGTCATCGCTGCCGATGAAAGCGCCTCGGACGAGAAGGTCGCCGAATACGAGCGCAGCGCCTGTCCGACCTGCGGTAGCTGCTCCGGCATGTTCACTGCCAACTCGATGAACTGCCTGGCCGAAGCCCTTGGCCTCGCCCTGCCCGGCAACGGTTCGACCCTCGCTACGCACAGCGACCGCGAGCAGCTGTTCCTGCGCGCCGGCCGCACCATCGTAGAGCTGTGCCAGCGCTATTACGGCGAGGGCGACGAATCAGTCCTGCCGCGCAACATCGCCAGCCGCCGCGCGTTCGAAAACGCCATGACGCTCGATATCGCCATGGGTGGCTCTACCAACACCATCTTGCATCTGCTGGCAGCGGCTCAGGAAGCCGAGGTCGATTTCGACCTGCGCGCCATCGACGCGCTGTCGCGCAAGGTGCCGCAGCTGTGCAAGGTCGCGCCGAACATCCAGAAATACCACATGGAAGACGTGCACCGCGCCGGCGGGATCTTCTCCATTCTTGGTGAACTGGCCCGTGGCGGCCTGTTGCACACCGACGTGCCCACCGTGCATAGCCGGACGCTTGCCGAAGGCATCGCGCAGTGGGACATCACCCAGACCCAGGACGAAGCGGTGCACACCTTCTTCAAGGCAGGCCCGGCCGGTATTCCGACGCAAACGGCGTTCAGCCAGTCGACCCGCTGGGACAGCCTGGATGACGACCGCGAAAACGGCTGTATCCGCAGCGTCGAGCACGCCTACTCGCAGGAAGGCGGCCTCGCCGTGCTGTACGGCAACATCGCACTGGATGGCTGCGTGGTGAAGACCGCCGGTGTGGACGAATCCATCCACGTCTTCGAAGGCACGGCGAAGATCTACGAAAGCCAGGACAGCGCCGTGAAGGGCATCCTCAATGACGAAGTGAAGGCCGGCGACATCGTCATCATCCGCTACGAAGGCCCGAAGGGCGGCCCAGGCATGCAGGAAATGCTCTACCCGACCTCGTACCTGAAGTCCAAGGGACTGGGCAAGGAGTGCGCCCTGCTCACCGATGGCCGCTTCTCCGGCGGCACGTCGGGCCTGTCCATCGGCCATGCCTCGCCGGAAGCGGCTGCTGGTGGCGCCATCGGCCTGGTGCAGGACGGCGACAAGGTGCTGATCGACATTCCTAACCGCAGCATCCAGCTGCAGGTCAGCGATGAAGAACTGTCCCACCGCCGCATCGAGCAGGACAAGAAAGGCTGGAAACCCGCCCAGCCACGCACCCGCAAAGTGACCACGGCGCTCAAAGCCTACGCCCTGCTCGCCACCAGCGCCGACAAGGGCGCGGTGCGCAACAAGGCGATGCTGGACGGCTGAGTCCAAACGGGCGCCAGCGCCCGGTAGAAAAAGCCGCGATCCCGATGGGGCTCGCGGCTTTTTTTTGCGTAGCGTATTCAGCCGCTAACGCCAAAAAACAAACAGGTAGCTAATCGCAGGTGACTGACGTAGGCAAGACAAGCACGCCGCGGAACACAGTATCCGGGAACGGAATATTGCGCCTAGAGCTCCAGCTTGTAGCCGACACCATAGATCGAGTGGATAAGCTCCTGTTGCGGCGCCACTTGTTCCAACTTGCGCCGCAGGTTCTTTACGTGGCTGTCCACAGTGCGGTCGGTGACCACGCGGTGGTCGTCGTACAGCCGATTCATCAACTGGTCGCGTGAATACACTCGGCCCGGAGTCCCCGCCAGGCAATGCAGCAGGCGAAACTCCACGGGCGTCAGGTCCAGCTCCACCCCTGCGTAGCTGGCACGGTAGGTCGCTGTATCCAACTGCAGGCCGCCGCTAGTCTGCGGTGGTCGGCGGCGCAGGATGGCACGCACGCGCGCCATCACCTCCCGCGGGCTAAAGGGTTTGCAGATGTAGTCGTCGGCACCCAGGTCCAGACCTAGTAGACGGTCTACTTCCTCGACACGCGCAGTGATCAGCATGATCGGAACCTCGCTGAAGCTGCGCAGCTCGCGGCAGATATCCAGGCCGTCGCGGCCGGGCAGCATGATATCGAGCAGGATCAGCTGCGGCTCGGCCGCTCGCACCGCTGGCACCACCGTCAGGCCGTCGTCCAGGCAGGTCACCCGGTGCCCGGCAGCCTGCAGGTAGTCGCGCAGTAGGACGGCCAGCTTGGGTTCATCTTCCACCACCAGGATGTCGGCGGGGTTCAGCTCGTCGTTGTTTAGCATCAGCGTGCTTCCCGCGGCAGACTCAATCGCAACCACAGCCCACCGAGCGGCGAAGGACGAGCTTCCAGTGTGCCGCCGTGAGCCTCGGCAATGCTGTGACAGATCGCCAGCCCCAGCCCCGAGCCGCCGCTGGCCCGACCGCGTGAGGTTTCGCCGCGGAAGAAACGTTCGAACAGGCGTGGCAGGTCGGCTTCGTCCACGCCCGGCGCCGAGTCGAGCCAGTCCAGCAGAATAAGACCGTGCTGCTCTTGCAGGTGGATGCGCAATTGCCCACCTGCTGCGGTGTAGCGCAGGCTGTTCTCCAATAGGTTGCCGAGCAGCTGACGTAGGCGTGCGCTATCGGCAAGTACGGGAATGGCCGTCAGGGGTAACTGCAGTTCCAGGCTCAGGCCCTGTTCCTGGCAACGCTCAGCGGCTCCGCGCAGGCTCTCATGCAGCAGTTCCACCAGATCCAGTGGCTGCTTGCGGTAAGTCAGCGCGCCGACGTCGGCCATCGACAATTCATAAAGGTCATCGACCAGTTGGGTGATCTGGCCTACCTCCTGCTGCAGCGAACGCAGAGAAGCGCGGTCGAGTGTACGGATCCCGTCTTCCAACGCCTCCAGCTCACCGCGCAGCACCGCCAATGGGGTGCGCAGTTCATGGGAGATGTCGGCCATGAACTCGCGGCGCATCTGCTCGTTGCGCTCCAGGGTATGAGCCAGCTGGTTGAAGTCGGCAGCCAACTGGCCGACTTCGTCGTCGCTGCTGACGCTGACCCGCTCGGCGTAATCGCCAGCTGCCAGACGATGAGTCGCCGCCGCCACTTGGCGCACCGGGGCGAGCAGACGGCGCGTCGCCCACCCTGCGATCAGCGCGGCCAGCAGCAGAGAAATCCCTGCGACCACCAGGCTGGCCAGCAACTGATTGCGCAGCAAGCGTTCGCCGCCGACCTCCGTGACGCTCTGGAACGGCGCCATGGCCAACCAGCCAACGGTCTTGCCGTCCACCTCTACAGGCATGCGTACAGCATCAGCACCCATCTCAATAAAGCCCATGACCTTGCGCTGTTGCATATCCAGCAAAGAGATGCGGAACACCGCACCAGTGAGGTCGGAAACCGGCAGATCCCAGGTCGCACCCGCGCGTATCTGGGCATCTTGCGGGTGAATCATGTGGAACCATTCATCGTGATCGTCCCGCAGAAAATCCCAACTGCCGTGGCTGCGATAGGCCTCGCTGAAGCGCGGCAGCACCACGGCCATGCGCTGCTCGGTCAGCTCGTTGATGTAGCCGATAAAGCCGCGCCCAAAGCTCCAGCCACCGGCCACGAACATGGCCAGGGCGACGAACAGGGCTGTACTGAGCACTGCAAGGAAGAGTTTGCGCGACAGGCTGAGTTTCATGATGGACCAGAGCAGCGGGCGAGGCGTTATTAAGGGCGACCACACCGAGGTATTCAACATACCTGCTGCAATCTCCAAATTCTCTGCACATTTGCTCCGCAGCATCTCCAGCCTATGGTCTGCCGTTGGTTGGAGAAAATGATGCTCAGCACGTTCAGTAAAGTCGTGGGTTGCCTCGCTCTGCTCGGGGCGCTTGTGCTCCTGGCTCTGTTTGCTCTGCCGCTGCACGCTCCGACCAAGGTTGATTTCATGCCTGTGTCAGCCGAAGTAGGCGTCATGACCCTGCAACCGCAGACCCAGCGCCTTACCAGCGAATTGCCAGGGCGCACCAAGGCCTGGCTGAGCGCGGAAATTCGCCCGCAGGTCGGCGGCATCGTGCAGCAACGCCTGTTTACCGAAGGTGCGCAAGTAAAGGCCGGCGAGGTGCTCTACGTGATCGACCCGGCTAGCTATCAGGCCGCACTTGATCAGGCCCGTGCTACTACCGCCGAAGCGCTTGCCGCGCTCGACTCGGCACGACTGAAGGCGACTCGTTACGCCGAACTGGTGAAGATCGACGCCATCAGCAAGCAGGACCACGAAGATGCCCAAGCTAGCCTGCAGAGCGCCCAGGCGGTCTATCAAGCGGCCCAGGCCGCAGAGAAAAGCGCGCGCATCAACCTGGCCTACACCCGCATCACGTCACCTATCACTGGGCGTGTAGAAAGCTCCAGCGTCACTCCAGGCGCGCTGGTTACTGCTAGCCAGGATACGCCGCTGACCACAGTTCAGCAGCTCGATCCGCTTTACGTCGACATCACCCAATCCAGCACCGAGGTGCTGCGTCTAAAGCGCGAACTCGCTGCGGGCCGCCTGAGCAAGGCTGGCGACGATGAGGCACGCATTATGCTGCGCCTGGAAGACGGCAGCGAATACAACCACGCTGGGCGTCTGCAGTTCAGCGGTGCAAGCGTTTCGCAAAGCACCGGCAGCGTCACCCTGCGCGCCGTGGTACCCAACCCGGATGGCCTGCTACTGCCGGGCATGTACGTACGCGCCGTGCTTGAGGAAGCGGTGGATAAAAAGGCGCTGCTGGTGCCGCAGCGTGCCGTGACCCGCGGGCACAGCGGCACCACAAGCGTGTTGTTGGCAGTCGATGGCAAGGTCGAACAGCGGCAGATCAACATCGGCCGCAGCGTCGGCAACCAGTGGTGGGTCGACTCGGGGCTCGCTACCGGCGACCAGGTGATAGTCGAGGGCGGACAGAAGGTGCGCGTCGGCGACAGCGTTCGCACGGTCGCCATCGAAATCCCGGTCGCCGCGGCGCCCCTGGCCAGTCACTGAGGAACTCGACATGGCACGCTTCTTCATCGACCGACCTATTTTCGCCTGGGTTATCTCTATCGTCATCATGCTCGCCGGCGGACTGTCCATCAGCCAGCTGCCGCTTGAGCAATACCCGGACATTGCCCCACCGACCATCAATATTTCCGCCACCTACACCGGTGCCTCGGCCAAGACCATCGAAGACTCGGTGACCCAGGTGATCGAACAGCAGATGAAGGGCCTCGATGGCCTGATGTACATGTCCGCCAGCAGCAGTTCGGCCGGTAGCGCCAGTCTCAGTCTGACGTTCGCCGCAGGAACCGATGCCGATGTGGCGCAGATGCAGGTACAGAACAAGCTGCAGCAGGCCGAATCGCGGCTGCCGCAAGCGGTGCAGAACCAAGGCATCACGGTGACCAAGGGCGGCGGCGACTTTCTGATGATCGTCGCCTTCGTGTCGAGCAGTCCGAGCGTAACCAATACCGATATCGGCGACTTTATCGACAGCCAGTTGCTGGACCAGATCAGCCGTGTCGACGGGGTTGGTGAAGTGCAAACATTGGGCTCCGGCTACGCCATGCGTGTCTGGCTGGACCCGGCCAAGCTCGAGCAGTACGCGCTGATGCCGTCAGATGTCAACAGCGCCCTGGAGGCGCAGAACACTGAGGTTTCCGCCGGCCAACTCGGCGCACTGCCAGCCTCGGCCGGGCAGCAGCTGAATGCGACCATCAGTGCACGCAGCAAGCTGCAGACGGTGCAGCAGTTCCGCGACATCGTGCTCAAGAGCGCTAGTGACGGCTCGCTGGTGCTGCTTTCGGACGTCGCTCGGGTCGAACTCGGAAACGAAAGCTACGATGTGGTCACCGCGCTCAACGGCATGCCTTCCGCGGCCATGGGCATCAAGCTGGCTACTGGCGCCAACGCGCTGGACGTGGCCGAGGCAGTCAAGCTCAAGCTCGCCGAGATGCAAGCCAAATTCCCAGACGACATGCAGCTGGAAATGGCCATCCCCTACGACACCACACCCTTCGTCAGCCTATCGATCGAGGCTGTAGTGCAGGCACTGTTCGAAGCGACCGTGCTGGTGGTGTTGATCATGTACCTGTTCCTGCAGAACTGGCGCGCCACCCTGATTCCCGCCATTACAGTGCCCGTGGTATTGCTCGGTACCTTCGGCGTGCTCGCGCTGTTCGGCTACTCGATCAACACCCTGAGCATGTTCGCCATGGTGCTTGCCATCGGCCTGCTCGTGGACGATGCCATCGTTGTGGTGGAGAACGTCGAGCGAGTGATGGCTGAAGAAGGGCTATCACCACTGGAGGCCACGCGAAAGTCGATGAACGAAATCAGCGGCGCACTTGTGGGCATTGCCCTGGTGCTGTCGGCAGTGTTTATCCCAATGGCCTTCTTCGGCGGCTCCACCGGGGAGATCTATCGGCAGTTCTCGGTGACAATCGTCAGCGCCATGCTGCTTTCGGTGCTGGTAGCAATGAGCCTCAGCCCGGCGTTGTGCGCCACTCTGCTCAAGCCGGTCGTCAGGGGCGAGGCGCATAAGGCCCGAGGTTTTTTCGGCTGGTTCAATCGCACATTCGAACGCAGTGCTGCGAGCTACCAACGTGGCGTTGCAAACGTACTGCGACGCGGCTCGCGCATGCTTGTGCTGTATGTACTGGTTCTGGTCGCGCTGGCAGTCGGTTATACAAACCTGCCTGGCGCCTTCCTGCCGGATGAGGACCAGGGCATGTTGATGGCCATGATCCAGCTGCCGGTCGGTGCTACCGACGAGCGCACCCAGGCCGCCACCCAGCAGCTCGTCGAGTACATGCTCACGCAGCCTGAGGTGGATTCACTGGTGACCATCACCGGTATGGGCATGGGCGGCAATGCGCAGAACTCAGGTCGTGCCTTTATCAAGCTGAAAGACTGGAGCCTGCGCGAAGGGACCGAGCAGAGCGCGGCAGCCCTGGCCCGGCGGGCCACCGGCGAACTGTCCGGCTTGCGCGATGCGAGCATCTTCGTGATGCAGCCGCCGGCTATCCGCGGCCTCGGCGACAGTTCCGGCTTCAACCTGCAACTCAAGGACGTCGGTGGCGTAGGCCACGAAGCGTTGGTCGCCGCCCGCGATCAGTTCCTTGCCCTGGCCGCGCAGAGCGACAAGCTGGTGGGCGTGCGCAGCAACGGCCTGGAGGATGCACCCGAATTCCAGATCGCCATCGACGATCGAAAGGCCGGCGCATACGGTCTGACCCCCAGCGATGTCAACAGCACCCTGGGCACCGCCATGGGCGGCAGCTACGTCAATGACTTCGTCTACAACGGTCGGGTGAAAAAGGTCTACGTGCAGGGCGAAATAGAGAGCCGCATGCAGCCCGAACATGTCGGTCGCTGGTACGTACGCAATGAAGCCGACGAAATGGTGCCGTTCAGCGCAATCGCCGGCAGTGCCTGGAGCTTCGCCTCGCCATTGCTGGAGCGCTACAACGGCAACGCCTCAATGGAACTGGTCGGTGACCCTGCAGACGGCGTCAGTTCGGGCGAAGCCATGGACGAAGTCGAGCGGCTGGTCGCTCAACTGCCGTCCGGCATCAGCTACGAGTGGTCCGGGCAGTCCTATCAGGAGCGGCTTTCCGGCTCGCAGGCGCCGCTGCTCTATGCGGTTTCCATCCTGTTCGTGTTTCTTTGCCTGGCAGCCTTGTATGAGAGTTGGTCGGTACCCTTTGCCGTGATGCTGGTGGTGCCGCTCGGGGTGCTCGGCACAGTGCTCGGCAGCTGGCTGGCGGGACAAAGCAACGATGTGTACTTCCAGGTTGGGCTGCTGACCACCGTCGGCATGGCCGCGAGGAACGCCATCCTTATCGTCGAGTTCGCCAAACAGTTGCACGAGCAGGGTCAGGACCTGGTCAGCGCGGCGATGGAAGCCTGTCGTCAGCGTCTACGGCCGATTCTGATGACCTCGCTCACGTTCATGTTCGGCGTGCTACCGCTTGCACTGAGCAGCGGTGCTGGCGCCGGTGGGCGTCAGGCCATTGGAACCGGCGTGCTGGGCGGCATGTTCAGCTCTACGGTGTTGGGCATCTTTTTCGTCCCGCTGTTCTTCGTTCTGGTGTCTGGCCTGGCTGCACGACGCGTGCCGGCTGAGACTGGCACAGGAGTAGAAGCATGATCCGTCCATCTCATCTGACCGCGCTGCTGGCGGCCCTGCTACTGGCAGGCTGCGTAAACCTGGCCCCCGATTATCAGCAACCCGAGGCGCCAATCCCCCAGCAATGGCCGACCCGCGCCGAGCTGGGCAGTGCATCCCCGCAGATCGGCTGGCAAACGTTCTTCCTCGATGCGCGGCTGCGACAGGTCATTGATCAGGCCCTGGCCAACAATCGCGACCTGCGCGTGGCCGCCCTAAATGTCGAGAAGGCCCGGGCCCTGTACCGGGTACAGCGCGCCGAGCAACTGCCGACCATCAATGCCAGCGGCAGCGGTACTCACAGCCGCACCCCAGCCGGTCTGAGCGGCACGGGCGACGCCAGCACCACGCACCAGTACAGCGCTGAACTGGGCCTGAGTGGCTATGAGCTGGACCTGTTCGGGCGTATTCAAAACCTCAGCGATGCCGCTCTGGAAGACTACCTGGCGCTGGAGGAGACCCGGCGCAGCACGCAGATCAGTCTGCTCGCGGAGGTGGCCAATGCCTGGCTGACCCTGGCCGCCGATCGCGATCTGCTCAAGCTGGCCGAGGACACCCTGACCAGCCAGCAGTCCAGCCATGAACTGCAGCAGCGCAGTCATGCTCTGGGCAACACCTCGGGTCTGGTTCTGGCTCAGGCGAAGACAACTGTGGAGTCGGCTCGGGTCGACGTGGCGGCCTACCAGAGCCAGGTGCAGCAGGACCTCAACGCTCTCCAACTGCTGGTGGGTGCCCCCTTGAGCGAGGAGTTATTGCCCAGTGGACTGACCGAAGACAGCGCCGAGCTGCTGGATGTCCCTGCCGACCTGCCCTCCAGCCTGTTGCAACAGCGCCCCGACGTGCTAGCTGCCGAACACGGCTTGAAGTCGGCCAACGCCGATATCGGGGCCGCGCGCGCAGCCTTCTACCCCAGCATCAGCCTGACCACCAGCGCCGGCACCAGCAGTACGGCATTGAGCGGGCTGTTCAAGGGTGGCAGTGGCGCCTGGAGCTTCGCCCCGAGCATCAGCGTGCCGATCTTCGACGCCGGTGCCAACCGCGCCAATCTGCAGGTCGCCGAGCACGAGCTGGACATACAGCACGCCACCTATGAAAAGACCCTGCAGAGCGCCTTCCGCGAGGTGGCCGATGTGCTTGCCGAGCGCGGCACCTTGCGCCAGCGCATGGAGGCGCAACAAGCGCTGACCGAGGCGACGGCCAGAAGCCAGCAACTTGCCGACGCGCTGTATCGCAACGGGGCCAGCAGCTATCTGGATGCCCTGGATGCGCAGCGCGAGCTGTATGCCGCGCAGCAGGACCTGATTAGCCTGCAGCTGACCGAGCAGAGCAACCGTATCGCGCTGTACCGAGTGCTAGGCGGCGGAATCTCCGAATGACGAGACATACAGCCCCCTCTTTCAGTTACCTCCGAGGAACAACAAGATGAATAAAAACCTGATTGCCAGTTTGACCATCGCCTTGCTATTCATTAGCTCGCTGCTATCGGCAGCACCGCAGGGCCACGATGAGATGCGCCAAGGCCGTAACGCGCAGAGCGGTGGCAAAGCCCCCAGCAACCAGTCGCAAAGTCAGAAACAAGGGCAGAGCAAAACAGGACAAACGCCGCAGAAAAGCCCGGCGAAGAGCCACGCCCAGCAACCGCCCAAAGACTTCAGCTCGGTACACCAAGCCTTCCATGAACGTCGTGAACAGATCGGCAGGGGCGGACCGCTCCCGGCCGAGATCAGAATTCAGCAAGGCAAGCCGCTACCCAAGGGATATGGCAAGCGTCTGGATGCCAAGGTGCTGAAAGGATTGCCGCAGTATCAGGGTTACGAGTGGCGTCGGGTCGGCAGCGACATCGTACTGGTCGCGGTAACCACAGGCATCGTCTATACCATTCTGCAGGGGGTGCTGAACTGACGTAACACCGCGATGATCGGCCGCCTGCACCTGAGGATGCCGGCCGAGAGATCACGGCCCTCAAGGCCTGCGCCCTGCTCGCCACCAACGCCGACAAGGGCGCGGTGCGCAACAAGGCGATGCTGGACGGCTGATCACCTGCCGCAGCCGCATGGAAAAGCCCGACCTTGTGTCGGGCTTTTTCATGCGCGCTATTCGGTAATCGCCGGCTCCAGCCGTATGCCGTCGATCTCCAAGGCATTGAAACGCGGCGCCACCACTCGCCAGGCACCGCGCTCGATCTGCTCCTTGAGGGTCTCGCCGTCGAGGGTCTGCTCGTCGGCGCTGCGAAGGTGGCCGATCCAGCGCCAGTTGCCGTTCGCCTCACGCCCCAGCACCGTCACGATCCGCGGCCGCGCACCGCGCAGCAGCAGCACCTCGGACTGGCTGTCGTCATCCAGATCGACGGCAAACAGGGAGCAGTCCTCGTCACAGCCCTGTGTCGCGATGGCCTGTGCCAGCGCGCCACCGGCATCCTCGAGAGGCTCGCCGATCCATGGCACGGGAGCGGTGTTGGCCATGTCGTGCGCGTGTCGCCAGTTCCAGTAGTTGTCCGCGCCGTCCAGTCGTTGCAGGTCCGCCTGCAGTTGCTCCCGACGCGCGTCGGCGACGCCCGGTTGGCTCAGGCGCTGGCGCAGTTTTTCGAGATGGTCGCGACCGGGTTGCCCCAGCTGAAAGCGCAGTGCGCCGAGATCGGTGCGTTCTGCCGGCACCTGCTCGTCGAGCAGGCGCTGGTACTGGTTGGCTGCGCTGAGCTGCAGCGGGCTCAACGGTGGCAGATGCATGAGCAGCAACAGCGCCACTGAAACCAGCGCCAGCAGCGGGTTGCTCCGGCGCAAGCCCGCCAACCAGCCATCCCGCCGTTGCAGCACCGCTGCCATCAGCGCCAGCGCATGCAGCAGGGCAACCAGCGTCGCACCGACCGCCACCACCCGATCAGGCGTGAGTCCGTACTGACCGATCCGCAGCCACAGTGCGTAAACCGCAAGACCAGCCAGAAGCGGCAGGCACAGGGAGCTGGCGTCGACCAGCACGCGCAGCGCACGCGGGTAATGCACCGCCTGCCGGCCATCCTGAATGACGCCGTTGAGCAGGGCGACATGGGCGAACACCATGGCCAGCAGGATCGGCGTCGCGTGGCGCGTTTCCCACAACGGCTGCAGACCGGTGAACGGCAGGCAGACCACGAAAATCAGCAGGATCAGCACCGTCAGCGGCAGCAGGAAGCGACACATCGCCTGCAGCACGTTGCGCAGCGCATCGACCACCTGGCCACGCTCGAGACCGATCCACAGCCCGATGGCGACGACCGTCGCGCTGGCCACCCAGATAAAGCCGGAGGACTCGAACAGCGTTGCGAAAAGCCTGATGCCGACCAGCTTGAACAGGCCGGCCCAGAGCCAGATCAGCAGCCAGAACGCCGCCAGCATAAGCAGCGCCATGAACAGCAGCAGGCCGTTGTTGATGGCATGCCGGTATAACGCGGCGTAGTCGACACGCCAGCGATGACCGATATCCCGCGCCTGGATGAAGGGTGTCAGCACATAGGCCAGGATCAGGTTGCTCCAGAGCAGCAGGGTGCCGACGGTTTCACCCAGGTAATACCAGCGCGGCTGCTCGAACTGCAACGCGAGACCGCCCGCCAGCACGGCCGGCAACGCGGCAGCGGCAAGCACCAGGCGCCAGCGTCCGGCCTCGCGCAGCCCGCCCCAGAGCAGCTGCACCTGCCAGCCGCCAATCACCGTGAAGGCCAGCAGTGCCGAGCACAGAACCCGCCAGCCAGCAGCGTGCGGCCACGCCTCGCTGGCCGCCCAGAGCGCCAAACCCTGGAGCAATCCGACCGCCAGATAGACTTTCAGCGGGCGGGCTTCGCCTGTCAGTTCCATGCACGTTCCTTTTGCCGGTGATGCGCCGTCCGATCGCGGCGGGTTGCAGTGTGCTACCCGCCTGGACGGGCCGCAACGTGGGGGGCGACAGCCCGTGATCAGGTTGCCAATGCCGTGGGCTCGAGCAGCCCAAGGACGTGTTCGGCAATCGCCAGGCAGGCAGTCAGGCCCGGCGATTCGATGCCGAACAGGTTCACCAGGCCGGCGATGCCGTGCTGCGCCGGGCCGTCGATGCGAAAGTCCGCGGCCGCCTCGGCGGGGCCGCTGATCTTCGGGCGGATGCCGGTGTAGGCCGGTTGCAACGAAGCGTCCGGCAACGCCGGCCAATAACGGCGGATCGCGGCGTAGAAGCCCTCGGCCCGTTCAGGCTCGATGCGGTAATCCAGATCCTCCACCCACTGCACGTCCGGGCCGAAACGCGCCTGGCCGGCCAGATCCAGGGTCAGGTGCACGCCGAGGCCGCCGGGCTCGGGTAGCGGATAGACCAGATGGCGAAACGGCGTGCGCCCGCTCAGGCTGAAGTAGCTGCCCTTGGCAAAGTACTGCCGCGGCCGCGCCACCGGGTCCAACCCCAAGGTGTTCGCGGCGAGGATGGGCGCGCCATGCCCGGCACAGTTCACCACGGTGCGGGCCAGCAGCTGCAGCGGATCGGCGCCGCCCACCTCGACCTGCAAGCCTTCGCTGCCAGCCGTGATCGCCGTTACCGGCGCGTTCAGCGCCAGCACCGCGCCGTGGCGCTCGGCATCGCCCAGCAGTGCCAGCATCAGCGCGTGGCTGTCGATGATGCCGGTGCTTGGCGAAAGCAGCCCAGCCACCGCATGTAGCTGCGGTTCCAGCGCCAGCACCTCGTGCCCATCGAGGTACAGCAGGTCGTCGACGCCATTGGCCTGCGCGTGCCGCTGCAATTGCTCCAGCGCAGCGATCTGGGCCTCGTCGGTGGCAACGATCAGCTTGCCGCAGCGGCGATAGGCCACGCCATGGCTGTCGCAGAAATCGTAGAGCTGACGGCGCCCGGCGACGCACAGCCGGCCTTTGAGCGAGCCCTGCGGGTAGTAGATGCCGGCGTGGATGACTTCGCTGTTGCGCGCGCTGGTAGCGGTGCCGAAAGCCGCCTCGGCTTCCAGTATCAGCACCTCGCGCCCAGCCAGCGCCAGCGCGCGTGCCACCGCCAGCCCGACCACTCCCGCACCCACCACCACGCAATCCACTCGATCCATGCCAGACTCCTCGACCCGAGGGTCCCAAGCCTGCCGCAACCACAGCGGCCGGCCAAGGGTCGGATGCCCTAACGATGTCTTTTCAAGGAAAACCGACATGCGCATCGGCCTGATCTCCGACACCCACGGCCTGCTCCGCCCTGAGGCGTTGGCGGCGCTGCAGGGTTGCGCGCAGATCATTCACGCTGGCGATATCGGCAAACCGCAGGTGCTCGACGGGCTGCGCGCCATCGCGCCGCTGGAGGCGATTCGCGGCAATATCGATACGGCTGACTGGTCGCTAGAGCTGCCCGAACGCCTCGACCTGCGCATCGAGGGCCTCACCCTGCACGTGCTGCACGACCTCAAGCAGATGGATATCGATCCGCTCGCCGCCGGCATCGACGTGGTGATCGCCGGCCACTCGCACAAACCGAAGGTCGAGCGGCGCGACGGCGTGCTCTACATCAACCCGGGCAGCGCCGGTCCGCGACGCTTCAGCCTGCCGATCAGCCTGGCGCTGCTGGAGTTGAACGACGGTGATGCACAGGTCGAGCTGATCAGCCTCAGCTGACGCCCATGTAGCGATCGGCGCGGTGATTGATCGCCAGCACCAGATTCAGCGCCACGGCGCCGAGTACCGACAGCAGCACCTTGTCCGCCGGCACGACGAACACCGCGGCCATGACGATCAGCGCGTCGATGCCCATCTGGAAGGTGCCGGCGCGCAGGCCGAAACGCTCCTGCAGGAACAGCGCGAGGATGTTCACCCCACCAAGACTGGCGCGATGGCGGAACAGGATCAGCAGGCCGATGCCGATGGCGAACCCGCCGAACACCGCGGCGTAGACCACATTCAGCTCGGCGAAGCGCACCCATTGCGGGGTCAGTTCGGCGAACAGCGAGACCAGCCCCACCGCGCAGACGGTGCGCAGGGTGAACTGCCAGCCCATGCGCCAGATCGCCAGCGCGTAGAACGGCAGGTTGAGCAGGAAGAACACTGGGCCGAACGACCAGCCGGCCAGGTACTTGAGCAGGAACGCCAGCCCAACGGTGCCGCCGGTAAGCAGCCCGGCATGGCTGTAGAAGGCAATGCCAAGGGCGACCAGTGCGGTGCCGGTAAGCAGCGCCAGACCATCCTCCCACAGCGGGTGGCGGACGAAGATCGCGGCAACGCGCTCGGCTTCCGGGGCGTCGGATTTGTCAGGTTGCATGAGATTTCTCGTTACGACAGCGACGGGCCAGCATAGAAGCTGCGGCCCGCGAAAGATTTGGCGCCGATCAAGCGAAGAGGGTGCCGGTCAGCTCTGTTTTTGCCAGGTTTCGAAACGGTAGCCTGGTGCCTCGCCCTCAGCCGGATGTGGCTGGCTTTCGACGCACTGCCACTCAGCCTCGTCGAAGGCCGGAAAGAATGCATCGCCTTCGGGAGACGCATCGATACGCGTGAGGTACAGCCGCTGCGCCTGCCCCAGCGCCTGGGCGTACAGCTGCGCACCGCCGATCAGCATCAGCTCGTCGACGCCCTGCTCACGCGCCCACTGCTCGGCACGCACCAGCGCGGCATCCAGGTCGGTGAAGGTTTCCGCGCCGTCGAGCTGCAGATCCGCCTGGCGACTGACCACCAGGTTGAGCCGCCCCGGCAGCGGACGGCCGAGCGAATCCCAGGTCTTGCGGCCCATGATGATCGGTTTGCCGAGGGTCATGGCCTTGAAATGCTTGAGATCGGCGGGCAGGTGCCAGGGCATGATGTTGTCACGCCCGATCACGTGCCGCTCAGCGAGAGCAGCGATCATGGCGAGGGGAAGGCGGGTCTGATTCATGGCGGCGAGAATATCAGAGGGCCGTGTCTTCCTGCAGCGCTGTTGGCCACATTGAGTCGAACAGAAATCGCAGCGTCAGCCGTTCGTCGGCTTCATCGCCTTGCAATACAAGCGGCACCGCAGCGTCAACGTCCGGTCATGCAAGTGCCTCAGGCTGTGACATCCAAACCGAGGAGATGCCGAAATGGCCCGCAAGACCACCGCTCCCCTTCGCCGCTGGCTCACCGCCTGCACCCTGCTGCTTCCACTGGCCGGCTTCGCTGCGGCGGATGAACACGCCGCGAAACACCAGGCCGCGCGCGGCGAGCCGACCCCGCTGGTGATCGCCCACCGCGGCGCCAGCGGCTACCTGCCTGAGCACACCCTGGCCGCCTATGCGCTGGCCGTTTTCCAGGGCGCCGACTATATCGAGCCGGACCTGGTGATGACCCGCGACGGCCAGATCGTCGCCCGACACGACAACGAACTGGGCCTGACCACCGACGTCTCGCAGCGCCCCGAGTTTGCCGATCGCAAGCGCACCCAGCAGGTCGATGGCGCGACCCTTACCGGCTGGTTCAGCGAAGACTTCACCCTCGCCGAACTGAAGACCCTGCGCGCCATCGAGCGCATCCCGGATATTCGCCCAGGTAACGCACGCCTCGACGGCAGCCTGGAAATCCCGACCCTGCAGGAGATCATCGACCTGGTGAAAACCCTGCAGCTCAGTCAGGGCCGGCGCATCGGCCTGTACCCGGAAACCAAGCATCCGACGCACTTCCAGCAGCTCGGCCTGGCGATGGAAAAGCCGCTGGTGCGCATCCTCACCCGCAACGGCTACGTCGGGCGGCAGGCGCCGGTGTATATCCAGTCGTTCGAAGTGGACAACCTCAAGACCCTCAGCCGCCTGACCCAGCTGCGCCTGGTGCAGCTGTTCAGCTCCGGCCAGCCGTACGACCAGCAGGTGCGCGGCAGCAAGCTGACCTATGCGCAGATGGCCACGCCGGCCGGGCTCAAGGACATCTCCCGCTACGCCGCCGGCGTCGGTCCGGAGAAGAGCTACATCATCCCGCGTGATGCCAACGGCAACCTCGGCACGCCGACCGGCTTCGTCGCCGCCGCCCATGCCGTCGGCCTCAAGGTCCACCCGTACACCTTCCGCGCCGAGAACGCCTTCCTGCCGGCCAATCTGCGCAGCAGCGACAAGCGCCACGAGCGTGGCGACAGCGAAGCGGAGATTCGTGCCTTCCTCGACGCCGGGATCGACGGTCTGTTCATCGACCAGCCGGACATCGCCGTGCGCGTACGCAACGTCGACTGACGGCCACAGCGGGGAGCCGCAACGACTCCCCGTTTTCCCGTTCCCCACGGCAGCGGTTATCCTCAGGGCACGACCCGCCAGCGAGATGCCGTGTGATAGCCCGCCCCGCCCCTGATCTCGATACGCTCGACCGCCTCTGGCTGACCGAAGCCGTGCGCCTGCGCGAAGAGCATGCCGGGCCGCTGGAGGATGACGAAGCCAACCGCCAGGCCCGCGCCCAAGGCGGCGATCTCCCCATGCTGATCGAGCAGCGTGCACTCTGGCTGGCGCGCCGTGACGGGCTGGTCGAAGCGCTCCTGCACTGGCATCAGGGCGCACGCCTGGGTGGCTTCGTGCTGGCGCTGCTGGCGGTCTTCACCGGTGCCGGCCTGGCCTTCACCGCGCTCGGCGACGGGCAGCGACCGGTCAACGTATTCTGGGCGCTCGGCAGCCTGCTTGGGCTGAATCTGCTGACCCTGCTCGGCTGGCTGCTCGGCCTGCTTTTCGCGCGCGACAGTGGCGGTGCGTTGGGACGCTTGTGGCTTTGGCTGAGCGAAAAACTCGCCCGCGATGCCAGCGCCGCGCAGCTGGCGCCGGCCTTGCTAACCATCCTGCACCGACATCGGCTGGGCCGCTGGCTGTTGGGCGTCGGCGTACACGGCCTCTGGCTGCTGGCCATGGCCAGCGCCCTGCTTACCTTGCTCGCCCTGCTGGCAACGCGGCGCTATGGCTTCGTCTGGGAGACCACCATTCTCGGTGAAAGCGCCTTCGTCGGCCTGACCCAGGCCCTGGGCGCGCTGCCGGCACTGCTCGGCTTCAGCGTGCCGGATGCCGGGCAGATCCGCGCCAGCGGCGCACTCGGCGGTGATCTGGAAGGTGCCCGCCAGCTCTGGGCCGGCTGGCTGGTTGGCGTGCTGCTGATCTACGGGCTGCTGCCGCGACTGCTATTGGCCGGCTTCAGCCTGTGGCGCTGGCGCCGCGGCCGTGCCGCGTTGAAGCTCGACCTGAACCTGCCGGCCTATCGTCTGCTCCGCGAACGCCTGCAGCCGCCGAGTGAGCGGCTAGGCATCAGTGATGCGGCACCGGCCCTGCTGCACGCGCCGAGCGCCGGCGCTCAGCTCGACGGCAGCGAGGGCGCCGTACTGGTGGCCATCGAGCTGGACGGCAGTCGCCCCTGGCCACCGGCTCTGTCCAAGGGCATCGCCGATGCCGGCATCCTCGACGACCGCGAGGGGCGCCGGCGCCTGCTCGATCAGCTCACCCGCTTTCCACCGGCGCGCCTGGCCATCGCCTGTGACCCCCGACGCTCGCCGGATCGCGGCACCCTGGCGCTGATCGGCGAGCTGTCGCGCTGCGCCGCAGCCACTCGCGTCTGGCTGCTGCAGGCGCCGCCGGGCGAGGCGCTGGACAGCGCGCGTCTGGATGACTGGCACCAGGCACTGGACAGCCTTGGCCTTCCCCACTCAAGCGCTGCGCCTCTGGGCTGGCTGGAGAGCGGACATGACTGAAGCCCTGAAGCTCGCAGTGGTCGGCCATACCAATGTCGGCAAGACCTCGCTGCTGCGCACCCTGACCCGCGACATCGGCTTCGGTGAGGTCTCGCACCGGCCGAGCACCACCCGCCACGTCGAGGGTGCGCGGCTGTCGGTGGACGGCGAGCCGCTGCTGGAGCTCTACGACACCCCCGGCCTGGAAGATGCCATCGCCCTGCTCGACTACCTCGAACGGCTGGAGCGCCCCGGTGAGCGCCTCGACGGCCCGGCACGCACCGCGCGCTTTCTCGACGGCAGCGAGGCACGCCAGCGCTTCGAGCAGGAAGCCAAGGTGCTGCGTCAGCTGCTGGCCAGCGACGCCGGGCTCTACGTGATCGACGCCCGTGAGCCGGTGCTGGCCAAGTACAAGGACGAGCTGGCGGTGCTCGCCGGCTGCGGCAAGCCGCTGTTGCCGGTGCTCAACTTCGTCGCCCAGCCGGGGCACCGCGACGAGGAATGGCGTCAGGCCCTGGCCCGCCTCGGCCTGCATGCACTTGTGCGCTTCGACAGCGTGGCGCCACCCGTGGACGGTGAGCGCCGGCTGTACGAAAGCCTGGCGCTGCTGCTGGAACAGGCGCGCCCCAAGCTGCAGCGGCTGATCGAGGATCACGAGGCCCAGGCTGCCGCACGCCTGGCCAGCGGCCAGCGACTGATCGCCGAACTGCTGGTGGATGTCGCCGCCTGCCGACGCAGCGTGGCCGCACAGCCGGAACTGGAGCGCGGCGCCATTCGTGAATTGCACGATGCCGTGCGCCGCCGCGAGCAGCGCTGCGTCGAGGCGCTGCTGCGCCTGTATGCCTTTCGCCAGGACGATGCAGCGGCCAGTGATCTGCCGCTGCTCGACGGGCGCTGGGGCGACGACCTGTTCAACCCCGAGACCCTCAAGCAGCTGGGCGTGAAGATCGGCGGCGGCATGGCCGCAGGTGCCGCGGCCGGTGCCGGGGTCGACCTGATGGTCGGCGGCATCACCCTCGGCGCCGCGGCGCTGCTCGGCGCCATTGCCGGCGGCGGCGCGCAGACCGCGCGGCACTATGGCAATCGCCTGCTCGGCAAGCTCAAGGGGCAGCGCGAGCTGAGCGTCGACGACGCCGTACTGCGCCTGCTCGCCCTGCGCCAGCGTCAACTGCTGGCCGTGCTCGCGACTCGGGGGCACGCCGCCACCGAGGCGATCCGCCTGGCCACGCCGCAGGATCAGGGCTGGCGCGAGGGCAAGCTGCCCGAAGCCCTGCAACGCTGTCGCGCGCATCCCGAGTGGTCCTCGCTCAACCCCGGCGCCCGCCTGCAGGATGGCGAGCGCCAGACGGCGCTGGACGAGCTGCAGACCGAACTGCGGCAGGGCTGACCAGCCTGTCGCCGTGCCTGCACGCTAGGCACGGGCCGGCGCACCATCGCCGGCCGTGCTCGGCGCCGGCTGGCGGCCGATGCCCAGGGTGCACAGCGTTGCCAGCATGATCAGCAACCCACCCGCCCAGCCCATCGGCCCCAGCCGCTCACCCAGCCAGAGACCGGCGATGATCGCGCCGAACAGCGGTTCGGAGCCCATCAGCAGCGACACCCGCGTTGCGCTGCTGCGCCCCAGCGCGCGGTTCTGCGCAAACATGGCGAACAGCGTGGCGAACAGCACCAGATACAGCGTGCCGAACCAGAAGCCCGGCTCCACCGGCAGCGCCGGCAGTCCGCCCGGCAGCGACACGGCGAGCAGGATGCAGCCCGCCGCAACGACTCCACTCTGCACCGCAGTCAACGCCAGTGCCGGGATTTCCCGGCCGGCCGTCAATCGCCGAGTCAGGCAGACCAGCACCGCGCGCAGCAACGCGGCGGCCAGCATCAGCGCATCGCCGAGATTGAGCGACAGCTGCGGCCCGCCGGTCAGCAGCCAGACGCCCGCCAGCGACAGCGCGCAGGCGAGGAACAGCGTGTTGTGCGGCCGCTGGCGCAGCAGCAGCCATTCCATGAACGGTGTGATCACCACGCACAGGCTGATCAGAAACGCCGCATTGCTGGCGCTGGTCAGCATCACGCCCCAGGTCTCGCAGAGAAAGATCGCCAGCATCACCAGCCCCAGCGGCAGGCCGGGACGCAGCGCCCGGCGACCGGCGCCGCGCAGTTGCGGCAGCAGCAGGACAAAGGTCAGGCCGAAGCGGATCGCCAGAAAACCCAGCACCGGGTAGAACAGCAGCGCCTGCTTGGCCACCGCATAGCTGCTGCCCCAGATCAGCGCCACCGTCAGCAGCATGCCATCGGCCAGCCACAGCCCCTGTCTCAACGTGCCTTTCATGTTCGAATCCCCGCACCAATCAGGCGCTGATTGTCGGGCCTGTCGCGGCAGTCGATAATCCAGCGAAACAGCACAGGACCTGTTCCGCATGGGAACGAATGACAGCGCAGCCCTGCTGCCCTACATGGCCGTGTTCGTGCGGGTGGTCGAGGCCGGCAGCTTCTCCGGCGCCGCGCGCCTGCTGGGCAGTACACCGTCGGCGGTGAGCCGCCAGGTGGCACGGCTGGAGCAGGCCCTGGCGCTGCGCCTGCTGGAACGCACCACACGCCAGCTGCGGCTGAACGAGGCCGGGGCGGAGTTCTACCAGCATTGCCGGGATATGCTCGATGCGGCCGACGCGGCCGTCGCCATCGGCGAACGGCTGATGCGCAGCCCACGCGGGCTGGTGCGCCTGAGCGTACCCAAGGCCTATGGCAAGTTCGTCGTCGGGCCGTTGATGCCGGCCTTTCTGCAGCGCTACCCCGAGGTCGATGTGCAGCTGCGGATCAGCGACCAGAGCCCGGACCTGATCGAGGACGGCTTCGACCTGCTGATACTGGTCACCGACAACCCACCCGAAGGCCTGGCCGGCAAGCCACTCGGACCGGTACGCCAGCTGCTCTGCGCCAGCCCCGAATACCTGCAGCGTCACGGCGAGCCGCAACATCCGCAGGACCTGCTGCGCCATAGCTGTCTGTATCTGGGGGAAACGGCGGGAGACAATCGCTGGCACCTGCGCCGCGGCGAGCTGCAGGAGACGGTGACGGTGCGTGGCCGCTACATCAGCAACCACAGCGAGGCGCGGTTACTGGTGGCGCTGGCGGGTCTGGGCATCACCTGCCTGCCGCATTTCACCGCCGCCCAGGCGCTGGCCGACGGGCAGTTGCGCGAGGTGCTGCCGCAGTGGCGCTACACCGGCTCCTACCAGGGCGCGGCCTGGCTGCTGTGGCGACAGAATCACCACCTGCCGCCGAAGACGCGGGCGCTGATCGATTATCTGAGCGAGGCGCTGATCCGCACCTGAGCGGCATCCGTGCGGGCGCACCGATGCCGGTGGATGGGTCGAGCCTCAACGCCAGCGGCGGCTCTGTCCGCAGATTTTGGCGCCGGGCGGACATCGCTGCCCGCCCCGCGACCGCGAATCAGCGCTCCTTCGAGCCTTCCACTTCCTCGGCCATGCGCGCCAGGCCCAGATGGCGCACGTCGGTGCCGCGCACCAGGTAGATCACCAGTTCGGCGATGTTGCGTGCGTGGTCGCCGATGCGTTCCAGCGAGCGCAGGGCCCAGATCACGCTGAGCACGCGGGAGATCGAGCGCGGGTCTTCCATCATGTAGGTGACCAGTTCGCGCAGCGCGGTCTTGTATTCGCGGTCGACGGTCTTGTCGTACTGCGCCACCGACAGCGCGAGGTCGGCATCGAAGCGGGCGAAGGCGTCGAGCGCTTCCTGCACCATCTTGCGTACCTGGTCGCCGATGTGGCGCACCTCGACATAGCCCTTGGGCGACTCGCCTTCCTCGCACAGCTGGATGGCGCGGCGGGCGATCTTGGTCGCCTCGTCACCGATGCGCTCGAGGTCGATCACCGACTTGGAAATGCTGATGATCAGACGCAGGTCGGAGGCCGCCGGCTGACGGCGGGCGAGGATGCGCACGCACTCCTCGTCGATGTTGCGCTCCATCTGGTTGATCTGGTCATCGACGTCGCGCACCTGCTGAGCGAGGCCCGAATCGGCCTGGATCAGGGCGGTCACCGCGTCATTGACCTGCTTCTCCACCAGCCCGCCCATGGCCAGCAGGTGGCTGCGCACCTCCTCGAGCTCGGCGTTGAACTGCTGGGAAATGTGTTGGGTGTGGCTATCTTTACTGATCATTGTTCTCGCTCCGAGGAGACTGCCGCTAGGCGGATCTGGTGCGCAGCGCACCCAGGTAGATTGAATACCACGCCAGCCCGTCTGGGCTTTGGCAGAGTGTGTCAGGCAAGGAGGCGGAACGCAGGCAGTACGATTTGTACGGCAAGTTCCGCCGACGCCGCCTGGCGCGCTCTGACATGGCCAGACTAGCCGTAGCGGCCCGTGATGTAGTCTTCCGTCTGCTTCTTGGCCGGGTTGGTGAACAGCGTATCGGTATCGCCGTACTCGATCAGTTTGCCCATGTACATGAACGCCGTGTAGTCGGAAACCCGCGCGGCCTGCTGCATGTTGTGGGTGACGATGACGATGGTGTACTTGGCCTTCAGTTCGTAGATCAGTTCTTCGACCTTCAGCGAGGAGATCGGGTCGAGGGCCGAACTCGGCTCGTCGAGCAGCAGTACTTCCGGCTGCACGGCGATGGTGCGGGCGATGACCAGACGCTGCTGCTGACCGCCGGAGAGGCCAAGCGCCGATTCGTGCAGACGGTCCTTCACCTCATCCCAAAGCGCAGCGCCCTTGAGCGCCCATTCGACGGTCTCGTCGAGCACGCGCTTCTGCTTGATGCCCTGGATGCGCAGGCCGTAAACGACGTTCTCGTAGATGCTCTTGGGGAACGGGTTGGGCTTCTGGAACACCATGCCGACACGGCGACGCAGGTCGGCCACGTCCTCGCCCTTGCGGTAGATGTTATGGCCGTCGAGGTTGATGGCGCCTTCGATGCGGCAGCCGTCGACCAGGTCGTTCATGCGGTTGAAGCAGCGCAGCAGGGTCGACTTGCCGCAGCCGGACGGGCCGATGAAGGCGGTCACGCGCTGCTTGGGAATGTTCATGCTGACGTTGAACAGTGCCTGCTTCTGCCCGTAATAGAGGCTCAGATCGGGCACTTCGATGGCCACGGCTTCGTTGTTCAGGCTCAGCGCTCGCTTTTCACGACCCAGCGCCGAAATGTCGATGGAATGCGTCTTTGCTTGTGACATGAGATGTCTCCGTATCGCTGGAGGCTAGAAGCGGGCCGCGATCGCGGCACCGGCCTCCAGCGTGTTATCGGCTGTTAGTGGTCGAGCGCTTTGTATTTTTCGCGCAAATGGTTACGAATAACGACCGCAGTCAGGTTCAAGATGGCGATCACCAGCACCAGCAGCAGCGCTGTGGCATAGACCAGCGGCCGCGCGGCCTCGACGTTGGGGCTCTGGAAGCCGACGTCATAGATATGGAAGCCCAGGTGCATGATCTTCTGATCCAGATGCAGATACGGGTAGTTGCCATTGAGCGGCAGGCTCGGCGCCAGCTTGACCACCCCGACCAGCATCAGCGGTGCCACTTCGCCGGCGGCACGCGCAACGGCAAGGATCAGGCCGGTCATCATGGCCGGGCTGGCCATTGGCAGCACCACCTTCCACAGGGTCTCGGACTTGGTCGCCCCGAGTGCCAGCGAGCCTTCACGCAGAATCCGCGGAATGCGCGCCAGGCCTTCCTCGGTGGCGACGATGACCACCGGCAGGGTGAGGATCGCCAGGGTCAGCGAGGCCCACATCAGACCTGGCGTGCCGAACACCGGTGCCGGCGCCGCTTCGGGGTAGAAGATGCGGTCCAGCGACCCGCCCAGGACGTAAACGAAGAAGCCCAGGCCGAACACGCCGTAGACGATCGAGGGAACGCCGGCGAGGTTGTTCACCGCGATCCGGATGATGCGGGTCAGCACGCCCTGCTTGGCGTATTCGCGCAAGTAGACCGCGGCGATCACGCCGAATGGCGTCACGATCACCGCCATGATCAGGGTCATCAGCACGGTACCGAAGATCGCGGGGAAGATGCCGCCCTCAGTGTTGGCCTCACGCGGCTCGTCGCTGACGAACTCCCAGAGCTTGGCAAAGTAGAAACCCATCTTTTCAGGCAACGACATCGCGTTCGGACGGTACGCTCGGACAACCTTGCCCAGGCTGATTTCCTTTTCCTGGCCGTCCATGGTGCGCATGGTGACGCTGTCGCGGTTGAACTCCCCGTACAGCGCGACCAGTTGGCTTTCCAGCTGTTTGTATTCGGCGTCCCACTCAGCACGCTCGGCATCCAGAGCGGCTTGTGCAGCCGCATCGAGCTGCCCATCCAGCTCAAGTTTGCGGGTCTTCAGACGCAGGCGCTCCAGACCGTGGTTGATCCGGCCGATGTCCACCGCCTCCAGCCGAGCGATCCGGGCATGCAGCTCGTCGATGCGGTCGATGCGCTGTTGAAGCTCGCCCCAGGCGGCCGCGCCCTCTGCAACCAGACTGCCCTCTTCCTTCACAGCGAGCAGCTCGCCATAGAAGTTTCCCCATTCGCGGCGCTCCAGCGCCACCAGATCGGCAGGCTTGCGCTGATTGCTCAACCACTCCCCGACGACCCAGGAGAAGTCCGCACCGTAGACTTCACGGTTACCAACCTTGAGCAGCTCGCGAGTCATGAACTCGCCGCCCTCGACGTCGACCGGAAGCCCGCTGGCTGCCAGACGTGCCCGCGGCACTTCTTCTACCTGCACCACCTCACCAGCCATCACGCGCGGCTCTGCACCGGGAATCTGGTAATCAGCCACAACAACGTCGGACGGCCAGAAATGCTCCAGACCACGCACCGCTATCACCGCCAGCAACCCGAGCGTCATGATCACAGCGATGGAAACGGCGCCAGCGTTCATCCAGATCCAGGGGGTGCCGCTCTTGATCCAGGTGTTCAGCGAATCCTTTTTCACGGATCGATACCTTTGTCGAAATCTTTCGTAGCCACATTCGGCTGCGTCTGCGCCCGAAGGCGCGGCTCTTGTTACAGGCTGGCGTACTTGCGGCGCAGGCGCTGGCGGATGACCTCAGCCAGCGTATTCATCACGAAGGTGAACATCAGCAGCACCATCGCGGCGAGGAAGAGCACGCGGTAATGCGTTCCACCTACTTCCGACTCAGGCATCTCCACTGCCACGTTGGCCGCCAGGGTGCGCATGCCTTCGAAGATGTTGGCCTCCATGATCGGCGTGTTGCCGGTGGCCATCAGCACGATCATGGTTTCGCCCACAGCCCGGCCCATGCCGATCATCAGCGCGGAGAAGATGCCAGGGCTGGCGGTCAGCAGCACCACGCGGGTGAGCGTCTGCCAAGGCGTGGCACCGAGCGCCAGGGAGCCCAGGGTGAGGCTCTTGGGCACGCTGAACACGGCGTCTTCGGCGATCGAATAGATGGTCGGGATCACCGCAAAGCCCATTGCCAGGCCGATGACCAGGGCGTTGCGCTGATCGAACGGAATACCCAGATCGTTGGACAGCCAATGACGCATGTCGCCATCGAACAGCCAGTTCTCCAAGTGACCGCTGGCGGCAATCGAGCCCCATCCAACCAGCAGGATCACAGGAATCAGCAGCACGGCTTCCCAGCCATCCGGAACGCTAAGCCGCAGACGCTCAGGCAGCCGACTCCAGGCCCAGCTGGCGAGTAGAACGCCGATCGGCGTCAACAGCAGCAGGCTGAAGGTGCCCGGCAAGTGGTTCTCCAGGAAGGGAGCCAGGAACAGGCCGGCGAAGAACCCGAGAATCACCGTCGGCAGCGCTTCCATCAGTTCGATGACCGGCTTGACCTTGCGACGCAACGTAGGCGCCATGAAGTAGGCGGTGTAGAAAGCCGCGCAGATCGCCAGCGGTGCGGCCAGGAGCATCGCGTAGAAGGCAGCCTTGAGCGTGCCGAAGGCGAGCGGCGAGAGACTCAGCTTGGGTTCGAAATCACCGTTTGCCGAAGTGGACTGCCAGACGTAATCCGGTTCCGGATAGCTCTCGTACCAGACTTTGCCCCACAGCGCGCTCCAGGAGATCTCCGGGTGCGGGTTGTCGATGACGAAGCGCTGCAGCTGGTCACCCGATTCCACCAGCAAGCGGGTGGCACGCGGTGACATCGCGGCAACAGCGGCGCCGTCAGCCACCTGTTCAGTCAATAGGGTGCGATGGGCCGTGCTATGGAAGATGCCCAAAGTGCCATCGCTGTCGAGGGCGAGGAAACCTTTACGTCGCTCCTCCGGAAGGATCTGCCTGACCGGCTGATCGGCCAGCTTGAAGTTGCGTACGTTCTTCAGCTCCGCCTGGCCATCGTCCCCGCGCACCATGAACCACTGGCCGATGCCACCGGAAGAGTCGCCGACCATCAGCGATATGCCACCGAGCAGCGAGGCTACCGTGGTGATTTCACCCGTGCCACCGAGCAGCTTGTAGCGGCCATTGAGTTGCTTGCGGCGCAGGTCGAAGACATCGACACTGGCCCGCCCGCTTACGGCGAACATCCACATGTGACGCGGGTCGATGCGCAACGCCTTGATCGGCTCCGATAGCTGGGGGAGCTCCATGCGCTCCTCTTCCAGCGTGACTTCGCCAGTCATCAGGTTTTCGCTTGAGGCGATCTTCAACGCGTGCAGCGCCACGTCGCTTGCCCCGGCGACCATAAGCGTGTCGCCGTTCAGGCTGATGGCGGCGTGCTCGATTGGCCGACCTAGCGGGTCCAGGTTCAGCGGTTCTTCACCAAAGGGGTAGTCCAACTGAGGCGTGATGGTTTTCTTACCGTCCGGATAGCTGACCTTGTAGTTGTGTTCGATAACCAGGACCTGGCCGTTGCTCAGGCCCAGCACCATGCGGCGGTTGCCTGGCGTGTCCTGGCCGACCGAAACAATCCGGCTGTCCGCTGGCAATGGCAGCTCGACGCTGCGTATAGCCTCGCCGGTTTTCACGCTGAAGAAGCGCACAGTGGCATCGCTGCCCAGGCGCATCGCAACCTGATTCTGCTCTTCCATGGCCAGGAGCAGCGGTTCGCCAGCACCGGCCAGCCAGGCAGGCTGTTGCGCGTCGCGCGCGTCCAGCTCGGCGCCCTGAAACATGGGCGTCACGACCTGAGCAAGATAAAAGAAGATCAGGCAGATCGCGCCGAGCACGGCGAGACCACCAATGGAGACATACCAGCGCGCCAAGTTATCTTTCAGCGCACGGATGCGACGTTTGCGCTGCAGAGCCGGGGTGTTGAAGTCCAGCCGTTGCACATCGGAATTCGCGCTCATGGTCTCTATATCGTTCATGCGAAGGTCCTGGCCGCTCGGGCCGCTTAACTGCGCTGCTTGGCGCGAGTCGTTTCCAGGCTTGATGGCCGGTCGGTCGCTAATTTAATGCAGCCGTGTGACAGAAAAATTACAGCCGGGTGACACGACGACGCCCGCCAGCGCATTAGCGTGGCGGGCGTCGGCTCAGCTCGTAGCTTGCGCCACGAGCCAGGCCTGGTCTCAGTTGAGGCCCAGATCCTTCAGCGTCTTCTCGACGACTTTCTTCGGCAGCGGGATGTAGCCATCCTTGACCACAACTTCCTGGCCCTGCTTGGAAAGCACCAGCTTGAGGAACTCGGCATCGATCGGGCTCAGCGGCTTGTTCGGCGCCTTGTTGACGTAGACGTAGAAGAAGCGCGCCAGCGGGAACTTGCCAGCCAGAGCGTTCTCTTCGTTGGCCTCGAAAGCCTCGCCACCCTTGGACAGCGGCACGGCACGGACGCTGGAGGTCTTGTAGCCGATGCCCGAGTAACCGATGGCGTTCAGGGTGCTGGAGATCGACTGCACCACCGAGGCGGAACCCGGCTGCTCGTTGACGTTGGACTTGAAGTCACCCTTGCACAGGGCTTCTTCCTTGAAGTAACCGTAGGTGCCGGATACCGAGTTACGGCCGAACAGCTGAATCGGCTTGCCGGCCCACTCGCCCGTCAGACCAACGTCTCCCCAGGTTTTGATGTCCTTCTCGCCACCGCACAGGCGGGTGCTGGAGAAGATCGCGTCGACCTGCTCGATGTCCAGCGACTTGATCGGGTTGTCCTTGTGCACGAACACCGCCAGGGCGTCGATGGCCACCGGCACTTCGGTCGGCTTGTAGCCATACTTCTCTTCGAAGGCCTGGATCTCGTTGTCCTTCATCGGGCGGCTCATCGGGCCCATGTTGGAGGTGCCTTCGGTCAGAGCGGGCGGTGCGGTGGAAGAACCGGCTGCCTGGATCTGGATGTTGACGTTCGGGTAGCTGCGCTTGAAGTCTTCGGCCCACAGGGTCATCAGGTTGGCCAGGGAGTCGGAACCAACGCTGGACAGGTTGCCGGAAACACCGGAGGTCTTCTGGTAGCTCGGCAGGGCCGGGTCTACAGCAGCGACCGCGCTCGCGGCGCCAACGCCAGCGGCTACAAAGGTCAGGGCCGCCATCAAACGATTCAGTTTCATACCTTGCTCCTAGCAGGTGTGTGCTCGAGTGTGTTGGAACGGGGGCCAGTATCTGCAGGCCGTGTGAACACTCTATGAAGCAAGTGTGACAATCTGATTACCAAGCGCACCGTTGACCTGGTTCGGTCGCTGTAGCGCAACACAGCCGCTATACTCGGCGCCGTCGCCCGTGCCAGAGCGGGCATTTCGCGCCAGAACAACAACGCGCCGCGAGTCCGACCGAATGAAAGAATACGAACAGGAAGATCCGATCCCGCAGGGCGACCTGGCCCTGCAGCTCACCGCATTACCGCGGGAAACCAATGGTTTTGGCGATATCTATGGCGGTTGGCTGGTGTCGCAGATGGATCTGGCCGGCACCGCGATGGCAAGCCGCGTGGCCGCTGGCCGTGTCGCCACGGTCTCCATCGATCGCATGGCGTTCATGGTTCCGGTAGCGGTTGGCGCGCAGCTGTCCTTCTATACCCAGACGCTGGAGGTCGGGCGCAGCTCGATCCGCATGCTGGTGGAAGTCTGGAGCGACGATCCGCTGTCCAGCGAGTGGCGCAAGGTCACCGAAGCCGTCTTCGTATTCGTCGCCATCGACGGCAGCGGCCGCACCCGCTCGGTGCCACCGCGCCGCTAAGCCATCCGCTAGTGAGGCTGTGGCTCGGGTCGCAGTAGCCCGGCCGCGACGGCAAAGCGATTCTTGCCACCACTCTTGGCCTGATACAGCGCGGTATCGGCGCAGTGATAGAGCTGCTCGGCCTGCTGGCCGTCCTGCAACGTGGCGATCCCGATACTGACCCCCACCCGCGCCGCTGGATCATGCGGATGTCTGATATCCAGCGCGGCCAGCGCGTTGATCACCTGACGGGCAATGCGCTGTGCAGCGGCGTTGTCGCAGTTGTACAGCAGCAGTGCGAACTCCTCACCGCCAACCCGTGCCGCCTCGTCCAGCGGTCGCCGTGCGAAGCCGGCGAGCAACTCGCCGAACGTGCGGATCAGTGCATCGCCGGCCGGATGGCCGAATGTGTCGTTATAGGCCTTGAAATCATCCAGATCGAGCAGCAGAAGGCTCAGCGGGCGCCGGTCTCGGCGGGCCTGGGCGATCCGCTGGGGCAGCGCGCGATCATGACTGCGCCGGTTGGCCAGACCGCTGAGCGCGTCGTGCTCGGCGACCCAGCCCAGCAGTTGGCGGGTGAGGAACTGGTCGCGCTGCGAGTACTCATGAACATAGCGACTGATCGCGCCGATGATCAGTAACAGCAGGTAGTAGCTGACGGCGATCCAGTGTTCCGGCATCTGCTCGGCCGACAGGATCAGGCTGGCCATGCACACGTCGGCCAGCACGATCAGCACCGCGCACAGCAGCGCCCACCAGAAGGTCACGCCGAGAAAGAAGAACGACGCGACGATCAGCAGCCCGGCGCCGTAACGGAAATTCAGCTCCGCATCGAGCGTTTCGAAGCGGATGTCGATCAACGCGGCCAGCATGCCGACCATCACCAGCAGCACCGGAAATATGCGGTTGGCCTGCGCGCGAAACCTGCGGCTGTAGAAGGTCAGCACCAGCACGACGACGCCCGGCAGAATCTGCAGGAGGCGCAACAGCGTCAGCGTTGTCAGCCAGCCGGTATCGGCAAGATCGAACAACCGGTGTTCGCAATACAGATAACCGCTGACCGCGAAGATCAACAGCAGGGCGGCGAGGCGTTGCGATAGCCGCGCATGACGATCCAGATAGCGCCGAAACTCCCTCTCCAGCTCCGGCGCGAAGCGCAGCAGACGGAACCCGCCATGCAACTGCCGGCCATAAGGCGTATCGCGGAAGTCCTCGGTAGAGGCCTGGGGGGATATATGGCGCATCGGAAGCTCGCAGGTTCGATGGCGGATGATATCACCAAGCCACCACGCAACAGACAGCCGTCCGACCGACGTAGCACCGCTGCTGCCACGCCAGCTCGAAGATGAAGGTTGCACTGAACGTTGGCAGCATCGAAGATCGCGCTACATGCACTGTTGGATGTATCCGTGACCGCCCTGCTACTCGCCCTCTGGCCCCTGTTCGCCCTTATCGTCGCCGGCTATTTCCTGCGCCTGCGCGCCTTTCCCAGTGCCGAATTCTGGCCCGGCGCCGAGCGCATCAACTACTTCATCCTCTTCCCCGCTCTGCTGTTCAGCAGCCTGGCAACCGCACCGCTGGATAACCCAGCACTGCCGCGCCTGGCCGGTGCCGTGATGCTCGCCCTGGGCCTGGCCTGGATCGGGCTGCTGATCGCCAAGCGGGTGCGCGGCTGGTCTGCCGGCCGCTTCGGCGCCATCACCCAGGGCGTGCTGCGTTTCAACACCTACCTCGGCCTGGCCGCGGTGGGCAGCCTGTTCGGCAAGGAAGGTCTGGCGCTGGCCGCACTGATGCTGGCGCTGATGGTGCCGACGGTGAATGTGATGTCGGTGTGGGCGCTGACCGCCGAGCGCGGCGTCAGCGTGCGCGGTCTGCTGCTGCCCATCGCCAAGAACCCGCTGATTCTCGCCTGTGTCGCCGGCGCGCTGGTCAATCTGTCGGGCCTGGGTCTGCCCGGCGGCACCGACCGCCTGCTGAGTCTGCTCGCCGCCGCCAGCCTGCCGTTGGGCCTGCTCTGCGTCGGCGCGGCGCTCAAACCCCAGGAGCTGGGCGGGGAAATCCCGGCGCTGGGCTGGAACAGCGCGGTGCGCCTGCTGGCCGTTCCGCTGCTCGCCTACGGTGTGGCGATGGTGCTCGGCCTGCCCGATATGGAAACCACCATCCTGGTGCTGTTCTTCGCCCTGCCCACCGCCCCCACTGCCTACGTGCTCACCCGCCAGCTCGGCGGCGACAGCCATCTGATGGCGGGCATCATCACCTTGCAGACCCTGCTCGCGGCGGCCAGCCTGCCGCTGGTGCTGACGCTGCTCAACGGCTGATCAGCGCGCGACCTGCCCGCGTAGCAGACGCAGCAGCATCAGCGCCATGCCGACACCTAGCGCGCCGAGCACCAGCAGCGGGCCGAGATAACCGAGGGCGTCCTGCAGCCAACCGAGCAGCAGGTGCAGCCATTCGGTGTGCAACGAGGCTTCGACTGCAACGTAACCGCCCTGCTCCCAAATCTGGTAGGCGGCGTACAGCGGAATTAGCGTCAGCGGCAGCAGGATCAGGCACAGCCAGTAGCCGCTGCGCCGGTACGCACCCAGCAGCCCCCATGGCAGGTAAGCAGCACGAATCAGCTGGAAGAAGCAGACGATGTAATAGACCACCAGCAGCAGGGCGAAACCGCTGGCCACGGACGGCGCGAGCCAGAGTTCACGCAGCGCCGCGGTGCTGATGAACAGGCTGAGCGCGCCCCATAGCAGAAGAAAGAAGGTTCTCATCGCAAGTCCCGGTGTCGGCTTTTGGCGAAAGCGCATCGGAACAGAATTCCGAGCGCCATACGCACAACCGCTTCACGAAACAGGCGGCGATGAGCAGCGATCATGCCGGCTTCGAGCAGGCGCGCACGGTTTAGAACAGGCTGAGCTGATCGCTTTTTGGCTCATCTGGCTTGGCCTCCGGCACTGCCTCTGTGGCTCTGGTCTGAGCGCAGGGGAGCGCCAATCGCTCGGCCAGTCCTGCGGCGCGCTCGGCGCGGGTATTGACCGCTTCGGCCAGCCGCGCCGGCAGCGCCCAGATCTCCACCTTGCGCTTGGCGCGGGTGATGCCGGTGTAGAACAGCGAGCGCGTCAGCAGCGGGCTGGGCTGTTCCGGCAACGCCAGCAGCACCTCGGTGAACTCCGAGCCCTGGCTCTTGTGCACGGTCATGGCGAAGGCACTGTCATGACTCGGCAACCGTGCCGGGGCAAAGCCGCGATAGCCCTCGTCGCCCTCGAAGAACACCCGCAGGCCCTGCTCGGTTTTCAAGCACAGGCCGATATCGCCGTTGAACAGGCCCAGGGCGTAGTCGTTCTGCCGGACCATCACTGCGCGGCCGGGGTACCAGCGTTCGCGGGCGGGCACACCGAGGCGGCGCTTGAACCGCGCTTCCAGCGCCTCGTTGATGCCGGTGACGCCAAAGGCACCCTCGCGCTGGGCAGTCAGCGCGCGGAAGCCGTTGAAGGCCTCGAAGGCAGCCTCCGGATCGCCTTGCCGTGCAGCCTGCAGATAAGGCGAATAGCCCTGCTCCAATCGCTCGATCAATGCGGCGGACGTTGGCGTGGCATTCCAGGCAAGATCGGCGCGCCCTTCCTGCAGCAGCGCGATCGTGCCCTTGGCATCGCCACCATTGATTCGCCGCGCCAGCTCGCCGATCCCGCTGTCGCCGGCGAAGCGGTGGCTGTGGGTGAGCAGCACAACCGCATCGCCGAGGCGCGAGCGCGGCGTCTCGACCGGTACGGCCTGCCCGGTAATGCGTTGCAGATCGGTCGCGGCCTGACTATCGAAACCGCGCCCTTCACAGAGTTCGGCGAACACCGCACCAGCTTCCACGGCGGCCAGCTGGTCCTTGTCGCCGAGCAGGATCAGCCTCGCCTTCGGCGGCAGCGCGGCGACCAGCTTGGCCATCAGTGCCAGGTCGACCATCGATGCCTCGTCCACCACCAACACGTCCAGCGCCAGTGGATGGGCCGCGTCATGCCGCACCTTCGGGCTGTCACCGCGGCTGCCGAGCAGGCGGTGCAGCGTGCGCGCCTCGTCCGGCAGGGCGTCCTTGACGGCATCGCTGACCGGCAGATCGGCCTTGGCGTTGCGGATCGCTTCGGCCATGCGCGCCGCGGCCTTGCCGGTGGGCGCGGCGAGGCCGATGGCCAGGCGTTCGCCGCCGGGCTGCTCCAGCAACGCCGCCAGCAGGCGTACCACAGTGGTGGTCTTGCCGGTGCCGGGACCGCCGGAGATCACTGCCAGTCGCCGGCGTACCGCCTGAGCCGCGGCGAGGCGCTGCCAATCGGGGCTTTGCTGATTGAAGGCGAACAAGCGCGCCAGGCTGTCGCTCAGCTGAGCCTCGTCGACATCGGGTGCGTCCGCTGCACGAGCCAGCAGCTGTTCCGCCAACTGCTGTTCATAGGCCTGGTAACGGGCGAGGTAGAGCCGTTCCCCGACCAGAATCAGCGGTGCGTAATCCCCCGGCGCACCGATCAGCGATGAGGCGTTCAGCTGCGCTCGCCAGGTCGCAAGCGGCGGCAGGCTGAAATCCTGATCCGGCCATGGCCGCTTGCCGGCTAACCGACCCAGCGGCAGGCAGACGTCGCCGGAGGACAGGACTTCACAGCACAGCGCGGCGGCGAGCAGCACCGGCTCGGACGCATGCGGGTCGAGGCGCTGCAGGCTGGCGACAAAGGCGCGCTCCAGTGGGCCGAGGGGCAGATCGGCAAGGGTCATATGTCGCTCCTGAAATGCATGAAGGCGCCGCTAAGCCCACATTCGCGGTCAAGACCGCTAAACCGCGTCATCAATGCCCCTCCTCGAACAACCGATCCAGCGCATCGAGCAACGCATCGTCCGGCCGGGCGAAATACACTCCGGCCTCCGGCATGCCGCGCAGGAACAGGTAGAAAGCGCCGCCGAGCTGCTCGTCTTGAAAATCCGCCAGCCGCTGGCGCAGGAAGCGGCGCAGCGCTACCAGGTAGATCAGGTATTGCAGGTAGTAATGCTCGCCTGCCAGCGCCTGCAGCAGCCGTTCGCCGCCGTAGTAACTGGCATCCGGCCCAAGCCAGTTGGATTTGTAGTCGGCGATATACCAGCGGCCGTCGTGCTCGAAGGTCAAATCGATAAAGCCCTTGAGAAAGCCCTTGAGACTGTCGAACTCCAGCCGCGCCGCCGCTTCGCGCAACGGTTCGGCGAGGCCGTTGGCCGGATCGACCAGGAGGCTGCGCAGCCGCGTCACGTCGAGGTCCCGTACCGGGAAGGTGAAGCCGAGTTCGGGCAGGCGTCTGGCCGATTGCAGCGCGGCGAGGGTTAGGCCGGCGCCATCCATATCGGTGTCGAGCACCTTTTGCAGATGGCTGATGGCGATTTCCTTCCACTCCAGCGGCAGACCGTAGGCCTGCAAAGCGGGTTCGACCAGCACCTCCAGATCGCCTTTGCCTCGCGCCCAGTCTTCGAGGATCGCGTGCAGGCAGGTGCCGGCCCGCGCACCCCGGGGAAACGCGAAGAAGCCGCTGCCCGGCTCGCCGGCATCGGGGATGGCCAGGGCGTCGCGGTCGGGCGCTTCCATATGCATGCCGGCTGCAAGACCGGAAAAGCTGCCGATACGCCAGGCACTGTGCAGGCTGCGATTGAGCTGCGACAGCCGCTGAGGCGGCGCGGCGCGGCCGGGGCCCTGTGCATTGGCTTCGCGCGACTCCAGCGGAAGGCAGGCCATATGGCCGTCGCTTCCCTGCACCAGTCGCTCGATGGCCAGGCGAAGGCTGCCGCCGTTGAGGTCGGCCAGATGATTGCCCAGTTCACTCAACGGTTGCTCGCCAGGCAGTTCGCGGCCGTGTAGTAGCCAGGCCAGGGCGCTGCTGTGCAGACCTTCGTCCGCTAGGCTGCCATCCTTTTTTGGTTTGCAGAGATTCACGGGCCCCCAGTGCAACCAGAGCCGGTCGCGCGCGCGAGTCAGGGCCACATAGGCCAGGCGCAGCTGCTCGGCGAAGACCTCCTGACGGGCGCGTTCGAGGTTGTCTTCCAGCTCGCCGCTGCCCAGGTCCAGCAGCGGCTGGCCATCGGCATCGTGACAACGGGCACTGTCGCGGTTCTTGCCGAGCAGCTTGCCGTCCCAGAGGAAAGGGCAGAACACCAGCGGGTATTCCAGGCCCTTGCTGGTGTGGATGGTGACAATCTGCACCCGCTCGGCATCGCTTTCCAGGCGCAGCAGGGCTTCTTCGCCGGCGCCTTCGCTGCCGCGCTGCAGGTTGAACCAGGCGAGCAGCGGCTCAAGACCCGGGCGCAGCTGGCTTTCGGCTTGCAACAGTTCTCCCAGATGCAGGAGGTTGGTCAGCCGACGTTCGCCATCGACACGCGCCAGCAGCCGTTCGGCCACCGCCTGCTCGTCGAGCCAGGCACGGAATACGCGCATGAACCCCTGCTGCTGCCAGAGCTGGTGATAGCGTTCGGCGGCTTCGCGCTCTGCGTCCCACTGCTGCTGATCGTCCTGGCAGCGGGCCAGATCGGCGGCGCTGCGGCCCAGTAGGCGCGTGGCCAGTGCATAGCGCAGCAGACCTTCGCGACCGGGCTCCGCATAGGCGGCCAATACCGCGGCGAGTTCTGTAGCCTCTTCGCTGCGCCAGACACTGTCGCGCCCGCGGCGCACGCTGGGCACGCCTCGCGCCGCCAGCTCGTCGGCGATCATCCCCGCCTGTCGATGGTTGGCGACCAGCACGGCAATGTCACCGCCCTTGAGCGGGGTAAACACGCCGTCCTTGTCGAAGCCAGCACGGCCCTCGGCGGCGCCCGCCAGTTGCAGGGCGATACGCCGGGCGGTGTCGCTTGCGGCCAGCTGCGCGGCTTCGCCCTTGCCCAGCGGATCGTCACCCAGCCAGACGAGCGACAGCGGCGCCGCCTCGCCCTCCTCCACCAGCCGCAAGCTCGCACGCGGCTTGTCGGCCGCGCCTACTGCTGGATAGCGCAGATCAGGTTGGGCGAACGGCTGTGGATGATCGAACAGCTGGTTCAGCGCAGCGATCAGCTCGGGCGTCGAGCGGTAGTTGATCGGCAGGTTGAAGGGCTCGCGATCGGCCTGCTGCTTGGCCGTCATATAGGTCGCAAGGTCCGCCCCGCGGAAGGCGTAGATCGCCTGTTTGGGATCGCCGACAAAACACAGCGACGCCTCGCCCGCCTTGGCATAGATGCGGTTGAAGATGGCGTACTGGATCGGGTCGGTGTCCTGGAATTCGTCGATCAGCGCCAGCGGATAGGTGGCGCGCAGCGAGGCCGCCAGGTCTTCGCCGACCGGGCCTTTCAGTGCCAGATCCAGGCGATTGAGCAGATCATCGAAGGCCAACAGCCGCTGCGCCGCCTTGCGCTCCGGCAGCTCGCGGTTGAGCCGTTCCAGCAGCGCGACCTGCAGGGCGATCAGCCGTTGCTTGCCCGCTGGCAATGCCTCGGCCACCTGATCGGCCAGCTCGTCCAGCGCATGGGCCAACTCGCACACCGGCGCGTCGAAGCCCTTCTTGCAGGCCTTGCTCAAGGCGCGCACGCCGAACTTGGCCGCGCCATCGGGTAGATCGAACATCACGGCCGGGTCGGCAAAATAGGCGTCGAGCTCGCTCCGCCAGGGCTCGAACTTAATGCCTTTGTGGGTGCTTTGGCTGAGCCCACCGTGGGCCTGAAGCTCGGCGATCCAGGCGGTACCCGCTTCTCTCCACAGATCGGCGGCGCGTTGCCAGGCGGCCTCGACCGGACGCAGGTCGGCGGCAACCGGCGCACCCTGCGGTTCCACGCGCAAGTAAGGCTTGCCCAGGTGACTGCGCAGCCGCTGGCGCAGCCACACCGGTGTGATGCGGCTCTTGGCCAGGAAGCGCGCCCAGGCCGGGTCGGCATCGGCCAGCTCGCTGCGCCAAGCGTCGGCGAGCAGCGCATCGATCATCTCGCGGTCATCGGCGGTCAGCTCGCTGTCGAAATCGCCCCCGGCCTCGAAGGCGGCGTCCTGCAAGGCGCGCTGGCAGAAGCCGTGAATGGTGAAGATCGCCGCCTCGTCAAAACCGTGCACGGCCAGCAACAGGCGCCGCCGCGAGGCTTCGTCGGGATAGCGGGCGTGTAGGCGGTTGAGGAAATCGTCGCTGCTCGGCGTGCCTTCATAGACGGCCAGCAGGTCGGCCAGCCGCGCCCGGATACGCTCGCGCAGCTCGGCGGTGGCGGCGGTGGTGTAGGTGACCACCAGGATCTGCCCCACCGACAGCTGCCGCTCCAGCAGCAGGCGGGCGTAGAGCGCGGTGAGCGTCCAGGTCTTGCCGGTGCCGGCGCTGGCCTCGATCAGCGAGCGGCCGTCGAAGGGCGAATCGAGCAGGTCGAGTTTCATGCTTCCTCCTCGTCTTGCGCCAAGGCATCCAGCGCAGGGCCGATCAATTCCTGAGCCAGCGTTTCGAAACGCTCGTCCAGCGGATCGCGGTCGCAGAAGGCCAAGGCGTTCCAGGGGTCTTCGGCCTCGGCGGCGATGGGGCTGAATTCCGCGCCGAGCCAGGCCTCTCGGGCGCGTTTACGGGCGCAGTCGAGCGGTTCACTGCCGCGGGCCGGCTTGCGATAGCCCTTGGCGAAGGCATGGCTGCTACGCGGCAGCAACGGCAGCGGCTCACGAATCGCACAGCGATAGGCCGCCAGCCAGGGTTCGAGGAGCTGCGCGGCATTGGCCAGCGGCCCCAGCTGCCAGTCACCGGCGGGCGATAGCATCAGGCTCTGGCGCTCGATACCGGGCGTGGCGGACAGGTTGAGCAGCAGATGGCGCAGCCAGAATGGTGGCAGGTCCCATTCGCCGAGGCGGCCGAGCTTCCAGCCGAACAGCCCGGCCGGGGTCACGCCGTCGAGCCAGCCATGCACGCGCACGCCGGCCAGGGTGATATCCACCGGCAGCGGCTCGGGCACGGCGTCCGGGCGCAGTTCGAACAGGCGCGGCGCGAAGGCACGCACCGGCCCGCGCAGCTTGCCCCACAGTGCCTGGCCCAGCTCGCCCGTCGGCAGCCAGCCGGCCGCACAAGCCATGCGCCGTTCGTCTTCATCGCTCCAGCCGTGCTCCATGGCCTGCAGCGACAGCCGACGCAGGCCGTTCCAGGCTGGCATCTCCAGATCGAACGGCTCATCACTGGCGAGCGATTCCTGGTCATCGGCCAGACGCAGACCAAGGCGTTGCTCGAGCAGGAAGCGCGCCGGGTGGCGGAAGCACTGCAGCAGCTGGGAGGGTTCGATGGTCAGCCAGGCCTCGTCGGGCTCTGCGAGCAGGCTGGCAAACGGCTGCGGCTGAGTCTGCGGCGTCTCGGCCAGACGCCCGGCGGCGCGAAACCACGGCAGCGAGAAACCGGCGCACAGCCCGTCGCCGAAATTGCGCGGCGAAAACGGCTGCAGCGGGTGGGCGACGAGAATTTTCTGGCTGGCCGTCTTGGGTACGGACTCGCCGGTATGCTCGGAAGCCTGTGCAACGGGCAGTTCGGCGGTCATGTCCACTGCTTCGAGCACTTCGCTGAGCAGCACCGACGGCGGCAGCACAGCGTTGTCGCGCGGGTCGCGGCCGACATAGGACAGGTACAACGCCTCGCGCGCCGAGAGCAGGGTTTCCAGCAGCAGGTAGCGATCATCCAGCCGCCGGGCACGGTCGCCGCGGCGTGGATGCCGGCCGATCAAATCGAAGCCCGAGGGCGGCGTACGCCGGGGAAAGGCCCCATCGTCCAGCCCAAGCAGGCAGACCACGCGGAACGGCAAACTGCGCATCGGCACCATGGTGCAGAAGGTCACCGCGCCGGTAAGAAAGCCCGAGGCGCCACCACCCTGCTGCAAGGCGGTGCTGAGCTGCTGGTGCACCAGTTCCAGCTCGATGGGCTGCGTCAGGTCCGCGGCCTGTGCCTGGTCGCGCAACGCCGCGCAGGCCTGGGACAGCAAGAGCAGCGTGTCGCCGGCTTCGCGCTCGTCGAACAGGGTGTCGATCAGGATCTGCAGGTCATCGGCCCACTCGGCCAACGGACGCGGCCGCGCCAGCTGATCGGCCAGCGTGCCGAGCCGATCGACGAATTCCACCAGCCGCCCCAGCAACTGCCCGCGCGCGCCTTCCAGCGCATCCAGCGGCCAGTGCTCGCCGAGCAGTGGCGCGTGGTCGCCAGCCAGTTGTGGCGGCGCGGCGAAACCCAGCAGCAGCCGGTCGAGCCCCTGGCGCCAGGTAAAGGCCGACTCGTCCGGCAGCCCGAGACGTGCCCGTTGGCCGCCGTCACGCCCCCAGCGCACGCCCGCTTCGCGTAGCCAGTCGCGCAGCAGCGGCAGGTCTTCGCTTTCGATCCCGGCGCGCCGGGCAACCGCCGGCTGCTCCAGCCAGGCGAGGATTTCCTCCGCGGCAAATCTGCTCTGCGCCAGCATCAGCAGTTCGAGGAAGGCCTCGATCAGCGGCATCTCGGCGCGCAGGCTGCGGTCGGCCAGGCTGTAGGGAATTCGCGGGCTGCCCTCGCGTGGGGCGAACACGGCTTCGATAAAGGGTGCGTAGCGCTCGATATCCGGGGTCAGCACCACCACCTGATCGGGCGTCAGAGCAGGGTTGGCGGCGAAGCGCGCCAGCAGCTGGTCATGCAGGATTTCCACCTCGCGCAGCGGCGAATGGGCGATATGCACTTCCAGCGAGCGGTCGTCCTCGGCGAGCGTGATGCGCTCATCGGGCTGCCGGGTGCGCAGCCGCAGGATGTCGTTCTGCAGCGCGTGCAGCAGGCTGTCATCGCGCAGGTCTTCGTCCTCGGAATACAGGCCGAATTCCTGGCTGCCTTCGCTGGCGGTCAGGCTGAACAGGGAATCGAAGAAGTCCCGGCCCTGCTTGCCGAGACTGGCCAGCAGCGGATGGCCGACATCGAGATACCAATCATCAGCGCCGCTCTCGGGCTGGCGCGCCAGCTCACGGATATCGCGAATCTCGCCCCAGGCTTCGCGGCTCGGGTTGAGCGCGCAGACCACCACGTCGATATGTCGCGCCAGACCATCGAGCACGCGCAGGTGGTGCGGTGGCAGGCTGCTGATGCCGAACACCAGCAGGCGCTCGGGCAAGCCGGGCAAGGGCTCGTCGCTGTAAAGCCGCTGCAGCAGATCGTCGAGCAGCCGCGCGCGGTGCGGATGGCCGTCCTTGGTCAGTTCGCGCCAGAGCAGCGCCTGCCAGGCTTCGTCCGGGCCTAGATCGAAGGTTTCGCCACGCTCCCAGGCGGCCAGCCAGTCGTCGCGATAAAGCAGGTACTGGTCGAAGACGTCGGCGATCTTGGCCGCCAGCGACAGCCGCCGGCGCTCGTCGCCGCCATCGAGGTACTGCGCCAGACGCGGCGCCAGCTCGAGGTTGGTCGGCTCGCAGAGCCAGCCATAGAGGCGCCAGGTCAGGGTGGTCGGGGAAAACGCCGACTGCTCGGGCAGGCTGCCAAGCACCGTGCGGCTCAGGTCCCAGACGAATTTGGCCGGCAGCTGAATCTCCAGCTGCATGGCGATGCCCTGCTTGCGCGCCAGTTCCAGCGTTAGCCAGCGGCCCATGCCCTGGCTCGGCACCACCACCAGCGCCGGAGCGAAGGGATCGGCGAGCGGCTGGGCGAGCAGGCGCGTGGCCAGTTCGCCGAGGGTTTCGAGGTCAGGGGCGTGGTAGAGGCTGAGCATGAGTACACCGCGTGAACAGAAGTCGCTAGGTTACAGGCCGCTCTGCAGGGGAGCGAGCCGTGCACTTGAGTCTGTATCCCGGTTGCGACAACTCGTGTCGCGGCGAATCTCCTCCTTTCGCCCTGTCCTTTTGCTTCTCTCGACCAATATCAATTCCGCTGCTGCTGCCTAGCATGGGGATACGGGGCGGCCGCTTAGTCGCCCGCCATCAGGTCAGGAGTCGTTCATGAACCGGAACCGCAAGAAGCTGCTCGCCCTTTCCCTATCCGCCACGCTGGGCGCCGTGCCGCTGCTCCTGCACGCACAGGAGCCAGCCCAGCAGCGAACGCTCGGCTCGGTGGAGCGCAGCCACGCCAGCCAGGCCCGCGCCCTGCTCGACCAGGCCGTGCTGACCTTCCAGGCCAAGGGCCCGGAGCAGGCACTGGCCGCCTTCAACGACCGCAACGGTGAATTCGTCCACGGCCAGTACTACATCTTCGTGCTCGGCGAGGACGGCACCATGCAGGCCAGCAGCGGCCCTTCGGCCAGCCTGGTCGGACTGAACGTCGCTGAACTCAAGGATGCCGCCGGCAAATCCTTTATGCGTGAAATCCTCGACAAGTCGGCCAAGCAGGACAGCGGAGAAGTCGAATACCAGTGGCTCAACCCGGCCGACAACAAGGTCGAGAACAAGATCAGCCAGTTCCGCAAGGTCGGTGACCACGTGCTTTGCGTCGGCTACTACATCCCGCGTGCCACCGCCGAGCACGCCAAGGCGCTGCTCGACCGCGCCGTTCAGCAGGTCAAGGACAAGGGTGCCGAGGCCGCCTTCCGCAACTTCAACGACCCGCGTGGCGGCTTCGTCGTCAACGACGAGTACGTCTTCGCCATCGGCCTGGATGACGGTCGCTACCGCGCCAGCGGCAGCTCGCCGAACCTGGTGGGTGTCGATGTGCGCAACGTCAACGATGCCGCCGGCAAGCCGCTGTTCAAGGAGATGATCGAACTGGCCCGCAAGCAGGGCTCCGGCAGCGTCGACTACGTCTGGCGCAACCCGGCGACCAACGCGGTCGAGCAGAAGCACACGCTGATCCAGCGGGTCGACGACGTACTGCTCGGTGTCGGCTACTACACCCGTCCCTGAGGATCGGGCGATACGGGCTTTGTGACGTTTCGGTGAACGGGGCCGGCAGGCCAGGGTCAATCGAGTATCCCCGGTAAGCGCTGCGTCCTTGTGACGCAGGCTTTCGTCGTTGCTGCTCGCCGGGGCAGGAGCCCGACCGATGCTGACCCTGTTGCACCTGCTGTCGTCCATCGCCCTGCTGGTCTGGGGTACGCATATCGTGCGTACCGGGATCATGCGAGTGTATGGCTCGCACCTGCGACGGGCGCTCGGCCAGAGCATGGGCAATGCGCCGCTGGCCTTCGGTGCCGGCATCGGCGTCACCGCGCTGGTGCAGAGCAGCAATGCCACCGCGCTGCTGGCCATCTCCTTTGTCGCCCAAGGTCTGATGGCGCTGCCCACGGCGCTGGCAATCATGCTCGGCGCGGATGTCGGCACTGCGCTGATGGCCCGCGTGCTGACCCTCGATCTTTCCTGGCTGTCGCCGCTGCTGACGCTGCTCGGCGTCTGCCTGTTCCTCTCGCGCAAACAGACCCGCGTCGGCCAGATCGGCCGCGTGCTGATCGGCCTCGGCTTGATCATTCTCGCCCTGCAGTTGATCGTGCACGCCGCCGAGCCGATCACCGAGGCGCGCGGCATGCAGGTGCTGTTCTCCTCGCTGGCCGGCGACACCCTGCTCGCGGTGCTGGTGGGCGCGCTGTTCGCCGTGCTGTCGTATTCCAGCCTCGCCGCGGTGCTGCTGACCTCGACGCTGGCCGGTGCCGGCCTGATCAGCCTGCCGGTGGCGCTGGGCCTGGTGATCGGCGCCAACATCGGCAGCGGCCTGCTCGCCTGGTTCAACGCCAGCCTGCAGCCGGCTTCGGCGCGCCGCGTGGCGCTGGGCAACCTGCTGTACAAGCTGGCCGGGCTGATCGTGCTGCCGTTTCTCGGCATGCTGGTGGCCTGGATGGACACCCTGGGTGTCAGCGCACAGACCCAGGTGATCGGCTTTCACCTGATCTACAACAGCCTGCGCTGCGTGATCCTGCTGCCCACCGTTAAGCCGATGGCGCAGTTGTGTGAATACCTGCTGCCGGAGCGTGCGCTGGACAACGGCGTGGCGCAGCCTCGGCATCTCGACCCCGCCGCGCTGGATACGCCGAGCCTGGCGCTGGCCAATGCGGTCCGCGAAACCCTGCGCATCGGCGACATGGTGGAGCTGATGCTGGCGCGGCTGCTGGAGGTGCTGCGCGAAGACCGACCGGAGCCCGGCGACGAGATTCGCCGCCTGGACGATGACGTCGACGCGCTCTACAGCGGCGTGAAGCTCTACCTGGCGCAGATGCCGCGCGAAGACCTCGCCGAGCAGGAGGGCCGGCGCTGGGCGGAGATCATCGAGCTGGCGATCAACCTGGAACAGGCCGGCGACATCATCGAGCACATGGTGAGCAAGGTGCAGAACCTGAAGACGTCCAAGCGTCGCTCCTTCTCCGACAGCGGCCTGGAGGAGCTCGGCCAGCTGCATGCCCAGCTGAGCACCAACCTGCGGCTGGGGTTGTCGGTTTTCATCTCCGGCGACTCCCATAGCGCCCGCCAGCTGCTGCAACAGAAGCGCCAGTTCCGCAAGCTGGAGCGCGAACTGGCGCACTCCCACGTGCAGCGCCTGCACCAGCAGGTGGTGGAAAGCATCGAGACCAGCGCAGCGCACCTGGAGCTGATCGCCGACATGAAGCGCCTCAATTCACTGTTCTGCAGCGCCGCCTATCCGGCGCTGGAAGGCCCCGGCGGCAACAAGGCGCGCACAGCCGGCGAAGCGCCACGGGAGGTGATATCCGGAGAGCCCCACCTGCCGGGACGGCCGGCCTGATCCAGAGCCACGTCGGTCAGCAAGCGCGGCGTTGCCAGAGGCGAAACAGCGGCTCGGCGAGAAACATCACCAGAAACAGCCTGAGCACCTGCACAGCGGTGACCAGCGCCACCGACAGCTGCAGCGCTTCCGCGGTAAGGCACAGCTCGGTAATGCCGCCGGGCATCATGCCGAGCATCAGCGACACCTCGTCCAGCGCGGTCATCCAGCCCAGCGCGCCGCCCAGTGCGGCAGCGAACAGCATCGCCAGCAGGGTGAAAAGCAGAATGCGCAGCAGGAACGCCGGCGCACTGCGAAAGAACGGCCGGTCGAAATGACAGGCCAGTGAGCAGCCGATCAACCACTGGCCGAGCGCGCCGGCCCAGCCCGGCAGGCCGATGTGCAGGTCGAACGCCACACTGGCCAGCGCACAGGCGGTCAGCGGGCCGAGCATCCAGGGGTTGGGCTGGTTCAGCCGTTGCCAGAGCAGCGCCAGCAGACCGCCGGCCGGCAGCAGCAGCGCCAACCAGGGCCAGCTCACCGGCGCTGGCGCTGGCGCCTCCATCGACGGCAGGCCCCAGGTGAACAGCGCCGGCACGATCAGTACCACCAGCAGCAGGCGCAGGCTGTGCGCCGCCGCCACCCGCGCCGGTTCGGCCTGGTGCCGGTTGGCCAGCACCACCATCTCGCTGGCGCCTCCCGGCATGCTGGCAAAAAACGCAGTGGCGCGGTCGGTGCCACTGCGCAGCAGGATGAAGAGGCCGATCAGGCCCAGCAGCAGCGTGCCGACCGCGCCGGCGAGGATCACGCCTAGGTGCGTCAGCACCTGCTGCATGACCTCGCTGGTGAAGTGCAGGCCGATGGCGCTGGCGACGATCCATTGCCCGACCTGACGGCCGCGCGGCACCTCGCTCACCAGCCAGCCACTGCAGCGCACGGCGATCACCGCCAGCAGCGAGCCGATCATCCACGGCAGCGGCCAGTTGGCCAGGCTCGCCAGCCAGCCGCCGAGCGCACCGATCAGCGGGGTCGCCCACCAGCCCGGCAGCCGCCGATGCATGTCAGGCCTGCGCCTCGACCACGTTGCCGCGACGGCGCTTGAGGTACCAGCGCAGCGCCGGCATGCCGAGCATCGCCACGGTCAGCGCCCACAGCGCCAGGGTGATCGGGCTGCCCCAGAGGATGCCCAGCTCACCGTTGGAGATCGACAGCGCACGGCGCAGGTTGTCTTCCATCATCTCGCCGAGCACAAAGCCGAGAATCAGCGCCGACAGCGGGAAGTCCAGCTTGCGCAGCAAGTAGCCGAACACGCCGAGGCCGACCATCAGCACCAGGTCGAAGGTGGTGCTGTGCACCGAATACACGCCGACCATGCTGATCACGGTGATCGCCGGCACCAGCACCCAGTTCGGCACGGCGAGCATGCGCGAGAACAGGCCGACCAGCGGGATGTTCATCACCAGCAGGATCACGTTGCCGATGAACAGCGAAGCGATCAGGCCCCAGACCACGTCCGGCTGCTGTTCGAACAGCAGCGGGCCGGGGGTGATGTTGTACAGCGTCAGCGCGCCGATCATCACCGCGGTGGTGCCCGAACCCGGCACGCCGAGGGTCAGCATGGGGATCAGCGAGCCGCAGGCCGAGGCGTTGTTGGCCGCTTCCGGCGCCGCCAGGCCGCGCAGGTCGCCATCACCGAAGCGGCCCTTGTCGCCGGCCATGCGCTTCTCGCTCATGTAGGTCATGGCGCTGGCGATGGTCGCCCCGGCGCCCGGCAGCGTGCCGATGACGAAGCCGGCCACGGCGCTGCGCACCATGGTCCAGAAGGTCAGGCAGAACTCCTTGAAGTTGAACAGCAACCGGCCGCTGGCCTTCACCGCCTTCTGCCCGCTGTGGGTTTTCTCCAGCATCAGCAGGATCTCGCTGACGCTGAAGAAGCCGATCACCACGATGACGAACTGGATGCCGTCGGACAGGCTGACGCTGCCGAAGGTGAAGCGGTAGACGCCGGTAGTGGAATCGACACCGACGGTGGCCAGGGCCAGGCCCATCAGCGCGGCCATCAGCGTCTTCACCGGCTTGTCGCCGACCATGCCGCCAAGGCAGGCGATGGCGAAGATCATCAGCACGAAGTACTCCGCCGGGCCGAAGGCCACCGCCCACTTGGCCAGCAGCGGGGCGAACAGCACCACCCCGCAGGTGGCGATGGTGCTGCCGATAAAGGAGCTGACCGCGGACAGCGACAGCGCGATGCCCGCCTTGCCCTGGCGCGCCAGCGGGTAGCCGTCGAGGGTGGTCATCACCGCGGCGGCATCACCCGGCACGTTGAGCAGGATCGCCGAGATGCGCCCACCGTACTCGCATCCCAGGTACACCGCGGCGAGCAGGATCAGCGCGGTCTCCGGCGGCAGGCCGAGGGCGAAGGCCAGCGGCAGCAGCAGCGCCACGCCGTTGATCGGGCCGAGGCCCGGCAAGAGGCCGACCACGGTGCCGACGAAGGCGCCGAACAGCGCCACCAGCAGGTTGGTCGGTCGCGTGGCGACATCGAAGCCCTGCATCAAGAAATTCAGTGTTTCCATTTCAGCTCTCCAGCAGACGCAGCAGGCCAAGCGGCAGCGGCACGTCCAGCAGGTAATCGAACAGCCCGTAGAGCAGCACGCCAAGCAGCGCACCGCTGATCACGCTGGGCCACAGGCGACCGTTGAACAGCAGACCGAGGGCGAAACCGGCCAGGGCGGTGCTGATGACGAAACCCAGGGTTTCGAACAGCAGCGCGTAGGCCAGCAGGGCCAGCACGCACAGCACGGCGCGCTGCGCCTTGGGCCGATCGAACGCCGGCGTCGGCTCACCGTGCGGCTTGAACAGCAGCCACGCCGCACCACAGGCCATCAGCAACAGCAGCAGCAGCGGGTAGGCGCGCGGCCCGACCGGGTCGTAGGCAAAGGGCGCCTCGAAGCCCCAGGCGAGCAGGGCGAGGCCGGCGCAGGCGAGCAACCACGCCGCGGCGAAGACACGTACGTACATGACGGGATACCTCAGGGATTCGGCGATCCGGCAGCTGCCGGATCGACCGTGCGGCCCGCGAACGCGGGCCGGTTCGCGTTACTTGACCAGGCCGAACTCGCCGGCCAGCGCCTTGTAGTCCTGCACCTGCTTCTTGACGAAGGCCTCCAGCTCATCGCCGGTCATCGACAGCGGGAACAGGTCGCGCTGTTCGCGCAGCTTGGCGAAGTCCTCGTCGGCGAGCAGGGTGTCGAACTGGGTCTTCCACCAGTTGAAGTCCTCGTCAGGCACTTCCGGCCCCATGTAGAAGCCGCGGATCACCGGCCAGCTGATGTCGTAACCCTGTTCCCTGGCAGTAGGAATGTCGGCCAGCTTGCCCGGCAGACGCTCGTCGGAGAGCACGGCGAGGATGCGGATCTTGCCGGCGTCGAGCTGCGGGGTGACTTCGCCGAGGCCGCTGGAAGTGACCTGCACATGGCCGCCGAGCATGGCGGTGAGCGTTTCGCCGCCGCCCTCGAAGGCGACGTAGCGCAGCTTCTTCGGATCGACACCGGCAGCGCGGGCGATCAGCGCGGTCTGCATCCAGTCCTGGCCGCCGATGGTGGCGCCGGCGCCGAATACCACGCTGCCCGGGTCTTTCTTCACCGCAGCAATCAGCTCGTCGAGGTTCTTGTACGGCGCGTCGGCACGTACCGAAATGGCGCCGTAATCAGTGCCGACCGCGGCGAGCCAGCGCACGGCGCTCTCGTCGTAGCGGCCGAACTTGCCCTGGGCGAGGTTGAGCAGCGAGCCACTGGAGAAGGCGGTGATGGTGCCGGCTTCCGCCGCACGCTGGGCGACCACCGCGTTGTAGGCCACCGCGCCGACGCCGCCGGGCATGTAGGTGACACGCATCGGTGCTTCGAGCAGGCCGCTGTCCTTCAGGCCGCTCTGGGCCAGCTTGCAGGTCAGGTCGAAACCGCCGCCGGGCTTGGCCGGGGCGATGCACTCGGGGCGCTTGGGTTCGGCCAGCAGCTGGCTCGAGAGCAGCAGGCAGGACGACAGCAGGGCGAAACGGCGGAGTCTGGTTTTCATCGGGTAGTCCTCGCGTTCTTGTTCTGTTTACCAGATCGGCAGGCTGTAGCTGACGATCAGACGGTTCTCGTCGGCGTCGCGGGCGAAGTCGGAGCGGTACATCGCGTTGCGCCAGCGCAGCGCGACGTTCTTCAGCGGGCCGCTCTGCACCACGTACTTGAACTCGAAGTCGCGTTCCCACTCGCTGCCGTTGTTGCCGCCGCTGTACTCGGCGTTGTCGCCGGAGATGTAGCGGGTCAGGAAGGTCAGCCCGGGGATGCCCATGGCGGCGAAGTTGTAGTCGTAACGGGCCTGCCAGGAGCGCTCGTCGGCGTTGGCGAAGTCGTTGATCTGCACGAAGTTGACCAGGAACGGATCACCGCCGTCGATGTAGGCGTAGCCGGTATCGCCGCGCATCTGCTGGTAGCCGACGCTGACCTTGTGCCCGCCCAGGCTGTAGCCGAGCATGCCGTTCCAGGCCTGGTTATCGATCTTGCCGGCATTCGCCGCGCCGGTGTCGTCGCTGAGCATCACGCGCAGGTCCGCACTCAGCGCGGAGTTGTCGCTCAGCGGCTTATTCGCCAGCAGGCCGAAGAAGTGCTGGCGGTACACGTCATCCAGCTCGCCGTAGTAGTAGCGCCCGGTGAGGTTCTCGTTGAAGGCGTATTCGGCACCGGCGAAGGTCAGGTGGTCGGCCTCGGCGGCGCTGGCGAAGCGGCCGTTCTTGTTGTTCAGCTGCAGGTCCTGGGAGTTGGTCGAGGAGCGGTCGATCACCTTGTCCAGGCGGCCGCCGGTCAGGGTCAGGCCGTCGATATCGGTGGAGGTGACGGTAGCGCCCTCGAACACCTGCGGCAGCGTGCGGCTGTCGCTGGCCTTGACTACCGGCGTCTCCGGAATGTGCGAGCCATAGCGCAGTTCGGTCTCGCCGATCTTGGCCTTGGCGGTCAGACCCAGGCGGCTGAACTCGTCCGGCGTGCTGCCATCGTCGTGCACCGGCAGCAGGTCGGTGCCAGCGCGGCCGCCACCGGAATCCAGCTTGACGCCGAGCATGCCCAGGGCATCGAGGCCGACGCCGACGGTGCCTTCGGTGAAGCCCGACTGGACGTCGAGGATGAAGCCCTGGGTCCATTCTTCACGCTTGGACTGGCCGCTGCCTTCGCGGAAATCGCGGTTCAGGTAGATGTTGTGGGTCTGCAGGGTCGCGCTGCTGTCTTCGATGAATGCGGCCTGGGCCATGGGTGCCAGCGAGGCGGCGGCAACGGCCAGGGCGAGACGGGCAGGAGCGGGTGAACGTCTGACGGCAGTCAGCATCGGGGTATCTCCACTATTGTTTTTGTTGTGACGGCGCATGCGCCGCGCGTGGTGGTTCGAGCCACCTGCGAGCGATCCTAGGCGGTCAAGCTTTCGCCAGCCTTTCAGCGCTGAAAGCCAGCAGCGGCGTGAAAGTTCTGCCGCTACACTGGCGCTCCGTCGCCATCGCAGAGGACAGGCAATGCGAATTCTTCTGGTCGAGGACCACCCCCAGCTGGCCGAAAGCGTGGCGCAGGCAATGCGCGCCGCCGGCTGGACCGTGGACCTGCTGCACGATGGCGTCGCCGCCGACCTGGCGCTGGCCAGCGAGGACTACGCGCTGGCGATCCTCGACGTCGGCCTGCCAAGGCTCGACGGCTTTCAGGTGCTGGCGCGCCTGCGCGAGCGCGGCAAGACGCTGCCGGTGCTGATGCTCACCGCGCGCGGCGAGGTCAGTGATCGCGTGCATGGGCTCAACCTCGGCGCCGACGACTACCTGGCCAAGCCGTTCGAACTGTCCGAGCTGGAAGCACGGGTCAAGGCGCTGCTGCGGCGCAGCGTCGGCGGCGGCGAACGCCAGCAGCGTTGCGGCGCGCTGGTCTACGATCTGGATGCGCGGCGCTTCAGCCTGGCCGACGAGCCACTGACGCTGACCTCCCGCGAGCAGGGCGTGCTGGAAGCGCTGATCGCCCGCCCCGGTCGGGTGATGAGCAAGGATCAGCTGGCAGCCCAGGTATTCGGCCTGGACGAGGACGCCAGCGCCGACGCCATCGAGATCTACATCCACCGTCTGCGCAAGAAGCTCGAGGGCCAGCCGGTGCGCATCGTCACCTTCCGCGGCCTCGGCTACCTGCTCGAGGCGCTCGATGGCTGAGGAAGCGCTCGCCGGCAGCCTGCGCGCGCGGCTGCTGCGGCGGCTGGCGATCCTGCTCGCACTGCTGTTGCTGTTCGGCGGCCTGAGCGCCTACTGGAACGGCCGCGCCGCCGCCGATACCGCCTACGACCGCACCCTGCTCGCCTCGGCCCGGGCCATCGCCGATGGCCTGGTCACCCATGAAGGCGTGCTGCGCGCCAACGTGCCCTACGTGGCGCTGGACACCTTTGCCTACGACAGCGCCGGGCGCATCTACTACGGGGTGCTGGACATCCAGGGGCGCCTGGTCAGCGGCTACGAGAACCTGCCGGCGCCCGCTGCCGACGTCCCGCGCACCGACGACTACCCGGCGCTGGCGCGCTTCTACGACGGCGAGTTCCAGGGCCAGGGCGTGCGCCTGGTCAGCCTGCTGCAGCCGGTCAGCGAGCCGGAGGTCAACGGCATCGCCGAGATCCGCGTGGCCGAGACCCTCGGCGCCCGCGAGCGCATGGCGCGCGGTCTGCTGACCGACACCCTGTGGCGCGTCGGCCTGCTGGCGATCGCCGCGCTGGTGCTGGTGTGGCTGGCGGTCAGTGCCGCGCTGCGACCGCTGGGGCAGCTCAGCGAAGCGGTGCAGGAGCGCGCACCGGATGACCTGCGGCCGCTGCCGCTGATCAGCGTGCAACGCGAGCTGAGGCCGCTGGTGGCGGCGCTCAACGGATTCACCGAGCGCCTGCGCGGGCAGTTCGAACGCCAGGCGCGCTTCATCGCCGATGCCTCCCACGAACTGCGCACGCCGCTGGCAGCGCTCAAGGCGCGGATCGAGCTGGGCCTGCGCGAAGCCGAACCGGCGGTCTGGCGCAGCACCCTGGAAGACGCCGGACAGAGCACCGACAAGGTCATCCACCTGGCCAACCAGTTGCTCTCGCTGGCGCGCATCGAAAGCGGCGCGCAATCCATCGCCGAAGGCGGCGCGCAGCGCCTGGACCTGTCGCAGCTGGCCCGCGAGCTGGGCCTGGCGATGGCCGCGCTGGCGCACAAGCGCGGCGTCGCCCTGGCGCTGGAGGCCGAGGCACCGGTATGGATCGACGGCGAGCCGACGCTGATCAGCGAACTGCTGAGCAACCTGCTGGACAACGCGCTGGCGCATACCGGCGACGGCGGCAACGTGGTGCTGCGGGTGCTCGACGGCGCCGTGCTGGAGGTGGAGGACGACGGCCCGGGTATTCCGGCCGCCGAGCGCGATCGCGTCTTCGCGCGCTTCTACCGCCGCGACACCGGCGGCCATGGTGCCGGCCTCGGGCTGGCCATCGTCGGCGAAATCGTCCGCGCCCATCGCGCCGAGATCAGCCTGGATCAGGGCGCTCTCGGCGGCCTGCTGGTGCGGGTGCGTTTCGTACCGGCCGAGAGCTGAGGGGCGGCCGCGCCTCAGGCAAACACGGTCGCGCCATCCGGCCCGAGGTCGGCGGCCTCGACCACGCAGTTGCGCCCGCTGCGCTTGGCCTCATAGAGCGCACGGTCTGCTGCACTGAGCAACTCCAGCGGCGACGCCGCGGCTTGCGGATCGAGCGTAGCCACGCCAAAGCTGATGGTCAGGCTGACGCGCTCACCGTCGCAGTCGAGCTCAAGCCGCTCGACATCCTGCCGCATCCGCTCGGCCAGCAGCACCGCCTGCGGCCCGCCGGTTGCCGGCAGCGTGATGACGAACTCCTCACCACCGTAACGCGCCGCGAGATCACCGGCTCGCTGGCAATGCTGCTGGAGTACCGCCGCGACCCGGCGCAGGCACTCGTCGCCGAACGGATGGCCGTAGCTGTCGTTGACTCGCTTGAAGTGATCGATGTCGCCCAGCAGGACCGTCAACGGCGTGCCGTTGCGGCGTCCGCGACGGACCTCGTCTTCGAGTAGCTGATCGAACTGGCGGCGATTGGCGAGGTGCGTCAGCGGATCGGTGGAGCTCAGTCTGAGCAGCTCGGCATTCGCCAGCTCGAGACCGTGACGGACTTCCTCGAGCGCCTTGGTGCGCGCCACTACGCGCGTTTCCAGCTCTTCATTGGCACGCTGTTGGATCTGCAGTGCCTGTTGCTTGGCCTGCAGGTGCTGCTCGCGTTCGTCGGCCAGGCTGCGCGAGGTCTCCAGCGCCAGCTGCTGGGCGGCGATGCGTTGATCGCGCTCCAGGTTGATCCGTTCGGCAAGCGCCATCGATAGCAGCACGAACTCGATGAACATGCCTATCAGCTGGCCATGCAGCGTCAGCCGATTGAGTGGCATGTAGCCCCACAGCGCCAGGAGGTGAATGACGGTGAAACCCAGCAGCGTTATCCAGGCGATGCTGAACAGCCGCGCCGATACGTTGCCGCGGGCCCACAACGTGAGCGTCACCGCCAGGCTGATCAGGCAGTAGGGCAGCGCCACGTATTCCATGAACAGCCAGTGTGCATGCTCCGGAACCAGCAGCACCGCCAACAGCACCGTGATCCAGTAGCAGCCCAGCACCCAGGTGATGTGCCAGACCCAGCCGCCGTACTGGCGAACCTGCAGAAAGCGTACGACGAAAAGCAGCGGAGTAAGGAAGCACAGGGTTGCCGACAGCGTGTAGAAGCGCGCCGAGAACGGCGGTGCGCCGGGCCACAACACCAGCTGGCCGAAGCCGCTCATGGTGCCGACGTAGAACATTGCGCTGAGCAGATACAGCACGTACAGCAGATAGCTGAGGTCGCGGGTGAAAATCAGCAGGCTCAGGTTGTACAGCACGATGACGATCATGCCGCCGAAGAACAGGCTGAACAGCGCCGTATCGAGCACCTTGCCCTCGATGAAGCTCGTCTCGTCGACCAGCTCCAGCGGCAGCACCATCAGCTCGCTGGCCTCCAGCTGCAGATAGACCACCGCCTGCTCGCCGGGCTGCAGGTTCAGCGGGAAGACCAGGTTGTGATCGACCACCGGCCGCTGACTGACCGCCAGCGTATCGCCAGCGACCATGGGCTCACCCCATCGGTCCTGCCGCGGGTAGTAGACGCGCAGCGTAACGCGGTCGAGCACGGGCCACTTGAGCAACAGATACCAGCTGCTGGCATTTGCCTGGAGGTTGTGCACCGGGAATCGTAGCCATGCGCCTGCTGGCTGGCGGAGCAGATTGGGTACCTGCAGCGGCTGCCAACCCCGGTCGTCGCTGCGTGCCTGGTCGAAGCCAGACTCCAGCCGGCCAAGCGCGTACTCCGGTTGGCCAACCTGCAGCCCGGGAGCGTGCCGGCTTTCGATCATCAGGCTGTCTTCGGCCACAGCCCGGCCCGGCGCAGCACCAAGCAGAAGCATGAAGCACAGGATCAGCAGTGCATTGAACGGCATCGATTTCTCATGGCCGGTAGCGCCGCCGGAATCGAGCCGGAAACGCTTCGGAAGGACGTGGTGGTATCGGCGCGGCCCCGCCGTGCGACCGGAGCCTGAAGCGGGTCATTGTATGTAACTTTTTGTATTTAGGCGCGCAGCGGGCGGCCCCTTTTTCAGGGCATGCCAGCGAGCCGCGCGGACCTCGCGCAGGACCGTTTCATACCGCTCAAGCGTTGAGGGCCGGAGTCTGCTCGCCAGCATTGACCTCAGCGGCCAGAGCCACCTGGTCGCGACCAGCGTTCTTGGCCTGATAGAGCGCCGCATCCGCCGCCGCCAGCAGATCGGCCGGCGCGACGAGCGAGGGGGTCAGCGTGGCGACGCCAAGGCTGATGGTCAGCGCCACCGGCTGTTCGCCATGCTGCAGCTGCAGGTGCGCGATCGTGCAGCGGATCGATTCCGCCAGGGCGACGGCCTGTTCGGCGTCGAGCCCCGGCAGCAGGACGACGAACTCCTCACCGCCATAGCGCGCCGCGACGTCGCCGGCGCGCTGGCAGTGGGCAGCGAGCACTGCCGCGACCTGGCGCAGGCACTCGTCACCGAAGGGGTGGCCGTAGCTGTCGTTGACCCGCTTGAAGTGATCGATATCGGCGAGCAACACCGATAGTGGGCTGCCGGCGCGCCGCGCGCGGCGGATTTCCTCGTCCAGCAGACGATCGAAACGCCGGCGGTTGGCCAGCTGGGTCAGCGAATCGGTGGTGCTCAAGCGCATCAATTCGGCATTGGCGGCTTCCAGGCCGTGGCGGACTTCTTCCAGCGCACGGGTGCGTTCGTACACCCGCGCTTCGAGCACCTCGTTGGCGCGCAGTTGCAGATCCAGCGCCTCCTGCTTGGCCTGCAAACGGAGTGCGCGCTCCTCGGCCAGCGATTCCGAGGCGTGCAATGCCAGCTGCTGCGCGGCGATGCGCCGGTTGCGCTCGACGTTGATGCGCTCGGCCAGCGCCATGGATAGCAGCACGAACTCGGCGAACATGCCGATCAGTTGGCCATTCAGCGTCCAGGCGTTGAGTGGCAAGGTGCCGTTGAGCGCCAGCAGGTTGACCACGGTGAAGCCGAGCAAGGTGCTCCAGGCGATGCTGAACAGCCGCGCGGACGGATTGCCGCGCATCCACAGGTTGAGCGTCACGGCCATGGTCACGACGCAATGCAGCAGCGCGACGCTGTCCATGAACAGATAGCGCGCCAGGGTCGGTGCCAGCAGCAGCATGAGCACCGCCACGCCCCAGTAGCCGGTCAGGCTGATGGACACCGCCCAGACCCAGCCGCCATAGCGGCGTATGCCGAGAAAGCGCAGGGCGAACAGCATCGGCGTGAAGAAGCACAGCGCCGCGGAAAGGCCGTAGAAGCGTGCCGACAGCTCGGGGATTTCCGGCCAGAGGTAGAGCTGGCCGAAGCCGGTAATGGTCAGCACGTAGAACACCGCGCTGAGCAGGTAAAGCACGTAGAGGAAGTAGCTGCCGTCGCGGGTGAAGATCAGCAGGCTGCAGTTGTACAGCACGATCACCAGGATGCCGCCGAAGAACAGGCTGACCAGCGTGACGTCGCGAAGCTTGCCCTCGATCAGCTGCTTTTCGTCGATCAGCTCCAGCGGCAGGGCGAGGGTTTCCCTGGCCTGCAGCTGCAGATAGACCACCGCTCGCTCGCCCGCCGGCAGCTCGAGTGGATAGACGAAGTGATGGTCGGCCAGCGGTCGGCTGCTCAGTGCCACGGCATCCCCGGCCAGCATGGATTGCCCCCAGCGGTCGCTGTCCGGGTAGTACAGGCGCACCGCGACGCGGTCGAGCACCGGCCATTTCAGCAGCAGGTACCAGCGCTTCGCGGCGTCGCCCGTGTTATGCAGCCGGAGGCGCAGCCAGGCGCCGTCGCGCTGTTTGCCAAGGTTGGGTTTGTTCAGCCGCTGCCAGGGCAGATCCGCTGCGGCGATCTGGGTGAAATCCGCGTCCGGCCTGCCCAGCAGGTATTCCACTGCGCCAACCTGCAGCGTCGCCGCCCCCCTCGTCTGCAGCACCGGCGATGGCTCAGCCGCCATCGCGTTGCCGGTCCAGGGCAGCAACGTCAGGCAGGCGACCATCAGCAGTAAGGCGCGCATCATGTGGAAATGCCTCGTCGGCGCAGCAATGGCCAGCAAAGTGCCAGCCAACCGGCGTCATTTAATAAGCGCCGACGAGCGCATGATGCCACTCTGATATCAGTCTGTCCCGTGCAAGCGACAGACTGCAGCAATCACGCCCGCCGCCGCGCCCAGAACTGTTGCACCAGCTCGAGCATGCCATCGGCCAGCTGGGCGACACCGCAGGCGCTGCGCTGGCTGTGCAGACCGGTGGCAACGTGATTGTCCGAGCTGCCGCGGATGCTGACGATGCTCTGGGTGATCTCCTCGCTGGCCGAGCTTTGTTGATCCACCGCTGCGGCAATCTGGCTGCTCATGGCGCTGATCTCGTTGACCCGGCTGTTGATGCCGCCGAGCGAATGCTCGGCCTGGTCGGCATGGCTGACGCTGTGCTGCGCCTGCTCACGGCTACGCTGCATGACGTCCACGGCCTGGCGCGCACCGGCCTGCAGCGAGCCGATCATGCTCTGGATATCGGTGGTCGCGCTGGATGTGCGCGATGCCAGCTGACGCACCTCGTCGGCCACCACGGCGAAGCCGCGGCCCTGATCGCCGGCACGCGCCGCTTCGATGGCGGCATTGAGCGCGAGCAGGTTGGTCTGCTCGGCAATGCTGTGAATCACTTCGAGCACGCGGCTGATTTCCTGGCTGTGGCTTTCCAGCTGGTGAATGACTTCGGCGGCCTGCTGGATGTCACCGGCCAGCCGCGTGATGCTGCTGCCGGTGAGGCCGACGATCTCCCGGCCGCTAGCCGCTTCGCTGTCCGCGCGGGCTGCCACCTCGGCCGTGCGCTGCGCGTTGAGGGCGACTTCCTGCACACTGGCGGTCATCTGCCGAATCGCCGTGGCGATCAGATCGGTTTCCTGCTGCTGGCGCGAGGCGCTTTCGGTACTGCCATGCATGGCACCGAGCAGGTCGCGGGCGTGGCTGCTGAGCTGGCGGCTGCAGTCGGCGATGCGCCCGACCATGGCGCCGGCTTCGGTTTCCAGCATCTTCATGGCGAAGGCGATCTCGCCGATCTCGTCACGGCGTCCGGTGTAGATCAACTGGCTGACCGGGTTGTGGCCGATGCGTCGCGCCTGGCGCGCCAGCTGCGTCAGCGGTGCGAGCGCCAGCGCCGCCAAGCCAGTGGCCACCGCACCGCCAAGAACGACCGCGGCGGCAGCGGCGGCCAGCGGCGCACCGAGCAGCAACGCGCCGAGCGCCGCGCCTGCGGCACTGCCGAGGCCAGCCAGCAGCGCCACCCGGCCACGCAACCCGAGCCGCGAAGCGCGCAATGCGCCTGCGGCACGGCCCTCGCGCAGGCGTGCGTAAAGCGCCTCGGCGGCGCGAATCTGTTCGGGCTGCGCGCGGGTCCGCACCGACTGGTATTCGACGACCTTGCCGTCGCGGCCGACGGGCGTGGCGAACGCGCTGACCCAGTAGTGATCGCCGTTCTTGCAGCGGTTCTTGACGATGCCCATCCACGACCTGTTCGCCTGCAGCGTTTGCCAGAGGTCGGCAAAGGCGGCCTCGGGCATGTCGGGGTGCCGCACGAGGTTGTGCGGCTCACCGAGCAGCTCGTCTTCGCTGAAGCCGGAAATCGCCACGAAATCCGGATTGGCGTAAGTGATGGTGCCGTTCAGATCGGTGGTGGACAGGATGTTCGCCGTCTCGCCGACCGTGACTTCGCGGTCGTTGACGGGGAGGTTGGTGCGCATAAACAGATCTTCCTTGGAAATGGGGTCTGAGTACGCGAGGCAGGTTCGGCGCCGCTTCTGTTGGCAGCGCTCGCATGGATGCGGCGGACATCCTTGTACAGGGGGCCGGTTACGGTTTGGCGATCAGCGCTCGCCCTTCTCTCCCGTGTCGGTTTCCAGTTGCTCGAGCAGTTCAATCAGGCGCCGGCGCAGCTGGCCGAGCTCGCGCGATTTGAACGAGCGGCGCGTGCGTTCCAGTACCTGAATGGTTTCTTCCAGCGCAGTGCGCAGCGTCTCTTCGGTCAGCATTGATTCATCTTTCGTGCAAGCACATGCAGGTTGAGTGCCGATCTCTGTCAGGGCGCGCCTTGCAGCGAAACGAGCCCAAAAAAAAGGCGCCAGCCGTGGTGCACCCCCAAGGGAATGTCACGGCTGGCGCCTTAGCTATCAGGTCCGGTTGTCCTGAGCGGTAAAGCAGCTTTCGCAGCATGCGAAACTAGTGGCATTTTGCCTTTACGGGCGCAGCGTAACAAGCCCGGCGCAGATGGCGCGGGCAATGCGCCGCGCCCTCTCCAGCACGCACCATTTCGGCGCATCGGCAAGCCTTCAGCCGCGTCGCCGCGTCCAGAACTGCTGCACCAACATCTCCATGCTGCTCGCCAGCTCGGCGACGCCCGACGCGCTCTGCCGGCTGCGCAGGCCGCTCTCCACATGCTGATCGGAGCCGCCGCGAATGCTGACGATGTTCTGGTTGATGTTTTCGCTGACCGCGCTCTGCTGCTCGACGGCCGCGGCGATCTGTATGCTCATCGCGCTGATCTCGTTGACCCGGCTGTTGATGCCCTGCAGCGAGCGCGCCGCCTGGGCCGCGTGTTCGACGCTCTGCATGGCCTGCTCGCGGCTGCGCTGCATGACCTCCACCGCCTGCCGTGCCCCGCCCTGCAGCGCCCCGATCATGCTGTTGATCTCCTGGGTCGACTGCTGGGTCCGCGATGCCAGGCTGCGTACTTCATCGGCGACCACGGCAAAGCCACGGCCCTGCTCGCCGGCCCGCGCCGCCTCGATGGCCGCGTTCAGCGCCAGCAGGTTGGTCTGCTCGGCGATGCCGCGAATGACGTCTAGCACCTTGGTGATGTCATTGCTGTGCGCCTCCAGCTCATGGATCACGTCACCGGCTTGCTGGATGTCCTGCGCCAGTCGGCCGATGGCCGCCCCGGTACGGTTGACCACCTCGGTGCCGGTCGCCGCTTCGCTGTCCGCGCGGCTGGCTGCCTCGGCGGTGCGCTGGGCGTTGCTTGCCACTTCCTGCACGCTGACCGCCATCTGGTTGATCGCCGTGGCGACCTGATCGGTTTCGCTTTGCTGGCGTGCAGCGCTCTGCGTGCTGCTGTCCATCGCACCGAGCAGTTCGTGGGCATGCTGGCTGAGTTGACGCGAGGCATCGCCGATACGGCCGACCATGGCGCCGGCCTCGGTTTCCAGCATCTTCATGGCAAAGGCGATCTGGCCGAATTCATCACGCCGGCCGGCATAGACCAGCTGCCCCACCGGGTTGTCACCGACCCTGCGTGCCTGCTCGGCGAGGCGCTGCAGCGGCGCCAGCGCGACATAGGCCATTGCACCTGCGCCCAGCACGGCGGCAGCGGCGGTGGCCAGCGCAGCGATCAGACCCGCTCCAGCCAGCAGCGCGCCGACCACGCACGGCGCGGCACCCAGCGCCGCCAGAAGCGCGACGCGACTGCGGGCGCTCAGCGGTGCACGGCGCAGCGCGACCGGTGGACGCTTGTCGCGCAACTGCGCGTACAGCTGCTCGGCGGCTGCGATCTGAGCCGGTGCGGGCTTGGTGCGTACCGATTGGTATTCGACGACCCGACCGTTGCGGCTGATCGGCGTGACGAACGCGCTGACCCAGTAGTGATCGCCGTTCTTGCAGCGGTTCTTCACCATACCCATCCATGAGCTGCCGCCCCGTACGCTCGACCACAGGTCGGCGAAGGCCTCGGTGGGCATGTCCGGATGGCGGACGATGTTGTGGTGCTGACCAAGCAGCTCGCTTTCCTCGAAGCCGCTGATCTTGATGAAGTCCGGATTCACATAGGTGATGTCACCGTTGAGATCCGTGGTGGAGAGAATATTGGCGGTGTCGCTGATGGAAACGTCGCGGCCAGTGACCGGCAGGTTCATGCGCATGGTGGTCTCGTGAACAAGGCAAAGCGTGTTGTTCTTCTCCGCCACGGACGTCTCGGTCGATGCACCTTTTCGGTACCTCGTGCACTCTTTGCCAATATCGCCACCCTGCGGTGATCGCTCCTTGCTGCGGACGGCCCAGCGGGTCGTTTGTATCGGTTTTGTAGCGCCGAAGACGGGCACGAAAAAAGCGCCAGCATTGATCCACCCCTCTGGATGGCCCCTGATGGCGCTTCAGTCGGCAGGCCCGTGGTCCTGTCCGATCAGCAAGTCTCCTCGCCTGGAGACTGATATCAGATTGATATCATCGGTCTCGACTGGCAATGCGACTGAAGTCCTACTCCGCCGGTCGGCTTTTCCAAGCAACATATCAATAAGCCATCAAAGCTGTACAGATAATACCGCTTGTACAGTATTTGTACATAAAAATATGACACCTCACGCGCAACCCTTCTGCCGTAGTCCGGTCCTAGCAATGGGACGCGACGCTTGCCCGGATCGACATGGCAGGTCCGCTGGCTGTTACCGACGCGGTCGCCTGCTAGACTCAAGTTCCGCGCAGACTCACAAGGGATGCCGGGAATCCGAAAACAACCAAAAAAGGAGTGCATCCATGAAAGGCAAATCCTTGGCATGGATCTTTACCGCTGCTCTGGCGGGAACCGGCCTGAGCGCAGTGGCACAGGCGCAAGAGAAGTTCGTCACCATCGGCACGGGCGGCCAGACCGGCGTTTATTACGTTGCCGGGCAATCGATCTGCCGCTTCGTCAACCGCAACGCGGAAAACATCAAGTGCAACGCGCCGGCGAGCGGCGGCGGCGTGGCCAACGTCAACGGCCTGCGCAGCGGTGAGTTCAACTTCGGCATCATGCAGTCGGACCATCAGTACAAGGCGATGGAAGGCGTGGCGCCGTTCGAGAAAGAAGGCAAGATGGACGACATCCGTGCCGTCTTCTCGCTGCAGAGCGAAGTCTTCACCGTGCTGGCGCGTCGCGACGCCAACATCAAGGGCCTGGATGATCTGAAGGGCAAGCGCGTCAACATCGGCAACCCCGGTTCTGGCCAGCGCGACACCCTCGAAGAAATCATGAAGGAAAAGGGCTGGGACAAGTCGGCCTTCTCCCTCGCCGCCGAACTGAAGCCGGCCGAACAGGCCAGCGCTCTGGGCGACAACAACATCGACGCCATGACCTACTTCGTCGGTCATCCGAATGGCGCCATCCAGGAAGCCACCACCACCGTCGATGCCGTTCTGGTGCCGATCACCGGCCCGGAAATCGACAAGCTGCTGGCTGCCAAGAGCTACTACACCAAGGCTGAGATCCCTGGCGGCCTGTACAAGGGCAACGATCAGCCAACGCAGTCCATCGGTGGCAAGGCCGTGCTGTCCACTACTGCCAAGGTCGATGCCGAAGTGGTCTACCAGCTGGTGAAGTCGGTGTTTGAGAACATCGAGCGCTTCCAGCGTCTGCACCCGGCATTCAAGGATCTCAAGCCGGAAGAGATGATCGAAGTCGGCCTGAGCGCGCCGCTGCATGAAGGCGCCGAGCGTTACTACAAGGAACGCGGCTGGCTGTAAGGCTCAGCGGGCCGCGTCGCGGATACGGCCCTGAACGTCGATGCCTTAGCCGAAAACCCGTGCGCCGTATGGCCACGGGTTTTCGCGGTTCCGTTACCTGAAAAAACAGGCCTCAATTCATGCAAGACAAACAACTGTCCACCGAGGAACTGATCGCCCAGGATGTCGGTGCGCGCTTGCCCGAGGGCCCGATGGCCGCGGTCATCGCCGGGCTGGCGCTGCTCTGGTCGCTGTTCCAGCTGTGGATCGCCTCGCCGCTGCCCTTCGTACTCGGGTTCGGCGTGCTGAACGACACCGAGACCCGCTCGATCCACTTGGCGTTCGCGCTGCTGCTGGCGTTTCTGGCCTACCCGGCCTTCAAGAAGTCGCCCCGCGACCGCGTGCCACTGTTCGATATAGCACTGGGGCTGATCGCTGCCGCGACCGCCGCCTACCTGTTCATCGCTTACGAGCAACTGGCGCAGCGCCCCGGCAACCTGACCACCATGGATCTGCTCACGGCCTGCCTAGGCATTCCGCTGCTGCTGGAAGCCACGCGTCGCGCGCTTGGCCCGCCACTGGCGATCATTGCCCTGGTGTTCCTCGTCTATAGCGTCGCCGGCCCCTGGATGCCCGGCCTGCTGGCCCATCGCGGAGTGAGTTTCACCGCGCTGGCCAACCACCAATGGATCACCACCGAAGGCGTGTTCGGTATCGCCTTGGGCGTTTCCACCAGTTTCGTCTTTCTTTTCGTGCTGTTCGGTGCAATGCTCGAACGTGCTGGTGCTGGCCACTATTTCATCCAGCTGGCCTTCAGCATGCTCGGGCATTTCCGCGGTGGCCCGGCCAAGGCCGCGGTCGTGGCCTCGGGCATGACCGGCCTGATCTCCGGCTCGTCGATCGCCAATGTGGTGACCACCGGTACCTTCACCATCCCGATGATGAAGCGCACCGGCTTCTCGGCCGAGAAGGCCGGCGCGGTGGAAGTGGCCTCGTCGGTGAATGGCCAGATCATGCCTCCGGTGATGGGCGCCGCGGCATTCCTGATGGTCGAATACGTCGGCATCCCCTATGTCGAGGTGATCAAGCACGCGTTCCTTCCCGCGCTGATCTCCTATATCGCGCTGGTCTACATCGTCCATCTCGAGTCGCTCAAACTCGGCCTCACCGCATTGCCGCGGGCCAACGTCGCCAAGCCGTGGATGCAGCGCCTGATTGGTTTCGCCTTCGGCGCGGCGCTGATTTCCGGCCTGTCCCTAGGCGTCTATTACGGCCTTGGCTGGCTGAAACCGGCGCTTGGCGATTCCGCGCTTTGGGTCATCGGCGCGTTACTGGCATTGGTCTATCTGGGCCTACTGAAGATTGCCGCAAGCAATCCGCCACTGCCCCATGAGGATCCTGACGCTCCGCTCGAGCATCTGCCGGAGACGCGTCCGGTGCTGCTTTCCGGCCTGCACTTCCTGCTGCCTGTGGTGGTGCTGGTCTGGTGCCTGATGATCGAACGCCTGTCGCCCGGCCTGTCGGCATTCTGGGGCTCGGTGATGCTGGTGATCATCCTGCTCACCCAGCGGCCGCTGCTGTCGATGCTGCGCAAGGACGGCGCCCATGAGCACGGCACCTTCATGGATGGCGTCGTCGATCTGCGCGAGGGCCTGATCGCCGGTGCGCGCAACATGATCGGCATCGGTATCGCCACCGCCGCAGCCGGCATCATCGTCGGTGCCGTGTCGCAGACCGGCGTCGGCCTGGTGCTGGCTGATCTGGTCGAGCTGCTGTCGATGGGCAACCTGCTGCTGATGCTGCTGCTCACGGCCTTCCTCAGCCTGATCCTCGGCATGGGCCTGCCGACCACCGCCAACTACATCGTCGTGTCCAGCCTGCTGGCACCGGTGATCGTGGCGCTGGGGCAGCAGAACGGCCTGATCGTGCCGCTGATCGCGGTGCACCTGTTCGTCTTCTACTTCGGGATCATGGCCGACGTCACGCCACCGGTGGGCCTGGCATCGTTCGCTGCCGCGGCGGTGTCCAAGGGCGACCCGATCAAGACCGGTATCACCGCCTTCTACTACAGCCTGCGCACGGCGGCGCTACCGTTCCTGTTCATCTTCAACACCGACCTGCTGCTGATCGACGTGGACTTCTGGCACGGCGTGCTGATCTTCGTCGTCGCAACCATCGCCATGCTGGTTTTCGCTGCCGGCACCCAGGGCTACTTCCTGGTGCGCAGCCGCTGGTATGAAAGCCTGTTGCTGCTGCTGGTGGCCTTCACGCTGTTCCGTCCGGGTTTCTGGATGGACATCATCCACGACCCCTATCGCGACATCGAGCCAGCCGCGCTGGTCGAGACGCTGGAACGGGTGGAAGAAGACAGTCAGCTGCGCCTGCGCGTACTGGGTGAGGATGACGTGGGCGACCCGCGCGAGTTCGTCGTGCTGCTGGCCATTCCGGAAGGCGGAAGCGGCGAAGAGAAGCTCGAGAAGATCGGCCTGATGACGTACGAGGACGACGGCAAGGTCCTGATCGATAGCGTGACCTTCGGCAGCCCGGCCGCCGAGGCGGGCCTGGAGTTCGACCAGCAGATCCTGCGCGTTCGCGCACCGACCGATCGCTGGCCGAAGGAATTCATGTGGATTCCGGGCTTCCTGCTGTTCGGGTTGATCGTCTGGATGCAGCGGCGCCGCCGCCAGCGCTGACTGCAGTCGCTGCAAGAGAAACCCCGGCCACAGTACATGTGGTCGGGGTTTCTTTTTTAAGCGCTATAAACGCCCGTCAGATTCGGAGCCGGGCAGTGCGCGGCTTCGGCTCAGCCGAAGAACCAGTAGCACACGGCAATCGCGGCAATGATGCCCGCCAGATCCGCCACTATCGCGCAACCCACCGCATGGCGCGCGCGCTGGATGCCTACCGCACCGAAGTACACCGCCAGCACGTAGAAGGTCGTCTCGGTACTGCCCTGCACCGTGGCTGCCACGAGAGCAGGGAAGCTGTCCACGCCATGACTCTGCATGGTCTCGATCAGCATCGCCCGCGCCGCGCTGCCGGAAAACGGTTTGACCAGCGCAGTCGGCAGGGCATCGACGAAGCGCGTGTCCCAGCCCAGCGCCTCCACCAGCCAGCGAATGCCTTCCAGACCAAACTCCAGCGCGCCGGATGCGCGCAGAGCGCCGATCGCGCAGAGCATGGCGATCAGGTAGGGCAACAGGCTCTTGGCGACATCGAAGCCCTCCTGCGCGCCCTCGACGAAGGCCTCATACACCGCCACCTTGCGCAGCGCGCCAACGACCAGAAAGGCGATGATCAGACCGAACAGGGTCAGGTTGCCCAGCAACGAAGACAACGACGCCAGCGCGGTCGCCGACAGCCCGGCCAGCAGCGCCATGAAGCCACCGAGCAGCAGCGCACCGGGAACGAAGTACGCCAGCACTACCGGATCCCACAGGCGCAGTCGCTGCACCAGCGCCACCGCCAGCAGGCCGGCCAGCGAAGACGCACTGGTCGCCAGGAGGATCGGCAGAAAGACCAGGGTCGGGTCTTCCGCGCCCTGCTGTACGCGGTACATGAAGATCGACACTGGCAATAGCGTCAGCGATGAGGTGTTGAGCACCAGAAACAGGATCTGCGCATTGCTGGCCACGGTCGGCAGCGGGTTGAGCTCCTGCAGCGCGCGCATCGCCTTGAGGCCGATTGGCGTCGCGGCGTTGTCCAGTCCGAGGCCATTGGCGGCGAAGTTCAGGGTGATCAGTCCCAGCGCCGGATGGCCTGCCGGCACTTCAGGCATCAGGCGACGGAACAATGGCCCGAGCAGACGCGCCAGGAGTTCGATAAGGCCGGCCTTTTCCGCGATGCGCAGAAATCCCAGCCACAGCGTCAAGGTGCCGAACAGCACGATCATCACTTCTACGGCCAGCTTGGCCATGGCGAACAGGCTTTCCACCAGCGCGGCGAACACTGCAGGGTCGCCACCGATCAGCCAGCGCCCGAGGGCGGCAACCGCGGCGATCAGAAAAAAGCCCAGCCAGAGGCCGTTGAGCATGTCGTTCTCCCGTCGAAAGCTGGACGCGATGATAGCGGTGCGGGCGCGCACGGGTCATCCGCAGATCAGTAGACGGCAAGAGGAAACGATGAGGTGGAAAGACTGCGACAAGACGATATGAAGCGGATCAGACATTTGTTGCTGCATGCCGGGAGCGATGGCGCTCCCGGCCGCAGCTTCACAGAACCCGGTCCTATATGAAGGAGGTACTCCCTGTACCCCTAGGTCACTCCGCAATGCAGAACAACCCGACCCCCTGGTTCCCCCCGCTGAGGGGTGAAGCGCGCGGAGCGATTAGGCCCGCACGCTCTGGATCACCTTCGAAAGCCGAACATGACCCGGCGAAATTGGCATCCCATGCCGCTGCAACTCCTCAATCAGCCGCCCTTGCGGGCGGCCATCGATTGCATCACACGCGTGGACCGCGGCCGCGGCCGAAGATCAGCGACGCTACGAACAGAACCAGAAAGACCACGAACAGGATCTTGGCGATCCCCGTTGCAGTGCCTGCGATACCACCGAAGCCCAGTACCGCAGCGATGATGGCGATGATCAGGAAGGTAATGGCCCAACTCAGCATGGTGTGACTCCTCTTGTTTCAGGAACGGTTCTCAGCGGATCGGTCAGTGCGATCGGCATCGAGTGTGTTAAGCATCCCTGCTGATTCGCTTGCACGTCCCCTTCGTTGCTCAAAATACCCAGCGCTGTTCAGACGGCGCCTGGCGATAGTCGATGGTCTGCGGCTCTTGGCCGGTCCGCATGAGCTCAATAGGTTGAGCGTCATACATGCCGATTCGTTCCGCGGAATTCTGTTGCGCCTGGCTGAGCGGTTGCGACAGTGGGCGCTCGGCACCCATGATCAGCATGACTACCGCAGCAGAGAGGAACCCCTTGCTGGCCAATGAAAAGCGGGCTTGGCGATTCATCCTCAACTCCTTCTAAGCGTGGCGACGTCGTTTCGTTGAAGGGAATATTGCAGGCGCCGTGCCAGCCCGCATTACAATTTAAAAACCTTATAAATCAACATCTTAGCGATTACGCCCAGCGTCCCGGCAACTCAAATTGCATGAGCAGCCCGGCAACGCCGGGCGTTTTGCACGAACGCTTAATGCCTGGCCTCCTTCAGCTGTCGCATGCGCTCATGGCAGGTACGCAGCTTGGGCAGCTCTATGGCGAGCAATGCCCTGACGTCCGGCTCGGCATCGCCGACGGCATCCTCGAAGGCATGCAGAATGTTGGCTTCGGTCTGCTCCAGCTGGTCGACATAGGCCCTGTCGTGGTCGCCGATGCGTGATCGCGTGTCGGCATAGAGTTCGCGCATCCGGCCGGTCAGCGTCCCGCCCTGCGATGGGTGCTCATGGCTGGCCGCAACCTTTACGCTGAGCGCCTGGATGATCTGCGTCTTGGCCTGGGCCAGGTCGCGAAACAGGTGCTGCAACTCGACGTCCTTTACTTCGTCGGCGGCATGCTGGTAGAAACGCTGCCCGTCGCGGGTGATCTCGATAAGCTCGTTGAGCTGATTCATGGAATGATTCATGACACCTCCTGCATGGATTGCGACAGATACGCCACACGCCCGCTCGACGGGAAGTGACGCCCCTTTCATCAGGGTCGCAAGCCGCATGCCAGGCCGGCGCAAGCGCCAGCGGTAACCAAATCAGCCACTTGGGCGACGCCACTGAAGGCGTCGGAGTGCAGCATGCAGGAAAGCCTTGCCGATACCGTGCAACTTGCAAGACTTTTCATAGACTAAAGGTCTCGCCAGCAACGCAACGGCGCCGCCAGGTGCCCGACACACCATAATCCGAAGCATTTTTCAGCGACCGATTCGCCTTTTGATGGGAGCATCCATGGACCAAACGACGGACAACGGCGGACGCATCCTCCTGGTGGATGACGAAGCGGCGATCCTGCGTACCTTCCGTTACTGCCTAGAGGACCGCGGCTACACGGTCATGACTGCCGCCAGCGCGGCACAGGCCGAGGCCATTCTGCAGCGTCAGGTGTTCGACCTGTGCTTCCTCGACCTGAGACTCGGCGAAGACAACGGCCTGGACGTACTGCAACAGATGCGCCTGCTCGCGCCGTGGATGCGCGTGGTCATCGTCACCGCCCATTCGGCTGTCGACACCGCCGTGGACGCCATGCAGGCCGGCGCCGCGGATTACCTGCTCAAGCCATGCAGCCCGGAACAGCTGCGCCTGTCCGCCGCCAAGCAGCTGGAAGTCCGGCAGATGGCGGCCCGACTGGAAGCGCTGGAAGGCGAGATGAAGCAGCGCAGCGACGCCCTCGGTTCGCACAGCCCGTCGATGATGGCCGTGCTGGAAACCGCGCGGCAGGTGGCAGACACCGACGCCAACATCCTCATCCTCGGCGAATCGGGCACCGGCAAGGGTGAATTGGCTCGTGCCATTCATACCTGGAGCCGGCGCTCGAAGAAGGCCTTCGTCACCATCAACTGCCCGTCGCTGTCCGCCGACCTGATGGAAAGCGAGCTGTTCGGACACAACCGCGGCGCCTTCACCGGCGCGACGGAGAGCACGCTGGGCCGGGTCAACCAGGCCGACGGCGGCACGCTGTTCCTCGACGAGATCGGTGATTTCCCGCTGGCGCTGCAACCCAAGCTGTTGCGTTTCATCCAGGACAAGGAGTACGAGCGGGTCGGCGACCCGGTCACCCGCCGCGCCGATGTGCGCATCCTCGCGGCGACCAACCTGAACCTCGAAGAAATGGTGCGCGAGGGCAAGTTCCGCGAGGACCTGCTGTATCGCCTCAATGTCATCACCCTCAACCTGCCGCCCATGCGCGAGCGCCCCGAGGACGTGCTGACCCTGGCTGAACGCTTCCTTGCCTCGTTCGTGAAGAACTATGGCCGGCCAGCGCGCGGTTTCAGCGATGCGGCGGTGGCCGCACTGAAGACCTACCGCTGGCCGGGCAACGTGCGTGAACTGCGCAACGTGGTGGAGCGGGCGAGCATCATCTGCCCGCAGCAGATGATCGAAGTCAGCCACCTCGGACTGGGCGAACAGGTAGGCAGCAACGCGCCACGCATCGGTGAGCCGCTCAGCCTGGAGGCGCTGGAGAAAGCCCATATCGCCGGCGTGCTGAGCACCAGTGACACCCTGGATCAAGCAGCGCGCATCCTGGGTATCGATGCCTCGACCCTCTACCGAAAACGCAAGCAGTACGGCCTATGAAACTCCAGATGAAGCTGCGGACCCGCCTGTTTCTCGGCTTCTCCGCGCTGATGACGGTTGCGCTGCTGGGCCTGCTGCTGGCGCTGGTCAGCGTCATGCAGATGGCCAAGAGCCAGGAACAGCTGATCCGCAACAACTTCGCCATCATCGAGATCAATCAACAGCTGCGGCAGACACTGGGCAACCACCTGATCGTGATGCTTACCGACAGCGGTCGCAGCGAGGCCCTGGAACCGCTGAGCCAATCGTTTCAGCAGACGCTCGAGCGCGGTATCGCCGAAGCCAGCGACGAGACCGACCGGCAGGCTTTCCAGGCCGTCGCCAGCGCCTACGCCAGCTTCCTGCAGCAGGTCGATGCCACCAGCAACCAGAACCTGACCCTGCTGGGGGACAACCCACTCAGCCAGGCCTTCAATCAGGTGCGCAGCCTGATGACCGACATGCAGCGCACGGCTTACGACAAGATCCGCGATACCGAGCTGCGCAGCCGTGACCGGGCGTCGCTGCTCGCCGGCCTGCTGGGCCTGACGGCGATCGCGGTACTGCTGATCGGCTTCATCACCGCACACAGCTTCGCCCGCCGCTTCGGCGAACCGATCGAACGGCTGTCCGCCGCCGCCGACCAGATCGGCCGCGGCGACTTCAACATTTCCCTGCCGACGCCGCACATCGCGGAGCTGTCCTCGCTGAGCCGCCGCTTCGGCCTGATGGCTCAGGCGCTGCACGAGTTCAAGCAGACCAACGTGGAGGCGCTGGTCAACGGCCAGCAGCGTCTGCAGGCACTGCTCGATAGCATCGACGACGGCCTGCTGATCGTCGACCGCGACGGACGCCTGGAGCACGCCAACCCGGTCGCCCAGCGGCAGCTGGCCTGGGAGAACGAGCATCTCGGCTCGACCCTCGGCGAAGCGCTCGGCTACCCGGACCTGGACAATGCCGCGCGGCAGGTGCTGGACGACAAACCACTGTCCGACCCACCCGAAGACCTGATCATCGAGGCGGACGGCGAACGCCGCCTGCTGGCCTGGCGCATCAGCCCGGTGAGCCACCACGATGGCAGCATTAGCGGTGCGGTCATGGTGCTGCACGACGTCACCGATCAGCGCACCTTCGAACGGGTGCGCAACGAGTTCGTGCTGCGGGCCTCCCATGAGCTGCGCACGCCGGTCACCGGCATGCAGATGGCCTTCAGCCTGCTGCGCGAACGCCTGCGCTACCCGGCCGGCAGCCGCGAGTCGGACCTGTTCGACACCGTACACGAGGAAATGCAGCGACTGGTCCGGCTGATCAATGACCTGCTCAACTTCTCGCGCTATCAAAGTGGCCAGCAGAAGCTGGAGCTGGAGCAGTGCCACATCCCCGAACTGCTCGAGGCCGCGCGTCAACGCTTCGAGGTCAACGCCGCCGAGCAGGAGGTTCAGCTCAAGCTGGAGTTGCAGCAGCCGCTGCCGACGCTGATGCTCGACCGCCAGCAGATCGAGCGGGTGATGGACAACCTGCTGAGCAATGCCCTGCGCCACACGCCCAAGGGCGGCGAGGTTCGGCTGCTGGCGCGGCACCACGGCGAGCGGATGATCCTCAGCGTCGAGGACAACGGCGAAGGCATTCCCTACAGCCAGCAGGCGCGCATCTTCGAGCCGTTCGTGCAGATCGGTCGCCGCCGTGGCGGTGCCGGACTGGGCCTTGCCTTATGCAAGGAAATCGCTCAGCTGCATGGTGGGCGTATCGGCGTGCATTCACGGATCGGCCACGGCACCATCTTCTACGTTGCGCTGCCGATCTGACAGCGCCATCGAGGAGGCCACATGCCGAGCCTGAACCCCAGCGCCGAACAGCTCGCCAACTTCGCGGCGACGATGCCTTCGGGCGTGCCGATCCTGATGCTCAACCTGCTGCGCTATAACGACCAGGCGACCTATCCGTCAGGTAGTCAGCACAGTCCGTGCAGTGGTCGCGAGGCCTACGCCCGCTACAGCCGCGTGGCACTGGCCAAGGTGCAGGCCAGCGGTGGCGCGGTGGAAGTCAGGACCAAGGCCCATGCCGCGCTGATCGCCCCGCCGGACGAGCAGTGGGACGACATACTGCTGGTCAGCTATCCATCCAAGGAAGCCTTCCTGGCGATGATCGGCGACAGCGACTATCAGGCTGCAGCCGAGCACCGTAGCGCCGCGCTGGCCGACTCGAGACTGATCGGCACCACCCGCTACTGAGTCAGCGCCCCGCCTGATTGCCGAGCACCTGCAGCATCGCGGCGGTCTCGGCATCGGGCTCGCCGTCGAAGCGAGCCGGGCGGTATTTCATCTGGAACGCAGCGATCACGTTACGCGTCTCGTCGTCCAGATGGCCGTGGCGCGGCACCCGGTAACCCTGCACCGCCAATGCATCCTGGAACCAGGTGATCGTCGGCAGCCCGGCCGATGCATAGCGCATCCGCTCGGCCGCCACCGCATCGGCGTCGGGCCAGGGCAGCAGCCCCTCCTCGGCCAGGCGTTTCCAGGGGAACAGCGGCCCCGGATCGACCTTGCGCTGCGGAGCGATGTCGCTGTGGCCGATGATGGCGCCCGGCTTGAGGTCGTGACGCGCCATGATGTCCTTGAGCAACACCACCAGCGCGTCGATCTGCTCTTCGGAGTACGGATACCAGAGCCGGCGCCCGTCAGCGCTTTCCACGTAGCCGCGGTTGACCAGCTCGATGCCGATCGATGTGGCGTTGAGCCAGGTGCGCCCGTTCCACTCACTCTCGCCGGCATGCCAGGCGCGGCGGTTTTCATCCACCAACCGGTAGATGGTCGCCGGCGATTCGCCGATCAGGTAGTGGCTGCTGACGTCGCGGCCGCTGAGCAGCTGCAGCGAGCGGGGCAGGTCGGTCGAGGTGTAATGCAGGATGATGAACTGGGCGCGGCTATCGTGGCCGGTCGAGCTGTAGCTGGTATCGATGCGCGGACCACTGGCGCAACCGGCCAGCAGCAGGAGCATCAGGACGGCGGGGATGGCTTTCATCGGGACGACCTCTGTGTCGACGTCGAAATGACGCAGATGAGCAGCAGCCCGTTGCGCGGGGCTCCGCTCATGTCGGTGCGGTGAGGGGCGTGATTATACCGGCCGATCGGGTCCGGGCCAGGGCAGCCGGTCAGGCCGCCTCGACGCGATTGCGCCCCGAATCCTTGGCCCGGTAGAGCGCGCTGTCGGCACGCTCGAAAGCGCGCTCGGTGCTGTCACCTTCGCTGAACGCGGTCAGGCCGGCCGAGAGCGTGATGGCAACGCGCTCGCCCTTGAAGTGGAACGGACAGCTGCCGATCGACTCACGCAGCGACTCCATCAGCTGCAGGCCTGCCTCATAGGGCGTGTTGGGCAGCAGCACGACGAACTCCTCGCCACCGAAGCGGGCGATGAAATCGGTCTTGCGCAGACGCTTGTGCAGCTCGGTGCCAATGATCTTCAGCACCCGATCACCAGCCAGGTGACCGTAGCCATCGTTGACCCGCTTGAAGTGGTCGACGTCCAGCACGGCCAGCAGCAGGTCGCCGCCGTAACGTTGCCAGCGGGCGAACTCGAGCTCCAGACGCTCGTTCCATGCCGCCCGGTTGGGTAGGCCGGTCAGCGGATCCTGCAGCGCTTTCTGACGCTGCTCCTCCAGGTGCCCACGCAGGCCGCGTGCTGCCTGTTCGAGGCTGCCGACCCGGCTGACCAGCTGCTGCAGGCGCTCACCGAGCTTCTGTTCCTGCTCGCTGCGCTGTTGCCGGTAGGTGTCCACCGTGGTCAGCAGGCCATCCAGGCGCGCCTCGACCACCTGCTTCAGGCTGGTCAGATCCTTGGCCTGGCGCATGCTGTCCTGCAACCCGCCAACCTGTTCACGCAACTCCGCATCCAGCGCCTGAGCGGCGTCGCGTCCTTCGTTATGCCCCTGGTGCGCGGCGAGGAGATTTTCCTGCATCGCAGTCAGGCGCTCGTTGAGCGTCTGCAGGTAGTTTTCGAAATCTCGCTGACCCTGGTCGCTAAAGGCGATCATCAGCATCGCGAGATCGTCCAGCACCGGCACCAGTTCATACCAGTTCAAGCCGTGCTGGATGCGCGCCCGCAGGGTCTGCAGTTGCGGCTGGTGCTGTTCCGGCAGATGAAGGCTGTCCAGCAGGCTGCCGAGGGTCGCCTCCACGCGGTCCGCGACGACGCTGAACGCGGGCTCCGGCGAATCCGGCAGGGCATACGCAGCAGCGTTCTGCTCCGCCTCGGTTTCCGCGATAGCTTCTTCGTCGGCCGGTGCCTCGGCCGGCGTCTCGGCAAGCGGCATGTCCTCGAGCAGCGGGGCAGCCTGAACGGCAGGCTTGGGCAGCCCTAGCGCTTCCACTACTACCGGGCCAGCGTCGACCTCATTGACTGCGGCGGGCAGCGGGGTTTCCTCACCCCGCTCGGCTGCAGGCGGCGCCAGCGGCATGTCCCGCCCGCCAAACAGGCGCTTCAGAAAACCGCTCTGCTGCGGCGCCGCCAGCCCCTGCAGATCCAGCACCTGGCCCTGCAGGTCACTCAGCTCGCCGAGCAGCACCGGCAGCTCACGCAGCCTGGCGGCACGCTGGTCCAGCTCCTTGGCAAATCGCTTGAGCGGCTTGCGCAGCTCCGCCGGCACCGACATGCCCAGTAGCTGGGAGACCAGCCGATGCAAAGCCTCGGTCAGGCGAACGGCCCGTTCCTGACGGTGGCGTTCGGACTCCAGCACAGCCTTCTCCAGGCGCGGCACCAGCTGGCTGAGCCCCTCATCCAGATCGCCGTCGCGGAGGATCTCTCGCATTTCGTGCAGGCAGCGCTCGACCGCGGGATCGGCACCCTCCACCGCCAGGCTGCTACGCACCAGGCTGCGCCGCAGCAGATCGACGCGCTGCTCCCAGCGCGCTTCGAGCTGCTCCTGCCGCTCGGCGAGCTGAAGATACTTTTCCTTCCAGCGTTCGACTTCTTCGCTCATTTCGTTTCTTGTACCTGTACCGGCAGGGAATCGGCCTGAAGCGAGTCCGGCAAACGGATCTCCACTGCCACCGGCAGATGGTCGGAGATCGGCAGCGCCAGCACATCGACGCGTTCCAGCGTCAGGCTCGGGCTTAGCAGAATATGGTCCAGACAGCGTTGCGGTCGCCAGCTCGGGAAGGTCGCTTCGATCTGCGGCGCGAGCAGGCCGAGATCACGCAGCGGCGAATTTTCCAGCAGATCATTGGCGTGGGTATTCATGTCGCCCATCAACACCTGATGCCGGTAGCCGCCAATCAGCTCGCGGATATAGGCCAGCTGACGCGTCCGCGCTCCGCCTCCCAGGGCCAGGTGCATCATCACCACCACCAGCGCGTCCGGTCCCTCGCCGAAACGCAACAGAATCGCCCCGCGCCCCGAAGGGCCAGGCAGCGGGTGATCTTCCAGGCCTTGTGGTTCGAGCCGGCTGAGGACGCCGTTGCTGTGCTGGGCGAAACGCCCGAGATTGCGATTGAGCTGCTGATACCAGTAGGGAAAGGCGCCCAGATGGGCGAGGTGCTCGACCTGATTGACGTAACCGGAGCGCAGGCTGCCACCGTCGGCTTCCTGCAGGGCGACCAGGTCATAGTTACCCAGTACTTCGCCGATGCGTTGCAGGTTGCTGGCGCGACCGGGATGCGGCAGCAAATGCTGCCAGCTGCGCGTCAGGTAGTGGTGGTAGCGCTCGGTGCTGATGCCAACCTGGATGTTGAAGCTAAGCAGCCTTAGCCGCCCATCGGCGGGCAGCCCGCTACTGGCCAGGCACTGCGAATTGACGCGCGCCTTGCCTGGGCCGGCAAGGCGCGGAGCGCTCCAACGGCGCAGCATCGCGGGTTACCGCGCTGCGCGTTCTTTTTCGATGAGGAAGTCCGCCACCTGCAGCGTACGCTCCGGGCCGCCAGACGAGCCGAGGTCGAAGCGGTACTTGCCGTTGACGATCATCACCGGTACGCCGGTGATCTGATAAGCCATGCCGAGCTTCTTCGCCTGCTCAACCCGGCCACGTACACCGAAGGAGTTGTAGGCCTTGAGAAATGCCTGCTTGTCGATGCCCTGACCGGCGAGGAAGTCAGCCATTTCCTCGGGAGTGGCGAGCTTCTTGCGCTCCTGGTGATAGGCGGCAAACACCGCGTCATGCACCTTCGGCTCAACACCCATGGATTCCAGGGCGATGAACAGCTGTCCATGCGCATTCCAGATGCCACCGAACATGGCCGGAACACGCTTGAACTGGACGTCATCCGGTAGCTGTTCGGCCCAGGGCTTGATCACCGGTTCGAACTGATAGCAGTGCGGACAGCCATACCAGAACAGCTCGACCACCTCGATCTTGCTCGGGTCGGCAACGGGGACCGGGCTGCTCAGCTCGACATATTCCTTGCCGGCCTGAAACTCCGCTGCCTGGGCTGCGACACCGAACAGGCTCGCAGCGGCAAAAACGGCAGTGAGTAGGAAATTGCGCATGAAATACTCCTGTTTACGACGGACCGATGGCGCAACAGGCTGCAGCAAAACGTCAGGACTCGCCAGCGTTTTTCATCCGCGCGTGTAAAGCCGTGACGAAGATTGTGTAGCCAGGCGTGCAAACGCAAAAGGGCGCCGGAGCCAACGGCCCCGACGCCCTTCTGTTCAACCTGCCGCTGTTATCAGTGCAGGCCCTGGATGTAGCTGGACAGCGCTTCGATGTCCTTGTTGCTCAGCTTGGCGGCGACGCCACGCATGATCATGGTGTCGCCGTCGTTGGTGCGATTGCCTTCGCGGAAGTCGGTCAGCTGCTTGGCGGTGTACGCCGCGTGCTGCCCACCCAGCTTGGGGAAGCCAGCCAGGTCGTTACCGACGCCGTTGGGTGCGTGGCAACCGGTGCACGCCGGCATGCCCTGATCGAGCTTGCCACCACGGAACAGTTTCTCGCCCTGCTTTGCCAGAGCCGGATCGGCGTAACCAACACTGCCCTTCTGGCTTGAGAAGTAGGCGGCGATGTCTTCCAGATCCTGATCACTCAGCGGGTCCAGCATACCGGTCATTTCCAACACCTTGCGACCTACGCCTTCCGGGGCACCCGGTGTGCTGCCAGCCTTGATGTCCTGCAGTTGCTTGAGCAGGTAACGCTCACCCTGGCCAGCCAGTTTCGGGAAATTCGGCGCCGGGCTGTTGCCATCGACACCGTGGCACGCACCACACACTGCAACTTTGCCCTGACCAGCTTCGGCGTCTCCAGCCGCGTGGGCCATACCGGTGATGCCAAGGGTCAACAGCAGACTCACGAGTACTTTGTTCATCAGCTAATCCAACTACGGCTAAGGGTTTGAAAGGAATTCATCGGGTCGCGCACGGCCATCGAACCGGGGCGACGCTCGTTATAGTGGCACGCTGGGCATCCGCATTGCGGTGGTAACTACCGCCGCACCGGCGTCCGGATCAGGCTGAACACCACACGTGGCCCGATATCAGGCCAAAGCGCACATAAAAACTGCGGCATTATATACTCCCGTTTCTGAAACGGAAACGAACCATTGCCGCACCCGCGTGCACTCACCGGAACGACCATGCTACCGAAAAACCCGATTCTCGGCCTTTGCCAACAGGCCACCTTCATGATCAGCGCCGCCAAGGTCGATCAGTGCCCGGCCGACGAGGGTCTGGAAGTAGCCTTTGCCGGCCGTTCCAACGCAGGCAAGTCGAGCGCGCTGAACACCCTGACTCATGCCAACCTGGCGCGCACTTCGAAGACCCCGGGCCGCACCCAGCTGCTCAACTTCTTCCGCCTCGATGACGAACGCCGACTGGTCGACCTGCCCGGCTACGGCTACGCCAAGGTGCCGATCCCGCTCAAGCAGCACTGGCAGCGCCACCTGGAAGCCTACCTGGGCAGCCGCGAGAGCCTGGCCGGCGTGTTCCTGATGATGGATATCCGCCATCCGCTGACCGAGTTCGACCGCATGATGCTGGACTGGGCGAGCGCCAGCCAGATGCCCTTGCACATCCTGTTGACCAAGTCCGACAAGCTGGCCTTCGGCGCCGCGAAAAACGCGTTGCTGGCAATCCAGCGCGATATCCACAAAGGCTGGGGCGCCGATGTCAGCGTCCAGCTGTTCTCGGCACCGAAGCGGCAGGGGGTCGAGGAAGCGCAGCTGGTGCTGGCGAACTGGTTGGGAATGCTGGACGAGGCAGCCGAAGACGAGCACGTGCCTGAGGCATAGAGTGGGTCAGGCGTTGCCGACTCCTGCAGCCCTGGGCCGGAACTCCGGTGGATGTAAAAAGCGACATCCACCCTACGAAGTCCGGCACCAATCGCTAAAACCACCCGAATTTCAACGCACCAATCGCCTCGCAGAAGCAGGAAAGGCGCCAGGAATCGACGCCCACCCGGCCCTCAGCGCAACTCAGTCGCGATAGGCATCCACCGGCACGCAGGCGCAGAACAGGTTGCGATCGCCGTAGACGTTGTCCACCCGGTTCACCGCCGGCCAGTATTTGTGGACACGAGCGTGGGCGCTCGGCGTTACCGCCTCGGCGATGCTGTACGGCCGATCCCACTCGCCGATCACGTCAGCCAGCGTATGCGGCGCGCGCACCAGCGGATTGTTGTCCGCCGGCCACTCACCACCCTGGACCTTGGCGATCTCCGCGCGGATGCTCAGCATCGCTTCGACGAAGCGATCCAGCTCGGCTTTCGACTCGCTCTCGGTGGGCTCGATCATCAACGTGCCGGGCACCGGGAAGGACATGGTCGGCGCGTGGAAGCCGTAGTCCATCAGGCGCTTGGCGACGTCTTCCTCGCTGATTCCGGTCTCGGCCTTGAGCGGCCGCAGGTCGAGGATGCACTCGTGGGCGACGCGGCCGTTGCGCCCGGCGTAGAGCACTGGAAAGGCGTCGCCCAGGCGATTGGCCAGGTAGTTGGCGCCGAGAATCGCGACTTCCGTGGCGTCGCGCAGCTGCGGGCCCATCATGACGATGTACATCCAGCTGATCGGCAGGATGCTCGCGCTGCCCCAGGGCGCCGCGCTGACCGCGCCGTTGCCCGGCTGTGGGCCTTCCAGTTCGACCACTGGGTGATTGGCCACGAACGGCGCCAGGTGCGCCTTCACGCCGATCGGCCCCATGCCTGGGCCGCCGCCGCCATGGGGGATGCAAAAGGTCTTGTGCAGGTTCATGTGCGAGACGTCGGCGCCGATGTCCGCCGGCCGCGCCAGGCCGACCTGGGCGTTGAGGTTGGCGCCGTCCATGTAGACCTGGCCGCCCTGGTCGTGGATCGCCGCGCAGATCTCGCGCACGTTTTCTTCGTAGACGCCATGGGTCGACGGATAGGTGATCATCAGGCAGGACAGCCGGTCACCGGCTTCGGCGGCCTTGCGCTTGAGGTCTTCCAGATCGACGTTGCCGCCCTTGTCGCACTCGACGATGACCACACGCATGCTGACCATCTGCGCCGAAGCCGGGTTGGTGCCATGGGCCGAGGACGGAATCAGGCAGATGTCGCGCTGCCCTTCGCCGCGGCTCTCGTGGTACTTGCGGATCGCGACCAGGCCGGCGTATTCGCCCTGGGCACCGGAGTTCGGCTGCATGCTGATCGCGTCGAAGCCGGTGATCGCACAGAGCCAGGCTTCCAGCTCTTCGATCATCAGCTTGTAACCCTGGGCCTGACCGCGCGGAACGAACGGATGCAGGTTGGCGAATTCGGTCCAGGTGATCGGGATCATCTCGCTGGTGGCGTTGAGCTTCATGGTGCAGGAGCCGAGCGGGATCATCGCCTGGTTCAGTGCCAGGTCCTTGTTCTCCAGCTGCTTGAGGTAACGCAGCATCTCGGTTTCGCTGTGGTGCGTGTTGAATACCGGGTGGCTGAGGTAGTTGCTCTCGCGCAGCAACGCCTCGGGGATTCCGCCCGGCAGCTCGCTGGCATCCAACGTAGCGATGTCGAGGCCGTGATCGACACCGAGGAAGATCGCCAGGAGCTGTTCAACGGTGCGCTCGTCGCAGGTCTCGTCGAGGCTGACGCCCAGCCGGCCGCGGCCGAGGATGCGCAGGTTGATCTGCGCCGCTTCGGCGCTTTCGATGATCGCGGTCTGCGCGCCACCAACCTCAAGGGTCAGGGTGTCGAAGAAATGCTGGTTGAGGCGAACGATGCCCTTCTGTTCCAGGCCGGCAGCGAGAATGGCGGTCAGCCGGTGGACGCGCTGGGCGATGCGCTTGAGGCCCTGCGGGCCGTGATAGACGGCATAGAAGCCGGCGATATTGGCCAGCAGCACCTGGGCGGTGCAGATGTTGGAGTTGGCCTTCTCGCGGCGGATGTGCTGCTCGCGGGTCTGCAGCGCCATGCGCAGCGCGGTGTTGCCGCGGGCGTCCTTGGACACGCCGATGATGCGGCCCGGCATGCCGCGCTTGAACTCGTCGCGGCTGGCGAAATAGGCCGCGTGCGGGCCACCGTAGCCCATCGGCACGCCGAAGCGCTGGGTCGAGCCGAGCACCACGTCGGCGCCCAGTTCGCCCGGCGGGGTCAGCAGCAGAAGGCTGAGCAGATCGGCGGCGACGCACGCCAGCGCCTGCTGCGCATGCAGCTGCTCAATGGCCGGACGCAGGTCGCGAATCTCGCCATGGGTATCCGGGTACTGCAACAGCGCGCCGAACACTTCCTGTCCGGCCAGCTCGGCCAGCGTGCCGACCACCAGCTCGAAACCGAACGCCTCGGCGCGGGTCTGCACCACGGAGAGCGTCTGCGGATGGCAGTTCTCCTCGACGAAGAAGCGGTTGCTCTTGCTCTTGGCCATGCGCCGGGCCAGGGTCATGGCCTCCGCCGCTGCGGTGCCTTCATCCAGCAGCGAAGCATTGGCCAGATCGAGCCCGGTGAGATCGATGATCATCTGCTGATAGTTGAGCAGCGCTTCCAGACGGCCCTGGGCGATTTCCGGCTGATAGGGCGTGTAGGCGGTGTACCAACCCGGGTTCTCCAGCACGTTGCGCAGGATCACTGGCGGGGTGATGGTGCCGTGGTAACCCATGCCGATCAGGCTGGTCCAGAGCTGATTCTGCTCCGCATACCCACGCAGCTTGGCCAGCGCGGCCTGCTCGTCCAGCGCCGGCGGCAGGTTCAGCTCGGCCTGCAGGCGGATCGCCGGCGGCACGGTCTGCTCGATCAGCTGTTCGCGGCTGCTCAGGCCCAGGGCGTCGAGCATGGCCTGCTGTTCGCCCTGATCCGGGCCGAGGTGACGGCGCAGGAAGGCATCGGGTTGCTGGAGTTGGGAAAGGCTCGGCATATACGGCATGGTCGCTACTCTCGGAAAAACAAAAGCCCCGACAGAGCGGGGCTTTTGCGGATGATGCTTAGGCGTCGGCGTCGCAGGCAGCCTGGTAACCGGCCGCGTCGAGCAACTTGTCCAGCTCCGACGTATCGCTCGGCTGCAGGCGGAAGAACCAGCTGCCGTAAGGGTCGCTGTTGACCAGCTCCGGCGAATCGGCAAGCGCCTCGTTGACCGCGATCACCTCTCCAGCCACCGGCGCATAGATGTCGGACGCGGCTTTCACCGATTCGACCACACCGGCTTCCTGGCCGGCATTGAGCTGGCGCCCGACCTCGGGCAGCTCGACGTAGACCACATCCCCCAGCGCTTCCTGGGCGTGATCGGAGATACCGACGGTGATGCTGCCGTCCGCTTCGAGACGGGCCCACTCGTGGCTGGCGGCGTAACGCAGATCGCTGGGGATATTGCTCATTGTTGGGTCCTCAAGGCTGTTGACAGCAGTCGCGCAAAACAGTCGGTCGAATTTACACCAGTACCTTGCCGTGGCGCACGAATGTCGGCTGCACGACCCGCACCGGATACCACTTGCCACGAATCTCCACTTCCGCGCGCTCGGCGGTCCCGGCCGGCACGCGGGCCAGGGCGATGGACTTGCCAAGCGTAGGAGAAAAACTGCCGCTGGTGATCTCGCCGTCGCCGACGCCATTCACCCGCACCACCTGATGAGCACGCAGTACGCCGCGCTCCTCCAACACCAGGCCGACCAGCTTGGGCAGGTCGTCACGAGCCCGCTGCTGCTCCAGGGCGGCACGGCCGACGAAGTCACGCTCGGTCGGCTCCCAGGCCACGGTCCAGCCCATGTTGGCCGCCAGCGGCGATACGTCTTCAGTCATGTCCTGGCCGTACAGGTTGAGGCCGGCCTCCAGACGCAGGGTGTCGCGCGCACCGAGGCCGATCGGCGGGATGCCGGCGCCGACCAGCTCGCTGAGGAAGTCCGGCGCCTGCTCCGCGGGCAGGATGATTTCCAGGCCATCTTCGCCGGTATAGCCGGTACGCCCGATGAACCAGTCGCCATCGGCCATGCCCTGAAAAGGCTTGAGATCGTGAATCAGCCCTGCCCGGGCCTGGCTCACCAGCTCGGACGTACGCGCGCGTGCATGCGGCCCCTGGATGGCCAGCATGGCCAGCTCGGGGCGCTCTCTGACCTCGACGGCGAAGCCGGCCGCCTGGGCCCGCATCCACGCCAGATCCTTGTCGCGGGTGCTGGCATTGACCACCAGGCGATAACCCCAATCGGTCAGGTAGACGATGAGGTCATCGATCACCCCGCCGCGCTCGTTGAGCATCGCGGTGTAAAGCGCCCGACCGGTGCTTTTCAGGCGTGCCACGTCGTTGGCCAGCAAGCGCTGCAGATAGTCGCGGGCCTGCTCGCCGGAGACATCGACCACGGTCATGTGCGAGACGTCGAACACCCCGCAGTCACGACGAACCTGATGATGTTCTTCTACTTGGGAGCCGTAATGCAGTGGCATGTCCCAGCCACCGAAGTCGACCATCTTGGCACCGAGAGCAAGGTGCTGATCGTAGAGGGGAGTACGCTGACCCATGGGTTTCTCCTTCCGGGCAGGTCGCCGAATCGGCATTGGAAAAGTCAGTAAAGCCGGGCCCTGCGGGGGTCGGCGACTTTCGAATGGCGCGCATTGTAGCCCCAAGGTGGCAGCAGGTCACGGCAGATCAGGTGGCAGGAGACTGGAGGTCGAATCGCGGCCCGCAGTAGCGCGGCTGCGTCGCTCAGCACCCTGCCGCCAGAGCTGCGTGACTAGCCAGGGCGCCGCGCCGAACGGCGAATCAGCAGCACCACCGGCAGCAGTCCGACCAGCACCAAGGTCAGTGCCGGGAGCGACGCGCGGGCCCATTCGCCTTCACTGGTCATTTCGAAGATGCGCACGGCCAGGGTGTCCCAGCCGAATGGCCGCATCAGCAAGGTCGCCGGCATTTCCTTGAGCACGTCGACGAATACCAGCAGTGCCGCGCTCAGCGTGCCTGGCAGCAGCAACGGCAGGTAGACCCGGAAGAACAGCGCCGGGCCACCGACACCCAGGCTGCGTGATGCCTGCGGCAGCGAGGGGCGAATCCGCGCCAGGGCGTTTTCCAGCGGGCCGAAGGCGACCGCCATGAAGCGGATCAGATAGGCCAGCAGCAACGCGCCGAGGCTGCCGAGCAGGATCGGCTTGCCGCCAGCGCCCAACCAGCTCGACAGCGGAATGACCAAGTGCCGGTCGAGGTAACTGAACGCCAGCATGATCGAAACCGCCAGTACCGAACCCGGCAAGGCGTAGCCGAGATTGGCCAGGCTCACCGCGCTGCGGATCGAGCGCACCGGCGCCTGACGTCGGGCGAACGCCAGCAGCAGCGCCACGCTCACAGTGATCAGTGCGGCGATAGCACCGAGATAGAGCGTGTGCAGGATCATACCGGCGTAACGCTCGTCGAGATCGAAGCGACCGCGCTGCCAGAGCCAGGCCAGCAGCTGCAACAGCGGGATGATGAACGCGCAGAGAAATACCAGGCCGCACCAGGCGCTGGCCGCGAACGCCTTCACACCGGTCAGCCGATACAGCGCCGCGGAGCGCGCTCGCTCATTGGCCGGTCGCGCAGCACCGCGCGCCCGGCGCTCGCCGTAGAGCACCAGCATCACCGCCAGCAACAATAGGCTGGCCAGCTGGGTGGCGCTGGTCAGACTGAAGAAGCCGTACCAGGTCTTGTAGATCGCAGTGGTGAAGGTATCGAAGTTGAACACCGACACCGCACCGAAGTCAGCCAGGGTTTCCATCATTGCCAGGGCCAGACCGGCACCGATCGCCGGTCGCGCCATCGGCAGCGCCACGCGCCAGAAAGCCTGCCAGGGCGACTGGCCGAGCACCCGCGCCGCTTCCATCAGTCCCTTGCCCTGAGCGAGAAAGGCCGAGCGCGCCAGCAGATAGACATAGGGGTAGAACACCAGCACCAGCACCGTGATCACACCGCCCGTGGAGCGCACCCGCGGAAAGCGGATGCCGCTACCGAACCACTCGCGCGCCAGGGTTTGCACCGGACCGGCGAAATCGAGCAGCCCGATGAAGACGAACGCCAACACATAGGCAGGAATCGCGAACGGCAGCATCAGCGCCCAATCCAGCCAGCGGCGACCGGGAAATTCGCACAATGCCGTCAGCCAGGCGAGGCTGACGCCGAGCACCACCACGCCGATGCCCACGCCGAGAACCAGCGTCAGGGTATTGCCCAGCAGACGCGGCATCTGCGTGTCCCACAGGTGCGACCAGATCTCGGTATCGATACTGCTCCAGCTGAACAGCAGGATGCTCAGTGGCAGCAACACCAGGGCTGCGACAGCAAACGTGATGGGATACCAGCGGCGCTCGACGGGATGGGACACTCAAGCCTCGACAGCAAAAAAGACGACGCCCCGGACCAGGCCGGGGCGCCGAGTATAACCGCAGCGGTGAACGTGGCGGCCGGAGCTGCACGTCACCGCTGCAAGCGCGGAGGGCTGATCAGTTCCAGCCGGCGCGGTCCATCAGCTTGATGGCTTCGGCCTGGCGCTTGCCGGCCACTTCCACCGGAATGGTGTCGGCCTTGAACTCGCCCCATGCCGCCACTTCGGCAGACGGCTTCACGCTCGGGTTGGCCGGGTACTCCATGTTGATGTCGGCGAAGATGCTCTGCGCTTCCTCACTGGTCATCCACTCCACCAGCTTGCGCGCGGCGTCCGCGTTCGGTGCGTGCTTGGTCAGGCCGATGCCCGACAGGTTGACGTGCACGCCGCGGTCTTCCTGGTTCGGCCAGAACAGCTTGGCCTTGAGCTGCGGGTTCTGCGCGTGCAGACGACCGAAGTAGTAGGTGTTGACGATGCCGGCATCGCATTGCCCGGCGTCGACGGCCTGCACCAGCGCCGTGTCGTCGGCGAAGACGTCGGTGGCGAGATTGCCGACCCAGCCCTTGATGATCTCTTCGGTCTTCTCGGCGCCGTGAGTCTCGATCATGGTCGCGGTCAGCGACTGGTTGTACACCTTCTTGCTGGTGCGCAGGCACAGGCGGCCGTCCCAACGCTCGTCGGCCAGCGCCTCGTAAGTGCTCAGCTCGCCGTCCTTGACCCGCTCCGGCGAGTAGACGATGGTCCGTGCGCGCAGCGACAGGCCGGTCCAGGCGTCGTTGGAGGAACGATACTGGGCCGGGATGTTGTCCTTGACCACCTGAGAGTTCAGCGGCTGCAGGATGCCCATTTCCTCGGCTTGCCAGAGGTTGCCGCCATCGACGGTGAGCAGAAGGTCCGCCGGGGTGTTCGCGCCTTCGGCCTTGATGCGGGCCATCAGCGGGGCTTCCTTGTCGGTGATGAACTTGATCGCTACACCGGTCTTCTCGGTGTAGGCGTCGAACACCGGCTTGATCAGCTCATCGATACGCGAGGAGTAGACCACTACTTCGTCGGCAGCCTGGACGGCACCCGACAGCGCCGTCAGCGCCAGGGCGGCGAGTAAACCTTTGCTTGCCTGCATGGAACAGCCTCTTGGTGAGTTGGAACAGAGGCTGAATAGTAGTGAATGTTATTTACCTTCTCAATGCGACAAATCGTGCAGGTAATGTTTTGTAAATATCAATCTGACATCAGGGCTTGGCGAGTTCCGGCAGATCGCCGCTCAATCCGAGCGCCTTACGAACGAACAGCGCCTTCGCCTCCGGTAGCGCCTGTACGGCCTTGAGACCGGTATTGCGCAGCCAGCGCAGCGGCAGTGGATCAGCCTGGAACAGCCGCTCGAAGCCTTCCATGGCTGCCATCATCGCCAAGTTGTGCGGCATGCGCCGACGCTCGAAGCGGCTCAGCACCTGCACATCGGCCACCCGCTCACCGCGGGCAATCGCCGCCTTGAGCACTTCCGCCATCACGGCGGCATCCAGCAGACCAAGATTCACGCCCTGCCCCGCCAACGGATGAATGGTGTGTGCGGCATCGCCGATCAACGCCAGGCCCGGCTGCACATAGCGTTTGGCATGGCGTTGGCGCAGCGGGATGCACAGCCGCGGATCGACCTCGAGCACTTCGCCCAGGCGCTCCTCGAAGGCTCGCCCAAGCGCCGTTCGGAATGCCGCGTCATCCAGCGCCATGAGCCGCCTGGCTTCAGCTTCAGTAACCGACCAGACAATCGAGCACCAGCGTCGGTCGCCATCGCGCTCGAGCGGCAGAAACGCCAGGGGGCCGTCATCGGTGAAGCGCTGCCAGGCCGTACGCTGGTGCGGCTCGCTGCAACGCACGCTGGTGACGATGGCCTGATGCAGATAATCCCATTCGCGGGTTTCGCAGCCAGCCAGGCGGCGAATCGCCGAGTTGGCGCCATCCGCGGCGATCAGCAGGGGCGTACGCAGCTCGCGGCCGTCGACCAGCGTCAGCTGCCAACCGTCAGGGGTGCGCGCCAGCTGCTCGACGCGTGCGTCGCCGATCAGCTGCAGTCCGCCGCGGCGCTGCATTGCGTCCAGCAGCGCATCCTGCACCACACGGTTTTCGACGATATGCCCGAGCACTTCGGCATGTACGGTCTCGGCGGAAAAATGAATCTGCCCGGTGCCCGAGCCGTCCCATACGTGCATGTCGGTGTAGGGGCTCGCGCGGCGCGCGGCGATGCCCGGCCATGCACCGACCCGCTGCAGGATGCGCTGGCTGGCTGCGGACAGCGCACTGACCCGCGGTTCGAAGCCGCCCTGCGGGTCGAAGTCGACGACCTCGAGCGGGCTCGCATCGAGCACGACGATCTTCAGCCCGCAACCTTCGAGGGCGAGTGCCAGGGTACTGCCGACCATGCCGGCACCCACGATGATCAGATCCGCTTGCATCACTTCTCTCCTGGCTGCCGCGCCCGCGGCTTGAGTCGTATGTAGAGGGTCTTCTGCACCCGTGCCACCAGCGTGCCCTCGCCGTCGCGCACTTCGACATGCATTCTGGGCAGGTACTTGCTGCCGTCGGCCGTGTGCGCGCGGATCTCATCCAGCAGCCTGTCGCTGATGGCGAATTCGGCGTAGACCGCGCCGCGCCCGGGGCTGACGAATTCTATGTTGGCTGCCTTGTCCCAGACGATGTAGTCGCGCCCGAGATTCTCCATCAGCATCAGCACGAAGAACGGGTCGACCATCGAATACAGCGAGCCGCCGAACTGCGTACGACATAATTGCGGTTGTACCAGCGCAGCACCATCTTGACCTGAACCAGGCGCATATCCGCGCTGATGTGCCGCACCCGAACACCGGCTCCGATGTATGGCGGGTAGAAATTCATGGCCCAGCGCAGAAACCGCGCCTTGCGCGCCAAACGGGAGCCGCTCATGCCGAGTCCTTTTGGTTGCCGCTCTTCAGCCAGCGCGAGTGCCCAGGCCCATCGCCTGGCGCGCAAACCAACGCTTGGCGGCGGGCATGAGGTCCAGCCCGAGCAGACCGAGATTGCGTCCGGCCGCGACCAGCCGACCGGAATCACCGAACAGCCGGGTGACCTGATCGGAGAAACCGACCGTCACGCGCTGATCGAAGCGCTGCCTGCGGGCATACTCCTGCAGCACCGCCAGGTCGCCCAGCGCGGCGTCGCTGCGCAGCAAAGCGACGCTCAGTGCCTCCACATCACGCAGCGACAGGTTGTAGCCCTGCCCGGCGATCGGGTGCAGGCTGTGCGCCGCGTTGCCGAGCACCACCAGACCCGAACGTACCTGCTCTTCGGCCTCGATCAGCGTCAGCGGATACAGATGCCGGGCACCGACCTGCTGCAATGCGCCCAGGCGATAACCGAAGGCTTCCTGCAGTTCGCCGAGGAAAACCGCCTCGTGCGCCTGCGCCAGGCGCGCGGCATCGACCTGGGAGCGCGTCCATACCAGCGCACAACGATCATCCTGCAGCGGCAGCAGCGCCATCGGGCCATCTTCGGTGAAGCGCTCGAACGCCAGACCGCCGTGCGGTTTGCCTGGCGTGATGTTGGCGATGAGCGCGGTCTGGCCGTACGGCCGGCGCGACACCTGGATGCCAAGCTGCTCGCGCAGCCCGGAGCGGCCACCATCTGCGAGCACGGTGAGGTCGCACTCCAGCTGCTGACCATCGGTAAAGCTCAACCGGTAACCGGTGGCGCCGGGCTCCAGTCGCTCGACCTCGGCCGGACAGTGACGGATCACCACCTGATCATCCAGCGCCTGCCACAGGCAATGCCCGATCCAGGCGTTCTCGACCACGTAACCCAGCGCCTCGACGCCTTCGCGTGTGCAATCGAGGCGTGCCGCCCCGAAACTGCCACGCTCGGATACATGAATGCGCAGAATCGGCTCGGCGCGCTCGGCGATGTGTTCCCATAGGCCCATGCGCTGGTAGATCAGCCGAGTGCCGTAGGACAGCGCCGTGGAGCGCGCGTCATAGCTGGGCTGGTACTCGTGGCCGGGCTCGAACGGCTCGATCAGATGGATGCGCCAGCCGCGCGTCCGGGCGCCGTCCTGCAAGGCCAGCGCGAGACTGGCACCGACCAGCCCGCCACCGATGATCGCCAGGCTCTGCATGTCAGGCGACCTGCTCACGAGCGGCGGCCATCAGCGCCTCGATCTCGGCGACGCTTTTCGGCACGCCACCGGTGAGGATTTCGCAGCCGGTCCGGGTCACCACCACGTCATCCTCGATGCGCACGCCGATGCCGCGCCACTTCTTGGCGACGTTCTGATTGTCCACGGCGATATAGATGCCCGGCTCGACGGTCATCGACATGCCCGGCTCGAGCACGCGCCACTCGCCGCCGATCTTGTAGTCGCCGACGTCATGCACGTCCATGCCCAGCCAGTGCCCGGCGCGGTGCATGTAGAAGGGTTTGTAGGCCTCGCTTGCGATCAGTTCGTCGACCTCGCCCTGCAGCAGGCCCAGCTCGACCAGCCCGGCGGTGATGACCCGTACGGTGGCCTCGTGGGCCTCGTTCCAGTGCTTGCCGGGTGCGATGTGCTTGAAAGCCTCTTCGTTGGCCTTGAGCACCAGTTCGTAAATGGCCTTCTGCTCGGGCGAGAAGCGGCCGTTGACCGGAAAGGTGCGGGTAATGTCGCTGGCGTAGCAGTCGATTTCGCAACCGGCGTCGATCAGCACCAGGTCGCCATCCTTCAGCGGCGCATCGTTCTCGCGGTAATGCAGGATGCAGGCATTGCGACCTGCGGCGACGATGCTGCCGTAAGCGGGCATCTTCGCCCCGCCCTTACGGAACTCGTAATCCAGCTCGGCTTCCAGGTGGTACTCGAACAGGCCGGCGCGGCTGGCCTGCATGGCACGGATGTGTGCACGGGCGGAAATCTCCGCGGCATGCTTCATCACCTTCACTTCGTTACTCGACTTGTACAGACGCATGTCGTGCAGCAAGTGATCGAGCGCGACGAACTCGCTGGGCGGCTGCGCGCCCTGGCGCGCCTTGGCGCGAATGGTCTTGATCCACTCCATCAGCCGATGATCGAAGGCTTCGTTGGTGCCGATGGCGTAGTAGACACGGTCGCGGCCTTCGATCAGCCCGGGGAGGATGTCGTCGATGTCGCCGATGGGAAAGGCATCGTCGGCACCGTATTCACTTATCGCGCCGTCCTGCCCGGCACGCAGGCCATCCCACAGCTCGCGTTCGGGGTCGCGTTCGCGGCAGAACAGCACGTATTCGCCATGCTCACGCCCGGGAATCAGCGCGATCACCGCCTCCGGTTCGGGGAAGCCGGACAGATACTGAAAGTCGCTATCCTGGCGGTAGACATGCTCGACATCGCGGTTGCGGATATACATCGGCGCCGCCGGCAAAATGGCAATGCTGTTGGGTTCCATCTGCTCCATCAGCGCCTTGCGCCGGCGGGCGTATTCCGATTTCGGGATGCGAGTCATGAGCGGAACGATTTCCTCAATGCAGGGAAGGTTTCGGAGCAGCAGGTACCGGCTTGGCGCACTCGGTGAACAGCAGCAACGGCGCCACGCGCAGGTACTCCATCACTTCCATGTAATCGGTCTCGCCGTCTTCGGACTCTTCCAGCGAGTCCTGAATCTGCGCGATGGCCGAGAGATCCTGCAGTACTTCCATGGCCTCGGCGCTCAGCGCGCGGTCGCCAGCGGTCAGACCGAAGCCGGCGAGAAAGCCCTGGCACCACTGGCCCAGCGCGACAGCGCGCTCGGCCAGCGGCGCATCATCGCTGGGCAGCAGCAGAACGACGGCGATGTCGTCGCCGGCGAGCTCACCCTTGACCATCTCCTGCAGGCCGATCAAGGCCTGACGGATATTGTCCTGCGGCGCTTCGCCAAGCAGGTCCGAGGCATCGGTCAGCCAGGATTCGACATCGAAGCCGGCACCGGCGCAGCTGCGCCCGAGCAACAGGCCATGCAATTCGGCAGGAGAAACAGTTTGCGGTGCGCCAGCCAGAAGTGTGGCGAAAGCGGCATATGGGGAATTCTGAATGGACATGGCGGCTAGGCGCACGATGGCGCAATGACTAGAATGAAGGCTTCGTATCCTAGCACCGGCGGCCGCGGCAAGACCATCGAAGCCCCCGGGCATCGCCTCCGTCTTCACTCAGTGCCCCAACAGGAATCCCATGGAAGACGCCGATCTTAAAGCGCTGACCACCAAGCTGGAGCAGCTGATTCAGCGCATCGAACAGCTCAAGGCGCAGAACCACCTGCTACTGGCCAACGAGCGGAACTGGCGTGAAGAGCGCGCTCATCTGATCGAAAAGAACGAAATGGCCCGCTTGAAGGTCGAATCAATGATTTCGCGCCTGAAAGCCCTGGAGCAGGACTCATGACCCAGCCGAACACCGTCACAGTGCACATCATGGACAAGGAATATTGCATTGCCTGTCCGCCAGAGGAACGCAGCAATCTGGAAGGCGCGGCCCGCTATCTGGATCGCAAGATGCGCGAGATCCGCAGCAGCGGCAAAGTCATCGGCGCCGACCGCGTTGCGGTGATGGCCGCGCTGAACATCACCCACGAACTGCTACACAAGCATGATCGCCTGGATGCCGAAGCCAACAGCGCGCGCGAGCACGTACGCATGTTGCTGGAGCGCGTCGACAGCGCACTGGCCACCGACCCGAACCCTTCCGGCAACTGATCAACGGTAGCCGGTTTGCGTTATACTCCGCCCAACTCCCTGGCATGTTCGCCAGTCGGCGATGACCCTCTCCCGATAAGCAACACCATGGAGGCTACACGTGGTGCCGGTGTGCATGTCCGCCTGACGGAAAGCCTTAAGGTACTCTGTAGTCGCCACCTTGAACTCTCGGGTTCAAGGGCCTACGCTGGCAGCGGCATGCTGGGGAGCCACTTCTTATGATCGTAGCCGAAGGCCTTTCGCGCCCGGCGCTACGCCGCAAGCTGCGCCACGCTCGACGCCAACTGACACCCGCCCAGCAGCGCCTGGCCGCTCGCCGTCTCTATCGGCAGCTGGCTCAGCATCCCCGGTTTCGGCGCGCCCGGCATATCGCCCTGTACCTGCCCAATGATGGCGAAATCGATCCGCGCCTATTGCTGCAAGCGGCTCAGCGCCGCGGCAAGGCAACCTATCTTCCGGTACTCAACCCCTGGCCACGTACGCGCATGGTGTTCCAGCGCATCGAGCCTGGCGAACAGCTGCGCCGCAACCGCTTCGGCATTCTGGAACCCGTGATCCGGACCGCTCGGCAACGCCGCGTCTGGGCGCTGGACCTGCTGCTCATGCCACTGGTGGGCTTCGACGGAAAGGGCGGACGGCTTGGCATGGGTGGCGGCTTCTATGATCGCAGCCTGGCGTATCGCGCCATGCGCAAAAAAAGTCACAAACCGACATTGTTGGGACTGGCTCATGAATGTCAGCGCGTCGATCGACTGCCGCTAGAGAGCTGGGATGTAGCGCTTCAGGCTACGGTGACGGACCAGGGCTGGTACGCCGGGTGATGGAACGCCGCGTCCATGCGGCACGAGGTCATCGCTGCTGAGCCTGCTGCACCTGAATGACCGGGGCCATGCCCGCCGCGCCATCGTGCTGATCCCACAGACTCTGCGTATAGCCCGTGGTGACTACGCCGAGACCAAAGATAAAGACCAAAATCCACAGAATATCGGGCTTACGTTTCATTTGTGTTCGCCTCCCCCTACCAGGCGAAATGCTTGCGTCGAGTCGATGTGTTTTCGTTCTAGGACTCGATAGGCCACCTTACAGCTGCGGCATTTTCCGTGAAGCGTCGGCACCGCGCAAACAGGTATTGCAGCCGATTGTCGGAGATTTTGCCATCATGGTCTGATCGAACCGTCTGATAGAAGAGCAAGGTTCATGCCTTACTGGTTAATGAAGTCCGAACCCGACGAATTTTCCATCTGGGACCTGAAAAGAATGGGTCACGGACGCTGGGATGGTGTACGCAACTACCAGGCGAGAAACTTCATGCGCCAGATGCAGGAAGGCGATCAGTTCTTCTTCTATCACTCCAGTTGCGCCGAGCCAGGAATCGCCGGCATCGGCAGGATCAGTCGCAGCGCCTATCCCGATCCCACTGCCCTCGACCCTGCCAGCCCCTATCACGATGCCAAGGCTCGCGATGATGCAAATCCGTGGAGCGCGGTCGATGTCGAGTTCGTCGATGCCTTTGCGACACCGTTGAAATTGGCGCGTCTGAAAACCGAGCCAGCATTGCACGAACTGGCACTGGTGAAGAAAGGAAGCCGCCTGTCGGTGATGCCGGTCAGCGAAGACGAATGGCAGGCGATCCTGGCGATGCGCTGAGCTACTGGATGATCAGATTGTTGAACAGCAGATCATCCACCAGCGGTTTGCCTTCTTCCTGCTCCAGCACCTCGCGCACCTGGCGCAAGGCTTCCTGACGCAGCTGTTCCTTGGCTTCGGGGCCGCTCAGCGTCTCGTCGGTCTGCTGGGAAAACAGCATCACCAGCTGATGGCGAATCAGCGGCTCGTGATGCTTGACCCGATCCTCCACCTCCTTGTTGGAGATACGCAGCGCAACATCGGCCTTGTAGTACTTCAGTCGCTCGCCGGAGCCGTAGTTGCCAACCATCGCAGGCGTCAGCGCGTAATAGAGTGTCTGCGTGGCGGCGGCGTCTTCGGCCGGCTCCTCAGCCAGCGCGGGCCCAGCCAGGGCGAGGCAGAAAAACATCGAGATGAGGTATTTCACGCGGTACTGCTCCAAGGGATTCCTGCGCCAGCATAACCAGTCGCCGCGGCCCACCCAAGCCTATCGCGCAACCGCCTGCCACTTATACGCCGCCATTACAGTGAACGATGCTGATTGCCTCGCCACGCAGCGCTCCTAGACTGGAAAGTCCTGAGCAGTCGAGCCATCCCATGTCGGGCGGCAAGCGTCCGACCAGTCGAACAAGGAAAAGCGATGAAAGCCGTCCTGTGCAAAAGCTTCGGCCCGCCTGAAAGCCTGGTTGTCGAAGATGCCCCCTCCCCTCAGATCAAGCCGAGCGAGATCCTGCTCGACGTGCATGCCGCCGGGGTGAATTTCCCTGACACGCTGATGATCGAGGGCAAGTATCAGTTCAAGCCGCCGTTCCCGTTCTCGCCCGGCGGCGAGGCGGCCGGCGTGATTGCCGCAGTCGGAGAGAAGGTCAGCCACCTCAAGGTCGGCGACCGGGTCATGGCGCTCACCGGCTGGGGCAGCTTTGCCGAACAGGTTGCCGTGGCCGGTACCAACGCACTGCCGATCCCGCCGAGCATGGACTTCGAGACCGCTGCCGCCTTCAGCATGACCTATGGCACATCGATGCATGCGCTCAAGCAGCGCGCCAATCTGCAACCCGGCGAGACCTTGCTGGTGCTCGGTGCCTCCGGAGGCGTCGGCCTGGCTGCCGTGGAGATCGGCAAGGCCATGGGCGCGCGAGTCATCGCCGCCGCCTCCAGCGCCGAAAAGCTGGAGGTGGCGAAGAATGCCGGCGCCGACGAACTGATCAACTACAGCGAAGTCAGCCTGAAGGAGCGCCTGAAGGAACTCACCGGCGGCCAGGGTGTGGATGTCATCTACGATCCGGTGGGCGGCAAGCTGTTCGAGGAAGCCTTCCGCAGCATCGCCTGGAACGGCCGCATGCTGGTGGTGGGTTTCGCCGCCGGTGGCGACATTCCGGCGTTGCCGGCCAACCTGCCGCTGCTCAAGGGTGCCGCACTGATCGGCGTGTTCTGGGGCGCCTTCGCCCAGCGTCAACCGCAGGACAACGCCGCGAATTTCCGTCAGCTGTTCGCCTGGCATGCAGAAGGCAAGCTCAAGCCGCTGGTGTCGCAACGCTTCGCGCTGGAAGAGGCTGGCCAGGCTATCGCCACGCTGGGGCAGCGCAAGGCGGTCGGCAAGCTGGTGGTGCAGGTACGCTAATGCGCAGAAGGGGAATGCAGGAAGCGTCAGACGCTTCCTGCATGATCCGCATGGATCAGTGGGCGGTGCTGGGGGCTTCGCCGGCGCTCTGCATGCGCGCCATTTCCTGGGCGTAGAGTGCGTCGAAGTTCACCGGAGCCAGCATCAGCGCCGGGAACGAACCGCGGGTCACCAGGCTGTCCAGCGCCTCACGGGCGTAAGGGAAGAGGATGTTCGGGCAGAACGCGCCAAGGGTGTGGCTCATCGCAGCCGCTTCCAGACCCTTGATCAGGAAGATCCCGGCCTGCTGCACTTCGGCAATGAACGCAACTTCTTCGCCGGTCTTCACGGTGACCGAAAGGGTCAGCACGACTTCATGGAAGTCGCCCTCAAGCGCCTTCTGCTTGGTGTTCAGGTCCAGCGCGACACTCGGATTCCATTCCTGACGGAAAATTTCCGGGCTCTTCGGCGCTTCGAAGGACAGGTCGCGGACGTAGATGCGCTGCAGGGAGAACTGCGCGCCCTGTTCGTTCTGCGACGCTGCGCCGCCGTTGTTAGCTTGTTCGGTCATTTCTGCAACCTTCTATCCAGTTGTGCGTGTCGTTTGAATTGTTCGCAGACCCGCGTTGCCGGCCTCAAGCCTGCAGCAACGGGTCGAGACGTCCGGCGCGCTCCAGAGCGTGCAGCTCGTCGCAGCCGCCGACGTGTTTCTCGCCGATCCATATCTGCGGCACCGAGGTGCGTCCGGCCTTGCTGGCCATCTCGGCGCGCAGGGACGGGTTGCCATCCACGGGAATTTCCTCGTAGGCGACACCCTTGCGATCGAGCAGCGCCTTGGCGCGGATACAGAACGGGCACCAGGCGGTGGTATAGATGACGACGTTGGGCATGATTACTTGACCACTGGCAGATTGTCGCCGCGCCAGCTGGAAATCCCTCCCGACAACTTGGCGGCGGTGAAGCCTGCCTTCTGCAGCTCACGGCAGGCCGTTCCGGCGTGCTGCCCCATGGCGTCGACCACGATGATGGTCTTGGCCTTGTGCTTTTCCAGCTCGCCTGTGCGGCTGACCAGCTTCTCGTAGGGAATGTTCAATGCATCGACGATATGACCCGCGTCGAACTCCTTCTTGACGCGCACGTCCAACACCACGCCCTCGCCACTGTTGACCAGTGCCGTCAGTTCGCGATTGCTCAGGCTCTTGCCACCCTTGCGGGTCTCGGTGATGAACAGAAGGATCAACAGCACCACGAACAGGCTGCTGAGTACATAGTGGTTAGAGACAAATTCAATCAGGTTAGCGAGCATCAACGGGTACCCGGACGATAAAATGCGGGCCAGTATACACAGCCCCTCCTACCGGCTGAACCCTGATGATTCGTGACCTCGCCCCGGCCAGCCAGTAGACTGGCTGCCCTTTTCCGCCCCCGTGCAAGGAGCCCGAAAGCATGTCCGTCGCCCCCACCGCCACGCCCAAACCCCTGGTACTGATCATTCTCGATGGCTTCGGGCACAGCGACAGCCCGGACTTCAACGCCATCCACGCCGCCCGCAAGCCGGTCTACGATCGCCTGCTGGCCAGCCAGCCGCACGGATTGATCTCTGGCAGCGGCATGGATGTCGGTCTGCCGGACGGGCAGATGGGCAACTCCGAGGTCGGCCACATGAACCTAGGCGCCGGGCGTGTGGTGTATCAGGACTTCACCCGGGTGACCAAGGCGATCCGCGACGGCGAGTTCTTTGCCAACCCGACAATCTGTGCCGCCGTAGACAAGGCCGCGGGGGCCGGCAAGGCGGTGCACATCCTCGGCCTGCTTTCCGACGGTGGCGTGCACAGCCATCAGGATCATCTGGTCGCCATGGCCGAGCTGGCGGCCCAGCGCGGCGCCGAGAAGATCTACCTGCATGCCTTCCTCGACGGCCGCGACACCCCACCGAAGAGCGCACAGCACTCCATCGAACTGCTTCAGGCCACCTTCACGCGCCTGGGCAAGGGGCGTATCGCCAGCCTGATCGGCCGCTACTTCGCCATGGACCGCGACAACCGTTGGGATCGCGTACAACAGGCCTACGAGCTGATCGTCGACGGCAAGGCCGAGTACCGCTCAGACTACGCCGTGGATGGCCTGATCGCCGCCTACGAGCGTGGCGAAAGCGACGAATTCGTCAAGGCGACCACCATCGGCGAACCGGTGCGCGTCGAGGATGGCGACGCCGTGGTGTTCATGAACTTCCGTGCCGACCGCGCCCGCGAGCTGACCCGCTGCTTCGTCGAACCCGGCTTCAATGAATTCGAACGCGCCCGGGTGCCGCAACTGGCCGAGTTCGTCATGCTCACCCAGTACGCCGCGAGCATTCCCGCACCGGCAGCCTTCGCCCCGGAAGCGCTGACCAACGTGCTCGGCGAGTACCTGGCCAACAACGGCAAGACCCAGCTGCGCATCGCCGAAACCGAGAAATACGCCCACGTCACTTTCTTCTTCTCCGGCGGCCGCGAAGAGCCCTTCCCCGGCGAAGAGCGCATTCTGATCCCCTCGCCTCAGGTCGCCACCTACGACCTGAAACCCGAGATGAGCGCGCCCGAGGTCACCGATCGTATCGTCGATGCCATCGAAAACCAGCGCTACGACGTTATCGTGGTCAACTACGCCAACGGCGACATGGTCGGTCATACCGGCGTGTTCGATGCCGCGGTCAAGGCGGTGGAATGCCTGGACAGCTGCGTCGGGCGGATCGTCGAGGCGCTGGACAAGGTCGGTGGCGAAGCGCTGCTGACCGCCGACCACGGCAACGTCGAACAGATGGAAGACGTCATGACCGGCCAGGCGCACACCGCGCATACCTGTGAGCCAGTGCCTTTCATCTATATAGGCAAGCGCAACGTCTCGATCCGCGAAGGCGGCGTGCTGGCCGATGTCGCGCCAACCATGCTGACCCTGCTCGGCATGCCGGTACCGCCAGAGATGACCGGTCGCTCGATCGTCGAGCTGAGCTGATCGAGCCGGGCGGGAAGCGGCTGGCGCCAGCCGCCGTTTCCCGCTACAGGCTTCAAGCTTCCAGCTTGCTTTTTAGGCATACTACGTCGGTCATAACGCTCGGTTGACGCCCTCCAATGCCTCGTACCTTTCTCGCCCTCGCCTTCCTCTGCCTGCTCGGCCCCGCCGTGGCGGACGAACGTGCCGCAGCGCGGCAGCAGATCGAAGCCGCTCGCCAGGACATCGCCGAACTGCAGAAACTGCTCAAGCAGATCGAGCAGGAGAAATCCGGCGTTCAGAAGCAGCTGAAGACCACCGAAAGCGAGATGGGTCAGCTGGAAAAGCAGGTCGACACCCTGCAGCAGGAGATCGACCGCAGCGAGGCCGAGCTGGAACGCCTGAACGAGGAGAAAACCACCCTCGAAGGCGCACGTCTGGAGCAGCAGCGCCTGATCGGACTGCAGGCCCGCGCCGCCTATCAGAATGGGAGACAGGAATACCTCAAGCTGCTGCTCAACCAGCAGAACCCGGAAAAATTCAGCCGCACCATCACCTATTACGACTACCTGAACAAGGCGCGCCTCGAACAGCTCGACAGCTTCAACGAGACCCTGCGCCAACTGGCCGGAGTCGAGACTGACATCGAAGCGCAGCAGAACCTTCTGGCGGAAAAGAAGGACGGCCTGCTGGAGCGGCGCGAGCAACTCGCCGAGGTGCGCAAGGAGCGCCAGCAAACGCTGGCCAAGCTCAACAGCGACCTGTCCAGCCGCGAACAGAAGCTGCAGGCCCGCCGTCAGGAGCAGGCCCAGTTCGAACGGGTACTCAAGACCATCGAGGAAACTCTGGCCCGCCAGGCTCGCGAAGCCGAGGAAGCCCGGCAACGCGAACTGCTTGCCGAGCGCCAGCGTCAGGAACAACAACAATCCCGGTCCGGCACCAGCACTGCGCCGAGCGGCCCATTGGTTTCCAGTGCCGGCGGCAACTTCGGCGGCCCGTTCGCCAAGGCCAAGGGCAAGCTGCCATGGCCGGTGGATGGACGTCTCGTCGCCCGCTATGGCACTCCGCGCGGCGGCGACGCTCGAACCAAGTGGGACGGCGTACTGATCGGCGCCAGCGTCGGTACTCAGGTCCGCGCCGTCCATGGCGGACGCGTAGTGTTCGCCGACTGGCTGCGTGGCGCTGGACTGCTGGTAATCCTCGACCATGGCAATGGTTATCTGAGCCTGTATGGCCACAACCAGAGCCTGCTGCGCGACGCCGGCGATATCGTCAAGGCCGGCGACGCAATTGCCACGGTAGGCACCAGCGGCGGCCAGGAAACTGCCGCACTGTATTTCGCCATTCGCCAGCAGGGGCGCCCCAGCGATCCTGCCCAATGGTGCCGCGCGCAAGGTTAGCGAGCAGCGGCGTTCGGTCCTGCCGAGCCGCCCGCACCACCAAGCGCGCCCTCTCATAATTGGAGTTCGACATGTTGCACCTGCGCCGTTTCGCCCGCCCATCCACGCTCGCCCTGGCCGTATTGCTGGGGATGCAGGGCGGCGCATGGGCCCAGCAGCCCATGGAGGAGGCCGCGGCGCCAAGTGCCAGTGCCAAAGCCCCGCTGCCGCTGGAGGAGCTGCGCACCTTTGCCGAGGTACTGGACCGCATCAAGGCTGCCTATGTCGAACCAGTGGATGACAAAACCCTGCTGGAAAATGCCATCAAAGGCATGCTCAGCAATCTCGATCCTCATTCCGCCTATCTCGAGCCCGAAGCGTTCGCCGAGCTGCAGGAAAGCACCAGCGGCGAATTCGGTGGTCTCGGCATCGAAGTCGGCATGGAAGACGGCTTCATCAAGGTCGTTTCACCGATCGACGATACCCCGGCGTCCAAGGCCGGCATCGAAGCCGGCGACCTGATCGTCAAGATCGATGGCCAGCCGACCAAGGGGCTGTCGATGATGGACGCCATCGGCAAGATGCGCGGCAAGCCGGGCAGCAGCATCAGCCTGACGCTGGTGCGCGAAGGCGGCCAGCCGTTCGACGTGAAGCTGACCCGCGCGGTCATCAAGGTGCGCAGCGTCCGCAGTCAGATCCTGGAGCCGGGCTACGGCTACCTGCGCGTCACTCAGTTCCAGGTCAACTCCGGCGAGGAAGTGGGCAAGGCGCTGGCGAAGCTGAAGAAGGACAATGACGGCAAGAAGCTCAACGGCCTGGTCCTCGACCTGCGCAACAACCCCGGTGGCGTGCTGCAGGCGGCTGTCGAGATTTCCGACCACTTCCTGACCAAGGGCCTGATCGTCTACACCGAGGGTCGCATCGCCAATTCCGAGCTGCGCTTCAACGCCGACCCGGCCGATGCCAGCGAAGGCGTACCGCTGGTGGTGCTGATCAACGGCGGCAGCGCCTCGGCCTCTGAGATCGTCGCGGGCGCGCTGCAGGATCACAAGCGCGGTGTGGTGATGGGCACCGACAGCTTCGGCAAGGGCTCGGTACAGACCGTGCTGCCGCTGAACAACGATCGTGCACTGAAGCTGACTACCGCGCTGTACTACACCCCCAACGGCCGCTCGATCCAGGCCCAGGGCATTGAGCCGGACATCAAGGTCGAGCGTGCCAAGCTGACCCGCGAGCAGGCCGCCGATGGCTTCCGCGAGGCCGATCTTGCTGGCCACCTGGGCAACGGCAACGGCGGTCCGGACCGTCCCACCGCCACCCAGATCACCAGCGACTCGCCGCGCCCGCAGGACGATGACTACCAGCTCGGTCAGGCCCTGAATCTGCTCAAGGGATTGAACCTCACCCGCGGCCAGTGAAGATGTCAGGCTGGGTAGCAGGGCTGGCGCTGCTGGTGTTGCTCGCCAGCCAGGCGCTGTATGCCAGCGAGCCCGCAGCCACGCCGGACCATGTCCCGCGACCGCGGTTGACCCTGATAATCGACGACCTCGGGCAGAACCCGGCACGCGACCGCCGCGTGCTGCAACTGCCGGGGCCGGTCGCGCTGGCGATCCTTCCCGACACCCGCCATGCAGCCGACCTTGCCGAGCAGGCCCATCGCGCCGGCAAAACGGTCATGCTGCACATGCCGATGGCGCCTGCCCAAGGCCGTTTCGCCTGGCATCCCCAACTACCTCATGACGAACTGGCGCGCCGTCTCGACGCAGCGCTTGCGGCGGTACCGCATGCCAGCGGGCTGAACAACCACATGGGCAGCGCCATGACCGATCAGATACAGGCCATGACCTGGCTGATGGGCGAACTGCAGCGCCGCCACCTGTTCTTTCTCGACAGCCGCACCAGCCCGCGCACCGTGGCCGCCGCCAGCGCCCAACGCACGGCACTGGCCAGCCTGTCGCGGGACATCTTTCTCGATGACGATCCTTCACCGTCCGCGGTAGCCGAACGCTTTCACGCGGCAGTCGCGCTGGCGCGCAAGCAAGGCTCGGTCGTCATCATCGGTCATCCCCACGAGAGCACGCTGGCCGTGCTCGAACGCGAACTGCCGCGACTCTCGGCGCAGGGCATCGAATGGGTCGATGTCGGGCAGATGATCGCCACCCGCAGCAACCGCGCGATGGCCGCCCATGGTCGTGGCGGCGTCTACCGCTGAGCTTCAGAGATAGCGGCGCAGCATCGCATCCACCGTGCCCTCGGCACGCATCGCATCCAGCGCCCGCTGCAGACGCTCAACCACCTCGTCCGGTGTCGCCCGGTTGAGCGCGAGGAACAGCCGCGCTTCATTGAAACGCAGCACCGGTTTCAGGCCGGTCACACCTTCCTGCTTGGCCAGGTAGGGTCCGACCGGATCGGCGGTGGCCCAGACGTCGATCTGACCCTTGAGCAGCTTGCCGATGTTCTCCTGATCACGCAGCGAGTTGATCGGCGCCAGGCCCTTGCCCTCCAGATGCTGGCTGACCGCATCGTTCTTGTAGGCACCGATGCGCAGGTCGCGTGCCTGCTCCAGCCCGGTCAGGCGCAGAGGACTGTCGGCGGGCGCCAGCAGCACCCAGCTGATGCTCGCCAACGGGCCGACCCATTTGAACTGCTGCTCGCGCTCGGCCGTAAAGGTGGTGGAGAACAGCCCCTGATCCGGCTGTTCGAGCACCTGCTTGTAGATGCGATCCCAGGGAAAGCGCAGGGTCAGCTCGTAGCGGATATTCGCGCGGCGGAACATCTCGCGCACGATGTCGGCGTTGATGCCGTGGATGCGCGCGTCGGCGGCGTAGTTCTTGCCGTCCTCGGCCATGTTGAATGGTGGAAAATTCTCGGTCAGCAGCACGACTCGGTAGTCGTCAGGCAGCGCGGCGTGCGCATGAGCGCAGAGCAGCAGCAAGACGACGGCAATGATTCGCTTGAACATGGATCGCTCCCTTTTTCTCGATTCCCTGGCCCACCCCTCCGCGAGCCAGAGCCGGGGGCTGTCCAAAGCAAGATGCGAACCAGCGAAGTGCCACGGCGCCAGCGGCTGAGCGCCCGCTGAATCAGGGAAGCGTGCATGCGCCACGACCGCGCGAGCAGGAGGATCGGTGCACGCTACTGGCGCACCGCCGTCACTCGAGAAAGTCGGCGCAGAAGATGCGCCGACCTGGGAAGGCTCAGAGGTAGCGCGCGTTGATCTCGTCGATCACACCTTCGCTACGCATCTGGTCGAGCGCTTTCTGCAGCTTCTGCACCGTCTCATCGGCGACCTGCTTGTTCAGCGCCAGGTACAGCTCGGCACTGTCGAAACGCAGCACGCGCTTGAGTCCGGTCACGCCGTCCTGGCGGGCGAGGTAGCGGCCAGCGGGATCACCAGTGGCCCACAGGTCGATCTTGCCGTCGATCAGCTTCTTCACGTTCTCCTGATCGCGCAGGGCGAGCTGCGGCTGCAGCCCCTGACCGTCCAGGTGCTCGGCAATGGCATCACCCTTGTAGGCGCCGATGTTGTACTGGCGCGCCTGATCCAGGCTGGTCAGGTTGATCGGACTGTCGCCACGAGCCAGCAACACCCAGTCGTCCGGGCCGATGGGACCAACCCACTTGAACAGCTCTTCGCGCTCGGGCAGGCGCGCCGTGACGAAAACCCCGTAGTTCGGCTGCTCCAGCGCCATGCCGTAGATACGCTCCCAGGGGAAGCGCAGCGTCAAGGTGTAGTCGATGCCGGCACGCTTGAACATCTCGCGCACGATGTCCGCGGCGATCCCGGTGATGTGCTCGTCACGCGCGAAGTTCTTGCCATCGTCCGCCATGTTGTAGGGCGGGAAATTCTCGGTCAGCAGATTGATCTTGTCTGGCGCCTGAGCGTGCGCCAGCGTAGCGCCCAGCAGCAAAGCTGCGGCGATGGTAGAGATTGTCTTGCGCATGTGTGTACCCCCTGAGTACTTATCCGCAACAGCCGCGGACGTGTCCATGTTTCGAGAGCGAAGCCTTTCGCTCTGCCGGCAACGCGATCAGCGCATCACGATGCCGCGGGCGGCCAGATAGGCCTTGGCTTCCGGAATCGTGTATTCGCCGAAGTGGAAGATGCTGGCGGCGAGCACCGCATCGGCCTTGCCTTCGAGGATGCCATCGGCCAGGTGCTGCAGATTGCCGACGCCACCGGAGGCGATCACCGGGATGCACAGCGCTTCGCTGATGGCCCGGGTGACGCCCAGGTCGTAGCCGCTCTTCACGCCGTCCTGATCCATGCTGGTCAGCAGGATTTCGCCAGCGCCGAGGTCTTCCATCTTCTTCGCCCAGGCCACCGCATCCAGGCCGGTGGGCTTGCGCCCGCCATGGGTGAAGATTTCCCAGCGACCCGGCTCGCCCGGCGCGGAGACCTTCTTGGCGTCGATGGCGACGACGATGCATTGCGAGCCGAAACGGTCCGCGGCCTCGCCAACGAAGTCCGGATTGAACACCGCGGCGGTATTGATCGAGACCTTGTCGGCGCCGGCATTGAGCAGGTTGCGGATGTCCTGCACGCTGCGCACGCCGCCGCCGACGGTCAGCGGGATGAACACCTGGCTGGCCATGCGCTCGACGGTGTGCAGAGTGGTGTCACGGTTGTCGACGCTGGCGGTGATGTCGAGGAAGGTGATCTCGTCGGCGCCCTGCTCGTCGTAGCGGCGGGCGATTTCCACCGGGTCGCCGGCGTCGCGAATGTTCTCGAACTGGACGCCCTTGACCACGCGGCCGTTGTCCACGTCGAGGCAGGGAATGATGCGTTTGGCCAGGGCCATGGCTTTCTCCGAAAGCGGCTTCTTCAAGCCGCAGGCTTCAAGCTGCAGGTAGCGTGTAGGGTGGATCGCGCTTCACCGATCCACCGCAGTTCAGCGAATCACTCGTCCTTGTACTTCAGGTCGCAGAGCGCCTGCGCTTCGGCGACGTCGAGCGTGCCTTCGTAGATCGCCCGGCCGGTGATGGCGCCGACGATACCCGGCGTGTTGGTATCGAGCAGCTTCTGGATGTCGCCGATGTTATGGATGCCGCCGGAGGCGATCACCGGGATGCGGCTGGCGCTGGCCAGCGCCACGGTGGCCTCGACGTTGCAGCCCTGCATCATGCCGTCCTTGGCGATGTCGGTATAGACGATGGCCGAGACGCCATCGGCCTCGAAGCGGCGGGCCAGGTCGGTGGCCTGAACGCTGCTGACCTCGGCCCAGCCATCGGTGGCGACGAAGCCATCCTTCGCATCCAGACCAACGATCACCTTGCCCGGAAAGGCGCGGCAGGCCTCGGTGACGAACTCAGGCTCTTTGACCGCCTTGGTACCGATGATCACGTAGCTGACGCCAGCGCGCACGTAGTGCTCGATGGTTTCCAGGGTACGGATGCCGCCACCGATCTGGATCGGCAGGTTCGGATAACGCTTGGCGATCGCCGTGACCACCTCGCCGTTGACCGGCTGGCCTTCGAAGGCGCCGTTGAGGTCGACCAGGTGCAGACGACGGCAGCCGGCCTGGACCCACTTGGCAGCCATGGCCACCGGGTCGTCGGAGAACACCGTGGCATCGTCCATCAGGCCCTGGCGCAGACGCACGCAGGCACCGTCCTTCAGATCGATAGCGGGAATAATCAGCATGGCTTGAACCTGTTCAAATCAAGTGTCGGTTAAGGGTCAGCTCTTCTCGAGCGCCCACAAGTCGCTTTCGATGCTCTCGAACCGTTCCTTCAGGTGGCTCTGCACGTCGAAGATCGCCTTGTTGTAATACAGCGGCGCGATTTCCCGGGCGAACAGATCGAGCACTTCCTGCGCCTCGAACGAGCCCAGCTCGAGTTCGAAGCGGTCTTGCAGAAAGCGCTTGATGACCTGTTGCGCCGCCTGCTCCTGAGCGGCATCCAGCGTCAAAACCGGCGGCTTGAGCTTGGCCCGGCTCATTTACCAGCGACCATCCCAGGCGGCGAAGTTCTGCAGGAGCTGCAGGCCGTGGGTGTGGCTCTTCTCCGGATGGAACTGCACGGCGAAGCGCGAGCCATCGGCCAGCGCGGCGGCGAAGTCGTTGCCGTAATGGCCGCGACCGACCACCTGGCGCGGATTGCCGGCCTCGATGTAGTAGCTGTGCACGAAATAGAAGCGCCCATTGTCCGGAATCGCGTGCCAGAGCGGGTGGTCGACCACCTGCTTGACCTCGTTCCAGCCCATGTGCGGCACCTTCAGATGCTCGCCGTCCTCGTGCAGGTCCTTGCCGAAGAAGCGCACCTGGCCGGGGAACAGACCGATGCAATCGACACCTTCGTTCTCCTCGCTGCGCTCCATCAGCGCCTGCATGCCGACGCAGATACCGAGGAACGGGCGATCCTGGCTGACTTCGCGAACCAATTCATCGAAGCCCAGCCGGCGAATCTCGGCCATGCAGTCGCGAATCGCGCCGACGCCGGGAAACACCACGCGGTCGGCCTCACGGATGACCTGCGCATCGCTGGTGATCAGCACGCGGCCAGCGCCGACGTGTTCTAGCGCCTTGGCCACCGAATGCAGGTTGCCCATGCCGTAGTCGATGACGGCAACGGTCTGCATTACAGGCACCCTTTGGTGGACGGCATCTGCCCGGCCATGCGCGGATCGAGCTCGACGGCCATGCGCAGCGCGCGGCCGAAGGCCTTGAACACGGTTTCGATCTGGTGGTGGGTGTTGATGCCGCGCAGGTTGTCGATGTGCAGGGTCACCAGGGCGTGATTGACGAAGCCCTGGAAGAATTCCTGGAACAGATCGACGTCGAACTTGCCGACCACCGCGCGGGTGTAGGGCACGTTCATGGTCAGCCCCGGGCGCCCGGAGAAGTCGATCACCACGCGCGACAGCGCCTCGTCCAGCGGGACGTAGGAATGCCCGTAGCGGGTCATGCCCTTCTTGTCGCCGATGGCCTTGGTGAAGGCCTGGCCAAGGGTGATGCCGACGTCCTCGACGGTGTGGTGGTCATCGATGTGCAGGTCGCCATTGCACTCGATATCCAAGTCGATCAGCCCGTGACGGGCGATCTGGTCGAGCATGTGTTCCAGGAAGGGCACGCCGATGGCGAAGCGCGCCTTGCCGGTGCCATCCAGATTGATGGTGACCTTGACCTGGGTTTCCAGGGTGTTGCGCTCTACGTAAGCCGTACGTTCGGACATCAACAGCTCCGCTGATCGTGGGCGAAAAGGGGCACATTATAGGCGCAAACGCCGCAGCACGGATACGCGCCGGGCTTACTGGACTGCATCTTGCAGGAACCTGAGCGTCAACCCGCGGAGGTGCCGCCCATGCACGGACGGAAAATGCCTGCGACCCTGCGCTTCATGCTGGCGTCCCGGCGCAGCGAACTGCTCGGCCTGGAAGACCTGGCGCGCACCTGCGAACTGGTCACCCGTATCAGCCAGCTGGTGCACGCGCTGCAGAAAGAGCGCGGCTACTCGAACATCTACCTCAGCGGCAACGCCGCCCATCAGCGCCAGCAGCTGGACATGCTCAGCCTGGAAGCCGAGGCGCTGGAGCGCGAGGTGCGCCTGGATCTGGATCGCATCGATCTGGATGCCGTCAGCACTGCGGACAAGACCCGCCTGTTCACTCGCATCGCCTATGCCCTGCACAGTCTCGACGAGCTGCCGGCGCTGCGCCGGCGCATCCGCGAGCACGCCATCAGCATGCAGGACGCCACGGCAACACTGGTACGGCTGATCGGCGGGCTGCTGGCGGTGGTGTTCGAAGCGGCAGACACCGCTGCCGATCCGGACATCACCCGCTGCCTGGTGGCGCTGTTCAATTTCATGCAGGGCAAGGAACTGGCCGGCCAGGAGCGCGCGCTCGGTGTGGTCGGCTTCGCCAGCGGCTATTTCCGCGCGGACATGCTGGAGCGTCTGGAGCACCTGCTCGAAGGCCAGGAGCGCTGCTTCGCCACCTTCAGCCGCTTCGCCAGCCCGGCAGCGCAGGCGCTATGGCAAGCGCTGTGTGCCAGCGAGACGAACATCAACGCCTGCCGCCTGCGTGACATCGCCCGCCGGACCAGTCCCGGCGCGGCGGTCGAACCGCAGCTGTGCGAACTCTGGTTCGAGCTGCACACGCACCGCATCGATGCGATGAAGCAGGTCGAAACGCGCTTGGAGCAGGACCTGTTGCAACAGTGCCGCTACAGCATCGAGCGCATCCGCAAGGATCTGCAGAGCCATCGCAAGCTGCTCGACGGCATCGCCGACATGCACGCCGCCGCCGAGCAGGCCAAGCTGTTCAGCGTGCAGGCTAGCGACCTCGACGCACCACCTCCGGACGGCATGACCGCGATGGTGGCGCGCTCGACTTTGGAGCTTTTGCTAACCCAGAGCGTGCGCCTGCAGGGCCTCAATGAAGAGTTGCGCGAGGCACGTCAGGCGCTGGATGAGCGCAAGCAGGTGGAGCGCGCCAAGCAGCAGCTGATGCGCCAGCAGGGCTTTTCCGAAGGCGAGGCCTACAGCTGGCTGCGTCAGGCAGCAATGAACCAGGGCCTGCGTCTGGAGGAGATCGCCCAGCGCCTGCTGTCACTGGCACAGCCGGCGGCCGAGCGCGCCCCGGCGCGCACCCTGGGCCAGCGTTCCAGGCACTGAAAACAGGCACGCCGCACCATCTGCACAGCATGCCTGCCCCGCGGATGTGCATGCGCCGCCAGTCCCGCAGGATCGGCAAGCCCAATCCATTTCGAGCAAGACAATCACCAAGCTGGTCGCGCTCCGTCTGTGGCGCCGTCGCAAGTGCTTGATTTGACGGAAGCCACCAGACGATTCGATGCCGCGCCCGGGCCCGTCCGGCGCCACCCAAGCAGTTCTGGCACAGCTTTCGCAAAGATCAGGCAAGGCCGGATCCTTCGGCTTTCACAACTCCTCATCAGGACAACGGTGTCCACGCTCTCCGGCTCCAGCCGGGCGGTGTGGCGCCGTTTTTTTTCGCCCAAAGGAAAACCCGACCATGACCGACAAGCCGAACAACGACCAGCCCAGCAGCGTAACGCTGGCCTCGCGCCGCAGCTTTCTCAAGCACTCGATCATTGCCGCCAGCGGCGTCGCCCTGTTCGGCGGCATGTCCCTGGGCATGCGTTCGGCCGCCTGGGCGGCGGGCGGGGATGTGGAGACGAGCAAGGCCAAGCTCGGCTTTATCGCCCTGACCGACGCCGCGCCGCTGTTCGTCGCCGCCGAGAAGGGCTTCTTCGCCAAATACGGGATGACCGAGGTCGAGGTACTCAAGCAGTCGTCCTGGGGCACCACCCGCGACAACCTGGTGCTCGGCTCGGCGAAGAACGGCATCGATGGCGCGCACATCCTCACGCCGATGCCCTACCTGATCAGCGCCGGCATCGTCACGCCGAACAACCAGCCGGTACCCATGTCGATCCTCGCGCGGCTGAACCTGTCCGGCCAGTGCATCTCGGTCGGCGAGGAATATCGCGACCTGAAGATCGGCCTCGACAGCACCCCGTTCAAGGCCGCGCTGGAAGCGAAGAAGGCCAGCGGCAAAAAAGTCAGTGCGGCGATGACCTTCCCCGGCGGCACCCATGATCTGTGGATGCGCTACTGGCTGGCGGCCGGCGGCATCGACCCGAATGCCGATATCAACACCATCGTCGTGCCGCCGGCGCAGATGGTCGCCAACATGAAGGTCGGCAGCATGGACACCTTCTGTGTCTGCGAGCCTTGGAACGCCCAGCTGATCAACCAGAAGATCGGCTACACCGCCAACACCACCGGCGAGCTGTGGCACAACCACCCGGAAAAGGCCTTCGCCCTGCGCAGCGACTACGTGGCCGCCAACCCCAACGCGGCGAAGGCGCTGACCATGGCGATCATGGAGGCCCAGCAGTTCTGCGAAAAGGCCGAAAACAAGGAGGAAGTGGCGAAGATCTGCTCGCAGCGCAAGTGGATCGGCGCGCCCTACAAGGACATCGTCGACCGCATGAAGGGCAACTTCGCCTACGGCACCGGCAAGGTCATCGAGAACCATCCCGAGCAGATGCGCTACTGGGACGACCACGCCTCCTACCCGTTCCAAAGCCATGACCTCTGGTTCCTCACCGAGAACAAGCGCTGGGGCTACCTGCCGGCCGACTTCGACAGCCAGGCGCTGATCGCCAAGGTCAACCGCGAGGACATCTGGCGCGCCGCCGCTGGCGAACTGAACCTGCCCGCCGAGCTGATCCCGGCCTCCACCTCCCGCGGCGTGGAGAAGTTCTTCGACGGCAAGGTGTTCGACCCCGAGAACCCGCAAGCCTATCTGGACAGCCTGACCATCAAGGCCATGGCCTGATAACCGCAACCCGCGAGGAAAAGCCCATGAATGCCAACGTCAAACTGCAGCCCGCCACCGCCGAGCCGGTATCCATCGTCCGCCCTTCCCGGCTCGCCGCCCTGACTCGACGCAGCGGCCGCTACGCTGTGCAGCAGCTGGTGCCGCCGCTGGTGATCCTGCTGCTGCTCGGCTTGATCTGGGAGATGCTCTGCTCCGGCGCAGACGCCGCGCTGCCGCCGCCCTCGCAGGTGGTCGCGGAAACCTGGGAGCTGATCATCGATCCGTTCTACGACAACGGCGGCAATGACGTGGGCCTGGCCTGGCAGCTGCTGGCGAGCCTGCAGCGGGTTGCGGTGGGTTATATGCTGGCGGTGGTCGCCGGGGTCGGCCTCGGCGTGCTGATCGGCCAGTCGGACTGGGCCATGCGCGGCCTCGATCCGATCTTCCAGGTGCTGCGCACCGTGCCACCACTGGCCTGGCTGCCGCTGTCGCTGGCGGGTTTCCAGGACAGCCACCCCTCGGCGCTGTTCGTCATCTTCATCACCGCGATCTGGCCGATCATCATCAATACCGCGGTGGGCATCCGCAACATCCCGCAGGACTACCGCAACGTCGCCCAGGTGCTGCAGCTCAACGGCTTCGAGTACTTCAAGACCATCATGCTGCCGGCCGCTGCGCCCTACATCTTCACCGGCCTGCGCATCGGCGTCGGCCTGTCGTGGCTGGCGATCATCGCCGCGGAAATGCTCATCGGCGGCGTCGGTATCGGCTTCTTCATCTGGGATGCGTGGAACGCATCGCGCATCAGCGACATCATCCTCGCGCTCGTCTACATCGGCGTGGTCGGCTTCGTGCTCGATCGCCTGGTGGCCTTCGTCGGCCAGCGCATCACCCGCGGCATTCCGGCCAACTGAGGAGCAACGCCATGAGCTATCTCTCCATCGAACACCTGGACAAGAGTTTCGTGCGCGGCAACCTTGCCTCGCAGGTGCTCAAGGACATCAACCTGAACATCGCCAAGGGCGAGTTCATCTCCATCATCGGCCACTCCGGTTGCGGCAAGTCGACGGTGCTGAACATCGTCGCCGGGCTGCTCGACCCCAGCCTCGGCGGCGTGATCCTCGACGGCAAGGAGGTCCGCGGCCCAGGCCCGGACCGCAGCATGGTGTTCCAGAACCACTCGCTGCTGCCCTGGCTGACCGTCTACGAGAACGTCGAAGTGGCAGTGAACAAGCTGTTCAAGCGCAGCATGAACAAGCGCGAACGGCGCGACTGGATCGAGCACAACCTGGCGCTGGTGAACATGGGCCACGCACTGAACAAGTATCCGCAGGAAATCTCCGGCGGCATGAAGCAGCGCGTCGGCATCGCCCGCGCGCTGGCGATGAAGCCCAAGGTGCTGTTGCTCGACGAACCGTTCGGCGCGCTGGATGCACTGACCCGCGCGCACCTGCAGGACGAGGTGATGAAGATCCAGAAGGACCTGGGCAACACCATGATGATGATCACCCACGACGTCGACGAGGCCGTGCTGCTCTCCGACCGCATCGTGATGATGACCAACGGCCCCTCGGCGACCATCGGCGAAATCCTCGAGGTGAAACTGCCGCGCCCGCGCGACCGCATCGCCCTGGCCGACGACCCGGAGTACAACCACTATCGCCGTGCGGTGCTGAGCTTCCTTCACGAGCGCCATCGCCTGCACTGAGCGAACGCGCCAACCGCCGCCGTCTCGTGCGCTGGCGGCGGTTCGGCGTATCCTTGCCGGCACTTCTGCTCAGCCGTCGCAAGGTCGCCATGCCCGTCTACGTCGAATCCGTCACCCAGCCCAGCCCGCAGGATTTAACCGATCTGGCGAAAATCTACGCCGACGCCCCCGAATGGCTGCTGACGCCCTATGCCAGCGCCGAAGCGCTGATCGAGGCGGCGCTGGCCGATGGCAGCCTGATCGCAGGCCGCTTCAATGACCGTCTGCTCGGCGCCGCCCTGCTGCGGCGCGGCGACGAAGCCTGGCGCCTGTCACACCTGTGCGTACGCAAGGTCACCCGCAAACGCGGCGTCGGCCGCCGGCTGCTGGAAGAAACCCAACGGCTGGCCAGTGAAGCCGGCAAGCCGTTGCGCCTTGCCGCACCCGCCGGTCATCTGGAAGCCAGCGCCCTGGCCGCGCGAACGCATCTGCCGCTGGATTCGCTCTAAGTCGCCCACGCGATATCCGCTGCGCCCTGCCTGATCCGCCGACGGGGCGCGCTTGCCGCCCCGCCGCGGCCATCTGTGGAACCCGCACCCGCAACGGCACTCCAACGCCGACCGCGTTCCCGACAAGTGCAGGCACGGGGCTATACTCGGCACTTTTCAGATCGTTCATCTACAAGGACTCGTCCATGAAATCGCTCGGCAAAATCCTGGGTCTGGTCTTTCTCGGGCTGTTGCTGATCGTCGTGGCGGCGGGCTTCGCCCTGACCCACCTATTCGATCCCAACGACTACAAGGACGAGATCCGCGACCTGGCACGCAGCAAGGCCGGCCTCGAACTGGACATCAAAGGTGACATCGGCTGGAGCCTGTTCCCCTGGCTCGGCCTGGAGCTGCACGAGACCACCCTGGCCAGCGCACAGACACCCGAGCAGCCGTTCGCCGACCTGCGCATGCTCGGCCTGTCGGTGCGAGTAATGCCGCTGCTGAGCCGCGAAGTGCAGATGAGCGACATCACCGTCAACGGCCTCAACCTGACCCTGAGCCGTGACGAACAGGGCCGCGGCAACTGGGAGGGGGTTGGCCAGCCGGCCAGGCAGGCCGAACAACCCGCGCCAGCCGCTGACGCCAGCGAACCACCGGCCGAACCGGATGCAGCCCCCGCTCCGCGCAGCAAGCCACTGACCCTGGACATCGACAGCCTGACCGTCAGCGATGCCCGCGTAACCTACAGCGACGCCAAGACCGGCCAGCAGTACAGCGCCGAAAGCATTGAGCTCACGACCGGCGCGATCCGCGAAGGCAGCCCGATCCCGCTCAAGCTCAACGCCTTCTTCGGCAGCAACAAGCCGGTGATGCGCGCGCGCACCGAACTGCAGGGCACGCTGCGTTTCGACAACCAGCTCAAGCGCTACCAGTTCGAAGACATGCGCCTGTCCGGCGAAGCTTCCGGCGAGCCGCTGCAAGGGCAAACACTGACCTTCAGCGCCCAGGGCCAGCTGCTGGTCGATCTCGCCGCGCAGATCGCCGAATGGAACAGCCTCAAGTTCACCGCCAACCAGTTGCGCGGGCTGGGCGAGCTGAAGGCGCGCGATCTGGACAAGGAACCGAAGATCAGCGGCGCGCTGACCGTCGCGCAGTTCAACCTGCGTGAATTCCTTCAGGGCACCGGCCAGCAGCTGCCGGCCATGGCTGACGCTGCCGCACTGAGCAAGGCCGAACTGGTCAGTCGCCTGAGCGGTACGCCGAACAGCCTGGCGCTGGAAGAACTGACCCTGAAGCTCGACGACAGCACCTTCACCGGCCGCCTCGCCGTCAGTGACTTCTCCCGCCAGGCGCTGCGTGTCGACCTCAAGGGCGACCGCTTCAATCTGGATCGCTACCTGCCGCCGCCGAGCAAGGAGCAGGCGGCCGAGGCAGCGCGCAAGAGCGAGGTCAAGAGCACCCAGGCCAGCGCAATCGGCAGCGGCACCACACCACTGCCCAACGCTCCGACCCAGCAGGCCTGGAGCGAAGCATCGGTGTTGCCGCTGGATCAGCTGCGCAAGCTCGACACCGAGGTCAATCTCGCCATCGGCAGCCTGACCGCAATGAAGATCCCGCTGGACGGCTTCAACCTCAAGGCTCGTACCCGCAACGGCCTGCTGACCCTGCAGGAAGTGCGCGGCGGGCTGTATGGCGGACGCCTGGATGGCTCGGCCAGTCTCGACGTACGCCCGGCACTGCCATTGCTGACCGTGCAGAACCGCTTCAATGGCGTACCGGTCGAGCGCCTGCTGGAAAGCCAGGGCGAGGACGTGGTGGTCAAGGGGCTGCTCAACCTGGATGCCGACCTGCGCACCCAGGGCAACAGCGAGAAGGCCTGGATCGACAACCTCAACGGCAAGGTCGGCTTCATCATCGACAACGGCGTGCTGGTCGATGCCAACCTCGAGCAGCAGCTGTGCCGCGCCATCGCCACGCTCAATCGCAAGCCGCTCGCCAGCGACCCACGCAGCAAGGACACGCCGTTCCGCGAACTCAAAGGCAACCTGACGCTGCGCAACGGCGTGGCCAGCAACCCCGACCTCAAGGCCAGCATTCCTGGGCTCACCGTCAACGGCAACGGCGACGTCGATCTGCGCGTACTGGGCATGGACTACCGCGTCGGCATCGTCATCGAAGGCGACAAGGGCGCCATGCCGGACCCGGCCTGCCAGGTCAACGAGCGCTACGTCGGCATCGAATGGCCGCTGCGCTGCCGCGGCCCGCTGGAGCTGGGCGCCAAGGCCTGCCGCTTCGACAACGACGCCCTGGGCAAGGTCGCAGCGCGGCTGGCCGGCGAGAAGCTCAACGAGAAGATCGAAGAGAAGCTCGGCGACAAGGTCAGCCCCGAGCTCAAGGACGCGCTCAAAGGCCTGTTCAACCGATGAGCCCCGAGCAGTTCGGCGCGGCGGTCCTCGACTGGTTCGACCGCCACGGCCGCAAGGATCTGCCCTGGCAGCAGGGCATCACGCCGTATCGGGTGTGGGTGTCTGAAATCATGCTGCAGCAGACCCAGGTCAGCACCGTGCTCGGCTATTTCGACCGTTTCATGGATGCGCTGCCCAGCGTCGAGGCGCTCGCCGCCGCTGAGGAAGATGAAGTCCTGCACCTGTGGACCGGCCTCGGGTACTACAGCCGCGCACGCAATCTGCACAAGACCGCCAAGCTGATCGTCGCCGAACATGGCGGCGTTTTTCCGGCCGACGTCGACAAGCTCGCCGAACTGCCTGGAATTGGTCGCTCCACGGCCGGCGCCATTGCCAGCATCAGCCTGGGCCTGCGCGCGCCGATCCTCGACGGCAACGTCAAGCGCGTGCTGGCCCGCTACGTTGCGCAGGATGGCTATCCCGGCGAGCCGAAGGTGGCCCGCCAGCTGTGGGAGGTGGCCGAGCGTTTCACCCCGCAGCAGCGCGTCAACCATTACACCCAGGCGATGATGGATCTCGGCGCCACGCTGTGCACCCGCAGCCGCCCGAGCTGCCTGCTCTGTCCACTCAAGGACGGCTGCCGCGCCCATCTGCTCGGGCGCGAAACCGACTTCCCGGTGCCCAAGCCACGCAAGGCGCTGCCGCAAAAGCGTACTCTAATGCCGTTGCTGGCCAATCGCGACGGCGCCATCCTGCTCTATCGGCGCCCGTCGACGGGCCTGTGGGGCGGGCTCTGGAGCCTGCCGGAACTGGACGACCTCGCGGCCCTCGACCCATTGGCCGCGCGGCATGCCCTGCAGCTCGAGGAGCGCCGCGAGCTGCAGGGGCTGACCCACACGTTCAGCCATTTTCAGCTGGCCATCGAGCCCTGGCTGATCAGGGTCAAGTCCGCGCCCGACGCCGTGGCCGAGGCCGACTGGCTCTGGTATAACCTCGCCACCCCGCCGCGCCTCGGCCTTGCCGCGCCAGTAAAGACACTGCTCAAGCGCGCCGCAGCTGAATTGAATGCAGGAGAAACCTCATGACCCGCACCGTGAACTGCCGCAAGTACAACGAAGAACTCCCCGGCCTCGAGCGCCCGCCGTTTCCAGGCCAGAAAGGCGAGGACATCTACAACAACATTTCCAAACAGGCCTGGGACGACTGGCAGAAGCACCAGACCATGCTGATCAACGAACGCCGGCTGAACATGATGAACGCCGAAGACCGCAAGTTCCTTCAGGGCGAGATGGACAAGTTCTTCTCCGGCGAAGATTACGCCAAGGCCGAAGGCTACGTGCCGCCGAGCGAATGACCGTCGGCTGCGCTAAGCGCCCGTCCGGATTAAATATTTTTCCGGACCACGCTTGACAGGTAAAAGCCAAATCCGTCTAATAGCGCCCCGTTGCCCAGGTAGCTCAGTCGGTAGAGCAGGGGATTGAAAATCCCCGTGTCGGCGGTTCGATTCCGTCCCTGGGCACCACTAATACCGAAAAACCCCAAGCGAAATTAACCTCCTTGGGGTTTTTTATTGCCTGCGATTTGTGCCAGCGGCGCGCTGCGCTCCAGCCCCGCCTTCCGGAATGGCTTGACGGCATTCACACGGAAGCATCCTCCCAGCATCGCTGGCATCCTGTGATCTTCCGCAAGCCGCTCACCGGCTGAAGCTCGGATACCGAGCGGCAGCCACGCCACGCCACGCGGGACAACCGCAAGCCACGCATGCACGGCCAGGCCTTATCACTTCATCGCTCCGACTTCATTCTGCGCTAGGCTGCTGCTAACTGGGCGGGCCAGAGCCGGATGTTGCCCGGCCGCGTGAACTGCCAAGGAATGCCGCAAAGCGCAAGGAGCCGAACGGTGCACAGGATTCTCTCGATTCTGCTGATATGGCTGTTGTCGAACGCCGCCCCGGCAGGCGCGGCGCAGTGGCGTTTCGTGACCGAAGACTTCCCGCCGTTCACCTATCCGGCTGACGCCCCGGCCAGCGAAACCGCAGGCGTTGGTGCGGCCGGCCCGTTTGTAGAGGTGGTACATGCGATCTGCGCACGCTTGCAGCACCAATGCACGATCACCCTGTATCCCTGGCAGCGCGCATTCCGCCTGGCCGAACAGGGACAGGTGGACGGAATATTCACACTGACACCTTCACCGCAGCGCGAGCAGATGTTCCACATCAGCCGGATGCTGGTCACTTCTCGCTACAGTGTTTTCGCCCAGGCCGAGAGCAGCTTCGTCTTCAACCAACCAGGTGATGTGGCGGGCCGGCTGGTTGGCGTCTATGGCCCATCCGGCACCTCTTACGTGCTGTCCGAGCGCCTCAAGTCGGTGCCCGACGTACGCCTGCACCTGACTACCGACAATCGCCGACTGCTGCGCATGCTGCAGTCCGGGCGCTTCGGTGTGGACGGCCTGGCGGTGCTCAATCAGGATGTTGCCTGGCACCTGATCGAGGAAGAGCGACTTGCCGATGTGCGCGAGGCTGGCGAAATGGGCCCGATCAGCTATGGCATCGGTCTTTCGCGCAAGACGGTGAGCGCGGCACAGTTCGAAGCGTTCGAGCAGGCGCTGGACGCGGCAATAGCCGATGGCACGGTGCCGAAGATTCTGCGCCGGCACCAACTCGAAGCCGCCTTCTGATCGTTACGCGCGCCATGGCAAGGCGGCGGTTCGGCGTATTTCTCGCCATGCGTGATCGGCCGCCATTTCGCCAACGCTGACGGTTCATCTGAGACCTGGCGCCGATCAGGGCAGCGACCAGCCTGTTACCCTCGCCCGCCCCGAACCGCATGGATGCCCTCATGCTGCGCTACCTGCTTGCCGCCCTGCTCATAACTGCCATGCCTGCCTCTGCCGAATCGTTCGACTGCCGGGTGATCGGCATCGCCGATGGCAACACCTTCAGCTGCCGGACCAACGTGGGAGAACGTTTCAGGGTCCGGCTGGCGGAAATCGACACCCCGGAGCTCAAGCAACCCTACGGCAGCCAGGCCCGGCAAGCGCTCTCCGACCACATCTTCGGCAAGAACGTGACGCTCGTAGTCAAGGGCCGCGATGACCTGGGACGGACCCTGGCGCGAGTCAGCGTTGGCAACATCGACGTCAATTCGGAGATGGTCAGGTCTGGCACGGCCTGGGCGTATCGCGGTCACCTTGACGACCGCTCGCTGCTCGATCTGGAGGCGGTTGCCCGCGAGTTCAGGCGCGGCCTGTGGTCATTGCACAAGACCGAACAGCAACCGCCATGGGAATGGCGCGAGCAGATGCGCAAGAGCCGCTAGCCCGGCCCGCAGGCTCAGCCCTGTGGGTAACGGGCGGAGCGGCCATAACCGGCGGAAAACAGCCAAAGCTTAATGAAAGTAATTTACATTTAGTTTACATTCGCGCTCCCTGAACAAATCCAACACCGGGAGCTTTCACGTGTTTCGCAGAACCAGCCTGTGCTTGTCTATCTCTCTTGCATCCCTTTCCCTCTCGTCCCTGCCGGCCAATGCGGCAGATGAAGCGACGGAGCTCGAAGCAGTCACGATCAGTGCGACACGGGCCAGAAGCGAAGCGGGCAAGACGCCACAGAAAATCACGGTGATCAGCCGCGAGCAAATCGAGCAGCAACTGGCGATCACCTCGGACCATGGCGCGATCCTGAGCAACCTGATCCCCTCGTACTCGCCAAGCCGGCAGAAGATGAGCAGCGCCGGCGAGACCTTTCGCGGCCGCTCGGCACTGATCCTCATCGACGGCGTGCCACAGTCCACGCCGCTTCGGGACAGCCAGCGCGACGGTTATGTGATCGACCTGTCGATGGTCGAGCGCATCGAAGTCATCCATGGCGCCAGTGCCGAGCACGGCCTGGGCGCTACCGGCGGCATCATCAACTATGTCACCCGCCGTCCTGAAAGCGGCGAGCTGCGTCAGCACGCGGGCGTCAGCTTCACCGCGCCGGGCGACTACGAGTCCGAGGGACTGGGCTACAAGCTCGATTACCGGGTGGAAGGCACCCAGGGTGACCTCGATTACCTCGCCGCCGCCAGTTGGCAGACCCAGGGCATGTTCTACGATGCCAACGGCGATCTGATCGGCGTCGACGACACCCAGGGCGACGTGATGGATTCGACCGGCACCGATCTGCTGCTCAAGCTCGGTTACTGGCTGGACGACAATCAAAACATCGGTTTGATGGTCAATCGCTACGAAGTCGAAGGCGAACACGAGTACGTCAACGTGCCGGGTGACGCCGACGCGGAGATACCCGCGACCTCGCGCAAGGGCGACCCGCAGGGCAAGGCACCGCAGAATGAAGTACTCGCGACCAGCCTGTCCTACAAGCATGCCGATCTGTATGGCAACGAGCTGGGCCTGCAGCTCTATACCCAGCGATTCCGCGGCCGCTTCGGTGGCGGCACCAATGCCACCTTCCAGGACCCCAGCATCGCGCCGGCGGGAACGCTGTTCGATCAGTCGCAGAACGAGTCGGACAAGATCGGCGGCAAGCTGACGATCAGCCGCGATGGCATGCTCGACAACCGTCTGATGCTCACCGGCGGACTCGATGTGCTGCAGGACACCACCAGCCAGCAGCTGATTCTCACTGATCGGGAATGGGTGCCAGAAACGGTGTTCCGCAACTATGCGCCGTTCCTCCAGGCCGAGATCCGCGCGCTCGACCAGCTGACCTTGCATGCCGGTGTGCGGCATGAATTCGCCGATCTCGACGTCGACAGCTTCCGCACCATTGCCTCGACCAAACCGGTGGGTAGCGTCGATGTGGAAGGCGGCAACCCGACGTTCGAGGAAACGCTCTACAACGCTGGCCTGGTCTGGCAGATGAATGACTGGGCGCAACTATTCGCCAACTACTCGGAAGGATTCGGCATGCCGGATGTCGGTCGCGTGCTGCGGGGCATCGGCACGCCGGGCACCAGCGTCGACAACTTCCTCGACCTGCAACCGGTGGTTACTGAAAACCGCGAGATCGGCTTCCGCCTGAATCATGGCCCGCTCGACGCAGAGATCAGTTACTACGAGTCGGATGCCGACCTCGGATCGCGTCTGGACAGCGTGGGCGGGGTCTATCAGGTTCGCCGCGAGCGCACCGAAATCGATGGCATCGAGTTCACCGGCGGCTGGCAGATCAACAAGGCGCACCGCCTGAAGCTGATGTATGCCCAGGTCAACGGCCAGTCCGACACAGACGACGACGGCAAGGTCGATACCGACCTCGATGGCGCGAACATCTCGCCGGATCGTTACGGCATCAGCTGGCAGGCCAACTGGAACGACAAGCTGCACAGCCTGCTGCAGGCCAACCACTATGCCAGCCGGGGCTTTGACCAGCCGGGCCTGGATTTCGACGGCTACACCCTGGTCGATGCCTCGCTCGGTTATCGCCTGCCGGTCGGCGAAGCCCGCCTGGGGATCGAGAACCTGTTCAACGAGGACTATCTGACCTACTACTCGCAGGCCGCCAACACCGGCGCACCCGCAACCCGCAATGGCCGCGTCTTCAATGGTCGTGGACGGACATTCACCCTTGGCTATCAGGTCAGCTTCTAAGACATGCACTCAGCGGCCAAACAGGGGCGGCAACAGCACCAAATGGACTGGCGCCACCACGCCAGTCTCGCGCTGCGGGTTCTTGCGGGCATCGGCGGCGGCTTCGCCTGTACCGTAGCGCTGGCTTCGGCCAGCGCTCGGTTGTTGGTGCAGCTAATCGGGCTGGCCGGTCACGAGGCGGTGCTGATAGCCTGCATGCTGGGTTTCGTCATCTACCTCGGCCTGCTGCTCTGGGCGTTCGTCGAACCACGGCTGTGGCGTCTCTGCCTGCTATTGCTGCTAGGCATCGCCAGCGACCTGGCGCTGCAGGTCGGCCCGCTGGCAGCGCGGCCGCTTATCGCTGGTGCAGGTTGACGATGCCCGGGAACGGATTTCGTGCTTCGCTGAGCTGGCTGCACACCTGGACCGGTGTGCTGCTCGGCGGCCTGCTGCTGGCGGTTTTCTGGTCCGGCAGCCTGGTGGTCTTCGATCGCGAGATCGACCGCTGGATGCTGCCTTCGACGCGGCTCGGCTCACCACCTGTCGACCTTTCCCTGGATCGCCTGGTCGTGCCGCATGCCCAGCGGCTGGCCGGCACGGCGGCGCGCTGGAGCATCACTCTGCCCAGCGAGCGCACACCGGTCATCCAGTTGGAGTTCCCGAATGCCGAGGGCGTATCGACGCGCCGCTTCATCGATCCTGCCAGCGGCGAGCTGCTACCGGACCATGGCAGCTGGGCAGCCACCGGGTTCCTCTTTCCGTTCCACTACAGCCTGCATCTGCGCTGGCGCAATGTCGGCTACTGGCTGCTGGGCATCGCCGGCATGGGCATGCTGCTGTTGCTGATGTCCGGCGTGGTGATCCATCGCAAGATTATTCGCGAGTTCTTCACCTTCAGGCCGCACAAGAGCACGCAACGCGCCACGCTGGATCTGCACAACCTGACCGGCGTCGTCGCATTGCCGTTTCATTTTCTGATCAGCCTATCCGGTCTGATCATCTTCTTTGCCATCTACTTTCCGACGGTCATCGAACGAATCTACCCAGGCAATCCGGCTGCCTTCAGCACCGAGGCATTCGGCAACTACACACGGCAGGCATCCACCGAGCCCGCGACGCTGGCCTCACTGGACGCCATGCGCGACCGTGCACGCGGAGCCTGGGGTGATGAGCCCTACATGCTGCGGATATGGCATCCCGGAGACGCCCAGGCATACGTGGAGGTTCGCCGCAGCTTTGCCCGCGAGGTGACCATGAACGTCGATCGCATGACCTTTGACGGCAGCAGTGGAGCCCTCCTGCTCGATCACCGGACCGGGCCGGTGGCCGCCATCCAGCGATTCTTCAGCGGCCTGCATTTCGTTCAGTTCGAACACTGGACGCTGCGCTGGCTGTATTTTCTGGGCGGGTTGTCCGGCTGGATAATGATCGCCACCGGCCTGCTGTTCTGGACCGGCGCCCGCCGCGCCCGACATCAGCGGCACGGGCATACCGGCGCGCACCTGCTGGACGCGATCTGTGTTTGCAGCTGCAGCGGTCTGATCCTCGCCACGCTTGGCTTCTTCATCGCCAATCGCGCGTTGCCGACCGACGTTGGCCGCTTCGAGATAGACCGCGCCGCCCTCGAAGGCTGGGCGTTCTTTCTGATCTGGGCGTCGACTCTGGTCCATGCGCTGATCCGTGGCGCGGGTGCCTGGCACGGACAATTGCTGGCCATCGGCGTCGCCGCACCGGCAGCGGTGCTGCTGAACTGGCTGACCACGGGCGATCATCTGCTGCACAGCCTCCAGCAAGGGCGCTATGCGGTTGCCGGCATGGATCTGTTGCTCATGTTGCTGGCGCTTCTGACGCTGGCTGCAGCACGACGCCTGAACCGGCGCATTACCAATGCCTGAAGTCACGCAGTTGGGCGTCTTTATCCTGTGTTACCTGGCGTTCGCCCAGCTCGCGCTGCTGCAGCAATCTCATCGCCAGAAGGTCTGGCGATCAGCTGCACCTGCGCCCGCACGCGAGCGATGGCTACGCCGAAGCGTCGCCGCGATTTCCTTCGCCGGCGCGCCCACGGCCCTGATGACGGTGGAGGGGCCAGGCTTTGCTGTACTGCTCTGGTTCTTGCTGATGGCGGCCGCCGCTATAGCGGTCAGCCTTACCCTCACCTGGCGACCGGGCTTGCTGCGCGGGCTACCCTGATTCGGGGGTCGCGCCGCGGACGGCGACACGCTAGCCTGCAAGGGCGTGGAGCGTATTGCCGCTCTGCCGATCGCCTGGAGCTTGCAGCATGCCCACTCGATGGATTGCGATAGTCGTCGGCCTGGCACTCATGGGCAATTGCCAAGCCGATGAGCTGCGCTTCGTCACCGAGGACTTCCCGCCGTTCAGCTATGCCACGACGGCCACCGGCACCGAGGACCGTGCAGCCGGGCCTTTCGTCGAGATCGTTGCAGCCGTCTGCGCGCGACTTCGGATCGACTGTCCGGTGCAGCTGCTGCCCTGGCGACGCGCACTGGCGCTGGCCGAGGACGGTGAAGCGCAGGGGATCTTCACCGTGATCCGCTCACCGGATCGCGAGCGCGCGTTTCACCTCACTCGCATGCTGGTCACCTCCCGCTATGGGGTCTATGCGCGTTCGGCGAGCCGCTTCGTCTTCCATCGCCCCGAGGACCTGGCCGGACGCAGCGTCGCCGTGTACGGGCCCTCCGGAACCTCCTTCGTGCTCGGCCAGCATCTGGCCGAGGTCGGCGACGTGACGCTGATCCTGGAGGCGGATAACCGGCGGCTGCTGCGCATGCTGGAGGCCGGCAGGTTCGGCGAACAGGGCGTCGCCGTGGTCAATCAGGACGTCGCCTGGCACCTGATCGATCAGGAGGGGCATACCGACATTCACGAGGCGGGTGAGCTGCAACGAGTTTCCTACGCGATCGGCCTTTCCCGCGCCGCGGTCAGCGAAGCCGAATTCGAACGTTTCAACGACGCGCTCGAAGCGCTGATCGCCGACGGCAGCGTTGCGGCCATTCTACGGCGCCATGGCCTGGAGCCCGCGTTCTAGTACCGGCGCTATAGATCAATCGACACCCAACCCATCTTTTCGCTGAATCATTCGGCGCTTCGGACCGTCTACCCCAGAGGCAGCGTTCGGGCTCTCCGGAGGTTTCGCCGCGTACATCCCGCTCATCACCCATTCGCAAAGGGAGGCTGACCGCCCATGGACGCCGCCAAGAAAATGCCCAAGGCCATCATCCTGTTCCCCGTGTTCATTCCAGCCGTGATCGTCACGCTGCTGCTGGTGATCGGGACCATCAGCAATCCGGAGCTGGCCGGTGAGGTGTTCAGCTCGACGCTGGCGTTCATCACGACCAACTTCGGCTGGTTCTACATGCTCTCGGTAGCCTTTTTCCTGGTGTTCATCGTCGGCATCGCGATGACGCCCTGGGGCAGCATCAAGCTGGGCCCGGACCACGCCGAGCCGCAGTACAGCTTCCCGGCCTGGTTCGCCATGCTCTTTTCCGCCGGCTACGGCATTGCCCTGCTGTTCTTCGGCGTGGCCGAACCCGTACTGCACTACGCCTCGCCGCCCGCCGGTGCGGGGGAAACCGTCGATGCGGCCAAGCAGGCCATGCAGATCGCCTTCTTCCACTGGGGCTTTCATATCTGGGCCATCTACGGACTGACCGGTCTGGTGCTGGCGTACTTCTCGTTCCGCCACGGCCTGCCGCTGTCGATGCGCTCGGCGCTGTACCCGATCATCGGCGAACGCATCTACGGGCCGATCGGCCATGTGGTGGATGTCTTCGCGATTCTCGGCACGCTGTTCGGCATCGCCACCACGCTGGGCCTGTCCGTCACCCAGATCAACGCGGGCATCAACTACCTCTGGCCGTCGATACCGATCAGCATCAACGTGCAGATCATCGCCATCGCGATCATCACCGGCCTGGCGATCTGCTCGGTGGTCGCCGGCCTCGACAAGGGCGTGAAAAACCTGTCGCTGTTGAACATGATCCTGGCGATCGGCCTGATGCTCTTCGTGTTTCTGGTCGGGCCTACCATTTTCATCCTCGAAACGTTTCTGCAGAACACCGGCAGCTACCTGAACAACATCATCGAGCGCACCTTCAACCTGCAGGCCTACAGCCGCAGCGACTGGATCGGCAACTGGACGCTGTTCATCTTTGGATGGACCATCGCCTGGTCGCCCTTCGTCGGCCTGTTTATCGCCAAGATCAGCCGCGGCAGGACCATTCGCCAGTTCGTCTTCGGCGTGATGTTCGTTCCGACCATCTTCACCTTCCTCTGGTTTTCGGTATTCGGCGACACCGCGCTGCACATGATCATGGTCGAAGGCTACACCTCGCTAATCTCGGATGTGCAGGCGGACAACGCCATCGCGCTGTTCAAACTGTTCGAACTGCTGCCGATGACGTCCATCGCCTCGTTCCTGGCGGTGGTGCTGATCATCACCTTCTTCGTCACCTCGTCGGACTCCGGCTCCCTGGTCATCGACTCGCTGGCCGCCGGCGGCGCGCTGCACACGCCGGTCTGGCAGCGTGTGTTCTGGGCCAGCATCGAGGGCGTAGTTGCGTCCGCCCTGCTCCTGGCCGGCGGCCTCAGCGCGCTGCAGACCATGACCATCGCCAGCGCGCTGCCCTTCGCGATCATCATGATGATCGCCGCGCTGGGCATGTGGCGCGCTCTGGTGATCGAAGGCCACCACGAAACCAGCCTGCAAAGCCACATGCAGGGCAGCCGGCTGGCGAGCAACGCCGGTCCCGGCCTGTGGAAGAAGCGCCTGGCGGGGATGGTCAGCTTTCCCAGCAGGGAAGAAGTCGACAGCTTCATGAGCACCACGGTGCTCAAGGCCATGCGCCGCGTGCAGCGCGAACTCAGTGGCCAGGAATGGGCTGCCGAAGTGCACACCGATGAAGCCCACTCGCGGCTCTACCTGGAGGTCATCAAGGACGACCAGGTGGACTTCATCTACGAGATCCGTGCGGTCGGTTACGCCATGCCGGCGTTCGCGCTGACCGAAGGGCCGCAGGCCGACGAGCAGTACTACCGCGCCGAAGTGTTCCTGCGCCGCGGCGGCCAGCATTACGACGTCTACGGATACGACCAGGCGGACATCATCAGCGACATACTCGACCAGTTCGAAAAGTACCTGCACTTCCTGCACATCTCGCCGGGCAGCTTGCCGTGGAAGATGGCCGAGCACGACGAAATGCTCTCCGACGACCAAAACACGCCCAAGCCGGAAGCGAGCTGAGACCGTGGCCGCTTCGCGCCGCACGGAAGCGGACCGAGCCTGCCGTTTACGCAAGGCACCGGAGTGTGCCTGCGCGTACAGCGCCGATTTCATCTATATAGATAGGGGCGCATCGGTGGCCAGCGAAACGTGACCGATCGGTCACAGTGCTCAACGCCGCATCGCGCTTGGCGCATGCCGCATCGCATGCTAGGTTTGCGCCTCGCCAGGACGGCGAGCAGTTCGCGCGGAGCGCACCATCAGATATCTAGACCATGGCGGCCTTCGCCGGTCTGTAAGAGGACCCCTCATGGCCGAGGCCATCCCTGCACTGGAAATCCGCAACCTGCACAAGCGCTACGGCGATCTGGAAGTTCTCAAAGGCATTTCGCTGACCGCCCGCGATGGCGATGTGATTTCCATCCTCGGCTCTTCAGGCTCCGGAAAATCCACCTTTCTGCGCTGCATCAACCTGCTGGAAAACCCCCATGAGGGCGAGATTCTGGTGGCCGGCGAGCAGCTCAAGCTCAAGCGCGACAAGCAGGGCGACCTGGTCGCCGCCGACGGCAGGCAGCTCAATCGGATTCGCAGCGAACTGGGTTTCGTGTTCCAGAACTTCAACCTCTGGCCGCACATGACCATCCTCGACAACATCATCGAGGCACCGCGCCGCGTGCTCGGTCAGAGCAAGGCCGAAGCCACCGAGGTGGCAGAGGCGCTGTTGGCCAAGGTCGGTATCGCCGACAAGCGCCACGTCTATCCCAATCAGCTGTCCGGCGGTCAACAGCAGCGCGCGGCCATTGCGCGGACGCTGGCGATGCAGCCAAAAGTGATCCTCTTCGACGAGCCCACCTCGGCGCTCGATCCGGAAATGGTACAAGAAGTGCTTGCAGTGATCCGGTCGCTCGCCGAAGAAGGCCGCACCATGCTGCTCGTCACCCATGAGATGAATTTCGCCAAGCAGGTATCCAGCGAAGTGGTATTCCTCCACCAGGGCCTGGTCGAGGAGCAAGGAACGCCCGAGCAGGTATTTGACAATCCTCAATCGGCGCGCTGTAAACAATTCATGTCCAGCCATCGCTAATGGAGCAACACCGCATGAAGAGCTATAAGAAGATCCTGCTGACCGCTGCTGCATCGTTGATCATCGGCACCCAGGCATTCGCCGCGGAAAAACTACGGATTGGTACCGAAGGCGCCTACCCGCCCTTCAACCTGATCGATGCCAGCGGCAAGGTGGTCGGTTTCGACCTCGACATTGCCCACGCCCTCTGCGCCAAGATGCAGACCGAGTGCGAAGTGGTCACCTCGGACTGGGACGGCATCATCCCGGCGCTGAATGCCGGCAAGTTCGACTTCCTTGCCGCCTCGATGTCGGTGACCGAAGAGCGCAAGAACGCCGTCGATTTCACCGACCACTACTACACCAACAAGCTGCAGTTCGTGGCGCCCAAGTCCACCGACTTCAAGACCGACAAGGACTACCTGGACGGCAAGGTCATCGGCGCCCAGCGCGCGACCATCGCCGGTACCTGGCTGGAAGACAACCTGGACGGCGTGGTCGACATCAAGCTCTACGACACTCAGGAAAACGCCTATCTGGACCTGGCCTCCGGCCGCGTCGACGGCATCCTGGCCGACACCTTCGTGCAGTGGGAATGGCTCAAGAGCGATGCTGGCAAGGGCTTCGAGTTCAAGGGCGAGCCGGTATTCGATGACGACAAGATCGCCATCGCCGTGCGCAAGGGCAACGACGAGCTGCGTGAGAAGCTGAACAAGGCGCTGGCCGAGATCATCGCTGACGGCACCTACAAGCAGATCAACGACAAGTACTTCCCGTTCAGCATTTACTGATCCAACCGAGCCGAAGCCCGGTCGCCTGAAACTGGCCGACCGGGCTTCGGTGTTTGAGCTTCTATGATTCCTGACCTTCACGGATTCGGTCCGGCGCTTATCGCCGGCACCTGGATGACCATTCAACTGGCCCTCGCCTCCCTGGCGCTGGGGCTGGTGCTCGGTCTGCTCGGCGCTCTCGCCAAGACCTCGCCCTACAGCGCGCTGCGCTGGCTCGGCGGCACCTACTCGACCATCGTGCGCGGCGTACCCGAACTGCTCTGGGTGTTGCTGATCTATTTCGGCACCATCAGCATGATTCGCGGTATCGGCGAGCTGTTCGGCATCGAGAACCTGGCCCTCAGCCCGTTCGCCGCCGGCACCATCGCCCTTGGTCTGTGCTTCGGCGCCTACGCCACCGAAGTCTTCCGCGGGGCGCTGCTGGCCATTCCCAAGGGACACCGTGAGGCTGGCCTGGCCCTGGGGCTGGGCAAACGGCGGATCTTCACGCGGCTGATCCTGCCGCAGATGTGGCGCCTGGCGCTGCCGGGTCTGGGCAATCTGTTCATGATCCTGATGAAGGACACGGCACTGGTATCCGTCATCGGCCTGGAAGAGATCATGCGCCGCTCGCAGATCGCCGTGACCGCCAGCAAGGAGCCTTTCACCTTCTTCCTGGTCGCCGCCTTCATCTACCTGTGCCTGACCATCGTCGCCATGATCGGTATGCATTTTCTTGAAAAACGTGCCGGCCGCGGCTTCGTGCGGAGCGCAGCATGACCTGGGAAATCTTCATCAAGTGGCTGCCGAGCTTCATCGAAGGCGCCTGGCTGACGCTGCAACTGGTCGGCGTTTCGGTCGTCGCCGGGCTGATCCTCGCCGTGCCGCTGGGCATTGCCCGCTCCTCCCGCCTGCTGGCCATACGCGCGCTGCCCTATGGCTACATCTTCTTCTTCCGCGGCACCCCGCTGCTGGTGCAACTGTTCCTGGTCTACTACGGCATGGCGCAGTTCGAGGTGGTGCGCCAAAGCGTGCTCTGGCCGTACCTGCGTGACCCGTACTGGTGCGCGATCATCACTATGACCCTGCACACCGCCGCCTATATCGCCGAGATCATCCGCGGAGCGATCCAGAACGTGCCGCCGGGTGAAGTCGAAGCCGCGCGGGCGCTGGGCATGTCACGGGCGCAGGCGCTGCTGCACATCATCCTGCCACGCGCGACGCGCATCGGCCTGCCGGCCTACAGCAACGAAGTGATCCTGATGCTCAAGGCCAGCGCCCTGGCGAGCACCATCACGCTGCTGGAACTGACCGGCATGGCGCGCAAGATCGCCGCCCGCACCTACCTGCACGAGGAAATGTTCCTCACCGCCGGCCTGATCTACCTGCTGATCGCCTTCATCCTGATGCAGGGCTTCAAGCTGCTGGAACGCTGGCTCCGGGTCGACGCCTGCCAGGGTCGCTGAACCGCGCGACCTGTAGGGTGGAGCGCGCGTCGGCGATCCACCATGGCGATCCACCGAGTGGCCCCTATCGAACGGAGCCACGCTGGATGTGATAAGCAACATCCACCCCATGCCCCGGAGGCGGATGAAATCCCGCCTTGCGACCGTTGTCAGACGCAAACCCGAGCCCATCACGAGATTGCCCATGCCTGTCGATATCCAACGCATCGAAATGGACCAGCTCGCCGTCTGGCGAGTCCGCCGCGGCGAGGACGAACTGCTGATCGCCGAACAGGGCGCGCAGATCCTCAGCTATCGCCAGGGCGACGCACCACCGATCATCTGGCTCAGCGAAGAGGCAGCCTTCCAGCAGGGTCAGTCGGTACGCGGCGGCGTGCCGATCTGCTGGCCCTGGTTCGGTGACCTGGCGCGCAATCCGCAGACCGTACAGGCGAGCTACCACGGCGAACAACCCGCACCTTTCCATGGCCTGGTACGCACGGTGCCCTGGCAGTTGCGCGAACAACGCAGCGATGGCGATGCGGCTATTCTCGAGTTCGACTGTCCGCAGGCGCTCGGCGCGTTGCCGGGCTGGCCGCATCGGGTCGAACTGACGCTGCGGATTCGCCTCGCCGATGATCTCCAGCTCAGCCTCAGCAGCCGCAACGACGGTGACGAGAGCGTTGCCATCAGCCAGGCGCTGCACAGCTACTTCGCCGTCAGCGACATCCATCAGGTGCGTGTGGAGGGCCTCGCCGGCTGCCCGTACATCGACACCCTGCTGGACTGGAAAGAATGCCAGCAACAGAACGACCTGCATTTCAGCGGCGAAACCGATCGTGTCTACCAGCAGCTGCCGGCCACCCTGAATCTCGTCGATCCGGCGTGGCAGCGGCGCATCCGACTGACCACCAGCGGGTCGATGTCCGCCGTGTTATGGAATCCGTGGATCGACAAGGCGCAGCGTCTGACGAGCTTCGCCGACGATGCCTGGCAGCGGATGCTGTGCATCGAGACGGCCAATGTGCTGGACGACGCGGTGGTGCTCCAGCCGGGTCAGCGCCACATCCTGACTGTGTCCATATCGGCAACTTCCAGCGACCTATAACATTTGTCGACCCCGATTCCGTGACCGGGTAGAAAGTTGCACGTAAGTATTCTCTTACAAGCAACCGGCATATTTCCTACGAATTAAGTTGTTATACAAAGGCAACTTAATCCCCCGTTTTGAATTAGTTCCGTCGCCAGCTGGTTAATATTCCCAGCTGCAACGGAGATCACACTTCTCGCCTTGAACGACACATACCCCACGTCTAGGATGCCCACCCCATAAGGCCCTGTGCAATTTGTTGCGCAGGGACGGTGTGCAAGAAGTTGCGCACCCCCTTTTCTCGGAAACATTCCGCTTTTGATATTGGCGGCATGTTTCAAAGTTCACGGATCGAACTTGAGCGTCACGGAAGACCCAATGCACGCCAGCGCACTCAGCAAGCATTATCTGGAACTTGCCAGAAAGCCGGTCAATGACAGCAATTTCGCTGGCGACGATATTCGCTACAGCAGCGAATACGAATTGCTCGAGGCTGAACTTGCCAAGGCCGGGGCACTTCATCAGACCACCGGCATCGACTGGCAGAAGGTCCGCGAAGGCAGCGAAGTGCTGCTCGCTTCGCTGTCCAAGGACCTGCGTGCTGCAGCCTGGCTCACATGGAGCCTGTTCCAACGCGAATCCTTCGCTGGGCTGCAGGCTGGCCTGAGCCTGCTGCAATACCTGTGCAGCAATCACTGGGACGAGCTGCACCCACGCAAGCCACGCACCCGCGCCGCCGCGATCAACTGGTTGCTGCCGCGCCTGGAGCAGACCTTTTCCGAAGACGTGCCGGTTGGCGAACAGCTGCCACTGTTTCGCAGCCTCGCCGAGCAATTGCATGCGCTGGAGCAGTGCCTGTCCGGCCATCTGGGCGAAGACGCACCGCTGCTGCTGCCGCTGTGCCGCCAGCTCGACGGCATGGTCAAACGCGCCAGTCAGGGACAGGCGCAGCCAGGTACGGTGGGGGCGGCCATTGCCCAGGTCAAGCAGGTCGCCAGCCAGGTCTTCGCTCCCGGCTCGCCGATAGAGAACGACAAGGAAGCGCTCAAGGCCGTGCGCAACCTGCAGGAGCAGGCGCGCCCACTGACCGCCTGGTGGCTCAAGCAGCGCACCAGCGATCTGCGCCCCCTGCGCCTCGCGCGCACCCTACTCTGGCTGAGCATCGATAGCCTGCCGGAGCACAACAGCGAGCAGATCACCGCGCTACGTGGCGTACCCGCCGACAAACTGGCGAGCTACCGCGAACGCTTCGCTCAGGGGCAGTACGCCGACCTGCTGGTGGACCTCGAAAACAGCACCGCGCGCGCGCCGTTCTGGCTGGACGGCCAGCGCCTGGCCTGGGAGTGCCTGCAGGAGCTGGACGCCGCGCAGGCCATGCGCGAAGTGGAGATCCAGCTCGCGCTGTTCCTGCAACGCATACCGCGTCTGGAAGAACTGTGCTTTCACGACGGCACCCCGTTTGCCGATGCCGAAACCCGTGCCTGGATCAGTGGCCAGGTCATGCCCCATGTGCAGCCGACAACGGCCGCCAGACAGGAGGAGCCGCCCGTAGCCGGCACCCTGCAACCGAGCTGGGAGCTCGCGCTGCAGGAAGCTGTGCCGCTGCTGCGCAAGGACGGCCTCAAGCCCGCCGTGCAGCAGCTCAAACAGGGCTTGGCTCGCGCCCGAGGTGGCCGCGAGCGCTTCTTCTGGCAGCTGAGCCTCGCCCGCCTGTGCTACCAGGCCAAGAAATACGAGCTGGCCAAAACCCAGCTCGAAGCACTCGACCAGCAGCTCGAAGCCAGTGGCCTGGGCAGCTGGGAACCCGATCTCGCCCTCGAGGTACTGCGCCTGCTGCACAGCTGTTGCGAGCTGCTGCCGCAGAACCACGCCGTGCGTGAAAGCAAGGATGAGATTTACCGCAGGCTGTGCCACCTCGATCTCGAAGTGGTGCTGGATTAACCGCAAAGGAGAACACCATGGCCAAAGAAGGCTCGGTTGCACCCAAGGAACGCATCAACGTCACGTTCAAGCCGGCCACCGGCAATGCTCAGGAAGAGGTCGAGCTGCCCCTCAAGCTGATGGTGCTGGGCGATTTCACCCAGCGCGCCGACGATCGCAAGATCGAAGACCGCAAGCCCATCGCCATCGACAAGAACAGCTTCGACGAGGTCCTGGCCAAGCAGGAGCTGAACCTGACCTTCGGCGTGCCGAACCGTCTGCAGGACGAGCAGACCGATGACGAGCTGGCCGTGCAGCTGCGCATCAATTCGATGAAGGACTTCAACCCGGCCAATCTGGTCGAGCAGGTCCCGGAGCTGAAGAAACTGATGGAACTGCGCGACGCCCTGGTCGCCCTGAAAGGCCCGCTGGGCAACGCCCCGGCCTTCCGCAAGGCCATCGAAAGCGTACTCGCCGACGACGATTCGCGTGACCGCGTACTCGGCGAACTGGGCCTGGCGGCCAAAGAGAAGCTGGACGCCTGATATCACCGACAAGGAAGCACATCTACATGACCACTAGCGCAGCCGCCGTCGAGCACGGCAACCACCTCGCCGAAGGCGGCATCCTCGACCGCATCATCGCCGAAACCCGCCTGACCCCGGACGACGAGGCCTACGACATCGCCAAGCGCGGCGTCTCGGCCTTCATCGAAGAACTGCTCAAGCCGCAGAACGAAAACGAGCCGGTGAAGAAGGCCATGGTCGACCGCATGATCGCGGAGATCGACGCCAAGCTCAGCCAGCAGATGGACGAAATCCTTCACCACCCGCAGTTCCAGGCCCTGGAGTCCTCCTGGCGCGGCCTCAAGCTGCTGGTCGATCGCACCAACTTTCGCGAGAACATCAAGCTCGAGCTGCTCAACGCCTCCAAGCAGGACCTGCTCGACGACTTCGAGGACAGCCCGGAGATCGTTCAGTCCGGCCTGTACAAGCACATCTACACCGCCGAATACGGCCAGTTCGGCGGCCAGCCGGTCGGTGCGCTGATCGCCAACTACTTCTTCGACCCCAGCGCGCCCGACGTGAAGACCATGCAGTACGTCGCCAGCGTCGCCAGCATGTCCCACGCGCCATTCATTGCCGCTGCCGGCCCGAAGTTCTTCGGTCTGGAAAGCTTCACCGGCCTGCCGGACCTGAAGGACCTGAAGGATCACTTCGAGGGCCCGCAGTTCACCAAGTGGCAGAGCTTCCGCGAACAGGAAGATGCCCGCTACGTCGGACTGACCGTACCGCGATTCCTGCTACGCAACCCCTACGATCCGGAAGACAACCCGGTGAAGAGCTTCGTCTACAAGGAAAACGTCGCCGGCAGCCACGAACACTACCTGTGGGGCAACACCGCCTACGCCTTCGCCAGCCGCCTGACCGACAGCTTCGCCAAGTTCCGCTGGTGCCCGAACATCATCGGCCCGCAGAGCGGCGGAGCAGTGGAAGACCTGCCGCTGCACCATTTCGAAAGCATGGGCGAGATCGAAACCAAGATCCCGACCGAAGTGCTGGTTTCCGACCGTCGCGAGTACGAGCTGGCCGAGGAAGGCTTTATCGCCCTGACCATGCGCAAGGGCAGCGACAACGCCGCGTTCTTCTCCGCCAACTCGGCGCAGAAGCCCAAGTTCTTCGGTAATAGCGAGGAAGGCAAGACCGCCGAGCTGAACTACAAGCTCGGCACCCAGCTGCCCTACCTGTTCATCGTCAACCGCCTGGCGCACTACCTGAAGGTGCTGCAGCGCGAGCAGATCGGTGCATGGAAGGAGCGCACCGACCTCGAACTGGAACTCAACAAGTGGATCCGCCAGTTCGTCGCCGACCAGGAGAATCCGAGCTCCGAAGTACGCAGCCGTCGTCCGCTGCGCGCCGCCCAGGTCAACGTCAGCGACGTCGAGGGCGAACCGGGCTGGTACCGCGTCAGCCTCAGCGTGCGCCCGCACTTCAAATACATGGGCGCGGATTTCACCCTGTCGCTGGTCGGCAAGCTGGACAAGGAATAAGCACTTGAACGGATACGGCAGCCTCTTCGAACGCCTCGGCGGTGACGCCGCGCGGCGTTCCGGCTGGAGCCGCGAAGTCGCGGCGATGGCCTCGGTGGCTGCCCATCTGGCGAAGATGCTCAGCACCCGAGCGGGCAGCGTGCAGACGCTGCCCGACTACGGGTTGCCCGATCTCAACGATATGCGCCTGTCGCTGCACGACTCGCTGCAGCAGGCGCGTATCGCCATCGAACGTTTCATCGAAGCGTACGAACCCAGGCTGACCCAGGTGCGCGTGCTGTCGCTGCCGCGCACCCACGATCCACTGACCCTCGCCTTCACCATCGAAGGCCTGCTGGAAGTGGATGGCCTCAAGCGCCAGGTCAGCTTTTCCGCCAGCCTGGACGGCAGCGGACAGGTCAAGGTCCAGTAAGGAGACAACGGATGTCCGGCAAACCCGCAGCCCGCCTCGGCGACCCTACCGCCTGCCCGAAGACGGGCCACGGCACCAACCCCATCGCCGCCGGCTCACCCGACGTGCTGTTCGACGGCCTGCCGGCCGTGCGCCAAGGCGACGCCTCCGCCTGCGGCGGTGCGATGGCCAGCGCAGTGATTCCCAATGTGCTGATCGATGGCAAGCCGGCTGCGGTGGTGGGCAGCGTAGGCAGCCATGGAAATGTGGTGGTTGCAGGGTCGGGGACGGTGATTATTGGGACGAGTGGGGGTGGAATGCCGGTCAGTCCGGTTTCTTCGCTTTCCATCGCCGCAACCGCCGCAGCCACTCTCGTCAATGCCCTTGTTCCTGCTGCGCAAGCCTCAGAACAATCGGTGCTGAACTACAGCATCCGGCTTATGCATGGAGGCAACCGAGTGCTGACGCCCCTTATGATTTCAGACTTTGCAGAATTGCCTTCGGCCACCACGAAAAACCGGGAAACCATCGACTTCCTAGTACAGAACCGCAGTCAGAAGGCTGACAGTTTGGCTCTCGAAGTTTTCGATAGGGGAACGTTGGTATATAGCGAAACGGATACCTCTCGATTACTACCCGCAGGCGAGCACCTCTGGCAGTGGGACGGCTATGACCTGAACGGCATACTCGATACGCGTGTGCTCAAGAGTGAGCAGCTAGTAGTACAGCTGACAGCCCGCATCGGTGGCGAAGAGCAGGTGACAGCGTTACGCCTGATCAACTCTGCCGAGGAAGCCACCTGGGTCGATGCACGTGTTAGTCGCAACGGGAATACGGTAGAGCTCACTGTCCGTCCGAGTTTTTCAAACGGCGGGATCAAGGGCCGTAATGAACAACTGACGGCCAGAACTTTCGAGGAACTCAAAGCTTTAGCGAAAAGCGGTATTGAACGCTACTGGTCGCGTGATGGGAGTCGTGGCGCCATTGGAGCGGCCGTCCAAACTGACAAGGGTGTCTTCCGAGTCAAGGTGTCGGCGCGGGTAAACGAAAAGCCTAGCGCCAAAGACTTCCCCTTGATTGCGTCGATTAGTGATGATTTCGGACGTTCCACCAGCTTTGCGATGTTCAAGAAGATCTACCACAACCAAGGCTGGTGGGCCGCGGCCAACTATCCGGTCGATTTCGCTGACCAGGAGTTCGAGCATACCGCGGCACATGAGCTGGGCCACCTCATCCTGAACGAGTACGGGGATGGCGGGCTGATTCCTGAGTATTCGTGGAGTCACAAGTCGACCTCCACAGTCCTGACCCAGAAGCCTTTGGACAACAACCCGGTCCCTGCCGGAGGGGAAATAGACCTTATGCACTACCACTCTGATGGTCCACGCAACATGCTGGACTATTGGGCGCGCACCGTAGCTTCGGAGAACGATGTAAAGGGGCTGCTCTGGTTAGCAAGGGTGAAATTCAATGCTTAAGCGAAGCCTACTGCTCTGCTCATTCTTTATCGCCGGCTGCAGTGCGCAACCGAAAACCGCTTTCGTAGCCAACTTCGAAAACACATGCGTCTATCCCGTCGAAATATCCGTTCACGAATATTCGAATGGCAAGGAACCCTTTAGCCCGGGTCAAAAACTCGATTCAGGCGAATCCATCGAAGTTCTGTCCCAAGTCACTTTCAGCGATAGCCTCGAGCAGAGTGTTCCGCCTGGGTACCGTTTGGACATCGTCGCTCAAGGCAAGTCGATCGTGCTCGATAAAGCGCGTTTTCTAGCGCAGTTAGCGCAGTCGCCAATCGAGCGTAAAGCCCGCGGCATAACGATTTGGCGGGTCCGTGACATGGCGCTATGCCCATGACTTCAAATGCTGAGGCGACCAACAGCGTGCCGCTTGAATGCTATGACCAAAGCGAGCTGAAAAAAATTTTCCTCGCTTGCGTGCTCGGTCTGCTCAGCGGCTGCGCTGCCAGCCAAGCCCAACCTAAGCTGCCGTTTGACGCGTGGTACGCCGGCACTTTCGCGCCGGACCATATGGACGTATGGGTAGAAAGCGTGGACGTGATCGACCTCCGCGGTCTCGCATACGAAAGAGTCAACGGCGGAGTGCCATCCTATGCCAGCACGATCGCGGGCTGGCCTTCGCATCCGGCCGGAACCGCCGGGAAGGGCCTACGTGGCATCGACCTACCGGAGATCATTTTTGTGCGCTGGCAATCACTAGTCGAACCGCAGACCTATAACGTGCGCATCAATGTTCCCGAATGGGTGCGTGAGGAGATGCTCAAGCCTCAGGCTCCTTACTGCCGTGGCGAGAAAAGAGTCGTCGAAGGGATGTATCGCAGGGTTATAACCATCGGCGTGGCCCCTGGAGGCATCGCCAAGGCCTGGGTAGGCGGACCCTGCCTGCAATCCATCGAAATAGGTCGCTTCGAAGCGGCCATCAGCAAGGTCGGGCCGTACGGCGGGAAATCCAACGGAGAACATCGTCCGCTTTCCGACAAAGCCAAGGCCTATATCGAGCAACACGGGGTGCCCTATGGGTCATGGTAGATCCTCCTCGCCCTACACCCGCCTGGCACTCGCCGCCCTCGCGCTGACATTGGCCGCCTGCACCAACACTTCCATGCCGCCACCGCGCGAACTGGCCGGGCGCTACGAACTGGTCGGCGTGATGGAAATGGGCTCACAGCTGCTGCTCCATGAACAGGGCACGTTCGAGGCGGTGCTTTACTACGGCAGCCTCGACATCCAAGGTCGAGGGCGCTGGGCAATGGTGGACGGGCAGATCGAGTTGCGCGAACGCGGGCCGAGGGCCTTTTTCGACAAGATGAGACTTGTGCCAAGCGGCAACTGCCTGCTCGTGGACATGGACACCACCACGGGATGCTACCGCCGACGCTAGGTGCAATCTGCACAGCGCCGGACACGAAACGACAAGGATGAATCGTTAGACATGTCTTTCAACCATTACTACCAGAGCGAACTCACCGCCCTGCGCCAGCTGGGCAAGCGCTTCGCCGAGCGCAGCCCGGCGCTCGCGCCGTTCCTCGGGCAGGCCGGGCGCGATCCGGATGTCGAGCGGCTGCTCGAAGGCTTCGCTTTTCTCACCGGGCGGCTGCGGCAGAAGCTCGATGACGAGCTGCCGGAACTGACCCACTCGCTGATGCATCTGCTATGGCCGAACTACATGCGTCCGCTGCCAGCCTTCAGCATGCTGCAGTTCGATCCGCTGAAACGCCCCGGCCCAGCGCTGACGGTGCCGCGCAATACGCCGGTGGAATCCAATCCAGTGCAGGGCGTCAGTTGCTGCTTTCGTACCGCCTACGCCACCGAGGTGCTGCCGCTGGCGTTGCAGGCGCTGGAGTATTCGGTCAAAGGCACCGGTGCGCTGCTCAGCCTGCGCCTGCAGATGAGCGCCGATGGCCATCTCGGCGAGATCGGTCTCAACCATCTGCGCCTGCACCTGGCCGGCGAGCCCTATATCAGCCAGCTGCTCTACCTGAGCCTGTTGCGGCATCTGGGCGGCATCGAGCTGGTGCCGCTGGACGCGCAGGGTCATCCGCTGGCCGGTCCGGATGGCCGACCGCTGACGCCCTTGCAGCTCAACGCCAAGCAGGTCGAACCGGTGGGATTCGCCGAGGATGAGGCGCTGATCCCCTACCCGCTCAATACATTCCGCGGCTATCGCTACCTGCAGGAATATTTCGCCTTCCCGGACAAATTTCTCTTCGTCGACCTCAAGGGTCTGGAGGTCATCCAGCGCATCCCCGAGGATTTGCTCAAGCAGGCCCGCGGCCTGGAGCTGCGCTTCGACATTCACAAGGCCGGCGTGCAGCGCATACGTCCGACGCTGGACAACGTGCGCCTGTACTGCACACCGGTGGTCAACCTGTTCCCGCACGATGCCATCCCGATCCGCCTGGACGGCAAGCAGGACCAGTACCTGCTGCTGCCAGCAGAGTATGACTCGCAGCAGTGCGGCGTGTTCTCGGTGGACCGGGTGACCGGCTGGAAACCCGGCGGCATGGGCTACGAAGAATACGTGCCGTTCGAATCCTTCGAGCACGACGCCAGCTTCGATGTGCCGGTGGCGCGCCCGCACTACAGCGTGCGCCAGCAACCTTCGCTGCTCGGAGAAGGGCAGGAAACCTGGCTCAGCTTCGGCCTGCGCAACCTCGACCAGCACGAGACGCTGTCCATCGAGCTGACCTGTACCAACCAGAACCTGCCGCGCCAGCTGAAGCTCGGCGACATCTGCAAGCCCTGCGAAGACACGCCGGAATTCCTCAGCTTCCGCAACATCTCGGCGGTCACCCCGAGCTACGCGCCGCCGCTGCAGCGTGACTATCTGTGGAAGCTGATCAGCAACATGTCGCTGAACTACCTGTCGCTGGCCAACGTCGAGGCGCTCAAGGTGATCCTCGAGACTTACGACCTGCCGCGCTATTACGACAAGCACGCCGAGAACGTCAGCCGGCGGCGCCTCGGCGGCCTGACTCACATCGCCCACCAGCACGTCGATCGCCTTCATCGCGGGCTGCCGGTGCGCGGCGTACGTACCGAACTGACCATGAACCAGGACGGCTTCATCGGTGAGGGCGATCTGTTCCTCTTCGCCTCGGTGCTCAACGAATTCTTCGCCCTCTACGCCAGCCTCAACTCGTATCACGAGCTGCGCGTGCAGAGCACACAGGGAGAGGTGTACCAATGGACGCCGCGCATGGGTCAGCAAACGCTGCTCTGAAATCGCTCAACCGCGGCATTCGCGAGTACAGCCTGTTCCAGGGCGTGCTGCTGGTGCTCGATCGCCTGCGCCAGCTCAACCCTGGCCTGGACGAAGAGTCGCTCTACGAGCGCCTGGAGTTCCAGGCCAACCCGAGCCTGGGCTTTCCCGGCAGCGATATCGAGCAGGTGCAGTTCTTCCAGGAGCATGGCGAGTGGCGCGCGCGCCTGCGCATCAACCTGGTCAGCCTGTTCGGCGCCGGCTCGCCGCTACCAGCCTTCTACGGTGAACAGGCACTTGGCGACAGCGAGGACGGCAACCCGACCCGCGACTTTCTCGACCTGTTCAACAATCGCCTGCAGCGCCTGCTGCTGCCGATCTGGCAGAAATATCGCTACCGCGCCCGCTTCACCAGCGGCGCCCATGACCCCTTCTCGGAGCAGCTGTTCGCCCTGGTCGGGCTCAGCGGCGAGGCCATCCGCAACGCGCCAGAGCTGAACTGGAAGCGCCTGCTGCCCTATCTCGGCCTGCTCAGCCTGCGCGCGCACTCGGCGGCATTGATCGAATCGGTGCTGCGCTACTACTTCAAGCACGCCGAGCTGAACATCGAACAATGCCTGGAGCGCCAGGTGGAAATCCTCGGCGAACAACGCAACCGCCTCGGCCAGGCCAACAGCCAGCTGGGCGAGAGCCTGGTGCTCGGCGAGCGGGTCCGCGACCGCGGCGGCAAGTTCCGCATCCATATCCGCCAGCTGGACTGGAATCGCTTCCACGAATTCTTGCCCATCGGCAGCGGCTACCAGCCGCTCTGTGCGCTGGTGCGCTTCACCCTGCGCGATCCGCTGGATTACGACCTGCGCCTGGAGCTTCGCCCAGACGAGATCCGTGAACTACGCATCGGCGCCGCCAACAACTGCCGCCTCGGCTGGACCAGCTGGCTCGGGCGTGAACGCGCCGACGGCCTGGTCACTCTGGGCAGCAAAACTCATTAAGGAAGATGAAAATGATCAATGTCGACTTGCAACAGCTGGTACTAGCACTAGACGCCGAAACCAAACGCGACTTGGAAGGCGCCGCCGAACGCTGCGTGGTACGTGGCGGCAGCAAGATTCTCGTCGAGGATCTGCTGCTCGGCCTGCTTGAGCGTCCCGATGGATTGCTCAAGCGAGCCTTGCTGGATGCCGAAGTGGATGCCGGCGCACTGGCGCAGGCGCTGCAACCGCGAGGTGAGCACAGCGAGTCGCGCAACCCGGTGTTTTCCACCGAACTGGTGCAATGGCTGCAGGATGCCCTGCTGGTGGCCAGCCTGGAACTCGGCCAGAGCCAGATCGACCAGGCCGCGCTGATTCTCGCGCTGCTGCGCAATCCGCTGCGCTATGCCGGCAGCCACTACCAGCCATTGCTGGCCAGGCTGGATGCCGAGCGCCTGCGCGACTTCGCCCCAAGCCAGCAGCCGCAGGCCGCGAACGCCAAGCCGGCAGCCAGTGGCGAATCCAACCTGGCGCGCTTTACCCACAATTTCACCCAGCAGGCCCGCGACGGCAAGCTCGACCCGGTGCTCTGCCGCGACTCGGCGATCCGCCAGATGATCGACATCCTTGCCCGGCGGCGGAAGAACAATCCGATCGTGGTTGGCGAGGCCGGAGTCGGCAAGACCGCCATCGTCGAGGGCCTGGCGCTGCGCATCGCCGCTGGCGAAGTGCCTGCGGCACTCAAGGGCGTCGAGCTGCTCTGCCTGGATCTCGGCCTGCTGCAGGCCGGCGCCAGCGTGAAAGGCGAGTTCGAGCGCCGTCTGCAGGGCGTGATCGACGAGGTGAAAGGCTCGCCGAAGCCGATCATCCTGTTCATCGACGAGGCGCACACGCTGATCGGCGCCGGTGGCCAGGCTGGCAGCGGCGATGCGGCCAACCTGCTCAAGCCGGCCCTGGCACGCGGCGAGCTGCGCACCATCGCGGCGACGACCTGGAGCGAGTACAAGAAATATTTCGAGAAGGACCCGGCGCTGGCCCGGCGCTTCCAGCCGGTGCAACTGCACGAGCCGAGCGTTCCGGAAGCCGTCACCATCCTGCGCGGGTTGGCGCCGGTCTATGAAAAGAGCCACGGCATTTACCTGCGCGACGATGCGGTCACGGCCGCCGCCGAACTGTCGGCACGCTACCTGGCCGGCCGGCAGCTGCCCGACAAGGCCGTCGATGTGCTGGATACCGCCTGCGCGCGGGTGCGCATCAGCCTCGCCGCCGCGCCCGAGGCGCTGGAATGTCTGCGTGGCGAAATCGCCGAAGGCGAGCGCCAGCGTGAAGCCATGCGCCGCGATCTGGCCGCCGGCCTGCCGGTCGACACGGCTGCCCTGGAGCGACTGGAGCAACGCCTGATCGCGGCGGGGGACGAGATCGAGCTGCTCGAATCTCGCTGGTCCAAGCAGCGCCAGCTCGCCGAGTGCCTGCTCGAGCTGCGCAAGCGCACGGCCGAAGCCCGCGGCGCTGCGATCGAGGACGACGTGGCCACATCGCTCGATGAGCTGGAGGCCGAGCTGCGCGCCGTGCAGGCCGAACTCGCCGCAGCCCAGGCCGAGCAGCGACTGGTCAGCCATGAGGTCTGTCCGCGCCTGGTGGCCGAGGTGATCAGCCACTGGACCGGTGTGCCGCTGGCGCAGCTGGCCCGGGAGCACAACGCCCAGGTCGCCAACTTCGCCGCCGAGCTGCGCGCCCGGGTGCGCGGTCAGGAACAGGCCGTGGAAGCGCTGGATCGTGCCATGCGCGCGGCAGCGGCCGGGTTGAACAAGCCCGACGCTCCGGTGGGCGTGTTCCTGCTGGTCGGCCCCAGCGGCGTCGGCAAGACCGAGACCGCCCTCGCTCTGGCCGACCTGCTGTACGGCGGCGAACGCTTCCTCACCGTGATCAACATGTCCGAATTCCAGGAGAAACACAGCGTTTCCCGCCTGATCGGCGCACCTCCGGGTTATGTCGGCTACGGCGAAGGCGGCATGCTCACCGAAGCCGTGCGGCAGAAACCCTACTCGGTGATCCTGCTCGACGAGGTGGAGAAGGCCGACCCGGATGTGATGAACGTCTTCTACCAGATCTTCGACAAGGGCGTGGCGAATGACGGCGAGGGCCGCGAGATCAACTTCCGCAACACCCTGATCCTGATGACCAGCAACCTTGCCAGCGAGCGCATCGCCGGTTTCTGCAGCGCCGGGCAGCGGCCGGCGGCCGAGGATCTGGAACTGGCCATCCGTCCGCAGCTGTCGCAGCACTTCAAGCCGGCCCTGCTCGGGCGCATGCGCGTGGTGCCCTATTACCCGATCGCCGGCGAAGTGCTCGACGAGCTGGTTGCGCTCAAGCTGGCACGCTTCGGTGAGCGCCTGCAGCGTCGCCAGCTACAGTTCAGCCATTGCCCGGCACTGGTCACGCACCTTTCCGAGCGCTGCGACGACAGCGACAGCGGTGCACGCCTGATCGACCATCTGATCGAGCAGCACCTGCAACCGCTGGTGGTGGACCGCCTGCTCGATGCCATGGCCAGTGGCGAGCCGCTGCAGCGGGTGCATGCCACGCTGGATGGCGACGGCGCGCTGGTCTGTGAGTTCGCCTGAGATGTCCGCAATGTTCAATCAGGTGCCACAGCCGCTGCGCTATGCCGAGGCCCTGCTGGGCCGCTTCGCCGAACTGGCGCGCGCGGCGAACGCCGACAGCCTGCTCGGTGGGCTGGTGGAAACCGCGGCGCAGCTGAGCGATTGCCAGCTCAGCCAGCTTTATCTGCTAGACGCCACCCATACGCGCCTGACGCTCTCGGCCGAGTGGCACAACGGCCTGCTGCAGCCACGCGAAGCCACCAGTCTGCCGAGCGATTATGACGGTGAGCAGCTGCTGCAGTATTGTCTGTGCCAGAACCAGACCCTTTGCCTCAGCGAACTGGATAGCAGCCTGCATGCTTCGGGTTTCCTGCCGGATAGCCCGAAACCGTGGCGTAGCCTGCTCTGCCTGCCGCTGCAGGACGAGCAACAGCGCGTCGCCGGCCTGCTGCTCACGGCCAGTACCGAGTCGCGCGAGCTGCACGGTTTCAGCGGCTCGCTGGCCCAACTCGGTGCCTTCGGCCTCGCCCAGCTGCATCTGCTCCAACGCCTGCGCGCGCCCGGCAGCACCACGCCACCTGCCGCGCCAGTCAGCCCCTGCGCCAGCGGTTACGGCCTGATCGGCGACAGCCCGCGCATGCGCGCGGTCTATCAGCTGATCGGCAAGGTGCTGCACAGCCCGGTCAACGTGCTGCTCACGGGAGAAACCGGCACCGGCAAGGAACTGGTGGCGCGCGCCATCCATGACTGCGGTTTCCGCCGTAGCAAGCCCTTCATCGTGCAGAACTGCGCTTCGCTGCCTGAGCAGCTCTTGGAAAGCGAACTGTTCGGCTACCGCAAGGGCGCTTTCACCGGCGCCGACCGCGACCGCAGCGGCCTGCTCGATGCGGCGAACGGCGGCACGCTATTCCTCGACGAGATCGGTGACATGCCGCTGCTGCTCCAAGCCAAGCTGTTGCGCGTGCTGCAGGAAGGCGAAGTGCGCCCGCTGGGCTCCACCGAGACCCACAAGGTTGACGTGCGCGTCGTTGCCGCCACCCACCGTGACCTGCGCAGCCAGGTGGAGAACGGCCTGTTTCGCGAGGATCTTTTCTACCGCCTCTCGCACTTCCCCATCGAACTGCCGCCGCTGCGCGAGCGCGACGAGGACATCCTGCGCCTGGCCCGGCATTTCGCCGACAAGGCCTGCGCCTTCCTGCAGCGCGATCTGTGTCGCTGGTCCGACGCCGCGCTCGAACGTCTGGCAGGCTATGCCTTCCCCGGCAACGTGCGGGAATTGAAGGGGCTGGTGGAGCGCGCGGTGCTGCTTTGCGAAGGCGGTGAACTGCTGCCGGAGCACTTCAATCTGCATGTGGAGGCGAGCCTGGACAGCAGCCTGAACCTGCGCGAACGCATGGAGCGGGTCGAACGCAGCCTGCTCATGGATTGCCTGCGCAAGAACGGCGGCAACCAGAGCCAGGCCGCCCGCGAACTCGGCCTGCCGCGGCGTACGCTGCTGTATCGCATGGAACGGCTGAATATCAGCCCGGCCGATCTCTAAGGAAGGAAAGACGCCATGTTCAACCCCGCCAACCAGGCCCACTTCACGCTTTCCCTCGAAGGCATCGAGCACGACTTCAAGGTGCTCGAGCTCCAAGGCCGCGAGGCCATCAGCCAGCCCTATCGCTTCGACCTGGAACTGGTCAGCGAGCGCCCCGATCTGGATCTGGAAAGCCTGCTGCATCGCCCGGCCTTCCTCGCCTTCGCGCCGGATGGCAGCGGTATTCATGGGCTGGTGCATCAGGCCGCCCAGGGTGAGTCCGGCCAGCGCCTGACCCGCTATCGACTGACGCTCGTGCCGCAGCTGGCCTACCTCGCCCATCGCACCAACCAGCGCATCTTCCAGCACCTCAGCGTGCCGCAGATCGTCGCCCAGGTGCTCGAGGAGCATGGCATCCAGGCCGATGCCTACCGCTTCCAGCTCGGCCCGGTGATTTACCCGCCGCGCGAATATTGCGTGCAGTACGACGAAACCGACCTGCACTTCATCCAGCGCCTGTGCGAGGAAGAGGGCATTCACTATCACTTCCAGCACAGCGCGGCCGGTCATGCCCTGGTCTTCGGCGATGACCAGACCGTCTTCCCCAGGCTCGCTGCCACCGCCTATCAGCAGGACAGCGGCCTGGTCGCCGACCAGCCGGTGATCAAGCGCTTCGGCCTTCGTCTGGAAACCCGCACCAGCCGCGTCACGCGCCGCGATTACGATTTCGAGAAGCCACGTCTGACTATGGAGGCCGCGTTTCATAGCGACTTCCAGCCCGACCTTGAAGACTACGATTACCCCGGCCGCTTCACCGAGCGCGCCCGCGGCAAGCACCTGTCGCAGCGCGCCCTGGAGCGCCACCGCCACGACTACGAACTGGCCGAAGGCGAAAGCGACCAGCCGCAACTGGTGAGCGGGCACTTCCTCCCGCTCGGCGAACACCCCCGCAGCGACTGGAACCAGCTCTGGCTGCTGATCGAAGTACTGCATGAAGGTAAGCAGCCACAGGTGTTGGAGGAGTCCATTACCAATGTCCCAGCTCACCACGGACTGGCTCCCTCTCCCCTATGGGGAGAGGGCCGGGGTGAGGGGGCTCTTGCCAGCTCCCACTTCCATCAGGGCTACCGCAACCACTTCACCGCCACCCCCTGGGACATCCCCTTTCGCCCGGCTCTGAAGCATCCGAAGCCGAAGGTGCTCGGCAGCCAGACCGCCGTGGTCACCGGTCCCGCCGGCGAAGAAATCCACTGCGATGAATACGGCCGCGTGCGCGTCCAGTTCCACTGGGACCGCGAAGGCCAGGCCGACGACAAGACCAGCTGCTGGCTGCGCGTCTCCTCCAGCTGGGCCGGCGACCGCTATGGCGGCATCGCCATCCCGCGCGTTGGCATGGAAGTGCTGGTGACCTTCCTCGAAGGCGACCCCGATCAGCCGCTGGTGACCGGTTGCCTCTACCACAAGGAACACCAGGTTCCCTACGACCTGCCGGCGAACAAGACCCGCACGGTGTTCAAGACCCTCAGCTCACCAGGCGGTGGCGGCTACAACGAACTGCGCATCGAAGACCGCAAGGGCGCCGAACAGATCTACCTCCACGCCCAGCGCGACTGGGACGAGAACATCGAGCACGACCAGAAAATCCGCGTCGGCCACGAGCGCCACGACACCGTGGAGGCCAACAGCTACAGCGAGTTCCGCGCCGAAGAGCACCGCACCACCCACGCCGACCGCAAAACCGAAATCCGCGCCAACGACCACCTCACCGTGGGCAATACCCAGCACCTGAAGATCGGCACTGGGCAATTCATCGAGGCGGGCAATGAAATCCACTACTACGCCGGCAGCAAGGTCGTCATCGACGCCGGCATGGAACTCACCGCCTCCGGCGGAGGCAGCTTCCTCAAACTCGACCCCAGCGGCGTGACGCTGAGCGGTGCGACGATCCGGATGAATTCGGGTGGCTCGGCTGGCACCGGTTCAGGCGTGAACGTCATCTCTCCCCGGATTCCTTGGGCAGCCGACCAAGACAAAGCCGGCGCCAAGCCCAAGCTCGCGCTGGCCAATACCCAACTGCAGCTGGCGCGCCAGGCCCGGCAAATTGCCGCCAGCCGTTGCCCGATCTGCGAAGCGTGCCGGGCGGGGATGTGTGAAGTGGGAGGCGGCCGATGAACGACAGGGTCGAACACTGGCTCAGCGAGCAACAAGCCCAAGGCCGACCGCTGCTGCTCGTTATCGACAGCCTTGCAGAACCGACTCCGCTGCCTAGCCTGTTCTCAACGGATCTGGTGCACAGCTACGCCAATATCTATCAGGGTACCGAGGTCGACGAGATGGCCGACGCCGCTCCTTGGCTGATATTGCTGAACGAGCTGAATTTCACGCAGCTACGTTCGCTGACCGATGCACCGGAGCAGAACTGGGGCTGGCTCGCCAGCGTCGACCACGCCGACATGGCTGCGCTCACTCAGCACTGGCAAGCTCGCATCTTTGCCGACGAACAAGGGCAGCGTTCGCTTTATCGTTTCCAAGACAACCGCATCATCGCGCGTCACCTCGGCGAACTGGACGCGTCACAACGTCCTCTGCTGCTTGGCCCAATGACCAGCGCGCTCTGCTGGGATGGTCAGGACTGGCAATGGTTCGATAACGAGCTGCCAGGGGAGTACCGCGAGCCCTTCGAAAAACCTTGGTTGTCCATCCCAGAGCCAGAGCAGGTACAACGTGCCGTGGCACACCACAACCTTGAGTTGTGGCTATGGCAGACCCATACGCAGGCGACCACTCGGCTCGCCGAAACCCAGGTGGTGAGTGACTGGCTGGACCATCAACTCGACAAAGCGAAGGAATGGCACTGGCACGGCGAGCCGCAACTGCACTTTCTGCTCCGCTACCAGCTCGACCCCGAACTAGCCAATCACCCGGCCTGGCCACCGACCGCGAGGGAAACACCGGAAGCCCACTATTCGCGAGTCAGTTCAACACTGGCTTCAAGCCTTTCCGCATGAGATCGAACAGATGACTGCTCACACCTTTTTCCATAGCCGCTTCCTGCTTGCTCGCGCATGGCCTGCGCTGCTGGGCCTACTGCTCAGCGGTTGCAGCACGCTTGGCTCGGTCGGCGCCGACACCTTCACATTGCAAGGCGAGCTACCTGCCGATTTCGCACTGAAGGCCCAAGCTCATTACGGCGGGTCCGAGAGTTGTAGTGGCCGCGGTCATGTGAAGACTTTCAAAGAAGATTACGAAAAGGTGTTGCATGGGTATAAGTTCGAGATTCCTGTTAGTTATCAAGATGGCCTTTGTGATCTGCAACTGGTTAGGGTCAAATTATTCATCCAGGCCCGTTACGGAGAAAAGGATTGGCAACAAACTTACGATAACGGCGAACTGCTGGTAGTTGCGAAACCGACTACCGAGGATGACAACAATCTACCTGGCCGCCCTGAACCGATACGCTCTGAGTGCTCATGGTTATTCCAAGAAAGCAGGCTAAACCTAGAAATATCAAAAATACTTAGTTGCAAGGGAGCAGGAGCTCGACTAAACAGAAAACAGCTATCCCAGCAGACCGTCATGTTGACCTTTACGGTAAGTCCTAGAGAAAAACCTTATCGGGATAATACTTGGATAGAATTTCCCGAAGGGTGGAGGCCGTGCCTACCTAAGGAGGGCTGGCAGCAGTGCCAAGATCCCCCAGTGTTTAAGACATACAGAAACAACAACAAAGAGTGCACCATTTATCCAAATTGCACGGAATAACCAAGGATGACCGGAACAACAGAGCAACTAAGCTGCCCTTTGAAAAACGCTTGGGTTAGCTTCCGCCTTGTGGATGAGCATGGAGAGGGCTCACCTTACGCTGGATTGCCTTACAGGCTATTTGATAATCAAGGCCAAGTTAACGAGGGGCTTTTAGATAGCGATGGCTTCGCTCACATAACGGATGTACATCCTGGCATTATGGTGCTCGAACTATCGCAACCCGCAACGACCTTCATTAATCCTTGGTACGAAGAGCTTTCTATTAGAGAGGTTTTCAAGGTACCGCTGACAGCTATACAAATCGCAGCGGAACAATCACCCGCAGGGCCTCGACGCACTGATGGACAAACCTATCTAGCGCGAGAACGCGCAGCAAAAGAAGACGCTTATTTCATACGAGCCGAAGTCAGCGATTTCGTAGCGAGCAAAGGTCATCTTCCGACACCAGACGAAAATTGGACGACACCATCGGCACTAAAACAAAACGCAGGCTCAGCAGCAGACCAGCCAGGCGTTGCTCTTGGTTGTAACAGGCGCCATGTCATCGAGATAAAGGCGCTACGTGCCTACAGTCCGTTGCTTTCCCGCGGCGCTGATTTCTGCGCGCTGAATGCCTATCACCTTGCGGTCATGAGCGCTTTCGCCTACGCCCCATTCAGCACCTCTACCAATCCTTACTCTTCAGCACCGCCACCCTATTCAGCGCTTGGCAGCATCGGACACGTATTTCAGAACCAGCTAGGACGCCGGATTCAGCCAACACAATTCAACACCGCGTCCCCCTATCACCTACTCTGTGAAGAAGTGCCTTATTCGAAGCGCCTCGAAATCATGCCTTACGATCCGGCGCGCTATGAAAAGGAAGCACAGGAGGGCTGGCGAAATCCCGAAGATGTGCACTTCTTGCACGATACGGATAACGAAACAAGTACCAACACCCAAGCGTTCATCACCCATAACGACAAGATCGTATTGATTTCCGTCCGCGGTACACAGGAGTTTCTGGCCGACGCCAGCCGAGATGCAGATGCCCGCCAGGTGCCATACGAAGAAGGTGAAGGCCAAGCACACCGCGGCTTCTACAAAGGATTTCAGGCTGCAAAGCCATTCTTAGAGCGCTACCTAAACGCCTTTTATACCGGCGAACAAACGCTGATCATATGTGGCCACAGCTTAGGCGGGGCCATTGCACTCCTACTGGCCGAATGGCTACGGCGCAAGCCCACCAAACCTAAGGTAATCCTCTACACCTTCGGCGCCCCACGCGCGGGCGACGCAACCTTCGTCAAGGCCGCCCGCCCTCTTGCGCATCACCGTATCGTCAATCACAACGACCCAATACCTGCGCTTCCACTGCCGTGGATGGATGCCGAATGGAGGCTGGCACTCCCCGGTGCAGCTCTGGTGTATAGCTCACCGGCTCTCGGCATTGCGCTGCTGCTCGCGGGCATCGTGAACCTTCAAGGTGATCCCTACGAGCATCACGGGGAGCAATGGCATTTCATGCCACGCAAGCCCGGCGCGGGCAGCGAGACGGCGATTCTGTGGCAGCCGGGCTGCGCGATGATTGCCGAGCAGACCTGCGCTCGTACCATCGGCGAAATCGGTCTGGATGGAGATATGCCGAAGCGCGTTGCGCTCGCAGGTTCTCAACATTCGAGCGACAGCGGCTATGCGCGAGCGGCGCTGGCCAACCTGCTGCGCTGGACTGTCAGCGTAGAGCAGCGCAACGGCAGGCTGTTCACCGACGCTGAGGTTCACGACATTTATGCCCAAGTCCTGAGTACCGCGCAGCTGCTGGAAAGCTGGCAAGCGCGCTCCTTCAATGAATTCCGCTGGGAGATCAGGCGCAGGGGGGTAATGCGTTTCTACGGCAAGACGGATCTTGAACTGCGCGCCATCTACGCCGATGCGGTGGAGCAGGGCGAACGCGTTCGAGCCGAACAAAGCCCCGCATTGTCTCGCGCACAGCAGCGCCTGCTTGCTCAGGCGGAGCGGATGGTGTCAATGCGCAGCGTCTTTGGGGAGCACGCGGAGCGGCCGGACCTGCCGGAGCTGGTCGAGCAATGGCGTGCTATTGAGGACAACCAGAATGTGGAACGGCTGGCTACCAGCACGCCACGAAGCGCCGGGGCCATTGCCTAGCACTCGCTGGGTCGCCTGACCCTTTCAATCATCAATATCCGAAACTACGACAGCATCAAGACTACGCTCGGCCTATCTACAAAATCGATCCTGCATAACGCTTCTGCGATTACTGAAAGAGGCGAGGCTCCGTAGCTTGGGCAACGGATCAATGCGGGCGGAGGCGCAGCAGGAGATATTGCAGGAGCCAAAGTAGCCACCGCTTTTGTAGGAGGGATCGCGCTTGCGTTCGACGTGACGTTCGGAGCTTCTGCTCTCGCAGTCACCGCAATCGCTGGCGCTGCTGCCGGGGCCTATTACGGCGGGTCGGGCGGCGGAGGCTTTGGCGAATATGTCGGCGATATTATTTATCAAAGAGTGAACAGATGAGCGACGTTTCGATATTAGAACGAATTTTCTTTCTCGGGTGGCTAGTGCTATTCGTAGCCGGCGGATTCAACGGAATCTACATCTGCTTCCATGGTATTCGTCGACTTGACCAATACTTTTCTCAATTAGCAAATATTGAATGGGAGTCACATAACCCCTTTGATAGTATCTGTCGAATGCATCGATATAGCTTTCAATATACTTTTGGCGTAAAACGGCCAGATATTAGCAACGGCATAGCCGCATGGCTTTATTTTACGTGCATCAGTCTTATTATTTATTGGATAAGTATGTTTATCGGCTTTCTTGGCCATCAATTCGGCATAAATATTCTTGAATGACCGCTCTTAGCGCGTTCATACACATGAGTTTTTGGCAACCACAAGATGAGTGACGCCTCGATACTTGAACGAATCATAGTTTTTTCTTGGATCCTGCTTGCCGTCATTGGGGGCTTCAACGGGATCTACATCTGCTTTCATGGAATTCGCCGACTCGACCCATATTTTTCTACTAAACCCAATGTAGAATGGGAGTCGCATAGTCCCTTTGATAGTTTTTGCCGAATGCATAGATATAGTTTTCAATATACCCTCGGCTTAAAACGACCAGCTATTGGTAACGGCCTAGCCGTATGGCTTTACTTCACTTGCATCAGCCTTATAGTTTATTGGATCAGCATGTTTATTGGTTTTCTTGGCCATCAATTTGGAATAAGCATCTTGAATTGAATTGCTATCAGAAAATACGTTAGCGACACTTCTATAATCGGCAGGTTTAACTTCTTCTGGCGCAATAGCTGAAAACCGAACGCGCGACTAGCGATTCGAAGGCTACCCATCCAAGCAGGCACAACCGTTCGGCAGCCAAAGGCTGGCGGCCGATGAACGGGCAGGGATTAAGCCTGCTGAAGTGACAAAATGACATCACAGCTGCGGATGCAGCCCTTCCGATGATCAGAGTCACTTTCATGTCCGCCAATCGCCGCTATTCCATCATCCTCGACCACACCGGCCAGGTCCTGCTCGAGCAGGCCTCGCTTGAGCAGGTCGAGGCGTTCTGGGACGCCAATGATGCCCTTTACTTTGGTCTGCGCATCGAAGACGCGCAGAGCGATCACGCCACCGTGTTTGTCACCGATGAGATTCCTGAGGATGAAGACGTCGTGCCTGCCTGACATGGCGACTCCAGGCCGGCGCTAGCGAATCCCCAGCAGGTGATCGAGCGAGAGCCGGCCGGCGCCTCGACCTATCAGCAGTAGTAGCAGCGCCGCCCAGCTCAGGTGAGTCGACCAGGCGTCCGGGTAGACGAACAGCTGGATCACCAGCGTCATCAGCAGCAGTGCCAACGCCGACAGCCGCGTGAACAGGCCGAGCACCAGCAGCAGCGGGAAAAGATGCTCGGCATAGGTCGCCAGGTGCGCCGCGATGGACGGTGGCAGCAAAGGCAATGCGTATTCGCTGCGAAACAGCTCGAACGTGCCCGGGGTGATGTCCAGCACCCCGTTCACTTTGGTGCGCCCGGAGAGCAGGAAGATCGCCGCGATGGCCAAGCGTGCCAGCAGATTCAGCAGCGAATCGCCGAGCAGTTGCTGCAACCGCTGCGCGACCGCGTTCCATTGCTGACGCAGACGCAGCGGCAGGTTGTGCATGGCGTTCATGACGATTCCTCATGTGGATGGCGTCGTCGGCACCAGCGCGGCGAACGCGCCTGCCGCCAGCAGCCGGCCTAGCAGGTCGTTGAAGTCGAGTTGCGGTTGAGCCGCCAGCGCCTGTTCCGAGGCCTGCTCCAGCGAGCGGCCAGCGGCACAGGCGTCGAGAAATGCACAGCCGGCGCGTTCGAGTGGCTGCCAGCCGATGCGGCCGGCGCTTCGGCTCAGCAGTACCCCTTCGCCTTGCCAGACCAGCTCTGCCGGCACCACACGTCCTTCACGGGTGCAACTCCAGATGCTGAAAACCGGCAGCTCGGTTAACCACCGCCAACGCAGCGCAGCGCGCGGAACGAGCGTCTGCCGGGCCAACTGCTCCGGGGTTTGGGTCGCCAAGGCAGCGAGGGCCACAACGGGTTGTTCCACGGCGCTGAATACCTCTAACCAGAGCCGGTCCAGCTGCGCGACACCAGACAGATAGGGAAGCGCGAGCGCCGGTTCGAAATCCTGCAGGAAGGCCGGAAAATTCTCGCCGTACTCAAGCAACGGGCCACTGCGCGGCGGCATCTCGCGAGCGTACAGCGTCGCGGCGGCGGCAAACCATTCCTCCCCCACCAATCGTTCGACGGCAGGGAAATTGGCGCGCAGCGCATCGACACAGCCCTTGGCCAGCGTATTGCGGTACACGGCGAAACCCGGCTGCCCGACCAGCGCAGCGACCTCGCCCGCCGCACTGCCGGGCGCGTCGGTCAGCGCCGCGACGAAGGCGTCCTGAAATGCCGCCAGCGAGCCGCTCATTGCCAGCCCCCCACTTCATCGAGCGTCTGCTGGGCACGAGCGCGCTCGACCATTAGCGTCTCGAAAGCCGGCAGCTGGTCGTCGCGCTCGATCAACGTCGGGCGCGGGCCGATACGCTCGATCAGTTGCCGATAGAGCGCCCAGACCGCCGCGTCCACCGGTGCATCGTGGGTGTCGATCAGCAGCGAGGATGCGTCATCCTGGCTGTGCCCGGCCAGGTGGACCTCCATGATCGGCGCGGCGGGAAAGCGCCGCAGGTAGGCGGCCGCATCGAAGCCCAGGTTGTGCGCGCTGACCTGCACGTTGTTGACGTCCAGCAGCAGGCCGCAGCCGGTGCGCTGGCTGAGCTCGGCGAGAAAATCGATCTCGTCCCACTGGTGCTGCTCGAAGCGCAGGTAATGGCTGGGATTCTCGATGGCGATGCGCTGCCCAAGCATCTCCTGGGTGCGCTCGATATTCGCCGCGATTCGCCTCAACGCCGCCGTGGTCCGCGGAAAAGGCAACAGATCAGGATGGTAATTTCCGCGCCAGCTCGACCAGGCCAGGTGTTCGGAGATCAACGCCGGCCGCACACGTTCGGCCAGCGCCTTGAGCCGCTGCAGGTGCGTCTCATCCGGCGCACAGTCGGCAGCCAGCGACAGCGACACACCGTGCAGCGACAGCGGGTGCTGCGCGCCCACTGCCTCCAGCCAGTCGAGCCGTGGGCCGCCGCCGACCATGTAGTTTTCCGGATGGACCTCGAACCACAGCCCGTCCGCCACGCAGGCGCAGGCGTCCGTGTAATGCTCGGGTTTTAGCCCTAGTCCTGCTCCGAGAATCTGCATGGCCGGCACGCTAGGCTCAGCGCTCGACCGGCGTCAGCGAGCCCATTCCCTTGGGCGTCTCGATCGAGGTGCAGGTACCGACGGGCACCAGTTTCCAGGCGTTGCCTTGGTAATCGCGCTTGGAACTGCCGGCGCAACTGGTGCCGGCACCGGCCTTGCAATCGTTCTGTCCGGCCAGCGCGACGCCGTAGCATTTTTCCATGTCGCCTTTGTCGTTCTCGCCTGCCTGAGCGCCAGCGGCGATCGAAGCCAGGGCAATGGCGGCAGCCGCAAGGTTGAGAGCCTTCATGTTGGATTCTCCGCAATCGTTGAGTGGCCATCGGCGAATCTGCAGATGGCTCGTGAGGTAATTCGCTGCGTCAGTCGTGGTGGTTACAGTCGGCGAAAAATTATTTTGAGATTTTCTCGCGACGTCCCTACCGTGACCCTGGCCGACGGGCGGCGGACATTTCGCGGTTCCACCTGTAACCAGAGCAGCCGATGGAACGAACTACCTCTCAGGAGACACTCCAGGCCCGCGAGAACGAGCTGCGTGCGCTGCTGCTGCGCGGGCTGGATGGCGATGCGAAGGCCTACCGGGCATTCCTCGACCAGCTCGGCGGCCATCTGCGCGGTTTTCTGCGTCGCCGCCTGTCGCAGTCGAGCGAGCTGGAGGACGTTCTGCAGGAGGTACTGCTGGCGGTGCACAATGCGCGGCAGACCTATCGCGCTGAGCAGCCGCTGACGGTCTGGGTGCAGGCGATCTGTCGCTACAAGCTGGCCGACCACTACCGCACCCGTGGCCGTCAGGCCGCGCAAACGGACTGGCTGGACGAGGCCGACAAGCTGCTCGCCGTACAGGACAACGCGCAGGCCGAGGCCCGCCGCGACCTGGGCAAGCTGCTCCAGCAGCTGCCGCCACGCCAGCGACTACCCATCGTTCACGTCAAACTGGAGGGCCGCTCGGTGGAAGAAACTGCGCGTCTGACCGGGCTTTCCAGCTCGGCGATCAAGGTCGGCATCCATCGCGGGCTCAAGGCCCTGGCGGCGAAGATTCGAGGTGGCGCATGAAAACCGATGACCTGATCGCCCTACTCGCCAGCGAGGTTGCACCGGTGGACCGGCACGTCCTCGCCAAGCGCTTCGCCACGGCGCTGCTGTGCGGCCTGGCCGGCGCGCTGTTGCTGATCGTGACCGCGTACGGCATTCGCGCCGACCTGGCGACCATCGCCGGGACACCACTGTTCTGGGCCAAGCTGGCACTGCCGGCGACCCTGCTCTTCGGTGCCCTGTTGCTGACCGCGCGCATGGCCCGCCCCGGCACGCAGGTGGGTCGTAGCTGGGCGCTGCTGGCGGCGCCAGTGGTGATCGTCTGGGTCGCCGCGCTGGCGATCCTGCTCACGGCCCCTGCGGAGTCGCGCGTGTCGCTGCTGCTCGGCGACACCTGGCGCGAGTGCCTGGCGAATATCGCGCTACTGTCGATTCCCGCCCTCATCGCCGCGTTCTGGGCGTTGCGCGGGCTGGCGCCGACGCGCCCGCGCCTGGCCGGCGGTGCTGCCGGCCTGCTCGCTGGCAGCATCGCCGCGCTCGCCTACAGCCTGCACTGCCCGGAGATGGCGGTGCCGTTCTGGGCGCTCTGGTACCTGCTCGGCATCTTGCTGCCCGGCGTGCTCGGTACACTCCTCGGGCCGCGCCTGCTGCGCTGGTGAGGCGCCGCAGTGCGCCCTCGTCCGGCATAATCGTTGACCCGCCCGCGGAGCCGAAGCCATGCAGATCGACGAAGAACTGACCCTGAAGAAGCTGGAAGTTTTTCTGGCCTTCATGCGCAGCGGCAATCTGGGCAAGGCCGCGGTGGAGCTGAACACCAGCAACGTCAGCGTGCACCGCGCCATCCACTCCCTGGAAAGCGCGCTGCGCTGCCCGCTGTTCAAGCACGAGGGGCGCAACCTGATCCCGCTGGAAAGCGCCTACGTGCTGGAAGAGCGCGCCCAGCAGCTGATCAAGGACGTGCTCGAGACGGTGCGCCAGACCCGCGAAGCCGCCGGCTTTTCCGCCGAACGTTTCAAGCTCGGTGCGCTGTATTCGCTAACGGTGAAGACCGTGCCGCAGCTGATCATGGGGCTGAAGCTGCGCCGCAGCGAACTCAACATCGACCTGATCCTCGGCTCCAACGTCGACCTGCTCTACAAGCTGAAGAACATGGAGCTCGACGCCATCCTGGTGTCGCTCAACGAAAGCGTGGCCGACCCGGACTGCGCGCAGGTGCAGCTGTTTTCCGACGACATCTTCCTCGCCGCGCCGGCCGACTCGCCCTTCGCCAATCAGAGCGAGGTGGACCTCAGCGACCTGCGCGACGCCACTTTCATCACCCTGTCGCAGGGCTTCGCCACCCACCAGGACGGCAACCGGGTGTTCCAGCTGGCGGGCTTCGAGCCGAAGGTGGCGATGCAGGTGAACGACATCTTCACCCTGCTCAGCATGGTCAATTCCGGGGTCGGCTACGCGCTGCTTCCGGGGCGCGTGGGCATGGTCTACGAATCGCGGGTGCGGCTGATCCCACTACAGGCGCGTTATCACCTGCAGCAGCATATCGGCGTGGTGTTCCTCAAGGCCAAGGAGCGCGACCCCAACCTGCTGGCGCTGCTCGCCGAATGCCGGATGTACAGCCTGAAACACCCGAGCTAAGGCGTCGGCATATGGCCAGCCGGATCGGCATGATCGGCGCCGCAGCGGTGGAAGAGGCTTCGCCGTCTTCCACCCTACGACCGCTGTGTTGGGCGACGTAGGGTGGATAACGCGAAGCTTATCCACGCAGCCTTTCGCAACGACGCCGAGTCGCGATACGGACACTCAAAACCGCACGCCGGAAAGCACGGCCTGCGCCGAGCGTGAAGGTAGCCACACCGTGGGTGCAGAGCCGGCACGAAACGGTGGAAGAGGCTGCGCCGTCTTCCACCCTACGACCGCCGCATTAGGCGACGGCTGTCTGCCCGGATGCGACCGGAGCCGGCCGGCCCAGGCTTTGCGCCACGACGTCACCGATCATGTCCGCGGTGATAGCGCTCAGCGTCCAGCCAAGGTGGCCGTGGCCGGTGTTGTAGAACACACATGGCGCGCTGCCGCGGCCGACCTTGGGCATCATGTTCGGCATCATCGGCCGCAGGCCGGCCCAGGGCACTACGCTGCGGGTGTTCACACCGGGGAAGCACTGGTTGACCCAGTCCACCAGCGGGCGGATGCGATCGGCACGGATGTCGCGGTTGTAGCCGTTGAACTCGGCGGTGCCGGCGACGCGGAAGCGGTCGTCGCCGAGGCGGCTGCTGACCAGCTTGGTTTCATCGTCGAGCAGGCTGACGATGGGTGCCGAGGCACGGCTGACTTCGTCGGCCAGGTTGACCGTGATCGAGTAGCCCTTGACCGGATAGATGTTCACCCGGTCGCCGAGCTGCGCGGCGAGATCACGGCTGGCGGTGCCGGCGCAGATCACCAGGCCGTCGAACTCCAGCCGCTCGCCACCGGCAACGCCGCCCAGCGTCACGGTAGCGCGCTTGCCGTCAGTGGCCACCGCCTGCACGTCCTCGCCATACAGGCAGCGCACGCCGAGCCGCTCGATCGCCGTGGCCAGGCCATGGGTGAACTTGTGGATGTCTCCGGTGGAATCGCACTCGGTGAAATAGCCGCCGTAGTAGGTGCCGGCCAGGGTCGGTTCGATGGCGCGCATCTCTTCCGGCGTCACGCTGCGCCGCGGCAGGCCGCCTTCGGCAAGCAGGCGCGAGACCAGCCCGGCATGCTCGAAACCGGCCTTGTCACGGTAGATGTGCAGGATGCCCTTCTTCTTCAGGTCGAAGTCGATGCCTTCGGCTTCTGCCCAGGCGAACAGGTGCTCGCGCGCGGCGATGGCCAGGCGTGCGGTTTCGATGGTGTTCTGCCGGTAATTTGGGATCGAGCCGATGAACTCGGCGAACCAGGAGAGCTTGTGCCAGCTGGGCTTGGGATTGACCAGCAGCGGCGCATCGCTCTTGAGCATCCACTTGAGGCCCTTGACGATGGTCGACCAGTGGTTCCAGACCTCGGCATTGGAGGCCGATAGCTGGCCGCCGTTGGCGAACGAGGTTTCCATCGCCGCGTAGCGGTGCTTTTCCAGCAGGGTGACCGAGAAGCCGCGCTTGGCCAGGGCATAGGCGGTGGTGACGCCGGTGATACCGCCACCGATGACTGCGATTGTTTTCATTGTTGTCGCTCCAGAACGTCAGGGGGTCATAGCCCGTGCGCCCAACGCGCGGCGGGCGCCCCCTCTGTTCTGGACCTGAGAGATTCACGAGCGCGTGACGGCTCGCTTGCTCCTTCGGTGCGCCCGGCGACGAAAACCGGGCGGCTCTTCAGAGTGTCAGCAGTGATAGCGGTCCTTTTGCCTGAGAGTTTCCGGGGCGGTTGCTCCTTCGGCGCTGCCATGCGGCAGTCTCTCCCGCAATCACATCGATTCGCGTCGACCGCCAGCTGTGGCAAATCGTCACACAATCGCAGAGACACCCTGCCAGAAAAACCTACCGCTGTAACCCCCGACGTTGGGCCGAGGAGACGAGAGGCCGGGCAAGGGCGCAGCAGATCGCACCCCGCACCCCGCACCCCGCACCGGCTGTGCGGATCGCTTCAGACCTGGAAGCGCGCGGTCAGCTCCTGCAGCTCGCTGCCAAGCCGCGCCAGCTGCACCGTCGAGGCCGCGGTCTGCTGCGCGGCGGCGGCCGACTGCTCGGCCACATCGCGCACGCTGAGCACGCTGCGGTTGATGTCTTCGGCCACCGAACTCTGCTCTTCCGACGCCGTAGCGATCTGCATGTTCATGGCCTGGATGGTCGAGATCGTGCGGGTAATGGCCTGCAACTCGTCGCCGACATCACGCGCCAGCCTGACCGTCTCATCGGCCAGGCCGCGGCTGCTGTCCATCAGCGACGAGGCATGCAGCGCGCCCTTCTGCAGATTGCCGATCAGCTCCTCGATCTGCGCCGTCGACTGCTGGGTGCGCAACGCCAGGCCGCGCACCTCGTCGGCCACCACGGCGAAACCGCGACCGGCGTCACCAGCGCGGGCCGCCTCGATGGCGGCATTGAGGGCGAGCAGGTTGGTCTGTTCGGCAATGCCGTTGATCACCGTGAGCACGGTGCTGATGCCCGCCGTTTCCTGGTTCAGCTGCGCCATTGCCTCGGCCGACAGCCCGACCTGGGAGGACAGGCGGTCGATCTGCGTCAGGGCCCGCTGCACCACCACATCACCCTGCGCCGCCTGGCGGTCGGCATGCTGTGCGGCGCTGGACGCCTCGTCGGCATTGCGCGCCACCTCCTGCACGGTCGCGGCCATCTCGTGCATGGCGGTGGCGACCTGATCGGTTTCCAGGCGCTGGCTCTGGATGCCCGCGCTGGTCTGTTCGGTCACCGCCGAAAGCTCCTCCGCCGCGCTGGCCAGCTGGCCGGTGATGCCGCTCATGCGGCCGATCAGGTCACGCAGATTGTCCCGGGTGCGGTCCAGCGCATCGAGTAGCTGGCCGAACTCGTCGCTGCGCCGCTGCCGCGGCTGCTCGGTCATGTCGCCTGCACCGATGCGCGCGGCGATCGCCACGGCCTGGGCCAGCGGTTGCGTCAGCTGACGCACGATAAGCCAGCTGATCAGCAATCCCAGCGCCACCGCCAGCAGCGTGATTGCCAGCAGCAGCGCCTTTTTCTGCCCGGCTTCGGCGCTGCGCTTGTCGGTCTGGGTCTGCACGATTTCGCTGGTGTTGCGGTAGATGCTGTCGAAGATGCTCTGCATTTCTTCGCGCGCCTGCGCCTGGGCGGCGACGATTGGTGGCAGCTGGCCGAACTGGCGGATATAGGTCGCCACCGAGTCACGCAGAGGCTGCAGATCGACGCCGGGGGTACCGGCCAGCTGGGCATCCAGCCTGTCCACCGCCGCCTGCAGCGTGCTGAACTGTTGCTGCAATTGCTGCAGCGACTGCTCGGTCTCGGTCATCAGGTAGCCGCGCACCATGAAGCGCACCATGCGGTTGTGCTTGGAAACTTCACCGGCCTGCAGGCCGATGGCTGCGCTACGCGGATCCTCATGCATGACCGGTGCGTCCGGCGTGCCGGCCCAGCGCGCCTCCAGCTCGGCGATCAGTGCATCGGACGTGTTGCCGGCCGCGACCCAGCTGCTGCGCGTCTTCACCTTGCGTTCCCAGAGTCCGGCCAGCTCGAGAAAGCGCTGGCGGTAGTGCTGGGCCTCACTGGCGATGGCGTCCAGGCGCTGCAGGTCCTGCGGATCGCTGAATTCAGCCTTCTGCTCCTGCACCAGCTCGACGACCCGGGCCACCGACTGCTCGACCGCTTCCACATGACGGGGATCGCCACGGGTCTCGAAGCTGATCTGGGCGTAACGGATGCGATTGGCCTCGTCGAGCAGCCTGGCTGCGCTCTGCGCCTTGTCGCTGCGAGAGATCAATGCATCCATGCCATAGATACCGATCAGTGCGACGGCGATGGTCAGTGCCAGAACGGCGGCGAAGCCAAGGGCCAGTTTGTGGCTGACCTTGAGAGAGTTCATCTTTCGGCATTCCTTGATGAACGCAAACGCGCCCTGACGGGCGCGCTGCGTATGGCGGGGAACTACAGCGGGGGTCGGCTCAGCCCAACAATCCGCGCATGACGAAGAACAGCAGCGATGGTCCGAGCAGGCAGCCCAGCGCGGTGTAGAAAGCCGCGGTCAGGCAGCCGTAAGGCACCAGGCGGGCATCGGTGGCCGCCAGGCCGCCGGCCACACCGCTGGAGGTACCGATCAGACCGCCGAAGATCACCGCCGCACGGGGGTTGTTCAGGCCGATCATCGGCGCCACGAACGGCGTCGCGATCATCACCAGGATTGCCTTGACCAGACCGGCAGCGATAGACAGCGCCATGACCTCTGAACTCGCACCAATCGCCGCGCCGGTTACCGGGCCGACGATGTAGGTCACAGCGCCCGTGCCGATGGTGGTCAGGCTGACCGCGTCGGTGTAGCCGAACGCCATGGCCACCGCGACGCCGGCGATGAAGGAGGAGAACACGCCGACGAACAGCGCGAGCACGCCCACCAGACCGGCGCGCTTGAGCTCCTCGACGCTGACGCCGAAACCGGTGGCGACGATGGCGAAGTCACGCAGCATGGCGCCGCCGAGCAGGCCGATGCCGGAGAACAACGCGATATCCACCAGGCCCTTCTGCCCGCCGGTCACCACGCCGCCGATGTACGACAGCAACAGGCCGATGAGGATGGCGACCGCCGAGCCGTGCAGGCGGCCCTTGGTGAGCTTGTCCGACAGCCAGTAGGAGATCCACATGGTCGCGCCGATGATGGCGAAGCCGCTGATCAGGCCGTAGCCGGAGATCACTTTCATCAGAGATTCGTACATGGATCAACCCTCCGTGGTCAGTGGCTTGGCTTCATCGGCTTCAAGCTTTTTTCTGCCGATCCGGTCGAGCACCGGCACCAGCGCGAAGGCCACGGCGACAGCCGCCACACCGGCGAGAATGGCCATCGGGCCGCCGCTGAGGGCGCCGTAGACGTTCTGTTGCGCCGCCATCGCGACCACGATCGGAATGTATACGGCACTCCAGAATTTCACCCCCTGTTCGGTCTCCATGTTGAACAGGCCGCGCTTCTTCAGGTAGCTGCCGAGCAGGATCAGCAGGACCATGGCGATACCCACGCCGCCGACGTTTGCCGGTACGCCCAGCAGCTTGCCCAGCAGCTCGCCGGCGAAAATGCCGGTGAGGGTACACAAGGCCAGGAAGGCCACACCAAAGATGATCATTGTTCTTGTCCTTTTTGGTTACGCCGCCTGCAGAGGGCTTGGCGCGTGTTGTCGAGGTAGTTGTTTTTATCCATCGATCAGCCGCGAGTAAGGCTTGCTCGCGCTGAATGTGCACGCGGTCTATCGGCTCTGGCTGCCCTCCTGACGCAGCAAGGCGTCCAGTGTGTCGAGCCGGGCGCCGTCGAATGCGGCCAGCGTACCCTGTTCGAAAACCCGTCGTGCCAGGCCGGTCAGTACCGAGCCCGGGGGCAGTTCGATATGCAGACGCACACCGCGTTCGTAGGCGGTGCGCAGGGTGCCGTGCCAGTCGACGACGCGGCACATGTTGAAGGCCAGATCGTCGCGCAGGCGCTCGATATCGAATATCGGGCGTGCGGACGAGCTGCTCAGATAGCGAGCTTGCGGAGCGCGCAGGCTGACGTCGGCGAAGGCTTCGGCCAGCTCACGCGCCGGCTGCTCGAGCAGCGCGCAATGCGAGGGCACGCTCATCGCCAGGCGCCGCGCACAGGAGGCGCCGAGAGCCTTGGCGCGGGCGGCGACTGCGGCCATGGCGGCGTCGCTGCCGGCGATGACGAGCTGGTTGTCGGCGTTGATATTGGCCAGGTAGGCGGGCTCCCTGGCCTCCGCCAGCAGGCCCTCGACCGTGCCCAGCGACAGGCCGAGGATGGCGGTCATGCCGTAGCCGTGCGGGTAGGCCCGCTGCATCAGCTCGCCACGCAGCGCAACCAGTCGCACCGCATCGCGATAGTCCAGCGCCCCGGCGACCACCGCCGCGGCGTAGGCACCGATGGACAGCCCGGCGACATAGTCCGGCCGCTGGCCATCACGCATCAGCAGCCGCGCTCCGGCGACACCGGCAATCAGCAGGCAAAGCTGCACGGCACGGGTCGATTGCAACGCGTCGGCCGAATTGAGCAGCAGCGCATCCTCACCCAGCACCGCACTGGCTTGCGTCAGGCATTCGTGCACTTCGGGCTCCTGCGGCAGGCGCTGGAGCATGCCGGGTTTCTGCGCGCCCTGGCCGGGAAAGGCGAACAGGCTGCTCATGCCGCACGCTCCGCTTGCCAGGGATCGCCAACCAGCCGGGGGCCATCCGCGGTCTTGACCAGCACCCGCGCGCCGTCACCGGCCCATTCCCTGAGCGCCACACCGCCCAGCGGGGTCTCCAGCTGCAGGTCGACGCGGCAGGCGCGGCGTTCCAGCAGCTGCAGCAACGGGCGCGCCTCGCTGCGTGGCAGCGGATGTTCGGTTCTGAGCAGCAGATCGAGATCGCTGTCCGGGTGCGCCGTCGGCAGCCCGGTGGCGAGTTGAAAACCGGCCGATCCGGTGACGCCCCAGGCGTGGCCCAGCGCATCGAGCAAGGGGCGTAGCTCGGCGAGCACGCGGAACACCGGCAGATCCTCACTGGCCTGTCGAGCAAGCAGATCTTCCGGCGCCAGCCGATGACTGATCGCCTCGACCGGCATCAGCGCGGCCAGGCGTTGATCACGCGTCGCCCCCCGCAACCCGACCGCAACCAGGCCGGCAGCCACACGCGCACGCCGCACCACCACCGGCTGGCCAGCGGCGAGCACAGCGACCGCCCAGGCGGGCGCATCGGCCGGCAGCTGCTCGGGACGCATGCCCCAGAGCAGGTCGTGGGGGCGGGGAGTGTCGTGCATCTACAGCCTCCTCGTGATTGTTGTTGTCGAGTCGCTGATGGGTTCGGCGGATACGGCCGCTCAGGTGTTCGCTACCACTGCGCGCGCAACAGCTCGCGCACCCGCGACGACGCCTCGCGATTCGACGCGCCCAGACGGCCGCGCAGGTCGCTGCTGCCGCCGATGTCCGCCACCGCCTTGTTCAGGCAGTCGCGCACCCGCTGCAGGTCGTCCGCCGAGGGCTGCTCGATGCTGTCCACCGAAAGGGTTTCCCAGAGCAGGCCGAGGGTCGCGTAGTTGTCGATGTCGTAAGCCATTGGCGGCACTGATTCGGCCAAGGCTTCCAGCTCCTCGACGCTGCGCAGGGTGATGCGCGCCGCGGCGGCCTTGCCCATGGCATGCACCATCACGCCCGGATCGCGCAGGGCGATGATCCGCTGGGCCTGATAGCCGTGCGCGAGAAAGGCACCAGACATGGCCTTGCCCACCAGCAGCGCGATCACCGGATGCCCGGCCAGCCGCGCACGGGCATAGCCGTCCACCGCACCGGCCAGCGCCTGATGAATGCCCAGCGCCTCTTCGCGACGGCCGTAGGCCTGGCTCGGCACGTCGACCACGGCGACCACCACACGCTTGTCCGCCTTGTCGCGATCGGCGGCGATCACCTCGTCCAGCGCCTGGCCCAGCGCCCAGCCTTCGAGCAGGCCGACCTCGCCGTTGCGCGCGCGCGGGAAGGGATTCTCGGCATCCGGCACCACGGCGATATAGCGGGCGGTACGATCACCGAGGGTGCCATCGACCACCTTTACCGAGGCCGGATAGCCCGCCAGTACCTGACCGCCGGCCAGGGCTTGCAACCAGTTCAGTCCACGGCTCATTGGACATCTCCTTCGTAGAGGGCACGCACGGCGGCAGCATCGAGCTGCGTGCGGGTATCGACGTCAGCCAGCCGTTGGAGGAACCAGGCGTAGCGGCGGCTGCGCGGCTGCAGCGGCTTGCCGAGTGCGAACAGCTCGTGCAGCTGCGCGCGGATGGCATCGGTGTCGTCGGCGACGTAGGCGTCCACCAGACCCGAGGCGTAGCGCTGCTCGCCGCCGGTCAGGCTCCAAATGAACGGACGGTCACGCGAGTCGTACTCGTCGAGCCCGGCTTCCTGCTCGATCACCTGCGGACCGTTGAGACCGACGCGGGCCTCGCGGGTGACGACCAGATAGCTGCACAGCCCGGCGGCGATGGACATGCCGCCGAAGCAGCCGACGGAACCGGCGACCACGCCGATCACCGGCTGGTAGTCGCGCAGCTCGACGATGGCCGCCTGGATCTCGGCGATGGCGGCCAGGCCCAGGTTAGCTTCCTGCAGGCGCACGCCACCGGTTTCCAGCAGGAGCACGGCGCGGGTCGGGATGCCGTTGCGGTTGTCTTCAGCAGCCAGTTCCAGCGCGCCAGCGATTTTCGCGCCGCCGACCTCGCCCATGCTGCCGCCCTGGAAGGCGCCTTCGATGGCGGCGATCACCGCTGGCTGGCCGTCTATGGTGCCTTTGGCCACCACCACGCCGTCGTCGGCCTGGGTGACGATGCCCTGCTTGGGCAGCCAGGGCGAGGTAACGCGATCGAACGGATCGAGCAGTTCGCGGAAGCTGCCTTCGTCCAGCAGCGCGCGGGCACGCTGGCGGGCACCAAGTTCGACGAAGCTGCGCGACTCGAGTAAACGGGCCACGGTGTTAGCGGACACATCAGTCATGGCCGACCTCCTCCAGTCCCTGCTCCAGGCGCAGACGCACTACGCCGGGTGTGGCCCCAAAATCGTGAATATCGATGTTCAATGCTGGTGGCGTCTGCTCGCGGAACATCCGCTCGAACAGGCTCTTCCAGCGTTGCTCGGCACCATTGACCGAGGTGACTACCTGGATCGCCAGCTTGCCGGCCTGGCCGGGCTCCAGCAGCACTTCCAGATCGCCCGAGCCGACCACGCCGACCAGGGCCTTGCCACGGGCGGGTTGCCCGGCGGCGAATTCGAAAGACAGGGTTTCCATGTTCAGTTGCTCCCAGTCGGCGCCGGCGCATGCTGCGCCATGCGGTCGAGGAAAAGGGTGGCGGCCAGGAGGTCGGCGGCGCCGCCCGGCGAGGCGTTGAGGGCGAGCATGTCGCGATCAAGCAGGCGCAGCTGGCGACGGCCGGCGAGGCTGGCGGCACCACCGGCTTCGAGCACGGCGCGGGCACCGGCCTGCATGCTGGTCAGCCCTTCAAGACCGGCGCGATGCAGCACGCAGGTGTCGGTCAGGCTGCTCATGATCGCCAGCAGTGCATCGAGCCTGGCGTTCTGCTCGCCGGCGCCGGCGCGGCGACTGGCCAGCAGCTGCGGCAAGCCGTGCACGATGACCGCGGGAAAGCCGTGTTGGGCCTGTTCGCGGGCGCCGAGCACGCCGTAGCGACGGCAGACCCGCGCGCCATGGCTGTCCGGGTTATGCGGTGCAGCCGGATCGTCCAGCCGCGCCAGGGCGGCCGCGCTGGCGGCGATCCCGCCAGCCGAGGCGCCGCTTTCCAGCATCGCCGCCGCGCTGAGCAGCCCCAGCGCCCAGATCGCGCCGCGATGGGTATTGACCCCGGCGGTGACGCGCAGCATCTCCGCTTCACCGTCGCGGCCCAGTTGGCCGAGGGTTTCACGCAGCGCCTGGCTGACCCGACCTTCGCTCCGCGCCGCATCGGCCATGGCGGCAAAGGCCGGCCACAGCGACTGCGCCGAGGCGTGCATCAGCCCCAGATGCAGATCGCTGTGCGCGCCACTGCCGCGCCGGTCGACCAGCCCCGGCTTGGGCGACAGATCGGCCTCGTCGACCAGCGCCTGCACCGCCAGATCGGCCAGGCGCTCGGCCGCGGACGGCGCCTGTCTTGCAATGAGTGCGCTCATCACCAGCTCCTGAACTTGGCAGGCGGGCTGTAGAGGCCGCCGGACCAGTCGACCAGCTCGGCGATGCTCTTGGCGGCGAGCAGCTCGCGGCTGGCGTCGTTGCGGCGGATGCCGAGGTCTTCCGGTAGCGCGATCAGCCCTTCGCGGCGCATGCGCTCGGTGTCCTTCGGGTTGTGCCGCAGGCCGATGCTGGTGACGCCGGCCACCGCGGCGATCATCGCCTGGCGCTCTTCCAGCGAGCGGGCCTTGTACAGGTAGGCGATGCCTTCCTCGGTAAGCAGATGGGTGACGTCATCGCCGTAGATCATGATGGGCGCCAGCGGCATGCCGCTCTTCTTCGCCACCTCCACCGCATCGAGCTGCTCGACGAAGGTGGGTTTGCCGCCTTCCTGGAAGGTCTCGACCATCTGCACCACGAGCTTCTTGCCGCGCTCGAGCAGGGTCACCGGGGCTTCGCCGCCGGGCATGGCCATGTCCAGCCAGGCGGGTGTCGGGTGACGGCGACCGCGCGGGTCGTGGCCCATGTTCGGCGCACCGCCGAAACCGGCCAGGCGGCCGCGGGTGACGGTGGAGGAATGCCCATCACCATCGACCTGCAGGGTGGCACCGATAAACAGGTCCACCGCGTATTGCCCGGCCAGCTGGCACATCATGCGGTTCGAACGCATCGAGCCGTCGCGGCCGGTGAAGAACACGTCCGGGCGCTGGGCGATGTAGTTCTCCATACCCAGCTCGGTGCCGAAGCAATGCACGCTCTCGACCCAGCCGGTCTCAATCGCCGGGATCAGCGTCGGGTGCGGGTTGAGCGTCCAGTTGCGGCAGATCTTGCCTTTCAGGCCCAGCGATTCACCGTAGGTCGGCAGGATCAGCTCGATGGCGGCGGTGTTGAAACCGATGCCGTGGTTGAGCGACTGCACGTTGTGTTTTTCGTAGATGCCGCGGATCGCCATCATCGCCATCAGCACGTGCACCGGCTTGATGTGGCGCGGGTCGCGGGTGAACAGCGGCTCGATATAGAACGGCTTGTCGGCCACCACGACGAAGTCGACCCAGCTCGCCGGAATGTCCACCCGCGGCAGCTCGTCGACGATTTCGTTGACCTGGAAGATCACGATGCCGTCGCTGAAGGCGGTCGGCTCGACCAGCGCCGGGGTATCCTCGGTGCTCGGCCCGGTGTAGATGTTGCCGTGGCGGTCGGCCTGAAAGCCGGCGACCAGCGCAACGTTGGGGATCAGGTCCACCAAGAGGCGCGAATAGAGTTCGATGTAAGTGTGGATGGCGCCGACTTCCAGCAGGCCGTCTTCAAGGAGCTGGCTGATGCGCAGGCTCTGCGGACCGGCGAAGGAGAAGTCCAGTTTGCGTGCGATCTGCCGCTCGAACAGATCCAGGTGCTCGGCGCGGCTGACGCTCGGCATGATCATGTGCAGGTCGTGCAGCTTGCCGGGGTCGGCCTTGGCCAGGGAGCGGGAGAGGAAGTCCGCCTGCTTCTGGTTGTTGCCCTCGAGCACCACGCGATCACCGGGGGCGATCAGCAGTTCCAGGGCCTCGACGATCCGCTCGCTGGGCAGCACCACGCCATCGGCGAGGCTGCGCACCTGATCGAGACGCCGGGCTTTTTCAGCGCGACGACGCGACCACTGCGGCGGTGGGGAGATTGTTGTTGTCATGGCGACTCCACAGTTTTTCCGCTTGTGGAGCGCACAGTAGGGACGTGACCGAAGGGTCATCAATCAAGCAGCGGACGCAATCGTTACGTTTGGGTTAACGATATGTCTGGACGGCCGGTTTGCTGGGGATGCAGCAGGCGCGGCGCGTTGCACGCCACGCCTCCTGGAGCCGATTACTTGTCGCGATCGATATTGAACGGCGACCAGGCCTGGCGCGTCGGCATCACTTCCAGGCGGTTGATGTTGATGTGATCCGGCAGGGTGGCGACGTAGAAGATCTGCTCGGCGATGTCCTCGGCGGTCAGCGGCGTGGTGCCGCGGTACAGCCGGTCGCTGGCGTCCTGATCGCCCTTGGTGCGGACCAGGGTGAACTCGGTCTCGGCCATGCCCGGGGCGATGTCGGTGACGCGCACGCCGGTGCCGAGCAGGTCGCAGCGCAGGTTATAGCCGAACTGCTCGACGAAAGCCTTGGTCGCGCCGTAGACGTGGCCACCCGGATACGGCCAGTGGCCGGCCACCGAGCCGATGTTGACGATGCTGGCACCCTTGCCGGTGGCGATCAGCGTCGGCAGCAAGGCATGGGTGACGTTGACCAGGCCGGTGATGTTGGTATCGATCATGGTGTGCCAATCGGCCAGATCAACCTTTTGCGCGGGCTGCGGCGCCAGCGCCAGGCCGGCGTTGTTGACCAGGCAATCGATCTGACGGAACTCGGCGGGCAGCTGCTCGACCACCTCCGTCACCGCGCCGGCATGGCGCACGTCGAGGGTGGCGATATGCACCGGCACCTTCGCCGACAGCTCGCTCTGCAGCTCTTCCAGGCGCTCGCTGCGCCGCCCGGTGAGCACCAGCGCCCAGCCGGCCTCGGCGAAGCGGCGGGCAGTGGCGCGGCCAAAGCCGGAGGTGGCGCCGGTGATGAATACGATCTTCTGTTTCATGCTCTTCCTCTTTTCTGACAGGCCCGACCGTCGTGTAGGCGACGCGGCAGCTCGCTGACCAGCTTAGGGGCGCGCGCCGCGAAGGCAAAGCGCCGCGTGCGCTGATCGCGCGCCAGCCGGCCGCCGCTGCGCTGACCATCGAAACTTCACCGAATGGTCATCGCAGGTTCACGGACGCTTAGCGGGACTGCAACAGAGCCTGACTACCTTCTCGTCTAGACAAGTTGGCCGACCTCCCCGGCCGCGCAGACGAGAGGGCAAGACATGAATGCGGCTATTCGAGTCGAGCGACTGAACAAGACCTTCGCCGGCAAGCAGGCGCTGTTCGACCTGGGCCTGGCGATACAGCCGGGCGAGATGGTTGCGCTGATCGGCGCGTCCGGTTCCGGCAAGTCCACGCTGTTGCGCCACCTGGCCGGACTGGCCTGCTGCGACCGCTCCGCCGGCGGGCGCATCGAGGTGCTCGGCCGCGAGGTACAGGCCACCGGCCGTCTGCATGGCGAGGTGCGCCGCCTGCGCGCCGACATCGGCTACATCTTCCAGCAGTTCAACCTGGTCACCCGCCTCAGCGTGCTGGACAACGTCCTGCTCGGCTTTCTCGGCCGCATGCCGCGCTGGCGCGGATCGCTGGGCATGTTCAGCGACGAGCAGAAGCGCCAGGCCATGGCCGCACTGGAGCGCGTCGGCCTCGCCGAGCGCGCCGCGCAGCGCGCCTCGACGCTCTCCGGCGGCCAGCAGCAGCGGGTGGCGATCGCCCGTGCGCTGACCCAGCAGGCCGAGGTGATCCTCGCCGACGAACCCATCGCCTCGCTCGACCCGGAGTCGGCGCGCAAGGTCATGGAAATCCTCGCCGACATCAACCGCCAGGACGGCAAGACCGTGGTGGTGACCCTGCATCAGGTCGATTACGCCCTGCGCTACTGCTCCCGCGCCGTGGCGCTCAAGGGCGGGCGCATCCATTACGACGGCCCCTCGGCGGCGCTCAGCGACCGCCTGCTCAACGACCTCTACGGCGCCGATCTGGACGCCAGCCTGCTGTTCTCCGACCGCGCCCGCAATGCAGAGCCGCGGTCGTTGCAGCTGGTCAACGGCTGAGCCCCACGCCACCCGACAACCAACGCCACACCCAAGGAGTGACCTCCATGTTGAAACGCTTCAGTCGTGCTCTCGCCGCTTCCACGCTGCTGGCCGGTGCCCTCGCCGGCACCGCTCAAGCCGCCGAGACCATCACCTTCGGCATCATTTCCACCGAGTCCTCGCAGAACCTGCGCAGCGTCTGGGAACCCTTCCTCGCCGACATGAGCAAGCAGACCGGCTACGAGGTGAAGGCCTTCTTCGCCCCCGATTACGCCGGGGTCATCCAGGGCATGCGCTTCGACAAGGTCGATCTGGCCTGGTACGGCAACAAGTCGGCGATGGAAGCGGTGGATCGCGCCGGCGGCGAAATCTTCGCCCAGACCGTCGCGGCCAACGGCAGCCCGGGCTACTACAGCCATCTGATCGTGCACAAGGACAGCGCCCTGAACTCCGTCGAGGACGTGCTGAAGAACGCCAAGAGCCTGACCTTCGCCAACGGCGACCCGAACTCCACCTCCGGCTATCTGGTGCCCGGCTATTACGTGTTCGCCAAGAACAAGGTCGACGCCAGCCAGGCCTTCAAGCGCAGCCTCAACGGCAGCCACGAAGTGAACGCGCTGTCGGTGGCGAACAAGCAGGTCGATGTCGGCACCTTCAACAGCGAAGGCATGGAGCGCCTGGAGATCACCGCGCCGGACAAGGCCGCGCAACTGAAGATCGTCTGGACCTCGCCGCTGATCCCGGCCGACCCGCTGGTCTGGCGCAAGAACCTGAGCGACGAGCAGAAGAACAGGCTGCGCGAGTTCTTCATGAGCTACGGCGCCAAGCCGGCCGAGAAGGAAATTCTCGCCGCGCTGCAGTGGGCACCGTTCCGCGCCTCGGACAACGACCAGCTGCTGCCGATCCGCCAGCTGGAACTGTTCAAGAAGCGCAGCGAAGTCGCCGCCGACAGCAAGCTCTCCGACAGCGATCGCCAGGCGCAACTGCAGAGCATCGACCAGGAGCTGGCCAAGCTGGAGCAGCGCATGGCCGAGCGCGAGCAGAAGAACGCCGCCGCCAAGGCCAGCTGAGTAACGCCGGGCGTGGCGCTGCGGCGCCACGCCCCCGTCCGTGTCGTTTGTGAGAACCGAACATGACCACTCTGAGCACCACACCGCCACTGGCGGGCAACGACAAGCGCAGCTGGCTGCGCCTGCTCGGCTGGGGCCTGTGCCTGGCCGTGCTGGCCTGGTCCTGGCAAGGCGCGGAGATGAATCCGCTGCTACTGATCCGCGACAGCGCCAACATGGCGACCTTTGCCGCCGACTTCTTCCCGCCGGACTTCAGCAACTGGCAGCTGTACCTCAAGGAGATGGTCACCACGGTGCACATCGCCCTCTGGGGCACCCTGCTGGCGATCGTCTGCGCCATCCCGCTGGGCATTCTCAGCTCCGAGAACATCGTGCCCTGGTGGGTCTACCAGCCGGTGCGCCGGCTGATGGACGCCTGCCGGTCGATCAACGAGATGGTCTTCGCCATGCTCTTCGTCGTCGCCGTCGGCCTCGGCCCGTTCGCCGGCGTGCTGGCGCTGTGGATCAGCACCACCGGCGTGCTCGCCAAGCTGTTCGCCGAAGCGGTGGAAGCCATCGAGCCGGGCCCGGTGGAAGGCGTGCGTGCCACCGGCGCCAGTGCGCTGCAGGAAGTCATCTTCGGGGTGATTCCGCAGGTGCTGCCGCTGTGGATTTCCTACTCGCTGTACCGCTTCGAATCCAACGTGCGCTCGGCCACGGTGGTCGGCATGGTCGGCGCCGGTGGCATCGGCGTGATCCTCTGGGAAGCCATCCGCGGTTTCCAGTTCGGCCAGACCGCCGCCCTGCTGCTGATCATCATCGCCGTGGTGAGCCTGATCGACCTGCTCTCCCAGCGCCTGCGCAAGCTCTTCATCTGACGGAGCGAGGCGCTGTGCGCCTCTCGAAAACACCATGCAGTTGTCTAGACAACCCAGTGAACCGCTCTACCTCGAACTGGCCCAGGTGCTGCGTGGCGAGCTGCGCCACTACCGCATCGGCGACTTCCTCCCCGGCGAGATGCAGCTGGCGCGGCGCTTCGCGGTCAACCGCCACACCCTGCGCCGTGCCGTCGACGAGCTGGTCCAGGAAGGCCGCCTGCTGCGCCGCCAGGGCAAGGGCACCCAGGTGCTGCAGCGCCCGCTGGTGTATCCGCTGCAGGCCGACAGCGCCTACAGCGAATCGCTGGCCGCCCTCGGCTTGCGTACCGAGGCGCGCCTGCTCGCGCGCCGTCAGCTCAGCGCCAGCGCCGAGGAAGCGCGCCACCTGCAACTGGCCGAGGGCGCCGCGCTGATCGAGCTGAGCACCCTGCGCCTGCTCGACGGCGAGCCGGTCAGCCTGATCCGCCACCGCTACTGCGCCAGCCACGCCGAACGGCTCGCCGACTACCAGGGCGGTTCGCTGCGCCGCTACCTCGGCGAACGCGGCCTGCCGCTGACGCGCCGTTTCAGCCTGATCGGCGCACGCCTGGCCGATCGCGACGAGGCCGCACAGCTGCTGATGCCCCTGCGCATGCCGCTGCTGTCGGTATTCACCCTGTCCTGCGATGCCGCCGGGCGACCGGTGGAGATCGCCCTCTCGGCCAGCCGTTCCGACCGCTTCCAGTACCAGGTCGCCACCTGATGGAGAACCCCATGCACACCCGCGAACAATCCCCGCGCCAGCGCTGGATGGCCGTGCTGGCCCGCGCCAGCGCCACCGACCTGGCGCCTTTCGAGAGCGCCCTGCGCGACTGCGCCTACCAGCTGATCCGTCCCGCGGAAATCGGCATGACCCTGGTGCGCGGCCGCATGGGCGGCACCGGCGCGCCGTTCAACCTCGGCGAGATGAGCGTCACCCGCTGCGTGGTGCGCCTGGCCGACGGCAGCACCGGCTACAGCTACCGCGCCGGCCGCGACAAGCGCCAGGCCGAGCTCGCCGCGCTCGCCGACGCCCACCTGCAAGGCCCGCAACAGAGCCGCTGGCTCGCCGAGCTGATCGAACCGCTGGCCGCCGCGCAGGCCCGCCGCGCCGCGCAAAAGGCTGCCGAAACCGCCACTACCCGCGTGGAGTTCTTCACGCTGCTGCGAGGAGAAGACTGATGAATCGCGCCCCATCCGACCTGTTGCAGGCCGCCTTCGCCGACCCGGTGCTGGATGCACAGAAGAGCTTTCGCGCCGCGCTCAAGGCCCTGGCCGAGCCGGGCACGCGCCAGCCGCTGGTCAGCGTCGCCGCCATCGAGCCGCTGCAGGCCGCCGGCTACGCGCTGTGCCTGAGCCTGCTGGATAACGACACACCGCTGTGGCTGGCGCCGGCCTTCGACACCCCGGCGATCCGCGCCAACCTGGCCTTCCACTGCGGCTGTCCGATCGTCGAGGCACGCGAGGAGGCGATGTTCGCCCTGCTTGATGCCGCCGCCCTGGACGACCTCTCCGGCTTCTACGCCGGCAGCGAGCGCTACCCGGACCAGTCCTGCACGCTCTTGGTCCAGCTCGACCGTCTCGACCGCGGCCCGGCGCTGAGCTGGCAGGGCCCGGGCATCGACGGTAGCCGCCTGGTCGGTCTGCCGCTGAAGCCGGCGTTCTGGCAGCAGCGCGCCGCACGCAACGACTTCCCGCGCGGGCTGGACGCGCTGTTCTGCGCCGAAGGCGAAGTGCTCGGCCTGCCGCGCAGCACCCGCATCGGCGATTCGCTGCAGGAGGTGGCCTGATGTACGTCGCAGTCAAGGGTGGCGAACAGGCCATCGACAACGCCCACGCGCTGCTGGCGAAGAAGCGCCGCGGCGATACCGGCATCGCCGAACTCGGCGTCGAGCAGATCCGCCAGCAGCTGCCGCTCGCCGTGGCGCGGGTGATGAGCGAAGGCTCGCTGTATGACGAGGAGCTCGCCGCGCTGGCGATCAAGCAGGCCGCCGGCGATCTGGTCGAGGCGATCTTCCTCTTGCGCGCCTACCGCACCACGCTGCCGCGCTTCGCCGAAAGCCTGCCGCTGGACACCGGCGCCATGCAGCTCAGCCGGCGCATCTCGGCGACCTTCAAGGACGTGCCCGGCGGCCAGCTGCTCGGCCCGACCTTCGACTACACCCACCGCCTGCTCGATTTCGCCCTGCTCGCCGAAGGCCAACACCCCGGCCCGCCGATGGATGAAAACACCACGCTGAGCAACTGCCCGCGAGTACTCGGCCTGCTCGGCGAGGAAGGCCTGATGACGCCGGAAATCGACCGCGGCGAGCCGGTGCCGGACCTCACCCGCGAGCCGCTGGAGCTGCCCTGCAGCCGCGCCGAACGCCTGCAGGCACTGGCGCGCGGCGACGAGGGCTTTCTCCTGGCACTGGGCTATTCGACCCAGCGCGGCTACGGCCGCAACCACCCGTTCGCCGGCGAGATTCGCATCGGCACCGCCGAGGTCTGGATCGAGCCGCAGGAGCTGGGTTTCCCGGTCTGCCTCGGCGAGATCGAGCTGACCGAGTGCGAGATGGTCAACCAGTTCGTCGGCGAGAGCGCCGAGCAGGCGCAGTTCACCCGCGGCTACGGCCTGGCCTTCGGTTATGCCGAGCGCAAGGCGATGGGCATGGCGCTGGTCGACCGCGCGCTGCGTGCCGGCGAGTACGGCGAGGAGGTGCAGGGGCCGGCGCAGCAGGAGGAATTCGTCCTGATGCACTGCGACAACGTCGAGGCCGCCGGCTTCGTCTCGCACCTGAAACTGCCGCACTACGTCGACTTCCAGTCCGAGCTGGAGCTGATCCGCAAGCTGCGCCAGCCGCAGGCCGAGCCGACCGAAGCGCTCGCTGAAACGCCAGCGAAGGAGAAACGCGCATGAATGCCCAGGCCATTCCCGCCAGCGATGCGGGCTACAACTTCGCCTACCTCGACGAGCAGACCAAGCGCATGATCCGCCGCGCACTGCTCAAGGCGGTCGCCATTCCCGGTTATCAGGTGCCCTTCGGTGGCCGCGAGATGCCGCTGCCCTATGGTTGGGGCACCGGCGGCATGCAGCTGACCGCGGCCATTCTCGGCGCCGACGACGTGCTCAAGGTGATCGACCAGGGCGCCGACGACACCACCAACGCGGTGTCGATCCGCCGCTTCTTCGCCCGCACCGCCGGGGTCGCCACCACCGAACGCACACCCGCGGCGACGGTGATCCAGACTCGCCACCGCATCCCGGAAACCCCGCTCGCCGCCGGGCAGATCATGGTCTATCAGGTGCCGATCCCCGAGCCCTTGCGCTTCATCGAACCCTCGGAAACCGAGACGCGCACCATGCACGCGCTGGGCGACTACGGCGTGATGCACGTGAAGCTCTACGAGGACATCGCCACCTTCGGCCACATCGCCACCAGCTACGCCTACCCGGTGACGGTGGACGAGCGCTACGTAATGGACCCCTCGCCGATTCCCAAATTCGACAACCCCAAGCTGGACCGCAGCCCGGCGCTGATGCTGTTCGGCGCCGGCCGCGAGAAGCGCCTCTACGCCGTGCCGCCGTACACCCGCGTGGTCAGCCTGGATTTCGAGGATCACCCCTTCCAGATCCAGCAGTGGGAACAGTGCTGCGCCATCTGTGGCAGCGGCGATTCCTACCTCGACGAACTGATCGTCGACGACGCCGGCAGCAAGCAGTTCGTCTGCTCGGATACCGACTATTGCGCGCAGCGCGCCCAGCAACAGGAGAGCCACCCATGAGCGCCGCCGAACAACTGCTGCCCGCCACGAGCGTCGGCACCGAGCCGCTGTTCGCGGTGCGCGACCTGACCCGCCTGTACGGCCCGGACAAGGGCTGCCAGGGCGTTTCCTTCGACCTCTACCCCGGCGAAGTGCTGGGCATCGTCGGCGAGTCCGGCTCGGGCAAGTCCACCCTGCTCTCGCTGCTCTGCGGCCGCTGCCCGCCGGATCGCGGCAGCGTGCAGTACCGCGATGGTGCCGGCGACTGGCTCGACCTCTACGCCGCCAGCGAGGCCGAGCGGCGCACGCTGCTGCGCACCGAATGGGGCTTCGTCGAACAGAACCCGCGCGACGGCCTGCGCATGGGCGTTTCCGCCGGCGCCAACATCGGCGAGCGGCTGATGGCCCAGGGCGTCAGGCATTACGGTCAGCTGCGCGCCGCCGGGCTGGACTGGCTGCAACAGGTGGAGATCGACCCGGCGCGCATCGACGACCTGCCGCGGACCTTCTCCGGTGGCATGCAGCAGCGCCTGCAGATCGCCCGCAACCTGGTTTCCAGCCCGAAGCTGGTGTTCATGGACGAACCCACCGGCGGCCTCGATGTGTCGGTGCAGGCACGTCTGCTCGACCTCTTGCGCGGGCTGGTGCGCGAGCTGGACCTGGCGGTGGTGATCGTGACCCACGACCTCGCCGTGGCGCGCCTCCTGGCCGACCGGCTGATGGTGATGCGCCGTTCGCGGGTGGTGGAGTCCGGTCTGACCGACCAGATCCTCGACGACCCGCAGCATCCCTATACGCAGCTGCTGGTGTCCTCGGTGCTGCAGCCATGAAGGAATCCGCCATGAACACGCTGATCGAGGTCCGTGACCTCGCCAAGACCTTCACCCTGCACCAGCAGCACGGCGTCAGCCTGCAGGTGCTGCGCGGGCTGAACTTCACCGTCGCCGCCGGCGAGTGCCTGGTGCTGCACGGCCAGTCCGGCGCCGGCAAGTCGACCCTGCTGCGCACGCTGTACGGCAACTACCTGCCCGCCGGCGGCAGCATCCGTATCCGCCATGCCGGCGACTGGCTGGAGCTGGTCGGCGCCGAACCGCGCCAAGTACTCGCGGTGCGCCGGCAGACGCTGGGCTATGTCAGCCAGTTCCTGCGGGTGATCCCGCGGGTGCCGGCGCTGGAGGTGGTGATGGAACCGGCGCTGGCGCGCGGCTGGAGCCGTGCCGATGCCGAGGCGCGGGCCAAGGCGCTGCTGACCCGGCTGAATATTCCCGAGCGGCTCTGGCAGCTGGCCCCCGGCACCTTTTCCGGCGGCGAGCAGCAGCGCGTCAACCTCGCGCGCGGCTTCATGGTGAGCTGGCCGGTGATGCTGCTCGACGAACCCACCGCCTCGCTGGACGAAGCCAACGCCGCCGTGGTGCTGGAACTGATCGACGAAGCCAAGGCGGCCGGCAGCGCGCTGATCGGCATCTTCCACGACCGCGCGATCCGCGAGGCAGTCGCCGACCGTTACCTGGACATGACGCAGGAGGACCTGGCCCATGCCAGCTGAACAGATACTCAGCAACGCCCGACTGGTGCTGGCCGATCAGGTGTTCCACGGCAGCCTGCTGATCCGCGATGGCCTGATCGCCGACATCAGCGAAGGCGCCAGCAGCCTGCCGCAGGCCCAGGACCTGGGCGGCGATCTTCTGCTGCCGGGGCTGGTGGAACTGCACACCGACAACCTGGAAAAGCACATGAGCCCGCGTCCGGGCGTGGACTGGCCGTCCGCCTCGGCGGTGCTGACCCATGACGCACAGATCGTCGCCGCCGGCATCACTACGGTGTTCGATGCGCTGTCGATCGGCGATATCAATCCCAAGGGCAAGCGCATGCAGCAGCTCGGGGTGATGCTCGAGGCCATCGCCGAGGCCGAGGCGGCCGGGCAGACCCGCGCCGAACACCGCCTGCACCTGCGCTGCGAAGTCAGCCACCCGCAGTGCCTGGAGCTGTTCCGCGAGCTGGTCGAGCAGCCGCTGGTGCAGCTGGTCTCGGTGATGGATCACGCGCCGGGCCAGCGCCAGTTCGCGCGCATGGAGAAGTACCGCGAGTACTACATGGGCAAGTACCACCTGAGCCCGGCGGAGATGGATCATTTCGTCAGCGAGCAGCTGGCCAACTCGGCGCGGCACAGCGACCAGCAGCGCGCCGCCATCGTCGACATCTGCCGCAGCCGCGAACTGGCGCTGGCCAGCCACGACGATGCGACCCTGGAGCACGTTACCGAATCGGCGGACTACGGCATGGCCATCGCCGAATTCCCGACCACCTTCGAAGCCGCCGAGGCCAGCCACGCGCGCGGGCTGAAGGTGCTGATGGGCGCGCCGAACATCGTTCGCGGCGGCTCGCACTCGGGCAATATCGCCGCTGCCGATCTGGCCCGACGCGGCGTGCTGGACATCCTCTCCAGCGACTACTACCCGGCCAGCCTGCTGCAAGCCGCGCTGGGCCTGGCCGAGCAGGACAACGGCTACGACCTGCCGCGCGCCATCGCCACCATCAGCCTGGCGCCGGCACGCGCGGCCGGGCTGGATGATCGCGGCGAGATCGCCGTCGGGCTGCGCGCCGACCTGGTCCAGGCGCAGGTGCACAAGGGCCAGCCGGTGATCGGCCAGGTCTGGCGCCAGGGCCGGCGGGTGTTCTGATGGCGTATTTCGGCAAAGCTGACAAGGCGCCAGCGGGTAGCGCGGCTGGCTCTATACTGCCTGCCACCGCGCTGGCTTCGATGATCGGGAGTAACCCCATGCAAGGCCGTTTGATCTACCTGACCGGGCCATCCGGCGCCGGCAAGGACAGTCTGCTCGACGCCGCACGCGCAGCGCTCGCCGAGCGCGGCGTGCGCATCGCCCGGCGGGTCATCACCCGCTCGGCCGAGGCCATCGGTGAAGCCGCGCATTCGGTGAGCGCCGAGCAGTTCGAACGCATGGAGGCCGAGCAGGCCTTTGCCCTCAGCTGGCGCGCCAACGGGCTGGCCTATGGCATTCCGGCCGAAATCGACGCCTGGCTGGCGGCCGGCGAGGATGTGCTGGTCAATGGCTCGCGAGGTTATCTGCCCGAGGCGCGCAGGCGCTACCCGGATCTGCTGGCGGTGCTGCTGACCGTCGAACAGGACGTGCTGCGCGAGCGCCTGCTGACCCGCGGCCGGGAGACGCCCGAGCAGATCGAGGCGCGCCTGGCGCGCAACGCGCTGTTCAGCGGCGAGCTGGACGACTACATCCGCCTGGACAATTCCGCCTCGCTGGAGCGCAGCGTCGAGCGCCTGCTGCAGCTGCTCGACGAGCACCGCCAATGCGGCTGACCCTGCTCGGCACCGGCGGCGCCGCGCAGGTGCCGGTGTACAACTGCGCCTGTCCGGCCTGCCGTGCCGCGCAGCTCGACCCGAGTCGCCGCCGCCGTGCCTGCTCGGCGCTGGTGGACTGTGGCGGCCAGCGCTGGCTGCTCGACAGCGGCCTGCCGGACCTCTGCGAGCGCTTCGCCCCGGGCAGCTTCAGCGGCATCCTGCAGACCCATTACCACGCCGATCATGCCCAGGGCCTGCTGCAACTGCGCTGGGGCACCGGGCTGCACATTCCGGTGCTCGGCCCGGACGACGCAGAGGGCCTCGCCGACCTCTACAAACACCCCGGCATCCTCGATTTCAGCGAACCATTCGCCGCCTTCGAACAACGCATGCTCGGCACGCTGCGCGTCACCGCGCTGCCCCTGGTGCACTCGAAACCCACCTTCGGTTACCTGCTGGAAGGTCACAGCCGCTGCATCGCCTACCTCACCGACACCGTCGGCCTGCCGGACAGCACGCGCGAACTGCTGCAGGACACCGCGCTGGACGTGCTGGTGCTGGACTGCTCGACACCACCGCGCGATACGCCACCGCGTAACCACAACGACCTGACCCGCGCATTGCAGAGCATCGAGGAGCTGCAACCGGCGCAGGCCGTGCTGACCCATATCGGCCACGAGCTGGATGCCTGGTTCATGCAGGCGTCACGGGAACTGCCGGACAACGTATGCCTGGCATACGACGGGATGACGCTCTAGCGCTTAGGAGAGAAACCGAGCTTGCGGCTTCCATCGTCCAGCAGCGGACGAAACACCGAGCCGCCTGCTCGCAACGCCTGGAAAACGCTGCGCGGTCTTCCACCCTACGATGGCGATGGCGATGGCGATGGCGATGGCGATGGGATCGTAGGGTGGATAACGCGAAGCTTATCCACCATGGGTCCGTTGCATGGCGAAACGTCGGGCAGGGCCTCCGACGCGTGGAAAACGCTTCGCGGTTTTCCACCCTACGGCCATGAACCATGGAGCGGATTCCGGGCTGACGTCGGCTCTAACGCCCCGGCTGCGGACGGAAACCCGGCACGCTGCTCGGGCGGTCGACCCGCGCGGCCGGCATGCTGCAGTTGAGATCGCGGAAGGGCCGGCCGTCGAGCTGCTCCCAGCCTTCCCCTGGCGAGGTCTGGCGGCAAATGATGGTGCCGTCCAGCTTGCTCTGCCATTGGTAATAGGGCGCCGGCGCGGCGCTGGCGGCGATGGGCAGGAACAGACTGAGGGCGAGCAGGAAAATGCGCATGGCGGACTTCGGCGGTGCGATGGCGCCACTCTAACCCTTCGGCTGGCCTTGGCAAGCGCCGTCCGGCGCGCTCAGAACCAGACCCGCGCCGCCTCTCGCAGGAAGATTTCCACGGTCTTCGGCCCGACGCCCTCGAACGCCAGCAGCCGCTTCTCCACCCCGTCGCGCGTCTCACCGAGCTCACGCAGGCGACCCAGCCTACCGTCGTACTCGGTCAGCAGCTTGTCGCCGAGCTTCAGCAGGCGCGCGGCAGTGGACTCGTCGTAGCGCACGTAGCGCGCCTGGCCGAGCAGCTGGACCAACCCGCGCGGGCCACAGTCACGCAGCTTGCGCGGCGTGTCGAGCCGGTTGCGCTCCACCAGTACCCGGTACGCCTCGGCGGCGATGTCGCGCTGGATGCGCTTGCCGAACAGAAAGCTGGCGACGAACCACTTGAACAGCTCCGCCTCGCCGCGGGTCACGTCGATGCCCAGATCCTCTGCGCCTATTTCTGCAGTCATACCGCCTCCGCGTTCGCTCACTCATTCGAAGGCCGCGACGGACAGGGGTTCGCACAGCAATGAGCGGTTTTCCGCCCACACCCCGACAACAATAGGCGGATTCTTGCCGATGCCCCATCCAAGGATGCCGGCAAAGGCCGATCCAGAGCATCGCGACAGACTGGCACGGCTTCTGCTAATGGCAATGTGCTCGATGCGATTCCAACGACAAGAAGAGCTACCAGCGATATCCATCCTCCGGACTCTCCGGTGTCATCGCCCCTCTGCTTGTTCGTCTGGCGCGTTCCCGAACGCGGCATCGTCTATCGTCAACATGCTGCGTCAACCAATAAAAACGAAACGGAGATCCACCATGAGACTGACCAAACGCCTGGGCCTGCTCGCTGCCGCTGCGGCCTTCACTGCCAGCACCGCGGCCGTCGCTGCGCCGACCTTCATCAACATCCTCACCGGCGGCACCAGCGGTGTGTACTACCCGATCGGCGTGGCCCTGTCGCAGCAGTACAACAAGATCGATGGCGCCAAGACTTCCGTGCAGGCCACCAAGGCTTCGGTGGAAAACCTCAACCTGCTGCAGGCCGGCCGTGGCGAACTGGCCTTCTCCCTGGGTGACTCGGTTGCCGACGCCTGGAACGGTGTCGAGGACGCCGGCTTCAAGGCTCCGCTCAAGCGCCTGCGCGCCATCGCTGGTACCTATAACAACTACATCCAGATCGTTGCCAGCGAAGAGTCCGGCATCAAGACCCTGGAAGACCTCAAGGGCAAGCGCATCTCCGTCGGCGCGCCGAAGTCCGGCACCGAGCTGAACGCCCGCGCGATCTTCAAGGCCGCCGGTCTGGACTACAAGGACATGGGCCGCGTCGAGTTCCTGCCCTATGCCGAGTCGGTCGAGCTGATCAAGAACCGCCAGCTGGACGCCACCCTGCAGTCCTCGGGCCTGGGCATGGCCGCCATCCGCGACCTGGCCAGCACCATGCCGGTGACCTTCGTCGAGATTCCGGCCGCCGTGGTCGAGAAGATCGAGAGCGACGCCTACCTGCCAGGCGTGATCCCGGCCGGTACCTACGACGGTCAGGATGTCGACGTTCCGACCGTGGCCATCACCAACATCCTGGTCAGCCACGAGAAGGTCTCCGATGAAGTGGCCTACCAGATGACCAAACTGATGTTCGACAACCTGTCGTCGCTGGGCAACGCCCACTCCGCCGCCAAGGACATCAAGCTGGAAAACGCCACCAAGAACCTGCCGATTCCGCTGCACCCGGGTGCCGAGCGCTTCTACAAGGAAGCCGGGGTTCTCAAGTAACCCAGCGCTGACAGACGGGCGGAGCGGGCCCTGCGGCCTGCTCCAGCCCGCATCCTTGTAGCAGCAGGCTTGCCCGCGTTGCCTCGTTGGCAAGCCTGCTTCTACAGGCCCCACCTTGCAGTGAGAGAGTGATTCCCATGAGCGAAAGCCAAGGGCTGCACGCCAGCCCCAGCGAATGGCCGAGGGCGCTGTTCTACGTCGCCCTGCTGTTCTCCATCTATCAGATCGTCACCGCCGCCTTTCACCCGGTGTCCAGCCAGGTGCTGCGCGCCGGTCACGTCGGCTTCCTGTTGCTGCTGGTGTTCCTCTGCTATCCGGCCCGCGGCAACGGCAAGCCGTTCCAGCCAATGGCCTGGCTGCTTGGCCTGGCCGGTTTCGCCACCTTTTTCTACCAGTGGTATTTCGAGGCGGACCTGATCCAGCGCTCCGGCGACATGACCACCACCGACATGGTGGTCGGCCTGACGCTGATCGTGCTGGTCTTCGAGGCCGCTCGCCGGGTGATGGGCATCGCCCTGCCGATCATCTGCGGGCTGTTCCTCGCCTACGGCCTGCTCGGCGAATACCTGCCCGGTGATCTCGCCCACCGTGGCTATTACCTGGACCAGATCGTCAACCAGCTGTCGTTCGGCACCGAAGGCCTGTACGGCACGCCGACCTACGTTTCGGCGACCTACATCTTCCTGTTCATCCTGTTCGGCTCGTTCCTCGAGCAGGCGGGGATGATCAAGCTGTTCACCGACTTCGCCATGGGCCTGTTCGGCCACAAGCTCGGCGGCCCGGCCAAGGTGTCGGTGGTGTCCTCGGCGCTGATGGGCACCATCACCGGTTCCGGCGTGGCCAACGTGGTCACCACCGGCCAGTTCACCATTCCGCTGATGAAGCGCTTCGGCTATCGCCCGGCCTTCGCCGGCGGCGTCGAGGCCACTTCCTCGATGGGCAGCCAGATCATGCCGCCGGTGATGGGCGCGGTGGCCTTCATCATGGCCGAGACCATCAACGTGCCCTTCGTCGAGATCGCCAAGGCCGCGCTGATTCCGGCGCTGCTGTACTTCGGCTCGGTGTTCTGGATGGTCCACCTGGAAGCCAAGCGCGCCGGCCTCAAGGGCCTGCCGAAGGACGAGTGCCCGAGTGCCTGGGCCGCAGTGAAGGAACGCTGGTACCTGCTGATTCCGCTGCTGGTGCTGGTCTGGCTGCTGTTCTCCGGACGCACGCCGATGTTCGCCGGCACCATCGGCCTGGCGCTGACGGCGATCGTCATCCTCGGCTCGGCGATCATCCTCAAGGTGTCGTCGTTCGGCCTGCGCATCGCCTTCTGGATCGCCCTCGGCCTGCTCTGCGCCGGCTTCTTCCAGCTCGGCATCGGGGTGATCTTCGCGGTCATCGCCGCGCTGGTGGTGGTCTGCTGGTTCATCAAGGGCGGCCGCGACACCCTGGTCATCTGCCTGCACGCACTGGTCGAAGGTGCGCGCCATGCGGTGCCGGTGGGTATCGCCTGCGCCCTGGTCGGCGTGATCATCGGCATCGTTTCGCTGACCGGCGTGGCCTCGACCTTCGCCGGCTACATCCTCGCCGTCGGCGAGAACAACCTGTTCCTCTCGCTGCTGCTGACCATGCTGACCTGCCTGGTGCTGGGCATGGGCATCCCGACCATTCCCAACTACATCATCACCAGCTCGATCGCCGCGCCCGCGCTGCTCGACCTGGGCGTGCCGCTGATCGTCTCGCACATGTTCGTCTTCTACTTCGGCATCATGGCCGACCTGACTCCGCCGGTGGCGCTGGCCTGCTTCGCCGCCGCGCCAATCGCCAAGGAGAAGGGCCTGAAGATCAGCATGTGGGCCATCCGCATCGCCATCGCCGGTTTCATCGTGCCGTTCATGGCGGTGTACAACCCGGCTCTGATGATGCAGGGCGGCGACTGGGGCGCCACGCTGTACATGCTGTTCAAGGCCGCCTTCGCCATCGGCCTGTGGGGCGCGGTGTTCACCGGCTACCTGCAGCGGCCCATGGCACTGTGGGAGAAGCTGCTGGGCTTCGTCGCCGGTGCGGCGATGATCCTCGCCACACCGATGAGTGACGAGATCGGCTTTGCCCTCGGCGCGATCTTCCTCGCTCAGCACATCTGGCGCGCCCGCCGCGCCGAGCGTCTGGCGGCCGCATGATCGGTCTGTGCCTGGGGTTGGCAGGTGTGGTGTGGGCCGAAGTGCCCGCCCCCGCCTTTACCCTGGCGTGGAACCACACGATCGAGAAGATCCGCTGGGAAGAGGATTACCGCGTGACGCCGGACGGGCTGCTGCTCGGCGAAGCGCGGGTCAAGGGTTCTGGTGCCGGGATGGAAATCCCGGATGACGCCGAACTGCGCGACGGGGCCTGGCACTACCAGCGCCAGATGCCTGCGTTGCCACTCCTGCGCCTGGGGCGAACCCCCGAGGCAGGGGATTACCAACTGTGTTTTGACCAGCGTTGCCACGCGATGAGCGAATGGCTAGGCCCGCCACAAGCGGACCAGCCGGCGCTGGAAGTCTGGGGCTGTACCGTGCAAACGGCGAGTGTCGGGAACGATTGACCGGCTCGCCGGTGATCGTTGAAGAGGGGTGTTCGCGCAGGCGGCACCCCTTTTTCTTTGGTTCTTCGTTAGGTTCGAGGGAGTAGCAGCGATGGCTGCTTGGATGGATGCAGGTTCAGATCGCATAGCCATTTTCGAGCTGCTTGGAAGCTTGGTTTCGCCCTGCTGGGCGACCTACTTTTTCCAGTCGCGCCTGCCCGGCCGGAAAAAAAGTAAGCAAAAACGCTTGCCCCTCCATCCGGACTGGGCGTCCCCGGTTCGCTGCGCTCGACTTCCCTCGTTCCATCGCCGCTCCGGGGGCCGGCGTACAAGGGCCATCCATGGCCCTTTATCGCGGGGACGCCTAGTCCTCTCGCGGCATTCATGCCGCTCACTCCCCTACGCAACGATTGCACTCGGCCTCCTGAAAGGGGCGAATGGTGTCGCCTGATGACTTTTGCGCAAGAAACCAAGCAAAGAAAAGAAAAGCGGATGATTGTGCCGTAGGGATTTGTCGCGTCCTCAATGGAGAGTGCGAGGGCTGGGCCCACGTGTAGGAATTTGGAGCTTTGAAGCCATCAGCGACCACTTAAACGCCGAACATCTGTTCTGCTTGCACGGTCCGCCAGGCGGCTCAAGCGCCCCATCAGGAGGGTGAGTGGAATCGGTGCGTAAGGGGGTGAGCCGCAGGGATGCGGCGAAAGGCTTAAAGGGCCATGGATGGCCCTTGTAAGCCGACCCCTGAAGCAGCGATGGAGCGAACGAACCCCGCGCGAAGCGCGGGGCCGGATGGCGGGGCAAGACTTTTTGGTTCCTTTTGGGGCGACTGCCAAAAGGAACTCGCCCAGCAGGGCGAAACCAAACTCCCAAGCACCTCGCCAATCGGGAAGAGCTGAAGCCGTTCATTCACCGCATGCTATCCGCCAGTCCGGCGCCAATACTCCCTTCTCAAAACGGCGAGGTAGCCCTTCCCCCGCCCATAAAAAAAGGCGCACATCCCTCTCGGTGATGTGCGCCAAAGCGTCCCGCTCGCACGCTATTACTTGGTCTGCATGATCAGATCCCGCCGCATCAGCGTCTTGATCTTCACCAGATGGTCGTCTTCCTGAGTCTTCGCATGAACGAAGCTATCGGCGATGTTCGGATGACCGGCCGCCTGCGCCAGTTCGATCAGCAGTTCCCAGGCGGCGTTGTCCGCCAGCTCGGCCGTCAGCAGTGCGTTCATGCACTGCGCGACGTTGGTCCGCGGATCGGTCAGCACCTGCATGATGCCCATCGCCATGACCCCGGCGACATCCGCGCTCGGCGTCTGCGCGGTGGGGTCGGCGCCGAGTTTTTCCATAGCCGCATGCACCAGCATCATGTGCTCGAACTCTTCGTCGCGGATGTGCTGCAGCACGCCCACCAGATCGTTGCCCGAGTCCAGGTTGCGCGCCTTGGCGATCATCGCCTCGTACAGGCGCACGCCGTTGCGTTCGAAGGCCAGGCGCTCGCCGAGCTTGTCGATGAACACCTCGGGGCTCTTGCCCTTCATCATGTCGAAGCTGGTCTTGAGCATGCCCTTGGCCGAGCCGGGCACCGGCACGGAGCCGATGCGGTCGGCCTCTTCGTTGCGTTCGGCACGCTCGACGAGCATGCCGCGCTCATCTCCCGGCACGTCCGGGTGGATGTCGTTGACGGCATCGAGCAGGCGCTTGGTGTCCTTCGGGGACATCTGCACGCCGGTGTAATTGGTACCTACTTTCGCTGCAGTAGCCATGTTCGTCTCCTCAGGAAGCCTTGCGCATCAGTTCGCCACCCGGCGCCCACTGGTAACCCGCCGAGACGATGTCCGAGGCGAGCCCTTCCGAGGCGAGGTGGTTGCGGTAATCGAGCGAGGACTGCGGCTCCTTGGCCTTGTCCACATAGGCCGGGCCAGCAGTGCGCAGGTTGACCTCGGCGGCCAGCACCTGGCGAACGAAATCGCGCTGGCTCTTGAACTCGACCATCTTCGGCAGCGGGCCGGCGAGAATCTCGGCCGGGTCGCGGCGCTCGAGCTTCTTGAACCATTCGCAGGCGACGTTGAGGTGGCCCAGCTCGTAGTCGAGGAAGCGCTCCCACATGGCCTTGATCCGCGGGTTGGTCTCCTGCTCGGCGCAGCTGGCGTACATGTAGACCTCCATCGCCTCGTGCACCAGCCACTTCTCGATATGGCTTTCGCTGGGGTCGGATAGCGAGCCGTACTGGGTCACGTGCTGCTCTTCCACCGAGGCGATCTCGGCATACAGCTGGCGCGCCAGCGGGTCGGCGAACAGCGGGCCGATGTTCATGTAGTAGTCGTGCGTCTGGTATTCCGCGCCGGTGATCAGTGCCGCGTGGATCTTGGTGATCAGCGCGGCGCTGTCCTTCTCGTAGTTGTCGCGGATGTCGTTCTCCGGGTGCCGGTGGTGCTCGGAGGTCTTGCGGCCGGGAACGATGTCGGTATAGCCCTGCAGGATGTTGTTGGCATCCTTGCCCTCGAGGCGATCGAGCATCGCCGAGTAGCGGTACAGGTGGTCGAAGTCCTCCAGCAAGCCGAAGCGATAGGTCTGCGCCTGGTAGGGGTCGGGCTCGTTCTGTGCCACGGCCGCGGTCACCTCGATGGCGACCTGCTCGTAGGCGACGGTGGTTTCCAGTGGCGAGTGGTCGGCGCCGATCAGCCAGTTGATCATGGTCGCCTGGTGCTGCTCGGTACGCCGGATCTGCGCCAGCGGCAGGCGCAGTTCCTTGTTGAAGCGGGCGATGCCGTGACTCAGGCGCAGGGCGTCGGTCTCGACCCCGTTCATGAGGATGATGCGGACACGGGTAAAGGCATCGTCATCGAGCTTGCTGATCGGCTTGCCGGCCATTTCCTTCCATGTGAATTTCTGCTTCTCCAGTGGTGTGCCTTTGTTGTCGAAAATTCCGGAAATGGTCTCCATGGAGCCTCCGTTGTTATGCGTGGATATCAGGCATAGGTGGATCGCCGCCGTATGAATCGGCGACCTAGTAAAGAGGACCGGAGAGCTGGAGAAAGGATTCGCACCGTTCAGCGGACAGAGTTATCGCAGCCGATGAACGGCAGATCGGAGATTTTCGACGCAAGAGCCATAACGGCGCGTAACGCCCACGGCAACAGGGCGCGCCGTTTCGCTTGTTCAGTCAGCCAGTTTCGAAAGCCGGGCTTCCCGCTCGTCGGCAGGCAGTTCCGTTAGCTCCGCAACCGCCTGGTGAAAGCGCGCCCAGTCCCGCTCGCACCGCTCGAACAGAGCAGCAAAGGCCGGTACCCAGCGGTCATACAGGCCGAACGGCAACAGCGTGGCGTTGTTCAGTGGCTGGGCGAACCAGCGATCGTAGCGCCTATCGCCGTTCCACTGGCTGTCACGCAGATGTCGATAGCGCTGACGCAGCGTCGCGAACGCGGCCTGCTTCAGCGCGCGCAATTCGGTTGGCGAGCGGCCCGAGGCATACAGCTGGTCCAGCCGCTGGCGGGTATCGAGTAGCAGCTCAACCAGTTGCCGATAACGCACCCGCGCCTGTTCATCCCGCTGAGGCAGGTCGCGATGGGCACGCCACTGGCGCAGGCCCTCGCCCTCGACGAAGGTGGCGTAGGACTCGTTGAATGCGGTGTCGCCGGGCAGATACAGCTGCTGATGAGCCAGTTCGTGGAAGATCAGCGCCGCCAGCTGCTCGTCGTTGCGCCGCAGCATCGAACTGAGCAGCGGATCGGCGAACCAGCCCAGCGTGGAATAGGCCTCGACACCCGCCACATGGGTATCCAGCCCGCTCAGCCGCAGCCGCGCCGCCTCGCCGCGGGCGGCACCCTGGCGGAAGTAGCCGCGATAGGCCACGCAGCCGGCGATGGGAAAGCAGTGCTCCAGCGGCTTGACCGAGAACTCCTCGGTGGCGAACAGATTCCACACCACATAGGGCCGACCGAGTTCGGCGTACAGCCGATAGCTGTCGTTGTCCGGCAACTCCAGCGCCTGGCTGGCGAAGCGACGCGCCTGCAACACCTCGCCCAGCCGTTGGCGCAACGCCGCATCGCGCGACTCATCGACGATCAGCGCCTCGATGGGTTCGCGCTGGCGCAGCAACTCCAGCTGGCCGGCGGCGAGCTGGCCGTAATAACTGCAACCATTCAGACAGACGGCAAGCAGCAGGGGAACCCAGCGCAGGCTGCGGCTGTCGATGGAGGCGGCGTTGGGCTTGGGCATCGGGTTTTCGCTCGGTGGTCGGGCTGGCGCCGGCGTGCGTAGCGCACCCTACAAAGGCCGTGCTGCCGATTGCAACCTGCGGCAGCCTATGACGCCCAATCGAACCCTTGCCGGCCCATGATCACCGGCTGGAGCCTTGTACATGCGCGGTTTCCTTCTCGTCACCCTGCTCGCCAGCCTGGCCGGCTGCTCCATGTGGATGCCCAAGTCCGATCCCGAGCAGGCCTGGATCGAGCTCAACCCGAACGGCGAAACCCAGCTGCAGGCGGTGGCCGTGGATGGCAAGACACTGGAAGACGACCGCTATTTCCAGGTCCAGCCTGGCAGCCGCATGCTGGAGATGCGCTACCGCTTCGAGGTCAATGGCGCCAATGTCGGCCCCGGCAGCAACCCGCTGCCGCGCGACTGCAAGCTGACCCTGGAATACGACAAGTTCACCGCCGGCGCACGCTATCGCCTGGTGGCCGGCGGCTATGGCTTCCGGCCCTGGGCCAAGCTCTACGACCAGCACCAGTACGTGCTGGCCCGCGCCGAGGAAAAGGGCTGCGGCGACCTCGCCGGCCGCTGAGTCCGCGTTGAAATGCGCCGTCATCTGGCGCACCCTCGGCAGCATCGGTGAGGCGCAGCGCGTCTCACCCCGCCATTCGCCGAGGATCCAGCCATGCGTCGCGCACTCCCCCTCGCCCTGCCCGCCCTTCTCGCCCTGGCCGGCTGCGCCGGGCCATTGCCGCAACCCGACCCGAACATGGCCTGGGTCGACATGACCGCGCAGCCCAGCGACATCTTCATGTCCGACCAGCTGGACGGCAAACGCACCCCCGACGGCCGTTATTTCCAGGTCCCGCCGGGCGCCCATGAACTCGAAGCGCGCTACGAATTCGAAGTGACAGGGGGCGACTTCGGCCTGTTCGGCGAAACCCACACCATTCGCTGCACCCTGGTGATCCGCTACGACGACTTCCAGCCCGGCCAGCGCTACCTGTTCCAGGCCCGCTCGCTGGGTTTCACCCCGCAAGGCTGGTTGCGCGACGAACAGCGCAACGTGCTGGTCGAGGCAGAGGCCGAGCACTGCCACTGAGCGCGCTCGCACCCGACCGCCTTACGTCATGAGGTAAACGATGTCCCGCATTGCAAACACCCGCTTCTCCGCTCTCGACCTGGCGCCGATCCGCGACGACGGCACGCCGGCCCAGGCGCTGCACAATGCCGTGGCCTTGGCGCGCCATGTCGAGGGGCTTGGCTTCCAGCGCTTCTGGGTCGCCGAGCACCACAATATGGACGGCATCGCCAGCGCTGCCACCGCGGTGTTGCTCGGCTACCTGGCCGCCAACACCACGCGCATCCGCCTCGGCGCCGGTGGGGTGATGCTGCCGAATCACGCGCCGCTGGTGATCGCCGAGCAGTTCGGCACGCTGGAAGCGCTCTACCCGGGCCGCATCGACCTCGGTCTCGGTCGCGCGCCCGGCGCCGATCAGTTCACCGCCCATGCGCTGCGCCGCGACCGCATGGGCAGCGCCGACGACTTCCCGCAGGACGTAGAGGAGCTGGAGCTGCTGCTCGGTCCGCGCCAGCCCAACCAGCGCGTCATCGCCATGCCCGGCGTCGACAGCAACATACCGATCTGGCTGCTCGGCTCCAGCCTGTTCAGTGCCCAGCTGGCCGCGGCCAAGGGCCTGCCCTACGCCTTCGCCTCGCACTTCGCGCCGCGCTACATGCACCAGGCGATCAAGCTCTACCGAGACAACTTCAAGCCTTCGGCGGTGCTCGACAAGCCCTACGTGATGCTCGGCGTACCACTGATCGCCGCCGACAGCGACGAGCACGCCGAGTACCTGGTGACCAGCGTCTACCAGCGCATCCTCTCGCTGATCCGCGGCCAGAGCCTGGTGCTGCGCCCGCCGGTGCAAAGCATGCAGGGCCTGTGGCTGCCGCATGAGCAGCAGGCCGTGGGCGACTTCCTCGGCCTGGCGCTGATCGGCGGCCCGGAGAAGGTTCGCGCGCGTCTCGACGTACTGCTCGAGCAAACCCAGGCCGACGAGCTGATCTTCACCTGCGACCTCTACGAAACCGCCGACCGCCATCGCGCCTTCGAGATCGTCGCCGAGCTGCGCCAGTAGAAAGCCGGCCGCTGCCCTGACCGGCGGCGGCCTACCTCGGCCCTGTCGGCGAACCCTGCCGCCGGGCACCGCTCCAATGGCACACACCCCTGGGCGCAACCGCGCCCCGCCATCGGAACACGCATGAATTTTCTCGAATGGATGGCCGTACTCGGCGTCCTGCTGCTGATCCTCGCCCTCGCCTCGGCCTACCTGCGCTGGCTGCCGATCACCACGTCGCTGATCTACCTCGGTTTCGGCGTGCTCATCGGCCAGCTCGGCATCGGTCTGTGGGAGATGGAGTTCCTGCATATCGCCGGCTGGATGCAACACCTCACCGAAGTAGCGGTGCTGGTGTCGCTGTTCGTCAGCGGCCTCAAGCTGCGCATGCCGCTCAGGCACCCGGCGTGGAAGAGCGCCTATGTACTGGCCGGGCCGGTGATGCTCGCCTGCATCGGCGGCGTCACCTTGCTCTGTTACTACGTGTTCGGCCTGAGCTGGGGTGTCGCGGTGCTGATCGGGGCGATTCTTGCGCCCACCGATCCGGTGCTGGCGAGCCTGGTGCAGGTCAATGATGCCCGCGACAGCGACCGCCTGCGCTACGGCCTGTCCGGTGAAGCGGGCTTCAACGATGGCACCGCGTTTCCCTTCGTGGTCTTCGGCCTGATGCTCATCGCCCAGGGCCAGCTGGAAGCCGACTGGGTCGGCGAGTGGGCGCTGCATCGGCTGCTATGGGCGGTGCCGGCTGGGCTACTGATCGGCTTTCTGCTGGGCAAGCTGGTCGGCCGCGTGGCGATCTACCTGCGCGCACGCCACACCGATACCGCCATGTCGCCCAACGATTCGCTGGCCTTGGCGCTGATCGCGCTGGCCTACGTCGGCGCCGAGCTGGCCGGTGCCTGGGGCTTTCTCGCCGTGTTCGCCGCGGGCCTCGGCCTGCGCCATGCGGAAATGGCCGCCGCCGATGATTCGGAGACGCCGTCCGAAGAGCTGATCAACGATGCCGTGCCGCATCTTGCCGAAGGGGGTCTAGCGCCGCGCGCGCTGTCACTGGATGACCGACAGCTCGGACAACCGCGGGTCGCCGCGGGCGTGCTGATGGGCGATGTACTGGCGTTTGGCGGACAACTGGAGCGCAGCCTGGAAGTGCTGCTGGTGACCATGCTCGGGGTGCTGGTCTCGGTGCACTGGGACTGGCGTGCGGTGCCGCTCGGCCTGGCGCTGTTCCTGCTGATTCGGCCGCTGAGCGTGATGCTGCTGATGCCGCGGCGCTACCTCGACCGCGCCCAGAGCCTGACGGCCGGCTGGTTCGGCATTCGTGGCATCGGCAGCCTGTACTACCTGAGCTACGCGGTGACCCACGGCCTGCTGCCGGACGAAACGCATACGATCATCGGCCTGGTGTTATCGGTCGTAGCGCTGAGCATCGTGTTGCACGGGCTCAGCACCCAGCCGCTGCTGCGTCGCTACGAACGCAGCCGCGCTGCCGCCGACTGAACGGCGGCCGCGCGTGGCGATCAGCTGTTTTCGAGTCGGAAGCCGACCTTCATGGTCACCTGGAAGTGCCCGACCTTGCCGTTCTCGACGTGGCCGCGAATCTCGCCAACCTCGAACCACTCGACGTTCTGCAGCTTGCTGCTGGCTTCGGCGATGCCGTTCTGAATTGCTTCGTCGACGCTGTTGCGCGAGGAGCCGACAATTTCAATCTTCTTGTACGTGTGATGATCCGACATTGAACAATCCCCTTCTGGTCTGAAGAGCCTCCGCTCGGTAATGACGCGTCCTGTTGATTGAGGCCCGCAGAGCGCCCCGGAAGTTCAGCGGAACGGTCGATCCGCCGATGGCGGGCGGCGAATCACCCTGGTGGATAACGCGCAGCTTATCCACGCGGTTCCCGGCACGATCACTCCACGCGCCGATAGCGGTAATGCTGCGGCTTGAACACCTGATTGAAATGCCGACCCAGCGAATCGGCTTCGAGCAAGGCCTGCACCGCATCGGGCGGGACCTCTTCATAGCGGTACAGCGCGCCGCTGCTGAATTCCACTTCCAGCACTTGCTGCTCGGGGTCGTAGCCAAGCGAGCGCAGGCTGCGCGAGGTCACCGCCGCGCGTTTCATGCGCTGGGATCGGCTTGCTGGGCGAAGCCGTCGGCCTGCATGCGCCACAGCGCATCGAACTCACCGCCGTGGCGGCGCAGCTCCTGCGGCGGGCCGTCTTCGACGATGCGGCCGTCACGCAGCACGATGATGCGGTCGAAGCTCGCAAGCGTGGACAAGCGGTGCGCCACCGCGACCACGGTGCGGTTGTGCACCAGCAGGTTGAGTGCCGCCTGGATCTCGCCCTCGGACTGGGTATCCAGCGCCGAGGTCGCTTCGTCGAGGATCAGGATCGGTGCGTCCTTGAGGAATGCGCGGGCGATACCCAGGCGCTGGCGCTGGCCGCCGGAAAGCATCACGCCGCGCTCGCCGACCAGGGTGTCGTAACCCTGCGGCAGTTCGCGGATGAAACCGTCGCAGAAGGCACTGCGCGCCGCCTCGACCACTTCCTCGTCGCTGGCGTCCGGGCGGCCGTAGCGGATGTTCTCGCGGATGCTGCGGTTGAACAGCGCGGTTTCCTGCGGCACCACGGCGATCTTCTCGCGCAGGCTATCCTGGCTGACGCTGCGGATGTCCTGGCCGTCGATGAGGATGCGCCCGTCCTGCACGTCATCGAGGCGCTGGATGAGGTTGATCAGGGTCGACTTGCCGGCCCCGGACGAGCCCACCACACCGACCTTCTGCCCCGCCGGAATGTGCAGGTCCAACCCCTCGAACACGGCGCCGCGATCCGGGTAGCTGAAGCTGATGCGCTCGAAGGTGATGTCGCCTTCGGCCAGCATCAGCTGGTTGTCGCTGTCGTCCAGGCCATGGGGCTGGACGATGATGCGCAGGGTGTCGTCGATGGCACCGATCTGCTGCGTGGCATCCACCAGCGCCAGCGCCAGATCCCGCGAGCCATGCAGGATGCGAAAGGTCAGCGCGCTGACCAGCACCACGTCGCCGGCCGTGACCTCGCCACCTACCCACAGCTGGATCGCCCAGATCAGCATGCCGCCAGCCATCACCGACAGGCAGATGTCGTGCATCACCCGGGCCTTTTCCAGGTACATCCAGCTGCGCCGCTGGGCACGGGCTTCGAAGCCGATCTCGTGGGCCAGGCGTTCGGCCTCGCGATCACGGGCGGAGAAGGCCTTGATGGTCCAGACGTTGGAGACTGCATCCACCAGCTCGCCGCCGACCCGTGCCGATTGCGCGGCGAAGCGCTGATGCTTGTAGCGACCACGAATACCGAACCCGGTGATCAAAACGGCGACGATGGCGACGAAGATGATCAGCGCCACGGCCATGCGCACGTCCACCGTGAGCAAAACCACCACGGCGCCGAGAAAGTCGACGATCGGCGGCACGATCTTCCAGGCCAGCCCGCCGTAGATGGCGCCAGCCGCCTGGCCAACGGCAGAGATGCGATTGCCCAGCGAGCCGGCGAAATGCTCGGTGAAATAACGCATCGGGTGGCCGGTCAGGTGCTTGAACAGGTCGACGCGGATATCCACCACGCTGGCGACCACGGTGCGGCAGCCGAGCCAGCCGCCCAGGCGCCAGAACACGTTCTCGGTGACGATCAGGCCGATGAACAGCCCCAGCGGCCACCAGACGTTGGCCGCGCCGCGATCCGCAGTGCCCTGGGCCATCGCATCGACCAACAATTTCATGCCGTACTGCACCGCCACCGCGCAGCTGGCGGCACCGATGATCAGCGCCAGCAGGCCACCGAAATGCCAGGGCCGGGCGCAGATGTAATGCCAGAGAAAGGCCACCGGGCGGCTGGGTAGCGGCAGCTCGTCCGGCTTGGCCTGAGGCACGGCGGCCGCCTGGTTCATGGCATGGCTTCGGCTAGCTGTAGAGTCGGGCTGGAGTGGCTGAAACGCATCTGCTGCAGCCGCAGTTCGTCGGCCAGCCCTTCATGCACGCAGCGCTTGCCGTTTTCGTCGGGAAAGCCGAACAGCCCGACCGGGCAGTGCCGCTCATCGGTCCAGCCCGGGTAATCCAGCACCGGATACAGGCAGATGCCCTCCACCGGCACCCCGGCCTGCATCGCCAGACCCGCCTGCTCGCTGACGTACCGCAGCCAGTCCCCGCGCACGTCGCCTTCGGCGCCGGTTTCGGCAATCAGCAACGGCCTCCCATAACGCTGATGGATTTCCCGCAGGATGCCCTTGAATGGTCGGTAGTCCGGGTTGTCGCGCTCGATGGTACGGCCATCACCGTGGTACCACTGGTTGTTCGAGTAGTAGTTGATGCCGAGCACGTCGAGGTACTCCGGCGCGCCGCCAAGCCCCGGCCATTGCTCGCCGCAGAGCATGTCCCAGGCCTCGAACTGCGATTGGCGGAAGCGCTCGGCGTCGCGCTGCGGGCCGGGCCGGTCGTTGGCCGCGACCACATGGATGGCCGGATCGACCTGGACGAAGCGCGCCCGTGGCTCGACCGCGCGGATCGCCTGCATCGCGGCGATGGTGGCGCGCACCAGCTGGTGCTTGAGTTCGAAACCACGGCCGCGGGCCATCGGATTGAAATAGGCCTCGTCGCCACCGGCCCAGGCCCAGAAGGAGATCTCGTTGAGCGGCGCGTAGAACGGCACCTCAGCGGTCTCGTCCTTGATCAGCTGCGCGGCCGCAGCGGCATAGCGGGCGAAGCGCTCGACGAACTGCGGCCGCCAGATGTCGATGTCGTCCGGCCAGCCGTAATGGCACAGATCCCAGATCACTTGGGTACCCTGGCGCTGCGCCGCCTGCAGCATGGGCAGGAAGCTCGACCAGTCGTACTGCCCCGGCTGGCGCTCGATCAGGTGCCAGCGCAGACCGTCGCGCACGCTGTGCAGGCCGTGGCGGTGCAGCTCGGCATAGTCGTGCGCGGCCCAGCGGTCGTGCCCGGTCGCGGCGATCAGATCGAGACGCCGACCGTCGCTGCGCCGGTGGTTGGAACACTCGAAACCACCAAGGAAGAAACTCTTTAACAGACTGGGGTGGTGCATCGTTTACCTCATGGATGACTCGCTACGGCCGGGCAGCAGCCGAGCGGCACTGGCCTGCCGTGTGGCGACAGGCTCATGCATAACGACCGTCTGGCTTCAGCCGAGTTGCTCGGGCACCGCTTGCGGCTGCGTTGCCAGCTCGGCTTCCTCGATGCGCTTGTACAGCGCCAGCGCCTGCCCGACTACCTGATCCATGTTGTAGTACTTGTAGGTGCCGAGGCGGCCGACGAAGGTCACGCCGGGCGTCTGGTCCGCCAGCTGCTGATAGCGCTTGTACAGCTCGGCGTTCTCCGGCCGCGGGATCGGGTAGTAGGGATCGCCCTCCGCCGAGGGGTACTCGTAGGTGATGCTGGTCTTCGGATGGGCCTGCCCGGTGAGGTGCTTGTACTCGCTGATGCGCGTGTAGGGCACATCCTCGCTCGGGTAGTTGACCGTACCTACCGCCTGGAACTGCGCCTGCTCGAGCTGCTTGTGCTCGAATTTCAGCGAGCGGTACGGCAGCTTGCCGAAGCGGTAATCGAAGTATTCATCGATGGGGCCGCAGAAGATCAGGTGGTCGTACTGAACCTCGTCGCGGATCTCGCGGTAGTCCGTGTTGATCATCACCTTGATGTTCGGATGCGCCAGCATCTTCTCGAACATCTTGGTGTAGCCGTACTTGGGCATCTGCTGGAAGGTATCGGTGAAGTAGCGGTCGTCGGTGTTGGTGCGCGTGGGGATGCGCGAAGTCACCGACTTGTCCAGCTGCGACGGGTCCAGTCCCCACTGCTTGCGGGTGTAGCCGCGGAAGAACTTCTGGTACAGCTCGCGGCCGATGCCGTTGATCACCACGTCTTCGCTGGTCTGGATGTTCTCCACCGGCTCGGCACGGCTGGCGAGGAAATCTGCCGCTTCCTCTTCGGTGGTCATGTTCAGACCGTAGAGCCTGTTCAGCGTGGTCATGTTGATCGGGATTGGTACTTCCTGCCCGTCCACTTGCGCCAGCACGCGATGCTCATAGGGGCGCCACTCGGTGAACTGCGAGAGGTAGTCGACGATGCGCTGGGCGTTGGTGTGGAAGATGTGCGGGCCGTAGCGATGGATCAGCACGCCGGATTCGTCGTGATAGTCGTAGGCGTTGCCGGCGATGTGCGGGCGCCGGTCGACCACCAGTACGCGCTTGTTCAAACCCCTGGCCAGCCGCTCGGCGAGCACGCTGCCGGCGAAACCGGCACCGACGATCAGGTAATCGAAGCCACGCCTGCGCGCCTGCGGCTCTTCACCGGCACCACCGCCGAGACGTTCCGGGTTGCTGTCTTGCGGGGTCATATCGCGCATTGCATCTTCTCCTTCATCAGGCTCCAGGTGTGGTCCCAGGACATATCACCGAGGATCTCGTCGGCCTTGGCCAACAGCGCATCGCGGTCCTCGGCATCGGCCAGGGCGGCTTCTGTCGCGGCGACGAACGCCTCGGCACTGTCGGCGATGCGCACGATGCCGGTGTCACCGTAGGTGCGCACCACGTCGGTGATCGGCGTGGACACCACCGGGCAACCGCCGGCGAGGTATTCGGGGGTCTTGGTCGGGCTGATGAAGCGGGTCGATTCGTTCAGCGCGAACGGCATGATCGCCACGTCCCAGCCCGACAGGTATTGCGGCAGCTCGTCGTAGGTCTTGCCGCCGAGGTAGTGGATGTTGTCGCGGCGCGGCAGCTCGGCTGGGTCGATCTTGACCACCGGGCCGATCAGCACGATCTGCCATTCCGGCTTCATCCGCGCCACCTGCTCGATCAGCTCGAGATCGAGACGCTCATCGATCACCCCGTAGAACCCGAGGCGCGGATGGGGAATCTCCGCCTGGTCGTCCGGGTCGTGCTGCGGCCGGCGCGCGGCGGCGAAATGCTCGACATCCACGCTGCTGGGGAGCGGATGCGCATTGTCGTGACGCTGGCGCTTGGCTTCATAGAGGCTGTAGCCGCCGGTAAAGACCAGATTGGCGCGACACATCAACTCCACTTCGCGCTCGATCAGCTGCGGTGGCGCACCGCGAAAGGCCGAGAGTTCGTCCATGCAGTCGTAGACGATCAGGTTCGGTGCCAGATGATCGGAGAACGCCAGGCTCATCGGCGTGTAGTACCAGAGCATCAGCTCGCTGACGCCGAGCTTCTCCAGGTAGCCATCGAGCAACTGGCGTTGCACGCGGATCGCCTCGTCCCCCTCGCAACCGGCGGGCAGCCGCGGGATCAGCACCTGCACGCCGTTCTCTTCGGGTCGCACTTCCAGCCAGGGTTCGGCGTCCTCGGTGGGAATGGGTTCTTCGTGGAAGAGCACGTTGTAGTCGCGGGCGAAGCGCGACATCAGGTGCTGCGGGCGCTGGTAGACGAAGCTCCAGCGCAGATGCGAGAGGCACAGCAGCGTCGGGATCTGGTCGTCGAAGGCCACTTCGGCCGGCGCCTGCTGCGCGTTGCGGGATTTACCGATGTCGTACTGGAACGGGCCGGCCCAACTCATGTAGCACCTCATTTCGGTAGCCGTGCCCGGGCGTTCCTGCCCACTCACCATGCCACGTCGATGCCAGCGCTGCCCTGCGTAAGGCGTGTCATCGCGCCACGACTACGAGCCGTCAGATGCCCTGCAACCCGCGTCGTCCGCCGGTAGTGGACGGCAATCGGCGGTTCGGGTTCCCGCCAATCATCCGATAGCGCAGCCCGTCGGCCGTCCGGCGGCTGGATGGAACTCGCCAGAACCTTGCCCCGTCCGTATCAACAGGACGCCTTAACACCGGCACCGGAACCACGCGCGCAGCTCGTCGTCGCCGTCCCGTTCCGTTTCGCCGATTCCAGATTACGGAGACTCATGCAGCGCCATTCACTGGCCAGCCGCAGTGTCCCGAGCGTGTCGAAAAGACAGCGAATGCGGAGGTAGACAGATGATTCTGGTAACAGGAGGGGCCGGCTACATCGGCTCACACGCGGTGCTCGAACTGCTGCAGGCCGGGCATGAAGTGCTGGTGCTGGACAATCTGTGCAACAGCTCGCAGGCCGCTCTGGACCGAGTCGAGCAGCTCGCCGGGCGACCGCTGCAGTTCGTCAGGGGCGATGTGCGCAACCGCTCGCTGCTCAAGGCGCTGTTCGCTGCCTACCCGGTCAGCGCGGTCATGCACTTCGCCGGGCTCAAGGCGGTTGGCGAAAGCGTGCGCGAGCCGCTGCGCTACTACGAAACCAACGTCGGCGGCAGCATCGCGCTGTGCCAGGCGATGGCCGAAGCCGGCGTGTTCAAGCTGGTGTTCAGCTCCTCGGCGACGGTCTACGGTGAATCGCCGGTGATGCCGATCACCGAGGACCGCCCCACCGGGGTGCCGACCAACCCCTACGGCCAGTCCAAGCTGATGGCCGAGAACGTGCTCAAGGGCCTGGCCGATTCCGACCCGCGCTGGTCGATCGGCCTGCTGCGCTACTTCAACCCCATCGGCGCCCACGAGTCCGGGCTGATCGGCGAAGACCCCAACGGCGTACCGAACAACCTGCTGCCCTACATGCTGCAGGTCGCGGTCGGTCGTCGAAAGCAACTGAACGTCTATGGCAACGACTACCCGACCCCGGACGGCACCGGCGTGCGTGACTACATTCACGTGGTCGATCTGGCCAAGGGGCACCTGAAAGCGCTGGAGCGACTGCAGCTGATTCATGGTGTTTCCACGTGGAACCTCGGCACCGGCAAGGGCCACTCGGTACACGAGATGATCACCGCCTTCGAGGAAGTCACCGGGCGCCCCCTGCCCCACGTGATCAAGCCACGCCGCAGCGGCGACATCGCCCAGTGCTGGTCGGACCCGACCAAGGCCGAACAGGAACTCGGCTGGCGCGCCGAGAAAGACCTGACCACCATGCTCGCCGATGCCTGGCGCTGGCAGAGCCGCAATCCGCGCGGTTACGCCGAGGAAAAAGTCGCCGCCGCAGAGATCGCTTCGCAGACCGCCCTGGCCAGCTGAGCCCCGGTCGTGCGGCGAATCGTGCCGCACGACCAATCGCCCGGACGGCGAAGTCCGCCTATCGCCGGTCGATCTGATGACCAGCGCCGGACAAGGACATCGCCGGCTCATCCCCGCTCCACTGCAAGCGGTTGTCGATGCCAGCCACAGTGACCTGCGCCGGGCCGTCGAACACCAGTTCCAGCTCGTGATCAGCGCCTAATACCTCAACGATTGCCGTCTGGCCTCGGCCAAGGATGGTGGTACGGATCTGGTTCTTGTTGGTGTCCACGGTCAGACGGTCGACGGACTTCGCCGTTACGCTGTTTCCGATGCCCGACACTTCCAGCGCAGACGCCTTTTCCAGGCTGATCTCATGGTCTGTCCCGTAGACCTGCACCACACCACAGTCCCCGGTAAGGCTGATCTTGTTGGCATTACCGGAGATGGCCACGTCCTTGCCAAGGCAGGGCACATCCCGTGACAGCTCGATGCCATCCAGTTCGATCGGTTGAGCATGGGCAGCCGCCGCCAACAGTAGGCCGGCCGCGAGCATCGCAGCAGAAGCGCAAGCATTCATTCGCTAAGTCCTTTCTAGGCAGAAGAAGGCATCGGAGAAAACCGCTGCGATCATTGATCGCTCCGCTGCCGTGCGGCGTAGGACTCGATGGCGACGACCGAGTTCAAGCGGCCGCGCGCGCGCGGTCAGGGCGAGTTGCGTCATGCAGCACGCGCAAGTAACCACCCGCTGTTCGCGCCCGAAGCGATCTGCGCTTTCCAATCGCCGCATTCATGCCACCGAACGAACCGCGTCCAAACGATCTCCGCTCTGTGGGAGCGATCTCGATCATGAATAGCCACGCCGATGCTTCCGCCTGGCTCTTTATCCGGGCTTCTGCGCACCGCGCAACTCGTCCCGCAGCCACGCCGCCAGGCGTTCGGCACGCCGATCCAGCCGCCGTGCCGGCACCCAGAGCGCCAGGCGGGCGCTGGTTTCGACGAAACCCCAGGGCGCGAGCAGCCGCCCCGATTTCAGATCGTCGGCGACCAGCTGCTGCGGTGCGATGGCCACGCCCAGCCCGGCCAGTGCCGCTTCCAGGAGGAAGTACAGGTGCTCGAAGCTCTGCCCGAGGCGCAGCTGCGTGGGGTCCAGTTGCTGCCGGCGCGCCCAGCTCGGCCAGGCCTGCGGGCGCGAGGCGGTATGCAACAGCGCTTCGTCGAGCAACGCCGCGGGCGGTGCGCTGCGCAGTTCGGCACAGCGCGGATGGTAGGGGCTGAGCACCGGGCCGATGCGCTCGACGGCCAACTCGAACACCTGCATGTCCGCTGGCCACGGCGGCTCGGCGTACCACAGCGTGGCATCCAGCCCCGGTTTGCGTGGATCCAGCTCGCCCTCGCTGGCGGACAGCTGCAGACGCAGCTCGGGCAGGTCACGATTGAGCCGATCCAGCCGCGGGATGAACCAGCGCGCCAGCAGGCTGCCGGGACAACCGAGGACGAACGGCGCCTCGGCCGTCTGCCGCTGCAGCTCGGCACAGGTGCTGCGCAGGCGCTCGAAGGCCTCGCTGGCGGCATCGCGCAAGCGCACCCCGGCATCGGTGAGTTTTACGCCACGACCTTCCTTGATGAAAAGGCCTATACCCAGCTGCTCCTCAAGCTGCTTGACCTGCCGGCTGACGGCCCCGTGAGTGACATGCAGCTCGCGCGCCGCTTCGCTGACACTACCCAGACGGGCGGCCGATTCGAAGGCGCGCAACGCATTGAGCGGGGGAAGATCCTGAGCCATAAGCGTGAGTTTTCCTGACAGGTCGTGGAGATCTTATCGCTTTTAACCCGGCCCCCATAGCCGTACCCTGAGGCCATCGCATCATCCGTCGCCTGTGGCAGCGGTCTTGACCGCGAATGCGCCGAAACGCGTTCAGGACAAGTACCCGAGCACAGGCCCGGCAACCGTTACAGGAGCCTCACATGACGTCATATCGCAGCGGTCCCGACGACCGCGGCCTGTTCGGCCGCTTCGGCGGCCAGTTCGTCGCCGAAACCCTGATGCCGCTGATCAACCAGCTGGCTGCCGAGTACGAGAAGGCCAAGAGCGATCCGGCCTTCCTCGAGGAGCTGGCCTATTTCCAGCGTGACTACATCGGCCGTGCCAGCCCGCTGTACTACGCCGAGCGGCTGACCGAGCATTTCGGCGGCGCGAAGATCTACCTCAAGCGCGAAGACCTGAACCACACCGGCGCGCACAAGATCAACAACTGCATCGGCCAGATCCTGCTGGCCAAGCGCATGGGCAAGCAGCGCATCATCGCCGAGACCGGCGCCGGCATGCACGGCGTGGCCACCGCCACCGTGGCCGCGCGCTTCGGCATGCAGTGCGTGGTCTACATGGGCACCACCGACATCGAGCGCCAGCAGGCCAACGTCTTCCGCATGAAGCTCCTGGGCGCCGAGGTGATCCCGGTCACCGCCGGCACCGGCACGCTGAAGGACGCGATGAACGAAGCCCTGCGCGACTGGGTGACCAACGTCCACAACACCTTCTACCTGATCGGCACCGCCGCCGGCCCGCACCCCTACCCGGCCATGGTGCGCGACTTCCAGTCGGTGATCGGCAACGAAGTACGCGAGCAGATCATGCAGAAGGAAGGCCGCCTGCCCGACTCGCTGGTCGCCTGCATCGGTGGCGGCTCCAACGCCATCGGCCTGTTCCACCCGTTCCTCGATGACGAAGCGGTACAGATCGTCGGCGTCGAAGCGGCCGGTCACGGCATCGACACCGGCAAGCACGCCGCCAGCATGGCCGGCGGTGCGCCGGGCGTGCTGCACGGCAACCGCACCTTCCTCTTGCAGGACGCCGACGGCCAGATCACCGATGCGCATTCGATTTCCGCCGGCCTCGACTACCCAGGCGTCGGCCCTGAGCACGCCTGGTTGCACGAGATCAAGCGCGTCGAATACGTGCCTTGCACCGACGACGAAGCGTTGAAAGCTTTCCACCAGTGCTGCCGCCTGGAAGGCATCATCCCGGCGCTGGAGTCCGCCCACGCCCTGGCCGAAGCCTTCAAGCGCGCGGCGAAGCTGCCCAGGGAGCACCTGATGGTGGTCAACCTCTCCGGCCGCGGCGACAAGGACATGCAAACCGTCATGCACCACTACGACGAACAGGAAGAACATATATGAGCTCGGTGAACTCCCGTCTGCAGTCGCGCTTCGCACAGCTGAAGCAGGAAAACCGCGCCGCGCTGGTGACCTTCGTGACCGCCGGTGACCCGGACTACGCCACCTCGCTCGCCATCCTCAAGGGCCTGCCGGATGCCGGCGCCGACGTCATCGAGCTCGGCATGCCGTTCACCGACCCGATGGCCGACGGCCCGGCGATCCAGCTGGCCAACATCCGCGCCCTGGCAGCCAAGCAGAACCTGCCGAAGACGTTGCAGATGGTCCGTGAATTCCGCGAAACCAACAGCAGCACCCCGCTGGTTCTGATGGGCTACTACAACCCGATCTTCGCCTATGGCGTCGAGCGCTTCGTCAGCGATGCGAAAGAAGCCGGTGTCGACGGCCTGATCGTCGTCGACCTGCCGCCGGAGCATAACGACGAACTCTGCGACCCGGCCCAGAGCGCCGGCATCGACTTCATCCGCCTGACCACCCCGACCACCGACGACCAGCGCCTGCCGGTCGTGCTCAACGGCAGCTCGGGCTTCGTCTACTACGTCTCGGTGGCCGGCGTGACCGGTGCAGGTTCCGCCACCCTGGAACACGTCGAGGAAGCGGTAGCGCGCCTCAAGCGCCACACTGACCTGCCGGTGTGCGTCGGCTTCGGCATCCGCACGCCGGAACAAGCCGCCGCCATCGCACGGCTGACCGAAGGCGTGGTGGTGGGCTCGGCGCTGATCGACCAGATCGCTGGGGCCAAGAGCCCGGAAGACGCGGTGGAAGGTGTGCTCGGCCTGTGCCGCCAGCTCAGCGCCGGAGTACGCGGCGCCCGCGGTTGAGGCTTTAGTGCGGTAACCGAAAAGCCGCTGTACCCGTGAGAGGGCAGCGGCTTTTTCGTTCGTGTACGGGCGTTCGTTGCCTCAGGAACGGCCTATCCGGTGGGCTTCAAGCCACCACGGCGCCGTATCTATCACCACTGCTTTTCTGCAAGACCATTCACTCATTGCCTACAGGCGTCAGACATGGACATCAACGACCTCCCCTTCGGTACTACCGACTGGGCGACTATTGAACCCACCCTGCATCCAGGCGAAACCGGCAGCGCTTACTGGCGCACCCGCCAGTTTGGCCCCATCCGCGTGCGCATGGTCGAGTACACCCCGGGTTATCTGGCCGACCACTGGTGCAGCAAGGGCCATATCCTGCTGTGCCTGGAGGGCGAGCTGCACACCGAGCTTCCTGATGGGCGCCGCTTCATCCTTACGCCGGGCATGAGCTACCAGGTCGCCGACGGCGCCGAGCCGCATCGTTCATCTACCCAAGTGGGGGCAAAGCTGTTCGTGGTGGATTGATTGCGTCACCTCTGCACCTGAGGCGCACGACGCGGGATCAGCGCCTGCGATGCAGATGCGCGGTGGACGATCAGACCGCCATCGACAGCAGAGGCGCCCCATCGCTCGGCTCAGCCTTTCTTTTTCTTCTTTTTCAGCGCCTTCAACCGCTGCGCCGCGCGCTCCACGACGGCCTTCTTGTCCGGGCGCTTCATGCGTTTCCATTTGCGGATCTCGTCCTTGGTGCGGCCGGAGCTGGTACAGACTTCGTCCGTGAGCTTGCAGACGGAAATGCACGGATTCTCGACGTCCTTGCCCACGGTCAGTGCCGTGTCGTGGCGTTGCGGGCTAGGCGACGTTGCCAGTCACCGCCATCGTCGCGCCGGCAGGCTTCCTCGCTGTCGAAGCGCACCGGTGCGCGCAGAGCGCTCATGTCGATGCCTGCCTCGGCCAGCGCCGCCTGGGTCAGTGCCTGCATGCGCGCGCCCTGCCCTTGGCCAATCGCCAGCGCCCGCTGTGCCTCGGTGACGAATACCCAGGTGACCTGCAGGCTCTCGGGGAAGCGCGCGTAATCGACCTCATGGGTGAGCCAGCTGAAGCCGACGACCTCCGCCTTGCCCGCCTCGCAGGCCTGGCTCAGGCAACTGGCAAGTTGCCGTTCCATACGGGTCTGATCGCGTTTGCTGAGGGGCATCGTGAAGTCCTGTATCCGGCTTAGGCCCCGAGTGGATGGGACAGTAGGAAGGAGTCTAGCGCGACCGCTGCATGCCGGATCGTCGGCACCGCTTGTTGTCAGTACCACTGATCGATTACTGACTATGGTTGCCACGCTCGCGGCAATCTCACACAGCGAGGCGCTAGCGTGGGCTGTAGGCAGTCATGAAGGAAGGACCCTGGGCGCTACAGCTTGCGGTAGCGGCGGCACTGCTGAACGACGTATTTGCGCACATGCTGCACCTTCGCCCAAGCCACCTCATCCATGCCAACCGTCTGCAGTTCAGCTTGCAACTCGGCGCTATTGGCAGCTGGCTCGATCAGATCCAGCATTTGCCGCAGCTCCCGCAGTACGAACGGCGGCGCAAGGCCCATGTGGCGCGCCAGCTCTTCCCAATCGGCTCTGCGCAGCTGCTGCGGATGGAAGTTACCGCCCACCGCGAAACCAAGACTGGGGCTGTATGGCAGCACCATCGTACATACCAGGTCATAGGCCGGCGCCAATGACCAGCGCCCCTTGGCGTCTTGTAACAGCGAAATGTTCTTGGCATGGCCATCGCTGTTGCCGGCCAGCACGTTGAATATCTGCCAGCGCAGCAGCTGGCGCACCTGCAGCGCAGGCATGGCCGTCACCGCGCGCAACAGGTCTGCGCAGGCAGCCAGCGTCGGGCCGCCCTCTTCCTGGTACTTGAGCCGCCGCGGATAGCCAAGCGCCTGGCACATGTCCTCCTGGTGCACACGCTCGATCTGGTTATCCACTCGCTCACGATCGTAACGAGTCACAGCAAGATAGTGAGCCTTCCCTGCCTGACCTGCGTGCGAGTCGGGAACCACAAGCCCAGCGATCCGAGCCAGGCGGTTCATATAGAGCTCGTTGAAAACCAACGCCGGCTTTAGCGAGAACTTGATCAGATGCGAAGAAGCGGCGGTGCCGCGCGGGAGGTAGAGCTGGCCGCCTTCGAGGATTACGGGAATCTTGTCCTGGGCGCCGGCAAGCGAAAGCCGTGTCGCCTTGCCCGGCTGGAACAAGGCGTAGCGCTCCTTACCCTGCGCCCACCGCGCCAGCTGATTGGGGTCGACCGGTTCCTGGCCAGATTCGATCAACGCATCGGCCCGCTCCGGGTCAACAATGCGCAACGCACCGGCACAATCACCACCGATGGCGGCCAACAGCGAAAAGTCGTCATCGGCGATCCCAAGCCGGTTCACCAGCAACTGCCGCGAAGCTTCTTCGGGAAGCAGATTGGCAAACCAGTTGTGTGCCGTGCCGAGCCTTGGCGCAAACACACCGGTTGCAAGCGGCAAGCTATTGGAGATTGCAAACCGCGCTGCTTCGCTATAACGAAAACCCATGCTGCGGCCATCGTCACCCAGCCAAAGCTCACCGATACGGCAATCACCCCGGTAGACGCCGAGCAGTCCGCTCACAGGTCGCTCCCGTCACGTCTAGCCGCCAACAGCTCGATGCCAAGCGTATGACACACGTTCAGCACCCGCCCGAACGAACAGCTCTCGCGGCCATTTTCCAGCTCGCTCAGAAAGCGCACGCTCACGCCACATAGACCGGCAGCGTCCACCAGACGCAGCCCCTGCCCCTTGCGGGTGCGCTGGATCATCTTGCCCAGCTCGGCCATTGATATAAACGCGGTAGGTCCACCCATTTTCCCGTTCCGTACAATTTGCTCTTCTGAAACAGCTCACTTCCGTTTTTTTCCCAATAGGGAAAATACTCTCCACTGCTGGCCGGTGCACTGGATTTTTTACCGATCGGGAAAAAGATCTTCTAGTCCATCTCAAAAAACCCCTCGCAGAACAAACCATCGCCCATCGATGACCAATATCGACCCGCTTGATTTCGACAGCGCCGGCCGAGGGCGTAGCATGCCCTGCACATCCCCAGTAGCCACCGAGGAGATTGTTCATGCCTGATATCCCTTACGTCCCGCCGAAGGTCTGGACCCACGACGCGCCCTCGGGCGGCAAGTTCGCCAGTATCAATGCCCCCACCGCCGGTGCGCGGGAGGAGAAGGTGCTGCCGGTGGGCAAACATCCGCTGCAGCTTTACTCGCTGGCCACGCCCAATGGCGTGAAGGTCTCGATCATGCTCGAGGAGCTGCTCGCCGCCGGCCACAGCGGTGCCGAGTACGACGCCTGGCTGATCAACATCGGTGAGGGCGATCAGTTCGGCAGCGGCTTCGTCGAGATCAATCCGAACTCGAAGATCCCCGCGCTGGCCGATCACAGCGTCGCAGGCAAACCGCTGCGGGTGTTCGAATCCGGCTCGATTCTGGTCTACCTGGCGGAGAAGTTCGGCGCCTTCCTGCCCACGGAAATCCGTGCGCGTACCGAGACGCTGAACTGGCTGTTCTGGCAGATGGGCTCGGCGCCCTTCCTCGGTGGCGGCTTCGGCCATTTCTATGCCTACGCGCCGGAGAAGTACGAGTACCCGATCAACCGCTACGCGATGGAGGCCAAGCGCCAGCTCGACGTGCTCGACCGCCAGCTGGCGCAGAACCGCTACGTGGCCGGTGACGACTACAGCATCGCCGACATGGCGATCTGGCCCTGGTACGGCGTGCTGGCGCGGGGCGAGCTGTACGACGCTGGCGAATTCCTTTCCGTGCAGGACTACAAGCACGTCCAGCGCTGGGCCGCGGAAGTCGCCGAGCGCCCGGCCGTGATCCGCGGGCGCAAGGTCAATCGCACCTGGGGCGATGAATCCGAACAGGCCCCCGAGCGCCACAGCGCCGCTGACCTGGACTGAACCGCAACCCGAGCGGGCGGTGGAAGGCGCGAAGCCTTTCCACCGCCCGCCATCTTGCCCTGGCAGGCTGCCCGGCCCCGTCTGCCGAGGGGTCCTGCTTCAACGTCCCTCATCGCCGCGCAGCGACTGCACGGCCCTCCTCCGACCGCTGATCCTCCACGCTGAACTATGCCAGTGCGCTCCTACCCAATATTCATGAGCGCCGTTAAATCCGCGACAGACGCGGCCAGCATCAGCACACGGCCGCCGCCATCGCGACAGGTGCAGAGCGCTCACAACCCGGTTGTTCAACACAACGTGAGGTGGATCATGAGACATACACTGGTAGCAGCGTTCGCAACGCTGACCGACGCCAACCGCACCCGCGGCGATCTGATGTCGCGGGGCATAGCGCGCGAACAGATTCACGCCATTGGTGCCGAGAGCGCCGATATCCATGCCTACGATGCGCCCTACACCACCACTCCCGACGTCCCGGTGGATCGTACGCATCACGAATCCAAGGTCACGCACTTCTTCAAATCGCTGTTCGGCCATGAACCGCACGAAACGCACCGCCACTACGCCACCGCCTATCCAGATGCCGTACGCCGCGGTGCGCTGGTGATCGCTGTGGATGTCGACGATGAAGATCAGCTGGCCAAGGCGCGCGATGCCCTGGAATACAACGGTGCCATCGACATCAACGAGCGCGGCGGCAGCGGCGCAGTCGAAGGCTATCCAGGCCCGAGCAGTCCCTATGCTGGCGCGACCGGCGGCGACAGCCACCTCGACAAGCACTTCAGCGCAACCGGCACGGCAACCGCTGGCAGCGACCGCCCTCTGAGTGGCGCGCACACCGGCGACGGTGCCCACATCGGCAATACAACCGCGCCCGGCGCCGATCCGACCGATTACAACGACCGCAGCTCGGCCGACACCGGTCGCTATGACATCGGCGGCGCGGCCAAGCGCGCCGGCACCGACTACCCGGAAACCACCGCCACCACGGCACCCACCGGTGCTGGCGCGACCGGCCACGGCAGCAGCCCTGACACGCCGGAAGTGGCACCCGGCGTCGGCACCCGTGACGCCGGCCTCTGCCGCGACCGCATTTGCGTGATCCAGCGACCGAGCTGACCGCTGCTGCGCAGTACCACGGGCCGCATCACGCGGCCCGTTTTATGTCATGTCCCGACCGGGCAGCCGCACCCTGACGACGCGCAATCCATCACGGCTTAAGCCTGCTGCGACGATTGGCGCAGGGCCGGACTGCTGAGTGCTGGATGCACCTGGCGTATTCTGGCGCTTCAGGCGGCCCGAGCGCCGCCAAGCATGTAGAGGGCCACGCCATGCCTACGCTGGGAACCATCTCGTCCTGTCTGATGCTCTGCCTTGCCGCTTCGAGCGCCTGGGCCGCACAACCCGCCATGGAGCAGACGGAAGGCGACTCGAAGAGCGCCTTCGTCCTGCATGAAGGCGGCAACATGCACACCGACCAGGCGGCCCTGCGCGAGCGTCGCGCCAAGGCGTACGAAGTGGAGCTGCGCGAAGCCCATGACGAGCTGATGGCCGCCAAATACGCCATCACTCAAAAGTACCTGGCCAAGCTGCCCGCCCACGAGCGCGAAGCACTGCGGGCCGAAGTGGCCGCGCAACACGCCACCTTCGCCTACCGCTACCCCGAAGCCCACGCGCGCTTGCTGCAGAGCAATCCGCACAAGACCGAGATCAGCCAGGACTGACGGGTCCCGAGGGCAACCCGCGTAGGGTGGAAAACGGCAACGCCTTTTCCACGCGTCCACATCACCGCCCCGCGAAACGCGCGGAGTACATGGCTTCTTACCGCCCGCGCCGACCCTCGCCCAACGCCCGCCGCAGCCCGGCTCGGCCAATCACCAACGCCAGACATTCCTCCACCGCACCCAGGGCCGCATTGACCAGCGGCCTCGGTTGATAGGGCTTGCGCAGGCTCAGCCCGACCCTGGATGCGACCAGCGCCGCCGTCGCACCGAGCAACGCCGGCACCAGCACCGGCTCGCGACGGACACCCGCCAACGCGGCCGCGCTGACGCCGCCGGACAGCGCACGAAACATCATCGACGGCACGATGGTGCGATCCGGCGCAAAGGGCATCTTGTCGCCGATCATCTCGCTGGCCGCGAGCGTTGGCAGAAAGGTCTGCGCGGTGTCCGACGTCAGCAGTTGCGCGGCCTCCCCCGCCCCGGCGAGATCATCGCGCTCGCTCAACGCCCGGCTGACCAGTGTCGGCGCCAGCATGCTGCGCATGCCCGTCACTGCCCCGATCGCCAGGGCGGCCCATAACAGATTGCTCGAAGTCGACATCGTCAGATCTCCCGGTGGTTACCAATACCGACCGGGCGCCCGCCGCCAGCGTTCGGCTGCGCAGCGCAGCCAGCGACGGATGAATCGCTCGCAGTGCTCACCACTGGTAAAGCCCGTAAGCAAACACGCCAAGGCCAAAGCCCATCTGCGCCAGCAACAACGCGCGGATAGCGAAGGTGTAGCTGATCACCCGGCTCTGCCCCAGCGCATCGGCAGCGAACAGCCGGTAACTCTCGGGATACTCGGCTTCCATCTCCTTCAGCGCCGTGATGGTCAGCTCCAGCAACTGCCGGCTGCGTGCATCCACCAGCCAGAACACCTGCGCCAGCAAGACGGTAAAGGCGCCGAGCAGGATCAGCAGCCCGGGCGAGAAGCCGCGCTGCAGCGCCGCCAGCACGCCGCCATCGGCAAAGATTGCCAGCACCACGAAGAAGTTGAAGCCACGCAGGCGCTGCTCGGCATTGAGCTTGAAATGCGCCCAGACAAACTCTCGACCATCCACGCGCTTGCCCTCAGAGGAAACCAGCTGCTGAAGCGACGCCACGCGGCGCAGCGGCAGCGATCACTCAGATAAGAGCGTCGGCTCCGGCAATAAATCCCGCCGGAAGGTGCGGCGCTCAGGCCGGATCGACCAGGTCCTGCCATTCCTTGTGGCGCTCGATGTAGCTGGCGATGAACTCGCACTGCGGCACCACACGCTTGTCGCGGCGCCGTGCATCCGCCAGCGCGGCCTTGGCCAGCACACTGCCCAGCCCCTCCCCGGACAGGCTGGGGTCGACCTCGGTATGGGTAAAGACCATCCGCTCGCCCTGCTCGTTGTACTCGGCAAAGCCGAGCGGCTGGCCGTCGACCAGCAACTCATAGCGCTGCTGCGCGGCATCGTGGCGGACGCTGGCTTGTCGATCGCTCATGGTGGGCTCCCTCTCAGTTAATGACTGCGCTAGAGGTACGAGTGAGCGCAGTGTATGAGGGTTCAGGTGGCGCGACGACGAACCGGAATGTGCCGTGCGCGTTGCTCAGGGCCTTGCAAGCCCGCGCCATGCCACTGCTCCAGAGGTAGCGGCGGCAAGGTCATTTGGTAACTGATAGAGGCTTGGCAGAGCAGCAAGCCTTGAAGCTGGCGTTAGCCTCGTTTGCCGCTCGTTTGGATTTCAGCGTGACCACCCGACACGACGATCGCCTGGTTATTGCTGAATGGGCGAAGCGCCAATGCCTGCCCATACTCCTTCAGCACCTGCTCGACGGCCTCGTCGAACGGCGCATTCCGGTAATGCGGCAGCGGGTAGAAATCGACCAGCCCCAGTGCGGTGTAGGACTCCAGCTCAGGCGCCGCAGTGACGTCGTCCAGCGCCCGAATATAGTCAATGCTCGGGGCGAGTATCGCGGAGCCGGCGGATTCGCCGATATAGCACTTCCCGGCCCTGACCTGTTCCGCGATCAACCTGTCCGCGCCTGTGCGCTTCAGCTCCTGCAGCAGAAAGAACGTGTTGCCGCCGGACACATAGATGTAATCGCCACGTTCGAGCTTGCTGACGATCTCGTCCTGAGTTGCAGTTGAAACCTCGAGCTCATCGATCACCAGACCGGCTTTGATAAGCGCCTCCCTGGCCGCAACAAGGTAGGAATTGACCTCCTCGGCAAGGCTTGCCGTAGGAATCAACGTAACCGTCTTGCCGCTGCACTCGCCTTTGGTGAACGTGACAAACAAGTCCACGACTTCAGCAAAGGAGGATGTCAGGAAAATATTCATGGTTACCTCTGCGCTCGATTGAATTTGGGCTTGCTTCTTGAGAAAACGGCCGGACAGCTGATACAGACCTGCTGCGCTGCGTGGGAGTGCCGCGAGCATCATGTTCCTGCCGCCTGTACGAACTCACCCGCTACCAACCCCACGCCCGTTCGAATCAATCTACCCCGACGAACCCACCGGTCTGGTGCTGCCACAGCCGCGCATAGAGGCCACCGCGGGCGATCAGCTCGGCGTGGGTGCCGGTCTCGATCACCTGCCCCTTGTCGATCACCACCAGCCGATCCATGCGCGCGATGGTCGACAGCCGGTGGGCGATGGCGATCACCGTCTTGCCTTCCATCAGGGTATCCAGACTCTCCTGAATCGCCGCCTCGACCTCCGAATCCAGCGCCGAGGTGGCTTCGTCGAGCACCAGGATCGGCGCGTCCTTGAGCAGCACCCGGGCGATGGCGATGCGCTGCCGTTGCCCGCCGGAGAGCTTCACGCCGCGCTCGCCCACCATCGCCTCGAAGCCCTTGCCGCCCTGGCTATCGTCCAGGGTCTTGATGAACGCATCCGCGCGGGCCTTGCGCGCCGCGGCCCAGAGTTCTTCCTCTGTGGCGTCGGGCTTGCCGTAACGCAGGTTGTCGCGGATCGAACGGTGCAGCAGGGAGGTGTCCTGGGTGACCACGCCGATATTGGCGCGCAGGCTTTCCTGGCTGACCTCGGCGACGTTCTGCCCGTCGATCAGGATGCGCCCGCTTTCCAGGTCATAGAGGCGCAGCAGCAGGTTGACCAGTGTCGACTTGCCCGCGCCGGACGGCCCGACCAAGCCGATCTTCTCGCCCGGGCGAATGTCGATGCTTAGCCCGCTGATCACCCCGCCGCTTTTGCCGTAATGGAAATGCACATCCTCGAAGCGCACGCCGCCCTGCTCCACCTGCAGCGGCCTGGCGTCCTCGGGGTCGAGCACATCGCGCGGCCGGACGATGCTCTTCATGCCGTCCTGCACAGTGCCGACGTTCTCGAAGATGCCGTTGACCACCCACATGATCCACTCGGCCATGTTGTTGATGCGGATCACCAGGCCCAGCGCCAGGGCGATGGCGCCTGTGGTGATCAGCGCCTCGCTCCACAGCCACAGCGCCAGCGCGCCGGTGCCGACGATCAACAGGCCGTTCATGCAGGTGATGAGGAAATCCAGGCTGGTGATCACCCGCGACTGCAGGCGGAACTTGCCAAGCAGCTCCTGCATCGCCTCGCGGGCGTAGCTCTCCTCCTCCCGCGAATGGGCGAACAGCTTCAGCGTGGCGACGTTGCTGTAGCCGTCCACCACCCGCCCCATCACCTTCGAACGCGCCGCGGACGCCGCCGCCGAGCGCGCGCGGATACGCGGCACGAAGTACCAGAGTGCGGCGCTGTAGCCGACGATCCACAGCAGCAAGGGCACGATCAGGCGCAGGTCAGCAGCGGCGAACAGATACAGCGCGCTGCCGGCATAGACCACCACATGCCAGAGCGCATCGATCACCTGCATGGCCGAATCGCGCAGCGACGGCCCGGTCTGCATCACGCGCTGAGCGATGCGCCCGGCGAAATCGTTCTGGAAGAAGTTCAGGCTTTGCTTGAGCACGTACCGATGGTTCTGCCAGCGGATCAGATTGGTCAGCCCCGGATTGATCGCCTGATGCGTCAGCAGGTTGTGCAGGCCGAACACCAGCGGCCGGATGACCAGCGCCACCGCCGCCATCCACAGCAACTCGTTGCGGTGCTCGGCAAAGAAGGTCCGCGCGTCATCGGTCGCCTGAGCCATATCGATCAACTGGCCGAGAAAGCTGAACAGCGCCACCTCGATCAGCGCCGCGAAAAAGCCCACCACCAGCACAGCCGTCATCAGCGGCCAGACCTGCTTCAGGTAATGGGCATAGAAACGCAGCATTCCGGCCGGCGGCGCAACGTCCGGGCTGGGCTTGAAGACATCGATCAGGTTTTCGAAACGGCGGAACAACATGGGGAGGTCTGCTTTGTGGCGAGGTGGGCGAACATCGTTCGCAAATACGACCGCGCGGGCGCGGCATCCCGGTTGGACGCCCCAAGCCAGCGAGCGTTTCGCCAACCACCTGCTCTGCCCGTCGATTCGCATCGGTGGACAAGCGCAGCGTTGTCCACCCTACGCCACTCCGCCTCCTCTGCCGACCCCGCGCATGCGTAGGGTGGAAAACGGCGAAGCCTTTTCCACGCGTTACGTCCGGGCCACCTCGTTAGCCCTTCGGAATCGATTCCGCCCGCAGATACGGCAGCATATGGGTCACGTAGTCCGCCTTGCCCAGCTCGATCCCTTCCTTACGCAGGATCGAATACGCGGTCATCACATGGAAATAGAACTGCGCCAGCGTCCAGTCACGGGCGTACTGGTCCGCGGTCAGGTCGAAGATCATCCCATTCGCCAGCTCGTGGGCGATTGGCTTGTCCGCGTCCATATCCAGCGCATCGGCAGCGAGGCCTTCGAGCAGCGCCACCGTCTCATCGATCCGGGCATACGAATCGGCCAGCGAGCCTGGCCGCTCTCCAGCCTGCCGCCCCTCGTCCAGCAGCTCGTTGATCACAGCCGGAAAGGCCTCGCGTCTCAGCCGGCACACAGCCTCTCGCGCCTGCACGCAGGCAAAGCGAACCTGGGTCGACAGCGGAAACATATCCGGCGCCAGCCGCGCGGATAACAACGCCTGCGCCTCCGCTTCCGGTAGCTGGGCCTGCGCCTTCTTTAGCCAGGCGGAGAGAGTTTTGAGCATTTGCGTGAAGGTGGGAACTAGGAGGGTTGTTAGGTGCATGGGTGCTTACCATTGTGAATGGAGGTGGAAAACCTAAGACGATGAAGTCATAAGGTGCTATGAAGCTAGCCACCTGAAAATAAATCTAACCCGTTTTTCCATGAGCTGGCATCTGAACGTTAAATAGGCTTTCCAATATCCTTGGACTGAGCGCTAACTAATAACCCTTACCTTTCAAGTATTTTTCCTTTGCTATATCTATATCTATATCTATATCTTTATTTATAGATTGAGACCAACCCCGTTCGAATGCATCATATTCTGTAGATCCTAACGGGTACCTATTTTCGTATCTTCCTTTATTAGAAAAGTAGCTTTCTTTGCCTTCTTTATATGCCGCATGATCATGAATGCTGTTCATTAGCTATCACCATTTGAAACGACGGGAATCAATTGAACCATTTGAAACGCGAGTCTTCATATCGCTGAAAATGGAATCACGCATTCTCGTGCCGTCGTAATTGACACTAATTGGTAGAGAAATTGACGAGGTGTTAAGCTAACAAACTCACTCACTAATGGGCGGAGATCACCCTCCAGCAAAGATCTTATCTCTAATGGTCGATAACGTGCTGCGCTGCCAAGGTAGAACATCGCCATTAAAGAATATGCAAGATGTGGGACATCTCCAGGGCGGAGGTCTATGTAGTATCGGTAGCCCTGCTGGGTGAGTATTGGAACCACATCGAGCGCAGAATACTCAGCTAATATGTTTTTATATTTCCGGTCAAGGTTATCTCTGGTAAAAGACTTTCTGCGTTTTGCTCGATAAACGACTTGCTTGTCGCGTGGATAACCTTCCTTAAAATATGCCGATCGATTACCTTTTAGGAATCGACTAGTATCTACTTTTGCCTCTTGCTCTTTATCAAAAATTAGCTCAGTGAAAAGGAAATCTCTATTTGAGTTCACTTGGAACTCTATTTTTACCGGAAGTAATTTTCGCTTGGTGATGTGACCAAGGCTGGCATAGATGCCATGAACCTCGGGCACATGAGATAGGGCTTGTCTGAAGTCGACCTCAAGAGGAGCCTTTATTTCTCTTCCAAGTTCGGCACAGAAATGCGAAAAGACATTGAAAGCGTCCTTCATTTTCGGCTTAGCTTCTATAGTCAGCCTTTTTCCAAGCGGAAGCATTAGTCCATGATGCTCAAAAGTTGTTTCTAAATCAGCACCGCGAAGAGATAGAAACGATTTTACAAGATCAAGCATGCCGTAGTAGAAAAGTGTTCCTTGGGCAGGGAGAGGTACGCTCTGTGCTGCGCGGTAAAAATCCTCAGCAAGGGAAGCATAATAGATTGCGCGCTCAATGCGCTCACGGTTGGCACCACGCTTACCTGCAAGTTTTGTTTGCAGATGAGAACTGAGGAAAGCCCAAGGATCGCTGGATAGGACTTGCTGTTCTCCGGCCCCCAACTCTACAAATGAGTATCGAAGCCGATTATACTTGTACAGGGCTATCTCACCTTTCTCAATTACACGCGGCATAATTGTCCTTGAAAACTAAATTTTATTAACGGAGCGGACATTAGCCATCCATGCAAGCGGAGCGAACGATTTGATCCAGCCATGTGACTCATAGCTCAATTACTCGAACTTTACGTTTTTTATCTTTCGACTCACGCCACACCATTACACGAAACTGCTGTCCAATAGGTTGCTCTGGCGTAGGTTTAGGTATTCGCGGCTTCTTGTTTATAACCTTTTTAAATATTTCACTTTCGACGCCACTCAAAGGCAAATTTAACTGCTTCGCAAGTATTGGCGCATTTTCAAATAATGTTCTTAGCTCACTTGTGAAATCTGGTTCGGAGCGTAAATCCTCTCCAAATATTGCCTCAGCCTCTATCATGGCTTGCTGCGCAGTTATTTTTCCCTGCTGAACTTTTAAAAATAACCTGTTAAGTTGACCCAGCGACCCACTATGTTTTTTTATTTTTGCTTTAGTTTCTCTGCTTGTAAACGGGGCAACCGCATGATTCGCCAAATAGTCACTCGCAGCACTAATTTGACTTTGAATTGTTTGGGACCCAGCCATGAATGAGCCGTACTGTCCAATCCCAATATAGATCGCGTAAAGGCATGCAGCAACTTTTGCATTTACCTTAATTGATCCCTCTTCAATTTCTAAAACTAGTGCGTAATCAGGGACCTTTAGAACCTTCCCGATATATGACTCCCACTCATCAAACAAATTTGTTGAGTAGTGCTCAAATTCTTTCCGGGGCAGGCTCGGCACGTTGATGTATAGGTCTGTTCCCCCGAGATCAATCATGCTTCATCCATTTATTCACAAATGTCACAACTATGATTAGACGCAACTGGTGCATAAAACAACGAACAAATAAGCAGTAAAATGAAACAGGCTTATTTTCTTGTTCTTGCTGTAGCAGGTCTTTCTTGAGCACCATGCCGACATCAACGACATAGGAGCGCGCCTGCAGCATCGGGTTGGCGACGGTCTTCAGGCCGCTGCTGGTGTACAGGGTGACCTTGCCGTGGGTGGCGCTCTGGATGGTGGCGAGCTTCCAGTCCTTGACCTCGAGCACGAGGATGCCGCGCCGTGGGTGCAGCACGACAAAGTCGGGATAGCGCGCCTTGGGCCCGACCGGGACGTTGCTCCAGCAGAGGTAGTCGTCTTCGAGTAGCTTTTCCAGCCGCTCGGCGAAGCGCCGCTCGCCGGGTGTGTCGAACTGGCATTGCGAGCGGACAGGGAAAAAGCGCGCCATCTTTACCTTCCTTGGTAGCGGGCCGGTGCAGATCGTAGCGTCGCAGCGGAACCGTGATCGAGTGCGCAGTTGCTGCGCGTGATGGCACATTAGCCACTGCTTCCGTATGGGTAAAGCAGACGATGGATTAATCCTCGGTTTTCACGCCGTCGCCTGACGCGCGGTCACTGGCGCCGTATGCACTTTCCGCCCACCTACCCTGTCCACCCTGCATGGCTCAGTTGCGGAGGTGATCGTGGAAGGCATGTTTTTCAGTAGCGCAACGACGTTGATTCGCACGCTGGTGGTGGGCGTGCTGGCCTATATCAGCCTGGTGTTGCTGTTGCGTCTGTCGGGGCGGCGGACGTTGTCGAAGATGAATGCATTTGATCTGGTCGTGACGGTGGCGCTGGGTTCGACCTTCGCGACGATTCTGCTCAATCGCAATGTGTCGCTGGCCGAGGGGGTGCTGGCGTTCGCGCTGTTGATCGGGCTGCAGTATGTGGTCACCTGGTCCAGCGTGCGGGTGGCGTGGGTGCGGCGGACGGTGACGGGCGAGCCGGCGCTGCTGTTCTTTCGCGGGCGTTTTCTCGGCGATGCCATGCGCGCGGCGCGGGTGACCGAGGATGAGGTGCGGGCTGCGGCGCGCAGCCAGGGGCTGGCCGCGCTGGATGGCATCGAGGCGGTGGTGCTGGAGACCGATGGCAGTTTCAGCGTGATCACCGATGGCGCAGGCGACGGCCGTTCCACGCTGGACGGGGTGAATGTACCGGGCCCGAATGAAAAGGGCGTTTGAGGCCGTGACGCGCCTCGGCGGCGACTGATCGACGGGCCTGCCGCCGGGGGCCCGCGCCGGTCCGGTTGCCGCCACGCGGCGCTGCCGCCAGACTCGTTGCTCCTGCCAACCCTTCGATGCGACTCCCACCGATGAAAACCAACCTCGACGAAATGCTCGCCTTTATCAGCGTGGTCGACAGTGGCTCGATCAGCGCTGCGGCCGTGCAGCTGGACCAGACCGCTTCGGGCGTCAGCCGGGCGTTGAGTCGGCTGGAGGACAAGCTGGCGGTAACGCTGTTGCGCCGCACCACACGGCGCCTCGAGCTGACCGAGGAGGGCGAGGTGTTCCTGGCGCAGGCGCGGCGCATTCTGGCCAGCGTGGAGGAGGCCGAGGAACAGATGGCGCTGCGGCGGCAGACACCGGCGGGGCGTCTGCGGGTCAACACCGCTTCGCCGTTCATGCTGCACGTGATTGCGCCGCTGATCGGCGACTTTCGCGCGCGCTACCCGCAGATCGAGCTGGAGCTGTACAGCGACGATCGCATCATCGACCTGCTGGAGCGGCGCACCGATCTGGCCATCCGCATCGGCCCGCTGCCGGATTCCAGCCTGCATGCGCGGCCGCTGTGCCACACCATGCGCCGGGTGCTGGCGAGCCCGGCCTATCTGCAGCGGCATGGCGTGCCAGAGAGCGTCGAGGCGCTGGCCGGGCACAGCCTGATCGGCTTTACCGAGCCGGATCGACTCAACGACTGGCCGTTGCGCCATGCGCTGGGGGAGAGCTGGCGGATCACCCCGGCGCTGCGTGTCTCCAGCGGCGATACCGCGCGTGAACTGGCGCTGGCCGGCGAGGGGTTGGTGTGCCTGTCCGACTTCATGACCGAGAAGGATCGCCAGCGCGGCGAGCTGGTGGAGGTGCTGGCGGCGCAGCGTGTCGACGTGCGCCAGCCGATCAATGCGGTGTACTACCGCAACAGCGCGCTGGCCTCGCGCATCGCCTGCTTTATCGACTTTCTCAGCGAGCGCCTGGGCGCGTAGCCGGCCACGCCTCAACCGTTGCCGAGCATCTCGCCGACCTTGCTGGCGAAGACGTCGATGGCGAAGGGCTTGGTGATCACCGCCATGTCCGGGCCAAGAAAATCGTTGGCGGCGAAGCTTTCGGCATAGCCGGTGGCGAACAGCACCTTCAGACCGGGGCGTTGCTGGCGGGCGATATCGGCCAGTTGCCGGCCGTTCATGCCGGGCAGGCCGACGTCGGAGATCAGCAGGTCGATGCGCTGCTCGCTCTCGGTGATGCAGAGCGCTTCGCTGGCTTCGCCGGCCTCCAGGGTTTCGTAGCCCAGCTCGTTCAGCACCTCGACCACCAGCGAGCGGACCACCGGCTCATCCTCGACCACCAGGATGGTTTCGCCAGCGCCTGTGGGCGTGCGCTCGGGTTCGTGGGCGAGGGCGGTGGCTTCACCCTGATGCACTGGCAGGTAGAGGTGCACCCGCGTGCCGATGTCCGGTTCGGACTCGATCTGGATGTAGCCCTTGGCCTGCTTGATGTAGCCATACACCATCGATAGCCCGAGTCCGGTACCCTGGCCGATCGGCTTGGTGGTGAAGAACGGCTCGAAGGCTCGCGTCATGACGTTCGGTGCCATGCCGGTGCCGGTGTCGGTGACGCTGAGCAGCACGTACTCGCCGGCGCTCATGCCGCGCTTCTTCGGATCGGGCGTCTCGCCCATGGTGAAACTGGCGGTCGACAGGGTGATACGACCGCCGTAGGGCATGGCATCGCGCGCATTGATGACGAGGTTGATCAGCGCGCTTTCCAGCTGGTTGACGTCCATGCAGGCGGGCAGCAGCCCGGCGCTGAGGCGCGTCTCGATGGTGATGTTCTCGCCCGTGGTGCGATGCAGCAGATCCTCCAGCGAGGCCACCAGCTGGTTGACGTCGACCGGCTTGAGGTCGAGCGCCTGCTGCCGTGAGAAGGCCAGCAGCCGCTGGGTCAGCGCGGCGGCGCGCTGGGCGGACGTCACGGCGGCGCCGATGTAGCGCTCCAGTTCCAGCGACTCGTTGCGCTGATGACGCCGCTGCATCAGGTCGAGGCTGCCGATGATGCCGGTCAGCAGGTTGTTGAAGTCGTGGGCGATGCCGCCGGTGAGCTGGCCCACGGCTTCCATCTTCTGCGCCTGGCGCAGGGCTTCTTCGGCGCGGCTGCGCTCGGCGACCTCGGTGGCCACCCGCGCTTCGAGGGTCTCGTTGAGCTGGCGCAGGCTGTTCTCGCTGACGCGCAGGGCGTCTTCGGCACGCCGGCGGGCGCTGATGTCGGTGCAGGCGCCGGCGACATAGGCGAGCGCGCCGTTGGCATCGCGAAAGGCCTTGGCCTTGCAGGCCAGCCAGCACTCCGCGCCGGCACGCAGCAGGCGAAACTCCGCGGTGTAGTCGTCGCCCCTGGCGTAGTGAGCGAAGGCCAGCCGTACATCGGCGCGGTCTTCGGGATGGACCTGCTCGACGAAGGTATCGACGCTGGTCACCTTCAGCCCGAGCGGCAGGCGGAAGAGCTGCTCCAGCCCGCTGTCCAGGCTGAGGCTGCCATCGCTGAAGAGCCAGGTGAACGTACCAATACCGGAGCCGAGCAGCGCAGCGCGAAAGCGCTCCTCGAAATGGCTGAGACTGGCGCTGCCCTGACGCAGGACTTCCTCGGTCACGTCTTCGACCTGATGGATGATGTAGAGCACGGCGCCGTGCTCATCGAGCACCGGGACATTCAGCGGCCGCCAGTAGCGCAGCTCGAAACCGCCGCCCTGCGCCGCGGGCCGGGGGATGTCGTAGCGGGTAATCGCCATGCGGTCCGGCGCGCGGCTGCGCAGGACGCGCTCGAGCGAGTCGCGCAAAACGCTGGTGCCGAACTCGGTCGGGTCGTCCGGGTTCTTGCGGAACACGTCGAAGACCGGTCTGCCGATGCTTTCTTCCCTGCGCGTGTAGGTAGCGCGCAGCTGCGCATCGCTTGCAGCGAGGATGGTGAAATCCTGATCAGGCGCGAGGATCAGATGCAGGTTGGGGACGGCTTCGAATATCGCCTGATAGTTGAGCGTCTGCGTCATCGGACAAACGGGCCCTTTGAATGAAACCCCGGCAGGGCGGTTCGCCACCGGCCAGGGGCTGCATGGTTTGAATGAGCGTGTGTTTTCTCGCTGCGCCAGGCCGGAATCGGCTGAGTCCCGGCTCGGCCTGGCGCATTTGTCATATTCAGCAGAGGCGGCGAGAGCGACGATGGTTCCGGCCACCTGACGGAGCGCAGGCGAATACCGGAATAGGGCGACGCGCGGGCGTAGGCAGGTGCAGGTAGCGCCCGCAGGGAGATCAGGTCAGCGGTCGCGCAGCCGGCTCGGGGCAGGGCGAGGGCAGGAAGGTGTCGGGAGGTGACGGGTGATCGGAACGCCGCAAACGCCCTAAAGCGACACGGCCCTGCCCAGCGAGGTGCTGAACAGGGCCGCGGGGTTTTCTGTCACTGCGGACGCATCCGCAGGCTGACGCTTACTGGCCGAGCAGACCGGCGTTCTGCGCCGAACCGAAGGCGAAGCCGATGAATTCCTGCACGCTCATTTCGCGGCCGTTGAAGGTCACCCGGTTGTCAGCGTAATGCAGCGAGCTGACCAGGCGTTCGCCTTCCAGGCGCGACCAGCCGGTGTCCAGCGCCATGCCGCTGAACAGCTCGGTGGCGGCGTCGGTTTCCTGCTGCAGTGCCGCCTTATCGAGCTGGCCGTCAGGCTGGTTGTTCTGCGCGACCAGCCCGGCGATGTCGCGCACCAGGTCCTTGTCGATACCGGCTTCGGCCTTGAGCGAGGCGAGCATGCTGGTGATCATCGCATCCGGGGTGAAGGCTTCTGCGCTCGGCGATTGCAGGTCGAGCACGACGGACAGGCGGGCCGAGCCGTGGGCAGTCTCGAAGCCGAACTCGTCGAGGGCCAGGGTGGGTTTGTGTTCCAGCAGCTGCAGGCCATGCGCCTGCAGTTCCTGCTGCTGGGCGGCGGTCATGCCGACGAAGGATTCCTCCGGCGTGGCGCTGCTGTCGAGGATTGCCTTGTAGCTCGCGACCAGCGCCTTGAGGCTGCTTTCCTCGAGGTTGCGCAGGCTGAAGGCGAGGGCGAGGTTGCGCAAGGTCTGGCCTTTGGCGCTGACCTCGCCGATGCGGTAGGCGATGGTCTGGTCGAGGCCACGGCTGCCGCGGCTCAGCGACTCCTCGACGGAGGCCTGCTGGATGACCACGGCAGGTTCGTCGCCGGCCTTGATTTCCATGCGTTCCAGGGTGATGGCGGACGGGCCGAAGCCGAAGCCCGCGTCATAATCCTGCTTGTCGGCGCTCAGACCGATGCCGCGCAGGCTCACCTGTACCGGGTGGCCGCTGTCGCTGCGCTGCAGGTCGATGTCGACTTCCGCCAGTTCACCGTCCATGCGTACGTCGCTGCCGTCCTTGTTCGCCTCGAAGTTGAGGTTGGCCGGTGCGATGCGCACGCTGCCGTCTTCGTCCTCGATGTTCAGCGCGGCGGTGCGCAGATCGCCGGCCTGGCCGCCGTCGTAGCCGATGGTCACGTCACCCACCAGCGGCACTTCGCCGGAGGCGGCGTCGAACAGCTTTTGCGTCAGCGGCGTGCGTTCGAGTTCGAAATGGCTCTGCGCGGCGACCGGCATCAGCTGACCACGGGTCAGGCGCGAGATGGGGAAGGGGCCGTGTTCGAGGCGATCCTGCAGCAGCAGAGCGTAGTGTTCGGTGTTGCCTTCGTCGTCCGCCACTTCGATGTCGATCTGGTAACGCGCGGTGCTGGAGAGCAGGCCGCGTTCGAAGCTAAGCAGGGTGAGGCCGACCTCTGCACCGGCGCCGACGCTCATCTCGCGCAGCTTGAGGTTGGCCTGGTCGACGGCATCACGGGCGGTCGATTCGACCTGGGTGCTGGTGTAGAAGGTGGCGGCGCCGAAGAGGGCCAGAGGTACGGCAACGGCGAGTGCGAGCTTTTTCATGGAGGCATCCTGTGCGGTGGCTGGGCAGACGTCCTGTCAGCCGATGGTTGGCAAGCTGCGGCACTCTAGCAGCGCGCAGCGGCAGGCTCCAGCGCGCCGGGGCAGAGGATGGGAAGGGTGAGAACGTGGCAGCAGATTCGGGCGGGACGACGCCTGCTGCGCCTTCGCCGCCCTGCCTGCGTGGTTAATGCATGTTGTCCGATTTCGGCATGGGTATCGCCACACTGCTTTCCACACTGCCGGCCTCGGCGTCGCCTTCCTTGTAGAAGGGTTCGATTTCCTCGCGGGCCTGTTGCCAATGCTCGCTTTCCTTGCCTTCCGGCTGGCCTTCGGCTTGCCAGATTTCATAGGCGCGTTGGCGGATTCGCTCGTCGACGTTCATGTGACAACCTCCTGGTCACGGGCTCGCGAACGCGAGCCGCTAAGCAGTGGAAAGGGGGCTGCGGCGGAGGTTCCGGCGGGGCGACGAGCGCGCATGGCCAAAACGTCGCAGGCTGGATAACGCCGCGTATGGAACCGCCGGCGCTGATGCGGTCGAAGCTCTGGATAAATGGCGCCGACTGGCGTTTCATTCGCTTCGCGCCACGCCCGCCTGGGCCGGCGTACCGCCTTTTCGCACAGGACTGACCGATGAGTATCGCCGCCAACGCAGGACGCCTGCCCGACCCGCACACCCTGACCCACCTGCCACGCCTGGTGGCGCGTTACTACAGCGACCGGCCGGACCCGTCCGACCCGGCGCAGCAGGTGGCGTTCGGCACCTCCGGGCACCGCGGCTCCTCGCTCAAGGGCAGCTTCAACGAGTGGCATATCCTCGCCACCACCCAGGCGATCTGCGATTACCGCCGCCAGGAAGGCATCGACGGCCCGCTGTTCATGGGCATGGACACCCACGCGCTGTCCGAACCGGCATTCATCTCGGCGCTGGAAGTGCTGGCAGCCAACGGCATCGAGACGCGCATCGACGCCGGTTGTAGCGAAACCAACGGCGAGCCGGGCTACACGCCGACCCCGGCGATCTCCAACGCGATCCTCAGCTACAACCGCGGCCGCACCAGCGGGCTGGCCGACGGCATCGTCATCACGCCGTCGCACAACCCGCCGGGCGATGGCGGCTTCAAGTACAACCCCACCAACGGCGGCCCGGCCGACACCGGTGTGACCAAGTTGATTCAGGAACGCGCCAATGCGCTGCTGGTCGCCGGTCTCGATGGCGTCAAGCGCATGGATTACCGCCAGGCACTGAAGGCCTCGACCACCCAGCGCTTCGATTTCATCGACGCCTATGTCGGCGGGCTGGAGCGGGTGATCGACCTCGACCCCATCCGCGGCTCGGGCCTGAAGTTCGCCGTCGACCCGCTGGGCGGCGCCGGCGTGCACTACTGGCCGCGCATCGCCGAGCGCTTCGGTTTGCCGCTGGAGGTGCTGTCCACGGTGGTCGACCCGACCTTCCGCTTCATGCGCCTGGACTGGGACGGCAAGATCCGCATGGACTGCAGCTCGCCACATGCCATGGCCGGGCTGATCGAGAACAAGGACCGCTTCGACGTGGCCTTTGCCTGCGACACCGACCACGACCGCCACGGCATCGTCACCCGCTCCGGCGGGCTGATGAACCCCAACCATTACCTGGCGGTGGCCATCGAATACCTGTTCACCCATCGTCCGGGCTGGAGCGCCGAGGCCGGCATCGGCAAGACGCTGGTGTCCTCGTCGATGATCGACCGCGTCGCCGCCGGCATCGAGCGCCGCCTGGTGGAGGTACCGGTGGGCTTCAAGTGGTTCGTTGACGGTTTGATGGATGGCAGCCTCGGCTTCGGCGGTGAGGAATCGGCCGGTGCTTCGTTCCTCGACAAGCAGGGCGGCGCCTGGTCCACCGACAAGGACGGGCTGATCCTCGGCCTGCTCGCCGCGGAAATCACCGCAGTCACCGGCAAGGACCCGAGCGAGCGCTACAAGGCGCTGACCGACCGCTTCGGCGCGCCGGTGTATCAGCGCATCGACGCCGCCGCCAACCGCGAGCAGAAGGCACGCCTGGGCAAGCTCTCTGCGTCGCAGGTCAGCGCCAAGGAGCTGGCCGGCCAGCCGATCACCCGCATCCTCACCGAGGCACCGGGCAACGGCGCGGCCATCGGCGGGCTGAAGGTGGAGACGGCGAACGGCTGGTTCGCCGCACGGCCATCCGGCACCGAGGACGTCTACAAGATCTACGCCGAGAGCTTCGAAGGCGAAGCGCACCTGGCGCGCATCCAGGCCGAGGCCAAGGCGCTGGTGGATTCGGTACTGGCGGGCTGAAAGCCAAGGCCCGGCGTCAGGCGTCGGGCTCCAGCTGCTGGCGGTCACTGATGCTGACCGCCAGCTGCGCGGCTTCGATGTCGTCGGTCAGGTAGCGGCTGTTGCCATCGGCATCGGTGACCCGATAGACCATGGCGATATCCGGGTGGCGCAGATGCTCGGGAATGTCGTCGCCTTCGAGCTTGGTCACGGTCACACTCATGGCTCGGCTCCTGTTGGCGGTGTCTGTCAGGCATGTGACTGCGCCGCGGCCGATCCGATCCGCTGAAACCGGGCGCCGAGCATCCGCTGCGACGCGAGCGACCGCTCAGGGTCGCGCATCCAGTGCCTTTTCCACCTCGATTTCCAGCGCATAGGCCGGCTGTTCCACGGCGCGATGATCCAGCGTGTAGCGTCGGGCGAACTCGGCGACGCCCCAATCCAGATACTGTTCGACGTGCTTGAGCTCATGGGCCCAGAGCGCGACGTTGTCCTGCGCATCGCCGGCGTGGCGGAAGACGATGACGTCGATCAGGGTCACGGCGTTCACGTCCGGATTACGCAGCAGGGTGTTGCCGGCATTCAGCGCCACCTCGTCGCCGACGCGGTAGTGCGCGCTTTCCAGCACGGCCAACTCGAAGAAGGGTTCGAGCTGCGAGCGGATATGCAGCGGCATCGGCTCGACGCCGCCGGCCACCAGGCGATCCCGCGATTGCTGAATCCAGTTCTGCAGCGCCAGCGCGGCCATGCGCTGCACGCGGTCGTAGACGGCCTGGGTGTCGCTTGCCGAGCCGGGCACGCAGAGGCAGCTGCCGCTCAGGCAGATCGGCTGCTGGCCGGGCGGGCAGGCCGTCTGTGCCAGAGCCGGAATGCCGGCCCACACCACGCATGCGAGCAGCAGCGAGAGGCGGCGAAGAAGCGGGGTGAACGACACGCGAAGTCCTCGAAGGCGAGGGCGAGCCCCGGGCCGGTGCGCACTATAGCCGTGCGCCCGGGGCTCGCGAAGAGGGCCTTCAGATCACCGGCGATGCGGCGCTCACCACGCGCAGGGCCAGGCCTTCGTAGGGGTCGAGGTTGAAGGTCAGCTCGCAGTTCTCGGTGAGGTCACCTTCCACGCGCTCGTGGATGATGTCTACCACCGGGCCGGGCGCCACGCCGGGCAGACAGACGGTTTCGCTGATGGTCTCGGCGCTGAAGTTCAGTGCGGTGATCTGTACGCCTTTGCCGGCCGGCAGCTCGTGAACCATGATCAGCAGCCCCGGCGCCTGCACATCGGGAATCAGGATCTGCTTGCTCGCGGCGATGTCGTAGGCCTGACGCACGCTGAGGATGCGTTTGAGCTGGCAGGCGAAGGAGCCGCCGTGCTGCAGCTGCTCGGCCAGGCTGCCGTACAAGGCGCGGGCTTTCGGCAAACCTTCGGCGGACGTCGACGCCTCGGGTGCCAGGTCCGCCAGGTCATAGCCGCCGCGGTTGATCCAACGGGTATCGCCGTCGCCCATCAGGTGCTCGACCTGCTCGGGCGCCAGCGGCAGGGCGCCGACCAGATCCCAGCCGGATAGGGCGAACACGCCGGGCTGCATGGCATTGAACATCACCAGCAGGATATGCAGGCGCTGGATCTGCTCCACTTCAGCCGGGCCGATGGCGTCCAGATCGCGGATATTCAGCGCCGCCGCGATCACGCTGGCGGTGGTGCAGGCCACGCCGTTGGTGACGAACTTGAGGTTGTAGGGCGCATGCTCGCCGGTCAGCCGTTCGTACAGCTCCTCGCGGATCAGCTCGCGCAGGTGTCCGCCGGGCAGCGTCTGGCCCTTGTAGTGGTAGTGGTCGTAGGCGTGCAGCGTCCAGAAATGCACCAGTTCCAGGGTCAGCTCGTCGTGGTTCTGCAGTGCATGGATCAGCGAGGCCGGGTCGATGCCGAAGGCGTGCACCTCGCGCAGCATCATGCGCAGGAACTCGGTGTCGCCGGTCACCAGCGCGTGGTGATAGGCCGGACGGGTGATGAAGTCGTAGGACAGGTCGGCGCCGCCGTGGGACATGGCGGCGATGTCGTCGATGGTCAGGTTCAGCTCCTGGAAGCTGAAGCCACCGGCCTTGCGAATCGCGCCAGCGAGCAGCTGGTTGCCGGTGACCGACAGCGGATGGCCCTCGGACCAGGCGGTGCCATCGGCCCTTCGCTCGACACCGAGAAAGCCGTTGGCATCCAGGCGCAGCATGCGGGCGCCGGCCACATCGATGGCATGCAGAGCATCGCCAATGATCAGCTGCTGGGCAGCAAAGGTCGGATCGAGCCAGTTCAGCGACGGCTGGCCTTCCTTGAAGTAGTGCAGGTAGACCCAGCGCCTGACCTTGCCGTCGACCCCGGTGACTTCCCCGGTGACGCTCCAGTCGGTGTCCTTGATGCCGGGCTCGAAGAAGATCACCCGCTGCAACTGGCCGACGATGTAGTGCTTTTCATGCAGGCGGTCGACCACCGGCGGTTCGAGGTTGACCGAATCGCGTCCCGGCGGTACCTCGGGCAGCAGCTCCCAGTCCTCCTCGCGGATCTCCACCATGTGGTACAGCCCCGGGTAGTCGCCGTAGGCCATTTCCGCGAGGCGGAAGTCGGCGCCCTTGCCGGTGTGCGCCGGGACGATGTCGTCGATGACGATGGCGTTGTGCGCGGCGGCGACCCGGCTGAGCTGCAGCATCTGCTCTTCGGTGCCCAGCTTCGGGTCGATATCGAAGCTGATGCGGTCGAAGTTGCCATCGATGGTCGGCGTGAACTCGCGTCCGCTCAAACCACCAGAGCGCTTCATCGGGCCGTTATGGATACCTTGCACACCCAGCTCGGAGAGCGCGCTCCACAGGCGGTCGTTACCCAGCGCTTCGAGCACTGTACCGCCCTCGGGGGTGATGATGGCTGCCGGGTAGGCGGTGAACCACACCGAGCCGATGGCGCTGGCATCGCGCGGCCGCGCCTGGGCGTAGGGCCGCTGCCAGAGCCGCGCCTGGCCGGCATAGAGGCGCGACCGCTCGCGCGCCGCGTGCAACATGGACTGGTCCACCAGCCACTGGATATAGCTATCGTCTGGGGTGCTCATTCGACGTCGGTTCCCGCTGTGCTAAGGGAAATGTAGTCGTTTGAGTCGGGTGTTCCGTCATCGTTGCATCGAATCGTCCGCCGAAGTTGCCTGGGCCAGCCGCGACGACCGGGCATCCGGCGCGGTCCGTGGCCTGACGCGTCGTGGCCGACCACGCAGGCGGCGCCAGCCCAGCAGCACGCCACTGACGGCGATCGCCAGCATGCCGGCGCTGAATGCCAGCAGCAGGCCGTCACGCAGCAGCGGCCGTTGCAGCAAGGGCAGCCAGTCCCAGCTGTGCAGCAGCTTGAACACCCAGCGCACGGCACGCCGGCGCTGGTCCAGCTGTTCGATGACGGTGCCGCTGTACGGGTCGAGATGCAGCCAGGTCGCCGCCGGATCGTCGAAACGCACCCGCAGCATCGGCAGCCGTCGCGGTAGATGGCTGTAGAGGCTCGGTTCGCGGCGGGCGTAGTAGTGGAAGTCTTCCTGTTCCAGCCATTCGAAGCGCAGCTGCTGTTCGGGCCAGGCCTGGCGGACCTCGCGTTCCAGCAGGGCGCGCTCAAGGCGTTCCTGTGCCGGCTCGGAATGGGTGGCGGGCTGAATGCGTGTTTCACCCCCGGCATCGATACCGAGCAGATAGGGCTGATCGCCGAGCACCTGCCACTGCAGCTCCACCGGTTCGATACCAGCCTGGCGGAATCGGGCCAGCGCGGAGGCCAGATCCGTATCCAGCGCCTCAGTGTTTAGCGGCGCTTGCCGCAGCGCGGCGGCATCGATGGTCGAGCGCTTCTCGAACAGCCCCCAGGGCTCCATCGACAGCATGCCGCTGACCAGCCAGACCAGCAGCGCCACGCCGACCAGCAGGCCGCCAACGTGGTGCACGCGGCCAGCGCCAGCCGGGTAGGGCGAGTGCGAGCCGTTGCGGTAACGCCCGGCGAAGCGCCAGCGCAGCAGCCCGATCGCCATGCCCAGCAGCACCAGCACCGCGGCCAGCAGCGCACCGTAGACCAGCGCCACCGACCAGATCGCCTTCGGCATGGCTTCACGTAACGGGTAGAGCCAGTGCAGCCAGGCGCCCAGCAGGTTCCAGGCGCGCTCGTGGGCGGTGGCGTCGCGCACCACCAGCCCGGTATGGCTGGAAACGTACAGCAGGCGACCTTCGGCATCGTCCGCCTGCACGCGATACAGCGGTCGCTCGCGGGCCAGGGCGTGGTTGCGCGTCCAGGCATCCTCCTCGACCTGATCGAGCAAGCGCACCTCGGCGCCGTCCGCGAACTGCCGCGCGCTGGCCAGTGCCTCGGCAGCACCGATGTGCTCGATCCGCCGGCCGCCGCGCGCATCGACCGCCAGCAACGGACCGTCGCCGTAGTCCAGCAGATAGCGCGGCGAGCCTCCGGCACCCGTCAGACGCAGACTGAGCGGCGGGCGCGGGTTTGCGCTGGCGGCAAGCGCTGCGCCCGGTGCGATGCAGCAATCGGCACTCAGCGGCTGCAAGCGCGACAGGTGCTCCTCTGGCGTCAACTTGGGGTAGCCGACGAAGAGCATCACCACGCCGCTGACGATCCAGAGCAGGACAAACAGGCCGAGCCCGATACCCAGCCAGCGGTGCGCGAGATACAGATAGCGCTTCATGCGGCTCAGAAGTCCAGGGTCACGGCGGCATACAGCGAGCGGCCATCACCCGGCGCATGCAGTGTCTCCGCGCCGTCGTACCAGACGTACTCGTAGTAGCGGTCGGTGAGATTCTTCAGCTGCAGGTCGACGGCCAGCTGCTCGGTCAGTTGATAGCTGGCGCCGAGGTTGAACAGCACGTAGCCGCCGTATTTGCCCTGGGTGTTCTCGCGTTCGAGGTAGTAGTCGGTCTGGCCGTTGAGCCAGGCGCTGAGCTGCAGGTCCGGCGTCGCCTGGTAGGTGCTGCCGGCCGAGTACAGCCGCTGCGGCACGTGGTCGATCTGCTGGCCCTGACTGGCCGGCAGGCTCGGATCAGCCTTCTCGATTTCGGAGAACTGCCAGGAGTGCGCCAGCCACAGATTCAGATCGCTGGCGGGGTAGAGGTTGAGCTGGGCGTCGTAGCCCCAGCGGCGCGTCTGCCCGAGGTTTTCCGATTCACCGCTGGGGTCGTTGAGCCGGCGCCGCACCTCGTCCGTGGCCACCTGCTCCCAGTAGGCGATGCGCCCATCGATCCAGTGCGCGGGACTGAACTTGATGCCGGTCTCCCAGCCATCGTTGATCGACGGCGAGAGATCGCTGGTGCGCGGCGGCACCTTGTAGGCGGCCGCGCCGGTGCCGATCTGGAAGGTCCGGCCCCAGTTGCCATACAGGCTCAGCTGCTCGATGGGGGTGTAGATCAGGCTGATCTTCGGCTGCTCGATGCTGCCGTAGTCATTGATCGCGTAATCGTTGCCGCTCAGCTCATCGGTGAAGTCGCCCTCGATGCGGTCGACGCGAAACGCCGGGATGATCTTCAGCGACTCGACCGGCTGGATCACCGCCTGCAGGTAGGCGCCGTAGCTGTCGTAGTCGAAGCGCTGGTCGCGGGTCTGGGTCACGACCTGGCGCTCGACGGTGGTGTAGCGCTCGCTGCGGTTGCGCTGCTGCTCGGTGTCCAGGCCGCCTTCGATGGCCAGGTCATGCAGCCAGGACACGTCCGGGCGATAGGTCAGCGAGGTCCGCGCGCCGTAGTGCTTCTCCTCGCTGGTACGCCGCTGCTGTGGCGCCGATTGCGAGAAACGCACCCAGCGGTCGTCGTCCAGGGTGTTCAGCCAGACCTTGGTCGCCCAGCTGAGATCACTGGCCAGCTGGCTGTCCAGATGCAGGCTGAGCTGATTCATGCGCCGCTCGCCCATGTCGCTGGATGACAGCGCGTAGGACTGACGGGGCGAGTGCCGCGCGTCCTCGCGCGACAGGTAACCCGGCTCGTCGGCCTCGGCCTCGTAGTGCCGGGCGATCAGGCCAAGGCGCCAGTTGCCGGCGTCCGGCGTGTAGAACCATTTGCCGGACAGGCTGGTGCGCTCGCTGCCGGCATGGTCGCGGTAGCCATCGCTCTTCTGCTGACCGATGAAGTAGTTCTGCGTCCAGTTGCCGCTTTCGATGCCCTTGGCCAGCTGCAGCTCCTGGGTGTCGTAGCTGCCGTAGCGCAGCCGCGCCTTGCCGTAATCGCCGCCGATGCGCGACTGCACGGCGACGTTGCCGGCGATGTTGTACAGGCCGTAGCGCGGGTCGTTGGTGCCACGCACCACCTCGATGCCGTCGATCTCCAGCGGAAACAGCATGTCCAGATAGGGCATGTTGCCGTCGTTGCTGTTGCTCGGGATGCCGTCGATCAGCAGCTTGACCGCGTTGACTTCACCTTCGCCGTTGAAGCCGCGAAAGGACAGCTTGCCGGAGCTGGTGCCCTGGCCGAACTCGGTGAGCATCACCCCCGGCGTGCGACGAAACAGCTCCCAGCTGTAGAGCACCGGCTGCTGTTCGAGGATGTCGCCGCCGAGCAGATCGACCGAGCTGATCACGCTGCTGGTCGGCAGACCACCACCCGACTGGGTGGCGGTGACGGTGCTGCTGCCCAGCGACAGCGCGGAGGCGGCGCTATCGGCAAGGCTTGCCGGCAGATGGGCAGCGGCCAGCGCCGCAATAACAAGACGAGGCAGCGCAGGGCGCCGCGACAGGTGCGCAGGATGGTCGAGCATCTCGCATGTTCCTTGTGCAACAGACAGGGCCGCACGGCGAATGGCCGCAGGCAAACGCCAGCACCACCGTGGTCGGTGCAGGCAATTCAGGCGAAGCAACGGAGGGTGACGCCAGCGGCGTCAGGCGAGGGGTGAGGCGCGCGGGTTGAGGGCTGGCCATTGTTGCCGTGGCGACGGCCGATGGGCGCCTGCTTCGACAGCGAGGACCGGGCCGCCACGAATTTCCTGCGGTAGCAGCGGTGCGGCGCCTGGCAGCGCTGCCAGGCCCATCGAGCCGGCGCAGCAGCAGCACGGCGGCATCCCGCCATGGGTTGCCGGTTCATGCTCGCCATGCTCCGCCGACCCGTGCAGTGCGTGCGACTGCTGCAGCTGTGCCTGCATCAACGGGCAATGTCCGCTCCAGCCGAGCAGCCGCTTGCTCTCTGCCGGCAACAGGCCCGACAGCGGCATGCTCAGCAGATGGATCAGCAGGGCCAGGCTGGCGAGCCAGGCGGGAAGGCGGCGGCGTGTCATCGACGATCCGATCAGGCGCGGGTGCGAATGGCGTTCATGATAGGAACGACTCTCAGCAAAAAGAGTTGAGCAAACTCAAGAATGTTCGCTGATCGTCAGGCCTGCCGGTCAGGTTCGCTGCGCGACGCCATCGTCACGCAGCGAACGGCAGACCTCAGCGGGCGTCGAGCAGTGCCTGCGCCGCGTCGGCGGGTTGCCCGGCCAGCTGCTGGCGCTGCGCCTGCTTCTGCTGCTTGTAGGCCAGTGCCGCGGCGGGTACCGGGGTGACGGTGCCGGTTTCCATCCACTTCTTCAGCCGGTTGGCGTCGGCCATGTGGGTGTACTTGCCGAACGCATCGAGCACCACGAAGGCCACCGGCCGCTGTTTCATGGTGGTGCTCATCACCAGGCAATGCCCGGCGGCATTGGTGAAACCGGTCTTGCTCAACTGGATGTCCCAGTTGTTCTTGCGCACCAGGGCGTTGGTGTTGCGAAAGCCGAGGGTGTAGTTGGGTTTGCGGAAGGCGACGGTCTTCTCGTCGGTGGTGCTGAACTGCTGTATCAGCGCGTACTGGCGGCTGGCGCGGATCAGCTTGACCAGGTCATTGGCACTGGAGACATTGCGTTCGGACAACCCGGTGGGCTCGACATAATGTGTGCGGGTCATGCCCAGCGCCCGCGCCTTGGCGTTCATCGCCTGGATGAAGGCCGAGTAGCCACCCGGATAGTGGTGGGCGAGGCTCGCGGCGGCGCGGTTCTCGGAAGACATCAGGGTCAGCAGCAGCATCTCGCGGCGGCTGATCTCGCTGCCGATACGCACGCGGGAGAACACGCCCTGCATCTCCCTGGCATCGCGGATGGTCACCGGCAGCGCCTGATCCAGCGGCAGCTTGGCGTCCAGCACGACCATGGCGGTCATCAGTTTGGTTACCGAGGCGATCGGCACCACCATGTCTGGATTGCTGGAGTAGAGCACTTCGTTGGTCTTCAGATCGACCAGCAGGGCGCTGCCGGAGGCGAGTTCCTGAACGGCCGGCTTGGCGGCCTGGGCATGGATGGCCGGCAACGAGGCCAGGCAGGCGAACAGCAGATTGGCGAGGGTACGACGAAAGTTCACGATGGGTGTTTCCCCGCGATGGAAGGGCGAAATGCGCTGAATGCGACGTGGTAGACGTTTCGCCAGTATAGGGAATCGCCCGCAGACTCGCCTCTTTCCGATGAGCGGTTCGTCGGAAGAGCAGCGCCAGAGCGGCCGCGTAACGATCCGGCCGATGTTGCGCGCAAAGATCGGGCCGCACCTCTGCCTGTTTTCGGAGTCAAACAACCACACTTACCGAGGGGAGGTCCCACCATGTCCCGTTTCAGCAAAGCCACCACCCGCGAAGAAGTCCAACACGAGATCGACAGCCTGATGCGCGCGCTCGATGAGCTCAAGCACGATGCCGCCCACGACTCGCGCAAGCGCCTGAGCGCACTGCGTTCGCGTGCCGAGTCACTCTGGCACGACAACGACTGGGATGAGCACTATGCCGATATCTCCCGACGCACCCGCGAAGCCAGCCGTGCTGCGCGCGAATGCGCCAAGGAGCATCCGCTGGGTACCCTGGCTCTGGCCGCGGGCGCCTTTGCCGTGATCGGCTATCTGATCACCCGTCGCTGATCGGCAGCCGTCATGCTCAATGCCGAAACGCCACGGTTGAAGTTCGCCCTTTACGGCGCTCACGACGACCTTGGCAGCGCGCTGCTGGTGGAGCTGCTCAGCCGCCAGCATGAGGCCGTGGCATTGCTCGACGACCTCAATTCGATAGCCGCCCGGCCAGGTCTGCGGACCAAGCCGGGCGATCCGTTCGATGCAGTGAGCGTCAGCGAGAGCGTGGCCGGGATGGATGCGGTGGTCTGTCTGTTTCAGACGCCGCGTCTGCCGGGTGCCGATACGGTTACCGGGGAGTCGCCCCAGCGTGATTTCTACCAGGCGGTCGAGGCGCTGTTGCTCGGCCTGGAGCGCGCCAAGGTCGAGCGCCTGCTGCTGATTGCCGATTTTCCGGCGATCGAGCTGCAGCCAGAGGTCGAGGCTGCACTGCAACGACTGGTCAGCCATCCGCTGCGCTGGACGCTGGTAGACGCGCCGTCAGCCGGTAACCAGCTGACCATCGAGGCGCTGGCCGAAGCGGCTGGCAAGGGTGACGCCAATCCCTATCGGGATCTGCAGCGCATCGCCGCCGGCATCGTCGATGAACTGGAAACCCCCCAGCACATTCATCAGCGCATTCACTTCAGCGGCTAGCTAAGCTGCCGACGCAGTTCGGCGAGCACCGGCGCCGTGTCCGGGCGTACGCCGCGCCACAGTTCGAACGCCTCCGCCGCCTGCTCCACCAGCATGCCGAGCCCGTCGCGGGTGTCCGCACCCAGCGCTGCCGCCCACTGGCAGAACGCCGTGGGCCTGGCGGCGTACATCATGTCGTAGCAGAAGCTCTGACCCGGCCGGATCAGGCTGTCGGCCAGCGGTGGCAGTTCGCCGCCGAGGCTGGCCGAGGTGCCATTGATGATCAGGTCAACCGGTTCGGCAAGATCAGCGAAGGTGCTGGCGGACAGCGGCCCCAGTTCGGCGAATTCCTGCACCAGCTGTTCGGCCTTGCTCGGCGTGCGGTTGGCGATGATCAGCGCCGCGGGCTTTTGCGCCAGCAACGGCTCGAGTACGCCACGCACGGCCCCGCCAGCGCCGAGCAGCAAAATGCGCTGGCCCGCCAGCGCCACACCGGCGTTCAGCAGATCGCTTACCAGCCCGGCACCGTCGGTGTTGTCACCGAGCAGGCGCCCGTCTTCGAGCTTCTTCAGGGTATTCACCGCGCCGGCCCGACGGGCGCGCTCGGTGAGTTGATCGGCCATCCCATAGGCCTGTTCCTTGAACGGCACGGTGACGTTGGCGCCCTGGCCATCCCGGAAAAATGCCCGGGCGAACCCCGGAAAGTCGTCCAGCGGCGCCAGCAGTGCCTCGTAGCACAGCGCATGGCCGGTCTGCGCGGCGAACAGGGCGTGAATCTGCGGTGATTTGCTGTGGCCGATGGGGTTGCCGAAGACGCCGTAGCGGTCCATGGGTGAATCCTTGCGGTGTGGGGTGCGGATAGCAGTCGAAGGTCAGGGCTGCTCGGCGAGCCAGTCGCGGTCCTGCAGGAAGTATTCGGTCAGGCGCGCTTCCGGTGTGCCTGGCTCGGGATGCTTGTCATAACCCCAGGCCACTTGCGGCGGCAGCGACATCAGGATGGATTCGGTACGCCCGCCCGATTGCAGGCCGAACAGCGTGCCGCGGTCATAGACCAGGTTGTATTCGACGTAGCGGCCGCGGCGCAGCAGCTGGAACTGCCGCTCGCGCTCACCGAACGGCGTGGCCTTGCGCCGCTGGACGATGGGCAGGTAGGCGTCGAGGTAGGCATCGCCGACCGCACGCATGAAGGCGAAACTGGTGTCGAAATCCCACTGGTTCAGGTCGTCGAAGAACAGCCCGCCGACCCCGCGCGGCTCGTGGCGGTGCTTGATGTGGAAATAGCGATCGCACCATTCCTTGTAGCGCGGATAGACATCCGCACCAAACGGCGCGCAGGCGTCCCGCGCGACCCGGTGCCAGTGCACGCAGTCTTCCTCGGCGCCGTAATAAGGCGTCAGGTCGAAGCCGCCGCCGAACCACCAGACCGGTTCCTCGCCTTCCTTCTCGGCGATGAAGAAGCGCACGTTGGCATGGGACGTGGGCACATACGGATTGTGCGGGTGGATCACCAGCGACACACCAAGCGCCTCGAAGCCACGCCCGGCCAGCTCCGGGCGATGGGCGCTGGCCGACGGCGGCAGGCTGTCGCCGTGGACATGGGAGAAATTCACCCCGCCTTTCTCGATCAGCGCGCCGTTCTCGATCACGCGGGTCCGGCCACCACCGCCGCCGGGCCGCGTCCAGGCGTCCTCGGCGAAGCGCGCGCCGCCGTCTTCGGCCTCCAGCGCAGCGCAGATGCGGTCCTGCAGATCGAGCAGATAGGCTTTGACGGCTTCGGTCCTGTGGTTCACGAAATCACCTTGCGAATGACCGCACGCAGCCCTTGAGGCGCGGCTGGGCGGTGCTTGAAACGGGGTCGGCAGGCAAGCATAGCATTCAGCCGATTGACGAACGCAGCCCCGGCGGGTTGGATAGACGCTCTTTCAATGACCAGGAGCCAGACATGTCCCAGCGCATCCAATTCAGCCAGCACGGCGGTCCCGAAGTCCTGGAACAGGTCGATATGCCGCTCAGCGCGCCGGCTGCAGGCGAAGTGCGGGTGCGCAACCATGCCATCGGCCTGAACTTCATCGACACCTACTTCCGCGGCGGTCTGTATCAGCCGCCGAGCCTGCCATCCGGGCTTGGCACCGAGGGTGCCGGTGTGGTCGATGCGGTGGGTGAGGGTGTGCAGCACCTGCAGCCGGGCGACCGGGTCGCCTATGCCACCGGCCCGCTCGGCGCCTACGCCGACTATCACACGCTGCCGGCACGCCATCTGGTCAAACTGCCGGACTCCATCAGCTTCGAGCAGGCTGCCGCGGTGATGCTCAAGGGCCTCACCTGCCAGTACCTGCTGCGCCAGACCCACTCGCTGCAGGCCGGCGAGACGGTGCTGTTCCATGCCGCCGCCGGCGGTGTCGGATCGATCGCCTGTCAGTGGGCGCGCGCACTCGGCGCACAGTTGATCGGGGTGGTGGGCTCGGCGGAAAAGGCCGAGCGAGCCAAGGCCCTGGGCGCCTGGGCCACCATCGATCGTACCCGCGAGCACGTGGTGCAGCGCGTGCTGGAGCTGACCGAAGGCAGGAAGTGCCCGGTGGTCTACGACTCGGTGGGCAAGAGCAGCTGGGAAATCTCGCTGGACTGCGTCGCCCCGCGCGGCCTGCTGGTCAGCTTCGGCAACGCCTCCGGGGCAGTCACGGGGGTGAACCTGGGTGTGCTGGCGCAGAAGGGCTCGCTGTTCGTCACTCGGCCAACTCTGGCCGGTTACGCCGACACGCCGGAACGTCTGCAGGCCATGGCCGATGAATTGTTCGAGATGATCGGCAGCGGCAAGATCCAGGTCGAGATCGGCCAGCGCTACCCCCTCAGCGAAGCGGCTGAAGCCCAGCGCAAACTGGCGGCTGGGGAAACCACCGGATCGACCATTCTGCTGCCCTGACGCCGCCGCGGCTGCCTTTATAGAGGCAGCCGCACAGTGTGTTTCACCGCCGGCTCAGGCCGGACGAATCACTTCGCCCGTGCGCAGATCGCGAATGACACTGGGGTTACGTCGCCCACCCAGCTGGCCGGTGAACACGGCATCGAGCTCACGCGGGAAATACTGCTCGACCCGCAGCCGCGAACGCGCTGCTGGACGGCCGGCAGGGTTGGCGGACGTCGAGACCAGCGGGCCGGTCAACGCACACAGCCGCGTGACCAGTGGATGATCGGTCACCCGCAGCGCGACGCTGTCGTGCCGCCCGGTGATCCACTCCGGCAAGCGACCGCGATGCGGCACCAACCAGGTATTCGGCCCCGGCCAGGTAGCAGCCAGGCGGTCGAGCCAGCGCTCGGGCACATCGTCCAGCAGGAAGTCGAACTGCTCGATGCTGTCGGCGATCAGGATCAGGCCCTTCTCCACCGGCCGCTCCTTGAGCGCCAGCAGGCGCAGCACCGCCTCTTCGTCCCATGGGTCGCAACCCACGCCCCAGACCGCTTCGGTCGGGTAGGCGATCACTCCGCCGGCGCGAACCACCCGCGCCACTTGCTGCACACGCCAATCGCCGATCATGCCGACCTCTGCCTGACTGAAAAGCCGGCAGTTTACCCAAGGCATCTGCCGTCGAGCAGGGGGCTGGGCGGCCGATTCGCAACAGCCTGCAACAGACCCTCCGCATTTCGAGCGCGCAAACAACAGGGCGTGAATCGGCAGGCGCACGACAGATCTGCTGTGCGACTCAGCTCCGCCTAGCGCGAGATCACCGTCCAGAAGCCGTTGTCGCAGGCCACCAGCCCGTCGACTTCCAGTTCCGTCAGCTGCGCCAGCACCTGCCCCAGCGGCTGATCGAGCGCCATGGCCAGTGCTTCACTGCTGCGCGGCGCGGCCAGCAGTTCGCGTAGCAGGGGGTTGTCCGACTGCTTCGGCGCCGGGCCTTCGCCGTCGGGTAAGTCGACGCGCTGCCAGCCACGCAGGGCTTCGAGCACATCCTCGACCGACTCCACCAGCGCCGCGCCCTGGCGAATCAGCTGATGGCAGCCTCGGGCGCCGGGATGATGGATCGAACCGGGGATCGCGTAGACCTCCCGGCCCTGCTCGGCAGCGAGTCGCGCGGTGATCAGCGAACCGCTCGACGGGCTTGCCTCGACCACCAGCACGCCCAGCGACAGGCCACTGATGATGCGATTGCGCCGCGGAAAGTTGCTCGCCTGCGGTGGGCAGTCCAGTGGCAGCTCGGACACCAGCGCACCGCCTTCGTCGACGATCTGCTGGGCGAGGCCGACGTGACGCTGCGGATACAGCCGTTCGAGACCGGTACCGAGCACCGCGACGGTCTTGCCGCCGGCGTCCAGCGCGCCCTGATGCGCCGCACCATCAATGCCCAGCGCCAGCCCGCTGGTGATGACGAAGCCGGCACCGGCCAGGCTGCGGGAGAACGCTCGGGCATTGTCCAGGCCATTGCGCGAGGCGCGGCGGCTGCCGACCATCGCCAGCTGGGGTCGCTCGAGCAAGCCGGGATCGCCGGAAATGAACAGTAGCGGTGGCGCATCCGGCAGTTCAGCCAGCAAGGCGGGGTAGTTCGGGTCGTCCCAGCAGAGCAGATGCCGGTCCGGCTGCTCCAGCCAGGCAAGGGCGGCACTGGCACGCTCGCGGATGTCGGCGCTGCGTCGTGGCTCGGCACAACTGGCCGGCAATCCCAGCGACCGCCAGGCACTGGCCGGCGCGCTCAACGCCGACGCGGCATAGGGAAAGGCGCTCAGCAACTTGCGCAGGCGGCGTGGGCCGAGTTCGGGCAATAGATGCAGACGCAGCCGGGCTTCCAGCTCGGCAGGGGAAATGGCAGGCATGGCGAACACTCCTTGTCTCTTTGCACCGCATCCGTGCGGTGTTGTCGCAGCATGAAAAAGCCCCGCATTCGCGGGGCTCTCTTGTTTCAGGGGTTACGGACCTTGTCGCTCACCGCCAGTGAGCGGGTGGCCTGCAGTATCAGGCCGTAGCTGAGCTTGTCGTAGGTGCGGAACACCATCAGCAGGCCGGAACGCTCGTCCGGAATCTTCACGTTCTCACCCGTCACGCGGTCACGTACGGTTTCGCCGGTCTTGTAGACCGCCAGCACGTTGCCGTCCTTCAGACCGTCGCGAGCGCCCTTGTTCAGGGTGACCACGTCAAACTGGCCGATCTGGGTAACGCCGCGCGGTACATCGAGAATCACACCGTCCACCTCCGTCGCAGGCGAGCTGGGCATGAACGTCGAGTTGACCGCACGCTCCTCGCTGGCGAACAGACGATCGCCGATGCGGGCTTCCTGGGTGGTACGGGTCAGGTGCATGGTGGCGATATCGCCTTCGACTTCGACGATGTCCACGGTGCCGATGTCATCGGCGTTGATACCGAGAAATTCGCCGGTTTCCGGATCGACGTAGGTCTTGCCCTGGCGGAAGATGCCGTAGGCCGGCATGTCTTCTTCGAAGCTGCCGCGGCCGTAGATGCGGTCGCCCGCGCCGCTGACCACCCGCTCGGCGTTACCGGCGACGATGTAGGGCGCACCCTGGAACTGCTCAGCGGTGTCGATGATGCGGTTGCTCAGCAGGAAGCTGTTGATCGCTTCCAGCGGAATGGTCGGGATGGCTTCGGCCATCGGCGTGGTGCGAACGGTCGGCGACAGTTTGATGGTGCCGCGCGAGGCGCCGCGGTCGAGCACCAGACGCGGCTGGCCGTCGACGTAGACCAGACTCAGGGTGTCACCGGGATAGATCAGATGAGGGTTGGCAATCTGCGGGTTGGCATGCCACAGCTCCGGCCATTTCCACGGCTCGCGGAGGAAGCGGCCGGAAATGTCCCAGAGTGTGTCGCCCTTCACCACCGTATAACGCTCCGGATGGTTGTCCTTGAGCTGCACCGCGGCCTGGGCGAGCCCGCCGACGGCCACCAGCAGCAGGGCGAGTAGTGATTTCCTCATGTGGTGAATCCCTTTATTATGTGCCTTCACGTAAAGCGCCCTAGCGCCGCGGAACCCTTTTGGATCGCGGCATTAAGCCGTTTTCCATGCTGCTCGGCATCTTAGCAGCGGCTTTTGACTTTATTCCATAAGTGCATCACAAACGCATATGGCCATTCTGAACATCCTTGAATTTCCCGATCCGCGGCTGCGCACCATCGCCAAACCGGTGGATGTGGTCGATGACGAGATCCGTCAGCTGATCGACGACATGTTCGAGACCATGTACGAGGCTCCAGGCATCGGCCTGGCCGCGACGCAGGTCAATGTGCACAAGCGCGTGGTGGTGATGGACCTGTCCGAAGACCGGTCCGAGCCGCGAGTCTTCATCAATCCCGAATTCGAATCGCTGACCGACGAAATGGACCAGTACCAGGAAGGCTGCCTGTCGGTACCGGGCTTCTACGAGAACGTCGACCGTCCGCAGAAAGTGCGGATCAAGGCGCTGGATCGTGACGGAAAACCCTACGAGATGGTCGCCGAAGGCCTGCTCGCGGTGTGCATCCAGCACGAATGCGATCACCTCAACGGCAAGCTGTTCGTCGACTACCTCTCCAGCCTCAAGCGCGACCGGATCAAGAAGAAGCTGGAAAAGATCCATCGCCAGCAGGCTTGATCATTCCCGAATCCCGAAGGCTTGCTACGCAAGCCTTTTTTGTTAGCGAGCCCTCATGACCCAGCCTTTGCGCATCGTTTTCGCCGGCACCCCGGAATTCGCCGCTCAGCATCTGCAAGCCCTGCTCGACGCGGGCAAATCGATCGTCGCCGTCTACACCCAGCCGGATCGCCCCGCAGGCCGCGGCCAGAAGCTGATGCCCAGCCCGGTCAAGCAGCTCGCCGTGCAGCACGACATTCCGGTATTCCAGCCGCAGACGCTGCGTGACCCGGCGGCGCAGACGGAATTGGCGGACCTGCAGGCGGACCTGATGGTGGTGGTCGCCTACGGCCTGATCCTGCCTCAAGCGGTGCTCGACCTGCCGCGCCTGGGCTGCATCAACAGCCATGCCTCGCTATTGCCGCGCTGGCGTGGTGCCGCGCCGATCCAACGTGCGATCGAAGCCGGTGACAGCGAATCCGGCGTCACCGTGATGCAGATGGAAGCGGGCCTGGACACCGGTCCGATGCTGCTCAAGGTCAGCACGCCGATCACTGGCGACGACACCGGCGGCACGCTGCACGACCGTCTCGCCATTCTCGGCGCGCAGGCGGTTGTGCAGGCGATCGACGCCCTGGCCGACGGCGCGCTGACAGGGGACGTGCAGGACGATAGCCTCGCCACCTATGCGCACAAGCTGAGCAAGGACGAGGCGCGCATCGACTGGACTCGCCCGGCCGTCGAGCTGGAGCGGCTGATCCGTGCCTTCAACCCCTGGCCGATCTGCCACAGCACGCTGAATGGCGAAACGCTGAAGATTCACGCCGCACGCCTCGGCGAAGGCCAGGGCGAGCCCGGACGCATTCTCGAAGCGAGCAAGGAAGGGCTGACCGTTGCCTGCGCTGAAGGCGCATTGTCGCTGACTCGTCTGCAACTGCCCGGCGGCAAGTCGCTTGGCTTCGGCGACCTGTACAACAGCCGCCGCGAGCAGTTCGCCCCTGGCCTGGTGCTCGGTCAATGAACCCGCGCCTGGCCGCAGCCCGTGCGCTGAGTGTCGTGCTCTCGGGCAAAGCCTCGCTGGGCAGCAGCCTGCCCGAGGTACTCGGCAAGGTGGACGCGCGCGACCGCGGCCTGACCCAGGACCTGGCCTTCGGCACTGCACGCTGGTATCCGCGCCTGGCAGGTTTGGCCGACAAGCTGCTGCAGAAGCCATTCAAGGCTGCCGATCGCGATGTCGAGGCGCTGCTGCTGGTGGGGCTGTACCAGCTGTTCCATACCCGTATTCCGGCCCATGCGGCCATCGGCGAAACCGTCGGCTGCGTCGACAAGCTGAAGAAGCCCTGGGCCAAGGGCCTGCTCAACGCTGTGTTGCGACGCGCCCAGCGTGAGGGCGAAGCGCTGCTGACCGAGCTGGAACACGACCCAGTGATTCGCGTGGCCCATCCGCGCTGGCTGCAGAAGGCGCTCAAGGCGCATTGGCCCGAGCATTGGGAAGCCATCTGCGCGGCCAATAATGCCCATCCGCCGATGATGTTGCGGGTCAATCGCCGCCAGGTCAGCCGCGACGCCTATCTGGCTGAGTTGCAGGCCGCTGGAATCGACGCCCATCCGTGCGAGTTCAGTGAGGACGGCATTCGCCTGGTTGCGCCGTGCGACGTGCATCAGCTGCCGGGCTTTGCCGAAGGGCGGGTCAGCGTGCAGGACGAGGCCGCACAGCTGGCCGCCTCGCTGCTCGACCTGGCGCCGGGACAGCGCGTGCTGGACGCCTGTTGCGCACCGGGTGGCAAGACCTGTCACCTGCTCGAACGCGAGCCGCAATTGGCCGGGCTGATTGCGCTGGATCTGGAACCCAAGCGTCTGGTGCGCGTTCGGGAAAACCTCGAGCGTCTGCATTTACAGGCCGAACTGGTCGCCGACGACGCCCGCGCCACCGAGCGCTGGTGGGACGGCAAGCCGTTCCAGCGCATCCTGCTCGACGCACCCTGTTCGGCCACCGGCGTGATCCGCCGCCATCCGGACATCAAGCTGACGCGCCAGGCCGATGACATCGCCCCCCTTGCCGCGCTGCAGGGCGAGATGCTCGATGCGCTGTGGCCGACCCTGGACGTCGGCGGCATCCTGCTCTATGCCACCTGCTCGGTGCTGCCGACCGAGAACCGCGAGGTGATCGGCGCCTTCCTCGAACGCACGCCCGGCGCGCGCGAATTGGACCTCCCGGGCGGCTTCGGCCTGCAGCAGCCGCATGGTCGCCAGCTGCTGCCGCAGGAGAGCGGCCACGACGGCTTCTACTATGCCAAGCTGATCAAGATCGCGGCGCAGCCACGTGGTGTCAGTGGGTGAGTCGAAATCCCGGCGCAGTGCGCGCGGGCCCAACATGGAAGCGGCGGCAAACATCCGCCTTTCAGGAGTGATCGCGTGAAGATCATCATTCTCGGCGCCGGCCAGGTCGGCGGTACCCTCGCCGAACACCTCGCCAGCGAAGCCAACGACATCACCGTGGTCGACACCGACGGCGACCGCCTGCGCGATCTCGGTGATCGCCTGGACATCCGCACCATTCAGGGCCGCGGCTCGTTTCCCACGGTGCTGCGCCAGGCTGGGGCAGACGACGCCGACATGCTGGTGGCGGTGACCAACAGCGACGAGACCAACATGGTCGCCTGCCAGGTCGCCTACACCCTGTTCCATACGCCGACCAAGATCGCCCGCGTGCGCGAAGCGGCCTACTTGGTGCGCTCCGGTCTGTTCGCCAACGAGGCGATTCCGGTCGACGTGCTGATCAGCCCGGAACAGGTGGTCACCAACTACATCAAGCGCCTGATCGAACATCCCGGCTCGCTGCAGGTAATCGACTTCGCCGAAGGCAAGGCACAGCTGGTGGCGGTGCGCGCCTACTACGGCGGGCCGCTGGTCGGCCAGGAGCTGCGCCAACTGCGCCGTCACATGCCCAACGTCGATACCCGCGTGGCCGCCATCTTCCGTCGCAACCAGGCCATCCTGCCCCGTGGCGACACGGTGATCGAGGCCGATGACGAGGTGTTCTTCATCGCCGCCAGGGGCCATATCCGCGCGGTGATGAGCGAAATGCGCCGGCTCGACGAGAACTACAAGCGCATCGTCATCGCCGGTGGCGGCCACATCGGCGAGCGGCTGGCCGAAGCGATCGAGAGCCGTTACCAGGTGAAGATCATCGAGATGAACCCGGCGCGCTGTCGCTACCTGTCGGACACGCTGGACAGCACGATCATCCTGCAGGGCAGCGCTTCCGACCGCGACCTGCTGGTCGAGGAGAACATCAGCGAGGCGGACGTGTTCCTCGCGCTGACCAACGACGACGAGGCCAACATCATGTCGTCGCTGCTGGCCAAGCGGCTGGGCGCGCGCAAGGTGATGTGCATCATCAACAACCCGGCCTACGTCGATCTGGTTCAGGGTGGCGAGATCGACATCGCCATCAGCCCGCAGCTCGCCACCATCGGTACCCTGCTGACCCACGTACGCCGCGGCGACATCGTCAGCGCCCACTCGCTGCGCCGTGGCGCGGCCGAAGCCATCGAGGTGATCGCCCACGGCGATCCGCGTTCGAGCAAGGTGATCGGGCGCCCCATCGAGCAGATCGCGCTGCCCCCGGGTACCACCATCGGCGCGGTGATTCGCGACGACCAGGTGCTGATCGCCCATGACGACACACGGATCGAGTCCGGCGACCACGTCATCCTGTTCCTCGTCGACAAGAAGCACATTCGCGACGTCGAGCGCCTGTTCCAGGCCGGTCTGACCTTCTTCTAGCGATCATTGCTACTGCATGGACGGCCCGCCACTCGGCGGGCCGTTTCGTTTTTTCAATTACCCACGACTCCCGGCCCGATCAGCTGGAATAGACGGCATTCCCACCGATCGCCTCCATTCGATCCCGATGCCCTCCGATTTCCATTTTATGGCCAGCTTTTGTACCCTCCTGGCTTGCCGCCCGCGCGGCCTGACGATTGAGCCACGCTATCGTCGCTCGGTTTCACCGCACCATTCGTCGTCAGAAGAGTCCCTAAATGAGCTCGAGCAATTGCCCCTCCTAGACAAATAACGATCCGATTCCTCGGGTCTCTACAAGGAACAGGAGAAACTCCATGAGGAACAGCACCATCCCGACACGCTCCCGCCGGCTGCTGATCGGCTGCGCCGCCCTGGCCAGCATCGGTTTCGCCAGCCTGACCCAGGCCGATACCCTGGAAGACATCAAGGACAGCAGCAGCGTCCGCATCGGCTACGCCAATGAAACCCCCTTCGCCTACACCGCTCTCGACGGCAGTGTCACCGGCGAATCGCCAGAGATCGTGCGCAAGGTGTTCGAGCGCATGCAGATCGACACCATCAAACCGGTACTGACCGAGTGGGGCTCGCTGATCCCCGGCCTGCGCGCCGGGCGCTTCGACCTCATCGCAGCGGGCATGTACATCACCCCTGAACGCTGCAAGCAGGTGCTGTTCACCGATCCGCACTACCGCCTGCTCGACACCCTGCTGGTGGCCGAAGGCAACCCGAAGAACCTGCGCAGCTACGAAGACATCGCCAACAACCCAGACGTGAAGATCGCCATCATGTCCGGCACGGTGAACCTCGGTTATGCGCGCAAGGCCGGCATCAAGGATTCGCAGATTCTGCAGGTCCCGGATACCACCTCGCAGCTGCAGGCCGTGCGCGGTGGTCGCGCCGATGCCGCCATCGGCACCCAGCTGACCATGAAGGGGCTGGCGGACAAGGCCGGTGACGATGTCGAGGCCATCGCCGACTTCAAGGACGATCCAGCCCGTGCCGGTTACGGCGCGCTGGCCTTCCGTCCGCAGGACAAGGCGCTGCGTGACGCGGTCAATGCCGAGCTCAAGCAGTGGCTGGGCAGCGAGGAGCATCTGAAGACCATCGAGCCATTCGGCTTCGATCGCTCCAACGTCACCGACAAGACTGCCGCCGAGCTCTGCGGCGCCTGAAGCCCGTCGGGGCGGCTGGTTGGCGCCGCCGACCGCTGTCCCGCCTGTGAACGCTGACCAAGGCTGCGCCGCTGTTTGCGCAGCCTCGCTCAGCGCTCCGGAAAACCGGATAGCGCCATCATGATCGAACTGCTTCCTCTGCTGCTGCAGGGTGCCTGGGTCACCATGAAGGTGACCTTCTTCGGCTCCCTGCTGGCCATCGCCTGCGCGCTGATCGCCGCGCTGGCGCGGCTTTCGCCGGTGGCGCCATTGCGCTGGCTGGCCATCACCTACATCGAGGTCTTCCGCGGCTCGTCGCTGCTGGTGCAGCTGTTCTGGCTGTACTTCGTGCTGCCGATGCCACCGTTCAATGTCGAAATGAGCGCCTTCGCCGTGGCAGTGGTCGGCCTGGGTCTGAACATCGGTGCCTATGGGGCCGAGGTGCTGCGCGGCGCGATCCGCTCGGTACACCAGGGCCAGCACGAAGCCTGTCAGGCGCTGAACATGACGCCGCTGACACGCATGCGCCGAATCATCCTGCCGCAGGCGTTGCTCGCGGCAATTCCGCCCGGCACCAACCTGCTGATCGAGTTGCTGAAGAACACTTCGCTGGTGTCGCTGATCACCCTGTCGGATCTGGCCTTCCGCGCCCGCCAGCTGGATCAGGCGACGCTGATGACCATGGAGATCTTCGGCCTGGCGCTGGTGATCTACTTCGTCCTGGCCCAGGCGATCAACTTCGGCATGCGCCAGCTGGAACGCCGGCTGGCCCGCGGGCGGATGCGCGGAGGCCTGTCATGAATTTCTTCGACTGGCAATTCGCCCGCGAGATCCTGCCGCGCCTGCTGGATGCCTCGCTGACCACCATCGGCATCGCCCTGGCCGGTTTCGCCATTGCCGTGGTGCTCGGTTTGTTCCTCGCCATTGGCCGTCGCAGCCGCCTGCGCTGGCTATCCTGGCCGATCACCGGGCTGATCGAGTTCATCCGCAGCACACCGCTGCTGATTCAGGTGTACTTCCTGTTCTACGTGTTCCCCAACTACGGCCTCAACCTCAGCGCGATGCAGGCGGGCATCATCGGTATCGCCCTGCACTACGCCTGCTACACCGCCGAGGTGTACCGCGCCGGCCTGGATGCGGTGCCCCGTTCGCAATGGGAAGCCGTCACCGCGCTGAACATGAAGCCCTGGACCGCCTACCGCGACGTGATCCTGCCGCAGGCGTTGCGTCCGGTGCTGCCGGCGCTGGGCAACTACCTGATCTCGATTCTCAAGGACACGCCGGTGCTGTCGGCGATCACCGTGGTGGAAATCATGCAGCGGGCCAAGAACATCGGCTCCGAGAGTTTCCGCTATCTGGAGCCGATCACCATGGTCGGCCTGTTCTTCCTCATTCTCAGCCTCGGCCTCGCCTGGTGCGTGCGCCGTCTGGAAAACCGCATGGAGCTGGCCCGATGAATACGCCGATGCAGTCCACGGACACCCTGAACCCGACGCCGCAACAGCCGGAGCAGGCGCAACCTTTGGTTCGCTTCGCCGGCGTGACCAAGCGCTACGGTGAACTGACCGTGCTCGACGGGCTCGACCTGCAGATCGAGGAAGGCGAGAAGGTCGCGATCATCGGCCCCAGCGGCTCGGGCAAATCCACCCTGTTGCGGGTGCTGATGACCCTGGAAGGCATTGACGAGGGCGTGATCGAGGTCGACGGCGAGCCGCTGACGCACATGCCCGACGCCAGCGGCCAGTTGGTGCCGGCCAATGCCCGTCACCTGCGACGGGTGCGTGGCAAGGTCGGCATGGTGTTCCAGAGCTTCAACCTGTTCCCGCACATGAACGCGTTGCAGAACGTCATGGAAGCGCCGGTGCAGGTGCTCGGGCTGAGCAAGCGCGAGGCCCGCGAGCGGGCAGAGGAGCTGCTGGCCATGGTCGGCCTGGAGGACAAGCTGGAGCACTTCCCGGCGCAACTCTCCGGCGGTCAGCAACAGCGCGTGGCGATTGCCCGCGCACTGGCGATGCGGCCGAAGGTGATGCTGTTCGACGAAGTGACCTCGGCGCTGGACCCGGAACTCTGCGGCGAAGTGCTCAATGTCATCCGCCGCCTCGGCGAGGCGCACAACCTGACGATGCTGATGGTGACCCACCAGATGGGCTTTGCCCGTGAGTTCGCCGATCGGGTGTGCTTCTTCCATCAGGGCCGGATTCACGAACAGGGCAGCCCGGACGAGCTGTTCAACAACCCGCGCGAGGAACGCACCCGGGAGTTTCTCAGCGCGGTCAACGAGGCCCACTGAGCCGCTTGCGACCCAGCCCACACCAAGACGGCGAAAGCCCCGCAGCAGCTAAGACCAATGGCGTATGCTGCCGCTATTGCCCGGCGGCGGCGATGCACTAAAGTGAGGAAACGCCCCGGAGCGCTGCACCGAAAAGGTCTTCAAGATGCTCGAATCGCTGGAAAAGATGCTTTCCCAAGGCATGGACAATCCGATGCTGCGTTTCGGCCTCGGCAAGGGCTACATGGATGCCGGGCAGCCGGGGCGGGCGGCAGAGCACCTTCGCCGCTGCGTCGAACTCGATCCGAAATACTCCGCTGCCTGGAAACTGCTGGGCAAGGCGCTGCAGGCCGACGGCGACAAGCCCGGCGCCCATCAGGCGTGGGAGCGCGGAATCGCCGCGGCGAACGCCCAGGGCGACAAGCAGGCGGAAAAGGAAATGACCGTATTCCTGCGCCGGCTCGACCGGCTGACGCCCGACTGAACCGGCACGCCGCGGCCAGCGGTCAGGTTTCGTGCACGAACTGCAGGCCGACCCCTTCGGCATCCACCCGCATCACCACCATTCGCAGTTCCGGCGCCGGAATCGGCAGGTCCTGGACCTGGCCGGTCACCTCGTCGCCGGGATGCAGCACCACCAGCTCCGGATGCCGGACATAGACGCCGCCATCGGATAGATCACGGGTCTGCGCGAAGACCTCGCCAAAGGCCGGATGCGCTATGCGGATGCGGCACTTCATGTTGGTACGCGGATGCTGTCTCTGGTTTTGCATGCGCTCGTCCCTGTTGTTGTTGTTTGAGCCTGATCAGTACCAGCGCTTCTCGCCGGCGGGGCGTTTCTTGAAGCGCTTCATGGTCCACATGTACTGGCTGGGATAGGCGCGCACATACTTCTCGATCATTGCGCTCATCGCCGCTACGCCAGTTTCCGCCTCTTCGCTGTACATCCCTTCGGGTGCGGCCTCGAGGACGACCTTGTAGCCCGAACCGTCCTCCAGACGCAATGCATGAAGGAACACCCCAACCGCCTTGCCGCCGGCGAGCATGCCGGGCACGAACTTGCTGGTCAGCGCCTGGGTGGCGAAGAAGGGCACGAAGATACCACTGCCTTCGCTCGGCTCGGGGTCCGCCGGAATACCGACCGCACCACCACGCCGAACCTCCTTGATGACGCTGAGAATGCCTTCCCTGGTCGAGGGCGCGACGCGATTGCCCAGCTGCACACGCTGCTGGCGCAGCAGATCGTCCACCGCCTTCAGTTTCGGCGGTCGGTAGAAGATGATCGGCTTGCATTGCGCGCAGTAGAAATGATTGAGCACTTCCCAATTGCCCAGGTGACTGGTGATACCGACCACGCCCTTGCCCGAGGCCAGCGCCGCTTGCAGCACGTCCAGGCCGTCGACTTCGCGGACCAGTTTCAGGGTCTTTTCTGCCGGCCAGATCCAGGCGCAGGCGCTTTCGGTGAAGGTCATGCCGGTTTCACGCAGGGTGCGGCCGAGCAGGGCGTCGAGTTCCGCCGAGCTCAGCTCGGGGAAGCACTTGTGCAGGTTGATTCGCGCGACGTCCCGCGAGCCGTTCGGCAGCTTCCACATCAGCCAGCCGATCATCGAGCCCAGGCCCTGGACCATGCGCCAGGGCAGTCGAGCGAACAGTCGCAGGGAGCCGACGACGATGGCACCTTTGAGCTTTTCCACACCGCACTCCGAAATTTTCAGGTTGCCTAGTCTACCTGCAACCGTCGCCAGCTTTCAGGCGCAGCGGCGGCAACGACATACATCCTGGCAGCTCAGGCGTGCAGTGTTTCAAGCATCCCGGCCAGCTCGGCGTGGCGCTGGCAATCGGTCAGGTGGTCCATGACCATGCCGCAGGCCTGCATGTAGGCGTAGCAGATGGTCGGGCCGACGAAGCTGAAGCCGGCCTTCTTAAGCGCGCGGCTCATCGCCTCGGCCTCAGGGGAGACCGCCGGCACCTGATCGATGCGCTCGAAGCGGTTGATCTTCGGCTCGCCGCCGACGAACGACCAGACGAAACCCACCGGATCCTCCAGCTGCAACCAGGCGCGGGCATTCTGCCGCGCCGCCTTGAGCTTGAGACGGTTGCGGATGATGCCGGGGTCCAGCATGCGCTCGTCGATCTCGGCATCGCTCATGCGCGCCAGGCGTTCGGCATCGAAACCGAACAGCACCTGCCGGTAGCGCTCGCGCTTGCGCAACACGGTGATCCAGGAGAGCCCGGCCTGAAAGGCTTCGAGCAAGAGGAATTCGAACAGTACCTGCGGATCGCGGGCCGGTACGCCCCATTCGCGATCGTGGTAGTCGATGTACAGCGGGTCCGTGCCGCACCAGGCGCAACGTGGCATGTCGTCTCCTTGCGCAGGCCTCGTCCGATGGCCGAAACCATCGCAAGCGCGACCATGCGGGGGGTATACTTCGAGGCTTTCTGTCGAAGCCCAGCACAGGTGAAATTTTGAGCCAGACTACGCCTGCCGTGCGCACCTTCCAAGACCTGATCCTCGCCCTGCAAAGCTACTGGGCCGAGCAGGGTTGCGTGGTCCTGCAGCCCTATGACATGGAAATGGGCGCCGGTACATTCCACACCGCCACCTTCCTGCGCGCCATCGGTCCCGAGACCTGGAACGCCGCCTATGTTCAGCCTTCGCGCCGCCCGGCCGATGGCCGCTATGGCGAGAACCCCAACCGCCTGCAGCACTACTACCAGTTCCAGGTGGTGCTCAAGCCCAACCCGGACAACATCCAGGACCTGTACCTGGAGTCGCTACGCCGCATCGGCGTCGACACCTCGGTGCACGACGTACGCTTCGTCGAGGACAACTGGGAATCGCCGACCCTGGGCGCCTGGGGTCTGGGCTGGGAAGTCTGGCTCAACGGCATGGAAGTCACCCAGTTCACCTACTTCCAGCAGGTCGGCGGCGTGGAGTGCTACCCGGTCACCGGCGAGATCACCTACGGTCTCGAGCGCCTGGCCATGTACCTGCAGGGCGTCGACTCGGTCTACGACCTGATCTGGGCCGATGGCCCGTTCGGCACCGTGACCTACGGCGATGTGTTCCACCAGAACGAGGTGGAGCAGTCGACCTACAACTTCGAGCACGCCAATGTGCCGAAGCTGTTCGAACTCTTCGATTTCTACGAGAGCGAGGCCAACCGTCTGATGGCTGCCGAGCTGCCGCTGCCGGCCTACGAAATGGTGGTCAAGGCGTCGCACACCTTCAACCTGCTCGATGCCCGCCGTGCCATTTCGGTCACCGCGCGCCAGCAATACATCCTGCGCGTGCGCAGCCTGGCCCGCTCGATCGCCCAGAGCTACCTCCTGGCACGGGCCAAACTCGGCTTCCCCATGGCCACCCCCGAACTGCGTGACGAAGTGCTGGCCAAGCTGGAGGCTGCAGAATGAGTGCACTGGATTTTCTCGTCGAACTGGGTACCGAAGAACTGCCACCGAAGGCGCTCGCCAAGCTGGCCGAAGCTTTCTGCGCCGGTATCGAGAAGGGCCTGAAGGACGCCGGCCTGGACTTCGTGAAAGCCCAGGCCTACGCCGCGCCGCGCCGCCTGGCAGTGCTGGTCGAGCAGCTGGCGACTCAGCAGCCTGATCGCAGCATCAACCTCGACGGCCCGCCGATGCAGGCCGCCTTCGACGCCGACGGTGAGCCGACCCAGGCCGCCCTGGGCTTTGCCCGCAAGTGTGGCGTCGACCTTGCCGAGATCGATCGCAGCGGGCCGAAGCTCAAGTTCAGCCGTACCATCGAGGGCCAGCCGGCCACCCAGCTGCTGCCAGGCATCGTCGAGGCCTCGCTGAACGATCTGCCGATCCCCAAGCGCATGCGCTGGGCTGCACGCAAGGAAGAATTCGTCCGTCCGACCCAGTGGCTGGTGATGCTCTTCGGCGAGCAGGTGATCGATTGCGAGATCCTCGCCCAGCGTGCCGGGCGCGAATCCCGCGGCCACCGCTTCCACAGCCCGGGCCAGGTGCATATTTCCAAGCCTTCCAGCTATCTGGAAGACCTGCGTGGCGCCCATGTGATCGCCGACTTCGCCGAGCGCCGCGAGCTGATCGCCAAGCGCGTCGAGCAGCTGGCTGCCGAGCAGAACGGTACGGCCATCGTGCCGCCGGCGCTGCTCGATGAAGTGACCGCGCTGGTCGAGTGGCCGGTGCCGCTGGTCTGCTCGTTCGAGGAACGCTTCCTCGAAGTGCCGCAGGAAGCGCTGATCACCACCATGCAGGACAACCAGAAGTACTTCTGCCTGCTGGACGCCAACGGCAGGCTGCTGCCGCGCTTCATCACTGTGGCGAACATCGAATCGAAGGACCCGGCGCAGATCGTTTCCGGCAACGAGAAAGTCGTACGCCCGCGCCTGACCGACGCCGAGTTCTTCTTCAAGCAGGACAAGAAGCAGAAGCTCGACAGCTTCAACGAACGCCTGAAAAACGTGGTATTCCAGGCCCAGCTCGGCACCGTGTATGACAAGGCCGAGCGCGTCTCGCGCCTGGCCGGGCTGATCGCCGAGCGTACCGGCGGCGACAAGCAGCGCGCCGCGCGCGCCGGCCTGCTCTGTAAGTGCGACCTGGCCACCGAGATGGTTGGCGAGTTTCCGGAAATGCAGGGCGTTGCCGGTTACTACTACGCGCTCAACGACGGCGAGCCGGAAGATGTGGCGCTGGCGCTAAACGAGCAGTACATGCCGCGCGGTGCCGGCGGCGAGCTGCCGAGCACACTCACTGGCGCAGCTGTGGCCGTGGCGGACAAGCTCGACACCCTGGTCGGGATCTTCGGCATCGGCATGCTGCCGACCGGCTCCAAGGATCCCTACGCCCTGCGCCGCGCCGCCCTTGGCGTGCTGCGCATCCTCATCGAGAAGCAGCTGGACCTGAATCTGGTCGAGGCAGTGAACTTCGCCATCGGCCAGTTCGGTACGCAGGTCAAGTCGGCCGGCCTCGCCGATCAGGTCCTGGAGTTCATATTCGATCGCCTGCGTGCGCGCTACGAGGACGAAGGCGTCGACGTCGCTGCCTACCTGTCGGTGCGTGCCGTGCAGCCCGGTTCGGCGCTGGACTTCGACCAGCGCGTGCAGGCCGTGCAGGCGTTCCGCACATTGCCGGAAGCGGCATCCCTGGCTGCCGCCAACAAGCGCGTCTCCAACCTGCTGAGCAAGTTCGATGCGAAGCTGCCGGAAGCGGTAGAGCCACGCTGGTTCGACAACGCCACCGAGTTCTCGCTGTACTCGGCGATTCAGCAGGCCGAGCAGGCGGTACAACCGTTGGCCGCCGCGCGTCAGTACCGCGAAGCGCTGGAGCGTTTGGCGCACCTGCGTGGCCCGGTGGATGCCTTCTTCGAGGCGGTGCTGGTAAATGCCGAAGACGCTTCGGTACGTGCCAACCGTTATGCCTTGCTGGCCCGGCTGAGAGGACTGTTCCTTGGCGTTGCCGATATTTCCGCACTTGGCTAAGCCCGTGAAGCTGATCGTGCTGGACCGCGATGGGGTAATCAACGAGGACTCCGACGAGTACGTGAAGTCGCTGGAGGAGTGGATCCCCATTCCCGGGTCGCTGGAAGCCATCGCGCGGCTGTGCAAAGCCGGCTGGACGGTGGCGGTGGCCACCAACCAGTCCGGTGTCGCGCGCGGCAAGTTCGATCTGAGCACCCTCGGCGACATGCATTTCAAGATGCAGCAGCTGGTGATGGAGCAGGGCGGGCGCATCGACCTGATCGTGCACTGCCCACACGGCCCGGACGACGGCTGCAACTGCCGCAAGCCGAAGCCTGGAATGTTCCGCAGCATCGCCGAGCATTTCGGCCTGGCGGACCTGAAGGGTGTACCGGTGGTAGGCGACAGTCACCGCGATCTACACGCCGGCATGCTGCTCGGCGGCGTGCCTTATCTGGTCAGGACCGGCAAAGGCCTGCGCACCCTGGAGGGTGCTCTGCCGCCGGGCACTCGGGTCTTCGATGACCTTGCCGCTGTTGTCGATCATCTACTCGAGAGTTCTCGATGAGCCTCCTGTTACCCGTTCGTATCGCCCTGTTCTACTTCATGCTGGCGTTCACCGCGTTCGCCTGGTGCCTGGTGAGTCTGGTGTTCGCCCCGTTCATGGCGTTCCGCGCGCGCTATCGCTTCGTGGTACAGAACTGGTGTCGCTGCGCCGTGTGGTTGGGCAAGACGCTGGTTGGCCTGCGCTACGAGGTGCATGGCGCGGAAAATGTGCCGGCGCGTCCCTGCGTGATCCTGGCCAAGCACCAGAGCACCTGGGAAACCTTCTTTCTCTCGGCCTATTTCGAGCCGCTGACTCAGGTGCTCAAGCGTGAGTTGTTGCGCGTGCCGTTCTTCGGCTGGGCGATCATGCTGCTCAAGCCGATCGCCATTGATCGCGACAACCCCAAGGCAGCGCTGCGCCAGGTCGCCAAGCAGGGTCACGAGCGTCTGGAGCAGGGCGCCTGGGTGCTGATATTCCCGGAAGGCACCCGCGTACCAGTGGGTGAGCAGGGCAAGTTCTCCCGCAGCGGCGCGGCCCTGGCAGTCAACGCCGGTCTGCCAGTGCTGCCCATCGCGCACAACGCCGGCATGTTCTGGCCGAAGGCCGGTTGGGGCAAGCGTCCCGGCACTATCCATGTGGTGATCGGCCCAGCCATGTTCGCCGACAGCGAGAGCCCGCGGGCCATCGCCGAGCTCAATCAACGCGCCGAAGATTGGATCAACGCGCAAGTCAGCCAGCTCGAAGCTCAGGGTCGCCCGACCCTCTGATCACTACGCTGAGGCAGGGCAGGGACGCGCGCCTCAGCTTCACGAGTCCCCTATGCAGCAAATACCCAACCACCAGCTGGTCGCAGAATGGCTGCGCCTGCTGGACGGCTATCCTACCGAAGCGGCTATCGCACTGCAGGCCGTTGCCGAAGAAAAGAGCGCCGAGCTGGCCGAGCATTTCTATTCCCAGATGCTTGCCGATCCCCATTCGGCCAGCTTCCTGTCCCACGATCAGGTGAAGAACCGCCTCGGCAAATCGATGCAGAAGTGGATCGTCACGGTATGTTCGTCGACGGCCCATAGCGACCTCGACGCCGTCATCGACCTGCAGCGAAAGGTCGGCGACATCCACGCCCGCATCGAGATTCCGGTCAGCCTGGTGCTGCGCGGCTCCCGCTCGCTCAAGGGCCGCCTGCGCCAGTTGCTGGAACAGCGAGATCTCGCCGAGCCAGTGCGACGCAAAGCGGCCCGCATGGGTTCCGACCTGATCGACTTGGCGGTGGAGATCATCTGCTTCGCCTATTCCCAGTCTCACGATCGCAACTCCCGCGCCGAGGAGGCCTATCGGCTGTTCTCCGTCTCGCAGAACATCGGCGTCGAAAAAGAGCGACAGCGCGCGGCACTGCTTGATTGGGAGAATCAGCTGATGTTCGACCTGGCGATCGGCAACCTGACCGGCGCGCTGCCGCAACTGGCGGGTTCCGAGTTCGGCCTGTGGTTCCGCCACAAGGCCTCCCACGCGTTCCAGGGTTCACCGGAAAGCGCCAGTATCCTCGACTATATCGAGCGCATCGATCAGGAGCTCAAAGCCATTGGCGGGCTGCAGGACGCCAGTGCGCGGCTGGGCAAGCTGCATCAGATCCGCGAACAGACCCGCTCGATCAAGTTTTTGCTCGACAGCCTGTTCGAACAGGCCAACGACCTGGAGGCCGGCCGAGACGTGCTGACGCGGCTACTCAACCGCAAGTTCCTGCCGGTGGTGATGGCCAAGGAAGTGCTTTACGCGCGCCAGTCGAACAACACCTTCGGCGTGCTCGCCATCGATGTCGACCACTTCAAGCGCATCAACGACACCCATGGCCATGACGGCGGTGACCAGATTCTGCAGCAGGTCGGTGCGCTGCTGGCCAGCAACACCCGCGGTGGCGACTATGCGTTCCGCCTGGGCGGCGAAGAGTTCCTGCTGGTACTAGTGGACATAGATGCCAACAAGGCGTTTGCCGCGGCAGAGAAGTTGCGCGAGCGCATCGCCCGTGAGCAGTTCCGTCTATCCAATGGAGCAGTTCTGCAGGTCACCGTCAGCATCGGTATGGCAGTGCATGACGGCCATCCGGATTACGAACGTCTGCTGCAACAAGCCGATCAGGCGCTGTATCAGGCAAAACACGAAGGGCGCAATCGCTGCGTGCTTCACAGTCCGGCGCTCGCCTAGCAAACGGCACGCAATGAAAAAGGGGAGCAACCTCGCGGCTGCTCCCCTTCTTTATTGCGCTTCGATTCAGGCCGGCGCGGACGACCGGATCAGGTGATCGAAGGCGCTCAGCGAGGCCTTGGCGCCTTCACCGACGGCGATCACGATCTGCTTGTACGGCACCGTGGTCACGTCACCGGCGGCGAACACACCGGGAATGCTGGTCTGGCCCTTGGCGTCGACGATGATCTCGCCGAAGCGCGACAGCTCCAGGGTGCCCTTGAGCCACTCGCTGTTGGGCAGCAGGCCGATCTGCACGAAGATGCCTTCCAGCTCGACGTTGTGCAGCTCGTCGTTAGTGCGGTCCTTGTAGACCAGGCCGGTGACCTTCTGGCCGTCGCCCTGGACCTCGGTGGTCTGCGCCATCTTCAGCACGCGGACGTTGGGCAGGCTGTTGAGCTTGCGCTGCAGCACGGCATCGGCACGCAGTTCCTCGCCGAACTCGAGCAGGGTCACATGAGCGACGATACCGGCCAGGTCGATGGCCGCTTCGACACCAGAGTTGCCGCCGCCAATCACCGCCACGCGCTTGCCCTTGAACAGCGGGCCGTCGCAGTGCGGACAGTAGGCGACGCCACGGCCGCGGTATTCCTGCTCGCCCGGCACGTTCATTTCGCGCCAGCGCGCGCCGGTGGCGAGGATCAGGGTCTTGGCCTTGAGCTCGCCGCCGTTCTCGAACTGCACGCGGTGCAGGCCGTCTTCGCCGGCCGGGATCAGCTGGCTGGCGCGCTGCAGGTTCATGATGTCGACCTCGTACTCGCGCACATGCTCTTCCAGCGCGCGGGCCAGTTTCGGGCCTTCGGTTTCCTTCACCGAGATGAAGTTCTCGATGGCCATGGTGTCCAGCACCTGACCGCCGAAGCGCTCGGCTGCGACACCGGTGCGGATGCCCTTGCGCGCCGCGTAGATGGCCGCTGCGGCGCCAGCCGGGCCACCGCCGACCACCAGCACGTCGAAGGCGTCCTTGGCCTTGAGCTTCTCGGCGTCACGGGCGCTGGAGCCGGTATCGAGCTTGGCGAGGATCTCTTCCTCACTCATGCGACCCTGGGTGAACAGCTCGCCGTTGAGGTAGATGCTCGGCACCGACATGATCTGGCGCGCTTCGACCTCGTCCTGGAACAGTGCGCCGTCGATGGCCACATGCTTGATGTTCGGGTTGAGCACGGCCATCAGGTTCAGCGCCTGAACCACGTCAGGGCAGTTCTGGCAGGACAGCGAGAAGTAGGTTTCGAAGCTGTAGTCGCCATCCAGCGCCCTGATCTGCTCGATCACTTCCGGTGCAGTCTTCGACGGATGACCGCCGACCTGCAGCAGGGCCAGGACCAGCGAGGTGAATTCGTGACCCATAGGGATGCCGGCAAAACGCAGGCTGATGTTGCCGCCGATGCGGTTGAGCGAGAACGACGGCTTGCGCGCATCGTTGCCATCGGTCTTGAGGGTGATCTTGTCGCTGAGCTCGGCGATGTCCTGCAGCAGGCTCAGCAGCTCCCGGGATTTCTCGCCGTCATCGAGGGACGCGACGATCTCGAAGGGCTGGGTGACCTTCTCCAGGTAGGCTTTCAACTGGGTCTTGAGATTGGTGTCCAACATTGGCAACTGTCCTCGTGAACTATGGTGGCCCGGAGGGCTCGGTCAGGTGATGAATCTCGAATGAAGCAACCTTACGCCGGAAGGGGTCTATTTCGAAATTGATTAAAACAGTCAGTTCGATTTAGACAACCTATCCCTAAAAACAAAAACCCCGACCTTGTGAGTCGGGGTTGTGTTTTGTTGCCTTGGTCTGGAACGGCGGCGAATCAGAAGTCCAGATTAGACACTGCCAGAGCGTTGGTTTCGATGAAGTCGCGACGCGGTTCAACTGCATCGCCCATTAGGGTATTGAAGATCTGATCTGCACCAATGGCATCTTCGATCGTCACTTTCAACATGCGCCGTACGTTTGGATCCATGGTGGTTTCCCACAGTTGATCCGGGTTCATCTCGCCCAGTCCCTTGTATCGCTGAACGCTGTGGCGGCGCGTGCCTTCGGTCATCAACCATTCCAGCGCTTGCTTGAAGGTGGATACCTGCTTTTTGCGCTCACCGCGCTGAACATAGGCTCCCTCTTCGAGCAGGCTGTTCAGCTTCTCACCGAGAGCAGTTACCGTCCGGTAATCGTTGCTGGCGAAGAAATCACGGTTGAAGGTGATGTAGCTGGCCAGGCCGTGGGAGCTAATCTCGACTTCCGGTAGCCACAGGTGGCGCTCTTTGTCTTCACGCAAGCTGACGTTGTAGATCAAACCGGAGCGTTCACCGACCTTGAGTTGCGCGCTGTACTGCTCCAGCCAGGCCTGCATCGCGGTGTGATCGGCCAACTGCTCTACTGAAACACGCGGCAGGTAGATGAAGTGTTCAGTCAACTCCAACGGATACAGACGCGATAGGCGCTGCAGAGTTTTCATCACCGTACGGTAATCGTTGACCAGCTTCTCCAGCGCTCCACCAGAAAGGCCTGGGGCATGCTCATTGACGTGCAGGCTGGCGTCTTCCAGGGCCGACTGGGTGAGGTATTCCTCCATCGCCTCGTCGTCCTTGATGTACTGCTCCTGCTTGCCACGCTTGACCTTATAGAGCGGCGGCTGGGCGATATATACATAGCCGCGCTCGATCAGCTCAGGCAGCTGGCGGAAGAAGAAGGTCAACAGCAGCGTCCGGATGTGCGAACCGTCGACGTCGGCGTCGGTCATGATGATGATGTTGTGATAGCGCAGCTTGTCGATGTTGTACTCTTCACGCCCGATACCACAGCCCAGAGCAGTAATCAGGGTGCCCACTTCCTGGGATGAGATCATCTTGTCGAAACGCGCCTTCTCGACGTTAAGGATCTTGCCCTTGAGCGGCAAAATTGCTTGAGTCTTGCGGTTACGACCTTGCTTGGCCGAGCCACCCGCAGAATCACCCTCCACTATGTAGAGTTCGGAAAGCGCGGGATCCTTTTCCTGGCAGTCAGCAAGTTTGCCCGGCAGGCCGGCGATATCCAGAGCGCCTTTACGACGGGTCATTTCCCGAGCCTTGCGCGCAGCCTCGCGAGCACGGGCGGCGTCGATCATCTTGCCGACCACGGCCTTGGCCTCGCCCGGATGCTCGAGGAGGAAATCACCGAAGTACTTGCCCATCTCCTGTTCCACGGCCGTTTTCACTTCCGAGGAAACCAGTTTGTCCTTGGTCTGCGAGCTGAACTTAGGATCCGGAACCTTCACCGAAATGATCGCAGTCAGGCCTTCGCGGGCATCGTCGCCGGTAGTGGCGATCTTGTGCTTCTTGGCCAGGCCTTCCTGCTCAATGTAGGAATTCAAGTTTCGCGTCAGCGCGGAGCGGAAGCCGGCCAGGTGAGTACCGCCGTCACGCTGAGGAATATTGTTGGTAAAGCAGAGAATGTTCTCGTTAAAGCTGTCGTTCCACTGCAGCGCCACCTCGACACCAACGCCGTCGTCACGCTGAACGTTGAAGTGAAACACCTCGTTGACGGGGGTTTTGTTTGTGTTCAGGTAAGCAACGAACGCGCTCAGACCGCCCTCGTACTTGAACAGCTCTTCCTTGGCGGTACGCTCGTCCCGCAGGACGATACCGACACCCGAGTTCAGGAATGACAGTTCGCGCAGACGCTTGGCCAGAATATCCCAGCTGAAATGGATGTTCTGGAAGGTCTCGGACGACGGCTTGAAGTGAATCTGTGTACCCGAGGTATCAGTTTCACCTACCGGAGCCAAAGGTGCCTGGGGCACGCCATGACGGTAGAGCTGTTCCCAGACCTTGCCCTCGCGGCGGATGGTCAGCATCAACTCCTCGGACAGCGCGTTGACCACCGAAACACCCACGCCGTGGAGTCCACCGGATACCTTGTAGGAGTTGTCATCGAACTTACCGCCGGCGTGCAACACGGTCATGATGACCTCTGCCGCCGAAACACCTTCCTCATGGATATCCACCGGAATGCCGCGACCGTTGTCGCGAACGGTGATGGATTCATCGGTATGGATGGTGATGGAGATGTCGCTGCAATGCCCGGCCAGCGCTTCGTCGATCGAGTTATCGACGACCTCGAAGACCATGTGATGCAAACCGGTGCCGTCGTCGGTATCGCCGATGTACATGCCAGGGCGCTTGCGCACTGCATCAAGGCCTTTGAGTACCTTGATGCTCGACGAATCGTACGTGTGGTTTTCGCTCATGCCTTCACTCCCGAGGGGCCGTGGATCTGGGTAATTTGCCCATGTTCCACGTGAAACATTGAGACTGGCGTCTGTTCATGCCAGCCTTCTTGCAAAATGGATGAATCTACGCAGGTGATAAACACCTGACAGTTAAGTTGCTCAAGCAACTTGCACAGCGCCAACCTATGTTGGGCGTCCAGTTCGGACGGCAGGTCGTCGACAAGATAGATGCACTGACCGCGCTTGGTTTCGCTAACCAGATGGCCCTGAGCAATACGCAATGCACACACCACCAATTTCTGCTGGCCGCGCGATAGCACTTCAGCCGCGTTGTGATTGCCAACCTTCAATCGCAGATCCGCACGCTGCGGCCCGGATTGGGTGTGCCCTAATGACCTATCCCGTTCCAGCGAAGACACCAGCACATCAGTCAAGGAGCGGTCTTTATCCCATCCCCTGTAATAACTCAGCCTCAGGCCGTCCAAGTCGAGCAAGGCCGCGAGGGTCGATTCAAATACAGGTTTAAGTGCCTGAATATAGGCCCGTCGATATCCGTCAATTTCATCACTTGCCAGCGTCAGTTCCCGGCTCCAGGCCGCATCCGAAGCGCCGTCCAGTGTACCATGCCGCAGCCACGAGTTCCGTTGCCGGAGCGCCTGCTGCATGCGTAGCCAGGCTGGCATGAACCGATGTTCCACGTGGAACACGCCCCAATCAAGAAACTGCCTACGTAATTTCGGTGCGCCTTCGAGAAGGCGGAAACTATCTGGATTGATCAGTTGCAAAGGCAGCGTATCGGCAAGCTCCGCGGCTGACCTGACCCCCTGTCCATCGATACGGATCCGGACGTCACCGCTACGATCCCGGGAAACCCCCAACGCACGACTGTGCTGATCTGGCAGATCAACTTGACCAAAAACGGTGCACGCTGATTGTTCATAGGTGATGACGGGGTTCAGCCGAATGCTACGAAACGAGCGCGCCAGCCCGAGCAGGTGAATGGCTTCGAGCAGGCTGGTTTTTCCGCTACCGTTATCGCCGAAGAGGATGTTGATTCGAGAGGAGGGAGATAACGTCACCGGGTGCAGATTGCGGACCCCGGTGACGGAAAGGCGACTGAGGGACATGAAGCTGGTTTACAGACGCATCGGCATCACGACATATGCGGAATCGTCGTTATCGAATTCCTGAACCAGAGCACTGCTGTTCGCGTCAGACAGAATCAGACGCACCTGTTCGGTGGTCATCACGCCCAGCACATCGAGCAGATAGCTGACATTGAAACCGATCTCCAACGAACTGCCGTTGTAGTCCACCGCAACCTCTTCCTCAGCTTCTTCCTGTTCGGGGTTGTTCGCCTGAATCTTCAACAGCCCACTTTCCAGCTGCAGACGAATTCCGCGGTACTTTTCGTTGGAGAGAATCGCCGTGCGACTGAACGCTTCACGCAGCAACTGACGATCTCCCACCACAAGCTTGTCACCACCACGCGGCAGCACGCGCTCATAGTCCGGGAACTTGCCATCCACCAGCTTGGAGGTGAAGGTGAACTCGCCAGTGGTGGCGCGAATATGGTGCTGGCCCAGAACGATGCTGACCTCGGCGTCCTGATCATTGAGCAGCCGCGCGAGCTCGAGGATACCCTTACGCGGCACGATGACCTGATGCCGATCGGGTTGCTCGATCCCCGCCTGCATCGAGCACATCGCCAGGCGGTGGCCGTCCGTCGCTACCGCGCGCAGCATTCCGCTTGAAACCTCGATGAGCATACCGTTGAGGTAGTAGCGAACGTCCTGCTGCGCCATGGCAAAGCTGCTGCGCTCGATCAGCTTGCGCAGCTTGCCCTGTTCGACGGTGAAGGAAAGCGAACCTGGGCCTTCTTCAACCGTAGGGAAGTCATTGGCCGGCAAAGTTGAAAGGGTAAAGCGGCTGCGCCCGGACTTGATAACAACCTTCTGATCATCGAGACGGATATTGATCAGCGCATCGCTCGGCAGGCTCTTGCAAATGTCCATGAGTTTGCGCGCCGGAACGGTGATCTCGCCTGGCTCGGCGGCCTCTTCAAGGGCAACACGCCCGACCAGTTCGACTTCGAGATCGGTACCGGTCAACGACAATTGCTGTCCTTGCACCACAAGCAATACGTTGGACAGCACCGGCAAGGTCTGACGGCGCTCAACGACGCCAGCAACCAGCTGCAGGGGTTTCAACAGGGCTTCGCGCTGAATGGAGAAATGCATGGTCTGGTCCCTTGCCTATAGATTAGGTCGCACTCAGGTTGTCAAAGTTCGCAGCAAATTCTTGTAATCTTCACGTATATCCGCGTCAGTTTCCCGTAGTTCGGCGATCTTACGGCAAGCATGCAGAACCGTGGTGTGATCCCGCCCACCGAACGCGTCGCCGATCTCCGGGAGGCTGTGGTTGGTCAGCTCCTTGGACAGGGCCATGGCCACCTGCCGCGGTCGGGCGACCGATCGTGATCGCCGCTTCGACAGCAAGTCGGAGATCTTGATCTTGTAGTACTCGGCCACGGTGCGCTGGATATTGTCGACGCTGACCAGCTTATCCTGCAACGCCAGCAAGTCCTTCAGCGATTCGCGAATCAGTTCGATCGTGATATCGCGCCCCATGAAGTGAGCATGGGCGATGACCCGCTTCAGCGCTCCTTCGAGTTCACGGACGTTCGAACGGATCCGCTGGGCAATGAAGAAAGCCGCGTCGTGGGGCAGGTCCACCTTCGCCTGGTCCGCCTTCTTCATCAGGATCGCTACACGAGTCTCAAGCTCGGGCGGCTCGACGGCAACGGTCAGCCCCCAGCCAAAACGCGATTTCAGACGTTCCTCAAGGCCGTCGATTTCCTTGGGATAGCGGTCACTGGTGAGGATGACCTGCTGGCCACCTTCGAGCAGCGCGTTGAAGGTGTGAAAGAACTCTTCTTGCGAACGCTCTTTTTTGGCGAAGAACTGGATATCGTCGATCAGCAGCGCATCGACCGAGCGATAGAAGCGCTTGAACTCGTTGATGGCATTGAGCTGCAGTGCCTTGACCATATCGGCCACGAAGCGCTCGGAGTGCAGGTAAACCACTTTGGCGTTGGGGTTCTTCTTCAGCAGGTGATTACCCACTGCATGCATCAGGTGAGTCTTACCCAGGCCAACACCGCCGTACAGAAAAAGCGGGTTGTAGCCATGCTTGGGATTGTCGGCAACCTGCCAGGCAGCGGCTCGCGCCAACTGGTTGGATTTGCCCTCGACGAAATTTTCGAAGGTAAAGGTCCGGTTCAGGTAGCTGGTGTGCTTGAGCCCACCCTCGACCTGCACGGTACGCTCGACACGCGGCTGCTCGGGTTCACTGGTGTCAGCCGACAACGGCTCGAAGCGTGGCGCCTGCATGGCCGGCGCAGGCGCGCTTACAGCCATTGGCTGTGGCTGAGCACGTGCAGCAGCAGCCGAAGGAAGAGCGGCGGATGACGTCCGTTTACTGCCTATAAGGAGAGAAAGCGCCGGAGCGATTCCGCTTGAACGCTCCGACAGCAGTTCCAACAATCGGGAAAGGTACTTTTCGTTGACCCAGTCGAGCACGAAGCGATTGGGCGCATAGACGCGCAGCTCATCACCATCGCCTTCCACCTGTAGTGGACGAATCCATGTGTTGAATTGCTGAGCAGGCAGTTCATCGCGCAAAAGCTCAACACACTGCTGCCAAAGTTCCACCGACAC